>CAWDRP010000018.1:0-17992 GCA_963804755.1 uncultured Acidobacteriota bacterium
GATGTCCTTGCCGGCGCAGTGATAGCCGGGAGTGGAGTTTCGACCGCGATAATGAAGCGCGGGAGCCGTCGCCCGCAATGACCGCAGGTGGCCAGGCCCTGGAGCAGCGCGGAGCCTTAGGGGGACGCGCCTCCCCCTTGGTGCGGCCGCGGACGAGTGTTGCTAGCATCCAGCCGCGCTTGGTTGGCCTGGAAGGTCTCCCAAGCGATGAAGCCGGGATGGTGGTTGGGGATGAGGACCGCCCACTGTTCGAGAGGAAGATGACGCATCCGTTTTTTGACGGCACCCTGTGCATCGAGGTAGCGCTCCGTGCGAGTCTTGCCATAGGTGTAAGCGCCAGCATACACCGGATTGGTGAGGATGTGGTGGAGGGCGGTGTAGGTGGGAGCGACCCAGCGAATTTGCCCTTGCGGTCCATCTTGCAGAGGGAACGACAAAGCTTCGGAGCGAAACCAGAGCCAGACGCGGCGGGCCGAGCCGAACTCGGTGAAGCGCTCGAAGACGGTGCGAATCGCGCCGATGACGGCCGCATCAGGATGGAAGAGAACTTCTCCGTCGGCTTCCCCCCAGACAAAACCAACGGGCAAGCCGCGGCGCAGTTCCCCGCGCGCCGCCTTGTTGCGGATGCCTCCGTCCAGCCGGGCGCGGATGATGTGCAACTCCGCTTCGCTCATGGTGCCCTTGAGGCCGAGGAGCAGCCGGTCATTGAACAGAGCGGGATGATAAACCCCATCGTTGTCACCGATGAGGGTGTCGGTCAGGCCGCAGAGTTCCAGCAGACGATACCAGTCGGCATTGTTTCTGGCCAGCCGCGAGACCTCCAGACCCAGGATGATTCCCACGTGGCCCAGGGCCACTTCACTGGTCATGCGCGTGAATCCAGAACGCTGGTCGGTGCTGCTGCCGGACAGGCCGAGGTCTTCATCGATGATGACGACCTGCTCGCGGGGCCAGCCCAATTGGCAGGCTCGATCCGCCAAGGCGTACTGGCGAGCAGTGGATTCGCGGTTGTGCTCGACCTGTGTGGGGGTGGACTGGCGAACATAGATGCAGGCGGCTCGCTGGGTATGGGTCGGTTGGATTTTGGCGAGATCAGTCATGGCTCTGCTCCTGGGGTTCGTGGGCTCGGGTTGCTTGGGTCATGAGGCGTGCGAGAGTCTCGACTACGAGGCGCTTGCGCTCGTCGTCGATCTGCTCCCACAAGCACGTCTCGGGACGGGGAAGGTCGTCGAGGAACTTCAGCGGTAGTTGCGGCATGGCTCTCCTGGGGTGCGACGGATGGGGCCGACACGACAGTTCGGCCGAGGAGAGCATCGACGATGGAGCGAAGGTGAAGCAAGTCTTCCAGAGAGCCCACAAGAGGGTGATCGCCCAAGGGAGGCGCGGCGGAGTCAACGTCGGTCCAGGCCCCGGGAATCAAGGATTTACTCCCGTCCGGTAAGATCAGAACAAAATACAAATGCCCTTGTCGGTGGGAGCGCCGGAGAACGGACAAAGACTGGCCTTCAAACGGATGATGGGGTCGGGTGATCGTCACCCTCTCGGGAAGGTTCCGAGGGTGGGTAGTGTGTGGCGGTGTCCTTCGATAACATGAACCACGAATGGACGATGAAGTTTGTCCAACACCGGGTGGCCGACAAACGGATTCTGCGCCTGATCCAGAAATGGTTGAAGGCGGGAGTCAGTGAGGACGGCGCGTGGTCGGAGACGAAGGTCGGTACGCCGCAAGGGGCAGTGGTTACTGTCTGAACGCAAAAGATAACTTCAACTTTGACCGGACTGTGAGGTATCGGCAGGGGGGTCAAAGAACGTGAAAAAGCTGTTGACTTATGACATAAATGGACGTACTTATATGTCTTATGCCTCGTGCCAGCGATGCACAGAAGGCCGAGCGGCTCAATCGAGCTCGTACCCTCCTTGGTGCGCATGCACTGCTGCCCGAGGCCGCCGAACGCCTGGCCCGGGACTGGTCGGTGTCCAAGCGTCAAGCCTATCGTTACCTGCAGCAGGCTCAACATCTCAAACAGCCGGTTCCCGTGGAAGACGCCAAGGTGTCTTTCACCGTCAAGCTTTCCCGCGGTTTAGTGGAGAGGCTGCGAAGGTACGCTGCCTCCACCGGCTGGACCTTGGGCGAGATTGTCAGCCGAGCCGTACAGTCGGTTCTGCAGCGCGGGGGAGGCCGTGGCTGAGCGCCCGGCAAGTCGGGCTCGAACGCTGCGGTTGGAATATCAATATGATCGATTGGGGGCGGAGAAACTGGCCCAGGCTTATGAATGTCTGCTGCCGGGCCCTGACCGGCTCGCCGGCCAGGCCGTTTTCCCGTCCGTTACCAGCTCCCAGGAGATTCTGAATGACGAAATTGGCCGCGATTTACGCCCGTGTCTCCTCGGACCGCCAGAAGGAGAACCACCCGATTGCCAGCCAGCCAGCCGCCTTGACGGAGTACGCCGAGGCCCACAGCTATCAGGTTCCCGCCGAGTGGCGCTTTCAGGATGAAGGCTACAGCGGCGCCACGCTACTGCGCCCTGGGCTGGAAGCCGTACGCGACTTGGCGGCCGCTGGGCAACTGCAAGCCGTGCTGGTCTACTCGCCGGATCGTCTGAGTCGCAAGTATGCCTATCAGGTGCTGCTGGCCGAGGAGTTGAACCGCTGCGGGGTGGAGTTGGTCTTCTTAAACTCTCCCTCCGGGGCCACGCCGGAAGACCAACTGCTGCTGCAGTTTCAGGGCATGATCGCCGAGTATGAGCGGGCGCAGATTGCCGAGCGCTCGCGCCGGGGCAAGCGCCACCGGGCCCGCCAGGGATCGATCAACGTACTCTCGGGCGCTCCTTACGGTTATCGCTATGTGCAGAAGAGCGACACTTCCGCCGCGTATTACGAGGTCCTCGAACCAGAGGCGGCGGTGGTGCGTCGGGTGTATGAGATGTACACGCAGCAAGGGCTCAGCGTCAAGGCCATTGCCCGCGGCTGAACGAGGAGCAGATTCCCACCCGGACGGGGGACGCGCTGGGAGCGCTCCACGGTTTGGGGGATGCTGCGCAACCCGGCCTACCGGGGCCGGGCTTGCTACGGGAAGACCGAACTCCGCCCGCGACAGCGCATCACGCGCGCCTTGCGGAAACGCGGGGGACTGGCAAGCCGCGACAGTGCCAACCACGAGCGGCCCCGCTCGGACTGGATCGAGATTGCGGTTCCGCCTTTGATCTGCGAAGAAACCTTGGCCCTGGCGCAAGAGCAGTTGGAGCAAAACCAACGTCATTCTCCCCGGCGCACGCTCGAGCCCTCCCTGTTGCAGGGGATGTTGGTTTGTGAGCGCTGCGGCTATGCGCTTTATCGTTGCTCGACGCGCACCTCGGCCCGCAAGCTGTATTACTACCGGTGCTTGGGTTCGGATGCCTATCGCCATCTGCGAGGGGCGGTTTGCGATAACCCGCCCGTTCGTCAGGATCACCTCGATGCGGTGGTCTGGGGGGAACTTGTGCGGCTGTTGGAGGGCCCGAGCGTGATCCCGGAGGAACTGAACCGCCGGGTAGAAGCGGCCCGGAAGGCCGATCCTCTGAAGCAGCGCCAGGAGCTGTTGCACCGAGAACAGACCCGGCTGCAGAAGAGCATGGACCGCCTGCTCAACGCCTATCAGGAAGGCTTAGTAAGTCTGGAGCAGCTGCGCTGCCGGATGCCCGAACTCCGCAAACAACAGCAGGCGGTTCAAACGGAATTGCAAACGCTGGAAACGGCAGCGAGCGACCCAGCACAGTGCTTGCGGCTGGTCGAATTACTCGATGATTTCCGTAGCCGGCTGCAGAGGAGGGCGGATACGCTGGAGGTAACTGAGCGACAGAAAATCCTGCGTCTGCTGGTGAAGGAGATCTTGGTGGGAAAGGAGACGCTTACGATCCGTCATTCGATCCGGATCCCCACCGGGGGACCCGATCCGAGCGGGATGCCCCGTCCCCCTCACTTAGCTCCGCCGACACCGCCGCCCCAACCCGGCCCACATTATCTTTTGCGTTCAGACAGTAACGTCGCCCTTGTTGAGCAATATCGTGCTCGACGAGTTCGACCGGGAGTTGGAGCGGAGAGGTCTCCGGTTCGCGCGGTATGCGGACGATAGCAACCTCTACGTGCGCAGCCGGCGGGCGGGGGAACGAGTGATGGCGAGCATAACGCGCTTCATCACGGCGAAGCTCAAGCTCAAGGTGAACGAGCAGAAGAGTGCGGTAGCGCGACCCTGGGAGCGGAAGTTTCTGGGCTTTAGTTTCAGGTCGGGGCGGGTGCCCAAACGGCGGATGGCGCCGAAAGCGGTGCTCCGATTCCGAGTGAAGGTTCGGGAACTAACCGGCCGGACACGCGGCCGAAGCACGGAACAGATGGCGACAGAACTAACCCGATATCTCCAGGGTTGGATCGGCTATTTTGGGAAGTGCCAGACGCCCTCGGTGCTAGCCAGCCTGGAGGAGTGGGTCCGGCGTCGGCTGCGGTCGGCGATCTGGAAGCAGTGGAAGCGAGGACGGGCGCGTTATGCCGAGCTGCGGAAGCGAGACGTGGGCGCGGTCTTGGCTGCCCAAACGGCGGCCAGTGCCCATGGTCCTTGGCGGCTGGCCAACAGCCCGGCCCTCGCGCTGGCACTGCCCAATGCCTACTTCGACTCGCTCGGGCTTCCAAGATTGACCGTTCGTTGATAGCTCCACCCGCCGAACCGCCGTATACGGACCCGTACGTACGGTGGTGTGACAGGGAAAGCTGGTAACAGCCTACCTATGTCGATCCGCCACCCGCGGAATTCGCCCGCCGCCTGTACGGCGTCGCAGTAATTCAACACGCCTCGTGATTGGCAAATCTCCGCAATCCTTTCAATAGGGAACAACACGCCCGTTTCGTTGTTAGCCCACATCAGCGACACCACGGCGGTTTCATCCGTGATGGCGGCTTCCAGGTCGGCCAAATTCAATAAGCCCTCGCGGTCAACCGGCAGGTAGGTGACGCGGTAAGGGCCTCCTGTGACCACCCCCGTCGCTAACGCTCCGGCCCCTTCCTTCACTGCGTTCAGGACAAGCTCTGAATCAGGAGGGGAGTTCGTAAAAGCTCCCCTCCTCAGTTGAGATCGTCCTGATTTCCGACCCGCCTGGACATAAGGTTTACATCAACACGGAAGCCATGCTCTTCACCGGCCCGAGCCACGGCTCGGCCGGTCGGCCCCACTCCGTCCCCGGCACCTTGACCCCAATCGCCCCGACCCGTCGCATAGCTATCGGCCCAGCCGTTATCCGAATGTCTGCTCAAGCCGATCCTTGCTTCCGCCAGCATCAACTGAGATCGCCCGGCGGATCCTCTCGTCCGCTTCCACCTAAAACGGCCAGGAGGTAGCCACGGTGCCGCCGCGGCCGACCCTTCCGGACCGTGGGCTCTTCTCTTTGTGTTGGAAACATCGGCGGGCGGCGGGTAGCTAGCCACGGTCAGCGCTTTTCCGAGATTTAGGTCCAAGCAGATTTGGACCGGTTGATTTTAACAATACGTCCAAGTGACGCGGAATCGGTAAACACTGCGGCGTCAGAACGAAGCCGCTGGCGCGGCGGACGCTACGCGTGCACGATCTCCGTGCTTAGTCTTGCGATAACTTGGGGCACAGAGAAAGGAGGTCTCTGTGACCCATCTACGCAAAATCATGCTGGAGGAACTCCAGCGCCGAAACTATGCGGCAACGACGATCGAGAACTACATTCATGCGGTGGAAGAATTCGCCAAGTACTTCAGAAGACCACCCGACCGACTGAACCGGGAGCATCTGCGCGAATACCAGGCTTATCTGCTCCGCGAAAGGAAGCTCGAACCCCGCACGGTTAAATTGCACGTTTCCGCCTTGCGATTCTTTTTCGTTAAGACGCTCAAGCGTCGCTATCTGCTGGAGGACATCCCCTTTCCCAAAGTGCCGCGGCGGCTGCCCATCATTTTTAGTGTGGAAGAAGTGGGCCGGCTACTCGATTCGGCTCGCAACCTGATGGATCGCACCCTGCTAATGGTGCTCTACTCCACCGGCATGCGGAATCGCGAGCTGCGCAACCTGCAGGTCAAAGACATCGATAGTAAAGCCATGCTGATCCACATTCAGCACGGCAAAGGAGGGCGCGACCGCTACGTTCCGCTCAGCCCGAAGTTGCTGGAGACTTTGCGCGAGTACTGGCGCTGGATGAAGCCGAAGACCTGGCTGTTTCCCGGCACCGTCGACGGTTGGCGGGCGGATAAACCGATTACCCCGAAAGTCGTTTGGGACGCCTGCCAGTCCGCGGCGGAGCGGGCCGGGATCGAAAAGCGCGTTTCCGCACACCTTCTTCGACACAGCTATGCAACTCACCTATTAGAGGCAGGCGCCGACCTGCGCACGATTCAGTTGCTGCTCGGTCACGTCGACCTTCGGCACACGGCCCTTTACTTGCACCTCTTGCGGCGGCACCTGCAGGCCGTGGCCAATCCGCTGGACACCATGAACGTGTCCGGCCCCGAAACCGTCTATCATTCGCGGAAGAGACACAAAAAATGATGCGGCCCACCCTCGAGGTGGCCGATATCATTCGCGCGCAAGGCGAGTGCTTCATCGAACGCAGTCGGTCCTGGTTAACGTGGGCACAGCGGAAGGTGCTGTACGCCATCGCGCGTTGCCGCACCGCCGCTCTGGGCGGTCACCGGGACCGATGCGCGCGTTGTGGCCATCGCGCCATCTCCTATAACTCGTGTCGCAATCGCCACTGTCCCAAGTGTCAGACGGGCGCACGCAACCGTTGGCTGGCCGAGCGGAACAAGGAATTACTCCCCGTTCGCTACGTGCATGTGGTCTTCACGCTTCCGCACCAACTGGCACCCCTCGCCTATCAGAACAAGCGCCTCCTCTATCGCTTGCTCTTCCAAGCCAGCGCCGCAACACTCCTGGAGGTTGCGGCTATTCCCCAACACCTCGGCGCACACATTGGCTTTCTCAGCGTGCTCCACACCTGGGGACAGAACCTGCAGCATCACCCCCATGTCCACTGCGTGATCCCGGCGGGCGGACTGTCCGCCGATCACACGCGCTGGATTCAGCCCCGGTATCCTTTCTTTCTACCGGTGAAGGTTCTCAGCCGCGTATTTCGCGGCAAGTTTGTGGCGGGCCTGCAACGGGCCTACCGCCAGGGGAAACTCGGATTTTACGGAGATCAAAAGTCCCTTTGCGATCCGAAGCTTTTCCGGGCTCTGGTTCGTTCCCTCTTCCGTCAGGATTGGATCGTTTACGCTAAGCCGCCCTTCGGCGGTCCTCAATATGTCCTGCACTACTTGGCCCGTTACACCCATCGCGTCGCCATCTCCAACCATCGCTTGATCTCCTTCCAAGGCGGCCAAGTCGCTTTCCGCTGGAAGGACTACGCCCATGGCAGCAAGCAGCGCATCATGACCCTCAGCGCCGACGAATTTCTGCGGCGCTTCCTCTTACACGTGTTGCCCAAGGGCTTCGTTCGTATCCGTTTCTTCGGCTTCCTCGCCAACCGCCGACGCGCCCCCCTCCTGCCCATTTGCCGACAACTGCTCGCTGTCCAATCGACCGTGGGATCCCCCTGTCCGGCTTCACCACCGCCACTGCCCACGTGGTCTTGCCCCGTCTGTGGGGGGCCCATGATCATCATCGAGAGGCTCACCGCGGAGCAAGTGTTCCTTCAAGCCGTTGACCTGCGAGGTTTCCTTGACAGTTCCTGAGCACCATCCACTCTCGAATACCCTTCGTGCCCCGGCGCGCACCCTCGAAGTGTGCACGCCCACCCAAAGTCCCGCGGCCACCCACCGCCGGCCAGCGTCTGCGGTCGTTCTTGACCGCCCCAACGTCCGCCATCGGCTATTTTCAAAGCCAATGCCGACGATTCTCGTCGAGGACCTTGCTAACCGAACGCGCCCAGACCGTATTCAACTCACATAATCCCGGTTGCCCGCGTCCGCCGCAAACGCCAGCGCCTTCATTCAAACGGCTCTATCGAAAGTGACCCGGCGAATTCGGCATCTCCGCCCTCTCGCAACATCTTCGCGCCGGGTCACTCCCGATAGAGACCTAACGTTGGGCGGGACTGATCACCTTCGGTTCCGCGGGGGATTGTCGCCGCGAACCCCTTTGGGACAACTTCCGAGTAGCGCGTTGCCGCTATTTCGGGCCCGGCGCCATTTTCAGGTAGGCGAGTTTTGGGTTAGCATCTCCTGCATACATTTCAGGGCAGAACGGACTTTCGGAGTTTGCCGCACTTTAGTGGGTCAATTAGCGCAAAGATGTCCATCGTAAAGCCACCCAGTCGTTTAACTTTTAAACAGAGGCTTGCGTCAAGCAGTCATTTGGTCCACAGAGCTGACTGGTCCCAATCTTGCTCGACGAGCAGTAGCCATACCTGCGGAAGGCCCTTCGCCCCCGCAAATGCGGACATAAATACCGTTTAACACTGGGGGATGGCATTGAGTCGCTTTTTCCGGAATTCTGGACATTTGATTCGTCCCGGGCTGGTCCTGCTAGCGGGGGCGGGCGTTTTCCTGCTTGTCCGCGCTGCCGTGGTGCCCAAAGACTTTGGGAAATACGGATACTACCGGCCTGGCGCGCTTGACATGATTAGCGCTCTGCCCATTTCCTACGCCGGCCGAAGTCAATGCGCTGCTTGCCACGATAGATGAAGCCAAGGTGCATGGCGGGGGGAAGCATGCGGGAGTTGGTTGCGAGACCTGTCACGGCCCCCTGGCCAAACATGCGGACGACCCCGTCGCCAATGTGCCCAAGCTGCCGGACGTAGCCAACCTTTGCCGGCGCTGCCACGAAAAAGACGCTGCCAAGCCCCCCGGCTTTCCCCAGGTAGAGACGGTCGCGCACTCCCAGGGCATGCTTTGCAACACTTGTCACCAACCGCACAATCCGCACCTCTGAGGGAGGAGCTAGAAGCATGGAATTGAGCAGGCGAGACCTCTTCAAGATTGGCGGAAAAATCCTGGTGCTGGCCTCCGCCGGCGCCACTCTGGACCAGATCATGGGCGCCAGCCCCGCACCCGAGGTTTACCGGCGGGCAGACCACTGGTGGGGCATGATCATCGACATCGACAAGTGCATCGGTTGCGGAAGCTGCGTACGCGCCTGCTCGGCGGAGAACCACGTGCCCGGCGGGTACTTCCGGACCTGGGTGGAGCGGTATCAGGTGGAGGAAGGAAAGCAGCCCCAGGTAGACTCACCCAACGGAGCCATGGACGGGTTTCCCACCCCGACGCGCGCCGGCATCAAGAGCTTCTTCGTTCCCAAACTCTGCAACCAGTGTGCAGATTCTCCCTGCGTGCAGGTTTGCCCGGTGGGAGCGACGTTCGTGAGTCCTGACGGCGTGGTTCTGGTGGACAAAACCTATTGCCTGGGCTGCCGGTATTGCATACAGGCTTGCCCGTATGGTTGCCGTTACCTGCATCCGGAAACGCAGACGGCGGATAAGTGCACGCTCTGCTATCACCGTATTACCAAGGGTCTCACCACCGCCTGCTGCGAGAACTGTCCTACTGGGGCGCGCCAGTTGGTGGATTTCAAAAACCCCCAGGACCCCGTGCACGAATTCCTGCGCAATAACAAAGTGCAGGTGCTGAAGCCGTACATGGCCACAGGAGCGAAGGTGTATTACAAGAATCTGGATGGCGCGGTGCGATAAAGGAGCGAGGCAATGGTTCCGGGCGTAGAAGGATTCATGTATCCCAACGAGGTGGAGTTGCAGTGGAGCCTGCTGATCGTGCTCTACCCCTACATCACCGGACTGGTGGCCGGCGCCTTCATCCTGGCGTCGCTCGAGCGTGTATTCAAGGTTGAAGCCGTGCGCCCCACCTATCGCCTGGCCTTGCTGACGGCGCTCGCCTTCTTGCTGGTTGCGCCCCTGCCCTTACAGTTACACTTGGGCCATCCTGAGCGCTCGGTGGAGATGTACCTCACGCCCCACCGATCCTCCGCCATGGCCATGTTCGGTTTTGTCTATTTGTGGTACCTGATGGTGGTGCTGCTGCTAGAGATCTGGCTGGAATATCGTGCGGACATCGTGCACCTGGCCCAGACCGCCACCGGTTTCCGGCGACTCCTCTACCGGATGCTCACCTTAGGGTCGATGAACATAAGCCCCGAGGCGCGGCGAATCGACGACAAGGTCAGTTACGCGGTTACCGTCATCGGAATCCCCTCGGCGTTTCTGCTTCACGGCTATGTGGGATTCATTTTCGGCTCGGTAAAAGCCAATCCCTGGTGGTCCTCTCCGCTCATGCCCATCGTGTTCCTCTTCTCGGCGATGGTTTCGGGCATCGCAGCGGTCTTGGTGCTGTACATGGCCTTGATGAAGGTGGAGAAGATGTCCATCGACATGCCCTGCCTCGACACGATCGCCAAATACCTCTTTTACACGTTCGTCATCGATTTCTCGCTCGAGATGCTGGACCTGGTGCATCGCACCTACGAGGCCGACGAATCCTTCCGTTCCTTGGATTTCATGGTGCATACGCGATTGTGGGGATCGCAAGTGATCCTCCAGATCATGCTGGGTACGCTTTTGCCCCTGGCTATTCTCGCGGCCAACCAGCTTTGGCGGTTCTCGGAGATTCGCCGCAAGGCGATGTACCTCGTCGCCTCTCTGCTGACCCTCGTTGGCATCTTCGCCATGCGCTGGAACGTGGTAATCGGGGGCCAGTTCTTTTCCAAGAGTTTCCTTGGGTATACCACTTACAAAGTACAGTTCGCAGCAAGGGAAGGTCTTGCTGCCGGCTATCGGATTAATGATCTTGCCCTTCGTAATCGTCGTTGCCCTGGTAAAGCTGCTGCCCCCGTGGGAAGGGGAAGCCAGCAAGGTCTAAAGGAGCTGCCATGTTGCAGGCAGATCTGGAAGAACTGCGCCAGCAGGTTCGCGATCTTACGAACCGCATCTCCCGTCTGGAAGAATCGCTCGCGCCTCGCGAGAACCTGATTCCGACTCGGGAGGCGGAGCCCCCCACCCTGCCCGATGGTATGGGCATCCTGTCTCAAGTTCCCGACACTACCTCCGCTCTGCCGGTCCTGGGAACGGCGCTTCTCGGCTTGGCGGGCGCCTACCTGCTGCGGGCCATCGCGGAATCGGGTGTGCTTCCGCCCCGGGCCGTATTCACTTTGGGAACCCTCTATGCCGTGGCATGGTTGCTCTGGGCGGCGCGGGCGCCGGTTGAACGCCGGCTCTCTACGACGCTGTACAGCCTCACCTCCGTACTGATCCTCTCGCCGCTGCTTTGGGAAGCTACGCTGCGCTTTCACATGATCACCACATGGGAGGCCAGCACGATTCTGGTGGCCTTTACCCTGATTGGTCTGGCGGTATCATGGCGCAGGGACTTGCTGGTGGTCGCCACCATCTCCACCCTGGCGGGCCTGGGCACGGCCGGCGCGCTGCTGATTGCCACACACGACGCGCTGCCTTTCACCTTTGCATTTCTGGCCATAGCCGCAGCGGTGGAAGCGTGCGCTTGCCTCAATCACTGGCTGGGTGAGCGGTGGTTAGCGGCGGCGGCAGCCGATCTTTCGGTTCTGCTGGCCACCTGGTTGGTGACCAACCCCAACGGCCTTCCGGAGGTGTACGCGCCCATTTCGCCGCGCGCGCTATTCGCCGCGCAAATGGCGCTGCTGGCCATCTATCTCGCTAGCGTAATCGTAAGGACGCTCGCGCGAGGGCTCGCCTTCACCACTTTTGAGACGGGCCAGTGTGCGCTGGCCTTTGTGATCGGCCTCGGCGGCGCTCTGCGCTTGTCAGCCGGCGGTGCGCACATCGCTTCCGCCATCGGTGTATTTGCTCTGGTGTGCGGGGAGGCATGCTACGCAATCTCGTTCGTCATGCTGGAGCGCCGCGGCTCGCACGGCCGCAATTTCTACACCTATTCAACCTTTGGAATACTGTTGGTTCTGGTTGGATGCCGAATGCTGCTAAGCGACGGCGCGGCCGGAATTGTTTGGTCGTCGCTGGCCGTCTTGTGTATTGGTGCGGGCGGGCGCTGGGCACGACTCACGCTGGAAATTCACGGTGGAATTTACCTAGTTCTGGCGCTCGCGCTCTCGGGCGCCTTGCGCGAATCGGCGGGGTTTCTGCTGGGAACTGATTTCTGGCTTGGTTCTGCTCATGCGGCGCTATGGATGGGCGTGGCCGTGGCTGCTGCCAGTTACCTGCTGGCAGTGCGGTCCGCTCCATCCCTCGGCGGCTGGAACTTTCAAGCCTTGCGGTTGGCGCTTGCCACCGTTCTGGTCTGGGAGGCGTTGGGACTTTCGGCGGGGGCGCTAACCAGCATTTACCATGGCCTCATCGGCGCGACTCCCGTAGACCCCTATTGCGCAACCATCCGAACCGGCGCCGTGACGGGCGCTGCCCTGCTGCTGGTATTCGCCGGCTCCCGGCCCAACTTCGGCCACCTCGCTCAACTGGTTTATCCCCTCATGATCCTGGGCGCATATCGCCTGGTCGCGGTGGATATGCACCAGGACCGGAAGGTCGCCCTATTCCTTTCCCTCCTGCTTTATGGCGCCGCCCTGATGGCGATACCGCGTCTTCGGCGCGCCCGGGTAAACGCCTGATTCTCATGCGAGGCGGGTCTCCTTCGGGCCTCGGACGAAACTCTGGGGGGCGACACGAAACGGCAATGGAGCAGTGGCTTCAACGTGCCAGCTACGATTTCACAGTGTGGTCACCTTTGTGCTCCACCTCTTCCTTTATCGTGCACAGCGCATGGTTCCATACGACGTCGTGCACAAACCCTGGAAACAACAGTCGGGCGAACGTCCATACCATCCGGCGCGCCAAGCCCTTGCCCCTCTTGTAGTCGAATGCCGCGTAAATGGAGAGCCGGTGGTTGCCGTCCTTGGTTGGCGCGACGTTGAAAATGATGCTCCCGTGGTCCACCAACCGCCCATCCGCCTGATAGAGCAGGGTTTCGAACCCCACTCTCTTGGTCAGCCGCATTTCCGTTCCCAACCCAATGAAGGGGATCCTGTATCGAATCACCGATCCGACTTGGTTGGGCGTCCCCTGGACCTGTCGAATGTCAGTGAACCGCATCTTGAGAAATCTCGCATGGGGCTGGCCGAACTTGGCCAGCGCATCCATGATCTCTTGCTGAGAGCCCCGAATTTTGATCACGTACATCCGTTCGATGTGCTCCTGGATGATCTCCTCCGGAACGACCAGACCGTTCGCGTCGAGTACGGCATTTAACCTCGGTGAGATAATGCCCGCACAGAACGTGCATCCCTTGCATTGAAAGTCATCGGAGTCGTGGCAGGTCGGGCCACGTTTCTCGACGATGACGACGTCCAGATGTCGATTAAGACGCCCGGCTTCCCGAAGCAGATGGATGGCGAAGAATGAGCCGGCAGGCCCACCGCCGATGATGGCGACGCGGTCGCCGTTCTGGAGACCCCCGGATTGAGAAGAGGCGCGCGGCATAGCCCGAACCTATTGGGCGAGGACGCAAGGTCAATCGGGGGCGCTCGATAGTAAAGGCCCTTGCGGTGCAAGGGGAGCATCCTCGTCGACGGGAATCATAGGCTTATGCTGACGGCGAAGCAAGCGGTCGGAGGAAGCAATGAAGAAACGAAGCTTCGAAGGAATCCAATTGATTTCAGGCGGGCGTCACCATGGGGTCGCGACGGGCTTAGCGATCCATCCTGAGATCGTTGTCCCGAACTGCGTTCGAGGATATACGTCCTCGGTAGTCGCTAGCCTTCATCGGGAGTGACTCGGCCCAAGCGCGGGGACTTTGGCGAGAGCAGCATCATGACGGGCCGAGGCACTCCCGATAAGGGGACTAGAACGAACCCGCTGGCGCGCACGACCAACTATGGAGATTGAATGGTTTTTGCTTTGGTTTGGGGGTTGGGTAGATCTGGAAACAGGCGGCGAGGGTGGAAGGGTTGGGCGTCGGGGCGGTGGGGAGAAGGCGGGATGAGGGTTGAGAGCTAGCGTGGACTTCCGGACGTAGGGGCGAAGAGACTCTCAAGACACTCCCACGGGGGCGTGCGGGGTGCACGTCAGGGGTCCGGTTTTGGGACGCAGTTTCAGGAAGAATCAAAGTAAGTGCACCGTGAAAGTGATTCTCTGCTGGCGAATCGCTGGAGGAAGATCATCACCGCGCCACAGTGAGGGCAATGCCAGATGGCGGCGTCGGAGTGGGGAACTTGCGCTGGGGCGGGCGGCAAGAGGGGTGCGGGGGCCAGCAATTGCCGGCAGAGTTGGACCCGCGCGGCGCGGAAGCGATTGCCCAGGAAACCGAAGTGGCGGATGCGCACGAAGCCTTTGGGCAAAACATGCAGGAAAAAGCGGCGTAAGAACTCCGTGGCCGTGAGCGTCATCGGCCGTATCTTGCCGCCGTGGGCGTAATCTTTCCAGCGAAAGGTGACGCGCTCGCCATCGAAGGAGACAAGTCGATGGTTGGAGATGGCCACGCGGTGGGTGTAACGGCCCAGGTAGTGGAGCACCTGTCGGGGTCCGCCGAAAGCCGGTTTGGCATAGACCACCCAATCCTGCCGGTGGAGGCGGCGTAGCAGTTGGCGGAACTGCTTCTCATCGGCCAGTGCGGCGGAAGGTGCAGCGCAGCGTAATTGCTTCCGGCGGTAAAGGCGTTTGAGGCCGGCGATGAACTTGCCGCGGAAGACTCGGCGCAGCACCTTGATGGGGAGAAAAAAGCCGGGATAACGAGGATGCACCCAACGGGTATGATCGCGAGCGATGCCTCCCGCTGGAATGACGCAGTGGATGTGCGGATGAGCGAGCAGGTTCTGGCCCCAGGTGTGGAGAATGCCGAGGATGCCGATCTCCGCACCCAGGTGCTGGGGGTCCGCCGCGATTTCCAGCAGGGTGGCGGCAGTGGCGGTGAACAAGAGATGATAAAACTGACGCGGGTTGTCTAGCGCCAGGAGGTTGAGCTCGTGAGGGACGGTGAAGACCACGTGAAAGTAATCCGTGGCCAGGAGTTCTTGTTCCCGTTTGGCGAGCCAGCGTTCACGCGCCTGGGCCTGGCACTTGGGGCAGTGCCGATTGCGACACGAATTATAAGAGATGGCCTGAAATCCGCATTGGGGGCAGGCATCGAGATGACCTCCGAGCGCGGCGGTGCGGCAGTTCTGGAGGGCGCGGAAGGCTTTGAGCTGCTGGAAATCCAAGCTGGCTCGATACCGGTCAAGAAAACGCTGGCCCTGAGCGCGGAGGATATCCGCCACCTCCACGGCGGGCGGGTTCATTTTTTATGTAGGCGGCGCGAGCGGTGAACGGTTTCCAGGCTGGAAACCTGCAGGGTGTCCAGGGGGTTGGGAAAAGCCTGCAGGTGCCGGCGGGAAAGGTGCAGATAAACCGCCGTGTGTTCGAGTCGGACATGGCCCAGCAGGAGCTGAATGGTGCGCAGGTCGGCTCCCGCTTCCAGCAGATGCGTGGCATAGGAATGTCTCAGAAGGTGAGCGTAGACGCGTTTCTTGATGCCGGCCCGCCGGGCGGCGAACTGGCAGGCGTCCCAGACCACCTTGGGAGTGAGGGGTTTATCGGCGCGCCAGTTGTGGACGGTGCCTGGAAACAGCCAAGTCTTCGGTTTCATCCACCGCCAGTACTCCCGCAAGGTTTCCAGCAGCTTAGGACTGAGAGGAACATAGCGGTCACGCCCACCCTTGCCGCGCTGAATATGGATGAGCATGGACTTGCTATCGATGTCCTTGACCTGGAGGTGGCGCAACTCGCAATTCCGCATGCCGGTGGAGTAGAGGACCATGAGGAGCGTGCGGTCCAGCAGGTTGCGAGCCGAATCGATCAGCCGGGCGACTTCCTCCACGGTCAGGATCGCGGGCAGCCGGCGTGGATGCTTGGGATAGGGAATGTCATTCGGCGGCAGGTGGCGCTTCAAAGTTTTGTTGAAGAAAAACCGCAGCGCAGCGACCAGCCCCACCACGGTCCCGACCGCCAGCTTGCGATCCCGCAGCAGGTACGCCTGATAGCTTCGAAGCTCGTTCCGTCCCAGCCTGTCCGGTGACCTGCCAAAATGCCGAGCAAAATCCGCTACCGCCTGCAAGTAATAGCGGATCGTTTTCGTTGAGTAGTTCCGACGCTGGAGTTCCTCCAGCATCATTCGACGTAGTCGAGTCATAAGGACCTCCTTATGACCCCACACTACTCCTGGTTACAGGGAAGGTTTTAAAACCTCACCCACGCGACCAGCGTCCCCCGCGCCAGCGGGTTCGTTCTTGTCGCCAAGGGTAGACTTATCCGGCGCCAACGGATCACTCGCCATTACGCCGTCACTCACTCGTTACCTATCAGCAGCAGGCCAGTTTCCGACAACCCTGTATCTGGAGCTCAACTCCAATAAGTCAACTGCCAGATTTGCGACAATCCGAGGCTCAGCGAATTGTGAGCGCCAGTGTCGACAGGATATTGCGCGTGTTGCCGGAGCACCAACATGAAAGGCAATGATGCGCCACCCGTGATTCTTCGGAACTATTAGCTTACGATGTGAGTGGCAAGAGTTATTGTCACATTGTCATCCGGAGTCTTGGTGACGCCCCCGTCGCTTTGGGGATGAAATTCAATGCTCATGCTCTCGGCATTTACAATCACCCGTAGGTAACCGTAGTCCGTGTCGTCGTAGCTTTCGAGCGTTAGCGTGTCATCGATCTTGTAGGGAGTGCGATAAGTCGCGCGCATTTTCGAAAGCGGCGAGTGACCGCCGCATCCTGCCACCACGTAGGGAATTTGGTAGTTGTTAACGGTGCGCGTGTACCGCTGATAATTATGCGCATGTCCGGAGAAAACAGCATGGGGCCAAACCCCTGACGCCTGGCAGGCGCTGTCAATATCCTGCAACATCAGCGGACTGCCCCCGTGATCTGATCCGCCCGTAAAGGGTGGATGGTGAACGGCGATGATGATCGCGCCGGTGAACTTATCGCTCTTGGCTCGCTCGAGCGCGGCGGTTAGAAAGGCAATCTGGCGGTTATCCAGGACGGTGTTGTTACCGTTTTCACCTGAGATCACGCCGGGGTCTTCAAGGACATTGCTGTAGATGCCGAGTATTTTCACGAAGGGCGAATCCATGGTGAAGTACACACCCGGCTGAGTCATAGTGGTGCGCACCAGGCCTCCGGCGTCAGGCGACGGCGCGGGACTGGGCGAGCAAAAGTTGCGCAGAAAAGCGCTCAGCGTTGGCTGCGGGTCGCTCGCGTAGACCACACCGTCGTGATTGCCGGGAATGGCAATGATAGGCGCCGGGTAGTCGCGGTAGGGCTCGTAAAACTGGTCGTAGTAGTAGGTGGCCTCACCGAAGTAGTACACCACATCTCCGAGATGATAGAGGAAGGAGGGCACGTCGGCCGCATTCGCTTCGCTGAAGTCGGTCACCATCTTATCGGCAACCAGCGACTGCGTGGCCGGGCCGACAACGCTGCCGGTATCGCCAACCGAATGGAAGACAATCTGTCCCGCTTGCTGAATTGTCTGTACCTTGGCGGCGCCGGCACTACCGCATACCTGCTCCAAGGTCAGGATCGGTTCGGTTGCGCCGCTGGCGGGCTTCGGCACCGCTTCGAGCGTGGCGAGTTCCTTCAGGTTGTGGTCAGTGACCGGATCCTTGAAGCCGGTCGGATCAGGCGATGGCTGGGGCTGGCCAAAGCTCGGTTGCCCGCTGGTGGCAGGATGCGCCTTTGGACGTGCAGACTTCTTGCGAGTCCGCTTCTTCGGCATCGTTCGGCTCCTTTGTAGTCGACTCACGCTTGGCAATTATGTCGCTGATTTCGATAAGTATTCTACAATAAAGCATTCCACCTGGCGATAAGCACGAAAGCACGGAAACCTTCACCTGACCAGGTGCGGCGCGGTCACGTTGACGGCGGGTCCGGATAGCCACGCCCGCAACATTACCCCGGAGCGCACAGCAACTCGGACGACTGGTCCTGAAGCCAAAATCTCCCAAGTGGCGCTCACGTAAATACATCCTCGCTAGT
>CAWDRP010000019.1:0-724985 GCA_963804755.1 uncultured Acidobacteriota bacterium
GCCGCGGCTCATCAGTGCCGTGGTAAGGTTCGTCATCATCGCCTTGACGGTGACGATGGCGCTCGAAAGGGTCGGACTGGGACACGGCGTTCTGCTGATCACCTTCTCGACGTTCTTCGGCGCCATTATGTTGGGGCTCGCCTTAGCGTTTGGACTCGGTGGCCGAGACTTGGCGCGGCGGCTCCTGGAGCGCCGCTTTTTAGAAGAGAAGAAGGAGGAAGACCAGGGGATTTCCCACCTCTGATGACCTCGCCATGCGCCACTGCATTTCACGCCCGTGCCCGCGTTAAATAAAAATAGACGGCAGGCGTGATGATCAATGACAAGATCATCGAAATCAAAATGCCCCCAATCACGGCAATCGCGAGGGGTTGGAGCATCTGCGAGCCGGCGCCCCACGCGAGTGCCAGCGGCAACATTCCCGCAACCGCAGCCAGCGCGGTCATCACGATGGGTCGCAGGCGGCGTCGCCCCGCTTGCACCATGGCCTCCCGGGCGGGCAGCCCGATAGACCGAAACTTCTGGTCCGCGTCGAGAAGCAGGATGCCGTTCTTCGCGACGATTCCGACCACCATTATGAGTCCCATGAAAGAAGAGATGTTAAACGTGATGCCCGTGATCCACAGCGCAAAGAAAACGCCTGAGGTGGATACCAGGGCCGAAGTCAGGATGGCCACAGGAGCGGCGAGGGTGCTGAATTCAAACAGGAGCACGAGAAAAACCAGCACCAGGGCCAGGACCAGCACCACTCCGAGATCGTGGAATGATTTCTGCTGCTCTTTATAAAGCCCGCCGTATTCAATCCGAATGGAAGGGGGAATGCCGAGGCCGTCAACCGCCTTCTTGACCACGGCGACGCCACTGCCCAAATCAAGCCCTTCGAGACGAGCGGTTACCGCCACCTCGCGCTGCAAGTTATCGCGCAAAATTTCCGTCTGTCCCGGCAACTCCGTGATCGTTGCGAGTGACCCGAGGGTGGCTGTTCGCCCGCCGGCGCTGGTGAGCAACGTATTGCTCATCGCGGCGAGAGAGGCACGGCTGCTTTCCGGGAGCCGAACGCGAACGGTGTACGCCCGGTCATTCACAATCACGGGAGCGGAAGCCGGAACGCCGTCCAGAATGGCTTGCGCATCCGTGGCCACTTCGTCTGCCGCGAACCCCGCCTGCGCCGCAAAGGTGGGATTCACGTTGAAGACCATGGCAGGACCACTGAATGGTGTCGTCTATACCGTTTAGAACATCCACGATCGGCTTTGCACCGTTGACCTGAACATTGCCGATGGCATCGGCTACCCGGGGCGCCCATGTGCGCAAGAGTGTCTCTTCCGGTGAAAACAACTCGATTTTGATGGGCTCGGGGGCGCTGGTCAGATCGCCGATCATGTCCTGTAGGGACTGCGTGAATTCCACGTCCACCGCGGGCTCCTGGCGCGCGATCTCCTGCCGGAGCTGGTTCATGATTTCCCACACATTGCGGTCCCGTTTCTCCTTGAGCTTAATGGAAATGTCCCCGGTGTTTGCTTCCGTAACCGCCGCAAGCCCCAGTTGCAAGCCCGTGCGCCGCGACGTGCTGTCCACTTCCGGCAAGGCATGAACGAGCTTGAGGATGTGATTGATGGCGCGATTGGTCTCCTCCAGGGAACTGCCCGGGGGCGTGATGTAATCCAGAACGAACCCGCCCTCGTCCATGGAGGGAAGCAAGTCCGATCCCAGAGCCCGGTAACAGAAGTAGGATGTGACCACGAGGACACCGCACAACCCCGCCAGCCAAAGCGGATGTTCGAGTGCGCGCCGGACCCAGCCTTCGTAGAACGTAATGACGCGGGAGAAGAACCCGCTCATGGAAGCCTCTTCGGCTGCCATTAGCTTTCGGACCTCCTCCTCCCGGACATCGGCGACAGGGGCGTCCTGTGCCTCGTTGGGGGTGGTTTCAACTTCACGGGAGCGTGGCGCTCTTCCCTTGCGGCGCACAAAGAAGCGGCTCAAGTTGGGCGTCCACAGGAGCGCCAACGCCAGCGAGGTAGCCAGCGCCGCGGCCATGGTGATGGCCAGGGCGCGAAAAAACGTCCCGGTTACTCCCGTAATCGCAATGAGCGGCAGGAACACCACGATGGGTGTGAACGTCGAACCCAGTAAAGGAATCGTAAGTTCGGAGATCGCGCTGTGAATGGCTTCCACGCGCTCTTCTCCGGCGTCGCGGTGAAGAACGATGTTTTCGACGACCACAATGGCATCGTCGATCACCAGCCCGACGGCGGCCGCCAGCCCGCCCAGCGTCATCAGGTTAAAGCTCTCGCCGAGCACCTTGAGCACGACAAACGTGATCAGGATGGTAATGGGAATCACCGATCCGGCAACCAGGGAAGAGCCCCAATCATTCAGAAAGACGACGAGGACGATCGAGGCGAGCACGAGCCCGATGAGGATCGTATCCCGGACGTCCTTCACGGAGGCGGTGACAATGTCTGACTGATCGTAGTAATTACTGACGCGAATCCCTGGAGGAATCGTTCGCTCCAGCCGCTCCATTTCCGCGTGTACTTCGTTCGCCACCTCGACGGTGTTCGCGGCGGGCTGCCGGTTGATACTAAGCAAAACAGCAGGTTTTTCATTTGCCGTGACAATGGTGTATACGGGCTCAACCGACGGATGGACATCCGCGATGTCACCGATGTGAATGGGGACGTTCTGCGCGGTATTCTTGATGGCAATCTGCGCAACTTCCGGTGCGGTGTGCGCCTGGGCGTCCACCAGGCCAAGGAACAGTTGGTGGCTCTGTTCCAGCAAGCCGGGGGAAGAGATCTGGTTCGTGCGGCTGACGGCCTGCAGAATGTCAGAAATCGTCACCTGGGTCCGAAGCAATTTGGCGGGGTCGGGCGTGATTTGGACCTCCGGTACCTGGCCGCCTTGCACCAAGACAGATGAGACGCCGTTCAGCCGATTCAGTTGCGGCTGGAGCTGATATGTGGCGATTTCCCAGAGCTGCGTTTGCGGTATCGTATCGGACGTGAGACTGTACCCGATGATGGGGAAACTCGCGAAGGTCAGCCGGTGCGTTTCGATCCGCGCGGTAGGCGGCAACAAACCCTGGGCCTGTGCCATCGCCGAGTTCACGCGTTCCAGCGTCTGGAATATGTCTACGTTCCAACTGAAGAACAGATCAATTTCCGCGGAGCCGCGGCTGGTGATGGAGCGGACCTCCTCAAGCCCGGGCACGCTGTTCACCGCCTCCTCAATGGGGCGGGTTATCGTGACCAGCATTTGATTGATCGGGGTTACGCCGTTGTCCACGCCGATCAAGATTCGTGGGAAGTCGGTGGAGGGAAACACGGCCACGGGAATAGTGAACGCCAGGTAGACGCCCACGCACGCGAGGGTGAGAATCAGGAAGACGATCGATTTCGAGTGGCGGACCAGCCAGTATGAGGATTCCGTATTACTTGCTCTCATCGCCGCCCTTCTCCGGTTCGGGAGCGGCGGGCGCCTCAATCCGCACCTTGGTTTTGTCGAGAACGTCCGGGTCTTCCTTGGAGAGGTCGAATGCTCCCACGGTCACGACGCGTTCGCCGATTTGAAGCCCTTCAGTGACTTGGGTATTCTCGCCGTCACGGATGCCGATCTTCACACTCTTCTGGTGCGGTTTATTCTGACCGTCGACCACCATTACGGAGGTGCCGCCATCGGTAGCCGTGAGGACTGCGGCGGCGGGAATCACGATCGCCTTGGGCACGGTTTCCGCAATGATGGTAAGACGCGCGCTGGCGCCCGGCCGAATACGTTCAGAGGGATTGGGAGCCTGCACCCAAACCTCCACGGTGGTGCTGCCCGGATCCAACGCAGGGCTCACCACTGTGACCTCCCCCGGCACGTCGTCCGCAACGCCCGGCACGGCGATTGTGGCTGGATCGCCTACCTTGAGCGCCGCTGCCTGCTGCTGGTCGATATGGGCTCGGGCCACGATGTGGGAGAGGTCCATCACGGTGATCAACGGCGACCCTGCCGCGGCCGTCTCTCCAGCGTAAAGCGGCCGATCCGTGACCACGCCATCGATGGGGCTGCGCATTTCGGCGAAGCTCAGTTGTGCCTTCGCGCCCTCGTACCTGCCGCGAGCCGAAGTCAATTGGCCTTGCGCCGCTTTTAATTCCTGCTCCTTCCCGAGCTTCTGTAAAGATGCAAGGTGGGCCACGGCGAGGTCGTGCTGATTGCGCGCCTGGATAAAAGCAAGTTCGGCATCCTCCATGTTCTTGCGCGCCGTGGCGCCCTGTTTGAACAGATTTTGTTGGCTTACGTAAACCTTCTGCGCTACGTCCATCGCCTGCTCGGCGGCTTTGGTGTCGAGTTCAGCCTTTTGTATCTCCTCCGGCAAAGACTGGTGGGTAGCGGTTTCGTACGCGGCCTGGGCCTGCTCGTATGCCCCTTGGTTATCGGTTACCGCGGCCACCAGGTCCTGGTCCTCAAGCTGGGCCAGCAATTCACCGGCGTGGACATGGCTTCCGCGTTCCACGAAGAACTTACGCACCGGGGCGGTGATCTTCGGCGCCAGCGCGGCTTGGTGCAAGGGATAAATTACCGCGTCCGCCGCGATCTTGCGTTCGATCTTCTCCGTTTCCGCTGTCGCCACCTGCACCGTCACAGTGGGCGCAGCCTGGCCGGTCTCCTTGCCGGCACATCCCGGCCACAGCACGAGCGCGAGCAAAAGAAGACCGGGGATCGCCTCCGGCGTGGGCAGCCTCAGACTTCGCCGCACTCTTTCTCGGGGGCGTGTGATGCATCGGCCCCGCCCCGCTATGAAGTAGCCAGCCCTGCGCATGTTCCCAGTCATGATTAGAATGATCCCGTCAGTGTTTGTAACTGCGCCACGGCTATCCGGAAACGAGCTTGCGCGTCGTCAAAAGCATTCCGCGCTTGGGAAAGTGTGTTCTGCGCATCGACGACTTCCAATGCCAACGCCTGCCCGGCCTGGTACCTTAAGTTCGTGAGGCGCAAGCTCTCACCGGCCAAATCGGCGGCTTCGCGCAATGAGTCCACCGTCCGCTTAGCGGTTTGAGCTTCGTTGTAAGAAGAATACAGCTCGCTGACTGCCAATCGCTGGGCATACGTCAAATCCATATGCGCCTGCTGGCGGCGATACTCTGCCTGGCGCAACCTGCTGCGGAGCGCGCCCCAGTCCCAGACCGGTACGTTCAGCGTTATAGTAGCAAAATACCCTAAGTTCGGGACAGGTCCCGCTTCGGGAAACTCGGACGCTACGCTGCGTAGCGCATAGTGATTGGCTTCGAGGCCGTACACCGGATCGGCACTGATGGTGGGAAGCAGCGCAGAGCGCGCCGCAGAAACGTCCAGGCTCGACGCCCGCAAGGCTTCCATGGCCACTCGCAGGTCCGGATTCTCACGCACGGCCATTTGGCGCGCATCCCCGAACGGGAGCAGGCTTGGTGCTTCGTCGAGGTCATCAACTACTGAGAAGTTCTCGTTGAGCGTTGGAAACAGCAACACGGCCAACGTCAAACGGTCGTTTTCCATCTGCAACTCCGCGTCTTCCAGAGCTGCCTGTTGCTGGTTGAACTGGATTTGGGCTTTGACGACCTCACTGTGCGCGGCCTCCCCCTGCTGCTCCTGATCTTTCGTCACGGCCAAAAAATGCTGTGCCTCTTTCAGCGTGCTCTGGGCAGTCGCATATTTCCGCTGCGACACAATAAGCGAATAGTAGTCCTTGGTGACTGTAACCTTCAATCCCCGGCGCGCGATTTCTGCTTTGGCGCGGGCCAGTGCTGCCAACGCCGCACCCTTCCGGTCGCCTACCATGGTCAGGGTGTCTAACGAGATTTCCTGGTGCACCACACCCCACTGCCGGTAAACATGCACGCCGTCATTCGTGACGTACCTGCCGGTGGCGATCCGGCCGTTGCCTTCAGTGAGCAAGGTGGAGGTCAGAAGCCCCAACGAAGGCAGGCCCGCCGCGCGCATCTGCACCCGGTCCTCCTTCGCAATCTTGGCATCGGTGACCGCGGCGGCGTATTGCGGGTCGTTTTTCTCCGCGCGATCGAGAGCGTCAGCGAGCGTTATCGTTAGATGAGGGGTGGCTTGGCCGGGCTCAATGGGTTGGGCGAGTTGTACGCCACCCTCTCCCCGGTCGGCCGAAGGTTCATTTTGCGCTGCCAAGGATGCTGGCAGCACTAACGCACTCAACAGTGCGGCCAGCACTCCGAGTGTTATCCCCAGGCGCCGGCATCCGGGCTCCCGGGTCCTTCGGTTTTGACTGTTCAGGATGACCGCGCCGAGGCGATTCCCCGCGTATTGCGAGACGCACATACTGCCTCCTGTTTCTTTATTGGGTCCCAACAGGGACGCCAATCATAATAATAACCACCGACGTTGGTTTCTTCTAGCATTCAATCCCCGATGCGACTATGATCGTTTCCTTCTGAGTCGCTGCGGATTGGGGGTAACTATGCCCAGGCAGTCGGCTTAGCGACGAACGGGTGAAGGGGATACGGTAAACGGGATACGGTAAACGGGATACGGGATACGGGGTAAGGGAACAAGCTCCTTCTCCTTTACCCCTTATCCCCTCCCGTATGGAACTGATATCGAAGGAGGGGAGGAAATGACTGATCAAACCAATAACAAACTGGGCCGAAGGGAATTTCTGGGGGCGGCAGCGGCGGCGGGTTTCATGATTATCAAGCCGCAGTTCGTGAGGGGGACAGCCGCGAATTCCCAGCTTCGCTTCGGAATTCTGGGTTGCGGAGGCCGCGCCACCGAAGAAGGCACGAGCTTCGTGAAGAATGCCGGGGCGCGCGTGACCGCCATTGCCGATCTATTCCCCGATCAACTGCAAAAGGGGTGCCAGCACTTTGACGCCTTGCAGCAAGCCATGGGCTACGCGCCCATCGATAGCTCGCAACTCTTCAAGGGTCCCAACGCCTACAAAGAAATTGCTGACTCGAAGGAAGTCGATTTCATTCTGATTACTACCCCGCCTTATTTTCACACGCATCATCTTGAGACGGTCGTGGCCGCCGGGAAGCACGTCTATTGCGAAAAGCCCGTGGCCGTCGACGTGCCCAACGCCCATCACGTCATCAGCATTGGAGAAAAGGCGCAAGGCAAATTGAGCCTGGCGGTGGGATTCCAGATTCGTAATGCGCCGCCCATGGTCGAGTTGACGAAGCGCATCCAGAGTGGCGCCTTAGGAAAGATCGGTTGCGGGCTTGCCTACTACTACTGCGGGCACATTGATCGGCCGGAATGGCCCAACGCCTCACCTGATGAACAGCGGCTCCGGAACTGGGTGTGGGACCACAAACTCTCCGGCGACATCATTGTGGAGCAGAACATCCACGTGATCGACATGTGCAACTGGATGCTGAACGGCCACCCGCTGAAGGCCGTAGGCATGTGCGACCGCAAAATTCGCACCGATGCCGGAGATTGCAAAGACAACTTCAACGTGCTCTTTACTTATCCGGAAAATGTGCAAATCAGCTTCGGGTCGGCGCAGTTCGGCCACCCGAATTTTGACGCGGCGGTGCAATTCTTCGGCGCGGACGGCAGTTCCGAAGCGCACTACGATTGGCGCGTCAACATCGTTGGCAAGAATGCCTGGGATGCCGGGTTGAAGCCCAGCGGATCTCAAGAATTTTCGGCAGCGGGCAAATTCGCCGGCTCGCTCGATCTGGCTGACTCCGAGAAGGAAAAGGCTTTCGTGGCCAGCATCACCAGCGGCCAATTTCTCAACCAGGCCGCCTTGGGCGCGGAATCCGCGATGAGCGCCATGCTCGGCCGCAATGCTGCGTATTCGGGCAAGCCCCTTACCTGGGAAGAGCTGCAAAAATCGAAGGAAGTGTACGATCCCAAGATAGATATTACTAAATTTGCCTAAACATCTTTAGTCCATGGTCCGTTGTCCGAGGCGGCCGGCCGCCGGGCAACGGACCAGCGACATCAGCACCACACTGGTTTTGCCATTCTTGGAGGACACTATGAACGAGCATCAATCGCGTCGCGACTTTTTGAAGGTTTCGGCGGGTGGCGCCCTGGCATCGCTGGCCCCGGTATCGGCGAGCCTTGCGGACCCTGCCCCCGCCCCGGTTCCTGCGTCTGGACGCATCAAGAAGGCCGTGCAAATCTACATGCTTCCCAAGGACCTGAGCTATGCCGACCGGTTCAAGCTGGCCGGCGACGTAGGATTCGAGGGCGTGGAAGCCCAGA
This sequence comes from uncultured Acidobacteriota bacterium, assembly GCA_963804755.1. Classification (GTDB taxonomy): domain Bacteria; phylum Acidobacteriota; class Terriglobia; order UBA7540; family UBA7540; genus Bog-366. Next base: position 8,215 of record CAWDRP010000019.1, read on the forward strand.
CCATGGAAGACCCGAAGGTGGCCGAGGAAATCAAGAAGGCATCAGAAGACGCCAAGGTTCCCATCCATTCCGTCATGAACATGGCCCACTGGGAAAATCCGCTCTCTTCCGATGATCCCGCCGTGGTGTCGAAATCGCTGGATGGCATGAAGACTTCGCTGCGCAACGCCAAGTTGTGGGGAGCAGAAACCGTGCTGCTGGTTCCCGGCGTCGTCAACCCCAACACCAGCTACGCGGACGCCTGGAAGCGCTCGCAAATCAACATTCGCACGCTGATCCCGCTGGCGCAACAATTGAAGATCGTCATCTGCATCGAAGAGGTGTGGAACAAGTTCCTGCTGAGCCCGCTGGAGATGGCAAAGTACGTGGACGAATTCAAGAGCCCCTGGATCAAGCAATACTTCGATGTCGGCAACGTGGTCCTTTACGGCTATCCGCAGGACTGGATTCACACGCTCGGCAGCCGCTTCAGAAAGGTTCACCTGAAAGACTTTAAGGTGCTGACGAAGGGATTCAGCCCGTTTCAGGCGGAGTTCGTGAACCTCGGCGACGGCGACATCGATTGGTCTGCCGTGCGCCAGGCCTTTGCCGACGTGGGTTACACCGGCTGGACCACCACTGAGCTCGAAGGCGGCGACGAAGCTTATCTGCGGGATGTGGCGAAGCGGGTGGACCGGTTAGTTCTCGGAATGTAGGTGCCGAGGACATCTCGAATTTCCATTTCTTTACCTGATGGTAGGAGGATCGGGCTCCGGGCCGTACACCTTCGTGGCCAACTCCGGACCCAGGAGTAGTGTTGCCAGCCGCCGGCGGAGTTCTGACGGTGAGGCCGCGGGGAACCGTTCGCGCAGTCCCGCCAAAGCCACGTGGCGCATTGCCATATTCAAGTCGTTCCATAACTTGAACTTTCGCCACGAAGGCATAGCGCGCAGGATTTCGATCTGTACGCGCTCTGCGTCCGGAGAAGTGTCAGTAAGCGGTGTCGCCATACGTTTTGTACCCATCATACTACAGTTCACGGGCGCTACGCCGAAGCGGGATTGGCCGGCGAACCGCGGTGGAATGCGCCCCTTACGTGAATGCCAGGCGCACAGACGTGGTTTCCCCCGCGGGCAGGTGATAGCGCGCCAAGCCTTGGGGAGTGGCGGAACCCGCCACCGGTTGCAGCGTCAGAGTTTCTCGCCGATCCACCACCAACTCCCCGTCGCAGCCCGCGGGCAGTTTGAGTGTAAGCTCTCGCGCCCCGAGCTTTCCCCGGCTGCGGAACTCGATGGGTCCTTGGACGGAATGCACGGTCAGTTCGAGTGAATCGAGATCCGCGAGTTGCGGGCGAATCTCACAGCGCTTGAAGCCGGGAACCAACGGCTTGATGCCGGCCAAGCTCATCGTGGTGACGTACAGCGGGACGACGGGGCAATGGCTCCACTCCGAGCCCGTGTCCGGAAGGGCCTTCCAATCCTCCTCTAGCGTGTTGTTGAGTATCACCGAATTCATTTTGGCCCAGCGCTCGCGATAGTCTGTCACAATCACATCCGCGCGCCCACCCTTGCCCAGCGCCCACAGCCGCCAGCCGGCATTGGCGGGATAAGAGAAGCCCATTTCCGGAGGACATTCGGCCAGCACCCGCACGGCGGCGTCCGTCTGCCCGTGCGGGCATTGATCGAACAGCACCGCCGTCGCCAGCGAGCGGTCGCACATCCGCGGCGAGCCTTCTTCCGCGAGCCAGGGGAGGTTATTGATAAACAGATTGCGGTCCGGACTCCAGAAGCGCCGCACGGTCGCGTCCTGAATACGGCGGCCCAATTCGCGGGCGGCCTGCGCGCGGCTCCGATCACCGAACGTGTCGCACAGAGACGCCAGCGCATTTTGCAGCATCGCGGCGGTATACAGATTGAACGCGCACTGCTTGTGGCGTTGGCGCTGGTAGGCAATGTGATCGATCCAGACGGCGGGAATCCCCAGGTTCTCCACCGGCAGCAGCCCGTCCGCGCCCGTGATGCTCTCGAGGTACTGTGCGAACCGCAGCAGCCGCGGGTAGGGCTCGTGGAGATCGTCGAGTTCTCCCGTGTACAAATAGTGATAGTAGCAGTCAAAGTTGAACTCCACGCCGTGATCCAGCAGCGGTCCCCAGGGCGTGAGCTGAAGCTCGCGCTCCATCACGCGCGCCAGGCGGTCGTAAGCCGGCCACGTATCCAGGAAGAAGCCTTCCTGCGTCATCCCCTGGCTGTACGTGGCGAGGAACCGGGCGGGAAGACGGTTTTCGCCAAAGTTCAGATGGATGGGGTGGAGCTGATGCGCACCGTCGCCGCTGTATTGCTGGCGCTCGCGGCCGGCGCCGTCCATGATGGTCTCCTGGGCGCAGTTGTTCATCGTATTCGTAGCGGCATCCATCAAGCGCTGTAAGGACGGCTCGGAAACGCGGATATCGGGCGTATGCGGCCACGGGAAAACCCTGCGGCGCATACCCACGTTTGAAACTGTAACGTTGCCGGCTGCCCCGTGAATGTGGAGTTGCACCCAACGGCAACTTTCAAAATCGAACGTTTCAAAGTGGTTGATGCCTTCCCGGCAGATGAAGCGGCTCCAACTGTGGAAATGGGTGTTGAGCAGCGCCGGGCCTCCCACCTGGTGCGCTTCCTGGACCATGAGCTCAATCGTGGTGCCCGCCGGAGCTTCCATGGTGAAATAGGGCCAGCCTACCATTTGCTCGGCAAACTCAAAGGTCAGGGCCGCGCCCCGCTGCCCGTCGAGCTCGACGGACCATGCCCCCGGACCGGCCGGTTTGGCCGAAGGCTGCCGGTCGGCGCGAAAGCTCTGGGGCGGCAGGCATTCAAAGTATTCCTCCGGCGAGCGGTCCCACTGAATCCAGCACGATTCGGCAAGATCCGCCACGGGTACCAGGGTTTCCCGCATCAGCGGGATGCTCCGGGCGCGCAATTGCGACTCGCCGGGGCCGCCCTGAGTATCCAACATGTATTCCGGGTAGGAACCGCAAATCGGCGGCTTGTCCGCCGGGCATTGCAGCGGCATGGCCGGCAGCCAGTTGCTGTCCGGAGTGAAGTCCGGGCTGCTCCAGCCGTAAGGGTACAGGCGCGCGTCGAACTCTTCCTGGAGACTGCGCAGATACCAACGCTTGTAATGGCCGGGCTTCCAGGCACGCGCGAGAAAGGCTTGCCATGCTTCGTCCGATACGATGGTCTGTTTCTCGCCGCCGGCCGTCTCAATTTCCAGCCGGAAGATAAAGCCGCATTTCCCCACGGGCCAGGTGCCGTCGCCGTGGCCGTAGAAAAGGACCTGAGCGCCGATGGTGTTGGCGCCTGCTTGCAACAGGGCAGTCAAATCCGTGGGATCCACTTCCAGCCAGCGCGGATCGCACGGCGCCGGCCCCCACTGCACGCGTTGGCCATTTACTTCCAACCAGTAGCGGCTGTCGGCAGCCACCCACCCCTGCGCGCGAACCGGCTTTTCCGGCAACACGAGTTGGCGGCGAAACAGGACGAAGGTGTTCGCCAGCGTGCGCTGCGAGGGATACCAGATCCAACGCGCCGGCTGGAGGTTCAGCATGATCGTCTTGGGCAGCGGCATGGGCGTAATGGGAGCTTGCAGGGCGGAAGCGGACTCCGCAGCCTGCCCGCGCGACCCCGCGGCAGACAGCAGCGAGGTACCTGCCAGTGCGGAATTCTTGATGAACTCACGACGTTTCATGATGCCTCCAAGCGTAGAGCCAAATGGGATACCTGCACCGTCAGATCCGAAAATCAGAGCAGAGAGTATACGCGGTTTTGCACGTAGGGGCACGCGGACATGGCGACGTCCAGGGTTCGGGGGGCCGCCGTCCTGCAACGGGGTCGCCACCGCACCCCGGCCTATTGATTTTGGCTAGACTTGTCCGCGCCCAGGCAAGCCAAAATGGTGCTGAGCTACCCGGCGCTGGAGGAATTGAAAAAGTCGATTTCGCATGGGGCGTTTAGCGGGGAGTGGTGAGGAGAAGCATCAAACCGTTTGCCGGTTGCCACCCCCGATGCGCGACGCCTGCCGGTAACCACCCCCGTCGCTACCGCTCCGGCCCCTTCCTTCACTGCGTTCAGGACAAGCTCTGAATCAGGAGGGGAGCCTTGGCCGGTGGCTGCCGCCGGCGGCGGCAGCAGCAAAGTTCCCCTCCTCAGTTGAGCCTGTTTCAAAACTCGGTGCGGGAAATGGTCAATGGGGTGCTAGGGGAGGGGCATGAGCCACGAGATCCATGCTGATTATGCGCAGTTGGATTTACTGCCGCAGAGTCTAGAGGACTGGGTACCGCGCGATCATCCGGCGCGCTTCATTCGGGAGTTGGTGGAGGCGCTGGATCTACGGGAGCTGGGCTTTAGCGAGCGGAAGAGTGACGAGGGGCGGCCGTCGTACGCGAACGATTTGTTGTTGAAGGCGTGGTTATACGGGTATCTGGCGCGGATACGGTCGACGCGGGAGTTGGAGCGGGCGTGTCGGGAGCACCTGTCGCTGATCTGGTTGACGGGGCGGCACCCGCTGGATCACTGCACGCTGTGGCGATTCTGGCATGAGAACCGGGAGGCGCTGCGCCAGGTGTTCCGGTCGGTGGTAAAGGTGGCGGCGGAGTACGGGCTGGTGGGGATGATCTGTCACGCCGTGGACGGGACGAAGATTGCGGCGGTTTCGTCGCGGCGAACGGTGGAGCATCGGGAAGACTTGGAGAAGCTGTTGGCGCGGGTGGAAGCGGGGCTGGCGGAGATGGAGGCGGCGGTGGCGGCGGCTGAGGCGACGGAGCAGGGGGAGTACCGGCTGCCGGAGAACTGGCAAGTGGCGATGGAACTGCGCGCGGCGATTCAAGCTTCGCTGAAGAAAATGGACGAGGCGGAGCGCGATCATCTCCATCCTCAGGAGCCGGAGGCGCGGCTGATGCCGTGCGCAGGGCGCAAGGATCCGACCTACAACGCGCAGGCGGTGGCGGACGAGAAGGCGGGCATCATCGTGGCGCAGACGGCGGTGAATGCCAAGTCGGACCACGCGCAGTTGGTGCCGATGCTGGAGGCAGTGCAAGCCAATTTGGGCAAGGCCGCCGAGGAAACGCTGGCCGACGGCGGATATTCCACGTCCCAGCAATTGGCCGAGGCGGAAGCGCGCGGTTACGAAGTGTTGGTGGCGCCGGGGTCGGAAACGGGGGGAGTGAAGCGGGGCGAGTACGACGCGGCGAACTTCACCTACGACGCGGCGGCGGATGAAGTGATCTGTCCGCGACAGACGCAGCTGAAGTTTACGGGGCTCCGGAAGAAGAGCGGCAAGCGGGCGGCGGTGCGCACGTATCAGTGCACGGCCTATGCGCAGTGTCCGGTGCGGGCGCTATGCAGCCGCGGTCGGGGCGGGCGAAGAATCGAGATCAGTCCGCAGCGTGCGGCCTTGGCTCGGCAAGCGGCCAAACGTGGGGATCCGGTGAAACAAGCCCGGTTGCGACAACGCAAGGCCATCATCGAACCCGTGTTCGCCCTTATTAAACAAGGGATGGGCTTCCGGCGGCGGACGGTGCGCGGGCTGGAGAATGTGCGCACCCAGTGGGCCCTGCTGTGCACGGCCTTCAACTTAAAAGAGATTTACCCGCACTGGGTGGCCGGCACCTTCGACCCGGCGAAAGCGGTTCTGGCGCAGGCCTGAGGCCATCGCCGACCCGGGCCGGAAGCGGTCGGCGCGCGGGAACACCCGGGGCCGTCGAGCGGCGCGCAAGCGGTGGCCGAATTCCCAGGCGCCCCTACACCCGGGACTCCGCGATTCGCGCACCCAACGCCCCCGCATCGGGCTTTCACCCCCGGCGGCCGCTAGTTCTGAAACGGCCTCGTTTGAGGAGGGGAGCCTTGCTGCCGCCGCAGGCGGCCACCGGCAAAAGCTCCCCTCCTGATTCAGAGCTTGTCCTGAACGCAGTGAAGGAAGGGGCACGGAGCGCTAGCGACGGGGGTGGTTACCGGCAAGTGCTGCGCATCGGGGGTAGTTACCGTCGGCTGATCACCGGGTAAGACTTCAACACATGTGGAAACTCCAGGCGCATGGCGCAAGCCATGGGACAACGAACGCATCATTAAGTTTCATTCAGCCCGCGAAGCGGGCGCCGTCAGGGGCTGAAGGATGCCGCCCGCTTTGCGGGCTGTGAATCGCGGTGCCCGACCGAGTCGGAGAACTCACAGTCAGGAAATCACCGACCGTAGCTCCCCGTCTTGGCGATACTCATCTCCTGGTTTCCCGTCCTCAGCGCCCCCACCAGATCCTGCTACGCCAGCCGGCCGCGATTCCGCAAGGTTGTGGTACAATCTTACTGGTAAGATTATGGACCCTTTAACCACCAAAATGTCCTCGCGAGGTCAGGTCGTCATCCCTGAGCCTATTCGCACCCAATTGGGCCTTGTACCCGGAACGGAGTTTGTGGTCGTAGCGAAGGATGACGTGCTCGTTTTCAAGCAACTTTCTGCTCCATCGTGGGAGCAGTTCGAGAGCTTGGTGGCAGAGGCTCGCCGCCAGGCGCGCGCGGCAGGACTTTCCCCTCGTCACATTAGCCAGTCCATCGCCAAGGTCCGCAGAAGCCGATGAAAATTGTCCTCGACACGAACGTATTTGTGTCGGGCATTTTCTTCTCGGGGCCGCCCTACCGGATTCTCCATGCATGGCGCGAGGGCTTGGTGCGCATTGCCTATTCTCCCGCTATTATGGTCGAGTACCGACGTGTGCTTGCCGACCTGTCGCAACAGTTTCCCAAAATTAACGGGGAACCTTTCCTTGATCTTGTAACGCGCTATGGGGAACTGTTCCATCCGGGGCCGATATCAGGCGTTTCGTGCCGAGACCCGGAGGATGTGAAATTTCTCGAATGCCTGCTCGACTCGAAGGCGCGTTGCCTCGTAACCGGCGATAAGGACCTGCTCGACGTCCGGACGAAGGCCGCGCTAATTCTGACGCCTCGGCAGTTCTGCGACCGATATCTCTAAACCTGCTTCCGTTGGGACGCACACTTCAAACCCCATATCTGCGCCACCCGCGGAGGGTCACCTCACGCGGCGGCTTTTCGGGGCCATGGTGGGACGCATCGAAGCGCTGACACTGCCGGCGGGATAGCCGGAGACGCGGTGGGGAGCCAAAGGGTATAGAAAGAGGCGGTGGAGGCGTTGAGGTGTCTCAAGAAGTCGGCTCCCGAGGGCAGTTTTCGAGCGCCCGGGGCGCTGGAAGGTGGCAAAGGTACTCCATACACGCCATGGCGGGAGCCTGCCGTGCCGAACGAGCCAAGTGGGGCCTTGACGCGCGGGGCGGACGGCTATATGTTGGCCTTGAACCGGAGCGGAAAATGGAAATTCCCGGCAAATTAAACAAAATCAGATAGGACTCGAAAGAACTCAGTCATGAGAAAAGTTATTGTGCTTGAACATATCTCCCTTGATGGTGTCATACAAGCCCCAGGCGGGCCAGACGAAGATACCAGCGGCGGCTTCGCGTATGGCGGGTGGATAACGTCCATATTCCGACCCTGATTCTTGGAACGGCCCTGAGAAAGCAGATGAACATGCCGTTCGACCTGTTGTTAGGGCGCAAAACCTTTGAAATTTGGGCGCCGTACTGGCCGCAACATGCGGACGCATGGCCGGGCGTCAACACGGCGACCAAGTACGTCGCCTCGAATACCATGACGTCTCACGAATGGCAGCCGTCCGTGTTTTTAAACGGAGATATTGCGGAAAAAGTCGCCAAAATCAAGCAACAGCAAGGGCCGGATTTGCACGTTTGGGGAAGTGGCTAATCTCATTCAGACGCTCATCAAGCATGATTTGGTCGATGCGTTCTGGCTGATGATATATCCGATAACGTTGGGCGGTGGAAAGCGGTTGTTTGCCGATGGCACGATCCCGGCGGCGTTCAAGGTGACGGAAAGCACAGTCACCTCGAAAGGCGTCATTGTCGTGAATTACGAGCGTGCAGGCGCAATCACAACCGGAAGTCTATAAACATTCGGCCGGATGGCCCGGGCTTTTGATCTTGCAGGCATTACCAACACAGCGGGTGCCCCGTTCCTTCGCGTTTTTTGCGAAGGGCGGGAGTCGGAAATGCCGGTTCATAGTCCTGAAACGAAAACGGGCTCACAACCAACGGGTGCGCGGCACAAAGCTGGAATGACGGCTCGTAGCCACGGTCAATGCCGGCCGTTTTCCTCTGCTCCGACGCTTCCGCTTTTATCACCGGAACCGACATTTTGATCGACGGCGGCTGGACGGTTCAGTAGCCCGGCGGCCATTTGTAAACCCGCAGTTCGAGAGGAATTGACATTGGCTGCGGACGCGGGTAGAAATATAGAGCGCCTTTGCCGGGGAGTTTGACGCCGCTCCAGCAGAGGAGGGTTCTGTTTGCGTTCTGCAAGGATGGCTGCACTCGCCACTTTATACAGAGCGAATCCTCATTTCGGACAGCCACGAGGCAGCGTTTAGGAAAGTTTCATCATCCTTCCCTTGAGGCTTTCCCCCCGGACGGCCAAGAGCGGGGGAGGCATAAGCAGCTTCCAAATCCAGTACGCTCGAACTCCGGTGCAATTTGCTTCGGTAGAGAGAAGGCATAAATTAAATGAAAAAGCTCGCGCTGGCACTCTTGATTCTGATGTCGATGAGCGGTTGCACCAGCAACCAGCCAGCCTCCGCCTCACTCATTGCCGTCTCGGTTACTCCGGCGCTCCCCCCCAGCGTCGACCAAGGGCAGTCGTTGAGCTTCACCGCAAGTTTAATTAATGACAAGACAAATCAGGGCGTGACGTGGAGCGTCTCCGGCCCAGGATGCGCAGGTTCGTCATGCGGAACACTTTCCAACGTTACCACCAACTCGGTAACGTACCGTGCTCCGACCGCGGTTTCAGCGAGCTTAAGCATTATCTTGACGGCAACCTCCGTGGCCGAGCCGGCCCAGTATAATCAGGCAACATTTTTCGTCATGCCGCCGCCGAGCATTACTACTACCAGCCTGCCCGTCGCCACCCCAACGTATCTCTATAACGCCACACTTTCAGCTACGGGCGGTGTCCCGCCCCTGAATTGGAGCGTGGCCGGCGGCACCCTGCCGGCAGGATTGGCCCTGAACAGCGCAGGCACAATTTATGGAACACCCACTACGGGCGGCACATCCAATTTCACTCTCAAGGTAACGGATTCATCGGGCGCGCCGGGGGGGCAATTCTCAACGCAACAGCCGTTTAGCCTTACCGTGGTTTCCATCCTTACCGTCCCTACAGCGCCTTTGGTCGACGGCACGGTGGGCCTCCCTTATAGCGCGCAATTGTCTTCATCGGGAGGAACTCCTCCCTTGACTTGGGGCGTCTATACGGGAAGTCTCCCGACGGGACTGTCACTACAGCAGAGCACGGGCGTGATTGCAGGCACGCCCACCACCTCGGGCACCTACTCCTTTACCGTGGAGGTGTATGATTCCAGTCCGGTTCAGCAGTATTACGTCAGCTCAACTTTCACCATCATCATAAAGCCTTCCGGACCGCTTACCATCAGGACGACTGCGCTGGTGAACGCCACTGTGGGCACGGCGTACCAGGGGCAACTGGTGGCCACGGGGGGGACCCCACCCATCGGCTGGACGGTGAGCAGCGGAACGTTGCCGCCAGGCTTGGCCCTCAGCCCGACAACCGGGGCGCTCACGGGCACTCCTATTGGTCCGGCAGGGACAGTCTCATTCACGGTAGAAGCGACTGATACCAGCACGCCGGCGGAGACTTTCTCTCAGCCACTGAGTATCACGATCAACGCTACGGCGCCAACGTGCTCCAGTTCGGGCAACAATTCTCTGCTCGTGGGGCAATACGCGTTCAGCTTGAGCGGATATGACGGCGTGGGTTTCCTGACCGTGGTCGGTTCATTTACGGCCGACGGCAACGGTGATATCACCGCCGGCGAAGCTGACACCAACGGCGTGTTGGGCGCCCAAAACGGCAATCTCATCACCAGCGCCAGCTCATACTCCGTAGGATCAGACAATCGGGGCTGCGCCACGCTCGCAACTCCGTTCGGCACGTTTTTCACCCGCTTCGCCGTGGGCAGTGTGGCCGCCGGCATCGCTACGGCAGGCCGCATCATCGAGTTTGACAGCCCGGGCCCCAGCGCCTATGTTGCCGCCGGCCAGGTTCTACAGCAAAGTCCTGCGGTGTTTATCACTCCTCTTACCAATAGCTACGCGCTGCAGACGTCGGGCTGGGACCCGTCCACTTCCGGCCGCATCGCCTGTGTCGGCCTCTTAACGGCCTCGAAATATCATTTCGGCTTTGAGGAACAGGACTGCAACGACAACGGCACGGTTACCAGTAGCACTAACACGCTCACCCCCATCCCCGGTAGTACGGTCAACACTTACACCATCGCCGACACCAATGGACGTGCCACCGGAACAATGCTGGTGGACGGAAGCTTCTCCGACCTTACGTTTTATTGGACTTCCCCCACCGAACTACTCGTTCTCAACTCCGATCCCGCCCCAGTCTTTAGCGGGACCTGGCAGCAGGAAATGGTTCCGATCGGCAGTTCGAGCTTTAACGCTGGCGCCTGGAACGCCCAGGTTGCCGGTTATTCGAGTGGCGTGGGGCTTTCCGCGGCAGCCGGAGACGTTTCTATAGCTACGGAGACCGCCGATGGGATTAGTTCGGAGTCGACGCAGCTTTACCGCGACATAGCGGGCGCATGGCAAACTCCCAACCCCGACACCTTTACCTGCTCGTACTCCGTCGTTGCGATTGGGCGGGTAACTTTGGGAGGTTGCATTCCCAATCCTCCCATTCTTTATCTGGTATCGCTCAATACCGCAGCCGTGCTGGGGACGGACGCTTCGATTGAGTTGGGATCCTTTGAACCCCAAACCGCCGGGCTCACTGGAACCGCCGTGGCCGGCGCTTACTTCGTAGGGACCTCGGAAGTGGTGAACCAGGCTGCCGAGACCGAAGTGGGAGTGCTGACGCTGGGGACCAGCGGCACGGTGACCAGCACGACCGACACGACTTCAACCCTAAGCCAAACCGCCGGCGCCGCCGGCTCTGACACGTACTCGCTGAACTCCAACGGGACGCTTAGCCTGGGTTCTTCCGGCGGAGCCGTTGTGGGCATCGCCATCTCCGGCAATAAACTTGTGCTTGTCAGCAACCCGGCCTTAACGTTTCCGACCCTGACCATCGGCGAACACTAGGGTCCAGCCACGGAGTCACAAGGGAGCCGAGCGAACTGGAAGCGCGCCTGAACGTCGTTCGGGCGTCTGTAGTGGGCGCGGGTTCCTACTCGGCTGCATCCCCGGACCTCCACCCCGGCTTTGTGCTACAACGACGTGCCCCAAGGGGTTCTTGTCAGCGGTTCGACGCGTCTGCGCGAACCTTCTGGACTTCCCCGGTAAATTTCCTCATCTCATCCCGCCCTTCCGCCGATAGCTAATCATGAAGAAATTCTAATGCGGCAGTAAGGAGGCTCAAACCTTCTCTTGCTGCCAGCGGCGAAGGAACGGCGTATGAGATGGGCCTGGGCGGTGAACGACGAACACATGAGCCGCCGTTTTCCGGTGAGGCGGCTCGTGTTCGCGATCTGCGGCGTGGCGGGTTTGTGTGCCTGTGGCGGGGGCGGAGGCGGCGGTGGGACCTACACGCCGGCCAATCCTCCTGCTGTGGTAGTGTCCATCTCTCCTTCGGCCCAGAGTAATATCGACGCGGGACAAGCGTTGAAATTCACGGCCACCGTGGAAAACGATGCGAGCGGCGAAGGGGTAACCTGGAGCGCCTCAGCCACGGGTCTCACCGGGGCCGCGTGTGGCACCCTCACCAATGCCACGAGCAGCGCAGCAACCTATAATGCGCCCGCTTCAGTCTCCGCCAACCTGAGCATCACGGTAACGGCCACTTCCGTCGCGGATACCAGCAAGTCGAGCTCGTCGGTGGTCGTTGTATCACCGCCGCCAAGTATTACCACCACCGCACTCGCCAATGCCACGCCGAATGCGAACTACAGCGCGACCCTGGAAGCCAAGGGCGGCGCGGGCGCGCTCACCTGGACCGTGACCGGAGGCACGCTGCCCTTGGGCTTGTCGCTGAGCGCGTCCGGAGCCATCACCGGCGTCCCCACCGCCTCCGGGACCTCGGCGTTAACGGTCCAGGTGACGGACTCCTCGACGGCGACAGGAGGGCCGGACTCAGCGCTGGCGCAGCTCAACTTGACTGTGGTAACTCGCGTGAGCATTTCGACCACCTCACTGCCTGCGGGCTACCAAGGCGATCCCTATAGTGAGCAAATCCAAGCCAGCGGCGGCACGCCTCCCTATACATGGAGCATTACCACGGGCTCTCTTCCCCCGGGCTTTGCGATCCAGCCGAGTTCGGGCGTAATTTCAGGAACTCCAAGCTCGCAGGGCACCTACACGTTTACCGTTGCCGCAGAAGATTCCAGCCCCACGCGGCAGACCGGGTCGCAGGCTCTCTCAATCACCATTGGCGCCGCACTGCCGCTGGTCATAACCACCACCACTCTGGTCAACGCCACGCCGAATGCGAACTACAGCGCGACCCTGCGGGCCACCGGCGGCGTGGGAGCGCTTACCTGGAGCCTGGTTGCAGGCGCTCTGCCCACCGGATTATCGCTAAGTCCTTCCGGTGTCATCGCAGGAGATCCCACTGTATCCGGCACTTCGATTTTTACGGTACAGGTTACCGATTCTTCCACCGCGCCGGGCGGTCCATCGTCGGCGCAAGCACAGCTCAGCCTGACGGTGGTAACCGCAATAGGTATCGTCACCGCGTCGTTGCCGGCGGGGTCCCAGGGCGTTGCTTACCTGGCACAGATCGAAGCCAGCGGCGGGACACTCCCTTACACGTGGAGTGTGACGGCAGGCTCGCTGCCGGCAGGACTCACGATGCAGCCAAGTTCGGGCGTGATTTCCGGCAGCCCAGCGTCGCAGGGGAACTTCGCTTTCACGGTGGCGGTGCAGGATGCGAGCCCGACCGTGCAGATCCAGAACGCGTCCCTGGCGATCACCATTGGCGTTCCGGCGCCGCTGGCCATTACCACGGTCTCCTTGCTGGATGGCACGATTAATACGCCTTACTATGCCAGGACCGCGGCAATGGGCGGCACACCGCCATACACCTGGACCATCGGCGCGGGCGCTCTGCCCGCAAACCTGACACTCGATCCCTCAACGGGCGCCATTACCGGCACGCCGGCCTCGACCGGAACGGCATATTTCACGATTGTGGTCACAGACTCAAGTTCGCCCGGCGCGAGCCAATCGCAACAACTCAGCATAACTGTGGACAACGCTGCGGAAGCATGCGTCAGTTCGGGCAATAACTCGGTCCTAAACGGCGCCTATGCGTTCAGCCTGAGCGGCTACAATGACGCCGGCTTCGTGACGGTGGTGGGTTCCTTCACAGCCGACGGCGCCGGGAACATCATAGCAGGGGAAGCCGATACGAATGGCGTTTTGGGCACGCAGCAGGGCAATATCGTTACTGCCGCCAGTTCCTACTCGGTGGGGACAGACAATCGGGGTTGTGCCACCGTGGCGACCCCCTTCGGATCGTTCGTCACGCATTTCGCGCTCGGATCGGTAAGCTCCAACGTTGCCGGAGGCGGCAGAATGATCGAATGGGACAGCCCCAGCCCGAGCGCCTTTATCGCGTCGGGCCAGCTTCTGCGGCAGACGTCCAGCGCTCTTACCGGCGGACTAAACGGGAGTTACGTTTTCCGGACCGTAGGGTGGGATCCTTCGCCGCTAGGCGGGCGCGAGGCCTGTGCGGGCGCCATCAGCGCGAGCGGCAACACATTTAGCGGCCTCGAAGAGGACTGTAACGATGCCTGGACCCTCACCACCGCGGCTGCACCGGACGTTGCCGGAACGTATACCGCGCTCGACGCGAACGGCCGCGGCACCGGCATACTCGCCCTGCCCAACACCAACGCCGACATCACATTCTACTCGGTGTCCGGCGCTCAACTGCTGATGCTGAATGGCGACCCCGGCCCCTACGCCAGCGGGGAAATGGACCAGCAAACCCTGCCGGCGGGTAGCACTGGCTTCTCGCAGGCTTCCCTGAACGGCAATTTCGTACTGTACCTCCAGGGGCTGAGCCTGTCTGGCACCGCGACCGCCGCCTCCATGGCGACGGCGAGCGCCGATGGAAGCAGTGCCATAACGATCACCTATTATGAGGATCGCGCGGGCACGATGCAGGTTCCCGGCACTTTCACGTGCGCATATTCGGTGGATCCGAGCGGCCGGGTGACCCTCAGCAGCAACACTCAAAGCTGCGGAGGCACTCCTCCTGTTTTCTATCTGATGGGCCTGAACGCGGGCTTCATCGTGGATGCCTCCCCGGGCGTGGACACGGGATCGTTTGAACCACAGTCGGCCGGTCCGTTCAGCAATGCCTCGCTTGCGGGGAATTTCTTCGGCGGCACGTTCGAAGTCGATATTCAGAGCGGCCAACCGGAGGTGGACGCCATACTGCTCGATGGTCTGGGGAGCATCAACGGGCTTACAGACGTCACGTCCACGAGCGGGCAAGCTGCGGGTTCACCTTTCCTCGCAGGTACTTATGCCGTGAATGCCGACGGGAGCTTTACGGTAAGTTCATCTGGCGGCGCCGTGGCGGGCATCGTTATTTCCGATTCGAAATTCGTGATGTTCAGCCCCTCGACCCTTGCAGGCTCGTACCCTGCTCTGCTGGTGATGCAAAAGTAGAGTACTCATTTGTGTCCAAGATAACTGCCGCGTTTCCTCCTATATGTTAGTATTCGATGCAGGCATGACTGCATGGGGCGTAAATCGCAGCCGCGGCTATGGCCGGTCTGCACGAGGAATGCGATGCGGAGAACTGCTGTCAGCCATTTGCAGAATCAACGGAAGGAGATGAAACGTGGGGCGTTACCATCTTCCAGGCAATCGGCGTACAGCGAGGATGGTGTGGATCTCACCCTGATCCGCTGGATGCTCTCCCTCTCCCCGGCCGAGCGGCTACAAATCCTGCAGGAAAATGTGAGGGCGATCTTGAGGCTGCGCCGTGAAAACACCCAACTTCCTTTCGATACTTCGGACGCTTCGAAAACAGAAGATTGACTTTATCGTGGTCGGCGGGGTGGGCGGCGTTTTGCAAGGCGCGCCAATAACTACGTTCGACCTCGACGTGGTGCATTCGCGCGACCCCGTGAACATCGAGCGACTCCTTGCTGCATTGCAAGGCACACCACAGAAGGAGGATTATCCATGACTAAAAGTGATTATTGCGATATGGTTTTGCAATCGTTTCAGCCCGCGGAAAAACTGATCAGCATGGTTCCGGTCGATAAATTGGGTTGGAAGCCCGGCCCCACGTTTATGAGCACCGGCCAGCTCCTTTGCCACCTCAGCGACGGCGTCGGCGCCGGATTGGAGATGGTGATAACCGGGAAGTGGCCGCCGGCGGAGGAAATGGAGGCGGGGATGAAGCTGGAAAACATGCCTTCCTGCGGAATTCGGGAGGCGTTGGGCAAGCTCGAAAAGGACAAAGCAACTCTTCGCGACACGCTGGACGACATGAGCGAAGAGGACTTCACGAATCGCGAGTACTCTGTGCCCTGGGGCTGGAGGACCAAGTTCGAAATCATGGGCCTCGCTTTTCTCGGGCACTTCAACAACCACAAGATGCAACTGTTCACATACCTGAAGCTGCTCGGTTTGCCCGTGAATACCGAGACGCTGTATGGAATGTAGCAAGACAGAAACCACCGCAAGCACACAAACCCTGCCGCCCCGACCGGGCATCGCGTTTCCAGGCGATGCTCAATCGTTGGCTCGGCGCGGCTGGGGATAGACGGCGGCTGTGTACGTCTCCGGCGGACTAAAAATTGTCGAGGGTAATAAGGTTCATGGCCGATACGCCGAAGCCGGCGCGGCCTGTTTTCCCCCGTAAACTATGCCACCAACGACGCCGCCGAAAATCGCTCCCAAAATTACCGTCCAACCAATCCACAACGTCATTTGGGGCACGACGGCCGCATAGACGTACTTCCTCGCGAACGTCAATTTCGCCAGCGCGGGGAGAACAGCATCGTAATGCGTTCCCCAACCGGCGCCTTCGTTTCCGCTCATGGCCAAATACATCACGACCAGCACAGGGATGCGCGCCGCAAGTGCATAGGCAATCAGAACCCTGCCCAACGAGCCCCATCCCGCGAGAGGCACCAATCCTGCTACTAACGTGAGGAGGAACACCCCGAGGGTTAGCACGGGGATTCGGCGGAAGGTGGGTTGAATCAGCACACCGGCAATGAAATACAGGATTAAGCCTAAAAACGCAAACCCGATTGCCTTGCCGAAACTCGTAGGGAGCTGCCCGGCTGCCGCGAGCTTAACGGCAAAGTAAGGGCCAAAAAGAATGGGCAGCCAGGCGATGCCCACTATCGCGCCGCCCCCACCCGCCACTGTGCTGAACCAGGGCGTAGGCCAATGCTTAAGTTCGCCTGCCAATCGCAGGATGGTTACAGCGAGCGTAATCACGGTAGGAACGGCAATGAGCCGGGAAATGTGAACGGCTTTTGTGTCTGCCATGGAATCCTCCTTGACTTTTGGGAACCTTATGATGTGATTAAATGATAGCGCTTGTTGGGGTTGCCGGCTCAGAATTCTGCGACGCAAACGAGTGCCATACTCGCCGCTGCACAAGATCGATGTGCCTCGCTCTCTCTTCGAGATTTGCTATAGTAGCTGTCCATGCCACGTGAATATCCGCAAACTCCCCTGGTGGGCGTCGGAGGAGTGGTGATCCACCGGGACCGCGTTCTGCTGATCCGCCGCGGCAGTGAACCGCTGAAGGGCGAATGGTCCATCCCCGGAGGTTTGGTGGAACTGGGAGAGGAACTTACGGCGGGCGTACGGCGCGAGTTGAAGGAAGAAACCGGGGTGGACGTTGAGACCTTGGAGTGCATCCTGGTGTTTGACCGCATCATGCGCGATGGCGATCGAGTGAAATACCATTACGTGATCGCCGATTATTTGTGCCGCCGGATCGGTGGACGATTGCGCCCGGCTTCCGACGTGGTGGACGCGCGCTGGGTGCGGCGCGACGACCTGCGGCAGTACCGCTTGACCGAGATGGCCACGAAGTTGATCCATCAGGCATTCGAGATGGTGAATAATCGTCGCGCAAAACGTTGACAGGGCCCAGTGACGATTCGGCCTGCGGATTCGGCGACGTAGGGCCGATCAGCGTTCGGTGCGTCCGTGCACCGGACGATGCGGCCGTGCGAGCGCGATGCGAACGCCGATGGCCCCGCCACTCGGAAATCAGAACTTAAAAGGGGAACTCTGAATGGAAAATCTGAAGGTGTGCGTGTTTTGCGCGTCGAGCGCAAAGTGCGACAGCGCCTACCTTGACGCCGCGCGCCGGCTGGGCAGGCATTTGGCGCGGCATCGCGTCACGGTGGTCTATGGGGGAGGCGGAGTGGGCGCCATGGCGAGCCTCGCCGATGGCGCGCTGGAAGCGGCGGGGACAGTCATCGGCGTCATCCCGCGCTTTATGTATGACCTTGAGTGGGGACACAGCCGACTCACGGAGATGCGCATTGTCGAAGATATGCGCGAGCGCAAGCGCCAGATGGTGGAGGATGCCCACGCCATTGTCGCTCTCCCGGGCGGCTGCGGCACGCTGGAGGAACTTTTTGAGACGATAACGCTGAAGCGCGTGGGCCAATTCCTTAGACCCATTGTACTGGTGAATACGCGTGGCTTTTATGACCGCGTGCTGGCGGCCCTCGAACACTGCATCGCAGAGAATTTCATGGACGCCCGGCACCGGGACATCTGGACAGTCGTCAATGAACCCGAGGAAGTGATGGAAGCTATTCAATCCGCGCCGCGGTGGAGCGCAGAAAATCGAGAGTTTGCCGTGGTCAAACCCAGACCGCAGGGAAAGCAGTAGAAAGCAGAAGGCAGGAAAAATCGAAAGCCCCTGGCTGTACGCTGACCGCACAACCAGGGGCCCGGGTTACTGATGGGTTTGGCTTTTTCCTATTCAGTCTTTCTCAGGAACGGCGCCAAGCAGCGCCTTGCCACTACACCCTCTCCTTGCTAGGAAGAGGGGACCCACGAAAGGACGCACGCTTTGCGCCTAAGCCTCAGCACCCTCGCTAAGGTTACTTTCACTTTCAATCGACATGGATCACCTCCTTTCTAGCGATAGGGCGATATTAAGTCCGACTTTGCGGGGAGTCAAGAAAAAATTTCGCGGAAATGCAGTAGCGGGAAGTCTACGGTCAGGGAACGGTAAGCAGAGGGATAATCGGCAGATCAGGTGAGCAGGAAATCGGGCGACCAAAAGGCAAATCCACCAAGTCGCGGCTTCCGCGAGGCGTAATGCCGGCTTCCAGCCGGCGCAGGATTGCCAGAAGGGCGGCGATGCGTTTCGTATCCTAGTGCCGGGTTTCTTGAATCTGTCGTTTACTGGCTTTCGCAGGTTCGTACTGTCCCGTCAGGCTGCGCCAGCGCAGGACCAACAGATCCAGAGTCATGAGGAGGGAATCCCGCAGGTAATGCACTTTGGTGGCAGGATTGTGATTCCAGCGCACCGGGACCTCCACCACCTTTCCCCCCAAGCGCTTTATTAAAAACAGAATCTCCGGATCGAATCCGAAGCGTTCAACACGTTGGAGTTCAAAAGCCTGGCGAGTCGTCGCGCGCCGGAAGAGTTTGAAGCCGCACTGGGTATCGTGAATTCTGAGGCCGGTGAAAAACTGGACCAGCACGTTAAAAAATCGGCCCCCCCATTCGCGAAACCGCGACTGGTGAACGCCAATCAGCCGGCGCTCCAGCGCCCGCGACCCCACCACCGCGTCCGCGTGGGAAGACGCCATGGCAGCCAGCAGTTTGTCCGTTTCTTCAATGGGAGCGGAAAGGTCAGCGTCAGTGAAGAGTACCAACTCGCCCCGTGCTTCCAGCACCCCGTGCCGAACTGAAAACCCCTTGCCGCGATTGCCAGGGTTGCGTAGCACGCGAATTCCTTCTTGCCCGGAAACGATATCCGCCGTCTTGTCCGTCGAACCGTCATCCACCACAATCGTCTCGACGGGAAAATTCCGCGACCGCACATAGCCCTGAATTTCTTCCAGCGAAATGCCGATTCGGCCGGCTTCGTTGAAGGCGGGAATCACGATGCTGAGGAACGGTTCGGACATGGAGAGAGAATATATCAGAAATACGGAGACGGAATACGGTAGACGGCATACACGGTAAACGGCATACGGTAAACGGCATACGTGGCTTTACTACCTTCACACGAAACTCGACCCTCAGGCACCCCCCGCATGCTGTATGCCGTATACCGTATGCCATCTACCGTTCTCCGTATTCCACACGTCTCCAGCCGCCTTTCCCGAGCAGGGGCACAAACTGGCATGGGTCCAGGCGGCGGATAGTTATGCGCCCGTCTTGCTTGGACATCAGCAACAGTTCCTGTTGCTCCCGGTTTCCTACCGGAGCCGCCAGCCGGCCGCCCTCCGCTAGTTGGCCCAGGAGAATCGGTGAAATGGTGGGTGCGGCAGCGCTTACGATAATCACATCATAGGGAGCGTGGGCCGGAAGTCCCTCGCTGCCATCGCCTGTAATCACTTCCACGTTCGTGTATCCAAGGCGCTGGAGGCGTTCGCGGGCTTCTTCGGCGAGGCGGGGATTAATTTCAACAGTGTAGACGGTCGCACCCAGGTGGGCCAGAATCGCGGCCTGGTAGCCGCTGCCTCCGCCGATTTCCAGAGCTTTGTTCCCGAGTGCGACATGCGCCGCTTGCGTGATGGCCGCCACCATATACGGCTGCGAGATCGTTTCGCGCTCACCGATCAACAACGGGCGATCGTCATAAGCCGCGTCGACCAGCTCCGGAGGAACAAATTCATGGCGGGGAACCTGCTGCATGGCCTTCAGGACCCGCTCGTCGTGTATGCCCCGGCGCCGAAGTTGGGTCTCAACCATATAACGAGCTCGCATTTCAAAATCTTGCGCCGTCATCATGCTCGTCCCTCGGGAAGTGATGGCGGGTTCAGAATACTTCCTCCTTCACGTGCGCCAACTCACTTGCTTCTATCATCCCGCCGGGCAACCCCTGTGTCCAGCCGGCAGCACATTCGTCGATCTCTGATCGGGCTTCGCGGCATACCGATTCCAGATAAGATCCTGCACGGGGCCGTCGATAGGTTCGATTTCAGCGCTGCGCAAAGGTAAGCACGCTCACTGAATGCGCAGGAAAGGCGTAGTGCAGTTCGGCGCTGGATACGGTCAGGGTGGAACTTACCGGGCGCACCCGGTCGGGGTGTTCCTCATCATTTTGCGTGCTAATTGCCTCCGCATTGAGCGTTTGCACCTCCACCGTGCCGGCAGGGGTGAAATCTTTGAATCGAATCGAGGCAGGGATCGCTTGGTTCGCGTCCCGGTTTACGATGAACAGAACAATATCACCGTCAGAAGAGCGACGCGTCGCCAGCACATCCAGGTAGGGGACATCCGGGATCTCCGGCACGCGACGAACACCTTGATGGACTTTGTAGATCCGAACTTCCGTCTGCGAGGCCACCAGCGTGTCGCCCGCATCGTTCGCATAGAGCGAGAATGCCCAGCATTGCGGGGTCAGATATACGCGACCGCGCTGTTTGTGGATGCCACCGAGCTCGATCAGTCCCGTCATGTCGGAAACGGGAACGAAATCAGCATGGCTTAGGATCATGTTCATCCATCCCGCCGTGATGATCGCGCCTCCGAGATTCGTAAAATTAGGCAGGCCGGCGGCGGGCGGAGAAAGGAACAGCCACTCCGTAAAGGCCAGCTTCACGCGGCCGCGTGTCATGGGATTGGCGTCAATCTGCGACTTCGCGGCCACCAGGTCGTTGCCCACTCCCACGGGCACTGCGAGTCCCGCCGCCAGGCGCGTCTCGTGATCAGCCGACTTGTCGATCATGTCATCGACCCCCACCACGAAATGCGTGGTGAGGTAGGAAAGGTCCGCCCCGTCCTGGTCGATCAGCTTGCCATTCCATTCCCGAAAGTGGTCCAGGTCAGCTCCATTGGCGAAAAGCGCTGTATTGGGTGGAACAATATTGTGAATCGCATCGAAGAAGACCTTGTAGCGATCAGCATAGCCCTGCGGCGTTTGCCAGCCGATTTGCCATTCTCCCCAGAGTTCGTTGCCAAGTTCGTAGGCGCCCACGTCGTAGGGTTCCGGGTCTCCGTTCTCCGCCCGAAGCCTGCCTTCCGCCGAGGACGACGGCCCTTGCACATACTCAACCCACTGCCGGGCTTCCTCGGGTGTGCCGCTTCCCAGGTTCAAACATATTTGCGCCCGCGCCCCAATTAACCGGCAGAACTTCATCAGCTCATCGGTTCCAAAATCATTGAACACCGGGTATCCCCACGACTGATTCAGCCGGGTGGGCCGAAGATTGAGCGGACCGATGCCATCCCGCCAATGATAACCGCTGGTGTAGTTGCCCCCGTAACGGAGCAGCGACGAATGCAGGGCCTTGGCGGCCGCGATCACGGCCGGGTCCATTCCGTCCACGGCATCGGCGGGATAGAGCCTGATCTCGTCCAGCGAAATTCGTTGGCCCGTTGTCAAGGCGACCGCGAAATCCACCTGGGAGAGGGGTTGCACGCGTCCTGCCGGCACCGTGAGGTGGAAAGGCAACTTTTTCCAGTCTGAGCCTTCGGGGACGCGGACGGTGGTTGAAGCCAAAACGTCATCGGGCTTCCCATGCTCGCGGAAACTGACGGAAAGATCCGTGGCGCCCTCGCGCGAAATTGCAAAAAGCACGCCCTCGTATGCCCGCTCGCGCTCGATGGGCAGATAAACGGCCTGCCGAATACCCACTTCCCGGCCCGGGATCCCCATGAGGTACAGGTAGCGCTCGGAATTGGCGGCATTCCCCCAGCGGGGCTCGAAACGCATCCCCACGTCGCGCAGGGGCAGCCACGGGAGGGGCAGTCCATCGCGGCTGGAGCGGGCAAATTCGGGGGCAGCGAAGTGTTCGCGCAAATAATCGAGGCCGGCATCATAGCTTTCCAGACTGGGGTTGTCCAACAATTGCGCAGAAACTCCTCCGAAAATGGAGTTGCCGATGTCCTCCAGGAAGGTGCCGTACACGCTGCGCGGGATTTGAAAAGGTGCGGTTTCCCGGGCGCGGATTTCGATGGAAGCCTCCGGCCGCGAGGACGGAAGGTATCGGGAAATCGACTGAGCCCGCAAGCTCCCAGACGCCACGAAAACAAGGACGAGAAACCAGAATTTAGTATTCATAAGCGTGGTAAGGAAAACGGGATTGGCACGAATCGACTTGTACACGCCGACAAGGAGTTTTCCGCGGGTACGGCGTGGACGCGGGTCAACCCGCGCGGGGTCCATATTCTACCATGAAGATGCTAAACCGCCCGCCATCGCCCGCGAGCACAGCGATTCCGCATCCGAGGTTGGAGGTGCGCGAAATAGTTAGTCCGGGCGCGCCGGAGGCGGTTAGGCAGATTCGCATAGGCTTTGTCGGCGGGGCAGGGCGGGAAAATACACCCGGTGAGGTCGGCACTACGGCGAGAGGGGCGCAAGTCGCCGCACGCGGCACGAAGGTTCGGCCGAAGCGCGGGGCGGAACTCCGGGAGGGGAGGAGAAGACTCTTAGGGGGATGAGCCCTCGGGGAAGCAGGGGTCCTGACAGAGTTCGCGGGCTATGAGGCGTGCCCAGTAGCGTTGCGTTCGGCCGCGACGGACGGCCGGTTTCAGATTGAGAACCCAGAAAGCATGAAAGAGGTTGTAGGCCAGGAAGGCGACGAGCAGAAAGGACTCGATGGCCGGGGGGTGGTGTTTATACACATGGTCGGAGTGCCACTCGTTGGCCAGCTCGTTGAATCCATAGTTCTCAATATCCCAGCGACGATGCCCCAAGCCGACGGCTTGTTCGGTCGCTGCCTGCGTCACCGGTAGCGTCGTGGCCCAAACCCACTCGGTCATAATCGACTCGACCTGCTTCGTCGTTTGACGGCGCACCTGATAGGTTTCTCGCGAACGGATGACCCGCACGGGGGCGTTCACTTGAGGCCAAGTGGTGAGGTCCGACACGTCCCACCACTGGCAGTGACGCGACCGATACTTTCCCTCTTCGGGCGGCGTCACCCCAAACAAACCGCAGGCATCCTGGTAGAGGTCGCGCCGCTCGTCCTTGAGGACCACCAGCGCGTGCTTACCGTGGGCCAGCAGGAGATTGAAGAAGGGGGCCTGGGCATAGAGACCATCGGCCAACAGCAACTGAAACGCGCGGGGGTAACGGGCCAGGACGCGATCCAGCAAGCGCCGGGCCGTGGTCACCTCGTCTTCGCCGGGCCGCTGGGGTTCCAGATCGAGCAGGATCCGCAACTCCGAACCCGTCAACAACTGCAGCGTGACGTTCCGATGGTAGTACTGAATCCTCTCGCCTTGCTCGGTGTGCATCGTCCGCTGCAAGCATCCCGAGCAGCGACGGCGATAGCTGGCGTGGGTCTCGTGACCGTCGAGAACCGCCACGCCCAGTCCACCGATGTCCGGCAAGGCTTTGTTCCGCTTCAGGCGGGAGTAGACGTGATGCAGCCCCTCGCGCAGTTCGTGGGCGACGAGGCCGGCGTGCACGCGCCCCAGGGTGTCGCTACTTCCGGGCGAACACCCCAGCCACTGTTTCCAGAACCGCGAGAGGCGGTGCTCTTCCAGCGCGTTCAAGCTGCCCAAGCGGGACCAGAACATCACCAAGCTGGCTTTCAGGAGAACGGCCGCCGGGATACGGGGTTGTCGTCGGGGATCCTGGACCGCCGCGACGATCCGTTCCGAAAGACCGTAGACAGTCTCGCCATACCGGATCAGGCGGCGGAGAACGGGATCACTCCTTGCGATCGAGCAGCCGCTGCCACTCGACCTCCGAGAGTTCCTCCAGCAGTTGCTGGATTTCTTGATAGCCCTGAACGCTCTGGCGGATGCGCTCTTCCCACTCCTTGGGCACGAACACCTGGCGCGGCTTGCCCCCCTGGCTCTGCACGAGGTACAGCGACGCGTGCAGTTCGCCGTGGGCACAGCGGCAGTTCGGTTTCCCGCAGCGGCGCAAACGAGGCGCCAACGTCCCGCGGAGAAAGCGCTGGCCCGAGACGATCTGCGTCAGGCGCGAGCGGCGTTTGCGCTCGCCTACCGGAAGACTGGAGCGGGATATCGGAGGGTTTTTCATCTGATATATTGCTACTATATCAGACAGAATCGGTGCTGTCAAGTCAAAAACGAATGCGAATCTGCTCGATCAGCGGGGACTGGGCAAAGCAATTGCAATTTCAAAGGGTTGAAGCAGGAAGGAAAGCACGAATGCGGAATCGCTGCCGCGAGCAAGGATTCACTGCCTGACACGAGGTTGAGCGGGCCGGGCAGGTTGTGGGCGTCCATGACTTCGATCAGAACGTCCGCCGTGTCCGGATGGGTGGCGATTACCAGGATACTCAGGTCGCTTGGACCGTGCGCCAGCGGGCGGCGCAGGAGATGGCCGGCAGCTTATTGAATGCCTGCCAGTATCTCGGCCGCGAGGCGGCCCTCATGCATTCGTGAACTAGCAACCCCAACTGAAGATCTCAGAGATCTTGAGTACGAATCCCGGCAGCAGTTCCGGTTCGGAGAACTCGTTACTCGCGGCCAAACACCGCGTTTGCGAATTGTTGTAACGGTAGGCAAGTAGGAGGCTGGGGTAGAAAAGCCAGATGGCTTGTGCCCCGTTCTCGAGATATTCGGAGACCTTTTTCATCAGGTCTGAGGTGCGGTCAGTGGGCGAGACGATCTCAATTACCAGATCAGGCACTACGGCCAGAGGAATATGATGGAGGTCCACACCCTGGAGGCGTTCTTTCCGAATAAATGCCACATCAGGCCGGCGCACGGTGGTCTCACCGATCTGGACATCCGTCTCGCTGATTACGATTCCAATTTGGTGGGCTTTGAGGAAAGCACGTAGGCGCCCGTTGAATTCGTCACGAATTTCGTTGTGAAAATAGTTCGAGGAAGGGGTCACGATCAGTTCTCCGTCGCTCAGTTCATAGCGCACTCCCGGGGGATCTTCCCCGAGTGCCATGTACTGCTCGATGGTCAGTAAGGTTTTGGTGGCCATGCCGTTATTATAAAGGAGGATCCATGGCAGACCAAGACTTCTACAATCTCGCGGCGCGGGTCAACCAGCTGGATGGTGACAACTTGCCCAATTCCACCACTTCAACGGTGGCTCAGCTGCAGGCCAAGATCAATGGATTACAGACTACCATGGTCTTTGCTTCTCCGCGACCGCCTGCCCTTTCCTTTCTCACCGTCCTTCAACAACTTTGACGGGACCCTGCCGCGAGCGATACGTTTAATTGACAGTTTCTTCCAGCGGTTCGTATAATGATTCTTTTAAGTTACAGGAGACAAGAAATCTATGTACGCTATCTTTCGGACTGGCGGGAAACAGTATAAGGCCTCACCGGGTGACGTGATTCGGGTGGAGCGCGTGGCTGGCGAACCGGGCTCGACGGTCGAATTCAACCATGTCTTTGCGGTGCGGAACGAAAAACTCACCCTGGGCACGCCCCTGGTGGAGAACGCCAAGGTGACGGGAAAAATTCTCACGAACGATCGAACTGCAAAGGTCCGCGTGTTGAAGTACAAGCGCAAGAAGCAGTACCGGCGCACGCTGGGCCATCGCCAGCATTTCAGTCAGGTCCTGATTGAGAAAATTGTTACAGCGTAAACAAAGCTTTCAGCGATCAGCGATAAGTCCGGCTTGAGCTGAAAGCTGGCGGCCGGCGGCTAAGTCCGGCGTTATTACTTCATAGCAAGGAAAGGCTTCATGGCACACAAGAAAGGTCAAGGAACATCTCGCAACGGTCGCGACTCCAATGCCCAGCGCCTGGGTGTGAAGCGGTTCGACGGCCAACTGGTACCGGGCGGGTCGATTCTCGTCCGCCAGCGCGGCACCCGGTTGAAGGCCGGTGATAACGTTGGTGTCGGCAAGGATGACACCCTCTTCGCCAAAGTGTCCGGAGTGGTGCGCTTCGAAGACAAAGGCCGCTCGGGCAGATACGTCAGCATACTGGTCCCATCAACAGAATAAACCTCGGGAGATCAGATTGCCCGGTGATCGGGTGGATATGCCGAGATTCGAAGCTCAGGGCTGCACGAGCGTCGAGTGCCGAATTCGGTTTTGGTGGATGAATTGGTCACCAATCTCCCGATCACTAGGATCAAATTGTCCGATCTGCTCACCCGATCTCCCAATCTCCTGATCTCCCGATCATTCGCATGTTTATAGACGAAGCCAAAATTCACGTTGCCGCCGGTGGAGGGGGCAACGGCTGCGTGGCTTTTCGGCGGGAGAAATTCGTGCCGCGCGGAGGGCCCAGCGGCGGCGATGGAGGCCGCGGGGGGAACATCATCCTGGTCAGCAACCCCCACCTGAACACCCTGCTTAAGTTTCGTTATAACCCTGAGTATCGTGCTGCCCGCGGTGGTCACGGGGAAGGCTCAAACCGTCACGGGAAAGATGGCGCGGATAACTCCGTAACACTCCCCGTCGGGACGGTGGTTTACGACTTGACGAGCGGTGAAAAGTTGTGGGATTTTGATGCCCCGGGCCAAGAGGTGATTGCCGCCCAGGGGGGACGCGGTGGACGGGGCAACGCGCGGTTTGCCACTTCCATCCACCAGGCCCCGCGCCACGCCGAACCCGGCACACCGGGCGTAGTGCGGGATCTGCGTCTCGAATTGAAGTTGCTTGCCGATGCCGGCTTGGTGGGTTTCCCCAACGTGGGCAAATCCACGCTGATTTCGCGGCTCAGCGCCGCCCGTCCGCGTATTGCCGACTACCCCTTTACAACGCTCGCGCCTTGCCTGGGAGTGGTGGGAATTGACCAAGAACGGTCCTTCGTCATGGCCGACATCCCGGGGCTTATTTCGGGGGCGCATGAGGGCAAAGGTCTGGGCATTCGCTTCCTGCGGCATGTGGAACGAACGCGTCTGCTGCTTCACCTGATCGATGCGGCGGAGTATTCCGGCCGCGATCCGGTGGAAGACTACGAGGTGATCCTGAATGAACTCAGGAGCTTCAGCCCGGTTGTGGCCGCAAAGCCTATGTTGCTGGTAGCTTCGCGTATCGATGCCGTGGGGCAAGGCGATCGGCTGGCCCGCCTGCGCGAGTTCGCCGCCGAGCGCGGCCTGCGGTTGTACGAAATTTCCCCACTTACCGGGCAGGGATTGGAAGAACTTAAAATGGCCGTTTGGGCCAAACTGGAGCAACTGCCGAGATCGGCAGATCAGGAGATCGGGTCATCGGGTCATCGGCTCATCGGGTGATCGGTTCATTTGTGATCAGCATCGACCCATGAACAGGTTTTGGGCCTCGTTAGTGCACAAGAACTATTGAAGCCAGCAAGATACTCGGTGAGCAGATGAATCGATGAGCTGATGGCTCGATGACCCGATGGGCCGATGAACCGATTACCTTATGAACATCGCCATCTTTGGTGGAACGTTCGATCCCATCCATGCCGGCCACTTGGCGGCGGCGCGGGCGGCGCAACGCCGCCTTCACTTGGATCGGGTACTCTTCATTCCCACTGGCACTCCCCCCCATAAGATTCACGACCATCTGACCGATTACGCTCACCGTTATGCGATGGTGTCACTGGTTTGTGCCGGCGACCCGCGTTTTGTTCCCTCCACGGTCGAGTCGCCTGCCGTAGATGGATCGCCGCGCTACTCCATTGACACGGTGCGGAAAATACGTCGAAAACTACGCCTGCACGATCGATTGTTTTTTCTGGTAGGTGCCGATGCCTTCCTGGATCTTCCCTGCTGGAAAGAGTTTCGGCGCTTGCTCGATTTAGTGGAGTTTATTGTCGTGTCGCGGCCCGGCTTTGCCGTGGATGCGCTTCGCCAGGTTCCTCCGCCAGACCTGTTGCCGGCGCGCCGGCTTGCTCAAAAAGCCGGAACCATTCGCCTGCGCCACGGCGCCGTTCACATCTTGCCCGGTGTGGATGCACCCATTGCCTCACGTGATATCCGGCAAGCGGTGCGGGCGCGTAAACCCATTACTGGCCTTGTTCCAAAGCTTGTGGAAGAATACATTCTGAAGGAGGGGCTATACGGTTCCAGCGCTGCGGGGAAGCGTCTGCAGAAATGACACCACACTTACAGGAAGCCATTCGGGCCGCGCAGGATCACAAGGCGTTGGACTTGCGCGTCTTGGACATGGAAGGAGTCTGCTCATTCACCAGCAACTTTTTGATTTGCAGCGGAACTTCCACGCGCCATACCCAGGCGATTTGCGACGGTATCCTGGAAAAATTGAAGAAATCCGGCTGCGCCCCCACTCACATCGAGGGTTATTCCAAGGCTGAGTGGATCCTGCTCGATTACCTGAATTTCATCGTGCACATATTCCTTGAACGCGCCAGAGAGTTCTATGACCTGGAGCGGTTGTGGAAGAACGCAACCAAAGTCACGGTCGAAGAGGGAAGTGAAGGGTAAGAATCGGATCATCGGCTGATCGGTTCATCGGGCCATCGGGTGATCGGCTCATCGGCTCATCGGGCCATCGAGTCATCGGGTCGTTTGGCGCTTTGGCCGTTCTGGTTTCATTTGCGAATCGATCGGTGCACGGAACGAAAAAAGCGCCAAGTCTTCTAGAAGTTCTTCCGATGAGCCAATGGCCCGATGAACCGATGATCCGAGGGGCCAATGGCCCGATGGCCCGATGAACCGATGATCCCATGAGCCCATGAGCCGATTTTTCCGATGCGCATTCGAATTCTCTGGGAAGGCAAGACAAAGGATTCGCACCTGCGGGCGATTCAGGAGGACCTGGCCGGCCGAATCGAGCACTTCGTTCCCTTAAGCGTGGAAGAGCTTCCGGTTCCGCGTGGTGCGAGCCGCGCGCGCAAGGCAGGCTTGACCTCCGCAGAGCGCACGCTGCTGGAAAAACTTCGCGGGGCGACGAAAGTCCTGCTGGACGAGCGCGGGCGCGAGCGGACCTCGCAGGAGTTCGCCGAGTGGCTGGGACAGGAAGCATTGCGCGGATCCCGTGAATTGGCGTTTTTGGTGGGTGGGCCGGACGGGTTCTCCGCAGCCTTTCGGGAGCAAGCCGATGTCCTGCTGGCCTTGTCCCGCATGACCCTGACGCACGACTGGGCCCGCACGCTCTTGCTGGAACAGATTTACCGCGGCTTTACCATCCTGCGCGGATATCCGTACCCAAGATAATCAGCCCATCGGTCCATCGGGTCATCGGTCCATTGAAACATTTGGCGATTTGTTGACGGACTCACCGAGAATAGCAAGCAACGAAGCCCGGCAGCGAAAATCAGCTGATACAATCCTCAGATGATCTAATGGCCCGATGAACAAATCACCCGATGAACCGATGGTCAGATCGGAGCCTCTCTTGCCAGAAAACCGAAAAGGGTTGATTATCGTGCATACGGGCCCCGGCAAGGGTAAGACCACTGCCGCGCTGGGAACGGCGCTTCGCGCAGTGGGCCAAGGCCTGAAGGTCTTGATGGTACAATTCATCAAAGGCTCGTGGCATTATGGCGAGCTGGACGCGGCTGCGCTGCTGGGTGACGAGCGCCTTAAGATCGCCCCGATGGGCCGCGGTTTCGTAAAAGTCGGCGCAGAGAAACCTGACCCGGAAGACGTGCGGATGGCCGAACAAGCGTGGCAGTATGCCCGCGAGGAAATCCTGGGCGGGCGCTACGACATGGTGATCCTGGATGAAATCAATACTGACGATCGGGCCATCGGTTCATCTGTCCATCGGTTCATCGAAATACTTAGTGATTTGCTGATGTTCCGGCAAGAATGGCAAGGATATGACCTGATGGTCCGATGATCCGATGAACCGATGATCCGATGGCCAGATGAGTTGATGAGCCGATAACCATGACTTGGTTCCGCAAAGAGAAACAGCCGCTGGAAACGCCCAAGGAGAAGTACGTTCAGACCGAAGGGCTTTGGGTGAAGTGCGACAAGTGCAAGCAGATCCTGTGGAAAAAGGACCTTGACGCCAGCCTGCACTGCTGTCCCAAATGCGGCCATCATTTCAAGCTGGGCTCGCACGCGCGCCTGGAAATGCTCTTTGATGAAGGCCGCTACGCGGAGCATGATGCGCGCCTGGCGTCCACGGACCCGCTGAAATTCAAAGACACCAAGCCCTATCGCGATCGCCTGATCCAGGCGGAGAAAGTCACCGGGATGAAAGACGCGGTGCTGACCGGCGAAGGGCTAATCGAGGGGAAGCCTGCCATTATCTGCGCCATGGAATTTCATTTCGTTGGCGGCAGCATGGGAGCGGTGGTAGGCGAAAAGGTGACGCGCGCCATCGACCGCTGCATCGAAAAGAAACTGCCTCTGGTCATCGTTTCCTGCTCCGGCGGGGCGCGCATGATGGAAGGCGCCATCAGCCTGATGCAAATGAGCAAAATCTCCGCCGCTCTCGCGCGATTGGACGAGGTCCACAAGCCTTACATTTCTGTGCTCACGGATCCCACCACGGGAGGCGTAACGGCCAGCTATGCCATGTTGGGCGACTTGAACATAGCTGAACCCGGCGCGCTGATCGGCTTCGCGGGCCCGCGCGTCATCGAGCAGACGATTCGCCAGAAGCTGCCCGAAGGGTTCCAGCGGGCCGAGTTCCTCCTCGAACACGGCATGATTGACGCCATTGTGCCGCGCAAGGAATTGAAAAGTTATATCGCGCGCGCCTTTCGCCTGATGCGAGCTTGGGACACCTAGGAGTCAAGCACAAGGTGTCAGGTGCCAGGGTCTGCGCGGCGAGCGCCAGTCTTGATGCTTTTCCTGACACCTGCCACCTGACACCAGATACCTATGAATTACGACGAATGCCTAGAATATCTTGCCCGGCCTCGGCCAGGAGTTGCACGGCCTGACTTTCGGGCTGGAGGCCATCTCCCGAATCCTCACGGAGTTGGGTCGCCCGCACGCATCCTACGAGACCACCATCGTGGCGGGAACGAACGGCAAGGGCTCCACCAGCGCCATGCTGGCCGGCATTCTTCAGCACTCCGGTTACCGCACCGGACTGTTCACCTCGCCCCACCTGGTGCGCGTCAACGAGCGTATGCGCGTGAACGGCCAGGAGGTTTCTGATGCCGATTTTGCGGCCGCCTTCACGGAGGTAGCCGCCACGGTCGAGCGGTTGGTGGACCGAGGGGAATTGGAAAAGCCTCCGAGTTTCTTTGAATTCCTGACGGCTACGGCATTCCTGCACTTTGCCCGGGCATCCGCGAACTTCGTGGTGCTCGAGGTCGGCATGGGAGGGCGATTGGACGCCACGAACGTCACCCAGCCGCGCGTCGCTCTGATCACCAACATCGATTTCGACCACATGGAATTCCTGGGATCCACCCTGGCGGCCATCGCCGCGGAAAAGGCGGGCGTCATCAAGCCCGGCCGCCCGGTGATTTCCGGAGTGGAACAGGAGGAAGCCGCCGCTGCCATTCGCCGTCGCGCGGAGGCATGCGGAGCGGAGTTGCTGGTGCTGAAAGACGTGGCGCGAGTATTAAACCTTCGCCGCAAACAGGGCCGCTACTCGTTCGATCTGGCGCTGGGGGACGAACGCTTCGCGGGACTCACCTGCCCCCTGCTCGGGAAATTCCAAATCAGGAACACCGCGATCGCGGTCGCCGCTGCGTGGCGTCTGCGGGGGGAAGGATTTGAGATCTCCCGGCGCAGCATCGTGCGCGGGTTACGCGCCGCGCATTGGCCCGGGCGCCTGGAACCCATCCATCACCGGCCCTTGGTGCTGCTTGACGGCGGGCACAATCCCGGCGCCGCGCATGAACTCGCCGCATTTATTCGGGAAGAGTTCAGCGGGCGCCACGTGCGCATGGTGTACGCTTCCATGCGTGATAAAGCTATTCGCGAAATTGCCGCGATCCTGTTTCCTCTGGCCACGGAAGTGTACCTGACGCAACCTGCGCAAGCCCGCGCCGCGACGCCGGAAGAGATCCTTGCCGCGCTGGATTCCCGTCCCGCCCGCCTGTATATTGAACCCGAGCCGGCGCGCGCCCTGGAAAAAGCCTGCCGCGCAAGTTCTCCGCAGGATGTGGTGCTCGTGGTTGGATCTTTGTACCTCGTGGGCGCCATCAAGAAAGCCCAGTGCGAAGAAAACTTGAAACTGTGACCCGTCCATGCCGAATTCCGCTGCCAACCTGCCCGGACCACGGCATCAAGGCCGCCTCCGCTACCTTCTGAGTTATACGCGGTCCCTGCTCTTCACGAACCTGCTGATCTACTTTTTTACGGCCGTGTGCGGCACAGTTTCGCTGCTGGGTTCTGTGTTTGACGCCGGGGGGCGGTGGCAACATGCGTGCGCGCGCGTGTGGTCGTGGCTGATTCTGAAAACCAGCGGCATCCGCGTACGCGTGGAGGGCCTGGAGCACGTGCATCCCGGTGAGAACGCCATCTATTGCGCGAACCACCAAAGTGCCATGGATATTCCTGTCCTATTCGTCAATCTTCCCGCGCAGTTTCGTTTCGTGGCCAAGCGCTCGCTTTTCAACATGCCGTTCATGGGTTGGCATCTGCGGCGTTCCGGACACATTCCGGTGGACCGCGACCGCCCGCGCGAAGCCCTGAAGAGTATGAAAAAGGCCGCGCAGGAAATCCGCGAGGGGAAGTCCGTGCTGCTGTTCCCTGAAGGCCACCGCAGCCGCAGCGGCGAATTGCAGCCCTTCAGAGCCGGGCAGCTTCTACATCGCCATCCTGGCGGGCGTGCCGATTGTGCCCATCACCGTGAACGGAACGTTCTACGTCCTAATGCCCGACACCTATCACGTGCGCGCCGGCCAAACCGAAATGATCGTCCACCCGGCAATCGAGACCAAGGGACTAACTCTCAAAGATGTCGATAAGCTCTCGGAACAGGTGCACGAGATTATTGCGTCACGGTTTGTGCCGGACGCAGCAAGCAGGTGAGCGGGCGCTGCTCAGAGCCTTCGGTGCGGAAAATGGCTTCCAGGTTTCGAGATCCGTGGACAACCCGAAGAATCTCCACTCCGTCCGGACGCGGGAGGTAAAGCACGAGCGTTCTCTCGAAGGCCGACACTCGAAAGACTCGCAAAGACTCCATACCACGGACCCTGAGCCGACAATGCCATCCCATCGGAGGCTGCGTCGCGAGAACGGAAAATGTCTTATGTGCCGCGAGAAGAAACCTGGGGCCGGCGTCGGGGCTCGCGTGGTTGGCAAGATAATAGGTGTAAGTTGCCAGAATTAATGGAATTTTGTGCCACCACTCTTGGGCAAGACATGCCACAATTATGAGGATGAGAGGTCCATACCAACTCAAACGCTGCGGCTTTCGGCCATTGGCAAAGAACGCCGGGTTTACCGAGATGGCGGTGATCGCGTTCGCGCTCGGGATTGGGATGAGCACGGCAATTTTCAGCGCCCCCCGGCATCCCGGGCAGGGGGCGGCGTGCGGGCCAGAAGCGTCGGCCGAGCGTCAGGCAAGTCCAACACCCCCGGAAAAAGCAATTATTGTCTGGAAGGTAGATGACCCTTATAGGGGAAATACCCTTGGTGGAGGTGTCCCGCCCACAGTGAGGGGCGGCGATCCGATGGCTGCTCGTCTTGAGGCGAGCGCTGAAAATATCGGCTACAAGCTGATGATGAAATCCTTTCCGGCGGAAGGGTTCGCCGACACGTTTCGGGCTGCATTTCTGAAAAACCAGGAGCCGGACATCTTGACAACCGGTTACTACCAACCGATTGATGGAATTACTTTGCCTTCTCACGCACCCACCGAAACGGCGATCAATGAAACGATTCGTCAGGAACTGGTGCGCGTTACGAGATCTCTCGCGCCGTTGGAAGGGCCCGCCAGGCTGATGATGACGGGCGGAATCAAGGGTTGGGAGTTCCTTTTGCCGACATCCAAGAACTATGAAGCTGCTAAACAACTTGCGCTTCGATCCCCGGAATGCAACGCGAGTGGGGAGTTGCCGCCGCTGCCGGAGGACCTGGAAACGATTGCCCCGCCTATTGTTCGGGCTTACGTGCAGGGGGAGTCACTCGAAGCGTTCGAGGACGCCGAGCGCCTCCATACCGTTGGGCCGGACCCAAACATGGCGGCACTGAAAACGCGCTTGGTTCTGCGCGCGCCGCCGGAGCCGCCCGGCCGGGTTTCCGAGATAAAGGATTGTGGGTATTGGGGAAGCGATCATCTGGCTTTTGTGCAATTGGCGGTCACTTACGAGTCGGCTCGAACCCTTGGACAGGTTGACGTGCTCTTGATACTCCGAAAACAGGAAAGCGAGTGGCGGTTACTGACAGCTAGCACTGACCCAGTCTCGAACGCAACCTTTTTGAAGCAAATTCCCAGGCTAGCACGTTTGTTTAAGAAGGCCTGGACGCCCGACAGCAGTTTAAGTCCCGCGCAGCTTCTGTTACCGGAAGACGGGCAGTATCCTAGATCTGCCGACGGGGAACCTTACGGAGATTTCACCTGGCAGCCGAGTTCCTCCACCGATGCCGTTGCTGAGATCATAGAGTTTGCATATTACAATGACGCGCGTCTCTTCATAAGATTCGCATCGGAGGAAGGGGCCGCGAACCAGCAACGATCGGACGGCCCATTATTGGGGGGTTCAGAAAATCTATGGAAGTGGCGTGTTTGGTCCGTATCCGATGCCGGCTCCGTCGCATTTTCCGAAGTCAGATCTTTCCAGCACTAAACTCAACCTGCGTTCCGCCGGTGTTTTGGGACAACATTCCCTCGTCACTTGGCGGCCAGCAGAGACGAGTCTCCAGACAATCGGCTTGGTCGTCGAGATCCTGATCCGGCTTGGGGCGAACAACGTAGGGGGCGCTCATCGGTTAGCGATGTTATTTAGCCGCTCATCCAGTCGGCGATATTTGTCTTCCCAATAACTCGGCCCGGCGTCGATCGGCTCGCGGGGTTGAGCCCTTCAAGCGCCAAGGCTTCGAGCTCATCTTCTACCTGCTGCTCGGCGCAAAGCAGCCGCTCAACGTAGGCTTCGACAGTGAGTCCCTCGGCCTCCGCTCGAGCGCGGAGTCTGACTTCGAACTCAGGATGGACGGTGATCGTCATGAACAGTCTGCTGCTCCTCGTTGATATCACTCGCCATGAGAGACCATTTGGCGGGCCCGCGCCTTTGCCATTCTTAAGATGTGTTCGAGTTCCATGAAGTGATCAACTTCTGCCTTCTCTTCTGGTGATAGGCTGCCTTCCTTCTCACGTTCGATCAGGGCAGCCAATCTCTGTTGAGCTTCCGGCGAGGGTCGAAAGTCCGCCACCGACTGCGGCGTAGTGCCTGCGGCAATGAAGTCGATAATTTCAAAGTAGATTGGCGTGGTGACGCTCATACGTTTCTCATGATACGCCAATTCATAGCGCCTCGAAACTAAGTGGTTGCCGCTTCGATGGGGTGCACGTCGCGCGCGATCCTGTCCCCCAGTGTATCTTCCGCAACTTCGAGGTCATAGCGGACCTGGAGGTTCATCCAGAAAGCCGCCGTGGTGTTGAAGTGGCGCCCCAGGCGCAGGGCCGTGTCGGCGGAGATGGCGCGACGCTCGTGGACAATCTCTGCAATGCGGGTGACGGGCACACGCAAGTCCAGCGCCAGCTTATTCATGCTGAGGCCCAGTGGCTTCATGAATTCTTCTCGCAGAATCCCGCCCGGATGTACGGGCTTCAGTTTCCTGGTCACTCTGTCCCCCTAATGGTCGAGCTTCCTGAGGGCCGGACGTTCGATAGCGCGGAAGTTCCGGCCGGACTCGCGACGAAAGAGTCGCTCGGCCTCGTTGCACCGGAAGGATTTAATCACGCCCTCACGGTATAACGTCCCGCGTTAGATGTCAAACAATATAACCCCCGCCCAATTGCATCATTTTAGAGCCCTCAAGCCGGTTGGACAATCTACGTATGTCTGGATTTCTTATCTGGGCCATTTATCGAAATAGGGTCGTTTACGGGTGGTATAATAATTGCCATTGACATTTGGGTGTCTAACCTGTTAGCCTACACGGCGGCGCTGACTGCTCGCATTGAGGACGAGAGCAGGACGTAGGTGGCGAGGAGTTCGGCGCCAGGCGGTTACAGGGAAATGGGCTGGTCCCCGGTTGGTCGCGTCAACGCGCTTGCGAGACTCACTGCTGCCATTCGCCGCAGCTGCAATATTGGACATCTTGTCGGACCCCACCAAACTCACACATCAAAAAATGAAGGTGCATCCGGCGATGTTGATGAAAACAAAGACACAGTCAAAAAGTCTAGGCAGCCAAAGCCAATCGTCGTCCCCTTTGTCCTGCCGCGGCTGAAGCTAAGCTCGCGAATGCAAAAATGAAGGTGCATCCGGCGATGTTGATGAAGATAAAGACACAGTCAAAAAGTCTAAGCAGCCGAAGCCAATCGTCGTCCCCTTTGTCTTACCGGGGCTGAAGCTAAGCTCGCGAATGCAAAAATGAAGGTGCATCCGGCGATGTTATTGAAAATAAAGGATGCGGAAAATCGCATGCACCGCGATCTACGGTGCTACTGATGGGTCAGGACCGAGGAATAGACATTTCGTCCATATTAAGACGATCTTTTGTTCACATTCACCCGATCTCCCAATGTCTCAATCACCCGATACCATGAACATCTCCCTTGAAAACCAAGTCGCTCTGATCACCGGCGGCTCGCGGGGCATAGGCGCCGCCGTCGTGCGGCTCTTCGCCAAGGCAGGCGCCAACGTAGTGTTCAGTTATCGGCGCGCAGTTCGTCAGGCACGCGAGTTAGTGGCAACGTGCGGAGGTCCGGACCGCACCCTGGCCGTTCGCGCCGATGTGGCGAAAATGGCAGACGCCAAGCGGCTGGTGCAAACCACCGTGCAGCGTTTTGGCAGACTCGACATCCTGGTAGCCAATGCCGGCATCTGGAACCTGGCGCCGCTGCCCATCGAGAAGATGACCGAGCGCGACTGGGATGAAATGATCGCGGTTGACCTGAAGGGGGTGTATTCGGTCATTCATCACGCCGTCCCGCCGATGAAGCGGCAGGGCGGCGGCCGCATCATTGTGGTATCGTCCACCGCCGGCCAGCGCGGAGAAGCGTTTCACACGCATTACGGCGCGGCCAAGGGGGGATTAATCAGCTTGGTGAAAGGCCTCTCTACCGAGCTTGCACCGCATCATATTCTAGTGAACTGTGTAGCGCCGGGGTGGATCGAGACGGATATGGCGCGGCCCGTGTTGAAGGACCGCCGCCTGCGCCGCGCGGCGATCAACGTAATTCCCCTGCGACGGTTCGGCAGTCCGGAAGAGGTAGCCATGCCGATCCTCTTTCTCGCCTCTTCGCTCGCCACGTATATGACGGGAGAGGTAGTGAACGTCAATGGAGGAAACGTTCTCTGTGGCTAAATCACTCAGCAGGTTTGGCATCCTGGGAATCTTCGCCGTAGTGCTCGTCGCGGCCGCCGGACTTCTGACGGCCCAAGCGCCTACTCCTCAATTTGTCTCGCACGTCGACCCCCAAGCGCGACAAATGCTGGACCGCACCATTCAGGCCCTGGGCGGCCAAGCCTTTTTGAACGCGAAATCCCTCACCTCAAAGGGCCGCGTCTTCATGTTCCAGGACGGGGAAATGGCGGGCGTGGAGCCGTTCGAGAGTTGGTTCCAGTACCCGGACAAGCGCCGCTTCTCCTATGGAAAAACCAAGCCGGTTATCCTGATTAACAACGGCGACAAGGGATGGGAACTCGATCGCTACGGACTGATCGCCCAGCCCGAACAGCAACTGAAGGGCTGGATTCTGGCTACCCGCTACAGCATTGAAAACCTCTTGCGTTTGCGCATCAACCAACCGGGTGTGCTGATCCAAATAGGCCGGATGGACTTTGTGGATAACGTACCTACACAGGGAATTGAAATCACTGAGCCGGGGGGGGCCAGCGTGCGCCTGGACTTGCACCGCCAAACCCTCGTACCGGCGCGCATCACCTACCGGGTGAGAAACGTCAAGGAGGAGGCCTGGGATGACTACTCGGATGCCTATGCGGATTATAAGATGATCGACGGAATCCAGCTCCCCATGCACATCACGCGCTATCTGAACGGTGATCGCATAGGAGAAACCTTCCGGAATTTTGCCAAGCTCAACGAGGACTATCCCTCGAATTACTTTACGGCAGAGTGAGGAAGGGGCAAGGGGTAAGGGATAAGGGATAAGGGGAAATGGGACGCGAGCGACCGTACTGAACAACGGAACTGCAAGGCATCCCTACCCCTTATCCCTCATCCCTTACCCCTTATCCCTAGTCGCTTATCCCGTTCTGTTATAATGGCGTGCGTGAAAAAGTCATCCGGAATTCGCAGCACCACTATACTCTGCGTGCGGCAGGGTGGCCGGTTAGCCATGGGTGGCGATGGTCAGGTCACGATGGGCGAAAGCGTCGTCAAACAGAAGGCGCGTAAAATCCGTCGCCTATTCAATGACAAGGTCATCGCCGGTTTTGCCGGCAGCACGGCCGACGCTCTCTCGTTGTTTTCGCGTTTTGAACAGAAGTTGGAGGAATACCACGGAAATTTGAATCGGGCCGTGGTGGAATTGGCCAAGGATTGGCGCACCGATCGTGCCTTGCGTCACTTGGAAGCGCTGCTTCTGGTGGCGGACGAGAAATACACTTACCTGGTCAGCGGCAATGGCGACGTGATTGAGCCGGATGACGGCATTGTGGCCATTGGTTCGGGCGGACCGTACGCGTTGGCTGCCGCGCGCGCCCTCGCCAAGCACACATCGCTGCCCGCCAAAGACGTTGTGCGGGAAGCGATGCTCATAGCCGGAGAAATCTGCATTTTCACCAATGACCAAGTGGTGATTGAGGAGCTGTGAGAAAAGGGTAAAGGGAGAAGGGTAAAGTCTAAAGGGTAAAGGATAAACCTTCCGCCTTTTAGGCCTTACACCTTACCTTTAAGACTTCAGAAATGGGTTCAGGAGGGTAAAGCTGCAGGTCTTGGTCTTTAGCCTTTACCCTTTACCCTCTAAACTTTAGACATGGTTTTCTACTTACCTGAGAATATCGAAGAAGCCACATCGCTCGATGAACTGACGCCACGGCAGATTGTGGCCGAGCTGGACAAATACGTTGTCGGCCAAGCCAACGCCAAGCGCTCAGTGGCGGTGGCGCTCCGCAACCGCACGCGCCGGCAGAAGCTGTCACCGGAGCTAGCCGATGAGATCCTCCCCAAGAACATCATCATGATCGGGCCGACGGGCGTGGGTAAGACGGAAATTGCGCGCCGCCTGGCGCGCCTGACCAACTCACCATTCCTCAAGGTGGAAGCTTCGCGCTTTACCGAAGTAGGGTATGTTGGACGCGACGTGGAATCGATGGTCCGCGACCTGGTGGAAGTGTCCATCGACATGGTGCGCGAAGAAAAGGTGGATGAAATTGCGGAGAAAGCGGAGCAGAACGCGGAGGAGCGCTTGCTCGATCTGCTGCTGCCGCCTCCCGCCCTGGCGCGGAAGCCGGAGAGACCGGCGGGCGAAGGCGATGACGGGCGCGCGGCAGCGCACGAGCAATTTCAGCGCACCCGCGAGAAACTCCGCGCCCAGCTTCGCGAAGGTAAGCTGGATGACCGCGAAGTGGAAGTGGAGATGCGCGACCGCACCATGCCGGCGTTCGAGGTCATCACCTCGCAGGGCGTGGAAGAGATGGATATCAACATCAAGGATATCCTTCCCGGCCTGTTCGGACAGCGCACCAAGAAGCGGCGCATGCATGTAACTGAAGCCATGGATTACCTGATCCAGGAAGAGGAAAACCGGCTGATTGACATGGACCAGGTCACCCGCACCGCGGTGGAGCGCGCGGAGCAATCCGGTATTATCTTCCTGGACGAAATCGATAAGATTGCGGGCCGGGAACGGGGCGGGGGCGGGCCGGACGTGAGCCGCGAGGGTGTGCAGCGCGACATCCTCCCCATTGTTGAGGGAACCACGATCAACACGCGGTACGGCATGGTCCGCACCGACCACGTGCTGTTCATCGCCGCCGGGGCCTTCCACGTCAGCAAGCCGTCTGACCTGATTCCGGAATTGCAAGGCCGCTTTCCCATCCGGGTGGAGCTGCATTCACTCACTACGGACGATTTCATCCGCATTCTCAAAGAGCCCAAAAGCGCGTTGGTGAAACAGTACACCGCGCTGCTGGAGACGGAAGCAATCAAGCTGTCTTTCACTGACGACGCACTCCAGGAGATCGCCAAGTTTGCCGCGGCCGTCAACGAAGCTACGGAAAACATCGGCGCGCGCCGGCTGCACACGATTATGGAGAAATTGCTGGATGAAATATCCTTTGAAGGGCCGGACCTGAAGAAGAAAGTGGTTCGCGTGGACGCGCAATACGTGCAGAAGCAATTGACGGATATCGTCAAGAACCAAGACCTCAGCCGATACATCCTGTGAAACCTCTTCCTCGAGCGCGCCGCGGGGCCGCCCTCCACTTCTCGTTTTGTCGCAGTACGCTGCCGAAGCGGATTCTTCGAGTACTGTTGTTGGCGGGCGCGGCCGCGTTGTTCGGCTGCGGTGTCCAAGGGACTCCGCAACCGCCCCGCTTGGAGTTGCCCGCACGCATCACGAACCTCTCCGTCATGCAAATCGGCCAAAGCCTGGAATTACACTTCAGCCTTCCCCAGGAAACCACGGGCGGCGAGCGCTTGACGAAGCCGTTGGAGATCGAGATCCTGCGCAGCATCGCCCCTCGCGGCCCGGGGGTTTCCAAACTGCCGGAACCGGAGATTTGGACCCGCCTCACTCCCCATGAGTGGCTGCCCTACGCGCCCAACAACGTCGTCACCTATTCCGCTCATCTGAGCGGCCAGGAATTTCACGACTGGCGGGGGCGGACCTTGGTCGTCGGTGTCCGCACGCTAACGCGGGGATTCCGGCACCGACCTCTGGAAAGCAGTCCATCCAATTTCGTTGACGTGCCGATCTACGACGTCTCGGAGCCCGTGGGTAGCATCAAGTGCGTGACTACCGAAAAAGCGGTCGAAGTACAATTCGCGCCACCCGCCACATCGCTCAGCGGCGGCCCGGTGCACGACGTCTCCGGCTACCGCATCTACCGCAGTTCCACGGGCAAGCCCGACAGCTTCGAAGCGTTGGGCGAGACGGCCACGTCCCCGTACCGCGATAGCGAGTTTGAGTTCGGCCACACCTACTACTACCAGGTGCGCGCCCTTTTTGGCGGGCCGGGACATCTGGCCATGAGTGATGTCTCCCCGACGGTCAAAGTCACGCCCCGCGACGTGTTCCCGCCCGCCCCGCCGCAGGGATTATCCAGCATCTACTCGGCAGGGGCAGTGGAACTGGTCTGGACTGCCAATACGGAACCTGATTTGGCAGGGTACAATGTTTATCGCTTGGAGGACCATACCCCTCGAC
The DNA here is from genome assembly GCA_963804755.1 of uncultured Acidobacteriota bacterium. Classification (GTDB taxonomy): domain Bacteria; phylum Acidobacteriota; class Terriglobia; order UBA7540; family UBA7540; genus Bog-366. The sequence continues at coordinate 49,712 of CAWDRP010000019.1, forward strand.
GGTTGAACAAAGAACTGCTACGCACGCCCATCTATCGAGATACCACGGCGGCGCCGGGCAAAACCCTGACCTATTACGTAACCGCCGTGGATCTTTCCGGCAACGAGAGTAAACCGTCAGCGAACGAAGAAGTGGAAACAAAATAGGGGGGATGCCCTTTCGCAGGCCGTTTCCGCCAGCGGAAGGGGAGCAGAAAAATCCAATTCGGGAGCGCAGCGATGAATCGACGAGAATTCTCCAAAACTCTTGCCGGCGCCACACTGGGTAAGGCGGCGCTGGCGCTTGAACCACTGGCGAATGCGGCGCCGCGCCCCGGCGCCGCGCGTCCGGACGCAGCCCTCACGCCCCCCGCACGGCCAAACAGGGTGGAAGCGCAGTTCAAAACCTCAATCATGTTGTGGACGGTCTGGCACGAGTTGCCTTTCGAGCAACGCCTGGAGAAGGTTGCCGAGGCGGGTTACCACGCGGTGGAATTAGTGGGTGAATGCGCGCATTGGTCGGAGGATGATTTTCGCCGCTGCAACCGGAAGCGGGCCGAACTGGGTATCACCGTCGATTGCACCGCGGGCATCCACCACGGTGCAGGTGATCCGAGTGTGCGCGAGGCCTTCCTGGCTGAAATCCACGCCCAACTGCCGATCATGGAGAAGATCCAGTGCCCCGCACTCATCGTGATGTCAGGCAACGTGGTGCCGGGACTCGCGCCGCAGGTTCAACACGATAGTTGCGTGGAAGGGCTGAAACAGGCAGCGCAGTTGGTGGAGGGCAAGGGCGTAACCTTGCTGCTGGAAAACATCGACCTCGAAGAAAATCCGCACTACTACATGTGGTCGGTGCCGGAGGCCTTCCGCATCATCGAGGAGGTAAATCACCCGCAAGTGAAGTTTCTCTACGATTTCTACCATGCCCAAATTTCCGGCGGCAACTTGATTGCCAACTTGCAGAGACATGTGGATAAGGTGGGCCTGATTCACATCGCCGACGTTCCCGGCCGCCACGAACCGGGAACCGGAGAGATCAACTACACCAACATCTACAAGAAGCTCGTAGAACTGAATTACCAGCGCTACGTGGCCATGGAGTTTTATCCCAGCGGCGACCCGGTGAAGATTCTTGCCCGAGCGAGGCAGGAAGCGCTGCAACTGGCAAGCTGATGGAAAGGGAAAGGGCTTATGCCGCAGAGTGGGAAGAACTGGCTGGATGGGAGGCGCTGGGGGCAGGAGACTCTTCGAAAACTTGTGCCGTGAAGGCCTGAATGCGCGCTCCGTAGCGCCACGCATCGGGGGGTAAATTGGCCTTGCGGCACGTCGCGCTCAGGAAACGCTCGCGGTCCCACTTCCATTCCACTGCCACCTGCGGCAGCAGGAGTCCGCGGTGGACTCCTTCGGAGATCACCAGGCCGTGCCGCCCAACCTCGACGTCCTCGGGGGCGATGTCCTCTAGCGGCGAGAGGACAGAGATTTCAAGGGTCAGTCCGGGCAACTCGCTTTTCGTCACGGGAGAAAAGCGCGGATCGTGCAGGGCCGCCCAAACCGCACACTCACGCACCGTCATGTAAAGTGGTTTGTCCGCGGCAATGACGCCAATGCATCCCCGCAAATTTCTTCCTTTACGCAGCGTCACGAAGGCGCCGCACGGTTGGCGCAAAGTATCGTCGGGTTGCGGGACATCGGGAGGGTCCGCAAAATTCAGATGCGACTCCAACGCTTCCCTCGCCATGCGCAGCAGCGTGTGTTGGTCGCCTTCAGTGAGCGGCAACATCTTTCTGCTCCGGTTCTTTCTCATCACGCCCCACATTCATCACGCGGCGGGAGGCGCGACGCTTTATTCGCTCGTCCAGACGTTTCCAGAAGCTCCAAAAGTACTGTACGGCCGAGGCCACCGCAAACAGCACAACCATCCACAACAAGACTTGACCGAGAGAATGGAAAATCGGGAAACGCCGTGCTTGCAGGATGATGACCGTAATGGCCACTACCTGAAACACCATCTTCGTCTTACCGAGCTCCGAGGGCTCCAGCACGTACCCTTCGGCGGAAGCAATGGAGCGCAGGCCGGAGACGGCGAATTCCCTGCCCACGATGATCACCACCATCCAGGCGGGCACAAGGTGGAGTTCCACCAATGAGATAAATGCGGCAGCCGTGAGCAGCTTGTCGGCAATGGGATCGAGTAAGATTCCCAAGGTGGTGATTTGGCTGCGCTTGCGGGCGATGTAACCATCCAGGAGGTCGGTGACGGCGGCCAGGAGAAAGACTGCCACAGCCCACAGATCCATGGTCGCGCCCTTGGTAAGCAACAACACGACCACCAAGGGCACAAAGAAAATCCGGAGAAGGGTTAGCGAGATGGGGAGATTCATGAGCCTTCGAACCTAACCTTCACCAGGAAGGAATTGCTCGGGCCGATCCATTAATCAACATCAGGGAGCCAGAGATCGGGGTGCTCCAACGCCCAGGGATTCACTATAGCGAAGGCCTGACAGGGTGTCAACGAAACTCCGAACCGTCCCTTGCGCTGTTACGGTTTGGAACTGGCGCTGGCGGCGTCTTTGGCCATCCGGTCGGTGTTCCGGGTACGTGCAGAGACAGGCATTTCAATCCCTGCTTCCTGGAACTTCTTAAGGATACGTTTCCTCACCTCACTCTGGATGGGATACTGGTCCGTGAACTGGCTGATTTGCATGTTGAGCGAGAACTCCAGGGCTGACGCTCCAAACCCCGGAATGAACGATACCGAGGGCTCTGGCGTGGCCAGCAAGCCTGGTAGGCCGTCGCGAATGCATTCGTGGACAGCTTCCAGCAGCACCTCTTCCACCAAAGTGGGATCGGTGCCGTACGGTACGCTCACCGGCAAGCCAAAGGACATTTGCGGCCCGGGCGCGGAGAAATTGATAATCGTAGCTTTGGCGAGCGTGGAATTGGGAATGATCACGAAGTTGTTCCCAAGCGTCTTCAGGATGGTGGAGCGCCACCCGATCCGCAAAACGTAACCTTCCTGGCTGGATTCAAGTTTGATGTAATCATTCAGCCTTACGGGCCGATCAGCCATGATATAAAGGCCGGAAAAGAAGTTGCTCAGCGTATCTTGCAAAGCCAGGGCTACGGCCACGCTGCCGATCCCCAGCGTCGTCCAGAGTGCGGTGAGGGTAACACCGATGTTGTCCAGGAAGATGATAGTTCCCAGCAACGCGAAGACGATTCGAATCACAAATGCTGCCGGCTCGGTCACTCGTTTCATCGAGGGCCGCTGCTCAGCCATGCGGCGCAAGGACAGGGTTACAATCTTGGCGGGGAAATACATCAAAACCAGGATCACCAGCGCCAAAAGAAGCTTGGAGGCCAGGTGTTCGAACTGCGCGGGAACGGGAAGGGCCTCCAATCCCAGGTAGAGGGCAGCGATCAACAGCAGGGGAAGCGGCAGCGTCTCCAGCAGAAAGAAGAAGAACTGGCCCCAACCGTGAGGCAGTCTTTTCGCCCAAAAGTGCAGGGCGCGGTTCAGGCCAAACCCCACAAGTAAGGCAGTGATGATCAATATTCCAAACAACAGGGAATAGAAGGTTATATTGCTCACGTGGAAGGCGTGTGCCAAGTCCTGAATCATGCGGTTTTCTCCTTGCGGAGCAGAGTGTTCAAGATACCCTGCCAACCCCATCGGAAGCAATGGCTTTCGCGAGCGTCGCCGTGGGCCGCGCCCGCATCTAATACCCTGGCTATCGGCGTGGCGTTGCCGGCGCAACCGGTGACGAACCGCGACGTGCGGGGCCGTCTGCAAAGATTGGCCTATCAACATGTTACAATAAGGTGTAGAGTGTCTTGTTTCGTCTTCCCCCCCGCGCCGGCAGCAAATACTAGGAATGAGGTTTGAAAGAAATGCCCTCTAAACAAAAAGCGCCGATTGACTACAACTCGCTACCCATTCTTCCGGTCCGCGACACGGTGCTCTTTCCCAATGCCATCCTACCGCTCACCGTAGGACGGGATAGCTCCTTGAAGCTGATCAACGACCTGAAAGAAGATGAGAAGTACGTCGGGGTCATCTCCCAGCGCGATCCCCGGGTGGATAACCCTCAACCGGTTGATCTGTTTCAAATTGGAACCGTGGCTTTCGTCCACAAAATCATCAAGCTGCCCAGCCAAAGTCTGTTCATCTTCGTGGAAGGCCTCCAGAGAATCGCCATCGAGGAAGTCACGCAGATGGATCCTTTCCTGCGCGCCCGGGTGAAGCCGTTGGCGGACATTACCCCGAGCGGGAAGGAATCGGACTTTGACGCGCTGGTGCGCAGCGTGACCACCATGTTTCAACAGGTTGTGCAGCTTTCCCCGACGCTGTCCGATGACCTGCAAACCGTCGTGATGAACATTGACGATCCCAGCCGGCTTTCAGATTTTATCGCCGCCAACCTGCCCTCGCTGTCCAGCACCGAGAAACAGGAACTGCTGGAAAGCCTCGAGCTGAAGGTTCGCCTGGAGCGCCTGAATCGGCAACTGGCGCGGGAAGTGGAGGTTCTGCAACTCCGTTCCAAGATCCAATCGGACGTGCAGGACCAGGTGACTCAGAGCCAGCGCGAGTACTACCTGCGCGAGCAGATGAAGGCAATTCAAAAGGAACTGGGTGAGGCCGACGAGCAGCAGGAAGTGGAAGAACTCCGCAAGAAGATCGAAGCGGCGGGAATGAGCGAGGAAGCCAAGAAAGAAGCCATGCGAGAACTGGCCCGCTTGGCGAAGATGTCGCCTGCAGCCGCGGATTATCACGTGACCCGCACCTACCTCGAGTGGCTCGTGGCCCTGCCTTGGAACAAAGTCAGCGAGACCCGGGTGGATATTGCCAAGGCAAAACAGGTCCTCGACGAAGATCACTGGGATCTCGAAAAGGTCAAAGAGCGCATTCTGGACTATCTGGCGGTGTTGCAATTGAAGCCGCAGCTTAAGGGACCCATCCTGTGCTTCGTCGGGCCCCCGGGTGTCGGCAAAACTTCGCTGGGAAAATCGATTGCGCGTTCTCTCGATCGCAAATTCGTGCGGATGTCGTTAGGCGGCATTCACGACGAAGCGGAGATTCGCGGCCATCGGCGCACGTACATTGGTGCGTTGCCCGGCCAGGTGATCCAAGGGGTGCGGCGGGCCGAAACCCGTGACCCGGTCTTTATGCTCGACGAGGTGGATAAGATCGGACGCGACTTTCGCGGCGATCCGTCCTCCGCGTTGCTCGAGGTGCTTGATCCCGAGCAGAACTCGCATTTCCGTGATAACTACCTGGACGTCCAATTCGATCTTTCCAAAGTGCTCTTCATCTGCACTGCCAACATGCTGGACACTGTGCCCCCTGCCCTCCTCGACCGTATGGAAGTGCTGGAGTTGCAGGGATACAGCGAGGAGGAGAAAATCCAGATTGCCATCCGGCATCTGATCCCCAGGCAAACCGAGGAGCACGGCGTCAAGTCCCCTGAGCAGATTGAATTCTCCAAGGAGGCGCTGGCCAGCATCATCCGGCACTACACCCGCGAGGCCGGTGTGCGCAACCTGGAGCGAGAAATTGCTACCGTCTGCCGCAAGCAGGCCCGCCGCATCGCGGAAGGCAAGCCGGAGAAGCTTTCACTGACTCCTGACAACCTGCGGGATTTCCTGGGAATTCAACGTCACCGCTTGGAAACGGAAATCGTGGAGCGCACTCGCCAACCTGGCGTGATGGTGGGACTGGCCTGGACGCCTACGGGCGGCGACGTCCTGTACGTGGAGGCCAACGCCATGAAGGGCAGCAAGGGCTTCACCATGACTGGCCACGTGGGCCAGGTCATGCAGGAATCCATGCAGGCCGCGCTGGCCTGGGTCCGCTCCCATGCCGCGGATTACGACATCGATCCGGAGTTCTTCCAGTCCAAGGACATTCACATTCACGTTCCGTCCGGAGCCATTCCCAAGGACGGCCCGTCGGCGGGCGTGACCATGGTGGCTGCCCTCGTCTCGGCATTAACGCGGAGGCCTGCGCGTCAGCGCCTGGCCATGACCGGCGAGATCACGCTCAGCGGGCAAGTGTTGCCCATCGGCGGAATCAAGGAGAAAGTGCTGGCGGCCAAACGGGCCGGTGTGACCGATGTTATTCTGCCTGCCGATAATGAACCGAACGTCCACGAGGACCTGAACCCCGAAATGATCGAGGGACTGGCCCTCCACTATGTAAAGACCATTCAGGAAGTCGTGGAGTTGGGCTTGGAAAGAGAACCGGTGCCCGAACATAAGGAGCGGCCGACCCACGACGTCGACCTTACCCCTGCCATTGCGGGTACGCCGAACTGATGGAGAAGTCAGTGACGAATGACAGTGACGAGTGAAGAGTGCGAGCCAATGCGTGCAGTCAAGGTCGTCTTGCTCGTCACTGGTCACCTGTCACTGTCTCTCGGCTGGTCGCCGGCTCGCCTGATCCAGTGATACGCGCTGATGGAATTCCTCCAAAAGAACTTTTCTCGCGCTGCCAAACCTTTATCACTCATGTATTCGCGAACGACGTGCAGCACTTGGTCGTAAGATCCCAAGTGGTCGCTGTTCGGCCAGTCGCTGCCGTACATCAGCCGGTCCTCTCCGAAAATGCTCCATAGCTCATCCAGCCGCGACCGGTAGAATTCCACGTCGTAGTGGACTTGGCCGTCAACCCGACGGAACACTTCCGAAATCTTCACGTATACATGCGGGCGAGCCGCCAGTTCCCGCAGGTTGGCTCGAAGTTGTTTGCGAGCTGCCGGTTCCTCCGGAGGCTCCAGTTGCGGCAGGTGATCAATGACCACTCGCAATTTGGGAACTTTGTCGGTAACACCTAATGCTGCCGCAATCAGCGCGGGGTCCTGATTTGCCGTATCCAGCGCAAGGTCAGCATCGGCGAGCGCTTGGAGGTCGGAAACAAAGTTCGGCTTCGACAGGTCCTCGGAGAGGCTCCTGCCCCACGAGTTCCCATAGCGAATGCCCCGAAACAGCGGGTTCCGGTGAAACCGTTCAAGGTGGCGGCGGAACTCGGGCTTGCCGGGCTCCAGGTCGCCGACCGTTCCAACAATGATGGTGTCCTTGGCGGCGATGTCCAGAACCCATTGGTTGTCCTCCAGCCAGGGACTTGCCTCCACCTCAATCGCGCCCACAACGCCCATGCCTTTCGTCACGGCACGATATCGGTCGGGCAAGGCGGGGCGGTACAGAATCGTGTCGCTCTTTTCAGGCCACGGCACCCCTTGAGGCCGTCGGGGATCAAACAGGTGGATATGCGTGTCAATGATCGGCACGGAGCCGCTGTCGGAACCCGCAACCAGAGCAGCGACGCCTGCGGTAACACCCAAAAACCTTCTCCGAGTCATAGGAACCTGCTGGCCAGCGCACGCCGAACTTACAACGCTTACCGTGCGTTTCAATGCTTCGTTTTCGTCCTCACTTACTTTTCGTACGCCTGGTACCCTGACATGTCAAGGGGAAAAGGAATCTGCCAACGCCTCAAGTTTAATCCCCATGTTGCCGAAAAGATAATTGCAGGGTGACTCTGCGTGTACGGCGGCCGAGTTGTCGATGGCGTACAGGCCGGCAGAAGTCGTCCAGTCAGGCGCAGAGAATCGGCTAGGGGATCCACTATGGCTACGATCATGCCGAGCAATGGCCCAACCGTGGGTCACGGGAAGAGCCGGCCGCCTGTCATGGCGCCGCGTGAAGCACTAGTCTCCACCTCCGGCATAGCCGGTCTGGAAGACGGGTTCGAAGCACGGACCCACCAGCTTTCACTTCTGGTTGAGCTTAACGCCGCGCTAGCCAGCGCCCTCGACGTGGAATCGGTACTCGGGACCATTCTGTCGCGTTTGGCTGATCGGGAGCGGCTACGCTACGCGCGAATCTACCGGTTGGACGAGTCTACGGGCGAGCTTCAGCAGGTTGCCTGCGGAGGAAGAAACGGAGTCGCTCAGGATGTGGTCCCCCTCCAGTCACCCACCCATTTGGCATGGGCCATCGGGCAGAGGGAACCGGTTTACATTCCGCGAGCCGATCAGGATCCGCGCTGCCCGCAATTCGGTGCGGAAGAAGCGTGTGTCTACGCTGTGCCGTTACAAACGCGTACACGTGTGCTGGGGGTTCTGGATGTGGCGGCGGCACAGCCGGAAGGTATCCGTTCCGTCACCCGCAAGCTGATCGACCAAGTAGCAATACAGGCTGCGCTAGCCCTCGAACGAAGCGAACTCTACCAGCAATTGCGTGTTTCGGAAGAACGGTTCCGCTCGATTTTTGAACAGGCTCAATTTGGTGTTGCGCTCGCCAGCCTGGACGGACGGTTTTCCACAGTTAACCCGGCCTTCGCGCGCTTACTGGGTTGCACGAATGATGAGTTGGAGGGAAAGCATTTTTCTGAAATCGCCCACCCTCAGGACGCGGCAGCAGAACAAGAGCAGATTGACAGACTGATCGCCAGTGAAACCGGGCAAGTGGCGCTCGAAGCCCGCTACGTGCGGAAGTCCGGTGAATCCGTCTGGTGCGCGACCCATATTTCCCTGCTCCATGACGCCGCAGGCCGGCCCGCCTATTTCTTGGAGATGGTGCAGGACATTGATGAACGGAAGAAGGCGGAGGAAGAACGCGGGCGCCTGCAGCAGCAGCTTTTCCAAGCACAAAAAATGGAGGCTCTGGGAACCCTGGCGGGCGGCATCGCTCACGATTTCAATAACTTGCTGAACGTCATGTTAGGCTTCGCGTCACTGGCCCGTCAGCAGCTCGTCTCTGACGATCCTTTGCAGGAGTCATTGGGCATGATTGAGCAGTCGGCCCTACGCGCCGCGGACCTCACGCGCCAACTCCTGGCCTTCGCCCGCCCTGAGCAGCAGCGGGTTAGACCCGTGTGCGTTGACGACGTTCTCGACCGGGTGAGGCGAATGGTGGCGCGGACGTTCGACCGAAACATTAGAGTTATTGCCCGCAAGAGTAGTGAGCCTTTATGGTTGAACACGGAGCCAAGTTACCTCGAACAGGCCCTGCTTAACATCTGCATCAACGCGCGAGACGCCATGCCGCAAGGGGGGACCCTGACTCTGGAAGGGCGCGCCACGACCGTGGCTGCGCCTTCCGTCGAACTCGCTGACCATTGTGCGCCGGGCAATTATGCCAGCATTTCCGTCCGGGATACGGGCGTAGGAATCGCACAGAACGACCTGCCAAGGGTATTCGAGCCCTTCTTCACCACGAAGGAACCGGGCCGCGGTACGGGGCTGGGTCTGGCTATGGTCTATGGGTTCGTTAAGACCCACGGTGGGTTCGTGAATGTCGAAAGCGAACCGGGCCACGGCGCGCGCTTCACCATCTCACTTCCCCTGATTCCGGCTCCGCCCCTGGGGTCGGGCGGAGGAGGATTGCGAAAGCTGCAGCGTGGCGGCGGAACGGTGTTGGTAGTGGACGATGAGCCGCTTGTTCGAGCCTTTGCAGCCGAAGGATTGAAGTGCCTCGGTTACCAAGTTTTGGTCGCTGAAGACGGCAATCAAGCCCTCCAAGTCTTTGAGCAGCGTCGCAAGGAAATTGACTTCGTTCTGCTCGACTTGATCATGCCGGATTTGAGCGGTCTCGAAACATATCGTCGAATGCGGCAGATTGAGCCGCAAGTGCAGGTGGTCTTCGCGTCTGGCTACAGCACCGGCGAGATGCTGCGGGACGCTCCGGACGCCCGCGCCGCGGCATTCATTGGAAAACCCTATACCCTCGAAGGCCTTTCCAACGTGCTTCGCACCGCAGGGATGGGCCAACCGCATGGTCAATGAATTTTCGGGGCTGAAAACCGGAGTGGCGGCTGGCGGTCTCCAAATCGGCGAAACAGGAAATGAACTCTTCCATGAAGATCCTGGTAGCGGAGGACCAGTCAGTATCTCGGCACATTCTCGCGGGAAATCTGCGGAAGTGGGGATATGACGTGGTGGCGGTGGAAGACGGCACGCGCGCGTGGGAAGCGTTGCAAAAGGAAGATGCGCCGCAATTGGCGATTCTCGATTGGCTGATGCCGGGCATGGATGGAATCGAGATCTGCCGCTGCATCCGCCAAAGCCAGAGGGCGTGTCCGGTGTATCTGATCCTTTTGACGGCACGACGAGGCCAGGAAGACAAAATCCTCGGCCTCCAGGCGGGGGCGGACGATTACATCACCAAGCCGTTTGATCGTGAGGAGCTTCGCGCTCGCGTGCAAGTGGGAATCCGCGTTCTGGATCTTCAGGGAGCGCTGGCGCAGCGCGTTCGGCAATTGGAAGAGGCTCTGGCGCGGGTTAAGACGCTGCAAGGACTACTGCCCATTTGTTCTTACTGTAAGAAAATCCGGAACGATCGGAACTACTGGCAGCAAGTCGATGCGTACATCAGCGACCATTCCGAGGCCCAGTTCAGCCATGGGATTTGTCCGGAATGCTATGCCCGGTTCGTCCAGCCTCAGCTCGATCACTTGCACGGTCACATCGAGAAGACGCAGTGAACCTACGACGGCCCAATTCAGGGATGGAGGACTGGCGGAATGTATGCTGCCGGCTTCTGCTGCTGTTCGCCTTGGTGGGATGCGGTCCAATTGCATCTGCATCCGAACAGAGCTTCTCGTCGCTCAGGCTCGCCCCGCCGGGCGCGGTGCAGGATGCGCCGGGTCATTTGGTTTCCCGGAGGCTTGCCACCATTGTGATCACTCCTCCTCTGCGCCTTCCACCGGCGTCCGCCCCGGCGCCGCTGGTGTGGTTGGCAATAGCGATTTTCGGATTTCTCGGCGCCCTGGCGGGTTTCGTCTTATATCGGAAAATGGCGGACGGGCATACCGCTGTTATGCGCGAGTGGCTGAGGCGAGAGGCTGCACTCTCACGGCAGTATCGCGAACTTTTCGAAAAAGCAAACGACGCCATTCTCGTTCACGCGACGGAAAGCGGCATCATTCTGAATTGCAATCGCAAAGCCTGTGAAGTGTACGGATGGGATCGCAACGCACTGGTGGGCTCCAGTCTGAAGGTTCTTGTCGCGGATATCGGGCGATACGAGGAGGAGATTCGCCGGATCCAAGAGACCGGAGGTTGTTCCGAATTCACATCGGTTCACCTCCGCAAGGACGGGCGCCCTATAAAAATTGCAGTGAGCCTATCAAGCGGAGAATGTGAGGGCAAGGCGGCCATCCTGAGTTTTAATCGGGACATCACCGCTCAACTGGCGGTACTAGAAACTCTTCATCGCCGCGATATCATCCTCGAAGCAGTGAGTTTTGCCGCAGAAAAGCTGCTTTCGGGTGGCGATTGGGAAACAAACATCCAAGCCGTTTTGGAGCGCCTGGGACAATCCATCGGCGTAAGCCGGGCATATATCTTCGAGAACGAGAACAGGCCTGGCCCGGACGATGAAACCTTGACCAGTCAGCGCTACGAGTGGACAGCTCCGGGAATTACCTCGCAGCTCGTCAATCCCTCACTGCAACGCTTGTCCTGGAAGGCAAGGCGCCTGGAAGATTGGATGGAAGGCCTGGGCCAGGGCAGGATTATCCAGGCGATTATCGCCGAACTTCCGGAACCAGCCCGACGGCACTTCCAAGACCAGGACATCAAGTCACTGATCACGGTGCCAATTTTCGTCGATGTCACCTGGTGGGGTTTCATCGGTTTTGACGATTGCTTGAGCGCCCGCCAGTGGTCGAGCGTAGAAACAGAGGCATTGCGCGCTGCCGCGCGGACATTGGGCGCAGCCCTCCACCGCCGACAAACGGATGAGACTTTGCAAAAGGCTCATGAGCTGGTCAATGCCGTTGTGCAAGCCTCGCCGGAGGCGATCACCGTCCTCGATGCGGAGGATCTGGTGCAAATGTGGAATCCCGGGGCGGAGAAGTTGTTCGGGTGGACTGCCAGGGAGGTGTTGGGGAGGCCCCTTCCCTACGTTCCGTCGGAAGACAGGGAAAGTCACCGGGCAAGATTTGCACAAACCGTGGAGGGGAAATCAATCACGAACGTCGAATTGCGCCGCAGACGGAGGGACGGCACCTGGGTGGATTTTCAACTCTCGACCGCTCCCATGTTTGACGCTAAGGGCAAGCCCGTCGCTTACCTGGGAGTAATGAACGATATAACCGAGCGCAAACACGCCGAGGAGGCACTGAGACGAAGCGAGCGCCGGTATCGGCGTCTTGTAGGCGCGGTCACGGATTTCATTTGCAGCGTCGAAATCGTCGCCGGACGGCTCGTAAGAGCCGGTTATGGCGTCGGATGTGAAGCGGTTACCGGATACACCCCGGAGGAACTCCAACGGGACTCCCATCTGTGGCTGCACATGGTCTTTGAGGAGGATCGGCCTGCCGTCATCGCCCAGGCGGGCAGGCTGTGGGGGAGAAGCGATCCGCCCGTGACCGACCTGCGCATCGTCACCAAGCACGGTTCAATGCGGTGGGTAAGATGCACGGCAGTGCTTCGGCGCAATCCCGGCGGCCGACTCGTAGGTCTCGATTTCCTGGTCTCCGATATTACCGAGCGAAAGCAGGCGGAAAAGGCCACCGAAGAACGTAATGCGCGGCTGAATGCACTGATCGAGCACAACCCGCTGGCTATTGTAGTGGTCAACATCAACGACCAAGTGGATATGTGCAATCCCGCCTTCGAGTCCATGTTCGGGTACTCGGAGTCGGAGATGCTCGGTAAAAAGGTGGACGACCTGCTGACCACTGACCAATCGGCGGACGAGGCGAGAGAGATTTCAGACCGGGTGAGACGAAACGAGATGGTTCGTTTCACCACTCTGAGGCGGCGCCGCGACGGTACGCGGGTAAAGGTCGATATCCATGGCGTCCCCCTTCGTCTGGACGGAGAATTCGTTGGAAGTTACGGGATTTACCAGGACATCACGGAGCGCGAGCGGGCCGAAGCTGCACTGGTCGAGGAGCGGCATCTGCTCCATACGTTGATGGACAACTCTCCTGACTACATCTACTTCAAGGATCGGGAGAGCCGGTTCGTCCGAATCAATCGCGCACATGCCAAGTCGTTTGGGTTAGGTGACCCTCGTCAGGCGATCGGCAAGACCGACTTCGATTTCTTCGCCGGTGAACACGCACGGAAGGCCTATAGCGACGAGCAGCAGATCATCAGGACAGGACAACCACTGGTGAACATGGAGGAGAAGGAAATCCGGCCCGATGGCCGCGTGACCTGGGCTTCGACCACCAAGATGCCCCTGCGAGACTCCCAGGGGATCATCATAGGAACCTTCGGAATTTCTCATGATATTACGCACCGCCGACAATCCGAGCAGGACTTGAAGCGCTATGCGGAGGAACTGGAGGCAGCCCGCGACCGGCAGGAGCAGTACACCCGTGAGCTCACGAAAGCCTTTGAAGATCTGGGGCGTGCCAAAGTGCGAGCGGAGGCCGCCAGTCAGTCCAAGAGCGAGTTTTTGGCGAACATGAGTCATGAAATCCGCACGCCTCTGAATGGCATCCTGGGAATGAGTGAACTCCTCCTCGATACGCCCCTTTCCGCCGAGCAGTCCGACTATCTCACGATGCTGAAGTCCTGTACCGATTCGCTGCTTACCCTGATAAACGATATCCTGGATTTCTCGAAAATCGAAGCTGGCAAGATATCGCTTGAAGCGATCGAATTCAAACTCCCCGAGAGCCTCGGGGACACGTTGAAGTCTCTCTCGCCCCGCGCGTCTCAAAAGCGTCTGGAGTTGGCATGTTCGATCTCCCCTCAGGTGCCCGACTATTTGATTGGGGATCCTGGCCGGCTTCGCCAGACCATCCTCAACTTGGTGGGAAACGCGATTAAGTTCACGGAAGAAGGAGAGGTGGTGGTCCAAGTTGAGGTAGAGTCGCAGAGCGAAGATCATACGACGCTGCAATTCACCGTCCGAGACACCGGAATTGGCATCCCTCCCGAGAAGCAACAACTCATCTTCGGCGCCTTTGAGCAGGCAGACGCGTCAACGACGCGGCGCTATGGTGGCACCGGACTAGGCCTGGCGATCACTTCCCACCTGGTAAGACTGATGGGTGGGCGAATCTGGGTGGAAAGCGCACCCGGGCAGGGCAGCAACTTCCATTTTACTGCACGATTCGGGTTGGGGCGTAGCTCCGGGGCCGCGCGTTGGGCGGAATTTGCCCGCCTCAGAAACCTTCCGGCTCTGGTGGTGGACGATAACTCAACCAATCGTCATATTCTGGTCGAGGTGTTGAGACGTTGGAACATAATCCCCACCGAAGCGGACGGAGGGCGGCGCGCGCTGGCCTTGCTCGAACAAAGCAAACGTGAGCGCAATCCTTATGCGGTGATACTCCTCGATTCGCAGATGCAAGATGTGAACGGGTTCACCGTAGCCGAGTTCGTAAAGCAGGACCCGGAGCTTGCCGGAGCGGTGATTCTGATGCTGACCTCAGGAGGCCAGCCCGGCGATGCGGCGCGCTGTCGACAGCTGGGTATCGCAGCCTATCTGATGAAACCGGTCAAGCAATCTGAACTCCTGGATGCTATCCTTCTGGCGTTCGGAGCCCCCGCCGCGCGGTCTTCCCAGTCACTGGTAACGCGGCATTCCCTGCGCGAAGAGCGAAGAAAGTTACGCATTTTGTTGGCTGAAGACAACCCCGTAAACCAGGCGTTGGTCATGCGCCTCTTGGAAAAGCGGGGACACATGGTCCAGGTGGTGGCAAACGGCCGGGAGGCCCTTGAGACGCTGGAAAGAACGTCCCCCAGCCGCTTCGATTTGATTCTAATGGACATGCTCATGCCGGTCATGGACGGAGAGGAGTGCGTCGCACGGATTCGGGCGAAAGAGAATGGCGGCACTAGCCGGATTCCGATCATCGCCTTGACAGCCCACGCCATGAAAGGCGACCGCGACCGGATCATGAGCATGGGCGTGGATGGCTACCTTCCTAAGCCTGTCCGGCCGCAACAGCTTTTTGAGACCATCGAGAGCTTGTTTCAACTGCCGGTGGGGCCGGATGGCAGTCGTGCTCCCGACAATCGCTGCGATACGGTTCTCGATAGGCAACAGTTGCTGGCGCGCTTCGAAGGGGATAAGACGCTGCTGGGGAATCTGATCAGCAGCTTCTTCGACGATTGTCCCACCTTGATCGCCGCCGTTCGCGATGCCATAGCGCGCAAAGACGGGGCTGAGTTCCGGCGCATTACCCAGGTGTTGAAGAACAATCTGGCCCTCTTTTCCGCACGCGCCGCTTGTGAAGCCGCAGGTCTAGTCGAACTGGCGGCGCGAACACCAGACTTGGAGCGTGCGGGTGAAGCTCTAGCGCAACTTGAAGAGGAGCTTGAGTGCCTCCGCCCGGCGCTGGCAAATCTCGCTAAGGAGATGTCGCCGTGAGAGTTCTCATCGCGGAAGATGACAACATTTCCCGCCGCATGCTCGAGGCGTTCCTGGTGAAATGGGGCTATGAGGTGCTGGTGGCCACCGAGGGAGAAGAGGCGTGGAGAATTCTGCAACGGAACGACGCACCGCGCTTGGCGGTGCTCGATTGGATGATGCCGGGCAAAGATGGCATCGAGATCTGCCGAAGCCTTCGCCAGCGCAAGGGCCGCGCCTATACTTACATAATTCTCCTGACCGCCCGGGGCCGAAAAGAAGATATTGTGGAAGGCTTGGAGGCTGGCGCCGACGATTATGTCACCAAGCCCTTTGATCCTTTTGAGCTGCGGGCACGCCTGCGCGCCGGCCGGCGCATCGTGGAACTTCAGGAACAATTGCTGCAAGCCCGCGAGGCCCTGCGCGACCAAGCCAGCCGTGACCCCTTGACGGACTTGTGGAACCACCGAACCATTCTCGTCATCTTGCGGAAGGAGGTGGCGCGCGCTTGCCGCACCTGCTCTCCCTTCGCTCTCGTCATGATTGACGTGGACCGATTCAAATCGATCAACGACACGTATGGCCACCAGGCGGGCGACGCCGTCCTGCGTGAAGCCTCCCACCGCCTCCGGGGCGCCATGAGAACCTATGATTCGCTGGGACGTTATGGGGGAGATGAGTTCCTGGCGGTGATACCGGGATGCAACCCCACCGACGCCGCCCGCTTTGCCGAAAGCTTTCGCGCCCGTATCGACCGAAAAGCCGTAGAAACCCCGGAAGGCATGATTCCCATAACCCTCAGCCTCGGAGTGGTGGCGCTCGAAGATCTTGCCGGCGCGCGCTCTGAGACGCTGATCCGGCTTGCCGATGGTGCCCTCTACCGGGCCAAGATCGCCGGGCGGAACCGGGTGGCGCTGGCGACCCGCGAAGAGCTAGAGAAGGAGGTATCAAAGCAGACTCAAGAAGGTGTGCCTTCAGAAGAAGATGAGCCAGCGGACTTGGAAGAAGCGACATTCATAGATCTGCCCACCCCCTCGCTGCCGATCTGAGCCGTGCCGCAGGGGGTGGCCGTGGCGGTGTTCGACATGACGGACCCTTGGGGCAGTGACGCGCGTCGTGAGAAAGGGTCGTGATCTTTCGATCCACTGGAGCCGCTAACAGTTCTTCAGGTTCCGGGGCTTCGAACGTTTAGCTGAAAGCGTGGATTATGCTAAACTGCGTGCGCATCCAACAGAAGCAGTGGCTAGCGGAAAGTAGCTAGCCGCTCGCGAATTCCTTTCCTTCGGGAGACCTATCTTGACGGCGACCATACTTGATGGGAGTAAGTTTCGCAATGAAATCCAATCGGAACTCTTGCAACAGATTGCGGAGCTGAAGCGTGAAGGCATTACGCCCGGTTTGGCAGCGGTGCTGGTGGGCGAAGATCCGGGCTCGCAGGTTTACGTCCGCAACAAGGTGAAAGCCTGTGAGACGCTGGGGCTTTGCAGCCGAAAAATCGAACGGTTAAAAGATTCGACAACCGCCGAGTTGCTGGAGTTGGTCGACGGGCTTAACCGGGATGATGCGATTGACGGCATCTTGGTTCAGCTTCCCTTGCCACCTCAAGTCGATACCAAGCAGGTCTTGATGGCCATTGATCCGGCAAAGGATGTGGACGGTTTCCATCCGATCAACGTCGGCAATCTGGTGGCGGGCCGCCGAGGTTTTGTTCCCTGTACACCGGCAGGAATCTTGGAGATCCTCAAGAGGTCCAATATTCCCATCAAAGGTGCGCGCGCCGTTGTGATCGGACGCAGTGATATTGTGGGCAAGCCGGTCGCGATGTTGCTGCTGCACGAACACGCTACCGTCACGATTTGCCACTCCCGCACGCGCGACCTGCCGGCCGTGGCGCGTGAGGGAGACATCCTGGTGGCCGCCATCGGGAAACCCAACTTTGTCACCGGCGACTTTATCAAGCCCGGCGCCACGGTCATTGACGTGGGCATGAACCGATTATCGACAGCGGAAGAAGTCCGTAAACTGTTTCACGATCCAACGGGAGCTCTCGCCACTTTGCAAAGGCGCGGCGAAGTGCTGGTGGGCGATGTGCAACCCGAAGACGCGAGAGCCGTCGCCGGGGCGCTTACGCCGGTGCCGGGCGGCGTCGGCTTGTTGACCATCATCATGCTGATGTCGAACACCATTCAGGCAGCGCGACTGCGGCGTGGGAAAAAGGCAGTGGTCGGCGGCTAGCTCCCGGCCGGCAATAGCGTCCTGTCCTCGGAAGGCGCGGTGTGCGATACGAATCCAGCTCCCCCGCCCCGTCGTCGTGCCTCGTCCTCCTGCGCGGCTGAGGTTGCGGTTACGTGATGTACGGACGGCGAGCGGATGGATTTGCTGCGCCCCAGATGACTTGCCAGACACCAGCCAGTAGGTTAGCCGTTGCTTTTTTGAACGGGGTGGCGTTTGCGGGAAGTTGACTTCAGTCGAGGGGGTTCGGTCCTCGGAGGGTCGTTTGGCCTCACAGGCGGCGTGGCCTGCGGAAAGAGCGCGGTGGCGGGCTTTTTTCAGGACCTGGGCGCATACGCCATTGATGCTGACCGGGTCGGGCACGAGCTTATCGAGCCCGGCTACGCCGCGTACCAACAAATCGTCGAGCGATTTGGGCAGGACATTCTCGAACCCAGCGGCCGCATTGACCGGCGAAAACTCGGCTCCAAAGTTTTCGCCGACCAGCAAAATCTCCACCTTCTGAATGCCATTCTTCATCCGCCGATCATCGCCCGGGTGCAGGAGCTGGCGGCGGAACGCCTGCGGCGCAACCCCCACGCCGTGGTCATTATCGAAGCGGCGCTGATTTTTGAATCGCACCTGGACGGCGCTTTGCGCAAGGTGATGGTGGCATGGTGCCGGCCCGATCAGCAAATTGAGCGCTTGATGGCGAAGACCGGCCTCACCCGCGAAGAGGCCGAGTGCCGCGTCCAAGCGCAGATGTCGCAGCAGGAAAAGCGCCGCCGCGCAGATTTCTTGATTGATTGTTCAGGGACCCTGGATCAATCACGCGCCCAGGCCGAAGCGATTTACCTGGAACTGCGGCGAATGATGGAAGCCGCACAGGGTGCGTAGCCGTCGCGCGAACCCGCCCGGCTCCGCCTAAGGCGCCACGGGCTGTGTAATCAACGTTGGCGCATCACGGATCTGCCAGCCAAAGAACGAGTCAATCAAAGGACAAAGGCACGAGATTCAGGCCAGGCGCCGCCCTCACCGAGTGGAGTCAGGCAGGATTTTCCCCCGTGGGCCCTGCTGGCGAACCCACTCGTCGCCCTGCGCGCGGAGGGCGTCCAGGGCTGCCTGGACCTGTGATTGTGCCAGTTCGATCTCCGTCTCACCGGCATCGCGTGGAACAAGGATAGGAGGAGCG
The DNA here is from genome assembly GCA_963804755.1 of uncultured Acidobacteriota bacterium. Lineage (GTDB taxonomy): Bacteria > Acidobacteriota > Terriglobia > UBA7540 > UBA7540 > Bog-366. The sequence goes on from CAWDRP010000019.1 coordinate 68,414, forward strand.
ATAAAGACCGCGGCGCGCGAAAAGGGGTAAGGGATCTGGTGGTGGTCCCAACTCTTTTCGAACACGTGGGCGCGGCGCAGGGCAATGTGAAAGCAGACGATGGCGGCGCCGGTAGCGCGCGAAAGCATCACGGAGCCGCCCTTGGCCACGAAGCGCGGACCGCGGGGACCATCGATGGTAAACGCCGCATCAGAGCCGCGCCGGACGCAGCGGATCATTTCCACCATGGCGCGGGTCGCGCCGCGCGAGCTGGAGCCCCGCGCCGCGCCGTAACCTTGTTTCAAGATGGCCCGCGCGATGATCTCGCCATCGAAGTTCTGGCTGGTCATCACGACGATGCCGCGCTTCCGCCAGAACCAGGTGGCGGCAATAATTTCGCGGTGCCAGAACGTGTAGATCAGCCCCTTGCCCAACTGCCGCGCTGCCTGCCAGTTTTCCCAGCCGAACACTTCCCAGCGCAGCGTCCGCCCGACCAGGCCGATAACCAGTGAACCCAAACTGCCCGCGAAGGAGATTTTCACGCGCTGCCAAAAAGAGAAGCGCGGTGCGCCGTTCTGGCGCGCTTCGTGAGATTCTCCCGCTTGTTTTCCGCTCGCTTCGGAATTGTACGGCGTGCTTTTGCCCAGGTCCGGTGCCAGTGTCTTTACCTCGGGATTTTCGAAATGTCCTCTGACGAGGCTCTTCCGTAGCGATCAATCAGTGTGCCGTAAACCTCTCGCTTCATTATAAGGGAGTTGCCCGCTTCCTCCTAGGCAATGACAACCGGCATGCCGCCTGAATTGTCGAAATATGATCCACCAATCTCCCATTCGACGATAGCAGGCGAAAAAGCTTTGCATGGAGCGGCCAAAGGGACGGCTGAAGCAGATTCGGGGAGATGTCGACATTCATCACTGCAGTCATTCAAGCACCATCCGTGAGGGCGCGGGAGCCCGTGGAACCGTGAGGTCGGCACACGACGTAGGGCCCAGCGGCGCTGGGCCGGGGCCGAACGCCGTTCGGCCCTACGTCGCGTCCGCCGCGTTGCCCGCAACCCCGGCGGATGCGCCGCAAACACCGGTAGAGCCGTTAGCTTCTGTCAGCGCTTTTCTGATGGTGGGTCCTTGTATCTATTACTTCCCTCCGCTGAGGGGGAACGAAAGTTGTCACTGGGCTGCGCACAGAACAAAAGCGCACGTTAGAACTGCCTTGGCTAAGGCTACCAGATTTGGTAATCCGTTCGTACGTTCTTCAGAATGGGATCTCGTGCGGGTCATCCTCCCCATCATCGGGCGGGGAGACGCAGTCGTCATAAAGGACCTCTGCGAACTCCGGCTCAGCGAGACCTTGGGGAGGACGGCTCAGGCTGCCAACGACGGGCGGCTGGGGGCGGGGTGACGGCGGGGAGGGCGGCGTTTGTGCCTTTTTCCCGAATCGCTTTTCATAGAGCTCGCGAATCCAGATCTTTACCGGCGCTTTCCATCGCTGGGTTGGGCTGGGAATGTTCTTGATCAGGCTGCGCGGGCCCATGCCCAACTCGCGCGCCATTCCGATGTCCTCGTTCGAAAGCCGGCATAGCTTCTTGGCTTTCCTCCACTGTTCTTCATGTTTCATGCCATCTGCCTCTAAACGAGCGTCTGACGGGCACTGGTTGAAGCTGTTTCACGCCAGCACGAATGGAGCGGACGCGATCACCAGCACCAACCCTGCCAGCAGCACCCAGGACCAGCGGTTGGCGAAGTTGAACGTATATCCCCATCCCTCGCGCTTTTCCACGAAGAGCGCCGAATCGTTCGGATTATAGTAAAAAATGGCACCCTTCCAGCACTCGTTCGGCGTCGGATCCATCGGCCCGGCGGTTTCGCTCAACTTTTTGATGGCCACGATAACCAGCGGGATGATAATCGCCAGCGGCGCCAGCGCAATGATCCAAACGGGCATGCCGAGCACTGGCTGAACCGAAATAAGGGCGAACAGCACTCCGACGAGGTACTCCGCGGTAATCATGATCCCCAGCGTCACGGGGCGCGAACGCGATCTTCTGGAGCCAAGCCAGCCGGCCAAAGCCATGATCAAAAGCCACGCGCAAATCTCGGCTCCGAAGAACATAGGACCATACACCCCTTTGGTGGTTCGCTCCGCCCAACGATTAGGCCGGCCATTGGCGCCCCAATGTACCGGGAACCGCAGGGGAATGCGGCTCCAATTAAGACGCAAAAACTCCGCCGCCGCTCCCAGGATCGCGAACGGGCCGGCAGCCAGCCAGGCGAACCGTGGCAACTCCTCGGGTGCAACCGTCAGCTCCGCTTCGCGGGGCCGTGCGAACTGAACCGCGGCCGGCGCCAGCTTGCGGTTCTGCCGATAGAACGCGAATCCACCAACTAGCAAGATGGCGAACGGAGCCATCGCCGCCGTCGCGTCCAGATACGGCGCGGGTGAAAATAGCAGCACGGCCACCGTTGCTAAGACAACCGCAACGATCGCAGTCCGATAGCTCGCAATCGCGTCACGGGCAGCTTGATTCCGGCGAAAATCGGGCGGCACCGGGACCGCAAACAGCAACTCTCGCCGGGTCAGGTTGGGCGCCATGAACGCCAGCGCTCCGATGAAAATGTTGACGGCACAAAGAGCAAGTCTCACGACCGTGTCACCTCTTTCGCCATGGCGCGCAACTCGGCGGCGATGTCGGCGACCGGCGCGCCCTGGGAGCGCATCTGGGCCACCATCCCGCGCAGCCGGTTGCGGAAATCCTCCATCCAGGCGTCGTTCCGCACCGGACGGACGGTGCGGGGCACCACCACGGCGCCGCGCCCATGCTTCAGTTCCAGCCAACCCTCGGCCGCGATTTGCCGGTACGCTTCCGCCACCGTGTTGAAATGCACCCCCAGCTCAATGGCCAGCCGGCGCACGGAAGGAAGCTGCATCCCCGGGGCAAGCTTGCCCTCGACCAGAAGGATGCGCAGGCTTTCGGCAATTTGATGAATGGCCGGGATACCGGAAGCAGGGTCAAACCGGATGCGAGGAATCTGCGCCATCGGTGTACAGTGTACACAAACACTGTACAGATGTCAAGCCGCCGTATCGCACCGGGTGCGCGACATGGGAGTTAGGAGCGGTGGATTTTCTTTTTTTGTGCTATAATTCTGAGCGTATATAGATGCTCAGATGAGAGGCTTCCATGCCTGACTCTGTCGCTGCTTTAGAGGCGGACCGATCCCAGCTCCTGGCGGAGTTTTTGGACTTGGGCGATCTTCGCCCGGGCTCGATTACCGCCGTGGTGCGCCGCTGTGGTAAGCCCACCTGCCATTGCGCTAAGCCGGACGATCCCGGCCATGATCCCCAATTCCGCCTAACCCGCCGCGTCGCGGGCAAAACCCTCACGGAGAGTTTCCCCAACCCCGCCGCCTTACGCAAAGCGCAAAAGGAGGTCGCCGAATTTCATCGTTTCCAGAAGCTCAGTGCGGAACTGGTGACCCTCAATGAACGAATCTGTGCGCGTCGCCCGGTGGAGCCAGCACGCGGCGGCTGGACGGAGGCGGAAAAAAAACGGCTGCTGTTATCCATCAGGAGATGGGGCGGGAAATAAACCAACTCCTGGGCCGTGTCTTTGCCCAGCGCCGTAAAGACGGCCGCACGGATCTGGAGGCGATCGAGACCGCTGTGCGCTCGGCCCTGCATCAGGCCGGGGCCGCGGCCCTGACCGAGTTGCTGCAATTTCCGGCTCCCGCGCCCAACCCCCGGACCCGGCTGTGTCCCTGTGGTCAGGCGGCCCACTACGGGGGATTACGCTCCAAGCCCGTGCTCACCGTGTTGGGCAGGGTGGAGGTGTCGCGACCCTACTATTTATGCCCGCACTGTCACACCGGCCAATTTCCTGCGGATGTCGAACTGGACATCGAGAACACGGAGTTCTCCCCTGGGGTGCGCCGTATGCAGGCGCTGGTGGGCCAGGAGGCTCCCTTCGATCACGGGCGGGAACAGATGAAAGTTCTCGCCGACTTGGAGGTGACGGCCAAATCGGTGGAGCGCACGGCGGAAACCCTCGGGGCCGAGATCGCGCAACGCGAGCAAGAGAAAATCCACAGCGCCCTGCCTTTGGATTTTCCCACCCTTGCGGGGGAGCCGATTCCCATCCTCTACGTGCAAATGGATGGGACCGGGGTCCCGGTGGTGAAGAAAGAGACGGTGGGTCGGCACGGCAAGGTCGAGGGCCAACCGGCGCATACGCGGGAAGTCAAGCTCGGGTGCGTCTTCACCCAAACGACGTGGGATGGCGAGGGCTACCCGATCCGCGCCCCCGCTTCCACCACCTATACCGGCGCCGTCGAATCCGCCGAGGAGTTCGGACAACGCCTTTACCGGGAAGCCGGGAAACGAGGCTGGAGTCGCGCCCTCCTGCGGGTGGTGATGGGCGACGGGGCGGAATGGATCTGGAATCTCGCCGCCCTGCACTTTCCCGGCGCCCTTGACATTGTCGATCTTTACCACGCGCGACAGCATCTGTGGGAGTTGGCCCGCCCGGCTGTACCCCAACGACGAAGGGAAGCAAAGGGCCTGGATGAAGGTCCATCAGAAGCGCCTGCTGGATAAGGGGAAAATCGAAAAGCTCGTGGGCGTGCTCCGCACCCTCAAATCGAGTAACTCCGAAGTGGCGGAGAAGATCCGCATCGAGGCCGACTACTTCGAGAGGAATGCGGAGCGCATGCGCTACCCCCAGTTCCGCCGCCAACACCTCTTTGTGGGCTCCGGCGTCATTGAGGCCGGATGCAAAACTGTGGTCGCTTCCCGTCTCAAACGCTCCGGGATGTTCTGGACCGTCCGCGGAGCCAACGCCATCCTTGCCCTCCGCTGCGCTTGTCTCAATGGCCGCTTTGAGGATTACTGGGAAGACCGCCGCCCGGCTATCGCCGCCTAATTCCAACTTCTATGTCGCGCACCCTATCGCACCATAGATTCCCAAGAGCCGGCGAAGCGGGCACGGTCATGTAGCCCATGGCGAACAGCCATGGGGCTAGTATTACTATGTTAAGTGGTATCGTCAAAAACTTTCTCGAACTTCGTCCTGCAGAAGGGACATCGTCCGCTCCATCTCACCAGCCAGGGCTGGATCACGCGGAGAATCTGTTCCCACGTCGCACCAAAAGTTTTTTTTACGGCGCAAGTAGACGGTCAGGATAAACAGATAAGCCACCGCCGAAAGCACCAGATGATGATGAAAACCTCGCCACGAGCGGCCTTCGAAATGATCCAAACCCAAGTCATCTTTGGAGCGTTGGAAGTATTGTTCAATATGCCAGCGGGAGCGGCTCAGCTTGAGGCAACGAGCTTTGGTGGGAGGCCGGTGGAGATGCGCCAAGTAATAGTGATAAGGTTCCGCATCGCCCGCCGGCCAGTCCACCACCAGCCAGAGTTTTTCCAGTTCTCCGCCCTGGCGCAGGTTGGGTTGGATAAAAACCGGCTGCCAAGCCAAACGCGTACGTCGGGTTTGTCCGCCCGCCGTGACCCAAGAGCACGGCTTCCAGGCCGTCGCGGGGAGACGCCGGGTCAACTCCGCCAGCGGGGTGGGAGGAGGTTCCCCCGCCGGAACGCGACGACGGGTCCGCTTGACCTCCGTGCGCACTTCGTGGTCCCATCCTTGCAGGGCGGCCCCCTCGACCTGCAGAAAAAACTCCAGGCCCAAAGCGCGCACCCCGGCGCGAAACGCCGCGTTGTTCCCGTAAACACTATCTCCCAAAACCGGCGCCGGAGGCACGCCGTCGTGCTGCGCTTGGCGGAGCATCGCCAGCCCCAGGGCGGGCTTGGTGGCAAACTCCACGTCCGCCGGGACTCCCGCCGCTTGGCAGCGTTCCTGGTCCTCGGTCCAAGCCGCGGGCAGATACAACCGCCCCGCCACCGGCGCGGCGATGCAACCGTCACTCACCACCACCTCCACGCTCACTTGGCAGTTGGTCGACTGGCCCACCGCCCCACAATATTGGCGCGCCACCCCTACCGAGTGGGATCCCTGCTTGACCCAACCGGTTTCATCCACCACCCAAGCCTCCAGGGGCTCCAAGTGCGGAATGATCTCTTGCCGGATCGCCCGCCACATCTCCTCTTCGCTCCAGGGGCTGTCGGGCACGAACTGCTGCAGACCTTGCGCGTCCACGCCCAGCCGCTCCGCCATGGGAATGATCGCTTTGCGCTGACCGGGCATCAACAGCCCCTCCACGTAGCGCGTCGCCGCGAGGCGCCGTTCGCTGCGACCCAATCCGGCAATCAGGGGATTCAGAAACTCAAGGAACTGCGTCACGCTTTCCTTCCACAAACGGGCATTCCAAGAAAGGAGTTTCATGCGCCCATGCTAGGTCAACCAGAGCAAAAATGCAAGAACTACTTAACATAGTAATACTAGGAAGGAATGAACAGTCTTCAAAAAAGAGCCCCGGCACTTGGGCTGAAGGGATTCTCCTTGCGCATCACTGTCCGCTACTCACTGTTTTACTCATACCGCAGTGCCACCATGGGATCCAGCGTGGTGGCGCGGCGGGCGGGGATGACGCTGGCGAGCGCCGCGACCACGATCAGCAGAACGGACACGGCGGCAATGGTGGCAGGATCGGTGGGCTTCACGCCATACAAAAGGGTGGAGAGAAAGCGAGTAAGGGCCAGCGCACCGATGATTCCTACCGCCACGCCGATCAGGATTACCGTCAGCCCTTGCCGGATGACGAAGCGCAGCACGTCGCCACGCTCGGCGCCCAGCGCCATCCGCACCCCGATTTCATGCGTGCGCTGGCTCACCGAGTAGGACACCATGCCATAGATGCCAATCGATGCCAAAATCAGCCCTAAGGCGCCGAATGCTCCGAACAAGAGCATGTTGACGCGGCGCGGCGTCAGGGACTGCGTCCGCAGGTCGTCCAAGGTCATCACGTCATGCGGGGGTTGATCTTTGTCGATGATCGCCACCTGGCTGCGCACCGCCGAAGCCCACAATTTCGGGTTTCCCGCGGTGCGCACGAGCACAGCCATGTAAGGTTGACTGGCCTGGGCAAAGGGAACGTAGACCTCCGGGGTTGGAGCTTGTTCTGCCTCGTCCCGAGCATTAGCCACGATTCCCACAATGGTGAAGACAACCCTCCGAAATCCGATTCTCCCGCCCAGGCATCGCCCGCCGAGGCAATAACGGCGCGCGAAGGATTCATCAACGATCACGACGCTCGGCGAGGTCGCGCCATCAGCCTCCGTAAAATAGCGACCTTGTGTGAGCGGAATGCCCAAGGCGCGGAAATAACCCGGACTGACCGCCGTGGTTCTTACGTGCGCCACTTCTACGACCTGCCCTTCGACTTTTAGAGCCGTCGTCACAAACATCTTTTGACTCCCCAACGGGGGACAGGTACTGCCCGCCACCGCTTGAACGCCTTCAAGGCCCTTAATCCTTTCCATCAGTTGCTGGAAGAACGCCGCCTGGACATTGGGCGTGGCATATTCGGACGGCGTCAGGTTTACCGTCATGCTCAAAAAGTTCTTTGATCTGAACCCCAAGTCGATGCCGCGCACCCGCAGGAAGCTGCGGAAGAGCAACCCGGAGCCGACCAGCAGCACCAAGGCTAGCGCGGTTTCAAAGACGATGAGCACGTTACGAAAGACTTTGCCGGAGCGCACCTCGGAAGTGGAGCGGCTTGCCTCCTTGAGGACTTCACTTAACGAAACCTTGGACGACTGTAGCGCCGGCGCCAATCCCGCCGCGAGGCCGGTAACCACCGCCAGAGCCAGGCTGAAGCCCAGCACGCGGTAATCCAGGCCGATGGGTTCCAGGGCCGGCAGGTTGGGAGAAATGAAGGCCACCAGCAGATCCTTGCCCCACCGCGCCAAACCCAAGCCGAGCAGCCCACCCGCGAGGGCCAGCAGCGCGCTTTCTGTAAGAAGCTGGCGAACGATACGGCTCCGGCTGGCGCCCGTGGCCAGCCGTACAGCGATCTCCCGCTCGCGTGCCGTGGCGCGGGAGAGCACGAGATTGGCGACGTTGACACACGCGATGAGCAGCAGAAATCCGACGGCGCCCAGAATCAGCAACAACGATCGGCGAGAGTTTTCCGTAACCTGATCGTGCCACGTTGAGAGCACGACGCTGACTTTGGCTAATTCTAAAAAGCGTTTGGGCAGTGCCGACTGCGCAATCGCATCAAGTTCCGCTTGCGCCGTGGCCACCGTCACCGCCGGTTTGAGACGGCCAATAGCTCGAATCATGGCCATTCCCTTTTGGCGTGTTACCAACGGCACCCAGAGGGCGTAATCCGTTATCAATTTGAATTTGTCGGGAACGACGAATGACGAGGGAAGCACTCCTACTACGGTGTATTCCTTACCGTCCAGAGTGATTCCTTTGCCTACTATGGACGGGTTGCCGCCGTAGCGGCGTCTCCAGAGCGCTTCGCTCAGGACAACCACCGGCGCGGTGCCCGGGGCATCGTCCCCGGGAAGAAAGGTACGTCCGGCAACCGGGCGAACACCCAGAAGCGAGAAGAACGAAGCCGTAGCCATCCCGGCTTTAACGCGCTCAGGTTCGCCGCCTCCCGTGAGGTTGTACTGCGCGAACATGTAAGCAGCCACCTGGCGGAGGCTTCGGCTCCGATCCTGCCAGGCGGAGTACTCCGGGCTGTATACATACGCCTGGACCCCATAATTTCCCAGAACTTGCTGCACGTAGACCAGTTCCTCAGGGTGCGGATAAGGCAGCGGCCGCAGCAGCACGGCGTTGACCACGGTAAAGATCGCGGTAGTAGCGCCAATCCCCAACGCCAGCGTGAGGACGGCCACTGCCGCAAACCCCGGATTCCGGCGCAGGCCGCGCAGGCCAAAGCGCAGGTCCTGGAAGAACGACTCCAGCCAGGGCAGGCCGCGCTGGTCGCGGTACTGTTCCTTAATCTGGTCGACGCCGCCAAAGCTCCGCAGCGCGGCGGAACGCGCCTCGTCCGGCGACATGCCGCGGCGCCGGTTTTCCTGGGTCAGCATTTCCAGGTGCGAGCTGACTTCATCGTTCAACTCCTGCTCACGCCGCGCCCTGCGGAAAAGACCCATGAATCGTGACATGAGAATTCGCAAGCGGATCACGGAAGACCCCCTCACCGCCATTCTGAGCATCTACAGCTCGCGATCCTGTCCACCGGCACAGAACTTCATCCCTGCTGCGGCCCTGCCAGCAGGCGCGCCATCAGCGCTGCGGTCTGGGCCCAGTTTTTCTCTTCCGCCACCAGTTGCTTGTGTCCTGCCGGAGTCAGCGCGTAGTACCGGGCGCGGCGGTTGTTCTCCGAGGCGCCCCACCGGGAGGAGATCCACCCCTTTTGCTGCAGGCGGAGGAGGGCGGGGTACAGCGTCCCCTGGTTCATGGCCAGCAGGTTCTCCGAAACCTGTTCCAGGCGGCGGGCAATGCCGTATCCATGCAACGGCCCCATGCCTTCAAGCACCTTGAGTACCATGAGATCCAGCGTCCCTTGGAGAATCTCTGCCTTGGTTCCTCCCATACCGTCTCTCCTTTTGACGTTCAACGGAGGAGAGCATAGTGCTCCTTCTGTTGGATGTCAACAGGAGAGTTGGGCGAGATTTCACCTCCAAGCTGTCCAACGTGCTCGGCACACCATGACGGCGTCCGCTTCGCCCGCTGGACGAAAATCGTTGATTTGCTCCTTGTCCCATGGCTGTTCGCCATGGGCTAAATGATGCCGCCCGTTTCACGGGCTAAACCGGAATTTGTGGATTCGTTCCTTCTATCGGTCCGTCGTACGTCCGGCGTGCGTGATGAGGAATCGGTCATCCATCTGTTGCTGGGTGCGCCGGGCCTGGACCAATTCGTAATCCGCAAGCTGGCGGCTGCGGAGGTTCTCCAAAATTTTGCGTTGTTGTTGGGCCTTGCGGAAGACCTCAAGTTGGCGGCGCCGCAACTCCCCAAGCTTGGCAAGCTGGCCGGACAAATGTGCTATTCGCCGCAGGCGGGCTCGGTCGGATGCCAACTCGAACTGCATCTCGGCGGCAGCAATGCCCTGCCGGAGTTTCGCCTGAGCCTGGCGCAAGGCCTCAGTCCGCTCCAGATTCGCTTGGTCAACCTGCTGCCGCGCCTTCACCACCTCGCGAGTGATCATCTCAAGGCGTTGACGCTCGCGGCGTTCAAAACTCTCGCGAAAGCAAAGCACGGCCTGCAAAGAGAAATGAAAAGGCATCGTTATTTTCGATTTTGGATTTTGGATTGAACAGCACCGGGGAACCCCGCCCTCGCCTTGTCATTCAGAGCCCCGCTTTTTGGGCGAAGAACCTGCATTTGCTTTCCCCCCGCAGTCCACCACCAGGACAAAATGCAGGTCCTTCGCCCAAAAAGCGGGGCTCCGAATGACGAGGTTTGCAAAGGCCTCTGCCAAGTGTCGAATTCCTCTGCCAGGGTTGCAAAGGGCTCTGGCCTCCACGACTGGCATACGGTTTGTGGGAAGCCCTGCTCCCGGCCCCTACGAACTTCCACGGAATGGGCTGACGCCCCGACGTTCGTAATCCAAAATCCAAAATCAATCAGCCTGGCAATGCCTGGAGGGCCGCCAGGGTACTGTTTAAAGGCGCTTTTTCATCGCCCCGCTGCTGAAGGAACTTGGCCAACGCCGGCATCACTTCAATGGCCTGGTCCAAAACGGGATCGAGGCCCTTCTGGTACGCCCCTACTCGAATCAGGTCTTCCGAGGCGCTATAGGCAGCAAAAAGCTTTCGCAGGCGGCGCGCCTTTTCCAGGTGCTCGGGTTTGCAAACCACCGGCATCAACCGGCTCAGGCTGTCGAGAATCGAGATGGGAGGGTAGTGGTTTTGGGCAGCGAGCCGGCGATCGAGCACAACGTGACCGTCCAGTAGTGATCGGACGGCATCCACCAGGGGATCCTGCTGGTCATCGCCTTCCATCAGAACGGTATAAAACGCGGTGATACTCCCGCCATTAAAGCGCCCCGCACGTTCAGTCAATTGCGCCAGCAAGGTGAAAACCGACGGGGTGTAGCCTTTTGCCGTGGGAGGCTCACCGGCGGCCAGGCCAATTTCGCGTTGGGCCATTGCGAAGCGCGTCAAGGAATCGACAACCAACAGAACGTTCTTGCCCTTCATGGCGAAGTATTCGGAAACCGATGTCGCCACCAGCGCCGCCCGGATTCGCAACAACGGCGATTGGTCTGAGGTTGAAACAACCACCACCGAGCGACGCCTGCCTTCCTCACCCAAGGTGCCTTCCAGGAACTCCCGCACCTCGCGGCCGCGCTCGCCAACCAGCGCCATGACGATCACATCGGCGGCGCTGCCGCAAGCCATCAACCCCAACAACGTGCTCTTCCCCACGCCGCTGCCGCCGAACACGCCTACCCGCTGCCCGCGGCCACAGGTGAGAAAAGCATCAATGGCGCGCACCCCGCAGCCCAACGGCTCGCGAATCGACTGGCGGTCCAGCGGCAACGGCCCCAGGGAGTGCAAGGGCCAATATTCACGGGCTCGGTAGTCGGGCTGGGAATCCAGGGGCTTGCCCGCGCCATCAATCACCCGGCCGAGCAACTCGTCGCCAACTCGTAAAGTGGGCTTGGTGCCCCAGGTTACGATGCGGTCCCCATAACGGATGCCGCTCAGCCGTTCCAAGGGCATGGAGAGTACCGTGCTGCCGCGAAACCCCACCACCTCTCCCCCATGCGCTTCGCCCGAAGGCCCTATGATCTCGCAGCACTCGCCGAGAGAGCAAAACGGCCCTTCCGACTCTACGATGTGTCCCACGGCCTTGGTAACGCGCCCATACCAACGCGTGGTTGACAGATTCTCCAAGCGTCGGAAGTAAGGGGCCAGAAGGGGGAAACTTGCCATAACCGTTCTCGTCATCGAAACTACGGGATGCCGATTCTCGATTGCCGAGGAGACCGTTCTCAGTTTTCAGTCTTCAGTTGTCAGTTCTCAGTTCTCAATTCTCAACTCTTCACTCGTCACTCGTCACTGTTCTTTAGGTCTTTGCGCCAACAGATCAAAAAATCCCTGTTCGATTTCCTTAAGCTGCATCTCGAGTGTCAGGTCGGTGGAACCCAGATCAGTCTCCAGCATGCAGCGCCCCGGTCCGAGCGTGGCGTCGCCCATCAATTCCGGCGTCGTCCGCAAATCGGGCTGTTGCGCAAAAAACTGTCGCCACGGCTGAATCTGGTCAGGATGAACTTTCAATCGGACGCGCGTGCCGGCGGCGATATTGTCGAGCCCCACGCGCACCACTCCTGCCAGAAGCAAGGGGTCCACCTGAGCTTCGCGGTGCAAAATCTTCCGGGCGATCGCCACCGCAAGTCCCACCACTTCCGCCTCCACCCGTTGGAAGTAGGTTGCACGTTCGCGGGCGAACTCCTGAACCGCCTGAGCCACCGCCTGCTTTTCGCTCGCCAACTTCTTCTCGGCTTCTGCCCTCCCTTGTGCGATCCCTTCGTCACGGCCCTCTTTTCGGGCGCGTGCTTCCCGTGCGCGGATCTGGTCCTCGGTGACGGGCGGAGGGCCGGGCGGCTTGGCCTCGGGAGTCCACAGGCGCTCCAAAGTGGACGGGTCCGAAGCGGGCTTCGCCCCGGCCCCCGGAGCCGCGGGAGTTGGGTAAACATACGCCTGGGCGCCAGTCTCCCCTTCGCGGGTAGGAAAGCTGCAATTAGATGACATAGGCATCGTCCCCAAAGCTCTTCAGGGTTATCTTTCCCTCGGCCTCAAGCTTGCGCGCCTGTTGCACGATCTCTTGCTGGGCCGTGGTCACTTCGCGTGAGCGCACCGGCCCCAAGGCTTCCATGTCCTCCTTTAGCATCTGAGAGGCGCGGGAAGACATGGTTTTGAAGATGTGATTCTTCATATCTTCTGAAGACCCTTTGAGGGCGAGCGCTAGCGTCTTCTTATCCAAGTGGCTCAAGAGTTCACGCATACTGGACTCCGGTATGGAGAGGAAGTCTTCAAAGGTGAACATCAGGTTGCGAATGCTGAGAGCCAGTTTGGGATCGTCCTGCTCAATTGCTTCCAAGATGGTTTTGACTGTGCCGGGCTCGACCCGGTTCAGCATATCGGAGACGGCCTTGATGCCGCCATACGCTCGGCGGTTCTGCTCGCCCAATGCCCGGAGTTTCTTATTGAGCACCACGGCGATCTTTTGCACCATCTCCGGGGAAAACTGGTGCATTTCGGCAAGGCGCCGCACCACTTCCGCGCGCGTCTTTTCCGGCAGGAGCAGCAGGATTTCCGACGCGGACTTTAACCCCAGGTGCGCCAGCACCAACGCCACCGTCTGGGGGTGCTCGCCCTCCACAAACATGACGAGTTGCTGCGGATCTGCCCTTTGCAGCGAGTCCAGGTTGGTGGCGCGGGCTTCCTGATAGCTCTGAACCTGTTGGAGCAGGCTCCTCGCCCCGTCTTCGCCGAAGGCTTTCACCAAGAGGGCGCGGGCATAATCCGCTCCCCCTTGTGCCAAATATTCCTCCGTCACCGTCAGACGGTAGAATTCCTGAAGAATCTGCGAGGCGGTCTGCGGAGAGATGTACTCCAGTTCGGATATCTCCTCCGTGAGCATCTCCAGTTCTTCCTGCGGCAGGTTTCTATACACGAGGCTGGCAACATCGTCGCCCAGAAGCACGAGCAGAATGGCCGCTTTGCGAATCCCGGACAAGCTCTCCGCCGATGGGGCCTTGGCACTCTCCGCAGCGCCTGTCACGATTTACTCTCCTGCCGCATCCAATTCTGAATCAATCGGCTGGCGGTCGCCGGCTCTTTCTTAACCTTCTCTAATAAGTTCTTCTTCAGGACCACGGCTTGTTTGGCCTCAAGCGGGGAGTCTCCCAACTGTTGAAGCGACGCTTCGATGCTGTCTTTATCATCCGACTTGGAGCCGGCCACACCCGGTGCACCCGCAGGTAAACCGATGGGAGGAGCTTTGGCGGCCGCCAATTGTCGAGGAAGCGCTTGGAATGAAGTCACGATTTGGCGCTTAATGGGACGCAAAACCAGCAGGTAAATCAGGGAGAACAAAAGGAACAGAGCGCCATAGCGGATAACCGTAATCCACTTGTCCACTAACGGCGCTACCCGGTCCGTCAAGCTGGGCGAAAGCTTCTCCAGCGGAAAAGTCTGAAACGAGAGGTTTTCCACGGCCACCTTGTCACCGCGCGCGGGGTCAATCCCAATTGCTGCCGTAACCAGGTCCGCGATTTGCTTCATCTCGTCCGGCGTCCGCTTGCGCCGTTTTTCGACCTCCTGACCGTTCTCCTGGGTAACATCCGTGGCATCGTCCACGAGCACGGCCGCCGCAATGCGTTTAAGAGTTCCGGCCGGCTGCATGACGTGGCGAACGGTTTTGCTTACCGCGAATGTCTTGCTCTCCGTGTGCAGGCCCTCGGTGTCGGAGTTGGCTGCGGAAAGCGTTTTGGAGGGCGGGGGGGGCTGTTTTCCGGGGACATTCGAAGTAGTTCCGGGAGTGCCTTCCGCACCGGTTTCACCCGTACGGTCCTCGGAAATTTGCGAGGTGAGAACCACCGAGCCGTTTGGGTCATAGGTTTCCTGAGTACTATCGCTGGTGGCAAGATCGTACTCCACGGTAACATTGGCGCGCGCCTTACCGGGTCCCACTACCGGTTCGAGGGTGGCCACGATTTTTTGCGCCAGGGCTGTTTCGAACTCCGCCCAATAGCGCGGCCGGCCGGCTTGCCCGCCCCCACGCGCTAGAATGGGTATCCCTCCGTCGGCATTGATAAGGGTTACGTTTTCGGGCCTCAGGTTGTCCACCGCGCTGGCCACCAAGTGCGTGATAGCCTCTTGAGCGTCATCGCCCAGCCGCCCGTCTCGGAGCTTAATGACGACGGACGCCTTCGCCTCGCGTTCCTGCTCTGTGAACAGCGACTCCTGCGGCAGGACCAGATGCACCCGCGCCGCCTCGATTTCCCCAAGCGTTTGAATGGTTCGCTCGAGTTCGCCTTCCAAGGCCCGCTGGTAGTTCACCTTTTCGGCAAAATCGCTGCCCGCCCAATTCGGTTTGTCGAACAACTCAAAGCCCAGCCTGCCGGTCTGCGGCATTCCCCCCGCCGCCAGCTCGAGACGTGCTTTGTCAAGCTGATCGGCCGGTACCCGGATATCGGCGCCGTCGCTTGACAGCTCATACGGAATGTTCTTTTCCGACAATCGGCGCGACAAAGACTGTGCGTCACTCGGCGACAGCCCGGAATAAAGCGGTCGATACTCGGCCTTACCGAACAATGCGACAAACCCCCAAATGACCGCCGAGACGACAGCGGCGGCGACTGCAATCGTGATCTTCTGGCGGAGCGTGAGGCCCCGCACAAATGCGACAACCTGGTTCGTTATTTGCTCCGCGTTCACGGCCATTACCGGTGCTCAGCCCTCAGGCATCAGCTCCAAGCCACCGTCCGTTAACGACCCCCAGCGTTTGGGGCTTACCGGAGTCCGGTATTCCTTAAGTGAACGCTGAAAGCTGATAGCTGAGAGCTCTATCTAAAACTGCATCTGCGAAATCGTCTGGTACGCTTGCACAATCTTATTGCGTACCTGCATCATCATTTGGAACGTGAGATCCGCTTTCTCCACCGCGATCATCGCGGAGTGGAGATCCTGCCCATCGCCTTGCAGAACGCCAGCCACCTGCTGGTTCGCCCCCGATTGGATCTCCTGGACCTTGTCGATCGCGCTTTCCAGCGTGTCGAAGAATTCCGACCGGCTGCCGGAAGGCTGACGAACGTCCAATTGCACGTTTGCCCAATCAATTTGTGGTAGACCCGAAATTGTGTTGCCCATGGGCTTCTGCTCCAGACAAGGAGTTAGGAGCGAGGAGCTAGGAGTTAGAAACCGTATTGCTTGAAGCGCCCGTGCGGCGCGCCGAGTTCCCGACGCCTCGACTGTGACTCCCTGGCAACCTGCTGGTTTCAAACGGCCGGCGGTCCGCGGAGTCACGCACCGTTCAATCCGACAAGGTCGGCGGCGGGCCTGACTTCTAGCTCCTCACTCCTAGCTCCTCACTCCTAGCTAAGGATCTGAAGTGTTTCCGAAATCATGGCCTTCGTGGCCTGGACCGCCGAGACGTTCAACTGGTACGCTTGGGCGGCTCCCATGAGGTTGACCATCTCCTCCACGGGATTGATATTGGGAAAAGAGACGTAGCCGTCGGCGTCCGCATCCGGATGTCCGGGCTCATAGCGGCGCACCGGCGGGGCCTTGTCCGCAAGCACCTTCTCCACCTTCACTCCCCGCGCGTGCAGGTCGGCCAACTGGGACAAGGTCTGGGCAAACTTGCCACGGCCGGGCTGTTCCGTCCCAAACACAACAAGTTGTTTCTGGTACGGACCGCCGCCGGGCGTGCTGGTGGTTTCAGCGTTGGCCAGGTTACTGGCCACCACTTCCGCGCGCTCGCGCTCGGCGGTTAAGGCAGATGAATTGATGTCAAGCACTCCAAAGAGGTTCATGGTTTTATTTCCCTTCGTTGATGGCCGACAGAAGCGTGTGGATTTCATTGCGCAGCAGCTCCACGCCGGCGCGGTATTGAAGCTGGACCTGGGCCAGAGCCATCGTTTCACGCTCCAGACTGACGTTGTTGCCGTCCGGGCGCTCGATGAGGCCCTTCACTTCCTGCACATGCGGCGTGACCGGGTCGCCGTCCCACCGCTGCTCGGCTTTCTGCATCTCAGTGCCAAAGTCCACGTCCTGCGTACGGTATCCGGGCGTATCAACGTTCGCCAGATTGCTGGAAATCAGCTCATGACGAAGAGTGACCAAATCCAGGAAGTGCTCCACCCGTCGCATGATGGGCGTTTCGATCCAGTTCATCTCAGGCTCCTGACTGAAAGTGACGGGCAAGAAGTGACATGACGAGTGACAAGTGACGAGTAACCCCGTGCCTCACGACCGATCTTAAGTCCAGCGGCGAGCGGAGAGCAGCCGTGGGTATCAAGCCACATTTTGCGGGTCTTCGTCACCACATCACGACGGCAAATGTGTTTCCGCGGATTAGTCATCGTCGATCACTCGTCAATTCTCGCGGCGGACAAGCGGGCAGTGAAGCTCGGCATCGAAGGTCTGTTGCTCGTCACTTGCCACTTGCCACTCGTCACTTGTCCGCCGTCACTTATCACTGCCTCTCGGCGGCAGGCCAAATTCGCGAATCTTGTTGCGGACGGTGCGCAGGCTGACGCCCAACATTCCGGCCGCGCGGGTGCGGTTGCCGCCGGTTGCATCCAGCGTTTTCTCAAGTAAGGTCCGCTCAAGCTCGCGCAACGTCAGTCCCGGCTCGATTCCCTCCGTTGAGGGATCGTCATTCTGAAAACTCGCCTCAGGAATAAGCTCCATTCCCGCTACGGGACCCGAGGCAAGCACCAACGCGCGGCGCACGAAGTTTTCGAGTTCGCGCACGTTTCCGGGCCACTGATAAGCCTGGAGGCGTTCCAGAAGCTCCGGCGAAAAACGAATGACACGCGAGCGGCACGCCGCTGCATATTTGCCCACAAAGTGATCGACCAGGTCCGGAATATCGTCGCGGCGTTCCCGCAGCGGCGGAAGCGAGAGCGGAATCACGTTGAGCCGGAAGAACAAATCGGCGCGGAATTTACCTTCCGCCACCAGCGCCCCCAGCGGCCGATTGGTGGTGGCGATCACGCGCACATCCACCGGGAGGGGGCGTGTGTCTCCCAAGCGGTCGATTTCCCGCTCTTGCAACACGCGCAGCAGCTTGGGCTGAAGGCTGAGCGCCATCTCGCCAATCTCGTCAAGAAGCAAGGTTCCCGTATGGGCCAGTTCAAATTTGCCTGCCTTGGAAGTCATTGCCCCGGTAAACGCGCCGCGCACGTGCCCAAACAACTCGCTCTCGAGCAGGGTGTCCGGAAATCCGGCGCAGTTTACGGCTACAAAGGGGCGCTGGCTGCGCGGACTGGAGCGATGCACGAACCGGGCGAGCAGTTCCTTGCCCGTGCCGCTCTCCGCTTCCATCAGAATGTCCGCATCCGTCCGGGCCACTTGCCGCGCGCGCTCGATCAGGCGTTGCGTCAGCGGCGAACTGCCGATGAATTCCCCTCCGTTCGGCGCCGAAGCCCGGCACAACCGTGCGCCCATGACCCGCGCTGCAGATTCCTTCAATTGATCGAAGGAGACGGGCTTGACCAGATAATCGCACGCGCCTTCCCGCATCGCGATGACGGCTTCCGGCACGTTGGCGAATGCCGTCAGGAAAATCACTGCCGTGTCCGGCGCCAAGTCGCGTACGCCCTGCATGACGCGCAGCCCGTCGCCATCCGGCATGCGCATGTCAGTAACTACCAGCGGGCACGGCGCCACGCGAAAGCGCTCCAGCGCCTCCCTGGTTCCACCGGCGGTCATCACCTTCCACCCTTGCCGTCGGAAGTTCGCCTCCAGCGCGGCGCGCATGGCGGATTCGTCATCCACTACCAGAACCTGGTTCATTCCATTACCCTTTGATCATCGGATCGCCTGATCGCCCGATTTTTTCCTTGTCCCTCGCCGGTCGCGAGAGGAAGCGTCAGCGAAAACGTCGTGCCCACGTGCTCCCGGCTTTCCACGCGGATCGTGCCGCCGTGTTGTTCGATTACCTTGCGGGTCACCGCCAAGCCGAGGCCGGGGCTGCCGGATTGGGTAGTAAATCCCGGCTCAAATATCTTCGCCAGATTCTCAGCGCGGATGCCCTCTCCCTGATCGGCGAAGACCACGACGGCGGTGGGCGATCGCCCGTCATCGCAGAGGCTGACACCGATGGCGAGTGTTCCACGCGGTTGCATCGCCCGAAACGCATTCAGCGCCAGATTGAAGAAAGCCTGCTGAAGTCGCGGCGGATCGGCGAGGATGGAAGCCACACGCTGCGGCGCTCGCCACTCCATCTGCATCTCCTTTTGCCTTGCCAACGGGCGCAGGAACTCCACGGTGTCGCCCAAGACTCTGACAAGGTCCACCGGCAGCAGTTGCGCAGCCGGCTGACTGTGAAAATGCAGGACGTTATTCACCGTCGCCGCCAACGAGCGCAGGCCCGCCTGGACCTGATTGATCCATGGCCGCAATTCAGCCTGATCGGCCAACGCATCGGCAAGGAGACCGGCGAAGAGCTCCAGACTGCCCAGCGGATTTCGAATCTCGTGCGCGAGCAGGGTGGCGATTTCCGCCAGGGCTTGCGTGCGGCGCAAGCCCTCGCGTTCGCGTTCCAGTTGCTTGGCCTCCGTCAGGTCACGCAGGATGAGAATGGACTCGTTGCCCGATCCCGCCGTGGGGATGCACGCGCAGGTGACGCCCAATGTCCGCTTGTCTTGCTGTCCCTCTACCACCCATTCCTGTTCACGGTGGAAATCTTCCTCCGGAAACGCGGCGAGTAGTGATCCCAACAAGCGGGGTACAGGGGCGTCGGGCGAGGGAGAACTCGCGCTGCCGCCGTCGAGCAAGCGGGCCGCCGCGGGGTTCATCATTCTCAGATTTTTTCCCGCATCGAACACCAGGACGCCACAGGGCAGCCCTTCCAGGATGCGTCCCAGGTAAGCGCGCATCCGTTGGTTCTCTTCCAAGGCTTGCACCAAGCTGCGATTCTTCTTTTCGAGCTCGTGCCGGAGCCGGCCGACCTCCGATTGCAGGTTGGCGTAACTCGTTTCAAGAGCCCCGGCGGTCTGCGCGAAGGAAGCGAAGGCGGCCGCCAGAGCGCGCCGGGCCGTGCGTGCGGAATCATCCGGTGGGACAGGCGCTTTTTGCCGATCAACGGGCAAAGTCTGCATGGCGATATGGGTCGAAAGCACGGACGGTGCCAATCTGGGGCCGCGTCGGTAAGATTTCTCTCATGGCTCGCGGCCCGCCGTTAAGAC
This sequence comes from uncultured Acidobacteriota bacterium, assembly GCA_963804755.1. Lineage (GTDB taxonomy): Bacteria > Acidobacteriota > Terriglobia > UBA7540 > UBA7540 > Bog-366. The sequence goes on from CAWDRP010000019.1 coordinate 88,237, forward strand.
ACAAAGACGCCAATGAACGGCGGAATGCCGGGTAATAACAGGGGTCTGTGGTAAGACCTTCGGCGTTTTCTTTCCGTCGTACTTGGGAAGATGGGTGCATTTTCCGGCGCCGGCTATGCTTCCGTTGCCCAGGGGAAATGATGGGGCTGAAGTTCGTGTTCGTCCTCCGCGAGGATGAACGCCCGCTCGACCACCTGCCGCAACTCGCGGACATTCCCAGGCCATGGGTACTCCTGGAGGGCCCGCGCCGCCGCCGGAGAAAAAACCTTGGCAGGCATATGTGCCTCGCGCGAGAAAAGCTCGAGGAAATGCTCGCTCAGCGGCGCAATGTCTTCCCGGCGCACGCGCAAGGGATCAATTTCAATGGGAAACACGGCAAGACGGTAATAGAGGTCATCGCGAAAGCGTTTCTCTTTAACCATCCGAATGAGGTTGGCGTTGGTGGCGGCGACGACGCGGGCGTCAACACGCAACGTATCGGTACTACCCAGCCGCTGGATTTCTCCTTCCTGCAGAAAGCGCAGCAATTTGGACTGCATCGAGAGGGGAAGATCACCGACTTCGTCCAGGAGCACGGTGCCGCCATGCGCCATTTGTATGCGCCCCGCACGGGATTGGACGGCCCCGGTAAACGCCCCGCGATTGAAGCCGAATAATTCCGCCTCCAGCAAGGGCTCGGGAATCGCGCCGCAGTTGACGACTACGAAAGACCGCTCGCGCCGCGGGCTCAACGCATGCAAGGCACGCGCCACCAACTCCTTGCCAGTCCCGGTCTCACCCGTAAGCAGCACGGCGGTCTGTCGCGGAGCCACCAGGCGCGCCAGGCGGTACACGCGCCGCAGCGAAGGACTGCTGCCGGTCATGCCGGGCAGAGCTTCCCCCTACTCAGCGGGGGGCAAGGTGCGACGGAACACCCCAAGGGGTCGGGCAGTTCCCTGGGAATACGCGGCGCGCGGGAGTTCTGGAGCAAGTGGTAGAGCTCCGTGGAATCTGAACACAAATCGAGATCGCCACTTACGCCCGTTTCACTGCGGGAATCCAGGACCTTGATCTCTACCTCCGGATGACGCGCGTGGATCATCGCCATTAGCTCTTCCGGGTTCAAATCCGCCAGGCATTGATCAAGCAGCAGAGTCCGGCAAGCACCTTCCTCGATTAAGGCCATAGCCTCTGCACCCCCGCCGGCTTCTGCCGCAGCGCAATTGCGTCCCGCCAATTCCTGCACGATGCGCTGCCGAAATAAGGTATTGGGGCTGGCGACGATTGTGGAAAGGTGGCTCATCCGGGCAGAACTGGGAGTGCTGATGAACATTAGTTCCTCGTTGGGTATGCTCTATCTTAGGCATGCCAATCTTAGACAGCGATTAAGCCAGAATTAAATTCCTCTAGGTTCAGGGGAGCGTGAAACTCGGTGTGTACATTCCTCCTTAAAACCTCCCCATCAACTTTCTTCCGGCGCCAAGGGAAGGCGGACGCGTATGCAGCCGGCCTCCAGCCCATCGGTGATAATTTCGAGCTTGCCGCCCAGTCCTTCCACCAGGCGCTGATGGATAGCCCATCCCAAGGCGCCATTTTTGGCGGCATGCGAGAAGATCAACCCAGGGGTGGTGATATCCTCAAGTGCCTTGATTTGAAGATATTGGAGGTCCAAGCGGGGGAGTGACAGGGAGAGCCGGGCCTCGGCGTCCGACGCCGAGATTTCCAGGGAAATCACGTCCCCGCCGGCGCTGTTCCGAATGACCCAAGTCAGCAAACTCTGGAGCGCTTCCCGGAGGCGCTCCGGGTTCGCACACACCTTTACCGCGTCATGTGCCACGACTTGAAGCCGGAGGTCGCGGGATTCTGCCATGCCCTGCATCTCGGTAAGAATTTCCGAAGTGGTCGCCGGCAACAGAACGCTCCGGGCGGGCCCCGCAGGTCCGCCGGACTCGCCGAGATCGCGCAAAGAAACGATCAACTGCGCCACGTTATCAGCGAGTTGCAGCGTTTCTTCCAGCACGGACCGGTAATCCGCCGCTGTTCGTTTTTGCATCAGCGCCAGCTCAATGCCGCCCCGCAGCGCCGTCACGGGTTGCGCCAAGCGATGAGCCATCGCCGAAAGGCATTCCCGGCAGCTTTTGCAGCCCGATGACCCGGTTTGGACGTAATCGCGTGAACAGTTCGGGGGGGCAGGTGGTCCGGCGACCGGGTGACCGGGGAAAGAAGAAGGGCTTTGTACCACCGCACGCTCATTGTCCCCCGCCGTCTTCACATGATTCAGCACTTGTTCCTTGTCTTCCATTTCTCACTCCAGGCAAAACGCCGCTAAACGTAGTTGCATCGATTGCCGGATTGCACGCCGATCCCGGTTACGACCCAACGCAATTTTGTTTACTTCAGGCCTCGTCCCCGATTTGGTAACCTACGCCCCGAAGCGTGTGAATCAGTTTATGCTCGAAGCCCTGATCCACCTTCTTCCGCACGTAGTTGATGTAAACATCCACCACGTTCGTCATGGTATCGAACGAAAGGTTCCAGACATGTTCGATAATCATGGCGCGGGTTACACAACGGCCGACGTTGCGCATCAAATACTCAAGCAAGGAGAACTCTTTGGGAGTGAGTTCCATGGTTTTGCCGGCGCGCTTTACGGTCCTTTCCACCCGGTTCAATTCCAAGTCGCCCACCCGCAGGATGATTTCCGCCGGGGTGTTGGCGCGCCGCAACAGCGCCCGTACCCGGGCGGAGAGTTCGGAGAAAGAGAACGGCTTGGTCAGGTAATCGTCAGCCCCCAGGTCCAATCCCTTCACCCGGTCTTCCACGCGATTGCGGCCGGTCAGGATCAGGACAGGCAAAGCCGGCTTGGTATCGCGGATGTGCTTAAGAACCTCCAACCCATCCACCCGCGGCAAGGCCAAGTCGAGGACTGCCAGGTCATATGAGAATTGACCAACCATGAACTGCGCTTCGTCGCCGTCCTGCGCTACATCCACCGCATATTGTTCGGCTTCCAACCCCTTCTGCACAAAACTTGCTACGGGTTTGTCGTCTTCAGCAATGAGGACTCGCATCTTTGCACCTTTTCCGAGGGCTAAACGGTCGTCGCCAAACCAAAGCCGATATAGCGACGCACCGCGTTCGGCCCTGCCAGCGTTCCGAGGAGAGGCTCATGAAAGCCTCGCCTTCATTAATCACATCTCATTTCGGCAGAATTTGGGCAGAGGATGAGGAATATTCTAAGAAATGCGCAAGTTTTCAGCGTTCAAGCACTAAACCAGGCCGCAGAAGTTGCGAAGAAATTCCGGAACGAGCAAAAGTACCTCGCGCAGAGACGCAGAGGCGCGGAGTCGACAAAGAAAATAGAGCATTTATTTATTTCAAACCTCTGCGCCTCTGCGTCTCTGCGCGAGATTGTAGATTTTTTTCTCACATTCGCAGGCCTGGAAGATGACGGGACCGCGGGGCCCAAGCCCTGAAAGGGCGAAATATACGCCCAAGCGGGCGCCACGCCGGAACGCAGTTTATCCCGCCCTTTCAGGGCTGGGGATGTTTGGGTTCGGCCTTTTTCCCCAGGCCGTTGAAGCTGTGAAAAAATCAAAAAAGTACTTGACTAGCGCTATAGCTATGATATCCTCCTTCCTTCGTTCTGGGAAGGAGGTCGGGCATGGGTTACGAATCCACCGTGCAGGTGATTCAGCGGGGCGGCAAGAACCGGCAGTGGTATTTGATCTGTCCCGCGCCCCTGGCGCGAGCTTTGGAGATCGAGAAGGGCGAGGTGATCGAATGGGTGGTCGCGGACAAGCACACGCTGATCTTGAAGCGGGCTCCCGGGCGAGCGGCTTCCTCCCCCACGCGGAGGCGAGCGCATGAGTAACGCCGAGGATCCTCGACAGCCGGGAATATGGCCGGAGGGCAAGTTGCCGGTGCGAGTGTCGGAGCCGCCGGACACGGAGTCGGCACACCCGCCGGCGGCGCGCTTGCAAGCGATTAACCGTCAGCAGATGGTCTTCCGGGCGGTGGACGTGGAGCAGTTGCTGGAACCCGACCATCTGGCGCGGGCGATTTGGGAAATGACCGGGCGCCTGGACCTGAGCGCCTACACCGCCGAGGTGCGGGCGGTGGAAGGCCGGGCGGGGCGTTCGGCCATCGATCCCCGCCTGCTGATCAGCTTGTGGGTTTACGCCTACAGTGAAAAGGTCAGCTCGGCGCGGGAAATGGAGCGGCGTTGCACCTACCATCCCGCCTATCAGTGGCTGACGGGGTGCGAGGTGATCAATTACCACACCCTGTCGGACTTCCGCGTCGAGCACCAGCAGGCGCTGGACGGGTTGTTCGCGCAACTGCTGGCGATCTTGAGTAACGAGGGGCTGATCACGCTGGAGCAAGTGGCGCACGACGGAACGAAGATCAAGGCCGCGGCCAGCGGCAACTCGTTTCATCGCGAGAAGACCTTGCGGGTGCATCTGCAGGCGGCCGAGGAGCGGGTGCGGGCGATGGGCGATCCGCGGGACGAAGGGGTGGACCGGCGCCGGCAGGCGGCGCGGCAGCGGGCGGCGCGCGAGAAGGTGGAGAGATTGCAGCAGGCCCTGGAGGAGTTGCAGAAAGTGCAAGCCGCCCCCGAGGGACGGGCCGAACCGAGGGAGCGCCGCGTGAGCGCGACCGATCCGGAAGCGCGTAACATGAAACAAGGTGATGGCGGTTATGCTCCCAGTCACAATGTGCAGGCCTCTACCGACGTGGCGTACGGGATGATCGTGGGCGTGAGCGTTACCCAGGACGCCAACGATCAGCACCAACTGCTGCCGGCGGTGGAGGAAGTGAAGAAGCAGAACGGGCGCGCCCCGGCGCAGATGATCGTCGACGAGGGCTACACCACGCGCGCGAATATCCTGGCGGCGGCCGACGGCGGCCTGGACTTGATCGGCGGGACGCTCGCCGCCGATGCCGAAGCCACCACGCGGCGCCTGGAGAAACGCGGCGTCGATCCGGCCTTTTATCCCCAACACTTCCGCTACGACCCGGCGACCGACACCTCCCTCTGCCCGGCCGGCCAGGTGCTGCATTTTAGCTATACCAAACACGACCGCTTGGGGGTGGAGCGGCACCTCTATCGGGCGCGAGCGGCGGATTGCCGGGCGTGTGCGCTGCGTGCGCAGTGTGGAGCGGGGCCGCAGGGACGCACGTTGGTGCGCACGGAGAATGTCCCGGCGGTGGCGGCGTATGCGGCCAAGATGCAGACCGAGGCGGCGCGCGCCGCTTATCGTCGGCGCGCCCCGGTGGCGGAGTTCAGTAACCTGTGGCTGAAGGCCAAACTCGGACTGCGGCAGTTCTGCGTGCGCGGCTTGCGGAAAGCCCGCTGCGAGGTGTTGTGGGCGTGCCTGACTTATAACCTCCAGCAATGGTGCCGCCTGCGCTGGAAAGTTCGCCTGGCCACGGCGCCCGCTTGAGCCGAAGGGAGAAACACGAGGGTCCAAGGTGCAAGCGCCAGAACCCAAGGCCGGACGGAAAGGAAGGTTACTCAATGAAATCACCTTAATCCTTGCAGCTCGTCGATCATCACAACCTTCAAAACACATCGTCGAAACTTAATCTACCGATGCCGAAGGCGATTCTTTCACAGCTTCGTTGCCCTGGGCTAGGTTATTTCGCCGCTTCGCGGCTGAAAAGGCACTTCCGGCCCCGCTTGCAATAACTGGACAATCCAACTCCACCTGCAACTGCTTTCCTCCACCGCTCACTCACCCCGGGTGTCCAGCCGAAGATATGGGTAACGATCAGCCCCACGGGCGAGGGGAGAAGGGAGTTGAAGATTCTCTGGCTCGTCACTTGTCACTCGCGGCCCGTATGGTTGCGGCTCCGCCGCGCTGTGGCTAAAGGGATTCGTGACCCAAGCCGATGCAAGACTAAGTGGGAACTCTCGCTGAAGGGGAAACGTTGCGACGGCCCGCGCGGGGGAGAGTTGAGCGCCAAGGTAACATATGATGAACCGGCTACTTCCGAAAGTCCTCGTGGTGGACGATGATCCGGCGGTGCGCATCTTTTTCCGTGAAGCCCTGAAGCCCACCGCTGCTCACGTGGCGGAGGCGGCGGATGCCGAGTGCGCTCTGCAATCGATCGAGCGCGGCGACTTTGACATTATTGTGTGCGACGTCTGGATGCCGGGCGCATCCGGGCTGGACTTGCTCGCCATGGCTCAGCAAAACCGGTGGGATGTGGGGTTTATCCTGGTAACCGGAGATATTCAGGTTGAGACGGTCATTGTGGCATTGCGCATGCAAGCGGCCGATTTCCTGTTGAAGCCATTGCGGGCGGAAGAAGTGAGCCGCTCCGTGACCCGCACTTTCGAACGCGTGGTGACGTTGCGGCAGGCGCGTGCCTACAAAAGTTCGCTTGAAACCAGCATTCAACGCCGCACGCGCGAGTTGGAATTGGCGCTGAGCGAACTCGAATCCAATTACCAGATGACCCTGGAAGCGCTGGTGGCGGCGCTGGATGCGCGAGAACACGAAACGTTCTCGCACTCCCTGCGCGTCCGCGCCTACGCCCGTCATCTGGCGCGGCGGGCGGGGTTCCCGCCGGCACTGCTCCCTTCGCTGGAACAAGGCGCCTTGTTGCACGATATCGGAAAGATTGCCGTCGCCGACGCGATTCTCCTGAAGCCCGGCAAGCTCACTCCAGACGAGTGGATCGAAATGCGCAAGCACCCCGCCGCCGGCGATGAAATCTTGAGACGCGTTCCTTTCCTGCGTCCGGCCAGCGCCATCGTGCGGCATCATCATGAACATTTTGACGGCAGCGGGTACCCCGATGCCCTGAAAGGCGCTGAAATCCCCCTGGGCGCCAGGCTGTTTACCGTGGCTGACACTCTGGATGCCATGACCAGCAACCGCACCTACCGCAAAAGCCCCGGATTTGACGCGGCACGCACGGAAATCCAGCGGCACAGCGGCAAGCAATTCGATCCTCAGATCGTGGAGCTGTTTCTCAAAGTCCTCCCGGACACCTGGATGCAGGTAAGAGAGGAGGCCGGAAGCAACTCCGTCGTGGCGAAGTAAGGCGTTGGCGGTACGATAGGCAACTTGTCGCCATCGTGCGCCGGGACGCCGCCAACTCCGATCTATTCCGCGTTCAGTTACCGCGTCGCCTGTGACTTGAACCCTCGTCTGGCCGTTTTTGGACCATCGTTTGGCCGCTCGCCTGTCGTAAGTCCCTTAGATCTACGCCCCGGAACCGACTTGCCGCTTTGAACCATCGTTTGGCCGAAAGTACGCATTGCATGTGGTTCAAGTCACAAACTTCGCCTTGCGTTCGGTTTCTTGCCGGGAGCGCAAACCCGAAGGGTGTCCGTCAGCCGATAGACGAAGCAGAAACCCGCCGTGCCGGCAGCGCGCAGGAATTTCGCCGGCTCGCGCCCTTCGGCACGAGTAGAGGTAACGCGATGACAGAGATTTACGCAGGGGAGACCATAAAGCCGTCGAGATCAATTCGGAGATTCCTGGCGGCACCAACCGACAACAAAGCGTCGCCTGTGTGTACGTGTGTCGATTACCTCGCGTGCAGCGCTGTGATTCGGCAATAACGCCTGCTAGTCCCTAATTCCACCCATGAAATTAGCTTGGTTCCTCATCGCGTTTGATTAGTGGGGAAACTCCTTTGAACCACCCAGATCGTTCCTCCATAGGGGCTCGAATCCCTATTTGTCAGCGCCGGCTTAAAAGGGATCCAATTTCATCGGTTTAAGGGGAACCGGGTTTGGGGAGCCTCATCGGCGGGAAGGCGGTAAAAACTCTCCAATAGTTTCTACATGCGAACCGAATTCGAGTTGATTCAGCTTTCTGCTAGCGCAATTCGGTCTCCCGTGGCTGCCCTTGGACGCCCAAGCTTCAAAGTCATCATTCGTACCGCAGTGCCACCATAGGATCAACCGTCGTGGCCCGACGTGCTGGGATGTAGCTAGCGAGCAAAGCCACTCCGACAAGACTAAAGGAGACTGCGATGAACGTGAAGGGGTCGGTGGGCTTGACGCCATAAAGCAAACTAGACAAGAAGCGTGTGAGCCCGAGCGCGCCGGGGATTCCGATGGCCAAACCGATTAGCGTGAGTTTGAGCCCTTGCCGAACAATGAGCGTCAAAACCTCGCTTCGTTGCGCGCCCAGCGCGAGGCGAATACCGATTTCGTGTGTGCGTTGCGCCACCGAGTACGAAATTACTCCGTAGAGCCCAATCGAAGCCAGTAGCAGTGCGAGGCCGGCAAAGAATCCCAGCAGAATCATATTCAAGCGCTGTCGGAGGACCGAATCACCCACAATACTCTCCAAGGGTTGAATCTGGAAAACAGGCTGCGTGCTGTCGGCATCCAGAACCGCTTTCGCAATGGAGGAGCTGAGGCTTATGGGCAAAACGCGCGCCCGTACCACGAGGGCCGCCGGCAGAACCTGATTGTTGAAATGATTGATGGAGTCGGGGAGCTGTGACCAGGGAATGAAGACGGTGGGTGTGGTTGGGCTATCCAGGCCTTGCTCCTTCGTGTCTCCAACCACGCCGATGATTTCGCGTGATTCGTCCGAAAACACCGGCCCCATTCCGCCGCCGATGGTAAGGTTCTGGCCGACGGGGTTCTGGCTGGGGAAGAAATCATGGGCCAGCGTTCGGCTGATAATGACTACGCTGGCAGACTTGGGGCCGTCGCTCTCCCGGAAGGTCCTCCCTTGCAGCAAAGCGATCCTCATCGTGCCGAAATAATCTGGCGTAACGGCTCGGTACTGCGCTTCTCCGCTCGAGTTGTCCTCGCGACCCGCTATCTGGAAAGGCAAGTCTGGTCCGATTTCCATCGGCAGGCTGCTGATTAGCGCGGCTTTTTCCACGCCACCGCTTGCCTCGACTCGATCCAGCACCTCCCGAAAGAAGTTGGTCACCGCCACGGTAGTGTTGTACTTCGGGTCCGTCAATGACAGGTCCATGGTTAGGACGTGTTGGGCGTCAAAGCCCGGGTTAACCCCTTGCAAGTTAACGAACGTCTTTATGAGAAGTGCCGCGCTTGCCAGTAATACCAGCGACAAGCCGATCTCTGCGACAACCAGAAGGCTTCGCAATCGCCCATGCCAAGCACGACTCGTAGTGCGCCCACCGCCCTCACGCAGTGAGTCGTTCAGGTTTACTCGCGATGTCTGGAATGCCGGCGCAAGCCCGAAGAGGATTCCGGTAAGCAAGGCCGCGAGCAATGTGAAGATAAGGACTCGTGAGTCCAGGCCGGCCCCTCCAATTCGCTGAAGGCTTCCCGGCATATACTTCATCTGCGGGATGCCGCCTGGCACGAGCATCAGCAGGCCTTGTAAACCTGCTTCAGAAAACACAAGCCCCAAGCCGCTTCCCGCCAATGCGAGCAGTAAGCTTTCAGTTAGCAATTGGCGGACCAGGCGGGACCGCCCCGCCCCCATCGCCGTGCGGATGGCAATCTCCTTGTCGCGGCCGATGGCTCGGGTGAGCAATAGGTTCGCGACGTTGGCGCAGGCAATCAACAGTACCAGCCCCACGGCACCCATCAGCACAAGCAGGGCCGGCCGCATATCGCCGGTCAAGCTCCTCTGGTAATTCTCCAGCGCTACACCCTCCGTCTTGTCCATCAGGTCTGGGTATTGCCGGCGGAATTCTTCTCCCACGCGCGTCATATCAAGCCGGGCCGATTGAAGGGTTACGTTGGGTTCCAGCCTGCCGAGAACCAGAAACATGTTAGACGCCTGCTGGGGGTCAAGAACTGGACGCAACGGAAGCCAAAGCTGCGCGCCGGGATTGGATTCGAAACCCGCTGGCATAACGCCCACGATAATGCAGGACTTGCCGCTAAGGGAAATCGCCCTACCGATGATCGAGCGGTCCCCGCCAAAGCGTTGCCTCCACAGGCTGTCGCTAATAATGACGGCATTAAGGCCGCCTGGGCGCTCTTCTTCGGCAGTGAAGTCGCGACCCACCGCCGGACTGACGCCTAGGACCTGAAAGAAATCGCCTGCGACCCGTATTCCGGTGACGTGCTCGGGTCGCCCGCTGCCAGTCAGATTAAAGCCGCCGGTCTGGATGTCATATGCGGCCAAGCTGGAGAACACGTGGTTGTGCTCTTTCCAGAATACGAATTTTGTAGCGGAGACCGCCCCCTCATCTCCGAATGAATAGTGCCGCATAACCTGCTCCAAACGATGTGCCTGGGGATAAGGCAGCGGCCGCAGGAGAACCGCATTAACAACACTGAAAATGGCCGTGTTCGCGCCGATGCCTAGCGCCAACGTCAGCACCGCCACCGCCGTGAAGCCCGGATTCTTCCGCAGCATGCGGGCGCCATAGCGGAGGTCCTGCCCGAGCGTCTCGAGGGAATTCCATTTCCACATCTCCCGGCTCCTCTCTTGCGCCAAGGTCACGTTGCCGAACCGGCGTAATGCGGCATAGTGAGCTTCGTCAGGGCTCATGCCGGATTCCTGGTTCTCCTGCTCTTCCATGGCGAGATGCGCACGAATCTCTTCTTCGAGATCGTCCGTCGGCTTCCGCCGCCGAAACAGCGCAACGAGTTTGGCAAGCTCGCGATGCCAGCGCATTCTTAGCTCTCAGCTTTCAGCTTTCAGCCATCAGCCACGGCGCGCCGTGCTGTTCCCAGCGCGTAGCGCGTGTTCTGTAGGGCCGAACAGCGTTCGGCCCGGCCGAGCGCTGCTCGGCCCTACAATGCGGTTGCGGCTCCGCCGCGCTGCGCTACACCGCTGGGGCGCGGCGCGCGAGGCCTGCTTTTCCGCAGTCGACAATAGGCAATCAAAAATCGGCAATCCCTCATTGTCCCTCCTCTGGTTCGGCAGGACGCAGAACTCCGGTAATGGCCCGCACAAAGCGCTCCCAACGCGAGGTCTCAGCCACCAATTGCCGTCGTCCTGCCGGTGTCAGCCGGTAGTACTTGGCCCGCTGTTTGTTTTTGGAAACGCCCCATTCGGCGGTAATCCAACCTTCCTGTTGCAGGCGCTGGAGCGCGGGGTAGAGCGATCCGTGGTCCACCCTGAGCGTCTCTGCCGACTGGCGCTCAATGGATTTGGCAATGCCATGCCCGTGAGTTGCACCCCAGAGCAAGGTGCGCAGAATCAGCATGTCGAGCGAGCCATAAACAAGCTCGACGCGGTCTTCAGACGGTTGCCTGGCCATGGTGGGAGACAATCTACCACACCAGGCAGTAGATTGTCTACTAAGAAAACGGCGGGCTCAGGACCTGCTCAGACCTTCTCGAAAGGTTTCCCTCGCCTGGTCGGCGGCTTTCGAAAGAAAATCCGGTCGGCGCCAAAATCTCATGGTGCCCCCTGAGGAGCAGGTGACACCCGGTACTGCGCAGAGCCGCCCTGGGCCGGTTAGAGAAAAAGTAATGGCAACACCCATCAAAAAGGGATAAAGGTCCTTTCCCAGCCTCAGGGAATGGGGTTCTCGCCGTCGGCCAAGCCTCTCTTACCCTGTTCCCAATATCGGTCCGCCTGCTTGTTGAAGTCTCAATTCTGCCCTTCTTCCGTCTTGATTTTCCCGGCAACCCTTCCCTGCGGGCGCGGCTTTGACGTGCTAGCCTCGTGCTTGGCAAGCTACATCGTCGTAGAGGGTGGCGTAGTAGTAGGGGTAGGGCTTGCCGTACCCTGGCGTCCCGATCAGATCGGGACGCCCTCGAGTTTCTACATTTCTGGGCCCTGTCACCGGTTAAGCCTCATCGCCAGCTTGTGATTGCCGTAGACCAGAACCTAGTCGGCAACGTCGGCCTTGGCACGCTTGCCGTGGGCCTCGATGCGCCTCAGAGTGATGTGATACTCGCGGAGGATACGGCTGCCGTCGACCGCACCCCAACCCGTGGCCTTGACGGCAGGGTGCATGCATTCGGCTCTGATTTCGGCTTCGCTCATGGTTGTATCTTGTACGGTTGCCTGAAAACCACCCCGTCCGTCAGGTGACGGGCGTGGCGCAGGCGCGCGAACGGCCCGCGCAGCCGGGTTGCCTGAAAACCACCCCGTCCGTCAGGTGACGGACTGCCCCTCCTCGTTTGAGGAGGGGAGCCTTGCTGCCGCCGCAGGCGGCCACCGGCAAAAGCTCCCCTCCTGATTCAGAGCTTGTCCTGAACGCAGTGAAGGAAGGGGCCGGAGCGCTAGCGACGGGGGTGGTTACCGGCAAGTGCTGCGCATCGGGGGTAGTTACCGTCGGCTGATCACCGGGTAAGACTTCAACAAATGTAGAAACTCCAGGGCGTCCCGATCCGATCGGGACGCCGCAAAAGGGGACGGCAAGGCGTCCCCCTACAGGGCCCCTCGTTCTCGGCGGATTAGCAGATGCCCCCATTTTCCTTTGACAAATCTAGGCGAGTGTTGTATACTTCCCCTTGATTTTGTCTAGTCAAGATCACGGTACGGTCCGCCATGCCCCTCCGCTGTCGAAGTTGTGAAGAAATGAACAACCTCACGCCAGGACGCCCAGGCGCTAACAACGTTATTTCCAGCGACCGTGAACGGACGGAGCAGGAAGGTGCTGACAAATATTCTGTCCAAAGTCAACGAAGATGGGCGGAAGAAAAAAAATATTTCGAACGAACCCACCAAGTTATTGAAAACAAAGGGGCGAAGAACAAATTGACCGAAAAAAGTCGGACATTTTGGTTTAACTTTCGGACATTTTGGTTTAATGTAGTGACATTTTGGCGCGGCCATACAGCATTTCCCGTTCGAACGTAGGGGCGGTTCGCGAACCGCCCCTACGTTCGAATTGAGCGGGAAGAGGGGGACGGGCCATTTCCGGCTTACCAATGTTTAGCGCTCCTACCGTCCGCACCGCCGCGACTTTGACGCGATCCTGATTCAACATCTTACTAAGCTTGACTTGCCTTCGGTTCCGGCGCACCATGCAGTGTTTCCAACAAATCGAAGAACGCTCCGGGGAGGTCTTGGCATGAATTCTCGTCGCCTTTTTGAACGGTTTTGCCTTTATTGCTTTCTGGTGGTTGTTGCGCTGGCGTCGTTTGGCGAGTTGCGTTCCCGCGCCGACGAGGGAATGTGGACGTTTGACAACCTTCCCCTCCAACAACTCCAGCAGCGGTACGGCTTTGCGCCCACGCAAGCGTGGCTCGACCACGTCCGCCTGGCGAGTGTGCGCTTTAACGATGGAGGTTCCGGTTCTTTCGTGAGCGCCCATGGCTTGGTGCTGACGAACCATCACGTGGCGCTGACCCAGTTGCAGAAAGTCTCCTCCGCGGAGCGTGATTACGTAAAGACCGGATTCTATGCGCGCTCCCGTTCCGAGGAACTGAAATGCCCGGACCTTGAGCTGAATGTCTTGGTGTATATGGAAAACGTGACGAAGCGCGTGCAGAGTTCCGCGAGCCCGGGGATGACTGCGGAGGCCGCGCTGAAGGCCCGAAAGGCTGAAATCGCGAAGATCGAAAAAGAGAGCACCGATAAGACGGGTCTGCGATCTGATGTCATCACCCTCTATCAGGGCGGGGAATACTGACTCTATCGCTACAAGAAGTACACGGACGTCCGCCTGGTGTTCGCGCCCGAGCAGCAAATTGCATTCTTCGGGGGCGATCCCGACAATTTCACGTACCCACGGTACGACATCGATTTTGCCTTGTTCCGGGTTTACGAAAACGGAAGTCCATTGGAGAGCCGGGATTTTCTGAAATGGAACCCGCAAGGAGCGGCGGACGGTGAACTGGTGTTCGTCTCCGGCAATCCGGGATCCACCAGCCGCCTGGACACGATGGCGCAAATTGAGACCCAGCGCGATTACTTGGTCCCGCTGCTTCTGGAATCGTATCAAAGACGCATACAAACCGCCCGAAACTACTCTGCGTTGGGGCAGGAACAGGCGCGCCAAGCCGCTCGAGCCATCTTTTTCGGCGAGAACTCGCTGAAGGTGTTCAAGGGCTGGAACTCGGGATTGCGCGATCCGAACCTGATTGCCAAGAAACAGAAGGAAGAAGCAGATTTTCGGGCGCTCGTCGCCAGCAAGCCGGATTGGCAGAAAGCGTACGGTGACGCCTGGCAGGCGATCGCCCGGGCCGAAATCCAAAATCGAAAGTTGATTAAGCTCCAACTGCGCACGCTGGGGTGGTCGCAGTTAAGCATGACAGCCGTGCAGATGGTGCAATACGTTGCCGAAATCAAGAAACCGGATGGAGAGCGTTTGCAGGGTTTCCATGATTCTCAGCTTGAGTCGCTTCGTTTCCGGCTGTTCTCACCGGCGCCGGTTTATCGTGAGTACGAGCAGGCCATGCTCGCCGGATTCCTGCGTCTCTCGCTCGATAAACTGGGCCCCGACGATCCGTTTATCAAGGCGGTGCTGGCCGGGCGCACGCCCGACGCGGTGGCGCGCGAGGCCATGGCCGACACCAAGTTGACCGATGCCGATTTTCGCAAGGCGCTGGTGGAGGGCGGGGAAGCGGCCGTGCAGGCCTCGTCTGACCCGCTGATCGCGCTGGCCCGTAAGGTTGATCCGTGGCAACGAGAAACGATCAAGGCGAACGAGGACCAGGTGGAGAGCGTGGAAACACCCGCCGGCCAGAAGATTGGTGAAGCGCGCTTTGCGGCTTACGGCAAGTCACTTTATCCCGACGCTACGTTTACGCTCCGGCTAACCTTCGGCGCCGTAAAGGGCTACCCCATGAATGGAACTGTGGCGCCGCCGAAGACCACCTTCTACGGGCTTTATGATCGGGCTTACAGCTTTGGGCTGAAACCGCCCTTCAATCTTCCCGAGCGCTACTTGGAGCGCAAAACAAAGCTTGATCTCACGGTGCCGGTGGATTTCGTCAGCACCTGCGACATCATTGGGGGCAATTCCGGCTCACCGGTGATTAACAAAAAAGCCGAGTTGGTTGGGTTGATTTTCGACGGCAATATCGAAAGCTTGGTCGGAGACTACGTCTACAACGAGGAGAATAACCGGGCGGTGGCGGTACACAGCGGCGCCATCATTCAGGTGCTGCGCACACTCTATGACGCCGGCTCTTTGGCGGACGAATTGATCGGGGACTAACGCCCCGCTGCCCGGCTTGGCCGATTAAGGCTCATTGCGAATGTCGGCTATAGTGTGATCACTTTGTTGGCAAGCGCCTGTGCCGCAATGATATCGCCCATGCCGCCAACGATTCCTACGCGCACCTTGTCAACGAGCCCGTAGTAATCCAGGCACGTCTTGCAGATGATCAAGCGCACGCCTTGCGCCTCCATTGATTGGAGCACGTCCAGAACGGGTGACCCTTCGACGGCCATCTTGACGCCCGACGTGTAAAAACAAATCGCCCCTGGCCATGTGTTGCTCTCCTGAAGCAAGAGCAGGTACTTCCGCAACAGGGTGTGTTGCAGAGCAGCATCGGCAACACCCATGCCATCGTGGATTACCTGGAGCAGCAGAGATCTGGAGCTTTCCACGTTTGCCCCCGTTGAACAGGCAGTTCATGGGTCGAACAGTCGAGGAGTCGAGAAGTCAAAGAGTTGAAGGGTCGAAAATTCAGCGGACACTGGCGCTTCGACTCTTCTTCAACTTTTTTACCCTTCGACTCTTCAACTGCATTTACGATCTTACAGGTCAGTGGAACCGCAGCGAGATTTTGGCATGGAGGGGAATCAGAGTGAAGTCAAATTCTTCCAGAGCCTCGTCTTTTTCGGTGATGATCAACAGATATTTCCCAATTTTAGCGATCAGGCCGGCGGAGGTGATCCGTGAACCCACGAACGTGTTGCCCTGGCGCATGGCTTCAAAATCGGGGAGCTTCCCGCGCGTGGTGCTATGTGCATCTTCCCAATCCACTTCTCCGGGACGGAATCGAATACCGTGTATGACGACACCTTTTGCCTTACGCATGACCGCTCCACTGTAATTTGATGCTGCCAGAACTTCGCCTGGCGGGTCTGCCCAACAGTACAAGGCTAACGGCCATTTCAGCGGGTTGCAAGCGGTATCTTCGGTTCGCAGGCTGATTCCGCAGCCCGTCTATCGAAGTCTCCCAAACCAGGGACAGTAAGTCAGCTCAGCCGGAGGCCAGCAGCAAAATCGCTATTCCTGTTTTTCCACACCTTTGTTTTCATCAATATCGGCGGTAACGGTATCGTTTTCGCAAAGCGCAGTGCTTCGTCAACCGGCCCAGCATTCAGGCAGCTACTGAAGTCGAACTTTTGGGGAGGGCCGAAAAAGGGAAGACCCGTCCGGCTCAGGGCTTATCAGGCAGGATTGTGGGGTTGCTTATTACAAATCCCGGACGGGTCGGTGGGCTCGTTGGTATTGATGGAAGGGCTTGCTGTAACTTGCTTTCCCTCCTACCGAAACTTGATTATCCGGAATCCTGCCGCCAGGAAACGGGCTTCTTCGCCTTTGGCGCTCTGCTCACTGGCCGACCACGGGGCGCCTCGTCTGCGTCGAACCCGTTTTGCTTCCAGCCTGGAGCGTGCGATAAGCCACTCAATTGGCTCTTACACTCGCGCTGCCTGCCGTCTCGTCGTAGGCGGTGGGACCGACAGGATTCCGCAACTTTCCTGTGTCTTCGCTTCGAACCCTTCGCTTTCTTATTGGTCCCATACTTACGATACGCTTCTTTACAGCGGAGTCAAGCAAATCAGGTTGTCAACCCATTTTTATTACATATATGTTAAGATTCACGTGGTTTAGTCAACCGGTGAATGTGGCGAAGGAGGACTTGATGAGCATCGGTACCCGCATTATCCAACTTCGGAACCGCCAAGGCCTTACCCAACAGCAGCTCAGCGACCTCACCGGGCTGGCCGCCTCTTATCTGTCGCGCATCGAGAATCGCCATTTGGAACCGCGTCCCCAGACGCTCGGCAAGATCGCCGCAGCGCTCGGGGTACCGATCAGCGAGATTTTCCAGGAACGTGCGCAACAACTGGGTACTTTGCAGTGTGTCATCACCGCATCGGGAAACTGCATCATGAATTTGCTCCATTCCAGTCACGGCAAACAGAACCATTCGACAGGGGAGGGTTACAACCCCCGCCAATTACAATTACTTCGGATGGCAAACTATCTGATTCAAACGGCCGACGCCCGGCATCTTGACGCGCTCGAGGTGATGCTGGCCGCGCTACTGAATGCAAACCGGCCAAAGAGTTCGACATCCGCGAAAATCCCACCGGCGGATACGAACGAAATAGCAAGCGAGCAGGAAAGGGAGCACCGGTAGACACAAACCAGAAGGAGAAAGCGCACGCTCCTGCGCCCGGCGGGTGACAATTCGCTGACCAAAGAACGAATTGACATTTTTTTGAATGTGGGGCTAACTTGGCTGTGCAAACGGAGGATGAATGTCCGTAATTACTATCTCCCGCGGTTCCTTCAGCGGTGGGAAAACGCTGGCGGAGTGCCTGGCCGTGAAGCTGGGCTATCGCTGTATAGGCCGGGAAACCATTGTCGAACGTGCGGCGGCAAATGGTGTTTCTCATGAGGAACTGCTGGCCGCCTTGCTTAATCCCCCTGGGTTCCTGGAACGCTTCAAGCATAAGCGCTACCAGTATTTAACGCTATTCCAAGCCGCCCTGGCCGAAGAGGTCAGGAACGGGAATGTTGTCTATCACGGAAACGCCGGGCACCTGATGCTGAAGGACACGGCTGCCGTCCTGCGAATCAGGATCATTGCGCCCTTGGAAATACGGCTGGCGATGGTAGAAGACAGATTGAGGCTCACGGGCAATGAAGCGCTCAATTACATCCAGAAAATGGACGAGGGCAGGAGAAAATGGGTGCGGTATCTTTACGGCGTTGACTGGGAAGACCCCGTTCTGTATGACTTGGTGCTCAACCTCGAGCATATGGACATCGAGGAGGCATGCGAGGTCATTAATGCCCTGACGCGGACACGCCGGTGCTTTCAGCCTTCCCCGGTATGCCAAGCTGAGCTGGACGATCTCGCTACGGCCACCCGAGTGCGCGCCGCTCTGGTCTTAAATCCCGGCACTTCGCATCTGGAAGTGGAGACGGGTGCAAAAAGCGGCCAGGTGTTCATCCGTGGCAAGGTTACGGAAACCGGTGAACTGGATGAGGTTAAACGGGTCGCCATGGGAGTTCAAGGCGTAACGGGATTGAACCTGAACGAGTTGATTCCGACCACCCGAGTGTAAGCGTTCAACTCTAGCCCCTCCTCGCAACTGGTCCCGGACCTCTCTCGCAACTTGCCTCCTTCAGGCCACACTTAGGGGGAGTGCGTCAAGATTGCAGGCCGGCTGCATTTTCCCTTGGCGAACAGCCCGGCTTCTCATGCCGTGCGCCGCCAGGTTAAAGCCGTGACGGCGGACGTCGGAGGCAAAGGAATAGAGCGAGCAGCCGCTGTTGCAAGTAGTGACAATCGCGCACTCGTGGTTTTGAGGCCATCATGTGGATACTTCTTCCTGTAGCTGGCATGAGCATCCCACTCCTGGTTTTGATCGGAGTGGGCGCCCTCGTCGGTTTTCTTTCCGGTATGTTTGGCGTCAGTGGCGGCTTCCTGCTCACACCCGTCCTGATGATGATTGGCATTCCCCCCACGGTGGCCGCAGCTTCAGATTCGTGTCAAATCGTTGCGGGCGCATCCTCCGGGGCCGGAGTGCACTTCCGGCTGGGCAATGTGGATGTGAAGTTGGGCCTGACGTTGCTGTTGGGAGGCTTGGCGGGCGGATGGGTGGGGGTTCAGACCATTAAGCTCCTGCGGGCGCTCGGCACGGCCGACTTTACCATCACGGTAACTTACGTGGTGATGTTGGGAACGGTCGGAAGCTACATGTTTTTTGAAAGCCTCGCCAATCTGCGGCGAGGAGCGATGGTTCCCAAGTCGCACCAAACCGTGACGGGGCCGGGTCTGCTCAGCCGGCTGCCTTTTCAGATGGACTTTCCCCGTTCGCAGGTTCGCCACTCGATCATGGTGCCGTTCGTGCTTGGTGGAATAGTGGGAATCCTGGCCGCGATCATGGGAGTGGGGGGCGGCTTCATCATTATTCCGATGATGGTTTACCTGTTGCACATGCCCATGCACAAGGCCGTGGGGACCAGCCTGTTCCAGATTCTCTTTACTTCCGCGGCTGTCACGTTCCTGCAAGCTACGGCTAATCACACGGTGGACCTGATCCTGGCGCTCCTCCTGGCCGCGGGGTCCACTATCGGGGCGCAGATCGGGGCGCGGGTGGGCCGCCTGCTTCGCGGCGATCAACTGAAGATCCTACTGGCCACGGTCGTTTTGGCAGTCATGGTCAAGATGGCAGTAGGCCTGCTTGTGAGGCCCACACTGCAAATCACCCTCGCCAGAGGACACTGATATGCGACATCGAAGGCTTGCGGTGTTTGTGCTTCAACTCCTCGTTACTTCATTGTGCGTGCAGGCCGCCGCGGGTTTCGAACCAGGCAGAGTTACGGTTACGCCTTCGACGGTGGAGTTAGGGACATTCTATGGCGGCGCCAAGGTGCACGTCGCCGGAAACACGCTGGCGGGCAGTAAGGTTGTAGTCGTGGTGCGCGGTCCCTCCACCGCCGAAGTTTTCAATAACCTTGGGCGCGTCGGTCCGATCTGGGTGAATACCGGGAAAGTCACCATCTCTGGCGTCCCCTCGTTGCTGTTGATCTTCAGTTCCGAACCCATCAAGGCCTGCCTGAATTCCGCGGCTATAGATCATTATCAGCTCGACCTGGAGTCACTCAGGCGGCACATACAGATTGAAATGAAAGGACCGGGCCGCAACGGGATCGCTGACGACTTCCTGGCCTTCAAGGCCCACCAGGGAACTTACCGGATTAGTTCTGGCGGTGTCCAAATGGGCGTAACCGCTGAAGAGGGAGTTTCTTACAGCTTGGACTTCGACATGCCCAAGACAGCGGGTCCGGGAAAATACGAAATCGACGTCCTCGAATGTAGCGGTGGCGCAGTGGTCAACAATGCGGACCTGGACTTGGCCATGGAGGAAGTTGGGTTTCCCGCCGTGATTGCCCGGATGGCCAGGGAGCGTGCCCCTCTGTATGGGGCCATGTCTGTCATAATGGCCATGGTGGTGGGCTTTGGTATTGATTTCGTCGCCGCTCGCATCTTCCGGCGAACACTGTAAAAAGCGGCGCTCAGGC
The DNA here is from genome assembly GCA_963804755.1 of uncultured Acidobacteriota bacterium. Classification (GTDB taxonomy): domain Bacteria; phylum Acidobacteriota; class Terriglobia; order UBA7540; family UBA7540; genus Bog-366. The sequence continues at coordinate 108,304 of CAWDRP010000019.1, forward strand.
CGGTTCATTTGACCGCGCGATCGTGGATGTCCCGATCGCCCGATGAGCAGCCGTGGTCCACGCGCGGAGCAGTTCGGCGACCGTCCAGGCCTGCGCGAAGCATCCTCGCGGTTCGAACGGCGGGTCTGCATTGAATATCTCGCTGGTAGTGCCCAGGCCGTGGATCTTCAGGTGACTCTCGAAGGGCGCGAGATAGGAAAGGGCCTGTTCGGGACTGCCCCCGGTTCGGAGAAAAGCGCAGACAAACGGGCCGATCAGCCAGCCCCACACGGTTCCCTGGTGATAGGCGGCGTCGCGCTGCCGCTGATCACCGCCGTAGTGGCCGCAATAGCGGGGATCATGCCGCGAAAGGCTGCGCAAACCGAACGAGGTGAGAAGTTCCCGTGCACAAACATCAACCACGGCGCGCTGCTGGCTGGGATTGAGCGGGCTCTCTTCCAGCGCTACCGCAAAAAGCTGATTAGGCCGCAATGAAGCATCGTTTCCTTCGGGACCATCGATCACGTCGAAGCAATAATTGACTCCCGCATTCCAGAATCGCTGGAAGCCCTGTCGAGCTCGCGCGGCCAGGTCCGTGTAAGGACGTTCAGATATACTCAGCGCCTTCGCAAATGTCGTCTGCGTGGCGAGGGCATTCAACCAAAGCGCATTCACCTCAACGGGTTTGCCGATGCGCGGCGTTACAACCCAATCATTCACCTTGGCGTCCATCCACGTAAGCTGGATGCCCGGTTCGCCCGCGTAAACCAAACCGTCGCTGCCATCGACGTGGATGTTGTAGCGGGTTCCGCCCGTGTACTCATCAATGATCTGCGCGAGCGCGGGAAAGATCTCACGCACCAGCGACACATTATGGGTGGAGGCGTAATACTGTCGTGCCGCCTCGAAGAACCAGAGCGCGGCATCCACCGAGTTGTATTCGGGACTTATGCCGGCGTCGGGAAAGCGGTTGGGGATCATGCCGCGGTCCACGTAACGCGCGTAGGTCCGCAACATAACGGCAGCAATCTCAGGGCGGCCGGTCGCCAGCAGGAGCCCGGGGAGCGCGATCATGGTGTCGCGTCCCCAATTGCTGAACCACGGATAGCCGGCAATGATCGAGACCCCATCAAGTGATGGCGCAGGCGGCCCGGAGCTGACTGCTGCATTCGGTGAATCTTGGGTAGGCCGCGCGACTATGAACTGGTCCGCCGCCAGAACCAATTGCTTGACCCACGCCGGCCATTCCGGCCAATTGGGATGCGCCCGGGCGCAGGCTCGCACCAACTCCATCTCGCCCGCACCCCTCGTGAGCAGCGCCAAGCTCCCATCCGCGGCAGCTTCCTCGTCGGTGCTGGCGACGATCGTTACTGGTCCCGAGGCGGCGTTTAATTCGGCGCGGAAAGTCGCGGCATGGAGATTGTCTTCCCGGTGCTCGAGCCCACGTAACCTCTCGGCTGTCAATTCAAAGTCGCGATACCAGACGTTTACAGCTTCAGCTTTGGCTTCAGCGCTGCGGACATAAAATGGAGTGGCTTCAGCAAAAGCGTGAACGCGTATTCCCCCTCGCACGAGTTGCAAATCAATGTGCCACGCTCCTGCGTGCGTCAGGGCGTGATAGTCGCGGTAATTGACCAAAATCTTTGCGATCAGTTGCACCGGTACGCTGGCGCGCACAAGGCGGTATTCCACATAGGTGGTGTTTGCGCCATGTCCCATCCACACCCTTTTCTCGAGCAGCGCATCGGCAAACGCATAGGTCCATACCGGTAGTGTGCCTTCCAGCCTAAACCGTTCAATGTAAGCATAACCCTGCGGATCGATGGCGCCGTTCGCCCAGCGATTGGCGCCGAGCGCATACGTTTCTCCGTTGTACGCCACAATTTCGTCAATTTTGGATACCAGGAGAGTGCGGTCCAGGGGTGGTCTGAGGGCGGCGACGAGCAAACCGTGATAACGGCGCGTCAGCGTTCCGGCGATGGTGCCGCACGCAAAACCGCCAATGCCATTGGTTACTAGCCACTCGCGCGCCTCCGCCGCATACAGATCGCCGCAAATGCCGCGTCCGAAGTCAATCGCCGGTGGCCGAGCCGAGGAGGCGCACATATTATGGTTCCCGAGGAAAATCGGCTAGTTGCTTCGTTTCCGTTAATGCCTTTCTCATTATTCTCGCTGTTTAGAGCGCGGAAGGCCAGCGTCAAGTTGGCGCCCGCGGCATACCATGACAACGTGCTGAGTGCCTTCCTCGGCTGCGGTAAGCGAACCGGGTCACCGGGATTCAGGATTTAATGCGGGGTTAAGCCGATGGGCCGACTGGAAGGCTTCCTGGGCAGCCTGATGGTCACCGCGCTTTTCCTCGGCCAGACTGAGGGCATAGTAGGCCTCGGCGTAATCGGGCTTCAGGCGGATGGCGTGCTGGAATTCCTGAATCGCCAGTTTCGGTTGTTCCTGGTGCAAATAAACGCCGCCAAGATTGTAGTGGCCAGGCGCGTCTTCGGGATCGATCGCCAAAGCCGCCTGAAACTTCTCCTTGGCGGCTTGCCATTCTCCCTGTTGTTCCAAAGTGACGCCCAAGCTGTCGAGAGCTTCCACAAATCTCGGGTTGGTCTGCAGTGCCTGGCGGAATTGCGCGATGGCTTCTTCCGGTTTCCCTTGCGCCTGCTTTGCCAAGCCTAGCCCCCAGTGGGCCTCCGGCAGGTCCGGATTGATGGCCAAGGCAGCTTCGTATTGTTTTAAGGCTTCGTCGATCTGGCCCCGTTGTGCCAAATTAAGACCGCGCCTCACATGAGCATTGACGGTCTCGTTCTGGGCCTCCTGTTGTAGAGCGTGGAACCGGCTGAACTCCTCGGCGGCTCCGGTGGAATCGCCCTTTTTCGTCAAGGCGCGACCCAGGTTGAAATGGACCTGGGCGTTCGTTGGGTCCAACCGGATCGTTTCCCGAAACTCGGCAATGGCTTCGTCCAGATGCCCACTCTGCTGCTCGGCCAGCCCCAGGTTGTAGCGTGTTTGCGAGTCGCTGGGCTGGCACTGCTTTCCGGTTTTCAATTGCTGGACGGCCTCGGCCAGATTCCCGCTTTGCTGAAGAGCCACGCCCAGGTTGTTGTAGGCATCGCAGAGGCCTTTGTCGATGGCCAACGCCCGACGAAATTCATGGATGGCCTCGTCTCCGTGACCGGCGCTCGCCAGCATCACACCCAGATTGTTGTGATATTGGCCCGATTGGGGAGCAAGTTCAACAGCCTCCCGCAATTCCCGGATCGCCCCGTCAGGATCGTGCCGGAGTGCCAGCACCATCCCTACGCCGTTGTGGGCCTCGGCGTTACCGGGCTGAAGGCTCAATACCGCTTGATATTCACGCAGCGCGCTGGCGGCTGCCCCTTCCCTCTGGAAAGCACGCCCTAACATCAAGTGCGGCTCGACCGCGCGCGGACGGAATCTTGCCGCCGCCTTGAACTCCTCCACGGCCCCGTCAAGCGAACCGCCCTTCAGCAGAACCTTCCCGAGGTTCAGATGGGCATCTGCATCGTCTGGGTTAATCTTGAGGGCGGCGCGGAATTTCCCGGCTGCCTGCTGAAGATCTCCGCGTTGCAGCAAGGTAGTGCCCTCACGATCGAGTTGCTGAGCGGAATTATGCTGCTGGCCTTTCACGCCGGAGCTGATGGCGATGTGAATTAAGATCAAACTGCACACTGCGGCGCATCGCTTTGTAACCGCTCTCGTCGGTTCGCCAAACAGCTTCCCACCCTCTAGGCGTCGTGCCGGATGCATGCATATCCCCTAACGGTCAATCAGCATTGCATTATAGCCCGGGGCGCCGTGGATGGGTCTGGAGAACGTGCGAAAGCAGGAATGGTCTGAAGTCTCAGGTTTGTCGGGTCGGTCGAATAGGCCGGCTGATCTTGTGAGGTCACATCTTCCATACCACCAGCAACCCGTCCTGAAGCACCGCCAGCAGGCGCCCATCGGGACTCAAAGCGAACGAAGAATTCTGCTTGAAGTACCGCGGCTCGTCGTCAAACTGGACTGGCACCATTCCTACCAACCGGCCCGTCGCTACGTCCCAGACGCCAATGGAGTCCTCCACCTCAATCGTTCTTGTCCTTGGGCGCGTAAACTGGACCTCTTGAATAATCTTGCCCGGCGCTCCGGGTTCATCCCAACGCGTCGGCTCGTGGTACACAACGCCGCGCGACAGCCGCACTGCCACCCGGCGGCCATCCCGGCTCAACCGGTCCTCGCCCTGGCCGAATTGCAGCATCCGTCCAGCGGGGGCTTTGCTTGACCAGAGCGTTTCGCCGGTCATTTTTCGCAGCGTAATCACACTCGTCCCGATCGCCAGAAAGCGGTCATCATCCAGCACCGACGGCACAAAGTCGATATTTCCAAATTGCCGCAGTCGCTCTCTCTTTTCGCAGAACGTCTCACGCTCCAGCCCATAGGTCAAGTCGGGCTGGGTGGTCTCAACGACGGACGTCAGTTCCAAATCGTCGGTCATCGCGCCCGTATCGTCCACCCAATTCGGCTCCTGGCAACGCCTCAGCACCGTCAGCGTTTGCGCATCAACCAGCATGGCGACCTTATCATTCAACCGAACACGTACCGTACGGCCAGTTGTAGAACTTTCGAGGTACCAAGCCTCATATTCTTTCTCCAAATTGGGCAATGCCGACTCCGCCGTCGACCGGCCGTCCGCACCTATCCGCATCAGTTTATCGTTTGCCACCACCAGCAGCGTTTCGTCGCCAGCCAACCGTAAGTCGAGCCGGCTGAGCGACTCGGTAGGGAAGTCCAGCTTGCGCTCAACCTTACCCTTACCCGTGGCGTTCAACACCAAGACGCGCAGCTTGTCTCCCGTTCCCCGAACGGCGCTCCTGGGCGCCGCCCCGCTGGCCCAGATGGGCAGTCCTACATAGACGTGGCCCTGTTCATCCACCGCCACCTCGCCCACCCCGCGCCAAGCCACGCCGCTCGGCGGGCCGGTGACCAGCCACCCCTCGCGCTCAGGGTCAGGATGTTGCCGGAAGAGCTCCGCTTGCGACATCCAGCCATACGGTTTTAGCGACACCGTCATGAGCTTCGTCTGCGCCCGTCCGGAGCCGATGGCAAGCATCAGCACGCACACCAGAACCGCCAGCCGCCACCAACGTTCCTGCATGTTGCTCACCTCCCGTGGCGCTCATCCGCTGCCGAACCCGATCACGTATGGAACGGCTTGTGCCGATCGGAGATGGCTATGTGCTACAGCCGCTTTGCACACGCATCATTGTGTCTGGAGCCGGTGAAGCTCCTTACTGGGCATAGCCAGGCGCAAGCTTAATGAGGCTGTTCCCGTAAGTTGCGTAGTAGCCCGGCCCTTCGGGCCCATTCTGGGAATAATCCCCACTCGTAGGGCTTACCCAATAGTTCTCGCCATTCATGGGATTGTGATAGTACTCCGTTTCGAGCCACGTGTTGTAGAGGGTGTCGGCTTTCTCGCCGTTGTTTGAGCCCGAATCAGTCTTCGCGTTCAAGCCCGGAGGATCAGGGCCCGGGGGAACGTAGGGCACCTGGCACACCAGTGAGCGCGCCACCGCCATGGCTTCGGCGCCTCGTAACTCCCACAAACCGGGGCTGGCACTTGTACCAGCCAGGCGCATCACGATCATGGCTCCGTCCCCGCCCGAGGGAACAACCTGATAGAAAGCCACACCGTGGTTCGTGGCAGTCAGATACTCCAACAGAAACACGTTCGGCCCCACTTGCCGGTGGGCGCCGTACCGGACTTCGATAGTCCCGAAACTGGAGAGCGTCGTAGCCACGGCGCGCTCAGGCGTCTCACTGCCGGGAGAGGCCATCGAGCCGGATGGGAATATCAAGTAACCGGCATACGCCAATCGGTCCCCGCTCGCGAAGTCCGCGCCGAAGCTGGAGCGTTGGGGGTTTTCATCAAGCACGCTCCATCCTGCGGGTCCAACGGAGGCGCAGTACTGACCCCGGAAAGGTTCTACCTGAACCGGAGCCACGCGGGCGCCTGCCGCGCGCCGCTCGGTTGGTGGCGTATCCGTTTCAGAGGACTCAGCGGGTCCGGCATCCGTCTCGGAACGCTCGGCGGGCTGGGTCTTCACGTCAGAAATCGTAGTGGGACGGATGTCCCTCCTTGACAGGGCATGCCAAATGGCAATGAGTCCAAAAAAGACTACGAAGGACGCGGCGAGCTTGAAAGCGGTGCCGTGAGAAGCCGAACCCGATTCGCTCTTCATTTCAGCACTCCTTTTGGTACTCGCTGTGGGATTAGCGGTTCATGCTGATGCCAGTACCTCTATTCAGACAGCGGAAGTCAACGGCAAATCGCGTCATCCCGGGCCTTGCCGCGCCCGAAACGGACGCGTCACCGGCGAGGCGATCTGATCGATGGATGAGCCAAAATGCCTTCTGCGTGAACTCTTGTTCCGCGCTGTTCTGACGCATGGCGAGACGCATAAAACGTGTTAACTACCTTTGTTATCATGAACATCGCGGGATAAAAACGGGCAACTTATTTGTTTTCATGAACATCGCAGGATAAGCGGAGAACCAAATTCTTAAACCATTTATTTTAAATAACATCGCAGGATAAGCCGACGAAAATTAATTTCCCCTTTTCTCGCCTTGGCGGTGCCCAAGGCCTGAGCTAAGATGCTGATTCTATTGCAGATATATATGGACAATTTGACGCTTTTCGGCCAACTAATTGTGTTTTCTTACACATCGTGGGTTGGCACCGGCAGGCAATCTCGTACCCAATGGATGAAAGGCGGAGAAAGACGCAAATCGGCCGCAAATGTCCGGCTCTTGTAGGACAAAGTTTCCACTCCTTCCTTTTATACAAATTGCTGCTTCGTCCGTTCGCGGACGTTCGAAATAAGATCAGAAATAAATGAGGGAACGAAGGGCCGGTGCAGAGTACCGCGATCATAAGCACGTAGCATAGTCTAGCCACGTACCATTGTCAAATGAATTATTCATAATCTTCCTACCGATAGGAAGATCCATCGATAAAATTCGGCGTTTGTGGGTATTGCGGACTTTTTGGGTGCCCGGCTCGCGCGTGCAGAGCCGCAACGGCCTTAACGCCGGCTTCCAGCCGGTGCCTGGACCTTCTACATTTCGTCCGGGCGGCGCAGGTAACCACCCCCGTCGCTGGCGCTCCGGCCCCTCCTGAATCAGCTGACCCTTACCCATATCTTCGGCTGGACACCGGGGGTGAGTGAGCGGTGGAAGAAAGCAGTTGCAGGTGGCGTTGGATTGTCCAGTTATTGTAAGCTGGGCCGCAAGTTCCTTTTCAGCCCCGAAGACATCTGAGGTTTGATGTCAAGGTTTTTTTCTTCAGGCGCGCGCCTCCTGGTTTGGAAGTTGGCGCAAGGCTGCGGCCAGGGGCGATCCGTGGCGTTCGAGCGCTTGCTGGTAACGGGCTTCGTCGTAAAGCGTATGGTCTTTCCAGCAACGATAGAAAATGCGGATCCACTTGAAGGCCAAGCTGCGCACGGCAGGGTGATGGTCGGCACCGCGCTTACGCATTTGCTGGTAGTAGACCCGTGCCCAGGGCGACCAGAGAATCGAGTGGCCGGCGAACTCGTGGAAGGTCTGCCGCAGAAATTTCGGACAGGCCAGGCGCCAATGCACCCAGCGCTTCTTGCCGCTCTGCGCGGTGACCGGGGCCGATCCCGACAGACACTCCATATCCTGGGCGGTTTCATAGCGCTGGCGGTCGCTGCCCCAAGCGGCCAGCAAGCGAGGCGCCAGCGCCTTGCCGGCGCCCGGGAAGCTGTTAAAGATGTCGTGGTCAGGGTGGGCGGCAAACAACTCCTGCAGCTTCTCCTCCAGGCGCTCCAGTCCCGCGGCGAGAGCGCGCAACTGGTCGACCTGTGCCCGGACCATGAGCGCCGAACTCTCGATGACGGCGCGGTCGGTGGTGAGAGGACGGGCGGTGCGGATCTGGTCCAGGAGCTGTTCGAGCTGCTCCGGGGTGCGGCGGGTGTGGGCACGATACACCTTCAGCACCTTCCAGCGCGAAGCTTTCTGGGCCTCTTCGAGGCTCTGAAACTGGCTTACAAAGTCCCAGGCCAGAGGCGACGTCAGGTCTCCCGCCCACTCCAGGGCCTGCGGGAAATAGCCCTTCAAAAGGGCTTGGAGACGATGGGTGAGGGCGGTGCGGTCGTCGACCAGCTTGCGCCGATGCTGCACCAAGAGAGCGATTTCGCGCGTCGGCGCATCGTCGGCCACCCAGGGGCGAAAGCGCTCCGGGTGCTTGCGCAGAAACTCCAGCAAGAGCCGGGCGTCCGTCGGATCGCCCTTGCTCCCACTGGGATAAAGCGCTTGGCGGTAGTCGGCCAGCGCCTTGGGCGGGATGGGATAAAGAACCAGGAAATCGTAAGTCATCAGGGCGTAGAAGACCGAACCCCGCGATTGTTCCAAGGCGATGGCAACCTGGCCCTGGGGAAATCGGCTACGCAATTCGGCCACCCACAACTGCAGGGCTTCCGGGGTGTGTTGCAACTCGGAGTGCTCCACGGGCGAAGCCCCGGCCTCTTGCAGGCAAACCGCATGGGCTTGATCGGCCCAGTCCAGACCGACCCAGGCCACGATGTTGGGAGCCAGCGAAGCGGAATTCGGCATAGGCAATCCTCCGGAAAGAGTGGTGACAACGCGCTTGCCCGGAACCGGCGCAACCCTTATAGTAGAGTCCTCGCGGGACGACATCTGAGTATGCGTTGTCGCTCCAGGCGTCCGGCCCCGCCCGAAGCTCTTCGGGTGATCGTCGAACGATCGGGGCGAAAATTCGTGGCGGGGCCGGGCGCGTTCTCCGCCTGCTTTCCTAACCTTTCCGGGCGACTTCGTCAAGCTTTTCATAGAACGTTTCTATATGCGCTGAGGGTTCCAGCGCCTGCGGCGCTGGAACAACAACCTATAAGGGGCGAAATAAAAATAGGGGTAGGGAGACTCGATTGGATTCGGCCCCCCTCCCTCCGAACCGGACAGGCGGATTGCCCGCATCCGGCTCTCCGGTCGGTGGTTTTACCTCCGAGAGGATGGACAGACCAAGTCATGGGCGGCGACCAGAGAGAACAGCCCGTGCTCGGTAAAGAAGGCGTTCGGCCAGCGGTGATGGTCCGTGCCGCGGCCTCGGCCCCGGCGTCCCTGACGGTAGCGCAAGATGCTGCGCAACCGCATGCGGACCCGGGAATCCAAGACCTCGAAAATGAAACGACGACTGTGCTGAAAATACTCGAACCAGCCTCGCATCGTGCGGTTCACGCCGGTGATGATGACCGCCAAGCTCTGTCCGTACGTCCGCCGGGTTTTGTCCCGAATCGTGTCTTTGCACTTCCCCAGACTTTTCGCGCGCGGCCAACGCTCGCCGGCCGCGAAGTGATAGCCCAGAAAGTCAAAGCCCCCGGCTTGCCGGGCGTCCACGATCCGCGTCTTCGTGGGATGCAGCGTCAATCCCGCCGAGGCCGTCCAAGCTTGCACCTCCGCCAATGCCACACGGGCTTCCGCCTCGCTGCGGCACAGAATCACGAAGTCGTCGGCGTACCGAATCATCTCGTAGCCCTGCTTCGCCAGCTGCTGGTCGAGCGGGTCGAGATAGATATTGGACAGCAGCGGACTGACCACGGCGCCTTGCGGAGTTCCCTCCTCCGGCGTCCAGCCCTCCGCGGTTTCCATCACCTTTTGGGTGAGGAACGCTTGCAGCAGTTCGAGCACCCGGCCATCCGCCACCTTTTCCTTCACTCGGTCGATCAGCGCCGCATGCGGAATGGTGTCGAAGGACACCGCCACACACTACCCACCCTCGGAACCTTCCCGAGAGGGTGACGATCACCCGACCCCATCATCCGTTTGAAGGCCAGTCTTTGTCCGTTCTCCGGCGCTCCCACCGACAAGGGCATTTGTATTTTGTTCTGATCTTACCGGACGGGAGTAAATCCTTGATTCCCGGGGCCTGGACCGACGTTGACTCCGCCGCGCCTCCCTTGGGCGATCACCCTCTTGTGGGCTCTCTGGAAGACTTGCTTCACCTTCGCTCCATCGTCGATGCTCTCCTCGGCCGAACTGTCGTGTCGGCCCCATCCGTCGCACCCCAGGAGAGCCATGCCGCAACTACCGCTGAAGTTCCTCGACGACCTTCCCCGTCCCGAGACGTGCTTGTGGGAGCAGATCGACGACGAGCGCAAGCGCCTCGTAGTCGAGACTCTCGCACGCCTCATGACCCAAGCAACCCGAGCCCACGAACCCCAGGAGCAGAGCCATGACTGATCTCGCCAAAATCCAACCGACCCATACCCAGCGAGCCGCCTGCATCTATGTTCGCCAGTCCACCCCCACACAGGTCGAGCACAACCGCGAATCCACTGCTCGCCAGTACGCCTTGGCGGATCGAGCCTGCCAATTGGGCTGGCCCCGCGAGCAGGTCGTCATCATCGATGAAGACCTCGGCCTGTCCGGCAGCAGCACCGACCAGCGTTCTGGATTCACGCGCATGACCAGTGAAGTGGCCCTGGGCCACGTGGGAATCATCCTGGGTCTGGAGGTCTCGCGGCTGGCCAGAAACAATGCCGACTGGTATCGTCTGCTGGAACTCTGCGGCCTGACCGACACCCTCATCGGTGACAACGATGGGGTTTATCATCCCGCTCTGTTCAATGACCGGCTGCTCCTCGGCCTCAAGGGCACCATGAGCGAAGCGGAGTTGCACATCATCCGCGCCCGGCTGGACGGAGGCATCCGCAACAAGGCGGCGCGCGGGGAACTGCGCCGCGGCTTGCCCGTTGGTTTTGTCTGGGGGGAAGCCGACGGAGAAGTTCTCTTCCATCCTGATGCGGCCGTCATCGGCGCGATTCGCACCGTCTTCGAGCGCTTCACCGAGTTCGGCTCGGCCCGCCGCGTCTGGCTCTGGTTTCGCTCCGAAGCTTTGTCGTTCCCTCTGCAAGATGGACCGCAAGGGCAAATTCGCTGGGTCGCTCCCACCTACACCGCCCTCCACCACATCCTCACCAATCCGGTGTATGCTGGCGCTTACACCTATGGCAAGACTCGCACGGAGCGCTACCTCGATGCACAGGGTGCCGTCAAAAAACGGATGCGTCATCTTCCTCTCGAACAGTGGGCGGTCCTCATCCCCAACCACCATCCCGGCTTCATCGCTTGGGAGACCTTCCAGGCCAACCAAGCGCGGCTCGATAGCAACACTCGTCCGCGGCCGCACCAAGGGGGAGGCGCGTTGAGAGAAGGCTCCGCGCTGCTCCAGGGCCTGGCCACCTGCGGTCATTGCGGGCGACGGCTCCACACTCATTATCGCGGTCGAAACTCCACTCCCGGCTATCACTGCGCCGGCAAGGACATCGTCAACGGACGTGGGGTGTACTGTTTCAACCTCGGAGGTCTGGCCATTGACCGGGCCGTGGCCGACGCTTTTCTCACCGCCGTGACCCCGGCCGCGGTCGAAGCCACCTTGCTCACGCTCCAACAACTTCAGAGCCACCATGACGCGGCGCTCGCTCAGTGGCGGCTGGAGATCGAACGCTTGCGGTATGAGGCGGAACGGGCCGAGCGCCGCTACCGAACCGTGGACCCGGAAAATCGACTCGTCGCGCGCGGACTGGAAGCGGAATGGGAAAAGCATCTTCGTGACCTCGCGGCAGCGGAGGCGGAACTCCGTCGCCGGGAACAGCAGCAACCGACTTCGATTGGCCCCGCACAACTTCGGCGCCTCCGCGCGCTCGGCGCCGATCTGCGCGAAGTATGGAACGCCGCCACCACCACCGACCGCGATCGCAAAGAGCTGCTCCGCACTCTCTTGGAAGAAGTGATGTTGGACGTGAAGCGCGCCCAAGGCCAGGCGCATCTGACTCTGCGCTGGCGCGGAGGCGCGATCACCACGCTCGATGTCCCCGTGCCGCGCTTCCGGCCGATGGGGCCGCGCACCGACGAAGATACCGTCTCGCTGTTGCGCCGTCTGGCCGCGCTGTATCCGGATGAAGTCATCGCAGGAATCCTGAATCGTCAGGGCCGCAAGACCGCGATGGGGGAACGCTTCACCGCCAACCAAGTGGGCAGTCTGCGCCGCTATCGGAATATTCCTCGCTTCCAACCGCCGGCTGAGCCGCCCTCTGGGGAATTGGTCACCATCCGCAAGGCCGCGCAAATTCTCGGCATGAATACCTCCAGCATTCACCGCTGGCTGGCCGATGGCTTCATTGCCGGCGAGCAAGTCACCCCCGGCGCTCCCTGGCAGATTCGCATCACCGAGGAGTTGCGCGCGCGCATCGTGCCGCAGGCGCCGCCGGAGTATCTGCCCATGTTGGAAACCACACTGAAACTCGGCGTTTCGCGACAAACTGTGTTGCAGCGTGTAAAGCGGGGTGAGTTGCAGGCCGTCCTGGTAAGGCAGGGCCGACGTAAGGGCTTGCGAATCAAAGTGGTGGACCACCAGCCCGCGCTATTCGAACAACTTTCATGAATCAGGGGGCAGTATGAAGCAGGATCCAAGTAGCTTTTCAGGTCCGCGTCCACTACCCAGTTGTATCCTGCCTGCAACAAGGTATCGACCCGGCGCAGCGCGTCCTTGCAGCCCCGATTCGGACGGAACCCGTAGCTTTGCGCCGCGAAGTCCCGCTCGAAAATCGGCTCCAGCACCGCTCGGAGCGCCGTCTGTACCACCCGGTCACGCACCGTGGGAATCCCCAAGGGACGCTTTTCTTTGCTCCCCAGTTTGCGGATCCAGTGACGCCGAATCGCTTGCGGGCGATAGCTTCCCTCCCGCAGCCCGCGCGCCAGCTTTTCCAGGTTTGCTTCCAAGTGCTGCTCGAACTCGGCCCCCGTCACATGGTCCACTCCCGCCGCTCCGCGGTTGGCCTTCACTCGCGCAAAGGCTTTCCGCAGAGTGGGCAGAGCGCAGACCTTGTCCATCAGGCTGTACCACTTGCCTCCCTTCACTCCCTGTTCGAGAGCCGTCAACATCCGTTCCGTCCAAACCTCGGCTTCCACCCATGCCCATCGAGCCTGAGTTTCTCCGGCGGGTGTAGCTCGTCTTCCGAGCACTCCGTCCAGGGGTACTTGCTGGGGTTCGTCCGTCACGTCTCCACCTTCCTGCGCTCCCTTCGCTCCATGGCCGTTAGGCCACTTCTTCGCTACTATGGGCGCTCTGACTCCGACGTGCACGCGCTCTTCTCGGCCCTTCCCGGGCGGCGAGGGCGGCTCTTCTGCACGCCGGTCTCCCTGATTCACGCAGCCAGCCTTCCGACCATTCTGTCTCCAATCACCTGCGCGCGCTCCGTCTCACCAAGGCTCGTTACCTGTCGGTGGATCGAACCAAGACGGCATCCCTCTCTGGGTTGTTCTCCCTCCGGGATCTCGGGGCTTCGTCCTCAGCTAGCAGACTCGCCACACCACGCCGGCCGAATCGAGTTTCTTATCGTACGGACTGGTCGTTCACCTCCTGCTGCTCCCCACCCCGCCTTGCGGCGACGCAGTTGCAGTCGGTTTCAAGTTACGTTGACTTGGAGAGGACTTCCACCTCTCCGGTCGGTTGCGCTTTCAGGCGCACTAGCCCAGGCCAACGGCCTGGGGAAAAAGGCCGAACCCAAACATCCCCAGCCCTGAAAGGGCGGGATAAACTGCGTTCCGGCGTGGCGCCCGCTTTCGCGTGTATTTCGCCCTTTCAGGGCTTGGGCTCCGCGGTCCCGTTATCTCCCAGGCCTGCGGCCTGGGCTGGGTTATTTCGCCCCTTCGGGGCTTGGTTCAGCACCCCGGTGTCCAGCAAAAAGTGTGGGGCACGCTCAGCTGAATCAGGAGGGGAACTTCGCCGGGGCTCGGTGCTGCAGCAAGGCGTGCCCTACAAAGAGTTTCGAACGCCGAGGGAATCAGGAGGGGAGCTTTGCCGGCGCTCGGTGCTGCTCCGTCGTGGCGATTAGGATAAACTGAGAAAATGATGATGCCAAAGGGTGCCCGGGTAAAGATCCTCCATGTTCTCGTCCTGACTTGCTGCTTGTTCCTGCTTCTGGCCCAAGCGAAGCCACGCCATTCGGCTGGCGCTACGCCGGATGCGCCATCGCACGCTGCCGAACTTCTTGCCGCCCGCGAACGGGGGCCGACGCCGCTCCTCGATGATTTACGCGATCTCTGCGACGGCATCGGGGGCCGGCCGACGGGCTCGAAGGCCTGCGAACGCGCGGTGGACTGGGCGGTTGGCCGTTTCCGCGCGGCCGGCGTGGAGTCCGTCTGGACGGAAACCTACACAGTGCCTGGTGCGTGGGAAGGCGGCGCCGACCACGCCGAGTGCCTGTTTCCCGCGGAGTTTCCCGTTCGTGTCGCGGCTGACCCGTTTACCGCGCCCACGCCCGGAGGGCACGATTTGGACGCTCCGCTCGTTGATGCAGGCGAGGGCAGCGCCGACGCATTTGCACGCCTGGGGGATAAAGCACGCGGCGCCATAGCCTTGGTGCTCTCGCCGGAATTGAAAACCGAGGACGACCTGTTTGCCGAATATGGGCGGGACGGCCCGATGTTCGCGGCGGCCGAAAGAGCCGGCGTGGCAGCACTGCTCGTGCAATCCAGCCGGTCTGGCGTGCTCCTGTACCGTCACCCCGCCGGCTGGAGTGGAAAGATTCTCCCCATTCCCGCCGCCGTGGCCGCGCGCGTGCAGGCGGCGCGCTTGGCACGCCTGGCGGAACGCGGCCCGGTCCGCGTGCGAATGGACCTTCCCAGCCGGATCGGCGGTCCCTTTCAAGCCCGGAATGTGGTGGCGGAAATTCGCGGCCGCGAACTGCCCCAGCAGATCGTGCTGATCGGCGCGCACCTGGACTCCTGGGATCTGGGCACCGGCGGCGAGGACAATGGTGTGAACGCGGCCATGGTCATCGACATCGCGCGCAGCTTCAAGGCGCTTGGCCTCGTGCCGCGCCGCACCGTCCGCTTTGTGCTTTTTACGGGTGAAGAGCAAGGCCTGTTTGGCTCGGAAGCGTATGTGCTGCATCACCGCGCGGAAATGGGACAACATGTGGCCATGATCACGTTTGACACGGGTTCGGGACGCACGACCGGCTTCTATCTGGATGGCCGGGACGACCTGCGCCGGCCGGTTCACCAGGCCCTGGCCGCTGTGCCCGGATTGGGAGCGACCGCGGACTCCCTGGAAGCCATCGATGGCACCGATAATTTCGATTTCCTGCTGTCCGGCGTTCCCAACCTGATCGCCAAACAGGAGTGGGGTCCTTACTTGCCGAACTATCACGCTGAATCCGATGTTTATGACGCCGTGAATGCACACGAAGCAAAAAATAACGCGGCTCTCGCTGCCGTGCTGGTGTGGGGATTGGCCGAAAATCCAGACCGTCCCGCCCCGCGCCAGACGCGCACAGAGGTCGAGGACCTCTTGCGTAGTACAAGGCTGGACGAGCAAATGAAGAGCTTCGGCCAGTGGGATGATTGGGAGGCGGGGAAGCGGGGCGTGAGCCAATGACGTAAAACGTCTCACCATACAATATGTTGGACTTATACCAGCGCACCTACACTATATCGTAGTTTAAGTTAAACTATTTTCATTCTGGTACAGTTTGTCAGTTGATCTGATATCCGCCTGCTATTTATTATCGACGGTAACGGGGGTTCAGGAACGGGCCCCCAACCGAAGCTAGTTCGCGAAGCGTGCCAATCGCGAAAGGAGCGCTGTGTAAGAGGGGAATGGTTCTCTGGGAATTGCTCGACTTGGCCAGGACCCAATGATCGAAGGCCAGATCGAGCGGGTCGATCCCGTGAAGGGAACTGTTCCCCGGTAAGTTTCCCGGTTGCAGGTGGGCGGGCGAGGGCAAGCTGAGGGGCTCCCCTCGTCACTCACACTACCTGGAAGGGCGAAAGGCAATACTAAAGGGGTCTCCACCAGAGACCCCTTTTTTTTGCATTCCTCGGGTATTCGTCAGCCAATCGACCAGCAACATCCCTTACGAACACGCCTGCCGTTTCCTTTGTGACTCTCCAAAGTGCTGCCCTGTTTTATTGGTACCGGGGTCGAATGACGCGAGTACCTGGAGTTTCTACCTTTGTTGAAGGCTTACCTGGTGATAAGGATTACTTCCGGATTGCCGACGATCCGCCCGGAAACGCCGGACGGCACATCCGAGCATGAGCCGTACACCCGCAAATAGAATTACTCGGTATGAAACGCGATACTGGGTGCTTGGGGCTCCTGAGCATTGCGCCCGAGGCCGGTCAGATGCATACTAGCGGTCACCCACGAATTCTGCGCGGAAATCAATGGTTCCGGAGACAGCATGGCGGGAAAAACAATTTCAAAGCTCATGAAGGCGGCTGCGGATCTTCCAAACGGGGCGCGCTTCTATCGATGTGCCTTGCAGGTAAACCCATTTGCCTACCTGAGCAGACACACAAAAAATACACCGTTCAGTTCAGAGGAAGAATACAACACCGCAATCGTTAGCGCGTGTTTGGAGAAGGACATCGAGGTCATCGGCGTGACGGACCACTACCGAGTAGACGAATCTCTTGGTCTCCTGGGTTTGGCCCGAGAGGCGGGGCTGAAGGCGTTTGGCGGATTCGAGGCTGTTACCAAGGATGGCGTGCATTTCTTGTGCCTGTTCGATCCAGAAAAGGACGAACTGCTCGAACGCTTCATCGGCGAATGCGGCGTTCGCGATCAAAATACACTCTCACCCATTGGAGAGAAGGACAGCCTTGAGCTTCTGGAGTGCTCCAAGAAGTGGGGCGGGATCTGTATCGCTGCGCACGTTGCGTCTGAGGGAGGGCTCCTGAAGAAGCTCTCCGGCCAAACGCGTGTCAGTGTATGGAAATCGGACCTCCTTCTTGCCTGCGCGATCGCTGGCCCAATTCAAGACACTCCTGAGGGCATTCGTCCAATCTTGGAGAACAAGAGCGGAGATTATTACCGGGACCGTCCCATTGCTGTCATTAATGCCTCTGATGTGAACAGTCCGGAAGACTTGGAGAAGCAAGGTTCATCGTGCCGGATAAAAATGTCTGACGTCTCCGTGGAAGCCCTCAGGCAGGCGTTCCTTGACCCAGGGTCGCGCATTCGATTGGAGAGCGACCCGCCGCCGGAGCCGCATGCTGAGTTTTTAGCCATTACATGGGAGGGCGGATTTCTAGACGAGACGTCGGTTCACTTTAACGACAACTTGAATGTTCTAATCGGTGGTCGAGGAACCGGGAAATCCACGATGGTTGAGAGTATGCGCTACGTATTGGGCCTTGATCCCCTTGGCGAGGACGCGCGAAAAGCACACGAAGGGGTTATTCGGTACGTGCTGCGATCTGGCACTAAAATATCCCTCTTGTTACGCTCGCATAAACCTTCACAACGCAATTACTCCATCGAACGGTCGGTGCCTAATCCTCCCATAGTCAAGGACGAGTCCGGAGAAGTGCTAACCCTATCACCAAGGGATGTAATGCCCGGGGTTGAGATTTTCGGGCAACATGAAATATCCGAACTCACGAAAAGCCGCGAGAAATTGACTCTGCTCTTGGGTCGCTTCGTAGATCGCGATCCGACTCTTGCCGATAGAAAGTCCAAAGTTTTACTAGAACTGGAGCGTTCGCGCAGCCGCATTGTCGACATCCGCCGCGAGCTCAAAATCATCGACGAGCGTCTTTCGGCATTGCCCGGCCTGGAGGAAACACAGAAGCGGTTCAAGGAGGCAGGTGTTGAAGAGAGGCTTAAGGAAAAGAGCCTTCTCATTCGTGAGGAGCGCGTGTTTGCGGATGTGGCCGAGCGGCTTGATCCTATACGTGCACTTCACAAGGATCTAGTGGACGGACTTCCCCTTGATACCGCATTTGTTTCTGCGAGGGCGCTTGGCGGCCTCCCCAACGCGGCAATTCTTGGTGAGATGGAATCGACATTAAGCGGCTTGAGTGCCAACCTCCAGTCGGTGGCTGATCAGATGGCTAGGCTGCTGGCCGATACTGATAAGGTGATCGCAAATACGAGGGCACGGTGGGGTGAGCGTCGCAAGATTATCGAGGACACCTACGAGAAGCTCCTGCGAGAATTGCAAAAGTCCAAGATTGATGGGGCAGAATTCATCCGGTTGAGAGAACAGATCGAGGGCCTGCGTCCCTCGCGGGAGAGAAAAGACACACTAAATCGCGACTTGGCCGCAAATGAAACGAAGCGGCGTAATCTGCTCTCGGAATGGGAGGATATCAAGAATAGCGAATATCGAGAAATTCGAGCTGCCGCAAAAAAGGTCTCACGCAAACTCCGCGACCGTGTACGGGTCGAGGTGACGATGGCAGGCAACCGGGAACCTCTTGAACAGCTACTGCGGGAGGTTGGGGGAAACCTCAGCGCGGCCTTGGAGCGTCTCCGAGCTGTGGACCAACTTTCCCTCCGCGAATTTGCCCAGCGTTGCCGGGAGGGCAAGGAGGCCCTCATGGTGCATTATGATGTCCCCCCGGGGTCGGCCGAGAGGATAGCCCAAGCCAACCCTGAGCTGTTCATGAAGATAGAAGAGCTTGACCTCCCAGCCACGACAATGATCGAACTGAATACCGCAGCGGAGGCAGAACCCGCCACTTGGCAGAGCCTTGAAGCGCTATCTACCGGCCAAAAAGCAACCGCGGTCCTACTGCTTCTATTACTTGAGTCTGAAGCACCGCTGGTAGTCGATCAACCGGAAGATGACCTCGATAATCGCTTTATTACGGAAGGTGTGGTTCCCATCATGCGCCAAGAGAAGCGACGCCGACAATTCGTCTTTTCGACGCACAATGCAAACATTCCGGTGCTAGGAGATGCCGAGCTAATCTTGGCTTTGTCCGCTTCGGGAGAGGCCCGAGAGGGCCACGCAAAGATTGCGAGCGAACACATGGGATCGATTGATTCAAAGCCGGTCCGCGAGCTAGTGGAAGAGATTCTGGAGGGTGGCAAGGAAGCCTTCGAGATGCGCCGATCGAAATATGGATTCTGAGGAACTATCAGATGACACACACTGAGCTGTTGGAAATCATCAAAAATGGGGAGAACTCCGGGGTCGAGTTCAAACGGGACGTTGTCGAAAGTTACGCTCTGGCAAAGGAACTTGTAGCCCTAGCCAATCTGCGTGGGGGCATGGTGCTGCTCGGCGCTGAGGACGACGGGAGCATTTCGGGTCTAACCCGGCCTAACATTGAAGAGTGGGTGATGACTACATGCCGTGACAAAATCCGCCCTCCGCTTATTCCATTCTTCGAAATTGTGCGCGATGTCGAACCCGGCAAAGATGTGGCGGTTATAAGGGTGACGCGCGGTTATGACGTTCATAGCGTTTGGAACAATAATCGCAATCTCTATTACGTAAGAGTTGGAACCCAGAGCAGAGACCCAAGTCCAGAGGAGCTTGGCCAGCTCTTCCAGCAACGAGGAACGTTCCGCGCCGAATTGCGGCCGGTCTCGGGTGCAGTCCTCAACGATTTAGATCGCAGGCGGCTCCAGGATTATCTCAACCATATTCGCCAGCAGGAGACTCCCCCCATCGAAGATGATGCAGCATGGCAAACTCTGCTTATCAACACCGAGATCATGGGCGAGGAAGGCGTGACGGTTGCTGGGATGCTGCTATTTGGGAGGACGCCCAACCGTTTCCTTCCATATGCCGGAATTGATGCTGCTGCCTTTCCGGGAAAAGAGAAGGACTATGTCGCTCGGGAACGGATGGGCTTGCGCGGCCCTATGGCCCCTTTGCTTGGCTCTGGTCCTGAAAATTCAATTGTGGAGAACGGCCTTGTCGAACAGGCCTTAGAGTTTGTGAAACGGAACACTCCTGTTGCTGCAATTCTTGAAAATAACGCCCGAAGAATCGAAAGGCTTGCCTATCCGCCCGAGGTGGTTCGCGAGGCAATCGTCAACGCACTCGTCCACAGAGACTACCTTCTCACCAGCACAGATATCGAGCTTGCAGTTTACAGTGACCGACTGGAGGTTGTGTCACCAGGGCGCCTTCCGAACGGCATCACACCGGAACGAATGAGGACGGGCTGTCGAGCCGCCCGAAACCAGCTCCTGAAGGACGTTATGCGCGACTATGGATATCTGGAGCATATGGGCATGGGTATTCCCCGCAAGATCATTCAGGGCATGAAGGCTCATAATGGTACAGAGCCGGACCTAATTGAAGCTCAGGAGCAATTTACCATTCGACTGTTTGCTTGAGGCGAGCACCGGTCACCGAAAGTTCGCGAATAATGGAAAATTTGCTAGGCCTCACAGTTCATTCTCCCTGGACTCGGCAAGCCTCTGGTGTGGTCTGGATGTCATTTTACGCGGTCCTGCCCGGATGACGCCCCACTCGGAAGTTGGATAAAGGGCGGCCAAGTTGACCGTAAACGCTAGATCTCTATCGGAAATGCCTCGACGGGTGAATAGCGATGAGTGCGGAAAAGTGGGTTCGAGGCATTTCAAACGCCCTGATCGCCGAGTTGGCAGAGAAATGCAGAAACTTTAGGTGCTGGTGTCAAATGAAACCAGTACCGTTTTGTTCGCATGGTTGGCATTCGTGGGCCGCATGTGTAAAATATAGGAGTGACTGTTGTGCGCCACGACGCCTGACGTCCGAGAGGTTTCACCCCTATTCCCTTATTCCTTCTCATCGCCCTATCGATTCTCTACCTTGGCCATTATCTGGTCTATGCGTCCATCTTGTTTTTCTTCGGCATCACGGGATTCGAGTCCCGTGTGGTGCTGGCGCTGGTGGTTTTTCTCCTGCCGCTAAGTTTCGTCGGTTCGGCCTTTCTCGCCCATTGGAGTGACGGCCTGCTAACGCGGGTGTTCTACTTTTGCTCTACCCTTTGGCTCGGTGTCGGACTGACGCTGCTTACCGCCTTCGGGCTCGCGTGGGCCGCCTGGGGCATCAGTTCGAGCGTGGGCCGCGACCCGAATCCCGCATGGTTCGGATTGGCCGCGGTGGGGCTGACGCTGCTGTACTCGGGAT
The DNA here is from genome assembly GCA_963804755.1 of uncultured Acidobacteriota bacterium. Classification (GTDB taxonomy): domain Bacteria; phylum Acidobacteriota; class Terriglobia; order UBA7540; family UBA7540; genus Bog-366. The sequence goes on from CAWDRP010000019.1 coordinate 129,246, forward strand.
ATGGTGTTGCCAATGCCTACCATCCGCGCGTCGTGACCTACGCGGTACGCATCAAGAACCTTCCGTCTCAATGGCAAGGTAAGAAACTGGTACAGCTTTCTGACGTGCACCTGGGGCGGGTCCTGGGAGCGAAGTTCCTCTCGCGCGCAGTGGCCAAGGTTAACGCTCAGAACCCCGAGATGGTGTTGATCACCGGCGATTTGTTCGACGGCGCCCACGGGAGTCTCCCGGAGCTGGTGGCCCCGCTCAACCACTTGGTTGCACCGAAAGGGATTTTTTTCGTCACGGGGAATCACGAAACATACCTGGGAGTGGAACGTGCCTACGCGGCCTTGCAAAATACCCCGGTGCGGATTCTGGCGGACGAACGGGTGGCGGTGGATGGCCTGCAAGTGGTCGGCATCAGCTACCCCGAACGTGCGCACACGGCCAGTTTTGCAGAAAAGATGGCTGGGGTGAAAGGCTTTGATCCGGCCGTACCCTCGGTACTGCTCTATCACAGCCCCTCCCAGGTCGCAGCAGCGAAGGCGGCGGGCATCAGCCTTCAGCTTTCCGGGCACGTTCATCAGGGCCAGATTTTTCCACTCCAATTCATTACCCGGCTTCTGTTTGGAAAGTACTACCACGGCCTGCACACCGAGGGAGATTTCACCATCTACACGTCCAGCGGTACCGGCCTGTGGGGACCCACCATGCGCACCGGCAATCACCCGGAAATCGCTGTGTTTAAGCTAGAGGGATCTCGGATTTAGGAATTGGCATTCCTGTATTTCAGATTCTGCCTTGCTTCATTTCGTTCATCAGGTAATCGCAGGAGCGAACCGCGAGCGCCATGATGGTCAGGGTTGGATTCTGGCACCCCGTGGACGGGAATCCGGCGGCATCCACTACGAACAGGTTCTTGATATCGTGGGTTTGCTGAAACGCGTTTAGCACCGCTTTCTTTGGGTCGTCCCCCATCCGCGCGATGCCTGCCTCATGAATTGCCCAGCCGGGGGTGCTCATGATCCGGCGTTGGCGGATGTTTCTTGCTCCCGCCGCTTCCAGCATCTCCGTGGCGCTTTCGGCCATGTCCTGAACCATGGCGCGCTCGTTGTCGCCGTAGGCCATGTGCATGCGCAATACGGGGATTCCGAATGTGTCCCTGACGTTTGGATCAATTTCGACGTAATTGTCCCAGCGCGGCAGGCTCTCGCCAAACCCGCCCAAGCTCACGGTGGTAATGGGATCATCCCGGACCGACTTTTTGTAAGTCTCGCCGAACCCCGGCGCCAGAAAGTTGAAGTGCGAGTCCCCCGAACCCTGAAAGCCGTAGCCGCGAAGGAATTTCTTTGACCGCGCGCCCGGCACATTGCGAAAACGGGCGACATAGATGCCGGTAGGCCGGTGTGGCCCGTTTAAGCTGGGCTTTACGGCCAATTCCGGGAATTCGCCCACAGCGCCGCCGCCCGTAACGTTATCCATCAAGTAATGGCCCAAGACGCTGCTGGAGTTCGCCAGGCCATTCGGGTACCGCGGGTTGGCGGAGTTCAACAAGATGCGCACGGATTCCAGCGCCTGCGCCGCCAGCACCACCACGCGGCCCTCAACTTCCTTTGCCTCATGAGTATTGCGATCGATATACAGCACTCCGCGCGCCCGGTTGTGCTCGGGATCCATCAACACCTGGTATGCCATCGCGTTCGGGATGAGGGTGCAATGCCTGCTGGCAATAGCGTCAGCCACCGTAGTGAACGAAGAATTGAAGTAGGAATGCGTGACGCACCCCCGCTCGCAAGGCCCGCAGTAATGGCAGGGCGCGCGGCCGTTTACCGGGCGGGTGAGATTGGCGGTGCGGGTGGGTGTGACGATCCAGCCCAACTTGGCCTTCACTTTGTCGCGAAAATAAACCTCCGGGCAGCGCAGCGCCATTTCCGGTAAGAACTTGCCGTCTGGAAGCCAGGGGTAGCCCTCCCGGCGTCCCGCGATGCCGACGTATTCTTCCACCAGGTCGTAATAAGGAGCGATGTCTTTGTACGCCAGGGGCCAATCGACGCCGTAACCGTCAAACGAAGCCGCCTTGAGGTCCAGATCGCTCAGGCGCAGGCTGACGCGACCCCACACGTTGGTGCGCCCCCCCACCATGCGCAATCGGCCTTGCCAGGCAAAGTTGGTGCCCGGGGCGGTGGTGTAGGGCTCATCAATGTCGTTGCAGAACCAGTGATAGTTGAACTCGTTGCAGGCGTAGCAGCCTTTCTGGATGGGCCGCGTGCGGGAAATCACCTCGGGGACGCGATTACGGTACTTCAGCTCGAAGGGAGGCATGTGCTCGGTGAAATTCTGGTCGGATTGAGGCCGCCCACAGTCGAGCAACGCCACCCGCACCCCAGCTTCAGACAAACGTTTAGCCGCCCAGCCTCCGGAAGCGCCCGATCCGACCACAATCACATCGAAGCGCTGCGTTGACGCGTCCTGCATCATGCCCCCTGGGGGACCGACTACCGCCCCGCATGTCACCCTGTGACATACAGTAAGATGCCCCGGCTTGGGCCATCGCTGCCCGCGTGAGGGTGCATGTAACCCAAGCAATGCTCCATAAGCGCCAAGATAACGCTTCATCAAATGGCCCCGAAGGGGCCAACCGTGAGTAGCCGCAGGTTTTAACCTGCGGATCGGAGAACCTCCCGTGTGCGACCTCAACCCCAACGGGGTTGACCACGGAATGGTCGGCCCCGCCAGGGCCGGGGCGATGATCCCGTTCCGTTTCCGTAGGTTTCACCTACGGCTACTCACGGTACCCCGCTTCGCGGGACGTAAAATTTAGTGCTGAACGCGCTTTCCGCATTTTCTCCCCATGGCTTGGTGCAGTTTTGACTTTCACATTTTGTTCTGAGCCGCTAAAATTTCCCCAATGCGGCCCACGGAATTCATCACGGCATTGCGCAAAGGCCAGCCAGGGGTGGCTTACTTCCTTCGCGGCCCTGACCGCTTCCTCCAAGAGGAATGTCGCAAGGCGGTGGTGAACTCGATTCCGCCCGATTCGCGGCAGTGGTGCCTGGAGGAAATGGAATTTGCCGGAGGGCAACTTCCGCACGCGCTGGAAGGCGCCGAGCAGATGCCCATGCTGGGCGGCCACAATTATCTGCTTATCTCCGATCCCGAGGATTTCAAGCAAGCCGGAGACGACGATGTGGAAGCGCTCCGGCGGTACCTGGAGCGCCCTTCTCCCTTCTCCACCGTGGTTTTTCTGGCAACGGAGCCCGACCGGCGGCGGCGTTTCATCCAATTGCTCGAAAAAAAGACGCAAACCGTCGAGTTGCGCTCCCCCGACCGCCAGGAGGCGGCGGACTGGGTGAAGCAATTCCTTGAACAGGCAGGCGTGGAAATCGACAGCGGCCTGGTGGAAGAGATCGTCGGCAAGTTTGAGATAAGTCAGGACTCACGCTCAGCCGCAGGGCCCTCTGCCGTCAACGTGCTGTGGATGAGAACGGAACTGGAAAAGCTGCTGACCGCGCGTCCGGGCATGAAGCACGTCGAACCGCAGGATTTGGAAGTGATTGTGGCGTTCCGTGAAGAACACGAGATCGGAAAACTTTTGCGCGCCATCGGCGAGCGGAAGTGCGCTGTGGCGCTGGCCACGTTGCGCGATTTGCTGGCCAGCAAGGTGGCGGAAACGCTGATCCTGTGGTGCATTGGCGACCTGTTCCGCCAGGCGTTGCGCGGTGTGCCGAGCTACGGGGGCCGCGGCGGTTGGTCGCGCGCCGCCAACCCTTATTCAACCTCGGAGATTGCCCCGCTAACCCAAAGGAATTATCCCCGAGAGGAACTGTTGCAGGCCATGCGCGCCGTTCGCCGCGCAGATTTGGGGATCAAGTCCTCGTGGAAGGACTCCAGAATCCTGCTGGAATTCCTGGTCTGGCAGATTGTAGTAGGGAAAGAGCCGTCGAGCGAGGGAGTCTTGGGGGGGGAGATTCCACTGGCGGCAACCGAAAGCTGAAGGATCGAGAGATCGGGTGATCCGACGATCGCCTGAGCAAAAAGCGTGTTGCGTTCTTGCTCACCCGATCACCCGATGTTCCGATCACGCGATATCGTCACGCCAGCGCGTTCAGCGCAAGCATCAGCCGCGATTTGTATCGTGCGGCGGTGTTGGCGTGAAGAATACCCTTGTGGATCGAGTGGTCGATCAACTCCATCGTCGGTTTCAGAAGCGCCAGCGCGGCCGGCTTGTCCTTCGTTTTCAAGGCAGCGCGGAACTTTCGAATCTGGTGACGTAGCCGCGTCGTGTGCACCTGGTTCTGTTCGGTGCGTTTACGGATTTGCTTAATGCTCTTCAGCGCAGATTTGTGGCTTGCCACGGAAACTCCTTTTGTGCAAAATGCAATTCTTCAATCTAGCAGATAGCTCTCCAAAGCGTCAACGGTGAACGCATGGCTACCCTTCCTCCTCTCGCGACCGATCTGCCCATTCTGCTGGACGCGGCCAGGATCGACGCCCGCATCGCGGAACTCGCCGCCGCCATATCCCGCGATTACGCAGACCGCACCCCGCATCTGGTGGGCGTCCTGAAAGGCGCCTGGGTTTTTATGGCGGATCTCGTCCGGCACATTTCAATCCACTGTACGGTAGATTTCCTGAGCATCCAAAGCTACGGTTCCGGCACCGTGTCGTCCGGCGAGGTCAAGATCACCAAGGACCTCGACGTGAGCATCGAGGGCCGCAATGTGCTCGTGGTAGAGGACATTCTTGATACCGGCCGAACCTTCAGTTACTTGCAGGAAGTGCTGGGAGCGCACGATCCGGCCAGCCTGAAGCTTGTCGCATTGCTCGATAAGCGGTCGCGGCGGATCATGCCGGTGAAGGCGGATTACGTGGGTTTTGAGATCCCCGATGTCTTCGTGGTCGGCTACGGTTTGGATTTTGACCAGAAATATCGGAACCTTGCTGACGTGCGCTATATCCCTTCACCTCAGACTTTGTTTATGTTTGACCGGCCAACCCAAACCGGTCCCTCCTGAGTGGACATGGGCTTGGGGTCCATCCCCAAACCGTCATCCTGAGCGAAGCCCTCCGAGGGCCCGTCCGCTGCGCTCAGTGTGAAATCAAGGTGTATGGGCCGGGCCACGTCGTGTGTCATAACTCCTTGAGAGTGGGAGAAGAGTGCCGTCATGATGAATCGCAGGAAATTCATAGGGACCAGTGCATTCGGAGTAGCCGTCCTCGCGTCGGTCGCGGCCGGGCAGGACGGCGGCCCCCCCGTGCCTTCCGCACATCCACGGGTGCTGCTGACGCCCGAGATGTTGAAAGAGATCGCCGCGAAGGTGAAGGGCCCGTTCGCAGAAGAATACAAGCTTCTCCTTGAAACCGCCGAGCTGGGTCCGCAGGAGATGGAGCGGAGCTACTCCATCCCCGTTGCTTTCATGGAAGCAGGACTCGCCTGGCTGGTGGAACGCCAGCTCGGCCATGACGGTCGACCCTACGCGGACAAAATCCTCTCCATGTGGCGGCAGCCCGAATGGCAGAAGCCCGGTATGCTCCACCACTTCGGGTGGCAAGGCCTGCTCTACGACTGGATCTACGATGCGATGACACCGGAAGAGCGGCTGAAGTTCGGGACGCTGCTCGGGACGTGGGTGGGCACCTGGTGGCACACCGCCGAGGTGAACATCGAGCGTGACGGCTGGTGGTACAACCAGCACTGGGGCCCCGAGCACCTGGATGTGCCACACAACCGCGTTGCGCTGACCAGCAAGCTCTTTATGAGCCTCGCCAGCTCTGGGAATGCCGGCGAATTCGAGCCGGCCGTCCAGACCAATCTGAAAAGCTTCTATGAGAAGTTTCTCGCTGATGGGTTCCCGGCTCTCGATCAGATGGGAGGCGTCTGGTCGGAGTCGAACGGCCACGGATATTATGGACCCCTGTTGGTTGTCCCGCTGAGCTATCAGGCCGTGAAGACGGGCATGGCGTTCGATCCGTTCGCCAAAAGCGCCCAGCGCGGCTTTGCGCGCGAGTACATACGGGCGGGCATTTACAGCACCATGCCCCATAACTTCAAGCTGGCTTACATCGATGACTGCAACAGCGGTTATCTGACACAACATGCCCGGTGCGCGCCCTTGTTCGCTCGCCACTACCGGGACGGCGTCGCCCGCTGGCTGAGTGACACTGCCCTCGATCAAGGCTGGCTTATGAATCGCCGCATCCAGAAGAAAGAGGTCTGGACGAGGATCGCCTTCCTGCCCGCCCATGTGAAGCCGGTTTCCCCAAAGCAAGCCGGCTGGCCGCTCGCGTACCATTTCCGCGGCGCCGGTCATGTTTACATGCGGGGCGCCTGGGATGACCCGAACGCCACCTGGGCTTTCTTCGGCGCTGGTCCTTCCTATGCGGGCCATTCCCGCGATGACGAAGGTCACTTCCTCGTCGCCAAGCAAGGACAACTGGTCAACCGCTCCGGCGGCCAAGGGCACAACGACGGCTGCTACTATTCGGGCGGCTCGCTGATCTACAACATCGTCACGGTCTACCACCCCGATGAGAAGATGCGCCGCAGTGACTATAACGAGAACGACGGCGGGCTGTTGCGTTATGTGTATGACCAGGGCAGGTATCCGAAGGAGCGGGGACACATCACGGCCTACTGGCACGACGAGCGGCTGGCGACTTACGCTGCCGCGGACCTGACCCAGGGCTATTGGCCCGAGAAGGTCAAGGAGGTCAGCCGCCAGTTCCTCTACCTCCGCGGCGCGCAGGAGTGTTTCTTGATTTTCGACCGCGTGGAATCGAGCGACGCCGAATATCCCAAGGTCTGGTTCCTACACATACCCTCCGAGCCGAGCGTCACCGGAGCGGCCAGCATGAAAGTGGACGGGCATGTCACACAGTACGACGGCGATACCTGCACGTGGTTGAGCAGTGAAGCCGGGGACACTGGAATGCTCTCCTCGGGCCAGAGCCGGATCATCATGCAGACGCTCGCGCCCAGGCCCGGCCGCATCACCAAGCGGGGTGGCGAAGGCCACGACTTCTGGGGACATCCCTACAATCCCCAGGCGCAGTACAACCACACTCTGGACCACGACGGCAGGGAGGACAAGGCGTATCGCAGGCCGCCGTTTTCTCCCTGGCGTCTCGAAGTGGAGCCTCCCGCCCGGCAAACGCGCGACTACTTTCTGCACGTGCTTCGCCTGACCGAGGCGGGCGCAAAGGAAGTGGAGCCTGCGAAACTGATCGACGAGGAGGGCCGGCTCGGCGCGCGGTTCAGTCTCGGCCCGCGCGCAGTCACGGTGATCTTCAACACCACCGGCCCGCTCGGCGGCAAGCTCACCATCGCGGAGGGGCGCAAAACCCTGCACGACGCCGCGCTGCCGGAGACAATAAGTTAGGGGCCGGGCTTCAACCGGCTGACCCCGTTGGCGGTGGAGAACCAGAGAAGGCCCTCGTTGTCCTCGCCGATGTCGCCTTCGCCCCGATAAAGTGCACCAGGGCTGAGGGTGACAGCATGGTCACCTTCTGCCCCACTCGCAGGTCATCTTCGAGAGAAGACTGTCGTGCGAGTGCCCCGCGCCCGGCAGGTTTTTAATCCAAAATCCAAAATCCAAAATCAGCGCTGTCCCAAGAAAGTTGGGGCACTTGGCCATAACTACTTGATTAAACCGAAGTAAGAGGTCGGGATGTTATTTTTCGATTTCAAGTTTCGGCGGCCTTTTTGGCATGATGGGGCTATTTCCCAGCCCCTGCCGGAGGCATTAGGTGAACGTTGGCCGCAGTGTTTTCTCGCAGCTTTTGGATTTCCTCCCGACCTACCAGTTTCAGCTTTGCGTCGATCGCTACCAAGGCAATCGGTACGTCAAAGATTTCTCTTGTTGGGATCAGTTCCTTTGCTTGCTGTTCGCCCAACTTACTTTTCGCCGCAGCTTGCGCGATATCGAAGCGTGTCTGCGCGCCCAGCAGCCCAAACTCTATCATATGGGTTTCCGCGGGCAGGTTTCGCGCAACACGCTCGCTCACGCCAACGAGGTTCGCGACTGGCGTATCTACCGCGACTTTGCTCAAGCGTTGATTCGCCTCGCCCGCGACCTTTACCGCGAAGAATCCTTCGGCGTGGACCTGTCCGAGACGGTGTACGCCTTCGACTCGACCACCATCGATTTGTGCCTGTCGCTCTTCCCTTGGGGAAAGTTTCGCCGCCACAAAAGTGCGGTCAAACTGCACACGCTTCTGGACGTGCGCGGCAGCATTCCGACCAGTGTTTATGTGACCGGCGGGCAGGTCCACGATGTCAACCTGCTCGACGAACTGCTGCTGGAACCGGGAGCCTTTTACTTGCTCGATCGCGGTTATGTGGACTTCGCGCGTCTCCATCTGTTCACGCAAGCTTGCGCTTTTTTCGTCACGCGCGCCAAAAGAAACTTGCAGTTCTACCTGCGCACCTCGCGTCCCATCGATCGCTCCAGCGGCCTGCGCTGCGACCAAAGGATTCGCCTCACGGGACCGCGCACGGCGCAACGCTATCCCGACCAGTTGCGTCGCATCGTCTTTTACGACGCCGAAAAAGACTCGCGGCTGACCTTCCTGACCAACAATTTTTCCCTTCTTCCTTTGACCATCGCCCAACTCTATCGGGTACGTTGGCAGGTGGAATTGTTCTTTCGCTGGATCAAACAACATCTGCGGATCAAAGCTTTCTACGGCACTTCCGAGAACGCCGTAAAGACCCAAGTGTGGATCGCCCTGGCGGCCTACGTCCTCGTCGCCATTGCCAAAAAGCAACTCGGGCTGGAGATGAGTCTCTATCAAATTCTCGAAATTCTCAGCGTCACGATTTTCGAAAAAACCCCGATTTTAGAGGGTTTTTCCAATTTCAACGATCAATCTACCGATGTCGATCCAGGTATCCAGTTGAGCCTGTTCGGCTTGTAATGGGACAGCACTGATCCAAAATCTAAAATATAATGATGACGGTCACCCCGGTTGGATCGGAGCGAGTCCGCCGCACCCATGGAAGAATTCTCCACACCCCTCATGCGTCAGTACAGCGCTATTAAGCAGCGCCATCCGAATGCTCTGCTCCTTTTCCGCCTGGGCGATTTCTACGAGCTGTTTTTTGAAGACGCCGTGGTGGCCGCGAAAGAACTTCAGATCACGCTCACCTCGCGCAACAAGGAGAAAGGCGCTGCCATCCCCATGTGCGGCGTGCCTTATCACGCTGCCGAGGGTTACATCGCCAAGCTGATCCGGCGAGGATTTCGCGTGGCGATCTGCGACCAGATGGAAGACCCTCGCCTGGCCAAAACGCTGGTCAAGCGCGAGGTAACGCGCGTGGTGACGCCGGGCACTGCTATCGATTCCCAGGTGCTGGAGCCGCGGGAGAACAATTACCTTGCGTCGGTCACATTGCGCAACGGAGCGGCGGGCCTGGCTCTGGTGGATCTTTCCACGGGCGATTTCCGCGCCACGGAATTTTGCGGTGGCGAATCTCTGGCTCGATTGCGAGATGAACTTGACCGCATGCGGCCCAGCGAACTGCTGCTGGCTTCGGGGGTGGCCAGCCCGCTGGAAGATCGCGGAGCCGCCGCGGTCATCACGCAGACGCCCCTCGACGAGTGGGTCTTCGCGGAAGAATACGGCGCGCGCTTACTGCGCGACCACTTCCACGTAGCCACCCTGGCCGGTTACGGGCTGGATGGCCACCCGTTCGCGGTGGCCGCGGCGGGGGCCATTCTTCACTACGTCCGGGAAACGCAGCGCGGTTCCCTGGCGCATCTGGACGGCATTCGGTTTTATCAGCAGCAGGACTCGCTGGTGCTCGATCCCGCCACGTTGCGCAACCTGGAACTGGTGGATCCGGCGTTTGGCGAATCGCGCACGGCCACGCTGCTGGGCGTGCTGGACGAGTGCGCCACTTCCCTCGGAGCACGCAAGCTCAAGGCCTGGATGCTGCGGCCATCGGTCGATCGCGACGAGCTCAACGCGCGGCTCGACGCCGTCGAGGAATTGGCGAAAAATACTATCGGCAGGGATGAATTGCGGCGCGTGCTGGGCGCAGTCCAGGACCTCGAACGCCTGCTCAGCAAGGTGACGCTGGAGACGGCCAACGCCCGTGAATTGCTCGCCTTGAAGCAATCGCTGCGTCCGCTGCCCATCCTGCGAACGTACCTGAAGCATTTTCAGGCGCGCCGCCTGTGCGAGTTGCACGAGAGGTTTGATGAACTCGCGGACGTTCACGAGATGCTGGAGAAATCGATTCATCCGGAGCCCCCCGTGCTCCTGAATGAGGGCGGATTGATCCGGGCCGGCTATCACGCCGAGTTGGATGAACTGCGCGACCTCGGCCAGAATTCCAAGCGCCTGATCGGCCAAATCGAAGCGCGCGAGCGCGAGCGCACCGGCATTGCTTCCCTCAAGGTCCGCTTTAACAACGTGTTCGGCTATTACATTGAAATCTCCAAGTCCAACCAGCACCTGGCGCCGCCGGATTACGAGCGCAAGCAGACCCTGGTGAACGCCGAACGCTTCACCACGCCGGAGCTGAAAGAGTTGGAAGCGAAGATCCTGGACGCCGAGGACCGCAGCCACACGCTGGAGCGTGACCTGTTCATCGCCATCCGGCGCCAGGTGGGCAGCGAAGCGCGGCGCATTCGCCAGACGGCCGACGTGCTGGCGGAGCTTGATGTACTCGCTTGTTTCGCCCATCTGGCCGCCGAGCGCGAATACCACCGGCCCCAGTTTTCGGACGACGCCGAACTGGTCATTCAGGAGGGACGCCATCCGGTGATCGAACGCATCGTGGAAGAGGGGCAGACCGGCAAGTTCATTCCCAACGACCTCTACATGAACGGCGGCAAGGACCTGCTGTTGATTGTCACCGGGCCGAACATGGGGGGCAAATCCACGTATCTGCGGCAGGCCGCGCAAATTGCGCTGATGGCGCAGATGGGCAGCTTCGTGCCCGCCGCTCGCGCCCAGCTTCCCATTTTCGACCGCATCTTTACCCGCATCGGCGCATCGGACAACCTGGCGCGTGGCCGCTCAACCTTTATGGTGGAAATGACGGAAGCGGCGGCCATCCTGAATACGGCCACGCCGCGCAGCCTGGTGTTGCTGGACGAGGTCGGCCGCGGCACCGCCACCTTCGACGGGCTCGCCATCGCCTGGGCGGTCGTCGAATACTTGCTGACGCACACCCACGCCAAAACGCTGTTCGCCACGCACTACCACGAACTGACGGAACTCGCGGATCTGCTGCCCGGCGTGAAGAACTATCACGTCTCGGTAAAGGAATCCGGATCGAACATCATCTTCCTGCGCAAGGTCGAACCCGGCAGCGCGGACAAGAGCTATGGCATCGAGGTGGCGCGCCTGGCGGGCTTGCCCATTACCGTGGTGGAGCGGGCGCGGGAAATCCTGGCGCGGCATGAGCAGAGCGAGCACAGCCTGAGCGAGCGCCTGGCCTCCCGCAAGCAGGCGCATGAACCGGGGCCGGTGCAGCTCACGATATTCACTCCGCTCAACGCCGAAGTGGTGAATGCCATTGAGAATGTGGATCTCGATAACCTGAAACCCATCGAAGCGCTGAATCTCCTTGCCGAACTGAAAAAACAGATTCAATAAACACGGCGTGATGGTGGGGCAAAAACTCAGCCAAGGTTACAGGCGCGCTGTCTTCAATGGCAGGTAGCCGCCTGTCTGGAGCATGACGTAATGTCAGATCGCATTATGACTGGATTTCTATTGACTGAATGGTGGTAGCGAGTTAGTGTGGTGTCAACCGAACGCGCTGCGCGGGCCGATGTGGACGCGTGCAGGGCGCCTCGTGCGTTAGAGGCGCGCGATGGAAGGTTCATCAGCTATATTCCCGCTTGGTCGCAACCGGGGACGGCGTTACCCCCGGGCATCTTCAATAAATCCCACGCACAATTATTCCGAAGAGCGAACTCGGACTTGGGGCCTTTATGCGAAATTGGGGCAAATCATTCTTCTTCATCGTGGCAGCGGCAGGGTTGATGTTCCTTACGAGCTGTGGCAATGCGGGCTCGCCGGGCCTCCTCGCTCCAGCCCCGAGCCCAAGCCCGACTCCTACTTCAGGCCCGTGCTCAAGCCTGGCTCTTGCTCCAGCGCGGAATGAATGGACGTGGGAGTGTGGGTCGAATTCCCTCAATCAACCGGGCGTTTACGGGACGCAAGGTGTGCCGAGCGCCAGCAACACGCCGGGGCCGCGGATGTGGGCATCGTCGTGGACCGATGTCGCCGGCAATCTCTGGCTCTTTGGTGGCGAGGGCGTTCCCACGCCCAGCGGGGTACCGGCCAATTTCAACGACCTCTGGAAGTACAGCGGGGGCGAATGGACGTGGGTGGGTGGGTCGAACCAGATCGAGCAGACCGGCGTGTACGGGACCTTGGCGACGCCCGCCCCCGGCAATGTTCCGGGGGCGCGGAACGATGCCGTGAGTTGGACCGATCCCTCCGGGAATTTCTGGCTCTTCGGTGGCCTGGGTGTGGATTCGACCGGTAATGAGGGATGGCTCAACGACCTGTGGAAGTATAGCGGTGGCCAGTGGACATGGATGGGCGGCTCGGATACTGAAGCCGATTACCCCAACTGCCGCGCGGGCGTCTATGGGACGCAAGGGGTTCCGGCCCCCAGCAATATGCCCGGGGCGCGGACCGACGCGGTGGGCTGGACCGATTCCTCCGGGAACCTCTGGCTCTTCGGCGGGCTGGGCTTCGCCTCCGAGTCCGCCGAGGAGGTTGGGGGGCTCTGCCACGGTCCGGATATACTCAACGACCTGTGGAAGTATAGCCCGGCAACGAGCATGTGGACGTGGATAAGCGGGTCGAACATCTTCAGCCAACTTGGGACGTATGGGACGCTGGGCACGGCGGCGCCCGGCAACGTGCCGGGAGCGCGCGGCGACGCGGTTGCGTGGACGGATACAACCGGAAACTTGTGGCTCTTTGGCGGGGAAGGCAATGATTCGAACGGCACACTCTGCGAGAACGGAGGTGGGCTGGCGTGCGATCTAAACGACCTGTGGAAGTACACCCCCGCGACGAACATGTGGACGTGGCTGGGCGGGTCCAACCTGATCGCGCAACCGGGCAGGTATGGAACGCAGGGCGTGGCCGCGCCCAGCAACATTCCCGGGGCGCGCTGGCTGGCCGTGGGCTGGACCGACGCCGCCGGCGACTTTTGGCTCTTCGGCGGGGAGGGCTTCGATTCCGTTGGAACGGGTGCTGGGGTTACAGACCTGAACGATCTGTGGAAGTACAGCGGCGGGCAATGGACCTGGATGAGCGGGTCAGATATTGCCAACCAATTGGGCACGTACGGGACGCAGGGCACGGCTGATCCCGGCAACAGCCCCGGGGCGCGTGAAGCTCCCGCGGCCTGGATCGACCCCTCGGGCAATCTCTGGCTCTTCGGCGGATACACCGAGTGGGTGTTACCCGAGGGAAAGTTCAACGACCTGTGGGTGTACCACCCATAAAGGGCGTGCTGTCACGCCCCTGATAGGATTAGAGGGGACGAGCGTGACCTTCCTTACGGGCTGTGGCAATGGGATGGGCAAGGGCTCGCCGCTCACTCTCGGCGGCCCCCTGTCCGGTCGGACGGCTGTCTTTATCAACAGGTGACTTGCGTGTTCGTGTTGTGATAGGGTGAGCGATAGCTAAAGCTAAACTTTTTTGATGCAAAGGGGTAGATGCGTGGCCCCCTTCGGATCGGAGAACCCTATGGCCCGTTCATCGGAACCGCATCGGAAACGGCTCGTCTACGTTTTGGAACCTCACCCGGTCGTCGAGGCCCACTTGGCGGCAGCTTCGCGGCCGGACCCCAGGATACTTACATTGCACCTACAAACCACCACCCTGAAGCGAGTCCAGAAAGGGGGCCTTTATGCGAAAGATTCTGCGTTCATTTATCCTCATATTAACAACTGCAGGCGTCTTCATTCTCACCGGTTGTGGCAACGCGGGATCACCGGGCCCGTCGCCGACACCCGGCCCGTCGCCTGGCGCCCCGCTGGGCGAGTGGACTTGGCAGAGCGGGTCGAGTTCCCTCAATCAGCCGGGCGTTTACGGGGCGCAAGGTGTGCCGAGTCCAAGCAATACGCCGGGCGCCCGGTTATGGGCATCGTCTTGGGCTGACTCCTCCGGTGATCTGTGGCTCTTTGGAGGCTATAGTAGCTTCGTCTCATTGACGCAAGCGAGCGACCTCAACGACCTCTGGCGGTACAGCGGCGGCGAATGGACGTGGGTGAGTGGGTCGAACCAGATCGCGCAGCCCGGCACGTACGGAGCCCTGGGGACGCCTGCCCCCGGCAACGTTCCGGGAGCGCGAAATGACGCGGTCAGTTGGACCGACCCCGCCGGGAATTTCTGGCTCTTCGGGGGCCTGGGGGTCGATTCGAATGGTGTACGGGGATGGCTCGGCGACCTGTGGAAGTATAGCCCGGCAACGAATACGTGGACGTGGGTGAGCGGCTCCGACACCTATGCCAATTACCCCAACTGCCGCGCGGGCATCTACGGCACGCAAGGGGTCGCGGCCCCCAGCAATATGCCCGGGGCACGCACCGACGCCGTTGGCTGGACCGATTCCTCGGGGAACCAGTGGCTCTTCGGCGGGCTGGGCTTCGCCTCCGAGTCCGCCGAGGAGGTTGGGGGGCTCTGCCACGGTCCGGACCTGCTCAATGACCTGTGGAGGTATAGCCCGGCAACGAATACGTGGACGTGGATGAATGGGTCGGACATCTTCCGCCAACTTGGGACGTATGGGACGCTGGGCACGCCGGCGCCCGGCAACGTCCCTGGGGCGCGCGTCGACATGGTAGCGTGGACCGATAAGGCCGGAAACCTCTGGCTCTTCGGTGGGGAAGGCCAGGACTTGAACGGAACACTATGCGTGGAAAACCTGGGCGCGTTGGCGTGCGACCTCAATGACCTGTGGAAATACACCGCCGCAACGAACATGTGGACGTGGATGGGCGGGTCGAACGTGATTGCGCACCTGGGAGTGTATGGAACGCAGGGAGTGGCCGCACCCGGCAATGTTCCAGGGGCGCGGTGGCTGGCCGTGGGCTGGACCGACGCCGCCGGCAATTTTTGGCTCTTCGGCGGGTCGGGCTTCGACTCCATTGGAACAGGCGGAGGGAATGCCGACCTGAATGACCTTTGGAAGTACAGTGGCGGACAATGGACCTGGATGAGTGGGTCAGATATTGCGAGCCAATTCGGGATGTACGGGACGCAGGGCACGCCTGCCCTCGGCAACGCTCCTGGGGCACGCGAAGCTCCCACTGCGTGGACCGACACGTCGGGCAATCTCTGGCTGTTCGGTGGATTCCTGGACTGGGCTGCCCCCGAGGGGAAGTTCAACGACCTGTGGAAGTACCAACCATAGTATAAGGTCGGCAACCGGGGGCTGGGCGCTGGGCAAGGTCTTACACGCTCGGCGGCACCCAGTCCAGTCGCAGCTATGGTAACCATACCGTGACCTGAACCGTCGTATGATGATAGAGTGCGCATCAACTACTAATTAACACTCTTGATGCGGGGGCGTGCGGTTCCCCTTCAGGCAGAGGCACCCCATGGCTCGTTCATCGGAGCCGCATCAGAAACGGCTCGTCTATCTTTTGGAACCACACCCGGTTGCTATGTCCCATCTGGCGGCGGTGTTAGCCGAACTTTCGCAGTTGACGGCATATTGCAGTCGTAAGTGTTTTCTTTTCATCAAATCGATTGCCCGGGTCGGCACTACATTTTCAGTCTCCGCGGCAAGGTCTGCGCAGCCTCCTGCGGGGCCTTGATGCGGGGCGGCGGCTGTGCAGGCAAGGACAGATTGAGCTGGTGCAGCAGCAGCGACTGGTCAGGTTCCGGCTGGGTATAACGGGGCATGATCAGCCAGCGTCCGTCGGTCGTGGGCAGGCAGACATCGAGCATCTGAATCGTGGCCAGTTTTTCCAGCACGGCACGGGGCGTCAGACCCGGCGCTAAGGCGACCAGCCGCTGCTTGAGGGTCACCGAGAGGGCATAAGCCAGGAAGGCCACGAAGATGTGGGCTTCCACGCGCTTCTCTACCTGGTGATAAATCGGACGCAGCCCCAACTCGCTCTTCAAGGTGCGGAAGGCGGCTTCGATCTGCGTCAGGAGGATATAACATTCCCACAGTACCGAGGGATTTTCGCCCACGAGGTTCGAGCGCAGCAGATAGTGCCCGTCGCGCAGCTCCGCCTTCTGCAACTTCTCTTTGTTCAACTGAAAAGAGAACGTCTGGCGGGTGACGGCTTCTCCCTCTTGGGGCAACCGCATCGGCACGAACGCGAAGGCCCGCCCCGCTTCCTTCTTGGCCGCTCCGATGCGCAGCAGCAATTGATCGCGCGCCGGAGCGCTCCGGCGCAGCTTGCGCAACGTCTTCAGCAAACGGGCTAACTTGCGCCGGCGGATGGCTCGTTCCTTGGCTCGCCGCCCTGCACTCTTGGCCAGCACATAGAGTTCGCCCTCCTCCGCGAACAACTTCACCTCCACCGACTCGCGCACCTTCTGCCAGGGCAGTTCCAACCACCGCTTTTCGTACTGCTGAATTTTGCCCCGTGGCGTACCCACCAGATAGAACCTCTCCCGCCCCGGCTGGCGCATCTCTTCCAGCACCTCGTCGCTGGGAATGCCCCGGTCCATCACCCACACCCGCCGCGCCTGCCCATACTGCGCTTCGATCTTGGCCAGAAATCCTCGCAGCGTGGTGCGGTCCGAGGTGTTACCCGCCAGCACTTCGTAAGCCAGCGGCAATCCTTCCGGCGTCACCACCAGCGCGATCACCACCTGCCGGGCAATCGAAACGGTGATCCCGGCTGTAGCCGTACTTTGCCTTGGGAATCTCCTCGCCTTCGCCTTCGATATAGGTGCTCGTCAGGTCGTACAGCAGTACGTCGAAGCGGGCCTGAAACAAGTCCTGCCAGCGTTGTCGCAGGTGGTCGAACAACGCTGTCTTGTGCTCCCCCAAGCGGTCCAGACAGCGATACAAACGGTCCTTTTCCGCCACGGCAAAGCCCGTGCCCAACAGATCGCCCATGGCACTCTGGTCAAACCCTTGCCGATGCAAACGGAACTCGCTGCCCGGCGCCACCAACCGGCTCACCACCAGCAACTCCAGCACCTTCGCCCACGGCACTTCTTCTCGCCCTCGTCCCAGTTGCTCCTCCCCAAATTCGCTCAACCCCAACTGCCGCCACAGCTCGCACCCCAGCCAGTAGTTGCCCAACGCCCGCGGCCGCCGCAACTCCATCTCCTTGAGCTTCACCTGCACGCCATCCAGTGCGTCGGCCGGAATTGCACGATCCTCTGGAAACAAGCTCAGCGTCCGCGCCCGCTGCTCGGCTTCATCAAAGACTTCCAAGGTCTGCCGCCACGCTCCCTGCTGGCGGTCATTGATCTCTCCCAAAAACAAGACCTGCCGCTGCACCACCCGCCCCGCACGCACGCGCCGGTTCTCCACCACGCTCCAATAGCGGTGCTCCTTGCCGTCTTTGACTCGCCTCTTGCTGCGCAGAAACATCGTCAGCGCGCATCCTGACAGCTTCCTGGAGGGCTTGTAAAGAGGGTAGGTCGGCACTACACCGCCCTTCAGAAAACGCAGCACTGACTGATAAGGGATTAGCCCGAATGACAGATCAACTATCCCGCAAAAAAGTGCGCATCTGCGAAGGTTGGGTTAGAGCCAAATGCGGCCATCGAAGTGATCCCGGCCGGTACTAATCTCATTGCCCACGCCACCTTCCCAGAGAAGTCTTCTGTCCTGGTCATTGACGCGAACGCCCTGCCCTTTCCACTGCTCCCCTACCTCGTCACGGTCAGGAAGGCCTCTACAGCCGTAAGGATGTTGGTGATTGGCAGGCACATTTCCGATGACGAACTCTGCGGGCTGCTTTTTCACGGGGTAAGCGGGTACATCGTTTACGAAAAGGTGGAAGACGAGATTGGCCGGGCCGTGGACGCGGTATTAAGCGGACACATTTGGGCCCCGCCCCGCGTACTCGAGCATTACGTGCTGCTCTCGGCCTCCGTAGCCTCCCCGAACCACCACGACCACGGAGCGTTTTCGCCGCGCGAGATTCAGGTTATCGCTCTACTCGCGGGATGGCTTTCCGACAAAGAGATTGGGTGTGCCCTGGGCATTACGGAGCATACAGTGAGGTTTCACCTTCGGAATATTTTCAACAAGGTTGGCGTGCCCGACCGGCACAGCGTCATCGAGTGGGCGCGGGCCGTTGGCCTTTTAGCAAAACAAGACATCGGTCATGATGCCCAATCTTCCGACTTGCTGGTTTCGCGCACGGCCGCTTAACCTGGGATTATTCCCGATGAGGAGTTGGGCTGTCTGCTCCTCCCTTGCGTTAGGGGCTTCATCACCTGCGACAAGCCCGGTTCCGGCGCGGAAGGCGGGAGCAAGCCCGCCCTTCCCAGCGGCCCCGGCTTTGACGTGACTTTGCAATAGCCTCAGGGCTTCGCCAAGGTCGTTTTTAGTGAGATCATAAGGGATGCCTCCTTTTATCTCTTGGTAGATGATCCATAAGATAACGGCATGAAAATTGCTGGCTGTACCGCATGGAGGCGTGTCTTCTGCTTGGAATGGCGCAACCCGGTTGGCTCGGTCGAAATTCGAAACTGGAAATTGGAAACTGGACACTGGAAATTGGAAACTGGAAATTCGAAACTGGAAACTGGAAACGTGGCGCACGGAACTCGAAACTTGAAACTGGAAACTCGAAACTCAAGGCCGTGTCCAGTTTCCAGTTTCGCTTTTCCCTAACCCTAACGCCAGGGTCAGGGAAGGTGGGCGGAAGAAAAAAATTTCACGGTAAAGTCGGTAACGTATTGAAAACAAAGGATAGAAGAACAAATTGACCGAAAAAAAGCGGACATTTTGGTTTAACTTTCGGACATTTTGGTTCAACGTGGTGACATTTTGGCGTGGCCATGCAGCATTTTTCGGAGACTTTTACCAGGTGCCAGGTGCCAGGTGTCAAGTGCCGGGTGCCAGGTGTCAAGTGCCAGGTGTCAAGTGCCAGGTGTCAGGTGACCCCGGCGGTCAGCCTTTTTCCGTTGGAAACCAAACCGCGTGAAACAAATTTGCAGGGATAACCCGAGAAATTGTTGAAAACAAGGGGCGAGGAATTTTAAGCTTAGGTGCATCCGGCGATGTTGATGAAAACAGGTAACTTGTTCGATATATCCCGCGATATTGATGAAAATACAGGTGGTTACTTAAATTTTGCTCATTATTGACGTCACTCGCAGCTCGACGGGCAGCGGCAATGCCCAGAATCCTTCCCCGGTGCCTGAATGTGTCCCACATCTTCTGCTGGACACGGGGGGTCATGGCGAGGGCGATGCTGCTTTTCAGCCCCGCTGGTTTTGAGCCCCGAAGACATCTGAGGTTTGATGTCAAGGTTTTTTTCTTCAGGCGCGCGCCTCCTGGTTTGGAAGTTGGCGCAAGGCTGCGGCCAGGGGCGATCCGTGGCGTTCGAGCGCTTGCTGGTAACGGGCTTCGTCGTAAAGCGTATGGTCTTTCCAGCAACGATAGAAAATGCGGATCCACTTGAAGGCCAAGCTGCGCACGGCAGGGTGATGGTCGGCACCGCGCTTACGCATTTGCTGGTAGTAGACCCGTGCCCAGGGCGACCAGAGAATCGAGTGGCCGGCGAACTCGTGGAAGGTCTGCCGCAGAAATTTCGGACAGGCCAGGCGCCAATGCACCCAGCGCTTCTTGCCGCTCTGCGCGGTGACCGGGGCCGATCCCGACAGACACTCCATATCCTGGGCGGTTTCATAGCGCTGGCGGTCGCTGCCCCAAGCGGCCAGCAAGCGAGGCGCCAGCGCCTTGCCGGCGCCCGGGAAGCTGTTAAAGATGTCGTGGTCAGGGTGGGCGGCAAACAACTCCTGCAGCTTCTCCTCCAGGCGCTCCAGTCCCGCGGCGAGAGCGCGCAACTGGTCGACCTGTGCCCGGACCATGAGCGCCGAACTCTCGATGACGGCGCGGTCGGTGGTGAGAGGACGGGCGGTGCGGATCTGGTCCAGGAGCTGTTCGAGCTGCTCCGGGGTGCGGCGGGTGTGGGCACGATACACCTTCAGCACCTTCCAGCGCGAAGCTTTCTGGGCCTCTTCGAGGCTCTGAAACTGGCTTACAAAGTCCCAGGCCAGAGGCGACGTCAGGTCTCCCGCCCACTCCAGGGCCTGCGGGAAATAGCCCTTCAAAAGGGCTTGGAGACGATGGGTGAGGGCGGTGCGGTCGTCGACCAGCTTGCGCCGATGCTGCACCAAGAGAGCGATTTCGCGCGTCGGCGCATCGTCGGCCACCCAGGGGCGAAAGCGCTCCGGGTGCTTGCGCAGAAACTCCAGCAAGAGCCGGGCGTCCGTCGGATCGCCCTTGCTCCCACTGGGATAAAGCGCTTGGCGGTAGTCGGCCAGCGCCTTGGGCGGGATGGGATAAAGAACCAGGAAATCGTAAGTCATCAGGGCGTAGAAGACCGAACCCCGCGATTGTTCCAAGGCGATGGCAACCTGGCCCTGGGGAAATCGGCTACGCAATTCGGCCACCCACAACTGCAGGGCTTCCGGGGTGTGTTGCAACTCGGAGTGCTCCACGGGCGAAGCCCCGGCCTCTTGCAGGCAAACCGCATGGGCTTGATCGGCCCAGTCCAGACCGACCCAGGCCACGATGTTGGGAGCCAGCGAAGCGGAATTCGGCATAGGCAATCCTCCGGAAAGAGTGGTGACAACGCGCTTGCCCGGAACCGGCGCAACCCTTATAGTAGAGTCCTCGCGGGACGACATCTGAGTATGCGTTGTCGCTCCAGGCGTCCGGCCCCGCCCGAAGCTCTTCGGGTGATCGTCGAACGATCGGGGCGAAAATTCGTGGCGGGGCCGGGCGCGTTCTCCGCCTGCTTTCCTAACCTTTCCGGGCGACTTCGTCAAGCTTTTCATAGAACGTTTCTATATGCGCTGAGGGTTCCAGCGCCTGCGGCGCTGGAACAACAACCTATAAGGGGCGTAATCGCACTGGCCACGGCACCAGTGGAGCTTAACGCGCCCCTTCAGGGCTTGGTCGGTTGGCGTTCGTGAATCCCAGGCCTGCGAAGCTGTGAAAGAATCGCCTTCGGCATCGGTAGATTAAGTTTCGACGATGTGTTTTGAAGGTTGTGATGATCGACGAGCTGCAAGGATTAAGGTGATTTCATTGAGTAACCTTCCTTTCCGTCCGGCCTTGGGTTCTGGCGCTTGCACCTTGGACCCTCGTGTTTCTCCCTTCGGCTCAAGCGGGCGCCGTGGCCAGGCGAACTTTCCAGCGCAGGCGGCACCATTGCTGGAGGTTATAAGTCAGGCACGCCCACAACACCTCGCAGCGGGCTTTCCGCAAGCCGCGCACGCAGAACTGCCGCAGTCCGAGTTTGGCCTTCAGCC
Organism: uncultured Acidobacteriota bacterium; assembly: GCA_963804755.1. Taxonomy (GTDB): domain Bacteria; phylum Acidobacteriota; class Terriglobia; order UBA7540; family UBA7540; genus Bog-366. The sequence goes on from CAWDRP010000019.1 coordinate 150,681, forward strand.
ACAGGTTACTGAACTCCGCCACCGGGGCGCGCCGACGATAAGCGGCGCGCGCCGCCTCGGTCTGCATCTTGGCCGCATACGCCGCCACCGCCGGGACATTCTCCGTGCGCACCAACGTGCGTCCCTGCGGCCCCGCTCCACACTGCGCACGCAGCGCACACGCCCGGCAATCCGCCGCTCGCGCCCGATAGAGGTGCCGCTCCACCCCCAAGCGGTCGTGTTTGGTATAGCTAAAATGCAGCACCTGGCCGGCCGGGCAGAGGGAGGTGTCGGTCGCCGGGTCGTAGCGGAAGTGTTGGGGATAAAAGGCCGGATCGACGCCGCGTTTCTCCAGGCGCCGCGTGGTGGCTTCGGCATCGGCGGCGAGCGTCCCGCCGATCAAGTCCAGGCCGCCGTCGGCCGCCGCCAGGATATTCGCGCGCGTGGTGTAGCCCTCGTCGACGATCATCTGCGCCGGGGCGCGCCCGTTCTGCTTCTTCACTTCCTCCACCGCCGGCAGCAGTTGGTGCTGATCGTTGGCGTCCTGGGTAACGCTCACGCCCACGATCATCCCGTACGCCACGTCGGTAGAGGCCTGCACATTGTGACTGGGAGCATAACCGCCATCACCTTGTTTCATGTTACGCGCTTCCGGATCGGTCGCGCTCACGCGGCGCTCCCTCGGTTCGGCCCGTCCCTCGGGGGCGGCTTGCACTTTCTGCAACTCCTCCAGGGCCTGCTGCAATCTCTCCACCTTCTCGCGCGCCGCCCGCTGCCGCGCCGCCTGCCGGCGCCGGTCCACCCCTTCGTCCCGCGGATCGCCCATCGCCCGCACCCGCTCCTCGGCCGCCTGCAGATGCACCCGCAAGGTCTTCTCGCAATGAAACGAGTTGCCGCTGGCCGCGGCCTTGATCTTCGTTCCGTCGTGCGCCACTTGCTCCAGCGTGATCAGCCCCTCGTTACTCAAGATCGCCAGCAGTTGCGCGAACAACCCGTCCAGCGCCTGCTGGTGCTCGACGCGGAAGTCCGACAGGGTGTGGTAATTGATCACCTCGCACCCCGTCAGCCACTGATAGGCGGGATGGTAGGTGCAACGCCGCTCCATTTCCCGCGCCGAGCTGACCTTTTCACTGTAGGCGTAAACCCACAAGCTGATCAGCAGGCGGGGATCGATGGCCGAACGCCCCGCCCGGCCTTCCACCGCCCGCACCTCGGCGGTGTAGGCGCTCAGGTCCAGGCGCCCGGTCATTTCCCAAATCGCCCGCGCCAGATGGTCGGGTTCCAGCAACTGCTCCACGTCCACCGCCCGGAAGACCATCTGCTGACGGTTAATCGCTTGCAAGCGCGCCGCCGGCGGGTGTGCCGACTCCGTGTCCGGCGGCTCCGACACTCGCACCGGCAACTCGCCCTCCGGCCATATTCCCGGCTGTCGAGGATCCTCGGCGTTACTCATGCGCTCGCCTCCGCGTGGGGGAGGAAGCCGCTCGCCCGGGAGCCCGCTTCAAGATCAGCGTGTGCTTGTCCGCGACCACCCATTCGATCACCTCGCCCTTCTCGATCTCCAAAGCTCGCGCCAGGGGCGCGGGACAGATCAAATACCACTGCCGGTTCTTGCCGCCCCGCTGAATCACCTGCACGGTGGATTCGTAACCCATGCCCAACCTCCTTCCCAGAACGAAGGAAGGAGGATATCATAGCTATAGCGCTAGTCAAGTACTTTTTTGATTTTTTCACAGCTTCTGCGGCCTGGGCTTTGTTAGAACGCCCCTTCGGGGCTGGGAATCCGTACCCCCTGTGTCCAGCCGAAGATATGGGTAAAGATCAGCCCCGGTGCAAGGGTGCGATTCCTGGCGGCGGAAAGCAAGAGCAAGCACCCGCACTGCAAACCGGTGAGACTTTGACGTGACCGTGAACGGGCGATTGACGCCCTGGGAGAGCGTTGCTAACATGGTAGCACTCAGCATGCGGAAGGAGCCAGATTGTGGACCGTCAGACCCGCCATCAATTGAAGCAAGATGAGTTTAAGGACACCTTAGTGCAGTTCGAAGATTTCCTTAAACAGCACTACAAGCAAATCCTGAATATCGCGATCGTCGTGATCATCGTGGTCGGCCTGGTCGGCGGTGTGAAGTACTACACCGGCCGCCAGGAAGCTGCCGCGGATGCGGACTTGGGGGAGGCTCTCTCGACGTTTCGGGCGTACGTGGGTCAAGCCACGCCCGGTGAAGCCCAGTCTCCCGGGCCCACTTACGCGACGGCGCAGGACAAGTATAAGAAGGCGCTTCAACAATTTGACGCCATTATAGATAAATACAAGATGCCGCCGCAGCCAAAGGCGGTGGCTATTGCGCGCTACCAGGCGGGCGTGTGCCAGTCGCTATTGGGTGATGACTCTGGGGCGATCCAAACCTTGACGGAAGCCGGTCGCGACAGTGACGCGGAGGTCGCCGCCATGGCCAAGTTCGCGCTGGCGGGCAAGTTGGCGAGGACCGGCAAGACGCCGCAGGCGGCAAAGCTCTATCAGGAATTGGCTGATCACCCGACGCTGAGCGTGCCCCGCACGAGCGCGCTCCTGGCCATGGCCGATGCGTTTCGGGACTCGCAGACCGGCCCAGGCGCGCCAGATTTACGAGCGCGTCGAAAAAGAGTTCCCCGGCAATTCGCCTGTGTCGCAGGCCATCCGGCAGGATCTTGCCACACTCGCCGTGCAGTGACCCGGACGTGCGCGGCTGCGGGTTTTGGCCGGTCTTGTTTCGGTTGGGGTGCCCTGGCAGGGCCCAGAATCAGAGCATAAATGCGTTTTTTCCCCGGGTGGCGCCGGCATTCGCTTCATCGCCTGCGCCACGCCCACGACGTGTCGCGTGCCATGCTAATGGCGGCGAACTTACAATAGATTTCATAGATTTCCAGCCACCCCTCATTTGATCATACGAGGCAACTGATGAGCGTGAAATTAATCCTGCGATCGGCTTGGGCAATACCGCTCATGGCGCTCGTGGCATGCGCCGCGTACTTCCTGGGTGGGGTGACGCAGGCGGTCTTTCTGGTCGTCGCCCTCACCGGCATTTGGCTTTTCTTCCGCACCGTTAACCGCCGGCTGTTTTCAGTATTTCCCCGTCACGGCGATCTTCCCTTTGACCATATTCCCAGGCGCCTCTGGCGCGTATTCGTCGAGGTCATTCTGCAATATCGCGTGGTGCGGGACCGGCCGGTAGTGGGCATTATGCACGCGGCTGTCTTGTGGGGATTCTTGGCGTTTGGATGGGTCAGCGCCAAGCACATGCTGCTGGGCCTGCGCGGACTGGACGCGGCCACCGGCGAGCGCACCTGGTATGGCGCGGTAGTTGCCGTTTTCGCCCTGGCCGTGCTGGCGGCAATGATCGGGTTGTCATTCCGGCGATTCGTGTTGCGGCCCAAGGCGCTGGGTAAGCTCTCGCCCACTTCGGCGGCCGTGGCCTTTTTGATTTCGGCGCTGATGGTCACCTATTTGTTGGGCTGGCACGTGCTGCCGGTGGGCAGTACGGATTGGAAGGTGAATTGGTGGCTGCACACCCTGTCGTTTTTTTCGCTGCTCGTGGTAATTCCCATCTCGAAGCACTTGCACCTGGTGCTTGCCCCCTTCGCCATTTTCTTTCGTTCGGAAACCACCAGTTCCATGCGCCCCCTGCAGGAGGACGGCGAGGATCTGGGTATGGTTCATTTCAAGGACCTTGGGCGCAAGGACGTACTGGATGTGGACTCGTGCGTTGAGTGCGGCCGGTGCACGGACGCGTGCCCCGCGAACCTGTCCGGAGGCACCCTGAGTCCCAAGGAAATCATCCTGGACCTGCGCCGGGGCCTGTTGTCGCGTGGCGACGTGGTGGCCGGGACCGTGGAGGAGAAAAAACAAGGCACGGCCTTCATTACCGAGGACGATCTTTTCCAGTGTTTCTCCTGCGGCGCCTGCGAATACGTCTGCCCGGTGGGCATCGAGCACGTGGGCAGAAAGATTCTCGATCTGCGGCGCGGACTCGCCAGCGAAGGCCGCGTCTCGAGCGAAAAGGTAAACCAGCTTTTTACTACCATGGAGCGGGCGCCCCACAATCCCTGGGGCGTGGCTCACGACACCCGGCAAAAACTGATCGAGTCGAAGCAATTTCCGATCTTTGACGGCTCGCAGGAATGGCTTTTCTGGCTGGGCTGCGGACTCAGCTTTGACGCGCATGGGCAATCGGTTGCCCAAGCCATGCGGCAGATTCTGGATGCCTCTGGCGTTTCCTGGGGCGTGCTGCCGCGTGAAACGTGCTGCGGCGAGCCCGCCCGCCGGGCCGGGAACGAATACCTGTTCATGGAGCTCTCGGGAAAACTGATCGAGTCCTTCGAGGGCGCGCGGGTGAAGAAACTGGTGACGTGCTGCCCTCATTGCACCACCATGTTGGACAAGGATTACCGCCAAATCGCTTCCTACGCGAGCTTGGGAATCGAGGTCCGGCACCATACGGAGTTCATTACCAGGGTGCTACCGGCGCTGGGGCTTAAACCCTCTGCCGCCAAGGCGGTTGACGTTAACGCCAGCCGCGCCGCAAGCGAACCGGTCCAAGTCAGCCTGGTACCCACGGGCGACGGCCCTGCAACACATCAGCCTACGCCGTTATCGGTGACCTACCACGATCCCTGTTACCTGGCGCGCGGACGGGGCATTACGGCGCAGCCGCGCGAAATCCTGCGCGCAGTGGGGGCCGTGGTAAGCGAACCTGCACATCACGGCCAGAACACCCAGTGCTGCGGCGCGGGTGGCGCGCAGCTTTTTGTGGCCGATGATACGGTTGACCACGGGAAGGAGCGCGTGAATCAGCGGCGCTTCGCCGAGCTCATGCGGACCCAAGCCACCACCGTCGCAGTGGCGTGCCCCTTCTGCCCCATCATGCTGCGCGACGCCGCCAACGCCGCGAAACGCGACGACGTGGAAATCCTCGATGTCGCCGAAATCGTGGCCAGGAATCTGCTGACCACCGCACGATAAGCTCAGGGGTGCCGGCCAGCGAGTCCACGCTTCACCGGCATCCGGCAGCAAACGCTGTTTCGCTCGTTGTGATTGTAATTTAATACTTCAAGACCGAGTGCACGGCGTACTGGTTCAGCTTTTCCCGGCCCTTCAGCGCTTCGAGCTCGATGACAAACCCTATTCCGGCTACGTGGCCACCTAACGACTCCACCAGGCGAGCGGTAGCGGCGGCCGTTCCTCCGGTGGCGAGCAGGTCGTCAATGATCAGCACTTCCTGTCCTGGGCCGATGGCGTCGCGATGAATCTCAATTGCATCTTTGCCATATTCAAGGCTGTAGGACATGGTGGCGCGCTCGGCAGGCAGTTTATTGGGCTTTCGCACCGGCACAAACCCGGCATTCAGGCGGTACGCCACCATGGGCGCGAAGATGAATCCGCGCGCCTCAATGCCGATGACGCGATCGATTTTCTGCGCCAGAAATGTGTTGGCCAGAATATCGACGGCCCAGTGCAAACCTACCGGGTCTTTCAGCAGCGTGGTAATGTCGTAGAAAAGAATGCCCGGCTTGGGATAGTCGGGGATTTCGCGAACCAGCTTTTTGAGATCGATCACAGATCCTCCCGATGGGGATTGGGGGCTGGTAACCAGGTACTGGGGGCTAGGTACTACGGGCTGCGCAAGAAAAGTCTTGGTCTCCGGCGCTTGGGCCTGCCACGCCAGACGGAACGGGGTTTGGGTTTTCCCGAGCACCCAGCCCCTGGCCCCCAACCCCGCTGTTTCACCAGCCTCCTTCAATGACGAAACGATTGTACCTCTTATCGACGGGTTCGTCCGATTCGTCGACGGCGGCTACGCGAGCGCTGCGTGGGCCCTCTGCCAGTTGACGCTTCAGTTCCTCCAAGGCCCACGCCTCGCCAATAGCGTAGACCTCCACGTTGCCGTCCCAGAGATTCTTCACGTACCCGCAGATCCCGAGCTGCGACGCGCAGCGCTCGGCAAAGTAGCGAAACCCAACACCCTGCACGCGTCCGATTATCAAGAACTTCTTGGCGATTTTGGGCGAAGCCTTGGCCATGACGTCAGGTTGGATTATTCCGGCCCGGCAAAGTATCCAGGCTTCCAGCGCAGGTTAACTCCGCGCCGCGTGGTCACAACCGTAATAGCGCGGTAAGTTCCATCCAGCGAGCTGCGCAGCGGCTTATAGGTGATCGTGTATTGCTCGCTCAGCTCATGCCCGATGGCTTGTAACGCATCCACCAAGTTGATCAAGCGCTCCGAGGAAAGTCTTCCCGTTTCCGCGCCTTCAGCCTTGTTTTGTGATGTGTCCCCAATCTGATTATGGGAAAGATAGCCGGATTCCAGGTCGGTGCCCGGAGCATTACGCAGGGGGAACGAAGGGTACCCTCCGGTTTCGATGGACATCCGTTCCAGGAATTTGTCTCCCGGATTATCAAATCCATAGGCGGCTGTGCCGACAGTATAAATCATGGTTTCGGACATGCGCGCCATGGAAACGGTCTGGTCCAGCGTGTGCTGGCTTTGGACGTCCAAGCCATCACTCACGACAACCAGGATTCGCCGCATCTCTTCCGGTGGACCGGTCTTCAGCATCTTTTCCCGGCAGGCAGAATAGATGGCGTCGTAAAGGGCTTTGCCCCCACCCGATTTAAGCTCCTGGATCTTTTCACTCAGCAGGTCCGGATCGTAAGTAAAGTCCTGAACGATGGAACTGGAAGCGTCAAACGTCTCGAGGAAAATCTGGGTTTTCGTGCCTCCGCTGCCCAGCATGCCATCCGCGAACTGCTGAGCCGCATCTTTTTCATACGGCAGCTTGGGGCGCGAGCTGTTGCTGGTATCAACAATCAGGCCGATGCGGAGGGGTGTCTGCGTTTCCCGCTCGAAGTGCGTAATCTTCTGTTCCACGCCGTCTTCAAAGACCTTCACATCGTCCTGGGAGAGGTCGATCACCCGCTGGCCGTGCCGGGTTGCCGTCACGGGGACGTTGACGATCTCGACGGTAGCGCGAATGGTGGACCGGGTTGCCGTCGCGGCGCCTTGCCCGGGAGAAGCGGTTTTCCCCTCAGGAGCCGGGACGGCGGCCGCAGACGGAGGCGTGGATTGTTGACCCGGCAGGCGAAGCGCACCTGCTCCGAAGGCCACGACGCCCAGCGTCACGCCGGCCAGAATTGCTTTCCAGTTTCGTCCTGCTCTCTTCGTGCAGCGTTCCGCCGATAATGCGATACCCATGGGTTGTTTCCTGCTCTTGACTGAGTCCTAAGTTCACCATTTTACGCTGGCGGGGTAAACCCGCCAATACGTTCCGGGATCATTATCCGCGGCCGGTCAGGTGCTCGAGAACCTCTGTGAGCCGGGCGGGATAATTGGTGATCAGCCCGTCCACGCCGTCCAGGATTTTGCGCCGCATATGCAGCGGGTAATTGACCGTCCAGGGAATCACCTGCAATCCATGGAGATGGGCGCGGCGAATGAGTCCCCGGGAAGCGATGGCCCAATGCGGAAGTAGCGCCTCGGCGCCGAGGGCAAGAACCCGCCGAGTGGGCAGCAAGCGGCTGGAGAAGTCCAAGCCCAGACGGGCTCGCTCACTTAATTTCCTTACTTGCTGAAGCGGCTCCAGGTCGAACGAGATCACGCGCGCCAAATGCCAGACGTCGGTGCGCTCAATTTCCTGTATGACCTTGGCGGCGACGCCCGGCCGATAATCCTTGATTTCGACAAAGGCCAGACACTTTCGTTTTTTGATCCAGTGTAGAACCTCCGCCAGCAGGGGGACGCGCACCCCGGCGTATCGTTCCCGCGCGAGAAGGCGGTGACGCCGGTTGAACCACGATCCCGCATCAAGGCGGCGCAGCACATTCGCCCGGTGTTCCCACACCCAACCGCCGCCGGAGGTGGTGCGCGTCAAGCGGGCGTCGTGGATGACCATCGGAACGCCATCCGAGGAGAGTTGAACATCGAATTCGATGCCATCCGCGCCTTGACGCCATGCCAGCTCAAAGGACGCGAGCGTATTCTCCGGAGCTCCGCCTGCCGCGCCACGATGGCCGATGTTAAGGGGTGGCCAAGCGAGCGCTGCCGGCCGGCGATCCAGAACCGGTTTCAGGTTGGGTGAGAAGGTCACCACAGTGGTCCCAGTTTACGGGAAGTCGGCGTCGAATATATAGATTTCTTGGATGCCCAGGCGCTCATCGGCACGGTACTCGGCCGGGAAAGCCGGCCGCAGTTGCCGAATCCCGCGGCTAAGATGTGGTTGGCGTGTGACAACAACACGCGAACGCGCCCAGTGAGGCGCGCTTGCGCTCCGGGCTCCACTCCAATTCGCGAGCCAGGATATCAGCCACCGCGGGGGCCGCCGGGCGCAGCGCGCAGGCTGCCAGCCAGTTCAGCCCGGAACGCCGTACCAGGACGTCTTCCACGTTCGCTGCCATTTCGTGGCGGATGGCGAACTGAACCTCAGCCGCGAGCAGGGTCGGATCGCCGGCGAGCGGTTCGGCCAGTGCGGGGCAATCGTGAATCGGTCGAAGAACTTCTTGCCAGCGGCTGCCATAGGTCCGGACAATCCGGCCGGCGATGGGCGCCGGAACGCCAAACTGGTCCACCGCCTCATCCGTTGCCTTTTTGACGAAATCCTCAAACGGGCCTGTCTTTCCACCGGGCAGCGGGGTGATTCGGCTGACGTGGGCAGAGGCAATGCCGGCGTGCAATTGCGCCGCAATGCCATCCACCAGCTTTTCGGCCAGAGCGCGCGCCGTGGTGAGCTTCCCGCCGCAAATGGAGATGAAGTTTTTCGTCTCGGGTTCTTCGTGAAAGCGATACTCACGCGTATTCTCGGAAGGGCTTCGTCCGGGTTCAATCGCCAGGGCGCGCAACCCTGCAAAGCTGCCCAGCACGTCGCCAGTGGTCAATGGCCGGCGCAGCACGCGATTGACGGCAGCGAGCAGGTAATCCACATCGGCGCACTCGGGTTGGACGCCGGTGGGATCGCCATCAAAATCCGTATCGGTAGTTCCCAACAGCGCATGGCCATGCCAGGGCAGCATCAGGAATATCCGATCGCCGGGAAGGATCGCGGCAAACAGCGCGTGGTCCGGGTCTACCGCCGGCAAAATCAAGTGCGTACCCTTGGTGAGCCGCACGGTCATGGTTCCATCGAAGCCCGGCAGGAGCGCCCGCACGCGATCCACCCAGGGCCCGGCGGCATTCACCCAGAATCGCGCCGCCAGCGCATAACGACGGCCGGTGAGGCAGTCCTCGACTTCGGCAGAGATGATCTCAGGCGGTTGCCCGGGCGTGCGGGTCTGAAGGGCGCGAACCTCCGCGTAATTCGCCACTGCGGCGCCGCGTTCGGCGGCGGCCAGGACCATTTCCAGCGTCAGGCGCGCGTCATCAGTCTCGGAGTCGTAGTAAATCGCCGCCGCACGCAGGTCCTTGGATCGCAGCGCCGGAATCAGCCGAAGGGCTTCCTCGCGGCTCAACATCTGATGACGGTCAGCGCGGCCCAGATTGCCGAGCAGATCGTAGATCTCGAGCCCCACGCGAATCTTGAGCGGGTAGTAAGGGTCGCCGCGATAAATGGGCAGCACGAACGGCAGCGGGCAGGCCAGGTGGGGCGCGAGGGCCAGCAGCGTACGCCGCTCCCGGCGCGACTCGTGCACCAGCTTGAAACCGAACTGCTCGAGATAGCGTAGCCCTCCGTGGATGAGCTTTGACGACCGGCTGGACGTGCCGCTGGAAAAATCGCGCGCCTCGACCAGGGCCACTTTCAGCCCGCGCAGCGCCGCTTCCCGCGCCGTCGCTGCCCCGTTGATTCCGCCGCCTATGATCGCGAGGTCGTACGTCCGCCCGGTCAACGCGCTCCAGTCTCTTTGCATGTGACGAAGTCCATTATGCTAAGGTTAACACAATTGGGCCGGCGGCCTGCAGCGATGCACCCTTTTCACCGCCTCTGTGCTATAAACCCCAATCGAACCTCCCGGCCAGCGGGTTCGGAACACGATGCCAAAACAACTCCCTTTGTTGCAATTACTTACACGATTACAGCGTATTGGTCCGATAGATGCTCGATTTCCCCATGGTGAGGTGTCAGGTTCTCCGTCATGACCCAGCAAAAGCTTCCCGTGCTTCGGCGGCTCTCGCAGATTGTGTTTCTGCTGGTCTTTCTGGTTCTGATGATGAAGACCGACAGCTTCAGTTCGTTGCGTGCCGTGCGCGACGGAGCGCACCCTCCCTACCCCGTCAGTTTCTTCCTCCAGCTTGATCCCCTGGTGGCTCTCGGCAGCGCCCTTTCCAGCCACGCCCTTTATCACGGGCTGCTCTGGAGTCTCGCGATTTTGATTCCCACTTTTGTCCTAGGCCGCTTCTTTTGTGGCTGGATTTGCCCGCTGGGTACGCTGAGCCACTATCTCAGCAGTTGGAAGTCTGACCGGAAACGCGGACTGGAACGCCTGGAACGGAATCGCTACAAGAAATGGCAGACGCTGAAGTACTACGTGCTCGTGGCCGGGCTGGTCGCAGCGCTCTTCGGTGGTTCGCTGATCGGGCTTCTGGATCCCATCTCGCTCGCCGTACGGTGTTTGGGAACGTCCGTGTTTCCGGCCCTGAACTACGCGATGGACGCGTCGCTTGACGCGCTGCATCGATCGTCCCTGGCGCCGTTACGGGGTATCGGCTACGTTGCCCAGCTCGTGCTGAATGAAACCCTGCTTAGCTTCCGGCAGCCGCATTTTCATCAGGCCCTGTTCCTGGGCGCAATGTTCATCGCGCTGCTGGTGCTCAACCTGCGCATCACGCGATTGTGGTGCCGCGCGCTCTGTCCATTGGGCGCGCTGCTGGGCATTGTTTCCCGCTGGTCCATACTGGGCCTGGAGAAACTGCCTGACCGGTGCGACGACTGCAATCGGTGCCTGCTGGACTGCCAGGGCGGCGACGACCCCCAGGCGCGCGCTAAGTGGCGAAAATCCGAGTGCCACCTCTGCTTCAACTGCGTCGCTGAATGCGCCGCATCGCGGGCGTCAAACGCGGTGTCAAGAAGCTCCACGGCAGAGAATGCCGTTACGGCACGCGCCGGGGAGCGCGATGCCGCGGGCGGTGCTTCATCCGGCGCGGAGACCGGAATCCGCTTCAATTTCTTCCCCGCCACGCCCACCACCATCGATCATCCCAGCTTGCAGCGCCGCCGGGCGCTGGCGGGAGTGGCGGCGGGCGCGGCCCTGCTGCCCATTTTGCGCACTGGCCCGGGATTCGCAGCGGCAAAAGATCCGCGACTGATTCGGCCGCCCGGGGCGTTGGACGAGCCGAGTTTCCTGGCGCGCTGCATTCGCTGCGGTGAGTGCATGAAGGTTTGTCCCAATAACGCCTTGCAGCCGGCGTTGTTCGAGGCGGGCGCTGAGGGCTTGTGGACGCCCGTGCTGACGCCGCGCATCGGCTACTGCGAACCCAGTTGCGTACTGTGCACGCAGGTGTGCCCTACCGGCGCGATCTGGGAAATTTCCCAGGCGGAGAAAGCGTGGTTGCCTTCGAGCGCCGCCAAGGGCGCCCCACCGATTCGTCTCGGCACCGCTTTTTACAACCGCGGCCGCTGTCTGCCCTGGGCCATGGCCACGGAGTGCATCGTGTGCGAGGAGTGGTGCCCCACGTCGCCCAAGGCCATTTATCTGCGCCCTGCCGAGGTGGCGGATTCCCTGGGGAACGTGAAACAAGTTCGCCAGCCTTACGTTGATCCCAACCGCTGCGTGGGCTGTGGCGCTTGCGAATATGCCTGCCCCGTCAAAGACCACCCGGCCATTTACGTCAGCAGCATCGGCGAGAGCCGCTCAAAAACCAACCAGGTTCTCTTGAAACGCGATGCGATGGAATCCTCCGGGAGAAACGCCGGGCAATGAAAGCACGAAACGCGCAAATCCAGGTCCACGGCTCGCAGCGGTTTTCCACTTTCGATTTTCGAATATCGCTCATCATCGTCTGCCTCCTGGCCGGTTTCGTGCCGGGATGCAGGCCCAAAACGAATAACGCTGCGGATTTCTTGCCGGCCGGCAACGCCGTCCCCGGCTGGGCGAAAACGAGCGATACACGGACCTTCAGTGCCGCCGATTTGTGGAAATACATTGACGGGGATGCGGACAAGTACGTGCAAGCGGGCGTGGTGAACACGCTCACCAGCGATTACCGCCTGAACGGCAAAACCGATGCCACACTGGATGTATACGTAATGGGCTCCACCGCTGGCGCGCAGAAAAATCTACGATTCCGAAGCGGCGGCAGGTAGCCATCCCCTCGCATTGGGTGACGCCGCCCGCTACGCCAAGGGCAGCCTGACGTTTCGCCAGGGACCGTATTTCGTGCGCCTTGTCGCCTACGAGGATTCACCGGAAATCGAAAGCGCCCTGGCCGCTTTGGCACAGGGCCTGAGCCGCAAGCTGAGCTCCCGGTAGCCGGCGGGGGATTCGGGTTATAATGACTGACTGCGGCAGGGCTTGACCAGATGGGCGTCGCGGGAACAAGGGGCTGGGGCATGGGATTCATCGAAAACCGGTTCGAGAAAAACTTCATCACCACGTCCGTGGACTATGTTTTTAATTGGGCGCGCAAGTCGTCCCTGTGGCCGCTGACCTTTGGGTTGGCCTGCTGCGCGATCGAGATGATTGCGTCCACTACCTCGCGGTTTGACATGGCGCGCTTCGGCGCCGAGGTTTTTCGCCCCAGTCCGCGGCAAGCCGATTTGATGATCGTGGCCGGCACGGTCACGCTGAAGATGGCGCCGGTAGTGAAGCGCATCTGGGAGCAGATGCCGGATCCGAAGTGGTGCATTTCGATGGGCGCCTGCTCGAGCGTCGGAGGGCCTTTCAACACGTATGCCGTTCTGCAGGGCGTGGACAAAATCGTGCCCGTGGATGTGTACGTAGTCGGCTGCCCGCCCCGCCCTGAGAACCTGTTTTATGCCCTGCTCAAGCTGCAAGAAAAAATCGACAGCATGACGGTCGGGAAGCGGCCCACCAATGTTCGTCTGGACCAGAGCATGGTTGAGGATTTCAAGAAATCCGTCCGCATCGGCAAGGCGGGGACGCCCGAACTGGTTCAGATCGGCTGAGCATACGGAATAGGGGATGCGGGATACGGGTTACGGGGAATTTGTGATATGCGATGGCAGCGTCAATCCCGAGTCCCTGATGATCAGCGCAAGAGCTCCGTTATCGGAATCCTTACCCCGTATGCCGTCCCTCGTATCCCATATCCCGTATCCCGTATCCCGATCCTTTATGCCCGAACTTCCCGAAGTTGAGACAGTCGCCCAGGGGCTGCGACGGCGCGCGCTCGGCCGCCGGATTGCGGCCGTTGAAGTTCGACATCCCGGCGCGATTGCCGGATCCGCGGAGGAATTCGCCTCCACCCTTGAGGGCCGAAAGCTGTTGAACGTCTCGCGCAAGGGGAAAGCGATTGCCATTGAGCTGCAAGCGGAGAACGGCGTGGCGCCCCGCTTTCTGCTGGTACGGCTGGGGATGACGGGCCAGCTTACAGTGGCGCCGCACGACGCATCCCTTGAGCCGCACACCCACGTCATCATGCCGCTGGACGACGGCCGCGATGAGTTGCGTTTCCGCGATGTGCGACGCTTCGGCAGGTTGCGCTCCTTAACCCGCGCCGAACTTGACGAGGTAATGGGCGCGCTCGGCCCGGATGCCCAACTCGTTACCGAGGCGCAATTCCGGTCGGCGATGCGGGACCGCAAAGGCGCCATCAAGAGCTGGCTGATGAACCAATCGCTCGTAGCCGGGCTGGGAAACATCTACGCCGATGAGGCCCTCTTTGCGGCGCGCCTCCATCCCCTCGCGCAGCCCGGCCGCGTTTCTGCCCGCAAAGCGCACCAACTGTACCTGGCCGTACGCAAGGTGCTACAGCGCGCCGTACGTCTCGGCGGAACGACGTTCAGCGATTACCTCGACGTGGAGGGCCGGCCGGGGGCCTTTCTTGCAAAACTACAGGTCTACCAGCGTACGGGAGAGCCCTGCCGGCGCTGTGGGCACGCCATTCAACGCATTGTCATCGCGGGACGCAGCAGCCACTTCTGCCCGCGCTGTCAGCGGACCCCTCAATAACGCCGTTCGCTAAGCGCTATTTTCTTATTAGTAAACGCTATGCCCATCGCAAATGTTAAGTAATGTCAGCGATTCCGCATTCGTGCTTTCCTTCCTGCTTCAACCCTTTGAAATTGCAATTGCTTTGCCCAGTCCCCGCTGATCGAGCAGATTCGCATTCGTTTTTGACTTGACAGCACCGATTCTGTCTGATATAGTAGCAGTATATCAGATGAAAAACCCTCCGATATCCCGCTCCAGTCTTCCGGTAGGCGAGCGCAAACGCCGCTCGCGCCTGACGCAGATCGTCTCGGGCCAGCGCTTTCTCCGCGGGACGTTGGCGCCTCGTTTGCGCCGCTGCGGGAAACCGAACTGCCGCTGTGCCCACGGCGAACTGCACGCGTCGCTGTACCTCGTGCAGAGCCAGGGGGGCAAGCCGCGCCAGGTGTTCGTGCCCAAGGAGTGGGAAGAGCGCATCCGCCAGAGCGTTCAGGGCTATCAAGAAATCCAGCAACTGCTGGAGGAACTCTCGGAGGTCGAGTGGCAGCGGCTGCTCGATCGCAAGGAGTGATCCCGTTCTCCGCCGCCTGATCCGGTATGGCGAGACTGTCTACGGTCTTTCGGAACGGATCGTCGCGGCGGTCCAGGATCCCCGACGACAACCCCGTATCCCGGCGGCCGTTCTCCTGAAAGCCAGCTTGGTGATGTTCTGGTCCCGCTTGGGCAGCTTGAACGCGCTGGAAGAGCACCGCCTCTCGCGGTTCTGGAAACAGTGGCTGGGGTGTTCGCCCGGAAGTAGCGACACCCTGGGGCGCGTGCACGCCGGCCTCGTCGCCCACGAACTGCGCGAGGGGCTGCATCACGTCTACTCCCGCCTGAAGCGGAACAAAGCCTTGCCGGACATCGGTGGACTGGGCGTGGCGGTTCTCGACGGTCACGAGACCCACGCCAGCTATCGCCGTCGCTGCTCGGGATGCTTGCAGCGGACGATGCACACCGAGCAAGGCGAGAGGATTCAGTACTACCATCGGAACGTCACGCTGCAGTTGTTGACGGGTTCGGAGTTGCGGATCCTGCTCGATCTGGAACCCCAGCGGCCCGGCGAAGACGAGGTGACCACGGCCCGGCGCTTGCTGGATCGCGTCCTGGCCCGTTACCCCCGCGCGTTTCAGTTGCTGTTGGCCGATGGTCTCTATGCCCAGGCCCCCTTCTTCAATCTCCTGCTGGCCCACGGTAAGCACGCGCTGGTGGTCCTCAAGGACGAGCGGCGCGACCTCTACCAGGATGCCTGCGGTTTGTTTGGGGTGACGCCGCCCGAAGAGGGAAAGTATCGGTCGCGTCACTGCCAGTGGTGGGACGTGTCGGACCTCACCACTTGGCCTCAAGTGAACGCCCCCGTGCGGGTCATCCGTTCGCGAGAAACCTATCAGGTGCGCCGTCAAACGACGAAGCAGGTCGAGTCGATTATGACCGAGTGGGTTTGGGCCACGACGCTACCGGTGACGCAGGCAGCGACCGAACAAGCCGTCGGCTTGGGGCATCGTCGCTGGGATATTGAGAACTATGGATTCAACGAGCTGGCCAACGAGTGGCACTCCGACCATGTGTATAAACACCACCCCCCGGCCATCGAGTCCTTTCTGCTCGTCGCCTTCCTGGCCTACAACCTCTTTCATGCTTTCTGGGTTCTCAATCTGAAACCGGCCGTCCGTCGCGGCCGAACGCAACGCTACTGGGCACGCCTCATAGCCCGCGAACTCTGTCAGGACCCCTGCTTCCCCGAGGGCTCATCCCCCTAAGAGTCTTCTCCTCCCCTCCCGGAGTTCCGCCCCGCGCTTCGGCCGAACCTTCGTGCCGCGTGCGGCGACTTGCGCCCCTCTCGCCGTAGTGCCGACCTCACCGGGTGTATTTTCCCGCCCTGCCCCGCCGACAAAGCCTATGCGAATCTGCCTAACCGCCTCCGGCGCGCCCGGACTAACTATTTCGCGCACCTCCAACCTCGGATGCGGAATCGCTGAAGTAATGTAGTTTTCGTTGACATTGTGTCTCGACCGATATATTTTTAGGTTCTCGATTCCCAGCATTAAAACTGAATAATTTCGATGGCCAAAGGAGTGACCATGAACCCATTACGGAGTTGCTGTGGGGTATCTATTCCGAGGGTATCTCTGGTGGTGTTGCTGTCGGTTATGCTTGCCGGTGTTATCGTTAGCCGGGCTCAGGCGCAGTCCGTAATGACGCGGCATGTGCGCCCAGAGGTCGCCAATGGTCAGGCGAAATTTCTGAACCGCCTACCCGGCACTCAAATCCTGCGCGTCGATATTGTACTGCCGGTGCGTGACCAGGCCGGATTGGATAGCTTCCTGCAAGAGGTATACGACTCCGCCAGTCCTTCCTATCGGCACTTCCTTACGGTCCCCGAGTTCACGGCGAGGTTTGGTCCCACTCAGCAGGATTACGATGCGGTGGTTGAACTCGCGAAATCGTACGGATTGAACGTGGTGGGCGGCTCCCGAGACGCCATGGACGTGCAGCTTGAAGGTTCGGTGACCAGCATTGAAGCAGCGTTCAACGTGTCGATGGGCGTCTACCAGCATCCCACCGAAAATCGCACGTTCTACGCGCCCGATCGCGAGCCCACGCTGGCGCTGCCGTTCCCCGTGTGGCACATCTCAGGATTGGACAATTTTTCCGTCCCGCATCCCGCTCTGCACAGAAACTCAGCCCCGAATCCCAATGCCACAACCGGGACCGGGCCTTCGGCGTCGTTCCTGGGCAGCGACATGAGGGCGGCTTACTATGGAGGAACGGCTCTCACCGGCACGGGCCAGAATCTTGGGTTGTTGGAATATTACGGAACTGACCTCGTCGACGTGAACACATACTTCACGAATGCGAAGGAAACGAATAACGTCTCCATTAATCTCGTATCGACGGACGGAACCAGCACAAGCTGCGTTTATCCGAGATGTGATGATACCGAACAGACGCTGGACATCACGCAGGCGGTCTCGATGGCCCCGGGGCTGACAGGACTTTACGTCTTTGTGGGATCCACCGATACCGCCATCCTGGGCGCCATGTCTTCCAGCAGCCCGCTGTGTGCGCAACTAAGTTCTTCGTGGACGTGGAGCCCGTCGGACCCGAGCACGGATGATCCTTATTTCAAGAAGTTTGCAACCCAGGGTCAGAATTATTTTCAAGCGGCGGGCGACAGCGGCAAGTACACGTCAAGATCCACCGACGTTTATCCCGCCGATGACGCCTACGTGACAAGCGTCGGGGGCACGGACCTGACGACGTCCAGCGCGGGTGGCCCATGGGCTTCGGAAAGCGCCTGGGTCGATGGCGGCGGCGGCTACTACACGCCGGACGCGATTCCCATTCCGTCCTGGCAGCAACTCTCAGGCGTCATTACCTCGGGCAACCAGGGATCCACTACCTACCGGAATTCGCCGGATGTCTCGGCCAACGCGAATTTCACCTATTACGTCTGTGCGGACCAGACTACCTGCACCGCGAACGAATACGGCGGCACGAGTTTTGCGGCCCCCTTGTGGGCGGGCTATATGGCTCTGGTCAACGAGCAAGCTCAACTTAACGGGAACTCGCTGGTCGGGTTCATTAACCCGCTGATTTATCCCATTGGCGTGGGTTCCAACCCGAACTACACCTATGCCGGCACCTTCCACGACATCACCAGCGGCAGCAACGGATATTCGGCGGTGACGGGCTACGATTTGGCCACTGGCTGGGGCAGTCCAAATGGGAGCGGTGTGATCAACGCCTTGGCCGGAACGCCCTCTGCCCCCAACTTTGTTATTTCCGCCTCTCCCAGCTCCGTTTCGGTTGTCCAAGGGAACTCGGGCACATCAACCATCACCAGCTCGGTGACCGGCGGGTTTAACTCGGCGATCAATCTCTCCGCGTCGGGCCAGCCGACAGGCGTGACGGTAGGCTTCGGTACCAATCCCATCAATGGCGCCGGCACGTCACTCGTCACCTTCACCGTGAGCGCGTCCACCGCGACCGGCACCTACCCGATCACCATCACCGGCATGAGCACGAGCCCGAGCATCACGCAGACCACGATCATCCGCCTGACCGTAACTGCACCCGTTACGTCCGACTTCACCATCAGTGCGTCGCCTAGCAGTCTGACCGTGTCTCGCGGCCGGTCCGGCAGTTCAACCATCACGACTGCTATCTCGGGCAGCTTTAGTTCGGCGATCAGCCTCAGCGCGAGTGGTCAGCCGTCTGGCGTGACGGTGAGCTTCAACCCGACGACTATCAGCGCGCCCGGCTCCGGAAAATCAACAATGAGGATGAGTGTGAGTTCGCGCGCCAGCACCGGAACCTACACCCTCACGGTAACAGGCACCGGTGGAGGCAAAACGCACACAGCAACCGTATCGCTTACGGTGAGGTAGGTGACGTCCCTTCCGCCGGCATCTTGCCGGTGCCGGAACTGGCAACCCCGCCCGTGCAACGGCTTCTCCGAACGCCGTTGCACGGGCAGTTCCGGCATCCCATTCCCCCGCTCTGTAGCGCTGCCATCAGAAACTGAATGCGATCTGAAAATCGACGGTGCGATTTCCACCGCCGTGGGGGCCAAAGCCGCCGCCGGCTAGCGAATTTGATTTCCGGAACAGCGGTGAACTGAGTTGACCAACCGGTGTCCCCAGGTTGACGTTACGAACCTCCTGTCCTCTATGCTCAAGCTCGCAGCCGACGAAAACTTCAACAATGGCATTGTTCGAGGCGTACTCCGCCTCTGCCATCGAAGACATTCTAATGCTGGCGGAACTCGGCCTACCCAATGAGTGGGAGGGCCGAGTCCTCTACTTGCCTTTGTGATTCCATTCAACGTGGAATGACCCGAACGGCCTTAGTGCGGTAAACACAAAGGAACGCAGACTCACCCCCTTTTTGTACGCGCTCGGGACCGCGTCAGTAGTTCTTCTGCTGTCAGTCGTCGGCGTTTGGCTTTGGAGAGAATTGTTGATGACGTAACCGCGTCGGTGAACTCTGACTCTTAGGGGTACGCAAATGCGTGTCCCTAAGACGGGTTCAGCCGCTTCCCCTGCCCGCGTCCATTTCGTTGCACAAATCCAGCTCCCTTTCCGTTCACAATTTGACCGAGAAAATTTGCATGGAGTTGGAAGCCTGCCCAAGGCCTACGTCCCGCCAGGCGAAATCCGCCCGTCACTTCGGACCTTCTCCGGCGGCTGTCCAGCATTGCCGCAACTCCTAAAAAGACGCAAAGGCTGTGCTATCCGGAACCAATCCCGTGCGTCTAACGTAACAAACTAATTAGAAGAGGATTTCTGCGGGAGGAGAAATGAGAGCTCATCGAAACCTGGGCATTCTATTCGCTGTTCTATCACTTTTAGCGGTAGCGTTGCCCTGTGCAGCGCAATCTCGCATTGAAAAGGACCTGGAGCTTCAACCGGGCGGCCGGTTCACGCTTGAATCCGAAGTGGGGAGCGTAACCTTGACGGGAGCGGCGCGAACCGGCGCGCACATCGTCATCACTTCCGATCGGAATGATCTGAACAAGGAATTGGAGTTCAGTTTTACGAACAGCCGGGGATGGGCAAGTGTCACGGCCCGGCGCAAGCATGAACTTGGCTGGTCGCACGGCTACTCGGTGCATTTTGAAATCGAGGTACCCACCGAGACACGCTCCGAAGTTCATACCGGCGGCGGAAGCATCGCTCTCTCCGGCCTGCGCGGCGCTGCGGATTTGAAAACCTCGGGAGGGTCAATCAATGTCTCCGGGCTCAACGGAACCTTGGACGCAGACACGTCCGGTGGGTCGATCCATGTCAGTGAGGTGACCGGCGACACGCATATTTCAACTTCCGGGGGGCCCATTGACGCGGAAGCGGTGGACGGCAACCTGAGAGCCCATACCAGCGGCGGGCCGATTCGCATCAACCGGGTCTCCGGCTACGTCGAGGCCAAGACTTCCGGCGGGCCGATCCGGGCCACGTACAGCGCCGGAAACCGTCATGGCGGAGACTTGGAGACCTCCGGCGGTTCGATTGAAGTGGCGATCGACCCGTCCGCAAATTTGAACCTGGACGCCTCCACGTCCGGCGGGTCGGTTTCCAGTGATTTGCCCGTCCGTGTTGTAGGCACCGTTTCCCACTCGAGCATGCACGGCGCCATCGGCTCGGGCGGTGAAGAATTGCGCCTGCATACCAGCGGCGGGTCGATTAGCATACATCCGCTGTGAGTGGTGGGAACCCGTTCTGGTTGCGTAAGTCAATATTCCAACCCGATTGCCACATATTTGGGCACCGTCCCCACGTCTGACGAAATCAGAAAAACGAGCAAACGCTTCTGCCCGAACAAGCATCTTTAGCTACAGTGTCAGGGTTCTACGCCTAAACGAGGATTTGCCGTCCGTCACGATCACGACCCCATGGGTTAGCCCCATGTGCCGGGAGAGGACCGGCACTGGTTGGAGGTAGGTATGAAGACAAGCCTTTGTTGTGTGCTTCTGCTTCTCGCGAGTACGGTCTCGGGATCGAGCCTTATCGCGAGCGACGTCAACCTGGTAGCAGGTACCCTGATCCAATGCACCGTCAATGAACCCAACTTTTCCACCAACACGGTGGGCGTGGAGGAACCTCTCGTATGCTACGCGCGGCCCATACGCATCTTCGCTTGTTACGGGGCCCTGGCGGGAAGCCAATTGTCGGGCCGCGTGGCGGATCTCAAACAGCCCGGCCATTTCTTCGGCAAGGGGTGGATGAAGATCGAATTTGACCGTTTGGTTCTTCCCAGTACGATTACACCGATATCTGCGAAAGTGATTGCCATCCAAGGTGCGAAGGTCGACGCCAAAGGGAAGATGCTGGGCAAAGGTCATCCGGTTAGAGATGCTGCCGAGTGGGCCGTCCCGGTCCTTTGGCCGGAGAAGGTGCTGACCCTTCCCCGCCGTGGCCCGGCTCCCGGGTTGCACGGTGAGCGGGTTGTCACGCTGCGGTTGATGGATGACATCCGCGTTCCCTGCTCCGAATCTGCTGACACAGGGTTGCGGCGGTTTGGCCCACAAAGTCGGAACGACCCGGCTCCTGCTCTTGACTGGCGTGCTTTCAATGCCTGGGATGCGTTCAGCGCATTCACGTCCACATGGGCCGGGCGATAAGACTGCTGGAACGCGGCCGGGGCGGGGAGAGACCGCGTCTTCCCAAGCGCTCCACCGCGTCGCACGCTGACGGCAGGATACTGCGAGAATGAAAAGGGTCCCTGTTGTTCGTCCGCAGCAGAAACCTGAAACTACCTCCCATACTCGCTGACCTTTGACGCTGAACGCGGCAGTGTGTGGCCGGGCCAGCGGTCTGCGTGTTCCCTCCTCTTCCAACGCAGACGCAATCGAACTTTGCCTCCATCGCAAATCCGTTGCTTTGCGTTACAATGATGCTCCCTAAGGAGGGGGCAAACGAACATGGCTGACGTTAAAGACCTGAAGATGGTTGGACCACAGAAGCGGTTGCGGGGCGGTTTGCCGAAGATCGGGATTCGTCCGGCAATTGACGGGCGCCGCAAGGGCGTCCGCGAGTCGCTCGAGCAGCAAACCATGGGCATGGCGAAAGCCGCGGCGGAATTCCTCGAGAAGAACTTGCGTCATTCCAATGGGTTGCCGGTGGAGTGCGTGATTGCAAACACCTGCATCGGGGGCGTGGCTGAGGCTGCCGAGTGCGCCGACAAGTTTGCGCACGCCGGCGTTGGCGTATCCCTGACCGTGTCACCTTGTTGGTGCTATGGGTCGGAAACGATGGATATGGACCCACTGATTCCCAAGGCAGTGTGGGGTTTTAACGGCACCGAGCGGCCGGGCGCCGTCTATTTGGCTGCCGTGCTGGCCGGACACAACCAGAAAGGCTTGCCGGCGTTCGGCATTTACGGCCGGGACGTTCAGGATGCCACGGACACTTCGATCCCCGGCGATGTGCAGGAGAAGTTGCTGCAATTCGCCAAGGCGGGATTGGCGGTGGCAGAGATGCGGGGCAAGTCGTACCTGTCGCTCGGTTCCGTATCCATGGGCATTGCCGGCTCGATGGTCAATGCGGATTTCTTCCAGAACTACCTCGGGATGCGCAACGAGTACGTGGACATGTCGGAGTTTGTCCGGCGCATCGACGAGAAGATCTACGACCCCAAGGAGTTCGAGTGCGCCATGGCCTGGGTGAAGGCCAATTGCCCCGAGGGCAAGGACCGCAACCAACCGGCGCTTCAGAAATCCCGCGAGCAGAAAGATGCCGACTGGGTGACGTGCGTGAAAATGACGATGATCGGGCGCGACCTGATGGTAGGCAATCCGCGCCTGGCCGAACTGGGCTACGGCGAAGAGGCCTTGGGCCACAACGCCATTGCGGGTGGCTTTCAGGGACAGCGCCAATGGACCGACCATTTCCCCAACGGCGACTTCATGGAAGCCATCCTGAACTCTTCGTTCGACTGGAACGGTATTCGCGAACCGTTCGTTTTCGCCACCGAAAATGATTCGCTGAACGGAGCCACGATGCTGTTCGGGCACCTGCTCACAGACACGGCGCAGATCTTCGCCGACGTGCGCACCTATTGGAGCCCCGCCGCGGTGAAGCGGGTGTCGGGCCACAAGCTGACCGGGAAAGCCGGCCACGGCATCATTCATCTCATTAACTCCGGCGCGGCGACCCTGGACGCCACGGGGCGCATGACCAAGGACGGCTATTCCACCATGAAACCGTTCTGGGAAATCACCCCGGAGGACGTGGCGGCTTGCCTGGATGCCACCCAGTGGGCGCCGGCCAGCTTGGGATACTTCCGCGGCGGCGGCTATTCCTCCCAGTTCCTTACCGGCTGCGAATTCCCGGTCACCATGGCGCGTCTTAACTGGACGTTTGGCCAGGGGCCCGTGTTGCAACTGGCGGAAGGCTACACCGTGTCTCTGCCGCAGGAGGTCAACAAGGTTCTGGACGAACGGACTGATCCCACGTGGCCCACTACCTGGTTCGCGCCCCTGCTGACCGGCAAGGGACCCTTCCGCGACGTCTATTCGGTGATGAACAACTGGGGCGCCAACCACGGAGCCATCTGCTACGGGCATGTCGGCGACAAGCTGATCAGCCTGGCCTCCATGCTGCGCATTCCCGTTTGCATGCATAACGTGGACGAAGAGCGGATCTTTCGGCCCAGTGCCTGGACGCAGTTCGGCACCAGCGATCTGGAAGGCGCCGATTACCGCGCTTGCGCCAACTACGGCCCGGTGTACGGAAGAAATTAGGGGAAGAGCCCGGAAGGTGGGAGTCAGGAGTCAGAATCGCGGCCGTGTCCTTCTGGCTCCCGACGGCCTCCCGCGGCTCAAACTGCGTCGAGTCTAGTCAACGTTTTGGCCGGGCAATTTGTCGCGCTGTATATGAATTTCCATATTTTGCGTAAGTGGATTTTTTTCAGCAAGTTCTCAGGTTTGGCAGAGGAAAATCGCCGTCCCGCGTCCTTTGTTTTCAATAATTTCTCAGGTTTGGGGACCTGCGCACACGACGGACAGACTGTCCCCCGCTAGATCTGCGGCGTAAGGCCATCGCAAGCCAGCATCCGCCGAAGTTCCTATCCAAAACGTCCGAGCAGCGCACCTTGCTTTCCTGAAGACGACGGTGAAAGCCAACCACTTCGCGGTTGTTCCTGATACCCGGGACATGACAACTGGCTTTTG
Organism: uncultured Acidobacteriota bacterium; assembly: GCA_963804755.1. Lineage (GTDB taxonomy): Bacteria > Acidobacteriota > Terriglobia > UBA7540 > UBA7540 > Bog-366. Next base: position 174,443 of record CAWDRP010000019.1, read on the forward strand.
GCCGCGGCTTGTATTGGCTTTTTGCCGGCTGAGAAAACGGCTGCGGGGTACGTGCTGGGCCAGATTTCTCCATGCCAACTTTAGCCTACACCATTGCTGTTGAGTTGTCAAGAGACAAGCTGTAAATTTGTGACTGGTCACCGGAGTTGTAACCGTGAGTCAAAGCCGGGGAGTGTTCCTCTATGGAGGGTCATTGGCCCCGAAACATGCGGCGCCATCGGCCTTCCCTCCCGACATAGCCTGCGATATGCTATCGCCCTTCAATTTCGTTCCAAGGAGATCGAACTCGTGAATCAATCGAACGCCATCATTGCAATTCTCGCATTTGTGACGCTCCTTACTCCCGGCCTGAGCGCGCAGGAAAACAAAAGCGCGCCGGCCGAACCCCGGTATGATCGGGTGGTGATTGAGTCTCTCGATCCTGCCGCCTGGAATGGCGTGGTTTTCATGGCCAATGCGTATCATCAGAAGATTTCCTTTGCTTTAAGGATGGGTTCGCGCCGAGGGGATTTCCTGGACGGAGAGAAGATCTTTCATGCGGTGAGCGAGGTGGGACCGCATGCGCCGGATGCTTCGTACTGTCGCATGAGCTGGCGGCACCCCGCGCGTGAGGCTCCGGTGACGCTGGAGTGGTCGCGCCTCAACACCACGACGGTGGTGGGAAGAATTAACTCTATGCAAGGTCTGCAACTGGTGTTGGAAACCTATTTCCCCAACTCTTCCGGGGGTTCGACGGGCAATTACGCCGTGGACGAGTCCCATCGCGCGATAGTCGGCGAAAAATATTTTGACAACGTTTTCGATCACGTGGCGCGCCTGGTGGTGAAAACCGATCGGCCGCTCCTGGGCAGCGGCGCGTACCTTTCGCTCACGGACTTGCAAACCGCCATGGCGGGTTCGGGACTCCTGGCCGCGCCCATCCGCAACGACTTCCTCCAAGGAGCTGCGGGCTTGGAATTTGCGGATGGCGCGCCCGCGCACTTTGTGGCTGTCCTCGGCTGGGACAAGGAGTCTTTGCTCACCCAGGCGGATGCGTTGCTGGCGGCGGCGAAGATCGATTCAATTCTCAAAGAAAAAGCTGACGCCTATGTGGCGCACCGCCCCACCGTTAAGGGATTGTTCGAAGGTGCGCCGGAGGCCATCGGCAATTCCATGTTCTGGAATACGCTTTACACGCCCCAACTTGACCTCATCTTCCCCAGTATCAGCCGGAGCTGGGCGCAAGGGTTTGGCGGGTGGGTGGTGGGCGAGTGGGACTGCTTCTTCGGAGCGTTGCTGACCAGCCTGGAGGATGAAGCGCAAACCAGCGCCGGTATTCGCGCCATCCTGTCCTCGCAGTCGGATACCGGCGTAGTCCCCAACATAGCGTCAGGTTCAGGCATCAGTCCGGACCGCTCGCAGCCGCCGGTGGGCTCCTACGTAGTCTGGAAGGTGTATCAGCGGCGGCAGGACCGTGCTTTGCTCGAATGGGCTTATCCGCACCTGAAGAAATGGCACGAGTGGTGGTTCGCCGATCGCGGCGATGGACAACCCTGGCGCGATGGCAATCGCGACGGCCTCCTGGAATGGGGGAGTGACCGGGGCTCAACTGCCTCCACTGGCGGGCGTGGAAACCTCCAGGCCGCCAAATGGGAGAGCGGCATGGATGACAGTCCCCAGTTTGACGACGCCACTTATGATCCGCACACCTATACGCTGAACCTCGATGACATCGGCTTGAACTCGCTTTACGCCCTCGATGCGGAGTGCCTTGCGAAGATCGCCGCCATCCTGGGCAAGGACGACGACGGCCGGAAGTTCGCCGCCGATTACGAGCGCATGAAACGGCTGGTGCAGGAGAAGCTCTGGAACGAGAAAGACGGAATTTTCGAGGACCGCTATTGGGACGGGCGCTTTTCGAAACGCCTCTCTACCACGAACTTCTATCCCCTGTTCGCCGGCATTGCCACCCCTGAGCAGGCGGAGCGCATGATCAAGGAACACCTGCTGAATCCCAAGGAGTTTTGGGGCGAATACGTGGCGCCGACGATTGCCCGCGACGACCCGGCGTTCCCCGACCAGTTTTACTGGCGCGGCGATATTTGGGGGCCTACCAATTACATGCTGTACGAGGGCATCAATCGCTATCGGTTCGACCAGGTGGCCCTGGAATACGCCCGAAAGAACTACGACCTGTTCATGAATGATTGGCGCATCAACCAGCACGACGACGAGCAGTACTACGCGTGGGGCGGTTCGGCGGGCGGCGACACGCACTACACCTGGGGCGCCCTGCTGTGCCTGGCGCCGCTTGAACAGTACATTGACGTGAACCCCTGGGACGGCTTGCGCTTTGGCGCCCTTGAGCCATCGGCGAACGGGAGTTTTCGGGGCGAGGTCTGGCACCATCATTCGTACGATGTAACGATCGGTCCCAACCGGACAGCGCTGAACCGTGATGGTCAACGGCGTTTTGAGGCCGATGCCGGCGTTGTCGTGAGGGACTATCAAGCTTCGGGATCTCAGGTCACCTTCGACATAAAGGCAAAACGCCCGGTTAACGTCAACACGATGGAGTTTGCCGCCGGCGACCTGAATCTGAGAGTCGATGGCAGATCGGCGGGACGTGTGCACGTGCAGGAGGGGCGCGCGAATCTTCAGGTCCCGGCGGGTGAGCACATTGTGGAACTGGCGAGGTGATTTGTTTCTACTCAATTTCCCGCTTGTTTCCTCCCATGCTTTGTGGTACGTATAGCACATTCGCCGGCCAGTGATTGGTTTCCTCAGAGCAAGTGGAAAGTCAGGTCTTGGAAGTGCGGCCCGGACGGGTCGGCAAGTAACAACACAACCGCAGTCAGCGTTTGCGCGAAAGGAGACAAGAGCATGGCATTCTGTGCGAATTGTGGTGCTCAAGTACCCGAGGGAACTTCGTTTTGCGCTTCGTGTGGTGCACCGGTGGGCGGGGTAGCCCCCGCGGCGGCGCCCGCGCCGGCCTATACGGCCAGTGCGGGGATGGCGTCAAATGTGGCCGGTCTACTGGCCTACATTTTAGGGCCGATTACCGGCACCGCCTTCCTGCTGATCGAGCCTTACCGGGAAGACAGATTTGTCCGCTTCCACGCCTTCCAGTCCATCCTCTTTTCGATCGCGGCGGGCGTGCTGCTGGCCGGATTGAGGTTTCTCCTGTCGCTGCTGAGCTTGATAACCTTTGGGCTTGGTGGTTTGCTGGGCTTCGGGCTGATGGCGATCTTCTCCCTTTTCTTCTTCTTGTTCTGGCTGTTCCTTCTCTTTAAGGCATACAGCAACGAGCGGTTCATGGTTCCCTACGTCGGACCGATCGCCGCAGCCGCTGCCGAGATGCCCGCGACATCGCCCAACCTCAACGGCTTTTTGGCGTACGTCCTGGGCTTTATCAGCGGAATTATCCTGTTGATGAACGAGTCAACCAAACACGACAGGTTCGTGCGCTTCCACGCCGTTCAGTCAATCTTCTTCAGTGTCGTCCTGTTTGTATTATGGATAATCTATGTCGTGCTTGTCATTGGGTTGGCCATCGCAGGAGGTTTAATCTTTATCGAGCCGTTCATCCGGCTGGTGTGGCTGGCCTTGTACGCGTATTACCTTGTGATAATGTCCAAGGCATACCACAACGAGCTTTATAAGGTTCCCGTGATCGGTGACCTGGCGGCCAAGCAAGCAGGGATGTGAGGCCGGGTTGCTCGCGAAATCGAGAGGGCTCTGGGTGAGATTTGGCCGTCTTAGACATTATTGAGAGGGCAGACTCCCGCTCACCGGCCGCATGCGTGTCATCGGCTGAAGGTCTTCGGTATTTGCAAGCATTTGCTTTGGTAATCCCTTCCATGTGCATTTCCTCTTGACAATTACAGGCGGGCAGCGCATTTTAGGTGGTTTCGCTGGCTTTGGTGAGGCCGCGCGCACGCAGATGGGTGACCCCACCCCAAAGAACTATGGCAGTTCTTGTTTGCTTTCATGACCGGTGTTTCGACGGCGTATGCTCCGCGGCCGTGTTTACGCGTTTCTATCGCCAGTGCATCGACGCCAAAGCGGAATTTCGTTATCGCGGCATGATGCACCGTGCCGGCCAGTTGTTTGATGCCGGACTGTTCAACGCGGACGAGAACGTGATCGTCGATTTCAAGTATTCCAGCTCCGACCGCCTGACGTGGTGGTTTGATCATCATCAGAGTGCTTTCCTTACCGAAGCCGATGCCGAGCATTTCCGGCACGATCATAGCGGGAAGAAATTCTATGGGCCGGACTACCGGTCCTGCACGAAGTTCATCGCCGACACCACCAACAAACACTTTGGATTCCGGGCCCCCGAACTGGACGATCTGGTCTGCTGGGCGGACTTAATCGATGGCGCACAATATCCGGATATCCGCACGGCCGTGGAAATGCGTGAGCCAGCCACCCAGTTGACGTTGGTGATCGAAGGAACGGATGAACCCGAGTTCTGCGTGCGCTTGATTCCGGCCCTGCTTTCCCGCCCGCTGAAAGAGATTGTCGCTCTGCCGCACATCCAGAAGGCCTTTGAGAAGCTTTACGCTCAACATTTGAAGTCCATCGAACTGATTCGCGCCCGCGCCGAACTGCGGGATGGCGTGATCTTCTTTGATGTGGCGGACCAGAAGGTGGAAGGTTTCAACAAGTTCATTCCGTATTATGTTTTCCCGAGCGCTGTGTATTGTGTGGGGGTAAGTTCGTCGAAGGAACGGATAAAGATCGCCGTCGGCAGCAACCCCTGGAGCAACGCGCCCAAGACGGCCAATCTGGCGAGTATCTGTGAGCGTTACGGAGGCGGGGGGCATCCCAAAGTCGCAGCGATCTCTTTGCCACCGCGGGATTTGGCGCGCGCGCGTGATGTGGCTGGCCAAATCGTTCGTGAGCTTCGGTTGGGGCTGGACCAGGAATCCAGGGTCAGGGGTCCGGGGTCAGAGACCAAGTATTAGGGCGTCGATGAGCCGAAGCCCAAAATAACGCCATCCGGTGAGGGCGCGGAAAACGCTGCCTCAATTCTTAATGCCCAAGCGCGAATTTTTAATGGCCGCTTGATACCGAGCGGCGGGTGTGGTAAGAAGGAAAGGTCAATTCTTTCCATCACAGCCATTTCTTCAGATGAATAGGGTGATCGTGGCTGTCCAAATACAGGAAAGGTACCGGGGGCGAAAGTGACATGCCTTTGGGCTTGCGTTCAGGCTGATTTTCAAACCGTGCGCCGCACCTATGGCATTGATTTCGCTTGGGGTTACGGTTGGGCGTGACTGCGACCGGGGGAAGGTGAAAACTGTGGCCGAGACAACGGGTACTGATCTGAAGGCCATTCATGTGAGCTTGTGCGGGATGTCCGACGTCGGTCGCGTGCGCAAGAACAACGAAGATAACTTCGTCGCCTGCAATCTTACGACAGGAGAAGTTGGCGCGGCGCCGTTGCTCCCAGATCATGATTTGGGTCCGCTGGGATCATTGTTTATGGTCGCGGATGGAATGGGCGGCGAAGCCAGCGGCGAGGTGGCAAGTCAGCTTGCGGTCGTCACTGTCCCCAAGCGCTTGTACGACAACCTGAAATCGCTGGGTTCGGTCAGCGAAGCCAACTTTGTAATCCTCCTGCGCGAGGCCATCGAGTACGCCAACCAGATTATTTTCCAAAAGGCGTCAGCCAATCCTGCCTACCGCGGCATGGGAACGACGACAACGGCGGCCGCGCTTTTCGGCCAGTATCTTTTTGTCGGACAGGTGGGAGATTCGCGCTGCTATTTGATCCGCAACCAGCAGATTACCCAATTGACGCGCGACCAGACGTTTCTTAACTATCTGAAGGACATCGGCGCGGAGTTGCCGCCCGATCCCGAAAAGGACAGCCGCAAGAGCATTCTGACTCAGGCGGTGGGAAGCAGTGAAACGCTGGACGTGAAAGTCACCTACATCCGCGTCTGTCAGGGAGACCGGATTCTGTTATGCAGCGATGGGTTGTACAACATGGTGCCCGAGGCGGAACTGCTGGAATATGCGAGTCCCGCCAATGGCTTGTGCGACGGGTGCAAAGCGCTCATCGACAAGGCCAACGCTAATGGTGGGACGGACAACGTCACGGTGATACTGGCGGAGTTTTCGGGACAAGGCCTTCCGCCCCTGGAGCCGGGCGCCGCCGTCGAGTGCAAAGAGTTTAACGAAGAAGAATTTAAGCCACAAAGCTAACGAATCATCAATTGTCGCCTTTCAGTACCGGACTACTTGCTGAGTTGGGTGGTAAGCAGGCAAGCAACTGAGAACTGAGTCCTAGAGCGGAGGACGATGCGATGAAATGTCCAACGTGCGGCGAAGTTAATGAGGCGGGTTATCGTTTTTGTCGGGTTTGTGGCCACCCGGTAGCCGACGAGCAAGAGCTTGGCCCTACCATCGCCGTTGCGCCAGAGCCGAGCCCAGGTGAGGAAGACGTCGTCACCGTTGCGGTTGCCCCTGAACCTCCGGTTTCTGCTTCTTTCCGACTGGTCGGCACCTCCGGGCTCCTTTCCGGCCGTACATTCAACATAACCGCCAAAGGCATTATCGTTGGACGGGACCACACCAAGTGCCAGATCGTCCTTGCGGATGACCAGATTTCCCGACAGCATGCCTGGGTGGGATTGAACGAGGCGGGCCAGGTCGAACTCCGCGACCGCGATTCCGCCAACGGCTCATTTGTTAATAAAGTGCGGGTGCAGCAAGCCGTATTGAAGCCCAACGACGAGGTTTCGTTCGGCGCGGGCGGCAAGCACCTGTTTCGGGTGGAAACCTTTACCCCACCGACCCCCACGAAAGCGGTGCGCAAGACCGAGACCGAGGAAGAGGCCGCGGAAGTTCACACCTCCGTCGTCAGCCAGGAAGATATCGCGGCCGCTCAGCAGGCGGAGCGCTCAGCCGGCGGAACCGTGGCGATTAAGCTCACGGATATCATGGCCCGCCCCCACTTGGAGCTGATCGTTGACAAGTACGCTGTGAAGAGCGAGGACATACCCGACGAAGGTTTAGTGCTTGGCCGCGATCCGGCGCGTTGCAAGATGGTGATGGAGCACGCCTCAGTCTCGGCCGTTCACGCGAAATTCACTCTCGATGGCCCCAAGGTCGAGCTGACCGATCAATCGGTGAACGGCACGTTCGTCAACGGGATACGCGTAAAATCCACCGAGTTGCACGACGGCGATTACATCACCTTTGGCCGCTACAGCGGCAAATCGCTGATCTTTCGCTCCGGCCTGGAGCCGCAGCTCAAGATGGAGAACATCGACCTGGCCAAGGACCATCTGGTCATCGGGCGTGACCCGGGATGCGATGTGGTCATTGCTCATCCGATCGTTTCCAAGAAGCACTGCGAAATCGTCAAACAAAACGGCAAGAGCCTCCTTGTGGACTTAGGTTCCGTGAACGGAACTTTTGTCAACGGCATTCGGGTGAAGCGGCACGAACTGCAGGAGCTGGATCGAGTGGTGATTGGGCCCTCGGAGCTCCACTTTCACGGCGGAGCTCTAACCCACGTTCCTGACCGCCGGGTGGTACGGCTGGATTCTGTCCACCTGAATTTCCAGGTGACGGACCGCAATACAGGGAAGCCCAAACTGCTGCTGGACGATCTCTCACTGGTCGTGAAGCCAAAAGAACTGATCGGACTGCTGGGACCGAGCGGCGCGGGGAAAACGACCCTGATGAACGCGCTCAACGGGTTTGTGAAACCCACCTCCGGCAAGGTGCTTTACAATGGCGTGGACCTGTACCAGAACCTGGACGCAATGAAGTCCACCATCGGATTCGTGCCTCAGGAAGACATTATGCACCGGCAGTTGTCGGTGCGCCGCTGTCTCTACTACGCAGCGAAGCTGCGCCTGTCCGACGACACCTCGGAAGAGGAAATCAACCACCGCGTCGAAGAGATGCTCGAAACCTTGAAGCTCGATCCGCAGCGCTGGGACAATCCGGTGGCTACCCTGAGCGGCGGGCAGCGCAAGCGTGTGAGTTTGGGCATCGAGCTGCTTCCCAAGCCCGGCGTGCTTTTCCTGGATGAGCCGACGGCGGGTCTGGACCCCCGCACCGAGACCCTGATGATGATGCTCTTCCGCCAGCTTGCCAACCAGGGCTCGACCATTGTCATTACTACCCACTTGCTCGGCTCGTTCGGCGTGCTCGACAAGGTCGTGGTTCTTGTACAAGGGCGGCTGGCCTATTACGGTCCGGGAACAAAATTCCTCGAGTACTTTAAGGCGGAAAGCCCTCCCGACGTTTATGACGATCTCACTGACAACAATACCGAGCCGTATGCGCTGGAGCTGAAGAAGAGGTTCCAGAGCGCACCGTTGTACCAAAGCCTCGTGGTCGAGCCGCAGAGTCAGATCCCGCAGGAATCAGCCACCTCGACCGGTCCGCAAACTCAGCCTCAGGCCCAGAAAAATAAATTCAGCCTGCGCCAGTTCACGACCCTGCTGCAACGCACTTGGGAGCTGAAGTTCAGCGACCGGGCGCAAACCATGCTGCTCTTCGGTCAGGCTCCCATTGTGGCTTTGTTGGTTGCCTTGATGGCCAGCGGTCCCAACCAGGTGCAAACCATCTTTATGGCCATGTTCTCCGCGCTATGGTTCGGCTGCTCAAACGCCGTTCGGGAGATTGTGGACGAGCAGACTATCTACAAGCGGGAGCGGCAGACCGGCCTGAAGATCCCTTCGTATATCCTTTCCAAGGTGGCCGTTCTGGCGTTTGTGGCATTCGTGCAATGTTTCTCGGTGGTGCTGATCTGTCTGTTCGTAAACCACGCCTTCTCGCTGAGCCTGCCGGAAGCCGGCGCGGCTATCCTGATCATGTTCCTGGTTGCGCTCAATGGTTCGCTGATCGGGCTGCTCATTTCCAGCCTGGTGGCGACGCCGGAGAAAGCCCTTACGCTGTTTCCCCTGATTTTGATTCCAGAGCTTTTGCTGTGCGGCCTCTTCCTGCCGGTTCGCCCCATCAAGACGATTATTCCGATAACCAACGCTCAACTGCTGGACGGATCGATGTTCGCAGCGCCGGCAACGCTGTCGGCGGTCACGGACGCAAAAACAAAAGCCGAGGCAGAACATAGTCGCATGGCGCACCAAGTGGCGGGCGCGGTTGAGCCATCACCTGCAACCAAGAAACTCTTCGAAAAATACACGCCCGCCCCGACTGACGGCATGACAACACCGGTCCGCCTCCTTTCAACCTTGGCCGTCTCCCGGTGGGGTTTGGAAACACTGGGTGACCTCTGCCTGCACGGCTCGCACTCGCTAGACGATTCGGCGTATAAAATAATTAACACCATTACCATATCTCTGCATCCCGACGACGTATCTAAGTTGGAGGAAGGAATGGGCGCAACGCCTGAGGCTCTTTTGGATTCCGGCGGCTTTCCCCTTCCTTCTCGGTTCTGGCAAGATAAGGGGCCCTACCTGGCCATCATGACCGGGTACGCCGGGCTTATGCTGGCGCTCATCCTATTCGTTATGAAACGTAAAGACGTGAAGTAGCAAGCGACACCGGACTTCGGACCTGATTCAAAGGAGCCAACATGGACAGCGGCCTTTCCACTATTCGTAACCTGCTCTACATCGTGCTGGTGCTGGCGCTATTGTCGATCCTGGCGAACATTTATGTCGGCACACAACTGTCTCAGAATAGCGACGAGTTGGCGAGTTTCGGCCGGCTCTTGAAGGCGCAGATGGAACAGAACGTCGTTGGGCAGTCGGAGCAGTTGCAGAAGAAAATGGAAGCGCTGAACCAACAGGCGGATGGCATCGACGCCAAATTGCAGAACGCGCAGGACAGCTTTGTGGCACGGATGAACAAGGATCTCCCCCCGCTCATCAACAGAAGCATGGATAGCTATATCAAGACGCGGACCCCGATGATCGAAAAGGAGGTCGAGAGGGAAGTAATGAAGCAGGTGCCCCAGGTACCGCACTAGGGTCGGGGCATCCAGCTCGTGCGCGCTACGTGGCGATGCACTCGCGTAGGCTGTCCCGTGGCTGATTGAGCCGACGGTTCAATCAGCCGAATCAGTCGAGGGTCTTCACATCCACGTGGAAAAGCTGTTCTCCCATGAAGAACTCGTCGCCGTCCTCGAGCACGATTTCGTTGCGGACGCGGCGGTAGACGCCGTTGCGGCTGCGAAGGTCCTGTAGAATGAAGCGTCCGGGTTGGGCGACGATGCGTGCGTGCGTTCCGGACATATAGGGATCGTCCTTGAAGATCAAATCCCCCGTAGTCCTTCCCAACGTCGTTTCCTGCTTATCGAGCTTGAATTCCGCCACAATTTCACCGTTTAACCTGACGTGCTCGAGTTTTGCCGTCAGCGGTCCCTTTTGCAGCTTGGGGGTGCTCCACATCATGGTGCCTTCGGCGGAATCACGGACCGATTCGTCAAGGCTTTGGGTGGTGAAACGGAAAAGCTCGCGCCCCAGCAGAAAAATATCGCCTGGCGTAAGTTCCGAATCCCGTCGTTGGCGGACATAGGAGCCGTTCTGGCTGCTCAGGTCCTTCAGCACCAGCTTTCCTTCCTTCACGGAAAGTGAAGCATGTCGAGCTGATAGCATCGAATCCTGGGGATAGGCGAAGTCGCAGTTCTCGCGGCCGATGAAGGTCTCGTTGACGATGACGACCGATTTGCCGAAGCTGCCGTCGGGCTTCTTTTCCGAAAGCTTGGCTTCCACGTTCGGTGTTGCGCGCAAGCCGGCGAAGACCATGGTTCCGCCCATGGCCGAGTCAGGCGCGTTCAGCCCCACGGGAGGCACTCCAGGCAGAACCGCAACCGGCGGCGGTGGGGGCGGAGCCACAGGCCGCGGCGGTGGCGGCGGAGACATGGTGCGGGCGCCAACCGGCGGTGGCGGGGCAACCGGCCTTGGCGGAGGCGGCGCCGGAGCCATGGGTCGCGGCGGCGGTGGCGGCGCGGGTCGCACCGGCGGCGCCGGGGGCAGTGGTGGTGGAACCGCAGGCCGCGGCGGTGGCGGTATGGGGGGCGCTGCCCGGCCTGGGAGGCGCTACCGGTTGCACGGGCGCAGGGGGAGCGGCCATCGGCTGGGCCGCAGCCGCCGGCAACGGGGTACCGCAATATCCGCAGAATTTGCTGCCTTGGGGAAATGACTTGTGGCACTTTGGACACATTACCTGCGGGATGGGCGGTGCGCCGCCGCCCCGCTGGACGGGCCCAGGCGGCGCCGGAGCCGCGGCCGCTGCTCCTGCCTGGGGCTTTCCGCAGCGCGCGCACTTGGGCGCAGAAGCCGGGTTCATGCTTCCGCAAGATGGGCAGCGGATGTAACGTACAGTTCCTTGTTCATTTGCGTCGGCGGTCATGGTCTATGCTCGTCTCGTTTTTTCTGCTTACTCGCCTGTGGCTTTAATCCAAATGGGGTTAGTATAGCAGCGAAACTCGTTGTTGGCGCTGTTTCGTGTACTGGCCACCAGCCGGATATATTTCCAATCTTTCGACCCTTCTTTCAGAATTGATTGCAGGTCGAAGGGGATCAAACCCCCGCTGGTCAGGGCCTTGTCAGGAGGCACCGGCACGTCCACGGGCGGCAACTCTCCGTTCCGGGTCCCCACGATCACCTGTATGGATTGAAACGGCCCAAACTCGTCGCTGCTCACCCAGCGTATTTGTAACGCGGGCAGCGACTTCAGGGGGCAGGAAATCTGTTGCCCGATCCCGACATCTTCCGGGTCATCCAGTGTCCCCTTGCCGTTGCGGTCGAATCCGGCAATCACGATGGGGCCGTTACTCCCCACGGTGCGGCCTTCGCGGAGGGCACGCAGGACGTTCTCGCCGCGCGGACCGATGCCCGCCGGCGCATAGACGATGGTCGAAATCATTCCCAGCGCGTTGTCCTCGGCGTATCCGTTTATGCTACGCGAGGGTGTGCCGAGGAAGTCCGTCACGTCCATGCTGGCTTCGAAGTTCAGGTCCCCATGGGCGTCGGACCCCGCGGCGAGGAAGGTCTTGAACAGGGGGCCATCCGCTCCGTCGCCGCGCGCGTCGAGCCCGCGCTGAAGCAGCGGCTGCCATCCGTCCTTAATGCCTTGTTCAAGGCGGATGTACTGGTTGGCTTCCTTGTCGGGCTGGAAACAGGCACTGGCGTCGTCATGGCGCATAACGCAGAACGGATCGCGGATGTCGTCCGCGGTGGCCAAGGTGGCGCGGTTCCAGGGCTCCAGGCCCGCCAAGCCGGCTTGGAGCTGCTTCCCATCCTTCGCCAGGAAATCGGATGCGATGTCCCATTTTCCGCCCCGCATCACCGGGCTGATGGGGTCAAACGGGTGGGCGGCATAGGCAAATCCCCCGGCGGCAGCAACCCGGGCCAGCGCGTCCTTAATGGGCATGGCAGGGTAGGAAACGGAACCATCGCCGGTCAGAATAGCCACGGCGCTGGGATCAGCCAGATCAGGGAAGCCTCTGTCCGGATCGTCGGGAGATGGCGCCACCACCATGTGGACGGTGGTCAATAGTGTGTCCTTGCCGGAGGCAGCCGTCACTTCCTCGCCGCGAATCAGCATCAATCGCCCGTCGCGGAACGTCTTAACCTCGGCCAATTCCTCTTTATAGCGGTCAGGTGAAAGGTCAGTGGAGTGGTCGGTCAGCAGTAGCCAATCCATCCCGGCTTGGATTGCCGCTTGCTTGGTGACGTCGAGTGGATATCCGCGTTCCGCGGGATTGTCCGTGTACCCGCAGTGGTAGTGGATGTCCCCGCGATACCAGTTGGCGATCTGCGGCAGCGGCGGAGCGTTCAACTGGACGCGTAAGTAAAAGTCCTGGGGCGGCCAGTCCACCGCGTGAATTGACACCCGGAAATCCGCTGAGGCGAACGGCCCGCCGAAAAAGTGGGCGGCAAGAAAAGACTGAATGACGTCGCGGGGGACTTCCAGCGTTTTCTTGAACCGGTCTTGAATGAGCAGCGGTTGAACGCCCGAGCGCGCATCGAACGAGAAATCTTTACTGTCGCCGAGCAGCAAGGGTTCCGCCGTAAACTGGTGCCGCATCCCGGTGGGCTTCACAAAAATGTTTACCCCTTGAAACTGCAACGGGTTGCGTTTGACATAATTGGACACGCCGGAGCCCGTGGTGTGCGCTTCCTGCTCGACGCCGTTAATGAGCTCAACAAAAATGGGGACGTAGGCATCGCCAGGATTGCGCAAGGCCCGCGGCGCATCAGCGCGAAAGAACACGCCGGTCTTTGAAAGCTTATCCTTCAATTGGTCCATCAGGCCTTGCTGGGGCTGGGAGAATGCGGGGCCGACAGCCATTAAATATACGCCTATCGCAATTGCGGCGAGGAGAGTACGCAAATGTCCGATGTTATGTCTCATGGGATTAGCCTTCGCACTCCCTCAATGGGGATGCACTGGTCCGCCGAGGTCGCCATCGCCACCACATTCCCTTCCGCATCCAGCAGTGGCGCGCCGGATTCACCGGGATCCGCCTTCTGTTCCATCTTCAGATCATTTCCCTGCGAGCTTACCTGAACGCGGCGGAGGCGTGGAGTGATTTGCGCTTGGCTCGCGCCGAACGGGAGGCTGCACAAGACAAACCTGGAGTCAGCCGCGAAGGTCGCCGGCTGGTTGGGGAACGTCAGCGGTTGGAAGCCCGTCCCCGTAATTTGCAGGAGAGCCCAGTCCGACATACCGTCGGCGTGAAGGTGCAACGTTGCCTTTTCGTCGGAATCCGGATCGCGGTAATCCTGCTGCACCATTTTATCGGGTGAGGTCTGGAGGATCTTCAACGACTGCTTTTCCGTGCTGAGCGCCGACTGGTAATTGGGCTGGCCGTCCACGGTTCTCACCTGCGCTCCCACGGGCCAGGAATAAGTCTTAATGCTGCTCTTATCCACTTCCAGGTGTTGATGTTCTATCAGGAAGTCCACTTGGGGATCGAACTTCCAGGGCGCGATCAGCCGCTTGGCCGTCAAGAGCTTGCCATCCGTGCTTACCAGGAAGCCGGTGCCCGATTGCGAAAATTGCTCGGATGCCTTGGTCTGCGGGTCGCGAACCGTGTATTCCGTGTACAGCATGTAGAGGGCGGATTTTGCCTTGGCGCCCACCGTTGCGTCCAACTGCACTTTTGCCAGGTGTTCCTTGGCCATGTTGACAGCCGCGGCGGAAGCAGGGTTCGCCAGCGTGTCCAGGATCGTATCCGCCGTCATGTGCAACAGGGGGTTGCCTTGGAAGAGATTCAGCGGGACTTGCTCGTTCAAATTCACCGGGATCACGACTTGCTTGGCTCGGAGCGCAAGCTTTTCCAGCGAATTCAGCTTCACCTCGATGAAGCTCTGGCCGGTGATCTGGATTTTATCCTTGTCCACCAGGTCGCGCACCGGCTTCATGGAATCGAGATCGGCGAAGACGATGGTGCACTTCAGCGGCGCAGGCACATCGACGGCGACCTTATTGGAAAGCTTGAACTCCTGGTCAAACGTCTCGATGTGGACGGGCATCCCGTTCACCGCCACGTCCTGAAAATACATGCGCAGTACGGTGGCGGGGCGGTCCACGGGCTTAATGCTTAGCGACAGACCCAGCAGCAACCGGTCAAAATTAATGTCCCGGAATGACACGCTTTTGTAGATCGCCGGATTGGGCGCCGGTTGCCCCCCCTTGGTGGGAAGCTGATAGATTTTGGCGCCGCGAATTGCTTCTGGCAACTGGGCCGTGGATCCGGCTTGTTGGGCAATAATGGTCGTGGAAAAAGCACACGGCAGGACCATGATAAGCGCACGAAGCCCCAACCGTGCGAGTTTGGACACCGACCAAAGCATTTTGTGTGGACTCCCGGATTAGTTCGCTGCGGCAGCAGCTTGCCTGGGCTCGCGTGTTGTCCCTAAGAGACCGGTTCCTGCCAGGGAACTTCATAGAGTTCCACGGGCGTCTCCTTACCTTTCACACGGATGGGCTCCAGCCGTTGCGCCGGTATGCTGCCGTTGAGCTGCATGAAAGTAGATTCGGAAGTAAGAATCTGTCCGGCGGCTGCGTTCGCGCACAGTCGCGATGCCAGGTTCACCGCGTCACCGATAACAGTGTAATCCATGCGCTTCGAGGAGCCAATGTTCCCCGCGGTCACCGGTCCCGTGTTCAACCCCACCCCCATGCGGAGGGCTTGTTGGCCGCGGCTCTCCCAACCGCGATTAAGTGCAGCCAACGCCCGCTGCATTTCTATGGCAGTTCGAGTGGCGCGCAAAGCGTCGTCAGGCCGGGAGAGCGGCGCCCCGTAAACCGCCATGATGCCATCCCCGAGGTACTTGTCGAGGGTCCCGCCCGTGTCGGAGATGATGTCCGTCATCTCCGAGAAGTACTCGTTCAGCAGTTCCACCACGGCATGGGGTTCCATGTGCTCGGACATGCGGGTGAAACCGCGTATATCGGAAAACAGGATGGTGACGCTTTGGTTTTCCCCACCGAGGTGAACTTCATCCGGGTGGGCCAGAATCTTCTCCACCACGGTAGGGGGAAGGAATCGTTCCAGCGCCTGCCGTTCCACCACGCGGCGGGCCAGTTCCTCATGCGAGCGCGCGTTATCAAAACTAATCGCGGCTTCCGCGGCGATGACGGAAAAAATGCCCAGTTCTTCCTGCGAGAAAGCATAAGGCTTGCTCAGGCAGTCCACGTAAAAGATCCCGAAGACGCGGTCCTTGTAGATCAGCGGGGCGCACATGGCCGAGCGGATGCCTGACATGCGCAGACTCTGGCTGGTGGAAAAGCGTTCATCGGTGCCCACGTCATAAATCAACAGCGGTACGCGATCGTTCATCAGCCTTTCGGTGACGGTGGTGGACAGTGCCACACCCCGCGCCTCAGCTTTGAGGGCTTCGTCCTTGTAAAGCAGGACGGCGGGCTTGAAACCTTTTTTCTCGTCCCGCAGCATCACGAAGCCCCGCTCCACGTTGTCCATCTGGAACACCAGTTCCATGACCCGATGCATGATCTCTTCGGGCATCAGGACGGATGAGAGCGTTTTGCCCACGGACAACAGCAATTTGAGAAGGTTGTTTTCCTTTTCGAGGACTTTCACGCGCTCATCGAGCGGGACCGCGGCCATGGGCGGGGTGGGCGGGCTCAGGCGGAGTGCGGTGGCAATGTTCTCGGAGCCGCCCACCAATCCATCCACATCCGTCACGGCTCCGCTGACAGGTTGAATGTGCAGGGCTCCCCCCCGCGCGGCCTCGTACCTCAACTCAAACATGCCGATGGCCACGCGGTCCTGGTCCTTCAGTTGGTGCTCTTGAACCTGTACGTTGTTGACGTAGGTCCCATTCATGCTTCCCAAATCGTTGAGCAACGTGATGTCGCCGGGGAGCACAGTGACGCGCACGTGGTGGCGTGACACACTGGGGTGCCGCAACACCAGGTCGTTTGAATCCGCCCGTCCCACGCTGATTGTGGGGCTGGTAATTTCAAAGATCTGGGTCCGGCCCGAGGGATCGGTGATGACAAATCGAGCCATGTGGGTCAGCAACCCGCCAACGGAAGGTAGTTTACTGCACTCGCACCATGTCGGAGAATTCCAGTTTCATGCCAGCGTTCATCGTAACAATCCGCGCGCGCGCGTTGCCGGAGTCCACCACCTCGGTGACCTCGATCACGCCCACCCGCGTATTGGGATCGGTGGCTTTGTAAACGGCCAGGCGGGACCCCGGCTGGACGCCTTGTGCGGAACCCATGTCAATCATGATGTTGGGGCCGTCGACGTTGGTAATGTAACCCTGCGTTTTCAATGGTGGCTGCGAAACCGGAGGAGCAGGCGCCGGGATTGGAACGGGTGCAGGCGCAGGTTGACCCAACTTGGCAAGGATGCTATCAGTTTCGGTTTTCAAGTCAGTGGTTGTCGCCTTGAGCTTGGAAAGGCCTTCCTCGTTGCTGATGTGGAGCGATGAGAGCATCTCATCCAGGTCCTGAATCTGGTGCTGCTGGCGAACCACCAGGGCTTGCAGTTGTGCCTGGCTCTGTTTCAGTTCCGTGATTTGTGCATTCAGCGCCGCAATCTGATTGCCCATGGCCTGCATCTGGTCGAGCACGGCCTTGAATTGTTCGTCCAGATACTTCTGCTCGTCTTCTTTGAATTTCGGCCACGCACTGGGCGTTAGCAGCAACAGCGCAAACACGGCGAGAATTATCCGGCGCGTCATAATTAAACCTCCGCAGGGTTCTGATGTGCCTGGCACGGGACGTCCCGTTATTGGCTTGTAAGGTTCACGTTAACCGGGGTCGTCTCATTTGCAGAGACGGTAACTTGCCGCCGCGCCGGCGGATATCCAGAGAGCGAGATAACCAGCGTGTGCGTGCCAGCGGACAAACGGAAAGACGTGGGAGTCTGCCCCTGGACCAACGCATTATCCGCCTGCACTGTGGCGCCCGACGGGATGCTCCGGACTTCCACTATCCCGGTGGCCACGGCCCCGGAAACCTGGATGGTTCGGGTAACAATGGTATCGCTCTTGATGGTGACCGTCCGTTCAAACGGCGCCGCCCCCGGCAGCTTGGCGGAATAGGTGTGGCTACCCGGCGCCAACGTGGCATTCACCGGGCTCGGCCCATACGATTTTCCGTCAATGATGATTTCTGCGCCCGGCGGCACGGTGACCACGTCCAGCTCGCCGCGGG
Source organism: uncultured Acidobacteriota bacterium (assembly GCA_963804755.1). Classification (GTDB taxonomy): domain Bacteria; phylum Acidobacteriota; class Terriglobia; order UBA7540; family UBA7540; genus Bog-366. The sequence continues at coordinate 192,065 of CAWDRP010000019.1, forward strand.
GGGCGGAAAGGTTGCCCGTCACACTGCTGGTCTGGCCACCTGCAATGTTCACGGTCTGTTGAAAATTCTCGTATCCGTCCATCGAAATGACAACGTTGTGAACACCGGCCGTAAGGCCCGGGATGGTGTGGGGCGTTACCCAATCGGGATCAGATCGCCCGTCTACAGAGATCCTGGCCCCGTTCACGTTGGCGCTTACCATCATTTGTCCCACTTTTTCCGCAACGGCGCGCTCACCGCGGTGTTTCGGGCTCTCTTCCATCCTGGACACAGTTTCTGCGGGCTTGGCCGGTGCGGGCGCGACGCTTTCCGCCTTGGCCGGCGCGGGCGGCGTAACCAAGGTGCCCGCCGGTTGCGGATTCTGCGTGGACGTTATGTTTGCGGTTGGACGTGACGAGCGCAGACTAGCCGACTTTTGTTGCGACCGCAATACAATTAAGTAACTGAGGGCTCCCATGATCATCACCAGCATGAGCGCGCCCAGCACCCAGGCAATCTGAGGAATCGCTTGCGGGGTGGCAATGGCCGGCGGAGTGGTGGGAATACCAGGCGGACTCGCGATGGGAGTCTCATCGACAGAAAGAGGAGGAGCTTGCGGTGAAGGGCCAGGAGGGGGTTGCGGCGAAGGAGCGGGTGCGGCTGCTTCCACCGGAACGGGGGCGGCTTTCAGAACCACCGTGCCCTGGCCCACCGACGGGCTGCCCAGGTTCTTATAATTCCTCAAATCTTCCGCCAGTTCGCGGCACGTCTGGTAGCGCTCGTCGACATTCTTGGCGAGGGCTTTCGAGATGACGGAGCTCAGGCCGGCATGAATCGAAGCGTCGAGTTCGCGCGGAGGAATCGGATTTTCGTTAATGATCTTATAGATTACCGTGGTAATGTTCTGCCCGCCGAAGGGCTTCTCACCGGTCACCAACTCGTAAAGGATCACGCCCAACGAAAAGATATCCGACCGCCCGTCAATTTGGCGGCCCTTGACCTGCTCCGGTGACATGTAATTCGGCGTCCCCAAGATTTGTCCCGCCTGGGTCATGCCCATCGCCATCATTTTGGCAATGCCGAAATCCGTGACCTTCACCAGGCTGTTTTGCAGAATCATGATGTTGGCCGGCTTGATGTCCCGATGCACGACCTTGTTATGATGAGCATGGTCGAGCGCGCTGCAAACCTGGTCATAGATGGGCAAAATGGTTTCAATCGGCAGTACGGCCTGTTCCTGCACGATTTTTTCCAGAGACTTGCCTTCCAGATACTCCATCGCAAGGTAAAGAACGCCGTTGTCCTCGCCGAAATCGTAAACCGTGATGATGTTGGGATGGGCAAGAATGCCGGCCGCCATGGCCTCGCGCTGGAAGCGCGCCTTGTACTCCTGAAACTCCTGCGGAGAAAGCCCTTCGGGGAGCATGGTCTTGATGGCCACGGTGCGGCCAATGACCGGGTCGAAACCCCGATACACCACTCCCATCGACCCCCGGCCCAATTCACCGACAATTTGATACCGACCCGCCTTCGTCAGTGCCTCAGCCATGTTGCCTCGCTTTCGCACTCCCGCCTGGGCCTCTCTACCTTCGAGAGCCATTCCGTTTGCGGTGTTGTTTTCAAGCCGCTACCGCGCGCCGGCCTAACCGGTTTCAAAAACAGACCCTTAACAGCGGAGCAAGGGTAGCGCAACAGGAAGTGCAAGTCAACGGCACTCCGGTGCTAGGAGAGTGCTATAGGTGCTAGTGTCGTCTCCCATGGAGTTTTTGTCTGATTTATTACAAGCGCGGTTATGACTCCCCTCACCCCCAGCCCCCAGGATTGCTAGAAGAAGTCATTCGACGCATGATTTCTACGGGTTCCTCGCTCCGCTCTACGAGCAGGCCACGTGGAACTTGGAGACGAGCCCGCCCTGTTGCGCGATCGCCACGTGCCGATCCTGGGCAGCGGGAACTTCGTCCACAACTTGCGCCGCATGGAGAACGAGAAGGCGCTCCGGCGTTCCCGTGGACTTTGGAATTCAATACGCAGGTGAAGCAGGCGAAGCCGGCGCCTAAGCCCGCGGTGCAATCCGAGCGAATTTGCGGGTAGTGGTACAGTTTGAATTCCAAGCCTGAACGTTTGGCAGGGGGATTGCGTTACCCCGCCCAAATCCACTTGACACGCTATGTTAATCTTTACTGTATGACTGTCGAGCGGAAAATTGTTGTGGGTTTGGAAGACATCACAGCCATAACACTTGAATGCGAGTGTGGCGGAAGGATGACGTTTAAGCCGGAATTGTTTCGCACGATCCCAAACAACTGCGCTCACTGCGGCAAGGTCTGGATGAACCCCAACCGTCCTTTCGAGCCAGCCTCGGGGGTTCCAGCAGCCTTGTGGTTTATACTTTCGTTGCGAGACTTAAGAACTCTTATTCGCGAGAAATCCCTACCCTTCAAAGTCCTGTTGGAGTTTAGCGAGCCGAAGAACAACCTGTCTTAGTTTGGCGTGGTAGCCACATAGCAGACTGCTGCGTCTGGCAACTGTTTAGCGGATTTAGGTAGACAGGAAAGACCCACAACTCTGTAACCCGGCAAGTCCCGCGAGGAAAGATTCTTGGCGTCAGGTGTGGGAATAGGGAAAATGGCAACGTGAACCGTGGCCGGTTCCTGGGGGTTCGGTCTGACCTTCGGCGTACTGAACAGCCCCGCGCCTAGTATTACTATGTTAAGTCGTATCCTCAAAAATTTGTTCAAACTTCGTTCCGCAGAAGGGACAGAGTCCGCTCCATCTCACCAGCCAGGGCTGGATCGTGCGGAGAATCTGTTCCCACGTCGCACCAGAAGTTTTTTTTACGCCGTAAGTAGACGGTCAGGATAAAGAGATAAGCCACGGCGGAAAGCACCAAGTGATGATGAAAGCCTCGCCACGAGCGGCCTTCGAAATGGTCCAACCCCAAGTCATCCTTGGAGCGCTGGAAGTATTGTTCGATGTGCCAGCGGGAACGGCTCAGTTTCAAGCAACGGGCCTTGGTGGGAGGAGCGTGGAGATGGGCCAAGTAATAATGATAGGGCGCAGGGTCCCCTGCCGGCCAGTCCACCACCAGCCAGACTTTTTCCAGTTCGCCCCCCGCGTGGCGCAAGTCGTGTTGCAGAAAAACCTCTCGCCAAGCCAGCCGCGTGCGCTGGGTTTGGCCGCCCGCCGTTACCCAAGAACACTTCTTCCATTCGTTCTCCGGGATGCGGCCGGTCAACTCCGCCAAGGTGGTGGCGGGAGGTTCCCCGTCACAGACGTAACGGCGCACCCGCTTGACCTCGGTCCGCACTTCGCGGTCCCATCCCTTGAGCGCCTGCCCGTCGACTTGCAGAAAAAACTCCATGTCCAACGCCCGCACCCCGGCGCGAAAATCCGCGTTGTTGCCGTAGGCGCTATCCCCCAAGACCGGTGCCGGAGGAACTCCGTCGTGCCGCGCTTGGCGCAGGATCCCCAGCGCCAGCTCCGGCTTGGTGGCAAACCTCACTTCCGGCGGGACTCCGGCGGCCTGGCAGCGTTCCCGGTCGGCGGTCCAGCGCTCGGGCAGATACAGCCGCCCGCCCACCGGCGCGGCAATCCATCCGTCGCTCACCACCACTTCCACGCTCACTTGACAGTTGGCCTGCTTGCCCACCGCCCCACAATATTGATGCGAAACTCCCACCGAGTGCGAGCCCTGTTTGACCCAGCCGGTTTCATCCACCACCCAGGCCTCCAGCGGCTCCAAGTGCGGAATGATCTCCTGCCGGATCGCGCGCCACAACTCTTCCTCGCTCCAGGGACTGTCGGTAACAAACTGCTGCAGACTTTGCGAGTCCACACCCAGGCGCTCGGCCATGGGGATGATCGATTTGCGCTGCCCCGGCATCAACAGCCCTTCCACGTAGCGTGTGGCCGCCACGCGCCGCTCACTTCGGCCCAGCCCGGCAATCAGCGGATTCAAAAACTCAAGGAATTGTGCCACGCTTTCTTTCCAAAGCTTGCCATTCCAGCGCATGGGCTTCATGGGCCCATGCTAAGTCATTCGAAGGAGAATTTCAAGAACTACTTAACATAGTAATACTAGAAGCACTCCGACCAGTACCGCTAATGTGAGTTTGACAAGGTTCATATTTGAAAACCCCTTTCTTTTTGGCGAAGATTATACGCTTGAGGCTTGGCAGGTGTGCTATAAAAAGAAAACCCGCTCGCGGCGGGTTCTCTGAGGTTTAGTTTTGGCGTGACGGCCAAATCTAAGCTAAGGGAAAATCCTGCCGATGTCAACACCAAAGCCCATTCCAGAAAGGATTGTTATCTGGCTTACCAATCCTCCAATTATCGAGGCTGGGGTATTTGTTCCACCCGAAAATGCACGAATTGTTCTAGTGCATAGTCCGCTTGCGTCATGCATGCCTTGTCAGGACAAACCAAAGGATGAAGACCCTGGCGCAGTACAGACTGACTCACATGCTCAATAAAGAGTTTCCAGGCCGTTTCGTTATAGATTAAAAGTGGTCGGTGGCACTTGACACAAAAGACCCCAACCCAAACCTCGCCGTAAGGCATAAACAAAGCCCTCCTCGTTTTGCGTGGATTCTATCGCGGTTCTCTGCCGATTCAAACTCAATTTGCGTTGCGCTTTTTGTAAGGTCCGCGAGGGCCGAAGGTCGGCTCCGGTAATAGCGCTGCGATTTCTTCAATACTCCACACGTGGTCAGATACCCCGGCTTCCATCGCGGGTGTAACTCTAAGGGTCTGGTGGATTCGGGCGAAGTTGTAGTGCATCGTATACAGCGCCACGGCGTACCTCAGTGATCACCCAAAACCGGCCATATATGATCACCTGAAAACCGGCCATATGGAGACCTACTCCGGGACATTGACTGCGGCATGAGGCGTTATAGCCTCAGCCGCTATGGCCAATGTCTTGAGTGATGAAAAGAAACAGCAAGTTATAGCTTTAGGGCGGCTCGGGTGGACGCTGCGGCGCATCCAGGGAGCCACCGGTGTGCGCCGGGAAACGGCGGCGGGATATTTGAAAGCCGCGGGAATCCCGGTGCGACCTCCGGGCTGGGAGCGAAGAGCGGGTTCAAAACCGGCCATAGAGGTGATCACCGACTTTGGCGCGGGAAAACCGGCCTCTGGGGTTTCCTCCGATCCGGCATCGATACAGCCTCATCTGCCACCGCCTTCCGGGCTGGACACGGCAAAACCGGCCACCGAGGTGACCACCGACTTTGGCGGGGAAAGACAACGCCCTCCGGCGGCAGTCGATCTCATTCGGCACGAACCCACCCCAGAATCAACCGTTGAACCGGGCGCGGCAAAACCGGCCAACGGGGTGATCACCGACGCGGAGTTGCCCCAACCCCCAGCGGAAGCGACCGGTCTGTTGGGTCAAGCGCCCGCCGCCGAGGTGATGGTCCCCGGCGCGGGCGCGGAGCCCGCGCCCGCGCCGGGGCCTCCCTCGCGCAGTCCCTCCGCCAGTGCCTGTGAACCCTATCGCGAGCTGATCGAACTCGCTCTCGCCCGTGGCCGCAACGCCATGGCCATCTGGCAAGATCTGGTCTCAGAGACCGGCTTCACCAGCGGCTACCAGAGCGTGCGGCGCTTTGTCGGCAAGCTCCGCGGCGTACAGATTCCGCAGGCTCATCCCGTCATCGACACCGCTCCCGGCGAAGAAGCCCAAGTCGATTACGGCACCGGTCCCATGGTCCGCGATTCTCAGACCGGCACGTACCGGCGCACCCGCCTCTTCGTGATGACTCTGGGTTACAGCCGCAAGTCGGTCCGTCTGCTGGTTTTCCAATCGAGTTCCCGCACCTGGGCGGAACTGCATGAGAAGGCCTTTCGCCGGCTGGGCGGGGTGGTTCGACTCATCGTGCTCGACAACTTACGCGAGGGCGTGCTGGTCCCCGACATCTACGATCCCACGCTCAATCCCCTCTACCGCGATGTGCTCGCTCACTACGGCGCCGTGGGCATGCCGTGCCGAGTTCAGCATCCCGATCGCAAAGGCAAAGTCGAAGCGGGAGTCGGACATGCGCAAAAGACACCGCTTAAAGGGCTGCGCTTCGAGAGTCTGGAGCAAGCCCAAACCTACCTGGATCGTTGGGAGACGCACTGGGCGGACACGCGCATTCACGGCACCACCAAGCGCCAGGTGGCCGCCATGTTCGCGGAAGAAAAACCGGCACTGCAACCGCTGCCACTTGAACCCTTCCGTTATTACCAGTACGGGCAGCGCACTGTGCATCTGGACGGCTGCGTGGAAGTTGAAGCCGCCTACTACGGCGCGCCACCGGGATGGATCGGGCGCTTGGTCAACGTGCAGTGGGATGACCTTTACGTGCGCCTGCTCGATCCGCGCACCGGTCAACTGCTGCGCGAGCATGTCCGCCAGAAGCGCGGCCGGTTCCGCATCAAGCCGGAGGATTACCCGAAGCGCGCGCCGCTCGGCACCCTGCAGTTGCTGGCGCGAGCGGAACGCGCCGGAACTCACATCGGCGCTTTCTGCCAAGCGATCCATCGCCAAGAAGGAGAACTGGGCGTGCGCCGCATTCTGGGTGTGCTGGCCTTGGCCAAGAAGTTCGGACTGGCGGCGGTCGAGGAAGCGTGCGCCGCCGCGCTCGAACTGCAAGTGCACGAATATCGCTTTGTGCGCCGCTATCTGGAACGACGCCCCCAAGCCCCCCTGAGCTTACAGCAAGTTGATCCCCTGATCCGCGAACTGGTGCACTACCGCGATCTCATCCAGCAACGGATGCAGCAACAAGAACAACAGCGGTCGCTCTTTGAGATGGTCCCGGAAGCGCCGCCACGGACTTCCCCGGAGGTGCACGAATGATGATGCGCAGACCTGCCCGCAGCCCTCCGCACAAGGCGCCGCCCCGCTGCGCGCGGCGGAGAGGATGGTCTTTCACGAAGTGCACCGACATCGTCAGGAAGAGAGGAAACGCAATGAATCTGATCGAACTGAATCGCGCTTTACGGCAGTTACGCCTGGGAGGGATGGCGGCGGTGCTGGAGACCCGCCTGCGTCAGGCCCAAGCCGAATCCATGGCACCCTTAGATCTGATCTCCTGCCTGGTCACCGACGAACTCACGCGCCGCGCCGACCGCATGCTGGAACGCCGGCGCAAGCAGGCCGAGTTCCGCGACCCGCTCAGGACCCTCGACAACTTCGACTTCACCTTCAACAAAAAGATGAATCGCAGTCTGGTCTTCGAGCTGGCCACCGGCACCTTCATCGCCCGGCATGAAGACGCCCTTTTTCTCGGCCCGCCCGGGAGCGGCAAAAGTCACTTGGCGCAGGCCATTGGCCAGGCCGTCATCCAACAGGGGTATCGCGTCTTCTACCGCGAAACTCACGCCCTGCTCGAAGAGATCGCCGACGCTACCCTTGACGGCACCCGCAAGGAATGTCTAGAGTCGCTGACCACCGTGCCGCTGCTCATCATCGACGACTTCGGCATGCGCAAGCTGCCCTTGACCGCTGCCGAGGAACTGCTCGAACTCATTATGCGTCGCTACGAACGCGCCAGTACGCTGGTGACTTCCAATCGACCGGTGGAAGACTGGGGCAAGTTGCTGGGGGATGCCGCGGCCGTCAGCGCCATGCTCGACCGCCTCCTGCACCACGGACATCTGCTGAAGTGCGGCCCGCGAAGCTGGCGAACGAAAACCGACTTGCCAGCAGAGCCGGCGGCAGGGTAAAAAAGGTTAGTCCCGGACGGCCCCACATGGCCGGTTTTGACCCGATCATGCATGGCCGCTTTTGAGGTGATCACCGAGGCGGCGTAGGCGTGGTTTTCGATTTTCTTACTGAAACCGTTCGTTAGGCGCGTAAATCGGCGCATCATCATCCGCATCGAGAGATTTTGTCTTTCGATATACGATGTCGATATGTATTTCGGGTCGGGTTTCCCTTGAATGATTTTGGTTTCGCAGCCGATGCACTCGGCTGGGCTATACCTCACTTCTTCCTGGCTCGCACCAAAAATCTTAATGAGCATGGCGTAATCAATATCCGCTCCGAATGCCCCTTCTATCGCGTCCAGGTAGCACCTCAAGCCATCGCTGGTAAGCTGTACGCGGTTCGCTAACCGGCTCTTTAGATCGTCGATGAAAATGTTCGCTGTTTTCCCGTCACGATTGCCGAGCATGAAAGAGGCAATCAATTTGGAATCCGCGTCGATTCCTACCCAAGTCCAAATATCTCCGTACCCGAATTGGCCCTTTTTCTCAGCGGGCACATTTTTCTCTTTGGCGTAACAGAATTGCCAGATTTCATCAACCTGGATACGCTTGCACTTGAGGTTGATGAGTACTTTGTCTTGGTAATCCGCACAAGCGGGGCCAAGCGCAGCAAGCAGCTTCAAGATCGTGACCTTTGATACGCCTACCATGCGGGCCGTCGAATTCACACTGCATCCCTCGACCAGCGCCGCTATCACTTGCGCTTGCTTCTCCCGGGTCAATCGGTTCATGGCTTTTCACTCCCAAAACTATTATACGTAGCGCTACGTATGAAAGTCAAGAGAAAAATGAATGCTCCCGCAAAATATTCCCCTTGCCAATACGTAGCGGTTGGTATAGAGTTGAGTCTATGAAAGACCCCAATGCAGTAGCGCTCGGGAAAAAGGGCGGATTGAGGCGCGGGCAGAACCTCACCCCTCGGCAGCGCAGTGAAGCCGCGAGGAAGGCTGTCTTAGCGAGATGGGCAAAAGCTAAGCTAAGACAGCCTTAGCCTCGGAGCGGAAAGTTCACTGTTGACTGGTGGCGAGCGGCAGTGTAGATTAGACACTTCGAGCGTGCGCTTCATTGTGTACCTCGAATTAGACAGCCAGTGAATCCGCCTCAGAAACGTTATTCGCTGGCTGTCTCTGTATTTAGCCCTTCTTTACCGTCTTACTCCCTTTCTCACAAATTCTAAAAACTTCCTGACGTGGCACCCTCCACACCCAGCCGATGCGGACACCAGTAAGATTGCCAGATCGAATCATTCTGCGGATCGTGCCTTCAGAAACTTGGGCAAGCTGCGCCGTCTGGCGGATGCTGAAAGCCAACGGCTCTAATTGAATTTCGGACTGGATGCTGTCGGCCATTATTTCAAACCGAGTGCTTTCTTCCTTTCGGAAAGATCGTTCAATTGCTGACATACTTCCGCGATTTCATCCATAAGCGATAAAGCAGCGTCGAAATTCATGGCTTCCCGGTATTTAGCAGGGTTCTTTCTAATATTTCCGTCCCTGCGTCGGTCGTCTTGGTCGTTCGCACGGACTGGAATATGGGCACGACTCATCCACATAGCGACTTCATCAACTAACTTAGAAAGCACTCCAGCCTTTTCTCTTAGGTGGGCTAGGTTTTCTTCGGCCTCCTGATACTGCAATAATAACTCTGCCTTTTGGTGTCGCTTCTCGTCGTCGGTCATAGGGTAGCTCCGCACTCTTTGCCACAAATAAAAAAGCCCACGTCACAGGCTGGCTTCTAACCAAGCCTGTGCCCGTGGGCACCATTTGCCTTGCTCTCTGCACACACCCACGGGTCGCCTCGCAACCCGATGCGCTTGTGCGCGCAAGGCTAGATTACATATAGCAATTTAGACCAAAGCTGTCAAGCGGAGATTCAATCGCTAGCAGGTGGTTTAGTAGCGCTAGGAATCTCTTCACTTCGCCGGATGACTTCCTGAAAGACCCGATGCGTCGCCTGGATGAAGTCTTCCCTTGGCTGACGCTTGGACGGTTTCCGCTTCGGCTTGCCTTTGATCTTCTTTGCCATGTGCCTATCATGGCATACTCAGGCGGGTAGTCAAGGCGCGTAAAATTCAAACTGTACCACTACCAATTTGCGAGCAATGTTGCCTGGTGATATCATTATGATATCATTGTTCGATTCGGAGGGACTATGCCCAACATCACGATTCGGAACATACCCGAAGCAGAGTACGCAGTGCTTCGGCGCAATGCCAGGCGCCACGGCCGAAGCCTTAACGCGGAGCTTCTCGCGATGCTGGCGGAGAAGAAGGAAACAGTCCGCCGTCGGGCTGGCGCTGCCAAGGCGATGAAAAGGATCGATGAGCTGTGGAGCAGAATAGCGAAAAGATATCCCCACCAGCCGGACAGTGCTGCCCTAATTCGTGAGGACCGGGACAATGACGAGCCTTATCGTTGATGCGAGCGTAGTCGCCAAATGGCTTGTAATGGAGCCCGAGAGCGATAAAGCCAAGATCCTGTTCACAGATTGGGAACAAGGCACACTGGGAATACTCGCTCCCGCTATTCTACCTGCGGAAATCGCCAATATGCTCTGGAAGCGGGCTAAACGAGCTCTTCTTCCGGCACGCATCGTAGGAGAGATCCTTCGCGAGTTCAGAAAACTCCACGTTCCCCTGTGGCCTATTGATGATTTAATCGAACTGGCTTTGAATTTGGCTTTAAGAAATGGCCACAGCGCCTATGATAGCCTTTATGTGGCTCTCGCCGTCAGGACAGGCCACGACTTGGTCACGGCGGACGAGCGCCTTTATAATATGCTGCACGTGTCGTTCCCGAACATCAGGCGGATTCGGGATTACGCATGACCTCGACAGTCGAACGGCTGGAGCGTGCATCTAATAAGAGCGGGACGGGAACGGCGTTAGGAGAAAGTACATTTATGTGGAACAACTTCAAAACAACAATTCTGCTTGCCGCGATGACCGGCCTGTTCCTGGCGGTCGGGGAGTGGTGGGGCGGCCAGAACGGATTGATTCTCGCCTTGGGACTCGCCGCCGTCATGAATATGTTCACGTATTTCTTCTCGGACAAGCTGGCGCTGGCGATGTCTGGGGCGAAGCCCATTTCGCGCGAGGAGAACCCGCGGATTTACCAGATTGTCGAGCGGCTCGCCGCCAAAGCCAACGTCCCGGTGCCGAAGATTTATTTTATTCCCACTGATTCGCCCAACGCGTTTGCCACGGGCCGCAACCCCAGCCACGCTTCGGTGGCGGTGACGCGCGGCATCCTGGACATCTGCGACGACGAGGAAATTGAGGGCGTGCTGGCGCACGAACTCGGACACGTGAAGAACCGCGATATCCTTACCTCGGCCGTAGTGGCCACGCTGGCCGGAGCCATCACCATGATAGGTCGCATGCTCTGGTACGCCGAACTGTTCGGAGGGTTTGGCGGCGGTGGCCGATCCGATAATCGCCGGGGCGGTGCTCTGTCAGGGCTGGCCATGATGATTCTGGCGCCGCTCGCGGCCACACTCATTCAGCTTGCGATCTCGCGCTCGCGCGAATATGAGGCGGATGCCACCGGCGCGCGCATCACCGGCAATCCCCAGGGCTTGGCCCGCGCCCTCGACAAGATCGACAAGTGGGCGAAACGCGTCCCCATGCAGGTTTCGCCGTCAATGGCGCATCTGTTCATTTATCAGCCGCTCACGACAGGCCAGATGTTTTCCACCCTTTTCTCCACGCACCCCCCGATTCGTAAGCGCATCGAGCGCCTCATCGGCCGCGACTTTGTATAAGGCACTACCTTACGAACGGTTGTTCTCCTGGCCGACCAGTGCGCGGGCGCGCTGGTCGGCCTCTGCCGCCGGGTATCCCGGCGCGGGCGCCACTTCGCTGAGCCGGCGCAGGTCGAGCAACATTTCGCCCTCGGCGTCCGGTTCAAACGCGGGAATAAAGCGCACGCCCCACATCATCTCTTCGAATCGATACGAGTACCGAACGTGGACGGTCTGAAAGAACGTATCGTCGAATGCCTTGATCGTAACCAGAAACTCCGCCTGGTGCTGCGCCAGGTCTTCCGGCTTCTTGCCCCAGAGCGGGCTTGATTCGTCAATAGGATGGACAATGGTCCACGTGAGGGGCAGGAACTGCACCCGGTTGCGCTCCAGCGTGAGATATTTGTACCTCCGCAGCGGGCCCGTATCTGTAACCTCCACCGTACTCAACATCACCCGCGCTTCCACTTCCATCAGATTGTTGCTGCGCCGGTTGGCGACGCGGAATTGCAGGCTGGATCCCGTTTGATAAGGCGCCACCACCATCTGTTTGCTGAACTCCAGCCGCGCGGCGGGCCGGGAAAATCGCCCGAATAGCAGGCCGGTGCCAATCGCCAACGCCATCAACCCCAGCAGGGCTTGCGCGGACGCCACGGTGTTGGTCAGAGCACTGTCCGGCGAAACCCGCCCGTATCCCACGGTAGTAAAGGTCTGCGCACTGAAAAAGAACGCGCTCAGGAACCGGTTCAGCATCGTGCTGGTGTCCGCGCCCTGCAGGTGCTCGACGCCAATCTTCATGTAGATCAGCGCAAAGACGGCATTGGCCACGACGTATCCGCCTAATATCAAGGTAGAAAAGACGGTCCACGAGGTGTTGATCATGAACAGATACGGGCTAATATCGCGCCAGGTGGTTCCGCGCCGATGAACGTTGAATTCCCCGCTAGGATTGATGATGCGCCGCAGGCCGCCGCGGTACGTTTCGGTGAAGCCGGGGTCAAAGGATGGCTTGTTCATAATTGGGTCAACGACCAGGCTCGCGAAAGAGTTTTCCCCTCACCCCCCCGCCCCCATAGGCGTTAAGCTTAGCGCCACATTGACGTCCACGGCTGAGTGCCGCCGCTTTCGGCTCGCTGCGCGGGTTTTGGGAAATTTGGTTGTCCCTTCGTTGACTCACGGCGGTCCCGCCTGTAACCTGTTCCCTGTAACCTATTCCCTCTTCCCGCCTGTTCACTGTCCACTGTTCTTAAGGAACGTCCCCTCTTCCAACTCCTGGAAGGCTTGGCGGAGTTGCTCCTGGGTATTCATCACAATGGGGCCGTACCACGCCACGGGCTCCTGCAAGGGCTTCCCTGAAACCAGCAGGAATCGCACGCCATCTTCCCCGGCTTGGACCGCCAGTTCATCGCCGCGGTCGAACAGGACCAGCGAACGGTTGTCCGCTTCGGTGGGCGGATGCGTGTCCAACCACCCTACCGATTCCGTGGGCACGGCCAACGGACCCGACGCATTACAAAACTTGCCCGCACCGGCGAAGACGTACGCGAATACATGGCGACCGGTTTCCACCGGAAGGGTCTTCCGCTTGCCGGGCGGCACGGAAACGTCGAGATAGGTGGGGTCGGCGGCAACGCCGTCCACGGGCCCGTTTTTTCCCCAGAAATTGCCACACACCACGCGTACGCGCGTGCCGTCGTCGTCTTGGACCTCAGGGATATCCGGCGCCTTAACCTCCTGGTACCGCGGCGAGGTCATCTTGAGCGCGGCGGGCAGGTTGCCCCACAACTGGAACCCGTGCATACGGCCCGTCAGGTCGCCTTTGGGCATTTCCTGATGGATGATGCCGCTGCCCGCTGTCATCCACTGGACGTCGCCGGCGGCGATGGCGCCCTGGTTTCCCAAGCTATCGCCGTGCTCGACGGTTCCGGCCAGGACGTAGGTGATGGTCTCAATGCCGCGATGCGGATGCCAGGGAAAACCGGCCAGGTAATCCTGGGGAATGTCGTTGCGAAAATCGTCGAGGAGCAGGAAAGGATCGAAATCCGAAGTGTTACCAAAACCAAACGCGCGGCGCAAATGCACACCGGCGCCTTCCAGGGTGGGCTTGGAGCGGATCATTCTCTTAACCGGCCGAAGCGACATATTGCCCTCCTCAACGGAAGTGTACCTTGTCTGCTGCGGCTCCGCACAGCAAAAAAGAATTTTGGAACCTTCGCCCAAGGGACCCGAAGGGGGAGGACCCAAATGCGGTGGGCGAGGGCAAGCTCGTCACTTCGTCAGTTCCCGGCAAAACGCCTAGCTTTCAAGCAGGTGAGAACTTAGAACGAAAAGTATAAGTTCGAATTCACATGCGACATCGAGCTTTTTGCAGATATCTTCGAGGTGAAGCCGGAGGACAGGCTCGCTGATGTTGAGAATCTCTGCACTCTCCTCGTGCGAGTGCCCACCGACGGTTAAAGCGATGATATGTTTTTCAAGCGGGGTTAAGCCGAAGTCTTCACTGCTTGGCTCGACGGGAAGAAGATCCGGTTCTCCTCCCGCCGGGAGGAAATCCGGGCCGAAACTGGTTATGCTGGGAACCTCCTTCGCGGCCACTTCTAACCTTCTTTCGGGTTGGGGCATAAACGGCATACTCCTTTACCGAGCTTCACACCTGTCCGCGATATGCTTACCTCTTGAAATCGTCGCTCGTCGGGCGCACTCAGCACCTTAAACGAGCTGATAAGCATTCACAATCAGGTGAATACCCATGCTGGTTGCTGGGAAAATCCCGGCAAAAGCCAGGCGTAAACCCGACCGCGCAGGTTCCCCTCCCAATGTGTGCTGAGCCTTCCCCCAAAGGCGGCACCAGTCTGCCATATTTCTCGGGACTTAACAATCACAAAACGTTCACTGGCGCCAACAAGACATGGAAGGGAGACCCAGGATGGTTGAGGTGGCGCCTTAGTCCTCAAGGCAGGTTGAGATTGGATTCCAGCTACATCCGGGTGGACCGCTGCGGAGGTCCGCCTTGATCTTGTCGTACGCAGGATTGGGACGAGGCATTACGGCATGCATGCTTTCGCGCCAGGTCCGCAATTTGGCCAGCAGGTCCGCGGCCTTATCCGCGAAGCTGAACGCGAAATTATATTGCTCGCCCGGATCCAGCGCCAGGTTATAGAGCTCCAGGTGATCGTCCTCGAAGAACTCGATGAGCTTCCAATCTCCTTCGCGGATGGCGCCGGTGGGCGTGCCGCCCTCATCGCTGTAGTGAGGGTAGTGCCAATACAGCGCCTCGCGCCCCAGCGAACTGCCGCCGCGCAGCAGGCCGGTGATATCCAGACCATCACACGGTGAGGGCGCGGGGCCGGCTCCCGCAATATTCAGAATCGTCGGCATAAAATCCGCGCCAGTCACCGGCACGTCGCAGACCGCGCCCGGCTGGGTAACGCCGGGCCAGTAGACAATCAGGGGCTCGCGAATGCCGCCTTCGTAGAGGAAGCCCTTGCCCGCGCGCCACGGCCCGTTATCGGCAATCCGGTGAAGGGACCGTTCCTCGAACCCCACGCCGCCATTGTCCGACGTCAGAATGATCAGCGTGTTCTCCGCAATTCGCGCACGCTGCAACGTGGCTCGTAATGTGCCCAAGGCGGTGTCCACCGTCTCCACCATGGCGGCGTACACGGGATCGGGCTCATCCTTGCCGCCATTTTTGTGCCGGTACTTCTCGATCAGCGCCTGGCGCGCCTGAATCGGCATGTGCACCGCATACTCCGCCATATACAGGAAGAACGGACCCTTCGGCGCGGCCTGCGCAATCACCTGTTCCAACTTGTCCGTCAACACTTCCGTCAGGTAATCATCCCGCGTGTAGCCGGTGAGGTTGTGATAACGAAATGGACCGAAATAATGGTTGGGAGGGCCGGGCGACCCGTGATTATCGCCCGCAATGTTGATGTCAAATCCAAATTTCTCCGGCAGGTACCCTTCGCCACCCAGGTGCCATTTGCCAATTGCCGCCGTCTGGTAGCCCACTCGCTTTAATTGTTCCGCCATGGTGGGAACACTCAGGTCCAGGTGATCCGGCGTCGGCGCCTCCAGCAGCTTTTGGTGCGGGAAGATGCTTCCGGGAATCCACTGCGTCAAGCGCAGTCGCGCCGGGGCCTTTCCCGTTTGGATAGCGGCGCGGCTGGGGGAACACACCGGGGCGGCAGCATAGGCGTTGGTGAACTTCAGCCCTTCGCGACACAGGCGATCAATATGGGGTGTTTCGTGGTAGGTATCGGCGTAACAGGCCAAATCCCCCCAGCCGAGATCGTCCACCAGAAAGAAGACGATGTTGGGAGGCTTCTGGGGACGGGCCGCCTTCATGAATACATCCGGAACCAGGCCAAGACCCGCCGCGCCTGCCAAGCGCGTGATGAACTGCCTTCGGTTGATCATCGCTCCTTTAACCACTGAGACACAGAGGCACAGAGAAATTCCCACCCCGGCGCAGTTTACATCAAGTGCGTATCAATAATTCCAGGAAAGGCTGTTCCGGTCACCGACCCCGAGCTTGGCTCAAACATCCTTCTTGACTCATGTCCCACCGTGTGGTACATCTTACCTTGTGGTATTCATCGAATCGGTGGTCTTCACGAGGCGGTTACGGGAGTTGGCAGGAGACAACGCGGAGGAGGTCCTGACGGCCATCCAGGATGATTTGATGGCAAATCCCCAGCGGGGAAGTATGGTCCAAGGATTGGGTGGAATACGCAAAGCACGGACTGGCAATCCCGGCCGGGGCAAAGGAAAAAGGGGAGGATTTCGCTACTGGTACCTATATCTGGAACGCCGCCATCATATCCACCTACTGATCTTGCTCGATAAAGATGAGCAAGCGGATTTGGGTTCTCAGGAGCGGACCGCGCTGCGCAGATTGGTCGCAGAGCTAAAAAGGATTTAGGAGGTAACATGGCCAGAAAAGCCCGTGTGAAGGTGTTTGACGATTTGCGCCAGTCGTTGGCTGACGCGGCGGCTTATGAGCGAGGCAAACCGGTGAACCTGCGAGCCAGCGTAATCCCCCCACCTCCACGCCCGCTTAAGCCGGTGGAAATCCGGGGCATTCGGCTGGCCCTGAATGCCAGTCAGACACTGTTTGCCCGCTTCCTTAATGTCAGTCCCAATACCGTCGAAAGCTGGGAACAAGGAGTGCGCCAACCGGACCAGGCCGCCCTCAAGCTGCTCACCATCGCCAAGAAATTCCCCCAAGCCGTCCTGTCCACGTGAGTAGACGAGGCTTGTACCCGGCTTTCAACGTTCAACAAATCGGGCAAGGAGAAACTGGGGTCGTTCGAGATTGGGCCTATGTACGGCGCGTCCCGTACCGACAACGCTCCTCTCCCCTCTCCCCGGGTAGGGTGAGAGGGCGAGGAGGCTTCGTTATCTTGCCGACAACCGATCACCGGCAATCGTCTTACTGCCCGCGCGTTCCCGCCGGCATCTGGTTCATGCTGCTTTCCTTATTCACCAGCGGCGCTTGCAGAGGACCGTCACTCCGGAGCAAACGGGTTTTCACTTCTACGGTCTGGTAAGCCATCGGATTGATGTCTGTCTCGAAGGTCTGAAACCCAGGGCACGCTACTTTAATGCGATGGTTGCCAGGGGCAATCAACATGCCCCGACCAATCCCGGTAAACTCCCTCACGTGTCCCACAAAAAGCCCGTCCACGAAAACGGCGGCACGGTTGGGAGCGACGTCGATCTTCACCGTGGCCGCTGCTGCGGGAACGGCGATGGCCGGCGCTTTGGCCATGCCGAC
Source organism: uncultured Acidobacteriota bacterium (assembly GCA_963804755.1). Taxonomy (GTDB): domain Bacteria; phylum Acidobacteriota; class Terriglobia; order UBA7540; family UBA7540; genus Bog-366. Next base: position 209,319 of record CAWDRP010000019.1, read on the forward strand.
GCTCACCAACGTGACCTCCCCGGGCCGAACCGTCACTTGCTCATTGAAATCCTTGTACCCGTCCTGCCGGGCCGTGACGGTGTGCTCGCCGGGCAACAGCATTACGCTGTTCTTGCCTTTAAGCTCGTGCATGTAGCCAACGTATTGCCCATCAACCCAGACGCCGGCGGCCTTCTCTATCCCCGTCATGGGCCGAAATTCCAGCTTTCCCATCACCATGCTCGAGCTGGCGTAAACTGTAGGCGTGAAATAACTGCAAACCAGGACCAACAAGCATCCTGGGAAGATCGCTTGCAATGACCTTTTCATCACACTGACCTCCGCACCGGCCGGAAACCTGAACCTGAATAGTGCTGGACTGCGGGTCGTAAGTTCGGCGCCGGCCCATCTTTTTTGATTCTTCGGACACCACTTCGGTTCCCGATCGCCAGGGAGCCCGGAAGTGAATGAGACTCGGGTGTCGATAGGCCCCGAAAAAAACCTCTAGCATTTGTATTCAGCAGTGTGACTGCCAAATTGTAACGCGCTAATTCTGTGCGACTTATGGCGTGGGTAGGGCAATTGAAAGGGGAAATTTTATGCGCGCGAGAGTAAAAAATTCGTATCGGTCATTCGGTCGACGGCGAACCGCCGCGCGTCAACGAAGGGGTTGACAAATTCGCGGCAGCCCGCGGCGGGGATCCACCATCACTCCGCCGTTGGAACGCGGTCATAAACCTGGACCAACGTTTTCAGCCGTTTGCCGGCATCAGCAGTCAGTTGGTCTGAGGTAAACCGCCACTGCCAGTTGCCGCTGGGTCGGGCGGGCAGGTTCATGCGCGCATCGCTGCCCAAACCCATAACGTCCTGGAGCGGAATAATCGCGGTATCGGCGACGGAAGCCAGGATCGTGCGGATCAGCGCCCAGTTGATTTCCCGGCCGTTCGTGCCCAGGTATTGGCAGGCAAAATTCCGCTCCGCGCGGATGTTCGCCGCCGTCCGGGTGCTGTCGCCCACGCCGTGCGACGTCCACCAACCCACCGTGGTGTCGTTGTCATGCGTACCCGTATAAACCACGAAGTGGCGGGTGTAGTTGTGGGGCTTGAACTCGGGCGCCTGCGGGTCAATACCGAACGCAAACTGCAGTATTCCCATGCCGGGAAAACCGAAGCGGTCGCGAAGCGCCGTAACCTCCGGGGTGATCACGCCGAGCGTCTCGGCCACGATGGGCAAATCACCAAGCGCCTTCTGCACGGCCTTGAACAAGTCGGCGCCTGGACCTTTCACCCATTTGCCGTTCACCGCCGTTTTCTCGCCAGCGGGAATCTGCCAGGAAGCTTCAAATCCGCGGAAATGATCGAGGCGGATGATGTCCACCAGTCGCAGCGCCGCGCGGAAACGTTCAATCCACCACGCGTAGCCCGTCTCCGCCATGGCGTCCCAGCAATAAAGCGGATTGCCCCACAGTTGCCCCGTGGCGCTGAAGTAATCGGGTGGCACGCCAGCCAGCGCCGAGGGGTTGCCATCCGCATCGAGAAAAAACAACTCCGGGCCGGCCCACACATCTGCACTGTCATGGGCAACGAAAATCGGAATGTCGCCCATGATCTTAACTCCCCGCGCATGACAGTAGTTCTTCAGTTCCGACCACTGCCGGAAAAACTCATATTGCACATACTTCTGGAGCGCAATATCGTCGGCCAGGCGCTCTTCCCAACGGACCACCGCTTCAGGTTGGCGCGTGGCGATGTCATGGTCCCATTGGTTCCACACCGGCTTCCCGGCCTGCGCTCGCTTCAACGCCATGAACAGCGCGTAATTGTCGAGCCAGAAGGCGTTCTTGCGGCAGAAAACCTTGTAATCCTCGGCGCGCTTCGCTGATGCGCGGGCGCGGAAGTTGCCCGCAGCCTTCGCGAGCAAAGAAAACTTGTATTCAATCACACGGCCGTAGTCCACCGTGTGATCGGGAAACGCCGGAAGGCCCTCTGCGCATTGAGCGGGCGAGAGGTCCCCCGATTCCACCAGTTTCTCCGGACTCACCAGCAGCGGATTCCCGGCAAACGCCGAAAAGCACTGATAAGGAGAGTCGCCGTACCCGGTTGGACCCAGCGGGAGCACCTGCCAGATTCCCTGATGCGTGTCAGCCAGCCAGTCGGCAAACCGGTACGCTTCCGGGCCAAAATCGCCGATTCCAAACCTTCCGGGCAACGATGTGGGATGGAGCAAGATGCCGCTGGACCGGGCGAGTTTCATAGCGCAATTCTAACAATCATACGCTAAGCCTGACAATATGCCCGGCAGCAGATACTCGACATCGAAATGCTTTGATACTTAATGCCGGCTGCGGGCGAGAGATGGACCTCGTGTAGGCATCAGACACCCATAAACGCCCTGCCGTGGGGGCGCGGCTTTGTCGTAGCTCTGCGATAGCAGGGCTTCGTCAAGGTCGCTTTTAGTGAGATCACAATGCATGCCTCCTTTATCTCTTGGTAGGTAATCCATCAGATAACGGCATAAAAATTGCTCGCCGTACCGGATGGAGGTGTGGCTTCTGCTCGGAATGGCGCAGCCGGGTAGGCTCGCGAGGCTCCTGGCCGCCCCTAACGCGCTCGGCCGCGGCCCGCCACGTGCATATGCCCATGGCCTCAGCAAAAAACTCGCATGACGCCGGCCCGCTGGGCGGCCCGCCGGCGACGGAGTATAAATTGCCGATTCTCGATTGCCGATTGCCGATTGCCGATTGGCACGTCCCGCACTTCCAGTTTCGAATTTCCAGTTTCCAGTTTCCAGTTTCGAATTTCCAGTTTCCACGGTCTAGGGAAGGTGGGCGGAAGAAAAAAAATTTACGAACGAAGCCACCAAGTTATTGAAAACAAAGGATCGCAGAACAAATTGACCGATAAAAATCGGACATTTTGGTTTAAGTATCGGACATTTTGGTTCAACGTGGTGACATTTTGGCGTGGCCATGCAGCATTTTTCGGACACTTCGGCATGACGTGGTGACGTCTTGGGTGCCAACACGGTAGAACGGGACCGGAAGAGGGGGACGGGCCATTTCCGACTTACCGATGTTTAGCGCTCCCACAGTCCGAACCGCCGCCACTTTGACGTGACCCTTCATGACGAACCCCTCCTATGGTATTGGGTACGGCCATTGCACTATTATTATGGATTAAGGGGCTATTCGAACTCACAGGTACATATGAATTTCACATTGGGGGCGACTCCTCTCGGAGGTGACCGTTGCCAGTTCGCCGTGTGGGCGCCTGGCGCGGAAGTTGTGGAGGTGCAAATTCTCAATGACCAGCAGTGCAGCGCAGCGACGGCCGTGGCCTTGAATTCGCCCGAGGGGCGGGGCGAATCGTTCGGGCTGCAAAAGACGGACCGTGGCTACCATCACGGGATCGTAGAGGGGATTCGGCCGGGCGCACAGTACGTCTACTGCCTCGATGGAGCCAAGCACCGGCCCGACCCAGCCTCCAGGTATCAACCGGCCGGTGTTCACGGACCTTCTGAGGTTGTGGATTTACGCGCGTATCGATGGAACGACACGAACTGGACCGGGCTTTCGCTGAAGGACTACATCCTTTACGAAATCCACGTGGGGACCTACAGCACCGAGGGGACCTTCGACGGCATTATCCCTTTCCTGGATGAGATTAAGAACCTCGGAGTGACCGCGGTGGAACTGATGCCCATCGCCCAGTTTCCGGGCAATCGCAATTGGGGCTACGACGGCGTGTACCCGTTCGCGGTGCAGAACAGCTACGGAGGTCCCGAAGGTCTGAGAAGGCTCGTGGAGGCCTGCCACGAACGCGGGCTCGCCGTCGTGCTTGATGTGGTCTACAACCACTTGGGGCCGGAAGGAAATTACCTGGGCGATTTTGCGCCTTATTTCACGGACAAATACCGGTCGCCCTGGGGGCGCGCCGTTAACTTCGATGGTCCGGAAAGCGACGAGGTGGTTCGATTCTTCGTGGAGAACGCGCTCTATTGGGTGCGTGACTACCACATTGACGCACTCCGCCTCGACGCCATTCACGGCATCGTGGATTGCAATGCTCAACCATTCCTGAAGTTGCTGGCGGAGGCGGTGCACGAATTCGCGCGGCAAGCGGGGCGGAAGATCTACCTGATTGCGGAAAGCGACCTCAACGACGTGCGGTACATTCAGCCCGCTGAGTGCGGTGGATACGGCTTGGACGCGCAGTGGAGCGACGATTTTCACCACGCGCTGCACACCTTGTTGACGGGAGAGTCAAACGGCTATTACCTGGATTTTGGAACGCTCAAGGACTTGGGGAAGGCTGTCGATGAGGGATATGTGTACTCCGGTCAATTCTCCGCGCATCGCCGGCGGCGCCACGGCAATTCCTCGCGTCATGTTCCGGCTCGGCAGTTTGTGGTCTTTTCCCAGAACCACGACCAGGTCGGCAACCGCATGCTGGGCGAGCGGCTGAGTTCTCTCGTGTCGCTTGAGGCGTTGAAGCTGGCGGCGGGTTTGGTGATCCTCTCGCCCTATATTCCACTGCTCTTTATGGGCGAGGAATGGGGCGAGGAGGCGCCCTTTCAATACTTCACCAGCCACTCGGACGCGTCCCTGGTGGAGGCCGTGCGACGCGGGCGGCGGGAGGAATTCGCCGCATTTGGCTGGCAGGGCGAAGTGCCTGACCCCCAGGACGCGGCCACCTTCCTACGTTGCAAGCTGGACCACACCCGAAAGAGCAACGAACTGCATCGAATTCTATGGGCGTTTTATCAGGAACTGATTAGGCTGCGCAGGTCGATCCCGGCATTTGCTCGACTTAGCAAGGAGCATTTGGAGGTTCGCGTTTTTGAAAACGAGAGAGTTCTCCAAGTCCGTCGCTGGACCGAAGGGGACCAAGGCTTAATGGTGGCAAATTTCGGCCACGATGCCCAGGGCGTGCTTGCGCCTGCTTGTGCTCGAGGTTGGCGCAAGCGGATGGACTCGTCCGACGCCCGGTGGCATGGACATAATGGCGCTGTTCCGGCGCGCCTCGTTCCCAACGAGGAAGTGACAATAAGTCTAAGTCCAACTTCCTTTGTGGCTTTTCAGGAGGGAGAGTGACGCGAATAAATGGGATACATTTGCATCCACGGACATTTTTACCAGCCACCCCGGGAAAACCCCTGGCTTGAGGCGGTCGAGCTTCAGGAATCCGCGCATCCCTATCACGACTGGAATGAGCGGGTGAATGCGGAGTGTTACGCGCCCAACGCCGTCTCGCGCATTCTGGACGACGAGAAGCGCATTGTCCGCATCGTGAACAACTACGCGAAGATCAGCTTCAATTTCGGGCCTACCTTGCTTTCGTGGATTAAGGAGAATGATCCGTCGGTCTACAGAGCCATTCTCGACGCGGACAAGGAAAGCGCCAAGATCTATGGCGGGCATGGTTCCGCAATGGCGCAGCCCTACAACCACATGATCATGCCGCTGGCGAACGACCGCGACAAATACACGCAGGCGTTCTGGGGACTTCGCGATTTCGAGCACCGGTTTGGACGCCGCCCAGAAGGCATGTGGCTTCCCGAGACCGCCGTAGACCTTGCCAGCCTGGAAGTTCTGGCCGGACTGGGCATTAAGTTCACCATCCTTGCCCCGACCCAAGCCCGCCAGGTAAAGAAAATAGGCGGTCGCAACTGGAAGGAATCAACCAACGGCTCCATCGACCCGACCATGGCATACGTTCTGCGTTTGCCCTCGGGCAAAACGATCAACCTCTTCTTTTATGATGGTCCGATTTCGCGCGGCATAGCGTTTGAGGGTTTGCTGGACAACGGCCAGCAGTTCGCCGAACGTCTGCTCGGGGCCTTTTCCGAGGAGACGCGGCCGTGGCCGGAAATCGTCCACATCGCCACGGATGGCGAAACCTACGGTCACCACCACCGGTTCGGTGAGATGGCCCTGTCCTACGCCCTCAACTATATCGAGTCCAAGGATTTGGCCGAGCTCATTAACTATCCGCTGTACCTGGAGCGGCACCCTCCCACCCATTTGGTGGAAATACACGAAAACAGCTCGTGGAGCTGCGTCCATGGCGTCGAGCGCTGGCGCAGCAACTGTGGCTGCAACTCGGGCGGCCATCCCGGCTGGAACCAGGAGTGGCGTGCTCCGCTGCGCGCGGCCCTGGACTGGCTCCGCGACGATCTGGCCCCGCGCTTTGAGGAAAAAGCCAGGGATTACGTCAAGGATCCCTGGGCGGCGCGAAACGACTATATCGATGTCATCCTCAGCCGCTCCCCGGAGAGCCAGGAAAGATTCCTCGCGCAGCACGCCACCCGGCAGCTTGATTGCGCCGAGAAAACCACCCTATGGAAGCTTTTGGAACTTCAGCGCCACGCCATGCTGATGTATACCAGTTGCGGCTGGTTCTTCGACGAGCTCTCGGGCATTGAAACCGTCCAGGTGATTCTATACGCGGGCCGCGCCGCCCAACTGGCGGAGGAGCTTTTCGGAGATCATCAGCAAACCGAATTTATCGAGAGATTAAGCCACGCCAAAAGCAACCTTCCCGAGCTCGGAGATGGCGGCCGCATCTACCAGAAGTTCGTCCAAACGGCATTCGTCGATCTGCGCAAGGTGGGCGCCCATTACGCGATTCGGTCTCTGTTTCAGCCCTACGAGTCTGACACACATATTTACTGCTACAAGGTGGAACGCCAAGCCACTCTTAACCTCGGCCAAGGAAACGGCCATGAGCGGCGACTCGCGGCGGGCTTGGCCAGGTTCACCTCCGAAATCACGCTCGAGTCTGCCGTCTTGAGCTTTGCGGCCGTGGACCGCGGCGATTACAATCCGACCGGAGGGGTTCTAAAGGCCACTGCCGCGGATTATGAGGCGGTTGCCGGGGCGTTGAAGGGGGCGTTCACGCAAGGCCACTATGACGAGGTCAATCGCCTCCTCCAGCAGAATCTTGATAGTGAGCCTTTCACGCTGAGAGTGCTCTTCCGCGACGAGCAACATCGAATCCTCAATCGCCTTATCGAGGCGGAATGGACCGAGGCGGAGGCGGCCTTCGGCAACCTCTACCCTCACCTGATGTCGATGATGCGAATCCTGGTAAAAATGGGCGACGCCATAATGATTCCGCGCGCGTTCAATGCCGCCGCGGAATTTGTGCTGAACACGCGCCTGCGGCAGGCGTTGGCGAACGAGCCTCTGGAATCCGAGGACATCCGGCATCTGCTGAGCGATGCCGAGGATACGAAGGTGGCGCTCGATGTCACGACTTTGGAATACACCCTGCGCCGGCGGCTGGAGACAATGGGCGAAACCTTCCACGCCGACCCTGGCAATACGGAACTCTTAAGGGCGCTCGATTCGGCCGTAGGCATGGCGCGCTCGCTGCCGCTCGAAGTCAACCTGTGGAAGATCCAGAACATCTGTTACGAGCTGCTGCAAACCACGTACCGTGAGTTTCAGCAAAAAAGCAAAGAGGGAGGCCAAAACGCCGCCGCCTGGCTTGACCTCTTCCGGTCGTTGGCCGGGAAAATCTTCCTGCTCGTCACGTAAGAGCGATCCAACCGGCATGTCGGAACACTTTGCGATCTGCCGGAACAATTTGCGATTTGGCAGAACACTTTGCGATCTGCCGGAACACTTTGCAAACCTCGTCATCCTGAGGCCCGCTTTTTGGGGCGAAGGACCTGCATTTTGTTTTGCGCTTGCGGGGGGAAAAGCAGATGCAGATTCTTCGCCCCAAAGAGCGGGCCTCAGAATGACGGAGGGAGCGGGGCTCAGAATGGGTGGCGGCTGGTGCAGACTGCTGCCTTTGGCAGTCTGCGATTTCGATACCAGTTGTAATTTGAGAGTGACTGATTTGCGACTCTTGGAAACGCAGACACTGAACCACGTGTCTGCGCCAGGCCCCGTTTCATCCTCAATAATCACTGTAAAAATGGGGCCGAAGCTGGTCTTCCGTCAGGTATCGCAGCGCCTGCCGGTAGATCGCTTTGAGCGTTCCCTTATCCATTTCGTCATGCATGGGAATGGTGAGGGTCAGCCGGGGTGCCACCGCGGAGCAAGCGTCGCAATTTAACGTGGCTGCCCGTTGTGCTTTGATCTCGAATCCGAAAAGAGAGAAGATTTTGACGACATCGCCACCAGAGAGGGTCTTAAGCTTTGGCATAGGCGAGCGGCTCAAGTTCGAAGCTGGCGAGGACGGACGGGTTCGGGGCGAGGTCGAACTGCGCCAGATCTTCGCCCTCGAGGTGAAGAGCGAGCGCTTCTTGGGGATTTCGGGCCAACTCGTCCAGGGTTCTCCCCTGGGTTACGACGGGAAGATCAAGGCACTCCGCCACATACTGCTCTTCCCCCTTCGAGATGCGCACTTGGATAATCTTTTTCATGTTCACGTGCCTAGTGTACCGCAACATTCGTCATTGCCGAACTAAAGTGCAAAAAACCCGGGAATGCGCCTGTATTCGCGCGGAGAGCGCGAACCTTGAAAAGTCGGTTCGCTCTGGACTGCATTCGAACTAGCCGTACCTGTTTCCCTTCTGAAGCCCGGTGCTTTTCTCGTCCAGGGAGTAACGACGTTCCCCACGGTTCGGTAGTGTCTCAGTTTCATTTCCCCCCTTAGCTTGCCGTAGTAGGGCAAAGTATATGTGACAACTGCACGAGTCATTGGGTGAAGAGCTGGTTGGAGGTCTGCTAGTATTACTATGTTAAGTCGTATCCTCAAAAATTTGTTCAAACTTCGTTCCGCAGAAGGGACAGAGTCCGCTCCATCTCACCAGCCAGGGCTGGATCGTGCGGAGAATCTGTTCCCACGTCGCACCAGAAGTTTTTTTTACGCCGTAAGTAGACGGTCAGGATAAAGAGATAAGCCACGGCGGAAAGCACCAAGTGATGATGAAAGCCTCGCCACGAGCGGCCTTCGAAATGGTCCAACCCCAAGTCATCCTTGGAGCGCTGGAAGTATTGTTCGATGTGCCAGCGGGAACGGCTCAGTTTCAAGCAACGGGCCTTGGTGGGAGGAGCGTGGAGATGGGCCAAGTAATAATGATAGGGCGCAGGGTCCCCTGCCGGCCAGTCCACCACCAGCCAGACTTTTTCCAGTTCGCCCCCCGCGTGGCGCAAGTCGTGTTGCAGAAAAACCTCTCGCCAAGCCAGCCGCGTGCGCTGGGTTTGGCCGCCCGCCGTTACCCAAGAACACTTCTTCCATTCGTTCTCCGGGATGCGGCCGGTCAACTCCGCCAAGGTGGTGGCGGGAGGTTCCCCGTCACAGACGTAACGGCGCACCCGCTTGACCTCGGTCCGCACTTCGCGGTCCCATCCCTTGAGCGCCTGCCCGTCGACTTGCAGAAAAAACTCCATGTCCAACGCCCGCACCCCGGCGCGAAAATCCGCGTTGTTGCCGTAGGCGCTATCCCCCAAGACCGGTGCCGGAGGAACTCCGTCGTGCCGCGCTTGGCGCAGGATCCCCAGCGCCAGCTCCGGCTTGGTGGCAAACCTCACTTCCGGCGGGACTCCGGCGGCCTGGCAGCGTTCCCGGTCGGCGGTCCAGCGCTCGGGCAGATACAGCCGCCCGCCCACCGGCGCGGCAATCCATCCGTCGCTCACCACCACTTCCACGCTCACTTGACAGTTGGCCTGCTTGCCCACCGCCCCACAATATTGATGCGAAACTCCCACCGAGTGCGAGCCCTGTTTGACCCAGCCGGTTTCATCCACCACCCAGGCCTCCAGCGGCTCCAAGTGCGGAATGATCTCCTGCCGGATCGCGCGCCACAACTCTTCCTCGCTCCAGGGACTGTCGGTAACAAACTGCTGCAGACTTTGCGAGTCCACACCCAGGCGCTCGGCCATGGGGATGATCGATTTGCGCTGCCCCGGCATCAACAGCCCTTCCACGTAGCGTGTGGCCGCCACGCGCCGCTCACTTCGGCCCAGCCCGGCAATCAGCGGATTCAAAAACTCAAGGAATTGTGCCACGCTTTCTTTCCAAAGCTTGCCATTCCAGCGCATGGGCTTCATGGGCCCATGCTAAGTCATTCGAAGGAGAATTTCAAGAACTACTTAACATAGTAATACTAGCTGGTTGTCTTTGATGGCTGTTTTGATATAGCTAAGAAAAGCTCTGCACTTTCGGTATGTTGAACCATCGTGACAAGTTCCCATCCTCCCAAACTGAGCTCGTCGAGATATTCTTTCAAGGCGGAACGCTTAATACCATCATCAATCAGGTATTCCCATTTTTTCATTGAAACATCCTCATAATAGATCCCTCGCTAAAGCATCCCGCAGCAGGCGCAGAATGGTTCAGCCCTGTCGCCTTCGACACGGAGGCGCGGGCTTTGACAGGGCCGGGGGAGCGCCTGATCGAGTTCTCCTGGCGTAAAAAACCTGAACCCATGCGCGGTTCGAAAATGCTCGAGAGCTCATAGGAAAAGTTGAGGCTCGCAGCAATCTCGACCGACATGTCCACTCTAGCGCTCCGACCGATTTCATTGCCCCTTTTTCTCGGTTTCCGTTTTCATTTTCCGGCCAAACAGTAATATGTCTCGTATCACTTAAGTGAATCCGTCCGCGCTGGGTCATGTTCAGTCAAGAAACAGCCGTTGAGGTCTTTTATGATGACAGTGTCATCAGAGAACTTGAGAGTAACTTTGTAGTTGAACGACCATTTGTTTCTTCTTTGCGGGTGGAGAGTCAGCGTAACGCTGCCGTTCGCGACCTCTTCTTTCGTTGGACTGCCCTCGAGCTGTAACGTGACGGTGTGGGTAGAATTCTTGTTCCAACGGCCTTCATTGCCTTCGGCCTTGGCGACTTCATGCCCGTCACTGGTCTTGACGTAAACATCCAGTTTGGTTTGTTGATCCTTATTGTCGGTGGTCGTGTCAAACTTCACTTCCGCGGAAGTGAGGGTTGGCTCCTGGGCTGGCGCTGGCTCTTGGGCTGGCGCTGCCTGCTGAGCTGGCGCTGGCTGCGGTGCTGGTGCTGCCTGCTGAGCTGGCGGAGCCTGCTGAGCTGGCGCTGGATCCTGGGCAAATGCGGCTGACGTGAATACTGCCAAAGCGACTATCGCCAGGCAGGACATGATTGTCTTCATCTGAATTCTCCTTTCCTGATTCCGAGCTGGCTAACCGGTAATGAATCACTCCCCTTATACGGTCAAACTGACGCGATGTCTGTAACGTTTGGAACAGCTGTTTGGTCAATAGTGCTCATCTCGGTTTACTTTCCCCTTTGAATGTCCCTCCCGAAAGGAGCACGCACATGATTCGGTCTATGGAGGAGTTTACGTCGGCGTTCTCGGATCTTGTGCAAGACGCTCGGCATCGTTCACTCGAGTGAAGAAGCGGGGCAAGAGCTCATGGTCGGCGGCACCCGCATGTTCCTTTTTGAACAGAGAGTTGGTTTTTTTGAACAGACAGCGTATGTCCCGGCCTGTCAAAATTCGCTACAAACCTGATTTGAAGTAATCCCAAATCTGAAAGGAGGAGGCATCGTGGCACAAACGAGAGACGCCAAAGGACGGTGGATGCAGAGTATTCTGGCGGCAGACACTCTTACGGGCGATAAGGTCGTGAACCGTCAAAAAGAGGATCTCGGAACAATCGAACATTTGATGATCGACGTGGAGAAGGGCCGAGTCGCTTACGCGGTTCTTTCGTTCGGGGGGTTCCTGGGTATAGGTGACAAACTGTTTGCCATCCCCTGGAGTGCCCTCGCGGTAGACACCGGTGAAGAAAGGTTCATCCTGAACGTCGATAAACAATTGCTCAAGCACGCTCCCGGTTTCGACAAGGCTCACTGGCCGAACATCGCTGACCGCGCCTGGGATGCCGAAGTCTCCAGCTATTATGGCGCCAAGCCCTATTGGGCCTAGAAATCCGTCCGGGACCCTGGGTTTTTCAACCGACAGTTCGCGTGGCGTGATTCGGGCGGAGGTGTGCGCACTCCGCCCGCTACGCCCACGCTGGCTTGGGCCGAGTAAAGAGTCGGATCCAAACGACTAAAACCGTGCTAATGTGGTGTCCTGCTAGCAACCCTCCGAGTACCCTTGGTCATAAGTGCCCAGGCATGTGTGCGTAAGGGAGCAGACACGCGTCTTCGCCGCTTCTATCATGGCGTTGAGGGGAAGAGTAAGAAGCTTCCTCTTGCAATTAGAGGGTGGACATGGGAACCTTAAGGAAACCTAAAAACGAATCTGACAAAGCGACACTCGCCCGCGTCAAGAAAGAAATGGCGCAGCCCCGCGTCGCCAAGTCCGCCAGAAAGGACGGGTGAACCAGACAAGACTCGCAGTGGCCGTGTTATAACCGTTAATTGCCGTAGCTACTTCTTCGAAAGCTCGCGTTGGAAACGCCCTTCGACCTCTTCACGACTCAGCTTAATTTCTGCTTTGTTCAATAGGATCGAATAAACGACTTCGTTACCTTGGATCTGAGCCGTGATAAACGTGGTGTCCATCAGTTCGTCGTGACTGAATTTCACCTTTCTTCCGTCTGCAAATGTTCTAATCCACTCGTCGTTTGGCATTTTCGCACCCCGCAAACTTCAGGTGTGGGAGACGTCTCCAGATTGTCGGTGAAGGGGCCGGGGCGAGCACAGTCCGCTAGTAGCTGCATCACAAGAATCAAGACATACTCACGGAGGTCGTGCGAGATCTCGGCATAATTTAACGCGCTCGTCCGCAATCAAGGCGTCTCGTAAACCTTGTAAGCGTTGGCCTCATCCATTGCGGCCTTTGTCCACCGGCGACCCGAGACCTCCGGACGTAGCGCTCGGATGCACCCCCAGTTGAACACTCGTGCCCCACACACTCTGGGATCAGCCTCATCTACCTCCATCATGTGCTGCGGATTGTATGCCGGAGCATGCAAGTAAATTAGAAGCTTCTCTGCCCAGTTGATTTCGTTGCGCCAGTCGTCTGGTGATGGGGTCCTCGTAGCGCCCTTCAGGCGACCCACGTAAATTTCGAGGTGCGCGCGGTCCTCTTGCGAACCCCCGCCGAAGTTGTGTTCCTCGATCCTCTCCCCAAACGTCCGCCCGACCGTCTGGCCGATATAAAGAAGCACGTTGGAGCCGTAGACCGGGTGATGTCCATAGATCTGATAGAGCCCATGGTCCTTGCGCAAGTCCTTCAGGGTGTCAAGCTGGTTGAGTGAATAGGGCCCTTCCCATTCGATATGGATGATCCTTTCCTCCATACGTTGAAGCTCTCACCTCCCATGCTGGCCGTCTTATTGTTTGGCCGGAATTTCCATTTTGACGTCCAAAACGCCCACAGTATACACCCAAGGACCTACATTCCGACCGCAGATGCTGGCACGGGAAAACCGGGGACGTTTCACTGGTTCCCCCCAACAGAAAGCGACCGACTCTGCCAGCGGCTCACTCATTGAACTGCTCCGCAATTTTTAAGATGGGAGAACATGGGAACATAAATCATTGACCAGGGCGCTTTGGAAGCAGCTGCCTTTTCTGCCCTGGCCGCCCTTCGACGGCACCCTCGCGACTGCCTCCGCAAGACTCGAGGCCAGGCGTCCTCACATTACGTTTCGCCATGAATACCTCCCGCGAGAGCCGCCATCGAGTGCCGCACAGTGGCTACTGCTTGGATGAATTTCGTAAACATTCCGATGGGGTGTCGTGGTCGCGGCGGTGCTCTTCAGTTTCGCCTGGTCGCTTACCATCGCCCGACGAGACGGGTGTCATGCCGTACGTTCGCGAGATCGGCCCTTCAGTGTTCTGGCGCTTCTTACCTGGCTTTTCGCATCTTTGCTTGCGGTGAGCTGTTTCGTTTTCGATATCAGCTTTTGAGACTGCCGGACGGCTTCTACTTCCTTGGCATTCGCGCGCGCAGTGATCTCTCCTCTTTCAGTTGTGTTTGGCATTTCTATGGGTCTCCTATATCTTCCGTGCGGGACGTTTAGTCTTGCACAGATCGGCTCCCCGCTCCAGGAACTGCAGATTAGATCGTGGCAAATAACGCTTGGCACGTCTGTTCAGAATTGCTCAGGGTCCCGAATCCTAACCCGCGATCCCGAACCCCCAATCTCCTGCTGTCTAACCTGTAGTTCCCTGCCACAAGCAAGGTGAGCGTTCTTGACCAACTCAGTGAGCACTACGGGACTGCCACGGCTAAAATCCTGGGGTATAAGCATATCGGCTGGTTGCCGGAGACCACGGCTTTATGAACCGACCGGGTTGAAGCAAAGACCAGCCGACAAGCTAAGGATAACGCACGCAAAACAAATGGGAGAATACACCATGTCGGAAGAAACAGTAAGACGGTCAGAGCGGAATAACGAGCATGTAAGTGGATGCCAGTGTGGTTGTGGTTCAAAGTCTCAGACACCGGTGGCGGTTGATGAGAAAGCGGCCAGCGAACAGGAAGCCCGCGACGAAGTGGTGCGGGCTCGCAACAAGAGGGTACGCGCTCCCCGCAGCGCGGCGGGACCCGGAGGACCACCTCCATTTTCAGATCATTCGGGGCAGCTTTGATTTGGTACGCCTCATACGCGACAGAACCTCGAAATGAAAATGCATAGGTTGCATCGCCTTTGGATCACTCGGGTTCGTCCTCGGTTGTGAGGGGTTGGTAGCGGTCAGGGTTGAGGAGAAGCCGTTCGCACGGAATTCCTGGCGGCATACTCAAGGCGCGCGATGTTCCCCTCCGAAGGCATAAGAAGAGCGCTTGGTTAATCCGGGCTATGTATGAAAATCAAGCAGTCTAGCAACACAATTCACTCGGAGCAGTAAATGATGGTTAACGGATTGAACATGGTTAGGGCGGCACAGGAGGCGACATCGGTGGTCAGATGCACGGGGACGGTGCTTTCATCCCAGTTTTTGCGTGCGCTCGCGTAGGCCCGCAGGGGCTCCTTGACGGCGCGGATCAGGAAGTAGATTCCCAGCGGAAGCAGAACGATGACGCCGATTCCCGCCAGAATGGTTTGCAAAGTCGGGTTGGACAGATCGGAAAACAGATAGTGGCCGCCGAGGAGGACCAGGGCGAAGAGGAGGATCTCGCCAGTGACGGAGCCGACTCCGCAGACGAGGGTATGGCGCCAACCGCCAATCAAGCCGCGGCGGATGGCCAGCATGTTGACAGGTCCCATGGGCGCTGCCGCTGCCAATCCCATAAAATATGCGGCCGAAAGCACGTGGATGTCAGAGACGATCATCGTGGTGCCCCCGTATGTGGATTAAGCCCCAAATTCCTCGTGCACATTCTGACAGTCAAGAATATACACGTGGATGCCTCCAACGGAAGCGCTCGAGCGAGCCTTGAAGGAATATTCCAGGCAACTCCCACCCCCCTCAAAGGTGAGCACTTTTGACCAGACGCGTGTCTTCTTTGGTACAGACACACGAGTCGCCCTCGATATATTAATTGTTTTCGAGCGCAGGACAGTTCCCAGGGGTCTATGGAGAGAATGGTATGCACGACGTTTCTGCGGATAGTGTTTTGCTGGTTGACGACGATCCTTCCGTTCGAGACCTCCTGTCGCGGCGATTGGAAAAAGCGGGCTTCAAAGCACGGCAAGCTGAGGACGGAATTGATGGTCTGGTGAAGCTCCGGGACCATCTTCCCAAGGTCATCATCTCTGACCTGGTGATGCCCCGCATGGCAGGAATCGAGTTTATATCGGTAGTGCGCCAACGGTTCCCTTTCATGCCTGTAATCGTCCTCTCGGGGTCATTCCCACAAGAATTTCCTGTCGAAGCCACGCCTGACCACTGGTTCCATAAGAATAGTCCGCACATGACCGAACTCTTGCGGGCTGTCCACGATCTGGTTCGAAAAACGCCCGACCGGCCTTACCTCCCGCAAGTGATCAGCATCCCTGTTCGGGCACGTCGTGGCGGCGCCGGTTATTTCGTTTTGACCTGCACGGACTGCCTGCGCGTATTCCAGGTGGCGAGCACACCGGAGAATAAGACGGAGGAGCGGACCGCCGTCTGTGTCCACTGCGAAGCCCGCGTACCATACCTGATTGAAAGCTCAGAGCCCGCGTAAGGCGGCCCGTGCGCGACGCGGTGACGAGGATGACGTTGCCCGGTGACGAAATCGGACCTCGGGAGACGTGTAGCATGAGCAAACATACACTCACTTTCAATCCCCGCAGTTTCCTCCAAAGGGTCGGTGCTCAAAAGACGACTCGGGAGTACCAAGACCGGCAGGCGATCTATTCGCAAGGGGACGCAGCGGATGCGATGTTCCACATCCAGAAGGGCAGCGTGAAGCTGGTGGTTGCGTCGCCGCGCGGTAAAGAAGCGGTCATCGCCATTTTGGGGCCAGGCGACGTGTTTGGAGAGGGATGTCTCGTAAATCGATCCCTGCGGAAGTCGACCGCAACGGCGATTCAGCTATGCACGATCTCCTGTGTAAAAAAGGGAACCATGGTTCGGCTCATCCATCAACAGCCTGCCTTTGCCAGGCTTTTTATCTCCTACCTGCTTTCTCGTATGGGTCGGGTTGAAGAAGATTTCGTGGATCGCCTCTTCAATTTCAGCGAGAAGCGTTTGGCCCGGGTTCTCCTGCTACTTACGAGTTTAGGCACGGAAAGTGGCGACGGATCTCAACTACTGAAAATCAATCAAGCACAGTTGGCCCAAATGGTCGGCACCACCCGGTCGCGGGTCAGTCATTTCATGAATAAGTTCAGAAAGCTGGGTTTTGTCGATTACAATGGCAGCGAAGCGTTGACGGTCCATAGCGGTCTCCTCCGCACGGTCCTACGCGACCAGCCTTTAGATTAAGCCCTCGGTCATTCCCATCCACCCCAGACGGTAGTTCCCCCATAAACTGGGGTGAGCAATTCTGACCAAACGCGTGAGCCATACGGGACAGACACGCGAATCACCCCGGGCTATAACCATAAAGGGCAGAGGGCTCGAGAGTCTCTTAACGAAAACAAACAGTGAGTAGGCCGAGAGACCTGGCAAGTGTCGCATCATCCGCCCAAATAAGGAGGCGTATGCACATTCTTTGGTGGGTCGTAGTAGGGCTGATTGCAGGTTGGGCAACCGGAAAAATTATGCGGGGTTCCGGCTACGGCGTTTTAGTCGACATCCTGCTGGGCATCGCGGGGTCGCTGACGGGTGGGTTCCTCATGCGCTCGTTGGGCTATGCCAGCCAAGGAGGCCTGCTTTACACCATCCTCGTGGCGATGGGGGGCGCTGTAATCCTCACATTCCTTGCCCGGCTCTTCTTCCGCGTCGTGTGGGCATAAGCCGGTGGAGCGGATCGATTCGCCTGCCTTCGGAAAACAGCAATGCCGGCCCGTAGTCCGACAGTTCTGCATCGGAACATTGGACACGCCGGTCAGTAGGTGTGATGGCAAGAAAAGGAGCTTTAAATGAAAAGACTAACTTGGGTTCTTCTGTTGCTTACGTTCTGTGCGACGGCTTTCGCCGGAGAGACCCAACTGCAAAAGGCAACCAATGTTGTCAACGAGATCATGGGAACTCCCGACAAGGGCATTCCTCATGATTTGCTCGACAAAGCCGTGTGTGTGGGCATCGTTCCTTCGGAGGTGAAGTTTGCCTTTGGGTTTGGTGGCACCTATGGACGCGGGGTGCTGGTGTGCCGCAAGGGCGGGAACGGTCCGTGGGATGCTCCCTCCATGTTCACTATGGGCGGGGCTAGCGTGGGATTTCAGATCGGCGGTAAGGCCACCGACGTCGTTTTCCTCGTGATGAATCCGGAAGGCATGAAAAAACTGGTTCAGGACAGTGTGAAACTGGGCGCGGAATTATCCGTAGCGGCGGGCCCGGTGGGTCGTTCCGCGGAAGGCGCGACCGACGCTCAACTCCATGCGGAGATTCTGAGCTACTCACGCTCGCGGGGCTTGTTTGGCGGGGCGTCGCTCGACGGGGCGGTTTACAAGCAGGATGAAGACGATAACCAACAGGTGTATGGACGCAGGGTGACCGCGAAAGAAATTCTGATCGACGGTTCCGTGCGCCCCACGGGTGCGGCCCTGGGCCTGGACGGCGCATTGACGAAATACTCTCCCGCGGGTGGACGAACGTTTGCCCGGTTATAAGCGATCCAGGGGGGAGAAGTGAGTACTGCGATCTGTAAGTCGTCGAACGAGTGCAACCATCGCGCCAGGCGCAATAACGGTCTGGCGCGCGAAGTTAGTCAGGCCGCAGACGGTGCCCGACAATAGAAAACGGGAGAGCCGACGCGCCCCGTCAGCCTCGCAAGACAGGATGAGAGAGGACGATCAACCATGGAATTTCCAAAAGACATTGACAGCAAGTTTCGATTCATCTTGGTGGCGGCCAAACGGGCCCACCAGTTGATTGCCGGGGCCAAAGCCCGCGTTCAGAGCGAAGGTAAACAGTTCATCATCATTGCCCAACAAGAGGTTTGCGCGGGGCTAGTTCCTTTTATGATGACCGATGGCAAAGGCCACGCCCTCGAATTAGCCGCAACGGCCAGGATCGTTTAGACGGTCATCAAATCACGCTTGGTTGCCGTTGAGATGCTTGCGTGGTTCGTCGGGAGGGGAGTTTTTGCCATGATCCAGTGGATTTACCGGCTTGTTATGACGAGGCTTGGCAAAGCAAAACGTTTGATAACCGCCGAGGGTCTTCTAGAATCGGGTGCGTTTACAGGGTACGTTGCAACAGACGATATCATCAAGAGAAGCGGTATTTGGCCATGGTTAGCCAAGCGGGCGATGCGATCGGAAACCAGGAGAAAGATGGGTTTGGCTTAATCCGCGATAGTGCGTCACGCAAGCGATGCCTCAACCCGCTGGGAATGGAATTTGTTGTTGAAGGATATTCCGCTGGGGTGAGCCGAAGAGGTCCACGTCCAGTAGTCGCACACCATTTTCTGATGGCCCTCGCCATCAACCGACCAGATGTTCAGGTAATCCACCGCCGTTCCAACCGCACTTCGGTATTCCACCCGTACTGAACATGGGTCGCTGACTTTCTTCAAGTCATCCCAGCCTAGAATCACTGCAAATCCCAGTGCCTTGTCCAATTCCATGTTAATTCTCCTTTTCGTACGAATCATTTCGCTGGCCTTGGATTCGAGACACCCTTGTTATAACTTGAGGTAATTCGGGTGTCAGCCCCGAACTGCTCGCTTGGCTGGTCACAATTGCTCACTCGAACCCATCGAAAACGCGCCATGCGCCCGAAGTTCGTGCTAACATAAGGGTCCAATCACAAGCAGCGTCAAAGGTTCGCCCCCTGCAAGGCGAATGAACCTCAGAGATGTGACATTGTTGTGACGCAGCAGAAAAGAGGTTCTCATGACGGCACAAACACAAAAGAGACCAATGAAGGGAAACGGGGCCAACGGCAAAGGCAAGCCTGTGCTTGCTCAAGCCAACGGGAAGGCTCAGACGGTCAACTGGGCTGCATTCCTCGCTGGAATGTCGTATGGGAAAACCGTTCTGGAATTCGGCGCAGACCGCACGATCTTCGTGCAGGGAGACGCTGCTGATTCCGTGTGGTATATCCACCAAGGCAAGGTGAAGCTCGCGGTGACCTCCCAGCAAGGCAAGGAAGCGATCGTCACCGTTCTGGGCGGAAACGAGTTCTTCGGCGAGGGATGCCTGGCCGGCCAGCCGTTGCGCATCTCCTCGGCTATCGCGGTAACGGATTGCACTCTTTACCGGATCGAGAAAGCGCTGATGTTGCGTCTGCTCCACGAGCAGCACGGAATCGCAGAATTGTTCATCACGCACCTTCTTTCACGCAACATTCGATTTGAAGGGGATCTAGTCGACCAGCTTTTTAACTCCAGTGAGAAGCGCTTGGCCCGGATTCTGTTGCTGCTGGCGCATTTTGGCAAGGAAAGCAGAACTGAAACGGTTCATCCCGGGATCAATCAGGAACACCTGGCGCAGATGGTCGGTACCACGCGCTCCCGGGTCAGCCATTTCATGAACAAATTCCGGACGCTGGGCTTTATCGATTACGCTGGGAACGGCGCGTTGACTGTGAACAGTGGCCTCTTGAGCGTAGTCTTGAGCGACTAGGGCGACTCGAAAAAAAGGTGTCAGGTGGTGCGCCGGGATAAACCAATTCCTGACACCGTTTCACCCCCCCTCACTGCCTTCTAAAACGCCGCGGCCGACAGCAAATGCTGTCGGCCGCCCGCGAGAGTTTCGGGTTAGTTACTGGCGAAATCTACCTGCGCCCCCCACCATGACCGCTTCTGCCTCCACCGTGTCCGCCGCCGCCGAAGGAATGTCCGCCACCATGGAAGCTACGTCCGCCCCCACTAAACGCATGCCCACCTCCGCCGAAGCTGCGTCCGCGTCCACCAAACGCACGACCGCCGCCACTGAAGCTTCGTCCACCTCCACTGAAGGCGCGGCCGCCGCTGTAACCGTTGCCGACCCCGCCGCGAGATCCTCCGCGCCCGGAAAAGGCCTGCCAGCCTCCCCCGCCGTAGCCGCGGCCACCGTAGAATCCACGTCCGCCGTAATAGCCACGGCCACCGTAGTAACCGTGTCCCCAGCCCCAGGGCCCAATGCCGATAAAGATTCCGCCCGAAAACCAGCTAGGTCCGTAGTAGCCATAGGGTGCGCACGCGTAAGGATAATAGGGGTAGTAGCCGTAAGGGCACGCGGGAGGCGGCCCGGGATCCACGTAAGCCGGGTTCCCATAGCCCTGATCCGGATAGCCCTGATTCGGGTAGGCCTGATTCGGATTCCCATAGCCCGGGTTGCCATAACCCGGATTTCCGTTACCCGGGTCCTGGTAGCCCGGATTCTGGTTCCCATACCCCGGATCCTGATAGCCGGGATTCCCATTACCAGGATTTCCGTAGGGATCCTGGCCTTGGGCGTAGGCAAACGGTGCCACCAGCAAGCCTATTCCCAATATCGTGAGTAGTTTGATGTTTCGCATTCGAGCCCTCCCTCGAGCCCTGTCCTTTCTGAACCCAACCTGAATAGGGCAACTGCGGGGCCAAAGCACCCGGCTCGAAGGGTCTGTTTTTCATGTAGATAGGGATACCGGGGAAAAGCGCTAGGATGGCCCGGCAGGCACCTGGTGGTGGTTTCCGTCTAGGGGTGGTGGTTTTCGGCTAACTCTGCGGGGAGGTTTTATCGAGATGGATGTTCTAGCCGTACGCCTGGGGCCCTTCGCGACGACCCATTCCGAACGTAGGGGCGGTTCGCGAACCGCCCCTACGTTCGGGCGCACATCGCGTACCCTCGGGCGATCCCAAACGACATGCACAACACCGGCATGATGGTGAGCTGCTTTGCGGACACGGATCATGTGGGCGAGACAATCGAATTCCGACTCGGAGAGAATCCGCCGCCGGGGCAACAAGCGGCACGTGATAAAGAATCCGCGGTCCGACACCGATTTCCTCCCCGGATATTAGCGTATAATGATTTCAGCGAAGCACGCCGAGGGAAGACCGCAATCCCATGGAAAAAACTGCCGACCTGGTGCAGTTGAAAGAGCAGACCACCGCAGCCTTTGAGGCATACGTTCAGGAAGCCGAAGCTCACATGTTGCCGAGCCTGGATGGGAGCGAGGCCTTTCTGTGGTCCGACCGGGGTACCGAGAGAGCGCAGCAGGTCCGTACGGGCAAGATCATGGCGGAACTGTGGGCGGGTAAAAGTCCTGGCCGAGTGCCAGACGGTCTGATCCACGACTGGGTCGGCGCCGCGTGGACCCCCGGCACGACGGTAAACGAAACCCTGACCTTGGTCCAGGACTATGATCATCACCAGCAGATTTACCGGCCCGACGTCATCGGCTCCAAGCTTCTGAGTCATGAGGGCAACGATTTCAAAATCCATCTGCGGCTCCTCAAGAAGAAGATCATCACGGTCGTACTCGATACCTATCACGACGTGCACTATTCCCCCCTGGGCCCCACGCGCTGGTTTTGCCGCTCCTTCACCACCAGCATTTCCGAGGTGGAAGACGCCGGGAAGCCAAACGAGAAGATTCTGTCGCCCGGTATGGGTTATGGGTTTTTGTGGCGACTGGATTCCTTTTGGCGATTCGAGGAGCGTGAGGGCGGAGTGTACGTTGAGGTCCGAGCCATTTCGCTCACCCGCGATGTACCCACCGGACTGGGATGGATTATCGAACCCATCGTGCTGAAATTACCGCGGCAATCGTTAATCAATACTCTCGCTGCAACCCGCCGGGCGCTGGCAGCGAAAGCAGCGTCCGCGCGCTGCTCGAAGCCGCCCGCGCCGGCTCCCTGAGTCGAGGGCTCGGGGCTGGCGACATGCGCCGGCCGCCGCGACTCTGTATTGCAATACCGTAAATTCTTGTTTTGTTAGCAAACATTTTGCGCGTCTCGTAGGGGCACCCCTCGTGGGTGCCCACCACAAGGGCACCCACGAGGGGTGCCCCTACGAGACCGGTTTGGTTGCGGCCGAAGGCCGCTCTGAGCAGCCCGGTCGCGCTTCGACTTTAGGCTGGCGCGGGCTTGCCATTGATGGTCACATCCACCAACTCGAGGCCTTTGACATTTTCGATGACGTTGGGGTCGGCGACCTGCTCGAAACGGCAACCCACCAGCCGGACGTCCTCGATAGGAGCTTTCTTGAATCCCCGCAGGTACAGTGCGCATTTCGCCCGCTGGCCATTCATCTTTTCAACTCCGCCTCCCGCGTGGCACGCCTCAATAGCCTTGCGGAAGGCTTCGGTGCAATCCGTCGCGTTGTCGCCGACGGCTCCGAATTGCGTGATGACGAATTCGCGCTCCGGGAATTGCGGCGGCCGGATGCGTTCCAGAATCTGCGGCAGAGCGTCCCAAGAGTCGCGCCGGCCTCCCGGAAATTGCAGGAGTGGCCCAGGCGAAGCGTGAATCGCTTCCGGCAGTCGGGTCAATCCGGCTCCCAGTGCGACTCCTGCAAGTGAAGCTTTCAGAAATTGTCGACGGTTTTGCATGGCTTTGCAGCACACTAGCGGCTTGGTTCGGCGCCAAGCTGCGTTTCTTCGGCACTCTCCAGATAAGAGTCCGGTATGGGCCGGCTGAGATAGACGCCAACCTCCGAGCTCTTGCGGAGGGAGAGAAGCGGCACGCCCGGCCCGCGCTGCGCTTTGACATGTACGAAATCCGCTCCCTGGACGTCCTGCAAAACAAAGGGAGGCCGCCAGTCCGGCTGCGTCTGTTGAAGTTCCACGTTACTGACGCGGAGTCCTTTGGCGTGACGAACAAAAAACCCGTAGGCCGGCATTGTGCCAAAACGGCTGGGTTCGGGATACCCAGTCTCCTGCTCGGCGGGCTCGATGGCGGCGTCTTCCTTGCTGCCACCACCCTAGCTGAGGACGTGGATGTCCGCCAACTTCACGTCCTCAATGGCATAACCGGGAATGCCGGTGATGAGCGAGGCATAGCGGCTGGGTGCATTCGCAATTACCAGGTTGCTGACGCTCACGCGCCGCAGCTTGCCCACGGACGTGCCTTGCGGGCCGCGCAGGCGGCATCCCAGGCGCAGGAGAATGGGCGCGTTTACGATATCACGCATCGTGACACTCGCAACGGCGACGTCTTCCAGCAGCGCGCCATCCACCGTTTCCAGGGCGAGGCCCCCGCAGGCTTCGAACACGCAGTTTGATGTGGTGATGTTCTTAAACCCGCCGTTCGACTCCGTGCCGCATTTGATTCTCCCGGTGCGCGGGATGCGTTGGCTGGGGTCAAACGGTTTCCTCGTCATCCTGAGGCCCGTTTCTTGGGGCGAAGGACCTGCATTTGTTTTGCGATTGCGGGGGAAGAGCAAATGCAGATTCTTCGCTTCAAAAAGCGGCGCTCTGCAGAAACTCATTTGGCAACTCCTTGAGTGGGAATGAGTTGCATATTGAACTGGGCGGCTTGTTTTTTTAGCCAGTTCATTTGGGTTTCGCGGTATTGGCGCTCGTAATGTTCCACACCTTTATCGTGGTACTCGGTGCCGAAGCGGAGGAGGCGGTAGATCAGTCGGGCCAAGTGATGGGCCATGGCGGTGATGGCCACGGGTCCGTCCAAGCGGGCGCGGAAGCGGCGATACTTGGCGCCCAGATAGCTTTTGCTGCGGTGCAGGGTTTGGGCGGCCAGGCGCAAGGCGGTAGCGGCCCGGTTCAATACCTTCTTGGTGCCGCGCCGGATGACTTTCCCTCCCGTGATCGTGTGATGCGGACTCAGGCCCAGCCAGGAGGCAAACTGATGCTCGTCCGGCCAGCGGGTCATATCGACGCCGACTTCCGAGATGACCACTTGCGCCGTCTGCACCTGGATGCCATCGATGCGGGTTAAGTCCACGCCGGTGATGCGATAGAGTTCTTCCCGCAGGTTGGTTTGGGGAATGTGTTTACGGTGGGGCAGCCGAGGTGCCACCGGCAACGGTGGTCTGGCCCCCTCGACCTTGGCCTCCAGCGTTTTCAGGTGCGCCTCGATGTGGCGGTCGCAATCGGCGATGCTGTCGAGGTGAAAGAAATACAGATCGTGCACCTGCCGCAGCACAAAGAGCTGGTCTTCCTGCCACTGCCCTTCCAGGCTTTGCGCGATTTCTTGCCGGCTGGCCTGGATGCGCCGGTCGGCCAGCGCCGCCAAGCGTTCGGGATCGCGCTCCCCGCCGAGAATCGCCTTCAGAATCGCCATGCCCGTTTTGCCGCTCAGGTCGCTGATCCTGTTGGCCAACTGCACGTTCATGGTGGTGAGCACTTTTTGCATCTGCTGAATGCAGGGGCCGGCTGCCGCCACCAGATTCTCCCGCTGCCGCAAGTAGGTCCGCAGCACGCGGATGTCCTCCGGCGGCAAAAAGGAGTTGTTCAGCAAGCCAAAGGTGTGGAGCTTTTGTAGCCATTGGCACTCCAGCACGTCCGTCTTACGCCCGGGCAGCGTCTTGGTGTACTTGGCGTTCACCACATAGACCTGCAAACCGTAGCTCTCCAGCACGTGGTAAAGAGCCATCCAGTAAACTCCCGTGGCCTGCATCACCACCGTCTTAATGCGGCAGGCCTGCAACCATTTCGCCAGGCGGTGCAAGTCGGCGGTAAAGCTACCGAAGGTCTGCACCGAAGGGTCGCTGCGCCCCGGCGGCACCGCCACGTAATGCTGCGCATTGCCCACGTCAATTCCCGCCGCATCCGGCCGCAGGACTTCCATCCCCGCCGTCACCTCCACGATTTTCCTCCCCGGCTTCCTTCCCGTTCTCCGCGCTTTTCGCATATCCTGTCCTCGCTTCCTGAAATGCGACGCGGTTCGGCCCGGTGGCGGAATAAAAAGGACTCTCTGCAACGGGGTCGAGTTCGCCGCCGGCGCGGCAAACTGCCACCAAATTAGGGGCCGCCTAGACACCGGAACCACGCTCAGAAACGGGCACCAAGGCGCCAACTCAGCATCGGTTATAGCTGCCGATCCACGTCTTCTCTACCTTCGCACACCTCTACCCCCTACTCCAAACTCGAGCCCAGTTTCTGCTCCCCAGGGGCAGCCGACACGGCTGTCAATGCTCAGAATGACGGGGGGCGGGGCTCAGAATGGGTGGAGGAAGGGCTATCCCCGGCACCGCGCTGTCCCTAAGCTGGCTCAGCGTGGCCCCCGTTTCCACCTGGGTCAAAACCACTTTGGCGTCCGGCACTCCGGCTTTCGAGACATCCCAAGTTAGAATGTCAAGACAACATGTTCCTGTCATGCAATCTTCATCCGTGGCGAGAGGAAGGCGCAATCGTCTAGGGGAAAATGCCGAAAAGGGCGGGCGGCCCAAGAAGCGAGCGCGGCCTTCCAACCCCGCCGCGCTGGCACTTGATATCATTTAGGATACGGTGATATCATGGGGTCGGAGTGAGGGGATGCAAGAATGCCGGCTATTGTGGTGCGGAACATCAGGGCGGAAACGCATCGGGCGCTGCGGGCGCGAGCGAAGCGGCACGGACGGAGCACGGAGGCGGAAATTCGCGCGATTCTTGACGGGGCGGTCATGCCTGCCACACGCGTCAGGCTTGGCTCCGCCCTCGCGGCTCTCGCCAAGCCCCTGGGCGGCCTCGAACTCAAGATCCAGCGCGACAAAACCCCCGCCACCCCGACAGACCTCGGATGATCCTGCTCGACACCAACGTTATTTCCGAGCCCTTGCTGCCCCGGCCCGATCGCAAGGTGCTGGGCTGGCTCGATGCCCAAGTGGCTGAGACCCTCTATCTTTCCACCGTAAGCCTGGCCGAGCTTCTGTCCGGCATCGAGAACCTTCCCGCCCGCAAACGCCGCAAGGCCCTCGCCTTCTCTCTCCAGGAAAAGATCATGGTTTTGTTCGGCGAGCGCATCGTTCCCTTTGATCTCGCCGCCGCAAAGGCCTATGCGAAAATCGTCGTCCGTGCCCGCCGCCATTGCCATCCCATCAGCGTGGCCGATGCCCAAATCGCGGCGATAGCCGCAGCTCGGCAGTTCAGCGTGGCGACCCGCGACGAAGCGCCGTTTAATGCTGCCGGCGTTCCCGTCATCAACCCGTGGACGGCAGGGGGTGCGCCGTAGGGGGAAAAGCAAAAAGAGAAAGCATGGCATCCACAAATTCTATTTGCGCGTTCACGTTCTGATCGACAGCGAGTGCCCCGGCCGGAAGTATCTTGCATCTGCCTCAACCGCTCCTTCCTATTTATATAACTGCCCTGGCTTGCGTTTCGGAGAAGCAGGAACGTCCCGGCAAGGGCTTTCTCGCCCTATCGGATCGGCGCGTTGAAATGCACAGTTAAGCTCGCCAGCCATTTGGCCGAAGAATGGTAGTGGAGAACATGACTCGCTACGGGAGGGAGCCATAGTGCGCGCACTGATAATCGATGATTCGAAGGCCATGCGTACGATTCTGGGCAGAATACTGGGGGGCTTGGGCCTGGAAGTCGTTGAAGCGGCGGATGGCCGCCAAGCCCTGGAGCGACTCCTGAAGGCCGGAAAGATCGACTTGGCGTTGGTCGACTGGAACATGCCGGAAATGAATGGCCTGGAGTTTGTTCGCGCCGTCCGGGCCGAACACATGTATGACGGCGTGCTCCTGATGATGGTAACCACGGAAACCGAAATGGAGAACGTGGTTCGAGCCCTGGCGGCAGGGGCGAACGAGTATGTCATGAAGCCCTTCACGAAAGATGTGATTCTGGAGAAATTGCGGCTCTTCGGCATGGCTGGCCCGCCAGGGGCCGTGGCAACCGATGCATGAGGTAAAGATCGTGAGCTCTATTTTTTGGTTCAGCACCACTTATTGCCGCCAGTAGTGTGATACTCGATGCCCAAGATCAGGATTCTCGTCGTTGATGACTCGGTGGTCGTACGGCGCATGGTCAGTGACGCGCTCGCTGCCGACCCGCAGCTCGAAGTCGCTGGGACAGCAGCCAACGGCAAGATCGCCCTAGCAAAAATCCCCCAAGTCAATCCCGACATTATCATTCTGGACGTGGAGATGCCGGAACTCGACGGAATCGGCACGCTGGTGGAAATCCGGAAATCCCAGCGCGCCTTGCCCGTTATTATGTACAGCACGCTGACGCAGCGGGGAGCGGAAGCCACCCTCGAGGCGCTCTCCAAAGGCGCCACGGACTATGTCACCAAGCCGTCTAATGTCGGGAACGTCTCTCAAGGATTGGAGTGCATTCGGACGCAACTGATTCCGAAAATCAAAGCGATTTGCGCGGGTGTGCTGGGGGTTCCCGCATCGCTGCCTGTGGTGCCGCGGGCGATAGCCAAACCAACCGAGCCGATTTCGTCATTCCCACGCCGGGAAGAACGCGTCGACATCGTTGCTATCGGTGTCTCTACCGGGGGACCTAATGCCCTTGCGAGTCTGGTGCCGATACTCCCCAGCGATTTGCCGGTGCCGGTGGTCATCGTCCAACACATGCCACCCGTCTTCACCCGCCTATTATCTGAACGCTTGGCGGCGAAGTCACAAATGGATGTGGCCGAGGGCTACATGGGAGCCATCCTGGAGCCTGGCTGCGCCTGGATAGCGCCTGGCGACTACCACATGGTGGTTGCAACGGACAACGGTCGAGTCATGCTCAGCACGAACCAAGGTCCGCCGGAAAACTCCTGCCGCCCCGCAGTGGACGTGCTGTTTCGTTCGGTGGCCGCCGTTTACAAATCGCACGCCCTCGCCGTGGTGATGACCGGCATGGGCCAGGATGGCCTGCGCGGCTGCGAACAGATCCGCGAGGGCGGTGGGCAAATTCTCGCCCAGGACCAGGCGACAAGCGTGGTCTGGGGTATGCCCGGATTCGTGGCGAACGCCGGTCTGGCCGACAAGGTTTTGCCCCTGGACCAAATTGGCCTGGAAATCCTCCGCCGGGTGCGAAATGGCCGGGAGTCAGCCAGGGAGCTTAAATCAGCTTCTCGGAACCTGGCGTCGAGTATTAGAAGATGACACTCAGTCTGCCGGAATTCAACTACGTCCGCCGCCTGGTCCTGGATGAGTCAGCCATTGTGCTGGAGGAGGACAAGGGATATCTCGTTGAGTCCCGTTTGTTACCCCTGGCCCGCCGCGAGGGATTTTCGTCGATTAACCTCCTGATTCAAAAATTGCAGGCCGAACCTTTTAACGGCTTGCATCGCCAGGCCGTTGAGGCCATGACGACAAATGAAACTTCCTTCTTTCGCGATTTTCATCCTTTCGAGGCTCTCAGGAAATTTGTCCTGCCGGAGCTTATCCCCCGGCGAACAGCGGAAAGAGAGTTAAACATTTGGTGCGGGGCAAGTTCCTCAGGACAGGAACCGTACAGCGTCGCCATGTTAATCCGCGAGAATTTCCCCCAGTTGATGAGCTGGAAGACTCGCATCCTGGCCACCGATCTTTCCGCCGATATCCTGGCCCGGGCGCGCGAAGGGCGTTACAGCCAATTGGAAGTCAATCGCGGCCTTCCCGCCAGCCTGCTGGTCAAGTACTTTCAGAAACGCGCCGGCGATTGGTATCTGCGCGACGACGTTCGCCGCATGGTCGATTACCAAATCGTGAACCTCGCGACCGCCTGGCCGTTGCTACCGCCTATGGACATTGTGATGATTCGAAACGTGCTGATCTATTTTGGCCTTGAAACCAAGAGGGAGATTCTCGCCAAAGTGCAAAGGCTTTTAAAACCGGATGGGTATTTGTTCCTCGGTGCCGCGGAGACAACTTTCGGCATCAATGACTCCTTTGAACGCATTCAGTTTGAACGCGCGACGTGTTATCAAATAAAAAAATCGTAACCAGCGACCATCTGGCGATGGCACGCGCGGGCGCCCACCGTGCGGGAGCAGACCGATAAGTTACAAGCTTGGGGGATTGGCCTGAAGGCTGGCGCTTCCCTGGTTTCTCACCTTGGGAAGCGCCGCACCGGGCGGTGGAACAGTGTCGGCCTGGTCAGGATGCCTCAGGGACGGACTTTCTAAACGCTGGTAGCCTTAGCGAAACTGCTGATCGCCTTGGCCTCGTCGTCGTGAACATCGAAGACCGTATAAAGCTTGGTAATCTGAAGCAAATCATGCACTTTCTTGGTGAGGTTCAGAAGCTTCAATGCCCCACCCTGCTT
The DNA here is from genome assembly GCA_963804755.1 of uncultured Acidobacteriota bacterium. GTDB lineage: Bacteria > Acidobacteriota > Terriglobia > UBA7540 > UBA7540 > Bog-366. Next base: position 238,765 of record CAWDRP010000019.1, read on the forward strand.
GGCCACGCCGGTGTAGCCGCTCACCAGTTCGCCGATCCCGGAACTGTCGATGTACGTGACGTCGGCCAGGTTCAAGAGGATGTTCTTGTTTCCCTTGCTCAATTGGTCCCGGATCAACTCCCGCAACTGCGTGCATCCCTCTCCTAAAGTGATTCTGCCGCTGATATCAACAACTATTACGGAATCAACTTGACGTGTTGTAGCTTTCATGCTCACAGTCGGTTCCTCCTTGTTTAGTCTGAATTCAGGCACTCCGGCGTTTGACCATCACCACTTCTGTCCCCGCGCCATTGATAGGTTCCACCCGGAAGTCGTCCATAAAGGTGCGAATGAGAAAGATTCCGCGTCCGGACACGTTCAGCAGGTTCTCGTTTTTCAATGGATCGGGGATGAGGTTCGGATTGAAGCCATTCCCCTGGTCCCGGATGCGTATTTCCAGCCGGTCGCGAAGAATCTTGAACTGCAGCCAAACGCTCTTGCTGGGGTCGTTCCTGTTGCCGTGCCAGATGGCGTTAATCATCGACTCGTGCACCGCCATTTCAATCCGGTGCTGCTCTTCCTCATCGAATCCCGCAGTGCCCGCCACGCGACGGCTGATCTCTTCCGCCACCTCGACATTTTTGAGGTCACTTTCAAGCGTAACCTCAACGACGCTGCCTTCAGGAGTCATAGGGTCCAGGACGGGACACGGGTCCCCGTTTCGAAAGTACCCCAGGGGTGAGGGAAAGTCAACTCAGAGCAGGGCCTCCGGGTTGTTCTTTGCTCAACCGTTGTAATCTCTTCGCGTCGAACGGCAAGCCGTCTGTTACCCTGTCCGCCTCACGCTGGGTCCGGAGGCTTGTGCGGCGGAGACAGAGTAAATTAATGAAGGTTGTTTTTTTAGTCGGGAGCTGAGCACGAAATTCCCATTTCGGGTGTACAATTTCGTTCGCCATAATGGGAGGACATATGAACAAGGGGGAATTCAGTCGAAGAGAATTTCTAGGGACGGGAGTGAAGGGCGCATTGAGTCTGGCCGCGGCAACCGGCGGGTTGGCCATCTCCTCGCCACGCCGGGTTCTGGGAGCCAACGACCGGGTTCGGGTGGCCGTGTGCGGAGTGCATAACCGGGGGTTCGACCACATCAAGATGGCTGCGGAGGTGCCTAACGTCGAGGTGGCCGCCCTCTGCGAAGTGGACGAAAACATCTGGCGACAGCGGCTCGCGGATATGGAGAAACACAACATCCCCAAGCCGGCGCTGTATTACCCCGATGTCCGAAAGCTGCTGGAAGACAAATCGATTGACGCCATCTCCATCGCTACGCCGAATCACTGGCATTGCTTGATGGCAATCTGGGCGTGTCAAGCCGGCAAAGACGTATATATCGAGAAGCCCTGCTCGCATAACTGGTGGGAGGGCCGCCAGCTTGTTCGGGCTGCGCAGAAATACAATCGGATTGTACAGCACGGGACGCAGAGCCGCTCCGCGCCCTCAGCCCGGGAAGCTATCCAGAAAATCCATGACGGGCTGCTGGGTGACGTCTACATGGCGCGCGGTCTTTGCTTCAAATGGCGCAACACCATCGGCCACGCTCCCGAAGAGCCTGTTCCGGCGGGCGTCCACTATGATTTGTGGACCGGCGCGGCGCCCCTCCGCCCCTTTACCCAAAACCGTTTCCATTACAAGTGGCACTGGTTCTGGGATTACGGGAACGGCGACTTGGGGAATCAAGGCGTTCACCAGATCGATGTGGCGCGCTGGGGCCTGGGCGTGACGTTCCCGAATAAGGTTTCCGCTATCGGTGGGCACTTTACGTTCGATGACGACCAGGAAACGCCTAACACCTTGAACTGCGCCTTCCAATTCGACCTGCCCGGCGGCAAGCGCAAAATGCTGGAGTTTGAAGTTCGCCACTGGATCACCGATCGCGAGGCGGAGATCGGCAGCATCAAAATGGGGGGCGAAAAGGGAGATACCAACACTTACGGCGACATCTTCTTCGGGTCCAATGGTTACCTGGCGATAGGAAATGAGGACATGGAGAACCCGTACCTGACTTGGCTGGGAAAGGAGCAGACCCCCGGGCCCAGCCGCGGGCCTGAAGACGGCCACCACTACGCCAACTTCATCAATTGCGTGCGCAGCCGCAAGAAAGAAGAGCTTAACGCACCCATCGAGGAAGGCCACATCTCCGCGACCATCATGCACCTTGCCAACGCGTCGTATCGACTGGGCAGAACCGTGAACTTCGATCCCGCAACTGAACAGGTCATCGGCGACGACGAAGCCAGCCAACTGCTGCGCGACGCCGGACGCGGTTACCGCCCACCATTCGTTGTGCCCGAGGAGGTGTGACGCGTGGGCTTCCTTAGCTAAGGCAAGGGGTTCCAAATCACGTGAGCCCCCCCGACAGCGGGGTAGTGTCGATGAGTGGCACTGAGCGTGCATTGAGAGCAATGAGGCTTGGTTGATAAAGGGCGGTAAAGACAAAATGTCGTGTTTTGACGCAGTGGCCTCGACGGTTTCACGAATTTTGCCGCTACTGTGGCGGGAGGGTACATGGAGATTCTAGAGAGATTACGTGCGCGCGCCCGGGCTTTTCCCCAGAATATCGTGCTTTTTGAGGGGGAAGAAGACCGCACCCTGGAAGCCGCTCGCCTGATCGAGCAGCAAAAACTGGGCTATCTGACGTTGCTCGGTGACGTCAAAAAGATCAATTCCCGCCTGCAAGCGCTGGGAATCCAATTGGAAACGGCACAACTTCTTGACCCCACGTCCAGCCCCAAGCTGGGTCAATACGCAGAGACGCTCTATCAGCGCCGGCGCGCCAAAGGAATGACCGAGGAGCAGGCGCTCCAAGCTGCGCGTTTGGCGCGCAACTACGCCGCGCTGATGGTCTCCGCCGGGGACGCCGACGGTTCGGTGGGCGGAGCGTTGAACACCACCGCCGATACGGTGCGCGCGGCGCTTTTGGGCATAGGAGTAGCCCGTGGCGTGTCCTTGGTTTCGAGCTTCTTCCTGATGCTTTCCCCGCGCAAGCACCTGGGCACCGACGGCGCCACGCTTTTCGCTGACAGCGGCGTGGTTCCGCAACCCACCCCATCGCAACTGGCGGATATCGCCATCGCCACCGCCGCCAACGCGCGGGCGCTGCTGGAAGCAGAACCCAAGGTGGCGTTGCTCTCCTTCTCAACCAAGGGCAGCGCTGAACACCCCATGATCGACGCGGTCCGGGAAGCATTAAAACTCGTCAGGGAGCGCGCGCCCAATCTGGCGGTGGACGGCGAGCTTCAAGGTGACGCCGCCCTGATTCCCGAAGTCGGCGAGCGCAAGGCGCCGGGTTCGCCCGTCGCGGGACATGCGAACGTGCTGATCTTCCCGGACCTGAACGCCGGCAATATCGGTTACAAACTGGCCGAGCGCTTCGGCGGATGTCAGGCCATTGGTCCTATCTTGCAAGGACTCGCCAAAGCCGCTAATGACCTGTCGCGGGGCTGCAAACCGGAAGACATTGTGGTGGCCGCGATCATTACCGCCATCCAGGCCCAAAGCCTGAAAGAAGAGCCGAAGGCCGCGTAATGTGACCGCCCCTGTTCTGCTCCGCCAGGATAGGCAGGGCGAAGCCGCCTGTTTACTGTCCTGCTCGCGTCTATTGATTCAGCCGCAGTCGCAACAACTGGCGCGCACAGAGTTCCCCAACTCAGATCCATCGGCTAGATCCGCCGGTACACCACGTTGCCGGCAACAATGGTGGCCGTGACGGCACCGCGGAAGGTACGGCCGTCGAACGGGGTATTGCGGCTCTTGGAGCGGCCTTCCGAAGCGTGGTAAGTCCAGGTAAGATTCGGGTCGAAGACGGTGAGATCGGCCGCGCCGCCGATCTGTAGGTGGCCAAGCGGTTGGTTGATAATGCGCGCGGGATTGGTGGACAGGAGCGAAATCAAGTGCCACAGCGAGATCACACCCGGATGGACTAGTTCGGTCAGAGCCAAACCCAGCGCTGTTCTCGAGGCCGATGATCCCGAAAGGCGCGCCGCCGTCGAGGGGCTTCGCTTTCAACTCCGGGGCGTGGGGCGCGTGGTCGGTAGCGACCGCATCAATGGTGCCGTCGGCGATACCGGCACGGATCGCTTCCACATCCCGAGCGCTGCGCAGAGGTGGATTCATCTTCGCGTTCGCGCCGTGCGCCAACACGGCTTCGTCCGTAAGTGAGAAATGGTGCGGCGTGACTTCGCAGGTTACGCGGACACCGCGCCGCTTGGCCTGCCGCACCATGTCAAGCGCCCGCGCTGAGGATAGATGCGCGACGTGCAAATGGCCTCCCGTAGCTTCCGCTACCACGAGGTCGCGGGCTACGCACACATCCTCCGACAAGGCGGGAATCCCGCGCACGCCTAGCCGCTCGGCCACCGGGCCTTCGTTGATCACGCCGTCCGCGCTCAGGCTGGGGTCTTCGCAGTGCTCGGTGATGGGCGCGCCCAATTCCCTAACTCGTTCGAATGCGAGCCGAAGCAGGCCCGCCGTCTTCACCGCGCGTCCGTCGTCGGAGAACGCCACTGCGCCCGCCGCGACCAATGCCGCAAAGTTGGTAAGCGATTCCCCCTGGCTCGCGGCAGTGACGGCCCCCACCGGAAACACCCGCGCCAACCTCAACCTGCACGCTTTCTCGATCTGCGCGGCCACCAACTCCGGTCGGTCGATCGTCGGTTTCGTGTTCGGCATGCTGGCGACGGCCGTAAATCCCCCGGCCACGGCGGCGGCCAACCCACTCTCAAGCGTCTCCGATGCCTCGCCGCCGGGCTCGCGCAGATGTACGTGGATATCAACAAAGCCCGGCGCCACCACGCTGCCACGCGCGTCAAACGTTTCATCCGCTCCGCCCGCGAGGTTTGGACCGATCTCCCGAATTGCGCCGTTTTCAATACGGACGTCCAGCGCGCCATCCAGGTTGTCTTCCGGCGAAAGAACGCGGCCGCCCTTAATCGTTAGCGAAGCCATTCCAGTCCTCACAATTTTGGTGAACGAAGCCAGCAGTATAGCACGGCCTGTCTGCCAGCGTGCATAGGCTACAGCCGCACTTAACAAAATTTGTCCCCGAGCCCGGCTTTACCACGAAGCTGGTTCGTGGCCTCTCAGGCGGACGGCACAAAAGGGAATAGCGGCATCAGGTAGTCCTTCACCGGTTGGTAGGTCTTGCGGTGTTCGCAGCAGGGGCCAAAACGGGAGAGCGCATCCAGATGATCGGGTGTGCCGTAACCTTTGTTCCTGGCAAGGCCGTATTGCGGAAAAAGGCCGTCCAGTTTTACCATGTGCTCATCGCGGGCCACTTTGGCCAAAATCGACGCAGCGGCAATGGAAACCGAACGCGCGTCGCCGTGAATGATGGCCCGATAAGGAACGCTGAATCCGCCGACCTCATTGCGCAGCGGCATGGCATCAGTCAGAATGTAAGCGGGCGCGGGGCTCAGAGCTTTCAGCGCCCGCAGCATGCCTTGGCGCGACGCCTCGTAGACATTCAGCACATCCACTTCCTCCGCGGTGATTGCCGCCACCTGCCACGCTGTCGCTTTGGCGCGAATTTCCTGCGCCAGCGCTTCCCGGCAGGCCGGCGTGAGCTTCTTGGAGTCATCGATGCCGGGGATGGTTATGGCGCGATCCAAGATCACGGCGGCGGCGTAAAGCGGACCCAGCAGCGCGCCGCGTCCGGCTTCATCGCAGCCTGCCACCAACTGCCAACCCTCGCGCCACGCCAGTGATTCAAACTGGCGCGTGCATCGAAACTCGGCGGGATCGCGTGGACGTGACATGGAAGTCACAAACAGTTTTATCCACCGGCGGGTTCGAATGCAAGCACGAATTGAGAACTTGTGCTCAGATTTCTCAAAACCGGAATTCGACGCGTTGGTTTACTCTCGTCCCAGGAACTCCCGCCGTTTGCGCGGCTTCGCGCCCTGGCCCCGATCCACCGAGCGTGCCAATTGCACCGCGTCAAATCCGAACTTTTCGCGGACCTTGTCAGCCGCCTTCAGTACCTTGTCGAGCTTCGCGCGCTGGGCCGCGTCGATGAGGCTGCGCTGGAATACCGCGCGTCCGAGGTTCGACATGCGCACGCCCACCAGCCTGATTTTCTGTTTAGCAGTCCAGGTATCTTCGACCAGCCGTAGCACGTTTTCAAAAATGACGGAGTCGAGGTTGGTCGGTTCATCCAGGGTGACGTCGCGGGTAAGCGTTTTGAACGGGGCGAAGCGCAGCTTCAATCCCACCGTCCGCGCGAAGAGGCCGTGATCGCGCAAGCGCCGGCCCACGAGTTGCGAAAGATAGGAAAGCGTTCTCTCCACCTCTTCGGTGTCGTCAATGTCCTCGTCAAACGTGGTTTCGTGGCTGATTGATTTGGGCTCTTCTTCGTACTGGTACGCCTCAATATCCAGCCCGCAGGATTTCGTGTACAGCCATTCGCCGAATTTACCGAATCGTTCCCGCAATTTCTCCCGACCTAACTGCTGCAAGTCGCCGATGTTCACGATGCCCAGCGAGCGCAGTCCCGGTTCGGTGACCTTTCCAATCCCCGGCATGCGGCGAATGGGAAGTGGCGCCAGGAACTTAGCTTCAAAGCCCGGCAGAATGTATAGGAGCCCATGGGGTTTCGCCTGGTCGGAGGCGATCTTGGAAACCAGGTGAGAAGTCGAAAGCCCGACCGAGCAATTCAGGCCCGTCCGTTGCTTGATGGTGCGGATCAGCCGGTCGGCGCCCCGAAACGCCGAACCATGGAGGCGCTCACACCCCGTGAGATCAAGATAAGCCTCATCGATCGAAACCATCTCCACGACAGGCGTGAACTCTTCGAAGATGTGATGGATCTGCCGCGAGTATTCCCCGTACTTGCGATGCTGGCCGCGCAGGAAAATCGCGTGGGGACAGAGCTTCTTGGCCATCCCAATCGGCATAGCCGAATGCACACCGAATTTGCGTGCTTCGTAACTGGCCGCTGCCACCACGCCGCGGCCACCAGGGTCCGCTCCGACAATGACGGCTTTCCCCTTGAGCGAAGGATTCTCAAGCTCCTCCACTGAAACAAAGAACGCGTCCATGTCAACGTGCAGGATTTGGCGGAGCATGGTGTACTTCAAGTGTGAGCGGCGGCGGCTCGACGACGCAACAGGAAGACCATCCCGGCCACAAGCGGAGGCACGCTAAGGGTGAGAGCCGTCACAATGCGGCTGGCGAGAGCCAGTCGCGACGGGGCCCAGAACGGGTAGGCAATTCCCACCGCTAATCCGACCAGTGCGAGCAGAACGCCTCCGCCGCGTTCCCAACCCCAGGGCACCAGCGCCAGGACTAAGAAGAAAAGGCCTACTCCCGCCCAGAATGCCGCCGCACCAGCAGAACTTTTCCACGCCCAGGCTTCAGCAATAAAGAAGATGGTCCAGAACCCGGCCCACAGCAAGGCCAGCAGGCGAGCGATGATCACGATCCGGACTTTCATGCCGACCCCCGGGTCCAAGTATGCGCCTTCGCGAATGCTGCGGCAATGACCCCCTGCTAGAGGTTTCCCGATGCCTTTCTGGCGCTCACCACTCTGGGGATTCCAGCCAGGTCGGGAACGACTTCCGCCTCTTCCCAGTCATTCCCAATAAGCGCCAGCACGCGGTCGGACAGGTTGTAACCAATCTCGACCACCACGTGCCCGGCGGGCTTGAGCGCGCGGAGCGCCTGCGGAAACAGCCGCTCATAGATTTCCTCACCGCGCTCGAGATCGCCGCCCCAGGCGATGCGTGGCTCGTGTTCACGCACTTCGCGCTGCACCATGTCAACTTCGTGTTTGGCCACGTAGGGAGGGTTGGAGACGATGAAGTCAAATGTTCCCGCAAAATCGGGCTGCAGCAGTCGATTCAACAAGTCGCCTTCCAGAAACTTCACCCGATCCGGCATCCCGAGGTGCACGGCGTTTCGCGAAGCCACCACCAGCGCCGCGCGCGAAATGTCCACGCCGAATAGAATGGCGCGCGGCAATTCCGACGCTAGCGCCAACACGATGCATCCCGAACCGGTCCCGACATCGACGATCCTCAAGCGTGCGTCCTTCGCGTGGCCCGACCGATGAGCCAGTTCCAAAACGCGTTCCACCACGTGCTCCGTCTCGGGCCGCGGGATCAGCACGTCCGGCGTAACCTCAAAATCCAGTCCCCAGAATTCCTGATGTCCGGTGAGATATTGCGTCGGTTTTCCGGTTGTCCGCTCGGCAATAAGATGTAAGTAGCGCTCGAAGTTTTCCGCCGGCACATCCTGCTCCGGGTGCGCGTGGAGGTAGCCGCGGTCACGCCGCAGAACGTGCATCAGCAGCAGTTCGGCGGCAAGCTGCGCCGAGGGGACTTGATGATGGAGAAGGGTTTGGAGTCCTTGCCGAAGTGTGGCGCGCAGTGGAGGCATTTTTGATTGTCGATTGAGGATTGTCGATTGACGATTGAAAGGCGTCAGCCTTCAGTGATCCGTGAACCGTTCTATAGAACGATCGGAAGCTGGTGATGATAATTCAAATCGAAATAGCCACTCCTAAGTCATCCGCGCTGAACACGTCGGTTTGACCGGGAACCGAGAACTGCCAACTGAGAACGGAATTGCAATCGTCCATCGTCAATCGACAATCGTCAAACCTATCAGCCGACCATGGCAGAAGGCGCTTCCTCTTCCCCCGGCTCGCGCTTGCGTGGCTGCTTCAACTTTTCCGCTTGGTAGTACGCAATCAGCGCGTCGATGATTTCGTCCAGCTTCCCGTCGATAATGCGGTCGAGTTGATGAAGGGTCAGTCCGATGCGGTGATCGGTGACGCGATTCTGGGGAAAGTTGTAGGTGCGGATTTTCTCGCTGCGGTCGCCCAACCCGATCATCGAGCGGCGCTCTTCCGTGATCTGTTTCTGCTGCTGCTGCAACTCCAGTTCGTAGAGCCGTGACCGAAGCACGCGAAGAGCCTTGGCGCGGTTCTTGATCTGCGATTTTTCGTCCTGGCAGGAAACAATCATACCGGTTGGCAGGTGCGTGATGCGGACGGCGGAATACGTGGTATTCACCGATTGTCCGCCCGGCCCCGAGGAGCAGAAGGTGTCAATGCGAATGTCCTTCGGGTCAATCTGGATTTCCACTTCGTCTGCTTCCGGCAGCACCGCCACGGTGATGGCGGAGGTGTGGATGCGCCCTTGCTGCTCGGTTTCCGGAACCCGCTGTACGCGGTGAACACCGCTCTCGTACTTGAGTTTGCTGTAAACCTTCTCGCCTTCCACCAGCGCGATCACTTCCTTGAGCCCGCCCACGCCCGAGACGCTGGTGGACAACACTTCCACGCGCCACCGTTGCCCTTCGGCATAGCGCGTATACATGCGGAAGATTTCCTGTGCGAAAAGCGTGGCCTCGTCGCCGCCGGTGCCGGCCCGAATTTCCAGCACCACGTTCTTCTCATCGTTGGGATCCCTGGGCAGAAGCAGGACTCTCAGTTCCTGTTCCACTTTCTGCTGCTGCGACTCGAGTGCGAGCAGTTCCTCGTGCGCCAGCGCTTTCATTTCCGGGTCCGAAGATGACTCATCCACCAGCGCTTTTGTCTCCTTCACGGACTTGCTAACCGCCTTCCATTGTTGAAACTTCTCGACAATCTCTGTGAGGTCCGCGCGCGCCTTGGCAGTCTTCTGATACAGCGCGGGGTCCGACAACACCTCCGGCTTCCCAAGTTGGCCGGTCAGGCCTTCATATTTCGCTTCAGTTTCCGCAAGCTTGTCTAAATATTGCAAGAGTCGCTCCGTACGCTAAGCTGGAAACTCGCAATTCGAAACTGGAAATTCGAAACTCGTGACGGCCGGATTGCCGCGATTTGTTCTGTAAGCTGTGCGGCCGCCAGCGCTGAACGCGGTGCGGAAGTACCGAACAAGTCCAGTTTGCCCGATCCTATCTTCGTGCTTTGACTTTCCAGTTTTGACTTTCCAGTTTCGAGTTTCCAGTTTCGAGTTTCGATGTCGGTCACGCCACAATCAATTCTCCGCCGCGGCTCTGTTCGAGCATCATGGCGGTTTCCAACGCTTTGATAGCGGTCTCCAATTGGCGGTCATCAGGCTCGCGAGTAGTTACGCGTTGCAGCCAGAGGCCGGGTTTCGATGCCCAATTCCACAGTCTCCCCTTCGATTTCCCGGCGTAGCGGATAAACTCGTATGATAGCCCCGCGATCAGCGGCAGCAAAGCAATTCGCCCCAGGAAGCGCAGCCAAAAAGAATGAAACGGCAAGAACAGGTAGACCACCATGGCAATAGCCATGACCACGAGAAGAAAACTGGTGCCACAGCGGGGATGGAAGCGCGGACAAGCGCGCGCCGTCGCCACATCGAGCGGGCCGCGCTTTTCAAAGGCCCACACCACCTTGTGTTCCGCGCCATGATATTCAAACACTCGCTGGATTTCCTTCCACTGCGCAATCAGGAGCAAGAACCCCACGAACAAGCCGATGCGAATCACTCCATCCAGCAAATTGAGGCTCAGATTATTGTCAGTCCGCAGAAAGCGATGGGTTATGCCGGTGGCCAGATACAGTGGTAAAAGCTTATAGAGAACGATGAAAAAGGCCAAAGAGAAAGCGACATTCACAGCGATCATCCAGCCGCTCAGTTCCCCGGACTTGCGGGCCATCATAGCATTCGAGTCCGCGGTCCGTTCTTCCTGGAGAGCCTGCTCGGCGGAGTAACGCAAAGCGCGTATTCCCAATACCAGCGCCTGGCCGAGTACTCCCAGCCCGCGCAGAACCGGATACTTCAGCCAAGGGTGCCTTTCCGAAGGCCGCTCGAGGTACGCCTGGGTGACCACCAGTGACCCGCTGGGTTGCCGCACCGCCACCGCATAGGAGTGCGGCGAGCGCATCATCACCCCTTCAATTACAGCTTGGCCCCCCATCAGAGCTTCCTCCGGAGCCTGGAGGAGCGGCCGGGCGATGAGCCGAAGCATCTGGCGCCCTACCCGCACCAAAGTAGTTAATGAAGGAATCACAACGGATAACTTCCCTTTACCAGCGTGGGAGATCTGCACCTCGGTGTCTTCGAGGTTTTGGCTCAACGCCCGGCCGGTGACACAGAAAAGCCCCGCGTCCCGAGGCTAACACTCAGAATAGCTGCAACCGCTGCGGAGTGTCAAATCGCGCAAAGTGCGGTTTTGGTTTTTGTGTATCTCGCGATATAATGACGGCGTTCGCATTTCAGTTGAAAAGTGAGCACCTCCTGAGGCCGCCCATGACCGATCCCGTGTTACGCCTGGGTGATGAAATCGACGACTATTGTCCGCGCTGTAAACTGCTGCTCAATCATGCGGTGGCGAGTATGGTGGACGGGAACGTTGTGAAGGTGGTATGCCAGACTTGCCACACCGAACACCCTTACAAGAACGCGACCGTTCCTCCCAAGAAAAGGTCGGGGCCTCGCGCCGCGCTACTCGAGCAGGTGCTGGCAAAGGTCACGCCGGCAGCGCAGAGCGTGGCACAGGCCGAAGAACCTGCGGCGCCCGCGAAGCCCCTTGAGCCTCGCAAGAAGAAACGCGCTGCTGGTCATGCCCGCTATATCTCGCGGCACGCCACCCGGCCTCCCCGCGGCAAGCGCTAATCTTCTTCGATCGTTTCGGGCTCATTCCTCAAGCGCGCCGGGCCGTAACTGATTGCATCGGCTACGTGCTTCTTGGGGTACCGGGGCAACTCTAGGGGCCGGTCCGTCGCACCACACGAACTTTTTCAGCTGAAACCAGCTCGTATTCAGTCCCGCGCCATTCGATCCGCCGCGTGAAAGCGGCCATAACCAAATTGACCAGCATGACCCACGAAACCAGCGGCGACAGCAGCCAATAACAGGAGTCACTGCGGTCCGTCTCCGCGCCAAACAGCTCGCGCGTGACGAGCGTCCGGATGTAGCCTTTGCCGCCATTCAGCAGAATCGCCGCCAATAACAGGATCGCTACCACGAGCCGCTGGTGTGTGGTGACACCGGGGGTCCCCAGCAGAGCCAGTCCCCACACGACAGTCCCGCAGTAGAAAAGACTTACGGCCAGCCCCATCCGCCACAGGACCGGCGCATACACGCGCGTGATAATCATTTGGCGAGCTGACCAGCGGAGAAACTCCCATAGGCTCGATTCTTCCCGTGATGCCACGAGGCATCGGGGCTCGAACCTGATCGTGCCGCCGGCCTCGCGAACCGCACGGCTCAACGAGCAGTCGTCGCTCACGGTGCTGGCCCAGTGCCTTTCCGCAATATGCAGTCGGTGAAAATCGGCCGCCCGGATCGCCATGGATCCGCCCCACGCAGGGTTGTGATTATGATCGCCCATGAACGTGGCGATGGAAGTATCCCAGGCGGCGCGGAGCCGCGAGGCAAAGCCCTCCCCCGGCAGATACCACCGGAAGCCGGTGCTGACCGTCACCTGAGAACTGGCGAGGGGCGCCACCAACGAGCGCAGCCAATTCGATGAGGGCGAGGCATCCATATCGGCAAAGGCCAACACCTCAGCGGTCTGATCTACCTGTTCGAGTCCGCGCAGCAGATTGTTGACCTTCTCTCCGCGTTCCTCCGTAACGCCCGCCACCACCAGTGATGTCCGGCTATTGCAAATCATGCCGGACGCAGCCCGCGAATCCAGCCGTTCTCGTATTTGGCGATAGGCCGGGTCATCCTCCGTTGCCACGGTGAAGACGACTTGATAGTTCGGGTAATCTTGATTCAGGAACCGGTCGAGATTGGCGTCAAATCCCGGGTCGCCCGCCTTGCAGGGAATCACCACGGCGGCGGGCGGCGTATGCGTTCCCTCCGGGCAGCTTCGCTTTCTTCGAACCAGCCTCAGAAAGCGGATCCCATCGATGAACGACCAGGCGCTCTGCAAGAGCAGCAGAACTCCGAGCGCCAGAAACATCCTCAATGGCCACCACATCTCGCAACATCCGGCCGTAGGGCGGGTGAAGTAGAAAAAGCCAGGAAGAGCGCAAGTTTATCATAAGCTGCAAAGTCGGCTTCCAGCCCGCAAGGCCCACAGAAAGGCCGGCAGGATGCCGGCGTTACGTCGGTGCACCCACGTTTCTGTTAACATATGCTTTGCCCACCGGGGCAAGGGATCGACCCATGTTTGCACGGCACAATCAGCTTGTTGGACTCCTTTATTTATTTGCGGATTTCGTATTGGTGCTGGCCAGCTTCGGATTGGCGCACGTGCTTCGCAGTCACCTTCCGGCCGCACGGCATTTCTTCCCGATTTCAAATTACCCCTGGATTGTTCCGCTGATCATAGCGTTGTGGATCGCCGCTGGTTTGGCGGCGGGAATCTATCGCGAGGTCCAGGAGGAGAATCTGCGGCGCGTTTTCACCGATCCCTTCAAGGTAGGGCTTGCCGCCACGATCCTTTTGTTCGCCGTCATTTCTGTGGTGAAATTCCAGTACATCAGCCGGCTGCTCCTGGGAATCTATGCGTTGATCGATTTCCTGATGATGATTTGCTTCCGGCTGGTGGCCCGAGCGTTCGCCACGCCGCTGCGCCGAAGCGTGGCCGGTCTCCGAACCTTCCTCCTGGTTGGTGAAGGCCCCGAAATGGCGGATATTGCGCATACCCTCGAAGTCAACGAGAGCCGCGGCATGCGCTTGCTTGGTTTCGTTCATACCGGCGCTGCACCGGGAACTGGAACATCCACCCTCAACGGACTGGCCAAGCCATATCCCGCCTTCACGCTTCCGGAACTGCCGAATCTGCTGGGGCGCCAGGTGATTGACGAGGTCATCTTTGTAGTGCCCAAGGAGGAACTGGAAAAGCTTGGCGACGCGTTTCTGGTCTGCGAAGAAGAGGGTGTGAAGACGCGGGTGCTGCTCAGTTTTTTTCCTCAGGTCGTCTCGAAAGTCTACCTCGAACGTCTGGGCACAAAACCGCTCCTCACCTTCTCCGCCACCCCGCAAGATGAATTTCTGCTGCTCAAACGGGCCATCGATATCATCCTCGCGCTGTGCGCACTCGTGGTTCTCTCGCCCGTGCTTTTGATTGTAGGTCTGCTGGTGAAAATCACCTCGCGCGGACCGGTCTTCTTCACCCAGACGCGCTGCGGGCTGGGCGGGCGAAAATTCATCCTCTATAAATTCCGCTCGATGCGCGAGAATGCCGACATGCTTCGAGAAGAGCTCGAGGCGCTGAACGAAGTGGATGGCCCGGTGTTTAAAATCAGGAATGATCCGCGCTGCACGCCGATCGGACGGTTTATGCGGAAGTTCAGCCTCGACGAACTTCCGCAGCTTGTCAATATCCTAAAAGGCGATATGTCCTTTGTAGGTCCACGCCCGCCGCTGCCCGAAGAAGTGGAAAAGTACGAACGTTGGCAGCGCCGCCGTTTGCGCATGCAGCCCGGATTAACGTGCCTGTGGGCGCTCGAAGGCCGCAGCAAGCTGAGCTTCCGGCGCTGGATGGAGCTGGACCTGGAATACATCGACCACTGGTCGATGGCCCTCGACTGGAAGATTCTCCTCAAGACAATCCCCATCGTGCTGGTGGGACGGGGCGCGAGCTAGAGCTGCGTTTAGAGCCCTTCAAGGGAAATGATACGCTGATTCTCGCGCCCATCCCGCTCAACCCCCGCTGAAAAATGCGCTTGACACCAGAATCTGTTGTGCTAATAATTTAGCATGTTGCTAGAATATTAGCATAGTAGGGGACTATGTCGAAATCCGCAGACCACAATCTCAGCCGCCGTGAACGCCAGATCATGGATGTACTCTATCAGCGTCACCGCGCGTCAGCGGCAGACATCCGCGAGTCGCTTCCCAATGCTCCCAGCTACTCCGCGGTCCGTGCCCTGCTCCGCATTCTCGAGGAGAAAGGTCACATCCGGCATGAGGAAAAGGATTTGCGTTACGTCTACTTCCCTTCGGCGCCGCGCGAGCGCGCCCGGCGCAGGGCGTTGCGGCACCTGGTGGAGACATTTTTCGACGGTTCCGCCGTGCAGGCCGTCGCGACGTTACTCGACCCCTCTACGGGAGGGGTTTCAGAGGGCGATCTGGATCAGCTTGCGAGGTTGATCGAGAAAGTCAGGAAGGGTGGTGGGTGATGACCAGCAGCCTTGGGTGGCTTTTTCAGGTGTCCCCGTCGTTCCGTGGCTTTTCCGCGCAGAGCCTCGCCCTCCTCGTGGAAGCATCCTGCAAGGGGACGATTTTTCTTCTGCTCGCCGTTGCGGCGGCTCGAGCTTTGCGGCGCGCCTCAGCCGCGACGCGGCACATGATTTGGACTCTGGCGCTGGGGGCGCTGCTGGTCCTGCCTATCGCCTCGTTGACGCTGCCGGCCTGGAAGGTGCCAATGCTCTTGCCATCGCCGACCGTCGCGACTGGAGAGCAGAGGATAACCAGCGAAGATTTGGCGATGGCCACGCCGAGCCACCAACCCAACGCACACCGCGCGGCACGGCGGACGATTTTCGAGATGGCCGTTTCCTCGCCCTGGGTTGGATGGATCGTGTTTCTTTGGGCGGCCGGAGCCATGCTTTGGGCGGCGCGGATTGCCGTTGGTGAGGTTCGAGTACGGCGGATTGCACGGCGCGCGCAACTGCTCGAGACGAGCCAAACGAATTCTTGCTGGGAAAACCTCCGCCGGCTTCTTTGTATAGGTCGCACCGTCGAGCTTCGAACCAGCACTGAGATCTCTGTCCCCTTCACTTGGGGAGTATTCCAGCCGACTGTACTTCTGCCGGCGGAAGCCCACCAGTGGTCCCGAAAACAGCTCGAGTCCGTGCTCGCCCACGAATTGGCTCATGTGCAGCGATTCGATTGTCTAACGCAGGTACCAGCTCAAGTGGCGTGTGCTTTGTTTTGGTTTCATCCGCTCGTTTGGCTGGCGTCTTTTGAGATCCGTAAAGAGCGGGAGCGGGCGTGCGATGACATCGTGCTAAGTCTTGGCCACCCGCCAACGGATTACGCGGAGTTCCTTTTAATGCTCAGCCGCCGCCTGCGGCGCCTGGACGGTGCGTGGCTAACAAGCGTTGCTCTAGCCCATTCCTCTCAACTGGAGGTCCGGATGCAAGCGTTACTTGATCCCAAACTCAATCACCGGCCCTTGGCGGCACGGCGCGTGCTGTTCGCGGCAGCTCTTGCGGTGGCGCTGCTGGTGCCGGTAGCGATAATCCATGCCACAGCTCAAAACGCCCCGGGAAGAATCTCTGGCACAGTGGATGATCCCAGTGGAGCCGTCATTCCCGGCGCCAACGTCACCCTGATCAACCTGGATACGCAGCACAGCATAGTCGGCCATACGGGTGAAGACGGCGCGTTCGAGTTTCTGGCAATTGCTGCTGGGCGCTATCGTCTCGAATTTGCCAAGCGCGGGTTCGTCCGTGCAAAGAGCCCAGACCTTGAGCTGAAACCATCCGGCGATCTTCATCAGAACATGACCCTGCCGATTGGGGAAGTGCTTCAGCAGGTCACAGTGCGGGGACACAAGTCATCAGATAACTCGCCTCCCCCACCGTCTGCGCCGCGACGCATCCGCGTCGGGGGCCTGATTGAGGCGGCCCACCTTATCCGTCAGGCAAAGCCTGAATACCCCGCCAGCGCCGAGAAGCAAGGAATTGAAGGCACCGTCACCCTTCGGGCGGTCATTGGGACCAGCGGTCAGATTCTGGCGCTCTCGCCCATCAGTGGCCCTGACCCTGCCCTGATAAAATCAGCCATGGATGCCGTCAGCCAATGGCAGTATCGGCCAACGCTTTTGAATGGCCTTCCGGTCGAGGTCGCAACAACCATTGAGGTCACTTTTAGGCTTGATGATTAATCGTGCAACACGAGGGGCACCTGTGTCCGGGGGCGAACGCACGGCCATTGTGCAGACAAGATGACTGTTGGGAAAGGGTGACGGGCTCCGCATTGATCTTCAGGGGATTGCGCCGCCCGGGACTAGCGGCTCGCAAGCGCCGTCGCGTAAGCCGCCAGCAAAGCCCGCTTCTCGTTGCCCCAGTTCAGCTTTTCTTCGATGCGCCGGCGCGCGCGCGTTCCCAGTTCCTTGCGCAAGCTCTCCGACTCGAGCAGGGCCAGAAGCTTCTGGGCGAAGTCTTCCGGGTCGTCCTTGCGCGCGTACAGGGCGGCGTCTTCCGCCGAGCGACGGCCCTCGGTCAGGTCGTATAGCACCACCGGCAAACCGAACGACATGTACTCGAGGATCTTGTTCATGGTGGACTTGTCGTTCATGGGCGTAGCGCGGTCGGGCGCCACGCCGAACGCCGCGCTGGAAAAATAGGCAGCGACGTCCTGGTCCGGCAGCCTGCCAGTAAACCTCACCAGCTTGTCAAGCCCCTTTTGGTTTGCCAGCGCTCGAAGTCGCGGGAATTCCGGACCCGAGCCGATCAGGACAAAGAGCGTGTCGTCACAGTTCCTGAGCTTCGCGAGGATGGCAATCGACTCAAGCAAAAGATCCAATCCATCCTGGTGAGCCATCACCCCGAGATACACCACCAAGTGGCACCGGCCTTCCTTGAGTTCGGGCTGGGGCGGGAAAATGTGAATCTTGCTCAGATCGGGGCAGCTCCGCACCACAAACGTGCGCTCGCGCCGCA
Organism: uncultured Acidobacteriota bacterium; assembly: GCA_963804755.1. Classification (GTDB taxonomy): domain Bacteria; phylum Acidobacteriota; class Terriglobia; order UBA7540; family UBA7540; genus Bog-366. The sequence goes on from CAWDRP010000019.1 coordinate 256,322, forward strand.
TGCCGCCGCGCGTGAGGGCCACTTCCCGGTAGGACTCGTTGGTGGCAATGGAAACATCGGCAGTGCGGTACGTCCAACGTTCAGCCCAGCACACCAGCCTGTATCCCAGGTCACGCCGGTGGAATTTGGTCTCGTAAAGTTCGGGGTTCAAATCGTGATGGTCGAAAATGAAACGGACGCCGAACAGCTTGAAGAAGAGCCCGACGAGAAAGATCGTGTCGGGGGGATTGCAGGCCTGGAGGACGCGGAAACGGGTTCGCGCGTAGATGCGCACCGCAAGGAGGAATTGGGCGGCCAGCGCCCAGGCATATTCCAGCAGGTAGCCAAGCGGCCTGGAGGCCTCCCAGAGCCGGTGCCGGTAAATCTCGATGCCTTCCAAAGTTTCGCGGCTCTTATAAAAACCGGAGCTTTTGGGGCAAATGATGGAAACGCGGTACCCCGCATCGCGCAAGGCACGGGCTTCCTGCCAGACACGCCGATCCAACGGAACCGGAAGATTCTCAACCACAATGCAAACGGCGGGGCCTTCATTGGGCATGCCGGCACCATAGTTCAAAATTCAGTAACGCCCAAAGCTGCTTCTGGCGATCGCGAAGGCCATCAAAGTGTTCGCGAACGAATCGCTCCATGTTGCGGCCGTTGAAATATCCGCGCGCCGCGGCATCGGAAGAAAGAAGCAAGTCCGCAACTAGGGGCTTCAGGGGCTTCCGGAACCATTCGCCGATCGGCACGCGGAAGCCCACCTTGCGCCGGAACAGCGCCTCCGCCGGTACATACGGCCGAAGCGCGTTTTTCAGCAGGGCCTTCGGCCGAAACGGGCGCGTCAACAAACGGGACGGCAGGCGCGCGGCCATCTCCACCAGACGATGGTCGAGAAACGGGCCACGTTCCTCAATCGAGGCGGCCATGGTCATCAGATCGCCGCGCAGGAGCAGGTTGTCCGGCAACCACACCTTCAGGTCGGCATAGAGCATCCGCTTGAGCGGCGAGCGGTCGCGGACTTTTTCGAGATAGCCGGCAATCACTCGGGCCGGGTGCGCCGGGTCGACTTGCGCCAGAAACTCCGCGGCAAAAAGGTTCTCCCGCTCCTCGCGCGAAAAGGAGGCAAACCACGTTGCCGAGCGCTCCGCCTCATCCCGTATGGAGAGCGCTTCCAGCGCAGTTTTGGCGCGGTGCTGCCCGTATGGCAGCCAACGGATGAGGGCCTGCGTCCACGGCTGCGGCAACGCCGAGACCAATCCTGCCAGTCGGTCGGCGGTGTACTTGGGGTAACCGGCGAACAGCTCGTCGCCGCCTTCCCCGGCCAGCACCACTTTAACGCTTTGGGCCGCTAACCGCGAAACCAGGTACAATGCTACATCCGTCGGCTCTGCTATCGGTTCGTCGCGAAACGCCACCAGGCGCGGCAGTTCATCACGCAGGTGCTGCGGGGTGACCACCAGTTCATGATGTTCGGTGGAGTAGCGTCGGGCCACGGCGCGCGCGAAAGGCAACTCGTTACACTCGGGCTCGTCGAATCCCACGGAAAACGTGCGCAGTGGGCGCGCGCCCAGTTCGGCCATGAACGCAACGACCGCGCTGGAATCCGTTCCCCCGCTCAGGAAAACTCCGAGGGGAACGTCGGAGATCAATCGCAGCCGCACGGACTCACGCAGTTCTTTGATGACTTCGGCCTCGATGTCCCTGGGCCGCTTCGCGGTTTCTTCCTCCGGGGGAATATCCCAATACGCACGGATGTGCACACCCCCGGAATCGGCGACGAGGAAATGTCCCGGGAGCAGTTTCTCCACGCCCCGGTAAAAAGTCCGTGGGGCGGGTATATAGCGAAACCCAAAAAAGTCGTAAACCGACTGGAGATCGACTTCAGGTGGGCGCGGGTGCAGTTCGCGCAACGCCCGCCACTCGGAGGCAAAGGCCAAGCGTCCCGATTCTAAACGGTAAAAGAGAGGTTTTACTCCCAGGCGGTCACGCGCCAGCACCAGCCGCCGCTGGCGACCGTCCCAGATGGCGAACGCAAACATGCCGCGCATGCGGTCAAGGAAATTCAAGTCATACTCTTCGTAAAGGTGCAGTATCGTTTCGGTATCGCTGTTCGTCCGAAAGCGATGGCCGCGCGCCAGGAGATCGGGGCGCAGATCGCGATAATTGTAAATCTCCCCGTTGAAGGTAATCCAAATAGACTCGTCCTCGTTGGCAATTGGCTGGTGTCCGCCCGGCAGATCAATAATGCTGAGCCGGCGATTTCCCAGGCCCAATTCGCCATCCAGGTGAAACCCTTCGTCATCGGGCCCACGATGCGCCATCGCATCCGTGGCGCGCTTCAGCGCAAGGGGATCAACCGGCTCGCGCGTACCGTAATTGAACACTCCACAAATGCCGCACATAAGAGAAGTGACGAGTGGAGAGCAAAGAGTGACAAGCGACGTCGTAATTCGCCTTGGGTTGATTGCTTGTCACTTGTCACTCGTCACTTGTCACTGCCTTCTCAAATCCGTTCCCACACGCCGGGTAAAGGAGGTGGAAAAGCGTCATGACCTGTGGCCGCGGATACGAACGGCCGTCACGCAAGAATCCGTAGTCGCCGGCGGTGTAAGCAAAGCTGCCATTGGGCCGCTGGCGTGCGAGGAGGCGGCGGTAGCAACGCTGGCTAAGTTCGCGCATTTTCCGCCGCAGATCCACGGCTGGCGTTTCGTCGATTTCCTCAACCGGAAATCGGCCATCGGCTATCGTCAATTTTTCGGCCTCCCAAAGGGCAGCGCCAAGAACGGCAGTAAAGTAATCCGTTTCCGGCGCGGTGTGGGAGCAATCCGCAGTGCTCGCGCCACTGCCGGTAACACCCCTGGCGAGGAAACCTGCCAGCCCGGGAAGCATGCGATACATTCGGGCATCGGGACGCAGCGCGGCAGCCCAAGCGAGCTTCAGAAACTCAAATGCATTGTACTGGTAACACAGATAATGGGTGCGGCCTTTTTCGTAGGGACCGTCCACAACATAGGGCAACTCTCCGGTAGGAAGCTGGACGTTAGCCACAAAGTTGATCATAGCATCCGCGTGTTCGAGGAACCGAGCCTCACCGTTCAGCTTCCAGAGCCGCAGGAAAAGCCACAAGGCCTCCACGGAATTATTGGGAATCTTACCGCGCGGCTTATCAAAATAGTTAATGGCTTCTCCCGGCGGGTGGGCCTGAAAACCGATGCTTCGCACCAGGTAATCGTACCAGCGAACCGCGCCTTGAATGAACTCTTTTCGCGGTTCGCGGGCGTATGTGGCTAGAAGGCCAATGGCTGCCCAATTCCCCTCCACCGTGGCGATCAAGTGCTTGCGTTCCGGCAGCGGATACAGCCAAAATCCCTCCGGTTGCTGTGACCGGAGCGTGGCCTCAGTGCTCTCCAGGGCGATGGCGCGATACCCTGGTTCTCCTGTCGCCTCGTGGAGCATCCAATTGGAGAGGATCCAGTAGCCTTGCGACTGCATAAAGACGTAATCGTCATTCCAGGGAACGAAGCTCAGCGCGGCTTTCAGAAATCTCCAGAGCCGCAGGTTGAAGCGCACGCCGTGCGTCGGGACCATGCACGAGCCCCTGTGAATAATGGTGCTTCAGCAGGTGCGCGTGCAGCCGCTCGGCGGCATTAACGAGATTTAGGTTATTGCACATTCTCTCGACCACAAACCGGGACGGAACTGTTATCGCCGCAAGGCCTCGGCGTAAACCGCAACGATTTGCCGCGCCACGGTTTCCATGGAAAGTCTGCGAATCCACTCGCGCCCGCCTGTGCGTCCACCTCGGCGGCAGACTTCGACAATCTTTTCCGCAATCGCCCCTGCTTCGCGCGGGACCAAGTAACACCCCGGAATGGAATCGATCAACTCGGCGGCATCGCCCACATCCACGGTGATCACAGGCAGGTTGGTTGCCATCGCCTCCTTGACGGCATTGGGCGAACCTTCCAACATGGACGCCATGACCAGGACGTCGGCCGCATTCATGTATAGCATAATCCGCTTCTGGGGCAGACCGCGCGCCGTCAGAAGTTCCAGATTGGTAACCTCTTTGCCCGCCAGAAAAACAGCGGCCTGGATGAGATCGAAGCGCTTGCGGGGTTCGTTGGGATTGTAGGGAAAGAGCACGAACCGCTTCTCACGGTCGAGGCCTAACTCCTTACGTGCCTGCGCCTGTTCCATGGGCCTGAATAAGTTCAGGTCAACACCATTGGGAATGACGTGAGCAGAAGGCATGCGGAGTTTGGATGCCATACGTCGTGATTTGACAATGACGCAAGTAGCCAGCCGGGCAAGAATAAACCCCGATACGCGTAGCAAATGCCCGAAAAAGGTAATCCGCCCGGTCTGCGTGGGCCGGCCCAAGACATCGTCGCCCATGAAAGACACCACCAACGGGAGGCGAAATTGGAAGCGCGCTACCCACCCCGCAAGCCCGAAATGCGCATGGATCAAATCATACTTCTTCCGCCGCAGTTGCCTGTGAAGCTGCACAACGCCGCGAAGGTAGTTCCATTTGGATTCACGCCCATTCACGAAGAGGACGTCATATTGAACCCCGAGCGGGCGCAGAGACTCCATCTGCGCCCTCACGAAACTGCCGAAACTCGGGGCAGCCTCGGTCGGCCAAAGATTCGTAACTACCAGGATACTGTAGGACTCCATTGATTATGAACTGTCCGACTCCCCAGTCGTTAAGGAGCAGCCCCCGGCTTTCACGATACATCTTCCCTTGAAAGCAACGATAGCCGCGCCAAAGGGAGCGCGCGCAGAGCGGCCAGCGTGCCCAAATATACGAGACTGCCCGATCCGCAAATGATGCACAAGAACGTAAAATCCTGGGTGGCGGTGGCCGGAGGCGACAACCAGAACCGCAGCGTGCCCACGCCAATGGCGGAGAAGGCCGCTGCGGCGAGGTTCTTCAGGGCAAAGCGACCCAGCAAACCGTCCAGCACCACGTCCAGCCCCCCCAGATTTCGGCGGACCGCAAAGGCACATGCAATCAATGAGCCCGTCAGGAAACCAAGCGGGATTCCTTTCGCTCCCACCCGCAGAACTCCGACATAGAACAGGTCAAACATCAACACCAAGCTGTAGTGGAGCAGGGTGAGGCGGAAGTAGACGGCTGGCTCGCGGCGCGCGAACAGACAGAAACTAAGCAGCCGTACAAAAGCATAGGGCAACAAACTGAGGCTATAGTAGAAGAAAATGACGGTCATTACGCCGGTGGCCCCGGAAGTGAATTGTCCGCGCTGGAAAACCAAACGGATCACATTGTGGGCGAGCATGAGGCAGAAGACTGCCATAGGGGTGAGCAGCAAAAGGCTGATCTCAAGCGTGTCGCGAAAGGTTCGGTGCTCCTCCACACGGTCCCCCGAGGTCACCGCACGGGAAAGCACGGGCAGAGCGGCGGTTCCTACACTTCCCCCAAGCAGTTCGGCCATAGAACCGAGAATCTTGAAACCGTAATTCAAAGCGGTCAGCGTTCCGGCCGGGAGGAAGGAAGCGATGATCCGTTCCACGATGACCACCCCCTGCCAGGCCATCGCTCCCGCCAACTGCGCAGTTCCCGCGCCGCGCAGGTGTCTAAAAGACTCGCCGCTGGCGATCAACACCAGTGTGTAGCGTGGGCGGAAAGATACCAGGATCTGAAAACCCAGGATGGCCAACTGCAGCAGGTACCCGGCCAAGTAACCGAGGAAGATGCTTTGGGCTCCAAAGCGGTGAAACCCAAGGAGGATGACCACGATCGACGCGACATTGCGGATGAAACCAGACGCCGTCGATATGGCGAAGTAGTGCCGGCTGAGAAGGAATGACCGCAGCACTTCGCCAATCCCGGCGGGGATGATGATCAAGAATAACCAGCGAGAGAGTTGGGTGGCGAGCACATCCTGCTGGTGAGTGAATCCCGGAGCGATGCCGTGAACAATCCAGGGCGATGCCAGTGAGCCTAGGAACGCGATGGCTCCTAAGCCTAGAAACAGGATGTTGGCAACGTAACTAAACCCGCGCCAGACATCTGTTTCGTCTTCGCCTGATTCCAGCGAAGCGAAAAAGGGGACCAGTGAGAACTGGCCCGTTGCGGATATCAAATTGGTGATGATGTAAGGAACCGTGAAGGCAACATAAAACGTGTCGGAGCGCTGAGAGAGACCCAGGTTGGCCGCGATACTCGTCTCCACCAGAATTCCGCTCACCCCGCCCAGCAGGTTGAAAAACGCCACCACGACCGAACTTCGCAAGATCTGCTGCTTAGGGTTCGTTTTGTAACGGGCACTTGGCAGCTTATTCATGACAACTAGCGGTCGCCGGAACCACAGACCTGCGCCGCCACAAAGGGCGTTGAGGTTAGGAAAAGGAACAGCATGAGGACCGGCGAGGTCCCAAAGTTGAACTCGAAGCAGCCTTCTGCCAGAAAGGCCAGCCAGGCGGCCAGAGATGCATCAGCGATCCACCTGAGCGAGGTAGGGACGATCCTACTGCGAAGCTTCCACGTATACCAGCCCAACGCCGCCATGAGCCATACCCAGGACGCGAGACACGGTACCCCCCGCTCGGCGCCGAATTGCAGAAAGTCATCGTGAAAGTGGTTGTGATAGCCCACCTCGGGTGTCTTACCCGGAGGCAGATAAAGGTCGTAAACCTCCACGATGTTGTTGGGCCCCACCCCTACCCAGGGGTGCGCTCGAATCATCTTTACTGCGACGCGCCACATTTCAAGGCGAATGGATAACGCGGGTTCCTGAGTGGGGTGCATCGCCAGGTGGAGCCGTTCTCGAATGAGAGATGGCGACGCAACGTACACCAGGGCCAGCAGCACTGGCAAAACCCACAGCCACTTTGGCCTCCATCGCGCGACCAGGTAAATCCCGGACAGGAAACAGCCCAACCAAACGCCGCGGGTGAAATTCAGTACGATCGAGATGACAATCAGGATAAGAACGCCCCACCAGAAGGCCGTAATTCGGAAATCGGAAATCGAAATTCGGTGACTGCCGGCCAGATTTCGAGTTTCGACTTTCGATTTTCGACCTTCAATATTGGCGTTCCCGGAAGTGGATAACAACAAGTAAGCTACGATAAACGCGAACACCAGCATTTGCTGCCCGCCGAAGTGCATCCAGTGTCCCATGAACCCATGAATGCGCGTGGAGGTGAGAATATGGTACATCTCGCCGGGGTGATGCGCCCGCGCATCGCGGTATTGCACGATAAATTGCACAATGCCCACAAAGCTGGTCAAGAGGGAGACCAGAAACAGGCCCTGCAAGAGGCGCCGCAAGTGTCCGGCGCTGACCACCAGATTTACGGCCAGCAGCCAGATCAGAAACAAGACAAGTTTTCGAATGGCAAACCACCCCACGGTCGGGTTCGCCGCCCAGAATATGGAAACCACTGATAACCCGCAGAAAAGCGCCAGCGGAAGCTTGACTGGCAAGAAAAGGATGCGAGGCCGCACTTGCAGCAGGTGAACCATATACAGAACACCCGCGAGCGCCAGGAATGCTTGCGACGCGGCTATTGAGATCTGAAGGGTCAGAACGAAAAGACTGAAGAGGACAGCCGCCCAACGTAAGAGAAAGGGCCTCGGCAACTCGCCGCACGTCCGGTCCAAGATGGTCTCGATGCTAATCACTGAGATTTGCAACTCTATTGGAATCAGGGAGGGAATTCAAGGCCAGCGAATGGGTTCCCTCATTCCCAACTAGACGCGGTCGGCGCGGCGTGAGGCGCCCCTCCCAACCGCCGCGCCAAATACCAGCCCACGTAGCCCGCGCAAGGTATCCTGAACCCAAAGGCCGACCAGCAGCGGTCCTGTCACCACGACGTTGCGGTTGTGTGCCAGTGCCTGGTGAAGGTTCCCATGAAAGAACGCTACCAGCGCCCGGGTGCTACCACAGGCGGGGCAGGCTGCGAGACGGAAAAGGTGCTTCCACAAGCAGATGTCCGGCCCTCGGGCGATTATTGCGGGAGGTAAGGCCAAGCAAGCTGTCAGCGCCAGTGACAGCACCACCCACCGTGGCATCCCCTTGCAAAAAACCGCCATTGGCCTCTCCTAAATGCGAAGGAGTTTGCCGTTTGAATCCGGCAACTTGTTCAAAGCAATCAAGATCGAGTCCACCACGGACCAGATTCCGCAGCCTCCGAACGTGAAGAGTTTCAGTACTCCCAATCCAGCGTAACCCAGGTACAAGCGGTCGATGCCGAGCCAACCCAGGTAAAAGGAAATGAGCAGCGCCGTTCCCCAATCCTTGTCGCTGGGTTCACGGGGAGAGGAATAAGCGAGGGGGTGGCCCTGGGCATCCGGCAGTTTCTTAAGGACGATGAGGACCAGATCGATAACATGCCAAATTCCGCAACCGCCCAGTGTCACTAGCTTTAAGACCCCCAGCCCGGTATAGCCCAGATAGAAACGATCGATGCCGAATATCCCCAGAAACATGGAAAGCAGCGTTGCGGTGGCCAGATCTTTGCCCCCGGTGGATGCCTGTGCGCCACATTGGGTGCAGAACCCCACGTCGGAAGGCATTTCCCTACCGCAATTAGAGCAGAAGCGCGTACCCGCCAGCGGCCGCTGGCCACAGTTCACACAGAACTCAGCCGTCTCAGGGATCTGTTGTCCGCAATTCCGGCAATACATGAGCAAACCTCGAGCACAGATATATTTGAAAATGCGGTGTTTACTTATAGTGTTTTCGCGGTCAAATGTAAATGACTTTATGCTCGAACTGACTGGCAAAGGCAACGACACCTGGACGACGGAGTGGCGGATAGCCCAACACTGGCCGTGCGAAGGCGCCATACCTCGAACCTCAATGGTGTTGATTCCCCGAAATAGGCTTCGTATGCCCCCTCCTTGCGCTATTTCACACCATGCCGGAGATGACAAATGTCAATTCACGCATTGATAGCGGCGCGTTTTTTGGCTCCCTTGCCGACGCTCACGCCAGCCTCCTTTGGCTAAACTGTTTGTTTTCAGCGTACGCACCCGATTCACACAGACTATTTGCGACTGGATGTGTTTGGCATACCGGTTGCCCTACGTAAGAGTGCGAGGGACTTCGGGTCCTAGAACCTGGCTAAAACCAGGTTGGGGGTTGGGGATAGCGGAAATCGGACGAACCGGGATCTCCAACCCCCGTAATATTCGCAAATTATCAGGCAAACTCTGATCACAGAGGGGCAGACGTTTAGACAAGGCGATGCCGGGTATCGCACGCGCCAGCTATTTCCCACGCAGTGCGATCCGGCGCTACGATCAGCAAGACCCCGACGGGGGAGGCGGCGCTTCACGTGCACTGCCCCAACCGTGACGGGGAGGAACTCCGGGATTGTGGGCTACACGAGTGAGGCCGCGTAAGCGAATTTTGACCGTGGAAAGGCCCGACACGGGAAGCGTTGAATCTGAGCCATGTGCGTACTCTATTCCGCCTACAGCCCCTGGACAGAAAGTTTCGAATGGTACGAGCGTGTCGAAGCAATGGAAGATGACGTGCTCTAAATAGTGCAGGCTGCGTAAAACAGCCTGTTTTAAGTTCTGGGTCGTGATTATCTGATGAAAACCACTCAATCCAAACCGCGACTCATTTTTTGGGAGGTGACAAAGGGATGTAACCTGCGTTGCATTCATTGTCGCGCCACCGCTACGGAACTCTCATCCAATAATGACCTACCTACGACCAAAGCCCTGAACATAATAAAGCAAGTCTCTCAGTTAGCCCTACCTATCATAGTTCTAAGCGGTGGCGAACCTCTTTTTCGCCAAGACATTTTTGAATTGGCCGGCTACGCGCGCGATTGCGGATTGCGTGTAGCCCTGGCGACCAATGGAACCCTGGTCAGCGAAGCAGTAGCCCGCAAGATTGTGGATGCCGGCGTGCGCCGCGTCTCGATTAGTTTAGACGGAGCGGACGCCGTTACTCACGACGCGTTTCGAGGCATTCCTGGGGCATTCGACAAGGCCCTGCGCGGCTTGCGCAATTTGCGCGCGCTAGGCATGTCCGTTCAGATCAACATGACCATCGCGCGCCACAACGCCCACCAACTTCCCGCAGTGTTGGAATTGGCGCGGAAGGTTGGCGCGGACGCCCTCCACACGTTCCTCCTGGTCCCCGTGGGCTGTGGTGTGGAGATCGCCGAAACGCAAATGGTCCCTGCCGACGAATACGAAAAGATCTTGAACTGGTTTTACGATCGTGCCCAAGAGGGCGGGATTGAATTGAAGGCCACGTGCGCGCCCCATTATTTTCGCGTCTCCCGCCAGCGTCGTGCCGCCGAGCGTCGCGCCGCCTCTGGCCCGGGAACGCCGTGGGACGCCCCGGCTACTGGACCCGGCCGCGAAATCGGGCCCACGGACATGACCATGCCCGGATCGACGGGGATGGCCCTTCACCCTTCTTCCACTCCCAGCCTTGCCGAGGGGGGACGCCCGAACGGCCAGATGGTTCAGGCGAGTCCTGCCGGAGGCCACCCGGACAGCATGCACGCAATGACCAAGGGCTGCCTGGCGGGCACGGGCGTCGCGTTCATCTCCTATCAGGGTGAAGTTTTTCCTTGCGGCTACCTGCCGGTTCTGGCGGGGAACCTCCACCAGCAGACCCTGGCGGAGATCTGGGAAACCGCTCCGGTGTTCCAGCAACTCCGCGACACCGGGAATTTGAAAGGCAAGTGCGGTTTTTGCGAGTTTCGGAACATTTGCATGGGCTGCCGCGCCCGGGCGTTCGCCGCCACGGGCGATTATATGGATGAGGAGCCGTTTTGCGTTTATCAGCCCCGCGGAATGGCAGTCGAGAGCAACCCCTCCATTCCCCTAGTCTCCAAGGTTGAGGCCGGAGGAGTTGTTGTGGAGGAAACCCATGGTGCAATTCACTGACTTGGTGCGGGGCGGAGAGTCGGTCCGGGACATTAAGCAGAAATTCCCCGAAACCGCGGCGGTTTTCGAGCAGTTCGGGCTCAAATCTTCCTGTGATGACTGTTCCATAGAAATGGCGGCTCGCAAAGTGGCCGCTTCCTTTGAGGACCTTCTCGTCGAAGTTAACAAAGCAATTTACAAAAGCCGGGGCGTGACTACCCGGACGTCATAAGGCTCGACCGCATGGCCTACCCCAGTCCCGTCCTGCATTTGCTGGCTTGCCCCCGCGGGCGCTCGTTCGTGATGCCGCGTGAGCATGGAGCCTGGGGAATGCTGCTGGTTCCCCTGGCCACCGGCGCTGCCGCCGGCAGTCCGAGCGGGGACAGGGTCGGCTGGATTTTGCTCTTCACCGTGGCGGCGTTGGCCCTCTTTTGTTTGCGTAGCCCCTTGGAAGCGGGGTTGGGCATCTCCGCACTACGGCCGCAGAACGACGTGGAACGGGCGCTGGTTCGTTACGCCGTTAGCTTCTATGCCCTCATGGTTGTCCTGTGTCTAGCAATCCTGATGTTCTGGGCGCATGCTTACGAACTCCTGCTGCTGGGTGGGGCCGCGGGGGCAGCGTTTCTTGTTCAAACCGTCCTCAAACAACTGGGCCGCCACACGCGTATGACCGCCCAACTGACAGGTGCTATTGCGCTGAGCTCGACTTCTGCCGGAGCGTATTATTTGGCGACGGGTAGTCTCAACCGGGCCGCCGCCATCATCTGGCTGGCCAATTGGCTCTTCGCCGCCGACCAAATTCATTTTGTTCAATTGCGAATTCATTCCGCACGAGCTCTCAGCGTCCGCGAGAAATTCCATCAAGGAAGAGGCTTTCTGTTGCATCAAGCCGCTTGCCTGCTGCTCCTGGCATTGCTTTGGCGAGCCCGATGGCTCCCGGGTCTAATCCTGGTGGCCTTTGGACCTCTATTCGTCCGCGGGCTCGTGTGGTGTTTGGAATCACCCCGGCCGCTTCAGGTACGCCGCCTCGGAGCGCGGGAATTGGCCTATGCGGTCGCTTTCGGATTGTGTTTCATTATCGGCTATCACCACTTGATCGGCTAACGGAAAATCTTATATGCGCGAAAATGACAGTGCTGGCCCGCAGCACTCCTACAAAAAGTCTCCGTGGGGCGTGGGACCGATGTTTCCTCGTTTCACGGAGAAGAACATCGGCGATGATCGCCTGGGGCAGATCATCGATTCGGCTCGCCTGGCGCCGTCGGAATGGAATCTGCAATCCAAGCGCTGGATCGTCGTGCGTGCCGATGCCGCCAAAAAACAACTCGAGACCGCAACCTACCTCAGGGTGCCGCTCAGTTCAGCGCCCGTCATCGTCATCTGTTTAGCAGACACCCTGGCTTGGAAATCTGCCCCGCAGTACTTTCAAGCAATGGTTGCCAGCCGGAAAATCAGCGAGGAGGAGGGTCGCGAGTCGCTACGGCGGCTGCGCGATTACTATTCCTCTTCACCCGAAGTGGCCTGGCGCACGGCGTTGGCGGACGCCTTCTTGTCTGTGGGTCAAATCATCCGGGGCGCCGCGGATTACGGCGTTTCTGCTTACTGCATCGCGGAGTTTGATGAGGCCCAGATCAAGACGCATTTTCACGTTCCCGACCACTTCCTGGTGGCCGCACTCCTCCCTCTAGGTCATCATGGTGAATCGCCGGAGCCGCCGGCCTCGATGCTCCTGTTGCGCAGCGTCGTTTACAAAGAGAAGTTTGGCGAACCTCTCGGCCCCGCTCTATGACCCGTCCGGGACAGACGTGCCCCGCCTTTACCCTGCCGGTTAAAACTTCGGGACCGGAGATGAAAGGAAAATCCCATGAGAGACATCAAGGTGAGCGCGGTTCAGTTTGAACACGCGCCGGGAGATAAGCAGGCGAACTTCGCGAAGATTCGGCGATTTGTGGAGAAGGCGTCCCATCAAGGGGTGGAGATTATCGCCTTCCCCGAATGCTGTATCACCGGCTACTGGTTCCTGCGGAAGCTCTCTCGCGAGGAACTCCATGCCCTGGCTGAACCCGTGCCCCAAGGTCCATCTGCTCAGGCACTGCTCGGATTGTCCCGCGAGTTTGGCATGACCGTGGGCGCCGGCCTGATCGAGGTGGATTCTCAGGGCAAACTGCACAACACTTACGTCGTGGCCATGCCGAACGGGGAAGTAAGATTTCACCGCAAGATCCACGCATTTGAACACGACGACATCATTCCTGGTTCAGAGTTCACCGTATTCGATACGCCGCACGGCTGCCGGGTGGGCGTCCTGATCTGCTACGACCTCAACATCAACGAAAACGTTCGCATTGAGGCCCTGGAGGGCGCGGAGGTCCTGCTGGCGCCTCACCAGACGGGCGGCGTCACCTCCAAGAACCCCCTTCTCATGGGGCGCATCGATCGCGCGCTCTGGGACAACCGCCACCATGACCCGCAGGCGATTGAGGCGGAACTTCGCGGTGACAAGGGACGAGGGTGGCTCATGCGTTGGCTCCCCTCCCGCGCCCACGACAACGGGTTGTTTCTGATCTTCAGCAATGGCGTGGGTGTTGATGATGATGAGGTGCGCACCGGCAATGCCATGATTCTCGATCCCTATGGCCGGATCTTGGCCGAAACGGATAAGGCAGATGACGACATGATCGTGGCGGACCTGGACGCGTCACTGCTCGAGCAAAGCACCGGACGCCGATGGATCAAGACGCGGCGGCCTGAACTCTATAAGCCCTTGACCGTGTCCACCGGAAAAGAGCGGGATACACGCTCGGTTAGATTTGACGAAGTCGGCGGGTAACCCTCAGCGCCGGCCTGACGCCGCGAAGAATATCCACAGCGCGGCGGAGCGCGTCTCGTAGGGGCACCCCTCGTGGGTGCCCACCACAAGGGCACCCACGAGGGGTGCCCCTACGACACCGGTTTGGTTGCGGCTCTGCCGCGTGGTGGTGAGAGGGCTTTTCGACTGCGGCTTCACCGCTCCGCCCCTGAACCGCTGCATCCCCACCGAAATCCTCTAGTTTGCCCTGAAACCCCATGAATGAATGTGATTGACTTCGTATAGAATCTTCATATAATCAATCATGATCGAGCATGAAGGTGCATTCGATGCGGAGTGTAAAACGCAAGGATCTGGCGCCGAAACGCCTGGAGCAGCTTCGCGGCATTATCGGGCAGGACCGCGTGGTGCGCGTGGAGCAGCTTACGGAACGGCTCGGCGTTTCCTCGGCGACCATCCGCCGCGATTTGGGAGAGCTGGAGAAGCTCGGTGAACTGCGGCGCGTTTATGGCGGCGCCGTCAGCATGGGAGGCCGCCTCGACGAACCGTTGTTTGATGACAAGACATCGGTGGCCGCCACGGAGAAAAGGCGTATCGCCAGGGCAGCGGCGAGCTATGTAAAGGCGAATGACACCATTTACCTGGACGGCGGCAGTACCGTTCTGGAGTTGGCGCGCCTGCTGAAGGACCGTTCGAACATCACCATTGTAACGAATTCATTACGCGCGGCGGCGGAACTGGCCGGGCGGGGCCCGCGCCTGATTCTGGTGGGGGGCGAACTTCGGCGTCTCGCCCAGACCACGGTGGGGCCGCTCACCCGTTTTATGATCCAGGAGCTCCACATTGATAAAGCATTTATGGGCACCATCGGCCTTAGCCTGGATGAAGGACTCACCACCACGGACCCGACCGAGGCCTACACCAAGGAATTGGTGATGGACCACGCGCGCGAAGTCATTTTGCTCGCCGACAGCAGCAAGGCCCACAAGATTTCATTTACGCGGGCCGGACACCTGGAGCAGGTTCGCGTGCTCATCACGGACACGCGGTTCGACCGCAAACTTGCGAAAGAACTGCACAAGCGCGGCATTGAAGTGGTGCAAGCGTAAGAAAACAGTGGACAGTGAACAGCGGGGCCAGCTCTTAGCTGTTTTCCGCACGAATAGTAGACAATGAGCAGCCGCAATGTTTTATCTGTTCACTGTTCACTGTCCACTGTTTACTGATTTGGAGATCCAATGACCCCAGCTTACCTGCAAGACTTAAGACCGGACTTCGCTCCCTTTGAGATCGATTGCGGCACTATTCCCGCCTTTCGTTATCAGGGCAACCTTCAAACCGAAATGGCGGCCGGGTGCATCGAGGCTGCGACCGCCGTGGCGCTCCTGGAAGACATGCTCATGGTTCGTGAACTGGAGGAGATGATTGTGACGGTGCGGTCCGGCGCCTACGAGCCGCTGACCGGTTTCAATTATCGGGGTCCCACGCACGTGTCCATTGGGCAGGAGGGGGCTTCGGTAGGAGCGTGCAGTGCCCTAATCCTGAAAGATCACATTACCAGCACGCACCGGGGCCATGGTGACAGCCTGGCGCGCGGCTGCTGTGCGTTGCGCGAAATGCCCGAGGAGCAATTGCGGAAGCGCTTACCGCACTCGAACGCGGCAGGCCGTGACGCACTGCTCGAAGCGGCCCTGGAAGAACACGTATATCGCACGATCGCGGAGTTGTTCGGCAAGGAGGATGGTTACTGCCGCGGGCGGGGCGGGAGCATGCACATTGCCGACTTTACCGTGGGCCATCTGGGGGCGAACGCCATTGTGGGCGGCGGCGTGCCCATCGCCACCGGCGCGGCCATGGGGACGCGCTACCTCCGTGACGGCAGCGTGGTATGTTGCTTTGCCGGGGATGGCGCTTATTGCAACGGGGTGGTTCTGGAATCGTTGAACTGGGCGGCGCAGGCGCAATTCACCAATGAAATTGCGGGCGATCGGCGCTTCGGCGTGCCCATTGTTTTCTTCGTCCTGAACAACCACTATGCCATGACGGGCCGGTCAGACAACGAGGTGATGGGCGTCAGCCACGTGGCCCAGCGCGCGGCCGGTTTTGCCGACAATCGCATGCACGCAGAGATCATCAATGGTATGGATGTGCTGGCCACGCGCGACGCGGTGCGGCGGGCGGCCCAGGGCTGCCGGGAGGGTCAAGGGCCCTACTTCTTCGACGTGGATACTTACCGATTCTTCGGCCATTCCCTCAGCGACCCGCGCAACGAATATCGCACGCGCGCTGAAGAAGCGGCGTGGAAAGCCGTCGATCCCATCACCACCTACGAAAAACAGCTTCTGGAAGGCGGGGTATTGGACGAGCAGGGGATCTCCTGCCTGAAACGTAGGGTCCGCGACCGGAACGCCCGGGCGGCGGTGCGCGCGGCGCAATCTCCGGACCCACCGCCCGCCGACGTGATTAAGTACATGTATACCGATACGTTCGTGGACCAGGTGCCGCCCCAGTTTTCCAAGGTGGAAGTGCTCGAGCCGCTGCCGTCCATCAAACGCGTCAACGGCGAAATCACCTACCGCGATGCGATCAAGGAAGCCGTGATCGAGGAGATGCTCCGCGATTCGCGCGTCATCTTCTACGGCGAAGACGTAGCCGAGTACGGCGGCGCCTTCAAGCTTTCCAAGGGCCTCCTGGAAATGTTCGGCCGCGAGCGGGTTTTCAATGCGCCCATCTCCGAAGCGGCCATCTGCGGTACGGCGGTTGGGGCGGCCATGATTGGACTGCGCCCGGTGGTGGAACTGATGTACATGGATTTCCTGCTCATGGCGGGCGACCAGGTGGGCAATCAAGCGTCAAAGTGGCACTACATGTCGGGCGCGCAAGTGGAAGTCCCCATGGTGTTGCGCGTCTCCGTGGGCGCCGGAAAAGGGTACGGCGGGCAACACTCGCAAACACTGGAGTCCACCGTGGTGCACGTTCCCGGCCTGTACGTGGTCTATCCCTCGACGCCTTACGATGCCAAGGGGTTGATGAAATCAGCGATCCGCGACAACAACCCGATTATGTTTGTCGAGTCGCAAGGCCTTTACAACGAGAAGGGCCCGGTGCCGCAGCAGGAATACCTGCTGCCCCTGGGCGTGGCCGATGTGAAGCGCGCCGGCAGTGACATCACGCTGGTTGCCTATGGCCCGGCGGTGCCGCTGGCCCTGAAAGCCGCGGCCCGTTTGCAGGATGAATCCGGCGCGAGCGCAGAAGTAATTGACCTTCGCTGCCTGGTGCCGCTGGATATCGAAACCGTGTTGATGTCTGTGCAGAAGACCGGACGCTGCGTGGTGATCAGCCAGGCTGTAAGCATGGGCAGCTTCACGGGCGAGGTTGCCTCCACCATTCAGCAACAGGCGTTTGATTTCCTCGACGCGCCGGTACTGCGCGTGGGCGCCCAAAACGGCATTGCCCCGCAATCGCACGTGCTGGAACAGGTCTTCTACCCCCGGGTGGAAGACATTCTCTCGGCGGCGAAATCGATTTTGTAGGGGGAAGCTAGGAGTTAGGAGCGAGAAGCTAGAGGCTAGAAGCTAGAAGTCCAACCACCCCCTGCCCCCTCCTTAACTAAGGAGGGGAACTGTCTAGCTCGAACTCCCCTCCTTAGTTAAGGAGGGGTGCCCGAAGGGCGGGGTGGTTGACGTCGGGCTGGTTGAGTGCGGGGTGGTTGACGTCGGGCTGGTTGAGTGCGGGCTGGTTGAGTGCAGGGTGGTTACTTCTAACTCCTCACTCCCAGCTTCTAACTTCTAGCTCCTGATCTCCAGATCGAGCACATAAGGGAACATCGGTATGGTAAAAGCCGTCGTAATGCCCAAACTGGGGCAATCGGAAGAGACGGTCACCATCGTTCACTGGCGCAAGCAAGTGGGCGAGACAGTGGCCAAGGGCGACATTCTTTTCGAAATCGAAACCGACAAAGCCGTGCTGGAGGTTGAAAGCTTTTATGCCGGCACGCTGCTGAAAATTGTCGCGGGCGATGGCGTTACCGTCCCGGTGCAAACCACGGTGGCCTTTATCGGTGATCCGGGCGAGCCGGTTCCGGAAGTCGTGCTGCCTCCGGTTGTGCCCAAGAAGACGGAAGCTCCGCAGGCCAGCGCCGCGCCCACGCCGAAACCGGCAGCGGCCGTCGATCGTAGACCTGCTGCAACGCCTGCCCCTCGCGCTGTGGATTTACCGTCCGTGGTACCTGCCGCTACCGTGCCGCCGGTGTTCAGGATCAGCCCGCGTGCGGCGAAGCTGGCCAGAGAATGCGCCATCGACGCCACTCCCATTGTGGGCACCGGCCCCGGCGGACGAATCGTGGAGCGCGACGTGAAACAGTACCTGGAAACCCAGGGCTACGGCCGTCTGCACATCACCCCCACGGCGAAAAAGCTGGCCGCGCGCGAGGGAATCAACCTGCTAAGTCTCGCGCGGAAGGACGACGGCGAACCGATCACGGTGGCCGACATTGAACGCCTATTGGCCGAGCGGCCCCAGCCCATGACGCGCATGCGGCAGATCATCGCGCAGCGGCTGACCGAGAGCTTCACGCACGCGCCGCACTTCTTTGTGACGGTATCCGCGGATATAACGGAGCTGGAAGCGTTGCGCGGCGGCCTGAAGGCACAGGGCACGGCCTACACGATCACGGATTTCATTCTGAAAGCCTCGGCGCTGGCCCTGGAACAGTTTCCGGCCGTAAACAGCAGTTCCGATGGCGTGAGTATCCGGTGGCACGGCAGTATCGACCTGGGATTGGCGGTAGCGCTGGAGCAGGGGCTGGTGGTGCCCGTCATTCGGCGCGCCAACGAACTAACGCTGGCGGAGATCCACGCGCGGGCGCAAGAGCTGACGGCCAAGGCTCGTGCGGGTCAGCTCACCCCGGCCGAGATGACAGGCAGCACGTTCACCATCTCCAATCTGGGCATGATGGACGTAGAGAATTTCACCGCGATTATCAATCCCGGCGAAAGCGCTATTCTTGCCGTCTCGAGCGGCGCAAAACAACCGGTGGTGCGAAACGATCAAGTCGTGGTCCGTTCAATGATGAAGATGACGCTCTCGAGCGACCACCGCCTGATCGATGGGGCGATGGCGGCGCGCTTCCTGAATTCGATTCGAAAAACTCTTGAGGAGACAAGCCTGTGGCAGCGTTTGACGTAGTGGTGATAGGCGCCGGACCCGGCGGTTACCCGGCAGCGATCCGGGCGGCGCAACTGGGTGCGTCGGTGGCGGTGGTGGAAAAAGAAGCGTTGGGAGGCACCTGCCTGAACTGGGGTTGCATTCCCACCAAGACCTTGATCGCGTCGTCGGAATTGTTCGCGCGCATCAAGTCCGCTGCGTCGATGGGGCTGTGCGTCGAGAACGCCTCGTTTGACTATGCAGCCATGTCCGATCGCAAGGATCAGGTGGTGCAGAAGCTGCGGAACGGCGTAAAGCAACTGCTCAAGGCCAACGGCGTGACGGTGTTCCCAGGCAGTGCGTCGTTCCAGAGCCGCAACCGCATTCAGATCGACGCCGAAGGCGGGGAAAAGACCTTGCTGAACGCGGGCAAGACGATTATTGCCACCGGCACGACCTCCGCCATGCCGGGATTTCTGCCGCGACACGAGCGTGTGGTGGAGAGCCGGGGATTTCTCGGCCTGCGCCAGTTGCCCTCCTCGACCCTGGTTCTCGGCGCCGGCGTTATTGGATGCGAGTTCGCCTGCATGTTGGCGCAACTGGGCGTGCGTGTGACCATGGTGGAGCTTTTGGAAGATATTATCGCTGTCGTCGATGCGGACGTGCGCCGGGAACTGCGCCGCCACATGGAAAAGACGCTGGGCATTCGCATCCTGACGGGCGTGACGCTGGAAGACATTACGGCCGATGATCGCAGCGTGCGTGGCCGGGCCGGGCAGGAAGGCCTGGAAGCGGATTTGCTGTTGGTGGCTTTAGGTCGAAAGCCGGTCACCCAGCCGCTGAAGCTGGAAAACGCCGGGCTCATCCCCAATGACCGGGGTTTTCTTGACGTCGATGCTTACGGGCGAACGCATGTAGCCACGGTCTACGCCGTGGGCGATATTACGGGCGGCCCGTTGCTGGCCCACCTTGCCACATCGCAGGGGTTGGTGGCTGCGGAAAACGCCTGCGGCCGCTACCTGCACAAGAACGAAACGGTGGTCCCGAATTGCATCTTCACGTCCCCCGAGATCGGCACGGTCGGCCTGGGCGAGCAGGAGGCCCAGCAGCAAGGCCGCAAGATCAAGACGGGTAAATACCTGATGGGCGCGCTCGGGAAAGCGTTGGCCATCGGCGAACCGGTCGGATTTGTAAAGTGGGTGGCCGATGCGGAGACGAATCAACTGCTGGGCGCGCACGCCATCGGTCCGCACGCTACGGATATCATCGCGGAAGCGGCCGTAGCCATTCGCGCCGAACTAACCGCCGCGGAACTGGCCCACACCGTCCACGCCCATCCGACCTTGGCGGAAGCCTGGATGGAAGCCGCCCACGTGGTCATCGGCGAACCCATTCACTCCGCCCCGCCACGGAAATCTTAGGGACTCGTTTTCGCTGCCCGCCGTAGCCCCAAACTTGCTCGGCAAAGGCATGAGCCGCGGTTGCGGTCCGCCGGCAGCCCCAGGGTCCCCCCGATATCTTGTCAGGCGGCTTCATTTGCGCTTGACAACAGTTAGATGCTTAGGCTACGATGTAGAGCATGGCAATGGGTCGAGCCTTTTCGGGAGGGAACAAGCGAAGCGGCGGCGGGACCTGCGGCAGGCCTTTCGTCACACTATTTTGGTATAGACATGATGTCCGAAGTCGCCGCAAACGCCCAAACCTGAGAAGTTACTGAAAACAAAGGTTCGCAATCGACGTTTTCCCCCTCCCAAACCTGAGAACATACTGAAAACAAAGCCAATTATCCGAAGGTACGAAAACGCATAAGGACATGACAAAGTGTCCGCTAAATAAGCCCTGTGATTGAATGAGCCGCAATCCCTCCCATCTGATAGAATGAGAGGGTGGAAAAGATCCTTCAAAAGTACACCAGCCACAAGCAAATGAAATCAGACGAGTATCGCTATTGGCAGAGCCGACCCGTGTATGAACGAATGGACGCGGTAGCTGAACTGACCCTTACGGCCTACGCGCTGAAAGGCATGGCCTCGGATGCACCAAGACTTCAAGGACCTCTTATCCGTCTTCCACGACCATGGCGTTAAGTACCTTATCATCGGAGGCTACGCCGTCTCGCTTCACGCCCAGCCCCGTGCCACCAAGGATTTGGATCTGTTCATAAAACCCGACGCAGCCAACGGCCGAGCGGTGTATGCAGCGCTCGTTGCCTTCGGCGCTCCCGTTGAAAGTATTCGCGAGGAAGATCTCGTCGACCGCAGCAGCTTTATTCGCTTGGGACGCGAGCCGGTTGCGGTTGATATCCATTCCGACATTCCGGGGGTTGATTTTGATGCGGCATGGGAAAGCCGCGTTGAGGCTACGATTGACCCCAAAAGCGGGTTCAACGCGTTCTTTATTTCCCGCGACGACCTGATTGCGTCGAAACTTGCATCGGGCCGGACACGAGACCTCGCGGACGTTGAAGATATCCGGGAAGCTGTTAAGAGCCAGCAGCGTGACGCTAAAGAGAAGACTCCCAAAACGAAATAAGCAGCCCTATCCTGTAAGGCTTGCAGTCCGCTGTTTACAGTTTAGTAATGTCTTGGAACCCTGAGCTGCACCAGCGCTTCAGCCGCTGCTTCGCTTCTTCGATCGGTCGGAGGACCTCTTGCGCCTCTTTCGTTGCTACGGCTTCGTCGCCCCAAACTGGCGCGAGCAGGGCACGCGCGGACGTATCCGTTTTCAGAAACGCCGGCTCCAGCGTGGCGAGGGCGGCGGCGGCTCCCAGCGCGTAACGGCGGGGAGCAACCTTCTGTTGCAATGCCAATCGAACAGTTCCCACCAGGCGGTCGTCCCAGCCCAATTTGCGCTGCGGATCGCGACCCACGCGTTCCACGGTGTCCAGTAGATGCGGGTTGGTCATTCGTTCCAGCAGGTCGTCGGCGTACTCCCGGTACCCGTCGGGCGTAAACAGGCGGTCCTTACCGACATGTTTGCGAATCAGCGCCGCACCCGATTCTTCCAAGAATGCGGCGCGAATGTAGGCCAGAAGATCAGGCGTCTGGCGGAGGTCCGCGACGCGACGAAGGCCACGCAAGGCGGCCAGGTAAGCGGCCAGGGCGTGCGTGGCGTTGTGCCCATAAAGCTTGGCTTCTTCAAAGGGCAGTAAATCTTCTTTTTCCACGAACACGCTGATGCCCCGGTGGAACGGCGGCTCGCCCAACAGCTTCGGAAAACACACTTGCGAAATCAAGATGCGGTTGAAGGCTTCCACCAGAAAAGCGCGGGAGCTATCCGGCGTGACCTTGACCAATTGCAGCGTTTGCATCTCACCCGGTTCGGCAATCACTCCACTCATCTTGCCAATAACGGTGTTGAGAAAGCACACGTGGCCAAGCACCCGCGGCCTTTCGCCGGCGGGGATTTCGTCAAGCACGGCCGCTTGCAGAATCTCCGCAGCGTGATTGTGATTTTCGGCGGCGTAAACCACTGCGCGCGGGCCTCCGGCAGCGGTCTTCTTGCGGAGCCCCTGCGCCAGGATGCGATGAATGCTACCCGGCGTCGCCCCGGCATAAAACTGCACGCTGGGCACCGCGGTGGCGATTTCTTCCGCGTTCGCCACCGCATCCACCAACCGTGCGATGTCGGCAGGCCTGGCCGGATTTTCGATTTGCACCGGACCGACGCGTGCTGTTTCCACGCGATCGGCGTGAGCAACGTTCACCGCGTACGATCCGGCATTGTGGCGAACCGCGTCCACCGCATCGGACGCCACCTCGGCCGCCACCAGGCGCGCAAACCCTCCCGAACGAAAAGCTTCGTAGAGAAAGAGCCCTGCCTGAATGGCCCCGAAACCAAAACCCACGAAAGTGCGATGGCCGGTTAGCGCCACGGTTCATTCCTCGTAACAGCAGCGGTTAGCGGTTCGTGGCTAGCTTAGCACTGGCCACTGAGCGCTTGTCACTACACACTGCCCTGTAAATAGGTCCGCTCGTCCTGCGCGGTCCAACACTTAACCGCACGGATGGCGTCGCACGGCCGGTGAGGATAGACCACCGCCTTCCCATCGAGGGCCTGTGCCTTGATCATCTCGAGGAATTGCGGGGCGTGGGCAAGATCGCCGATGCGCGCAATGTGATCGCCCGCGTCGATCTCCCGCGCGGCCATTAACTCCAAAGTGCGCGCCACATCCCACGGCGAGCCGCCACTGGAGCCGGTAATGTTGATCTCTTTATAATGCACCAGGCTCGTCTCAAATCTCACCGTGTCTTCGCCCTTCTTCAAGCCTCCGAACAGGTTCAGGACGGCGCCGCGGCCCACCAGGCTTTGGGCATCGGCGATCACCTGGCGGGCGCCCACGGCGACGATCACGTCATCAGCCCCCGCAAAGCCCGTTAGCTCGCCGACCACTTGCTTGGGGTCCTCGCGCGCGGGATTGAGAATGCGAAGATCAATCCCCAGTTCAGCAGCCCGAGAGCTGAAGAGCGTGCGAACCACCTCCAGGCGGGAATCCAGCAGGTCCGCGGCGACGATCGCGCGCGGCCGATAACTCATGGCCAGGGCCACGTGCATGCGTCCCATCGCGCCTGCTCCCAGAACCACGGTAACGCCGCCCGGCTTCAAACCTTTAGCGACGCCGCGTGGGCCGAGCGGGTTGGCCTGCGTCAGATGAAGGTGGTGATCCTGCGCTGAAATGACGCAGGAGAAGGGTTCGCTCAATGCCGCATGGGCGTAAGGCAGGGTGGCATCGGCAATCGGAAGCAAGCACCCGGCCGCCAGAATCTCCTCCGTGATCAGGACGTATTCCCCCAAGTGCCCGCCCAGGGTGTAGCCCACGGCCACTTTATTGACCCCGCGCGCGTTGTCGTGGTAGCGCTCGCAATGGTTGATGGGCGCGCTATCCACCGCGGGTTGGATAACGTACCGCTGCCCGGGGCAATAGCGGCCGCGCAGACCGGTGCCAACCTCGACAAGCGTGACCGAGCCTTCATCGCCAAGGATAAGCGGAAAGCGGGTGATGTCCCACCCGGAAAGCAGTGGGTGCTTCGATCCCTGTTCGATCAGCTTGATAAGCGAGGTGCAAATCCCGGCGGCGTCCACGCGGGCCAGCATCTGCTGAGGACCGGGGCGCGGCGTCCGCACCGTACGCAGCCCCAGGTGGGAGAAGCCAGGGCCGTCCAGGACCACGGCGCGCATTTCATGCGGGATGGCGGATGTGGGTTGGCGCTCCTCGGCCCGGCTATTGGTCAGCGCAGGTTGGAATGTCGTCTCTCCTGGCACCATGATTCGCCCCCAAGTTCATACCGACCGCCCACTTAGACAGCTCGCGGTTATGGACCGTTCATGGTCGCCGAAAGTGACGCGAGGGTCAACAGAAATTCTCAGGCCTGCACCCCACCTCTGGTTGCGCAAAGTTGTCCGGCGCATCGGTAGTCGCGGCATAGCATCACCAAGCGCATCGTTCCAATTAGCAAGTCGTCATATACTTACTGACAAATCCTGAGCAAAAGCAATTTCAGCCGGTAAAACGGACAATTGTGCGAATTCACCCAGTGCGCTGCAAAACACCACAGTGTCCATAAGGGAGAATTCACCCCCATTTAAAACGTACAGAAAATAAACGCTCTTTAATATTACAACTAGACAAAGTATTCATCTTTTTGGTCAAGCGCTTGCTTTCTGAACAACTCTTATCAGATATGGGGACAATGTGGCTGAAGGAGTGTATGCGCATAGTACGGCTATCCGAGAGGGCTAAACTGAGTCTCAAGCTCACCCTGATCTCGCTGCTCCTAGTCTGCTCCGGGGTCCAATGCCTACTCGCAGCCAAGCATCCCAGTCTCGAACCTAACCCCGATGCGACAAAATGTCTTCAGTGCCACGCTGACAAGGCCAAAGGCAAGTCGGTGCATTCCGCAATGAAAAGTGGCTGTTTGAGTTGCCACGAGGTTCGGGTGAACCGGGACATCACGCGGGTAAAGCTGATCACGGCCACGCCGACTTCCCTGTGCATCACCTGCCATGCGGACAAAAAGGCGGCCGACATCCAGGGAAAAGTTCATAGCCCTGCTTTCCGGGATTGCCTGAAGTGCCACGACCCGCACGCCTCGGACAACAAGAACCAGTTGTTGAAGGCGACCTCGGGGGCGACGAAGCAAGACAACCTGTGCCTGTCATGTCACAACACCGGTGTGGACGTCCCGAAAGGTGGCAGCCGCCACGCCGCGCTTGACATGGGTTGCGAGACCTGCCACGCCACGCACAAGACGGGCGACCCGGCTCAACGCGAGTTTGCGAGTCACTTGGTCAAGAACGCCCCCGCCCTCTGCCTCGACTGTCACGATCCGGCCGACGCAGCGATGGCCAAGGCGCACCAGAATCAGCCGCTTGCCAAGGCCGACTGCCTGCAATGTCATGACCCCCACCAGTCCAATGCTCCCAAGCTGATGCAGGCATTTATGCACAATCCGTTTGAGGGCAAGCAGTGCGACACGTGCCATGCGCCCGCCAAGGACGGCAAGGTGGTGCTGACGCAGAAGGACGTGAAGTCCTTGTGCGTGATGTGCCACGAGGACGAGGCCAAGCAGATCGCCGCGGCGAAGGTGCAGCATCCGGGGGCGGCGGGCGATTGCACTGATTGCCATAATCCGCACGCCGGCCGATCGCCGGGATTCCTCCAGCCCAACCCGGTGGCCGCCTGCCTGGCCTGCCATTCCGACCAGGCGGCCGAGTTCAAGAAGAAGCACTTGCATCAACCGGCTTTCGAACAAGGTTGCGCCACCTGCCACGAGCCGCACGGCGGCGACAACGCGCACCTGCTGCGCACGAAAAGCGTGAATGCGCTTTGTCTTGAATGCCATGGACCGGACGCCAGCCCGCAGAAAGTTGAAGGCGCCCATTTGGTGGCGATCTTCGACGGCAAAGTGAAGCTGCCGGAAAACTACTTCAATACGGTCCCCATTCTGCCCCTGAAGTATGGCATCGGGCACCCCGTTGAGAACCATCCGGTTTCCGACCTTACGGACCCCAAGACAAAGGCCGTGGTGCATATGGATTGCCTCACCTGCCATCAGCCGCATCCCGGCAATGAGCAAGGGATCCTGGTAAAGGACCAGAAGAACGACATGAATTTCTGCAAGAGCTGTCACTACAACGGGTTGAACCTGCTGGATGTGCGCGTAGGAGGAAAGTAGGCAAGGGTACGTGAGTAGAGCCAGCAATTGTGGGAGGGAAATAAAGTGTTAAGGAAAGGGCCAGAAAAATCGCATAAATCGCACCATGCAGGCAGCGATCGGGCAGGGCAAGACCTCTATCTCCTGCCTTTGGGGCTGCTCTGTTCTTTATTACTTGTTTTCCCGGCGTCAGTCCAGGCGGGCAAGAAGAATACCGATCCGGCTTCCGCGACCAACGAGCCCGCGCGAACTTATTTCGACATCAGCAAGATCGTATGGCCCGGCCCGCCGGAGATCCCGCGCATCGCCTTCAAAGATCTTTTCACAGGGGAAAAGGTCGACCCGAGCCTTTATGTGAAAAAGGCGCACAAGCAGACATGGATGGACCGCTTGGCAGGTTCACTACCCACCGACCAAGTCCAGTACGACAAGCTCCCTTTCCAGTTGATCCGCACCCACGGCGTGGGGGTGGATTCGAAGGGCAGGATTTACGCGGCGGATGAGGGCGTGGACGCCGTCTTCATCTTTGACCCGGAACACAAGGATCACGTCGAGTTGATCGGCAATGGGCGGCAAGCGAACTTCAGCTTTCTCGCCGGCCTAGCGCTGGATGACGATGACCGTCTCTTCGTGGTGGATGGCAACCTACGTCACGTGATGGTGTTCAACCCTCAGCACCAGCAGGAAGCAATCTTCGGGTCGGACGTGCTGGTGCATCCCAGCGGTGTCGCCATCGACCACGAGAACCGGTTTGTGTATGTGGCCGACCCTGGCAATGATGTGGTGAACGTCTTTGACGCCGACAGCTACAAATTCCTGCGCCAGATTGGCAAGCCCAGCCGGAAGCATGATCAGACCGACCCGGGGACCTTCTCTCTCCCCGAAGGCGTGGCGGTAGGCGCTGGCGGCAAGGTCTTCGTCAGCGACACTTTCAATGACCGTGTCGAGACTTTTGATGCCGACGGCGAGTTCATCAGCACCTTTGGAAAGAACGGTGATGGGCCGGCAGATTTTGAGCGCCCCAAGGGAATTGCCGTCGACTGCGACGGCCACATCTGGGTGGTCGATGCCGTCCAGCAGATGGTGAAGGTGTTCAACCAGCAAGGCCGCCTGCTGATTTACTTTGGCCGCCAGGGAACTTATCCGGGCCAGTTTATGTCGCCCTGGGGAATCGCCATCGGCCCCTCCAACCAAGTGGTCGTTTCGGAAACCTATAAGGGCCGCGTGCAGCTTTTCCGCTACATCACCGATGTGGAGGCCTATGCCCTGAGAGCGCAGCGCGCTGCGGCGCCCGATCAGAAAGCCCCAGCCACGGTAACGCCATCTGCTGCGCCTCTGGCGGCCCAAAAGGATTCGACAGCGAAATAAAATGATCACCACCCAGACACCGAGTCGCCAAGCACGAAAAGGCCGAACCATAAGAAAGCTTGCCGTGGTGTCTTGGTGGTGCATGTCGCGCTGCCACAAGTTTTGGCTGTCGTGGATGGCCAAGACGCAGATCGAAGCCAGACTCCGGCTGTGTGTTTTTCAAATACTCCTTTAGGAGGTCTTACTACGAGCATGAAGAAACTTAGTATGTTCATTGTCCTGGGGCTCTTCGCCACCGGTGTGGCGATGGCCCAGAATCCCTGCTTGCCCGGCGGCACGTCTTACCCGTGCGCCGGCACCACGCCCAAGCCGCCTGCCGCGGGCACTCTACCCACTGGACTCAGTTCTAACAGCTTTAACGTCGCCTTGGGGCAAGACGTGTTGGGCGCGCACAACGGCTATGGCCGGGGTTGCGTCATGTGCCACGCCCCCCACGGCGGCGCTATGGGTAACGGAGGTGGCAACGGAGCCAGCTCCCGATGCTTCCAACGGTGCTCTCGCGCTGTGGGGCAAGAATCTGGAACCCCTTTACAGCCAGCCGGTCCAGATCAATACCGGCTACACGGTTTCGCTTCCCGCGGCTCCCCTGACCAGCAACCCCTCCAGCAACTCCGGGGCAACCACGGTCATGCTCTGCCTGAGTTGCCATGACGGCTCGATCACCAAAGCCGCAATGATGCAAGGGCAGACCGTTGAGGAATTGCCGATCGTGGGCGGGACGGCTCCCACTCTGTTTGGAACAACCCCGGGCAACAGCGCGTTGAATTATATCAACGAGCACCCCGTGGGTCCCAGCGCTACGATCAGCCCCGGCACCTCCCACAACTGGGACGGCAGCGGCGGCGGCACCTCCACCACGAAGCTCACGATGGGTCCCAACTGGATCAAGTTTGCCACCGTGGACTATCCAGGCTCGCTCTGGTACAGCTACGCCAAAGCGGGTGGCGCCACGGGAGCCAGTGGGTTCCCGCTGGCTAGTTTCACGGGCACGGTCAACGCGGTTACCTGCACCACCTGCCACAACCAGCACAGCATGACCGTTTACCAGGGTGGGAACGGCACCAATTACCCAACCATGTTCTTCATCAAGGGCGAATATATGCCCTCTACCGGCGGCAATTCGGTCGCGCAGTTCTGCCGTAATTGCCACGGCGGCGAATCGAATGAAATGTCCGGATTGACGGTGCCGACCAATTAGTCGGTATATCTTGGCCATCGAACAGGGGGAGCAAATTACCTCCCCCTGTTTTCTTCCAGGAAATTCGAGAGGGAATATGAACACGAACCACCCAGAAGCCAAGACACCCAGAAAAGCGGAAGCCGGAAATGGGGGTCCTTTTTCCGGTCTCCTGTCTCCCGCATTCTGTCTACTGTTTTTGTGTCTGGGTGTCTTGGTGGTCAGGCCCGCCCGCGCTCAGGTTCCTTCCCACACCCCGGGATACGTGCCCGACGCTTTCATTGCCAACACCACCTTCCATGCGGTAGGCCAGCCATTGGTGCGGGTGAATGGCGCGGTGCTGACGGATCGCGATCTTCTCCGCGAGATGTACTCGATTTTTCCCTATGCACGCCTGCACAACGGGTTTCCCAAGGCCATGGAACCGGATATTCGTGCCGGCGCCCTCAAGATGATCATCTTCGAAGAATTGGTGTACCAGGAGGCCGAGCGGCGCAAGATGACGGTGCCTCCCGATCAAGTGGCGCGTGCCCTGGTGCAGTTACGGCAGCAGTGTTCTTCTGAGTCGCAGTTTCAGCAGTTCCTGAAGGAAGAGTTCCAGGGTTCGCAAAAGCTATTGCAAGCCAGGATTGAGCGTTCGCTGCTCATTGACAAGTTTCTGAAGCAGCAAGTGGCGGACAAGGCAGTGGTAACACCCGCTGATGCGAGAGCGTACTACGATCAGCACGCTGAGGCCTTCCGCCTTCCGGAATCGTTCTCGTTTCAGAGCATCTCCTTTCTGCCACCTCGCAATGCCACGCCCGCGCAATTGGCGGAAGTGCGGAAACGCGCCCAAGCTACGCTGGGCCAGGCCAAAGCGGCGAAAACCTACGAGCAATTTGGACTTCTTGCGGAAAAAGTCTCCGACGACGATTTCCACGTGATGATGGGCGACCACAAGGAAGCGGACCGCTCCAAACTTCCGCCCATCGTAGCCACTAAGCTCATGTCCATGCAGCCCGGGCAGGTGAGTGACATCGTCCAGTTCGATGCCAATGCCTTCACCATCCTGCGCCTGAATTCGCATAACGCCCCCAGCATAAGAAAGTTTGAAACCATTAAGGACGGCCTGCGGGAGCAGTTGGAACGACAGAAAACCGAGCAACTGCGTAACGCTCTGCTGGCCAGCTTGAGCAAGAATGCGAAGATTGTGAGGACTTCTTAGGGTATGACTTTTCTCGCAACGGGTGAACGTGTGAAACAACCCGACACGACTGCCGGAAGGGCGCAAGAGACCACGACACACAAGGCGTGTCGTGGCTACCACTTCTGTCTTCTGTGTCCCGGTTCCTATCTCCGGCCTTTCCGCCTTGATGAGGGCTTTTCTTACGAGCTTTGGCAGAACACGTGCAATATGTCACTTGCTGTGAAAAAATTCCTTATTCTCGCTCTCCTTTTTTCCGCGCTCGCTGTGCCCGCGGTGGCCCAGGTAACGACGGGCGAGGCCAAGCTGAATCTGAACGGCACGATTACTGCCGGATACGGGAATGACACGTCGAACATCGCCGGATCCCAACATAACATTTTTGGGGCAGGCGTCGCCGACCTTTCCGGTTATTATTATAATCCGAACTTTGTCTCTTTTGATATTCAGCCCTTTTATAACCAATCGCGGTTGAACTCGACGTATCAGTCCGTGACCGCGGCCAGTGGGGTAAGCGCCAGCGCCCAGTTCTTCGGCGGCAGCAGTTTTCCCGGCTCGGTCAGTTATTCCACAACCTTTAACGGCACCGGGAACTATGGCATTCCAGGCCTCAGCAACTACACTACGAACGGCGACACCCAAACGCTGAGTGTGAACTGGGGTGTGCGTGTCAAGGATTATCCCTCCCTCAATCTCACCTTCATGGATACCGCCAGCGACTATTCGATCTATGGGGCGGAGAGCAACGGGACGCTGGACTCCAAAGTGTTTTCAGCCACGAGCGCTTATAAAATTGCGGGTTTCAGCCTGAATGGCGGTTATCAACATGCGGATACCGTCTCGTTCACGCCGGAGTTCCTGGCGGGGCAGGCATCGGAACAAACTGACACCGGTAACAACATATTTTTCGTGGGGCTGGGACATAGCCTGCCGTGGAATGGAAGCTTTACCGCCGGCGCCAGCCACATGGGCATTGACGAAGTTTACAACAACAGTGGAAACGCCGACAACTTCAACACCAGCATCGATACGCTGACGAGCGGGCTCAGTTTTGCGCCTGCATCTCACCTGAATGTAGGGGCCAACGCCTACTACACGGATAACCTGGCGGGAACGATTGATTACACCTTGCTGACGGCGGGAGCGATCACGCCGGAGAGCCAGACGCAATTGCCCTCGCACGATCTGACCCTGACCGGCAATGCCAATTATGCGTTGCCGGCCGAGCATCTGAATCTTCACTTCCTGGTGGAACGCGAGCAACAAACCTTTATGGGAAATACCCTCGCCTCCGACATCTACAACGGCGAAGCGAGTTATGCCAATCGCTTGTGGGGCGGTCAGTTCAACGGTGTCCTGGGGTTGACGCGGAGCTCCGTGAGCACGTCGGGCGAGAGTCTTCTGGGCCTTAACACCTCGACCAATTACTCTCATCCCATCCACCAGTGGAACGTGGCGGGGGGCTTCACCTACTCGCAGGACACGCAGACGGTGCTGGTTGGCTACACCACCTCGGGCTATGGCTACAACGGCAGCGTGGGGCGTCGGTTCGGCCGTAGGGGCTATTGGGGCGCCTACGCGACGGGCGAAAAAAGCCTGCTGACCAACGAGCCGGGCACCGCCAATGCCAGCCAAAGTTACTCCACCTCGCTTTCCGTGGCTCGATTCAGTCTTAGCGGCTCCTACTCAAAATCGAGCGGGAACTCGCTTTTGACCACGACGGGCCTGGTGACCACGCCCATTCCGGTGACGGTCCTCCCTTCGTCGGCCGTGGTGCTTTTTAACGGCGACTCGTACTCGGTGGGACTCGGCTCCAGCCCCCTGCGCGGCATGACGTTTACCGCCAGTTATGCCAGGGCCTTGAGCACCACCAACAGCAATTCCACGATTTCGAATAACAATAATCAATACCTGTATTTCCTTTTTAATTACCAGTTTCGCAAACTGATTTTCAATGCGGGCTATAGTTACCTGGCGCAGGGTTTCACCGTAGCGCAAACGCCGCAGACGCGGGAAGGGTCACTTTTCGTGGGAATTTCGCGATGGTTCAACTTTTTCTAAAGCTAATACTTACGGCCTGCTGCCTGCTCTTGGTGCTTCCTGCCGCCCCGGGGGCAGGAATGAAGCAGAAACCGGCAAAAGCCATCACGGCGCCGGAATTGGAGCTTACGGGGGGACGCAAGCTCCGCTACGAAGGCAGCATCAGTTCCGAGAAAGACGTTCGAGGCAGGCCCAGCATCTGGGAACGCCTGCTGGATGGGGTGGCGGGCGAACCTGATTTTCACGCCCTCATCAATCCCTACAGTGTGGTCACCGATTCGCAAGGACGTATCATCGTGACGGACCCTGGCGCCAGCGGCATTCACATCTTTGACTTTGCCCAGCACAAGTATAAATTCCTTTCTCGCATCCGGGATGTTGATGGATTGACTTCCCCCCAATGCGTGGCCGTGGATGCCGACGATAACATCTACGTTACGGATTCGTACTCGGGCAAAGTATTTGCCTTCCATCCGAACGGCAAATTCCAGCGGGTGATCGGCAGCATCAAGGGCGAAGGGTACTTCAAACGCGCGACCGGCATCGCGGTTGATTCGCAGGCCCAGCGAATCTATGTGACCGACACATTGCGTAACCAGATTTGGGTGCTCGATCTGGAGGGAGAAATAGTGCAGAAGATCGGGCTCCGCGGCACCGGCGCCGGAGAATTCAATTACCCCACCGAGTTGCGCTTCGCCGGGCCGGACCTTCTGGTGGTTGACGCCATGAACTTCCGCGTGCAGATTCTGGATCGAACGGGGCATTTCCGGTCCGCCCTGGGCGACGGCACGGGTTCGATGTTTCGTCCCAAGGGCATTGGGGTGGATTCCGAAGGGCACGTGTACGTCGTGGAAGGCTTGGGCGGGATGGTGCAGGTCTTTGACCGCCAGGGGCAGCTTCTCTATTGCTTTGGGCAGAAGGGCACGGGATTAGGGGAATTTCAATTACCCACCGGATTGTTCATCGACCGGAATGATGGCGTGTTCGTGGTGGATTCTTACAATCGCCGCGTGCAGGTGTTTCAGTACTTCGCGCTGGGCAAAGAACGTGGGCAGGTGGGCAGGTAAGGGAAATGTGCAAATGGCCAAACGGTATGGGAAGGTGGGCAAATAGCCGAATGGGCAGATCGCAAAATTCCGGCCCCGCAGGGCACCCGAAGGGGAAAAGATGGTCCATCCCCTGTCCGTCTGTTCATCCGCCCATCTGCCTGCTCAGCGCTGTGCTGGCCGTCTTTCTGGGATTCACCATCCCGGTGTGGGCGCAGACGCCAACCCCGAGGCCGACCGACGTGATGGGCATGCACGACCTCTCGCCGGGGGGCACCTCGCCGATAAAGGGAGCCGTGGGCGGTTCCTGTTTGTATTGCCACGCGCCACACTCGGGATTGAATGGCGCCCCCGGAGTTGCGCGGACGCCGCTGTGGGACCAAAAGCTTTCTAGCGTCACGGCTTACACGCTTTACAGCGGGACCACGACGAACACGATGATCCCCAGCTTGACCCCGGGCACGAATAGCACCCTTTGTCTAAGTTGCCACGACGGGACCGTGGGAGGTTCGACGGGCCTTGCGCCGGGCCACCTCGTCCCGTACGGGACCGTCAAGATGACCGGGAGTTGGTACGCGGGGGACATGCTGGGCACTGACCTTTCCACCATGCACCCGATTAACTTCAAACTTCCCTTGCAATGTCCGAACAATGTTTGCAGTTCCATAGGCTTGGTGCAAAGCTTGGTCAACAGTCCCCCCAGTACGGCCGATACTACGGGAGCCGTGCAGCTTATTCAGGCTAACGTCGAGTGCGGAAGCTGCCACAACCCGCACATGCAGAACACTGATCCGAACGGTTACTTCCTGGTGAGCACCAACACCAGCGGCGCGCTCTGCCTGGCCTGTCACACCACGGTGCCCACCGGTGCGGGTCAGAGCCCCGGGACCGCAGGCCAAAGCACGTTGCACGTGTCGGGAACGGCCTTGGCCTTAAACTCCGGCGCAGCCCGAACCAATCCCCTGGGGGCGTGGACGACAAGCATACACGCCACGGCCTCCAATCGCGTGCCCACCCAGATTAGCTTTGAAACCACGGCGATGACGACAAAAGGAAGCGTCACCAGCAGGGCACGATCAACCCTGGGAAGTTACGGCAGCGTGGCCCGCAATGCCTGTTCGTCGTGCCACGCCACGCACAATGCCCAGGGGAACTCGCTGCTGCGCGCCGCGGACGACCAAAGCTGCCTGGTTTGCCACAATGGAAGCTCGAATGTTTCACCTCCCATCGCCAACGTGCTTGCGGAAATGGTGGCGCCCAAATACGGCCACGCGTTCTCCATAGGCAACAGCCCTCACCTCTCGAACGAAAGCACGCTGCTGAACCAGCTCCACGTGACTTGCGTTGACTGCCACAATGCGCATTCGTCCAATCGCATCGTGGGCTTTCCCGGGGCGCCAGCCATTCGTTCTTCGCAGGCTAATGTGATGGGAATAAGTGGCATAGATGGGAGGACCGAGGTCTATCCTGCCGTCAACCAATATGAGAATTGTTTGCGCTGTCACGGCTCGAGGACGGGACAACAATCAAGCCCCAATTTCGGCTATTTGGCGCTGCGCGAGGTTGCCGCCAGTAACCCGCTGAATGTGATTCCACAATTCAGCACGTCGGCCACCTCGAGCCATCCGGTGTTTCACGACAGCACCAGCCCCTACCCACAGCCCAGCCTGCGCGCCAACATGCTGCAATTGGACGGCATGACGCCGGGGCGCAGCATGGGCGTTCGCATCCTGTGTACCGATTGCCATAACAGCGATGACAATCGCGAATTTGGCGGCTCGGGAGCCAGTGGGCCGCATGGATCCATCTTCCCGCACATCCTGGAGCGCCGCTACGAATCCAGCCAGGCGGCGGCGCCGGGTACGGCCGTGTCCAATCTGTTTCCGAATCCGAACTTAAGCACGCAAGGCGGCCCCATCGGCGGGCCGTATGCCCTGTGCGGCAAGTGCCACGACCTGAACCAAATCATGAACAACACCAGCTTTAGCGCGCACGCCCGCCACGTAAAGCAGGACGGCTTTTCCTGCTCGGTGTGCCATACCGCCCACGGCATGGGCGCCCACACGGGCAGCATCTCGGGCGAGCGCCTGGTGAATTTTGACGTGAAAGTGGTCGCCCCGAACGGCGCTACGCCCATCTCCTACAATCGCGCCACCAACTCGTGCAGCTTGACCTGCCACAATCATACCCATCAACTTAGGACAGCCGCCGCGGCGAAACGGTGAGAACGCGCTGTGCCGGGTGCGTGTGCGCTCCATGACCCCATGGACCCACGCAGCACATTTCAGCCACGTAATATGCTACCGGGATCCTCCGGATCGTTGCTATGATGAAACTCGCGGGCGAGCGGTAGTATTGCGTTCGCGAACGGGGGAGCGGAGTTTTCCATGGCCGATGATTACATTGTGGAGGAAGTCCGGCGCCTTCGAGAGGAGCAGGCCGCGAAGCACCGCTTCGACGTGAAAGCAATTCTCGCTGCTGCCAAAAAGCGACAGCGGAGGTCGCGCCGAAAGGTGGTTTCGCTCGTTCCGAAAAAAACGTCGGGCACAACAGCGCCGCGAGCATCTGCGTGACCCTGAGTGCCCGCCGTCATTGCTATGATGAGGTGCGCGGGTACGCCGTGAGCAGTACGGCTTTTACCCTTTAACTTTTGCACTTTGACCTTCCATGTTTTCTTCACGCACCAACTGGTCACTCGTTCCCAACCGTCTTTCGGAACTCCTGCGCGAACGAGCGGCACAGGGCTTGCCGCTGCTGGACCTGACGCAATCCAACCCCACGTGCTGCGGACTGGCGCTGGGCGCGGAGCAAGTGCTTTCGCCGCTCCGCAATCCTCGCTCTTTGGTGTATGAGCCGGACCCGCGCGGGCTGCGGGTGGCGCGGGACGCGGTGGCCCAGTACTACGCCGAACGCGGCGTGCAGCTTGATCCCGACCAGATCTTTCTGACCACTAGCACCAGTGAAGCGTACTCGTATGTGTTCCGGCTGCTCGCCAATCCCGGCGAGAAAATCCTTGCGCCGCAGCCGAGTTATCCCCTGTTCGATTTTCTAGGGGCGCTGAATGACGTTGACGTTGCACCGTATCCATTGAGGTACGACGATGGCTGGCAAGTGGACCTGGAGGCCCTCGCCGCGCGCTTGGACGCCCGCACACGCGGGGTGCTGGTGGTCCACCCCAACAATCCCACAGGGTCTTACCTGAAGCGATTCGAGCGGGAGCGGATGAACGAACTTTGTTTGAACACGTCCGCCGCCGTGATCGCCGATGAAGTGTTTGCGGACTACGGCTTCAGTGCGGACGCCGAACGAGTGGTGACCCACGCGCAAAGCTCGCAGGTGCTCACCTTCACGCTCAGCGGATTATCAAAAATCTGCGCGCTGCCCCAGATGAAGCTGGGCTGGATCGTAGTGAGCGGCCCGCCCCATCTGCGGAAGGAAGCGCAAGCGCGCCTGGAGATCATCGCGGACACCTACCTTTCCGTCAGCGCGCCCGTGGCCCTGGCCGCGCCCCGGTGGCTGGCTGATCGGTGCTGCGCCCAGTCGCAGATCTTGGAGCGCGGGCGAGCCAATCTGCGCAAGCTGGATGAACTGCTCTCGCCCGGCTTGCCGGTGACACGATTGAAAGTCGAGGGCGGCTGGTACGCCATTCTGCGCGTGCCCTCCACCCGCAGCGACGAAGATTGGGCGGCGGAACTGATCACCCGCGAGGGCGTCTCCGTGCATCCGGGACACTTCTACGATTTCCCCTCCGAGGGCTATCTCGTCCTAAGCTTGCTGCCCGCGCCCGACGTTTTCGCAGACGCGGTGAGCAGAGTTGTTTCACTCGTCTGCGCGCGAAGCTGAAGCGGCCTCACCTCTTCTTCGTTAAGGGTCGAGCCGAGGAAGCCTTGTGATCGGTGCTGCGCTGGCGTTTTCCGGTGTCGTGGCGGGCAGGCGTATCGGGCGCGGGTGGAATTCCGTTGGACCGCCGCTCACCCACGCGGCGGTCCATGCGGTTGCGACCGGCGCGGCGCCGGCTGTGCTTGCGCTTGTCGCTCAAGTTGTTCAAGGCCTCCGGGACGGAACGTTGCCCTTCGCGAAAGCGCCTTGCGGATCACGGCGCGTTGGGCATCCTCAGGGGGTTCACATCGTCAGAACGACCCTGTACTCCGCCTTGCCGCTCATCGCTCGCTCGTACGCTTGCGGCGCTTGCTCCAAGGGAAATTTCTCGATCATCGGCCTTACGCCCGCAAGGACGGCGAAGTTCAGCGTATCTTCGGAATCGGCCGCAGTGCCGGACGGCCAGCCTTGGAGGCTTCTGCGGCCCATGATCAACTGGAGGGGCGTCACCTGAATAGGCTCCAGGCTTGCCCCCACCACCACCATGGTGCCGTTCGTTCCCAGGCCGTCGAACAGCGCGGTCATGGCATGCCCGCTGGGGGCGGTTGCCAGGATCACGCGCGCGCCGCCCAGCTTTTTCAATTCTGCCGCCGCGTTGGAGGCCTGGCTGTCAATGTAATGGTGCGCGCCGAGCTTCTTCGCCAGCTTCGCGTTCTCCGCCCCGCGGCTGATCGCGGCCACCTTATAACCAAACTTGCTGGCAAACTGAATTCCCAGGTGACCCAACCCGCCCACCCCCTGTATGGCCACCAGGTCGCCCGGACCTGCGCCACTGTGGCGCAGGGCATTGAACGTGGTGATGCCCGCGCAGAGCAACGGCGCAGCCTCCTCCATGGAAAGGCCGTCCGGTATGAGCGCCAAGGCCTCGGCGGGCGCTATCATATATTCTTCATAGCCGCCGTCATAGGTAATACCCGGAATGGAAATATATTCACAATTGATGAAGTCGCCCCGGCGGCAGGCCGGGCAATGGCCGCAGTGCCCGCCGTACCAGCCCACGCCGACCCGCTGGCCTTTGGTCCAGCCTTTAACGCCCCCACCCACCTCCTCGACGACGCCGGCAATCTCATGGCCCGGCACCCGCGGATACTGAATGCCCGGCCAATGGCCTTCCTTGACCATTGCGTCGCTATGGCAGATTCCACATGCATGGACCCGAACCAGCACTTCGCCGAAACCCGGCTGCGGCACCTCGCGTTCCACCAACTCGATTGCCCCGCCTGCCCGGCCCACCTGCGCCACTTTCATCTGCGTCATGTGAATTCTCCTCAAGAGGAATTTGGGGCCTGGCCTCCGCACGCCCGCGAACAAAACCGCGTCGAGCGCCGGCCAGTTCTCCCCGAGAACCGCTTCCACCACGAATAGTTTTATGCTGCAAGTAGAGTATACCGGATGTTTTCCAGCAGCGGCTGGCAAAGGCAGAGTTCTGCTTCGGTCAGGTCGCCGAATTCGCGTCCAGCTTGAAGAAGAGCGCGCACATTCACATCACTGGCCATCTTGGCTCGCGCGAGGTTGAGAAGGACACCAACCGGCGCGGACGCCCGCCGCAATCTTTGCGCCAGCACGCAAGCAGCGCCTTCGCAGCGGGGGCGCGGTGCTGGGTTATACCGCATCTTGACAAAGCCAATAAAATAGGCTATGTTTTAGCTGATGATGAGGGTTCGGCGTTTCAAAAGCGGCGCTTCGGTACGGCCGGCGGCAGGGAAATCAGATCCGGTCACGGCTAGTCAAAAGGCCAAGGTCGGGGAAACCAAGCAGGGACGTAATGTCCTCAACGGAGGCATGCTCCCAAACCTGACAAGTTCTTGAAAACAAGAGGCCGGGAAACCGCCTTTTCACCTGCCAAACCTGAGAACATACTGAAAACAAACCCAGTTACTGCAATTATTAAAATTTGGAACCAACATGACACAATGTCATATAAGGCTAGTCGCTAGCCTCCGCAGACCCCACCGGCACGAGGTTGAGCGCTGCCCCGCATGCCGCGGGCGTTCCGTTCCCGCGGTCGGCCGTGGTCCGAGTTGTCAGATCATTTAGACCGCGCGAACCGATCACTCCGCCCAGAGGCGCGCTGCGGTTATCCTCGGCTCGCTTGAGCGGTGCGGACCTCTTCCTGGGCCGTGGGGGAGGGATCATACCAGCCGCCGGCGGGCAATACGGTTTGGTTGACCTCTTGGGGTCCCCACGTGCCCTTCTCATACTCGTAAACCGGTGTGTCTGCCTGGAGTACCGGGTCCACGATACGCCACGCCTCCTCTACGTAATCTTCGCGGGCGAAGTGGGTTGGGTCTCCCGCCATGGCATCGCCGAGCAGGAGTTCGTACGCTTCCATCTCTTTGGGGCAAGGATGACTGCTGGCCACGATTTCCACCGTTTCGCTTTGCATGGACTGGTCCTCACCCATCACGGTGGCGCCGATCGCTATGACCATTTCCGGAGTGACGCGGAATCGCAGATGGTTCCGAGACGTTGCAGCTTCCTTGATGACCGCGGGGGGCCTGCGAAACCGGCCGAGAACTTCTGTGGAGGTCACCGGCAGATTCTTTCCCGCGCGGATGTAAAAGGGCACACCGTGCCATCGCCAGGAATCCACCTCCAGTTGCAAAGCGGCAAAAGTTTCCACCTTCGAATCGGGGGCCACCCCTTTCTCCTGCCGATAGCCCTGGAACTGACCTCGAACCAGGTGCTTGGGATCCAGCGGCGGAATGGCCTTCAGGACCTTCACTTTTTCATCCCGGATGCTTTCACTATCGTCGCGAACGGGAGGCTCCATCGCAACATTGCACAGAATCTGGAATAGATGATTCTGAATAACGTCGCGAATGGCGCCGGTCCGGTCGTAGAAAGCGCCCCGTCCAGCGACGCCAAAATTCTCCGCCATGGTGATCTGTACGCTTTCGACGTAGTGACGATTCCAGAACGGCTCCATGAAGGTGTTGGCAAACCGAAACACCATCACGTTATTCACCGGCCGCTTGCCCAGGTAGTGGTCGATGCGGAAGATCGCGGACTCCGGGAAGACGCCGTGCAGGATCCGGTTCAACTCCTTCGCCGAGCCCAGGTCACGGCCAAAGGGCTTCTCCACGATCACGCGCGCCAGACCGCAGCCCGCCTCCGAAGCACAGTTTGACTTGTCCAGTTCTTCCACGACGGTTTCGAACAGATCGGGAGGAATGGCGAGATAGTGGGCCGGCCGTTCCGCCCCGTTCAACTCTTTGCGAAGCGCCTGAAAGGTAGCGGGATCGCGGTAGTCGCCGTCCACATAGCGCAGCAGGCGGCACAACTTCTCGATCGCGGCAGTATCCGCGGCCCCGTGCTTCTGAACGCTATCGCGGGCCCGCGCCCGAAGCTGGTCGAGATTCCAGCCGGCTTTCGCAACTCCGATCACCGGTACGTCGAGATGCCCGCGCCGGACCATCGCCTGCAGCGCCGGAAATATCTTTTGGTAAGCCAAATCGCCGGTCGCCCCGAAGAAGACCAGCGCGTCGGAACGTGAATCGCTCATGGCAAACTTCCTTTCTCACCTCCCGGCTGCTTTTTCGAGGTGCCCACCGAAGCCGAAACGCATGGCCGAAAGCACCTTGTCCTGGTAATCGGCCTCCCCCCGCGAACTGAAGCGCTCGTACAGTGCGGCGGTAAGAACGGGCACCGGCACCGCCTCATCGATGGCTGCCTTGATCGTCCACCGGCCCTCGCCGGAGTCCGAGACTCGCCCGGCAAACTGGGAGAGGTTGGGATCCTTCACCAGAGCGGCAGAGGTCAGGTCCAAAAGCCAGGATGCGATCACGCTGCCCCGCCGCCACACCTCGGTGATATCGCGCACGTTCAGATCGTATTTGTAGAATTCGGGATGACGCACGGGGGTAGTCTCGGCGTCAAGCGCCTCCTGGTCCTTGCCTATGTTGGCGCCGCGCAAGACGCCTAAACCCTCTGCGTAGGCGGCCATGATGCCGTACTCGATGCCGTTGTGGACCATCTTGACGAAGTGCCCGGCGCCGTTCGCACCGCAGTGCAGATAGCCCTGTTCGGCCGTGCCGTCCAGTTTCTCGCGTCCGGGTGTGCGGGGCAGATTGCCCCTGCCGGGCGCAAGCGTGGAAAAGATTGGATCCAGGCGCTTCACCACGTCGTTTTCGCCGCCTATCATCATGCAGTAGCCGCGCTCGAGCCCCCAAACGCCGCCGCTTGTGCCCACGTCCACGTAGTGGATCCGCTTGGGGGCCAGATCTTTCGCACGCCGGATATCGTCGACGTAGTAGGAGTTCCCACCATCAATGATAATGTCTTCCGGCTCCACATGGGGCAGCAGGTCCGCTATCGTCTTATCCACAACCGCCGCGGGAACCATCAGCCAGATCGCCCGGGGTTTCGCAAGATTGTTCGCGAAATCCTGCAGCGAAGAACTGC
Organism: uncultured Acidobacteriota bacterium; assembly: GCA_963804755.1. Classification (GTDB taxonomy): domain Bacteria; phylum Acidobacteriota; class Terriglobia; order UBA7540; family UBA7540; genus Bog-366. Next base: position 297,382 of record CAWDRP010000019.1, read on the forward strand.
CAACTGCATTCTCCCGCACCAATTCATCCACGGATTTCGGCGACACGTCGAAGGCGACACACTGGTGGCCTCCCCTCAGCAGCCGCCGTACCATATTTGCCCCCATCCTTCCCAAACCAATCATTCCAAGTTGCATGAGTCACTCCTTTGTTTGTACGGCAAACAAGACCAGTACATCGTTTGGTAATTACACCGTTTTGGTTGCGGCCCGGCCACGGTGTGCAGAGGGGGCGTTGGCAAGGGCCGCCGCCAGGGGCGGACCGTCAGCCTTAGCGCGCGGATTGTTCGGCGGCGCAGAACTCCAGACCTGCTTCGCTGTACATTTGGGAGTTCGATGAGCTTGCCCATACCACGCGACAGGGAAAAGCATGGATTGCATGCTGAGCAGGAAGTAGCGTGAGTTTCTGTCCTGGAACCAAAGCTCCAATAGTTCGCACTCTCACGCCAAGAAGAGACATATCGACTATAGAAGCACTCTGCTGCGGCAGTTTGTCGACCACCAAGTCCATTCGTCGGTTGGTGATCACTCGGTCCAATCGTCGTCTCTCCTCGTGGGCACCGGGTAAGGCCATTAGGCGGTTCCACACTCCCCCCGGAACCCTGATGGCCTTGCCTGCCTCAAAGGTGAGCTTCCGGCTCGTCTCCATATGGTTGCAGCTTAAGTGACAAACCGAACGGTTACAATCAGGTGACTACTGGAATACCCGTAGGGGAAAACCTGTAGTATCAAAACACCGTGTGATTCAGGGTTGGACCAGGCCTCTGCGGATGGCGTAACGCACCAGGCTCGCGGTCTCGTGGATATCGAGTTTCCCCATGATCCGGGTACGGTAGGTTTCCCCCGTCTTGACGCTGATCCCGAGAATTACGGCGAGTTCCTTGGTGCTCTTGCCCTCCGCAATGAGCTGGAGCACCTGCCGTTCCCTGGCGCTCAGAGGGTCAAGGGGAAAATCCTCCTTGTTTCTGTAGGCCTGCACAACGGCTTCGGAAACTTCCGGGCTCAGATAGGTGCCGCCCCGGGCCGCTTCGCGAATCGCCCGGACCAGATCTTCCGCCGCGCGGGTCTTCATTACAAAACCCTTCGCGCCGCTGCGCAGGCCTTCCAGAATATACTGGCGCTCAGTATGCATGGTGAGCAGGATGATCTTCGTGCGCGGCGAGACGCGCTGAATTTCCCGTGCCGCGTCAAGACCGTTCAGCAGCGGCATCGTCACGTCCAGAACAGCCACTTCAGGATGGAGCAACCCAGCCATTTCCACAGCATGTTGCCCGTCGGCGCACTCGGCGACCACCTTGAAAGCCTCCCGCTCCAGGATTGCGACTAGCCCCTGCCGTACCATTTGATGGTCATCGGCCACAAGAACTTGAGTGGGCATATCATCCCTCCAACGGAATCATGATTTTCAATCTCGTACCCTTCCCGGAAACCGACTCGATGCGGACCTCCCCTTGCAGAGCTTGCAGGCGCTCCCGAATTCCGGATAGCCCCAAGCCGCGGTCGGGATCCGTCGGCAGAGACTCAGGATCGAATCCCATGCCGTTATCCCGAATCGAACAGACCACTGCTTTCCCCATCCGGTGCAGCCGAACCTTCACGGATGTGGCGCGCGCGTGCTTGATCACGTTATTGAGCGCTTCCTGCACAATTCGGTAGAGCGCCACTTCCACCCGGCCTGGCAAGCGCGGGCCATCCAGCCGTTGCAGTGATATCAACAGACCCGTGCGTTTGGCGACCCGCTGGGACAAGCATTCCAGCGCCGCCATCAACCCCAGGTCGTCCAAAATCGCGGGACGGAGCTCGTGCGATAGACTGCGTAATTCCGTCTCCACCTGGTCCAGGTGCGCCTTGACCTCACGAAACCGGGCCCGCCCCTGAGCCGGAAACTCGCGGGCGATCTCATCCAGTTCGATGTGCACGGCGGCCAAAAGCTGGCCGGCTTCGTCGTGAAGTTCCCTGCCGATGACGCGGGCCTGCTCCTCCAGGGTTTCGTTCAGCCGCCGCAACGTCTGGTTTGCTTCTCCAAAGGCCCGATGCGTCATTTCAAACGGAGACATGCATTCGGTGAAAAACTCGCCGGCTTTACCGAGAGCCTCCTGCTGGCGCTGGGGGAGCGCCGCGTCGTCCCACACCGCACGCATCGCCTGATGGTGAACCGATACCATGTCCAGAATGCTCCGTCCCTCGGCCAAGCCGCGCCTTCCCAATTCGTAGGCCTGCTGAAGAGAGGCTTCGTCTCCTTCCTGAAGGTACGACCTCAGCGCAGCCGTGTATTTTCGCGTCCTCTCATCGGAATGAGGCTTGGTCTTTTCCATAAACGTAACGCGCGGCCAAAACCAGAGCGTCATCGGTTCCGAGAAGGTGCCGGGCCAGAATGCGGTCGGCGATCTGTTGAGGAGGCCCCGTCAGGACAACGTGCTCGGCAAAATCCGGGCGCACGCCGTCCGTCGCGAAGATCAAAACATCCCCTCTCGCCACGGGAAGGCTGAACGTGGCAACGGGGGGGAGGCAGTCGCCCACCAAACCATTCTTAGGCACCAGCGCGACGCGCGTGGGAAATGCCCAGGGTCTCGCGCGCACCAGAATGCCTTCGACATTTCCGACCCCCAACCACGTCATTGTACTGTCCGATGCCCGAAAACTGGCCACACTCAGCACCACTCCCGCCGTTTGACGCAACGCCTCGTGGCAACGGCTGAGTTTGGCCGGGAGCGATTCGCCGTCTCTCAACCTTAAGCTGTCGATAGCCATTTGGGCTGTCACTGCTGCCCGTTCACCATGGCCAATTCCGTCGACGACCGCGATGAGCGCTTCCCCTGGGGACGGTTTCACCAGATACAGGTCTCCGCTCTTGTGCTGGCCCTCCAGGGTCCAAGAAGCAACGCCCCACTCGATCAGCGGGCTTTTCACCTTCTCCATTTCTTGACGGTTACGACCGTCCCTCGATCAACCTCCGACACGATGTCGAACCAATCCATAAGGCGCCGGACCCCTGGCAAGCCCAAACCCAAACTCCGCGAGGTCGAGTACCCATCCTCGAGTGCCCGGCGCACATCGGGAATTCCCGGCCCTTCGTCGCGGGCGACAATAACGATTCCCGGCGTGCCGCTTTGCAGAATCTCCCGCAGGCCGATTTCCCCGCGCTGCGCATAGAGGATGATGTTTCGGGCCAGTTCCGATATAGCCGTCGCAATCATGGTCACATCGCTGGGCGCAAAGCCCATTTTCTGAGCCAGTTCGCGCCCCTTCTGACGGGCGGCAATGATGTCCAGATCGCAAGCAACGGGGATCGACAACTCGTGGGAGTTTGTCCCTCCGCCTACGGCGGGGCAAGGGGAGACGTCCCCATCGGCAACTCGGCTTCGTCGCTTATTGGGCACGGGGTCTGGTCTCTCTCCCGCGTGACCGGATGACGCGGTCCAGGTAGTAGATCCCTTCCTCCAAGTCCAGCGCCGTAGAAACCCCCTCCAACTTCAGGCCCAAACGTACCAGCGCGAATGCCACTTCCGGTTGAATGCCCACGATCACCATCTCCGCACCCCTCAGCCGGATCATGTAGGCGATGTCGCGGAGGGTCCGGGTGGCAAATGAGTCCATGACGTCCAGGGCCGTTACGTCAACAATCACCCCCTGCGAGCGGAGCTTACCTACGCGCGTCACCAGGGCTTCCCGCAACTGCATCAGGTCACCGTCGCTCAAAGCCGATTGGATTGAAGCGATCAGGTACGGGCCCTGCTTTAAGATAGGAACCTCCACGGAGTATCACCTCATGCTGGATGTGCCTGCTCGCCCAGCGGCACAACCTTGTAGCCGAGAAGCCGCTCCGCTTCCTCGATACCGCCTTGCAGGTCACCAACGGTGTACATTTTGCTCAAATCCACGCTGATTGTGACCAAGGTTTGGGCGATCTCCGGCGAAAGCCCCGTGATGATCACGGTCGCGCCCAGAAGACGGGTGGCCTCGACGGTCTGAACGAGATGATTCGCCACGTTCGCGTCCATCACCGGAACGCCCGTGATATCGATCACCACCACCTTGGCGCGATTCGTCCTGATGCCCCGCAGCAATTGTTCAGTTAGTTGGCGCGCTCGCTGGGAGTCGATGATGCCGATAATGGGGAGAATCAGCAAGCGCTCGCGCACCTGCAATACGGGCGTGGAGAGAATGCGGATCGCTTCCTGCTGCTCGCGAATGACGCGTTCGCGCTCCTGCACGAACCCGACAGCCACGGTGTTCGCAATGCGGTTGGCGGCGGGCTCGTACACATCCAGGATTCGGTTGAGCAGCGCAAAATCGGACTGGTACTTGGCGAAAAGCGAGCGCGCCAACACGTCGCGCAGCAATAGCACCATGCCCACAATTTCGTGCGTTTCCACACCCCGCGGAATGATGCGTTCGGAAAGATTTCTCGCGTAGGCTTGCAGGGCCTCAAACGTTCCGGATTCCAACGCCTCGACGTAGTTGTCATATACCGCCGTCGCTTCGGCGAAGATTTCGTCTTTGCTCATGGCGGTGAGCAGTTTGGCTTCGGTAATGCGTCGTGCCCATTCTTCGCGCAACTGCGTCCGGTTTTCCCGAAGGTGGGATACCAATTCCCGCAGCAGTTCCGTGCCATTGGCACGGGACTGAAGTGTCTTGGGCATCACCCTGCCTCCCCCACGAATTTGGACCGAATGAAGCACTTCAGCGACCTCCGAATTCTATACACAGAGCAGGAATGTGCCATCGGGCGGAAGCCGCAACCACTCGTCAGGAAAAAACCCGACAAGATGTCCGAGTTGGATGACGAAGATGCCTCGTGCCCGGGTTGTTCTAGCCCGTTCCCATCACACTTTCTTGCTGGTGTTGGAGCCCAATTAAGATTACAGCAAATCTGTCGTCTCCGCAATATGATTGCCATCAAGAGTCAAACCAATGGTAGTCACATTTAGTCATGGAAATTAACTTGACCTACTTGGCATCGGCCCCGGCGACATCATCAAACTTTGAACAAGGGACAGCTTATAAATGGTCTATGTCAGGTTTTGACCTGACTTGTAATTACTCTGGAAGTGAGATAAAACGCTTGGGTTCGAAAAAAGCGGAAAACCGGCAATCCGGGCGACTCAGGCCACGCTGCTAACAGAATGTGTCTGCCCTCAGCCATCTGCAGATCAGTTCTCATATGCCGCTGGGGTGAGTTTGGGGACTCGCTCCATTCAGGTGATGCCCAGTCGTTTCCGAAATTGATCAGAGTCGTACAGAACGACTCAGCTGTAGTGTCCCGTGTTGACGCGGGACAGAAGCGCCAGCCGGCCGCCAGAGCCGCTACACAAGACCGTTCTGTATGTCGGGGAGGGAGAAATGAACGACCATGTTTTTGCACTTTTGGTCCATGATCGTCCCGAACCATTTGCGGCGCTTAAGCGTACGTTGGGAGACTTGGGGATTGAGACTTTCAGCGTTTCGACGTGCCAACAAGCCAAAAAACTGATCTCGCAGTGTAAGCCTCACGTGATCTTTACGGAGGAGGCGCTGGCAGACGGTTCGTGGACGCGCGTCCTGAAGATGGTAGAAGATGCCGAGGCGCCCATCAATGTCATTGTGGTCGGCGTGCTGCCGGACACAAAGCAGTATATCTCCGTGATGGAACGTGGGGCGTTTGACTTTGTGGCGCCACCGTTCGAGCATGAGCCTTTGGACTTTGTCACCCGCTCGGCGGCGTTGGACGTGGACCGCCGTCGGGAGGCGTCAGTTCGAAGCGCCTTCGGCTAAGCGGTTTCAGGCAGGGGCGTTCTCGCAGACTGCCCCGCCTCAGCGCCCTTCTTCTGCTGGGCGAGGACGCGAGTGACCTCCGCGAGCAGTTCGTCAGGTTGACACGGCTTAATCAGGCAGCCGTCGCTGCCTACCGCTTTGGCGGAGACAAACGCCCGGGCGGTGAGCACTACAATAGGAATATGCCTGGTCTCGTCATTCGCCTTCAATTGGCGGATGGCCTCCCAACCGGCGATCTGCGGCAACCACAGATCCATCAGAATAACATCCGGGCGAAGCTGGAAAGCCTTGTCCAACGCCTCTTGCCCGTCGCATGCCAGGCTAATGCGAAATCCGTTGCGGCCAAGATAGTAGCCGTACATCTCGCGGTCATCCTTGAAATCATCGACAATGAGGACTAGCGGTTTTTGAAACGGCACTTGAAGACCCTTTCCTTTCGCCCCAGGGGCTCACGCATGCAGTATCAGTGGATGCTTCCCGCCGCTTTCTCGGAAACCGGCTGAGCAAGCGCTGTAATCGCATAAATCAATTCGCGCGGACGTAGCGGCTTGGGCACGTACCGCTGGAAACCTGCGCTCATCAATTTCGGGAGGTCGTGCGCACCCGCATGTGCGGTGAGCGCGATGGAAGCTATCCGCCCGCCGCGTTCGGGAGGCAGCGTTCTAATCCGGCGCATCAGACTGTAACCATCTTCAGTCGGCATCTCGATGTCGGCCACCAAAACATCGGGCGTCTGCCGCTGCATAATGTCGAGAGCTTCCGCGGCGGAACTCGCAACAAATACTCTGGCGCCACACCGCTCCAGGATGAGGCTTACCACCTCGCGCGCATCGGGCTCGTCGTCAACCAGAAGAATGCTCCTGCCTCTCAGTGCCGCGCCCGACTTTAGCAAATCTATGTCCTCATCTTTAGTGGCCTCCGCATCAGCGCCGCAACTCTTCGCTTCCGGAACTGAAGCGTAGAGAGGCAATAAAACTTTGAAAATCGCTCCCGGGCGATCCTCGCGGTTGCCCGCCTGCACGGCGCCGTCGTGCAGTTGCACCAAGTTCCGCACAATCGCCAACCCCAAGCCGAGCCCCTGATGGCTTCGTGTGCTGGACGAGTCACCTTGGCGGAAAGGTTCGAAGATGTGGGGCAGGAAGTCCGGCCGGATACCGGGACCGTCATCTTGAACGATCAGTCCTACGTGCGAATCCGAGACACGGACGAATAGCTGAATGCTCCCCTTTCGCGGAGCAAATTTTACGGCATTGGAAAGGAGGTTCCACACCACCTGTTGCAGCCGGAATGCATCGCCACGCACCACCCCCGGCTGGTTCGCGACGTCCACGTCAATACGGATCTCCTTCGTTTCTGCCGTGGCGCGAATGGTATCGAGGGCCGTATTCACCACGTAAGCCAAATCGACAGGTCTGAAATCCAGTTGAAGCTTACCGCTAATGATACGGGAGACATCAAGAAGATCCGCAATGAGCCGCGCTTGGAGCGTGACGCCGCGCTGAATCGCTTCCACAGCTTTCTTCTGCGTCTCTGGACTTAACCCTCCCGCTTGCAGCATGTGGGCCCAGCCGGTGATTGCGTTGAGGGGAGTCCTCAGTTCATGCGAGAGGACAGCCAGGAATTCGTCTTTCATTTGGTTGGCCTCTTCCGCTTCACGGCGCGCCTCCTCAGCCCTCCTGAGCAAATCCGTTCGCTCCTCTTCCGCGCGTTTGCGATCCGTCAGATCGTGGACGATTTTGGAAAAGCCCAGCAAATTGCCTTGCGCGTCATGCAACGCCGTGATCACAACGTGGGCCCAAAACCGCGAGCCGTCCTTGCGGACGCGCCACCCCTCATCCGCGCTATGCCCTTCCACCCGGGCGACCCGTAGCAGCTTGGAAGCCCTGTCGTGCTTGACATCCTCGGGCAGATGGAAGATGGAAACGTGGTGGTCAATAATTTCGTCCTCCCGGTATCCGTAAAGGCGCTCCGTCCCCGAATTCCAATTGATGATGCGCCCTTCGGGATCCAGCATGAGAATCGAGTAGTCCTGAATGTTCTCAATGAGCATTCGAAGCCGCTGCTCGCTGGCGCGCAAGAGTTCGGCCGAGGTTTCGATCTGTGTCGTACGCTCCGCCACGCGCTGCTCCAATTCCCGGTTCAGGCGTTCGAGCGCCTCGGTCTTGCGATAGAGGTCCGCGAAGATCGCCACCTTGGCGCGCAAGATTTCCGGGACGATGGGCACCGATACGTAGTCCATCGCGCCCGAGTCATAGCCCTTCAGGCGGTGGACGTCCTCGACCATGACGCTCGATATGAGAATGATGGCCGTCCTTTGAAACCGGGGATGGCTACGGATCATGGCGGCCAATTCGAATCCGTCCAGTATCGGCATGCACACGTCCACCAACAGTACAGCAATATCTTTTTTCAGCAGATGCTCAAGCGCTTCGTTTCCGGAATTGGCCTTGATGAGATTCTCGCCCAAATCGCCCAGAATGGTCTCGTAGCTGAGCAGCTTTCCGGGCTGGTCATCCACCATTAAGATGTTTACAGGGATCTTACTATTCATACTGCGTTCCACCATTGGTGATTGTTGATTTGTGGTAGGTGATCTGTGGTTTCGACTTAGCTGGGTATCGGCCATTGAACCAGAATCACCCATCACAAATCACCAATCACAAATTTACCTATGCAGCCACATTCTCAGCGCGGACAGCAACTGCTCCGTATTGACGGGCTTCGCCAAATATTCGGAAGCTCCTGCCTCCAGGCATTTTTCCCGGTCGCCTTTCATGGCTTTGGCCGTTAGGGCAATGATGGGCAAGCGGCGGTGCCTCGGATTCTGGCGGATGCCTCGAATGGTCTGGTAGCCATCCATTTCGGGCATCATGATGTCCATAAGAACGATCGATACGTCAGGCGTCGAATCCAGCAGCGACAGGGCTTCCTGCCCGGTGGTGGCAGAGACTACCTTCATGCCGCGGCGTTCCAAAACGCTGCTCAAGGCGAAGATGTTGCGCACATCGTCGTCCACCACCAGGACCGGTTTGCCCACCAGGTCGTCGTCGGAGCGGTGCAACCGTTCAATCATTTGCTGCTTTGCGGCAGGAAGCTGAGAGACAACGCGATGCAGGAAGAGCGCGGTCTCGTCCAACAGTCGCTCGGGCGATTCCACTCCTTTCACCACGACGCTGCGAGCGATGGTGTGCAGACGCGCGTCCTCATCGGGCGTTAATTCCTTGCCGGTATAAACCACGATGGGGAGATCGCGCAGCGTTTCGTCTTTGCCGAGCCGCTCCAGCACCTCGAACCCGGAGATGTCCGGCAGCCTCAAATCCAGAACCGCGCAATCGAAAGACCGCTCGTGTAATACCTTCAGGGCCTCTTCCCCGAACGAGGCGGTTTCAATTTCGATATCGTCGTGCTCAAGCAGGGCGCGGATGCCTACCACTTCGGCGGCCTCATCCTCGATGATCAGCAGCCGGCGACGGCGAGGTTTGGTGAAATCCTTGATCCGAGTCAGGGCCTCTCTCAGACCTTCGGAGTTCGCAGGCTTGGTGATGAAGCCGAAGGCTCCACGAGCCAGGCCGTGCTGGCGGTCTTCGTCCAGAGTCACAATTTGAACCGGAATGTGCCGTGTCGCGGGATCCTGCTTCAACTGGCTGAGTACCGTCCAACCCAGCATATCGGGCAGGAAGATGTCGAGCGAAATGGCGGTGGGACGATATTTCTTTGCCAGGTCCAAGGCGTCGGCTCCGCGCATCGCCACAACCACCTTGAACCCGGACACATGGGCCAAATCCACCAACACCTGGCAATAGCTGGGCTCGTCCTCCACGATGAGCAGCGTCACATCGTCGGGCCGGAGCTGGTCCCGGTCGTCAGAAATCTGTTCGACGGCGCGCTCTTGAATCCGCACGGCAGGCAGACGTACTACTCCCGAGCTAGCTTCTTCACGAAGAGCTTTCTTTTCGGCCACCGTGGGACCCATGTAGGTCATGGGTAAGTACAGCGTGAAGGTGCTGCCCACGCCGGGGGTGCTGCGGAGTTGGATCTCGCCTCCCAGCAAGTAAGCCAGTTCGCGGCTGATCGCCAGTCCCAATCCCGTGCCCCCGTATTTCCGGCTGGTGGAAGCGTCGGCTTGCTGGAAAGCCTCGAAAATGATCTTCTGCTTCTCCGGCGGTATTCCAATCCCCGTATCGGTCACCTCGAAGGCAATGACGGACGCGACGTTGGCGAGTACCGGATGGCTGGGACTCCACCCGCTGACAGCAGGCGAAACGCTCAAGCGCACACCGCCTTTTTCGGTGAATTTGAAAGCATTGGAGAGCAGGTTCTTCAGCACCTGCATCAGACGTTTCGAGTCCGTACTGATGTGGTGAACCTGGGGATCAAAGTAGAGGTCGAAGGTAAGCCCGCGGCTCTCGGACTCGTGCAGGAAACTGCGCTCCACGGCATCCAAGAGGTTCCTGATCTGAATGTTTTCCACATCCAGCGTTACCGTGCCGGACTCAATCTTGGAGAGATCAAGAATGTCACTGATCAGATTGAGGAGGTCCGTGCCCGCGCCGTGGATCGTGCGGGCAAACTCGATCTGCTTGGGCGTCAGGTTGCCGTCGGCATTTTCGCCGAGTTGCTGGCCGAGGATCAGGATGCTGTTCAACGGAGTCCGCAGCTCGTGAGACATGTTAGCCAGGAACTCCGACTTGTATTTCGACGTTAAGGCCAGCTCGTTGGCTTTCTCTTCCAACGCCAGCCGTGCCTGCTCGATTTCCTGGTTCTTGCGCTCCACTTCGGCATTTTGTTCGGCCAATTGCTGGGCCTTTTGCGCGAGCTGCTCGTTTTTCTCCTGGAGCTCTTTCTGCTGGCTCTGCAACTCGGTGGCAAGCTGCTGCGACTGTTCGAGCAAACCTTCGGTCTTCATGGTCGCCTCGATGCTGTTCAGCAGAATGCCGATGCTCGCCGTAAGCTGATCCAGGAAAGCGAGGTGCGAGGCGGTAAAGGAACCCAGGGAGGCCAGTTCAATGACCGCTTTGACCTGATTCTCGAAGAGCACGGGCAGCACTACGACGTTGCGCGGAGGAGCTTCGAAGAGGCCTGAGCGTATCGGAGTCGCATCATTGGGTACTTTGGTAATCAACATCCGTTGCTTCTCGAACGCACACTGGCCGATTAATCCTTCGCCGATCCGTACGCGATCGTATTCGCTTCCACCGGCGCTGGCGTCGCCTTTAGAACGCCCGGTAGCCCCAGAGGCGGCGTAGGCCGCGAGGAGATTCAAGCATGGCTCTTCTCCTTGAGAATCCATCAGGTAGATAACCCCAAGCTGTGCGTTCACCAGGGGAGCGAGTTCCGACAACAGCAACTTGCCCACGGTGCCCAGGTCTCGCTGGCCTTGCATCAACCCCGTGACTCGCGCCAGGTTGGTTTTAAGCCAGTCCTGCTCGCTGTTGCGTTCAGTCGTATGCCGCAGGTTGGTAATCATCGTGTTGATGTTGTCTTTCAACTCCGCCACTTCGCCGCGCGCATCCACTTGAATCGATCGGGTCAAGTCGCCCTTGGTGACGGCCGTGGCTACCTCGGCAATGGCCCTGACCTGCGTCGTCAGGTTGGCGGCCAGCAAGTTCACATTTCCCGTAAGGTCTTTCCACGTGCCGGCGGCGCCTGGTACGTTCGCCTGCCCTCCCAAGCGGCCTTCAACGCCCACCTCACGGGCAACGGTAGTGACCTGCTCGGCAAAGGTAGCCAGCGTATCGGTCATGTTGTTGATCGTCTCGGCCAGAGCGGCTACTTCGCCGCGCGCCTGGACGGTTAACTTTTGCTTGAGGTCCCCCGTGGCCACCGCGGTGACCACCTTGACAATGCCGCGGACCTGCTCTGTCAGATTGGCGGCCATCACGTTCACATTGTCGGTAAGGTCTTTCCACGTGCCGGCAACACCCGATACCCGGGCCTGACCACCCAACTTGCCCTCCGTGCCCACTTCACGCGCGACGCGCGTAACCTCCGCCGCGAAGGCATTAAGTTGGTCCACCATAATGTTGATGGTGTTCTTCAGCTCCAGGATTTCTCCCTTAACGTCAACCGTAATTTTGCGCGATAGGTCGCCGCGGGCCACGGCTGTCGTGACTTCCGCGATGTTCCGCACCTGGGTGGTAAGATTGGCAGCGAGCAGGTTGACGTTGTCGGTCAAGTCCTTCCACGTGCCTCCCACGCCAGGCACTACGGCTTGTCCGCCCAGGCGGCCATCGGTTCCCACCTCGCGCGCCACGCGGATCACCTCGGCGGCAAATGACCGGAGCTGCTCGACCATCGTATTGAGCGTCTCCTTCAGCAGGAGGATCTCGCCCCGAACGTCCACCGTGATCTTCTTGGACAGGTCGCCGCTGGCAATGGCGGTGGCTACCTCGGCGATATTGCGAACCTGCGCCGTGAGGTTGCTCGCCATGAAGTTGACGTTATCCGTCAGGTCTTTCCACGTCCCCGCCACGCCGGGCACGGCCGCTTGGCCACCCAGCTTGCCTTCCGTCCCTACCTCGCGGGCCACGCGGGTGACTTCAGAAGCAAAGGCGTTGAGCTGATCGACCATCGTGTTGATCGTGTTCTTCAGCTCCAGGATTTCGCCTTTCACGTCCACCGTGATCTTTCGCGACAAATCGCCGCGCGCGACGGCCGTAGTCACTTCGGCAATATTGCGGACCTGGGCCGTCAAGTTGCCTGCCATTGAGTTCACGCTGTCGGTCAGGTCTTTCCAGGTGCCGGCAATGTCCGGGACCTTGGCTTGTCCACCCAGCCGGCCATCCGTGCCTACCTCGCGGGCCACCCGCGTGACTTCGCCCGCGAAGGCATTTAGTTGGTCCACCATGGTATTGATGGTTTCTTTCAGTTGAAGGATCTCGCCGCTGACGTTCACCGTAATCTTCCTGGACAGGTCACCATTAGCAATGGCGGTAGAGACTTCAGCGATATTTCGAACCTGGGCCGTCAGGTTACTCGCCATCAGGTTCACGTTGTCCGTAAGGTCCTTCCAGGTTCCGGCCACACCGGGCACCTGGGCTTGCCCCCCCAGTTTGCCGTCGGTCCCCACCTCGCGGGCGACGCGTGTGACCTCCGAAGCAAACGCATTGAGCTGATCCACCATGGTGTTAATGGTGTTCTTGAGCTCGAGAATCTCGCCGCGCACGTCCACCGTGATTTTGCGGGACAGGTCACCGCGCGCCACGGCTGTGGTGACGTCGGCGATGTTGCGAACCTGCGCCGTGAGGTTGTTGGCCATGGAGTTCACGCTGTCCGTGAGGTCTTTCCATGTACCCGCCACGCCGGGAACAATCGCTTGTCCTCCCAGTCTGCCCTCGGTGCCCACCTCCCTGGCCACGCGGGTGACTTCGCTGGCAAAGGATCGCAACTGGTCCACCATGGTGTTGGTGGCTTCTTTAAGCTGTTGGATCTCACCGCGCACGTCCACTGTGATCTTTTTCGAGAGATCGCCGCTCGCCACCGCAATCGTAACATCGGCGATGTTGCGAACCTGCGCCGTCAGGTTGCTGGCCATGGAGTTCACATTGTCGGTAAGGTCCTTCCACGTCCCGGCGACGTCCGGAACCGCTGCCTGCCCTCCCAGCTTCCCTTCCGTCCCCACCTCACGCGCCACCCGCGTCACTTCCGACGCAAATGAGTTAAGCTGGTCAACCATGGTGTTGATGGTGTTCTTTAGCTCAAGAATCTCGCCTTTGACATCCACCGTGATCTTTCGCGACAAATCGCCGCGCGCCACCGCGGTGGTTACGTCAGCGATGTTGCGTACCTGAGCCGTCAAATTCCCGCACATCGCGTTGACGGAGTCAGTCAGGTCCTTCCACGTTCCAGCTACGCCGGGAACCACCGCCTGGCCGCCCAACCGGCCTTCCGTGCCGACTTCGCGCGCCACACGGGTGACTTCGCTGGCAAAGGACCGCAACTGGTCGACCATCGTGTTGATGGCCTCTTTGAGCTGAAGAATCTCGCCTCGTACGTCGACGGTGATTTTCTTTGACAGGTCGCCGTTGGCCACGGCGATTGTGACATCGGCAATGTTGCGAACCTGGCCAGTAAGGTTATTGGCCATGGAATTTACGCTGTCCGTGAGGTCTTTCCATACGCCGCTGACGCCACGGACCTCAGCCTGTCCCCCCAGCTTGCCGTCCGTTCCGACCTCGCGCGCCACCCGGGTGACCTCCGAGGTAAAAACCAGGAGTTGCTGAATCATGGTGTTGACGATGTTGGCAGAGCGGAGGAACTCCCCTTTCAGGGGTCGTCCCTCGACCTCCAGTGGAACCTGTTGCAAAAGGTCCCCCTGGGCCACAGCGGAAACGGCCCGCGTAACTTCTGTCGTGGGCCACAGGAGGTCGTCAATCAATACATTAATGGACCCCTCCATCTCGCCCCATTCGCCCCCCAGCGGCTGAAACCTGACGCGTTGACTGGTTTGGCCTCGCTTTCCGACGGCTAGCCCGACGCGCTTTAGTTCTGCCGCCATGCGGGCGTTGGCCAGCACGATGTCGTTAAAGGTGTCGGCAATCTTTCCCTCAATGCCGGTCAAATCTCCCGGCAAACGGACGGAAAAATCTCCGTCACGCACTTTCTGAAGCGCGTGAAGCAGGGCCTGCCGCGGGAGGGCCTCCATCCCGGCCCCGCCTTCTCGTTTAGTGCTAGCGATGCTCTGTTGGGTACCCATGCTCCCTTCCTTCATCGTGCCGATTGTCGCGAGATTTCCCCGAGGGCTGCGTACAAACGGAAATGCCGGGCTATTGCGGATCGGATGCTCCCCGTTCCGGGCGAGCCGCTACTTGCGGACACCCTAAGTCGCAGTCCATTGTCGGAGATCCGGTGCACGCACTTGGTCGCCTCTTTCCTCTTCGCCACGCCGCGAGTGAAGTGAGCGTATGTGGGAAGCCAAATCTTTTCAATCGGGCGAAGACCCGACAGCTTCGTTGTGTGGCTACGAGAGGTTTTTCCCGACTTCAAATTCGCGGGGTTTTTCTCTGCCGCTTGTAAGGTAAAGACCGAATGGGACGCATTTCGATCTGGGATTACTGTAGTGACGAAGGGAGTTGGCGGTTACTGCCCGTCGGGCGGAATCCGAGTTTAGTTTTGGGCTGAATACGATCTCACTCACGATAACAGCGTACCGTACGGCGTTTGCGGGAGGCGCAGCATGATAGAGCCGAGGCTTGAGGATGATTGCCGCGGTTTCGAACTCGACAGCGAAAAAACCGCTGGTTCGGAGGTGATGGAACGGCGTCTTGACCACCTCGCGGCATTTAATTTTGGACGTACGGTTCAGCGCATCGAGTCTCGCCGCCGGAACACGTGGAGGTGCGTCGCCTGCCTGCTGATCGGTTTGTTGGTCGGGGCGGCGGGCAGCAGATTGTATTCAGATCATCTGTCTCCCGTGGTCACCCACAGACTTCTCACGCGAGCTAACCAGCTCACCCGGATGGTGGAGCGGACAAGTGTCTGGAGGCCGCAGTAGCGGGTCCGCACGGGGCGAGCACCTGAGTCCGGCGATACTCGGAGGTCGTATCGTGGCACTATACCTTAGGCATTGTGCCGACTGCTCACCGTGATTGCTGCACGAGAGCTGGAAGGTTCAAAGCTCGTGCAGACCAAAGAGAACCCAAGAGAACGCAAGGTGACATCGAAGGTCAGGGTGGATGACGGCAGTATTGGGCACCAGTTGGCAAGTTTTGAAGAGCCTGCGGCTGAACATACCCACCTCAGAGGAGGAGCGAATGCTTTATTGGGCATTGGTATTCCTGATCGTCGCGATTTTGGCGGCACTGCTGGGATTTGGTGTAATCGCCTCGGCTGCGGCAGGAATCGCCAAACTTCTGTTTTTCGTTTTCCTGGTGGCCTTCCTGGTTAGCCTTGTCATGCACGTGGCAAGGCGCGCGCCGTAGCTCGCGGTCGTCAGTCGCTTTGAAAGTGTTGCATGGTAGCGGACCATGCGCAGCGAAATAGCTGCGTTGTGGCCGAACAACTTCAGGATCGGGAGACCCGTCCGTTGTTGAAAGAGGGCCTTCTCCGGTTTTTCATTGGAGGCGTGGTTGTATCGGCGTTTGCGGCATTGGACGCCTGCCGCCTGCCGTACAGCTTTCGAATCTGATCCTTGGCTTGGCGGAGGACTTGTATCTGTTGAGCGCTGAGGTTTGAGCCCGCGCGATTTATATAGAAATTCAGCATTGACATTGCTGATTGGTAGGGTGTTCCCTTCCTCCGCGTGCTCCGCTCGGCGGAATCACGCAACGATCTGGCGATCCTCTTCGGGTCATTCCATGTAAAGACATCGTGTTCTAAATCAAGGGCGTTGCTGCGTCTGGTCACCTCGCCGGACCAGTATTTAGGATGTTTTCGATCGGGCATTTCGGTTTTTGCCTCCGTACAGGTTCGATGCAGTGAACTGCCAGCCAGTGCTCACCTTGGCCGCCTAGATCCATAACGGAATGAGTATGATTGACGTCGCCTCAGGCCCCCACGTCTCGCGTCGGGTATTCCCACCACTGGCTTACACATTCCACCGGATTGTGGGCATTTTGTCTCAGAGTTAATCTGCAAAAGGACGAAGGGATTTTGGGTGACGGGAGGTAAGAAGGATGGCTAGACACTTAGCAAACGAGGCGGAACTGATCGCGGCGGCACAGGCTGGCAACCGGGAGGCGTTCGGCATTCTGATGAGTTCCTGCTATGAGCCGACTTTTCGGCTGGCAATCGGGATCATGCGAAACCGCGAGGACGCCGAAGATGTGCTGCAGGATGCGATGCTCAAGGCTTACTGCAACCTTAAGCAGTTCCAGGGGAATTCGCGATTCTACACTTGGATCGTGCGAATTACGATAAACGAAGCTTTGATGAAGATTCGGCGGCGGCACGGCGAAAAACAGGTGATGTTGGACGAAGTGATCGAATCTGAACGCGGCTTTCTCCGCCAAGAAATCGAAGACTGGAGCAACTATCCGGAAAAATTCTACGCCCAATTGGAATTGAGAGAGATTTTGCACGACGCCCTGACCAGGCTGAGTCCGCGTCTTTGCGCAGCCTTCTGCCTTCGCAATGTGGAGGATTTGTCGGTCAAAGAAACCGCCGCCAAGCTGGGACTATCGACAAACGGTGTGAAGTCAAGAGTTTCTCGAGCGCGCTCGAGGCTCAGGAAAAGGCTGCGGAGCGTCCTGCATGGCTCGAGCGGCTCCCTTCACAGTCCACGGCGAGGACTCTCCCGCCCTCTGGCGGGCTTCGATATCCCTCCAAAGCTAGATTCGCCTCTTTCAGGCAGCGCTAGTGCCTGATTCGTGGAAGGGCGCCCCTGCAGAACGCGAGCGCGTCGGGTCGTCACCGCTTCTTGCGTTTAAAGAACTCTACTTGGCGTAACCGCTTGTTCGCTTCCTCCTTCGTTTTGTAGGGGTCATCGGCCCCGCTTTTGCCGGCGGGATTCTGCGTAGGCCCGACCCCTCTCGTAGCCGCGCCGGAATGGCCCTTCCACCTCCGATTCGGGGTATTTCCCTTTTAGATCCTCGATGTCGTTGGCCATCTCACTTAACACCTGGTCGTATTCTTTTCCCCGCGTCCGGGCGTGCAGCGCCGCTTGAAATCCCAGGCGGTAGAAGAGTTCGTCGCGGACAAAATCCCCACCCGAGACGGTGCAGTGGTCCTTCTCGAAATCCCGCAAACCTGTCCACCACTTGTCACAAACCGCATCGATGGCTTCCGCCCCATGTTGCTCCATCAAGCTGCGCAGGGAAACAGCCATACGCTCATCCGGCGCGAGGGCAATTATCACATTGCCACCGTGACGGAGGGCGTCTTCGTAAAAGAAGAGTTCGTCCTCCGGAAGGCCCTCGGAAATAAACTCCGCGAGTTTTCCTCCCACCGCCCGGTTGTCGTCATTGTCTTCTTCCGGGCTGAGCAGCGCAACGTCATGCTCCGGCAAGCCCGCATCGCGCAGTCTCCGGGCCACATTTCGGGCGCTCGGACCGGATGGAAAGACCCCGGCAACGGCTTTCATGTTTTGGCCTCCTGGATGTCAGCCTGGCTCGCAAGGGGGATATTGACTTGCACTAGCGTGCCTTGGGCGCCGGAAAGTATTTGCAAATCGCCGTCAAGCTGGCGCACGCGCGCGCGCATTCCCGCGATTCCTACTCCCCACGATACGTCGGAGTGGCCTGCTTGCGCCGGGGGCATCCCTCGTCCGAAATCTTGAATTTCTTCGATCACGCCATCATGGTTTCGCCTTAATCTCACTTGGGCACGACAGCTCTGGGAATGGCGATGGACGTTCGCCAACGATTCCTGCACGATGCGGAACAATGCCGTTTCGATATCCTGCGGCAGACGTCCCAAATCCGGTGAGATTTCGACCTCCGCTTGGATTCCGGTTCGCTCCGAGAAACCGCGGGCGTAGGACCGCACCGCGCCCGCCAAGCCGATCAAATCGAGCTCCGGCGGATGCAATAGATACGACGTGGTGCGCACATCCTGGACGGCGCGGTCCGCCATGGCAATCGTCTCCGCCACCAACTCCGCAGCTTGGCCTGGCAACTCTATTCGTCGCAACCGGCTGAGGTTCAGCTTGATGCCCATGAGCATCTGGGTCGTCCCGTCGTGCAGTTCGCGTGCAATGCGACGACGTTCCTCGTCCTGTGTCCGCAGGAGTCGTGCTGAGAGCGTGCGCAACGACTCTTCGGTTTGGCGCTGTTCTGTAATATCCCGCATAATCACGAGCCCACCGACGACCCGGCCATTTCCCTCTGCCTTGCCGGTGCCGGCACGGATGGGCGAGTAGCTTGCTTCAAATAACCCCTGACGGTTCGTCGAAGGTAGAGAATATGGGCGATTGATGCTCGAAACAGATTTTCCCACCAGCGCAGCTCGATATTTCTCAATCTCACCGATTTCCTTCAGAAACGGCAACACATCGAGGATGTGCTTTTCAATGGCATCCTTCCGCGAAATCCCGGTAAGTCTCTCCATCGCGGGATTCCATACCGTGTAGCGGCACTCGCGGTCGAAGGCAGAAATGCTGTCCAACGAGCTCTCGATGAGCCGCATACTGAACTCTCTCTCGCGGTTCAGGGCAACTTCCGCGTGCTTTCTATGCTTCCTGTCGGCGTTGAGTTTAGTCACTGCGTCTGCCACCTGATCGGGTGCGTTGACCTTGCGAAAGCGTGGGAGCGCCTTGCCTTGGGGTTTGCTACGCTTGGATGATTTGGTTCCTAACGGCGAATCGCACCACGTCCGAGATCGAACGGAGTTTCAGTTTCCGCATAATATTGGCGCGATGCGTCTCGGCGGTCCGGGTGGTGATACCTTGTAGTGAAGCGACCTCCTTGTTGGAATAACCCTCCGCCAACAATTGGAGAATTTGCCGTTCGTATCCGGTGAGTCCGAGTGTGTATCGGTCATCGCCTTCTTCGTGACGCCGTGACTGCAAGTAACCGTTCAGTATGGTCTGCGCAAGCGATGCGGAAAAAAATGGCCGGCCGGAGGCAAGTGATTCCACCGCCAACACCAGGTCGCGCGCCGTGTCGCTTTTCAGAATATAGCCACGGGCGCCGGCACAGAGAATAGCTTGCGCCAACTGCTCAGACTCGTAGGCGGTGAGAATCAGGACCTCGGTCTCAGGAAGCGCACTGCGGATCGCGCGGGTCGCCTCCACTCCGTTCAGAACCGGCATATTAATGTCGAGCACCACCACGTCCGGGCGTGTCTCGCACGCTTTGGCCGCCGCTTCGCGTCCCGTCCTCGCGACAGCCACCACCTCGCACTCCTGGCTCGACTCCAAAAGCGTGCATAAGCCAGACGCAATCACAGCATGATCATCCGCCACGAGGACCCGTATTTTGCCCTTGGTTTCACGCGGCACGAAATTACTGCTTCCCAGGCTCGAGGCAGATTCACTTACACCCCCCATACACCCCTCCGAACACAGTCGGAAAGACCCCCAAGTCGAATCGGGCTTGCCGCACTGTTCCACTGTCTAATGCCCTGTGCCCACCCACATGAGCAAGGATACCACCACGTCTCCTGGTAAGCTCTAAGTTACGTGTTTCAAGAAGGATAGGCACGCAGCACGCAGTTACGCGGGCGCAAAAATTACACGTCACGCGTGGAAGTTTTTCCCAAACCGGGGTCTTGGGGTGGGCCGGTACATGCGGGCTTTCGGGAAATCAGGGCTTTCTTTCGGGGTCCGCTGGCGCTCTGTAGTTTCGTCGGGCCGTTGTGTAGTCACCCGCTTGAAAACCGGCCAGCCGCGGGCTGAAATAAGATTGATGCCGGCACAATGCATGAATTGCCACGATCAGCTCGGTATCGGCGTCGGATTTCAACAGGTAACCCTTGGCGCCTGCTTGTACCGCCTCCTCAAGCAGCTCGAGGGAATAATACATCGTGACGATCAGAACTTCCGTGTTCGGAAGTTCCTTTTGCAACCGCCGCGTGGCCTCCATTCCGTTGATGTCAGACATGCCGATGTCCATTAAGATAACGTCGGGAGCACACGCCTTGGCCTTCTCCACCGCCTCCCGTCCGTCGATCGCTTCGGCCACGACGCGCAAATCCGGTTCCAATTCCAGGATGGCGCGAAACCCGCGACGCGCCACCTCATGGTCGTCCGCAATTAGAATCGAGGTGCGCTGCGGCGTTCCGTTTTGGTGTTCTCTGCCCATTGCAAATCGCTTTTCCGGCAATACCGCGCCCCGTACCGCGATTCTGATTCCCTCAACGATAGTGGACGTGGTGCGGCGCCGTTCGTGAAGGTAACCGACTGCGGCATTTCTGGGGTGCTCAAGTCCGCATCCTGCTATTCGATGTCTTTTCGCGAGCGGCGGGAGGCAGTATTTACCTTGGCCGCCGTAGTCCCGCAGCGGACCACTTCCCTCTAGGGGTGTACAATTAGACGAGTTACTGCCATGCCGAAGAAAAGTGCGGGGCTTCTTTTATATCGCAGGGTCGCGAGTCACATTGAGGTCCTATTGGTGCATCCGGGGGGACCATTCTGGACCAAGAAGGACGCAGGTGCATGGTCCATTCCTAAAGGCGAGTTCGAGAACGACGAAGGGGCGCTTGCCACTGCCAGACGCGAGTTCAGGGAAGAGACCGGGTTCGATCCGGAAGGCGCCGCGATTCCGCTGACGCCGGTGCGCCAGCCGGGCGGAAAATGGGTCTATGCATGGTTGCTCGAAGGCGACCTGGATCCTGCCAGCGTAAAGAGCAACACCTTCTCCCAGGAATGGCCGCCAAGATCGGGGCGCTACCAGGAATTCCCGGAGGTCGATCGGGCTGCCTGGTTTACGCTTGACGAAGCCTGCCGCCGGATCTTGAAGGGCCAAGTGGGTCTTCTGAAGGAATTACAACAGCGCTTGCCACTCAGTCCGTAAGTGAGTTGAACTTGGAGAGCGTGGCTTCGGAGTGCGTGCGCGAAGGAAGCGAACTGACCGACCTCCCTGTGGCGAACGCGCTGCCTCATGGTTCTCGTCCTCCGAGGCTGCCGAAACACGTTAGTCTCAGCACATCACGCCAAATGTTCGCAGCGTCCTCGTAAGACTATCCGAATTGATCCATCCCGCCGGCTTCTGTATTCAACCAACTTCGAACAAGATGACTCCTTCCTCAGCCGACCGGCCATCTAACAAGGGAAAATCGATGTCGCCCGGACGAAAAGGAGGGCGAGAGAGGAGACTCGCATTCAGCCCCTTCAAGTACATGGACGTTCCTAGTGGGTTATAATCATAGCGTGTGATACGCATTGGACGGGGTGGTGGTAACGCTCGGCTTCAACGCCAACGCTCTGTCCCGGAAATTCACGAATTACTGAGCCGCTCGATCGAACGCCGAAACGTGGTGGGGCGCGTGCGCCGGTCAGCATGCGAACCCTCGCGCCTCGTGGCGGCTCCCTTCCTGAAAACCCATGGAAAAAACAACGACCGCGACCGAGTGCTTTCGCAGGCCACGCATTTCACCTTAGGAGACAGCTCATGAACATTCAGAACTTCTCCCGGTCATTGACTGCTGTGGTGATGCTGTTTTGCGCCTCCGGGCCCACTGTGGCGCAGATTTCGGGAACGGCGGCGGGCGTCCCGGTACGAATGATCGTCAGCGTGGAGCCGAAAAAAGGAAAGGAAATACCCACGATCACGCAGGGGGACGTCATCGTTCATCAGGGAAAAGACGTGCGACCAGTCACCGGCTGGACGCCCGCCACGGGAAGCAACGCCGGGCTGGAATTGGCGGTTCTTATTGACGATAGCGCGGGGTTCAGCCTCGGCACCCAACTGAACGACATTCGCAATTTCATCCAGGAGCAAGCGCCCACCACGCTGGTCGCTCTCGGCTACATGCAGAACGGCACGGTTTTCCTGGCGCATGATTTCACTCAGGACCATGCGGCGGTGGCCAAGACGGTGCGCTTGGCGCAAGGTTACTCTGGCGCCGAAGCTAGCCCCTATGTCTCGCTCTCGGACTTCGTCAAGCGCTGGCGAGGCAGTTCCTCTCAACCCCGGCGGGAGGTGCTGATGATCACGTCCGGCATCGATCTCCTCTACTTGGGAACCTACCCGGACCCTTACGTAGACGCTTCCGTGGAAGACTCACAGTGTGCGGGCGTCGTGGTGTATTCGCTCTATACGCCGAGCGCGGGACACCTTGGACACAGCTACTGGCGAACCTATTGGGGCCAGAATTTCCTTGCCCAGCTTTCCGAGGAAACGGGTGGTGAGTCCTACTATTTTCTTGGTCCCCAGGCTCCCGTGGCGTTTGCGCCCTACCTCGACAAGCTAAACCAGCAACTCCAACACCAGTTCCTGCTGACGTTCCTGGCGGAGCCTCACAAGAAAGCGGGTAGAGAGCAGGTAAAACTAACATGCGAGTATCACCAGGTCGATCTCGTACATGCAGATAATGTATGCGTTCCCGCTTCCCCAGAATAGCGGCCGCGTAAGTTTCTCGGGACTCGCGGTGGAACTGTAAGCCATCCACCGCAACGCGGCTTGGCAGCACGTTGCTCATTTACGCACGGCTTCCTCCATGCCTGCTGTCACCGGCCCCGCGATCGGTCCCGTTCCCAACCCGTGCCCAACCGCGGACTGGCGGCCGTCACCTTGATCCTCTGTAGCTGCTTCGCCCTGTTTTCCGCCTTCGCCCTCCTGCACTCCAAACTGTTCCGCCGCTACCACCCCAGCTCGCGCGAAATCTCCCGGCAACTCTACCGCTCCTTGTGGCAAGTTCCACCGCCCATCCGCGCCACGGCTTGATCCCCCATCGGTCCCTGCGCCCCGCCTTCTGCGCCCTCTCGCCGCCTGTTTCCCAGGTCTGCAGCTTCGTGTTTTCTTTCGCCTTTCTCCCTACCCCCCTTTGCGGCTTGCTCCCCTTTACCCCAGCCAAAGATCGCCGCGCGAAGCTCCTCCCACCACACAACCGTGCTCCTCTGCCTTATCCTTCGGCACCTCACCGACACCTGAGGGTCGCCGTGCGACGTTCCTGCACTACCGCGGGGTGCGCGACATAGAAGTTGGAATTAGGCGGCGATAGCCGGGCGGCGGTCTTCCCAGTAATCCTCAAAGCGGCCATTGAGACAAGCGCAGCGGAGGGCAAGGATGGCGTTGGCTCCGCGGACGGTCCAGAACATCCCGGAGCGTTTGAGACGGGAAGCGACCACAGTTTTGCATCCGGCCTCAATGACGCCGGAGCCCACAAAGAGGTGTTGGCGGCGGAACTGGGGGTAGCGCATGCGCTCCGCATTCCTCTCGAAGTAGTCGGCCTCGATGCGGATCTTCTCCGCCACTTCGGAGTTACTCGATTTGAGGGTGCGGAGCACGCCCACGAGCTTTTCGATTTTCCCCTTATCCAGCAGGCGCTTCTGATGGACCTTCATCCAGGCCCTTTGCTTCCCTTCGTCGTTGGGGTACAGCCGGCGGGCCAACTCCCACAGATGCTGTCGCGCGTGGTAAAGATCGACAATGTCAAGGGCGCCGGGAAAGTGCAGGGCGGCGAGATTCCAGATCCATTCCGCCCCGTCGCCCATCACCACCCGCAGGAGGGCGCGACTCCAGCCTCGTTTCCCGGCTTCCCGGTAAAGGCGTTGTCCGAACTCCTCGGCGGATTCGACGGCGCCGGTATAGGTGGTGGAAGCGGGGGCGCGGATCGGGTAGCCCTCGCCATCCCACGTCGTTTGGGTGAAGACGCACCCGAGCTTGACTTCCCGCGTATGCGCCGGTTGGCCCTCGACCTTGCCGTGCCGACCCACCGTCTCTTTCTTCACCACCGGGACCCCGGTCCCATCCATTTGCACGTAGAGGATGGGAATCGGCTCCCCCGCAAGGGTGGGAAAATCCAAAGGCAGGGCGCTGTGGATTTTCTCTTGCTCGCGTTGCGCGATCTCGGCCCCGAGGGTTTCCGCCGTGCGCTCCACCGATTTGGCCGTCACCTCCAAGTCGGCGAGAACTTTCATCTGTTCCCGCCCGTGATCGAAGGGAGCCTCCTGGCCCACCAGCGCCTGCATACGGCGCACCCCAGGGGAGAACTCCGTGTTCTCGATGTCCAGTTCGACATCCGCAGGAAATTGGCCGGTGTGACAGTGCGGGCATAAATAGTAGGGTCGCGACACCTCCACCCTGCCCAACACGGTGAGCACGGGCTTGGAGCGTAATCCCCCGTAGTGGGCCGCCTGACCACAGGGACACAGCCGGGTCCGGGGGTTGGGCGCGGGAGCCGGAAATTGCAGCAACTCGGTCAGGGCCGCGGCCCCGGCCTGATGCAGGGCCGAGCGCACAGCGGTCTCGATCGCCTCCAGATCCGTGCGGCCGTCTTTACGGCGCTGGGCAAAGACACGGCCCAGGAGTTGGTTTATTTCCCGCCCCATCTCCTGATGGATAACAGCAGCCGTTTTTTTTCCGCCTCCGTCCAGCCGCCGCGTGCTGGCTCCACCGGGCGACGCGCACAGATTCGTTCATTGAGGGTCACCAGTTCCGCACTGAGCTTCTGGAAACGATGAAATTCGGCGACCTCCTTTTGCGCTTTGCGTAAGGCGGCGGGGTTGGGGAAACTCTCCGTGAGGGTTTTGCCCGCGACGCGGCGGGTCAGGCGGAATTGGGGATCATGGCCGGGATCGTCCGGCTTAGCGCAATGGCAGGTGGGCTTACCACAGCGGCGCACCACGGCGGTAATCGAGCCCGGGCGAAGATCGCCCAAGTCCAAAAACTCCGCCAGGAGCTGGGATCGGTCCGCCTCTAAAGCAGCGACAGAGTCAGGCATGGAAGCCTCTCATCTGAGCATCTATATACGCTCAGAATTATAGCACAAAAAAAGAAAATCCACCGCTCCTAACTTCCATGTCGCACACCCACTACCGCGGCGGGTCTTGACGATTCCGGAATTCCCCGTCACTATATGATGTGGACTGTCCTGTGTGGGCCTGTAGCTCAGTTGGGAGAGCACATGGTTTGCAACCATGGGGTCGGGAGTTCGAACCTCCCCAGGTCCACCAATCAAACCAAAAAAATTGAAGTCCATTCCCGCACTTCCGAAAAAGCTCCAATTCGTACCACTTACCGAACTACTGCAAAGCTTGCGTTACTTTTGGAGGACGCTTGCCGTTTATCGTCCGCCCAATCTGAATCCAGCCTATCCTCCCATCAGGAATCAGTTAGTCTACCAAATAAAGCGGCGGGCTCGTGACCTGCTGCGCCCTTTCCGAACTGTCATCCGCTTGACACCCTTCTTGCCCAGGTGCATACTTCCCTAGACATCTAAAGGAATACCCATGGGAAGGACGAATAAGGACGTTCTGCAGGGCACCCTGGATCTCTTGGTGCTCAAGAGCCTGGCGCGCGGACCCATGCATGGTTTTGGCATCGCCGTTCACATCCAGCGCGTTTCCGATGAAGTCCTGCGGGTCGAGGAAGGCTCCCTTTACCCGGCGCTGCACCGCATTGAGCAAGCCGGCTGGATTACGTCGGAATGGGGCACCTCTGGCAACAACCGCCGCGCCAGGTTCTATCGCCTCACCGCCGCCGGCCGCAAGCAGCTCTCCAAAGAGGAAGAAGGTTGGGACCGGCTCACGCGCGCCGTGGACAAAGTGCTCCGGTTTGCGTAGGGGGTGACAGATGTCCTGGCTGAAACGCCTGCGAGCTTCGCTTGGGAATACCAAGCTGGATGCACAGCTTGAGGAAGAGATCCGGTTTCACGTCGATATGCGTGCCCGCGAGTTCATGGCCGCCGGCATGTCACCCGAAGAGGCGCAACGAAAGGCCGCTGCGCTCTTCGGAAATCAATTGTTGCACAGGGATCAGACCCGCGACATTGACACCATTGCCTGGATCTCCGCGTTTTGGGACGACTGCCGCTTTGCCGTCCGAACGATGCGCTCCAATCCGGCGTTTACATGGGTGGCCGTTCTGACTCTTACCATCGGAATTGGCGCGAACACCACCATCTTCAGCTTCATGAACGCCATGATCCTTCGGCCGCTGCGTCTTCGCGATGCCGATCAGCTCGTCATCATTCAGGAAGCAAAGATGAAAGGTAATGGCGGTCGTACTCCGACCATGGCCGCCTTCCGGGCATGGAACAATAATAGCCGGACCCTTCAGGACATCGCTCTCGCCGGACTCTTTGGCGATCCCACCACCATTTCCGGCATCGGCCATGCCGAGCGGGTGAGTGCGTCCATCTGTGGAATTAACTACTTCGACATGCTGGGTGTAAAACCTCTCCGTGGACGAACGTTCCTACCGGAGGACGACACAAAAGGTATCGGCAACACCGTAGTGATCGGCGAATCCCTGTGGCGGAGGACCTTTGGTGCTGATCCGAACATTCTTGGGCAGAAACTGACCGCCGGAGGCGCGCAGGTCACCATTATCGGCATTATCCCCAGCAGTTTCTCCGTCTTTCCGTGGAAATCCGACGTCGACATGTGGTACGCCATCAATCCGTTCGGCATGCCCAAAATCCGCTGGATCTGGAAAATGGGTCGGCTAAAGCCGGGCGTAACCATCCCACAGGCCCAGGCAGAACTGAATGCCATTGCGCGGGCGATGCCGGAGCATTCTGATGCGGACGCCGATTGGAGCGTGCAGCTCCGGCCACTGAGCAAAGAATTCGTGCAAGGCACCCAGCCCTATTTTTATATGCTGCTCGGCGCCGTGGCTTTCGTCCTCTTGATCGCCTGCGCCAACGTGGCCAACCTTTTGCTGGCGCGCGGAGCGGTTCGTCAAAAGGAAATTGCCATTCGTGCCTCTCTGGGCGCCGGGAGATGGCGCTTGGTTCGTCAGTTGTTGACCGAGAGTTTATTGCTGAGCCTCGCGGGCGGAGGCCTGGGTGTGCTCGCCGCCCTGGCCGGCATGCGGGGGCTTGCGGCACTGGCCCCCTTCGATGCGATCCGTACTTTAGCGCTGACCGTTGATTGGCGCGTCTTAGTCTTCACCTTGGGCATTTCCGTCCTGGCGGCCTTCCTATTTGGCCTGGTCCCAGCCCTGCGACTGGCCAGAATCGAGCTCCACGAAGCGTTGAAAGAAGGCGGCTGGCAAGGTGGGGGAGGATCGCGCGTCAGCCAGAACTTCCTCATCGCATCGGAGGTCGCCCTAGGCGTCGTACTGCTGGTGGGCGCCGGGCTGATGATGAACAGCTTCCTTCGGATGCAAAAGGTCGATCTCGGCTTTGACCCCGCGCACGTGCTCCGGGCCGAGATGTTTCTGGATGGACCGAAGTTCTGGCACAACACCCCGGGAAGCGCGCCCGGAGCGATGAAAACCATCACCACGGAAGGCGACGCCTTTTATCAGCGGGCGCTCGAGCGCATCGAGGCGCTGCCCGGTGTGATGTCTGCCGGAATCAGCAATATGGGTGGAGAAGGTGTAGACGAGCGCCCTTTCAAGATAATCGGCCATCCGGCAGTCCCCGCCGAACACGCGCCCCAGGCCATCTACAACGAAGTCAGTCCCGGCTTTTTTTCGAGTCTTAAGATCCCCCTGGTCAGGGGCCGCTATCTGTCCGAGCGCGATACCGAAGATTCCCCGTGGGTGGTGTGCATTGACGAAACCACGGCCCGCCGGTACTTTCCCCACGAGGATCCGATTGGCATGCTCGTGCAAACCACCTTTGCCCCCCCTGGTCAGGACGTTCCCAGCCTGGAAGAGAGCCGGCCCCGCGAAATCGTCGGCATCGTGCGCGACGTCCGGCAGTTCGGCGCCGGGTCCGAGCAGGAGCCGACGATGTACGGTTCGGTTCGCCAGCACGGCTCCGAATTCCCCGGCGGCAAATACAGCTATCATCTCTGGAAGAGCTTCACGATCCGCACCGCAGGCGACCCCCGTGGCCTCATCAAGCCGCTCCAGAAGGCCATTGCGGAGGTTGACAAAGACCAGGCCCTGTTTGACGTTATGACCGAAGAGGACGCGCTCGCCGAATTTGTAGCTTTTCCCAGGTTCCAGATGAACTTGTTCGCGCTGTTTGGCGGCATCGGGCTTCTGCTGGCGGCCGTCGGAATCTACGGCGTTACCTCCT
Source organism: uncultured Acidobacteriota bacterium (assembly GCA_963804755.1). Classification (GTDB taxonomy): domain Bacteria; phylum Acidobacteriota; class Terriglobia; order UBA7540; family UBA7540; genus Bog-366. The sequence continues at coordinate 325,646 of CAWDRP010000019.1, forward strand.
ACCTTGTGGCGCAACGCACCCACGAATTCGGCGTCCGCATCGCACTTGGCGCCCGACCCGGGGAGGTGTTGCGGCTCGTGATGCTGCGCGGAATGTGGGCGATTCTGTTCGGCTTGTTCGCCGGCATCGCCGGAGCCCTGGCGTTGATGCGCTTGCTAGGCGCGTTGCTTTATGGCGTGAAAAGCACCGATCCCATGACTTATTCCCTCGCGGCGCTGGTTTTGGTGGTCGTTGCCCTGCTCGCCTGTTACGTGCCCGCTCGCCGGGCAACAGAGGTCGATCCGCTGGTTGCCTTGCGCCAAGAATAGGTATACGTCGAGGCTCCCAGTTCAGCGTAAGTCCCTGCTCGTGCTTGTTTTGCAGTCTTCCCCACTCTGAGCTATACTTTTGGCTGGACAGGGCGAAGGGCAGGCGTTCCGCAGCCTCAGAGAACTTTTTGGCTCGTGCACCTTTACTTAGATTGCGCCGCATTCTCTTTGGACAAGAAGGGGAATGGTAAGGCCCGCGCCGGTAACTTTTGCAAACGGCGTCACTGCGTAGTTGACGGCGGCCGCGCTCTGTAAAACGGCGTCTCGTAAACTTCGCCGGATCCGGCAGTTTTGCTATCAGGGCTAACTTTCTCGATGGAAAGCAGCAAGCCGCATCTTGCCGGCGCCACCAAGTGGTTTATCATTGTCGGTCTGCTTTTGGTTGCCAACAGCGCCTACCTGGCCGCGTTCGGCGATCCCTCCCTTTTCTATGTCTACAATGCGTTGCTCCATCCCGTGTTGGGGATCATTGCCGCAGTTTTACTTGTAGCGCTGGTGGTGTCCCGTCGAAAGAGGTCCGGAGACACACTATGGGGCGCACCTCGGGCTGGGTATGTGCCTCTGCTGCTTCTACTTGCCTTGAGCGCGATTTTCGGCGTGTATTTGCTTTTTGTCGGTATGACGCGCCCTCACAGCTTGGCGCTTTACGCTCACGTGGCCGCCGCGGTTACCGGAATTTTCCTGTTGCTCGTGATTTTGTACAGGCGCATTCGCCGGACCGGGTCCACGCCTGCCGTACTCCACGCCTGGCGTTGGAGCGTCGGGGTGATAAGTGCTTCCGTGATTCTGTATGCTGCCGCGGTGATCTATCAGCGTGTTGACCCGAATCCGCGCTACGTCATTCACAACCCCGCCACGGCCCCCTTGAGTATGGATAGGGAAGGCGGAGGCGCCGGGAGCCTGGTTGCTCCCAGTTCCGCCCAAACCGCCGATGGCAAGACGATCCCCGCGGAGTTCTTCCTGAACTCCGAATCGTGCAAGCCGTGCCATGCCGATATTTACGCTCAGTGGCAGAGCTCGATGCACCACATGGCTTCGTTCAACAACCAGTGGTATCGCAAAGCGATTGAGTACATGCAGGACACGATTGGCGTCAAGCCCTCACTATGGTGCGGCGGTTGCCACGATCACGCGCTGGTGTTCACGGACATAATGCAACGTTACCCGATTCGGGAAATTGAACACACGCCCGAAGGCCAGGCAGGGCTCGGATGCATGTCCTGTCACGCCATCGTTCAAGTCAGGAGCACGATGGGGCAGGGTGATTATGTGATCGAGTATCCCCCGCTCGACCGGTTGGTATCGAGCCGGAATCGGCTGATTCGAGCTATCGCCAACTATGCCATTAAGCTGAATCCCAAGCCCCACCGCGCGGTTTTTCTCAAGCCTTTCCATCGCGAGCCCCAGCAGACCCCGGAATTCTGCTCGGCTTGCCATAAGGTTCACCTGGATGTTCCCGTGAATAATTATCGCTGGTTGCGCGGCTTCAACGATTATGACAACTGGCAGGCGAGCGGCGTGTCAGGGCAAGGAGCGCGCTCGTTTTACTATCCGCCCCACCCCCAGCAATGTGCCGATTGCCACATGCCACTCGTCGCTTCCAACGATTTTGGGAATATCCATGGATTTGTTCACTCGCATCGCTTTGCCGCTGCCAATACCGCAGTCCCAACTGCTTACGGCGATCAGAAGCAGGTGGAAGCGGTCGAGAATTTCGTGAGAGGTGCGCTCACGGTGGATATCTTCGGGCTTGCCGAAGAACCGCAGCAGGGCCTTCCAGGGGGTAGCCCCGAGAAACGGCAGCCGGAATCGCCTCAGCTTGCCAGCACCTTCGCTGTGGGTGAGGAATCTTCAGCCGGGCCGGCCGCCGCCGGCATGGCGGCGTCGCCCGTGACAAAGCTCATCGCCCCGCTGGGGCGGGTTACGGCCAGCGTGCGGCGCGGGGACACGGTTCGCGTGGACGTGGTTGTCCGCACCCGGAAACTGGGGCACTTTTTCCCCGGCGGAACCGTGGATGCCTTCGATTGCTGGCTCGAGCTCCAAGCCCACGATAATCGAGGCCGGGTGGTTTTCTGGAGCGGCGAGGCTGCGGACAACGGCCGCGGGCCGGTGGAGCCGGGCGCTCACTTCTACCGCTCTTTGCAACTCGACGCACACGGTAATCCCATCAACAAGCGCAACGCCTGGTCCACCCGTGCCACTCTATACGCCCATCTGATTCCTCCGGGGGCTGCGGATACGGCCCATTTCCGGCTCAAGATTCCTCGCGATTGTGGCGAAGGCATTACGCTGATCGCCAAGCTCAATTATCGGAAGTTTTCCTGGTGGAATACTCAGTGGGCGTTCGCAGGGGTTCGCGACCCCTCGCAGCCACATCCGGACGTCAGCAGGGATCACGATGACGGCCATTGGGTATTCCAAGGAAGTCTCGCTGACGTTTCTGCCAAGCCCAGGCAGATTCCGGATGTGCCGACGGTCGTCATTGCGCAGGACAGCGTCACGTTTCCCGTGGCGCCTGCCACCGCACCGTCGTTCGCCGAGTGCTTGTCACTTGATCCCAAAGATCGCGAGCGCTGGAACGACTATGGCATCGGCCTGTTGCTGCAAGGCGACCTGAAGGGAGCAGAACGCGCGTTTGGAATAGTCACCAAGCTCGATCCCGGCTACGCGGATGGATGGGTGAATGTAGGACGGGCGCGCATTCAGGAAGGCAACACCGAGGCTGCCAAGCCGGTCCTGGAAAAAGCCCTCGCCTTGAATTCGCATCTCGCCAGCGCGCATTACTTCCTGGGGCTCGCACTGAAGGCGGACGGGCAATATCCCCAGGCGTTCGGCGAATTCAGCGCTGCTGCGGCCCTCTACCCGCGCGACCGCGTGGTGCGGAACCAGATGGGCCGCATTCTCTTTCTGCAACGACGTTACCGTGACGCTATCGCGCAATTGGAGCGGACCCTTGCGGTAGACCCGGAAGACCTGGAGGCGCACTACAACCTGATGCTCTGTTACCGTGGCTTGAATGAAGATGCGCTGGCTGCGCGCGAAGAGAAGCTCTACCTGCGTTTCAAGGCGGACGAGTCGTCACGCGCCATCAGTGGACCTTTTGATCTCACTCATCCTGACGACAACAACGAAGCTCAGCCCGTGCATGAGCACACGTCGGTGACGCTGGAAAGAGCGGTCCGCGGCACGAAGTACGGCGGCCAATGAACAAAGTTATTTTTCTGATGCGGTTTCCAACCAAACCATCAAAAGAGCCGGTTTGGCGTAAACGGAGCTGCCACTGGCTCCTGTTCGCCGCCCTCTGCATTTTGCCGTCCGCGTACTGCCTTCTTCCCAACAGCGCAGATCGCAGCGGCGCCGGCGTTCGCTTCGTCGATATAACCAGGCAAGCGGGCATAAATTTCGTGCACTACACGGGCGCGTTTGGCAAAAAGTATCTGCCGGAAACCATGGGCGCCGGCTGCGCATTCATAGATTTCGACAACGATGGCAATCCGGACATCCTGCTCGTCAACGGCGCGGACTTTCCCAGTCGCAGGGCGCACCCCCCTTCAAGTCGGAATCCGAGCGCGGGATTGGGCGCTGGGGACCTGCCGGTGGCGCACCGCTCGGCGCTGAGGCTCTATCGGAACAACGGCGACGGAACCTTCACGGATGTCACGGCGAAAGCCGGACTGAATGTGGAGATGTACGGCATGGGCGTGGCCGTGGGTGATTACGACAACGACGGATGGGACGACATTTACGTGACCGGACTGGGCGAAGCGCGTCTTTTCCATAATGAGCATGGGCACTTCCGAGACGTGACGCAAGCGGCGGGCGTGAACAACGTAGGATACGGCGCGGGCGCCGCCTGGGTGGACTACGATCGCGACGGCAGGCTGGATCTCTTCGTGACAAATTATGTGAAATGGTCCGAAAAGAGCGACCTCTATTGCACAGTTGACGGCAGCCATAAATCCTACTGTACGCCCGAGGCTTACAAGGGTGACACGTGCCGGCTGTTTCACAACCTCGGCAATGGCCGCTTCGAAGACGTTACCCAAAAAGCGGGCATCTACGATCCCACCAGCAAATCGCTGGGCGTGGCCGTGATTGACTATGATCGTGATGGCTGGCCGGATCTCGCCGTCGCCAACGATACCCAGCCTAACAAGCTGTTTCACAACAACCGCAACGGCACGTTCACCGAACAGGCGGTGCAGGCGGGCATCGCATTCAATGAAGACGGCGTTGCGCGCGGCGCCATGGGCATCGACGAAGCGGATTTCGATCGTTCCGGTTATCCCAGCCTGGTGGTGGGCAACTTCTCAAACCAAATGCTCGGCCTGTACCATAACGAAGGGAACCGGTTCTTCATCGATATTGCCCCGTCATCGAGTGTGGGCCGCGCGAGTCTCCTTTCGCTCTCGTTTGGCCTTTTCTTTTTCGATTATGATCTCGACGGCCGCCCGGATCTATTTGTCGCCAACGGTCACATCGAGCCTGACATCAATCGCATCCAGTCACGAGTCACCTACGCCCAATTGCCGCTGGTATTCCACAACGAAGGGAACGACAGGTTTGAGGAAGTGGGGAAATCGCTGGGATTCACGCGCCCATTCGTCGCGCGCGGGGCGGCTTACGCGGACATCGATAACGATGGCGCGCCCGACATTCTGATGACCACCAACGGCGGCCCCGCTTACCTTTTCCACAACGTGGGCGGCAACCGCAATAATGCCATCCGTATCAAGACGGTCGGGACGCGCTCGAACCGCGACGGCATCGGCGCTGAGGTGCGGGTTCGCTCCGGCGGGAGCGAGAATTGGCAGACGGTCCATTCCGGCTCGAGCTATTGCTCGCAGAGCGAACTTACCCTCACATTCGGCCTGGGCCGCGCGACCGAAGTCCAAGCAGTAGAGATCGCCTGGCCGAGCGGCCAGCACGATGTCGTAAAGAACCTCAAGGCCAATTTCACCTACACCGTCCAGGAAGGCGGCGCGATCCTCGCAGCCAAGCCCTTTCACAGATAGACCGTTTCGTCGAATTCATTCCCATGCCGCTGCCTGCAGCAACTTGCCGGTCACGAGATAGTGGTTGATCGCCCTTTGCCAGCTTTCCATCTTGTTGCGGAACCACTCGGGCGTATAGCGTTCGAGCGCGGCATTGCCGGCAGCCGATAAGCCGGTATACAGAAAACGAATGCTGGTGTTCGTCTTGTTCCCTGGAGCAGGCGCGAGTGAGATCCGCAGTTGAGTCGCGATCATACCGGGCTGGACCCACGCGTACGCGATCCTGAATCCGGCGGGATCATAGTTTGTGACCATCCAGATGGTGTCGGGTCCGCTCTCGTTCGGAGTGGAGAAAACACATGCATCCTCCGCAACCCCGGATTGGGAGTAGAACAGGTGATATTCCCAACCCGGCACCCATTCCGCTTCCCGCACCGGACAGAGCAAGGGAAACACCTTGTCCGGCGGAGCATCATTCATCTGCGTGTAGTTGTAGGTCAGTCTTTTCACTTCCAAGCGTTCCATATTGTCCTCCCTGCGGCTGGTTCCAAATCGCAATGGTCCATCTGAAAAGAAAAAGGCCCGGCCGCCAAAAAGGGACCGAGCCAACTCCTGAATAACGACCTCTTCGTGTTGAGCGAAACTACTCGAATCTCGGGATGGCGGTGGTCCGGGTACGCGGCGGGGTCCGAGTATATCCGACCAATAAGATCAATTGGGACGAGGTACCACACCCCGGCACTTCCACAGATCCAAAGCTCATAATCCGCGCTTAGGGTGTTGGGGTTTATATTGAACTTGTAATAGGGCGGGCACATGCCCCGCCCCTACAAAGCAAAACGGCCCAGCCAAAGGCTGGGCCGTTTTCGCTAATTTAATCCCGGCGACGACCGACTCTCCCACGCAGTCGCCCGCGCAGTACCATGGGCCCTGGAGGGCTTAACTTCCGTGTTCGGGATGGGAACGGGTGTGACCCCTCCGGTATGATCGCCGGAAACTTTTAAGAACAGGTATCAGGTGCCAGGTATCAGGTGTGAGGCCATGCTTTTCCTGACACCTGATACCTAACACCTGGCACCTTCTTCTGAATAGTGTGGCGTCCTGATTTCTAGTTCAAAGGCGGGACTGTCAACTGTAAACTGTTGACCGTCAACTGTTTTGATGCACTGAGCAGATATATGGTCAAGCCGAACGGGCGATTAGGACTGGTAAGCTAAGTCCATTACTGAACTTACACACCCAGCCTATATACGTCGTAGTCTTCGACGGCCCTTCAAAGGGATTGCATGCGTGTAGCACGCGCATGCGCGCCCTTGGGAGATCAAATCTTGGGGCGTGCTTCCCGCTTAGATGCTTTCAGCGGTTATCACTTCCAGACTTCGCTACCCAGCCGTGCCACTGGCGTGACAGCTGGTACACAAGAGGTCTGTTCATCCCGGTCCTCTCGTACTAAGGACAACCCCCCTCAAATCTCCTACGCCCACACCAGATAGGGACCGAACTGTCTCGCGACGTTCTGAACCCAGCTCACGTACCGCTTTAATGGGCGAACAGCCCAACCCTTGGAACCTTCTACAGCTCCAGGATGCGATGAGCCGACATCGAGGTGCCAAACCGCTGCGTCGATGTGAACTCTTGGCAGCGATCAGCCTGTTATCCCCGGCGTACCTTTTATCCGTTGAGCGATGGCCCTTCCATGCAGAACCACCGGATCACTAGGTCCGACTTTCGTCTCTGCTTGACTCGTTGGTCTCGCAGTCAGGCTGGCTTATGCCCTTGCACTCGACGGCTGATTTCCAAACAGCCTGAGCCAACCATGGAGCGCCTCCGTTACAATTTAGGAGGCGACCGCCCCAGTCAAACTACCCGCCTAGCCATGTCCCTGGCCCGGATTACGGGTCGAGGTTAGAACCACAGAATCATCAGGGTGGTATCTCACCGTTGGCTCCCCCTGCCCCGAAAAGCAAGGTTCAAAGCCTCCCACCTATTCTGCGCAGACAAGCCCATAGTTCAAGGCTAGGGTGTAGTAAAGGTGCACGGGGTCTTTCCGTCTAGGTGCGGGAAACCGGCATCTTCACCGGTACTACAAGTTCGCTGAGTCACTCGTCACGACAGTCGCTCTATCGTTACGCCATTCGTGCAGGTCGGAACTTGCCCGACAAGGAATTTCGCTACCTTAGGACCGTTATAGTTACGGCCGCCGTTCACCGGGGCTTCAGATCGAAGCTGCCAGGGATTGCTCCCCATGACCTCTCCCTTTAACCTTCCGGCACCGGGCAGGCGTCAGCCCCTATACGTCGTATTCGACTTAGCAGAGACCTGTGTTTTTGTTAAACAGTCGCAGAGCGCGATTCGCTGCGGCCGCCTCGGGCTATGAACCCTAGCGCGGCACTCCTTCTCCCGAAGTTACGGAGTTAATTTGCCTAGTTCCTTAACGAGTGTTCTCTCAAGCGCCTTTGGATATTCACCTCGTCTACCTGTGTCGGTTTGGGGTACGGTTGCAATCAGAACTGCTTAGCGGATTTTCTTGGCAGCGTGATGTCACGGACTTTATCGGGTCATCGACCCGTCGGCTCACTCCTCAGAGCTGGCTTTGAACCGACCCGGTGGATTTGCCTGCCGGATCCTCCTTGAAGCGCGCATCGCCATCCATCAGACGACTCCGCTAACCTCCTGCGTCCCCGCATCGTCATAACGTTCCAATCGCAGTGCCGGAATATTAACCGGCTGTCCATCAGTTACGCCTTTCGGCCTCACCTTAGGGACCGACTAACCCTGAGCGGATTAACCTTTCTCAGGAAACCTTAGACTTTCGGCGCGGAGGGTTCCCACCTCCGTTATCGCTACTTATGCCGGCAGGGTCACTTGAATACCGTCCACGGGCCCTCACGGTCCCGCTTCAAACTGTATTCAACGCTCCTCTACCAGACCACCGGCGATTTCAAATCTCAAATTTGAAATTTGAAATCGCCGGTGGAATCCGCAGCCTCGGTAAATGGCTTGAGCCCCGTTACATTATCGGCGCAAAGCCGCTCGACCAGTGAGCTGTTACGCTTTCTTTAAAGGATGGCTGCTTCTAAGCCAACCTCCTGGCTGTCTGAGCGACTTCACTTCCTTTCCCACTTAGCCACTGTTTCGGGACCTTAGCTGGCGGTCTGGGCTATTTCCCTCTCGACAACGAAGCTTAGCCCCCGCTGTCTGACTCCCGGACTTGGCTTCGCGGCATTCGGAGTTTCGTTGGATTCGGTATCGGTTAACCGACCCTAGTCCATCGAGTACTCTACCACCGCGAAGAAACATCCGAGGCTAGCCCTAAAGCTATTTCGAGGAGAACGAGCTATCACGGAATTTGATTGGCCTTTCACTCCTACCCTCAGTTCATCAGAGCTGTTTTCAACCAACACCTGTTCGGGCCTCCGGCCGTTGTTACACGGCTTTCACCCTGACCAAGGGTAGATCATCCCGCTTCGCGTCTATTGCCCGCCACTGAACGCCCTATTCAGACTCGCTTTCGCTACGGCTCGCTCCCCGTCTTGCGACGGATCACCGCTTAACCTTGCGACGGACAATAACTAGCCGGCTCATTATGCAATAGGCACGCCGTCAGGCTGCCTGCCTTGCGGCAAGCGTAGCCCTCCGACTGCTTGTAGGCATACGGTTTCAGGTACTTTTCACTCCCCTCGCCGGGGTTCTTTTCACCTTTCCCTCACGGTACTGGTTCACTATCGGTCGCTAGAACGTATTTAGCCTTACGGGATGGTCCCCGTGGATTCCCGCAGGGTTTCTCGTGCCCCGCGGTACTCAGGTACGCGCGTGAGAGTCCAGTCGGCTTTCGCCTACGTGGTTATCACACTCTATGACCGGCTTTTCCAAGCCATTCGACTAGCCGCTGGATTGGTAACTCTCCGGTTCTACACCGACGCGCGCCCTACAACCCCCAGCCCTCCTCTGAAATCTCAAATCTCAAATTTGAGATCTCAGTGGAAGACTGGGTTTGGGCTCTTCCGCGTTCGCTCGCCGCTACTAGCGGAATCACTGTTGTTTTCTCTTCCTCCAGGTACTGAGATGGTTCACTTCCCTGGGTTGGCTCGCACCCGCCTATGTATTCAGCGGGCCGTTTCCGGGTTTTTCCCGGAAGGGTTTCCCCATTCGGACATCCTCGGATTAAAGGGTGCTTCCCCCTACCCGAGGCTTTTCGCAGGTAGCCACGTCCTTCATCGCCGTCTAGCGCCAAGGCATCCACCGTACGCCCTTAGTAGCTTGACCATATCATCTGCTCAATACATCAGAAGAGCTATCAGCTCTCAGCTTTCGGCTCTCAGCTAAGACCCTCAAACACAAGGGTCTTTACCGACAACCGATTACTGATGACTGAGAACTTTCTTTGGCAGATCGCCTTTCTCTAGCTGCCCGGATCCAAACCCGGACAGCCGCAGCTACCAACCCGGCTTCCGACTCCCACCCCCGGCGGTCACCCCGCCTTGGCTGAGAGCTGAAAGCTTAAAGCTGACAACTGCACTACTAGGTAGACGCCACACTATTCAGTTTTCAAAGATCCTCGGGTGTCCAGGGACGCCGCAACGGCTCCCCGGGCCTCTACCTGCCACCTTGCGCCCGTCATTCGACGACTTCGCTAGGTTGCTGGGCTTGGTTCCTCCCGGTTGACCGGGGGAAACCCAGCTCAACAACCGAACGCCAATGTGGGCTCACCGCCTCTGGGGCGCACAATAGAATCTGCGCCGTTTTGCGGCTGCCGAGTTCGTCTATTTTTGAGCTTCGGGGATTGAAACAGGCGGGAGGGTTTCTTGCGATGGACCCACTTGCCTCAAGCCCTTATCCGAAAGCCTTTCGCGTATTGACCTCCAACGAGTTTCAACCGAGACGATGTGGAGCCCTAAACTAAGCTCGGCTGAAACCAAGTGTCAACCGGCCCTGCTACTTCGTCCACCTTCGTACTGGCAATCAGAGATACTACAGCAAGACTTCCGCGATTGCAAGAGTTTTTTTCGCATCCTGGAAAAATATCGACCGCAGAACTTACCAGAAACATTCTATGCAAAAATCGGTGATGCGACAAGCCCGCGTCGAGTTTCGAGTCGTACTTACGCAAGCGAGGAGCGAGATCCCAGTGAACAACAGACTACTTGAAAGAATCACATTTGCACTTCTCTTGATCATTAACGCTTCCGGCACATCGCGCAGCATACAGCTTGCGAACGCCGTGACGAAGTCAGCGAATGGACCGGTCATCTGCATGGTTATCGAGGCGTTCGAAGAAGGGAAGCTGGGCGTGCGCGCCATCATCTTCCATCAGCGCGATAAGGCTGATGGGCCCAGGTTGGGATCGCTTCTGATGGCGCACTCAGGGCAGGCGATGATACTTGAAACGGCCGCGGGCCAGCGTTATCGAGCGACGGTTTTCCGTGTAAAGAGCTGCTTCGGCCGCGGACTGGCGCTGGTGCCCACGAGCAGGCTGAAGCTGGGCAATAATGATGTATTCACGCTGCGCCTGGCGAGAGAACCTTGAACAGTCCCATGTCATAAGGGCGTAAAGCATGCCGAGCCCCTTCAGTGCGGATCCTGCAACAGGCTGAACATTGCTTGCATACGCATTATTTTTGCGCTAACAATTAAAAAGGTTGGTTCGGCATTCTAAAGGCGCAGCAAAATCCCAATTTCGTCATCAAATAAACAGGGGGGCAAATGATCGTCGGTGTTCCCAAAGAGTCTTTCCCGGGCGAGAGGAGGGTTGCGCTCGTCCCCGTGGTTGTGCCGAATCTGTTGAAGGCCGGTTACCAGGTCCTGGTGGAGGCGGGGGCAGGCGTAAGCGCCGGCTATCCCGATGCCGAGTACGCGGAGAAGGGCGCCAAGCTCGCTGCCTCACGCGCCGAAGTTTTCCAGTCGGCGGATATCATTGTTCAGGTTCTCTCCTTCGGGTCGAACGATGTAACCGGCAAAGACGATCTTCCACTGTTCCGGCGCGGGCAGGCGGTGATCGGCTTTCTTCGTCCGTTTGGCTCCGTTGACGCTGCGCAGCAACTGGCCGCCACGGGAGTGACCTCTTTCTCCGTGGAGTTAATGCCGCGCATTACGCGGGCCCAAAGCATGGACGCGCTCTCGTCCATGGCCACGATTTGCGGCTATAAAGCGGTGCTCCTGGCGGCGGACCGTCTGCCGCGCATGTTCCCGATGCTGACCACCGCGGCCGGCACCATTACGCCGGCGCGCGTGTTCATTATCGGCGCGGGCGTTGCCGGCCTCCAGGCGATCTCGACGGCGCGGCGCCTGGGCGCGGTGGCTTCCGCCTACGACTTGCGTCCGGCGGCCAAAGAGCAGGTGCAGAGCCTGGGCGGGCGCTTTATCGAATTGCCGATAGAAGCGAAGGACGCGCAGGATGCGCGCGGTTACGCACGCCAGCAGGACGAATCCTTCTTTCAACGACAGCGCGAATTACTGGGGAAAGCGGTGGCGGAAAGCGACGTGGTCGTTACCGCTGCGGTCGTTCCGGGCAAGAAGCCGCCCGTGCTCATTACGCGCGACATGGTGCAGCGCATGGCTCCCGGCTCGGTGATTGTGGACATTGCGGCAGAGCGCGGCGGCAATTGCGAATTGACCAAGGCGCAGCAGCGGATCGTTGAATATGGTGTGACGATCATCGGTTACATCAACGTGGCCAGCACCGTTCCCTACCACGCCAGCCTGATGTATGCGAAGAACCTGACGGCGTTCCTGCTGCACCTGGGAAAAGAAGGCAAACTGCAAGTGAATCTTCAAGACGAGATAACGCGTGAGACCTTGGTGACGCGCGATGGCGAGGTGGTGAACACGCGAGTGCGCGAGTTCTTCTCGCTGCCAGCCCTGGCCACGCAGGAAACATAGGTGTCAGGTGTCAGGTGCCAGAGAAGGCCGAAACTCGAAAACCGAAATTCGAAACTCGCAGTTCGCTTTCCAATTTCGACTTTCGGTTTTGTCGCGCCGTCTGGTATCTGGGACCCAAGCACGAATCGTAGGCCAACTTGAGCTTCGAATTTCGACCTTCGATTTTCGAGTTTCGGGTGTCTTCTGACACGTGTGCTCGGGTATTTAAGACCAAGCACGAATCGTGGGCCGAGTCGAGTTTCGACCTTCGATTTTCGAGCTTCGAGTTTCGACTTTCGGGTGTCTTCTGAAAGGAGTACCTTGTGACATTTATTAATTGCCTGTACGTCTTCGTGCTGGCGGGATTCATCGGATTTGAGGTGATCCGGCGGGTCTCACCGCTACTGCACACGCCGCTGATGTCCCTTACCAACGCTCTCGACGCGATTGTGGTGGTAGCCGCCATCATTATCGCCGGCCGGCATGAGAGCACGCTTTCCACCATCCTTGGGGCGGTGGCCATCGCCGCTTCTTTCAGCAACATGGTCGGCGGGTTTCTGATCACCGATCGCATGTTGCGCATGTTCAAGCTCAGTAAGTCGTCCAAAAAACTATGAACCACATCCTCCAGCAGCAGCTCATTGATGTTACTTACATTGTGGCCATCGCGCTGTTTGTGCTGGCGCTCAAATGGCTCAGTTCGCCGGCCACCGCCAAGCACGGCGTGCTGGCAGGCGAGATTGGCGCCGTGCTGGCCGTGGTGGCCACGCTGTGCGACTACCAGATCATCGAGTACAAGTGGATCGTCGTGGCGCTGGTAGTGGGCGCGATTGTGGGCGTTCCCCTGGGCTTGGTGCCCATGACCGCCGTGCCTCAGCGGACCGCCTTAAGCCACGCTTTCGGCGCATTGGCGGCGGCGATGATCGGCATTGCCGAGTACTACGTCCGCGTTCCCAACCTGACGAAGTTTGACATGGTGGAGATCGCGCTGGAAGTCATCATCGGCTCGCTGACGTTTACGGGCAGCCTGATCGCCGCCGGGAAATTGCAGGAATTGCTGCCGCAGCGACCCATTACCTATCGCGGGCAGAACTTCGTCAGCCTCTCGGTATTGGGCGCGGCCATCCTGATCGCCCTGTGGCTGATGTTTCATCCCGGGCACGCGAAGCTGTTCCCGGCCATGGTGATTGTCTCGCTGATTTTCGGCGTGCTGCTGGTCACTCCCATCGGCGGCGCCGACATGCCCACGGTCATCTCACTTTTGAACTCGTACGCCGGACTTTCCGCGGCGCTGCTGGGCTTTGTGCTCAACAACAAGGTTCTGGTGGTTGCCGGCGCCCTGGATGGCTCCTCCGGTTTCATTCTCTCTGTGATCATGTGCAAGGCCATGAACCGGTCTTTCACCAACGTAATGTTCGGGGCCTTCGGGCAGGTGCAGGCGTCGGCAGCGGCGGCCACGGAAGAGCGCACCGTGCGCAGCGCCACTGCGGAAGAGGCTGCTGCTATTCTCGGTTCCGCGAACACGGTGGCGATCGTCCCCGGTTACGGCATGGCCGTGGCGCAGGCCCAGCACAAGGTGCGCGAGCTCTTCGACGTGCTCACGAAGAAGGGTATCGATGTTAAATTCGGCATTCACCCCGTCGCGGGCCGCATGCCTGGCCACATGAACGTGCTCCTGGCGGAAGCCGACATCCCTTACGACCGCTTGTTCGATATGGACGCCATGAACCCCGAATTCCCCCAGACGGACGTCGCCCTGATCATCGGCGCCAACGACGTCACCAACCCCGCTGCCAAAACCGATAAGGGCAGCCCCATCTACGGCATGCCAATTCTCGAAGTCGATAAGGCGCGCACCGTGATGGTGATCAAACGCAGCATGAGCCCGGGCTTCGCCGGCATCGATAACCCCCTCTACTACGAAGACAAAACCCTGATGCTCTTCGGCGACGCCAAAAGCTTTGTGGGCGACATCGTGCGCGAATTGACCGGCGGCGGACACTGAGACATTGGTGATTTTCGATTTGCGATTTGCGATTTTGGATTTTCGATTTTGGATTTTAGCCTTGAATTTTGAGTTGTGAGTTTTGAATTTTTGATTTTGAATTTTCAGTTTTGAACTTGGATTTTGGAGTTTTCGATTTTGGATTTCGAGTTTTTGATTTCCAATTTTCAGTCTTGAGTTTTTGATTTTGAATTTCCAGTCTTGAGATTTGGATTTTGTATTCTTAGTTTTTATCTTGGATTTTGAATTTTGAGTTTTGAATTTGGATTTTGGAATTTTCCGTCTTGAACTTGGATTTTTAATTTCCAATTTTGATCTTGTAATTTGAGTTTTGAATTTTGAATCTTGAATTTTGGATTTGCGATTGCCATCTTCAAATCTCTGATCTTCAATTTCCCATGCTCGCCGTCCCGCGTTTCAAATCTCCAATTTCGACTTCCATCGCCCACTTGGCCTGCGGGCGGGTCGCGTTGACGCAAGAACAAAGGCCTTCCGCACCGCGCGGCCAAGCCGCAACCAAAAGTGCCACCGCCATCCCTTCGCAGGCTCAGGGCAGGCTCTGACCGTGCCGACAATCCCTTCTGGAATCACTTCCGGACAGCCAAGCCGGCCGTGATGGGGACGTGAGGCATTCGCACCTCTTCCCGTTCCCTTCGATACCGCAACCAGACGGCGCCCCTTCCCGGGGGCGGGACCACTACTGTTCTTGTGGGGGAGGAGAAAGGTATTGACGTCCGACTTCTCGATGTGGTGCGCATGGCGCGGGAACCCGTTCTTACACCCCCCAGTCCCAAGCACCAGAGTCATGCTAGGTGTCTCGAGGCGGGGGTTTTTAGCGTCGGAAGAGTGCGCGATTGGACCGAGAATTATTTAAAATCGTCCTCTTTAGACGGGAGTATTATTGCTCACCTATTTAACTGTTATGCCGGAACCGGCCAGCATGTTGCTGGCACGCATCCGCGCCGAGCGCGAAACCGTAGGGGCACCCCTCGTGGGTGCCCAGAAACGAGGGGGTGGCAACTCCGGAACGGCCAGGGCAAGCACAAGGCCTGCCCCTACGGCGCGTTTGGGCCGGAATCGCCCCCGGGCAGGCACGTAGGGGTACCCCTCGTGGGTACCCGGAAGTTCCGGGATCATAATCCCGGAACCGAAGAGGGCAGGCACAAGGCCTGCCCCTACGATTAGGTGTCCATCATGTATGACCCTAAAATCCATCACCGGCAATCGCTGCGGTGGGATAAACACAACTATTCGTCCCCGGGCTTATACTATGTGACCATCTGCATTCAAGGCCATCGGAGCTTACTGGGGAACGTCCAGTCGGGTGTGATGAATCTGAACGATGCCGGCGAAATGGTGGACGCCGCGTGGCTTCGAATTCCCCTGCAATTTCCGACCATTCAATTGGACGAACACGTCACGATGCCCAACCATTTCCACGGCATCCTCCAAATCGTGGGGGGCGAAACCGTAGGGGTACCCCTTGTGGGTACCCAGCCAGGCGGCGTGGCCGCATTCAGGGCACCCACAAGGGGTGCCCCTACGTTGGGGGATGTGGTGGGCGCGTTCAAATCACAGACCACCGACGAATATATAGTGGGGGTGGATCAAGTCGATTGGCCAAGATTCCAAAACCATTTTTGGCAGCGGAATTATTACGACCACGTGATTCGGGACCACGACGAGTTGGAGAAAATCCGGGATTATATCCGGAAGAACCCGCTGATGTGGACCTTGGACAGATATAATCCTGAGAATCCGGTGCTGGTCATGGATGATACGGGATCGCTCGTGCCGTGGGACGAATCGTAGGGGTACCCCTGGTGGGTACCCGAGGGTCGACGATGCCGACCGCGGCGTAGGGGTACCCCTCGTGGGTACCCTGGCGTCGGCCATGCCGACGGGGCAGGGCAGGCACAAGGCCTGCCCCTACGCCGCTCAAAGGCGATTCAAGATTGTAGATTCAAGATTCAAGAGTTGGTAGCGCACGGGTACGCGCATTTCGCGTCCCGGTGCGGCTCTTCGTCGGGTATACGCATCGATCACCGAAGTGGCTAGTGGTCAGTGGTTAGTGGCTAGCAAAACCGGAGAGGCATGGTTGCCGGGTCAAGCGGCAGTTCACAGTTTGCAGTTCACAGCGAAGGATCCGGATTCAGCCCGTTTTCTCCTGGGCCATCAGGTCTTCCAGTGTTTCGCGGGGCCGGATTAATTCCGCTTCGGCTCCGTGTACCAGAATCTCCGGCGGGCGGGGACGGCTGTTGTAATTGGACGAGAGGGCGAACCCGTAGGCTCCGGCGGTGAGCACCACCAGAAGGTCGCCGGGCTGGACGTCCGCCAATTCCCGGTCGCGGGCCAGGAAATCGCCGGTTTCGCAGAGCGGTCCAACCACGTCCGCCTGCAACCGTTCCGCCACACCGGCCTGCGCGGGAACAACCTCGTGGTAGGCCCCATAAAGCGTCGGCCGCATCAGGTCGTTCATGCCGGTGTCCACCACCACGAAATTCTTTCCCGGGTTCCGCTTCACATAGAGCACGCGCGTCAGGAGCACGCCGGCATCGCCCACCAGCGAGCGGCCGGGTTCCACGATGAGCCGCACCGGAACGCCGCGCAACCGCTCTTCCAGGCCGTGCGCCAGGCGGGGCAAGTCCAGAGGCGGTTCGGCATTGTAGGGAATTCCCAGGCCGCCTCCCAGATCGAGCATTTGCACGGGCATGCCTTCCGCCGCCAACGCGCGCGCCACTCCCAGGATTTCATCCAGCGCCTTCCAGAAAGGCTCCGGCTCCAGAATCTGCGAGCCGATGTGGCACGCCACGCCCACCACCTTCAGATAGGACGAGCCCGCCGCGCGCCGATAGAGCTCCAGGGCTTCGTCTTTCGGTACACCGAATTTGTGGATCATCTGCCCGGTGGAAATGTAGGGATGCGTGTCCGCCTCCACGTCGGGGTTCACGCGAATCGAAATGGACGCCACCGTTCGCAGCGCCTGCGCGCGGCTTTCAATGAGCGCCAACTCACCCGCCGACTCCACATTGAACATCAGGATGCCCGCCGCCAGGCCGGCGTCAATCTCGTCCTGGGTCTTGCCGACTCCGGAAAAGACAATCGTGCCGGGGGCGGCCCCGGCTCGGAGGGCCCGCGCCAACTCTCCGCCCGAAACGACGTCAAATCCCGCCCCGGCCTGCCGCAGCAGACCCAGGATGCGAAGGTGGGAATTGGCCTTCACCGAGTAACAAATCATGCCGGGAATGCCCGCCAGCATCGCGCGCAGGCGCTCGTAGTTGCCCAGCATCGTGCGCTGGCTGTAAACGTAGGCGGGCGTGCCGAAGCGCTCAGCAATCGAGGCTACCGACACGTCCTCGCAGAGGAACTGGTCTCGTTCATAATGAAAGGAATGGTGGCTGGACTGTGACATTATGTCCCTTTGGTGTGCGCGGTGTTGTACGCAGTGCGGGCAATTTGCGGGTTATCCACAATGCCCAACCCGGCGCCTGGCCCCCGGAAGATCATCATCAACGCACGCTCAGCAAAACCAGCGTTTGATCATCGCGTGGTGGCAGTCCCGCTTCAAAAGCGCGGACCTCTTCAAATACGCGGTCCACGATTTCCTTTGGCGTTCGCCGGGCGTTCTGGCGCAAGAGAGATTCGAGGCGCCGCGAGGTAAATTCCTCCAGCTTCGGGTTGTTGGCTTCGGTGATGCCATCGGAGAAGAACGCCAGCAGATCTCCGGTTTCCAGCTTCACCGTGACTTGCTCATGTTCAATGTGCTCCAGCAAGCCCAGGGGAATGCCCTCGGCACGAATCGCCCGGCACTGCCCTTTGCGTACCAGAATCGGCAGGGGCATACCCGCATTCGCCAGGCGCAGCGTCTTGGCGGCCGGCTCCCAGATGGCATAGGTCAGGGTGATGAAGTGGCCTTCAATCTTGCGCTCCAGAAACATGCGGTTCAGGCGCAGCATCATTTCCGGGGGGGCAAGCTTCTCGGGAGCGATGCTGCGCAAGGTGCCGCTGGCCATGGCCCCATAGAGCGCGGCGGGCGCGCCCTTGCCGCTGACGTCACCCACGACGATCACCTGCCAGTCGTCGCCGTAGGCGAGGAACTCATAAAGGTCGCCGCCCAGCTCCCGCGCGGGCTGAAAACGGAGCGCCACGTCCAACCCGGGAATTTTGGGCGCGATGCCCGGCATCAAGTGCATCTGGATGTCCTGGGCGCTGCGCAGGTCACGCTCCAACCGGGCCTCGCTGCGCGCCACGTGTTCGTACAAGCGTGCGTTCTCAATGGCAATCGCCACTTGCGGAGCCAGGGCGGAGAAGATGCGGACGTGCTCGTCGTTGAAGTAGTTCAGGTGCGGGCTTTCCAGGTCGATCACGCCAATCACCCGCTCGCGGTAAATCAGCGGAACGGTCATTTCCGAGCGTGTTTCCGGGTTCACGCTGATGTAGCGCGCGTCCTTGCTGACGTCCGGCACCACCACCGGTTGGCGCAGGCTGGCCGCCGCTCCCACGATGCCCTGGCCAAAATTCACGGTAGAGCGTTCGGGCATGCGCTCATCCTGCTTCAGGGAAATCACAGCATTAAAGGTCTGCGCCTGGTCGTCGGCCAGCAGAATGCCGAAGCGGTGGTAATCCACCAACCGCTTGGTCAGCGTCCCAATCTTGCGCAGCAGCTCGTTTAAGACGAGCACGGAGCTGAATTCGCGGCTGATTTCAGTAAGCAGTTGCAGCGTCCGCGCCTGGCGCAGAGTCCGCCGATAGAGCCGCGCGTTTTCAATCGCCAGGGCCATGCGATTGGCCAGAAGCTCCAGCAAATTGACGTGCGAATCATTGAAGTAGTCAGGTTCCCGAGCCTCCAGGTCAATGACCCCGATCAAGCGGCCCTTGAAGATCAGGGGAACCGCCAACTCCGAGCGAATTCCCGGCAACGACGCAATATAGGAGGCATCGTTTTTGACGTCGTTCACCAGGACCGAACGCCGGGTTTGCGCAGCCCGCCCCACAATGGCCTGGCCCACCTTGATCCGCAGGGTTCGGACCATCTCCTGGGGATGGCCAAGGCTGAAATGGGCGCGCAACTCCTGCGTCTTCTCGTTGAGGAAAAAAATGGCGAAAACCTCGTAGTCAATGGCGCGCTTCACGATCTCGGCAATGCGGGCCAGCAGCTCATCGAGGTCCAGGGTGGAGTTGATTCGCTCACCGACCTCGATCAACAAGGTCATGAGTTGCGCCAGCTCAAGAGGCCGGGATGTGGTACGCGGACTTTCGTTCATAAGCGACACGCCGGAGTCCAAGGCGCTGTCAGGTCAGGAATCAGGCTTGCAAATGGTGAGAAGTAAATGCCCTCTTCAGGCCATTTTTCTTGCTCACTATTTCCCTGCTTAGCGATTTCGCTGCCCTTCGGTCCCCAGTTGGTAGCACCATGGGGTGCATCGAATCAGAGGTGTTTACCACTTTGCTCCGGTGCAAGAGATGTATTCTAGCATAACGACTCGGCGCGCCCCGGAGCGATGTCGGTGTCTCTTCAAATCCAAAAAACCCCAACCCAAAATCGATATAATGACTCTCGATGCAGATTCTGGCGATCGACACAACCGGCGAAAAAGGCGGAGTGGGAATCTACCGTGACGCGGAGTGCCTGGCCTTGGTTCCGAACGAAGGGTCCACGAGTCAATTCTCGATTACGCTCTTCGAGATGGTCGAGCAAGCCCTTACGCTGGCCCACCTGGAACTCCACAATATCGAGCTGTACGCGGCGGCCAACGGACCGGGCTCCTTCACCGGGATTCGCATCGGCTTGGCGGCCTTGCGCGCGTGGGGAAGGGCCTTTGACCGTCCGGTTCGCGGCGTTTCCGTGCTGGAAGCGATGGTTTACAAGCAGGGACCCGGGGGCCAAGACTCGGTAACCGCGTCGTCAGGGCCCGACTGGTATTTCCCCATTCTGAACGCCCGGCGGGGAGAATTTTTCCTGGGCAGCTTCCGCCGGCGCCATTCAGAACCAGCCGAGGCGAATCAGCCCGAATATGAATGGATGGAAGACGGATGGCTTTTGAAGCCGGACGCCCTGCGAACGCTGGTGCAGGAGCGAGTCGCGTCTGGAGCGAACGCGGCCTGCGTGGTGCGCGCGCATGACCAAGCCGCCGCTGATTTGCGTCCTGCTTTGCCCCCTTCCGTGAACTGGTGGCAGGTGGAAGGAGTATTGGTCGACTCGATCGCCGCCATCGCTTTGAGGCAAGAGCAATCGCGCCGCCCGTGCGCCGCTGCACAATTGGACGCCTATTACATTCGCCGCCCCGATGCGGAAAATCAACTGAATTGACGATTGACATATTCAGGAACAACCCCAAAGAAGTTTTCCTGGCGCGTCACTCAGGGCTTCGTCAAGGTCGCTATTAGTGAGATCACAATGCATGCCTCCTTTTATCTCTTAGTAGGTAATCCATAAGATAACGGCACAAAAATTGCTCGCTATACCGCATGGAGGTGTGTCTTCTGCTCGGAATGGCGCAGCCGGGTAGGCTCGCGAGGCTCCTGGCCGCCCCTAGCGCGCTCGGCCGCAGCTCCGCCAGGTGCCTTTCCCCATGGCCTCAGCAAAAAACTCGCATGACGCCGGCCCGCGGGGCGGGCCGCCGGGGGCCGCGGAAGCTCGAAATTCGAAACTGGAAACTGGACACGGCCTTGAGTTTCGAGTTTCGAGTTTCCAGTTTCAAGTTTCAAGTTTCGCTTTTTCCTAACCCTAACGCCAAGGTCAGAAGGTGGGCGGAACAAAAAAAATTACGAACGAAGCCAGCAAGTTATAGAAAACAAAGGATCGCAGAACAAATTGACCGAGAAAAAGCGGACATTTTGGTTTAAGTTTCGGACATTTTGGTTTAACGTGGTGACATTTTGGCGTGGCCATGCAGAGTTTTTCGGACACTTTTGGTACGCCGTGGTGACGTCTTGGGGCGTCAACACCCGATCTTCGAAAACAAAATAAAGATGTCAAAACATAGCGAATAAAACCAAAATGATTCGACCTTTTGCCGAACCTGATCTTGCCTCCGTCCACTCGATTCAGTTGCAGTGTCCGCAAGCCGCGCAGTGGCCCCAGGGAGAATACCTTCGTTGCGCCGGCGATCCTGCCGGGACGGTTCTGGTGGCGGAACTGGCAACGAACCCGCCCGAGATTGCGGGCTTTGCGGTGTTCCATCGGGTGATGGACGAAGCGGAATTACGCAACATCGCTGTCGACCCGGCTCACCAGCGGAAAGGGATTGCTCGCCAGTTACTTGCCGAAGGGATCTGCATCATGCAGGGCCTGGGGGTGCGCCGGCTTTTTCTGGAGGTTCGTGCGTCCAACCAACCGGCGCTGGCGTTATACGCCGGCGCAGGATTCAAACTGCTGTATACGCGCCCGGGGTATTATCAAGACCCCCCGGAAGATGCCTTGGTGATGGCGCGCGATCTCACCCCTGACGCCGGCATTCGCTCCGTTCCGCGGTAGAGTCTAGCCTGTGCTACAGTAGATCGATAATGCGAGAATCCTTCCTGGAGAGAATCGATAAGCGCCCCGTAGTGTGTGACGGGGCCATGGGGACGATGCTGTATTCGAAAGGTATCTCTCCGAATCGCTGCTTTGACGAACTGAATGCATCGATGCCGCAGCTTGTGAAAGAGATCCACTTGGCCTACGTCAAGGCCGGCGCGGAGGTGCTGGAGACAAACACGTTCGGGGCCAACAAGTTTCGTCTGCAGAAATTCGGCCTGGCCGAAAGGATAGGTGAATTCAACCGGGCAGGCGCGTGCCTGGCGCGGGAAGTTGCGGGTGACGACCTCTACGTCGCAGGGGCGGTCGGTCCGCTGGGCATTCGTTTGGAGCCGCTGGGTCCCACTTCCGGGGCAGAGGCGCGCGCCGCGTTTCGCGAGCAGATTACCGCACTCATCGAGGGCGGCGTCGATCTGATTTTGATCGAGACCATGATGGATCTGAATGAGGCCCATCAGGCGCTGCTGGCGGCGCGGGAGGTTGGCCAGCTCCCCGTCATCGTGCAGATGACGGTCCAGGACGATGGAAGCACCGCCACCGGAACGCTACCCGAGGAATTTGCGCGGGCGCTCGATGCGTGGGGAGCAGACGTGATTGGCGTGAATTGCAGCGTCGGCCCTGCTGCCGTGCAGGAAACCCTGGAGCGCATCGCCTCAGTAACCGATAAACGACTCTCTGCGCAACCCAACGCCGGGATGCCGCGCACCGTGGAAGGCCGGAACCTTTATCTCTGCTCTCCCGAATATATGGCGAGTTATGCCCGGCGATTCATCCAAACGGGCGCGCGCATGGTGGGAGGGTGCTGCGGTACAACTCCCGATCACATTAGGGCCATCAAAGCCGCGGTACGCTCGTTGAGCCCCCAGCGGGCGCGGGTATCGGCGGAAGTCAAGGCGCGTCCCGTCCACACTCTGCCGCCTGTGCCCATAGCCGACCGCTCGCACCTGGCTGCAAAGCTGGCGCACCAGGAGTTTCCCATCCTGGTCGAGGTAGTTCCTCCCAAAGGATGCGACGCCACCAAGGAACTGGAAGGAGCGCAATACCTGCTGGAACGAGGTATTGACGCGGTGAATATTCCCGACGGGTCGGGCGCCACCGCTCGCATGAGCGCCTTGACTCTCGCAGCATTACTCCAACAACGGGCCGGCATGGAGGTGTTGCTTCACTACAGTGCGCGTGACCGCAGCGTGCTGACGATCCAATCCGATTTGCTGGGGGCGCACGCACTAGGCGTACGCAATGTCCTGGCGCTGACGCGCGACACTCCCCAGTACTCGACGGTGCCGGAAGCCGACACTTCGGAAGTGGATGCGATCGGGTTGGTGAACCTCGTGAGCAATTTGAACCGCGGCCTCGATGTGGGAGCTAACCCTCTGGGTGTGCAAACGGCGTATCTGGTGGGTGTCAACGTCAACCCGTACGCGCCGAATCCGGAAGAAGAGTTTCGGCGCTTCCAGTTCAAGGTGGACGCCGGCGCGGATTTTGCCGTGACTCAGCCTGTTTTCGAGGTCGATAAACTGGCCAGGTTCCTGGAACGGGCACGGAGCTTTGCCCCCCACGTCCATATTATTGCGGGTATCTGCCCGCTCACGAGTTTCCGCAACGCGGAGTTCATGAACAACGAGGTCCCTGGGGTTTCCGTTTCGCCCGGGATCATGGAGCGCATGCGAGCTGCCGATTCCGGTGAGCGCGCCCGGCAGGAAGGGCTGAAGATCGCGCAAGAGACGCTGCTGCAAATTCGTTCTCTCGTTCAAGGAGTACAGATTACCGCCCCCTTCGGACGTTACGCCTTGGCGGTGGAAGTAGCACAGGCGCTTGGCGCCAACCGGACGAGCACTTCCGCCCATTAATCGTGGTAGAATTCGTAAATCCGCTCCGATGTAAAGAGGCGGTGCGGCCAAGCGCGGGGGAGTTTTGTCCGCGCGCCACCGCGGCAAAGGGACCCTAGACGAGGGTTTCGATGAAGGATACAGCCACGTCTCAGCCTACGAAGAACGACGCGCCAGAACCTTTTGAAAAGAACCTGTCACGCCTGGACGCCATCGTGCAGGAATTGGAGGACACCGATCTTCCGCTCGACAAGGCTTTGGTGCTCTATGAGGAAGGCATGAAGCTGTCGGAGTCCTGCCACAAGCAGTTGGAAGAAGCTGAGGGCCGGGTAGAGATCTTGACGAGAAAGGCCGGCGCAAAAATGGTGGCCGAGCCGTTCGCCGCCGAAGAAAAAGAAAATGACGAGCGGTAAATAGTGAATTGCCACCCCCAAAATCCGCTAACCATTGCTATTTACTGGGAGTTGATGTTGTCCGTTGAGGTCGAAGCACAGACACTGTGACCGTTTTATCGCCCGAAACAATACGCGAGCATCTTGAGCAGAGCCGTGCTTTAGTAGACGCGGAACTGGAGCGAATTCTTCCCCCCGCAGAGGAGTATCCGCCGAGCATTCACAAAGCGATGCGCTATTCGGTGTTCGCGGGAGGAAAGCGTTTGCGCCCCACCCTGTGTCTGGAAGCGGGACGTTTGTTCGACGGTGATGAGAGGATCTTGCTGCGGGTGGGGAGCGCTCTCGAACTGATCCACACGTACTCGTTGATCCATGACGACTTGCCAGCTCTCGACAATGACGACCTTAGGCGCGGCAAGCCCACGTCCCACGTGGTTTTTGGCGAGGCCACGGCGATTCTTGCCGGCGACGCCCTGCTCACGCTCGCCTTTGAAGCCATTGCCGGGGCGGGAGACGGGGCTCCGGAGCGGACCTTGCGAGTGATTCGTGAACTCGCCCATGCCATTGGGACAAAAAGAGGTATGGTAGGGGGGCAGATCGTCGATATCGAGACGACCGACGCGGTGGGCGATCCGGAGCGGCTGGAGTTTATTCACTCAGCCAAAACCGGGGCCTTCATACGGGCAGCACTCCGGTCGGGGGCGATTCTAACCGCAGCCGACCAAAGTGACCTAGCCCGCATCACAACTTACGGAGAAAGGATCGGTCTGGCGTTTCAAATTGCCGACGATCTACTCGATGTCCTGGGTACTCAGGCCGAATTGGGCAAAACCATCGGGAAAGACGAACAGCAGCACAAGGCCACATACCCGGCAATCCATGGCATCGAGGCCTCCCGGCGAATTGCGTATCGTCTAGCGCAAGACGCTTGCCAGGCCTTGGAACCCTACGGCGCCCGCGCCGGGGTTCTGCAAGGCATCGCACACTACATCATTGGCCGAAAGCAGTAGTTAGTGGCAGCCGGGCAGTAAGCCCGGTGGGCAGGGCGAAACCACAGGCAAAACCACGGGAAGAGGAGCGCTGACCCCTGCTTACAAAAGAGGTACCAATGGAATATCGCTACCTGAACCAGATCAATTCTTCGGCCGACCTGAAGAAAGTTCCCCGCGAGGACCTTCCCATTGTTGCCTCGGAGTTGCGCAATTACATGGTGTCGGTCATCGCGAAGATTGGCGGCCACTTGGCCTCGAGTCTAGGCGCGGTCGAGCTAACTATCGCTCTGCATTATCTTTTTGATACGCCGCGCGACAAGATCGTATGGGACGTGGGCCACCAGGCGTATGGCCACAAGATACTGACGGGTCGCCGCGACCGCTTTCCCACCATTCGCCAATACGGGGGCATCTCCGGCTTTCCGGTTCGCGATGAGAGTCCTTACGACGCTTTCAACGTCGCTCATGCCGGCACGGCAATTTCCGGAGCCTTGGGAATGGCGGTGGCCCGGGATCTGAAAGGCGAGAACTTCCATGTCGTGGCCGTGGTGGGTGACGCCGGGCTGACCACGGGTCTGGAACTCGAGGGCCTCAACAATCTCGGGACGCTGAAGAAAAAGGTGCTGGTCGTCCTGAATGATAACAAGATGTCGATCTCTCCCAATGTGGGCGCGTTTGCGGGTTATCTGAACCGCATCGTGCATGGCCAGGCGTACCACCGCTTGCGCGAGGAAGCGGAGAAGATGATTCGTGCCGTCCCACGCCTGGGACCGCGTCTGCTGAAGCTTTCCCGGGAGCTTTTTGAGACGGCCAAGAGCATGCTGATTCCCGGACTGGTTTTCGAGGAACTCGGATTTGAGTATGTCGGACCCATCAACGGCCATAGCCTGCCGGAATTACTGAACGCGCTGGCCAAGGCCAAGGAACGCCCTGGCCCGGTCATGGTTCACATCGTGACCCAAAAGGGCAAGGGCTACGAACACGCCGAGCAATTGCCGGTGAAATATCATGGCGTGACGCCCTTCGATTTTTCCACAGGCGCATTTTACAAGGGGCCGTCGCACGCGCCGAGCTACACGTCGGTATTCGGCAAGGCACTTTGCGAAATCGCGGAAAAAGAACCGCGGGTAGTGGCAATTACGGCGGCCATGATGGAAGGCACCGGGTTGAGCGAATTTGCCAAGCGCTTCCCGGACCGCTTCTTTGACGTAGGAATTGCTGAACAGCACGCCGTTACGTTTGCTACGGGCCTGGCGTGTGAAGGCATGCGGCCGGTTTGCGCCATTTACTCCACTTTTCTCCAGCGCGCGTTTGATCAAGTGATGCACGATACCTGCTTGATGCGCGCGCCGGTGACGTTTGTCCTCGACCGCGGCGGATTGGTGGGTGCGGATGGGCCTACTCACCATGGACTGTACGACCTGGTTTATCTGCCCGCTCTGCCGGGGATTGTAGTTATGGCTCCGAAGGACGAAAACGAGTTACGCCAGATGCTTTACACCGCGATTCAGTGCAACGGGCCCGCCACCCTGCGTTTCCCCCGCGGGAACGGCATCGGCATTACCTTGGACCCCGAGTTTAAGGCCCTGGAAATCGGTAAAGCTGAAATTCTGCGCGAAGGGTCTGACATCGGTGTTCTGGCGCTGGGCTCAATGGTCTACCCTTGCCTGGAGGCTGCGACTCGCCTGGAGGCCTTGGGCATTCATGCCACAGTCATCAACGCCAGATTCGCCAAACCGCTGGACGAAGAATTGATCTGCTGCCTGGCGGCCGAAAAACAATTCCTAGTCACCGCGGAAGAAGGCACGGAAGCCGGCGGGTTCGGCGCGGCGGTCGCCACGCTCTTGCAGGAGAAGAAGATTCCGGCCAGCATTCTGCGCATCGCCGTTCCGGACCGTATCATCCCCCACGGCGCGCTGGATCTGCTGCACGCCAAGTACGGCCTGGATGTCGACGGCATTTTTGAGCGCATCAATAACTTCGCTCACGAGTACCCCGCCCGGCCGGAGCTACGGTATCGCTCTCTGCTCAGGTGATAGCCGGATAGGAGATACGGGACCACCCAACCAGGATCGTCGCCGCGCGAGGGGTTGCGAAAAAGCCCTCCAGGGCCGCAACATCCTGCCATCCGGCGGGTGTTCTTTTATTCCCAAAATGGTTCCCCATTCCAAATCTCTGCCCAAACCGGGCCCGTCGAGCCCCATCTGTGCCTCGCAATATTCAAATACGGAGATATTGCAAAGTGGAGCGAAGCCCGTATGATGGCGGGTTGCATGAGAGCCGCAATCCGCAGGAGTCCCGCATGGACGACCCGAACACGGCTGGCAGAACGCGATTCGCCGATCCTCTGCCGTTAACTCTGGCGTTCGCGGTACTACTGATCCATCTCCTTACCTCGAACGGGTATGGGTATTTCCGCGACGAACTCTACGCCATCGCTTGCAGCAAGCACCTGGCATGGGGCTATGTCGATCAGCCGCCATTTTCCGAATTCATACTTGCGATCGTTGGAAAAGTGTTGGGCTATTCCCAGTTTGCCATCCGGCTCTTACCGGCGCTGTGTGGAGCTGCAATCACTGTGCTGATAGGCCGCATAGCAATCGAATTGGGCGGCAGCCGGTTCGCGACAGTCCTGGCCGCGACCTCCTATATGGTCGGAGGAGTCTATCTTGCGATTGCAGCCTACTACTCGATGAACTGCTTCGACCACCTCTTCTGGGCGATCGCTATACTTCTTCTGGTCCGCATTCTCAAAGGGGCAGACACGCGCCTTTGGGTGCTTTTTGGCCTCGTCGCGGGCCTGGGCCTGGAGAACAAATACTCCATGGGGTTCCTCGGCCTGGGACTCATTGCCGGCTTGGCACTCTCGCCCGCACGGAAGCACTTCCTTGACAAATGGTTGTGGGTGGGCGGAGGGCTGGCGGCAATCATCTTTATGCCCCACGTGCTTTGGGAAGTTCACCACCACTTCCCCACGGCCGAGTTCATTCGCAATGCCACTCTCAAAAAGAACCTTCCCTTGACGCCATGGGCTTTCATGACGCAGTGCATACTGCTGGTGCATCCCCTCACCTTGCCCGTCTGGATTGCCGGTCTTGGTTACTTCTTCTTCGCTCCCCCCAAGAAGGAGTTCCGTACGTTGGGATGGATTTTCGTTGCGGTGCTCGCCATCCTCCTCAGCACGCACTCGAAGCCCTATTACTTCGCACCCGCGTTCCTGATCGTTCTGCCCGCCGGGGCGGTGGCTATCGAGGGCTTCCTGGCTCGCCATCAGTGGAATTGGCCCAAACCGGCTTACCTGGCGTTACTGCTCCTGGGAGGAATGCTGCTGGCGCCATTAGCCCTTCCGATCTTGCCCCCGGACTCGCTCGCCCGGTATCAAGCGTGGATTGGCATCAGGGCAAACAGCGGCGAAATAAATGAGGCGCGGTTGAAGCTCCCCGAGACCGCGGCAAACCGCTTGGGATGGCCGGAAATGACGGCGCAAGTGGCTGAGATCTACAACCATCTCTCCCCCGAGGAGAAATCCGAATGTGTCATCGGCGCCAGCAACTATGGTGAAGCGGGTGCGATAGACCTCTTCGGGAAGCAATACGGTCTGCCCAACGCCATCAGCACTCACAATAATTACTGGTTCTGGGGCCCCGGCACGAAGCCTGGCAAGGTTTTGCTCGTTATCGGCGGGTCCAAGCAAGGGTATGAAAAGTTGTACGAAGACGTACAAGTTCCCGGCACCTTCACCCACCCCTACGCCGCGGAATCCGGCGTCCGCATTTACTTGTGCCGAAAACCCAAGACCACACTACAGGCTTATTGGCCTACCCACCACGATTTCATCTAATACGGCGCAGGGACCCACGGAAGGCATGGCGGCAGGAATCGCAATATTCTGCTTGACAAAAAATCCAATTCACACTATATATAGGGGCAACGTAGGGTACGACCACAAATTGTGGCCGTAGCCAGTGGCGTTAAGAGTTCAACAAAGGAGACAACGATATGGCAGTGAAGAAGGCAAAGAAAAAGAAGAGGTAAGGAAAGAAACCGTTCCAGGTTTTCCTCCTTTTCCCCAGGCCCGCTCCCCCAAGCGGGCCTTTTTATTGTGCGAAACTGATCTTCACATCCTCGCGATCAGCCTCCGGGGCTTGGAAGAGCGCGTGGGGTTGCAGTCCCATGAAGCCGGCCACGAAATTGGCGGGAATCTGGGCAATGCGGATATTGAAGTTGTTGACGTCGTCATTAAACCGGCCGCGCTGGCCGGCTATCTTTTCTTCAAGTTCAGTGATGCGCCCCTGCAATTGCATGAAGTTCGTGTTGGCCTTCAGGTCCGGATATTTCTCCGCCACGGCAAACAAGGTCTTCAGAGCGCCGGTGACCATGCCATCCGCTTGCATCTTTTCAGCGGGAGTGGTAGCGCGCATGTAGGCGGTCCGCGCCTCCGTTACGAGTTGCAACGTCTTCTGCTCATATTGCATGTAGCCCTTACACGTATCAATCAGCTTCGGCAGTTCGTCATGCCGCTGCTTAAGCACCACGTCAATGTTGGCAAAGGAGCGATCGACATCGTTCTTCAGCGTGACCAGGCTGTTGTAAATGCCGACGAAATACATGACGAGCCCAATCACGACGATCGCCAGGACCACCAGGACCACAATCGCACCGACGAGCACCATATGCGCCCCCTTTCGTTACGTCATCTTCACCGCCACGTCCTGGCGATCTTCATCGGTCACCTTGAACAGGTCGTGACGCTGCAGGTGCATCATGCCGGCGATAAACACATCCGGCAACTGTTGAATCCGAATATTGTAGGTGTTGACGTCGTCGTTGAAGAACTCGCGCCGGTCAGCAATCTTTTCTTCCAACTCAGAGATGCGTTTCTGCAGTTGCATAAAGTTGTTGTTGGCCTTCAACTCCGGATAGTTCTCCGAAACAGCGAACAAGGTTTTGAGCGCGCCGGAGATCAGGTTATCGGCTTGAGCTTTCTCCGCGACAGAGCCGGCTTTCATAAATGCCGTTCGCGCTTCCGTGATGAGCTGAAACGTTTGCTGTTCGTACTGCATGTAACCTTTGCAGGTTTCGATCAATTTGGGTAGTTCGTCGTGCCGTTGCTTCAGCAGAACGTCAATGTTCGACCACGCTTTGTCAATGTCGTTTTTCAAGCGGACCAGGCTGTTGTAAATGGTAAGAAGGTACACGGATATCCCCACCACGCAGAGAATCACGACCAGCCCGATCAAAATTGCGATGCCCATCGTATGGTTCTCCTTTGCCTTTTAGAACGCTCCGGATTTTGCCAGAAAAACGGCCAGGCAAGCCACGGCCAGTAACGCACCACCGAAGACATATCGTGACGCGCGGCTGCGCAACATGCACCGGATTTCCTTCTCGCTACGCCAAGTGATTAGAAACGTCGGCTCGTTCGTTCCCTTCACGATCAGATTATGATCGCCTTCGTCCTGACATTCAGGATTCTCCACGCAGGTTCCCGTAAGGTCATACCAGTGGTCCGGAATAACCAGGTGTTCGGTCAAGCGGTAGCGCTCGCGCGCGCTTCCGGTCCAATCGAAAAGGCCGCCATGTTTGCAACGCGCCACGGCCTTGGAAGCGTAGGTGAAAAGGTCGGTTCCGGGCAGCTCCGCAGCCTCGTTCAGGCTTTGGGCGGGTGAAAACGACCGGCTGAAGACGGATCCGGAATCGTTGCGCGCCTCAACCCGGGCGGTTTGGATCAAATCGTATTCCGCATGGTGCGCGTCCACCAGGACCTTCCCCGTAGCGTCGGCGAGGTAAAACCGTTCTCCGTCAGCATCGGTTGCGGTATGAACCCAGCGCCCGCCGTTTTTGCTCTGAACCCAGCGTTCAATGTCCACCTGGTAGAAATAGCAGGGCGATTGGGTTACCGGACTGGCGATGGGCGGACCTCCCGTGGCTTTCCCGTGGATCTCCACCAGGCCCATCGCCAGGCTGCGGATGGGAGTCTCGGGAGTGTCCATCAGCACACGGTACTCGCGAAAAGTACGAAGCCCTTTGTAGAAATAATATAACCCGAGCCCGAACCCGGCTGCGAGCCACGCGTCGATCTTGATGGAGGCGTTGGTTGACATAGGCCGAACGGAAACGTCGCGCCATCCTACTTTACGGTCAAAGAAAAGGCAAGCGGCGGCAACTTGCCATGGTCGCGAGGTTCGCGCGCGACATCGACCGGCTGTATTACCCCTTTCGTTGTCCGGGAATCCTGCCGTATGTGATCCACGAGGGTGGTGAGAAGTTTCAACGATTCTGGAAATTAGTGGATTAAGGGGCTGAGCAGGACCGATATCGCCCCGCGCTAACCCTTCACCTTCTTGATTTCTTCGATCAGCGGGGGAACGATTTCGAAAAGGTCGCCGACGACCCCGTACGTGGCGACTTCGAAAATCGGCGCTTCCTTGTCTTTGTTAACCGCCACCACGGTGTGTGAGCCCTTCATGCCCACCATGTGTTGAATGGCGCCTGAGATACCCAGCGCCAGGTAAAGCTTGGGGGCCACCGTCTGCCCTGAGCTTCCAACTTGCCGGTCCATCGGCAACCAGCCGTTATCGCAGATCGGACGCAATGCGGCGAGTTCTGCGCCGAGCGCGTCCGCCAGTTTCTTGGCTAACTCAACATTTTCCGGCGCCTTGATGCCCCGGCCCACAGCGACGATCAGTTCCGCCTGGGTAAGGTCCACGGCCTGCTTGGCTTCACGAAAGCGCTCGCCGGGTTGGGCGCGAATGGCGCCTGGTGCAAGGTCAACGGCGACTGAAGTGATCGGGGCGGTGCTAGAGCCGCGTTCAACCGCATCTTCGCGGAAAGCCGCGGCCTGAAACGAGACGAAATAGGGAGCCTCGCCGGTTATTTCGACATCGGCGTAGTATTTACCCTGGAAAACCTGACGAACGAAAATGAGCTTCCCCTGTTCATTCCTGTATCCCAGACAATCACTCACCAAACCGCGACTGAGCGACGCGGCCAGTTTGGGAGCGAAGTCACGCACCTGATACGTGTGGCTGAAGATTACGAACCGCGGTTTTTGCTGCTCGATGACGGCGCGCAGGGCGGACGTATGACCGTCGGCGGTATATTCTGCCAGCAAGGGCGATTCAACCGTCAGGACCTCCTGCACGGCGATCCCCGCAAGGTCCGCTGCAACGGACGCCAGATTGCCGCCCACCAGGACTGCCGAGACACTGCTCCCGACATCGGCCGCAAGGTGCTGGCCGGCCGCTAGTGCCTCAAAGGTGGGGCGCGTCAGTTTGCCGCCCTGGTGTTCCGCGAAAACCAGGATCTGGTTAGCCATATCAGGTCAAAGGTGCGAGGTTCCAGACGCAGCGTTGGGCTAAAAGACATTCGCCCGGCGCTGACCGCCTGCCTGCCCACTCTCCTCTCTTAATCCGAAGTCGCCACTTGCAAACGAAGAACGGCTATTCTCCTTCCGCCGTGGGCCCCACAAACGCCGGCGCAGCCGACTTCGACGCTGTGCCTTTCTCTCCGTCCGATGCAGGTCTCCCTGCTTTCACCAACTTGCCTGCCCGCTTTGGCTTCTCCGGGGTCATGCTGGACGACTCCAGTCCTTCGCACACAAGTTCAAGTGGTATCGACTTATAGAACTTGCCCGCCTCGAAACGCTTGATCTGGTCGCGCCACAGCGGGTTGGTGCGCGCCTGTTCCAAAGACTTGTGATCCTTCCAGAACACGAGCCATAGGTATTCCGGCTTGCGCGATTGGAAGACTTTGATGAAGTGCGCCGCCAAGCAGCCCTCAATCTTCTTGAGCGAGGGAAGAGTAACCTCACGACCGAACTTCTCATATTCTTCCGCGCGCTTCTTGCGAGCGCGCATTCTCCAGATGTGCACGAACATGGTGAACCTCCTGGATTTAGTAGGGCCAGCGCATCGGCCCCGGGGCGAGCGCCCCTCGGTGCAGCCCAACAGGCAAACTTCTAAATAACACGCACCTCGTTTTTCAGTTTGTCGACCAGCCGCGCGGCTATTTCCTTGGGGCTGCCTTGCAGGAATTCCGTTTGGGCAGCCTTCACCGGCGTATAGACGCGGGTAATGCGCTGGCGCGGCGCCAACTCATCGGCAGTCAGACCTAAGTCCGCCGCGGTGAGCTTCTGAATAGGCTTCTTTTTCGCCGCCATAATCCCCTTCAAAGTAGCATATCGGGGCTTGTTGATTCCCGATTGGATAGTAATCACAGCAGGCAAGGGCAAGTTGATCCACTGGAACCATCCGCCCTCGAGTTCACGCTTCACGCGGACCGCCGCACCCTCCACTTGGATTTCCATGATGATTGTCGAATGCGGCAGGCCAAGAAATTCCGCCAGTACTACCCCAGTCTGGGCGGCGCCGAAATCATCAGACTGCAACCCGGTTAAAACAATGTCAGGCTTCTCTTTCTCAATCGCCTTGCCTAGGGCGCGTGCAATTCCGAACGCGTCAAGTGCGCCGAAGGCCGGGTCGTCGAGGTGCAGGGCGCGGTCTGCCCCTTTAGCCAGCGCCTCCTTGATTGCCTGCTGGGCACGCGCAGGACCGAGCGTGGCCAACACCACCTCGCCTCCATGCTTTTCCTTCAAACGCAGACCTTCTTCGAGGGCGAAAATATCCGGCTCATTAACTTCAAAGCTGAGATCGGCTTCCTGCACCCAGGTGGCAGCGGAATTGAGTCGCAACAAGGAATCGCGGGCGGGAACTTGCTTGATGCACACGACGATTTTCACGGCGAAAGCTCTCTCCTCCGAAGGGATATCAAACTTATTGCGAGGCCAAATGAAACGCCTCATTATAAGCCAAAACGGACGATCTGGCAGTAATCGTTTCGTATGTTCGTCCAACGCTCCAAGGTGCTGCCGTGATCGTAACGGTTGCGACCCACGCTTGACGATAATTGACACATTACGGTAAGGTTTATCAGTTTTATGGTCATTTAAGTGGTCCCGGCGCTCTTACTGGCAGGTACAAACCTATTGCTTGCCAGATCTCGAGCGGTCCTCACTTGCACGGGACCCGGCGAACAGGAATTCCGACCCTCGCTTCGTTTTCCGCACGCGCCGTCCAAGTGTGCTGAATAGCCTGTTCCTCGTGTTGGTTCAGGATGGAGGTTCTACTCATGAACGGCAGAACCCTCGCCAGCCTCGTTAGCCTTTTCGCCTTTCTTGATCACCTCACCGGTTTGCGCGCCCTGCTGGCCGGTTATTTCCGATTGGGAAAATGGGTGACGGAATGGGAGGCAGTTGCCGCAGGCCTGTTCGTCGTTATGTTGGGTGGCCTGTTGCTGTTTCGCCGAGCCAACATCCTGCGACACAGGCTGAAGCGGGAAGAGGGAAAGTTCCGCGCCCTCCTGGAGTCAGTACCGGACGCGATTTATATTGTCGAGCCCTCCACGTTGCGCATTTTGGGACGCAACTGTCGTGCTGCGGCGATGGACGGTTACAGCGATGAAGACCTTGTCCACATGAGCGCGGTGGACCTACACACTGCGGAGGAATGCCAGTTATTCCGGGAGGCACTCGGCAAAGCGACGGAGACCGCGCGGGCTGTTCCAGTCCGTCTGCACTACCGGGCAAAAGACGGGCATTGTACGCGGGTGGAAGAGAGTCTCTCCGTAATTTATGCCGGAGACGAAAAGCACCTCCTGAGCATCGTCCGTGACGTTGCAGAACGGGAGCAAGCAGCAGAGGCACTGCGAAATGAGAAGGCATTCACCGAAGCCATCATCGATAGCCTGCCGGACAGGATTTTTGTCCTCGACAGCGAAGCTCGACACCTCCGCTGGAACAAGAACGCAGGAAAATCGCTGGGTTACTCCAGCGAAGAGTTTGCCTCCATGGTCCCCCTGGCCAATATCGCGGAAGAGGAGCGAGCACTAGCGGCCGGCAAAATCGAGGAGGCGTTTGCGACCGGCAGTGCTTCAGGGGATTTCCACTTACTGAGCAAAGACGGCAGAAAGATTCCCCACCACTTGACGGTAATCCGTGCCGTTATTGGCGACAGGGCGTACCTCGTAGGCACCGCCGTCAATATCGCAGCCCGCCAGCAGGCGGAAAACGCGCTACGTGCCTCTGAAAATCGCTATCGCCGCTTGTTTGAGTCTTCGCGTGATGGCATTTTAATCCTCGATGCTGAGTCCGGCGAGATAAAGGACGTCAATCCCTTCCTGGCCAACCTACTCGGATTTTCGCAAGATGAACTAAAAGGCAAGAAACTCTGGGAAGTGGCTCCCTTGCGAGATATCCCGCTGAACAGCGTGGGCCTTCGCGAAATGCAAAGGGAAGGGTGCACCCGGTATGAGAATCTCTCGCTTGAGGCGCGCGACGGCAGGCACATTGAGGTGGAATTCGTCAGCAGCGTTTACATGGCCGATAACCAGCGAGTAATTCAGTGTAACGTGCACGACGTCACCGGCCGAAAGCGGGCCCAGGAAATGCTCCAGGAATACGAGAAGGTCGTCGAAGGCTCAGACGAAATGATTGCGGTGGTTGACCGGGACTACCGTTACCTCCTGGCCAACCGGGCATTCCTTGAGCAGCGCGGGAAGACGCGAGAAGAAGTGGTTGGACAGTCGGTTCCGGAGGTAGTGGGCAACGAGTTTTTTGAAACAGTAACCCGGGAGAAGCTGGAAGAGTGCTTCCGAGGTAACGTCGTTCGCTTTGAAACCAAGTGTATATACCCCAAGTTGGGGGAGAGAGAAGTACTGATCTCGTACTTCCCGTTGGAAGGTCCGCACGGTGTCGACCGCGCCGCGTGTGTTATGCAGGACATCACCGACCGCAAACGGGCAGAAAAGGCGGTCAGGGAGAGCGAGGAGCGATACCGCACTTTGTTCGAAAATTCCCCGGTGGGGATCTATCGTTCCACCCCGGAAGGTTACGTGCTCGCCGGTAACCCTGCGCTCGTCAGGATGTTTGGCTACTCGTCTTTCGCAGAGTTGGCGCAGCGCAACTTGAATATCAGAGGTTCCGGGCCCGAATACCCTCGGAGCCAGTTCATGGAACGGATGGAGAGGGAAGGTGAGGTTGCCGGGCTGGAGTGCGTCTGGCACAAGAAGAACGGGGATGCCGTGTACGTCAGGGAAAACGCCCGGGCCATCCGCGACGATTCCGGGAAGGTAATTTGCTATGAAGGCACGGTGGAGGATATCACGGAGCGCAAGCGGGCGGAGGCGGAACTTGTCCGCCTCGGCACCGCCATCGAGGAATCGGCGGAAGCGGTCGTGATCACCAATACCGCGGGTGACATTGAGTATGTGAACCCGGCTTTTACTCGGTTCACCGGCTATGTGCGCGAGGAGGCGTTGGGACACAATCCCCGTTTACTCAAGTCGGGTAAACAGGACTTGCAGTTTTATCGCCAGCTTTGGGCGACCATCCTTAAAGGGGAAATCTGGCATGGCGAAGTGGTTAACCGACGAAAGGATGGGACCCTCTATACCGAAGAAATGAATATCGCGCCGGTCCGTGGTCCAGGCGGCGAAGTGACGCATTTCATCGCTACAAAACAGGACGTGACGGAGCGCAGATCCTTGGAAGCCCAGCTTCAGCAAACGGCGAAGATGGAGGCGGTAGGCAGGTTGGCAGGTGGAGTAGCCCACGATTTCAATAACCTCCTGACCATCATCAATGGTTATTCGGATCTGCTGCTGGAAAGGTTCGGCTCTGATCATGCGGCGAGCGTTCATCTGAAGGAGATCAAGAACGCCGGGGAGCACGCCGCGTCGCTCACTCGCCAATTGCTAGCCTTTAGCCGACGCCAAGTGCTGGCCCCACAGGTTATCGATCTGAACATCGTTGTCGCGAACTTAGAGACGATGTTAAAGCGGCTGATCGGGGAAGACATTAAGTTGCACACCCGTCTTGACCCGTCGCTATGCCGGGTGAAGGCCGATCCCGGGCAAATCGAACAAGTTATTATGAACTTGGCCGTGAATGCCCGAGACGCCATGCCGACGGGAGGGAATCTCTCCCTTGAAACGCGCAACGTTGAATTGGATGAGGCTTACGCTCGCAGCCACGCTACGGTGAAACCGGGACTCCACGCCATGCTGGCGGTCAGTGACACCGGAGCAGGCATTAAACGCGAGACCATTACGCGCATTTTTGAACCTTTCTTTACCACCAAGGAAATGGGCAAGGGGACAGGTTTGGGGCTGGCCACTGTGTATGGGATCGTCAAACAATCGGGCGGCAGCATCTGGGTGTACAGCGAACCCAGTCAGGGCACGGTCTTCAAGCTGTACTTTCCCACCGCTGGTGAGAGTCCGGTGCTGAAAAAGTTCACGAAGAAGGAAACGGGCTCAACCTCGGGGACGGAAACGATCCTGATGGTGGAAGATGAAGAGGGAGTTCGCTCCCTGGTGCGTCTTGCGCTGGAATCTTCGGGATACACGGTACTGGAAATGAAAGACGGTGAAAGTGCGGTGGCCATGTGTGCCGATTACAGCGGGCCTATTCATCTTCTGTTGACCGACGTTGTGATGCCGCAAATGTCGGGGCGTTCGATTGCCGGGAAGATCTCCTTATTGCGTCCGGGAATAAAGGTGCTTTATATGTCGGGCTACACAGACGATGCGGTTCTGCACCACGGCGTGCTCAGCCGGGATATGCCCTTCATTCAAAAGCCTTTTTCGCCTGTAGCATTGCGCAAGAAAATTCGCGAAGTTTTGGATGCAAAATGATCCGATGCCCTCTCCACGCAAAGTGGATACCCCACGACAGAACCTCTACACCCCAGCACACTCCGATACGCCAGGGTAGTGTCGCCAATGCCGACGCCTACGCCGGGTGCCGATATTTCGGCATCGGCAGACGCCTAGAATTGCCCAGCCTGTCCCAAAAATCAAGCTAAGTCATTGTAAATTAAGGATAATCTCGTGGTTGCCGAGTTTGGCCGCTGCATTGCTCCTTCCCACTTACAGCAGGAGGATTTGCCAACATGCTTCGCATTACGACAACCGACGCTGGCGACAATATTACCCTGAAGCTCGAAGGCAAGCTCTTAGGCCCCTGGGTGGAGGAGTTCGAGCGTTGCTGGCACATGTCGGGCGATATCTACAAAGGCAAGCACCTCGTAGTGGACTTGTCCGGGGTCACCTTCGTTGATCCTGCGGGCAAAAAGCTGCTCTGCTCGATCTCGGCTGGGGGCGCGCAACTGGTGGGTTCGGGGCTCGTGCCCAAATCGCTCATTGACGAAATCTGTACCGAATCGCCGAAAGGTCCGAAAGGCCCGCGCCGCGTAAAGCAGGAAGTGTTTCATCTGCTCGTGATGGTTTTGCTTCCGTTCCTCATCGCCAAGGCCGCGCGGGCGCAGACTCCCGCGCCGTTGCGCCTGACGTTGCGCGAAGCGGTGGTCATGGCGCTCAAAGAGAACCCGCAGGTGCAGATTGCGACGCTGCACTTTGCCGAGAGCCAGGAGGACAAAACGATCGCGCGCTCGGCCCTCCTGCCGCAAGCCGGGGTGGAAGTTTTTGACCGGGCGATGCGGTTCAACATCGACGCGCAGTTCGGAAGCAAGTTTCCCGGCATCCCCGAGCATGCCGGTCCGTTCCAGTTTTTTCAGGGCGGACTGAACGTTTCGATGCCGCTGCTCGACCTCTCGTTATGGCGGCGCTGGCAAGCTGCCCACCAGGGCGTGAACGCCAGCCAGGCAGAGCAGACCACCGTCCGCGAGCAGGTGGTGTTGCTGGTGGTATCGCAGTATCTGGCGGGAATGCGCGCCATCGCGGCGGTGAAAGCAGCCCAATCTCGCGTCGATCTGGCGCAGGCGCTTTACGACCAAGCCAACGATTTGCAGAAGCACGGCGTCGGCACGGGGATCGATACGTTGCGCGCCAACGTGGAGCTGCAAAACGAGAAGCAGCGCCTGCTGGAAGCCCAGACGCAGCAACAGGTGGCGCTCTATGGGTTGGTACGCCTGCTGAATCTGGATCCCCACCGCGAGGTCGAACTGGCCGATACGCCCAGTTTCTATGCGACGCCGCAGATCGACGTTAACCAGAGCATTGAGGATGCCTATGGATCGCGCCCGGAAATGAAATCCCTTGCCGCGCAACTGCACATGGCCGAACTCACCAAGCGGGCGGCAAGCGAGTCGCGCCTGCCTACCCTCAATTTCGCCGGTAATGTGGGCCAGCAGGGACTCTCGCTTCCGAGCGCGATTCCCGAGTACATCTATCAAGTCACCGTTGACGTGCCGCTCTTCACGGGCGAGAGAATCCATGCGGAAATCGTCAAGGCCGATTTGGAGATCAAAGAGGTCGATCGGAACCGTGACGACCTGCGCAACCAGATTGCACTCGAGGTGAAAACCTCGCAGGCGCAACTTGAGTCAGCCCGCCATGAGGTGGACGTGGCGAACCTGGGCGTAAGCCTGGCGCACGAAGAAGTCTCGCAGGCACGTGACCGCTTCCAGGCGGGCGTGGCCAACAACATTGAAGTGATCAGCGCCCAGGACGCCCTGGCGCGCGCCAACGATAACCAGATCGATGCGCTCTACCGTTTTAACCAGTCAAGGGCCGACTTGTCGCACGCGGTCGGGCAAATTGAAAGTCTTTATTCGAAGTAACGGAGGGGGCTGGGTGCTGGGGGCTGTAAGCGTTAAGACAAGCCCAACGGTCAGCGTGCCAGCCTGCGAAGCAGGCGTCGTCATGTAGCCCACGGCGAAGCCGTGGGATCACGGTAGCGATGGGAATCTCAGCCCCGGAGGGGCGACATCTGGGCGTTGCCACCGCCGAGATGGAACCGCGCGTGACCTGACACCCTCCTGCCGGGCTGACGAATCGGTTGGCGTGATCGGTTTCCCACGGCTTCGAAGCTGTGAAAGAATCTTCCGAAGTGCGAAAACATGTTCTCGCAAAGGCGCCAAGTCGCAAAGGTCGCAAAGAAAACAGGAGACTTGTGCTTCACGGCCTTTGCGACTTGGCGCCTTTGCGAGAGACTGTTTTGATTTTTTCACAGCTTCTTCGCCGTGGGCTACAGGACGACGCCCGCTGCGCGGGCTAAAACCCATGGCGGCGGGAAATGGGGAAGATCGTGCTGGGGCGTAAGCCAAAACGACGAGTGGGCCGCGGCCGGGGTCCCCAGTACCTAGAACCCAGCCCCGGACTTCAAAAAGGTGCTTAAACTATGCCGAGTACAGATCCAAACATTGAAGAGTTGGAAAAAGCGTTAGGCAGCGCCGAAGTGCCAGGCCCCGAGACGGCGGAGAAAGCTCCCTCCCGGTGGGCCGACCCCAAGATGCGCCGCCTTGCGATCGGAGCGGCGGCCGTGCTGGCCATCGCCGTGGTGAGCCTGGTGCTTTACTACCACAACCGCATCTCCACGGATGACGCGGAGGTGGATGGCCATGTGGTGCCGATCGCCAGCAAGATCTATGGGACGGTGAGCGCGGTGCTGATTGACGACAATCAGCAGGTCAAGGCAGGCCAGGTGCTGGTCCGCATCGACCCGCGGGATTACCAGGTCCACGTGGACCAGGCCAAGGCGGCGTTGGCGCTGGCGCAAGCTCGCGCCCAGGCGGCGGGCGTGGGCGTGCCGCTGACGCAGGAGACTACGGACAGCACCACTTCCGGCGCCGTCGCGCAACTGGCTGCCGCCCAGGCCAACTACGACAAATCCAAGTCTACGTACGAGAAGGACTCCACGGCCGAATTGGCCTATGCGCGGGCGAACCTAGCCGCGGCGCAGGCCGGCAACGACCGGGGGCAGGCGGATCTGGCCCGCATGAAGCCCCTGGTGGACAAGGGCGAGATTTCCGAGCTGCAATACGATGCCTATCAGGCCACCGCCCGCGTGGCTGACAGTGAACTGAAGGCCGCCGGCGAGAAGCTCAATTCGGCCGGCAAGAATGCGGAAATCGCCCATGAATCCATGCTGGCGGCCAAAGCCCAGGTGGACCAGGCGCAAGCCATGCTCGCGCAGGCAAGAGCGAACCACAAGCAAGTTTCCATTCACGAGGCGGACAAGGCTTCCGCCGAAGCGGCGGTGGGCACCGCCCAGGCGGATTTGGAAGCGGCCGCGTTGCAGTTAAGCTACGCGACCATCGTGGCGCCTAACGATGGCGTGGTGACGCGGAAATCCGTGGAAGCCGGCCAGATCGTACAACCGGGCCAGGGGCTTTTTACGCTGATTCCCTTGAATGACATATGGGTTACGGCGAATTTCAAAGAGACGCAGCTTTCCGACGTCCGTCCCGGCCAGAAGGCAGAGATCGATGTTGACATGTACGGCCGGACGTTCCCGGGTCACGTGGATTCCATCGCCGGCGCTACCGGCGCCCGCCTGAGCCTGCTGCCGCCCGAGAACGCGACCGGCAATTACGTGAAGGTAGTGCAGCGGATTCCAGTGAAGATCTTGTTGGACCCCAACGCCGCCGGCAAGGATATTTTGCGTCCCGGCATGAACGTGGAGGCGACCATTATTACGAAGTAGGGGTTGGGGGACGGGTTTGAAAGCCCGCAAAGCGGGCGTCGTCATGTAGCCCACGGCGAAGCCGTGGGGAACCGGACA
The DNA here is from genome assembly GCA_963804755.1 of uncultured Acidobacteriota bacterium. Lineage (GTDB taxonomy): Bacteria > Acidobacteriota > Terriglobia > UBA7540 > UBA7540 > Bog-366. The sequence goes on from CAWDRP010000019.1 coordinate 367,065, forward strand.
TGCCCCCCGATTCGTGAGCCCCGGAGGAGCGGCATCCGAGCGTTGCCCGCGCCAAGATTGAACCCCGCGTGACCGCATGCCGCCCTGCCGGGCTGACCCGTCGCGGTTGGCGTGGCCGGTTTCCCACGGCTTCGAAGCTGTGAAAGAATCTTCCGAAGTGCGAAAACATGTTCTCGCAAAGGCGCCAAGTCGCAAAGGTCGCAAAGAAAACAGGAGAGTTGTGCTTCACGGCCTTTGCGACTTGGCGCCTTTGCGAGAGACTGTTTTGATTTTTTCACAGCTTCTTCGCCGTGGGCTACATGACGACGCCCGCTTCGCGGGCTGGAAGCAAGGGCCGGCATTACTCACGGGCCCCGCTTGGCGGGACCCAAAAACCTCGCGAAAGGAGAAACATGTTCCGTGTCGTGACCATCGCGCGGGAGTACGGCAGTGGGGGCGGACGCATCGCTCAATTGGTTGCCGCGCGCTTGGGATGGAGGCTGGTGGACCGCTGCCTGGTAGACAAAATCGCAGAAACCGCCCGGGTGGCGCCCGAGATCGCAGAACGGTTTGACGAGCACCCGGACCAGTGGCTTGACCGCCTGGCGAACGTTCTGTGGCAGGCGCCCGGTTTGCGGGGGTACATCGGAGGGAACGTTCCCGGCCGGTTCAACGGCGACACCGCCGCCGAATTGACGCGCCGGATCATTGAAGAAGCGGCGGAGATGGGCGACTGCGTAATTGTTGGACGCGGAAGCCAGTGCATTCTTCAGCAGCGCCAGGATGCGTTCCATGTGTTCGTCTACGCCCCGCGGCAGGAACGGTTGGAACGTTTGCTCCACCGCGATTTGCGGCTGTCGAAAGCCGAGGCGGAGAGGAAATTGATTGCGGAAGACGAAACCCGCGCTGCCTACGTCCGCGATCATTACGGCGAGAACTGGGAGAACCATCATCTTTACCACTTGATGCTCTCCTCGAGCTTGGGGGAACGAGAGGCAACTTCCATCGTTCTGTCGGCCCTGCACCTCGCCCATACGCGGCCCGCCATGGAGACGTGATTTGCAGAAGATGGGACGTGACAAACCCCCGTCATTCTGAGCCCGCGTTTTGGGCGAAGAATCTGCATTTCGGTTTGGGATGGCGGAAACAACCTGCATTTCGGTTTGGGATGGCGGAAGGAATTTGCATTCCGGTTGTGACTGCGGGAAGAAGAGCAAATGCAGATTCTTCGCCCAGAAAACGGGCTCAGAATGACGGCTAGTCTCGTAGGGGCACCCCTCGTGGGTGCCCACCACAAGGGCACCCACGAGGGGTGCCCCTACGAGACCGGTTTGGTTGCGGCCAAAGGCCGCTCTGCGCAACACGTTTTCAAGGTTCCGTACGGCTCGTTATGAACGGACTCATCGCGCGCGCGCGACAACAAAACGGCGAAACCCACCCGTGGCTGGTTGCCTTCACGGTGATGCTGGCAGTTTTTATGGAGGTGCTTGATACCAGCGTCGCCAATGTGGCGCTTCCCCACATTGCCGGCAACCTCTCCGCCGGTGTGGATGAAAGCACCTGGGTGCTGACGTCGTACCTGGTCTCGAACGCTATCGTGCTCCCCCTCACCGGGTGGTTTTCCACGCTGTTCGGCCGCAAGCGGTTTTATATGGTTTGCGTCGCGATCTTCACCATCAGTTCGTTGCTGTGCGGATTCGCTCCCAGCCTGCCCATGCTGGTGCTTTTCCGCGTGCTGCAAGGCGCGGGAGGGGGCGCCATGCAGCCCATCTCCCAGGCCATCCTGCTGGAAAGTTTCCCCAAAGAAAAGCAAGGGATGGCGATGGCCATGTTCGGTGTCGGCGTCGTCATGGCGCCCGTGATCGGGCCTACGCTGGGCGGCTGGCTGACGGACAGTTATAGCTGGCGGTGGATATTCTTCATCAATATTCCGGTGGGCGTGATCTCCCTTGTCCTTACTTATTTCCTGGTTGTTGATCCGGCGTTCCTGCAACGCAACAGGCGCAAGTCGGGAGTCCGGATCGATTTCGTCGGGCTGGGCTTCCTCAGCGTCGGCCTGGGTTTCCTGCAAGTGGTGCTGGACAAGGGGCAACGCGAGGATTGGTTTGAATCGCACTTCATTATCGTTTGTGCCACCTTATCGCTGGTGGGTTTGCTGACCGCCGTGGTCTGGGAGTTGACGCGCAAGGATCCCATCGTGGATTTCCGGCTCTTGAAAAACCGGAATTTCGCTCTCGCCACCCTGTCAATGTTCATGCTGGGAGTCGTGATGTATGGCAGCACCGCCTTGCTGCCCATCCTTCTGCAAACCCTGCTGGGGTATACCGCGATGTTGAGCGGCCTGGTGCTTTCGCCGGGCGGAATTATCGTGATCATCATGCTGCCCATCGTGGGCAAGCTGCTGACCCATTTCGATGCGCGCTGGCTGGTGGTTATCGGCGTCGCCATCGTCTCCCTTTCGCTGTTTCACATGGCCACGTTCAACCTGGACATCGATTTTCGAACCGCAATGTTCGCGCGAATCTACCAATCGGCCGGAATGGCCTTTCTCTTTGTCCCGACTAACGTCATGGCGTTCTACTTTATTCCCAAGGAGAAATTCAACAACGCCACGGGAATTATCAACCTGGCGCGCAACATTGGCGGCAGTTGCGGTATCGCAGGCGTGGTGACCGTGCTGGCCCGCCGGTCCCAGTTCCACCAAGGCATGCTGGTGAGCCACATGACGCCTCTGGATGCACCGTACCAGGCCATGGTGGACGGCGCCACGAGGATCCTGTACGCGGCCGGATCCAGTTACCCGGATGCCCAGCTCCAGGCACACGGCATGGCCTACGGGCTTTTACAGAGGCACGCCGCTATGCTCGCCTTCGTTGACGATTTTTGGGTGATGGGGTTGGCGTTCTTGACGTTGATCCCCCTCATGTTCATGATGCGGAAAATGCGGCCGCACGGAACGACAGTGAGCGTGCACTAAACGTCAGGGAAACGCCACAGGGTCTCCCGCCTCGCGGGACGCAAGAAGAGCAAGGGTTGCATTAACGTTCGGTTTCGTACGAACATTGGAGTTCCGAGCAATCTCAGGGCTCTCGCACACATATCGAATTGAATAGCAACGCAACATGGCCATCCCGAAGGGCCACATTCGTACATAGCCCGAAGGAAGCCGCATGTAGAGCCCTGAAGCCGGCAGGCGCCGACTGAAGGCTGATAGCTGAGAGCTGAAAGCTGATAGCTGATTCCAAATGAACCGCATCTTTTCCCGAACGCGACAAGACGGCGAAATCAACCCCTGGCTGATCGCCTTCACGGTGATGCTGGCCACCTTCCTCGAGGTGCTGGATACGAGCGTCGCGAACGTCTCACTGCCGCACATTGCCGGCGACCTTTCAGCCGGCGTGGATGAAAGCACCTGGGTGCTGACGTCCTACCTGGTTTCCAACGCCATCGTTCTGCCCCTCACCGGGTGGCTGTCATCGGTGTTTGGCCGCAAGCGCTTCTTCATGGTTTGCGTGGCCATCTTCACGGTTTGCTCGTTCCTGTGCGGGATAGCTCCCACGCTCGGCCTGCTGGTTCTTTTCCGAGTTCTGCAAGGCGCGGGCGGCGGCGCGCTACAGCCGATTTCGCAAGCGATCCTGGTGGAAAGCTTTCCCAAAGAAAAGCAGGGCATGGCCATGGCGATCTACGGGATGGGCGTGGTGGTGGCGCCCATCATCGGTCCGACGCTGGGGGGCTGGATTACGGACAACTACTCCTGGCGCTGGATCTTCTTCATCAATATTCCGGTGGGCGTGGCTTCCCTGGTGTTGACCGCCCTGCTCATCTTCGATCCCCCTTACCTGACGCGCAAAAGCCTGCGCGGGCTGCGGATTGATTACATGGGTTTGGGCTTGCTCAGCGTCGGGCTGGGATTCCTCCAGGTGGTGCTGGACAAAGGCGAGCGGGAAGACTGGTTTGGCTCCCACTTCATCATCGCCTGCACCTTCGTCGCCGCGGTGGGACTGATCGGCGCCGTCATTTGGGAACTCAAGCGCGAAGACCCCATTGTGGATTTTCGCATGTTGAAGGACCGCAATTTCATGCTGGCCACCTTCACCATGTTCATGCTGGGCTTCGTGCTCTATGGCAGCACCGTGCTGCTGCCCCTCATGCTGCAAACCCTGATGGGTTACACGGCGTTACTCAGCGGTTTGGTACTGTCGCCGGGGAGCCTGTTTACGCTGCTCGCGCTACCGCTGGTGGGCCGTCTGGTGCAAAAGGTGCAGGCACGCTGGCTGGTGGCGTTCGGACTGGCAGTCACCGGAATTTCGCTGTTGCGCATGTCGAACTTCGACCTGCAGATCAGTTTCTGGACAGCCGTTCGCGCCTGGACGTTTTCGCGGATCGGCATGGCGTTTCTGTTTATTCCCATTAACGTCACGGCCTTCTATTTCATTCCCAAAGAGAAAATGAACAACGCCACCGGCATCATCAACCTGGCGCGCAATATCGGGGGCAGCGTAGGCATTGCCAACGTGGCCACGCTGCTCGCCCGGCGCGCGCAGGTCCACCAGGCCATGTTGGTGGCTCACCTCACCCCCTATGACGCGCCCTACCGCAGCGCTGCCCAAGGCGCGCAGCAGATGCTGATGGGGCAGGGCTCCAGCGCCGCGCTGGCCCACGTGCAGGCGCAGGGCCTGCTGTACGGCAACCTGATCCGGCAAGCCAACATGCTGGCTTATGTCGATGCTTTCTGGCTGCTGGGCTGGACGTTCATCGCCATGGTCCCGTTCATGTTCCTGATGAAGAGCGCCAAGCCGCACGCCGGCGCAACGGTGGCTTCACACTAAACACCAATACCCGCGGCGCGCGATGCCACTGATTTAAGCTGCCGCCGCGGCTGCGGCCACCAGCCAAAGCTCCCCTCCTGATTCAGAGCTTGTCCTGAACGCAGTGAAGGAAGGGGCCGGAGCGCCAGCGACGGGGGTGGTTACCAGCAGGCCCTTCTACATCGGGGTGGTTACCAGCAGGCGCTACGCATCGGAAGTGATTACCCGCTCGACATGCGCTTCACATCCAGGGGTGGTTACCGATTCCAAGTTTTTGTTCCAGCCGAGCATCCCGGTTCCTGAAAACCATCCCCGGCGTTGCCTGAATACCACCCCCGCCGCTCCCGCGTCGTCCCCTCCTTATTTGAGGAGGGGAACTTTGCTGCTGCCGCCGCCGGCGGCGGCCACCGGCCAAAGCTCCCCTCCTGATTCAGAGCTTGTCCTGAACGCAGTGAAGGAAGGGGCCGGAGCGCCAGCGACGGGGGTGGTTACCGGCAGGCCCTTCCACATCGGGGTGGTTACCAGCAGGCCCTTCCACATCGGGGTGGTTACCAGCAGGCCCTTCCACATCGGGGTGGTTACCAGCAGGCCCTTCTACATCGGGGGTGGTTACCAGCAGGCCCTTCCACATCGGGGGTGGTTACCGGCAGGCGCTACGCATCGGAAGTCATTACCCGCTCGACATGCGCTTCACATCCAGGGGTGGTTACCGATTCCAAGTTTTTGTTCCAGCCGAGCATCCCGGTTCCTGAAAACCATCCCCGGCGTTGCCTGAATACCACCCCCGCCGCTCCCGCGTCGTCCCCTCCTCATTTGAGGAGGGGAACTTTGCTGCTGCCGCCGCCGCCGGCGGCGGCCACCGGCCAAAGCTCCCCTCCTGATTCAGAGCTTGTCCTGAACGCAGTGAAGGAAGGGGCCGGAGCGGTAGCGACGGGGGTGGTTACCAGCGGGCCCTTCCACATCGGGGTGGTTACCGGCAGGCCCTTCCACATCGGGGTGGTTACCAGCAGGCCCTTCCACATCGGGGTGGTTACCAGCAGGCCCTTCTACATCGGGGTGGTTACCAGCAGGCGCTACGCATCGGAAGTGATTACCCGCTCGACATGCGCTTCACATCCAGGGGTGGTTACCGATTCCAAGTTTTTGTTCCAGCCGAGCATCCCGGTTCCTGAAAACCATCCCCGGCGTTGCCTGAATACCACCCCCGCCGCTCCCGCGTCGTCCCCTCCTCCGGCAATCACAAGCTGGCGATGAGGCTTAACCCGTGACAGGGCCCAGAAATGTGGAAACTCGAGTCCCATGGCTTGGAACGTGTGAAAAAATCCCGAACGAGCAAATTCATCTCGCGCAGAGACGCAAAGGCGCAGAGGCCAGAAACAAAAGAAAGCAGTTGCTTGTTTCGAACCTCTGCGTCTCAGCGTCTCTGCGCGAGTTTGTTTATTTTTTCACGCCTTCTTGCGCCATGGGCTAAATGATGGCGCCCGTTTCACGGGCTGGATAACGGCCCCGCGGCGCGGGCTGAAATCGATGGCATCGTGCCGTAACGCAAACACCTGCCCGGCCGGCGGGCTACTGTGCCGTCCAACCGCCGTCGATGAGAATGTCGGTTCCGGTGATAAAAGCGGAAGCGTCGGAGCAGAGGAAAACGGCAAGGGCTCCAATTTCTTCCAGCTTGCCCCAGCGGCCCAAGGGGACCTTGGCAGTGAATTCAGCCAGTTGTACGGGATCGTGCATGAGAGCGCGATTAATTTCCGTGTCAAAAGGCCCGGGGCTGATGGCATTGGCCGTGATGTTGTAAGGAGCCAACTCCAGGGCCAGCGCCTTGGTGATGCCCAGCACGGCAAACTTGCTTCCGCTGTACGCCGTGCGATGCGGCAGCGAAACATGGGCCATAGTGGAGGCCACGTTGACGATGCGTCCGAATCGCTTCTCGATCATGCCCGGCACGAAAGCGCGCGTGCAGAAAAACGGCCCGTCAACGTTGGTCGACATCACCTGGCGCCACTCCTCCAGGGTGTACTCGTGGATCGGCCGCCGGATGTTAATGCCGGCGTTGTTGATGAGAATGTCGGGCGCGCCGAGCTGTGCGCGGATGGCGGCGGCCGCCGCCGCGACCGCGGCATCGGCGCTGACGTCGGCGACAAAGGCGTAAGCCTTGCCTCCCTGGGCGGTGATTTCCGCCCGTACGCCTTCCAGCAGTCCGCCGCTGCGCGCCACCAGGGCCACCGTGGCCCCGGCCTCAGCCAATGCCTTCGCCATCTCCTTGCCCAAACCCTTGCTGGCGCCCGTCACCACGGCCACCCGGCCATCCAGCCGCTGATTGATCATGCAGCCTCCTGAATACGTAGAGTCCAGGTAACCACCCCGGCGCCTCCGGCGCCGCCCCTCCTGAATCAGGAGGGGAGTTCTTAAAAGCTCCCCTCCTCAGATGGGCTGAGCGTGTCCCACACTTTTTGCTGGACACCGGGGTGCTGAACCAAGCCCCGCAGGGGCGAAATAACCTAGCCCAGGCCGCAGAAGGTGTGAAAAAATCAAGGCTGTAGCGGCGGTCGGAGACCGCCGCTACAGACCGAAAATTCGATTTTTTCACACCTTCGCAGGCCTGGGAGATGACGGGACCGCGGAGCCCAAGCCCTGAAAGGGCGAAATACACGCCAAAGCGGGCGCGACGCCGGAACGCAGTTTATCCCGCCCTTTCAGGGCTGGGGATGTTTGGGTTCGGCCTTTTTCCCCAGGCCGTTGGCCTGGGCTAGGTTATTTCGCCCCTACGGGGCTGAAAAGGCAGCTCAAGCCCGGTCCTACCATCGGCGTTACGACAGATTAGCGCACGGCGCACCCATAAACGCATTTTCGTAACGCAACCCTGGACTAGATCCGAGGCCGCCGCCACTGCGGCTACCGCGCGCCCGATAGGCCTCTCCCCTTGCCACTGCACCGGCCCGCGCGCGGATTGCGTGGGAACCTATTGTAACGACTGGGTTCAAAGGCCATGGATCACGGTCATTATACACGGACTGTGTTATCTTTGAGGTTCCGCGAAAGGCTGGCATCTTATGTCGAAGGTTCGAGTTCGTTTCGCCCCCAGTCCCACCGGCTACGTCCACGTGGGCAATGCCCGGACGGCGCTGTTCAACTGGCTGTTCGCACGCCATCACGGGGGCGCATTGGTGCTGCGCATCGAGGATACGGACGCGGAACGTTCGAAGCCCGAATACGAGCGGCAATTGCTGGAAGACCTGCGCTGGTTCGGGCTCGACTGGGATGAAGGGCCGGACACAGGCGGCCCCCTGGGACCGTATCGCCAGTCGGAGCGCCGCGCCATTTATGCCGCCTATACCGGGAAATTGATCGCGCAGGATAGCGCCTACTACTGTTTCTGCTCGGCGGAGCAACTGGAAGCCGAACGGGAGGAGGAGCTCAAGGCCGGCCGCCAGCCGCGCTATTCCGGGCGTTGCCGAAAGATCCCGGCGGAGGAAGCGGCGCGACGCAAGGCGGCGGGCGAGCCTGCGGCAGTCCGCCTGAAGATTGTGGACAGCAGCTTTTTCTGGCTTGACCGCGTGCATGGGCCCACCACCATTTCCAGCGAGGTCGTCGGCGACCCCATCCTGGTGCGCTCGGAGGGTCTGCCGGCCTACAATTACGCCGTGGTGATTGACGATCACTTGATGGAAATCACCCACGTCATTCGCGGCGACGACCACATTTCCAATACGCCGCGGCAACTCGCCATCTACCGGGCGCTGGGCTGGGAACCGCCGGAGTTCGCCCACCTCTCCACGATCCTGGGGTCCGACCGCACGCGGCTTTCCAAGCGGCATGGGGCGACTTCCATGGAGAGCTTCCGCGAGATCGGGGTTCTCCCGGAAGCGCTGCGGAATTATCTGGCGCTGCTGGGGTGGTCTCCGGCCGATGGGAAAACGGAGATCCTGAGCGCAGAGGAACTGGTCCGGCAGTTCTCGCTCGACCACATCACCAAGAGTCCGGCGGTTTTCGACAACGACAAGCTCAATTGGATGAACCGGCATTACATGAAGCAATGCCCGCCGCAGCGACTGGCGGAACTCGCGGCGCCATACCTGGAGCGTGCCGGCTTGGTGGGCCCACACCCGGGACCGGAAATTCTGGCATGGATTGAGCGCGTGCTCGACGCCGTGCTGAAGAACGTCAGCCTGCTTTCGGAGCTTCCCGGAGCCGCCCAAATCGTTTTCGTGTTTGACCCGCAAACGTCATTGGCCGCGCCGGAATTTCAGGAACTGCTCGCAAATCCCGGCGCCCTCGCCGTGCTGAAGGCGTTCATCCCCAAGGTGCTCGCCGCAAGCACGCTCACCTACGAGCGCTTTCGCGAGATTGCCAAGGCGGTGCAGAAAGAAACCGGGAAAAAAGGAAAGGACCTGTATCACCCCATCCGCATGGCATTGACCGGCGCGAGCTCGGGACCGGAGCTGGAAAAGCTCACTCCCATTTACGAAGAAGGCGCGAGGCTGGCACTGCCGCGGCATGTGAAAAGCGTGAGCGAACGGCTGAGGGAGTTTTCGCAGGCGGCGAAGTTAGATAGTGGACAGTGAACAGTGGACAGTAGCACAAGGTCAGACAGCGCGCGCTTTGCCCAGCATACGCAGGCTTAGGCGCTGCACCACAGCCTGACACAATGTCGTAAACTCGTGGCGCGATGCCCTGAAGTCGTAACGCGATATTTCGAAGCCGTTCTTGGCTGCGCTTCCCCTGAGCCTCGTGTATGGGTTTATCCACTTTACCCCACAGCCGTCGGAGGTAAGAATTTGTCCTTTCACGAAAATGGTTCCGGCCCGGATGTCGTGTACGGCATTCATTCGGTGCGGGAGGCGGTGCGCACCCGGCCGGTGGACTTCGTGATGATCACACAGGGGTATCACAATCCTCGCGTGCAGGAGATCGTGGACGCCTGCCGGGCGGCGGGCATTTCGCTGCGCTTCTCTCCTCGCGTTGCGGTGGAGCGCATGGCCGGCACGCCTCAGCACCAAAACGTTGTGGCAGTGTGCACGCCGAAGGCCTATGATGATATTTCTGATTTGGTGGCCGACGTCGAGCGCCCCCTGTTGGTGGTCTTGGACGGCGTGGAGGACCCCGCCAATCTGGGAGCCATTATTCGCACCGTAGTTGCGACCGGGGCGAGCGGCGTCGTCATTCCGGAGCGCCGCGCGGTGGGGCTTTCGCCGGCGGTGGCTCGCGCATCGGCGGGCGCCCTGGAACATGCCAAAGTGGCGCGCGTTCCCAATCTGGTTCGAACCCTGATGGACTTGAAAGGCCACAACCTTTGGGTATATGGATTTGAAGCGGAGGCCCCGAAGTCGTACACTGAGCTTGATTATACGCAGCGGTGCGTGCTGGTGCTGGGCAGCGAAGGACAAGGGCTGCATCGATTGGTCCGAGAAGCCTGCGACGAACGCGCTCACATCCCGTTGCGCGGGCCGGTAAGCTCGCTGAATGTATCCGTCGCTGCCGGTGTGGTGCTCTACGAAGCGGTGCGACAGCGGGATTCAAAAATAGGGAGTAGGGAATAGGGAGTCGGGAGTAGGGGGTTTCCCCTGTTCCCTACTCCCTACTCCCTACTCCCTATTCCCTGCTTCCGTTCCCGGCAACCGGTTTCAGGGGTGGGCCATCCAATTAATAGTAGTTAGGTTTTGGGAGGTAGTCGATGAACGGTAACTGGTTGCGCCGCTTCGTTTTTCGGGCCGCGCTGTCGATGTTGCTGGCGGTGACGGCTAATGTGGTGTGGGCGCCAGCCACATGGGCGCAGGGAGGGAACGGGGGCACGTCCCCTGCGCAAGAGCCCGCTAATAACGACACCCATCAGACGCAAGAGCCCGCTCCATTCGTCATCCGCACGCCCGTTCAGTTGGTTACGACCCCGGTGACGGTGAAGGACTCGGGCGGCAATTTCGTGTACGACCTCGAACAAAACGAGTTCAAGATTTACGACAACGGTCAACTTCAACAGATCCAGAGCTTTGACTCCGAGATGCGCCGGCTCTCGTTGGTGATTGTCGTGGAAACCAACGATACGACCGCGCCGTTTCTGGATTCCGTCCGTCCCTTGGGCTCGATGTTCTCCGATGCCGTCATGGGACCGCAAGGAGAGGTTGCCGTTCTTACGTACAGCGACCGGGTGGACCTGGCGCTGGACTTCACCACCAATGGCGACAAGCTGGATACGGTGCTCCGCGGGCTTCAGGGACGCGGTGGCGGCATGCATCTGGACGATGCAATCATACGCGCTCTTTCCATGCTCAATAGTCGGCCCATATCGGATCGCAAGGTGGCCATTGTCTTTTCCGACGGATTCAACCTGGGCAGCAAGATGAGCCGGGGCGAAATCGTCAAGGGAGCCATGAACTCCAATATCACCATTTACCATCTTGGCTTCAGCCCCGTGAAGGGCTTGTGGAAGCGGCCGCCCCATGACCCCCCTCTGGATTTGGTGGCTGAAAGTGTAGCGCGCGGCATGCCCCCGAATGTGGCTCCTACGCCGACCAACGAGGAGAACATCTACGACACGGCAGACGTCAACATCGTGTCTATTCTGCTGGGCCTGGGTGAAGAAGCGAAAAAGCCGATCTTTAAGGACTCGATGATCTATTTCGCTCGTTATTCGGGAGGGCAATCGTATCAGAAATGGGGAAAGGACACGGTGCAGGAGGCGCTTAACCAGATCGCAACCGAGATTCACAGCCAGTACGAACTGGCGTTCGCGCCCACGAAACCCGTTCAGCCCGGATTCCACACGATCCGAGTGGAAGTGCGGCGCCCAGGGGCCAAGGTGCGGGCCCGCGCCGGATGGTTTTATCAGGGCGAGCCGCCGCGCGGCGTGCCCGTCCACTGAGACGTCAGTTGAATTCCCCGAAGCTCCGGAATTCCTGAACGCTCTTGCCGGATTGCAGCTCAATTTCCGCGAAATAGGGGCGCATATCGTTTTCATCAACGCGGAAGACGGCAGCTTGCAGTTTGCCCTGTTGGCCGCAGACCACCGTAAAATACTTGTTTTCTCGCACGCGCGGGAGTTGGGGCTTTTCCTTCCAGGGAATCTTCATCGCCAGAACCTGATCGCTGACATCGGGCCGGTATTGCATCAGCGTGATCGCGGCAAAGGGGAACGTAAAGGTTCCGTTCGAGCACCGGAACGTCAATCCCTCCTTCAGCACTTCCAGCTTTCCGGCGCACCCTTTGTCGACCTTTTCCGTCCCGTAGAGATACTGGAATGGCGGCTCGTCAGGCTTCTTGTGTTTCCCGTAACTTGGACCGATGGGCAGGAGCAACCCCAGCAGCACGTAGATCGAAATCGCCATGCCTTTGGTAATGCGGTGCGGCATCATCATAGAATCCCCGAATCTTCCGTGTTGGCGCGCCATACGTTCGGCGCCCAGAATGAGTGTACTCCCAGAAGCGCCTCGGGGAAAAGGCCGTCCATTGAATTAGATTTCTTGCCCCGAAGCGAAACTCGGCGCTGGCCGTACCGACAATGGCTGCCTTGTGTGGCCGTCCAACCGATCGACTGATTTCTGGTATAATCATGCTCATATGCATGTGCATAGGAGCTATTCATGGCACCGACTCGACGCACGCAACTCTTGATGGATCCGGAGGAATTCAGACAGCTTCGCGCTCTGGCGCGGCGAAGGAAAACCTCGGTGGCGGAGTTGATTCGCTGCGCGGTCCGGCAGTCCTATCTCCGCGCGCCGGCGGACCGCAAACCTCTGGTCGAGGCCATCCTCGGCCTCAACTTGCCAACCCTTGACTGGAAAAAGGCAAAGAAAGAGATCGAGGCGGCTCATGCCGGTCTTTCTTGATACCAACATCTTTCTGTATGCTGCCGGCGGCTCCCACGCGCGGCGCGACGCTTGCGCCAAAGTGCTGCGACGTGTTGCGGATGGCACCCTGGAGGCCACCACCAACTCGGAAGTGGTCCAGGAAATTCTATACGTGCTCGCCCGGCGCGGGCGGCGAGATGATGGTTTGAAGCTCGCTCGCCACGTGACGGCGCTGTTTGCAGACCTCCTGCCGGTAAGGCGCGACGACATGGTGGAGGTATGCGAACTTCTCCACCGCTATCCGGCGCTCGCCGTGCGAGACGCCGTCCACCTGAGCACAATGTTACGCAATGGAGTGACGACCCTAGTCAGCGTGGATTCCGATTTCGATCAGGTCTCCGAAATCCGGCGCGTCGCTCCGGATGCCGTCTGAAGCTTCGAACGAAATTTCAGATCCGGACGCGGCATTGGCCCGAAGCGCCGCGGCGATTTTAGCGCCCATCGGGCCTAAGCACGCGCTTCAAACACCAGGTTAAACGGGGTCTCGGCGGCGCGACGGAAGCGCGTGAATCCCGCGTCAGCCGCCACCTGGCGGATTTGTTTTTCGCCTGCCTGCGCACCCAAAGCCGCTCCCACCTCCTGGGCGAGCGAGGCAGGCGTGCAGATCATCGTTGAAGCCGAATAATAGATGCGGCCTATCGGGTTGTGATTCTCATGCGTCGAATCATTCGCAAACGGCTCGACGATCATCCAGGTTCCATCCGGTTTGAGGGTGCTCAGCACGTGCCTGGCGGCGCCGACCGGGTCGCCCATATCATGCAGGCAATCGAAGAACGTCACCAGGTCATAGCCGCCGTTAGCCGGATAGCTTTTTGAACTGGCCACCTCAAAGCTGATCTGGTCAAGCAAGCCGTCCCGTCCGGCCACGTGGCGGGCGTATTCAATGGATCCGCTGTGATAGTCGAACCCGTAAAAACGCGATTTGGGAAATGCCTTCGCCATCAGCATGGTGGAGGCGCCGTGACCACACCCCACGTCGGCGACGCTAGCCCCCCGCTTCAGCCGTTCTTCCACCCCCTCCAGTGCAGGAATCCACTTGGACACAAGGTTGGCGGCGTAGTTTGGCCGGAAAAACCTTTCCGTCCCAAAAAACAGGTTGGCGTCATGCTCGTGCCATCCCACACCCTCGCCGGTCCGAAATGCCTGGGTGATCTTCGGCTCGTCCTTAAAACACGCCGAGATGATATGGAAGGCACCCGGAATATCCATCATGGTGAGGGCGAATGCCTGCTCCGGGGGGAGCGTGTAGCGGTTGGTGGCGGAGTCGTAGGTCACAAACCCGCTGGCGGCGTTGGCGTTAAGCCACTCCCGCACGTATCGCTCGGACGTAGCGGTCTTGTTGGCCAGTTCGGCGGGAGTCAGAGGCCCAGCCCCAGCCATCGCTTGGTAGAGGCCAAGCTTGTCCCCGATCACGACCAAGGCGGCATGCATCGCCGCACCCATGTCACCCACGACTCGTTCCATGAAAGCGTTCAGCTTGCTTTCATCGTACCCAGGGGTCATTGCCGGTGTAGCCATGTAAGCACCTCCACATGCTTAGAATCGCGCACACAGCGGCGCGCCGATTCAGGCACCCAGGCCCACGGTGCGTGCCCTGATGTCGCGTAGAAGCTCCACCCTAAGTTTGTGACTATGACATTTTGCCCGATTCTATTCTACACACGGCATGGGCCGTTTTCAATAGCGATTCTGGGGTTCGTCATTCTGACGTGACCCGAGTGTCAGGTGAGGTTCCCATCGAGTTGGTTTATAAACTGCGCGGCTTTTCTTAGGATTTCCGCAGGAGCCTGTTTGTGGGGTGTGTGACCTATGCCCGGCACGATGAATTCGCGAGCCGTTCCCGTGATCTGGGCGGCGATGCTTTCGACCTGTTTTAGTGTTCCATATTCATCTTTCTCACTTTGGATTAAGAGGACGGGGCAGAGAATTGCCGGCAAAAAGCGCTCGATATTCCAGCTTCTATAAGCCTCGCTCAACCACGTCTCTGTCCACGCTCGAAATAACGTCTCGGTGCGGTCCCCGTGATATTTTTGCAGCCGCCTTTTCAGGTCGCCGTGCTTATAGCTGGCAACAGCCTTCTTTATACCTTCCAGCGTTATCGGCTCTACAAAGACATGAGGGGCTTCGGCAATGACTCCCTTAATGGTGCCGGGATATTTGCTGGCGGCCAGGAGCGCAATGGACGCGCCATCGCTGTGCCCGAACAACACCGGATGGTTGGTCTTCAGCCGCAGCAAAAGTTCGCCCAGGACGTCTGCTTCCCTCTCCAGGTAATCGCACGCTCTGCGGGGAGAGGGCAGTGGATCTGACTTGCCGAAGCCCTGGCGCTCGTACACCATTAAATTGCACTTTGCCGCCTGGCCCAGGCGCCTCGGAAAGTCTCGCCAGAGTTCGACCGATCCAACGGAGTCATGCAGGAAAACCACGGTTGGCCGGTTTTGAAAAGAGTCAACCTGCCGAACATAAAGCCGAGTGCCGTTGATTTCCACCCAAGTGTCGATTTCCATGTCAGCGTCCCGGAGGAGAGGAGCACAATTCACCACGTAATCATTTGCCGCCATTGCGGCGATGCCGTCACCGCGCCGCACAAGTCCTTCCGGAGGCAGCAGCGCGGACTTTCTAATCGCTCCATCGCTTATTGCACGGATGCGGTATTGTGCCATTCAAAAGCCTGCCGGCGGTGTTCAGGTTACCATGGCCCGGCAAAAACAGACAGCCCCGGTGCGACGATCATCAGGAAACTTCCCGGATTGCGGTTTCATCAAACATCCAGGCGGAGGGGTACCATCGTACGAGGGAGGAGTAATGGCAAATCCCGCTCTGATCGCTGCGCAGCCCTACCTCATTCGACAGGAGTACGAGAACTATACCGCCGAGCAGCACGCCGTTTGGTCGGAACTCGTGCTCAGACGCCTCCCCCAGGTGCGGGAATATGCGTGCCCGGAGTACCTGGAAGGTCTTGAGATCATTGGCTTACGTCCTGACCGGCTGCCGAATTTCGCCGCCATAACCGAACGGCTGAAGCCTCGAACAGGTTGGAGCACCACGGCCGTGAGCGGCTTCCTTCCCGCGGATGCTTTTTTTGAAATGTTGCAGGCGCGGATGTTTCCGACCACCACCTGGCTGCGGAGCCGCGATTCACTGGATTACATACCCCAGCCGGACATCTTCCACGACGTATTCGGGCACGTTCCCATGCACTCACACCCGGTATTCGCAGATTTTCTCCAGCACTACGGGAGTGTGTGCGCGCAGATCGGCGACAAATGGGTGCTCGAGCGGCTGGGACGGCTCTTCTGGTACACGGTTGAGTTCGGCGTTATGCGGTGCGGAAGCAAGCTCAAGGTCTACGGCAGCGGAGTGATCAGTTCCCATGAGGAATGCACCAACCTGATAGAAGGAGGCTGCGAGGTAAGAGACTTCGAGCTTGACGAAGTTCTGGAAACTCCCGTCAAGGTCGACGAGCTTCAAAAAGTGCTGTTCGCCATCGAAAGCTTCGAGCAGATCTACGAAGCCATGCATCAAGCCGAAAGACGCTTCCGGGAAAAGGCGTACGTCTAGATCGGTACTAAGAATTTTCAGCGGTCACCACGCCTTGCAGCGGTTTCTTCGGGAGGCGGGCTCACGGGTACGTTGACGTCGAGATAGGATGCGACGGCAATGTTGCCCCAATGGGCAGGGCGGAAGGTCCAGCCCTTCAGAGTCCGGCATGCGGCCTCGAATTGATCGCTGCTCATCGGCGAAAAAATGATCATGTCGTCAACTTGCCCTTGGTCATTCACCAGCACGCGGAAACGCACCGTGTCGGTGGAAGTCGGTTGGTCCGGTGGCCGCACCACCCGTGGGGGCTTCACTTGGCGCAGGAAATCGCTTTCTGCCCGGGGCGGGGGCAGATCCGCATTCGGGAGAGTCAGATCGAATTTTACTTGTATTGCAGTAATGAAACCTTCTGGTCCGGAGGCCGTACTCAGGGGACGGTAGAGCCAGTGGCGGGCGGCTGCCAGGGCGGCATCGGCCAGAACGGCGTCTCCCTCTACCACGTGGGAGTTGGTCACCTTGCCCGTATTATCGACAGTGATTTGCAACTGCACTTGCCCTGCGAGATAGTTCACTTTGGCCACCGGTGGGTAGTCCGGGGGCACTTGCGATAACACCATCCGGGCGGCCTCTTTGTGATCGAGAATTACGTCCGGCGATTTCGTAGGGGCAGGAGCCTCCTGCGCGTATACGGTCGCGGCCGCGCATAGGGTTGCGATCGCCAGGGTCACCAGGGTATTGAAGTTATCGGTGAATTTAATCATCGCCCTCAAACACCACCAAAGCCATCACGTAACGGTCAGAATGCGATAGCGAAACTGACATACGTGTGACCCGCAGTTCCCGAGCAATCTCTTGCGCCCGGCCGGTCAAGACCAGTTCGGGTTTGCCGCTCGGCTGGTGAACCACTTCCACGTCGAGCCAGCGAATACCCTGGCGCCAGCCGGTTCCCAGAGCCTTGAAAGCCGCTTCCTTGGCCGCGAAGCGCGCTGCATAGCGCTCCGCGCGATTTTTGAACCTCTCGCAGTAGGCGATTTCCGCCGCAGAAAAAATCCGCTTCGTAAATCGGTCTCCATGCCGTTGCAAGCCCTCTTCAATACGCGAGGTCTCCGCAATATCCACTCCGGTTCCCAGGATCATCGTCAGTACATGGCGGCCAGCCGGTACATCTCCGTTCGGCAGCCGCGCTGTGAGGTCAGCTCAGTGCCTCGCAGCCGAGGAGGTGTTGAGTGACACGCCTTCGTGCTCATAGGCGCGGGCGGTGTAGTAGATGGCCTTATCAAAAAAGTTGTCAAGCAGGCGGCGGAATTCCTGAAATTGATACAAGTCAACGGCTGAGTCAAACAGCCTGGCCCTGCGGACGTAGTCAAACAGACCGGTTTTGGTCCTGATCAGGGCATAGATCACCTGGCTCAAAGGCACACCTTCGTCGGCCCGCTCCCTTCCCAATCGCGAGTAGCGAACTTGCACCAGATGTTCCGCCTCCGTGCCCAGCCATTCACCCAAACTGTGGTAAACGTCAAAGACACGGCGGTAGATCTCGGCATCCGTGAGCTTGTGATAATCAGGAGTTCTTGGATTTTGCTTCAGGTCAAGAATCAAGCCTGCCGTCAGTTGCTCGGCATGGTCCTCAACCATTTTTACCAAACGCCCGGACAACATAGGAATGACATCCCGGCCTTTTCTTGCAAACCCTGAACACCAGCTTAGATGACGCTCGATGCCATTTAGGTGCAACCCAAGCGCAATTTTCAGTTCTGAGGATGTGTTATATTTTTCATGCTTTGGGCGAAGGAATCTTCAAATTGGTGTCAAGCGGGGGTCTCGGCTGGGTCGCATCGGTTCGGCTGAGTTCGTTGGCCTGGCTGGCGCACGCCTTCAGCACGCGCCGGGGAGGGGTGAGCCAAGCTCCTTGCGCCGGGCTGAACCTGGGATTCAC
Organism: uncultured Acidobacteriota bacterium; assembly: GCA_963804755.1. Classification (GTDB taxonomy): domain Bacteria; phylum Acidobacteriota; class Terriglobia; order UBA7540; family UBA7540; genus Bog-366. Next base: position 385,172 of record CAWDRP010000019.1, read on the forward strand.
GCAATGGGACCAGCGTGACCGAGTGGAAGAGAATCGCCGTCGCTTTCTCAAAGAACTGGGCGGGAGAGATTTCGAGGCCGCGTCAGTACGCCAGGTACATTCGTCTCACGCGTTTGTACTGACTCGCCATCAGGACGGCCGGCTGTCGTTCGAATTGCCTGGCGGCGAAGGGTCCCGGCCCGCCGGCGACCCGCCCGCCGGCGACGGACTGATAACTGGAGAACCGGGCATCCTGTTGACGATCCGAACGGCGGATTGCCTGCCGCTGCTCCTCGTGGATCCGCAACGACGCGTGGTGGCGGCCGTCCATGCCGGCTGGCGCGGCGCATTGGCACGGATCATCGAGAAAGCCGTGGGGGATATGCGGCGCACCTTTGGCTCCGATCCGCAAGAACTGATTGCGGCGGTGGGACCCTCCATTCGATCCTGCTGCTTTGACGTCGGCCAGGAAGTGGTGGAAGCCTACGACGGCGGTTTTACCGAGGCTGACCGGTTCTTTCAAGCGCTGCCCCAGCGGAGTCCTAAAGTCGCGGGCGATCGCTACTCGATGCTATTTCTGGAGTCTTACCCACCTGGGCACGCGCCCGAGCATCTTCCTGTCGCACGCCTCGATCTGCCCGCCGTGGCCCGGTATCAGCTTGAAAGCGCCGGCCTAAAACCCGCGAATATCGAGATCGCAGAGTACTGCACCGCCTGCCGCACCGACCTCTTCTTTTCGCATCGCCGGGAAGGTGGACGCACGGGACGGCAGGCGGCCGCCATAGGAATTAGAAAGGCAGTGAACAGTCGACAGTGAACAGAGAAGTACGAACCGTAAACAGCAGAACATAGCTACGGGTTTTGGCACTGTTCACTGTTCACTGTTTTACTGTCCACTGTTCACTGCCAGCTTGAGTTGCCCGCATGCGGCGCGTATGTCCTGCCCGCGCGAAATACGGACGAACGTTGGAATGCGACGGTCAGCCAGGATTTTCTGGAACGCCAATAAGCGCTCGAACGTGGGAGTGCGGAAGGGAAGTTCGGGGCCGCTGTTGTAAGGAATCAAGTTCACCTTGGCGCGGACGTCGCGCAGCAGGTCAGCCACGCGGCGGGCGTCGGCGTCCGAGTCGTTAACGCCCTCCAGCAAAACGTATTCGAACGTCAGATGCTCCCACGGGCGCAACGGATAAGCCCGGCAAACGCGCAGCAGATCCGCCAACGGGTATTTTTTGTTGATGGGCATCAAGGCGCTGCGCTGCTCGTCATGCGAGGCATTCAGGGAAATGGCCAGCTTCGGCCGGCTTGAGGCTAGTGCCAGCTCCTCGATGCGCGGGACAATGCCAACCGTGGAGACCGTAATGCGCCGCAGGGCGACCCCGATGCCTTTAGGGTCGGAGAGAATCGCCACGGCCTTCAGGACCTGCGGCAGGTTCAGCAGGGGTTCGCCCATGCCCATGAAAACCAGGTTGAGCCTCGCACCCGGCGTCAAATTCTGCCCCGCGCTTGCCGCCAGCACCTGCCCGATGATCTCGCCCGCCGTCAGATTGCGCTTTGAGCCGAGCAATGCCGTGAAGCAGAACCGGCAATCGAGCGCGCAGCCAACCTGGCTGGAGAGACAGAGGGTGGTGCGCTCCTCCTCCGGCATGTAGACCGTTTCAACCGAGTTGCCATCCTGGAGACGGAAGAGATAACGGACGGCGCCATCGCGCGAACGAAACTCGCACTCGGCTTTGGGATAGATGATCCCCGCATGGCCGGCTATGGCGTCGCGGAAATCACGGGTGAGATCGGTAAGCCCGGAGAGCTCGCGAACGCGGCGGGCGTAAATCCCGTGGTAGATCTGCCGGCCTCGGTACCGGGGTTGACCGAGGCTCACCGCGAAGTTCTCCAGTTCTTCACGGCTTTGCCCAACAAGGTTGGCGACATGCTCCGTCGCAGCCATATTTTTGCCTCTCCGCTTGATGCTAACACCCGGTGGAGAGGGCTTTCAACAATCGCCGGCACGTGGGCATCACTGCGAACAGAGATTCCGCGGGCGCACTTTTTCTAGCCTGGCTAATTGGCTTCCGATTGCCCTTCAGAGACGCGGACGAGCTCGATAACCGTCTTTCCGCCGCCGTCCTTGAGCGTCACGATCCGCTGTTGCTTGTCGCTCTTAATTTCAAAGACGGTTTTCCCGTCGGCATCCCTTTCCTTGAAACTCGTCACTTCCGTGCCCAGCCGGTCGTGATAGAAGGCGGTGACCTTGTCAACGGAATCGGGGGTCTCGAACTTCCCCGCCAGGACGCGGACCCTCGTTTGATCGGCGATATCGATGTTCACCGTGGCGGAATCTTCGTTCTTAAGACGGGTTGCGCCGGGGTAGATGGGCAAACCGAGGCTCGCCTCATTTACGTCCTTGTTCACTTCCAACGAGCCCAGCGGCGTTTGAATGGAAACCTCTTTCCGGGCGCCCTCGCCCTCCACGTGTACGTGGACCGCATTCGACAAATAACGCACGCCGAGCAGCGCACCCAAGCCTGCAATCAGGAGGATCAACATCAGCAGAAGCACGCTGATGATCAGCAGGTTGAAGCGGTTGCGAGACGGCTGAGGGGGCACGGGTGGGCGCGGCGGCTGGGGCGCAGTGGCCATGGCGGCAATCTCCTTTTGTCCTTGCTGTTAATATCTACGCATTATGGCACTCCAAAGTTCCAAGCCGATCCCCGGGGATTCGTGATGGCAGCGGTTTACCTGATCTCCTCCCGTGCCGCTTCGAACATGGCCACCACGTTCTCCGGAGGCACGTTGGCCATGGTGTTGTGGACTTGCTGGAAAACGAAGCCGCCGCCCGGCGCCAGGATTCGTACGCGCTGCCGCACGTGCTTCTTTATCTCATCGGGTGTAGCCGAAGGTAATACGGTCTGCGTGTCGCAACCGCCGCCCCAGAAGACCATTTCGCGGCCAAATTCGGCCTTCAACGTTGCGGGAGTCATTCCCTGGCAGGAGGTTTGAACCGGATTCACCGCGTCCAGTCCGGCTTCGATGAGGTCAGGGAGCAGCTCGCGGATGCCTCCGCAACTGTGCAGCATCACTTTGACGTTCGCCAGTTGCTTGGCGCGACTAAACAGGATGCCGTGCCGCGACTTGAAGAACTCGCGATACATGCGGCGGGAGAGGAAAGGGCCGGTTTGCATTCCCAGATCGTCGCCAAAGAGGATGATGTCAATGGAGTCCCCCACGGCGCCCAGAAAGCGCTCGAGGTTTGCCAGGTGAATCTCCAACAACCAGGCGAGAAACTCGTGGGCCTGGCGGGGTTCCGCCGCGAGAAGCATCAGAAAATTGTCGTTGCGATAAAGGAACTGGCCCATTTCGAACAGGTTGCCGCCGAACAACCCGATGATGGCACGATCCGTGCTCGCCCGCAGCGCGCGGGCGCCCGCGGCCAGCCTCTTCAGTCCCTCCGGCCCGTCCGCCAACGGTCCGGGCGGGCTCGCAACCGCGCACCACATGCACTCATTCATCGCTGCGGTAATGGTTCTGGGCCCGTCTTCCTCGATAAAAGGGAAATAGCTTTGCTCAAAATAGAGTGCGCCGTCCGGCATGCGCGCGATGACCTTACCGCTCGTGGACCGGATCAGCCACTCGTTCTTTCCGCGCTCGGGAAGCGCCCAGGCGGGCATCTGGCAGGGAGTCCCGTCCGGCAGCACCCAATCGGCCCAACAGGCGTCGTCGAGAGCGAAGGCACGGCCGAGTTCGATGGTATCCACGCCAAACAGATCCAAAACCTCGGGGTCAACAATCGCGAGTTGTTGGACCGGATCATAAACACGCAACGGCCTCCCCGGCAGACCCAGGTGCTTTCGCAGCTTGGCGTATGCCAGGGCCGCAATACCGGACGATCGGTGGCCGGAAAAATCGATGGGGACACGATCCGGCTCGCGGTGCTCGAAGGTGGCCATCACGCGTTCACGCGGCGTCATCCCCTTGGTTTTCTTATCCGGTTTAACTGCGGCAGTGTTGAGCTTCTCGATTTCCATGGTGCGGCCTCCCTTATTGACGATCAAAATCCGGGACAGCAAGTCTACCGCAAGTTCGCGCAGTTCAACAGGGGCACATCGGTGCGGCGATGTTTCACGGCGGTGATGCGAATAGTATCTCCGTTGTCATGGAATCGGACGCGGTAGTCGCCCACTCGTAACCGGAACTCAGGCGGTTGCAAGCTCTTGAGCGCCCCCCATCCCGATGCTATCCTGTTGCTTTGCTAATTCAAGGTGCGCCTGGCGAGGGATTCCCAATGCAGATGAGGAAGCTCGGTCATTCGCTGACTTAGGGCAAACTGTAGCACTAGTTACCGGACGTTGTTCTACCGCGGAGATTTTTCTCTGTGATGTCTGTGAGAAATGCCTTTAAGCGCAGAGCGGCCTTTGGCCGCAACCAAACCGGTCTCGTAGGGGCACCCCTCGTGGGTGCCCACCACAAGGGCACCCACGAGGGGTGCCCCTACGAGACGCGCAAAATGTTTGCTAACAAAACAAGAATTTACGTTATTGCAATACAGAGGTCACGGAGAAAGACGGCTTGGCCGCCCTGTTACACTAGCGGCGGTTCGGCGGCCTCTCGATGCAGCAGAAACTCATGAGGAGCGGCAATGGCGGATTACGACTATGACATGCTGGTCATCGGATCCGGTCCGGCAGGACAGCGGGGGGCAATCCAGTCCGCAAAGCTCGGCAAGCGCGCGGCCTTGGTGGAGCGCAGGGCCGTCGTTGGCGGGATTTGCATCAACTCGGGAACCATTCCCAGCAAGACCCTGCGCGAGGCCGTCATTTATCTTTCGGGCTACCGCCTGCGCAGCATTTACGGCGAGTCTTACACCGTCAAGCAGAACATCACAATGGAGGATCTGCTTTTTCGCGCGGAGCATGTGATCGGCCACGAAATCGATGTCATCCGCCACCAGTTGCAGCGCAACGGCGTGGAGATGATCACGGCGGAGGCTTCTTTTGTGGATCCCCACACGCTGCGCCTGCGCATGGTGGACCGCTCCGGCGAACGCACGGTGACCGCTGCGAACATTCTTATCGCCGTCGGAACCGAGGCCACGCACGATCCGAAGATTGCCTTCGATGGCCAGAATATCTTCGTCAGCGACGACGTACTGGGATTAAAGAAATTGCCGCGCACGCTCGCGGTAATCGGCGCCGGCGTGGTCGGCTGCGAATACGCCAGCATCTTTGCGGCAGTCGGCGTGCGCGTCACCTTGATCGACCGCCTGAACCGTCTGCTGCCGTTCGTGGATGCCGAAATCGTCGAGGCGCTTGACTATCATCTGCGCGAGAGCCGCATGACCCTGCGGTTCTCGGAGACGGTGAGCGGCGTCGAACTGGTCCAGAATGGCACGGACACCCGGGTGCGGATCCAGTTGGCGAGCGGCAAGCAAATTGTGGCGGAAAAAGCGTTGTACAGCATCGGCCGCACCGGCGCCACCGCCAAGTTGAACCTGGAGGCGGCTGGGCTTAAGGCCGATGAGCGCGGCCGCCTGAAAGTGAATGAGAATTACCAGACCGAGGTCCCGCACATTTACGCTGCCGGCGACGTCATCGGGTTTCCCAGCCTGGCCTCGACGTCGCTGGAGCAGGGCCGGTTGGCCGCCTGTCGCGCCTTCGGCGCTGAAGCCAAGAGCACCCCCGCGCTGTTCCCTTACGGCATTTACACGGTCCCGGAAATCTCTTATGTCGGCAAGAACGAAGAAGAGCTCACCCAAGCCAATGTTCCCTATGAAATGGGCAAGGCCAGCTATCGCGAAATTGCGCGTGGCCAGATTATCGGCGATAACATTGGGATGCTGAAGCTTCTGTTCCACCGCGAGACCCGCGAATTACTGGGCGTACACATCATCGGCGAAAGCGCCAGCGAATTGGTTCATATCGGTCAGGCAGTGATGAGCTTTGGGGGGACCGTTGACTATTTTGTGAACACCGTTTTTAACTATCCAACCCTGGCAGAGTGCTATAAGAACGCTGCCCTCGACGGCGTCAACCGGCTGAGCGGATAGAAATTTGCGATTTCAGATTTGCGATTTTGGATTGAAGCGCGAACTAATGCGTCAGTTCATCGAACGTTCGGACGGAGCATATCCCCAGACTGGTGTCAAACTCTGCGAGCCAGCGGCGGATGTATGCTTCATCGAAGGTGGGATTCTTCAGCAGAATGCCCCGCACATCCTCTAAGTCGCGGGGGCGGCCGGCAATCATCTTATGCACGATGACATCCTCCACGGCCGCGAAGCGCACGTTCGCTTTCCCGACGCTTACGCGGCGTACCCGCTCCAATGCCTGCCGCTCATAGGGAGAGTAAGAGAAGATAAGATCAATGCGGATGCCGCTCTTAGCGTCTTGCAACGGCAGCACCAAAGTCCGTTGTACAAACTCCTCAGGTTTTTCGACCAGCAAGCGCCACCCCGCTGATTGCGCCAGCGCCAGCAAATCCTGAAGGCGTTCGGGACCCGCACCCAGCGTCACATCGATGTCACGTGTCAGGCGCGGCTCTCCGTAGAGCAGCACCGCCTGCCCGCCAATGACCATGTAGGGAATTTGGCGCTGCTCAAGACTGAGAGCGATTCGTTCCAGGAGTTGATTGAACATTCAAAGCCCGTGCGAGGGCAATTTTTGTTTCAAGTCCAGCCAGTGGGTCGGCCGGTGGAAAAACTCCCAATGATCTTGCGTACTCGTACATCGCGTCGCAAAGTGCGAATGCCTGTTCGGGCGTCAAGCGCTCGCGCAATGGCCCCTGCCTTTCCCATTCTTCCCAGTAGGCGACGTCTTTGATCATCAAAAGAACATTAGCAGACTCCTTGCGGAGCCTCAAGCTTGGCGATCGCCCTGGCGTTCATCGGTCGCGCGAATTGGGAAGCGCTGTCGAGACGGCATTTTCCGAATCGCTATTGGCAGCCAGTAGATCTCCCGTTCCTTCAATCGGCAATCGACAATCAAGAAATCGGCAATTGCGTTACTTATACGCCGGCATTCCCGTCACGCGCTCGCCGATGATAAGCGTATGGATATTGTGCGTGCCTTCGTAAGTGAAGACCGATTCCAGGTTGCACATGTGGCGGAAGATGGGGTACTCGTCCGCGACGCCGTTGGCGCCCAGGATGTCGCGCGCCGCTCGGGCCGTATCCAGCGCCATCTTCACGTTATTCCGCTTCAACATGGAAACATGGGCAAAGTCCGCCCGCCCTTGATCTTTCAGGCGGCCTACCTGGATGGCCAGCAACTGCGCCTTGGTGATTTCCGTGATCATGTCCGCGAATTTTGCCTGCACAAGCTGGTGAGTCGCGATGGGCTTGTCGTCAAATTGCTTGCGTACCTTGGCGTATTCCAGCGCCTCGTTGTAACACGCCATGGCTGCGCCAATCGCACCCCAGCCGATGCCGTAACGTGCCTGGGTGAGGCAACTCAGCGGCGCCTTGAGCCCTTGAGCTCTCGGGAGCATGTTGCAGGCAGGCACGCGCACATCCTGAAGCGAAAGCGTTGAGGTGACCGAGGCGCGCAACGAAAACTTGCCCTTAATGTCATCGGCCGTAAAGCCCGGCGTGCCCTTTTCTACCAGGAATCCCCGAATGCCCTCTTCGGTGCGCGCCCACACAAGCGCCACGTCAGCGATGGTTCCGGATGTAATCCATGCTTTTTCGCCGTTGAGTACGTAATCACCGCCATCCCTGACGCCGCGCGTGCGCATGCCGGCCGGATTGGAGCCAAAATCGGGTTCGGTAAGGCCGAAGCAGCCGATGGCCTTGCCCTGTTGTAACGCCGGCAGCCAGCGATTTTTCTGCTCGTCGGAGCCGTAGGCATTGATGGGGTACATTACGAGTGCGCCCTGGACGCTTACGAAACTGCGCAGGCCGCTATCGCCGCGTTCCAGTTCCTGCATGATCAGGCCGTACTGTACGTTTGACATGCCCGCGCAGCCGTAACCTTCGAGGTTTGCGCCGTAAAAACCCAACTCCGCCATGAGCGGAACCAGATGCAGCGGGAACTTCCCCTGGCGATTCCACTCCTCGATGTGGGGGATGATTTCCTTGTCCACAAATTCGCGCACCGATTGGCGCACCAGTTTTTCATCGTCATTGAGCAACGAATCGATTTCGAGATAGTCCACTCCGCGAAAGGCAAACATCGGGCTTCCTCCTGTGTGAACTGCTTTGCAATACCGTAAATTCTTGTTTTGTTAGCAAACATTTTGCGCGTCTCGTAGGGGCACCCCTCGTGGGTGCCCACCACAAGGGCACCCACGAGGGGTGCCCCTACGAGACCGGTTTGGTTGCGGCCAAAGGCCGCTCTGAGCTGCCTTAACTTCAGTGCGTGCCTGGGCTGGGACGGAAGGCCCTTCGGGATTAATCATGGGCTGGCCAAAGGTCCCGCGCATCTTGGTAAAGAGCCGATCGACGGAGGCGATCCATCCTTCCAGGGTCACCTCCGTGGTATCCACCACGAGGTCGGCATACGCCCCAGGGCCGATTTGCCGGCTCCCGTGCCGCCTCCGATGCCGACGATAAAAGGGCTACGATATCGTTGTGAGGGCATATTGAATCATCAAAACGCCGCGGATAGAAAGTTGCCACCGCGGCCAGCCTCCGCTTGACTGGGAGGCTGAGACACCAGCATTCTAGTGGGCGGAGAAAGGCGGGTCAAGAAGCCCAATCGCCCCATAGGAGGAGCCAAACGACCCAAGAACGTTTCCCTCACGCCCGAACTCGAGCTGTTTGTCCAAGGAAAGGTCGAAAGCGGCCGGTACAATTCAGCCAGCGAAGTGGTGCGGGAAGCGCTTCGCCTGTTGGAGGACCACGAACAGGCGCGGGCCGTCCAGCTTGCCGAATTCAACCAGGAACTGGGACGGCGCTTGGCCTCTCTGGACCGCGGCGAAGTGGTCGATGCTTCGCAAGTTCGCGACCGGCTGAAGAGAAAAGCGGACAGCCGGCGGCAGCGTCGCGCATGAGCGGTTTCGTGCTGGGCCGCGATGCGGAGCGGGACCTCGACAACCTCTGGGACTTTGTAGCCGGGGAGAGCGTGGAGGCCACGGGCTTGCAAAAGGTGATAGCGGCAAAAATGGGCTTTTCGTCCTCCTTTTACTTGTGAGTAGATTATTCATAAGATAATGGAATAGCAATTGCTAGCCCTGCGGTGTGGAGACGTGTCGTCTGCGCGGAATCGCCCAGCCAGCTAGTCTCGCTAGCCTTCCGCCCCGGCCGAACCGCGGCCGGCCCCGCGCAGCGCGTCACTCGCCACGAACCTAATCACTGTTCTGGGAGGTTTTTATGGATTCTGCCCAACAAGCCGAAATGACGAATCAGAAGTTCGAGGCCCAGCCTGCGCCGGGGCCTTCCGCACCCGCCGCGGCGCGGCCAGGAGAACAGGCCGAAACGCCGGAAGCCACCCGGCGGCGCCAGTTTTACGCCCGGCCGCGCGCCGAAGCCCTGTGCGGGCTGGGAGAAGATGTGGACGAGTACCTGGAGCTGATGGAATCCCTGCGCGCGGACTTGCAGCCCGCTCCGGGCTACGAAGCGCTGCTGGTGGAGCAGATGGGCGAAACCATCTGGGAGATGCGGCGCGCCCAGCGCCGGCGTGAAGGTCTGGCCCTGCGGCGTATTCAAACCAGCATGCTGGCTGAGCGGATGCGCACGGCCATCGCCGCCGATAAGGCCCTCCAGAACCGGGAGCCGTTTGTGCGCCTCCGGGTGGCCCTCGAGCGGCGCGGCGGCGGTGGCCCCACGGCGGAGGAGATCGCCGCCTTCGTCGCCAGCCGCAAGGACGACACCTCCCCGGAAATGCGGGAATTCATCCGGTTGCTCGAATCACTGAAGAAACCCTTGGAGGAGCCGGCGCGCAAGGCGGCGCTCCGCCAGGCGCGCGCTCAGCTTCACGACTTGATGGAACCCTACGAGCAGATAGCGTGGACCGCCGGGCGGAGGCTCGAAAAGTTGGATTCGCCGGAGAATCTGGCGGCGCTCGGGGCTCCCGACGGGGAGGCAGCCGCCCAAATCCATAAAACGGAGGATTTGTGCCTGCGACGACTGTGGCGGCTGACGAATACCCTGTCCAAGGTCAGGGAAGGCGGGCTGAAGAAAAAAATATTTACGAACGAAGCCACCAACTTATAGAAAACAAAGGATCGCAGAACAATTTGACCGAGAAAAAACGGACATTTTGGTCTAACTTTCGGACATTTTGGTCTAGCGTGATGACATTTTGGCGTGATCTTGCAGCATTTCCTCGGGCATTTTGGTTTAATGTGCTGACATTTTGCCGAGGGCGGCCTTGGCGGCCTGGCGCCTTTGCCAGAACATGTTTTCGCACTTCGGAAGGTTCTTTCACACCTTCTGAGTTTCAAGGGGCGCTACCAAGCGAGCGTCCCTCTTGGGAATTATCGGGGTGCAGAATATAATCACAACGGATATGGACGAACGCAAGCGGCTGACCGCGATGGTCAAGGCAGCGGGTTGAGCGGCCAAGTTGGGTCCAAGGATTTTGGACTCGGTGCTCGCCCGCTTGCCTAAGCAATCCGACCCGAACGTGCTGGTAGGCTTCGACACCGCCGACGACGCGGGAGTGTACCTGCTCTCGCCCGACTTGGCACTGGTTCAAACCGTGGACTTCTTCACGCCGATCGTGGATGATCCCTACACGTTCGGCCAGATTGCCGCGGCCAACTCGCTGAGCGACGTCTACGCCATGGGAGGGCGGCCAATTTCGGCGCTGTCCATTGTCGGCTTCCCCAACACCGGCCGCGATCTCGACATTCTTGAAGCGATTCTCCAGGGCGGGTTGGCCAAGATGCAGGAGGCCGGCTGTACGGTGATTGGCGGCCACTCAATCGGCGATGACGAAATCAAATTCGGTTACGCGGTGACGGGTCTCGTGGATCCCAAGCGCGTACTGAAAAACGTGGGCGCGCGGCCTGGTGACCGGCTGGTCTTGACCAAGCGCCTCGGCACCGGCGTGATCGCCACAGCCTTGAAGAAAGGCGGTGCTGCGAAGGAAACAGTGGATGCGGCGATCCTCTCCATGTGCACGCTCAACCGCACCAGCATGCAGTCAGCTCTGCCGTTCGATGTGCACGCCGCCACCGACGTCACGGGTTTCGGGTTGCTCGGCCACGCCCGAGAGATGGCAGCGGGCAGCAAGGTGAGCTTCGTCGTCGACTCAACGCAAATCGAGCTTCTGCCGCAGGCGCGCGAACTGGCGCAAAAGGGCTTTCTTCCCGGGGGTTTAAAGCGGAACGTGGAATTTATCGGCGAATGCGTGGAGTTTGCTCCCGGTATTCCCGAGGAACTGCGAAACTTGCTTTTTGACCCGCAGACCTCCGGGGGGCTGTTGTTTTCAGTGGCACCGAAGGACGCCACACAACTGGTGGAATCCCTCCGTGCCGACGGCGTGAGTGGGAAGTTAGTAGGGGAAGTCCTCGAAAAGACCCATCCCCTCATTCAAGTGCGATGACCGGCTTCGGCAGGCCGCGCTCCAATTCTGATGATGATGACCTCGTGCTCGAACGAGTGAAAGCTTAATCACCGCGATGGTCAGGTTGATTCAGGCGCACACCTCGGAGCACATTGCATCATCTGCTACGCACGGGTTAATATTGCCACGATGAGAAAACTACCTACGCAGCTAATCGTCGGCTTGGGGATTTTGGTGGTTGGGGCCGGAGTAATTGGAGGGGAGTCTTTCTTGGTTAAGTGGTACCCGGCCCACAAAGCAGCGGTGATAGACAAAACGTTGAGGCTTACCCCGTTCAAGAATGACGGTTTGGGAATTGAGATGCAGGTGGCCGCGGCCATTAACAGGAAGGTGGAACCTTTTTCCGGTGGCGTGAGAATCTATTCACCCCGTTTGTTCGGCACAGACCCTTCCATCACCATAACCTCGCAGCCGAGCACGGATCAGAGCGCTGAATTCACACCGCAGACTTTGGCGACGTGGCAGGTTTACGGTGCCCTGCATAACCTATGGCGTTATACCTTTGAGCACACTCGAATCAACGACCGTGACGCTGTTCTAATCTGGCAATCCAAGAATCGGCAAATGGTGCTCACCACCCGGATCATTTCACCCGACCGGATTGTGGAAGTGAACTGCGCTCCCGGCAGTGCAGAGGAAGACCTTTATATGCAGGCGTGTGATGAGAGTGTGCGGACGATCAAGGTGGCGGGGCCACGGTCTCCACAGCCTCCGCCAGTGGGGGTGGAAGAGATTCCCCCGAGCAAATTGCGGGTGAATCCCTAGCGCAAGGGAGCGGGAAGCCAGGAACCAGCATTTGGACTCATAATAGGCCCTCTCCTTCTGCGACCCAAATAAAATATGCCGCTGGGTTTATGCGGGGATCGCCGCGAGCCGGGAAGTTGAATTCTGATCCCTGGCCTCCAGCCGGCGCCACAAGAGGAGGTTCGGTGAGTCGAGCTACACCAACTTGGGAATTGATCGAAGGCGATCTTGCCACACCCGCGGGATTTCGCGCGGCAGCGGTGGCCGCTGGAATAAAGAAGACGCGCGATGCGTTGGACTTGGCGCTGATTGTGTCTGATTCGCCGGAAACAACGGCCGCCGGAGTTTTCACGACGAATCGAGTTGCCGCGGCCCCCGTTTTACTGTCCCGCCAGAATCTCGTCGAGAGCCGCGGACGCTGCCGCGCCGTCGTCGTGAATTCCGGGAACGCCAATGCCTGCACCGGGCAAGAGGGGCTGCGCACCGCTGAGAAAACCGCCCGTGTCACCGCCGAGTTGCTGGGCATCAAGCCTTCCCAGGTCCTGGTGGCTTCGACGGGAGTAATTGGCCTCGCGCTTAATGCCGAGCTCATCCTTCAGCAACTTCCGCGGTTGAACGAGGCTCTCTCCAAGGAAAATGCCAAAGCTGTCGGCCAGGCCATTCTGACCACTGATACGGTTGCCAAGACATGCGTGATCCGCTCGGAGATCAGTGGCAAGGCAGTGCACATCGCCGGGATTGCCAAAGGGGCGGGCATGATTCATCCGCACATGGCCACGATGCTGGCGTTTATCACTACGGACGCCTCCATGGGCGAGCGCATGCTCCACCACCTGCTGAGTGGGGCGGCGGATGATTCCTTCAACCGCTTGACCGTAGATGGTGATACCTCCACGAATGACACCCTCGTGGCGCTGGCCAGCGGTCTCTCTAAAGTCGCGGTGATCCCGGGCAACCATAGCCGCGCCTGGTTTGCCGAGGGGTTGACGTTGGTATGCCAGACACTGGCGCGCATGATCGCGCGGGACGGCGAGGGGGCTTCCAAATTGGTCACCATCGACGTGGTGGGCGCGCGGACACCGCTCGACGCTGACCGCGTCGCACGCGCCATTGCCAACTCACCGCTGGTGAAGACGGCGCTCGCGGGCGCCGACCCGAATTGGGGCCGCATCCTCTGCGCCGCCGGCTACTCGGGGACCAAATTCGATCCCAACAAGGTCGATGTGCGCGTGAATAATCTTATGCTGTGCCGCAAGGGCCTGGACGCGGGTTTTGATGAGGCGGTGGCTCACCGCGAACTCGACGGGAAGGAAATCCTGCTGACGGTGGATCTGCACGCCGGAAAAGCCACGGCCCGCGTGTGGACTTGTGACTTCACACGGGACTACATCGATATCAACGCCTCGTACCGAAGCTGAATAAATCGGCACGCCGGCTGGATGGACCATCAGGAGGTTCCGAATTCGATTCGTTGTTCGCCCGGTCTTCCAATGACTCGATCACTCAATTACTTTGTCAATAAACGGCCGCAGGTAAAGCGCGGAGGCGCGAATTTCCTCGATCCCGCTCAATCCATCTTCAATCGAAACCCACCCATCAAACCCCGCTTCCCGCAGCGTGCGAAAGATGCGCGGGTAATCGTTCATTCCCTTGCCCACCTCGCCGTGAGTCAAGATCGCGGCGTATCCGACGGAATCCTCGACGGCCCGCAGCTCCTGGATGGTGTGTCCGGGTTTCAGATGCCGGTCACTCGCATGCATGGTCACCACTCGGTGTTTTACCTTGTCAAGCAACTCAAGCGGGTCCTCGCCGGCCAGGATGGCGTTGGAGGGATCGTACTGAACACCGAACCAGGGTGAGTCAATCTGATCTAGGATTTCGAGAAAAACATCCTGCTTCTGGGCAAACTCCGGGTAAGTCCAGAAATTGTCCTTGTAATGGTTTTCCATGGCCAAAACGACGCCCTTGCCGGCACTGTATTCCAGCACTTCTTTGATACAGTCGACCACCCATCGCACCCCTTGACCCCCGGACGGCGCTGGCCGGACAGCACACGGCAGAACTTGCCGCCCAGGCAGGCTGTGACGTCGACCATCTGTTTCTCGTGTTCCACTTCCCGGCGACGCTCCGCAGCGCCGGGCTGGGTGAAATCAGCCGAGCAGCACAGCATGGGCATTTCCAGCTTGTGGCGGGCGTGGGCTTCGCGAACTTTTTCCAGGTATTCACCATCAATGCTGGCCAGGGTACCGTCATAAAGCTCCAGTCCGTCCACAGGCAGGCCCGCAGCCATATCGATCCACTCAAACAGCGTCATCGTGCGGTCCCGCACCAGTGCGTCCATGTAACATTTGGGAAAGGCGGCGAGTTTCATGGTTCTGTGGCCCTCAAATAGGAAACTGAGAAGGCGCGCCAAACGGAAGCTGCTCGTAATCGAGCACCGCGCCGGAAATCATCTCGTTGGTGGCGAAAAACAGGACCGCGTTGGCGATATCCGCGGGAAGTATCATCCGGCCGAACGGCCGCGTCTTTACCGCCTCTTCCAGCCAGTTCTCACCCTTGCCCTCAACCACCGCCACCACGTGGCGCTCTCCCTCCGTCAGCGTCCAGCCAGGGTTGATCTGGTTCACGCGAATATGGTACATCGTCAGATAATTCGCGAGATTCTTCGTAAAGGTCATCAGGGCGCCCTTGGAGGCGGAATAGGGCAGCAGCCGCTTCATGCCGCAGTATGCGTTCCCCGAGCCGATATTCACGATGCAGCCGCTCCGCCGCTCCTTCATGTGACGCACCGCTTCCTGGCAGACAAGGAACGGCGCCCGCACGTTGACTTCGAAGATTTCATCCCACAAGGCGGTCGAAGTGTCCTCAATCGTGCCGCGATGGACAACTGCGGCGTTGTTCACGAGTATATCCACCCGCCCGAAACGCTCGAGCGCCCTCGGAACAATGCTTCGGCAGTGCGATTCCTCGCGCAAATCGCCGGTGACCAGCAGGGCTTCGCTCCCAAGAGCCTCAATGGCACGAACTGTTTTTTCGCCGCCGGCGCGCTGGCTGTCGCGCCCGTGCACAAGCACCCGCGCCCCGTGCTTGGCCAGTTTCAGAGCTATGCCCGCGCCGATGCCCTGCGTCGAGCCGGTAACTATCGCAACCTGGCCCGCCAATTGCCCTTTTCGCGCTTCGTCCTCGCTCATAAGCTCCTTCCGTTCCGAAGTTGGCCTGCCATCCGGTCACGCAGGAAAGAGAACATTACCTTCGACCGGAAAGCAAGAGGGACTGGGGCTGCCCACCGGCGGCCGCTACTCACGGTCTTGGGCTGGTTTGAGAACCGCTTTCACGATTTCTCCGGAGGCCATCTCATCGAAGCAGGTCTTCCAATTTGAATAAGGTTCAATCCTACCCACCAGGCGCAGAGGATCAAGCTTTCCTGATCCGAGGAGAGCCAGAACTCGCTCCCACATTCGATAATTGTGGCTAAAGCTGCCTTGCAGCCGAACCGCCTTCTGCACCAGCGGGTCGAGCGAAAAGTTGAGCGGCTGAGGCCCCCATCCGACCTTGGTGATCTGCCCTCCGGCCGCACCGCCTGCATGGCGATCTGCAACGCGGCAGAAGCTCCCGCAGCGTCAATCACCACGTCTACGCCCAATCCGTCACCAAGCGACCGCACCACCTCACGCAGTTCTTCCTCTCCCTCCGTGAGTGTCCGATCCACACCCAGCGCCTGCGCTACTTTCATGCGGGCGGCATCCTGCTTCAGGCCGGCCACCCCCACCCATTTTGCTCCGGCGACCTTTGCCAGTTCGACGCACAGCAGACCGATGGGACCCGGTCCCAGCACCAAAACGGAATCGCCCGCGTGTATCCGAGAGTGCACGCACGTGGCATTGTAAGCCACGCAGCACGGTTCGGTGAGCGCAGCTCTCTCGAACGAGACGGAATCAGGCAAGTGATGCAGGCAGCGCGCGGGCACCCGCACGAAATCCGCCATCGCGCCGTTCACGCCGTTCCCGAAGCCGCGCCGCTGCGGACACAGGTTGTACTCGCCGGACCGGCAATAGGCGCATTGCCCACAGATGAATGCCGCCGTTTCGGATACGACCCGGTCACCTTCACAAAATCCTGTCACGCGCTTGCCCACGGCGCTCACCACACCGGTGAACTCGTGCCCCAGGATCACCGGAAGATTAACGGGCCAACTCTGCGTATTGTGGTATTGGTGAATCTCGCTCCCACAAACTCCCACGGCGCGGGTGGACAGCAGAACTTCGTCGTCCGCGAGATCACCGGGCCGCGCGACCTCCCGCAATTCCACTGCGTATTTTTCCAGCGCATAATGAACAACGGCCGCCATGGAGGCAGTCGGCATAGTGAACCTCTCTAAAATAAGGCGTCAGGTGCCAGGTGCCAGCGGCAGTCTTCAGGCTTTGGCTGACCCACCCACCCTTACTCATTCAGCTTGGCGATAATCTCGCGCAGTAGCCCTTCCAGGTCGTGTGCGGGTGACTTGAAAGCGTTGGCATCAACCGTCAGCGGCGCGCCCAGGACGAGGTGAAAGACCCCAAACTTCGGAAGTTGCATCACCTGCTCCACGGAAAGCCCGCCCACCGCCTGAACGGGAATGGTAACGGCTTTAACGACAGCCGCCAGTTCGTCGAGCGGACTGGGAGGCACGCCACCGTATGCAGCGATTACGTCCGGGTCACGGCGCTCGTCGTATCCCACATGATGCACGATGTAATCCACCCCCAGGTCCTGCATCGTGCGCGAGGCAGCAGGCTTATCCTCACAGCCCAGGTCGTCGCCCATCACCTTCACACCGTAATCCCGGCCCGCCTGTACCACCGTTTTGATCGTCGCCGAATGCGCCCGCGCCATCACCACCACGTGGGTGGCGCCGGCCTTCGCCATCATTTCGGCTTCCAAGTAGCCGCCATCCATGGTTTTAAGGTCGGCAACGACCGGACGACCGGGGAACTCGCGCCGCAGGGCCTGCACCGCGTGCAGACCTTCTCCCAGCAGGAGCGGAGTTCCTGCCTCCAGCCAGTCCACCCCCGCACGTACGGCTTGGTGCGCGTGATCCAACGCTTCCGCAATGGTCGTCAGATCAAGGGAGATTTGAACGATCGGTCGAGGCGAAGTGGCCATATTGTTTCCCGCAACGAAGGAGTTGAACTGAAGAAATACGGTACCCCACTTTACGGGATATCTCAACGCTCCTGTGACAACAGCGCTGTGTCTTCTGGCCTTGGCCGCTTGAGTGTGATTGCTTCGCCGGTTGTCGTTGAAGTTTGACATATTCAGCTATACAGCCGAAGATAAATAAATCTCTGGGTTGCGTTCGACTGTGGATCAGATTTTCGATGACGCGTGAAGAGCAGAGGCTGGAGGGGTCGCGGCTGCGCCAACTTCACTGGAAGCGCTGGGGGCCGTATCTAAGCGAGCGCCAGTGGGGAACGGTGCGTGAGGACTACAGTCCTTACGGCACGGCGTGGGAATACTTCCCTCACGACCATGCCCGGTCACGCGCCTATCGCTGGGGTGAGGACGGGATTGCAGGCATCTCCGACCGTCACCAGTACTTCTGCTTTGCCTTGGCGTTGTGGAATGGCCGCGACCCCATCTTGAAAGAACGCCTGTTTGGCCTGACCGGCAAGGAAGGAAACCACGGCGAGGATGTAAAAGAGTATTACTTCTACCTCGATTCCACTCCCACGCACTCCTACATGAAGTATCTGTACCGGTACCCGCAACTGGAGTTTCCTTACGCGTGGCTGGCAAGCGAGAACAAGCGCAGGACGAAAAGGGATTTCGAGTTTGAACTGGCTGACACCGGGATCTTCGCCGGCGATCGGTATTTCGACGTTTTCGTGGAATATGCCAAGGCCGCTCCGGAAGACATCCTGATCCGCATTTCAGCCTATAACCGCGGGCCTGAAGCCGCCACGGTCCACCTGCTGCCCACGCTGTGGTTTCGCAACACCTGGTCCTGGGGCGGGGACGACAGGCGCCCCCAATTGGCCCGAGCCGCGGACCTGGGCGGGGCCGCGGTGATTCGGGCGTACCAATATTATTACGGCACGCGGTGGCTCGCGTGCCAAGGTCATCCCGAATTGCTCTTTACCGAAAATGAGACAAATTTCCAACGGCTTCTTGGAGTGGGCAATCGCACGCCGTACGTGAAGGATGGAATCAACGATTACATCGTCCGGGGCGCGCACCATGCCGTAAATCCCGTTCCGGAGGGCACGAAGGCGGCAGCGCATTATTGCCTTTCCATACCCTCGGGCGAAGGGGCTTCGATTTACCTGCGGCTTACCCACGAACAACCTAGCGAGGATGTGCTCAGCGACGGCGTTGATCGGCTATTCGCCGACCGCATCGCGGAAACCGATGAGTTCTATTCCCAAGTGATGCCCCCGTCACTTTCCGCCGATGCCCAAACCGTCTTCCGCCAAGCCATGGGCGGCCTGTTCTGGTCGAAGCAGTTCTATCATTATGACGTTCGAACCTGGCTGGAGGGCGATCCCGCGGGGCCGCCGCCTCCGCCGGAGCGGCGGGCGGGAAGGAACCACCGTTGGGTGCACCTCTACAATGCCGATGTCATCTCGATGCCCGATAAATGGGAATATCCCTGGTATGCCTCTTGGGACCTGGCGTTTCACTGTGTGGCGATGGCGCTGGCAGACCCAGACTACGCCAAGGAGCAGCTAATTTTGCTTTTGCGCGAGTGGTACGAGCACCCGAACGGTCAACTCCCCGCATACGAATGGGCGTTCAGCGACGTCAATCCCCCCGTACACGCCTGGGCAGCGTGGCGCGTGTACAAAATCGAAGCGCGGCGGTGCGGCACGGCGGATCGGGAATTTCTGGAGCGGGTTTTTCACAAGCTCTTGCTTAACTTTACCTGGTGGGTAAATCGCAAGGACCCCGACGGCATGAATGTTTTCGAAGGCGGATTTCTGGGGCTCGACAACATTGGGGTGTTTGACCGCTCCAAGCCACTACCCAACGGCGGCCACATTGAACAATCCGATGGCACGAGTTGGATGGGCATGTACTGTCTCGACATGCTGTCCATCGCCATGGAGTTGGCACGCGAAGATCCCGCCTATGAAGACGTGGCCAGCAAGTTCTTTGAACATTTCGTTTATATCACGCAGGCCATGAACAACCGGGGCGGCCACGGCATTTCCCTGTGGGACGAGGAGGACGGATTCTACTACGACGTCCTTTACCTCCCGAACCAACAGCACGATTTTATGAAGGTCCGGTCAGCGGTGGGGCTGATTCCCCTTTATGCTGTGACCGTGCTGGAGCCCGAGCAGCTTGACGCTCTGCCCGGCTTCAGGCGGCGCATGCAGTGGTTTCTCGACAACGCTCCCAACCTGCCCCACCACATCGAGATGACGCAGACCTCCGCCCAGGGCATTCGCCGCCAGCTTTCGCTCGTCAGCCACAGAAAACTGCTGCGGATTCTGCGATACATGCTGGATGAGGAGGAATTCCTGTCACCGCACGGGATTCGCAGTATTTCCAAGTACCACGCGCGGAACCCTTATGTCCTCACGTTTGACAACCAGGAATATCGGGTCGATTATGACCCGGCGGAAGCAAGCTCAGGCTTGTTCGGAGGGAATTCCAACTGGCGCGGCCCCGTGTGGTTTCCCCTCAATTTTCTGCTCATCGAGGCGTTGCAGCGATTCCATTATTATTATGGCGATTCCCTGAAAGTGGAGTGCCCCACCGGCTCCGGCCACATGATGACACTGTGGGAAGTAGCGGAAGACATCTCCCGGCGCTTGACCTCGATCTTTCTCCGCGACAAAGGTGGGCGTCGGCCCGTATTCGGCGGGAACGAACTTTTCCAAACCAATCCCCATTGGCGTGACCTGATTCCCTTCTACGAATACTTTCACGGGGACAACGGCGCAGGCTTGGGCGCCAGCCATCAAACCGGATGGACCGCACTGGTGGCTAAGCTGCTACAGCAGTCAGGGGGATAAGCGTACGCCCAAGCGTACCGCTGGCTTCCAACCGACACCCGAAGCGGCCCGGATGGCGTCGGTACGTTTCCCCGAGCCGTCGAGATAATGGCGGTACGTGCTAATTGCGCACGAGCGGTTATTGTGCATAATGACTGCTGGACCGGCCGCTTAAGAGCAAGCTTTTCGGGCTTCCAGGAAACTTACAGGATGAGCATCCATCTCCGCCCCATGACCCCCGCTGACATTCCCGCCGGGATGTGGTTGAAGGAAATTGCCGGATGGAATCAGACACGCAGCGATTGGGAAAGGTTTCTGTTCGCGAGCCCGCACGGGTGCTTCGTGGCGGAGATCAACGACAAGGTGGCGGGAACCGCTGCAACCATCTCTTACGAGAGCCGGTTCGCATGGATTGGCATGGTCCTGGTGGACCCGGGATGGCGCGGCCAAGGAATCGGCACGGAATTGCTGAAGAAGGCCATCGCCCATCTCGATGGATGCAACATCCGCTGCATGAAACTCGATGCGACACCGCAGGGCAAACCCCTATATGAGAAACTCGGATTCGTTTGCGAATACGAGCTTGAGCGATGGCAGTTGCAGCGGCCGCCGGCGCTCGGAGTCGAAACGGCGGCGAATGTGCTAGCGGAAGACATGCTCGAACACGACCGCGAAATCTTCGGCGCGGACCGCGGCGCTTTGCTGCGGTCGATCGCACTTGAGTTTCCCGCGTTCGTGTTACGAGCCCGAAAATCAGCGAATCTGACCGGTTACTGCTTTGGACGCTCCGGCGCCTTAGCTGATCAATTGGGGCCTTGGGTGGCGCAAGATGAGCCGTCGGCGCGAGACTTGCTGGATGAGTTCCTCCTTCGTTCGCGCCGGGAGGCCATTTTTGTGGACGCAATGAGAAGCAGTCCCTGGGCAATCAAACTGCTGCGCGAGCGTAATTTCCAATACGTTCGATCCTTGACGCGAATGTACCGCGGGCGTAATGATTTCCGTGGGCGCCCGGAACTTCAGGGCGCGATTCTGGGACCGGAGTTTGGCTGACTGTGCGGTTCGGATTGAGCGCCCAGAGGATGAAAGGGTCTTTTCGCTGAAAACCACGGTGCCAAATAGGGTTATGAACCAAACCGCATCTACACGGGTGTTTTACGGCTGGTGGGTCGTTCTGGCCGCGTTCACGAACTTGTTTTTTGCCGTGGGACTCGTTTTCTACGGGCTGCCTGTTTTCTACACTTCGCTGGTCGATTCTCTGCATTTCACGCGCAGCCAGGTGACACAGGGGTTGTTCCTTGGTTTTGTCATTGTCGCGCCGGCGTTCGGGTTTATGGGAGCGCTGATCGACCGCTTTGGGGCACGGCGCGTGTTGCGCATCGGCATTCTGTTAGTTGCGCTGCCGTTGGTGCTGATGGGATGGATGACGCGGCTCTGGGAATACTACCTCCTCTGTATCGTGGAAGTGGTGGGTTACGTGCTGGCAGGGCCGATTTCCAACCAGGTGCTGGTTTCGAACTGGTTCAATGCGAAACGTGGGCGCGCCATGGGCTACGCCTACCTGGGACTGGGATTGGGCGGCGTGGCAGCGCCGCTTCTGGCCGCGCTCCTGGTCGGAAGGTTGGGGTGGCGGCACGCGTTTATCATTATCGGTGTCCTGATCGCGGTGGTGCTTTTGCCCATTGGCCAGTGGGTGACGCGATCTGCCCCGGCCGAAATGGGGTTGGTGCCGGATGGGATTCGAGCCGCGCCTGGCGTACGCCCATCCACTTTGGCAACTTCAGTAGAACTCGGAGCGGCGGTTCGGACGGCCAACTTTTGGCTCATCCTCGCGGGCAGCACACTCACCATCGGCGCCATCGGAACCGTGATTCAACAGTTCGTTCTCTTCTTGCGTGACGCGGGGTACACGACGATTCGGGCGTCACACGTCTCCAGCGGATTGCTGTTCGCAGGGTTCGCCGGCCGCGTTGCCGTGGGATATCTGGTGGACCGGTGCAACAAGAAGAATATCATGGCGCTGTTCTATCTGGTGCTGGCCCTGGCGATCCCACTGCTCTTTCTGGCGCGCCAGCCTGCCGCGCTTTGGGCGTTTGCACTGATTTTCGGATTCGCCATGGGGGCTGACTATTTGCTGATCCCGCTGGTCACGGCCGAGTGCTTCGGATTGGCGGCCCTGGGAAAGCTGCTCAGCCTCATTATCATGGCCGATTCACTGGGTCAGTTTTTTGGACCCGTGCTGGCGGGGAGAATCTTCGAGGCAACCCGCAGTTACAATCTCGCCTGGACCATCATTACTACCGCCGGCATCCTGGGTGCGGCCGCGATCTATGCGGTGCGGCCGTCACGGACCATGGCGAGAGAGAGCCAGCCCGGGTGCGTTCCGGTTTAACGCAGGGTGGATATGTAATTGGATTCAAGCGAGGTGAGTCGGGGGGACCGCTCACGAATGTTCAAAACTCACTGCAGAGCCAACCGCATCGCTTCCCGAACTTTCCTCGAAGGAGGAGGGACCCTGCGTACCTTGTAACGGTGGCACGCTTCCACCGTCTTTCGAAGGCTCTCAAGGTAGGCGATGCAGGGCTCGCAGCCCTTCAAGTGCTGCTCCAGTTCGCGGCAGTTTTTCACTGGAAGCTCCTCGTTCAGGTAGTCGGAGAGCATCGCGAATATGCGTTTACACCGCCTGTCGGGCATCGAATTTCTTCCCCTTCGAAATGAAACGTAGGGCCGAACGGCGTTCGGCCTATAGAGTTCTCAAAAAATCTCTCGGTCTCTCCCGGAAAACTGCGACGACCGCAGCAGGGTCCGGCACCGCCTGCCCGCACCTAAGCCGCTTTCCCAATGTAGCCCGCGAGTGCATTGCGGACGAACACGCGCGCCCGGTGCAGCCGCATCTTCGCGGTATCTTCAGAAATGCCCATCACTTCTGCCACCTCTCGCGTATCCAGTTGCTCCATATCGCGGAGGATCAAAACCAATCGGTAGTGCCTGGGCAGGGCTAGGATGGCATCCTCCAGCCTGCCACGCAGTTCGTGGTTGAGGACAATCTCCTCCGGATTAATCTGCCAGGACTTGGCTGCCGTCTTCGCGAGAGAGGAACCGCTGGGCATTAAATCATCCAGCGAAAGCACCTGGGTGGGGGCGAACTTGCTCTTCCGGCGACTCATCAGGCACTGGCTTTTCGCTACTTTGTACAGCCATACTGATAATGCTCGGGCGTCCGGAAACTGGCGGAGTTGCCGCGCCAGGCGGATCAGCGTTTCTTGCGCAGTGTCTTGGGCATCCTCGTGGCTTCCGCACACCTTCATTCCAAATCCGTAAACCACGCCCTGAAGGGTTTCGAGCGCGTGGTCGATTTCCTGGGGACTGCCGGACTTCAAGGTCGCAAGTGCCTTTTCAATCTGCGCGTTCACTACCACCTTCCCATTTAAGACCCGCCTACCCTCCCTTCATAATATCCCACTTTTCAGATGGGATTGCGATTGGGGGTGGCAGCAGACCCGATGACGGCCCTTTTCAAATGCGCCCAGAGGCGCGGCCCACCGTTGCACCTCCGCCACGCTCCGCTTCGGGCCGCATTACCTCCTGAACTTTTTCTGTTACCTCCACCGATCAATTTGCATTTATGCCGGCGTGGACATGCTCATGGAACTGAAGCCGCCAGTGGAAGAAATCCTGCACGAGACCTTATGCTCAAGGCGCCCTGCCTCATCCCTCCCGCGCCGGAGTCTTTGCGGTCGAGCGGTCAACCTCCGCAGGGTGCGATCTGCTATTTTTTGTGCTCTCTCAGCGGTCTTGCTGTTAGCGCCGGTTGTCGCAGCCCAGACACCCGCCTCAGCCGCGCAAGAGCTGACACTCGCGGATGCCGTCCGCGTGGCACTGGAAAAAAACCCAACCGTACAAGCTGCAAGCGCCTATTCCAAGGCGGTGCACGAGGGAATTGCCGAAGCCAAGGCAGGGCGGTTGCCGCGACTGGATTTCACCGAAGGGTTCACGCGCGGCAACAATCCGGTTTACGTTTTCGGAGGATTGCTCACCGAGCGGCAATTTACCGCCGCCGATTTTGGCTTGAGCTTTCTCAACACGCCGCCGCCCCTCGACATATTCCGCACGCAAGTCAGCGCTGCGCTGCCCTTGTACGATGCCGGCCAGACGGGCCGCAGAATTAAGGATGCCAAATTGAGCGCGCAGGCCGCCGGCGAATCAGGCCAACGCACGCGGCAAGAGGTGATTTTCAGTGTAGTGAAAGCGTACACGGATGAACTCCTGGCAAAAGAAAATGTGCGCGTGGCCGACGCAGCCGTCAAAGCTGCGCAGTCTGACTTGGATCGCGCCCAAGCGCGGCAGGAAGAAGGGCAGGCCGTGCCGTCTGATCTCCTGAGCGCGAGGGTGCAATTGGCCCAAACGCAGCAGGACCTGTTGCAGGCCGAGAACGCAGTGGACCTTGCCCAGGCTGCGCTCAATGTGGCCATGGGCCTGCCGGAGGACGCTTCCACCACCATTGCATCAGGGCTCAAGGAATCCCAGTTCGATGGCGGCGCACTCACGGAATGCCAGGCGCTTGCGCTGAAGAACCGGCCCGACCTTCTCGAAGCCGGCGTGGGCGTTCAGCGCGCCAAAAATGGCGAACACATGGCGCGAGCCGAATTCCTGCCCAGGTTAAACGCGTTTGGCTCGTGGGAAGAAGACAACGAAACGTTTCTAGCACGCGGCGGTAATAATTGGACAGCCGGTGTCAGTTTGAACTTCAACATCTTCGATGGCGGCGCCAATCGCGCGCGCCTGGCTGCGGCCCGCTATCGACAAGCGCAAGTGCAAGCCCAGGCGGTGCAATTGACCGCGGAGGTAAAGCTCCAGGTGCGCGAGGCCTACCTGAACTTGACCACCGCCCAGCAGCGGCTCCAGGTCTCACGCCAGGCGCAGTTGGAAGCGGAAGAGAGCCTGCGCATCGTTCAGAACCGCTATGATGCGGGCCTCGCCACGATCACCGATTTGTTGCAAGTAGAAACGGCACGCACCAGCGCGCAGAAGAATTACCTGAACGCCTTGTTTGACTACCGACTCAGCTATGCGGCACTGGAACTGGCCACGGGTGAACTGGCTCCGAATTCGCCGGCGGTTCGAGAGCAGTAACGAGAAACCAAATTTCGAAATTTGAAAATGGAAACTGGAAAATCAAAGCGAAGGCCCCAGGGGGTAAAGTGGATAAGCCGCAACACCCCCACGCACATCGAACAAGCCCGAACGCCTAACCGAATCTTGGGCTTGGATTTTGCCTTATACGAAGTTGCCGTCTGCTGTGCGTCACCCGCACTCCGAGGGACAAGAAGACTTATGCACAGACAAGAAGTTTGCTCCTTTCTAATTATCGCCGGCGCGGCGGGGTTTCTCGTCGCGTGTGGTGCGGACAAAAAGTCTCAGGCAGAGCCCGGCCCGGTGATCAGCGGTGTGCAGACCGAAACCGTGCGCCTGGAATCCACGCCCCTGCTTTACCGAGCGGTGGGCGCCGTGCACTCGGCCAACAGCGCCATTCTGGCCGCGCAATTGGCCGGTACGGTGCGTGAGATTCACGTGAAGCCGGGCGACCATGTGCGACGTGGGCAGCTTCTGGCGGTGCTCGACGACCGCAGTGCGCGGGCGCAGGTGCAGGGGGCGGAGGCGGGCGTGAGCGAAGCCACGGAGGGCGAGGCGGAAGCAGATGAGGCCCTGAAAGCCGCCGCCGCCGACCGGCAATATGCCGAGGTCACTTTCAACCGTTACAAGATCTTGCTGGCCAAGAATTCGCTAAGCCGCCAGGAATACGACGGGGCGGAGGCGCGCTACCAGGCGGCGCTGGCCAACGAGCGGGCCGTGGCCGCCAAAAAGCAGCAAATCCTGGCACGCCAGCAGCAGGCGCGCTCGCAGCAGGATTCCGCCCAGACGCTCCTCAGCTACTCGCGCGTCGTTTCACCCCTGGATGGCATCGTGACCGCCAAATCCGTAGACGCGGGAACGGTGGTCATGCCCGGCGTTCCGCTGCTTACGGTGGAAGACACGGGCAGTTATCGTTTGGAAGTAAGCCTGCCGGAAGAGTATCTGCCCCAGGCGAAAATTGGCGAAACGGTTTCACTGTCAACCTCGGAGGGCCGGTTCGAGGGCCATGTGGCGGAGATCGTTCCGGCTGCCGACGTAACCAGCCACACGTTTCTGATGAAGATCGATCTTCCCCCCGACCGAAACTGCCGCTCCGGCGAATACGGCGAGGCCAGCATTCCGATCGGAGAAGCCAAAAGCCTGGCGGTGCCCAGTGCCGCGGTGGTAGAGCACGGCGAGTTGCAAGGCGTGTTCGTGGTGGACGCCGAGGGCAGCGTGGAATACCGCCTGGTTAAGACCGGAAAGCTCTACGGAGACCGAGTGGAGATCCTCTCCGGCCTCGGCGCCGGGGAAAAAGTGGCGGTCTCCCAGATCGACCGGCTGCGTGACGGCGCGCGCGTGGAGGGACAATGAGCGCACGCAAGCTCGGTTTCGCCGGGCGCATCGCCCACTACTTCATCAACTCCAAGCTGACGCCGCTCATCATGGTTTTTTCGATTCTGCTGGGCGCGTTTGCCGTGCTGGAGACCCCGCGGGAGGAAGAGCCCCAAATCGTTGTTCCCATGATGGACGTCTTTGTGGAGATGCCCGGTTCGACGGCGCAGGAAGTGGAGCAGCGCGTCACCACCCCGATGGAAAAGCTGATCTGGGAAATCCCCGGGGTTGAATACATCTACTCGACCACGCGGCCGGGGCTCAGCATGGCTATCGTCCGCTTCAAGGTGGGCGAAAAGGAAGAAGATTCGATCATTAAGCTGTACAACAAACTCTATTCGCACTTCGACCTCATTCCCCCCGGCGCTTCGAAGCCGATCATCAAGCCGCGCTCGATAGACGACGTTCCCATCCTGGCGCTCACTTTTTGGAGCAACCGATATGACAGCTACACGCTGCGCCGCATCGCCAGCGAAGTGGATCGCGAGATCAAGAGCATCGACGATGTGTCCCAAACGCAGATCATCGGCGGCGAGCGCCGGCAGATTCGCGTGCTGCTGGATTCCGGCAAGATGGCCGGCTACGGCGTGGCGCCTGCCACCATCATGGGAGCCCTGGGCCGCGCCAACCAACGCCTGCAAGTGGGGGAATTCGCTGCGGCAAACGAGGAATACAACGTCGAAACCGGTGACTTCCTGCGCGACGCCGAGGACGTAGGACGCGTCGTGGTGGGAGTTTCCTCCGGGCGCCCCGTCTACGTGCGCGATGTGGCCGAGGTGCGCGACGGGCCCGAGGAGCCTGCGAATTATGTGCTCTTCGGATCCGGCGCCGGCGCCACGGTGAAATCCGCGAGCCTGATGGGAGAGTCGCCCGCCGTCACGCTGACCGTCTCCAAGCGCAAGGGCAAGAATGCGGTGACCGTGGCCGAACGCGCGATGGAAAAGGTGGAGAGTCTGAAGGGCACTTTGATTCCGGCGGGCGTGCAAATGACGGTGACCCGCAATTACGGCGAGACCGCCCAGGAGAAGTCGAATGAATTATTGCAGCACCTGTTGCTCGCCACACTGTCCGTGACCCTGCTCATTGCATTGGCCCTCGGCTGGCGCTCGGCGATGGTGGTGCTGGCGGCCGTGCCGGTGACGCTGGCTCTGACGCTGTTCATCTACTTCATCTATGGCTACACGCTGAATCGCGTAACCCTTTTCGCGCTGATCTTCTCCATCGGCATCCTGGTGGACGACGCGATTGTAGTGGTGGAAAACATCACCCGGCATTTCCACCTCCCTGAAAACAAAGGGCGTTCCCTGGCTGATGTGGCGGTGGAGGCGGTGGATGAAGTGGGCAATCCCACCACCCTCGCCACCTGGACGGTGATCGCCGCCATCCTGCCGATGGCCTTTGTAGGCGGATTGATGGGGCCCTACATGCGGCCCATTCCGGTGGGCGCGTCGCTGGCCATGTTGTTCTCGCTGTTCATCGCCTTCGTGATTTCCCCCTGGGCGGCGCTGCGCATGTTAGGTCGTGGGAACGCAGGGGAGCATCGCGATGCGCCCCCACCTGCGGAGGGGGAAGAAGGCCAGGAAGGTTGGACCACCCGCCTCTACCGCCGGGTGATGATGCCCTTACTGGTGGACGCGCGCAGACGCACGCTGTTTCTGGTGGGAGTGGTGGTTCTGCTGCTGTCGGTGTTCACGCTTCCGCTGCTGAAAATCGTGCGCGTCAAGATGCTTCCCTTCGATAACAAGAGCGAGTTCCAGGTGATCATCGACATGCCGGAGGGGACGACGCTGGAACAAACGACGCGCGTGGCGCGGGAGGTGGCGCGCCGCCTGGCACAGGAACCGGAGGTAATCAATTACCAGGTGTATGCCGGCACGGCCGGGCCCTACAACTTCAACGGGTTGGTGCGCCACTACTTCTTGCGGCAAGGGGCCAATGAGGCTGACATCCAGGTGAACCTGCTGCCCAAAGGCGAGCGCTCCGCGCAGAGTCACGATATTGCCAAGCGCGTGCGTGACGCTATCGTGCCCATCGGCGAGAAATACGGGGCGAAGCTGAAAGTGGCGGAAATTCCCCCGGGGCCGCCCGTCTATCAAACTCTGGTGGCGGAAGTCTACGGCCCCGAATACCGCCAGCAGATTGACGTCGCACGGCAGGTTCGCGACGCCTTCCAGAAGACTCCGGGCGTGGTGGACACCGATTGGACGGTGGAGGCGCCGCAGCCGCAATACCGGTTCGTCGTGGACAAAGAAAAGGCCGCGCTGGCAGGGGTCGCCGCCGACCAGATCGCGCAAACGCTGCGCCTGGCCTTAAGTGGAGCCGTGGTGGGGCTGGCGCATCAACCCCGGGAGAAGGAAGACGTCGATATCGTCCTGGAAGTCCCGCGCGCCGAACACAGCAGTTCGACCGCACTCGGCGAGATTCGCGTGGCTTCGAGTTCCGGCGCGCTCGTGCCGCTCAGCGAGTTGACCCACGTCGAGACCGGCGCCATCGAAACCTCGATCTACCACAAGAACCTGAAGCGCGTCGTGTACGTTACGGGCGACGTGGCAGGGAAAGAGGAAAGCCCGGTTTACGCGATCATCAGCCTCTCGAAGCTGCTGGACCAGATTCACGGGCCGGGCGGCTACTCGATTGAGCGCTACGCCACCCATTTGCCGTTCCTCACCGATAAGGTGAGCATGAAGTGGGATGGCGAGTGGCACATCACCTATGAAGTGTTCCGCGACCTTGGATTCGCCTTCGCGGTGGTCCTGGTGCTGATCTATGTGATCGTGGTGGCGTGGTTCCAATCGTTCCGCGTGCCGCTGGTCATCATGGCGCCGATTCCGCTGACGCTGGTGGGCATTATTCCCGCCCACGCGCTGATGGGCGCGTTCCTGACGGCAACCACAATTATCGGCTTCATCGCCGGCGCGGGAATCATTGTGCGCAATTCGATTATTCTGGTAGACTTCATCGAATTGCGCCGCAAACAGGGGATGCCGCTGGCGGAAGCGGTGGTGGACGCCGGCGCCATCCGCTTTCGGCCCATGCTGCTGACGGCTGCGGCGGTGGTCGTAGGGGCTTTTGTCATTCTCTTCGATCCCATCTTTCAGGGGCTCGCGATCTCTTTGATGGCAGGCGAGGTGGCATCGACATTTCTCTCGCGCATGGCCGTGCCGGTGCTTTATTATCTGCACGCGCGGCGCGAGGAAAAGAACCAGGGCTTGGCGGCGTGACAAAGATGAAACTGGAAACTGGAAATCGGAAACTGGAAATTGGAAAATAGAAACTGGAAACTCGCCGCGTTTTTCGAATCTCAGTCTTCACACAAGTGGCGCAAACGTCGAAGTGGGCGCACGGACGACGCTTAACGAGTATCGATTTCCAATTTCCAGTTTCCAATTTCCAATATCCAATTTCCAGTTTCCAGTTTCCAATTTCCAGTTTCCAATTTCCAGTTTCGACCGGGAGGAAACCTCATGGACGTGAATCGATGGTTACGGATGGTCGCAGGCGCGTTTGTTATGGCTTCCCTGGCCCTGGGTTACTGGGTCAGCCCGAAATGGTATCTCTTTACGGCTTTCGTGGGACTCAACCTGTTCCAGTCGGCGTTTACGAAGTGGTGCCCCATGATGACGTTCCTGCGCAAGCTGGGGGTAAGGCAGTGACAAGTGACGAGTGACAAGCAGATGCGCTCTCGCGAAGCGGGAGACCGTGAGTAGCCGTAGGTGAAACCTCATAAGCGTTATCATGCGGCTTATACTTAACTCCCATGACTTGTATTCTGGCTTTGGCGCAAGATAAGTCGTGATCCTCTAACGATTCTTTTTGGGAGGTGGGAAAGGTACTTTCTGCCCTTTGTAGCTACTCAACTTGTCAATCACCGCTCCTAGCACTGGCGTTTTGAGTTGCCAAAAGCAGACTTGGCAAATCAGGTCACGGCCCGGTATGAACTCTAATTCCCATTCTCCGTGGTTGAATAATTCCAAGGTGATTGGTCCTTCAAAGCCAGGATTAATATGCGGAGCCGTGGCATGCACAGCTAATCCTGATCTCGCCAAACCACTCTTGCCATTCACTTGCGCTGCCAAATTTGCAGGGATGTAGAGCGTTTCAAGAGTTTGAGCAAGCTTGAATTCCTTCGGCCTGAGACGGAACACGGGATCGTGATCCTGGGTGAGGTTTATGGTCTCAGTCAGTTGTGTTGGGTCGAAATTGTGCGCGGGACGGATTACTACCGCTCTCTGTACTCGTTGCGTTGTAATTCTAAGTCGCTTTCAAGATGAGACTAACTATGATACAATCGCGGCATGTCAAGGCCACGACGAATCGATTGGAAACTCGTCTCGAAAGCGCGAGCCATGGTTGCCGAAAGCCGCGATATTCGGCAGTTGAAAGCCGCCCAAGCCGTGTTGCTGCCGGGCCTCACTGGCACCACCCTGGAACAGACGGCCTCCTTGCTGGGCGTGGGACGGGCGTCGGTGCATCGCCTGCAGCAACAATTTCGCCACAGCCTGCAGACGCCCTCACGGCCCCGCAAGAAATGGGGCGGACGGAGACGGGCGTTGCTGAGCTGGGAAGAGGAAGAGGCGTTCCTGACTCCGTGGGTCGAACAAGCTCGGCAGGCGGGCGTTCTGGTGGTTTCTCCGCTGCGGTCGGCGCTGGCGGAAAAGTTGGGCCGCAAGATCGCTCCGTCGGTCGTGTACCGTCTCTTGGCGCGGCACGGGTGGCGAAAAGTCGCGCCCGATACGCGGCACCCGAAAAGCGATCCGGCGGTCCAGGCGGAGTGGAAAAAAAACTCCCCGAAACGCTGGCAGCCTTGCTGACCCCCGCGGTCGTGCAAGGCCGCCCCGTGCGCCTGATGTTTCAAGACGAGGCACGCTTCGGGCGCATGGTGCGCCCCAAACGCTGCTGGGCTCCGGCCCCGCTGCGCCCCGTGATGGGCAACGGTTACGAGCGCGAGTTTGTTTACGTCTATGGCGCGGTCAGCCCCCTGGCCGGCGAGTTGGATTGGCGAGTGGGCCGCGAAATGAACACGGCCCGCATGGGCAAGTTTCTGGCCCAAGTGAGCCAGGCCCACGCGGGCGACTTCATCGTCATGGCGCTGGACGGAGCTAGTTCCCACAAGGCCAAAGACCTGCCGATCCCCCAGAACATCCGGCTGTTGGCCTTGCCGCCTTACGCACCCGAACTGAATCCACAGGAACATGTTTGGGATGAATTGCGCGAAAAGGAGTTTCCCAACCGGGTGTTTAACCATCTGGATGCGGTCATCCGACAGTTGCAGCAAGGCTTGCCCCGGCTCGCTGCGGATCGGGAAGGCTTGCACCGTCTCACCGCTTGGCCTTGGATAGTTAGTCTCAACTTGAACGCGCATTAGAATAAAAAGAAAGCCAAGTCGTAAGTCTACGGAAGACAAGCTGATTTGCTCAGGCGAAATGTCAGGATCAAAACGAATTCGTTTTTTCTTCCAAGCCAACAAAAGATCTTGGCGACCTAGCATCATAGGTGTGCGTGCTTCCTAACAAAATCAAATGGTACTTCGAGAACTTTTGATTGTGCTGCCTCGCCAGATAATGCTATTGTTGCAATATTGTTGGAAACCCCTATTACTACGGCCATCAATTTATTATCCGCAGCGAGTTGTTTAGTTTGGACATAGCCAGCGATGGTCTTGTCCATGACGTTCCCGTAAAACCGCACCTCGGTCGGAAACATTCCCGGCTTAACGTCAACCGGGATGTAGACCAGCTGCCCAATTTCTATGCGCTGTGGCCGTGCCGCCATAATATGATTCCCCCAACTCACCCTAATGATGGGGGATTATACCCCCTCTCTGCAAGCTGAAAGCCAAAAATTTTTCAGCCCCACATACTGTGCCGACTCTTCCTATGACTACAACATATTTGGTTTGTTAATAAGCTGCTTATAGCCTGTAATCGCGCATCTATCGCCGGTCGGGGCGAGGCTTGAGCTTTGGGAGCTTTAGCTTTGGCTGTTCCACAAAGCCCTCAAGTGCTCGGTCAACGAACCGAGCAGCCACCTCTGCGCGATTTTTCCCCCAGATTCCATTCCTCGCGATTTCGTCCAGAAGCCTAGCTGATCCCACTGATAAAGTGATCTGAAAATTCTCGCTGCCGGTAGCGTTTGGGCGCTTCATAAATACCCCATAACAATACCATAATTATAGGACCGAAAATTAGAACAGTAAAAAAATTCTTGAAAGACCGGAAATAGTACTTGACTCCCGTAAGGGAATTAAGTACCATATTGTTGAGGAGAGAAACTAAATGAGCCGTTCTACCATAAGCACTTTCAAGCTTTTCGAGACGTTTCCCGAGGAAGCCAGCGCCCGCACCTACCTTGAGGGTCGGATGTGGCCAAATGGCGTGAAGTGCCCTACGTGCAAAAGTGGAGAGCGCATTACGACCCGCAAGGATGGCTTCTACCGCTGCAACGCCTGCAAGCTGGACTTCACCGTGCGAACGGGAACCATTTTTGAGCGGTCGCATGTTCCGCTTCACAAATGGCTCTATGCGATGTATCTTCTCGTTACAGCCCGAAAGGGGATTTCCTCTATGCAACTGGCGAAGGAGATCGGTATCACGCAAAAGTCCGCTTGGTTCGTTCTCCACCGGCTCCGCGAAGCCTGCAACGATAACAACAGCAAGTTGAAGGGTCTTATCGAGGTTGACGAGACCTACATCGGTGGCAAGGAATCTAACAAGCACGAGAAAGACAAACTCAAGGCTGGACGAGGCCCGGTCGGAAAGACTCCTATTCTCGGGATGCGTGAGCGCGGCGGAAAAACGCTGGCAATGCCCATCGAGAACACAAGCGAGTTGGAAATACAAGGTGCCATATTTTCACGGGTGGAATTCGGCTCTACTCTCATGACTGATGAACATGCGGCCTATAAAGGCATGGATGGGTTGCTATTCAAGCAGGAAACAGTTAACCATTCCGCTGGCGAATATATTCGCGGGTTGGCCCACACGAACGGCATTGAAAGTGTCTGGGCCGTTCTGAAACGTGGCTTGCATGGAGTCGATCACCATGTCACTGATAAACACCTTGGGCGCTACGTTGATGAGTTCGCCTTCCCACTGAACGAAGGCAACGTAAAGCGTCACACTTGGGAGCGGCTCGCAAGCTTTGTCGATGCGGTGGTCGGCAAGAGAATAACTTACAAGGAGTTGATTGCATGAAAGAAGGATTGGACGCGCTGGACGCGATTACGGATGTGGTGCTAGCTTACCGACCTCCGAGGAAGAAAAAGAAGGACAAGGCAGAGAAAAAAGGACCATCGCAAGTTTCGACAGAAGCTATTATTCAGCAAGGTTCACCACCTATGCACACTTCTAGGAAATCAAAATCTTCCCCAGGAAGCGAAATCCTGATCTACCAGAGTCCTGACGGCAAGACCCGTATTGATGTGATGATGGACGGGGATACCGTATGGCTTACCCAGGCGCAAATGGCTGAATTGTTTCAGACAACGAAACAGAATATCAGCCTACATATCAAGAACATATTCGAAGAGAGGGAGTTGCAGGAGAATTCAGTTGTCAAGGAATACTTGACAACTGCTCAAGACGGCAAAGATTACCTCACGAACAGCTACAACCTTGATGTAATCATCTCGGTTGGATATAGAGTTAAATCCCATCGTGGAACGCAATTCCGCATATGGGCCACCAAAAGGCTTCGCGAGTATATCATTAAGGGATTTACTTTGGACGATGAGCGCCTAAAGGACGGTGGCACTCGAAACGACTATTTCGACGAGTTGATCGAGCGCGTCCGTGAGATTCGGACATCCGAACGCAATTTCTACCGTAAGGTCACCGCCATTTATGCGACGAGTTACGATTATGATCCGGCCTCAGCCATGTCGCACCATTTTTTCTCCACAGTTCAGAACAAGTTTCACTGGGCAATCACCGGGCATACCGCTGCTGAGCTTATTGCCGAACGGGCCGACGCTCGGCAACCGAATATGGGGCTCACTAGTTGGCGGGGAGAGCACGTTCGGAAACAAGACGTTATAGTAGCAAAGAATTATCTCACCAAGGAAGAACTGACGATGCTGAACTTGATCGTGGATCAGTATCTTTCGTTCGCGGAAATGCAGGCCCGCCAGCGTAAGCCAATGTACATGGCAGAGTGGATAAAGAAACTTGACCAATTCCTAACATTGAATGACCGGGAAATTCTAAAAAACCTCGGCAGTATATCTGCGACTCTTGGAGAGGAAATAGCATCCAGAGAATACGAAAAATGGGTATCTCAAGAACGAATTGAGAACGCAGAAAAATCTGTGGGCATCTTAGAGGAAGAGATTAATAATGTTGTAGTTAGGCGCAAGCCGAAGGAATAATAGTCAACAACCTCAATTCAATATAGGCCGAAGCTGTGTCTTGGGTTACGGGAGTTAAGTATATTAGTCCCTTATCATGCGGCTTATCTTAACGCCTATGAGGTGAAACGTACGGATCCGGTGCCGCCAAGAAGGCTTCGGCCCTGACGGGGCCGACCCTTCAGTGGTGAACCCCGTTGGGGTTCAGCACATAATCGGGCAGCTCCCCCATCCGCAGGTTAAAACCTGCGGCTACTCATGGTCGGCCCCTTCGGGGCCATTTGATGCTGTTCTAGTTGAAGGCTCAAATCAGGAAGCAGGCTGCTTCCTGTGCTTATGTCGTTGCTCCGGCTCATTCCGCTTGCAGGCGCGCAGCTTCCGCTTGCAATTCTTCGGGAGAAAGTTCGACTACTTTGCCGTCACGCCAAATATAAATCGGCAAGCCTTGGCGTGCGTGTTCGACAATCACCTCCTCGACGGCGGCTTTAAGCGCCATAAAGGCCCGTTCTTCCAAGGGCAATTCGAGCACGTTTGCAGGTGGCTTGGTCATGGTCTCCCGTAGCGATTAATCAATGCTGCGTAAAGCTCTCGGTTCATTATACTGGTCTCGCCCTGCTTCTCCAAGGCAACGACTGCCGGGGTCGCACCTGAGTTGTCAAACATGATCCACGAATCCGCTAGCTGGCGGTAATAGGTGAAGAAGTTTTGTACCGAGCGGCCAAAGCGGCGACGAACCACGGATTCGGGGATATCATGACCACCGTCCAAAACTCGCCCTCTGACTCGGGTCAGCGCAAGATCAACGGTCGGCACTAGCAAAAAGAAGAAATGCACGCTATATCCGAGTTTCTTGAGGCGGCGAATCAGACCCAGATAGCTCCGGCCTGAGAGCGTTGTTTCAAAAGCGAAATCTTCGCGCCGCTTGACATAGTGATTGATTTCTTCCAGCATCAGGCGCCCAGCACGGAAGGCAGCCGCTTCCGGTGAAAACGGCGCCACGCCTTGTGCGATCAAGTCGGCGTTGATGAAATTCTTGCAATCTGCGTATGTCGGCAAGAATTTTTTCGCAAAAGTCGTCTTGCCAGCACCGTTTGGGCCAGCAATGATGTGAAGATCAGGACTCATGAGTTCGGATAATTATCCATTCCTTCGAGTCGGAGCGTCTGCACCCCTTCGGGTGGAGGTTGAAGGCTCTGATCAGGGAGTAGCCTGCTTCCTCAATCGAGGTTCAATAATCCATATTCCGGTGATAGGGAAAGTTGTGGGCCCAATCCTGAAAGGCCTTGGCCTTATCCTCGGGGGTCATCGCGGACTTCAGAGGCACGTGTTGCTCCAGAATATTCTGCACATACCGGTTCAGGGGAACTCCGGTTTTCTCGGCCCGACTCCTCAACTCGGTCTCGATCTCGGGCGTGAGGTCGATTTGTATCGTCATGTCGCCGCTCCCGCCAGCTTTTCCTCAGGCTCCTCGCAAAGCCCATTCAGATCGGTGCTCATTATACCTCGAAGCCGGGAAACCGTTTCCGTAGGTTTCACCTCATAAGCGCTAAGATAAGCTCGCTGGTCGCCTCACAGCCCGCGAAGCGGGCGCGGTCATGTAGCCCACGGCGAAGCCGTGGGAAGATCGGGCCGGCGACGCCGTGAGCCCCGGAGGGGCGACGTCGGGCCACAGGGAGGGGCGAGAATCAACCAGGAGTGCCCTTACGCCGCCCCTCCGGGGCTCACGGCGAATGGGTTGCCGGCCTGCCCTTATCCCACGGCTGGCTCGCCGTGGGCTATACGACCCCGCCCGCTTCGCGGGCTGGGCAACCGGCCGATGAGCATCGAGGCACGTATAATCCGTTATCTTAGCGCCTATGAGGTTTCACCTACGGCTACTCACGGAACGGCCCCTTCAGGGCCGGCGGGGTCTTGGCGACACCGTTTCCGTCGGTTTCACCTGCGGCTACTCACGGTTTCCCGCTTCGCGGGAGGGCCACTCGTCACTCGTCACCTGTCACTTGTCACTCGCTTCTCATTCCATCTCAAACGGCAGGTACTGCAACTGGCCGTCGCGCTCGATTTGCAGCACCACCGGGTCGCCGGGCTTGATCTGCCGCACACCCGCGTTCAGCGCGTCCAGACTGATAATAGTGACTCCGTTTAACGCATGGATGACGTCGCCGGTCTGCAAGCCGTTTTCGCTGCCGGCGCCGGTGGCCGTGCGGGCGGCCACGATCACGCCCGAGGCCATACGCAGGTCCGGAACGAGCGCGGAGATGTTCCGGTCGATCTGAACTCCCAGGATTCCAAGCTGCGGAATCATGTCTTTCGCCGGGTCAAGTGAGTCGGCCAGCTTATCCATGTCGCTGTGCTGCTCGACAACGGGAACTTGCAGCGAGACCTTCTCGCCGCCGCGCACGACGTCGAGTTGCAGTGGCGCCGGAGCCGCCCGCAACTGGAAGGCCGCGTCAAACTGCGGCACGTTCACCACCGGCTTGCCGTCGAGCCTCAGGACGATGTCGCCGACCTTCAGCCCTGCCCCGTCCGCCGGGCCCCCCGGGGTCACATCGGCCACAATTACCCCGTAATCCTGTGGCAGGCCCAGCCCCGCGGCCAGGGTGGGCGTGATGGTCTGTACGATCGCGCCGATGACTTCCCGGTGTACGTGGCCGTGTTTGCGCAGTTGCTCATACACTCGCCGCACTACGCTGGTGGGAATCGCGAATCCCAGCCCTTCGTTGCCGCCGCCGGAAGTGAGAATGAACGCATTGATGCCGATTACCCTGCCCTCAATATCCACCAGCGGGCCGCCGCTGTTTCCCGGGTTGATGGGCGCATCCGTCTGGATATAAACCATGGCGCGGTCGGGATCAGCCTGGCGCGCCACGGAGCTTACCACGCCCATGGTTACGGAATTACCCAAACCCTCCGGACTTCCAAACGCGAATACCACTTGCCCCTGGTGGACCTCCCGGTACCTGCCGAAGGGAAGCGCGGGCAGGCCGCTGGCTTCGACTTTGATCAAGGCCAGGTCCGAGTCCGTGTCGACACCCAAAACCTTCGCCTCCATGGTGGTGGTGCGGGAACTCAAGGTGGCGTGAGGGGAACTGCTATTCTCCGACGAAAAGAGCACTACACGGACCTTTACCGCGCCCATCACCACGTGCGCGTTGGTGATGATGTAGCCCTCCGGGTCCACAATCACGCCGGAGCCGAGGAAGCGCTGGCGGCCAATCAGGGCCGTATCGGTGTGCCCCTGCTCGCCCACTGGCGCGTATCCCGTCACCAGAATCTGCACCACGGCGGGAGACACCTGTTTCACGACGGACTCCACGGAACTATCGAGTTGATGCAATAAATCCTGGCCCAGCGCCGGACGCGTGCCCAGCCCCAGCGCCACCACACCAACCCAGACCACGCCTAACCTCCTGGCGAAGCAACGGCTGCAACTTCTGCGAGCGACGAACATAAATCCTCCTGCGAACGCTTGCCGGTTTTTATAACTTAATCATCGAAAGCGGCCCAAGCTTACCGTAGACCCGTTTGCTGCATCGAGCCCTTCCCTAATAAGATGCCGGAACATCCGCTTTCTGTTGGGTTTTTCTGAGATTACGAGCAGAACGTCCGGCTCCGATTCTGTAGTAGAATCCCGGAGTGCGATGCACATTTGACCTGTTCTCTATGAGGGCTCTGATATGAAGAAGCTGCTTTTCCTGTCTGTCCTGTTCAGCCTGGGAGTAGGCATGGGATTTGCCCAGGCGCCCAAGATCCGTATTGCCATTATCGGCCTCGACCACGATCATGTGTGGGGCAAGCTGAATGCGTTTGCGAGTCACAGCTACCCGGACGCGGAACTGGTGGCGATTGCGGACCCGCATGCGGAGTTGATCGAAAAAGCGAAGACGCGTAATGCGCTGCCCGACGTCAGATATTTCAGTGATTACACCGAGATGCTGGACCAGATGAAACCGGACGCCGTGCTGGTGACCACGGCTAACGATCAGCACCTGGCTATTCTGCGCGCCTGCGCCCAGCGGCACATCCATTTTCTTACGGAAAAGCCCATGGCCCAGAACGGAGCCGACGCGCGCGAGATGGCACGCGTGGCGAAAGAGGCCGACATCAAGCTGATGGTCAACTACCCCACGGTGTGGCAGGCCTCGACGCAGGAGGCGTACATGCGCCTGAAGTCCGGCGAGTTGGGACCGGTGCAGAAGATCATCGTTGAATTCGGACACCAGGGCCCCCGGGAAATCGGCGCCTCCAAAGAATTCAACGCGTGGCTCTACGACCCTCTAAAGAACGGTGCCGGCGCCCTGATGGATTTTGGCTGCTACGGCGCGAACTGGGCCCTGTGGGTCAAGGGACGGCCGCAGCGTGTTTATGCCTATTCCCTCAAGCTCAAGACGGCACAACACAATGAGGTTGAGGACGACGTGACGGTGGTGCTCGAATACCCGGACGCCACCGCCATTTTGCTGCCCTCCTGGGATTGGCCCTACGGCAAACTCCAAGCCGAATTTTATGGTCCCTATGGCGGCTTGACTTCGACCGGTGACAGCCTGCTTTTTCAAGCCGCGGGGAAGCGCACCGATCTCGAGAAGACACTCGGAGAGAAACTGGATATGATGCCGGTGCCGCCCGAGAAGGCTGACGGAACCGCGTATTTCCTGGACTGCATCCGGCATAACAAGCCCATCGAAGGCCCGGTAGCGGCAGACCTGAACGTGGGCGTAAACGAAATCATCGACGCCGCGCTGGAATCCATCCGCACCGGCAGAGCCGTCGCTTTGAAGCCGTAGGGA
Organism: uncultured Acidobacteriota bacterium; assembly: GCA_963804755.1. Classification (GTDB taxonomy): domain Bacteria; phylum Acidobacteriota; class Terriglobia; order UBA7540; family UBA7540; genus Bog-366. The sequence goes on from CAWDRP010000019.1 coordinate 425,007, forward strand.
AGGGCAAGAGAAGACGGGGGCGTTGATCGGTCCCTCTTTTGGCACGGCCGTACTCACTCGGGGTTCCGTGCAGGAGTCGCCAAGCCATTTCTGTAGAACCTTCCGCCGGCCCGCGCTGCTGATATAATTGAGCATCATCTTGCGGGCGATGATGGGCCGGAACGCGGAGCGCAAACATCCGCCCGGGAAAAAACTATGTCGGGCATAATCGGCTACATCGGAAACAAACGCGTGGTGCCGGTGCTGCTGGAGGGCTTGCAGCGGCTGCAGTATCGCGGGTACGACTCGGCGGGCCTGGCCGTCATGCACGACGCCACGCTAGACATTCGCCGCTCCACCGGCAAGCTGCGGAACCTGGAAGAGAAGATTCGCCTGGATCCCGTGGACGGCGCTTACGGCATCGGGCACACGCGCTGGGCCACGCACGGCGCACCGACGGAAGAGAACGCGCACCCGCACCGCGATTGCCACAATACCGTGGCCGTGGTACACAACGGGATCATCGAGAATTACCAGGAACTGAAGAAGCAACTCGCCGCAGAAGGCCATACCTTCACCACCGAAACCGATACGGAAGTGATCGCGCACCTGGTGGAAAAGCATCTGGGCGGCAACGGCGAAGGGCACAGCACCGTAAGCCTTGAGGACGCGGTGCGCGCGGCCGTGCGCCAGCTTTCCGGCGTGTTCGCGCTGGCCATCATCTCCACGAAAGATCCCAACAAAATCGTTGCCGTGCGCCAGGGCCCGCCGGCGGTGATCGGCCTGGGTAAGGACGAGTACTTCGTCGCCAGCGACGTGCCCGCCATTCTCTACCACACGCGCGACCTGTTTTTCCTGTCCGACGGCGACGTGGCCGTGATCACTCCCAACGGCGTGACCTTATCCGATTTCAACGGCCACCCCGTCACCCGGCGCGTGCAGCACATCACTTGGGATCCCATCCTGGCGGAAAAGGGCGGGTTCAAGCACTTCACGCTGAAGGAAATTTATGAGCAGCCGCGCGCCGTGCGGGACACCGCCCTGGGAAGAATCTCTCCCGAAGCCGGCCAGGTATTCCTGGATGAGATGGACATTACCGAGGACGACTTCCGCTCGTTCCAGGAAATTCGCATCGTCGGCGCCGGAACCTCGCGCCACGCGGGCCTGGTGGGCAAATCAATGATCGAACAACTGGCGCGCGTGCCGGTGGAGGTGCATTACGCCTCCGAATTCCGCTACCGCGACCCGCTGGTGGACGCGCAGACGCTAACCCTGCTCATCACCCAATCGGGCGAAACGGCGGACACCATCGCCGGCCAGCGCGAGGCCAAGGCCAAGCTCTCCAAGACCCTGGCCATCTGCAACGTGCTGAGCAGCATGGTGCCGCGGGAGGCTAATGGGACCATTTATACGCACGCGGGCCCGGAAATTGGCGTGGGCTCCACCAAGACCTTCACGGCGCAGTTAACCGCGCTCTACCTGTTCGCCGTGTACCTGGCGCAAATACGCGACCGGCTTCCCGTGGCGGAGGCCAAGAAGCTCCTGGCGGCCTTAACCGCGCTGCCGAAACAGCTCGAGAGCGTCCTACAGAAAGATGACGAGTTTGAGGAGTTCGCCCGGCACCTCTACCGCTCGACCGATTTTCTATTTCTCGGTCGCGGGGTGCATTTTCCGGTGGCGCTCGAAGGCGCCCTGAAGATGAAGAAGTTTTCTTACATCCACGCGGAGGCCTGCCCGGCCGGCGAGATGAAGCACGGACCCATCGCCCTGATTGCCGATGAGATACCGGTGGTCGTGATTGCCACCTGTGATTGGAGCGCCGAGGATTCACGCGCCCGCTACGAACGCACGATTTCCAACATCAAAGAGGCCAAGGCGCGCGGGGCCACCATCGTAGCGCTGGTAACGGAAGGCGACCGCGAGGTGAGCGACATGGCCGACCACCTCATCGTCCTGCCCCAGACCAATGAGTTGCTCTCCGCCATTCTGGAAGTGGTGCCGCTACAATTGCTGGCGTACCACATCGGCGTGCTGCGTGGCTGCGACGTGGATCAACCCCGCAACCTGGCGAAGTCGGTGACGGTGGAATGAGGAGAGCAGTCCATAGCTCATAGTCGATCGTCCATAGTCCATAGCTCATAGTCGATTGTCCATAGTCCATAGTTCATAGTCGATAGTCCATAGCGAGCAGAACGAGTTCCAGCCTATAAACTATCGACTGTTGACTGTTAACTGACTGTTGACTATTAACTGCCCATGAAACTCATCTATTCCGACCGATACGACCTGAACCTGGGGAACCACGTCTTCCCTTCCATCAAGTATCGCCTGATCAAGGAAAAGCTGCTGCGCGACCAGATCGCGCGCCCGCAGGATTTTATCGAGCCGGCCGCGGCTTCGGAAGATGACATCGCGCAGGTCCACCACCGCGAGTACATTCGCAAGTTGCAGGCCGGCAAGCTCTCCTATCTGGAGATTCTCCGCCTGGAGATTCCCTACTCGCCGGAACTGGTGCGCGCCGTATGGCTGTGCGCGGGCGGGTCAATTCTCGCCGGCCGGTTGGCGCTGCAAGACGGCGTGTGCGCGAACATCGGCGGTGGCTTTCACCACGCCTATCCCGACCACGGCGAGGGCTTCTGCGTCTTGAACGATTTTGCCATCGCCATTCGCCGCTTGCAGAAAGAGAAGGCCATCGAACGAGCCATGACCGTGGACTGCGACGTGCATCAGGGCAACGGCACCGCGGCCATCTTTGCCGGCGACCACACTGTGTTCACACTTTCGATACATCAAGAAAATAATTATCCGTATCCTAAACCACCCAGCTCACTTGATATCAACCTGCGCGACGGCACGGAAGACGCGGAATACCTCCAGGAACTGGAGAAGGGACTCGACCAAGCGCTTGGGGATTTCCAACCTGACCTGATTTTCTATGTGGCGGGCGCCGATCCCTATCGCGATGACCAACTCGGCGGCCTGAAGGTTTCAGTGGAAGGCCTCGAGCAGCGCGACCGCATGGTGTTTGAGAAAGCGCGCCAGCGGAACCTTCCCGTGGCCGTCACCCTGGCCGGCGGCTACGCGCGGCGCGTGGAAGATACGATACGGATCCACACCAACACCATTCGCGTGGCAAAAGAATTTGCAAAATGATGGCGGGCCGCGGGTACAGATCCAACCACACGCGCAACGCTTTCCCCGGCTCACACCCACCAGACCTCACCGCTCTCGCAGCATCCCATATTAGTGCATTACTTACTTTTGAATGTTAACCAGCAAAGAATTCATCGACCCTGACCGGAACCCTTCCAGGTCAAGGGTGACGAACTTGAAGTCGAGGGCTTTGAAGATTTCGACGAATTGGCGAGCCATGGCAGGGTCGAGGGCGCGCGGCATTTCTTCCTGAGAAATCTCGATGCGAGCCAGTTCGCCGTGGTAGCGCACGCGGAACTGGCGGAATCCCAGATTGCGCAGCGCTTCCTCACCTTTCTCGACCACGGCGAGGCGCTCCGGCGTGACTTCAATGCCGTAGGCGATGCGCGAGGAGAGGCAGGCGGAAGCGGGGCGGTCCCACACGGGCAAATCCACTTGGCGCGAGAGTTCGCGAATGTCGGCCTTGGTCAGGTCGGCGTCGAAGAGTGGCGTAAGGACTTGGTGCTCGCGGGCGGCCTGCTGGCCGGGGCGCCAGTCACCCAGGTCGTCCCGATTGATGCCGTAAGCGACGGCGGCAAATCCGCGCTCGCCGGCCAAAGCGTCAAGCTTGGCGAACAACTCATCCTTGCAAAAGTAACAGCGGTCAGCGTTGTTGGCGCGATAACTCGGATTCGCCAACTCGTCGGTCTCAATGAATTCGTGCGGAAAGTGAAAGCGCTCAACACAATTTTCGGCTTCGGCGCGGTCGCGGGCAGAATAGCTGGCGCTCAAGGCCGTCACTGCCAACATGCGCCCGCCCATCACGTGATGCGCCGCATAGGCAAGGTACGCCGAATCCACCCCGCCCGAGTAAGCGACGATCAGCGAAGGCAACTTGCCCAGTTGCTCTTCCAGCCGGTGCTGTTTGATCTCCAACTCGCCCATTTATTTGCCCCATTTATTAAGATACCGCCGAGCAGGTTTCAGTTCAAGCCGCCTATGGTCTGGCTGCACTCTTCGGGATATATACAAAGTCAGTCCGCGATGCCAAGCCTTGACCGACGCGAAAGGAAATGCAGCCTAAAGTCAATGGATTGGGCTAACGGGTCCTAAGAAGATAGGAAACAGCGATCGCGAGGATACACGATAGTATAGTTGCAACAATACCCCACCAAGTCAGCAAAGTCTGTTTTTTATTCTGGCTTGCACGCTCTACATCGCGCGCAAATTCCCGTTCGATCTGCTCAAAAACGAATAATTGCGTCTCCATATGTGAATTAAGCTTTGCAAGCTGTTCGTAAGCTTCCTCATAAGCCTGAACGCCCTCCTCCCAATCCTTGTCCCAGCGGTTGTTGCTTTTGGCCCTCTTGCCTTTCTGGATCAGCTCGTTGATTTCCCTGAGTGCTGCATCCACCTGGACTTGGTTTTGGGCCGCACCAAGAGCCGTATGCCTGTCCTTAACCGGTAGCAATCGAGCCTTGTATTTCTCGTAAAGGGGTTCCAATCTCTTAGTCAGGTCGGCTAAGCCGAGTTCATAAGGCTCTATGATTGCACGCCGGAGATGCTCCTCAGCGTTGGCCAATTGATCGCGACGGTTCTCCGCAGACGTTTTGGAATCCAAGAACGTTGCAAAATGGCTGAGGACGTCTCTCACATTGTATACTGCGGAGGCGTTCGTCACCCCCGCTCGCCTCTCCATGAAAAACATCGCTTTATCTGCCTTCCTGTAATTGTCTCGAATAAGGACGAGAAAACGCGACAGCAATATCGTCTCATCCGCATCCAACTGGGAAATTACATCCTCAGCAGGTTCTGTTGTCATGAGTGGTATTCTTCAAGATTCAAACGGGAGTGGGGCGTACAATTCTACCCGTTTGAAAACCGTGCCAGGAACAAATATGCCTTTTCCACCGCAGCCTTTGCTTCCGTCCAGCCGTAGAATCGGCCTGTCGCGACCTTGCCGCCGTAGTTCGTGGTCAGGTCTAAGCGTTCCTTAGGGTACACTTCGGACTCACGCTTGTCCCGAATAAACTCGAGGGTCACTTGCTCGGGACGAACCTTTTCCCGCCGCGCGATCAGCTCATCTAACTCTTTCTCCAGGGTTGGCATCTTAGCACCCTTCGCTTTCCTCCGGGCTCCCCCGGATTGCTCGCCATTCACTGCCCACGCTAACTTCTGTTATCGGCCGAAGCAACGCGGACTTGATCCCACGGGGGTACATCTGGGCCAGCGAGGCTCCAACATCATCCAGCCGCTTAATTAGATGCATGCGAGAGAGCGCAAGGTTATCGAACGACCGAGCGCGGGTCAAGGTTTTTCTGACCCTTTTCCCATTGCCTAAACCGACCCAAATATATTGTGATATCCGCACGTTGCGACCGCAACATCCTGTATCTGCCGATCTGCGTGCAATCGTAGTAATATCAGGGTGTCATGTCAAGTAGAATTTCTAATAGGGTTTCTATTAATCTTTCCACGAGGACACGCCTCGTGCCGTTCGTGTCAATTCCCGTCCCCGCCGAGAGGCGGGAGCGCAAGATTAACCAGTCCTTCAGTATGCCGCCCTCTCTCGTGAAAAGAGTTGCAGCGTACGCAAATGAAAACGGCCTGTCGGCCAGCGACTTTGTGACACAATTGTGTGCAACATTTCTGGCTTCGGTCGAAGGTTCAAGGACGCGAACCAAGCAAGACGGGTGACCGACAGTGTCCGGATTTCATTCACAAGTGAAAGTGGCCAGCTCTGCTTATTGTATCAGCACACCTTGCGTAGGCCCCTCGCCGTTGGTATCGGACTTGATGAGGCAGGCGCCGGCCACCTGGTCACCTTCTTCGAGGTTGATCAGGCGCACGCCCTGGGCGGAGCGGCCACTCTCGCGAATCGTGCTCGAATCAAGGCGAGTGATCTTGCCCTGTTGCGAGATAATCATGACTTCGGATTCCTCGGTGACGCTGAGCACGTTCACCACCTTGCCGTTGCGCTCGGTGGTTTTCACGTTGATCACGCCCTTGCCGGCGCGCGACTGCAAACGATACTCGGTGATGGCGGTGCGCTTGCCGTATCCCTTTTCCGTGACCGACAGCATCAATTCCTTGTCGCCGACCACTTCCATGCCGATCAGGTAGTCGCCTTCGTCGAGGTCCATGCCGTTCACGCCGTACGCCGCGCGGCCCATATCGCGCACGTCGCTTTCGGGAAAGCGGATTGCCATGCCCTCGTGCGACGCCAGGAAAATGTTGTCGCGGCCCGTGGTCAGCTTGGCGCCAATCAATTCATCTCCTTCTTCAATCCCCATGGCCAGGATGCCGGCCGCACGCGGATTGGAGAAGTGGGCCAGGCGGGTCTTCTTAATCACGCCCTTGCGCGTCACCATGATCACATAGCCTTCCGCCGCCACGGTCAGGTCCTCCACGGTGACGTCCTTCGTCTCTTCCGGCAACTCTTTCACCGCCACCACCGCGGCAACCTTCTCTCCTTTCGCCAGGTTCACGAGATTCAGAATGTGTTTGCCCCTCCCGGCGGCGCCCACGTCGGGGATCTCATACACCTTCAGCCAATAGAGCTTTCCGGTGTTGGTAAACACCAGGATGTAGCTGTGGGTAGAGGCAATGAAGAGGTTTTCGACAAAGTCCTCCTCGCGCGTTTTCATGCCCAGGCGGCCCTTGCCGCCGCGCGCCTGCTGGCGGTACGTGCTGAGCGGCGTGCGCTTGGTATAGCCGGAATGAGATACGGTGATGACCACGTCCTGGACAGCAATCAGGTCCTCCAGGCGAATCTCGTCCTGCTCCTCGATGATTTCCGTGCGCCGCACGTCGCCGTAGGTCTTCTGGACTTCTTTCAATTCGTCGACAATGACTTTCTTCAATACCTTGTCACTGGCCAGAATCTCCTGGAATTCTCTGATTTTCTCCTTGAGTTCGCCCAACTCCGTTTGCAGCTCTCCGGTAGAAAGCTGAGTCAACCGGTGGAGTTGAAGTTCCAGGATCGCATCCACCTGGGCCGGCGAAAAACCGTCGCGCCCGGAAACCAGCCCGCGATTCGTTGGCCAAAAGTAGCCAAACCGGAAATGCGTGACCTGCCCGCTTCGGTCGAGACGCAGGTTGGCGTCCACCCCGGCAAGGCGCCTCAACTCCTGTTGCCCGATCTGGCCGCGACGATCGGCGGTGGCCCGATGGTACTCCAGCCAGCCCCCCTCCGTAATTCCGTTGTGACTCCAGGTGATGAGGTTTGCGCGCGCCTCGGCTCTTGATTCGCTGAGGCGAATGATGGCAATCACGTACTCGAGGTTGTCAATGGCGACGACCATTCCTTCCAGGACGTGCTCGCGCTCCTGGGCTTTGCGCAGGTCGTATTCGGTGCGCCGCCGTACCACATTCACCCGGTGGTCGATGAACTGTTGCAGCGCGTCCCCGAGCGGCAGCGTGCGCGGCTGGCCGTGAACGATGGCCAGCATGATCATCCCGAACGTGTCCTGAAGCTGCGTGTGCTTGTAGAGATTGTTCAGAATCACTTCCGGCTGCTCGCCGCGCTTGATCTCAATGACAATCCGCATTCCGTCGCGGTCCGACTCGTCCCGAACGTCGGAGATGCCGTCGAGCTTCTTGTCCTGCACCAGTTCCGCAATGCGCTCAATGATCCTGGCCTTGTTGACCTGGTAAGGAATCTCCGTGACCACGATCTGAACTTTTTCCTTGGTGGGATGCTCGATGGCGGCCTTGGCACGCATGGTGAATTGGCCGCGGCCGGTTTCGTAAGCTGCCCTGATACCAGCCTTGCCGTAGATGTAGGCGCCCGTGGGGAAGTCCGGCCCTTGGACGAGCGCCAGCAACTCATCGAGCGTAGCGGTGGGCTTGTTCACCAGCAGAATGGCGGCCTCGATGATTTCGGTGAGGTTGTGCGGCGGAATCTTGGTGGCCATGCCCACCGCGATGCCGTCGGATCCGTTGATCAGCAGGCCGGGAACCCGCGTAGGGAGGACGACGGGTTCCTCCGTGGACTCGTCGAAATTGGGGGTAAAGTCCACCGTGTCCTTCTCGATGTCCGCCAGCATCTCCTCAGCCAGTTTGGCCAGGCGGCACTCGGTGTATCGGTAAGCCGCCGCCGGGTCGCCATCCACCGAGCCGAAGTTGCCCTGGCCGTCGATGAGCGGGTAGCGCATGTTGAAGTCCTGCGCCATGCGCACCAGCGTGTCGTAAACCGCTGCGTCGCCGTGCGGGTGATATTTCTTGATGACCTCGCCCACTACGCCCGCGCACTTGATGTAGCGCTTGTCGGAGGTGTTGCCCTCCTTGTACATCGCATAAAGAATGCGGCGGTGCACCGGCTTCAACCCGTCGCGCACGTCGGGCAGGGCCCGCCCGATGATCACGCTCATGGCGTAATCGAGATACGACTTACGCATCTCATCTTCAATATTGACGGGAATGTCCCGCGACGGCCTGATAAGTTCCTGGTCACCCATGAATGGCGTTCCTTATGGACATAAGTGGACTTCTATCTACTATATTTTAGCGGATTTCCACATGGAATGGACCCTATTTAACGTCTCAGGGTTCCGCCCGCGCGAACTTTACCCTATTCTGCTGTTAACATCCTGTGTTTTCATCAACATCGTGGGTTTATACCTACAAGCTATTTGTTTTCATAAACATCGTGGGATCATCCCCAATCCTTTTCTCTCTGCCTTTTGTTTTCAATAACATCGTGGGATCATCCGCCGTTTTTTATTTTCCTTCATTACGCCGCGTATGTGAAGTCGTGAAATGATATATCCTTTCGATGCAGTGAGATACAATATATACAATTTGTCTGGTTCGTGCTAAGTACACGTGTTTACTACAACATCGTGGGTTCCGGCGGCTTCAGCGTGGGCGTTCGGCTGGGAAGATTCGGTTGGGCTACCTTCCGAGGTTTCGGCGGATCGGCGGCGCCGCTGCAGCTTGAGCAACATGTTCGTGAGCCGGCGGACCTCCCGGAAGTTGGCATCTTGCATTCTGCGCGCCAGCAAGGCGTCCCGGAGGGGAGGCGCCACTTCCGCGGCGCGCTCGAAACGCGAGGGACCCGCCAGGGACTCCTTGAGCAGAGCCTGGCGCCGCTCCTCGCAGAACTCCGCCTGGCGCATCAGGATATTCCTCAGGAGCTTGCGAGCCCGCTCCCGTACTCTCCAGTCTTCCTCCGTAATAGCAGGGTAGCGGTCGTCCTCGTCCGTCGCCTCGCTGTCTTCACCTTCGCAAGGTTCGCCAGCTTCGCCGGAGGGATTGGCTCGAATGATCATGGTCTCCCCGGAGGGCGTAAGCATCTGGACGTCTGATTCGATGGGCGGCAGTCCGAAGATTGACCGGATGCTGTTGACCATACCACAACGCTTCTCGTCCGCGGAAACGCCGTCTCGGTCGGCACCCGGCGCCTGAAGCTGGTAGAAGAGGCCCAAGGCGATTTCGCCCATTTCAGCCATGCCCCCTTCCTGGTGCAGTTTTTTCATCACGTCCAGATCATCGCGGGTGGTGACGTAATGCCAACCCGCCACCGAGCGGGCCAGCGAGCGCAACGTTTCGGCGGTCATCTTCAGCCGCATCATGCGGGCGTGCATGCGGTTCTCGCGACCGCTGTCCACCGCCTTGGCGCGGAGCAGCGCGTCGCCTTCCTGCGAGCGATCTGAGCGGTCCATCAAGCACAGAACCCTCGCCAACCGTTGCAAGAGTCGTTCTTGCAGCGCGCCGGCGGGCTGGAATTCCTGGCGCAACCCTTCCAGTAGCTCTTCGTAATCGGCGGGGTCTTCGCCCAAACAGCGCAAAGCGGCGTCCTCCGAGTCGGCATAGAGTCCGTTGGCGCAGGCGGGCGGCGGCGCTGCGCTTACGCCCTTCTGCCGTGGTCGGCCCGCGGGACCGGGCCCCGTTGCTGCGGTTAGCGAGAAGTTTCTTTTCCGTCATCTCGGGTTTACTGACAAGAGTCATTTACACACCTCCGAAAAGTGATTGTTGTAGTCAGTGGCTGGTGGTGAGTGTGGCTAGTCCATGGTGAGCGTGGCACCGATTGACTTTCCCGGGCCGGGGACTTTGGCGGGCTTCCCCGGGCCGGACATAGACTACCGTGCTAAGTTATCACAATGGTAATTGTTTGTCAAAAGATAAATTGTGACGTCTATCAGATTTTGGGGGAACCGAGGCAAAATAGGCGTACCCAGACGGAATGGCGTTATATGGGTCTCTCGGCGGGGTAGTTGAATTCAGAACGTGGCTGACATCTCCCTCCCTCAAGAGGGGTGACGCAGAAGTCTCGTCTCAGGGAGTACAGGGTCGGACGCTGAGCCCGGGAATGAACCGGAAGTGCTTTTGGTTGCCTGTTGCCAGTGGCTCTTGCCGGGCCAGGGCCGTCGCGGCAATCACGGCATCACTTGCATCGAGCCGGTGGGCAAGAACGTACGACTTCATAATTCGTAAGGCTGATCGTGAGATGGTTTCGGTTATCGGAACCACTTCGGCAAACAAGTCTTCTACGAGTTTCTGCACAATCACCAGATCATGGGCGTCGCGGGCTCCGTAGAGAAGCTCCAAGTATGAAATCATTGAGATGTTGCGTTCTTCAATCGGCACGCGATTGATGAATCGCGCCGCTGCCGGATGCCCTCTGTGGGCCCATACCAGAATATCGGTGTCAAAGATCAACGAAGCGCCTTGGGAGTTCGGATTTTCTTCAGCCACGCATGAACGTCTCTCATGTCTTCCCGGTCAGCCCAGATACCAAAAGCGGGATGGTCTTCCACTCGCATCGGCTTCTTCGACTTTAAAGCCAAGAGCTTAGCGACGGGTTTACCGCGCAACGTGATGGTAACGGCGCCCACACGCTGAACACTCTTCAGGATTCCTGAGGTGTTTACGCGCAATTGTTTGGCAGTGACGACCACACAACCCTCCGCGCACCACGAACTAAGTGCGCACTTGTAAGTATACACTACGAAGCCCTGGGGGGGGCCAAGCCCATCGCAACGGAGGCGCGCGGTACTGACAAGGTGGCGATAGATGGCGGGCGATGGCGATCGGCGACCGGGTGCGGGAAATAAAGGAGTTAGATAGCGGGAGAGGAGAGGAGGGAGAAAGCGTTGAGGCGCGGTACTGTGGAGTGACTAGTTTTGGTCCCTTGCTAACCTATTGATTCCTCGTGCGAGCAGGCGAGATTCCAAGGGACACAAGGGACCGGACTACGCGGGCGGAGAAATAGCGAGTAAGCCGAAATATTTCAATATGATGGCAAGGGACCGGGCATAATAAGAGACGATTCCAGGGGCCAAATCCAAGGGACCGAGGCGACGGGGCGACCGCAAGAGGAAACCTGCTACATATCAAGCAGTGGGCGAAAAAACGCTACACGTTTTTGGATAACCCTGTTTTCCACAGATTTATTTTCGCCAGTGTGATAAATAGCCTGGCCACCCGGACCCGGTCGCCGGGAGGCGAGTTGGGCCGCGCGGGCGGCGTGTCGATCATTTTATAACTTTAAGCTTTTTAGGTTTGGGCTGGTGGCGGGCGGTGAAACCGCAGCCGCCGGCATTGAGGCTGCTATCGAGGACGGTTTTCCATGTTCCCTTTTCGGTGGGATCCAAATCCAAAGATTCAATCTTTGCCTCCGCCGCCTGGGCCACTTGGTCGGCGAGATCGTCGGGCGTATCGGGAGAACAGAGAACCTTGGCCTGGTCGATGGCGGCCTGGGCCTGGGCGCGGGCGGCGTCGTGGGCGGAGACGGTGAAGGCCCAGACCATATAGATAAGGATAACCGTGGCAATCATCAGGCCGATCAGGAGAGGGACTTTGATCGACTTAAGCCGACGGCCGCAGTGGCGGCAGGGTTGCATTACAACCTCCTATCTGTGTTCATCAGGCGGCGGGGCGGCTGGGTGATTCCGAATTCTGGATTTCAGATCCCGGATGCGAACGGCTTATTAATAATGATAGCGTCGCGTCGGAGGACCTGGCGAGGGAGCGGAGGGACGTGCCGATCGAGAAGAACTCGACCAAAAGGCCGATACTGAAAGACGGGATGCCGGCGATCAGGAGCAAGAGGCCTAAGCCGGACAGGACGTCGCGATTGTCGCCGGCGCTGGGGGAGCTGGCGGCGGCGTAGAGCATTCCTCCCAGGGCGGCGGCGGCCACGCCGACGATCACGAGGACCATTGATCCGCGGAGACTACCGGGTTCAGGTTTGGGCGGGGGGACGATAGAGCGGGGCGGCGTGTTGGAAATTGATTCCATAAGCACATTCCCTTTCTTCCGGGCTGCCCGGAGTTACCTTCCGATTTAAAATTCAAGATTCAAGATTCGGATTCGTCGGCGTTACCTGCTGTCCTCGATCCTACGTCAAGATTTTCTTATCGCTGAAGTCTAATTCAGACAATTGTCGGTGGTACAAAATCAGGGTCGCAGATCAATGTAGTGAGTGTCGTGGTTTCGGATTCTTCTTACCCACGCACTCGGATCTTTCATGTCTTTCCGGTCAGCCCACATCCCGATAGCTCGGTAGTCCTGTAGGTCACTGGCACGCTTCTTGACCAGAGAAGATATTTGCGCGACGGGTTTCCCTCTGAGGGTGACGGTGACGACACCTGCACGCTGCACCGTTTTCAAAATCTTTGACGTTTGCAGCCGGAGTTGTTTGGCAGTTACAACCATAAATGGCCTTCCCAACTAAAGTGCACATTGAGAAGTATACACTTGGTTTTGCCGTGAGACAAACGTACGCCAGCGGCACCCCGAGCAGGATGGCTCCGGACTTTCCGAAAAACAGGTACCTCACAGCATGCAGGTTGAAAACTCTGCCAAGTTCCTGTGCGTTGCTGAACTCGAACGTGGCCATAGGATGGAACTAGTGTCGGTTATAACCAAGCCATTTTGGCAGATTTTGTTCACACCAAAGACGATAATTTTCCATCGTGTCGAACGACCGGTAGTCAGCATCGTCCAGGACAGGCTTGTAGGTGTGTATAAAGGAATTGCGGATGTGTTGTTCTATTGGCCGTCTGGCCGCGGCCTCAAAGTCTTCCCAATCCGGATTGTATGCGGCATTTTCCATACGGCATTAAATATCCAGATTTTTCACATCCAGCGCATTATCTTCAATGAACTGGCGGCGGGGTTCTACGACGTCGCCCATGAGCACGGTGAAGATGGAGTCGGCTTCCACCTGGTCCTCGACTTTCACCTGGAGCATGGTGCGCTGCTCGGCGTCCATGGTGGTTTCCCACAACTGTCCGGGATTCATTTCGCCCAGGCCCTTGAAGCGCTGCACGGTAAACGACTTCTTCCCCACGGACATCACGTGGTCCACCAGTTCCTTGCGGTCCTCGATGGTCACCTTGTTGCCATTGGAAGTAATGGTGAACGGCGGGCGATCATATTCGTGTACGCGCTTGTGGAGGTCAAACAGGCGCCGGTACTCAGGGCTGGAAAGCAGGTCCCAATCGAGGATGCGTTCCGGCTGGGTTTCGCTGTGGAAAGCGAGGAAATGGATGTTGTGCTCTTCGTCGAGCTTGATGGTGGTCTTGAAGCCTTCAGCGCGCAGGTCCTTAGCGACTTTTTCCAGCTTGATCTCGTTCTCAAGTTCAGCTTTCTTGGAAAGTTCGGCGCGCAGCAAGGCGTCAATGGGCCGGCCGTCGCCGATGCGCTTCTCGAGTTTCGCGTACAGTTCGATGTACTCGCCAAACGCCAGCAGGAAATTGGTTAGTTCGCCGCCCTGCAGCTTCACTTTGCTGCTGCCTTCGCCGAATTCCACGGCGTGATCTTCCGTGGCGCGGCGCAACACCTCGCGCCGGAACTCCTTCTCGTCGTGAATGTATTGGGTCTTCTTGCCTTTCTTGATCAGGTAGAGCGGAGGTTGCGCAATGTAGACGTTGCCGCGCTCCACCAGTTGCGGCATCTGCCGGTAGAAGAACGTGAGCAGCAGGGTGCGGATGTGCGAGCCGTCCACGTCGGCATCCGTCATGATGATGATCTTGGAGTAGCGCAGCTTGGTAATGTCGAAATCGTCCTTCCCGATTCCGGTTCCCAGCGCCGTGATCAGGGCGCGAATCTCCTCGTGGCCCAGCATCTTGTCAAACCGCGCCTTCTCCACGTTCAGGATTTTTCCGCGCAAAGGCAGAATAGCCTGGTAGCGGCGGTCGCGGCCCTGCTTGGCGGACCCGCCGGCGGAGTCGCCCTCTACGAGGAACAGTTCGCAGCGCTCGGGGTCGCGCTCCTGGCAATCGGAGAGCTTGCCGGGCAGGCCGCCGGAATCCAGCGCCCCTTTGCGCCGCGTAAGTTCGCGAGCTTTACGCGCCGCTTCGCGGGCCCGGGAGGCGTCAATAGCCTTGGCGCAAATCTTGCGGCCCACGGTCGGGTTCTTCTCAAAGTTCTCCATCAGCTTCTCGTAAACGAAGCTGGCCATGGTGCTCTGGATGTCGCTGTTCAGCTTTCCCTTGGTCTGTCCTTCAAACTGCGGCTGTGGCAGCTTCACACTCACCACCGCCACCAAACCCTCTCGCACGTCCTCACCCTGGAGGTTTTCTTTTACGTCTTTGAACAGGCCCTGATTCTGGCCAAACTGGTTGATAGCGCGGGTCAGCGCCGACCGGAAGCCAGACAGGTGCGTGCCGCCGTCAACCGTGTTGATGTTGTTGGCAAACGAGAAGACATTCTCCGCGTAACCGTCGTTGTATTGCAGCGCAAACTCCATGTGGATCTCTTCCCGGTCGGTCTCCGCGTAGATGGGTGTCGGGTGCAGCACCTCCTTGTTCTTGTTCAAGTGCTTGATAAATTCCGAGATACCACCGTTGTAATGAAACTCACCCTGTTTGTTACTACGATCGTCCTTCAGGCGGATGGTTAATCCCTTATTGAGGAAGGAAAGTTCACGCAGGCGCTGCGCCAAGGTGTCGTAGTTGAATTCAATGCTTTCAAAAATCTGGGTGTCAGGCAGGAACGTGACCTTGGTTCCCCTCTTTTCCGTTTTTCCGGCGCGCTTCAACGGAGCAAGCGGTTTGCCGCGCTCATAGGACTGCTCCCACGTGTAGCCGTCGCGCCAGATCTCGAGTTCCAGCGACTCCGACAGGGCATTCACCACCGAGACGCCCACGCCGTGCAATCCACCGGAAACCTTGTAACTCTTCGAATCAAATTTCCCGCCAGCGTGCAGAACTGTCATCACCACTTCCGCAGCGGAACGGCCTTCCTCCTTGTGTAAGTCCACCGGAATGCCGCGGCCATTGTCCGTAACCGTCACCGAGTTGTCCGCGTGGACCACAACTGTCACCAAGTCGCAGAAACCCGCCAGAGCCTCGTCCACTGCGTTATCAACTACTTCCCACACCAAGTGGTGCAACCCCACCACTCCGGTCGAACCAATGTACATCGCGGGCCGCTTCCGCACCGCTTCTAAACCGCCCAGTACCTTGATGCTATCGGCATCATAAGTCTCAGCGCCGTTCACAACGGATTCTTTCTGCTTGCTCACGTGACTCGACAACCTCCTGACTGATTCTTGACACCGGCTTACGCCGCCAGTTCAGTCCGATTCAACCTTACAATGGCGGCCTAAGACCGCCGCTACACCCCACTAAACAACAAAAGCCGACAGAGTGCGGATCTCCCTGTCGGCCGATGGCACAGCAACTCGTGAGAGACGAATAGTCGCAGCATCTCTTTCTGCCTCGGTTTACAACTCCTGCTTCGAGGCCACCCGCCGGTTCGTCGCCGTTCCTAGATGCGCATCGGCATCACCACATACCGATAGCGGTAAGCATCCTGCTCAGACGGTCGAAGTTGCCCGGCGCTCTGCTCGTCTTTCAACTCCAAACGAATTTTTCCTCCATCCCCCACCACACCCAAGAAATCAAGGAGATACTGGTAATTAAACCCGATCTGCATAGGTTCATGCTCGTAGGTCGCGTCCAGCACCTCGTGTGCCTCGCCATACTCCCTGCTGGAAGAGAAAACCTCCACCCGGTCCTTCTCCACCTGCATGCGGATTGCATGGGAACGCTCGTCAGCAAGCAGAGCGACGCGACGAATCGCCGCTGCCGTCTTCTCCTTGTCCATCTCCACAATTTTCGTATTCTCGCGCGGCAATACAGCCTCATAGTTGGGGAACTGCCCCGTCAACATCCGCGAAATCAGAACGCGGGTGCCGACCTGGAAGAAAAGGTGGCTTTCGTCCTTGGAGATTTCGACCGGCGTCGCTTCCTCCACCTCGGCCAGCAAATGGATAAGCTCCGCCATTGCTTTCTTCGGCACCAGCAGGCGCAACTCATTCTTCAGTCCCTGCACTTGCACGTCGCGTTCCACTAAAGCGAGACGGTGACCATCAGTCGCCACCATGCTGGCGCTCTCGGGCTTCAGGAGCAGCAGGGCCCCGTTCAGCGTGTAGCGCGACTCCTCGTTGGAAATGGCAAAAATCGTTTTCTGAATCATCCCGCTGCAAACGTTGGCCGGCAGTGAAGCCAGGGGCTTGGGAACGTCGGGCAGCACCGGAAAATTATCGCGCGCCATTCCCACCAGCTTGAAGGAGGATCGCTCACACGTGATCTGCACCCAATGATTCTCAAGAAGCTTAAAACGTACCTCGGCATCAGGAAGGGACCTGATAATTTCAAACAAACGCTTTGCGGGAATTGTGCCCAACCCGCCTTCTTTCACTTTGGCGGGACAGCCACAGCGCATGCCCAGATCCAAGTCGGTTGCACTGATTCTGAGGTTTGACTCATCCACTTCAAAGAGCAGGTTGGAAAGAATGGGAATCGTGGTCTTTCTCTCCACCACACCCTGGGTGAGCGTTAGTTCCTTGAGGAGGTCATTCTTGCTAGTAGAGATTTCCATATAAGTTAACTCTCAGAAGATATTTTTAGTAGTAGTGCTGTGCATTTTGTGGAAAATTCTCGAAACCCTGCAACAAGCAGCAGTTATAGACATACCGGCTGTTGGTGGCTCAGGCTGAGTTGTGGAAACTGATCGGGTTTCGCGCTCCACTTTTAATATTCACAATCGTCCCCACCATAGGGGATTCGAAATCCATACTAAGTTCAATACAAGCTATCGCGTAGCTTGTTGAGAAGTCTGTTCAAATCTCTATCACTCTCGCGCAACTCTCGGATTTTGTGAATAGAATGCAGCACCGTGGTGTGGTGCTTTCCGCCAAATTCCCTGCCAATTTGCGGCAGCGATGCAGGGGTCAATTCCTTAGCGAGGAACATGGCGATCTGCCGGGGGTAAGAAACAACCCGGCTGTTATCCTTAGCTTTCAGTTGCGGAAGGCTAATGCCAAACTCACGGCAGACTGCGCGTTGAATGTTTTCAATTGAGACCCGTCGCTCTTCCAGGTCAACCACGTTCTTAAGCACCTGTTGCGCCATTGCCAGGTTCACGGGCGCGCCAGTGAGAGAAGAATAAGCCAGCAGGCGGGTTAGAGCTCCCTCAAGGTCGCGGATGCTCGACTTAATCTTGCGCGCGATAAAATCGCTCACCTCATCGGGCAGAGGGACCAATTGATTTTCACTCTTCTTTGCCAGAATAGCCCGCTTGGTTTCGAGGTCGGGAGCCTGCAGGTCCGCCGTAAGTCCCCATGCAAAACGCGACCGCAAGCGCTCTTCCAAGTCGGGAATCTCCTTCGGGGGACAGTCGCTCGAAATCACCACTTGCTTCTGTCCTTCGTAGAGGGTGTTGAACGTGTGGAAGAACTCTTCTTCGGTCCGCTCTTTTCCGGCGATAAATTGAATGTCGTCCATCAACAGCATGTCCACGGTCCGGTATTTATCTCGGAACGAAACCATGCGGTCATAACGAAGCGAATTGATCAGCTCGTTGGTAAAATCCTCAGAGGAGACGTAAGCCAGCCGCATTTCCTTCCACTTGCTTTTTACTAGGTGGCCGACGGCCTGCATCAGGTGCGTCTTCCCCAAACCGACTCCGCCGTATAAGAACAGCGGGTTATACGCCTTAGCAGGCGATTCCGCCACGGCTTGCGCAGCCGCATGAGCAAATTGGTTGCAGTTGCCCACCACGAAAGTGTCAAAGGTATAGCGCGGATTCAACTGGTGGTCGACTGATTCAAAATCCAGCCTGGCTTGAAAAGGTTGGGAGTCGCCGGCTTCCTTAATCTTTTTGTCTGAGCCTTCTTCTATCACATAGCTGACCTTGCGAACATCCAGATGGAGTTCGGAAATCGCCTCGTTAATCAACGTGCCAAACTGCTCCTGGATCCAATCCTGAAACTCGCGGTTGGGAACGCGCACCACCAACTCTTCCTGGTTCTCGTTGCTGAAGCGTGCCGGGCGAAGCCAAGTCTGGTAGCTCTGCGGGTTCACCCGCGTCTTCAAATAGCCCAGGATTTTTTGCCACGCATTCATGGTGGTTGCAAAGGGAAGATAACTTGTCGGCCCGAACAGGCAGGAGCACCGTTGGTTCGGGACTAACCCAAACTGCGAGCTTGCAAGGGGCGGCGTCACGAGGGCGCCTCAACATTCAGTGGTCGTGCATGGGTTCTTCCCATTTAAATGAGCTGAGACAATCCTAAGAGGGCGTTAGCATACCAGAAAACGACCTGCTTTACCTCTAAAATATAGCACAAATATGCGAACCATGACAATCCTTCCGCACCCTTGAAAATAGTGGGTGAAACCGCATTGAGCGACCGCTTAAGACCGACAATCGGCAAAGCAAGAATCTCTAACCATGTATATTAGTTCGTTGCCGGTTCTGCACGCCTCAAAACCGGTCTTCCTGGGGTCCCCTTTGGCCGCAAGCACGTCAGTCGCACCTAGCTCTTAAAGGGTATTTGCCTCTTACTCGCCACTCGTCACGAGTCACAGTCCTTCCAGCACCCGGGCAATTTCGTCTCGCTTCGGGACTTGGAGGCGAGTTTTCCCGCCATCTTCGATTAGCCAAACGCCCTCGTGGCGCGGAACTATTTCGCCAATTACTGTAGCCGGGGTCCGCCGGCGACCGTACGCCCGGAGCAGGCGGGGCACCGAACCGGGAGCGGCCACCACCAGCAGGGCGCCGGAAGCAATGAGAGCCAAGGGATCAAAGCCCAAGGCGCGGCTGAATGCCCGCGTTTCCGGAAGCACCGGGATTTTGTCCTTCCACACTCGAAGCCCCACTGACCCGGCATCCGCGATCTCCGCGAGTCCGGAGAGCAATCCGCCTTCCGTGGGGTCGTGCATCGCATGGATCACACCGGCGCCTACGGCTACCTGAGCGTCCCGAACCACGCTGATCCCGGGCTCGAAGAGTTGGCGCTGGGCCCGCCGGACGGCCGCCCGGCCCACCTGCTTCTCCAATTCTGCGGATTTAGCACGCGCAAGAATAGCGGTGCCCTCAATCGCGATGCCCCGAGTGAGAACGACGAGGTCGCCTGGCCGCTGGCTTGTCTTTCGAATGAGCGCCTTTTTTTTTACTTCGCCCAGCATCTGCCCAATCACTATGGGGCGAAGCAACCCGGCAGTGATTTCCGTGTGGCCTCCACAGAGAGTTATGCCCAGCGTCCGGCAGGTGCGGAGGATATCCAGAAAGATCTGCCGCGCCAATTCCGGAGTGGTCCGGCCCTCTGGCAATAGCACCGTGGCCAGGAACCAACGCGGCCGCGCCCCCATGGTGGCGATGTCGTTGGCGTTGATGTTGACGGCGTACCAGCCAATGTGCTCCTCCGTGAAGGTAATGGGATCTGTCTTGGCGACAAGGTAGTTCCGCCCCACATCAATGACCGCGGCATCTTCCCCGTAGCGCGGTCCGATGACCACCCCGGATGAACTTTTCGATCTGCACGCCCGCAACATCCTTTGTAGGACAGCGGCCGGCAACTTCCCTACGGGTAGCGGCGAATGAGTGCGCATGGCGCTGCGAGTATACCGCCCGCGCAGTTCAGTTGCTATGGCCGCGTACGTTCTGATCTAGATGTGGCTTTTCGCTGCCTCATGGCGCCTCACCCCAGGCTGGCACGATGGTCTCGGCGCTATGCGGGAGCGGCGGGATAAACTCGCCGTCTGCCCCATATCTGCTCGGCACTTGCAAACATTTGCGTCTGGGCATATTCTGCCGAAGGTTTCCTATGGTACATAAGGTATTGGGCGTAATACCGGCGCGCCTGCAGTCCACGCGGCTGCCGGGCAAACCATTGCGGGCGATTTGCGGCCGGCCGATGATCGCGTGGGTTTACGAGCACGCGCGCGGGGCGGCTTGCCTCGACCACTTGCTGGTGGCCACCGACTCGGCGGAAGTTGAATCGTATTGCAGCGAGCATGGCATCCCCGTCATGATGACCTCGTGCGAGCACAAGTCGGGCACGGACCGCTTGGCGGAAGTGATGGAGCGGGAACCCGCCTCTATCTACGTCAATATTCAGGGTGATGAACCCATGATCACCCCAGGCCACCTGGAGCTCCTGCTGCGACCTTTCACGGAGGCGCCTGCAACCCAGGTCTCAACCCTCAAGGTCGCGATTGACCCAGAGACCGCTTTGGACCCGAACGTAGTGAAAGTGGTGACGGACCTGGCGGGGCACGCGCTTTATTTTTCCCGCGTACGTATTCCATACGACCGCGACGGCACGGGGCAGGCGCAGTACTACAAGCACCAGGGCTTCTATGCCTTTACTGCCCAGGCGCTGCGAACGTTCCACCATCTTCCGCCTTCGCCCCTGGAGAAACTGGAGAAGCTCGAGCAACTGCGCTTGCTCGAAAACGGCATTGACATTGCTGTGATGGCAACGCCTCACGACACCATTGGAGTGGACACGGAGGAGGACCTGCGCAGGGTCGAGGAGTACTTCCGATGCGTGCCGCGGTGAGAAAGGCAGCGACTCATGCGAATCCAGAAGGCAACCAAGAAATATGAGACGTGGCTGGCCAGGAACATCACCGTTGTTCCGGCAGACTTGGCGCTGAAACACACGCGCATGGCGGAGGACGCCTTTCAATTCTTGCGCGCCACGTATTATCGCTGGCTACAGGTGTGGCCACGGCTCTGCCCGGAGCTGGCGCGCGCGCCGCGGGTGTTGGCTGTAGGCGACCTCCATGTCGAGAATTTCGGTACCTGGCGCGATCAGGAAGGGCGGCTGGTGTGGGGTGTGAATGATTTCGATGAAGCGTACCCCATGGCCTATACGAATGACCTGGTGCGTCTGGCCGCAAGCGCTCATTTGGCGATATCCGCCAACCATCTCGCGCTGGCGCAAGAGGATGCATGCACGGCGATCCTGACCGGCTATCGCGAGGGGTTGGAAGCCGGCGGCAAACCCTTCGTGCTGGAAGAGGAAAATAAGTGGTTGCGGGAGGTGGCAACCGGGGAATTGCGAGACCCCGTTCACTTCTGGGGAAAGATGAATGCCCTGCCCTCGGTACGCGGCGAAGTCCCCAAGAGTGCGCGCAAAGCCTTGGAGGACTTGCTGCCCGCGCCGGGGCTTGTCTATCGCGTCGCGCATCGCGTGGCCGGGTTGGGAAGCCTGGGACGCGAGCGCTACGTCGCCCTCGCGGACTGGGAGGGGGGCCGAGTGGCGCGGGAGGCCAAGGCCCTGCTCCCGTCTGCGTGCGTATGGGCGAGGGAAGGCAAAGGCTCAAAGAAGATCTATTACGAGGAGATCATCACCACCGCCGCACGCGCTCTTGACCCTTACGTTCATCTGCGCGGCCGCTGGATTGTGCGGCGTTTGGCTCCCCATTGCTCGCGCATTGAGATGACGGCGATACCGGAGAAACGCGATGAGGCGCGACTGCTCCACTCCATGGGTTTTGAAACCGCCAACATCCACTTGGGCAGCAAACGCGCGGTGAAGAATGTGCGCCGCGATCTCGGGCGGCGCAAGCCTGGATGGGTTCATGAAGCGGCAAGGAAGATGGTGGACGCGGTTCGAAAGGATTGGGAGGAGTGGCGCAAAGTCTAGGGAAGTTCTGTGCAATTTAAACGACGTGGAGTTTCGGTCGCGCCGGTACCGATGCGCTCCGCAACCCTTCACGGTTCGCCGGGCGAAGCAACCGGGCGCAAGCCTCCGATCCTACATTTCGCCGATCAGGTACTTGCAACCCTCCGGCCCCATCCGCGCGGCGTGGAGAGTCTTGCCGGGAATATCGAAGCGCTCACCCGGCTTATAAGTGCGCGTTTGCCCATCCATCGTAACCGTCATCTCGCCCGTCAGGATAATATGGGCGGAGACGTCGGGATGCTGATGCGGCGGATAATTCATGTCCGGGCCGTCTTCCCAAACATAAACGTCTTCAAACCCTTCGTTCTGCAATTGCTTGGTTAATTGTTGTTCGTCCATGTTCCGGCATCTCCTGGAGCTTTGACCAACTCAACGCGCACCGTTCCGCTGGAACGGCGGCCGTTGCTGGCGTCTTCCCAATACGGTAAAACTAACCTACTCTTTTCCCCACGGCCTGGAGATACTCCTCGATCATCCCGGTAAATTCGCGAACCCGTGGAGGGATGCCCTGCACGGCGAAGACGGAGCAATGCTTGATCTCTTCCACAGCGCCCAACAGAGCAGCGATCGAATCCAATGTCTCAGCCAGCGGGTACTGCACCCCCACCAACTCTGATGGATTGTAGCGTATTCCATTAATCAGTTCCCGCTCGATCTTGCCAGCCGTCACCAGCACGCCCCGCTGCTTTTCTCGGAATGTGTCCCAAATCTGGCCGCACTGAGGAAATCCCAACATTGCGTGCAAGTGACCGTAGTGCTCAAGCTCGCACCCCAGCCATTCCAGATCTTGCGCGAGTTGCAACAGTGGCGGCTCAGGCACAATCGGCTATTGTAATACACAGCCGCGCGACGCGAGGACTTAAAAGCGGCTGCTGTGGCGGTGGCCCGACATGAACATTGTTCAAACTAGCGCCCTGTGCACGCCCGTACTGAAATTTAGATGCAACTCGTCGGGCGAAAGGTATGAAAATTCACACACTTTTCAGTGTCGGACTGAAGCTTTCCCTCTTGACATTGGGCACGATGAGCCTCAACTCCGAAGCCGGCAAAGGGGCTACACTGCTCATCGTGGATTGCTGTCTCGATGCCGGAATCTCGCGCGCCCCGCCTGTTTCACACTTTTTCCAGCGCTAATTCCAGGTCACGGATGATGTCGTGCCAATCTTCCAGGCCGATCGACAGCCGGATGCCTTCCGGGTGCATTCCAAAGGCGCGTTTCTGTTCGTCGGGCAGGGCGGAGTGGGTCATTGAGAACGGGTGCTCGATGAGAGTTTTGATTTGCCCCAGGCTCACGGCGAGGGTGATGGAATAGGCGTGCTCGGCGAGATAATCCACCATGCGCTCGGCGCGCGTCTGTTTCTGGTCGGTGCCCTTGAGCACGAAATACATCATGCTGCCGGGCGCAAATTTGCTTTCGGAGGTGAACATCTGCCGCCTCGCCAAAGCTTTTTGCGGAAAGCATTCGCTGCCGGGATAGCTGACGCTCGCCACCTTGGGATGCTTGGCGAGGAAATCAGCCACCCGTTGCGCGGTCTTCTGCATGTTGTTCATGCGCGTCGCGAGTGTAGGCAGGCCGTACACCAGGATTCCCCACGCGCTGCGCGGGGACAACACGCCGCCGAAATCTTTCCGGAACAGCATGATCAGGTTGTACCACTCTTTGGCCGCGATGACTGCGCCCCCCATGTCAGTACCGAATCCTCCCAACCCTTTCGTGAGGCTTTCCACAACGATATCCGCGCCCAAGCGCAAGGGCTTCTGGCAGAAAGGCGTGGCAAAGGTGTTGTCCACGATCACCAGCACGCGGCTTTTTTCGTCGCGAGCGGCATTGGCTTGATCGGCCACACGGCGGATGGCCGCAATGTCAATCAACTCCAGCGTGGGATTGATGGGTGTCTCAAAATAAAGGACGCGCGTGGCGGGCGTGATCTCCGCGGCGAGCGACTCCGGCCGGAGGAAGTCGCCAAAGCGCGCGTTCATGCTGAAGCGCGGCAGCCAGTTGGTCATCAGGCTGTACGTGCAGCCGTAGAGAATCCGGTGTGCCAGAACTTCCTGCCCCTGGCGCAGCGCGGCGCCCAGAGCCCCGCTGATGGCCGCCATCCCGGAGGCGAACGTGACGCAAATCTGGCCGCCTTCGGCGTACGCCAGGTTCTCTTCCAACATTGACCGCGTGGGCTCATCCAGCCGGTCGTAAATGTAGATCGGAATGTGTTCGCTCAAGTGCTCGTCCGCGGAGGCGAATTGCACAAAGCCTCGCGCGCCGCGTTCCAGCGAGCTCAGCCGAAAGGCCGTGGTGTGGGAAACGGGCGGCACCACGTGATGGTTGTAATCCCACTTCTTGCTCTCGAAGTTGCCATGAATCATGTGCGTGCGCAGTTTGTAGTCTTCCTTTTTGCGATGCGGTTTGCGGGTTTCCATCGAGGTCCCTCCCCGTGCGGGTTCTCACAGCCTAGCAATGGCATAGCACATTCCCGAGCGATGGGAAAGCGCTTTTCGGCTCAAATTTTCGAGGCTGTCTGACCCAAACCTGGTTGTGCATTCTTGTCCTGGACTGGCATGGCCGCGGTTGTGTTGGCGAATTCAGGCAAATAGTCTATGGGCCGAGAAGTCACCTAAGCCGGCCCTTGTCGCGAATTCTTGCGATCGACCCTGCCAGCCAGCGCGCGCTGCAACGGACTTTCTGGCGCGCATCTTCGTTGAAATTGGGAATTAATCAGCCCCTCGCGTGTTTTGAAGTTTAGAACTATTACTTTCGGTCAATTGACATTGGATACCCATTTCCATACACTTCCGGCCGGTCGGGATCAGCCCGTAAGCGGCGGATTCACTGGGGGGTGAACCGCCTGCGCCAGTTTTTCTTGCCTTAGGAGGGAACCGTGCATCGCCTAACATTTATTTTATTCGTATTATTCCTCTCGTGTTCGGCAGTGGCCGCCCAAGCGCAGGAGGGCGTGCCCACACTGGGAGATTCCGTCCCGGCGGCGGGCCGTTCCCAGTCGGATTGCACAGGCTTTATTACGAAGTCTTCCGTGCCCCGCGATTTAGTGGTGTTGGGAGGGGCGGACGACGATTTCCACTCCGCCGTGCGCCAGTTTGTGCAGGGCGATTCGCTTTTCATCTCCAATCATAAAGGCGGAAACATCGCGGTGGGCGCGGAATACAGCGTCGTGCGTCCCGCCACGGAACTTTTCATGACCCGGCGTTACGCTCACCAGGACTGGGAGATCGGCAAGGTAGGCAAGCCTTATGAAGATGTCGGGCAGTTGCGGGTGACGCACGTGAGCCCGGCGGGCACGGTGGCCAGCGTCACGTTTTCCTGCGGACCCATTCTCCCCGGCGATCTCGTGGTGCCCTTTCAACCGCGTGCTGTCCCCGGATACACGCTCTCCCCGCTGCTCGACCATTTCGCGCCGCTCGACACCAACAAGCAGCACGGCAGGATCGCCGCGAGCCGCAACAATTTCGGCTTTCTGGGCGCTGGAACGACAGTCTATTTGAACCTGGGACAGAAAGAGGGAGCCGCGCCCGGCGAACGCTTCCGCATTTATAAGCTCCTCCCCCAGCACGGCACGGGCTCGCTGACCGGCGAACCGACGCCCCCCGAAATCATCGGAGAGGTGGTCGTGCTGACCGTGCAGTCGCACTCCTGCGTGGCGATGGTCATTTCCAGTTACCGCGAGATTTCTGCGGGCGACTACGTGGAAGCGGAATAAATGAGATCCTACTGATGTCCGGCTCTCCGACTTTGGCGAGCGAGGAATCCACCGCCTGCCGGACCTAATTACCAAACACGACCCCCCCGTCAACTGCCGTGGCTGAAAATCCGCACAGGAGCGCAAAATGCGCGGACCTGCGCGGTACCTGCTGCCTTTCCCTTTTTGGTGATCCCAAATCCCTAACCCCGTCTCCTGCTGTAAACTGTTCACTGTTCACTGTAAACTGTCTTTCATGATTTACCTGGACCACAACGCCACCACGCCGATTCTGCCGGAAGTGCTGGAAGCCATGATGCCGTCCAAGGAAGTTGACAGTTTACAGTCGACAGTTAACAGTCAGGCCGTTCCCGATTTCGACTGTGAACTGTAAACTGTGCACTGTGAACTGTTTGTGAAACGGCGCGCGAGCAGGTGGCGGAACTGATCGGGGCGCACCCGCTGGATATTGTCTTCACGTCCTGCGGCTCGGAGAGCAACAACACCGCCATAGCCGCGGCACTCAAGGCCAACCCCGCCCAGCGCCACATCGTGACGTCTCAGGTGAAACATTCCTTGGTGCTGAATTACTGCATGGCGCTGGAAAAGCAAAGCCAAGATGCACCACAGAGCGCACAGAGGTCACGGAGAACACCTCCCCTGCGAGGAGTAGTGTCGCACCACGGAAGGGAGATCAGGGTGCCGCTAACCGCAGGTCCGCGGTGACGGGTAATTCAAAGAGGTCACTCCGCAGCAGGCGCGTGGAGAAGAACATCACTTCCAAATTTTCCACCTCACGCGTCGTGGGGTTCAGGCGCGCCACCACATCGTCGCCCAATTCCTCCGATTCCTGGGCGGGATAGGGCGGGCACTTGTCAATGTGCAGGATGTCGGCTTCCCGGTCGTACTTAAAGGTTAACTTCGCGTCCATTCCACTGCTCCTTGCCCCAGTTTGCTGACCACGTATGCCGTTATCACCCAGTGGCGGCGCGGCCCGACTTCGCTTACGACCACGACGACCACATGCTTACCACCCATGATGTCATCAAACCAGCGTGAGAACAAGCGGGCATCGGCGGAGCGGGCGCTCCGCCGCACCTCGTAAGGTTCTGCCAGGGTCATACGAATGCGGTCGCGAATTCGCGGCAGCAACTCCGGGTGGCGTTCCCCGATGTGCTTCTCCCGTTCCTCGGTAAGTTCTACCTCACCCGCCGGAAGTGCTGGACGCCATGATGCCCTAGCTCACGACGGAATGGGGCAATCCGTAGGGCCGAAGAGCCTTCGGCCGGTCGTAGGGCCGAACGGCGTTCGGCCTTGGACCAGCGCTGCTGGTCCCTGCATCGTCTTCACCGCCCGCGAGCAGGTGGCGGAACTGATCGGGGCGCACCCGCTGGATATCGTCTTCACGTCCTGCGGCTCGGAGGGCAACGACACCGCCATCGCCGCCGCGCTGAAGGCCAACCCCGCCAAGCGCCACATCGTGACGTCCCGGGTGGAACATTCCTCCGTGCTGAATTACTGCAGGGCGCTGGAGCGGGGCGGGTTAGCCGGTTCTCGTAGCGGCGGGTTTAGCCCGCCAGATTGTAGCGTCGATCTCCGATCGACGTTCGGCGGTCGGAGACCGCCGCTACAGCCACATGGCGGGGTAAACCCGCCGCTACGAGAACCCGGCTACCGCGTTACCTACCTGCCCGTTGACCGCGAGGGTTTACTGAACCTAGCCGACCTGGAGGCTGCCATCACGGATGACACCGCCGTGGTGTCGCTGATGTGGGCAAACAACGAAACCGGTGTGTTGTTTCCCGTCGAGCAGATTGCGGAAATCTGCCAGTCGCGCGGCGTGCTGTACCACTGCGACGCGGTGCAAGCGGCGGGCAAGGTACCGATTGACGTGCGGAAGATTCCGATGGACTACTTATCGCTTACCGGCCACAAATTTCATGCTCCGAAGGGAATCGGAGCCCTGTACGTCCGCCGCAAAGCGCCATTCTCGCCATTGGTCTGCGGCGGGCATCAGGAGCGCAACCGGCGCGGTGGCACTGAAAGCGTGCCGCTGATTGTGGGCATTGGGAAGGCCGCCGAACTGGCCCGCAAGCATTTGCCCGATTACGAGAAGAAGGTCCGCCCGCTACGGGACGAACTGGAGGAAGGCATCCTACGCTCAGTGCCCAACACCGAGTTAAACGGCCACAAAACCAAGCGAATTGCCAATACGACGAACATCACCTTTCACGGCATCGAATCAGAAGCGCTCTTGATCTTGCTGGACAAGGAAGGCGTCTGCGCCTCGTCCGGCTCGGCGTGCCTCGCTGATTCCGACGAGCCTTCGCACGTTATCAGGGCGATGAAACCCAATGCCGCTGCATCCCGACAGATGATTAGGTTCTCGATTGGTGTTGGGAGCTCTCGGGACCAGATTACGTCAACCATGACTGCTGTGAATCACCAATCGGAATCCTTGCGGCCTCTTGATTCACAAGTATATGGGTCCCGGATACATCCTGCATGGTGAGGTGGCGAATCTCAGCCAACGCTTGCGATTCATCCAAAAGGTGTGGATGGTAACACAGCTTGCGTCGGCCTCTCGGTGGCTTTGTACGAATCCAGACTAACCGCGGAGATGACAGCGCGTGCGTACGCCGCCGCCACAACGGACGCATACCCTTGCCATTTGTCGTTCTTTTTCTCGTCACAATAGTCGCAGATACCACGAATAACCAAATAGTGTTTGCCTGTGTTCCATACGGCATCAGCTATCCCGGAACCTTCCATCTCGATTGCGATTACACCACAATCTCTTCGGAGCTTGTCACGAAGAGCGGGATTCTTTAGGAGGGCATTTGACGCGCCGATAGGGCCATAATGCAGTTTCGGTTGCCCGCTCCTCCGTGTCGGGTCCAGAGGGTGAGAGATCTGTACCGGGTTGGATCCCTCCCATTTGAACAAGCGATCAGTCTTGTCAGATGGCCGGCCAGCACTTTCCAGCTTGCTCCCTCGCAGAATGAGCTCCTCCCAGGGGTGCCGATTTGCAATGCGGTCCGCTTCCAAACCTTTTACAGCGCCAACTAGTCGGGCAGACGGTCTTAATCCTGAACCTCTCAAACTGATTCTGTTGCTTTCGAGCTTTAAATTGTCGTACTGAACGACGCCTTTTGTTTCGGAAACTACTATGTCACCCAGACGAATGTGTTGCTGCGGAGTTTCCGGTGCCGGGACCCCACCTGCGATTCCGACCATTAGTATGTCTTCGACGCTGGGAAAACTTCTGATGAGATGGGTAGCGGCAACAGCCGCATTGTTGTTTCCTATTTCTTTCAGGAATGTCAGTACCACGGTGTGGTTTCCGCTGCCATCAGTTGCGGGTATTGTCCCTATGATATAGTCGTTAGGGTCACCCACAACACTATTTGTTCTGCTCTCGTCAAGCATCTCTCGCATAGCTGCGAATTCTTTGGCAAGGGCTGTCACGATGCCAATTCGCACGCTCTGAACACGGAATACTCTTCCGAGACTTGCCGAAAGTGACTTGTCTTCAGCAGGCACTGCCAAGCTCAAGAGTGGCCAAACGCTGGAAAGAAGATCCACCGCTTCAAACGAGGCCAGACCATGTTGCCTAGAACCCGCCGCTTTGGCATCAGAGGCAGTCTGAATGGCAGCGTCGCGTAGTTCTGTGGCAAGCTTTTCATTTTTCTGTCGCATCTCGTCGGACAGTCGTAGGCACAGAATGACCATCGCGCGGTTCGTCTCGCCTCTATCCAATGGCAGGTGCTCGATCGCACTTAGCCCGCCTAACTCACGCAACACACTTGACCCGATTTCTTTTCCTTTTCGCTCAGCTTCAGAAAGATCGAGGGTAAACAGCTCGTTCACGGACGCTAGTTCGAGCTCCTTCGCCATGCGCCCAACTGTGGAGTCGGGAACACTCGGGCAGATGCAAACCGTGTATCCGCACTGCGGGCACAATCCCGGGTACCTGCGGAGAAATGATGCTTGGAAATCAAATTGGCTGTCGTCTTGTATTTGAAGCTTAGAACTGTATTCGTTCGCAAAACCCATTAGATATGAGAAGACGTCCGCCGCTTCGCCAGCGAAGTACTTTGGATGTCTGTCATACACTCTTACAGCCTCAGCAAGTTCACCCAATTCCTCCAGCAGTGCAATTGAGCTCCGGCCGCTTCCTACGGAGCTGGACTCGCGACGATATATATCCTCAAACATTTGCTGCCATGCATTGAGATTTCCCGGGAGCCTACCAAGATTCTCAACGTATTTCCTCTTAAGCGCGTCGTGGTCGACGGTACGCCCGGTACCCTGCGTAGTCTTGCAGACACGGTCATTGTGTGGACACTCCCGACAGTAAGGGCACGCATATGGGTACTTGCGGTAGACGAGCCTTTCGACGCTGGACACTTTGAATTTGGCTAATAACGGAAAGAACCAGCCCAAAGCTCTACAAAGAGCTCCCTCAAAATCGGATTCCTCTCGCCGTTTCTGCCGGTCGTGTGCGGTTAGCATCCCACAGACCTCGACGAAATGGGCGAAAGTTGCCGTTGGGGAGCGATCGGCGTTTTGCTCTCCGTAGATGGAGGTCACCATTAAATACAGATCATCTAAGCTATAAAGCCTTTGCGATTTTCCAATGTTTGGGGACATGATGATTCACTCCGGCGCTGAGGTTTAGCCACGGTCCTGTGCCTGGGGCCATTACAAATGACGCACAAGCTCACGAGCCAAGATATTGAGGTCTCGCCGAACTTTGGGGTACGCGAGTGACAGTACCCGCTGATTCCCGTATTTGGATTTAAAGAAGTTATTCGGCGTGTACAACTCTGGGTCCTTCTTGCGAGCAATCCTCCATGCTCTCCAGACCTCCTCTGTCACCTTGTGGATTATCCTCCGCGTTCGCCTCATTTTTTCAATTCGGTCAAACGAAGATCGCAATCCGGGTGCACTCGATGGCAACTCGTTAAGGCCATTTGTAGTTATACCCTGATGAAGGATCCATAGTGAGTTCAGAAATGCGTGACGTCTTCGCCTGTATTCTTTGGAGGTGCTGTAACCGAATCGGTTTACCAGCTCGAAGAGCCGATATGCCAAATACATTCTGCCAAAGCGAAAAGCGATCCTTGGACGTGGCGGAAATATATCGGAGTAATGCGGGTCCCCAAAGATTGCATCCACGCCCCTCTTGGCCGTGAGGACACCATCACCATTATCCTTAGAAACCACCATGAGGACCTGTCCCAGGCGGCGAAGCGAGAGCCTCCTAAATCCTTTGAATTTCGGATTTGTTCTGTATTCCGTCCACTCGCCACGCTTGCGCTCAAAGAAGACCTTTAGATCGCGGAACTTACTCTGGAGAAATACCTGCTCGGGTTCATTCGCCCGGAAATCAGAGTTCTGAACGGGGTTCTGAGTGTTCACTCCTCGAATGATTTTCTGAAGCCATTCATCCTCGTCTGTGGATTCATCGGCACCGACATCACGCACTATCACACGCGTTCCCACGAGAGCTGGGGAATTGTCGATTCGGGAATGATCAATAGCATATAGAGTTTGTGCGCCATTGATCACACTAGGGTTTGTCAAAGTGGCTTTGCGATTCCTTTCCTCAAAATCGTCACAAACAATGGTTATACCGTTATGCCGATACCAAAAGTCGTGAGGCGCCTTCTCATAGGACTCACGAATCGCTCGTCCTATGCTCCTACCGGCGACCTGGTATCGGATGTTCCGAGCCACGAGCCGCCCGACATCGTTATGCTCAAGGTATTTCTTGAAATCAGAAACCCTCGCATTGAACATGTACGACGTTACTCGTCTCTTCGAGTCGGCGTACGACAGCTTGTCGTGAACACTTAGGATGAGTTTTCTTGCCTTGGGGGCCCAAACCCTTCGGTACTCTCGATACAACCTAAGAATTTCCGTTTCATACACGAAGTTCTCCCTGGGAATAAGACCAAATTCTAGTTGGGGGACTCGCTTCGAGGTGGTTATCAGCCGAAATGCTTTCTTTTCAGTAAGCCAGTTTCCGTCAAGAGCCTTGAAGGCCTTCAAATACACCTTCCGCAATTCTGAGGCGACGTGTTCCAGGAACTCATCAAATACCTCGCCACGCTGGTGAAATGCTTCGACGACAGTTTTGAAGTCCCGATAAGCGGTGTTCGCCAGTTTCTGCCCACCCACATTCTCGGAGTATTTCGACTGCAGGATAACCACCGGCGGTTTTTCGTCATTCTTTTGCCAAATGACAGCATCTATCCCGCCATCATTTGCGCCGTCTGTGAATTTCCAGTCTTGCTCTCCGAACTCTGCTTCTACATACCAATCGATGAAGGCGTGGAACGCGCATCCTTTGAAGCACTTTTCGGCCCTTTCCTGGATACAGTCTATGAATTCGGAAACCAAAAGATCAGGACTGATTTCTTCCATGGCTCCTCCCATCAAGTCTTCAGATCGTCGGGCTGCCGCATTTTGCAGGGGAGAAAGAGTGGGAGAAACAGTGCCAGGTATCGTTTGTTGCCCCGGTTTCTTCCTCCTTCGATCTACCGCTGCTCATTGCTAGGTCCCTTCTGAGATGCGTATTGACCGAACAGATCGTCGAGGTCCGATTGGGTCAGCAGGCTCACGCGGCCGGTCTCGACCGCGCGGTTGTTCCAGACTCGTTCAACGAACCGCCGGCGAATCAACGAAATAAGTTGACGGAACGCCCTTCTCCGCTTTTGGATAATTCCCACCGCCATGTCCGCAATTTCATCGAGGCTTTTGTCAGTTAACCTGCTCAGTTCTTTGCGGTCTGCCTCCGCGCCCTGACAAGCCGTCCTAAAACCTGCTAACTTATTTCCCGCGACCCCGCCCGATAGGTAAAGCATGTAGGCTGCCTTGAGCTCCATATCCATTTTCGGGATTTCTTCATCGGGTGGCGAGTAACCAAGGGTAGCAAAATTTCCGACGCGTATACCGGCACCATCATCGAGGCGTACGATCTCGACGTCCAGCCCGCGAGCGTGCAGCCCGACCGCTCGGCCAACCAGAATGTGTCCCGCTTCATGCGGGATTGCCTCGTCGATGTACTGGCCGAATGATTGCATGCGCTTTGATTTCAGTGACTTCCTCGACCCAAATGACGGGGTGTATGGTACAAGGGCGACTGGCTGCGTCGAAACCCTGAGGGCTGCTGAGACTCGCATCAGGGATTTGGGCGCTAACCTGCAAGCATCACTCAAAACCGTGCCGCTTCCGGTGCCATCTGAGTGACTCGCGATCGGGCAGGTGATGCTGATCTTTGGGGCGAAGAATCTGCGTCCGAGCACGTGGTTTGAGAAGATGTGCCGCCTCGCCCCGTTCATCAAATGGTTCATTCGTGACGAGCACCATATAATCGTCGCTGATGGACCAGAATCCCTTATCAAAAAGCCAGTGGGCTGTCTTAGATAGCGCTATGCCGTTAGTCGGGTGGTTACTGCCCCCCTTCTTAAACTGGTGGACGTGCGCTGCGTCCAGCGCGGTAGTTCCATCGGGGGTGATCATCCGGTAGCCGGTTAGAGCGCACGTGAAGTCGTAAGCCGGGAGAACGTGATGCTTGAACTTGGCATCGCGCTTGGCCGCCTCGTTATCTGACGCCAAAAAGCGTGTGGCATCTGCCGCCACCACATCCTCGGGTGGCACCTCCAGTCCGAGGAGGCTGTAGAGTTCAGCACGCTCGTGCGGTTCAAAGTATTTCGCAATCAGGGTACGGCGGGCGAGTATACGAAATTCCACACTCTTCAAGCACACCAGGAACGTGACATCCAATTGGGCTAGGACCGCCCGCTTTCTGTCTTCTGCCGGCCGCCCGTCTGCTTCCAGCGGTTGCCACACCTTTTCAGTTCGCAAATGGAAGAAGGGGAGTCTGACATCCGGTTTTGTCCGCCGTCGGTCGGCAACGATTTTCCAGATAGAGCTAAACCGAAATGCGAGGTCACCGTCACGATGAAGAAGTGCCCCTTCCAGTTTTCCATCTTCAGCTAAGTCGCAGACTACGAGAAGGAGGAGAGGTTTGTGAGGTGCTATTCCAGAAGCGGGGTCGTAACGCAGATCGCTGAGTACGTTGAGCCAGCGCGTCCATTCGGGCGATCCTGACAGGAGAGCACCAATCGCCATCTACATTTCCGTCGCAGTTAGTTTTTCGCGTTCCATATCGTCCTTCAGGATGTTCAGCAAATCATGAGGCAGCCCGTGCGCGCGGTGGCTTTCGCTATACTCCTCAACCTTGGCAACCATGCGGCGTAGAGTTTCAGCACTGATGCCCTTGTCAGCGGCGACCCTATCTTCTATTTCGCGCAAACGGCTGAGTTCGCTCAAGTCGGTGTTCATCATCACACCGCGTCGTTTGCTCACGATGCGCGCCACGCCGCGCCCGTCGTCGGGGTCGCGTGCGGCTTTCCACGTTTGCTGAATTAGGAGGAGTTCTTCGGGACTGATGAGTTGCAATCCGGTCTCTTCCTGCAAGGCGAGCAACTTGGAGAGAAGCTCGCGGCGGGAGGAAATCAGCAACGGCCCATTGCCTTCGTTACCGTTCATGCGGCGGGTGTCGCGCTTGCCGTTGGCGGGGTCGCGGAAAAACAGGAGCTTTTCGCGGAATTCGATCAGTTTTTCCATGCGCTCGTCGCCGCTGGCGAGCAATCCTTCGCTGGCCTTGTCGCGATCAACCACCGTGCACGTCCAGCAGCCGAACCGGCTGTTGCCACAACTGGGAGTGCTGGTGTCAATTTGGATGGGGCACTCACCGTTCGAGGCGCTGGCGTAAAGCTTGTAGAGGGGGCGATTGTCTCCGCCCCAGGGGTTGGGATTCTGGAGCAGGTAGGCCCAAACCTCCTCGGTGGAGAGGAATTCAATGGGATTTGACACCCAGACGCGGGGCAGGTCAGGATGCCGGTTCAACCCGTTGCGCGCGTGGCGGCCGGCCATGGTCTGGGCGCGGGTGGAGCTTTCGGCGCGGCGCGCTCCGAGGTGCAGGATGGCCTCTCCCCAATGGCCGATGCGCTGCTTCACGAAATCGTTGACTGGGTCAATCTTCATGCGCTGCGTGCACCAGCGGAAGGTGCGGTTGGGGGGCGGGTAGCCGCGGCCAATGATGTTTACCCAGAAGGATTCTTCATAGATCGGCTTCAGCAGATTCACGTCAATGTTCAAGCCGTCCTGCTGCGAACACCTGCGCATGCGGTCGAGCGTGCTTTCAATCATTTCCGCAATGGCGGGGATTTCCACCCGCGTGTCGGTACAAACGACGGATATTTCCTTCTTGCGCTGCCCGGCGGGGACAGAGAGGACTACGTCAAAAATCAGCGCGGCCAGCATGGTGCTGTCCTTGCCGCCGCTGAAGCCCACCAGCCAGGGGCGCTGGTCTTCCAGATAGAGTTCTTGCAGAGAAGCTTTGATCTCCTGAAACATCCGCGCTCCCGTCGGGGGGGAGTATACGCCCCCGCCCGAAAATTTCAAGTATGCGTTTTAAGATAACACAGGCATTCAGCCCGGTGCCGAAGGGCATTCAGCCGTGCCCCGGGCTTCCAGCCGGGGCACTGGCAGAGCCTGCCCTGAGCTTGCGAAGGGTTGGCCGTGGCACCACGTAGGGCCGAACGGCGTTCGGCCCAGGGCGAGCACTGCTCGCCCGTACGAGCCGCCGTGACGGCGAGGTGCTGAGTGCGGACAGGATGCCAGCAGTACGACCGCTGCAGGATAGGGGCACGCCATGGCGTGCCCGTAACGCGCGTCGGTCGGAGACCGCCGCTACAGCAGGTAGGGCCGAACGGCGTTCGGCCCAGGGCGAGCGCTGCTCGCCCCTACTGATTGTTCTTCTCGCGAATATTCAGCTCCAGCTTCCAGCGCTGCGCGCCGTCGCGGGAGACGCACCACACTTCCAGCGTGCCCACCTCGGTGACGCGGGTTTCCAGGCGCACGGGCATCACGGCGCCCTCCTGCCCGTCCAGCTTCAGGGTCACCTCGAGCGGGCTTAATTCCTCAATCTCATCGCCCCAATCTTCCAGCAGGCTGCCAATCTGGTCCTGCTTGCGCACGGTGGAGCTGAGGAAGCGAAACTCGGCCGGCTCGCCCACGATGAGTCCGAATTCCCGGTTGGGGATTTTCGCCTCCGTGCCCTCTTCCATGCCAAACGGAACCACGCACAAGGCCTTGAGCGGGGCGGCCAGGCCGGGTACCGCGGGCATGGCGCTCTCAATGCCGATGTAGTAGGTGCGCGACGCGCCGCTGCGGATGCGCACGCCCTGTCCCCGCCGGGCCTTGCCGTAATACGCCGCCCCGCGCGCCACCGCGTGGTCCAGGTCGGGGGCGTCCAGAATCTGCTTTGCGCCCAGCGGTTCGAAGCCCTCCTTTTGCAGCCAGCCGCTCAGCACTTCCACGAACCGGTCGCGCAGCACGGCCGGTTTCATCACGCCGCCATTAAACAGGACGTGCGTGGGGCAGGCCAGGCCGCTGGGGCCGCGCCGGATCTTCTCCAGTTCGGGACTGTTCTGCACCTGCTGGGTAAGGAACCGCGCCAGATGCCGGGTGATGGCGGCATCGGCGGCGTAGGGCAAGCCCAGTTCCTGAAAACCCACCCGCCGCTGCCGCGCCGGCATGTCGATGCTGGCCACCTTGGGGAAAAACCCTTCCACCAGCACCTGGTTCAGATCGTCGCGCAGGAGTTCGGTCTTGATGGTGCCGCCCACCAGCTTCGAGCCTTTGCCCAGCAGGGTGACCGGGTGCTTCTGGGCCTTCGGCTCCTCAAACAGCCTTTCTTTGCCCAGCCGGCACTGATGCCACAAGCTGTGCAATTGCCACGTGTCAATGCGCTGGCCGTTGGCTTCCAGCCGCTGCTGCAACAGCCGGGCCAGGGCCAGGTCCATGTTGTCGCCGCCCAGCAGGATGTGGTCGCCCACCGCCACCCGCTTCAGCGCCAGTTCGCCGTTTTCCTCGGACACGCTGATCAGACTGAAGTCAGTAGTGCCGCCGCCCACGTCGCACA
Source organism: uncultured Acidobacteriota bacterium (assembly GCA_963804755.1). Lineage (GTDB taxonomy): Bacteria > Acidobacteriota > Terriglobia > UBA7540 > UBA7540 > Bog-366. The sequence continues at coordinate 461,743 of CAWDRP010000019.1, forward strand.
CCAGCACGAGGTCGCCCACCTTGATGCGCTTGCGCCAGGCGTCGCCCTGGCTTGCGAGCCAGGCGTAAAAGGCGGCTTGGGGCTCTTCGAGCAGGGTGACGTTTTTGAGGCCGGCCTGCTCGGCGGCGCGGCGCGTCAACTCGCGGGCCTCTTCATCAAACGAGGCGGGAACCGTGAGCAACACTTCCTGCTCGCTCAGGGCCAGCTCCGGCTTCTTTTTGGCGTACTCGTTGTCCCAGGCGCGGCGCAGGTGATCCAGAAACTGCGCTGAGGCTTCAACCGGCGAAAGCTTGGGGACACCTTCCGGCGCCTGCCAGGGCAGGATGGCCGCCGTCCGGTTCACCGCCGCGTAACAGAGCCAGGACTTGGCCGAGGCCACCAGCCGCGCCGGGCTTTCAGCGCCCCGCTTGCGCGCCAACTCGCCGATCACGAACCGGGGTTCCCGCTCCCACGGCAACGCCAGGCTGCCCTTGGGAAAGTCCACTTCGCCCGGAAGATAAAGGAAAGACGGCAGCAGCGTGCGGTCCCCGACTTCGTTTGGATTCACAAGCTGCGGGACTGGCTGGATGGTAATCGGCGCCGTTTCTGGTTGTTCGACGGCGGCTTCGCAGTGTGCCAGCGCCGAATTGGTGGTTCCCAGGTCGATGCCCACAATGTATTTTGCGTCCACTCAGGTCTCCTCATGAGCGCGGCGGCTAAGGAATCTCGACCTCGGCCGGGGCTACCACACTGCGGCCGGCGCCCTCCGGCAACGACGGCAATTTCACTTCGGTGGCGCGCCAGCCCCGATGCCGCAATAATCCTTGAAAGGGCGGTTTGCCCGTGGCATTCCCGATCACCTTGATGGTGGCGGGGTCAAAGCCGGCCGGAAGCGTCACCGGGCGGTCCTCATCGGAGGAGATGATCGGTTCGAGCTTCACATAACGCTCCAGCACTTGGCGGCTGCTTTCATGCACACTGCGCACCGCAGCGCCGAGTTGGGCGTCAGGGTACGGCGCCACATCCTCGGTCAGAAAATCGATGAGCCGGGCATCGCGCTGCAACAAGGCAAGCATCTGGATGGCCCGGTCGAACGACTCCGGCGGCTTGGTCCCGGCTGGTTCCGCGCCCGAGGGAGCCCTGGGGGCCGTTGCAGCCGACGATTTGACCAGGTCTACCACAATGTCCGGCGGTATCTGGCCACGAAACAGGAGCGAGAAGAAACAACGCGTGGCGTAGGAGATGCGTTTTCCAAAATCCATGGTGGTAACTCCTATACCGGCTGGCCTGCGAAGCTGGGGATTAGTGCGCTCTCTTGAGATGGAGCGCGGAGCCTGAACGCCTTCCGCTCGTCATCTCGTCCGCATTTCCCCGGTGGCAAATTATACCAATATAACTGAGATGCGGCGCCACTGATCGTCCCATTTGAAGATGAGGATAAATGGGGCGTAGGCGCTCAAAGGCTAACCCAACCTTCGCAGATGCGCACTTTTTTGCGGGATAGTTGATCTGTCATTCGGGCTAATCCCTTATCAGTCAGTGCTGCGTTTTCTGAAGGGCGGTGTAGTGCCGACCTACCCTCTTTACAAGCCCTCCAGGAAGCTGTCAGGATGCGCGCTGACGATGTTTCTGCGCAGCAAGAGGCGAGTCAAAGACGGCAAGGAGCACCGCTATTGGAGCGTGGTGGAGAACCGGCGCGTGCGTGCGGGGCGGGTGGTGCAGCGGCAGGTCTTGTTTTTGGGAGAGATCAATGACCGCCAGCAGGGAGCGTGGCGGCAGACCTTGGAAGTCTTTGATGAAGCCGAGCAGCGGGCGCGGACGCTGAGCTTGTTTCCAGAGGATCGTGCAATTCCGGCCGACGCACTGGATGGCGTGCAGGTGAAGCTCAAGGAGATGGAGTTGCGGCGGCCGCGGGCGTTGGGCAACTACTGGCTGGGGTGCGAGCTGTGGCGGCAGTTGGGGTTGAGCGAATTTGGGGAGGAGCAACTGGGACGAGGGCGAGAAGAAGTGCCGTGGGGGAAGGTGCTGGAGTTGCTGGTGGTGAGCCGGTTGGTGGCGCCGGGCAGCGAGTTCCGTTTGCATCGGCAAGGGTTTGACCAGAGTGCCATGGGCGATCTGTTGGGCACGGGCTTTGCCGTGGCGGAAAAGGACCGTTTGTATCGCTGTCTGGACCGCTTGGGGGAGCACAAGACAGCGTTGTTCGACCACCTGCGACAACGCTGGCAGGACTTGTTTCAGGCCCGCTTCGACGTACTGCTGTACGACCTGACGAGCACCTATATCGAAGGCGAAGGCGAGGAGATTCCCAAGGCAAAGTACGGCTACAGCCGGGATCACCGTTTCGATTGCCGGGCAGGTGGTGATCGCGCTGGTGGTGACGCCGGAAGGATTGCCGCTGGCTTACGAAGTGCTGGCGGGTAACACCTCGGACCGCACCACGCTGCGAGGATTTCTGGCCAAGATCGAAGCGCAGTATGGGCAGGCGCGGCGGGTGTGGGTGATGGACCGGGGCATTCCCAGCGACGAGGTGCTGGAAGAGATGCGCCAGCCGGGGCGGGAGAGGTTCTATCTGGTGGGTACGCCACGGGGCAAAATTCAGCAGTACGAAAAGCGGTGGTTGGAACTGCCCTGGCAGAAGGTGCGCGAGTCGGTGGAGGTGAAGTTGTTCGCGGAGGAGGGCGAACTCTATGTGCTGGCCAAGAGTGCAGGGCGGCGAGCCAAGGAACGAGCCATCCGCCGGCGCAAGTTAGCCCGTTTGCTGAAGACGTTGCGCAAGCTGCGCCGGAGCGCTCCGGCGCGCGATCAATTGCTGCTGCGCATCGGAGCGGCCAAGAAGGAAGCGGGGCGGGCCTTCGCGTTCGTGCCGATGCGGTTGCCCCAAGAGGGAGAAGCCGTCACCCGCCAGACGTTCTCTTTTCAGTTGAACAAAGAGAAGTTGCAGAAGGCGGAGCTGCGCGACGGGCACTATCTGCTGCGCTCGAACCTCGTGGGCGAAAATCCCTCGGTACTGTGGGAATGTTATATCCTCCTGACGCAGATCGAAGCCGCCTTCCGCACCTTGAAGAGCGAGTTGGGGCTGCGTCCGATTTATCACCAGGTAGAGAAGCGCGTGGAAGCCCACATCTTCGTGGCCTTCCTGGCTTATGCCCTCTCGGTGACCCTCAAGCAGCGGCTGGTCGCCTTAGCGCCGGGTCTGACGCCCCGTGCCGTGCTGGAAAAACTGGCCACGATTCAGATGCTCGATGTCTGCCTGCCCACGACCGACGGACGCTGGCTGATCATGCCCCGTTATACCCAGCCGGAACCTGACCAGTCGCTGCTGCTGCACCAGCTCAATCTGTCCTTGCCTGCACAGCCGCCGCCCCGCATCAAGGCCCCGCAGGAGGCTGCGCAGACCTTGCCGCGGAGACTGAAAATGTAGTGCCGACCCGGGCAATCGATTTGATGAAAAGAAAACACTTACGACTGCAATATGCCGTCAACTGCGAAAGTTCGGCTAACGAGGTTTGTTGGAGGGCCGACCAGGACTTTTTGTCGCACCCATCTTTCGAGGAATTGTGGGGACGCTGAGTTTGTAGGGGGCTATCCACAATGCGCACCGGGGGCCTCGTGACGCGTTTTTGAGTCCGATCTGCCCGCCCAATGATGAAATGACCTCAGAAGAAGATCTTGAGAGCGAATTGGACCAGCCGGGGATCACGCGCCAGCATGACGCGCCCGAAGTCCCCGCCGTCGGAGATGTTTCCGTCCGGGGCCATGAATTGTGCGTGGTTCACGATGTTGAAGAACTCGCCGCGGAATTCCAGCCGCGTGCGTTCCGTAAGCTGCGTGTCCTTGTGCATTCCGACATCGAAGTTGTTAATGCCCGGCCCGCAACAGACGGACCGCGGCGAACTGCCGATCGTGCCTAACGCTTGGGGCTGGAAGGTTGAGGGATCGAAGAAGAGATTGCCGGGTCCGCGGGGATTGATGGTCTGGAAACGTTTCACGATGTCGGGTTCGCCCGGCAACTCGAAGCCGTAGCTGTACATGAGTTCCAGGTCGTCGGAAGAAGTGATGCGAATGGGGAAACCGGTCTGAAACGAGGTGATCCCGGAAACAGCCCAGCCGTTTACCAGCTTGCCGGCCAAGCCGTGTTTGGTTGGCACCGGCAACTGCCACACGTAACTGTAAACCAGGCGGTTGCGCGCGTCGAACAGCGAGAGCGCGTAGCTGCGACGGAAATCCAAGGGGTTCAGGATGTTTTCGAAGCTGGAAGCCTCATCGAAGGATTTGCTCCACGTGTAGGAAACGTGGAATTCCATGCCTCGCGAAAACCGCTTCTCCACCTGGGTCTGCAAGGAGTTGTAGTTGGCGTTGGCGATGGTATTTTCCGCAAAGACGCTGGAAAAAACCGGCACCCCGTCCGGAGGGCAGCCCGCCCCGGTGGTCGGCTGGCAAAAGGGTGATGAATAACGCCGCAGGCCCACCAGCGTGATCGGCGTGGGGTTGGGCCCCGTGACGGACGGCACCGAACCATAGGGCAAGTGCAACGTGACGCCGGCAGGAATCGTTCCGGCCGGGATGTAAAACGAGCTATCTTCTGTGAAGGGGCCGCAGTCGATGCTGCTTTGACCGGTCAGGGTGGCAATCTGGTGCAAGTCCAGGCACGTCTGCGGATTGGAATAATTCATGTCGTAGCTGGCCAGCAAGCGGTGCCCCTGGGAACCGACGTAGGCCGCCTCAACGACCAGGGTCGGTGTGAGCTGGCGCTGGATGTTGAAGTTATATTGCTCGGAATATTGCGAGCGCAGTTTCGGTTGAAACTGGCCATAGAGCAGAATGGGCCGAAAGGCAGAGAAATCCACCGGCTGCCCGCGTTGCGGGTTCAAGATGCCATTGAAGGGGTTGGGGCTAACCGTTCCGTCCTGTCCCAGGAAGGGCGTGTTGAACATGCTGTTCGTCAGGCTGGTGGTTCCCCCGAAAGGCGGCTCGCCGTTGAATTGTTCCAATACCAATTGCTCGATGGGGTTGTAAAAGATGCCCCAGCCCATGCGAATACTGGTCTTGTCCGGACCGCCGGTCAGCACCCTGCGCCAGCCGCTGGTCCATCCGGGACTCCACGCCAGGCCCAGGCGCGGCGCAAACGAGCGGTAATACGTCTGCGTCAGGCCCAGGGGGATGCCGGAATCTCCCGGCATAACCAGCCCTTGTGGGAATACCGATTCACCCGCGCTGCCGGGGCCGCAGGCGGTGGTACCGAAGGCGGCCACCAGGGGATTATTCGCCGCAAGCTGGCAGGGGAAGACCGTGGTGTTCTGGCCGGGGCGGAAGGTCTGCGTGCGGCCCCCGACGTCAGCGATGGGTGTGTTCAGCTCCCACCGCAGACCGTAGTTGAGCGTCACGTTGTGCCTCAACTTCCAGCTATCCTCCGCGAACAGGTACAAGGCGGTGGCGCGCACGTATTCATGCTGCGCCGACCCTTGCAGATACGTATCGGGAAGCCCCAGCAGGTAATTCGGCATGAGGTCGGAATACCCAACGTCGTTGGGTCCGCCCCCGAAAAAGCTCTCGTCCCCATTGCTGGCGAAATACAGCGTCTGATCAAATTGCTGGCGGTGAACATCAGCCCCAAACTTCAGGGTGTGGTTGCCCTTAACCTTGCTGAAGTTATCCGCCGCCTGGAACGTGTTTCCAAACTGCGGCAGTTCACCTTCCAAATTGTTTCCCAGAGAAAACCCGCCTGAGACCGAGACGAAGGGCACGCCTTCATGGCCGGCGCCCAGGTTCGGCGTGATGCCCAAAAGCGGATTCGTGGGATCGGTGAAGCACTGGCCGGCGGGAACGGTCACACAGGAGTCCTGCACCAGGTTGGTGCGCTGCGGGTGGAGAAATCTAAGCTGGCCTTCGCGGAACGCGGAAAAGCGGAACTCATTCACGGCCGTCGCCCCGGAAGCCCAGGTGTGCGTCAAATTGAGTTGCTGAAAGCGCTCGTTGCTCAGGTCGCCGAAACCCGGCAGCGTGGCGCCACCCGCCTCAAATTTAGCGAACGGCTTTTCCAGATAATCATCATCGAAATAGTAGTAGGCGTTAAGTTGCTGGTGTACCGAGATTTTCTGGTCGATGCGCATCGTCGCCTGGTCGGCGCGATTGCGTTCCAGGGGCGAGGCCTGGTAGTACAGGCCGCCGGAGTTGGGCAGGGGCACGAACTGTTTCATCAAATCCGCGGCCGTAGGGTCAAAGCACCCGGACGGAATGATGTTGCCGGGGAATATCGAGGCGTAAGGCGTGCCCGAGGCGATGCCCGCTCCGGCACTGCCTTGCACGGCCGCCGCGCAGCCCGCCCGTGCGCCGAGCGCCTGAGCAAGGTAATCATCCGTCAGCGTGCCGTCGAAGGCGGGCCCGGCAGAAAAATCGCCCTCCCGTTCGGCTTCAGTCGGAACGGCCACCGTGGCGGAAGGAATTCCCTGGTGGATGCGCCGGCCTTCGTAGGACAAGAAGAAAAAGGATTGATCGCGTTTGATCGGTCCGCCCAACGTGCCGCCAAACTGGTTCTGCTTAAAGTCCGGCCGCGTGACCTCAAAAAAATTGCGCGCGTTCAAATGCTGGTTGCGCAGAAACTCGTACATGTTTCCGTGCACCACGTTACTGCCGGACTTGGTGACGACGTTCACCACCGAACCGGAGTTGCGTCCGAACTCGGCGTCGAACGTGCTGGTCATCACGCGAAATTCTTCGATGGAATCCGGCGAGGGCTGGATGGCAGGCAGGTTCGCGAACTGGTCGTTGGCGTCGCCGCCGTTCACGGTGTAGTTGTTGGCGCGCCCGCGGCCGCCATTGACGGAGACCACGCCGGTTTGATCGCTGCCATAAAACAGGTCGGAACCCAATTCCGACTGCACTCCCGGCTGCAACTGGAGCAACTGGTACGTGTCGCGCGCGTTCAGGGGAAGCTGGGTGACCATGCGGTCCGACACCACGGCCCCCATTTGCGTGTTGGTGGTTTCCACCAGGGGCGCTTCGGCCACCGCCATCACCACCTGGGCCAGCGTGCCGAGTTCCAGGTTCGCATTGGCAAGCGTCACGTGGCCGATTTGCACTTCTACATTCGATTGCTGATACTCGCGAAATCCAGGGGCTTTTACGATGACCGTGTATCGGCCCACCGGGAGGGCCGGAAAAACAAATTCGCCCTCGGCATTGGATTGTGTGGTGCGGCTGACGTAAGCCTGCGCCAGAATCGCCTCAACCTGCGCCCCGGGAACAACCGCCCCCGAAGGGTCGGCCACCGTGCCGCGAATGGTCCCCGTGGTCTGCGCCCATAGGCCGCCACCGGCCACAACAATGTACACGAACAGAATCAGAACGCGTGGGAAAAGGGACGTTTTCACCTAGTTTCTCCGTAGGCCGAGGAGCTCGCGGAGGGTTTTTAATTGCTCTGTGCTCTCGACCGGTGTGTTATCGCTCAACATGCGGCCAATGAGCACGGTTGTCAAGAGAAAATCCACGCTTTTGAGGGCTGCGACAAAAATTTTTTTGAAATGGATACTTCGCCCCCGTAGCAGGGGCCCCGGCAGCGATCGATTGCGTACTTCTTTGGGCGGGGTTACTCCAATTTGACTGTTTCTTCACCGGGCGCAAGCGGACGCTGCTTGCCGTTCACACGGATGAGAGTGAGCTTTTCCGCAAGCTTCGGGATGTGGAACCGGACTTCCTCCGGGGAAGGGTGAAGACTGGTGCGGGTGAGATGATAATCCAGATTTAGAAGCGTTCCTGAACGGCGCAATTCGAGGTCAACGGTTCCGAATCTTGAAGCCGCACGTTTGGCCGAGAGCTTTGCCCCGTCGGGCAGCCACTCTGGCTGGACGCCCCAACCCAAGTCCAGGCTTTGGTCGTTTTCGAATATAAAACAATCACGAAGGATCTGGACATAAGCAGCCGCCGCCCAACCGTGGGGCATGTCCCCGGTGCCGATTCGGCCGTTCAGCAGAATTCCTTCCGTCCAGGCGTTGGTGGGAGAGGCGTGCCGGACGTAGCTGTTGAAAAGAGTGTAGAAATTGGGCAGTTCTCCGCGCAGCAGATGGCACATCGCGAGCGACGGATTAAAGTAGGTCCAGAGGTTACCGGGCGCGAAGGGCCACATGTCTTCCACCATTTGATCTTCCAGCGACTTGAGGGTTCCGGTAATCATGGGATCGTGCGGCGCAAGAAAATGGCAGGGATAAAGCGCCGCGATCGAGCCCCACGCGCTCGCATGAGGATCGTAGGGGGTTGCGGGAATAAACTTTCCGCCCCCGGTGCTTTCATAGGCCTGCTTCACGGAGGCCGAAAGATTGGCGCAGAATTCCTCCGCGACGCGCTTCATCCACCGGACGTCGTCCGGATGGCCCAGAGCTTCGGCGGCCCGAACCGCCCGGCGAATGCCCAGCACGCTCCAGAAGCAGTGATAGTAGATGTAGCCATAGCCAATGGCTTCGCCTTCTCCCTCCGGCAACAGGCCATAATGGAGAGGCTTCTCCCCGTTCTCGTTCACAAACTGGGTCTGTTCAGTCGCATTCTTTATCCAGAGGGCGCCCCGGCGGATGCTCTCGTAAGCGCTGCGCAGCCACGCCAAATCACGGGTAAACTCGTAGTGGCTGACCAGGGCAGAGATAGCTTGACCTTGGGCATCCCATTCCCGAACCGGCGCGGCCCAGGAACCGTTCGCCTGCTGTCCCCAGGAAGCAAGCGAGCCCGTCAAATCGGATTGCCAGAAAAGACGCAAAGAATGCTCCGCTTCATCGGGAAGGCCGGCAGCTTCCAAGGCAAGGACAATGTACGAGCCGTCGCGAGTCCAGAAGTTGTCATAGGTATCAGGCCCCGGCTTCACCACGTAGATATCCTGGCCGTTGCTGCCCGCTCGAGGATATCTGGAGCGCAGCAGGAAGAGATTAATCAGTGAAGCCTTGTAGAGTTGATCGAGGTGCGGAACGCCCGTCGTGAACTCACTCCCTCTCCGCAAGAGCGAATGCCAGCAGCCTTTGACCGCCGTTTGCGCAGAATTCGCCGGGATGCCGGCGGCTCTCGTCATATCGTTCGCCGCCAGATCGTACGGCAGACAGATCCATCGGCTCTGAGCGCTGCTCGCAGGATCATAATCAAGCACTACCGAACTGGCGATGTCCTGAATGGGTTCCCTGCCGCATTGAACATAAAAGATCGCTTGGTCATTCAGGCGGCCCGTTTCCACTTGGCGCGCATCTGCCGGACGATCGAAGATCCAGATGCCGTTCAGGTGGCAATCGCGGAAGGGATGGGTCGCCGAAGGGTCCGTAGCACACTTCACGTGCATATAGTTTTCGGCTGGAGTAACCGTGAATTCGCGGATTACAGGCTTGCCCGGCGGCAGGAGCCCGCAATCCAAGCGTTGGGTTTGCTGATTGACGGAAAGCCGAAAAATGTATTCGCCCGGCTCGCACTTGTCCGGCAGTGTCCCCAGGAAGACGTGGTAGGCGGTCCCGGCCTTGACTGGAAAACGATACTCTATCCATCGATTCAAAAATGTGTTTCGACTATTCGCGAACGCGGAATCGACGCCGGGGTCCAGCTTTGCCGGCTCACTCTTTCCCCAAGGGGAATCCGTAGCGGGCCAAGTTTCAGGCGTGAGTAAATTGTATTTTGCCCGAGAGACAGTGGCTTTGGCGGGCTGCGGAAATTCAGCGAGTACCCTGTCCTGGCTGATGACTTTACCGCCCTCGACGTGAATTACCGTCGTGTACGGGAAAAGAAGCTGAATCTGGTAGGGGTTCTTCCCATCGCGAATCTCAACGTAGTCCGCCTTCAGGCCGCCGTGATCGGAGGAGAATGCCGAGAGATGAAGCGTGGTGTTGGCGACCGTGAGTTCGGTATCGACAATGGGAAGATAACCATCGCGCAGCGACTGGGAAGAAAGGACATGCTCGGCGGGCTGCAAGGGCGACCCGAGAGCAACTCGCATCATGGCGTTGCGAGAGCGCAAGAGTTGCCCGAACCGATCGACCATGCCCGGCGGCTCGTCCCCCAGACCAATCGCCGATCGAAAGTCCACGTTGTAAAGCGGTAGCCGACCTTCAGGAGAAGTGTCCTTTGTCGCACTCACCATCGGCGCGGTCTCCGGCTTCCGCGTCGTGGCGTCTAAAACATGCAGGCCGGGAAACCGGCCCTGAGCCAACAGCCGCCACACTGACTCCCGCATTTTCGAATCAGGTGTCAACCCCAGCGCCATTCCTGAGCGCACGAGGAAGTCGCGTCGATTGGGAATCTTCATGATCAGTCCGGAATGAGAATAACGAATAGTAAACGGGCCACAACCCTGGGCTTGCCGAGGACAACCCTAATCACACCGAGCTATTGAATTGATTATGACTGGGCCACGGAAACCAGCAGGATTGACTTTGCCTGGCCCAACTCTAATTTCAATTCACAGCGATGGACATCAATACGCATCCGGGTCCAGGCATCCGTCCACTGGGCAGCTTTCCATGACTCGGGCAAGACGATCGTGGCATGCCGAGTCATATCTGCGTCATCGCGGAGGCCTTCTTCCAGGTTGCACGCCAGAATGTGAAATGCTCCGCCCCGGGTGCGCCACGCAGTGATATTCACGGTTTGGTTCAGATCGATGCTCCTGGCGTGCAAGGCGCCCGTGCCGGAGGATAGAAGATAATTCAGCGTGCCGGCTGCCAGGGCATAGGCGCCCGCGCTACCGCCCCAGATGTCACGCAGGCTACCTTTTCCCTGACCCCCGGGATCTCCCCGTCCGGAGATATCGGGAGGATCCCACATCATGAGCCGCTTGCCCGCAGTGGTATTCATGATTAGCACCGGACTGCCCGCGACCGAGTAAACGGCACGGGCTTCGTCCGCCGCTTTGTTCAGTGTCAAACGGTGATAAGTGGAAAAGCTGGCGGGCACGTTCTCCGTGAGCATCGGAGAACCGTTACCCAGCGTCGCCTGCTGTTGCTTGGCATGCACGTCGCCGTCTCCACTGGAACCCAGACCGCCCAGCTTTTCCAACTCCGGATCAATCCCGCCGGCCGGGCTTCCCCAGATCGCAACAGGGTGTCCTTGCTTGATCCAGTCCGCGACGTAGGCGGTCTGTTGCGGGGGCAAGTGAGAAGGTGTCTGGAAAATAAAGAGATCGGACTTTACCTTCGGAACCCATTCCATCCGTGTGGCCGAGAGTATGGGAATCGGCCACTTGATGACCGCGCCGGCCTGCTCGTCGATCCACTCCTTGATGTCGTGGTCGGGCGAAGCGTGATCCGCTTCCCACTGCATCGCCTCGCGTGAGTACACCAGTGTGGGCCCGAAAATCTCGACCGTCGTGCTCGCATCTCTGACGGCATCGTTGATGTTGGTCGCCAGAAAATGCACGTCCTGTTCGCTCATCAGACGGTCCCCGCGATTGACCATGGAAATATAGGTGCCCACGGGGAACTTCAGGCCGGCCGGGGTCTTCACTGCCGCGTGCGCATACGCCCAGATTTCCCAGCGCAAGCGCTCCGGCACGGTATGCAGCACATCCTCAGCTTCCCAGGCATCCGGACACTCAACGAGTGGGTAATGGCGGACCTTCGTATCGGCCAAGATCGCGGCGTGCATGAGCATGTACGTCAATTGGTAAGTGTAGCCATTGAGCGGCGCGTTCCAGAACGTCTCCTCTCGCACGCCAACTTCATTCCAGTCGCCCGCCCAGGTTTGATCGACCCAAATATCCAGATAGCCTTCTTTGGCTACGGTTTCCAGATCAAAACAATTGCTGCGCCAGTCGCCGATGGCCGTGGCGGCGTTGGAATACATCATCACCAGGGCGTTGGGATTGGCGGTCTTCGTCTCGCGCACGAGAGCCGCGGTCGCCTTCGTGCCGTTCCGAATGGCCTCAGGTGAGGGGGCGACGCGTCCCAATGGTCCCCAGTGCTCATAGGGCATAGGCATTCCGAACGAATCCCGCAGCATGACCGCGTCTAAGCCTATCGCCTTCGACAAACTCCCCCATTGCCGGCCATAGGCCAGGTGCACCGGCGTGCCTTCGGGAATTCCGTGCGGCCACGCTCCCAAGGAGTGCGGATCGGCATGCAAGGTTGCCGCCGGATCAAAGTCGGGGCTCTGAACCCAGGCGTTTGGGGTTCCCTGCATTTGCGTAAACGCCTCCGGGTGCCGGCGGATCCACGCCGGGACCTCACCGTAGGCGTTCGTCCATGCGTAATTCAGCAACCCGACCTTGAAATCGGTGATGCCTCGGTGTGCTGCTTCGGCGCGCAGAGCGGACAGCAGCTTCTTCAGGCTGCCATACGTCCACTCATCGTAGCCCCGGCGCTGGATCAGGAGCGGCTGGGCGAACCGCTGCTTCCACTGGCGTTGGCGCTCCTCCGTAGTGCCGGTGAGCGGGCCGCTCTGGTCCACCCACTTTTGCTGGCCTGTTCCCTTGGGCAAGTCGATTCTCTGGTCGAAGTCTCCCGCCCAATCCATGACACAGGCGACGGTCCACCCGACATTCAGAATCACCCCGCGGTAGCCTTCAACACCCGCGTAAAATGGCAAATAGCGGTCCCAGAATTCCTTCACCGAAGCGGGGACGTTCTGCAAGCGAAACCAGTACAAATCTATTTCCAACCAACGGTCGGTAGCCGTCGAAGTCGCAGCCCGCTGCTGGGCGTCCCCATGCTGGGCAGCCTTGATAACGTCGGAACCGCCGAGGATTTTGCCCGCAGCAACACTTGCCAAGGTGCCCAGTATTAACTGGCGTCGATTGATGCCGTTTTTTTCTGACGTCATTCCGATCTCCCCTGCGGTGTCCTGTTGGTCCTCAAGCTTGGGCTGCCGCAATGAGGGTGGCACAGCCGCTTTTGACGGTGTGCGGCAGCGAATTAACCATCCGGGGATTTCACGATTTGCCCGGGGAGAGATGGGGCTCAATTTTCGCCACATACACGCCGCCACCCGCACTCCGGTCTCGCTTGACCGTGCAGGTGAATTTCGCCAAGTCTTCTTCTTTGTACGTCTTCGTTCCACGTCCTGGCCAGAGATCGGTCACGCTGAGGCTCCCGTGTCCCGCCAGCCCCATCTTCTCGATAGGTATCTGTAACCCGAGTTCAACATCCTGACGTGTGTTTCGATTGGCAGCCACCAGAATTGCGCGGCCGTTGTTCCAACGCAAGTACGGAACGGGTACGGGGAAAGAAGCCTTGTGCGGTACGGCCATCAAATTCGGTTCGTTTCTCTCCGGGGTTGCGCCAAGGATGCCGGATTCGCGCCTCCGCAAAGCGATCAATGCCTTAACATCCTCCAGCATGGCTTGGTGCTCGGCGCCATTGACCTCGTTCCAGTCGATCATGGTTCCGTAAAGCCAGCGTCCCTTTCCGGGATCGCTCCCACCGTAAAGACGCGGCGATAAGGAAGGGATGGGGCGGAAGCTCGCATTGAATTCCTCGCCGGAGAAGAATACCGGGACCATCGGGGTGAAAAGGAAGGAATACCCGAACGACGCGCGGCTCCCCTGGGCCACGTAAGGATTCTTGTCCAACGGGAATCCCTCCCAGCCATTGTCGTGACAACTGAGTTGAACGGACGCCCAACCATGCGCCAGCGTGGGTACGTAAAGGCGGATTTGAGACGAGTGGCCGGCGCCCCCGGATGACCCGCCGTCTATCAATTCCATGGCCAAGTGCCGGCCGGAAGTCGACCGGAGTTCCCAGCGTCCATCCACATCGTCGGTGACGACGATGTTTTCGATGGGTTTAGCCGGCGATTTTTCGATGGTAAGCTGAACGTCCGGAATCCCGTCAGGCATGGGCTCGAAGAACACCTGCTTGCGTCGCGTGATCTTGTCGGGCCCAAGTCCATCGAAATGCACGCGCAACGTCCCCTGTCCTTGGGTGTTTCCGCTCAAGCGTGAACCGTCGTCGGAGAATTGGATTTCGACGTTGTACGTCCCGGTTTTGCCGAACTTCCGGCGATAGAATCCGGGCAAATCTTGCAACAAGACCTCACTGGCAAGCGTATTTTCGTGCTGGCTGAAATCAGTGACCCCCGGAATTGGAGAATCGTCTTCTTCAAAGATGACGATGGGATGCCCCGCCGCCGCGGCATTGCGTCGAATTCTCGCCCACAGGTCCGGTCGGTAGATAAACACGTCCAGACGGAAGCCATCCACGCCGAACCGCACCACATAATCCGTCCAAACCTTGACCCACCAGTCGTCGAGGTCAGTGTGGCCGCCGTACCAATCAAAATCGACCATCCCCCACGAGCCGCCTTGGAACCAATCGGGATGCTTTCGGACGACGCTGGAGTTCGGCATCAACCCGTGCGTGATGACGTCAAGGAAAACCTTAATGCCGCGCCGGTGGGCTTCATCAATAACGGCTTTGAACTCGCGTTCCGTACCCAGCGAGGGGTCAATCTGGTCCGGTTCAATCACCGCATATTGTGTCCAGATGTTGTAGAAGTGATGCCCATCACACAATGCATAACCGGTCAGCCAGATGCCCGTAATCCCAAGGCCCTCCAGGTACGGCAATCGGCCTCTCAAGCTGTTGAAAGTGCCGCTCTCCGCTCCATTCGGCGAGGTGAAGCCCTTGGTGGCAATTTCGTAGATGACGAGATCCCGGACCCACGGTGGGGCGGGCGGTTGCACCGGTGCTCCGCCACGTGCGGCTTGGGGAGCATCCAGCGCCGCCATCGCGCTTCGCACAGGCGCCATGAGGCCGAGGTTGCTGGCAATTCCAGCCTTCAAGAACTGCCTGCGTGAACGATCTCCAACCGTCCTGTCCTGGTTTTTCATTGTTTGTCGGCTTCCTCGACGTCAAATCACTTTCGTGCGACGTTCTCTTTTCAGTGCGCGTCATTTGGAATAGTTCAACAACTGGGTCGTCACACCCAAGTGGTTAGCATCCAGTTTCAGCGCTTCCTGGAACTCAGCGGTGGCCTTGGCTGTTTCGCCCTTTCCGCGGTTTCCTAGTCCCACGAGGTAATGCGCATTCGCAAGGCGCATACGGTTGGACTGCTTCTTTCCAAACTTCGCGAAGTAGTCGATATCGGATCCCGCCGCCAACTGTTTTTCACCTTTCGCGATCAATGCATCGAAGCAAAGTTGCGCGTCGTTGTTCCGGCGGAGTTTCAATCCGGCTAAGCCCCGGTAATACTGCATCTCAGCTTCTTGTTGAAGTGAGCGCTCAGGCGCCGGTGTTCCCGCGGCTTGTTCAAACAACTCACGCGACTTGGGAGTGTTGCCCAGCTTTTCGTAAGCTAAGCCCTTCCAGTAATCAACCTCTGGTAATCGACTTTCGCGGTAGGGCCGCCCGACTTCGAGGTTTTCGGGATATTCCAGCGCTGCTTCGAAGTCCCGCAAGGCCTCTTGGGACCTTCCTGCCTGGAGTTCCCGCTCGCCCCGCAACAGGTGGGCGTCCATGTAGACGTCGTGGATTTCGGCGTAACCCTCCCAGTTGTGAAAGTGGTGGCTCTCCAGCAGTTGAATGGCATCGTCGTACCGGTTCACCAGCAAATTGACCTTTGCCTCCTGCATCATTGTGTCGGATCGCTTGGTGGCTGCCGCCGGGCTGGCTTCAAACGAAGCGAGCCGCCTCTGAGGAGATACGTTTCCGGCTTCGTAGAGCTCGTCCAATTCAAGCACCAAACGGGGGTCATTCTTGTCCAGTTCAACCGCCTTTTGCATGGCTGCAATAGCTTTCGTAGTGTCGTTCCGGGTTTGCTGGTAACCTTGCGCCAAGTTGCGCCACACCAGTGCGGACGAATTGTCCATTTGTGCCGATTTCTCCCACATCTTGATGGCGGCAGCGGGTTGAAGGTCGAACAGATCGTTCCCGAGGTAGTATGGGGCGTGCGCATCAGCCGGATTCGCCTGCAGGGCCGCCTCCAGCACCTTTACCTCTTCCAGCCGGAAGGGAAATACGTAGTCAGCAGGCATTTGCGCGGCGAGACGGAAATATTCGGATGCTTCTCCGACATTCCCTCTCTGTCCCGCAAGATAGCCGAGGTCATAATAGATGAGGGGGTTTACTTTCTTCGGATCGGAACTCGTTGCCAGCAACCCCTTCAGGACCTGCTTCGATTCATCCGTCAGGCCGGCCCGGTAATAGTCCATCGCCAATTCCAGATGGGACTGGACCACGTCGCCCTGGCAAATATCCGCTTCGTCGCTCCCTCCTGACAATCGAAGTTCATTGAGCGCCCAAAGATCAAGCGGGTCCACGGCCAGCGCTTGGTTGGCAGCTTCCCGGGCCTCGTCCACACGTCCCAGCTTACGCAGTGTTGCCGCCTTCAGGTCCCATGCCCGGCAATCGAGCGTGCCATAAGCCAACGAATGTTCAAGATCGGCAAGTGCCTGTGGCCAGTCGCCTTTCTCTCCGTCCAATTCGGCAAGCTGGTAATAGCTGGCGGCGGTCCAAGCTTCGCTCCAGGTAGCCCGATGGAACGCGTCCTGCGCATTGCGGTTCTTATCCAGGCCGCGCAGGGCGACACCCAGGTAATAGTAGGCCTCCCCGTCCTTGGGACGGGTGTAATTGCGCGTGGCCCGGTCGAGCGCTGCGGTCAATTTGTCGTGTGCCTCCTGCCAGAGACCGCGCTCGCAGTAAAGCCGGCCTAGAGCAGTATTCACGTCATAATCGCCCGGATCTCGCCGCAGGGCTTCCTCGTAATAGGCGTACGGTTCCAGAGCGGGGTTATGAAACTGCTCCAACCGCAGCCCGGCAAGATACAGTTCGTCCACCGTCTTGATCTTTTGCGGAGGCGGGGGAGGCTGCACCACCGGAGGCATGGGTTGAGGATCATGCTTCACCGGGTGGTAACTGATCAGTTCTTTGTTCCCCGCGTCCAGAAAGGCAATTTTAAGATCGGTTTCTTTTGTGTCGCCGGGCAGAGCCACCTGCTGCGTGAAAGGCTTATCGGGAGCGATATCGATGCTGCGTTCAAAGAGCGTTTGATTGCGGGCGGTCAAAATGACCCTGGCGCCGCGAAATCCCTGCGTGGCGTAGAACCCGAAGCTGACTTTTCCGGATGGTCCCACCTCCAGGTTTACCGCCCCATTCAAATTCGCGTTCTTGGCGCCGCCGATGCCGCGAATCGGAAACCAGTATTGGCTTGCCACCTTGGTTTCCATGGGCTGAATCCAACTGTAATCCGGTTGGTTATCCGAAAAGTTGCCCGACATCAGCTCGAGGTAATCGCCTTGGCTGTCGAGCACCTTGTCCCACAATTTGCCTTCCGAGCCGTTTCCCCACTCAAAGAACTTCGCGCCGGGCGAGACGTTGTGGTCCTGCACGCTGATAATTCCGGCATCCTTGCCGTGATCGTACCCGCCAAAAAAATCGCCATCGAAGTTCCAACAGAAGAAGGACATGGGCGCGGGATGGTTCTTCCACCAACTCAAATCGACTCCCCGGGTGTAATCCACGCCCTGATACGTCTCATGGGATATGGGCCAGTGCGCGAATTGCACCTTGGCGTGGTAGACCGCAAATTGCGTGTCCGGCGGAAAGATGACCTGGTAATTCTCATTCGCATGCACGGCGGTATTGGTGAAATCCAGAAACGAATGGACATAGGGTGTGCGATTCACCAGCGTGGTCGTGACCTTTATATAAGATTTGTCAGGATAGAGGGTGATTCCCACGGCCCATTCCATGCGATGGCGGAGTTCCACTTCGCCAATCCAGATCGTACTGCTGCCGTCAGGGTTCTTAATCAACCGGTGGTCCACGGGCAGATAGCTCGTAGCACGGTGGTGATGGGGGATGTTCCACTCGACGCCGCCGGAGATCCAGGCCCCCAGCATGCCGATCAGCGCGGGCCGGATCTCAGTTTGCCGGTAAACGTAGTCGTATCCGTTGGTTTTGTCCGTGGCGGAGAGGATGCGCCCGCCCAGCTCCGGCAGCACGCAGATCTTCACGTACTTGTTCTCAAGAAAATCCGCCTGGTAGGTCTGGTTCTCGCGGACGTCCAGAAGGTTGTCGTAAAGCCCATAGGGATAGATCGCGCCTTGCGCGCCCTGGTATTCCCGGCCCGCATAGAACATCGGCTCGCGGTCGGGAGGACCTATCTGATACGTGGGTAGCACCAGGGGCGCTTGCCAAATATTCACTGGCGCCTGCGCGCGCACCAGCGACGTTGCCGCTAACAAGCATATGAAGACAAGAGACAATCTGACCGACTCTTTCTGCCACTGCATGGTTCTCACTTTTGCACCTCGCCGCCATTGGTTTCAGCCCGCGGAGCGGGCGTCATCATGTAGCCCACGGCGAAGAAGCTGTGAAAGAATCGCCTTCGGCATCGGTAGATTAAGTTTCGACGATGTGTTTTGAAGGTTGTGATGATCGACGAGCTGCAAGGATTAAGGTGATTTCATTGAGTAACCTTCCTTTCCGTCCGGCCTTGGGTTCTGGCGCTTGCACCTTGGACCCTCGTGTTTCTCCCTTCGGCTCAAGCGGGCGCCGTGGCCAGGCGAACTTTCCAGCGCAGGCGGCACCATTGCTGGAGGTTATAAGTCAGGCACGCCCACAACACCTCGCAGCGGGCTTTCCGCAAGCCGCGCACGCAGAACTGCCGCAGTCCGAGTTTGGCCTTCAGCCACAGGTTACTGAACTCCGCCACCGGGGCGCGCCGACGATAAGCGGCGCGCGCCGCCTCGGTCTGCATCTTGGCCGCATACGCCGCCACCGCCGGGACATTCTCCGTGCGCACCAACGTGCGTCCCTGCGGCCCCGCTCCACACTGCGCACGCAGCGCACACGCCCGGCAATCCGCCGCTCGCGCCCGATAGAGGTGCCGCTCCACCCCCAAGCGGTCGTGTTTGGTATAGCTAAAATGCAGCACCTGGCCGCGGGCAGAGGGAGGTGTCGGTCGCCGGGTCGTAGCGGAAGTGTTGGGGATAAAAGGCCGGATCGACGCCGCGTTTCTCCAGGCGCCGCGTGGTGGCTTCGGCATCGGCGGCGAGCGTCCCGCCGATCAAGTCCAGGCCGCCGTCGGCCGCCGCCAGGATATTCGCGCGCGTGGTGTAGCCCTCGTCGACGATCATCTGCGCCGGGGCGCGCCCGTTCTGCTTCTTCACTTCCTCCACCGCCGGCAGCAGTTGGTGCTGATCGTTGGCGTCCTGGGTAACGCTCACGCCCACGATCATCCCGTACGCCACGTCGGTAGAGGCCTGCACATTGTGACTGGGAGCATAACCGCCATCACCTTGTTTCATGTTACGCGCTTCCGGATCGGTCGCGCTCACGCGGCGCTCCCTCGGTTCGGCCCGTCCCTCGGGGGCGGCTTGCACTTTCTGCAACTCCTCCAGGGCCTGCTGCAATCTCTCCACCTTCTCGCGCGCCGCCCGCTGCCGCGCCGCCTGCCGGCGCCGGTCCACCCCTTCGTCCCGCGGATCGCCCATCGCCCGCACCCGCTCCTCGGCCGCCTGCAGATGCACCCGCAAGGTCTTCTCGCGATGAAACGAGTTGCCGCTGGCCGCGGCCTTGATCTTCGTTCCGTCGTGCGCCACTTGCTCCAGCGTGATCAGCCCCTCGTTACTCAAGATCGCCAGCAGTTGCGCGAACAACCCGTCCAGCGCCTGCTGGTGCTCGACGCGGAAGTCCGACAGGGTGTGGTAATTGATCACCTCGCACCCCGTCAGCCACTGATAGGCGGGATGGTAGGTGCAACGCCGCTCCATTTCCCGCGCCGAGCTGACCTTTTCACTGTAGGCGTAAACCCACAAGCTGATCAGCAGGCGGGGATCGATGGCCGAACGCCCCGCCCGGCCTTCCACCGCCCGCACCTCGGCGGTGTAGGCGCTCAGGTCCAGGCGCCCGGTCATTTCCCAAATCGCCCGCGCCAGATGGTCGGGTTCCAGCAACTGCTCCACGTCCACCGCCCGGAAGACCATCTGCTGACGGTTAATCGCTTGCAAGCGCGCCGCCGGCGGGTGTGCCGACTCCGTGTCCGGCGGCTCCGACACTCGCACCGGCAACTCGCCCTCCGGCCATATTCCCGGCTGTCGAGGATCCTCGGCGTTACTCATGCGCTCGCCTCCGCGTGGGGGAGGAAGCCGCTCGCCCGGGAGCCCGCTTCAAGATCAGCGTGTGCTTGTCCGCGACCACCCATTCGATCACCTCGCCCTTCTCGATCTCCAAAGCTCGCGCCAGGGGCGCGGGACAGATCAAATACCACTGCCGGTTCTTGCCGCCCCGCTGAATCACCTGCACGGTGGATTCGTAACCCATGCCCAACCTCCTTCCCAGAACGAAGGAAGGAGGATATCATAGCTATAGCGCTAGTCAAGTACTTTTTTGATTTTTTCACAGCTTCGAAGCCGTGGGAAACCGATGTTACATGGCACACCACACCAGAACGTTGTTTTCCCGCTACCTTAAGCTCAGGATTACAGGATGATTGCTCAGATGCAAACTCGCCAAACTGGCGTTTCTCAGTTCCTTCACCGGTGATGCGCCAACCGTCGGATCATAAACGACCACCCGGCCGAAAGTCCTGCCCAAATTCACTTCCACCTCATCCCAAGCCTTTATTCGTTCATCCCACACTACCAACTCGAACTCGCCATCGCTCTTTCGCAGCAGGAGGTCGTGTACCGTTGACGGCTGGTTCGGGATGGAGTAGTTGAGGCTTCCGGGAGCAAAAGAACGACCGTCACCCGCCAGAATCGTCGTCAGATTGTGAAGATACAGGGCAGCCTTGCGCGGCGTGTAATCGGGCCGGTAAAAGCCAAAACGCTGGTTACCTGGTTCATCCGTCCGGTCCCTCAGCAAGTATACCGCGGTGTAACTCCAGCCGCGTTTATATTGATCCAGGTACATACTCAGCAGATTCAAGGCCTGCACGTCCTCGGTAACCGCCCCGTCAATCCCGCAGCCGGTCTCGGTGGTCACCCGGGGCAGGACCGCAAGCTCGGCTTGGGAATAGCCCGGGAAGTGCTTTAACCACGTTTCACCGTAATTGCCATACAGCCCATCCACCTTGCAGGCGGAGGTGGGATCGGCGGCATTCCAAGTCTTGTTGTCCTCCAGGCCTGGCGATTTGGGATGGTAGATATAGTTGTGACACACCGCGTAATCGGCGTATTTTGTTCCCGCCGGCATCAGCGTGTGAGCGGCAATCGGAATCGTCAGAAACTGGAGGCCGACGTTGTCGGTTTCGGCACCGGTCTCGCTGATACCCCAAACAGGATACTTTTTTAGAACCGGATCGCGCTTGACGGCCTGGTAGAAGTCCCTCTGTAATTTCGCCACGGGGACCCAGCTCTGATCCCGGCCGCCGGCCTGGCCCTGATAAGTGATGCCCCAATTGTTTGGCTCGTTATTCCCTTCAAATGCCAGGAGCGCGCCACCCGCCGCCATTTGCTTGGCGGTCTCGATGACCTTCTGGAGATCGTTGCCGCCGCTCACCAGCCCCCAACTGAACCGCACGCTCGTTTGCTGGTGCAGCTCAATGTAGGTCTTGAGAGTAGTCGGGCCGTCCGAAGTAAGACCCTCGATCCCCCCTCGCAACCATCGAAAACCGGCGTATTTTACCATTTCGATGGTCTTGGGCAGCGGTTGTCCGCGGTCGGGAAAGGTGGAGTTCGCGCCAATAGAGTCGAGAAACCCCGAGGCGCTGACAGCGGCGGTACCTCTGATCTCGGCATTTGGCGAGGGTCCAGCCGTCGCCAGCAGGATCACCCCTGCCAGAGCTATGAGTATCGTTATCGTTAACGAACAGCGCCAGCTTGATAGTTTGAAAGCTGTTTGTGTGGGTTTCATGATCGCTCAATCCCGGTGGCCAGTGTCCTGCCACCGCTTCTATCCCGCGCCGCGGGCGCAACAGATCCGTCAGCCCAGAGGGCGGCGTAATGGCTCAACTAACGGGAAACGTCACCCTCCTCAGCCGGGCCTCGCTGCATCCCATCGGAACCAATTCACATCGTCTCGGCTGGCCGGTTTTCACATCAATGAGGCTGCCTTCCAGTCGCACCGGGGATGTTTCGAACGGAAAGCAACGGTTGGCATCGTCATTAAAGTGAGCGGTGAAACCGAAGTCACCGTGCGAGCGGCTCGAAGGGAGCGCGTAAGCCCAGGACGAGCCCAACGACGGGGAGTATACCGTGTCGGCAAAGCCGGGAAGGCTGTAAGTTTTGATTCTTCGCTCGACTGCGGGTACGGCCAGGGCATACACCAAAGGACCCCTTTGAATAGCCGTCTCTCCGTTCGAAGCGCGTATTCCGGAAATAGACTCGTGAAACCTGATGGTGACCTCGTCGCCTTTCCGCCACGTCTTGCGGACGACGAAATAATTCCCGTCCCTACGAACATCGGCATCCGGGCAGCTCACTTCGGTCTTGCCGGACCAGGCAGGGTCCCGAAGCAGCAGGGGGAACTCCACCGGTTGCTGCGGTGATAGCGTGATCAAAACTTCGGGCGAAAAGGGCCAGTGGGTCTCTTCTTCCACGCGAACGTCGGTGCCCCGCACCTTGGTTTTTACGCGGCACGGCCCGTACAGGGTGGCGGCCAGTCCCTGCTCTCGAATTGCCTGCATCCACATTCCGCGCACGTAAAGCGGCATGGCTTGAGTGGCATTGGGCGCACAGCACACGGCGACATCAGCGTGCGCGGGTGAAAACTTATCTCTGCCGTCCAGCGCCCCGGAGACTTCCGGGCGGTTGTCCCGCGTCAGGTAAGTAATGCCCCTGCCACCCGCTTCCCTTGCTCCCTGGGCAGCGTTGAAGATCAACCGCTCAATCTTCTCGCCGAATTCGGCGTTGCCGGTCTTCTGTAACGCTGAGCCGAAGGTGGCCAGCAGCTCCTTCATGGCGCAGTATTCATAATAGGCGTGCGTCGGATCGGGCTCGCGTGCGCCAATATCCTCCATGCTGACTGCGGCGCCCGATGGGAACAGGCAGCGGTCGAGTTTCCGGAAGGCGTTCTGATAAGCCCTTCCGAGATCGTCTCTGCCGCTAACAAAAAAGCTCCACAAGGGCGCGCGCATACATTCGAAAGTATGGGCCCCGTGGTCGCGGAAGGGCCGGTTGGAGTCGAGCAGGAATGCAAGCGTGGTGTCCTGGTAGTTGGCGATTTTTGCCGCACAAAATTCCTGGTAGAGCCACAAGCCGAAGTCCCGGTATCGTGCGTCGCCGGTCACGGCGTAGAGCCGTTCCAGGACATCCGTGAACATCAATCCGTGCGCAGTCCCGCTGTCTTCCCCACGGCCAGGGAAGGGTGGCTTGCCGCCGGGGCCATAACTACGCATCGTGCACTGTACAGCGCGCTCCACGGAAGCGAGAACGGTGGGTTGCCCTGTCA
This sequence comes from uncultured Acidobacteriota bacterium, assembly GCA_963804755.1. GTDB lineage: Bacteria > Acidobacteriota > Terriglobia > UBA7540 > UBA7540 > Bog-366. Next base: position 485,007 of record CAWDRP010000019.1, read on the forward strand.
GTTCGTAATAAGACAGCAGCCCGCGAAGAATGCACGCCTGTGTCCACAGGTCTCCGTGCGCGACGTTTTGCGACGCACGAAATTCCGGGCTGTAGACTCCGATGTACCCATCGGCCCCTTGGGTATCCAGAATATGTCGAACGTAATCGCCGGCCTGCGCCTTCGCCAGGTCATCGTCGGCGAGGAAGGACATCATGATGAAACCGGTTCGCCAGTTGCCTTCCGACTCCCCGTTCCACCAGGGCTGTGCTCCCGGGCTGTCCGCCGTCGGGCGGTTCGACCTGCCGGGCCGGTTTCGTCCGCGACCAAAAATATCGGTGTCCACCTCCGCGGGAGCCAACCGGTCGAGTTTTCCGGCAAAACCCTCGCGCAGGTCCATTTGCAGTTGAGCCTTGATCCAGCCCGTGGGCATGATGCGGCCAAGCGGCGGCCAGGCAAAGCGAGGAGCAGGCGGTACGGGTGGCAAGGCCCGGGATGCTGTCGCAGCGAAGTCAAAGGAGCTCGCAATCGATGCGATACCGCCGAGCGATTGGAGAAACATTCGACGAGTAAGTTTGTCTAAGTACATGCGTGGATCGCATCCCGCTTCCTGAATACCACCCCCGCCGCTTCCGCGTCGTCCCCTCCTCATTTGAGGAGGGGAGCCTTTGCTGCCGCTGCCGCCGCGGCGGCCACCGGGTGAAGCTCCCCTCCTGATTCAGGAGGGGCCGGAGCGCTAGCGACGGGGGTGGTTACCGGCAAGCGTTGCGCCTCGGGGCTGGTTACCGGCAAGCGTTGCGCACCGGGGGTGGTTACCGGCAGGCCCTTCCGCATTGGTAGTGGTTACCGGCAAAACCGCTTTGTGTTTGTTCTCACAGAAAACCGCTTTATGCGTTTCCTCACAACCCCCCGTTGAGCGCCTGGTGCAACAGTGACTCACATTCCACGAAATTCTCAATCGAAAAGAGGCCACAGAGAAAAGATCACAGAGCTCACGGAGCAAAGCTGCCTCCGGTTAGCACGCAGCGCTTTTCTCTGTGTGCTCTGTGCGCGCTTCGACAACTCTGTTTGAAATTCTTTCAAACATAAGGAAGGCAAAGAGACACACCTAAGCCGACTTTCGACGTTACCATGAACCCGCCATCCGAACTGCCGGGCCTCCGTCCCAACGACTGCTGAACTCAAGGTCAGCGCTACAAAAAAGAAGTAGGGGCGTATAGGCATACGCCCCTACCGTCATTGCCTGGGCAGCGCACCCTTCAAATGCGATGTATGCCCCACCCCGGCCAGCCCAATCAACTAGCAATTACCACTCGAAACGGGCGCCTGCCTGGCCGGTGCGGCCACCCCAGACTCCCGTTACCTGTCCGAAATACTGATCCGTGATGTTGCCGTCGTCCGGCCCGTTAATGTAGTGGCGATTGAAGACATCGTAGAATTCAAACCGCAAACTCGCCTTAAAGCGGCCGTCCTGGCCGAAGCTGAAGTGCTTGATGAGACTCATGTTCTCACTTGCCGCTCCAGAATTCCAACGCCAGTTGTCGAACCCGTAGGGCGTATCGCCGAAGGGTGCGGCGGCGGTTGTACCCGTAAAGCTACCGGTGTTAAATGCGCTGTTGCTCGGATCCGCCAAGTTTGCCAAGTCTAGCTTTCCACTAAAGTGATTCGTGATGTTGTGAGCGTTCGCTCCGTTGGCAAAGTTGGCCCGGCCGTTCCATTCGCCGAAGAAATACGGCGTGGCAAAACCGGAGTGGACCGCTCCCATCGGCATGCCGCTACCGTAATTGCCGTAGAAGCCAAACGTCCATCCGCCCACCGCGTAGTCGAGCTTACGCGTGCCGGCCAGCCACTGACGGTTCCGGCCGAAGGGCAGGTCGTACGTGACGTACCCTTTTGCCAGGTTCCGCTGGTCGAAACCCTGAATCCAGTTCTTGCTGTTCTGAAGGTCGGCCATGTTCTGGGCGGGATAGCCCCAGTTGTTGCCGAAGTTATTCAAGCCCACCATGCTGCCGGTGGTTTTGGAACGGACGTAACTGTAGTCGATGTACAAACCGTGAGTGTTCCGCGCCTTCAGTTCGATAATGAAGGCATTGTAAGCGCTCACGTCGTTTGCCGCCGGCATACCGAAGGACTGCACCTCCGCCCCCGCCGCGTCAATCTGCGGGTATGGGGCAATGGCGGCGGCAGCAGGTCCGCTGAAACCGGCATAGGGATAGGGCACCGTGCAGTGGCACGCCGCCGAAACCGCGGCAGCGCTGGCGGCACTGTTGACCGTGGTCCAGACGTTACCCGATTCCAGAAGCGGCTGGTACTGGCTGATGTCCGGATCGTTGATGTACATCGAGCGGCCGGCATCGTGCAGATTGGCGCCCCGATTGGCTTCGTACCTCACGTCCAACATGAGGTTCTTAGCCACCTCGTACTGCCCGCCGAGATAAAAGGTTTGATCGTAGCCCAGGTGCAGGATGTTGGGGTCGATGTTCATCGCCATGTTCCAGATGCCAAACCCGGTCGCCGTGCTGTTTTGCGGGTAGTATGTCGGGATGGGCTGGCCATTGTACACGGTCGGATATCCGCTGTCCCAGTTGAACGCGGTCGAGCCTTCCACGTTATTGACGATGTTGCTGGAACCAAAGGCCAGCGGGGTCTGGTTAGCCGGAAACGCCGGTCCGTAACCCGTGGTGAAGTCGCCCAGGGGGACGTAGTACAGCCCATAAGCGGCACGCAGGACCAACTTGGGCTTCATCTGATAGGCGAGGCCGAGGTGCGGGCCGAACTGGTGTAAGTCATTATTGGTTTCAAACGTGGTGCTGGAGCTAGGAGAAAACACCCAGGCGCCCTTGTAGTTGCCCCAATTGGGGTTCTGGACGTTGAGGTCGAAATTCTCCCAACGGCCGGTAGCGTCATGGCCGGGCAAGCCAAGATCCCAGCGCAGGCCCAGATTCAAGGTCAACTTGGAGGTTGCCTTAAGGTCGTCTACGACAAAAAAGCCCAACGTCTTGCGGCGCGGGTAGGACACATTCGAAATCTGCTCGTCCGCGGTGAAGACGTTCCCCAGCATAAACGTGGCAAAACCACTGCCCACCCAGGGCGTCAGCGAGCTATTGGTGGGTCCTCCGTTGTCGGAGGCGAAATTATACTGTTGGATGTCGCCGCCAAATTCGGAGTTCAGCCCCTGGGTCAGCAATGTGCCGCCAAACTTGAAGCTGTTCCGCCCATGCTGCCAGGCCATCGTGTCCTGAAGGTGCCAGGCGTTGTAGGTGTAGATGGCATTGACGGCCGTGCTGGTGCCCGCGTAGCCGACGCCATTCACCGTATTGCCGTAACTGATGGTCGGGAAGACGACGCTCGGGACGTTGAAGCCGTAAGCCGACGGGTTCGAGGTGACGGGTGGAAGCTGAACCGTGGGTTGCCGGCTGTAACCAACGGAGAAGGTATTTACCAGGGTCGGCGAAACGCTGTACGTGTCAACAATCCGGTACATCTGGTTATAGCCGGTGGAGCTGAAAAATGAACCAAATGGACCGTTGCCGACGTCATAGTTAAACCCACCGTTCAGGCCCGCACCATACCAATCCACGAGGTCATAGGAACCACTCAAATGGTTGCGCTCAGAGAAATTGTGGTCCAGTTTGAGGTCCGCCGTGCGTTTCGTGCTTATGGGCGAGCCCGCCTGCATGGAAGGAAAGTTGTTCGTAATCGCATTGGCAATCGTCGGCGCATAGTACTTGGAATAGACGCCCGCCACTTTCTGCGACACGGAGCTCAGGCGGTTAGAAGGAATGACGTTTCCCGGGAAGGGCGTAGCGCAGGTTGCCCCGTTGATCACCTGTTGCGTCAGGGGGTCGAAAATCTGCCCGTACTGGTATTGCAAGCCGGTGCAGGGGTTAATCATGGGAGCGCCGCCTGCCTGGCCGGGTGTGGTGGTGACACCGCCCGTATACTTGCCCATGGTAAGCAACTGGCTGAAGTTGCCCTGCAGCATCTCGGGCGTAGGAACGGTTGAACCGTTGGGATTCAACGTCATGTTGGTCTGGGTGTACCACTCGTAGTCGCCAAAAATGAAGGTGTGGTTCTTCCAGATCGGCCCGCCGGCGCTGCCCCCGTAGTCGTTAAACCGGTCGGTCGGCCGCTTGATGCCGAAGAAGTTGTTCGACCAGGTATTCGCGTTCAACCCTTCGTTTTGCAGGTATTCGAAAGCGCTGCCGTGGAATTTGTTGGTGCCGGACTTTATCTCATATAAGATTGATGCGCCGCTACCGCCCAACTCGGCCGCCGTGCTGGTGGAACTGACCTGCATTTCCTGCAAGGCATCCAGTCCGGGGGTAGGCACCTGTCCCTGGTTGCCGGCCGTTCCTTCGACGCCGTCAATGTAAATCGAGTTGGTCATGTACTCCGTTCCGGCAATGTGGAGCCATGTCTGTGTGCCCGACGACGCGACAGACGCGCCGGAGGCGATTTCGGGAACCGTGGCCACCATCAGGTTCAACGCGTCACGGCCGCCGGTGGCGTTCAGCGGCAAGTCCCGAATGGTCGACTGTTCCATGGTCATCGACACGGTGGAGGATTGGGTGCCCAAGAGAGGAGGCGCACCGTTCACCGTGACGGTTTCCACGGTCGAGCCGACTGTCAACTGGGCATCAAGCTGCAGAACCTGCTCTGCAATCAGCGTGATATCCCCTCTTTTGTAACTCTTAAAGCCGGCGTGGCTTGCTTCCATCGTGTAGTTGCCAACCGGGAGAGTTGCGAGTCTATAAATTCCTACATCGTTAGAGCTGGCAGTGAAGGTGGCCCGAGTTTCCGCATTGGTCAGCACCACGCGAACGCCAGGGATAACGCCTCCCGACGGGTCCGTGATTGTGCCGGAAATCGTTGCCCTGTCAGCTTGGCCGAAAGCAAACGCTCCGGAAAGCAGGAGCATTATGAAAACTGCCGTGATATGCGATGCGATTCTTCTGATCACCTCGTTCTCCTCTCGTGCATAAGATCTTGACCCAATACCCGACACCCGAAGAAACATGAACGCATTAAAGACAAGTTGTCAGGGGATGACTGATTGTCCCCAAACACGCAGTGAATACCCGGATTGCCCGCCGCCGGCACCAGCCTCGTGGCCTGACCCATCGGGGGGCCAGACTGACGACTGCGAGCGGGCTTGCCGCTCACAAAACCAGCCGGCCCTTGGCGGCGGGCATCCCGGAAGCGTGGAGTATTGGGCGTGTCCCGATGGCAATCAAGTAATTACGGGTATGAAACCGTTTGTCACAAATCTGCAGTTTCGTCGCGGATCTGGTTCTCTTGCGCCAGATGCGGCTCGGGTGTGACAAAATACGCCTTCCAACTGGTTGAAAACTCGTCGGGAATCGGCAGGTTCGATTTTTCCTAGCTGTCAAGGCACAGAATATTCCCTCGCCGGATTTGATTCGGTCAAATATTCACTGCACGCATGGCAGAAGAAATGCTTGACACAAGGTATGAAACGTGTGTTACTGAGGGCGGCAAGATCAGTTCTTAATTTCCCGCAATTCACTCAGCACAGAGAAGATCTTGCCGGTTACATACGCTGGTTACCTCGCGCGACCCAGCGTGAGATCGCGCCCAGATTCGAGCTACCTTCCCCGGTGGAGGAGCGCGAACAATAGGTCGACCCATGGAGGACAAGAGCGCGCTGTCCAACGATCGCGAATGCGTCCTTCGAGAAGCCGAAAAGATCGCGGTCAGCCCCCTTCTCCGGACTTCCGAATCGCTCTGCCGTTTGCTCCGCTACCTAGCCCAGCAAGCAGTTGACCAACCGGAAACACACCCCAAAGAATACCAGATTGCCACTGAGGTATTCGGGCGACCGCCCGATTTCGATCCCCGGCTCGATTCGACAGTTCGGGTCCAAACCGGTCGGCTCCGCTCCAAGCTGGTTGAGTATTTTGCCGGACTTGGCGTCGAAGACGATGTGATCCTCCGAATCCCGAAAGGAGCCTACTCGCTATCATTTGAACATCGCAGTCCGCCCGCTACTACTTCGGCCCCAGCATCGCCACACGAACAGCCCGCACAGATTATTGCCAGCCAACCAGCACCGGCCCCACGCTTCGTCAGTAACACATGGTTACTCGTGTTACTGGTCGTGGGAATGGGCACAATCGGGTTTTACGTGTGGTCGCGTACCCGGGGCGACAGTGAGTCCGGCAGGTCGGCTCCCTCCACCCGCATCTTCTGGCAGGAGTTTCTCGCCAACAAGCAATTGCCGCTCGTCATCTTCTCCAACGCGGAGTTCGTCGGATCCCCCATCGGGGGCATGGGCATGCGCAACTTCATCCCCGGTACCGACTCTCCGCGAGAAGTTCGTGACACCTATACTGGCATCGGTGAGGTATTCGCAGTCCACGAAATGGACAGACTGTTTGCCAGTTTTGGCTCCGACGTCCGCCTTAAGCGCGGCCGCTTGCTCGACTGGGACAATGCCAAAGGTAGCAACCTGATTTTTCTCGGCTCGACCATTGAGAACCAGTCTCTGCGGGAACTGCCCATGAAGAGTGACTTCGAATTCCGGTCTGCGGAAGACCCTTCCCACAACAGTGATTGGAAAATCATCAACTTGCAGCCAGCCCCCGGCGAAGAGGCTGCTTACGTGCCGTCCCTCGGCGTCCCGAAGACGGAGGACGTTGCTTTGATCGCGCTTCTGCCCGCGCCGGAGTCCGGTCACTGGGTGCTCATTCTGGCGGGCACCACCACACTCGGAACCGAGGCTGCTGCCGAATTTGTCTGCCACCCTGAGACCTTGAGGGATCTGGTCAAGCGGTTGCACCTGTCCGACGGCAGCCACCCCGTCCCCTTCGAAGCCGTAATCAAGACAGCGATCGCCGAGGGCGTGCCGATTCAGTCGGATATCGTCGCCCTGCACATCCGGCAGCAAAACCATTCCAAATGACAGTCCTACCCTGACTGCTCGCCCTTGAATCCGAACCAGGAACGGGTACCCTTATGTAAACGTGGGTCTGGATACGGACGAAGCGTCGCAGAAACTTGGGCGAGGGGGAACTTCAGTCCGTGATCTGGCGCGATAACACAACCGGCGAAACCACGGCGCACAAGATTCGCCACGTGTTCATCATGACCGGGGCGTCGCCGCGCACCGAGTGGCTGCAAGGGTGCGTCGCGCTGGACAACAAGGGCTTCATTCTCACGGGCCGGGACTTGGATTCGCACGCTGGCGTCACGCCCACTCCCGGTTGGCCGCTGGGGCGCGCTCCGCTGATGCTGGAGAGCAGTCTGCCGAGGGTCTTCGCGGTTGGCGACGTTCGTTCGGGCAGCGTGAAGCGAGTGGCCTCCGCTGTGGGCGAGGGGGCGATTGCCATCCATCTTGTTCACCGCGCGTTGGCAGAGCCGCTCTGATGTCACACCGTGTCCCCGTTCGGGCAAAGCCCGGCTTCGCCGACCACCTCATTCTGACCTGCCCGGATTGCCTGCGCACTTTCAGGGCGGAGGTTGCGCCCGCCGAGGTGGAGGGGACCGCCGCCTGCTACCATTGCGACGCTCGCGTACCATTCCGGATCGAAAGCTCAGCCCCTCAAGGCTGAAAAAGACCTTCCTGTTGCGCTTTGCTTTTCCGCCCGGCTTTGGCGAAGGTTTCCACCACTATCCCGTCGCCAGGGCTTCGTCAAGGTCGCTTTGAGTGAGATCACAGTGCATGCCTCCCTTTATCTCTTGGTAGATAATCCATAAGGTAACGGCATGAAAATTGCTCGCCGAACCGGATGGAGGTGTGTCTTCTGCTCGGAATGGCGCAGCCGGGTAGGCTCGCGAGGCTCCTGGCCGCCCCTAACGCGCTCGGCCGCGGCTCCGCCACGTGCCTATGCCCATGGGCCGAGCAAAAAACTCGCATGACGCCGTCCCGCTGGGCGGCCCGCCGGCGACGGAGTATAAATTGCCGATTTTCGATTGCCGATTGGCACGTCCCGCACTTCCAGTTTCGAATTTCGAGTTTCCAAGGTCAGGGAAGGTGGACGGAAGAAAAAAATTTACGAACAAAGCCACCAAGTTATTGAAAACAAAGGATAGCAGAACAAAATGACCGAAAAAAAGCGGACATTTTGGTTTAAGTATCGGACATTTTGGTTCAACGTGGTGACATTTTGGCGTGGCCATGCAGCATTTTCGGACACTTCGGCATGACGTGGTGACGTCTTGGGTGCCAACACGGAAAAACGGGACCGGAAGAGGGGGGACGGGCCATTTCCGACTTACCGACGTTTAGCGCTCCCACGGTCCGAACCGCCACGACTTTGACGTGACCCTGACCCCGTCGCGCAATTCCTTGCCCCGTTGCCGCCGAATGTGCCAAAATGTGGTGAGAGAAGGTGCAGCGCCAAGCGTCAAGGCGAAATGGTCTGCGCTCGCACTGGGGGGACGCCACGAATCCAAGGAGAGGAAGTGCATCCTGATCTTAAAGCCGTCATCGAGGTTCAGCAGCTTGATCAGCAGGTTGTGGACTTGACGGCGCAAATCGAGTCCCTGCCCACACAGATTCAGGCCCTGCAATCACAACTGGACGATTTCATCCGCGCGCACGAAGAGCGCAAGAAGCGCTTGTCCGCCAACCTGAAGGAGCGTAAGGACCTGGAAGGCGACATCAAGGAGATTCAGGAGAAGATTGTAAAGCACAAAGATCAGCTCTACCAGGTAAAGACCAACGACCAGTACAAAGCGATGCTGAAGGAGATAGAAGGGGAAGAGCGCAATATCCGCAAGATCGAGGACGATGTCCTGGAGAAGATGATCGAGGCGGAAGATCTCCAAAAGCTCGTCCAGGAAGCATCGGCTCGCTTGGACGGCGAAAAAGCGCGGGTGGCGGCACAAATCAAGCGCTTGGAACAAGAACGCCAGAGTGACTTGGATGAGCGCGAGGCGCTGCAAAATCGCCGTAAGGAAGTGGCCACCGTGCTGAGCGAACCCGTCCTGTCGCTGTATGAACGCATTCGTACGTATCGCACGGGGGCGGCGGTGGCGGAAGTCCGTGACGGTCTTTGCACCGCGTGCAACGTTCGGTTGCGACTCCAGGTGTACAACGAAGCCCGCAGTAACGATTCCGTGCTGACCTGCGAAAACTGTAGCCGCATCATCTATTATGTCGGGCCTCCCCCGGCGGAGGACGGAACGAACGGCGGGACAAGAGTCGTGATGAGTGATTAGTGAGTTTCGTGACGCACCACGATAGCAGCGAGCGCTGGGCATACATTTTCTAACCACTGGCCACCGCTCATTCCGCAACGATGTCGAACCCACCTGAAATCATTGCCCACATTGACGGCGGATCGCGCGGCAATCCCGGACCGGCGGCATACGGCGTGGCCGTCAAAACGCCACAAGGCCATGCGGTGACAGCCTTTGCCAGGTACCTTGGGGAAACCACCAACAACTTTGCCGAATACCAGGGACTGTTGGCGGCCCTGGACTACGCCCTGAGCCACGGCTGTCCGCGCCTGACCGTAATGACGGACTCGGAACTGATGGCGCGGCAGATTTCCGGACGATACAAGGTTCGCAGCCCGGACCTGAAGCCGTTATACGAAAAGGCCCAGGCAATGATTGCCCGGTTGGAATCCTTTTCCATTCGGCATGTTTATCGCGAGCACAATCGCGAGGCCGATCGTTTGGTGAATAAGGCAATGGACGATGCCGAGCGGCATTCGCACCTGAAACCCGCCTCAACTAACGAGCGGAGCTCGACGCGCGACCACCCACCGATCTCCTCAAGCGAAGAGGGCAACTCGAATTCTGACCACGCATTGCTGCCGTCACCAGATGAAGGAGCAAGCGCGGAGAGCGGCGTGGTGAGCACCCCCCAAGCCTCCCAGATGACGCCGCCAAAACCGCTGATTGTCACCGCGACCTTCCGCAAAGACGCGCTCCACCCGCATATTCAGCTTCCGTTGCTGGATGGGGAAGAAGTGGAATTGGTCATACGGCGGAAGCCCTGACCCGCGCCATCACCAACTTCTTGCACGGTTCCGTACGTGCCGGGCATGTAGGAATAGAAATCTTGTATAATGTTGTCGCAAGTGGGCGCGGTCGGCGGTTGGGGACGTTTAACGAAATTTGAGAGCAAGCAGAACTGAATTGGAATTCAATTCCCAGGGAGAACGGTCTCTATGGCGCAGCGCATGGTGAAATGTGTGAAGCTGAACAAAGAACTTCCTGGCCTGGAGGAGCCTCCCTGGGCGGGAGAGCTCGGCCAGCGCATCTACGATAACGTATCGCAGGAAGCCTGGAACCAGTGGCTCAACTTTTTAAGAATGTTGATCAATGAATACCGGCTGGTGCCTTCGACGAAGGAATCGCAGGACTTTATCGCTCACCAGATGGAGCAGTTCTTCTTCGGCGAGGGCGCGGCGCATCCGCCAGGGTATGTCCCAATCAAATAAAGTATGTTCTGATGGTCAAGGGTTGGTGGCTGCTCCATTTCCAATGCGAGGAAACCGAATGCGATTCCTGATCTCAACTTGCTTAATGTTGATGGCAGCGGGAGCGTGCTTGCTAATGTTGACGCTGGCGATGCAGGCCGGCCCGGCGCCCAACGCCGCCGGCGACCTTTTCAAGGGAAAGTGCTCGATGTGCCACGGCGTCGACGGCAAGGGTTTTCCCGCCCTGAAGACTCCCGATTTCACGGATCCGAAGGTGCAAGCTTCCCTAACGGATAAGCAAATCGCCGAGACCGTCAAGAAGGGGAAAAAAGGCACGGCCATGCCGGCCTTCGCGGAACAGTTGAGCGATGAGCAGATCAACTCGCTGGTTGCTTACATCCGGTCGCTTAAGAAAAAGTGACGTATTCAACCGGGTCGCATCAGTTTACCCCGAACACCGGGGGCGTGGGTGAGGGGGGAATCGCCGCGGCGCTATTGTTTCCCTCAATCGCCTCTTGCCAAGGCGGGAAGATGGCGGTAGCATCAGTCAAATTCAGTGACGGAGGTCGGGCGTGAGAAAACAGACGTTGGGCCTAGCCGTTCTCAGCGTTGTAGTTATCTTGGCAAGCTGGCTTATCGGAAACCACCTGCCAGCCCCAGCACGAACACAAGCACAAACAACGGGGGGATTGGTAATCCTCAAGCCTTACACGCTCAAAGCTACTTTGTACCGTCAGGGTCAGATCATCGATAACATAACTGCTGCGGTCAGATCAGATGGCAGTTACGTGATGAATCGGCGGTTTTTTCCCGGAAACGACCCCAACCAGTACTATCGCAGACTCCGGTTTTCTGATGGCCGAAACGTTAAGGTCGCGGACTCACTTGGCATGGTTTGGTTTGATCAGTCACAAACCCCGCCAGCGTCAGCGCAGAGACTTCTCAACCGGGCTAACCCCTATTCCACTTGTATCTCAGCCAATAACCAGACATTCAAAAGATGGGGTAGAGTCCTGGGGGAGCGTGTTGCTGTTATCACAGATGACCCTGAAGCAACCAAGCCTTTTTTGATTACCTTGGAAAAGGCACCAGGTCTCGGCTGTGAGATACTTGCGTACCACGTAGAGGACCCGGATGGGAATATAACAATTGAGCAGAAACCCGAAAGCTTGGTATACGAGGAGCCTGATGCAGCCCTCTTCGAAATTCCAAGCAACTTTCAAGTTGTTAAGCCTAGTGTAGCACTGGCAGCAGCTCACCAGTGCGCTGGTATTGTGCCCAGCGCAATAATACTCAAAAGATGGGCTGACTACGACGCACATTGTGCGAAGGGCCAGCAGGTGAGGTAACAAATCACTAGAATTGATCGCGCAGATAGGCTAAGAATTGGACACATCGCCGGAATGCATCGTAGAGCTTCGTAACGTCAGCAAGCGCTACGGGGAACACGCTGCCCTGGAAGATTTTTCGCTCCGTGTACGACGAGGCGAGTTCCTGACGCTTCTCGGACCCAGCGGAAGCGGCAAAACTACGCTGCTGCGCCTGGTCGCGGGATTCGAATTGCCCCAGCAAGGGCAAATCCTGATCGACGGGCGCGATGCCTCCGCCTTACCTCCTTACCGCCGGAACGTCAACACCGTCTTTCAACACTACGCGTTATTTCCCCACCTCAGCGTTTTCCGCAATGTCGCTTTCGGCCTGGAGCAGAAGAAACTGTCACCGGCGGCGGTACAAAGCCGTGTCCGCTCCATTCTGGAAATGGTGGAACTGCCCGGTAAGGAAGAGCGCTACCCCCACCAACTGAGCGGCGGCGAGAAGCAGCGTGTGGCCCTGGCCCGTGCTCTGGTGCTGGAGCCGGGAGTGCTCCTGCTGGATGAGCCGCTGGGCGCACTGGACCAGAAGCTTCGCCAGCAGATGCAGGTGGAATTAAGGCGCCTGCGCGCACGCCTGGGCATCACGTTTATCTTTGTCACCCACGACCAGGAAGAAGCCCTGGTGATGTCCGACCGCGTGGCGGTGATCAATAACGGCCGCCTCGAGCAAGTCGGCACAAGCGAGGAAATCTACGAGCGTCCGCGCACGCACTTTGTGGCCGACTTCATGGGCGTGGAGAATTTCTTCCCCGTCAGTTGCGCCGCGCACACGTCTGACGGCACGCGGTTTGAGACGGACGGCGGCCTGGCGCTGTGGGCGTCGAACTCGAAGGATCTTCCCCAGCACTCGCTGGCGACGCTGGCGGTGCGCCCCGAGTGCGTGCGCTTGACGCACCAGCCGCCTTCTCCCAATGGCAGCCCGTTGAATCTGCTCGAAGGCAAACTGGTCGAGTCGATCTACGAGGGAGGCAGACGCCGTTGGGCGGTGCGCCTTGCCAGTGGCCAGCGGGTGGTGGTGCGCGAATCCAACGGCCACCGCGATTCGGCGCCCACCGACGAAGCAAGAGTTTATCTCTCGTGGGAGGCCGCGCGAAGCCTGGTCTTTCCGCGTGACGGCACAGGGCACTGAGGCGAATCAAAGCACGTCAACAAATCAAATTTCCAGCAGCCTGGTTATCCTGCTTGTGCACAACCCTGCAAAAATGCGCATCCGCAATGCCGCTCGTGGCGGCCTTGGCGGCCTCTGCGGGGGAGTCGTTTTTGGGTCGCGCCGGTGCCGAATTGCCATCCTGATACTCGTGATGGTTGCGCCGCTGGCCGCTTCAGCGGCTGCGTCAGACACAACGCCTGATCCCGGAGCACCGAGCCGCCAGGGTTTGATCACGTCGGTCAAGGAGTTGGAAAAAAAGCTAGGTTTCCGGCGCACCAGGAACTTCCGCAAGCAGTCCTCCCAACCCGAGGTCGAATATCGTTGCTACTACACGGGCAAGCTGGAATTGCCGGATTCCTACACGGCGTTGCACTTGGCTCCTGGAACCAAGGCCGGCTGCACCGTGGACCCGCAGAAGTACGACGTTTTCTTCTACCCCGTCGAGGCCGATGCCAGCGGCAAAACCCCCGTCTCAGCGGCGCTGGCGCACGAATCGGTAGAACGCTTTCTGGTGGTAGTGCCACACGAAGATTTCCATGCCAACAAGCAGTTGCGCAAGTTGCCGGTTACCTGGGGCGAAGCGTCTGCAACCCTGATGGGATTTCTCACCGCCACCGAAGTGGCGCGCGAGAACTTTAGTGAGCACTCGGAGGTTTACCAAAACCTTCAGCGCGAGCCGGATCTCTTCGCCCGCAAGGCGGACATGGTGAATCGCGTGCACGCGCAGTTGAGCCGCTTGTACGCCGCCTCGCGCGCCGGCCAAATATCCCAACGCGACGCGCTCGAGCAAAAGCAGCAGGCTTTCGAGGAAATTCAACAGGAGTGCACAGCCATCGACCCCGACCCAAAATCGTTCAAGCGCTGCCTGGCCGCGAACAACAATGCCGGACTGGCCTTTGACAAGACCTATACCAAATATTATCCCATGATGTATCAGGTTTACGTGGCTCAAGGCCGCGCGCTCAAGCCGACCGTCGATGCCCTGCAACGCGCTCTGAACGCAAAGAGCGATGAGGAAGTTCTACAGAACCTGCAAAAAGCAATGAAGAGTGACGAGTATAAGCAGGAACGCTGATTATCGGGCGACGCTAACCTGGTCGGAGGGATTGTGGAGCCCCGGTAATCACCCGAACCTCTGGCGGGGCATAAGCAGCAACGTCTATGAGATGGTTGAGACAGATCAGCTTGTAGTGTTGGATCGGTTCAGGATGCCCGCCAGTGTCTCGCGCAAGGTGGTCGAGAAAGTGAGACCTACTATACACGCGCAGCAGCTTTCCCCTAAACACTTCGTCATCGTACCTACCAATTGACCCTACCATCTCTTCGGTGACCAAGTACGCAGCATAGTGCTTCCAATACAGGTCAAAGGTCTTACAACCCTCGATAGACTCGATTGGCCACGAATCTTTCAGAATCTCCGACAACTCTGGTAACGCCGGCAGATCTGACCGAACCTGACCCGAACGGTTGTCGACGGCTTGCTGCACCACAATCCGCAACGAATTGTCCCTCGGCTCCGTGAGCTGTTGGAGGTAGAGGTACTTAACCGAGTTCAATTGTTCAAGTGCTGTTTCTTCGCTCATAGAAGGAGCATAACGCTGGAGACAGGGAAGAATAATCCGTCACGTTGGCTGCTACGCTTTGCTCGCCACCCCTCACTTTTCACTCTTCACTGTCCCACAAGCGACCGCGTGAGAACTTCGCTCAATTCCTCCGGGGTGAGCACCAGAGGGTTCGCCTTCATGCTGCTCGCCCTAGCCGCCTCCGCGATTAGCGCCGGAACGTCTTGCTCGCCCATCCCATAGGCTTTGAGGGGCGGGATTTCGAATTCGTGGCAAATTCCATGTATCCATGTGATTCCGTCCTCGGCGGTGGCATCCCCCCGCCCCGTGAGCATGCTCGCCACCTTTTGATAACGGCCCAGCGCTTCACTTTGGGGCGCGCGGGCACGCAAGGCGCGCAGGTTCACTTCCATCCCATAGGGCAGAATTGCCGCGCAAATGGCGCCGTGGGGGGCGGGGAAGCGTCCGCCGAGAGGGGCGGCAAATCCGTGGACGACGCCTAGGCCGGCGTTGGCGAGCGCCAGCCCGCTGAAGAGCGCTGCGAGTGACATATCGCGCCGCGCCTGGAGATCGTGTCCCTCGTGAAACGCCCGGCGCAGGGAACGCGCGGCCAAGGGAATCCCCTGCACACAGAATCCGTCGGTCATGGGGTTGGCGCGGATCGAAACATACGCCTCAATTAATTGAGTCAGCGCGTCGAGCCCGGTGCGCGCGGTAATCGCGGGCGGCAGGCCGAGCGTCAGTTCGGGGTCCACCACCGCCAGCCGCGGCAGCAACCATGGACTGCGCAGGCTCACTTTGAAGTGCCGCTCCGGCACGCCCAATACCGCGTTGCGCGTCACCTCTGATCCGGTGCCGGCCGTGGTAGGCACAGCGACGAAGGGCGCAGCAGGATTCCGGATGTCGTTTCCCTTGCCCACCACCTCCAAATAATCCATCACGTCACCGCGATTGGTGAGCAGCGCGGCAATGGCTTTTCCGGCGTCAATGGCGCTGCCTCCACCAAACGCAATGACGAATTTGCAGCCCTCCGACTGCGCGAATTCAACGCCCCGGCGGACCAAGTCGATGGTAGGTTCGCCGTCCACCTCGAAGGTGGAGCGAGACATGTTCGCGCCGTGGAGGTCCTCCACGAGCACCCTTGACCTCTCCCACTGTTTCCCTGTAACCACGAGCGCCCGGCGGCCCCACTGCGTAACGGCAGGCGCCACCTCATGCACTGAGCCCTCGCCAAAAATGATACGCGTTGCTGTGGCAAACTCGAACCGCATGTGGTTGCTCCAAGTCTCAGGTGCCGGATACGAGGTGTCAGGTGCCAGGTGTCAGGTGTCAGGTCGGAAAAACCAGGTCTCAGGTGCCAGGTGTCAGGTACCAGATGCATTCAACCTGTCATGTCTCACTTATCAGCAGCACGCGTATCTCCGGCCTCGAGGACCCGTCTAGAAACATCTCTTCGCTTACTCATCCCAAGCAATAACGATCCCTATGCCGCGGATTTTCCTGGCACCTGACACCTGACACCTGGCACCTTCCTTACCATTCTTCATCCGGCGGAAACACATTGCCATATTTCACGCTATAGCGCGGCTCCGCCATCAGGGATTCCATGCGGTCGCGCCAGGCGGCGTAATGCGGTGTGGCCTTGTGCGCCGCGGTGGCCTCCACGCTCCGATAGACCTCCATCAGGACAAAGCGCGTGGGATCATCACCCTGCTGCAACAGATCGAAGCGCGCGATGCCCGGCTCCTTCACGCTCGCGCGCGCATTGGCGATCGAGGCTTGCTTAAAGGCTTCGATGCAATCGGGCTTCACTTTCACATGCACGTGAACGATCAGCATGGCCGTATCTCCTTTTCATTATTACTTATGCTGCGCAGCCAGCCCACCTGCCACCCCAAGATCCAACCCAAGAACGGCGGGAATCACACTTCTCATTTTAGGGCGAAACGCGCCATGCGCCGCCACTGGCCCGGGTCGCCGTGCGTCCGGTAAAGATGGATACTCCGCGCCGTGAATTGGATGTCGAGCCGGTGCCCCAATTCCTCAATTGCTTGTTTTTTGAACGACTGAGGGGAATTACCGTAGAGCAAGCTCAGGTGGGGCATAAAGGCCGGCTCGCGCGCGTGGCCAAACGCATGGCAAGCAGCTCGGTGTGCTTTCCGCAACGGCTCCGAGGGAGCCGCATGAACAAACAGGCAGCGATAGTACTCGTCGAGGAAATCGATCGCTTCCAACCGTATGCGAAGGGCTCGCGAGCCGGCGGCGACGGCTGCCGTCTTGCGCATCAACTCGAGTACCGGGCCCACGCACCGTCCCAGCAGGGTGACGTGAGGAGCAAACTGCGGCCCCCCATAGCGGCTGCTCAAGCGCTGGATGATGCCCGAGAGGCGGTCGTACACGTCTCCCGCGGGCATTAACCACAACGAGTATTTTTCCCCGCTAACCGCTTGGGGCACGGCTTATCCAGCCAGTCTGAAGTGTAAGGCCTCATGCGCGCAGCGCCTTGGAGTGCCGGCCGCGAAGCTGCCGCCTTGGGTTGTTAGGCCGCGAACGTAAACTTCGAGTCCGCGATGTGGCCGAATTTTAAGGCGGCAGCTTCGCGGCCGGCACTCCAAGGCGCTGCGCGCTTTCATTCCTGATCGGATGACCACTCCACTGCAAAATCATCGGGCACGGTCAGGCGGCCGGTCCCAAATCGCATGATGGTTTTGTAAAAGGCCGTCGGCGCTTGCCGCTGAAACCAGCCCGCCGAACACCACGGATAAAGAGAGGGTTCAGCAACCAGCTTGTGATGCACGGCGTTGCGGTGTACGTAGCTCAAACGCGCGAAGTACGAGTTCCGAAAGGTGAGGTGCGTGTCGCGGTATTGGAAGCAGACCTGCCGCCCGGCCGTGCCGGCCCATCGATTCGCCGCTCGTGCGGTATCCGAATGAAGCTTCTTCAGGAAAAGCACCAAAGTCCGGGCATCCGGGGGCGAGATGGCGACAAAGTGATAGTGGTTTGAGAAAACCGCCCAGGCCTGAAGATTCCACCCGTATTCCTCCGCCAACCCCAGGAGCGAATCGTGCAGAAACTCAAGCCGCTCCCTCCCGCGAAAGTGATGTTCTTTCAGATATGTTCCGCAGGTGACTATGTAGGCGCCGGCTTCCGACAATCGGTGGACGGGGCTGTGTGGCCAATCGCTCATGTTTGCCTTGTGCGGGCAAGGCCCGCCTTGGGACTGCGGTCGCGCAGCTGCCGCCTTCGTCACGCGCAACTATAAACTCGTGCCAGTAAAGAAGTCTAAGACCAACCGCGGCGGCTCCTCGGGTAACACCGTCAAAACAGCAACCCAAGGCAGCAGCCCGACGGATTCGAGGGCAATAATATCAAACCAACCCAAGGCGGCAGCTTCGCGGCCGCCACTCCAGGGCGCTGCGCGCTTTCATTCCTCATCGGGTGCGGCAGCTTATTGCCCCGGTTTCAGCTCCCGCAGCCAGAGGTTGCGATACCGCACCGGGTGGTGATGGTCCTGCAACCGCAGCGGGAGTAAATCCGGCACCGGCGTATAAGGCGGACGTTCACGGTGTGCTGTGGGCCCCATGATGTCGACGTGATCCTGCACCAGGACGCCGTTATAGAACACGGTCACATTCGCATGCCGGGTCAAATGGCCGCTGCCATCAAAGCGCGCGCCATGAAACGCAATATCGTACATCTGCCACACGCCGGGCTTGCGGGCCGCATTCACCAGGGGAGGATACTGGCCGTAAACAGCAGCGGCTTCGCCATCGGCATAGGTTACGTTGTCATAGGAATCGAGAACCTGAATCTCATACAGCCCGTGCAGGAAC
Source organism: uncultured Acidobacteriota bacterium (assembly GCA_963804755.1). Classification (GTDB taxonomy): domain Bacteria; phylum Acidobacteriota; class Terriglobia; order UBA7540; family UBA7540; genus Bog-366. The sequence goes on from CAWDRP010000019.1 coordinate 503,301, forward strand.
ACGCCACTGTTGCCGCGGTCCTGGTCCTTCCCATGAGGCGGATTTGGCGTGGCCCATTCCACGTGCAATTGGCAGTCGCCGTACTTAGCCTTGGTCTGGATGTCCCCAGTGCCGGGCTGAACGACGAAATAGCCATCGCCCACCGTCCACTTCGCCGGGCCGCCCTTCACCTCTTCCCAGTTCGACAGGTCCTTGCCGTTAAAGAGCACAATGGCATCGGAGGGCGGCCGCCCCGGTTGCGCCTGCGTGCTTTCCGTGCCCGGCGTGATAATGGGCGGCTCCGGCCGGTTGCGGTCATTCGGCCCCCACTGCTGCTGAGCTTCCTGCGACCACGTGTGGGGCGGAGCAACAATCATGACCGTCAAAACCATGGCGATACAGCTTGCGAATAAGACAAGTGACTTACGCATAGGTAGTTTCTCCCTTTCGCTAGGTATTAGGAGCGCAAGCGGTTCCAGAGGGCGGTGAGCCCGTCAACCGTAAACTCAGACGACTGCGAGTAATTAATGATCTGGCGCTCCATCGTATCCACTACTTTTACGCCCTCGGGGATCCGTGCCGCCAACTCGAGTGGAATGGTCGTCACGCCGTGACGGTCGCCGTGTAATAGGTCGCCCGGCCGCACGGTGAGCCCTCCGACGCGCACGGGCGTTCCCACTTCCACGATGTGGATGTAGGCGTGCGAAACCGCAATGTGGCTGGCGAAGAAATGGAATCCCAGGGGCTCCACCTCATCCAGATCGCGCACGGAGCCGTTGGTGACCGCGCCCACGCATCCCAGGGCGCGATGGATGTTGGCGTTCACTTCTCCCCACAGCGATCCCAACCCGGAGGGTTCGTCCAAATCTTCCACCACCACGACGCGCGGCGCGGGGACTTTGAGCACATCCTGCCAATGCACGCTGGGCGGGATCGCTGCGCCTGGGGGGCCCGGAGTCACTGACCGGATCTTCAGCGTGACGGCATAGCCCACCATCACTCCGAGGCGGGGAAAGACGCAGCGAATCTCCGGGCGCATGAATCCTTCGTTGCGGGGACGCAGGTCGAAAACCTCGATGGCGTTCGCAACCGTCGGGGTATTGATCGTGCGCAAACGGTCGAGCACGGCGGCGTCTAGCGGTTCCATGGGCGCACCTCTCGGCGGTGAGGATAGAAATTTAAATCGGCGACATTATAGTGGCCTTGCGACGAAAACGAAATGAATCTTTGCACCGCGCTCCCTCATAAGGACGTGGTCCCCGGGGCGACGCAGGTGGGCTGCGGCAGGCGGCCTGTTATGACTTGATGTGGCAACTCGCCATGCCGCGCTTTTCTAGGTACTGCTGGTGGTATTCCTCGGCGGGCCAGAAGTCGGATGCGGGCGCGATTTCCGTGACAATCCGCTTGCCGTACTTGCCGGATTTGTCCAGCGCTTCCTTTGACGCGCGAGCCGCGGCTTCCTGCTCGGGCGAATGGAAGAATATCGCAGTGCGATATTGCGTGCCGTAGTCGGGCCCCTGCCGGTTGAATTGCGTCGGGTCGTGATTGTCCCAGAATACCTTCAGCAGGTCCGCATAGGAGACCTGCGCAGGGTCGAAAGTGACCTCCACCACTTCGGCGTGTCCCGTTTTGTCGGTGCAAACGTCGCGATATGTAGGGTTCTTGAAGTGCCCGCCCATGAAACCAACGGCAGTCGCGGTTACGCCGGGAACCTGGCGGAAGGCCGCCTCGATTCCCCAAAAGCAGCCCGCGCCGAACGTTGCTTTTTCTGTTGCCACGCTGTTCGCCTCCTTTTGATGAAAACCTTTGCCCCGCTAAATCTTATGCTGGGGGCGTGGGTTTTTCCAGTCTTTTGGAAGCCGCGCAGGCGCGCGGGGATGCCGACAGCCGGTAGCGTAGAAGTGTGTAGCTATGAGGTAGGCATTGAGGCAAGGCTACAGTGCCCAGCACCTTGGAGTACGGCCGCGAAGCTGCCGCCTTCCTCTCTTCGGTGCCAAATAAGAGAATAGCCAATCACAGGGACGCAAAGGCGAGAGCTTCGCGGCCGCACTCCAAGGTGCTGCGCACGGGTGTTTTCATCGTCCTATCACGCCGACCCAGATTTCTCCTGCCGTCGAAAGCGGAATCGGGACCGGGTCGAGCCAGGTGAGGCCAGAGTCGATGGTTGGGAGGACGGCAGCTTGGTCGCGCGTCAGCCACAGAAGAAGTTTCCCCAACGGACGAAGGCAGGAGGCGGCGAGGGGGACGAGCGTATTTAGGCTGCCCACCGCTCGCATGGTGGCGGCATCGAATGCGAGTGCCGGTGTCGCTCCGGCAAACGCCTCTAGGCGTTCGCCCCGCACATTGACGTGAGCGAACCCACAAACGCGCGCGGCTTCCTTAAGAAAGGCTCTCTTCTTGGCGATCGGCTCAAGCAGGGTAACGGAGATCTCGGGGAAGACGATTTTCAGCGCCAGCCCCGGAAATCCGGCGCCACTGCCAATGTCGAGGAGATTGCCGGTCAATTTCAAGGAATTAGAAATAAACAGGCTCTCGCCAAAATGACGCGTCACGCACTCCTCCGAATCGCGGATGGCTGTAAGGTTGATCTTGGCGTTCCACCGGAGGAGCAATTGAAGATAGTTGGTGATTTGTTCCACTTGGACAGGAGTGGGGTCCAAGCCGAATGGTTGCAGCAGTTGCCGGATGCGCGTCTCGTCAAGCACGATGAGATTGTAGAGTACCGCTGGACAGACCGCAAGTGACGGTGAAATGCGGCCGGGGTCCTTACACGAGAGCGACGCGATAGGCAGCAGCGTGACCGGGAAGCGTTAGCTCTTGGTGGCCTGGGCTTACAATGTTTCACGTGAAACGTTTCCACGCGATCGAACGTCGGGGGTCACCGTCTTGTGAGGTCCGAGCTGGAGAAGGCGATACGTGCTCTTGTCTAAGCCGTATCGCCACCAAGCATTCTAAACAATTATTGACGCGTCTCGACCGGCCTGCTAATCTGGCGCAGGTTCCTCGGGCAAAACTTACATTAGCAAGGGCGGAAGGAGTAAATCCATGAGCAAGAAACGTGTCGCGATCCCGGGAAGCGAGCGCACTCCGGTACCTGACGCGCGCCTGGTGGGTCCGGCTGACCCCCAGGAACGCATCGAAGTGACGGTGATGCTTAAACCGATTTCTACGCTGCCGTCGCTCGACAAGACCGTCAAACCACAGGAGCGAACGCATCTCGAGCCGGCAGGAGTTCGCCGCCAGGTATGGCGCGGATCCCAAGGACTTCGCCCGCATTGACGCCTTCGCGCAGGCGAACGGCCTCGAGGTCGGGGAAATCAACTTGGGCGCGCGCACGGTGGTGCTGCGCGGGACGGTGCAGGCCATGTCCGCGGCGTTCAGCGTAAGTCTGCACGTCTATGAACACTCCGGTGGCTCGTATCGAGGCCGGACGGGCCAGATCGAAATTCCGGAGGAGTTGGACGGCGTCGTCCAAGGGGTCTTTGGCCTCGATAATCGTCCCCAGGCCAAGCCGCACATTCGTCCTTTTCGCAATCTCGGCGGTGGCTGGTACGCCACCCAGCAGGGCGTCTCTTATCTCCCGCCCCAGGTCGCCAAGCTCTACGACTACCCCGCATCGGTAAATGGCCAGGGGCAGTGCATTGCGATCATTGAGCTTGGGGGCGGTTATGTGTTGAGCGATCTTGAAGCTTATTTTCAACAACTTGGCATTCCGGTCCCGCAGGTGACCGCGATTTCCGTGGGCGGCGCGGCCAACAGTCCGACGGGAGATCCGAATGGGCCGGAAGGGGAAGTGATGCTCGATATCGAAGTGGCGGGCTCCATTGCCCCCGGAGCGCACATTGCGGTTTACTTCGCCCAGAATACCGATGCCCGGCTTTCTTCAAGCCGTGACGACAGCCATCCACGACACGGTGCGCAACCCTTCGGTGGTATCGATCAGCTGGGGCGGGCCGGAAGCGTCATGGACCGCGCAGTCGATGACGTCCTTCGATCAGGCCTTTCAGGCCGCCGGCACGCTGGGCGTTACGGTAACCGTCGCGGCGGGCGACGGCGGCTCATCGGATGGAGTGGATGACGGACTGGCGCACGTCGACTTTCCTGCTTCCAGCCCCAACGTTTTGGCGTGCGGCGGGACACGCCTGATGGCGAACGGGCAAACCATCACGTCCGAAACCGTATGGAATGACGGCACGTCCGGCGGAGCGACGGGCGGCGGCATCAGCGCCTTCTTTATCCCGCCGCCCGCCTGGCAGGCCAACGCCAAGCTACCGCCGTCTGTCAATCCAGGCGCCAAGCCCGGACGCGGCGTGCCGGACATGGCGGCTGATGCCGATCCTCTTACGGGATATCAGGTCCGCGTGGATGGACAAAGTGCCGTCATTGGCGGAACCAGCGCCGTGGCGCCACTGTATGCCGGGCTAGTGGCGCTTTTGAACCAGAGTCTCGGAAAGGCGGTGGGGTTCCTGAACTCGTGGCTTTACACGGATGCCGTGTCCGTGCCGGGCGCTATTCATGACATCACCTCGGGCAACAATGGCGCCTATAAAGCAGGTCCCGGCTGGGACGCCTGTACCGGATGGGGCAGCGCCGATGGCGCCAAGATTCAGGCAGCGTTGGCTGGAACGAGTGACAGAGGAACAGAGGGCCAGTGACGAGTGGCAAGTGACGAGTGACGAGCAACAGCTTAATGCTCTACGGTGGCGCCTGCACCGGATGTTTCACGTGAAACATACGTCATGGCCTCATCTTGTCTCACAACGAACGCAACGACGGGAATGAAGCCCTTCTTACACGTTCGTTCAGCACCTTTGTAAAGACCGGACTGTTGACCAACCGTCGCCCCACCATCCACCTTGAAGCCGGAGGACCCTTCAACACGGACGAGGGGCACAGAGCTCGTGACTTGTCATTCGTCAATGGCCTTTGTCACTCGTCACTTGCGGCCCAGATTGGTGCTACAGTTGATCTATAAATCATGTTGGGCGAACGCGAACAGGCGGAGATCGCACGTTTGTGGGAGCGCAAGCTCCGGCAGGACGAGCAGGGTCTGCCCCAAGCGGAAGGTCATCGCAACTTGGAGCCGGCGAGTGCTGAGTTCCTTTCTTCACTCGCCGCAGGCATTGGGGCGAAACGTATCCTTGAAATAGGCGGCTCCACGATTGCACTGGCCACCGCTGCCCGACGCGTTTCCGGAACGGTTACTTCCATTGAAATAGAGCCGCGCCGCCAGTCCGAGGCCCGACAGACGCTCGCACGGCTTGAACTGGACGCCTACGTCGAGTTCGTCCTGGCGGACGCTGAGCGCGTGCTCGCGACGCTAAGCGAATTTGACCTGGTGTTCATCGATTGCGAAAAGGAAGATTATGTCCGCTTGTTCGATATGGTCCACGTGCGCCCGGGAGGATTTGTCGTCGCCGACAATGTGACCTCACATAACCTCGTCAGGGTAGTGTCCTATTTGTGTGTTGATTTAGGCAAGCTCTTTGTTTTCAACAAACCTTTTCAATATTCGTTTCTTATTCGCGTTACTGTCTTGGGGTTATCACGCTATCGCTATGGTTCTCCAAAACTTGCGTGCTGGCAACTGAATTGCCATTGCCTTCCGCTCGCTTCGCCCATCGCGCCGCTATCGCTTTCTTCGCTATCTCCTTTCTGCGCTCTGGACTTAGACGCTCGGCGCGGGCCTTCCCCCCGATCCTTCCACCCTCTGCGCCCATCCTCACGAAATATGCTCTCACTGTCGCTGGCATTTTTGCTTTTCTCATGTCCCTTAAAATACTTTACCCCCTAATGAATGTCAATGCATTTTTTACTTGACAATACTTGTGGGGGTTAAGTATACTTGTCCCATGAAACACGAATCCCCGATAACGGCTGGAACCGCTACCGGGGATGTAGATCGTACAGCCGAAGCCGCACGAGTCCGCAACTCCATTATGTGGCTTCGCGCTGCGAATCTCAAGGAGATTTACAGTGACCTGCCACAACTGCCGCATCAAGTGTCAGAGGTTCGGAAAAGACCGCAAAGGTAATCAGCGGTTCCGTTGCTGCCAGTGCTACAAGACGTACAGCGACCGACCTGAGAGGTTGGAAGGAACCTACCTACCCGCGGACCAGATCGCCAGTATTCTGCGCTTGCTCGTTGAGGGAATGTCCATTCGTTCCATTGAGCGAATCACTGGCGTTCACCGCGACACGATTCTAAGCGTTCTGGTACTTGTTGGCGAGCGCTGCCAACGGTTCCTTGAACGCACCATGTACGGGCTTCCAGTACGCAATGTACAGTGCGATGAGATTTGGGGATTTGTCGGATGCAAAGAAGCTCGCAATTCGGCCGGCGACCCGAAGCTAGGGGATGCCTATTGCTTTGTCGCCATTGAGAGAAATACGAAGCTCGTTATCACTTGGCATATAGGGAAGCGCTCGCTTGGGGATGCCTGGACTTTCGTACGCAAATTGGAATCAGCCACGACAGGAAACTTCCAAGCTACTACTGACGGATGGACCGGATATCCTGAGCCCATGCTTGCCTATTTCCGCGACCGCGCGTCCTATTCGCAACTCATCAAGGTGTACGGCCCCAGCGCCACAGACGAACACCGCTACTCGCCACCAAAGGTGATTGACGCTATAGCCAAGATCGTTTTCGGAGATCCCGACCCGGAGAGAATTTGCACGAGCCACGTTGAACGCCAGAATCTTTCAATTCGCATGGGGATGCGGCGCCTAACGCGGCTGACGAACGCTTTCAGCAAAAAGTGGGAAAATCTGAATGCAGCTTACGCGCTGTGGTTCGCTTATTACAACTTTTGCCGCGTTCACCAGACGTTGCGTGCTACTCCCGCGATGGCTTCAGGACTCACGAATACCGCATGGACATTGGAGAAAATGCTTGAGACAATCGCAGCCTAAAATTCACGCAGATCGGAGATCAGCATGGTCAATAAGGATGCTTTGAACGCAGTTCTAATCATGTTGGCAAATACGTGCAAGATCACCGCTGAAGAGAATTCCGTTTTAGCGGTTGAAGTCGCTTCACTGCGACATTCGCTCGATGCCTTACTCCCGAAGTTCTCCGAGACGTTTCAGAAGATGAAGAAGGAAAATCAAAGCCAAGCTTCTCAAACATCTCCCGGCGCAGTTGAGAGTATCGATCAGATAATTCGGAAATTGAAAGACGGCGAAGTTCTTTGATTTGCATCGGGCACACTCCAATGCTATCGTAGGATCGCGCGGAAGTGCGCCAAAGGGAACTGATTTGCGGTCGGTCCCCAGATCACCGAAACTTTCGGCTATTGACCTAATCATAGCTGAGGTGACGTGTGAGCGCAAGCCACTATCGAGAAGGTTATTTTATGAGTTCCGAAGAAGAGAATGCTGTAGCCGGAAAAATAATAGCTCACCACAATGAGGCCCGCCGTCGCCTGATTTATCTCACCACCGAAGCCAAGGAACTGGCCGCAAAATTATCCGAACTCGCTGCACTTCTCGAAAAAGGCCCTCCCTACCCAAAACTTCCGCTTACGGGTTTCCTTGATGCCATCAAGACCCAAAAACTGTTCAAGGACTTGCATGATACCTACGAGGAAGAGGTAACAACTTCCGAAAAATTGAAACAGTTAGAGTAACCAAGTGGATATAGAACTTCTCCTGTGCTGCATTATTCTGTTGCTGACAGCGGTCGTCGTGCTGCTCTCTATCATCATTTACAGAATCTATGAGGGTTTCCGCATCACTTTTAATCATCTAAAATCCATTGAGAGCGCCGTGTATGAACTTGAGAATCATCTTAGTAATACCGAAAACCACCCCGATTATGAAGACGAGCCACCAGTATAGGCTTTGGCTTGAACCAACACACTTTTAGGACACTACCCCTCGTCCGATATATCGCGCATGTCCGCTCCCAGCCCCGCGTCGAATCCATGACCCTGCCCATCGGCAAAGGACCGGAACTAACCCGGCTTCGCGCCGGGGGGCGCTGAGGCGCGCGGCTTGCGGCCTGCGTGACTGTAGACTTCTACGTGTAGGCTCTCTTGCGCCTTCTGTCAGCCTAGCGCGGTATGTTGTCGAGAAGATGGCGCGTCATGCCCGAACCCGGCACGCGAGCGCGTGGGCAGGCCACGGCGCGCCCCTCCCGGCAGCACGCCCTGCCGCCATCTGGCTACCGGCAAAGTCCGGATGCCTTCTCTTGCGGAGGCTCTATGCGAACCCTTGAATCAAGACGTCAGTTTTTGAGCACTTTGGGTTCGGCGGCCGGATCGCTTCTAGTTCTGCGCCACGACTGCCTGCGCCGCGCTGCCGACCCCGTCCCCCCTCAAAACCTGGCTGCCACACCCGTCCCCGCAGCGGACGGCCAAGCCGACTACACCATCCGCATCGAGACGTGTCCCATTGAGATTGCTCCGAATCGAACCATCTCGACCACGACCTACAACGGGCAGTTCCCCGGGCCCCTCCTTCGCTTCAAGGAAGGGCGACCGGTGACGGTGGACATATACAACGAGACCGACACGCCGGAGCAACTCCATTGGCACGGCCAGATTGTGCCGACGGACGTGGATGGGGCGGCGGAAGAGGGCACGCCTTATGTTCCGGCCCATGGGATGCGGCGAATCACCTTCACTCCCCGGCCCTCGGGTTTACGTTTCTACCATACGCACAATCGCGCCGGTGCCGATCTTTATGTCGGCACCTATAGCGGGCAGGCCGGTCCCGTTTACATCGAACCGCAGCGCGAGCCGGGCAATTTCGATCGCGAGGTCTTTCTGGTGCTCAAGGAATTTGAGCCAAGCTTCAGCCGCGGCGGGGACATGGCGCAGGATTTTCTCAGCCCGGCAACCACGGTGAAGGATCTGAAAGGGCAAGGCGAATCAGCGATGAAGGCGTCGCTCGCGAAGGGAATGCCGCGAGGATATGAAGTTGGGTATGCCTCGTTCACGATCAATGGGCGTATGCTCGGTCACGGCGACCCCATTCGCGTCAAAGTCGGCGAGCGGGTTCTGTTCCACATTCTGAACGGAAGCGCCACCGAAATCCGCAGCTTGGCCTTGCCCGGGCACGCGTTTCAAGTGGTGGCGCTCGACGGCAACCCCGTCCCCACCTCAGCCACCGTGCCGGTGCTTTGGTTGGGAACGGCCGAACGCATCTCCGCCATCGTAAGGATGGACCACGCGGGCGTATGGATTATGGGCGATCTTGCCGATGACGATCGCCACCACGGTATGGGCGTGGTCGTGGAATATGCCGGCTACCACGGCCGCGCTCAATGGGTGGCGCCGCCGCCGTTTCACTGGGACTACACGCGCTTTGCCCAGCCGGGCGCGGTCGCACCCCCGCCGGATGAGACCTTCGAGATGCTGATCCGCAAAGACAACGCCGCCGCCGACGGGTTCAACCGCTGGACGATCAACGGCGTTGCTTATCCCATGACCGCCGCCCTGGCGCCAGCTTCCTTTCACCTGAAATCCGGCAAGCGCTATAGGATTCGCCTGCGCAATGCCAGCGATGACATCCATCCCATCCATCTCCACCGCCACAGCTTTGAAGTGACCGGTTGGGGCGGAAAACCAACCGCCGGAGTTCAGAAGGATGTGCTGATGCTGGGTGGCTACCAGGTCGCTGAGGTGGACTTTGTCGCTGATAACCCGGGGCTGACGCTCTTTCATTGCCACCAGCAGTTACATATGGACTTTGGCTTCATGACCTTGTTCGATTATGTCTGAGGGGGGTGGCGCCGAGTTGTAGGTCGCGGTGGATTCGATGGGTGCATATTGACAAAATCAGCCAGTTGGAAATAATCCGACCGGCGCCTTTTTTGCGCGACGGACGGAAAAACATGAGCCCTCGACGTGCCAATCCAGAACTTGCTGACCGGCGCCGCGATGTGCTGGTAAGAGCCGGATACGCGGAGATTCTGGAGAAAGGTATCCAGGCGATTACGGTGGATTCGGTGGTTGCCCGCGCGGGATCGAGCAAGGGCGGCGCGCTTTATTATTTTCCGACCAAAGAAGATTTGCTCAGCGGCGTATTGGAATGGCTGCTGCGGCAGTTGAACCGGACCCTGGACGAGGTTCTGCAAGCGCACGAGTCGGCACGCGGTAAGCTCGGTTCGGAACTCGAAGTCTTGTTTCACAGCGCGGAGGTTAATCGCAAGCTCTATCTCGTGTTTCTCGATTTTGTCGCGCTGGGCACGCGCCAGGAACGCTTTCATTCGCTGCTGGGGAAATTCATTGCGGCCTGCCACGCCCGTGACCGCGCGATTGTGGAACAGGGAATCCGGGAGCAGCAGTTTCGGCGTGTGAATCCAGACGATGCCGCAGCTACGATTCGCGCCCTGGTGGATGGGTATTGCCTGCAATGGCTGTTGGGGCCGGGCGATGTGCCCATCGAAACTTATCGCGACCGCTGCCGCGCCGTGCTGGGGGCTTATCTGCTGCGATGAAAATACCGCATGAGTTGGCTGTGCATTGCGCGTGAAATATGCGCGCGAGGCTTTGCGAATTCATCCAATCTGTCCGATTTTCCCGACTTTGCCCATCCTATTATCTTGACGACGCTGTGGCGCGGTGAGACACTACCCGCGTCCGGCGTGGCCGAAACCGCTTTCGCATCCCTGCATGTCGGGCATTTCTTCCGCGGTATTACAGTCCAAGTTGGAGGTGGCCATGGACAAGCCCTCGTATGCGTGTGGGATGGAAGTGCAGAGGCGTCGCCGGCGTGGTGTGTGGATGGACCGGTTCGCGGCGTTGGTTCTCCTCTTCTTGCTGGCGTCGCCGGCGTTCGCCACGGGAGTCCCTGTGCGGGACGGCGAGACCGTGCTGCTGAGGATATGCAACATTCTCACCACGGACAATGTGCGCAAAGGCGACGTGATTCAATTCGAGGTTCGCGACGATATTGTCGTCAATGGACACGTCGTAATCGCGAAAGGCGCGAAGGCGCGCGGCAAGATTGTCGACATCAAGGGAGCCTTCAAACCGCGGGCGAACGATGCGGAAGTGGCGTTCCAGTTTTTGAGTGTTCGTGCCGTTGACCAGCAGGATCTTCCTATCCGCCTGCGACCAGAAAAGACGAAGAGGAGCAAGGAGGACGTGGTTCGAGAAACGTCTTTAATCCCGGGACAAATATCGCGAATCGTGGGAGCGGACAAAGGCAAAGAATACAACGCATATATCGATGGATCGTTCACCGTCAAGACGTCCGACGCGATTACATTGCCCGCCACGGCGACCTCGGTCGCGCCGGCGCCCAGTCCGCAACCCAGTCCCGAACCTGCGCCAGCACCCGTCCCGGCGCCCGCACCGGTCATCGCGACAGACGCGACATTGATGGCATCATCAGTGGCGTTTGACAGCACGCCCGACGGAGCCGAGATCGTGATTGACGGCAACCTGGTGGGGAACACGCCTTCGACCTTACGATTGACGCCGGGACACCATTCCATCGACCTCCGCATGGCGGGGTATAGGACATGGTCGCGAGTCATGGTCGTAGATCCGGAATCGCACCCGTCAGTGCGCGCGATTTTGATCAAGCAGTAAGCGGTCTGCAAGCCGATTGCTAAGAGCCGAAAGCGGAAGGCATTTTGCCGGGAGTTGGGCCATGAAAATCAGGCAGGCAGTTATGGTTTTGGGATTGGTTTTAGCCTTTGCCGCAAGCACGGCGCCAGTGCAGGCGGCCCGCTTGGCCGATGGCACGATGGTCCGGGTGCGATTGACGTCGGACCTTCTGAGTTCTCATGCCGTGGTTGGGGCCCGGGTGGACCTGGAAACCGTTCAGCCGCTCATGTTGCAAGGCGTGGTAGCAATTCCGGCGGGATCTGTGGCCTGGGGCGCCGTCCAGCTTGTGAAAAGTGGCAAGACCCTCCATTTTGACATCGAGGGCGTGCGGCTTCCCAACCAACAGATCGCCAAGCTTCGTTGTAGTCCTCGCCGGACCAATAGTGCGGCGAAGGATGAGATAAAAGTGGAGACCCAGGCGCGGGGGGATTTGGGAGCCTTAAAGGGAACCGAGTTTACCGCCTACCTGGATCAGGATCTGGAAGTGCCCGGCGTGCCTGCGACCGCGCCGGCGTCACCGGCAGTTACGGCAGTGGCGCCGCGACCGGCCACACCAGAACCAGCAGCCGTGACGGTGCCTGCTGCCGCTGTGGTTCCGCCCGCGCCCAAGCCGGTAGCTCCCGCTTCGCCTCCCACACCCCGGGCCGCATCTCCACCTGTTTCCGTCCCCACTGCCCCAGCGTCAGTTCCTGCGGCGTCTGCTACAGCCGTGGCTACGCAGCCGGTAGAGTACATTACAGTGGAGTGCTTCTCCGAACCCAGCGGCGCCGACATCCTGATTGATGACGAGTTTCATGGAAGCACGCCCTCGATTTTGAAGCTCGTGCCGGGCAATCATCAAATCGAGTTTCGCTTGATCGGCTACAAAGCCCACGCGCAGCGCCTGAACTTGACGCCTGAGATGGGGCTCCAAACCTTGCGGATCACGCTGGAGAAGCAGCCGTAACGATGCCGCCTGGAAGCAGGCGATGGCATGCGCCGTCGCGCTGCGAGGCTCCATAGTTTCAGCATGTCCACCGCCCTCGCCATTGTCTTCACACTCGTCCTGATGGCGGGGGTGCCGGCCCTTTCCTACTCCACGGCCCGAAGCCACGAAATCCGGAACCTGCCGCGCCTAGACGTCTACGCCTCTGCCGTTCTTTCCCAGTGGCTGCTGACGCTGGTCGGTCTAGGGGTGGTGTGGCTGGTCGCGCCGAAGGTGTTTCTGACAAGCTTTGCGGCCATACCTCTCGGCCCAATGGTGGAGTGGACCGGCGGCATCGCGTTCGGTGCGCTGCTGGCGCTGGGCGTGGTTGTCTGGTGCGAGCGGCGCGGATGGCTGCCGCGCGAACCCGAGTTGGTTTACCTGCTGATACCGGAAACGCCGCGCGAGAAACTCTGGGCCGTTCTCATCGTCGCGCCCACAGCGGCATACTGCGAGGAATTCCTTTATCGCGGTTATCTGCTGGCGCAATTACACGAATGGTGCCACTCGTTCTTGTGGGCTTGGATTGCAAGCTCCGTGGCGTTCGGACTGGCGCACTGTTACCAGCGGTGGAGCGGTATGACACGCGCCAGCCTGCTGGGAGCGCTGCTCGCCTGTCCCGTAATGCGGTGGGGAAGTCTTTATCCTTCCATGCTCGCGCACTGGATCATCGATGCGGCAGCGCTGTTGTGGCTAGGATCCTGGATGGCGGGAACTACCGATCAAGCGCCCCCGTCAGAAACCGGTTCAAGCTTATGAACGATGTCAGCTTCTTCCAACAGTTCTTCCGCCGTCAACGTGCAAGCAATCTTCAGGCAGCCGGTCTCAAGACACTTTGGGCAATTTACAATGATGCGGTCGAAGAGGAAATCAGCCAGTTGCTGTGTCGTAAATATACGTGCCATGAGGAAAAACCTCCAAACGTGCGAGGTGGGTCAAGTTAAGTGTCATTATACACTCCTCCAGCGCCGAAAGGCGGCCAAACCTTGGGGTGCGGTCGCATCAATTAATCTTTATATACGTTATAACCATATCGAATGAGGGGATTTGCTTCCAACTTGTAGGGCTCAACGCATTGTGGACCGGTATCCTGGGGCAACCCCCGAACGGTTGGGACCCAACCTCTTAAAGACTGGCGGTTTCTGCCCCGCAGCGCGGAGAGTTGTGCTAATCTAAGGAGCGTCCTCACGGCAAAGGACTTCCGTGAGATTGAAGCTATGGTTCTTATTTCGCCCTCTCTGTTGGCGGCAGATTTTGCCGAACTCGGCGAGGCCCTGCACTTAATCAAAGAGGCTGGAGCCTCCATGGTTCACGTGGATGTGATGGACGGGCACTTCGTTCCCGACATCAGCGTGGGCCAACCGGTCGTCCGAGGTTTGCGCAAGGCGACGAATTTGGCACTCGATTTGCACTTACTCATTGAGCGGCCGGAGCGATTCGTTGCGGAGTTTGCCGGGATGGGGGTGGACCGCATTGCGATTCATGCGGAGGCCACACCAAACTTGCATCGGGTTCTCGGCGCCATACGGACCGGCGGCGCGCAAGCGGGTTTGGCGCTGAATCCCTGCACGGCAATCGAAAGCGCGTCAGACGCGCTGGGGGAAATTGACTACCTGCTGATCCTTTCGGCAGATCTCGGGTTTACAAATTCCTCGTTCCTTCCCTGGATCGTCTCGAAGGTCCGAACGGCGTGTACTTTACGCCGCGAAAAGGGACTGGGCTTCGCTATTCAGGTCGAGGGAGGCATCGGCCCGGCCCAGGTAGAACCGCTGGCCCAAGCGGGCGCAGACATCCTCGTGGCCGGTTCTGACATCTTTAAAAGGGACCCCAAGGCGCGCCTGGCAGAAGTGATACGTCTCGCGGCGTCCTCGCGCCAAGTCTCCAGAGTTTGATTCCGATTTAGGAGCTAGAATTCTGTTTAACGGACCTACAAAGCCAGCACTCAAAGAAGCCTTATTCATCCTCAGTCTGGGGCTCGCCATCGCATTCCTGCCCGGTTGTGCGGCGGTTAATAAGATGCATCACCCTGACCCCGGCTTGGTATTTGCTCCCGGCGAGCAACCGGACAAAGTTTTGTTTGAGAAAGCGACCAACGAGATTACCCATGGCCGATACGAAGTGGGGCGGTTGACCCTCCAAACGCTCATCAATACTTACCCCGACAGCGAATATCTTTCCAAAGCAAAGCTGGCGATTGCGAATTCCTATTACAGTGAGGGCGGAGTTTCCGGATTGACGCAGGCGGAGGCGGAGTACAAGGATTTCATTACGTTTTTTCCCACCGCACCGGAGGCACCCGAAGCGCAGTATCGCGTCGGGATGGCGCACTTCCGCATGATGGCGAAATCCGACCGCGACCAAACTGAAGCCGAAGTGGCGGATGCGGAATTCAAGGAATTCCTCTTGAAGTATCCGGATAGCCCGCTGATTTCGCGTGTCAAACGGCGTCTGCGCCAAACAGAAGAGGTGCTGGCGCAAGGTGAGTATTTCACGGCTAACTTCTATTATGTGCACGGCGCCTACCCAGCCGCCAGGTCGCGCTTTCAGGAAATTGTCGACAAGTACCCGAATTTCAGCGATGGTGATATGGCGCTCTTTTACCTTGGCCAAAGCCTGGAGCATCTGAAGCGTGGGCGCGAAGCCGTTCCTTACTACTCGCACGTGATTACGGATTTCCCCCTAAGCCCACTGGTTCCTCAAGCCAAGGAGCGGTTGACCGCGATGAAGGAGCCCATCCCGAGGCCCACGCGCGCCATGCTGGCGCGGGCACAAGCCGATGCGAGTCACCACGTGCAGCGCGACTGGTTGACCAGGCTGCAGGGTATGGTGGCTAGCACTCCCGATACAACCGCTACCCTATACGGTCCGGTGCACCTCGGCACCACAGGGAATGGAATCGAGACCGCCAAGGCGCCGACCGCCGCTCCTTCCCCCAGCGCGGCCATTGTGGCGACCCCGGTAAGCGAAAAGGCCTTGGAACCAAGTAAGCCCCCGGATGGGACCGCCACTCCCGCCAAGGACGCAGAAAAGGCCAAGGAGAATTCCCCTGCTACAACCCAGACTGACGCGACAAAAGCTGACGAGCCAGCCAAAAAGAAGGGTCGCTTTCACAAACTAAAGAAGATCGTTAAGCCCTTTTAATCTGCCCATCGAATCGCTGGGTCGATTGTCCTAACTTAAGGCAGGGACACGCCAAGCAACCATCCCAACCCAGCCAACGCCCAGACGGGCAGATAGCCCGATAAACTCAATTTTGCCAATCAGTTGCGCCTTGACTTGGCGATGCTGTCGTGGTATGTGTCTGTGGCAAATTCGGTTTGGCGCATAGGAGAATCCCGTGCCTCGGATTGTTTTGGTAGCAGATGATAGTCCCACCATTCAGAAAAGAGCAGCCGCAATTTTGAAAGGTGAGGGATTTGAAGTTGAGACGGTCTCGAACGGTGTGGCCGCGATCCGGCGGTTGGCCGTACTCCACCCAGTCGTCATCCTGGCGGATGTTTCAATGCCCGGCAGAGATGGGTACGAGGTCTGCGAATTCATTAAGAAATCGCCGGAACTTTGTCTGGTTCCGGTGTTGCTCCTCGCCAGCGATATGGAGCCTTACGATGATGCGCGCGGGGCGCAGGTGGGGGCCGACGGAATCATCAAGAAACCTTTCGAGCGCGGCGAATTCGTCGGAATCGTCGAAAAATTCGCGGAGCAGTTTGAGGCGACGGCACCCACAGTTGTTGTGCCTGTTGTGGCGCCGACGTCGCCAATGGAGATCCCGGAATTCGCGGCTTATGGTCATCCCCAGGATGAAGCGCCGACGCTGGTTCAGCACACGCCCGACCTTTCCAGCGCACTGGAGGGCGTCGGATTGAATGGGGCCGCCGAAGACGACACCTTGACTGAGATACCGCGCACAGAACTTGAACCGGCGCCAGAGATCACCGAGAAGCCTGCGCAGGCGCCGGAATTTCCCGAGATAACTCCCCCTTCGGATGCGCCGAGCTCCTCGATCGGTGAAGTTCCTCTGGTCGTGGAGGACTCGCTTTCTCCTGGCGTGTTTGATGCGCCTCTTTGTCCGCCGGCGACAACCACACCGCTTCCGGAGCACGGCGAGGAAGCATCAGCCGAGCCTGTCTTTATCGATGAGCAGCCCACATCACCCCTGACATCACCTGGCGCGAGCTCGGATATTGAAACAATGATTTTTCGGGCGCCAATAGACATTGCGGAGCCGCTCTGGGAGGACGAAACGATCGCCTTCCCGCCCCCACCTACGCCCGCCGTCCCCTCTCCCTTCGACATCCAACTTGAACACGAGCCTCCTGCTGCTGATGTCGATATTCCCATGGAGCAGCCTTCCGAACCTGCACCGTTTTTGACAGGGATGACGGCCACAAGCCTCGATAGCTTTTCACTGGATGACGCCACTGCCGGACAGGTGCGCTTTGCCATGGAAGGGGTGGGAACGAACCCCGAGGACGTTGAGCGCTCGGCCCCTGAGCCGGAATATTCGGCTGCGAACGCGGCGGCGGCCGAGCAAACGCCGCCAGTAGCCCCCGCGGAACCCGAAGCCGCAGCAGACTCTTCGGGCGTCGCGGAGGTAGGAATCGTCCGGAATACAATCGGGCTGGCAGAGCCCGAACCGCAGCCCGCCTTTTCAGAAGCGCCTGCGCGACAAACCGCGGCTGAGGAAACTGCTCCGACGCAAGTCCTGCCCGAGGTGATTCCACCCGAAGCCGTCACGCCTAGGACCGACCCGGAGTCCATCACTATAGAAACGCCCGCGCCGGAAGAATCCCTGCAACAAGAAGCCGATGGTTCACAAGTTGTGCCGGAAGTGGTTCCACCTGAGGCCGCCACGCCCGAACCCGCGCCGGAGACACTCTCCATTGAAGAGCCGATCTTGGAAGCAGCCTCTACGGAAAGTGCTCGGACGGAAATCCTGCCGGAGGTGATTCCCGCCGAAGCCACCGCACCACAACCCGTCTGGGAGCCAACCTCGTCAGAAACGTCCGGGCCAGAAGAAGCGTCTGCGGAAAGCGCTCCGACGGAAATCCTGCCGGAGGTGATTCCCGCCGAAGCCACCGCACCGCAACCCGTCTGGGAGCCAACCTTGTCAGAAACGTCCGGGCCAGAAGAAGCGTTTGCGGGAAATTCTCCGACGGAAATCCTGCAAGAAGTGATTCCCGCCGAAGCTGCGACGATGGAGCCCGTGCCAGAGGCCATCTCCACCGAAGCACTGGCTTCGGAACCAGCCTCTGTGGAAACTGCCTCGACGCAAGTCCTGCCGGACGTGGTACCATTGGAAGCAACGGTGGGGGAACCCGCACCTGAGGCATTCTTTACGGCAACGCCCACGCCAGAACCCACCCCCAGCGGAGTCACCGGCACCGGGCCATCACCCGAGGACGCCTCAAAAGAAACGGTCAGAGCAGAGATGGTGCCAACGGAAGTAGCTGGACCGGAGCCAGAGATTGTCGCAGCGGACGTCGCCCCGCCGGAAGTAATGCCTGAAGTAGCTACACCAGAGGCCCAGGCCGATCTTGGCGCCTCTCCCGCGGTTTTCGATTGGGGCTTGTTCTATACGGTCGTCCACAAGACCGTGGTGAGGATGTCGCCGCCCGCCTTGCCGGCGGAAATGGTTGAAGAACTGGCCCGACGGCTTGCGGACGAGATCGCGACCGAAATCTGCTCCGAAACGAACCGCCCCCAGACGTAACGGCTGTCGTGCATCGCTGGAATTTCGCCGGCGCACGTTGAGAACTGATCTTGGAACCGTCGAGGTGGAAGTGCGCCTCTACTCGGCATATGAATAAGCCACCGGACGGCAGTCCGCGCAGCGGGGCAACTCATCATCGCGAGCTGGACTTACACGTTGGTCTAATCTTCAGGGAAACGCAGACAAGCGCAAATCCAACCTGAATGTTGGCGCCTCCCGTGGTTTGACTCACTTGCACGCAGCCGTTATATTAATTTGATTCTATTATTGTGCATTGATCTAGTATTACTATGTTAAGTAGTTCTTGAAATTCTCCTTCGAATGACTTAGCATGGGCCCATGAAGCCCATGCGCTGGAATGGCAAGCTTTGGAAAGAAAGCGTGGCACAATTCCTTGAGTTTTTGAATCCGCTGATTGCCGGGCTGGGCCGAAGTGAGCGGCGCGTGGCGGCCACACGCTACGTGGAAGGGCTGTTGATGCCGGGGCAGCGCAAATCGATCATCCCCATGGCCGAGCGCCTGGGTGTGGACTCGCAAAGTCTGCAGCAGTTTGTTACCGACAGTCCCTGGAGCGAGGAAGAGTTGTGGCGCGCGATCCGGCAGGAGATCATTCCGCACTTGGAGCCGCTGGAGGCCTGGGTGGTGGATGAAACCGGCTGGGTCAAACAGGGCTCGCACTCGGTGGGAGTTTCGCATCAATATTGTGGGGCGGTGGGCAAGCAGGCCAACTGTCAAGTGAGCGTGGAAGTGGTGGTGAGCGACGGATGGATTGCCGCGCCGGTGGGCGGGCGGCTGTATCTGCCCGAGCGCTGGACCGCCGACCGGGAACGCTGCCAGGCCGCCGGAGTCCCGCCGGAAGTGAGGTTTGCCACCAAGCCGGAGCTGGCGCTGGGGATCCTGCGCCAAGCGCGGCACGACGGAGTTCCTCCGGCACCGGTCTTGGGGGATAGCGCCTACGGCAACAACGCGGATTTTCGCGCCGGGGTGCGGGCGTTGGACATGGAGTTTTTTCTGCAAGTCGACGGGCAGGCGCTCAAGGGATGGGACCGCGAAGTGCGGACCGAGGTCAAGCGGGTGCGCCGTTACGTCTGTGACGGGGAACCTCCCGCCACCACCTTGGCGGAGTTGACCGGCCGCATCCCGGAGAACGAATGGAAGAAGTGTTCTTGGGTAACGGCGGGCGGCCAAACCCAGCGCACGCGGCTGGCTTGGCGAGAGGTTTTTCTGCAACACGACTTGCGCCACGCGGGGGGCGAACTGGAAAAAGTCTGGCTGGTGGTGGACTGGCCGGCAGGGGACCCTGCGCCCTATCATTATTACTTGGCCCATCTCCACGCTCCTCCCACCAAGGCCCGTTGCTTGAAACTGAGCCGTTCCCGCTGGCACATCGAACAATACTTCCAGCGCTCCAAGGATGACTTGGGGTTGGACCATTTCGAAGGCCGCTCGTGGCGAGGCTTTCATCATCACTTGGTGCTTTCCGCCGTGGCTTATCTCTTTATCCTGACCGTCTACTTACGGCGTAAAAAAAACTTCTGGTGCGACGTGGGAACAGATTCTCCGCACGATCCAGCCCTGGCTGGTGAGATGGAGCGGACTCTGTCCCTTCTGCGGAACGAAGTTTGAACAAATTTTTGAGGATACGACTTAACATAGTAATACTAGGAGATGGTTGTTTTGGAAACAGAGATCCCGAAGGTTTATTCGCCAGACACTATCGAACCTGCGTGGGCCCGCTTCTGGGTTGAGCAAAACCTTTTTCGGCCTGCGGATCAGACGGACCGGCCGCCTTTCTGCCTGGTGATTCCTCCGCCGAACATTACGGGATCGCTCCACATGGGGCACATGTTGGAGCACACGGAAATCGACATCCTGATGCGTTGGTATCGGATGAAAGGCGACAACGTGCTGTGGCTGCCCGGAACGGACCATGCAGCCATCGCCACCCAGATGATTGTGGAACGCGAACTGGGTCGCCAGGCCTTGCCTGATTTGGAAGGCGCGCAGGCGAAGAGCGCGTGGCAGCGCGAGGGGCAGCGCCTGCGCCTTGCCATGGGCCGCGAGAAATTTCTGGAGCGTTGCTGGAAATGGAAGGAAGAGAATGGCGGGACCATTCGCCGGCAGATGGAACGCCTGGGCGCCTCCGTGGATTGGACGCGTGACCGCTTCACCATGGACGCGGCGTACACACGCTCGGTTCAGGAAGTTTTCATTCGGCTGTACTCTGAAGGTTTGATCTATCGCGGGCAATACATCGTCAACTGGTGCCCGCGTTGCGGCACCGCAGTATCGGACTTGGAGGTTGTGCACGAAGACCGTTCCGGCCATCTGTGGTATATCCGCTATCCCTTTGCGGACGGGCAGGGTTACTTGACGGTAGCCACCACGCGCCCGGAAACCATGCTGGGCGACACGGCAGTAGCCGTGAACCCCGCCGACCCGCGTTATGCGTCCGCGCTGGGCCGGCAAATCCGTTTGCCGTTGGTGGGACGCATCATTCCCGTTATGGCCGATGATTTCGTGGATCCCAAGTTCGGCACGGGCGCTGTGAAAGTGACGCCCGCGCACGATCTGAACGACTATGCCATTTCCCAGCGGCATAACTTGCCGCGCGTGGCGGTGATTGACGAGCACGCGCGCATGACCGCCGACGCGGGCGCAGCCTACCAGGGGCTTGACCGTTTCGCAGCGCGCGACGCCGTGGTGCACGACCTGCGTGAACAAGGGTGGCTGGAAAAAATCGAAGATTATCCCCTCAGCGTAGGCACGTGCCAGCGCTGCAAGAGTGTCATCGAGCCCCTGCTGTCAACTCAGTGGTTTCTGAAAACCCAGCCCCTGGCCGAGCCCGCCATTCGCGTGGTCGAGGAAGGCCGGGTGCGAATCACCCCCGAGAACTACAAGAAGATATATCTCGACTGGATGTACCGGATCTACGACTGGTGTATCTCGCGGCAACTCTGGTGGGGACACCGCATTCCAGCCTGGTATTGCGACCCCTGCGGAGAAGTCATGGTCGCACGCGAGACGCCGGCGGCGTGCCCGAAATGTGGCAACACCTCCTTGCGCGCGGACGCGGACACGCTGGACACCTGGTTCAGTTCCGGCCTCTGGCCCTTCGCAACGCTCGGCTGGCCCGAAGACACTACCGACCTGCGCCGCTTCTACCCCAACAACCTGATGATCATGGGCTTTGACATCTTGTTCTTCTGGGGCGCGCGCATGATCATGCTGGGCATGAAGCTCATGAACGACGTACCGTTCCGAGAGCTGTATATCCACGCGCTGGTGCGGGATGCCGAGCGGCAAAAGATGTCGAAGACCAAGGGCAACGTGCTGGATCCACTGGAAGTCACCGAGAAATATGGAACGGACGCCGTGCGCTTCGCGTTAGCCATCAGCGCTGCGCCGGGCACGGATATTGCCTTTTCGGAAAGCAAGATCGAATCCTATCGCGCCTTTGCAAATAAGATTTGGAACGCCGGACGATTCATCCTGATGAATCTCCAAAAAATGCCCGAGCCGATTCGCGACCAACTGGCCGTAGCCCTGGAGCCTATTACCGGCTTGGGCTTCGAGCCTGTGGCTGCGCCCGAACACTTGGCGCTCGCGGACCGCTGGATATTCTCGCGCCTGGCCACGGTAACCGGAGAAATAGAAGAGGCTCTCAAGGATTATCGGTTCCACGAGGCAGCGTTCAGCATCTATCACTTTTTCTGGCACGAGGTCTGCGACTGGTACGTGGAATGGGTGAAGCCGGAAATTACCCGCCCGGCGGAAGGGGAAAAGACGCCGCCCGCGTGGACGAATTTGGCGCGCGCGTTTGAAGCATCGTTGCACCTGCTCCACCCGTTCATGCCGTTTATCACCGAGGAGTTGTGGCACTTGCTCCCCGGCCGCAGCGCGCGTGCTTCTATTTCATTGACCAATTTCCGTTTGGTCGCGGAGCGGGTGGCGGATCCCATCTCGGAAAAGCAATTTGAAAGAATCCAGGAATTGGTGGTCGCGGTGCGCAATGCCAAGGCCGAAATGGGACTGCAAACGCAGAAGCCGAGCCTGCAAGTGGCCGCTGAAGATCTGCGGACGCTGGAAGTCTTCCGCACTCATCAGGAAGCCATTCTGCGCCTGGCCGGTTTGCAAGCGATGCACCTCACGCGTGGCCGCTTGTCCGCGGAATTGGCGGACGTGCGCGCCGGCGCCCTTTTCGACATTTGCGTTCTGCACGAGGAAAAGGTGGACCGCGAAGCTGAACGCGTGCGCTTGCAGCGGGAGAGGCAGAAGCTGGAACAGCAATTGGCCCAGGTGCAATCGCAATTAGGCAACCAAGCGTTTCTGGCGCGCGCCCCGCGGGATGTGGTGCGCGGCGCCGAACATCGACTTAAAGAAGTGGAGGAACACCTCCGGAAAATCGTGGGTTCACTGGAAAGGCTGGGTTAAAACGTGGGTGGTTATCTCAGTCCTCCGGCCGGTGATGAATTGTCCGAATCGCTGGATTCCTCCTCCGAGGAACTCCGCGACTTGGTCTTTCACGCCTTGGCCGAGGACCTGGGTCAGGGGGACTTGACGACGCGTGTCACGGTTCCGGAAGGACTCCAGGCTCAAGGTACATTCAACAGCAAGCAAGCGCTGGTCGTGGCAGGGTTGCCCATGGCGCAAATGGTTTTTGAAGTTCTCGACCCCTCGCTGGAGTGGCTGGGCGGTCTGGATGATGGAACTGAAGTGGGTCCCGGAGCACCACTTGCGTCGGTTAAAGGATCGGCCGGTTCGCTGCTGGCCGGCGAGCGCGTGGCACTGAACTTCTTGCAACATCTTAGCGGAATTGCCACCTATGCACACCGTTTAAAGGATGAGTTGGCCGGTACACCGGCGGAATTTCTTGACACGCGCAAAACTACTCCCGGCCTTCGCACTCTGCAGAAATACGCGGTGCGCGTAGGGGGAGGACGCAACCACCGCCTTCGACTGGATGATGGTATCCTGATTAAAGGCAACCACCTGCGCCTGGTAGGAGGAATTCGCACTGCGGTTGAGCGTGCGCTGCAGCAGCGCCCGCCAGGGTATCACGTGGAAGTGGAAATCACCTCGCTGCTGGAATTGGACGACGCCATCCAGGCGGGCGCGGATGGTGTATTACTCGATAATATGGAGCCATCGGAAGTCCGCAAGTGTGTTGACCGCGCTGCGGGGCGCGTGCGCCTGGAGGTTTCCGGCGGCATTGATGCCAGTAATATTCGCGCCTACGCGGAGGCCGGCGTGGATTATATTTCCGTTGGCGCCCTCACGCACTCCGCCGCCGCGGTGGACATTAACTTTAGAATCCAACCCATCGGGCAATCGGGTGACCGCGTGATCGGGTGATCAAAACCCAATCCGGCCCGGCGTGCTTTGTGCTTACCCGATGTCCGGATGGCCTGATCCCATTTCGAGTACGCCTATGCCCACCCTCGCCACTGATCGCAGAATCGACAAGTTGATTTACCTTCTGGTCAAGAACGCCATGGTGGTAGTGCCGGGACCGAAGATCGCCTCGGAGATCGGCGTGACGCGCGGCCAGGTCTGGCGGTGGATTAAACGGTTGCGCTCATTGCGGGTGGATATTCGGGGAGTTCGCATGGAAGGATATCAGTTGGCCACCGTCCCCGACATTCTCGCGCCCAGTCTGTTGCGCGCCGAACTGGGCGATTGCCCGCTCGGCCGCAATATTCTTCACTACTTTCACATTGAGTCCACCAACGCCACGGCCCTGCAACTAGCGGCGGAGGATGTTGAGCATGGAACGGTGATCGTGGCCGAGGAGCAAACTGCCGGCCGAGGCCGCATGGGCCGGGCCTGGTACTCGGAGAAATGCAGCGGGATTTACACCTCCATCATTCTGCGGCCGCCCCTTTCGCCTGCCGCCGCTCCCGTGTTGACGCTCATGGCAGGCTTGGCGGCGCAGAAAGCGGTAAGCACCTCGACGGGCTTGGCCGTGGACATTCGTTGGCCGAACGATTTGCTGGTAAACGGAAAAAAGGTTTGCGGGATTCTGACGGAAATGAGCGCTGAACTCGACCGCTTGCATGCCGTCGTCCTTGGCATCGGCATCAATGTGAATCACAGCCAGATGCCTACCGAACTGGAAGACATTGCCACCTCTCTTCGCATGGAGGCGCACCGGGCAATTTCTCGCGTTCAGGTTCTCGCGGCTTTGCTGCGGGAGCTTGACCGGCATTATCAATTGCTGTTGAAGAACGGGAACAAGGCCATCACGGAACGCTGGGAAGCAGCTTCAAGCTATGCGCACGGCAAGCGCGTGCGCGTCCGTGCCGCAGGGGGCGAAGCCCTGGCTACCACCGCGGGTGTGGACCGCAGCGGCGCGCTGCGCGTCCAGTACGATGACGGCAGACAGGAATCGCTGGTCGCCGGCGAAGTAGTGGAGGTGAAATAGGAACAAGGGAATAACCATGGACAACCCCAATGCCGCAATTCTGGTTATCGATGCAGGAAATACCAACACCGTTCTGGGCCTGTATGAGGGGGAGTCTTTGCGAGCGCTATGGCGGCTGGCCACCAGCCGCGCGCGCACGGCCGACGAATACGGAGTGGTGATTCACTACCTGTTCTCGCTCGAAAAACTCGCCACTTCGAACGTCAGCGGAATCATGATTGCCAGCGTCGTGCCGCCGCTGAATTTTGTGCTGGCCGAAATGGCCAAAAAATACTTCAAAATGGAAGCGGAGTTTCTTGGTCCGGGAACCCGCACCGGCATGGCGATTCTCGTGGATACTCCGCAAGAGGTTGGCGCGGACCGCATCGCGGATGCCGTGGCGGCTTTTGAGAAATATGGCGGCCCCTGCATCGTCATCGACTTCGGCACCGCTATAACCTTTGATTGCGTCTCACAGAAGGGCGAATATTTAGGCGGCGTCATCATGCCAGGCATCGGCATCACCGCGGAAGCCCTGTTTCAGCGCACGGCTAAACTGCCGCGCGTGGAATTTCGGGAACCGGATCGCGTAATCGGCACCAATACCATCAGCCACATTCAATCCGGTCTGTTCTATGGCGCGGTGGACGCGGTGGACGGCATGCTGGGCCGCCTCTGCGCGGTGTTGGGGAAACAGGCCAAAGTTATTGCAACGGGGGGCCAGGCATCACTGGTGACCCGCGCGTCAAAGTTCAAACCGATAATTGACTCTTCGCTGACGCTGGATGGGTTACGCATTATTTATCACCGAAATCATTCCGGGGCTCGACACAGATAGGCGCGTGGAAAATTACTTCAACTACTTCACCGAAATCGAGGAACGGTTCCGCAAGTGCCGCGCGGAACCCGTGCTGCTTTCTCCTTTGGATTGGGCACTGATTGAATCATGGAAGGAGCAGGATTTCCCACTCGACGCGGTCTTGGTGGGAATCGAGCGCGCTTTTGAAAAATTCAAGGCAGGAAAGCGCACCTACCGCAAGGTGAACACGCTCGCTTATTGTTCCCAGGAGGTGTTCCGCGCGGTGGAAGAATCGCGCGCCGCGGAAGCGCAGGGTGGAAGCCCTGGCGCCGCGAAGCCGGAAATAACGCCGCCGTTTTCGGCAGAAGAGATTTCGCGCTTTCTCGCGCGATGCGCAGGCGCTGTGCAAAGTACGTCCCAGCAAGCACGCGAGCACGGCAATAAGGTGCTGGCAGAAGAACTGGCGGAGGCGGCCACGGCGCTGCAAACAGTACAAGCGTGCGGCCAGGCTCAACCCTCCGTAGACTTAGAATCGATGGAAAGGAACCTGACGGTCCTCGAAGACAAGGTCAATGCCTCGCTTCTTCGCGGAACGCCCATGGAAACCCTGGCGCAATTGCGGGAGGAAGTGGACCGTGGCTTGGTCCCCTACCGCCGCAAGATGGCAGCAGCGGAAGTCGATCTGCTCGAGCGACGCTTCCTGAAAAACCGGCTGTTGGAGCATTACAAGATTCCACGGCTGAGCCTGTTTTACCTGTAGAGTGATCCCCTTGTCCTCACCATTTGAATTCTCGCCTGTCAAGTTAGTTTACGGCGGCGACGCCCTGGGTTTTCAGGACGGGCGCACCATCCTGTCGCCGCGCGTTCTGCCTGGCGAACGCGCTGAAGTGGAGGAGGTCCGGCGGCAAAAAGGCGTGGTGCACGCGCGCCCGCTGCGGATCGTCGACCCGTCCCCCGCACGCATCGAACCGTTGTGTCCTTACTTCGGTCGGTGCGGCGGTTGCCAGTACCAACATCTTTCGTACCCCGATCAGATCACGGCCAAGGTTGAAATTCTGCGAGAAACGCTGCGCCGCTTGGGCCAAGTGCAATGGGACGCGCCGATTCCCGCGCATTCGGGCTCCGCATGGAATTACCGAAATCAGGCGCAATTGAAAGTCGGCGCAGCGTCGGACGGCACTCCGGCCCTGGGGTTCTTCGAGGCGGAATCCAACCGTCTGGTTCCCATTGACGCATGTCCGATCCTTTCTCCGCGACTGAACGCATTGCTGGCAATCTTGCGCAACGAGCCCTGGATCAGCGAGTTGGCAATTGCGCAAGAGGTGGAACTTCTGTCGGATAATCGCGACGAAAGGGTCATGCTCACGCTCTTCGGCAACTGGAGTTCGCAGAAAGCAGAGTCATTGGGGAGCAAATGCCTCGCGGAACTCAACGGAGTGACGACGGTGGCCATTGCGCAGGACTCGAACGTGAAGATCTTCGGCGAGCCGCATCTTACGTACCGCGTAGGAGAATTTGAGTACCGCATCAGCCCAACGGCGTTCTTCCAAAGCGCGCGGTTCCTGCTGCCTGAACTCGTAACGGCCATCACGGCGGGCACATCCGGAGACACGGCAATAGATCTTTACGCCGGCGTGGGTTTGTTCACATTGCCCCTGGCGCCGCACTTCGAACAAGTGACGGCGGTCGAGGCGCATCCGCAAGCGGCGGCCGACCTGGCGCGCAATGCGCGTGCCGTGGCCGGCAGAAATATTCGCACCATGGCCGGGACGGCATTCGATTTCCTGCGGCGTTGCGCGCAGATGGAGCCGGACCTAGTGGTGATGGACCCGCCGCGCGCCGGCGTCGGTATGCCCACCCTAAAGCTCCTGCTGGCCCTGCGGCCCAGGCGCCTGCACTACGTATCCTGTAGCCCTCCCACCCTGGCCCGCGACTTGGGTTATCTGCTCAAGCATGGGTACGCGATTGACAGTCTGGAATTGTTTGATTGTTTCCCGCAAACCTTCCATATAGAATCCCTCGCCCGGCTCTCGCGCCAAGCGTAACGCAGCGCAGAGCCCTATTCCGCAGCAGTCATGGTCTTGCAGATGGACCAAAGCGTGGCAGATCAAAATTCGTCTTTGGCGATGAACAACATTGCACGACGCGATTCACCGCACAAACATCTGTCCCCTCGATTCAGGTCTCCTCTGGCCGCGCTTGCCACGAGTTTTGCCTTGGGAATTGTGTGGGCACATGCTACCCATGACATCCTGGGAATTTGTTCGTTCCTCGTGGGTGCGTTGGTCTGCATCCTGATCGGATTGTTGCTGTTGCGTGCCGGTTGGGGCCGCACCGCGGTGTGGTTTGCGCTTACCGGCCTGATGTTCACCGGTGTCGCGGCGGCGCGCCGCTGGGACCAGCGCTTTCCGCGGAATCATGTTCGCTATCTGGAATCGATGGGACTGGACTTGAACGATGCGGTCCGGTTGCGCGGGAGCGTGGTCTCCACCCCCTACCGTTCCGGATACGGCGTTCAGTTTGATGTCGAGGTGCAACAGGTGGAGTTTCAGGGCCACACTTACGCGGTGACAGGCAAGGTCCGTCTGCACGTGCAGGGCTCAGGCGCCGGCGGCGACCCTGACGTCGAAAGCCTCTACGACCTCCGATATGGCGACGTGATTCGAACCACTGTCCGCCTTCGCCGGCCGCACGTCTACCAAAACCCGGGCAGGTTCGATTTTCGTCGCTGGATGGAGGACATCGAAGACATCTATTGGGTGGGAACCATCAAAGGTTTCCGCCAAGTGCAGAAACTGGGTCACCCCGGGGGTTTTCATCTTGCGGAAACGGCGGAACAGATGCGGCAATGCTTGCTGCGCGGCATTGATGACCTCTACCCACCCTGGTCCGTGCAGGGGCGCTATGGTGCGGTGCTGAAAGCGGTGTTGTGGGGAGACCGCACTGCTCTCGATTCCGACACCATCGACGATTTTCGCAAGACCGGCCTTTATCATTTGTTGGTCATTGCCGGACTGCATGTGGGCCTGCTGACACTACTTGTCGATTCCCTTCTAAGGGCGATGAGGTGCCGCCGGGTGACCCGCGCGTTCGTCGTGCTCGGCTTCCTGGCAGTCTACGCGTTTCTAGTGGAGCAGCGAGCGCCCACGCTGCGTGCCACGTTGATGATCGCGCTATACCTTGTGGCGCGGCTTCTCGACCGCGAGCACTCGCCGCTGAACGCTATTGGCGGCGTGGCGCTGGTGCTGCTTTATATCCGTCCGGCGTGGCTGTTCGAGTCAGGTTTTCAGCTTTCCTTCGCCGCGGCGCTGCTGATTGTGAGCGTCGCCGTGCCGGTCCTGGAACGCGCCACCGAGTCTTACCGCCGCGGTTTGCGGCGCCTGGACGATGTGTTGCTTGACGATCGCTTTCCCCCTCGCATTGCGCAGGCGCGTCTGGATCTGCGCGCCCTGGTTCAGGCGCTGCGCCGTCGCGTGGCTTGGTTCGATCGGCACCCCGGCCTTTCGCGCAACCTGGTCGTTGCGCCCCTAAGGCTTCTGGTGTGGACCGCCAATATGCTGATTTTTTCGGCTGTCTTGCAATTGGGATTGCTCCTGCCGATGGTCGAGACCTTTCATCGCGTGACCTTTGCGGGCGTGGGATTGAACGCGATAGCGATTCCCGTTATGACGCTGCTGCTGGCAGTCGCCTTGCCAGTCAATTTACTCAGCGTGGTGTCACCCGTGCTAGCGGCTTGGCCGGCGAAGGTGCTCAGTCTAACGATGGCTTTGCTGTTCGACATGACCCACTTGCCCGGCCTCGCCGCATGGCTTTCCTATCGCGTGCCTTCGCCGCCGCTGTGGGTGGCATGGGGCTTCTGTGCGTCGTTTGTATTTGCTGCCTGGACGCTGCGGCACCCGCCGCAAAGTCCCGAATATGGCGCAGAGGCGCTCGCTCCTGGTGGCGCCCCGCAAGACATGAGCAAGCCATTGCCGGGCAGGGTACGTGGGGCTGCTTTTGGAGCCTGTGCCGTTTTTGTGGTTTTGGTCGCTCTTCATCCCTTCGCGCCGCGGCTCCCACACGGCGTTCTGCAAATGACCGCGCTCGATTGCGGGCAGGGCGAGGCGGTTTTCCTGCTGTTTCCTGATGGCAGCACCATGCTGGTGGATGCCGGGGGCAGCCGCACGCGTCCCGCGCGGGAAGGTGGGATTCAGGGCCGACGCTGGGACCCCGGAGAAGAAATTGTTTCTCCTTTTCTCTGGTCATTCGGCATTAAGAAGCTGAACGTGGTTGTAGTCTCCGACGCACGGGAGGACCACTTTGGCGGCCTGACGGCCATTCTGGATAATTTCTCGGTGAGCGAGTTTTGGCACCCACCCCATCCCGAAACTCCCGAATACGCCGCACTTCTGGACGCAGTAGGGGCGCACGGAATTCCGACTCGAACGCTGATGGCGGGTGACCTGCTTTCACTCGGCGACGGGTCAATTCAGATACTTGGGCCGGGACCTGATCCGCCGTCTGCCGACGCTACTCAACAAGGCGGCTCGCTGGCCATGCGAATCAGCGCCGCCGGCGGAAATCTCCTGCTGCTCGGAAGCCCGGGCAGCAACGCGGAAAAAGGTATCCTCGGATCCCGAGAGCCGTTGCAAACCACGGTCCTCACGCTGGCGCCTCGCGGTTCGAATTCACTGGTGAGCAGACGCCTTGTCGCGCGGGTTCTCCCTCGCGTGGCGATACTCAGCACTGACGCAGATGATGCCGGTAGTTCGTCCCATCCAGAGGCGGTCGAACTCCTTCGCAACCAAGGCGCGCGCGTTTTTCAGACTGGCATCGACGGCGCGACTACGGTGGACCTGAAGAACGGTTGGTTCACGGTGGGCAGCTACGCGTTGGCCAGAACAAAATAGCCCTCTCGCTTTATCTTTGACCTATCGGGATAAAGGTGTACCATGAGTAGACGTCCCTAAGGGGAATCCCGTATCAGGGCTTGACTTGCAAATCACCAGTTTAGCGACGTAACTGCGTGGACGTGTGGCTTTGCGGTGTAACGCCCGTGTAAGCCGGCAGACGAGTATGCCCGAGAGATCGCCGAGTAACGGGTTCGCGGTGAGAGGTTCATATGGCTTCGTCTGTCGAAAGGAAAGTCCAGTTGGGACTGGGAATTGCTGTCGCGGCTCTGTGCAGCTTGGGCATGATTGCGTATGCGCTGATCGTAAGTTTCGTCAACACCAGCAACTGGGTATTGCACACCCATCTGGTCATCGAGACTATACAAGCAGCGCGCACCGACCTTGGCGACGCCGAATCCTCGGTACGTGGATACTTGCTGACCCAGAATCAGGCCTATCTCGGTCCCTATAATCTAGCTCGGAAGCGAATCCCGGCCGTGATCGATGACCTGGTCATCCTGACATCAGACAATCCAGCTCAACAGCGGCAAATAGCTCAACTTAAATTGAAAGTGGCCCAAACCATGGGACTGCTGGAGCAGGCCGTGGATGGCCCCCGCGCTCAATCTGCCGCAACCAGCGTGCAGCACAAGTTGCTCGATGAGGACCAGCAAGATATGTCCGCCATCCGAAACTCCCTCCGGGAGGCACGCATGAATGAGGAGCAGCTCTTGTCGAAACGAGACGCCCTCTGGCGGGTGAATCTTACCGAGGCGATTAGCGCCGGCGTCGTACTGGGCTTGCTCAATTTTGTTTGGTTGGGCTTTGTCTATTACGTTTTGAGGAGACATCTCAGAGAGCGGCGACTCGCGGAAGCAGCGCTCCGGGCGAGTGAAGAGAAATTACAGTTAATGATCGCCAGCGTTAAGGACTACGCCTTTTACATGCTCGATGACCAAGGGCGCATCGCCACCTGGAACAATGGGGCCGCTATTATCAAGGGTTATGAGGCTGGGGAGGTCATCGGCCTGCCCTTCTCCACCTTTTTTTCTCGGGAGGATCAGAAGGCGGGCAAACCGAAGCTCCTTTTGGAAAAGGCCGCGAAAGAAGGACGGGTGGAGGATGAAGGCTGGCGCGTTCGCAAGGGGGGCGCACGGTTCTGGGCGGATGCCATTACCAGCGCCATCCTCGACGACAGGGGCCTGCTGCTGGGGTTTTCCGAAGTGACGCGCGACTTGACGGAACACAAGTTGGCGGAGGAAAGGGTACGCCAAACCCAGTCGCGGTTTGCGGCCATTCTCGACGGTTCTCCCTCCGCCATCTTTGTCAAGGACCCGGAGGGCCGCTACGATCTGGTTAACAGAAGGTTTGAGGAATCTTTTCGGATGGGACGGGGTCAGGTGTTGGGCAAGACAGACGCGGACCTCTTCCCCCGGGCGACGGCTCAGGAACTCCGCGAGCACGATTCTAAGACGTTCGAAGCGGGTAAGACCGTCGAGTTCGAGGAGGTGATCCCGCAAAGTGACGGGCTGCACACTTATCTCTCGGCACGAGTTCCTCTTCTGGGGGAGGACAGGCAGCCTTACGCGCTCTGTGGCGTCTCGACCGACATTACCCAACGCAAGGAAAGCGAGCAAGAAATCCAAAGGCTGAATCGGACGTTGCAGGATCGCGTGATCGACCACTCGGTTGAACTGATGCACGCCAGTGATGAGTTGAAAATTGAGAGGGAGCAGCGGTTCGTAGCCGAGGAGCGCGAAGGGGAGGTTTGGGACCGCCTGGGCGAGATCATACAGCGCAGCGACGTCCCGGTGTGGACCTACGACCTGGATACATTAGCCCTTCTCGACGTGAACAACGCCGCCGCGGCTCTGCACGGCTCCTCGCGCGGGGAGCTTTCGAAAAAGCGGATGACCGATATCTATCTGCAGGAAGAAATCTCTGAGTTGGCGAAAATGGCCGCCAGCAGTACCATCGCCGACACTCATCCGAAGATCTGGCGCCATCGTACCAGGGACGGCCGGGTGGTGCCGGTGGGAGTGTTCGTCCGCCGGGTAGAATGGAAAGGGCGAAATGCAGCGTTGGTGGTGATCGCCAGCGAGGATAAGGGTCGTCAGGAAAGCGCAAGCTCGGGAGCCAGCTCCACCTGACGTCTTATCGTGCCAAGCGGGACGACAAACTCCGATACTGCCACCGCACTGGCCTCTATTGAGCTGCGGAGAAGCTATACCGGCCCGACGCGACGTTGTAGACGGCTGCTCCCTCTTCGTGTCCCACGAGTTTCACCCCTGGCGCGTGATCAGCGGACGTGCCGCTCTCGGTGACATCCGCCCCAGCTTTGACAGGCATATACACGACCGCACTCGTATTGGGCGGGATGGCAACGTCGAGGGTGAGTCTTCCCTTCTCGATCCCCCAATGGGTTTCAATTTTGCCGTAGATCGAATCGTAACTTGCCTTCACCCATGTCAAGTCACCCGGCGTGGCGGGCTTAATCACGATCTGCCTGAAGGCTGGAACGAAGGGATCGATGCCGATTCCCGCCAGATCGTGATAGAACCACTCGATAATGTGGCCAAGCATAAAGTGATTCTGGGAAGATCCGCGCCCAGCATCCCAAGCTTCGGTGAGACTAGTGGCGCCCTTTTCGAGTTGATACCCATAGCCGGGCTTTTCGGATTGATCGTTCATCGCGTAGATGACATCGGACCGGCCGCCCTCCGCCAGCGTGCGCAGCAGGTAGCGGTACCCAACGTCACCCGCAGTGAGGGCATTCCCGCGGCGGGACACATCCTGGGCGACCGCATCCAATACGGCGGCGCGACGCGCGGGGTCGACAAGTCCCATTGCCAACGCAATCGAATTCGCGCATTGAGATCCCTGCGCGTATTGGAGGCGGGACGCATCAAAGAAATGCTCGTTGAACGCGGTGCTGATGCTGCGGGCCAACTCTTCATAGCGTACGGCGTCATCCGCATAACCCAGCAGGCGGGCCGCCTTCGCCAGCACTGTCGCGTCCGCATAATAGAATGCGGTAGCCGTGAGGGGCACGGGAGTGAGTTGCGCGACGCCGGGCGGCTTAGGCCCCAGGTCGAACCAGTCTCCCAAGCCATGTGACACGATGAAATCCTGGGAGCGGCTGCCCAGGTAGGCAACATACCGCTGCATGGCGGCATAGTGCCTGCGAAGCAGTTCGCGGTCGCCCGTCCACTCGTATTGCTGCCACCCACTAAGCAAGAACGCGCTTCCCCATTCGGGCGAATCACGAAACCCTCCCTCAAATTGAACATACTCGGGGGCAATGTCGGGCACCAGGCCGTCCTCGGTTTGGCTGTCGGCCATGTCGTGCATGCCCTTGGTGTAAAGCGCCGCGAGGTCAAACTCATAGCGCAGCGAGGGGCCGTTCAGATGATACTGTTCCAGCCATCCCAGGCGTTCGCGATGCGGGCAGTCGGTGAGCACGCTCATCATGTTGCTCATTTGAGCCCAGCGCACCAGCGTACGGATGCGATTGAAGAGATCATTTGAGCACGAGAATTCGCCCACTGATGGCGCGGAAGAATGCACCACTACGCCCTCCAGCGACTCTACGACCGGCAGCTTCATGCCGGCGCGCGCCAGGCATTCAACCTGAAGGTAGCGACTGCCGTGGTAGAAGAACTTGGGAAACCACTCCTCTTCACCCTTTCCCGCCAAGGTGTATTGCCAGTACGCTTCACCGCCGCCGCTGGAGCGGCGGTCCACGGTCCCGTCGGCGTTCCGCAGTTCGGCAGGCGTGATTCTTACTACACCGCCCACAGGTCCCGTAACGCGGAGTCGCGGCATCAGCGATACGTTCTGGCCCAAATCGTAGACGGTTATGCCCGTTCCTAGTCGGTCGATTTCTATAGGTTTCAATGTCTCACAGGCACAAATGGGCGGCGCAGCGGAGGAGAGCCCACGCAATTTCCCGCCCGGACCACTCACGACCAGGGCTTCTTCCCAGCCTTCAGGATTAAAGTCCGGCTGGTTCCATCCCGTCGGCTCGAGCCGGGCGTCATAGTCTTCACCCCCATACACACAGGAGAAAGTGATAGGGCCGGGATGAACGCGCCACGTCCCGTCGGTACCCACGACCTTTACGGAACCGTCACTATATTCAAGCCGCAACTGAGCGATGACTTTCAATGGTCCAAACGAGCCGATGAACTTGGTGTAGCGGCCGCCCCGGACGTTATACATCCCGTTGCCGAGCAGCACGCCGATGACGTCGTGGCCCTGTCGAAGCATGGCGGTGACGTCGTACGTATCGTACAGCGCGGTCTTGTCGTATTTTGTCCAACCGGGCGTGAGCAAATCGTGGCCCACGCGCCGGCCGTTGATCGTCAGTTCGTATTGGCCCAGCCCGCAGAGATGCACGACAGCACGATGGAGATCGGATTTCACCGAAAACTCCCGGCGTAACAGCATCGTCGGAAAAACCGGGCGCGGGGCCGTGGAGAAAGGGGGCGGCAGCGAGTGGCCCATGGTATGAATTCCCGCAAAGGGCTGGCTCTCTGTCACTGCTTGCCTGGCACTGATCCAAGCGGCGCGCCAATCGGCCTCATCGAGCACACCCATCGTCCACGTAGCGGGCTTGCTCCAGGGAGAAGCTTCTTCCCGCTCGTCCCAAATCCGGACTTTCCAAAATACCTGTTGAGACGATCGCAGAGCCTTGCCCGCGTACTCCAATTGATTGGATTGGTCCGATTGAACACGGCCCGAGTCCCACAGGTCGCCACGATTCTCCGCCAGGATGCCGGCGGTGGATGCAACCAGGACGCGATAAGCCGTCTGCCGCGCCCCTCGCTGGCCGCTCTCTGTGGAAATCATGATCCAACTCAGGCCCGGCGCCGCTACGTCCACCCCCAGCGGATCGATGCGATATTCGCAACGCAACTGCTCAACCAATACGGTTGCCCCCGCGGCGGAGGCGGAGACTGCCCAAAAAATGGCGAGTATGACGAGGCGGGCCGCTCGGCGGGACGGCCGGAGGGTGTTCATAACGTTGTGCCCTTTGATGGAGGTACCAGGGGTAATCGCAAGTCTGCATGGAACCTACCGTTGGGAAACCAAGCTTGTTTGAAAAAGCTCGCCACAATCTGAACGCGGCAAATCAGGGTACCGGTGAAAAGGAGAGTTTTCAAGCATCGCCTTCCGACCCTTTGAGGTTAGCGATAGGAATGGTATTGCTTCGAGGCAGCTCATTGAGCTTGAACGAGCCGTAAAGCCCGTGCGACACCTGGGCTCCAAAGAGTATCACCGCCGAGGATATATATGCCCAGGTCATAAAAGATACCACCACGCCAATCGATCCATAAACATGGCGGTAATTGAAGAAAGGAAGAAAGATGGTAAAAAGCCAGCGCGCGGTTTCCCAAAGCAGGGCGGTCAATAGAGCTCCGGGCAAAGCTTGACGCAGGCCCATGGGACGATTGGGAAGTCGTTCGAAAACCACCACAAATGTCAGCAGCGCCGCAGAAAATGAACTGATGGCAGTCAGCATGCGATAGAGGAAGATGACGAGTGGGTGCAGGGATGGTCCCAGGATCACCGACAGCCGCGCGCGGAAGTAAATCTCGACCCCTACAAACGCGGCCGCGATCAGGATCACGGAACCAACAATAAAAGCCATCTCCAAAGCAAGTAAGCGGCTTTCCAACCACCGGCGCCCGGCGGGGACATCCCACGCACGATTCAACGCTTTTTCCAACGGCACGAACACGCCGGAGGAGCTCCACAAGAGAAGGAGAAACGAAATGAGACCAATTCTTCCGTAAGCCCGGCTGATCCCCACCAGGTTCTGCATGATGATGTCGGTCCGGACGGGCAGATAGCGCTGAAGCACTACCGAAAGATGGCCTGCCAGTTCAAAGTGTCGAATGTAAAGCCCCGTCAAGCCCAACAACAACAGTAGCAGGGGAAAAATGGCCAGCAAACTGTGGTAGGCGATCGACGCCGAGACCATCAGCGAATCTTCGGCCAGGAAGTTCACCAACGCCTGCCGCAATACGTCGCGCGTCTTCACCCAACGCCGCTGAATGCTTTCTCCTTTTTCCGTCGCTTTTGCGATTGGCATTTTCTCAGGAGGCCAGTTGCTCGCGGTCGACGATGGGGCACGCGTGAATCCGGCCTTGATCTAGCTTATAACCGATTTCCTCATTGCTTGGCTAGTCTCAGTGTTGGCCAGGGGGGACGTTCTGTTTCTTGTAGGTCAGGGACCGCAAGGTACCGGTAAGGGAGCCGGCCGAAATCATGGCTTTCACGCGAACCGGTAATTGCCGCTCGTCCGCGCTCAGCCAGATGAGCATGCGGCCTTTCCTTTTGAGCAGACCGCCAAAGACCTTGGGCTCAACGCGCAAGGTGTCAAAGGTCCCCAGCGGCGTTTGCACTTTTTCCTTCGCCTGAACTTCCAGGATGACGCGCTGGGTTTTCGAACCATCATTGACGGGCAGTTCGATGGTATGGCCGATTTCCAAGTGCTCTCGCCGGAGGTAATAGAACCCGGTCACGACGTCTTCGACGCAAGGAGGAATATCAAATTCGGCATGCTTGGGCGGCGCTTGGGGTTGGGTCAGGTCGCGCTCGTTGAGAATGGCGAGTTTCCGGGCGTAGTCAAAAGTAATATGTGTGTCCTTGTGCCGGCGCCCTTCCATGACCATCTTGTTGATGCCTTCCGAGCAGAGCGTCTGAGGGCTGGAGATTGCACGGAAGACATCGTCAACGTTAAAGAGCAGGGAGACGAAACCCGCCGAGTGCGCCGTTGCAGTAACCTCGTAGGCGTCGTGGCTCCCTTGTTGGATCGATTGGATCGTGGAGGTCACCTCACCCGCGCGGAAGACGGTCCACATCACGTCATAGGTGAGTGTCTCCCCCGGGGTGAAAGGTTCACGAGCATCCTGCCCAAACCCTGGGGCAAACGCGATCAGCAGGAGTGCGACGAGCAGCGCCGATATTCGGCGCGAATCATGATTTAGCATAGGTTACTTACAAGCAGGCGCCTTGGAACCCCGCCCTTCAACAATCTAACGGAGCCAGATTTTGAAAGCCAGAAAAATCATGATGGCCAGGTAGCCGAGCAACGCTTCATGTTCGTGGTTTTTGCGGTACTGACTCCACTGAAACTTCTCGCCGCTCGCCGGGCGCCGAAAGCGCGGGAAGAAAAGAGGAACCCGCTGGGCGTAGCTGTCGTAAACCCCTCCGAACTCGCTCCGCAGGTAAGCCTCCTCGCGGTGGATCACCGGCCAGTAGATCGCGGCAAACAGAACCACACAAGCCAGGGCAAGGCTCCACCTGCCCCCAGCAACAGCAAATCCTCCGCCCATCAAGGCGCTTCCTA
Organism: uncultured Acidobacteriota bacterium; assembly: GCA_963804755.1. Classification (GTDB taxonomy): domain Bacteria; phylum Acidobacteriota; class Terriglobia; order UBA7540; family UBA7540; genus Bog-366. The sequence continues at coordinate 540,948 of CAWDRP010000019.1, forward strand.
AATAGAGAGGATTGCGGGTGTAGGCGTAAGGACCACTGGTGGCGAGGCTTCTATTCTTGTTGAGGTGGCCCGCCGCCAGGGCCCGGAGCGCCACGCCGGCCGCGGCCACGATCCCACCGGCAATGAGAAGCTTCACGGTGGGCCGGCAAAAGATCAGGTAGCCCGCGGCGAGGAGAAAGCCCAACGGCACCCGCCAACGCGCGGCCCACGCGCCATAAGTGTTATCCATGCGCCCTCGCCATGCGTTCCTGAACGGCCGCCATTACCGATGCGACCGAAATTCCGGGAAGGTATTCAAGGTCGCCCCGGCGCGTGTGGTTGACCGGGCCGTGATTGTAGAGGGCAATGTCATCAGCAGCAAATGGGCCGTTGCGGGCCGGATCAGTAGGGCCGTAGATGCCGACAACGGGTGTGCCGGCCGCAGCCGCCAGATGCAAAGGGCCCGTATCACCTCCGATGAAGAGACGCGCGCGTCTTGCAAGGGCGATAAACTGCGCAATCGTGGTGGCCAGGTACCGTGCGCGACCCGTTGACGCTGTGTCGGCGATGTCGCGGATCATCGGCTCTTCTGACGGTGAGCCCGTCAAGATAATTTGCTCCTGCCGCGCGGCGGCCAATTGCCGGACCAGTTCCGCGTAGTTCGCAGGCGCCCAGCACTTGGCGCGCCAGCCGCCACCGGGGTTAATAATGATGAAGTTTTCAGCATCCATCGCGGCCAGTTGCCCACTCACCCAGGCGTCGTCCTTCTCGTTATGCGGCAAGGGAAACCGCCAGTGTTGGGCGCGTGCTCCCAGGCGTTCGACCAGCGCCAGATTTTCCTGTACCACATGCACGTGTTCGGGCGGCGCAACCCGCTGGGTATATAGGATTGCCGCGCTGGGCTCGCGCATCCACCGCTCCGCGAAACCGATGCGTTCCTGGGCGCGGCTGAGCCAAGCCACCACTGCGGATTTCCACAGCCCCTGAAAATCCAGGGCCGCGGTGTAGCGGGTGTGGCGCAGGTCACTGACGCCACTACGGAGTTCCTGCCATGTCGCGGAAGAGCTCAAATGCCTACGCCATCCCAAGGTATCGAGCGCCACGATGCGGTGAACGTGCGGGTTGTCCTCCAGCAGCATCGCGTAGTGTTTCTCCACCACCCAGTGAACTTCCGCCTGCGGGAACGACTCCGCGAGCGCTGCCGCGGCGGGCAGCGCGTGGACGATGTCGCCGATCGAGCTGAGGCGAACAATCAGAAATTGCCGGGGCGAAGCCGTCATCCCTCCCACCCAAAGTTAACTCTGGCGCCGAACCTATTCTCCTTGGGCGCGGCGCGAAATCTCGGCAAGAAGTTCCCGCGTGGAGTGGTTCTTGGCGTCGCCCACGATTCGCACCTCCCCGCCGAAACTCTTCACCACCTCGCGTTCGGGGACGGTTTCTCTGGAGTAGTCGGTGCCTTTACAATGCACGTCGGGGCGCAAGTCGAGCAGGATTTCTGCGGCCGTGAGCCCGTCAAAGATTACGACGTAATCCACGGATTCGAGCGCCGCCACCATTTCCGCGCGCCCTTGCTCGGGAAGAATAGGCCGTCCCTCGCCCTTCAATGCGGCCACCGCGCGGTCGCTGTTCACGCCGACCACCAGCACGTCGCCCGCTTGCCTTGCTCCTTCGAGATAACGCACATGCCCCACGTGGAGGATATCAAAACAACCGTTGGCAAAAACGATACGGCGGCCTTCGCGGCGCAGGCGATCGCCGAGGCCGCGCACTTCTTCCCGAGCGATCAGTTTTCCGCTCATGCGTTGCGGATGGCCTCCGTGATCTCCTGCAATGACACCGTGGCCGTGCCCCGTTTCATCACCACGATTCCACCGGCACAATTGGCAATGAGGGCGGCTTCAACGAAGCTTCCACCCGCGGCCAGCGCCAGCGTGAATGCAGCGATCACCGTGTCGCCGGCGCCCGTCACGTCGACGGCCTGGTCAGACCCGAAAATGGGAATCTGCTTCGGCGGGCGGCGCGGTTCGAACAGGGCCATGCCATCGCGTCCCCGGGTGACCAGCAGCGCCTGGAGCCCCTGGCGACGTAGGAATTTTCTTCCCAGCGCATGAAGCCGCTCCACATCGTTTCCAATGGGCTCTCCGAAGGCGGCTTCGAGTTCGGGTTCGTTCGGCGTGGCGGCGGTCAGCTTCTTGTAGGTCAGGAGGTCATAACGGGAGTCGATGGTGATGGGCAGCCCCCGGCGACGCGCCGGCGGTCGAAGCGTATCCACTTCCCTGGCGTTCGTCGCGCTGTAGCCGTAGTCGGCAACCAGCAAACCCGTCGCGGAAGCGAGCAACGACGCCGTCGTCCGGGTCAGGCGAGTGCGGATTTGCGCCCCCAGGGGCTGGCTCGGCTCCCGATCGACCCGAACAATCTGCTGCCGCTGCCAGTGCGATAGCCCGCCCAGGATCCGAGTCTTGGTGGGAGTCAGGTAATCCTGCACGCGAACGATATGCCGGGTAACAATCTGCCTCTCACGAAAGTACGCGAGCAGCGCGTCGCCTGATTCGTCGTCGCCGACCACACCCACCGGGGTGACTTTGGCGCCCAGCGCGGCCAGGTTATTCGCGGCATTGGCGCCGCCGCCCGGCACTATCTGCTTCTCGCGTTCCTTCAGGATCAGCACCGGCGCTTCGCGTGACACACGCGTGATTTCGCCGTAGAGCGACGCGTCCGCGACGAGATCACCGAGCATGAGGACGCGTTGGCGTGGGAAGCGTTCCACCAGGGCCAGCAGCGCAGCACGGTTCGACAGGGTGATGGTCATTCGATTAAAGGCCGTTTCCTACCGGAATGATCCCTCGCCGCATTCCGCCCTGTTACGCCGAATGGTCATGGGCAATGTTCCACCGTTTCACCAATTCCAGGGTGGCTCCAAACACCTGTTCGACAGAGACGTTCTGCATGCAGCGGAAATCAATGGGGCACACGCGCCGCCCGCAGGGACTGCACTCGACGGCTCGACGCACGATCTTTACCTGGCTTCCCAACGGTCCCGTGGCGCGCTCGTCGGTGGAGCCGAAGATGGCCACCAGCGGAACGCCCATGGCCGCCGCCAGGTGCATGGGACCCGAATCGTTGGTCACCATCAGCCGGCACCGCGCCATGAGGGCCAGCAGTTGCCGCAACGAAGTTTCGCCCGCAACGATGGCGGGCGTGTGCTTCATGACGCCGGCAATTTCCTCCGCCAGGGGGCGATCCGCGGCAGACCCGAAGATTAGCACATCGGCGTTCAACGCACCAATCAAGCGATCGCCCAAGGCGGCAAAGCGCTCCGGCAGCCAGCGCTTGGCAGGCCCGAAGGCCGCCCCGGGCGCGAGGCCCACAATGAATCGCGGGCCGCCCAATCCCAGCGTGTCCATTTTTCGCGTGGCCCATCGCTTTTCCGCATCGGTCACGTGCAGCCGGATTTCATGAACGGGCCGGGGATTGTCAATGATGCCCGCGCGAAACAGCAGTTGCAAGTAATAATAGACCTGATGGCCGTACGCGGCAGGAACCGGCGGTTCGATGGCCTCGTCGAGCAGAAGGCTGCGGCCGTCGCGTGCGTACCCGATGCGCAGCGGGATGCGCGCCAGCCAGGCGATCCACGCCGCGTGGAACGAGTTGGGCAGCAGCAGCGCCGCGTCAAAGTGTTCCGCCCGCAACTCCCGGATGAGCCTGGAAAGCCCCAGCGGTCCCCGATGCTCACTCGCGGGCTTATAAATGATCTGCCGGTTCACCGCTGGATGATGCAGGTACAATTCGCTGACCCAAGGCTTCGCAAGGATGACGATTTCCGCCCGCGGGAAGCGCGCCCGCAGGGCCTCCAGGGCTGGAATTGTCATCACTGCGTCGCCTACCCAATTCGTGGATCGAACCAGGATGCGCTCTACGCTCGCCAAGCGGCCAGCAGTCGTCATGGATGCGCCCTTTCCAAATAGGCCAGCAGCGTTTTCTCAAAATCCTCAGCTTCCACAATCTGCGCCCGAATCCGGCATGCCAGAACGGGCAGGTGCGGCGTCCAATCAGGACTGAATTTTACCGCATCTTTCTGGGTCGTGAGTAAGGCGGCCGCACCGGCCTTGCGGGCGTCGGCCGATAGCCGGTAAATCTCCGCCGCAGTGTACACGTGATGGTCGGGAAATGCACTCTCCGCGACGAGACTGAATCCCCAACGGCGCAGGTCCGCGAAAAATGCCCCCGGGTTGCCGATCCCGCAGAAGGCCGAAACTCTTTCGCCGCGGATTCCCTCGCCCGGCACGGCTTCGCCACTCAGCGCGTCCACCCACCCCAGCAATTCCGTCCGGCTGTGAAATAGTTTGGCGCCTGGATGGGTCTTCAACACCAACGGCTCGAGCTGGTTTGAAGCGGAGGAATCGGTGCGGGTAATTACAACCATCTGGGCGCGCCGCAAGGCAGACAGGGGTTCACGTTGGCGCCCGGCGGGAAGCAGGCGCCAGTCGGAAAGCGGTTGTGTCGCATCCAGCGTCACTACGTCCACGTCGCGTGCCAGCGCCAGATGCTGGAACCCGTCATCCAGAATGTGCGCCCCCACGTGGAAAAGCTCTTCCGCCGCCTGCCCGCTCCGAAAGCGATTGGCGCCAATTACGGTGGGGACCCCGGGAAGCGCGCGGGCGAGGAGGGCCGGTTCATCACCTACTTCCTGCGGGTAGACGCGGTGGCCTTCCCCGGGCGGCAGCACCACCATCTCCGTCCTGCTTCGGCGGCCATATCCGCGCGTGAGAATGCCGGGACGCCAGCCCCGGCGCGCCAGCATGCCGGCGATGTACACCACCAGCGGTGTCTTGCCGGTCCCCCCCACAGTCAGGTTGCCCACGCTCACCACCGGCTGAGCCAGGCGCCGAGTTTTAAGCCACCCGCGCCGATAGGCGGCGTGTCGCATCGCCACGCCGAATCGAAACCCGGCAGATAAAGGTAGCAAAAAAGCGTTCACAGGACCTCTCAAACGGATTTACCGCGTGCTAAGGCGGCGCGACAGGACGGAAGAGGAAAGGGAAGTCGAATGGTTCTCCACCCCAGGGTCACGTCAAAGTCGCGGCGGTTCGGACGGTGGGAGCGCTAAACATCGGTTAGTCGGAAATGGCCCGTCCCCCTCTTCCGGTCCCGTTCTTCCGTGTTGGCACCCAAGACGTCGGCACGTCATGCCGAAGTGTCCGAAAAATGCTGAATGGCCACGTCAAAATGTCACCACGTTGAACCAAAATGTCCGATACTTAAACCAAAATGTCCGCTTTTTCTCGGTCATTTTGTTCAGTGATCCTTTGTTTTCAATAACTTGGTGGCTTCGTTCGTAAATTTTTTTTCTTCCGCCCATCTTCCCTGACCGTGGAAACTCGAAATTCGAAACTGGAAACTCGAAACTGGAAGTGCCGGACGTGCCAATCGGCAATCGAAAATCGGCAATTTATACTCCGTCGCCGGCGGGCCGCGCCGCGGGCCGGCGGCCTGCGAGTTTTTTGCTGAGGCCATGGGGAAAGGCACGTGGCGGAGCCGCGGCCGAGCGCGTCAGGGGGCGGCCAGGAGCCTCGCGAGCCTACCCGGCTGCGCCATTCCGAGCAGAAGACACACCTCCATCCGGTACGGCGAGCAATTTTTATGCCGTTATCTGATGGATTACCTACCAAGAGATAAAAGGAGGCATGCATGGTGATCTCACTAAAAGCGACCTGGACGAAGCCCTGTCTCCACCCACCCATTCTGGTGTCCTTCGTCCTTTCTTTGCTATTATTCTCTGCGTCTCGGCGCGAGTCATCATGCGCGTTCCGCGTTTACCAAATATTTGCGCAGGTTCTCAAGCGTGCGCGCGGTGGCGCCCGAGTTCTGTTCCAGCACCTGCCGTGCTCTGGCGCCCAGGCCCTCGCGCGCTTCTTTGTTCTCAAGCAACCACGTGGCGTGGGCGAGTGCCTCCGGGGTGCGAACCTGGATGGCGGCCTCGGCGTCGAGAAACAGCTTGGCAATGTCGCGGAAATTCTCCATGTGCGGCCCAAACGCAATGACCTTCGACCAGTAGGCGGGTTCGAGTACGTTGTGCCCTCCCGTGGGAACGAGGCTGCCGCCGATGAAAACGATATCCGCCACCTCAAATACGCCCGCCAATTCGCCAATCGTGTCGAGCAAAAGAATTGAGGTGGACGCCAGTTGGCGCGATAAGGCCCGCTCTTCCGTGGGCAACGTGGTGCGGCGGACAAAGCCGCGCTGGGCCCGCGCCAGGTCCTGGCTGACTTCCTCAAAGCGGGCGGGATGGCGCGGCGCCAGGATCAGGAGCGCTTTAGGGTACCGGGCCTGGATCAGGTCCCACGCCTCAAGCACCAACTCTTCTTCGCCGGGCATGGTGCTGCCGGCCACCAAGACCGGTCCCCGCTGAGCGTGCCGGATGGCGCTTTTCAAGCTGCGTGCGAATTCCCCGAGTTGCGGAGGCTGCGCATCAAACTTCAGGTTTCCCGCCATCCTCACACGCTCGGGTTTCGCGCCCAACTGGATGAATCGCGCGGCGTCGGCTTCCGTTTGGGCATTGATTTGGTCCACGTCGGCGAGCACCCGCCGCATGAAGGGCCGCACCAGCCGGTAGCGCTGAAACGATCGCGCGGATAGGCGCGCGTTCACCATCACCACGCGCGCGCCCGCCTGCCGTGCGGCATGCAGCAGGTTGGGCCACAACTCGGTCTCGACAATCACCAGCAGGGAAGGGCGAATGCGGGCCAGCGCTTTGCGCGTTATCCATCGCCAGTCCAGGGGAAGATAGAAGCGGCCGGCGATGGAGGGCAGCCGCTTTTCGCCGGCTTCACGCCCCGCCGGGGTGACGTGGCTCAGGTAGATCTTTCGTTCGGGGAATGCCTTCTCCATTTGCTGGATCAAGCCGGCAACCGCCAGCATCTCTCCCAGCGAGACGGCATGCACCCAGATCGCGCCGGGAGCGGCTTCCTGATACGGGATGCGGCCGAACCGCTCCCGCCAATACCCGCGCTTCCGTCCGCGCCCCTTGCGCCACCAATAATACGGCGCTGCCAAGATCGCGCCCACCGAGAAAAGCATGCTGTAAATCAGATACATATCAGGAAGGAATCTGAGCGGGTCTCAAGAATACCGCCGACGCCAGAAACAGATTATATGCTGAACGCACGATGGCTACAATTCACGCATCCACCAGCTTGTTGCGGATGGCGTAGCGAACCAACTCGCTGACCGACGAGAGATGCAGCTTGTGCATCAGGTGCGACCGGTGCGCCTCCACAGTCTTCACGCTGATGTCCAAAAGCCCGGAAATTTCCTTATTGCTCTTCCCCTCTGCCACCAGTTGTACAATTTCGCGTTCGCGCGGCGTCAGGCCATCATCAGCCTTTTCTGTGTCGGAACCCCGCACATAGCTTTCCACAACCACCTTGGACACGGCGGGCGAAAGAAAGCTCTTGTGGGCCAGCAGGGCTTGGACGGCCGCCAGCAGGTCGCGGCTGGCGTCCGACTTCAAAACGTAGCCGCGGGCTCCTGATGACAGGATATCCCGGACCATCTGCTCGGCGTCGTGCATGGTAAGGACCAGCACTTCGGTGTGGGGAGAGGCCTCAAGAATCTGCCGGGTGGCGTCCGCCCCGTTCATTTCGGGCATGCCAAAATCCATGACGACCACTTCGGGTTTTAATTGCCGGGCCTTGGCCACGGCTTCGGTACCCGTCGCTGCCTCGCCACACACCTGCCAACCCGGCCGGGTTTCCAGCAAGCGTCGCAGGCCGTGCCGCACCACCTCATGGTCATCGGCTACCAAAATACGCACTGCTTTCATGCCGGCTTCTCCTCTTTAAGGGGAATGCTCGCCCGAACGACGGTTCCGTGGCCATCCGATTCTATCTCCAGGCTGCCCCCCAATTCCCGCATTCTTTCTCGCATACCTGCCACGCCGATTCCCGGCCGAACCGCGCTACCGGGTTCCGGAGCTTGCACGCCGTGGCCCTGGTCGGCCACCACCAGGCTGAGGCGGTTCGCTTCCTGCACCACCCGAATGCCGACGGTGGCGCTGCCGGAGTGCCGTTGCACGTTGGTCAAGCATTCCTGCACCACGCGGAACAGGGCTGTCTCCACATCCATTGACTGACGGGGCAGATTGTCCGGCAGATGCAGATTTACATCAATTTCCGTTCGACGGCCAAAGCCCTCGCAGAACCACCGGAGCGCCGAAATGAGTCCGTATTCATCGAGCATGGGAGGGTGCAGCAGGTAGGAGAAGTCCCGGATCTGTTGCGTGCATCGCTTCACCGCGGCAAAGCTCTCCGTGAGCACTTCGTGGGTGCGGGCGTCAAGGCTCAGCCCCGATTGCTTGATCCATCCCAGGTTCAGGTCCAGGGCTGCCAGTTCCTGCCCGATGCTGTCATGCAACTCCCGCGCGATGCGGCGCCGCTCGTCATCCTGCGTGTGGAGCAACTGCGCGGAGAGCTTCCGGAGGGATTCCTCGGCGCGCTTGCGCTCCGTGATATCGATCTCCATTTCAAGAATCATGGGTGAACCGTCCACATCCGTGAACGGAAAATCGTAGGCATCCATCACGCTGCCATCGGGAGTGACCAACTCCCAATGGTGGGGCTTGCCGGTTTCCAGCACATTATAGGATTCGCAGAATTCGCATGGCTCGCTAAGGCCAAAACAATCTTCATAACAATGTCTTTCCTGGGATTCGCCGAACTTTTCGCGGAAGCTGCGGTTGGCAAAGGCGATGCGATAATCGGGCGTCAGCAGGCAGATCATTGCCCGGCAGCGTTTCCAGCACGTGATACAGACGCTGACGCTCGGCGGCGGCGGCCGCCTGCGCCCGCTTCCTAACGGTTATGTCAATAAGCGTCGACCGGCTCATGACGAAGTTCCCGTCCTGGTCGCGGACGGCGGTGGCGTTCACGAGCGCCGGGAAAACCGACCCATCCTTGCGGACCAGTTCAATTTCCAGGTCATGGAGCACACCCGTCCTCTTGAACTCTGCAAAAGTCTCCTCAAACGGCAGTTTGCTTTTTTCCGAGAAGAGGTCAACAATGTTGAGCTTGCCGATCACCTCCTCGCGGCTGTAACCCAGCCAACGAAGCTCGGTGTCATTGATGCGCACGACCACACCGTTGGCGTCCAGCGAGTCGTAGCCGCAAGGCGCGTTGTTGTAAAGGTCCCGGATTTCCACCGAGGCCCTCAGCATAGCTTCTTCGGACCGCTTGCGTTCCGTGATATCGACGAATGAGCCCACCGCCCCCCGTACTTTTCCCTCAGCGTCAAACAGCGGGACAGCGTCACCCAATAATTCTCGCGTCCTTCCATCATTGAACGCCAGCGTCAGCTCGAAATCCTTTACCGGCTTGCCGGTGAAGGCGGCGCGCTGAACGGGCAAATCTTCCGGCGCCAGCTCGCGCCCATCGTTGAGGGCCCGGAACGGCAGTCGCCCGCCCTGCGGCGCACTGAGCGAGACGTTCGCTCCAACGGGCAGGCCCAGCAAGCGAAGACCCACAGGATTGGTGGTCATCTCCCGGCACTCGGGATCGAGTGCAATGAACTCGATGCCGGGGTCCGCTTCCATCAATGCCGCCAGCTCGTCGGCCCGGGCGCGGGCCAGGGCTTCGCTTTCTCGCAGCGAGTCCGCGACTCGCTGGCGCTCCTCGCGAGTGCGAATCACATCCATCCCGAACCCCAGGTCGGCCGCCAACTCGGAAAGGAGCTTGATTTCCTGGTCGTCGAATGCCTCGGGTTCCGCCGCATAGAGGGTGAGAGCACCCAGCGTTTGTGAGCCCGCTTGCAAGGGCAGGCCGATCGAGCAGGCGTAGCCGCGCTTAACCAGTTCTTCCCGCCAGGGTGTTATGATTGCTTCACTCTCCGTATTGCGGTTCACCGTAATCTGCCCCAGACGGATGGCCGTACCCGTTGGTCCGCGCCCCCAGGGCTCGTCGGCCCACGTGATCTTGACGGCGTCCAGATAACCGTTTTCGATCCCGGCGCGCGCCACCGGACGCACGCTCTTTGCCTCGTCCTGCTCAGGACGGCCTACCCAGGCGAACCGGTAACCGCCCACCTCCACCAGGATCCTGCAAACTTCCTCGAGCAGTTCCATCTCGGTGCGAGCGTGCAAGACGGCTTGGTTCACGTCACTGAGCGTGCGCAGCGTGCGGTTTACCCTTGCCAGCTCCGCTGTCCTTTCCGTTACACGCTGCTCCAGTGTCTGTTCGGCGGTCTTTTGTTCGTGGATATCGGTGGCCGTGCCAATCCAGCGGACCACCTCACCTTTTTCGTTGCAGACGGGCACGGCGCGGCTCAGGTGCCAACGGTATTCGCCATCGGCGCGCCGCAATCGGTACTCGAGCTGGCCGGCCCGGCCGGTTCTTAAAGCGCGGCGCCATCCGGCTGCGGTAGGAGCCACGTCATCGGGATGGACGGACGCCTCCCATTTCGAGCCGCTGACGTCTTCGGAAGGGGAGCCACTATAATGAAGCGCTTGCTGGTTAAAATAGTCGACTTCGCCCTTGGCGTCGGCGCTCCACACGATTTGGGGCATTGCCTCTGAAAGCACCCGGAAACGCTCCTCCGAGGCGCGCAGCTTCTCCTCCGCCCGCTTGCGCTCGGAAATGTCCTGGAAGTAAACGGAAATGCCACCGCCCTGGCGGGGAAAGCACCGGGCGTGAAACCAACGGCCGACATGCTCGGAGTAATTCTCAAATATCCTGGTTTCTCCGGTTGCCGCACGCCGGTATTCCTGCTCCACCAGTGAGCCTGCCACCGACGGGAAGAGGTCCCAGTAGATCTTGCCAAGCGCGTCCCCACGGCGGATATTCAACATGCGCTCGGCGGGCGCATTGACATAGATGAATCGCCACTCGGCGTCCAGGGCGAGGAATCCATCCCCGATGCTTTCCAGGGTCGTCCGAAGCTGCTCCTCGCTCTTTACGTGCTCAATCACGTCGCCGGCTTGGCGCGCCAGCAGGTCCAGCCGCCAAAGGTCGTGCGCGTCTGGCGTGTGGGGAACGCCCCATTGGGTCGAGAGGACGCCCAGCAACGCGCCCGCGCGGCTCAAGATCGGCGTTGACTGGACTGCCCGCACGCCGGCCGCGCGCAGTACCGGCAGTGACGTCGTGCGGGCAAACAGGGCGCTTCGCTCAACGTCAGGGACGATCACGCGCTCGCCGCGCGCCGCCGCCAGGCCGCTCGCTGAGGCGCGATTCTCGGTGGTGGCGAAATATTCCAAGAAGGGCGCCTGTTGGCCGTGATGAGCCACAATACGTAATCCTTTGCTTTCCAGCAGTTGCAAGGTGCCGCGCTCGGCGCGCATGATCGCCACTGCCGCGTCCATGATTTCTTGCAGCAGCGGCTGGAATTCCTCCGTTTCCAGGACCTTCTCGCTCAGCTCGTGCATTTGCCGCAAGGCGGCAAGATCTGCCGATATCCGGCTTTCCAAGCGCCTGCGCCGGGCGATTTCGCGCAGCAGTTCGTTGTTGACCTCATCCGCCTTCCGGCGGGCCGCTACGGCTTCCTCCATCAGCTTGACGGCGGTTGCGCCGGAGGCGCGGGCCCCGGCGTTGGCCCCCTCCACCGCCGCAACCTGCTGCGCCAGCGCCGCATTCGCCTGGCGCAAGCGCGCGTCGCTCTCTGCTAATGCCTTTTGCTGCTCTCGTAGTCTGGCGATCAGCTCCGTCGGGTTTTCGAGTCCTGTCAAGTCAGTGGCGACCACGCAGATGCTGGGGCCATCGGCCACGTCGAGCACATTCGACACGATGTGCGCGGGGGCAGACGACCCGTCAGAGGCGGCAAACACCATCCGCCGCCTCACCGGCTGCAAACGGCCCTCGGCAAGGAAAGCCTCCACGGCTCCCTGCTCTTCCGCAGCCACAAACTCCTGCAAATGGCCCCCTACGATCTTTTCCAGCGGTTGCTTCAGCAAATCCCCGAATTGTGCGTTGCTATAAAGGATGGTGCCGTCAAAGGATACGGTAAACGCCGCCTCGTTCATCGTGTCCACGATAATCCGGTAGACGGACTCGGCGCCGACCAAAGAGTAGATTTGGTCCCCGCGCGGGCCAGACACCACCACGGCGTCAACTTCACCGTGCCGGATGGCGCGCAACGTCTCTTCGGCTTCGGCCAGCCGCGCTTTCAGCCCGTCCAGCGATTCCGGCGGAGCCTCGTCCCGATGGTTATCATTCATGAGGATTTCCTCATTAAGGCTTTTCCCGTGAGCCCTGCGTAAGAGAATTCTTAACCGCGGCAAGGCGCGACCAGAAAGTGCTCTCCTTGACCTCTGCGCTCGAGAAATCTCTCACAGAGGGCGAATGGCACCCGTTGTTCGACCGATGGACTCCTGCGCCGCCTCAGGTACGCGATTAGGGAATAGTAGAAGGCATATTGGATCGGTTCAAGGGGATTCTTCACCGATACGACTATTAGTCTTTGTAGGGTTTACCCTTAAGGACCGGTGCTGCCTAATCCCGAGAAAATACAGGGTTATTGCGAATTGTATTCGCTTTGTGCCAACAGCATACTGGTCGCGCAACCTTGGCGGATTGGGGTCGCCGGGCAATCGCGGGCACTGTGCAACGACCGTGAGATGCCGGCGAGGGGTAGGGGGCTTATCAGGACAAGGTTCTCTCCTCGAGGACGGAGGGTACCGAGCGGTCGAACATTGAGGGTTCAAGGGGACTACAGCCAACATAGCCAGCGCGTGTACTTCCTTTGCCTGTGCAAAGCAGGCGCGAGAGAGCTCAGGGCCTCGCGAAGCACGTCTTCCTCCAAATGTTCGGCCAGCTCGACACCCCCCCAGAGGGGATCGCCCATAAGAAAGAGGGCAGGGGGAAACGATTCTATGGTGGGCCAACTGAGCAGTCGGGTATTGCTGGTGGATGACGAGCCGCTGATGCGAAAAGTTATCAGTGGTTACCTGGTGGCGGCAGGTTATGTGGTTCGCTCGGCTGTAGACGGGCTGGACGCCCTGCAAAAACTTCGGGGGGGAGTCCCCAACCTCATCATTTCCGATCTCCACATGCCCCGCATGTCGGGGATCGAATTGCTTCATATCATTCGCCACCGATTTCCGCACCTCCCGGTGATTGCCATCACCGCCGGATCGATCCCCGATGATATGTCCAAAGGACTGGGGGCCGACGCCTACCACCACAAGAATGAAATAGGATTCGATGCCCTGCTGCAATCCGTGACCCGGCTGACGCGAGAGTGTTCCGGCCGCGCTCCAACCGCGCCCGCTGAAACCGAACCGGCTCAGGGGAGATTGGACGGCGACGGGCATTACATCATTCATTGTCAAGACTGCTTACGATCATTCAGTGTGCCGCGCACCCTCTGCATGGGGCAGCACGATTTATGGACCACCTGCGTACACTGCGGGAGCTCCGTCCAGTTCGTTATCGCCGATACTGTTAATGCGCAGGGTTAACCCTAATGCACGAATCAGTATTCATTTCCTTCCATTCGAGGGTTAGCCCGGATTGCTTTCGTCAGTTGCATCTATCATAATCCGCTTATCACTACCGCTCTCATAGCCATAAAAGCGAAATAGTTGAGCACCCAGCGTACGAACGGCTGTGCCGATGCGCATGCCGGCATTACGCGGCGCCCGTGTCTCCCCACGCCCAGCCTGTCAGTGGGAGGGCAGGCGCTGAACCGACTCTGCGGGAGCGGGGTGACCTGTATGACGAGCTTTCCTGATCTGCCAACAGATCGATCAGACACCATCGAACGGCTGAACCGCAAGGACTTTGAGGGCATTTACCGCCACTACCGCAAGCCCGTGTACTCCCTCTGCCTGCGCATGACGCGCAACGAAGCGGATGCGCAAGACCTTATGCAGGAGTCCTTCCTCCGGCTGCTCCAGAAACTGCACACGTTCCGGGGGGAATCGGCCTTTTTCACGTGGTTCCACCGCATGGTGGTTAATGAGTTCCTCATGCAAGTACGCAGGAGGCGCAGGTCGCCCATAACATCCATGGAAGAATCCGTGGGCACCGAAAGTCAGGCCACGCTTCCGCCCCGCGAGGCGGCTTCAGTGGATAACGGACTGGTGGGTATGGTAGACAGGCTTGCTTTGCGAGAGGCGATGGGGGAGTTGCCCATCGGGTACCGAGTCGCGCTCGAATTACATGATGTCGAGGGATATGGACACGGCGAGATTTCGGAAATGACCGAACGTAGTGTGAGCACCTCCAAGTCCCAGTTGCATCGGGCCCGCCGCCGTCTGCGCAAACTGCTCGCGCCGGAGACGAAACGACGGATTCCGGCAGCACCGCCTCGGGTCAGCAGAATTCCGGCCACGCCGAAAGCCCTGGAAGTGTGCGCGGGCGCTTGAATCGAAGGGAGAAACCTCGTGCGATACGTCACCGTTGAAAGCATCGCTTATTCCATGGCGTCCGGGCTGGGGGCGCGCCTCCGGCTTACTTACGAAGTCCGGCCGCTGCGAGACGGGGTTGAGAGTTGGTTCCTGGTGTCGATGGAGGAGATGCCGCCCGAGCGGGCTCCACTCCTCACGTGAACTTTGACGCCTCCAGGATGTCGGGTGAAACGGTAGCGGAGAATCGGGGCACGTTTCCATCTTGACAAAGGCCATACATAGGCTATAATTTTAGTCGATGATCAGGGCTCGGCGTTTCCAAACCGGCGCTTCGGTACTTCCGATGACAGTAAACGAAATCCGTTCATGGCTAGTCGCAAGGCCAGTGTCACGCAATATCAACAAAGACACAATATCCGCCACGCATGCACCTTCCCAAACCTGAGAAGTTATTGAAAACACAAGGCCGGGAAACCGCTTTTTCACCTCTTGAACCTGAGAACATACTGAAAACACACCCAGTTACGCCAATTATGAAAAATTGAATATAGCATGACACAATGTCATGCAGGGCTAGCAGCTAGCCTCCATCTCCCAACCGTTCTTCTCCCCCGTCCTTCAACAACTGTGACGGGGCCTGGGTGGCGCCTAACGGTAGTGTCTCAGTTTGACGTAGAGGCGGCTTCACGCCGCCACTTGGCGAGGTGAACTCGCCGCTACCAATTCAGGCTGAGACACTACCCGCCTAACGCTCGCCTTGACTTGCCCCATGCGCCAAGC
Organism: uncultured Acidobacteriota bacterium; assembly: GCA_963804755.1. Lineage (GTDB taxonomy): Bacteria > Acidobacteriota > Terriglobia > UBA7540 > UBA7540 > Bog-366. The sequence continues at coordinate 556,039 of CAWDRP010000019.1, forward strand.
TTAAGATTCGCTCGATTGGTCGCCATATCACCTCCTCTTTATAGGATGGTCTGCCATGACACGCGGCACTCTTCCCTTTGCAAAGGTTTGGACGGCAAGCCGGCTGATGTTTGCGGCTATGGTTCTGTGTATCGTCGCATCGCTCACTGCTCTGGCCGCGCCGCAAACGAATGCGGACATCCTGCCGGATGCCACCCCGCAGATTCAGCAAATCAGCCCGAATCAGGCTGCGCCCGGCGACCACGTAACGGTGGTTGTGGAAGGCAGCAATTTTTCCGCCGGCGCCTATGTGTCATCGGTATCTCCTGCGTTGCACGTTGAGTCCTCCAAGCGCGTCAGCCCGACACGATTGGAAGCGCAAGTGAGCGTCAGCGCTTCAGCCCAACCCAGCACGCTAAGCCTGCTGGTGAGCAATCCCGCCAGTCGTGCGGCGGAAGCGGCGTTTAAGATCGTGGTGGGCCAAGCTGCTGTGGCTCCGGCACCCGAGAGTGCTGCGGCGCCCGTTTCGGCCCGTCAAGCGCCGGTTCCCGCACCACCGGCGCCCGCTGCGCCCACAGCGCCAGCCACACCCACGGTCCCTGCTGCTCCCCCTGCGCCGCCTTCACCCCCTGCTCCGAATGGACCCACGGTAACCACGGTTCAACCACCCCAGGTGAGTCCCGGATTCGATTTGGATTTGAAGATTAGCGGCAAGAACTTTGTGCAGGGCACCAAGGTGAGCTTTGCCAATCCGGATATCCGCGTGATGGGCATTACGTTCTCTTCCGGCACCGACCTTACCGTACACATCAAGGTCGCGACTGACGCTACGCCGGGCGCCGGAAGCCTGTATGTGGTCAATCCCGACGATCAGGAAGTAGAGGTGCCGTTTGAGGTGACCGCCAAGGGCGTCGCCACCGTGCCGCCCACCCCGGCATCGCCGGCAGCCACGGATTCCTCCGATACCCAACGCTTTGAGGCGTTCCATCTTGGAAGTCCCACGGAGATATTCGAGACTCACAAGGTTAAGGGATTACTGGTGGTATCGGCGGGAACACTCAAGTATCAGGAGGGAGGAAAGACGCTTATCAACATACCGTTAAGCGACATCAAGGAGATCAAGACTTCCTCCGTCGCTACGGCCACGTTCCACATCACGCTTACGTCGGGAAAGACGTTCCACTTTGCGCCAAGCTCGGCGCGTCCTTCCGACGCCCGCAATATGGTGGACGCGCTTCGCAAAGATCTGCCCCAATAGTCGGGCGTTTTCGCGGGTTTATCATATCCGCGGGCGCGCGGCCGTCACGGCTTTTGCGCATTCAGAATTTTCCACATCGTGCCAAAGAAGATCATGTCCTGGGAGGCCTTAGGGACGCCGCAGGCATCCAGCATCTTGTGGTAGCGCTCGAGTTGCCGGTCAAACTCCTCCAGTTCGCCGTTGAACACATCCGATCCAAACACGAGGCGCTCAAAGGCATTGGGCGCATTGGCCGGGGTGTGTGGGCTCACGATGCCCGACCACCAGAAGATCGATTTCCAGAACGTGGGGTCGTCCTGCTTCTTGATAAGCGACGAGCCCGACAAGTCGAAGTAGAGATTGGGATCCCATCGCGAGATCTCCGCGGACCAGGCGTAATCGGGATTGCCCAAGTGGGCGCCGATGATTGTGAGTTTGGGGAAGCGCCGGGCGATGCCATCCAACGTGATGGACCGTATACGATCCACGCTGACGTCCGAGGGAACGTCGGGGTTATCACGCGCCAGGATGCCGGTGTGGAACAGCAAGATCATCCTGTACTTTTCCGCGCGCTCGTAAATGGGCCAGTAGCTCCGATCATCGTAATTCTTGAGAGGGCCGGACAATTCCCCCAACCCGCGAAAGCCCGCAGCATGGAACCGATCCACCAGCTCCGTGGCATTGGGGTCGTCCAAGGGAATGTCTCCCAGCCCCATCAGGCGATTGGGATGCCTGGCGATGAAGCCTTTCACGCTATCGAGGTCTTTCGGAGGGGTGAGGAGGAAGGCCAGTCCGTCCACCGAATCGAGCTTGGCCACCAACTTTTCCAGGAAAGCCGGATCACCATTGTGGTGAAGGTGGACATCGATCACCTTGGGAGGAGGCGTCTGCGCCTCAAGGGTCGCGAGGCAAACTGGAAATGTTAACGATGCTAGAAGCAGATAATACTTGAGGTTCATAAGGCACCCGTGAATCATTTGTAATAGTCGCTGCTATGGCTCCAAGCAGTTTACTGCTACTGGGGATAATGTACAATCTGTCTGCTCGCGCTCATGTTCCCCTTATGGCGTGTGTTACAATTAGGTTCCACATCAAGCAAGGCGGCAGTCACCGGAGCGTCTGCATGAAACGGTACGGCGAGCATCGTTTTCCCGGCAAACTTTTTGTGGTGGAGGGAATCGACGGCTCAGGAAAATCCACCCAACTCTTACTCTTGCATCAGTGGCTGCAAGCGGAAGGGTACGGCGTGGTGTTCAGCGAGTGGAACTCGTCTCCCCTCGTTCGAGACACGACGAAGCGGGGGAAGAAGAAACAGATGCTGACCCCCTCCACCTTCTCTCTGATCCACGCTACGGACTTCGCGGACCGCATGGAACACAACATCATCCCTTTGCTGAAGGCCGGGGCCGTGGTGCTGTGTGACCGGTACATCTATACGGCGTTTGCGCGCGACGTGGTGCGCGGGATGGATCGCCAGTGGGTGCGCGAACTTTACAGTTTCGCGGTGAAGCCCACCGCCGCTTTCTACTTCCGCGTGCCCCTGGAAGTCGCCATGAAGCGCATTCTGGACGGGCGGTCCGGGGTGAAGTTCTACGAGGCAGGAATGGACCTGGGCTTGAGCGAGGATCCTGAAGAAAGCTTTGGCCTGTTCCAGGGACGAATTCTGGAAGAGTACGAGAAGATGGTGCCGGAATTCGATTTGACCACCGTCGATGCCACGCGTCCGATTGAGGAGCAACAGACCTACATGCGGCAGATTGTTCGGGCCAAATTGGCTCAAGCCAAGCGATTGAGGGTAGCGCCGTGAGAGAGACTTATGCTGCACCTCTGCCGGGCATGAACTTGGCGGAACTGACCGGCAAGCTCATCGTAGTCGAAGGGACCGACGGCGTGGGCCGGTCAACACAGATCCGGCTGTTGCGGCCGTGGCTGGAGCAGCAGGGCCGGGCGGTGCTCGACACTGCCATCAAGCGCTCTGAACTGGCCGGAAAGGGTATCCAGCAGGCAAAAGAGGGCCACACGTTGGGGCGCGTCACGCTGAGCTTGTTCTATGCCACGGATTTCGCCGACCGTCTTGAACATGAAATCGTTCCTGCGCTACGCGCGGGGTTTGTGGTGCTCACCGATCGCTACATCTATTCACTGATCGCGCGGGCCATTGTGCGGGGCGCCGACCCGCGCTGGATTCGCAACGCCTATGGTTTTGCTTTGAAGCCCGACGCCATCTTCTATTTACGCATTGGCGTGGATGATCTGATTCCCCGCGTGGTCTTCTCCCGGGGGTTTGATTACTGGGAATCGGGGATGGATATTCATCCCAGCGAGGATATGTACGACAGCTTTCGGAAATATCAAACTGAACTGCTAACGGAGTTTGAACACCTGGCGAAGGAATACAACTTCGAAGTCATCGATGCCACACCCGACGTGCGCACCGTGTTCGAACACCTGCGTGCGGGAGTGGCGCGGGTGTTGAGCGGCGAGCCGCCCGAGCCGCTCTTTTCGGTCCCCGCCCCGGCCGGAGAATCCTCGGAGCAGGCTGCCAAGAAGGTGTTGGAAATGCCCGGGCTTAACAAAGCACCCACGCCGGCCTCGGAGCAACCCGCATCCGGGGATCAGACCTTTACGACAGCGCCGGAGGGCGACGCCAGCACGTAGGACACCCACTCCTTGAGGCGGCGCATTTCTATCGAGTTCCGCGACATCCGGGAATACTGCTCTTCGAAGCCGGCCTTGTTTCGCCGGTTACGAAGTATCAGCTTTTCCACGTCCATAGCCAGGGGCAGTTGCTTTCGCAGGAAATCCGGCCGCGCCACCATCTCGATCATCATGGACTCCAGCACTTCCAAGTCGTGCCAATTCCCCAAATGGGTCTGGAGTTGACGGAGCCATGCCAGGACGTCAGCACTGCCCGGCACGCCGAACTCGTGGAAAACTTCCACAAGGTACCTCAGACGCTTGCTTGCAATGCGCGCCCCGTGGATGACCTCCGGGCGGGAATGGCGATGCGACTGCGCGATGCGATCTTCGAAACCGCTCCACACCGGCTCCAGGCTGTTGATGAGATCCCGGCCAAAATCGGGGTGCGGTGCCTCCGGCCCGTGGCGCGATTGCTCGACGGAGTGATCGTGCGCTTTATCGTGCTGTAGAATCTCTTTCAGGTGCACGTAAGACAGGGCGAGGTTAATCTTCCCGAACTTGCGCATGGCCCGCAGATAATTCTCTGACCGGCGCATCAAGAGAAAATGCTGCACCGCCGTCCACGCGTCGCGCCGCGCCGAGCGCTTCCGTCCCAATGTTCGATCTACCAGGGCCAGCAACACGTCACAATTTCGCACATCTCCCAGCGCCTGACGGCAACGTCGGATCTGGCGCCGCATCCGGCGCAGCTCCGGCGGGCGTGGCCTGGGATAAAGCAGGTCGAGCACCTGCTGCAACCTCCGGCTGGACACGCGCATGTCATGGATCGCGTCCGCATCGTCCCCCTTCAGGACCTTGGCTTCGTAAGACATGAAGCGATTGAGCTGGCGCATTGCCAGATCCCGCACTTTTTTGCAGCTCTCTTCATAAGGAAGCAGCAATGGGCTGTCGCTCGCTACCGGTTCTGTCGGGGACTGCGGTTCGGGCGCTGTGGGCGCTTGGTCGTGAGTCAGTTGATCGTGCATCTTACGTCCCTCAAACACGTGGGGCCGAAAGTTCATGCAGCCCTGAGGCTCCTACAAAACATCCAATGTGGCCGTCACAGGGATTGTCAGGTTACGCAACTAAGTCAGGGAGTCCATAGTCTACCCCGCGAAGGTGGAAGTTACAATAGCCTCGTGTCTCTCATCGGGCCAGCGCGCCTGTGGCCGCCCTTGGGCGTCCAGCACGGAGGCAAGCCCAGGAAACGCGGAAAACCGGATCTGCAGACTCACGGCTATACAAGTCATTGAAAATATGGCAGAAATAATTCTTGACATATACACACTAAGATTTTATTATGATGTTGTACTAAGGCAAGTTGACGTTCAGAGAAATTGGAGGATAACTACCATGGCGATTGTTAGATGGGAACCTTTCCGAGACTTGATGGCTACGCAGCGTGAATTCGACCGCTTGTTCCGCGAGGCTTTCTCCCCAGCGCTTGCTGAAGGTGAAGTCTCGACTCGGACATGGGCGCCACCTGTGGACATTTACGAGAACGGCGAGAATCTGGTGTTGAAGGTAGAGTTGCCTGGTATCAACCCCGATGACGTGGAAATTCGTGTCGAGGACAATACCCTGTACCTCAAGGGTGAGCGCAAGTTCGAAAAAGAAGTGAAGGAGCAGAACTACCACCGCGTTGAGCGCTCCTACGGAACCTTTACGCGCACCTTCTCTCTGCCCAACAGCATTGACTCCGACAAGGTTGCAGCGAACTACAAGGATGGCGTTTTGACGCTGACGATGCCGAAGAAAGAAGAAGCGAAACCGAAGACGATCAAGATCAACGTCAGCAAGAACTAAAGCGCTTGTCCGTGTCGGCGGGGGCGGTGGACGGTAAATCTGCCCGCTCCGCCCCAGCCAGCGGGTTCTTCGCCGCGTCTCGAGCCCGGACTTCACGGGGGGTCTCGGACGCGGCTTTTGTTTGGAGAAACAAGCTTTCAGCTTTTGGAGAAACAAGCTCTCAGCTTTCAGCTTTCAGCTATCAGTTTTCGGCCGGCTCGCAGCCAAAGACCCGAGGATCGCCGCTCCAGACAAGGACTGGCTGTACATAGAGAGTTCCGACTCAAGAACCACCTGATGAGGTAAGGCATTCAGCGCCAATTGCAGTATTTTCGGCCCTCGCTGATAGCTGAGAACTGATAGCTGATAGCTGATAGCTGATAGCTAAAGAGGTTTCATCATGGCCACACGATTTGACAAATTTACCGTAAAAGCGCAAGAGGCGCTTCAGGCGATGCAGGAAATTGCCGGGCGCAATGGAAACCAGCAGATGGAGCCGGTTCATTTGCTGCTTGCCTTGGTGGAGCAACCGGAGGGCATAGTCCCTGGGATTCTCCAGCGCTTGGGGGCGCCGCCCGCCGCGGTGAGCCAAGCAGCCAACAAGGCAATCGAAGCGCTTCCCAAGGTAGGGGGAGTGTCGGATTACTACATTTCACCGGGCCTGAAGGAAGTTTTTGACCAAGCTTTTAAGGAAACCGAGCAGTTCAAGGACGAATATGTCTCGACCGAGCACCTGCTGTTAGCCTTGGCGAAAAAGGCCAACGATCCGGCGGGTCGAATCCTGCACCGCCTGGGCGTGACGCACAATGCCATTTTGCAGGCACTGGTGGCCGTGCGCGGGACCCAGCGGGTGACTGACCAGAACCCCGAAGCCAAGTACCAGGCCCTCGAGCGCTACGCGCGTGACCTTACTGAATTGGCTCGCCGCGGCAAGCTTGACCCGGTGATTGGCCGGGACGAGGAAGTGCGCCGGGTGATCCAGGTGCTTTCACGCCGCACCAAGAACAATCCCGTCTTGATTGGCGAACCGGGCGTGGGCAAGACGGCCATTGTCGAGGGCATTGCGCAGCGGATTGTGGCGGGGGACGTCCCCGAATCGCTCAAGTCGAAGCGCCTTGTCGCGCTGGACCTGGGAGCTCTGATAGCGGGATCAAAGTACCGGGGCGAGTTCGAAGACCGCCTGAAAGCGGTGCTGAAGGAAATTGAAGAAGCCAGCGGCCAGATCGTCCTCTTTATCGACGAACTGCACACCCTGGTGGGCGCGGGCGCTGCCGAAGGATCGATTGATGCGTCCAACATGTTGAAGCCGGCGCTGGCGCGGGGTGAACTGCGCTGCATCGGCGCCACCACCCTGAACGAATACAAAAAGTATGTCGAAAAGGACGCCGCCCTGGAGCGGCGCTTCCAGCCGGTGCTGGTGGGAGAGCCCTCGGTGGAGGACACCATCGCCATCCTCCGCGGCCTGAAGGAACGTTACGAAGTGCATCATGGCGTGCGCATCAAGGATTCGGCCATTGTCGCGGCGGCAGTGCTGTCCAACCGCTACATTTCCGACCGCTTTTTGCCGGACAAAGCCATTGACCTGATTGACGAAGCCGCTTCCGGCCTGCGCATCGAGATTGATTCGATGCCCTCCGAGATCGACCAGATTGAGCGCCGCGTGACGCAGCTCGAAATTGAGCGCCAGGCGATGCGCAAGGAGGAAGACCAGGCCTCGCGCGAACGCTTGCAGGTGATTGAGAAAGAACTCTCCGGACTGAAGGAAAAGTCCGACCAACTGAAGCTGCGCTGGAAACGCGAGAAAGAAGTGATTGCGGAAATTCGCCGGCTGAAGGGGGAGATCGAGCAGGCAAAAATTGAAGAGGCGCGCGTCACGCGCGAGGGCGACCTGAACAAGGCGGCGGAGATCCGCTACGGCAAGCTGGTGGGACTGGAGAAGGAACTCGCGGCGGCCAACGCCAAGCTGGAAAGCATTGACAAGACCGGCCGCATGCTGAAGGAAGAAGTGGACGAAGAAGACGTGGCGCGGGTGGTTTCGCGCTGGACGCGGATTCCCGTCTCCAAAATGCTTGAGGGCGAAGTGGCAAAGCTGGTGAAAATGGAGGAACGCCTGCGGATACGCGTGGTGGGGCAGGATGAAGCCCTGCGCAACGTCGCCAATGCCGTCCGCCGCAGCCGGGCCGGCTTGGCCGATCCCAACCGCCCCATCGGTTCGTTCTTGTTCCTGGGCCCTACGGGCGTCGGCAAGACGGAGCTGGCGCGCGCCCTGGCCGAGTTCCTGTTTGACGACGAGCGCGCCATGCTGCGCCTCGACATGTCGGAGTACATGGAAAAGCACGCCGTGGCGCGGCTGATCGGTGCGCCGCCCGGCTACGTCGGGTACGAAGAGGGCGGACAATTAACCGAACTGGTTCGCCGCCGGCCCTATGCCGTGCTGCTCTTTGATGAAATCGAGAAGGCCCATCCCGATGTGTTCAACATCTTCCTGCAGATTCTCGAGGACGGCCGCCTGACGGACGGCAAGGGCCGCACCGTGGACTTTAAAAACGCGGTCATTATCATGACCTCGAACATCGGCAGCCAACTCATTCACGAGGCCATGAACGGCGTCGATCACGCCATCGGCATGACCACGAAGAAGGGTGCGCCGGTGGGTGAGGCGGGCGTCCTCAGCGAGGGGCTGAAGCGGGAAATACAGGCGCTGCTCCTTCAGCACTTCCGCCCCGAGTTCCTGAACCGCATCGATGAGGTGGTGATCTTCAACGCCCTGGGCAAAGCGGAAATCGAGAAGATCATCGACCTGCAGCTTCAGCACCTGCGGCGGATGCTGGCGGAACGCAAGATCGAGATTACGCTGACGCCGAAAGCGCGCGAGTTGCTCTTCCACGTGGGTTACGACCCGCAGTTCGGGGCACGGCCGCTGCGGCGCGCCATCCAACGGCTGATTCAGGACCCGCTGGCCATGAAACTCCTCGACGGCGAAGTCAGGCCGGGCGACAGCCTGACCGTCGACGCCCACCCCAAGCGCGACGAGATGACTTTCACGCAAGGCGCGGCAAAGTCGGCTCGGAATTAAGCCGCGTAGTTGACGAAGGTACGCACGCACCTTGGGTCGTGCTAAAGAGGAAATGCAACAGCAGCCGTTATCGAAGGGACAGTCGTTCTGCTCGGCGGTGATGATTTTGCCGAAGCCATTGTCGCGGAGGGCGGCAGCAATGTGAATCGTAGACAAGGCGAATGAAGCGCCGAACTCCACGACCCGTGCGGGTCGGCGGCTGCGGACAAGCAGGAAGATCAGCCGGCCAACCTCCGGGGCGACCGCCATAAACGCTCATTTGAAGCGCTTTGTCAACCCGGCTGAAGTGAAGTAAGTGAAATGGGGCGCTACTTGCTTGCTTTTGTTGCGTTTCAAAATAAAGCTTGGGGCGGCCACACTTCAAATTGGAATTCCCGGTAGGCGTTGATCATTGCAAAATCGGCGCGGTTAGAGGTAATGACGCGGGCGCCGTGAGACCGCGCCGTAAGCGCAATGAGCACGTCGAAATGAAGGTCGCGCAGCTTGTCCGGCGTGAACCCTTTGGCGGCATAGATTTTCCCTAACAGCCGGCCGGACTCCAGCCAATTCTTTTCCGACGGCGTCAGAACGCGGTGGTTCTTCTCCAGCGCTCGCAAGAACTCCCGTTCCGCCGGTTCTGTAGCGCCACGCCACAACTCCGCTAGTACCACGGAAGAAGTTCGGATAAGGCCGCTCAGCGATTCGATTCGCTGCTGATGACATCCGGTGCGCAGGTGATCGATAAAGATCGATGTGTCAAAGATAACGAGGTTACTCACCGTGACCCGCGAACGAGAGTTTTCCCGCGTGCTTCCTCATCAAATCCTTGAATCGCTTCAGCGCCACAATCTCCCTCAGCGCTATATGCACCGCCTCTGTCCGGGATTTGACGCCGAGAACCTTGGCGGCTTCGTCTGCCAGATGGGTATCCAGCCTTATCGATGTAAGTGTTACGGCCATGTGTCCGTCCTCACCTTTGTATATATAGCATAGTGGAATCGTATGTACACGTCAAGCGCTTCCTTTTATAACAACGCGCTCTCCGGCAGGCTCGCAGGCTGAGTCATCTTTGAATTTGGAATTTTGAATCCGTTTACCCCAGCGTGACTGTTCCGGGGCGAAGACATGTGCCAGGAAAAAAAGTGCCGGCCGTGTGTGATCCCGCACCACCGCGCGGTCAAAGTTGAGGTGCATCCGGGTGCCTGCCGAAAAACAGACGCATCATGTAGACAACCAGTATTGCAGCAATCACAAGACAGACCAGGAAGAGGAGAAAGGGATACCACTGCGGAGCAATCCTCCAGGAGGCAGGAGAAAAATGACCTTGCAGGGTGAGCACGCGCACCTGCTGCCGCGCACTGACCATCAGCAGCAGAGAGACAAATAAGGCCAGGCCCGAGGGAAGAAAGCGACGCTGGAAATAGAAATGGAGGGAGCCGAGTGACAGCAGGATGGCCACAAGCAGCGCCCATATCGCCGGCGTTCGCATGAGGCCGGGCAGAATCTCCTGCAAGGAAACAAGGTAAGCAAAGCCGGCAGCGGCCGCCGCAGCCATCCCGAAGCCAAACAGCCGCCTGGCAACTGGAAATGTTTCCGGATCATCCTTGCCCAGCAGCCCCACAAAATAAGCTCCCACCGTCACCGCCCCCAGCACCATGTGCAGCCACCGAAACAAATAGTTTCCGAGATGGGGATTCCATTGAAACCCCGTTTGGCTGCGAGCGTAAAGTTGCTGAATCAGTCCGGGATGTTCCGCCAGGGAAAAAACGGAGCTGTAAAGAAGGGACACGTAAAGGAGTCCGCACAATGCTGGCCAGAGAAATCGGGCTTTGCTGGAAGCGGCTGCGTTTCCGGGGCGGCAGGCAGCATGAAACAGGTAATAGGTTGCAATAACTGCCGGGATCACCAGCAGCCAAAACCAGCCGCTTACGATGGCAGCCGAATACATCTGCCGCGGATAAACTAACTGCAAGAAAAGGAGAGGGGCCACGCCTAACGTCACCGTGGCTGCCATCACACTGGGGAAGAGGGCGATGAAGCGTCGTACGGTGGGATTCTCCCAACGCCGCTCGAACCTCCCCATCAGAACAATCAGAGTGCCCCCCAGCACAAAATTCATGGCCACGAAGTGCAGGCTCAAAGTTAGTACGTGCAGAGCCGTAATCACCCACAGCGGAGCCGGAAGAAAGCTCGAGTCGGGAAGCGTCATTGTTTCCCTCCTGCTTTAAATGTGCGAAAGTACTCAATCAACGCCCGGCGCTCGGCTTCATCTCCAGTAAAAGCCGGCATTCCGTCGCCGAGTTCGGCGGCATTATTCAGAACATTTTCGTAGTCCTCCTGAGTAAGGCCGGTGAGCGACTTGGTTTTCTCCTGCAGACTGCCCATGGGGTGACATTTGCCGCAACGAATCTGAAACACCTTTTCCCCCAAAGCGATCCCCTGCAACCCGTAAATCGCCGGGAGGGGCCGGCGATCAAGCTTGGTCTCAAGGTAAGCGGCGATCGCATTGGCCTCGCCTGGTGTTCCCAGGAAGGGAGGCATATTGCCCTTCGCTAGGAGATGGATACTCTGGACAATGGCGGCGATGAAGGCAGGGTCGGCGCCGTCAAAGGCAGGTTTGAGGGAATTGTAACCCTCGATGGTGTGACAACTCCGGCAGGCATGGCGAAAGAGATCGGCGCCGTCGTCACCGGTGCGGTACGCGATCTTCGCAAGGTAACCATCCCTTTTGTAAGTGTCGACATCCCGCACCTCAACTGCATTACCGTACATATATCCGAATATGACGTAAGGTTTTCGGATGGATTCGCGGAACCACTCGAAGGAGCCGAACCAGCCGAGTCCCAGAACCATCATCAAAACCGCCACCGATAAGCGCAAACGTTTGGGAACTATCAATCCAAACGAGATCAGCAAAATCGCGAGGGCGGCCGCGAACCATTGAAAGTAGTGCAATGCTCGCATCGGAGTCGGCAAAGCTCCGAGAGCGGCCGCGGTTATCGTCGTCGGGATGGCTCTCCAATACCAGTACAAAGAAGGAAGTGCGGCAGCCAGTCCAATCATGCTCCACCAGGCGGTCTGTCGCACCATCCGGGTTTTGAATGTCTCCGGTTTGCAGCGTGCGGCGACAAGAAGGGCATAGAGCCCCGCGAGCATCACCGCAATTGCGCTGCGAAGGACCAGTGACGGCCAGAAGGTCGGGTTAAAGAATCCATCCCAGATGTTCCCCGTGGTCAACCACGCGCCTGGGGTGAGCATGAAAGTCAGGATGCCGTTGATGACAAAGAGCGAGAGCCAGGCGAAAACAAAGTATATCCACCCGAGGATCATGTGGTCGGCGGGTGACATGCGCTTCCAGCCGTAGTAGTACAAAAGGGCGGCCAGGATTTCAACGACGAAGAAGGTCCACTCAATGGCCCAGCCCCAAACGAAATTGTGAATGAGGACTTCAGTGGCCGCTGCGTTCAGGAGGCCGATGACAAACCAGATGCCGACGCCCGTCAAGGCGCCCATAACCAGAGTCGTGAGCACAAAAAAGCGGCTGAGTTTTTGCAGAAATTCCAGCCGCTGAGCGTCACCCGCCTTGCGTGCCGCGCGCTCCACCACGACCAGGAAGAAACCGCCGCCGATGGCGAAGTGCGAGACGAATACGTGCAGGACGCCGACCACGGCCATGAGAACGCCATACCCAAAGGGCACGACCCAAAATGGATACTGCATCAGAACCTCCCCCAAATCGGCTCACCCGGCTTCTGAGTGCAACACAAAATATGGTAATATTACAGCACATCCCTCATCCCATGCAGGCGGAGGTAGTCGTGAGAAGAAACTCATTTCGGGCCTCCCTTTTGCTGTGCGGTTTTTTGATCACATTGTTCGCGGTTCGCGTTGGCACTCAGGCCGGTCAAACTGCGGCCGACAAGCGAAAGACTCAGCTCGCACGTGGCGAGTATATGGTTTTTGCCGGCGGCTGCCACGATTGCCACACGCCCAAGCTTTTCACGGCCAAGGGACCCGTTCCCGACATGAGCAAAAGCCTCTCCGGAGCTCCCGCAAACATCAAGATTCCACCCCTTCCACCCGGATTGATTTCACCGACCGGCTGGGGTGGAGTAGCCACCAACGACATGACGGCCTGGGCAGGCCCCTGGGGAATCAGTTTTGCCGCCAACCTCACGCCGGATAAAGCCACCGGCCTCGGCAGTTGGACCGAGGCAGCGTTCATCAAGTCCCTGCGTACCGGTAAACATAAGGGAGTCCTGCGTGATATCCTGCCCCCCATGCCTTGGCAGGACCTGTCGAAACTGAACGACGAGGACCTTAAGGCGATTTTCGTCTATCTCCAGTCGTTGCGGCCTATTCAAAACAAGGTGCCCGATCCCGTTCCTCCGAAACGCTAACCTGGGGCTAATTGGTGCCAAACCGGTAATCGGTGCACCGGGGACGTACTCCAATCTCCGTTTGAGCCGGCATCCACCGGGCGTGCCATCGAAGCAAATCGTAAGTACTCGGTGCGAGTAAGCTTACTGTGTTCAAAAAGGAGGGCCCATGGCGCAGCTTACGACCAAAGTGAATCCTTCGGAAGAGAGCATCAAGCTTGGTCCGCTCGAGATCCGCTTCCTTCTCACCGGCGATGATACCAGCGGCAGCGTGTCCCTGTTCGAGGTTCTTGTCCCTCTCGGGCAGAAACTGGCGGCGCCGGCTCACAAAAACGACGCCTACGAGGAAGTCCTTTACGGTATCGAGGGCATCCTCACCTGGACGGTTGATGGCACGCCCATCGAGGTTGGTCCCGGCCAGGCGCTGTGCATCCCCCGAGGCGCGGTGCACCGCTTTGATAACCTCGGCAACACGGATGCGAAACAACTCGCCGTCATCAGCCCTGCCATCATGGGCCCCGCGTACTTCCGCGAAGCTGCCGAAGTAATCGGTGCCGCCGGCGGCGGGCCGCCCGACCGCACGAAGATGATAGACGTCTTCCGGCGTCACGGTATGACGATTGCCGCGCCCCCACCTGCTAAGTAGCGGTGGACTGGTACGATTCAGCCTCCCGGGCTGCCCTGTGTTTGGGTACGATGCACTTCAGATTTGGAGCTATTCGAGCGGAATGGCGTTCTTGTTTTGTGTCAGCCACATCTTGAAGTTTTGCAATGAAGAGTTTAGGCTCCGGGCGAAGTCAGGGCTGCGCGTCCCGCAAAAGTATTCTTCGAAATCGCGCTTGAACTGAAACATGTTGCCCAAGTCGTCGGCGCCCGGGAAACCAAACCCGCGGTATACCTCCGGAGGCACGCTGTTGTAACGGACTTCCTTCCCCAGCACTTCGGCAAAAACGGCGGCTAACTGCGCGCAGGTCAAATTCTCACCCGAAATCCCCACGGTTCGGCCAATGAATTCGGTACCTTTCTCGAAAATGCCATACGCGCACTTGCCGATGTCCTCAGCGGCGATCCCCGGAAGCTTCTTGTCACCCAGCGGGAACGTGATCGCTAACTTTCCGTCGGGCCCCTTTTTCGGGCCCATGCCAAAGTGGATGAAATTATCCCAATAGAAGGACGTCAGCAGGAAGGTCGTCGGACATCCCGCGTCGGTGAAAAAGTGGTCGGACGCACCCTTGCCGTCAAAGTGCGGCACCTTGTACTGGCCTTTCAGCGTAGGCATGCGGTTGTCGCTGAGAGGCACCCAATTTCGCGTGTCTTCCAGCGTTGACCAGATGACGTGCTGCAGGGCGGTAGCCTTCGCTGCCTCCGCCATGGCCTTCGCTTCCGCCATTTCCTTCTCCGGCGAAAAGTGCTCCCAGAAAAAGGTGACGCAGTAGGCTCCGTAGGCGCCTTCGAAGGCTTTCTTCAGGCTCTCGGGACTGTCGACGTCCGCAGCCACGACTTCTGCACCTAGTCTTTCCAAATTCTTCGCCCTGGCTCCGTTCACATTCCTGGTGAGCGCCCGCGCGGTGAAACCCCCGTTCGGGTCATTAAGGATGGCTCGAACCAAACCCCCACCCTGAGCGCCGGTCGCTCCTAAGACTGCGATCACTCTTCTGTCAGACATGAGCGCTCTCCTTCGAAAACTCGAGGGACAAGTACCACTCGCATTATCTTGAATTTCGGCCCTGACTTCCCAAGCAGACCACCATTATAGCCCAATCGGGACTTGCTGCGTTGCGGATAGTGAATGAATGGGAATGGGCGGCAGTGACGGATCAAGGCTCTCCTGCTGAGTGCGCGTCATGCATGACTTTGTACAAACTCTCAATATTGTACGAAAACGTACATTCTCCCAAAGCGCTAACCACGCCGTGCCCGGCGCGTGCGTGCGGCTTTGCGCGCGGCCTGGCGCAATCCCTGGCGGCCTTTGGTGCGCACCGCTTTTTGGGCGGACTGATGGCGGCTGGCGCTGCCACGTTGGCGGGCGCTGGAACGCGAGTGGCGTCCCAAGGCGGCGCGAGACGCCGCGTGGCGTCCTTCGCGTTTTAAGGCGCGCGTTACGCCGCGGGAGCGCCGTGCCGACGGTTGGTGAGAGCCCTCACGTTGGCCCTCGCTATAGTCTTTCTCCGCTCGCGCCCGAGTTCTTTCTGACGTCTTCCCTTTCCTGGGTGGCGGCAGCTTCACGCCGGCGCGCCGCGCTTTCGATAATCCAATGGCAATGGCTTGCTGGGGCGAGCGGGCTCCGTGCTTCCCTTGCCGGATGTGCTCCATTTCTTCGCGTACGAATTCGCCCGCCTGCGTACTGGGTGACTTCCCTTCGCGTTCGTCCTCACGCGCTCGTTGGATAGTTTCCTTTTCTGGCATGGTTTTCCTCCGTTACCGGCTGGGAAGGGAAGTCGGGTGAGCGGAACCCTTATCCCTTATTTCTTCTTCTCCTCAGCTTCGAATTCCATTTCATAATTTCGATGTTTCGGTCTTCAGGCAGGGGTGCAAAGTGGATAAACCCCAACACCCCCAGTCTCAGTGCCACAAACCAGCACGCGCCGCGAGGCGGCATGGTTCCCGGGGGGACAATCTTACCGAAGCGGTGGGACAAATCTACCGAAGTGGTGTGGCTATCGATGCGGACATTCATACTGAAATTTCCTGAAGCGCCACGACCTCAGGGTTTGCGGACGTGCGTTCCTGTGGGCATTCCTTCGTGCCGGCGCACCCTGTGATTCCCAAAGGCCGGCGGTGATGCATGTCACCGAACCCGCGAAGGCGACATCCAACAACTGAGGTCAGGCGGAAACCCATCGTGATGGCTATTGCAGGGCAGGTTTGATGGGCCGCCGCGGCGCGAGCTCCTTGCAGAAATTCTATGACGCAGTAGTCGTCGGTTCGGGACCCAACGGCCTGGCCGCGGCGATTGTTTTCGCTCAGGCGGGCCGCTCCGTGATCGTGTTTGAGGCTGCCGGCGTCGCCGGTGGCGGAGCGCGTTCGGCGGTGCTGACCTTGCCCGGATTCGTCCATGACATCTGCTCGGCGGTACACCCGCTGGCCGTCGCCTCGCCTTTCTTCCGGCGCTTGCCGCTTGCCGAGCACGGCCTGGAATGGATCGAACCGCCCGCCCCCGTTGCCCACCCGCTCGATGCGGACCGTGCTGTGCTGGCCGAACGCTCCGTCGCGCGGACGGCCGAGCGGCTTGGTGAGGACGGTGACGCGTATCGCCGGCTGATGACCCCGCTGGTTGACGGTTGGGACGCGTTGGGAGAATCGCTGCTGGGGCCTCTGAGGGTACCGCGCCACCCTCTAAAGCTGGCCCGCTTCGGCCTGCACGGGTTGCGCTCCGCGTCCGGGCTGGCGCGCAGCCTCTTCCGCGGCCAGCCCGCGCGCGGCCTGTTTGCGGGGCTGGCGGCGCACTCGATGCTGCCTCTCGACCGGCGGCCCAGCGCAGCTTTCGGCCTCGTTCTCGCGATTACGGCGCACGCGGTGGGGTGGCCCATGCCGCGGGGCGGCTCGCAAAGAATTGCGGATGCGCTGGTGGCAACCTTGCGCACGCTGGGCGGCGAAGTGGTGACCGGCTGCGAGGTGAAAAGCCTGGACCAGCTTCCGCCCGCGCGCGCCATCCTCTGCGATGTGGCGCCCCGACACTTGCTGCGCATGGCGGGTGGGCGGCTGCCCCCCAGCTTTCGCCGCACGCTGGAGCGCTTTCGCCACGGGCCGGGCGTGTGTAAAGTCGACTGGGCTTTGGACGGCCCGATTCCCTGGAAAGCTGCGGAGTGTCGCCTGGCGGGCACGGTGCATCTGGGCGGCACGCTGGAAGAGATCGTGGCGTCGGAACGCGCGGTGTGGGAAGGCCGCCATGCCGAGCAGCCCTTCGTGCTGCTGGCCCAGCCGAGTTTGTTCGATTCCACCCGGGCGCCTGCGGGCAAGCATACGGCGTGGGCTTATTGCCACGTGCCCAACGGTTCCCCCATCGACATGACGGGGTCCATCGAAAGCCAGATCGAAAGGTTCGCGCCGGGATTTCGCGATCTCATCCTCGCGCGGCACACCATGACCGCCGTCGACTTGGAACGTCGTAATGCGAACCTGGTGGGCGGGGACATTGGGGGCGGGGCCAATAATCTGGTGCAGCTCTTCCTGCGGCCTTCGATGCGGTTGTACGGAACGCCGTCGCCCGGGCTCTACCTGTGTTCCGCGTCCACACCGCCCGGAGCTGGAGTCCACGGCATGTGCGGCTACTTTGCCGCCCAGGCCGCTCTCCGTGAGCGTTTCTGATTGCAAACCCGCCAGAACGATCTCGAAACCTGCCGGAACCATTTGCAAACACGAGCGGCACCCCGGAAGTGGTCATCGTCTCGAAGAACAATTTCAAAACCTGCCGGAACCATTTGCATACCCCGTCATCCTGAGCGCCGATGCATTGAAGGTGTGAAAAAATCGAGGCTGTAGCGGCGGTCTCCGACCGCCGCTACAGACCGAAAATTCGATTTTTCCACACCTTCATTTTATCGGGGCGAAGGACCTGCATTTCGATCGCGAGGTTAGTTCGGCCCACCGTATTGGTGGGCGGTTTGGCTTGGTGGAACTAACCCGGCCCCGGCATCTGTAGTTTCGGCGGCAACTTGCCGCAAACCCCGCGCTGCGCCGCACGCAAGCCGGCATGCTGAGCCCCGGAGTTTAGAGCCGCTTTGCCGGCGCCCGCCCGCCCTTTTTCGGGCCGCCAGTGCGAGGGAAACTCGCCAGTAGGGCCGAACGGCGTTCGGCCCCAGGGCGGACGCCGTCCGCCCCTACCGTAACGCCGGCTTCCCGCCGGCACTTCGAGTTTCTACATTTCTGAGCCATGTCGGCGGTTAAGCCGTTATCGTCAAGTTGGCTGCCTCTGAAACTTGGCTGCCTCCGTCCAGCTTCTGGATTGCGCGATCCAGGCGTAATTGCGCCGGAAAGACCAGACCCGCGAGTCGGCGACTTACTGTCAACTCAGCACCCGCATTGCTTCGGAGTGGCGCGCCGCGTTGCTCCATAGGCCGCGATGCGGCATTGTCCCTGCCGTCCGACCGGACAAATTGAATGGCTGAACGTGCGCGCGTACAACGTGAGCCGGACGGTGGTAAACTGTCCGGCGTCGAGCGGTCGCGTATTAGAGAAATCGGCTTTAAATCTGCCGGCAGTACCATTGCTATTCTGTTCTTCAGGCCCTTATCCCTATGTTTGAACAAGCCTTCAAAAACATTGACGACATTCTGAGGAAAGAGGCGGGGGTGGTTTTCAGGCAAGTAATTCAAGCAAGTGTGGTACTCAGTCAACGCCGTACCGAAGCTATCGGGGGAAGCCCGTCGTGCCAGAGATTAACAACCGTGAAGCGTTGAAATTGCGCCGCCGGGAACTGCGACACTCCCTGACCCCGGTGGAAGCTGCGCTCTGGAAGAGCCTGCAACGCTCGCAACTCTGTGGTAAGAAGTTTCGCCGCCAGCATAGTGTGGGACCGTACATTCTGGATTTTTACTGCCCAGAGTGCCGCTTGGCGGTGGAACTGGATCGCCAGACGCATTTCAATCCCCCCGCGTGGGAACGTGACTGCGGCCGCACGCAATACCTGGATAGCTTGAATATTCGCGTGCTGCGGTTTGAGAACCGGGCGGTGTTTGAAAGCTTGGATTGGGTGCTGCGGCAGATCGGCGAGCATTTGGAGGGCGGGTAACCACTGCCGCTGGCGCCTGTAACCACTGCTGCTGGTGGCTGTAACCACCCCCGTCGCTTCCGCTCCGGCCCCTCCTAAATTAGGAGGGGAGTCGCTGCGCCGCTTGCGGCGGCAACAACAAGACTCCCCTCCTCAAATGAGGAGGGGACGACGCGAATGCGGCGGGGGTGGTATTCAGGAAACGGGTTTGGCGGCGCTGGAGGAATTGAAGAAGTCGATTTTGCACCAGGCGTTCGGTGGGGCGTTGTAGGGGCGGTTCGCGAACCGCCCCTACGCCGTCCGCGAAGGCGGCGCGCCAATGCACCGGCGGGTTTACCCCGCCACCCGGCGCGCGATCGCGCGCCGACAAAACGTGGCACGGGCATCTTGTCCGTGCCCGGTGCATAGCCAAGATGGCCATGGCACAATCTGCTTGCGGCGAAGGCCGCTTTGGACTGCGGTAGCAGCAGCTACCGCTTTCCGCCTGTCGTTCATACGATAGTGATGCAAGCGCTAGAACTAGAACGGGAACAGGGTAAGCGGAGGAATGGAACAGCGGTAGCTGCTGCTACCGCAGTCCAAAGCGCTTCGCGCAGCCTCAAACCCCGGCTTATCTTAAATGGGCTGAAGGGTCGCCGCCATGAACGAAGCAGAAGCACGGGGGCGTGCCCGGCGCCCTCGCCTTATAATAAATCTTGTATAACTTCACGAGAGCGGGTAATGTTAATGATAGCCCAGGACGAATCGCCGCAGCCCGCGGAGGTTCACTTCGAGGGGGATTCGCTGGAGGTGCTGTCGGCATTTCCTTCCCCGATAAAACACCTCCTGGGTTTCGCACTTCGCCAGCTTCAACTCGGCCGGCCGCTAACCTGCCCGACGCGCCGCATGAGTTCCGTTGGCCCCGGCGTATACGAGCTGAAGGAATCCGATGAACGGACGTGGTATCGGGCCATCTACCTGGCCAAACGGGAAAACGTAATCCATGTTTTGCACTGCTTCGAGAAGGGCAGCCGAAAGACCGACAGGAGAGACCTCGAAATCGCGCGCCAGCGTCTAGGCCTGGTGATGCAGCGTGTTAAGGAGCAAAGGGCGCATGAAAAGCGCAGCGGAAAATAGACCGACACACATTGTTAAAGGAAACGTCTTCGACGCGCTGGGATTCTCCCGGTCGGAGGCTAGCGCTTTGAAGGTTAAGGCCGAAATTCTGTCTGCCATCCTCGAGCACATTCGAGCCAAAGGGTACACGCAGGCACAGTTGGTGGATATTCTTGATGAATATCAGCCGTCGGTGAGCAATTTGCTGAAAGGCAGAATCACACAGGTGAGCATCGAGAAGTTGCTGCGGTATGCGGATCGGCTGCGCCTGCAAACAAGCATTGCCGTGCGTCCCGTGGCCCGGAGGACGCGTCCAACAAAATCCGCAGCGCGATCAATGATCCGCCCCGCCGCCAGAAGAGTGGCGGTTGGGGGCAATTGACAATAGAAAATGGACGATGTACAACGTGTCCAATTTCCATTGTCAATCCTCCCTTGTCCATTGCCGCCATGAACGAAGCCGAAACCCGAGCCGAATATATCGATCCTGCCCTCAAGGCCGCAGGTTGGGGCGCGGTGGAGGGCAGCCGCGTTCTGCGCGAGTATCACATCACGCTGGGAAGAATTGAAGCTCACGGCAAGCGCGCCAAGCCCGACATTGCCGACTACGTTCTTGTCTACCGCAATCACAAGCTGGCCGTCATCGAGGCCAAGGCTTGGGACAAGCCTCTGACCGAAGGAGTCGGCCAAGCGAAGAGTTACGCGGGAAAGCTGGCCGTGCGCTACGCCTATTCCACCAACGGCCAGGGCATCTACGCCATTGATATGAAGGAGGGCGCGGAATGCGACGTGCCCCTCTATCCGAGCCCAGACGACCTCTGGAACCTGACCTTTGCGGAAGCCAATGCCTGGCGCGACCGTTTTGCCGCTGTGCCGTTTGAGGACAAGGGCGGATACTTTCAGGGCCGCTACTATCAGGATATTGCCATTGAGCGCGTGCTGGAAGCGATCGCCCATGGTAAAGACCGCATTCTGCTGACCCTCGCCACCGGCACCGGCAAGACGTTTATCGCCTTCGAAATTGCCTGGAAACTCTTCCACAGCCGCTGGAATGTTCCCGATTGGAAGGCAGGACACGCGCCCTCGCGCCGCCCGCGCATTCTGTTCCTCGCCGACCGCAACATTCTGGCCGACCAGGCTTACAACGCCTTTTCCGCGTTTCCCGAAGACGCGCTGGTTCGCATCCGGCCCGAGGAGATCAGCAAGAAGGGCAAAGTTCCCAAGAACGCCAGCCTGTTCTTCACGATTTTCCAGACGTTCATGAGCGGCCCGCCCAAGGACGGCAAGCCGTCTCCCTATTTCGGCGAATACCCGCCGGACTTCTTCGACTTTATCGTGATCGATGAATGCCACCGCGGCGGCGCCAACGATGAGAGCAATTGGCGCGAAATCATGAATTACTTTTCGCCCGCCGTGCAGCTTGGCCTTACCGCCACGCCCAAGCGCGACGAAAACGTTGATACCTACGCCTACTTCGGCGACCCGGTCTACATCTACTCGCTGAAGGACGGCATCAATGACGGTTTCTTGACGCCGTTCAAGGTGAAGCAGATTTCCACCACGCTCGACGATTACGTCTACACGCCCGACGACAAGCTGATGGAAGGAGAAATCGAGATCGGCAAGCGCTACACCGAACCGGACTTCAACAAAATCATCGAGATTAAGGAGCGCGAGGCGCACCGCGTAAAGCTGTTCATGGCGCAGATGAATCAGAACGAAAAGACGCTGGTCTTCTGCGCCACCCAGGACCATGCGCTGGCGGTGCGCGACTTGATCAACCAAATGAAGACCAGCAAGGACCCGAATTACTGCCAGCGGGTCACGGCGAATGATGGCGAGTTGGGCGAACAGCACTTGCGGGATTTTCAGGACAATGAAAAGACGATCCCAACCATTCTGACGACGTCGCAAAAGCTTTCGACGGGCGTGGATGCGCGCAACATTCGCAATATCGTGCTGATGCGGCCCATCAACTCGAACATCGAATTCAAACAGATTATCGGACGCGGCACGCGTCTGTATGATGGCAAGGATTACTTCACCATCTACGATTTTGTAAAGGCTCACCACCACTTCAGCGACCCGGAGTGGGACGGCGAGCCGATGGAGCCCGAGCCCAAACCCCGCGTCCCGTTGCCTCCCACCGAACCGCATGAATCCGAGCCACGCCCGCGGCCGCAGAGGATTAAGGTGAAGCTCGCCGATGGCAAGGCGCGCACCATTCAGCACATGATGGTCACCACATTCTGGCACCCCGACGGCACCCCCATGTCAGCCCAACAGTTTATGGAAATGCTGTTTGGCAAGCTGCCGGAATTCTTCAAAAATGAGGCGGAACTGCGCGCCCTCTGGAGCGCTCCCGATACGCGCGCCAAACTGCTGGAAGGCCTGGCGGAAAAGGGCTTTGGCCCCGCCCAAATGGCCGAGATGCAGAAGATCATTGATGCTGAAAAGAGCGACCTGTTTGACGTGTTGGCGTACATCGCATACGCCCTGCCCACGCTTACCCGGCAAGAACGCGCCATCCACGCTCAATTGGCCATCAGCACCCGGTTTAATTCCAAGCAGCAGGTGTTTCTTGCCTTCGTCCTCTCGCAATACGTTGCGGTGGGCGTGCAGGAACTCGACATCGATAAACTGGCGCCGCTGTTGCGGCTCAAGTATAACAACGCCATCGCCGATGCCGTCGCGGATCTGGGCAGGCCGGAGGAGATCGGCCGAGCCTTCTCAGGCTTCCAAAAGTACCTCTACCAGCCGGGAGAGACCTTGACGAACCACGCCTACGCCTAAAAATGACTCAGCGGTACGTCCGATTTGACGCGCGGGATTATGCTACACGCACGTCGCGGCTGCGCCGACTCGTTGTGCCGGGCCAGTGACGTGTAAAGGTCGAGGACACCCACTGGAACCCGGTTCGCGCGGGGCTGGTCGAGCGTGCACGGCTGCACCGTACCATGAGCCACGCGCCTGTGATCCCGGCGGGATAGGTGTGTGTGCGCGTGCGCTTGCGGGGGGAGAAACCGTCCATCCTCACCTCAATTCCTCATTGACATAGAGTCCGGGCTCTACCTTTGTTCCGCGTCCACACCACCCGGAGCTGGAGTCCACGGCATGTGCGGCTACTTTGCCGCCCAGGCCGCTCTCCGTCAGCGTTTCTAATTTACCGTACCACGTCATCCTCCAAGCCACGTCATCCTGAGCTCCAAAGCTTTTTTTCGGAGCGAAGGACCTGCATTTGCTTTTCCCCCGCAACCCCAAAGACGAAATGCAGGCCCCGATGAAGGGCGTCAGGGCGCAGGATGACGTGTGCAGGGGCACACCGGGAATCAAAAATCGGAGTATGCTACACGGTGCAGGGGGGCGGAGCCATTGCCCTTTTTGTGATAGGCAAAAACCGAACCCATCGGGTTTTGGACGACAGGCCACATCCGCAGAGTATGTACAAGGCGCAAGTGGTGCGCGGCCCGATCCAAAATCCAAAATCTAAAATCCCCAATCCCCAGGAGCAGGCGTGGCTTTTAGCTGGATCGATCTCGCCGTCGTCATCGCCTATGTGATTGCCATCACCGCCTTTGGGGCGCGCTTCCGCAAGGACCAGCGCTCCTTGCG
The DNA here is from genome assembly GCA_963804755.1 of uncultured Acidobacteriota bacterium. Taxonomy (GTDB): domain Bacteria; phylum Acidobacteriota; class Terriglobia; order UBA7540; family UBA7540; genus Bog-366. The sequence continues at coordinate 579,570 of CAWDRP010000019.1, forward strand.
CGATTACTTTCTGGGGGGACGCCGCCTGCCCTGGTGGGCCATTACCCTTTCGATTGTCTGTGCGGAAACCAGCATCCTGACCATCATCAGCACGCCCGGCATCTCCTATCGCTCGAACCTGGGCTTCCTCCAGCTCATCTTCGGTTACCTGGTGGCGCGCGTGGTGGTGAGCTTCCTCCTTATCCCGCGCTATTTTGCCGGCGAGCTCTACACGGCCTACCAGCTCATCGAGCGGCGCTTTGGACACGGGCTGCGGCTGTTCACGGCGAGCCTGTTTATTCTTACCCGCGCGCTGGCCGAGGGCGTGCGCGTGTTTGCGATTTCCATTGTAATCGCCATCGTCTTCAAAACCGGCGTCGCGGCCTCGCTGGTGATCATCTTCGTGCTGACGTTGCTTTACACGCTGGAAGGTGGACTGACGGCGGTCATCTGGACCGACGTTATTCAGCTTACGATCTATATCGCGGGAACCGTGGTGGCGCTGTTTGTCGCGCTGCATGGCCTGCCCGGCGGCTGGGGCGAGGTGCTGCGCCAGGCCCACGCGGCGGGCGGAAAATTCACCGTATTCGATTTTCACTTTGATTGGAGCCAGCCGTACCTGTTCTGGACCGGGCTGGTGGGCGGCATGTTCCTGAACACTGCCAGCCACGGCACGGACCAATTGATAGTGCAGCAACTGCTGGCCGCCCGCAGCCGCCGCCAGAGCCAGGGCGCGCTGCTGGCCAGCGGCATCGTGGTGTTGCTCCAGTTCAGCCTGTTCCTGGTGGTGGGCGTGGTGCTCTACGCGTTTTACCAGCATTTCCCGCCCGCCGCTCCCTTTCGCCGCTATGACCAGATTTATCCCACGTTCGTCATCACCCGGCTGCCGGTGGGGCTGTGCGGGCTGCTGACGGCCGCCATCCTCGCCGCCGGCATGGCCAACCTGAGCGCGGCGCTCAATTCCCTGGCGTCGAGTTCGGTGATGGATTTCTATAAGCCGTTCGCGCGGCCCCGTGCCGATGACCGGCATTACCTGCGCGTGTCGCGTATAGCAACGGTGATGTGGGGAGCGGTGATCATCACCATCGCGCTCGGGGCGCAACACCTGCGCAGCAGCGCCCTGGAACTGGCGCTGACCGTGGCCAGCATCCCGTATGGCAGTATGCTGGGAATTTTTCTGCTGGGAGTCTTGACCCGCCGGGCGTCAAGCCGCGGCGCCCTGGTGGGCGCGCTCTGCGCCCTGGCCACACTGGTGTATGTGATGCGCTACACCACCATCGCGTGGACGTGGTACGTGGCCATCGGAACAGTTGTAACCTTCGTTGTGGGATTGCTGGTGAGTCTCACGAAACGTCAAGAATCAGGTTCATGAATTCGGAATTCTCAATTCGGAATTGTGAATAATGAATTCAGGATTGTGAATGGCGAATTACGAATCCTGCCGGGTTGTGCAGCGCGCAGCCCTGCGTTTCCCATGAAAACGCAGTGCACTGTAGTTTCTACATTTTTGACCCCGGTTCAATCTTCGCGCCAGAGCGAAGGCGCCGTGTCTCGAAATCAGCCGACATTCGGGCGCGTCATTACCAATGATACCGGCAACCTGATTGAACGCAGCACCAACTGCTCCCGCCAAAGGATTGGCAACCGTTCTCCGCTGTCGCCGGCGATCGCGCCGGCAGCAGAACTCCCCTCCTCGAATTGAGGAGGGGACGACGCGGGAGCGGCGGGGGTGGTTCTCAGGTGGCCGGGAGTGGTTTTCAGGTGGCCTTGCGTGCCCCTCGCGGCAATTGTCGGTGGTCGCAGAGCTGGGCTCTGCGCAAGCCCAGATTCGCAAATACCTCTGGCTCGTCACCGTGCCTGACATTTTCGTTTCCCCATTTACCATTTACCATTCATAATTCGACACTATGTTAAGCAAAGAACCGACGGCGCTGGTAAAAGGTTTGGGTGTCTTTGGCGCCACTTCGGTGGTGGCCGGCACCATGATCGGGACCGCGATTTTCGTGGTACCCGGTGATATCCTGCAACAGGTGGGCACGCCCTTCATGGTCCTTGCGGTGTGGGTGGCCGCCGGGGTGCTGAGCCTGTTCGGAGCGCTCAGCTATGCCGAGTTGGGCGCGGCGCTGCCGCAGGCGGGCGGTGAATTCGTCTACATGCACCGCGCTTACGGGCCGGCGTTCGGATTTCTCTACGGCTGGACGCAATTCATCATTGCTAAAACCGCTTCGATTGCCGCCATCGCCACCGGTTTTGTCCTTTATCTCGCCTACTTTTTTCCGCACCTGCATGACCCCCTGTGGGACGCTTCTCTCCACTTTGGCGGCCGTACATTGGACTTCCGTCTGACCGGACTGCAGATTGGCGCCACGCTCATGGTTCTGTTGCTTTCCGGGCTGAACGTTCTGGGCGTGCGCCGCAGCGGCGCCGTGCAGACGTTATTCACCGCCTCCAAGTTGTTAGTTCTGGCCGTGCTCATTGTGCTGGGGCTCACCTATGGCCATGGTTCCTGGCAGGGATTCCACGCGTTGCTGCCGGCAGGACCGGGTGGCCTTCTGGCGACATTCGGTGTGGCGACGGTGTCAGCGCTCTGGGCTTATGACGGCTGGAACAATCTCAGCATGGTGGCGGGCGAAGTGAAAAACCCCGAACGCAATGTGCCGGTGGCGTTGATCGTAGGCGCGTCAGCGGTTCTCCTGGTTTACGTTCTGGTGAATCTCGCCTACTTCTACGTGCTGCCGGCCTCCGCGGTTATGGGCACGAAGACCGTGGCGTCAGAAGCGGCGCGCCGCTTCCTGGGCAGCGCCGGCGGAGCCTTTGTGGCCGTAGGCGTCATGATATCTACCTTCGCCACGCTCAACGGCTCGATCCTGGCGGGCTCGCGCATCCCTTACGCTACGGCGCGCGCGGGCCTCTTTCCGGCCGGGTTGGCCGCTGTGAACTCCCGCTTCCGCACACCGGCTGTTTCCCTGGTATGGCAGGCCGTCATCGCGGGAGTGTTCACGCTAAGCGGCACTTACAAATCGCTTTATACGAAAGCGATTTTCTCCGAATTTCTGTTCTACGCCCTCTGTACGGCCGGGGTTTTTGTGCTGCGACGCCGTGAACCTGACCTGCCACGTCCTTACCGCACGTGGGGATATCCCCTGGTTCCCGCGCTTTTTGTTATTCTCTCTGTCTGCCTGCTGGTGAATACCTTCTGGCAACAACGTAGCGATTCGCTGTGGGGCTTGGTGCTGGTGGGCAGCGGGATTCCCGCATACTTTATTTGGACCACCTGGAGCGGCCGGAAACTCGAAACTGGAAATTCGAAACTGGAAAGTCGAAATTCGAAACTCGAGGATGGGGACTCAAAAGCCGGGAATGGAAAGAACTGAGCCGGCTCTCTGCCCAGCGCTGCAAGCAGGACCCTCCAATTTTGAATTTTGTACTTACCTGCAAAAGTCTTTCATTTGGAAAGCCGTCGTTCGATGATGCGTGAAGTTTTCGGCAAGCTGATGTTCGTGTTACTCATGGTTACCTCGGCATGGGCAGCCAGTCCCAAAACCCGGCACCACACGCCCGCGCCGTCGGTAAAGGCCGTCCAAGACGCCGCTTTGGCCAAAGACCGCGCGCGCGTGCTGAACGCGAACCCACTGGCGATGTTCTATTACTCGGCCAGCGACTCGTTGGGGCGGGCTTCGCTGGAAGCGCATGCCGGCGCGATGACGCTGCTCGCCCCGCAATGTTTCGGCCTGGACCGCGCCGGCACCGTGCACGGCCAGATTCCGGTGGGACTGGCGGAGGTGGTGGTTCGTGCCGGTCTCCCGCTGATGCCGCTGGTCACGAATTCCGGCTTCGACCGCGCCACCGCGCACGCGCTGCTGCACAGTCCCAAAGCGCAGGCGCGCGCCGTCCAGGTCCTGAGCGAACTTGCCCAGCGCGACCAGAGCGTGGGCTGGCAACTGGACCTGGAGGACCTGGACCCGGCGGACAAGGCTGCCTACACCCAGTTCGTCACGCGCGTGGCGGCGCGAATGCATCGTGAACATCGCCTGCTGAGCGTGGCCGTGGTGCCGCGCTTTTCCGATGTCTACCCGGACAACACGGCGCCCGGCTTCCACACCGGCGAGTGGGGCGCCGCCTTTGATTTCCGGAAGCTCGGGCGCGCGGCCGATTTCCTGGTGATCATGGCCTATGACCAGCATACGCCGCTCACTCCGCCGGGGCCGGTGGCGGGCTACGATTGGGTGAAGGCGATCCTCGACTACGCCGTCCGCCGCGTGCCGCCCTCGAAACTGGTGCTGGGCGTGCCGCTGTACGGGCGCGAGTGGGTGGAAACATCGCAAGGCACGTCGGCGCGTAGCTTGGCCTACAAGGATCTGAAGCCGTATCTCGAAGACCCCGCCGGCGTGCGTACCTGGGATGACCTCTACCGCACCGCGTGGTTCCAATTGCGCGAGGGCGAAAACGTGCGCATCGCCTGGTTCGACGACGCGCGTAGCCTCCTGGAGAAATTGAAGCTGGTGCAGCTTTACCACCTGCGCGGATATGCCGCCTGGCGCCTGGGGGAGGAGGATCCGGAATTCTGGGAGGCCGGCAAAGATCAGTGAAGCCGCCGCTCTTTACGTTGTGGCCCCCGGCTCCGGCCAGACTGCGGTCAGGACCAGGCCGACCACGATCCCAACCGACACTTCCACGAACCGGTGAATGGCCACCCTCCATACGGGTTCGCTGTGCGCGATCAGCATGACGATGGCCAGCGTGATGCTTGCGAAACGGTAGGCGGTGCGGTCCAGGCGCAGGGCGGCGCTGAGCATTCCGACGACGAACACTACACTGCCGAAAACGAAGGCGTTGCTGGGCAACCAGGTGGTGACCAGCGCCCCAACCAAGACGCCGAGTGCGGTCCCAACCAGGCGTTTCCAGGAGACAGCCAGCGCCGCGCCGAGCGTCGACTGCATCACGATCAACGTCGTTATGGCCGCCCAATAGGCCTCCGGCATGCGCACCACCCGCGCCACGACCAGAGACACTGTAGCGGCGAGCGCCGTTCGAATTGAGTGTACAAACCACTGCCGGTTGGCGCTGGAAATGCGCCGGTTTTTTGTTGTCATATTCGTTCGCTGCTCCCTCGCCATCCTGCCATCAAGTACATAGATGGTGCAGGACCGCAGCAGTTTTCAAGGGATTGAACAGAACGCTACGTCGCAGGGGGGCAGAAAGGTCGGACGGGGGCCTGGGGGCGCGAGCGGTGCGGGGGGCCGGCAAAGAGCGCTAGGATCCGCTTCCGGCTGCCGCTTTCTTTTCCAGGATCGGCAGGAGATACTGGCTCACAAAACGTTCGTATGCGGCCTGAATTTCGGGCGTTATCGTGACCGTACCCATGGCGCCGCCGTCGGCGGAGGGTTCAAAGTAGACGTCACCCGGCCTCCCGAAGGGGCCCGGGTCGGTCTTCGTAAACTTCGCGCTGTCGGTTTCGGCGTAATCGTAAATCTGCTTGGGGCTGTAGGCCTTCAATTGCTCTGGCGTAAGTTGGCTGACCGTACGCACGTGGATGATCAGCTTCCCAAATGCCCGGTCCTTGCTGTAGTCGACGCGCAGCACGTGCTGCTGCGATTGATCGGGGTTCTTGGGGTCGCTGGTTACATCGGACAACAAGAAGATGTCATCCAGCTTTCCGTTGTATTTTGAATCCAGAAGGCTGTAGAGGCGAAAGGTCGGATCGCTGGGGCCAATCGGCGCGGTTTTTTCTTTCGCACCTAAGCGTCCGAGATTACAGGTGCCTAAGAACAGGAGTGTTACAACAACGCCAACCGCTATCCCGAATGCCTGCGCTTTAGTCTTCATGGCGCCTCCCCCCGAACCGTGAAACTTAAACCAACATGATATTCCCACTGGCCAGTTGCACGGGCCTTGCCAGGAAGATACTATCCTCGTGATGAGCATAAGACAATAGCTGAATTACTTAAAGTTGGCGTCCCTACGTTTCGCGGCTCGCGTGCAGAACGCCTTGCAGCGCCTCCTGCAGAATGGGCTGATTCGGATGCCCGTGTCCCAGGTGCTGGCGAAACCCTTCGGCGTAACCAAACCCGCATTCGGCGCCGTAGCCTGCCGCCCACGCTGTCATCCGGTCCAGGTACTCGTCAATTCCGTGGTGCGAACGCAACCATTCTCTTTGCGAGACATGCCGCGAAAGCATCTCGCGTTTGCGGGCGAGCTGTGGGCCGATGTCGACATAAAACTGGGGATAGATCCGCCGCCCCATGGGGTCCTTGCCCTCGATGGGATCCGCGTAGTAGAGGGCGGGGGTAGCGCGGGCGCGCGGGACGGGCGGATTCTGCCGCGTCTCGTAATTCGGAATGGCCAGCGCAAACACGGCGCCCCGCGCCAGCCGCGACGCCTCTTCGTGGTCCAGCATGTAATCCACCGGCGAATGCGTGATGACCACGTCGGGATCGAACCGGCGCATGCACTCTACGACGCGGCGAAGATTTTCGACGCAAAACGTCACCTCGACGTCCATCAGCCCGACGCAGGCGTAGGAAGCGCCCAGGTAAGCGGCGGCGTCTTGTGCTTCGGCATAGCGAAGGCGCGCGATCTCTTCCCTCCCGATGGTAGCCGAGCCGCAATCCCCGGCCGTCATGGTGATAATTCCCAACTCCCAACCGCGATCTTTCAGATGGAAAAGCGTTCCCCCCACCAGCATTTCGGCGTCATCGGGGTGCGCTGTGACCGCCAGCAGGCGGGGGGCTTTCGACTCTTGTGACATGAGTTGACCTCGGCAACCAAGGGCCCGGCGGGCTCTTGAGTGAAGTAAAGGAAATTTTCCAGCAAGGAGCCTTTCAACGTTGCAAGAAGATTCTGGTCCTGATCGAGCATGCACGGCTGCTTATTTCTCAGCATACTCTACACGCCTCACGGACATGGGGCGGGGAGAATTAACCAGTGCGGCCAAGGGGTCGGGACCCGGCACTCCCTTCAGATAACGATCGAAGAAGGCGAGGGCGTATTGCTTGATGGGGCCATGGCGCAAGGGATTCGAGCCCGTCCATGCGAGGTGCCCCGCCATGGCAAATTCGACGAAGCACTTGGGAGGCGCGGTGAGCTCGTAGGCCCCTCCCGGCCGCGACACGGTCGGAGTTACCGCGACGTCACTCGAACCTCCCTGGTACATGACGGGCACGCCGAGATGGCCCAAGTCGCCCCCCGTCTTGAAAAACGGGGCGCAAAACGGCGACACGGCGAGCACCGCCTTCACGCGAGGGTCCTTCCAGGAGGGCCATGCCCCGGCCAGCCCGAGAACCGTATACCCGCCTAACGAGTCGCCGGCCAGGCCGACGCGGCTGCTGTCAATCGGAACGCCCTGAAATGATTTCTCTTTGAGCGCCGCATCCAGGACGGCCTCCATGTCATCGCGCCGATCGCGCGAGGTCGCGTCCGTCCAGTTTTCCGGATCGCGGAAGGTTTCCTCCGGATGCTTTCCGACTTTATCGAACATCTTCCCTCCGTGCCTGACACTGCAGGCTCCATCGTGATGGTGGGGAGCCAGCACGAAATAGCCCGCTTGCGCCAAACTTTCCGTCAGAAACGCCGATCCCGTTTCGCAAAGGGTGAAGCCATGTGAGAACACGATGAGGGGGTAACCTTCTGCCCGCGCCGCACCGGCGGGCTTCCACATCGCCACGTGACGCCCCGCAATCTCAACGTAAGAGACGCCGGGGGCCTCCTGACCCTCCGCAGCCGCCTCGGAAGGAGTCTGCCCCACCGAAATTGGGAGTTGATAAAGCACGAATGCAGCCGCAACGACCACCATGAGAATCAGAACCAGCATCGGTCTCTTCAGCATGTGCCGCCTCCTCGCGCCACCTATCATCACCACGGATTAGCGAAGCGATCGTTTGACTAAGGGGAAAACCATAGCACAGTAGGAACAAGCGATTTGATCCCGGGAATTATACTACGCGCGTGTCAAGTTTGCGCGGGCTGGTGGCACCGGCAAACTCTTGGCTACGTCCCCCTCCCCGCGCCCACCACGGTGGCCGCCATCTTCCATCGAAGAGGTCGCCATGAACGATCTAGCAGGGACACCCGGCAAAAGTTGACGGACGCAATTGATCTGCTATACTGCAATTTAGGGCTCCCGAGTTGAAAAACATGCGCCTGGTCATTCGATTTCTGGCCGTGTTGTCCATTGCCGCGATACTAGCACCGTACGTGCCACGGGCCTCTCTGCGCACGGCAACCGGTCAATGCTGCTGCCCTACAGGAACCTGCCACTGCCCCGGCCACCAGCACGATTCCGGAAGCACGCATAGCTGCTGTAGAGGCGGACTGTGCGGACTCAACTCTCAAGACAGCTACCGGGCCACGCTCCTCAGCACGTTGATTTACATGCCCACGGAACATCGCTGGGCAGGCCCCATCGTTCCCTGGTCTTTTGGTCACGAAGCTTCTGGTTTAAGCTTGTTGTCCTCTCACGAACGGATTCCCGATCAACCTCCCCGCACGAAACTCTAATTGTCGATTTCGATGATGATTGCCAATCGATCTCATCGGCCGTTGCCGCATCGCCCTCTCGGGTAAGCAGCCCGCAAAGCGGGCGTCATCCTCTAGCCCACGGCGAAGCCGTGGGACGAGGAACGGGCCGACGAGTTTCGCTCCGCCTGCGAAGCAGGCGACATCAGGAGCGCCACGTTTCACGCCCATGTCAACATATTTTCGTTTGCGGGCGTGCCGGATCCCGCCCACTTCGTGGGCTGTTCTAAATCTGACGCAGTCCCTATCCCACGGCTGGCTCGCCGTGGGCTAAAGGATGGCGCCCGTTTCACGGGCTAACACCGAGATCCGTGTAAGGTACAGAGCTGCGGTCCGCTGGCTGACGGACACTCCAAAAGGAGAGGGAGGGGTATTTATGAAGCAGTTCGTAGGCGTAATTTCAGCGGTTTTCTTCTTCGGCGCAGCGGCGTTTGCTACAATTTTCGGCACCGTTCGCGGCGTCGTCCATGATCCGCAGCATCGTCCCATTCCCGGAGCCCACGTGACGCTGAAGGCCCACCATCTTGATTGGTCGCAGTCGCAGGACTCCGATGACAACGGAGAATTCCAATTCAACTTGGTGCCGATTGGGGCTTATACGGTCAGCGTCTCATCTGCCGGTTTCGAGCCGATGCAACAGGGTGTGATCGTGCAGTCGGATACCAGTCCAGTATTGCACTTCAGGCTGGCTCTCAGCGGAGTAAAGCAAACCGTCGTGGTCTCGGAAGCACCCGTGGAAGCGACGACGGACTCCGTCACGCCCACCACGATGCTGAACCGGGAAGCAATTCGGGAAACTCCCGGCGCGGACCGCACCAACGGACTCGAAATGATCACCGATTATGTACCCGCTGCCTACGTGACCCACGACATGCTGCACATGCGCGGCGGCCACCAGGTGGAGTGGCTGATTGACGGCGTGCCCATTCCGAATACGAACATTGCCACGAATCTGGGTCCGCAGATCGATCCCAAAGACATTGATGAGCTGGAAGTTTTTCGCGGCAGCTATGACGCGGACTACGGCGACCGGACTTACGGAATCTTTAACATCGTGCCGCGGACCGGTTTTGAACGCGATAACCAATGTGACCTGGTCACCAGCTTTGGGAGCTTTTATCAGACCAACGACCAGGTCAGTTGCGGAGGGCACACGGACCGCTTTGCCTACTACGCCAGCGCTAATGGCAATCGCAGCAACTACGGACTTCAGACGCCGATCCCGCAAATCTTTCACGACGCCGAGAACGGCTATGGCGGATTCGCTTCCGTTATTTTCAATCCCAATGCCCGAAACCAGCTTCGGCTGGTAACCTCGCTGCGGCAGGATTATTACCAGATTCCGATCGACCCTGATCCCAACTCAAGCGGCAATCAGATCCTGGAGGCAGCGGGGGAGTCGGCCAGTAACGGCCTGCGTGACGGCGAGCGCGAACCCGATGGCTACGCCGTCTTCTCCTGGGTTCACACCTTCAATCGCGATATGATGCTGACGGTTTCCCCCTTTTATCACTACAACGGCGCCGATTATCATGGCGGCCCGAATGATTATCCGGTGATTTCCACGGTCAATCAGACGGCCAATTATGCCGGAATGCAGGCGGATTTTCATGCCAGCTTCTGGAAAAACGACATTCAGGCCGGCGGGTACGGATTTTTTCAGCATCAGTACAACTACTTCGATAACAAGTTCACGGACGGCGGTCTGAACTTCCCGGCGTCTTCCATCGGCGTGAATGGAGGCGTGGCCGCCGAGTTCATTAACGACAAGTTCCAGGTGACGCCGTGGCTGACTTTGTTCGCCGGGCTTCGCCAAACGGAATTCAACTCATCTTCAATTTCGGAGAACGCCACCGACCCGCGGGTTGGCGCCGCGGTGAAGGTCCCTCGCCTGAACTGGGTGTTCCGCGCCTTCTACGGTCACTACTACCAGGCCCCGCCGCTGGTCACGGCCACCGGCGCGCTGCTCGGGTTGGCGAATAGCCAGAATTTCACCTTTGCTCCCTTGCATGGCGAGCGGGATAAGGAGTACCAGTTTGGGGTGATGATCCCATATCGCGGCTGGACTCTCGACGCCGATAATTATCAGACCAAGGCCACAAACTGGCTGGATCATAACAATATCGGGGAATCGAACCTGTTCTGGCCCATTACGTGGGACGCGGCCGTGATCAACGGTTGGGAACTCACCCTGCGTTCGCCGGACCTGTGGCGTCGCGGCCAATTTCACCTTGCCTACGCGAACCAGATCGCGGAAGCCACCGCCCCCATCACCGGAGGATTGATCTGCCCTGCTCCCGTCACCCCGGCCTGCGGCCTGGATATTCCACCGGGGTTTTCGCCGGCGGATCACGATCAGCGCAACACTTTGAATTTTGGCTACAACTCCACGCTTCCGTGGCGCGCCTATGCCTCGGCGAACCTTTACTACGGCTCGGGGTTCACCAACGGATTGTACGGAACGCCTGAGGCGCAGTATTCCGGCCCGTATCTGCCGGCCCACGCCACGGTTGATGTGGCGGTGGGGAAGACCTTCGCGGAGAAATATTCTGTTTCCATAACCGCGCTGAACGTGGGAGACAAGCGTGTGCAACTGGACAACAGCCTGACCTTTGGCGGATTCCACTGGAACGACCCTCGGCAGGTTTATGTGGAGTTTCGGTACCACTTCCGCTACTAGGCGGGCCCTTACTTCTGTCGCGCCCTTGCCTGTGGGCCTCGAAGCACGCTACGATGGAAGCGTTCTCCCTTTTTCGACGGGGAACGCCGCCGGCTCGCAGGGCGAGCCGGTTTTCTTGTTCGGGGCGAGTGGAAGAAAAGCCTGGAGGGACCCCTTACGCGGCGGCCGGCCAGGGCGTCTGCTTGTGCCCGAATAGGGCGGATCCATGCTGCACGATAAGTTCGGGCGCGAAATTCACGACCTGCGGATTTCGGTGACGGACCGCTGCAACTTCAGTTGCGTCTACTGCAAGTCCGCCGATCCCAAGAACTACTTCCCGCACCGCGACCTGCTGACGTGGGGGGAATTCTTGCGCCTCAGCCGCGTGCTGGTGCGCGCCGGCATCACCAAGATCCGGGTGACGGGCGGCGAGCCGCTGCTGCGCGCGGGCGTGGTGGATTTCATTGGCCGCCTTCGCCAGATCGAGGGACTGCAGGACGTGGCGGTGACCACCAACGGCTACCTGCTGCCGGATATGGCCCGGGATCTGGCCGCCGCCGGGGCTCCGCGCGTCACCGTGAGCCTGGATTCCACCAACCCGGAGAAGTTCGCCCGGATCACGCGCACGCCGCGCTCCTACGAGAAAGTGATGGCGGGCATCGATGCTGCCCTGGAGGCGGGCTTGCGCCCCGTGAAGGTGAACATCGTGCTGGTGCGCGGCTTCAACGATGACGAAATCGTAGAGTTCGCGCGGCTGGCGCGCCGGCGCGATATTGTAGTGCGCTTCATTGAGTTCATGCCGCTCGACGCCGACCACGCCTGGAAACGCGATCTGGTGGTCACCGCCAGGGAAATCGTCGAGACCATTCAGCCCGTGTTCCCGCTGGAGGAGATTCCGCGGCACTCGCCCAGCGAGACCTCGCTGCGTTATCGCTTCGCCGACGGCCAGGGCGAAATCGGCATCATCGCCCCGGTTTCCATCCCCTTTTGCGGACAGTGCAGCCGCATCCGGCTGACCGCTGACGGTAAATTGCGCACCTGCCTGTTTTCACTCCGCGAACACGACGTGCGCCACCTGGTCCGCAACGGCGCGTCCGACGACGAGATCGCCCGGTTTATTGAAAGGGCAGTGCACCAGAAAGAACCCGGCCACCGCATCAACGAGCCGGATTTCGTCCAACCCTCGCGCACTATGGTGTACATTGGGGGGTGAAAGACGGCATACGGCATACGGTAGACGGGATACGGGACGACAATTGGTGATTTGCGATTGGTGATTTGTGATTGATGAACTGGCCCGCGGGCAAACGGGAGACTGCATATGGCATACGGAAGACCCCATACGGGAAACGGGACAATTGGTGATTTGTGATTTGTGATTGATGATTGACGAGCCCCTACGGGCACTCCCCAATCTGCGGGGTGCGCTGGCCACTGGTCAATCGCAAATCACCAATCACAAATCACCAATCACCAATATTCCGGGTCCCGTATCTCGAAGGGCTGCGCTTCGTCTAATATAGTGGTAGACCAAACATGATTACGGCAACATCAGATTCGTTCCTGGCAAGCTACGCTGATCTCTCGGCGGAGGAGCTGGACCGGCGCATCACGCGGGCGAAGAACGAACTCGGCTCGCGGCTGGTGATTCTGGGCCATCATTATCAGCGCGATGAGGTGATTAAATTCGCCGATTACCGCGGTGATTCGTTGCGGCTGTCGCAGCTTGCCGCCCGCCGCCCCGAAGCTGAGTACATCGTCTTCTGCGGCGTACACTTCATGGCCGAAAGCGCCGACATCTTGAGCGGCGACCACCAGACGGTGATTCTTCCGGACCTGAACGCCGGCTGCTCCATGGCCGATATGGCCAACCTTGAACAAGTGGAGGTGTGCTGGGAGGCGCTCGAACGGCTGAATAAGTGCAAAATCGTGCCCGTCACCTACATTAACTCCACGGCTGCCATCAAGGCCTTTGTGGGACGAAAAGGCGGGGCGGTTTGCACGTCATCCAACGCCCGCAAGGTTATGGAGTGGGCGCTGGCACGCGGCGAGAAAGCCCTGTTCCTGCCCGACGAGCACTTGGGCCGCAATACCGGCTTTTCCCTCGGCATTCCTCTCGATCGAATGGCGGTGTGGAACGCCGAGGAGGACGACGGGGGACTTGGTTCGAGTGAGGTCGCCAGCGCAAAAATCTATTTGTGGAAAGGCCACTGCTCCGTCCACCAGCGTTTTCGCACCGAACATGTGGAAGGCGTGCGCCAAAGGCATCCGGGCATTCGGGTGATCGCCCACCCGGAATGCTCGTGGGAGGTTTGCCAGGCCGCGGACGAAATGGGCTCGACGGAGTACATCCTGAAACGTGTCGCAGAAGCTTCACCCGGCAGCGCGTGGGCCGTGGGGACCGAGATTCACATGGTTCGGCGTCTGGCCCAGGAACATCCCGAGCAGCTTATCGTATCGCTCGACGATTGCGTCTGCATGTGCAGCACCATGTATCGCATTTCGCCCCAGCATCTTTGCTGGACGCTGGAAAGCCTGTGCTCCGGCGAAGTAGTGAATCGCGTGACCGTGGATCCGGAAACCAAGCGCTGGGCGCTGGACGCCCTGAACCGGATGTTGGAGATCCGTTAGTGGACGGTTTGAAGCCGACAGCCGGCAGTTAGGCTGAAAGCTGCCAGCTCAATATGGCCGAAAAATACTTCGATCGCCGCGAAGCCGAAGCACTGTTGGGCACCATCGCGCCGTGGCTGGAGGAAGCGCGCGGCGAGAAGCAGAAGATCGAGGCCTACAAGAACGAATTGGTGCAAGTCGCGTCGCGCATCATGGTGTTGGGCGGCACGTTCCCTCCCGTGGCGGATCTGTTGCACAAGAAATCCGTGCACGATCAGGCCGGCGAGCACCTGTTGGAAATCGTCAATCGCATTCAGGACTCCGGCGTTGTGGTGAAGGACCTGGATATGGGGCTGGTGGATTTTCCCAGTCTGCTGGATGGCGAGGAAATATACTTGTGCTGGAAACTCGGGGAAGACCACATTGGCTTCTGGCACGGCATCGACGAGGGATTCGCCGGCCGCAAACCGATCGATGATGCCGGCGCGGGCCCCACGCCGCCGCCTAACAGGCGAGTGCAGTAAGAAATGTGAAGGTCATCAGTCTCGGCCGTCGGTTGAGATGAAGGTCTAGAATCAGGGCAACGTTCATATCTGAATTTTGAGAGTAGAGCTGAGAGACACTGCCGCCGGACGCAACTCCCGCTTTTTCTCTCCCCAGCAGTGGGATTCGAGCCCGTGTTATGACCGAAGCACATCCTTCTAACGAATTGTCGAAGGCCGCCAGCGCTTACTTGCGTTCTGCCGCACACCAGCCTGTGAGTTGGCACGAGTGGAGCGACGCTGCGTTCGCCCAGGCAAAGACGGAGGACAAACCCATCCTGCTCGACATTGGCGCCGTTTGGTGCCACTGGTGCCACGTGATGGACCGCGAAAGTTACGAGAATGCGGAAGTCGCGCGCGTCATCAATGAATCTTTCATTCCCGTTAAGGTCGATCGCGACGAGCGCCCGGACATCGACGCCCGTTACCAGACGGCGGTGAGCGCGTTGACGGGTCAGGGCGGCTGGCCGCTGACGGCTTTTCTCACCCCGGACGGCAACCCGTTTTTTGGCGGCACTTACTTCCCGCCCGACGATAGCTCCGGCCGCCCGGGCATGAAGCGGTTGCTCGAGACTATCGCCCAAAACTACCGCGCGCATCGCGACCAGATTCATGAAAGCGCGGCCAAGATTACCGATGCCCTCCGCCAGGTGGACGACGTAAAGCGGGGGGAAACGGCGGCAGACGAACAGGTGCTGAAATCCATCGTGGAAAGCATCGGCGAGATGTTCGACACTCAGAACGGCGGCTTCGGCAACGCCCCGAAGTTCCCCCACCCCAGCGCGATCGATTTGCTCCTTGGGGTTTATCTCGAGACCCACCAGGAGTGGCTGCTGACGACCGTCACGACCACCCTCGAGAGCATGGGGCGGGGCGGCGTCTACGATCAAATTGGCGGCGGCTTTCATCGTTACTCGGTGGACGAGCGCTGGATCGTCCCGCATTTCGAGAAGATGTCGTACGATAATGCCGGCCTGCTGAAGAATTACCTGGGCGCTTTCCAGGTCACCGGCAACCCATTCTTTCGCGAAATTGCCCTGGGCATTCTGAGTTTTATTGAAACCGTGCTCTCGCATCCGGAAGCCGGCTTTTACGCCAGCCAGGACGCTGACATCAGCCTTGATGACGACGGCGACTACTTCACCTGGACGCTCGATGAACTAAACGCGGTGCTCGAGGGGCCGGAAGCGCGCGCCGCCGCCCTTTATTACCAGGTTGATCCGCAAGGCGAGATGCATCACAATCCTGCCAAAAACGTGCTGTTCGTTGACCAGCCGCTGAGCGCCATTGCCGCCCGCACGGGCATTGATGAGCCGAAGGTTGTGGAGCTTCTGGCGGGCGCCCGCCGAAAGATGGCCGATGCTCGCACCCATCGGCCGACACCCTTCGTTGACAAGTCAATCTACACGAGCTGGAACGGGATGCTGATTTCCGCGCTGTTCGAAGCGTATCGCGTTCTGGGGTCAACGGGCGAGCGCGATCGTGCCCTGGCCACGGTTGACATGTTGCTGGCCAAAGCCTACGAACCCGGCAAAGGCATGTACCACACGGTAGTCGATGGCTCGCCTCGGATTGAGGGCTTGCTCGAAGATCAGGTATTCATGATCGCAGCGCTTCTCGATGCGTGCGAGATCACCGGGTCCCGGAGCTATTTCGAACGCGCGCTTGAGTTGATGGATACTACGGTGCGGCGCTTCTGGGACGGGAAGGAGGGGGGCTTCTTCGACACGGCGCAAGACCTGGCCGATCGTCACGGCAGCCTGGCGACGCAGCGCAAGCCCTTTCAGGATTCACCCACGCCCGCGGGAAATTCCGTGGCCGTGCAAGTGCTGGATCGGCTAAGCACGCTCGCCGAACGCAGCGATTTCAGCGAAAAGGCCGAAGCCACGCTGGCGCTCTTTGCTCCCAAGGCGGCGCAATATGGATTATTCGCGGCCACCTACGGCTTGGCGCTATTTCATCACCTGCGCGCGCCGATGGACGTGGTGGTGGTGGGCGCAGCCGCTGATGACCGCACGCGAGAGATGTTGCGCGCCGCTTACGAAACTCCGCGCGCCGGCAAGCACGTCTTTGCCTTCGATCCTGACATGGTGCAATCCCGCGACCTGCCCACCGGGCTTCGCGCCACGCTACCGGCATTGCCCCTCGACGGCGCCCCGCTCGCGCTCGTGTGCCAGGGCTCCACCTGCCAGCCGCCCGTACGAACGCCCGCCGCCTTGCGCGAGTTGCTCGCTTCCCACCCTGCCTGACCTGCAACGACCAGTACCACGTCGCAGTGCGGCTGTGGAACTTATTCCAGTTCGACTAATTTCGACTACGCTTTTCGAAAGTCGAATCGCGCCTTGGTAATCGGCGTCCCTACCACCTCGATTTGCCGAAGGTCCCGGGTACCCAGGCCCAATTGTTCCGCCAAGCGTAGCGTGCTATCGCAGGTTTCAAACGGGGGCGTGCCGTGGTCGGCCATAGGATCGAACCCCATGAGGGCCGTGCCTACGGCGTCCGTGCTGACGCAGTTCGTTCCCGCAATCAGCAAACCGGGCCTCACATGGCGACCTTCCGGCACCCAGGGACCTTCGCCGCCCTTCATGGTATGAATCCCATCGATAATCGCAAGGTGTACGGGCCGGGCCGCGACCAGGTCCGTTACCACGCGTGGCACACGGTAGCCGCCGTCCTTGGAGCCGCTGTGGTCCACCATTGGGGGTGCACTCTTCGACGGCAAGCGATTCCCATCGTGAAACGGGCCGCGGCCACCGACGGGAAGACGGCTCGGTTCATCCGCGGGAGATCCGTCACCGTAAATTGTGCAGGGCGTGATGCCGAAGCAGTTCTTCATCGTCAGGGTAACTCCGGCAGTCACATGCTCTTTCAGCTTCGCCAGCGACACGAATACGTCGCAGTCTTCGTAGGAGTGATTCAGATCGTAGCCTTTGAACATCAGCCCGCCGCCAGGAACCGTGAACCGGGAATACTTCTTCCCGAACCCCAGATAGTTCGTATTCTCAAACTCCACGCGCGCGGCGGCGCTCAGGAAATCGCGCGGTTCCCAGTTGGCCTGAAGCAGGAACTCTTCCAGCGGCTCCGCCGTAGACATCGGGCTTTCCAGGAGCCTTATTCGATAAGCTCCCGCCCTGGCGATCAGATGAACAGTGGCCCCTACAACGTCCGGGTGAACCCAATGAGTAATACCCGGGGGAAGATAACCCAATCGCCCATCCGCATCGCCGGTCAGGTTGAGCTTTACGGCTACGGTTTTTCCCCGCACCATCGTTTCCAAGCCTCCAAGCTGATCGAACATGGTCCGCAACGTGGCGGTCACTTGGGGGCCGTAATCAGCGCACATCCCCACCGCCACCCGGGTTGACGGAGCAGGACGGACCAAAGACATGGCGGGGCGCGCCAGCCACGCACCGGCGGTCGCGGCGGCCCCGGCCAGGAACTTTCGGCGAGAACAAGCTGCTGTTTTCATGTGGTGAATACCTCAACCTCTAAGGCGCAATTGACTGCAATGGGGGGAAGGCCGAACTCGGTTCCCGCTCCGGTAGGCGCGCCGGTAATGGAAACTGGATCTCTCCCCGCCGGGCTCCAAAGCTGCGCCGAGCGCGCGCCATGCTTCACCCAAAGCGTCACCGAACCGGCAGGACTGGAGGCGTAATTGAGCATTTGAACCAGCCGCCTTTTGTGTGCCGGATCAAAGCTCGGGTGGCAGTTCGTCGTCTCGGGGTTATAGAGGCGAACGAGATCATTGCGTCGGCTCACCAGCAGATGAGCGTCCATCGCCACCTGATAAGGATCCAGAAATCCTTCCGTCGACACCGCGATTTGCCCCTGTCCGATAGTATACATTTTGTAGTCGAGTGAGGGATCCCTGTGAGTCGGCGTGATTCCGGATGGGCCCCAGTAGGCTGCGGCAATCAACAGCCCCCCACGGCGGACAAAGGCAAGCAGTTTCGCAAGCTGCTCTGGCCTGGGACTGTTCTTGTCAAGCCAGAGGGCAGCCTTCAGATCCGGCATGGGCGTGGAGAACGCCCGGGACGTCTCCATAACCCGGAATTGAATCTGGTGGCGGTTGAGGAGGTTCAGCACTTCTCCGCCCAGGAAGGCATTGTCGTTGAGAAAATCCGAGATGACCGCGAGCACCGCTTGCGCCCGGAACTCTTCCCATTCCCGATGATGGTCAAAGAAGCGGAGAGTTTCACCAAGGTCGGCCCAGGATTTTTTCGCCTGGGGGGTTTCCTTTAGAAGGGCGGCCCGAAAATTGTCATCCAAGGAGATGACCCACCGGCTGCCATATGCCTGGCTGTCGGCAACGGCCAGGGCATAGTTCGCCGGATGCGCACCGGAGGCGGTGGGAGGCTCGAAACTCAGCCAGCGCGTTTTTCCGGGGGCGAGTTCATTCGCCAATAACGAAAACCACGCGTTCGAGTTAATCCAGGGAATCCCCGTCGGCCCGGCGACGGCGGTGTCCCCCTGCATCGTGTCGAGCCTGAGCCCCGGCCATTCGTTCTCCGTGGAACTGAAGATGCGCGTCGCCGATCTCCACGCCACCTTGTCTCGCGGGAATTGCAGGATCACCGGGAGATCAAAAGACTGGGCGGGAGGTTCCGTAAGCATAACCGCAGAAAATCCGGCGGCGCGCGCCGACGTAATGGCCGCCGCCACCGCTGCCCGGTTTGTGATATTTGCCACGAACTCGATCCCCTGCCGGCGGCCGGCTTCGAGCAGTGGCTTCAAGGCTTGCGGTTGAGTGGAATCTTCGGGCACGCCATCCGCCCATTCCAGCAACAGGCAGTTGACGGGTGTTCCCTTGAGCAACTCTAGAGCTGCCGGCTGGGCCCAAGCGTCCAGTGTTTGCTTGAGCTCAGCACTGACGTTCTTTGACCGGCTTCGCCGTGCCGATTCCAAAGGCCCGCACGGCCAGTTCATGGGCACCCATGTCGGATCCAGGTTCATGTGTGATCCCTTGTGATTACTGTATACGGATGCAGGTGTTACGCTATCACAATTTGTGCCATTCGTTCCGGCTTCAGATCATCCTACCATGCAACACTCCGGGCATCCGAAACGCAAACCTTGCATGACTCGTGTGGCATGATTAAGATCCAAGAGAGAGGAGGACGCGTGGAGTGGAACAATGATGCCGAGTTGTTCGAGTTGCTGCGGAACCGGCTCTACACTGCCATTGTGGGGGATGTGCTCGACACGTTCGGGAAGCACCGGCAATTCTTTCCGGCACAGTGCCGGCCACTCCGCCCTGACCTTGTGGTGGCGGGCCGCGCCATGACGGTGCTGGTGGGCGACGTATCCCAGGAACCCTCGCAACCGTTCGGGCGTATGTTTGAAGCTCTTGATTCCCTCAAGCCTCACGAGATTTATGTCGCGGCTGGAGGGTCGCCGAATTATGCGTTGTGGGGGGAATTGATGTCCACTGCCGCTCGGGCGCGGGGAGCAACCGGCGCGGTGCTCGCGGGATTCAGCCGCGACACGCACGGCATTCTCGCCCTCGATTTCCCCGTTTTCAGTTATGGCTGTTACGCACAGGACCAGCGCGGCCGAGGCCAGGTGATGGCGTATCACGTCTCGTTGGAGATTGAGGGTGTGCAGGTGCGGCCCGGAGATATCATCTTCGGCGATATCGATGGTGTTTTGGTGGTTCCGCAGGAATGCGAGTCGGATGTGATCAGTGCGGCACTGGAAAAGTCGCGCCAGGAAAAGACCGCGATCAAAGATCTGGCCGCCGGCCGCCTCGCCTCCGAGGTCTTCAAGGCCTACGGAATCTTTTAGAGGCAGCACCGATGCGCCGGCACGTCCCAAGAGAATTATCGCGGGAACGAAAATATTTTTCGCAAGAGAGGCACCCTATGTCTGTGATGTTGCAAGAGATTCTGGAACAACCGCAAGCGTTACGAAAAACTTTTCAGCAGGAGCGCGCGCACGCCTTGGAATTCATGAAGGCCGCGCGGCATCGGGACTTTCGCCTGGTGGTTTTGGTGGCGCGGGGAACATCGGACAATGCCGCGGTATTTGGCCAGTATCTCACCGAGATTGCTACCCGTATTCCGGCATCCCTTGCCGCTCCTTCTGTGCATACCCTTTACCGAAGCCGCGTGAATTACCGGAACGCGCTGGTCGTGGGGATTTCGCAGTCCGGCGAGGGCACCGACATCAATGCCGTGCTGGAGGCCGCCAAGCGCCAGGGCGGTTACACCGTCGCGATTACCAACGAGAAAGATTCACCGATGGCCAAGCTTGCCGACGAAACCTTCCTGGTGCACGCCGGCCGTCAACACTCCGTGGCGGCCACCAAGACCTACACGGGCCAGCTTATGATCTTCTATCTGCTCGCCGCCGCCTTGGGTGTGGACGTCACGATGGAAGGCGTCAGCGAGATCCCCGACCGGGTAAAGGAATCGCTGAAGCTTATTCCTGAACTGAAGGCACTCGTGGAGCGCTACCGCTTCATGGACCACTGCGTCGTAGTGGGGCGGGGCATCAATTACGGCAACGCGTTTGAATTCTCCCTGAAACTGATGGAAACGTGCTACGTGATCGCCGAGCGGTTTTCGGCGGCGGACTTCATGCATGGCCCCATCGCCCTTATCGAACACGATTTTCCCGCATTTGTTTTCATGCCGCCGGGGAAAACCTTCACTCACATGCGCGATTTGACGGTACAACTCCGCAAGCTGCGCGCGGACGTGGTGGCCATCACGGGCCCCAACGCTCGCGTGCCGGCGGCCAACCGCCTCATCCGCGTGCCGCACGAAATGCCGGAAATCTACTCCCCGATCCCTTACATCGTCCCCGGCCAGATCTTCGCCGCACTGCTGGCGGAAATCAAAGGGCTCGATCCGGATAAGCCGCGGTCATTGCATATCGTGACCCAGACAGTGTAAAGAGGCGGATTGCCGGCAGCGAAACAGAGTTGACGATCAGGACGGCGCACGGGAGCAGGCTTGTCCAAATTAGCCGAGGGTCTGAGGGGCTCCGCCCCTTGCTTTGTGGTTCGTCTTTACCCACAACGTCGGCTGGACACCGGGGGTGAATATTTAGCCCCGAAGACATCTGAGGTTTGATGTCAAGGTTTTTTTCTTCAGGCGCGCGCCTCCTGGTTTGGAAGTTGGCGCAAGGCTGCGGCCAGGGGCGATCCGTGGCGTTCGAGCGCTTGCTGGTAACGGGCTTCGTCGTAAAGCGTATGGTCTTTCCAGCAACGATAGAAAATGCGGATCCACTTGAAGGCCAAGCTGCGCACGGCAGGGTGATGGTCGGCACCGCGCTTACGCATTTGCTGGTAGTAGACCCGTGCCCAGGGCGACCAGAGAATCGAGTGGCCGGCGAACTCGTGGAAGGTCTGCCGCAGAAATTTCGGACAGGCCAGGCGCCAATGCACCCAGCGCTTCTTGCCGCTCTGCGCGGTGACCGGGGCCGATCCCGACAGACACTCCATATCCTGGGCGGTTTCATAGCGCTGGCGGTCGCTGCCCCAAGCGGCCAGCAAGCGAGGCGCCAGCGCCTTGCCGGCGCCCGGGAAGCTGTTAAAGATGTCGTGGTCAGGGTGGGCGGCAAACAACTCCTGCAGCTTCTCCTCCAGGCGCTCCAGTCCCGCGGCGAGAGCGCGCAACTGGTCGACCTGTGCCCGGACCATGAGCGCCGAACTCTCGATGACGGCGCGGTCGGTGGTGAGAGGACGGGCGGTGCGGATCTGGTCCAGGAGCTGTTCGAGCTGCTCCGGGGTGCGGCGGGTGTGGGCACGATACACCTTCAGCACCTTCCAGCGCGAAGCTTTCTGGGCCTCTTCGAGGCTCTGAAACTGGCTTACAAAGTCCCAGGCCAGAGGCGACGTCAGGTCTCCCGCCCACTCCAGGGCCTGCGGGAAATAGCCCTTCAAAAGGGCTTGGAGACGATGGGTGAGGGCGGTGCGGTCGTCGACCAGCTTGCGCCGATGCTGCACCAAGAGAGCGATTTCGCGCGTCGGCGCATCGTCGGCCACCCAGGGGCGAAAGCGCTCCGGGTGCTTGCGCAGAAACTCCAGCAAGAGCCGGGCGTCCGTCGGATCGCCCTTGCTCCCACTGGGATAAAGCGCTTGGCGGTAGTCGGCCAGCGCCTTGGGCGGGATGGGATAAAGAACCAGGAAATCGTAAGTCATCAGGGCGTAGAAGACCGAACCCCGCGATTGTTCCAAGGCGATGGCAACCTGGCCCTGGGGAAATCGGCTACGCAATTCGGCCACCCACAACTGCAGGGCTTCCGGGGTGTGTTGCAACTCGGAGTGCTCCACGGGCGAAGCCCCGGCCTCTTGCAGGCAAACCGCATGGGCTTGATCGGCCCAGTCCAGACCGACCCAGGCCACGATGTTGGGAGCCAGCGAAGCGGAATTCGGCATAGGCAATCCTCCGGAAAGAGTGGTGACAACGCGCTTGCCCGGAACCGGCGCAACCCTTATAGTAGAGTCCTCGCGGGACGACATCTGAGTATGCGTTGTCGCTCCAGGCGTCCGGCCCCGCCCGAAGCTCTTCGGGTGATCGTCGAACGATCGGGGCGAAAATTCGTGGCGGGGCCGGGCGCGTTCTCCGCCTGCTTTCCTAACCTTTCCGGGCGACTTCGTCAAGCTTTTCATAGAACGTTTCTATATGCGCTGAGGGTTCCAGCGCCTGCGGCGCTGGAACAACAACCTATAAGGGGCGGCCTATCACAGGAACTTAGTTCGCGGGGAGGGCCTGGGTCCATCAGGGTGAATATTTAGCCCCGAAGGGGCGGCCTATCACAGCCCAGGCTGAAGGCCTGGGTCCCGATCGCCCGAATTTTGCGTCTCAAGCCCTGCAAGGGCGTGACAGCCGTACCCGCCACCTCCGAAAACAACCCTTTGGCGGTTCGCCACCGCTTTGTATCTCGCCCTTTCAGGGCTGCCAGGTTAATCTGCCACGTTTTTTTAACCCAGGCCTTCAGCCTGGGCTGAGCTATCACGCCCCTTTGGGGCTTACACTTTGCGGCCTTCGCGTCTTCGCGCCTTGGCGAGAGATTGTTTATTGTCTCACACCTTCACAGCCTTTCCGCCAGCGAGCGGCGGTGCCGCAGGCGAGAGCCGATCGCGCAATTGAAATCTGGGCAGTACCGTGGGGTGAACTGCCCGGTGAAAGAGCAACAAAAAGGTTGCCTTTTCCATCGGGGCGTGTTATTCTGCAACCCGGAGGTTGCGCAAAAATGGAAAATCGCATCGAGAAGCGAATTGAGCTCAAAGCGCCGGTCTCGCGGGTCTGGCGCGCACTGACGGATTACCGCGAGTTCGGCGAGTGGTTTCGCGTGAAGCTGGAGGGCCCCTTCGTACCCGGCCAGGTCTCGCGCGGGCATATCACCTATCCGGGTTACGAGCACGTCAAATGGGAAGCCGTCGTGCAGAAGATGGATCCCGAACGCCTCTTTTCGTTCACCTGGCACCCCTACTCCGTCGATCCGAACGTCGATTACTCGAAAGAAGCGCCCACGCTTGTCGAATTCAGGCTGGAGAAGACGGCAACCGGCACACTGCTTCTGCTCACTGAGTCCGGCTTTGAGAAGGTGCCGAGCGCTCGCCGGCCGGAAGCCTATCGCATGAACGAGGGCGGCTGGACCGAGCAGATGAAGAACATTGAGAGTTATGTCAAGCAGAAGCCGTAAACGGGTCGCGGCCAAACGGCCGGCGCACTCGCCGGTTTTTGCCGCACTGGGTGACAAGACGCGGCTGGCCTTGGTGGCGAAGCTCTGCGGCGGCGGCCCACGTTCCATCTCTCAGCTCACCCGCGGCTCCCGGCTTACCCGGCAGGCCATCACCAAGCACCTGCGCGTCCTGGAGAATGTGGGAATTGTCCACAGCGTCCGCGCCGGCCGCGAGAGCCTGTTCGAATTCGATCCGGGGCCGATGAACCAGCTCAAGCAGTACCTCGACCTGGTTTCCGAGCAGTGGGACCAGGCGCTGGCCAGGCTGAAGTCGTTCGTGGAGCGTTGAGTCAAATTCGGTCGCTTTGAGAAGCCCGCGTAGCGGGCGCTCTCATCTAGTCCGCCGGTGGCCGCCGGGGGCAGCAACAAAGCTCCCCTCCTCAAATGAGCTGAGCGTGTCCCACACTTTTTGCTGGACACCAGGACGCTGAACCAAGCCCCGAAGACATCTGAGGTTTGATGTCAAGGTTTTTTTCTTCAGGCGCGCGCCTCCTGGTTTGGAAGTTGGCGCAAGGCTGCGGCCAGGGGCGATCCGTGGCGTTCGAGCGCTTGCTGGTAACGGGCTTCGTCGTAAAGCGTATGGTCTTTCCAGCAACGATAGAAAATGCGGATCCACTTGAAGGCCAAGCTGCGCACGGCAGGGTGATGGTCGGCACCGCGCTTACGCATTTGCTGGTAGTAGACCCGTACCCAGGGCGACCAGAGAATCGAGTGGCCGGCGAACTCGTGGAAGGTCTGCCGCAGAAATTTCGGACAGGCCAGGCGCCAATGCACCCAGCGCTTCTTGCCGCTCTGCGCGGTGACCGGGGCCGATCCCGACAGACACTCCATATCCTGGGCGGTTTCATAGCGCTGGCGGTCGCTGCCCCAAGCGGCCAGCAAGCGAGGCGCCAGCGCCTTGCCGGCGCCCGGGAAGCTGTTAAAGATGTCGTGGTCAGGGTGGGCGGCAAACAACTCCTGCAGCTTCTCCTCCAGGCGCTCCAGTCCCGCGGCGAGAGCGCGCAACTGGTCGACCTGTGCCCGGACCATGAGCGCCGAACTCTCGATGACGGCGCGGTCGGTGGTGAGAGGACGGGCGGTGCGGATCTGGTCCAGGAGCTGTTCGAGCTGCTCCGGGGTGCGGCGGGTGTGGGCACGATACACCTTCAGCACCTTCCAGCGCGAAGCTTTCTGGGCCTCTTCGAGGCTCTGAAACTGGCTTACAAAGTCCCAGGCCAGAGGCGACGTCAGGTCTCCCGCCCACTCCAGGGCCTGCGGGAAATAGCCCTTCAAAAGGGCTTGGAGACGATGGGTGAGGGCGGTGCGGTCGTCGACCAGCTTGCGCCGATGCTGCACCAAGAGAGCGATTTCGCGCGTCGGCGCATCGTCGGCCACCCAGGGGCGAAAGCGCTCCGGGTGCTTGCGCAGAAACTCCAGCAAGAGCCGGGCGTCCGTCGGATCGCCCTTGCTCCCACTGGGATAAAGCGCTTGGCGGTAGTCGGCCAGCGCCTTGGGCGGGATGGGATAAAGAACCAGGAAATCGTAAGTCATCAGGGCGTAGAAGACCGAACCCCGCGATTGTTCCAAGGCGATGGCAACCTGGCCCTGGGGAAATCGGCTACGCAATTCGGCCACCCACAACTGCAGGGCTTCCGGGGTGTGTTGCAACTCGGAGTGCTCCACGGGCGAAGCCCCGGCCTCTTGCAGGCAAACCGCATGGGCTTGATCGGCCCAGTCCAGACCGACCCAGGCCACGATGTTGGGAGCCAGCGAAGCGGAATTCGGCATAGGCAATCCTCCGGAAAGAGTGGTGACAACGCGCTTGCCCGGAACCGGCGCAACCCTTATAGTAGAGTCCTCGCGGGACGACATCTGAGTATGCGTTGTCGCTCCAGGCGTCCGGCCCCGCCCGAAGCTCTTCGGGTGATCGTCGAACGATCGGGGCGAAAATTCGTGGCGGGGCCGGGCGCGTTCTCCGCCTGCTTTCCTAACCTTTCCGGGCGACTTCGTCAAGCTTTTCATAGAACGTTTCTATATGCGCTGAGGGTTCCAGCGCCTGCGGCGCTGGAACAACAACCTATAAGGGGCGAAATAACCTAGCCCAGGCCGCAGGCCTGGGAGATGACGGGGCCGCGGAGCCCAAGCCCTGAAAGGGCGAAATACACGCCAAAGCGGGCGCCACGCCGGAACGCAGTTTATCCCGCCCTTTCAGGGCTGGGGATGTTTGGGGTCGGCTTTTTTCCCCAGGCCTTTAGCCTGGGCTAGGTCATTTCGCCCCTTCGGGGCTGAAAAGGCATTTCCGGCCCAGCTTACAATAACTGGACAATCCAACTCCACCTGCAACTGCTTTCTTCCACCGCTCACTCATCCCCGGTGTCCAGCCGAAGATATGGGTAACGATCAGCTGAATCAGGAGGGGAGCCCTGTGGCCGCTGGCGGCAGCAACAAAGCTCCCCTCCTCAAATGAGGAGGGGCAGTCCGTCACCTGACGGACGGGGTGGTTTTCAGGAAAAGAACATTGAAATGCATCTTATTTCAGCGCCAAGCACCCAGAATCCGGCGCAGGAGCACAACCTGCCCCAGGTGATAGGCGTTGTGGTCGGCAGCGAGCAGCGCCTCCCGCAGAATCGTCTGGCCGTCTCCGTGCGGAATCTTGGCGAAAAGATCGGTGGATTCATCGGCGACAAGTTTACACAGC
Source organism: uncultured Acidobacteriota bacterium (assembly GCA_963804755.1). Taxonomy (GTDB): domain Bacteria; phylum Acidobacteriota; class Terriglobia; order UBA7540; family UBA7540; genus Bog-366. The sequence continues at coordinate 606,244 of CAWDRP010000019.1, forward strand.
GCCTCAAGGTCTGCACGGAACGACCGTATGCTCTTGTTCCATGCCGCTTCATTGGGAGGCGCCGGCGTGTCCGGCCAATACCCGCCCGGGAATTCCGGAGACTTGTGATGGGGATCACGCGAGAATTCCAGAATGTCCCATTGCGCAATGCGCAGGTGCTCAAGAAGCTCCCAAGCCGAGTGCTCCGCCCCTTTGGGTCTCTTTCCCCGAAGCTCGGCGGGGAGGTTCTTGAACGCTGAATCGAAATCCACGTGAGCGTTTCCCTCTTTCAGCAGGTTTACGAGTTGTTCACGCAGAGCCTTGTCATTCGACATTTTCCGCCTCCTCTCTCCGATTGGATCCGGCCGGCGCCTTTGCGTAGTCAAGCTATTTGACTCAACATAAGCATCCCGCCATCGATAAAGCTTGTGAAGACTAAGGATTCAGGCCCCTGACTACCTTATCGTATCACAGGGAATTGCCCCTCACGTCGCAGGAGCCACGCCGGCCTCGAACTTATCTTGACGATGGGGACGACAGGAAATAGACTCTGTAAACCGTGGGAGGTGTGACATGACAACTTCAGCTCAGACTGAAAAAATCCATCAGGCGTTAGATACGTTTGCGATTGAACTCCCGTCGTGGGGGTTTGCCAACACCGGCACCCGATTTGGAAAGTTCATTCAGGATTCCGCGGCTACGACCACGGAAGAGAAGTTGAACGATGCGGGACAGGTGCATCTTTTTACGGGTTGTTGTCCTTCGGTGGCGACGCACGTTCTTTGGGATTTCCCCGAAGGCCTCAAGAGCACTGCGGCGGTAAAGGCGTCGGCGAAGAAGGCCGGCGTGCGTCTGGGCGCGATAAACCCGAATGTTTTTCAGGACCAGATTTATAAGAACGGGTCGTTTGGCAATCCCGATTCGTCGATTCGTCAGGCCGCGCTCGACCATATTCTGGAGAGCGTCGAAATCGGCAAGCAAACCGGCAGCCGCGACGTATCGCTGTGGTTCGCGGACGGTTCGAGCTTTCCCGGTTCGGCCTCTATTCGCGACCGTAAGACATGGTTTGCGGAGGGGTTGAAAGAGACGCATGCGCACCTCTCTCCCCAGCAGCGGATGCTGGTGGAATACAAGCCGTTCGAGCCGTATTCGTATCACATGGACCTTGGTGACTGGGGCATGGCCCTGATTCTCTCCCGCCATGCCGGGCCGCAGGCGAAAGTGCTGGTGGATACGGGTCACCATTACCAGGCCCAGAACATCGAGCAGATTGTAGCGTGGCTGCTGAGCGAGGACATGCTGGGCGGCTTCCATTTCAACGACCGGCGTTATGCGGATGATGACCTGACGCTCGGCTCCATCGATCCCTACCAGGTTTTCCGGATTTTCAACGAGATCATCTGCTTCGAACGAGAGACCGGCAAGCGCGCCGACATCGCCTACATGATCGACCAGAGCCATAACCTGAAGAACAAGATTGAGGAAATGATCCAAACGGCGGTTACGGCGCAGGAACTGTACTCCAAAGCGGTGTTGGTGGATTTCGAGAAGCTATCCGGCCACCAGAAGAAAGGTGAATTGATCGACGGCGAAGAGTGCCTGAAGGAGGCTTTTTCCAGCGATGTCCGTCCGGCCATACGCGAATGGCGGAAGGGCAAGGGATTGGCGGAAGAGCCGCTGCAGGCGTTCCGCGCCTCCGGCTATACGGCCCGCGCCGAACGGGAGCGAGGCGCCAAGAACAAAGGAGCCGTTGCCAGCTACGCGTGACGTTCCGGGCAATCAAATGGCCCCGGAGCGGCGAACCGTGAGTAGCCGCAGGTTTTAACCTGCGGACCAGGGATTCGCCCGTGTACCAGATAGACTCCGACGGGGTTGACCACCGACGGGTCGGCCCCGCCAGGGCCAGAGGGTGATGGCCTTCTGTTTCCGTAGGTTTTATCTGCGGCTAAAGATAACGAAGAAGAGGCATGCTCGCGATGAACACTGCCCGAAATGTAGTGGCGGTTGATCTGGGTGCGGAAAGCGGCCGTCTGGTGCTTTGCCGATGGAACGGCAGCGAAGGAACCCTGGAGGAAATCCATCGGTTCCCCAACGGCCCTCAGCAGGTTGACCAACATCTGGTGTGGGACGTCGAGCGTTTGTGGGGAGAAATCTGTGCGGGCCTGCGGAAAGCGGCTGCCAAGACCGAGGGCCGTGTGGATAGCGTGGGCGTGGACGGATGGGGAGTGGATTACACATTGCTTGATGCCGGTGGCGCTCGGGTGGGTCACTGCTATTGCTACCGGGACGCCCGCAACGTTCCGGCGATGGAAAAAACGTTTTCCCTGATTCCGCGGGAGCGCCTTTACGAGATCACCGGCATTCAGCTCCTTTCCTTCAATACGATTTACCAGTTGGTGGCCCACGTGAGTGAATTCCCGGCGGAGTGGGACCGGGCGGCCTGCTGGCTGACCCTGCCGGAATATTTCCAATACCGCTTGTCGGGGGTAGCGGCGGCGGAGTACACGGAAGCCAGCACCACGCAGTTGCTGGATGTGCGAACCCGGGAGTGGTCCCGAGTAGTGACCGCCGCGGTCGGCTTGAACCTGGAGAAATTCCCGCCCATGGTGCAGGCCGGGACCGCCTTGGGGAAATTGCGCCCGGCATTGAGCGACGAACTGTGCTTGCCCAATACGCAGGTCACGGCCCCCGCGTGCCACGACACAGGTTCGGCGGTAGCCGGCATCCCCTTTCCCCACGAGGGTATGGCTTTCATCAGTTCGGGCACGTGGTCGCTGGTGGGGACGGTCCTCCTGGAGCCCGTAGTGAAGGGCGGGACGCACGGAAAAATGTTTACGAACGAAGGAGGTGTGGCGGGCAGCATCCGCTTCCTTCAAAACGTCATTGGCCTGTGGCTCCTCCAAGAGTGCCTGCGCGAGTGGAACGCCCAGGGCCTGCATTTGACGGCGGCGGAGTTGGCTGCGCAGTGTTTGAGCACGTCTTCCGATGGTTCCTATTTCTATGCGGACGAGGCCACCTACCTGGCGCCCGGCAACATGGTAGAGCGTATCAACGAGGGCCTGCGAGCGGCGGGCTTTGCGGAGGAAAGGCGGCCGCCCGAATTGGCCGCCATCATCTTCCGCAGTCTCGCGCGCCGCTATGCCGAGGTGGTGGACGAACTACGGCGACTCTCGGGGAAGACGATCGAGCGCCTGTGTGTGGTGGGGGGCGGCGTAAAGAACGAGGCCCTCAATCGGCTGGCAGAGAAAGTGACGGGGCTCGAGGTGGTGCGCGGCCCCAGCGAATCGACCGCGGCAGGGAATATCGCGGTGCAGATCGCAGCCCTGGAAAAAGCGGTCACGCTCGATCAAATTCAGGCGATCAGCGCGAGGCTGAAGTTTGCGCCTGCACCGTGAATTGCTTGCCTCGAATCCCCGACAAGCGGTCACATCCAGCCCCGGGTAATACCTCATAGGTGCTAAGCCGAAGTTCCAGATCGGGCTAAGATAACGTTTGATCAAATGGCCCCGCAGGGCCCAACCGTGAGTAGCCGCAGGTTTAACCTGCGGATGAGGGGACCTCTCCAGTGCGAGTTCGACCCCGACGGGGTCGACCGCTGAAGGGTCGGCCCGTTGGGGTCGGAGCGGCGGGTTAGCCTTCACTGAAGGGCAGCCTAGAAGGGCGCTCACCCCTCAACTCTTGGAGCCTTGGACTCCATATTCAAGAATAGCCCCAAAAAGATTTACTGGCGCGTTACTAGTCGTTCCGATATGGTCCCGAAATTTCTAGCCTACGATCTCCTGGGCGAAACCACGCAGCCCCGGCCACGCGGGTTTCCGTCGCAGGGTCGAAGCCATCTTGGCGCCAGGGCGCAAGACGCGCCGGAGGCCACCGCAACGAGAGCTTTTTAACATGCCTTCCTCAGTACCTTTGTGCCTTTGCCCGAAATGGTTTCCTGTCTCAGGCGGGGTTTTCCCGCAGGTGAACGACCGGTGGTCGCCTTGCCAAACCGCACCTTAGAACCTGCGATGTTATTGATACGTAATCACTTGGCACGACTAGCCGGGAAAGTTTGTTATCGTTGAAGTTATTGTATACAGGATAGTTATCTTACGGAACTGGGGCGACTGGCGGGAAAAGGGGGAATTAAATCTTGCCGGTATATCCTGCGATGTTGTTGAAAACAAGAGCGAAAGAAATGGACTGTCCCGCTTATCCTGCGATGTTATTGAAAACTAAACATGTTATTGTCAGTAACCTGCGATGTTTTTGAAAACAAACGATGTTATGCCAAACCGAAAGCGCCTCAGCCATGATACAGCCGGCCTGTCTGGCTAACAGTTGTAGCCTCTCAGCGGAACGCCCGGCGCGCGCCCCGGCCGGGTTCCCAACGCGTTTGTGGCGCTCCCGTCGCTTCACGGCAAAGCGGAGGGACATAAATGTTTGTGCATTCGGTGGCAGCAGCGGTCTCCGGCCGCCGCTCGGCCATCGGAGATCAACGCTACAATTTATGTCCCTCCGTTATCGAAGCCGCCGGGCCGAATTGACTTCTCCTGACCGGTCGGCTACGCTGAATTTGTGGGCGATGTCCCTCGCGGCCCGGCGGCAGTAACCGCGGGCGATGGGATCATTCAGGCACACATGAACAGGGTTTATTTCGACAACAACGCCACCACACCGATGGCGCCCGACGTGTTTGAGGCGATGCGGCCGTATCTGCTGGAGGACTACGGCAATGCGTCGTCTATACACTGGTTCGGGCAGCGCGCCAAGGCCGGCGTGGAGAAAGCGCGCGAGCAGGTGGCGCGATTGCTGAACGCGCGCGCCAGTGAGATCGTCTTCACCAGCGGCGGAACGGAGTCTGACAACGCGGCAATTCTCGGCATCGTGGAGGCGGCCCGGGGCGAGCGGAAGCACGTGGTAACCTCGGCCATCGAGCACCCGGCCGTTCTCTCCACCGCACAGGCTCTTGAGAGGCGCGGCGTATGCGTAACCTATGTGCGCGTGGGATCGACGGGCGTGATCGATCCGGCAGACGTTGCTGCCGCGCTTCGGCCGGAAACGGTGCTGATCAGCGTGATGCACGCCAACAACGAACTCGGTACGATCCAACCGCTGGAGGAGATCGGCCGGATCGCGCGTGAGCGGGACATCTACTTTCATACCGATGCCGTGCAATCCATCGGTAAAATCCCTGTTGACGTTGACAAGCTCGAAGTGGATTTGCTGGCGCTCTCGGCGCACAAGCTGAACGGGCCCAAGGGCGTCGGGGCGCTCTACGTCCGCAGAGGCACCATCCTGCGGCCGCTGCTGCACGGCGGGCACCACGAACGCGACCGGCGTCCCGGCACGGAAAACGTGGCCGGGATCGTGGGACTGGGCGCCGCTGCCGAGAAGGCGCGCGGGCACCTGGAGGAAGAGAATCGGCGCGTCGCAGCCCTGCGCGATCGGCTGGAAGCAGGCATTCTTGCCGGCGTGCCGCGCGTCGCCGTGAACGGAGACCGCGCGCGCCGGGTGCCGAATACAACCAACCTGACGTTCGACTACGTTGAAGGTGAGGGATTCGTGATTGCCATGGACCTGCGCGGCGTCGCTTGCTCCACGGGATCGGCGTGCTCGTCCGGCTCCCTGGAACCTTCGCACGTGCTGTCGGCGATCGGGCTCAGACCTGACCAGGCGCGCGCCAGCATTCGGTTCAGCTTGGGCACCTTCAACACGGATGATGACGTTGATACCGCGCTTCAAATCCTGCCCACTGTGGTCGAGCAACTGCGCGCCGTGTCGCCGCATTATCGAAAAGAAGCTGTCAGCTCTCAGCTATCAGCTCTCAGCGCTAACCCGTCTGCGGCAGCTAAGCTCTGAAAGCTGACGGCTAAAAGCTGTCAGCTCACAGTCTTCTACCATTAGCTCTCAGCGGTAACCCTTCTACGGTGGCTAAGCTTCTGAAAGCTGAGAGCTGAAAGCTGACGGCTGAAAGCTTGTTTTATGCCCATTGCAGTCGCCATGAGCGGCGGGGTCGACAGTTCGATGGCCGCTGCTCTGCTGGCTGAAAACAATCCGAGAAACCCTTCAAGCTCGTCGCCCGCGGTAATAGGGCTGACGATGCAGCTTTGGAACCAGCGTCGCCTGCCGCAATTGCTGGGGCAGGACGCAGATGCGAGCGGCCACGCCAGAGGCCGGTGCTGTTCGCTCGACGACGTCTATGACGCGCGCGCCGTGGCCAACTTCCTCCAGATTCCCTACTACGTGGTCAATCTCGAAAAGCAGTTTGAGGCCACCGTGGTGCGGCCCTTTGTGGAGGGTTATCTGGCTGGCGAAACCCCCATCCCGTGCAGCCTTTGCAATACCGAAATCAAGTTTGCGCAGTTCCTCACGACGGCACGGCAGATCGGCGCGGAGCGCATTGCCACCGGCCATTACGCGCGCATCCGGCGCGACCCGCAAACCGGGCGATATCAACTTCTCCGCGGCGTCGATCGTTCGAAGGACCAGGCCTATTTTCTCTTTGGGTTGACCCAGGAGCAGTTGGCGCATGCCGAGTTTCCCCTGGGAGAAATGACCAAGCAGGAAGTGCGCGCGCTCGCTCGGGCCCGGCGCCTGCCGGTGGCGGATAAGCCTGATAGCCAGGAGATTTGTTTTGTGCCCACTGGAAGCTATCGCCAGTTTATCGACGCCTATCTGGCAGAGCAGCAGCGCCAACCGGAGTCGGCGGGGGGTGAAGTGGTTTCCATGGATGGACGCGTCCTGGGCGAGCACACCGGCGTTCAGAACTTCACGGTGGGCCAGCGCAAGGGCCTGGGCATGGCCGTGGGTGCGCCGCTTTATGTGATTGCCCTCGATCGGGCGAAGAACCAGGTCGTAGTGGGAGAAGACCGCGACCTTTTCCGCCGCCGCTTCCGAGTACGCGATGTCAATTGGATTCGCCCGCTGGCAGCGGGGGACGCTGTGGATGCGCTCGTAAAGATTCGTCACAATCATCCCGGCGCACCGGCGCGCGTCGAGGCTTATGCCGGTTCCGAAGCTGGGGTGGAATTCAGCGAGCCGCAGCGCGCCATCACGCCGGGCCAGGCCGCCGTGTTCTACGATGGGGATGAAGTGCTGGGCGGCGGCTGGATTTCGCAGGTGGGCTGATCGCATTGCATCCCTCTGCTCTGCTGAATCCGGCACTGAAAGCAGGCAAGCCACCGCGATGGCACGGTGGCTTGTGAATTCGAAAGATTTTTATTGACGGTGCAAACTTTGAAGCAAGGAGTCGAAGTCGTTTTCGGCTGCCGCCACGGTGTTCATGGGACCGATAAGCTTAAAGAAAACCAGCCCTGCGGGGGCCTCGACGATAGCGGCGGTCATTCGGAAATTGGGTTTCTTCTCCGGCTGCTGACCCATGATTCCCCCCGCCCCCAGATACGTTCCCGCGACCGAAAGGGTGGAGACATTCAGCCCGGCGATGATGCGCTTCGCGATCTTCGCCGGCTGGTGTTGGCCGTCCGGCGAAGTGAATTGGTGGGCCCAACGATCGAGGTTTGCGTCCACTGTCCCACCCTGCCCCGACCCAAAGAAGTACACGGCGCATTCCGCGTCTTCCGGATCGCCCGCAATAGCGTGGATGCGGTAGGTGGCAATGCGCATCTGCCCCGCTGGCCCCGCTTCCCAGCCGGCGGGAACCGTCCAAGCGACGCCCGCCGCCTGGCTGGGCGCACTCCCCATCATCGGTGCCGAACCCGGTGCCGCCGGGAGCACCGGCGATTGTTGAGGCGCCGCCTTTTCCGCGGCGGGCGCGTTTGATGTTCGCTTGCACCCCGTGACGCCCGCCAAGCCGGCAGTGACGATCAGAAGGCCTAATAGTGCTTGATACCGCTTTGTGTTGTTCACTTTGTTGTGAGTATGTACGGGAAGTGTGAGGCTGAGATCGCCCCGCAAAAAGAAAGACAGGCGCACCTTCCGCCGCAGATGCACAGCCTCGGTGGCACACTCATTCGTGCCTGTGCTGAATGCCTTTTCGCTGCCGAGGCCGTAGTCAGATAAAGAGTTGCTCGTCTTGGGTCGCTTCGCTCACGTTGGCCACGCGCCGCCGGGAGAACAGGAACTCCATTCCCGAACGCACGCCTTTGACCACGGCCGAAACTTCCCGAATGGGGGCGAGCACCCCTTTTTGGACAGTATCCGCGGTGTTCTCAACCTTATCCACCAGATCGGAAACCATCCGATCGGCGCGAACAATCTGGGACCGGGTCTTGTCAAGCAACTCAGCGGCCACCTTATCGGCATCAGCGGTGCGGTTCCGAAGTATTTGGCTGACTTCCGACAGGTTCGTGGCAATCGTTCGCAAGGGGTCGCGCGAGTTGTTAACGATCTCCTGAACCGATTGTACTATCGGGTCGAGCCGCTGCTTCACGTCGGACCGCACACCTTCAATCTGCCCGATCGCTTTGCGCATCGACACCCAGATGGCCACCATGGCCGACGCTTGCATCAAAACTGCGATCGCGACCAGGAGCAAAGCTACGGTCACCCCAATATTTTCCTGCATGATTTGCTCACATGAGGCTCTGCCGCCTCAGACGGTTGGTTTCGCTTTGGACTTCTCTTCCTGGTACGCTTGCTTGCCAGCTTCCAACGCGGCCGAAAGCAGTTCCTTCTGTTTGCTCACCAAGTCCTTGCCCTTCTCCACTGCGTCCTCGGCCTGCTTCCGGATTTCCTCGGTCTTGGTCTTCATGAAATCTTTGCCCTCTCCCGCCTTCTGCGCAAGCAGATCCCGGGTTTCCTGCCCGGAACGCGGGGCGAAGAGCAGGGCGACGACGGCGCCGATTCCCAAGCCAGCCAAAAAGGCTGTCACCATTGACCCACCGTTTCCTTCGCTCATCGTTTCCTCCTCGAAGCTGCTGTATGAAGCTGTGACGTTAGTGTGTGATGCTGCGCGCGGCCTGTTTGCCCGACTCAAGGACGTCTGCCAACCGCGCTTTTTGTTTACTCACCAACTCTTTGCCTTGATCAACAAGATCTTCAGCCTGTCTGCGCACTTCGCGAGTCTTGGCGGCGACATAATCCTTGCCTTCACTTGCCTTGTCGACGATTTGTTTCCTCGTCTCTTCCCCAGATTGGGGCGCGAAGAGCAGGGCAATCACAGCCCCGATCCCGACGCCCGCCATAAAATACCCCACCTTGGTTCCGAGATTACAATGTGCCATGGTGCCCCTCCTCTCGCAGGCTAACTGTAGCATGCAGAACTGCCACAGGCAATAGAAAATTTATGTTTTTCTTCAGCTTATATATTAGACCGTCCAGCCGGACTATTATCTACGGGCTGGTGGGCTGCTAGGTGGTCGTGCACTCGTTTGGCTTGCGATCGCTTTATGACTTGGGCCAATTCTTCCAGCGAGACATTCCGCAATTTGTTCAAGCTGCCAAAATGGCTGAGCAGTTTGTGGGCAGTTCTTTCCCCCACACCTGGAATTTGCAATAACTCGGTACTCACCTCGCGTTTGGTCCGCCGAGCGCGGTGGAACGTTACCGCAAATCGGTGGGCGTCATCGCGTATTCGCTGAATCAGGTGTAGCGCCGGTGAGTGGTGATCGAGCACCACCGGTTCGTTCTCGCGCCCGTGTACGTATAAAATCTCTTCTCGTTTGGCGATGCTGGCAAGCGGTTGGTTAATAATACCCAAACCTTCCAAGGCAGCCGCTGCTGCGTGAAGTTGGCCTACGCCGCCATCAATGAGCACCAAATCTGGAAGGGGCGTCTTTTCCTCCAGCAACCTCCGGTAGCGGCGCTCCACCACTTCCTTCATGCTGGCGAAATCGTCATTCTGGGCAACGCTCTTGATGATGAACTTTCGATAGTCGGACTTCTTTAATTTCCCGGCTTCCCACACGACCATGGAAGCGACGATATCGGTGCCCTGGATGTGGGAAACGTCAAATGCTTCAATGCGGTTCGGTGGTTTGGGCAGATCCAACGCCTCGGTGAGACTTTCCAGAACTTCGCGCTCATGGGGTTGAACGATGCGAAAGCGCCGCTCAAACGAGTGTCGAGCATTACGCACCACCAGCTCCAGCAACGCGCGCTTGGGCCCGCTCTGTGGCGTGAAAATGTGGACGGCGCGGCCGCGCCTGTGCGAGAGCATCTCTTGCAGCACCTCGCGGTCATCAAAGTCCGCCGGGGCGTGAATCTCACCCGGCAAATACTGTTGGTCCAGATAGAGTTGCTTGAGCAGAGACGAGAAAAATTCACGTGGATTGAATTCGTCCAAATCCTCCCAGAAGAACTCGCGCCGGTCCAGCACCCGCCCGCCGCGCAAATGAAACAAGTTGACCGCCACCTGCGGACCTTCCTGATGAAAACCCAGGATGTCCGCTTCCTCGCCGGAGTTCGCCGCCATCTTCTGCCGCTCGCGAAGTTCTTCCACGGTGCGAATCTGATCGCGATAGCGCGCCGCATCTTCGAACGCCAACAAGCTGGAGGCATCGGCCATCCGGGAGTGCAGACTTCGCACCAGGTCACTTTCGCGGCCTTCCAGCAACATTCGGGCGTCCCGTGCGGCCTCGGCATACCGCTCCGGAGTGGTCAAGGCTTCCACGCAAGGGCCTAAGCAGCGCTTGATGTAAAACTGCAGGCACGGCCGGGAATGATAACGCGTAAGGTCCACGTAGCACGACGGAACCAGGAAGTGACGGTGTATGAAATCCACAATACGATAGGCAAGATTGGCGGGGAAATATGGCCCGTAGTAGACCGACCCGTCTTTCTTGACGCGCCTCGTCACATATACGCGCGGGAAGCGTTCGGCAGCGGTGAATTTAATGTACGGGTACGACTTGTCATCACGCAACAGGATGTTATAGCGAGGCTTAAACTGCTTAATCAGGTTATTCTCGAGCGCCATCGCCTCATGTTCGTTGTCCACGAGGATGGTCTCAAGGTCGTGCGCAGCCTCCAGCATCAGGTCGCGTTTTTCGTCCGCCGAGCGCGACTGTAAGAAATATGAGCGCACCCGCGCCCGCAGCGATTTCGCCTTTCCCACGTAAATGGGTTTACCGCTCTCGTCCTTGAAGACGTAAACGCCCGGCTGGGTGGGCAGCGCCTCGGCTTTTTCATGCAGGTTCGGGTTCAATGGTCGCTCAACAATTTATTATCGCGCGATCACCGCAGTTGTGGAAAGGGGGAGGGCAGTTGCAGTGCGGTCGCGCACCCAACCGCTGTGTTTCCAACTGGCCGCCGCGCTTCCCTCAGCGCAATCCAGTTATTGGATCACCGGCAGGTCCTTGATCCACTGGCTCCGCAAGGTTGCTTCCGCTACCCGCGCCAGATGCTCGGCGAAAGCACCGTCATACTGAAAGGTCGACATGCAGGGACCCTCCGCCGTCCAGCGGATTTCCACTTCCCAGAGTTTTGGGCCTTTACCGATACGATTTGTAACCGGGCGGGCGGCGAGGCTCTGCACCTTCGCCAGCGGAACCTCCAGCAGCCGCTGGTCGCGCGCTCCGAATACGATGATCCGGTTCGGGATGGACAAAAATCCGGGCTCCGGGAACCGGAACGGAATCAGGTGACAGGAAGAATCTTCCGCCGTTGAGCACGATCAGGGCATCCAACTCGCGGGCCAGGGCGTCCACCGACTTCACTGCCGGTCTGGCGCGGACCAGCAACCCGAAGGCTAAGAGGAGTAATCCCAGAAAGAGTGTTGGCGCGCCCATTCCTGAGCGCGCGAATCGCCACAGCAGCCACACCCCGCACGCGGAAGCTGCCGCGCGAACGCAGTTCCAGGCCCACACTCGCCGGCGCAGGCGCCGGATGCGCGGGATAATCAAGACGGACCCGAAGAGCACGGTCAACCCGCCTTGCTTGATGTAGTAGCCTAAGCTCCGGCGGGGCTGCCGCGATGTCTCCCTTGAATGGTTTATTGGCATACACCTTCTTGTAAATGTGCCATAACCCGTGGGTTCAGGCAAATATTCCCCGTGCTTGGTTCTCTGCGGCGGAGGCGCCGTCGTAATCGAATTCCTGATTAGCAGACGAACCCGAGTGTGAGGTAGACTTCCATGTTGCTCATGCAGCTTCCGAGGTTTAGCCCCGATGCCCAACTCCCCCGTCCTGGATATCCACTCAGTAATCGGCAAAATTCCTTACCGCATGGCTTTCGCCGGCGGGTGGATTGACCAACCGTTTGTCTCGCAGCATAACCCCACACCGCCGGGTTCGATGGTTGTGGTGGGGATTGAACCCACATTCCGTTGTATGAATCGTAGCGGCATGGCCACCAGTACGCGTGAGGTGGCACGCAAACTGTGGAACGACGCTTTGCCGGATGCGGATCCGCGAGAATTGGTGCGCATCCTCTATGACGCGGAGAACAAAGGCAAGTCCGCGCCCTCGGGATCGCAGGACATGGCCGGCCTGATTATTCCGGGCATCAGCCGGTTGGATTACGATTTCGCGCATCAGAGCGGTTATTTTCCTGCGCACATCGAAACCAACAACGATCCGGCGGTCGCGCACTGGCTGGAGAACGTCGTTCATCTCCTGCCCATCGCGCCGCGGCCGGAACACTACGATCCTTTAGAAAAGAAGAATATCGACCGGGAATGGATACGCCGGCTGGGTCAATCAGGGAAGGACTGTTACGCAGCGATCCTGGCAGAGGACACGCGCGCGTTGGGTGCCTCCATGAATGAGTGCATGCGTTGCTGGGAGGCGATTCTGCCGTGCACGGTCAGACATCCGGCAATCAGTTCGGATCTGGTTGGAATTTTGAATTTCTACCAGTCACGCTACGCCGGCGCCATGTACTCCGGCTGCGGCGGTGGGTATTTGTACGTCGTGTCGGACGAACCGGTGCCTGGTTCGTTCCACGTAAATGTAAGGAGACAAGCGGCTAGTGGTTAGTGGCTGGAAACTGCTGCCGATAACCAATGGGTCACTAATCACTCGCCACTGGCCACTAACCACTATCATGCGTGTTGTAGTAGTTCAAGGCAGTTTCGACAATTTACGGTCCCGTCACGTTCGGTTTCTCGAGGAAGCCGCAAAGTGGGGGAGCGTCCACGTTGCCTTGTGGTCGGATGAAACGTTCCGGGCGCAACACGGGCGACTGCCCCTTTTCCCGGAACACGAGCGTTGCTACCTCGTCCAGTCCCTGCGCTTCGTTGAACGCGTAACGCTTGTCGCAGGATCAGGCGCGCCCGACGCCTTGGCGGATTTTGGAGCCGTCCAGCCTGATATCTGGATTGTGGATGAGGAAAGCGACACGGCGGCCAAACGCGCCTACGCCCAGGGGCGGGGAATCGGTTATCGAGTTATCAGAAACAACGAACTGAGCGGATTTCCAGTGCCCCCTTTCGTGCCGCCGGCTCCCGACTCAGGGCGGAAGCGAGCGATCGTAACGGGCTGCTACGATTGGTTCCATTCCGGGCACGTCAGGTTCTTCGAGGAAGTTTCCGCGTTAGGCGATTTGTACGTGGTGGTGGGACACGACGCCAACATCAAGCTGCTGAAAGGCGAAGGGCACCCCCTGCTGCCCCAGGCGGAGCGCCTTTACATGGTGCACTCGGTTCGGTACGTGCGCCAAGCCCTCGTTTCAACCGGGCAAGGATGGATGGATGCGGAACCGGAGGTCGCGCTCATTAAGCCGCACCTCTATGTGGTGAATGAGGACGGTGACAAGCCGGAGAAGAGAGCTTTCTGCGCCGCGCATGGCATCGAATACGTAACATTAAAGCGAATCCCCAAGCAAGGATTGCCGAGGCGGGAAAGCACGGCGCTTCGCGGCTTTTGACGACCCTGCTCTGACTCCGGCAAGATTTTGCGTGGTTGTGGCGCGACGATATTGTGCCACGGGCTTCTCGCCCTTGCTCGAGCCGGGCCAAGGTCTGCCCTGCGTGTGCCGAAGGCATGGACGTGGCACTTTGCGTTGCGCTCTGCCACGCTGTGTCCATGCGCGAGGTTTTTGAGCGCATAGCGATTGCCCAACCTCACAAACCAGCCTGACACCCACCGATTCCTGCATTTCCCAATTTATACCAGCGTCAGAGCATTGAATTCTTCGTCGATCTCGGCTACAATTAGGGACACATTGCACCAATCTCAATAAGGGGTGTCTGCGATGGCAAAATCTGCCCACGCCTGCGGATGGGTTTCTGTCAAGCTCGTGCTTCTGTTGCTTATGGTTACACAAGTCGCCTTTGCGCAATTAGGGGTGCTAAAGCGTAAGAATGATCAGGACAAGCAGGACGATCTCCAGCAAAAGAACGAGAAGCTGCGGGAGAAAGAGGCGAAGAAGTACGCGGACCTGGCGGAGTTTGCCCAAGATGAGTACGCGGGAGACCCGGACTTTCACGACCGGGTAGACCAGGCTTACCAGGACTTGCAGAGCGAGCACGCCATGCAGGCGTTCGACATCAATACCTCCGATGCTTCGCAAATTGTGGTGAAAGAAGGCGACGTGATCAAAATTCGGCGCGCGCTTTATGACAATCCGCGCGTGCAGGATTATCTGAACCGGGTGGGGCAGGCCCTGGTGCCGGCAGACTCTCAGAAGCTATACGCCTTCAAGGTTATCCAATCGCCCGTACCTGTGGCGTACACACTTTCCACCGGGACCGTCTACATCTCGACGGGCCTCATTTCGCTTACCGACAATGAGGCGCAGCTCGCCTACATCCTGAGCCACGAAATTGCGCACGTTTACATGGATCACTGGAGGGTGAAGGTGATGTCGGCGCTGGCCGAGCAGGAATACAATCGCCGACAGGAACGGAGGAGCGCCCTCTACGGCGCAATCATCGGCGGCGCGGCGGGAGCCTTGGTGCCCGCGGCGCGGGGCGGAGCCAATGCGGAGACGATTGCCGCAGTGGCGGCGGCGGGGGCCATCACGGGGGCTGCCTTGGGCGCGGCCTTTGCCCGACGCATCGACGTGGATTGGGATTATGTGCAGGAAAACGCCGCGGACGATTTTGCTCTCAAGAACACGCTGGCCAAGAACTACGATATTCAGGAAGTGCCCAAGTTATACCTGGCCGTGGGCGATGCCGCGTCGGTGGATGGCCGCGTCGGTTTGGGGTTTATGGGCAATCGGAAGCGCGTGAAGGAGCGCACCGAATACGCGCAGAAGTTGATCGGAACCACGCTCAAGCCGGACTATGAGAAGAAGCTGGCCGCCGCTCAACTGGTGGGCACCAGCCCCAACTACCAATTGATGATGGCGGAGTTGAAACGCGACAACGGGATCATGGCGCTTTACTTTGACATGTTTAACATGGCGCGAAAGAACCTTCGTCAGGCCGTGAGCCTCCGCACTGACGACGCCCGGGCCCGGTACTATTATGGGCAAGTACTGAAGCTGGTGGCCCGTACCGATGCCGAGCGCGAGGAGGCGCACACTCAGCTCGCCGACGCCATTAAGCTCGACGCCAACCGGCACTTTATCCCCGAAGCGCAACTCCAGCGAGCGTTGCTGCTGATCGACAAACCTGACTCCGCCAGCCAGGAGGAAGCCATCGAGGCGATCAAGGACTACATCACCAGCTACCAGGAGGCGCGCGTGGAAGCGGGGAGATACGGCGCGACGCTGCCCCCCAACATGGAAATTCTTTACGATTACCTGCGGCTGCTCGGTGACACCCGCTGGAAGCCCGCTTATCCGGCGGGTCCAAATGGCTGGGGCGGGGGTGGCTACCTGATGGCCGGCGGTGCGGGCGGGAATATGCCCAATGGGCCTGCGGCCAGCAAGTACGACTCTGCCGTTAAGGCGAAGGCTCCGGGCACCCGGCAAGCCATCGGGAAAGCTGTGGGCGTGGGAGCCGGCATGACGCGCACCGGAACCGCCCTGAACGGCGCCGCCGGCGCCGTGATGCCGGCGGTTACGCGGCCTAAGCAATAATTGCGGAGCATCTATGTTGAACAAACATGCGGGGGCTGTTCGACGAATAGTTCTGTTGAGCGTGATAGGCGGGGGTCTGCTGGCCGGCGGGGTCCAGGCCCGCGGCGGGGAGAACTCCCCCGTTTTCCAGATTGAGGTTCCCCAGGCCCAGATCGCGCCTACTTCTCAAACCAACCTCGATTTGGTATCGGGCGACGTAAACCTGATTGTGCTTCACGTCCTGCGGCCCGACGCCGACAATATCGATTACGGCCAGATCTATCCCTCGGTGAACGGTGCCGCTGCGTCGCGAATCTCAGAAACCCGGCCCGGATTGGACGGCAAGATGGTGCGGATCGACCTTCGTACGCGCCCCGGGTTCGAGCTCCTGCCCGGTAACAATGCCATCGGCATCCAGGCCACCGACCGCAACGGGCGGGTGATGGGCGCAACTTTTAACCTGCACACGCCTGCGGGGGCGTGCCGAGGCGGCGGAGGGCGTGCCAGGATTTTGGAATTGACGGCGTTGGGCGACCTGCTGCACGCCGGCGTAAACATGGACCGGCTGATTCAGCTTGTGGTGGAATGCGGAGTGCATTTCCAGCCTTCGGTGGAGACCGATCAGAAGCTGCAGGACCTGGGCGCCGAACCCAAACTGCTGGCGGCTATCCATAATCCTGCTGCGCCTGAGTTCCGCGATTACCAGACCGATGCCGTCAAGTTGGACCAGGTATTGAATCTGCTCCGGGCCCACGTGCCGGAATCCAAGATTATCGCCAGCATGGAAGATCCCGGCATCAACTTCCATGTGACTCCCGAAGTGGAGGAGAAACTGCGCTCGGCGGGCGCGACTCAAAAGCTGATTGAGTCGGCGCGTTATATGTCGGGAGCCCGGCTCTCCGCTGCCGACACGAAGGCGCTGAGCCTTAGCCAGATTCTGCATCTGCTGGAGGGCGGCGCCGTGCCCAAGGAGCGTGTGTTCGCACTTGTCCAGCAGCATGGAGTCAGTTTCCGGCTGGACCGCGCCACTCAGGACCGCCTGCACGATGCCGGGGCCAACGAAAAACTTATGCAGGCCATCCGCAATGCCTCCAATCAGTACGCCATGACCCACTAGTCCCCGCCGGCTTCCTGCAATTCGCCTTGTCCGCGCTGCGCCGCAGCGACTTCAAAACCCACAGGTGTACGCAACGGATCGGCCGGTGGTATGTTTTCTGTGGCACTTTCGGTACCGGAGGTGTACGTCCCGACAAATCGGGAATCCCCCTCCGGCCCGCGCCAGCGAAAATCAGGGCCGGACGGTTTGCAGCGCGGCCCGGGCTTTTTCCACAACCTCGGGGGGAAGAGGGGCGTAGCCGAGATCCGAAGCGGAGCGTTGTCCATCGCTCAAAGCCCAGGCAAACAGATCGCGTAGCGTCCGGGCTTTGGCGGGGTCAGCATAGTTTTTGCGGAGAAGGATCCAGGTGAACGTAGCAATGGGGTAAGCGTCAGGACCCGCCGGGTCAGGTACATAAACGCGCAGATTCTCCGGCATCTCGGCCGAGGCCAAAGCCGCCCGCAGGCTTTCTTGATTGGCCTGGACGAACTTCCCCGCTTTGTTTTCGAGCTGGGCAGTTCGCAGTCCGTACCGGTGCGCGAACTCGTACCCAACGTAACCCACGCCGCCCACCGAGTGGGAGAGAAGTCCGGCTACGCCCTCGTTGCCTTTCGCCCGCATCGCGTTTCCGGGCCAATCCACCAACGTGGACGGGCCGTATTGGCTCCGCCACTTCGCACTGATGGCATCGAGGTGTTTGGTGAAGGCGAACGTAGTCCCGCTGGCGTCCTGCCGGACCACCGTCACAATCGTAAGTTTGGGCAGCTTGACGCCTGGGTTGGCGGCGGCAAGCAACGGGTCGTTCCAGTTCTTGATCTCTCCCAGGAAAATTCCGGCAAGGGCTCGTCGCGAGAGTTTGAGTTCCTCCGGCACGCCGGGAAGGTTGTAACCCACCACCACTCCTCCGGCCGTCACCGGCAGCATGATCACGCCGTCGGGAACCTCGGCAATCTGGTTGTCCTGGAGGGCGGCGTCACTGGCGCCGAAGTCCACCTTGTCGTCATCCGTGGCATTGCGCCCGATGAATCGCCGCATGCCCTCGCCGCTCCCCACGCTATCGTACGTGATGACCGTCTGGGGATGTGCCTGCTGGTATGCGGCGAACCACTTCATATAGAGCGGGGAAGGAAACGTCGCGCCCGCTCCTCGCAGAAAGACGCCCCCCGGTGGGATTGAGGGGGTTGGCTTTCCCGTGCCTTGCCGCGAACAAGCAAGGAAGTTTCCCACGGGACCCAGTATTGCCAGGGCCAGTAGGAGGCGGCTGAGCTTCAAGAGTAACCTGCTTCCCGATCCCATAAGTCCTCTCCTTCTTGAGCGGCACGTATGGCAACGAGGGGAAGGCCCTCCGGATGCCAAGCTTCCTCCCCCGGGCCACGCATGAAGGAAGGTGAGAAAAAGATCTGAACGAACCACCGGAACAACTGCGCTCTAACTGAATTCGCCGCGGATGTAATCTCTCGTGTGTTTTTCCCTGGGGTCTGCGAAGAGCTGCTTGGATTCTCCAAACTCCACCAGATAGCCGGTACGGCCGCCCTGAGTGGTATCGACATACAGGAACCCGGTAAGGTCAGCGACGCGTTGGGCCTGTTGCAGGTTGTGCGTGACGATGGCAATCGTGAACCGGGTCTTCAGTTCGAGCATCAACTCCTCAATTTTGCGCGTGGCAATGGGATCCAAGGCGGAGCAGGGTTCATCCATCAGCAGCACCTCGGGCTCCGTAGCGATGGCGCGGGCGATGCACAGCCGCTGTTGCTGTCCGCCGGAAAGCGACAACCCGCTGTTGTGCAGTTTGTCCTTGACCTCTTCCCACAGAGCCGCGCGTTTCAAGGCCTCTTCGACTTTCCCGTGCCGATCTCCCTTGAAATTGTTCAGGCGAAGGCCGAAGGCCACGTTGTTGTAAATACTTGTGGCGAAAGGATTGGGCTGCTGGAACACCATGCCGATGAAACGGCGAACCGCTACGGCATCCACCGAGGGATGGTAGATGTCCCTACCTCGGAAGTGCACATGGCCTTCAAACCGGAAACCCCGAACCAGATCGTTCATCCGGTTGAGGCAACGCAGCACCGTGCTCTTGCCACATCCGGAAGGGCCGATAAAAGCCGTGATGTGGTTTTTCTTGACGGGGATGGCCGTGTCCCGAACCGCCTTGAAGGGTCCGTAATACAGTTCTTTTATGTGGCAATCGATCACCACCTGGTGGTCTGTGGCTTTCTGCACCTCGCCCCCGTGTGGTTTTCCCTCCGGTTGTCGTTCCTGGCCGAAACTTGTGCCTGCCATAATGGTTTGCTCCTAGGATTGTACTTGGCGTCGAGACAAACTCTGCCCAATCAGATTCGTAATCAGCACCATGAGAACCATCACCAGGGCCGCGGCCCAAGCCATTTCGATCTGGTTTTGAAAGGGCATTCCGGCAAAGTTGTAGATGAGCACGGCCAGGGATGCCGTGGGCTGCATGAGGTTGAGATGGTGGCCGGACATCGGCCAGTAATTGCTGAAGAGAGCGGTGAAAAGCAGCGGGGCCGTTTCCCCTGCCGCACGCGCCACGGCCAGCATGATGCCGGTTAGAATTCCCGGGAAGGCCGTGGGCAGGAGCACCATGAGGACCGTCTGTGTTCTCGTTGCTCCCATGCCGATCGCCGCTTCCTTCATTTTTGCCGGAACCATGCGAATAGCGTCCTCGGCGGTCAGCATGATGGTAGGCAACATCAGGATGGAGACGGCCACGGCGCCGGCGATTGCGGAGAAACCTCCGGTCACCAGAACCACCGCTCCGTAGGCGAAGACGCCGGCCAGAATCGAGGGGAACCCGGTCAGCACCTTGGCGGAAAACCTGACCAGGCTGGCGAGACGACTCCCCGGCGGCGCTTGTGCCATGAATACCGCGCTGAGAACGCCTAGCGGCACGCTGATCAGGGCCGCCAGCGCCACGATGATCATAGTCCCCACGATAGCGTTTCCGAATCCTCCTCCCTGCTCCAGCGCGGCGGGGGGGAGTTGTGTGAATAGGGCCAGGCTCAGCTTTCTGCCACCTCGCCAGAGGAGCATCCAGATCACGGAAAAAAGCGGGACGAGCGCCAGCAGGGTCATGCCGGCCACCATCCAGGTTAAAAGTACATTGACCAGCGTGCGGGGACGGCGCAGCGATTTTTCCAGTTCGTTGAAGTCCACATCGGCGAAGGGGTTAAAGTCCGGTTCACTGGGAACGGTAGACTGTAGTAGACCACCCGAGGCATCGTGCGTCGCCATTATTTCCCCCCCTCTAGCCCGGCGGAAGCCCGTTGCAGAATGAACGCCCCGATCATGTTAACGACCAGAGTTATCCCCAAAAGGACCAAGGCGGCGTACATCAAAATTCCGACCTCCTTGTGTTGTGCCTCGGGAAAAGTATTGGCCAGCAACGCCGCCAGGGTGTTGGCGGGCGAGAACAGTGAGATGGTGACCGTGTTGGCATTGCCGACGAGCATGGCAAGCGCCATGGTCTCGCCTAGCGCCCGGCCAAAGGCCAGGAGAATACCACCCACAATGCCGCGGGCGGCGGTGGGGAGAATCACCGCCACAATCGTCTCCCATTGCGTCGCTCCCAATCCATAAGCAGCCATGCGTAATTTGGGCGGCACCGACACCAGAGCATCCCGGCTGATGGCTGTGATTGTGGGCAGGATCATAATCGACAGCACTAACGCCGCGGGGAGAATCCCCGGACCACTGAGGTCGGTTCCAAAAAGCGCGAACCAGGCCATCTTCAGGTGCAGCCAATTGCAGGCGGGACGGATGAGCGGAATGACCACGAACAACCCCCACAAGCCGTAAACGACACTGGGGATCGCGGCCAGCAATTCAATCAGGTTTTTCAATACCTGTTCCACACGGTTGGGCAGCGTCCCCCAAAAGGGGTGAAACTGCACGTGGAAGATTTTCAGCGTGGAGAAGACGAACCCACCCAGATAGCCCTCACTCAAGAACACAGCGGCCGCCACGCCGAAGGCAGTTCCGATCCCCAGCGCCAGCAGCGACGTGTACATCGTGCCCCAGATTTCGGGGAGAATCCCGTATTGCCCCGTATTGGGATCCCAGGTTCGCGTGGTGAGGAACCCCAGGCCATACTGCCGGACTGCCGGCGCGGCGGCGAAGGCAATCCGCAAGACAATAAAGACAACGGCGAGGACTGACAGCCAGGCGAATGAGTAACACAGACCACGAAAGGCCGAGTCACTGGCTCGTTGCCAACCCGTTGGTGCTTGCGAAATCGCCTTTGCTTCCGCCACGATTCACCTGATTTTATAAACGCGCCGAGTTATTTCAAATCCGGCTCAAGAGGCTCGCTTCATGAAAAGGGTCATCTTCACTTCTCGTAGCGAGGGGCTTTAGCTCGGCATGTGCGCCCTAAAGGGCGGCGCTACGAGCGTTATTCTCGACGCACCACGCTAAGTAGCATTGGGAGCCAGCGTGATGTTCTGGAGGGCCGCCTTGTCTTTGTCCGCGACGGCCTGCGGCAGAGGAATGTAACCGAGCGCCTCGGACTCCTTCTGCCCATCGGTGATGCAATAAGTCAAGAGGTCTTGCAGGAGTTGGAACTTCCCTTTGTCCTTATATTGTTTGTAGCAGATCATCCAGGTGTAGGTGGCAATCGGGTAGGCATCTTTAGCGTCAGGATCAGGAACCCAGGCAATGAGGTTGTCGGGGAATTGCGCCGTTGCCAGCGCCGCTTGTGCAGACTCCGTTGATGGCGCGACGAAGCCGCCCGACTTGTTTTCCAGGATGGCCATGGGCAAATTCTGGCTCCGAGCGTAACCATATTCGATATAACCAATGGATCCAGGGGTCATCATGACACTGGCCGTCACTCCTTCGTTGCCTTTGGAGCGAGTTCCGACGGGCCAATTGGGGAGGGTGTTGACGCCGGGATTCCGGGCAAATTCCGGATTAATAGCGCTCAGGTGTTTGGTGAAAACGAACGTTGTGCCACTGCCATCCGCGCGCACGACCACGTTGATCGGTTCGTCGGGAAGACTCAGGCCGGGATTGTCTTTCACGATAAGCGGATCATTCCACTTTTTGACTTTCCCCAGAAAGATCCCGGCATAGGCTGCGCGCGAGAGTTTCAAACCCGTTACGCCCTTGAGATTGTAAGTCAGCACGATGCATCCGGCGGTCATCGGCAGGAGTTGGACGCCGCCGTCCACTTTGGCCATATCCTCGGGTGTCATCGCCGCGTCGCTGGCGCCAAAGTCCACCGTCTTGTCGATGACGCTTTTGACGCCTCCACCGCTGCCGATCGATTGGTAGTCAATCTGCACGCCATCATGGCCGGCGCTGTAAGATTTAAACCACTTTTGATAAAGGGGGGCAGGAAAGCTCGCTCCTGCGCCTTGCAGTTTTACACCTTCGGAAGAACTCTTGTTCCCACTACACGCGATGAAATTTAGGGTGACAATTGCAGCCAAAACCAACAAGCCTCGGTGGGGAGTCTTCATCTCAATCTCCTTCGGATCGGACTGAACATTTCAATCTCCTTCGGAACGGACTGAACATTTGTAGGGTGCAAGCGCCCAGTCTAGTGGGATTGCGTTAGGTTAATGTTACAAGGACATTTCATTTCCGTTTAGAAGGGTTGGGAATTCCAAGAAAAGCAACCTGATTTAGAACGCCGCGCTTTCGCGCTTATCCGTGACGCCAAATCCGAGGGTATCCGTAAGTGCTTGAAAAGATGGCAAGCCTGGAGGGATTCAAACCCCCGACCGACGGTTTAGGAATGTAGGCAAGTATTGGCTATCTCGTTGACTTTGCGGCACGGGTGGCTGGTGTGGCCGCCAGCGCCGCGGCGGATTCGAGCAGCAGGTCCGTGACCGCCAGCCAGCGCGTACCTGCCAAGGTAGAGTCGCGCACTGCTTTGCCGTTCTCATTAAAGTACGTAACGTCAAAGTTTGCCGTCTTCGGCAGCCAGATGCTAAGATCACTACGAAACACCTCGTGCCGCGCAGCGAATTACTGGAGGCTAGATGCTAGCTATGCGTGACATTGTGTCATACTGCCTTCCGTTTTCCACAATGCACGTAACTGGATTTGTTTTCAGTATGTTCTCAGGTTCGGCAGGTGAGAAGGCTGGCTTTCTACCCTTTTTTTTCAATAACTTCTCAGGTTTGGGAAGATGCGCCTAGGGCGGACATCGTGTCTCCGTATGCGTTGCGAGTCGTTGGCCTTTTGACTAGCCATGACGGACCGGATTTCTCTGCCGTCGGCAGTACCGAAGCGCCGGTTTGGAAACGCCGAGCCCTGACCATCGACTAAAATTATAGCCTATCAATCGGCTTTGTCAAGATGGAAACGGAAAAAGCAGGACAGACCCTGGAGGATTTTGACCGACCCCTAACTTTGGGATAAACTGCGGCACTGCGCGTGGTTAGCGGGGCTTTTATTTTTATGGCGGGGACCGCGTGCTGGGAGATGTCCGATGTCGAGGTTCTAAGGGAGGATCGCTTTGACTTCGCGAAGAAAATTCCTGGGGGCCGGTCTCGTGGGCGTGACATCCCCTTGGACCATGGGGCTATCGAAGGCCGGTGTTGAGAAAACGAACGCAAGCCCAACTACTCCCGTCGCGGAACGTGATTACTGGAACGACTGGCCGCAGTACTTTAGCGCCAAGGTCAACGAAGCTCGCACCCGGCGCAAGTCGGGACTCGCTTCCGTCCGCACCGCGAAGGACGTGCAGGACCGGATTAGCCTGATCCGGGCCAAGGTTTGGGACATCGTCGGCGGGCCGCTGGAAAAAACCTCGCTGAATCCCCGGACGGTGGGCACTCTTACCAGGCAGAATTATCAGATTGAGAAGGTCATCTTTGAAAGCCAACCCCATGTTTACGTCACAGCGAATCTTTATATTCCTTCAGCCGGAAAACCGCCCTTCCCCGGTATTATTTCTCCTCTTGGCCACTACCCCGAAGGCAAATCGGCTCGCGATTACCAGCTTTTGTTCCAAAATCTGGCGCGCCAGGGCTATGTAGTCTTAGCCTTTGATCCGTTGGGGCAGGGCGAGCGCCAGCAGTACCCGGACCCTCAGACGGGACAGTCTCGTTACGGCCCAACGGGCGAACACGATAAGATGGGCTGGCCGATGCTACTCTTAGGCGCCACTCTCGCCCAGTACCGGGTCTGGGACGCGATCCGTGCCGTGGATTACCTGGTGAGTCGTCCCGAGGTCGACGCGGGGCGCGTCGGGTGTGTGGGCCACTCGGGTGGCGCCACCATGACGATGTATCTTTGCGCGCTCGAACCCCGGATCAAGGTGGCAGTCGAGATTGAAGGGCACACCCGGAACTTTGCAGGGCCACACTACGTTCCTCCCGGCGCCGTCGGTGACGCCGAACAGAACCTCGTCGGAAGCATGGTGGCCGGCGTTGATCGCGGCGACTTGCTTTGGGCCTTTGCACCCAAGCCACTCTTGATGGCCTACACGCCTCAAGATGGCCTGGAAAGGCCCTCTTATGTTGAAGCGGTTGAGGAGATCTTTGAAGAAGCCAGAGCAGCCTATAGCATCATGGGGGCCGGAGAGAAGATTCGGCTTTTTGCGGCCTTCCTCCCACATGAGTTTGACTTCTTTAACCGTCGTGAAACCTACGCGTGGTTCAACCGCTGGCTCAATAAAACTGGTTTGGGAATCGCTGAGGTAGAGTTCGAGTCATCTCCACCTAATGCCCTGAATTGTACCAGCACCGGCCAAGTGTTAAGTTCGTTGGGCGGACGGTCGGTGGTTCAGGTTAACGCCGACCGGGCGCGCGCTCTCATACCCGCAAGTCCGCTGGATAATCCGACCGTCGACATCGACTCCGTTCGAAAACGCATCCGCGACGGGTTGCGAGACTTGCTTGCCCTCCCGGCCACTCGCTTCCCCCTCGAGCCTCGGGTCCTTTCGTCAGGCGACCGGTCCGGCGTGACGATCGAAGAGTTCGAGTTTCGCTCTGAGGAACAGATTCGCGTGCCGGGGTGGTTCGTGAAACCGAGCGAGAAGCGCGCAGGCCTTTCGGTGGTCCTCCACGTTACAGATGACGGCAAGGACTCGCTGGTGGAGGGCGGGAGTGCCCTGGAGGCTATCGTCCGGCGAGGGTTCGGCCTTTGCGGAATTGACCTGCGCGGCAGAAACGCGACATTCCCTTCGTTTCCCCCCTCAGGGTCACACCGGTATTTCAAGGGAGGAGGTCAGCAGTTGTGGGAAGATTTCGCCCGGGCGGGCTTGATTTTAGGCAAGCCCGCGCTCGGCCAGCAGGTTTGGGATTTCCTGCGCTGTTTAGACTATCTGGAAGCGCGCTCGGACGTGGATGTTAGCCGCACCCACGTGGTCGGGGTAGCGGGAGGAGGGTTGGTCGCGCTGCTTGGAACCGCGCTCGACGACCGGCCGCGATCGATTCTATGCGATCGGATGCTGGCAGACTTTCGTTCCGTGGTGGAATCCTCAGATTACTCGGTGGAGCTGTCGTGGTTAGTTCCAGGCGTCTTGCGTGCCTTCGATCTCCCCCAACTCGTGGCCACACTCGCTCCTCGCCCTTGCTCACTACTCAATGCGGCAGGGCCGGAAGGGGAAACCCTCCCTGAGTCTCTCCTGCGCGAACGCTATAAAGCTGCCCTTGATTCTTATTCGGGCCGTGGCGCGCCTGACAAGTTTCGGCTGGTGACTCAGCCTGAGGGAGAGAGGGCCCGGCTTTTGTTGAATTGGATCGAGAATTCCTAAGAAGGCCAATATCTTCACCCGCCCCTAATGCTCGGCGACAATTCCCGGGATCCACCGGAGGGCGTTCTGGTGAAAGATCTTGGCCAGCACACTCCCGGGAAGTTTCACCCCCCGCACCTGTTGGCCCTCCTCCTGAAAGGTCTCGTCGGTGGCGAAAAATCTCCAATCCCGAGCGTAGATCGTTTCCCAATCTTTCAAGATTTCCTGGACATTTGCCGTCACAAATAGTTGGCGATCCGTGCCGTACAGGATGCGGTCCTGATACTTGATCAGGAACGCCCGTACCTTTTCGCGCGGCTGCAGCATGAGATAGATAGTGCGCCCGCCGGATTCGACGGCGAAGTTGGGATACGTGTCAAGACGCTTGGCAATTTCATCCACGTCAGTTTCCATGCTCCCGAGGTGCGCGCCCACTACTCGCAAGTGAGGGTTCATTTCCAGCAGGTGGTCGCGCGCTGCCAGGATGGCCTGCTTGGACGGATAGTCCGGGTGATTGTACATATACCAACGGGGGTTCTGCTGGTAGTAATGGGCGGTCCGCCGCCGCAAGATACCGAGGTAACTTGGGTCGTCAGGGCTGAGCGGCTCCCAGCAGGAGTCCGGGTCCGCAAGGTGGGTGACGATCGTACGATTGTGCTCCGCGACATCCTTATAGATGGGTTCCAAGATGGGATCGTCCGGCATCAGGAAGGCGCCGTCCGCCCTCCTGATCTCCATGCCCAGGTTCTTCCACAGCTTCACTGCCACAGCCCCCTGGGCAAAATCCTCGTTGATCTGTTTGATGGCCTGTTCGGCAAAATCCCGGTCCGTCCACCGGTAAGGATCGAAAGTCGTGCAGAGCGCCACGTGCCCGCCGCTGCCGCGCACCACGCCCAGCGCGTCCGTGCGTTCAGGTTCAAGTTTCTGCGAATACGCGACCGTGTCGTCGACCACGAGGATATCCAAGAGAGTCAAACGCATTCGGCCCAGGAACGCCTGAAAGGCTGGATCGGTCTTGAAAACGTGCGTATGGACATCAATCGGCCGGAGCTCAGCGAACCCTCTGAGCGCGCCCTCAGTGGCGGTATCCGGCGGTGGCACTACTGCAGCTAACGACCGATGAGATATATACCAGCCATAATATACGGCACTCACAGCTAACAGCGCGGCCGATATGGATCGACCCGAAAACCGCATCCCTCACCTCCAGTTCTAAGCCTTCTGATGCTCCTGAGTCATGGGGCTCGCACGGCCCTCGCCCGGTCATGCCGCCATCGTTGCCGCGTTCCTACCCGTGTGCTGTTGCTATCGCGGACGCTTCCGGAGAGCCTGAATTCCTGAGAGTGATAGTAAACGGCTCACTTGATTTCCGGCGGCCTGTCTCCACTCTGACCCTCGCAAGATCAGGGGTAAAGGAAGCGCTCCTGAATTTCCGCTCGGGACTCCCCGGCTTCCACCATGCGGGCGAGCAAGCGTTCGCGCAAATGCGCGGCGGCATCCTGCATTGACTGGGCTCCTTGATAATGGACAAGTTGGGGATTGTCTTGGCGGCCGGCCAAGTTAAGGAGTTGGTGGGGATCGTCGAAAAGGTTGTACATCTGATATTCCTCGTACTGGTTGCTCGAGGAGGCAGATTCCCGGCCTGAGCGCGGGTCGACCACCGCATAGGTCCACTTCGGTGTACGCAGGGCGCGGCCGGTTTGCGATCCCGAAATTTGAATGTAGACCTCGTCCGGCCACCCTTGCACATTCCGGTCGAGCAGCGGTAGGAAACTGCGACCTTGCATGCTCGCGGGGATAGGCAATCCGGCGGCCTGCAAAAGTGTGGGGGCAATGTCAATTTGGCTGGTCAACTCCGAAACCCTCAGCGAGCGGTTGAACCCTGGTCCCGCAATGAGCAGCGGAATGTGGATGGAACTCTCATGCGGGCTGCGTTTGTACTCGCTATTGCGCGTGCGGAAGTGGCACGCATGGTCGCTAAGGAAGACGACAATCGTATTCTCTTCCATCCCCAACTCACGCAGCGCGCCCAGGATCGTGCCCACCGACTCATCGATGCTCGCGCAACATCCGTAATAGTCCGGCAACTGCTTCGGCCAATCGCCGGGGAAAAATTTGAGGTCGCCGGGAACAAACGGATTCGAAAAGCGGTCGGCGTACCCCTGCGGTCCCACGAAGCAATTGCAGTCATTCTGGAAATGCGGTTCCAACTGAGAAACGACCAAAAGAAAAGGTTGATGCGAGGCTTGGCGCAAGAACCGAACGGCGCGCTGCGCGAGGAAATCCACCCGATAGACGCCGGAAAAGCGAATCGGCTTGCCATCGTTGTCATAAACCTCACCGTCATAGGGATGAGAGGTGTGCTCGAGCGCATTCGCGCCCTCCCAAAGGTCATCAAAGCCACCGCGCTGATCGGCAGCAACGGGCCCCGTAGGCGCGAAACGATTTCCTTCGGGGCGGGCCAGATGCCACTTGCCTATGTAATTCGCAGTATAGCCAGCCTGGCGCAACGTGGTAGCCAGCGTGACGGCGCCGGGAGACAGCCCCAAACCGTTCACCCAAACCCCATGGCGGTTTTGATATTGCCCGGTAAAAAGGTTCGCGCGCGAGGGAGCGCACACCGGTTGGTTGGCAATGTGCGACCGGAACAACGTGCCTCGCTGGGCCATAGAATCGAGGTGAGGCGTAAGACCCATGGAATTCAGGCCATAAGCCCCCACTGCGTCCCAACGGAATTGATCGGCAATGATGATGATAATGTTGGGCGGTTTCTTGTTTGGCGCCGCTGCTTCCGGATCCTTGCGCGGCGCCTCAACTTCCATCACGGGCAACGCGGCAGCGACAGCCGAGCCTTTAATAAATTCCCGGCGTGTTATCGGCTGGTGCGAGAGTCCTGATCTTTTGTGTGTGCTCATCTCGAAAACGCTCCATGTCTCAGGCGTATGGGCCCGACGAGTTAGATCCTCAACCAAGCGTAGCGCCCACGACCTGCTATTACCGCCTGTCGGCCGCGGTTCTACTCATCAAACCGCGCATGATGATTTCACTCACCTGCTTGCCTTCAACGGCCTGGCCTTGGTCATTGAAGTGAATGTGGTCGTCACGATAGAACTCAGGGTGTTCCGCGACTAAGCTGTACAAGTCGTCGACCGCGATGCCGTGCTGGGTCATGTAATCGACGGCAATCCGGTTCCTCTCCTTCACCCGGTCCGTGTCGGAAGCGAGCAGAAGTGGGTTCTCGTCGGAGCGGCGCGGGGTGGTGGTGGCCCAGACGACCACGGCTCCCTGGCCATATTTCTTCAGAGTTTCCATTAGCTTCGGCAAAGATTGGCGGTACTGTTCCTCCGTGTAGTCCCAGCCATGCAAGCCATTGTTGATGTGAATGACACTG
Organism: uncultured Acidobacteriota bacterium; assembly: GCA_963804755.1. Classification (GTDB taxonomy): domain Bacteria; phylum Acidobacteriota; class Terriglobia; order UBA7540; family UBA7540; genus Bog-366. The sequence goes on from CAWDRP010000019.1 coordinate 635,243, forward strand.
AACCGGTAGCTCCTCAAGACGATCTTCAACTCATCCAGATAATCCGGGTTCCCCATGAAGAGCGAGTTGGCAAACCGGGCGCAATCTGCTTTGCCGGCCAGAGCTTTGTTGACTGCCGCAAAATACCCTATGGTAATCGAATCCCCCACCAGCAGAACCCTCGGCAGGTCGTCTTGGTTGGCGCCATTCACCCGGATGTCAGTCCACTCGATATTCTCGCGCCGGGGTTTCTCCTTCGAAAAAGCTCGCTGGCTCCCGATCACGCCAACCTGAATCAGGAAGATAAACAGCAAGGCCTTTCGCATGTGAATTCCTCCCATATTGGTTTCTCGAAGCGGAGATCGTTGAACGTCGAGAGTCAGGAGTTGAAGGCGCGCCCAGAACTTAGATAATGTCTTCCATCTTCGGGTCCCAGCGCACCGCTCGCTTCTTGTGATAGGAAGCGATCGACATCTGGCATGCGATGCTTGAGGTATAACCGATTGCAAACGGGCAGTTGGGCGCTTGTCGGCTGCGCACGCAATCGAAGAAGTTTTGCATGTGCGCATCCGTCCCATCGAAGAAACCTGTGGCTTGCCCTCCCTGAGGGGGTACGCTTGATATGGTGTCGACGCCGAGGCCCTTGCCGCCTTGGGGCTGATAACGCACCTGGTCCGAGTGATTCCGCGAAATCGTTCCCTTGTTACCGAACAGCAGGTCGTGACCTTCGCCGTAAAATTTATTTCCAAACATGGAATTCCAAGTGAAGAGTATTTTCCCCTGTAGCATAGAAACATCGATAGTGTCTGGCATCTGCATCTTGGGGGAGAGGAGGTTAGCGCCGTACAATCGGGGCGTGGCCTTCAACCGATGGAACCGCACCACGGAAGCAGTGTCAGGAAGTCATTTGACCACTTGTACTTTGCTCTCAGCCTCAGCCCTTGCGTTGTTGATCGCCTTCGTGCATCTTGCAATGTAATCGTCCAGAGGCGTTAAACCGTACTCCGTGATAAGGTCGTCCACGGTCAGACCGGGATCGAGCGATGCCAGCGTGAGCCAGTCACTGTCATGATACCAGGTGACCTCGACTCTCGACCCGTACTTCTGCTGGATTTCCCGTGCCTTATGAACGTTGAAGTCCGTCTCAAAAAGCCGCTTGCCCAGGGGAATCGCGGCCCCTGCCCACCTCTGATACTTGCCGGAAGCGGCCAGGGTCTCGCCGGTGATGTCATAAATGTGCGCTGAGCCCTCCATGGGGGAGGAGACGACGTAATACTGGTTCCACAAAGCCAAAGCCGGAAGCTGACGACCGGCCTGATAAGCCGAGGGCCAAAATACGATCTGCGCACCCTCCTCTTTCAGGCGGCGCCACTCGTCCCGCCAATTGACGTCGAAGCAGATCTGTATGCCGATCGTGCCAAAGTCGGTCTTGAAGATGGGAGCAGCAACATCCTCACCGGGTGTCGTCCCCGCCTGGATTTCCCCCTCGGTGGGATGGATCTTGTTGTACTGTCCGACGACCTGGCCCTTCCGGTCCAGCAGGATCGCGGAGTTATAGACCCTGTCGCCTTTTTTCGTGCTCAAGCCAAAAATCACATAAGAGGAGTGCTCGCGTGCCCAGGTTGCCAGCCTCTCCGTTTCATGCCCCGCAACCTGCTCGGGAGCGCGGTTGCTGAAAAGTTCGGGAAGGCAAGCAATGTCGGGGTGGAAAGAAGCCGCCCGATCCAGGAGTTCCATGGTGGGTTCCGAAAGGTCATCCGTACCGCGCGGAATCCCTTCCTGACTTATGGAAACAACTCGAACGATCGGGTTGCGGTTGGGCCCGCTCGCCCCCAGTGCCACGCGCGCATGCTCACCCGGTATGATCAGTGAACACGCCAGTACCAGACCCATGAGCGACAAAGTTAGCGATTTCATGATTGTTCCTCCAGTGGCCAATACCTCTCGTCAAGCACATCATCGAACCTGGCCATCCAGGTAGGTGAGCACGGCGTGCGTGAGATCTTCACCTCCTGCGTCGGTGAACGGTGAGACGCTAGGCTCGTAGCCGCCGTAAGCAAATTCGGCCTTCGTGGGCAGATAGCCCAGGCAGCCATTGGTATAACCGAAATAAAACGTGTAGGGGAAAGACGAATGGTTCCGCACGTCCATGGAAATTTCACAGAAAAGTTCCAGGGGCGCCTCCCAGATCGCAATGTCGTTATTAATTCGCAAAAAACGCACCGGAAAGCGAACCATGACAGCTCCCGTGCTGGTCGTACGGGTGTAGTCGCCGAGGTCGGGAGCCCAGCCCAGGCCAGCCTTGCGCGGAGTTTCCACGATCGTCTCACCCAGAGTGAACTCGACATCGGAAGTGGTGGGGCCCAGGCGCGCGTTGGCCGCCACGATGGGGTCGCCGAGCAGCACTTCAAACTGCTCCACCCGCATGAAATCGGGCTTGCCCCTCGGGGTGTAAATGGGAGCCTGGTTGCCTGCCGCCCCGTTGATATAGAGCATCGGCGCACCTAGTTTCCTCTCGACGTAATCCGCCACAATCCCGGGGGCATCGCCGGAAATCAGGGTATTCTCGCCGCCGAGGACGGTGCCATGCATACCGTAGTTGGCGATCAGAGCAAGCAATTTTCCATCGGGCTTTTCCAACCGGAGGAGCCCAATCTGATGGTCGACCGGGCCGTAGGGATTCAGCCCGAGAAACGCCGGACCTTCCTCATTCCGCGCCCGGCGGTTAGTGGTGGCGCTCGCATATCCCCAGCCCACCCCCAACCGCGCCGGTTCCAACTTCTCCTGTGCTTCCTTGATGCCATCGAGCAACTGCTTCTTCACCAGGGCCGTGTATTCGGTGTTGTGATCGTGCCCAAAACGCGCCTTCAGGTCGGGGAAAGCGTCTCCCAACCCTGGCGGCCCTACCTCCGGAGCGGAATGCGTGTGGGTAACACTCCACCATACCTGCAAGGGCTTGATTCCACTCTGGCGGGAGAGTTCCCTGGTTATCTCGTCATAAAACGACGGGGAGTATTCGCAGATGTCCGTCGAGATCAGGAAGAACTGGGTCTTCCCATCGTCCATCGCGACAATACGGTGGAAGATGTGATCGTGTACGCCGGTCGATTGTCGCGGCCCGTAGCCCAGCAGCCATTGCGGCTTGTCCGGCGTGATATCAATCTTGACTGCCGCGGCGCGGAACTGGCCCGCTAGAGCGCTGCCTGAACCCACGACCAGGGCCAGCAAGAAGACAGGAAGGCCCAGCCTCCTGCGCGGCGGGTTTAGGCTCGCCATTTGCTTCTTTGCCATTACTCACTCCTTGGTTCTGCTCGTGCGTAGGGTCTAGGTTTTCCTTCTCGGAGAGGTCATCGATAGGCCCACAACATTCCATCACCAGTAAAGTAGCTGTGCCCGCCCTCCGTGCCTTCCGGCCCGGGTTAGAATCCTAGCTACAGAATCATCAAGCAGCCTTTCGAGCGTCGCTTCGCGCACCGGGCAGAAGGGCAGACAATGTCTTCTCAAAAGCGTGAATGATATCGTTCTCGTCCCTCCGCGTCAGGCACGAGGGTATGGGAATCAGGATACTCCGCGAAAACAAGCTATCGGCCACCGGGCAGGCACCTTTGCGGTAATCCCTCGCCAACCCGCTGTTTTCTGCCAGCTTCCACGGGAAGCCGTGTCCGTCGATGGCCGTTTGCTGGCTTAGGCTGACGATGTTATAGTATAAGTGAAGACCCCAATCGGTCATAACAACGTTGGAAACTCCCTCGGGCGAGGTCGTTATCCCTTCTGCTCGAAGGGCCAGGTTTACGCTTCTAGCTGTCTTCGGGTCCGGGTAAGTGGTGATGAGAAAACAGCCCGTGTCGCCGTCCACATCAATGATCTTCCTCAACTGCACCTGTGGGTGTTTCTCCAGTGCCTTGCGAATCCTGTACTTGCTGTTGTGCATGCGCCGCACGATGTGGGGAAGCTTCTTCAATTGCACACGCAGGACAGCGGCTCGCATTTCGTCGAGGCGGTACCCTTTTCCCCAAAGGTTCAGGTCCGGATCATTCATGATCAACCGGCCACTTTCGTCCCGTGCGTATCCAAGATCGTGGACAGCGAAGGCCCGGCGATAGAGCCGCAGGTCATTGGTGACGATGGCCCCCCCTTCTCCGCAGCTCATATTCTTGTTCATCTGGTAACTGAGGATGCCCATGTCCCCGAAAGTGCCCACTTTCTGACCACCCACACTTCCGCCGTTGCACTGCGCGCAATCCTCGAGGAGGAACAGTTTGTGCTTGCGGGCAATGCTCAGAATCTCTTTGACGTTGGCAGGCGCTCCGCTCATGTGCACGACGATGATGCCGCGAGTTCTTGGGGTAATGCATCGCTCCACTTCGGCGGGGTTCACACCGAAAGTCTCGTCGATATCCGCCAGTACGGGGATCGCGCCGTGGTTTACCACCGCGGCTGCCACGGAAACCCACAAATAGGCCGGGATGATAATCTCCTGACCAGGCCCCGCCCCTAGCGCGGAGAGAGCTGTGTGGAGGGCGCCAGTCCCGCTGCTGACCGCAATGGCGTGCTTGACACCCAGGGAACTCGCGATTTCCGCTTCCAACTTCTCCACTTCATTCCGGAGGTGTATGCCATAGTAACGAAACAGTGACCGGCTTTTCAGGACGCGAACCGCGGCATCAACTTCCCTATGGTCCATGTAATGGACGCCGGGAAACTCCAAGGGTAAGGGCCTCGTCCGGACAGGTCTCCCGCCTTCAATTGCCAACGTCTTATTATTCATTGAATGCCTCCGAATTTTGGTCAGCAGTGCCTCCGAAAAAGCTCAACCCAGGGCTGCGGGGATCCTCCGTACGAACGATATGCGCTTTCGAGGGTTTTCACGGCACTTCCCCTCTTGGGAAGACTTATTTTATTTCTGTATTTAGAGACAGAAATTCGCGGGCACTTTTACCACTCTAATACAATTGTGTCAAGTAAGATTTCAGCGAATGTCGCGTGGCGTTCTGCTATGCGATAGTATCCGCCGAGGCGAGCGCTGTTTTCGAGCACCGCTGGTTTTCTCGGGCACGCCATCAAAAAAGTTTGCAATTACAGGGCTTAGCGCATATATTTCATTCCACAAATATCTGTAGGTGGGGACTCGCAGATGATGATGAATAACGACACCGTCGGCGCCCGCGAGGCACTCCCGGAAATGCATACCTTGCAAACCTACTGTAAGTCAGATCAAAATGAATTGGCCGTCCTGCGTCAGATATTTACGCGTCCGAACATCTCACGCATCGAATTGGCCAAGCATACCGGACTCAGTCCTGCCTGCATCGGGGGGATTGTCAATCGTCTTTTGGGAAAACGATTAATTGTTGAATCCGGGCGGTCTAGCTCCCCTCAAGGGCGCAAACCCGTCTCTTTGGTTCTTCGCAGCGACGCGGCATTTCTCGTCGGAGTTGATATTGGCTCGTATATGTTGCGTGTAGTCGTCACGGACCTGCTCGGACGCTGCATCTACAAAACGGAAACCGTGTCGAGTCTCTCCAATGGACGTCAACACGTACTCCAGAGGACCTTCGAGGCCATTCACAAAGCCGTACACGACTCCGGAGTCACCCGATCCCTCATTAAGGGAATTGGCGTGGCGCACTCCGGCGTCGTCCACAGTGAGAATGGCCTTGTGTTGTCCTTTCCCCGTCCGGGGCAGATGGCGGAATGGAAGAACGTTCCTTTGAGGCAAATCTTTGAGCAACAATTTGGCCTTCCCACGACAATCGACGACAGCACTAGGATGATGGCAGTTGCCGAGAAGCACTTTGGACTCGCCCTTGACTTGAGTGACTTTTTCTATATCAACGTCGGCGTGGGAATCGGGGCTGCTATCTTCATTGATGGGAAGCTCTATCGCGGACCGGGGGGACTAGCAGGTGAATTTGGCCACATGACCGTTGATGAGGATGGTCCGTTCTGTTCCTGTGGCAACTACGGGTGTTTGGAAGCCGTGGCCTCGTGCGCGGCAATTATCCAAGGTATTCGGGACGCGCTCCAGAAAGGTGCGGACTCCAGGATTTATGAACTGGCCAACGGTGAACTGGATTGCATAACCATCGAAATGATTGCTCAGGCGGCAAAGGAGAACGACAGCCTCGCCTTCCGCGTCTTGGACGAGGCCGTTTCCCATATCGGGGTCGCTTTGGCTGATGTCGCGAACTTGCTCAATCCCAGAGTCGTGATTTTCGGGGGACCATTGTTTCGCCACGCCTCCGAGGTCTTGCTGGGGACATTGGGACGGGTAATTAAACAACGCGCCCTGGAGAAGACGGCCAACGAAATAGATTTAGAGGTGTCCAGTTGCGGTAGCGAGGCAGCCGCCCGGGGAGCCGCATACCTTGTCTCAGAAAAAATCGTCGAATCCTTGTTCCGGGAAACAGTCGAGCGCCCGGAGGTGCATCAGGGATCGCAGGAACGCACCTCGGCGCAGGCGTGATCTGAATTCCCGAAAGGGCAGAGCGGGAATTGTAGCCCTTGAAGTCATCGACTAAAATCGGTTTGGGGGGTCGATTTGCCCTCACCCGTACCGCATGTTCCCATGATGATTCATCAACCCCGCAGATTTCTTTTTTATCGAGCGGTGCTCGTTTGCGCTCTGGTTCTGTCGCCCCTGACTCGCCTGGACGCTCAGGCGCCCACTGATTCCGACGCAATGCGCCGCACACAATGGTTTCGTGAGGCCAAGTTCGGAATGTTGATCACCTGGGGACTCTACTCGATCCCTGCCGGTGAGTGGAGAGGCCGGGAGATTCCCGGCATCGGTGAGTGGATTCAAAAGTATGCACAAATCCCGCTGGCCGAATACGCGTTGCTCGCCCCACAGTTTAATCCTGTGAAGTTCAATGCCGACGAGTGGGTCACGTTGGCAAAGCAAGCCGGCATGCGCTATGTGGTGCCGATGCCGAAGCACCATGATGGCTTTGCCATGTTTGCCACCAAGGTGGATTCGTTCAACATTGTCGACGCTACACCTTTCCACCGCGACCCGATGCGGGAGTTGGCCGCGGCTTGTCGCAAACAAGGACTGCGTATGGGCTTTTATTATTCGCAGGCGCAGGACTGGCACCATCCCGGCGGCGCCGTTAGGGGAATGTGGGACCCGGGTCAGAAGGGCAATTTCGATGACTACCTCGACAAAGTCTCGCTTCCGCAAGTCCGGGAATTACTAACCAACTATGGGCCCATCGCCATGCTTTGGTTTGATACCCCCATCAACATGACACCCGAACGCGCCCAGCGCTTTGTCGATCTGGTGCGCGGGCTCCAGCCGGACTGCCTGATCAATGGCCGGTTGTTTGAAACGAAGCAGGGCGTTGACTACTCCTCCATGGGAGACAACACCGTGCCTGACCACGTCGTGCCGGGCGCTTGGGAGACGCCCGCGACCATCAACGACACCTGGGGTTACAAGAAGAAGGATCGCAACTGGAAGTCCGCCGACACCCTCATCTTTCGGCTGGTCGATATCGTGAGCAAGGGTGGCAACTACCTGCTCAACGTCGGTCCCACCGCGGAGGGAGCCATTCCTGAGGAAAGCGTAAAGGTGCTTCAACAGATCGGAGCGTGGCTGCAGGTGAACGGTGAGGCCATCTACGGCGCCGGTCCCACGCCCTTCGGAGCCGAACTGAAGGCGTCAGCAATTCACGATAGCCTCTTCACCTACCAGAAACCTACGGGCTGGCGCTGTACCACCCAATCCGGAAAGCTCTATATTCACTTGTTCAATTGGCCCGCCGGCGCTTTCCGCCTCGATGATTTGAAAGGAAAAGTTACCGGTGTACGGCTGCTGTCGGATCCGCAACACCAGTTGAAGTTCAAGCAGAAGGGCGCGACCGTTGTCGTCATGCTGCCCCATAAAGTCTCCAACGCGTGGGCCAGCGTCTTGGCTCTCGACGTGAAGGGCGGAGTTCGCTGAGCCCTGCGGAACCCTGACCGGAAACTGCCCCGCGGTTGGGTGAGAGCTTGTAGACGCTGGCTCCCAGCCCTTCTCAGAGGGAGGGCGGTACGCAGGAGTATCGTGGGGGACAAAGGAATTGCTGAAGATGACTTCCCGGGAGAGAGTCCTGACCGCTTTCGATCATCGGGAGCCGGATCGCGTTCCGGCCTGGTGCGGAGCTTCCCCCGAGTTTTGGGAAAACGCAAAGCTCACCCTGGCTTTGGACGACGAGGGGCTTCGTCTGCGGCTCGGCGACGACTTTCGACGCGTCTTTGCCGCATATGCGGGCCCGCAATTTCCCCTTTCTCCCGGCGCGATAACAAGGACCGTTTTCGGCGTTGAGCGTCAGGGGTTGGGTTACGGCCAGCCTACGGACCATCCCTTGGCAGGCGCGACACTGGCGGAAGTTGAGGCTTACCCCTGGCCGGACCCCCAATGGATCGATGCATCGGCGGTCCGTAGCGAAGCCGAAAAGTATGGGAAGCAATACGCCGTATTGGGGGGCGACTGGTCCCCCTTCTTCCACGATGCCATCGACCTGCTTGGCATGGAGAATTTCCTGCTCAAAATGTATGACGATCCGGAGTTGGTTGACGCGGTGCTTCGTCACCTTGTTGATTATTACGCCGCCGTCAACCAGCGCATTTTTGATATCGCCGCCTCCGCCATCGACATTTTCTTTATCGGGAATGATTTCGGTACCCAGAATGGACCCGCGATGGGAGAACGGCTTTTTCGACGTTTTATTCTGCCCCCGCTCAAGCGGCTGATCGACTTAGGGCACAGTTACGGCTTGCAAGTGATGCTGCATTGCTGCGGGGGTTACGCCCCCTTAATTCCGGCCCTAATCGAAGCTGGCCTGGACGGCCTGCATGCCGTGCAGCCATCCTGCCGAGGCATGGACCTCCAGACCCTTAAGAGCACTTTTGGCCCAAAGATCCTCTTCAACGGTGCTATCGATTCTTATCACGTCCTTATTCGTGGAACTCCGGCGTCCGTTCGCGAGCGAACTTATGAGGTCCTCAACATCATGAAATGCGGAGGGGGATACGTTGCCGGGGCAAGTCATGATTGGATTCTCAAAGAAACGCCGCTCGAGAACGTCCTCGCCATGTTTGACGCTATTCAGACGTTTGGAAGGTACCCGTAACTCAAAACCGCATTGAAGTGAGAGAGGTCATATCACAAATTCCGCCAGCCGCTGGGCGCCCACTGTTCTTATTCCGGCCGACAGCAAGACGTATCGGTCCGGTTCTGCGGACAATATTTCCGCTTGACAACATTACTTATGTAGGCTAATATTTCGCCATGGAGTGCTGTAACGGTCACCGCGCGGGTAGGAAGCCAAGCTGGAGGCGAGCTTGCAGACCCCAATTCGCATGCGGACATGATGTCCGAGTGAGCGCGAGTGCCCAAACCTGAGAACTTACTGAAAACAAAGGGCCGACAACCCGAGATTTCCGCTCCCAAACCTGGGAACATACTGAAAACAAAGCCACTTATCGAAAACATGAAAAATCATAAATACCCTGACAAAATGACCACCGCCTAACCAACCCGTTTTCGCATTTCACACTCGCGTTCCCGCTCGTTACGGTGTCACCTTCAGTATTCCCTGGAGGAGTATATCAGCCGATGACTTTCCTACCATAATCTCAAAATCACCCGGCACGACCCGCCAGTGCATGTCGATGTCGAGCAACTGAAGATCTTCTGGGGTAAGCTGGATGGTTACGGTCTTCGTTTCACCGGGCTCAAGCGCTACTCGCTCAAACCCCCGGAGTTGTTTGACCGGCGTGGAAACGGGGGCGTACTTTTCGTGAATGTAGAGCTGCACGGTTTCTACACCCGCGCGGTTAGCTGTGTTTTTGACGTCCAGGGTCACTCGCGCCTCGCCGCCCGGATGAATCTCCGCCGGCTCAACGTGCAAATTGCTATATTCAAAATTGGTGTAGCTCAGTCCATAACCGAAGGGATAAAGCGGCGTCGCCGGGCATGTCCGTGTAACCTCGAAGAGCCCAGGAGCCCTTGGGAGGTTTGGCGTTGTAGTAGACCGGTAATTGTCCGGAGTGCCGGGGCACCGAGATGGCCAAACGTCCGGTAGGATTGTAATTCCCAAAGAGCACGTCGGCCACCGCTTCGCCGCCCCGCTCGCCCGGTTCCCACGCCTCCACGAGGGCGGGCACGTGTTCGGAGGTCCACCGCGTGGAGAGCGGCCGGCCGTTGATGAGCACCACCACCGTGGGAGTTCCCGTCGCAAAGACCGCCTGGATGAGGTCCTCCTGCACACCCGACAGATCCAAGCTCGCCACATCGTACCCTTCACCATCGGTGGGCGTGCCATGAATGTCGACCCCGCCCCTCATATGTTGCCTTTCGCCGACCACCACAATGGCGACGTCCGCCCCTTTCGCAGCCCGCACGGCTTCCGCAAACCCGCTCTTGTCGGTGCCGGTTATTTCGCAGCCGCGCACCTGCGTGATTTTGGTTTGAGGCGAGACCGCGGCTTTAATTCCTTCGACCACCGTCGTTACGTGCTGGAGAATTCTCCTGGGCGAATAGTCGCCCACCTGATTCCTCACATCGTCGGCGTTGGGACCGATCACCGCTACCGATTTCAAATCCTTCTTTAGAGGCAATAGGCTCTTGTCGTTTTTCAATAACACAATTCCTTCGCGGGCGGCGCGCAGAGCCAGATCCTGATTCGCCTGCGCATGTACGACTTGGACGGCGCGGTCGGCGTTGACGTAGGGATTCTCGAACAAGCCCAGGCGGAACTTCAGCTCCAGGACTCTGCGCAGAGACCGATCCACCAGCGCCATGGGGACTCGCCCCTCTTCCACGCTCTCCACTAATGGCCCCATGTAGGCAGGCTCATAGCTGATACTCACATCCACTCCGGCCCTCAAGCCCAGCAGTCCAGCTTCCTTTTGGGTGGGAACGATGCCATCGAGGACCGTGATGGCGAAGGGGCCGCCTTCGCTCACGACGACTCCTTTGAAACCAATTTCCTGCCGCAAGACATCGTTCATCCATTTCACCGAGGCGTGCGTCGGCACATCCTCGACTTCCGGGCAGCCCGCCATCACACCCAAGCCCCCGGCTTTGGTGATTGCCCCGACCCAGGGCGGCATAAAGTTCTCGCGCATGGAACGGTCCGATACCTCAATCGGGTCACACTCGAGGCCACTCGATGGTTCGCTCTGCGTGGGAAAATCCGTCAGCACCGCGACGACCTTGTCAGGGGCAGAGATGTCGAAACCCTGCGTGGCCCGCGTGATGGTCTTGCCCATGCGCATATAAAGATAAGGATCTTCGGTGAAGGCTTCCTCGTTTCGGCCCAAGCGCGGATCGCGATCTACTTCCATCACTAGTGTGGAAAGCATGTGGATCCCGACCGCTCGCGCCTCCGCCGCAGCCCCCGCGAAGATCGCCTTTACCAGATCCAGGTCGAAGGAACTGCCCAGGGCCAAGCCCTCCGGAAAAACCGTGCCACCCGCAAACATGGCGCCATGCGTCCCTTCTTCGTCCTCCAGGACAGGTATTTTCAGGCGGGTCTCGGTCAGGGCAATTTTTTGCAGCTCGTTAAAGTATTCTGCTTGCTGACGGACGCCTTTGTGCAGAATATAGTCGGCGAGCGTGAAGAAACCGCAGCCCGGACCGATTTCCTGGGTATATGTTCCGGCCGTAAATCTCTTGCACGCTTCCGTCTTCGAGGGAATATCCTTTCCCAGTCCCTCCACATAAACGCAGGGCAAATTGAGCTGCCCAATCTTTTCCTTTAGCGTCATTCGGCTCATTAAGTCATCGATCCGCTCCTCGACCGGCCGCTTCGGATCAAGGTAGATCGGCGCTTGAGTGCTTACTTGCGCGAGGGTCGCCGAGATAAATGTCAGCACAGCGCCGGCCGCCGCCACCAACCACAATAAGGTTCGTTTCCGCATAGTCTCTACCTCCGAGGAGCCATAGGAATTGGCCCGGATTCTAAAATGACAAGCTTGGTGCAGGTTCTTCGAACGAGTAGTGTCAGGCAGAATGCTACTTCAGTCCGTGCAGCCACCGAACGCAGCCGCCGCACTGAATCCAGGTCGAGTCGCGAGACCCTGGGACCCGCCTCAAACAGCAAGCAGCCAACACGTGGGCTCCTTGGCTGTGGGTACGTCTAGCTCCTCCCAGAGGGTGTCATTCTCCGTCAATGTCTTGGCAGCGTGCCTTGAGCAGGCCTTCTCCAGCGACGAGTGCCATTCCGACGGCGGCCGCTTCCTCGCCGAACTGGGAGACAACCACCGGCAAGTCTTTCACTGCATGCCACAGGGCTCGGTGTCGCAGACTGTAAACGAGCGGATTCAAAAGAATCTCACCCGCCGCCTGTGGCACCTTCCCTGCCAGGATGACTTTTTCCGGGTTAATGAAGTTGACCATGCTCGCCAGTGCGATCCCCAGGTGCGTACCCGCCTCCGAGAGGACCCTCTCCGAAAGCCGGTCACCGGATTTGGCAGCATCGGCGATCACCTCGACGGAGAGCTGATCCAAGTTCCCGCCCATTTGACGCCTCAGGATAGAGTCGATTCCCCGCTCGAGCTCGGCACGCACTCTGCGTACAATGGCCGAGGCCGAAGACAAGAGTTCCAAGCATCCCTGGTTGCCACAACTGCAGCGCTCACCATTCTCTTCCACGGTGGTGTGTCCCAGTTCACCCGCCAGCCCGTCGCGGCCGATGTGCAAACGACCGTCGATGGATAGGGCGGACCCGATTCCCCATCCCACGTTAACTAACAGAAAGTCGCGCAATCCCTTCGCATGCCCGAAACGTGCTTCGGTGATCGCCATGGCACGCACGCCATCCTCCACAAATGTGGGCAGCCCATATGCGTCTGCGAAAATTTGCCGGAGAGGGGTGTCATCCCAGCCCTCGACCATGGGCCAAAAGAGTACCTTTCCGGCGTGTGGATCGATGACTCCCGAATGGGAGATGCCAATGGCTGCGATCGTAGGGAACTGAGTTAGCTGACACCTGAGTTTCTCATTAACGACCCGGAGCAAGTGTTCCTTGCCTTTGAAAGCCTGGGTCGGAAGCCGGTCGTAATTCAGGACCGTGCCCACGAAATCAGTGATCACGAAGCGGATGTGGGCTCGCCCGATGTCGATCCCGATCAGCTTGGCAAACTCTGGATTAGCTTGCAGGAGAATTCGTGGGCGCCCGCCGCTCGACGGCGCAAAACCTCGCTCGACGACAAGGCCTCTGTTCAAAGCTTGGCGAATCACGACGCTGACGTGGCTGGGCGTCACATTCGTCATTTCAGCCAAGTCAGCCCGGGAAAGAGGCGCCATCGTGTAGACCGGTTTTAGCCAATTGAAGGGATCCGTTTTCCGCATATCAAACCTGAGTCGCCCAAACCAGAACCGTGGGGCACGGCAAGAGAAATATCGAATTCGTTGGGGCCAGAGGCGGATTGAACCGTTCGACCGGGCCGGTCATGAAAAGCACCGGCTGCCTCGATGGTCCGCCTCCGTAGCTTAATGAATTTATCTAACATAATCACCAAAACTATTTAAGATACTTCCCGCTTAGTTGTCAACCAAAAATAAGTGCTTGACAACAGGTTCAGACAATGCTATTCACTCAGCGTTAGTTTCTACTGGAAACTAACTGTGAGGCACATGAACTCTGAAACGGCCCCACCTCATGCGCCGAGGCGGCGCGCCGTGAGCGACTCAAAGTTGAAAGGGAGAGCTTTCCCGGATCACGCTGAAATGCAGTGGGTCGTGGGGTATTTAGGCCGGACAGTTTAAAGAAAAAGTTCTGCTGGGCGGATCGCGGATTGTCGATTCCAAAATGCTCCGTGTTTCCAAGCAAGGTTAGACGATCTCGATTCGGCCCCGGATCCCTAAGAACGAAGACCGTACGCGCCCCGCACCGTGCGTGGGTTGACACTATGATGAGCGTCATTTGGCGCATTGATTACAGTCAAATATCGCCCCCATCGTGGGGCTAAATTGTCCTCACTCAACGAAGTTGGTTAATTTCAATGCATGTTCATTTGGCAGGGGTAAAAGTCGCCCATCAGCACTGTATGGCACGCCCCTTGCCCCAAAAGGACGGGACTCGGGACTTCCGTTCTTAGTAACGTGCAAGAAACTAGGTTGAGGGTTGCTGACAACGAAAGGCGGGCTCGATTCTCCGCTAGACACGGCCCAGAAAGTTTGCGAATTCAAGTTAGGAGGGTGAATTAACGTATGAAAGGCAGATTAGGATCCTTGGTAGTTCTATTGCTATTCGCCTCCGGGACTGTTTGGGGAGCCGTCACGGCAAGTATTTCAGGAACCGTAACCGACTCTACAGGGGCAGTCATTCCTAAAGTCTCGGTGGTTGTTCTCAATACCCAGACTGGCGTAACGAACTCAACCCAGACCAACGCGGCGGGTTTTTATTCCTTTCCGGCCCTTCCCACCGGCCATTACGAGGTCAAAATCACCGCCAGCGGTTTCGAGGAATACCAGCAGACAGGAATAGTGCTGGATGTCAACAACGCACTGCGCGTTGATGCCACGCTGAACGTGGGCAGCGTGACGCAACAAGTGAGTGTCTCCTCCACCGTCGTGCACGTCGAAACGAGCAACACCCAGATGGGCGAGGTGATCGTGGGCAGCAAGATGACCGCGCTTCCGCTGAACGGCCGCGCCTATACGGACTTACTCGCTCTGCAACCCGGGGTGGCCCCGGCAACCAGTGGGCAGGGTGGTGGCTACAGCGTTTCGGGCGACCTGAACAATGGGCAGCTCTCCGTAAGTGGACAGCGTGAATCCAGCAACGGGTATATCGTTAACGGCGGCACCACCGAGGAACAAATCTTCAATGCCACCGCCGTCATTCCCAATCTGGATTCAATCGCGGAGTTCCGCATTCTGACCAACAATGCCGACGCGGAGTATGGCACCTATGCGGGGGCGCTCGTTAATGTCATCACCAAGTCGGGTACAAACCAGTACCATGGAGATGCCTTCGAGTTTTTGCGTAACCCTAATTATGATAGCCGCAACTTTTACTCTCCCGATCGCGCCGTCTTGCACCAAAACCAGTTCGGTGGCACACTGGGCGGCCCCATCCGGCATGACAAACTATTCTTTTTTACCGACTTCCAGGGTACCCGTATGGTGACTGGTGTGGACACCGGGCTGATTGCGGTGCCATCAGCCGCTGAGAAGACCGGGGATCTGTCGGGGGTGACCAACAAACTTTCGGGGACGGTGAATGGTGGTTCTTGGGCCAATACCCTTTCGCAGGAATTGGGCTACCCGGTCACAAACGGCGAGAACTATTACACGAGCGGATGTACGAGTTCCTCTCAATGCGTGTTTCCCAACGCGATTGTCCCGCCGTCCGTATTCACGGCGCCCACAAAAGCCCTCATGCCGTATATTGTGAATCCGAACTTGGGTTCGTACTACAGCACCTCAGCCTACGATGAAACGCTAGGGGACAACAAAGGTAGCGCGCGGATCGATGCCAACACCCACCTGGGCATGGTTTCGGGCTACTATTTCATAGACGATAATCTCGACGTTGATCCCTATAAGGCCACTGGAAAAGACCTTCCAGGGTTCAGCCTAAGTAACAACGGCCGGGCGCAGATGCTGAATCTGGGCATCACCAAATCGTTTGGCCCTAGCTCGGTGAACGAGCTCCGGCTTCATTGGATGCGCAATACCGTGTTTGTACGGAAACCGGTTGGCGGGCTGGGTCCCTCGCTAGCCTCCCAGGGTTTTACGGGCATTGTCACGCAGGACGTCCCTGACGAGGGAGTTGAATGGAGCAACTTCAAAAATTTCCGCATCGGCGCCTCTAATTCCATCCTTCATGTTTTCGAGAACACCCCTGAGGTGGCGGACAACTTTTCCAAGGTGATGGGCACCCACACCCTGAAGTTCGGCGGGAACTTCAGTTATAGCCAAGCCCAATACGATCTGATCTATTTCCCTAATGGGGGGTATTGGTTTAGCAATAACTCAGAAACCGGCCTTGATTTTGCTGATTTCCTGATTGGGGCGCCCTCACAGTTTTATCAAAACGATTCAGTTCCGGCATGGTCTCGCAGCCGCTACTTTGGTCTGTATGCTGAGGATAGCTGGCGAGCCCGGCCCAACCTGACGGTGAACGTTGGCCTGCGCTGGGAAGTCAGCTCACCCTGGTGGGAGGCCCATAACCAACAAGAAACAGAAGAATTCGGTATGCAGTCGAAGACATTTCCGGGGGCACCCGTGGGCTACCTTGTCGCGGGCGATCCTGGGGTTCCCTCCACGCTGGCGCCCACGCGCTACAACAATTTTGCCCCACGTGTAGGTCTCGCCTACTCTCCCTCCGCCCAGACAGGCTTTCTTGGTAAATTGCTGGGAGGAACTGGCAAGACAAGTATCCGGACGGGATTTGGTATTTATTATACCAATTTCGAAAACCGCACCACCACCTGGGGAGCGGGAGGGCCTCCGTTCGCAGGCGCTTGGCAAAGTGTTACTCCTCCCGAGTATACGACCCCCTATGTTGATCGTCCCAGCGGATATAACAATGGCCAGCGCTTCCCCTTCCCGGTGCCCCCCTACAATGTGGGACCCAATAATCCTGACAACTCCATCAACTGGTCGCAATACTTGCCCATCGGCGTTGCTGCCTTCGCCAGCAACAACCGCCTTCCTTACGCTGAGGAATACGACCTCTCGATTCAACGGCAATTCGGATCGGCTACCATGCTCTCGATGAGTTACGTGGGGACGAATGGCAACCGGCTTTTTGATTCGAATTTTAACAATTCGGGTGTCCCGAGCGTGTGTCTGGGCTTAAGCCAGCTTAGCGAAGTGACGAATGGGATAACTTGCGGCCCTTACGGCGAAAACGGTACCTATAATCCTGTTTCGGGCGGTGTCATCACCACCACGCGCGCGCCCTTTAATGGCGATTGGGCCGGCAATACACTCTACGAGACCAACGGCTTCTCAAACTACAACGCGTTCGAGGTCACCCTGCGGCGCACCGTAGGCCGCGTGGAATTCATGGCTGGCTACACCGGGAGTAAGTCGCTCGACAACGCCTCAAGCTATGGTGTGGGAAATGGCAACGTCCTCAACCCGATCAACCCCAATATTACCAAGGCGTTGTCCGCCTTCGATCTTACGCACAACTTCGTTGTGAGTTACAGCTATCGGATACCTTTTGACAAGCTTGGGCACCCGAACCGGTGGACCGAGGGGTGGATCATCAGCGGAATTACGCACCTCGCCACGGGCTTCCCGGTGTATATAACGGAAGGTGACGACAACTCGCTCCTGGGGGATTCCGGCGTCGACGAGCCGATCCGCCTCCCCGGCTCGCTGCAGATCAATTCCAATCCGCGAAATGGCAATCCCTACTTTAACACCTCGCTGTTCACACCGGAGGCTCTCGGACAGCTCGGAAACTCCAATCGCATGTTCTTTCACGGACCCGGGTTCAACAATTTTGACCTGTCGTTGGCCAAGGATCTCCGGTTGACGGAATCGAAGAGCTTGCAATTCCGGGCGGAGCTCTTCAACGCCTTCAATCATGCTCAATTCGGGAGTCCGGATGGGGACATCGACGACTCGACTTTCGGATATGTGACAAGCGCCGGCGCGGCGCGAGTCGGGCAGGTTGCTATGAAGTTGATCTTCTAGTTCCCTGGCTTTGCGGGGAGGCAGTAGAGGTTTCACAAAGATGCAAGTCCATCGCGGAAATTCCTCGACGTGGGCCGTCAAAGCACACGAAAAGGAGTTCCGCGATGGGCGAGAAAGCTCCCGGCTCTGCCGGGGTATACTTTCGAGTCCGTCAAAGATAAGCTCTCTAAATTTCGCCCTCTTTTGCCGTCGCTAATGGAATACGACGACGAGCCGGCGCGACCCTTCAACGGGAACGATAGACGCAGTGCGAGCGCCAGGAAAAAGCCACGTTAGCCACGTACTACCAGCGTGTTTCCTCCGATGCCTCCGCTCCACACGGCAACCATGGCGTACAAGGTCAGAGCGATGCAACGCAGGAGAGAATTGGCCGCCGCGGGAGTTTGCGCATTCCTGTTCGCTGCGGCCTGCCTTACCGCCAGTGATCGCGTGGAGTCGCCTCACGCCCCTTGGTATACCCCGCCCCAACTGTTCGTAATGACGGGTTTCATTGCCAACACCACCAGCGGTACATGGGGAGCAGATTTTATCGTTCCGGGGGAATGGACTCCGCAAAAGCAGCAAGCGGCCTTGGCGGACTGGAACAGGGGCCTGGGCCAACAATACGACGCCGAAAAAACGATGTTCGCTTTCCAACAAGCCGGGGCGACAGGTGTAATCTTTTATGACAAGTGGCACGACGGGAACGTCGCTCACGACACCCGGCTCACCCACTTCAAGACTGAGCGCGATCTCGTCGGTGAGACCGTGAGCGCGGCACGCAAGCACGGCCTGAAAATCGTGATCTACTACTCCGTGGGCTTTGATCATAATCCGGACCCGAAGTTCCAGGAATGGGTCTGCCGCGATGCAAGCGGAAAAGCGATGGGGCGCGCTTTCCCCGCCGACTGGATGTCGTTTCTATCTCCGTACCGCAAGTATGTCATCGATCAACTAATTGAAATCCTTAAGCGCTACGGCCCGGTCGACGGACTGTGGCTCGACATTTTCAGTCAGCCTCTAATTTCTTATGACCCCTACACCAAGGCCGCCTTCGAAAAGCAGCACGGCAAGCCCCTCGAGCAGGCTTCGCTCACGGAACAATCCGAGTTTCTGGTCGCCACGCTGCGCACGTTCCTTGCTGACATCAAACAGTCGGTCCAAGAGGTCCAACCCAATCTGAGCGTCACGTTCAACGGCGCCGGTATGGCAGATCTGCGCTCTCCAATGCATGCGAGCCGGGTTGACGGCCTGGCAGATTTCTTTTCCATGGAGGGTCACCAGTGGACTAACATCGACCGCGGCTCACGCACCGGACACGCAATGGATCGTCCTTTCGAGGTAGGCATCCTGTTCAATTCATCCTGGTACGTGCCGATGACGGACCAAGCACCGCCACCGGCCATGTCGGTTGACGAAACGATCGTCTCCGCGGCGACGGCGTGGATTCAGGGCGCGAATGTCTATGGAGCGATGACGCCAGGGCATAGCGGAGTATTCGACGAAAATGGCGACATGAAAGGCTTACGCGCAGCGGGTGCCTGGTTGAAGGAGAATCGAGATTGGATCGTCGGTTCAGTGCCCTACGCGGATATTGGAATCGTCGGCGGCGATCCCTCGTCCGAGACCCCCGCGGTCCCGGACGCGCAAGACCTGTGGCCCGCGCCCCATCCAGCCACCGGATTCGGAATCGTTCCAGCCCAGACTCGTCCGGGCTGCGGACTCGACCTTGCTCTGCGGAAGAGTGGGTATTTCACCGAGCTCGTCGGTGGCGGATTCTCCTCGCGCAAATTCGGTCTTGCCACCTATCGGATGCTGGTCCTGCCTGAAAACGCATTGCTTGATGCAGGGCTCGCGCAACAGATCCGCGAGTACGTCCGCAACGGGGGCGCACTGCTTGCTTTCGGCCATGCCTCCTTGTATGACGAAATGCTCCGGAAACGTGCGACCTTCGCTCTTGCCGACGTCTTCGGCGCCGAGTTGGTGGGTGACCTCCCCGGTTATAAGCAGTTTCAAGGGACCGACGAAATCGCCTCCAGCCTTCCACTCAACCCAGCCGCACTGGAAGTAAAACCCACCACTGGCAGGGTGATTGCCACCTGGAAAAGCGCCGGCGACAAGCCCGCACTCGTTGAGAACATATTCGGCAAAGGACATGTGATCTACGCGAGCGCGACAGAAACCGCCTTCAGTCAAGGAGGCTCGTTGCTGGTAGAACTTGCCGGGCGGCTCATCGGGCCGCCCCCTGTTTCCATCCAGAGTTCACGCGAATATGCCATGGTGGCCAACCGCAGGGGCAATGATTGGTTGATCTACTTACTCAACCGCGCCACCGGATCGCGGGCCAACACCGGTATGGAACAAACCAAGGCTATGGCGTTCGAAGGCCCGGAGAAAATCAGCCTACTGCTTGACACTCAGGTTCTGGGAGAACTCCGCGGGGCCGAAATGGTTTCACCCAGGGCGCCGGTTCGTATGAGTCGCCAGGGAAGGATTGTGGAGGTGTCACTCCCTGCTTCACCCTCGGTCACAACCCTGCACCTAATAAGATAGCCAATCATCGAGCGGCGCCGGCAACGAATTAGGATCTCGGGGAAACTTCTGGAAGTGGGCTGTCAAAGCTTTTCACGGGGTGGGCCTGAATGATGTCCGATCGACACGGCAAGACGAGCGCCTGACATGTTCAAGGAGGTTTATTTAACATGACTCGCTTTTACGGGGATGCTGGAGAATGTCATAAGGCTCTGGAATTCAACGAGATGGCGGCGGGTCGATTCAATGTGCTCCTGCCGGGGAGTTTCCGTTCGGGTATTGGCAAGGTCCGGAAATCCACCATAAGCAGAGCATTGTGTGGCAAGTCGGCGATTGTGGCAGTCAACCATCGCATAACGTCGTAAATTCAAGGAGACATCATATGGAAAAGGAAACCCGCAGGTCGTTCATGAAAAAAATGGGAGCGGCTTCGGCGCTGGGAACGAGTGGATTCCTGAATTGGAACCCTCGCGCCGTCGGAGCTAATGAGAAGGTTGTGCTGGGTCTGATCGGCGGCCGTAATCAAGGCCGAAATGATGCCCTGCTGGCGATCGGGCGAGGGGCGGAAATCAAGACGTTCTGTGATGTTGACCAAGCCATCCTTGACCAAGATCAATCCCAAACTGGAGACCGCCCAGGGCAAGGCCCCCGGAACGACGAAGGAGTTTCAGCGATTGCTCGACGACAAGGACATCGATGGCGTCATCATCGCCGTGCCGGACCACTGGCACGCCCGTATCGGGATCATGGCCTGCCAGGCGGGCAAGGATATTTACATCGAGAAGCCATTGACCCAATGCATCCACGACGGGAAGATGGTTCGCGATGCGGCGCGCAAATACAAGCGCATTGCCCAGGTGGGCACCCAGAATCGGAGCGGAAGGAACTTTCAAAGCGCCATTGAATTCTTGAAAACCGGTAAGTTGGGAAAAATTTGCGAGGTCAAGACCTGGGAATGCCAGGTGCGCGAGACCATCGGCAATCCGCCCGACAGCGATCCGCCGCCGACTGTCGACTACGACGTCTGGCTGGGGCCTGCGCCCAAACGGCCCTTCAACGAAAACCGCTTCCACTACAAGTGGCGTTTCTTCTGGGACTACGGAAACACGGAACTGGGAAACCAAGGCGTCCACATGATCGATGTCGCTCTCTGGGGCATTCAGACCTTGCACGGGGTGGAAAACAGTCTGCCTACTCATGTCTCCGGAAATTCCGGGATTTACTGGCTCAACGATGCGAAGGAAGTTCCCGACACGCAAATCCTCACTTACCAATACCCCGACTTCGTGCTCACCTGGGAGTTGCGCAGCTTCGCCAAGCACCATCCCATCGATGGAAGCGAGGAAGGAATCGGTTTCATCGGCACCGACGGCACTCTTATGATCCACGGCGAAGGCCACTACGGTAGCTGGAGTGTCACGTACAAGGATGGGAGTCCGGGACCTTCCGTTCCACCTGGTAACAAGTCTGAGAATGGCCTGCACGAGTTGAATTTCATCGAGTGCATCAAGAGCCGCCAGCAGCCCCATGCGGATGTGGAGCTCGGCCGGCTGTCGACCACGATCTGCCACCTGGGGAATATCTGCACGCACTTACGCCGGGATACTACCTTCGATCCCAAGACCGACACCTTTGGGCACGATAAGGAAGCTAACGCCTACCTTACCAAGAAGCATCGCGAGCCTTACAGCTTGCCCAAGGTCTGAGGCGATGGGGTGAGGGATTCGGGATAACACCGGGTCCCTCCCTGCGGCGACTGGAACAGGACTGATGAGGCAGGTGCTTGAAGAGCGCGCGGAGCGCACGGGTTGGGCCTGCCTCCGCACGACAAACGACGGTATTGATTCAGTTTGAAGTGGAAACGGCGCAATCTGAGCTGATTCAATCAGGACGCTGTCAGGGGGCGAGTTAAACTCGCCGCTACAATGGGTAGGGATGCGGGCTAAGTCCAGCTCGCAGATGAAGGGGCGGGAGAGGGAAAATCATGAAAGGAATTGGACGGCGAACATTTCTTAAGTCAATGACGGCGGGTTTGGCCGCGAGTCCCGTGATTCTTATCGCGAGTGCGCCCAGGCAAACCGACATCCGGATCGAAAACATCAGCACGGAATACCAAGCATACAAATATCGTGTGCCCATCAAATTCGGCGGCCTCGTGACGGACCGGATCACACTTCTGAACGTGAACTGCGTGGTCAGCTCCGTGGGGGGCAGGACCGCCAATGGGCTTTGGCTCGATGCCACTCGCCAATACCTGGGCGTTTCCTTCGCGAAAGCTGTCATTCGACGTTACCCTGAATGCCATGAAAACCCTGGCCGAGCGCATCTCGAAGCTGGCGGGAAGCTACAAGGAATATGGCCATCCCATTGACCTCACCTGGGAGCTCGAGCCGCAATACCTGAACGCCGCCGATCAGATTTCGCAGGCGCAAAACCTTGTCGAGCCGATTCCCAAGCTTTGCACGCTGGTCACCGCCAGTGCTTTCGACGCCGCTCTTCACGACGCGTACGGCAAGCTGCACGGCCTTAACTGCTATCACACCTATGGGCCGGAGTTCATGACCCACGACCTTTCCTACTACGTGGGATCGGCAGATCATGAGAATTACAAAGGAGAATACCCCAACAAGTATATCCGGCAGAAACCTCTAGCGCGGATGCCGCTCTACCACTTAGTTTCAGCCATTGATCCCCTCGTGGACTCCGACATTCAGAACCATGTCAACGATGGCCTGCCCGAAACACTTCCCGAGTGGATCAATTACAACGGACTGACCCACCTGAAAATCAAGCTGGACGGCGACGATCTGAGATGGGACTCGGAGCGGGTGTTAGGGGTCGACCGGGTCACTACAGAAGCCCAGAAGAAGCGCGGCGTCACGGATTGGGTGTATTCGCTCGACTTCAACGAACGTTGCCCGAATGTTCAGTACCTGGTGGATTTCCTTCATAATGTCAAGGAGAAGACGCCGGAAGGGTTCGAGCGGATCCAGTACGTGGAACAGCCCACGGCCCGCGACCTTGAGACTCACCGGCAAAACGTCATGTTCGAAGCCGCCAAGATCAAACCAGTAGTGATTGACGAATCGTTGACCGGAGTTGATGCCCTGATGCTGTCGCGCGAGATGGGCTACACGGGCGCGGCGCTGAAGGCCTGTAAGGGACAAAGCGCCATGATGGTCATAGCGTCGGTGGCAGAAAGGCACAAAATGTTTCTGTGCGTGCAGGACCTGACTTGCCCGGGCGCGAGCCTGATCCAGTCGGCCAGTCTCGCGGCCCACGTCCCCAACGTCAAGGCCATTGAAGCCAATTCACGCCAATTCGTGCCCGCGGCAAACAAAGGTTGGGAGAAGCGCTTCCCTGGCGTTTTCATCATCAAGGACGGTACCATGGACACCTCCCACTTGAATGGTCTGGGAATCGGTGCACTCTGAAATCGATCCCGCGGGCACTTTTCGGTTGGCAGTTCGAATAGAGCCTTGAAGAGGGCCTTCGCGCCCTCATCCTGATCCTGCTTTCTTGAATCGGGGCCGACACAGAAGGCCTGTCCTAATTTCGTGGCTTGGCAGACGAGGAGTGTGACATGAGCGAATCGCTATCACGGCGTCAGTTTTTACAAGTTTCGTCCGCAACTGCTTGGGCGGCAGGTACGGTTCCTCTCTCTATGCGCGCTGCGGCTCGGCCTGCCCGCGGAACCTACCGTGGCACGTTCTGCTTCTTCTCGAAAGTGGTTCCCCAGTTGAGCTGGCAGGAATTGGCCAAGAGTGCCAAGGCCGCAGGCTTCGGGGGAATCGATTTGACGGTTCGCGAGGGAGGACACGTGGCGCCCCAGCGCGCGGCGGAAGACCTGCCCAAGGCGGTAGCGGCCATCCGCGCGGAAGGCCTGGAAGTTCCCATGATCACCACGGAACTGACCAGCGCAGAGCATCCCACGGCCGTGCCGATCCTCAGCACCGCCAGCAAGCTCTCCATTCCCTTCTTGAAGCCAGGCTACTACCGCTACAAATTCGTCGATGTCCGTAAAGAACTGGAGGATGCCAGCAATCAATTCCGCGGGTTGGTGGAGTTGGCGGCGAAATACGGCGTGCAGGTGGGGTTTCACAATCATGACGGCTGCGTCGGTGCCCAGACCTGGGATATCTGCCGCGTGATGGATACCTTGGACCCAAAGTGGGCCGGGTACTACTACGATCTCGAAAACGCCACCATCGAGGGTGGTTCGCAGGGTTGGCGAATCGCCGCCAACCTCGTTATGCCTCGCATGAAGATGGTTGGAGCCAAGGATTTCTACTGGCTAAAAACGGAAAAGAAAGGTTGGCGCGTAACGGGCTGCCCGATTGGCCAGGGAATGTGTCATTACAAACAATTTCTACGCATGGCGGCGGATGCGGACTTCCACGGCCCCATCTCGCTGCATATGGAGTACACGATCCCAGGAGTGTCTGACCGTCAGGGCATCGCGCTGTCGCGAAATAGCGATGACGAACTGATGGCCGCTGCCAAACAGAATCTCGAGACCCTGCAAGCGCTCGTGCACGAAGCCTATGAAGGGACCTAACGCGATCAAATTCCGTCGAAACCGCTGCCTCTCTAAGTAAAGTTCAGATCAGAGATGCGGCGACGCATGACGCATCGTGTAAATCTCATCGCCTGCTGCGGCCCTTGTTATCGCACCAAAGCTTCGGCGGTAATCCCCATGAAGTCCGCACGTTTTCTCATGATTGTTCTGGCCTTTTCCGCTTCCGGCGGAGCCCAACGCCTTCCCAGAAATTTAGGGCGGGCGGGGTATTATCGACCTTTACGTGTTCCTCCATCTTCCGTCGCTGGGTGGTGGCTCGGGCGGAATCGCGGGCGCCAAGACGCAAATTCCCCGCCGCTTCAAATGCGCCTGGGGTTGCGGCATGGCCGGTTCGGGACACTCAATCGAAACCGGCACCGATTGTTGCGTGAGATCCCAATCGGCCCAGGCCCATAACCCCATTTTGCAACTCTCGTAAGGGAACACTCCACTGAATTTCACCCTCGTCGATCCGCTCTCCAGTTCGCAGATGTACCAAGTCCAGTGGCTTATGTAGGGCAGGAGATCTCTCCAAGGATTTTCCGGGGTGACCGCGTTGTAGCCAATATGGCCCGCAGAAGAACTCTCTTGCAATGCCGCAGCGCGACCGTTCACCAGGCAAGAACAAGTACTGGGTAAGTGGTCCTTCCCAGGAAATTCCAGGAGCAGGAGGGCCTTGCCCTTTGGCGCTCCTTCCGGGATGGAAATCTCGCTCTCCAGCTCGAAGGAGGCGGTCGGCAAAGGCTTGTCGGCTTGGCGGAGCCATTTGGCCTGAGGCAGCCGGTCAATCCTTTGTGCTAGAACCTCACCCCGCAGTTCGCCGCTCGCCAGGGGTTTCGAGGCCACAACTTGTTCCCCACTGTGCGGCAGGAGAACGCGAATACTGGTCGGACCTTCTGATAAAACTTTCATGCTGCCGTTGGAATCCCGATTCCATCGTGCTCCCATGGCCACAGGTTCGGCAAGTTCCGGGCGCGGCACAATCTCCAGGAAAACCAGCTCCCAGGGAGCAAGGTCGAGAGCAATCGTTGCGGTGCTGCTGACGCCTTCCTGGATTCCTTTTCGGTAGGGATATTGGGCATAGCAGACCCCATTCGAAAGTCCCTGCGGGGCTGCCGCCTTCGCCATGTCCAAGGTGAACTTCTGGGATTCATTGGAGGGATTCCGAACGGCGATGATACCCCGGAGCCCACTCCAGTGCGCATAAGCGTACGGTTCGCCGAGCTCGACCCGAGAGGTGAGAATAGCAGTGTTTTGAAGTACTTCCCGGTTGTGCCGTCCCCACTTCAGTAGCCCCGCATAAATCTGCCAGTCCCCATCCGTCATGAACTTGGGGTTGATATAAGTCGAAACAAAGAACCTGCCACGGCCAAATGCCATGGCTGCGTGATTGGGAAACCCGCCTGCTTCATCACAGTGAACAATGTCAAAATACTGCAGGGCGTTTTGGGGCAACCAAACCTCGCGCAAGGATGAGAAAATAAAGTACTCTCGAGCAGTGGTCGCGGCTTCTCGGTAATCAGGCGCGGGCCCGACACCGAGGGGACAATCACCGCCCGCATTCCCCCAGACAAAATCTGCGTGTTGGATAATCCAGGGGCTAATGTAGTTGGCATGCGAATTGAGATAAGTGGGCTCAGTGACCAAATCAGGATTGGCCTCCCGCGAGGCCGCGATGAGCTCGAGGGAGTATTCCGCAAGCGGTTCGACGGAATCGTCCCCAGGGAGGAGGCCGTGATGTGCGTCTTCTTCGCGGGCTATAAAGCCATCATATTTGATATGCCCCAGTCTTTTTTCCTTGATGAGCCACTGTAGCGACTGCTTGGTTTCGGAACGATATCGGGGATCCGCCAACGATATTCCGGAATAAGGGTGTCGACCGCCCCGGTGGTCAGGGACAACCATATAGTCATTCTTCTTGGCCCAGTCGTAATCGATCACCGGACCATAGACTTCGCTCGGTGACATCCACAACCCGGGTTTCCCGTGCGCCGACTCCACGATCCCCACCATCTGATTCAAATCGTCGGGCTGATTCACCGTATCAATTTTCCAGATACTGCGAGGATCGCTCCACCCCATGTCCCCGGTTACAATGTCGAAGAACACCCCCTCTTTCTCAAATAATCTCTCCTTGAGCTGCTCCGTCAGGTCCACAAATTCTTTCTCATGGAAGATTTCGGGAAGGCTCCACCACGAGTTGTAGCACGCGACGAGGCGCGCCGGCCGCAGGCGAACGTCTTCGATGTAGCGCAAGAAGGATTCGCGGGCGGCGTTGGGTTCGGCAACGCCGGTAACGGTTGGACGGAGCTTGACCCAATCGGCCGTTATTACTTTTCCTCCGGGCCGGCTTCGCAGGACGAACCCCTCGTCACTGTACTCATTGAAGGCAGCGACGAATTCAACCCCCGCCCAGAAAGTGTCGCAATATATCGGGTGGCTTCCGAAGCGCAGGCGGTCCGCCTTCATGGACTCCCACGGCCGTTTGACCCCCATCCAACTATCCAGGTCTGCCCGCATGAGCTTTCCGTTTACACTCTCTTTCACCGTCCGTAACGCGATTTGTTTGCGCAGATAACCCCCGTGGCGCGGCAGGTGGTACTCGACGCGAACCTGCAACGGCGCGGGCGTCCCCTCGGCTCGGGAGTAAACGAGCTCAAAACGCTCGTCCGCTCGGGTCACGTCGATGACCGAGAGCGAGTCCGGTGTTACCACGCTGCCGGTATCAAACTCGAGGGCAAAGTCAGCCGTCGGTAGATCGATGGTTTCATTTGCGAGTTTGTTCACCAGGCGCCGCGAGACCACCTTCCCATCTCGAACGAGCGCACGAAACTCAACGAATTCGTTCTTAAGAAGGCATTCCTCCGTCACCCGGGGCCACGCCAGCGCCGCCGAGAGTGGGCTGGCGGCGCATGCCACCAGGCTTCCCAACAACTGGCGCCGATTCAGTCCGATAACATTGCTCATCGTAATCTAGCTCCTCATGAAGGCATAGGATATGGATAGCCAGCCCAAGGCGAAGTCCACAAGCTCGCCTGTGCCATTGAGCCCCTTCCCGATTTGTGCTGACTTTTTGACTCTTCGAGTCTCTAACTCCCCCGTCGAGAGTTGAACAGTTGAAAAGTCCAAGAGTCCTACAGCGGGATGTTTCCATGTTTCTTCGCCGGAAGGCTATCGTACTTGCTGTCGAGCATGCGCAACGCGGATATCAACTTGGGGCGGGTATCGTGCGGCTCGATGACGGCATCCACCCAGCCGCGCTCCGCGGCGATATAGGGGTTGGCGAAGCGCTCGCGAAATTCACCCAGCTTCTCGCGCCGAAGTTTTTCGGGTTCTTCGGTTTTCTGAAGCTCACGCCGGTAGACAATGTTCACTGCTCCTTCGGGTCCCATAACGGCAATTTCCGCGGTGGGGTAAGCGAGATTCACATCGGTGCGGAGGTGCTTGGAGGACATCACGCAATAAGCTCCTCCATAGGCCTTCCGCGTAATAACCGTGATTTTGGGGACAGTGGCTTCCGCATAAGCGAAAAGCAGCTTTGCGCCGTGGCGAATGATGCCACCGTGTTCTTGCTGGGTGCCGGGAAGAAAACCCGGAACATCTTCGAACGTGATGAGGGGAATATTGAAGGCATCGCAGAATCGCACGAAGCGCGCCCCTTTAACGGAGGCGTTGATATCCAGGCAGCCGGCCAGGACAGCGGGCTGGTTCGCCACGACTCCCACGCTTTGGCCACCCAGCCGGGCGAAGCCCACCACGAGGTTCTTGGCATAGTGCTCGTGGACTTCCACAAAGTAGCCGTCGTCCACGACGCGGGTGATGATTTCCTTGATGTCATAGGGCTTATCCGGTTCAATCGGCACCAGCGTATCCAGGGCTTCGTCGCGCCGGTCAGTCGGGTCAGAGGTCTCAACCCGGGGCGGGTCCTCCTGGTTATTCTGAGGCATGAAGCTGAGCAATTCGCGGATAAGCGCCAGGCCGTCGGCATCGTCGCGCGCGATGAAATGCGCCACGCCGCTGGCGGCATTGTGGGTCATCGAGCCGCCCAGCGTCTCCTTGGTTACATCCTCGTGCATGACGGTTTTGATGACATCCGGTCCCGTCACAAACATATAACTGGAATTCTGGACCATCACCGTGAAATCGGTGATCGCGGGCGAATATACCGCACCGCCCGCACACGGCCCCATAATCGCCGAGATTTGGGGAACAACGCCGGAGGCCAGCGTGTTGCGCAGGAAAATGTCCGCGTAGCCCGCCAGTGATGCTACGCCTTCCTGAATGCGCGCGCCGCCCGAGTCGTTCAGCCCGATCACCGGCGCGCCCACCTTCATGGCCAAGTCCATTATCTTGCAGATTTTGGCGGCGTTGGCCTCACTCAGCGAGCCTCCAATAACAGTGAAGTCCTGGGCAAACGCATAAGCGAGGCGTCCGTTGATTCTCCCGTAGCCCGTGACTACACCATCACCCGGAAGGCGCTGCTGGGCCATGCCAAAGTCCTGGCAACGATGCTCAACTAACTTATCGATTTCCTCAAAGGTGTCTTCATCAAAAAGCAACAGCATCCGCTCGTGGGCTGAGAGCTTGCCCTCCGCGTGCTGGCGTGCCTGCCGCTCCTTCCCACCCCCCGCTTCCGCTTCCGCGTGGCGGCGGCGAAGTTCTGCGAGTTGTTGTTCCCGATTCATTTCAATTTGAGAGGCACTGACTCTAAAAGAATTATAGCAGGTAAGTATATCCCCGAGACGGGCTCACCGCGCCGTCCAACCTCCGTCGATCAGCAGCGTATGGCCGGTGATCAGCGAAGCCGCGGGCGATGCGAGAAAGACTACGGCACCCGCCACCTCCCGTGGCTCGCCAATGCGATGCAACGCCGCAATGCGCTCCACCGTGTCCGCACGGAAGACGGGATCGGAGAGCGCCTTTTCGGTTCCAGGCGTCCGGATAAACGTGGGGGCCACGGCGTTGACTCGAATGCTGTATTTGCCCCATTCCACGGCCAGGCATTTTGTAAGGTGGGCAATGGCCGCCTTGTTCAGGCAGTAGACCGATTCGGTGGGCAATGCCGCGAATCCCGCCTGCGAACTCATATTGACAATGCACCCGCGCATCTCCCGGCGCATGATGCGTTGGGCAGCCTGGCACGCGAAAAAGGTGGACTTGACGTTTAGAGCGATGGTCCGGTCGAATTCATCTTCACTCACATTTTCGGCAAGATTCACCCACCCGCCGCCGGCGTTGTTAACCAGAATATCCAGACGCCCGAACTGCGCCACCACGGCAGCGATGGCACGGGTGATTTGATCCAGGCTGGTCACGTCCATTTGCAGCGGCAAAGCCTGTCGTCCCATGGCCGCTATTTCGGCGGCAACTTCTGCCCCGGTCGAGACGTCGCGGAACCCCAAGGCCACATCAGCGCCAGCCTGCGCCAACTCGACGGAGATGGCGCGGCCCAACCCACGCGCGGCTCCCGTTACTAAGGCCACTTGTCCGGTCAAATCAAATTGCGGAAGGGTATTCATCCAGCCTCCGTGGTTTGATGGAAATAGGAAGGGTCATCGTAGAGCCGGGCTGTGAGACTGTCAAGCAAGCGGGAGTACGATCCAGGGTTCCGTCAAAGTCGCGACGCTTCGGACTGTGGGAGCGCTAAACATCGGTAAGTCGGAAATGGCCGTGCCCCTCTTCCCGCTCAATTCGAACGTAGGGGCGATTCGCGAACTGCCCCTACGGCCGGTTGCGCACCGTCGTAAGGGCAAATTGATCGAAAATAGGCCGGTAGCGGAAGCTAAAGCTCCTGAAATATGGTGCCTGTTACCCCCTGAAATCGCCCAAGATGTCCGAAAAAATGCTGTAAGACCACGCCAAAATGTCACCATATTGAACAAAAATGTCCGACGCTTAAACCAAAATGTCCGAAAGTTAAACCAAAATGTCCACTTTTTATCGGTCAATATGTCATTACTTTGTTTATTTTCAATAACTTACAGGCCTTGCACCGAAATTTTTTATTTTGACCGGAGTATAAATTGCCGATTTTCGATTGCCGATTGGTGCGCGCTGGACTTCCAGTTTCGACTTTCCAGTTTCCAGTTTCCAGTTTCGACTTTCCAGTTTCCAGTTTCCAGTTTCGACTTTCCAGTTTCCAGTTTCCAGTTTCGACTTTCCAGTTTCCAGTTTCGAATTTCGAGTTTCCAGTTTCGAATTTCGAGTTTCCACTTCCCCCGGGTTGGCCGCCCAGCGGGCCGGGGTCGTGCGAGTTTTTACCAAGGACATGCGGGATACCACGCGACGGAGCCGCCACCGGGCGCGTTAGGCTCATCCAAGAGCCTCGCCAGCCCACCCGGCGGCGCCATTCCGGGCAGATGACACATCTCCATCCGCTATAGCTAGCAATTCTTATGCCGTTATCTTATGGATCATCTACCAAGAGATAAAAGACGAAGCCCTGTATCTGGCTGCGGCTGGTACGGTGGGGCTCTGGTCCCCGGTCAGCGCAGCCCCGATCCGGCGATCCGGGAACCAGTAATTTTTCCTTCTATCACTGACCGGAGGGTGCGCGACGTAGAAGTTGGGAGTGCGGAACCTCACGTCCGGAAGGCCCCGGAGGGGCCACCCCTTGAACAGCCGTAGGTGAAACCTAACGGACTTGAGTCACTACATTTCTGACGAAATCTTATCCCGATCCAGCCATGCAACGGCCAGCCACCGGCGCGATAAGGCGACTATGCAACCAAGTGATCGCAAGCAGGTACGGCCAGTTCCCAGATGCGGACTCGGGGGCCTCAGGGGTTGCACTTCTACGGGTAGCGACTATCATTGGAGACTTGGTTTGATGCCCTGGAAGGGCGGCGCTAGCCGAGCGCGTGCGGGTAAACTATGATGCGAAAAGCCCTTAGCTTCATCTTTGCAGTGATTCTGTATTCCGCCAGTACCGGAGCGCAATCCACTCCGAATTCGCCCGTCCCCCCGGATTCTGAAATCCGTAAGATTCTCGTCGAGCGCATCGATGCTTTCCACCAGGGAGTTGGAATCGTGGTGGGCGTGATCGAGCCGCGGGGGCAGAGGATTGTGGCTTATGGCAGCCTCAACCAGGGTGATCCGCGGCCACTCAACGGCGACACGATTTTCGAAATCGGTTCGGTCACCAAGGTATTCACCTCGCTGGTGCTGGCGGATATGGTGCAGCGTGGCGAGGTTGCCCTGACTGACCCCGTGGCGAAGTACCTGCCCGCCAACGTTAAGGTTCCGGAACGCGGCGGGCGCGTCATCACGCTGGTCGACCTTTCCACCCACACTTCCGGCCTGCCCGGGATGCCATCCAACTTTCACCCTAAGGATCCTGCCAAACCTTACGCAGATTATTCGACCGAGCAGCTCTTTCAATTCATCTCCTCCTATCAACTGACGCGTGACATCGGCGCACAGTTTGAGTATTCCAATCTGGGAGGGGGGCTATTGGGACAGGCGTTGGCCCGCCGAGCCGGCGTGGACTACGAAACAATGGTACGGTCGCGCATCACGGTCCCGCTCGGCATGAACAGCACCGGCATCACGCTGTCGCCCGAAATGAAGGCCCGGCTCGCCCCCGGTCACAACGATAAATTCGTAACAGTTCCCAATTTGGATATACCAGCCCTGCCGGGTGCCGGTGCTCTGCGGTCGAGCGCGAACGATATGCTGACCTTCCTCGCCGCAAACCTTGGCTACGTGAAATCGCCACTGGCTCCGGCGATGGCCGCGATGGTGTCGGTTCGCCGGCCGACGGGAGATCCCGAATTGGGCCAGATCGGCCTCGCCTGGATCATCACCAAATCCTCAGTCGATGAGATTATCTGGCACAACGGAGGCACCGTTGGGTACCGGTCTTTCGTCGGCTACGACGCGAGAACCCGCGTTGGGGTCGTTGTGCTATCGAACACATACACGGACTCCGGGGTTGACGATATCGGAATGCACCTCCTGGACCCCCATGCGCCCTTGCTGCCGGCGCCGCGGGAGCACAAGCAAATCAGCGCCGATCCGAAGATCTTCGACGGATACGTGGGCCGATATCAACTGGAGCCGAACTTCATCCTCACGATCACCCGGGAAGGCGACCAACTCTTTGCCCAAGCCACGGACCAGCCCAAGGCTCAGATTTATCCTGAGAGCCAGCGGGACTTTTTCTACAAGGTTGTCGATGCCCAGATTACTTTCGAAACGGATGCGACCGGGCACGCTACCAGCCTGACGCTGCACCAGAACGGCAAAAACGTGCCGGGCAAGCGGATCGAGGGAAACGTGCCGCCGCCTAAGGAGCACAAGGAAGTCGTCATCGATCCGAAGCTGTTCGACGGATATGTGGGGCAATATCAACTAGCGCCGAACTTTGTCCTGACGATTACCCGTGAGGGAGACCAACTCTACGCGCAAGCCACGAACCAGCCGAAGCTCCCGATATTTCCGGAGAGCGAGCGCGACTTCTTCTACAAGGCCGTCGACGCCCAGATTACGTTTGAGACCGATGCCAGCGGCGGAGCCACGAGCCTGACGCTGCACCAGAACGGCGCCAACATGCCGGCCAAACGGATTCAGTGAGGATCAGTAAGCCAACCGGGAATCGGTGGCAGAGTAAGGCCAGAGTCCCCCAAGGCGACGCTCCCCATCGCATTGGGAGTTCTGGTTTGTCCGCGCTATCAACCCATCGATAACGCCCGCTACTCCATCTAAGTGGTTTACGTTCACTTCTTCGCCGTTACTTCGGCACGTGCTGGAGCGCTTTTGGACGTGTCGCCCAATTGGAAAGTAAACTTTGCGTGGCCCAATTGAGGGATCGTTGTCCCGAGACGGGGTTCTGGGATGTCTGGATCTGCGCCCCTCTCCACTTGGCCGTATAACGCCCTTGCCACCGACGTGCCCTGAAAATTAGAAACTCGACGCGGTTGGCGAAACCTACGAAGAGGAAACGCCTCATCCCCACGAACCCCGAAGGGGTTGGCCGCGGCTGCGTCCGGCCCCTTCGCGGGTGACAAGGTTTTGGGGGTCGCGGTGTCCGTAGGTTGCACCTCATAAGCGCTAAGCTCTCGCCTCGATCATCCCAGCAAGCTTACGGCCGACGCAATCGACGGCGAGTTGGCGCCCGAACCCCAGCCGAGTCCACTGATATCTTGCGCCAGCGTCGAATAAGCGGTCTGGGCAGCCGAGAGGCTTCCGGATTGCAACGCCGATCCCAACGTGCTGAAGAGTTGGGACAGCGTGTTGCCGATGGAGGAGCTGGTCGTCTGTGAACTGCTCGCAGAGTGGTGGTGATGATGCCGGCCCTGGCCTGACTGTTGGACGTCTTGCTGAAGTGTCGTGTAGGCTTGCTGAGCGGCCGACGTGTTTCCCGACTGCAACGCCGATCCCAAGGCGCTAAATGCCTGTGCCAGCGAACCATTGGTTTGCGAGGGGCCGGAAATGTTTTGGCTTAAGGCGCTGAAATCCGACTGCGCCTGGTTGAGGTTGCCCGCCTGAAGATCCTGCCCCAGTTGCTGAAACTCACTTTGAATCTTCTGGGATCGGGCCTGCCACGCCTGTAGGCTTTGGCTGAGCGAACTGCTGGAGGAAATGCTGGATACGGACATTGTCCACCTCGAGAGGATTTTGGATTTTAGATTTTGGATTTTCGATTAACGGCTCGCTGCGCTTCGCGGTTCCATTGAAAATCGGAAATCCACAATCTAAATGGGCTTCGGTTCCGTGCCGCAACAGAGGCGTTCTCGCAGCCGAAGGCCGCCAGCGCTGCTTCATTTAACGCGGCACTGGAACCTGCTCTCAGTATGCTCGGAGTGCAACCGGGATTCCGTTCCCTCATTTCGGAACCGAAATACAAGTTGCTGAAAGGAAACAACTTATTAAACTCAAGCGGATTGGGCGCGGGAAGAATCGCTAAGGGCTGGGCAATAACGGCCCGCCCTACGCCGGTCGACGAGGCAAGTCTTGCCTGTGCTTGAATCCATTACTGCGGCAGGGAATCCTCCGGGCGCGTGGCGACTTCGCTACGGTGGGGTTCCAATTCGGGGATGCCACACCACGCCTCGCAGCCAAGGATGGAATTAGACGGCTGCCGAGGGTCGTATTTCACACTGATAGTCTGCCCGGGTAGTAACGGTGCGGCGGCGGCGATTTTCGGTAAGGCGGCCACGTCCTGTGCGGCCTCGTAGGTTACCCCTGCCACTTCATACTCGTAAAGGACGATTGGCCCGGCGGGGCCGTCCGCCATCGGCTCGGCCAGTTCGAGGACCTGGCCAACGCTAATGCGCCCGCAAGCGTTTACCTCCAAACGGCGCAGACGCTCGATCTCATCCGGGCTCTTGCGCCGCCAGCGGCGGACGGCCCTCCACGTCCACACGCCCCCAACCACGAGCGCGGCAGTGCTTGCAACGGCAATTCCCAGAACCTTTGAGTACGGCACGACTGTTCGCTTTTCCAGAATAACTCAGAGCGAGTTTCCCGTCATCAGTCATCGTTCATGCTGAAGGGATGATTACGCCCGATCACAGTGAATTTGCGTCTCAGGTTTCCAGTTTGAACTTGGTGGATGCCAGGCCGTACAACCGGCGCCAAACCAGCCGGTTCAGGGTAACCACCATCGCTGCCATGCAAATCGTCGCCGCAAGCAGTACGCGGGAGTTTCCCGTGTCCGTAGCGTGACTGATCACCGCGCCCAGGCCCACGGTAGACAGTGTCTTGCCTTGAAAATGGAAATACTCGGCTATGATGCTCGCGTTCCATGCGCCACCCGACGCGGTTATGAAGCCAGTGACCAGGAAGGGGAAAATTGCGGGCAGGAATAGTTTCCGCCAGCGCTCGAAATTCCCCAGGCGGAACACACTGCAGACTTCCTTCAGATCGGTGGGAATGGCGGTCGCGCCCGCAATGACATTGAACAGGATGTACCATTGCGTGCCGAGCAGCAGCAGGACCATGGAACCGACTCCCATCCCGCCGCCCACGCGAACCAGCATCAGCAGAATGACCGGAAATAAGGCCGTGGCGGGAACCGAGGCGGCAATTTGCGCAACCGGCTGTACCAGGGCGGAAAGTTTGGGGCGCAAACCCACGAAGACACCCACGGGAATCGTCCAGAGCCCTGCTAGTACCAGGGTGGCTTCCACCCGCAAGAACGTTGCTCCCGCTCCCCGCGCGATACCTCCCGCCTCAGCGCCCGAAAGCGCCGCGAGCATCTGACCCATACGGACTGCCGCGTACGCGGCGGCGACCAACCCGGCCGATATAACCACGCGCCAAGCCCATTTGATGAATTCATGCTTTCGCGCGCGATCACGGGACGAAGCGGTTCGAGCGAAGTGAAGGTTCAGGGCCTCCCGAGCCGGCCTGATGGTCACGCGGGCGGCCAGTGGAATGATTCGGGAGCGGCGCAACAGATTTAGGACGGGCGAACGCGTGGGTTCGGCTGCCTCCACCTGCTCGAATTTGAACTTTTCGGCCCAGGCGATGGTAGGCCGCCAAACCACTTGATCGATGACCACGATGATCGCCACCATGACCCCCAGGCCCCACGCAATCGATCTCCCATCGCCCGCATTGGCCGCCGTCTGGAGGTAGGAGCCCAGTCCAGGAAGCCGCAGATCGCGGTCTCCCAAGACGAACATCTCGCATGCCATCAGGAAAAACCAGGCTCCCGCGACGGACATGATGGAATTCCAGATGAGCCCGATGGCGGCGTACGGAAGTTCCATTTGCCACAGCCGTTGCCACCAACCGAAACGGTAGATTTGTGCGGCTTCATGCATCTCGCGCGGAATACTCTTCAGGGAGGAGTAGAAGCTGAAGGTCATGTTCCAGACCTGCCCCGTCAGAATCAGCACAATGCAGCCCAACTCCGCGCCCAGTTGGCTGTGGGGAAACAATCCGATCATCGCCAGCATCACGGGTGGGAGAAAGCTGAGGACGGGGATGGATTGCAAGATATCGAGCAGCGGAATCATGAATCGTTCCGCCTTGGAGTTGTACGCGGCCACATATCCGTATACCAGCGTGAAAACCAGACTGAGAAAATACGCAATCGTGATCCGCGCGACCGAGAAAAACGCATACTTTGGCAGCGCGCCGGGGTGTAGCTGAATCTCCGCTTGGGTGTTCACGGGACCGATTCCGTAGCGCGCAAATACCAGCAGGCCGTAAAAGAGCGCAAGCCCGGTGATCAGAATGGGCAAATCTCGCAAAAGGGAGCCGGCCCCGGCGGGAAATACTCCCCACGGTGGCACCCCTGAGGACGTTTTGGGTGGTGGTGGCATTATGCGTGCGCCGGCTCCTGCGGAGACTCTCCCCGGTGTTCCAGCCGGTGCAAAAATAGCCGGTCGCTCTCCGAGTCGTACGAAAAGATCTCCCCGTATCGGCCCCAGTCCAGAGCCGTTTCCATCTGGCGCTGTACTTCGTCTTTGGAAAAATGCTCGTCCAGGATATCCCGGAAGAACTCCAACGGCATTGCGCCATCGGACTTGCTGGCGAGGCTGCTCCTGATCTGCTGAAGCAGGGTGGCATGGGCAAGGGCGGCATCGCGAAAAAGCGCCTTGCGAGTGGGGATGTCCGCGTTGGCAAACTCACGGCCTTTGTCCGTGACCTCCACGTCCCCTTTCTCCGTCCGGGCAAAATCCAGCAAAGTCGCGGCTTCGACGATGGGAAGCAGATCATTCACATCCAGCAGCAATTCGTCCGCGACGTGGTACAAATCGTCCTTGCCGCCACGGTCGTTCAGGATTTCGAGCATCCCGGCAATGCCGCCGGGCCGGGAGTGGGGCAGCATGGGATATGGGGTTTTGGCCGCGCGCGCCGGGGCGCACGGTGGCGCCGGCTCAACCTGGGGCTGGGTCATCAGCTTGTAAATGTAATCGACGTAAAGCAGAAACTCCGCGGAGTTTCGGTCTCGCGGCTGCTTCAGCGGAATACGGAAATCGGCGCGGATGGAAGCAGGGTTCCGCCCCAGCACCAGGATGCGGTCTGCCAGCAGGGCTGCTTCTTCAATGTTGTGGGTCACCAGGAATATGCCGCGCGTGGGTATTTTCTTTCCTAGCCACAACTCCATCAGTTCCCCCCGTAGGGTCTCTGCCGTCAGAACATCGAGCGCCGAGAAGGGTTCATCCATAAACAGGATCTCAGGCTCGAGGGCTAGCGCCCGCGCAATTCCCACGCGCTGCTTCATCCCCCCGGAAAGTTCCTTCGGATATGCTGACTCAAACCCTTGCAGTCCCACCGCGTGGAGGGCGCGGAGGGCGCGATGGTGGCGCTCAAAGTGTTCCATGCCCCGCGCCAGCAGGGGAGTTTCCACGTTGTCCAACACCGTGAGCCAGGGAAAGAGAGCGAAGCTTTGAAACACAATGGCCAAGTTGGGCGCGCACTCACACAGCGGCTTGCCGTGCCACAAGACGATGCCCTTGGAAGGCGGAATCAATCCCGTGAGAATACGCAAGAGGGTGGATTTTCCCGAACCGGAAGGACCAAGAAGGGCGGTAATGGTGTTCGCCTCCAGCGATAAATCCGTCGGTGCGATCACTTGGATCTGTCGTCCGTCGGGTTGCGGAAAGGACTTTTCGATTTGGACGGCCTCGGCGATGGGTTCCACCGCCGGCAGGGGCTTGGAAATCGGGCCAGCGACTTCCGCCGCCGCAGCTTCTCCACCCCGGCCCGGAAGGGAATACTCCCCCGAGAGTTCGTCCATCAGGCGCTGCCAGGCTTCCTCCGGCAGTTCATCGAAAAACTGAAGCCGCTCTCCGGGCTGCATCTCCTCGACAATCGCACGGAGGCTCTCAATCGACCGCGTGTGGAGCAGGACGTACGAGTGGTAGTACGGAAATTGGCTGATCAGGGCCGCCGCGAAATCATCCGGCATAACCCGAAAAAGCACCCGCTGCTCTTCAAACGGCATGCCCATCATCGCATCTGCTGCCATCGCCGGATCGATTTGTTGCAGCAAGGCGACCGCGCGTTCCCAGAGTCCCTGGGACAGCGCGTCGCGCACTTTGTCCGCAACGGGAGGGTTCATCGCATACGCCTCATGGGGAATGTCGCGCCTCGAAGTATTGCTCAGTCTACACTATTGGTGCCATCGGCGATACCGTCAGACTTTCCGCAAGTCGCCCATGACAGGACGACAACTAGTCTTGATGCGCGCTGCTCCCCAAGGGCCTCACACGGACAAGGGAAGTCCCCGAACATTATGAAAACAAGGCGATTGCGTTTCGGAGCTCTCCGCACAGTTGCATCTTTGCGCCAAGCGGATTTTCCCGCACTTTTCGACAGACATATCGCATCATGATATGATGATGTGGGGCTTGAGAAAACACAGCAGGCATGAGTATTTCAG
This sequence comes from uncultured Acidobacteriota bacterium, assembly GCA_963804755.1. Lineage (GTDB taxonomy): Bacteria > Acidobacteriota > Terriglobia > UBA7540 > UBA7540 > Bog-366. The sequence continues at coordinate 674,282 of CAWDRP010000019.1, forward strand.
AGCCATTTATCCGCAGGCCGATCGCCACCACACTTCTAACCATTGCAGTTGCCCTTGCCGGAGACCTAACGGCGTGCGGCCTGATCTCGGCGTGCCCCGTAAGGACGGGTTTACCTCGCCGCCCCACTGACGCCAGCCGCAAGGAGGACGTGATCACCTCGTCTTACAGCGCGAGCTTGCCCTGCTGTGCGCAGCCACGCGCGAACCGCGTCGGCTTGGGCGGCAGGGACTCCCTCAGCCCATCGGCACTCGTCTCCGTCCCGCAGCAGGATGCTGACGCCGTTAGCTCCGGTCCCGATAAACAGATCCGTGGTGGAGCGGGGATCGGTAGTAAGTTCCGGATACTTGTGGGCCAGAATGGTATGGTAGTCGCGGAAAAACGCCAGCGAGGTTTCCGGACTGGACCAACGCACTCGCGCAATCAGCACGTAATCATTGCCGCCGTTGCGCTCGTAGAGCAGATACCGGTCCGCCACCCATGATGGCCCGAGTGACTTGGCCTCATCCTCGGAAATCAGTTGACCCAGCAGGGAGTAATATCCGAGTTCCCCCAGCGTGTTCTGCGTCAGGAAATGGAGGTCCCGCACGCCTTCGAGCGCCGACGGACGCCCCAGTTCGATTTTGGCTAACACCTGGCGATCAAAGTACACCTGCGGCTGGAAGATCTGCTGAGTGGCCTCGGGAGGATGTTCGAAGACCACGTTGACGTCCTTCCAACCGCCGCGTTGCAGGCCGGCCTGGGTAAAGCCCATGCCTTGGACGTACGGAAATAAGGCCGCCATGCGGAAGAAGAAGGGGGCGTTCGAAAACGCGGGATACTCCTCGAACTGCTGGTGCGTCACCGATTCCAGCAGTGGGGCAAGGGAAGGCAGTGCTCCCAGTTCCAACCCTCCCGTCATTTGTTGCATCATGGCAGCCGTGGCATAGCCTTCCACGACGGCCTGCCGCGCGCTCATGGCGTCGTCATCGTCCCGGACGGCGTGCAGGAAGCTGTCGAGGTCCCAGCTTTGGTCCTGGAGCGCGTGCGTGAGCTCGTGCGCAAGCACCATGGTCTGCGTTTCGGCCGGAATCCAGTCCGCGATGAACATGGTCTTGCGCTTGGGATCGTAAAATCCCGCCGCCTGTTCGGTGTAGAAACTGATCAGAAACTTCTCCAGGCTGAAATCCCGCGACACCACTCCCAAAGCGCGCACGAGGGCCTCCTGCGCGTGGATTTCCGCCGGTGTCATCTCCTCGTGGAGGTTCTGGGTAAGGTATTTTTCGATTTCGGGGCGGCCGATCACTTCTTTCTTGAGAGGGCCTTTGATGGGCAGGCCCGTGATTTGGCTCATCTGCCGCAGGACCTCGTCGGCTTGCGAAAGCAGTTCCTGCGGCGAGGCCTTGTTCTCGTCGGCTCGGGCCTGGAACAGTGGCGCCGCGCACACCACAAGCAGGCCGAGCACCAGGCCTAACAAGGTTGCTGACTTCGGACGAGCTAGTCGTGGTTTGTTCATGATGTATCCATTAGGCGGATTCGGGCACGCGAAGTCGAGTCACTCGTGGCGTCGCGACCTTTCCGTCTACGTCACCGGCGCTAACGGTTGTTCCGCCGCTTCCGTCGCACACGCCTTGACACCGAAACTGACGTACCAAACCGTGATGGCGATGTGGATCAACCAGAGCAATAGGCGCGGAAACGGGGGCGAGGCGCGCCACAAATCCGTCAGCGCGGAGAGCATAATCACGGGAGTCAGGGCAACGCAGGCGATGCGCAACAGCGAATTGAAACCAAGCTTCACGTGATACCCATTCGCGAAAGCCATGCCCAGACCAGCATAAAACAATGCCTGGCATATGTGGAACGCAAAAGCAAAGGCAACCACGAAAGGCGTGATCAGCACCACGAACCAGGTCACGATGAGGTGCAACCAGTGGCGCAGGCGCACTTGGTCAATGCTAAATTGCTTCACGCCGGCAAGGCTGTAAGTGCGAACCTCCCTGCCGGATCGCCGGGTGACAACCTCATGGCGGGTCAAAAGGACCACCGCCGAGGTGTTATCCAAAGTGGTGTACTGCCCGGAGAAGTCAATGATCGCCAATACCTTGCCGTTCTTCGGGTTCTTGATGAAGTAGGGCGTCTCGACATCGGCGGTAGCCGTGCCGTCGCGAATGTCGATCACTGGAATCTGCCGGATGAAGCTCTCGGCGGACTCACCGTGGAGGGTTTGCACGCCCATTTGCAGTTTTGCCAGATCCGGCAGCCAACCCAGAACCACGATCAGCAGCAGATAAAGGAAGCCGAGGCCGCGCCAATGACGGGCGACGTCGAGGTAGAGAGAACGCGAAAAAAAGGACTGCCAGAGCGCATCCACATAAGTAGATCGAGCCGGTTCCCCATTCATGGAGGTTCTCCTGGTTCCCCGTGGCGACAGGGGCGATCTCCCATTATCCCGGGAAGGCGAACGGTTTGACCCATTCTCGCAAACGAGACTATCATAAAACCGGCGCGAGCAAGCCGGGTGATCGCTGCCTCGCCTTAGCGTCCCGATGCACATTATCGGGGCTGGCAGGGGCGGGGGAGAGGAAAGTCCGAACTCCACAGGGTAGTGTGCTCGCTAACGGCGAGGGCTGGAGGGGGATTCTCGATTCGTCGGGACGTACGCCTCCGGTACGGAAAGTGCCACAGAAAACATACCGCCGTGCCGGCGCCGCGAGCGGTCCGGTGCGGTAAGGGTGAAAAGGTGCGGTCCCGGGTCGCCGGGAATCAAAGTAAGAGCGCACCGCTCGGGTGGCGACACTCGAGGCAGGGTAAACCCCACACGGAGCAAGACCAAATAGGAGGGGAGGGGCGGCCCGTCCCGCTACAACCCTCGGGTAGGTCGCTGGACCCCGCGAGCAATCGCGGGGCTAGAGGAATGATCGCCATCCCGATCCGTCGGGACACAGAATTCGGCTTACAGGCTTGCTCGCGCTTAAGCCCTTTCTCTTCAGTAATTCACTGAACCCTACCCGCTGGTTGTGACACTGGTGTGACGGAAATTTTTACACGGTCGGTTTGCGATGAGCTCTCTAGTATTACTATGTTAAGTAGTTCTTGAAATTCTCCTTCGAATGACTTAGCATGGGCCCATGAAGCCCATGCGCTGGAATGGCAAGCTTTGGAAAGAAAGCGTGGCACAATTCCTTGAGTTTTTGAATCCGCTGATTGCCGGGCTGGGCCGAAGTGAGCGGCGCGTGGCGGCCACACGCTACGTGGAAGGGCTGTTGATGCCGGGGCAGCGCAAATCGATCATCCCCATGGCCGAGCGCCTGGGTGTGGACTCGCAAAGTCTGCAGCAGTTTGTTACCGACAGTCCCTGGAGCGAGGAAGAGTTGTGGCGCGCGATCCGGCAGGAGATCATTCCGCACTTGGAGCCGCTGGAGGCCTGGGTGGTGGATGAAACCGGCTGGGTCAAACAGGGCTCGCACTCGGTGGGAGTTTCGCATCAATATTGTGGGGCGGTGGGCAAGCAGGCCAACTGTCAAGTGAGCGTGGAAGTGGTGGTGAGCGACGGATGGATTGCCGCGCCGGTGGGCGGGCGGCTGTATCTGCCCGAGCGCTGGACCGCCGACCGGGAACGCTGCCAGGCCGCCGGAGTCCCGCCGGAAGTGAGGTTTGCCACCAAGCCGGAGCTGGCGCTGGGGATCCTGCGCCAAGCGCGGCACGACGGAGTTCCTCCGGCACCGGTCTTGGGGGATAGCGCCTACGGCAACAACGCGGATTTTCGCGCCGGGGTGCGGGCGTTGGACATGGAGTTTTTTCTGCAAGTCGACGGGCAGGCGCTCAAGGGATGGGACCGCGAAGTGCGGACCGAGGTCAAGCGGGTGCGCCGTTACGTCTGTGACGGGGAACCTCCCGCCACCACCTTGGCGGAGTTGACCGGCCGCATCCCGGAGAACGAATGGAAGAAGTGTTCTTGGGTAACGGCGGGCGGCCAAACCCAGCGCACGCGGCTGGCTTGGCGAGAGGTTTTTCTGCAACACGACTTGCGCCACGCGGGGGGCGAACTGGAAAAAGTCTGGCTGGTGGTGGACTGGCCGGCAGGGGACCCTGCGCCCTATCATTATTACTTGGCCCATCTCCACGCTCCTCCCACCAAGGCCCGTTGCTTGAAACTGAGCCGTTCCCGCTGGCACATCGAACAATACTTCCAGCGCTCCAAGGATGACTTGGGGTTGGACCATTTCGAAGGCCGCTCGTGGCGAGGCTTTCATCATCACTTGGTGCTTTCCGCCGTGGCTTATCTCTTTATCCTGACCGTCTACTTACGGCGTAAAAAAAACTTCTGGTGCGACGTGGGAACAGATTCTCCGCACGATCCAGCCCTGGCTGGTGAGATGGAGCGGACTCTGTCCCTTCTGCGGAACGAAGTTTGAACAAATTTTTGAGGATACGACTTAACATAGTAATACTAGGCCGGTGTCGGATTCCAGAATGGTTCGGACCCGTTCTCGGAGCTCACGAACGAACGGGGTGTAGTGCTTTTCTACCGTTTCAATCGTGTCCCCCAACATCTTGGCCACGTCATATGGGCTTGCCCCGCGTGTAAGCATGTCCACCGCGAGAGTGTCTCGGAATCTGTGCGGATGAGCGGTGAAGACGCCTGCGCGACGACCCAAGGCGAGCGTTCGCTCATATAAGCGCGGGCGCGTCAATGGAGTGCCGGTAGAGGGATTTAACAATACTCGATCTGAGGGCGCTGGTTTTCTCTTGCCTCTCTCGACTTCAAGCGCAAAGAGTAGCTCCGTATGGACGGGCAGGATTACTTCCTTGCCCCGTTTTTGCGTCACGCCCTCGATTTCTTTCCGGTCAAAGTGAACTTCTTTCCACCTCAGCGTGACAGCATCGGAGCCACGCAAGCCCGTCCACCGCAGCAAGAGAAACGTCAGCAAGTCTTCTTCTGCGTGCCCTCTCAATCGGGAAAGCTCGTCCGCTGTGAACGGCTCTGCTCCCCGCTGAGGATTCTCGCCGGGTCGGCCTTCCGTTCGCACCGGGTTCTTTGTGATCATCTCATTGTCGAGGGCGAACGCGAAAACGCAATGCAAGATGGCGACATCCAGAATGAGTCCGCTCCCCCCGCGCGCAACCTTATGCTTCCTGATTCGATCCACGCGCGGACAATTGACTTTTCCTTGCGGTAGACCAACCCCTGCCTGGCCTACCATCCGGTGTCCTCGGCGCCTCGTGAAGCTACCCCGCCGGATCGGGGGCGAAGTGTTGCGCTACTGCATGCTGGCATTCGCAATTTGCCCGGGGTCTTCCCTTACCGGACGTTGCACTACGCCTGCGCCGGCGCTCGGATGCTGATAGCGGCTCGGCTTCGCTCCTCTCTTTGCCTGTCTCCCTCCCGACCAACGCTGCTGCCTGCACCTGCTGCAGCTTTTCCTCGGCCGCATTCAGCTTGGCAAGATCCCGAATGGCGGCGAGAACGACTGCACCGCTTACTGGTGTGATATCCAAACGCTCAATAATTCGCTCCACAGCCCCTGTCAGGTTCTTGCGCCGCTGCCGGTCCAGGCCGAAAATACCGATGTGTCGGTATAAGCTGTAGCGGGAAAAGCCGGATCGCTCGCTTATTTCTGCCGGGCTGCACCAGGTCAAATACTCGTGGTCAATGCGTTCTCGTTCCGGATGCTGACAGATAGCGCATTGGCTGGCATGGCGGGCCCGATTGGCCGCCTGCTGCCCCTGTTGCGGGTATTGCTTTTCTTGGTCTTCCATAACTCACCTCTTGCTGTATCGGAACGAATCTCTTGCGTCGTACACGTCGCGCCCATGAATAACCTCGATAGTCCAAAAACTTAAACTGCCCTGTGATGGGACCGTCCTTCGACGGTGCCCCGGCTCTATCTCCCCAGTTTCTCTATTTCCCGGCGAATCCGCTCCTCATTCATACTGGCGAGGTCTCGGAAATTCCGCCACACCATCCGGCGCTGGAATTCTTCGACCCCGCCCTCCGTCATCGCTTGCCCAAAGAAGTCCATAAGCTCCTTGTACACGAACTGGAACTTCTCCCCGTCCATGTCGCAGACGTCGTCGCATTGGCGCAATCGTTGCTTGTGGATAACCTGCTTGATCAACAGACGCAGGACCTTGACCTGTTTCGCCAGTTCCTGCCGAACGGCCTGATCCTCTACTGTCGAGCTCAGACGAAATAGGTGCTGCGTAATCTCGGCGATTAGGCCGGCGATGCGCCGACAGACCTCATACGGTTGGTACTGCGGGTCGGAGAGTTGGAGGCAGATGCGTCCCAATTTCTCCCTGGAGGCGCGCGACCAGTCCTTGCCCGATAGGGATAGCCGCTCCCGGCAGTTGGTTCCTTCGCTGGATAGACAGCCTTGTTCGACCGTAATATTTGCTCTCCTCCTTTTCTTGGGGGCACGGACTCCCCGGTGACCGTCACCCAAAAAGTGCTTCCCTTTACGGGGGTCATAGTCGAGAAACTCCAATCACCGGTGAACAGCCCCCACGCGAACCCACCTCGTCCCCGGGAGGGACCGGGACCGTTGGTGTTCCCCAATGCCGACCCGATCCCCGCCGTCGGGTCCGCTGCACGAGACGCGCTAGCCGCTGGAACGAAGGGCATTGAGTTGACCCAGGACCGGGCCCGGTCTAGGTGCTCAGCTGGGTGGTTTCTTGCCGCAGCCGGCCTTCATTCTGGGCGAAAATCTCCCAAAATTTCCGCATCACCCCCTCACCCTGCGGGTCTTCCACTCCCGCCTCTCTCATCGCTTCTCTGGACCAAAGTCGCCACGGCGGGTAAACCTGAACAAAGGAGCCAGCGCACATGTTAACGCGCACGAAGTTACCCAAAGGAAGTCCGAAAATCGTAGAGGCGGGAAGCTTGATGGTGCAGCTCATGCTGCAACCCGATACCCATCAGCATACTTGGGAACTGATTACCGACCATTCGGTCCCCGAAAGCGAGAAATTCTTCGTCATTGTGGTACACCGTGAGAGCCCCTTGGCTGTCACCGGGTATCCCGTGAGGGCGGGCAGCCATGCCGAGGCGACGAAAGCTGGGAAGTCGCAAGCGAAGGGGGGGCTTGAATCGCTACGCTGTTTTTCCTGCCGCCTCTCGGCAATTTATGTTGCATTGAGGTGAGCAACATTCCAGGGCTGTGTCGCATAGGGGTCTCTGGCCGACCCGTCTGGTCGCCCCTCCGAGAACCCGCCAGAAACGTCGCTCTTGAGCGAGATCTCGGAGGGAGGTTGGGGACACGTCAAGGAAGAGGTAGACCCGCTCCGCAGCCTGAGGAGAGTCCACGGCGAGGCGCCGACCTGCACCTCAGCGGTTACTTAACTCCAAGCCGGTCAATGGGAGTCGCGGCATCGCCGTTCACTGGCGTTTGGGGTTTTTCGACTATCGAAGTTATTTCATGGGGACGGCGTGATGGTGGCCAGAGAGTCGCTCCCCACACAGCAGGAGGTGAATCATGGAAGTCCAACACAAGCAGTACCAGCAAGAGACACCGCAGGCGGCCAACCGGGCACGGCATGCCAGCCAATGCAGCATCTGCTTGCATCCGCAGCGGGAGTTTATTGAGGACGAGTGGGTGAATTGGGGGAACACGACGGTCATCAGCGAGCGCTTCAGCGTGTCAAAGGATGCCATCTATCGGCACGCCCGTTATCTTGACCTTTTCCGCCCACGGCACAAGAACCTGAAGAGCGCTTTGGAGAAAATCATCGAACGGCTGGATTTAGTGCCCGTAAGCGGTTCGGTGGTGTTGGGCGCGATCCGGGAATACGCCAAACTGGGTGCGGCAGAGGCAAAGCTGGAGGTAACGCAAGCAGCGGTGCCGGCAGGAATGGCGGCGGTGACGAAGCGGCAGGAGCAGCGGGAATCCGAGCCAATACCCTCTGCCAACCATACCCTGCTGGAGCTTCCGGAAACGGAACAACAGGAGCCTGTCACGGAAATCCCCACCGTACAGTGACCGATAAGGCGCACCACTTGGCGACACGCTGATGGAGCCTCGGGCTCGCACCGGCAAGCGGCTCGATCAAGGGTGCACTAACATCGGTGGTGCTAGCCAAGCTAGCGCCATCCCTGGCGGGCCGCGTCCTCATCGAGGCTTCGCGCCATAAGGGCGAAATACCGTCCAGCGAGCGCCCTTGCGAGGGAGGCGGATCCGTGCGATGAGCGTTAACCAGCAAGCTGACGGCGTGATGTACTGAATCCCGGTGGCGCCGGCGAAGATACTACTCTCCAGGGTGCTGCGGGCAAGGCGCGGCACCACGCGACCGTGGCCTTGGGGCCGAGATCTGTCTGACTCCAGCCCCGAGGCTCACTCTGACAATGACTTGAGTAACTGGCGGAGTGCCTTAATCTGCTCGCCCCAGGCGTGCATTATGGCAAGACCCTCGGCGGTCGGGTTCAGCGACAACATCCGTTTCGTGAGCCGGGCTATTTCGTTTCTTATCATTTGAGAGCCCATACGGGGTGCCCACACTGCATCCGTCAAGCTTGGAACGGTACCCAGCTTGACTGTTCCCGTGGCCGTTGGCTGCTTGGAAGGCTCACCTTTCCCAAGGTCTTTGTCAGTACCTAACTTGTCTTCCATGAAAGCCTGCCTCCTTGATGCCTGCCGAAGTGGGACCCGAGCTTCCACATGGCCCCTCATGGAGAGGGGTCGGTAGTCAAAAATCTGCCGCTTGGCAACTCTCTTACGATGGCCTTCAGGGTGCTAAACGAGGCCGAGGAAGCATTGATTGCATGGTTCAAGGGCCATTTCGCCAGAATTTCCGATTTGATTTGCACTTTTGAATCGTTGGATCGTCGTTTTCATCAATATCCATGCGGGGTTCGAAAGCGATGAAGACTCTCCGGAGATCAAAACCCAGTGGCGCCAACGCCCAAGTGCTGGCGCTTTCGGGAACCTATGGCGATCTGGACGGTGAGGATAATTATTACTATGCCACCATGTTCGCGACGCTGCATGGGACGCTATCGGCCGCACAGCAGACTCAGCTTGCCGCCCGGCGCGCCCGCGAAGCAGGATTCCATGTGGTCGAGATCCACGCCGCTCACGGGTATCTGATTTCGGAGGCCCAACGGTTTGAGAAGATTCCGTCGACGTGGTAGAGCCTCATGATCTCTTTGGTCACGGTGGTCATGAAGTCGAAGTTGTAAGGGCCGAGGGCGCAGGTAATCCAGAAGTCCGGATCCGACGGGTGCCGCACCTTTCTGCCTTCCGCGTCGACCATGATCCAGTCCGGATGCGCGTCGTAGACATCCTGATGGGCAGCGTGAGGGTCCGTCCGGCCAATCACATTCATTCCCAAATCGCGGCAACCCTTCGCCATATCGCCGAAGGGATCCGTGTTGCCCAACCACTTGCTTCGATAATGCAGAGGAACCTGGGTGGGATAAAAGGCAACGCACCCTCCGGCGCTAAGGCACGCAGCGTCGGCATGAATACGGCGGAAATAGTCCAGCCAAAAATCGGGATCATAGTTGCCTGGGTCGTCCTCGACGAAGGCGAGCTGCACCCAGCGCATCGGGCGGTCGTACCATCCTTCGGGGTCTGCCCCGGCGACTTCCCCGGAACTGCCCGGGCTGCCCGCGCCCAGCAATGTTCCGATGGCGAAGGTTTGCAGAAAGTCTCGTCGGTTTACCATGACCCAAGCCTCCCTCTACGTGGACTCATGCCTGCTCCACGACGAAATACGGTTGATTCGACAAATACATGCCAAGCCCGGGAAAAAGCCACGCTACCTTTCTCCGAAAACTAGAAAGTTAGATACTACCTTCCCTCAGTCTTAGAATGACAGAGCCATGCCGACGCATGGCGGAAGGTGGGCACTTCTGAAGCAATCCTGGATGGTAAGTTTCGAATTCTGACACGATACGGCCCGATGGCTGCCGTCAGCCTGGTTCTTATTTCCGGGAAGCCGGCTGCACGGCTTCGAGCGCGAGCTGCAACACCTCGGCCAGATGATAGGCGCGTCGGCCGGTGCTTTGCAGGATCTGTTCGCGGCAACTGAACCCATCCGTCACAATCAAGGTTTCGGGGCTGGCGGCGCGGACCGCGGGCAGCAGCACACGTTCACCGATGGTCTGAGCCACTTCGTATTTTTCAACATCGAATCCAAACGGGCCCGCCATTCCGCAACAACCGGAGTCCGGGACGCTCAGCTCGATTCCCATTTTGCGCAGCAAAGACCCGGCGTCCGCCGACTTCATGAGTGCTTTCTGGTGGCAGTGACCGTGCAGGATGGCGCGGCGTTCGAGCTTCGGTGGAGCATATCCCGGCGCGTGACGGTCGAGAAATTCACTGAGAAGAAAGGTCTGGCGGCGAAGATGATCGGCCCGCTGGTCATCGGGAAACAGGTTGCGGAGTTCGTCGCGGAAGACCGAAGCGCAACTGGGTTCGAGAACGATTACGGGCGTGCCCGCTGGGATTTCAGCTTCCAGGGTGCCGAGGACGCGGCGCAGGTAGCGCTTGGCATCATCCAGCATCCCGAAATCATACAGGGGGCGCCCACAGCACAGTTGTCGCGACAGAATGCAGGGCTCGAAGCCGGCGTGTTGCAGCACTGCCACCGCGGCTTGCCCGGCCTCGGGATGGAAATAATTGGTAAAGGTATCCGTCCAAAGAAGAACTTTCCTTCGTGAGGATGCTCCCGAAGGAGGGGGCGGGCGCAGAGCTTGTCCTGTCACCGGGATCCTATGGCTGTGGGCCCAACTTCGGAAAGTTTGGCGAGCCAGCCGGGGAAACTGGCGCGCCGCGGGAATGCTCAAGAGCTTCTTGAACATCTGTTGCAAGCCGGGCGCATTGATCAGCGCATTCGAGATGTCCGGGGCGATCGATCCCAGTCGCGCCCACTTGTCGATCCAACCAAAAGCGTAGGCGCGCAGTGGCCGCAGCCGGTTCTCGTAGTAGTGGGAAAGGAACTCGGCCTTGTACGTCGCCATATCCACGTTAACGGGGCACTCGCCCTTGCACGCTTTGCAGGAGAGGCATAACTCGAGCGACTCCTTCACGTGTTCGTCCTTCCAGCCGTTTTTCAACACCTCGCCCTGGAGTAATTCGAAAAGCATGCGCGCGCGGCCTCGCGTGCTGTGTTCCTCTTCCAGATTCGCCCGATAGCTGGGGCACATCGTACCGGCGTCGCCCTTGCGGCACGCGCCGATGCCGATACAGCGCAGCATGGCCCTTGGAAACGAGCCCTCATCATCGGGGAACTGGAAGTGAGTGCGGGCCGGCAAGGGACGGTAATCCGCGCCGAGCCGCAGGTTCTCAGCGGGCAGATAGGCATCCACGACTTTGTGGGGATTCATTTTTCCGTCCGGATCCCACAAAGTTTTGAACTTGCGGAAGGCCTCGACCAATTCGGGGCCGAACATTTTCGGCAGCAGACTGGCACGAGCCTGTCCATCGCCATGCTCTCCCGAGAGCGAGCCGCCATAGCGTATGACCAGGTCGGCGGCGCGGTCGAGGAACTCGGTGAACTTCCGGATGCCCGGTTCACTGAGCAGATCGAAGCTCACTTGCATGTGGATGCAACCATGCCCAAAATGGCCGTAAAAGCCGGCCTGGTAGCGGAACTCGTCGAGCAGCTTGCGGAGGTCGCGCAGGTAGGCGCCCAGTTTTTCAGGCGCCACCGCCGCGTCATCCCACCCTTCCCACAACAAGGGTGCTCCGGGCATGAATTGCGCGCCGCGTGGGCCAGCCTCACGTACCTGCCACACGGCTTTGGCTTCCGCCTTGCTATAGAGCCGTATATCGCTTGCACCCGCACTGCGACGAAGGCCTTCCATCATCCGGCGAGCGCGGCTTTCTGCTTCCCCTGCGTCGTTGGAGCCGAACTCAGCCAGGAGAATTCCGCCTCCTTTCGGCATCAATTCGACGCCCGAGACGCCTTTCCTGGCCAGAGTATCGACCATTTTGCCCTCCAGTCCTTCGAGCGCGATGGGGCCGAACTGGAGGATTTGCGGAACATCGTCCGCGGCGATGTAGGGGTCGTCATAGCCAAGCCCCACGAGCCAGCGCTGTTGGGGACTGTCAATGAGCTTCAGGCGGGCGGCAAGGACCGTAACACACGTGCCTTCTGTCCCCACCAGCGCCCGCGCCACCTGAAATCCATTTTCGGGCAAGAGCTCATCCAGGTTGTAGCCGGAGACCCGGCGTGGAATTTGAGGGTATCGTTCCCGCACCAGCGGCGCGTAAGCGTCTCGAATCTCCCTGAGGCCCCGGTAAATCTCGGCACGGCGGCCGCCCTCCATAAGAATCGACTGGAGATCGCTCTCGCTCGTGCCACCCACCTTCATCCGGGTGCCGTCATAAAGCAAGATGTCGAGTTCCTCGACGTTGTCGACGGTCTTTCCTCCCATGATCGAGTGCGTACCGCAGGAGTTGTTTCCGATCATGCCGCCCAGGGTGCAGCGGCTGTGCGTAGCCGGGTCGGGTGCGAAGGTGAGGCGATGTGATTCGGCCTGGTTGCGCAAGACGTCGAGGACCACCCCGGGCTCGACGCGGGCCGATCGCTCGTCCGGGTCGAGCTCCAGGATCTTGTTCATGTACTTGCTGAAATCAAGCACCACGGCGACGTTGCAGCACTGTCCGGCCAAGCTGGTCCCGGCTCCTCGGGGCAAGATGGGCGCCCCGAACTTTCGGGCGGCCGCCACGGCGGAAATAACGTCGTCGGCGTCTCGGGGAATGACGAGGCCAATGGGTATTTGACGGTAGTTGGACGCGTCGGTCGAGTAGAGTGCCCGGCTTCCGGCGTCGAAGCGCACCTCTCCGCGAATGCTTTTGCGCAGCTCGCCTTCGAGAGCGCGAGCTTCCGGGAACGCGTCAACCGGCTTTCCATGCGAACTCAGAGGCAGTTTGTCCATGGCGGAAATCAGCAAGACCTTGGGTATCGCGAGGAGGGCCGCAGGGCAAGGCTCTCCGCGGGCCGAGGCCAGTCCGATCAGGTCGAAATCGTTGTCTGTTCCACGGCGGTCGCCGACGGGGCCAAACGTTCGAGCGCCGCCCTCACGCCGCCCTCTCGATGCGGCACGCCCGTGAGGCGAAGTTCCATTTTCGACTCCGCCGAGCGTTCCCAAGTTCTATGCCGCTCGGAGCCCACCGCGAGCCGTCCTCTGAAAACGGGCTTTAATATAGCACCCAAATCCGTTCAGGGGTATCGGGTGCCCCTCAACTGGGGCAGTGCAGTGTGGCCGCCTGGATTCTGGCGTGAAGGGCGTTTTTCGTTCCGATCCTGAACAAAAATCGGCAAGCCCAAAAAACTTGAGATGATCAGCAAGCGCGTCAGAAGATTCGCGTACCAACGCATCTGACAACTCCTGTAAGAAGATCCCGTTGAGCCTCCTGGCATTTACTGCACAGATGAGCATAATGAAATAGCATAAGCCGGGACTTTTCGATGCCCCAGATAGGTCCTTGTAATCCCGCCGGCGAACGTAAATCACGCTTCTACGACGTCGCCCTCGCCTGGCGCCAGGAACAAATTTGTCTCGAGGCCGTGCTGTCGGGTATAGAGATCGTAGTAGCGCCCGCCCAGGGCAAAAAGTTGTGCGTGATTGCCGCGTTCCACGATGCGTCCCTGTTCTACCACCAGAATCTGGTCAGCGCGGCGAATGGTAGACAGACGGTGGGCGATCACAAAGGTGGTGCGTCCCTGCATGAGCTGATTCAACCCGGCTTGGATCATAGCTTCCGATTCGGAATCGAGTGAACTGGTGGCCTCGTCCAGGATAAGAATGCGGGGTTCCGCCAGCAGGGCGCGCGCGATGGAAAGCCTTTGCCTCTGTCCGCCGGAGAGCTTGACGCCGCGTTCACCCACAACCGTGTCATAGGAATCCGGAAAGCTCTCGGCAAACTCGTCTACGTGAGCCGTACGGCAGGCGAAGAGGAATTCCTCCCCGGTGGCATCCGGCCGTGAAAACATGATGTTTTCGCGAATGGTGCCATCGAAAAGAAAAGAGTCTTGCAGAACTACGCCCAACTGCGAGCGGAAAGTGTTGAGGTCCACCTTCGCGAGGTCCACATTGTCCACCAGCACGCGGCCTTGGGACGGAGTGTGGAAAGCGCAGAGCAGGCTGATAATGGTGGACTTGCCCGATCCCGACGATCCCACCAGCGCGGTCACCGATCCCGGCTTGGCCACAAAGGTGATGCCGTGCAAAACAGGATGGCCGGGCTCATAGGCAAACTCGACATCCTCAAAGCGCACCGTACCTTGAATCGGCGGCATCTGCTCGGTGCGGCCGGGAGTCTGGTTTTCTTGCAACTCGGCCATGATTTCACTGGTCCGGTCCAGGCCGGCAAAGGCTTCCGCCAACTGCGTGCCGATATTCACAATCTGAAAGACCGGCGCAATCATGAAGGCCAGAAACATGTTGTAAGCGAAGTAGTCGCCGACGGTCCAGGTGTGAGCCAGCACCCGATGGCCGCCCAGCCACATCACCAGCGCTGACACCAAACCCAGCACAGTAGTGGACGCCGACGAAAGCACGCTGGTCATGGTCAGCGACTTCATCACGTTGGCTAACAAGCGCTCGACGCCGGCGGCGAAGACCCCCGCCTCGCGCTCCTCGGCATGGTAACCTTTGATGACTCGCACTCCGCCCAGCGATTCGGTCAAGCGGCCCGTGACCTCTGCGTTGATCTTGCCGCGTTCGCGGAAGATGGGGCGAATCACCTTGAAACCGTACTGCAGAACGAAGACAAAACCGCCCACCACGGTGAACACCGTGAGCGTCACCACGACGCTGCGATGCAGCAGATAAACAAACGCCAGGACGGCAGTCAGCAAGCCGCCCACGAATTCCACCAAACCCGTTCCCACGAGGTTGCGCACGCCCTCCACATCCGACATGATGCGAGCCACCAGCGTTCCCGTTCTGTTCTCGTCGTAATAGGCCACCGAAAGCAGTCCCACGTGCTTCTGCACCTGCCGGCGCATTTCGGCAATCAGCCGCTGGCCCGCCTTGGAAAGCAATTGCGTGAGGGCGAAAGAGGTGATGGCTTGCACCACCATGGCCGAAAAAACTACCGCAATCAGGCGAGGCAAGAGTTGGGGATGTGGGTGGACGGGCGATAGCACCGTGTCAACCAATGACTTGCTGGTATAAGGGAGCACCAGGCCGGCCACGCGGTTAATGGCCATTAAAGCCATTCCCGAAATCAGCAACCACTTGCGAGGCGCTATGAGCGCTGAAACCTGGGGCCAGAGCTTTTTCAGGCTGGGTTTACGTTTGGGCAAATCAGCCGCGCCGCCGCGCGCTCCACGCCCGCGCGGAGTGCCCTCCGCGTGTCTGCCCATTCCCATCGCACCGCCCCGCATTGCACCCATGCGACTCATTATGTCGATAAGGTCAACACCGAAGCAAGGGGAGGTGCATTCTCACTGGGCGGCTGGCGAGTGCGTGCGACGTGCTGTGCTCCAAAGCCGGGGTTTTATTTTCCAGCCACGTCGGACTCTAAGCGGAGTTGTGCAAATCTTGCACCTGCTGATACGTTATTAGGTAATTGCACCGCATGAAGCCTATGGGTCGAGACGATTACATCAGCGCGCCCTTGGTTCCCTTCTCGCGATCGGCTGCGAGTAAGCGGCTTTTACCGTAGCTGGTGGCAGTCGCGTTTTTTATGGAGTCGCTGGACACCACGATCCTGAACACGGCGGTGCCCGCAATCTCGGAGGCCCTCAAGGTGGCTCCGTTGCGCATGAAGTCCGTGCTGGCCAGCTACACGTTGAGCCTTGCGGTTTTCATTCCGATCAGCGGCTGGATGGCGGATCGGTTCGGAACACGCCGGGTGTTTGCATCCGCCATCGGCTTCTTCACCCTCGGGTCCTTTCTCTGTGGCATATCGATCTCCATCCATCTGCTTGTCGCGTGCCGCATCCTGCAAGGCTGCGGAGGAGCCATGATGGTGCCGGTGGGACGGCTCACACTGGTGCGGACGTTTGCCAAATCCGAACTTATCCGCGCCATGAGTTTCGTCGCCATTCCCGCTTTAGTGGGCCCCATGCTCGGGTGAGCGGCAGCTTTTTCACCCGCTTGGGCATCGGCGGAGTGCCATTCCTCTTGCCGCTCCTCTATCAGGTGGGACTGGGATTTACGCCCATTGAATCTGGCCTGCTCATCATGCCCCAAGCAATCGCTGCGATGAGCATCAAGGTGGTCATGCCGCGGCTCCTGACCCGCATCGGCTACCGCGGCGTACTGATTTCGAATACCGTAGTCATCGGTCTGCTTCTTCTCCTCTTTGCGACCATTGGGCTCGACACGCGGGTTTGGGTCATTGTTCTGCTGGCGTTCTTATACGGGGGATTCACTTCCTTGCAATATACGAGCATGAACACCCTGGTTTATGCCGACATCATGGAAGACGAGACAAGCAACGCAAGTTCCATCGCCAGTACCATGCAGCAAATGTCTATCAGCTTTGGCGTTGCGTCAGCGGGGCTGGCCACGACGTTTTTCATTCCCAGCCGCCTTCATTCCAACCCGCAGGAAATGATTCAAGGCATCCACGAGGCATTGATCGTGTTAAGACTTTCTTGGCACTGTTTGAATCCAGCGCCGCACTTGCTTTCTCCCGAATTCTGGCGTTTGCCTTGGGGAGGTGGTCCCGCCACTAAGGACGACACGCAGAGGCTCAGGAGGAGGCACACCAGAGTAAGGGTTTTCATTGGAAGCTCCTTTTGCGTGCGAAGCCGGGAGCTCCCTAACCGAATCCCGGCCGGCAACCCGACGCACACTGCTTATACCTTGGCTTAATTCCCGTGTCAGGCCACTACCGCTCACACGTTTGATCAGAATTGCTCATCCCAGCTAACGGGGCAGAACTAAGGGGGTGGGGCCAGTCGATATTAGGGTTGGTTCGACATCGAGACGGAGTCGTACAGGACCACGCTTTGGAGACCATGATGGACCCTCAAGCCGCTGGTAGTACCCCCGGGGTCATGCCAGGCGTATGAGGTCATTTCCACACTTCCGTAATTGGCTCGACATTACGATCGCCAGAATCGGACGGCCGCAATCTCGCGCCAGCAGGAGGAGCCGGCATCAGCGCTTTCAACTGATCAAGCGATGTCAGCACGGCCTGCCAACCTGCCGAGTCCTTCTTGGTCGCAATCGGTGCGGAGAGGTCTCCATAAAAGTTCAGGATGTCCGCGCGCAGCTCCGGTGACGTCCGATCGAACTTGCGCTCAGACAGTTTATCCAGCAGCTTTGCATAGGACTCATCGGTCAGCGTGTACTCCCCTGCTCTGGTCTTTTTGCCTGTATCTAAATCCATGTTGGACAGTTGCACAGAGTCCGTTCGCAATTCTGCAAGATAGGCTCGGTATTGATCCACTGAGGCGTTAATGCTCTTAAAATACATCTCCTCTGTCTTCGGGTTGGGGTTCTTGAACGCCATCGCTTTGAATGGCCCTATTTTCGGCATGTAATGCATGAATACTGACAACACACGCGCGCCGGATCCGGGCTTTGAGTATTCCTTTCCCCAGTCCTTTTCATAATCGGAGCGCGAAAGACGATAAAGGAACTTTCGTTTTGAGAAGGTCGGTTCTTCGCGCATCATGTCCTTCTTATGGGTCCGCAGTGCGACCTGTGTCATCTCCGGGATCAGTTGGCTGACGGAGTAACGGTACGAGCTGATCGTGAGATTCTCGCGGGGAAGCACGTCTTTCAACTCCACTCCGTAAACCACCGGAAAAACCCGTTCCAGCAGGGGCAGCGACACCTGAAACCCGATGAAATCGTGGTATTGTTTGGAGGCATAACGGCTCTTCGCCACCTGCACCATGTCGAACCCGAATTCCGTTCGGAGATGCGCCGTGCGGTCCTCTGCGTACTCGACGGAGTTGCCGTACTTCGCCCGCAGCTTCGGGTATTCAATCGCGACGGACAGGTTGACAGCCGGATGGCCGGCAATGTCTGACGCATAGTGGGCCAGGGCCCCCATGGCAAACGCATACTCATTAGCGTCCTGGCTCTCACGCAGCAACTCGCGAACAAAGTCCCCGCTACGAACGTAATGCGCCAGATCGCTGAATTCCTTGCTGCCGAATGGGTAGTAGCCCAGGTCCTGGATGACGGCGCCGCCATAGGCATAGGCGTGTGCCTCCGTAAGCTGGTCTTCTGTCAGCGCCGGAAATCGTTTGAGCAGCAGAGGCCGGATCTCATCCTTCCAGAGCAGGTCGACAATTTCCTCATGCGTCAGGACGGAATATGCAAATGAGCCTCCGCTGCACATGAACAAAACCAAGACACAGAGGGCGAGTGCAACAGTTGGCGTCTTTCTCATGGTTCTTTTTTCCTAAACGAGCACCAGCCTGGAATTCGCGCGTCAGACGCCTGTCGCGTCTGGCGCGGTGGTTACTTTCGTTCGATGACTTGAACTTCTCCCCACGGGTTGCTTATAAACTGGCAAACGTTCTTCCCCCCGAGGGAGAGTATTTCGTCAGCGTGCGGTCCAAGAAGCGAGCCGCAGGTGTAGGGCTTACTGTGCCGTCGATCAGGATTTCTTTCGCGCGGTCACCCTGCGTCCATAGATTTTTTGATTGGCATCCTCGTCTTGCTTGTACACGGCCCCGTCGAGCGAAGCCCCGCCAAACAAGCCACGTGAGCGCGAGTAGCTCAGAATCTCCGAATGGAGTTGAACGTCGGTGGCGCCTTCCGCGGAACGACCCACTGGGCCGGCCGCTGCGGATAAATCCGCGCCCAGCTTAACGCTGTCCTGAACCAGTTTTTTCATGCCTCCCGGGTTCATCACGAGAAAAACGACGTCGGTGGCCTCACCGCCGATCTGAAATCCCACGCTCGCGCCGCCTATGGTGAACATGGAGGGAGCATCCCACTGACCATTCCCGCCCTTGCGGCACACCAGCACGCCGCGTCCGCCAGTGCCACCCACTATAAAGGCGAACTTCACCTCAGAAGGAACGATGCCCACACACACAGCTTTGTCGAGCAAATCATGAGGAATGCCTTTGTCGGGAATACTCATGATCTCGTTCATAACGTTGGTTGCCTTTTGCAGTTGGCTCTCACCGGCGAATGCCGTTGCACAAAATGTCAACAACAGAAATACTAAACTAAGTTTTTTCATTTAAAGCTCCTTCTCTTGGAATCATGCTTACTGACCGGAGCGTCCGATGTTCCCATTCACAACTGTTGGACTACTGGCCGGCAATGCTATTTTTCGAGGGATCTCTCCACCTGAGAGAGAACCCCTTGAACCTTGCCAGCCGCCCTTTCAACGATGCCCTCGGCTTGCAATTCGGGATTGTTCGTCAGTTGCCCCGCTTTCTCTTTGACTTTACCCTTCACTTCGTGAAACTTGCCTTCGACCCTATCGGTGGTGCTTGGCTTCATCACGGTTGCTCCTTTGGCAGGATTCAGGGCCGCAGCCCGGGCGCGATCCACCGGAGAAAGTGCATTCGCCTTTTTGCTTGGGCGGATGATGCGACACCTGCCGCCTCTCTCCTGCCGACTATGATTTGTCTCGGCTGTCCTCAGTCGGAGGCTTTCGCGAGTCCCCGGCCTGTTACATTTACGTTTATAGCCCGGGGTGTTTGGCTTGTCTGTACAGCATGGCTCACGTGCTTGGTCTGAATTGCTCAGTGCAGTTCATCAGAGGGAAACGACCCTCTGCGGCGGATGGGAATGACCGAGGGTTTGATCTCAAAGCTGGTCGCGTAGGACCTTGTTGAGGAGGCCGCTGTGGACCGTCAACGCTTCGCTGCCATTGTAATCGACAAAGCCCAGCTTCCTGAACTTGTTCATGAAATGACTAACCCGCGACCGGGTGGTGCCGACCATTTGGGCCAAGTGTGCCTGATTGATTTTTAGTAGTGGAGTTCCGTCCCCGTTTTCCTTGCCTAAACTCGTAAGCAGCAGCAGAATCCGGGCCAAACGCTTCTCACTGAAATTAAAGAGGCGATCCACGAAATCTTCTTCGACGCGAACCATGCGAGAAACCAGGTAGGAAATAAAAAGCTTGGCAAAGGCAGGATCTTGATGGATCCGGCGAACCAAAATCCCCTTTTTTACGCGGGAGATCGTGGACGCCTGAATCGCCGTAGCGGTCGACTTCCGTAGGGATTGATTGACCAGACAACCCTCTCCAAACACATCGCCTGGCCCCAAAATGGCGATGACCGCTTGTTTGCCGCGCGGCGACGCAACCACCAGTTTCACGTGGCCATTCTCGATCTGGAACATCGCATCCGCTGCGTCCCCTTGCGCATAGATCGCCTGCCGGTCTTGGTACTCCCGAGTCGTCCTTTGGGCGCCGACTCTTCTAAGGAAGTTCCGAGAGTTGAACCTGAGTGTCTGCCTGGCCATACTGATTGCCTCCAGATGTCGCGGTCTCGCCACCGCGTCTTGTGGCCCTCGTCGGCGCGTCCCGCAGGCCACGCGAGCCGCCCTATGCGGGCTGTGAGCTTTCGATCAAGAAGGGTACACGGGCCTCGCAGTGGCTACAGACGGCGATCCGCTCGACCGTCTTATTCTTCGGCGTACTCGCCACCTGGAATGCACGCAGGCAGTCCGTGCACGTCAGAACGAAATAACCGGCGCCATTAGGGCGCGTCCGAACAGGGATGCTGATCACTTGTGGGAGGTGAAGGCGATCGGGCGTTTTTCGCGCAAAATCGTGGACGGCCTGCAAGAGTGCATGGAATTGCACCGGGCCCTTTTCGAACCAGGCGTCGGGTTTGGCTGCCGCCGGAAATTCTCCGGGGATTGAACCCGAGAAAGCGATTACCGGGAGGGGAGGGAAGCGCCTGCGCACCACCGATATAAACTCGAATCCTGACATCCGAGGCATCTGAAGGTCGGCGATAATGACTTTGGGTAGCTCATCCCGAAGTTTCACCAGACCATCAATTCCGTCTTCAGCTTGCCGTGCTTTGAAGCCCGCCTTCCGCAATTGCCTTGACAGAAGCTCTCGCATGGAAGGATCGTCGTCCACCAGCAAAACGCAATTTGGGCACACTTCACGCATAACGTTTTCCTCAATAGGTTCTGGGCAGATATCCCCGCACCCAAGTGTTTTATATTACGAGGGCAACTTGCATGTCTGTACCGGAAGGTACACGCGTGTGGTCAACATTGCTCATCTTACTTCATGCAGTGGGGCTACCGTGCGAGGGCCGCGGAAATAGCTTAGAATATTCCATGAAGGCTCGCTCCATCGCCTCCGTTGGAAGCATCCACGTCTATATGTTTGACTCCCAGAATGCCCGCGAGGAATTGGGGGCTTAATCCACATACCGGGGCACCAAGATGATCGTCTCTGACATCCACGTACTTTCGGCCGCATTTTTCATGGGATTGGCGGCCGCCGCGCCGATGGGCCCGGTCAACATGCTGGCCATCCGCCGCGGTATGATCGGCGGTTGGCGCCGTACCCTCGCCTGCGGAATCGGCTCGATCGCCGGCGACCTAATCCTCTTCTCCCTCGTCCTCCTGGGCGGTCACTATATCCTCTCCGACCTGTCCAACCCGACTCTCCGGACCGTTCTGGCGGGAATCGGCGTAATCGTCCTGCTCCCGTTGGGGATCTACTTCCTCATCCGCGCCGTCAAGGAGCCTCTACGGGCCCACACCAGAGCTCGCAAACGCTGGGACAAAAGCACCGTCCCCGCGCATCTGGTCGCTGATGTCGGCGCCGGTGCCGGTCTGACTATCTTCAACCCCATAACCATGGTTTACTGGGTTGGCGTCACCTCCAACTGGCTCCCCTTTGCCCATTCCATCCTGGGCTCCAAAGCCCCCGGGTGGGGGATGCTGATGGTGGCCGCCGGCCTGATGACTTGGTTCACCACGCTGATCGTTGTCGTTCACTTCATCCCCCACCGCATCGGCCCGACCTTCTTCCGCCTGGTCAACGGCGTCCTCGGCCTGATCCTCCTCGGATTCGCCACGTTCTGCGCAATCCTTCTGTCCCGCCATTTCCTGCACCACGGCTTGGGAGCCGGTGTCTGATACAGCGCGAACCTAATGCGACCGCGCCGCCGTTGATGGTGAGGACCAACTTAGGTCCCCAGTTCCTGCAGCGTGCGCAGGAAAGTGATGACACCTTCGCGGCTCAACATGCCGAAGACGTGGTTATCGCGGGTGACGGGCAACTGGTTAACTCCGTCGCGATCCATCTGTTGGAGGGCGGTCCATAGCTGGGTGTCAGGGTCGGTGCGTTTCAGTTGCTCGAGGGGAAGCATGACCTGCGCCAGGCTTGTCGTCGCCCAGTCGTTCCGCGGCACTTCCTTGATCCGGTGCAGAGTGATCATGCCAACGGTGTCTGCTTCGCGAGTGACAAGGAAACAGCGCTGCCCGCCACCAAGGATATGTTCGTCCACCAACTGTTGCAAGGTCATGCCGGCAGGGACGGTGACGCAGCGACTGCTCATGGCTTGCGAAACCGTGTGGCCGACCAACAGGCCTTGGAACATGACTCGATGCACCTGCTGGGCGGCGGCATTGTCGAGAAACCAACCGATAAAAGCAATCCACAGCCCGCCGCCAAAGTTGCCGTTTAACATTTTCCAGACACCAACGAAGATAAACAAGAAACCAAAGAAACGGCCCGTGTTGGCCGCGATGAGGGTGGCGCGCCGCATATTTTTCGTGGCGGCCCAAACGAGCGCACGGAACACACGCCCACCATCCAGCGGGAAGCCGGGAATCAGATTGAAAAGCACCAACGCAAAGTTCATGTAAGCCAGGTATTTCGCCAAACCCCAGAGAGGCTGGATGCCGGCAACTGCCGGCTGTGTCACGGAGAACAACACGGCCAGCGCCAGGCTCACGATGGGTCCGGCGATAGCAATGAGGAATTCCGCCTTGGCGCTCGGCGGTTCCGTGCCAATCTGAGCCACGCCACCAAAGATGAACAACGTGATGCTGCGCACCGGCACCTTGAACCGCAAGGCGACCACCGAATGTCCCAGTTCGTGGAGCAGTACACTCCCAAAGAGCATGATCGCAGTGGTGGCGCCCATGAACCAATACAGAAGCGGCGGCCAGTTCCTAAACTCGGCGGGATAGTAACTGCCCGCCAGCATCCAGGTGAGCAGCGCAAAAATCAAGAACCAGGAATAATCCAAACCAATGGGGATTCCCATTATCCTGCCCAACGGAATATTGTGCCGGGTCATGAGTCTCCTTCTCGTTCGGGAACAGATTCGCAGGCCGGGCTGCTGGCCAAAGGGCATCCGGCGCCTCGGCCACCGCGGTGAAGCTCACCCGATAATCAAACTCTAGTCGGCGTTTTTGCTGCCGTTAAACGAAGTGCAACGCCCCCGAAAGAGAGGCGAGACCGTCTTATTCAACGACCCAGGTAGTAAATCCTTTTCCCAGGCGGACGAGTTCATCGGCTGGGTTTGTTTGCAGAAGCGCCCGAAGCCAGGAGAGGGACCGCCTTCCGACGACGACGGTTTTACATCCACGCTCTCGCGCCAACCTGAGGATCTCTTTGGGTGCGTTTCTTCTGTCGCTCGGATAGCAGAAATGAACTTCGATTTCTCCCCGCGCAAATCCCGCCCGGCGCAAATCCGCATACGCAAGTTCCAAAGACCCTGATGCCTTTCTCTTCGCTGCGGACTCCCAGAGATGCCGGCTAGCACGTAGACGAGCTTCCAGCCACTCTTCCTTCTGGGGATCCTCAGCGCCCCCGAACTCTAGCATTCGCGCCGGTGGCGAGGGGAGAGTATGTGCCAGACAGACCCGAAAACCCCGGCGCCCACCTAAAATTTGGGCCACGTACGCTACCGCCCGTATCGATGCGACCGAATTGTCGACAACGACAAGCAGTTTAGTGATAGCCAATTCGGATCTCCCCGCGTTACGCGCCGTTCGGCGGCAAGCCAGGCACCAGGACGGCGAACTTATCAGTCTTGATCGCCGTCTCGTATTTCACGACGCTGTCCTTCGGGATGCCAATGCTGCATAGATCGTGGTTCTGATAATTCAATGACACGATCCCTCATCCACAAACTCTCCACCCACCGCCATCGAGGCGAGGGCGCGAGCGCAAGTCAGGATGTTCTGGTTCAGGGGATCGTCTTTGAAAGTTTCGGGAGAAACGGCGTGCGCGGTCTTGCGCGCCTCCAAGAGCTTGGCGTTCAGCGTTTTCATATTGTCGAACTCGTTGCTCAGCAACTGAGCTGCGCTTCGATCCGAGTCGGTGGAGGCGGCTACCGACGCCAATCCGAGGGCGGTGGAGGCCCGGCCGCGGTAACCCTCCACCAAGTCTCCCTGGAGCGGTAAACCGTACTCGATGGAGTTCTCCAGCGCGCTTCGCCATTCCCGGATCACTGCCATTTCTTCGATGCTGTTTCGCAGGAACTCTCTCGAGAAGCTGGTATTGGCAGGCGGGCTTGGCGGCGTTGCAAGGGATGCGGTGCCGGCGGCGGAGCGGGGCAGCATCAGCGTAATCCGGTCTCCACTGAAGGCCAGCGTGCCATTCGCGATGCGCGCCAGTGACTCCAGGTCCACGTAGGACCGCCCGTCGACCTCCATGACTCCAACCTGTCCCGATTGGCCATTGAGGATGAGCGTGCGGCTCTGTCGCAGGGCTTGCGAGAGCGCGAGCCCGGGAACAATAACGAGCACGAGCAGGATCAGCCATCCACGCCGCGATGTTTGTCTCATACGTTCGCTCCTAAATCCGCCTGATTCCCACCTCAACCTGGAAGGAGGTGCATCCGGCCTGCCCGAGTAGCGGTCCAATGGGCCAAACGAGGGTCTACCGCAGAGCCGCTTGCAGGGATCCATCCCAGATCACAGCGATCCCGAATGATCTGAAAAGGGAGGGGGGCCATCGGGCCCTGGCGCGCTGCGGTGAGCCCGCACCAGCTTGTTGCGAGCCCGCACCACTTCGTCGCGAGCGGCCTGTTCGCTGCGGATTTCCTCTTCGGCGCGGAACCAATCCTCTTCCGGTGAGCCGATTGGGCAACCACGCTCTTCCCAAAGACGGTGTGCCCGCAGAGATCTTTCCTTATCCGGTGAATTCTGGGTTTGTTGCGTCACTAGATCATTCCTCATGATTGTTACCTCCTTAAACGTTTCACTGACTGTTCACTGGCCGCCTTCTTTGGCTTTCAGTGCGTCCATCCCTGATCGTCGGTCGATACTTCAACCCAATCGGTTGACAAAGACGTGATCTCCGGGAAACAGCCGATACGGTTATACCCCAGGGTTTTAGCTGTGGCAGTCCCGTACTGCTCATCGACTTGGTCAAAAATGCTCACCCAGTTTTTGACGGGGAACTTACAGGGTGGACAGAAGGAGATTGGGGGCTCGGGATTGGGGGTAAGGGGTTAGGGTTAGGGATTCGGGACCTTGAGCAATTCTGAACAGACGTGCCAGGCGTTATTTGCCACCATCTGATGTGTAGTTCCTGGAGAGGGAAGCCTGTCCCCAACGCTCCTGCTCCGGGAAGAACGTTCCTTGAAGGGTAAAACAATCATGAAAGTGGAGCTAAAGCCGATTGTTGATGCACTTAGACATGATGCCAATCAACTGGAACACCACGCCCGGAAGCTGAGAGCGAGCTCCCCAAATCTCGAAGCGGAGGCTGAGGAGATAGAAGACAGGGTGGCGTCCATCCGAAAGCAGATCGAGATTTTGGAACAGTGGGAGTAGCCACGAACCCGAGGGGATTGTTGATGGTCCCTGCCTCCTGAGTCTCTAAGGTTCGGCGACGCAATAAGACGTGGGTGAGCACTGTGCCGGAGGCGCGTGGTGACCTATGAGCAGCGATTGCAGCGGCAGAATGTCTTTTACTGAGTCTTCTGGTCGCCAGCAGTCTCCTCCTGCTGCTCTTCCGCCTTTTGCCAACCGGAATTGGGATTGTATTCCTTCATATTTTTGGCGAGAGCGTCAGTCTTCTTGCCGAGATCTTTCTGATACACTACCCCATCCTCATTAACGATGAATGTCATCACGCCCGATGACCTGTACTCCGCCGGGTAGGCCACGAAGGCATAACCCTCGGTCATTTTGCCGTTTGCGATGTAACTCTTTGCACCACCTGGGCCGTCTTTCCCCTGACGCGTTAGCATGCGGTAATAGTAACCGCGGTAAGGAGTCGGAACGCCACCTTGACTTTTGCCCGTATCAAAGGCCGACGCCACCAGCGGTCCGATGGGGCTCTGGGGTTCACCCTCAGCAACTTTCCAATAAAGGCCGTTGTGCTGTCCTTCAGCACTGAAGACACTTTGGGCGTACTCGTTGTGCTGCGCCGAGTAGTATTCCTTTTGCGCCGCCACGAGCTCCTGGCACACGCTAATAGTGGATATTTCATTCCGGCCGATTCGCCTATACAAGATTTCTTTCTTGCCCGCCTCGGTGTCGAAATACCACGAACTGCTATTATTCACGAGCGGTATGGGCGTGGGCCAATTTTCCGCGCCGATATACAAGACGGTGGTTCCATCCGGTTCTTTCACCAGACGGTGCATTTGCTGATATCTCTTGACGAAATTAGCGCGGCTCTCGGCGTCCTCAGCTTCGTCTCCCGAAGAGACGATTTGCTTTCCGTCGGGCCCGAGGATATCCAGCAACACTTTTTCATCGTTACTCTGCATTGCTGCGACGAGTGCGCTGCTCGCGTCTTCCGGCGATGAAAACGTCTTCTGGCCCGTTTGCTGCGCCATCGAATGGGTGGGAAAGCACGCCGTCAGGAGGATAGCGACCGCTGCCAATGTAGCAAGATTGGCCCCATGAAATTTGTCGAAGTTCACCTTCGTTCGCCGCATATGGCTTCTCTCCATTTCCAAATTTTACAGCCTAACTAAGAACATAACGGAGGACTGATTAGTGATGCCCGCCACCGCCTCCATGCCCTCCTCCGCCGCCCCCACCGCGCGATCCTCCACCACCGCCGCCACGCGACGCTCCGCTACTGACGCTGGCCTGTCCCCGTGACGAATAGCTCTTTGTCTGTCCACCCTTCTCGATGTGGCTGAAGGCGCCTGAGCGAGTGCCGGTTTGACCGCGCGGGGCAGCGTATCCTCGCGCCGCCTGTCGGTTCCCGTCGAAAGCTCTGGCCGCTGGGGCGGAACGGTTGGAAAATCCGCCGCGCGCTCCCGCACCTCGGTTGATGTTGCCGCGGCTGGAAACTCCGCCGCGCTCGCCCCCCCCTCGGTTGATGCTGCTCCGGTTATAAAACGTGTTGCTCCGGGAGTAGTATCTTCCGCCGCCAAAAGTTGCGTAACGGCCACCCCAATTGAATCCCCAGTGGTTCCAGCCCCATCCAAAGCCTCCGAAGAAGCCGATTCCAAAACCCATCCCAAACGACAAGTACGGGCCATCAAACCAAATGCCGGGATAGGGGTACCATCCCGGCCACCCCATGATGGGATCGCCGTAAGCCAACCACGGATCATACGCGGGGACGTAAACGACCTCGGGGTTAGCAGGCTGAACGACGACTGTTGAACCTTGGTCGGTTACGATTTGCTGCGGCGTGGTTTTAAGATCACCGGCTTTTTCCGCCCGCTGGCGCATAACCTGTATGGCATCCATCACATCCTGTTGCTGGTTATAGTAGGCGTCGCCTAGGGATGACGTCCAGGAGAGGTTCTTGTCCATATTTCCCAAGACGGATGGGAATGCCGTGAGCGCCTTGACGCTCGGGTCCCAGGGCTGCTGGTCCACCGCTTGACCCAAAGCGTCGCCCTTCAAATCAGGATGGTCTTGCACCCATCGGTCGGCTTCGACGACTTGCTCGGGAAACGTGGCCGCCGCCAGAATCTGGGCCACCAGTGAATCCGGATACAGCGCAATCGGCGCTACCAACTGCTGCAACTGTTCGGGAGTCCCCTGCGTGTAGGGCGGCGCTGGCGCTGACGGTGGCCCTGCCTGCGGTGAAGCTTGCGGCGGCGCCGGCGCGTCTTGATAGGCCGACGCGTTCTGGAGCCAAACCACAAGCGCCAGAGCCAACGACAACAGGAAAATGGCAATCTGTATGCCGAAACGGCGGCGTGAGAAACCGGCGGTACGTCCAAATATGTTCATGTTCTTGAACCTCTTCTCCACCTTCATGGCGTGAGGCCTCCGATCAATGGACCCGAGCGCGAGGCTTACTATGCGCCGTCGGTCGAGACAGCTCGCTTCTCACCCGCCCCGATACGACCTACAATGTGCTCTCGCAAAGGAGAGCTATCGCTGCGGAGCAATAACCCCTTTTCCCAATGTGTCAAGGTGAGCGCAACTCCATCACGGACACCGCAATTCGGCTCGACTCGGTCGCAGCCATAGTCACCATAACCAGTTCCCGGAAGCCTGTCTGTTCACAATTGACCGCAGTCCGGTTCAGTATTGACCAGCGACCCTAAGATGTCCCACGGTGTGGCCCGCTATGAGTGAAGAACGATAGAGGAGGTTAGCGGACGGCGAGGAATTGTTTCGTCTTGGAGATCAGGCAATCACCGGCAGGAGCTTGATGCAAAACATGATACCGCCGGCCTTTAGAGCCTGGCCTGAGAGGGGCGAAGCCGAGGCATCCCCGACTAATCGTGCAGGACTACGCTCAAGAGGCCACTGTTGACCGTTAACGCGCCGTTGCCGGCGTAATCGACAAAGCCCAGCTCCCTGAACTTATTCATGAAATGACTGACCCGCGACCGCGTGGTGCCCACCATCTGGGCCAGGTGTTCCTGGTTGATTCCGGGATGGACAGCTTCGGTTCTGCTCTCCTTGCCAAAATGCGCCAGCAACAAGAGAATCCGGGCCAGCCGCTTCTCACTGGAGTTGAAAAGCTGGTCGACCAGATCCTCTTCAAATCGAGTGTTGCGTGAAAGCAGGTGCGTGATAAACAATTCCGAGATTTCGTGCTGCTCGTGGAGCAGACGCACCATCAGCGACTTATCGATCCTGTAAAGAGTGCAATCCGTCACCGCGACAGCCGTTGCGATGCGCAACGGCTGGCCAGCAAGGCAACCCTCACCGAAGAACTCGTCGGCGTCCAGAATAGCGACAATCGCTTCCTTGCCCTGTTGTGATGTCACCGCGAGTTTCACCTTGCCTTTATGGAGATACCACACGGAATCCGCAGGGTCTCCCTGGACGAAGATCGTGCGGTTCGCGCCGTATTCTAGAACGGTTTTCCCGTATGAGATTCCTGCGAGGAATGCTGACCAATCGACGGGCTGAGTCTTCACGTTCGCTGTAGCAAGCGTCGGCTTGCCTTTGCGACTGGACCTGACAACCTTAGGCTGGCTCTTCTGTGGCGTCATAACAACACTTCCTTTCTCCTTGCGGAAGGCGAGTTCGTGGATTTCTGGACGGAAAATGCACGCAAGCTAATCAACCCGGATTTCCGATCCTGAACTCTAATTAGCCGCCGGCTAATAAATGGTAGCTTTCGGAAAAGGTTTTGTCTGTAGGCCGCCGAACACTGGCAGGGAATATTATCGCGGGCCGAACTCGTAGTTGAATTGCCGCATAACTCCGCAACACTCAAAATGTTGCCGGGCCTGGGAATCGAGGAAGGAGAAGGGCAGGGATTCCCGGAACCCTGGCCCAAGCTCTGCCACGCGTCCAACCTTCACGATGCGCGGGCGGGAATTTCACCCTGCCATGGCTGGCAATGCTCCGTGACCAAGTGTTCGAACTCCGCAGGCGTCAGGTTTTTTTCGAGATAATCCGCAGCGCCAAGTTGCATGGCCGCGAAAAAGCAGTTCATCTCCAGGCAACGCGTCAGCACCACCACCGGTGTGTGCTGGTGGCGTGCCAAAGTAAGCTCCACCAGGCGGTGCGCTGCAAAGGCTGGGCTACCTCGGCTCACGACGATGAAGTCGAAAGGCTCGTGTTCCACGCACCCTTCTGCCTCCTGATAATTCGTAATAGCTTGGACCGAGTAAGCCATGCGCTCCAACAGAGTGGTGAAATATTTCAAATCTTTTTCATTCTCATCAAGCAGGAGGGCCCTTCCACGGGGAAGGGAAAACGGGCTTGCCTGGAGATGTTGCTTGCCATTACCCGACTTCATCCAATATCACCTTCGCGAACTCTGATTATCCGCTGGCGGAGATGCTAGCCTTCGGAGAAGGTTCTGTCTGTAGGCCGTCGAACACTGGCAGGGAATATTAAAGGATCTTATCGATTGTCGTCTTTCCGGCAGCATTCACGCGTCCGCGCGAGCGCTCGGCTTGAAAGCGTCTCCTTGACGCAAGGGGCCATCGCCATACCTGTCCTCCCGGATAGCTCCGTAACACTCGCAGGCGCACTTTTCCAGCTTTACGCGGCTCAGAATCTGCACGGCACTTCGGGTCCACTTGATAACCCCCTTTTTCTCCAACATTCCCGCTGCCAAGCTTACCGTGGGTCGGTCCGTCCCTAGCATCGTGGCAAGGAAATCGTGGGTGATAAAGAACGTCGGGGAATCCACCCTGTCCTGAGTGATGAGTAGCCAGCGTGCGAAGCGCTGTTCGATCTTGTGAAGTCGATTGCACGCGGCGGTTTGAGCCATTTGCAACCAGTGAGTTACTGCATACCGAGTCAGAATCTGTAGAAGTTGTGGACTTGACCGCAGGACTCTTTGCAAGGCGTCGGCTCTCACCCTGAACCCATCTCCGGCGATTTGTACGACCTCACGCACTTGGCTTTTCCTCATGCCCACCACCGCCGGTATCCCTGCAAACCCTTCCTTTCCTACTTCACCTACTTCAACCGTCCTTCCGTCTTCCATCTCAATGACCAGAGACACCATACCGGCATTTGGAAAATACACAAACTCCAGTGGATCGTTCGGTTCGTAAAGGCTAAGTTGGTGAGGCATACTGAGGAATTCCAGGTGAGGACGGATGGCGCGGTATTCTTTGTCGGAAACCGACAGAAGGACCCGGTTGCTTACCGGTTTCCCGGAAGTATCTGTTCGTTCGCCTGCCTTGGCTGCTTGAAAGTCCTTTTTCATCGAAGTCCTTTGCTATACGGGATTTGTTTGCCCGAAACGGCTCAGGCTTTCTTGGGACTGCTTTGTGTGTTCAAATTACGTGCCGCCACATCTGCGAGGGGCGGGCTCATTATTACAAACGAAGGCGGGAAAACGTCATGCGCTTCCCGCCGGGGCCTGACAGGCAGTTAGAAGCACAACTCTTATACACAAAGGTGTTTCCCGCGTCAGTTTGATACCAAACACAAGTTAGGTCAAGAGTGGCCACCCCGCTCATGAGGGGCAACCCAAGCGTAGAACCGGCGGAAATTACCACGTGTTCAGAGAGGGGGCCTCGAGGCTAAACCCGAGGCCTGGAGCGCGTCGTTCGGAAAAGGCCAGATTACGAGGGGTGGTCATTATTGCGCAGTCATGTGTGCGTAATGGAGCAGACACGCGTCTTCGCCGCTCCTATTATGATGTTTGGGGGAAGAGTCAGAAGAGCTTCCTCTTACGATTAGAAGGTAAACATGAGCAGCATAAGGAAACCTAGGAACGAATCTGACAAGGCGACACTCGCACGCATCACGAAAGAAATGGCGCAGCCCCGCATCGCCAAGTCCGCGAGAAAGAGGGCGTGAACCCTTCGATCGGAGCGGTAATTAACGTGGCGTCGATCAGTTGGTCGTGACTGAATTTCACGTTTCTGCTTCGACGCCACCTTTGACCTGCGGGTATAAAGGACGAGGTTCTATCGAACAAACGCAAGCGACAAAGAGAGGAACATTTATGCGAATGAATTTCAAACCATATGTCTGGGTTCTGGCGGTAATGGTAGGCATGGGTATCATGGGAAGCGCGGTACGCAGTATGTCGTCTCCCGCAATGAATGCCTCAGGTCAAGACCAGGACTATTCGAAAAACAAGAGGTACCAGCAAGGGATGCGCGAAGGCAAGGATGACAAAGCGCACAACCGCGACCACTCCCGGAAGAGGCACTTTAACAAAGACGAAGACAATAAAGCTTACGAGGCTGGCTACCAGAAGGGCCACGTAGTTGATATCCACATCAATTAACGCGAGAAACGACTGACCGGGCTTTCGCCGAGAGAGCACGGGGTATGTACTTGAAGGTGGATTCGCCGGTGGCGCCGAGATGATTCTTTCATGTCGGCGCCTTTTTCTTGACGCCCACAGGGGGGCCCTTGCCTTTAAGATCGGCGGACGTTCATCTGTGGTGACACCGTGCCCCGCTCAAAGGGTGCTAAACCGAGGCTTTTCCTCCGCCTGAGCAATTGTGACCACATATCCGTGCACTATTGAACTGACGAACAAATCACCTCGCGGTATAAAGGGGCCAGCAGGTGGATAGAGTTATGCGGAGAGGTGGACTTGCGATATTTGTCCATACGCAGGAGTGAAGTGTCATGCCAAGAAAAGCAAATCTCTCCATCACTGACTCGGGACACGCCAAGCAACCGGATTTTTCGATTCCTGCGGCCGGAGCAAAACACCACGACGCAGTAGCGAAACACTTTGACGAGGCGGCTCGCCGCCAACGGCAGGCAGCCAAACTTTACCCATCCGGCCACCCCGAGAAGGCTAGGCATCATGCCCAACTTGGGTACGCCCACCACCTTCACGCGGAGCAGCATGCAGAGGAAACCGCCAAGGCTGACTTGCAGAATTATTACGCCAGTTCTCGCTGAAACCGCATTAAGAGTTCTCAGGGGAAAAGGGAGAAAGCAGATGAAATCGAGCACGACGGATCAGGTTAAAGGCAAGCTTCATGAAATAAAAGGCAAAGTTAAGGAGAAAGCGGGACAGGTCACGAACAATCCCAACCTGGAGGTCGAAGGCCAAACCGAAAAATTCGCAGGTCAAGTCCAAAAGAAAGTCGGCCAGATTGAAAAGGTGTTCGAGAAGTGAATGAACCGGTCTCTTGGCAGTGCACTCTGGTCCGTTTGAGGGGTGACTGTAGAGGGTCAGAGTGCTCCGTGACTGTGGCCTGGCTACCGCCGACGGAGACGCCGTGAACAAAACGCTTGGGATAATCCTGATTGCGCTGGGTCTGTTTGGTCTTGCATGGGGAGGTTTTACCTACACGACCAGGAAAAACGTGGTTGACATCGGACCGATCCACGCTACTCGCGACATAACCCATAATGTGCCGCTGCCTCCCATCGCGGGCGCTGTGGCGCTCATTGCCGGGATTGTGCTCCTGGTCGCACGCAGGAAGGAATAACTTCCGCCCAGACGGCCGCGAGCTAACCTTCAGGGGAGAAGGAAGATTCACCATGTTGATACTCATTATCATTTGGTTGCTGGCTTTGGGTTTCGGTGGGGCGTACTACGGCCATACCCGCTGGGGCTTCAGTGGGGGCGCTGGCGTCGGGATAGGCACCATTTTACTGATTCTCCTCGC
Source organism: uncultured Acidobacteriota bacterium (assembly GCA_963804755.1). Classification (GTDB taxonomy): domain Bacteria; phylum Acidobacteriota; class Terriglobia; order UBA7540; family UBA7540; genus Bog-366. Next base: position 707,574 of record CAWDRP010000019.1, read on the forward strand.
AGTCAACGTGTTGGGCGTTCACCGCTGAGCATTTCCACATGAAGATTTGCAGAATCATGCCGGGGCTTTTGGTAATCGCGAACCTGGCAGCTCTGGCAGTGCCGGCAAGGGCACAATCACTGTTCGATCCAGGAAATTCCTCCGGCCCTGTTGCCGGCACCACCCCGGCGCAACTCAGCTTCGCGTATACGCGTCCGACGCAGGGAACGAAGATCCGCAACTACCTCTTCGACGCGTTCGGCCCGTATCCCCTCGTCGGTGCTGCGCTCACGGCAGGCTTTGGCCAAGCCACGAATATAGGCAACGCATGGGGACACAGCGCAGCGGGCTATAGCCGCCGATTCGGGTCTGACTTCGGCATTGCAGCTACAAGCACCACGGCGCGCTATGCGCTGTCAGAAGTCTTCAAAGAAGATACTTTGTATTATCGCTGTGAGTGCCAAGGCGTGTTGCCGCGGCTGCGCCACGCTGTGATTTCGACCTTGACAGCACGCCGCGGCGAAGACGGGCACCGTGTCTTCTCTTTCCCTGCGCTTGTCGCGCCGTATGCAGGCACAATGACGGCCGTCTACGGTTGGTACCCCCGCCGCTACGGCGCTAGGGATGCGCTCCGGATGGGCAGCTATTCCATGGTGGGATACGTGGCCGGGAACATCGGCCTTGAGTTCCTTTACAGCGGACCACACTCCTGGCTCACTCGGATGCACTTGAACAATGGCCATGGAGCGCCCGGTCCGGATTGGGGGCCATAATCGAGCGGAAACTGATGGCCATTGCAGGCATGGACCCTCCCCTTCGGAGGCTAGTGGTTCGGGTCGGAACCCACGCGCTGGTGGATGAGTAGGGTCGCCGCGGCGCCAGTTCGGCCCCGGGCGAGTGCGGCGGGCCGTCGCCACGCATCCTCGTGGGGAGTTCCGTCTAAGCCTAAAAACATCGGAGCGTGATCTAAGTGACCGGGAAGAGTTCCACGATTTCTAACCGCAGTGGCGCGGGGAAGGTCCCCACGACGGCAGGGTCCCGTCAAAGTTGTTAAAGGACAGGGAGAGAAGAACGGGCAGCCGGTCGTGGAGAAGCAAAAACCTGGGCCCGCGGCGTGCCCGGCGCGGCTCAACCTCGTACCGGGCAGCGAATTACTGGAGGCTAGATGCTAGCTATGTGTGACATTGTGTCATGCTGCCTTCCGTTTTCCATAATGCCCGTAACTGGATTTGTTTTCAGTATGTTCTCAGGTTCGACAGGTAAGAAAGCTGGTTTTCGACCCTTTGTTTTCAATAACTTCTCAGGTTTGGGAAGATGCGCCCAGGGCGGACATCATGTCTCCGTATGGGTTGCGCGTTGTTGGCCTTTTGACTAGCCATGACCGGATCGGATTGCCCTGCCGTCGGCAGTACCGAAGCGCCGGTTTGGAAACGCCGAGCCCTGACCATCGACTAAAATTATAGCCTATCAATGGGCTTTGTCAAGATGGAAACGTGCCCCGAGGTGTGCCGCGAAATAGCTGGCACCCATCCGCTCCCCACGTTTTGTGTCATTCGACTTTGACGGAGCCCTGCCCACGACAGGACAGTAGTGGCGCTGGTGGGTGATTATAGGAGCGCCGCTCATCGTCATTGCCGCCATCGTAATGATCGTGTTGGCCTGCAAATGGCCATACACGCAACCGGCTGTCACCAAGGCGTTACAGGACCGATTCGCCCGGGCCGCAATCAGATCCGCGAAGTCCTTTTCATCAAGTAGTTTCCCCGCTAGCGGACATGGACTTTTCCCAGGCGCATTTCCTGCGAACACAGCGATGCGCTATTCCAAGTTCTTCCCGCGAGCGGGGAGGGGCGTTAGTTGGAATTGCCGGCGGAATTCCTAATTACTACTACTATTCGACGATGCGGAGCCCGGCGATGCCGGCGATGCCTGTAGCTTGACTTGGTACTGGGCGTGCTCATCGCGGTGGCGGGCGCAGGGCACAGGGCGCCCAAAGTAAATGCCAAAAACAGTGCAGCCAAAATCCGTTTGTACATGATTTCCCTCTCGCTCTATGGGTTACTCGGGGGGACCGCAGTATCTCAATCTCGATCCTCCCCGCGGCCGTAATGCCGGAAACGTCGATCCACTTGTGCGAACAAGAATACGGGGGGCATCCTCGCGTGAGGGCGCCCTTCGTGTTCCGATCGGTCTTGTTTATTGCGCGGGCGGAGCCTTTGGTGCAGGCGCGGGCTTTGCGACTGGCTCCGGCGCCCAGTATTGGGGATCGGCATCGATCCAGGATTGCTCGACGAGGCTCCATTCCGGAATCACCATCCAGATGTTGTCCTCGACGCTGGCCACGCTCTCCGCGGAAAGCTTGTCCATCTGGCCCTTTCCCTCGTCGCCCAGCGCAGCGCCGAAATCCTTCTTATGCGCCAGGCCAGTGTCCGCATCTTTGAGGGACGTCATCGGCACCAGGACAAGATAGGCGCCCGTCACACCCGTCAGTCCTTCGTAAGTCACCCAGGGGGTCTTTTGGCCGATCTTGAGGTTGGCGTCGCGATAAAGCTTCGTCATTTCCTCGAACTGTTCGCCGTGACCGGAGCGCATATGGAAGATGATCACCTCCCAGTAATGGGAGTGCGGCATGTCCGCTCCGGCGACGTTGTTGCTGAGGTCGGGGCGGTAATGCCAGATGGTGTAGTGGACCTCGGATACGTACGGGGCCAGGCGCGCATCCAGCGCGTCAAACTTAGCGTCGGTCGCCGTGTCGCCGACGAGCCACTCCTCGTTCTTTTGCAGCGCCTCGAGAGAATCGAAGCTGGAGAGGTAAATCGCTCGAGGTGAGCCCGTCAGAGCCTCCATCCCCAGGACGTGCGTCGGGTCCTTGAGTCGCTCTGACAAGGCAGCGGATTCTGAAGCAAATTTGTCGTAGGGTCCATCCGCGTAAGGTTTTATGTTGTCCGTTTGGATGTTGAGGATGTTGGGCGGCCAAACTGCCGGAGTTTGGGCCTGAGCGGCCAGTGAGCCTGCCAATGCCAGGGACAATCCGGCGATGCAACAAAGCCAATTCTTCATGTCTGCCCACCTCCAGGGGGCCAGAAAAAGGAATTGCGCAAGAGACAAGAATCGAAACCTGCGAATACTTCTTTCCCTCAAACGTCTAGGGAATTAGCACCACGTCGAATGCACTTGCGTTATTGGCGCCGGCTTCCTCACCTTGCCAAGTGCAATCCGCCGAACAGGTATAGGCATACCAGGATGATCAAGACCGCGCCGACGATCCCGATGCCTCCACCGGAACCCCATCTCCGATATCCGTAATAGCCGCCGCCGCCGCCGAACAGGAGCAACAGAACCACAACAAGTAAAATCAATCCCATGGGAATCTCCTCTCAGTTAGTAGAATGTTCGACCAGGACTTCCTCCTATATCATGGTGGATCCTTCTGGCGCGTTGCTTTTACACCCGACAGAATCCCCAGGCCCAATAGTACGATCGCACCCACAACAATCCAGTGTGCCGGGACATGCATCAAATGGGCGCCGTAAATCAGCCCGGCAATCACGACCACGAATCCAGCGGAGTAGATTCCAAACGACACGGCATCTCCTTCTCGACCAAACAGTGTCGCAATGGCATGCGGCCTAGCGCGCGCTCCTGGCTCTTACTGCGTGGGCCCGGAGCTGGCCTTTTGATCTTTAACTTGCAGTTCGTTCACCACCTGCTGCACGTTGGGAACGGTTGAAGCCACTTTCTCAACCCGTGCGCGCTTGGATTGAGAACTGACCTCGCCGGTCAATGTCACGACGCCACTCTTAACGTCGTATTTCACGCCCTTGTGCAACTTGTTTTGGATGAGGGCAGCATCCAAATTCTTCTCGATACCCCCGTCCAGATCCGAGTTTACGGCCTTGGCAGCACCCTCGGCGCCGGGAGGAAGCACAGCAATCTGGTTCGATACAACCTGCCCAGTGGCGATTGACGTTGCGATGGATTCAGCTTGAGCCTTGTCAGCGTCTGCCGCGACGTTTCCGCTAAGGGTCACGACACCCTTGTCGCGGTCCTGGGATACGGAGACCGCTTTGAGGCCGGCTTGATCGAGCGATTTGCGAATGCTGTCAGAAACATCAGGGGACAGCTTGGATGTTCTTGAGCAGCCCACCAAGCTCCCAATTGCGAGCAGCGTAAAGATGGTTAAGCAGCGTCTAAGCGTTTTCATAGTTTTCCTTTCATCAGCGTTTTCCACGCTGGAGTAATGGCGGCATATACCCAACACGCGGCGTTTTCCCCGGCACGTCTGCGCTTTCCCTCTCGGTTCCGCGGCGTACCCTCAACGGAGCGCCCGGTGACTTCCGCCTCCCAACAGATGTACGAGACACTCTTTCTTGTACCTTTGGCTTGATTCAGTGTCAGTTCAGAACCGCTCACACATTTGGTCAAAATTGCTCACACCACATCGAGGAGTCGGTAGCTCGCCTCCCAGGCAGGTGACATCTAGGGAGAAAATCTGTCGTCAACCTTCCGGGCATCATACTGTGCAAGTTTGCTCAGGCCATTGGTCGATTCTGAACAGACAGCAAGTCGCGGGGGTAATATCGTGGAAAGAGATCACTTGGTGTAGGGGCGGGCCAACACAGAGCACTACGGGTTACACGTTGGCGACAATCCCATGCCGTCAAACTTCAAATTACGAAGGAGAAATATCATGCAACAAGCACAACCAGCAAAACTCGAAAAGACTCTGGGGATCGTGCTCTCGGGGAGTTCCTTGAAAGGTGACAGAGTTGTGAACTACAAAGGCGAGGACCTGGGCAAGATCGAAGAGATCATGATCGACTTGGATCGTGGACGAGTCGCCTATGCCGTCCTGTCATTCGGCGGTTTTCTAGGGTTGGGTGACAAACTGTTTGCCATTCCCTGGCAGGCTTTTAGCGTCGACACGACCAAGAAGCAGCTCATTTTGAATGCCGACAAGGAGCTTTTGGAAAAGGCGCCGGGATTTGACAAGAATAACTGGCCCGACATGGCCGACCTTTCTTTGGGATCTACGTTGTACGGGTACTATGGCTACAAGCCCTACTGGGCCTGATGCCGGCTGATACTTTCCCTCGTCAGCACCAGTCAAGTCGAAAAGAGTCTATCACCATGCGGATCTGGATATTAATGATGCTGAGCACGACGCTGGCGTTTGGGCAAGCTAAGCCCGCTGACACGCTCCACAGATGCCTGAGCATGCTGAGTGACGCCGCCCAGGACCGCAATCCGGACGGTCGAAAGGGGGCGGCGGAGGCCTTGAGCCTGGTGGGACTGAAAGATAACGCTCTTGTGTCTCTTGCCCCGATGCTCGATGACCACGACGTTTCGGTCCGGATTGCGGTGGTGGTCACCCTGGGTGATTTCAAGGACAACCGGACCCTGCCTCTTTTGAAGAAAGCCTTGCAAGATCCCGTTCCTGAAGTCGACTTCGCCGCCGCCAAGGTGCTTTACCAACTCCACGACCCCGAGGGAGTGCAGTTTCTTCTCGAAGTGGTAAGCAAAGACTCTAAAGCGTCCTCAAGCTATCTCAGCAAAGAGAAGCGAAGCGCGCTGCGCCTATTGCACACGCCCACCCAGCTTTTCACAACCATCGCCATCAGCGCGGCAGGTTTCGCTCCCGTTCCGGGCCTGGGGTTCGGATTATCTTCGGCGCAAGGTATCTTGTCGGCCCCTGATTCTTCGGCTCGGGCCGCCTCTCTGCTGCTCATCGGAAGCTCGCGTGATCCAGCCCTGGCGGACGCAGTGGAATCAGCCTTGTCGGATAAGGAATGGTCCGTGCGCGCTGCCGCCGCTCACCTGGTGGCGATGCATCCCTTCCCACAATTCCGGGAGAATTTGATCCCCCTGTTGGACGACAAGAAGGATGCGGTGCGCGTGCGTGCCGCCGCGGCTTATATCAGACTCCAGCACAGCACTAAGGCCCAACCGGCAGGAAGAAATGAATCGAAATAGGGCTTGTCTCTGAGGTTGGCGGATCGTACCCATGTCCTCTACAGTGAATTCCACCACGGCTCCGATCAACGGTTTTTTTGAGTGGTTCGGTGAGCTGGGTCTTATTTTCCTGGCAGGTTCTGCGGGCGGCAGTGACACCGCCGTTTGAATTCCGCGAGCTGATCCGGCAAATCGACGAGATAGGATCAAAATCGTTTCCTCTTGTGGCTTTGGCGGGCGGAGCCATTGGCGCCATCCTCTCGCTTGAGACGCGCGATAGCCTGGTTCGATTCGGCGCCAGTTCATTGCTTCCCGCCGCCGTCGTATTCTCGATTATCCATGAGATCGGCCCCATCGTTACCGGCTTGATTGTCGCCGGCCGAGCGGGAGCGGGCATCGGCGCGGAGTTGGGATCGATGAAGGTCACAGAGCAGATCGACGCCATCGAGGCATCAGCGGTAAATCCCTATCGGCTGCTGGCCGCGACACGGATTCTGGCTTGTATCCTGGTTCTGCCGCTCTTAACCCTTGCTGCCGATTTCTCTGGGGTGGTTATGGCCTGGGTGGCGGATGCCCTGTCTGAGCCGATCTCTTTTCACCAGTTCATCCACAACGGCTTCAGCACTTTCGCCTTCAATGATTTTCTGCCGCCGACCTTTAAGACTGCTGTCTTTGGCCTGATCATCGGGCTGGTGGCGTGCTCTGAGGGAATGCGGACGCGAGGAGGCACCGAGGGCGTGGGGCGCACGGCCACGAGATCGGTGGTTTTATCTTCGCTGTTTGTGATCCTGGCCGACGTTGTTCTGGTGAAACTGATCGTCATGTTCTTTCCCTGAGAACCCGCGCCTAAGCGTTAGCAACAAGGCACTGAAAGGGACCCCATCGTGATGGAGAACATTGAGAAAACAAATGGCGAACCGCCCGTGGTGCTGCGAGGCCTACACAAGTCCTTTGGCGACCAGGTGGTCTTGAACGGCATTGACCTGACGGTAGCCCGGGGTGAAACGCTCGCGGTGCTTGGCCGCAGTGGTACCGGCAAGAGTGTTTTGTTGAAGATCATCATCGGGCTCCAAAAGCCGGACTCGGGCTCGGTGAATATCCATGGGCGGGAGATTGCCGGTATCAATCTCGGCGAACTCAATAAAATCCGGAGAAAGATGGGTTTCTTGTTCCAACAAGCCGCCCTCTATGACTCACTCACGGTGGAGGAAAATGTGGCCTTTCCCTTGAAGCACAACACCAACATGCCGGAGTCCGAGCGGCGGAATCGGGCTAAGGAATTGCTGAAGAGTGTGGGTATGGAAGACGATCTTAAGAAGATGCCCTCCGATATTTCCGGCGGCATGCAGAAGCGCGTGGGACTGGCGCGTGCCCTCGCTCTCGACCCCGACATTCTGCTGCTGGATGAACCCACCGCGGGACTGGATCCTATTACCTCGGGCGAAATTGACGAGCTCATTCTCAAGCTGCAAAAGGAACATTCCATGGCGTCCATCGTGGTCACCCACGATTTGCAAAGCGCCAAAACTATTGCCGGCCGGCTGGCACTGCTCCACGAAGGGAATGTAATACTCGAAGGCACATTCGCGGACTTGGAGAAGAGTCACGACAAATTCGTGTCAGACTTTATGCGGCGGGACGATTAGGAGAACATATGTCAAGAGTGGCGCGGTTGGGAGCTTTCATCTTTACGACCCTGGCGATTCTGGCCGTAGGAATCTTTATCGTCGGGAACACGCAATACCTTTTCACTACCACGTACCGGCTCAAGGCACAGTTCAGCAACGTGGTGGGTTTGGATGCGGGCGCCGGGGTTCGGGTCGGCGGCGTTCTCCGCGGAACCGTGCATAGCATCGAGTTGCCTCACCGGCCGGGCGATAAAATCACGGTGGTCATGGACCTCGACACCCGAACGCACGACATCGTCAAGCAAGACTCCGTAGCATCGATCGAAACCGAGGGCCTGCTGGGGAACGAGTATATGGCGGTTTCGTTTGGAACAGCCGGCGCGGCCAACGTGCACGACGGCGACACCATCTCCAGCCATCCTCCCATTGCTATGTCTGACCTGATTAAGAAGTCGGAGGATCTTCTGGATGGCAGCCAGCAAGCCCTCAAAAACGTGACGCAGACCACCGCAAGTTTGAGCTCGATCAGCGCCAAGATCGACCAGGGTCAGGGGACTATCGGCGCGCTGATCAACGATAAGACGGCCTATCTCGAACTGAACCAGACGATGGACGGAATGCGCGAAACGGTAGCCCATGCGCAGGCGGGGGTCACCGACTTCCAGGAGAACATGGAGGCGATGAAGCACAATTTCTTCGTGCGCGGGTATTTCAAGAATCGCGGTTATGAAGACTCCGCGGAGCTGGCGAAAGACGAGATCGTAAGCCTGCCCCCGGGTACGCCCCAGAAAACCTTTACGTTTGAGGCCAAACAACTCTTCGGTAAGGTGGACACGGCCAAGCTGAAAAACCAGAAATCTCTAGACGCTGCCGGCGATTTCCTGACCGACACCGACTTTGGGGTCGCCGTGGTGGCCGCGTATTCCAGCATGGAAGGGGATGCCGGGAAGGACTTGATCCTGACCCAAGGCCGTGCCCTGGTGGTCCGCGAGTACCTGGTTGAGAACTTCGGTTTCGATGATCGAAGGCTTAAGACACTGGGCATGGGGAAGAAAACCGGTACGAGCCCTGAAACCGGTTGGGGCAGCATCCAAATCCTCGTTTATCCCGCCGGCACTGAAATGCCGCCCGCGAAGCTGGCCCAAATCAGCGCTCCGAACAAGACCACCGCAGAATTGCCGGTTGCCGAATCCCCCGCTACCGGTACAAAACCACAGTAGCCCCGAGGCGCCCGCGAAAGGGCCCTAGAAATCGAAGACCTCAGCACCTCAGGACCGCACACCTCCCTAGCCCGGACCGCGATGACATGGCTCCCCGGGGCGACCGCTCTATCCAAGCCAGGAGAGTCCGCTTCCCCGGCGCTGGTGCTCACCTGTCCGTGTGACAGCTCTTTCACGAAAGACAATCGTGCGGGGACTCGCAGCGCAGAATGCCATCGCTGACCAGGCGCCGAACAGTGGAATTGCTCACGTTTTGTATTCGTTTCCATTCCAACGCGGCTACGATGTGGAGCATGTTACGAGAATGAGCAATTGTGAACAGACAGGGGTTCTTTGGTTGCTTAAATTTTGTGTTCTAGCATCAAGTGTCAAATGACTTGGAAGGCTTATCGATCCTGGGCGGCGCCGCTGTCGTTTCCTACATCGCCTCTTCCGCAATTCAGGATGCGGATAAATGGGCAAGACCGTCGGCTTACGGCCAGGCAAGTCCGCTCCCTTCCGGGATCCAGGACTGAGCAGGCCGAGAGTTTGTACCTTACGGAGTCGCTAACGAACAACTCCATGCGAGGATTCGGAGCTCAAGAAGGAGATTCTGATTGAACGCTGACATCAACGAGCATTCAGCCATCAGCCCTGACCATCAACTCCCGGCCTTTGTTCCTCGACATATTGGTCTGCACGTCGTCATGTGGATCCTGCTGCTCCTGATCGTGGCGGTTCCGCTATTGTTGGTTTTGCACCATCACGAGGAAGCCAAGAAAGAAGCCGCGGCGGCAAAACATGTCACGCCGGGCATCACCATTACGACCGCGGCGGCCCAAAAGGGTAACATCGGCGTGTACCTTGACTCCATCGGCACCGTCACCCCGGTCTACACTGATTCGATTACCAGCCAGGTCAACGGCCTGGTGGTTGCCGTGCACTATACGGAGGGTCAGCGGGTACGCAAGGATGATCCGCTGGTTGACATCGATCCGCGTCCTTACCTCGCCATGCTCTTACAAGCGCAAGGGGCGCTGGAGCGAGACCAGAATGTGCTCGCCCAAGCAGAGATGGACCTGGAGCGCTACCGCGCCGCGTGGGCGCGCAACGCGATTGCCAAGCAAACCTTGGATGACCAGGAAAAGCTTGTCCTGCAGTACGCGGGCACAGTGAAAAACGACCAGGGAACGGTGCAGTTTGACCAGATTCAGGTGGACTACTGCCATATCACCGCTCCCATCGCCGGCCGCGTGGGCTTGCGCCTGGTGGATCCGGGCAACGTGGTGCAGTCTGATGGAAGTGTAACCCTCGCCGTCATTACGCAGGTCGAGCCCGTCACCGTTATTTTCACCCTACCGGAAGACAGTCTGGGCCAGGTTGAAGTTCGTCTCAACTCGCGGGCGAAGCTCCCCGTTGATGCCTTTGATCGCACGGCGCAAACCAAGATTGCCAGCGGGATGCTGTTGACGATCGACAACCTGATTGACACGACCACCGGCACCGTAAAAGGGCGGGCGGTCTTTGCCAACACCAATGATGCCCTTTTTCCGAACCAGTTTGTAAACACGCGCCTGCTGGTGAATACACTCGAGGGAGTGACGTTGATTCCGTCATCCGCCATTCAGCAGAATGGGCAAGCATCGTTTGTCTATATAATCCAAAACAATTTCGCTCACATGGTTAGCATCAAGCCCGGGGTTACCGACGGCGGTTTGACGCAGGTTGAACCTATCCCTGGAGCTGAAGTCATCAACCCCGGAGACGTTGTGGCCAACAGCAGCTTCGATAAGTTGCAGGACAAAATTAAGGTCGCCATTTCGAACAAGCCGGCAACGCCCAGCGCGAGCGGGAGCAGCGCCCCGTGAGTCCATCTCGCCCATTCATTTTGCGACCGGTGGCCACGGCTTTGCTGATGGCCGCAATCCTGTTGGTCGGCCTGGTCGGCTATACCCAACTGCCGGTTTCGGCCTTGCCGGAAGTCGATTATCCCACCATTCAGGTGCTCACGTTTTATCCCGGGGCCAGCCCCACGGTGATGGCGACGACGGTGACGGCGCCCCTCGAGCGTCAATTCGGCGAGCTTCAGGGCTTGAGCCAGATGACCTCCACGAGCTCCGGAGGCACTTCCGTCATCGTCCTGCAATTTAATCTCTCTCTGGCGATTGATGTGGCTGAGGAGGAGGTGCAGGCTGCCATCAATGCGTCGCAGAGTTTTTTGCCCTCCATCCTGCCCGCGCCGCCGACCTACAGTAAGACGAATCCCGCCGATGCCCCGGTGCTTACCCTGGCCATCACCTCAAATTCCATGCCGCTTTCCCAGGTTGAAGACCTTGTGGACACGCGCCTCGCGCCCAAGATTTCGCAGCTCAACGGGGTCGGTCTGGTCAGCATCAGCGGCGGCCAAAAGCCCGCCGTCCGCATTCAGGCCAATCCCACGGCGATGTCATCCTACGGCATCAACATGGAAGACCTGCGCACGGCGCTGACCTCGGCCAGCGTGAACGCCGCCAAAGGAAACTTCGACGGGCCGCGCCAGGATTACCAGATCGACGCCAACGATCAGTTGGTTACCAGCGGCGACTATGGGAAGGTTGTCGTTGCCTACCGCAACGGCGCGCCGGTGATGCTGACCGACGTGGCGCGCATCGTGAATGGGGTAGAGAACAATAATCAGGCCGCATGGATGAACCAGACCCCGGCGGTCATCCTGAACGTGCAACGCCAGCCCGGGGCCAACACCATCAGCGTGGTCAAAAGCATTAAGACGCTATTGCCGCAGATGGAGGCCAACCTGCCCACGGGCATTCTGGTGACCACGCTTACCGATCTCACCACCGCCATCGAGGCGTCGGTTTCCGACGTTGAGTTCGAATTGATGTTGACGGTGGGGCTGGTCGTGCTGGTCATCTTCCTCTTCCTGCGGAGTCTTTATGCCACCATTATCCCCAGCGTGGCGGTGCCGCTGTCACTGGTGGGTACCTTCGCGGCGATGTACGTCCTGGGTTACAGCCTGGATAACTTATCGCTGATGGCGCTGACCATCTCCACCGGTTTCGTTGTGGACGATGCCATCGTGATGATCGAGAACATCTCGCGGTACATCGAAGCGGGCGATCCGCCCATGGAAGCGGCGCTCAAGGGCGCGGAGCAAATCGGCTTCACCATTCTCTCCCTGACCGTGTCACTGATCGCCGTACTGATTCCGCTGCTCTTCATGGGCGACGTGGTGGGGCGCCTGTTTCGCGAGTTTGCCGTCACCCTTGCCGTCACCATCATCGTTTCGGCAGTGGTCTCCCTTACGCTCACGCCCATGATGAGTGCGCGAATCCTGCGGCACGAGCCCAAGGAGCAGCAGGGGCGCATCTATCGAGCCACGGAGCGCGCTTTCGAAGGGATGATCGCGTTCTATGGCCGGACGCTGAAGGTTGTCCTCCGCTTCCAGACGGTTACGCTGCTCGTCGCCGTGGCCACCCTGCTGCTTACGGTTTTCCTTTACATCGTCATCCCCAAAGGGTTTTTCCCGGTACAGGACACGGGCGTCATCCAGGGCATAACGCAGGCGCCGCCGGCGATCAGTTCCCAGGCCATGGCCAAGGAGCAGTTGGCGATTACCAAGGCCGTTCTGGAGGACCCGGCGGTGGAAAGCGTCTCGTCGTTTATCGGCGCCGATGGAACGAATGTAACGACCAACAGCGGCAGGATGTCGATCAACTTAAAGCCGCTCGACGAGCGCAATATCAGCGCGTCAGACATCATCCGCAGGCTCACCACCCGCGTGAACAAGGTTCAGGGAATCCAGTTGTTTATGGAACCCGTGCAGAACATTACCGTGGATGACCGGGTCAGTCGCACGCAATACCAGTACGCACTGGAAGACCCCGATGCGAATGAACTGAATGACTGGACCAACCGTTTCGTCGACCGGCTGAAGCAGTTGCCGGAACTGGAAGACGTGGCCACCGATCAACAAATGGGAGGGCTGGCCGTATCCCTGGTGATCGACCGGGTCACCGCTTCGCGACTGGGCATCGCGCCTACGACCATCGATAACACCCTGTATGACGCCTTCGGTCAGCGGCAGATCAGCACGATGTATACGCAAGTCAACCAGTACCATGTGGTTCTCGAGAGTGAGCCGCAGTTTCAGAAAAACCCCAACAAGCTGAACCAGCTTTACATTCAGTCCAATGCGTCTTCCGGCGCAAGCGGTGCGGGCGCCTCTTCCTCTTTTGCGTCTTCCGGATCATCCTCCGCGGGATCCAATGCGCTGACGACTTCCGCACTGTACACTCCGGCGGCAAATACCCTTGCTCCTCCCTGCGAACGCGCTTTCGGCGAGCACCTCCACGGCGACGTCCAGCAAGGGAGCCGGCTCTGCGGGTACGACCAGTTCGGCCACCAGCAGTGCCGTGCCGCTGAGCGCCATCGCGCACTTTGAGAACACCACGGAGTCGCTCGCCATTACCCACCAGGGTCAATTTCCGGCCATCACCGTGTCGTTCAATCTCGCGCCGAATGCCGCGCTGGGCAACGCCATTACGGCGGTCGACAAAGCGCAGAAAGACATGCACATGCCTCCCAGCCTGCAGGCGGGTTTTCAAGGCACGGCGGCATCCTTCACGAATTCGCTCGCCAATGAGCCGTTGCTCATTCTTGCCGCGCTGGTCACGGTGTACATCGTGCTGGGGGTTTTGTACGAGAGCTTTATCCACCCGATTACGATTCTGTCCACGCTACCCTCCGCGGGCGTGGGCGCTTTCCTCGCGTTGCTTCTTTTTCACCAGGATTTAAGCGTGGTGGCGATCATCGGCATCGTCCTGCTGATCGGTATCGTGAAAAAGAACGGCATTATGATGGTCGACTTCGCGCTGGAAGGCGAGCGGAAGCACGGAAAGAACGCGACGGATGCAATTTATGAGGCGTGTCTGCTCCGCTTCCGCCCCATTATGATGACCACCATGGCCGCGCTGCTGGCGGGGCTGCCGCTGGCGCTGGGAACGGGTTATCGGTTCGGAGTTGCGCAGGCCGCTGGGCATCGCCATGGTGGGCGGACTGCTGCTGAGCCAGGCGCTCACGCTTTACACCACGCCCGTCATCTACATCTTCTTTGACAATCTGGCGCAGCGCTTTGCGCACAAATCGAAGCCAGCCGGAAACCGGAGGCGCAGAACTGGCAGGGCCGGCATGAACATCTCCGAACCCTTCATTCGCCGGCCCGTGGCTACGACGCTGCTCACGGTGGCGATTGCCCTTGCCGGGGCGGTGGCGTATGAGGTGCTGCCGGTAGCGCCCCTGCCGGAGGTCGACTTTCCGACGATTTCCGTCAGTTCAGGCTTGCCGGGAGCCAGCGCCGAAATCATGGCGTCGTCCGTCGCCACTCCCCTGGAGCGGCAGTTCGGCCATATTGCCGGGGTGACGGAGATGACCTCCGCCAGCTCGCTCGGCAGCACCTCGGTGACCATTCAGTTTGACCTCAGCCGCGACATTGATGGCGCGGCGCGCGATGTGGAGGCCGCCATCAATGCGGCGCGAACCTATCTGCCCGCCAACCTGCCGGGCAATCCGACCTATCGCAAGGTCAATCCCGCCGATTCGCCGATCATGATCCTGGGCCTTACCTCCGACAAATACGGCCCCGATAAAATTTATGACGAAGCCTCCACAGTCCTCGAGCAGAAGTTGTCGCAGATCCAGGGCGTAGGGCAGGTCACGGTCGGAGGTGGCGCGCTGCCGTCCGTGCGGGTGGACGCCAATCCCACCCAATTGGCCAGCTATGGACTTACCCTGGCGAATTTGCAGTCCGTGCTGAGCCTTCAGAACTCCGACCTGGCCAAAGGCCAAATCTCTGACGGCATGGTGACCGCAGACATCATTGCCAACGACCAGATCTCGCACGCCGCCGACTACAAGCCGCTCGTCGTCGGTTATCAGCACGGCGCGGCGGTCCGCCTGTCCGATGTTGCCCAGGTGACCGACTCCGTGCAAAACGTCCGCGCTGCCGGCTATTTGAACGGCAAGCGCGCGATTACGGTGATCATCTTCCGCCAGCCCGGCGCCAACATCATTGAAACGGTTGACGCGCATCCGCGCGCAACTTCCGTATATCCAGGCCTCCATTCCGCTCGGCATCGACACCACCATCGTTCTGGATCGCACCACCACCATCCGCGCCTCGGTCACGGACGTTGAGCGGACGCTGCTGATTTCCATCGTCCTGGTCATCCTCGTGGTGTTTGTCTTCCTGCGCAACGGCCGCGCCACGCTCATTCCCGCCGTCGCCGTGCCGGTCTCGCTGATCGGCACGTTCGCCGTGATGTACCTGTTCGGATATAGCCTCGACAACCTCTCGCTGATGGCCCTGACCATTTCCACGGGATTTGTGGTGGATGACGCCATCGTGGTGATGGAAAACATCACGCGCCATCTGGAGGACGGCATGAGGCCCTTTGCCGCGGCGCTGAAGGGCGCGGAAGAAATCGGCTTCACCGTCTTCACCATCAGCATTTCGCTCATTGCCGTTTTTATTCCTCTTTTGTTGATGGGCGGAATCGTGGGCCGTCTCTTCCGCGAGTTTGCCGTCACCCTCTCCACGTCCATTGTCGTGTCCATGGTGATCTCCCTCACCACCACGCCCATGATGTGCGCCTACCTGCTCAAAAGCGAGCGCGAGGTAAAACATGGCCGCCTCTTCACCGCCAGCGAAAATGTCTTTGAGGGGGTGCTGCGGTTGTATCGCGGCACCCTGCATTGGGTGCTCGACCATCCGTTACTCACCCTCACGGTACTCTTCCTCACCATCGCGCTCAATGTGGTGGTGATCATCAAGATATCCAAGGGTTTTTTCCCGGTGGAGGACACGGGAGCGATCTCCGGTAGTGTACGCGGGCCGCAGGATTCCTCCTTTCCGGCGATGAACAGCTCCGTTCAGCAGATCATCGGCGTGATCAAGAGTGATCCTGCCGTCGCGAATGTGATTGGGTTTTCCGGCGGCAGTGGCGCCACCAATACCGGCTCTCTCTATGTTGCGCTCAAGCCGCTGGCGGAGCGCAACGCCAGTGCCACTGAGGTTATCAACCGCCTGCGCCCCAAATTGAACCGTCTGCCGGTGGCTTCAGCGTTTCTCCAAGCGGTGCAGGATCTGCGCATCGGCGGCCGGTCCAGTAACGCCATGTACCAGTACACCATCCAATCCGACACGACGCAGGATCTTACCAAGTGGGGACCGATCCTCACCGAGCGCGATGCAGCATCTGCCCGGTCTTCAGGACGTAAGCTCCGACCAGCAGAATGGCGGTCTGGATGAGATGATGACCTATGATCGGGTCACGGCGGCCAGGCTCGGCCTTACCACCCAGTCGCTCGACTCGGCGTTATACGGCGCCTTCGGCCAATCGGAAGTGTCCATCATTTACACGCAGTTAAATCAGTATTACGTGGTGCTGGAAGTTGCTCCCCAGTATTGGCAAAGCCCGGAAGGGTTGAAGGACATCTATCTCCAATCGTCGGGCGGCAATAACATTCCGCTGCTCGCGGTGGCCAAGGGCAAAGCCAACACCACGCCCCTGGCCGTCAACCATACGGGTTTATTCCCCTCGGTCACCGTGTCCTTTAACCTCGCGGCGAGTAAGTCGTTGAGCGATGCCACCGCGAGCATCGACCAGATGCAAAAGCGGCTCGGCGCGCCTTCCACGCTGCAAGGCTTTTATGCCGGCACGCTTCAGGCCTACCAGCAATCTCTGGGCACCGAGCCCTTGTTGATTCTGACGGCGCTGCTGGCGGTGTACATCGTTCTCGGTATTTTGTATGAAAGCCTGGTCCATCCCCTGACCATCATCTCCTCTCTGCCCTCGGCAAGCGTGGGCGCCATGCTCGCCTTGATGCTCTTTAAGGCGGATCTGAACATCATCTCCATCATTGGCATTGTGCTGCTGATCGGAATCGTAAAGAAGAACGCCATCATGATGATCGATTTCGCTCTGGAGGCAGAGCGCAAGGAGGGGAA
Organism: uncultured Acidobacteriota bacterium; assembly: GCA_963804755.1. Lineage (GTDB taxonomy): Bacteria > Acidobacteriota > Terriglobia > UBA7540 > UBA7540 > Bog-366. Next base: position 724,337 of record CAWDRP010000019.1, read on the forward strand.
GCGCCCCGTCGACGCGATTACGGAAGCCTGCCTGTTGCGCTTCCGTCCGATCCTGATGACGACCATGGCGGCGTTGTTGGGCGCGTTGCCCCTGGCGCTGGGGACGGGCACGGGGTATGAGCTGCGCCGGCCTCTGGGCATCACTATTGTAGGAGGGCTGATCTTGAGTCAAATGCTCACCCTCTATACAACGCCGGTCGTCTATCTGACCTTCGACCGGCTGCGGCTACGGCTGCAGGGAAGGCAACAACCCATCTTTGGCCGTGGGCCCGGACCTGCCCCCAGCGCGGCGGTTTAAGGAAGCATGGAGTGCATAAGGTTATGTCTTCATTTCATCAAAGAGCCAGGATGTGTCTCGCCGTGACCGCTTGCCTTTTGGCAGGTTGCACGGTCGGCCCGAAGTACCACACCCCGCCCGTGGAAACTCCCGCGGCGTACAAGGAACTCACTCCCGACGACTACAAGAACACCGATGGTTGGAAAGTGGCGCAGCCGAAAGATGATGCACTGCGCGGTAAATGGTGGGAGATTTTGGCGATCCTCAGTTGAATGCGCTGGAAGAGAAGGTCAATGTTTCCAACCAAAACATCGCCTCCGCTACAGCAAGCTTTTTCGCCGCGCGCGCCCTGGTTAAGGAAGCTCGATCCCA
>CAWDRP010000020.1:0-276298 GCA_963804755.1 uncultured Acidobacteriota bacterium
AAGGAACTAGGCGTGGCTCAATCCATGCTTTCAGACTGGGAGCGGGGCGCTGTTAAGCCTAGAAGTGAGACCTGGATGGTGATAGGTAACTTCGCGGGCGCTCCTTTCAATGTGGACTGCTGGGAGCGTGGAGGTATGCCGAAGCAGATCGTCAATTTTTTGCGCAGTGAGCTGGGAAGACATGCTTACGAGAAATCTTTTGAATATGAAGAAATGAGGAAGTATCTCGCGAGACATGAAATTAGCCCGGAGCCGGTGACGGAGCCACTGGGCGATGAGCCCGTGGGTGGCGAGCCCAGAGCCCTAAAAGGCTTGAGCAAAACCGTCGAGGAATTTGCCGCTCGCCATAGTGTGCGCCCTCCTGTCAAGCTGGAACAGGCAGATTTGGACGGAGTAAAGGCGCGAGCCCGCGAGGTAGATCAGGAATGGCGTCGTTACTGCGGGCTTCCTCCTGCCGAGCCGGTAATCGGGGAAGCCAAACCCCCAACGCCAGCCAAAAAGGCGAAGCGGCAACGCCGTCAGAGGAAATGAGCGATGAAGTGCGTGTGCGCATGCGCTAGAGAATTCGAGCCGAAGAGGAAGAACCAAATCTATTTTGAGCCCGCTTGTCGGATGAAAGATAAAAACCGGAGATGGCCGCGAATCAGAGCTTCTGCCCTTCGGGAGCTTTCAGGAATGGCCTCAGGAAGCGCACAGCAAGCAGTGCTACCGGGTGTCCGACCACTTCTAGGTATCCCAGGGCTGCAATCTCCCGACTCGCCTCAATTTTTAACTCCTGGCGACGTTGTCGAACATTTGAGGATTGGCATGCGAACCCTCGAACGCTGGAGGCAGAACCGGACCGGGCCTCCGTTTGTGAGGTGTTCGAAGAGTATGGTTAGGTACTCGTGGGCCGGACTGGCAGCGTGGCTGGGCGCGCGAACAGAAACATAATGGAGTTGGACAGGAGGAATGCAATGGCAGGTTCCAGAGTCGTGACAGCTAATCTCGCAAGTTTGGTAGAGGAAAAGAAAAAGGAACTGATGGCGCGGGATTCGGCGCTTTCTATGCTGGAGGCTCACCGCCGGGCGATAGACGCCGTGGTGAACAAAAACCCCGATGTCGTCAAACTCTACCGTGCGGACGCGGGAAGGTAGGCCAACATGAAACGGCGCAAACCAGCCGAGAGCATTTGGAGTCCGCGAAGCCAGAAGTCGATGCTTCGCCAGCTTGAGCTTGAGGCGGCGCAGGAGAAATGCCGCAATCAAATCGCCTTTGCCGAAAAGCGCATCGCACAACAAAAAGAAGTCGCGGAGCGGCAAACGGCGACGGTGGCCGATAACAATAACTTCAACATCCGTCAGGCTCTCAACCAAACACTGGCGGACATCGAAGAGCGGGAGCGGGAAGTCCTGGCCTTCCGCAAGCGGGAAGCGGCGTTGCAGTCCGAAATGCGGGCGTTGGCGCTCGGTCCCGCGCGGGCTGCGCAACGGGCGAAGCTGCAATCGGCGCTGGCGGCGGAAATCATTGAGCGGTTCGCGAAAGATGCGGCGATTGACGGTTTGCTGCAAAAGCTGCGCAAGACACTCCAGGAGCGGGCGACGCTAACCACCAAGATCGTACAAACCGCCTTGACGCTCGACTTCGCGGCCACTACCGATTTTGACGCGGCGCGTTTCGCGGCGCTACTGGATTCACTACCGGCTGAGTTGGAGCCGCAAAGTCGTGCTTGGGTGAATCGGTTTCTCGGGCAGACGGATAAGAAGGAACCGCACACTATCGGCAGTAAGAGTGTGGTGCTGACGGAGACGCTGGCGAGTCCGGGAGTGTTCCGTCCTGGCGAGTGCGTTTTTCTCACTCAGGAAGAGGCTGCCAAGCTGCCTTCGGACGAACCGCCGAAGCCGTTGCCCGGTCCTGTCGAGATGGAAACGCAAGCCGGAAACATTCTCACCCTGACAGAGCATCAGCCTGCGGAAGTGGACACGTTTCCGGTGAGTGGTTTTCCAGTGAGATAGTTCTATTTTGTGAAAGGGTTGCGTTGGACACGCTATCTAAAGTTCTCCCTAGTTGGTCGGAGAAATTGGTCATGGGGATGCCTTTGCCGGGCATCCCCGTTTTTTCCCTTTTCTCCGGCCCGCGCCGGGTTTGGAACCGCTTTCCCCAAGCGGCCACCAGGCTCCGCGCGTTGATGAAGGTTTTCCATGGCGGAAGTTTCAACTGCACATTTGGATCAATTTTTGACGAACTACAGCATCGTCTACCGCAATCAGGAGTTTGTGGGCGGTAGGCTCTTCCCTGATTTTCCCGTAACCAAGCAAAACGGCCGCTATCCCATTTTCGGATTCGAGCGCTTCAAGGCTTATAACACGGAGCGCGCGCCCGGTTCCGAAGCCAACGAAATGCCCGCATGGCGCATGTCGAACGACGAATATTACTGCGACGGAAAAGCGCAAAAGCAACTAATCGCGGATGAGTTACGCGCGCAGTGGGATTTATCGGTCGGTCCTGAAGTGTTCACGACGGAGACGCTGGCGGACATCATCGACAAGCAGCGCGAGATCATGATTTACGACCTTATCATGAACTCCACGGTGATTCCGAAGATTGACCTATCCGAACCCCCGAATGTCCAATGGAGCGATTTTCAAAACTCCGACCCGGTGGCCGCTATCACCAACATCCGTTCGACAATCCTTTTGGCTTGCACCAAAGAGCCTAATACGCTTGTGGTCGGATACCCGGTCTGGTTGCAACTCATCCAGCATCCCATCATCATTGACCGTTTCAAGAATCATGCGTTGCCGCTCGGCTACCCGACTGACCAACAGCTAAGCGGCCTCTTCAATGTCGATAACTTCATTGTGGCCAAGTCGCTCTATGACACCACACAGCAGGGCATTGCCCACAACCTCAACTATATTTGGGGCAAGAACGTGATTCTCTGCTACGTGCCACCCGCTCAAGGCCAAATGATGGTTACCCTTGGAACCACCTTCCGTTGGCTCTATGGGGTGCCTCAGAATGGCGGAATGCTGGTGAAGCGGTACCGCGTGGAAGAGCGCAGCGGCGACATGATCGAATACCAGACCTACTATTGCTGCAAGCTCACCGTGCCGGGCGCTGCCTACATTTTCAAAAACGCCGTGCAGTGAGGCGCGGGGATTGGGGCCTATAAGCGCCACCCGGTTTAACCCCGTGTGATGCGCGCGGGAACTGGCTGCCATTTGTCCAGACCTCCTTTGCCGGGCGGCGCTTATAGCCCTTTCCCAAAAGAACCGATGCGAGCGAGTCTATCAAGCCTTCGCCGGAGCTGGCGCAAGAGAGCGGCGCACAGCAACGCCAACGCTCTTCGGGCGCGCGGGGCCACTCCTCCCCGACCGTTAGCAGTTCCGGCGCAGGCTTGATGGGCTCTGCGCGCAGCGCCGATTTTTAGATAGATTGGCTGGTGTAATTGGAGGACCGCATGGGAAGCGATAGTATTTTGGGGTTGCTGTTCCAAATTTCCGCCGACCCCTCGCAGGCGCAGGCCGCCATTGACCAATTCGAGCGGTCCACCGGCGCGGCGTTGCAGCGCACCACCGGGCAATTCCAGAGCATGGGCAGCGCGATCTCACCGCTGCGCTATTCCGTCCGCGACCTCACCGGCGAGCTTGACCAGGGCCTGCTGAGTAATCGCGAATCCGTCCGGCTGCTTTCCGAAGAGTTGGGCGTCCACATGCCGCGCGCCGTGTCTGGCGCGATTGCCGAGGTCATGCCTGCGATTGGCGGTATGGGCACGGCTTTGCTGGGCGTTTTCGCGGTTGAAGAGATCGTGAAATTCACTAGAGCGATGCACGATCTTGATGATGAAGCGAGCGGGGTGGCAGCGGCGGAAAAGCTGATGGCGGGGTACATCCGTGATAACAATGCGCTGCTGGAAGAGCAGGCGAAACAGAGTTCTAAAGTCGCCGTGGCGCAGGCGCGCAGCCTGCAGATGCAGGCTGCGGGCATGAGTGCCCAGATCGAAGCCCTCAAGCAGGAAATATCCAATGACGAGAGCTGGGCTGGCCGCTTGGGTGAGTGGATTGACAAGGGCTTGGGGAAATACAAGGAACTAGCCGACGCGGAGCAGACGCAAAAGGACCTCGTGGCGGAAGCAGCGAAGATGATGAAAATCTTCGCTGAGGATGAACAAAAAGAGACTAGGGCCACGGCAAAGGCGCATGAGGACGCGGCAAAGCAAGAAGAGCAGGCGCTGCGCAAGGGCCAAACGCTGCGGAATGAAATTGAGATGTGGCGGATTAAGGCCGCGAAGCAGGCGCAGGCGGATGTGCGCCAGGACCTGGCGCAAGAGATGGCCCTGTTCGGCGTGCAGGAAAAGGGTAATAACGCGGAGCTGCAAGAATTGCGTTCACAGCAGAAGGCGATGAATGATCTTGCCGTTTCTGAGCAGCGCCGCAACCAGCTTAGCCTTCAGTATCTCCAGCTCCTGGATGAGATTGACGGGGTCGAACAGCGCCAGGCGGCGCTGGCGCGCAGCGCGGGGCCGGGCAGCAGCAACACCATCACACAAACCAATCAGCTTACTGATGCTCGCGAGCGGCAAATCACCGTGACGCAGGAACTGCGCGCGGTCGAGGCGGCATTCACCCAGGCGCTGGCGGGCGAGCTGGGGCCGCTGGAATCGCTGACCCAGCAGGCGGGTGATTTGGCGGGTGAGTTTGCCGAAATGATTAGCGGCACGAAACTGGCCGCCGAGGTGCGCGGCGCGTTTGATGTGGCTCTGGCGGCCGAGCACCTGGCGGCATTCATCGCAAGCGGCGGCGCGGATGCGAAAGAGCTAATGGCCTCGATCCAATACGGCCTGGCTGCCGCTGAGATGTTTCAGGCGGCGGGCCGTGGCGGCGGGGGCAGATCCGGTGGCGGCGGCGGGGGCGGAAGCACGCAATCGCGGTATGGGGCGGGGGGCAGTGGCGGCGGTGGGGGCAGCCAGCCGGGCAGCGGCGGCAGCGGGCCGGGGCGGGGGCCATCGGTCGTTTGGAACCAATACGGCCCTACTGTGGGTACGATGAACGATTTTGCCAAGTCGGTGGCGAATGTGCTCAACACCCTGGGCAAGTCCGGCCGCGTCATGCTGACCGCCACCAACGCCAACACGAATGGGGCGAAGCAATCATAGGAGTAGCCGGGGGAGGAAGGCAAAGCAGAGCCAAACGACGAAATAGCTAAGGCATCATGCCGCGCTTGTCTGGCGTCTGTGGCGCGTCAGGCAGGCGCGGTTCTGTCTCTCAAGACTTACCTCCACGCTATTATCCCTCAACCTCCAAACTATTGTCCCCATACTTCCAAACTATTCTCCCCGCGCACAGTGGGGCCGCCCTGCCGACGCGTTTACAAGTGCTATAATGCCCTTGTGCATCGGGGGGGTGAGCGTGTACACGGTCCTGCTTTCCTGGCTATTTCTCTTCCCTTCTCCGGCACAACTCCTCGCCTCTCCGGCGCAGCAACCCACGACCTCAAATCCCGCTGACTCATGCACCCTTCAAGGTGTGGTGATCAACGCGGGGACAGGCGAACCTCTCCACAAAGCGATTGTGGAAGCCTGGCCGGTCGCAAATCGACGAGGGATGGACGAGTCCGCCGGCACCGCCGAGACCGACGCGACGGGGCGGTTCGAAATCGGGGGCCTCGCCCCAGGCCGATATACGTTGCGTGCCCAACGTAATGGTTTCGTCAGCCAGGAATATGGCGAGCGCGCACCAGGGAATGCGGGCACAACCCTGACGCTTTCCGCCGGTCAGAAAGTGCCCGATATTACGTTCCGGTTGGTCCCTGCTGCCGTCATATCCGGCCACGTGTACGACGAAGACGGCGAACCCATCGTGTCAGCGCGGGTTGCCGCCATGCACTATCGATACGTCAACGGGCAGCGGCAGCTCATGACGGGCCAAATGCGGCAGACCGACGATCTGGGCCAGTTTCGGCTTTTCGGCCTGTCGCCCGGGCAGTACTTTGTGCAGGCCACGCTCGTCCACGCGCCTTTCGACCCCAAGACCAGGCAGGGTTACCTGCCGATCTACTATCCGGGCGTGCCGGACGCCAGTCGCGCCGCTCCCATCGAGGTTCGCGGCGGCGAGGAATTTTCCGGCGTCGACATCACTCTGCAACCCGTGCGCACGGTGGCCGTCAGGGGGCGCGTGGTGAGCGTCGGATGTGGAGACGCCCAGGACGCAATGATCTTTCTTACCGGCCAAAGCAATCGAGCCGTGATGCAGTCCGGTATGGTGCATGACGCCGACGGTCAGAGCACTTTCGAACTTTCGGGCGTGACACCGGGTTCGTATTACCTTACCGGGATGGTCAATAATGAGGGCAAACGTTGTGTTGGCCGCCAAGCCGTGGAAGTAGCGGACACTGACATTGAAGGCGTGGGGCTCAGCCTCACGCCGGGGGTCGAGATCAAAGGACACGTACGGGTTGAGGGGCAACTCGATTCCCAGAACGGCCCGATCACGGTCAGCCTGACCCCCAGGAGTGGTTTGCTTCTGCCCTTTAGCAGCGGAACGTTTGATTCCACCAAGCCTGACGGGAGCTTCCTGCTGAAGAACGCCTTTGACGGTGATTACGAGATTTACCTCAGCAACCTGCCGGACAACTGCTTCGTAAAGTCCGCCCGCATGGATGGCGTGGATGTACTCACCGCGGCCGTCACGATCGATACCAAGCAGGCGCCGGGCTCGCTGGAGATTCTCGTCAGCCCCAATGGCGCGAGCGTGGATGGTGTGGTTTACAAAGATCAGCAGCCGTTCCAGGGCGCCACCGTGGCGCTGGTGCCTGATCCGCCCCACCGCGATGATGGGCAGCTCTTCAACTCAGTCACAACCGACCAGAATGGCCACTTCCTTTTACAGGGCATTTCTCCCGGTGACTACAAGGTGTTTGCGTGGGAAAAGGTAGAGGCAGGCGCGTACAGGAGTCCCGAGTTCCTCCAGCCTTTCGAGAATCAGGGCCAGTCGGTCCACATCACCGAAGGTTCGCGTAATTCGGTGCAGGTAGAAATGATCCCCGCGAAATAAGCCTTCCTTGGTAGGTACAGAAACCACGGCATCTCCGTAATCTCTGTGATGTTTTCGCTGCGGCCTCTGCGTGCACCCGGGTGTTTCACACCGAGGTCGCGGAGAGGCGCGCACAGAGGACTCGGAGTGAGTCTTTACTGGACGACGAGGTCCGAAGAACTAGTGCGCCAGGATTCGCAGCGGCGGTTACTTGGTGCGCGTAGCGGTGAAGTCGTGGTCGCCAAAGCGCTCGTTGTGAACTGTTCCCTTCATCGAGTCGCCGTCCACGGTGGCGTGGTATTCCATCACAAAGGTGTCACCGTCGGGCGTCTGGCGCTTCACGGTGAAGTTCACCTTATTACCATCAACGGTCCCTTCCAGGGGCGAATCTCCCCGCCGTCCGCTCAACGTGCCTTTAATGGTGCTGCCGTCCTGTTGGATCGTAAGGGTCTGGGTCATGGTACCGTTGCGGCCCTGGGACGACATTTCCCACTTCCCATCGACTTTGGCGGGTTCTTCAGCCGCCATGGCTGCGCCTGCCCACATCAGCAACATCCCGCACGCAACTGCTAATGCCAAGGAATACGTTATTCTTTTCACCATGTTTACATCTCCTTTTCTGCCGACTCGCGCCCGATGCAGATAGCAGAAACACTGGAATTCACGTCTACCGGGCCACGCGTCAGAGCTACGGCCTCACCGCTCAGGGTCGCACTCTCAGGCCGTGGTGTCAACACCAACGCAGCACGAAGCCTCCCGCTCCCAAAGCGAAGCCTCCAAGCCTGAACGGCGGCACGGTTAGCCACGATAGCAACGGCAAATCTTACGCCGCTCCCGACGGGCGCCACATTCGTTTCAGAACCTGGAAATACTGTTCCCGGTTGTCGCTCAGATGGATGCCGCGAGGCGTGTCATTGAACGCCGTCTGCGCGATGTGATAACCCAGCTTGCGGTAGCTTTCGAATTGGGCTTCGTCGAACCACTGATCGACGGTGGATTGGTGCGGGAACTCCCCATGCGCCGAGCGATACTCCAGGACGTCGGTGGGCTCGTCGCCGGTGAGGGAGGCTTTCAGGTAAACGAACTTCCCCTCGCTGTTGTCAGAATATTGAATAGTGCCAACGGCGCAATGTACGTGGCTATAACCGGTATTCTGGTCCAAGCGGATGCGGGTTACGTCAATTTGTATGGCCGCGCCGAAGTCGGCCCAACATTTGCGAATCGCGTTGCCCAAGTCCTCAAATTTCAGCCCGGGATCAGCGCCGGCGTCGGATGCGATGATGTAGCGGCAGCGCCGGCGTACCAACTCATAAATCCCCAGATTCTCAAAGTGCCCGCCATCCGAAAGGCAAACGTAGTTGCTGTCATCATCCATCAATCCAAAGAGTTCTTTAAGCAGGTAGATCAACCCCAGGCGCGGCCCCGTAACGTTCCACTTCGCCTGGGAAGGATTGGGCAACCACTGCGTAAGGCGCGCGTTAAACACGGTCAGAAGGAAACCCGCCGCCGCGGAGATATGAAATCCCAAATAGGGAGATACGGCGGCGCCCGAGATGGCAAACGCGGTGCCCAGGTAAGGTCCGTCAGGATAGGCGTAATTACGCGTGGGACGATAGGCTTCCTTGTCGTTCTGAGTTCCTCCGCAGTAGAGAGGGCTGAAGGCAAAGGCTTCGGCCTTGCGCTCCTGCCAGGCGAGTCTTTCCCCGTGGGTCAGGTTGAGGGTGGCGTTCAGAATGGGGTATGGACCCGCATACTCCGTGCCGGCAAAATCCGCCAAGAGCACATCGTCATGCGGGTCAAAACCCGTGAACGCATTTGGCTGCCGGCGGTGCGGGACGCTTCCGAACTGGTCGGGCCGCGACGCGCCCAGATAACAGCGGACCAGCCGGTTGCGGTAAAACAGGTGCATCGAAAAGTCGTTCACGTCAACGCGCAGCGACAGCAGCACTCCGAACACGAGCGCAACCAGCCCCAGAACCAGGAAAAGCACTCGGTGCTCTTGCTTTTGGCTCATCGACTGCCAATATCGGGTTGAGAATTCGCTGAGGCTCTCCCTTCTTTGGCTGGTGGCCTCCGCGGATGTGGAGGCGGACGACGAACCGGCCGTCCAGGCGACGCTCACTTTGACGGACGCGGGTTGTACTTGCCTGGAAACCGACGGGCCAGCGAGCTTATAAATTCCGAAAGACAGCAGGATGAACAAGCCGGCAAGAAACACGGGGGTTGCCGTACGGACCAGGACATTCAACCAGCCGCTCGTGCCCGCCTTGCCCGTGTTGGCGCTGAAGGCTGAAATGGCGCCCGATATAGCGTGAACAAGCCACCCTACGGTGAGCACGCCGCTAACCCAGGCGCCCGCCTTCATCGCGAGAAGGGGACTGTAAAACGCAATGCCAAACAGGGCCACCCAGGCAAGCGCGAGACTCAGAATCCAGCCTCCCAGGCGTGCTGTCCATTCGCGCAACTCGTTGCGAAGCAGAAGTCCCATCAAACCTACCTGAAATGCGCCCGCCAGCAACGCTATCAGGATAGCGAGCGGCGGCGCCCACACTGTTGCTCTAAAACCGCTCCCATATGAACCGTTGAAGCGGTTGAAGAGTACACCCAAAATCAAGATGCTGAACGATAGGGACGCCAGCCCATGGAAGCCGAGCCCCACATAGAGATACAGGGTCTTGGGGTCCTGGAATTTCCGGACGGTCAGGCTTGCCCATACCAGCAGGTTCACGGCGGCGACCGAAAGGGCGATTCCCATCTCCCAGGCACGTGCGTGCCGGCCCCACAGTTCAGGGTAGTGGCCCAGGCTTGCGCTCAATAACCACGCTGCCGCGAACAGAGGAACGACTACCCGCGCGAGAATCTGCCGTTGCGTCGTCTCGCCGGGCGCGGCGCCGTCCCAGACCTTGCGCAGGTTTCTCTCCAAAAAGTACGCCGAGACCGCGGCCAGGGCGAAACCCAAAACCGGCGTAATGATCGCGTGGGGAATCCAGCCCCTTTCGGCTCCGACGGGGGCGGGCGACATCGCCAGCAGGTAGGAAAGCAGAAGAACCCCGGTAAACAGGGAGACGAAAATGGTGAGGTTGAGGAGCAGGTTGCGGAGGAAGATGGCGATGGCCGCCCAGGTGTCGGCACTCAGGAACCCGAGTTGAGGCGTGAGGTAATTGCTGTAGTCCCGCAGAAATTCGATCTGCGGCGTTGGCCGGCACGCCTCATGCTTGTCCCACTGGGGAACAAGCTCCCTCTCGACCTCTTCGTAGGTGCTCCGTTTCAGCCAGGCAATGAGCCAGGAGCCGATGTAGCCGCCACCCGAGACGGTGGAAAGATAATCTACGTAACGGAGGATTTTCCCCTCAGCGAGGGCTTGGAGAACGCCCAAGTTGAAGGTGGCGCTGCGGATTCCTCCCCCCGAGAGGGCAAGTCCTATATAACCTTCCCCCTCGTCGGTTCCCAGCCGCGCGATCCGGCCGAGGCGGATTTCCGCGCGCTCCTTTTCGAGGACGTCCTGGAAGACCGCGAGATTTGGATCGTCAGCCATGCCCATCCTTCCCGTCTTCAAACCAGGTGTAGTCTCGTCCGCATCGGTGTCGTCCAAGGCTCTTAAGGACTTTCTCACTCACCTATTTGAGCAACACAGTTGATAGCCTATAGAGCTGTGGTTTATCAAGCGTAAAGTATGTCGGATCGAAAGTCGTCGTGTTTTCAGTTGCGGCGCGGAACTTCTCGTTGCGCGCCCAGCGTTATCGTACGATGGCGAGCCATAACCAGCCGAACAAAATAGTCAAGACTGTGATTGGGAGCCCGGCGCGGAAGTAATCCCAGAAGCCTATGGGAGATTCGGGCCGGGCCGTTTCGACCACAATAATGTTGGCTACCGAACCCGTGATCGTCAGATTGCCCGCCAGGGTGCTGGCCGTGGCCAGCGCCAGCCACGCCGTATGCGGATCAGCGAAGCCGGGCACCAGGGATTTCAGCAGCATGACCGCCGGGACGTTGCTCACCAGATTGCTGAACAGCGTTACGACAACCACGAAAACGTCCAGGCGCTGCAAATTCCAGTGGCGTGCAAACGTGAGGAGGGTCGCGACAATGCCGGCGTTCTCCGCCCCGCCCACGATGAGGAAAAGGCCGACAAAGAAAACCAGCAGCCCCCAATCGACCTCATCGTAGAGCTTACGGGGTTCCGTAGTGCGGGTGATCAGCAGGGCCGCGGCGCCCAGGGCTGCCATCATCGCGGGCGGCACGCCCACCAGAAATCCCACAATAACCAGCGTGACCACCACGACGGGCTTGGTCAAACGCGAAAGATCCGGGCGGGGCACGGGGATGGCTTCTGCCGAGGCCGCTGCCGGCTGCCCTCGCATGTACATCCGGTGCAGGACTGCCCAATTCAGGAGCAATCCTACCAGCGCCACCGGTCCCAGGTGAAAAAGGAAATCCCGGTATTTGATTCCGGAAAACGAGCCGATCAACATGTTCTGCGGATTCCCCGTGATCGTGGCTACGCTGCCTACGTTCGAGCCGGTCGCCACCGCCAACAGATAGGGAAGCGGCGTAAGTTTCAACCGCCGGGTGATCGCCAGAACAAACGGCACCATAACCAGGCAAACGATGTCATTCACAAAAAACGCGGAAAGCAACCCGCAAGCAAACACCACGGCAGGCAAAAGGTGCGCCGGCTTCAGCCGCCGCAGCACGAACTCCACATTCCACTCGAAGAATCCCACCAGGCGGAGATTGCCCACGATCAGCATCATGGAAAACAGAAGTACTAGCGTGGGGAAGTCGATGAAGTGCAGGGCCTCGTGGGGCGGCACAATCCGGAAGGCCACGGTGGCGACAGCGCCAATTATCGCCGCCCCAGGACGGTCAATCTTGAGCCCCGGAAATTTCCCAAGGGCAAACACGACGTAACTGGCGATGAAAATCGAATAGGCGGCGATCAGGTTGACATCAGGCAAAGGAATCGCGCGGATTTCGTTCATAGCAGGTCAGAATAGCAGTGCGAGGGCGGCGCGATCAACGGGGAGGAAGGTGGTCAAACCGCGGCGCAAAGGTTGATCACGACGAATGGTGCACGCTCATCGTCAACTGCCAGCGATACTTTTTCGCGATTTGATCTCGTCATAGGCAAATAGAGACAGGACGACCAGAATCCACACGGGAAAGACTCCCATTCCGGGAATAGCTTCGACAATCAAGCCTGGCAGCAGGGCCCACCTTCGACCCAGAATCAAGAACAGGAGGCCTGCCGTTCCCAGATCGAGCAGCCATTGAAGCGGCGGAGCAAACTCAGTCCAGATAGACAGGAAATCCGACGCCGCCGCCACGCCAAACGCCATGGCAAGCCTTGCGCGGGAGAGACGCCTGACCGGAACAAACTGCTGCCCGGCACCTGCCAGGGCAAGCCGATTCTCAGTTTTTGCCAGCATGGTTTCTCCTTGGTTATTAGATGTGGATTGTAAGGCTTCGGTTGTGGCGGGCGTCCGGGACCTGGAGGCTCAGGGATTTCACACCCGTGACGCGAACGGTGCAGGCGCCGGGACGCGGCCCTGATGGTCATCGGCGTTTTTCGGTGGTTGAAATGGCAACAGAGAAGCGGTACACTCAGGGGTGCTCGCGGTAGTGTGCGCCTGTAGCTCAGATGGATAGAGCGGTTGCCTCCGGAGCAACAGGTCGGGGGTTCGAATCCCTCCAGGCGTACCAACTTAACCTTTGTTGCCTCATTGGATTAGCTTACTTCCTTTCATGACAAGCTTCTGTTCCGAGGGAACCTCCCCTTGCACATCTTCTGTCGGGAACCCCTGTCTTACCGCGGTTAGTGTCAGACGCCCAGAGCAGGACGGTTTTCCCCTGCGCCGCCATTCCCGTGAGTGCTTCCGCCGTTCGTTCGACGGACTCAGTTCCTGTATTTTCCGGGTCATAGATTATCTCGACAGGTTGCCACGGTGATGACGCGCTCGTATGGGTCGGGTAGAAGATCGATTTGGCTTCCAAGTACTTGGCCAATGCACGGGTGTGGTCCTCAAGCACAATTCCGTGCGTCGGCAATTTCCACTCGGAACTCGGCTGCAAAACGCTTGCGGAACGCGTTTGGTATCAGGTTGTAGCGATCCTGCTGGTCGCACACGGAATTTGAGAGAGCGCAATCCTCACTGGAAAGCATTGAGCATGGCCTCCACACTTTCTGGACTAATATCACTTTGCATACGGTGCGACGGGCCGAGCAGAAGGCCGGTGCCGTCGGGGGCAAGTACGCGTTTACACCTTGCGACTGCAGCCTGAATTTCTTTTGCGTCACCACGCGGTAGCACATCCTGCGTCGAAATTCCTCCGTAAAATGCCAGATGATTTCCAAATTGCTGCTGCAACCATTCGTGATTTAGTATTTCGGGCTGTATGGGATTCAGTGCAGTAACCCCAATATCGACAAGATCCGGCAGGATCGCGCGAATATCTCCGTCCGAGTGCAAAATCACCGGCAAATCTGCATCCCGGAAAACCGCGAACATCCTGGCAAGGCGCGGCTTATACATCTCGGTCCAAAGTCTCGGAGAGAAAAGGAGCGAATTCTGTGCACCGTAGTCATCCCCGAAGTACCCTCCGTCTACACCCAAAGCCACGAACCTGCGAGCAAGCACAATCTGAATCTCGGTGATGCGGTCCAACAGCTCCTCCACCCATGTCGGTTGATCCATCATGTCCACGAGCAGCGCATCAAAGCCGCGCAATGACCACGCCCGCTCAAACAGCGCGAAGCCGAAGTTGGCAACTACGAAGCGATTTTGTCCGTCAGTGCTGATCGCGTGCGCTGCTCCGTCCAAGAGCGCCTGGTCGTACGGATTGGGCCAAGCGTACTGTTTTAAGTCCGAACACTCGGCCAATGGCGCCCAAGAATGCCAGTATCCCTCGGTTTCCGTGCTCCATCCAGCTCCCCACCAATCGAAAGCAACCCGGTGGTCGGCCGACAGTTTCTTGGTGCAAGCAATGTCGACGCGTAACAGGTGGTTGTCAAGGCGTGCATTAAGTTCTGAGAGAGGAACACCAAACCAAGCCGCGAGCTTCTCGCCCATGGCTCCCGTGTAGTTCACCTGGGTCGGAAGCCTGTCAACAGGCTCACGTGCCAGTGTGCGCCGTGTGCGTTCTTTCTTTGAAAGTGCAGTTGGACCCTTCTGGGGGGTGGCGGCCGGAGCGATCAATTTGGGAATCATCGTGTCAGACATACACCCTTGCGATACCGATTGGCTTTTCTTCGCTTCCGCGGGTATATCGTGTGCGGGGGCAAGGGTTCAACGGCAAACCGGTGATGTTAGCGAAGGAAACCCTCGCCGAAGCGCGTCATCATGGAAAATCGTCCCTTGGCATGAGTTTCACATTGGGCCCAGTTAGGATTGCAGGTCCGGGTTGGCAGGATCATTGCCTACTTACTCCAGCCCCCGCCCGCTCACCGGCAATGGCTGGCTGAGTATTGCCAGTCCGCCAACCTGTGCCCCGGCCCTTTGCAGTCAGATACGCATAACTTGTTG
The DNA here is from genome assembly GCA_963804755.1 of uncultured Acidobacteriota bacterium. Lineage (GTDB taxonomy): Bacteria > Acidobacteriota > Terriglobia > UBA7540 > UBA7540 > Bog-366. The sequence continues at coordinate 14,537 of CAWDRP010000020.1, forward strand.
TAAATCGCTTTACACGGAATCTAAAACGTTTTGCTATTTACCACACGAGATTGCTTCTCGTCAATGGTTCTCCTTTGAGGGATAATTCCCGGCTAAAGTCCCTACAAATCCCGCTGCAACTCCGCCACGTGCCGGCTCGCCACCCCGTAAACCGTATAACTGTACCGAAGAAAAAGCTAAACGAATCAACAAGATGACATATTGGTTGTGGTCTCCGGAGCAACAGGCCGGGGGTTCGAATCCCTCCAGTCGTACCAGCTTTCAATTGCGTCTAGAATCCTTCTGGCAGCGATTTGACCAAATGGGACGTGCGGTCGGGTGAGCCTAAACATCAATACGGATACTTCAGGGTATTCCCGTTTTCCTCGTCGCAGGCCCGTGTCCTGTTTCCCGTACCCCGTTTCTAAACCTCTGCCGGCGTGCCAATGGTGGTCCTTTCACCACGGTTGAAGTAGGCGAGGCAGGACTTTACGTTCCCGGCGGCTGCCAGGGACAGGCGTTCCACACTTTCGCGCGTCCTCATACCCCATCGCTTTACGGAACCGAGCCTCGCGGCGGGGCTGCGCGGGGGGCGCCGCCGGCGCTCTTCGCTCGCCCCCATCGCCAGGGCGTACGCATGGAAAATGCCCACATCGGCGTGCAGGCTCTCCGTCAGCGCTTTCCTGGCTTTGGCCTGGCAATGATCATCATAAATCGCCAACGTCAGAGCCCCTAATTCTAAGTCGCTTTCAAGATGAGACTAACTATGATACAATCGCGGCATGTCAAGGCCACGACGAATCGATTGGAAACTCGTCTCGAAAGCGCGAGCCATGGTTGCCGAAAGCCGCGATATTCGGCAGTTGAAAGCCGCCCAAGCCGTGTTGCTGCCGGGCCTCACTGGCACCACCCTGGAACAGACGGCCTCCTTGCTGGGCGTGGGACGGGCGTCGGTGCATCGCCTGCAGCAACAATTTCGCCACAGCCTGCAGACGCCCTCACGGCCCCGCAAGAAATGGGGCGGACGGAGACGGGCGTTGCTGAGCTGGGAAGAGGAAGAGGCGTTCCTGACTCCGTGGGTCGAACAAGCTCGGCAGGCGGGCGTTCTGGTGGTTTCTCCGCTGCGGTCGGCGCTGGCGGAAAAGTTGGGCCGCAAGATCGCTCCGTCGGTCGTGTACCGTCTCTTGGCGCGGCACGGGTGGCGAAAAGTCGCGCCCGATACGCGGCACCCGAAAAGCGATCCGGCGGTCCAGGCGGAGTGGAAAAAAAACTCCCCGAAACGCTGGCAGCCTTGCTGACCCCCGCGGTCGTGCAAGGCCGCCCCGTGCGCCTGATGTTTCAAGACGAGGCACGCTTCGGGCGCATGGTGCGCCCCAAACGCTGCTGGGCTCCGGCCCCGCTGCGCCCCGTGATGGGCAACGGTTACGAGCGCGAGTTTGTTTACGTCTATGGCGCGGTCAGCCCCCTGGCCGGCGAGTTGGATTGGCGAGTGGGCCGCGAAATGAACACGGCCCGCATGGGCGAGTTTCTGGCCCAAGTGAGCCAGGCCCACGCGGGCGACTTCATCGTCATGGCGCTGGACGGAGCTAGTTCCCACAAGGCCAAAGACCTGCCGATCCCCCAGAACATCCGGCTGTTGGCCTTGCCGCCTTACGCACCCGAACTGAATCCACAGGAACATGTTTGGGATGAATTGCGCGAAAAGGAGTTTCCCAACCGGGTGTTTAACCATCTGGATGCGGTCATCCGACAGTTGCAGCAAGGCTTGCCCCGGCTCGCTGCGGATCGGGAAGGCTTGCACCGTCTCACCGCTTGGCCTTGGATAGTTAGTCTCAACTTGAACGCGCATTAGAATAAGTCGTCCCAGAAGACCCACAGGAGTAGGATGACTCCCGCCAGCGGGCAAAAGAAAAGTAGCATGCCTCCGATCACTGCCGTTGCCTTGTTCCTCATTCCTCGCCTCCCTCTGGACCACCATTCTCCAGGACGATGTTGTCCTGCGACGGTTTTCGCCACGCCCTCTGTATAAAGAGCTTTCACCCAGGGGTTCCCGACCAACTCCGTGGGTTCTGCGAGATATTCCTATGCGCAGAGGTCGCGGAGAAGACCTGTTAATTGCCGCACCACGTTACGGTTGCCCAGCCCCGCAGACGCCGGGCAGACACGTATCGCTGCGATCCCGAGATGCCATCTGGATCTCAAATTTATTTCGAAAGCCCGTTCGCGAGGAAACGCCTGTGGCCGAGAGGGTTGCTATTCTTGTTTTCCTGAGTCACAGTTGTTCCAGCCCTGCTGATTATGTGTTAAGTGCGATACACGAATCGGCTTGCGCTTTTCCAGTTCAATTTGATCTGCCCTAAAATATTCGCTTGTCTGTTTCGTCTCCACTATGGGATGGATGACGCACTGAGCATCGATTTCATGACCGACGAGCAAAATCGCCGCATTGAGGAGGCCGTCGAGCAGGAAGAAGGGCGGCTGCGCAATTTCATCCGCCGGCGGGTGATGGACGAGAGCGAAGCGGAAGATATTCTCCAAGACGTCTTCTTCGAACTTGTGCAAGCCTACCGGTTGATGAAGCCCTTGGAGCAAGTGGGCGCATGGTTGTTCCGGGTGGCGCGGAACCGCATCATCGATAGATTCCGCAAACGCCGGCCGGAAACATTGGGCAAACCTACGGCGACCGGGGACGAAGCGGGAGAGTGGTTTCCGTGGGAAGACCTGCTTCCCTCCCCCGACGCTGGTCCCGAGGCAGCCTTCGCTCGCGGCATTTTACTCGATGAAATCGACGCCGCGCTGGAAGAGCTTCCGGCGGAACAGCGTGACGTCTTTGTGGCGCACGAACTCGAAGGGCGCAGCTTCAATGAGCTTGCCGCGGCCACGGGAGTGAGCGTGAACACGCTGCTCTCCCGAAAGCATTACGCGGTGCTGCATCTGCGGAAGCGACTGCGGGCCATCTACGATGAATTCAAGCAAACGTGAGGTCAAAAATAATGAAGACACATCGAATTTTAAGAGTACTGAAGATCCTGGTTTTCGTTATTCTGGCGGCGGCGGTTTTCACCTTTGCTGTCATGTGGCTCTGGAACTGGCTGATGCCGGCCATCTTCGGCTTGCACACGATCCGTTTTTGGCAGGCTCTCGGCCTCCTGGTGCTCTGCAAGATCCTGTTTAGAGGATGGGCGCCGGCTTTTGGAATGCACTGGCGGCGGCGTATGTTTGAACGCTGGCAGCAGATGACGCCCGAAGAGCGGGAGAAATTCCGCGCCGGAATGCGCAGTTGCGGCCCCTTTGGAACCTCGCCGGCACAACCCAAAGCGTGAGCGACACGACGCGGCAGGGCCGCAACCAAACTGCCGTAAGTGATGAGTAAGAAGTGACAAGTGATGAGTAACTACCGCTACATAGTGAGAGAACCCCATGCCGCACCGAGTCTGCCCCTGGTGGTTAGGTTATCTGCTCGCCAGCCCATTGCGAAGGCTAATGCACAATCCCCGTACGTTGCTGGCGCCTTACGTTCGACAAGGCATGACCGTGCTCGAGCCGGGTCCCGGCATGGGCTTCTTCACACTCGAACTGGCCCGCCTGGTGGGCCCGTCCGGCCGCGTGGTGGCCGTCGATATTCAGCCGCGCATGATGGCAACACTCCAGCGACGTGCCGCACGCGCCGGACTCCAGGGCCGCCTGGATGCACGCGTCACCACTCCGCACAGTTTAGGCATCGCCGATCTCGCGGGCGCCGTCGACCTCACGCTGGCGCTTTACCTCGTCCACGAACTGCCCGCCGTCGAACCGTTCTTTGTTGAAATCGCAAAAGCCTCAAAGCCCGGCGCGGGACTGCTCTTTGCCGAACCAGCCGGCCATGTGAAGACGCCGGATTTCGAATCCGAACTTGAATCGGCGATTCATGCCGGCTTCACATTGGCCGAGCGCCCGGCCATGCGCCGCAGCCACGCCGCTTTGCTGAGAGCCCCAGCATGAAAATGACCGCAATCGAGAAACACTTCGTCAACCGACCGGGTCACACACGGGCTGTAGCTGCCCGTGCCCAGCAACTGCTGGACCGTCTTAATTTGCAGGCTGGATGGCGCTACTTGGATGTCGGTTGCGGCGTCGGCGCCGCCGCCCACGAGATTGCCGCCAAAACCGATCTGGAAGTCACAGGCGTCGACCTGGATCCGAAACAAATCGAGGCCGCCAAAAACCGTGGCGGACGTCCGAACCTGAACTTCAGGGTGATGGATGCGACGCGGTTAGACTTTCAAGACGGTGCGTTCGACGTCGTGGCGTGCAGCATGGTTACCCATCACATCCCGGATTGGGAACGGGCACTGGTCGAAATGGTGCGCGTACTGCGGAGCGGAGGATATCTGGTCTACACGGATCTTGTCTTCCGTTCCTGGTTGGCAAAGCTGGGCCGGCGCCTTATTCGCTTCGTGGGATTTCCCTCAATAAACGCTCTCGACTCCGCGGCTGCCAGCGCCGGGTTGGTCAAAGTATACGAGCAGCAGCGTGCCGGCGAAGTGGAAGCGATTTGGCTTAAAAGCGTCTGAAGAACTCTTCTGCTTGACGAAAAACAACGACGCAAAAACCTATTGACAATCCGTTTCCGTGGGCCTATGTTTTGTTCAACGCCGTACTGACTGACTGTTCAGTCATTAATTCGAGGGAGATCGATGCGGAGCGTGCATTCCATGGGGCTCAAACCGGCGAAGGCGCCCAATCTGCGGCGGCAGCAGAAAGCGCAGCGGCAGCAGGAAATCCTGGCGGCCGCATTTGAAGTCTTCGCTGCGCACGGATACGAAGCCGCCCGGATCGATGACGTCGCCCGCCAGGCCGGAATTGCCAAAGGAACGATCTACCTTTATTTCCCGAATAAGGACCGCCTCTTTCAGGCGGTCGTTCGCACCTTGATTCCGAAAAGATTCGATGTACTGGTAAAAACTTTGCCGGGCTCTCCCTCCGAACTGCTTCGGGCGTTGCTGTCGCAAATGTATATGAACGTGGTGCGCAACCAGAAGGTTGGCGCCATCGTACGCATGTTGGTGGCGGAGAGCGGCCGGTTTCCACAGCTAGCGGAAATCTACCATCAGGAAATCATCGTTCCGGGCATAAGGGCGATGCGGCAAGTACTGATGCAGGGAGTGGCGAGTGGCGAATTCCGGGAGACCAAGGTGCTGGATTTTCCGCAAATTGTCGTTGCCCCGGCGCTGCTGGCCATGGTGTGGCAACTGTTGTTCGCGGAGCACCACCCGCTGGATCTAACCGCTTTCATGCAGGCACACGTGGATTTCGTACTGAGCAGTCTGGTTCGCAAAAAGGACTAAAGGGAGACGCTTCATGGGGTCGAGGGCGGGATGGATCGCGCTGCTGGTAGCCTTTTTATTGGCAACCCGGCCCGCGGCGAAAGCGCAACAGGCAACACCGCGGAGCCTGACATTGCAGGAAGCTATAAGTCTGGCGCTGAAACAGAACCTCAGCGTGCGCATTGCCAGCGCCCAGGTGGATGAAGCCCGGGGTACGCTCGAACGGCGGCGGTCTTCCCTGCTCCCACACGTCAATGGTGACGCGCTGGCGAACCGCGAAAACATCGATTTGGCCGCCCTGGGAATCTCCTTTCCCCAGGTTCCGATGGTGGTCAGGCCGTTCAATCACTACGACTTCCGCGTTTCCGGAAGCCAATCCCTGATTGATCGCCGCGCCTACCACGCTTGGAGGGCCAGCGAAAGACAGGATGAAGCCGCCAAACTCGATTACCAGGACGCACGCGATCTGGTGGTCCGGCAGGCCGCCGGGCTTTACCTTGACGCGCAGTCCTATGCGGCGGAGGTTGAAGCTGCCGAATCGCGCGTAACGACGTCGCAGACGCTGGAGAAACTGGCGCGCGACCAACACGCCCAGGGATTGGCCACAGCGGTGGACGTGGTCCGCGCGCAGGTACAACTGGCGCGGGACCAGCAGAGCGTGCTCGTAGCGCGTGACGGCTATCAGACTTCCCTGCTCGCCCTCGCCCACTTCCTCGGACTAAGCCCCGGCACGCCGCTGGCATTGGCTGAACCGCTGAAATTTCACCACGTGGAATCGGCGGATGCAAGCCACGCGCTCGAGACGGCCATCGAGGCGCGGTCGGATTATGGGGCGCTACTGAAACAGCGAGATTCACTGGTCGAGCAGCTCAAAGCTTCGCGGGCGCGCTATCTGCCCACGCTGACAGTGAGCGGTGACTATGGGGCGATCGGGCGCGGTTTCAACTCCCTGGCGGGGACCGGCGAGATTCAGGGCACGCTCAACGTGACCCTGTTTGACCAGGACCGCGCCGGCGAGAAGACCGAACTCCAAAGCCAGTTGAAACGCCTGAACGCCCAGATCGACGATCTTGACCGGGAGATCGAACAGGAATTGCGGAAGTCCGTGCTGGACCTCGAGTCAACCGAGAACCAGGTGACGGTAACGGAGGCGGGCCTTCATTTGGCTGAGCGCGAACTCACCCTGGCACAGGACCGTTTTCGCAACGGCGTGACGGACAACATCGAGGTTGTGACTGCTCAATCCAGCCTGGCGAACGCGCAAGACGACCACATCACCGCCCTCGCGCAGCACGCCGACGCCATCATGGCCATGGTCCGCGCGCTGGGAGGGACGGAGAAGACCTATCAGAGGTATCTCAGCGGCCCGTGAGCTGCGGGCACACAAAGCTGGGAGCTCGAAACTGGGACCGTGTTTCGAATTTCGAATTTCGGATTTCGAGTTTCGAAGCTCGATTCTTCTTGGTCAGAGGCAAAAGACATGAAACGCGTGATTCCGCTCCTGTTGCTGCTGGCGATTGGCGGTGGCCTGGCCTATTTCCATCCCGAATGGTACCGCAAGGCTGCACCCCAAAATGTGCTGAAGCTTTCGGGAAATATCGAGGCGCACGAGAGCCTGGTGAGCTTCAAGGTGACCGGTCGTATTGTGGAGCTGCCGGTGGACGAAGGTGTGACGCTGAAATGCGGCGATCTGGTGGCCCGGCTCGACAATGACGACTACCGGCAGCAGGTGGCGGTGGATGAATCCGGCAATACGGTACGCAACCGGCAACTCAGCCTGGGCCTGGCGGGCACCCGCCCGCAAGAGATCGAGGCCGCCAAGCTCGCGATGCTGGACGCCCAAGCGGACCTGGAGCAGAAGAAAAAGGACTACGCCCGCTATCAGGCCCTGTACGTAAAGGACGAGATTCCGGGCCAGACGCGCGATTTGGCCGCTACGAATGTCACTCGCGCGCAGGCTGAGTACGACCGCGACCGCCAGATCTACAACGAACTGCTGGAAGGGACGCGCAAAGAGGAATTGGCGGTGGAGCGCGCCAACCTACATCAGGCGGAGCAGAACCTGCACATGTCCCGCATCCGCCTGGCATACACCGTGCTGCGTGCGCCCTTCAACGGGGTAGTACTGGAACGCCAGGCGGAGTTGGGAGAGGTGGTTTCGCCAGGCACGCCCATCGTGACCCTCGCGGACCTTGACCACCTTTGGGTTCGCGTGTATGTGCCGGAGACGGACCTGGGAAAGGTCCATTGGGGACAGTCGGTGGATGTGCGGACGGATACGTTTCCCGACAGGATCTACCACGGCCGGATATCGTTCATCTCTTCGGAGGCGGAATTCACACCGAAGAGCGTGGAGACCGAAAAGGAGCGCGTGACGCTGGTTTACCGGATGAAAGTGGACGTGGAGAATCCCAACCACGAGCTGAAGCCGGGAATGCCGGCAGACGCGATGATCAAGATAAGCTGACAGCCTTCAGCTAGCTCACCGCTGACAGCTTATCGGTCTGGGAACATCAGGTTGCTCCGCTCGCGGCCAACGGCTCACAGTGTCCGCAGGATGTTGGCTGTGAGCCGTTGGCTGTCAGCAATATAGTCCAATGAATTCCTCGCCTGCCATCACCGTTTCCTCGCTCAGCAAGCGCTTCGGCGCCGTCCAGGCCGTCGCGGGGCTGAGCTTTGAAGTGTACGCGGGAGAAATCTTCGGCTTGGTCGGTCCGGACGGCGCGGGCAAGACCACCACCATGCGCATGCTGGCGGGCGTGCTGTCCGCAGATTCCGGTACGGTGCAGGTGGCCGGATGCGACGTGGTGCGCGACCCGGAGAGCGCCAAGTCCGAATTGAGCTACATGTCGCAGCGATTTGGCCTGTACGAAGACTTGACGGTGGACGAAAACCTGAGGTTTTACGCAGATTTATTTGGGGTAGCCCGCAAGCAGCGCGAGCGCCGCGCCCAAGAGTTGCTGGCGGCCGCCGGCCTCAGCGATTTCCGCCGCCGTCTGGCCGGAAACCTTTCCGGCGGGATGAAACAGAAACTGGGCCTGGTCTGCGCGCTGATTCACACACCGAAAGTGCTCCTGCTGGACGAACCGACCAACGGGGTGGATCCCGTCTCGCGCCGCGACTTCTGGCGAATCCTGTATTCCCTGCTCGGCGAAGGCGTGGCGATTCTCACTTCCACCTCGTATCTCGACGAGGCCGAACGCTGCCATCGCGTCGCCTTACTGCACCAGGGCCGCCTGCTGTTTTGCGATCGCCCGGAAGAGTTGAAGCGAAAATTCCCCGGCGAAATCGTGGCGGTTCATGCCGCGGAGCCGGCGCGAATCCGCGCCCTACTGGAGCATGCTCCGGGTGTGCGCAGCGCATTGCTGGTAGGCGACCGCGTCCATCTGTTCGTAGACGAGGCCGCTCGCCGTCTGCCGGACTTGCGGGCGGACTTGGCTGTCGCAGGCGTTCCGTACGAATCCGTTCAGCAAGTCGCGCCCAGCATTGAGGACCTGTTCGTTTCGGCGGTGGAAAGCAAGCCTGAGAACAATCCCGTATGGCGACAAACGAACATTCCGTGATTGTCGAGAATCTCACCAAGCGCTTTGGCACATTTGTGGCCGTGGACCGCATCACTTTCCAGGCACAGCGCGGGGAGATCTTCGGTTTTCTTGGTCCCAATGGCGCGGGCAAGTCCACCACCATCCGTGTCCTCTGCGGGCTGCTCCAGCCCACGTCGGGGCGGGTGCGCGTGGCCGGCGTTGATGTGGCCGTGCAGCCGGAACTGGTTCGCCAGCAAATCGGCTACATGTCGCAGAAATTCTCGCTCTATAACGATTTGAAGGTCGTGGAGAACCTGCGTTTCTTTGCGGGATTGTACAGCGTGCCCGGCAAGGACCTGCCGCAGCGGATGGCGTGGGCGCTGCACATGGCCGGACTCGAGGGCCGCGAGCAATCTCCCACGCGCGACCTGGCGGTGGGCTGGAAGCAGCGGCTGGCGCTGGGGTGCGCCGTCATGCATCGCCCACCCATTGTCTTTTTGGACGAGCCTACGTCGGGCGTGGATCCGGTATCGCGCCGTCAATTCTGGGAACTGATCCAGCAAATGGTAGACGAGGGCGTCACCGTGTTCGTCACTACGCACTACATGGACGAGGCGGAATACTGCAATCGCCTGGTGCTGATCGATCGCGGACGCATCGTGGCCATGGGCACTCCCACCGAGCTCAAGACGCAACATATGAAGGGCCAGCTCCTGCTGGTGGATTGCGAACCCCTGGGCCCTGCGCTCGAAGCCCTGCAAGCGGCGCCGGGCGTGCTGGACTCCGCCGTATTCGGCAGCAGCCTGCACGCCGTGGTCGCAGACGCCCAGACCGCGATGCCGGCCATCCGCGCCGCGCTGGAAGCACAACAGATTCGCGTCAGCCGGATCGAGCAGATTCCACCCAGCCTGGAGGACGTCTTTGTCTCGCTGACAGCCGGCCGCCAGGCGAAACCTGGGAGGGCCGTATGAGCCTGCGCCGCATCATGGCCGTGATGCGCAAGGAAGTGATCCAGATCCGGCGCGATCCCCGGAGTCTTCTCATCATCGTGGCCATGCCGCTCATCCAGCTTTTTATATATGGCTACGCCGTGAACCTGGATATCCACCACATTCCCCTTTGCGTCTACGACCGCGACGGCAGCCAAACCAGCCAGGACCTGCTGAAGCGCTTCCAGGCCACCGATTACTTCAATATTGTCCGCGTGTCGCCGGATTATTTGGACGTGGTGCGCAACATCGATGAAGGCGTCTGTACGGTCGCGGTGGTGGTGCCGACGCAATTCTCAGAGACGCTGCGTTCCCGCGGCCAGGCCAGCGTGCAGGCGCTGCTCGATGCGAGTGACAGCAATAGCGCCAGCATCGGGATGGGGTACGCGCTGAGCATCGTGGAGTCCTACTCGCAGCAAGTGCAGATCGAATGGCAGCAGCGCCACGGCATGGCGGCGACGGTTCCGAACATTCAGTTCGAGCCGCGGACGTGGTTCAACGAAGACCTGGCGAGCATGGCGAACATCATCCCCGGCGTGGTAGCCCTGGTGATGGCCGTGGTCGGCGCGTTCCTCACCTCGCTGACCATCGCGCGCGAGTGGGAACGCGGCACCATGGAGCAGCTTATTTCCACGCCCGTGGGCAAGCTCGAAATCGAGATTGGGAAGCTGGCGCCTTACTTCGTCATCGGAATGTTTGACACCGCGCTGTGTGCCGACATGGGCGTGTATTGGTTCGGCGTCCCCTTTCGGGGAAGCTGGACGCTCATGTTCGGTTGCTCGATGCTGTTTCTCATCGTGGTGTTGTCGCTGGGGTATCTGATCTCCGTGGTGGCCAAATCGCAGCTTGCGGCCAGCCAATTGGCCCTGCTGACCACCTTCCTGCCGGCTTTTCTGTTGTCGGGATTCGTCTTCCCCATTGAGCAGATGCCCACGGTGGTGCAGTGGATTACCCGAATTCTGCCCGCGCGCTATTACGTCTCGATCCTGCGCAACGTCTTCCTGAAAGGGACTCCCGCGGGACTGATGGCAGGACAGGTGACGGCGCTGGCCATCATTGCCGCGGTGGCAATCACGCTGGCCACCCGCGCTTTTCAAAAGAGGCTGGGATGAGCTTTATCGCTTCACTCAGGCGCATCGGTCACATGCTGCGGAAGGAGTTCATCCAAACTCTGCGCGACCCACGCACGCGATGGATGCTGGTGGGACCGCCGGTGATCCAGATGCTCGTGTTCGGGTACGCGGCCACGCTCGACGTAAAACATGTTGAGCTGGCAGTGCTCGACTTCGATAACAGCCAGGAGAGCCGCGAACTGATTTCGCACTTCTCGGCCAGCCGTTATTTCGATCTTAAGACGCATGCCTCACGGCGCGAGCAACTCCGCGACGCCATAGACCGGGGCGACGTCCTGGTGGCGCTGGAAATCGATTCCGGGTTCGCGCAGCGCCTCCGCAACGGACATGGCGCGGCGGTGCAGGTGCTGGTGGATTGCTCGAATTCCAACACCGCGCTGGTGGCGCTAGGCTATCTCAACCAGATTGGAGCGCAATTCGCGCGTCACTACCAACTCGACCGGATGCAGCGGACGGCGCCACAGTTCGTCGCTTCCCTGCCCCAGGCGGACCTCGAGGTCCGGCCGTGGTTCAACGAGGGGCTGGAAAGCCGCTGGTATTTTGTTCCCAGCGTGATCGGCAACCTCACCCTGATCATGGTCATGATGCTGACCGCCTTCGCCGTGGTGCGCGAGCGCGAGATTGGCACGCTCGAGCAGGTAATGGTCACGCCCATCCGCCGTTGGGAATTCATTTTGGGCAAAACCATTCCCTTCTTCCTCATTGGCTGCTTCGACGCCACCATCATCTCGCTGGTCGGAACGCTATGGTTCGGCGTGCCCTTTCGCGGGAGCCTGGGCGTGCTGGCGGTCGGCGTAATCGCCTTCATTTTCGCTTCATTAGGGCTGGGACTTCTGATCTCGACCGTTTCCGCCACCCAGCAGCAGGCCATGATTACGTCCTTCTTCTTCACCATGCCCATGATTACCCTTTCCGGATTCGCTACGCCCATCAGCAGCATGCCCGTGTTCTTTCAGGAACTCACCTATCTCAACCCCATGCGCTACGTCATGGTGGTCCTGCGCAGCGTCTATCTAAAGGGCGTTGGACTTGACATTCTCTGGCCGCAGGTTGCCGCCATGGCAGCCTCTGCGGTAATCTTATTAGGGATTAGCGTCCTCCGTTTTCACAAGTCACTTGAGTAAGCTGAAGCAGCGAAAGAGCGCAGGGTGAGCCGTTGGCCGTTGAATTGCGCATCCATCCGCGGCACTCGCTAAGCAACCCGCCGTTGAGGGTTGAAATCAAAATCAGTGGCTTTTCTGGCGCGGAGGATCCCAAAACATTCATGCGGATTCTTCAAAAGCTTCAGGAGGGAATAACATGGTAATCCCAGATGCGTCCGTCGAGCGCGCAAAAAAGTTCGGCGCGAGATCATCTCTTCTTCCGAGAGGGGTGCTGCTAGCCATAATCTTTTTCTTGCCGGTTTTCGATGTTTCGGCGAAAACGCCCAAAGCCCCGGCGAGCGGGCCTTCCCTCCCCGCGGGCACGGTTTTGTATTTACATCTTCAAACTGCCGTGAGCACAAAGACCTCCAAGGAAGGGCAGGCGGTGGCGGCCAGCGTGGCGCGGGAAGTGCTGCTCCAGGACCAGGTCGTCATTCCGTATGGCGCAACCCTGGGGGGAACGATCGAGAAGTGTAGCCAGCCCACCACGTCGGATCAGCGCTCGGAACTGCTCTTGAACTTCAAGGATGTCACTATTCCGGGCGAAGGCACGCTCCCGATTAAAGGACACTTGACCGCAGTCAGCAATGCGCGGGAAACATTGATGGCCGATGGAACGATCGTCGGCGTGCTCCAGTCGGAAACGCCGGCCTCCCTCCTCGGCGGCGTACTGCAAAAACTGGGCCAGATCGATACTTCCGTCAACGACCAGATCCAGAAACAGAAGATCGGCCAGGTTAATACGGCCATCGAGCTGCCGGTGGGGGCCGACCTTCAATTCACCTTGACAGACCCGCTGAAGCTGAATCGCTTCGTCGCGTCGACCGGGCCTCACCCGCTTCCTTCCGACGTGCGCGATACCGTGGCGAACCTTTTGACCAGTGCTCCACAACGCGCGGCCAGCCGCGATAACCGGCCGGGCGATCCCATCAATCTGGTTGTCATCGGCACGGCACAAGAGATTGAGCAAGCCTTCCAGCAAGCCGGCTGGACCGAACCGAAGAAGAAGAATGAAAAGTCGATTTGGAAAACGGCCCAGGCGGTGATCAACGATGATGGCTACGATGCCGCTCCCGTTTCCGACCTCTACGTGTTTGGGCGCAAAGAGGACCTGGCCTTCGAGAAGACGTTCAACACTTTCAACAAGCGGCATCACCTGCGCCTGTGGCAAACGCAAGCCACCGCGCCCGACGGGCGTCCGATCTGGCTGGGAGCCGCCACCCACGACATTGGCATTGACGTCCACCCCGGCGTGATTTCCCACGCCACGGACGCCAATCTCGACGACGAGCGCCAGCAAGTGCAGTCTGACCTATTCCTCGGCGGCGCGGTTCAAGCTGCCCAGCCCGTCGCACCTCCCAACCCGCTCACCAGCGGCATGACCGCTACCGGAGGCGCCTGGCATACAGACGGCAACTTGATGGTCATCGATCTGAAGACCGGAACGCGGGCCGCGAGCTAGGGGCGGTTCTTTGCCCCTATGTGGCGATACCGTCGCGCCCGAATCAGCGCGCAGCACTAGCGAATTACTTTTGCGCGGCGATCCACAGGTTGATGTTTGTCTCCAGCACATCCAGGGGCAAGGGGCCGTCGGCGAGCAGAGCGTCGTGGAAAGCGCGCAGGTCGAACCGCTCGCCCAATTGCTGCCCGGCGCGCTCCCGCAATTCGATAATCTTCATCTGTCCCAGCTTGTACCCCAACGCCTGACCTGGCCAGGCGATGTAGCGATCCACTTCCGTTTCAATGTTCGGCTCGTCCATGGCCGTATAGCGGCGGAAGAAGTCCACCATCTGTTGGCGCGACCAGTGCTTGGCGTGTACGCCCGTGTCCACTACCAGGCGCACGGACCGCCACATTTCATTTTCCAGCCGTCCGAACTCGTCGTAGGGGTTCTGGTAGAAGCCTACTTCCTTGCCCAACCGCTCGGCGTAGAACGCCCACCCCTCCGTGTATGCGGTATAGGAGGCGAAACGACGGAAGGCGGGCAGATCCGTTTGCTCCTGGGCGATGGAAAACTGGAGATGATGGCCGGGAATCCCCTCGTGGTAGGCGATGGCTTCCACGTTGGGCAGCAGGCGGTGCTGCGGGTCGTATTCATTCACGTTGATGCGGCCGGGACGCGAGCCATCCGCCGCGCCGAGCGAATAGTCAGCGGGCGGAGCATTCGGCGCCCGGAAGGCCTCCATCGGGACGACGATCAGTCTGTTCTTAGGCAAATGTCCAAACAGTCGCGGAAGCTTGACACTCATCTGATCGGCGTAATGCTGATATAAATTCAAAAGCTGCTCGCCGGAAGTGGCATAAAGCTCCGTGGCGTTGCGAATGTGCGCGCCGAAGCTCGCTAAGTCTTTGTAACCCTGCTGACGAGCCAGCGCCAGCATTTGCGCTTCAATCTCCGCCACCTGCCGGAGGCCCATCTGGTGGATCTGCTCCGGGCCGAGATCCGTGGTAGTCATTTGCTTGATGTCGAAGCGATAGCGGGCGTCGCCGTCGGGCAGCGCCCAGATGCCGTATTCGGTGCGGCCGTGCGGCGCGTATTCAGTGCGCAGGAATTCCGCCAGGCGCGCGTAGGCCGGCGCCACCTGCTGCTTGACCGCGGCCATCACCGCATCGCGCAGTGCCGTCTGATCGTTCGCGGAGATACCGGCGGGAAATTTCTGTACCGGCTCGGTGAAGGGGTTGTCGTCCGCGGGTCTCGCAGCAATATCCTGCGCCTGGACAACCGTTTTTTCCAGCAGGTAACGGGGCGGCATTAGGTGGTCGCGCAGTCCGGCCCGCATGTTCTCCGTGGCTTGCTGAAGAAAACGGGGCACCTGATGCAGGCGCGCGATGTAATCCCGATAATCTTTCACCGAGCGAAACGTGATGTACGCAGGCAGACTCGCCATCCCCAGATGAATTCCCCAGAACTGGTTGACCGGCATTTCCCAGTCTTTGAACTGCGCGCTTTCAATTTGCTCGCGCAGATCGCGAATCATCAGGTCCCGGCTCAGGCGCTCCTGCTCTGGGAATCCCGTAGGGTCGATTGCCTCGAACGTTCGCAACGCCTGGCGGTCGTGTTCCAGCTCCGCCGCCATGAATTCCGGCGACAAATCGCTGAGGCGGTCGTTGTATCGAGTGTCGCCCAAGGTCGTGGCGAGTTCCGGGTCAGCGCGCAGGCGGTGTTCCCACTCCGCCGCGAGCTCAGACTTCAGCCGCGCCCGCCGCGCCGCCGTCGAGTTATTATCCGGAACTTCTGCCCCGAGCGCGATCACACACGAAACCACAATCAGCACCGATAAAAGCCAATTCATGTGACGGTTCCTTTCAACTCCGGCAGGCAGCCGTTTTCCAGTACACGGCGTGGACGAAGCATGGTTTCTTCATCCATTGGTCCATGGAAATGATCCTCTTCGTAACGTCAACATTCTGCCCGCTCTTTTCCTCCATAGGTGTAGGGAAATAATACTACTATGCGAAAGTGAAAAAACCTCCCCAACCCGTCATCCTGATCCTCGATCTCGCTTATTCGGGGCGCGGGATGACCTGGCGAAGGGCAGTAAAAATTGGGGTTGTCACACAATGCAAATGCAGGTCCTTCGCCCCGATAAAAGGCATTGGCTCAGGATGACGTTGAGCTTTCGTTACCGTGTACTGCGGACGTTGGCGGGAATGTGCTACGAGTACCACGGGAGCCACCGTTGCTGGTTCTTTCGCTCTGGGGCAAGCGGATGAAACCCGACAGGGCAGCTCTACGTCTTAAAGAAGGTAGGGCATTGGCGGGATGGTTAGGCACATCAGGGTCCATTGCGCTTCTCTGGAATAACTCCTAGCCCTTCGAAACAGTGCCATTCTGCGATCTGGGCAAAAGCCACAGAACATTCTTGTAGCACCGAGCGTCAGCCGCGATGATGCGCGAAGGAGATAGAATGAGATTTGAGACGTTTGGAGCGCGCGCGCCGTTCGCAGCGCTGCTGCTCTTCGGCCTTCTTTTGCCAGGTCTAGTTTTCGGTCAGAACCCCGGGGCAATTCAAGGGCAGGTTTCCGACCCGTCCGGCGCTGCTGTGACGCGCGCCGCAGTAACGGCCGTGTCTTCGACGGGACAAACCAAGGCTGGCGTGGTTCATTCGGACGGATCTTACGAAATCATCGGCTTGGCCCCCGGGGGCTACACGGTCACCGCCCGCGCCAAGGGCTTCGACCTGTTCCAGCAGCCGGCCGTGCAGGTGGCAGCGGGCGGAACCGTTAAACTGAACATCGCGCTGAAGATCGCGGAGCAGGTACAGCAGGTGCAGGTGACGGAGCAAACCACGAAGGTAAGCGTCAATCCCACGGAAAACGCAAGTGCGATTGTGCTTAAGGGAGAAGATCTGCAAGCGCTGTCGGACGATCCCGATGAATTGCAGTCGGAACTGGAAGCGCTGGCGGGGCCCTCGGCCGGACCCAATGGCGGCCAGATTTACGTGGATGGATTTACCGCCGGCCAACTTCCCCCCAAGGCCGATATTCTGGAGATCCATATCAATCAGAATCCTTTCTCGGCGGAGTATGACAAAGCGGGCTATGGCAGGATTGAGATCACCACGCGCCCGGGCAGCAGCCAATTCCACGGCCAGGGCATGGCCGATTTCAACGGCTCCTTCCTGAATACGCGCAGCCCTTTTGCGGCGCAAATTCCCGCGTATCACACGGATTTCTACAACGCGAACATCGGCGGTCCGCTGAGTAAGAAGGCCTCATTCTTCTTCACTTTCTTTCGTCGCGACATTGGTGACGACGCCGTAGTGAACACCCTGGTGCTTGGTCCCGCTCCGCTTTTTACCCCGACGCCATTCACCCAATCGATACCCAGCCCGCGCACCCGGACAAACCTGAGTCCACGCGTGGACCTGCAATTAAGCACCAACAATGTGCTGTCGCTCCGTTATCAATTTTATGACGATAGCGCCACCAACAGCGACATCGGCCAATTCAGCCTGGCTTCGCAGGCCGTAAACACCCACGGCCAGGAACACACGGTTCAAGTGAGTGATACGGAAGTGTTCAGCGCCAAGACTCTGAACCGGTTTCGCTTCCAATACTTGCATGATTATGCCAACTCGGGCGCTCTGAACTTCACCCCAAGCATCGAAGTCCCCGGGGAATTGACTGGGGGTGGCGACTCCGCCGGCACGGTGACGGATGTGCAAAACCACTACGAGGTTCAGAACCTGACTTCCTTCTTCTTCAACAAACACACGTTGGAAGTGGGAGTCCGGCTGCGGGATACCCACGAAGCCAACACCACCAATGCCAATTTCAACGGGACGTTCACATTTCCTTCGATTAGTGCCTACCAAACGGCCGAGCAGAATCTTTATGCCTGCACAACCTCCGGCGGTACGAACTGCCAAACGAGCGGGCCGAACCAATTCTTGATTGCAACGGGAGTTCCCCTCCTCATGGCAAACCTGCTGGACGTGGGCCTCTTTGCGCAGGATGACTGGCAACTTCACCCCGGCATGACGCTCAGTCTGGGTCTGCGATGGGAATCGCAAACCGGCATTCCCGATCATTCGGACTTTGCCCCGCGCCTGGGGTTTGCCTGGGGGTTGGGCCGGCACAAGGGCTCTTCGCCGAAAACCGTCTTGCGCGCCGGGTTTGGAGTTTTCTATGATCGCTTCCCCATCAATCTGGTACTCAATTCCGAACGCTTTAACGGCACAAACCAGCAGGAGTTGCTACTGCGGTCATCCAACATCGACTTTTTCAGCAACCAGACGACCATCACTGTACCTCCGAACGTGACCGGCGCGCAGGCTCCCACGCGGTACGAAATTGATCCCCACCTGCGCGCTCCTTACCTGATGCAGTCAGCGATCAGCCTTGAACAGCAGGTGGCGAAAAACACCACGGTGACCGTGACTTATCTCAATTCCCATGGGCTTCATCAGCTTTTCACGAATGATATCAATGCGCCCGAGTACGGACCGTTTCCGCCCGGTGAGACGCAAACTGGGATCTTCCCTTACGGCATCAGCGCCGGGAACATCTATGACTACCAATCCGGCGGTCTCTTTAATCAGAATCAATTGATTACCAACGTAAACCTGCACGTGAAGAACAATTTTTCGCTGACCGGGTATTACACACTGGGGTATGCCGATTCCGACAGCAGCGGCAACGGGGCCGGCCTCATCATGAACCCGTACGACATCCGGCAGAATTATGGCCGGGCTACGTTTGATGTTCGCAACCGTGCTTTCCTGTTCGGCACGTGGAACCTGCCGCATCGCTTCAGCGTTTATCCCATCCTGATTGCGTCGTCGGGAGCGCCGCTGAACATCACCCTCAACCAGGACCTGTTCGGGATCGGCGGCACGTTCTTTAACGCCCGGCCCGCGCTCGCCGCGCCTGGCACGCCGTGTCCGACGGGCTCCACGATCGTGTGTACTTCCCTCGGCACATTCAATATCCAGCCGACGACCGCGGCGTCCATGATTCCCCCCAATCTTTTTGACAATCCCGGCCAGGTCAACTTCAATCTGCGGGTGAGCAAGACCATAGGATTCGGGAAAGAGGTTCGCGGAGGGGGGGGCGGCGGCTATGGAGGAGGCTACGGCGGGCGTGGTGGCGGGCGCGGCGGCGGTCTTCGCGGCGGCTTAGGTGGAAATACCGGCGGTGGTGGCTTCTTCGGTGGTGGTTCATCCACCAATCGGCGGTATAACCTCACGTTCAGCGCGACGGCGCGGAACGTTTTTAATATCGTGAACCTTGGACCGCGCATCGGCGCGCTCAGCTCGCCTCTATCACCCCTGTTTGGGAGATCGGACTCCTTGGGTGGAGCGTTCGGGGGGGCTCCGGAGGCCTCACGCAAGCGGCGAACCGCCGCATCGATCTTCAGGTGGTCTTTACGTTCTAGGTCTTCGCGATCAAATTGGGCACGCATTTCTTGGATCGAGAATGAACCGGCTTCCGCCTTCGTTGCGGCGATTACCGCGTCTTCTGGCGGATGCTCCGCGCCACAGGCTGCCACGGCGGACAGACGGGCTCCCCTCCTGATTCAGAGCTTGTCCTGAACGCAGTGAAGGAAGGGGGCGGAGCGGTTAGCGACGGGGGTGGTTACACAGTTTGCGTGATGAATTCGCGGCGCGTGAGTTTCTCCATGCCGGACCTTACGCTCCCTCAGACTTGGTCGGGGACGACGTACGGCGCCCGGTAAGTGCCGCGCAGAAGTTGGTTGGCCTCCTCGTCACCGATCACCTGTTGCGTTTCCGGATCGAATTGGAGCGCCCGCCCCAGCCGGTAAGACGCGTTGGCCAGATGCACCAGGACGCAGGAGATGAATCCCTCTTCGATGGGGGCGTTTTGGTCTTCCGTCCTGCGGGTACGCACGCAATGAATGAAGTTGGCCCAGTTATTTCCCTCCCGTGAACCGCTCGGTCCGGGCTCCTGCTCTTCGCCCATCCAGGTACGGTAGGAAGGGAATTCCTCATTGGACATCGCCATGTAGCCCTTCGAGCCGTAGAAAATGTCGCCCACTGATCCATTTACAGGCTGGTTGTGGGCATGCGGATGTTTGGAAGGGGGACCGAGGAAGCCCGGAATGGGCACTCCGAAGCCGCGCGAGCCAATACCCGCCTCCTGATTGGTAATCCAGTGACGCACTTCAAATTCCAGGATCTTGGGGGCGCCTTGCGGCTGGTTGAATTCAAAGGCGGCATTGAGCGTATTGGGCGTCTCCTGGTCATCGTCAAACATGAAATGCCCGCCCAGGGCGGCGATCTTGTTGGGAAACCTCACGCCCAGCCCCCAGCGCGCCACATCCATTTGGTGAACTCCCTGGTTGCCGATGTCGCCGTTGCCGGTATCCCAGAACCAATGCCAGTTATAGTGAAAGCGGTTGCGCGTGAACGGGCGGAGCGGCGAAGGTCCCGTCCACAAGTCGTAGTTGACGCCGGCAGGGACGGGCTCCACGGGAGCGTGGCCGATGGTGTCGCGATGATTGAAACAGAGGCCGCGAGCCAGATAGACGTCGCCGATCAGCCCCTCGCGCATCTTCTGAACGCCCTCCCGCACCGCGCCCGCCGAGCGGTTGTTGGTTCCGTGCTGCACAATGCGACCGTACTTTTTCGTTGCCGCCACCAGTTGCTGTCCCTCCCAGACGGAATGGCAGCAAGGCTTCTCAATGTACACGTCTTTGCCGGCTTGCAATGCCCAGATGCCGATCAGGCAGTGCCAATGGTTGGGAGTGGCAATCGAGATGGCGTCGATGGAGGAATCTTCCAGCAGCTTGCGGACGTCACCGTATGTTTTGGGGGTGGGCATGGCCATGTCCGCCATGTCGGCCAGCCGCCCCCTCAAAATGTTCTCATCCACGTCGCACAACGCCGCTACTTCCACGTTCGGCACTCGCGCGTACTCCTCCACGTGCGCGAAGCCCTGCCCGCGTACTCCACAAACCGCCACCCGCACCCGGTCGTTTGCCCCAAAAACCTGCTGCGGGGCGGGGATGAAATGAATCCCTGTCGGCATCGTGAAAAGTCCTCCTTCCGCCCGACATCATACACTTTCAGGCGGCTCGTTGCTAGCGCGTGATGCTCGGGCCAGCAGCTTCGGGATGTAAGCGGGCAGCCGCGTACCCGCTAGCTGGGAACAACTTTTAGCTCCGTCACCCGTCACCTCCGTGGTATTTTTCTTTGTGTCCGCGGTGTGAGCCCGATTGCTTCTCTCAGAGGCCGCAGAGAAGCGCGCACCGAGGACGCGGAGAAAATCTTCCCGGCGCCGTCTCGGTGATCCGCTCTCACGTGTAACGAACGCACTTAGGAGGTTATGAGTACAAAGTTCATTTACGCTATCGTCATCTTTGCCAGCGCGTTCCTTCTTTTTCAAGTCCAGCCCATTTTGGGAAAAATCATCCTGCCCTGGTTCGGAGGCTCCGCCGGCGTCTGGATGGTGTGCCTGCTGTTTTTCCAGGTGGTGCTTCTGCTGGGGTATCTCTACGCGCACCTGTTGACGCGTACTTTTCGGGTGCGCCATCAGATCCGAATCCACGCGGCGCTGCTTTTCGTGAGTCTCCTACTGTTGCCGATTCTGCCCAAGGCTTCATGGAAACCTACCGGTCCTTACCACCCGGCGCCGCACATCCTTGGTCTATTGGGAGTCACTGTTGGCCTGCCTTTCTTCCTTTTGTCATCCACCAGCCCGCTGCTGCAAGCGTGGTATGCACGGAAGAAGCCGGACGCGGCCCCCTATCGCTACTACGCCGTCTCGAACACCGGTTCGATGCTGGCGCTGCTCAGCTATCCGATCTTGGTAGAGCCGTTTGTTGCCACGTCGCACCAGGCGCTGGCATGGTCATGGGCCTACGCTGCCGTCGCCCTTCTGTGCGCAGGGGTCACGCTGGCTTCCTTTCGTTACGAGGCTGCCGCAGCACCCCCGGCGCATGTCCCGGCGCCGCCCTGGCAACTGCAAGCCCTGTGGCTCATTCTGGCGGCATGTGGCTCAGCGCTTTTGCTGGCCATCACCCGGCATATCTCACAGAACATTGCTGCCGTCCCGCTTTTATGGATCATTCCGCTCGCCTGCTACCTGCTGACGTTCATCCTATGTTTCGAAGGCCGGGCATGGTACAAGCGCGGCCTCTACCTCCGTCTGCTGGGCGTGGCATTGGGTTCCATGGCTTATTCACTGGCGCCGTCGTTCACCGGCCTGCCTCCAGTGGTCGCAATTCCCCTCTATTGCGGCTGCCTGTTTGTCGGCTGCATGTTTTGCCACGGCGAGTTGGCCCGCCTGAAGCCCGATTCGCCGCACCTCACGTCGTTTTACCTGATGTGTTCGCTGGGTGGAGCGATCGGCGCAGTTTTCGTCGCCCTGCTGGCGCCCCAACTGTTTTCAGGTGACTACGAACTGCCCATCGCCATTGCATTCTGCGCCGTACTGGCGCTCATCGTGCATCATCGCGACCCTCAGAGCCCGTTCTACAAGGCGCGCTGGCAACCCGCGTGGCTTCTTATGGTTGCCCTGGCGCTCACCATCATCGTGAGCCTGGGCGTGTCGACAGGTGAGGAGGTCAAGGGCGCTCGCGTAACGGTGCGGAATTTCTACGGCGTATTACGCGTTGTGGACCAGGCGGGGCCCAATGTCGCCGTGCAGCAGGGTGGAGCATCGGGCTTGCTCAAAGGTGATCTGCGCTGCGAGAAGCTGATGAACGGCGCCATCGACCACGGGCTGCAATTCCGTGCGCCCGAGCGACGGGACCAGCCGACCACCTATTACGGTCCGGAATCCGGGATTGGAGTGGCGCTGCGGGCGGCGGAACCGGCAACTCCGTTGAACGTGGGCGTGATCGGCCTGGGCGTCGGCACGCTTGCCGCCTATGCCAAACGCGGTGACCGCTATACCTTTTACGAGATCAACCCGCTGGTGGTGCAGCTCGCCAACCAGGAGTTCACCTTCCTCCGGGACTCGCCGGCGCGGATCGAAACGGTGCTGGGTGATGCGCGGCTATCTTTGGAGCACGAAAGCCCGCAGGCATTCGATGTGCTCGCGGTTGATGCCTTTTCCGGCGATTCCATCCCGGTGCATTTGCTTACCCGCGAGGCGTTTCGGCTGTACTTTCATCATCTTAGACCTGACGGCGTCCTGGCCGTGCACATTTCCAACAAGTACCTGGACCTCGCGCCGGTGGTGACGGGCGCGGCCATGGAGCTGGGCAAGGAAGCGGTATCAATCGATAATAAGGCCGACAGTCCGCGCGGGATTTATCGGGCGTCATGGATTCTGGTCGGGAACCCGCAAGGCTTTGAAGGCAAAACTGAGATCGAGAAAGCCGGGAGAATCCTGGGGCCTGCCGCCCCCCGGTTGCAGTGGACGGACGATTACAGCAGCGTGGTGAAGGTGCTCCAGTAGACCGAGGGGTGACGGAGAATTTGGAACAAACGGTGGTTTGCGGTGTCAATGTGAGTAGCAGGCGAGGAACGCAGGCGTGCGGTATTGAAGTTCGGGCTTGAAACTGTTATCTTGAGGACGTTATGGGATTTGCCCGGACGTTAGGCATCACGCTCGACCATGCGGCGCCGGCACAAAGCGAGGAAGCGGCGTTCGTAGAAGAACTGCGAGCGGGCTCCCAAGACGCGTTCGTATGCTTGTTGGCGGCTTATCAGAATCCGGTTTTCAATCTGGTCTCGCACATAGTCGAAAACGCCGCCGACGCTTCGGACGTTCTACAAGAAGTATTTGTGAAAGTCTTCAAGGGGATCAAGGGTTTCAACGGTGACAGCAGTTTAAAGACGTGGATTTACCGTATTGCCGTTCACGAAGCTTCGAACCATCGTCGGGGCTGGGTTCGGCGTCATTGGCGAGAGCCGGTTTCCGTGGATGACACGGAATCGCCCTCAGCCGCCGCAGCTTCGCAAGCCGCCTCGAGCGAGCGTGACCCCTATCAGGTGCTCGAACAGGCGGAGAGGGAAGTGGTGGTGAAGCAAGCTCTGGCGAGCCTGGCGCCGCCGTACCGGACGGTCCTGGTGCTGAGGGAAATCGAAGGGCTGCCCTACGAGGAAATCGCGCAGGTGCTGGGTTTGGCTGTGGGAACCGTCAAATCCCGACTGATGCGGGGTCGGGAGCTGCTCCGTCGAAAGCTGGCGGGCTATGTGGGCAAGGAATATGTTTGAGACCTGCGTAGAAATTCGAAATCACTTCTCGGATTACGTCGACAACCTGTGCACGCAGGAAGCCAGGAAAGCCATTCGCTACCACTTGTCTTTCTGCGACGCGTGCGCGGAACAACTCGATCAGTGGCGGGCGATCCGGGAGGAGTTACGGGCGCTACCGCGCCGGCAGGTTCCACCCGAACTAGCCCTGCGTTTGCGCGTACAGATGTCCCGTATGCTCAACCACGATCCCCTCTCCAGCCTTTGGGTGCGCTTTGAGAACGCCCTGAAGCCACTGCTGCTACCGGCCACGGGCGGAGTGCTGGCGGCGGTGGTCTGTTTTTGGCTCATCATGGCGTCCCGCGTGGTTCCGATCACCCACACCCCTGACGTGGCGGTGCAGTTGGTCCAACCGGCGAGCGTCCAGACGCTGGCTCCCATGGATTTCACCGGCAGTGATAATGACGTGGTGCTGGTGACGCGCATTGACGCGGAGGGACGCGTGAAAGGTTATCGCGTGCTCTCCGGCCAGGATTCGCCGGATATCATGCAGCGCCTGGACCGGATGATTTACTTCAGTGTTTACAAACCGGCCACGATGTTCGGCAAGCCCACCGACGGGGAAGTGGTGCTGTCGCTGCGGCGTATTACTGTCAGAGGCTGATCTGTTTCTCTCTGACGCGGACTTTTCCCGAAAACTAGGTCCCACCTTATCGGGATCGTCGACCCGGGTTCACGCCTCCATTCCCACGTGTAGTCCAGCTATCTACCACCATGCGAAACGCGAGGCGCGACGTTCTGCTTCCCCGTTTTCCGGTCCGCGGTGTTGCAGCTATCACGTGACTCATTCGTGAATGAGCGGCACTCGCTTGATCCATTGGCTGCGCAAGGCGTATTCGGTGACTCGCGCCAAATACTCGGCGAAAGTGCCCTGGTATTGAAATTGGGACGTACAGAGCGTATCGGCCATCCAGGTGATTTCCACCACCCAATTGGGAGCGCCATCACCAGACTCGCTACGCACTTGGATCTTGCTCAGCATCGCCTGGGGAATTTCCAGCAGCCGCTCCTCGTGCGGCCCCACGACAGCGATCTGGTCAGCACAAACAGCGATCAGGGCAGGCGCGACCGGGACGGAATCGAGCGACGCAAGAAAAGTTCCGCCCTTCAGTACGACGAAGGCCTTCAGTCCCTGCGCCAGCCGATCCACCGGGTTCTCTTCGCGCTTCACGTTGACGAGCAGACTGAAGGCGAATAAAAGCAACGACAGAATAAGCGTTGGCACCCCTGCGCCGGCCTCTTTGTATCGCCATCCCAGCCATGTGGCGCAGGCCGCCACCGCCAGGCGCACCAGGCTCCACGTCCACACGCAATGCCGCAGGTGCCGCAGGCGCTGACTCACCAGCGTCACGCCGAGAAGCACGAACAGCCCCGCTTGCCTGATCCACTGCGCAAGAGGCCGGACAGGGCGCCATGTTTGCTGGACTGAGTTATGCACTGCCATACGGAGAATTTGACACACCTGGCGCTCGCAGGCAAGTTTGTCAAAGCGCCTTCCGCCTTCAGCTATCGGCTTTCAGCTCTCAACTTTCAGCAAAAGTCAGCAAAGCTGTAATCGCATCGCTAGCCCCGTGCCAGGTAACCATAAGCGCTAAGACAACGCTTGATCAAATGGACCCGATGCTAGCGGCCAACCGTGAGTAGCCGCAGATTAAAACCTGCGGAACAGCCCGCGAAGCGGGCGCGGTCATGTAGCCCACGGCGAGCCAGCCGTGGGATAACGGCAGGCCCGCAACCCATTCGCCGGCTTGATCTTCCCACGGCTTCGCCGTGGGCTACATGACCGCGCCCGCTTCGCGGGCTGTGAGGCGACCAGCGAGCTTATCTTAGCGCTTATGAGGTTTCACCTACGGCTACTCACGGTCTCCCGCTTCGCGGGACGCAAAAACATGGCGCTCCAATGATCGAGAACATTCTGTATCTTAGCGCTTATGACCCTGTACCCCGCGTCCGTTGGGAATCCTGAACAGTTGACATCGGAGCGCGGTTTAGGGCTTACTGGAACGTGGCGAGTGGTTAAGAAAAAAGGTCCGGGCGCCGGACCACTCGCTTTTCGGCGCCAAAGAAGCTTAGGGAAAGGCTTCACCCCTTCCGGCCGATGACACTGCGTTACCTTCTCTTATCCTCAACGATGACAAAGCGCGAAGTCGCCTTGGAGTGCGGCCGCGAAGCTGCCGCCTTCGACTTGCAATTACTCGCTGTTCTTGACAAGGGAAAGGCGGCAGCTTCGCGGCCGCGCTCCAGGGCGCTTCGCGCCACGTTCCTCATGGGCAGCCTCATTGCGGTTCTGCTTGCCGTCCTGCTGGCGCCAATTCCGGCGCTTGCGCAGGGGGCGGGAAACGTCCTGCTGGAACCGAACGAGCAACTCTTCTGCGTGCTGGCAGCATTGAATGCCGCCGGCTACGACGCGGGCCTGGGCGCCAGCGGCGCCAGCGACACGCGGCGAATGGTGCGCGAATACCTGGAAGCTCAGAACGCTCCCATCCTGCCGGACCTCAAGAAGTTTTACGAGCAACACCGGGTGAAAGACGATCCCAGCCGAGACCTCGGGCAGTACATTTCCCTGGCCCTGCTGGTGGGTTCGCCGCCGGACTTCAAGCTGACGGTTCCCCCGGAGGAAGTCCCTCCCGATGCGCGCGACGTGCTGGGCTTTCTTCCCCTCCTCCGCACGTATTACGCGCAGGCCAAGATGCTGATCATCTGGTCGCAGGTCCAGAAGCAGTACGAAGCCGCCGTGGCGCGTTATACGGACGACGTACGCCAAAGCTTTGTCCTTGCCGAGGGGTACCTGCGGTTTCCTTCCGGCGGATACCTGGGCCGGACCTATGCCATCTACCTTGACCTGATGGGCGCGCCGGAACAGGTGCACGCGCGCATTTACGGCTTAAACTACTTCCTGGTGGTAACCCCGTCCCGCGAGCCGAAGCTCAAGGAGATTCGCTTTCAGTACCTCCACTTTCTGCTGGACCCGCTCGCGGCCAAATACGGCTATGAGATCGGCCAGAAGATCGGACTCGCCCACTATGCCCAGCAGGCGCCCCTGTTGGGATTGGACTTCAAGGACGATTTCAGCCTGCTGGTCACCGAGTGCCTGATTCGCGCGGCGGAGTTGCGCATGGATAAGGTTCCCCCCGCCGAGGCACAGAAGAAACTGGATGAGTTGACCGCGCAAGGACTGATCCTGGTCCACTACTTCTACGAATCGCTCCAGGCGTTCGAGAAACAGGCTGCGTCCATGCCGGCTTATTACAAGCCCATGATCCTGGCGATCGATACCAACGCGGAGGCGCGCCGTTTGTTCCCCGTTCAGTTCGCGAAGCGCCCGCCCCCGCCGGTCACCGTGAAGGAGGCGCCGGCCCAGACCGAGGAAGAGCGGCTGCTCGACGAGGGTGACAATCAGTTTTTCCAGGGAAAATACCTGGAGGCAAAAGCCGCGTACCGTACCGTGCTGGAAAAAGACAATCCCAACAGCGAACGCGCCATCTACGGGATGGCCGTGGCCTACGCCAACCTGCGCAAACCGGATTTGGCGGAAGAATACTTTCAGAAAGCCCTCGCGACCGCGCACGACCTGCGCATCGTCACCTGGTCGCACATTTACCTGGGACGGCTTGACGACTTGAACGCGAAACGCGACGCCGCCCTAGCGCAATACCACGCTGCCTTGCTGACCGCCGCCGCCTACCCCATGGCGTTGCGCGCCGCCCAAAGCGGGATGGAAACCCCCTTCGGCTCGCCACCCAACGGAAAGTAAGCCAGAGGCCAGAAATATCGGCACGCTTCTAGCTCAGCCTAAGGCTTCGTCAAGGTCGCTTTTAGTGAGATCACAATGCATGCCTCCTTTTTATCTCTGGGTAGGTAATCCATAAGATAACGGCATAAAAATTGCTAGCCGTACCGGATGGAGGTATGGCTTCTGCTCGGAATGGCGCAGCCGGGTAGGCTCGCGAAGCTCCTCGCCGCCCCTGACGCGCTCGGCCGCGGCTCCGCCACGTGCCTATGCCCATGGGCTCAGCAAAATACCCGCATGACGCCGGCCCGCTGGGCGGACCGCCGGCGACGCAGGATAAATTGCCGATTGGCACGTCCCGCACGTCCAGTTTCGAATTTCCAGTTTCGAATTTCGAGTTTCCAAGGTCAGGGAAGATGGACGGAAGAAAAAAATTTTACGAACGAAGCCACCAAGTTATTGAAAACAAAGGATCGCAGAACAAATTGACCGAGAAAAAGCGGACATTTTGGTTTAAGTATCGGACATTTTGGTTCAACGTGGTGACATTTTGGCGTGGCCATGCAGCATTTTTCGGACACTTCGGTAAGACATGCTGACGTCCTGGGTGCCAACACGGAAGAACGGGATCGGAAGAGGGGGACAGGCCATTTCTGACTTACCGATGTTTAGCGCTCCCACAGTCCGAACCACCGCGACTTTGACGTGACCCTGTCATATCGTGCAAGCAATTGACAGCCGCAACCTTAATCTTGTACGCTCATGGTTTAATTTTGGATGATTTATGTCGAACTTAACAGGGAGAGCGAGAGAGGACATGAAAATCAAATCCGTATTCTTACTGGCGGCAGCGCTGCTTCTGGCCAGCACCGTTTTTGCGCAGGCGCCGAGCGCCCCGACCGCAGGCCCGACCATCGCGCCGGCACCGATGACGGAGAAGGAAGTCACCAACGAACTCAAGAAAGAAGGCCCGGCTCAACTCCAAAAGGACTTGGAGGCACGCGGCGTATCCTTTGAAATGGATCCCGATATCGAGAAAAGACTACGCAAAGCCAAGGCCACCGACGAGGTGATTAAAGCGGTTACGGCCGCCGGACCCAAGGAGCGGGCGGCTGCCGCGAAGGCGGCTGCCATGGCGGGTGGCGGCGTGGTGCTGTCTCCGGACGAGAGCGCGGACTTCAAGGCTCTGCAAACCGAACTCGACCCGGACAAAGCAATTTCGCTATGCAACGCTTTCGTGCAGAAGCATCCCAACAGCACTGTTCTGAGTTATGTCTATGCGTTTGAAGCCAATGCTTACCAGATGAAGGGCGACGCCCAGCATATTGTCGAATACGGAGAAAAGAGCCTGTCGCTGAAAAAAGACAATCTCATGTCGCTGCTGATCGTGGCGTACGCCATACCCACGCCGCAGTATATCAGCCTGCATCAGTCGGATGAGGAGAAGCAACTCAGCGAGGCGGAGGGTTACTGCCAGCAGGCCATGGGGGCTATCAACGATCTCAAAAAGCAACCCAACGAATCGGATGCGGATTTTGCGCGCCGTAAGGGCAGTTACCTGTCCGGCGTCCACGCCGACCTGGGGATGATCCATCTGGATCGCGCGCAACTGGGACTGATGGGCCTGGACAAATCCGAGCTGGCCAAGGCGGAGCAGGAATACAAGGAGGCGGTTTCCGCGACGGATCGCCCCGATCCCACCGATTACTATCGCATGGGCGAGGCCTGCCCGGCTGGAAGGTAAGATCGACGACGCCATCGCCGCCTTTACCAAGGCCAGTCAGCTCGGCCAGGGAGTTCTGAAACAATATGCCGAACAGCAAGTCGCGACGCTGCAAAAGGTGAAGGCGCAAACGGCGGCTCCGGCCAAGTAGCTGCCGGCAAGGCAAGGGCCGTGACCGAAGACCGGCTTCACCACAGGGGTCCCGGAGGGCGCAGAGATCGGGCACCGGACGTTTAGGAGGAAGTGCTGTTCTCTGCGGTCTCTGTGCACTCTGTGGTGAATCTCTTATGACGGAATATTCTCCCGAACAATTACAGAGCACGCTCGGCTATCAATTTCGTGATCTGCAGTTTCTGTTAGAAGCCCTCACGCATTCGTCATTCGCTCGAGATGCGGCGGACCAGCCACGCGACAATGAGCAAATGGAATTTCTGGGCGATGCGGTACTGACGTTTATAGTCAGCGTATTGCTTGCCGACGCTTTCCCGGATTGGGAGGAGGGCAAGCTGACCCGCGCGCGGTCCCGGCTGGTGGCGGAGCCGAATTTGTACGCGGTGGCCAGCCGCTTGAGTTTGGGCCAGTATCTGCGTTTGGGGCGGGGCAAGGAGAAGACCGGCGGGCGCGAGAAACCGGCGTTGCTGGCGAATGCGCTGGAGGCGCTGGTGGCTGCCCTCTATCGGGACGGGGGCATCGAGGCGGCGCGCGACTTTATCGCCCGCTTTATCGTGCCGCAGGACCTGATGGCGGCGGCGGGCGACCTGTTCTCGATCGATTATAAGTCGGCCCTGCAGGAGCATTTGCAAGCCGAAAGGACGTCGCCGGCCGAGTACCGGGTCGTTGAGGAATCCGGTCCCGAGCATCAAAAGACCTTTACCGTGGAAGCCCTGGCAGGCGACAATCTGATTGCGCGCGGACGGGGAGGTAGCAAGAAAGCCGCAGAGCAGGAAGCGGCTCGGCTGATTCTGGACAAGCTGGGGAGGAAAACCGAATCGCATGGAGGAAAGTAACAAGAAATCGTCAATGCGTGACACCTTTGAATCTTTGGTGGTCACGGTGATCCTGGCTATTTTCGGCACGACCTTCGTCCTCCAGGCGTTCAAGATACCGACCGGCTCGATGGAAAATACGCTTTTGATCGGGGACCATCTGCTGGTGAACAAATTCATTTTCGCCCCGCAAAGCGGCGTGCTGGCGCACCTGCTGCCCTACCGGGACCTGCGGCGCGGCGACGTGATCGTGTTCAAATTTACCCCCACCGATGAGCAGACCGAGCCTGGTGAGCACTTTGTGAAGCGCGTCATTGGCGTCCCCGGTGACCGCATTCGCATCTTCCATCGCCAGGTGTTCGTAAATGAAAAGCCACAGACCGAACCCTACGTCCGCCATGATCCCGCCTATGTGGGCGAACTCCGGCCCGGCGACGATTTCCCGCCGCCGGATACCGAATATCTGCCGGGGGCCACTACCGCATGGAACGCGGAGATTAGCGGCTTTGTCCATAATGGAGAACTCGTCGTGCCACCGGGAAACTACTTTGTAATGGGTGACAACCGCGAGCAGAGCTGGGACAGCCGGTTCTGGGGATTCGTGTCGCGTAGCGCTGTGATTGGCCGCCCCGTGTTGATCTACTGGTCTTTTGAGACGCCGCGGGATGAGTACCTGCATAACTCGCTCAGCGACCGCCTCTCGCAGATCGTCGACCTGATCATTCATTTCCCGACCAAGACCCGCTGGCGGCGCACCTTGATGTTTGTACGCTGATGCCTTACCACCATCGCCGTCGCGTTCGGAACCTTACGGCCGCCGTCCTCCTGCTGGGCCTGGCAGCCTGGATTGTCCCGTCGTACCTCAGCGCCGAGCGTTATCGGCGACGCCTGCAAGTGGGACTGGAGCAGGCGCTGCACCGTCCCGTCAAGTTTGGGGCCGTGTCGTTTCAATTGATCCCGCGCCCCGGTTTCACCATTCAGAACGCGGAAGTGGATGAGGACCCCGAATTTGGCTTCGAACCTTTTGCCCGCGTCGACCAAATCCACTGCGCCCTGCGCTGGCGCAGCCTGTGGCGCTCGCGCTGGGACTTTGTCCACCTCCGCCTGGACCACCCCACCTTCAACATCGTTTTGAACTCGCGGGGTGAGTGGAACGTGGAAAAGCTCTTGCTCCAAAGCGGCGTGACTGCCCCACTGGCGCCGATGACCGGAGGGAAGCCGGCCTCAGCACCGGAGCAATTGAGCCTGGATGTAGATGATGCGCGCGTTAACTTCCAGGTGGGTCCCAACAAAAAGCCTTTCGCCCTGACGGACGTCCAGGCGCGCTTGCAGATTAACCCCGCTCAGAAGCAAGTGCAGTTCCAAATCACTGCCAGCCCCCTGCGCGCCGACCTTGCGACCCCAACCCCCGGTCCCGTCGAGTTTCATGGCACGTGGACGCCGGGCGCTGACTTGCGCGGTCCCCTTGATGCTTGGCTAAGCGCACGCAACGCGTTGCTCTACGATTGGGTTCCAGTGATTACCGGCAAAAACCCCCAGGTGTACGGAGTCATCGACGCCAGGGACATCCACCTTACCGGATATTTAGGCGACGTTACCGTGGCGGGAGAAACACACCTTACCCAACTCCAACGCTGGGAGGAGCAGCCACCTTCGGATGCCATGCCGGCCACTATCCGCTTTCGCTTCCGGGTGGCAAGGGGACGTGAACATCTCCTGGTGGAAAACCTGGACGCTTTTCTCCGCGACTCGCACCTGCACCTGTCCGGCTCGTTAGACCACCTGCGGTCTATCCCGCAACTGGACCTGGTCATGTCGCTCGACCGCTCCCGGATCGAAGACGTTCTGGCGGTGGTGCGGCGGTTGTGGCCGAACACGACATCCTGGAATTTAAAGGGCAGGATTGAGGGCATGCTTGCCGTTCAGGGCTCTTGGAGGGCGCGCCGATATGGCGGCTTCGTTGGCGCGCGCGAAGTCACGCTGGACACCCCTTCCGGTTCGTTTCCCCTTTCCGAAATCGCCGTTCGCATCAACAACCACGGGGCCGTTCTGTCGCCGGTACAGATCACCCTGGCTCCGCATGTGACCCTTGCGGCGGTGGGCGCGATGAATCGGACGAAGCGGGAAACTCATTACGAAGTGCAACTTACCGCCAAAGGCGTCCCCTTGCATAGCGCGGTGGCATTCGGCCGGGGGCTGGGTATTCCCGCGGTTCAAGGCATTGACGCAACAGGCTCCGCTACCGCCTCGATTCATCTGGGCGGTCCAGCCTGGCCGCCGAAGCGTCCCACCTTGACTGCACGCGCGGAGTTGCGGGCGGCCCGTCTGTTCCTGCCGGGACTCACGGAACCGCTGAACATTCCGCGTGCGATTTTGCAGATCAACGGCGATCAGATCACCGCGAATCCGGTAGTTGGGGTCTTGGGGATGAGTGTTTTTAAGGGCAGGCTCTCGCATCATGGCGGGCGCATCGAGCCCTGGGTGTTCGACCTTAAGGCCAATAACTTAACGCTGGAGCAGGCCGCCCTTTGGTTCGATGCATTGGGCCTCCGCCGGCCGATTCCCCTGCTGGAACGCCTGCCGGGGCTGTCCTCGTTTGCCGCCCGGCGGGTAGCGGCCTCGCAGATGTTCGGCAGGTTAAATGCCGAAGGACGATTTGCCACGCCCACGCTGAGTTATCGCGGCGTGACCTTGAATAACTTCCGGGGAACGTTTGAAATAACGGGCCGCACAATTCGGATGAAGTCCGCCAGCTTTCGCGCCGAAGGCGGGCATGGGCAAGCATCGGGCACCGTGGATTTCACGGTCTCCCCTCCCCTGCTTTCCGCCGCATTGTCACTCGCGGGCGCATCCGTGCAGCCGCTGGTGGCGCACCTTCCCGGACCGGCGCGGAGTTTACGCGGCTCCGTGAATGCAGTCGGCGACTTCCACACCAGAGGCACAGCCCGCGGCGATCTGGCGCAAAACCTGACAGGCCGGATGGAGTTGCGTGTTCGGGATATTTCTTTCGGCGATTTCGACCCGCTCGGAACGTTAGCGCAACAGGCGCATTGGGGCAAACTGGAACCTGCACGCACCCCGGTGACGGCCCTGCCGACAACGCTGGATGTGGAAATCAGTAATCGTCACTTGACCTTGAAGAGCATGGCGCTCGACCTCAGTGGAGCGCGGTTGCATTGCAGCGGCGACTACGCATGGGCTGGTGCAATGAACCTGAATGTGCATGCCGATTTGCGAGGCCTCCGCCGGCGCTGGCTGGCAAGAGCGGATGATCCCAACCCCGCTGCACGCTTCCCGGAGGTTCACCTGGACGGAACGGTTGACCACCTCGCGGTCACTTCCCACGCATCCCTGGCGACATTGGGAAGGGGGCGACCAGGAGACGCAGTGCGGTGATTTCTAACTGTCGGAGGACAATTTGACTCAACGTGCCCGAACTCTATTCACGAGGGTGTGCCCCATTCCCCGCCAAACCACGGAAGCGTGGGGCCGCGCCCTTGCGGTTTCATGTCTGGTCGCGGCCATCATCGTGGGCGCGGCGGTAGACAGCAGAAGCGCTGGGTTCGATGCAGGTACCTTGGCGGCCTCTAAGTCCATGGAAGCCAAGATGCAGGTCTTGGAAAGCCAAAATTCACAACCTTCCGGCGTCTACCCCGCCGTCATCGTCACCGAGCACGAAGCGAACTCGTACTTGAAGGTCCATTCCGGCGAATTTCTTCCCCCAGGGGTCGGTACTCCGAATCTCAGCGTGCAACCGGAGCACTTGACGGGCGCGGCGGACGTCAATTTCGATACCCTATCCCGCTCCTACCCCAATCCCAACGACTGGGGTCCGAAGGTACTCGCCGCTATGTTCCGGGGTACACAGCACGTGACGGTTACGGCCAAAGTTCAATCGGAAAACACTGGCGCACGGGTGCAGATTGAGAGCGTGACGGTGGGAAGCATGACCGTGCCTGACTGGCTGGTGCAGTATGTGGTCCAGAATGTCTTGCAGCCGCGCTACAATTTCGATTTGAACAAGCCCCTGGCCTACCCCGATCATGTACGGCAGATTGTGCTGGGCTCGGGCCAGGTGACGTTCCTGCGTGGCGCCAAGAACGGAAAGTAGTGGGGAATGGGGAGTGGGAAGTAAGCAGAAGGCAGAAAGCAGAAGGCACAGGGCAGAAAAGGCAGTAGGCAGAAAGCAGTGGGCAGGAAGGGTGCAAGAAGAAGCAGAATCGGGGCCGACCCTCTCCACCGGAGGGGGCAATGAGAGGCGGAAATAACATAAACCGGTGAGGGCCTTTGGGTGCCGCCGACCCCGAAGGGTTTGACTTGGCGCAGCGGCGACCCTTTCAGAGCCGACCTCTCGGTAGCATTCGATTTTGGGCTTACCCATGGGCTAGATGACGGCGCTCGCTCGGCGGACTTTCAAGCGTAGTTTTCCCTACGGCCTTCTGCCTACTGCCTTCTGCTTTCTGCCAACTGCTTTCTGCCTTCTGCCTACTACTCCTACCAGCGAGCGGAGGGAGCTTCATGGCGCGTCGTTACAAGAATTACGCGGCGGAAACCGGCGTGTCCTACCAGTACTTCTTCGCGTTCAGCCGGCGAGTGTGCCGGCCGGAGGGCCAGGGCACGGGCAGCGATTACATCTTTGTCGTGACGGCCGACCAGAAACCTCCTTTCACGCTCCGGATATTCGTACCGGCGCGGGCGTTGGAGGCATGGAGACACACTCACGGCCGCGATCTCGATCCGAACCAAATGTATGCCCTCGCTAAGATGCGGCTATTTCGCGCCTTCGATGAACTCGATGATCTCCGTGACCAAGCACTGACCCTGTTGGTAGACGAAACTAATGTGGAAGATTTGCTTGCTCCCCTGGACCTGTAAATAAGCTTGAAAGGCCTGCCGTTGCCCACCGCTGCTCTGTTTCAATCCTTACAGGTTTGATAGTTCCTGCTCGATGATCGGAACCCAGTAGGCCTGTGACTCGGGGTGAATCGTGGTGGCGAAGTGCAGGGCATTGTCGAAGGCCTGGCGCGATTGCTCGCGCTGTCCGGCGGCCTTGAGCACGCGGCCCAGCACGAATTGCACGTCCACGGAATGGGGAGCGAGCGACTCTGCCGAATGGACCTCCGCCAGAGCTCCGTCAAACTCTCCGTGGTTTGCCAGCGCCACCGCCTTCCACAACCGGCTTAGCGCGGAAGCCAGCGGGACGGGAAAGCTGCCCTGGTATACCAGAATCGACCCGGCCAGGCACGCCACCGGACGCATCGTGCGGAACAGTCCATAGGGGTTTAGTTCCCCCGGCCCCCAAGCTTCACCGGACATTTCCGTTGCGCTCACCAGCACGGTTCCCTGGATCACCGGAGGCACCTCGTCCAGCGGCCGTTCCCAGATCACCGCCGAGGACACGGTGAGGAGTGAACACGGGAGGCCATAGGAAGCCGGATCAACCGTACCGAAGTAGGCCAGCCAGCAGGGAGTGCCAGTGTGGGCTTCCAGGTAGCGCTTCGCCGCCGGGAGGCCCTGGCCCCAGTCCACGTTCGAATCCGTAAGCACGCGGTAAGTCTTGGAAGGCCCGCCCCACAACTCGTTCGAATAGGGCAAATAGTTCGGAAATGCCCGCAGCGATGAGAGCGCATGGATCAGGACGAGGCCGCCCACAACCACTGCCCATCGCCGGTGGCCTTTTGCCACGCTCCAGGCCCCCGCCGCCGCCAGTACTGCCAGGAAGGGGTAAACGGGCAGAATGTGTCGCACGCCGATATTGAGACGCGAGGTCATGCTGGCGCCGAGGAACATGGCGGCGGGAATCAGCATCCATAACGTTTCCCGTGGCCGCTCGCGTGCCCACCGACCCCCGGCCAACGACACGAGAACCAGCAGCAAGAACCCCAGAGTGAATTTGATCAGTATGGCCGCCGGGAAATAGAACCACACTCCGTGCGCATAGAGCCGGCCAAACAGGTAGGCGGGACGTGAATCGGTGGAGAAGAGAAAGGCAAAGCCCTCAAGGAAGGCCTGCGGCAGCAAATGGTGGCGGGCCGCTACACTTACGGCAGTGGCCGCGAGCCGATGATGTGTCACGTCGAATGATGGGTCCGTCAGGGGCAAAACTGCTGCGGCGGCTGGTTTCGCATTGAATCGGAAGCCGTAGAAACCCCAGATCACGGCAACCGAGATAGCACCCAGCACAACGAGGGCTATAACCAACCGAAGCGCCATCCCGCGCGGCGTGCTTCGCACGTCCTGCCCCCGATCGTTCCCGGCCGTAGCTTGTCCTGAATTTGCCGGAGGGATCGGCTTCTCCCGCGGAAGAGCCTTCTCTAAAGGTGCGCCACTTCGCGTTGCGATCAGCCATTGCGTTAGCGCCAGCAAGAACAGTACGGGAAAAAGGATAATGCCGGAGTGCTTGGCCGCCACTGTCAGGCCGCCCGCGATCCCGCACAGGGCCAATCGCCACGGATTAGGGTTCACCACGTACCGCCAGAAGGCGTACACGGCGGCGAAGAAACACGCCGCCAGGGGCACATCATTGGTCACCAGCGGGCCATGGGCCAGGATGTTGGGCTCGAATGCGATCAGGACGAGCGCGATGAACGCCGGGACCAGGCCAAACATTTCCCGTCCAGCCAGAAACACGAGGCCGGCCAGCAGCAAGGGAAACAAACTCATGGCGGCCCGCGCCGCAAAGAGCAGGCGGTCGGCGCGATTGGCGTAAAGAAAGATGCGTCCGCCGCGGAAGTCGGAAGCTTCAGCCTCCGTCATCGGCGGGATGCGAGGCCGCAGCACCAGCAACGGCAAAGCACCCACGTCCTTGACCAGGGGCGGGTAGCCGGGACAAATAGAAAAGTCGCCGGCCGTCAGGTGCAGGTAACCAGCCAAAAGGCTGTATGCCTCGTCAGAGGTTTGCGATTCCTGGCGAACGGCATACAGCATCGCCCCCTCCATGATCGCGAGGAGACCGACGACTGCCGCCAGCGTCAGGGCTGTTCGGGAAAAAGTGAGATTCAAAAAGCGCTCCCGCATGCTCCAACCGCGAGGATTCTAACACGGCATCGTGCCGGCGGCATGTTCTCCTGCCAGGAAGGAAAGATCAGCCCTGGCATTCCGGGCAAGATTCCTCTTTCAACCAGCTTTGGTTTTTGAGTAAACTATTAATGGGTTTAGGGCCCTCCGGGTATCTCCGACTGTGTAACGGCGGTGACGGACCGCCGGGGCGCAGTTTTCAAAACCTCTCCAGGGGCAGTTTTCGCACGCGGTTCGACCGCCAATGCAAGATCGGCGCTGCGGTTCATGTGTTCTCCAATTCCGGGAGCAGGATGGTAACGCCATGAAACGGGCACTGATTACTTGGACGGTGCCGCGTGCCTTGGTTGCAGACGGCAGTGGGGTCATCATCATGAAGGTGTGACTGGAACCGGCGCAAAGCATTTTCATCTAATAGGCGAGAATAAGAATTGAGGAGGATAAATAATGCCAATAGCACCAACCCTCCTGCACGCCACGCGGCTGTCTGAGGACTCCCTCAATCAACTCTTCCATCAGGCACGCACGCATCGAGCATGGCTGCCCGAAGACATTCCGCTTGAGACCCTGCGCGAAGTGTATGAACTCGCGCGCTTGGGTCCCACCAGCGCCAATTGCAGCCCCGCACGCTTCGTCTTTCTGCAAAGCCGAGCGGCGAAAGCGCGCCTGTTGCCTGCTCTCGATTCCGGCAATGTGGAGAAAACCAAAGCAGCCCCGGTCACTGTCATTGTGGCCTGGGACACCGAGTTCTACGAAAAGCTGCCTCGCCTGTTTCCTCACGGCGACGTTCGCTCCTATTTTGTGGGCAATCAGCCCTTGATTGATCAAACGGGATTTCGCAACGGTTCGCTGGAAGGCGGCTATTTTATTCTCGCCGCACGCTCCCTGGGACTCGATTGCGGCCCCATGTCCGGCTTCAACGCGGCAAAAGTGAACGCGGAGTTTTTCCCCGACGGCAAATGGAAGGTCAACTTCCTCTGCAATCTCGGCTACGGGGACCGCAGCAAGCTCCAACCGCGCGACCCGCGCCTGCCCTTTGGCGAGGCGTGCCAAGTGCTCTAAGAACCTGCGGGGCCGGACCGCCGGCTTCCAGCCGGCACCGGAGCCGCCAGATTGGCAGCGGCATTGAGTTCACGCGTGCCGCCGAGGTGGCGGCGCTACGTTCACCCGCGTTTAACCCAGATGGGGCTGGACCACGCCATGGCGACGCGAGTGCGCACCAGCCGGACTTGCCTGAGCCGCACATAGTAGATCGAGTCCTCACTGAATGTGGAATCGGAGCCGGTCCAAGTGAAGTCGGCGCTGTCGGGGTACAGCGTATTGATGACCAGAAACTTTCTCGCGGATTTCGTGTACCGGAGAATTTCGATGAACTCGATCGTATCGGTTCCGTGCGCCTCCAGATCGAGGTGCGGCGGACCAGGCGCCGTCACGCTGCCGCCCATCGGCTCGCCATCGATCGCGAAATTCAGCAGGATCTTTACCCCCGTGGTTCCGTAGGTGCGGCGATGATAGAGCGCGTCGAAGATTTCTTCCCGCGTCAGGCCCGTCGCCGCCACGGCCGTTCGTCCGAAGTGGGGCTGGCCGGGATGAGCGCGATGGTCGTCACTCGCTGCCACCGTGCTGAGGGTTAAGCCCTGCATCCAGGCATCCTGCACATACTGCGGGCCCGTGACCGAATGGCTGGCCTCCGTGAAAAGGCTACGCTCAAACGAGAGCGGCCCGCGCGGGTCGTAGGACTCGCTCAGACCGTGGGCGGAATAGATCTCAATGTTGCGATCGATTTCGTCATTGTGCGGAAACCAGAAGATGGGTTGCGGCATTTTCCCCGTGTGGTGGGGAATCGTCAAGGCCTGTCCCGCGGTGAGCGCGTCCCACAACTCCGGCAAGGTTACATCCTCCTCGGCAAGCAGCGGGCCGGGCTTGCTGCGGAAGAAAACGTTGTGGTGTCCGTAAGGCGCGCCGAGCGAGCATTCATAGGCATGAAGGGTGGCGAACTTTCCCGGCTCGTAGAACTTCTCTGTCTTGGCCGTGTACTCCTCCCACACGTGCGGCCCCAGCCCTTGCGTGTACTTCCCGACATTCGGGTTGCTATGGTCCGTCATGGCATAAAAATCGAGGCCCGAAATGTGCCGGGCGTAAGGAAAATTGCCGTCGCCGACTCCGTCCCAACTGTAATGTGTGTGCGAGTGCAATTCGCCCCAGTAGGTTTTCAATTTGGGTTCGGTATCATGCACGCGCATCGGGTTGCTGAACGCGCGCGTCCCGGCCTGCACCGGCGCGACTTCGCCAAAGGGCGTGTCGCGGGGAACGATGGGCCTGGGTTTATCCATACTGGCTTCATGCACCACCCGCGCTTCGAGACGAAGGATGCCCGTCGCCTTGGGCACACAGGGAACGCGCATCCAACCTTCATGAGACTGAAATCGCACCGTGGAGGGCAGTTCCGCGCTGCCTTGGGTGATGCGGAGTTCCACCTCACCGTCAAATGCTGCGGGATTGGAGTTGGCGTCAACCGCCGCCAAGCCCAATTCTGCCTGCCGGCCCTTGACAAGGGTCGCCGGCCCCCAAACCATCAATTCCACCGGCGGCCCGGCATTCGAGACCAGCGTGGGCCGGTCCGGGTGCATACGAAAGGTTCCATCGCCGGCGAAATCAACGGCCAGCAGGAGCGGCTCGGGATGCGTGCGAATCACCGCCGCGCGCATTCCCTTGCTGCCGCCACTGGTATCGCCATAAACCACCGCGAGCGTGTCGCCGTCGCGCAGTTCTCCCTGCGTCACCCAGACCCGAATCACGTAAACGTAGCGCTCGTAGCGCCCGTCGAGGCTGTGCCGCGCGGTTTTCACCAGGGATTCTCCGGGTTCATCCTCCACCCACGTGTGGAGCTTCACTCCCGCTTGTGAGCAGCGGGCGCTGATGTAATTTTCACCGCCCGGATCGGACGATTGCAGCCGGTTGGCGGAATTGCGAATGCCGGCGTGGTACGAATCCGGCAATTGCACACGAATGCCCCCGTGCAATCGGATTCCGTTTTTTCCTGCCTGATAGGTAACGGTCCACGTGCCGTATTCCCCCGCAGTGCCCTCCGCGGGAGAGATGGTGACCGATCCGCCGGAGGTGTCAGGCTCAAGGCCCGCCCGGTTTGGGAGCCCTTGTTCGGCTGCCGCTCGCGATTGCTCCGCGGGAATCGCCAGGGCACCCATGGTCCCGGCGCTGAGCTTAATGAAACTTCGGCGAGAATGTTTCATGGCGTCACCTCAACTTCTGCAAGATCCTTACGGGTGCCCTGCCGAACCGCGATTCTCACACAGACCTTCGCTTTGTGCAATTGTCGTGTCGAATTAATTTCAATGGTTCAACCAGGCGCGAGGTAATGGTATGCTGACGACGATGAAAATACTTGAGCTTCTCGACTTTGATCCGCCGCGTTCGTCGTTTCCAACGGCCGGTTGTTGGGAGAATCACCAATCTCCAATCGCCAATCACCCATTCATTCCGGAGGCTTCCCATGCGAGCGCTTGAGAGGGTCCGCGCATTGATCGCGGGCCAACCCGTGGACCATCTTCCTGTGCAGCCTGTGGTCATGATGTTTGCCGCCAAGCATCTCGGCATACCGTTCATTGAATACACGCGCGATGGGCGAAAGATGGCCGCGGCACAGAGCAAGTTGGTCCACGACTTTGGCATCGATTGCCTGCTGACCTGTTCCGACCCGGCACGCGAGGTGATCGACATTGCCGGTGAGGAGAGCATCAACTGGTACGAAGACCAGGGCCCGGCGATTTGTGAGGAGCGCGCCGCCCTGATCGAGAAATCGCGCCTGAAGACGTTCCGCATTCCCGACCCGCTAGGCGGCGGACGCATGCACGACCGCATTAAGGGAATCGAAGCCATGTACCAGGAATTCGGAGGCGAAGTCTCCATCGTCGGATGGGTGGAAGGCCCGTTGGCGCTGGCCGCTGAACTGCGCGGGCTGACCCGCAGCATGACGGACTTTATCGATGACCCGGGCTTTATGAAAGACCTCCTCGACTTTGCCGCGGAAGTGGCCATGGTTTATGCCGAGGCGCAGATCCGGTCCGGCGCCGACACCATCGGCATGAGTGATGCTGCCGCCAGCATGATGGGACCGCAGTACTACAGCGAGTTCCTGTTCCCCCGGCAACTGCGCGTGCTGCAATCCATTCGGCGAGCGCATCCGGAGGTCATTGTGCGGCTGCACATGTGTGGAAACACCGATCCCCTGATTCCGCAAATGAAGCAACTGCCGGTGCGGGTCTTTGAACTGGACTCGCCCACCAACCTCGCGGCGGCGCGCGCGTGCTTGGGGCCGGAGCGCGTGATCCTGGGCAATGTTTCGACCATCACCGACATGCTGGAAGGGACACCGGAGCAGGTTTACGAGGCGTCCCGCCGGTGCCACCGGACGTGCGGCAAGCTCCACATTGTGGGCACGGGGTGCGAAGTACCCCCCATGACACCGCCGGAGAATCTTCATGCCATGGTCCGGTATTCCCGCGAACACCGACCCGAAGAGTTCGAATCCGCTTCGGCAGCGTGATGAACGGTGGGCTATTTCCAGACAATGAGAGTACAGGTGCTTCTGTGCCTCCGGATTCGCTCAAAACGTGTTAACCACGTGTGTTATCAATAACATCGCAGGATAGAAGGAGACAACTGGTTTATTTTCATGAACATCGCAGGATAAGCGTCGAGCCAAAGTTTTAAACCACTTATTTTAAATAACATCGCAGGACTTACCAGCAAAATTATTTTCCCCTTTTCTCTCGCCTGGAAGGCGCCAGCGTTCTAACTAAGTTGCGTATTTTTCTTATAGATATCCGTATGTGACAATTTGTCGCTTCCCACGCTAAC
Organism: uncultured Acidobacteriota bacterium; assembly: GCA_963804755.1. Lineage (GTDB taxonomy): Bacteria > Acidobacteriota > Terriglobia > UBA7540 > UBA7540 > Bog-366. The sequence continues at coordinate 56,613 of CAWDRP010000020.1, forward strand.
TCATTGTTTTTTCTTACACATCGTGGGATAGCACCGGCATGGCAATCTCCCCACGCCGGGTATGAAAGGCGGAGAAAGACGCAAATCGGCAGCAAAATGTCCGACTCCGTCTGGAGCAAAGTGTCCACCCCTTCTTTTTGTAGAGATTGCTGCTTCGCCCGTTTGCGGACATTCGAAATAAGAACAGAAATAAACGCGCGAACGGTAGGCCAGTGCAGACAACCGCAATCATAAGCACGGAAAATAGACTATCAGCGCGTCGTTGTCAAATGAATTATTCATAACTTTCCTACCGGCAGGAAAATCTTTTGATAAAATTCCAAGATTGCGGGTATTGCGGACATTTTGGGCACCCTGCTCGCGTCGGTAGAGGCGCAATGGCCGTAACGCCGGTTTCCAGCCGGAGCTCGCGCGCCGCCAGGCCTGCCCTGTAACTCCGCAACGCGGTCGCAGACATACACTCCAACGTCGCCACCCGCCAAGAGTTCGAATCCGCTTCGCCGGCGCGATGAGCGGTGCGCTATTTCCCGACAATGAGAGTGAAGGTGCTTGTGTGGGTCACCTTGGCGCTGGCACCTGTCACGGTGATGGTGTAAATTCCGGGTTTGGCGTGCGAGTTGACCGCTATCACCATGGTCGATTTCCCGGAACCCGGCGCATGGACCAATCCCGGATTGAAACTCACGGTGACGTGTTTGGGCAGGCCCCTCGCCGACAACGTAATCGCCGAGTTAAAGCGGTTCAGTGCGGTCGTCGTAACCGGCGTGTTCCCGAAGCTCCCCCGGGAAATCGTAATCGTGGCGGGCGAGGCACTTACCGAGAAGTCCGCGGGGCCCCCGGAGCCCGCCGCCATGGCCAGTAGTGCGTCGATCAGGCCGGAGCCATTCATGCTGCCCCAGCCCGTGGCCAGATTGTAGCCGGGCACTGCCGGATATCCGTTACTGCCGCTGGTGATGTCATGGAAAGCCCCGCCATAGCCGGCGGACAGCCCCAGTGGATAGATGAACGTATTAATGAACCCGAGCGTCGCGCCGCCATTCGCAACCGCTTGTTGATTGGCCAGCGCAAGGTAGCCCGCCCACAGCGGTGCGGCAAAACTGGTGCCGCCGTAGTCATTTGCCGTACAGGTAGTTTGGTTGGCACAAACGTAATAAGTGAAATTAGCATTGGCGGAAACGTCCGGGGAGTTCCGGTAGGTCGTGGATCCCTCGTTGGCGGAGGTGATGACACCCGCAAGACGCTGCCAGGAGGGAACCTGAATTCCATCCGGGGCATAATAACCGCCGCCGCTATCCACCCAGGCAGTTTCCGACGCCCAGGGCCCGCCTGCGCTACTCGTGGTCAGATCCGTGCCGCCCACCACCGTGATGTACGCATCATCCGACGGGAAAACATCCTGGGAAGTGGAGGTGTACTTGCCACTGTCCCCTGACGCTTGAAAGAAGCTCTGCCCCTGCGCCGCAAATCTCTCGAAGTACGGATCGCTTGTCGTGGGGTCTGCCGGGGTCCACGTCCAGGAAGAACTCAACTGGGCCGCCAGCGGCGTGGTGGTCGCCATGGCGCTGAGGATTGCCGTGGCGTTAGATCCCACGAACACATACACGTGCGACAAGCCGGGGGCCATGGAAACCGCCTGCGTAATATCCAGGGTCTGCTCAGAGTCGTCACAACCCTCGTTATAGGCGCAGCTCGTGCTGGACCCGTCCGTGGAAATAAGACTAATCGGGACGTTGTTAGTCTGCCCCACATTCTTAAAGTAAGTTGTCACGTCGTCGAGGTCGGTTCCGTAAAATTCTAACAGCCCGAGAGATTGGCCGGCGCCCATCAGCGGCCCGCTCCCATAGTAAGCCGATCGCATGTCACTGCCGAGAAACGAGGCGGAAGGGCCCGAGCCCGTGGTGGCCTGGGCTTTCTCCGCCGGGCTCTTGCGCAGGTAGGCCGGATGCGGAACGGAGTAGTTGTCCAGGCCCGAAATATGCCACAAGGTGAAGGACAGGTTTACAGTGGGCTCCCGGTCCGGAGCATAGAACGTACGGTTTTCGGTGGCGTGCTGATAGACACTCATTTTCACATTGAATGCCTTGTTGACGTGCGTCGCCGAGCCCTCCGCCTGAACGTCCATGCCATCGCGCGAGCCGCCCGTCACCTTAAGACCATGCGTTTGAACGTACCGAACCACAGCGTCGTAGTCCTGCTGAGTGGGCCCGAAACGCGCGGTAAACTCCGCGACGGAGAGAAACTGCCGGTAAGAGGGGCTGGACGGATCGTAGAGATCCTGAAGGAAGTTCCTCAGCCCGGTAGGATCGCGCAGTGGCAGAACGAGGTCGAGGCGCAATGACTGCGTGGCCGACAGGCGCCGCAAATATCGCGCCTTGCCGGTGCTTACGGCGGAACGCATGTGGCGCGTTCGGCAGGCTTGCCAATGGGTGGAGGCGGGGGCCTCGGTGATCACCTCAAAAGCGGCCATGCATGATCGGGTCAAAACCGGCCATGTGGGGCCGTCCGGGACTAACCTTTTTTACCCTGCCGCCGGCTCTGCTGGCAAGTCGGTTTTCGTTCGCCAGCTTCGCGGGCCGCACTTCAGCAGATGTCCGTGGTGCAGGAGGCGGTCGAGCATGGCGCTGACGGCCGCGGCATCCCCCAGCAACTTGCCCCAGTCTTCCACCGGTCGATTGGAAGTCACCAGCGTACTGGCGCGTTCGTAGCGACGCATAATGAGTTCGAGCAGTTCCTCGGCAGCGGTCAAGGGCAGCTTGCGCATGCCGAAGTCGTCGATGATGAGCAGCGGCACGGTGGTCAGCGACTCTAGACATTCCTTGCGGGTGCCGTCAAGGGTGGCGTCGGCGATCTCTTCGAGCAGGGCGTGAGTTTCGCGGTAGAAGACGCGATACCCCTGTTGGATGACGGCCTGGCCAATGGCCTGCGCCAAGTGACTTTTGCCGCTCCCGGGCGGGCCGAGAAAAAGGGCGTCTTCATGCCGGGCGATGAAGGTGCCGGTGGCCAGCTCGAAGACCAGACTGCGATTCATCTTTTTGTTGAAGGTGAAGTCGAAGTTGTCGAGGGTCCTGAGCGGGTCGCGGAACTCGGCCTGCTTGCGCCGGCGTTCCAGCATGCGGTCGGCGCGGCGCGTGAGTTCGTCGGTGACCAGGCAGGAGATCAGATCTAAGGGTGCCATGGATTCGGCTTGGGCCTGACGCAGGCGGGTCTCCAGCACCGCCGCCATCCCTCCCAGGCGTAACTGCCGTAAAGCGCGATTCAGTTCGATCAGATTCATTGCGTTTCCTCTCTTCCTGACGATGTCGGTGCACTTCGTGAAAGACCATCCTCTCCGCCGCGCGCAGCGGGGCGGCGCCTTGTGCGGAGGGCTGCGGGCAGGTCTGCGCATCATCATTCGTGCACCTCCGGGGAAGTCCGTGGCGGCGCTTCCGGGACCATCTCAAAGAGCGACCGCTGTTGTTCTTGTTGCTGCATCCGTTGCTGGATGAGATCGCGGTAGTGCACCAGTTCGCGGATCAGGGGATCAACTTGCTGTAAGCTCAGGGGGGCTTGGGGGCGTCGTTCCAGATAGCGGCGCACAAAGCGATATTCGTGCACTTGCAGTTCGAGCGCGGCGGCGCACGCTTCCTCGACCGCCGCCAGTCCGAACTTCTTGGCCAAGGCCAGCACACCCAGAATGCGGCGCACGCCCAGTTCTCCTTCTTGGCGATGGATCGCTTGGCAGAAAGCGCCGATGTGAGTTCCGGCGCGTTCCGCTCGCGCCAGCAACTGCAGGGTGCCGAGCGGCGCGCGCTTCGGGTAATCCTCCGGCTTGATGCGGAACCGGCCGCGCTTCTGGCGGACATGCTCGCGCAGCAGTTGACCGGTGCGCGGATCGAGCAGGCGCACGTAAAGGTCATCCCACTGCACGTTGACCAAGCGCCCGATCCATCCCGGTGGCGCGCCGTAGTAGGCGGCTTCAACTTCCACGCAGCCGTCCAGATGCACAGTGCGCTGCCCGTACTGGTAATAACGGAAGGGTTCAAGTGGCAGCGGTTGCAGTGCCGGTTTTTCTTCCGCGAACATGGCGGCCACCTGGCGCTTGGTGGTGCCGTGAATGCGCGTGTCCGCCCAGTGCGTCTCCCAACGATCCAGGTAGGTTTGGGCTTGCTCCAGACTCTCGAAGCGCAGCCCTTTAAGCGGTGTCTTTTGCGCATGTCCGACTCCCGCTTCGACTTTGCCTTTGCGATCGGGATGCTGAACTCGGCACGGCATGCCCACGGCGCCGTAGTGAGCGAGCACATCGCGGTAGAGGGGATTGAGCGTGGGATCGTAGATGTCGGGGACCAGCACGCCCTCGCGTAAGTTGTCGAGCACGATGAGTCGAACCACCCCGCCCAGCCGGCGAAAGGCCTTCTCATGCAGTTCCGCCCAGGTGCGGGAACTCGATTGGAAAACCAGCAGACGGACCGACTTGCGGCTGTAACCCAGAGTCATCACGAAGAGGCGGGTGCGCCGGTACGTGCCGGTCTGAGAATCGCGGACCATGGGACCGGTGCCGTAATCGACTTGGGCTTCTTCGCCGGGAGCGGTGTCGATGACGGGATGAGCCTGCGGAATCTGTACGCCGCGGAGCTTGCCGACAAAGCGCCGCACGCTCTGGTAGCCGCTGGTGAAGCCGGTCTCTGAGACCAGATCTTGCCAGATGGCCATGGCGTTGCGGCCACGGGCGAGAGCGAGTTCGATCAGCTCGCGATAGGGTTCACAGGCACTGGCGGAGGGACTGCGCGAGGGAGGCCCCGGCGCGGGCGCGGGCTCCGCGCCCGCGCCGGGGACCATCACCTCGGCGGCGGGCGCTTGACCCAACAGACCGGTCGCTTCCGCTGGGGGTTGGGGCAACTCCGCGTCGGTGATCACCCCGTTGGCCGGTTTTGCCGCGCCCGGTTCAACGGTTGATTCTGGGGTGGGTTCGTGCCGAATGAGATCGACTGCCGCCGGAGGGCGTTGTCTTTCCCCGCCAAAGTCGGTGGTCACCTCGGTGGCCGGTTTTGCCGTGTCCAGCCCGGAAGGCGGTGGCAGATGAGGCTGTATCGATGCCGGATCGGAGGAAACCCCAGAGGCCGGTTTTCCCGCGCCAAAGTCGGTGATCACCTCTATGGCCGGTTTTGAACCCGCTCTTCGCTCCCAGCCCGGAGGTCGCACCGGGATTCCCGCGGCTTTCAAATATCCCGCCGCCGTTTCCCGGCGCACACCGGTGGCTCCCTGGATGCGCCGCAGCGTCCACCCGAGCCGCCCTAAAGCTATAACTTGCTGTTTCTTTTCATCACTCAAGACATTGGCCATAGCGGCTGAGGCTATAACGCCTCATGCCGCAGTCAATGTCCCGGAGTAGGTCTCCATATGGCCGGTTTTCAGGTGATCATATATGGCCGGTTTTGGGTGATCACTGAGGGCGGGGGCGGCGGAAAGGAGCGTGGCGGAACACAGCACCACGCAGAATGCTCGTAGAACTGCCAGTCCAAAGCGTACTACTGGGTTCATCGGTTTGCTCCTTTGGCCCGTGTAGACGCCTATGAATTTAGTGAATGATAGATCGATGGTATCTAAATTCAGGCGGGGAGTCAATTAAGCCCGCGCCGCGGTCGTGTCCCAGTTTGGATTTCTCGGACCAAAAAGCCACCGTTTCAAACCAAAATGTCCGACGAAATCCTGCAAGGTCATGCCAAAATGTCACCACGTTGAACCAAATTGTCCGGTACTTAAACCAAAATGTCCGCTTTTTTCGGTAAATTTGTTCTTCTATCCTTTGTTTTCAATAACTTGGTGGGTTCGTTCGTGATATTTTTTCGGAATTATATCTTTGACAGACCCACGAATGATGGTATTCAACGTGCAATAACTATACAGGTAACTCGGCTGCTGGGAGAAATTGCGCAGATGTCACGACATCCTTCTAAGTACACCTTGATGCTAATCCCCTGGGCAGTTCTCCTTGCGGGCAAACCAGCGAATAGTTCCAGCCTTAGTTATCTGAGCGGCATCGATCTTGCCCCCAACTTCATTCCCTTTATGGTAGGCGATGGTCAGGTCTACAAGCCTAATGGTTTTGAGGATGTCCAAATCACTTGGATTATAGGTCTTGGAAAATGCCATGGACGCCATCCAGGAAGTGAATTCACCTACCGCTCGGGGCGAGAACAGGTTCATATACTCAAAAGCAATATCGAGTACTCCGAAAGCACAATACGGCCCCATCCGAGATGCGCAGGATATTGGGAAGACCGTGTACTCGACGGGCGTGCTTTTGGATTTATCGAATGTGATCTGCACTTGGAAAGCAACGAGATATCCCGGAACATCAACGCCACCGATAAATGCAGTCGTAAGCATTCCGCCTTTAACAAGGGAGACAATCAATTCAGGGTGAAAAGCATACAAGGAAGTAAGATTCCTAGAAACAGTCTTTCCCCACTCGTCGGCAATGGCACCGACCCAGGCTTTCTGTTGACCTTTACTGACAACATTCATGTAGGCTTGTTTGGCATCGTCACTAGCCCTCCAACTTGGTGCGGGATCAAGGCCGCCGACCAGACCAACCGGCTTCGATTGATAAGAAATGAAATTGGTCGCGAAGAAAATGATCTGCCTATTCAGTGCGGAGATTTTGCAGGTCGTGTCGTCTGGAGGTTCACTAGTGTTGATCTCCCTGCTGTCTGCCGCCACGATGATCTTATCTTGGCTATAGTAAACAGCCCCGATGGTCCCGTGACCGACTTGGGCGAGTGCCGCCGTAGAAAGGCAATAGGTAGCGGCGATGAACCCTCCGATGAGCCGTTTCATTTGATTCTCCGTAGTTCTGGAGTAGCCTCTATGTACAGCGATGGAGATACGGAAATGCTCGACGGCTTCGAGGTTTTCGTAAGTTGGGATGATAAGCAGTGGTATCGACTCATAAGCATAAAACACCAGTAATCGCCAAATTGAAGCGTCCTCTATGGCGGACCTTATTCGACGAGAACAACTCGCCGCCCAGATCGTGGCAATCATGCAGGCCGATTTCCACCGACCTGGGCTGGACGAGAGGCGTGAAATTCTGAAGTGCGCTGATGGCCAGATTACGGCTATGCAGCTTTCTTCTCAGGCTCCTCTTTCTTCAACAGTGTCAGAATGATTTGTCGGACCGCTTCTAGTCCTTCCTCGCTATTCCAGTGCAGGATTGCATTGTTGTAGCCTGCCACGCCTGGACTTATCGCGGCAGGTTGAAGCTGTTGTGGGTTGAAGTTTAGCGATTTCTCGTGTCTCATCTTGATTTCCAAAATTGTGACGAGTTCCGCATCGTTTATCCCATTAATCGTTACACTTCCACTGAAGTTTGCCATGTGGTTTGTTGTGCGTGCCTGAATAGGCACACTACACCTTCCGATTTTTGCTACTTTTCTCTTGACGGGGTAGAAGGGCTAGACCTAAGATTGGACTTGTCGAGGGTCCAGTCTCAAGTTTCGCACGATTTCCACGTCAAGCGACACAGTGGTGGCAACCGGGATGGTTGCCCACTGCGCCGCATTTATCTCACCATAGTGCTTCCCAAAAATCAAGGTTGAAAAACACTACCTATTGTGGGAATTCCAGGGAAAGTGCGGAAGCCTTGTGCAGAGAATGAATAGCGAAAGGAGTCAGGATTTAGCTTTGGGCTTCTTGGATTCGGGTTTCGCCTTGAGGATAGTGCCGAGCGCTTCCTCGAAGGGCTTGTCGATCTTGAAGGTTCCCTTGCGGTGGGCGGTCGATTCTTCGGCCGTCTGGAAGTCTTCCAGCACCTTTGTGATGTTTAGGCGGTCGTCGGTTTTCCTGGTCATGAATCTTCCCCTTCCGTTTCCGGCGCCCATTCTGCTTTCTCTGCTGGCTGCTTATTTGCTTCTATTGAATTAGCAAAGCTGAAAAAAGGAGTGGCGGAGGTAGGTCGCCTAATAATGAATTTACTATCTGTTAATTCGGAATATTTATCCAATTTGTCATCATAAGTATGAAAATCTTTAACCTTAAGTTGGTCCGCTGTGGCAAGGTGGATCGCATCGGCTGGCTTCAGTTGCCATCCCTTTACTATTGCCGCCCGAATTAACTTCTGGGCCTTAAGGGCAATTAGCTCATAAAACTCCACGATCTTTATGGGAGACCCTGCTTTCCACATCAATCCTATTTTTCTTTCTGTTTCTGGATCAAGAACCTTTTGATCTTGCTCTATCTTGGCAAAAGCCACCTCTGTAATACTTAGAACAGAAGTTATGATTTGAAAATCCTTTCCACTCTTGCCCATCAAGGGTTCAATATGCGGCATCCTGTCCGCTATCTCGTTAATGTAGGACAACGGAACGCAGGCATCCCAATAGATGTATTCTAGGTCGTTAGGCATCTCGAATCCTTCTGATAGCCTCTTCTGGTGAAAGCCCTGTCAGAGAGGGCGCACAACCGCGAGCCTCTTCATATTCTCGTTTCGTGAATGGCTCTGGAAGTGGCGTGATATTGCTCACCTGTCGAATGGAAAGCGGTCTTCCAGTCACAGGATCGCGAGTAATCACGCCCTCAATAATCGCCATCTTTCCCCAAACATCCCTAAGCAATTCCTTTTTTTCTTCGGAGACATAACACCCAATAGCCTTGTCATAGAGCAGGTCGTACACCGTGAATCGTAATGTCCCCCGATTGCTCAACGCCTGCACTCTGCCCTGTATTCCACCAATAGAAGGAGCAGGCGAGACTACAAGCGGGGAGCTATATGGGCTGAGGTTTGGAATCTGCGCGCTCCGGGAATCGACTGGGAATTGAATCACCCTTCCTGGAGTTACCTTGACTAGGGATTCACGAAGCGGAGTTTCAAACCTTACAGAGCTGACGCGAGCATCATTAATTGAGACAACGCGAATTGCGGCACGCTGGACGCGCCAGGAATAGGAAACATTGGTGGCTGTGTTCGACTCAAAAGCAGCACCAATATCCGCATACGCAGTTACAACTTGCTCGGCACCCTCAATGTCACTGGGTGCTCTTGCGGTGGCTATGGCGCTACTCATTTGAAGATCATCGAGAAGCCAATCCATATCTGGTTTTCCGATTTCTTCGGAGAGAGCCCTTATCAGCTTGTAGAAGCGCTGAATCGTTCGAGAGAACTGCTCAAGCGGAACCTCGCCTTCGAGGACTATCGTGAGGTTATCGTTTGCCATTATCTTCCTCCCCATGCTACTCTACGAGAAGGTCGAAATGTTTTGCGGAGACACACTTCGACTCCGCAGCATAAACCACTTGATCTCGGTGCTGTAATCACCGAACCCAGAAAGGTCTCCCCGCAAAAGAGAAGGTTAATTGTTCGGGCCGTGTGGTATCACGGCCTTTTGTTTTTCCAGTCCTCACGCCTTTACGGATGAGTCCCGGTACATGAGTCTCTTTCCAACTACACCCCTTACCGCTAGTTCGGCCCGTTCGCCGTCGGAAGTATCTCTCGCATTATACCGAAAGTCAAACTCATCCAGATAGCGGTGTAGGTGCTGCCTGTTGATGTGGTGGAACGTCCCATAGACGCCACGCTTGAAGATGGAAAAGTAGCCTTCAATCGTGTTGGTATGGATGGCCCGCAGCCCTTCCTTGCGAACGTACTCGCCTTGGCTGTGGCATACCACGTCATGAGAGGCTACGCGGTTCTTCAGAAGGAACGGGTAAACCGTGGCGTCGTCGGTCATCACTTCAGACCATCCGTGCAGGTGTTCCTTGATGATCGGCTTCATTTCGTCAAGGTTCACTTTTTCGGTCTGGAAGGACCCCACCCGGCCCTTGCGCTCGACCAGGGCCACCACCGCGCCCCGACTATGGGTGACGCCCGTCTCCCGTTTCCCCCGTGCGTGTTGCCATTATTCCCGGGAACCAATGCACGGCGTTGTCGTGGAAAATTTTGCGGAGCACCGGGTTGGGCAGTGATAGACCCTGATATTTGTGGCCAAAGTAGTCAACCGAGCGGCTCGAGGAAAAGAAAATCCAGTCGCGCCGATAGGTATCATTCCACTCCTTCAGCGCCTTCTCGGTATTGTAGCCCGGATGCACTTCTAAATCGGTTCCATAGACCACGCGGTCCTGATATTTGATCAGGAAGGCCCGCACCTTGTCGTGCGGCTGCATCATCAAATAGGGCACGCGGGCCGCCGTGTCGACCGCGAAGTTCGGATAGCGGTCAAAACGTTGGGCGATCTGGTCCACGTCCACTTCCATGCTACCCAAATGCGCTCCCACCACCGGCAATCCGGGATTCTCCTCGACAAAGTGGTCTCTGGCCGCGAGGATTGCAGCTTTCGACGGCCACTTCCGGATGGGCGTACGCATATTCCCCCGGGTGATCTTTGTAGTACCCGTAGTCAGGACTGGAGGGATTGGGCGGCGCCCAACAGGAATCGGGTTCGGCGATGTGCGCGACCACCGTCCGATGGTGGGCAGCGATGGCCTGATACACAGGTTCGAAGGCGGGATCATCCGGCATCACGTATTTTCCGGCCTTCGACTTCATCTCCATGCCCATCACTTTGTAAATCTTCACGGCGATGGCTTCGTTCGCGAAGTCGGCTTCGAGTTGGCGGATGGCACGCTGCGCAAAGCCGGGCTTTTCGAAATCGTACGGGCTGAAGGTGGTGCAAAAAGCCGCCCGCCCTCCCGTGGTGCGGCGCACCTTCAGCACGTCGGCCCGCTGCTGCTCGAAGTCTTTGTAGAACGGATCGCGATCATCGATGACGCAGATGTTCAAGGCGCGCAGGTCAAGTCGCCGCATGAGTTCGCCAAACCTCGGGTCATCCTGGTAAAGGTGAATGTGGGTATCGATGGGAGCCAGGGCGGCAAAGGCTGCAAGATCGGCGTCAAGCGCCTCCCGCGGCCGGGCCTCCGGCCGTGAGCCTGTACCGATTAAGGCAAGCACGGCCATGATCGAGAGCGCCCCCAGTATTGGTGATCTTGCAGTAGCTCTCCAGAGTTGACTTTTCAACGCGCTCCTCCTGCGCCGAGGGGCCCTTGCGAACAAGAGACCCACACCCGAAGTTCTCCCTCGGCTCCCATAAGATCAGCCCAATTGAGGCGCCCAAAAAAATATTTGCGGCTCTCAATTTGCTCAACTACCCGTAAACGACCACATTCCATGATAGCGAGGGCACCGCCCCTGGCAAACGCTGTATGTTGTTTCAGTTCGACCTGTATTGTCAACTTCGCTCCGGAACCCAATTTTCACTCACCGCGATGCGCCACGAATTGCGAAGCCTGAGACTATATGTCCACTGGCACCTGAGCGCACTTGCCGTCATAATACGCCTGCGATTCTTGAGGAAAACAACACCGCATGAGTGAATCTCCAACGCCGGCACCGCAAGGCAAAGCCCGCAAGGGACCAAAGACCCAACACATTCTCGCCGGACTGATTCTGGGAGCCGCCAGCGGAGTGGCGGCGAATTTGGCGTGGGGCAAAACCGCGGCGTTGGCCAACGTCGTTCGTTATGGCACGGAGCCCGTGGGTCAGATGTGGCTGCGCGCGCTCATCATGGTGGTGATCCCGCTGGTCTTTGCGCGCCTGAGCCTGGGAGTAGCCGGGCTGGGAGATCTGCACAAGTTGGGCCGCGTGGGCCTGAAGACCATTCTGTTCTTTCTGCTCGTCACCAGCCTTGCCGCCGTGTTAGGGCTGGCGATGGTGAACCTGGTGCGCCCCGGCTCAGGGCTGTCTCCAGAAGCCCGTGAACGCCTTCTGGCGACGTATCACGTCACCACTCCGCCCAGCGACACGTCGAGTTTCCCGGCGGCTCCTCGACACGGGGATTTCGGAATACAAACGCTGATCAACGTGGTGCCGCGCAATCCGCTGGGGGCCGCTGCCCAAGGCGACATGCTGGGCGTGATTTTCTTCTCGCTGGCTTTTGGTGTGGCGCTGGCGCTGCTGCCGGCGGACCGCACGAGAGTTCTGCTGGAAGCCCTGCGCGGGCTGGGCGACGTCATGATCGTGATCATTGACCTGGTGATGCGGCTGGCGCCGTACGGGGTCTTCGCGTTGCTCTTCACCGTCTCGGCGCGGTTCGGACTGGATTTGCTGGCGCGCCTGGGCTTGTACATTCTAACCGTAGTGGCGGGGCTCGCCGTTTTCGAGTTCGGCGTTTATCCCGTGTTGATCAGGATCTTCACGGGTTGGTCGCCGTGGAAGTTCTTCCGGCGCGCCTGGGCCGCCATCCTGACGGGTTTTTCCACCAGTTCCTCCAACGCCACGCTCCCCACTACGCTGGAGGTTTGTGAAAACTCGCTGGGATTGCCGCAGGAAATCTGCGGTTTTGTGGTGCCCTTGGGGGCCACCATGTGTATGAACGGCACCGCGTTGTTCGAAGGGGTCACGGTGCTTTTCATCGCCCAGGTCTTCGGAATCCACCTCTCCCTGGCGTCCCAGCTTGTGGTGATGCTAACCGCCATACTCATGTCGATGGGGGCCGCGGGCGTTCCCAGCGGAGGCATTCAGGTTCTGATCCTGGTGCTGGAAGCGGTGGGCATTCCCGGCGAGGGCATTGCGATGGTCGTGGGGGTGGATCGCGTGCTCGACATGTGCCGCGTGGTTGTAAACGTCACCGGAGATATGGTGACCGCCACCTTTGTCGCACGTTCGGAAGGCAAGGCACAAACGGGCTGACCGCATCCCTGGGAGCGGCGGCCAGACCCTCAGGCCGTGGTCTCGGTTTGTACGCTCACCAGGGAATGGCGCAACCGGCTGAGGTCCTCATACCGAATTTGCACGAATTCGAAGGACAACTCCTGCGGCCGGGCTTCCCGCACCAGAACGCTGGCCTGGATGCGACGCAGTCCCGATTCAATCTCGATGGGAATGGTGCTGCCGGGCTTGACGTGGCACTGGCTGCGGCAAACGCCGCCTCCCAAGCTAAGTTGTTGGAAAGATGCTCGGTGTTCCGTCCGATCGGCACGGACCACACCGTTCAGCGGACGGGGCAGCGGCACCCGAAGATAACGTCGCTGTCGCAGCCAGGGAGAGTCGGCGTCGGGGTCGAGCGCCGCCAAGGTCAGTTCCCCCCAGCTCACATTGCAGCGCGGCACGAAGTGCTCGGTCCAGTCGGGATCGATCTTCCTGAGTGACTGCATGGCCGCGATCCGCACTTCACGGGGATGCGTCCAGCGCCAGAACCGCTTGCCCTCAGCGAGAAGCCGCAGCAACGTTTCCGCTTTGGCCACCCGGAGACGGCCCAGCGCTTCTATGGCCTTGATGTAGAGATAAGGCTCGATTTGGCCAGCCGCGCCCCTTTCCAGGATACGCATCAGCCGGGCGCTGGTATCGGGGTCGCCCGATATTCCCAGCTCGTCAATCACTTCCGGTAACACCGCAGCATGCAGCAATTCGTACACCGCATCCAGCAACTTGCCGCGTTGCGGCGCCAAACTGTTCGCCAGTTGCCGGACCACCACGTCGTGCGCCACGGGGTCCCAATCGCGAAGGCGGATGGGAAGTAGTTGTTCCAGGTCGCCGGGTCCAAGGCGGCTGAGCAGCGCCACCCGGGAAGCTGCCTCCGCCGCCGGACGGGTCTGTAGCACCTTGCGGAGATGGGCAACCGCTTCGGGGCCCAGGTCCTGCACGATTTCCAGCATCCGCTCCCATTGGTCCCGGCGGCGGCAAGCGGGTGCCAGGCTCGCCACGTGATCTACGGCGGCGGGAACCATTTTCCGCAGTACGTCCACCAGCCCCTCGGGAATCTGTGGGGTGTGCAACGCTTCTTCGATGAATTCCGGCAGGGGATTACCCACTTTCACGCGGGGCCAGAGCAGGCGCGCCAATCCGGGCTGTCGCTGTTCCAGCGCCCCCATGGCTTCAAGCGCTTCATGAACGGCAGGGTATTGCCGGCGCGCTGCCGCTTCATGGCTGAAACGCACGAACGCGGCGCCCAGCATCACTTGCAGATCAGCGTTTCCTTCTGCCCCCAGGGCTTCGCCCATCCGGCGGAAGCTGGATTGAAATAGCGAGTCGCTGGTGCGCGAGAAAAGATCCGCCATTTCCGTCAGGCCCGCTGCGACTTTGCGTCTGGCGTTCACATCAGGGCTCGAAATGCACCGGACGTAGTTGTCCAGGATGGCGCGGGCTGAGACCACATCTCCCCGCCCGAGCAACTCTTCTACAAACTGCCGGATGTTGCGGGGCGGCGCCGCCCAAGCCTCCGGCGAGAGGAGCATCTTCTGCTTCAGGCGTTCCGGCAAGCGAGCCCAGAACTGCCGGTCGAGGATATCGGCATGCGATTCGATTGCCATGCCGGCACGCCCCATCTGTTCTTCGTGCCCAGTTAAAATCTGCCGGAGGGAGTTAACCTCCTGCTTGAGCCGGTCCATCAGCTCGACGACAGCGTTGGTTCTCATGTCGCCGCGCTCGTAACGTTCTAACGCGAAACGCACGGCCACGCGCTCGGCCAGTTGAACCAGCATGGGGTCATCCGGCCGAACGGGGTCGCTTTGCGAGTTCAGGCTCATTAAGGCTTGCGCCAGCGCCGCCTGCCCGGGCAGCGGCAACTGACGAAGATTCTTTTGAATCGCCAGGCTTTGCTCCGGTGATTCCGGCCGGGCCGCTGCCTGGCCAAGCTGCTCGAGCCACTGCAAAACCCTAAAGACATCGTCCTCCTGCGCCGGCTGATCCGGCAGGCGCGCAGCAACCATGCGGGTGGCGACGTCGAAGGCGCTCGCACCCACCCCCACCGAGCTGGCGCCGGCACCGCCAACGCCGTTACCGCCGCCGCTCGCGCTGTTACCCGGGGATTGGCTGCGCGCGCCTTCCGCCGCGCCAATGAACTGCAACAACCGCTGCGGGTCGCGCAGCAGGGTTTCCAACTTCTGCGCATCCGTTCCCAGCGAACGGATGGCAAGGTGGGCGGCCAGCCCCGCGTCACCCAAGGAGGGATCCTGAGCTACATACCGCACCTCATTCACCCGAATCGTTCCGTTCTCGCCGCCCAGCGCGACGTTCAGTTCCGCTGCCAGTTTCCCGGATTTGGCCGGATGCGAAGCGAACGCACGCACCAACACCCAGAAATTATCCAACGTCACCCGGGAAGAAAAGTTGATACTGGCGAGGCCGGCGGTCGAAAGCAACTGTGCAAAGCTCCGGTCGGTAGGCCGCTTCTCCAAGGGTACGCCATCCAGCAGGATCTGTCCGCCCGAAACTCCCATGAGCAGGCCGGCGTCTCCGGATAATTTCATGGCCTGACGGAGATCGTCCCAGGCCGTCCCCATCAGCGAGTTGGTACGCTCATGCTCGGTTCCGTATAGTCGAACCGTTTTCAAAAGAATATTGAGGCTGCGGGCAAAATTTCGTGCTGCAACAAGATTGGATGGCTCTTCCATATTCCCTTCGCTGATTGTCGCTACGCCGCACGTCAGTTGAATCCCGGAAACGACTCAATGGTTCTTAAGTACCATGCCTCGCATGCCAATTCCAACAGTACGAACGTACTCATCGTTCCCCTTGCAAATGGGCCGCAAAAAACTCCACCGCCGCGTGGTAGGCGGCGAGCCAATGCTCGAATAACAGAAAATCATGGATTTCATCGGGAAAAACGATCTGCTGAAACTCCACGCCCTGTTTTCGCAGCATTTCCACGAGTTGCACCATGTTCGAGAACGACACGTTGCGGTCGTCGTCACCCTGAATCAGCAGCACGGGTGAGCGCCACGTCTTCACATCGGCAAGGGGCGACGATTCATACGCCACGCGCGCCCAATCCTCCGGCTTCCGGGGATCTTCGGCCATGAGCGTGTGGGGCACTTCCAGGTTCCAGTCGTGTACGCCGTGCAGATCCACGCCGCAGGCGAACAAGTCAGACGCCCGCGCCAGCCCCAGCGCCGTCAGGTAACCCCCGTAAGAACCGCCCCACAAGCCGATGCGGGCAGGATCCACGTCCGGGCGCGACCGCAAATACAGGCCCGCGCCTTGCACGTCGTTGAACTCGCTCGCGCCCGTCGCCCCGTAATTCAACGCTTCGCGGAATTCCATTCCATACCCAGTGCCGCTGCGATAATTCACCGAAAGCACGATATATCCAAGCCTGGCAAGGTATTGATTCAGGGCATATGTATTGTGGTAATACTGCATGTAGTGCCAGCCCAGCAGCATCTGGCGTCGTGAGCCCCCGTGAAAAAACAGTACAGCCGGATGACGCTGGCCGTTCGTACCAGCGGGTAGAAAAAGCTGGGCGTGCAGCTTAAGGCCATCGGCGGCGGAGACGATCACCGGTTGCGGCACGGCCAACTGCCGGGCGGGAAAATCCTGAGGCATCGAATCGGCAGCGAGGTCGTGTATGGCGCTGTTGGGTTGTATGATCGCCGGCCGTGCGGGCCACCGCGCGTCGGAGCGCAGCAGTGCAATGTCCCGTCCGTCACTCGACATCACGGGGGTCCACTCGATACCCTGTCCGCCGGTCACGCGGGTGGGACGGGTCGCGCCTGCTGCCTCTCTCCACAGGTGTCGCCGGTCGATATCATCCTGATTGGAACTGAAAAGCACTTCGCGCCGGTCGGGCGTGAGCGCCACGTTCTCCACCTCGAATTCCCCCGGCGTCATGAGCGTCGCCGCGCCGCCGCTGAGCGCAACGGAATAAAGGTGCGTCCAACCGTCGCCTTCCCAGGGAAAAATCAGTCGATCATCGGCTGTCCAAAGGAGCTGATGGTCAGCGTCGAGGCCGCGAAAAACGCTGCCCGGACCTTCGCGCGCTTTCCACACCTCGAGGCCGGCGCCGGTGGCCACGTCGGCAACGCGGATCGACCATGGGGGACCGGCTCGCTTGGGACCCCACTCTTCCTGTCCCGCCACCGCAGGCAGGCGCAAGAAGGCGATCCGGGCACCATCCGGCGCCCACACCGGCTGCTGGTCGCGGTCCACGCTGGGGTCAAGATATTGCAGGCTGTTTTGGGCAAAATCGTAGATGCCAATAAAGCTGTGATCCCCGCGCGTACTCACGAATGCCAGCTTGGATCCGTCGGGCGACCATCGCAGATTTTCGGCACTCCCGCGCGCATGAATAAGCTGCTGCGGTTTCTCACTCCCGTCGAGCTTCGCGATCCAAACCTGGTCCTTGCAAATGAATGCCATCGCATCGCCTTTGGGCGAAATGGCGGGAGAGTGCCCTTCCGCCAGTTTGCGAGGCGGTCCGCCCGTGAGCGCCACCAGCCAAAGGTCCTGCTCCACGCCTTGCGGTTCGCTGCGCGGATTCGGCGCTTCCCGCAGCATCTCGAAGTCCCCGCCCCGCGCATACACGAGGGCGCCGGCGTCGGGCGTCCAGGCGAGTTCGGCGATTTCCTGCCCGTCGTCCGCCGTGTACGACGTAAGCGCGCGGGCCGCATAATCCGGCGGCCCGGCCACCCAGATGTTGCGCACATCGCGCGCATCAAACACCCACGCCACCATGCCGCCCGCCGGCGCCGCGGTCAACTGGCTCGGAAAGGGCGCGCTCATCACCTGCTCGAGTGTAAAAGGCTCTTGCGCCGCGTACAGCAACGCCGAACCGGTCAGCAAGGCGAGCAACACCCTTGGCCAATAACCTCGGTGGCACAGTTGCATAAAATTCCTCTTCAAAACTCGTCACCCGTCACTTATTCGCGAGGATCGGCAGCCCTTGGGCCGCGCGCGGACAAGTGGTCGCGTCCGGCCTTCACAAAACCCAGGAACCTGCGGGCCAGCTCACCAATCCGCTCACGCTGGCGATGGTAGATGGCATCGGGCGGGATCAGTTCCCGGCCAACGCCGAGCGCTACGGCGCCCGCAATCACAAAGTTGGTCGCGTTCTGCTGGGTAACGCCCCCGGCCGCCACCAGCGGAATCTGGGGGTACATTCGGTGCAGCGAGCTGACATACGCCTCACCGCCAATGTGAGCGCACGGTACCACCTTTACGAAACCGGATTTCGCTTCCCAGGCGGCGATCACTTCGGTTGGCGTGAGCGCCCCGGGGATGACCACCAGGTCTCGTTGCAAGGTAAATTCGATGACGGCAGGATGAAGCCCATCGCAGGTCAGGAACTGTGCTCCCGCGTCCACGCACAATTCTGCGGTCGCCGAATTCCTCACCCCACCCGCCCCGACGACGATGTGCGGAACGGCCTTGATGAGGTGCGCGATGACTTTGACCGCCTGGGGCACGGTCATCGGGATCTCGATAACGCTGATGCCCCCGGCCACTACGGCGTCAGCGGCGAACAGGGCGTCCTCCTCCGAGTTGACCCGAATTGCGGCAAGAAGGCCGGTTTGCTCAACCAACCGGTGCACCTCGAATCTCTTCACGTCGTTGTCTCCTTGGGCGAACGTCTCGGCACGGACTCCGGCGGCGCGAATACGCTGCGGAATCTCACTGACTGCCGCTCGGCCGAATCTGGATCCATTTCGCAGCAGCAAACCTAGCTGCTTCTTTATCACAGATTGTACACGGTTTGAAGGGGAGACGACGGACCTACGGGTAGGGACGGGGAAGCGCGGAGCGGCAGGGGCAAAGCCGGATCAAGAGAGCCTCCGTCGGCGCTACCTTCCGGGCGGCGCGGAGCCCTCGCCCAAAGCTTCTACATTTCCGTGTCAAAATCTTGCTTTCCGTCCGGGGAGCCGGTGGCACAGCCGCCAGGACCACCGTTTTTTTGGACAGCAGCGGGAGCACGGCGCCCGCTGCGCGGGCTGGAATCAACGGCTGCGGGCCGTAGGCGTCACGATCCGGCTCAACTCAGCGCCTACGGCCAGCCCGTTGCGAACTCCGCCCCTGCACCCGCATTTCAGAAGTCAAGCCGAAGCGCGGCTTGCCCGGTGCGATTCCCGCCGAGTCCCTGCGGAAGTGTGGCATCCAACACCCCAAAAGTACTGGGGTTGCTGATGTTCAAAGCCGGCGGCGCGAAGTTCGTGTGGTTCAGCACGTTCGTAAAGGTGGCCTCGAACCGCAAGCGATAGTGTTCCTTCACGAGAAACTGCTTGGCGAGGCCGGCGTTCACGTTGATCAAGCCGGGGCCTTGCAATGTCCCCAGGCCGCAGGTACCGAAGCGCCCGGCGTTTTCAGGCGGAAGCGCGAAGGCCTTCAGGTTGTAGAAATTCCCCGGGGAGCGGTTCGACGGAATGGGGTTCGCAACGCAATCGGGACGGGCAATAGCCCCTCCGAGGTAGCGCTCGTTGTTCAGATCCGTGTTCGATTGATCATCGTTGGGATTCATGGTGGGCGTCAGCCACTGGCCGGTCTGTAGCTGCGTCACGGTGCTGAAATTCCAACCTCCCAGAGCGCCGTTCAGGAATCTGCCTCCGCTTCTCCAGTGCCGCCCGGCGCCATACGGCAGAGCGTAGGTGCCCGTCAGCAGAAAACGTTGGCGCGTCGTTCCCACCACGTCGCCGCGGTCGTACGGGAGGTCGAATCGATTCGCAATCTCCACCGCGTAGGGCTCTTCGCCGGCGAATACGGTGGGCGCATCGCTGCCCTGCGCATCGCTGAGATTTTTCGCCCAGGTGTAGCTTCCTAGAAACGACAATCCCTTGGAGGTCTTATGCTCGACTTCGGCCATCCCCGCCTCATAGTTTGCCGTTCCGGTGCTCTCGGCGAACATCAACATCCCCCAATTTTGATAGGGAGAACGTGGATCTGCCCATCCGTTGGCAGGCACGTAAGGCTTCGTGCTGGCCGGAATCTGGTTCAGATCGACGGTGATCGGCAGGTGCCAGGTACTCTGGCCGACGTAGCTGAGGCGAATCGTCGTATTCGGTGTCACCTGCCGCTCCACGGTGAGGTTCCATTGCGCGGACGTGGGGTCCTTGAAGTACGGATCGTTTCCCTCTTCAAACGAGCCTCCGCCTAGTTGGACGGGACCGGGAGTGGAAGTTTGCGGAAACTGAAACGCCGGAACGCCGTTGGTCACCGAGTTGTTGAAGCTGAGCAGGTCCGAAAGCCCCACGCCCGCGTTGTTAAAAGACATGGGGCCAAGCGTGGTCATCGTAAAGATGCCAAAGCCCGCGCGCAGCACGGTCTTATTGTCATTGAAGGGCCGATAGGCAAAGCTCACGCGCGGGTCAAAGTCTTGCAGCGGCGTATGCCTTAGACCCTGCGGCAGTCCGGCCTGGCTGGCGGTTTCCACGTTGGAGCACGCCAGGGCCGGGTTCCGGTTGGGAAGCGGGCACGCATTGAATGACTCCAGCACGCCGGTGTAAATGCTGGTGAGGAGCGGACTGTTGGCCACCGTGGGCACGAATTGGTTCGGCACCACCACGCTGTTGATCGCAGGGACGAAACTGGCCAGGTCGCCTGAGCTTTCCACAAACGCCGGAAGCAATTCCCACCGCAGCCCGAAATTCACCGTCAGGCGGCTGTTCACCTGCCATTCGTCCTGCGCGTAAACGCCCCATTGAATGGTGGAGGCGTTGATTTGTGGACTGGTGATGGCGAAGAACGACTGCGGCATGCCCAGAAGGAAATCGCCAAACGAGTAGTTGGTCAGAGAGCCGTTGAAGGTGAAGTCGCCATAGTCGTCCGACGGTGCGTAATACATCAGCGCATTGTAGAGCTCTCTGCGCATGTCCACGCCCAATCGAACGGTATGCTTGTGGAAGATGCGGGTAAGGTTGTCGGTGAACTGGATGTTATTCGAAATGGTCGATCCCACCCGGTCCTGGCCGATCGTGGTGACGGTGCCGTCGCTGAACGAAAATGTCGGGAAGGCGTCGCCCGTGGGATGCGCGCTGAGGTTTATCCCGTTGTTCAGGACCAGCCCGAGTTGAGAAATGGCCTTGGCCCCTTCAATCGGGAACGTGTCATTTTCAGTGAATCTGGTGATGCCGAAGCGGAATTCGTTGAGCAATGCCGGGCTGATGGCGTAGTTGTAGGAGGCCAGGAAGCTGCGGTTTTGCTCGTGCGCGTCGTCGCTGGGCAGAAAGTCATTGGCGGGCGAAATCACCCCCGCGTTGTTGGCCTCCGTAACCGACACGTTTTTCCAGTTAAAGCGGGCGTAGATCTGCTGCTTGGAGGTGAGCGTGTGATCGATGCGAAGGTCCCAGCCGTTGGAATTGGACGGGATCGGCACGAGCGTCTGGTAGTTGTACGCAGGATTCACGACGTTCAAGTTGGCGTTGGGCAGCGGATAGTAGCCATTCAGCAATCCTTGCGCGACGGGGTTAATGCAATCCTGGCTGTTCCGGCAGGCGGAGCCACTGGGAATCGTGTTGTCCGGGTAGGGCGCGCCAGTGAACGGGTCAATCAGCGCCCCCGGGGTTCCCGGGATTTCCGCCAAAGCAGTTAAATTACCCTGTCGTTCAGCTTGCGTGGGGACCAACAGTTCTTCCGGCGTCGAGGTGGTCTTGCGGTTTCCCTCGTAGTCCGCAAAGAAAAATGTCTTGTCCCGGCCGTCATAGAGATGCGGCAGGACCACCGGGCCGCCCAGGCTGCCTCCGAAGGTGTTGAACGTCTTCGGCGCCTTGGACGCGAAGTTATAGATGGTGGAATCCAAGGCGTCATTCTGGAAGTACTCGAACGCGCTGCCGTGCAGGTGGCTGGTGCCGCTCTTGGTGGTGAATGTCACGTCGCCCATCTGGGCGAATTCCGCGTTGTTGTTGAACGCGGTGACGTTCATTTCCTGAATCCCTTCCTGGGAAGGGTAGGCGTCCTTAAGGGCGCCATTCATGCGCACGTTCGCCGTGGAGATGCCGTCTACCGAGTAGCCCGTTTGGGCGGAGGTGGAGCCGCCCACATTAATGTTTCCCTGGCTGTCCGTCGTGACGTTGGGGTTCGTCCCCAGCGCCGCCAGCGGGCTGCTGGAGACGGCGCGGGAATTGATCGGCAGCCGGGTCATGTCGTCGTTGCTCTCGGAGTTGGACAACGTGCCATTTTCCGTGTTGATGATGCTGGGCGCCGCCGTCACCTCAATCGACTGCGTCTGAGAGGCGACCGCGAGCTTCACGTCCACCCGCAGGTCCTGGCGCGCGGCCAACTCGATCTGGTCGATAACCGCATCGGCGAAACCGTCCTGGGCGGCCGTAAGCCGGTAATGCCCGGGCTTGAGATTCTCGAAAACGAAGCTCCCTTCCCCGTCGCTGACTGCCGCAGAGTTGGTGTTTTCGTCGAGACTGTGCAACGTGACTTTTGCGCCGGGAATGACGGCGCCGGTCTGGTCCGTCGTGGTGCCGCGCACGCTTCCGAACGTGGATTGGGCTTTGAGACTTTCGACAGGAACAACCCAGAGCGCAAGAAACGCGAGAGCGGCGAGACCCATAAGGCGAACACTTTTTCCCATGGATAACCTCCGATGCGGTGGTTGAATTTAGAAGCCGCCGTAAAATTAAATTGTGGTGCAGCCACTCTCGCTGATTTCTTGTCCGCCCCCCAGTCACTGAGTATTAGGCCCCCCTGCGCCCGCGCAGAGGGCCGTCATGTAGCCCGCGGCAAAGAAGGTGTGGAAAAATCTTTCTTTCGATCGGTAGCGCGGTCTCTGACCGCCGAAATTATTGATTTCAAAAAGGCGGCGGTCGGAGACCGCCGCCATAGCCTAGAATTTGACCATAATATCCAGGTCGATAAAGAACTCGTTTTTGCGCAGATCCGGGTACCACACCCCCCCATCATTGACGCAGGCGCCAGGGCCGTTCGTAAGTGAGGGTGTACCGTCGTTACAGGCGTACTCCGTAGGAAAGCCGTTCGGCGTACCGGTGGAAGCGCCCAGAAACGCCGGCGGCGTGATCCCTCCCCGGCCCGACCAATACGGCACGTCCGAGTGCCGGCGGTCTCCCTCGATCCGGAATGTAATGTACTGCTTGGGCATCCAATCAAACGTCAGCGAACCATCCCAAGCCTTGAACTTGTCCCCCGGATTCTCCGTGAAGTAAGGCGAATTGATCCCGGCGGAGGACGCCGTCTCATCATTGATGGGTGGGAGCAGCACCAGGTAGCGCCCCGGATTGTCGATCCCGCCGCCGCCCAGCGTCACCCCGAAAATGTCGTGATGGAACCACCAGCGGTTGTAAAGCATGGCGCCGACGAAACTCTGCTTGGGGCCGCCCGCGTGGTTGCCGGTGCAACTGACGCCGCCGCCGTATTCACATCCCAAGTCGCCGGTGAACGAGAACGCCATCTTGTCCAGGCCCTTGTTCTTGGGCCGGTCGAAGTATTTGATTTCGATGCTGTTGTCCGTGTGGATGCGCGCGCGGCTGGGGATGTACAAATCGTCGTGGCCGAGGCCGTATTCGTTGGAGATGATGTTCATCCACGAGAACGGGGTCCACTTGAGCTGCCCTCCCAGGCCGGGACGATTGTTGGCAGAGGCATAGGACTGCCAGCCATTGATGATCCACGGTTCGATCTTCAGGTGGGGCGTGGGAAAGAATTGTATGCGCACGCCGTTGAAAAACCAGGGCGTATTCGAGGAGACAAATGAGGGTTGGTAGGCCCAGTTATCAAAATTGTAATAGCTGAACAGGCCTATGTACGACATGAAAATTCCGGCGTCCACGTTGACCCCGTCCAGCACGTTGAAATGGTATCCGCCGTACGCTTCCGAGACGTAGCGGTAGGCCGTATCAAGATCCCAAGCTCCGTTGGCGGGGCTCGGGTCATTCCGGGGGGTCGTTTCCGCATACATGCCGAACTGGGTCATCAATCTGCCGCGCACGTTGTCCCAGTGAAAGTCGCCGCCCACGCCGAGTTGCTCGACCTGTACTTCTCCATCGCGGAAGATTTCACTGGATCCACCCATGGTGTGGTCCGCCGGATGGTTAAAGTCATCGGTGTACGTAACGTCGGCGCGGACTTCCGGCGTAAAGAACGCTGTGCCCCAGTAAATATCCTTGGTGCGCGGGTTGCCGTTCAGCCACGACCAATCGTAGTCGGAAAACGGATCGATTTTCTTTTTGGGCGCAGACGCGGCTGCTTGCGGAATAGCGGCAGCCGTCTTATTCCCACTTCCGCTGGGGACGCTAAGCGTGGGCAAAGGTGGCGTAGCGGGTATTGACGCGGCCACGGGAACGGGTGCCGCTGCGACTGAGCCTTTCCTTTCCTCAGAGTTTATCCCTGGCAAAGGGCCGGCGGAAGCCACGATGACGGGCTTGGCAGCGGCAGCACTGGAATCAACGGCCCCTTGGGGTAGAACTGCGGGTGTAGGCTGAGTGGCAGCGAGCGTGGCGACACCCGATGGAGCCGCTGAGGCCGCTTGCGCGCGTGGGTTGGCAGGTGCAGCCGTTGGTCCCGCGCCTGCCTGCCGGGCTTCCAGCGCTTCCAGGCGGCGTTCCAGCCCCTCCAGTCGCTCCAGCAATAGCTTTTCCCTCTCGGTCATGGGTACGTTCTCAGGATTTTGCGTGATCGAAGCCAACCGTTCCTCATTGGTCCGGCTCGCCACCATAACCCCTTCGGATCCATCGAGAGAAGCAATGCTCATATCAACGCGCAGGTCCTCTTGCGGCCGCAGGTCGATAGTGGTCACGGAGGAATCCGCAAATCCTTGTTTGATGGCGCGCAATTGGTAGCGTCCCGGCCGGAGGTTCGCGACGAGAAAAGCGCCCTCCTCGTTACTCAGGGCATTGCGGTCGGTGTTGTCTCCCACGCCATGCACTAGTATCCACACCTCAGGCACCGGCGATCCCGAAACGCTATAAGTTATGCCGCGAATATCCGCCAGCGGTGGCCCGGCCAGGGCAGAACCGGCGCCCATCAACAACGTCCACGAAACGGCCAGCGCTCCTACCCAGGCGGCGTTACGGTGCAAATTGAGCTGGCGCCACTGCGATTGCAATGGGTTCATTCCAACGGGCTTGATATACGTCATAAGAACGTACCTCCTGTCACGCGAATGGGGCACCACGAAGAACCCCAGTTGTCCTTCAAAGTTATGGTGCCGGGCGTGAAGAAGGCATAAATACGTCATAAATATTTCACAAAGAAGCCATTGGCTTCGTTTATGTTACGGGGCGGAGAAAGCCCTTGCGCCAGATCATGGCGCGGCGGCAGCGCGCGCCGGCGGATGCGTGCCGACGCACTTTTGCACGATGTCCAGGAAGGCCTTGGCGGGCAAGGACAATGGGCTACCGCGCCGGTACACCAAACCGAGTTCACGGTACAGTTTGGGCCCCTGCAACGGAACCAGCTTGAGTACTCCGGCCGCCACTTCGGTCTGCGCAAACGCTTCCGGCAGCAGGGAAATGCCGATGCCGGCCGCGACGTACTTCTTGATGATTTCGACGCTCGCCAGTTCCATCGAAATTTGCAGCGTCTTTTTGTATGGCTGCAAGAGTTCTTCAATCACCTTCCGTGTCCTGCCCATTTTGGGCAAGAGCAGTGGATAATGGGCAATTTCCGCGGGCGTGATTTCAGCCTTGTCCAGCAAGGGATGGTCCGGCGGCAACACCACTCTGAGTTCTGCCGAAAAGATCGGGACCACCTCCAGGCCTTTAAGGCTGCGGGGAAGCGATACGATGCCGATCTCCAGTTCTGCCTGTTGAACCTTTTCGACGATTTTGTGGCTGAAGTTTCTATAAATGTTCACTTGCACCTGCGGGTAGAGCCGCCGGAAGCGCGCCAGCGCATGGGGCAAAACGTAGAGACAGGTGGCGTCATTCGTTCCCAGGCGCAGGTTGCCCTGAGGATTCGCCTTGATCTGCTGGATCGCATCCAGGGCCTCGGTGCGCAGGGCCAGCAATTCTTCCGCATAACGCCGAAGCGTATTGCCGGCCGGGGTGAGCCGGACGGCTTTGAAGTCGCGGTCGAAGAGCCTCCCCCCGAATTCCTTCTCCAGTTGCTGGATCTGCTGGCTCAGCGTCGGCTGCGTGCGATAGAGGATGGTAGCAGCGCGGGAGAAGTTCCGCACCTTGGCTACTTCCAGGAAACCCTGGAGGTAATCAAAACTCATACGGTGTCGGACGCGTGTCTGCTTCAACATGCCCATAGCTCCGCTTTCATGGTTGTCGTCCGGTGACTGGAGGTCCATCTAACGCTTCCCAAGGTACTCCGAAATTCGTGAACAAGGCATAAGGAGGGGATAAAGAAGTTGCGAAGAACAGATTGATTTCTCTTATAGGAGGAATCTCGCGCTATACTGGCCCCCACGCCCGCAGGGCGACCAATTCATCAAGGAGGAAACCTACCGATGCGATACAGTTTGGCGATGCTGATACTGATGTGCGCTGCCTGCCTGGAAGCGGGCGGCGACGCCTTGATGCGCGCCGGCCTGCACAGCCCTACCCACGCGCGGGCCGCCCTGTGCTTCGTAATGGGCGGGCTGATACTCACCTTCTACGGCTACACGGTGAATGCGCCGCCGTGGGATTTTGGCCGGCTCCTGGGCGTGTACGTGGCCTATTTCTTCGTCATCGCGCAAGTGCTCTCGTGGCTTGCCTTCGGACACAAGCCCACCCTGCTAACGCTGCTGGGAGGATCGCTCATCGTGATCGGCGGATGCGTAGTATCACTGTCGCGCTAAGCCCTTGCGCTTCCACCAGCTTCATTTGGCCGGCACCTTCGCTTGCTGCCCATCGAACCCCGCTGTCTTCATGGATTCCTTATGAAGAACTTATGCTTTCCTCATTGTCGACGGCGTAGGCTGAAGATCATAGGGAATAGTGACAAGTGACAAGTGACAAGGAGGACCGCTCACGTGGCTTCCAGAATTCTGGTCGTGGACGATGACCCGCAAATACGCCGCGTGCTGCGCGCCACGCTCGGTGCGGCGCGGTACGACGTTGATACCGTGTCCTGCGGCGAGGAGGCCCTGGTCACGATCCGCGAGCGCGAATACCATTTGGTCCTGTTGGATCTCGGCTTGCCGGGAATGGATGGGCTGGAAGTATGCCGCGCGCTCCGCGCCGCCTCTGACGCTGAAATCATCATCATCAGCATACGAAACACCGAGAAAGATATTGTTGCCGGATTGGATGCAGGCGCCGGCGACTACGTCATCAAGCCCTTTCGCATGCCGGAACTGCTGGCTCGAATGCGGTCCGCCCTCCGCCGGAACGTTGGTGCGGCCGAAGCAGGGCCGCAGAAACTTACCCTCGGCCGTACCGCCGGCTTCCCGCCGGCCCCGTCCCGGCAGGAGGCCACCGTCACGGCGGGCGTGGAAATTGACTTCGCAGGACGTCGCGTGACGGCGGAGGGAAAGGATATCCGGCTGACGCCCAAGGAATGTGACGTGCTGCGCTACCTGGCCAACCATCCGGACAAGCCAATCCCCCACCGCGAAATTCTGAGCGCGGTGTGGGGACCGGAACACAGCGAACGCCCCGAATATCTCCGGGCGTTCATCAAACAACTTCGGAAGAAGATTGAGCCCGAGCCCGCCCGCCCCCGGTTTCTGCTCACCGAGCCCTGGGTGGGGTACAGACTGCACGTGGGATGATGATACGCACGCCCGGCCGCATTGGGTTGCGCGTCCACCAAAAACAGAAAGCGGATCTCGCGCCGAGACGCAGAGGCGCAGCGAAGCAACCATGTAAATGCCTGGTTTAAATTGCGCCTTACGGTCGCGGAGCGCCTTGGAGTGCGGCCGCGAAGCTGCCGCTTTCCGTTTCGTTATCGCGTCCCTATGACGAATGAATCGAACCGGCGGAGCAAATCCAGGGGAAGCAAAAGCGGCAGCTTCGCGGCCGCACTCCAAGTCGCTCCGCGAATCATCAAGCATTGAATTCTGCCACCGCGTCGATCATCGCGCGGATGTTGGCCCCCGGCATTCCCGGGCTCACCCCGCCGCCCACCGAGAGGATTACGCCTTCTCTGCCCGGCCTTTCGCAGAACCTCCAGCGCTGCTGACTTAGGGGGACCAGCGTTGAGCTTGGGACCGAAACGGCCGTAGCTCCAAGCCCCCGGGCCCAGGTTGACATCCCCGTCGCATAACGATAGCTTGGTGGCATGACGATGAATGGCAATCTTCCGCTGTCGGACTTTTACTTTCTGGAGCGCAAGGCGCCGGGACGCCCGCCAATTGATGATGTAGCTGGTTCCGTTCAGGCAAGCCTGAATGGTTTGGCCCTCGCGCCGCAAAGGCTTCGTGGCCGGCGGATCGCTGTTGCAGTGGGCAGCCGCGGTATTGCTCGCTTGCAGGAGATGGTCCGCGCCGTTTGTAGCTGGTTAAAGGCGCACGACGCGGAACCGTTCATCATTCCCGCGATGGGCAGTCACGGGGGAGGAACGGCCGAGGGCCAGCGTCAGGTCCTGGCGGACTATGGCATTACGAAAGCGGGCGTGGGTGCGGAAATCCGCTCGTGCGTGGATACCGTTCGCGTGGCCACGACGCCGCAGGGATTTCCCGTGTTCGCCGACCGCCTCGCGTGGGAATCCGATGGCATCGTGGTGGTGAACCGCGTCAAGCCCCATTCCGACCTGACCGGCGGCATCGAGAGCGGGATGTTGAAAATGATGGCGATCGGACTGGGCAAGCGCGAGGGCGCCTCCCAGGGCCACAAGCAGATCTGGAAGTATGGTTTTGAACCCACCATCCGTGCAGTGTCCGCTAAGATCCTGGAGAGCGGGAAGGTTCTTTTCGGTGTCGCGATTGTCGAGAATGAAATGCACGCCGTCGCAGATATTCGCGCGGCTCTGCCGGACGGCCTTGTGGCGGCGGAAGAGTCGGCCATTGCGCTAGCCCGATCGTTGATGCCGCGGCTGCCCTTTCGCCGCATCGACCTCTTGATCGAAGACGAAATGGGGAAAAACATCAGCGGCGCCGGGATGGATACCAAGTCGGTGGGCCGGGCCCTCGGCATGTCGCCCGGCGAGGGGCCTGACATCTCCGTGATCTTCGCTCGCGACCTCACCCCTGAAAGCGGTGGGAATGCCATTGGCGTGGGGCACGCCGACATCATCCACGAGCGTTTCTATCGCAAGATCGATCTCTGCAAAACCTATGTGAATGTCCTCACGTCCCTGAACCCGGCGGGTGGGCGGTTGCCCGTGCACATGCCTTCAGACCGCGCTGCGCTGGATTTGGCGCTCGGGTTCCTCGGGAGCCCCGATCCCGCCGCCCAGCGCTGCGTATGGATCCGCAATACCCTCAGTCTGAACCGTATCGCCATTTCTCCGTTGCTGCGGGATGAGGTTGAAGCGCCTGGCCAATGGTGGTTGGCAGAACAGCCCTTCAGCGCCGCATTTGACGGCGCCGGCGACCTCCGCTCACCGTTCAACCCGCGGGCGGCTTAAGGGGAGGCAGGACCTTCGCGGCCGGACCTCGAAGCGCTTTGCATTGCAATACCGTAAATTCTTGTTTTGTTAGCAAACATTTTGCGCGTCTCGTAGGGGCACCCCTCGTGGGTGCCCACCACAAGGGCACCCACGAGGGGTGCCCCTACGAGACCGGTTTGGTTGCAGCCAAAGGCCGCTCCGCGCAGGCCGTGTCGCTCTGCCCTCATGCCAAGTGCGGCGTGGCCAGCGTGTATGCTACGATTCGCACCAGGAGACTATTCAGAGGCCAATTATGAACCAGATCTGGAAGCGTGCAGCTTGCGGAGTCATATGCGCCTACCTTGTTGCAGGACTGGCCGCCCACGGCGGGCAGGCAGCGACCACCAAACACTTCGATCTGATCGAATGGAATGGCGGCAAATTCATTTATGGTGCGGACTACTATCCTGAGGCCTGGCCCGAAAGCCAGTGGGAGAAGGACGCAACAATGATGCAGGAGGCGGGAATTAATTTCGTCCGCATGGGGGAATTCGCCTGGGCAAAGATGGAACCCCGCGAGGGCCAGTTCGACTTCGCCTGGCTCGATCGCGCCCTCAAGGTGCTGAACGCCCACGGCATCCGGGCAGTGTTGGGAACCCCTACCGCTTCGCCCCCGGCATGGCTTTATGAGAAGTATCCCGACATCGCCGCCATGGACGCGAACGGGGTGCGCTATCGTTACGGTTCACGCCGCAATTACTGTATTCACAACTCCGATTTCCTGGCCGCCACCACCCGGATCGTCACAGCCATGGCGGAACATTTCAAGGATCACCCGGGCGTGCTCGGCTGGCAAATTGATAACGAAGTAGGAGATCCAAAGTGTTTCGACCCGATCAGCCAAGCCGCCTTCCAGGCGTGGTGCCAGCGCAAATACCACACCCTGGACGCGCTGAACGCTGCTTGGGGCACCATTTTCTGGGGCCACACGTACCAGGATTGGCAGGAAATCCCGTTGCCCTGGAATACACTTTTCGACACGCACAACCCCAGTCTGGCGCTCGACTTTGACCGCTTCCAGAGCACGTCCACGCATGCCTACCTGGACTTGCAAGTGGCAATCCTACGTAGGATTGCACCCACCCAGGCCATCACTCATAACGAAATGGGGATGTACTCGGGCGTGGATTATTACGATCTAAGCCGCTCGCTCGATTTTGTCGCCTGGGACAACTACCCCATGTTCCAGAAGGACTACACGCATTATACCGATGCAGGCTTGGGCCATGACCTGATGCGGGGCGCGAAGGACAACGAGAACTTTATGATCATGGAGCAGGAAGGCGGCCTGCCGGGGTGGTCGGTGTTCTTCGGCCGGCAGGCGCCGCCCGGCCTCTATCATGTTTGGGCCTATCAAGCTGTTGCGCATGGCGCAGACGGCGTCTGCTATTTCCGCTGGCGCACGTCGCGCTATGGCACCGAACAATATTGGCAAGGAATTCTCGATCAGGATAGCTACCGCAATTCCCGCTATTGGGTTGTGGCGCAAACCGGAAAGGAATTGCAACAGCTCGCACCCCTGCTGCATGGGTCAAAGGTTGTTTCGCAGGTCACACTCTTGGTGTCTCCCGATTCCCGGTGGGCCTTCCAAATTCAGCCCGGTGTCGAGGACTTTGAATACGATCGCCAGCTCCACGATTTCTACGACGCGTTTCGCCGCGCGGGCGTGAGTATGGACGTCGTTTTTCCGCCGAGCGATCTTTCCGCCTACCGCATTGTGGTGGCGCCTGCGCTCTATGTGAGCGATCAGGCCCTCGCGAATAAGCTCAGCGCGTTCGTCAAAAACGGCGGGACGCTGATTCTTACCTTCCGCTCCGGCGTCAAAGACGAACACAACGTGGTGACGGACCGGACGCTGCCCGGCCCGTTCGCGGATATTGCCGGCGTCGCCATTCACGAGTTTGATCCGCAAATCAACGAAGAACAGGAGATTGTGGGACCCGGCGACTCGCGCTTCCCTGCCCGCACCTGGTCGGACATTCTTGACGCTTCCACGGCGAAGACGGTGGCGACCTATGGCAGAGGTTATTACGCCGGCAAACCCGCCGTCACGGAGCATCAAGCAGGCAAAGGCTGGGTCTATTACGTGGGGACTGAATCCAAATCGCCTTTCTTTTACGACCGTCTGGTATCGCTCGCCGCCACGAAAAGCCTCCTGGCGTTGAATCAAAAGATTCCCGCCGGAGTCGAGGTCGCTGTGCGCCAAAAGTCAGGCAAGAAAATTGTCTTCGTGTTGAATTACACCGGTACGGGGCAGAGTGTTCCGCTCGACCAGGCTTACCGCAACGCCTTGACCGGCAAACCGGAACCGATGGATGTGCAAATTCCCGCGTATCAGGTGAAGATACTAACGGAATAAGAGGTGCCAGGTGCCAGGTGTCAGGTGCCAGATCTTCCATACCGGGTGCCGGGATACAGGCCAGGGATTCGACGTACGGTTACATCTTGACAAAACCAACTAAATAGGCTATACTTTAGCCGATGGACAGGTTTCGGCGTTTCCGATCCCGTGCTTCGGTACGGTCGGCGGCAGGGAAATCAGGTGCGGTCGCGGCTAGTCAAAAGGGCAACATCGCGCGATTCACAGAGAGGCGAAATGTCCGCTGTGGACGCACCCTCCCGAACCTGAGAAGTTATTGAAAACAAAAGGTCGGAAGACCGCTCTTTCACCCCTCGAACCTGAGAACATGCTGAAAATAAACCCAGTTGCGCCATTTATAGAAAACTGGATACGTCATGACATAATGTCCCAACTGGCTAGCGACTAGCCTCTAACAACTCATTTGCTTGGCCTTCCCCGCCTGGTCCCATCAGCCCAGCCCCCCTCCATGCGACCCGGTCTTTGCTTCTCCTCGACCGCCTGCGCTTTCTTCTCTCCTGGTCCTTCAACAACTTTGACGGGACCATGGTTCATACCGTAAAGCTCATTAGGGAGTAAACCCAGTTGCGCAAGCGGGCAAATAACCCCAGAATAGATTGGGCTGCCGCTGTGCCCAATCCTTTGTGGCTCGGCATACCGTGCTGCTGCAACAGAAAATCCTGATCCTGTCGATGCCTCATGGAGCCGCGCATCTCCGCGCCGCCAAGGCCTTGCGGGAAGCGTTCGTCACCCTGCGCCCCGACGCACGGGTGGAGGTGGTTGACACGCTTCAGCATTGCCGTGCGTGGTTCCGGGCTTATTACAATTCTTACGTCATTCCGCTGGCGATTTGGCCGGCTCTGTGGCGCTTGATTGAAAAGCGTCAACACCAGTCACAGTCCACCAGCCCCCGATGGGTGTTCCGCCAGGGCGCCAAGCCCCTTTTCCGCTATCTGCGAGACTCGCTTGCCGACGTGGTGATCGCTACGGAAGTGGGGACGTGCGAGCTCGCGGCCCTGTACAAACGGGAATCAGGTGCACGGTTTCTGCTGGTCGCCCTGGAATTAATGGATTTCAACCGGGCCTGGATTCAGCCGGAGGTTGACCTCTTCCTCACCACCCACGTTGACCTCGCCGCGGAACTGGTGACGCAGGGAGCTCCCCCAGACAAGGTAGTGACCACCGGGCAGCCCATTGATCCGCTGTTCGCGTCTCTTCCCGACCGCCGAACCGTACGCGACAAGTTGGGAATCAACCAGGATGCGGTTCAGATCCTGATCCTCTTTGGCGGCACAGGACACGGAAACCCGCAGCGCATACTGGCCGAACTCGCGAAGGTGGAACGTCCGCACGAAATCGTGATGGTGGCGGGTCGCAACCGGAGCTTGGAGAAACGGCTGCAAAAACAATTTGGCGGCTTGCCCTATGTGCGCGTGTTGGGGTGGGTGGACAACATGCACGAGTGGATGTTGGCTTCCGACCTGATGATCAGCAAGCCCGGAGGCGGCACCCTGACGGAAGGTTTCGCCTGCGGGTTGCCGATGCTCGCCTTTGATCCTCTGCCCGGAAACGAAGAGCGCACTTGCCGGTGGATTGAAAAATGGGAAGCGGGGATCTGGATTCAGAAACCGGATGACCTCGCACCGAACATCGAGTACCTGCTCGCGGATCCCGCCCACCTTGCCACCCTCCGTCAGAAAGCTAGAGCCCTGGCTCGGCCCTACGCGGCTCGGGACGGAGCATTGGCCGTGCTCGAGTTGCTCTCCCATCGCCAAGTTCGCTGAAAACAACGCGTCAAAAGTGCCTCCACCGCCTTCTGCCTTTCGGCGTCCCCCACCAGAAGCGCATTGCCGGGAATACAATTCGCCTCAATTGGTATTAGCGGAGTGGGGCACGAAAGTCTATAATATGTCTCAGCAAAACAGGCAAACATGACAATGCAGGCGCGACTGGAACCGCAGACCAGCACTGCCGTTGGTTAGAGCGCCACACGACGCCGGAGATGGACTTGTTCTTTCACCCCAAGGTCCGAGTAGAGGACTTCGAGGCCGCGGCGATGCCGCACTTTATCGACCTCTATCGAACTGCCCGGCTGCTGGCCCAGGACACGACGGAGGCGGAGGATCTGGTGCAGGAGGTTTACCTCCAGGCGTGGAAGTCGTTTCACCGTTTTGAGATGGGAACGAACTGCCGAGCGTGGCTTTTCAAGATCCTTTTTCATCGTCTGCACCATTTTCGGCGGCGCTGGATGAAGGCAGCCAAGGCGGAAGGGTTCGAGCGGCCCGAGGATCAGGACAGCATCGTCGCGGCAGATCCAGTCCCGCAGGAAATCCGGGATGAAGACGTGCTGAAGGCGTTGGAAAAGGTGCCCGTCGAATTCCGCGAAGTTGTGCTCCTGGCTGACGTGGAGGAGTTCTCGTACAAAGAAATCGCGGAAACCATGAACCTCCCGCTCGGTACCGTGATGTCACGATTGAGCCGCGGGCGGAAGCTCTTACGCCGTGAACTGGCCGGAGTTGCGGCTGCTTATGGAATCACGCCAGCCGGGGGCCAGAACCCCACAGGTGAATCCGCATGAACGTTCTCAACTTCGACGCCAAGCAGTGCGAGCGGATGCGCCGGCACCTCGACGCCTATCTCAGCAACGAACTTCTGGTTGAGACCACCAGCGAGGTGATGCGGCACCTGGAAACCTGCGAAGCTTGTACACGAGAACTGGACGCCCGCACTCGCGTGCGCGACGCTTTACGCAGGGCGATCGTTACGCTGGCCCCACCTGAAGATTTCCGCCCGTCCATCGAGCGTCGGCTACGGAAATTGAAGTCTGGGTTTCTGGGTCCTTTTCCACGGCTCAAAATTGTGGCAGCGCTTGCTGCTATCGGTATCGTGCTTGGTGGTGTGGCCATCCAACAATGGATTAGGGTAAGGCGCGGAAGGCAAATGGTGGCGCGCGTGCTTTCATTAGGGGTCTCGGACCATATCCTGTGTGCGGTTAAAGGGCACAACTACCCGGAAATTGCGAGTCCCCCCGAACGACTCCGGCAGAAGCTCGGCCCAGAGTACGACGGGCTGCTCGAAGTGGTGCAACAAAAGCTTCCCGGTTTCGAAATCCTGGAAGCGCACATCTGCTCGCTTCCGGGCAGCGCGCGGAAGTATGTACATTTCATCGCGCGGGGGCGCGGCACGATTCTGTCCGTCATTCTGACCCGGAACGACGGAGAACAACTCCCCAGCGGGACGACGTTCCGGTC
Organism: uncultured Acidobacteriota bacterium; assembly: GCA_963804755.1. GTDB lineage: Bacteria > Acidobacteriota > Terriglobia > UBA7540 > UBA7540 > Bog-366. Next base: position 91,378 of record CAWDRP010000020.1, read on the forward strand.
AGGCGCTTCCGGCCGCGTCGTTTTGTATGAGGCGCATCTGGACGGCATGAACGCCGCGGGCTTTCAGGCGAGAGCATATTGGGGGTTTGTGGTTTCTGACCTCAGCCGCGACACGACCATGCTGATTGCCGCGGCACTGGCTCCCCCTTTGAAGGCTGCTCTCGATGAGGGCACGGCATCTGAACCTCCAGCCGTTCTGAACCTCATACCGCTCGCCGTGCCGCCGGCATCTTGCCGGCGCCGCGCCGGCCGGAAGCCGGCGGCACGACCAAGCACGACGGGCTAAGATTTCTCCGTTCTCGGGAATAGAAATCCAAGCGAATGGTATTTCCAACGTGTGGGGAAGCTGCTGACCGGTTCAGCAGCGCGCTTAAAGGGCCACAAACAAAACAATTCAAATTCAACCAAGGAGGAGACCCATGAAAACCAATTTGTGTCGCGCCGGCGCCCTGCTGGCTGTCCTGCTTTTCACCTCCGTGCTCGCCGTTGCAGGCGATGACGGACGCACCGTCCTGGTGCTCACGAGCACCAACAACCCAAGCGGCAACAACGTTGTGGTATTCAAGTTGGATACGATGGGGACGCCTTCGCTCTCCATGGTGGACATGCTGCCAACCGGCGGCAAGGGAGGGGCGAGCACCAACGCCGGCATTCTACAGTTCAAGGACGATCTGGGAGCTGTGGCAAACTACGGCTCAAACACGGTTACTGAACTCGTTCGGGACGGAGAGTACGTCACCATTGGCCGGACTATCAAGCTGGCGCCTGGCTGCATGAATCCCGATTCCGTCGCACTCACTGAGGAGAACCTGTTTGTGGTCGGCACGACCTGCGCTGAAAGCCATGCGTGGCCGTGGGGCGGCGTTGACGGAACGGTCAGCCTCAGCGATCCTTCGGCGGCGCAGATCGCGGCCGGCAAGACGTGGGCGGCGGTCACCCTGACGTCAGGATCCGTCCTGCAATTGCCCCTCACCTTCTACGGGGCGCTCAGTGGGACAAGCAATACCGTGACGCTCCCTGCTATGGCTAACAACACGCCCCTCGGGGAAGCGTTCTGGAACAACATCCTGGGATTTACTCCGGCCCACAGTCCTAACAGTTTCGCGATCGTGGATAAGAACCGGAACGTCTTTCCCATCGTCGGACCCACACCACCTTATCCCAGCAATGCCCCGTGCTGGGTGGCCAAAGGCCCAGGCAGCGTGTGGTACACGGGCAATTCTCCTGGCCAAGCCATCTCCATCTTCTTCACCGACGCCAAAGGCGGGGTGTTCTATAAATCTGTAGCCTTGCCGGGCTCGCCCTCGGACATTACTGTCTCCCGCGATCACAAGTGGCTCGCCGTCATTTACGCAGCCGCGGGCGAAGCCTATGTGGCCGTCTTCTCCGTCGATGACTACGGCGACCTTACACCCGTGGCAACTTCAAACTCCGTCGGTGTCGCAGCGTTCAGCGGTGTGGCGTTCAGCCAATAGCCGATAGCCAGCCCGCGTCGCGACGCATCTCCCGGATGAGTTCTCCGACCGAGCCGGCCCTGCCGCTGAACGCCGACGCCAGAATCAGCAGCCCGAATAGCGTGTCCTCCGCAAACGGGGCGATGCGGTAATGGCTGTCAAAGCGCTTGTGAATTGCCTCGCGCAGGACCTCCAGCTTACAGGCCAAGCCGCCTGAGAACAGCAGGCTCTTCCACGCGCGTTCCGGCCAGAGCCGAAGGGCGTGCTGAAAATTGCGGTCCGCCATGTGCTTGAACGCGGCGCGAAAGAGCTGCCCGGCGGTGAAATTGCTTCCGCGAATGTTGGTGATTTGGCCCCGGCCCGCGCCTGGTGCACCGAAGAAATCCAGATCCACTTCCAACTCGGTGTCAGGCGCGTCGGCTGCGGCTTTTGCGATCCATTTCCACGGGTCGGGCGATGCCACGCCCTCGGCCCTCGCCGCTTCGCCGAGCAGGTCGACGAGTACATTCAATGAGCGTCCCGCCGGCAGGCCGGTGAAGGTGATCAGGAACTGGCCGTCAAAGAACGGGCGGGTTTGATAATCGCCCAAAGTGAGAACGGGCACCAGGCGGCTGATCTGTGCGCCGGTGGAGATGTTTAACGACAACTCCTCCGCCCCCAGTAAGGCTCCGGCCAGCGCGCATTGATAATCTCCCACCGGCGCGTAACAGGGCACGACCGTGGCGTTGAGCTTAATCGAGCCCACGACCTCGCCTTGGCGGCGCAGCGCCGGCCAGCGGAGGCGATGGAGCCCCAGTCTCTCGATCACCGCCTCGTGCCACGACAAAGTTTCCAGGTTCAGCGCGCTATAGGCAGCAGCGTTGGTGAATTCCGCACCCGGCGCGCTTCCGCACAAAGCACTGAGCACGAACTCCGGCACCGATGCCGGAACCAATCCTGGCGCCAGACTTCCCTGCTCCGCAAACCAGAATAGATAGCAAACGGGACGGCCGGGATCGAGTTCGTTCCCGAGCGATCGAATCTGCTGGGGATCCAGTCGCCGCGTGAGCACCTCGAAATACGATCCCCGGCCGGACGGATGCGGCATCAGCGCGCGCTGGTCCTGCCACGTGATGCAGTTTGAGACTGCCTCGCCGCGGGCGTTCATCAGCACCATCCCGTGCATCTGCGAGCACATCACAACGCCTTCGCAGTCCGGCGCCCGTGGCGCCAACTCGCCAATCAGCCCGCGCACGGCCGCCAGAATCGGAGCCGGATCGACTTCGCAGAGAAAGGGATTATCGTTCGCGATGGGCGGCGGAAACGGCGCGCGCCGGATGTGCTCAAGCCGCTGCGATTCCGGGCGCAGAACCGCACCCTTAATGAACGAAGTTCCCAGATCAATTCCGAGAAAGGACATGGTTGACCTTCGCATTGGTCATTGGCGATTGGTGATTGGTGATTGGTGTCATCTGTCACGTGTCATTCGTCCCGCGTCATTTGTCATTTTCACTCCTCCCTGGTCACTCGTCATTCGAAATTTCTCATCCTCTCTCACCTCAATCTGCCGATTACCGATATGGGGAAGTGTGTCACAGTGGGCTTCGGCCGTCGGGCTTCCGTCGCGTTGGTGATTTAGGAGTGGCCATTGGCGTCGTCCGTCACGTGTCACTCGTCACTCTTGGCAGGCACCCTTGCCTGCGTTCATACCGGGAGTGATGGCATAAATGGCGCATTAATGATACACTACTTGACAGTGTCATATTAGCGTGATAGCTTCTTCGAGGATCGCAGAGTGGGTCAGCATGGCAAAGAATGCTCAGAACGGGAAAAGGACCCTGGCGGAACTTGCCGAAGATTCCGGGGTACCCGCGCGCACGATTCGTTACTACATCGCACGCGGGGTGTTGCCTCCTCCGATTGTGGGGGGCCGCGGAGCGTTGTATTCAGAGGAGCACCTGGAGCGCCTGGGCCGCATTCAGAAGCTGCAAGCCCAGGGCCTGACGCTGGCGCAAATTGCCTGGAAGCTCGGCGAGCAGCGCCCGGAAATGATTATTGAACCCAGTGCCTGGTGGCAGTACCCTGTCGCCGATGATGTCGTCGTACTCGTACGGTCCGAAATGCGCCCGTGGCGGCTCAAGCGGGTGCGCGCCCTGATCAGCCAGATGGCCGCGCAACTAAGGGTTGCGGAGAACGAGGAGGATGACAATGCCCGTTGAAACCGAGACCAGCAGATTCCTTGCCGTGGATGCCGATTCCGGCCAGCCCCTTCAACTCGCGATGCAGCAATTGTGGCTGCAGGGAAAGATCTTGCCGATGGGAGCGCGGCTGATGGTGCGTCACGTCTTTCGGTCGGCCGAAGCAAAACCGTTGGAGGTGGTTTACAGTTTCCCTTTGCCGCGTGACGCGACGTTGAGGCAGTTTCTGGTCACCGGAGAGGGATTTCGCGTTCGTTCCCGGCTGAAGCCCACGGAGGAAGCCGTTAAGGAGTACGAAGCGGGAATCCAGCAGGGTCATTTGTCAACAATGGCTCGCCAATACGGTGACGGCGTGGTGAACCTGACCGTCGGGAACATCCGCCCCGGCGAAACGGTGGTGGTGCTGTTGGAAGTGCTGGCCGGAGTGGAAACGCGCGACAACGGACTGCGGTTTCGATTCCCGTTCACGCTGGCGCCGTCGTACCACCGCCGAGCGCGGGTGGCGGAAGTTGAGCCGGGGGTGGGAGAAATAGAGTTACCCGAGGACGAATTCGGCGATGTGATTCTGCCTCGGTATCAAAAAGACGCAACCGATCTTCACGAGGTTGGGTTTTCGCTGAATGTGGCGATGGCGCAAACGATTGCCGAAGTCAGCTCGCCATCCCACAGCGTACGTGTCAAGATGGATCAAGGGCAGCGCAGCCGCGTGATGCTCGCCGCTGATCATGACGTGCCGGACCGCGAGCTGGTGTTGGACGTGGCGACCAAGGAGTCGCGCCCCTGCCTCCTGACCGCCCGGGCAAAGGACGGCAAGCAGCACTTTGCCGCCGTAGTGCCCTCGCGTGCGTTTGGTGAAACTCCCGCCGCGCCGCGAGAAGTAGTGTTTCTGCTCGACCGTTCCGGGTCGATGCAGGGCGAACCGATCGAGCAGGCCAAGAAGGCGCTGGAAGCCTGCCTCGGCGCGCTGGCCGAAGACGACCAGTTCGGCATCGTGGCATTTGACGACCGGGTTGAGCATCTCGACGCCGCCATGTGCCCGGGCGATAAGCCTCAGCGCGAGAAGGCCCGCCGTTTTCTGGCTTCGATCCAGGCGCGTGACGGCACGGAACTGGCTCAGGCCATCACGGCCGCGGTGAAGTTGCTCGGCCATACCGCGGGTGACATCCTGATCTTGACCGATGGGCAGGTGATGGGAACGGAGCGGATTCTGGAGGAAGCGCGCGCCGCCGGTGTTCGCCTGCATTGTCTCGGCATCGGCAGCGCCAGCCAGGACCGCTTTCTTACGCTGCTGGGGCGCGAAACAGGCGGCGTGTGCCGCTTTCTGACCCCGCGCGAGCGGGTGGATTTGCCCACCGTGGAACTGTTTGCCTCCATCGGCCGGCCCGTGGCGGCGTCCCTGCGAGCCCGGGTAGAGGGGCCGGCAGGCGGACAGATCGCCCCATCGCCCGCGTCGGCCATCTTCAAAGGCGCTCCAGTCACGCTCTTTGGCGAGGTGGCCAATAATGGGCCCTCGACCCTCGTCGTGGAATGGGAAAAACCTCAGCCGGGAAAACTCGAATTCTCGCTCGACCTGCCCGACTGCGGCATGGCTGAAACGTTGCGAGTGCTGCAAGGCGCCCGGCTGATAACGGACCTCGACGCGCAATACGGCGTCACTCCCGAAGGGAGCGCCATCGAGCGACGCGAGCAGAAGCGCATCGGCGCCCGTCTCGAAGCGCTTAGCGAACTCTACGGGCTGGCGAGCCGCCGCATGAGCCTGGTAGCGGTCATCGAACGGGCCGGAGACGTGCCGGGCGAGCTGCCCAAGACCACGGTGGTGCCCGTCGGCATGCCGCAGGATGTGCAGTTCAGGGCTTACTTCCCGGGTGCTGCAGGATCCGCGGTTATGCATAGTGTGGCAATGCCTGGGGCTATGGCTTTGCCGTGCCCACCGTCTCCAGCCTATCCATTGGCCCTGCCATCACGGTCCGCAAAGGACCCTCGAACGCTGTTTCAAAGAGCTGCGGGGGTCTTCCATCTCTCCAAGCACTCCGAGCGCCTGGAAGCACCCGTCAGATCTCCCGCCGCGCCGACCTCGGAAGATTTGCTCCTCGATCTGGCTCGGAAGCTGGAGCCCGACGGCGGCATTCCGGGCAAGAACGACTTCGAGCGTGTCGTTTGCAGCCTGGTGGCCGTCCTGGCGTTCATGAGCGAAGGCCACACTGCCAGCGCCGGAGCATTCAGGGCCCACGTCGAACGGTTGCTGCGGTTCCTGGAAAAGTCGGCATTCCCCGGCTTGTCCGAGACGGATCGGCAGACCTTCAGCGAAGCGATGGCGTGGATCAAAAAGAACCCTAAACCAGCGTGGAAGCTTACTGAACTGCTGGCGTGGAACGAATCGGAAGCGTGGAAGAAAATCAGGCAAGCCATGGCAGCCCCGCATGCTGCCTAGATCCGCGCGGCGCCACAGCGGCTCAGGCTTTCCAGTTCGTGCGCACAGCCAATAGTGGAATGCCCATTCCGCTCCAACGCCGGGTCTGATAGCGCCCCAGGGCGCCGGCCAAGAGGCGCTAATCTGACGTTAGTCCATAACCTTGGCCGTAAGAACCAGGACAAGCGCGTTGCCGGCGGAAGCAAAGGCAGTCTTTCCCACCACGACCTTCTCCCCTACGGGAATATCGATGTCGGTACGAATCTGGGCGAAGTTGTCATGGGACTGCTTTGCCTCATCTGGCGATTTGGTTTCCGCTCTCGGCTCTCTGCTTGAGATCGTAAAATTCAAACTGTGGATGTGGACCGTTGGGCCTTTCTCCCCGGGGTCAATGCTAAGCCGGTCGATGCCCAATCCGAAGTCTGCTGCCGTGGGCCCTTCGCCCGCCACACCGCTGACTCGCGAACCTTCGCCATCCCGAGTCCTGATGAGCGCGGTGCTCAGTAGAGTGAACCCCTGATAGTTCAAGACATTCTTCAGTTCAGCAACTACATCTTTAACTGCGGGCGGCAGGTCGGCGCCCGATGAGGACTCGCGCTTTGCCAAAAGGAAATACGCCGTAATCTCCACGTTCTTTGTGGGAGGCGGAGGCACGTCCAGTTTCTTAACGGCTTCTTCAACAGCCTCAATTGTCGAGGCGCTGCCGAACACCGTGAGTACTTTCATCCGATCATCCACCCTGATGCTATTGTTAAATGGGTAGAGCAAATTTACGATGGATCTTAGGTCTGCATATTTTATGGGGATGGTCTTGAGAACCGGCCGATTCTCTGGAGATTTTGGGCTCGCTTCCTTGTCCTGCGCTGAAACTGATGCGCTAAGTAGCAGAAGGCAAGCGATGAACAGCAAGCAAGTATTCTTTAGCATTGGAGTTCTCCGTTTCAGTCAACCTGCCAATAGATCACTACATTCGGGTTATGGGTAATCAGCTTAACGGTAAGTGGCTCCGAAGACTGCGCCTGCGCCCGCGCCTGCGAAAATTGCAGATCGCGCTGGTTTGGCCTTGACTCCCGAGCCTTTGCGGCCGCCGTCCTCAGGGGGACCGCTGCTTTTGCCGACGCGCGACTGGTTTGCATGTGTTCCATGGGGCCGTCCCCACCATCCACGGTTCGCAGCGCCGGTTCGCGAACCGCCCCTGCGATTCGTCCTGCTGCCGGCGCCTCGCTTTTGGCCACTAGCCTGGGGCTAGGCGTTCGCGAAGGATGGTTAAACATGATCATTGCCGTAATCAGAACCGCGGCCATGCCCGCGCCCACAGCAAACTGCCACAACGGGAGCGCCGTCGGAAGAGGCTCAACCGGCAATCGGTTCAGAATCCTCCGGCGAACGTTCTGAAGCTCTGCTGTGTCCGGAGTCTCGTGCCGCAGTTCCTTCAGCAATGCCTGGCTGTCCTGCAACTTCTCGGCAAACTGCCGGCACTGGGCGCAGACGCGTAAATGGTCGGCGAGCTTCCCTGCCCCTTGCCGTGGCAGATCGCCCTCGACGTCAAGCGCGATGAGTCTTTCGAAATCCACGCACGTCATGAGCGCCTCTTCTCCAACCGATCCACAAACTTTCTGATTTTCACGCGTGCCATGCTGATTTGGGAACGCACGGTGGTTTCTCGAGTCCCCAGGGCGCTGGCGACCTCGGCAGTCGATAAGCCTTCGAGGTCGCGCAGCGCCAGCGTCTGTCGTTCCTTCTCCGTCAGCGTGTCCAGGGCTGCGATGATCATTTGTCTCTGTTCGGCGCGGGTGATTTCACCGGCGGGATCAACCGCCGCGGCGACCGGTCCTTCGTCGGGCACAATGTCGTAGTGACGACGCCGGCGATAGACGTCATGGCAGACATTCACCGTCATGCGATAGAGCCAGGGCATCAGCGGGCGCTTCGGATCAACGCGGCGCAGGTGCCGGTACAACCGCAGAAAAACTTCTTGCGCGGCGTCCTGTGCGTCCTCTTTCGAGCCCAGCAGGCGCCACGCAGTCATCAGCACCCGGCCCTGGTAGCAGATGATCAGCTCGTCGAACGCCGCCCGGTCGCCCGCCATGGCACGTTCCACGGTTTCAGCCGAATCCACTCCGCTGCCTTGATCGTCTCGCTCCACGGCGGAGCTCGTCATCGTTAGCGCCAGCTCTTCAGGATTCATCTGCCTTCCACTCCTATATACTCAGGCGGAGGAGAAAACGTTGAATTTTCGACTACACACGAAACGACGGAACCCATGCACCAGACAATCTACCAGATTGATGCTTTGACCAACCGGGCATTTAAGGGGAATCCGGCGGCGCAGGCGTCGGCGCGCGGCGGCGTGGTGAGGGTTCGGCTGCTGGGAGATCAAGTAAAACTGGGCGGCCAAGCGGTTACGGTGATGTGCGGCGAGTTGGTTTAGATATCTTTACTGTTCCGGCGTGTTAGGTGCAGCCGCCGAGGAATCCGGCAGGGATTTGTTCATCCCCTCAAGGATCTCCCGCTCGTGCGGGGAAAACATGTCTTGTAGCTGCGGGCTATCCAGAAAGCTCCGGCGCTGGTTGGGAGGCAGTTCAGCCAGATGGCGAAAGGCCCGCACCACTGCCTGGCGGCGCGGAGGCGGCAAGTCGCGCAATTCCGGGAACCTGTCGATCGGACGCTGCCCCTGAAACGGTCTTACGCCGGCGTTAGGGGCTGGTCCGCCTGGTCCTTCGGCAGCCGCGGAAGAATCCGGCATCAGCTTATTCATTCCCTCGAGAACATCACGCTCATGGGGGGAAAACTGCTCGCGCACGTATTGGCTGTCCAGGTACGAGCGCCGCTGGTCAGGAGGAAGGTCGCGAAGATGGCGAAAGGCCACCATCACGGCCTGGCGGCGGGCCGGCGTCAAATCGCGCCACTGCGGGAAGAGGGTGCGCGCTTCCTGCCTCTGGGCAGGCGACAAGCCACCCAGGATCTCCTCACGCTGCCGAACGCGATCCTTCTCCTGCGGCGTCATGGCGTTCCACTGACGCAGGCGGTCGCGAATCAGTTGTTGCCGATCGGGGGACAAGCGCTGGAACTGCGGGTTGTTCGCCAGAAAGCGTTTCTGCTCCCCAGGTGGTAACTCGCGCAGACGCCGGAAAAATCCCTCGGGCTGCGGCCGCTGCTGCTGGGGGTCTGCCTCCAGTGGTCGCTCGCTTTGCGCCTGACGCGCAGGCCTGGAACCTAAGCCGCCGTTTCGCTGCGCACGGGCCATAGCCGGCGAGAGCAACAGCATCAGCAGCAAACTTGCCGAGAAATGGCGTGCATGGAGGTTGGCACCCCAGACCAAGTGAACAGTCGTTGTCGGCCGTTGTATGACCTCGGGCTTGCCTAACCCCATAGGTTCAGTTGGCAACCCGAGGCTCTCCCTTGGGGATTTCCGAGAGTAGATCAAAATTCGCGGCCAAGTCATAATCTTCCAACGCTTGGGTATCGTTGTCGTCGTTTGCGTAAGCGGCCGACGATCTTACTTCAGGAGCAGTCGATTCCGGCCTCACCGTCGCATGGGCAGGGACGTTCCCAGAGCGGGCTCTTGCGACCTGGTTGGGAACCTGGGGGCGAACCGCCACGCCATGGCGCGCTGCAATGGTCGAGGCCGCCTCGCGGCGATAGTCCCGGATGAACCAGGCAGCTCCGGCAATTAACAAAGCAACCAGGGACGCCAAAGCCAGCCCGCGCGTCCAATCCAGCCCCCAAAAAGCCCATGCCGAGCGATTGGCCTGCTGCGACTCTACGGCTTGGCGCACACGGGCGTCAAAACCCGGCGTCGGCGTTGCCGCTTGCCACTCGCTCAGGACCCCGTCCAAACGCCCATACTGCTCCACCACGCTGTGGCAGCGCGGGCACTCTGCCAGATGGGACCGCACCTGCGATGCCGCGCCCTCATCCAACAGACGGTAAACGTAACCAACAAGTGTTTCCTTTTCAAGGCATTTCATAACTGCCCCTCCCGGAGCAATGGCTCCAGGCGTACTCGCAAACTCTCGTAAGCCCGAAAGAGCAACGATTTCACGGCGCTTTCCGAGACCCGCAAAATACCGGCAATCTGGCGACAATCCACTTCCTGATATTTGTGCAGGATCACAGCGGCGCGTTGATTTTCCGGCAACGTCTCCACCGCTTCCCGAATCAGGCGTTCACGATCACCCTGTATCAATCTTTGCTCCACCGTCGGTTGGGGATCAACGAACCATTCCACGACGGGGCCGTCATCAACATCGTTCTGCACCGACTCGGACACTTCGTCCTTCCGATCCCTTATAGCATTCAGCGCCAAATTGGTGGCAATCCGGTACAACCAAGTGGTAAACCGTGCCTCGGGCTGATAACGCTCCCGCGACCTATAGACACGGAGAAAAACCTCTTGCGCCAGGTCTTCCGCTAGCCCCTGGTCATGCACCATACGCCAAAAATACCCGACGAGCGGAAGACGGTATCGGCACAGAAGCGTCTCAAACGATGCCGCATCACCATCTCGGACCCGCAGCATCAGATCGAGGTCGGTCTCTATGGCCATAGTCGCCACATCATATATAACACTTTAGTCGTGATCGAGTTGCGGAGCGTTCGGAAATAAATTTCCCGATCGGAATGGAAACAGCAACACCTGCGGCCTGACGCTATTTTCCCTGTTATCAGCCCCTTAACGTACAGCGCCCGAATGCTGCATAGCCCCAGACAAGCGGCCCGCCTTCCGCGTCCAGCGGGAAGCGTAACAACAGGGCTAGCTCCACCCCCACCTAAGACTTAAGGGCTCATGCCGCCGAAGGAGAATTACCCTGCTTGCTGCGAGCTTTGTCGGCGTACATGTGCTGGTCGGCTTCATTCATGATCTCATCGAAGGTTTTGCCAGGAGCCCATTGGGCAGCGCCGACGCTGAGGGCCAGTTTGAAATCCTTGAGATGCCCCGCCTGATTCCAATCCTGCACGAAGCGATGAATGCGGCTCAATACCACCTCTACGTCCGTCAGGGGGGCGTCAGCAAGCAGGACCATGAATTCATCACCCCCGTAACGGACCACAGCATCCGAGCCGCGCACAGCAGAGCGGAGAATAGTCGCCACCTCCAACAACACGAAGTCACCGGTGGTGTGGCCAAAACGGGAGTTGATTTCGCGGAAGAAATCCACGTCGATCATCAGGAAGGTAAGCGGTTTCCCTAAACGGTCGGCGCGGCGGGTGTATTTTTTCAGCATATCGTCAAGCGCGCGACGGTTGTAAACTTCCGTGAGTGGATCCATGAAGGACTGCAAACGCAACAACTCACTGTGGATCGCCGTCGAGATCACTTCCGCCCGCAGGCGCCGAAACTTCATGCGGCTGGTGATCACGTAAGTATTGAAGAGCACCAGTAAGGCAATGAGTGCCAAGAAAAGCTGGGGGGAGACAGTAATCTCAAAATGCACCGGACCCTTGCGCATGACGGCGCCGGGAATAAGGATCGCCACCAGCCCTGCCCCCACCAAGATTCCGGTGCCGACAACAATAAGCCACTGCTCAAAGTCGCGCTTCTCCAGGGCGGCCAATTGCTGGCTCAGCCGGGAGAGAATGCTCTCCGCACTAACTTCAGGTTCCACTGGCTTCCATCCTCATCGGAATGCTGCTGTCGGATCTGTTAGTTTTCAGGATTGCCGGGCACTTCACAAGAGCCGTTTTCCGAGGGGGCAGTGTACCTTAAGTTAAAGCGCCAACGCAATCGGGATACTGCCAAAACCGCGCATTCCGATCCTTCTCCCGGAGATGATGCAACGCTGAGCCGAATAATACTGGGGATAGTACAGCCTTGCCGATAACCAAGGTTGAACGGCGGGCGGCACGAAGGAGAATCAAAACGGGCCGCTCGCCCCCCTTCTCCTCTGATACAATCTGGTTCCTTAATGGAAGCACCCAAACCCATCCTGGTCGTCGCAGGCATCATAAAGAGGGGCGACCGCATTCTAATTTGCCAGCGGCGCCGCTCCGATCCATACGGCTTACAGTGGGAGTTTCCCGGCGGCAAGGTGAACGCCGGAGAAGAATTGGCGAGCGCGCTCAAGCGGGAATTGGAAGAAGAACTAGCCATTCAGGCGGAGGTTGGGGAAGAGGTTTTTCGTCTGCGTCACCGATATCCCGATCGCTATGTGGAGGTAGTTTTCTTCGCGATAGCAAGTTATACCAACAATGTGCACAATCAGGTGTTTGAAGCCGTTGCGTGGGCGCCACAATCAGCGTTGCCGAAATACAACTTTCTGGAAGCGGACCGCGAACTGGTGAATCGGATTGCTAAGGGGGAGCTTGTTTAACTTGCCGGCAACAACGAAAATCGAAAGTGGAAACTCGAAACGCGTAACCCCGCAAGCGATTTTCGATTTTCGCATTGTGAGTTGGCGCGTTGCCCTCGTCATAGCGACAAGTCTATTTCTTCCTGTCGCCTTTTTGCGTGCCCAAGTCGAGACCGTAGAGTCGCCCCCCACAGCCGCCCAGTGGGTCAGTCATGGCCGGCTGGAAGGGCACTTGGCTTTGAAGTTTTCGTCCGACGGTGCGTTCTCACCCGATGGTTCCCTGCTGGCGGTGGTAGCTGACGACAAAGTGCTGGTGATGAACCTGCACTCCGACAGCGTCCAGAAGGTCTTAAAACCGCACTTGCCTGACATTGGAGAATTGCAAATTCACTCCGCTAATTTTCTCTCTCCCCATCAGCTTTTCATGCTGGCCAACGGGGTTTTCCATGTTAAGGGGAAGGTGGCTGCCACGCCTTTGTTGGCTTTTCTATGGGACGTTGACGGAGACCATTTGGAAGGAAAAGTAGATGCCGTGGGCGCGACGGGAGGATTCAGCCCGGCACGCTACTTTCCCCAGATAGGTTATTTGACTATTTATAAGAGTAGCAGTTTCGACCTGTGGAATCCGCGCACCGGCCAGGGCGGAGTCGTCGCCCTACCCGATCTGACCCAGGTTCCTAATCTGTACGAAATCTCCCCGGACGGCCATTGGCTGTTGCTGGCGCAGATTCAAACCACTTCCGGCGCGGATCCCTCGGTGGTGGAATTGAAGACCCACAAGTTCGTGGACGCCCTGCGGGGCCACGAGGGCACCGTTTTGAGCATGGGATTTTCCCGCGACTCGAAAAAAGTGGTGACCGCCTGCGAGGATGGCAAGTTGCGAATCTACTCAGCGGGCGATTGGAAGCTCCTGCAAACCCTCGCGGGTCATGTGGGACCGGTGCATTGGGCGGAGTTCTCGCCGAACGGAAAGTGGATCGCCTCTGCCGGCGAGGACCACACTGTGCGCGTGTGGTCCGCCGATGAGGGGACCTTGCTACAGACTCTCCAGGAGAGTCAGGACCCGCTCTTGACCGTGGCTTTCTCTCCTGACAACCGCTTTATCGCCGCCTCGTCCGAGGGCCTGGTTCTCACGTGGGAAAGGCAGGGCGGAGAGTGAAAACAAGGGATAAGGGATTAGGGGTGAGGAATAAGGGAAAGACTAGGGTCGCATTTTGCCTCCGGCACTATGGATGCGTTTGGTCCCATGCCCTTAACCCTTAACCCATTTCCCTTATCCCTTATCCCTTTTCCCTTATCCGACCTGTGCTAGAATTTCTATTGGTTAGGCGCTGAGAAAGTTAGTGCGAGACCCGAATTATGCCCAAAGTCGGAATGGTGAGTCTGGGCTGTCCCAAGAACCTTGTGGACAGCGAGGTGATGCTCGGAACCCTGGTGCAGCAGGGATTCGAGCTAACGCCGCGTCCCGGCCAGGCTGACATCATCATCGTCAACACGTGCGCCTTCATCGAACCCGCCAAACAGGAGTCCATCAACACGATTTTGGAAATGGCCGAGTACAAGAAATTCGGCGTCGCCAGGAAGTTGGTGGTTGCCGGATGCCTGGTGGAGCGTTACCGGCGGGAGATTCTGGAACAGATTCCGGAAGTTGATTATGTGATCGGGACAAATGAACTGGAACGCGTGCTCCTGGCATGCCAGGAAAACACGGTCCAGCGGACAGCCGACACGTCATCGCCGCCGTATCTTTATCACGATTTCACCCCTCGCCTGCTCACCACTCCGAGTTATACCGCTTATCTGAAAATCGCCGAGGGGTGCGACCACCCTTGTTCGTTCTGCGTAATTCCGCAAATGCGTGGCGCTTTTCGTTCGCGGCGGTTCGCCTCGGTGATCCGCGAGGCGGAAAACCTGGCGAAGCAAGGGGTACGCGAAATAACCATCGTGGGACAAGACACTACCAGCTACGGCGAGGATTTGGGCATTCGCGACGGACTGGCCACCCTGCTTCGCGAGCTGGGCAAGATCCCGGATCTCGTCTGGGTGCGCTTTCTTTACTGCTATCCCAACCGCTTGACGGATGCGCTAATCGCTGCGGTGGCGGAAACCCCCAAGGTGGCGAAATATTTCGACATTCCGCTTCAGCACGCGAGTTCCAGCGTACTGAAGTCCATGAAACGCGGCTCGAACGGAACGCAATTTCTGCGCCTTCTGGAGAAAATCCGCGCTGCCATTCCGGGCGTGGCGCTGCGAACTTCATTCATTGTCGGGTTTCCCGGTGAAACCGAGAACGATTTCAAGACTTTGCTGGATTTCGTCGCGGCGGCGAAGTTTGATCATTTGGGTGTTTTCCTGTATTCCAACGAGGAAACCAGCCGGAGTTTCGGCTTGCCCAATCCAGTGCCGGCCAGCGTCGCTCGCAAGCGGCAAAAACAGCTCATGGCGCTTCAACGAAAAATTTCGCGGCGCAACCTGCGCCGGATGGTGGGCCAGTCGCTGCCCGTGCTGGTGGAAGGCCACTCGGAAGAAACCGAGTTGCTCTATCAAGGCCGCAGTGAGCGGCAGGCGCCTGCGATTGATGGCTGCATTCTCATCAATGACATTGAGGGCTCCCCACCGCAGCCGGGTGAATTCCGCTGGGCGACCATCACCAAAGCAGCCGATTACGATCTCGTGGCGCGTCTGGAGGCCACTTTCTGGGGACCCGATACTGGGGTAAAGCTAGACCCCGGAATCGTACCGTCTTTCCCCAGTACGCAGCCGCTAGTCCCGAAGCCCTAGCAGGCGATCATGCGTTGTCCCATCTGCAAGCAGACCGTCGTGTGGGAAGGCAATCCGTTCCGGCCGTTTTGCAGTGAACGATGCAAGCTGATCGATCTCGATAACTGGCTGGAAGGACGGTATCGGGTTCCGTCGCGAGTCGAGTCCGGGGAACAAAGCGAGGCGGACGCAAGAAACGCCGATACCAAGGAGGAACGTGACTGAACGGCGGGCGGGGCCGGCCATCTGGATTGCCACTGCGGGCGGCACAGGATACTTTCCGGTTGCTCCCGGCACTGTCGGCTCCTTAGTGGGAGTACTGTTGGTGGCAGCTTTGGGGCAACTGCCCCTGCACCGCCTTGCGGCAATTGCCGTTCTGGCTGCTGCATCGCTGGCGCTATTCGGCGCCGGCGTATGGGCAGCAGGCAAAGCGGAGGATTTCTTTGGGCGGATGGACCCCAGCCAGGTGGTAGTGGATGAAGTCGTCGGGCAGATGACAACATTCCTGTTGTTTCCCCACGCTACGTGGAGATGGCTGCTGGCTGGGTTCGTGCTCTTCCGCGCGTTTGATATCATAAAACCCTTTCCGGCTCGACAAGCCGAGCGGATTTCCCGTGGCTGGGGTATCATGTTAGATGATGTCGCAGCGGGTGGATATGGCTTGGCGGTACTGGCAGTGATAGGATTGGTCATCTCATGAGTTTGTGGAAAAAAACTGAAAAGCCTGAGCCTTCGGCGGAACGGCACGAGGGCAAGGAAACGGGAAAACCGGCGGGGCCGGCGAACAAGACGGTAACGACGGGAAGCAATCAGCCGCAAATCAGTGGCGTCAGCCCGCGTGCTGCAATTCCGGGAGGCGAAATCGTGATCCGGGGCAACCGTCTTGTGGAGGACGGCCAGCGCCCACAAGTGCGTTTCGGCGATCAGCCCGGAAGCTTGCTCCTGTGTTCGTCCAGCCGCCTCATCGTTCGAGTTCCGGAGGACGTATTTAGCCGGAACCTGACGGTGGAAACGGGAGCTGGGCTGAGCGCGCCCGCCTCGGTGGCGGTGGGAGTGACGGTTGCCCGAAACCTGCATCCCGTCGCCAATCCTGCTCTGGATTCCGAAGGCAATATCTTCACCACGATTAGTGGTACGCGGGGCCAAAAGGTGGCCACTTCCGTATTTCGGATCGACTCGAATCGGACCGCGCACCCCTTCCTGAACGACGTGATGAACGCCACGGGTCTCGCCTTCGACCGGGAAGGAAATCTTTACGTCTCGAGCCGCATGGAAGGGTCCATTTACAAGGTGGCTCCCGACGGGCAGCGCTCCACCTACGCAGAGGGCATGGGCGTGGCGACGGGAATCGCCTTTGACCAGGACGGGAACCTATACGTCGGCGACCGCACCGGCACCATCTTTAAGATCAGCCCGGATCGCCAGATTTTTGTGTTCGCGACCATTGAGCCCAGCCTGGCTGCTTATCATCTGGTATTTAACGCTGCCGGCGACCTGTATGTCACGGGACCCACAACGTCCAGTTTCGATCACGTTTTGCGCATCACTCCCGCGGGTGAGGTCTCATCCTTCTATCGGGGCCTCGGACGCCCGCAAGGTATGGCTTTCGATTTCGAAGGCAATCTCTATGTGGCAGCGTCGCTGGGAGGCAGGCGGGGCGTGGTCCGATTGACGCCCGACGCCCAAGCCGAAGTCGTTGTTTCCGGATCGGACCTGGTTGGGCTGGCCTTCGGCCGCCATGGGTCATTGATCCTAAGCACCAATGATTCTATCGTCGCGCTTCCTCTCGGCATTGAGGGGAAGCCGCTCATCAAATAGCGGTCAGCTTCCATCTTTCAGCTTGTAGGCCCACTGCGCCGGACGTCCCAGTGGGGGCACAGCATAGTCCTTCTAGGGGAAAGCGGCGGCAGTAGGCTGATAGCCGGAAGCTGATGGCTCACAGCTCAACATGGATGCCGAGATCATTGCCGTCGGTTCAGAACTACTGACTCCCCAGCACACTGATACCAACTCCCTTTACCTCACCGAAAAGCTCAATAGTCTGGGAATCCTGGTGCGATTCAAAACCATTGTGGGTGATTCAACCGAGGACCTTGCGGCGGTCATGCGAGCAGCGCTTGCACGTTCTCCGCTCATCTTAGTGACGGGCGGCTTGGGGCCGACGGACGACGACCTGACGCGCGACGTAACTGCGAAAGTCCTCGGACGCCTTCTGCACGAGGTCCCGGAATTGCGCCGGCGTATCCAGGACCGCTATGCGCGCTTGGGCCGTCCCATGCCGGAGAATAACCTGAGGCAAGCCTTCGTACCCGAGGGGAGCGAGTGGCTGGAGAATCGCAACGGCACGGCTCCGGGCATCTGGATCGAACACCAGGACAATATCGTTGTGCTGCTGCCGGGCCCGCCGCGCGAACTCGAACCCCTGTTTGAGGCCACCTGCGTTCCTCGCCTCGAACGCCTGTCTTCCGGCGCGCGCATCAAGACCCGGATTTACAAGGTGGTGGGATTGCCGGAATCGGAGGTGGACCAACTGATTGCCCCGCTTTACCGCCCCTACCAAAACCCCACCACGACCATCCTTGCCTCCCTGGGTACGATTGAAGTGCACTTGCGCGCCCGGGCAGCGACGGACAAGGAAGCAGAAGCACGGCTGGCGGAACTTGGCGACAAGATCGAACTGGCCCTGGGTGACCACGTCTACTCCACGAAAGGCGAAAGCCTGGAGGAAGTCGTGGGCATGTATCTGGTGATGCGGCAGAAAACTGTGGCGGTGGCGGAAAGCTGCACCGGCGGACTGCTGTCCGAACGCCTGACGCGTATTTCCGGCAGTTCCAGCTATTTCCTGGGCGGCGCCGTTTGCTACACCAATGAGATGAAAACGCGATGGGCAGGAGTTCCGGCGGAATTGATTCAAACCCATGGCGCCGTCTCCAAACCGGTCGCCCAAGCGCTGGCCGAAGGGGCGCGCCTCCGCGCGGGCGCGTCCATCGGCGTAGGAATCACCGGTATTGCCGGTCCGAAGGGAGGCAGTATCGAAAAACCGGTGGGATTGGTATTTATCGCCCTCGCTGATGAGCGTGGAACCCAGGTCCGGGAGTTTCATTTTCCGGGTACGCGGGATCGCGTGCGTTACTGGGCCACGCAAATGGCGCTGGAAATGGTGCGGCGGAGAATTAGAGATTAGGCATTCGGAATTCGGAATTAGGCATTCGGAATTAGGAATTCGGAATTCGGAATTAGGAATTCGGAATTACGAATAGGTGTTAGGAGTTAGGAGCTAGAAGTTAGGAGCGAGGAGTCAGGAGTTAGGAATGAGGAGTTAGCGATGGTTTCGCCGTTCCCTTAATCCCCAACCCCTGATGCCTAATCCCTTACCCCTAATCCCTGATCCCTAACCCCTGATCCCTGATCTTATCTATGCGCGCGTTCATTGCCATTGATCTTCCTGAACCCGTTCGTGCCGCGCTCGCCGCAGCGCAACAGCGTATGCGTAGCGTTGCCCCGGAAGCGCGCTGGACCCGGCCGGAGGGCATTCATCTGACCCTGAAGTTTCTCGGCGAAATCTCCGACGCCCAAACCAAGCAAGTTGTGGAAGCGCTAACGATGCTCCAAGCCTTCGATCCATTCTCGGTGGAGGTGAAAGAATTCGGATTCTTCCCTCACGAACGGCGGCCACGCGTGTTCTGGGCCGGCTTGGCGGCGCCGCCCGCGCTTCAGGAACTTGCGGCGCGGGTGGAAAGCCAGTTGGAAAAACGCGGCTTTGCGCGTGAGGAGCGCGCCTTCACTCCGCATTTGACGCTGGCGCGCTTTCAAGTACCGCGCCCGCAGCCTGCCCTGGTCACTGCGGTTGGCGAATGGGCCAACCCGTCGCTGGGTTCTTTTGAGGCTTCTGAATTCTTCCTGTTTGAGAGTAAACTGTCACCCTCGGGCGCGCAGTACCGGAAGGTGATGCGCTTTCCGAGAAGCTGAGAAAGGCCGGAGATCGAAACTCGAAAATCGAAATTCGAAGATCGATAATCTGCGGGGATTTTTGATCTTCGGATTGCTCGAAAATCGAAGTTCGAAGATCGATACTCGGAGGGGATCTTCGATTTTCGATTTTCGATTTTCGATTTTCCAGTTTCCAGTTTCGAGTTTCGACCTTCGATTTTCCGATTGCCGGCCCGAGGTCCATACACAAACAACATGCACGGCCCACTCACTCCTGTTCTCGCGTATTTTCTCGGATCAATTCCCTTTGGCTACCTCATTGTCCGCTGGCAAAAAGGGGTTGATGTGCGCAGCACCGGCAGCGGCGGGACGGGCGCCACTAATGTAATGCGCAATCTCGGAATAATCGGCTTCGTCGCCACTTTCATCCTGGATGTGGGCAAAGGGATTGTAGCCGTCATACTGGCATCACGGCTCACTGCGGGAGACCCGCGGTGGGTGGCCGCATCATCCGTCGCGGCAATTCTGGGCCACTGCTTCCCCGTATGGCTCAGGTTCCGCGGAGGTAAAGGCGTGGCCACGGGCGTAGGCGTGTTTATCGCCCTTGCCCCGTTACAGGTAGCTCTGGTATTGGTCATCTTCGGCATTATCGTGGCAATCTGGCGCTATATTTCCCTTGGATCAATCCTCGCAACGGCCGCATTCCCACTCCTCGTCTATGCCATGAAACATCCGCCCCTGCCGATTGTGCTGGGTGCGGCCGGCAGCGCGCTGATTATCATCGGCATGCACCATGCCAACATCCGCCGACTCATCGCCGGGACAGAAAGCAAGGTGGGGAAAAAGAAGTGAGAAACATCTCCGTCATCGGCGCAGGGAACTGGGGCACGGCCTTGGCGGCGACGCTTGCGCAATCGGGCCATACTGTGATGCTCTGGGCCTACGAAGCGGAGGTGGCGGAGAGCATCCGGTCCCGGCACGAAAACGAGCTCTTCATGCCGGGGGTCACGCTGCCAGAGAGTCTCTGTGCCACCAACGACCTCGCAGAAACCCTTGCGGGCGCAGAGCTGGTGGTAACGGTTATGCCTTCGCACGTGGGTGGAGCGCTGTATGGGCAAATGCTCCCGCACCTTCGGCCCGAAATGCTCTTCGTGAGCGCCACCAAGGGCTTGGACACCGTCCGTTTGATGCGCATGAGCGAAGTGATCCGGAGCGTGGTAAGCGAATCCTTCCTGCCCCGCCTTTGCGTGCTTTCGGGCCCCAGTTTTGCCAAAGAGGTCATACGCGGTGACCCGACCGCTGTTGTGGTGGCATCCGACGACCTGGAAGCAGCACGGCAGGTGCAGTGCGAATTCGCTTCCCCGGCCTTGCGCCTTTACACCTCCAACGACGTGGTGGGGGTGGAGCTGGGCGGGGCGGTGAAAAACGTGATTGCGCTGGCCGCCGGCGTAGTGGAAGGCCTGGGGCTCGGACACAATCCTACGGCTGCATTGATTACGCGCGGCCTGGCGGAGATGACTCGCCTGGCGTGCGCCTGCGGCGCCAGACGCGAAACCCTGGCCGGCCTGGCCGGGATGGGCGACCTGGTGTTGACCTGCACCGGCCACCTTAGCCGCAATCGATCCGTGGGCGTGGAGTTGGGCAAGGGACGCAGACTCGCGGATATCATCGGACCCATGCGCATGGTCGCCGAAGGGGTCAACACCACCGCGGCCACCGTCGCCCTGGCCGCACGTCATGACGTAGAAATGCCCATCACCTGCCAGGTCCACAGAATCCTAAAAGGAGAGGTTGCCCCTCGCGATGCCATTCGCGAGCTGATGGAACGGGCGCTGAAGGAAGAATGAGGGGTCAGGTGCCAGGTGTCAGGTGCCAGCTAGTGCTTAGGAGTTCAGCGTTTAGAGGTTCAAAGGCCGGTGCTACTTGGCCAGAACTCGGGTGAACAATATTTGCTTCAATCGGATTCGAGCCGACTCGTGGCGCCTGATGCGCTGGCACCTAGAATCGGGAATCTCGCATCGAGTGCCCTGACACCTGACGCCTGACACCTGGCTTTCCTACCTCATTGAACGTGGGCGACGTCGGCCGCACTGCAAAATCGGTCGAAGGCCTTGGTCAAATCTCCGGCAATCTCGTAGGGTTCGCGTCCTTCGACGTCTTTCCGTTCCAGCATGAACACCAGCTTGCCATCGCGCAGCAAGGCGACGGACGGCGATGATGGCGGGTATCCGGTGAAATAGCTGCGGGCACGGGTGGTGGCATCCACGTCCTGGCCGGCAAACACGGTGGCCAGCACCTCAGGCCGCGCCTTGTTTCCGAGCGCGATCGCGACGGCCGGGCGCGCCCGTCCCGCCGCACACCCACAGATGGAATTCACAACCACCAGCACGGTGCCGCCGCTTTTCGTCAACAGTGCATCCACCTCTGCCGGCGTGCGCAATTGCCGGAAGCCGATGCGCGTAAGTTCCTCCCGCATGGGCTGCACAAACTCTTCCGGGTACATAGAAACTCCTTCTCCCGCGCTCCTCAGCCGGACGGGACCGCCTCTTCGAAACGGGTGCCCGATCACGGCCGGCGCGCGTCGTCTTCTGTAACGCCAGTTTGTTCAGGTTGCCCTGAAAGCAACCACATTGATTATATCACGCCCCGAAGTTCCGACGCGGATCAGACCTGTAGCATCTGAAGTCGCATCGCCTGTGACTCCCTGGTAACCTGGTGATTTCAAACAGTCGGCGGTCCGCGGAGTCACGCCATGTTCACTCCGGCCAAGCCGGCGGCTGGGCTGACAAGCGACACTTGCGCCAGGATGGCTTCGCTCCTCTCCAGGGCTTCGTCAAGGTCGCTTTTTAGTGAGACCACCATGCATGCCTCCTTTTATCTCTTGGTAGGTAATCCATAAGATAACGGCATATAAATTGCTGGCCGTACCGCATGGAGGTGTGTCTTCTGCTCGGAATGGCGCAGCCGGGTAGGCTCGCGAGGCTCCTGGCCGCCCCTGACGCGCTCGGCCGCGGCCCCGCCACGTGCCTTTCCCCATGGCCTCAGCAAAAAACTCGCATGCCGCCGGCCTGCTGGGCGGCCCGCCGGGGGCCATGGAAACTCGAAATTCGAAACTGGAAACTGGAAACTGGACAAGGCCTTCAATTTCCAGTTTCCAGTTTCGAATTTCGAGTTTCCAAGGTCAGGGAAGATGGACGGAAGAAAAAAAATTACGAACGGAGCCACCAAGTTGTTGAAAACAAAGGGTCGAAGAACAAAATTACCTAGAAAAAGCGGACATTTTGGTTTAAGTATCGGACATTTTGGTTCAACGTGGTGACATTTTGGCGTGGCCATGCAGCATTTTTCGGACACTTCGGCATGACGGGGCGACGTCTTGGGTGCCAACAACGGAAGAACGGGACCGGAAGAGGGGGACGGCCATTTCCGACTTACCGATGTTTAGCGCTCCCACAGTCCGAACCGCCGCGACTTTGACGTGACACTTCGCTCCTCTCGCTCAGCATTGACAAAGCTTTCGAGAGCAAGCACAATCACAGGACTGGACCGCTATTTGGCCACCACCTCCTTGAAAGGACCACTGTGCCATGCCAGAAATGGATGACAAAGAATCCAAGCAGTTTTACGCCGAGATACCCATGAAGCACGAACCCTTCTTCGTGAAGGGCGCAGGGGCGCTTGATTGGGGAATGCAAAACCGGTTGGCGCGCATTTTCAGTCCGGCTTCGGGCCGCACGGTGATGCTGGCCATCGATCATGGCTACTTCCAGGGGCCTACGACGGGCCTGGAGCGCGTCGACCTGAACATCGTGCCGCTGCTGCCCTATACGAATGCCTTGATGCTGACGCGCGGCATTCTGCGCACCACGATTCCCGCATCCTTCACGCATGGCGTGGTGTTGCGGGCCAGCGGCGGGCCCAGCATCCTCAAGGAACTCTCCAACGAGCAGATTGCGGTGGATATTGAAGATGCGGCGCGCCTGAATGTTTCAGCCATGGCCGTTCAGGTGTTCATCGGCGGCGAGTTCGAAACGCAGTCCATCCACAATATGACGCGCCTGGTGGACGCCGGCCTGCGTTACGGCATTGCCACGCTGGGCGTGACCGCGGTCGGCAAGGACATGGTCCGCAATGCCCGGTACTTCCGGCTCGCCTGCCGCATTTGCGCAGAACTGGGCGCCCAGGTGGTGAAGACGTACTACGTTCCGGAGGGCTTTGAGACCATCACCGCCTCCTGCCCGGTGCCGGTAGTGATGGCGGGCGGCAAGAAACTGCCCGAACTCGAGGCCCTCACCATGGCCTATCGCGCTATCAGCGAAGGCGCGGCCGGCGTCGATATGGGCCGCAACATCTTCCAGTCAGACGCTCCCGCCGTCATGATTCAAGCGGTGGGGAAAGTGGTCCATGAACTCATGAAGCCGGAGCAGGCGTTCGACTTCTACCAGACGCTGAGGAATGAGGTAGCCGGTGTGCGGAGCTAAGCTTCGAAACCGAAACTGGAAATTGGAAACCGGAAGTTAGACACGCTTCGTAGGGGCGGTTCGCGAACCGCCCCTACGAGGCGCCGGCCAGGAGCGCACGCCAGCCGCGCAACATTCACTTTCCAGTTTCCACGTTCCAGTTTCCGATTTTCACTTTCCCGGCGAGAGACCCATGCCAAACAACCAGGCTTTCCAAATGCTACGCTCTGCCGCGCCCACCGTCAGCGTGGGGATCGTGACGGCCAACCTGTTGTCGCTGGGACCGGAAATTGCGCTGATCGAGCGCACGGGCGCGAAGTTGGCGCACATCGATGTCATGGACGGCTGCTACTGTCCCCTGATGACGGTAGGACCGCCCTTCATCAAGGCCATCAAGACTTCGCTGCTCAAAGACGTGCATCTGATGATCCAAGAGCCGCTGGAAAAGGTGGCGGAATACGTTGCCGTGGGCTCAGACGTCATTACGATTCATCCCGAAGCCTGTTCCCAGGTACATCGAGTGCTGCAAAAGCTGGGCCAACTCACGAACGCCAACGACCCGGAGCGCGGAATCGTTAGGGGCGTTGCCTTGAACCCCAGCACCCCACTGGAGGTTCTCGACCCGCTGCTGGACGAAATCGAAATGGTCACCTTGCTGGCCGTGAACCCCGGCTGGGGCGGCCAGAAGTACATACCTTCCACGAATCGCCGCATCGCACGTGTCCAACGCATGATTGCCGATTCGGGTAAGGACATCCTCCTGTGCGTGGATGGCGGCATCACCAAGGAGAACATCGCCGCCGTGGCCGCCACCGGCGCGGATTTGATCGTGGCCGGCAGCGCGGTGTTTGACGGCAAGACGCCGGAGCCCAACGCCCGGTTTATGCTGGACGCTGTGGCGGCAGCGCGCAGAAAGCAGTAGACAGCAGGCAGCCGTCGGGAAATACGGTCACGACCCAGTCCGTCCGGCTACGCTCAAGAGGCGACTTCCCGCTTCTGACCTCCATTTGGATCGGGCAATTCGGAGATTCCCATGAAAAACCGCTGGTCTGATGAAGAAGCCAATCAATGCGTAGCTCGGTACGGCTCGCAATGGGGAGCCGACTTGGCCCTGCGGGTCTACACCACGCGCTTGCTGGGGAGTGAAGACGCGCTGGTGCTGCACGGCGGCGGCAACACCTCCGTGAAAGGCACGCACCGGAACGTCTTTGGCAAAGATATCCCGGCGCTTTTCATGAAGGCCTCGGGATTCAATCTCGAGACCATCGAGCCCGAAGGCTTCACGCCGCTCGACCTCGATCATCTGCGGCGCGTGTGCACGTTGCCCGAACTGTCGGATAGCGCGATGGCGAGCGAGTTCCAACTGCATCGCCTGGCGTCCAATGCCGCTGCGCCTTCCATCGAAACCCTATCGCACGCCTACATTCCCGCGAAGTACGTCGATCATACCCACGCCGATGCTATCCTGATTCTGACGAACCAGCCCGAAGGCGACAAACTGATCCGCGAGGCGCTGGGCGAGGGCGTGGCCCTGGTCGAATACATCAAGCCGGGATTCAAGCTGGCCAAGGCGGTAATCGCGGCCTACGACGCGCACCCCGGATGCCACGCCCTGGTTTGGATGCAGCACGGCATCATGACCTGGGGCGAAACAGCTTGCGCGGCCTATTCCGCCATGATCAACCTTGTTTCCCGGGCGGAGGACTTCGCGGCAAAGCGTGCGTCGAGACCCCTCATCGTGGTCATGCCTGCATCGTTAGCCGACGCGGAGGAACGCCTTCCCACGGTGGCGCCGATCGTGCGCGGGCTGTTGGCGCAGCCCAGCGGCGACCCTGACCGCCCTTACCGGCGCATGATCCTTCAACCACTGGTGAACCAGGAAACGCTGGACTTTCTCGGGTCCGACCGCGGCAGGGAGTTGGCTCTGACGCCCACCTTGACCTCCGACCATTTGGTGCGGACCAAGCCTTTGCCCTTGTGGGTTGATGATCCGCACTATGACGATCCCGCGAAGCTGAAAGAGCAGCTTGCGAGCGGGATTGCAGCTTACCAGGCCGAGTACCAAGCCTATCTCAATCGCAATGCCGCGCTGATGCCGGTAGGAATGAAACCGTTCGATTCCCTGCCCCGCGTCGTGTTGCTGCCCGGCCTGGGCGCGTTGTGCGCCGGCAAGGACGCTCACGCAGCGCGCATCGCCCGTGACATCACCGCGCAGACGCTCGCCGCCAAAGCGCGCATCGCCGCCATGGGCACCTACCGCGGGCTCAGCGAGGAGCATCTGTTCGAAGTGGAGTACTTCACCCTGCAACACGCCAAGCTGAAGACTGACGAACCGCCGCTGGGGCGCGAAGTCGCCCTGGTGACGGGAGCGGCCGGGGCCATTGGCTCAGCCATCGCGGACGGTCTGCTGGAAAACGGATGCCACGTTGCTCTAACCGACTTGCCGGGCAAGGCGCTGGAGAACCTCGGCACGGAACTGAAGGAGAAATACGGCGAGCGCGTTATTACGGCCCCGCTCGATGTCACCGACCCCGCGTCCGTAACCCAGGGCTTTGCCGACGTCATCAAGACGTGGGGCGGCGTCGATCTGGTGATCATCAACGCCGGCGTGGCCTTGGTTTCGTCACTCGAGCAGATGGACTTTGCGGCGTTCCAGCGCGTCGAGCGCGTGAATACGGAAGGAACGTTGCTACTGCTGCGCGAATCGGCGCGGCATTTCCGGCTCCAGGGCACGGGCGGCGACATTATCCTGGTCTCCACTAAGAACGTCTTTATGCCGGGCGCAAAATTCGGCGCCTACAGCGCCACCAAGGCCGCCTCGCACCAATTGGGCCGCATTGCCAGCCAGGAAATGGCCGAGTTGGGCGTGCGCGTTAACATGGTGGCGCCGGATGCGGTGTTTTCGCATGGTGGCCGCCGCTCCGGGCTGTGGGCGGAAGTCGGCCCGGACCGCATGCGCGCCCGCGGGCTGGATGAGAAGGGTTTGGAGGAATACTACCGCTCGCGAAATCTCCTGAAGGCCGCGGTCACCGCCAGGCATGTTGCGCGCGCGGTGCTGTTCTTCGCCACCCGGCAAACGCCCACCACCGGCGCCACGATTCCCGTCGACGGCGGCCTGCCAGACTCGACGCCACGGTGAGGACACATTGGTGATTGGCGATTGCCGCATTGGTGATTGGCGGTTTGTGATTGGTGATTGCTGCCCTTGGCGGTTTGATGTTAAGGGTTGAGTGACTGCCGTCGCGCCGCCAATGCAGTACTCAGTCTCACGATCGCTATCCGCAATCACCTATCGTAAATCAACAGTGTCAAGGAGCAATCACCAATCACAAATCGCAAATCACCAATGGTACAATCCTTCCGAATGGAAACGAGTTCCCAGCAGTTAACGCGTGTTATTGGCATCGACCCGGGTCTGAACATCACTGGGTATGGCGTGGTGGTGAGCGATGGGCGCGACGTCAAGCTGCTGGAAGCGGGCGTGATTCGATTACCGCCGAGCCATGGGCAGAACCTTCCCGCGCGGCTGGAATCGCTCTTTCGCGAACTCCAGCAGGTGATGAAGGAGTTCAGCCCGCAGGCCATGTGTCTGGAAGAGGTTTATAGCCACGCGGACTACCCGCGCACCGCCATCCTGATGGGCCATGCGCGCGGCGTCATCTGCCTGGCCGCGAAATTGGCGGGGATCCCCGTGCTGAGCTTTTCCGCCAAGCGCGTGAAGCAGTCGGTGACGGGCAATGGCAACGCGTCGAAGCTCCAAGTGCAGCGGGCCGTCCAGCACTTCTTCTCGCTGGAATGCACACCGCACCCGCCCGACGTGGCCGATGCGCTGGCCGTGGCACTGTGCTATGTGAACGCGCAACGCGTCCCTGGGAATGGCAAGAGATAGGTATCAGGTGCCAGGCGTCAGGTTTCAGCAAAACCCTGGGTCACTTGCACTCCGCTGGCATTGACCGTCTGGCACCTGACACCTAGTACTTGAAACGTGAGCTTCCAAGGAGGAAGCTACCCCTGATTTCCGAAATCACCGGCGAAGTCCTTTACGATCGCATTCAACGCCATTCGCTTCTGGTGCGAGTGGAAGCGGTTTGCTACGAGATCTTCGTGCCCTCGGGCATCGCCTCGCGGCTGCGCACCACGCCCGTTGCGGAGCGCCGCAATCCCCTGACTTTCTATACCATCTATTACATCGATGGCGGTCTGGGCGGCGGCCACTTGACGCCCAAGCTGGTGGGTTTCCTTGACCCGCTCGACCGCGAGTTCTTTGAGACGTTCACCACGGTGCCGGGCGTCGGCTTTATGCGGGCGCTGAAGTGCCTGATCCGGCCGTTGAACGAAATCGCCATGGCGATTGAAGGCGGTGACGCGGCCTTCCTGAAAGAGCTGCCGTATATCGGCGCGAAGACTTCGGAGCGGATCGTCACCGAATTGCGTGGCAAAATGGCCAAGTTCGCCCTGGCGCGCACAGAAGAACCCCTGTCCGTCGAGCAGGAGTCGGTTGCGGGGTTGAAACAGGAAGCCCTGCAGGTGCTCGAGCAGTTGGAGTATTCCCGCGCCGAAGCCGTCCGCATGGTCGAAGGCATCTTCGCCAAGAACAAGGGCCTGAAAACGACCGAGGATTTTCTGCGCAAGGTGTTTGAACAGTTACATCCGAAGAGCTAGGTTATAGGGAACAGGGAACAGGTTATAGGGAACAGGGAATAGGTTACAGGGAACAGGGAGAGCCCAAGAAAATGGAGAATGCGATTCAATCCCATCGCGACCTAAAGGTTTGGCAGAAAGCGATGGAACTGGCGGAGGCCGTTTATAGACTCTCGGCGAGATTGCCGACGACTGAGACGTATCGCCTTGGTTCGCAGATGACGCGTGCGGCAGCCTCTGTAGCGGCCAATATCGCAGAAGGAAATGCACGCGGGACGAGACGGGACTATGCCAACTTCCTTTCGATCGCGAAAGGTTCACTCATGGAAACTGAGACGTTCCTAATGCTGGCTGTGCGGCTCAAATTCCTGGAGCAACAAGAGGCCGCCCCAACGTTGAGCCTCATTACCGAGATAAGCAAGATGCTGACGGCCCTGCGTAGCCGTCTGTTAGAAGGTTAGTTCTGTTCCCTGTTCCCTGTTCCCTGTAACCTGTAACCTGTTCCCTGTAACCTTTACTTTACTATGCCCAGAGAACGACTGGTTTCGCCCGAACTGATCTCGAAGGAAGAAGAGAGCTTCAATCGCACACTTCGCCCATCCAAGATCGATGAGTACGTGGGCCAGAAGAAGGTGGTCGAGAAGCTCTTCATCGCCGTGGAGGCGGCAAAGCGGCGCGGCGAATCGCTTGAACACGTGCTGTTCCACGGCCCGCCGGGTTTGGGCAAAACCACGCTCGCGTACATCATTGCCAATGCGATGGGATCGAAGATCACCACAACCTCAGGCCCTGCCCTGGAGCGGACCGGCGACCTGATGGGCATCCTCACCAATCTCGGCGAGGGCGACATCCTCTTCATCGATGAGATTCACCGCCTGCCTGCCAACATCGAGGAGTTTCTCTACCCCGCCATGGAGGACTTCAGGGTGGACTTTGTGGTGGACAAGGGGATGTTCGCCAAGACCATCAATGTGCCGCTCAAGCGATTCACGCTGGTGGGCGCCACCACGCGCGCCGGAAGCCTCTCGGCGCCGCTGCGCAACCGTTTCGGCCTGTTCTACCATCTCGATCTCTACACCGTGGATGAGCTACACCAGATCATCCGGCGGTCGGCAGGAATACTGCACGCTGAACTCGACGAGGCCGGCGCTACCGAGATCGCCCGCCGCGCGCGCGGCACGCCAAGAATCGCCAATCGACTGCTGCGCCGGGTGCGCGATTTCGCCGATGTGAAAGCCGACGGCGCCATCAACGCCCAGGTGGCCAGCGACGCCCTGAAGCTCGAAGGCGTGGATGACCGGGGTCTGGACGATCTGGACCGGAACTTCCTCTCCACCATCATACGCATCTATAACGGAGGGCCGGTGGGGATGGAAGCCATCGCGGCAACCCTGAACGAAGAGGTCGATACGCTTGTCGATGTGGTTGAGCCTTTCCTGCTGCAACAGGGGTTTGTGAGCCGCACCAAGTCGGGCCGGAAAGCCAACGAGCCGGCTTATCGGCTTCTCGATTTGCCCCTCCCCGGCAGCCGCCCGCGCGGCTTGTTTGACTGATCTCGCTGCCGTGCCGCCGCCTTCCAGCCGGCACACGCGCCACGCCGGCAGGATGCCGGTGGTATGGGCCAGCGGCCCAGCGGGCCGGTGAGCCGGCGAGCAAACGCTGTTGATCTACAGGAGTACCCTTGGACGCTGAGGCAAAGGCTCCCGAGTTTCTCCGGCTCCACGCCGCGAAGCGCGTCTATCTGTCACTCGGTTCCAATCGCGGCGATCGGGTCGGCAATCTGCGGCGCGCCATGGAGGAGATGAGCAAGATCGGCGTCAAAGTGCAACAGGTCTCGTCGTTCTACAAAACCGAGCCCGTCGATTTCGGACCGCAGGCGTGGTTCCTGAACTGCGCGGTGGAAGCCATCACCGAACTCATGCCGATGCAGCTTCTAAACGCGGTCAAATCCGTGGAGCGCGCGCTGGGGCGGCGTCCCGGCGTATCCAAGGGTCCGAGGCCGATTGACATTGACATCCTCCTTTACGAGAATGTGGTAGTTCGAAGCGGTGCGTTGACGATTCCCCACGAGCGCATGGGCGAGCGGCGGTTCGTACTGGTACCGCTGCGGGAGTTGGCGCCTTCCGCTCGTCATCCCGTCACCCGCCGGACCGTCGCGGAGATGCTCCAGGAAACATCCGACCTGAGCCAGGTGGTGCGATACAAAGGATAGGGACTGCTCTATGCCAAATCCGCGCACACACGAGCCTCTCCGCTTCATCGCTGTTGAAGGTCCGATTCGCGTGGGCAAAACCACGCTCGCCGATTTGCTGGCGGAGCGCCTTCATGGCTCGCGCATTCGCGACGATGAGAGCAACCCTTACCTGGAAGCGTTCTACCGTGATAAGCCAGGCGCGGCTTTGCGGGCGCAGTTCTATTTCCTGGTCCAGCGCTTCAAGCAATGGCATGCGCTCGATCTCGCGGCCCGCACTGACCGCGTGATCGTCAGCGACTACATCTTCGAAAAGGACAAGATCTTCGCCTACCTGAACCTGAACGACGCTGATCTCAAGCTATACGAGCAGTATTACGAAATGTTCGCCGAACAGGTGCCCATCCCCGATTTGGTGATATACTTACAGGCGACGCCGGAGGTGTTGAGAAAGAGGATTGAGAAGAAGAACGTCGCGTTTGAACCCCACATTTCCGACGAGTACCTGGAAGCGGTGGTGAACGCGTACGAGCATTTCTTCTTCCATTACAAATCCAGCGGCTTGCTGGTGATCGATACGTCCGAGATCGACTTTGTCGACCGGAACGAAGATCTGCAGGAATTGCTAGACCGATTGAGCCAGCCGGTCACCGGTACGCAGTACTTCTTGCCGCTTGGATCCGCTTCGGCGGACTGAGACGGGGCCCAAACGGATTTGGCGATCGAGCCACTCGACCATTGAGTGATGGAAAGGCCCCATTCACTCGATGGCTCGATCACTCGATCGGTCGGTTTCGAAAGACCCTCTCTGTCCAGGCGGGTGGAGGCTCTCCCGGGCCCCCGAACGCTACGCGCTTAGCGTTGGAATGACCTCCTGCGACCGAGAGGGTCTTTCGTTATTGAGTCATCGGGCCATCGGATCATCAGGTGATTCAAGCAACAGGGCGGTCGATCCTTCAGAGACAAGCGGCGATATAACTGCGATTTCGCGCCGGTCGTTCCAGGTTTTCAATGGCCCGATGACCCGATGGCGAGATGATCAAATCTCAAATGAGGTGATGCCATGGACCACAGTTCTTCGGCCGTGAGCAAAGTAACCGTTCCTTTGATTCTGGAACGGAAGTTGCGAGGCGAGAAGGTCACGTGCCTGACGGCGTACGATTACCCGACCGCGCGTCTGGTGGACGAGGCGGGAATCGATATGATCCTCGTCGGCGACTCCCTCGCCCAGACCGTTCTGGGATACGATTCCACCGTACCGGTTACGATGGAGGAGATGCTGCACCACTTACGGGCGGCGCGCCGGGGCGTTCGCCGCGCCCTGCTGATTGGCGATTTGCCCTACGGCGCGTACCACGTGAGCGACGAACAAGCCCTGGCCAGCGCAATCCGCTTTCTCAAAGAAGGCGGCGCGGAGGCCGTAAAGCTGGAAGGCGGACGCAAGCGCGCCAACCTGGTACGCAAGTTCGTGGAGGCGCAGATCCCCGTGATGGGGCATATCGGCTTGACGCCCCAATCCATCCACGCGCAAGGCGGGTATCGGGTGCAAGGGCGAACACTGGATGCCGCCAACGACCTTCTGATGGATGCCGAAGCGCTGGAGGATGCGGGCGCTTTCGCGCTGGTCCTGGAGGGGATCCCGCGCGAACTCGCGACGCTCATCACACGCCGATTGCGCATCGCGACCATCGGCATTGGCGCGGGCCCGGACTGCGACGGGCAGGTGCTGGTGTTCCACGACCTGGTGGGACTCAGCTACACCCCGCCGGCGAAGTTTGTCCGGCGCTATACCAATGTTCGGGAAATGGTTCACCAGGCTTTGACCAGCTTTCGCGCCGATGTGATCGAGGGTCGCTATCCCGACGACCGCGAGTCGTACCACTGGACCGCGGCGGTGCGGCAGGAGTTTGAAGAGGAAGCCACCCCATCGGCCTGAGTTCTCTGTCTCGCCTGGGGAGTGGACCCATCCTGCATCTCTTACCTGCCCCGGGATGGTACTTGCCCGCGGGTTGGGGGTCGGGCACCAAGCAGCATGAACACACGGACGATACCGCTTCCGGAACTATCGAATTATGTGCGTGAGGTGCGCGCGCATGGCAAATCGCTGGCGCTCGTTCCCACGATGGGCGCGTTGCACGAAGGCCATCTGAGCCTCATTCGCCGGGCCAAGCAGCAGTGTGACACGGTCGCGGTTTCCATCTTTGTCAACCCCCATCAATTCAACTCCGACGAGGATTTTGCGCGTTATCCTCGCGATCTCGCGCAGGATACCGAAACCTTGCAGGCCCTTAACGTCGACGCGATCCTGGCGCCAGAGGAAGAGGACCTATACCCGCCCGGCTTCGATACCTTCGTGGAACCATGCCATCTCGCCGAACCTTTCGAGGGAGCCGCGCGCCCTGGCCATTTCCGTGGTGTCGCGACGGTTGTCCTGAAGCTGCTCAACCTGGTGCAGCCGGATATCGCCTACTTTGGGCAAAAGGACTTTCAGCAGGTCCAGGTGATCCGCCGGCTGGTAGAAGACCTCAACGTCAACGTGCGCCTGGTGATCTGTCCAACCGTGCGTGATACCGACGGGCTCGCGTTGAGCTCCCGCAACACCCTGCTGCGCCCGGCAGCGCGTAAGGCCGCTGCCGTCCTGCGCCGGAGCTTGGTTCGCGCGGAGGAACTGGTTCATGCGGGCGAGGTCCAGGCGCGGAATCTGTTGCCCGCTATGCGCCAGGTGGTGAAGCAACAGCCCCTCGTGGCGCTGGATTACCTGGCACTGGTCGATCCTTCACGGCTTGAGCCGGTGGATGTCGTCTCCGTCGGCACGGTGGCCCTCATCGCCGCCCGGGTGGACGAGGTCCGGCTGATTGATAACCTGATTCTGGGCCCGCCCGGCGCCAGCCCGGACGAGCTGCTGCAAATGGCCTTTGCCGCCCGCCTGGTCATCGACTCCGGCGCGCGCGTTCCCGGCATGGAGGCGGACGCCCTGCGCCGGCGCATTGAGACTTGCCGTGAATGCGCGGCTATGGCTTCCGTGATGATCCCTCCCCGCGAGTTCCTGCTGAAGTACCTGAAGCGCGACTACCCCGACTTGAACCGCGTGCGGGTGGTGGTGATCGGCCGCGATGCGCCCATGCATCCGGACCGCTACTTGTACAAGCACCCCGAGCAGCCCACGCGCTTTGCCGACGCGCTTTACGCCCTGCTGGGTCTCGAAGACTTTCAGGATTTCAAGAAGGCATTCGTGCTTACCGACGCGTTGCGCTGCCACGTCCAGTCCGATCGCGTCCCCGAAAAAGCCCTGATCTACTGCGCTCGCCACCTGCGCGATGAGCTGAGCCAGTTTCCCAACCTGCACACCGTGGTGATTCTGGGACACGATGCTTATCAACAATTCCAACGGGAAGTTCTGCAACGCCAGCCGGATGAGGTTAAACCCTGGGAGGGACTCCTGAAGGCCGAGGGGTGGGCGCAGGAGGATGTCCCCTTCCCTCCGCTCAACGGCCGGCCGGTGCGCGTGGTCTACTGTCATCACCCGACAATGGGCTATATTCATAGCCCTTCGGTCGCCGCGGCGCTGAAGGAAACCGTCGGGAAGACCGTGACAAGTGACGAGTGACAAGTGACGAGCACTTCTCAGTCAGCTTCACGACTGTGCACGCTTCACTTGCCTTTCAGTCACTCTTCACTTGTCACTCGTCACTCGTCACTGCACTTGTCACTCATCACTTGCTCTTCAGCGCTTTCAGCACTTCCTGCGCGTGGCCGTCCACCTTCACCTTGGGGAAAACATTCCGCACCTTACCCTCCCCGTCCAGGACGTAAGTGGTGCGTGCAATTCCCATGGACTTCTGGCCGTACAGGTTCTTCTCCTGCCACACGCCATAGGCTTCCAGCATGGTGTGGGAGGTATCGCCTGCCAGGGGAAAGTTCAGTTTGTACTTGTCCCGAAACTTCTTCAGTTGTTCCACGGTATCGCCGCTCACCCCCAGAACCTTGGCCCCGAGTTTGTCCAGTTCTTTTTTGGCGTCACGGAACTGGTTCGCCTCGCTCGTTCAACCGGGAGTATCGGCCTTGGGGAAAAAGTAGAGGACGAGGGGCTTGCCCTTAAAAGCGTCCAAAGAGACTTTTTCCCCGGAATCAGAGGGCAAAGAAAACGCCGGCGCTTGTTCTCCAATTTTCAGCATGTGGATCCTCCTCAAGAAATCAGGGATTAGGCATTAGGGAGCAGGGATCAGAGAAACGCCAGGACTCGAAGCTCCAAAATCGAAACTCGAAGCGAAGCGGACCACACTTCGAATTTCGAGTTTCGAAGCTGGGGAGTGTACCCCGCATTTAACGAAACTCGAAGCCCCCACATAGCGGACCGATTTTCGAATTTCGATTTTCGGTCTTTCACTGACCCCTGGCACCCGGCACCTGTATCTTCACAGCGTTACTCTAATTCTCGCTTCAACACCTCCCGCACCACTTGCGCATTGGCCTGGCCGCGCGTGGCTTTCATGACCTGCCCCACGAACCACCCGAGCGTGGCGGTCTTGCCTTTGCGGTATTGCTCGGTCTGCTTGGGATTAGCGGCGATCACTTCGCGCGCCACGGCCGCCAGCTTATCCACGTCGCTGATCTGCCGAAGCCCTTTTTCCGCCACGATCTCGTCCGGCGCTTTGCGGGTAACGATCATCTCCCGCAGCACCTCCTTGGCCATGCTACCGGAGATGGTCTGCTTATCGACCAAGGCGAGCAGCTTGGCGAAATCCGCCGGCGTAACGGGCGAGTTGGCGAACTCAACGTTGGCCTCTTGCAATTGAAATGGGTACTCATTCAAAAGCCAGTTTGCCGCCAGTTTCGGCTCGGCGCCAGCCTTCACCACCGCTTCATAGAAGTCCGCCATCGCGCGGGAAGACGTGAGCAAAACGGCATCCTGTTGCGGCAGGCCGAGGTCCTTCATGAAGCGCTCTTCGCGGCTCTGCGGCAATTCCGGCAGCGACCGGCGCACCTCCGCCCTCCACTCCTCGGTAATGACCAGGGGCAGCAGGTCAGGTTCAGGAAAGTAGCGATAGTCGTGCGCAAATTCCTTCGAGCGCATGCCATAGGTGCGCTGCTCCCGGCTGTCCCACAGGCGCGTTTCCTGGTGAATGCTGCCGCCGCCGTCCACGATTTCAATCTGGCGGTCAATCTCATACGCCAGGGCTTTTTGCAGGAAGCGGAACGAGTTGAGGTTCTTGACTTCGGTTTTCGTCCCGAATTCCGTGGCGCCGGCGGGGCGCACGCTCACATTGGCGTCGCAACGCAGGCTGCCCTCCTCCATGTTGCAGTTGGAAACGTCGAGATAAAGCAGCAACGTCTTGAGGCGCGTCAGGTACTCAAAGGCCTCGTCGGGACTGCGCAGGTCCGGTTCGCTCACGATCTCGATCAACGGCACGCCCGAGCGGTTCAAGTCGATGTACGACTTGTGATCCGAGTCCGGAAAGCCCTCGTGCAGCGATTTGCCCGCATCCTCCTCCAAATGCACGCGCGTTATGCCGATCCGCTTGCGGGTGCCGTCCACGGCGATTTCGATCCATCCGTCGGAGGCCAGCGGCTCGTCGTACTGCGAAATCTGGTAGCCCTTCGGCAGGTCGGGATAGAAGTAATTCTTCCGCGCAAAACGCGACCGGGGATTGATGGCGCAGTTCAACGCCAGCGCCGTCTTCATGGCCATCGTCACGGCCTCGCAGTTCAGCACCGGAAGCGCTCCCGGCAAGCCCAGGCATACGGGGCAGACGTTCGAATTCGGCGGATCTCCAAAGTGCGTGGAGCACGAACAGAAGATCTTGGATTTCGTCAGAAGCTGTAAATGAACCTCCAGCCCAATCACCGCCTCGTATTTCGTGCGCGCCACCGTGGAGACACTCATTAATCTGTTCCCTTGTTTGTAGATTCCCCAGCAAGCAGTCCATTATACACGTTTCCCAAGGCTCCAAACCTCGCGGCCGCCCGTGCCCCCAGGGCCCCGTCAAAGTCCAATGTCACAAAACGTGGGGAGCGGATGGATGCCGGTTATTTCGCGGCAAATGTCGGGGCGCGTTTCCATCTTGACAAAAGCCAGTTGATAGGCTATAATTTTAGTCGGTGGCCAGGACTCGGCATTTCCAAACCGGCGCTTCGTATTGCCGACGGCAGGGAAATCCGATCCGGCCATGGCTAGTCAAAAGGCCAACGACGCGCAACGCATACGGAGACAGGATGTCCGCCTTGGGCGCATCTTCCCAAACCTGAGAAGTTATTGAAAACAAAAGGTCGAAAACCAGCTTTCTCACCTGCCGAACCTGAAAACATATTGAAAACAAATCCAGTTACGTGCATTATGGAAAACGGAAGGCAGTATGACACAATGTCACTCATGGCTAGCACCTAGCCTCCAGCACTTCGCTACCGGGCACGAGGTTACGGGGCGCCGGGCAGGAGTCTAGTCCAACCCCGGCTCGGGCAGGCCGACCCAGCACCGGAAATTACCGGAAAACATCCGTTCCACATCGCGTTCGATTTGCTTCCGCGTGAGCGGATAGCCGTCGGCGATCAGGCGGGAATAAGACTCGCAGAGGGCACGGGAAATGGTGCGCCGGGAGTGCGCCCACTTGTAGATCAACTGGTCCAGAACCCGCGCGTCAGAGTGCTGCGGGATCACGGTGGCGCCGAGCAGTTCCAGGCGTTCCGACGTGATCTCTTCCACGATTGACGGATTGTTGAGGAACCACCAGCACCCGAAGGGCATCAGGTTGCTGAACTTGCGCGCGGCAACGCAGAG
This sequence comes from uncultured Acidobacteriota bacterium, assembly GCA_963804755.1. GTDB lineage: Bacteria > Acidobacteriota > Terriglobia > UBA7540 > UBA7540 > Bog-366. Next base: position 128,469 of record CAWDRP010000020.1, read on the forward strand.
CGCGTGCTGGTTCTCACGGGATAGGATGGTGCAAAGAAAGCGCACCTCCGGGTTCTCCGCGCAGATCCGCTCCACGGAAGCCGTGTCCGCGTGACCCACGCTGTCACCCGCATCTTTCAGGGCAGGGTTCACCTGCCGCGACACGCCGATCATCAGGGCAAAGGGAATCTGATGCTGGCGGCAGGTGGGAAGCACAACTTCGCGGATTAAGCGGGTACGTTGCGAATCGTCCGGGTAAATGAACGTGAAGGGCAGCGAAACCGCGAGGTACACCGGTTGAAGGCGGGCAATCCACAAATCCAGGAAGCGCCGCGCCTCCCCCACCGTCTGCGGCGTCAAGTCGGCGCTGGTCTTAAACCCGGCCGCAGCCATTACGGCGTGCGCCGCGTCCCAATCAATCAGCACGGGATCCATCCGCAGAGCACGATGAAAACGCTGCGGGCAGGGCCTGTTTTGTTCCCACATCGCACGTTCCGCCGAATTGAACGGATCGTTCGTCATAACCAGCTCGGATACATTGGCGAGCGCCATGACTTGATCGATGTAGCGTTCCAGAGTAAGGGAGGCAAAATAGGCGCGGGCTTGCTTCAGGTCGGGCTGAGTGGGATCCAGCCCCAGCTTCGTCATGACGGCCACCACCCCGGCAGTGGCTTCCGAAAGCGGCGTGTTCTTGACGAAGAGCGCGTCCCAAATCACGTCAGCCTGCTGGGGCTTGCTCAGCGCCCAGAACTGCTGTGGGGTAATCGCCGATGATCGGAACAACTCCGCAACCAGATAATGATAGTTCACCAGTTCGTCGATTCCCCACAAGCACAATCCGCCAAAACTGGGTGGAAGCACGTGCGTATGGACATCAATCACCGGAGTACGCTGGACGGTCTCCTCGACGCTTTGTGGTAGCTCCGCTGCTGTCAGCACTTCGCCCCTTGGGGTCATCTCTTGCCTCCTGGCGATTCAGATTGGGTTCGCGCGCAACAAATGACGTAGTTTGGAATCGTACCACACTGTCTTGGTTGTCAACCCGGAAACAACCCGGCAGGGAAGAGTTCACCTCGCCACGTGGCGGCATTCGCCAAGCGGTACGCCGGCTTGCAGACGCCGAATTTTCACTTCCCTTTGCTCTGCCTCCGCGCTAACCTTAGCTGCCCGGCGATTGTCACCGGCGCGGCAATCCTGCGGGATCGCCGTGCGGGGAGATGCGCCGGGTCCTTCAGCCGCCCGCCGCCCCACATCCCTATGGTTGGGCGGTGCGACATTTGCCCTTACGGGGCACGAGGTTGCCATGGTTATCGCATCGCAGCTCCGTCCTGGAATGGTTCTGAAAATCGGCAATGACATCTTCAAGGTGTTCGAATCCACCTATCACCTGGGGCAAGGCAAGATGCCGGGCAGCGTTCACGCCCGCGCCCATAACGTGATCAGTGGTACGCTGAAGGAGTTCCGGTTTCGCCCGGAAGAACGCCTGGAGGAGACCCAACTCCAGCGGCAGGATATGGAATTCCTTTACGCGGATGCGGATTCCGTGACCTTCATGAACCCCGCCACCTACGATCAGGTTTCGATTCCGCAAGAAGCCATTGGGCCCGCCACGAAGTTCTTGCAACCCGACATGAAAGTCCCAGTGGAATTCTATGAAGGCCAGCCGGTCAGCATCGCCTTTCCTCCCATTGTGGAAGCGAAGATTGCCACCACGGCGCAGCCCGTCCACCAACAGCAGGACAACACCTTGAAGCCGGCGACGCTTGAGAACGGCCTGGAAATCATGGTGCCGCAGTTCATCAAGCCGGGCGAGATTGTGCGCGTGGAAGTAGCCACGGAAAAGTACGTAGACCGAGTGCGCTTCGACTCCAAGAAGTTTTAAGATCCGGATGCGGTTCCTCGAAGCTCTGTGCGGCAGGTATGAGCGCCGGCAGAACGCGGCGGTAATTCCAGGTGATTCCACGAAGCGTGACCGCCGGGTTCAGGCGTGCGCTTCACGAATCCTGATGTTCTGGCCCGATTGAGCCGATCTGCACGCAGCTTCAATAACCTCCATCGAAGCCAAGCCCAGAGTTCCCGGCGAGACCTCTTCGGCGATACCGAGGACTGAGTCCACCAGGTTTTGTGCCGGCGCGCGTTCCGGAAAGATCTCCGCCGGCGCCAGATCGGAATAGCGGACCTCACCGCCGCCGTCGCGCCGCAGCAAGGTCATCGCTCCAGACCACAGTTCCATGAAGAGACATGCCTTGGTCCCGTAAATGCGGACTTCATACGACCGGTGTTCGATCGGAGTGGCGCCCGTGCTGGCAATGGAGACTATGCAGCCGTTCTCCAGTTCAATGTTCAGCACATCGAACACATCGATGGGGCAGCCATCGTTGTGAAACCGCGCAAAAACCTGGGCGGGACGCGCGCCGGTGAGAAACGTGAGGTAGGCCGCCACGTGCGCTACTTGCGTGTAGATCTGCCCGCCGCCGGCGATGTCAGGATCGCTGTAAGTCCCGCGCTGGGGCTCGATGTATGGCTGGCCGTAAACGGGAAGCGTTGCCGTCCCGCGGATGAGGTGGTCCACCGGATTCGTCATCAGCATACTGATCATTCGAAGCTGGCCGAGTTCGCCCTCAGCGATCAGCCGCCGTGCCTCCTGGGCATGTTTCGTGTGGTGCCACGGGAAGGACGAAACCAGGTGCAACTTCTTGAGCTGGGCAAGTTCCACCAGTTCGCGCGCCTCGGTGGCAGCGAAGGTCATGGGCTTTTCCAACAGCACGTGCAGCCCTCGCCCCAACGCCGCCCACGCCTGCTGAAAGTGAAGATACGGGGCGCTGCTGATGACCACCGCTTCCAGATCCGGCTGCGCGATCAGTTGATCGGCAGAGATGAAGGCACGCGGAACGTTGAAATCGCGCGCTATTTTGGCGGCAGAGTCCGGGTCTCGCGTTTGGATCGCCACCAACTCGGCGCGGGGGTGAGAGATCAGGGCGGGCAGATGAGCATACGTCCCCCACCACCCCGTTCCGATTACACCGCAAACCACTTTTCGCGTTCCGTTGTTGCTCATAAGCATATACCGGGGCCAGAAATCAGGTGCCGGGTGTCACGAAAGACGAAACTCGAAAATGGCAAATCGAAACTGGTAATGCTCGCGCAGCTTCAAGTTTCGGATGTCCAGTTTCAAACCTGGCACCCGACACCTGGCACCTGACACCCGGCACCTCAAACTGGCACCTGGCACCTCGTCTTTGATATGTCCTTTATCGCTCGGGAACAACTTAATTATACCCCTAAAACCGCATTTGTGACTTGTGTTCGGAGGCGGTCATGTATATCTTTGCCTGCGGCCGTGGAAGCAACCGCCGGCCGAACGCTTTTGCCCAAAGGTGAAACCAATATGAAGATCGATCGTATTCGTCGCAGCTTCCTACGAATTGTGCTGGATTGCCTCAAGCCTCACGCGCGGGTGGTCGTAAATCTACTCGTTGTCGCGCTGCTGGTCGTTGCTCTCTCACCGAGTGCGCAGGGCCAGCAGACGGACTCGGCGGCACGACTGGCGCCGCTGACGGACCAGCTTCGCCTGGGCGCCGAGTATTTCCTCAACCGCACCGATACCGAGGAAACCGTTCGCCATCATTTCGAGCTGATGCACCGGTACGGTCTGACTATCGCGCGTATTTTCATCATTTGGGATGACATCGAGCGCGAGCCCGATCAATGGGACCTTCATCGTTATGACTGGATCTATGATGCCGCGCAGGCAAACGGCATCAAGATCGCCGGCACCCTGTGCGCGGAGGATCCTCCGGGCTGGATGAAGCTCACGCCTTTCTATCATCACCGCATGAACCTGAACGATCCCAAGCTGCGCGAGCGTTCGGCGATCTACCTGCAACACGTCGTAGGCCGCTACCGCAATCACCCCGCCCAGGGCCCGTGGCTGCTGATGAATGAGCCGGGCCTCGAGGTCAACTATGAGCGGACCACCATGGAAGCGTTCGGCAAATGGCTCGAGCAGCACTACGGTTCAGTTGACCGCCTGAATCAGCGCTGGTTTCAACCGCTCCAGAGCTTTTCGGATGTACAGTTGCACCCCGACCAATGGCAGGACGGCTGGACCGATTACTATTCCTTCGTCGATTGGAAGCAGTTCAACATTGATGACCTCTGCGACTTCCTGCGATGGATCGAGCAGCAGATCCGCGCCTTGGACACGACGCACGCCACTCACATCAATCCTCCGGGCCTGATTCGCAACCTTGCGGCCGGCGGCGCCGATCCCTGGAAAGAGGGGACCATCGTCGACTTCCTGGGGACGTCGATTCACCCTGCCTGGAATTTCGGCGAATACACGCGCAGTGAATTCGGCCTGCCTTACGCGTACTGTCTTGACATGCTCCGCAGTGCGTCAGGCCAGCGCCCGTGGTGGGTGACTGAGCTTCAGGGCGGACCCACCATCTACACGGGCGGCCGTCCGATGAACCCTACAAAGAGCGAAGTGACGCGCTGGCTTTGGGACTCGTTCGGAGCGGGTTCGCGCGCGGTGGTGTTCTGGTTGTGGAACCCGCGCGTGCTGGGAAACGAGGGCGGCGAGTGGGGCCTGGTAAATCTGGAGGGCGAGCCTTCGCCACGCCTCGAGTCGGTGAAAGAAACTGCCGACACGCTGAAGCGCTTGCCGGAACTGGCGCAGGCGAAGCCGATGGCACCGCACGTGGCCATCCTGTATAACCCCGAGACCTTTCTGCTAATTGAACTGGACGGCCGCACCCAGTCTGCGGCCAAGCGTTCGCAGGAACCGCTCTGGTCGCTGGAGGGAACGTACGCGGCGCTCCACCGCGCGCACATCCCGGTGGACTTTGTCCATCTGGACGAACTGAAGGCGGGCGCGGCGCAACGTTACAGCGTTCTGTACGTTCCGTATTCCTATGCGCTGGATGACCAGGGGGTGCAGGCGATTCGCGCGTACGTGCAAAACGGCGGAACCGTTTGGGCGGATGGCCTGGCGGCTTGGAAGACCGAATATGGCGAGCTGCGGGCCAGAATCCCCGGCGGGCTGGGCGACGTCTTCGGCGCTGACACGAGTGATGTGGAGCCTGTGGAAAAGCCCTATTCAGTCACGGCCGCCAACGAGCAAGCGGGAGAACTCTGGAAGCTGCCGCTGGTGGTGAAAGGCGGACAAGTGCTGGTGCGCGATCTCCAGGGAAAGCCGTTCGCGGTTCGCCACCAGTTCGGCAAGGGACACGCCATCTACTTCGCCAGCGCACTTACGCTCGCCTATCGGCGCCGGAACAACGACCAAGTTCAGCAGTGGATTATCCAGCCGGCCCTCGCCGCCAGCGCAGGTGCACCGGTGAAACTGGTGAAAGGCTCCGGGCAGATCTCGTTCCGCGCGCTCGAGGCTCCCGGCTGCGCGTTTGCCGTGCTGTCCAACTGGGGGCCTGCGGAAACGGTGACGGTCAGCTTTACGGGCGAGTACACCAGGGTAGCCGATGCACTGTCGGGCGCCGCGCTCCAGCCCACGCGCGCGGGCGGGAAGACTACCGTCACAGCAGCGCTCGGGGCCGAAAAGGCCCTGGTCCTCGTGGCGCACAAGCCGTAGGTGGGTCGCCAATTCGTAAGCCCGGGCGCAGGACTAGGTGACCCGTCCGTCTGGCGCGGCGAGCAGAGGCCGTGACGGCAGTTAGCTGTGGGCCGGCAAGAACGGGTTTTGGATTTCCATTTCCCCGAACCGCTGCCCGGACTGAAGGTCTTCACTGTACAGGACGCTGCACCGGCCTTCGAGCGCCGAAGCAACGATCAACGAATCGTACCAGGAGAGCCCGAAACGGTCACAGAGGCGGAGCGCCTCTCCGTATAGGGCCGGCGAGGACTGAACTGCCATCAGCGGGCGGAACACGATTGAGAGATACTGTTCTGCATCGGCGAGGGTCATGGGCCGGGCGAACCGCCGTAAGGCAACGTTGAAGAACTCTTGCACGACCTGATAACTGACGATCCCCTTCCCTGTTTCCACCGCACGGCGGACCAACTGCGAGGCGCGGCAGGCCTTGGCGGGAGCGGTGTTATGGAACGAATACACGAAAACGTTCGTGTCCAGAAAGTACCTACCGTTCATTCATTTCGCCCCGCGTAAAGTGGCGTCCCGCCTTGACATGGTGCAGCCGTTTCATCAGGGCATCCACTTCCCTTCCACACCCCGCCTGTCCCGTGTACTGCACCAGCCACCTGCGAAAAGCCGCGTTCAGCGTTTCGCGCTGCGAGCGGGCAACAAGCCGCGCCTGGTCGATCAGGTCCGCCTCGGCACTAAGCGTAATGTTCCTCATACAAATCCAGTGTACACGAATATCGTGCGAGTCGCCAACGCCTTTCAGTCTGCCTGAACTTCAATGAGGCACACGGAACGTGGCTCCATGGGCACTTCCAGCGCGGTGGGGCATTCAAGCTTGAGTTGTTTCTTCTCGTCGCCGTGGTAAAGGGTCACGTTCCTGATGCCTGAAACTTCCATCTCCACTTCTGGAGTTTCCGGCAGGTCCGCGTAATTGGCCAGCACCACACCCACGCGCCCATCCGGGGCTTGCCACGTGGCGGATGGCACGGTGGGTTCCCTGCCCCAGCCGAATTCGCGCTGGTCTACGCCGCGAACTATCCACGGCCGCAGCATGCGCCCGTAGATCAAGTAATCGCGCGCCACGCCGGCACGGAAATGATTGGCACGGCGGAGCCAATCGAGAATCGCCACCTGGTCCGGAACAGCGCGCGTCCACGTCTGGTCCCAATCGTATTCAACCTGGCCGCGATCACGCAGCGTCACGTTGAACATGTAGCCGGCCACCAGGGCCCGCGCCACGGAGGCGCGCAGCGCTTCGTCGCTGGTGCGATGGGTATAAAAGCCCTCGTGGCCGTTGGCGTATTCGTGGTAGAGAAACGAATACAACGGACACAGGCTGACGCGGGCATCCCAGATCTGGAAGTGTTGAAGATACGTTTCCGGCGGCGCACCCTCGCAGGACATCGCGACATGGGCATTGCCGGACCGTGCCGCCTCCTCGTCCGCTTGGACGAGACCGTTGAACGCCTCCGTCATCCACGGACCCGGGACCGGCGGATGACCGTGATTGGCGGCATAACAAGCGCGCGGGCCGGGTCCCTGATCGAACTGCTGTACCACGTCGGGTCCCAGTTCGGCCAGGCGGCGTGTCATTTCCAGCACCATCTGCCGGCCCTTTTCGGTTCCAACGCACGCCACGTAATTCTTTCGCCACGCCCACACGTCCTCCACGTAGCTGCCATCCCATCGGCGCGCCACGGCTGATTCTCCATCGTGGGCGCGAAAATAGGGCATCCCATCGTACTCGGTGTTGCGCTGCCATGTGACCCAGCACAGGCCATCGCCGTAAATCACGGGATGCCACCCCTGCGCCTTCGCCTTTGCCATGAAGGCGCGGACAGCACTCTCGCCGCCGAGGGGCGGAAAGGCATCCGGCTGCACCCAGGGCCCGGCGTGCTCCCAGTTGAAGATAATGGGCATCAGCGGCTCCTTGAGGGCGCCGGCAAGACGCTCGAGGTAAGGCAACGCGTTGGTCAGCGGCGTGTACTCAGGATTTGCCGCCGCGGGCGGGTCCCAATCCCCCTGCCCCCTCATTGGAAACGCAATGCCTACCGGCGAATCTTCCAGCCACTTGGGAATATCGGCTCTCTGCCCCATCTTTTTGGCGCAGAACGGCTGATGGGAAGCCCAATTGCGGTAGATCTCCGCCGCGCTATACCAGTCACCATGGAACGTCCCAACCACGACGTGATAAGGGAGTGTCCACTCACTGGGACCGCGTGTGCCTGGGTAGTGCCCCACCCCCAGCGTGACCCCATCGCTTTCCATCAGCGGATCGATGAACTTCGGCAGCCCTTTGGGATCATCGCAGGCCACGTAAAGACCGCCCGCCTCGTTGTAGTAGGCCATCAATTGTGTCGTGGTCCACTCGCCCGGGTAATTGTTGAAGCGCCAGATATCCGGCGTATCGAATTCTCTGTTGTCCCAGGCCCCCGCGGGCATTGTAGGCTCCACAGGCCCTGCCAGTGCGCCATCCGCAAACGACCAGAGAATGTGGCTGAAGTTGTGATTGACGGAACTGTCAAATGGCACTTCCACCACCGGAAATTGAACGTGCCCGATCCACCACGACGTACCATTTTTCAAGGTCAATGCCCAATACGTTAAAGTCTCGCGCGTCGGGCACCGCACCGTTACGCGGGCGTCGAGCGGCAACTGACCAATGCCCTGGAAGTCAAACGTGAGCGTCTCTCCCTCGGCGCTCCGGCTTCTTTCGAGCTTTACGTTCCTGGCCTGGGACGATGTAAACGACTTAAATTGGCCGTGGTCATCCAGAAACTCGATTTTGAACAGCGGCAATCGGACATGTCCGGGAATCAAGAGGTCATGGTCCAGGCCAAAGGTCGACCGAAATGACTCCATGGTTCCCTGTTTCGCGTCGATCACCAGCCTATATCCGGCATTGATTACGATAATCGACGGCTTAGACGCGGGGACGGTTTGCGCCATTCCGGGACTGGGAATAGCAAGGAACACCTCGACCAGAAATAAGGTGATGATGGTTGCTTCCAGGAAAGCCCGTGTTCGGACGGGAGACTTGCGCAAAGGCATCGCGGCACCTCGTTCTTGCAAGCCCTGTAGTATACAAGCTAGCCGACAGTTTTCAACAGGAAGCTTTGTAATCATGAATCGCAAACGGCGGCAACCTGCGCATCTCATATCACAGGGCTGACCGATGGAGCGGGAAGGCGGAGCAGAGATTCAGCAAAAAAGGTACTTGCGCCAACGTTCGTCAGACCGACCCATCATGCGCATGATTTGCCGGCTGGTGTGAAGCGTGAAGGGATGGGGCGGCCGCAGCAGCCGCAGACCGGCTTCTTCCGGCAGCCTGTCCCCTTTCAGGTTGTTGCAGCGGTGGCAACAGGCGACAAGGTTATCCCAATCCGTACGTCCCCCGCGGGATCGAGGGATGACATGATCGAGGGTAAGCTCGTGAGCGGGGGTTACCCGGCCACAGAATTGGCAGGTGTAACGGTCGCGCAAGAGGACGTTTTTGCGCGACAACGCACGGGTCTGAAAGGGAATGCGGCGGAATTCAAGCAAGCGGATCACCGATGGCACACGGAAGGCAAACTGTGACGAATGAATAAACATGCCGTCTTCTTCTTCCGCGATCGCCACGCCCTTCAGCACCAGCACCAGGGCGCGCCGGACGGCAGTAACGTTGATGGGTTCAAACGTGGCGTTGAGAACCAGGACAGGTTCCTGCAGCAGCCGTTGATGGCCATCCTCCGACATGTGGTTTCCACCCGCGGGAACGAAGAGCGTCAGCTCCCGCTCTATTATCTCGACTCACCGCCGTTCACGTCAACTGGGTTATCGGCGCAATAAACGTCCAAATCAGGAAATTGGGGCGTGGCGCGAGCCAGGGCAAGGCCCAGAACGCGGGGGGCGCCGGCGCGCTTCATGGCTCGCGCACATGCGGAAAGAGTGGCTCCGGTGGTCATGACATCGTCCACCAGCACAATCACCCGTCCGCGAACCTCGTTGGGATTGGGCACAGCAAAAGCCCCGCGCAAATTCTCCCGCCGGGCGCCCACGCTCAAACCGGTTTGCGGAGCGGTCAGGCGCGTACGGCGCAGGCAGGACTTCGCAATCCTGGGCGCCGCCTCGCGACCTTGTTTCCGCAAGCCCCGCACCAAGCCCTCCGCCAGCAACTCCGATTGATTAAAGCCGCGTTCTCGCCGGCGAGAGGGGTGTAAGGGAACCGGGACGATGAGGACCGAAGCAGGTTCGTCCAGTTGGGGTAACGAGGCAAAAGCGGGCACCAGCAACCCGCCCAGAAAAGCGCCCAGCCGCTCATCTTCCCCAAATTTCAGGCGGAGGATAACGCGGCGCAGATTTCCGGTGTAGAGGGCAAAGGTGCGCGCCGCGTCAAACGCCGGATCGTCGTTCCGGCACGCCCCGCACTCGCCCACGCATGAGTCGAGTGCGCGGGACGACGCAAACGGCAGGCCGCAACGAGCGCACACGGGCCCGCGCCACGCATCGAGGCCCGCCCAACAGGCCGGGCAAATGCGCAGACGCGCGGCGGTGGCAAGCTCACCTTTGCAAAGCAGGCAGTCGGTGGGAAAAGCCACCGCAAGCACGGCGTCCACAAGCTCTCTAAAGAGTGAAGGCTGGCGAGCGTGGGTGGCGGTTAGGGAGAAGAAGACGGACCTCGCAGAGTGATTCGAAGGTCAGCTAAAGCACGCCTTGGTCTTGCTTTTCCTGGCACTCAATACAGTGGCGCGCCCAGGGAACAGCGTCCAACCGCTTCTGCTGGACCTCTTGTTCACACTGAACGCATTGGCCGTACGTGCCGACTTTCATGCGCTCAAGCGCTTCGTTCACGAGTTGCAGAATCCGGCGATTCTCGTCGCTCTGGTGGAACAAGAATTCTTTGGTGTAAGAGTTCGCAGCCTTGTCGGCAAGGTCTTGCGTCGCTTCTTCGTCCGCCTCGCGCCCATCCTGGTCGGACCGGCTCACCAGACGCAAAAGCTCCTCCTGCTTAGCCAGAAGGCGCTTTCTATATTGCTCCACCTTCTTTTTGTCCATGCTCTGCCTTATTTCCTCCAAGTGCAGTCGGCAAACGGAAAATTGTACGGGGGGCAGTCGGAACTGTCAAGCCTAACTGGCGCTTCCAGGCAGGTCACGAAATTCAGGTGCGTGCTTGCAGTTTGCGCCTCAGCGCTTCGTGCAAACGGGCGCGGACTTCTTCGGGAAGGGAGAAGAGCTTGCCGTCGCAGTAGAGCTCGATGGTCTTCTTAGTACTGTCGTACACCGCATGGCAGTGATTGCAATAGGTCAAGTGGGTCTCGAGCGTTTGCTTCAGTGCCTCGTCCAGTTCGCCGTTCAGGTACCCGCTAATCTCTTTGATGGCCCTATTGCAATTCACCAGTGTCACCCTCATTTAAAGATTTTGCTCAGTTCCTCGCGCAATCGAAGGCGGGCGCGAAAGAGCCGAGCCTTCACAGCGCCCTCGGTGAGGTCCAGCAACTCCGCTGTTTCCTCGGTAGATAAACCTTCCACATCCCGCAGGTAAAATACCGTGCGAAAACCTGGCGACAGCTTGTTCGCCGCGGCTTGAAGAATTCGTTCGAGTTCCCCCTGGGCAAACTGTTGCTCGGGGTTGGGCTTCCAATCGGCGAATTCCCGCACCACCACATCACCGTTTTCATCCTCGGAGTCGTCCATCGGCACTTCCCGATTGCTCCGGCGCCGGCGCAACTTCATCAGCGCTTCGTTCACGGCGATGCGCACGATCCAGGTGTAGAAGCGCGAATCTTCCCGGAAATCCGGCAGATGCTCAAAAGCCTTCAGGAACGCATCCTGAAGCACGTCTTCGGCATCTTCCCGGTTTCCGGTAATATTCATACCCAGCCGGTAAATCTTCTTTTCATAGCGGTTTACGAGCTCTTCAAAGGCGGCATAGTTCCCCGCCTTCGCTTCCTTTACGAGCTGCGACTCGTCCCGCGCCAAAGCAGTTTGGGGTGTTTCAGTCATGAGCGTTATCAGTTCGGAACAGCACCCGATGAGCACCCGGTCACCTGCTGAACCTGCCCATCGAGCCTCCCTCGCGATGACTGACGGCTCCCGCACTCAGTATTTATGATGCCGCCATTTTCGCGAAGTTACAGACAAGAATTTGTCAGTTCTCAGTCATCGATTGTCGGTCATCAGTTACGGCATTTAGCACAAAATTGCCGTAACTGACAACTGACGACCGAGAACTTCCGCACGACAACTTATCAGCAGTTTAGGCTTTCCCACCGGCACACGCGACCAACCGAGCTATCGCAGCGGCGGCGCCGTCGGGCGCATCGTAGACCGACGAACCCGCTACCATCACGTCTGCGCCGGCCTCGGCTGCCCGGCGTATCGTTTCCTCATGGATGCCGCCGTCCACTTCCACTTCGCATTCCAGTCCGCGTTCCACTAAGGCGGCGCGTATCTGGCGAATCTTCGGCAGCGTGGACTCTATGAATTTCTGGCCCCCAAAACCGGGATTCACCGTCATCACCAGAACAAGTTGCACCATGTCAAGCACTTCAGAAATAGTGGACGCCGGCGTGGAAGGATTCAGAGCCACAGCGGCTTTCTTACCCAGGCTGAGAATTTGCTCAAGCGCGCGGTGCAGGTGCGGCGTGGATTCCTGGTGGACGATGATGGTGTCGGCGCCCGCTTCCGCGAATGCAGGAATAAAGTCCTCCGGAGGGGTGACCATCAGGTGAGTTTCGATGGTCAGGCGCGTCAACGGCCGCAGGCTGCGGACGGCAATCGTACCAAACGTGATATTGGGAACGAAACGGCCATCCATAACGTCGATCTGAAAGCGGTCCACCCCCGCCGCCTCAATCATCTGAACTTGTTGGCCGAGCCTGGCAAAATCAGCCGAAAGAATCGATGGAGCAATTTTGACGTGCAGAACGCACCCCCTAAGAGCAGTGGACAGTGAACAGTGGAAGGTTCCATCATCAATAGCTGGTCGCTGATAGCCTGCGTCCGCCGTGCGCTGCTCTTAAGCTGTTGTCTGTCCTCTGTTCACTATCCACTGTCTTCCCAGCTTTTGCGCTGCGCCTTTATCCAAAAACCAGCTCAGACGGCCGTTTGTCGGCTGAATGTTCTGGGCGGGAAAGCGTCCCTCGGGGCCTTCCAACACCTGGTGGACGATCTCCGCCTTGTCCTCTCCCGAAACAACGAAGATAACATTGGCTGCGGCGTTGAGCACGGGAAAAGTAAGCGTAATGCGAAACGCGTCCAGTTCGGGAACAAAGTTAGGCACCACCCACGCCGTGCGTTCATCCAGCGCCGCGCTGTTGGGAAAGAGTGATGCCGGCTCCAAGCCGTCGAAAACGCGAACCCCGGGATTGACGGTTGACGGTTGTCGATGGTCGATCGCTGAACCTCCTAATCGTCGATTGCCCATTGATGCTTGACGATTATTGGTGCCCCCCTGAGGCCTGATCTCATCCGAAGTGAGGCAAGGGCAGCACGAAGCCTTTTCAATCACCAATCATCAATCAGCAATCGTCAATAAGTCGTCATCCTCGCCACCAGCGCCAGTGCTTCCTCGTAGACGCGGTCACGTCCGGACAGCATCAGTTCATCGTTCAGTAGATCGACTTCGCCGCCCACTTCGATGCGCACCGTACGGCCGATCGGCGGCCGACCAGCGACTTCGGCGCAGGTCTGCACCGCCTTGCCATCCGGCCCACGCGAGAAAGAGAAGCGCGCGCCCTCCGCCTCAATCACCAGAGAGAAACAGACGCCGCTCCCACGCCCCTCCACTTTTCGCAACCTCCGTTCCACTTTGATCTCGCGGCCGGATGATGACCTAAAGTAAAAAACACGCGGCATGTCCGGGCCGCGCGACTCCGCAGAATGAAATTCCCAGCCCAAACGTGTAGCGAGCCATGCCGTCAAGAGCAGACTGACGGCGCGTTGGGTGTTGAACCGCACCGACTCCATCTCGTATTCAATGCTAATTTCCTGAATCCGCTCGAGATAAGATCCGCGCTCGGGAGAATCAAAAGACTGCGCAATCACTTCGCGCCACGGCGTCGCTCGCGCCCAGTTCAAGTCTGAGAGGCGAATCCGGCTGGAATATTTTTCGGACCACGCCGCAAGCACCGCCAAATCGGACCGGGTAGCCTTAAAGCGCGCTGAATCCACAATAACGCGCTGCGTGACCCTGAAAATCTGATCGAAATAAGCCGGCATGGTAAAGTGCCCGGCTCGCCACCATAAATAGATCGGCAAGCCGGAAATAGTGAGGGGCAGCACGATACTCGTAAGCTCGGGACCCGTATTACCCCGCGCGTCCAGGGTAATCTGCTCGCTGCAAATCTGACTTCCACCTTCCATCGGCATATGGCAGTGTGCTGAAACGGTAGCCATGATAGACGGCGCGGACCCACTGGCGTCCATGACCATGACGATGGCGCGGCAGGGATTCTGCCGGGTGACGTCGGCGAGCAGATTGCTTACTTCCCATACCGCTTCCGGGCAGTCAACGTAAACGAGCAGGGTCAGCGCGGCGGCACGCGTTACCGCCGAGCCTGACGCCTCCGCTGCGCTCCTCCACATGGCCGAAAGCCCGGCTTCAATCTCCGCCACATTGGCGGGCCGAGGTTCCCCTAACGCGAATTCCTGAAGCGTGCCAACCACTTTCGTGTTCCTTTCCACCTTCAATAAGCCACCAAGGCGGAGTGAGGCAGGTAGTAGGTGGTCTGTTCCCTGTTCCCTGTTCCCTGCTCCCTGCTTTCTGCCTTCACAGCCTGCGCCACTGCCGGCCGTCGCGTTCGATGAAGTCATCCGCCTCGGCCGGTCCCCAGGTGCCCGAGGCGTAATACGCCAGCCCGTTGGCGCCATCCTGCTTCCAGCGATCCAGGATCGGGTCCACCAGTTCCCAGGAAAGGTCCACAGCGTCAGCGCGGTTGAACAACGTAGCGTCACCGAGCATGCAATCGTGCAGCAGCGTTTCATATGCCGTCGGCGGCGCCGCCCCGAATGATTCTCCGTACAGGAATTCCATCTCCACCGGGCGAATCTGCATCGTCGCGCCAGGAAGCTTGGCGCAAAACTTGAGCGAAATTCCTTCGTTGGGTTGGATGCGAATGGAAAGGATATTGGGCTCAATACCTTCCGCACCCGCCCCGCGGAATAACAGGTGGGGGACGCGGCGAAACTGGATGGAAATCTCCGAAATGCGCTTGGGCAGGCGCTTGCCCGAGCGGAGATAGAAAGGAACGTCCGCCCACCGCCAGTTATCGATGAAAAACTTGAACGCGGCATACGTCTCAGTGGTCGACGTGGATGAAACCTTGGGCTCGCTCCGGTACGCGGGCACCTTCTTGCCGCCCACGTAGCCTTCCACATACTGGCCCCGCACTACAAACTCGGGCACTCGCTCAAGCCGGATGGGGCGCAACGACCGCATGACCTTGGCCTTCTCATCGCGCACCTCGGTCGCGTCAAACGTGGCAGGGGGTTCCATCGCTACCAGGCTCAACAACTGGAGCACGTGGTTCTGAATCATGTCGCGCAGCAGGCCGGCTTCTTCATAGTAGGCGCCCCGATTCTCCACGCCCAATTCCTCTGCGACGGTGATTTGCACGTGGTCAATGTAGCGCCGGTTCCAGAACGGTTCGAAGATGCCATTGGCGAACCGGAACACCAAGAGGTTTTGCACCGTCTCTTTGCCCAGGTAGTGATCAATGCGATAGACCTGGTCCTCGGTGAAGACGCTGGTGACGGTCCGGTTCAATTCCAGCGCACTTTCCAGGCTGCGGCCGAAAGGTTTTTCGAGGATGATGCGTGTCCACGTTTTGCCGAGGACCTTGGGTTTGGCCAACCCCGATTCGCCCAGAAGCCCCACGCCCACCGGGAAGAAACTAGGCGGCGTAGCGAAATAGAAGAGGCGATTGCCGGCGGTTCCATGCTCCTGATCGAGGTGATCCAGCGTGTCCTTAAGTTTCTGGTAAGCCTCCGGCTTGCTGAAATCGTCCGCGATGTAGTGCAGAACTTTCGCGAACCCTTCCACAAAAGCATCACTTTCCCCCGTCAGGTGCAGGTACTTCTTCACTGCTTCGGACATTTCCTTGCTGAACTGCTCGTCGGTCTTGGGAGAGCGCCCGCAACCCACCACAGCGAACCCCGGAGGCAACATGCGCTCGCGAGAGAGATAAAAGAGGGCGGGAATCAACTTGCGCTCGGTGAGGTCCCCCGACGCCCCGAAAATCACCATGGCGCACGGAGCGGGCGACCTTCGCAAACGGATTCCTTCGCGCAGGGGATTCACCATTTCGGCAATTTCCGGCATGGAATCTCTCCTCGCATGGCATTATGGGTTGCCCATATAACACCGGCTGCGAGCCGGCATAGTAGCACCCCATTAGCAACGCTACGCCATCAACACAGGCGCCAGCGCCTGTGCCACCGTTTAGCATCAAAAATGCGACCGGACATTAGCCCTTATCTACCGAACCGTTCAGCGACCCAAAAGCTCATGGGCGCGCGCGGCAATATGTGCCCCGGTGAAACCCAACTTCTCAGCAATTATTTTATACGGAGCCGACGCTCCAAAGCGATTAATTCCGTGGACAGCACCCTTGAGTCCCACATAACGTTCCCACCCAAAGGACACCGCGGCCTCCACGGCGAGGCGCGCCGTCACCTCCGGCGGCAGCACTTCATCGCGATACGTCTGAGACTGCTTTTCAAAAAGATCCCAGGATGGCATGTCGACCAGGCGCACGGCAATACCTTCCGCGCTCAGCTTTTCGTACGCGTCGATCGACGGCGCCACTTCCGACCCGGTGGCAATCAAAATCAGCTCGGGCGTTTTGCCCTGGGCATCAGCGAGAACGTAGGCGCCCTTCTCCAGTCCCTCCGCCGCAGCGTACCTGGTGCGATCGATAATCGGCAGCACTTGGCGTGTCAGCATCAGGGCGACAGGTCCGTTCTGGTGTTCGAGCGCGACCCGCCAGGCGACGCCGGTCTCATTGGCGTCGGCGGGCCGGATGCAGCAAAGGTGCGGAATGGCGCGGCACGCCGCCAGCTGCTCAATGGGCTCGTGGGTGGGTCCGTCCTCGCCCAGGAAAACGCTGTCGTGCGTAAAGACGAAAATGGAATGCGCACCCATCACCGCCGCCAGGCGCAGCGACGGCCGCATATAATCAGAAAAAACGAAGAAGGTGGCACCGTAAGGAATCAATCCGCTCAGGGCCATACCGTTCAGGATTGCGCCCATACCGTGCTCGCGGACGCCGAAATGGAAGTTGCGTGCGCCGTAACTGCCGGCCTCAAAGTCCTTTTCGCCTTTAATCAACGTGTTGGTGGAAGGCGCCAAGTCGGCCGAACCGCCGAGCAGCGTGGGCAGCAATGGGGAAATAGCGTTCAGCACCTTGCCCGATGCCTGCCGCGTCGCCATGGGCTTTTCGGTGTGACTGAAGGTGGGAATCCTGGCTTGCCATCCCTCGGGCAATTCGCCCCGTGTGTAGCGATCCCACTCCGCCGCGAGTTCCGGAAATGCCTGCCGGTACGCGTCCAGCTTGGTCTGCCATTCGGCCTCGGCCTTTGCGCCGTCTTCGACGGCCAGCCGGAAATGTGCGCGCGCTTCATCCGGCACGAAGAAGGCCGGTTCCAGCGGCCAGCCGAGATTCTGCTTGGTCAGTTTCACTTCCTCGGGCCCCAAGGCGCTGCCGTGCGCTTCCGCCGTGTCGTGCTTGTTGGGGCTTCCGTAACCAATATGCGTCCGAATCATGATGATCGACGGCCGTCCGCGCTCGGCTTGAGCGGCACGAATCGCAGCGTCGATGGCCTCCAGATCGTTTCCGTCCTCGAGCTTTTGCACAAACCAGCCATACGCTTCAAAGCGCTTGGCGCGGTCTTCGGTGAACGCCAATTGGGTGTCGCCCTCGATCGAAATGTGGTTGTCATCGTAAAAATAGATCAGGTTGTCGAGTCGCAGGTGGCCAGCCAGAGAGGCCGCTTCCGACGACACACCTTCCATCAAATCGCCATCACCGGCAATCGCATAGACCTTGTAGTCCGCAATCTCGTGGCCCGGACGATTGAAGTGCGCGGCAAGGTACTTCTGCGCAATCGCAATGCCGACACCGTTGCCGAAACCCTGCCCCAGAGGGCCAGTAGTGGTCTCGATTCCCGGAACGATCCAGTGTTCGGGATGGCCCGGCGTCTTGCTTCCCCACTGCCGAAATTGCTGCAGCTCGGACATGGGCATGTCGTACCCCGTCAGGTGCAACAGGCTGTACAGCAGCATGGAACCATGCCCCGCCGAGAGCACAAAGCGGTCGCGGTTCGGCCACGCAGGATTGGCCGGGTTATGTTTCAGATGGCGAGTCCATAGCACATATGCCATCGGCGCTGCCCCCATGGGCATACCCGGGTGGCCGGAATTGGCTTTCTGCACGCCATCGACAGCAAGAAAGCGGATGGTGTTAATGCAAAGCTGGTCGAGTTGCGACGCCGTTAGGTTAGCTTTTTTGACAGCAGCAGTTTGGCTTTCCAAGCGATTAGTCCTCCGAGCAAATGAAAATCGATTCAAAAACCTCAAGAAGTTGACTATGGCGCTCCGCCGTGCTGCCTACCCTGCCGCGTTAGATGCTGACAGCGCAGAAACGACACATGCAGAGAGCCCTGTCATTATAGTGTAGAGGCGGGCCCGCATCGCCAGTGGGCCGTAACGGCCCATCGGCAAAGCGAACCCGCCGTCAAAATCCACCTAGCGTTGAATGCGCGCCGATCCGCCCTTGGCAAACGCCCGCACCTGGTCGAGGGTGGCCATGGTCGTATCACCCGGGTACGTTGTGATGAACGCGCCATGTGCCCATCCTAATTTCACCGCGGTTTCGGGCTCTTCTCCCGTCAGCATTCCGTAAAAGAGACCCGACGCGAAACCGTCGCCGCCGCCGACGCGGTCGAGGACGTCAAGTTCGGCCGTGGGCGCCACGTAGGTCTTGCCGTCAATCCAAGCCACCGCGCTCCAACTGTGCCGGTTGCTCGAGTGAACCTCGCGCAACGTGGTGGCCACGACCTTGATGTGGGGGTACTTCGCCACCACCCTGCCGATCATGCCAAAGAAGGCACTGGGATCGAGTTTGGATTTGGCGGCAACCTCCGGACCAGGAATGCCCAAGCCCATCTGGAGGTCCTCCTCGTTGCCGACCACCACGTCTACGTGCTTCACGATGTTTGCAACCACCGACAAGGCGCGTTCGTGGCCGCCCCAGATGTTCCACAGTTTGGCGCGATAATTGAGATCGAACGACGTGACCGCGCCCGCCGCCTTGGCGGCCTGCATCGCCTCAGCAATCAGCGGCCCCGTGGTTTCCGACAGTGCGGCGAAAATGCCGCCGCTGTGAAACCAGCGAACGCCTGCGCCGAAGATGGTTTTCCAGTCGAAATCACCGGGTTTGAGCATGCCCCCAGCCTCATTCGAACGGTTGTAAAAGACCACGGGAGGGCGCACGCCCTGGCCGCGATCGCTATAAACCGTGGCCATATTAGGCCCCGTAACGCCATTGTGCGGGAAGCGCTTGTAGAAAGGCTTCACGCCCATGGCGCGCACCCGCTCGGCGATGAGATCGCCAATCGGGTAGTCCACCATCGCGCTAGCGATGCCCGTTTGCAGGCCAAAACAATCCGCCAGATTGGCGGCGCAGTTAAATTCGCCACCGCTCACGTGAATCTTGCATTCCGTCGCCTTGCGGAACGGAATCACGCCCGGATCAAGCCGGTGAACGAGGGCTCCCAACGACAGGAAGTCGAGGGCACCCGAAGCTTGAATACTGAGTCCGTATTTCATGGGTTGTAATTGGTGCCGGGCGCCATGTGCCAGAGGACGAAATTCGAAAAACGAAATTGGAAACTCGAGAGCCACATGTCAATTCTCGAGTTTCAAACTTCGACTTTCGGGTTTCGGACCTGACACTTGACACCCGGCACCTGATACCTTCCTTTCTTTTAGGCGTTGTATTGTCCCGACGCCACCTTGCCGCCGTGCCCTGTCCAGTTGGTATGGAAGAACTGGCCACGCGGTTGATCCACGCGCTCGTACGTGTGAGCGCCGAAGAAGTCGCGCTGGGCCTGAAGCAGGTTGGCCGGCAGGCGTCCGGTGCGGTAGCCGTCGTAAAACGCCATCGCCGTCGCGAACGCGGGCGTGGGTACGCCGTTCTTTACAGCTTGAGCCAGAGCCCGGCGCCACGCTGCCTGATAGTCGGTCAAGATTTTGGTGAAAAAGCTATCCAGGAGCAGGTTCCTAAGCTGCGGATTGGCGTCGAAGGCTGTCTTGATTTTGCCCAGGAATCTGCTTCGAATGATGCATCCGCCACGCCACATCAGGGCGATGCCGCCGAAGTTCAGGTTCCATTTCTGGTCCTTTGCCGCCTCGCGGAGCAGCATGTAGCCCTGCGCGTAGGAGATGATCTTGGAGCAATAGAGCGCGCGGCGAACGTCCTCGATGAATTTCGTTCGGTTCGGGGGATTTCACCGCGCGGCGCGGCCCTTTCAAGATGGAGGAAGCGGCCACGCGTTCCTCCTTTAGAGCCGACAGGCAGCGGGAAAACACCGCCTCCCCGATCAAGGTTACCGGCATCCCCAGGTCGAGCGCGCTGAGGCAGGTCCACTTGCCCGTGCCTTTCTGCCCTGCCGTGTCGAGGATTTTGTCGATGATGGGCGCTCCATCGTCGTCCTTCTTCGCGAAGATCTGGGCAGTGATGTCGATCAGGTAGCTGTCCAGTTCGCCTTTGTTCCAATCGGCGAACACTTCGTGCAGTTCGTCCGGGTTCAGGCGCAGCACGTCTTTCATCAACTGGTAGGCCTCACAGATCAGTTGCATGTCGCCGTACTCGATGCCGTTGTGCACCATCTTGACGTAGTGCCCGGCGCCGTCTTCGCCCACCCAGTCGCAACAAGGCGTGCCGTCCTCGACCTTGGCGGCGATAGCCTGGAAGATTTCCTTCACGTGCGGCCACGCCGCGGGATTACCGCCCGGCATGATCGAGGGCCCGTGGCGCGCGCCTTCCTCGCCCCCAGATACACCCGTCCCTATAAACAGGATTCCCTTCTCGGCCAGGTATTTTGTGCGTCTGGTGGAATCCGGCCAATGCGAGTTGCCGCCGTCGATGATGATGTCACCCTGTTGCAAGTGCGGCAGGATGCTCTCAATCATCTTGTCAACCGCGTCGCCGGCTTTTACCATCAGCATGATGCGGCGGGGCGGCTTGAGCAATTGAATAAACTCCTCCATCGAGTGCGCTCCCACCACTTGTGTGCCCGCGGCCTCGTTGTTGATGAAATCATCCACCTTGGAGACGGTGCGATTGAACACCGCCACGTTGTAGCCATGGTCGTTCATGTTTAAAACCAGGTTCTGGCCCATGACCGCCAGACCAATAAGTCCTATATCGCAAGTTCCATTTGACATCTCTCGTGCCTCCTGAACGAAATAGTCGTCAGTTTTCAGTGGTCAGTTTTCGGTTATACGCGCGGTTTTGCCAAACCGATGACTGACAACTGAAAGCTCACTTGGGGCTAATCATTCTATCCAAACTTGCGGGTTTTGTGTCGTTAAGTTTTGTGCTGGCGCCGCGCGTGGAACGACCATTGCGGCAGGCGCCTATTCGACATAGAATGCTGCTCCATTCGAGTTTGCCAATTCCCAGTCTCCGGAGCAGGCTTATGATCAGCACACAAGTTCCGATTCAAGCCGAATTCGGTGTGTGTTTCCGCCCGAACCCCATGATCTGATCCCGCCATGCAACTGCTTGACCCGGGACTTGAATTCGTATTGTGAGACTCCGACCCTCAGCATAAAATGCCAGTAGAACAACTTGCATCCCCGTGCCGAAAGGTTTGCTATGCCCGCTGCGGAAATTAGCGTTCATCCCGACCATGCCGTACGAATTTCCTCGCCCTGGGGATTTCCCTTGCGGGAGGACATTGCCTTCACGGACGCCCGCGGCATAGAGCGGCGCAGGCTGGCCAGGCGGACAAAGTGCGCGCTCGACAAACTTCAGGTGCCGCTCCGGAAAATCCTTGAACCCGATGAGGTGGTGCTCTATCTCGCACGCGGGCAGATCATGCCGGGCAAGCCCGAGCGGTTCCTGCTTAGCCTGCAGTCCCACTATCTCTCGCAGTCCGTGCTCATCCTGACCAATCGGCGGCTGATCGATCTGTCACTCAAGAGAAATGGGCAGTGGAACCGGAACGTGCGGAGCGCCCGTTGGGGTGATATAGCTAAAGCTGAAGTGACGGGCATCCTCTATGGCAAGCTACATCTCGAATATCGTGCGGGAACAAAGCAAACTTACTGGCGAATACCCAAGGGTGCCGCGAGAAAGATGAAGGTCTTGACCGATGTTCTGTTGCCCAAGGCCGTCGGCGAAAACTCGGCCGCGCTCGCCATGGCAAGTTTCTGCCCGGAGTGCCTTGCGGCGCTCACGCCAAGGGTTTACGAATGCCCCACTTGCCGGCTGAAATTCAAGAATGAGAAATCCGCGCTGGTCTACGCGCTCTTGCTCCCCGCCTGCGGTTACTTCTATGTCAACCTCAACCTCTGGGGTTTGTTGCATGCATTCATTGATCTGGCGCTGTTCTCTTCGGCATTCCTTTGGGTACTCGCCGCGTTGGGAAGGGTGCCCCCGCAACCGACGCCCGGCGGCCCACCGGGTAAGCTGGCGTGCTTTTTGCTCGCAGGCGTCCCGACTGCGGTATTGGCTTTGGAAGTCTGGCTGGCGGCCCGGATAGCGCGAAATGCGGTCAGAAAGTTTATTCCGGAGAGATAAGTCGAAACAAGCGCTGTACGATAGTCTTGCATCATCTTGGCAAGGCTAAACAACACAGTTCAAAGTCCAATCCAGGGGGTGAAATTGTTAGGTCTTGATGCCAAAGCCGCTCGATATATCTGGACAGCAGTATTTGTCTTGGGTGTTCTCTGGCTTCTGTACCTCATTCGCGATACCGTCTTTATTTTTGTAGTGGCGCTGCTGTTCGCATATCTGCTCTGGCCGCTGGTTAATTTGCTGGAACGACGTCTGCCGGGACGGTCCAAAGTGCCGGCCCTTACGGTGGTCTACCTTGCGCTGGTCGGAATCCTGATCGTGTTGGGAATTGTCGTCGGCTCGCATGTCGTCCAGGAAGCAAACGCTTTGGCCGCCAAGGTCCCCGAAATCCTTTCCAAGATCCGCGCTCCGTCGAAGTCCCCGACTCTTTCTGGAATTTCGCGGCAGAGCGTTGTGGTTTCTACAATCGAGCATCAGTTGGCCAACCATTCGCAAGAAATTGTGGCGATGCTGCCGAAAGCTGCCTTGGGCGTTATCGCGCGGGCTGGAAGCCTCATCTTCGTTGTTCTCGTTCCCATTCTCAGTTTCTTCTTCCTGAAAGACGGGCGCGAGATGCGCGATTCGATACTGGGCTTTGTTGCAGAAGGGCCGAAGCGGAAAACGGCCGAAAAAATTGCCGCTGATCTCCATGTGCTACTTGCCCTGTATATGCGGGCGCTCGTGATCCTGGGCGCAGTGGCCGCCGTGTGTTATGGCGTCTGCTTTTCGCTGATGGGCGTTCCCTACGCCGCCTTATTGGCGACCATGGCGTTCTTCCTCGAATTTATCCCGATGGTAGGACCTTTCGTCGGTGGCGTCATTGTGCTGCTCGTAGCAGGCGTGGCCGGTTCTAACCACCTGCTCGCCATCTTTGTTTTTCTTGTGGTGTTCCGGACGTTTCAGGACTATGTGGTATCTCCCCACCTGATGAGCGCCGAAATGAAACTCCATCCCTTGCTGGTGATCTTCGGAATTTTGGCAGGCGCCTCGGTGGCCGGCATACCCGGCAGCTTCCTTTCGGTTCCGGTGCTCGCGACCCTGCGCATCGTATACCGGCAGTGGCAGACCCGAACCCACCCCCCCTTGTCATCTGGGCAGCGGCCGCCCCTACCGGAGAGCAGCAGCTTTACCGGTCATAAGTCCCAGGGCCACGTCAAAGCTCCCCAATTGTAAGATAACATGACGATGACGATGCGAGAGGATTGTGGAGTGCGGCAGCTTGCTGCCGCTTTCCGGGCGCCTGCACCCGCAGGCGCGCTGCAGGCCGGAACCAAGATTCCGGCCCAGAAAGTGGGAGCCAGCTCCCCCCACTCCATATCGGCTCGACTTTGACGTGACCCTGGGGAATCTCCGTTTCCCCTTGACTTATACCTATCATGGATGTCCCCGGTTTCGGCAGGCCACGGCTTCGTCAAGGTCGCTTTTGATGAGATCACCATACATGCCTCCTTTTATCTTTTGGTGGATGATTCATAAGATAACGGCATAAGAATTGCTCGCGATACCGCACGGAGGCGTGTCTTCTGCTCGGAATGGCGCAGCCGGGTAGGCTCGCGAGGCTCCTGGCCGCCCCTCACGCGCTCGGCAGCGGCCCCGCTTTGGAAAATCGAAACTGGAAACTGGAAACTGGAAATTCAAAACTGGCGCCAACCTGAAATCGAAAATCGGCAATTCATACTCCGGCCAAGGTCTAGGGAAGATGGACGAAAGAAAAAAATTTACGATCGAAGCCACCAATTTATTGAAAACAAAGGATCACAGAACAAATTGACCGAGAAAAAGCAGACATTTTGGTCTAAGTGTCGGACATTTTGGTTTAACGTGGTGACATTTTGGCGTGGCCATGCAGCCTTTTTCGGACACTTTGGTATGACGTGGTGACGTCTTGGGTGTCAAAACGGAAGAACGGGACAGGGGGGACGGGCCATTTCCAACTTACCGAATGTTGAGCGCTCCCACAGTCCGAACCGCCGCGACGTTGACGTGACCCTGTCATAAGTCCAAAGCAACGTTGCTGCCTGCGGCCCATTCTTATAGAATTACGCTTTGAGCAGAATCTCCATGCGCCGTGTGTGGCATTCCGGGCGCGAAGGTGGCAAAGAATTGCCCCATTTTAGGCCCCGACGGTTCTCCCGGTCCGGCTTGTTAGTTCCGGCGGCCCTTGCTGCTGGCTTGGCTGCTCTTTTCTGGCCCTGGGACCTACTCCGCAGTGATAACTTCGTTTTCTATTTTCCCTCTGGCCACCATGAACTTCCGCTAGTCAATGTCGGCAACGCAAAGTACCTCCCCGTGCTGCAGATTCTGAACATGGTCGGCAAGGTGGGAGAAACGCAGGAAAAGAGGTCATCCCTCAGGATTCAATTTGGCACGTCGGTCATCGAGTTGCAGTCGAGTAACGCGAGCGTTCGCGTCAACAAAACCAACTATCGGCTGCTCCAACCCGTAGTCATGGAAGGAGACCAGTGGTTGGTGCCGGTGGAGTTCCTAACTGTCGTTCTCCCCCATCTCACGCACCAGGCGGTGGAATACCAGGAAGGAACGAACCGCATTTTCGTTGGCGACATTCGACCCGCTTCCTTCACAGTGCGCGTGGACCCGATCGCTAACGGAGCGCGGCTCACGGTGCAGTTCACGGAGAAAGTAGCGGTGCGAACCGCCTCCAGCAACGGCAAGTGGGTGATGTACTTGGGAGACCAGCCCATAGAACCTATGGAGCCAGCTTACCACTTTCAGAATCCTTACCTCAGCGAATTGCGCTACGACGATCAGGATGGGGTGCCCAAACTCATCCTTTCCCCTGCTGAGGGCGGGCTTAACTTTTATCCCATGCAGGCCGAAGGCGGCAAAATTCTGCTGGCGGACGTCCTGAAACCACCGCCCGCTTCCGCCCAGGCGCTGCCGGGTACTGCAGCCACGCAGGGCGCACCAAGTTCGCCTCAGTCATCCGTGGGCAGGCAAACTCCGCAAGCAATGGGGGAGTCGCCCGCCGCACCTCCAGGCGTACCTCTGCCCGTCGTCACACTTGACGCCGGGCACGGTGGCAGCGACAACGGCGGACACAGCCGGGATGGAGTTTTGGAGAAGGATCTGGTAATGCAGTACGTGGCGCGGGTGCGGACGGCCCTGCTGGCCACGCAGCAGTATCGCGTGGTGCTAACCCGTGCGGCTGACGTGAATGTGACCTCGGAGCAGCGCGCCCTGGCGGCAAACCTCTCGGGCGCAGTGTGTTTCATCAGCTTTCACGCCGGCGACCTGGGAATGGCAGCGCCCCGCATCACCGTCTTTACGTTTCAACCTCCTAGCGGTGCGACTCCCGATACCGCCGAGACGCCACCACCCGTGTTCGTCCCGTGGGGCCAAGTCCAAGACGCGCGACTGGCGCAAAGCGTGCAACTCGCCGCTGCCCTCCAGCAGCAATTGGCAACTATCAATGGCGCAGAAGTCGACTCGCCCGCCACCGCGCCTGCTCGGGTGCTGCGTAGCGTAAATGCGCCTGCGGTGGCCATCGAACTGGGCCGGTTGTCGCCCGATCAGGACGCTGCGGCGCTCACGGATCCGGCTTTCCAACAGCACGTCGCCGAGTCCGTCGTCCAGGCGCTAGCCGCTTTCTCGAAGGGAGCAACGAACCCTTGACCGTACGCGCCAAGATCTTTCTCGTCATCCTCTTCGCAATCCTGGGAGCAGGGCTGCTGTATTTGCGATCTCTATCCCGGCGCGTCTTCGTCGAACCCGTTCCACGCCTGGAGGAGGCAGCCCGAGCCAAGCTAAGCCAAATCGCCTTGCAGGCCAACAATGGCACGACGCAGTTGGCAACGCTCTATTTTCCCGCGTTAAACGAAGGCAAAATCTTACCGGAAAGCCGCTCGATCACCTGGGCGCAAACGGATGCGGACCGCGTCCGCCAGATCGTTCTGGCCCTGGCGGAAGGATCACACCAGGGATACGGCCGCGTCCTTCCGGCATCGACCACCGTTCGAGCGGTCTTCTTGGCCGCCGATGGTGCGGCGTACGTCGATCTATCGAACGATATCCTGAGCGATTTCGAACCCGGGATCCAGACGGAGACCTTGGCCATCTACTCGATTGTGGATTCCATTACTACGAACATCCCCTCGGTGAAGCGCGTGCAGTTTCTCATCCAGGGGCAGGAAGTGGAGACCCTGGACGGGCATGCGGATCTGACCGCCGCCTTCACTCCGGATCTCACTCGCATCAAGTCCAATCCCTGACGGGATGGACGGAAAAATAACAAATGACGAAAGACGATTGAGCTATTGAACACTGGAATCATTCTGACGCCGCTCTTCCCGGGCCTCGCTTCAGTTTTTCAATCGCCAATCGGCAATCGCCAATCGTCAATCCAAGAGGTTCTATGCCTACACCCCGACCGTTGAACGGCTTACTTTATTCGGGAGGCAAGTTGATGCGCCAGGACCAACGCCCCGCAACGGAGATGCGCCCGCTGGAAATTGTGCCGAACTTCATTTCGAGCGCGGAAGGCTCGGCGCTGATTCGCCTGGGCGAAACGCAGGTTATTTGCACCGCCTCGGTAGACGACGGCGTCCCCTCTTTTCAAAAAGGCAGCGGTAGCGGCTGGATCACCAGCGAGTATGCGATGATTCCGCGCGCCACCAGTACGCGTACTCCGCGCGAGGCCACCCGCGGCCGGCAATCCGGGCGTACTATGGAGATCCAGCGGTTGATTGGCCGTTCGCTCCGCGCCGTTGTCAACATGGAAGCGCTCGGCGAGCGAACCGTATGGATCGACTGCGATGTCATCCGTGCCGACGGCGGAACGCGGACCGCTTCCGTCACTGGCTCGCTCGTGGCGTTGGGCCTGGCGATCCAAAAACTACAAGCCCAGCGCTCTCTGAAAATCAATCCGCTCAAGGACTATCTGGCCGCCATCAGCGTGGGGATCGTGGGAGACGAAATGCTGCTGGATCTCACCTACGGCGAAGATTCCACGGCTGAGGTGGACATGAATATCGTGATGACCGGTGCTGGTAAGCTGGTTGAAACTCAGGCCACGGCTGAAGGACGCACCTTTACTGTCGAAGAGCTGAACAAACTGATTGATCTGGCGCGCCCTGCCATCGGGCAGATGATTGAACTTCAGAAATCGATCTTAAAACTAGTGACGAGTGACAAGTGACGAGCCAGCCGGACATTAAGACAGAAGGCGCGAACCTTGATGAGTGACGAGAAGCCCAAGTCGATTGACGATACTCGAAAACCGACGTACGCACAGCAGGGTTCCTGCTCGTCACTCATCACTCGTCACTCGTCACTTTTCCTGGCTTCCTCCAACCCTGGCAAGCTCCGGGAATTCCGCGAAGCGGCTGCCGCGCGCGGCGTAACCGTTGAATCGCTGCCCGGCTTCGCGGAGATGACCCCGTGTGTAGAAGACGGAATTACTTTTGAGGAGAATGCCCGCAAAAAGGCCATTCACTATAGCCACATGGCTCCGGGATGGGTGTTTGCTGATGATTCCGGCCTATGTGTGGATGCGCTAGTCGGTGCTCCGGGAGTCTACTCGGCACGTTTTGCGGGGCCCGATGCCACCGACGACCAGAACAATGCGCGCTTGCTGGCGGAGATTCACCGGCTGGAGTCAGGGCCGAGTGGCGTGCCCGTGAGCAGCGAGAGTGCCTTGCGGCAACAGCACCAGAGCACAGTGAATCGCACCGCCCATTACATTTGTGTCATCGTCTTGGCAGTATCAGGACGGGTGCTTACCGTTGTGCACGGGCGAGCTGATGGCCAGATCATCGATGAGCCGAGAGGCACAGGTGGTTTCGGCTATGACCCGTACTTTCTTTACAGCCCTCTGGGCAAGACTTTTGCAGAAATTCTTCCCGAAGAGAAGTTCGCCGTATCCCACCGCGGCGAGGCCTTTCGTAAACTGCTGGACTTCATTTGTGCCGGTGGCATGGTAACCGCTGACGACCGAAAACGGTAATTTCCGCCCGTGGTGGGCTTGATCCCTAGGAGAATAGGTCTAAAATCATTCCCATGTTTTGTCACTACCCGAAGAAGCACGACGGTTTGGCCCGCATTATTCGAAACATTCTGCTTGCACTGCCTTTCGTGCTCGCCGTCTCCTCCGCTTCGGCAGGATCACCGGCCGGCGCAGGGCCCGCAGCGGGTGCGGCCACACCGCAAAAGCTTATTGCACTGACATTTGACGATGGACCGAGACCTTGGGTCCTGAAGGGAAACTCTCAAGCGGGCCATGCCTCGGCCAGCCTGCTGGACTTGCTCGATCGGCAGGGCGCGAAGGCCACGTTCTTCGTGATGGGCTGGCGGCTCAACCCCTTCGCCGACAAGGACTGCCGGAAGATCGACGTGGGCATTACGTGCCGCGAAGCGGCGGCGGAAGAGCATCGCCGGGGCGACGAAGTACAGAATCACACCTATGGCCACGGCAACTTTCGCCTGATGGAGAAGCGATACGGTGACGACTGGGTGCTGAACGATCTCGATCGCGCCAACCGGACCATCGCAGCGATCACCGGCGTGAAGGCGCTGTACGTGCGGCCTCCCGACTGGACAATCTGGCCGGAAATGGCGCAGAAAATTGAGGCGCGGGGCTACCACTTGATGAGCAAATCGACGTCGCTTCCTTCCGAGCGGCGGGACGTCGATTCCGAGGATTACTTCTGCGTGGGCACCAACACCTCGAAGTGCCCTAAACCCTCGCTGCACGATTACGTGATGCAAACCATTCAGCAGCGAGAGCGCAAGGGAGTTTATGGCCATATCCTCGTGTTCCACGAACTTCCCAATTCCGTTGGGGTCCTCTCCAAACTAATCCCGGAACTGAGGCAACGCGGGTATACGTTTGTGACGTTGCAGAAGTATCTAGAAATGGAAAAGCTCCAATGATTGACGATGGTCGGTTGACGATGGTCGATGGCCGGACATCAGTTACCAGTCATCGGTACCCGTTAGAGTCCGACCCGTGATACAAAACGCTTTTTACTGAATACTGAAGACTGATTACTGAAAACTCATTCAATCGGCAATCGTCAATCTCCTAATCGGCAATCCCGCCGTGTCTCGCCTCTTTTCCAGCCATTGCAACCATTGGTCCAGCCCTTGGCCCGTGGTGCACGAAACCTCTAAGATCTCCATCCCGGGATGAGTCTGCCGCGCATACTCCCGCGCGCGGGCAATATCGAAGCTGACGTACGGAAGCAGATCGATTTTATTCAGGATGAGCAGCTCGGACTTCGCGAAAATCGCCGGGTACTTCAGCGGCTTGTCTTCGCCTTCGGTGACACTCAGCATCACAATCTTCGCCGCTTCGCCAAGGTCATAACTGGAAGGGCAGACGAGATTCCCGACATTTTCGATAATAAGCAGGTCAAGATTCGCCAGCGGCCAGTCCGCGAGCGCCCGCTCCACCATGCGCGCGTCGAGATGGCACGCGCCAGCCGTGGTGATCTGCTTGGCGGGAAAACCAAATCGCGCCAGGCGGCGTGCATCGTTGTCCGTCTGAATGTCCCCGGTAAGTACGGCGACGCGAGCGTCGTTCGGGAAACGCTCCAGAGTCCGTTCCAGCAACGAAGTTTTCCCCGAACCCGGCGAGCTGATGAAGTTCACACACAGAATTCCATGATCCCGGAAGCTCTTGCGCAGCCGACCGGCCAACCGGTCATTCTCACTCAAGACCTTTTTCTCCAACGGAATGCGATCCATCAATCCTCCAAGAGCAGTGACAAGTGATGAGTGACGAGTGACAAGTACCAAATGAAAATCACCGTTTGAAGGGCATTCGTCACTGAGCACTCATTGTTATTTGCCACTGTTCACTGTTCACTGTTCACTGACTTTCCAGTTCCAGATATGCGAGATCCAATTCCTCGCCCCCGGTGAGCAGCGTCTCGGCCCGGCCACAGCGGGGACAGGAAAGATCTTCCCCCTCCACTTCGAAGGCGAAAGCACAGGCAGAACATCGCTGGCGACGCGGTACAGGTTCAATCACAAGTACGAGGGGTTCGAGATCGGTGCCTTGGACCAGGCACTCGAAGCCGAAGCTGAGCGCGTCCGGCACCACTCCCGATAGTGCCCCGACGCGGACCCCCACTTTGGCGATGTGCGCACCGGGGTGCTTCTCCGCCTCGTTGCGGACGGTATCGAGAATGGCGCTGGCGATACTCAGTTCGTGCATAAGATGGACGACTAAACCAGATCGAGCGGGAAGTTCATCAGCAAGGCCTAGCAAATCCGCGGCAACTGGTCGCCCGAGAGCATATCTACGATGCGCGTGGTTCCGAGCGAGGTTCTCATCGTCACCAGCCCCGGATTGGCCTGGGTGACCCGCCCGATGATCCGCGCCTGCGCACCGAGCGGATGCGCCCGCATGGCGGACAGAATTCGATCCGCGTGTCTCGAATCTACGATAGCCACCAACTTTCCCTCATTTGCTACATAGAGCGGATCGAGCCCCAGCAGTTCGCACGCGCCCCGCACCGCTTCCTGCACGAGAATGGCGGATTCGTCCAGTACCATGCCCACCCGTGACTGGGCGGCGATCTCATTCAACGCGCTGGATACGCCACCGCGGGTGGGGTCGCGCATGCAGCGGATCGCCGAACTCGCTTCCAGCATGGCTGCGACCAGCGTGTTCAGCGCCGCGCAATCGCTGGCGATGGGACTTTCGAACTCAAGGCCCTCGCGCTGGGAGAGAATCGTAATGCCGTGCTCGCCGATGGATCCACTCAAGATGATGGCGTCGCCGGGGCGGGCCTGGTCGGCAGAGAGATTAATCCCGGGAGGCACCCGGCCAATGCCCGACGTGTTGATGAACAGGCCGTCCCCTTTGCCCTTCTCCACTACCTTGGTGTCACCGGTCACCACGACCACGCCCGCTTCCTGCGCCGCGTGGCTCAGCGATGTCACCACCTTTTGCAACGTCTCCAGCGGAAGTCCTTCTTCCAGAATAAAGGCCACGCTGAGGTAGAGCGGTTCGCCGCCACCCACGGCCAGGTCGTTGACGGTCCCGTTCACCGCCAGCGAACCGATATCGCCGCCGGGGAAAAAGAGGGGCTTAACGACGAACGAATCGGTGGTAAATGCCAAGCGGACCCCATTCACGCCCACCAGGGCCTGGTCGTTCAGGCAGTTCAGTGCCGGGTTCTGGAGAGCGGGCAGGAACACCTTCTGCAGCAATTCCGCGCTCAACCGGCCCCCGCTGCCATGACCGAGCAGCACCTTGCCTTGGGCGGGTAAAGGAACCGGGCAGGCCAGATTCTCCAAAGGAGATTCCGGGGTCCGAAATTCCTGAGCGTCCGAGATTCGACCTCCGAAGTCCGAAGGCACGCGGTCCGTCTTGTCAATCTTGTTCGAACTCATACGACAAGTTTAGCAGAGTCCGACAACACGCGCGCTTGCCACATGATAGAACTCATAACCGGAACCCGGCGCCCCCAGACAACGCGTGCGATACTCCGCAGCGTTCAGGTCAGCAATTAGCTCCAGACCGCGGGCACCCAGATAGGTGCGCAACCCGGCGGGGTCGAGCCCGAAGGTCCAGCGCTCTCCCGTCCGCGCCAAGGCTTGCTTAATGCGCGTTGTGCCTGCGGAGACGTCCGCCGCCACAACTACGTTTCTCTCCACATATGTGAAAACAAGTTGACTGCCCGCTGCACACCCGCCGGCCCAGCGCAGCGTAGCGTCAACAGCTTCTTCAGTGAGATAGTTGGTGACTCCCTCCCAAAGGAAAAACGCCGGTTGCTGCGGCCGGAAGCCCGCGTGTTCGAGCGGGGGTCCCAATCCCTGCCGGTTGAAATCAACCTCTACAAAAGCTACGTCTGACGGCAACTCGCCGAAACGCTTTTCCAGCAAGCGCCGCTTGACCTGCGAAGTGGTTGGCTGATCGACTTCGAAGAAGCGTATGGCAGCAGGATGAGGCAGCCGGTATGCGCGAGCGTCAAAGCCGGCGCCCAGGATCACAATTTGCTCGAATCCGTTGGTAAACGCCTCGATCATCAAGTCGTCGATCAGCCGCGTCCTGGCTACCCCGGAACTTCGGGCGCCGGGCCAGCGGCGATCCATGTAGATTGAGAGCCCCTGGCCGATCGCGGGCAAGCGCGCCACCTGCAATGCCAGCTTGAGCGAGGGGCGGAGGAAAACCACCGCCAGGGGGTCCGAAAAAAGGCGCTTACAAGCGGGACGCAACGTCTCCAGTGCGCGGAAGAAGGCCATGTACTCTGCGGTCCGGCTTGGGGAGGGCATGCTGGGAGTTGGTTCCATTGTCGGTTCGTTCGCGGGCTGTCCCATCACATCAGCGAGTGACGCGCCGATACTGATAATACGCCGCGCACGCGCCTTCCGATGAGACCATGGGCGCACCAAGCGGGTAGGCAGGGGTGCAACGGGTTCCAAAGGCGGAACAATCGGTGGGTTTCTTCAAGCCTTGCAGCACCAGGGCGCTGATGCACTCGGCGGGCTCCTCGGTGGTCTGCGCGGCGACGTCAAAGACCTTTTCCGCGTCGAACGCCTCGAATTCCTGCCGTAGTTTCAAACCACTGCGGGGGATCGACCCGATGCCGCGCCACTTGCGGTCGCAAACCTCGAATACTTTGGCCATGACCTCCTGCGCCGGTCTATTCCCTTCCCGCGCCACCGACCGGGCGTACTGGTTTTCGAGCTCGGCACGCCCCTCTTCCAACTGCGCCACCAGCATGGAGATCGCTTCCAGGAGATCCACGGGCTCGAAGCCGCCCACCACGATGGGCACATGAAAATCGCGGCTGAGACTCAGATACTCCTCGGTACCCATGACCGTGCACACATGCCCAGGCGCGATGAATCCCTGCACGCGATGCGTGGGTGATTCCAGCAACATGCGCACGGCGGGCGGCACGAGTACCTGCGATGCCAGCATGGAGAAATTCTTTAACCCTTCGCGGGCCGCCTGCCAGACCGCCATGGCGTTGGCCGGCGCCGTGGTTTCAAACCCGATGCCAAGAAAAACCACGCGCCGTTCCGGATGGGCGCGCGCAACTTTCAACGCTTCCATGGGTGAGTACGCCACGCGAACATCGCCGCCATTGGCCTTGACCTGG
Source organism: uncultured Acidobacteriota bacterium (assembly GCA_963804755.1). Classification (GTDB taxonomy): domain Bacteria; phylum Acidobacteriota; class Terriglobia; order UBA7540; family UBA7540; genus Bog-366. The sequence continues at coordinate 161,948 of CAWDRP010000020.1, forward strand.
AACAGATCGGCGTGCGACCCGGGTACGCGGAGCATATCGCCATAAGACACCAGAGTGACGTCCGGGAGCGACGCAATCGCCAGCGCTTTGTCAATCACCTCCAGCGGCGTCACGCACACCGGACAGCCGGGCCCGTGCACCAACTCAACTTGCGGGGGCAGAACTTCATCTATGCCGTAGCGCATCAGCGTGTGCGTCTGGCCGCCACAAATCTCCATTAAAACCCAGGGCCGCGTAACGCGCTTCGCAATCTCGGCAATGAGCGGCCGGGCAAGGCTGGCATCACGATATTCGTCGAGGTACTTCATAAAAAATCAGTGGCAAGTGACGAGTGAGAAGTGCCGAGCCACCGCACTTCTCAGTCGTCGCTTGTCACGTGGGCCTTCCGCTCGTCACTCGTCACTCGTCACTTCTTCTTCCAACCCTCCCATTTCTCGTAGCATCGCGAGGGTCCGCTCGGCCTCTACGGCGTCGAGCCGCGTGAGCGCGAAGCCGACGTGAACGATGACGTACTCGCCCACTTCCACTTCCGGGACAAAGTCCAGTTGCACCTCACGCGTGATCCCGCCGAAATCCACGCGGCCAATGAGCATCCCTTCGCGGTCTTCTTTTTCAACTACTTTCCCTGGAATCGCCAGGCACATAATCGCTCGTTTCTTGCTTTGAATTTGGAATTGCCCGCCGTAATTGCGCCAAGCGCCTTGGAGTGCCGTCGCGCCGCTACCGTCTTAATTCTGCGACACCCTTAGTTGAGACTGCAGCACCGACGAACACTACTTTTTAAGTAGAACGACCAAACCGAAAACCAAAGGCGGCAGCTTCTCGGCCGCAGTCCAAGGCCGGGCTCACGTCCGGCCTACGACTCGACGCTAAAACGCAACACTCGGTAGAGGATCAACCGGCAGGAAGTTCTCCGGGGGACGTTATATGACCACAAACCGTTCCGAGCCCCAACGGGCAGTTACGGCCATAATGGCCCGCATTAAACCGCCCCCGGAATCTTTGTCAAGACGGACGCTGGCCGGCTTCCATTCCATCGATATTTCCCGCACCAGATCAATCGCCAGTCCCACAGCGGCTTGCACCGCAACATGCATCGTGCCACCTAGCGTCAAGCAGTCCGCCGCCTCTACCGCCAGAATAATCACATCGTCCGGAACTTTAAGCAGCAATTCCTTGGCCACCTGGAGCGCTTCAAGCAAACCGATGTAATGAGGCGATGGCCCCAAAGGGGTCTTTATGTCCGAAATCCCTGCCACATAAAGGGTTCCGGTCGGCACCTTGCCCGTCTGAATGGTGTCTACGACCACAAGCAGATCAGTTTCAGTAAGATACTCAAGCAGATCGAGCCCCGAGTCGGTGGTGAAAACTACGTCCAGGTGGGGGAAAGCCCGCCGCAAGCCCTCTGCCACAACCGGGCCAAAGGCGTCGTCAGCAAGTAACTCATTGCCTAAACAAAGGATTCGAAGCATAGCAGACAGTCCGAGGTCCGAAGTCATAACGGACAGTCTAAATCGCGTGCCGAGAGCTGACTCGAAACACCGGGCTTCGGACTCTGGCCTCTGCCGTTATGACCTGGTATGTCCCTGGCTAGAAAATGCTGGAATTTCCCACGGAGAATCCTAGGGCACCCCGTATGTGCTGCTTGGTGTGAGGCTCCTACCTTTCGAGCCCCTCAATTGGGCAGCAAAAACCAGGTCCGTTCACATCTTTCGGACGGGGCTGCCGTACCGCGCCAGCACGGGATCGACTGTTAGCAAAGCGATTCCCTCCACTATCGCCTGCGCCACCAGAATCCGATCAAAGGGATCCTTGTGAATCGGAGGCAATTGGTCAAGGGCAACGGCGTGTGCGCCGGTTACGGGCAATTCGACATAGCTATTATCCAGCAAGCCTCGCCGCAGCAACCGCACGTCGACACGGAAATCATCTCGCCCGAGCCGGGACTTTATGGCGGTCTCCCAGATGCTCGCGGCACTGAAAATTAGCTCGTTAACGGGGTCATCAATGAGCGCGAACGCGTCCGCAGGCAACCGCCCCGGTGCACCCGCAGCCCAGAGCAGCAAGAGTGTGTCGAGCAGGAGCTTCATTCGACGCCGCCAAACAACTTCTCAATCTCTGCGCTTCCCATGCGGTCGAAGTCTTCCGGTACGGCGATCTGTCCCGCGAGGAACCCCACCCGTCGCACCTGTGCGCCCGCCGGGGCATCGAGCGCCATTACTTTGACGAGCGGCTTGCCGGCCTTGGCGATAATAAAGGGCTCGCCTTTGGCAGCATCATCGACCAAGCGAGAGAGGTTCGTTTTGGCTTCATGGATGTTGACAGTGCGCATGACTTCTCGAATGAACTAAGTTTAGTTAGTTTAGTTCAAAAATGCGGATGTGGCAAGTGCGAGATGGAACCACTAGGTCCGGCGTACAGTACCGTCCCACTCACGGCACAAACCGGCGCATACAGCGCCTCGCGAATCATGCACCCGAATAATCAGCGGCATGCTGCCGGGCAGCGAATGGGTAGCGCAACCGTGGCAAGGATCGTAGGCGCGGAAGGCCATCTCGACCATATTCAGGAGGCCCTCGGAGACATTTCCATTGGAGATCAGGCCCTTGGCGGCCTTTTCCACACTCATGGCCATGCGCGCGGCGTTATTCTGGGTGGCCACGATCATGTTCGCCCTGGTGATGAGGCCCTTCGCGTCCGTCTGGTAATGGTGAATCAAGGTCCCCCGGGGAGCCTCGGTCACGCCGACGCCCTCGCGCGGTGTTTCCGTGGGCAGGGTGCGGATTTCGGGGCTCGTGATTTCAGGATCATTGGCCAGTTCTTGCAGCCGTTCCGCCGCATAGAGAAGCTCAATGACCCGCGCCCAGTGGTTCGCCAGCGTGTGGTGTACCGGTTTGCCGTTCAGCGTGGCGACATACTGCTGGTACGCCTCCTGCGCCAGGGGTGTGGCCATGCCGTCCGCCGCGTTCAAACGGGCAAGCGGGGCCACGCAGTACACGCTGCTCTCCGCCCCTTCGGTGAAGCCCTTCCAACCCAGCGGCTTGAGGTAAGCGAATTTTATGTAGCTCCACGGCTCCACATGTTCGGCGATATAGTCCAGGTATTTCTCCGGCGCGAATTTGCTCCACTCGCCTCCGGCGGGCGTGACCACGCGCACGGCGCCGTCGTAGAAGTTCACCTTATTGTCCTGATCCACCATGCCCATGTAATACGTCCGGTGGGTGTAGACATCGGAACGGATCAGGTCAACATACTCGGTGTTCCCGAGGACCAGTTTCTGGAACGTCTCCAGCGTAAATCGGCCGAAGTCCACAGCCTCTTTGGCCACCTGTTTGATCTTTTCCTGCTCGGCCGCAGTAACGTGCTTGGCGACGCCTCCGGGCAATCCCAATACCGGATGGACTGGCTTGCCGCCCAGCGCCGTCATGACTTCACGCAGTTTGCGGCGCATCGCGATGACCTTCTGGCCAACCTCGATGCCCACCCTGGCGATAACGCCGAGTACGTTTCGTTCTGCCGCCGGCGCCTTGGGGCCCACAATAAAGTCGGGCCCCCCCAGGAAGTACACGTGCAGTGCATGGTCCTCCACGAAGAAACAGGAGTAAAACAACTCGCGAATTTTCCTGGCGGCAGGCGGCGGCGTCACGCGATAGAGCGCGTCCAGGGCTTTGGTCGATGCCATGTGGTGCGCAGTGGGGCAAACGCCGCAAATGCGGGAAGTGATCTGCGGCATCTCCTCGGCGGGACGCCCTTGCGCAAACTTCTCGAACCCGCGCAACTCGGGAACTTGGAAGAAAGCCCGTTCCACACTTCCCTTTTCGTCCAAGAAAATTTCGATCTTCCCGTGGCCTTCCAGTCGCGTGATGGGATCGATCGTAATTCGCTGGCCCGCCGTCTCAGTCTCAGCCATTTCTCTTCACCTCAATGTTGAAAGGCGTTTCTCACAGAGGGCACAGAGGATGCACAGAGTTCACAGAGAGATTTTCTCCGTGTCCTCTGTGAGACCTCCGTGAACTCTGTGTGAACCCTTCTCAAGCCCTTTCCCATGCTGCTGTTCTCCAAGTCAGCATCTTTTCCGTCTGAGCATCGACGACGGCAAACTATACCGATAGAACGTCCCCACCGGGTCGGGAACCGTTTGCACAATCTGCTCGATTTCTGCTTCGTCGTTGCTGTCGATGATCGAAGCTATGCCGGAGAGCGCCTTGGCGCCGTAATCGCGCACGCGGCTGGTGGGGCCGAAGCACCCGGTGCACGGCATATTGCCTTGCGGGCACAGCGCTTCGCAGCCGCTGCGGGTTGCCGGCCCCAGGCACACCACGCCCTGCGCCAGCATGCAGGTTTGCTCGTCAATCAGCACATCCTGTGGCCGCTTGAATTCTTTTAGGGTGAGCTTGTCAGGCCGGGTATCCTTACGCGGGCATTCCTCGCACAGGGCGCGATCGGGCGCCAGCACCGATCCCTTGGGCGGCGCGTTCCCGCTCAGCAGGGCCTGGACGGCCTGCCACAAGATCTTCGGCGTGGGCGGGCACCCCGGCAGGTAGTAATCAACGTCCACAACCTGGTCCAGGGAGCGGACGGTCTCAAAAAGTTCCGGCAAGGTCACGGAAAACCCATTCTCCTTGTGCAGCGTCTTCGGGAAGGTCTTCTCCGGATTGACGGTGGAAGGCGATTCACAATACGCGGTCGCCATCACACCCTCGCGCGTCGAGAGGTTGGCGAGGCCGGGGATGCCGCCCATCTGCGCGCACGATCCCAGCGCCACCAGCACTTTGGCCTTTTTGCGCAGCAGATGGGCCATCTCTTCCTGTTCACTGGAGCGCACGGCGCCGTTCACGAACGCCGCCAGGATCGAGCCGTCCGGCATGGCTTCGACATCGTGTTTCTTGAAATCCAGCGCGACGGGCCAGAAAACGATGTCCACTGCCGCGACAACGTCCAGCACCCGCTCGTCGAGGTCCAGAACCGTCTCCTCGCACCCGCCGCACGAAGCGCACCAGTAAAAGGCAACTTTGGGTTTACCGTTTTCAGACATCGTGATTCCTCCGCCAGTTGGGGGGAAGTATGACCACTAAGGCACAAAGGCACCAGGACACCAACAAGCACAATGAGGCAGAACGCACAGCCCTCCGTCTATTTCTCTCTATTTCGCCTGGCGCCTTGGCGTGCTGGCAGTTCACTGTGCTCTTCCCTTTTGCTTACGCGGCGACCGTCTCGCCTTTTTCGACTTCGGGCCTCGGAGTTCGGACTTGGGACTTTAGGTTCAGCGGTCCTAACGCCCGCACTTTCTCCACCATCTCGTTCACCACCGTCTTGAGGCGTTCGGCCTCCGAAGCGGAAATCCACTCCAGGCGAAACCGCTCATCTTCAATGCCCATCTCACGCAACACGCGCCGCAACATGTGCACACGCCGCAGAGTCTTGTAATTACCTTCCTGATAGTGGCAATCGCCCGGATGGCAGCCGCCAATCAGCACGCCATCGGCCCCCTTGGCGAAGGCATCGAGGACAAACTGCGGGTCCACCCGGCCCGAGCACATCGTGCGTACGACGAGAATGTTGGGCGCGTACTTGACGCGCGAGGTGCCCGCCAGGTCCGCCGCCAGGTAGGTACACCAATTGCAGAAAAAGGCCACAATCTTGGGCTCAAAACCGTTTGTCTTCACCTGAACCAATTCCTCCATTGGCCGCCTCCAAGCGGAGTCAGGGGTTAAGAATGAGGGGTTAGGGGTTAGGGGTTCGGCATTATCACGAACCATCCCCAGCTTCACAACACCCCTGAACCAATTCCGAATCCCGAACCCTCCATTCCGAATCCGCATTCCCACTGTGCCCGCTAATTTCTTACGCCAATCCCTAACCCCTGATCCCTAATCCCTAATCCCTAGCTAAGCAAGCACTCCCTGAATCTCCTCGAAAATCTCTTCGTCTTCGAAGAGGTTCTGTCGTATAGTGCCGGACGGGCAGGCTGCGACGCAGGTTCCGCAGCCTTTGCATAGCACCTCGTTGATTTTCGCCACCTTCTTGTCCGGCAGGAACGATATTGCCGAATAGGGGCACAACGGGACGCACGTCTTACAGCCGGAGCACTCTTCTTCCACGATGTATGCTGTATTGGGCTCCATCTCGACGTAACCCGTGTCAATCAACACCATCGCCTCCGCGGCTGCGGAACCCGCCTGACCAACCGCGTCAGGGATATCCTTGGGGGCCTGGCAGGCGCCGGCGATAAAGATGCCGTCCGTGAACGTATTCACCGGCGCGAGCTTGGGATGCCGCTCCAGGAACCATCCTTCCGTGGAACAACTGATGTTGAAGAGGCGCCGCACGTCTTTGGCGTCGTGCTGCGGAACCAACCCCACGGACAGCACGACCATATCCACTGGGACGCGCCGCACAAAGGAGATGAGCGTATCCTCGCAGCGCATCACCAGCTTGCCTTCCTCTTCCTTGGTCATCGCCCAGTCGGTGACTTCCGCCACCCGTCCGCGGATCATGTGAACGCCTTCGTGCAAGAGTTGGTGATAGAACTCCTCGTACGCTTTGCCGGGCGCCCGCATGTCAATATAGAATTGATAGACCTCCGCTCCGGTACGCTCTTTCAGCAGGTGAGCCAGTTTCAGGCTGTACATGCAGCAAACACGGGAACACCATTTGTTGGTATTTTCGTCGCGCGAACCCACACAGTGGATGATTCCAATCGCCTGCGGCTTGCGGCCGTCACGCAGAATCACTTCGCCCCCGGTCGGGCCCGAGGCGTTAATCAACCGTTCCACCTCGGGAGCGGTGTACACGTTCGGGTATACGCCGTAGCCGTAGTCGGGAACCTTGCGGGCATCGAACGGCTGATAACCCGTGGACAGAATAATCGAGCCCACCTTGATCGTTTCCACCTTGGGCTGCTGCTTCAGATCCACGGCGTGACGGTCGCCGCAAGCCTCGATGCAGGTTTTCTTGCAGCGATGGGTCTTGAAGTCGATGCAAGTCTCGGGATCGATGACGGGAATCTGCGGCACGGCCTGCGGGAAGGAAATGTAAATCGGTTTCCGTTTGCCTAACCCAAGGTTGAATTCGTCCGGCACCTTCGCCTGCTTGTAGATGCACCCTTCGATGCACTCCAGGCAACCAACGCAAAGGTCTTCGTTGATATAACGAGGGTGGCGCGTGACAGAGACCTCAAAATTGCCTACATACCCTTGCACCTGGCTGACTTCCGAGAGCGTCCACAGGGTGATGTTGGGATGCTTCTTCACCGCCGTCATTTTGGGCGTCAGGATGCACGCGGCGCAATCGAGCGTGGGGAACGTCTTGTCAAATTTCGCCATATTCCCGCCGATGGTGGGTTCGCGCTCGACCAGGTAAACGTGTTTGCCGGCATTAGCGAGAGTAAGGGCGGCGTGGATGCCCGCGATGCCGCCACCCACAATCAAGACGTCGGGATGAATGGGTACTCGCTTCTTTACCAACGGCTTATGAAGAGCAACACGCCTGATCGCCGCGCGAATAAGCGCCATGGCCTTCTCGGTGGCCTTTTCGTGGTCCAAGTGCACCCAGGAATCGTGCTCGCGGATGTTCACCATCTGGAAGCAGAAGGGATTCAGGCCGCCTTTGGCCACCGCGCCGCGGAACGTCTCCTCGTGCAGCAACGGGGAGCACGACGCCACCACCACCCGGTTCAGCTTGTACTCTTCGATGTCCTGCCGAATCAGCTCCTGCCCGGGGTCGGAGCACATGTACTTGTACTCACGCGCCACCGCCACACCCGGCAGCGTTCCCGCGTATTCCGCCACCGCCTTGACGTCCACCGTAGCTGCAATGTTCGTCCCGCAGTGACAAACGTAAACCCCGATGCGCAAATTGCCATTTCCAGCATTCATCGGACTCACCTCTGCTGTGCTAGGGCGTTCCATTAATGAAACGCCGGATCCCATCTTTCAGCACCACAACGTTGAAATTAATGAGCAATGCCAGCTTGCACCCAGAAAGTCGTAAGTAGGACAGCGGTTGAGCTTCATGAACTGGGGCTAACGCTTCAATTGACTTGACCTCGACTACCACGCAATTCTCTACCAACAAATCCATGCGATAACCACATTCAAGCTTCCATTGGTGCGAGTGTCTTGGCGAGGCCAACCGGCTATGCCGCTGCCGGCACAAATTTTGCCAAAATCTGCTTGGCCGCCACGATGTTGCGCTGCAGCCCCAGTTCCTTGGCCGAGAAGCCGAAGGCCAGTCCAAGAAGCTGAGTGAAATACACGACGGGCATTGAAATCTCGCCGTACTTCTTGCTGGCTTCGTCCTGGAACGCGTCTAAATTGAACTGGCACAGCGGACAAATAGTGGAAACAATATGCGCTTCCCGACGCCGCGCTTCTTTTAACAAAATGTGAATGAGAGAAAGGCCCACTTCCGGCAGTGTACCCTTCTGGCTCCCACCGCAGCAACGCGTCTTCAAGGGGTAATCCACCACTTCGGCGCCTACGGCCCGCAGCAACTTGTCCATCGTGACGGGGTAGTACATCAGGTCGAAGGTGGCGTAAGGCCGAACGATTTGGCAGCCATAATACGGCGCCACTTTCAAGCCGGTGAGCGGCGTTTTGATGCGCTTCTTGATGGCGTCGAGACCGACGTCATTGATGAGCACATCCAGGGGATGCCGGACCTTGGCCGTACCGTGATACTCGAGCCCCGCCGCCTTGAAACCGTGCTCCAGCGTCTCGGCCACCTTGGGGTATTCCTTGATGTAACGCTGCGCCTTGTTCAATACCAGGAAACAGGCACTACAGGGCGCCAGGAGATCGAGTTTCTTCTTCTCCGCCAGTGCCAGGTTCCGCCCCGCCAGCGCGAAGGAACTCACCTCATCGATGGACATGTACGCTGTAGCACCACAGCAGTTCCAGTCCTCAAGTTCTTCCAGCTCAATGTCCAAGGCCTTGAAAACCGTCAGCAGCGACTCCTCGTAAGCCTTGCCTGTTCCTCGCAGCGAACAACCGGGGTAGTAGAGGTATCGTTTCACGCCGCCACCTCCTTCTTGTGCGCCTCAACGGCGTCCAACAATTGTTGTAACTGCTTGCGGCCCCGAATGCTTTCCGGCACCATCCCCATGCGGCCCGTCAGGAAGAGCTTGGTTCCCAACTTGGTCATGCCAATCAACCTCATGATCGCGGTCTTCAGGAAAACGCGCACCACCAGGTACGACTCTGTCACGCGGCCATGCCGCCGAATCATCTTTCCGAACTCGCTTGCCAGGACCGGAATGGGGAAACGCCGGGGATACACGCCATCTTCAATAGCACGCCTTTTCAGCGCGTACATAACGTCAGTCACGCGAATACGACGGGGGCATTCCACCGTGCAGGAATAGCAACTCGTGCAAAGCCAGATCGTGAAGCTTTCCAAGACGTCCTTTTTGAATCCTTCCCGCGCCATGTGTATCAAACGGCGGGGAGTAAAGTCCATGTAAGGGGAAAGAGGGCAACTGGCGCTGCAGAGTCCACACTGAATGCAATTACGGATGCGCTCCCCGCCAATTACACCGGTAACCCATCGGGCAAACGCCGGGTCACGTTCCACTTCGTACTTGATCAGGCTTTTTACCGCCATGCAAATTCCTCCCCCTGCTTCACGGGTGAAGCGTGGCGAACGGCTGCGGAAATCTTTGTTAACTGGGATAGTGGGAGTGTGTGGACTTGCAGACTCGTAGGCGTGGGCGAAATCGTCACAAATCTACACCCCGTCGTGACACACCTACGATAGGAACCATGCACGGCGTGGGCCAACGGTGGTGGATTACTACGATAGATCGGTAATTTTGTCTAAAAAGGAACAGAGCGAGGATCTTGAGGAAGAGCATGACAGCTCGGACTGACAAAATCGGGCGCTTTTACGTCATGCCGTTGCAGATAACAACACATCCAATGGCAGTGGTCCGATCTTGCCAACGGACGCCGGAGGACTGTTGAATTTCACAGCGGGGCTGTCAAGCGCAGCGACATCTGCCCTCCCCGTTGCCAATCAGTCACGTCCGCCCAAAGAAGAAAAGGCTTAAGCTTTTTGGGTCAAATCACCCTTGGTGGAGGAAATCCAATACAGACGTTTTGATTGTTCTGCTCCCTGGACTGTAACGGTGAGTTCCACTTTGAATTGCGCGCAAAGGCGTTGTAGCGGCGCCACGCACGCGCTTGTCATCTCGTAATCTCAAGCGCAGGTTGGTGACGAGCGTATCTTTCGGTGGCCTTCGTGGTCTGGGCCACAGACACGAACTGGGCCACTTGTTCTACCACTTTGGGCAGGGCAGCGGCGACTGCGAACGATAACGCGTCTCCAAAATCAAAGGATTGTGCGGAAACGGTAATCGCCACCGCCTTTGGGCGGTGACCGTACAACTGCTCGGCGCTAGCCAGCAGCCCCAGTGGTGTGCAGGTATGCGTAAAGGTTTGAGGGGCGGCCGGTTCCGGCGCCAGTTCGCGATAATGGATTTCCCCCGGCTGGCCCTCGCAGTCAGCGTCGATAAACACCGCGCGGCTTGACCGGCTGAGCGCTTCGGCAAGTTCAGGAGTGAGTTGATGGCAGGTAATGACCTCAGCGTCTTCGCCCGCAAGCGCCTCGGCCATCAGGCGGGTGGCATGATAGCCGAACCCGTCATCGCTCCGCAGGGGGTTTCCGTATCCGATGATGAGCGTCGTCGCCATAACGTGCAGCTTTCAGCTCTCGGCTTTCAGCTTTCAGTCACCGTAAGCTGGCAGCGGGTTAGCTGAAACTCAGTACTACGCACTTTTCAATTCATCCAGTAACACCCCGCTCGGTCCCAGCAACTGGATGCGCAATGGAACCTGGCCCGAAGCGTGGGTGGAGCAGCTAAAGCAGGGGTCATAGGCGCGGACGATGGCGGAAACGCGGTTGAGCATCCCCTCTTTCAGGTGTTGGCCGTCAATGAAGTGCCGGGCCACCTGGTCGATGCTGCGGTTGATCGCCAGATTGTTATGGCCGGTTGCAACAATCAGGTTGGCCCAGGTGATGGCGCCTTCCTCGTTCACTTTATAATGATGAATCAGAATCCCGCGGGGCGCTTCAATCATGCCCACGCCTTCCAGGCAATTCACCCCGGCGTGGGCGCGAACTTGCTTCCCCAGCGCCGCCGGATCATTCAACAGGATTTCCATCCGCTCCAGCGCGTAAAGTGCTTCGATCAGGCGGGCGTAATGGAAATGGAATGAACTGGGCACGATTTTGCCCAGCCGCTGGTGGAACTCGGCAAACTCCACATCCGCCTGGGGCGTCCCACAACTCTTGGCCACATTCAGCCGCGCCAAAGGTCCCACGCGATAAACGCCATCGGGGAAGCCGATCGGCTGGTAATAAGGCGCTTTCAGATAGGAATAGGGCAGTGCTGCCTCACCGATATATTTCTTATAATCGAGCGCCGGAATGTGATCCGCCACGATCTTTCCCTCGGCGTCCTTGAAGCGGATTCCCCCCTCGTAAAGTTGAAGCTTTCCTGCCGAATCCACCAAACCCGCGTACATCGTGGGCATGTTCCCGAAGTATTCAATTTCTTCTTTAAACTGATCCAGTACGCCCTTGAAGAATTTGAGATTACGCCGAAGTGTTGCCTTGGCGTCGGGCAAGCCGGCGAGGATCTTGTCGCGCACAGCAGGCTGCAGCGGGGCGTTCACGCCACCCGGCACAGACCAGGAAGGATGAATGCGCTCCTTGGCCAGACCTTCAATGACCTGCTGGCCAAACTTGCGCAGCGCGATGCCATCGCGCGCAATGTCGGGAAACTTATCCAGCACCCCCAGCACATTGCGGCGCACCGGATTTGAGTCCATTCCCAGCAAGAGATCCGGGGAAGAAAGGTGGAAAAAGCTCAAGGCGTGCGACTGCACGAACTGACCGCAATGCAGAATCTCCCGCAGCAGCACGGCGCTGTCTGGGATCCGGACGCTCATGATGGCATCGCAGGCTTTTGATGACGCCAGTTCATGGCTGATCGGGCAGATGCCGCAAATGCGCGCCGTAATGGCAGGCATCTCGTAATACGGGCGGCCCTCCGTGAACTTCTCGAATCCCCGCACCTGGGTGACGTGCAACTGCGTGCTCGCCACCTGACCGCTATCGTCAAGCTGAATAGAAATTTTGGCGTGGCCCTCAATGCGAGTCACTGCGTCAATTGTGATCTTCTTCATCAAGTTCTTCCTCTCATGCTCCGCTCGAGCTTTCAGCCGTCAGCGATCAGCTCTCAGCGGGAGCCGTAGCTGATGGCTGAACGCTGAGAACTGACAGCTACTCTTCATCCAAACTTCACCTTCGTGCTCAAGTCGGGCATCCGCCCGTCGAGCAGTTCCCCCAGCACATAACCGATCGCGGAGGCTGGGGGAGGACAGCCGGGCACGAACAAATCCACCTTCACTACTTCCTGCAAGGGCACCGCCCGCTTCATCAGAGTCGGAACCCCCTCGGAGGGGATTCGTGGCTGCGCATCGACGCCTTGGACGTAGATTCTCTCCAGGAGTTTCTTCACCGGAATGGGATTGCGCATGCCCGGGACATTGCTCGTAATAGCGCAATCGCCCAAGGCCACCAGCAAGCGCGTGTGCTCGCGAACGTGCTTGATCTTTTCGTAATCGTCCAAGTTGCTCACGGCGCCCTCGACGATGGTCACATCCACATCCTCGGGAAACTCCTGGGCATCGACCAGGGGGCCATAGACGATGTCGGCCTTCTGGGCGACCGAGGCAATGGCCTCGTCAATATCCAAGATTGACATGTGGCAGCCGGAGCAGCCGTCAAGCCACAGCGTAGCCAGTTTCGCTTTCTTCATTCGTCAACTCCCCGCTAGCAGTTTCTTTTCATATACTTATCCGGATAAAATCGATATAACCTTTTTTATCAAGCACTTATCCGGACGGTCGTTCATATCGACTTTTCTGCCTTTGTTATCAGGCACTTATCCGGACGGTCGTAATTTTCTGCTCTAATCATCTATGCGTGAACTCTCCGTTTCACCGCGAGCCATTTGATATTCTCGTTACTCTTGGTCATCTCTTCCACGGCGACGCCCTTCTCCGCCAGCGCGCCGGTGGGGCACACCTGGACACACTTTCCACACTTGGTGCAGGCCTTCGACTCTCCCCATGGCCGGTCCAGGTCCGAGACCAGGCGCGAGTTGATGCCCCGCGCGCTGATGTCCCAGACGTTCGCCCCCTCCACCTCCGCGCACACCCGCACACAACGGGTACAGAGGATGCAGCGGTTGTGGTCCAGAATATAGCGTTCATGCGAAACATCCACCGGCAGCCGGGGGTAGTTATACGGGAAGCGCACGTGCGTCACGCCGAGGCGTTGCGCCATGGCTTGCAACTCGCAATGGTTGTTGCAAACGCAGACGGAGCAGTAGTGGTTGCGTTCCAGCAGCAAAAACTCCATAGCCATTTGCCGATGGCGCAGAAGCTTCTCGGAACTCGTAGTCACCGACATGCCGTTCTGGATAGGAGTCGTGCAAGCGGGCAGCAGCCGCCCCACGCCCGCGACCTCCACCAAGCACAGACGGCACGAGCCCGACGGACTCAACCCCTCAAGGAAACACAACGTGGGGATATATTTCTTATTGGCCCGCGCGACGTCCAGGATCGTCTGGCCCTCGCTGGCCCGGCAAAGTTCGCCGTCAATTCGAACCGAAATTTCCTGGGGCATGTCTTTCTCCTTATCTCCCGTATGGATCACCGGTGACTGGGCACGACGCCGTTCTCGCGAATGTCGCACCTCAAACAACGGCTGGCCTCTTCCAGCGTCTCCTCCGCCGTAAGCGCCAGCACTGCCTCCTCAAAATCCTTGACACGCTGCTTGGCGGGCAGCGGGTGGGGGTGGTGGCGCCGGCTCTCGCTGATGTGCTCGGGCGATTTCTGGTCGTACTCGAATTGCGGCACCAGTAACTGCACGCGCGACTCGTCCATCAGGCGCTGGTCGATCATGCGCGCCGCCTTTTTGCCGTAACCCATGGCGTTGGATACATTGGAGGCGCCGGAGATCAGGTCGCCGCCGGCATAGAATTTGTCGCGGCTGGTTTCCAGCGTATAGCGGTCAAACACCAGCGTGCCGTTCTCCCGAATACTAAGCCCGGAAGCCTTACAAAAATCACGATCCACCGATTCGCCTACCGCCAGAATTACGGTGTCGCACTTAAAGCTCTGAATCTCCTCAGTGGGAACAGGGCGGCGACGGCCTGACGAATCAAACTCACCGAGCCGCGTTTTGAGCACCTCAATGCCCTTCACCGCGCTGTTTTCTCCCACGATGCGATGAGGCGTCGCAAGAAAAACAAAGTGGGCGCCTTCCTGTTCTGCGGCTTCCACCTCTTCATGGATGGCCGGCATGTCTTTGCGCTCGCGGCGGTAAATCACGGTGACGGTCGCCCCACGCCGCAAAGCCGTGCGGGCGGAGTCAATGGCCGCATTGCCGCCGCCGATAATCGCCACCCTTTGACCGAGAGGCACAGGTTCGTTCTTAGCGATGCCTTCCAGGAAGAGGAGCGCCGGCATCACGCCCCGCAGTTCGGTGCCGGGCAGATAAACCCACGCTTCCTTCCAGGTGCCAATCGAGAGGAAGATGGCATCGAAATCGAGGGCAAGGTCATTCAGGGTGATATCCGTCCCGATACTCTTGTTGAACACGAATTTCACGCCCAAGCGGCTGATCAATTCGATTTCCTTGGAAAGGACGGCCTTGGGCAAACGGTATTCGGGCAGGGCAAAGCGCAACATGCCGCCCGCCTCCGAGTGAGGGTCGTAAATCGTCACGTCGTGCCCAAACAAGGCGAGGTAGAACGCCGCCGTAAGGCCAGTGGGACCCGCACCCACGACGGCAATTTTCTTGCCGGTGGGCGCCAGTTTACGGGCTGCCACGCGGTCGGCCATTTCGCCAAACCGGTCGGAAAGCAGGATGGAATCCGCGATCAGCCGGTGCACTTCGCGCATATTCACCGCTTCATCCACGGCCTGGCGACGGCACCGGTTGTCACAAGGGTGCTGGCAAACACGTCCGGTGGATGCCGGCAGCGGGTTATCGAGAATAACGGATTCAAAGGCGTCGTCCAGCCGTCCTTCCTTATAAAGCTGGAGGAAGCGGGGAATATTCATATGCAAGGGGCAACTGTTCTCGCAAGGCGAAAGCGCCAACTCCTGGCAGACCCCGGCGCGGCATCGATGCGCGCGCAGATGGTCCTCAAACTCATGGCGGAAATGCCGCATCGTGGTAAGAACCGGGTTCGGCGCTGTCTGCCCCAAACCGCAGAGCGAGGTGTCGCGAATCATGCGCCCGAGTTCGTCCAGCGTGTTCAAATCCTCTTCCGCTCCCTTCCCCTGGGTGAACTGATTGAGGATGCGCAGCGCCTTGTCCAATCCCACGCGGCAGGGTACGCACTTGCCGCAGGACTCAGAATGGGTGAACTCGATGAAGTAGCGAGCCACGTCCACCATGCAATTGTCTTCGTCCATCACCACCATGCCGCCCGAACCCATGATGGAACCGAGTTTGGCGAGCGTCTCATAGTCAACCGGGGTATCGAACATTTCTTGCGGGATGCATCCGCCGGAGGGACCGCCGGTTTGGACTGCCTTTATGGCGTGCCCGCCGGGCAAGCCTTCGCCCACGTCGTAAACAAAGGTCTTCAGCGGAGTACCCAAGGGCATCTCCACCAAACCGGTGTTCTTGACCTTGCCGACCAGCGAAAACACCTTGGTTCCGGGGCTCTTGGCGCTGCCGGTTTCCGTGAACCATGCAGGCCCTTTGGCAATAATGGGCGCCACGTTGTACCAGGTTTCGACGTTATTGATGTTGGTGGGAAATCCCCACAAGCCTTTTTGCGCTGGAAACGGCGGACGCGGGCGCGGACGGCCGGCATAACCTTCGAGGGAGCTGATCAACGCTGTTTCTTCGCCGCAAACAAATGCGCCCGCGCCTTCCACGAGCTCGATGGTGAAATTGAAGCCGCGGCCCAAAATGTCTTCGCCCAGGAAGCCGTACTCTTTGGCTTGTTCAATGGCGCGTTCGAGCCGGTGAACGGCAAGCGGGTACTCCGCACGCACGTAAATGATGCCCATCGTGGCGCCGGTCAGAAAGCCGGCTATCAGCATGCCTTCCAAAAGCGAGTGCGGATCGCTTTCGATCTCGTTCCGGTTCATGTAAGCGCCGGGGTCGCCTTCGTCGGCGTTACAAATGATGAACTTCTTGTCCGCCACCGCTTTGCGGAGGAAGTCCCATTTCTGGCCGGTGGAGAACCCGGCGCCTCCGCGGCCGCGCAGCTTGGCAGCTTTGATCTGTTCAATCACCATATCCGGCCGGTTATCGATCAGCACGTTGTACAACGATTGATAACCGCCGACCGCGATGTACTCTTCCACGTCATCGGGATTAATAAGCCCGCAATTGCGCAACACGATCTTTTTCTGGCCCTTGAAGAACGGAATATCGCGCCAGGAGGGGATATTGGCATAACCGTTCCCGTACTTGACTTGTGCCGTGATATGGTCCCAATCCTCAATCTTGCAGAGCGCCAGGTTGGTGGGGATCTTACCCATCATGACGTCATCGATAATTTCGTCGATCTGCTGGCTCTGCACCCGGTGGAGAATTACCAGTGGCCGGCCCGGCAGCCAGACGTTCACCAGCGGCTCCTCCGCGCAGAAGCCGAAGCAGCCAACGCGAGCCAGATGAATATCCAGACCCCGCTTATCGATAGCATCGTTAAAAGCGTGGAAGACCGCTTCCGCCCCATTGCCGGCGCCGCATGTGCCCATCCCCACGGCGATGCGGGGGCGGAAAGGCAACAGCTTGGCCATGCCCGCCCCACGAACGGTGCTGAAGGTGCTCAAATCCCGAATGCGCGTCATTTCTTTGCCGCCTCCCTTTCCAGATGCTTCAACTCACGGTGCAACGTCTGCTCGTTCATGTGGCCGTACACTTCATGGTTCACTTCCACCACGGGAGCAAGCGCGCATTGGCCAAAGCATGCGACGGTTCGAATCGTATAATTGCCGTCGCTAGTATTAAGCGCGATCTTGTCTGCCAACTCTTCGTCCGGATCGTGGAACCCCAGCTTGAACATCAGGCTCCGCAAAAGCTCGCGCGAGCCCCGTGTGTGACAAGCCGTGCCCCGGCAAATGCAAATCGTGTTCTTTCCTTGCGGCTCAAGGTTAAAAAGGGCATAGAAGGTAACGACGCTGTAAACCCGCGCCAGCGGCGTATCCGTCTTAGCGGCAATGTACTCCAGGGTTTCACGGGGGAGAAATTTGCGCGGCTGGTGCTCCTGAGCTTTTTCCAAGACACCCAGAAGAGCCCCGGCGCGGCCACCTTGGCCCGCTATTAACTTATCCAGGAACTCCTGCTCGGCTTCTGAAAGGGGAATCGAGGTCAGTGTCGTCATAGCTTCCTCATTTCGTCAACCTGTTTGTAATCACGGGTGCAGCAAACACACGAAGGCATCAACGTACTACGTAGCACGCGATTTGCCATTTGGGCGCTGATCGTCATATGTTTTTCTCATCTACGGATCAGCAGAACTGTAACTTCATCAAGAACCAGACAGAACGGAAACCGTCGGCAGGCATCGGACTTCTACTCCGTTCCGCGTTCAGGCTGCCGCCACACATCGCAACTCATCCAGAACCGCGCCATCGGGCGCCAGTAACTGAATTTGGAGGGCCATGTGTCCCAGCGCGTGTGTAGAACAGCTCAAGCACGGATCAAAGGCTCTCACCACCGCTTCCACGCGATTCAGCATGCCTTCAGAGAGCTTGGTACCTTGGACGAAATGCTTTGCCACTTGCAGCACGCCGCGGTTCAACGCCAGGTTGTTGTGGCCCGTGGCGATGATCAAATTCGCCCACGTAATCAGCCCGTTGTCATCCACTTTGTAGTGGTGGACCAGCGTGCCGCGCGGGGCTTCAGATACGCCGATGCCCTCGGGGTTATTGGTGCCGGCGAAGGCCCGGACGTGCTTGGAAAGAATGTCTTCTGACTGGAGCAACTGCTCCATGCGTTCAAGGCCATAAATAATCTCAATGAGCCGCGCGTAATGATAGTAGAAGGAACTCAGCACGGCGCCGCGGTCGAGTTCACGAAACTCCGCCCACTCCTGGTCGGCTCGCGGCGTGCCGCAGCGGTCCGCGATATTCAAGCGAGCCAGCGGTCCCACACGGTAAATGCCTTCCGGATAGCCGCGCGGCTTGTAGTAAGGCGACTTCAAATAGCTGTCCGGCTCACAGGCCTCGCCCATGAACTCCGCGTAGTTGGTAGGGTCCAGCTTGTCGGCCACGATGCTGCCGCGCGAATCGACCACCCGGATAAATCCATGATAATGCTCAAGTTCGCCGGCCGGACTCACTAAACCCAGGAAGTAGGTGGGAAAATTGGCAAACGTTCGGATTTCCTCGCGGAATTGGTCCAGAACGGTTTTGAACCAGTCCAGCGTCTGTTGGGCGATCTGCAAGCCTTCCGGCAGCATACCCAGGATCTGGTCGCGCTTCGCCGTGGAAAGCGGCTCGTTAACGCCGCCCGGGACGACCCAGGCGGGGTGAATCCGCTTGCCCGCCAGGATCTCGATAATCTGCTGCCCGATTTGCCGCAGCCGCACGCCGTCGCGCGCCATCTTCGGGTGGGCTTCCGCCACGCCCAGAATATTCCGGCGCACCGGGTCTGATTCCATTCCAAGCAGTAAATCGGGGGATGAGAGGTAAAAAAAACTGAGCGCATGGGATTGCACAATCTGCGCCAGGTTCAAAATGCTCCGCAGCTTGACTGCCGCAGGGGGAATACGCGTCGCCAGAATTGCGTCGCATGCTTTCGCGGAGGCAACGAGGTGACTCACCGGGCAGATCCCGCAAATGCGAGCCATTAACGAGGGCATCTCATAAAACGGCCGGCCCTCGCACAGTTTCTCAAAACCGCGAAATTGCGTCACGTGAAAGCGAGCATCCGCCACCTTCCCCTGCTCATCCAGTTGAATCGTGATTTTGCCGTGCCCTTCGATGCGAGTCACGGGACTGATGACTAACGTCTGCTTGCTCATACTGACCTCAAAAGATAGTGACAAGTGACGAGTGACAAGTGACGAGCACGCACTACATTAGCCACTTCTCAGAACTCTTTTTACTCGTCACTTGCCACTTGTCACTGCTTTTACGCTCCAAACCGCGTTTTGGCGCTCAGTTCGGGCACGCGCCCCTCCAGGATTTCCGACAGCACCGTATAAATTGTGTCGGCGGAAGGCGGACAACCCGGCACATACACGTCCACGTTCACAAACTCGTGGATCGGGCGAGCCTTGGGACGAAGCGCCGGGACCTCCTCCCGTGGCGCTCCCGGTTGAAGCGTCGCGTTTTCAACATATGACCGATTCAACACGTCTTTCACCTGAAAGGGGTTCCGCATCGACGGCACATTAGCCGTCACCGCACAATCGCCCAGCGAAACCAGCAGGCGGGAACGGGCGCGAACCTTAAGGATCTTCTCCAGGTCTTCGTCGCTGCTCACCGCGCCTTCCACCAGCGCCACATCCACGTTTTCAGGAAACTCCTTCTGATCCACCAGAGGACTGAATACGAGGTCGATCTTCCCGGCCAGTTCGAGCAGCCGCTCATCCATGTCCAGCAGCGACATGTGGCAGCCCGAGCAGCCATCCAACCATAAAGTTGCAACCCGTGCTTTACTCACCAGCGTCTCTCCCGCATTAACGTCAAATAAGGCAGAAATTGCCGATGTTTCGTCATTTCCCGCACCGATTTGCCCTTCTCGACCAGCGCTCCGGTGGGACAAACATTAATGCACTTGCCGCAACCCGTGCAGGTTTCCGACTCGCCCCACGGCTGGTTGAGGTCGGTGATGACTTGGGAATTCACGCCGCGGCCCAGCATGTCCCACGTGTGCGCTCCCTCGATTTCATCGCACACCCGCACGCACCGGGCGCACAGAATGCAGCGGTTGTGATCCACCACGAAGCGCTCATGCGATCCGTCCACCGCCAGGCGCGGATACCGATACGCAAAGTGAACGTGGGTCATTTGCAGCGTCTGCGACAGGTTCTGCAATTCGCAATGCCCATTGGAAACGCAGACCGCGCACACATGATTGCGCTCCGCAAACAGCAGTTCCAGGATCGAGCGACGGTATTTGTTGAGCCGTTCGCTGTTCAGTGTTACTTCCATACCTTCCGCGACCTGGGTGACGCAGGCCGGAAGCAGTTTGTTAACGCCTTTAACCTCCACCAGGCAGAGGCGGCAGGAACCGACCCGGGACAGCCCTGTCAGGTGGCAAAGGGTGGGAATGTACATATTGTTTTCCCGCGCCACCTGGAGAATGGTCTGATCGCCGCGCGCACTGATGTCGCGGCCGTCGATGTTCAGAGTAATTACGCGAACCGCTGTACTCAAACTGTCACCTCCTTAGGCATCTGGCAGACGCCCGACGGGCACTTTTTCTCCTCGATGTGGGCAGCGTATTCATTGCGGAAATAGCGTAGCGTGCTCAGTACGGGATTAGGCGCCGACTGCCCCAGTCCACAGAGGCTGGTGTTCATCACCAAGTCGCACAATTCCTCCAGGGCCGCGATGTCCTGCGCCGTCGCTCGGCCTTCCGTGATCTTGGCCAGCAGTTCGTACATCTGGTAGGTGCCCGCGCGACAAGGTACGCACTTGCCGCAAGACTCGGACATGCAGAACTCCATGAAAAACTTGGCAACGTCCACCATGCAGGAGGTGTCGTCCATAACGATCATGCCGCCCGAGCCCATGATGGAGCCGAGTTTCTTCAGCGACTCATAATCCACCGGCATGTCGAGGAACTCCGCCGGGATGCATCCCCCGGAAGGTCCACCCGTCTGCACCGCCTTGAACTTGCGGCCATCCGGCACGCCGCCGCCAATTTCAAAAATGATGTCGCGCAGCGTAATGCCCATCGGCACTTCAATCAGGCCCGTATTCTGGACGCGGCCCGCCAGGGCAAACACCTTCGTTCCCTTGCTCTTCTCCGTCCCGATGCGCGCAAACCAGTCGCCGCCGTTGCGCAGGATAGGCGGAATATTGGCGAACGTCTCCACGTTGTTGATCAGCGTGGGATATCCCCAAAGCCCTTCGGCGGCGGGGAAAGGCGGCCGAGGCCTTGGCATTCCCCGTTTGCCTTCAATGGAGGCAAGCAACGCCGTTTCCTCGCCGCACACGAAAGCGCCGGCGCCGAGCCGCAGTTCTACATGGAAGCTGTGGGTGGTGCCAAAAATGTTGTTCCCCAACAGTCCCAGGTTTTGCGCCTGGCGGATGGCTGTTTTCAAGTTCTTGATGGCTAAAGGATATTCGGCGCGCACGTAAATGTAGCCTTGCGTGGCGTCCACCGCATAGCCGGCAATGGCCATCCCCTCGAGCACGCGGTGCGGGTCGCTCTCCAGCACGCTCCGATCCATGAAGGCGCCGGGGTCGCCCTCATCGGCGTTGCAGACGACGTACTTGCGGTCTGCATCGGCTTTCGCCACGGTGCCCCATTTCAATCCGGTGGGGTAACCTGCCCCACCGCGCCCACGCAACCCGCTGCGCAGAACCTGCTCCACCACTTCGCCGGGCGAAAACTCGGTCAGCACTTTCACCAGACCTTCGTAACCGCCCGCGGCGATGTAGTCGTCGATCTGCTCCGGGTCGATGCGGCCGCAATTCTCCAGCACAATCTTTACTTGCCGGCGGAAGAAAGGCATGTCGGTGGGGCATTCAAGGCGCGCCACTGGCTCCGCGTCCAGACTCTTGATGATGTCCGCCGCATCGTCAGGCGTCACATTCTGGTACAAAACATTCCGAGGCTTCACAGACACCAGCGGGCCCTGGGCACACAACCCCATGCAGCCCACACCCTTCACCTTGCACTGGTGTTCCAGACCGCGATCTTTGACTTCCTTTTCGAGCGCGGCCTTAACCTTGTCGCTCCCGGAAGACAGGCAGCCCGCTGCCGTACAAACGTGCAAGCGGTTCTTGAACTGCCGTTCCGCTTCCTCCTGTTTGGCGGTGATTTCGCCAAGTTCCTCAGGCGTCATTGGTTCAACCTCTTTCCCTCATCATCAACTGACATGAACGAAGTTCCTCGCTTATGCTCCCCATTTCCCCGTTCTGGCCGCTATATCCGAGGGACCCACCTTCCCCGCCACCTGACCGTCAAACACCACAGCCGGGGCGATACCGCACGCTCCCAGGCAACGCGCCGTAAGCAGGGAAACGTTGCCGTCGGCGGTGGTCTCTCCCGGCTTGATTCCGTACTTGTTTTCCATCTCGTTCAGCAGCTTGCCTGCCCCTTTGATGTAACAGGCCGTGCCCGTACAGACCACGCAGGTATGCTTCCCGGGCGGCTTCATCGTAAAGTAGTGATAAAATGTCGCGACTCCATAAGCCTGACTCAGCGGAACGCGCAGGTTCGAAGCCACGAACCGGAGCGAATCCGCGTCCAAATAGCCGAACGATTCCTGTACGGTGTGCAACACCTCAATCAGCGCCTGCGATTGGTTCCCCAGCCGGCGCATGGAAGCTTCCACTATCTTCCAACGCTTGTCGGTCGAGGGCGCAACCGGCTTACGAAAACTCGTTCCCATTCCATGCTCCTTCGTTATCCTGAATCCGAAATCCGGTCCTGAATCCGAAATCCGGAATCCGGAATTCGAAATCCGGAATCACAGCCTCAGAATCGTGATTCCGACCTCTTCAATCACCGAAGTTCCACACCTATCCTCCCTCCCAGGCCGCGCCTCAGACCTTGGAATTGGAACTTCGGACTTTCCTTGGGAGGACCTCGGACAACGGGCTTCCGGCCCAGGCGTTCGCCTTATAGCGCGAACACCCGTGGTGAGAATCTCACCAGAACTCCGGCACCACGAAACTTGCTAAGCCACTATCATTCTCCCAAACTCTTCAACTTCACTTACTTCTGCACGACTTCAGCCAAACAGGTGTTTGCGGAACAGTTCTGAATGCTAATAATATGAACGACTTGCGCCTGACATCCAGTCGAAATGCCCGCACTGGGGTGCGTCATGCGACACAATGTCGATCTATCGCCCCTCCTCGTGCGACCAATGCCCCAATTACCTGGTTCCCTCTTGCGGCTTTTCAATTCTCAGAAAGGCTTCGAGTGACCGCCGCATTCATAGTCTGTTAGGGTTTTAGTACCGGCTTGGGCGGGAAGAGGGTTTGTCTGTTTGAACTCAGCTTGCCCTTGGCGACCGATTCAAGAGAGACGACTCGCTCACGTCGAAGCGGGGTGTTTGTACTTTTTGGGCCGCTTGTTGTATTCCAGGATTTTTTTACGCAGCCGAATGGATTTGGGCGTCACTTCCACCAGTTCATCTTCCGCGATGAACTCGATGGCTTCTTCCAAGGTCAACGGGCGAAAGGGAACCAGGCGAATGGCTTCATCGGCCACCGAGGCGCGCATATTGGTCTGTTTCTTTTCTTTGACCACATTCACGTCGATATCGTCCCAGCGCGAGTTTTGACCGATCACCATCCCTTCATACACCTCCACGCCGGGCTGCACGAACAAATCGCCGCGTTCTTGCAAGTTCCATAGCGCATAGGCGGTGGTGCGGCCGGACCGGTCGGCGACCAGCGAACCGGTAAGGCGGGTGGCCATATCGCCCTGCCAATCAATATAACCGTCGAACAGGGTGTTCATCACCACCGTGCCGCGCGTCGCCTTCAGGATTTCACTCCGCAGCCCGATGAGTCCGCGAGAAGGAATGGAGAACTCCAGGCGCACGCGTCCGTTCTGCGCCTGACCCGCGCCGTGGCTCACAATTTTGTGATTCACGCCCCTGCGCATGCCGATTTCCTGCATCAGCACGCCCACAAATTCCTCGGGCACATCGACGATGAGCTGTTCAGAGGGTTCCTGAAGCCTGCCGTCCACCGTGCGGGTGATAATCTCCGGCTTCCCCACCGCAAGCTCATAACCCTCGCGTCGCATCATCTCGATCAATATTGCCAACTGAAGTTCACCCCTGCCCATCACCTTAAAGGAATCGGGACTGTCCATCTCCTCGACGCGAATGGATACATTGGTGAGCAGTTCCTTGTCGAGCCGTTCGCGCAGATGACGCGAAGTCACGAAAGCGCCATCTCTCCCCGAAAAGGGCGAGGTATTCACGGTAAAGACCATTGAGATCGTAGGCTCATCAATAGGGATGTGCGGCAGCGGCGCGGGACACTCGGCGCTGGTCACAGTCTCGCCGATGGTGATACCCTCGACGCCGGCAATGGCCACAATGTCGCCCGCCGCAGCGGTTTCGAGCTCGATTCGCTCCAGCCCTTCAAAACCATATAGCTTGGTGATGTGGGTCTTCTGCAGGCTTCCGTCCAGTTTAGCGATGCCCACTTCGTCACCCCGCCGCAGCGTGCCCGAAAAAATCCGGCCCAACGCCAGACGCCCGTGGTATTCGCTGTAATCCAAATTGGCAACAAGCAGTTGCAGCGGCGCAGCCGGGTCCCCGGCCGGAGTGGGAATGGCACGCAAAATGGTTTCGAACAGTGGCTGGAGGTTCTCCGAAGTGCCATCCAGCGCCTCGCGGGCGATGCCGAGCTTGGAGATACAGTAAAGGACGGGAAACTCGAGTTGGTCCTCCGTGGCATCGAGGTCGATGAACAGGTCGTACACTTCGTTCAACACTTCCTGCGGGCGGGCGTCGCTGCGGTCAATCTTGTTAATGACCACGATGGGAGGCAGCTTGGCCTCAAGCGCTTTGCGCAAAACGTACCGCGTCTGCGGCAGCGGTCCCTCACTGGCATCAACCAACAACAGCACACCGTCGACGAGTTTCAGGGAGCGCTCCACCTCGCCGCCGAAATCGCTGTGGCCGGGCGTGTCCACAATGTTGATGCGTGTGCCGTGATAGGTGATCGCCGTGTTCTTCGCCAGGATGGTGATGCCGCGCTCGCGCTCGAGCTCGTTCGAGTCCATGACGCGCTCCAGCACCTGCTCGCCTTCACGGAAGATCCCGCTCTGGCGCAGCATCGCGTCAACCAGCGTCGTCTTGCCGTGGTCGACGTGAGCAATGATGGCAATGTTACGAATGGATGGACTCAACGGATTCACCACAGTATTAGGATTCATCACAGAATAAGGCACAAGGAACCGGCGCGGCTGAAATTCAGAATCTACAGCCCGACACGTTCCTTCGCCATAACATCTACCCAATCTCCTGCCGCAAGGCTGGCTTGGTGCGGGTGGACGACGACAAAACAAGTGGCCGCAGCGAGGCCCACCAAATCCCCCGAGCCCTGCCAGCCCACCAAACTCACCGTCGGGTCTCCGGATGTGTTGTCCAGCCCCGCCGGAAGGAACATCGTCAATCCGGTGCGCTGCTGAAAGGGTTTATCGAGTCGCGCCCGGAGGAATACAGGTGCGGCAAAATCCGCTCCACCCAAAACGGCCAACGCCGGACGGGCAAAGAGGGCAAACGTGACGTACGTCGAGACGGGATTGCCCGGTAAGCCAAAGAAAAACGTGCCCGCCGTACGCCCGAAAACCAGGGGCTTTCCCGGGCGCAATGCCACACTCTGGAAATAGAATTCGGCGCCCAAATCAGCAAGGACTTGCTCCACAAAGTCGTACTTCCCTGCCGAAACCCCACCCGAAAGCAAGAGCAGGTCGGCATCCAAGCCTTCCTGAATCAGAGTGCGCAAGGCGTCCGGCCGGTCGGGTGCTATGCCGAGGCACCGAGGAACGCCCCCCGCCGACACCACTTGGGCCGAAAGCGAAACGGCATTGCTATTGCGAATCTGGAACCACTCAGGACACTGCTCAACCGGCACCACCTCATCACCCGTGGGAAGGATAGCCGCTACGGGGCGGGCGAACGCGGCTAACATCGATTTCCCGACGGTAGCGAGGAGGCCCAGTTCCGCTGCCCCCAACCGCTTACCTTGGCGCAATACGATGGCCCCGGCGCGGGTCTCACTCCCCTGTTGCACCACGTTTTCACCGGATCGTACGCCGCGATCGATATTCACGGTGCCGTCGTGCGTTTCCGTATATTCGACCATAACTACCGCGTCCGACCCGGCCGGCAACGGCGCGCCCGTCATGATGGAGACGCACTCACCTGGCTTTAAGGCGCCGGTGAAGTGCCCGCCCGCAGGAATCTCCCCCACCGATCGCAGTCGGGTCGGCGCACCAGCCACGTCTTCCGCACGTACGGCAAAGCCGTCGCGAAGGGAACGATGAAACGGAGGATAATCGCGGTCCGCTGCGACATCCTCCGCCAAGACCCGGCCTTGGGCCTCGGCAAGGGGCACAACTTCGCTGTGCGGCTTAAGCTTTGCTGTGGCCAGCTTTTCTTCGACGATCTTCAGCGCCTGTTTGTAAGAGAGATTCTCAGTCATCAGTTGTCAGTCATGGTCATCAGTCGTCACTGTCCCCGTCAGTTCTCCGCAGCCCGAGTATCCACTCCAACATAATAAACTAACGGCCATACGGACAAGTGACCACTGACAACTGGATCCTGACAACCGACCGCAAATGGCCAAGGACAAGTGGCTAAGGACGAATGACCGAGTCATCGATCCACACGCACTGTTCGCGTTCGGGTCCCGTTGAAACCATTGCGACCTTTACACCCACTTGATCGGCGAGAAAGTTGAGGTAATCCTGCGCGCGCGGCGGCAATTGCGCAAGTTCACGGGCGCCATAGGTATCCTTTTGCCAGCCGGGGATAGTGCGGCAATGAACTTTCACCTGCTCCAATGTTTCGATTTCCGGCGGGAAATCCTGAAACCGTTTGCCCTTGTATTCGTACTCGATTCCGACGGGAATTTCCGCAAGGTGATCGAGTATGTCGAGCTTGGTAATCACCAACGCGTCCAGATGGTTGATGCGAGCGCTATAGCGTGCGACGGGGACATCGAACCACCCGCAGCGGCGGGGGCGTCCCGTGACTGCGCCGTACTCGCCGCCGCGCTCGCGGATTTTCTCGCCGTCCTCGCCGAGTGCCTCGGTGGGAAAAGGGCCGCTTCCGACGCGAGTGGCGTACGCCTTGGAGACGCCAATGACTGAGTTGATCCGGGTGGGCCCCACGCCGGTTCCCGTACAGGCCCCGCCGGCCGTCGAGCTGGACGAGGTCACGAACGGGTAAGTGCCGTGGTCGAGGTCCAGCATGGTTCCCTGGGCACCTTCAAACAGGACGCGTTTGCCCTGATCCATTTGGCCATTCAGATAGGCAGAAACGTCGGCCAGGTACGGCAGAATACCTTCGCCCACCTGCAAGCACTGTTCCGCCACGGCCTCGCCATCCAGCGGCGGCGCGCCATAGAGCGCGGCGTCAATGCGATTTTTTTCCGAAACGATCGCCAGGCATTTTTCCCGGAATTTCGCCGCATCACGCAAGTCGCAAGCCCGCAAACCACGCCGGCCAGCCTTGTCTTCATAAGACGGCCCAATGCCCTTGCGGGTAGTTCCGATTTTTCCGCCGCCCCGAGCGGTCTCGGCGGCCGCCTCGTGCGAGCCATGATAGGGCAGAATCAGATGCGCGCGGTCGCTTACCTTCAGCCGCTGGCCCACCGTCACACCCGCCTCTTCCAGCTTGCAAATTTCCCTCAGCAACGCCTGGGGATCCACCACCAGGCCATTTCCAATAGCAGCGCCTTTATCCGGCCGAATGATGCCAGTGGGCAGGAGCTGAAGAACGTACTTCCGATCCCCCACTCGCACCGTGTGGCCGGCGTTGGCGCCTCCCTGGTAGCGGGCAACAATATCGAAGCGCTCCGTCAGAGCATCAACGACTTTGCCCTTACCCTCATCGCCCCACTGAACACCCAGAACTACCACATTGTTTGACATGCTGACCTGCTTCTCGGGAAATAAGCTTTCAGACTTCAGCTTTCAGCTATCAGCCATCAGCCCATACGTATCATACATGATAACCGTGCGATGGCCGCCGTCCGCGTCCTCATTCGACGCGCTGCTTTGGCTGAAAGCTGGAAGCTGAGAACTGGCAACTCGGTCTAAAGATACTTATCGATCAGACGGTTGATGGTCGTCTTGGGCGCCGCGCCCACCACCTGCTCCTGAATCTTGCCGGCTTTGAACAAGAGAAGCGTGGGGATACTGCGGATCCCGTAACGGCTGGCGATCGATATGTTTTCATCCACGTTCACCTTGCCAACCTTGGCGCGTCCGGCGTATTCCGCCGCGATGGCATCCACTGTGGTGGACATCATGCGGCACGGCCCGCACCACGTTGCCCAGAAATCCACCAGCACGGGCAGGGGCGAATTCAATACGTCTTGCTCAAAATTCTGATCGCTAAACTCTAATGTATGAATGCCTGCCATTATAAATAACCTCCGGAGATCGAAGCTGGAAACTCGAAACTGGAAACTCGAAATTCGGTTGTGTCGGGTGAATTTCAACTCTAGCTTCGTTCGTCACTCGTCACCGCGCTTGAACTATCGCGCCAGCTTCGACTTCCAAACTTTCCACTTCCCAGTTTCGATTTTCCAATTTCGTCATTTGTCGCGCTTCTGCGCACGTAGCTTCTCATAAATCCCCGCGTATTGCTTGGCGGATGTGTTCCACGAGAAATCTTTCGTCATACCGTTCTGCATCAGTCTATGCCAAACAGCGGGCAAGCGATACGCCTCCAACGCGGTGTGAATTGCGGCCAGCAACGCCGGCGGCGAATATTCCTGAAACTTGAATCCCGTGCCGGACCTGCCATCGAACGGCTCAATGGTGTCGTCCAGGCCGCCCGTGGCGCGCACCACCGGCACGGAGCCATATTTCAAGCTATAAATCTGGTTGAGCCCGCAAGGTTCGTACCGCGAGGGCATCAGGAACATGTCAGAGCCGGCTTCGATTTGATGGGCCAGAACATTGTCGTAAGCAATCCGAACCAGAAATTTATCCGGGTACTTCAAGGCCATTGCCCGGAACAATTCCTCGTGTGCAGGCTCGCCTGTGCCCAGGGCCACCACGTAAAGATCGAGCGCCGCCAACTGCTCGGCGATCGCGGCGATCAGGTCAAACCCCTTCTGTGACGCAAACCGCGACACGATGCCGATTACGGGTCGTCGGAGGTCCGGCGTCGCAACGCCCATTTTTTCCAGCAGAGCCTTCTTGCAGGCGGTCTTTCCCTTCAAGTTGGCGGGCGTGTAATTCGCAGGCAGCAGCTTGTCCGCGGCGGGATCCCAGTCAGTGTAATCCACGCCATTGACAATACCCTGGAGGCGGTCGGCACGCGAACGAAGCACGCCCTCCAGCCCGTAGCCGAACTCAGGCGTTTGCATCTCCTCGGCGTATTTACGGCTGACGGTGGTGATGAAATCCGAGAAGAGAATCCCTCCCTTGAGGAGGTTCACCATTCCATAGAACTCCACCCCATTAATAGTAAACAGGCCGGGAGGCAGCGAAATTTGAGGCAGCACGCCAGGCGGAAACAGACCTTGGTACCCCAGGTTATGAATTGTGAACACTACCGATGTCTTCGCAAAATAGGGGTCTGCCTGATACAGATGGGAGAGATAGATGGGGACTAGCGCCGATTGCCAATCGTGGCAATGGATGATGTCCGGGGGAGCCGCGCCGCGCTTCAGCAACTCCAGCGCCGCCATCGAAAACGCCGCGAAACGATGTACGTTATCCGCGTAGTCTTCACCCTTGCACTGGTACAGGCCCTCACGATCGAAATATTCCGGGCAATCGATGAGGTAGGTCTGCACCTGGTGGGCGAGGCCGTCCTGTGCGGCCGCGAACTTATATCCAACACCGAGTGGCAGGGTCAAACTCTGCGCGTCGGGCACACTGGACCCTCGCGGGGTCTGGCGATAACGAGGCAGAATGACTTCCAGTTCGTACCCCAGTGCGGCAAGCGCCTTGGGCAAGGCTCCCACCACGTCCGCCAACCCACCGGTTTTGGAAAACGGAACACCTTCTGACGCTACGAACGCAACCTTCACGCCGCCACTCCTTTCCCAGGGGGTCAAAACACCAAACTCGTTACGTTAGAAGATGCCCCCCGCAAAGTCAAGAACCCGGCACACCGCTACAGGGGCACGTCAAAGTTGTTGATTGGTGGCCTCCATTACCGTCATGAAAAAAGCAGAGGAGAGCCGGGGCAAATTTCCATCTTGACAAAGCAAACTGATAGGCTATAATCTTGGTCGATGGTCAGGGTTCGGCGTTTCAATAGGGGCGCTTCGGGAAGGCTGGCGGAGGGAAATCAGGTCCGGTCATAGCTAGTCCAAAGGCCAACAACGTGCCGCACCCGCAGGGACACGATGTCCGCTCTAGACGCATTCTCCCAAACCTGAGAAGTTATTGAAAATAAAAGATCGGAAGACCGTTTTTCCACCTCCCAAACCTGAGAACATACTGAAAACAAATCCAGTTGCGTCAATTATGGAAAATTGAATAGAGCATGACACAATGTCGCGCATGGCTAGTACCTAGCCTCTGATAATTTACTGTCCAACACCGGAGCACGCGCAGGAACCGTTACGCAATCAGAACAGCCCGCCGGTGTATTTCTTATAAAGCGCGATGATCTCCGGGTTCTTGGGGTCAAGCTGGTACGCCGTGTAAATTTCTTTGACTGCCTCTGGGAGGTTGCTGTGCTCCTCGAGAAGCAGGGCACCAAGGTTGGCGTGGGCCATGGCGTACTTGGAGTCCAGGCGGATGGCTTCGCGATACTCTGCCTCCGCGCCTGCGTTGTCGCCGTTATGGCTGAGGTATACCGCGAGCTGATTGTGAAAGTACTGATTCTTGGGTTCGAGGCGAACGGCCTCGCGACATTCGCTCACCGCTCCGGGGAAATCCCCGTTCGCCCCCAATCCGACACCCAGCCAAAAGTGGGCGTAAGAGTTGCCGGGATCAAGGCGGATTGTCTCGCGGTACTCGTCCATGGCCTCCGGGACCTTCTTTTGCATGTTCAGAATCATGCCATTGACGAGGTGCGGCCAAGGGGTATTGGGATTGATGTGCATCGCGCTTTGGACCTCGGCGGTACCGCCCGGCAAGTCGCCCTTATTGGCGAGCGCAAAACCCAGATTGGCGTGGGCCACCACCGAATCCGGCTGCAATCGCAGCGCTTGGCGATACTCGAAGATGGCGCCGTCCCAATCACCCTTGGTTCCGATGGCGTTGGCATAATCATTGTGGGGAAACCAAGTGTACGGGTCCAGGTTGATGGCCTGACGAAATTCGGCAATCGCGCCGTCCGTGTCCCTTTTTTCCAGCAGCAGCACTTGCGCCGCCGCATAATGGCCAGCGGCCGTCTCCGGCGCCATCTCGGCCGTGTGGTGTAATTCCTTCAACGCGCCGTCAAGGTCGTGAATGTTGAAAAGCGAAGCCCCCAAGATGTTTCGCGCTTGCAGATCATGAGGATTTAGTCGAATAGCCTCACGCAACTCGGGAATGGCCGTAGCCGGGTCCCCACGCAGCGAGATCGCCAGGCCAAGAGCTCCATGCGCTTCCGCGGATTTAGGATTCAAGCGTAACGCCTCGCGGTACTCGGCCAGCGCTGCATCCCACTTTTCTTGCTTGGCCAACGCTCGGCCCAGACCTACATGCAGCGTGCTGCTCCTGGGTTGAATCGCCAGGGCGGAGCGGTATTCCTTCTCGGCCTCGGAGTAGGATTCTAACTTTTCCAGCTCCAGGGCTCGCGACAGGTGCTGCTCCACCTGCGTTTCGGCCTCTGGGCGTTGCGCTTTGGCGGGATGCGAACCCACCGCATGAATGCCCTGCAGCGTGCTGAGCAGCTCCTCTTTCCCACCGGCTGCCTGGACCTTTTTCAGATAATCCGGCTGAGGGTCGAAATCAACTCCGTTTTCCTTCACCAGATTTGTGACACTATCGCTGGGTACATAGTTGTTTAAGAGGAAGAGGATGTCGTCGCGCGTCACCGGCTTATTGGCAGGATACGCAAACGCCGCGGCACAGCAGATCATTGCCAGCAAGATGATCGCCCACCATGCTCTCACCACGTGTACCTCCCTATTCTGCTGATGGATTGTCGTTTCCGAGAGCATACGCTGGAACGATAATCAAAAACAAGTTTTCATTCTTCACGGTTTTCATTCTCCACGGCACTTGGGCGTTCGATTGTGGATATCCCACAACTGCCTGGGACACCCGGCTCCTCCCCTGCACACAAGATGGACAAAATGGCGGTCAACGGTGACTCATCAAGGCGTACTGTGAAATAATGAACGCCATCCCACTTTGCGCGCGGCTGACGGTTTTTTGTCCACCGCCCGAGGAACCGTGTTGAAGGATTTGGCTGACAAGTCACGCCGCAATGCGGTGCAAGGTACGCTCGCGATCCCCCGCCCCGGCGGGCAGCCTTCGGCCATGGCTGCATCACCCTCCCAACTGCCATTGGCCGCTCCTGGCGAGTTGCTTTCGTCTTCCGATCACCTCACCGCCCTGCTGCGCCGCGCTTTCGGGTTCAACAGCTTTCTCCCGAATCAAGAAGCTGTGTGCCGGGCGGTAATCCAGGGGCACGATGTACTCCTGGTAATGCCCACGGGGTCGGGCAAGTCGCTGTGCTACCAATTGCCGGCCATTGCCCGAGGGGGAACGGCGCTGGTGATCAGCCCCCTAATTTCTTTGATGGAAGACCAGGTGGCCAAGCTCAAAGCGCGCGGGTTTGCGGTGGAGTGCATCCATTCGGGACGCCGCCGGATGGACTCGCGCCAGGCGTGCCGCGACTACCTGGCCGGAAAGCTGCAATTCCTGTTCATTGCCCCGGAGCGGTTGCGCGTCGAAGGCTTCCCGGAGATGCTGGCCAAGCGCCAACTGGCGCTGGTAGTGGTCGATGAGGCGCACTGCATTTCGCAATGGGGGCACGACTTCCGCCCCGATTACCGCCGCTTGGGCCAGCACGTGCCCACCCTGCGGCCGGCGCCGGTGATTGCTCTGACGGCCACCGCCACTCCGCCCGTGCAGGATGATATTGTGGAGCAACTAGGATTGGCGCAGCCTTCGCGCTTTATTCACGGATTTCGCCGCGCCAACATCGCCATCGAGGTAGTGGAAATACCGCCCTCCGAGCGCTTCCAGCTTACGCGCGAGCTGCTTGCCGATCCGCAGCGCTGCCCGGCCATTGTCTACACGCCCACGCGCAAGCAGGCCGACTCCCTGGCGAACGAGCTTAGCGCTTATCATGCGGCGGCCGCCTACCACGCGGGCTTGGACGCGCAGCGCCGCAAGGAAGTGCAGAGCGAGTTCCTGGCCAGCAAGCTGGAGATCACCGTAGCCACGATTGCCTTCGGCATGGGAATTGACAAGCCCGACGTTCGCACCGTCATTCACACCGCCCTGCCGGGAAGCATTGAAGCCTATTACCAGGAGATCGGGCGGGCGGGGCGTGATGGCAAGCCGAGCCGCGCCCTGCTGATGCACTCCTATGCGGACCGCTATACGCATGACTTCTTCTTCGAGCGGGACTATCCCGACGTGACGGTTCTTCAGAGCATCTACGATCGGCTAACGCCCCAGCCCCAGGGGAAGCGCGATCTGCAAGAGCAATCGCGAATGGATCCCGAGGTGTTTGACCGCGCGCTGGAGAAGCTCTGGACGCACGGCGGCGCGGAGGTGGACTTCGCCGAAAACGTCAACCTGGGCCGCAGCGACTGGCGCGAACCGTACCTTGCCCAGGGCGAGCACAAGCGCGAGCAAATCGAGCTGATGATCCGCTTCGCGGAAAGCCACCAGTGCCGGATGGTGAGCGTGGTGCGGCATTTCGGCGACTTCGCCGACAGCGCCAAGCCCTGCGGCATTTGCGACTACTGCGCACCCGCGCACTGTGACGCGCAACGCTTTCGCAACGCCACGCCCGCCGAGCAGGCGGCGGTGCGGCGTGTGGCTATGGCGTTGGGTGCGGGCATTTCCCGATCAACGGGCAGGCTCCATTCCGAGCTGTTCCCCCACCATGACATGACGCGTGATGATTTCGAAAACCTGTTGGGGGGCATGTCCCGCGCCGGCCTGCTGTGCCTTGATGACGAGGTGTTCGAAAAGGACGGCAGGCAGATTCCCTACCGCAAAGCGCGCTTGACGCCCGCCGGCCACCGGCTGGACGCACAAACCCCCGTCGAATTGGTGTTGAAGTTGAAAGAGGAGGAACCCGTTCCCATCCGTCGCAAGCGCAAGAAGAAGGGGCGAAGCAGTGGCGCCGGCACCAGCCCGCCGGCGGTTGGCCAACGACTGAGCGGCGTCAGCGCTTCGCTCGACAATGCCAAACCCACGGCGAACGCGCCCAGCCCACGGCCGGCCGGCGCGGCGCTTGGTCCCAAACGCCCCGTCACGGGGCCGAACGCTGTTCGGCCCTACCCTGCCGCATCCGGCGCGCCCGCACCAGCGAGCCCGCGGCGCACCGCCCAGCCGCCCTCGGACGCGCCCTCAGACCTGGCAGTAGAGGAGGCCTTGCGAGCGTGGCGGCTCACCGAAGCGCGCCGGCTCGGCATCCCCGCCTTCCGCATCTTTACCGACCGGGCTTTGCGCGGGTTGGTTGAGCGTCGGCCCAACACCACCAGCGAAATGCTCTCCGTCCCCGGGGTTGGCCTGTACCTGACCGAGAGGTACGGCGCCCAAATCCTGCGCGTGCTGCGCGCCGGCCGCTAGGGAGTGAATGAGAGAGCTATCAGCTCTCAGCTTTCAGCTATCAGCTTCCAACTTTCGCCGGTTACCAACCACGGGTCGGCTGTCAGACATGGTTTTGCTGCACCGACTTCAGCCGTCAGCTCTCAATCCTCAGCTATCAGCTCTAAGCTATCGGCTGTCAGCCGCCGGTTATCGCCGGTCAGCGGCCAGCGGTCGGTGGTCGGCTCCGGTTAACCCGACACCGAGGCCTGCCGGCTGAGAGCTGATGGCTGATAGCTGAAAGCTGACGGCTGATAGCTGATAGCGACAGCTTCTTTTTTTATATAGAAACTGTCGAGGCGTTGTGCTATTAATGCGTTCATAAAAGTCTCACGTAACACTTGCAGCAGCAGTCTTCACATCAAACGCGAGGTGACGGACCTATGAAGTGCGCACCCAAGAGCAAAGCGAAGGCTAAGCCGAAGGTTCACGTGAAGGCCAAGAGGAAGGCGCCGAAGCCAGCGCCCGTGCCCCCGGCCGCACCCGAGGCCCCAGCGGAAACCCCGGCCCAGTAGGCCAGAGTGGTACCGGGTGAGCGCCGGCTGCCACGCGAGTACGCGAACGCGGTGGCCGGCGCGTCCGGGCTTCCGATCTGGACAAACGCAGTCAAAATTGCAACGAAACTCAAGCCGGGGGTTGAACGGCGCCGGTGAGAGGGTTGGTGTCCGCGGCCGCCCACGTCGAGCCCGGAGCGCGGTGCCGCTGGTATACGTGGACGAGTTTATAGTTGCGCCCAACGCTAAAGGCGGTAGCTGCGCGACCGCACTCCGAAGGCGGGCCCAACCCGCATTCCCTCGCCGAAGGCGTCTTGGAGTGCCGGCCGCGAAGCTGCCGCCTTGGCCGAGGCGATTGGCAAGATTGAAGGCTGGAAAGCCGCGCCGGTTTGATATTGTCCACCGCGAAGCCGCGAAAACGCCGCCTTGCGTTCGCTCCCCCGCCACCCTATGCCCCCTCGCACGACCTATAAAAGCCATCCGCATCGAGCCCCGATAGAATCAAGGGAAGGTCTGCGCCTAGCGGTGCCCGCACCTCACGAAATGGTTTTCGGTCTCCCAGTCGGAACAAGCCCCTGCCCCTGATCCCAGACCGCTCTCGCCCTTTCGATCATCCGAAGAATCATTGGTGCGATGGGGATTTCCAGGAATCGGCAATACTAAACGCTGCGCCGTTGACTCGCAGGTTGAGCGAGCTCTTGGGATATAATGCGCGCTGTCCCAGAAACTCTTAGGCACAAGGACGTCCAGAAGACGGCGCATGTACTGAATCATTGCGGAAGGCTGCCCCTGGCGAGTGGGGCAGGATGATCCGGATTGTCCGGTTTCTCCAGGTCAGCCTAAGGCGGGAGTTAGGCGGCACACGCCCGCCTCACACCCAAACGGCCTTTCGCATTCATGATCGAAGGGAGATATCGTGCCTACATCGTCCAAGCGACCCTCCAAGTCAACAACAACGCCACGTGTCAAGCCGTCGGCCAAAGCATCCCCACCGTCAACCCAACCGTACCTTCGCTTCTACCACTCCAAGAGCCTCCGCGCCAAGACCCTCGCACTCCTCGCGACTCTTGAAAAAGCGAAAGACAGCACGCAACATCGCGGTGCGTTGGCAGATGTCATCGTGGAACTGACAGACAGCGGCATGGAATACTACTTCCTGCGGTACAAAAACCCCAGACCACTTAGTTGACATCGCCTTCGTCCTTATCGATGGTACAAACGCCGTCGCGTCAGATGGAGGCTCTTTCATCTTGGCGAACAACTACGAAATGTAGGAATCCTCAATTTACGCGGCCGCCGCCAGATCCTGCTACTCAAGGCCTAACGGTTCCAGGCACTGCCTTGTTCTTAAGGCCAATTCTATCAGATTCTTACACGCCTTAACTTCAGTTAGTAAATTTAATAGAATATTAAAGATTTACCTTGACAAATAAAGTTAATTAACTTACTCTGGTTAAGGAGTTGAGACCCTTTACTCCCACATCCCGGGTCATCTGAACTAAGTCAGGTAATCTGCAATCGCACCTCTTAGGCGAGATCCAAGGAGGTCCTCATGTTTGCTCGGAGCGTTTCCATACACCTAAAGCCCAATCGTGTCGAGGATTTCACGCGCATTATTGAAAACGAAGTCATTCCTATGATGCGAAGCCTGAAAGGTTTCGATGAACCACCACCTGGTCATTGAGGGTCGGGCGGAGCGGCAGTGTCAGTAGGGCTAACCATGGTCAGCGCTCGCAGGACCAAGAAAGGAGGCTAGCATGTACATCCAGTATATCGGTTTCAATGTTGCAGCCAGTTCTCGAATCTATAACTTTGACGTGATCGACACAGCCGAGGAGGCACGTGAATTCACCGTCAAAGTTCAATCCGAGACGTTTCGCTCGGCCCGTTTGAAATTCCAGGATGGCCCAGGCATCTGTTTTGAGCGGTTGGAGCAGGAGCTGGAAAGAGAAACACAAGAGTCACGCGCTGAGGCCCACCTGAGTATCGGGAAACGGGACATCCGGGAGTACTTAGAAGGGCACTACCCGCGCAAGCCGCCGGCAAAGAAAACGACATCGTTTGTCGAGCCGAATCACTGGTGCCAGACCCATTATTCGATACTGAACTAAACGTGAGAGGAGACTCAACATGAATTTCAGACCGCTGCATGATCGAATTCTGATAAAGCGAATTGAAGAGAAGGAGACGGTGAAGGGCGGAATTATCATTCCCGACACCGCCAAGGAGAAACCGCAAGAAGGCGAAGTGATCGCCGTCGGAAACGGGAGGATGAACGAAGACGGGAAGATCGTTCCCCTGGACGTGAAGGCGAGCGATCGCATCCTGTTCGGCAAGTACTCCGGCACAGAAATCAAGATCGACAACGAAGAGTATCTGATCTTGAAAGAGGAAGAGGTGCTGGGCGTCGTGGAAGGCAAGGCTGGCGCCGCGAGCGTGAAGAAGTAGGCTGGCAGCCGGTTCTAAGCAGTCCGGCGGGTGTAGCGCGGTTAAGAACTGCCGCAGCAGAGCACCCGCAGAAGACATCGAAATTCTGGAGGAATTGACTATGGCAAACGCAAAGCAAATTGTACATGGCGAAGAGAGCCGTCATGCGATTCTGCGCGGAGTGAATCAATTGGCGGACGTTGTGAAGATTACGTTAGGTCCCAGAGGCCGCAACGTGGTCCTGGACAAGAAGTTTGGCGCCCCCACCATCACCAAGG
Source organism: uncultured Acidobacteriota bacterium (assembly GCA_963804755.1). GTDB lineage: Bacteria > Acidobacteriota > Terriglobia > UBA7540 > UBA7540 > Bog-366. The sequence continues at coordinate 199,800 of CAWDRP010000020.1, forward strand.
ACGGGGTAACGGTGGCGAAGGAAATTGAGCTGCCGGACCCGCTCGAAAACATGGGCGCCCAGATGGTACGCGAGGTCGCTTCCAAGACCTCCGACGTTGCGGGCGACGGGACCACCACCGCCACGGTGTTGGCACAGGCGATCTTCCGCGAGGGCGCGAAGACCGTGGCCGCGGGCGCCAACCCGATGGCCGTGAAGCGCGGCATTGAAATCGCGGTTCGCACCATTTGTGGTTACGATGAGACGGGCAAGGACGGTAACAAAAAGCACATCAAGGGCGAGATTGACAAGATCTCGAAGCCGGTCGAGGGCGCGATGATCGCCCAAGTGGGCGCGGTTTCCGCCAACAACGATCACACCATCGGCAACATCATCGCGGAAGCCATGAAGAAGGTTGGCAAGGATGGCGTTATCACGGTCGAGGAATCCAAGACCATGGAGACGACACTCGAAGTGGTCGAGGGCATGCGGTTTGACCGCGGGTATCTCTCTCCTTACTTCGTCACCGACCCCGAGCGCATGGAGTGCGTGATGGAGAACGCACTGGTCCTGATCCACGAGAAGAAGCTTAGCTCGATGAAGGACCTGCTTCCGCTGCTCGAGCAGACTGCCAAGTCCGGCAAGCCGCTGTTGATCATCGCCGAGGAAGTCGAGGGCGAAGCCCTGGCCACGCTGGTGGTGAACAAGCTGCGCGGGACGCTGCAGTGCTGCGCGGTGAAGGCGCCGGGCTTTGGCGATCGCCGCAAGGCCATGCTTGAAGACATCGCCATCCTGACGGACGGCAAGGCCATTTCCGAGGATTTGGGGATCAAGCTTGAGAACGTGAAGCTTGGAGACCTCGGCCAGGCCAAAAAGATCACGATCGACAAGGACAACACCACCATCATCGAGGGTGCCGGCAAGACCTCTGACATCGAGGGCCGCGTCAAGCAGCTCCGTGCTCAGGTCGAAGAGACCACGTCCGAGTATGACCTTGAGAAGTTACAGGAGCGCCTTGCCAAGCTCGTGGGCGGCGTCGCTCAGATCAAAGTGGGTGCGGCGACCGAGACCGAGATGAAGGAAAAGAAAGCTCGTGTCGAGGATGCCATGCACGCCACGAAGGCGGCCGTGGAGGAAGGCATCGTGCCTGGCGGCGGAGTGGCACTGGTGCGCTGCATTCCCGCCCTCCATAAGATGAGGGGCGACGGGGACGAGCAGATCGGCATCAACATCGTTACGCGCGCGCTTGAGGAGCCTCTACGCATGATCGTCGCCAACGCCGGGCATGAAGGCGCGGTGGTGGTGGAGAAAGTGAAGTCGAACAACAACCAGAACTATGGCTTCAACGCGGAGACCGAGAGCTTCGGCGACCTCGTCGCGGAGGGCGTCATCGACCCTACCAAGGTCACACGTGCCGCACTCCAAAACGCTGCGTCAATTGCTTCGTTGCTACTCACCACCGAGGCCATGGTCTGCGAGTACCCGGACAAGGAAGACAAGGCTTCGGCGGCATCTGCGGGAGGTATGGGCGGAGGGATGTACTAAAGGGCGGCCGACGCTAGTCAGGCTGGTTTCGTGCGAGGTGGAATATGAGAATTCAGATTCGGCGCACTCGCTGCTTGCGGTTCTTCGGCCGAAAGAGAGCCTCCAAGCACCTGACTGGATGCATTTCGTCGGCGCCGTGTGGTTCCAATCATCGAAGGGATTTGTTCATTAGGAGACTCAACATGCAACTCGACAAGGCCTTGCGTTTTGCGGTGGTTCAATCTTGGGAGGATTTGACGAGAGGTAGCGAGCCCAGTTCAATCCGGGTGGAATACCAAGGTGTACCTGGAACCTCTTTGGATTATCTGAGGATCTGGTCGGATCGAGGCGGGGGTTACCAACGTCTGGTTTGCGACTGCTGGACATGGGCTTCGCCAGCCCATCCCAGCGGGGTGCACTTCTCGAATGGATTCCACTCTGACGGCTTGGCGCAGACTCTGGACTTCATCATGAAGAACCAGGATCAATTCGCGCGTCCTGCCGATGCTTGCCGTGATGGTTTGACTCTGATTTACCGGCCCACCAGAGATCAACGGGCGGAAGCCGCCTCTTGGAGGGCTGACAGCAATAGCGCCGCGACGAACTTGGGCAGCGCTGAAGATGAAGGGTCGTCACCCTCCGGGACGTCGTTGACAGATTTGCACCCGGGAAGTGAGTCGCTGTGAAGCCGTAAGCGTAGTGGCCCTGAGCGCACGGGCAAACAGAGGAGAGAAACCAATGGAACAAACAATCGAGAGCGGGACGCTTTTTATTAGGGACGCCACGCCTCTACCGGAAACCTTACCCTTAGAAAGCGATCCGTACTTGAAGGGTTGGAGACTGGTCAAGAATCTGAGTAGCTTCGGAATGGGTGGGAAACTCTGTGAGGCGGGATGGACCTTTTTCTATATGCCCGATGAGGTCAAGGCGATGGCCTTCGGTTCTTATTCAGAGAAAACCACTCGCAGGGCAGTTAAGAAGATCATGGCAAACATGAAATCGGACAGATGCAACTCCCTGGAGATTTCCCGAGTGGCCGTGAAGAGTTTCGTGGGGTTGCCCTACGTCACCATCACTGGCCATCCGCGACATATTCAGGAAAGTTCATCCCTCTTCCACGCCAAACGCATTTCGGAATGGGATCCAGCGAAGTTGGCGGCCGCCCCGACAGCAGTGCAATCGTAAAGTATCAAGTCCCCTGAAGGAGGACTCCCGTGATCAACGCTCGCAGACTCATCGTTTCAGTATTAGGGGCCGTGCTGGCAGCGGTTCCCTTGATTCGCTCGCAAGATGTGAAGCCGTATGAGGCAAAAGTGATCTTTATACAACCGGTGCCAATCCAGGCGCTGGAGTTTCAACCCCTGCGTGCTCTCGACGGACCGCTGCCAGCGGTTCCCGTTTCGGCGCCTGCGACGAGCGCGCCGGATCTTTCCCGTTACCGCAGCTTTCAGTTTGGAGAGACGCTGACAGCGGTCGCGAAGCAGGCGGGCGTGGAGACCTCTGGGGCTAAGCTGATCCACGAACGCCCCGCGGTCATGCAAGAACTGGAATGGCCGATCTGGCTTTCGAGCAGCTTTTCTTCACCGCAGGTCGACCCCGTCAAAACCGTCCTGTTCAGCTTTTACAACGGGGAACTCTTTCGAATCGTGGTCAATTACGATCGGGATGAAACCGATGGGCTGACCACGGAGGACATGATCGAAGCGATTTCGGCCCAGTACGGACCTGCCACCCGGCCCCCTCACACCGAGATCGGCTTTTCTTCGAGTCAAGTTTACAACGATAGCGAGCTCATTATCGCGCGTTGGGAAGATGCCGAGTACTCGTTTAACCTCTATCGTTCCACTTCCCAACCGACTTTTGGAATGATTGCGTTCGCGAAAAGAGTGGATGCCCTGGCCCGGGCCGCGACCACCGAGGCCATCCGGCTAGATGCGATCGAGGCTCCGCAGCGGGAGATCCAGCGTCAACAGAGAGAAGACGAGAAAGACCGCGAATCGCTGGAAAAAGCCAGGCGAGAGAACAAAAGTAACTTCCGTCCTTAGCATTCAGCGCCGGCTCGAAGGATAAGCGCTGCAGGGCACACAGGAGGTCGAAGTATGTTTATCCAGTTCGCTGGGTACGACATTAAGACTAATTCCCGAATCTATAATTTCGATGTGGTGGACCCACCCCGAGAGGCACGCGAATTCACTGTGCAAATTGAGTCCAAGACCTCTCGGTGGGTCTCCTTGAAACTCCAGGATGGGCCGAGCATCTGTTTCGACCGATTGCGGCGCGAACTGGAACGCGAAACACCCCAATTGTGCGCTGTATCCCACCTGCGCATCGGGGAGCAGGATATCCAGGAATATCTGGCGCGTCAGCATCCACGAGAAAAGGCCTTCAGGCACAAATCGGAGTGGGCCAACCCCTTGAGTCCGCGCCGCACGCAAGTATTTCCCATAGCCCAATAACCAGCTACCGATTTCCGGAACCGAAAGCAGCTCTCATGAAAGAAGAAATCTCAGCGCTCCTGTTGCACCAGTCCACGGAATCGCAGCGCCTGCTGAAACAGGCTCTGGAAGGCCGTATGATCAAAGTTAATTGGCTGAAAACCTGCGGGGAGGCCTTGCCGCTGCTCAGAAAGGTCGATCCACCCCATTTGGTTTTCACAGAAGCGCTGCTTCCTGACGGCAACTGGGCGGACGTCGTTAAGCTGTCACTTGAGGCTCTTAAGCCCGTGAAGGTCATCGTAGTGTCGCGCCTCATCGATGTCAGGCTCTATGTGCAGACGATGGCCGGCGGGGCTTTTGACTTCATTGTACCTCCTGTGACCAGCGATGAACTCGCTCACGTCCTGGCATGCGCAGTAGAGAGTGTTTTGAATCTGCGGCGAACGCAGACGATGCTGGCGGTCGTGTAGTCCGGGCCCGTTATCGCCGAGGGCACAAGGATCCATCAGCGCCCTCAGGGGTGACGGAAGGCCGGGGCGCGCAACCTTCCGCAGAGTCCACCGCTCGTACTAGAGGAGGCGTTCGCCGCGAATCGTGAGGATGTTGTTCGCAACGCGAATGTCCGGGTCCTGCGGATTCACGTCCGGCAGGTCCGCCTTGATGGCGGGCTGATTCTCAGTCTCGTAAATGTCAACGGCTGGCGCCCAGGCGGTCAGGTTCGATTCCTCGCCGGTACGTTCCGGCACATCGTCAAATAGGCGGCTGAGCCGTTCCTCAGAGTCCCCGCGGGTGGCGGATAGACATAGGTAGGCTGTCGCCAGCTTTCCCTGTCACACCACCGTACGTACGGGTCCGTATACGGCGGTTCGGCGGGTGGAGCTATCAACGAACGGTCAATCTTGGAAGCCCGAGCGAGTCGAAGTAAGCATTGGGCAGTGCCAGCGCGAGGGCCGGGCTGTTGGCCAGCCGCCAAGGACCATGGGCACTGGCCGCCGTTTGGGCGGCCAGGACCGTGCCCACGCCTCGCTTCCGCAGCTCGGCATAACGTGCCGGTCCTCGCTTCCACTGCTTCCAGATCGCCGACCGCAGCCGACGTCGGACCCACTCCTCCAGGCTGGCTAGCACCGAGGGCGTCTGGCACTTCCCAAAATAGCCGATCCAACCCTGGAGATATCGGGTTAGTTCTGTCGCCATCTGTTCCGTGCTTCTGCCTCGTGTCCGGCCGGTTAGTTCCCGAACCTTCACTCGGAACCGGAGCACCGCTTGCGGCGCCATTCGCCGTTTGGGCACCCGCCCCGATGTGAAACTAAAGCCCAGAAACTTCCGCTCCCAGGGTCGCGCTACCGCACTCTTCTGCTCGTTCACCTTGAGCTGGAGCTTCGTCGTGATGAACCGCCTGACGCTGCCCATCGCTCGCTCCCCGGCCCGTCGGCTGCGAACGTAGATATTGCTATCATCCGCGTACCGCGCGAACCGCAGACCTCTCCGCTCCAACTCCCGGTCGAACTCGTCGAGCACGATATTGCTCAACAAGGGCGACAGGGGCCCACCTTGCGGCGTCCCCTCATCCACCGGACTCACCAGCCCGTTTTCCAATACTCCCGCCGTGAGAAACGCCCGGATCAGCTTCAGCAGGCGCTTATCGCTGACCCGTTGGGCGATCTTCGCCATCAGCTTGTCGTGCGAGACCCGGTCGAAGAATTTCTCCAAATCCAGGTCTACGCACCAGCGGTAGCCTTCCGCGATATACTTCTGCGCTCGTTCCACCGCCTGATGCGCCGACCGCCCAGGACGAAACCCGTAGCTGTGTTCGGAAAACGTCCGGTCCCACTTGCGCTGCAGAACCTGCATCACCGCCTGCTGGATAAATCGATCCAGCACCGTCGGGATGCCTAACTTCCTCACCCCTCCGTCCGGCTTGGGTATTTCCACCCGTTTTACCGGTTGCGGCTTGTAGGTTCCGCGCGACAACTGTTCCCGGATAACCGGCCAGTGCTGTTTCAGGTATCCGGGAAGTTCGTGGACCGTCATGCCGTCCACTCCCGGACTCCCTTTATTGGCCTGGACTCGTGCCAATGCCTGCTTGCAGTTTTCCCGCTCGCAGACTTCCTCCATTAACCGTTCGCCAATGGCCGGGCTTTCGGCTCCGCGCTTCGCCGTGAGCGATTCGGTCCCTTCCTGAGAGTGCTTCGGGGCTTCACCCCTACCTTCTTCCAGAAAGGCCAACACTAGCTGGTTCTTCTGCCGCTGGTCGCTCATGAGTCACGCTGCTTACTGGCCACTCCCATCAACCCCTTGCGGGGACCGTTCGGGCCTTCGTCCATCGGTGGACGGACTACTACGCCCTCTGCTGACTTCTGCCGCCCGGTCAGGGCCGATCACTCAGCCCTCAGTCCGGTATCCCGGACTAGCGGCAGACCTCCCGAGGTAAGCTCGACCGCCTTCCGCACGCAGCCGCCGAATCTACAACCGGTGCCTTTGATGGATGTGGACTTCGCGGACGCGAGCTCGCTCGTCCGGCACCGTATGCCTCCCATCCGGTTCTTGTACATCGACTCGTGCGTTTGCTCCACGCTTCCTTCAGACCCCGCCTCGCGGCGACGCCCTTGCGCTTCGCTATGACTTCACCTCCATCAGGTTGTCAAAGGGACTTTCACCCTCAAGCTGTCGAACATGCTCGGCACACTCGCGGTAGGGATGCTGGTTACCCAGCACCCCCCGCACAGATCCGTACGTGCGCTCGTTAGCGCATACGGCTCTTCACTCGGATGAGAGCGGCCGAAGGGCCGCACCCCCACAAGTCCCTGGGACACGCGTGCCCCGCACTGTGTCGGGTGCGTGCTAGGCTCGTGGGTGTTCTCCTTGTGCCGCAGCCTTCCCTCCCTCTTCTCCGCTGGCGATCTTCCGCCTTGGTTCGAAGAGTTCATCGGTACTATGCCGCGGTGCGACTCCTCCCTGACGTGCATGCGGGCCGTGCGGCCTCGGCCTTCGCCCGCCGGTCCCGATCGTCTGGGACACCGGGGAGGTCTCCCGGTTCTCGTGCAGAAAGTATCGAGACGTGTCTGGGGTCTTCGACTACGCAGGACCGGTCGGGAACTCGCGCTACCGCTCCCGTCCGTATGGCCTTCCGCACAGTATGACAACGTCGGCGTCCTGATTGGAGTTTTTCGGAGCTCTATACCCAGCCCGCCTCTTCCCCTGTTTTACGCTTCACGGCATGCCTCGCGACACACCGCGCAAAATTCGGGGCCGAGTGGATCGCTACTCCTTTCTCGTGAGGAATCTTCATCCTCTGCTTTCTGCCGGTTTATCCCGGCGCTTTCCATACATGGTATTTCAATGTATGCGTCACCCGCGAGTTGGTTTTCCCTCTCCCAAACCGAACAAGCCCCTGACCCCTGATCCCAGATCCCTTGAATACGGTGGCCTTCCGCCCGCGAGGGCGGCGCGAGCTGTAGCGTCGATCTCCGATCGACGCGCGGCGGTCGGAAACCGCCGCTACAACGAGAGGCAGAGCCGGGCTTGAGCCCGGCATGTGCCGTCCCTTCGTGCTGCTCAGGGCAGGCTCTCGAGGTCGGCTCTACGGGCGCGCCTACGCCCCGTTTGTGGCAGCCGGTTGCCGATCGTTCACCATCCCGGCATTCACGATGAGGTGCAGAATATGGGACCATCCCCGCCCCATCACTGGCCAAAGCTGGGCCACGCTAGCGACTTCTCAGGCCGGATCCTTAATTGCACGAGAACTACTCGAAGGGTTGCTGGCAGGACAGCACGTCAGCAGGCTCTTCTGCCATGGTAGTGGGGTCTCTTGGCTTGATTTGCTAAAACGTATTTTGATGTTGCCTGTGTTCCAGGATGCAGGTGTGGCCCTCCGACCAGACGGTGGCCTCAAGAAGGAATTAAGGCGCGTTTCCGATTTCAAATTGTAAAAACTGTAAAAAAGCCTTGACCTGGCAGGGAGGCGGGCGCACAATTTGGCGCAATAGCTGGTTACAACCGAAAAATCCGGCTCATCTCCCTCGGTGGGAGGAAACCATGCGCAGTATCGCTTCTGTGCTGTACTGTTTCCTCTTTTTACTTTCGAGTGTAAACCTCGGCGCAGCCCTTCCCCATCAAACGCCGACACCCAAACTCGCTGCGAGGGCCCAGAGAGCGTCTCGCAGCGCCGACTCGCACTGCTACCCGCTTTCAGCTCAATCATTCATTCCAGGAGGAGACCATGACAACTTTCATTCGCACACTATTCGTAGCCTGTTTAGTGCTAGGCCTATCGGCGCCCTTCGCGGCAGGAGAAGACCAAGACGTGGAGGGAAGCAAGGACCATCCCTTGATTTCGCGATATCCCGGCTCGGTTATAACGAAGTATCTCACCAAAGAGTTCGATGAGTTCACCCTTCCGCTGGGCCCGGTGGCTGACGAGAATAAATTTACCAAGAGCCAGCCTCTGGAAGGGAAGATCACTCGCATCGTTTACTTGGCTCCCCAAGGACGCACGGTGCTGGAGGTCTTTCGCAACTATCAAGGCGCGTTCAAGAAGGCCGGGTTTGAGACGCTCTTTACTTGCGGCCCGCAGGGTTGCGGGAGCTCGATTGCAAATGCGTACGCCAACAGCGGCGATAACGCCGATTACTGGGGACCCCAGCACGGGATTCGATACATTTCGGCGAAGCTCGCGCGGCCGGAGGGCGACGTTTATGTGAGCTTGCTGATTGACGACCAGGGCGCGGATTCCCGAGCCAATGCCGAGCTCTACGTCATCGAAGTGAAGCCCATGGAGTCGGATCTCATCACGGTGGACGCCGCGTCGCTGGCCAATGACATCAACCGCACCGGTCACGCTTCTGTTTATGGGATCTATTTCGACACCGGCAAGGCGGATATCAAGCCGCAGTCCGACGCGACGATGAAGGAAATCGCCAAGCTGCTGCAAGGCGACCCCGCGCTGAAACTCTATGTCGTCGGTCATACCGACAACCAGGGCGGGCTCGACATGAACATGGACCTCTCGCGCAAGCGCGCCGCCGCGGTGCTCGCCGCGCTCTCCACCCAATACGCCGTTCCGGCCGGCCGGCTGAGGGCTTATGGATGTGGGCCCTACTCTCCCGTGGCGTCCAATGACAACGAGGACGGCCGCGCCAAAAACCGTCGCGTCGAACTGGTGAAGCAGTAAGGCAAGGCGCTGCCCGCGGGTGGAGAATTTCCGGTGGTAGGCGGCGCAACTCCCGTTTTTCGCGACCGATCGGCTCACGGTTAGATTGGCTCTGCAAATTAACCGAGGTGTCATCATGTGTCGGTGGGTGACGGTTCTGTTTGTATTCACCCTGTTTGTTTCGAGCGCTTCGGTGGCTTTTTCTCAGACCAAGGCCGCATCCAGGAGCCCAGTATCTGACGGTGCAGGGGCATGCGGAATAGTTGTTTGGCTGAGGTTGGGCAAATGAAAATCCGGGTAGACATAATCAGGAGATGACTTGTCATCTTCGCGCCCGGAGGGCTTTTCGCGCCGATCAATGCGAGTGCGCCAGGCGGCAGCGGACAAAGTCAGCAGGAACGCAGGCTGCTGGCCGCGGATTTGCACTCGATCGAAGGTGACATGTACCTGGGCGAAGAAAAGCACCACATCGAGACGATTTACAGGATGGCGGGCCTCAACGAGGAGACGGGCTGCTCTTTTGCCGCCATGAAGTTGGAAGCGCAGAGTTAGGCGGAGCTTGCGGTTCTTAACTGGTGCCAGGGGTGGAGCGTCAGAGGAGTTCCAGGCCGGCGAGTTGTTTCCCCGGGTGGTTTCATCGTGACCCACCGGGAGCGTTCAATGCCGGAGATTCCGATGAGGAGGATCTACCATGCATAGACTTCAATGCCGGATATTATTCATGGTTATTGCCACGATAGGTATTATGGCAAGCGTTCGAGATGGTTCGGCTCAGGTTATTACAAGTCAAAAGGTCCCTCCGCAAATCCTCGCTTTGGTTCCAGAAGGGGCCCAAGTCACGGGTCAGAGCCTGACCATCAGCCAGGTATTGGCGGAGATCGGCTTTTTCGCCGAAAAGAAAAGCGGTCTACGGAGTCAGACCATGACTCAATACCACTTGAAATTCTACACCTTCGAAGACAATGCCTACTGGAAACAGACACTCGCGCCGGCCAATCGACAGCAGGTTGAAACCGACAGCAAGCAGAAAGCGCAAACCTGGGCTGGAGGCCAGTCCGAGATGGTCGGTCCGCCGGAAGTAACTCAATATCCCTGGGGAAAAGGGGTGACCCAGCGACGTCGGTTTTTTGGAGAAGGGGCGCCGGATTTTTATTCCTACCAGTGTGCGTACTTCGGCATGGCAGGCACTACGCGGTTTGAATTGACCGTGGATGAGATCGCGGACCGCGCGCAAGCGGATAAATGGGCGGCAAAAGCCGCGGAAACCGCCGCCAAGACCAGTCGTTCCGGCGTTAGCAAGTAGTTTGGCGTCTCTCGGGGGCCAGCGCCCACCGCCGAGCACTCCGGAAGCTTATTGGGGCCATCCGTAGAATCCATCGGCGGCGGCTTTGCTCTGTGAGCTCTTGTGATTCCCGGCCCGTCGCCATGGCGGAAATTCGATCGCGCGTTTCCGTGCACGATTTGGCGCTCCCGAACAGGGGGCCATGGGTTCCAAGGAGGAGTAAACATGAAGACCCTATTCATTCTTTGTTTCAGCATTTTTCTCGCTCCTACGCTGGCACTGTGCCAGGGAGGACCGCAGACGATTCTGGTCAACTCGCGCACGCAGCCGGCGTCCCCAGGAAAAAACGCGATGACGTACGCTGATTACTTTGAAGGCCAGGTCGCGAAGCTGCTTATGGACGAATATCCGTGCGCGCAAGTGGCTACAGGGTTGGGACTCGGAGCGGTGTTGCAGTTCAAACGTGCCCAAAGGTTATTGGGCGCTGATGAGGGAGATCTGTCAACCCTCCTCGGGGCTGTCGGGGCAAGATACGTCATTGAACTCATGGTCACAGACGACGGTTCGGGCCCGGTGCGCTTGAACGCGACGATGAAGAACAGTGCCACCAGCCAGCCCCTGGAAGAAAGCAGCAGCGTCACCAGCGACGGCGATGCTGCGCTCGATGCCATCGAAGCCCTGGCAAAACAGTTCGTCGACAGCCTGACCAGTCTCGCCCCGTTTTCCAAGAGCAAGTGCAACCCGACCAACCCATGGGCGGGAACCATCACCTATCACCTCAAACAAAGCCCGCCGGCGGACGTAAATGTGCGCAACGCGATCAGCGGTAACGGGAAAGGGACAGTTACCCAGACGATGACGCATAACGTTGACGACCAGGTCAGCATTCGGATTGGATGGACTGGCTCGCCGCAGGCCACCATCATCATGAAGGAGTCGTCCAACACGGAAGAAAAAGCAATCGTTCAAATGGACTGCGGGCGCCCAACCATTGTGTCGAACGCGCCCGATTTAAGAAGCGGCGGCTGGGATCACGTGGAGCTCATGGAAGAAACCGCAGGCGATGACGTAGCGGCCACAGTCTCGGTGACGATTGCCAACGGCCGGTACACGATCAAGCTGAACGTACCAGGAATTCAGGGCACGGTTAAGAGAACGCTGCACAATCACAACGACGGCGGGTGTGGGAAACCCAATGACGACAACCCCGAGCCGAAGAACTACAATTGGGATAATGCCATGGTAATTCTTCCGGTCATTGACCAACCCCTTTATAAACCAAATGTGCTTAATGACTCCCAAGATGATGGCAACGGCGGAAAGGCTACGTGGAACTTGACGCGAACGCCGATGAAGCAATAGAGCGCGGCGTGAACGCCGAAATGGGGTTGGTAATGGATGGCTTCGGCTAGATGAAACGCTGGGTATGATGAGGAAGCAAGTCGCGCCCCAGGCATAGGTCCACGGGATGCGCGGTGACTGCGCTATAGACTTTTGAGATTTTCATAAAGGGAGGATGTCCATGACTCGTTTGCGTTTTTCGTCCCTGGTATTCGTTCTCATATGGGCGGGCTGTTTTCTCGCCTGTTCCAAATCCACGCCTTCCACGGCCCCAAACACGGCCGCAAGTGCGGCGGCGCCGGCGTCCCCGGTTGCCTCCACCTCCATCGGCCTGCCCCACCCGTGTACGCTCCTGACCGCAAAAGATTTTGAGGAGGCTTTCGGACCAGGCGCCCAGATGACACCGAAGAGAGATAACTCATGCTCGATCGAGGGGCCAAAGGGTGCTGTTGAGGGCGTTATGGGCGTGGCGATTCAGCCGCTCGATCCCGCCAAATGGGAGCGCAGCAAGCAAGCCGTATTTGCCGCGTTCCCCAAGGAGAAGTCCGTCTCGGGAATTGGGGATGACGCCTATACCTTCATGGAGGGCATCACCTTTCGTAAGGGGAAAGCGAACGTGAACGTCACCGCCAGCGCCTACACTGGCCCCAAACCGAAAGCCGAAGTCGCCAAGCACATCGCGGAGCTAGTGGCGGCGCGCCTGTAAGACTTCTCTTTCTCACTGGTCCCACCGCGGGTGGCGCAGACATCGCTCGTTGTGTCTGCGTCACTTCGACGGCTCGCAGTGCGAGGCTCGGGTCGCATACATAAACCCCGATGTATGCGCCACCCGCGTTTCTGGTGTCCTCAAATCCTAATGGTTCAGAAATCACAGCTTCTTAAAAATAGGGGCTAGCGAATTCGCCAGCCCCCTCTACTACTTTGGCTTCGATCTGGCTTTCCTCAGGCCGCCTTGGCCTTAGCCGCAATTGCCGGCGTTACCACGTTTACTTTGATCTGCTTCGGCTTCGCTTCCTCGCGCTTCGGGACGTGTAGCGACAGCGCGCCGTTCTCATATTCGGCCTTGATCTCCTCCGATTTCACGGAGTTCGCCAGCGAGAAGCTCCTTGTGAACGAACCATATGCACGTTCGATGCGCAGGTAGTTCTGCTCGTCCACCTTCTTCTCAAACTTGCGTTCGCCGCGAATCGTGAGGATGTTGTTCTCGACGCGGATGTCCAGGTCCTGCGGATTCACTTCCGGCAGGTCCGCCTTGATAACGAGCTCATTCTCGGTCTCGTAAATGTCAACGGCCGGCGCCCAGGCGGTCAGGTTCGATTCCTCGCCCGTACGCTCCGGCATTTCGCCAAACGCGCGGCTGAGCTGCTCCTGCAGCGTCATAGCCCCGCGGGAAGGGTCCCAGCGATTCATTATTCTCATGTTAGCCACCTCACTCACTTGATTACGTCATTATATTATAATATTCATACGGTTTTGTCAAGGAGTAAAAACATTATCTAATATGATATACCTTATAATATAACACCGAGTTAAGGCATGCTTCGCGCCCTGCTTTCTAGAACTTCCAAGATGGAAATTACGCCTTAGGGATTCACTCCTCTTCTTCGATCGATTGTGGGATCTGACGGATTTCATAATGAAGCATGCCCATCGCTCGTTATGTCTGCGTCACTGCGACGGCTCGCAGTGCGAGGCTCGGGTCGCATACATAAACCCCGATGGATGCGCCACCCGCGGAGTCAGGGGTGCGGAGTCTCAAGCGCATGGGCAAGATTTGAGGATGTCCGCTCGCAAGGCTCTGTGGTGAGGGCCCGCAGGTGCTTTTCGAGTTTCTTGCTCGCCATCTCCCGCAAGGCCTGCCCATAGGGGACCAGTTTAAGGTTCAGCCGGTCACAGGTAGCCTCAAACTGCCGAGACATATCCTCGAAACACGCCTCGGCTCGCGCCCGAGAATCCTTAACCTCCAAGCCGAAGGCACGTAATTTCATCCGGGCTTTTTCGGCAAGCTTCTCGAGTTCCGGCGTAAGTGCGGCACGGACTTGGTCGAACTTACCGAGCGCCCGGGTATAGGATGCGCTGTCTCGCTCGATCCGCCGGGTGAGAAATCTCCCTCGGAGCCGGATGGCAAAATCATACCAGCGTCCAAGGAGCAGGTGTCTGAGTGCTTCGCGGGCCGAATAGAACTGCCGGGACAGGCGGAAGATCCCCGCTTGCAGCTCGGAGGGACTGATGCGCGAGGGACAAACCACAGCGTGCTGAGCGTCAAACAACTGCCAATCCCCCCAGGCAAAGATCCGTTTTTCCTCCGCGAGGCGCCGGGTGAGGGGAGGCCCGGGCAGTGCCGTGAGCGCAAAGAACTGGGCCGTGGTGAGCCGCGAGTCGCGAGCGAACTTCAGAGTTTCCGTAAGCGTCTCGGAGGTGTCGGCATCGGACCCCAGAACGAACATGCCATGGACATGGATTCCCGCCTCCTTGAAAGCGGCGATGGCGGCGCGGTTCTTCTCAAGCGTGGCGTGCTTTTTGAACAATTTGAGGGTTTCCTCGTTCACCGACTCGAGGCCGACGAAAACCATGGCACAGTTCGCGCGCTTCATCAGACGTAGTAGTTCGCGGTCTTGCGCCGTTTCAACCCGCACCTGTGCGAACCAGCGCGGCATCCTGACGCCTTCCGCCAGCAGGCGTTCGAGCAGCCGCGTGGTTCGCGCGCGATTGGCCGCAAAGATGTCGTCGCCAAAGAATATTCTCTTGCCGTTTAACTGGATCGTGTGGCGGATCAGCGCCACCGCTGCGTCGTCGCTCAGGAAGCGAAATCCCCGGCCGAAGTTCTCAATCACCGAACAGAACTCGCACTCATAAGGGCAGCCCCGCGATGTGTTGACAACGTTGTGGGTGATTCCCCGGCTCATCTGGTCAGAATAGACGGGAAAGGGTAGCGCAGAGAGTTCCTCGCTGGTCAGGTAGGGACGGTCCGGGTTGCGGATGATTTCGCTGTCCCGGCCCAGGTAATTCACCCCCTGTAGGTCGGTGAGATACGGGTCCCGGAGATTGTCTTCCAGCCGCTCGAGCAGGAGAGGCAGGGTGTAGTCTCCCTCATGCGTGACCACCACATCGCCAAATTGCAGAGACTCCTCCGGCAGAGCCGTGGAATGTGGGCCTCCAAAGAGTATCTTGACGCGGGGATTCACCAGGCGAACCCGCCGCGCCAATTCAAACGACTGATTCGCCGTGCGCGTGATGACGGAGAGCCCCAGGACATCCGTTTCCGCAAGCCGCTTCCAATCGCTTACATCGAGACGCCCGGGTACACGATTAAACTGTGGGATGATAGTTACCACGTCCGCGTAACCCGCGCGGCGACAGATCGCTTCGAGCAAAGGCACGCCGCGGGCCGGAAACCGGAATAGAGAGTAAACATCTTTCGCCAGACAGCCGTCCAGCCGCCCGTCCACGGTGGCGGGCAACTCCACCAGCGTAACGCGTAGACTAGTCACGAAAACTCCTGGAGCATCCAAGATAACAACGGCAGTCGGAGCGTAGCTCGGAGTGCAACCCGCGAGTACGCGAAGTACCCAAGAACCGCCAGTTTCCAGTCTCCCATGTCCAGGATATGAAATCTGCTCAATATTGCTCACCTTTCCGATACGGGATGAAGACCAACTCCGGGGTCGGTTGTGCGGAAGTATAATAAACCCGAGAGTAACGACATCTTCATTTCTTCCCCAGGACGCCCAAAAAAATAAATGTGTTATTTAGCTTGATTCCGGGCCCGGCCGGCCGTATACTCAAGTTTATACTGCATCGCAGTATAAACTGTTCGAAAAGGAGAGTGCGCCATGGTCGCTGAAACCAAAGGGTCATCGAAGGCCTTTTCGCCGGTAAGCCAACTGGCGGATTGGGCTCGGCAAGGAATCGAGAGTTTCGTGGCCGCCCAGAGGATTCTGTTCAATCTCACCGCGCAGCAGAATGCGCTAGTCACGGGGGTGGTGCGGAAGGGCCTGCACGAACCCCGTTTGCGCCCCGTCGATACGATCGCCAAAATCGCTGACCACAGTGTGGCGAACCTTACCGCTGCCGGGAAGATTCTGCTGGATCTGGCTGCCGGCGAGACCGCCTTGGTGGCGGATTGGGCCAAGGAAGGACCGCCACTCCCCGCCGCCCGCGCCTTAACGGAGGTCGTACGCCACCGGGTGGACACGTTCATCGACATGCAGAAGCGGTTGCTGGACTTGGCGGCTGAGCAGACCCACGCGGTTGCCGAATCCTATCGGAAAGACGAACTGTCGCAAATCGGCGGCAGCGTGGCCGAACTGGCAACCCGGGCCATCGAAGGCTTCGTCGCGACGGAGAAGAAGTTCCTCGACCTGGCCGCCCACGACGTGACGCTGGCCAGCAAGGGCAGCAAGCAAGGACGGACGGCGGCCCGGAACCAGCTCAAGATCCTGACGCAACTGGCGCGGGAAGGCGTTGAGAAGTACATCGATGCCCAGCAGAAGCTCCTGAACCTGGCCATCGACCAGTGGGAGTTCACCGGTAAAGCCACCGGCGAGCACCTCGAAGCCGTACGGAAAGAAGTGCGCACCTCTTGGGGTGAACTGACCCAAAAGAGCATTTGGAATTTCGTGGTGGTCCAGAAATCTCTCCGGGACCTCGCGGCCAAGCGCCTGACGGCATTGGCCGCGAAAAAGACCCACCAGTCTCCCCCTGCCCGGGCAAGGGGCAAGAAACAGACGGTCAGGACGCGCGAAGTTGCCTGACCGCGCCCGGGCAGGCTCTCGAGGTCGGCTCTACGGGCGCGCCTGCGCCCCGTTTGTGGCAGCCGGTTGCCGATCGTTCACCATCCCGGCATCCACGGTGAGATGCAGAATATTGGACCATCCCCGCCCCATCACGGGCAAAAGCTGGGCCATGAGGCATAAGGAATAGACCAAATTCCGAGTCGCGATCCAGGAGTTGGCACTCAATTAAACCCTACGCCTTTCATTGCGGGTGCCAGAGATAGCTGACCTCTTATCAGGCGGTCCGGCGCGTGGAGCCTCTCAGTTCCGGTACCACTCTAATTAATTACTTGGGATGAATTGTCAGGCTTCGGCTCTCTTTGCTACACTCTGCCGCAACCACGAAACTGACCGAGCGGGAGGTGGCGCCCGCGCTCCCGTGCGGCGAGGTACGTCGGCCGCCTCGAGCAAGAGATTTAGGTACATGGAGCAGCGTGCTATGGAGTCTGGACTGCGCCCGGAAAGCGCTGCTGTGGATACCGCACTTGATGCCTGGCGGCGCAAGGCCGCCGATCTGCTGCTGATTGCTGCCGCCGTTGTTCATCTGCCGGTGCTCATTCTGTTGCTGCTCGGGCATGGTGCGCCCATGGCTTGGTGGCTGAGAGACGTCACCATTCCGCTCTACCTCGTCATGGTAGCCGTCGCGCTCTTCAGGACCGTGAACTACCGCACCCGGTTATCAGTGTTTTTTGTCGCCTTATACGTTGGCGCGGCCATTATGACCTTGGTCAACCCGCTCGGACCTTATTCCGAGGTTGGGCTCGTCGCCGTTCCGATTCTCGTCTTGGTGCTCCTGGGCAATCGGCCAGCGGCCGTGGCCATTGGGGCCAGCGCCACGATCTTTCTGTCGGCCACTTTCCTGCGGGCCCGCCCCAGCGTGATCCACATGCTTGGCATAGATCCCTCTTACGTTTACGTCGCTGCCAAGCAGATAACCGCCTTGGCGACATGGCTGGTGGCGTTGATGGTCCTGCTGAATCGCTTCGTGCGGTTCCTATTGAGCTCGCTGGCCGCGCAATACCGGGCCAACGCGGCGTTGGAAATGGAGGTGGTGGAACGTACCGCGGCCCAAAGGGAGGCGGAACGCGAGATGCGTGAACGGCAACGCCTGGAACGCGAGATTGCCAGCATAGGCGACAGGGAGCGGCGGCGGCTCGGCCAGGAATTGCACGACGGCGTCTGCCAACAGGTCACGGCCGCGCTCTTGCGGTGTCAGGCTTTGGAGCGACGATTGGACCGGGGCGGAACCGTATCAGGCACGGATTTCGAGCCACTCTCGTCGCTATTGGCAGACACCATAGACGACGCCCATAATGTCGCGCGCGGACTCTGTCCGTTGGAACCGGAACCGGAGGCACTGGCGCCCGCTCTTCGCGCATTGACCAGGCGAACGCAGGAACTGGCGACGGTGCGCTGTGAATGCATGACGGCGGGTGATGTCCGCGTGGCCGACCCAGAAACGGCCCAGCATCTGTATCGCATCGCGCAGGAGGCTCTCAGCAATGCCGTGCAGCACGCCAAAGCCAGCCGCATCAGGGTTGAATTACGCGGCACCGGCGGCGAATTCATTTTGCAAGTGGAGGATGACGGAGTGGGCCTACCGGCGGCATCGCCCGAGGGAGGCATGGGACTGCGCACCATGATGTATCGGGCGCAAATCCTGGGAGGCGAGATCAGTGTCACGCCCGCGCCCGGCAGCGGTACGCGCGTCACCTGCCGCGTGCCGCGTTCCCACGCTGAGCCGGGCGCCACGGGTGATCAAGGAGGCAAACAATGTCTTCCAGCCGCATGATTCATTCCCGGCCCCTGCGCATCCTGCTCGTGGATGATCATCCTGCCGTCCGCCAGGGGCTGGCGCTTCTGCTCGCGCCCGAGGGTATGGACGTGTGCGCCGAGGCGGCGGGGCGGCAGGAAGCGCTGGCACATCTGCAGAAGTGCCATCCCGATTTGGCGATCGTCGATCTCTCGCTGGAACGGGAGGACGGCACGGCGCTCATTGCTGATCTGCACAAGCGCGAGGTGCCGGTGCTGGTGTATTCCATGCACAACGATGCGCCGCACGTGGAAGGTGCCTTCGCCGCCGGGGCGCTGGGATACGTGACGAAGCGGGAGTTGCACGGGGTGCTGGTGCAGGCGGTTCGCGAAGTCGCCGCACGCCGCCGGTTTGTTAGTCCTTACGCGGCAAGCGCGCTGGCGGAAAGCCACACGGGTGTTCAGCGCGATGACGCCGTCGCAAAGCTGAGCCCGCATGAACGTGAGGTCTACCAACTGCTGGGCCAGGGAGAGGGTCTGCCGGAAATTGCCGCTGCCCTCAACGTCAGCGCGCATACCGTGGAAAGCTACTACTCGCGCATCCAGGTGAAGCTCGACCTGAACGGTATGTACGAACTACGGCGCCACGCCATCGAGTACGTTCGGAAGCACGCCGGATAGCGAATCCTCCGCGGCCCAAGAGCCGCAGACCTCAACAAACCGGTCAACCTGCCCGGAACACGCAGCGAAAGTCCACCACCGACATGTAGCGGAATTCCACCACACGGTCGTGGCGGAATTCCCTTGCATACAAAAGGCCCGCCCAACACTAGCATTCTCTCCCGTACATAGCCAGAACGTCGAGTTACCGAATATATGCACTGCAATGCATCGCCACGCGAGTACATGAACTGCCACTGCAAAGGAGAGAATGCCATGTTACGCAGAGACGGACGAGCCGTGCGCCTGTTTCCATTCGCTATCTTATTTCGTGGTCCTGCAAGAATCCTGTTCAAGACGTTCATTGCGGCCTGCGCAGTCGCCCTGGCAGTGCCTATGCTTCACGCGGTGGCGCCTCCAGCGGTTACGTGGGGGGGCGAAACCTTCGTATCCCCGTCAAACGGGTCCGGAACGACAGCAATGCTAGGGCCGCAAAGCGTAGCCGTGGATGCGAGCGGGAACGTTTATGTCGTGGACAATGGACAGGCGGTATTGAAGGATACGCCGCAGCCGGGCGGCGGCTATAGCGAAAGCGTTATATTCGCGGCCTCATCATCAGCGAACCTCTGGGCTGTCGCCGTAGACTCCTCTGGCACTGTCTACGTGACGGACCTTACTAATGGCAATGTAACAAGCTTGACGCCGCCGACCTCAGGGGCCGGCGCCTACACCCCGGCACAAATTCTTTCCGGATTCGGCGAGCCTTTAGGCATCGCGGTGGATTCGGGCGGAAACCTGTACATCGTGGAAGGTTTTACCAGAACTGTATGGAAAGAAACGCTTTCAGGCAGCGGCTACACCCAAACTGCGATAGCGGGCGCAAACCAAGGCCTGAGCGCGCCGACGAGCGTGGCTTTGGATCCGGCAGGGGACGTATACATCGCAGATTATTCACAGTGGGTTTTCAAGGCGGTTCCCAGCGGATCGGGCGGCACCTACAACACCACGGCGGTGGCTACCTGCCAATACCCTCCCGTCGCTATTGCGGTGGATGGAAACCGTAACATATTCCTTGCGGAGTCTGTTTCCCTACCTAATCCAGGCCGGGTGGTGCAGGTGACTGCATCGGGCGAGTTTATGGTGGCGCTAACTTATTGGCCCACGGGCCTGGCAGTAGATTCGAGCGGATACCTCTACGTCACGGACGTAAACTTTTTTTCGGCGGGGGCGATTAATTCTTATCCTTACAAGCCTGCGGTGCTGAAAGCCACGCTCTCAGGCGCACTGAATTTGGGAGCAGAGCCGGTGTTGAATGACGGCACTATGAACCTTGGCGTTGTGACCTTCTTCTTCCACGACGCCGTAGGGCTGGCTAGCGGTTCGGTTATTCCGTCGGAGGAATTTCAGAGCGGGGGGACTCTGCCTGACTCCTGCGGGTTTAAATCCTACACCGCGGGCAGTTACTGCAATGTATTGGTTGGATTTTTTCCCATGTACTCCGGGACGCGAAACGGCTCAGTCAATTTCGTCGACACGTCGGGTAACGTGCTCCCGAACGCCTATGTGTATGGCACCGGTCAGGGCCCCCAGATGGCATTCTTGCCGGCGACCGCGAGCATGCCGGCAAATGGTCTCAGCAGCCTCCTGGGCATAGCGTCGAATAGCCTCGCGGGCTTCCCAAATAGCCTCGGCGGCTTCTGCACTGTGGAAGGTGGCTACGTTGGCTGTGGCGGAACTGACCTCACCGGGTATAGCTTTAATCAAGCTCAGGCCGTCGCGGTAGATGGCGCCCAAAACATCTACGTCTCGGATGTGGGCACCATGACGGTGTATAAGATGACGTGTAGCGGCTCCCCCTGCAGTTTTTTGGAGAGCCAGGTAGCCGCAAAATTTGATTGGAACCCTGCGGCCATCGCCTTGGACATCAGCGGGAACGTCTACGTCGGAGACACTGAAAATAACGTGGTGTTGAAAGAGACACTCCAGCCGGACGGCACTTATAGCGAGAGCACGGTAGCCACCGGGCTGGGCAGCCCGGCGGGGGTCGCGGTCGACGGGAGCGGGAACGTCTACATCGCCGATTATGCCGATAACCAGGTGCTGAAGGAAACGCCTTCGGCCCTCGGCTACACCCAGAGCATTGTGGCCAACAGTTCCTCATCGCCCTACAAGCTCAGTCAGCCCAACGCCGTGGCGGCGGACGGAAACGGCGTCGTCTACATCGTCGATTCCGGAAACGACCGGGTGATCATGGAGACACCTTCGGGGGGCACGTACACCCAAAGCCTGGTCGCAGACGGCAGTTGGGGCCTGGTCAGCCCCGTGGGCGTCGCCGCGGACTCCACCGGCAACGTCTATATTGCGGACTCCAGCCTTTTGGAGGTGGTGCAGGCAAACCTGGCCGTTGCGCCCTCGGTGGGCTTCGGCAGCGTGGCTGACGGCAGCTCAAGCACGACATCGGTTCTGGTCTTCAACGCTGGAAACCAGACGCTGAACGCAGCGAATTCCGGATTGGTTCTAGGAGGTTCCAGCGATTTTACCCAAGCATTCGGCATCGGCACGCTTCCAGATTGTGCAGCGGGCACGGCCTTCATGCTGATCCAGCAAACGGCCTGCAACCTCGGCATCCAGTTCGCGCCCGTTGCGGGTGACAGCGGAACCATTACCGGCAGCGTGACGCTGACGGACAACAACCTCAACGCCTATCCTTCCGCGGCGCAGACTATTAACCTCAGCGGGACAGCTACCTCCGCAAACAAGCTCACGCCAGCGGTGACGTTCACGCCGGCTCCCACGCCCACCTATTTGGGCGGCAACTTCACGGTGAGCGCCTCGACCACCAACACTGACAGTTCGGCGCTGACGTACAGCTACGTGAGCGGCCCATGCGCGTGGGTGAGTGGGGCGACGTTCAGCTCCAGCGGCGCGGGCTCTTGCGTAGTGCAGGCCAACGGGGCGGCGACGACGAACTTCCAGGCGGCCTCGGCGCAGCAGACCGTAAGCATCGGCAAAGCCACGCCAGTGGTGACGTTCACGCTGGCTCCCACGCTCACCTATTTGGGCAGCAACTTCACGGTGAGCGCTTCGACCACCAACACCGACAGTTCGGCGCTGACGTACAGCTATGTGAGCGGCCCATGCGCGTGGGTGAGTGGGGCGACGTTCAGCTCCAGCGGCGCGGGCTCTTGCGTAGTGCAGGCCAGCGGGGCGACGACGACGAACTTCCAGGCGGCCTCGGCGCAGCAGACCGTAAGCATCGGCAAAGCCACGCCAGTGGTGACGTTCACGCTGGCTCCCACGCTCACCTATTTGGGCAGCAACTTCACGGTGAGCGCTTCGACCACCAACACCGACAGTTCGGCGCTGACGTACAGCTATGTGAGCGGCCCATGCGCGTGGGTGAGTGGGGCGACGTTCAGCTCCAGCGGCGCGGGCTCTTGCGTAGTGCAGGCCAGCGGGGCGACGACGACGAACTTCCAGGCGGCCTCGGCGCAGCAGACCGTAAGCACCGGCAAAGCCACGCCAGCGGTGACGTTCACGCCGGCTCCCACGCCCACCTATTTGGGCGGCAACTTCACGGTGAGCGCTTCGACCACCAACACCGACAGTTCGGCGCTGACGTACAGCTATGTGAGCGGCCCATGCGCGTGGGTGAGTGGGGCGACGTTCAGCTCCAGCGGCGCGGGCTCTTGCGTAGTGCAGGCCAGCGGGGCGGCGACGACGAACTTCCAGGCGGCCTCGGCGCAGCAGACCGTGAGCATCGGCAAAGCCACGCCAGTGGTGACGTTCGCGCTGGCTCCCACGCCCACCTATTTGGGCAGCAACTTCACGGTGAGCGCCTCGACCACCAACACCGACAGTTCGGCGCTGACGTACAGCTATGTGAGCGGCCCATGCGCGTGGGTGAGTGGGGCGACGTTCAGCTCCAGCGGCGCGGGCTCTTGCGTAGTGCAGGCCAACGGGGCGACGACGACGAACTTCCAGGCGGCCTCGGCGCAGCAGACCGTGAGCATCGGCAAAGCCACGGCCACGGTGACGCTGAGCAACCTGACGCAGACTTACACCGGCTTGGCGCTGTATCCCACCGCCACCACCGTACCGTCGGGCCTGAGCGTGGCCTGGACGGGAGTGCCGGACACGACGGTGGGCCGGTACGCCGTTACGGCCACCGTGAACAACTCCAACTACAGCAGCAATATAGCCAGCGGCACCTTTGTGATTCAACAGACCACACCGGTGATCAACTGGCCCACGCCGGCGCCCATCACCTACGGGACGGCGTTGAGCGCCACCCAGCTCGATGCCACGGCGAATACGCCGGGCACGTTCATCTACATGCCACCGGCAGGGACCGTACTGCGAGCCGGGACTAACACCCTGTATGTAATGTTCACACCAACGGATCGGACCGACTATCGGAGCGCCACCGCCTCAGTAACGCTGACGGTGAACAGGGCGACTCCCGTGATCACCTGGGCGACTCCGGCCGCCATCCGATATGGCACGCCATTGAGCAGCAGTCAACTTAATGCCAGGGCGTCTGTAGCCGGGCAGCTTCGTTTACAAGCCCGGATACGGGACGGTGCTGGGCGCGGGGACTCGAACACTCAGCGCGACCTTCACGCCGGCAGACACTGGCGATTACTACAACGCGACAGCCACGGTTTCAATCACGGTCAACCCGGCGTTGCTCACGGTGACTGCGACGAACGCCCAGGCGAAATACAACAAGCCGCTGCCGCTGCTCACTTACACGGTGACGGGGTTCGTCAACGGCGATAGCAAATCCGTGCTGAGCGGAGCGCCCAGCGAAAGCACCACGGCCAAGCAAGGTTCTCTGCCGGGAACATATCCGATCACGATCAGCGAGGGCACGCTGAGCGCGGCCAACTACACCTTTAAGTTCGTGAACGGGACATTGACCATCACGCGCTAAGGCCCGACTACGCAATATGTCGGAAGTTGATTTAACAAACTCCTCACCCGGCTCGCCGGCTACATGGGGCCGGGTGGGGACCAACTCAGGCCATGAGTACTCTCACGCTGGGCGGACGCCCCGTTGCCGAACCCTTTGGGCGCGCGACGCGGCATCTGCATTTCACGGAAATGACACACGATGGGATCGAGGAACTATGTCGGCGCCTGAGAAGCGACGAATCCTGTTGGTGGATGACCATGCGGCCATCCGCCAGGGACTCGCGTTGGTGCTGGCGGAAGAGGGTATTGGCGAGTGCCGCGAGGCCTCCGGCGTGACGGAGGCACTCGATGCCGCCATGCACGAAAGGCCGGACGTAGTGCTGGTAGACCTCTCGCCGCACACCGAAGACGCTTTGGAACTGGTAGCGGAGTTGTGCGCGCGCAACATACCGGTGCTGGTCTGCTCCATGCACGAGGAGCCCGGCTACGTCCGGCGGGCATTGGCGGCCGGCGCCCGTGGCTACATTACCAAAGTCGAGGCGCCGAGGGATTTGGCGCGAGCGGTACGGGACGTGCTCAATGGCTGGATGCTCGTGAGCCCGCGCGCCGCTGACGGCCTGCGTTAGCCACACCGTCCTGCCACCGTAGCCATCGCGATGGTTTGTCTAACTGGGGGAGCAGGCTCGGGATTACCTGACGGCCAAGTGCTCCGCAGCGGGAAGCACATCGTTCGAGGAGAGCGCTCGCACGTTACGAGGGGGGGCCTCACCCCGCCAGCCGTAGGCGATCCGCTGAGCGTCGTCTGCCTACTGCCGTTCGACAACAAGAACAGCAAATGTTCCCGGCTTTGGTCGCATTCGAGCTCTGCGCCCCTCCGCCGCGGGCACAGACTCCATCTCCGCCGCGGGCACAGACTCCATCTCCGCCGCGGATAGGAATAGGCGCTTGGTCGTTGGGTCGAACGCCATCGTCTTCGCGCTCTTCTGGGTTTGGATGTCTCCGACGGATTCGTACTCGTTCGGGCTCTTCTGGCGGATTACCGATACCGTGCCGTCACCATTGGAGGCGAAGATCAATTGGTTGTCCGCGTCAAAGGCGACGGCATCGACCCGATCGCCGATGGGAAGAGTCGTGATCACCTTGCCGCTGTCGGCGCCCATCACGGCCAGCACCTTGCTCCTACAACCGATGAAGAGCCGGGAGTGGGCGGCGTCGACGGCCAATCCGGTCGGGGTCTTGCACCCGGTGATCGGCCATTTTTGCTTGACGGTCAGGGCCAGAGGATCAAAGCTGGCCACGATCGCCTCTTTTTCCAGGTTGACGAACCCCGTGCCCTTGCCATCGAGGGTGGCCGCTTCCGCCCCGCCGCCTAAATCGATCTTACCGATCACTTCTTCCATTGCCGGATCAATGACAGTGAGGGCGGCCGCTTCCCCATGGCAAACCAAGATTCGATTGTCCTGCCGGTCGTAGAAGACAAAATCCGGATCATCCGGAACAGAGATATTTTTGAGCGTCTTGAAGGTGTTGGTATCGAACACCGAGACGGTCGCGTTCTTTCCGTTGGTGGTGAATCCCCGGTGCAGATTGGGAACGATGGCAATGCCGTGTACGCCAGGTGTGTCTTCAACCTTTCCCAGCACTTTTCCGGAAGCCGCATCGACGACGTCCACTTCCGTCCCGTGCGAAACGTAAAGCCGGTTCGAAGAGCCATCAAACACAATGTAGTCGAAACCGCCGTCGCCCGGAACCGGATATTTCTTCGTCAGTTTGAAACCGGGAGCTTCGGCAGCGACGCCGAGTGCGGCCAGTGATAGGACAACTATCCATAGTCTAAGAAAAGTTCTCATGGGTCGTCATTCTCCTGAAAGGCTCCGCGAGCGAAGCGAGCCAAATTTAATTTGATTTTCTCGCCGGCCTCGAGCCGTCTGCCGTGCGAACCTCGAAATGGTCTTTCTCCTGCCAGACGGGAGTGGCAGCATCGGGGTCGGCGACCCGCACCATCGTCCCGGTCATGGTTTCACCATCCAGAACAAGCCTTACGTAATGGTAGTTGGGGAATCCGGGGTCCTGGTAAAGATCCGCGGGGAGGCGCATGATCGGACGGGGGTCAGCACCTCCGCCGCCCGACACCAGGTAAACAATGTCCGCCTGAAAGAACCGCTCGTAGTTGTGGATATGCCCGGCGGCCACGATGAAGCGCACGCGTAACTTCTCCGGCGCCTGGGCCAGCATTTCCGCCAGAGCATGCTCGTTCGGGCGGCCGTTGTGGCTGGGGTCTCCGTCCTCCTGCACGTCAACCATCGGCGGATGATGAAGGTTGAAGAAGACAAAACGCACCGCCGAGGGCAGGCCGGCGAGTTGGGCTTTTACCCAAGCGATCTGCTCGCTGTCGGGCAACAAGGATGAATTGCTGTCGAGGTTGAGGACATAAACGGAGGTTCCAAGCTGCACGGAATACCAACGCCGGCCGCGGAGCTCGGGGAAAGCATTCCACCAGTTCTCAAGACATCCCTGCTCGGAGGTCTGGCCGGAGAATTCGTGATTGCCGAGGGCGGGATAAATGCGCAGGTGCGCATCTCGCCAGCTCTGCGTCTCGCGGCGATATACTTCGTAATCGCCCGAATTGCCGCCATGCCAGGGCACGTCGCCGCTCAGCAATACGGCGTCGGGCTTTTCCGCCGTAACTTGTTCTACCAACCATTGCCGCACCTTGGGATTTGTCGCCTTAACCTGGAGGGGATCGGTAAAGCGCATGTCGCCGTAGACGATGATCCGCAGGGGGTGGGAGAGGTCACTAGCGCTGATGCGGAAGTCCGCCCCTTCGGATGGGGGAAGCGCCGCCTGGCCGCCCGCCGCCAGGGAAACCAGGAACAGGCTTGTCACGAGTTGTGAAAATCTCCGACGAGTGAATTCAGCCACGAAGTTGTTTCTCCTTTGTTCAGTGTCCCGTTCGGATCAGGCCGGCGACGGTTGCATATTGATCTGCGGAAATGAAATCGCCATGGGCACGGTCCACCGCGTTCCAGCCGATGCACACCGCATCGAGTTTACCGAAGTTATAGTCTTTGTTCCAACCTTGGTGGACATTGCGCGCCAGAATGATGGCGGTCAAAAAGATGAAGCGCCCGCCACGTGGCGCAAGCCGCGGGCGGGCGCTGGGCAGGTTTAGAATTCGGCCCGAAACATGGACTCGACGTGCCATTCACGGTCGCAGTGAGTGGCTTACGGTATTAAGCAAGCACCCACCTCCGACCCATCAGAACTCCAAGCGCAGCATGAACTGAAGGCGTCGCGACGAGCCGATCCCGGTGGCGCCGGTGTTGAGTTGGCTGGTGATGACCCCGAACTCGCCGGGACCATCCGAGACATCGGAATCCGGATCGCCGTATATAGGACGGTTGAGGAGATTAAACGCCTCGGCGCGGAACTCCAATTTCAACTGTTCGGTAAGGGGAATGTCCTTCTGCAGCGCCGTATCGATTTCATAATACCCGGGTCCGCGTCCAATGTTGCGTCCCAGGTTCCCCCACGTGTCTTTAGCGGGTGTCGCGAAGGCCGCTAGATTGAACCAGTTGTTCGGGTTCTTGCCGGCCGCGTAAAGGGACTGGCCGGGTACAAAGTCCGGCCGCTGAGCTTTTTTGTTGCCGTCGGGCATGGCCGAGGCGCTCCGGTCTATCTCGATGTCAATCGGGCGCCCGCTCATTGCAGAGCCAATCCCGCTCAGTTGCCAGCCGCCCAGCACCTTTCCGGCGGCGCCGCCATTGTTCAAGAAATGCTTGCCGCGTCCAAACGGAAGCTCGTAGACCGAATTGATCGAGAGGGATTGGCGAATGTCGATGTCCGAACTGCTATAGGAACATCTAATGCACGACACATTTTCAATGTTCGTGGTGTCACCCGCTCCGAACCCTTCGTCGGCCAAACCGTGCGACCACATGTACTGCGTTCCCCACAGCCATCCATGGGCCAGACTGCGCTTCAAGGACACCTGAAGCGAGTGGAAGTTGCTGTTGCCGAGGTTATTTTTGTAGCCGTACTGGCCAAAGGTGGGTATGGGGCGCAGGCCCGTTTCTGGATCGATGACATTGGCCTGTAACTTGCCGAACAGCCGATGCCCCTCGCTGCCGTCATAAGCAATCTGGCCGATAAAGTTGCCGGGGAGCATCCGCTCGACCGTCAAATCCCAGTTTTCGAAGTATCCGTCCTTGCGGTTCGGATCCCACGCTTTGGGCGAGTATAATGGGGCGGGAAGCAGGGACGGAAGAATTGGCCACGCGAGATTTGACACATCCGCTGACGAAACAGCAAACCGTTGGTCCGTACTCTCGTGCCCGTCGGTGAAGTCGTCCATCTGGTTCGGCGAAAAGTACATCCCGAACCCAGCGCGGATGACCGTTTTTCCTGCACTTCCGCCGGGTGCCCAGGCCAAGCCCAGCCGGGGCGCGAAATCCTTGTAGTAGGGCGAATAGAGCAGGGTGCCCGGTGGGCAGAAGCCTCCGCACGAAACCTTCACCACGGCCTGGCGGCCAAACGCCTCCCTCAAAACCGTGTAATGCTCCCATCGCAATCCGTAGTTAAGGGTGAGGTTGGGCCGCACCTTAAACGTATCCTGAATGTAGGGCATGATGTAGGTGCGCCGTTCGCCGCCGAGGGTCAACGGCCCGACGTAGGAATAGCTGTCAACAACGTTGTTAAGGAAATCGTCCGTGCTGTCGTAGGAGAGGTCCCCGTTGGCAACACTTTCGTCCGAATTGTTCAGCCGGTGACGCTCCACGCCGATCCCCATCTTAATCGTGTGCCGGCCCCGAACAATGCTCAGGTCGTCGTACACATCAAGCGTCGTGCCGACTTCCGTGTCGAGTTGGCTATCACTGGGACCATCGAAGGGACCGCTCACGTCCGCGCAGATGGTGCCGGGTAGACCGTTGCCGGCGGCCGAGAGGGGACACGTTCCATTCTGGTAATGGTGCAAAGCCGAACGGTTGATTCCCCCGCGGAGCTCGTTAATGATGGTCGGCGAGAAGGTGTGCGTTAACTGGACAACATAATTGGAAGGGCGAATGAGTGGATTATCAATGCCGCCCAGGGTGTCGAGTGGTGAGGTCGAGTTGGCGTCGTCGATGTTCAGCCGGGCGAACATGGAGGTTCGATCGGTGAAGGTGTGATCCAAACGGAACATCCCGCTGTCTTCGCGGGTGTTATCACTCTGCGGTTGAACCCATTCGTTGGTGATGCCGTCACCGGTGGGGATCAACATCCCGTTGTTCGGCCACTGGGCGAGGAAGGGGGTGAGAACGGGATTGCTCACACTTTCCCGAAACGTGGCGTTGGGTACAAACCCGATCACCGTTGTGTCCAGACGCTGGCGAATCCCCTCGTAATCGGCGTAGAAGAAAGTGCGGTCCTTCTTGATGGGGCCACCCACGCTGGTGCCGAACTGGTTCAAGCGGAAGGGCGGGATGCTCGGAAAATCGAACGGCGAGCGTGCGTCGAACACGTTGTTGCGCAGGAAATCGAAAGCCGACCCGTGCAACGAGTTGGTTCCCGTCTTCGAAACGATGCTGACGATAGCCCCGGCCGACCCGCCCTGATCCGCGGTATAAACCGAGGAACTGACGCGAAACTCCCCGATGGATTCCAGCGAAATGGCCAGGCGCACGCCCACCTTCTGGCTCTGCTCCTGGACGCCCGTGGCATCGACTCCATCGTAAGTGTAGTTGCTGTCATCGATGCCTCGCCCGACGAATCGCAGGTCCCGCTGCCCACCGGCGCCGAGGTTAACCGCGCCCGGGGCGAGCGTCATGAGGAGGGACCAGTCCCGCCCGTTCAGGGGGATGTCCTCCACTTGTCGGGATTGAACGACGCTCGAGATCTCGGCGTTGTTCGAATCGAGCGCCTGAGCGGAAGCCCGCACCTCGACCGTCGTGGTGGGTGCGCCCACCACGAGCTGCACGTTAACGGTGCGAGTCTGACCAACGGAAAGCTCGATCCCTTCCTCCTCGAACGTCTTGAACCCTTTCCCCGAGACCGTAAGGTCGTACATTCCCGTGGGCAGGCTGCTCACGCTGTAAACTCCACTACTCCCGGTGGTCGTCTGCCTTTTGAAACCGGTCTCGGGGGCGACAACCTCAACTGAGGCATTGGGAATACTCGCCCCGCTCGGGTCCGTCACGGTTCCATTAAGGTTGGCCCGGTTGATTTGCGCCATCGCTCCGGACACGGCGAATACAAGACTCGCCAAAAGAAGCATGGATATGTTGCGACATCTGATGTGCATGAATAACTCCTCCTGATTATGACCCGATTCCCGACGCGTGAAATACAGCCTCGGAGCAAAGTTCTTTGTGACCGGTGAGGCGGGCTACCTTTGCGACGGAGCACGTGGAATACGTACGACCGCAAGCATGTCCCTCTGTGATGAAGCGCGCATGAAGAGTCAATGAACGGAGTGTGAAGAATGGGAGGTGTCTATCCCAGCGGTTTAACTCTGCTCGGGTTTTTCTTGGCGCGCTGTAAACAGCTATCAGGCGGGGTCTTGCTTGACCGTTGCATATTGCCTCATGTGATGGCGGGAGTCAGCCGATGGTCTGAAAGGCGGATGAAAATCTTTCGTTTTACGGTTGCCAAGCATTGCTTCCTGCTGTAACCTTGCTGTAATATTACTGTAACAGCGCCGTAATCTGGAGCTTAAGGGATGTGGTGTCGCGCAGCCTCGGCAATTCTGCTAAGCGGATTGGTCTTCGGCGGCGCGCGGGCAAGCGAGGCTATCTCAACACCTGCCCCGAATGCGCCTCCTGAGCTTGTAAGCCCCTATCAGCAGTATGACTTGAAACTACTCGCCTTCTATCCGGCGCCTCGCTGCCCGGCTGGCGTGCTACTGCACGTCCGCATCAATGGGGGGCGGTCGCTGCGATTGGTTCTCGACAGCGGCGCCGAATTCATGGTGATTGGGGCCAAGGATGCGCATTCCGTGGGACTTTCCGCAGGGCCAGAAATGGATTTGGTAGGTTTGGAGAACAGGACCGCAAGGGTGGGGCGGGCAGAGACCGTGGAGATCGGTCCGCTCTCCTTCCGCAACTGCCCGGTGGCTTTTGTGAAGGGCAAAGTAATTGAAGGGGCCGACGGAGTGATTCCGTTGACCTTGTTCTCCACATTCCTCTTGCACCTAAATTTGCCCGAGAAGACGCTGGGCCTGACTCCCTATCCGCGCGAGGAAGACCCGGCGATTGCGCCTAACCGCGGCGCCACAAGACATGACCTGCTGCTCGTCCCAA
Organism: uncultured Acidobacteriota bacterium; assembly: GCA_963804755.1. Lineage (GTDB taxonomy): Bacteria > Acidobacteriota > Terriglobia > UBA7540 > UBA7540 > Bog-366. The sequence continues at coordinate 230,890 of CAWDRP010000020.1, forward strand.
CGGTCTTGAACGGAAACCGGAATGGATACGTGATCATGGATACCGGAGCTTTTTGCAGCGCCATCTCCCGTGAGATCGCACGCAGCCTGAGCGGCTCCCAGATTGTGCCAGAGGTGCCTCTCGCCGCCGGGACGGGGGCGGCAACTGGCCAACGCGTCCCGTCCATTCTACATTTCGCGATTGCAGATCAGGACTTCATTCCTGATGAGGTTGTGGCTTTGGATCTTTCCAACTTGAGCCACCACGTCGGCGTGGAGATAATGGGGGTTCTTGGGTTTCCGGCGCTGAGCCGTTTTGTTTTGACCGTTGATTATCGTTGTGGGCAAGTCAAAATCGAACCACCGCAGAGTATCTCCGCGCGGCAGGTGCGTCGTGGCCACAACGCCAGACCACCTGCGCCTCTTGCATTCCGCTAGGTGCACCTCAAAACGAATTCGTTTGCCGAAAAGGCTTCCAGGGTCCGTCGCACGCATCAATGGGAATTTCTCTCGAATACGTGTGCTCGCAAGCCGGTTTGATCGGGCCTTCAGGATTCGGCCCGAAAACACCCTTCCCACCAGCAATCATACAAACTCTCCCGGACGGGGTTCGGGCAAGTACGTCCGCCCTCGTCGCCCAGCGTTTATTAGCGAGACCATGGATTGTGGCAGCCGGTTGCCGATCGTTCACCATCCCGGCATTCACGGGGAGATGCAGAATATGGGGCCATCCCGGCCCCATCACGGGCAAAAGCTGGGCCACGAGACATAAGAAATAGGCCAAATTCCGAGTCACGACGATACGCCCGGAACGGATGCGCAAAGCGGTGAGTCTGGGCGTAAGTCAGAACAGTCGGCACCATCACATAGAAGAAATGCACCTGGTACAAGAACCGCTGAGACGTATCGCCACCCGCGAGCATAGGATAGAATAGGCACTATGGCAAAGGACTACGAGAAAAATGTAGAGGGTGTCTACCGAATAGGAGAAAGTCGCGTCTCGCTCGACTCTCTCGTTTATTTGTTCCGGGAAGGGATGTCAGCCGAGAGTATGGTGGAGAGCTACCCTTCGCTGAGCCTGGAGCAAGTGCATGGTGCGCTGGCCTTCTATCTTTCTCATCAGCGCGAAGTGGACACTTACCTTGCAGAGGGAGAACGTCTCGCCGCAATGGAGCACGAAGAGTCACGGCGCACAAACGCCGACTTGATTGCCAAAATTCGGCGGGCGCGACATGAAAGTCAGATTCCAGGCTGATGCCGACCTTGATGGGCAAGTCCTCCGGGGGGCCCAAACACGTCGCGCCTGAGATCGACGTTCGCAGCGCGGCCGATGCGCGCCTGGCCGGAGTACCCGACACCGAGGTGTTACGTCGTGCCGCCGAGCAGGGGCAAGTTCTAATCAGTCAGGACCGCCGCACCATGCCCGGCTTATTTCCGTCGGTATACCAGTGTAGGCCTTCAGAGCCCGGGCTTGATTCTTTTGCGAGAAGGTGTGTCCATCGCAGCCGCTATTGAAGAGCTTGTGCTCATCTGGAGCGCCAGCGAGGCCGAGGAGTGGATAAACCGTCTGCTGTGGATTCCACTTTGAGCCAAACAGCGTGGAATCTCCGGCTCCGAAACTGCACGGTTCATTCTGCTGATTCCCCTTTTCTCGTCGTTTGGCAGCAAGGGTTAGTCGATAGGAATTGCCCCAACATCTCCGTCGCGAATCATAACCGCTCGCGCCCCGATGGGTGGCGCAGCGGCATAGCTCTGGCCAGGCAACGTAAACGCAAAGGCCTCACTCAGGAGCAAGTCACTCGGCAGATGGCCCGTAAGTCAACGGATGCGGACGTGAATTGACTTGAAGGGTCCGAGCGCGTAGACTGGCTGCCGTCCTTCACCACGCCGGATGGGAAGGTGAATCGCTGCGGAGAGGCCTGCTGCCCCCGCACCATCGAGATCCGCAACCGCGTTGAGTGTTCCCACGGATCCGCAGCACAGCGATCAGGATGTGGCGGACATCATCGCCGCGATTCGCAAGGTTTATCTCATGGTGGTGAAGGGAGAAACTTCCTAACCTTCGAGGTCGAGATGTCTATGAAGCATAATGTGAATCGCCGTCATTTTCTGCGCGCCTCCGCGGTCGCCGCGGGGTTAACGTTTGACACGCTGCCACTCAAGACGCATTTGGAGGCGGGGGAGCCGGCCAAACCCAGGCCCGCCTCCGGGACGTTACCCACCGGCCGGGTTGGCAAGCTCGAAGTCACTCGTCTTATCTGCGGGGGAAACCTCTTCAGCGGTTTCGGCCACAGCGGCGAATTGCACTACGTTGACGGCTTGCTGCGCCACTACTTCACCGACGACAAAATACTGGACACACTGCAACTGTGCGAGCAGAGCGGGATCAATACGGCTATCCTCCGCTGCGATGACCAGATCGTCCGCGTCATCAATCGCTATCGCCAAGAGCGTGGCGGGAAGATTCAGTGGATTGCCCAGACGTACCCGAAACCGGACGACATCAAGACCAACATCCGACTCGCCATTGATAATGGCGCGGTGGCGGCCTTCTGCATGGGCGGCCACGCGGAGGACAACTTCGTCAAACCCGGCAAAAGCGAACTGATCGGGGAAGTCGTCGCTTTCATCAAGGAGAACGGCTTGATGGCCGGAGTGGGGTCGCACCTCCTGGAGCTTCCCATCCTGTCCGAACAACAGAAATTCAACCCCGACTTCTACTTCAAGACCTTCAATAGCGTGGGTTTCGCCACCGACAGCACCCGCCCTGATTCATACGTAAAGTCCAGCATAGCGGGCGGGGCGTACGTCAGCGAGAACACGCGGGAAATCGCCGCCTTCATGCAGGGCATCAAGAAGCCGTGGATTGCCTTCAAGGTTTTGGCCGCAGGCCGGGTGCTGCCCGAGGACGGCTTTGACCTGGCATTTAAGAGCGGCGCGGATTTTATCAATGTCGGGATGTATGACTTCCAGGTGGAGTCCGACGTTTCGCTCGTGCGGGAAATCGTCAAGACGCACGCGCAACGGCCGCGGCCCTGGGCATAATGTCCGCACGCGGGAAAAAGAAAGGTGTCGGGTACTTCTTTCTTCGCTCTTACCCATGTGCGCACGGGGTTAGAAGTCACATTCAGGGTTCAGGAGCCGGGGGCGGATTGCCGGTTGGGGCTCTGGGGGATGCCGGGACGAGCGGATTTGCGCCCACGGGCGTGGTAACCCTTTGGTCCACATATTCGAGCAAGCTTTGCTTCAGTTGCTGCACGCCGGCCGTGGCCTGTACGTCGCGCGGCAGGGCTTGAAATCGCTTCTCGATGGTTAGCTTGAGATCGCGATTCAATTCCTGGGCCTGGTGCACCAGGGCTTCCTGCGAAAGGCGCGCCAGGCGGTCCATGGTGCCGTTCAGCTTCACCAGTTCTTCATGATTCAGCTTGGCCTGCACCGCGGCATAGTCGGTGGAGTTATAGATGCGTCCGGTGCACTGGATGGATTCAAGATCCAGATTGGCGCCGCTGGGACTGTGAGTAAGCTGGCCCTCGCAGACGTATCCCCCTCGCGGCATTTGAATGGACTCATTCGGTTCGGCCAGCACGCGCATCTGTTGCGCCCGCAAGTTTCCCGTTCCCCACAGGCAAAACAACGCAAGCAAGGCTGACCAGCATGCGCATCGGGCCGTGCTCCTGACGTCGCTCATGGGCGGACTCCTTTACTTCAAGACTCAATCACCATTATCAGCAAAGGTGGCCCAGGAGACAACCGGCGGCCAAAGTGACCGGCCCTGCCTGCCGGCGTGCGTCAGTCCTTGGCACGCCGCCCGCCGAGCCATTCCTTCGGCCAGAGCAGTTGCACCGCGATGCATATCGCCAAAGTGAAGAAAAAGCCGGCCAACTGGGGGTGTTCCGGCCACATCCGGCGCATCAAGCCCAGTTCGCCTGCCCAAAAACTCGCCACGGTGGCGATCAGGGTGGCAATCAAAGAAATCTTCAGCGTCCGCATATTTCCCTCGCAGGGCGATTCTATACCGGGGGACGTAAGTTGTGGTAGCCTGTCGCCGATCCTTCACCATACCGGCATTCACGATGTGATGCAGAACATGGGACCATTCCCGCCCCGCCGCGGGGCCAAAGCCAGGCCACGAGGCTTAAGGAACGGGCCGACTTCCGAGTCGCCATCTTAAAGTTGGTCGGTGTAGGTCAGCCCTGCGCGTCGTGAGGGCACGTACGCTAATTGCTCTTGGAAAGGGCTGTTATCCCCATCTGTCCGTTTGATCTTTGTACTGGGTAACTGAATCCTGTGGTAGAGTCCTAAGCTCGACTATTCGTGAAATAAGACAAAGGTTGGGTGGCAGAGCAAAACGAATGTCGAATCCCCTGTCCGAGAGTTCCGACCGCCACCGGCTTTTCGATGGTTGAAATGGCCGCTCTGGGAAGCCGGTTAACTCTCTGCGCCGTCCCGGATATTTGGTGACATCTCATTCACGCAATATCGTTCAATTCCCCAAGCACTGCAATCGGCCATCAGCTAAGTTTGGGCTGAAACGGCATTTGCTCCGCGCGGCGATCGTTGGTCTCTGGATCATGGCGTACGGCAGTCTTCTGTGCGCCCAATCTGACGCCACAGGGGCGCTGGGCGGGACCATCACCAGCGCGAACCAGCCCGTGCCGGGTGCCACCGTCGTGCTCACCAACAACGCGACGAACCAAACACTAATCATGGTCTCGGGAGAAGACGGGAGTTATCGCTTCTCATTGCTCGCGCCCGGCAGCTACCGGGTGAGCTTTTCTGCACCCGGATTCAAGATCTCGCAACTCTCGTCCATAACCGTGAGCGTTTCGGAAGCTCCCACGCTGGACGCGAGCCTGGAACCCGGCGATCCCGGGGAGAGGGTCGAGTGCAACTGCCGCCTGAGCTTGTCGGCCTCGTCGACAGGTACGCTGGTGGATCATAAAACGATCACCGGTGTGCCGCTGACCACCCGCAACTTTGCGCAGGTTCTCTCGATGTCTTCGGGTACCGTCGCGGATGTGAACAATGCGGGAACGCTGGGCAGGGGAACGCAAACGGTGAACGTGAACGGCAGCACGACCGCAGGCAGCTACAGCATCGAGGGCGCCTACGCTCCCAGCACCGTCCCCAATCCCGACACGATCGCCGAGTTCAAGATTCAGACCTCGCAGTACGACGCCGGCTACGGCGCGATGGTGCCTAGCACCAACGTGATTACGCGGGGCGGAGAGAGGCAGTTTCACGGCACCGCCTGGGAATTCGTGCGGAACGACATCTTCAATTCCAACGCCTTCTTTCGCAACGCCACCGGACAGCTCAAACCGAATCTGAAACAAAACCAGTTCGGACTTTCGCTGGGCGGCCCAGTACGCAGGGACAAGTGGTTCTTCTTCGGCTCCTATCAGGGAACGCGGCAGGTGAACGGGCTCGACCCGACTTCCGTGGCCACAGTCATCCTTCCACCCCTGACGAACGATAGGTCGGCGTCCACCCTGGCGGCCGAGTTCTGCCCGGCGAATCACGTGCTCACAAGCGGCCCGGATGCCGGTCAACCGGACCCGAACTATCTGACCTTTGCGGGCGGGAAGCAACTGGACTGCGCGAACCAGAATACCGCCACGACCGTTCCCATCAACCCGGTGGCGCTAAGCATCCTTCAGGCCAAGCTGCCCGATGGCTCATACCTGATTCCGGTACCGCAGACGATCCTTCAATCCGGCAGCAATGCGGGCATGGGTTTCTCGTCCTTCAGCTTCCCGTCTTACTATAATGAGGATCATTTCCTGGCCAACAGCGACGTCGCGGCCTCCTCGGTCAACACCTTGTCGTGGCGCGGCTTTTTTTCACGAATTCACCAGCGCCGATCGCTGGGAGCGCCGGGCGGGGCGACCGTTACTCCCGTGATTCCCGGCCCCGGCGCTCCCCAAGCGCTGCATGCGGAGGACGCGGCGATCTCCCTGAAGCTGACCTCGACTCTGACCTCCAAGGTGGCCAATGAAGCGCGGTTTGCCTACACGCGCACCCTCCAGGTAGCCCACGGCGTCGGCACTCCCGAAGCGGATTCATTCGGCATAACCCCCGTGGACCGGTTTTTCCCCTTTCCGCCCGAAATCACCATGCTGGGCCCCATGGGGACGTTCCGCTTTTTCGGCAATGGCGCGAACGATTTCTGGATGCTCAACAACACGCTCACCTGGGCGGACAATCTCTCCTTGGTTCACGGAAGGCACAACGCGCGGGTGGGTGGAGTTTTCCTCTTGCAACACAACGACCGGCTCGACACCGGCATCGCGCGCGGTAAGATCACCTTCGAAACGTTTGAGGACCTGCTGGTGGGCCTGAGCGCCACGGACAACGAAAGCCCGGTCGGCCGCAGCAACATCGAAACCGTGCGAGCCAACGAGGGAGTGGGACCGAACGGCGAGGTGCAGTACCAATACCGGCACGATTACGCGGCGGGCTTCGCGCAGGATGATTTCAAGGTGACGCCGCGTCTGGCGCTCAATGCCGGCTTGCGCTGGGAGTATGTGAGCCCCTCGTCCGATAAGGCCGGTGAGATCGGCAACGTGTGGCCGTCTCTCCTGAATCAGGCGCCCATTCCGCCGCTCGCGGGAACGCTGGCCGGCGATGTGCTGGCGGCCAATTACCACCCCGCCCTCATCAATCCTTACACGGGCGAGCCCTTTGGGCCGGCGCCCGCGGGTGTGTGGACCAGCCCCAACCGCAGTTTCTATCAGAACAGTGCGCCGCTCGGGAAGTTCGCGCTCCGGATGGGTTTTGCGTGGCAGCCCTTCGGAGCGACCGGGCGCGCGGCCGTGCGCGGCGGCTACGGGTGGTTTTACCAGGCGCCGTCGTACAGCGGCAATGCCGGAAATGCACCTCTGTTCACTGCGGCGCCGTTCGCGCAGGGATTCAGCAATACGGACGCCGCCAACGGCGCCTCGGACCTCCAGAAACCCTTTCCGACCACGACGCTCGGCTTTGTTCCGCGCACGCCCACCTCCCAGCTCTCCGACCGGATTGCCGGCCCGGAATACAAAATTCCGCAACTCCAGCAATGGAACCTGAGCATCCAGACCCGGCTGCCACGAGCTTTCACCTTTGACGTTGGCTACGTGGGATCGTACGGGGATAATCTCTTAATTGGGGTAGGCCTTAACCAGCCCCGGCTCGCCAGTCCCGCAAGCCCCTTGGACTGCGGTTACAGCGGAGCGCTTACCGATTGCATCACCACCAACACCGCCGTGAACGCGGGCGAGCGCGTTCCCTACCTGGGAGAAACCCCCTCGGCATTGACGGACAGCGAGTTTGCCGGCCAGTCTTGGTATCACGGGCTTCAGGTGACTCTCCGCCGGCAGATGGCTCACGGCCTGACCTTTCAATCGGCCTATACCTTCTCGAAGGCCATGAACGACACTTCCATCTTTAACGACCTGAACTATCTCTCGACGAACTGGGCGCGCGCCACCTTTGACCGCACGCAAAGAAGCGTTACCAACTTCGATTACCAGTTTCCCAATCCCGCGCATACCGGCGGCGCGGCAGCAAGACTGTTGAACGGGTGGTCCACAACGGGGATTATCATCGTGCAAAGCGGATTGCCGCTGACCCTGAGCGATCCGAACGGCGGTACGGTCTACGGCGAGGCCTCTCCCTCCTCTGTCACACTCTGCCCGGGCCAAACACTTGCCTCCGTGGCCACACCCGGCAACCTGGAATCGCGGCTCGACGGTTGGATTAATACGGCGGCATTGTGTCCCCCGCCTGCGATCGGCTCCGATGGGGCCACCGGATACGGCAACACGGGGCAGAGCCTTCTCGACGGACCGCCACAGCTCAACACCGATTTGTCGCTGGGAAAGAGAACCGTGGTGGGCGGCGTGCGGGAAGACGCTGAACTCGCCTTCCGCGTGGAATTCTACAACTCCCTCAACCATCCTCAGTTCAGCAACCCGGGCACGACGCTTGGAACCGCGAATTTCGGTGTGATCACTCAGACCTCGGTGGCCCCTCGCCTCATCCAGTTCGCATTGAAATACCTCTTCTGAGGGTGACGGAGATCTCCGCCGGTTTGCAGGCCGCCTGAACCACAGCGGGACGTACGGCTTAATCCTCTCGCCAGACAACATACGCTGCGAACGCCATGAAGGTGACAAAGGCGGCCGCGGCGGCGGCCAGCAGGAACGCCGGCGTCTGGCCGGGAACCGCCGGGGCGAGCCGATGGAGCCAGTCAAAGCGGAAAAGAGAAGCGAAGAGGGTAAGGGAGTGCGGTGGGGCGAGAGCGCTCTCCGCACCCAGCAGCCGGGCCGCAAGGCGCGGCCACTGCCACACGCCGAACCCCGCCAGGGTGAGCGCCGCGAGCGCCCAGGCGGCGCGTGCCGCCAGCAGGATGGGCTCGGCGGCGCGCTGCTCGGCCGCCCGGCGGGCGGCGCGCTGCGCCTTCCACCAAACCAGTCCCGCGGAAGGCAGGCCCGCTTGTTCCCGTTCGGTCCGCGCCGCCTCCGCTTCCTGCTGAAACATCCGGGCGACCTCGGCGACCTCGGCGCACACCGCGCACTCCGCCACGTGCTGGCGGATTTCCTCGCCCCAGGCTCCGGCCCAGCGCCCGGAACGCAGCGCGTCAAGCACCTCCTGTTCGCGGTCACATTGTGGAAGCTTCATCGCATGCCCATCTTTCACGAACGCGGATTCGTTTCGCTTTTCTTCACCCGTCCTGGCCGGCGGAGCAGTTCTGCCAGCTTATGCCGCGCCCGAAACAGCAGCAGCCGCACACTCGCCGCTCGGAGGCCCAGCACGTCCGCAATCTCCTGATGGCTGGCGCCCTCCGCATAGGCGAGCCACAGGAGTTCGCGTTCCCGCGGCTTCAGCCGTCCCATCACGCGGCCCAGGTCCGACCGCATCTGCACGCGCTCGGCGGTGCGATCGTCCGTCGTCAGTCGCTCGGCATCGGCAGCGTCCCATTGCTCCTGGCGCGGCAGGCGGCGCCAGTGATCGCGCACCAGATTAGTCGCAATGCGGAAGAGATACGCTCGTTGATAGGCCGCGTTGTCTGACTTCAGCGTCGCGCGCAAAAAGTGGTAGTAGCTTTCCTGTGCCAGATCGTCCGCCAGCGCCGCACTGCCGGATATCCGGGAAAGATAGGACCACAGCGGGCGCGCGGTGCTCTCGTAGAACACCCGGAAGGTCTGCTCGTCCATGTGGAAAGCCGGTTCGGCTGCCTCGGCTCCGGCGTTCGAACGTTCCAGTTCCGCCACGGTGATTTCCCGGATGGCCATGTTCAGATTCTGCCACTAAACGACGCTGCTCGGCGTGCAAATCTTCGTGCGCTATGTAACTGCGGGATACGCGCCTTAGCCGGCGAAAACGCCCTTAAAAGGCCGCTCCCACGCGGTCCCGAAGGAACCGAATGTCGTTGAAACCTCATGGGCGCCAAGATCACGCCTGATCAACTGGCCCCGCAGGGGCCAACCGTGAGTAGCCGCAGTTTTTAACCTGCGGAAAGGTGCCGCGACGGGCCTCAACCCCAACGAGGTTGACCACTGAATGGTCGGACCCTTCAGGGCCGAATCGCCTTCGCGACTCCTGATCCGTAGGTTGCAGCTACGGCTAATCTCAGCGTCGCACCGCCAACTCATTTTCCTGCCCAGGCGCGCCGATTAATCCCAGGTGTTTGGTCAGCCCGTACGAAATCAGGGCGGAGAGAATGAATCCGGCGCCCAGCGTCACGCCCAAGGTTCCAAACACCAGCAGGGGAGGAGCGGCAGCGGGTTCCATGAAGCCACGCAGCACGAGCAATCCCACACCCACCAGGAACAGGACCACTCCGGCCTGGAGTGACCAGAGGATTCGGCTGATGGCATGGGGCCGGCCGCCCACGGTATCCAAGGCGGGCGGAGTCCACTCCAGCAACCGCCGCCCGGCCTCGGTTTGCAGGTAGGTGCTGAAATCCTGGCCGGAGGCAAACTTCTCAATCAGCTTGGCGTGTAACTCTTCGTGCATCTTGAAGCTGCGATTCCAGCGGCGATTCTCCATTGCCGCGCGCACCACCCAAACCACTGCCAGCAGGACGCAGATGAACACCGTGGCAGGAACGATATAACTCATAACATTTTCAAGTTCCGACCGATGAACCACATACGGCCATCCTCTGGTACTGACGAAGGCGCGGGGGTCAGCTTTGACCTTAGGGTGGTTCTCCAGGAAGGCCTGCAACTCCGGATGTTCGTGCAGGTAATGCGAATCGCTCATCACGACTGGGTTGCCGATGACCTCGCTCTGGATCTCCGGGTGCGCGTCCAGGAAACGGTCCAGGGCGCCGCGCTGCGCGTCGATGGTCGAAAGGTCCGGCTCCGAGGCCGCGGCGGCGCTGTTTACGGCAGCAGGTTTCTGCGCGTAGATACGCGCCGGACCAACGCCCATCGAACACCATATCGCTGCGGCTAGAACCACTACCCCATAAACGGTGCGTCGTTTGTCTGTACTCGGCATGGCTGTCTCTCCCCTTCCCTTCCCGCGTCCCTCGAACCTGCCGTGGCACGGGCGGCTTGAACTTCGTGTTCTGCCTGCAACCGGTATAACGCGCCGGGGAGGGATTTCGTTAACAGCAAACTGGCATAGTTTTGGGATGATTCTTGGAATGTCCGCCAAACGCAGTGGCACATGCAGGAAGAACGTGTGAAAAAATCCCGAACGAGCAAGTTCATCTCGTGCAGAGACGCTGAGACGCAGAGGCCAGAAACAAAAGATAGCAGTTGCTTGTTTCGAACCTCTGCGTCTCAGCGTCTCTGCGCGAGTTTGTTTATTTTTTCACGCCTTCGGAATGCCTGTGCCACTGGGGCGGGGATCGGCACGCCCATTATCGGGAAGGCTTCGCCAGGCGCACCTCGAATCCGATGGGGCTCGGGGTGATCTGGCACGTGCCGAAGCGGCTCTCGCCGGCCATGCGCAGGAATTCATCCCGGGTATAAGCCCGCTTGATGAGCCATCGGAAGGACTGCCGGGTCAGCCACGCGTCGAACCGGCTGCGCCCGCTCCGGTTCACATAGTCATCGATTTCATCCAGCGACGCGTCCTTGCGGAGGTCCACAATCACCGCCTCGCCACCGGGACGCAACACCCGATGCATTTCGTCGATCGCGTTAAGCGGCTCGGAGAAGTTCTTGAAGGCCGCCGAGCAGTAGATGAAATCAAACGATTCGTCTGGAAACGGCATGGCGGACGCGCTCCCCAGACGGAAATCGATCTTCGCGCCCGCACTTCGCGCTTTTTCGGTTGCGATCTGGACGAAGGTGCGGCTGGCGTCCAGGCCCGTGATTTTGAACTCGCCCAGCTTGGCGAGCTCGATCGCGAAAAAGCCCGGCCCCGGCGCGACTTCCAGCACGTCGCAGCCCGCATACAGGCGCGCGGCAACGCTTTTGGCTTGCCGGCGAAAGTCCTCCATGTCGTTCTGCCGGGTGCGCGTGTACCAGCGCGCCGTCCATCCTTCCATTCCCGGCCCTTTCCACGGTTTCGGGTTGGTAGCAGGCATAATTTGCTCCTTCAACAGATTTGCGTTATCATCTCAATAGCGCAGTATCTTAATAAGGCAGATAAATATCTTACTAATGCAGGGAGCCAATGTCAACCCGGACCTCCAAGAAACCTAAACGGCGCGAATTGCTGAATCGGCTGTGGAACCTCGGCAGGGTCATGAGCACGCAGACGGTCTTTCTTCATCAGGCCATTGCCCAGAGCGTTGGCCTCAACGCTACCGACACCAAATGTATTGAGTTGATTCTACGCGGGCCGGGCGGCACCGTGACGGCCGGGTGGCTTTCGGAAATGACCGGCCTCACCACGGGCGCCATCACGCACATTCTCGACCGGCTGGAAAGACGGCAATTCATCGAACGCGTCCGCGACGCCGAAGATCGTCGCAAGGTTTTCGTCCGGGTAAAGCCGGAAAGCCTTGAACCGCTGGCGCCGAAGTACGAAGCCATCGGCAAGGCTTACCTCGGCTTGGTCGAGCAGTACTCGGACAGCGACTTGCAATTGATCTGTGACTATATGGAAAAGACGTCTGAGGTGTCGCAGCGCGAACTGTCCAATGTGATCAAGGCTCATCACCAGCACGCGCAGCGTCGATAGACCGTGCCACTGTAAAGTGGCCCCGAAATGAGCTGGCCACGCAGCAACCTTTTCAGCATCTAACTATAAGGACACGGCCGGAACCGGGTAGCGAGAAAATTCGCGGCGGAGGAAGACGCATGCGCACGCTATTTCGCACGTTATTCGGGCTCGCCACGGTTATTTTTTTGGTCGCGGGGTCCGCAGAGGCCGCTCCGAAGCAAACCCACAAAGACGTATTCACCGGGGGAGAGCCAACCGAGTCGGAGCTGGCCCGGCAGGTCCGTCACAATCTCTTGATGTTGCCTTACTACTCGATTTTCGACGATCTCTACTTCCAGTTGAACGGCACGGTGGTCACCTTGCAGGGCGCGTGTCCGCCCGAGCCTCCCTGGGACATCCGGTCGGACGCGGAGGCCGCGGCGAAGCGCGTGCAGGGCGTCACGAAGTTGATCAACGAGATCAAACTTCTTCCCCTCTCCGATATGGATTGGCAAATCCGCCGGGCCGAGGCCAAAGCTATTTACGGCGATCCGGAGATCGGGATGCGCTACGGCTACCAGGCATTGCCGTCGATTCAGATCCTTGTCGATAACGGCAACGTGACGCTGGAGGGCGTGGTCGACAACCAGTTTGACGACACCGTCGTCCGCACGCGCGCTCAGTCGGTGTCCAACGTATTTTCCGTGACGGATAATCTGGTAGTCCTGAACCGGCCGAAGCACGCCCCCAAGTAATCTCACCGGGCGCCGGTCAGATGCTGAAAAACCGCGGCGAGTTCTTCGATGGCGAGTTGCTCGCCGCGCAGCGTGGCCGATTTGCCGATGTGTTCGCATGCCTGCACGATGGCGCTGCGCGGGTAGGCGCCGGCCAGGTTGTTGAGCAGGTTCTTCCTTTTCTGGGCAAAACAACGCTTTACGAATGTCAGGAATTCCTGCCTGGTTTCCTGCGGCCAGCGCGTAAACTTCTCGACCATCCGGAAGGTCACCAGCGCCGATTCCACTTGGGGCGGAGGCGAGAATGCGCCCGGCGGCACGGTGAAGGCGATTTCCGGCTGCGAGCAGAGCTGGGCGGCGACGGTCAGGTAGCCGTAGTCGCGGCTTCCGGGCGCGGCGGTGAGGCGGTCCGCCACCTCGCGTTGCATCAGCAGGCCCATGGCGCGGATCGACTCCCGTTGCGCGAACAGGTGATGCAGGATGGATGAGGTGATGTAGTAGGGCAGGTTGCCGAAGACAAAGGCTTGCGCTGCGCCTTCCTGCCGGCACAGGCCGGCAAAGTCGACGCCAAGCACGTCAGCATGGATAATTTCCACCGGCGTGTCCCGCCCGAAGCCCTCCTGAAGCTCGCGGACAAGCGCTGCATCGATTTCGATGGCCACCACCTTGCGCGCGCGCTCGGCCAGAAGCGCGGTCATGGCGCCACGCCCGGGACCGATCTCTATGACCAGATCAGCGCTTTCGATGGGCAGCGCCGCAATGATCCTGGCGCGATACCGCTGGTCGTGCAGGAAATGTTGGCCCAGCTTGGGCCGGCGGCCAGATTTGGATTTCCGTTTCCGGATTTTGAATTCACCCCCGTCGGGGGAGCATGATAGCACGGCGCAAAAGGCCGCAACCAGAAACGTGGCCGCGTTTTTCGCCATTCTTGAATCAATCCGCCGATTTCACAGATTCCTCAGATTTCAGCCGTTACATCTGCACCATCTGTGTAATCTGCGAATTGGGTTCTAAGCGCGGCGCCATGGCCGTCCGCCTATTCGTCCGTCGCCATAAAGCTGGTAAACCCGAAATCGCGATTCACGCCGGTGGCGTGATCGAGAAAGAACCCCATGCCCGGGTTGCCGCCGGTAAACTTATCATCGCGAACCTGGAACATCTGCTCGCCATTGATGTAGACGGTGATGACGTCGCCGAACATTGTGGCCTTCACCACGTCTCCCGTCTTTACGCCGTACTTCGATCCACCCGTATTTTTCAGGTACTTGAACTTTCCCAGCGGACCTTCCCAGCGCGCCACGTTGCAATAGGCCTTCGGGATCTTGGAACACCGGAACATGATTTCGTATCCCGTGCAATTGTGCGGGGAGATGGAACTGCGCAAGCGTATTTCCACCTCTTCCCACACCGTGTCGTTCAGGTTCGGATGAACTGAATAGACCGTGGCTTCCACCGTCTGGTTTGGTCCCCAAGTGCCTTTCAGGAGGGCGGTGGAATCGTCAAACATCTGCGGCTCCGGCCTCTTGCCACCGATTTCGGTCCCAAACGCGAGGCCCGGCATGGTGCGCACGTTAGCCCAATCGAGGCCGTCCGCCTGTCCGTTGTACCATTCTCCGCCTTCGGAGATAGGATCCTCGGCGCGCAGGAACTTGGTGCGGTAGGGCCCGTGCCGCGCCGGGGGAGCGGGCGGCGTGCCCAGGCTTCGCGACCGGCTCGGCCACAGCCAGAATAGCGCCGCCGGCAGGATCGCCGCGAGCGTGAGAACCAGCCAGCGTTTCGGTGTGCGTACACGAATCCGTGCGGGGTGAGTCATAGGCCCTCCGTGCCCTTCATTCTGCTGTGGCCATCCCGGCAACCCTGGCTTCAAGATTACCCGAATATGGCCTGAAGGGAAAAGTTCCTGCCGGAGTTTTCCGTTTTTTTAACCACTGAGACACCGAGGCACCGAGAAACTCCGGCTCGGGGCAGTTTACATTGTGCGGCAAACACGTTGGGTGGGATCGAACGCATGGCGTCGCTTTCCGTTCCCAAATGGGCCGCCCCGGTGTAAACTTCTAGGTTCCCTTTGAGGGGAATTCATTTTTCCGTGTAAACCAAATATATATTTCAAGGAGCACACATGGCGGCAAAACGTATCGGCATACTTACGGGTGGTGGCGACGTTCCGGGCCTGAATTCCGTGATCAAGACGGTGGTCTATCGCGCCAGCGACGCGAACTGCGAGGTGATTGGCATTCGGCGCGGATGGGAAGGCCTGACGCACGTCGATTTGAATGATCCTGCCAGCCGGACGCACTACATTCTTCCCCTGAATCGCGACAACACCCGCACGATCGATCGCACGGGCGGCACGTTCCTCCACACGTCGCGCACCAACCCACAGAAGATGAAGAAACTTCCGGCGGTTTGCGCAAGCGGCGATTTTCCCAAAGTGGAGAGCACCAAGAAGGGCGTGACGTCGACTGTCTACGACATCACCTCGCAGGTCCTGGAGAACATCGGCACGCTGGGTCTGGACTACTTGGTGGCCATCGGCGGCGACGACACGCTGAGTTACGCGGCGCGCCTGGACCGGGAAGGCATGAAGGTGGTGGCCATTCCCAAGACCATGGACAACGATGTGCGGAACACCGAGTACTGCATCGGGTTCTCCACCGCGATCACGCGCGCCATGGACGCGATCGACCGGCAGCGGACCACGGTAGGCTCGCACGAGCGCGTGGGCGTGTTTCGCGTGTTCGGCCGCGACGCCGGCTACACGTCGTTGTATACGGCGTATGTCAGCGCCATCCGCTGCGCCATTCCGGAGTACAAGTTCGATCTGAAAAGGATGATCGACCTGCTCATTCAGGACAAGAAAGACAATCCCAGCAACTATTCCATGGTCGTCCTTTCCGAGGGCGCCGAGTGGGAGGGCTACCAGATTCGCGAGTACGGTGAGGCCGACGCGTTTGGCCATCGCAAGAAGGCGAATGTGGGCGAAGACTTGAGCGATGAGATCAAGAAGACAACGGGACAGGAAACAGTGGTCAGCGACCTTACCTATGAACTGCGCAGCGGCAGCCCCGACTTCGTCGATAAGCTGGTGGCTTCCACGTTCGCCAGCATAGCAATGGATTGCATCGCCAAGGGCGAGCACGGCAAGATGACCGCCATCAACAAGGGCTGCTTCTCGATGGAACCCATCCCCGATCCCAAGCTGGGCCCGCGCCACGTGGACGTGGCAAATATGTATGACACCGAAAACTACCAGCCCAAGTACGACGGCAAACTGGGACTGCCGGTCTTCCTAACACGACCGTAAGACCCAGTAGGCAGAAGGCGTAGGCGGAAGGCAGAAGAAAGTAGACAGTGAGTAGTACGCATCGAAGAGAACGAGAGTCGGACACACCCACCCCAATGATCGTCATCCTGAAGCCCCGATGTTCTTTATCGGGGCGAAGGACCTGCATTGGCATTTCTCGCGGCTGCAGGAGAACGCCTCGGTTGCCCAGTGCGGTCTAAACGTTGCGCCGTCTCCTCCCTAAGTACAAATGCAGAAAGTACAATGCAGGTCCTTCGACCAAGTACAAAGGCAGGTCCTTCGGCCCCAAAGAACGGGGCCTCAGGACGTGCTCTCAAACCGTTGCAGCACGGCGCGAAAGTACCCCAGTGCAAACGCCATGCCCGCGTGCCACGGTGCGCTGCAATCCAGTTGCGGTGTGTGGTCAGGGATGACGGGCCCCTGAAATCCGTTCTGTTGCAGTATTTCAAGCACGCGCAACGCATCGACGTCGCCATCGTCGATAAAGGTTTCGCGATAGTGCGGGGCCTTGCCGTGAACGTTGCGCAGGTGGACGTAAGCCAATTTCCCCTGGCGGCTGTAATGGTCCACCACGTCATAAATATTCCCCTCGGTCATTTCCGCGAGCGTCCCCACACAGAATTCCAGCGCATTGCGCGGACTCGGCTTCAAATCGATCAGCTTCTGGTACCGCCGGGGTTGGTACACCAGCCGCGGTTGCCCGCGCAGGACGGGCACTGGAGGATCGTCCGGATGCGCTGCCAGCGTGACGCCCGCTTCCTCGGCCACGGGAATCACCGCGTTCAGGAAATCCGCCAGGCGCTGCCATAATTGCTCGGGGGTAATCGAAGGTATGTGTCCGGGCGGCGCGTCGGGATCGTACACCATGTTCCAAATCATGCCGTGGGGAATGGGTGTTTGGTCCGCCTCATCCATTCCCACGGAAAGCGCCCCACCACGTGCAAACGGCCCCTGAATTCTGCCCGCGACGCCCGGCAGCGAAAAGTTGTATCCCAACACGGGAATGCCCGCTCGCCCCATGTTGCGGATGATGGTTTTGACATTCTCCAGGTGCTGAGGCTTCCTGGGACCGTCGAGCAACACGTCATGCCAGTGGGCGGGATCGAGATTCTCAATGGCGTACAATTCCAGGCCGTGGGCCGCGATACTCTCCTTCAGCGCCGCAAGTTCTTCGTAGGTCCACAGCTTATCGGGATCACCCGCGCAGCCCCATCCGGTTTGGCTGCCCACCGGCTGGTTCTGCAGGTCGCCACCTCCCTGATGAAAGTAATCCACCAGATGGACAATCAGGTGCGTGCAACCACACTGCCGCGCAAAGCGAAAATTCTCCGGCGTCAGCATGTGGCGGTACAACCCCAACCCTAGCTTCATGATGTTTCCCTCGGTTCGAGAATTTTGGATTTTAGATTTTGGATTTTGGATTAGCAATGCCCGGCCTGGCTCCTTCCAAACCGGGCTCTCAGACTTGAATCCAAAATCTAAAATCCCAAGGCCCCCTCGTTTTAGACTAATCCAAAATCTAAAATCCAAAATCTAAAATGCCAAAAGAGTGTTAGCATGGGGGGTACACAGGAGGCACGTATTCCTTCCCTAAGCCATAAGTTGAGAGCCATTCCGCTCGGCGGTCTGGGCGAATTCGGAATGAACATGATGGCGTACGAGTTTGACGATGACGTGATCGTCGTCGACTGCGGCGTTATGTTTCCGGATGCCGAAATGCTGGGCGTGGACATTGTCATTCCCGACCTGAGCTACGTGCGCGAGAATCGTGAGCGCATTCGGGCCATTGTGCTGACGCACGGGCACGAGGATCACATCGGCGGTCTGCCTTATCTCTTGGATGAAATCGATGTACCCGTCTACGGCACCGCGTTCACGCTGGCGCTGGCGCGGTCCAGGCTGGTCGAGCACGACTTGGCGGAGGTCACCGATCTGCGGGAAATGCAGCCCCGGGCGCCGTTCCAAGTCGGTCCGTTCCACATCGAGTTCATTCACCTCACGCACAGCATCATCCAGTCGGGCGCGCTGGCCATCACCACGCCGCTGGGCACGGTGATTCACACCGGCGATTTCAAGCTGGACCCCACCCCCACCGACCAGCACGTCAGCGATCTGCACACGCTGGCCGACTACGGACGAAACGGCGTGCTGGCGCTATTTTCCGATTCGACCAACGTCGAGCGTCCGGGCCTGACGCCCTCGGAGCGCGCGGTCCGCCAGCGGCTGTCGCACATCATCGGCGAGGCGGAAGGCAGGGTGCTGATCTCCTGCTTCGCCACCTCCATGCACCGTTTGCAGATCGTCACGGATCTGGCGTACGAGCACGGCCGCAAGCTCTGCTTTGTGGGCCGCAGCATGTTCAAGAACTCGGAAATCGCCATGCAGATGGGCAAGCTGAACGTGCCGCCCGGCATGCTGGTGCCGCCACAGGACCTGCGTAGGCTCCCGCCGAAGCAGGTGGCGGTGGTCATTGCCGGCAGCCAGGGCGAGCCGATGTCGGCCATGGCGCGCGTGTCCGTCTCCAGCCACCGCTGGGTTTCGGTGGAACCCGGTGATGAAGTGGTGCTCAGCGCCCGGGTGATTCCCGGCAACGAAAAGGCCATTTTCCGCATGCTCGATCACCTGTACCGCCGCGGCGCGCGCGTGTATTATCACGATGGCAGCCAGCCGCCCGTGCATGTTTCGGGGCACGGCAGCGCGGAAGAACTCAAGCTGATGCTGAACATCGTCCGGCCCAAGTACTTTGTGCCGATCCACGGCGAGTACCGCCACCTCTGGCGGCACATGGAAATGGCCAAGGAATTGGCGGCGGTTTCGCAGGAAATGTTCCTGATCGAAACCGGGGACATCCTGGAGTTCGATGAGCAAGGTGCGCGCCGCACCGGCCGCGTGCCCGTGGGCCGCGTCTGCATTGACGGCGGTACCCTGGATGAAGTGGAAGAAATCATCCTGAAGGAGCGCCGCCACATCTCCGAAGACGGCATTGTGATTCCCATCCTGGCTATCAACGAGCACACGGGCCTACTGGAAACGGACCCGGAGATCGTCTCGCGCGGTTTTGTGCCCCTGGAAGAGGCGCATGAACTGGTGGAAACAGCCCGCGCCGTCATCCTGCGCACCATTGAGAAATCCAACCTCGAGGAAGTCAGAGACTGGGGCATGATTAAGGAAAAAATCCGCACTGCCCTGCGCCGCCATTTCAATGAGGAAACCGGCAAACGGCCGATGATTTTGCCGGTCATTCTCGAAGTCTAGGAACTCCTTGTAGAAGCTCGGGTGGTTCCACAGGACCGTGTCAGCGCGTTGATGAAGGAGGCTAACGAGATCGTAGCGATGACCGTCGCATCAATCAAGACCCTCCGCTATCGCAGTACGCGTGCAGCGTAACAAAGACACCGGAAGACGAGCTGACTAAATGCGAAATCCAAGACCTAGATCCAAAATCGCAGAATCCGTGGCAAAACTCATGCAAGCTAATCCAAGATCCAAAATCTAAAATCCAAAATCAGGAGTGCCATGCCCCTTTATCAAGCCGTCGTTCTCGCCATCGTACAAGGCATCACCGAGTTCCTGCCGGTTTCGAGCACAGCGCATTTGTGGATCGTTCCCTGGATTCTCAAGTGGAAAGACCCGGGTCTGACGTTTGACGTTGCCCTCCACGCCGGCACGCTGGTGGCGGTGATCTTCTATTTCTGGCGCTATTGGCTGGAAATGATCAAAATGCTGTTGGGAATGGACAGCAGGCAAGGCGATTCCAAATTCAAAATTCAAGATTCAAGAGACACCCAAATTCTGGATTCAAGACGCGACCAAATCCAAGATTTAAGAGGCGCCGAAATTCAAGATCCACAAGGCGCCAGGCTCGCGGTCCAGGATTTGAATCCCAAATCCAAAATCGAAAATCCAAAATCGGCAGCCGGCGCGATGACTCTGCTGGGCGAGAACCGCATGTTGTTCTGGTTTCTGGTCATCGCCACCATTCCCGGCGGACTTGCCGGATGGCGGTTTGAGCGCGCGGCGGACGAGCAACTGCGCTCGCCCTTTATCATCGGCACGGCGTTGATTGTCGTGGGCCTTATCATGTGGGCGGGCGAGCGGGCGGCGGCTCACGACCGTAATCTCGGCCAGGTGGGCCTCGTGGATTCCATCATCATAGGCGTGGCCCAGGCGTTTGCCGTGATTCCCGGTGTATCACGTTCGGGCTCCACCATGGCCGCCGGACTATTCCGCCGCATGAATCGCGAGACGGCGGCGCGCTTCTCGTTTCTCCTCGCGACGCCCCTCATCGCCGGGGCCTGTCTGAAGAAGGGATGGGAGATTCACCACTCCGGCCTGCCCGCCGACATGCGCCTGCCGTTCCTACTGGGCATCATCGTTTCGGCCGCCGTAGGATATGCCGTAATCGGGGTGTTAATCCGCTATTTGGAGCGCCGAACCTTCAGTGTTTTCGTTGTTTACCGCGTCATCTTAGGCGTGGTACTATTGGCCGTCGGATGGGGATTGCGTCACTGATAAGAGCAGTGACTAGTGACGAGTGGCGAGTGACGAGCAGGAAATCCGGCGCCGAGTGTCGGCCTTTTAGCTCGTTAGTTGCCACTTGTCACTGGCCTGAAATGCGCCGGCTCAACAAAGAACAGTGACGAGTGAGTGCAGGACGATAATGAACAGACCTGCCTGAAAATGGGCGGGGGGCGTTGGTTTCCGCTTTCCACTTGTCACCTGTCACTCGTCACTGTTCTTAAAAAGTGAGGCAAAGGATGGGCAACCCATCTCCGGCAGCTACCTCGAAAGCCAAAGAAGCAACCTCCAGGAATTCCAAGGCACCGCTACTTGACTCAAAGCGTCTCTCCGAGCTGATGGGACTGCTCACGGCGGCGGCTGGCTTGCTCATTCTCCTCAGCCTGGCATCTTATCTGCCCGAAGATCCCTCCTTAAACACGTCGGTGGCGACGGGAACGCTGCCGCACAATTGGATTGGCCCCGCGGGCGCTTATATTGCCGACGGCCTGTTTCAAATCTTTGGCTGGGTCGCCTATTTGCTTCCGGTGGCCCTTTTGGTGGTGGGCACGCGCTGGCTGCTGGTAAGGCCGTTTGCTGCGCCGCGCACGAAACTGGTAGGCGCCGGCTTGATGCTGGTATCCCTGGGCGCGCTGTTGGAATTATTTCCCTTTACGCCCGCCATTCACGGCGTCCTGCGCGGCGGCGGGCTGATGGGGTTCCTGGCGGCGGCCGGGTTGATCCACACCTTCAATCGGCTGGGAGCAAGCATCGTAGCCGCCACCCTCTTCCTCACTTCCCTCTTCCTGGTCACTCGGTTCTCCTTTGCCTCGGCGGCGGAGTTCACGAAAAAGCACGGCAACCGCGTGCGGACCCCACTCATGGCGTGGTGGCGCTCCTGGCAGGAGGCACGCGCAGCCAAGGCGGCAACCCGCGTGCGCAGGCAACTGGAGCGGCAACGCATCATCGGCAAGCCGCCGGTACTGGTCCAGAAGGTGGCCGCCCGGCCATTGCCGGCGGGACAACCGGTGGTCACACCGCCAGTCGTCAGCCCTCCGCCAACACCAGCGTCGAAGCCGGAGGCCGAGGAGAAGCCTGCTCCCCCAACCGTGGTGCAAATGCCCAAGCCTTCACCCGCCGGCCCTGCCCCCAAGATCGTGGGACGGCCCGCCCATGGTTACAAGCTGCCCGGCGCTGTGTTGTTACGGCCTCCTGAGGACGCGGAAGGCATCGATGAAGACGAGTTGAAGGAGCGCGCCGGCCGCCTGACCGCGAAGTTCCTGGAATTCGGGGTTACCGGAACCGTCACCCAGATTCACCCGGGACCGGTGGTGACCACCTTTGAGTTCAAGCCGGAAGCCGGGATCAAGTACAGTCGCATCACGAACCTGGTGGATGATCTGTGCCTGGCCATGAAGGCGGAGTCGATCCTCATCGACCGCATTGCGGGCAAGTCCACCGTGGGCATCGAGGTGCCAAACGTGCACCGCGAGATCATCCACCTCCGCGAACTGGTGGAGTCAAGCGAGTTTGCGGCCTCGACCGCGCGGCTTAGTCTGGGCCTGGGCAAGGACGTGACCGGCAAAATCCGCATTGCTGACCTGGCGCAGATGCCCCATCTGCTGATTGCCGGCTCAACCGGTTCCGGCAAGAGCGTGGCCATCAATTCCATGGTCGTTTCCATACTCATGAAGTCCACGCCCGATGAAGTGAAGCTGATCCTGATTGACCCCAAGCGCCTGGAACTGAATCTGTACGATGGCGTGCCGCACCTCCTGACGCCCATTGTTACGGAGCCCAAACGGGCGGCGAACGCGCTGCGCCGGGCCGTCGTGGAAATGGATGATCGCCTGCGCAAGCTTGCCGAACATGGGGTGCGCAACATCGCTCAGTACAACAAACTGTTCGAGCCGGAATCCACCCTGAACCTGTTTGACAACAATGGCGAGCCCGAGCGCCCCCTGCCCTACATCGTGATCCTGATCGATGAACTGGCGGACCTGATGATGGTGGAACCGCAAGGCGTGGAAGAGTCCATCACGCGCCTGGCGCAGATGGCCCGCGCCGTGGGGATTCACCTGGTTTTGGCCACGCAGCGGCCCTCGGTCGATGTTATAACCGGACTGATCAAGGCCAACATGCCGTCGCGCATCTCGTTCCGCGTCGCCTCCAAGGTGGATTCGCGCACCATCCTCGACTCCAATGGCGCCGAAGCCTTGCTGGGGCGCGGCGACATGCTCTTTCTGCCGCCCGCGAGTTCCCGTCTCCAGCGTCTGCACGGCCCGCTGATCACCGAAGGCGAAATCGAGAAGGTGGTGAACTGGTGCAAATCCCAGTCGGAGCCGCAATACAACGAGGAGTTTCTCGAACCCCTGCGCGAAAAGGACGAGGAGCAGCCGCCCGAGGATGAGGAGGAGGACGCTGAACTTGATTCCGTTTACGAGGATGCCGTGCGCATCGTGGTGGAATCGGGAAAGGCCTCCACTTCCCTGCTCCAGCGCCGCCTGCGCCTTGGCTACGGACGTGCAGCCCGGCTGATCGACATGATGCAGAGGGACGGTATTGTAGGCTCTCCCGACGGCCCACGCCCCCGCGAGGTGCTGAAGCGCCCGGACTGGCTGGAACAAGTGGATGAACCGTTGCGCTAAGTTGATGCGGGAAACGCCTTTACTTGACAAGGAAGCAAATCCATCTGAAAATATTCCCTCGGACTTGAGTCGTGCTGCACTCCTTCGGGTACCCGCGGAGTTCGGCAATGATTCGGCCCGACCTGCACGAATCCCGCATGTGCCGCGGTAGCTCAGGTGGTAGAGCGCAGCCCTGAAAAGGCTGGCGTCGGCGGTTCAACTCCGTCCCGCGGCACCATATTTTCAAGCACTTAGCGTGACTCCCCTCCCCGATTTTGCTTCCAATTGCTTCCATTTGCTTCCAATTCAATTCACCCTTTGCCCGATCTGGCGTGTCTCACCCAGCCTTTCCACGACTCGCTTTTGCGACTCGGGAACGAACTGCTGATAAATATCCAGGGTCGTGCTTGCCCGGGAGTGCCGCATCTGCGCCTGCGCGTCCTTCACGTCGGCTCCTGCTAACTTGAGCCAGGTCGCGTGGGAGGTACGCAGACACCGCCAGTTTACCCAAGGCAAGCCCAGACTACGGGCCGCCGGCTTAATGAACCGGCACAGGATGTTGTTATCACGGATGGGCTTCCCATCCTTGACCGATTGAAACACTAAATCGTCCGGGCCACAGGATTTCACGACCCGGTATTTCCGTAACGCCCGACCGGCCCTCACCTCCACGGTCAGCAGCTTCAGGCGGTGAATTCGCTCGATGACGCAACGCTTGACTCCGATCGTGGCATTGGAGGCTTCGCTCTTCGGCGTCCCCCAATCACCACGGCAGTACCTTTCGTCAACCGTAATCGAATCGGGGTGAACGTCGTTCCACCGCAACCCCGCCAATTCACTCACCCGAAGCCCTGTGTAGATCGCAACAAAAAAGATTGTCGCGTAGGGTTCCGGAATCTTTGCCAGCAGCGCTTCGAACTGGTCGAACGTAACTACCGGCTTCGAGTGGCGCTTGCCGCGCCGTTCGGGCGGCAGACGTACACCTTCCACCGGGTTCTTTATCAGTAATCCATACTGCACAGCCGAACCGAGAATGCTGGAGAGCACGTCCCGAATTTTATCCTTCGACTCGTGGGACAACGGTGAAGCCGCCAAGTTCGAGATGTAGCGCTGGATGTTTAAGGTTGTGAGGTCCCGCAAACAGAGATCACCGAATGCGGGTAGAAGATAATTCCCGATGACGCCCTGATAGCGGTCCTGCGTGCTCTTGGCCATCAACGGCATTACCACCGGGATGTAGGTCTCGTCCACGTACACGGTGAAGTTTGTAGCTGAGCCAATGCTTTCAAGGCCCTGGTTGAGCGGCCGAAGCAGTTCAGCCGCAATTTTCTTAATTTCGCGTTCTGGCATGGATGACAATCCCAGCTTTGCCCAAACCTTCCTGCGCTTGGGACTGCCACGACTGAGAACATCCCGCCAGTACTGAAGATACCACCATGCCCCGCGCCTGAAAGGCTTGGGGTTTTGAAATCTCCGGCGTGCCATCCGCTCAAAGTCTCCTCTCAGCGGAACGCCGGTGTTTGCCTCGGATGGAACGATACCACAGACCGCTTTGGCGGGAGCGACTTTCGGGCTTTGCGGAGTTAACCCAGAGGGAGTTTTATCCAGATTCAGACGCTCAGTGCAAATCATCCCGCCGGCTGATTGAGTGGACTCGGGGGAATCTCCTAATGTCGTAGCCACTGGAGAACCCGTCCCTGTGCTATCTGGAGGGCGGCCATTCTGGTTTTCAGCACTGTCCATCAATCGTGATCTCGTCGGGTCGGACACCCGATTTCAAGAGACTCCTAGAACGGTCAGGCCTTTGACGGGCTTTGGTCAAGTTCGCCCGCCACAACGGCTAAGTCTTGAGGGTTCGACATCTGTTCCTCACCTTACATTCTTGGCGCATTCGAGCTGCGCTCAGAAACTCCAAATATCACTCTCCTACTGCGGGCAGAATCGAGTTGTCAGTTGCTGCCTGCCTACCCGCCATTCTATGAACTTGATAAGCCGAACTTTTTTCCCCGTCAAACGGCTGCTACGGAACTCTCCGAGCACCGGCGACGGACAACTTCAACCAGCGGGCGAAGAAAGTCTAACGTTTCTGATGTCTGCTACTTAGCGTGATCTTGAGTCAAAAGCCCGGGGGGGTCGTCTCAGAGCGGCGGAGTCGAAGCGAATTTAAGTGTGTCAATGAATGGCAAACCTTGGAAACTGCGCTTAAGGGAGGGGGTAATTGTAATCTCTACAACAAACTTCTTGGCATCGCGGGCAGGGGTTCTGTGGTCGGAGCCTAAGACTTGCCGCCGTACGCAGGGCGATAGGATTGCGTCTTGAGAAATCATTGGACCAGCGAAAAATATTTGGTACCAATCGTGCCAGGGGCGGAGCGACCACAAGGTTGAACGACAGACGGCCAGCGAGAGGCCTAACCCACATGGAATTCATTGGCTGAGCCTCCTCTCGGTAATGGGCAACCTGGGTCTGTGAAGCAACTTGACCAGCGAAAAATGGTGTCCTTTCGGCAAGCCTGCTTAACGGGACCTTGGGAGTAGATTAGGCGTATACTCCAACCGTCGGGGTACTTGGAAACCAATTGAGGATCGGGGGGTAGCCAGAAGCCGCGGCTTCTGGCGGGGCGGTATGGCGGGTTACCCTTGCCGCCAGGGAGGGTTTGGCGAGTATGCAAAACGCGAGTAGGCCGCGGCGGCGCGCGAGTTGCTCAGGGACGCTTCAGAAATCTCAAATAGAAAGCCGCGGATATCAAGACAATTCCTACATTCACCATCAGCCGTTCCCAGAATCGGCCCCGGAAAAACAGGAAATCCACTCCCACGATGACGGCTACCATCAGCACAACGTAAAGTGCCAGAGCCAGGTGTCTGCCCATTTCAGATAAAACCTCTCTTCCCAATGTGAACCGGGATTTCCATTTTGACCTCCCGGACGACCGATATCGTACGCCCAACCCTGTCGGCATACAATGCTACTGCCAGGTTCTTGACCGCAGAGTCTTCCCGCCGGTTGCGGAAAAATCCCAAAGCCGAAAACTGTCGTGTCTCCACCTCATTTCTCAGACACTTTCAATTCCCCAGTCTTGACTGTTACCAAAATCTGTTCCCGTCTACGGTGGATCTATCCTGCTGGTGACGGCAGCGCCGCGATCCAGTGCACCATGCTTCCAAACAGTCGTCGCGGTAAGTGGCTCTCGGCCAATAGCAGCGAGTAATAGCGGGTGTGCTTTATCCTCGGTGATCACCTCAAAAGCGGCCATGCATGATCGGGTCAAAACCGGCCATGTGGGGCCGTCCGGGACTAACCTTTTTTACCCTGCCGCCGGCTCTGCTGGCAAGTCGGTTTTCGTTCGCCAGCTTCGCGGGCCGCACTTCAGCAGATGTCCGTGGTGCAGGAGGCGGTCGAGCATGGCGCTGACGGCCGCGGCATCCCCCAGCAACTTGCCCCAGTCTTCCACCGGTCGATTGGAAGTCACCAGCGTACTGGCGCGTTCGTAGCGACGCATAATGAGTTCGAGCAGTTCCTCGGCAGCGGTCAAGGGCAGCTTGCGCATGCCGAAGTCGTCGATGATGAGCAGCGGCACGGTGGTCAGCGACTCTAGACATTCCTTGCGGGTGCCGTCAAGGGTGGCGTCGGCGATCTCTTCGAGCAGGGCGTGAGTTTCGCGGTAGAAGACGCGATACCCCTGTTGGATGACGGCCTGGCCAATGGCCTGCGCCAAGTGACTTTTGCCGCTCCCGGGCGGGCCGAGAAAAAGGGCGTCTTCATGCCGGGCGATGAAGGTGCCGGTGGCCAGCTCGAAGACCAGACTGCGATTCATCTTTTTGTTGAAGGTGAAGTCGAAGTTGTCGAGGGTCCTGAGCGGGTCGCGGAACTCGGCCTGCTTGCGCCGGCGTTCCAGCATGCGGTCGGCGCGGCGCGTGAGTTCGTCGGTGACCAGGCAGGAGATCAGATCTAAGGGTGCCATGGATTCGGCTTGGGCCTGACGCAGGCGGGTCTCCAGCACCGCCGCCATCCCTCCCAGGCGTAACTGCCGTAAAGCGCGATTCAGTTCGATCAGATTCATTGCGTTTCCTCTCTTCCTGACGATGTCGGTGCACTTCGTGAAAGACCATCCTCTCCGCCGCGCGCAGCGGGGCGGCGCCTTGTGCGGAGGGCTGCGGGCAGGTCTGCGCATCATCATTCGTGCACCTCCGGGGAAGTCCGTGGCGGCGCTTCCGGGACCATCTCAAAGAGCGACCGCTGTTGTTCTTGTTGCTGCATCCGTTGCTGGATGAGATCGCGGTAGTGCACCAGTTCGCGGATCAGGGGATCAACTTGCTGTAAGCTCAGGGGGGCTTGGGGGCGTCGTTCCAGATAGCGGCGCACAAAGCGATATTCGTGCACTTGCAGTTCGAGCGCGGCGGCGCACGCTTCCTCGACCGCCGCCAGTCCGAACTTCTTGGCCAAGGCCAGCACACCCAGAATGCGGCGCACGCCCAGTTCTCCTTCTTGGCGATGGATCGCTTGGCAGAAAGCGCCGATGTGAGTTCCGGCGCGTTCCGCTCGCGCCAGCAACTGCAGGGTGCCGAGCGGCGCGCGCTTCGGGTAATCCTCCGGCTTGATGCGGAACCGGCCGCGCTTCTGGCGGACATGCTCGCGCAGCAGTTGACCGGTGCGCGGATCGAGCAGGCGCACGTAAAGGTCATCCCACTGCACGTTGACCAAGCGCCCGATCCATCCCGGTGGCGCGCCGTAGTAGGCGGCTTCAACTTCCACGCAGCCGTCCAGATGCACAGTGCGCTGCCCGTACTGGTAATAACGGAAGGGTTCAAGTGGCAGCGGTTGCAGTGCCGGTTTTTCTTCCGCGAACATGGCGGCCACCTGGCGCTTGGTGGTGCCGTGAATGCGCGTGTCCGCCCAGTGCGTCTCCCAACGATCCAGGTAGGTTTGGGCTTGCTCCAGACTCTCGAAGCGCAGCCCTTTAAGCGGTGTCTTTTGCGCATGTCCGACTCCCGCTTCGACTTTGCCTTTGCGATCGGGATGCTGAACTCGGCACGGCATGCCCACGGCGCCGTAGTGAGCGAGCACATCGCGGTAGAGGGGATTGAGCGTGGGATCGTAGATGTCGGGGACCAGCACGCCCTCGCGTAAGTTGTCGAGCACGATGAGTCGAACCACCCCGCCCAGCCGGCGAAAGGCCTTCTCATGCAGTTCCGCCCAGGTGCGGGAACTCGATTGGAAAACCAGCAGACGGACCGACTTGCGGCTGTAACCCAGAGTCATCACGAAGAGGCGGGTGCGCCGGTACGTGCCGGTCTGAGAATCGCGGACCATGGGACCGGTGCCGTAATCGACTTGGGCTTCTTCGCCGGGAGCGGTGTCGATGACGGGATGAGCCTGCGGAATCTGTACGCCGCGGAGCTTGCCGACAAAGCGCCGCACGCTCTGGTAGCCGCTGGTGAAGCCGGTCTCTGAGACCAGATCTTGCCAGATGGCCATGGCGTTGCGGCCACGGGCGAGAGCGAGTTCGATCAGCTCGCGATAGGGTTCACAGGCACTGGCGGAGGGACTGCGCGAGGGAGGCCCCGGCGCGGGCGCGGGCTCCGCGCCCGCGCCGGGGACCATCACCTCGGCGGCGGGCGCTTGACCCAACAGACCGGTCGCTTCCGCTGGGGGTTGGGGCAACTCCGCGTCGGTGATCACCCCGTTGGCCGGTTTTGCCGCGCCCGGTTCAACGGTTGATTCTGGGGTGGGTTCGTGCCGAATGAGATCGACTGCCGCCGGAGGGCGTTGTCTTTCCCCGCCAAAGTCGGTGGTCACCTCGGTGGCCGGTTTTGCCGTGTCCAGCCCGGAAGGCGGTGGCAGATGAGGCTGTATCGATGCCGGATCGGAGGAAACCCCAGAGGCCGGTTTTCCCGCGCCAAAGTCGGTGATCACCTCTATGGCCGGTTTTGAACCCGCTCTTCGCTCCCAGCCCGGAGGTCGCACCGGGATTCCCGCGGCTTTCAAATATCCCGCCGCCGTTTCCCGGCGCACACCGGTGGCTCCCTGGATGCGCCGCAGCGTCCACCCGAGCCGCCCTAAAGCTATAACTTGCTGTTTCTTTTCATCACTCAAGACATTGGCCATAGCGGCTGAGGCTATAACGCCTCATGCCGCAGTCAATGTCCCGGAGTAGGTCTCCATATGGCCGGTTTTCAGGTGATCATATATGGCCGGTTTTGGGTGATCACTGAGGTGCTTTATCAAAATGTAGGGCAGCGACCCTGCCGCCTATCGTAGGAGTGGGACTTATCCCACTTATTCGTTTTCGCTAGCCCATTAACAGAGGGCATCGAAAGGCGTCGTTTCAGGTATGTGGTGTTGATCCAGTAGGTCCGAGAGTGCGGCTGGCGAGCCCCTACAGGTGCTTGACGACTTCGATCGCTTCTAGGACTTGATTGTCATGCCCGTTCCTGAGTGCCTCTCGCGATAGCTGCACAACGTGATCAGGTTCGACACCGTTTCCTTCAAGCGTGTTCCCATTCCAAGTGCGGAAGCCCACGACGGGCAGGCGTAAGACAAATCCATGCCCCATTTTGAATCCGGTTCCACCGAGAACTTGGCCGGCAGTTTTCGTGCCGACTATGGTCGCCAGTTTGTTCTCCCTTGCGAAACCGGTAATCGTTTCAGCGGCGCTTGCGGTGTGCTGGTTAACCAGCAGAACAATCCGACCCTGAAAAGGCTGTGGTCCTAACGCCTCAGTGACCAAAACAATCGACTTGTCGTTTAGCGCGAAGCGAATTAGGAGCGGAATTAGGGCGATCTTTCGGGACGGAATCTTTCCGAATCGTGGCAGGTCTTCACGTCTGAACCCCTTAGCAACTCGCTGCTGGGTCAAGCTGTAGCCCACTGGGAGCTTGTCAGGTGTGAGGTAACTCATTAGGCGAAGTCCGCCAGCCCCACCGCCGGGGTTCCCGCGCAAGTCCACAATCAATCGCGTACAGTCCCTGAGATTCAAAATGGCATTGTCGATTTCGCGTGCCACGTCGATGCCGACCTGACCGGGGAAGCCTGCTGCCTTCATCACGCCGATGCCGGGCTCGGGTTTAAACCAAGAAACCAATCGTGGTCGGATGATCGGGTGCCACTTTGATTTCGGCCTGGGTATCCCAAGAGGCTGAGAAACTCGCTCGCCATTCAGTTTTTCGATAATTACATCGCAGCTCCCGCCCATCCTAAAGGTCGGTTGGCTCGGGGGCGCAACGGGCTTTCCCTCCACTTCCAAGAGCAGGTCTCCCACATGCATACCCGATAAGTGAGCAGGACCTCCCTCGTGAACGTCTTGAAACATCCACTGGTCAGTTCCGTTGACCCGGTGCGGTTGAAAAGTCGCTCCGATGGCGTAATTGGGAGGTATCTTAAGTAGGCTTTGGTGGAAGAAAACCATATGGCTGATCTTGAGTTCGACGATCAGCTTCTGAATTTCGCCCTCGAACGCTTCAACCGTATCGGCTTCGAGAATTCGGTGCCTATTGCCTTCGACCAGGGCCTTCCATTTCGCGGCGTCAAACGCGGGCGCAAAGATTTTCCTGGCAACCACCTTCTCGACGTTGGCGAAAACTTCAGTACGTTGTTTTGGAGTCATGGGGATCATAATTAAAAGTCGACCGGAGCAGAGCCGTCTCCAACCAGGACGAAGGCCGCCCAGTAGATTGGGGCGAGATTTCCCATTTTCTCCAGGTAATCGAGCTTCGCCTGCCGCAGGGCTGATGCCTTATCTTCCCTTTCTGCTAAGTGAATATAGAACTGCTTCATGAGTAGTTCGGTCGCGGAGTCATCTACACTCCACACCGAGGCCACAACACTCTTCGCGCCAGCAAACAGAAATGCCTGGACAAGGCCGGTGTTTCCTTCTTCCCCCTGCAACTCTCCGCTGGCCGTGTCGCAAGCCGACAGCGTCACGAGATCCGCGGAAAGAGGCAATCGAGCAATCTCCCGGAATTGCAGCAATCCGGTGTCGGCACTCTTAGGGGCGCGGCCCAACACGAGCGCTGCCCTTTCCGGAAAATGCGGTGCCGATAATCCATGAACGGCGAAATGAATGACTTTGAAGGCAGCGAGAGGTTCAGATTTGAATTTGGTCTCCGTGGCGTCGCCCCCCAACAAGAGCAGGCTTTGCCTGGGCCGCCCTAAAGCCGCGCTTGCGTCGATCAATTCCTGACGCGCTGCTTGCAGGTGATATAGGTGATCACCTGAGATGTCGTAGATTCCTCGGGCGATGAAACGCAGTGCTCCCCGGGTGGCCCCTCCTCCCGCGCTTGGCGGCTCAAGATCGTAGGGGACATCGCCGATTCCCAAGAAAGCCATCTGGGTTTGATTCCCATGTTGGCGGTTTCTGAGAAAACAGAGTACCGTGGTCGAGGGGACGTAGCTGACCACATGGGTTTTGAGAACATACGTGCCAGCGGGGTTAATCAAAGCGTCAAAAGGCAACTGATACAAAGAACCATCCGGCACGACCACCAGATGGTAATTCCGCAGCGAATCCGGCACAGGTCCAAGAAGAAGTGAATAGAGTTGTTTAGCTTCTTCCGCAGCAAACTCTCCAGCCGTGATTTTGTTGAGAAATGTCGATACGGACTTGTCAATCAGACCCTGCCCGGCTGGCAGCTTCACAATCGCGACCTGAGTACGCGTGAGAACGAGGCAGTACGAGGCAGGCTCCGCAAGGACATATTCGAGAATGGTCTCATCCGGCAAAATACTTTCCTGTGCTGCCGCGAGGCTGATCGGACGCGTTTCCACTCGGCGTTGGGCCGGATTCAGCATATCGCTCACGTATCCGAACTTTTCCTCTTCCTCGGTTAGGTCGTCGAGGAGCTTATTTCTTTGGCTGGAATCGTTGGTGCTCAGTAATTGGATTTGAATATGGACGATTTGATCCTGAATGGATGCATCTATCGGTCCGGGTGACGGCCCTCCGGTTCTACTCCTCAGCGTGTCGGCGACAGTGCGACCACGTGCGCGCTCGATGACATCAAACCCCGTGGGGACGGAGTTCTCTTCTGCCGCCAGCTTGAAATCGCCAAGGTAAATCTCACTCATGGTGCTGAGAAGTGAACTCTCGAAGTATGCGCCGGAAACATGCAGAAGCATTCCCTCGATTACATCGGAAGCTTGTTCATAGAGCTGGTGTGCTTCTGTCTTTTGACCCATCTTTGCTTTCAGCTCAGCTATTGCATTCAATGTGCGCGGCAGGTAGACGGTATCGCCAGTCTTCCCGCTGATTTGAAGGGCGTGGGCGAGATCATCTCCCGCCTCCTCCATGTCACCCTCTTCCTCCGAAATCTGAGAGAGAAACAGGTAGGATTGTTCGACAACCCGAACGAGGCCAACTCTCTTTTCGGATTGGATGGCTTCCTTCAAATACTCACGAGCCTGTTTTTTGTTGCCGGACTTCAATGCAAACTCGCCGAGGATTAGCAGATCTTGGCCTTCATGTTCCCACATCTTCTCGCTCCGGGCCTCCGCGAGGGTCTTTTCCATCAGAGCTTGTGCTTCATCATTGCGCTTGAGCAAGAGCAGACCTTCCGCCTTTCCTTCAAGAGCCATGAATGGAGTACCCACGTCCCTATCGCGGTCGGCAATAGCAATCGCCCGATTGAAAAAGGCTGCGCCTTCGGAGGGACGGTTGAGCCCGTTCAACCCATTTCCGACCAATTCAAGATATCGAACCTGAGTTCCAATGTCCCCTTCGCGCACCGACGTAAGTAGCGTCTGGCCCACCATCCTGCTCGCGCGCTTATAGTCGCCTTCAAGAAAGCCGACCAAGCCCAACTCACCCGTAGCCCGGTTCGCCCACTCTTTGTCACCTAAATGCTCGGCCAACGCCTTCGCCTGTTCCCAGTCCTGTCGCGCCGCACCGGCGTTGAGCTCGAGGTCAGCGTCACCTTTGACGCCAAGGCACCATAGGCGCAAGGTGGGATCATTCTGAACCACGGCGTATTCAATTGGGCCGCGATGAAGTCGGATATCTCTCCGAATGGCATCTGGAGCCGTGAGCGGATCAGGCCGACCTTTGCATAAAGAGCGTTGCGGGCGTCATGGCTCTGTTCAAAAAGTTTTTCTGCCTGTTCATAGAGCGGTGAGGCGGCAGGCAAATTGTGGGTCCAATAATAGCGGTTCGCCTCAGCCAGCATGCGGCCCGGATCATTTGTTTTAAGAAGTGCCGCAACTTTAAGTGCGGGAGGAGTGCCGCGGGCCGGATAGAAGAATCGGTACCCAATCCAAGTGACGCGGAGCAACACGGTCGCTACAAGGGCCAACAAAGCCCACAGAATGAGCTTGCCTCGCCTTATTTTCATCCGCCATTACCCTGATAGTAATTATCATAAGCTGGGATCGAGCCCCTGTTTCAACGGAATCGAAATGGGCAGACGGTAGGGGAACCTACGCGTCGATTCTGAATATAATGCCTGGTAGTTCACCAAAACTTTGCACATAGGCCCCGAACTCCGGTTGCGGAACATGACCCAGTAAAGACCCAATTACTGCTTGATTCCAGCCCGCCCGGCCAGGTAGTCAACTTCGGCATGATAAACACCTGGCTAGAAAATCAGCCTGCAACCCCCAAAAGGTTTGCAATGACCACTACTTCAACAGGACGGGATAGTATGCCCACACCAACTCTGGACGCCTTACTCCTAGGAGGTAGCGCCCCGGAGTGATATTTCGAAGGTCAATCTTGGCCCGAACAACTGTGATGTCATTCACGACTTTCGCGGACCCGCGGATTGATGCCACGGGCTTGCCGGGTTGCTCCAAAACTTGAACTTCATACTGCCCCTCTCGACTCCCGGTCGGCAGGTCGAGCGTAAGATCCAATAGCCCCCTATTCAACTCCAAGGGAGCACTCTGTGGTTTGGGGCTTTCCTCCCCTCCGCCACGCAGGACAAATCTGTTTCTAAGATCGAGATGGCAGACCTGATACGCCCCAGCTTCCCTGTGCGCGACTTCGCCTCCTCCGCCGACCGGATGCTGACGCCAACCGCCAAACCAAGCCCAAATCCCCAGGGCGACCACTAGTGCGATGCCCGCTGCGATGGCGCCAAATTGCATCCATCGCCGATTCTCAGCTTGTCGCCGAAGCGCGTCGTACTCCACGTAGCAAGGAGAGCAGAAACACAGGTGATCGCTCCATTCCGCGACCTGTTCGAGGCTGAGTTTGCGCGCGGCGATCGCTCTCAAAGTCTCTTTGTCAGGGCAACCGGAGCGCTCTGGGTTCGGAAATTCCCCTTGCAACAGAACGCGTTGCGCAGCCTTGAGCAACCTTGCTTCTTCCCGTCTTGTGAGCGCTCGATCACTCATCGGCCTCACCTCCTTTGCCGGAGGTGTTTTTCGGGTCCTTTAGTTTCATGACGCGTCTTCGGACCTTCTTCAGGCCTTGGTTAAAGAGGACCTGTGTGTTGTTGGCGGTATTCTTCAGAGTTCGTGCGATCTCGTTCCAGGAGCAACCCACCATTCTCAGGGAGAACATGTGCCTGGTCCGTTTGTCCATGTAACCCATTAGCTCTTTGATGAGTAGATTATCCTCAATGAATGGCGAGGCAGGGGGCGTTCGAATGCCGCTGAGGGCATCCAGATCGTGCAGGGAACCTACTGCTTCGATGTGAGGTTCCTTGGCCAATTCTCGGTTAAGCCTTCGAACAAAGGCCAAATAGAGATAATTGTCCAGGTTTCGAATAGGGCGGCAAAGATCTCCGTTTGTCTTCCTGGCTCGGGAGAGCGAGAGGAGGACGGCCTCGAGTATGTCGGCAGCTCGCGCCGGGTCCTGTTGGTGGCGCCGTGCGTATGCGAGCACGCGCGCCCAGTTCCGCCGTGCAGCATCGACCAGATCCGCTTCGATCGAGGCGCCGGACTCATCCCGTTGCCAAACCCACTTAGGAGTATTAGCTCCGAAATCCCCACCCATGGCCGTTGTCCAGTCCCAATATCCACCTTACCGGAGTACTCTCCTGCTCGCGCTAAAACCCAAGATTATTTGCCCCTTACTATATAAGAGTCCAAAAAACCGAGAAATCTTAAACACTCCCCCAACTTTTTTGACTCCGGTGCAGCCCCTTGTGCCTTCCCAGCCCAGGCGGCACAAATTAAGACAGCTCTCTTAAGTATTACCGACATTTTGGCCTCTATCAATATGTAGGGGGAAATGTCCGGATGTGGGGAAAGGTCGGGGAACGGGAGGGAGAACTGTCTCAATATCAAGGATTTGCCGCTAGAACCACTCCCATCGGTGATCGTCGCTCTTCCGAGCCGCTAAAGGTGCCGGTTTAGACTCGAACCCTTAGCTTCCATTCCCAACCCATCGGAACCACGCGCATCGCTAATCCATCGACAGGCCGCGACTGCGTACGTGTCCAGAAAGGAGGTCGATTGGGCAGCCAATCTCAGATTCCCGAACAAAGCCGTCAAAGCAAATGGAACCCGGCGATTGACGCCATCCTCAAATCCAGCGCCGTCCTAGTATTACTATGTTAAGTCGTATCCTCAAAAATTTGTTCAAACTTCGTTCCGCAGAAGGGACAGAGTCCGCTCCATCTCACCAGCCAGGGCTGGATCGTGCGGAGAATCTGTTCCCACGTCGCACCAGAAGTTTTTTTTACGCCGTAAGTAGACGGTCAGGATAAAGAGATAAGCCACGGCGGAAAGCACCAAGTGATGATGAAAGCCTCGCCACGAGCGGCCTTCGAAATGGTCCAACCCCAAGTCATCCTTGGAGCGCTGGAAGTATTGTTCGATGTGCCAGCGGGAACGGCTCAGTTTCAAGCAACGGGCCTTGGTGGGAGGAGCGTGGAGATGGGCCAAGTAATAATGATAGGGCGCAGGGTCCCCTGCCGGCCAGTCCACCACCAGCCAGACTTTTTCCAGTTCGCCCCCCGCGTGGCGCAAGTCGTGTTGCAGAAAAACCTCTCGCCAAGCCAGCCGCGTGCGCTGGGTTTGGCCGCCCGCCGTTACCCAAGAACACTTCTTCCATTCGTTCTCCGGGATGCGGCCGGTCAACTCCGCCAAGGTGGTGGCGGGAGGTTCCCCGTCACAGACGTAACGGCGCACCCGCTTGACCTCGGTCCGCACTTCGCGGTCCCATCCCTTGAGCGCCTGCCCGTCGACTTGCAGAAAAAACTCCATGTCCAACGCCCGCACCCCGGCGCGAAAATCCGCGTTGTTGCCGTAGGCGCTATCCCCCAAGACCGGTGCCGGAGGAACTCCGTCGTGCCGCGCTTGGCGCAGGATCCCCAGCGCCAGCTCCGGCTTGGTGGCAAACCTCACTTCCGGCGGGACTCCGGCGGCCTGGCAGCGTTCCCGGTCGGCGGTCCAGCGCTCGGGCAGATACAGCCGCCCGCCCACCGGCGCGGCAATCCATCCGTCGCTCACCACCACTTCCACGCTCACTTGACAGTTGGCCTGCTTGCCCACCGCCCCACAATATTGATGCGAAACTCCCACCGAGTGCGAGCCCTGTTTGACCCAGCCGGTTTCATCCACCACCCAGGCCTCCAGCGGCTCCAAGTGCGGAATGATCTCCTGCCGGATCGCGCGCCACAACTCTTCCTCGCTCCAGGGACTGTCGGTAACAAACTGCTGCAGACTTTGCGAGTCCACACCCAGGCGCTCGGCCATGGGGATGATCGATTTGCGCTGCCCCGGCATCAACAGCCCTTCCACGTAGCGTGTGGCCGCCACGCGCCGCTCACTTCGGCCCAGCCCGGCAATCAGCGGATTCAAAAACTCAAGGAATTGTGCCACGCTTTCTTTCCAAAGCTTGCCATTCCAGCGCATGGGCTTCATGGGCCCATGCTAAGTCATTCGAAGGAGAATTTCAAGAACTACTTAACATAGTAATACTAGGCCCTTCCCGGTTGGACAAATCTGTACGCCAAATCAGGAAGCGGGACCCCAACTTGAGCCTAACAAGGCTTCTGAAGCGAACCGCGGAATTAAAGCTGACCAGTTCGAAAACCCCTTGGAGCGATGCGGACAAATCCTACCTTCTTGAGAACGCGCGCGAATTCCCAGTGGATGACCTCGCACGACGCCTGGGACGAACCCCCAGGGCCGTCTACCTGCTACTCTTGCGGAGAGGTGAAAGTGCGAAATTTCAGGATGGATATACTCAAGCACAACTTGCCGAAGCACTCCATATATCGAGGCGAAAAGTGCGGCATTGGGTTCGGTTGGGTTGGCTCACACTATATCAAGGTCGAGTAAAAGACCGATCAATAAAGCGATTCTTGGAGGCACACAGCGATGAGATCGATACCCGACGCCTGGAGAGTGACGTCAGACTTTGGGTGGGGGACCTCGGCTTCCATGAGGAATCTGCACATTCGTGGCAGTGGTTTCGAGACAGGAAGCAATCCTTGAAGTTGCATGTTTGCGACCGATGTGGCCGAAAGGTTTACGGTAATTCCTTCCAACGCCACCTTATGGCTTGCGCGAAGAAGGCGGCAGCCGCGACCAACGAAACAGCCCACGATCGAATGTTTTAACTCTAAGAGGGGACAGGGGAAGCGGATTCAGGATCATAGCCAACCGGAATGTAACTCTCCGCTTCGCGGCGCCAAAACTCGAACGAAGGGTATGATGCCGGCTTGCGCTTGGGCCAATGACCGGACCAGTACAGAGAAAAGTAATCGATGACTTTCACTCGGCGCGGGTGGAGTTCGGCGGTGTAAACAACCGCATCAAACCATCTTTCAGCCTGCGCCTCTTGAAAATGTGAGTTTTTCAAACAGTCCCACATCTGATCCCGATTCCACCCGTCACCCATTTCCAGAGAAGGATAACGGTTTTTGATCTCATCGCGCACGCCGCCGGGAAGAGGCGAACGCGCGTCAAAAATCGGCCGGAGCCAGTAAGCGAAAGCCTCGACCTCAAGATATGTTCCGACCGCCTGCTCCAATCGCTCGCTGCCTGCGCGTCGAGCTGCTTTGACCAATTCCTTCCGCTCCTCGCGCAGTCCACTCGAATCCAAGATTTCGTCAGAGCAGTTTTCCGCGGCAGACTTCCATTCCTCAAGGGACGGGTAGGAAGCCGGGCGCCGGACTGACCATTGCTGCTCGCAGTACCCCCAGTATGCCCAGGTCCGTGCGTATTCCAAGTCCCGCACGGCAAAGAAGCTGACACCGCGCATCCAGCTTTCCCGATTGGGTTTGGCGAAAATCGTCTTTTGCTTCCAGGTGTCCAAGCACTTCCAGAGTTTCATACCCTTTGAAAGTTTTATGCCAGGGCAATTACCTTCAACTATGCGGCACAGCCATTCCGGAGCGCGGTGTTCCGCCTCCTCAATGGCATGCACCCAGAGCGTGAACGCTTCGCATTCAATATGCCGTTTCCGGTATTCCCAGAGGGCAAGCCACGGGACCCTCCGAGCCTGGCGTTCGGCCTCGGCCCGGGCTTCATCTTCAATTCGCCGTTCGAGCGAAAGAAGGGAACGAATTCTTCCTTGCGTACGCATTGCCTGCTCGAAGTCTGCTGGAGATAACGCAGCATGGCACAGGTCCAAGTACATTCTCAAGGGGCGCGGATCGGGGGGGAATCCGGAAAGTTACTTGCGAGTACGATTGAGGAGTTGAGCGACATCGCTCTACACCGCGGCAATACTCGTGATCATTCCCCGCAAGTGCTATGCCACCACAACTTCCTCAAGGGGCCCCTCGGGAGCGCCAGGGATTGCAGTTCTTCGAGTGGGGTAGTATATGCCAAGTGAGCGGCGCTCATTAGGCGTGACCTCTCAGGCCCAATCCTAATCTGGGGTTGCAACTGCCGTGCCCGCAGCGGCGAATCAAGCTATATGGTCTGGTTCCGGCGCCCAATTACGTAAGTGTGAGGAAAGCTCACCGAAGAGCCAACAACAGAGCTTCCCGCACTTTCTTTGAGGGAGCAGGGATCTTGCGCACTTGATATCGACGGCACGCCTCTACCGTGTTTTTCAGGCTTTCGAGGTAGGCGATGCAGGGCTCGCAGCCTTTCAGGTGGCGCTCCAGCTCACGGCGTTTCTTCACCGGAAGTTCCGCGTTCAGGTAGTCCGAGAGCATGGCGAACATGTGCTTGCAGCGCCGGTCAGGCATGGCTTTTACTCTTCCTTTCACTGAGATGCCGGGCATAACCCGCCAGCGCATTGCGAACGAAGACGCGCGCCCGTTGAAGGCGCTTCTTCGTCGTTTCTTCGGAAATGCCCATCACTTCCGCCACTTCCCGGGTATCAAGTTGTTCCATATCGCGAAGAATCAAGACAAGACGGTAATGCTTGGGGAGGGCCAAGATGGCGTCTTCCAGCCTGCCCCGCAATTCCATCCTTAGCACAGTCTCTTCCGGCGTAACCTGCCATGATTTTATCCCGGCAGGTGATAGGTCGGATTCCTTGGGCATCAAGTCCTCCAGCGAAAGCATCTGCGCAGGGGCAAACTTGCTCTTCCGGCGGCTCATCAAACACTGGGTTTTGGCCACTTTGTAAAGCCAAACCGACAGCGCCCGCGCGTCAGGAAACTCTCGGAGCTGTCTTGCCAAACGGATGAGTGTTTCCTGGGCGGTGTCCTGAGCATCCTCGTGGCTCCCACAGACCTTCATTCCAAATCCGTAAACGACCCCTTGCAGGGTTGCAAGAGCACGCTCCGCATCCTGGCGATTCCCGGATTGCAAACTCTTGAGTGCTTCTTCGATTTGAGTATTCACCTAGTCCATTCCCCCGAGGAAACTCACGGAAATCACGAGCCATTTGTAGTATCGCACTTCCGAACTGGGAATGCGAACCCGCCGCTAACACCTTGCACTATCATCGCCATGGCTCCAATGAAATCAATGCTAGCCCGGCGACTCCGCTGCACGGTGACTGCACCCCATTTCTTCCGCAGGCAGTTTGACGCGCCCCCCCTACATGCTCCCCAAATTTTTCTGTCACCTCTCCCTGCAAATTGCATTTATGGGTATGAGGTAAGGGAAATGCAAGTGAACTCGCGAGTTCAAGAAATCTGGTTGCGGCTGCTCGACGCCGTCGATTCTTCCCCAACCACGCGCATAGAAAGAGTTGAAGAAGGCTACTACGCCGTGGTGCGCGAGGCCGCGGACCGGACACAATGTCATGTCGCATGTGACCCTGAGGATTTTCGGTCGGTCAAACCCTTCATTCCCCATCTCGCCCGCACGCGCGCGGTTTACCTGATCCAGAGAGACGATTACGGGCTGGCGGAGATTGAGAGTCTGCGTGATTGGGCGGGCCAGCTCGGGGAGCAGGTCGAGCGGGGCACCCGCCATGCTTTCGCGATAGTGGACACCGAGATTTTTGCCCGGGAAGTCTCCGCCTCCCTCCGAGCATCGGGGTGGAAAGTCGAACATGTGGAGGACAGCCTCCGGGTTAATGATGGCCG
Organism: uncultured Acidobacteriota bacterium; assembly: GCA_963804755.1. GTDB lineage: Bacteria > Acidobacteriota > Terriglobia > UBA7540 > UBA7540 > Bog-366. Next base: position 271,501 of record CAWDRP010000020.1, read on the forward strand.
GTTTTCGGAGAGTATTAACCTGCTCCGCGCCATCGTGCAAATGGTTCTCTCGCGTAGCACCTTCGCGGAGGCCGCCCGGTCGCTCGAGGCCCAACTTGCCGGGCGATTCTTGATGGATGCCCAGTTGTTCGCACGCTTCGAAGAGCGCTTTGCCCAATACCAGCCGGCCATCATCGACCGATATTTCACGGTTTGTCCGGATTGCTCACGTCTGGCCGCGGGTTGGGATTACTGGCAGGTCTCCAGCCGCGATGCCCACGACGCGACCGAGATTTTTGATCAAGCCATGAAGGAGTTTGAAACCCTGCTCGCCATGCCGCAAGAGGACTGGCTTCCAGCCCTCGCAACGGATTGCTGCGAGCAGAGCATTCTGAATCTTGAGGTGACCCATGATTGAAGGAAAATTACGTCTAACTACCGTCGAAGGTACAGGCCGGCAATTCGTAGCGCAATCGGGCACGGGCCACGCGCTCGTCATGGACGACGCGGACGGCCACAGCGCCCCCAAACCGATCGAACTCGCGCTTCTGGCATTGGGAGGCTGCACAGCCTTCGACGTGATTGGCATTCTGCGGAAGAAACGGCAGAAGGTGACCGGTTACGAAATCGAATTGCGCGCGGACCAAAACCCCGAGCCGCCCACCTATTTCACCCGCGTCGAAATTAAGCACAAGCTCCGCGGCCACATCGATCCGGAGGCGGTAAAGGCTGCCATTCACCTATCGGAAACCAAGTACTGCGCGGTCGGCGCCATGATTGCAAAGACCGCCAAACTCGAAACCACGTTTGAAATCCTCCCGGAAGAAAGCCCGGAAAACCATATTGAGGCAGCCTGATGGTACGGACGAATTTAGCTCGAACGTTCATGGCAATCATTTGCTCTTCCCTGCTGGCCAGCGCCCAGTCACCTCCACCGACGCCACAGAACCTGACGCTCCCAGAGGCTGTCCGCGTGGCGCTGGAGAAGAACCCCACGGTGCAAGCTGCGGTTGCCTACGCCCAGGCCGTCCATGAGGGAATTGCCGAAGCCAGGGCGGCGCGACTGCCGCGGGTGGATTTTTCCGAGGGATTCACGCGCGGCAATAATCCCGTTTACGTTTTCGGGGCATTGCTGACCCAACGGCAATTCACGGCGGCGAATTTTGACCTGAATTTTCTCAATACGCCTCCGCCCCTCGACAATTTCCGCACCCAATTCACCGCTGCGCTGCCCTTGTACGATGCCGGCCAGACCGGTCGGCGAATCAAGGACGCAAAACTGAGCGCGCAAGGGGCGGGTGAAAATGGCCAGCGCACGCGGCAGGAAGTGATTTTCAATGTCGTGAAAGCCTACACGGATGAACTCCTGGCGCGGGAGAACGCACGCGTGGCAGAAGCGGCGGTCAAAACTGCTCAGTCAGACCTCCAGCGCGCCCAGGCGCGGCAGGAGGAAGGCCAGGCAGTACCTTCCGACCTCCTGAGCGCGCAGGTGCAACTGGCCCAGGCCCAGGAGGATTTGCTGCAAGCGAATAATGCCGTCGACCTTGCCCATGCCGCGCTCAATGTGGCCATGGGGTTACCGGAGGACGCCGCAACCACTATTGAATCAGGACTCAAGGAATCAATCTTTGAAGCCGGCGTGCTTGCCGAGCGGCAACAGCATGCACTGAAAAGCCGGCCGGATCTTCGCGAAGCCGACTTGGGAGTTGAGCACGCCACCATCGGCTCACGCATGGCCCGAGCCGAGTTCCTGCCCAAGGTGAACGTGTTTAGTTCGTGGGAAGAGGATAACCAGACGTTTCTCACGCGAGGTGGCAATAACTGGACGGCCGGCGTCAGCCTGAACTTCAATATTTTCGATGGCGGAGCGAATCGGGCTCGCCTGGCGGCAGCCCACTACCGCCAAAGCCAGGCGCAAGCCCAGGCGGCGCAAATGGCTGCCGCCGTCAAACTTCAGGTGCGCGAGGCCTTCCAGAATCTGACCACCGCGCAGCAGCGCGTGGAAGTCTCACGCCAGGCGCAGTCGGAGGCCGAGGAAAGCCTGCGCATCATCCAGAATCGCTATGAAGCGGGCTTGGCAACCATCACGGATTTGTTGCGAGTGGAAGCCGCGCGCACCAGCGCCCAAAAGAACTACTTGAACGCCTTGTTCGATTATCGAATCAGCTATGCAGCGTTGGAATTGGCTACGGGCGAGCTTGCGCCCGATTCACCCGCCGTCACCCAATAGGGCGTCAGCCACAGTCTACAAAGGACGAAATACTTATGCATCGAAAGAGAATCTTTTCCGTACTTATCATCACCACCGCAGCGGGGTTTCTTGCCGCTTGTAGTTCCAATGAAAAACGTCTGGCAGAGCCCGGACCGGTGGTCAGCGGGGTGCAGACAGAAATCGTGCATCTCGAGTCCGCCCCTCAGCTTTACCAGGCAGTCGGCGCCATCCGTTCCGCCTAGACCGCCATCCTGGCAGCGCAATTGGCCGGCACCGTCCGCGAGGTCCGCGTGCAAGCCGGCGATCGCGTGAAGCGCGGCCAACTTCTCGCCGTGCTCGACGACCGCGGGCCGCAGGCGCAGGTACAAGGGGCGGAGGCGGGCGTGAATGAAGCGATCCAGGGAGGGGCGGAAGTCGATCAGGCCCTCAAGGCCGCTACCGCCGACCGGCAGTTTGCGGAAGCAACTCTTAACCGGTACAAGGCTTTGCTCGCCAAGAACTCATTGAGCCGCCAGGAATTCGATGGAGCAGAGGCACGCTACCAGTCGGCACTCGCCAACGAACGCTCCATGGAAGCAAAAACGCAGCAGCTTAAGGCTCGCCAGCAGCAGGCCCGCTCGCAACGGGATTCCGCGCAAACCTACCTCAGCTACTCGCGCATCGTTTCACCCCTCGACGGCATCGTGACCGCGAAATCGGTAGATGCGGGGACAGTGGTGATGCCCGGCACGCCGGTGCTGACGGTGGAGGACACAGCACGATATCGTCTGGAAGCAAGCCTTCCGGAGGAGTATGTCCCCTATGCTAAAGCCGGCGATAACGTCTCCGTCTCGACCGAGCATGGCCAATTCGAAGGGCGCGTTGCCGAGGTCGTCCCGGTCGCGGAGGTAAGCAGCCACACGTTCCTGGTGAAGATCGATCTTCCCCCCGATTGCAATTGCCGCTCCGGCGAATACGGGCAGGCAAGCTTCCCCATTGGGGAAACAAAAGGCTTGGCGGTGCCCAGTTCGGCGGTAGTAGACCACGGCGAGTTGCAGGGAATTTTCGTCGTGGGCGCGGATGGCAAAGTGGAATACCGGCTGGTGAAAACAGGAAAGACTTTTGGGAACCGAGTGGAGATTCTCTCCGGCCTCGCCGCAGGGGAGAAGGTTGCCGTTTCCCAGATCGATCGCCTGCGTGACGGCGCGCGCGTGGAGGGACTATGAGCACGCGCAAGCTCGGCTTCGCCGGGCGCATCGCCCACTACTTCATCAACTCCAAGCTCACCCCGCTCATCATGGTGTTTTCGATCTTGCTGGGAGCGTTTGCCGTGCTCCAGACGCCCCGCGAGGAAGAGCCACAAATCGTCGTTCCCATGATGGACGTCTTCGTGGAGATGCCCGGCTCCACCGCGCAGGAAGTGGAGCAGCGCGTCACCACGCCGATGGAAAAGCTCATTTGGGAAATCCCCGGCGTCGAGTACATCTACTCCACCACGCGGCCGGGGCTGGGCATGGCCATCGTGCGCTTCAAGGTGGGCGAAAAAGAAGAAGACTCCATCATCAAGCTCTACAACAAACTCTATTCCCACTTCGACCTGATTCCGCCCGGCGCATCAAAGCCGATCATCAAGCCGCGCTCCATCGATGACGTTCCCATTCTGGCGCTCACTTTCTGGAGCAACCGCTACGACAGCTACACGCTGCGCCGCGTGGCCAGCGAAGTGGATCGCGAGATCAAGAGCATTGATGATGTCTCGGAAACAAAGGTGATCGGCGGCGAACGGCGGCAGATTCGCGTGCTGCTCAATCCCACTCGGATGGCGGGTTTCGGCGTTGCTCCCGCCGCGCTCATGGGTACGATCGGCCGAGCCAACCAGCGCCTTCAGGTCGGTGAGTTTGCGGCGGCCAATGAGGAGTATGACGTCGAGACCGGCGACTTCCTCCGCAACGCCGACGACGTGGGAGGCGTGGTGGTGGGTGCATCCTCCGGCCGCCCGATCTATCTGCGCGATGTGGCCGAGATTCGTGATGGCCCGGAGGAGCCGGCCAACTACGTCCTCTTCGGTTACGGTTCCGGCGCCAAGGTGAATCCAGCCGGTGCAGATGTAGCGCCGGGCTTTAGCCCGGCACCCCAGTCGCAAGGCTTAAGCCCGGAAAGTGCCGCCCTAAAGGGCGGCGCTACATTAAGCCCGTCCAGGCTGCTGGGAGAGTCTCCAGCCGTCACGCTCACCGTTTCCAAGCGGCAGGGTAAAAACGCGGTGGTAGTTGCCGAGCGCGCCATCGAAAAAATGCAAAGTCTGAAAGGGACTTTGATTCCATCGGGTGTCGAAGTGACGGTCACGCGGAATTACGGCGCGACAGCCCAGGAAAAATCGAACGAATTATTAAAGCACCTTCTGCTCGCCACCCTGTCCGTAACCCTGCTGATCGCTTTGGCACTCGGATGGCGGTCTTCGATGGTGGTGCTCGCTGCCGTGCCAGTCACCCTGGCGCTGACCTTGTTCATCTATTTCATCTATGGCTACACGCTGAACCGCGTCACCCTTTTCGCGCTGATTTTCTCCATTGGCATCCTGGTGGACGACGCCATTGTGGTGGTGGAGAACATCACCCGGCACTTCCACCT
>CAWDRP010000021.1:0-107568 GCA_963804755.1 uncultured Acidobacteriota bacterium
TTAAATGCGGTTGATGTAAGGTCGTTTGCTATTCATGATGCTGCCCTCGCGCGCTGTTGTTCACGCCACGTAGCGGGTGGAACCCCTTCCCACGTGCGGAAAGCGCGAACGAAGGAGTTTCCGTCCTCGTAGCCGAGAAGGTAGGCAGCTTCGTTCAACTCGAGAGCGGAATTATTGAGGTAGTGCCGCGCGAGTTGGTGACGAGATTCTTCCAAGACACGCTGGAAACTGGACCCTTCGTCCTGCAAGCGTCGTTGCAAAGTTCGGGAGCTGATATGGAGCGCGTCGGCGATATCCTCGATGGCCGGGCGCCGGCCGGTAAGCTTCTGCTGTATGGCCAATCGCACTCGCTCGGCAAAGTCTTCGTCCGCGTTCTCCCTCTTCAGCTCTTCCTCAAACTGCGGCGCCAGCAGGGCCAGAAGCTCGGCATTGCGAGTAACGAACCGGCGCTGGGCGTCGGCCGCCTGAAAAACGAGAGCGTTGCGATGTCCTCCGCAGACGACGGGGCATCCAAAATGACGTTCCATGGTCTTGACGTGCGGCCGGGGTTGAACCAACTCCATACGGAGCGGCGACAGGCGCGCGCCTGTACCGACACGAGCGGTCGAGAGCAGCCAAGCGAAGCAGCAATCGATAAGAATCGGCGGCTCCACCTCCTCCGCGAGAAGCCATCGGAACTGGATGCTCCACTCCTCCTCGTCCTTTTCCTGCGCGATCTCTTCCGGGCAGGTGAGCTGCTTATAACGAGCCATTTGATCGATGGCCGCGCCGAAGTTCTCCGTCGAAAGGGCGGCGAGACCCATGGGGGAAAACCGCTCGGTCTTGTTTTCGGTGCCCAGCGCGAGACCGATCGCCGGATTGCTGCTGACTTCGCCAATCGCCCGCCAGAAGGCAAACCATTCCTGCGTGTTGAGGAGCACGCGAGGTTGGTCCGCGTACCTCTGCGGAAGCCCTGCCCGGCGCAGGACCTCCGCGGCACGGACTCCCAGGTCTTCCAATTTGAGAAAATAGCTGCCGGACAGGCGAAAGTGCTTGTTCATCGGGTTACTCAGATTTCAGAGAAGCCATATCGATCGAGAAACGGTACTTCACATCGGACCTGAGCAGTCTCTCGTAAGCTTCGTTGATCTTCTGGATGGGGATAACTTCCACATCGGCAGTGATGTTGTGTTGGCCGCAGAAATCGACCATCTCCTGGGTTTCGCGGATGCCGCCAATGTTCGAGCCGGAAAAGTTGCGATTGCGCATAATCAGGGCAAAGGCAACCACGCCGAGAGGCTTCGGAGGCGCGCCGACGATCGTAAGATTGCCATCGCGGCCAAGCAGGTTGATATAGGCATTGATGTCGTGATCGGCTGAAACCGCGTCGAGAATGAAATCGAAGCTAGCGGCTTGCTTTTGCATTTCGTTGGCATCACACGAAACTACCACTTCGTGCGCGCCTAACCGAAGTGCATCTTCTTTCTTGTTGGGAGAAGTTGTAAAAACCACCACGTGGGCTCCGAACGCCCGCGCGAACTTTACTCCCATGTGGCCCAACCCACCGAGTCCTACGACACCAACCTTCTTGCCTTTCCCGACATTCCATCGGCGCATGGGCGAGTACGTCGTAATTCCCGCGCAGAGCAGAGGCGCTGCAGCAGCCAGATTCAAATTTGAGGGAACCCGCAGCACGAATCTCTGGTCCACAACGATGCTCTCGGAGTAGCCGCCATACGTTACCCCTCCTAGATGCTTGTCCGGCATACCGAATGTAAGGGTCAAGTTGGGACAGAAGTTCTCCAGTCCTGCGCTGCATTCCGGACAAGTACCATCCGAATCCACGAGGCAGCCGACCGCGGCGAGATCGCCGGGCTTGAACTTGGCCACGGCTGAGCCGACTTTCGTGACGCGTCCAACGATCTCATGACCCGGCACGATCGGATAAATCGTCGACATGAAATCGCTCCACTCGTTCCGGACCGCATGTAAATCGGAGTGGCAGATTCCGCAGAAGAGAATCTCGAGCTGTACGTCTTGTTCGGTGGGCTCGCGCCGCGAGATCGTAGTTCGGGTGAGAGCGGATGTTGCGCTTGCAGCGGAATAGGCTTTTGCTTTGTACATGGTCTCACTTTAGATCGCTGGTCAGTTCTTTACCATGCAGAACACGCCATTATATATGCAGAACGCGCCAATTAGAAGCCGATGGTGTTCTAGAGCGTTTGCATACACTCAATGCCCGTGGGGATCGCCACCCAAAAGCGAAGGCCCCGCAGAGGGGCGATAGAAGAAAAGTCCAGGGAAACCGAACGAAGCCATGCTTAGGGTGACCCCGCGCGCGAAGGGCAGTAATAAGCGCTGCAATTAAGTAATGATAACGGCCCAAGTGACCGAGGAACGAGACGAAGTTCGTGGATCGTTTAGCCACACGGAAGGTGGGCCCACGCTTCACGGATCACTCCTGGCTTGTCGCTAGCCTTCATCGGGAGTGACTCGGCCCAAGCGCGGGGACTTTGGCGAGAGCAGCATCATGACGGGCCGAGGCACTCCCGATAAGGGGACTAGAACGAACCCGCTGGCGCGCACGACCAACTATGGAGATTGAATGGTTTTTGCTTTGGTTTGGGGGTTGGGTAGATCTGGAAACAGGCGGCGAGGGTGGAAGGGTTGGGCGTCGGGGCGGTGGGGAGAAGGCGGGATGAGGGTTGAGAGCTAGCGTGGACTTCCGGACGTAGGGGCGAAGAGACTCTCAAGACACTCCCACGGGGGCGTGCGGGGTGCACGTCAGGGGTCCGGTTTTGGGACGCAGTTTCAGGAAGAATCAAAGTAAGTGCACCGTGAAAGTGATTCTCTGCTGGCGAATCGCTGGAGGAAGATCATCACCGCGCCACAGTGAGGGCAATGCCAGATGGCGGCGTCGGAGTGGGGAACTTGCGCTGGGGCGGGCGGCAAGAGGGGTGCGGGGGCCAGCAATTGCCGTCAGAGTTGGACCCGCGCGGCGCGGAAGCGATTGCCCAGGAAACCGAAGTGGCGGATGCGCACGAAGCCTTTGGGCAAAACATGCAGGAAAAAGCGGCGTAAGAACTCCGTGGCCGTGAGCGTCATCGGCCGTATCTTGCCGCCGTGGGCGTAATCTTTCCAGCGAAAGGTGACGCGCTCGCCATCGAAGGAGACAAGTCGATGGTTGGAGATGGCCACGCGGTGGGTGTAACGGCCCAGGTAGTGGAGCACCTGTCGGGGTCCGCCGAAAGCCGGTTTGGCATAGACCACCCAATCCTGCCGGTGGAGGCGGCGTAGCAGTTGGCGGAACTGCTTCTCATCGGCCAGTGCGGCGGAAGGTGCAGCGCAGCGTAATTGCTTCCGGCGGTAAAGGCGTTTGAGGCCGGCGATGAACTTGCCGCGGAAGACTCGGCGCAGCACCTTGATGGGGAGAAAAAAGCCGGGATAACGAGGATGCACCCAACGGGTATGATCGCGAGCGATGCCTCCCGCTGGAATGACGCAGTGGATGTGCGGATGAGCGAGCAGGTTCTGGCCCCAGGTGTGGAGAATGCCGAGGATGCCGATCTCCGCACCCAGGTGCTGGGGGTCCGCCGCGATTTCCAGCAGGGTGGCGGCAGTGGCGGTGAACAAGAGATGATAAAACTGACGCGGGTTGTCTAGCGCCAGGAGGTTGAGCTCGTGAGGGACGGTGAAGACCACGTGAAAGTAATCCGTGGCCAGGAGTTCTTGTTCCCGTTTGGCGAGCCAGCGTTCACGCGCCTGGGCCTGGCACTTGGGGCAGTGCCGATTGCGACACGAATTATAAGAGATGGCCTGAAATCCGCATTGGGGGCAGGCATCGAGATGACCTCCGAGCGCGGCGGTGCGGCAGTTCTGGAGGGCGCGGAAGGCTTTGAGCTGCTGGAAATCCAAGCTGGCTCGATACCGGTCAAGAAAACGCTGGCCCTGAGCGCGGAGGATATCCGCCACCTCCACGGCGGGCGGGTTCATTTTTTATGTAGGCGGCGCGAGCGGTGAACGGTTTCCAGGCTGGAAACCTGCAGGGTGTCCAGGGGGTTGGGAAAAGCCTGCAGGTGCCGGCGGGAAAGGTGCAGATAAACCGCCGTGTGTTCGAGTCGGACATGGCCCAGCAGGAGCTGAATGGTGCGCAGGTCGGCTCCCGCTTCCAGCAGATGCGTGGCATAGGAATGTCTCAGAAGGTGAGCGTAGACGCGTTTCTTGATGCCGGCCCGCCGGGCGGCGAACTGGCAGGCGTCCCAGACCACCTTGGGAGTGAGGGGTTTATCGGCGCGCCAGTTGTGGACGGTGCCTGGAAACAGCCAAGTCTTCGGTTTCATCCACCGCCAGTACTCCCGCAAGGTTTCCAGCAGCTTAGGACTGAGAGGAACATAGCGGTCACGCCCACCCTTGCCGCGCTGAATATGGATGAGCATGGACTTGCTATCGATGTCCTTGACCTGGAGGTGGCGCAACTCGCAATTCCGCATGCCGGTGGAGTAGAGGACCATGAGGAGCGTGCGGTCCAGCAGGTTGCGAGCCGAATCGATCAGCCGGGCGACTTCCTCCACGGTCAGGATCGCGGGCAGCCGGCGTGGATGCTTGGGATAGGGAATGTCATTCGGCGGCAGGTGGCGCTTCAAAGTTTTGTTGAAGAAAAACCGCAGCGCAGCGACCAGCCCCACCACGGTCCCGACCGCCAGCTTGCGATCCCGCAGCAGGTACGCCTGATAGCTTCGAAGCTCGTTCCGTCCCAGCCTGTCCGGTGACCTGCCAAAATGCCGAGCAAAATCCGCTACCGCCTGCAAGTAATAGCGGATCGTTTTCGTTGAGTAGTTCCGACGCTGGAGTTCCTCCAGCATCATTCGACGTAGTCGAGTCATAAGGACCTCCTTATGACCCCACACTACTCCTGGTTACAGGGAAGGTTTTAAAACCTCACCCACGCGACCAGCGTCCCCCGCGCCAGCGGGTTCGTTCTTGTCGCCAAGGGTTTACCTATGATCGCGTGCGGGTACGGAGCGTTCTGGTCGCATCATGGGGCCCTCGGAAATTACTCCTGGTGGGTGCTTCGCCGGATTTGGAACGAAACGCCCATCTCGCACCGGAACCCGGAGAAGCGCCAGGATCGTCGCAGGGTAGCCGACTTTTCATTCCGAATCCCTAGGCCATGGAGATACATTTCACTCCCGAACAAGAGGCGCAACTGGCACGGATTGCTATCCAGGAAGGCACTGACGCCGCTGGCCTGGTGAAGGATGCCGCCGTTCGTCTGCTGGAAGAAGACGCCCGCTTTCGCGCCGCCGTGCGCGAGGGCCTGGCCCAAGCTGACCGGGGTGAGTTGATTGAGGAAGAAGAAATGAACGCCCGCCTCAAGAGCAGTGGCTAGTGGTGAGTGGCCAGAACGGTGACAGTGGTTCGGCATTCATTCGCATCAATAACGCCGGGTTCAAGGGGCATCGTCGTAGATTTCGCTCCGGTGGAGTGGGCCTACGCCGCCTAGATGCCATACAGGCAGTTCAGCAATAGAACCGGCGGCTTGAGGCACGCTTGGGGAGACTTGACGGCGATCTAAGATTCAAAATTCAAGATTCAAGAAGAGATGGTAAGGACATAAACCGCAGATAAACACAGATTAGCACGGATCGTTCAGGCACTTTCAAACGCGAGAATCCGCGTTAATCTGCGTTAATCTGTGGATTCCTGTTTTCAGTGTCCCCGCAACAATTGCGACCGGTCCGGCGAGTCGCGCCCTGTTCATTCCGGCCAAACCGGCGGCGGGGCTGGCACCTGATACCTGGCACCTGACACCTAATCTTGATACGGTAGACGGGATACGGGATACGGGCACCGGACTTGACGGCGATCCAAGATTCAAAATTCAAGATTCAAGAAGAAAGGACATAAACCGCAGATAAACACAGATCCCTAATCCCTAACCCCTGATCCCTAACCCCTAACCCCTTACTTCAAGTTTTCCGTAATGATGAACTCGACCACTACCACGTCGTGCCAGCGGCCGTCGAGGCGGGTATGTTTTTCGTGGATGCCCACTTCTCTCCAGCCGGTCATGCGGCAGAGCGTTCGCCCGGCGTCGTTGTGAGCTACGAACCGGCCGATCAGCTTGTGGTGCCCGGCGGCTCGCGCGGCCGATTGGATGGCGCGCATCAATTCCCGGCCCACGCCGTGGCGCCGGTAATCGCGGTCGATGTAAATGAGCAATTCGGCGACGCCTTCGATGCGCGGCCGCACGGGATAGGGGCTGAGCGACACCCAGCCCAAGACGCGCCCGTTGAGTTCCGCAACCAGCAGGGGGTACTTGCCGGAGTGCTCCGCCACCCAGCGCGTGCGCTCGTCGGGAGTGCCCAGGAAATTCTCGAACGTCGCCAGGTGGTCCTGAATGGCCTGGAGGTAAATGCGCGCGATGTCGCGGGCATCGCGTTCCTCGGCCTCCCGCACGAGCAGATGCGCGTGCGGCCTTCCCGGCGCGAGACTTGGTGATAGAGATGACATGATGCGTGACATGATAGCAGGACGCGGGAGATTTTACCAAGGGTGACGACAAAGTTGAGGCGGCTTTACGCCGCGATTGGGCGCCCTGTGGCGAGGTCAACTCGCCGCTCCGCCCGCAGTCTTTCACCGAATAGAAAGTTTTGCCTAATCGCAAAAATGCACTTGACACTGCGCGCCCTGGGTAGTAAATTCTACGGCAGGTTGCGGTACCGGTACCGCACCAGTAGTCACTTTGATGCGAGACCATTCACCAGAGCGATCTGAATAGCACCACGAAGGATGAACGACCCCCAGAGTGCCAGCGGGCAGCTCTGGAGCGCATGAGGGTTAGAGACCCGATTGTCGGCGGTAAATTCGCCCAGCATTCGAACGAAGAATTGCAGGCGAGCAGGGTTCGAGTACTGAAAGAGAAAGGTTTCGATGCGCGCGGAGTTCGGGGTTTGGGTCAGCTGACCACAGTAGGCCCTCAATGCTAGACTAGAAAGGAAGGGAGTATACATGCGAAAAATAAATTTTCCCGGGATGTCGCCGATAGTGAGGGTGCTGGTTACCCTCTTGATTTCAATTTTTCCGGCCGCTATGTTCGCACAGGTGACGGGAACGATCAGCGGTTATTTAACTGATCCTTCGGGCGCCGCGATTCCCAAGGCTACGGTGACAGCCACGATGGTGCAACAGAACTTCACGCGCACCGTGGAGTCGAACACAGAAGGGTTCTATAATTTCGCAGCATTGGATTCCGGCGTTTACACGCTGACTGTGGAACAAAAAGGCTTCGAGAAGCTGGAGCGGACTGGGGTCACTCTAACCGTAAACCAGAACTTGCGGGTTGATATGACCTTGAAGCTGGGTTCGGTTTCTCAACAAGTCACCGTGAACGGGGAGGCTCCTTTAGTTGACACAGAGTCCCCCACGATGTCCGGGCTGGTTGACGACCGTCGCATCGTGGACCTACCTCTTAACGGCCGCAATATCGCGGGCTTGGCGGTGATTCTGCCAGGGGTATTGAGCGTCTCTGCGCCCCAATCACTCAGCGATGCGCGTGGCGGTGCCAGGATGGGCGTCGATGGCGGACAGATAAACATGAACAATTTCATGTTTGACGGTGCTTACTTCGCTAACCCGTCTTGGAACACCCCCATGAATTATCCTCCCCCCGATGCCATCCAGGAGTATCGCATTCAGACCTCCAATTTCTCGGCGGAATACGGGCACTTCGTCGGATCCCAGGTCAGCGTGGTCTCGAAGGCGGGGACGAACGGCTTTCACGGTTCTACCTGGGAGTTCTTGCGTAATGACGCGCTCAATGCCCGGAATTTCTTTTCTCCCACCGTTCCAGGAATAAAGGAGAACCAGTTCGGCGGCGCAGCCGGCGGGCCGATCCGCAAAGACAAGCTCTTCTTTTTCGGCTCGTATCAAGGCTTGCGCGATCACCCTCAAGCCGTGGGCAACGAAGTGACCGTCCCTTCCACCAGCGAGCGAAGTGGCGATTTTACGGATCTCCTGCCTGGGACAGTTTTGACCGATCCCGTGAGCCCGCTCACGAATCAGCCTTTCGTCGATGCGAACGGAATAAGTTGCGTCAGCAATAACGTCATCAATCCAAACTGCATCAACCCCGTGGCGACAAATCTCCTCAAATACGTTCCTCAGTCTCCTACCGGCACCGTGGTGAGCTTGGGAGCAAATCCCAGTAGGGACGATATGGGGTTTGGACGGATTGACTGGAACCAGTCTTCCAAGCACTCCCTATTTATTCACACCTATATTGACCAGAACAATCTCGCCAATCCCTATCCAGGAAATTCAAATTTATCGTACTCAACCAGCCAGTATATCGATGAGGGTTATACAGAAAGGACCACGATGGTCACACTGAACGACAACTACTCGATCAGCCCCAATGTTGTCAACCAGGCCGTCGTCTCTTACTTGCGCACCATGTCTTATCAACATGAACTGGACAGCGTCGCGCCCAGCTCACTGGGAATGAATATGCCCCAATACCTTCCCGCCGGTGGGGTCGATTTTGGTGTAGCGGGGTCTTTTGACATCGGCTCGGGATATGATGTCCGCTTCGAGAACAACAACTACCAATTCCGAGACGTGTTGAGCTGGATGCGGGGCAGGCACAGTTTCAAGTTCGGCGGCGAGGTGATCCGCTACCATTTCATCCAGAGGTGGATTGGTTCCCCTACTGTCTCCTTCAACGGATCGCGTTCCGGAGATCCGTTCGCGGACTTCATGCTCGGGGCGTACGCCGCCATCGAGTACCTGCAATTTGGCATCGATCAGAACGACGATGTTCAGACTGCCCCGAGCCTCTTCTTCCAAGATGAGTTCAAAGTAAAGCCGCGCTTCACCCTTACCTACGGCATTCGCTACGAGCCCATGTTGCCGTGGTACGATAATCACAACATGGTCGAGGCACTGAAGTTCGGAGTCCAGTCTACCCTGCAGCCGAATGCCCCGCCTGGAATTCTTTTCCCCGGCGATCCAGGCGTCACGGCCGCATTGGTACCTGCCGACCTGAAGAATTTTGCCCCGCGGCTGGGCTTTGCCTGGGATGTTTTCGGCCAGGGGAAGACGAGCGTTCGGGGAGGCTACGGTGTATTCTTTGACTCCCTGAAGGCAGATGCTCTTTCGCAGGAGAACGCACCGTTTACGGGATATACTGAAGCCTATGACGGTCTCATTTCCAATCCTTTTGCCTCCGTGGGCCAGATCACTCCACCCGCAGCTCCGTCTGGCCAATTTGATTGCACTCACATTGCTCAGTATCCAGGCATAAGTTGTCCTCTCTGGCCTTTGCCCCTAAGTGGCCTCTGGGATGATGGAGGCCTGCGGAGTCCCTACGCGCAAGCCTGGAACCTGACGATCGAGCATCAACTGACGCCGAATATCATGCTGCAAGCCAGCTATGTGGGCAAAATTGGGACCGCGATTGAACAGCACCGCGATTTCAACCCTGCGTATTTCATCAACGATCCGGTGACCGGGGCTTCGCCATCTCTGAGCAACGTCAACGATCGCGTGGCCTATGAGCCGGGAATTCTGTCACCGGACAACACTCTGATTGGGAATGACGGCCGCAGTTGGTATCACAGCTTGCAGGTGCAACTGACGAAACGGATGAGCCACGGCCTTTTGGTAACTGGCTCGTACACGTTGGCCAAGTCGATCGACATAAACTCTTCCAATGTTACGATTGGCCCAGGTCTCGGCGGAACCAATTGCGATCCCTTTAACCTTCACGACGACCGGGGCCGGTCGGATTGGGACCGTCGAAACGCGGTCGTGGCCTCGTGGGTTTGGTCCCCCAAGCTCAATTTTGGGACGCCTTGGGGGAGCACTCTGCTGGGCGGTTGGAGTCTCACCGGAATTACCACCGCCCAAAGCGGCGAGGCCTTTACTGTCCTTGAGGGCGAAGATATCGCTGAGCTCGGCACCGGCAGTGCGAGTGCCGGATTCGAGTATGCCGAGCGGACTGGTGCTCCGGTGACCCTGAGCCATCCTAACCGAGCCGCGATGGTAGCGCAATTCTTCAACACCAATGCTTATGTCCCGATCAACCTTGTACCCCCAGGAACGATCGGCAACGCAGGACGGAATACCATTAGCGGTCCGGCACTAAGCAACACTGACCTCGCGATAATCAAAGACTTCGCCTTCAAGGAACGGTACAAGGTTCAATTCCGGTCGGAGTTCTTTAACGTCTTTAACCAGGTGAATTTTAAGAATCCAGCTAATACGGTTGATTCGGGCCCGGGCGTCTTTGGCGCGATTCTTGGGGCTAACTCCGGACGACAGATCCAATTCGCCCTGAAGTTTCTCTGGTAAGGAGACTCTGCGGGCGCGAGACTCTGCGGGCGCCCCCTAAATCCACAGAAGACTGCCGGCAGGGAATGTGCCGAGGGGGAGGAGAGTTAGCCATTTTCCCTCTCGCCGCCCTGGGCCAAGCACCCCTGAGTATTCGTAATTCGATTGGCAGTGTGCCCCCCACCGCCTCGGGTCGGAAGGCTGTGGGGCGCCAGCTAGAGATGTGAAGTCCGCAACCCTCGCGTCAGGAACGGAATTCGGTCCCACCCCGGTCGCGTCAGGTCTTTCCAGGGACCCAGTCATCGACGGCGCTCATGAAGCGCCGCGAGACCAGCTTGCCAGACACACGGGGAAAAGCATGCGACAACAGAAAAGAACGGTCCGCGCTATCGGATTTGCTTTGTTATTGGCGTCATGGATGGCTGCGGCGGTCGGCCTCCAGGCCCAGACTTCAAGCGGCAGCTACGCCTCGCAGCCAAAGGGGAAAGAAACATCCCTTGCGGACCTGCGAGTACGCACCTCACTGAATGCGGCATGGCGTTTCAAGCGGCAGATGGCGCCAGGGGCCGCGATGGAGCCTGAATTCGTTGGAGCCGAGCAACCCGGATACGACGATTCCTCCTGGGCGACTGTGGTATTGCCCCATACCTGGGACGCGACGCCGGAAAGCCCCTTCGTGATAGCGGGTCACTTTCGGGGGTTGGGCTGGTATCGCCGGCTGTTTGACGTTCCGTTGGCATGGAAGGGTAATCGCGTCTGGGTGGATTTCAAAGGCGTTTACCTGATCGCTGATGTTTGGGTAAACGGTCACCATGCGGGCCGGCACGTGGGTGGCTACACGGGCTTCACCTACGATATCACGGACTTCCTCACCTGGGGTGCGCCAAATCTCCTGGCGGTCAAAGTGAATGATGTTCTGAGTCCCTTCATTGCGCCTGCCACCGAGGTGAATGTAGCCGGTTACGGGGGCATTTACCGCAGTGTGGCG
Source organism: uncultured Acidobacteriota bacterium (assembly GCA_963804755.1). GTDB lineage: Bacteria > Acidobacteriota > Terriglobia > UBA7540 > UBA7540 > Bog-366. Next base: position 11,300 of record CAWDRP010000021.1, read on the forward strand.
CTCGTGGTCACGGACCCGCTCCACATTCGTCCAAACGGCACCTGGGTAACCACGGAGCGCTCCGGTGATGCAGCGACGATCCGAATTCGTTCTTGGATCAACAATGCCGGCAGGGCCCCCGTTACCGCGCGGCTCGAAACGACCGTGCTCGATGCCGGGAACCGGACTGTCACCTCTCTTGAGGCCAACGCAGTGGTGACTCCGGGGGAGGCTAGGGAATTCGATCAAAGGGCAGAGCCGATATCCGACCCCCACCTTTGGTGGCCAGAGAACCCCTATCTTTATCGAGTAGTGACAACCGTATGGGACGGCACACGTGTGGCTGATCGCTATGTCACGCCTTTTGGAATCCGTTTCATGGGCTACGACCCTTCGAAAGGTTTTACGCTGAACGGCCAGTGGATCAATTTGCATGGCGTCGACCGCCGTCAGGATTACGGCTTTCTTGGTGACGCGGTACCCGAGGCGGTCAGCGTGAGGGATGTTCGCCTGATGAAGGAGATGGGGATAAATTTCATGCGGACGGCGCACTACCCTCAAGACCCGACCGTGCTTGACGCCTGTGACCAGCAGGGGATCCTGATATGGGAGGAGATCCCAGACATCAAGTGGTACCGATATCCGCTGGAGAGCTATTCTTCGGTGCGGCGGGGATTGTCGGCTCATGACGAGCGCTTCGCTTACCCCTATCTCGAGAACCTTAAGCAGCAACTGCACGAGATGATCGAGCGGGACCGCAACCATCCTTCAATCATTATTTGGGGCTTGGGAGACGACCTGGAGGTGTATCACTACCCCCAAGACTTTGCTGACCTCTCGAACGCTGCGCACGCTCAGGACCCCACGCGCTGGACCGCCGGACGCGTGCCTCACGTGACCGACATTCTCCCCACCGACGAGCCCAATTTGATCGAGCAGCACCGCGAACATCCGGAACGTAAATATATTTGGAACGAATGGGGAGCTTTTGTTAGCGAGCGGGGTCGAGAAGGCCTGCCCGCCACTAAAACCAAGCCCTTCGACCCGGAGGAAGTCGCTATTGGAGATAGTGACGCAGCAGTGCTCACGGAGGGTGAATTGATGCAGTGGAGGGCACTGCCCTGGCTGGGTACGGCGAAGTGGGTGATGTTCGATACTGGGGAGCCCAATATGGTCTTCAGTCGCTCCCTCGGGGAGGAAGTGCCCGATGATAAGGTTATGGTCCGGTGGCCCTTCAGCGATTACATGGGGGCTGCCGACATGTGGCGGCTGCCTAAAGAGCGCTATTACCTCTTGCAAAGCCAGTGGACGGAGAAGCCCATGATTCACGTCGTCGGCCACTGGACGCGGCGGGGCCAAGCAGGCCAGGAACGCACGGTCAGGGTCTACAGCAACTGTGATACGGCGGAGTTATTCTTGAATGGCCGGAGCCTCGGCGTTCATAAGCCCGCGTCCAACGAAAGGGTTTGGCAGGATTTCCGTCGCCTCATCGACTCTTACCAAATCACTGAGGATTGGTGGCGGGACCAGATCAAGCCAGGTCGCCTGCCGGGAGCAACCCTGGCCCACCCCCCCCTCATCTGGGACAATGTTCCGTACGAAAATGGCAGGCTTGAGGTGGTCGGGCAGAAGGGTGGGACGACCGTCAGAGATGAAGCGCGCACCCCAGGAAGCCCGGTGCGCATCGCTGTGAAATCCGAGAAAGCTACACTTATGGTGGGACGCGAAGATGTGAGCTTCATTGAGGCGGATGTCGTGGACGCCAACGGGGTGACCGTCGCGGACGCGAACCCCTGGATACACTTTTCGGTTGAGGGTCCCGGACGCTTGCTGGGAGGGGCGACAGTGATCGATGCGATTTCCGGTGTGGCTGCGATCAATGTGCAAACCTCGGGCCAGCCGGGTGAGCTCGTCGTCACTGCAACCGCCGAGGGCTTGGAACCCGGATCAGTTCAGATTCAGTGTGAAAAGGATTGACGGGAAATCGGTTCGGCGAGTTGAGCTATTATGCTCGGCGCGCCACTGCGCCGTTGCCGATGAAGTTGTGAAGAAGGGTCGTTGAACAGTAGGACGCCGGTCCCTGTGATCGGAAATGCAGGTTCTGCAATAATCACTTTACAGCGGTAGTGTTTTTCGAGGCATCGATCGTGCGCAAAATGGGAGTAAGACAAATTGCAAAGCTCGCAAATGTGTCAGTAGCGACCGTCGATCGTGCGCTGAATGGGCGCAAAGGCATTAGCGAGAGTACACGAAAGAGCATCCTGGCCATTGCGGAGACGACGGCGTACAAACCTGATCTTGCCGCGCGAGCCTTGTCGGCGGGTCGCGTACCGGTCCGCATCGGTGTTTGCATCCCCCGGGAGATTTCCTACTACTTCGACCGGCTATTGGACGGCATCCTTACAGAAGCGGGGAGACTAGAGCGGCTGGGGGTTCAGGTTATCTACAAACCCGTCATGCGACTGGGGGTTGGGGAAATCGAAAGGATCACGGAGTTGCTGAACAAAGAAATTCAGGCCCTTCTCATCGCTCCCGGCGAACCTGCGAAACTGACCCCTCTCATTGACGCGGCTGAGAAGAAGAACGTGCGAGTGGTCTGTGTAGACACTGATGCCCCAGCCAGCACTCGATCCACGGTAGTCTCCGTAAACGCGGAAATTGCTGGCAAGCTGGCGGCTGAGCTCATGGCGAGCTTCGTCGGCCCCGAGTCCGAGGTAGCGATTATCACAGGCATGTTGGAGACGCAAGATCACGCCAAGAAGACCGAAGGCTTCACCTCGCTGTACCCTCAATTGAGCCGTGGCGGCAGAGTGATCGAGGTGGTTGAGGCGCATGAGGAGGAGGAGGAGGCTTTTCAAAAGTGCTTTGCACTGCTCCAGCGATGCAGGTCTCTCACCGGCCTTTATGTTAACACCGTTAATTGCCTCCCGGTTTGCCGTGCAATCTGTGCCCAGGGACTGTCAAGCAAGATTGCGCTCATCACGACCGATCTGTTTAGAGAGATGGTTCCATACTTCGAGAAGGGCACCATTCGTGCCTCCATTCATGGCCGTCCCGTTATACAGGGGGAGGTCGCCATGCGGTTGACGGTAGATCACCTTGTGAACCATCGTCCTCTTCCGCCGTCTTACTACGTACCCCCCTACATTGTTTTGAAGTCTAATCTCTATGCGTTTCGCGAAACACGCAACCCTGACGGCGGCGTGGGCCTTTGCTTTCCACCCCATGTTCAGATGCCTGCTTGGTATGAGGCTCCCATACCAACCGCCGACAAACTCTAAGGTGAACTAGCCAGACTGAATCCTCGCGAGAAAAACGCACCGCGACAAGATCCATTTTACTAAATTGCACTTGACAATTTGTCGCAAACAGCCTATGCTGTCGGCTCAGTAATGGAACGTCTCCTCCAATTTGGCCTGGCGATGCGCTGTTGTTGTAAGGCGCCAGCGCCGACGTGTGGGGGAGATCCCGGATAGCACGGTTCATAAGGCGACCCTATCTTAGCCCACCGTCGGAGACAATTTCCGGCGGTGGGTTTTTTATTTTGGAGCCGAGATGAAAGCTTCGAACGCGCTGTGGAAAGAGCACCTCTCCGGCAAGCTGCCCGAAGACCTGGGGCGGGAGATTGACATCTTCGAAACCGAATTGGACCTGAAGCGACAGGGCAAGCTCGACGAGCGGCTGCTCGCCGAAACGCGATTGCGCCGCGGCGTCTATGGCCAGCGGTACGACAACGGCCAGCGCCACGACGGAAGCAAGGTGCAGGAGTTCGCGTATCCCTCCGGACGCTTGACCAAGGGGCCCAATACGTTGTGGGACGCGCCCGGCATGCAGCGCATCAAGATTCCCGCCGGCGGCCTGAACGCGGCGCAGCTTGAAACCCTGGCGGATCTGGCGGAAGAGTACTCGGACGGCGTTGCCCATATCACAACCCGGCAGGACGTCCAGCTCCATTACGTGCACATTGACGATACGCCCACGTTGATGCGCCGGCTGGCCGCGGCCCGCATCACGACGCGGGAGGCCTGCGGGAATAGCGTGAGAAACGTCACCGCGTGCCCGTTCACCGGCGTGTGCCAGGATGAGGTTTTTGACGTCACGCCCTACGCGCGGGCGCTCTCGCGCTTCCTGCTGGGCCACCCGGATTGCCAGAACTTCGGGCGGAAATTCAAGCCGTCGTTCAGCGGCTGCGCCCAACACGCGTGCGGGCTCGCCAACATGCACGACCTCGGCCTGGTAGCCGTGACGCGCACTGAGAACGGCCAGCCCGTGCGGGGCTTTGCCGTCTACGTGGGTGGCGGGCTGGGCGCCGTCCCATACCAGGCGAAACTGTTCCACCCCTTCCTGCCGCTGGAGGAGCTGCTGCCCATTGCGCAGTCCATAGCCAGGGTCTTTGCGCGATTGGGGGAGAAGAAGAATCGGAACCGGGCGCGACTGAAGTTCCTGGTCCACGACCTTGGCATCGAGAGATTCAAGGAGCTGGTCTGGGAAGAACGGCGTGCCCTGCCACCCGATCCGAGGTGGACGGAGTACGTGGCATCTGCAACCGAGTTGCAGGAAGAGCCCGTCCAACCGCCCGGCACAGTTCCGAGGGGGACTTCGCCGGACTTCGAGCGATGGGCCGGGACTAACTTACGGCCACAACGCCAAGCGGGATATTCGACGGTCACGGTGACGCTCCCCCTGGGCGACATCACCGCGCACCAGCTTCGCTCCCTCGCGGACATCGCGCGGCGCTTCACCCGCGAGACCATCCGCACAACCGTGGAACAAAACTTTGTTATCCGGTGGGTCAGCAATCGCGACCTTGGGGATGTCTACGAAGCTTTGAGCGCTGTTGGCCTGGGTGAACCGGGAGCCGGAACGATCGTGGATATCGTCTCCTGCCCCGGCACCGACACCTGCAAGCTCGGCATATCCTCATCGCGCGGCCTCGCCGCGGAACTGCGCCAACGGCTCGCCGAGCTGAGCTTCACCATGGACGCGGCGGTGCAGAACCTGCACATCAAGATCAGCGGCTGCTTCAACAGTTGCGGCCAGCACCACGTAGCGGACCTCGGCTTCTATGGCGTGAGCCGGAAGATGGCCGGTTACGCGGTGCCTCACTTCCAAGTGGTTCTGGGCGGAGCATGGGATAACAATGCCGAGTCGTACGGCCTGCCGGTGGTGGCGGTGCCGTCCAAGAACATCCCGCAGGTTGTGACCCGATTGACGGAGCGCTATGTGGCCGCGCGCAAACCCGACGAGACGTTCAAGGCCTTCGCCCAGCGCATCGGTAAGGTGGAAATCAAGCGACTGCTGGAAGACCTTACTCGCCTGCCCAACGACGACGCGCGCGAGTGGTTCTTCAGTGACTGGGGCGATCCGCGTGAATACAGTCTGGGCGACATGGGCGTTGGTGAATGCGCCGGCGAGGTGGTTTCCGCGATTGAATTCGATCTTGCCGCGGCCGAGCGCGAGGTCTTCGAGGCGCAGTTGAGCCTGGAGAATGGCGAATACCAGCAAGCGGCTCGCACTGCGTATCAGGCGATGATCCATGCAGCCAAAGCACTGGTCAAGTTCGAAATCCAGGATATCGCCGATGACCCTGACGTAATCGTCCACGAATTCAGGACGCGCTTCTATGACACTCGAAAGTTTTTCGATTCCTTCGCCGGCGGAAAGTTTGCTCACTACTTGTTTGAGGCCCACGCCTCATCCGGCAAGCCGGCGAGCCCCGACTCTGCTCGGTACCTGGTTGACGAGGCCCAGCTTTTTATTGACGCGTCCCACGCCTGCTACAACAAATTGGGAGCGGTCGCGGTTGTGCAGGCGTAACACGGACGTTCAGGTCACAATATCCGGGGCCAAGGTGCGGTGCTGAAGTGCAGCGCTACGAAAGGACTCAAGGGATGGAATTACAGCACGTGAATGTAAAGGTCCTGCTGCGGAACCCGGAGGAGATTGACCTTCCGGCTGTAGTCCCGGTGTTTCATAGTTGGATTCAGAATCAAGGGGGTGGTGAACTCCTGCTCGATGTCGCCGACTACCGGCACGTCCACGCAGGGCCGGGTATTGTTTTGATTGGACACGCGGGAAACTACAGTGTGGATGACACGGACGGCCGGCTGGGTATCCGGTACAATCGCAAGATTCCGCTTGCGGGGACGAATCAGGATCGCCTGGTCCAGGCTGCAAGTGCAGCGTTGAGCGCGTGCGCGCGGTTGGAGAATGAGCCTCTCCTCGAGGGAGCGCTTCGCTTTAACGGCAGAGAAGTTGACGTTTGGATCAACGATCGCCTGCTCGCCCCAAACACGGAAGAGACCCGCCGAGCGGCACACGGGGAGTTCCAAACTTTCTTTTCGAATTTGTTTGCCGGCCCCGAATTCGATCTGGCCTACCCTCCGGAGCCACGCCGTTCGTTCGGCATCCGCGCGACGGCCTTCGAGTTATTTGACACTGCAACCGTGCTTGACAATCTGTGCTCGCTCGCCGCGAAAGCCGGCCAGCCGTGATGTCCAAAGCCATTCGCGCCCTGATCGTACGGGGTTGCGGTGCGGGAGAGGACAGCCGGGACGGGTTTCCATCTTGACAAACTGAACTGATAGGCTATAATATTGGCCGATGGTCAGGGCTCGGCGTTTCAAAACGGTTGCTTCTTCACTGCTGATGGCAGGGAAACCAGATCCGGTCAGGGCTAGTCAAAAAGCCAACATTGCGCAACCCAGGCAGAGACATGATGTCCGCCCTGGACGCGCCCTCCCAAACCTGAGAAGTTATTGAAAACAAAAGGCCGGAAGACCACTTTTCTGCCTCCCAAACCTGAGAACATACTGAAACAAAAAAACTTACTTCAATTATGAAAAATTGAAAACGGTATGACACAATGCCCTGCGTGGCTAGCCGCTAGCCTCTAGCTGGTCGCCACCCGGCGCCCGGTTGACCCGCGCCAGGCAGGCCGCGGGCGTTCCGCTCCCGCCGTCGGTCTGCCGGGTTGGGGCGCTTGACCCGTGCCGCGCCGGCCCCTACTCGCCGGCAGCCCCCTGGGTCCGGCTCCCAGGGCTTCGTCAAGGTCGCTTTGAGTGAGATCACCCTGCATGCCTCCTTTTATCTCTTGGTAGCTGATCCATAAGATAACGGCATAAAAATTGCTGGCCATACGGAACGGAGGCGTGCCTTCTGCTCGGAATGGCGCAGCCGGGTAGGCTCGCGAGGCTCCTGGCCGTCCCTAACGCGCCCGGCAGCGGTTCCGCCACGTGCCTTTCCCCATGGCCTCAGCAAAAAACTCGCATGACGCCGGCCCGCTGGGGGCCGTGGAAACTCGAAACTGGAAATTCGAAACTGGAAACCGGAAACCGGAAGCTGGACACGGCCTTGAGTTTCAAGTTTCCAGTTTCAAGTTTCGAATTTTCCCTAACCCCCAAGGTCAGGGAAGAGGCGGAAGAAAAAAAATATTACGAACGAACCCACCAAGTTATTGAAAACAAAGGAGCACATGACAAATTTACCGAAAAAACTCGGACATTTTGGTTTAACTTTCGGACATTTTGGTTCAAGTGTCGGACATTTTGGTTTAACGTAGTGACATTTTGGCGTGGCCATGCAGCATTTCCCATTCGAACGTAGGGGCGATTCGCGAACCGCCCCTACGTTCGAATTGAGCGGGAAGAGCAGGATGGGCCATCTCCCACTTACCGATGTTTAGCGCTCCCACCGTCCGAACCGCCGCGACTTTGACGTGACCCTGGTCCGGCTCCGCCCCCTGGACACGCCAGGGTCTTGAGGATGTTATAATCCCTGAGTTTGCCGCTGTTGTCTGGGAGCACCTATGCACGATGCGTTTCTGTGGACCGCGCTCGCTTTCTATGCGCTGGGAATCTTGCTTATTGTCCCATCGGTTGTACGACGGCGTCCCTCGCTTTCGCCGGCGTCCCTGGCTGCATTGGGAATTGGCCTGGTTGCGCATGCGGTAGCGTTGGCGGCCGCAGCTTCAAGCCTTCATCGCCTGCCGGTAGCGGATGTTCGGAGCGCGTTATCGTGTTATGCCTTCCTCGTGACGGTCGCGTTTTTCTTTGTGTACCTGCGGTACCGAATTGTCTCCCTGGGTCTCTTTATGCTGCCCCTCGTTTTTCTGCTGACGCTCATCTCCGCGTTTCGTCCGGTGAGTTCGTTTAATTCGTCGGCGTTCCGGGGTGGTTGGTTGCTGGTTCATATCAGTTCGATTTTCCTTGGCTACACGGCGCTGTTCCTGACGTTCGTCGCCGCCATCATGTACCTGATTCAGGAGCGCGAATTGAAGTCGAAGCAGCCACGCGCTTTTTACTCCCGCCTGCCGTCGCTCAAGGTGTGCGAAGAGATCTATTACCGCTCACTGCTGTTTGGGCTTCCGCTCTTGAGCCTCGGTATATTGACAGGATTCATCTGGGCAAGCCGCACGTGGAAGGGCCCGTGGGAGTTCGACCCGAAGATCCTTGCTTCCCTGGTGACGTGGTTGATTTACCTGGTGCTTTTTTCCACGCGCGTGAGTGGCGGATGGCATGGGCGGCGCGCTGCCTATATGGCGATTTTGGGATTTGCGGCCATCCTCGTAACTTTTGTGGGCATTAGCCTGCTCAGTGGGCAACACGGGTATATCCCGAGGGAAATGCCGTGAAAGCCGGAATTGGGGGTTCGGGATTCGGGGTTCGAGAGTCTTGAAAACCGGGATTGGGAAATTGGGACTTTGGGTTAGGGATTCGGGCTATGATCGTAAATTACAAGGAACTGGATGTTTGGAAGAAGTCAGTTGCGCTTACAACAGAACTTTACAAATTGACTTCTCGATTTCCGGATGCGGAGCGTTACGGCCTCACTTCTCAAATTCGACGGGCCTCTATAGCAATAGCCGCCAATATTGCAGAAGGGTGGGGAAGAGGATCTACCGCTGAGTACATTCGGTTCCTTACTGTCGCGCGCGGATCTCTGATGGAATTGGAGACTCACCTAATTATTGCCTGCAATTTGCAATTGCTAAGCTCAGAAGAGTTGAACGGGACCTCAAAGCAGATTGGCGACATCGGAAAGATGCTCAATCGCTTAATCGTAGCATTGAAATCTCGGAAGGCTGAATTGTGAACCCGAATCCCCAACCCCGAATCCCCAATCCCGAATCCCTAATCCCGAATCCCTAACCCCGAATCCCGGGCCTAAACATGAACCTAACGCTCTTAGGCATTAATCATCGCACGGCGCCGGTCGCCGTCCGGGAAAGGATGAACATCCCGGAAGCGCGTCTGGCTGAAGCTGTGTCCGATCTCGTGCATCGCGAGGGGATCCGGGAGGGAATGATTCTCTCCACCTGCAACCGTGTGGAAGTTGCCACCTCCGCGGAAGACGAAGTCGATGCGGACCCCATTATTCGCCGGTTCCTGGCGGACCACCACCATTGTGACGTGGAGCGCTACTCCCATTTCTTTTATCGCCTCCGGCAGCAGGATGTGGTGCGGCACCTGTTCCGGGTGGCATCCAGCCTCGACTCGATGATCCTCGGGGAGCCGCAGATATTGGGGCAACTGAAACAAGCCTACGCCGCCGCGCGCGCGGTGGGTGGGATGAGCGGCACCCTGAACGAAGTGGTGAATCAGGCGCTGGCGGTGGCGAAGCGCGTGCGACGCGAGACGGCACTGGGATCCGCCGCGGTCTCTGTTTCCTACGCCGCCGTGGAGTTGGCGAAAAAAATCTTCGGGGGCCTTGAGGGCAAAACGATTTTCGTGGTCGGCGCCGGCAAAATGAGCGAACTGGCGGCCAAGCATCTGCTGCGCAGCGGCGCCACCACAATCCTGGTGTGCAATCGTACTTACGAGCGGGCGGCCGCGCTGGCGGAAGCGTTTCACGGCACGGCGGTGCCTTTCGAGAATCTTTACGAATACCTCAGCCAAGCGGATATCGTGATCAGCTCCACCGGCTCGCCCCACCCGATCATTGCCAAGAGCCATGTGGAAAAATGCCTGGGCGCGCGCCGAAACCGGCCCATCTTCTTCGTGGATATTGCCGTGCCGCGCGACGTCGATCCGGCTGTCAATGAATTGGATAACGTCTTTTTGTATGATATTGACGACTTGGGCCACGTGGTGGAGGCCAACAAAAAACAGCGCGAGCAAGAAGCCGTTTGGGCTGAACAAATCATTCAGTCGGAAGTTCAGAAGACGCTGAAGCGGCTGGCCTCGCGTGACGTGGTACCAACCATCGTCGCGCTGGAAGACCGCCTGAACCGCATCCGCGCCACAGAAATGGAACGCTACCAGGGGCGGCTGGGCAGTCTGACGCCCGAGCAGCGCCAGGCAGTGGACGCCCTGACGCGCGGCATTATGAACAAGATCCTCCACGGTCCCATAACCGAACTCAAGAGCGGAGCCGGTGAACCTGAAAACGTGGCGCTGGTACGGCTGATCCATAAGATCTTTGGACTGGGAGAGTAGGAAGAACAGTGACAAGAACAGTGACGAGTGACAAGTGACAAGTATCCGGCTCCGATTTCTTAGCTTGGATCCTCCCCGTCACCAATCTTAGGATCACTGGCTCGTCACTTGTCACTCGTCACTTGTCACTTTCTTTATCCGTCACTTGTCACTTTCTTTATGAAACTCGTCATCGGCTCGCGCGGTTCCAAGCTGGCTCTGTGGCAGGCCCATTGGGTTCGCGACCAGCTTGTGACCGCTGGTCATGAAATCGAGATTCGGATCATCAAGACGACGGGCGATAAGCTCCAAGCGGTGATGCCGGGCAAGCCTTTGCCGGGTTCCATGGCCCAAACGGTGGCGGAGGCGGGAAGCAAAGGGCTATTCATTAAAGAGATCGAAGAGGCGTTGCTGGCGCGGGAAATTGATATTGCCGTACACAGTTTGAAGGACCTGCCCACCGAACAGCCGGCCGGTCTGGCACTTGCCGCCGTGCCGCCGCGCGAGGACGCGCGTGATGTCTTGATTACCCTCGGCGGACAACGCCTGGAGAGCCTCCCGCCCGGCGCGCGTGTGGCGACCAGCAGCTTACGAAGGCAAACGCAACTACGCGCGTTGCGGCCCGACTTGGTTTACGTCGCGATCCGCGGCAACCTGGACACGAGGCTGCGCAAGCTGGAGCGCGGCGATTGTGAGGCGCTGGTGCTGGCGGCCGCCGGCGTGCATCGGCTGGGGCTCGGCGATCGGATAACGAGTTACTTCCGTTCTGATCAGATGTGCCCGGCGGTTGGCCAAGGGGCGCTCGGCATCGAAATCCGATCCGACGATTCCGGCGCGGGCCGCGCGGTGGCGGGTCTAGATTATTCAGCCGCACATCAGGCGGTACGCGCCGAGCGCGCCGTTCTGCGCCGCCTGGGTGGCGGTTGCCAGGTGCCGATCGCCGCCCATGCCACAGCGGAATCCGGCAACTTGCGATTGCAGGGTCTGGTGGCGAAACTGGACGGGTCGCAACTGATTCGCGCCCAGGCAGAAGGCGCGGCATCCGATCCGGAAGCTCTGGGCGTGATGGTGGCGGAAGACCTGCTGCGGCAAGGCGCGCGGGACATCCTCGGGGCGATTACGGGCAACTGACAAACGTGAACCGATGACTCGAGACGTGCAAAAACTGGCACTTTCTGGCAAGCGTATCGCCATTACACGCGCGCGCGAGCAGGCGAGCACGTTGCGTGACCTGCTGGTCGCCTTAGGTGCTGACGTAATCGAGATACCCACGATTGAGATCCGGCCCCCGGATTCGTGGGGGCCGCTCGATGACGCCGTCCGAAGGCTCGACCGATTTCAGTATCTGCTTGTCACCTCAGTGAATGGCGTGCGGAATTTCCTTGCGCGTCTTGCCGCGTCGGGGCGCGACGTGAACACATTGCACGGGCTGACGATCGGCGCCATTGGCCCCGCCACAGCAGCAGAATTTGCCCGTGCAGGTGTCAGAGTCGATTTGGTGCCGGACGAGTATGTGGCGGAAGGGTTGCTGGCAGCGCTAGGCGACCGCGATCTGCGGGGCAAAGCGTTTCTGATTCCGCGCGCGCGCGTGGCGCGGGATGTGGTGCCACGAGTGCTTGAGGAACGCGGGGCTCACGTGGAAGTGGTGGAAGCCTACCAGACCGTCGTGCCGGAAATTTCCAGGGAAGAACTCGCCCGTCTCCTCGCCCCGCCGCCGGACGTGATCACCTTCACAAGCTCATCCACGGTCACCAATTTCGCCAAGCTCGTTGGCGAAGACCACCTAGCCGAAACGCTGCGCGGCGTTGCAATCGCCTCGATTGGACCGATCACGTCCCAGACCTTGAGCCGGTTCGGCCTGACCGTCACCGTCGAAGCACAGGAATCCACCATGGCAGGGTTGGTGCGAGCGATTGCCGAGCACTTCGGGGGGTGACGGAAACGGAGTTTTGCCTTCTGGCTTGCCCTTAATTTCTAAAGGTTCAGCAGTTCGCGCAGCTTTCGGGTCTGGGCCCGACTGACTGGGATTTCCGTCTGCTTGCGATCCACCATTTTGAGCTGGTAGGAGCTCTTGAACCAGGGGACTACTTCCTTGATATGGTTCACATTCACCAGGTAGGAACGATGCACGCGCCAGAAGATTTTAGGATCAAGGTTGGATTGGAGTTCCTCAACGGTGCGGAAGTTGGATTGGCCTTCCAGGTCGCGGGTGACGATGCTGATGACGCCGTCTTCGATGCTGGCGTATACGACGTCGTCGGAGTCGACCAGGAGAAGCCGATTGCCGCTTTTGACCACCAGCTTTCCCTTTTGGGACCCGGGGCGTTGCTCGACCATCTGCACCAGGCGGTCGAGCTTTTGGCCCGTGGTGTCCAGGGACTCCAGTAACCGGCGTACCTTCACGAGGGCTTTTTCCAGCCGCGGCTTGGCGATGGGTTTCAGCAGGTAATCAATGGCATTCACTTCGAACGCCTGCACCGCGTATTGGTCGTAGGCGGTGGCAAAAATGAAGAACGGCAGTTGCGCTTTCTTCTCCAGCAGACGCTGGATGACGCCAAAGCCGTCGACGCCGGGCATCTGTACGTCGAGAAACACCATTTGCGGATTCAGTTCGCGCACCATGTTCACGGCCTCGACGCCATTCTTGCCCTGGCCTACCACTTCGACGTCGGGGAAACTCTTCAGCAAGAACGCCAACTCGTCGCGGGCCGGCTGTTCATCGTCCACGATTAACGCCGTGATTTTCATACCGAGTCAATCCTCTCCGCAGCTTGTGGGGCGCCGGAATCGTTCAGCTCACGAGGTATCCACCAGAGCCATTATAGCCGACGTGACGCCGCGCGAGAAAGCCGCGGAGCGCGAAATAAGGAGGTCGGCACTACAGCGCACCGCCCACGATGTTATACTGGTTACTTCCGTTGCATCGGCACTTTACCCCTTGAGGCCCAGCCTGTGCGAAAACGCGCTAAAGTCCTCGAAAGCAAGACGATCTACCGCGGAAGAGTGCTTGAACTGAAAGTGGATCGGGTTATTGAACCGGGTGGAGTAAAGGCCACCCGCGAGGTTGTGCGCCATACTGGATCGGTAGTCGTTATTCCCCATCTGCCCGACGGCCGGTTGGTGCTTGTCCGTCAATACCGGCACGCGGTGCAGGAAAGCTTGTGGGAACTTGTCGCCGGCGGCTTGGAGCCCGGGGAAACTCCCCGGCAAGGCGCCCGCCGTGAGTTGTTGGAGGAAACCGGATACCGTGCCCGCGTCCTTAAGCCCCTGCTGGACTTCTATCCGAGCCCAGGCGTTCTTAGCGAGAAGATGCACCTCGTCGAGGCGTGGGACCTGACCCCGTCCCAAAGCCAGCCCGAGGATGACGAGCGAATCGAAATCGGATGCTTCAGCGTCAGCAAAATCGTTGAGATGATCCGGAGCAACGAGATTCGCGATGGGAAGACGCTGGTGGGAGTCCTACTGCTTGTGGGCACGCAACGGGCATCCAGTTGATCGGCCGTGCCTCAGGGCACCGACTGGCCTGACGAGCGCAATTCCGACATTTCGTCTCGTATCCGCATAACAATTTTCTTGACAGTATTGGGCAGAAAAGGTGACTATATTCCTGAGGGAGTTGGAAAGTGTTCTTGTTGGGAAAGTGCTCGTAGAGATTAAGATGCCGGGGGTCCGACGGGCCTTCGGCTTTTTTGTTTTTGCGGTGCTTCTCAAGGAGCGGCAACCCCGACAGTGAAAGAAGGAGGACGCAAGTGGCAAGACTTCAAGGTAAAGTAAAGTGGTTCAACAACAGCAAGGGGTACGGGTTTATCGGCCAGGACGGCGGAGCGGATGTCTTCGTCCATTACTCGGCCATTCAGGGTGAAGGATTCAAGACCTTGCAAGAAGGCGACACCGTCGAATTCGAGATCGTCCAGGGTCAAAAAGGACCTCAGGCGGACAAGGTCACAAAGCTCGGTTAACCGGCATCTGCTTCTGCATTTCCTGGCCCAACCCTCTGGGTTGGGCCTTTTTTCTATCAATAACTTACGAAACTTACGTACTTGCGTCTAAGCCCCCGCGTCATTCTGTCGATGTTTTGCTTGATTTTCCAAGTGTGTAGCGAGACAATATGGCGGTCAAGGAAGTCTGGAGTCAGCTTACAAGTGGATATCTGTGGCGGCAAATTGCCCTGTGCGGCAAAGTTGTAGGAATGGGTTCGGCCACGGGGAGAGGGTTGCAATGATGAGTTTGAGAGGCGCCGTCGTATTTGTATTGCTTTCGGCGTTCGCGGCTTTTGGTCAGGACTATACCCCGACTTCGCCACTGTTCCATCGAGACAGTGTGGGAGAAAGCACCGCCAGGCCTGAGAGCGCCGCGCTGACCGTCCCCGCCGAAACCGAAGTGAACGTGCAGGTACTGTCAGGAATCCACTCCCACATTAATCACGTCAACGATCCCGTGATTGCCGAGGTGTTGAAGCCAGTTTACGTGCAGGGAAAACTCGCCCTGCCGCCCGGCTCTTTGCTGGACGGGCACATTACGATGATCCGCAATGCGGGGCACATGCACCACGCGGCGGAACTCGGCCTGCGTTTTGATCGCATCACCCTGCCGGATGGAGAGGAGAAGCCTGTCGCCGCTGTGCTGGCTGCCTTGGAGCATCCGGAGATGCTCGACATCCACCTGGACCAGGAAGGTTACCTGACCAGCAACCGGTTCATGTCGTGGAAAATGCTGTTCGGCGGGTTCACGGCCTTGGGTACGTTTAGCGCCTTGAAAATTGCGGCTGTAGGATCAGCCGGCGCCTCTCTCGCCCTTCCTTTAGGCGGCGCTGCACTGATCAGTTACGAAGCCTTCTGGCGTCGCGGGCGCGAAGTGAACATGCCGCCCGACACGCAGTGCCGCCTGCGGTTGAATTATCCCCTTACCGTTCACATCCCTTGGTAAGCAGCCGGTTGGAAGAGATCCTGTCGCGGCCTGCCGAGGTGCGTCCGGTGGCGCTTGAAGGCCGCTGGCTGGACACAGGCCCTGACGCCTGCTGGATCGCCGCCGAGCCCTGTAGCGTGCTGGAAGGTGGCGCAGAAGCGCTGGCCCAACTGCCCACGTGGGTCGATGGCGAGCTCCGGCAATACCCGGAGGGAGCAGCGATAGGGTTCCTTTCTTACGAGCTTGCCCGCCACTTCGAATCCCTGCCTATTTCGGCTCAAGACGCACTACCGGATCTTTCCTTTGCCTATTATCCGAGCGTCGAGCGCCTCACTGCGCAGCCGCCCGGCGTCACCCGGCCCCATGTTGCCGCTCAAGTGGAAGTTGGCGTGAACTTCCCACAGTACCGTTGCGCCGTCCAGCGGATTCGCTCCTACATTGCGGCGGGGGACATTTATCAGGCCAACCTCACCATTCCGTTCCACGCCGAGTTGCGCGGCGAACCGCCCGAACTGATCTACCTTCGCCTGAGGAGCAGCGGCGCTCCGTTTCGCGCTTTCCTGAAGACACCGCAGCGTTCGATCCTGAGCAACTCGCCGGAGCGATTCTTTCGCGTGGCCGACGGCCGCATTCTCACCAGCCCCATCAAGGGAACGATCCGGCGCGACTCCGAGCGCTCGCTTGCCGCGCTGCTGGCCAGCGAAAAGGACCGCGCCGAGAACCTGATGATTGTGGACCTACTGCGCAACGACCTGGGCCGCGTCTGCGAAAATGGCAGCATCCACGCGCGCCTGTGGGAAACGGAGTTCCTGCCGCAGTTGATTCACCTCGTCTCGCACGTCGAGGGAACGCTGCGGCCGGGCGTCGGAATCCTGGAAATTGTCCGCGCGCTGTTTCCCTGTGGTTCGATTACCGGCGCCCCTAAGATTCGCGCCATCGAGATTCTTGCCGAAATCGAGCGGGCCGCACGCGGGGTCCCCATGGGCGCCATCGGAATTATCCGCCGCACGCCGGGCCAGGACCGCTGTACAATGGACTTTAACGTTGCGATCCGCACCATGGTGATCGAGAAAGGGAAGGCGTCGTTCAACGTGGGTGGGGGGATCGTTTACGATTCCGATCCCGCCGCGGAGTACGCTGAGGTGTTGCTCAAGGCGCATCCGCTGCTTGAAGCCCTGGGAGCGCGATAGAATTTTAGGTCATCCGTCAAGGCAACGATAACGGGCAACTGATGACTGATAACTCAAAAAGGACGACGGACTAATACATGGATTCGCTCATCTATCATAACGACCGAATTACTCCACTAGCTGAAGCGCGGCTCTCGCCGGGGCAAATGGGCCTGTTGATGGGCTGGGGCGTGTTCACCACGTTGCGCATCTACCAAGGCGTCCCGTTTGCATTCAATCGACATTGGAAGCGGATGGCGCATGACGCCGACCGCCTGGGCGTTACCCTGAACTATCGCCAGGACGCCGTTCGTGACGCCATTGTGGGGCTTGCCGCCGCCAATCATCGTCCGGAAGGGGCAGCGCGCCTGTCCTTCATCAAGAATCACGGCGGGCTTTGGGCTGACGCGCCCGGCTCCCCTCCGGCCGATCTGCTGATCTTCACGCGTGAACTGACCGTGTGGCCCGCATCGCACAAGCTCATTCTCGTCCCGAAATCCATCTTTGCCGCCGGCAGGTTGGCAGGCGCCAAGATGCTGTCATGGGTGCAGAACGCCGGCACCCTCGAGCGTGTTCACGCCGAAGGTTTTGATGACGCCTTGCTGCTCAACGAGCAGGGCAACTTGGCAGAGTGTACCTCGGCCAATGTCTACCTGGTGCGTGGCCGTCAAGTTCGTACACCTCCTTTGGCTTCTGGCTGTCTGCCTGGCATCACCCGGGAGGTTCTGCACGAGGTCATACCCACGGCAGGTTACACGCTCGTGGAAGAGGACCTCACCCCCGGCGATCTGGATTCGACGGATGAAGTCTTCATCAGTTCCACCACGCGCGAGGTCGCAGGCGTGGGTAGCATCCAACCCAAATGGACTTACGTGGCCCCCGGCACCGTTACACGCGAGCTGGCGGCAGCCTTTCGGAACTACGTCAAAACCCACTTGCAGCCTGCAGTTGGTATCAGCTCCTGACTCGTGGTCGATAGCCAGAGAAATTCCTTGCCCCCGCGCTTACGTTACCTCTGCTATAATGCCCGCCCTTACAGGACCTTCCGGTAAACGGGCGCGTCCGGGAGCGCGTCCACCAGGTTTTGCCTCGCACCCTTCCCGCAGAGAGTTACCTACATGCTCTTCAAGACCTTAAGTGCCGCCGTTTTTGGCATCGATGCTTACGCGGTGGAAGTAGAGGTGGATATCACCGCGGGTCAGCCCCTCTTCAACACCGTTGGCTTGCCAGACGCTGCCGTGCGCGAAAGCAAGGAGCGCATCCGGGCGGCCATTAAGAACTGCGGTTTGGAATTTCCCTGGCAGACGATCACGGTGAATCTGGCGCCCGCGGACATCAAAAAGGAAGGTTCGGGATTCGACCTCCCCATAGCGCTCGGCATCCTGGGCACCACGGGAGCGCTGCTCAAGAACGATTTGCGCGACACGTTGTTTCTGGGCGAACTTTCGCTGGATGGCGGTCTGCGGCCAGTCAAGGGCGCGCTCTCCATTGCTACCATGGCCCGCCAGAAAGGCATTCCCAAACTGGTCGTGCCGAAGGAAAATGCGGCGGAGGCCGCCGTCGTGCAAGGCTTGCAAGTCTTCGGGCTGCGCTCGCTGCCGGAAGCATTGGACCTGATCAATGCCACGCGCGAGTTCACGCCCGCCCACGTCAATACGGCGGAGATGCTGGCGCAGGCCAGTCAATATACGGTCGATTTTCGCGATGTGAAAGGGCAGACCCACGCCAAACGCGCCATTGAGGTGGCCACCGCCGGCGGGCATAACATCCTAATGATCGGCCCGCCCGGGGCGGGGAAGACCATGCTGGCCAAACGCATTCCCACCATTCTGCCGTCCCTAACGTTCGACGAAGCCATCCAGACCACCAAGATTCACAGCGTGGCGGGCGTGCTGGACTCGGGTGCCGGACTGGTGGGCGTCCGGCCTTATCGCTCGCCTCATCACACTATCTCCGATGCCGGCTTGATTGGCGGCGGGGTTGTGCCACGGCCGGGCAAGGTAAGCCTGGCGCACAACGGCGTGCTGTTCCTCGATGAGCTACCGGAATTCCAACGCAATGTCCTGGAAGTATTACGTCAACCTCTGGAAGACGGAATGGTCACGATCGCCCGCGCCGCAATGACCTTGACCTTCCCGGCGCGCTTCATGCTGGCGGCAGCGATGAATCCTTGTCCTTGCGGTTTCTTTAATGACCCCTCGCGCGAATGCGCGTGCACGCCGCCGATGATCCAGCGGTACGTGTCCAAGATTTCGGGGCCGCTGCTTGACCGCATCGACATTCATATTGACATGCCGGCGGTGCGCTTCCAGGAGTTGCGGC
Organism: uncultured Acidobacteriota bacterium; assembly: GCA_963804755.1. GTDB lineage: Bacteria > Acidobacteriota > Terriglobia > UBA7540 > UBA7540 > Bog-366. The sequence continues at coordinate 30,090 of CAWDRP010000021.1, forward strand.
AGGAAGCGGGTGGCGAGACCTCCGACGCCATTCGCGCCCGCGTCATCAAAGCTCGGGAACGCCAACTGGAGCGCTTTGAAGGTGAGAAGATTTATTGCAACGCCCAGATGAGCTCCCGGCAGATTCGCAAGTACTGTGACATCACCCCCGAAAGCGAGCGCATGCTTGAAAGCGCCATGAACCGCCTGGGCCTCTCCGCCCGCGCCCACGATCGCATTCTGAAAGTTGCGCGCACCATCGCCGACCTGGGGAGCGAGGAAAATGTCCTCAGTGACCACGTCTCGGAAGCCATTCAGTACCGCTCGCTCGACCGCAGCTACTGGACTTAATGACCCGGCTGCAATTGCGGTAGAGAAGGAGGTGAGTGTGGCAGATCCAGCCGAAATCGTGAGAAGTGCCCTAAGCCGTGATTGACCCGCCTACCCGTCGTGCAAACCTCCATCGCATCTAAACGAAATCTATCGAAATGACCCAAAGAACTCCTTGACAAGCTTTCGCAAATCGCATAAAACGCCAAAGGGTGGAAGCGTTGCGTTCCCGCGCGGACTTTAGCTGGACTTGAAGGGGCGAAGCGTGCCAGTTGCCGGTCAACGTGGCCGTACATAGAAGGAAAGGCGGGAAATTTTTTTCATGGCTGAGCAGGTCGGCGATGCAACCCTGGAAGCGTTGGGATATAAGCCGGAGTTCAAGCGCGTTCTATCCCTTAGGGACCTTATTCTTTATGGTCTCGTGATTCTCACTCCCACCGCCCCCTATCCTGTGTACGGCATCGTGCAGCACCTCTCGCGCGGCCATGCCGCCCTGGCCTACCTGGTGGCCATGGTGGCGATGTTGTTCACGGCGGCAAGCTACGGGAAGATGGCCGGAGCGTTTCCCGCCGCCGGTTCCACTTACACCTACGCGCAGCGCTCACTCAGCGAACATGTGGGATTCCTGGCCGGTTGGTCCATGATTCTCGACTATTTTTTGATCCCACTGCTCAGTGTGGTTTACGCCGGGCTCACGGCGGCGCGCCTGCTTCCGGCTGTCCCCTATTGGTTTTGGGCGGTGCTGTTCACGGTGCTTATAACGGCTGTGAACGTTCGCGGCATCCAGATGACCAAGCGCGCCAGCCAGGTCATGATGTTCATTATGACCCTATCCGCCGTGCTTTTCGTGGCGTTGGCGGCCTTTTACGTGGTACACCATCACGGCTGGGGCGGATTGATCGTCAGCACAGCGATCTTCAACCGCGCCACGTTTCTCGTGCGCCCGTTGATGCTTAGCGCGGGGGTGGCAGCTCTCTCATATATCGGGTTCGATGCGGTTTCCACCTTAGCGGAAGACACGAAGGATCCGGAGCGCAACATCGCCATTGCCACGGTCTCAGTGTGCCTGATTCAGACGGTCTTTTGCGTCGCCACGGTCTACCTGGCCGCGCTGGTGTGGCCCGACTACAGCACCTTTCCCCAGGAAGAGACGGCGATTCTGGATATCAGCCGCCTGCTGGGCGGCCCTTTAATGTTCGGTTTCATCACGTTCGTCTTGTTGGTGGCGGGCCTGGCCAGCGCGTTAACCGGCCAAGCCGGGGCGTCGCGGCTGTTGTTCGGCATGGGGCGCGACGGCGTGATCTCGCGCTCGATCTTCGCTTACGTCAGCCCCCGCTATTCTACGCCCACACGCGCTATTTACCTGATGGCCGGCGTGACGCTGGTCGGATCATTGCTGATGCACTTTGAATTGGCCGTGGAATTATTGAATTTCGGAGCTTTTGTAGGGTTTATTCTCGTTAACCTCAGCGTCGTTCGCCATTATTACTTTCGGCGGAAACTGCGGTCAGGCCTGGCCATATTCACCAATCTGCTTTTCCCGGTGTTGGGCGCCGTTACCTGTATCTACGTCTGGCTCAATTTGTCTCATAAGGCGAAAATCGTAGGGTTTATCTGGCTGGGGTTGGGGGTAATCTATCTCACGGCCTCACGCGGGGATTCCGCAATCCACCCCGCACGATGAAGATTTGAAACAAGGTGAATGCGATGCCATTAGACTCGACTCTTGAAACCAAGATCAGTACCTACATCAACGACCATCGCGATCGGTTGGTGGAGATCGTCCGGGACCTCGTGCGCATTCCTTCCGAGAACACGCCTCCTGACGGCAGCGAGGAGGCGTGCCAGAAGTACGTGGCGGACTTCCTGGCCCGTGAAAAAATGGCGCCCGTGCTGTACGGATTGAATACGGTTCCGGGCCTACAGGAGCATCCGCTGTATGAGGCGGGACGCAATTATGAGCATCGGCCCAACGTTGGCGCGCGGAAAAAGGGCCGCGGGGGCGGGCGCTCCCTGGTGCTGTCCGGGCACATTGATACCGTGCCGCGGGGATCGCACCCGTGGACCACGAGCCCTTCGGGGCCCAGATTGAAGGCAACCGGCTTTACGGGCGCGGCTCGAACGACATGAAAGGGGGCGTGGGCACGAACTTGTTTGTGGTCGAGGCCCTGCGCGCCCTGGGCATTGAACTGCGCGGCGATCTGGTGTTTGAGACGATCGTGGACGAGGAGTTCGGCGGCGTCAACGGCACGCTGGCGGGCCGCGTGATGGGCTTCAATGCGGACGCCGCCGTCATTTCCGAGCCCTCGTTCCTGCGCATTTGCCCCGCCCAACGCGGCGGTCGCACCGTACACATCAAGCTCAGCGCCGCGGGAGGAGTCCTGACGGAGGGGATGTTCCCCGGAGGCGTCATTGACCAGTTGCGGCATCTGCTGGTGAAGGTGCAGGAATTTGCCGCGCAGCGCCGCGCCAAGGCGGTTGTCCACGAACTTTATGCCGGGGCTGCCGACCCGGTGCCCGTGTCCATTACCAAGGTCTTTACGGGTCCGTGGGGCACGAAGGAGCCCATTACCATACCGGAGACCTGCCAGGTGGAAATGTTCTGGCAACTGATGCCGGGCGAAAATCGCGAGGACGTGGACCGGGAATTCCACGCCTGGTTTGACGCCGTGGTGGCCTCCGCCCCACTCCTGTTCCCGTCGCGGCCAGAGGTGACCGTTCCCATTCGGTGGCTTCCCGGCTCTTCGATTCTCAAGGCGGAACCGTTGGTGCGGGAACTCGCCGACTGCGCCACCCGCGTGCTGGGAAAAGATCCCCTGATCCAGGGCATCGAAGGCCCGTGTGACATGTACGTGTTTCATCAGGGGTTCGGGATTCCCGCCGTGCTGTGGGGAGCCCGCGGCGCCAATACGCACGCGGCAGACGAATACCTGGAGATTGATTCCGTTGTCCAAGCTGCTCACGCGCTGCTGCTGTTCGTGTGCGAGTGGTGCGGCGTGTGACGCCAGCTCTACCATTTCCCGCGAAGCGGGAAGTCCTGCGTAGCTGCTGGTATTGCCGCGTTTCGCCGGCAAAGGAAGGCGGCATCACGTAGGGGCGGATGGCGTCCGCCCTGGGGCCAACGCCGTTCGGCCCTCGGAACTTGGCTCTCCAGGGTTTCGCACAAGCCGTGCACCACTTGTGGATGGCAGAACCATGGGCAAACTTGCCAGAGCCATGGGCTAACTGGTCAGAACCATTTGCAAATCTCGTCATCCTGAGTGGGGATGGGCCTGTCGGCCCACCCATATAGATGAAAATCGGCTCGAGTGCGCGTACACTAGGGGCGGCGTGGAACGGTGAAGGCCGTCGGGGCTCTGGATTTGTCGAAGCCGTTCCTGAGTGTGGTCTGGGACGCGCGCTTGAACCCAACTTTGCGACGCCACCTTCCCGACGTGGAACGGTGGTAAGCGCGTCACGGTGCCTAATTTCAATTTTTCGCGTGTCCTACCGCTTCCACGCTAACCCCCGCATCTGCCGGGATATGAGAGACGATTTTCCACGGAGACCCGATGCATTTCATCGGGGCGAAGGACCTGCATTTTAATTTGCGCATACGGAAGCAGGACCTGGCGACGGATTGTTGCATTCTGCCGGGCGCCGCTCCAGCCGCATCCGGTACAGCGCCACGATTCCCAGTGTGACTCCTAGAATAGGCGTGACCATCGCCATGTTGAGTTTTGTGGTTGAAAGTGACAGCAGGAACGCCGGCAAGAGAACGGTTTCCACTATATCCGCCCTCCCGTCCCATGCTCTCTTGCAGAACATGACCACGACCGGAGCGCTGAGGGTCCAGTTGTAGAACCAGGAGTACGGTGAAAGGCAGCAGGTAAAAAGCAGAAACACCATGCCAATTTCAAATCGCCGGCCATTGGTTGGGTTCTCGCCCGGCTTCAATCGGCTTAACCACCCCGCATAGCAGAGGATCAGAGCCGACACCACTCGCACCAGCCAGGCTAATCCACGCGGAGAGACGACCGCATGAGGTCCTCCCAAATAGGTGTAGATGATGTTCCCAAGAGATCTGTTTACATCGAAAGTGCTGCCTCCCAACTCTCCTCCCGACATGGCCGGGAGTTGGTGCAGAAAGTAGAGATTCAATGCAGAACTGCCGTTAACGGCCCAAAGTCCCAATCCCAGGAAGATGCCCCAGATGGCCAAGTTGCGAAGGCACTTCCAGTCACGCCAGGCAATGAGAGGAATTATTACTACGATCGGCTCCAACTTGATTGCGATGGCCAGTGCAAACAGAAAAGCTGCGACACTCTTATGCCCCTGTACATAAAGGCTGAATCCGATGGTCAAGAGAAACACCAGGGGGATTGAAACTTGTCCCCAATGAATATTACTCAGGGTCGGACGGTATAGCAGAACAGCGGCAGCGACCAGGACGGTTGAACCCAAGAAGTTCACACGGAGCGTTTGATTCAAAACCACGCTCAATCCCACGATCAGCAGAACATCAAGGACATGCCATAGCCTCAAGGCAGCGGAAGGTGAGAGCGCCGTGAAAGGTACGATCAGGTCGGCCAGGGTGGGCGGGTAAAGATAAAGCGGGATGTGAGATATTCCGTGGGCACGTGCCGTCTTAACCCAATCTGTCTTTGGATCCGGGAATATGAGCTGTGGATTCGTGTTCCGATCAACTACGTCATAGATGTGCATGCTCATATGGCTGCGGACTAAACAGGCGGCTATGTAGTACGACGCAAAATCGGTGCCGGTTTCAGACGCGGGCCAGAATCTCGCGGTATATACTCCGAGCAGTATGGTGAATGCCGCAATCCCTGCCACGATTCGGAACTTTACGTTGGTTGCCATGGACCTATCCCGTTTTTCTCAGCAAACGTCGTCTGCCTGATATTTTGTGCCAGTGCGGCGATGTGGACACCGCCGCAAAGCAGCGCTGCAGTCGTTCGCCTTTTCGGAACGACAAGTCCAAGGCGCGACAAGCGGCACGTGATAAAGAACCCATGGTCCGACACCACCCGCCGGCGCCACCGTGACATGCGCGTAGTATAATCCCGCGGGCCAAATCGGACGTATGGAAGAGTCATTTCTGAACAGCGAAATGAATCTGGCCGTACCGGTAGAGTAGGAGAGAGGGCGACCCCGCGAGTGGGGCGCCACGCTGCTTAGGTGATTTCTTTCCAGAGCTTACCCATCTGAAGCCCGAAGTGAGGGTGGCTTCTGTTTCCTGTGATTTTGAACGGCACTACCGTGCCGGCGCGCTTGCCCTTCAGGAGAGGCTCAAGCGGTTTTAGGAGAAGGGACTTGAAACCCGTGGTCGTATGCGAGGCCTCAGCTTCGAGCCGAACAGTACCCAGAAAGTTCAGGTTCTCGGTCACCAACCCGTAAGTACCGTGGAGAATGTGCCCGACGGCTTGCGAAGGCTGTGCTTGGCGTTCATTCTAACCCTATCGTTAGGGATCGGTTTGAATGCCCAAGAAGGCCGCGAAAGTCCCACGACAGCACCGGTCACCGAGAAATCGCATAAGGCCTCTCCATTCACGGTCAAGGATCACTTCCGCTTTTACCAGGCGACGACTTTTTCGGCGTTCGCTTTTGCCGGACCGGTCACGGGAGCGGCTTTGAGCCAGTGGATCACGGGTAACCCACCTGAATGGGGACAGGGCTTTCCGGGCTATGGCCGGCGCCTGCTCTCCGGATACAGCCGGCAGGTGATTGCCAATACCGTCGCGCTGGGAGTCAGCTTTGCAGCGCACGAAGATTCCCGGCACTATCCTACTGGGGAACATGCTGTGTGGAAACGCGGCCTGTACGCAGCAGGGCAGGTGGTGGTGTCGCATAACGCGTCCGGCCACTTGATGCCGGCATATTCCCGAATCATTGGAGTGTACGCGGCCGGCTTCGCGTCCAACGCGTGGTCCCCGGCGCCGTACTCGAACGTCCACAGCGCTTTGTTTCGCGGGTCTACCGCGCTTGCATCGGCGATAGTCTGGCAGGAAATTAGAGAGTTCTGGCCCGAGGCAAGCCGAAAACTCCGCCGCAAGTAAAAAAACGAAAGATCGAGGAAGAAAGGAAGCCGAGGACGGGACGTTTCACTGGTTTTTCGGGAAGGTTAATTCTGCCTGCCGTTCATGCCGAGCTACAACAATTTCTCCCTGGATAAGACGACGGTGGCGGCGTGCCCCATCCAAATTGATTACGTCGTGCGGTCGCCCGAGGGATACCACGCCTGAGAAAAGACCACGGTCAGAAAATCACTGACCGTGATGGCTGCCTGCTGTCTTGGGCATGCCTTCAGTATAACAACGTGCCCAGGCGCCGTCGGTGGGTTTGATCGCGAAATGGGGGTGTGGACATCCTTGAGAGGCAATGGTAAGCTGCTTTTTCACTGTTTACATGCCAGGCTGTCCGAATAGCTCGCCGATCAAAGGTCTGGCGAGCTTCACAGGATGATCTGTGATGGCGTCGAATCCAACCGGCGGTCCTCAACTTACGGATGGCACGCGCGGCATCCCGCAAGCAGTCGTTGCTCCGCTGACTCGCGCTGCAATCTTTCTGGTCGTGACGCTGAAGCCCGGCTCCGGCACTCGAACCATCATTCGGACCTTCTGCGCGGATCTCGCAGCCATATTTCGCGCGGTTGAATTTCGCGACATTGAGGCCGGACTTTCCTGCATTATGGGGATTGGGTCCGAGGCCTGGGACCAGCTCTTTGGTGCGCCGCGTCCGGCAGAGCTGCATCCCTTTCGCGAGATTCGTGCCGGGGTACGCTATGCCGTCTCCACCCCGGGCGATTTGCTGTTCCACATCCGGGCCAAGCGGGCGGACCTGTGTTTTGAGATGGCGGCCCAAATCATGGCGCGAATCGGCGAGGCGGTCTCGCCCGCCGACGAGGTGCACGGATTTAAGTATTTCGACGACCGCGACTTGCTGGGGTTTGTGGATGGCACGGAGAATCCCCGGGACGCTGCCGCGGCGGAAGCGGCGCTCATCGGAGACGAGGATGCCGCCTTCGCCGGCGGAAGCTATGTCATCGTGCAGAAGTACCTGCACGATCTGGCGGGCTGGAATGCCTTGTCCACGGAGGCGCAGGAACGAATTATCGGGCGTACGAAGCTCTCCGACATCGAATTGGACGATGCGGTTAAGCCCACCTCGGCGCACAACGCGCTGAACAAGGTCGTGGAGAATGGCCGGGAAATCCAAATCCTGCGCGATAACATGCCTTTCGGGCGTGCCGGCTCGGGCGAATTTGGAACCTATTTCATTGGTTACAGCCGTTCTCCCCGCACGATTGAGCAGATGCTGGAGAACATGTTTATCGGGCGGCCGCCGGGCAACTATGACCGTCTGCTCGACTTCAGCCGCGCCGTGACCGGAAATCTCTTCTTCGTGCCGACCGCGACATTTCTGGAGAACATCACGGCAGAGGGATCTGGGGTCGCGGTTCCTTCTGCCGTCCCGCCGGGGGCGGGCCCTGCGCCGGCCGTCCCGGGTGAGAGCGATGGTTCGTTGCATATCGGTGCCCTGAAAGGAGACGTCGAACATGAATAATCTGCATCGCGAGCTTGCCCCGATTTCCGATGCCGCCTGGGCCCTGATCGAAGAGGAAGTGACCCGGACGTTCAAGCGTCACCTGGCGGGCCGGCGGGCGGTGGATGTGCGTGGGCCGGCAGGTGCGGCCCTCTCCGCCGTCGGCACTGGCCACCTAAGGGAAATCGCCACGGCAGGAGACGGCGTCCACGCCACCCAGCGGGAGGTGAAGGCCCTGGTTGAGCTGCGGGTTCCCTTCGAACTGGATCGGCAGCAGATTGACGACGTGGAGCGTGGCGCCAACGATTCCGACTGGGAACCGGCGAAAATCGCGGCGCGCCGCCTGGCCTTTGCGGAGGATGGCGCCATCTTTGTGGGCTATAGTGCTGCTGGAATCGTCGGCATTTGTGAGGGCACCAGCAACCCGAAGAAAACGCTGCCCGGCGATGTGCGTGCTTACCCGCAAGCCATTGCCCAAGCCCTGAGCCAGTTGCGGATGATCGGCGTCAATGGGCCTTACACGGTGCTGCTGGGTGCCAACGCCTATACGGAGCTGGCCGAAACCAGCGATTACGGCTACCCCGTCCTGGATCACGTCAGGCGGCTGGTCGAAGACAAGATCATCTGGGCGCCGGGCATCCCGGGCGCGGTGGTGATGACCACCCGTGGCGGCGACTTTGAACTGCACATCGGCCAGGACACCTCCCTTGGCTATCTTAACCATACTGATACCGCGGTCCGCCTCTACCTGCAGGAGACCTTCACCTTCCTGCTGCTCACCGCCGAGGCCGCCGTGGCCCTGGCTCCGCCGGCAGCGCCGAAGAGTTGAGGCGCGGCATTTACGGCGGATCACTGGCTGGCCGCGCGCCCGGCTTCCGGCTCGGCGTAAGGTATCTGGACGTAGCCCGTCGGCGGCGCAAACAGCCCCGCGTCGAGTGAGTCACTCGAATAGGACTTCACCTGCACCGTCATGTCCATGAGCGAACCGGGCGTCGAAGGCGGGGGAGCGGGTTGGCCCGAAGTTGACGCCGCGGTCGGCTGGTCCTGGTCCTGATTTTGCTTTCTCCGATGACTGAACATGCCGCCCAGGCCTTTGGTGATTGCGTCCCGAGGGTTGGTCAGCGACACGGATTGCGATTCCGACGGTTGAGGTTGAGCCTGCGCCGGTGGCGGTTGCTGCGTCTGGCCTGACTGTCCGGTCGGCGCCATGCCCATACTCACGTACTGAAGCACCGGAAAGCCTTTCAGTTCGCTCGCGTGCTGGCGCAGTTCCGCCATGCCTTGCGAGGTCTGCACGTTGCCGCCGAACATCTCGCCCGGCAGCCACGACATTTCCTTTCCGAACCTCTGCGAAAATGCCGTCAGCTCTTCGTAGCCGGGAATACTGGGGGTAACCCAGGAGTCCGATTTCACCCACATGTTGGCGGACTGGCCCTGCGTTTTCGCGTCGGTGCTTTGCATCTCCATGTTGAGGTCCATCTGGACTTCGCTGCTGGGCAGGTTAAGAATCGTCGCGGTCTTGCCCGTACGCGTCACGTTGACTTCGGGCGTCACCTGGAGGTTGGGCGGTGGTGCGTCGCCCGGGGAGCGGGTGGCGGCCTGCGCCTGCATCTGCGCGCGAGCGCGCTCCGCCGCGGCCCGCATCTGGTCGAAGGTCAGAATCGAATACGTGCGTTTCTGGTTGTCGATGTAGGTAATCTGGCGGGCGTCGAGATCGATGATCTGCGTCTGCCCGTCCGCCAGATCTTTACGCATACGGTTGCCTTTTACGTAAGTGGTGGTCTCCGTTGGCTGGGTTGACTGGCGCGCCTGCTTGCTGAACACGCCCGCGAACTTCACCATACTGTTGAGCGCCCCGCCCGTCACCTGCGAGGACTCGGTGTATTTGAAGTCGCCATAGGCGGGGAGCAGCGTGCACATCAACACCCCAAAAGCGAGGACCGTAGTCTTCTGAACCATGGTCGCCTCCCAATGGTGATTGGCTGCCAAGCCGTATTCGGTTGATTTCGTGGTGTACCCAGTTGCTACTATACACCGCAAGCACAGGGGGCGCAATGGCGGCTGCGGGTCGTACTACCCGCGCAATGCGCTTTGGGCCTACCTCCGAGCTTATCGTGAACGCAACACCAGCGGGGATTTCAGCTTGTAAAGATCGGTGTGAACTCGAATGAAATCCCGCCGCACGATGAGAGTAACCGTTTCTGTTTCTCTCTCATCCACGATTAGGGACACAGTAACAGTTCTTGGCATGCGCGAGCAGTTGTCACGCACAGCACCCTCAGACTTTGTCATGTCGAACCATACTTGTGCTTCGAACTTTCCGCCCTCGAATCGAACTGCTGGCTGAGCGTCCCAATTCGGGTCAGGCTCGACTCGAACAACGATCTTCTCCTTGGCTGCGGAGCTTGTCCCCTCCACTTTTCCGTCAACGACAATTAGGGCATTTCCGCATTTGGCATATGACAGAGGGGCGAGTGCTACGGTGATCATAACAACAACATATAGGTGTCGCACGTTTCTGTCCCTCGTGACCAATTAGCGCTCCCTTTTTTCGTGGCTGGCGCATGCCTTCCAATGTCGGCGCTTCCGATCTGGCCAATGTAGGAAACACGCAGACTCCGAACGGCGGGAGTCTGCGCCAGCCAGCGGCGGCAAATCTGACTTGCTTCTCATTACTGCTCCCCGCGCGCAGCCGGTCTGAGTACGATTGATATTGGCTTCGCACGAATGCGATCTGTCGTGACCGCCGCTCTCCCTGCGATTCGTTGCAGGGAATTGACAAAGTACGGCAAATGGTAGTAGGCAGAGAGTGTGTATGCGCCAGCGTGATCGAGTATGAAACCAGATTCTCGATGGGCATCACATGACACTCGGACTGCGGATCGGACTGTGGCCCCTGGGCGCAGTACAGCAAATTCGTCCGGCCGCTCGGCCCTTCCATCTACTTTCCCGCACCACGCGAGTTCTTTGCCGTCTGGACCCAATATTGCCACCCATACATACTCCTCGAGTACGAAATGCTGCGCCACCAGCACATTGCGGTCTCCTGCGTTACGCAGAGTGAACACTAATTTTACGACGTCGCCAACGCGATATTCTTGCTTTTCAGGAGCTGCGCTGAACTCCAGTTTCACGCCTGGAGTAGAGTCCTCTCCACAGACAACGGTCGTACTCCGAGCAAAAATAAGGAGCAAGAGGAAACTCAAAAAGGCCACTGTTAGGGCTCTCATCGGTCCACTCTCTATGTTATGGAGTCACTGTAATCACCTGAGGCAGTGCTCTGAACGGAAATCCACATTCGATCTCTAATGTCTTCGCGGGTGGCGCATACATAGTTCTGAATGTATGCGCCACCCGCGTTTCTCCCACGATCGTCGTAAGCGAACTGGACATCGGGATCACGCTGGAGACCCTCCTTCGGGCAATGGTGGGTTGCAGATGATGACAACCTCCGTGGGGGATTGTAGAGCCACCGACGGAACAGCCGGGCCGTGGATTTTCGGCCCCTGCAGACGATAGTGATATACAACTTCGAGTCTCCCGCCCTTGGGCTGTCCGGTGAAACACCAGTTCAGCAGATTGTTTTGTGCGTACTTTGCAAGGATGGGGGTGCCCGACAACACGTCCGCCGATTCGACTTGTCCATCCGCACCCACCTTTGCCAGAAGCCGAACATCGCCGGAGACCTGAGCCCACCAGGCTACGTTCGGGTAGCCGGGCGATACGAACCTCCGTACTCCAAAGACGGTGTCGCAGTTCCCCCACCCGTAGGCAGGAATTAAGGAAGCAAAAAGGAGAACCAACAACCCGAGTTTTTTCATTTTCCACCTAACGCCTTAATTGTTTTCTTACACTCCTTTTGGAGTAGGTCATTGTTTCGTGGCTGGCGCATGACATGCCTTTCAATGTCGGCGCTAGCGATCTGGCCAATGTAGGAAAGACGCAGACTCCGAACGGCGGGAGTCGCGCCAGCCAGCCGTGAGCGCCGGTCCGCCGAAAAATCACTGCTGGCTCTCTGACGCCTTATTCTGTGAAACATCCACCTTCAGCTTATGCATCAACCGGTAAGTGAGTTCAAAGCTTTCATTGAATCTGAGACTTTCCTGAGCGATCGCCTTTCCCATGTGCTTTAGGGTGATATCGACGTTGGTCGGTAGATTTGTACATCTATGTCCTCGGATCGGAGACCACGACTTAAACGTGCTAAAATCCACATTGACATTGAATTTTCCATGATGATTGTACCGGTCTGGGAGTAATCGCCTGAGGGGGTATGGAGAACGACCACCACTTCGGCGTCCTTCAGCTCTGGAGGCAGGCCGATGACGTCCCCCTCCACAGCAACGGTACGCGTTACACACTGAGCGCGCGCGCCGGGTCCCAGCAGCAGAATCACCAGACCCGTGAGTAACAGCCAGCGGAATCGTTTTACTTCTTTTTCTCTTTCGCTCGATTATCCGGACAATTGAAACATTTTTGCTCCAATCCGTGGCTTGAATTCTCGGTGGCGTCAAGAAGGTGGAATGCCTCGCGGGCTACAACCGGCGAAAGCGAGCAGCCGGTAACACAGAGATGCACGTCTTGGGCGCTCCTCTGCGGCTTTTCGCCCGTCCATCGTATTTCGCGTTTACGTGTTACTAACAAGGTTAATGTTTCTACATTAACAACCCCTGAGGAAGCTGAAGTGCGCTACCTCCGCGCTGTGCACCTGCCTGCCCAGCGGGCTCTCAGTGATTCGTCCGGCCGGTGCTGCCGTCATCGTTGACGTTCACCCTCTTGAGTCGGAACTGGAGGTGTGCGTCCGGAGGAACGCTACCTGTTAATCCTTGTGCTTGGAAACCTTCGCTCCGAGCTGTCACGGTGTAATTGATACTGGGGGCATGAGTTATGCATTTGAAGATGAATGCACCCTTGTCAGTAACGATACGCTTACTGTTGACGGGCGCGACTCCTTCATAAATGGGCGCATCCACCTGCAGAGTCACCTCTACGTGGGGTAGGGGACTTCCGTCCTCGGCGGTCACGACGCCAGTTACGTCAAAAAAATAATCACGAGCTCGCCGCGGGGAAGTCGTCGCAGCGCAAACTGCCCAGACCATAGCAAGCAGTGCCAACCAATGCCTCTTCATTCGCTACCTCCACGTGCCGTGGCAGACGTTAAACCGTCCCAAAGGCTGAACCCCGGCCACGTCTCCCGATACTAGCGACCGCTGTTCATTGGAACCCCTTTGCCGCCTCCGTGGGCTCCAGAAATGGTTCCAGGAACCGTTCCTGCCCCCTGGAATTCGAAATGGACCCACAGCCTTTCCCCGAACACTAGAAAACGTCCCCCGGTTCCCCTATTCCTCAACAAAGAAGGTACCTCACACGCCTTGTCCTTCCCGTGACACCTTTTCCTCCCCCTCGTTGGAGTTACTTAGGCGAGACTCTCGAGGCCCCCCGGTCTTGCTGCGGATTATCTCGGAACCGCGAAAGGATGTCGGCAATCGCCTCATTGTAAGCCGTCTTCGGATGTGCCTTGATGTAGCCCGAGATCTTTGGCAGGTAATACGCGGCAGGCCGCGAGTACGTTTCCGTCGGCTTGCTTACGCATGTCCGCAAACACGACAGATAGCCCTCAAGAAACGCTTGGCGGGCGTCATCGTAGTAGAGTTGGCTCCAGTACGTTCCGTCCAAGTAGCCGTGCCGATTCGTCCAGACTTCGCCGCCTTGGCTCCGTTTGGGAGGAGGAGATTCCTCTTCGACCTTCCGGCCCACATCCACTACGGGCACCCTTCTATCTTCGGGATGTGTGTTGTAGAACTGTGTAATCTTCCCTTCAAGCTGGGAGCCGGTCCCTAAGCCCTTAACGTGAGCGACCCATGTCATACAATCACCCGCTCCGTCGATGAATGCTTGTCGCTCATCCACCTCCTTTGTCAGCCACCAGTTCCCATCGTAAACTGTCTCTTTCCATTCTCTGCTGTCAGATGACCGCCCAGCCGAGAGAGGCGAGCCCTGTGAGCGGGCGACGCCCCCAGTAATCAACAGACTGATCGCGGCGATGAAAGTTGCGCTGGTTTTCATAGAGCCTCAGGGGTTCGGCCTATAGTTGATCGGTGCGTAATAGTGTACAGGCCGATTCGCGTCGGGAAACGCCTGGCCCGCGGACATGACACCCACTCTGGCACCGACGTTGTTGACTGAGGGCTTCCCGTAGAATTGCATCGTCAGGCCCGGCATGAGCTCGCGGGTGGCGCATACATAGTTCTGAATGTATGCGCCACCCGCGCGCCGGCAGATGGTCGCCACGGTCAGTGCCGTTCTGACCGTGGGTTCTTCGGTGACAATCTCGCGCGCGACAAGGCGTTCGCCGCCGCGGGTCCCGTGCAAATTCCCTTCGTGGGTCCGCGCATGGGAAAGGCTACCCGCTATTTGTTTGATAAACATCCATTTCCTAGCAATGCCTCAGCCCGATACACACGGTCAAAATCAAGGAAAGGCCGCAGAGTCCCAGAACCAGGGACTTCTGCTACCCGCTACGGGCAAGGACCTCGATGTTTTCGCGAAAGCCTCTTGCCTTGTTCATCAAGCTCTGCACTCGGGACAGTCTGGCCATTGCTTCTTTGCCCGATGCGCGCTGCCAGCCCTGGGTCACTGCTTTCTGCACTTGTCCCTGGCCAAGGGGGTTCTCAATCGCAAAACCCATCTCGCGGAGCTCCGCGATGGCTGCTTCCCGCTCGTCGTCGTTTATTGGTTGTGGCTCGCGCTTTCGGTAGATGACGTATTTATAGCGGAGTTTCTCCAGACCTTGTGCGACCTTTGGAACCAGTCTGAGGAGGTCCCCCTCTGACAATCGCTCTGGAGTCTTCACATAGACTGGTCCGTTTCGGGGGATCTCGGCAACAAACGCCACTTCCCTTGTCTCGTCGCGAAATATAATGAAACCTTCCTTCTGACCAAAGCTGTCACGCCCCAATAATTCGATCTTCACTGAAAAGGTCGGAAAAATCGCCAGAGTAGACGGCGGTTTCAACGCCAAACGAATCGCGATTCCAAGCAACATCAATACGAGTGGCAGAACAATTAAGAAAAGTACCTGAAGTGACTCATCAGTCCGAATGCGTTCGATCAAACCAACCTCCCTGCTAGGGAACCGCGGGTGGCGGAGACATGGTTCTCAATGTCAGCGTTTATTCTATTTATTAATGCCCAACTTGGGAACACCGGGTTATGACCTCCAGAGCAGCCTCACTATCCCCAGTTCCACGTAACCCTTACGACCCGCAGACACAAACCGCGTGTCTGATGCGCCAGCCCCGGTAAGCCAATCGTGAATCAACCATCGTAAATCGACCATCGGCAATCAGCCATCGGTAAGCCAATCGGCCATCGGCAATCGACAACCCACTTCATTCGCCCCAGTCGCATAGGGACTCGACGAATGCCGCCGAGCCGTCGCGCAGCCAGCCGTCGAGTTGGGCCGGTTCCTTGAGTTGTTGTCCGCGCGGGCGTGGCACGGCCACAAAGCGGCAGGCGAGTTCAGGCAGGGCCGTCATATCGCCCCAGAGCTTTTCAAACTGCGCCACGGGCAGGACGTCCTCCTGGCCTTTGCCCCAGCGCTTTTTGACGTCCTTCAGGGTGATGTAAGTGGGGATACGGATCGCAAGGCGGCGCACGGCGGTGTTCACCGCGTCCGGGTCAGCTAGCGCGTTGCGGGTAAGCCCGAACACTTCGGTAAATTTGTCGATGTCAATCCAGTACGTTGCGCTGTTGTACCACGAAAGCTGCGACTCCACCTCCTCGTTGGGCAGCGCAAGGCCTTCGATCAGGCGCACCCGGCCATCGACGCGCGCCAGCCCGCCGCCGCGGTCTTCCACCTGGCGTGCGACGACCTCCGTGGTCAGCGCGGCGCCTTCGGCGATGTGGTAGCCGAGCAGTCCCGGATCGACGTCGGCGCCGACCGTGTCAATGTTATGCACCATCAGGTACTTCAGCCGCGGCCGTGCCTCCAGCAGCCGGAGCAGCGTGCCATTGCGCAGCATATTGGGCACTTCGTACCAGTGCCCCACCGGGTGCAGACACTGCATCGGCAGATTATCGGTATAACTTGAGCCCTCGCCCATGTGCCGGGCCCACTCGATCAGCGTGGCGCGCAGGCTGTCCCGGACTTTTTGCGCCTGTTCGTCGAGCACCTGCTGCGGCAGTTCTTCCCAGGCAAAGTGCAAGTCCCGCACCATGGGCACAAATCGCAGCCCGATGGAGCGTCCGGGCGAGAGCAGCAAAGGCCCGGGATAGCCGTAGTTGCGCTCGGCTTCAAGGTAGTTCTGGATGGCGTCGTGCGTCAGGTAGCTGGTGGTAATGACGTAAGGCAGCGGCGTGCCGCACAGTTGGCCGGTGCGGCGGGCGCGGGCCAGATGGACCTCGATAAAGCTGCGGTGTTTGCCTCCCAGCCGGCAGAAGGGATTGAGCGCCTTCACGACCCCGGCGCCCTTGGTCCAGCGGCTGCCCGCCCCGCCCGCAAACGCCACCGCCGCCACCCTGCCCGCCGCCAGAGCCTCCTGGCCGATTTCGCGGTATTTCGCCGCGACGCCGCCGGTGGCGTCAAAGAGATCCTCCGGGCCGACGTCAGTGATAAGGCTGCTGACGGGCAGGCGGTTCTGCGCCAGGCCCACGCGGCCGCCGCGCAAGTCCGCCTGGATCTGCTCATGCTCCACGCGGTCGAACCCGTGGCTTTCCAGCAGCGCCTCCAGGCTCTGCGCGCGCTCGGGGGGTTGTGAACTTTGCGGAATGAGGTGCTCGAAAACCCGCTGCACCATGCCTTGAAATTCCGGCACGCTCTGGCAGGCGGCGGTGAAGCGCTCCAGCTCCAGGCGGCGCGCCGGCGACAGCAGGCGGGACTCCAGGCGCAGGAGCGAGGGCACGGCCATCTGGTAATATCCGGCCGGCATCAGAGCCGAGTCGCCTTGGCGAAGCTCGGCTTGCGTGCCGTGCTCGTTGATGGCGAAATCATAGACCACGGGCTCCATGGCGAAGGGGACGGCGTGCTCCATGCGCCGCTTGGTGTCACTCATGATGCCCTGGAGACGCTCTTGCGCCGCCGCTTTGGCGTGTGGCGCAAAAATGAAGCCCATGCCGCCGCCTGACATGCCCCCCAGCATCCAGAATCCCCAGAAGTCGCTGCCCATTTCCCCGCGCACGCGGCGAATCAACGTGTCCGTGTAAAGATTGCCGGTCCACGGAATGATGGTCTGGATGGGGCCGGCAAAATTCCGTTCGGTGGAGGCGCCAATGCCGCGAATGTCTCCGCTCTGCAAGCGGGCGATGATCTCGTCGAAAATGCGGCCGGCCTCGCGGCGGGCGTGCCACTCGCTCTCGGAACGAAGCAGGTATTTCTCCGTCACCATCTCCAGGATCGGCCCAACATCCTGCGCCATCCCGCCATGCACCAGCACCAGGCTCTGCTGAAGCTGCTCGCGCGTGCCGGGCGATACCTGCTGGGGGCCGAAAATGCGGTGGTCGGGCAGCAGGCGGCCGCGGCTGACGCCGAATTCGGGATCACCCTCCTGCGCCGCGACCCCGTGAATCAGCTTGATGCCCGGCCACACGCCGCCGGAATCCTGCCAGCCGCCGCCCGAGCCTCCCAGCCATTCGCCCAGGATGGCGCGCGCGGCCACCAGGCGGCGATCATCCTCGCACAGGCCGCCCGTGAGGGTGCGAATCTGGTTGGTGGCGCGCATGCACAAGGCAATCAGGCACGCCAGCAGGCTGGTCGAGACCGCCAGGCGCGAGCCGCGAGGGATATCGTTCACCTTGCTGACGATTTCCAGGCCATGACCGGGGCGGCCGGTCAAATGGGACAACATGTCGCTAAGCGGCTGCGTCGCCCCTTCCATACCGCTCGGAACAAGGCCGGAAGCAACGACGGACGACTTCAGCAAGCCCAGGTAGTCATGCGCAAAATCGAAAATTTCGGCAATCGAAGTGAGTTCGACAGTGCTCTGGAGATCGACGCTCACCAGGCGCAGCACCGGCTGGTCGATGACACGCAACCACGCTTCCACCGGGGGCTGGGGAGCACCCGAACCGCGCACGCTCAGGTCGATGGAGACGTTCAGCACGCGCGCGCCTTCGGGGAAGTCCATGCCCAGAAAGAAAATGTCGCTCCAGCCGCTGTGGCTCAGGTCCATGCGGACAGGTGTGGCTTCCCACAAAATCGGAAAGAGGCCGCCGGCGTCGCGCTTGAGCAATTCGGAGCGAATCCGGAGGGGCGCGTCTTCCGGGTGCGCGGCGCGAAACATCCACTGGTTCCCGCGCACCGAGCGCACGCTGCGCCGTACCTGGTCCGCGAGCGTCTGAAAGCCCAGCGAACGGTACCCGGCGGCCAAGGCGCTAGAGAGGGCAGCGCTGGGTCCCGCGGCGGCTTGGGCGGCGAGGAATATGTCGAGCGCTTCTTCGAACCGGCGCTTCAGCAGGCTGGTGTAACCGGAGAAGGGAATTAGCGCGTGCGCACCCGCGCCGGAACGTAATGGAATGTGGAAGCGGTGAATGGCATAGAGAAAGAACTGTGCCCGCACGCGCTCATAGAGGTTGTCGCTGGCGCGGCGGAAACGGTCGAGCGCCTCGCATTCCCCCAGCAAGTCTGCGAGCGTCGCCGCCCGGCACAGCGCATCCAGCGATTGATTGCGCGTCTCCGCATCGCGCGCCGTAATCACTTCGGTTAGCAGGCTCACCAAGTACCCCCATCGCCGCCGAATTCGGGCCGAACTCCTCGGGCAGAGGAGGCAGGATTATAACCCGAAGTCACCTGGGTGTCGGTCAATCGCGATTGGTGATTTGCGATTGGTGACTGGCAATCCTCGAACTGGCGCTTCGACGGACCACCGGGTTTGTGCTTTGTTGCCATGTTCTTGAGACTTTGACGCCACCGTAGGCAGCCCGTTCTCATCCTGCTGGACACGGACCTGACATCGCTTTCTATTGTTTTCAATAACTTCTCGGGTTATTCCTGCAAATTCCGTTTCGCTCGCTTGAAGACGATCGGGAAAACCGCAGGGCGCTCCGCCGCCGCTTGGCCTGCCCGCAACCGAATGGCGATGATGGAATCGAAGTACGGGTTGAAACACGGGCCTGATATCGCTTTCCATTGTTTTCAACAACTTCTCGGGTTATCCCTGCAAGTTTTGTTTTTCTGGATTGATGATCATAAGAAAACAGCGGCATTCTGCGGCCGTCCAGTCGCCTCTGGCCTCGAAACCTTGAGGCCCAGCATGAGCAACATGAACAACCCCCTCTCATCAGCATCATCGACACTGATCTGACGTCGCTTTCATTGTTTTCAATAACTTCTCGGGTTACCCCTGCAAATGTTGTTTTGCTCGCTTGACGACCATCGGGAAACCCCCGGGCGCTCCGCTGCCGCTTGCCCTGTCCAGCACCGTGGATGGCGATTACGGAATCGACGAATCGGTTGAAGCTTGGACAAAACAAGCGATCAGATCTTCGTGAAGGTTTGTGATCCGTCAGTATGGAAATGGCAACCGGAGGGAACGAACGGCCAGCACAGCTCAGGGTGCGCATACGAAGCATGATAGTGTAGATTGGTAGCCCATGACAAGCCGATAATTAATGAATTTCCTACCGGTAGGAAAAAATAATTCGGCAAATCGCGTCATTCAATTGGGAGCCTTCGCGGTCGGTAAATCGATGCCCAATGACACAGCTCGGCTCAAGCTGACGTCCATCTCCGTGTAAGGAGGCAGAATTACGTCGCGGCCGTGGCGGGTGAGGAGAAAAATCGCCGAGGCGCCCATCGCCGCAAATCTGGCCACCCCGGCCGTAGAGGCATCCGTGGCGGTCGAACTGATCGCTTCGATGATCAATTGCGTGGTGTCGTCCGAGACCTTGGAGATTCCCCCGGTCACGCCAAAATCCAACAGAAACCTGGCTTTCCCGGGGCTCTGGGCATGGATTCTTCCTTCCGAATCCATGGTCATATGGTTTCCTCCGTCCACCTCCGCGGCGACGGGGGACGCGGCAATGGCAGTGGCAGCGCCATTGGGCAAAGCCAAACGCGTGAACACGAGATTCAAAGAGGCGGGGCGGTATAAGCGCCGCGGTGGGACTCGCTTGGCCAATTCCCCTTGCAGAATAGCGCCTTGAGGAATTGCGATGGCGGAGCCTACCCGTACGGGCTCCAACAACACGGCTCGAAAAGTATGGTCCTGACGGTCCTGGGAAGCGCTCAGGCCGTCAAGCAACGCCAGGGACAGTCGAGTTCCAACAGCGATCGTGCAAGGCTCCGGACAGGGCGGGGCGCCGCCGGCTGTCCTTTCCGCCCGCGACGCAGCCAGTGCCGAAAAAGTTGTCCCTTCAGGTTCCACTTGCAGTGTCAGCACCCAGGGTGAAGCGGCGTTCTGTTGTTTCGATGTCGGTGCGCGCCTGGCCGGGCCGGCCGTAGCCGTTCCCGACTGGGCCACCGGGCTGGCGGCTTCCGCCCGCAGTTCATGGGGTTGGGCCAAAGAGATGAACGTCGCCCGGAGTGGAATCGGCTTCCCTCCCGGCATCAGCACACTAACGGACCGGAATCGGGCCACCAGATCGTGCCGGGGCGCAAAAAGGCGAACCACAAAGGGCTGGCCGTCCACCGCGTGCGCTTTCTTTTCCAAATCGATCCTGTCTACCACCAACCGGACGGTGCTGCCCTTCGGAAAAACTTCCGTCTCCCGCCAAAAAACGCTGCGCGCCAGCTTGCCCTCGAGCGTTTCACCCGGTGCAGTCTTTTTGAGCTGCGCGCGATGCTCCATGGCAATCCAAACCACCGCGCTCTGACCATCGGCACTTTGCGAAAACGCATCGGAAGCGGTTGCCAAGGCAATAAGCGCCACGCACACAGCCTTCATCATGAGACGATCTCTCAAGGAGCCAGTGCCTCCATTAAGTGTTTGCCCAGCGGGGGATGATATCACCGATTCAAGCTGTTCCGTCGATCATTTGCGGCGGAAAGACCTGGATTTGAGATCTGAGAACTGAGGGCCGAAAACTGGTCATGCCTGCTTACGGGCAGTTGGTTTGGGCGTGGGCGGTCGTGCTCCAGGAAACGTTGTTGGCGCCAGGCTGGCGGGCGCCGCCTGCCCCTGCGATGGGGAAATTCTCCGGCGCGCCGGCGTGGTCGGCGTTGTCGCTCAGGCACGCGTTACGGTTGGTTGCTTTTACGCCAAGCGCGCTGAGATCCATGCTGAATGAAGAGAAAAGTTCCACGCCCCACTGCCACTGGATCGAGACATTCGGTACATTACTGGAGAAAGACTCGCTCCAATTGACCAGGGTTGGGGTGCCGGGCAGGCCGGAAGCCGGAACCGGAAAAGCAAACCCCGAAAGGAATATCTCGCCGGCTTCGTCAAACGGAACTGTAGTCTGCCAGGAATTGGTGCGCGTGCTAAAAGTCGTGGAGGCGCACTTGGCGGCAGAAAACGTGACCACTGCATCCGGGACATGCAGCATGTAGTCCTTTCCGGCGGCCTGGAATTGGACAAATCCGCGCTGGAAATGAATGAATGTACCCTCGCGAATCCCGGTGGCGTTGAACCGGGCGCTGAACCAGATGTAGTCACCACCGCGCATCGCGGGTCCAGTGAGCGCGGCGGGAATAATGCTCGCGGCCCGGCACGATGACGGAGGGGAGAGCGTAGAGGGAAAATCAATGCCTCCTTGAATCGATCCCGTCGAGTCAATCAGGGTTGACAGGTTCTGTTTTCCGATCGCCAACGTCAGGGAGAGGTTTCCCTGTCCGGCGGCGAAGTACGATTGGTAGGTGCCGCCCGTCACTTCCAGGGTCCCGGTAAGGCGCGCGCCAATGGCGCCCGGGTTTTGCACCACGGACGTGAAATGGGCCAGGCCTATCGCGGTGCCGTGCGGGGAAGTGTAGCTGAAGGAGACTTCTGCCGATTGGTCGACGGAAAAGAGCCCGATTGCGGTCGAGACCAGTTTGAAGGGTACGGGAGTGGGCGATGAGAACTTGTACGTCCCCGCTCCCAACGGGTTGTTCCCCCGGCTGCCGCCACCCTCCATCGTGCAGCCCGCGTCGTGGCAGTTCTGCCAGACCACTTTGATGACGTTACTGCCGGTTCCCTGAAATACCATCTCGTTGGTGGAAGGCCCCAGGTCAATGGTGTCTTGGGCGAAAACCGCGGTTTCCGCCACCACACTTGAAATGGCCAGGCTCATTGCTAAAGCCAGAATTGGTTTATTCGGCATAGCCATAGTATATCCGGCAACTTGAAGACAGCCGTAGAGATTTCCGGTGCCGTCCTAATTGGGGTGTAACGCCGCCATCCTGGCGGCTCTGGCGCCGGCTGGAAGCCGGCGGTACGGCAAATCCCACGTGCCCAATAACGGAAACTGTCTTGTTGAGACCCGCATTGCACAAAAAGCCTCTTGAACGGGGTGCTTGGATGTCAACAGGAACTGGGATGAACTGGGGTCGGGAACGCGTTATCTTCAGCGGCCGTGGGGATTGTCTGCGGCCGGTGGGGTGGTCATTTCGCGTTCGGCGAGGAGTTCGAGGAGGATGGTGAGCACCTGGTCGCGGTCGCGGCCATTCAGGGCGAGCGCCAATTGCGCGGTAAGCAATCCGTAGCGGGCGCCGAGATCGTACCGCCGGCCGGTGTCTTCGAGCGCCAGGTATTGCTCCTGCCGGGCGAGTTCGGCAAGGGCGGCAGACAGCGTGAGAGCGCCACCGGGCTCCGCGGCCAACCTCCGGCCCAGCAAATGCATTACCGTGGGGGTGAAGACGTGAATGCCGAAAAAACACAAGTAATACCCCGCCCGGATTCCGGGAACCATGAGGCGCTGTTCGGCTTCGGTGGGGGTGGGCTTCTCAAGGACCGTTTCGACGCGATAGACGCCCTGCCGGCCGGACACGCGGCGTCCCGCCACGGCGCCGAATCGGGGAAGCAGACTTTCCCGGGTAGGCTGGACCCCGGAGGCAGAGCACGACTCGGCTTCCGCCAGTTCCACGAGGCGGGCGATGCCCGGTTTTCCCGAACTGACGTAGAGGTGATCGCCCACCATGTGCAGAAAGGGCTCGTCACCCACGAACGAGCGCGCACAGAAAATTGCGTGCCCGTATCCCCGCGCCGGCTGCTCCTGCGCCACGAACCGTACCGCACCCGCCAGGTTTCCGGCAGCTTGCGCGTAACGCGCTTCGTCGCCGGGAAATACCACCACGCAAATTTCACCGATGTTGGCGTTAAGCGCCTGTTCAATCAGGATGCCAAGAACCGATTTTTCCGTTCCCTCGTGAATGAGGGTCTGAAGCGGAAGCGCCCGCTGGTTTCCACCCGCCGCCGTTATGACCGCTTTTCGAATTCGCACGTTATCTGCCTCTCCCGAGTCTAGGCGCCGTAGCTCCTGATGAGTTTTATCAGTTGTTCCTTGAACGGGTCCTGGATGTTGGCGACGGCCTCCACGTCAACGATCTCCTCAAAGGCGTCCTGGCCGGAGATCTCCACGCTTTCCAGGATGACCTCGTCGGGTGGGCGGATAGTCGGCACCGACGAAGTGATGCCGGTAAGGGGCAGTTCGCCGTACTCGGGCAGGCGCAGCGGGCTGAGATCAAAGTGCAGCGCGGCGAGCATCTGGGTAGCGCCCGTCTGCCGCGCCGTCATGACCCGCAATACCGAGTAGTGCAGGACGACCCGTGATGCGTCAGCGTCGGTGCGGTTGGGATCCGCGAGCAGTTGCTGTAAGCGCGCGAGAGAAAAGTCGGCATACGCCAGCATCCACTTGAGCGGCGGCGTTACCATCACGGTCTTTGTGTTTTCGCCGGTTTTCAGGTTGTAGGCGTACGGCATTTTGGTCAGCTCGAAGGGGGACCGCATGATGTCCAGCGGCGGTTTGAGTTCTTTGGAAATGCTGAACGGCTTGGCGCCCGCGGCAGTTGCGTACACGCTCTGCAATTCCTGAAAGGCCTTGATGGCCGTCGCCGACATTTCCTTCGTGCCACCCTGCACGTATTCGCCTAATACGAGGGTTGGCCGGAATAGCGGCGTTAAGGTGGCAAGGTAATCCTTCAACTGGGCATAAAGAAGGTCAGCTAGGGCGCGAGTCACACGCCGCAGCACGATGAGCCGTTGCGTGCTCCAACCGATATCCGTCATAAAGAGACCCCCGGGGTGAGATGTGCGGCATCCTCAGTAATATACCACGCTAAACCTTTGATCGCCAAAACAGCGGGAAACTTGGTGTTGCACCAATAGGACTTATGATATTAGATAACTCTGGCGGAATCGGCTGACGGCGTCAACGCGGGCATAAAATGGAAAACCGCCGGGTGGCTGGAAAGGGCAAAAGTAGCCTTGACAAAGCGTGTACCGGTATGGTACTCCCTAGTCCGCGTTAACTTTAAAATCAGCGCCTTACAGGAGGGTCTGTACTCATGCCAAGCGAAAGCGTCCACAAGAAACTGGGGCGCGTCCGTCCCCCGCGCGTACATGTGACATACGATGTGGAGGTGGGCGACGCTATCGAGAAGAAAGAGCTGCCTTTTGTGATGGGCGTATTAGGAGACTTTACGGGGCAAGCGGAACAGCCGTTGCCGAAACTCAAGGAGCGGCGCTTTGTTGAGGTCACCCCTGACAACTTCGACTCGGTCCTGGAGAGCATGAAACCGCACCTTTCGTTTGCGGTGGAAAACAAGCTGAGTGACGATTCCGACGCCGGCCAACTGAAGGTAGACCTGAAATTCAAGAGCTTGGAGGATTTCGAGCCGGAGCAGGTGGCGCGCCAGGTGAAGCCGTTGCGCGAATTGCTGGAACTGCGGACCCGCCTGAACGACTTGAAGGGTACGTTGCAGACCAATGAAAAACTGGATGAGGCTTTGCTCGACGCCGTGGGCAAAACGGATAAATTGAACAAGTTGAAGTCCGAGTTCGGCGGGAAGGAGGAGTCCAATGGCTGAGATGGAAAAGGCTGCTGCCGCGGCGCAAGTGACGGAAACGACCGGGGAAGCCAGTCTGCTCGATCAAATCGTTGAACAAGGCCGCTTTGCCGACCCAGCGGCGCGCGAGCGGGGGAAGAACCTGGTGAAGGAGTTTGTCTCCCAGGTGCTGGAAGGGTCGATGGTGCTGGGCCGGGACGCCGACCAGATGATCACGCAGCGCGTTGCCCAAATTGACCACCTCATTTCGCTCCAACTCAATGAAATCATGCACCACCCGCAGCTCCAGAAGCTCGAAGGCACCTGGCGGGGATTGAAGTACCTGTTGGACCAGTCTGAGACCAGCCCGATGCTCAAGATCCGCGTCCTGAACGTCTCGAAGAAAGACCTGCTTCGCGATCTGCAAAAAGCCGCGGAATTCGATCAGAGCGCCACCTTCAAGAAGGTGTACGAGGATGAATTCGGCATCTTCGGCGGCGAGCCGTATGGCGCGTTAATCGGTGATTATGAATTCAGCAAGCATCCTGAGGATCTGGAATTGCTGGAGAAGGTGTCGCAGGTGGCGGCCGGGGCGCATGCCCCGTTCCTTTCCGCGGCATCCCCCGAGTTGTTGAACATGCCCACTTTCACACAACTCGATCAGCCTCGCGATATCGCCAAAATCTTCGACAGCACTGAGTACGCCAAGTGGAAGGCCTTCCGGCAGAGCGAGGACTCGAAGTACGTTTGCCTCACTTGCCCCCGCATCTTGATGCGGCTGCCTTACGGCGCGGCGACCAAGCCGGTGGAAGGCTTCAATTATGAAGAAGGCGTGGATGGAACGGACCACTCGAAGTACCTCTGGGGCAATGCCGCTTACGCACTCGGAACCAGGATGACGCAAGCCTTCGCCCAGTATTCGTGGTGCACGGCCATCCGGGGCGTCGAGGGCGGCGGTTTGGTGGATGGCCTTCCGGCTCACACCTTCCACACCGACGAGGGTGATGTGGCGTTGAAGTGCCCCACTGAGATTGCCATTACCGATCGTCGCGAGAAGGAACTGGCCGATCAGGGCTTGGTGCCACTGGTGCATTGCAAGGGCACGGACAAGGCGGCGTTTTTCAGCATCCAGTCCTGCAACAAGCCCAAGGTTTACGATAACGACGCGGCCACCGCCAACGCTCGCATTTCCGCACAACTGCCTTACATGATGGCCACGTGCCGTTTCGCTCATTACCTGAAGTCGATGATGCGCGACAAGATCGGCAGCTTCATGTCGCGTGACGACTGCTGGCGATTCCTGAACCGTTGGATTAGCCAGTACGTCACGCAGGATGACAACGCCGATCAGGCCACCAAAGCCCAGTTCCCCCTGCGGGAAGCGCGGGTGGACGTGGAGGAGATCAAAGGCAAGCCGGGATGCTACCGGGCGATTACCTATTTGCGCCCGCACTTTCAGTTGGACGAACTGGCGGTTTCGCTCCGGCTGGTAGCGGACTTGCCGGCGCCCGCGAAGAAGTAATCCTACGTTGTTGATTCTGACGGGACTCGCGGCACGCTGCACGGTGCCGCCGACCCGATTCCACATGTTGAAAAGGAGGAGGCAGTTATGCCCAGTGACTATTACTTGCTGATAAAAGGTATAAAGGGTGAATCCCAAGCCGCAGATATGACCGATAACATCGACTTGGAAAGTTGGAGTTGGGGCGCATCGAATCCTGCCAGCCTCGGCGGCAAGGGTCTCGCCGCCGGGCAAACCATCATTGAGCGACTTTACGTGCAGCTTTGCGCTGGAAGCCGGCAGCCCAACGATGATCGCAAACCTGACGAAAGGGACGCACATCGACAGTGCTACATTCACCGGCCGCAAGACCGGAGGCGACGGGAAACCCTATAAGTATCTCGTTATCACGATGACGAGTTGCTTTATCACCAGCTTCAATACAGGCGGGGGAAGCACGGGAGTGCCTCCGGCGAGCCTTTCCATCGCCTACGAGAAAATCCAGTACCAGTATTACACGCAGGATACGAAGACCGGCTCGGTCACTCTGGCCGGGCAGGCAACGTACGACATCAAGCAGGTGCAAGCCACGTAGCACCATCCGAAAGTCTGGTGGTGCCGGTATCGAGTGCGAAGTGTCCCCGCAGGAACCGCGGTTGGCGAGGGAGATGCCTTTCCATTTCGAGCCGGAGCCGGCAATTGGGGGCGGCGAGCGTCCGGCTCGCCGCCTGAAGTACGGCCTGAGAGCCACAACGAACGCCCACCGCCGGCCTCGGCAAGGAGGGCATTCCCGCCTAGGAGTGCGGCAAATCCGTGCGTGGCGTGCCCCAACGGTACAGGCGATATCTTTAACAAATGGGAGGGCCGGAAATGAACACACAAGAGCTGTTTCGAGCCGGCCGGCTGATGGAAGCGGTGAAAGCGCTAGGCGCCGAGGTTCGCGATAACCCCACGGATGCTCGCCGCCGCACCTTCCTTTTCGAGCTCTTATGCTTCGCGGGGGAGTTTGAAAGGGCCGATAAACAACTCGAGGTGCTGGGCCAGGCGGGACCGAACAGTGAGATCGGCGTCCTGCTTTATCGTAGTGCCCTTTACGCCGAGCGACAGCGCCAGGATCTCTTTGCCCACGGAGAGCTTCCCAAGGCTGCGGAGCCTGGGCTGCCGGCCTGCGCGGGCACATTCAATGGCAAGCCGTTCGCCTCTTTTTCCGATGCCGATCCCCGCATTGGATCTCGGCTGGAGGTTTTCGCGGCGGGCACGTACCTCTTGCTTCCCCTTGAACACGTCGCTTCGATTCGCATCGAGGCGCCGAAACGGCTGAGAGATCTGTTGTGGACGCCCGCAGCCGTTCGCGGAAAGCCATCGTTCAAAGGGGCTGAACTTGGCGAGGTGCTCCTGCCGGTGCTTTCTCCCGCTTCCTGGCAGCACGCTGACGACGCAGTGCGGCTGGGACGGGCCACGGTTTGGGAGCAGCGAGACGGATCCGACGAGGAAATTCTCTTCGGTCAAAAGATGTGGCTGGTTGACGATGAGGAAATCCCGTTTCTGGAACTGCGATCGCTGGAGTTTGCCGCGACATAACGCCGCTTCCAGCCGGCACCCCACTGCGCTGCCAGGATGGCGGCGGTACGCTTTGCGGGATACCATTTTGATTCGCCTCCGTCGGGAGCTGAGAAACCATGCCGTCTATGGAAGACCTGTTAAAGCCTATCGAAGGTCCTAATCCGAGTGGCGAAAACCTCCGCTACGTAATTCACGACGCGGTCAAGGAAGCCCGGCGCGAAGAAGCCGTTCCACCCCCAGGGATGACGGAGAGCGATCGTAAGGTGTCGGACAATCCTCTGGTCATCAAACTCACTACTGACGCTCTCAGCAAGAAAACCAAGGACCTTTGGCTGGCGGCTTGGCTCACCGAGGCGTGGCTGAAGCAAAGCGGTTTCCCGGGTCTTAAAGACGGGTTGACCCTTTGCTGCGGATTGGTGGAGAACTTCTGGGACACGGTCTATCCCGAGACTGAGGATGGCGATGCGGATATGCGCGCCGCGCCTCTTGAGTTTGTGGGCACGCGGCTCGAAATTCCGCTCAAAAGCGTTCGCGTGGTGGAAAAAGCGCCGTACGGCTTTAACGATGTGCAAGAGGCGCGCAAGTTGGGGCGCGAGGCCGATACGAGATCTGACGAGGCGAGAGAGGCCCGCGCCGCAGCTATTCAGGAAGGGAAGATCGCGCTCGAAGTCATCGACAAGTGCTTCGAAGAAAGTACGAAGGCCTTCTACGCCAAAACTGAGAAGGACGTTGACGGTTGCTTGGAGATCCTTCGTCAACTGAAAGAGTCGTGCGACGCGAAATTTGGCGAGAGTTCTCCAGCGTTTGGCGTACTGGAGTCAGCCCTGGGTGAGATCCGGCCCGTCGTGCACGGGTTCCTCCAAAAGAAAAGGGAAAAGGAACCGGACGTGGTCGAGGCTGAGCCGGCGCCCGCCGTCGAGAACATTGCGGATGCTGGCCGCGAAGGGAGCCCCGGCGCGGCCGGTGAGCTGGTGCTGCGGGCACCCGTTCGCGGTGGCGTTCTGATTTCTTTAGAAACCTCTTCGGAGCCCCCGGACCGCGTGGAAGCGATCCGCAAGGTGGCCGAGGCGGCAGCGTATCTGCGCCAGCGTGAGCCGCGCAGTCCTGCTCCGTACCTGATGCTACGTGGATTACGTTGGGGCGAACTTCGTGCCGCCATTGACTGCTCTGACCCGACCCAACTCGAGGCGCCCCCTACCGAGCTCCGAAGGCATTTGAAGTCTTTGGCGTTGGAAAAGAAATGGGCGGAACTGCTCGACGCCGCGGAAAATGCCATGGCCCTTCCGTGCAGCCGGGCCTGGCTGGATCTCCAGCGGATGGTGGTGGAGGCATGCGAGGCCTTGGGCGGTGACTACGACGCGATTGCGCGCGCCATTCGGTCCGAGCTCATAGCGCTCGTCACTGACATTCCGCAATTGCTCGCTGCCACGCTCATGGACGATACTCCGGCCGCCAACGCCGAGACGCGCGCCTGGCTGAAATCTCTCACTACTCCGGTGGCGGCGCCCGTATCCACGGAGCAGGCTGCTGCCGCGAACGGGGGGCCGGGTTCTTCCTGGCCGAGCCAGCCTACCGACCCCTTTGTGATGGCGCAACAGGCCTTGCGCGAAGGACAAGAGCGCAAGGCGTTTGACATTCTACAAAAGGAAATTGCGCGGCCACGTTCCGGCCGGGAACGATTTCGCCGCCAGTTGCAAATGGTGGAAATGTGTGTCTCCACCAATCGGCTGAACATTGCCCAGTTTGTGTTGGACGATTTGGCGGCGGCAATCGAGACACATAAGCTGGACGAGTGGGAGGAGCCCACCGTAGTGGCCCGCGCTTTGGCCGTCATTATGAAGCTTAGCCAGAGGCTCCAGGATGATGAGAGCGAGCGGCAGAAGTTGTTCCAGCGCATCTGCCGTCTCGACCCCGCGCAGGTATTGGGGGATGGTCAGTAAGCCATGGCTGGACGCGACACGAGCGGCCCCGTCACGCTTTCGGTGCTCGATCGCCTTTTGGATGATGACCCGAAGCATAGCGCCGAGGTTCCCCTGTCGCGCCCCCAGTCGTTGCGTGCCCTCAAGGCCGGGCTCAAGCGCGATCTCGAGTGGTTGCTCAACACCCGGCGAACCATTGACCTGCCTCCGGCCGCGTCCCGCGAGCTCCTCCACTCCGCTTACTGCTACGGTTTCGCAGATATTTCTTCCCGGTCCGTGCTCTCGGCAGAAGACCAGGGTGATCTCGTCAAGGAAATGGAATCTGTGATTGCGACCTTTGAGCCGAGATTGAAACGGGTGAAAGTGAGAATGGACTCGGTGGGTGGCAGCTCGCAAAGCATGTCCTTTGTCATCGAAGGCCTGCTGAACGTGGATCCGGCGCCCGAACCCGTGCGCTTTGACACTGTGCTGGAAATCGGGAAAGGCGAGTACGCCGTCAAGGGAGAAGATGGTGCGCGATGAGCTGAGGAATTATTACGAGAGCGAGCTCACGTTCCTGCGCCA
Source organism: uncultured Acidobacteriota bacterium (assembly GCA_963804755.1). Taxonomy (GTDB): domain Bacteria; phylum Acidobacteriota; class Terriglobia; order UBA7540; family UBA7540; genus Bog-366. The sequence continues at coordinate 60,384 of CAWDRP010000021.1, forward strand.
GATGGGAGCGGAGTTCGCGGACAAGCACCCGAAAATCGCCGCGCGGCTGCTGCTCGAATCCGACCGCTGCGGCGACCCCCACGCCGAGCGGATGCTGGAGGCCTTTGCATTGCTCGCCGCGCGGGTGCATCTGCGCATCGACGACGAGTTTCCCCAGATCACCGAGGCCCTGCTCAACATCCTCTACCCTCATTACCTGCGCCCGATCCCTTCCATGTCGATTGCCGAGTTTCGCACGGATCCGGAGCGCGGCAAGCTGACCAGCAGCCTGCGGATTCCCAAGGGCACCGTGCTCTATTCGCGGCCGGTGGAAGGCGTCCCTTGCAAGTTTCGCACGTGCTACGACACCACGCTCTGGCCCTTGCGCATCTCCCAGGCACAATGGCTGACGCCGGACCGCCTGAACCCGCCCTTGCGCGCGTCGGAAGCCGCCGTTCTGAGGGTCGAACTCGAGTGCTTTGCTGACCTCACGTTCGAAAAGTTGGAGCTGGACAGTCTCGCCTTCTACCTCAACGGGGAAAGCGCGGTCATCCATGCTCTTTACGAGCTGCTCTGTCGTAATTGCGCGCGCGTGATCGTGCGTGATCCCACAAACCCGAAGGTTGCCCCTTGCGAGATACCGGTTCAGAACCTTCGCTCCATGGGTTTTGCAGATGATGAAGCGGTGCTGCCTTACCCGCGACGCTCGTTTGTGGGTTACCGCCTGTTGCAGGAGTACTTCGCGTTCCCTGAGAAGTTCTTTTTCCTGTCACTCGGCGGACTCTCGGCACTGGCGGGAGCGGGGCTGAAGTCCAAGGCGGAGATTCTGTTTCTGATCACTCCGTTCGAGCATCCGGATCGCCATCATCGGCTTCAGGTGGCGGTGGAGGGGAAGACTCTGCGGCTGGGATGCACGCCCATCGCCAACCTGTTTGCGCAGACCGCCGAACCCCTCCTGGTGGACCAGACACGCTACCAGTATCCCGTGGTGCCTGATGCGCGGCGACGCCGGACCATGGAAGTCTACTCCGTGGATGAAGTGGTCAGCATCGATCCGGAGACAAGGCAGACGGTGACGTATCAGCCGTTATATTCGCAGCGGCACGCGGTGCAAGAGACGACGCCCGCCTACTGGTACGCCACCCGGCGTCCCGCAACCCACAAAGGGGACGATGGAACGGACGTGTTTTTGTCACTGGTGGACCTCTCCGACCGCCCTTTGCACCTTGAGTACGATTCCGTCACCGTGCGTTGCACGTGCACGAACCGGGACCTGGTGGCGCGGTTGCCGTTCGGGAACGAAGCCGGAGACTTCGAGATGGCGGGGGAAGCCGCGGTGAAGCACATTGTGGCGTTGCACAAGCCCAGCCCCACGCTCCGCCCGCCCTTGGGAGGCAAGGCGCTCTGGTACTTGATTTCGCATCTTTCGCTCAACTATCTATCCCTGGTCGAAGAAGGCAAGGATGCGATGCAAAAGCTGCTTGAGGTTTATGACTTTTCCGGTTCGCCGGACGTGAAGAAGCAGATTAGCGGTATCACTGCCGTGAATAGTGGGCGTCACTTTACGCGCGTGATCTCCGAACTCGGCATCAGTTTTGCCCGCGGCACGCGCGTGGAGATGGAATTTGACGAGGACAAATTCAGCGGCGCCGGCGCTTACCTGTTTGCCAGCGTGCTGGAGAACTTTCTGGGCCTCTACGTCTCGATGAACAGTTTCAGCCAACTGGTGGCGAAAAGCCGTCAGCGAAAGGAGCCCTTGGGAGAGTGGCCACCGAGAGCCGGACAGTCAATACTGATTTAATGGCTTCTGAATTGGGGATGAGGCTTCGGCGGGAACCGTTCCGCTTTGATTTCTTCCAGGCGGTGCGTCTGCTGGAGCGGCTGATTCCCGATAAGCCGCCGGTGGGCAAATTCGAGAACCCCGCCAAGGAACCCGTGCATTTCGGCGCGCAGCCTTCCCTGGCGTTTCCGGCCAGCCAGATTCAAGAGATGGATTGGCCGGAGAGCGGTCCGGCACAGATGACGGTGAACTTCATGGGCTTGACCGGCCCTGAGGGTGTGCTGCCCAATCCCTACACGTCGCTGCTCATCGAACGGCTGCGTTTTGGGGACACTTCCCCCCGTGACTTCTTCGACATTTTCAACCACCGCATCATCTCCCTGTTTTACCAGGCTTGGAGAAAGTACCGGTTCGATGTGGCTTACGAGCACGGCGAGCGCAACCGGTTTTCGCACGACCTGCTCAGCTTGGTGGGGTTGGGAACCGAGGGCTTGCAGGACCGCCAATCCATCCCTGACGACGCCCTGCTCTATTATTCCGGCCTGCTGGGCCAGCGCCCGCGTTCAGCGCAGGCGTTGAAGCAGATTCTCGCCGATTACTTTGACGTGCCGGTCGAGATCGAGCAATTTGCCGGAGGCTGGTATCACTTGGATTCCCCCACCCAATGCTGCCTTGATGAGGGTGCAAGCGATAGTGAGAGGCTCGGCGCGGGCGCGGTGGTCGGCGACGAAATCTGGACGCAGCAGTCGCGGGTGCGGGTGGTCCTCGGACCCCTGAGCCGCGAAAGGTATATGGACTTCTTGCCACAAGGCTCCTGCTGGCAACCGCTGCGAGCCTGGGTGCAGTTCTTTGCGAATGGCGAATTCGATTTTGAAGTCAAATTGGTCCTCGACCGTGAGATGGTCCCGCCTTGTGAACTCGGTACCGATGAGGCCTCTGCCCCGCGACTGGGTTGGGTCTCGTGGGTGAAGTCCAAGCCGTTTGGACGCGATCCTGGTGACACCATCCTCACGTTGGAGGCAAGAGAAGGGGAGCGCACATGAACCTGAAGTCTTTGATTGGAAAGCTCAACGATTCCACCCGAGGCGCGCTAGAGGCCTCGGCCGGACTCTGCCTCACCCGCACGAACTATGATATCGAGATCGAGCATTACCTTTTGAAGCTACTCGACTCGGTCGAGAACGACGCCGCGTCCATTTTCAGCCACTTCGAGATTGATACGTCGAGATTTCGAGGCGAACTGACACGATCGCTGGATAAGCTGAAGTCCGGCAATGCGCGCACGCCCGCTCTTAGCCCCACCCTGATCAAAATGATGACCGAGGCGTGGACCCTCGGCTCCATCGACTACGGGGCCGGTCAGGTTCGAACTGGCTTCACCATCCTGGCGTTGGTGACCAACGACGAACTGGCCCGATTGATGCGCGACGTCAGCAAGGAGTTCCAAAAGATCCAAGCTGACGCGCTGCGCAAGGACTTCGCCTCGATTGTTTCGAATTCCAGCGAAGAAGTGCAGACTCTGACGGCGGCCACGGCCCAGGCCGGCGCGGGCGCCCCAGGCGCGGCAGCCAAACCAGGCGGCAAGACGCCTAACCTGGACCAGTTCACGATCAATTTGACTGAAAAAGCCAAGACCGGGAAGATTGATCCCGTGTTGGGCCGCGACACGGAGATTCGACAAGTTGTCGATATCCTCATGCGGCGCAGGCAGAATAACCCCATCCTGACCGGCGAAGCAGGCGTTGGGAAGACCGCCGTGGTGGAAGGCTTCGCGTTGCGCGTGGCGCAGGGTGATGTCCCCCCTCCTCTACGAAACGTGATCGTGCGGACCCTGGACCTGGCCCTGCTTCAGGCTGGAGCGGGAATCAAGGGCGAGTTCGAAAACCGCCTGAAGAGCCTTATCGAAGAAGTGAAGGCTTCCCCCACGCCCATTATTCTGTTCATCGACGAAGCGCACACGATGATCGGCGCCGGCGGCCAAGCCGGCCAGGGCGATGCAGCCAACCTCCTGAAGCCGGCGTTGGCGCGCGGCGAATTGCGTACGATTGCAGCCACGACGTGGTCCGAGTACAAGAAGTATTTTGAAAAAGACCCGGCGCTCGCGCGGCGCTTCCAGGTGGTGAAGGTGGAAGAACCGATCGAGACCCAATGCCTGGTCATGCTGCGCGGCATTCTCCCGTCGCTCGAGAAACACCACAACGTCAGGATCCTGGATGAGGGGCTGGAGGCAGCCGTCCATCTTTCGCATCGCTACCTGGCTGGACGCCAGCTTCCCGACAAGGCCGTGAGTGTACTGGACACTGCCTGCGCCCGGCTCGCCTTGGGCCAAAGCGCTACGCCGCCGGCTGATCGAAGACTGTGTGCGGCAAATCGACGACTTGGGCGTCCAACAGCGCATTCTCGAACGCGAGGAGGCGGTGGGCGCTAACCATCGCGAACGGTTGGCGGAGATTGCGCAAAAGAAGGTAGAAACTGAGGAGCGGTTGGCCGGGTTGCGCACCCGCTTCGAGAAAGAGCTGGGGCTGGTGACCCGGATCCGCGACACCCGCGGCCAGCTTGAAGCGGCGAGTGCGCCTGCCAGCGCGGTTGCCGCGCCGCCTGTCGCCGCCCCCGTAGCCACAGCGGCAGCCCCTGCCGCCGCAGCCACGGCCACTGCCGCTGCCGCAGCGCCTGCTCCGGCGGTTGATCCCGCTGCCCTGCGCGCTGAGCTTGTCAAGGTCGAAGCCGAACTTAAAACGCTGCAAGGCGAAACGCCGATGATTCAGGTCGCGCTCGACGCGCAAATCGTCGGCGAGGTCATATCCGCCTGGACCGGCATTCCCGTCGGGAAGATGATGAAGGACGAGATTGCTACCGTCCTTTCGCTGCCGTCCCTCTTAGGCCAGCGGGTAATAGGGCAGCTGCACGCGCTGGGACACATCAGCGAGCGCATTTCCACGGCGCGCGCGCGGCTGGACGATCCCAACAAGCCCATCGGCGTCTTTATGCTGGTGGGCCCGAGCGGGGTGGGGAAGACCGAAACCGCCCTGGCCCTCTCGGACTTGCTGTACGGCGGCGAACATAACCTGATTACGATCAATATGTCGGAGTTCCAGGAAGCCCATACGGTTTCAACCCTGAAGGGCTCACCGCCGGGATATGTGGGATACGGTGAAGGCGGCGTACTGACGGAGGCGGTCCGCCGGAGGCCCTACTCGGTCGTCCTGCTGGATGAGGTGGAGAAAGCGCATCCTGACGTTTTGGAGCTTTTCTATCAAGTATTCGATAAGGGCCAGATGGAAGATGGTGAGGGGCGCGAAATCGACTTCAAGAACACCATCATCATCCTTACCACGAATGCCGGTACCGACACGATGGCAAAGCTCTGCGCCGACCCGGAAACATCGCCCAGCCCCGAAGGTCTGGTGAAGGCGCTCAAACCGGAACTGAACAAGATATTCAAGCCTGCGTTCCTCGGCCGGATGGTGATCATTCCCTACATGCCGATTCGCGACGAGAGCATGAAGATGATCATCAATTTGAAGCTGGGCAAGATCAAGCGGCGCATCCACGAGAACCACAAAATCGCCTTGACCTACGATGACGCCGTGGTGAACGAAGTGGCCAAGCGCTGCACCGAGGTGGAAAGCGGCGCGCGCAACGTGGATAACATCTTGACCAACACGCTGCTGCCGGAGATTTCGCGGCAGTTGTTGGGACGGCTGGCGGAAGGCGAGGCGATGGAGCGGATTCACGTCGGCGTGGGCGACGACGGACAATTCGAATACTCCTGAGTCCTGTGACATGCATGCCCGTGTTGTGGCGCCGTGCGTGGGCTCTTCCGCGCCCGAGAGGGGTTGGTGCATCCATATGGCGGGGCACCAGAATCGGCAATCAACAGATCCTGCACACCGCGGCGGTGTGGATGACGGGACCTCGGCGCGCATGGCGACGCCGGTTCCGGGCCCTGTCAGCACGCCGGGGTGGCTGTTCGCGGCGGAGGACTTCGTTCATGAGGAAGAAATCCGCGATCCGACGAATCCCTTCCTGTTTCTTCCCGCGCAACGCTCGCTCCTTGAATCTCTGCGGCAGGTGACCGGGTTGGCGGGTCAACCCCAGATTTTCTGGGGCGTCGACTCGCTGAATCCGGCCAATTTAAGGATGGGAAAGCGGCAAACCCTGTTTGATTATGTGACCAGGCAGACCGGCCAGGCGCCGACGTTCTGGGGTCGATACATCGGCCGGAAAAGCGGCAGCATAACGTCCGAAGAAGCTGACTTTCTGCACGCGCGAGACTGTAGAATCCTGGTCATCTTTGCCGGCACCAAGCTTTCTCCACGTAGCGTGCTGGGGGGGTACCCGGAAGGTGAATCCGATGCGAAGCTGGCTATCGATGCGGCTCGGGCAGCGGGAGTTAGGCCCGGCGTGTGGATCTATGCCAACATCGATTACGGCTTTCACGCGACCACGGACTTTTTCAGGGGTTGGTCCGACACGATGGTAGCTTCGGAGTACGGAGGAGCCGGAGGCGTGTACCTGGACCCGGGCGCACTCGAGGGCAAGAACTATTGCTCGGCTTACCAGGTTGATGAAGCGATGCGCGGGCAGGGGCGGTATGCTGCGTACGTCTGGAGTTACCAGCCGAGCCTGCCAAAAGCATCGGTGAGCGCGGCGGCGGCGCCTATTTTCAAACCGAAGACGCTAGCCTGCAATGCCCAAAGCGTAATCTGGCAGTACACGATTGACCGGCTGAAGAGGCACGCGAGCGATCAGTGGGGCTTGGTGGATGAGAATCTGGCGACCTTCGATGGACTCTGGAGTATGTGGTAAACCGGGTATAACCCCAGCCGTGCGCGCCGCCCGGCCTGACGCCAGAACCTCACCGGTGGCTGTAACCGTCGCCCGGCGTCGGACGCGCCATCTGGTTCCGGTGCTGTGGATCTTGGCGGTCTGCTTGAGTGCTCCCCAAATGTCCACTGCGTGGATCTTGGGGCAGCAGGGAAAGGTTGGGCAAAAGGTTCCTAACTTCGCCGGCACGGCGCGGCGTATGGCGCCGGTTTCGCGCTGCCCCGTTCTGCTCCCGCCGGGGCTGCATGATCCGTTTAATGCCGGCGAAGCGTCGGTGACCTCGGGGCAATTCCGGCTGACCGGTTGCTGGACCGGGACGCTGAACGGCAAGAGATTCACGATCGATCAGTACTTCGGTGGCGAAGCGGGAGGCGGCTTGGCCATTAAATTCGGCGACCAGCCCATCGTGCGCGTGGGGACGGGCCTTGGTCCACCGGAGTTGTTTCGCTTTACGGGCGACACGGTATGCCATGCGGAACGAGCGGGCGCCCGCGTGGTCGCCGTTAACATTCGTACGGGGTCGGTAAACCTGGGTGATGATGCGGAGGAAATCTGTGCGCCTCCGAGTTTGCCTCCGGGGCATGTTCTGGGCTTGCCTTCGGGCGCGCCGGAGCATCGGACGGCCGAGCCGAACCCGTCGAAGTAGCGAAGTTGCGCAACCCTCGAAGGAAGGTACAACATCGTGGGAGCATCAGGTTCTTACACACAAGTCCATCGACTGCTTTCGATCGAGACGCCTCTGGGCGCGGACGTTCTGTTGCTCCAGGGGCTCACCGGTCGTGAAGGCATATCGCGCATGTTCAGCTACAGCCTGGACATGCTGGCGCACGACAATGACTCGATTTCGTTCAACAACATTGTCGGGCAGAACGTGACGATCACCATCCGGCTGGCGGACGGCACCCCCCGTTACATCAACGGCTACGTGAGCCGGTTTGCCCAAGGCGCCACGGACGACCGCTATTTCACCCATTACACGGCAGAGGTGGTTCCCTGGTTGTGGTTCCTCACCCGCCAGGCTGACTGCCGCATCTTCCAGAATATGGCGGTACCGGACATCATCACGCAGGTGTTCGGTGCGTTCTCGGTGGCGAAGTTCCAGAACAAGCTAACCGGCACCTATCCGGCCCTCGAATACTGTGTGCAATATCGCGAGACTTCCTTCAACTTTGTATCGCGGCTCATGGAGGAGAACGGCATTTTCTACTACTTTGACCACACCACCAAAGGCGAGCACACCGCGGTTCTGGCGGACGCTCCCAGCGCGCTCGTGAATTGTCCGCATGTGTCGACCGCCAGTTATGACTCCGGCGGTGGCGTGGAAAATCAGGACGTCGTGACGTCCTGGCATATCGAGCAGGAACTCCGCACGGGAAAGTACAGCGTTGATGACTACAACTTTAAGACGCCGAGCACCAGTCTGCTGGCGGAAGCCCCTACGGTGGTGAGCCTGGGCGCGAGCCATCCGTATGAGCTTTACGACTACCCCGGCTTGTATGAGACCAAGGACCAGGGTCATTCGGTGGCCAAGCTGCGCATTGAGGAGCAGGAGGCCGGCTACATGGTAGCGACCGGGGCAAGCACGTGCCGCTGGCTGACCTCCGGTTACCAGTTTACGTTGGAGAACCATGACCGCTCGGATCAAAACACGACCTACGTTGTTACCGAACTCCAGCAGGTCGCTTCAGCGGGCGCTACTTATACCTCGGGAACCGAGGAGACGGAACACTACTCCAATCACTTCAGCTGCATTCCTTCCGAGGTCACTTACCGGCCCGCCCGCATTACTCCCAAGCCGTTCGTTCAGGGGCCGCAGCCGGCGCTGGTGGTGGGCAAATCGGGGGAGGAAATCTGGACCGACAAGTTTGGCCGCGTCAAGGTTCAGTTCTACTGGGACCGGCGCGGCAAAGACGATGAGAATAGTTCCTGTTGGGTTCGTGTTTCCAGCCCCTGGGCCGGCCAAACTGGGGCGCCATCTCGCTTCCGCGCATCGGCCAGGAGGTGATTGTCGACTTTCTGGAAGGGGACCCGGATCGGCCCATCATCATGGGACGCGTTTACAACGCGCAGCAAATGCCCCCTTACACCTTGCCGGATTACCAGACACGCAGCACCATGCAATCGCGCAGCTCGAAGGGCGGGGGCACCGCCAATTACAACGAAATCCGGTTCGAAGACCTGAAAGGCAGCGAACAGATCTTCCTGAACGCCGAGAAAGACATGGACCATCGCGTGGAAAACGACTCGCGCGAGTACATCGGCAACAACCGGCACCTGATCGTCAACGCCAGCCAGTTCGAGATGGTCAACACGGACAAGCACCTGCATGTGAAAGGCAAGCAGAATGAGAAAATTGAAAGCGATCAGTCGTTGCAGGTGGGCGGCAACGTGATGGAGAGCATCACCGGCAACCAGTCGGTGAACATCGGTGGGAACCGCAAACACTCCATCACCGGCAGTGATTCCCGGAGCGTGACCGGCGACGTGAAGGAGAGCGTGACCGGAGACGTTTCCCTGAGCGTGAACGGCAAGCAGAGCGAATCCATCACCCAAGACTTTTCGCGGCAAGTTACGGGCAACATCAAGGAGCAGGTTGCGCAGGCTGTTTCCCAGCAGATTGGGATGAACTACGACCAGCAAGCGGGACAGAACATCAATGTGACGGCCGGGATGAACATCAACCTGATGGGTGGCATGGCCGTCAACATCACGGGCGGAGGAGAGGGTGTCTCGATCGTTGGGCCGGGCGGCTTCATCTCTATCACTGCAGCGGGAATTGCCATTATGGGAACCATGGTGATGATTAACAGCGGCGGGTCTCCTACGCCGGCCAGCCCCGCGTCGCCGCAGAGTCCGTCGAGCCCGTCTTCCCCCGAGGCGCCCGATCCGCCGACGGACCCGACCGATCCTGACATTGCCGACGACGGCAGCAAGGGGACGAAACTGAGTTAAAGGGTGAAGGGTGAAGGATAAAGGGTTAAGGGTAAAGGGAAAAGGATGAAGGGTAAAGGATAAACAAATTCAGCCTTTACCCTTTACACTTTAACCTTACTTTTGCACTTTACCCTTTTGGACGTTGCTTATGCCTCCAGCCGCTCGATTGACTGACATGCATGTGTGCCCCATGGTGACGGGCATAGTGCCGCACGTGGGCGGTCCTATCACGGCGCCTGGCGCGCCGACGGTGCTGATTGAGTTTCTGCCCGCCGCGCGCATGACGGACATGGCGACATGCGTGGGCCCGCCCGATATGATCGCGATGGGCTCGCCTACCGTGCTGATTGAGTTCCTGATGGCGGCCCGCATCGGCGATCCAACGGCCCATGGCGGCGTGATTGTGCTGGGTGCGCCTACGGTGGAGATTGGCGAGGCCGGCATGGGCTCACCGTCGGAGGTTATGGTAACGCCGCCGCCGGGGGGCGGAGGCGGCGGGGGAGGGGGTGGCTCCAGTCCCGGCAGCGGGCCTGCCGAAACAGGAGGCAAGGGGATTACCGCCGGCGCGGGCCGGACGGACACCTGGACACCCGGCCAATTGGTGGTGGCCCAGGACGCTGCGGTGATGCAAATGACGGCGCAGGCCATGAAGTCGGCGCCCGCACAAGCGCTGGCCACAAGCGCGCAGAATGGAACGCCCTTTATCGAGCCGTGCCCGGGTTGAGAGGGCCTGACCAGCGCGGCAGGTTCTGCTGCGTAAACTGAAACCGACGACGCGCGAGTAGTAGGCGGGCAGACTATGCCGAGGCGCTTCGCGCCGATTCTCGAAATATGCGGCTGATTCTTACAGTGCGAACCGGACCGGAATCCGGCCGGGAGATTGTCATCCAGCCGGGCGGCACCGCCCGTGTGGGACGCAGGACCCCTGCCGAATTCGTGTTTCCGGATGATCCCGGCATGTCGCGGTTGCACTTTGCTGTCGAATGCACCGGCGGCATAACTCGGATTCAAGATCTGAACAGCAGCAATGGAACGTGGGTAAACGGCCGGCGGGTGAGCGATGCGGTGCTCGACGATGGCGACGAAATCACGGCAGGGAGGGTGACCTTTGGCGTGCGCGTGGAACCCGATCAGCCGTCGGCCCCGGTGCCCGCCTCGTTCGCGGCCGCCGTGCCGTTAGCCACCGCGCCCGTCCCGGAGGCTTCTGAAGCCGCGAGTATTCCCTCGTGGTTTCCCATACCGGTGGATACAACCGCGCCGGTTCCCGTGGCCCCGGTGGAGAGTGCTCCGCCGCAACTGGCGCCGCCCGCTGCCGAAGGGGTGTCCCCCAGCACGGCCGCAGCGCCTGAACCGAGCCTGGACGAGCGCCTGCTGCGTGTACTGCGCGAGGACTTCCAACCGCTCTACGCCATACTCGATGGCGCCCGCTCGCCGCAAATCTACAAGCTCCTGGCGGAGGCCAAACAGGAGGCCCGGCAGGCTTGGGAGGCACAGAATCCCGGCGCGGCCACCGTCCCGGCGTACCAGCCGCCCGCCGCCGGAATACTGGAGGGCGGGGCGCAATACGAGTCGCTGTATGAAGGCTGGTCAAAGGCGGAACTGACGCTCTTTGCTCCCTACCTGGTAAGCTTGCCCCCGCAATCGAAGCTACTGGAAAAACTGGTAAGCAACGGTTGGGGCAAGAGTTGGGGCGTCTACCTGACGTGCAACCTGGGTTTTTCCGAGCTTCGCCACCACCTGCGCCATTTCCTCATGGTGAACATGCCGGACGGCAAACAGGTGTACTTTCGCTTCTACGACCCGCGCGTGCTCCGCGTCTATCTGCCCACGTGCACACGGGAAGAAATCTACCAGTTCTTCGGACCGGTCTGGCGCTTCGCCACCGAAGACGAGAAGCCGGGGGACCTGCTGGAATTCGTGCGGCAGGGCGCGGGGATGAAGGCGAACATCTGGCACTTGGCGCCGGCCGCTCCTGACAGTGGAGGCGCGAAGGCGTAAAGCGATGTTGACAGTGCATCCACAGCACGTAACGAGGTTCTCGGCAGTCGCCGAAAAGAACTTTGAAGACCACGTGCTGGCTCATCTCCGCAAGTTCTTCCCACAAGAATGTGACGAGAGAAGCGAGGAAGATCTGCGAGACCTGATTCGTTCGGGGACTCGCCGGGCAGCGGCTTATGGCATAACCAAGCAGGATGATACATGCATGTACATCACCCTGACGCTGCTCCTCGGCACTGACTTTGACACGAATCCCGAGAATGGTTGGGCGCAGGCCATCTTAGCGGAACGCCGCCGCCTGGACCCGGAAGAGCTCGTAAATCGATTGCAAAAAGCGGCAGTGGACCATCTCGATGCCACGGACGAAGAAATCACACCGAAGCGCTAAAGGCCGCCAATGCCGAAAAGCGGCAAAGGCGGCACGCTCGAACTTCCCGCCGACGCCCGTAGGCAGCCCCGTCGCACCCTGCACCGCCCCGGTACGCTGTGTCCTGTTGGGGACAACAATGAAGTGTTCGCACGGGCGCAGTAGTTCGCTCGGTAGCCTGCTCCAAGTTGTACCCGACTCTCCCTTCGGCTCGGATTCCATCCAGCTTCAGGCAAAGGTCCAGAACGGTTGCGGGCTGCACCCGGAATGGTCCGTTTCAGAGGTTGGTGAGCTTAGTGGGAGTGCGCAAGCCTTTGGCGCAACGGGCGGGTCGGGCGAAGGGCATTGGATACCATTGGCGGATCCTGTCCGATATTCAATCACTTGCGACGCGTGCCGCGGAGCGTCCTCGGACTTTACGGTTGATGTGTTTCCGAGCGGTGCAATTTCGCTCGCCATCGGGGCCGACCTCGGCGCTGCGCTGGGTGAGATTTCCGACGCCGTCAAGGACGCTCTGTCATTGGTCGAAGATAACGACACCACCTTTGACTGGAAACTTCTCGATGGCCAGGCGGAGCTCGAGGCCGAATGGAAAGAGTATAAGGACTACAGGGCTTATTACGACTACTCCATCAAGGCGTCCTTCAGCCCGCTGATTGGAGTTGAATTCAAGAAGTTCCTCTCGGCGATTCCCATCAGGAACATCATGGGCGTTATTCCCGTGGTGGGCTCGTACGCAGGGAAAGTGATGGATTGGCTTCTGAAGGTCGGCGTGTACCTTCAGCTTTCCGGAGGGTTGAATTGTGACGTCTCCTGGGAACGGGAGTCTCCCGACGATCCTACGTTTCCGCCATTCAAGGGTGGTGGGGTGGAGGGCGAAATCGGGGCCGCGGTCGGTGCTGAAGCCGCACTCGTTGGCGGCGGCGATAATGATCTGGTCAGCGTCGATCTCGAATTGAGTGGCTCGATCAGTGCGGGCGGAAGCCCGTACCTGCGCAGCGACAGTATCGGGTTGGATGACTTTGAGGTGAAATTTGAAGGCCTGAAGGGAACTGTTTCGGTAGAGTTCTGCTGGGGAATCTTCCATGCGGAGGGAGGGGTGACGTTGGTTAACTCCTCCACTTTGTGGGGGCCGACGGAGCTCTCCTTTTATGAAGAGGAGTAGCTCCGACGCTGCGAGCCCTCTTTCATCGTTGCCGGCAGAAGGATGAGCATGCCTACCTATTACGCGATTCAACTGAAGAAAGCTGCACTGCTCGGCGAGCTTCGGCTGAATGACGTTCCTCTATATCGGTGGCGGGACGGGAAACCGGTACGAACCGGCCGCCCGATCAACCTGTGGATTCCCGGGAGAAGCGGAGAAGTGGCAGCGTCGGTCGGGCTTCCTGAGGGGAGCAAACCAGGCCAACCTCCGCCCGAACTTGAGATCACCATCGCAGCGGGCTCCCAGCCCGAGCAAAAGACGACGGAAGCGCCTGCTATCGCTCATTATGTTCTGGATCCTGCCGTAGTACCCTCCACCGGAAGGGTTCCCGTGCGTCTGGACTTCGCGGCGGCTGAGGTTCCTCCCAGCCTGTTTTGGCCCACTGCCCAGCGCGTCGAGCTTACTGACCAGGCCAGGGCAAGCATCTTGGGCGCGCTTCGGGAACTGCATGACGCCCTTAGCGCGCGCGATGTGATCCGAGCGTGTGACCTGCTTGATTTCAAGGCTCTGGAAGTGGCTCGGTGCGGCTATCGCTCCGAGGCGTGGGCTCGCCAAAGCCAGCGTGAGTTTCTCGAATTTGTGACGGGATCACCCGGCTTTTCTCTTGCTCCATTGAATCCTGACCGGCTGCGGCTCCAGCTTGTTGCCGGGGAGCGTCTGGTTTGGGTGACGCAGGATGAATCCGAACCCGCGCTCCAGTCCGCAAATACCGGGGGACCTCAATTCCAGTTACCCGTGTACTTGGCTCCGGTTCACGGCCGTTGGACGGTCGTTCGTTGAAACGGGTCATTCTGTAGGCGAAAGAAGCGGTTGGCGATGATCGACGATGTGCAATTCCTGTTTCCGAATGCCCCGGTGGATCTCTGTTCTCCGGAATACCTGAACCTTCTCGCCCGAGTGTCCCGCGCCGACAGTTGGATACGATATTCTCTCCTTTTCATTGGATGCTTCTTCGTCTCTCTAGTGGCCTTTTATCTGATTATCACCACGGTCCCGCCCGTGTACCTGAGGGCTGTGCATCTGCCGGCCCTGCCTGGGAGGACCACCCCCGCCGGCTGGGTCGTTGTCGTCCTGTTCAGTGGCATCGGTTTTGGTTCGCTATACTACTATCATAACCTCAGGCAGGATGTTCTTCTCTATTCATTGCCTCTTAAGGTACTATGCCGATATCGGTTAGAAACCGCAAGAGTGACTGGGTTCGGGCCTTGGAGGAGCTTTGGGGGCAGACTAAACCGGTTCCAGCGGGTCCTTTGGGCGGTCGAAGGAGCCGGCCCTATCGAAGGCTATACCCCCTTGATCCGTTCTCGTCTCTCCATCTGGATCGATTATGACGATCCCGTGATCGTGGCTATCGACCCGGCCCACCAATACCTTCCCATTTTCCTCGGAGTACAGAAGCCGGCGCCGCCGGTCCTGCTCCAACCGAGTGCCACAGCGCAAGAGATCTACGCCGAGTTCGAGAAGTTCTCTCGGACCAGCCACCGCTGGAAGGGCAAGCTGCCCGTGCAGATTATGAGCGCGCCGCATCCGAGGTAACGTGCATTGTTGAAGTCGGGCCTCGATGCTTACCGTGCCACCGTCGACACGCACGTGATACCCGAGAGGAATCCCTTTTGCAGCAGTGGGGCTTGGCCCAGCGTATCAAGGTCAAACTGGACGGTGGCTTGTTTGCCATCCGGGGTGGTCAGGGGACGATTTCCGCTGCCTCGCAAGATCCACGTCAGCGTGGTGACATTTCCATTCTGCTCGGCCCGATCGGCGTCAGCGATGAAGTGGAACACGGCCCACGGCCCGTCGTAGGACGCCCAGCCATAATCCGAAGAGCTTCCGGACATTTTGACCGTACTTCTCGCGCCTTGGGCTGTTGTCCCCGGCCACGTAAACTGCTGGTAGGAGGGATTGCTGCCCCCAAAGGACAAGGACTGACCGTCGATGTTTAATGTCAAGCTGCTGACGCTCGGCGTGGGATGCGGACGAAGCGCGTACCGAAACTGAAGCTGGCCCGACGCGCCTGAATACAGCGCCCGCTGTATTTCTTTGGCCCGGTTAAAGAAGCTCAAGAAGGCAGGATTCACCTTCTGTGTAGCCTCCGGATTGGGGACATACCCGGCGCCCTGGGGAAGGAGCAGGTTCTTCAGCGCCGCCGTGTAGAACTGAGAGAGTGCGCCGCTGGCAGGGTTGAAGAACGCGTCAAGGTCCGGCACGGAAGCGTCCACGGTGGAGTGGGCATTGAAGGGAAACTTGGAGGCAAACGGGCTCATCTGCGAACACAACCCCTGGCCGCTGACGGGACCGGGCCGCAGCACCGCCGCCACCGGAGTGATCGGCGCGATCAGAAGATTTTGCACGGTCTGGTCGATGTGCGCGTCCTGATCGATGGTGAAACCCTGGCCGATTTGCTGCGCGGCCTGCTGAGCGCTCGAGGCGGCGCCGGCACACTGAGCCTTGGCAGCATCTCTTTGCTCGGTAGGACTGCTATTGGCCGTGTCCAGGCAGGCTTGCAGGTTGCTGAGGCCGGAAACGTACTGCTTGTTGGTGTCGCCGATATACTGTTGCTGGTCGATGCAGGTGGCCGGCTCCACGGTCAGCACGGGCTGAAACGCTCTCTGAAAATCGGGCTGACCGACGGCCACGTTTTGCGCTGCCGAGCAAAGCAGGGCCAGCAGGGGAGAATCATTCCTGGTCAACTTTTGGAGCTTTTGCGCGGCATCGGTAAGGCCGCTGTAGGGTACAACCCTGCCTGCTCGCAGGAAGGCACGCCACTGGTTCAGGTAATCTGTCTGATAGCGGCTCTGAATGCCGGCTTCGAGGCTTACCAGATCGAGAGCCGACGAGATGCCCGAGCCCAGCACCCATTCTTCTCCCCTCAGGTACTTGGGCAGGTCGCGAAGAATCTGGTGCATGGCGGTCCAGCCGGACTTGGTGAACGCGCCCTCCACGGTCATCGAGTCAACCACCACCTCCGCCGATCCGCGGAAGCGGCTGTTAAAGTTGAAAGAGGGATTGGTCCGGTCCACCTCCGCCCGCAATTGGCTGTAGACCTGTGCCTCACCGGTCATTTGATTCAGGTAATGGCGTCCATCGGCGACGGCGGTCGCGTCGTTCGTTGACGAAAACGGATTCTCGCTTTGCAGTTGTTCGCTGTAAAAATCGAATTGCTTCTCCGCTAAATCCGTACTGAGTTTGTCAATATCGTGCCCCGTCGCCCAGGTTTTCAGCAGGACGGGCGAAAGAAACAACACCGTGCTCTTATCGTGGTTGGAAGTGGTAATCAGATAAGCTTTCAGCGTGTCATACACGGGGCCGTATTCGTCATTGGGCCCCGGCGTAAGAGGGAGGCCCAGCAGTTTGCGCACCAAGACCGCCTGAGTCTGCGCAAAAAGCAGTTGGTTGAAGTACTGGAAGTAAATCCTTCGGGCTTGCGGGAAAACGGATTTCCCGATGTACAGCCCCCAGCCCATGCTGAAGGGATGGCCGTTTTCCTCATAATCTGCCAACCTTGCGACGGGTTGCCGAAGCATTTCCAACTGGTTTAACTGATCAAGGGTCGGCATTTGCTGGCCCGATACCTGGAGCTTCGAAATACTCTGGGCCGCGTCCGTCACCTGGTCTTCCAAGTCCTTGTTACGGACATACGAGACGACGAAGCCTACGATGAAAATCAGCAAGACCGCGATTGCTCCGGCAAGCAGGACCCTTCTCCAGAGGCTGGTTTTGGTGCTGGAGGCGCTGGCGCTTAGCGCGGAGGCGTCACTCAGAAGGACATCGCCAAAAAGATGGGGCAGGAAAACCCACTGGGGAATCCTGCGGCTTTCCCCCATTTCCGGCGCGGCCGCTTGTCGGGCAGCGGCAGCAGCGGCCTGGCGCACGTTGAAAATCTGAGTCGCGTGAACGTCTTCGTCGTCGGCATAGGCTTGCGGGGCAGGCGCCTCTTGCACCAGAGCGGGGCGGGGCGTGCTGATCACCACCGGCCTGACGCCGGTGAAATAGAACCCGCGCAGGAACGGCCCCGCGCGCAACTGGCTGGGCCGGCACATGTCCACCAGCAAGCGCGTTAACAGCGCACGGAGTTTCCCGAACTCGCGGGGAAACTCGTAGACGGCGGGCCACTTTGTTTTGTCGAGCTCGCGGCCCAGATACGGCAGGCGTTTTTCCGTCAACGAATGAAAGAGGGAATCAAAGGCAGTCGAGACCCGGGCGGTTTCCTGCTCCGCATAAACGCCGGTCGCATAAGACGTCATGGGCAGAGTGGCGCCGAGGACCAGCGAAGCCTCATCATTACTCAGGTTGCGAACGTAGTCCTGGAAGAATTGCAACCGATCCATGCGGGTAAAAAGCACATACACCGGCAAGCTGATGCCGAGCAATTGCGAGATGTCGTGAAGCCGGGTCCGCAGTTGGTCGGCTTGCGCAGCGAGAGCTTCGGCAGCGCCGGACGTCATAAAACGCTCGCTATCGATGCACACCAGGGCCGCGCGAGGTGAAGGAACGCCGCGCCCGAATACGGAATGAAGTTGCGGGGGCGCCAGTTTTCTCACCATCTTCGCCCAACGCGACGGCTCAGCCAGCAGGGTCCCGCCGGCTTCCGCAAAGATGACCTGGCGCGAATACCAGAGATTCAGGGCGCGCGTCGCTACGGGCACGTTGTCCTGGAGAGTCTGCCCGGCGAGAAGCTCAGGCTCGAGACCGCAATGAAGCACCACAGCGGTTTTGGCCGAGCCGGATTCCCCTACCACAAAAAAGACCGGCAGGGCTCCGAGTTTGGCCTTGGCGCCCATTTTTGACGACTTCAATCGCGTTTCTGCTTCCCGAATCAGGACGTCAATTTCATCCAGCCCCGCACCGCCGCCGGCGGTTTGCGCACTGCGTTCTTTGTCGCGCATCCACAACAACCAGATGACAATGGCGAAGGCGGCCACGCCGATCACGGCCAAGGCAATACGGAGTATCCAGAGGTCCGTCCCGGCAAGGTGCAGCCATGAGCCCATAAACCAATCCAGGATCAACCACGCCAGAAGGAGAATTGCGGCGAAGACGTATTTCCAGGCTTTACTCACGGCTTACCCCCTAGTGGGTTGTCAGCGGCGCCATGGAGGCCAGGCTCGATGCTCCCATAAGCAACGCGATGGTGAAGGTGATGAAGAGAACGACGGCGAGTGAGAATACACCGATGGCGCCCACTGCGAGCGTGCGGACCCAGGGGTCGTAAGCCTGCCGCGGGGCGGCGTCGCGGGGGGGCGCCCAATACGGCGCCAGGGGGCGAGGCCCGCCGCGGATGCGTTGCAGCTTTTCCGTCACCGTCGCAACGACGGCGCGCACGCCTTCCTGGCCTCCCAGGCCGTATCGCCCCCGATAGCCCAGCGCCAGGCAGAGGGCAAACACTTCCAGCAAGTCTGCCGTTTGCGCAGAGTCGGCGCGCGCGAGCAGGCGGTCGAGACATTGGAAGAACATCTCCCCTGCCGTGTGCACGCCGAACAACTCTTCCTGGAGGGACATGCGCGGCCAATCCTTGAAGACCGGATTGTTGGACGTCAGAATGGACTCGTCCAGAAACGCGACCACCGCGAACGTGGCCAAGCGTGTGTCTTCAGTCCCATACCCCGCGCGAGTCGCGGTGGCTTCGGCGCTCGCAATGGCCCCCTTGAGCTGGTTGCGAAAAACGGCCGCGTCGCCCACTGCCTGCCGATTGGAGCGGAGGCGCGTGATGGCCGTGAGAATCTCCTGATAGATCATTGCGATGTTCGTACGTTCCGCTACCGGAGCCATCACCTTGGGTGCTCCCATCCTGACCTCCTAGCCTTCCAGCACTACCAACAGCTCTATTTCCGGATGCGGGATGTCTCCCGGGACATAGATTCCCACCCGGCGGGTTTGCACGATGTGTTCCCAGCAAGGCCCTATCCGGCTGATGGCGAAATATTGGCTTTCCACGCGCGGTGATACCGCCGCCGGAGGGACTGGAATATGGCTGAGAGGCAATCCTGCAATCGCGCTGTCCACCAGCCTGCGTATGAACTGCGCCGAACAGATTTTGACCAACTGACTGGTCCGCGTGATGGTTTCGGCGTCGCCGATGGGCGAGTGAACCGAGAAGATCCACCGGGCGCGATCCAAACAGCGCTGGTCCACCACGTCGCCTTCGTAGAAGTAGTTGGCCACAAGCTTGAGTGGGATCGCAATACAGTTCGAGGGCGCCAGCATCTCCAGGTGCGCCCGAATGTGGCGCTCGATCTCCGCGAAGCATTTGTCGAGAGCCTGATGATCGTAAAGGGGAAGGTTCCGGGGCTGGGAATCCATTCCGAACGTGCAGAGCGCCCCGCCGAGGCGAAGCAATTCCAGGAACAGTTCCTCCGGATGCCCACGCTTGGAAAAGAACAGGTGCTGGAGCGGGCCGAGGCTGGAATTGAGGGCATGCAGAAACCAGAAGCGGCCGATCTCCTGCGCGGAAAAGCCGGTCTGGAACTTCCCCCCGCCCCGGTTGTCCAGGGCGGTGGCCGCACTCTTTTCCTGGAGCACCTCGATCATGCGGCGCGTGATGTTCATCAGGGCCTGGCTGGCGCTGATTTGGGTGCAGGGGGGAATAAAATTCTCGTCGTAAACGTAGTTCCCGGAGCCGTCGCGCCGAATCCGGGCGATGGGTAACAACTGCATGTCGCCCGTTTCTTCCGTGTCGAGGAGTATCTGCATGTTCTTTCGCCCAAATTTCACACTCTTCTCGTCCAGCCCCGTGTTGTCATCCGGGACGGTTGCGGATTCGGCAAGGTAACGCGTGGGCGATTTCGCGTCGCGCCCGTTCAGCGCACAATTCGCGGCGCCTGATCGATAGGGTGGGATACCCAGGTTCACCGTTACGCTTTCGCGGACTACCGGAAACAGCTCGGCGATGGCGCGCGGAGGGGGCAGAGGATCGCTTTCCGGCATGTTAAAAGGCAGCCCGTCTGCAAACATCCCCCGGCAATGGACGAGGGACACAGTGCCGTTCCGCACCGCGTCGGCATCGAGTTCAATCCCGCTGAGCCCGTACGGCTCAAACCACAAATTCGAGATCCAGAATTGGGTGGCTTCCTCGAAGAAGCGGCTTTGGGCTTGAAAGTGGTGCGGACCCAGGTACATCCCTTCCGACCAGACTACCTTTGAAAGCTGCTTCATTGCGTTGGCTCAATCGTCAGGAGCTTTCTCCCGTCTGCAATTTTCTCATCTGTTCCGCTTCTCCCGCCCGCGGCCCTGGGCGGCGTGTCCAACGTGCCACAGCCAGCCAAACTACGGCGGCGGCCGGAGGCTTCAGGAGCGCAGCAGCGGCCAAGGCTGAAACAGATTAACTTCTCGAAAAGTGTTCTAGCGCACGTTGCAGCGTGTATATTACAACATCTTGGAGTCAAGGCAACATCCATGTTCGCGCTCTGGTAGCGTCAGAACCAGAGCCGGTTCTCCCTGGGCACAGCCGCCCTTCGTTAAATGTCAAGCAAGTAGGTTGGCATCACAGGGTCACGTCAAAGTCGCAGCGGTTCGGACGGTGGGAGCGCTAAACATCGGTAAGTCGGAAATGGCCCGCCCCCCTCTTCCGGTCCCGTTCTTCCGTGTTGACACCCGAGACGTCACCACGTCATACCGAAGTGTCCGAAAAATGCTGCATGGCCACGCCAAAATGTCACCACGTTGAACCAAAATGTCCGATACTTAAACCAAAATGTCCGCTTTTTCTCGGTCAATTTGTTCTGCGATCCTTTGTTTTCAATAACTTGGTGGCTTCGTTCGTAAATTTTTTTTCTTCCGTCCATCTTCCCTGACCTTGGAAACTCGAAATTCGAAACTGGAAATTCGAAACTGGACGTGCGGGACGTGCCAATCGGCAATCGGCAATCGAAAATCGGCAATTTATACTCCGTCGCCGGCGGGCCTCCCAGCGGGCCGGCGGCAGGCGAGTTTTTTGCTGAGCCCATGGGGAAAGGCACGCGGCGGGGCCGCGGCCGAGCGCGTCAGGGGCGGCCAGGAGCCTCGCGAGCCTACCCGGCTGCGCCATTCCGAGCAGAAGACACACCTCCATCCGGTACGGCTAGCAATTTTAATGCCGTTACCTTATGGATTATCTACCAAGAGGTAAAAGGAGGCATGCATTGTGATCTCACTAAAAGCGACCTTGACGAAGCCCTGGGTGGCGAGCTGGTTTCGCGGCAGCACGAAAGGTCTGCGAAGGCTTGGGGAAAAAGAATGCGGGGCGTAGCGGCGGGTTCATCCCGCCACACGCCCCGCAAATTCAGACGACGAAGGGTACTGGCCGCGCCGCCCGAGGCCTTGTCCTCGTTTGAACCCGGCGATCGCGGGCGGCGTCAGACCGCGACGGCCGTCGCCGGCTTCGCAGCGTGAGAGGCGCTCTGCCGAATGCCCAGCACGCCCGCTTGGGCATGAACGACGGCGATGGACGCCATGTTAACAATTTCCTCCACGCTGGAGCCGCGCGCCAGCACGTGCACAGGCTTCGCCATCCCCATCAGGATGGGCCCCATGGCTTCGGCGCCGCCCATCCGCATCATCAGCTTATACGCAATGTTACCCGCCTCGAGGCTGGGGAAGATCAGCACATTCGCATCGCCCTTGACCTGGGAGAAGGGATAATCCTGGGTGACCAGTTCGGGGACGATGGCCGTGTCCGCCATCATTTCGCCGTCCACCACCAACCCTTCCGCTTTGAGCTTCACCAGCGCGGTGGCGCGGCGAACCTTGTCGGCCAGGGGGTGGCGGGTGCTGCCGAAGTTCGAGAACGATAGCATGGCGACGCGCGGTTCCACGTTGAACCAGCGCGCCACCTCTGCCGAAAGGATAGCCGTCTCCGCCAGTTGCTCGGCCGTCGGTTCGATGTTAACGGTGGTGTCCGCGAAGAAATAGACGTTCTTGTTCGTCGCGATGACGTACAGGCCGGAGACGCGGTCCACACCGGGACGCGTGCGGATGATTTGCAACGCCGGGCGAATGGTTTCAGGGTAATGCTGGCTTACGCCGGCGATGAAGCCGTCGGCGTCACCCATGTGGACCATCATGGCCCCGAAATAGTTGTGGTTGAGCATCCACTCGTGCGCTTCCGTGTGAGTAATGCCATACCGATGACGCAGCCGGAAGAATTCATCCACATAGGGGGCAAGGCGCGTGGAAGCAGCCGGCTCGATGACATCAGCCTTTACCTTGCCCAGGCCCAGCTCGCGAAATCTCTCTTCGATGACGGCCGGACGTCCCAGCAGAATGGGATGAGCAATTCGGTCGTCCACCAGGCGGACACTGGCGCGGATGATTCTGTCGTCCTCGCCCTCGGAAAAGACGATACGCTTGGGAGCGGCCTTGGCGCGGACGCGAATATTCTGCATCACGGCATAAGTGCGGCCCAAACGTTGTTGGAGTTGTTCCCGATACTCATCCAGGTCGAGCGTGATCTGCGCCACGCCGCTCTCCATGGCGGCCTGCGCCACGGCCGCGGATTCCCAAATCAGCACGCGGGGATCGAATGGCTTGGGGATGATGTAGTCCGGGCCGAATTGCAGCCGGGTGGCGCCGTAAGCCCGCAGCACGGAATCCGGCACATCCTCCTTGGTCAGCGCCGCTAGGGCGCGCGTGGCGGCCAACTTCATGGCCTCATTGATGGCGCGTGCCCGCACATCCAGCGCGCCGCGGAAAATAAAGGGAAATCCCAACACGTTGTTGACCTGGTTGGGATAATCGGAGCGCCCGGTGGCGATGATGACGTCCGGCCGCGCCGCCTTGGCATCGTCGTAACTGATTTCCGGAACGGGGTTGGCCAGAGCGAAGACAATGGGACGATCCGCCATGGAGCGCAGCATTTCCCGCGTGACGCAATTGGCGACGGACAGGCCCGCGAAAACGTCGGCGTCCTTCATGGCCTCGGCCAGGGTGCGGCGGTCCGTTTGGGCGGCGAACCGCGCCTTGTAGGGGTTCATGTTTTCCTCCCGGCCTTCGTAGATCACGCCCTTGGTGTCGCAGAGGATGATGTTCTCGCGGCGCACGCCCAGTTGCACGTAATGCTCCGCGCAGGCGATGCCGGAAGCGCCCGCGCCGTTCACCACCAGCCGGATTTTGCTGATGTCTTTGCCCACGACTTCCAGCGCATTCAGCAGCGCCGCGCCGGAAATGATGGCCGTGCCGTGCTGATCGTCGTGAAAGACGGGGATGGACATGGTCTGGCGCAGCGTTTCTTCAATCTGGAAGCACTCCGGCGCCTTGATATCCTCAAGATTGATGCCGCCGAAGGTCGGTTCCAGAAGCTGGCAAAGGTGAATGACATCTTCGGGTTTCTCCGAATTCACCTCGAGGTCGAACACGTCGATATCGGCAAAGCGCTTGAAGAGCACGCCCTTGCCTTCCATGACGGGCTTGCCGGCCAGCGGCCCGATGTTGCCAAGGCCCAGGACCGCGGTGCCGTTGGAGACCACGGCAACCAGGTTGCCGCGAGCGGTGTATTCGAATCCCAATTCGGGTTTTTCATGAATTTCCAGGCACGGTTCCGCCACGCCCGGGGTATAGGCCAAACTCAGGTCCCACTGCGTACGGCAGGGCTTGGACGGTACGACCTCAATCTTGCCCTTCCGTCCGGAGCTGTGGTAATTAAGCGCATCCTGCTTGCGAATGTCCATGGCATGCCCTCCGTTATAAGTCTTGTCGGACTGATTCGTATGGCTTCTTTGTACACCTTTGTCGTGTCGGCTTCAAGCCAAACACTTTTCAGGGGGCACGACACCAACGTTGGGCTGAACCAGCGATTCCGCATTCGTGCTTTCCTTCCTGCTTCAACCCTTTGAAATTGCAATTGCTTTGCCCAGTCCCCGCTGATCGAGCAGATTCGCATTCGTTTTTGACTTGACAGCACCGATTCTGTCTGATATAGTAGCAATATATCAGATGAAAAACCCTCCGATATCCCGCTCCAGTCTTCCGGTAGGCGAGCGCAAACGCCGCTCGCGCCTGACGCAGATCGTCTCGGGCCAGCGCTTTCTCCGCGGGACGTTGGCGCCTCGTTTGCGCCGCTGCGGGAAACCGAACTGCCGCTGTGCCCACGGCGAACTGCACGCGTCGCTGTACCTCGTGCAGAGCCAGGGGGGCAAGCCGCGCCAGGTGTTCGTGCCCAAGGAGTGGGAAGAGCGCATCCGCCAGAGCGTTCAGGGCTATCAAGAAATCCAGCAACTGCTGGAGGAACTCTCGGAGGTCGAGTGGCAGCGGCTGCTCGATCGCAAGGAGTGATCCCGTTCTCCGCCGCCTGATCCGGTATGGCGAGACTGTCTACGGTCTTTCGGAACGGATCGTCGCGGCGGTCCAGGATCCCCGACGACAACCCCGTATCCCGGCGGCCGTTCTCCTGAAAGCCAGCTTGGTGATGTTCTGGTCCCGCTTGGGCAGCTTGAACGCGCTGGAAGAGCACCGCCTCTCGCGGTTCTGGAAACAGTGGCTGGGGTGTTCGCCCGGAAGTAGCGACACCCTGGGGCGCGTGCACCGCCGGCCTCGTCGCCCACGAACTGCGCGAGGGGCTGCATCACGTCTACTCCCGCCTGAAGCGGAACAAAGCCTTGCCGGACATCGGTGGACTGGGCGTGGCGGTTCTCGACGGTCACGAGACCCACGCCAGCTATCGCCGTCGCTGCTCGGGATGCTTGCAGCGGACGATGCACACCGAGCAAGGCGAGAGGATTCAGTACTACCATCGGAACGTCACGCTGCAGTTGTTGACGGGTTCGGAGTTGCGGATCCTGCTCGATCTGGAACCCCAGCGGCCCGGCGAAGACGAGGTGACCACGGCCCGGCGCTTGCTGGATCGCGTCCTGGCCCGTTACCCCCGCGCGTTTCAGTTGCTGTTGGCCGATGGTCTCTATGCCCAGGCCCCCTTCTTCAATCTCCTGCTGGCCCACGGTAAGCACGCGCTGGTGGTCCTCAAGGACGAGCGGCGCGACCTCTACCAGGATGCCTGCGGTTTGTTTGGGGTGACGCCGCCCGAAGAGGGAAAGTATCGGTCGCGTCACTGCCAGTGGTGGGACGTGTCGGACCTCACCACTTGGCCTCAAGTGAACGCCCCCGTGCGGGTCATCCGTTCGCGAGAAACCTATCAGGTGCGCCGTCAAACGACGAAGCAGGTCGAGTCGATTATGACCGAGTGGGTTTGGGCCACGACGCTACCGGTGACGCAGGCAGCGACCGAACAAGCCGTCGGCTTGGGGCATCGTCGCTGGGATATTGAGAACTATGGATTCAACGAGCTGGCCAACGAGTGGCACTCCGACCATGTGTATAAACACCACCCCCCGGCCATCGAGTCCTTTCTGCTCGTCGCCTTCCTGGCCTACAACCTCTTTCATGCTTTCTGGGTTCTCAATCTGAAACCGGCCGTCCGTCGCGGCCGAACGCAACGCTACTGGGCACGCCTCATAGCCCGCGAACTCTGTCAGGACCCCTGCTTCCCCGAGGGCTCATCCCCCTAAGAGTCTTCTCCTCCCCTCCCGGAGTTCCGCCCCGCGCTTCGGCCGAACCTTCGTGCCGCGTGCGGCGACTTGCGCCCCTCTCGCCGTAGTGCCGACCTCACCGGGTGTATTTTCCCGCCCTGCCCCGCCGACAAAGCCTATGCGAATCTGCCTAACCGCCTCCGGCGCGCCCGGACTAACTATTTCGCGCACCTCCAACCTCGGATGCGGAATCGCTGGGGCTGAACGCAGCGGCTTGCGGCTGTCCGCCGTGGGTGCTAAGTTGAATATACCGGATGATTCGTGGCCGAGCTGGGCTCAAGAAAGGAATTCATGCGCTGGTCGTGGAAAATCGGCCGATTGGCGGGAATCGGCATTTACGTTCATGCGACGTTTCTCCTCCTGATTCTCTTTATCCTCTTCATGAATTGGCGCGAGGGCAAGTCAATGGCGACCGCGGTGGAGGGGATCATCTTCGTCCTGGCCATTTTCGGATGCATTGTGTTGCACGAGTTAGGCCATGCGCTGGCGGCGCGGCACTATGGCATCAAGACGCGCGACATCACCCTGTTGCCGATTGGGGGATTATCGCGCCTGGAGCGTATGCCCGACGTACCGATCCAGGAGCTTTGGGTCGCCGTGGCTGGGCCGGCGGTGAATGCCCTCATCGCCGCGGGGCTCCTCGCCGTTACTTTCCTGATTGGCCTTCGCCCCGACTTGCAGGCATTTCGCTGGGTGGGCGGCAGCTACCTGAACAAACTGATGGTGGTGAACTTCTGGCTGCTGGCATTCAACGTGATTCCGGCATTTCCCATGGATGGCGGGCGCGTTTTGCGCGCGATCCTGGCCACTCGCATGGATTACGTGCGCGCCACCCTCTACGCGGCGCGTGTGGGACAAGCGATTGCTTTTGTGTTTGGACTGGTCGGCCTGTTCGTCGATCCGTTTCTGGTGTTCATTGCGCTCTTCGTCTGGATGGGAGCCGAACAGGAAGCGGCCATGGTGAACGTCCACAGTTCGTTGGGCGGCGTTCCCGTGCTGCAGGCGATGCTAACCAATTTTCTAACCGTTCAACCTGACGAGTTGCTGGCGCGCGCCGTGGAGCACGTCCTGGCCGGCCGGGAACAGGACTTCCCGGTGGTTTTTGGCGATCACGTTTTGGGCATGCTGACGCGGGAGAGTCTGACGCGGGCCATTGCGCAAGGGCGAATTCAGAGCCCCGTACGCGAGGCGATGAATCGCGATTTCGCCAGCGTGGACTCACACGACATGCTGGAGAGCGCACTGGCCACCATGCGTGCCGCCAAATGCCGTTCCATGCCCGTGCTTCATGATGGCCGGCTGGTGGGGCTGCTGACCCTGGACCACGTGGGCGAGTTGCTGACCATTCAATCGGCGCTCCGGCAGGCAGAGGGCGCCGCCCGGCTTGCTTCACGCCATTGATTCCGGATTTCCGGCCGGGTCACCTCCAGCCCAGAATACATAGCTGCTCTCCGAAGCATGCCCGCAACACAAAACTCGTTTGGACAGACGCGGCCTGATGCGTGATAATTGCCCTCCCTGCAGCCAGCCTCAGCAGAAAGGACTTTGCGCCCATGAATAATCCATCCGAAAACATGGCACCAAGCGATCACCTGCAATCCGTAACTCGCCGGACATTTCTGGAGGTCACCGCCGGTTTGTTTGCCGCGTCGTCCGGAGGTGCATGGGCGGCGCGCGCCGGGATGGGAAGCGCCGCCGCCGCGAACGCCGAACTGCGCGAGTTTGACACTCCCATCTGCACGTTGCGCCTCGATGCCGCGAACGGGAATCTGTGCGGCCTGACCTGGAAGAACCCCAAGCTGGAGCTGATCCAGGAGCCGCGCTTGGGGGAAAACTTCCGCCTGCGGTTTCCGCGTCCGGGGTATGAAGCTAACTATTTCCTCAGCAGCCGGCAAAAGGTGAGCCGGATCGAGCCGCGGCCCGATGGCGTCACCTGCCACTACGATGGCCTGCGCAACGCGCGCGAAGAGATCAAGGTGAAGGTAGCCTACCATCTGCGCGCCGCCGAAGAACGGTTGGAATTCTGGATCGACGTCGAGAACGCATCGGGGTTGCCCCTGGCAGAGGTCTTCTACGGCATCGTGGGGGGCCAGAACGGCTTAATCGATCGGCAGGAGACGGAATCGCTGGTTCCCGGGCCGTTCACGAACCTCGCGCCCGATATCTTTCGCGGCTTCTCCGGCGGCTATGGCGGCGGCAATTTGGGCATTCGCTATTCCGCGCAGGGCTTTGAGTACTCGGGATTCAATCTGACGATGGGATGGACGGAGTTTTACAACCGCCGGGAGAACGTGGGACTTTACTACGGCTACCACGATCCGGAGCCCCGGCTGGCTGCGGTCTATTACGAGCTTCGCCCGTTCACCAAAACCGCCGTGATGGGGGACAAATGGCCCACACCCGCCGACGTGCCCGCGGGCGAACCGATTGGGCTCACCATGGGCTGGCCGAATTTCCCGTTTGCCCGGCAGGGCGCCATGCGTTTTGGCCCCGTAGTGCTGCACGTTCACGCGGGCGACTGGCACGAAGGCAGCGCGCTCTATCGCCGTTGGTACGATCAGCACTTCCAGGTGCGGCGCTCCCCCACGTGGCTGCGCCAGGAAATGGCCTGGCAATCCGTGATCGTTTCCAATTGTGAGGATGAGGTGCTCTACCGGTTCCAGGACTGGCCGAAACTCGCGGCTGACGCCAGGAAATATGACGTGACCACGTTCGAAATCCTGGGCTGGAATGTGGGCGGCATCGACCGCGGCTATCCGCAGTACACACCTGATCCGCGACTGGGCACGCGCGAGGAGTTTAGCCAGGCGCTCGCGGAAATTCGGCGCATCGGCGTCCACCCGCTGCTGTTTGCGAACATCCAGGTGGCGGACACGGCGACGCCGCTGTTCAAGCAGACGCTACAGCGGTACGCGGTGATGGGGGAATGGGCTCCGGACTATTCCCTGATGGGTTGGGGCGAGGGCACCGTCAGCGCGCGCCTGGGCCTGACCCGATCGAATATGACCCTGGTCAGTCCCGCGCATCCCGAATATCGCAAGCTGCTTGTCGATCAATGCGTCGAACGCGTCAAGGACGGCGGCGACGGATTCCAGTTTGACAAGGCAGGCGTGATTTCGGTTTTGGACTTCAATCCTCACCTTCCCACCTCGCCGGACCGCTCTCTGCCGCAGGGCGTACTTCAAACCTACGAAGACGTGCTGGCGAAAACCCGGGCGGTGAACCGTGACGTGGCGATTGCGTCGGAAACGTACTGGGACCGGGCCTTCCCGTTCGTAGACGTCTCCTACGCGCGCATGAACAATATGGATATGGGGTCGCCAGCGCTCAAGTACACGTTTCCCGAGTGGACTTCAACGATTTGCGCCGAGTCGCCCGGTGACATCAACGTGATGAACAACGGCATGCGCTACGGGCTGGTGTGGGCCGTGCAGCCGCGACACTACAACGACTCGATGGACGAAGCGCTGACGCGTCCGCTCTCTCGCTACGTGCATGAATTGATCCGCATTCGCGCCAAGCACAAGGACGTGCTCTTTTTCGGGCGCTTTCGCGATACGCTCGGCGCGGACGTGAAGGCGGGCCCGAACGTGCGGCACTCCGTATTCGAAGGAATAGATCAGTCCCGAAAGGCGTGCGTGGTCGTCAACTTCGGTGATACGGAAGAAACCGTCGAGGTCACCTGGCCGGGAGGGCAGGGCATGGTGGTTGAGGTCCTCGCGCCCTTCCAGCCCGACGCGCTCCAGATGCTGCCCGCCACGGTCCGGTTGGCGCCCCGGACGTGCGCAGTGATTGCGCAGCGGTAATGGTGCTCGCGCAGAAATGCTACTCGGCGAGCTTCGAGAGGGGAAGAGAGAAACCCGGGAACAAGGGTGACGTGAGCGACTGGCGGGCGTCCAGTTGTGTGGCGAATTCATATCCGCCGGAAACCAGCCGGTAGATTTCCGCCGAACAGAGTTCGGGGTCGATCACCCAGTACTCTGCCACACCGTAACGTGCGTAGAGCTTTAGCTTCGTGGTGCGGTCGATTTGCGCTGTGCTCTCGGAGAGGATTTCCACGACGAGATCGGGAGCGCCCTGGACATACTTTTCCGTGATCACGGATGCACGCGCTTTGGAAATGTAAAGCAGGTCAGGCTGGACCACGTCGTGCGATGAGAGAACGACGTCCATAGGAGCCTCCACCACCTTGCCCAGATGATGTTTCTGCACGAACGCGCCTAGGTGAAGGTGAAGACTGGAAAGGACGTCCTGATGTCGCCAATAAGGTGAGGGGGTCACGAATAGTTCTCCATCAACAACCTCATAGCGCTTGCCGTTGTTCGGCAGCAGACAATAATCTTCGTAAGTTAGGCGCACATCAATAGGCATGGGATGATTATACTGCCTTGGCAGCCGTGAACGCGAGGGACAGCAGCGTCTTTTGCTGCATCTCGTGGCCTTTGCCGGAGCCGGTGGCGGGACTGGGGCTCGCCGAGAGCTTTACGGAGAGCACCGAGCGCGGTTGCGCCAATCGCCGCAAGCGTGGCATGACGAAGAAAAGCGCGCCCATATTGGCAGGCTCCTCCTGCACCCACACCACCTCGCGAGCCGCAGGGTGCTCGCTGAGGGCTGCAACCAGTTCTTTCTCTGGAAACGGATAGAGCTGCTGGAGGGCAAGGATGGCCGTCTGCCTATCGCTTAGTTTCTTGCGCTCAGCGCGCAGTTCGTGCACGATCTTGCCCGTGGCCAGCAGCAGGCGTGTGGCGTCAGCCACCTCGCGGTCGGGAATCAGCGTTTGAAAGCGCCCGGAAGTGAAATCTTGCAGAGGCGAAACGGCGGCCGGGTGGCGCAACATGCCTTTGGGCGTCAGGACCACCAGCGGCTTGCGCCAGCGCCGCAGTGCTTGGCGGCGCAGCAGGTGGAAATACTGCGCGGCCGTCGAGGGTTGACAGATCTGCATATTGTCGCGCGCGGCGAGTTGGAGGAAGCGTTCCAGGCGCGCGCTGGAGTGCTCGGGCCCTTGCCCCTCGTATCCATGCGGCAGCAGCAGAACCACACCGGAGAGCAATCCCCATTTGTCTTCGCCCGCGGCGATAAACTGATCGAAATAAACCTGCGCGCCGTTGGCAAAGTCTCCAAATTGCGCTTCCCACAGCACCAGCGTCTCAGGATAATCGCGGCTGTAACCGTACTCGAAACCCACGACGGCGGCTTCCGAAAGCGGTGAGTCGTAGATTTCGAAGGCCGGTTGCTGAAGCGCAATATTGGAGAGCGGCGTGTAGGCGGCTTCCGTCTCGGTGTCAAACAGGGTGGCGTGGCGCTGGTTGAAGGTGCCGCGGCGGCTGTCCTGGCCGCTGAGGCGCACGGGCGTGCCTTGCCGCAACAGTGAGCCGTACGCCAACAACTCCGCGGTGCCGAAATCAATGGGATGGCGGCCCTCGGTCATCTGCACGCGCTGGTCCAGCAGTTTGTTCACTTTGGGATGGACGGAAAATCCCGCCGGCACGCGCACCATCAGCTCGCCGACGTTTTTCAATTCCTCCGCGCACACTCCGGTATCAACTTCCATCGCGGGGTCGTAGGCGCCGCCCTGAAATGCGTCCCAGTAAGAGGGAAGCTGGCTGAGCCGGGGACTCTTGCGAGCGCTGCGAGCGCGCTTGAGCGCGGCCTCCAACTCGCCTCGAGTCTCCGCCACGCGCGGCGCAGGATCGATTTGATGACGGTGCGCGTACGACTCCCACAGCGGCGGCAGCGCGGCGATCTGCCGATAGCGGACGGGTTGCGTGGTGGTGGGATCATCCACTTCGCTGTGGCCGTGACGACGGTAACCGATCAGATCCACCACCACGTCGCTGTGAAACGTGTACCGGTACTCCACGGCCCAACGCGCCACGCGAATCGCGGCGTCGGGATCCTCGGCGTTCACGTGAAAAATCGGGATGGGCAGGCGCTTCGCGACGTCGGCGGCGAAGCGGGAAGAAGACGTATCCTCGGGGTTGGCGGTGAATCCGATCAGGTTGTTCGCCACTAGATGAACCGTGCCTCCCACGGTGTATCCACTCAGGTTGGCAAGGTTCAGCGTCTCCGCTGCCGTGCCCTGGCCGGCAAAGGCAGCGTCGCCGTGCACCAGCACCGGCAGCACACACGTGGTGCCACGCCCGCATAGGCGCGCCTGCTTGGCGCGGGCGCGTCCCATCGCTACCGGATCAACCGCTTCCAGGTGCGAGGGATTTGAAACCAGGTGGATCTCCACCGTCGCGCCGTGCGCCGTCACGTAATTGCCCGTCGCGCCCAGGTGATACTTCACGTCGCCCCCGCCCAGGAAGCTGCGCGGATCGACATCCTCGAAGCGCGCGAACACGTCCTCGGCGGGCTTGCCCACAATGTGCGCCATGACGTTCAAGCGCCCGCGGTGGCTCATGCCCAGCACCAACTGTTCGGCGCCCAATGCCGCGGCTCCGTCCAGGATCTCGTCCAGTACTGGAATCAAGGTAACGATGCCTTCCAGGGAAAAGCGCTTAGTCCCAATGTAGCGCGACTGTAGTACCTGCTCGAATATGCCGGCGCGAATCAGGCGGTCGAGCACGCGGGCGGAATCCACCGGCGGCGGGTCCGCTTCCATGCGGTCGGCCACCCACCGGCGGCGCTCGCCATCGGGAATGTGCATGAACTCTGCGCCAATCGTGCTGCAATAGCACTGGCGCGCGCGCACCGCGGCTTCTCCATCGGGTGCGAGTTCAGGAGGGGAAAGCGGCTTCAAATAGCCGAGAGGATCGAGGTCCGCTGCCAAATAGCCCCATCGGCGGAATGCGTCGAACACACAATCGTTGGTAGCTGGGGTCATAATCTTTTAGTATAACCCGTACGGGGCGCCTTCGGATGATCGGCCATTCTTTACTCGAATGAAGAAGAGAGAGTGCGGAAAAACTCACTGGGTGTGGAAATCCTTAAACCGGTTCGTTGTGCGAGAGCGGCCGTGAAGTGTTTCGTGTTGTGAGTGAGAAGCCAGTCCGGCTTTGCTGCCATCGCCGAGAGAAGCACCGGAACATCGGGTTGGTGTCGTATCAGATGACGATTCAACTCCACCTGCTCGATTTCCGGATAGGGCACAAGCTCAGGCCTGGTCGAATCGAGCAAGCGGCGATAGTCTTCGATGATCACCTTTGCGTCGGTATCACTCAACCCGTGGGTCCGCATCTTTAGCGCCTCTTCGACCTCGTCGCGGACGACCTCGGCGAGGACGAGCGTGCAAATTCACGCCGCACACAGAGACAGAACCGCCTTATCCAGGCCCCAGGAGGAGACAATCCCGCCGATCAGGACGTTCGAATCCGGGAACAGCCGCAGGCGGCGCGTCACGGGTTCGCCGGGCCCTTCGGTGCCCGGCGGCCCGTTGGCTTTTTGGCAACTGCCCCATATTGACGAGCGTAGACCCGTTCACGCGCTTTGGGTAACGCGGCCAGTAGTGACTCAGAACTTACGCCTGCCCGCGCGAGCGTGGCAGTGAGTCTTTCGCACAACCGCTCAAATCGGCGCTGCTGCGGCAGTAAAATAAGGCCGTCGCCGACGCGGAGAATAGCGAAGGAAGCACCCAATTTCAATCCGAGATCGTCTCGGTATGGTTTGGGCACCGTCAGTTGTCCTTTCTCCCCGATTCTGGTTGTCGCCAGGTACTCAACGGTTGCTGATTCCATCTCCGTCGGCATGTATCCACCTCAGTAGGAATATCCTACCGCAAAAGCGTCGGATCATCAACGATAGCAACCGATTGAACCCCAAGGAGGATTTCCTTCTCAGAGCATACTTTGAACTCTGGTACCTTCGCCGTCATCAAATTCATTTGAAGGAGCTGGCAGTTAACGCAAATTCCGATTGGGTGGTGCTGGCAGCGTCCTTGTGATCAGATCATAATCGACCCGCGGCGGATGGCGAGCGTGACGGCTTCGGTGCGGCTGCCCGCGCCCAGCTTGCCCATGATGGACGCGACGTGGAACTTCACCGTGTGCTCGGAAATCTCCAGGCGCCCCGCGATCTCCTTGTTGCCGAGCCCGGCCGCCACGAGCCGCAGAACTTGCAGTTCGCGTGCAGTTAGTTCTTCCGCTACCGCCGCGGAAGTTTCACTCGGAAATGCCCCGCGCGCGGGCACAAATGTATCGACGAAGACCGGATGGAGAACCACGAGGCCGGCCGCTGCCGCCTCGATTGCCGCTGCGATCTCCGGCCCGTCGGACCCACTCGGCAGAACAGCTTTGACGCCCGCCTGCAACGCTTCTCTTACGACTTCGGCAGCGGGGTCGCGCAAGAGCAGCACCGCCGGCCCACCCGCGCGCGCCCAGTCCATGGCCTCACGCGCGGTGGCGTCGGCGAGCGTATCGGCTTCCGCGAGCATGACATCGAACCGCGATCCTGCTTCCATGCCCACTCCATCCTCAGGCACGTCATCCAACAAGCGCAGTCCATGGTGCGATTTCAGCAGGCTGGTGAGGCCTGCCTTGGCGAAGCGCGACGAGGCTCGGATGAGAACGCGAATCATGCTGCCGTCACCCGGGAAGCGCCCAGAAGCAGATGTGCGGTCCGGATTTTGCGCGGATCGTCGCGGATGAATTGCACGTGCAGCACGCGCTCGCCGCGTCCCTCCATCGCCCCCTCGAGGTCATCCAGCGAGCCGAGCGCCCGGCCTTCGATTCCGGTCAGGATATCGCCGCGCCGCAGCGAAGCGTATTCCGCAGCGCCGCCCGCAAGCACCTCGGTCAGCGCCAGTCCGAGTTGCTCCGCTCCGCCGATGCGCACCGACGCGGGTTGCAGCACCACGCCTAAGGGAGCCTGCTCAAGGTCTCCGGATATCATTCTCGACACCGTGTTGGACGGTACGGCGAGTCCCAAGCCGCCGGCGACCATGGTGTTCACACCGATCACGTTACCGCGTGCGTCCGCAAGGGGACCGCCGGAATTGCCCGGCGCAAGCTGCACGTCCGCATGAATCCACTTGGTCGGGCCCAGGCCGGCGCGGCGGCCGATGGCGTGAACGACGCCCGTGGTCACCGCTCCCATGAAGCCCAGGGGATTGCCTACCGCGACCACCAGTTCGCCCACCCGCAGCGCATCCGAATTGCCCAAGGGAGCGGCCGGCAGGTTGGCTGCACCAATACGCAGCAGCGCAAGGTCGCGCCGAGTGGCCCGTTTCTCGAGACGCGCCGGAAAGGAACTGCCGTCCCATAGCTCCACCGTAAGCTCGTTGGCGTCGCCCGCCACATGCGCGTTGGTAACAATCACTCCATCTGATTTTACGATGAATCCCGAGCCCTGCCCGCGCCGCCCGCTGGCCACCTGCACCGTGGAGCGCCGCAACTGCTCGGCAATTTCGCCGAATCCCTGAATAGCCATTTCCGCCTCACTTTCCCGGGCGTTCGCCGACGACGATCTCGACCTCCTGCCGTGTGCCGGCGCGAATCACCCGGGCCTTCACCGCTTTGCCGATCACGCCGGAGTCCGAGAACGATTGCAGATCTTCGATGTCTTCCAGCGCCGTGTCCCCGATGCCCACCAGGACGTCACCCAGGAGCAAGCCCGCCTGATCCGCCGGCCCCTTGGGCTCGACCTTCACCACCATGATCCCGGTTTTGCCGGCCAAGCCGAGGCTAGTTCGCAGCGCCTCAGGAATCGCCACGGGCTGGGCGCCTATTCCCAAATAGCCGTGCGGCACGCGGCCTCGGGCCAGGAGAACGTCCACCACCCGATTCACCGAAGATGCCGGAACGGCCAAGCCGGCAATGCGCGAAAGCCCCGACGTCGCGACCCCGAGCAACTGGCCCCGGCAGTCCACCACGGCGCCTCCGGACGAATTGGGGAACAGCGTGGCGTCAAGCCGGATGTAGTTATCCAATCGCCCGCCGCGCCACGTTCGCCACGGCCCGGACACAGCGCTGACGACACCCAGGCTGGCGTTGGGGCCGCTATCGGGGGAGCGCCCGAGAACCAGGGCCAGTTCGCCTGCCTTGGCCGCGGCGGCTCCGCTGGTTGGCGCGGCCGATGGCCCCAGGCCTTCCACTTTCAGAACGGCGATGTCGCTTCCGGGATCGCGCCCGGCGAGCGTGGCGTCCACGCGTTTGCCATCGGCGAGGGTGACCTGAATGTCCTCGTCGCGCCGAACGGTGTGATCGGCGGTCGCCACCACGCCGGGTTTCCAGATGATGCCGCTGGACGGGAAGTGCGCACGCGCGTGAACGGCCACCACGTACGGCTGAAACTCTTCCACCAGCTTTGCCAGTTCATTCGAAAGACTTGCCAATGCGGTTTGCATGATTGACCTCCAAAAGCATTCTGGCGGACTTCGCAATACGCCGCATCAGTCGAATGGGTAGGATGGGACCTGTAATTTCGGCCAGGGTAACCATTCGCGCAGCGTCTTGGGGAAGGAGACAGAAATATGGCCGCGGAGCCGGAAGGGCGGAGCTCTTCCCTGGAGTTTCTACATTTCTTGTTCAACACCACCCCGGCCGTCAGTGCACGGCCGGCCCTCCTCATCTGAGGAGGGCAGCCAAAAGACTCCCCTCCTGATTCAGAGCTTGTCCTGAACGCAGTGAAGGAAGGGGTCGGCGCGGAGCGACGGGGGTAGTTACTCGTCCCAAGTGCCGTCGTAGGGCTCGCGTGGCGAAAAGTCTAGGGAAGGGCGGAGCCCTTCCGCAGAGCAGGCGGCGTAGCCGCCAGGACGGTTCGGCATAATTGACAGAACTGTTACGGAACTACCGGCTCATTGCAGAGGCCTCAGACGCTACTGTTCCCATCCTCCGCCTAGCGAATTGTAGAGCTGAACCAGAGCCAGCCGTTGGTTGAGCTGAGCTTGCGCCAGGTTCAGTTCCGCCGCGAAATAATTGGTTTCACTCGTCAGGACCTGTAAATAGCTGGCGCCGCCATGCTGGTAGAGGACTTTCGAGAGGCGGTCCGCATCCTGCGCGGCGTCCGTCAGCACTTGTTGCTGTTCCAGGTACTCGCGGTATTTTTGATAGGCGATCAGCGCGTCGGCAACCTCGCGGAAAGCCTCCTTGATGGTTTGTTGGTAGCTCAGCAACATTTGCTGCTGCTGTGCCGTAGTGAAGTTCAGACCGGCGTGCAGCGCTCCGGCCTGAAAAACCGGCTGGCTGGCCGATGCGGCTGCATTCCAAAGGCCGGCGGCCCCAGTGAAGAGCCGGTTGAGTGCGTAACTCTCCAGCCCGCCGGTTGCCGTCAGTGAAAGGTTGGGGAAGAAGCTGGCCTTGGCGACGCCGATGTTCGCATTGGCGGCCATCAAGTTGGCTTCGGCTTCCCGAATGTCCGGCCGGCGTTCCAGCAGTTCCGAGGGAAGCCCGGCCGGCACGACCAGGGGGGCGGGTTGCTCGATCAGCGCCAGGCCGCGCGCAATCGGCTGGGGATTCTCGCCCAGCAGATCGCTGATCAGGTCTTCCTGCTGCTGGATCTGCCGCTCCAGATCGGGAATAGTCTCCGCTGCCGTGGCCACCAACTCCTGCGCCTGGCGCAAATCGAGCTGCGAGGCGGAGCCGTGATCGACCAGAACCTGGGTGAGGTGCAGCGAATCCTGGCGCGAGGCGAGCGTGCGCCGCGAGATGTCCAGGGATAGGTCCAATTCGCGAAGCTGAAAATAGGCCGTGGCCACGCTGGAAACCACCGAAGTGATCACGGCGCGGCGCCCCCACTCGCTGGCCAGCACGCTGTCGCGCGCGGCTTCCGTTTCCCGACGGTATTTGCCCCAGAAATCAAGATTCCAGATCACCGACAGGTCCAACTGGCCGACGTTTTCCTCATACGCAGGAAACGCGCTGGTCAGCTTCGGGTTTTTCAGGCTGAAGATTTCCGCGCCGGCGCTCGACCATGGGGAATTGATTGGAGCGCGTAATGCGGAACTGGGCCTGCGCCTGCAGCACCCGGGTGGCTGCGATCGAACGTCATAATTCTGCTGTATGGCGGTGCGGATCAGTTGCTGCAATACCGGATCGTGAAAAACCGTCCACCATTTTTCATTGCCCAGGGACCCCGTCGAGCGCGCTGCGCCGCCGGATTCGCCTGACGGGCCGCGATAGCCGGGTGGCACGTCCACCTTGGGGCGCTGATAGTTGGGGCCGACCGTACATCCGGCGACTGACAGGCAGACCAGCGCCAGGGCGATCTGTCAGTCTCTTCATCCTTCACTCCCTGCCGGCGCCTCGCCGGGAGGAGATGGCGCGAGCGCACGCACTCTTTTCGCGCCCGAGAGCTTCTCCACGACGCAGAAGATCGCCGGAACAAAGAATCTGCCGATGAAGGTCTCCGCGGCCATGCCTCCGATCACCGTCGTCCCCATCACCT
Organism: uncultured Acidobacteriota bacterium; assembly: GCA_963804755.1. Classification (GTDB taxonomy): domain Bacteria; phylum Acidobacteriota; class Terriglobia; order UBA7540; family UBA7540; genus Bog-366. The sequence continues at coordinate 98,285 of CAWDRP010000021.1, forward strand.
GGCGTGCCACGGCGCCTGCTCCGGAGGCTGTCCAGAGCGGCACACAACCGAAGATGAAGGCGAGCGCGGTCATCAGGAGCGGCCGGAAGCGAACCCGGGCCGCGGTGAGTGCGGCATCCACCAGGGGCATACCTCGGTCGTAGTCGTCCTTGGCAAACGCGACGATCAAAATTGAATTCTTGGCCGCCAGGCCGATCAGCATCACCAGGCCAATTTGCGTGTAGACGTCGTTCTCGATCTGGACCATGTAAGGAGGCAGGAACATGCCGAGCACAACGCGGCGCAGCCAGAGCGCTCCCAGGGCGCCGAAGACCGCCACCGGCGTGCTCAGCAGCACGCTAAACGGCATCGACCAGCTTTCGTAGAGCGCCGCGAGGATCAGGAAGACGAACAACAGCGAGAAACCGAAGATGGCCGAGGGTGGGACTCCTTGCCGCGCCTTCTGCTCTTGAAACGACATGCCCATGTAGTCGAGACCCATTTCGTGCGGCATGGTCTGCTGGAAGACTTCTTCCAGGGCCGTGGTCGCCTGGTCCGAGCTGTAGCCGGGAGCGGCGCTGCCATTAATCTGGGCCGCCGGGTATTCGTTGTAGTGCATGATGAATTCCGGGCCCAAATGCGGCTCGAACCTGGCCAAGGCCGAGAGGGGAACCATTTGTCCTTGGTTGTTTCGAACGTAATACTGGCTGAGGTCCTGAGTGGTCGTTCGGTAAGGGCCGGCTCCCTCGACGTACACCTGCCACTCTCTCCCGAACCGATTGAAATAGTTAACAAAATATCCGCCCATGAAAGTCTGGATGGTCTGATAGATGTCCGCGATCGGCACTCCGAGCTTCAGCGCCTTATCGCGGTCCACGTCAATAAACTTCTGCGGCACGCTGGGCAGGAACGAGGAGTTGATGCTTGCAATCTCCGGGCGTTTGCGGGCGGCGGCGACGAACTTATCAACGTTGGCGGCAAGATACGGAACGTCATGCCCGCCCCGGTCCTCAAGGGCCAGCGTGAAGCCGCCGGACGTTCCCACGCCGGGAATAGCCGGCGGAGAGAAGCTGAAGACAGTTCCCTGCGGAAGCCTGCTAAGCTCTTGATTTAGGCGATACTTGATGGCCTGGATACTGCTCGTCCCTCTGTTGCCGGGTGCTCCAGGGTTTCAAATACAACAAAGAAGAAGGCGTCGTAAGTGGTCTGGACGTAGCTCAGCAAACTGAAGCCGATGACGCTGGTGGTGTACTGGACACCGGGAGTCTGCGGCGAGGACCTTCTCAACCTCTCGGGCCGCCGCATCCGTACGTTGCAGCGAGGCCGCATGGGGAAGCTCCATATTGACATAGAGGTATCCCTGGTCTTCGTCGGGAAGGAAGCTCGACGGAAGCCGGCCGTGAAAGAAAGCCGCGGCAAGGCCGGCAGCGGCAAGCAAGACCAGCACGAGTGCGCCCTTGCGAATCACGGCGCCCGACCAACGGACAAAGCCCTCCGTGGAGCGCTCAAAATAGGCATTGAATGGGCCAAAGAATTTCCGACGTATCCCACGGCGCTCACCTGCGCCCGGCGCGGCCTTGGGCCGCAGCAATAATCCCGCCAGCGCGGGACTGAGGCTGAGGGCATTGAAAGCAGAAATGATGACGGAGATGGCGATGGTCATGGCGAATTGCTGGTAGAGCCTTCCGGTGATGCCGGGGACGAAGATGGTGGGCACGAACACCGACGACAGGACCAAGGCAATGCCGATCACCGGTCCGGAGAGCTCATCCATGGCTTTGCGAGCCGCATCCTTGGGAGCCAGGCCTTCCTCAATGTGGCGTTGCACGCCCTCGACCACCACAATGGCATCGTCCACCACCAAACCAATGGCGAGGACCAAGCCGAACATCGAAAGCGTGTTGATGGAGAACCCAAACAGGGGAAAGACCACAAAAGTTCCGACCAGCGAAACGGGAACCGCCAGCAAAGGGATGAGGGTAGCGCGCCAGTCTTGCAGGAAAAGATAGACCACCAGAATGACCAGGGCCAAAGCAAGGAGGAGGGTGATCAGGATTTCCTTCATCCCTTCGGTCACCGCGCGCGTCTGATCGAGAGAGACGGCATAGGTTATGTCACTTGGGAAAGCGACTCTTAAGCTGGGTCATCAGATTCTTGACCCCGTTCGCGGTATCGACGGCGTTCGAGCCTGGCAACTGAAAAATGGCAATCACCGCGCTGGGCTTGCCGTTCAGACGGCCCATCAAGGAGTAATACTGCACCCCCAGTTCGACCCGCGCGACGTCTTTGACTCGTACCACGCCGCCATTAGGATTTTCGCGGAGCACGATGTTCCCGAACTGTTCAGGGGTCACCAGGCGTCCCTGCGCCAGCACGGAGTAGGTGAATTCCTGGCCCGGGGGCGACGGTTCGGCCCCGAGCTGCCCGGCCGGGTTGACCGTGTTCTGCGCCTCGACCGCGTTGATCACGTCGGAAACGGTGATCCCCAGCCGGGCCAGCGCGTCCGGATTCAGCCAGATCCTCATGGCGTATTGGCCCGCGCCAAAGACCTGCACATTGGCCACGCCCGGTACGCGCGTGATGGGGTCGTTAAGGTTGATATAGGCATAGTTGGCGAGGAATTGGGCGTCGTAAGTCCCGTGAGGGGAATACACGGCCACCAGCATCAGCGGCGCCGAAGTCGATTTCTGCACCGTAACGCCGTATTGCGCAACCTGCGACGGCAACTGAGCGGCGGCCTGGGTCTCGCGCATTTGGGTGAGAATGAGGTCCGTGTTCGGGTCGGTGCCGACGGCGAAATCCACGATCATCCTCATTTGGCCGTTGCCCGTGGCGTTCACCGACCACATGTAATTCATGTTGTCCACGCCGCTCATCTGCTCTTCGATCGGCGTGGCGACGGATTGCGCCAAGGTGTTCCCGTCGGCGCCCACAAAGGTCGCCTGAATTCTGGTTTCAGGCGGAACGATGCTGGGAAACTGCGCGACGGGCAGGGTGAAGATGGTAATCCCGCCCACGATCACCGTCAGGATAGCGATCACCATGGCGACAATGGGCCGGTTAATGAAGAACTTCGACATCGCTCAGTTCCCCTCCGCCGACGGGGTGTAGGGTTTCGGAGTGACCACCATGCCGTCGCGCACCCTCCCCGTTCCCTCGGCCACGACGCGCTCGTCCAGTTTCAACCCCTGATTGATGATCCACATGGTTCCGCTGCGCTCGCCAACTTCCACCGCGCGAATGCTCATCTTGTTGTCGGCTCCGACCACCGCCACCTCGTAGCCCCCTTGCAACTCCGTCACGGCGCGTTGCGGAACCAGCAGCGCGCCCCTTCCTTAAATCCGTTACGGCGCGGACGCGGCCGGTCTGCCCGGGCCGGAGAATATTGCCGGGGTTGGGAAAGGCGCCCACGATCTGGATGGTTCCGGTCTGCGGGTCCACCTGCCGGTCGGCGAAGAGAATCCTCCCTTTGTAGCCGTACGTGCTGCCATTGGAAAGGATCAACTCCAGCGGAATGGGGGATGTGCGCGAGAACAGGTTCACCGTTCCCGGGCTGAGCCGGTTCGCAATCTGTAGATACTCGGCTGCACTGATGGGGAAATAAACCTTAATCGGATTGACTTGCGAAACCCCCGTGAGCACGGTCGAGGGCCGACGAGGTTGCCCGACCTGAATCTGGGCGATGCCGGCAATCCCGTCGATCAGCGAGCGGACCTTGGTGAAACCCAGGTTCAGTTGCGGCCTGTTCGATGGCCGCCTGGGCCGCCTCGACCGCCGCCTTGCCGGCGAGCTTGGCGGTGCGTGTCATTATCCAACTGGCTTTGCGGAATGGCGTGCGCCTCCGCCTCCGGAATATCGCGCTTCACATTCAGCGATGGCGGTGCCAAGTTGGGCCTCGGCTTGCGAAAGTTGGGCCTTGGCCTGGTCCAGCACGGCCTGAAACGGGCGGGGATCAATCTCAAATAGCACGTCGCTTTGGTGAACGAAGGAACCTTCGCGATAGTCCTGCCTGATGAGATAGCCCGAGACTTGCGGCTGGATTTGCGCGTTCACGAGCCCGTACAGCGTGGCGATCCATTCGCTGTAAATCGGAACGTCCTTCTGCACAACGTCGACGACCTGGACTACCGGGGGGCTGGGACGGGATGCCGCCTGGGGGTGTTCGCACGCAAACTGCGAGGTGATAAGGAGGAGAAAGATGCCGAACGGGATAGGTTGAAGGTGTCGCCTGTCCAATCACGTCTCCTGGTGCGCAAAGTCGCCCGTCAGGCGCGCCCCGTGCCCCATCGGGAGACACCCCAACCCCCTCCCGCGCGGCGCGGACCCGGCAATTGCTTTAAGCCATGTAACCGGCGCCCTGAATAGCCGGCAAAAACCCCAAGAACTTCTTGTATTGTATCAGCTCACACGGCCTGTTTGACCGCAACTCTTTTAGATGCAGACGAGGGGGTTGCCGTCACCAAACCGGGAAAGGAATTGGTTGTGCCACGGGCTTCCAGCCCGTGTCTGGAATTCTTACGTTTTTTGAAGTCTTACCCGATGATTAGCCAGCCACACGTCAAAGTGGAGGGTCGGGTTGATTCCGAGCCGCCGACATAACCGGGCGTTGGACGGCTCGTAAACCCTGCACCATTGCACACGGCTAATTTCGCAAGTGCTCGGCCGAGGCCGATTTCCTCGAAGGGGACTTGAACGAAGCCGCCCGTGCGGCGGACGCTACGCGTGCGTGATGCCCAGCGGACTGCCTTAATCAAGGTATCGTCGGGTCATAAGGAGGTTCCCTATGACCCGTTTACGCCAAATGATGCTCGAAGAACTCGAGCGTCGAAATTACTCACCGAGGACGATCGAGTGTTACATCCACGAGGTGGAGGATTTTGCCCGTTACTTCCACTGCCCTCCGGACCGCTTGGGTCCTCAGCACATCCGCGAGTACCAAGCCTATTTGTTCCGCCAGAGAAAGCTGGCTCCGAGCAGCGTTACCCAACGGCTGGCCGCCCTGCGCTTCTTCTTCATTAAGACTTTGAAGAGGCGCTGGAGCGTGGCGGAGACGCCCTATCCCAAGCAGGCACGGCACCTGCCCACGGTGCTGAGCCAAGAGGAAGTCGCTCGGCTCATCAACGCCGCTCCCTCTCCCTTCTACCGCATCCTGTTAATGACCCTCTACGCTACCGGAGCGCGCCGCAACGAACTGGCACGCTTGAAAGTTAGCGACATCGATAGTCAAAGGATGGTCGTCCACATCCAGGGCGGCAAGGGCCGTAAGGATCGGGACGTCATGCTCAGTCCCGTCCTGCTGGAAGCCTTGCGCGAGTACTGGCGCCGACTGAAGCCCAAGACCTGGCTCTTTCCCGGCACTCGTGCGCACACGGCCCCGCGTCCCATTACTTCCAAGGTGATCTGGCACGCCTGCCACCAGGCGGCCTTACGCGCGGGTCTCCACAAACGTGTACACCCGCACACGCTAAGGCATTGTTTTGCCACTCATCTGCTCGAAGCGGGGGCCGACCTGCGCACCATCCAGATGCTCCTCGGGCACCACGATTTGGAAGAGACCACGGTTTACTTGCACCTTTCCCACCGCCATCTCAGCGCCACCGCCAGTCCGCTGGACGCCTTGGCGCTGGCGGCCACGGTGAAGAAAGACGAGCCGCCCGGAGACAAGTAAATGGGTCGGCCGCCGCTGGAGGTGGCCGATCTCATCCGGGTGGCGGGACAACAATTCATCGAAGCGAGTCGTCGCTGGATCACCGGCCAACATCTCAAGGTGTTGGCGGCCATCGAGCGCTGCCGGACTGCCGCCCTGGGTGGACATCGGGATAAGTGTTCCCGCTGCGGGTATCGTGCCATCTCGTTCAATTCGTGTCGAAATCGACACTGCCCCAAGTGTCAGGCCCACGCTCGCGACCAATGGCTACGGGCGCGCCGCCGCGAACTTTTGCCCACCCACTACGTCCATGTTGTCTTCACCCTTCCTCGTCGGCTCGCCCCCCTGGCCTTGCAGAACAAGAAGGTCATCTACGATCTCTTGTTCCGAACCTGTGCCGAAACGCTGATCGAAATCGCTCGTAATCCCCGCCATCTCGGTGCCGAAATCGGCTTCTTCGGCGTGCTCCACAGTTGGAATCAGAAATTGGAACATCATCCCCATGTCCATTGCGTGGTCCCGGCCGGTGGTCTCTCCCCCGATCACCAACGCTGGATCCCCTCGCGCTATCGCTTCTTTCTGCCCGTCAAGGTGTTGGGCCAAGTCTTCCGTGGCAAGTTTGTTGCCGCTCTCAAACGGGCCTTCGCCGAAGGCCAACTGGGCTTCTACGGGGACCTCAAGCTTCTAGGGAATGCGAAAACATTTGCTTCTTTCCTCCGTCCCCTCTTCCGTCAGGATTGGGTGGTCTACTGCAAGCCACCCTTTGGTGGCCCCGAACACGTTCTCCGTTATCTCGGCCGCTACACCCACCGCGTGGCGATCTCCAATCACCGCCTGGTCTCCCTCGCGGGGAACCAAGTCACCTTCCGCTGGAGAGACTCCGCGCACGGCAACCAGCAACGCCTGATGACCTTGGCGGTCGAGGAGTTCTTGCGCCGCTTCCTGCTCCACGTGCTTCCCCCGGGCTTCGTGCGCATCCGCCACTTTGGCTTTCTGGCCCACCGACGGCGCGCCGCTCTCTTGCCACTTTGCTTCCAGCTCTTGGGACGACCGGCCGATTTACCACCCGTACCAGAACCACAACCCGGGGACGAAGAAGGCGGCTCGACCCACCAGCCTTCTACTTCCACCTGGTCCTGCCCCCAGTGCGGCGGCCCCATGATCATCCTGGAGCGACTAAGCGCGGCGGAAATGCGCCTGCGTTCTCCACCCCCCACTCCTCCGAGGCTCTCATGAAATATGCTGTGCCGATTCGATCACACCGCGTCCGCCCACCACGCGCCCGCTCTCGTGTGCCTGGTCACATGCGGTCAATCCATCCCTCCTCACCCGATCCCTTCACACTATCTCCAAGGGGTCACGCGTTGACGGTTAGCACATGCGTCCTCGCCCCCAGACAGCCATTCCACTTTTCTCTCGATCCAACGGCGGGTCCGCTGAACCCCATTCAAAACCCATAATTTGCCCGCGTCCGCCGCAAACACGGGCGGCTCCGTTCAAGTCGCTGTATCGAAAGCGCGCCGGGCTGCGTCTCTGCCACTCCGGAGACTCGTCCCGTCGGCGCGCTTCCGATACAGCCCTAAGACTTCGGGGGGCAGGGATTACACGTTTGCGAGTAGGCTGTTCTCAGGCACCATTCCGACTTTAAGGGGTGAGGCCCTGCAGGCACGTGGGAAAGCAGTCACCTTTCTTTGGACGGCTTCCCCTAGCGCTTCCTTTCATAGACCAGGCGCTCTGCGATATCACCGGTAACGTCACCATAAAGATGCGTCTCATTGACTAACATCTTGCCATCAACAGCGCCCCCAAATTGGGCGGTCCGCCAAAGCCCAACGGGCGAAAGTCGTGCGAGGTCTGAGCAATCTTTTCGGCTGGATAGCTTGCGTTATCGACGAGGATTTCCTGCGCAGTGATCATCACATCGACGGCCTGGAGAAGGCGTCCGTATCCGAATTCTCCCGTCCGATAGGAGAAATTTGATCATATTCAGCGAAGCCAGGTTGCAGGCCGAATCATCGAGGAACATGTACTCGCTGCAAGGGTTCGAAGCGTTGATCCGGCCCGTCGCCTTGCAGGTATGCCACTTGTTGATGGTGGTGTCGAACTGCATCCCAGGATCGCCACACTGCCAAGCGGCTTCCGCGATCTTGCGCATCAGGTCGCGTGCCCGGTAGGTCTTTGCCGGCTCGCCGGTCGTGACGTTCCGGGTAGCCCATTCCTGGTCCTCATCCACAGCCCTCATGAACTCGTCTGTGACGCGCACGCTGTTGTTGGCGTTTTGGAAGAAAATCGAAGCGTATGCCTCCCCATCGAGCGAGGAATCGTAGCCGGCATCAATCAGCGCCCAGGCCTTGCGCTCCTCCTTGGCCTTGCACTCGATGAAATCGACGACGTCGGGGTGGTCGATGTTGAGGATCACCATCTTCGCCGCGCGCCGCGTCTTGCCTCCGGACTTGATGACGCCGGCAAAGGCGTCAAAACCTTTCATGAAAGACAGAGGACCCGAGGCCATGCCACCACCCGAGAGCCCTTCCAGGGAGGATCGAAGAGGCGAGAGGTTCGTGCCTGTGCCCGAACCATACTTGAAGAGCATCCCCTCGGTCTTCGCTAATTCGAGGATGCTGGGGAGGCTATCTTGGACGGAGTTGATAAAGCAGGCAGAGCACTGCGGGTGACGGTAGGCCTCGGTCTCCTGTTTAACGCTGCCTGTGGTGGGGTCCCAGTACCAGCCGCCACCATCAGAATGGCGGCCATCCTTCTGCCACAGACCGCAATTGAACCAGACGGGCGAATTGAAAGCCGCGTTCTGGCGAACTAAAAGGTGCGTCAGTTCATCTTGAAAACACTCGGCGTCTTCCTGGGAACGAAAATAGCCGCCCTCCACCCCCCATTGGGCGATCGTGTCCGTAACACGACTGATAAGCTGGCGGACGCTCGACTCGCGCTCCACCGTCCCAAGTTTCCCGTGGAAGTATTTCGAGGCCACAATATTCGTGGCGGTCATTGACCACTCTCTCGGCACTTCCACATGGGCCTGCTCGAAAATCACTTGGCCCTTTTCGTTCTGGATTGAGGCGGTACGCAACTCCCAATCAATTTCATCGAAAGGATGCTGGCCCGCCTTCGTGAAGAAGCGCTTGAAGGTCAAGCCTCGCTGGACGGGCGCGCTGGGGGATTCTGAGACATGACCGTTGATTACGGCATTTCTTAGGTTCGTTTGTGACATCTCGACCTCCTGAAAACTTTTTCATGGCGATAGCGGGTTCGGGCCTCTTTTTTCACGAGATAAGCCCCTCCCGGCTACGTCTTTTTGAGTCGCTAATAGAGCCTGATCCAACCGCTGTGCACCCCTGCGTTAAGGTTGAAGAGATTGGCCGCCATCCACACTTCTTGTGGGACTGAGAGTTCCCCCCTCCGAGTTCGTTGCAGCAAGACCTGCTGCCGCCGGTGGAGCCAAGCAATGACGGTGATTGCAACCCACGCAAAGGACTCCCCTGGTTACCGCTTCCACTGCTGCTCGAAACGCTTGGGGGATCTCCAATGGCTCACCACCACGGGAGTAGAAGACCGGCAGGCGCGAATTCGTCGCTTCTTTGCGCTTTTCTCCGGGTTCGATTTCGAGGTACCCATGAACACCTCGAAACAACAGACTCGATTC
>CAWDRP010000022.1:0-598743 GCA_963804755.1 uncultured Acidobacteriota bacterium
CGGAAAAGCTTCGGATCGCAAAGGGACTTTTGATCTCCGTAAAATCCGAGTTTCCCCTGGCGGTAGGCCCGTTGCAGGCCCGCCACAAACTTGCCGCGAAATACGCGGCTGAGAACCTTCACCGGTAGAAAGAAAGGATACCGGGGCTGAATCCAGCGCGTGTGATCGGCGGACAGTCCGCCCGCCGGGATCACGCAGTGGACATGGGGGTGATGCTGCAGGTTCTGTCCCCAGGTGTGGAGCACGCTGAGAAAGCCAATGTGTGCGCCGAGGTGTTGGGGAATAGCCGCAACCTCCAGGAGTGTTGCGGCGCTGGCTTGGAAGAGCAAGCGATAGAGGAGGCGCTTGTTCTGATAGGCGAGGGGTGCCAGTTGGTGCGGAAGCGTGAAGACCACATGCACGTAGCGAACGGGGAGTAATTCCTTGTTCCGCTCGGCCAGCCAACGGTTGCGTGCGCCCGTCTGACACTTGGGACAGTGGCGATTGCGACACGAGTTATAGGAGATGGCGCGATGGCCACAACGCGCGCATCGGTCCCGGTGACCGCCCAGAGCGGCGGTGCGGCAACGCGCGATGGCGTACAGCACCTTCCGCTGTGCCCACGTTAACCAGGACCGACTGCGTTCGATGAAGCACTCGCCTTGCGCGCGAATGATATCGGCCACCTCGAGGGTGGGCCGCATCATTTTTTGTGTCTCTTCCGCGAATGATAGACGGTTTCGGGGCCGGACACGTTCATGGTGTCCAGCGGATTGGCCACGGCCTGCAGGTGCCGCCGCGAGAGGTGCAAGTAAAGGGCCGTGTGCCGAAGGTCGACGTGACCGAGCAGCAACTGAATCGTGCGCAGGTCGGCGCCTGCCTCTAATAGGTGAGTTGCATAGCTGTGTCGAAGAAGGTGTGCGGAAACGCGCTTTTCGATGCCGGCCCGCTCCGCCGCGGACTGGCAGGCGTCCCAAACGACTTTCGGGGTAATCGGTTTATCCGCCCGCCAACCGTCGACGGTGCCGGGAAACAGCCAGGTCTTCGGCTTCATCCAGCGCCAGTACTCGCGCAAAGTCTCCAGCAACTTCGGGCTGAGCGGAACGTAGCGGTCGCGCCCTCCTTTGCCGTGCTGAATGTGGATCAGCATGGCTTTACTATCGATGTCTTTGACCTGCAGGTTGCGCAGCTCGCGATTCCGCATGCCGGTGGAGTAGAGCACCATTAGCAGGGTGCGATCCATCAGGTTGCGAGCCGAATCGAGTAGCCGGCCCACTTCTTCCACACTAAAAATGATGGGCAGCCGCCGCGGCACTTTGGGAAAGGGGATGTCCTCCAGCAGATAGCGACGCTTGAGCGTCTTAACGAAAAAGAATCGCAAGGCGGAAACGTGCAATTTAACCGTGCGGGGTTCGAGCTTCCTTTCGCGGAGCAGATAAGCCTGGTATTCGCGCAGATGCTCCCGGTTCAGTCGGTCGGGTGGTCTTCTGAAGTACTTGGCGAATTCTTCCACCGCATGAATGTAGTTCTCGATCGTCGTTGCCGCATAGTTTCGGCGCTGGAGTTCCTCCAGCATGATTTTGCGTAGATGGGTCACAGAGACCTCCTTTCTCTGTGCCCCAAGTTATCGCAAGACTAAGCACGGAGATCGTGCACGCGTAGCGTCCGCCGCGCCAGCGGCTTCGTTCTAACGTTAGGTCTCTATCGGGAGTGACCCGGCGCGAAGATGTTGCGAGAGGGCGGAGATGCCGAATTCGCCGGGTCACTTTCGATAGAGCCGTTTGAATGAAGGCGCTGGCGTTTGCGGCGGACGCGGGCAACCGGGATTATGTGAGTTGAATACGGTCTGGGCGCGTTCGGTTAGCAAGGTCCTCGACGAGAATCGTCGGCATTGGCTTTGAAAATAGCCGATGGCGGACGTTGGGGCGGTCAAGAACGACCGCAGACGCTGGCCGGCGGTGGGTGGCCGCGGGACTTTGGGTGGGCGTGCACACTTCGAGGGTGCGCGCCGGGGCACGAAGGGTATTCGAGAGTGGATGGTGCTCAGGAACTGTCAAGGAAACCTCGCAGGTCAACGGCTTGAAGGAACACTTGCTCCGCGGTGAGCCTCTCGATGATGATCATGGGCCCCCCACAGACGGGGCAAGACCACGTGGGCAGTGGCGGTGGTGAAGCCGGACAGGGGGATCCCACGGTCGATTGGACAGCGAGCAGTTGTCGGCAAATGGGCAGGAGGGGGGCGCGTCGGCGGTTGGCGAGGAAGCCGAAGAAACGGATACGAACGAAGCCCTTGGGCAACACGTGTAAGAGGAAGCGCCGCAGAAATTCGTCGGCGCTGAGGGTCATGATGCGCTGCTTGCTGCCATGGGCGTAGTCCTTCCAGCGGAAAGCGACTTGGCCGCCTTGGAAGGAGATCAAGCGATGGTTGGAGATGGCGACGCGATGGGTGTAACGGGCCAAGTAGTGCAGGACATATTGAGGACCGCCGAAGGGCGGCTTAGCGTAAACGATCCAATCCTGACGGAAGAGGGAACGAACCAGAGCCCGGAAAAGCTTCGGATCGCAAAGGGACTTTTGATCTCCGTAAAATCCGAGTTTCCCCTGGCGGTAGGCCCGTTGCAGGCCCGCCACAAACTTGCCGCGAAATACGCGGCTGAGAACCTTCACCGGTAGAAAGAAAGGATACCGGGGCTGAATCCAGCGCGTGTGATCGGCGGACAGTCCGCCCGCCGGGATCACGCAGTGGACATGGGGGTGATGCTGCAGGTTCTGTCCCCAGGTGTGGAGCACGCTGAGAAAGCCAATGTGTGCGCCGAGGTGTTGGGGAATAGCCGCAACCTCCAGGAGTGTTGCGGCGCTGGCTTGGAAGAGCAAGCGATAGAGGAGGCGCTTGTTCTGATAGGCGAGGGGTGCCAGTTGGTGCGGAAGCGTGAAGACCACATGCACGTAGCGAACGGGGAGTAATTCCTTGTTCCGCTCGGCCAGCCAACGGTTGCGTGCGCCCGTCTGACACTTGGGACAGTGGCGATTGCGACACGAGTTATAGGAGATGGCGCGATGGCCACAACGCGCGCATCGGTCCCGGTGACCGCCCAGAGCGGCGGTGCGGCAACGCGCGATGGCGTACAGCACCTTCCGCTGTGCCCACGTTAACCAGGACCGACTGCGTTCGATGAAGCACTCGCCTTGCGCGCGAATGATATCGGCCACCTCGAGGGTGGGCCGCATCATTTTTTGTGTCTCTTCCGCGAATGATAGACGGTTTCGGGGCCGGACACGTTCATGGTGTCCAGCGGATTGGCCACGGCCTGCAGGTGCCGCCGCGAGAGGTGCAAGTAAAGGGCCGTGTGCCGAAGGTCGACGTGACCGAGCAGCAACTGAATCGTGCGCAGGTCGGCGCCTGCCTCTAATAGGTGAGTTGCATAGCTGTGTCGAAGAAGGTGTGCGGAAACGCGCTTTTCGATGCCGGCCCGCTCCGCCGCGGACTGGCAGGCGTCCCAAACGACTTTCGGGGTAATCGGTTTATCCGCCCGCCAACCGTCGACGGTGCCGGGAAACAGCCAGGTCTTCGGCTTCATCCAGCGCCAGTACTCGCGCAAAGTCTCCAGCAACTTCGGGCTGAGCGGAACGTAGCGGTCGCGCCCTCCTTTGCCGTGCTGAATGTGGATCAGCATGGCTTTACTATCGATGTCTTTGACCTGCAGGTTGCGCAGCTCGCGATTCCGCATGCCGGTGGAGTAGAGCACCATTAGCAGGGTGCGATCCATCAGGTTGCGAGCCGAATCGAGTAGCCGGCCCACTTCTTCCACACTAAAAATGATGGGCAGCCGCCGCGGCACTTTGGGAAAGGGGATGTCCTCCAGCAGATAGCGACGCTTGAGCGTCTTAACGAAAAAGAATCGCAAGGCGGAAACGTGCAATTTAACCGTGCGGGGTTCGAGCTTCCTTTCGCGGAGCAGATAAGCCTGGTATTCGCGCAGATGCTCCCGGTTCAGTCGGTCGGGTGGTCTTCTGAAGTACTTGGCGAATTCTTCCACCGCATGAATGTAGTTCTCGATCGTCGTTGCCGCATAGTTTCGGCGCTGGAGTTCCTCCAGCATGATTTTGCGTAGATGGGTCACAGAGACCTCCTTTCTCTGTGCCCCAAGTTATCGCAAGACTAAGCACGGAGATCGTGCACGCGTAGCGTCCGCCGCGCCAGCGGCTTCGTTCTAACGGCGTAGTGTTGACCAAACCGATCAAGTCCAGAATAGGCGACAAGGGATAAGGGATCACTCTGGGGCAATTTAGAACAGTCCCTAGCAGACCCCAGCCCCGCTTTTTCAGAATTCAAGATTCAAGAGGAAAGACTGGCCGAGTTAAAAAGGAAGGCAGGGGCAGCGGCGGGTTGAGTTGAGGTGCCTGCCGGCTGCCCCTGTTTTGGGTGAGCTTAACGATGTCCGCCGCTGTGGCCGCCACCGGAACTATGTCCGCCTCCACCACCGGAACTGTGGCCGCCACCGCCGCCAGAACTATGGCTCTCGACTCCGCCGCCGCTGCTGCTGCGCGGAGCGGAAGAGCCGCCGCTCCGAGGAGCAGAGTAGCTGCGGCCGCCGCCGTAGCCGCCGCTGGGAGCCCGTTGCCGCATGACGGACTGATTCAGATTCATGGGCGCCCGCGAACCACCATAGTAACCGCCGCCATACGAGCCGCGATTATAGGCACCGCCATAGGACCCGCCGGTGCGCGGGGCGGCGCCGCTCCATCCGCCCGCCCCTCCCGAGTAGCCGCGTGAACCGCCAGAGTAACCTTGCCAGCCGCCCCGCTGCGTCGAAGCGCCGGATTGAGCGCGGCCCGCATAGGGATTGGGGCTCGCGTACCGCTGCCAATTGTTCTGTGCCCCAGCGGTGGATCCGCCCGTTCTACCCTGCCAGGTGCTGGTGCCACCGGCGCGCCCGGCATTGGAATAACCCGTGCTTCCGCCCCCCGTGCGTCCGGCGTTGGAATAGTTCCGCCAGCCGCCTTGACCAGCCTCGGTTCGGCCCGGCGCAACGGAGTTCGAGCGCCCGCCAAAGCCTCCCGTGGAACCACCGGCGCGTCCCACCGAGCCGGCGCTGCCGCGGGAGTAGAAGTGCTGGCCATTGGCGGTAGCTCCACGGTAGCTTGAGAAGCCGCCCGCCCGGGCGCCGAAGCTGGTTCGGCTGGGTCCCATCGGCAGGTTGCCGCGCATCACGCTGGCGTTGCGCAACATGCCTTCGCTAACCGGCATCGAGCGGCCCATGCGCCCCGCGGCAAAGTCCTGCGCGGAGACGTTCCTCACGGCGGCCCGGATGCGCGCATCGCCCATCGCACGCTCCAGGTTGGAGCCGAACGAAGGCCCTCCCGCACGGATGAACCCCGCGCCATGCATGGCGTTGAAGTTCATGGCGCTGAACATGTGGCCCGCGCCATACCACGGATGGAAAATGTCCCGCGGACCCAGCGCCAGCCATCCAATGGACCCGAAGCCGAAACCAATGTTGAACCCAAACCCTCCGCCAAAACCGAAGAACGAGACATAAGCCGGAGCCCAGAGGGGACGGAGACCGCCGAAGCCCACCGCCGGCCACCAGCGCCAGGCACCGCCATAGTTGAACCACCGGCCGTAGTGATAGGGCGCCCAGCCCCAAGGCTCACCGGAAATCCACGTCCATCCCCAGTACGGCTCCCAGCCCCAAGAACCGGCGCTATAGGGCACCCAACCGGCATCCACCTGGGGCGTCCAGCACCAGCCGTAGTCCGGAACCTCACTCCACTGGCCATAATTGTCCAGGTCGCCGGCGCCCGTGTAGTACTGATTCGTGTGCTGCAAGGCCTGCGGGCTCTGGATTTGCTGGTCCCGATTGCTGCACCACTTGTCAAACTCATCCCCGCCCGGAGCCGGGTCGACCTTATATTCCGGATTGTCGGCGCCATGGATCTGGATCTGCTGGCCGGCCTCCACCTTGGTGCTGCCCTGGTTGGTCAGAACTTCCGCTTCGCCCTGGCGAACGATCAACATGGTTTCACTGGGGGAAGTCACCTGAATGCGGTAAATCCCGGGCGAGAGCGGGTGTACACCCATATTGGGGGTGTCAATCTCGGCGTCGGCCTGCGTGTTCTTGTAAACGGTGTAGTCTACCAGGCCCTGGGCCAACTGGATGTCAATCTTGTTCGGCTCAAGGTCGGCCATCTTGGCGTCCGTACCCTGCGCGAGCCGCAGAATGTTTGCATAGTCGAGTTCGACTTCCGCCCGCGAACCATCTGAGGTCGCCACCTGATCACCCGGCACCAAGGGGGCGTTCACCGTGGCCGCCACCCACGAGCCGCCGTCGCCGCGCATTGTGGAAACTTGACCGTGAACCACGCTGATCCGCGCCACCGACGTTTGCGGCTGCGACTGGGGTTGAGCTTCCGGTTGCGGCGGTTGTGCCGGTTGCGGTGCTACGGGTGGTGTCTCCGGGCCTTCCGGTCCCTCCTGGGCGCGCATCGTCGGCGTGACATACAGTCCTGTCGAGAGCATCAGCAATGTGATCAAAAGGAATCGGCTTTTCATCGGCCACCTCGCTCGGACGTTCACGATCGAGCTAGAGATCAACGTCCACCCCATCTAAGGCAAGGAGCGTGCCAAACTGAGAATAGATTAATGAAGTTTATGTCGCGGATTGTCAAGGGGATAGCATGGGTCATCGCTTCCGGCTCGCAAGCAACGCTTTTGGGAATGCTGCCTAAAATCAGCCGATTGGTGGCTGTTTTCGGCCAGCGGGAGTCTTCTGATGGGGGAACTCGCCTTCTTCTATTGCTGCTGGACAAAACCTGATGAACACCGGCCTTTAGGTACAATATATTAGAGGAGTGGATGGCGCAATGACCCGATGTTCCGATCATTTAAGACCCGACGGTCGCGGATTGTCATTTGTCGGGTATTGGAGGAGAATGCATGGCGCGGTCAGTGCCGGCGGTACGCGGCTTCGAGTTCCTGAGCTCATGCAGAGGCGGATATGCCCGGTTTTGATCTGAAAGTTTATCTCGACCGGTTTCCGGAGGTTTGCAAGCGGAAATTCGGGCGCACCTATTCCTATCACGTGCTGGAGAAGAAGTTCGAGCCGCTCTGCACCGGCAACCGGTGGCTTTCGGCAAAAGACGTACTTAACATTTTCGACCCTGCCGCGACGCCTTTCGCGCGCTACTGGCCCCGGCCCAACGAAAAGGAGCTAGACCAGGCCCTGAAGAAAGCCCGGTTGGTGCTGGGCCCCTCGCCGGCGGACGCGCGCGTTCTGGTGCGGCGCGCCCTGAACGTGCTGCATAGCACAGGCATGGTATCCCTGGTCCTGCGCTTCGCTCATCCGGACCGTTACGGCGTGTTTTCCACGCCCATCATGAACCTGTTGCAGGTTCATCGGCCGCGGACCATGGACCTTTACCTGGCGTATTGCGACGAGTTGCGGGCCTGGAAGGAACACTTTCGCATGGAGTCCGTGGCTGACACGGAGACGGCCTTGTGGACCTACCACGAGCTGGTGGCGGGGGAGACGCACAACAACGACGTTCCCACGTCGTACGACGAGTTCGACTCCGACATTTGGATTCAACGCCGCCGTGTGGCGCAGGTTTTGCGGCCCTTTTTGCGCAACTACGGGCCGCTGGAGTTGGCGCGCATCCTGGTGGAAGAGGAGCCTAAGCTGGCAGGCAAAATCGCGGGAGAAGAGTACGAGCGGCTGCTGCGGGTGGCGGCGCGGGAACTCTGCGGCGGCATGAACCTGAACGTCCGCGGCGCGATTGAAATTCTCCTGGATCGCCTGGCCGAAGACGGCTACATCTCGATTGAAGACAAGGCGCAACTCGACAAGGCGTGGAGAATCCGCAACGCCGCCGTCCACTCCGGGCGCCCGCCTGATCCCGAGCAGGTGGATAACATGATTGATACCATCGAGCGCGTCTGCCGGTCGTGGGAAAACCAGGCCGTCACCGGTCACGAGCAACGATAATTTGCCGGACTCCGGAAGCCGATGCCCTTTCGAATCAGGGCGCTGCGGGCACGTTCATCACATTTAGGGTGAGGATTGGAACTGTGAAAACCATCACCTTGGAACAACCGGGCACGTTCGCAACGTCGGAAACCGCACCACCGGGGACGCCCGGCCCGGGCGAAGTGCTGGTGCGAGTATTGACCGTCGGAATCTGCGGCACTGACCTCCATGCGTTTGAGGGCACGCAGCCCTTTTTCACTTACCCGCGCATTCTGGGGCACGAACTGGCGGTGGAGGTGGTCGCGGCCGGCGAGGGCGTGGAGGAGTTCCACGTCGGCGACCGTTGCGCCGTGAATCCCTATATGACCTGCGGGCACTGCGCGGCGTGCGTGCGCGGCCGCACCAATTGCTGTGCCACGATGCGCGTGATCGGTGTGCACTCCGATGGCGGCATGCGCGACCGCATCCTTCTGCCGGCAAAACAGATCTACAAGTGCCATCACCTGCCGGCCGAGCAAATCCCGCTGGTGGAGACGCTCGCCGTGGGCTTCCACGCGGTGGGACGAGCGGCGGTGGAGCCGGGCGAGCGGGCCATCGTAGCGGGCGCCGGTCCCATTGGGCTGTCGGTGATCGAGTTTCTCCGGCTGGCCGCCGCCGATATCGCCGTGATCGAAAAGATGCCGGAGCGCCTCGCCTTCGCGGCCATCCATTTTGCGCTGAAACGCTACTACCCCTCCCACGCGGAAGCGCGCCAGGAGGAACCATCGATGCTGGTGTTCGATTGCACGGGCGACCGCGACTCCATGGAGCAATCCATCCACCTGCTCCAGCAAGGGGGCAAGCTGATCTTTGTCGGGTTGGTCAACGACCAGATTTCGATTTTCGATCCGGAGATCCACCGCCGCGAGGCCACCCTCCTCTCCAGCCGCAACAGCACCGCGGCCGAGCAGCGGCGGGTGCTCGAAACCATGGAAAGCGGGGAAATTAATGTAGCAGCATGGCCCACCGAGTTCGCGGCGAACACCCTGATGCACCAGCGCTTCCCCGCATGGCTCCATCGTGAAGCCGGCGTGGTAAAGGCAGTCGTGGACTGGCAGTGACGGCGTCCGGCAGGTTCGGGACTATGCGATAGCCCTGCTCAAGTGGAGGCAGCGCGAACTCCACTCGTCAAATCAATAGCGGTCCAGGGACCCCGCGGCGGCTTGAGAAACTTGCCGCGAAGGCACGAGATGCGGTAGGGCGCGGCGGGCGCGGACGCTGCCCAGCACGACCAGCAAATTCGTCAGCAGAATAACAGCGAAGGCCACGGCGCGCAGGAACACAAATTCCGTTCCTCGCACATCGATGACTTGGATGGCCAACACTGCCGTGATCAGCCCGCGGGGAAGCAGGAGCACAATCAGATCTCTTTCCTGCGAGGAGATATCCTTCCACGTCCAGCGGCTGAGATTTACGGCCAACCAGCGAGCCAACAGGATGGCGCCCGCGAAACCGAAAATGGGGACAACATTGGCCCGCAGCCCGGAAAAATGCACCACGGCGCCAATCATGACAAAGAAGAAGGTACGAATCAGAAAAGCCAGCTCGGAATGGAAATTCAGGATTTGGTGATGCACTTCCCGCTCCGGGAGGTATATGCCCAAGTCAGCGCGCAGAAGTTCCTTGCGGATTTGCGGCAGGTTGGCCAGAACGATTCCAAACACCAGGACCGCGAATAGCCCGCTGGCGTGGACGGCGGAGGTTCCGGAATATAGCAGCAGCACGGCGGCAAACGTCAGGGCCTGCCAGAAGCGTTGGTCGGAAAGCAACGGCATCAAGCGGGCCCAAAGAATGCCGGCCACCAGTCCGACGACCAACGACACCCCCATCTCAAATACAAATCCGCCGATCAATCCCGGAAGCAATGAGCCGCTGGATCGCGGGAGGTTCAACAGGCCGTCTACGGTGAGAACCGCCAGCACGTCGCCGACGGAGCTTTCCACCAAGAGAGTGAGCTTGACCGGCGTGCGCAGGGGAATCTGCTGGATCACCGGAAGCATGATCGTGCTGCTGACGCAGGCGAGCACGGCTCCCACCAGAACCGAATTCCGCCAGGAAAGGCTCAGGGAACCTTTGGCAACCGCGGCCACCAGCGCCGCGGTAACGACGTACGCCGACCAGGAAAGCACCAGGCCGCCGCCCAGGTGGCGCAGGGTTTCGCGCACGTCGAGCTCCAGGCCGCCTTCGAACAAGATCAGAATCAGGGCGAGCGTGCCGAAGCCGCGGGTGATGCTCTCGTATCTTGTGGCATCCACCAGGTGGGAAACCGGCCCCAAGAGCACGCCCGTAAGAATCAGCACGACGGCATCAGGCACACGCGTCCGCTGTGCCAGCCGATTGGCAACGAAGGCCAAAACCAGCAAACCTCCGAGCAGCGCAAAGAATGCCATCAAGCTCATGCGGCTTCCACCCCAAGCCGAGGCCGCCCCCGGCACACAGCCACCGTAATGGAGCCGATCCTGGATTGTCAATCGTTGAAGCGATTATTCTTTGTTATCCTGCGGTGGAGCGGGAGCCGGAATCGCCATGGCAACTGCAAGCAATTTCCGTGAGCGCTGAGCGCCGGCTGCGTCGTAGGCCCCGAGGATATCGGGAAGACCCACTACGCCTTCCAATCTGTGAAAGTCCGCGCGATTCAGCACCGGCAGCAGCGGCCGCTTGCCCAGGCGCCGCAACGCCTCTTCCAACGTATGGTCGGGATGGACGTGCGGCAACGGCTCGCGCGGCAGCACACTGCGCAATGTCGCCCCTTCCGGGAACTGCGTGGCCTGGCGGCGTAACTCGTCGCGCGTGATCCCGTACCATTTTCCCCCGCCAGTCTGGACGAGCACGAAAGACTCGGGAGACCCCTCGCCCCGCGCGAGCGCCACGCTGAGGGGATCATCGACGTTGAACACCGCGCTCTTATACACTCGCATCGCGTCTTCTACGTGCAACGACACTTCTTCCCGGCGCTCTTCCATGGATGGCAGGTCCATTCCGTCCTGGCGCGAGAGCACGTCAAAAAGCGAGATCTGCTGATATTGCCGGGAAATCAGATAAGCGATAGTGTTCGAAATCATCACCGGCAGAATGATGGAATAGTTCCCGCTGACCTCGAGCACCATGAACACGGAAGTCATAGGCACGCGCAGAAATCCCGCGAACAGCGTCCCCATGCCCACGAGGGCGTAAGCGCCCACCGAGCCGGTGAGCCAGGGAAAGAAATGGTGCTCGATGCTGCCCACGGCCCCGCCGATCATGGCGCCAATGAACAGCGTGGGCGCAAACATGCCGCCCGGAGTGCCACTGACAAACGAAAGGCAGGTGGCGATAATCTTAAATCCCGCCAGCAGCGCCATCATTCTCCAGGTAAACTCGCCCAGCATGGCCTGGTCCATGAACACGTAGCCGGCGCCCATCACCTGCGAAAACCGCAGGCCGATGATCCCGATCAGCAGTCCTGCCGCCGCCGGCTGAAAATACTGGGTCCAGCGGGGAAGAAGCTTTAGCCGCGGGCGCGCGTAGCTGATGATCTTGATTAACGCCAGGGAGGAGATGCCCCCGATGACACCCAAGGCCGCGTAGGCCAGTAGTTCGGCGGGGTGGACCAGGTGGTACTCGGGTATGTGGAACAGCGGCTGCTCTCCCAGGAACCACCGGATCACGACTACGCTCGAGACCGCCGAAAGCACGATCGCTCCCAGCACACCCGCCGTCCACTGCCCAATCACCTCTTCAATGACGAACAGAACCGCGGAAATGGGGGCATTAAACGCTGCCGCCAGTCCGGCCGCCGCACCTACCGGCGCAATCAGGCGCACTTTTTCGCGCGACAATCGCAACCGCCGCCCCAGTGCCGAGGCAATCCCGGCGCCCATTTGCAGTGAAGGGTCTTCGGGTCCCAGCGATTGCCCGGTACCGATGGACAGGGCGCAGGTCACGAACTTTCCAATCACCGTATTGAAGGGTATGAAGCCATCGTAAATGTACAAGGCCGCCTTCGTCTGGTTTACACCGCTGCCGCGTGCGCGCGGGAAGAACCTGACCACCAGGAAGGCCACTACCAACCCACCCAGCGTGGGCACTAACAGGATGCGCAGCCAGGGTGGCGTGAGAGCAGAACCAAAAACGCGGATATGCGTCCAGTCAATGGCGATCCGGAACAGAACAACGAACAATCCGGAAAACAGGCCAATAATCACGGAGAGCGAAAGGAACAGTCGCGCTTCGCCGATGGACGCCCGCTCGGCTTGCCAGCCGATTCTCCGGCGCAGTCCTTCCAGAGCCGCGCGCGCCGCGACCGGGATTTGCCGCAGGGTTGCGGGGGCGCCGCTCACTGCTTCGCTCCTTCCTGCGCGCGGGCAATCAGCAGTAACGCCAGGTCGCGGCCCTGCGGTTGTCCACACGCCTGGGCCGCCGACTTCTCGATGGCGAAGACCAAGTCCATGGTGTTGGCGACCCATTCCGAATCGCGACGCAGACGGCGCTTGCGCAGGTTGGCTTCCAGCGCCGCAGCCTGCACGTAGACGCTTTGCAGCGGGTCGCCGCCGGCCGCCTGCAAGTCGATGCCGCGCTGCGCCGCACAGCTATTGAGGCGTGTCATGGCTTGCTCGAAGGCCTGCCGCGCGCGCCCTTCCCGTTCCTGCTCGGGCAGATAGGGCAGGAAGGGATCCAGAATCGACACGGCTCGCGCCGTGTCCCGCATCGCGGCAGCCTCGGTCAAATGCGGATTGTAATGTAAGGCCCGGTTCAAGTAGACCTCCGCGTGTTCATATTGGCCGGTTCGAAAGTAACATTCGCCCGCCCCGGCCAGCGCCGCCACTGCATGTGGTTCGACGGCGAGCGCCTGGCGAAAGAGTCCCAAAGCGTCGTCATACGCACCCGTTTTCATCATGAGTGTGCCCACTTGAGTCCGCAAGTTTGGGTCCGCAGGCAGATTACCAACCACGCCGATCAACTCGGCGCGCGCCGCAGCCTTCTGGTCAGAAGCGAGGAGAGAATTCACCAGTTCCAGCCTCACCGCCCGGCGTTGCGCCGCCGCATCGCCCTCCCACTCGCTGTACACCGCGTCATGGTAGAACTGCACGGCCTGCGGCAGGGCGTGTTGACGCGCCGCCAGCCGCGCCAGCTCGAGATTAACGGGGCCATTCCCCGGTTCGCGTTCCCGCAGGCTAAGCAGGCGACTGCGTGCTTCCGGAATGCGTCCCGTGGCCGCGAACGCCTGCCCCAGCCGAAGTTGAAAAAAGGGATTATCCGGCGAGTAAACCAACGCGTTGCGGAAGTCCGCCAGTGCAACCTCCGCCCGCCCGAACCGCAGAGCCGCTTCGCCTTCGCTATACCAACGCTGCGCCAGGCTCGCACGCGTGGCGTCATAGCGGTGCACGACAAAAGCTGTAAGCGCGAAAAGAATGATTAAAAGTGCGACAACCAAGGCCAGAAAGGTATTTCGTCGCAGCGACCAGAAGTAGCCGCGGTGCTCCGAACAGAAAGGGCACTCGCTTTGTCCCCACGGAATTTTGCGCCCGCACCGCGGGCACGCTTTCTCAGGCTCCATGTGACAGTGACCTCTTGATCTGCGTGAACCTATACCTCAACAGCATACAGCAAATTGATGTTTCGAAGTGTTCCGGAACTTTCGCGCTTCTCTGCGCGTAACTGGGTCTAGAAAGGAGCCAAGCGACTATGAAACGCAACCTGTGGGTGCTGGTGATGCTCGCCTGGACGGCAACGGCAGGTCTGGCCGTAGCGGCCGATCGTTGGGTGCATGTCAAGGTGATCGAGAACGGTGAAGATGGCGACCGGGTGCACGTGAACATTCCCTTGAGTCTGGCGGAGAAAATCCTGCCCACGATCAAGGCAGACAACCTCCATGATGGGCTGATCAAGATTGATGGACACGCCGCCGACAAGGTGGATCTGCGTGCGCTGCTGGAAGCTGTCGGCAACGCTCAGGACAACGAGTACGTTACTGTGGACTCCCGGCATGAAAACGTCCGAGTGGCGAAATCAGGAGGCTTTTTCCTGATCAAAGTTCGCGAGACAAACGCTGTGACTGCGAAGACTGGCCGGAGCGGTGAAAAGAAGCGCGGCTCAAACGTCGACATCAAGGTTCCCTTTACAGTTGTCAACGCGCTGCTCTCAGGTGAGAAAGATGAACTGAACCTGCTCGCCGCGATCCGCGCGTTGAGTAATTACCCCGACACCGACCTGGTCACCGTGAGCGATGCGGACAGCAGCGTGCGGATCTGGGTGGATTCGAAGAACGTGGCCGATTGAAGCCGTGTTCGCCAGATAACGGAGCTGGGCGAGTGTGCCCCCCAGTTGCCTGAGAAACCAGCCCCCCACTAACTGCCTGTGCCCAGTCCAGGCACTACGGAGTAGCATCCATGATCCTGAAATTGGCTTTGCTGCAAATCCCAGTTGCCTTTGCCGCTCTCACCGGCACGGTTGTGTACAGAATGGGAATGGTGCGTATCGAGGTCCAGTCCAAGTCGCCCGGTGGTGAGCACCTTCGCTTGATGGCACCCGGCGCACTGCTTCCGGTTGGCGCCATGCTGTTACCCACGAACAAAACTCGCGAAGCCTCCCGCCAACTCCAACCGTGGCTTCCCGCCATCCGAGCGGCCACTGAAGAACTCATGCGCTGCCCCGACGCTACGCTTGTTCAGATTGACGGCCGGCAAGAGCACGTCAGGATTGCCAAGGTGCGCGACGCATTGATGGTTGATGTGGACGACGCAGGGGAAACGGTGCACGTCTCCGTCCCGCTGCGGGCTGCGGCGTATGCATGCAATCGCCTGGCAGGCAAAGTGCCGGCCCAGCCTGCGACAATACGGCACCAGCCTATTTAGCCCGCCTGATTGCACGAGCCGGTTCCATTGCGTTTGCGCCGCGCTCCGCACGCAATTGAGCGCAGCGAAATAAGCGCAGAGCGTGTTCCGTCCCTACTCGAAACCTTGCGTCGCGCATCTACAGACGCTGCGTTCCAGCTTGCATTTGAACTTGCCGGTCGCTCGAAGGGAATTGTATGCGGCGCCAAGATCGGTGCACCGGGTTCGAGTCCATTTGTATAGTAGCGGACAAATTGTCATATCTATAACTTTTATAAATTTTTGTAATGCACATTTCCGAAAAAGATGCTATGGTCTCACACGCAGTTTGTTGTAGTAATTTCCGCCCGATCGCAAACGCGAACAGCGTGCCAGGTAGTCATTCAAGATTTGCGTGACGAGGTATTACGGGAGCTGTGGGGAAAGCCCGCCGTTGCCTATTCGACAAATTGCCACAATCAAAATAAGCAGGTGCTTTCAGTATGAAGGAACAAGGAACGGTAAAGTGGTTTAATGCCGCAAAAGGTTACGGATTCATCCAGCGCGAAAGCGGCGAAGATGTTTTCGTACATTTCTCAGCCATCCAGGGCGAAGGATATCGCACGCTCGAAGAGGGCGCCCGGGTAAGCTTTGAAGTGAAGAAGGGTCCCAAGGGTCTGCAGGCGGCGAATGTCGAACGCGCCTAACACCCGCAGGGCAGCGTAACACGACTGCGCAGCGGGATTAGGGTTTTCATATCGAGGGTGTGGTGTCGAATCGTGCGAAAACTTGCCCGCCGTCACGCGCAAGTTTCTCTTATGCCAAGCGGCTCGCTTCGCATAAGGGCGAGGGGTTAGTTTTCCCAATCTTCGCCATTTGCGTCTGGATAAGTCAACAGGGCGGTTGATTCATCCAACAGTACGTATGGCCAGCTTGACACGTTCGGGTGGCAAGCACGAGAGAAGAGTACCTGCCCCTCCCACGGTGGAGCTGCTGGCCACCGCACGATTACCCATTCGCGGCCAGTTTGAAGCGCAGCGTGAGCCAGCCTGAGCCGGCGAGTGTAGCACGTCTGGGTGCAAGGTGATATGCCCGACGGCCCTCCCCGCCGAGAAGCCGCACGGTGGCGCCGACTTTATCCGGATAAGTTGTTACCGTTTAAGGCTTTACGCAAGAATCGTCCCCCCTATATGCCCTTTGACGGTGGGCAATGACGACGCCATCGCGTACACTACTCGTTTATGGAGATGCACGGCAGCATCCACCTGTCCCGACGCGAATTCTTGCTGGCAACATTAGCTCCGGCGTTGGCGGAAGGAGCCCTGGCGGCGATGCGCCTGCCTGTCAGACGACAGTCAGGAACAGGAACGAGTAAGCGCAACACGATCCAGTGGCGAGTGCACGATGTGGCACGCATTCCGCACGGCTACCAAGTGGCGGTGGCGGACGTAAACGGCGATGGGCGGCTGGATATTCTGGCGCTGAGTTCGGCGGAGAGCATCGTCGAGTGGTATGAGAACCCCACCTGGCAGGCGCGTCCCATAACCAGCACAACTCACAACAATATCAGCCTGGCGCCGTTGTTTCGTCCGGAATATCCCGCTCGCGGAATGGCCCTGGCCAGCGATTTCTCGCTTGACGATAGCACGCACGGCGGAAGCCTGTGGTGGGCCGCCCCGGTGACGAACGACGACCGTGAATGGCGCCTCGCGCCGCTCGGTAAAATTCCCACCTCCCACCGCCTGCGCTGGGCGAATTTAGATGGCACGGGACGGCTGGCCCTGGTGGACGCGCCGCTGCTGGGTTTCGGCGCGGTGGCGCCCGAATACAACGTACCCGCCCCGCTGACGTGGTTCGAAATGCCGGAAGTCCTGACGCGTGGTCACGCTTCCGCGAAGGAGGCGCCGCCATCCGAGTGGCCTTCCCATCTGATCGACAATTCCTTGACCGTGGTGCATGGCGTGAACGTGCTGGATTGGGATGGCGACGGCCGCGACGAGATTCTGACCGCGAGCTTCGAGGGTGTACACCTGTTCCATTCTACCGGTCACGGCGCCGAGCTAACCTGGACTCGCACCCACCTCGCGGCCGGCGATCAGCAGTCCAGCCCCAAGCGTGGCGCGAGTGAGATTGGCGTCGGCACGGTGGCCCGAAAACGCTTTCTGGCCACCATCGAACCCTGGCATGGCGACCAGGTGGTTGTCTACACCGAAGGGCGGCGGGGCGAGTTATGGACGCGGCACGTCATCGACCCCGATTTCCACGAAGGGCACGCGCTTGCGTACGCAGATCTGGACGGCGACGGCAACGATGAGATCGTGGCAGGCTTCCGTGGCCCCGGCACCAGCCTTTACGTCTATTACGCCGCTGATGCCACCGGATGGAATTGGGACAAACAACTACTCGACTCAGGGATGGCCACCTCCGGCCTGGCCATTGCGGATATCGATGGCGATGGCCGGCTCGATGTAGTGGCCATCGGCGGCTCCACCGGGAATGTAAAGTGGTATGAGAATCGCGGAACGGAAAGCGTCAGCAGAAGGCAGTAGGCAGAAAGCGAAAAGCAGAAATAGGGAGTAGGGTGGAGGGGATCGGATATTACGAACAGCAAATTACGAGTATGACATTGGGAATACGCAAAAGGCGGAACGATTTCCGCCCACGGCCTTCTGCTTTCTGCCTACTGGCCTATTGTGACGGGTTCCTTGTCAGGCTGATTTTCAGGTCTCGGGAAATTCCTCATGGTGGGCAGGGAGCATTGCGGGTCGCCCATTCGCATGGCGGCGATGAGTGCCAGCCATACGACTACGAACTGGATCAGGAAAAACATTAGAACTATTTGATGAATTCCGTTCACCTTATCCTCCCACCGTGGTCTCCGGGACCTGTCGGCCTCTTGGCGCGTTCAGATGTGTAATCGGCAGTTGGTCAGAACTTCATGAATTTTTCTTTCGTGCGCGGGGGGGCGGCGAGAAAAGACGTGTTGCGGGCGTAACGAATAATGCGAGATCTGGTTGTGGACCGGCAGGTTTGGGAAGGAGGATGGATTTCGCTGTGCCGCAAGGGGGCCGACGGGTTCAGGGGTGCTGCGGACCTGCGTAAAAATCCTGCGTGATATAAAGCCTGCCGTCCGCCGCCTGCACAATCCCAATACCCACATCGGTGTAGTTGGTATTTAAGATGTTGGCACGATGGTTCTTGCTAAACCGGGGCTCGTTCATGAAGGCCGCTTCTGCGGCGTCAACACTGGTGAATAGGGCAATGTTTTCGCCCACCGCTTGCCAGTCCATTCCGGCAGCCTCGACGCGGCCAGCCACCGATCTTCCCTGCCGGTCCTCGTGGCCAAAGTACCCTTGATTCAACATATCGAGGGAGTGGGCGCGCGCCACGGCCGCGAGCCTGTCGTTCCAGCGGAGGGGGAACGCACGGCCGTTAGTCTCAGCCGCGTTTGCGGGATCGGCCCGATCGCGGTTGACTAACTCGCACATCTCTTGCTCCAACTCCTGCGTCCGGCTTGGCGCCACGGTTCGGCGAGTTGGGGATTCATGAACCGGTGGCGCCGGGTTATTTCCCGGGCCAAAATGCCGCCACACGCCGATTTGGGGAGTTTCCGCCGAGGGCTTGCTCTGGTTCTCGCCGAAGTGATGCCAGACGCCGAGTTCAGTAGCCCTTGGGCTTGATGGGCTGGGCGCCGCGGGGGCGGCAGATTGCGGAGAAGCCGCCAGCGCCGCCGGATCGGGGATGCCCATCCATAGTAAGGCAAAAGTCAGTACAATTGCCGAGCACGCAGCAGCAATTGCGGTTCTTCGGACTGTGAGAACGACCATCATCCGCCAACCCCCGCTCGATAATTGTACCTCACTTGCACTTTCTGCACCAAACGCAGGACGCCACAGCAGAGTTCAGGCAAGGACGGTTTTCAACGTCTTCAGGCTCGTCCTGCCCCAGCTTGCCACAGGGCTGGCAGGGCTTACGAGGCGCTACCAATTCCCCACTATTCGGGCTAAGATGGTAGCCGCTGCGCCACTGGAAAAGGCTTCGGAGAGAAAGTTGGCGGGACCTGCTGAAAGTGCTCGATGTCGTTTAACGGGGATCCTTCCGGTCGAGGAATAATGTCATTTTAAGGTCATTAGCGAGTTCGAGTTCTGTCTCAGGAGGAAGAACCATGCCCCTCGGGCGGCTTATAAAATTCTTCACCGGACCCTCACCTCACATCAGCCGCGAAGATGCGATGAAGATTTTCAGGCGAGACAAATTCAAATGCCATTACTGCGGGCTCGACGGGCAGCGCGATTTCGAAAACTGGATGATTCTGACCATCGATCACGTTCATCCGCACGCCCACGGCGGCCCCCGGGTGATGGACAACCTGGTGACGGCCTGCCAACCGTGCAACCTTATCAAGGGCCAGCGGACTTATAAGTCTCTCCAGCACGCAAAGGAGTATGTGCTCGCCAAACGCGAAGAATGGCGGAAGGTCTACGAGTCGCAAGTAGCAGAGAGATGACCGAATTGGACGCTGCCAAGCGAATGCCCCAGCCCCTCCATTTTGTGCCGCCCCGCCGGGCGGAATCGGGCGTGTTGTCTCCTTTCGAATCCCTTTCTCCTGCCTGGCATGCAACGTTGCGCCTGCTGCTGCGTCCATTTGTCCGCCGGCGCTGGGTGGCCTTGAGTGTGGTGTGTGTGTTCCTGGGCGGTGGCACCTCGACGGCGGCTTTCCAGTGGGCGTTCGGCGCCCTGCCCTTGGACCTGCATATACCGGAACTGCTTGCCCGCACGCGCCTGACTGCTGCCCGGCACCCGAGCCTGATTTTGCTGGCCGTCGTGCTCAGTGTAGGCTTGGGACTGGCTCTGATCTATGTGCGCTGCGTGCTGCGTTTCGTGCTGATTGACGCGGTCATTAAACAGGACGTCACGTTAGGCGCCGCGTGGAAACGCTTTCAATCCTTTGGCCGCTCTTATTTCCTCTGGCTATTAGGCGTGGTGGGCGCCCTGCTGGTGGCAGGCTTCGGAGTCGCGCTTGTCTCGATTCACTACCTCGCCATTATCCGCGAGGCGGGTTACCCGGGGTGGGTTAATTCCGTCTTACTCGCCACGGAGTTGCTTGGAGTAGTCCTGGTTGGACTGCTGGTGGCCACCGTCATTACCGTGACGGACGATTTGGTGGCGCCGGTAATGTACTGCGATGGAATTTCTCTTCCCGCTGCGTGGCGAACGGTCTGGAGAATGGCGCGCCGCGACTCCGGCACGTTTCTATTCTACGTCGTATTGCGCTTTGCCGTGTCGCTGGCCGTCAGCATCGGTGTGCTGATTGTGCTTTTCCCGGTATTGATGGGATTATCGGCCGGCGCGCTGGTCTCCGCCGCACTGGTTATTCTTGCTCTGCGGACAGTCGGTGTGGCATGGGCGTGGAACCCATTGAGCATCTTCGTTGGCGCGCTTGCACTGCTGATCTTTACGGGTCTGTTATTCGCGGTTCTGAGCGTGGTCGGCATGCCAGGGCAGGTTTATCTACAGAACTACGGCGTTCGCTTCATTGCGTCGCGCGTGCCATCTTTGGGCACCCTCTGCCGCACTTCGGCATTCCTGGGCCGGTCTATGCGGCGCATGTAACGCCGAGGTTCAGCCCGGTACTTTGAACCGGCACACGTTTCAGCCCGGCAAATGCCAGCCTAAAGGCCGGTGCTACAGCAAAGACTCCAGACGCAAGACCCCATGCGGATGGCTAGGACGCAATGGTCCGCCGGTGGTAGAATCTCAGTATGCCGCGACAATTAACGCTGGCTTCCGTCTGCGCGCTATTGGTCTGGTTTGGCGCTTGTCCCAAACGCCAAGAGCCAAGTGGTATTGTTGTTTATGTGCCTGCGCCACCCCCGGCGGCCGCCGCACCCACGCCCGGTGAACCGAAGGTCCTGGTGATTGAGGAACCCGCTCCCCCGGCCGAAGCCGAAGAGACTCCTCCGCCCGAGAGCCCGGAGCCTGCGAAAAATGCCGGTGGTGGCCGGCGAAGCGGCAGCCACGCGGCGCGCACCACGACACCGCCTGAGCCGGATGAAACTCCCACCCAGGAAAATCCCGAAGCACCGCCGGCGGAAGTTCCCGCCCTGGAGCCGCGCCAGAGCTCTGCCCAGGAGAACGAGCTCCGTCGCCAGTACCTGACCTTGGAACAGGACATTCGCCAGCGCTTGGCCCGGCTAAGCGGAGCGCGGCTTTCCGCCAATGACCAGAGAACGCTCGAAGACGCGCGCATGTTTTTTTCCCAGGCCGAGGACGCCATGACCAGCGGCGATCTTTCCCGCGCCTTGAACCTGGCGCGCAAGGCTTCCTTGCTGCTCTCTGCGTTGGAGTGAAGGTAGGGATTAGGGATTAGGGTTCAGGGATTAGGGGCAGGTAATTCCCGCATATAGAGTCCACAAATCTCAGGCCCTGCGCGAGGAACCATGCCGCTCTATTTTGCCGCCCACACCACGGCTTGCCTGACCAAACAAGCACTTAGGCAGCTCATGTTGACGCTCATGACAAGCCCGGAAGTGAAGGTTCAGCGGTGCGTGTCCAGTCAGATCGGCGGGCGCATGCTCACCGAAGTGGAATGCCGCGATCAATCCACGCTGGAAAAGTTCTTCACGTCTCACCACGTCAATTGCGAATGGATTATGCGTATCGATCTCGACGCGCGCGAAGGGGCGGTGGCGGAATACTGAAACCTTCCCTGGCGTAAGCGTTCCTGCCGTATCAAATGGTCGCTCAACTCCGGCCATAACTGATGCCCAGCACGCCCGAACCAGCCGTGGACATGACAAGCTCAGAGCCAAACGTTCCGGTTGGAATAAAACGTGGCGGGCTCGTTGGGGTGCTTTCTGCGAAATGCCTGGAACCGTCGCAGCATCGCTTGGTAGCGACGTTCGGAAGTTCGGATGGTCTTGTGGGGCATTTTGATAAGGGCGCGTTCGACTTCCTTGACGTTTTTCGAGGAGAGTCGCCAATCGCACTTCACCAGGGTGCGCAGGTCGGCCACGCCGTAGCCCGTGATGCGTCCGGAACCGTCCACGTAGGGGTCCACATAACTCATCACCAGGTGGCGAATGGTACGGAACACGGGTTTGCGTCCGTGCAGACCCGCATCCCGCGAGCGCGCCACCGTGCCCCAGCGACCGTTCTTTTTGAAGAGAAACAACACGTGGTCGAGCTGGTCCCGCGATTCCAGGTCCAGGAGCAGCGGGGGATAACCGTGCTGCTCGAGGACCGTCGCCGCGCTCAGAGCACCCTCCAGACAGTGGGCGCTTCCATAACGCACCACACCGCGGAATGTCCGCAGCGTCTCCCCCCGTTTTTCCCAGTTGTAAGGAAGTTTGCGGAGAAATTCCTGCGCCTGCTTAGGCGTGCGGCAGCGGCGGATAATGGCCCACTCCGCCGGGCGAAAGGCATCTTTCGCCGGCGCCCCACACGGCGGAAAGTTGTGAGCTACGGTGATACTTTTCGGAATCATGCTTATACTTAGTTTTTCCCCCACCGGTCATACCAAAGTTGAAAGCTAAAGAGCGTCCACAGGGTCTTGCGGTTATCCACCTTCCCCGACCAATGTTCGTTGAGCAAGCGGCGCACGAACGCGACGTTGAACATTCCCTGCCGCCGTAACTTTTCCTCTCCCAGGGTTTCGTCCACGAGCGGCCGTAACTCATTGCGCATCCAACTGGCGATCGGAACGGAGAACCCGCGTTTTTGGCGATAGACAATTTCCTTGGGCAGCCAGCGTTCCACGGCCTTTTTGAGGATGTATTTAAGCTGAAAGCGTCGCACCTTCAGATCGCCGGGCAACCCTTCTGCGAACTCTATTAATCGGTGGTCCAGAAATGGGGTTCGCAACTCCAGCGAGCACGCCATGCTGGCGCGATCGACCTTTACCAGCAGGTTATCTTCCAGGTAGAGGCGAAAATCCAGGTAAAGCATCTCCGAGACGGTCTCATCGAAGCGTGCGCCCTTCAGCACCCGATCGAGTGGCGCGTAGATTTCGCTGCTGGGTGGCTGGGGACCCGCCCAATCCCGCGCAAAAAGCTGGTCGAGCTCCGTGGGATTGAACATGCCGAACCAGATGTGATGGCGTTCCGCGGGGTTCTTCTCCGCGTGACTTAAGAACCGACGCAGGAACAAACCCTTGGGAACGGCCGAAGAGGACACGGGGAGAAAGCGCTGGAGCCGGCCAAAGACTTGTCGCCGCACCACGCTGGGAAGCTTCAAGTAATAGTCCGCAAGCCGCGCTCCCATGTAAGTGGGGTAGCCGCCGAAAAGCTCGTCGCTGCCCTCACCGCTCAACGCCACTTTAATATGCTCGCGGGCGAAGCGCGAAATCATGTAGGTGGGTATAACCGCCGGATCAGCCATGGGCTCATCCAGATACTCGGCCAGCATCATCAATGCCTGGTACATGCGCTGCTTGTCGGCCCTTAAAATGTGATGCGCCGCGTGGAACCGCTTGGCCACGAATGTCGAATAGGGCTCCTCGTTGAACGTCTTTTCCGGGAAGTTCACCGAAAACGAATTTATATTTCCCGGGCTCAGTTGGCTCATGATGGCGACGATGGTGGAGGAATCCACGCCGCCGCTCAGGAACACGCCGAGGGGAACATCGCTCACCAAGCGCGATTCCGCCGCGTGACGCAAACGCAACGCGAGCTCCTCCACCAACTCGCGCTCCTCGCGGGCGGTCACCGGCGGCTTCTCCGGCGAACGCAGATATTCCTGCGGATGCCAGTACGCGTCAACGTGCATATTGCCGCCTTCTACCACCATACGATGCGCCGCCGGAAGCTTCTTGATTTCGGCGAAAACACTGCGCGGGCTGGGAAAGTGGCCGTAGAAGAAATACTGGGTGAGCGCGACGGGATCCATGGCACGGCTGATGCCCGGATATTCAAGCAGGGACTTAATCTCCGACCCAAAGACCAGAGTGTCGCCATTGCGCCAATAGTAGAGCGGCTTCTCGCCGGCACGGTCGCGGGCCAAAAGCAATCGCTTCGCCTTCTGATCCCACAGGGCAATGGCGAACATGCCGTTCAAATCGCGCAGGCAGTCCGGACCTCGCTCCTCGTACAGATGAATGATGGCTTCGCCGTCGGAACGCGTCTTGAAGTGGTGACCGCGTTTCTGCAAGCCCTGGCACAGCTCGCGGTAGTTGTAAATCTCGCCGTTGAAAACCAGCGTGATGTCGCCGGTTTCGTTGGAGAGTGGCTGGTCACCCGTTTCAAGATCGATGATGCTCAGGCGCCGTATCGCCAGCGCAATCGGGGGCAAAACGAATTGGCCTCCGCTGTCAGGGCCACGATGAAAAATACGTGCCGCCATCGCTTCGATGCACTCCGCGTGGGCCAACGGTTGAAGCTGAAGATTGAAAATTCCGCAAATTCCGCACATAGGTTACAGGTTATGAACTGCAGATCATAGGAACAGCCGGCACGCCGCATCGCGGCATGGTCTTGCTCGTCATATCGCCCGTACGTGCGGGACGGCCCCGGCAGTGGTCAAGGCACGAACGGCGTAATCAAGTGAGCCGGTTTGTGATCCCGTGGGGTAGCACTAGCCGGCGGGATTTCCCACACGGAAAAGTCCGATGCACTCCACAGCGGCTCGCCACGCTCTACATTCGTCCAGAGATCAGGCACGAGACGGTTAGGGGTGAGCACCAGAATGGGCAGCGTGTTTGATCTCGTGAGGTCGCGAAATTCCGGAACCGTCACCAGCACTCCCCTGCCCGGATGGCCGCCCGCCGCGCGAGCCCTTGCCTGTTCCGCCACTTCGTAATTGCTGGTCATTTCTCCCCAATGAATGGAGAGCAATCCCACCGGTCGCCGCAAATAGAACGGCAGGCTGTTGCGAAAATAATAATAGCCGAAAATAGGCGAATCCCGCTCGGGACTCGCCAGGATGGTGGCGGCCAGGCGCCGGCTGGAATCCGTTTCGGCCAGCAGTTTCAACGGCGCGTACCATCGTACGAAAAGGATGGGGACCGTGCACACTGCCAGCGCAAACGTAACGATCGCCCGGGTCCGGCCGCGCATATGGGCCGCCAGCCTTCGGCCCAGGAAGCCCAACCCGGCAAAGATCAGCCCGGTGTAAAGCAGCGAGGGTGGGATGAGCTGGGCCACGCCCGGATGAAGTTTCTTCGCCAGTCGGCCGTACAGCCAGCCGTAAAGCCACGAGTGGGAGCTGGCAGCTGTCAGCACTCCCAATCCCAGCAGCAGCGCGAATCCTGCCGTCAGCCAATCCGGCGCGCGCGTTTGCCCTTCTGCATCCAAGTCCCCCCAAGTCCTGCCCATCAGAATGCTGAGCGGTACGACGGCGGGCAGAAAATAAGTGGGAAGCTTCGAGTGCGAAACCGAGAAGAAGAAGACCACCCAGGCCACCCAACAGAGCAGGAACAGAATCGGCCGACCTGCCTCTTGCTTCAGTTCCCGCCAGCGCCGCAGGCGGTTCCCGCCGGCGAAGATCAGGAAGAGGCTCCAAGGGAAGAATCCCCCCAAGAACACGGGCACGTAATAGAAAACGCCACCCCCGCGGCGTGCGGCGCCGGTGGCGAAGCGCTTCAGACTTTCGTTCCAAAAGGCATAGCGGGGGAAATCCGGATTACGCACGGAGACAGCGATAAACCAGGGAAGCGCCACGGCCAGCAGAACGAGCACGCCCCACCCCCAGCGCAAGCGCAGCCATTCCCGCCAGCGGCCCCGCACCGCATCGTAAATGAGAATGGAGATCAGCGGAATGATAACGCCCACCGGCCCCTTGGTGATAGCTGCCACGCCCAGGGCCGCGAACATCACCATCTCGAACCATGGCACGACGAATTTCCTTTCCTCCGCCAGCCAGAACGCCACCATGGCCAGCGTGACAAAGAACGTCAGCGTCATGTCAAAGATGACTTCGCGGGCCAGCAGCAACGCCAGCGGGCACGTGGCAAAGATCAATGCCGCCCGCAGCCCGGCAGAATTCCCGAACATGCGGCGCCCCAGGAACCAGACCAGCAGCATGGTTGCCGCGCCCATAATGGCTGACGGCATGCGGGCCGCACCTTCGGAAACACCGAACGCCTTGAAAGATGCCGCTACCATCCAAAAGAAAACGGCAGGCTTATCCAGAACGGGAAAGCTGTTGAAGTGTGGCGTGATCCAATCCCCCGAGGCGAGCATTTCCCTTCCCACCTCGGCGTTGCGGCCTTCGTCGGGTTCCAGCAAGGGGAGCCGTCCCAAGCCGGCAAAGAACATC
Source organism: uncultured Acidobacteriota bacterium (assembly GCA_963804755.1). Taxonomy (GTDB): domain Bacteria; phylum Acidobacteriota; class Terriglobia; order UBA7540; family UBA7540; genus Bog-366. Next base: position 26,030 of record CAWDRP010000022.1, read on the forward strand.
ACGGCCGCCGCGAAAAGCAGCAAGGCCAGCGAGAGGGCAAGCGTCGTCTTGGGGTTCGAACGAAATTCGGCGGGCGTCACAGTTGTGATCTTAAGTTGACTCCTGACTCTTAACTCCTGCTTTTTCAGGCGATTCCATGACCTCCAAAACGCCTTCGTAGGCAATCCAGTTCTTTTTCATCCAGCGCACGGCCAAAACGTCTGCCAGACCCTTCTTGAACCTTCGCCAAGTATCATACTTCGTTTTTCCCGCATGGCGGGGGTGATGGCTTACCGGCACCTGCGTCACCCGGTATCCCCGCATCTTCAGCAGGGTGGCAAGAAACCGGTGCATGCCATTATAGAGTTCCAGCCGCTCGACGCATTCGCGCCGATAGGCCTTCAGCGTGCAGCCCGTGTCGACAATGTCATCGCCCGTCATCCAATTGCGAAAGCGATTGGCGATGCGGGATGACCGGCGCTTCCACCAGGTGTCCCGCCGGCGCGCGCGGATGCCGCAAACGACGTCAAACGTGGAGAGCATGCGGGCCAGGCGCGGAACCTCCGCCGGATCGTTCTGTAGGTCGCCATCCAGCGTGACCACGGCGCGGCCCCGGGCCAGGTGAAATCCTGCTTCCATCGCTTTTGTTTGGCCCAGGTTCCGACGGAAGTGCGCGATCCGGATGCGCGGCTCGCGGGGCTGGGCGCGCTTGAGCAATTCCAGCGTCGCGTCGGTGCTGCCGTCATCCACAAAGAGGAATTCCACCTGCCCGCCCCAGTCCCTGACCGCGGCCTGGAGTTGCTCGAGGAGGGGCAGGATATTCTCTTCCTCGTTGTAAACAGGAATGATTACGCTGAGCGAATCGCTTTCCAAGTGCCTCCTCAAAACGTCAGACCCTGCTCATGCTACCATGAAATGGACTGCGCACATTAGAGCTCTGCCGCTAGCCGAATAGCGGGCGTGTTCTCCTCGGTCAGCGGCCTTCCCATCACAGCTTCCCGCCAGGGTAGCCCCCCCTTGTTCGGCTGCTTGAACACCAACGGTACTTTCACAAGGACTGGCGGTTCGAGGTAAACGGGCAGCAACTTCGCACTGCATGAGCGGATTGTATCAACGGCAAGTAAAGGGACACGCGGAAACTTAAAAAAACACCAGGGTCCTGACAGCGATTCCGCATTCGTGCTTTCCTTCCTGCTTCAACCCTTTGAAATTGCAATTGCTTTGCCCAGTCCCCGCTGATCGAGCAGATTCGCATTCGTTTTTGACTTGACAGCACCGATTCTGTCTGATATAGTAGCAGTATATCAGATGAAAAACCCTCCGATATCCCGCTCCAGTCTTCCGGTAGGCGAGCGCAAACGCCGCTCGCGCCTGACGCAGATCGTCTCGGGCCAGCGCTTTCTCCGCGGGACGTTGGCGCCTCGTTTGCGCCGCTGCGGGAAACCGAACTGCCGCTGTGCCCACGGCGAACTGCACGCGTCGCTGTACCTCGTGCAGAGCCAGGGGGGCAAGCCGCGCCAGGTGTTCGTGCCCAAGGAGTGGGAAGAGCGCATCCGCCAGAGCGTTCAGGGCTATCAAGAAATCCAGCAACTGCTGGAGGAACTCTCGGAGGTCGAGTGGCAGCGGCTGCTCGATCGCAAGGAGTGATCCCGTTCTCCGCCGCCTGATCCGGTATGGCGAGACTGTCTACGGTCTTTCGGAACGGATCGTCGCGGCGGTCCAGGATCCCCGACGACAACCCCGTATCCCGGCGGCCGTTCTCCTGAAAGCCAGCTTGGTGATGTTCTGGTCCCGCTTGGGCAGCTTGAACGCGCTGGAAGAGCACCGCCTCTCGCGGTTCTGGAAACAGTGGCTGGGGTGTTCGCCCGGAAGTAGCGACACCCTGGGGCGCGTGCACCGCCGGCCTCGTCGCCCACGAACTGCGCGAGGGGCTGCATCACGTCTACTCCCGCCTGAAGCGGAACAAAGCCTTGCCGGACATCGGTGGACTGGGCGTGGCGGTTCTCGACGGTCACGAGACCCACGCCAGCTATCGCCGTCGCTGCTCGGGATGCTTGCAGCGGACGATGCACACCGAGCAAGGCGAGAGGATTCAGTACTACCATCGGAACGTCACGCTGCAGTTGTTGACGGGTTCGGAGTTGCGGATCCTGCTCGATCTGGAACCCCAGCGGCCCGGCGAAGACGAGGTGACCACGGCCCGGCGCTTGCTGGATCGCGTCCTGGCCCGTTACCCCCGCGCGTTTCAGTTGCTGTTGGCCGATGGTCTCTATGCCCAGGCCCCCTTCTTCAATCTCCTGCTGGCCCACGGTAAGCACGCGCTGGTGGTCCTCAAGGACGAGCGGCGCGACCTCTACCAGGATGCCTGCGGTTTGTTTGGGGTGACGCCGCCCGAAGAGGGAAAGTATCGGTCGCGTCACTGCCAGTGGTGGGACGTGTCGGACCTCACCACTTGGCCTCAAGTGAACGCCCCCGTGCGGGTCATCCGTTCGCGAGAAACCTATCAGGTGCGCCGTCAAACGACGAAGCAGGTCGAGTCGATTATGACCGAGTGGGTTTGGGCCACGACGCTACCGGTGACGCAGGCAGCGACCGAACAAGCCGTCGGCTTGGGGCATCGTCGCTGGGATATTGAGAACTATGGATTCAACGAGCTGGCCAACGAGTGGCACTCCGACCATGTGTATAAACACCACCCCCCGGCCATCGAGTCCTTTCTGCTCGTCGCCTTCCTGGCCTACAACCTCTTTCATGCTTTCTGGGTTCTCAATCTGAAACCGGCCGTCCGTCGCGGCCGAACGCAACGCTACTGGGCACGCCTCATAGCCCGCGAACTCTGTCAGGACCCCTGCTTCCCCGAGGGCTCATCCCCCTAAGAGTCTTCTCCTCCCCTCCCGGAGTTCCGCCCCGCGCTTCGGCCGAACCTTCGTGCCGCGTGCGGCGACTTGCGCCCCTCTCGCCGTAGTGCCGACCTCACCGGGTGTATTTTCCCGCCCTGCCCCGCCGACAAAGCCTATGCGAATCTGCCTAACCGCCTCCGGCGCGCCCGGACTAACTATTTCGCGCACCTCCAACCTCGGATGCGGAATCGCTGGGGTCCTGACGCGCTTCTCGACAAAATGCCTGTATAGGCTATAATCTTATGACAGGGTCTTACCCGAGTCCTATAATCATATGACAGGGTCTTACCCGAGTTGAAATCTCAGGGAGAAGTATGTCCAGCCTCAGTGTTACGTTGCCCCCACCGCGGGCCGTCCCCGTGCGAGACCAGTTCGTGCCCGTCAAGGCTGCCTTCATCTTGGCGATGCACCTGGGCGCCATCGCGGTATTCTGGCAAACTACCTGGGCGGCGATCGGCCTTTGTATTCTCCTGTACGCGCTGTTCGGCGGGATGGGGATCTGCGTTGGCTATCATCGCCTGCTCACTCACCGTTCCTTCAAATGTTCCAAGGCTCTGGAGTACATCCTGGCTCTCCTCGGGTCGCTGACGCTGGAAGGCGGGCCCATCGACTGGGTGACGCATCATCGGCAGCACCACCAGTACTCCGACCAAGAGGGTGACCCACACAGCGCTCGGGAAGGTTTCTTCTGGAGCCATGTGCTGTGGATGATGTGGTCACCCAACCACAAAGACTGGCAGGAACTAAGGGAGCGTTACGCTCCCGACTTGCTTCGCCAGCCGTTTTACCGATTCCTGGGGCGCTTTTATCTGGAACTGTCCGCCTTGCTGGCCGTCGGGTTATACCTCGCCGGAGGCTGGCCGTGGGTCGTTTGGGGCATGTGCTTGCGCCTGGTCGTTACTTACCACAGCACCTGGCTGGTAAACTCCGCCAGTCATACTTTCGGATACCGAAATTTCGAGGTCTCCGACCTCTCGAAAAATTGCTGGTGGGTCGCCCTGATCAGCTTCGGCGAGGGGTGGCATAACAACCATCACGCCTTTCCCACTTCCGCCCGTCACGGGCTTCGGCCTTGGGAAATCGACCTCGGCTACGGGTTTATCCGCCTGCTGAAGAGCGTTGGGCTGGCCTGGGATCTACGCACGCCACCCGCGGAGAAGCTCGAGTTTTATTCCCGCCGTGGGGGCCGCGAAACCCGTTGACAGGCGGAACGCTATACGGGTTTTTCGGTCGCGGAAACCCCGGGGATCGTCGGAACAGTACACGCACCCAGGGATTCGGTAATTACAATCAGGTCCCGATATCTCCGTCAATCTCGAGCGGCCTGAATCCAAGATTAGCCCTGCCCTGATTATGATGCCTGCCTTGCCCATACACGCCGGTTCGAGGTGATTTTAGCATGCCTTGCGTGCATCCCAAGGGAAGAGGATTGAATCAAAACAACACGATGGGGTCGGATCCCCTGAAAAAGGAGAGGTATATGCGAACACCGCAACTCCGGCTAGCCATCTTGCTGGTGATGGGGGTGCTCATGCTGGGAGGCTGCAACGGCTCCAAGCTCTTCCACTCCACCGACGACAAAACGATCACCTCCAACATTCAGGCGAAACTCTTTAATGATTCGGTTTTGAAGACCCAGGATATTCACGTCGATGCCCGCGACGGCGTGGTTACCCTTTCGGGAACGGTGGGCACCGACTTGGAAAAGGCAGCGGTGGAGAGAATTGCCCAAGAGCAGGACGGCGTTCGAAACGTCGTGGACATGCTGAGCGTCACCGCTCAATCGGCAGCGACAACCTCCGAGCCCTCGCCGGCTGCAGAAACTGCCGCGGCTCCCCCGCCGGCTCAGCCGGCCACCACACCGGAACAAACCGCGCCGAAGCAACCTCGGCGCGCGCGCCACAGGCCCATGAGTAATCAAGACAAGGCTTCGGCGGATTTGAACGCCTACACCAATTCGGTGGCGGCCGAAGAGAACACGAACCCCGGGCTGCCGCCAGCGTCGGCGGCTGCCGCGGTTCCGGCGGCGCCGGCCCAGGTGGCCACCGCGCCGGCCGCTCCCCCCGCTGCACCTGCTCCGGCCCCGCCGCCCGCTCCCAAGCCGCAGCCTCATGTCGAAATTCCCGCAGGCACCGTGGTAACCGTCCGCATGATTGATAACATCGATTCCAGCCGCAATCGTCCGGGCGAAGAGTTTGCAGCCAGCATTGATACCCCCGTCGTAGTGGGTGACCGGGTGGTGGGCGCGCGCGGCGGGGACGCCCGCGTGCGATTGGTTAATGCCCAATCCGCCGGGCACATCGAAGGTCAATCACAGTTGGAACTGGAGTTGATTTCCATAAACCTTAACGGAGTCGCTTATCCCGTCAAAAGCGGTTATTACGCTCAACACGGCGCCTCGCGCGGAACGCGGTCGGCGGAAACCATAGGCGGGGGCGCGGTGGTGGGAGCTCTCCTGGGCGGCCTCCTCGGGCACGGGAAGGGCGCGGCGATCGGATCCGTTGCGGGCGCGGGTGCAGGCACGGCCGTGCAAGTCTCGACCAAGGGCCAGCAGGTGAAAGTCCCGGCGGAGACGAAGCTCGATTTCACCCTCAAGGATCCCGTCAGCGTGCCCGTGAATGGCAGCGACTAAGTAGGAGTCAGGAGTTAGAGGCGAGAAGGTGAGGTCGGGCTGGTTGCGGCCTTATCTTCGGGTGCTGATTCCCAGGATTTCCAGATTCCAACTTCTCGTCTCCCGTGCTGACTATGACTAATAGGCCGCAGTAGGCTACGGTGGCGGTCAGCCATGCGCAACGAGAGAGTCCACCGGCGGTCAACAGGAGGACGTGACGCGCGAATAGTAGGCGAAATGGGCCTGGAAAATCGAGGGACAAAAAGACCGCCCCGATGCGCGGCGCTGTTGACAAGGCTAGTTGTTTCCGTCAAGATAGGTGTATGAGTTTCGATTTGGGTTCCCACGGTAGCCTGATCGCATACGGTGAGCCGTGCCGTTTGGTAGTCCGGAAAGAAAAGAGTCTTTCCGAAATTTTACAATTTTCTACTGCCGGTTTAGAGATCGGCCAGCAAGTAATCATCATGGCAGGGCCGACTTGCCTGAAGGATATTGCGCACGGTCTAAGCGAGACCGGGCTCAAGACAGATGGCCTACTGCACAGCGGGCGCCTGGTTTTCCTGACGGCGCCAAACTGTCTGGCCGAGTTATTCCGCCCCAGCGAACCCTTGCAGCGCAGCCCGCTCCAACGCCATGCCACAGTCATGCGCTGGGTCACGGATTGGTCGTGGATCTACGGGAATGGCACGAGTGGGCCAAGCATCCGCGATTACCAACGTCGCCTTCATGAATTAATTCGGCCTTTCAACGCCATTTCCATGTGTACCGTCCTCTGCGAAAAAGTGCAGAGGAGCGACCTGCTGGCAATGCTCCTGGACCACCGGCGAGTAGCAAAGACTGTCGAAGCCACTCGACGTACTGTGGCAGTACAAGCCTAGTCCGTCCCCGCGTTTTCGGCGACGCCTACGGGGCCGTCAATCGGCGCCTGCCGGTGATGTGTGCATTTTGCCGAGCCTGGAACAATAAAGGGAATCGGGAATAGCGAATAGGGAGTAGGGAATACTAAGTTGTTGCTCTTCCCTACTCCCTACTCCCCATTCCCTACTCCCTATTAGTTTGAAGAAGGTCCGAAGGAAGAGCCGCCGAAACCCGATGGGGACGATGTCGGGCCGAATGTTCCTGTTGAGAAGCCGGAGCCGGATGACGCCGGTCTGTTGACCCATGCCAACTCCGCCTGCCCCGCCGCCCGGTGTTCCAACCTGGATGCCGAAGATCCCCATATCAAGCCCCAGAAATTCCCATTCATCGTAGTGGCGGTGCTTGCCCCACACCTTAATCGCGTCATGGTGGGTAGTGGCGGCAACCCCGGCAATGTAAGCGCCTTGGACCCCGTTTTGGCCGCCGAAGAAGGACGAAGTTGGCCCAATTTGGCCCGTACTGCCGCTCGGGTTCATTGAACTCGAGCCGAATCCACCTTGCGATCCCCCAAAGCTGGAGCCGCTGCCAAACGAGCTCCCGCCAAAGCTGGAACTACCCGAAAACGAGCTCCCGCCGGAGCTGGAACCGCCCGAAAGCGAGCTCCCGCCGAACATCGAATTGCCGGAAATCGAATTGGTGGACGTCGCACCGAGACCCGCGGGATTGGGGTTGTTTCCATTCAACCCCGACTGCTGGTTAATCGAGTCGAGCAACACGCCTGCCGCATTCACATGAATAAACCGCCACTTCCCTTTCGGGTCCATGGGGTCGCTATATTCTTTGCGCAGGAAGCGCATGCCATTCGTTTGCAGCATCTCCTTCACGCTTACCGGGTAGCGGCCGAACTGCTTGTGGAACAACGCCACCGCGCGGCCATACTGCGTGCCTCGAAAGATCAACTCCGCCTCGCGCTCCCGGCGTCCTTCCTGGTAGATGCTGGGAGCCACCGCGGTCAGCGTGACGAGCAACAGGGTGACCATCATCAAGAGGATCACCAGCACGATGCCGTCGGAGTTGCGTGCGCGCCACCTTCTGCTACTGGAGCGGCAGTTCGATTGTTTTGTGGGATTCGCCATCTTCGACCACGATCACCGTGGGATCGATCTTTAGGACCTTGAATTTGTTTCCGACCATGTCACCCTCGTGAACCACCACCAAGTCCTCGTTGTAGGTGACCATAGCTTCTTTCTTTCCGCCCGGCAGTTCATTGTAACCCACGGCCTTTATGGGCGGAGGGGGTGGTGGCGGCGGCGCGTTCGCCGCGCGTTGTGGGACCGCGGTACCAGAAGGTGCTATCGGTCCGGCGCCGCCCACGTAGTCAAACGGGTTCCGGTCAGCATCCGGAAGTGGACGGGAGTCGAGCTTCTTGAGCACATCGAAGTGAATCGTAGAGTCGTACCGGAGAAGATCCTGGGTTGCCTGCGAAGGACCTTTGTCGCTCGGCGCGGGCGACGCGCTCACCACCGCAGCCTTCACCGGGGAATGGACGGGTTGCCACTCGCGATACTTCGCAACGAGGTTTGCCACGAGCAGCAGGCACACCGCCGCCAAGCCTGCGCTGCCCCATTTGTTGATTCCGGCCGGTATCTTCATGGCGTTAAGTAGACGTCTGCATCCAACCGCAGTCCGATTGCCCCATTCTCCCCCCCGGGCGCGATGGTGAAGTCGCGGACCAACATGAAAACGTCCGCCGTTTCCAACGCGTGGGAGAACTTTAGCAGGCCCCCATAGGGTCCTTGGGCGTTGATCTCCACCGAGAGCCGCTCGAGAGGGTCGTGCTGGCCCTTCTCCTCTCGAAATGCCAGGGTGGAAACCTTCACGCCCGCCGCGTCCGCCGCTTTGTAGATCACGTGGGCAGAGGTCGAATAGCCTTCACGGCGCGACGGCACGCGGCTGGCAGCAAAATCATCCAGCCCTTTCCCCGTTTCCGGCAGCGCCGCCTCATACTTCTTCAACCAATCGACACGCACCTGCTCCATTCTCAGCGTTTGCCGTAACCCCTCGGCGCGGCGTGCGTCCTCGTTCCCACCAACGGCCAAACGGCGGTAGAACGCGAAGAACACCACCACGTCCAACGCTACGAGCATTACGGCGGCGACTTCAAAGATCCGGTTAACGACTTGCCGCTTGCTTTTTCGCACTTGGCTTCTCTACTTTCCGACTCCCGCCTGGCGCCCCGGTCTTGCCCGGCCTGTTCTTGGCGCCAGCCGCTTGCGTCCCAGCTTGCGTCTTGTGGCTCCCGGCCGCCATCTTCCCAGTGCTGCGTCCTGCCGCCGGACTCTTAGTTTTTGCCTTCTCGCCACTCGCCTTCGATGCCTCGTTCTTGGCTTCGAACGCCTCCTCGGCGCCCGGCAGGTAGCTCGCGGCACAAATCAGTTTCACCTGTTGGCCCCCTTCCGCACTTTCTTCCTGGAATCCCTCGTTAACGATCGATACGTTTTTGAAATCAGCCGAATCTTCAAGATCATTAATGAAGGTTTGGACCGGCTCCTCGCCGGTGGCGGCAATGCCCATACGCACCTCGTAGTCGTCCCCCGGCTTCTTGGGTGACATCAGTGTGAGCCCGGTCAGATGAGCGCTTTCAGGCAGGAGTCCGGCAACCCTCGTCACCAGATCCGTCATTGAAAGTTGTTTCTGGTCAATCAGATTGTTCACGAACTTGGCACGAACCAGCACTTCGCCGGAAGCAGGTTGTTCAAAGTCCCTACGCAAACCCGCCTCCTGGCCGCGCAGTCCCGCCGCGCGCATCTCGACACTGGCAAGCTGCTGTTGAATAAAGCGATTATCACGATATTCACGGAGCGACGCGCGACATAGCAGGACCAGCACGGCCAGGGCCGCCAACGTGGTGGGAATCGACCACGCCAGCGCAAAACGGTCGCGTGCGGTCGCTGCGGGGGAGAGGTTAAGAGTGATCTTCATGGTTAGTTCAAATTCGCCATCAATCCGGCAAAAGGCATACCATATTGCTGAAAAGCTTCACGCTGGCCGGCGGGCAGTGCCGCCGACGCGGCAACCGCCGCGACCGGCAGGTACTCGCGGCCCAAGGCATTCGCCAGGGCCTCTTCCACTTCCCGTTCCGCGGGTGGGCGTGCGCAAACCCACACGTTTTCGATTTGCACGGCCAGATTATCCTGGCACGTCGCCACTACGCGCGAGGCCTCACGTGCAACTTCCCCGAGGTTGACCCAGGGGTCCGCTTCCAGCGCGCGGGTCCGCCAGTAACGTACGCGGTTCGACGCAACGACCACCGTGGTCAACGCGCCGGGGCAAAGGTGCAACAACAGTTGCCCGCCACCTTCTTCCGGCAGCAACGGAAGCAACGCGATGGTGGCCGGCAGGATCACTGCCGGACCGGCATTGATCCCCTCCAAGGTCGCTTGGTATTCGGCCAGCACCGAACCGCGCGCGGCAATGGCGATAATCTCCACTGAATCCGGTTGTTTGAGCAAGACTTGGTAGCTCAGGTGCGCCTCTTCCGGCGCATAAGGCAGATATTCGCGCATGCGCCAGAGCACCAACGCTTCAGCCTCCCGAGGCGATTCCGGCAGGCTCTCAAACTGCAGCAGGGCCACCCGCACGGCCACGTCGGGAATCAGCAATCCGAGCCGGCCGCCGACCCTTCCCAGCCCGTCGCAGAGTTCGGTGATGGCGGTGCGCAACATGGCGCTATCCGAAATATTGGCTTTGTTGGCGGAGGGTTCCAGCACGCCCGCCGGGAGTTCGCGCACTCCCACGGTTTGCACGCGCCGCTTGGAAGGATTCAGCCGGGCGGCGGCCACAAAGCCCGGCTCCAAATCCAAAGCGAACGTGGGCGCCACAAACCGCCCCGCCTGTGTGCGGCCGTCAGAACGTACGTGTTTTTTCCACTTAGACCAGTTCATTTGAAAACCAGGGGAAAGGGGTAAGGGATACGGGATAAGGGAAAAACACCATAGTCCGCGTCGCCTTGTCCCTTTTCCCTTACCCCTTATCCCTTACCCCTTTATTCAACAAACGTCACCTTATTAATTTCCCTCAGCGTCGTCACTCCTAGCTGTACTTTTTCGATCGCCGATTCGCGCAGCGACCGCATGCCTTCCTCGTGCGCGGCGCGCCGGATTTCCGAGGACGGCCGCTTTTCCAGGATGAGTTCGCGAATATGGTCAGACAGCGCCAGTAGTTCCCCAATCGCCGTGCGCCCGCGGAACCCCGTCTCGTTGCATTCCTGGCAGCCCGCGCCGTCGTAAAACGTGATGTGCTTCCACTGCTCGGGTTTCAAGCCCGACTCCTCCATCAGCTCCGGCGGCACCTGCACCGGCCGCTTGCACGCCTCGCAAATCGTCCGCACCAGCCGCTGCGCCAGAATGCAGTTGAGCGCCGATACGAAGTTGTACGGCTCCACCCCCATGTTCAGAAACCGCCCCAGCACGTCCACCACGTTGTTGGCGTGCACGGTGGTAAACACCAGGTGCCCCGTCAGCGCCGATTGAATGGCAATTTGCGCCGTCTCGTTGTCGCGGATTTCCCCCACCATGATCTTGTCCGGATCGTGCCGCAAAATCGAGCGCAGTCCTCGCGCAAACGTCAACCCGCGCTTCTCGTTCACCGGGATCTGCGTCACCCCCCGCACCTGGTACTCTACGGGATCTTCAATAGTGATGATCTTGTCTTCATCCGACTTGATCTCGGAGAGCGCCGCGTACAGCGTGGTCGTCTTGCCGCTCCCCGTCGGGCCCGTCACCAGCACCATCCCGTACGGCTCCCGGATGAAGCGCCGAAACTGCCGGATCTCCCGCTCCGCCAGCCCCAGCACTTCCAGCCGCAGGGAATGAAATTTCTCGTGCAGCGATTCTTTGTCCAGAATGCGCAGCACCGCGTCCTCGCCGTGGATCGACGGCATGATGGAAACCCGAAAATCAATGGGGCGCCCCCGGTAGCGCACCCGGAACCGCCCGTCCTGCGGCACGCGCCGCTCGGCAATATCCAGTTCCGCCATCACCTTGATGCGGGAAATCAGGTTCGACTGGAACTCGCCCGCCAGGGGCGCCATGGCCTGCTGCAGCACGCCGTCAACCCGGTACTTCACCATCACCGAGTTGTCACGGCTTTCAACGTGGATGTCGCTCGCGCGCCGCTCCAGCCCGGCAAAGATGATCGAGTCCACTAGCCGGATCATGGGGTTGACGTCGCGCTCGTCCTCCACCATGTGCTCGAGCGACAGCCCTTCGCCGGCCGCTTCCTCGTCGCGAATCACGTCGAGGCGAAATTCCTCCGTGGCGTCGTCGAGGACGCGCTGCGAGGGCTCCGTCCGCTTCAGGAAATCCCGTACCTGGCTGGCCGCCGCCACCCGCACCACCAGGTGGCGATCCAGCTTAACTTCGAGTTCGTCCAACCGCCGCAGGTTGGTGGGATCCGCTACTACCACCACCAGTTGTTTTTCGTTCCCCTCGAGCGGCAGAAACTCGTAGTGGAGCATCAGTTCCAGCGGCAAGGTGCGCAACAATTCGGCGTCCGGACGCGAATCCCGTAGGTCTACAAACTGGAACTGATAGCGCGCCGCCAGCTTGCGCGCCGCTTCCATCTCTTTTTCATCAACGACTACTTCTGCCAAGCGAACCTCCAACTGCGAAGAGCAGGGAGTAGGGAGTTGGGAATAGGGAGTTGGGAAGGCAGGCCACTCTGTTCCCTAATCCCTATTCCCTGTTCCCTATTCCCTGACTTTAATGCACCATTGCCGCCATGGAAAACAGCGGCAGGTAGAACGCGATCAGCACAAATGCCACGATTACGGCGATGATGGCAATCATCACCGGGCCCACCAGGGAGAGGCGGGTTTCCAAATCGATGTTCACGTCCTGTTCAAAGAAATCCGCCAGCGCTTCCAGCATGGTGGACATGGCCCCGGTGGTTTCGCCCACTTCCATCATGTCAATGGCAATGGGCGGGAAAAAGCCGCTCGTCCGCAAGCTGGCGCTCAGTTCCTTCCCTCCCACCACCTCTTTCTGCGCTTGCGCAATCGCTTGCGCCAGCCACGGACTGCTCACCGAGTCCTTGGCTGTCTCCAAGGCCGGCACAATCGGCGTGCCGCCTTGCAAAAGCGTCGAAAGCGTGCGGCCGAACTCCGCCACGGAAAACTTCAGCAGCAAGCCTCCCACTAAGGGCAGGCGAAATTTCAAACGCTCCCAACCCAGGCGAGCCCGCTCCGACTTGAACGATGCCTTGATCAAGAAAAACAGCGCGACCAGCGCCCCCAGAATCAGCAGCGAATAGTGCTTCACTTGCAGGGCGAAGGAGATGGTAAACGTGGTGAGGGCGGGCAACTGCACGTCCATGTCCGCATACAGTTCGGCGAAGCGCGGGACAATGAAGCTGATGACAAACGCGATCAGGGCAGTCAGAAAAATCAACAGAAAACTGGGATAAATCAACGCTGAAATGAACTTCTTGCGGAATCCGCGCGACTGCTTCTGGTAGGCCAGGTACTGGGCCAATACTTTGTCCAGGCTCCCGCTGCGCTCACCGGAACGTACCGTAGCGCAGTAGATCTTGGGGAAAAGGCCGGTAGACTCAAAGGCCTCGGAAAGCAGCGCGCCGGAACGCACTTTATCGCGCACCGCTTCAATGCCCAGCCGCAACGCTTCGCTCCGTGATTGGTGCGCCAATAAATCGAGCGATTTCTGCAACGGCAACCCGGACTTGGAAAGGGTCAGGAACTGCTGGTTGAATATCAAGAAGTCATCAGGACGGATCTTCCGCGGACGCGACAGCCGCAACTGCATGTGCCAGATGTCCTTCGTGCGGATCGAAAAAATCAGGAACCCCTGCGCCCGCAAGCGTTGACGGAGTTCCTCCTCCGACCGCGCCTCTTCCCTCTGGGTCAGCACCTGCCCGCCATCCGTCCCGAGTTTGCAAACGAATTCCATAAGAAAGTTAATAGTTCACAGTCGATAGTTCATAGCAACTACCAACTATCGACTGCCTTTCTCACCAACTGCTGTACGGAGTTCCGTCAATCGACTCGTCGTCTGACCCGCTGTGCACGTCCACGATACCGGCGGTAGATTGATCGGCACTGATCGGCACATCCTGCGTGTCCGTCCGCCAGGTTTCGTTTGAGCCGGTGAAGGGGTCAACCGGAACTCCTCCCCGCAGGTACCCCGCGTCCACCAGTTCCTCCAGGGAAGTGGGAGGACGCTGCTTGTCGACCGTGAACTCATCGATCATCTTGCGCATGGTGAATAGATCGTCCCGCAGCACCGCTTCACGCGCATGGACGACGGCAATGTGAAACATGGGCATCGCAAAGCTGGCCAGGATCAAAATGAGCGTGATCACCACCATCAGCTCAATCAAAGTAAAGGCCGAAGAGCAGTGACGAGTGAGGGAAGAAAAGTGACGAGTGACAAGTGACGAGTGACGAGTCAATTGACCACCGACATTCGGCGCTTCGCCTTTAACTTCCTGGCACCTGACACCTGGCACTTGACACCTGGCAATTGACACCTGGCACCTGACACCTGACACCTGACACCTGCCTTTACCAATCACCATATTGTGTTCCATCTAATGCCGTTCCTTGACTCTTCGAGTAGACATCGAACACATTCTGTCCACCCCAACTCTTGGAGTCCAGATCATCCTGCATCGCCCGCAGCCCCCAATCCGCGCTCCCGGTCATCGGGTCTACTGGGATTTTGCGGAGGAACTTGTACTTTCCCTTGGCGGTGCCTTTAACCGGGACCCCATCAACCAAGATCTGGAGGTCAGGCGGATAGCCAAACGTATCCACCTTGATAGGAATCATGCCTTGATCGGAATAGGCCTTGTAGCGGTCAATCGCGTCGCGCATCATGCGCAGGTCCTCGCGCAGCCCGACTTCCTTGCCACGTACGATTTGATTGCGCGCCAAGGGCAACGCCATGCTCGTCAGCACCAGGAGAATGGTGATCACGGCGATCAGTTCAATGAACGTGAACGCTTCCTCCGAAAACCCCTTGTGATTTGTTTTCATCTTCACTTCTACACCGGGTGGCGCAGCCATCAGCCCTCCCCCCGCGCCCGGCTTACCGCCGGCATCCTTCAAATCAGCACATTCCGGCAAGATGCCGGCGTTACGGCTGCCGCGGCGTGCTCGGAACCTCGAAGGGACGGGGGGTCTCCGAGAATCCGGGATGTTCCTCCCCCGCCGCCCCCATGGCGCCCACTGGAACCGTTGAACTAATGCTGGCGCCCTCCTCAGGAAGACGGATCACGCGCGGCGTCAACATGACGAGTACTTCCTGATCGTTCACTTCCTTATTATCCTGCGAGAAGAAATAACGTAACCCTGGAATCTCGCCCAGCCCCGGAATGCCCTGCACCTGATCGGTCAGGGTCCTCTGAATCAAACCCCCGAGCAGATTGACTTCGCCTTCCGCCAGGCGGAAGTCGTCCTCGATTACCCGCTGGCCGAATGTAGGCTCCGAGATGCCACCCACTGTGAGCGACGCCCCGAGGGAGGAAATTTCGATCTTCGCGTGGAGGGCAATCTCTCCCGTAGCCAGCAAGTGCGGCGTCAGTTCCAAGTTCACACCAATATCCTGAAATTGAAACTGCGTGCTGGCCAGCAATCCCACCGAGCCGGTGGAACTGGTGGTTCCTCCCAACGAAGGCAGAAAGCTGCCCGTCGCATAGGGAATGCGGCTGCCGATCTTCAGTTTCGCCGTCTGGCCGTCGGTAACGCGAACCTGAGGGCTCTGCAAAATATGCGTTTTGTTATCGTTCAACACCGCTATGGCCGCGGCGCCAGGGACAGATACAGCGTAGTCCTTCAAACCAAAGGTGTTAATTGCAGCGCTCGCTGCGCTGGTCGTGGTTCCCGAGACCGTCGTAGTCGGCGCAAAGATCGCCCCACCCTCGAGCCCCGGTGTAAGTGTGCCGCTGGCGTTATACGATTCCGGCGACAGGCCCAAATCGCGCACGCGGTCACGATCGGCTTCCACAATGTCGATGCCAATCAGGATTTCCGCCTTGGAGCGATCCAATTGATGGACGAGTAGTTCCGCTGCCTCCACGTTGGCCGGCGAGTCCCGGATGATAAGCGCGTTGGCATCCGGATTGTCCATGATGTGCTGCAAGCCCAGGACTTGCTTCAGGGCCGTGGTAATGGCGGTACGGTCCGAAGCCGCCAGCGGGTTGGTGAGATAAATGGTCTTCACCACCATCTCGTCATAGTCTCGCCGGTTGGTCGGAGAATCAGGAATAATGAGGATCGTATTGGGGGTAACGGGCTTCCAAAATGACTTGGTCTGCATGGCGACCAGGTTCAACGCGTCTTCCATCTTGATGCCGACCAGGTCCTCATTGAGGGGGACCGGCCGAAAGTCCGGCGTGAAGGCAACGTTCAGGCCCGCCAGCTTGCCCAACGTCGCGAACACATTGCGGCTGTCAGCGGTAAGTCTTAAGTGGCTGATGGGCTCTTTCGGCAATGGCTGCAGCTTCACCCGGTTGGGCTCGTTTGCTTCTTCCTGGG
The DNA here is from genome assembly GCA_963804755.1 of uncultured Acidobacteriota bacterium. Classification (GTDB taxonomy): domain Bacteria; phylum Acidobacteriota; class Terriglobia; order UBA7540; family UBA7540; genus Bog-366. The sequence continues at coordinate 41,931 of CAWDRP010000022.1, forward strand.
CTTTCAGGGCCTTCTGGAGAACCTCCGTATGTTCCTTCTTCGCTTTCGCCTGCTTGGCCAGTACCTTCGTCAACTCCTGCATGGCCGCCGTGTTGGTGGGCTCAATGCGAACGGCCTTCTCAAATTCGCCCGCCGCATCGTCTTCGCGGCCTTCCTGGAGGAGTTCACGTCCATTTTTTAGATGGAACATGCTGGCATTCGTCCGCGCATTCTTCTCGTGCAGCATGTAGAGAGTATTCTCCGGGTCGGCCTTCCTCGCCTTCTGATAATCCACCAGAGCCGTATCCCAGTCTTTCCGGTCCTCAGCGCGGCGGCCCTCCCTATAAGCCACGCTGGCGCCGCCACCGCAGCTCAGGCATGAAGCGACTAATGCCAACCCACCCATTAGCCAAATTCCTTTGTAGAACATCCGTCTCTCCCCTGGTCAAAATCAATACAGGACACTGGGATTCTCGGCCGTCCCAAAGTGCGTCCGCACGCCCAACCCCGTCAACGATGAGCGAAGCAGGTTCAAGCCAAGTGCCGTGAGAAACTGATTGCCCGATCCCAACTGGTTCGCAGCCTGTAAGCTAGGCAATCCTGGCAAGGGAAATTGCAAATACTTGTCAGCTTGGTTGGATGCAGGATTACTGATGCGTTCTGCCTGCGCATAAGATCGATTTTCCGCGTCCCACGCGCGCGACGCCTTCACAGCCAGGACCACCGCCGGATCAACGCTGGTGGCCAGGTATCGCTGTGCAAACACCTCGCCCCGCCGCACCAAATACACCTCGGCCCCTTCCGCCACCACCGCTCGCATTCCCCCCGAGTGAGTTTCGACATAACCAAGCGTCTGAAATATGAACACGGCAGGCTGGGGCGAAGTTTTCAGCGCTGCAACGGATTTTGGCCGAGCCGACACGTGCAACCTGGGTAGACCTTCCTGATCCGCGGCCGACGCCAAGGCATCAGGAAATCTCGCGGGCGTCGCGTACGGCAGCGGCTGCTTCAACATGGGCGCATCGTCCACCGCTTCCACCGCATCGGCGGAAACGTTCAAGGCGCGGTAGTGCTCCCCGAAGCGGTCGCCTTGCCTCACAATGTAGATTTCGCCATTGTCGGAGAGAATTGCGGCAAACTCGCCATTGCCCTTCACCACGAAGCCCAGGGGTTTCATGGTGACATACGGCTTCTCGCTGTTGGGTAGCACCTCGCGCTGATCCGCCAGCATCGCCGGCGCTGCGTGCGCGTCGGCGCTCAGTGATTCCTCTTCCCCGGCGATATTATTGGAGGTCACTCGAAGCTGATCGAATGACGACTTGTCGTCAGTCCGCCCGCCAGACACAGACAATGTGTCCGCAAACGGCCTGTCCGTCTCGCCTAACGACCTGTCAGGCTCAACCACGGGAACCATCGACGCCTTGGTCGGGTTCAGCGAGCGGCGCACGGCTTCGCTAACAAAAGATGCGACTCCGATCGGCGTAGTGAGGGCGCGCAACAGCCCTTGTGGTTGCTGCGGGGGAAGAGGAGAAACTTGCGCCATAGTTGCCGGAGGGGCCTCCGGATCTAGCCGGACGGAACTGCCATCCGCCATCACCGATTCCACTTTGCCGTTGGCCATCTGCACGTAACCCAGCGATCCAGCCTTGAGCCGTTCAGGCGGCGCGGGCGGCTCACTAACCGAGTCAACGGAATCCGGCGTAATCCTGGTCACCCGGTACCGGCCCGAGATGAGATCACCCACCCGAAGGATCTGCGGTGCGTCGTCAAGCACGATGATGGCTTCCAGTTGTCCCGCGGCATTCTCCACGTAACCGTTAGGCTTAAAGGTGGTCGCCGCGGGTGGGGTGGAAGGGACGTTCACGGCGCCCAGCCCTGGCGGAATTGCCAGCGGCACAAACGCGGCGCTTGCCGGCTGACGACTCAGTTTCACTACGCTAATACGCTTTCCTACAGTATCTTCGGTAACGTGCAGGGCGATGGGATTCACCCGAATGCGGACCCAATCCTCATCGGTTGTTCGCGGTGTAGCCAAGTCTAACTTTACGAGTGCCGGTCGCGCGGATACTCCAGACGCGTGCATTAACAGGCTCTCGTCCAGAGTCGCCGGCGACAATTTGACGCTTTCAAGGGATTCCCTAAGCCAAAAGTTATCAGACCACGGCACGCGAACGGGCCAGCAAACCTCGGGGGGCGAATAGCGGGCCCAGTCCTCATCTGTCTTTCGAGGTGTAACCAAGTCCAACTTTACGAGTGCCGGCCCCGCGGATACTCCAGACGGGTGTATTAATAGACTCTTATCCGGAATCGCAGGGAACAATTTGACGCTTTCAAGGGATTCCCTAAGCCAAAAGTTATCAGACCACGGCACGCGAACGGGCCAGCAAACCTTGGGGGGCGAATAGCGGGCCCAGTCCTCATCTGTCTTTCGAGGTGTAACCAAGTCCAACTTTACGAGTGCCGGCCCCGCGGATACTCCAGACGGGTGTATTAATAGACTCTTATCCGGAATCGCAGGGAACAATTTGACGCTTTCAAGGGATTCCCTAAGCCAAAAGTTATCAGACCACGGCACGCGAACGGGCCAGCAAACCTTGGGGGGCGAATAGCGGGCCCAGTCCTCATGTGTCTTTCGAGGTGTAACCAAGTCCAACTTTACGAGTGCCGGCCCCGCGGATACTCCAGACCGGTGTATTAACAGACTCTTATCCGGAATCGCAGGGAACAATTTGACGCTTTCAAGGGATTCCCTAAGCCAAAAGTTATCAGACCACGGCACGCGAACGGGCCAGCAAACCTCGGGGGGCGAATAGCGGGCCCAGACCTCATCTGTCTTTCGAGGTGTAACCAAGTCCAACTTTACGAGTGCCGGCCCCGCAGATACTCCAGACCGGTCTATTAACAGACTCTTATCCGGAATCGCAGGGAACAATTTGACGCTTTCAAGGGATTCCCTAAGCCAAAAGTTATCAGACGACGGCACGCGAACGGGCCAGCAAACCTCGGGGGGCGAGTACAGGCACACCCCCAAGCCCACAATTAAGGCGAGAATAACGACATGCGCGCCGATTTTCACGAGCGACCTGTTGCCTAACTTCTGTTGCAAGATGCGGATACGAAAGAGGGGATGCTACTTCAGCCCCAAAACCCTTGTTCCAAAATCAAGTCGTCATATGCGGAGCATAACGCACCACAGCCAGATAAGACCTGCACGAACACTGCCAAACTGTCCCACATGAAGATTGGTGTAGCCTCACACGACCGCCCATCTTACCCGCAAAGTATCATAGCAGGTGATCGACAAAAAGTAATGCGCGAAAGCGGCACGGGTCGCCGCCCGGAAAGAGTACGAAAGTACGGTAAATCCAGTGTGAACTGACGACGACCCCGCCACGGCAGGGGCCAGATACGGGCCATATTCGCATAGCGCACAAATTCTCTCTCCCCGTAAGCCGCCGCCTAACCTCCTTAGGATTCAAAGTAACGATCGCTGCGGCGGAGATTTCGAGCCGATGGCGGACCGCCGCGAGATGTCCATACCCGGAAAAAAGCTACCCGATGCTAGTCGTGGTGAAACGTGCGGCCCTGAATGAGATCAATCACATGGGGTAACAGGTCCAGAATGATTTCAACCGATTCGCAGGCGCCATGCGGGCTGCCGGGGAGGTTAACAATGAGTTTGCCCTTGAGCACGCCCACCACACCCCGCAGAGGGCGGCGCGCCGAGTCTTTTTGACGCCTTCCGCACGCATCAATTCCGCAAGGCCGGGAATTTCTTTTTCTACAACCGCACATGTTGCTTCCGGAGTCACGTCGCGCGGGCCCACGCCCGTGCCCCCCGCCGTGAATACAGCATCGCAGTCCTCCGCGTCAGTGAGCGCTTCAAGCCGCCGGCGAATCAATTCTACGTCGTCCGGGAGGATTTCGACGGCGCCCACTTTCCAGCCACGAGCTTCGAGCACGCCCCGCACCGCGGGACCTGAGAGATCCGCGCGCTCGCCCCGTGAGGACGCGTCGCTGAGCACCAGTATGTTGCAGCGCAAAGGCATGGAAAACCTCAGGTGTCAGGTGCCCGGTGTCAGGAAAGGACGAAACTGGAAATTAGAAAATCGAAATTCGAAAATCGTCCTTGCGGCCCCACTCCACCTCCGAGCTTCGAGTCTCGGCTTTTCCTGACACTGGAAATTCGAAAACCCAAATTGGAACCGTGTGTTCGCGCCAGCACCCATTCTCCCAATTTCGAGCTTCGATTTTCGAATTTCGAGTTTCGATTTTCCGGTTTCGTCCTTTCCTGACACCTGACACCTGGCACCTGTCCCTACGTCATCCCGTCCCGGTTGGCTTCGTCGAGCATACGCAGCCCTTCGATCATCAGGGCCTGCGTGGACATGGTCGTGGTGCGCTCATCGGAATGCTTTTGGAAGTCAATCTCCCACTCACCATCCGCCCATGCCAGGATCTTGAATACCGCTGAGTTGCCTTTCAATTCACCGCAGACCGCATGGTACACCTGGCCATCGCGGAAGTAGAGTGTGCACTCCTCGTCGCCCGAACGCAGCATCAGGACGCACGTTTTGCGGCCTTGTTCGAGCGTTTGCATCCAATCGATCAGGTTGATCTCGCTCAGTCTCCCCTTAATGCCGGCGCCGCCACCCTGCTTTTCCACGCGCCGCTCGACCAGCCGTGCCGTGATGCGGCGGGTCTGTTGCAACAGGTCACGGGTAAAGAAGGGCTTAACGAAGTAGTCCTCCACGCCGTCTATCGCCATGCGCAGATGCTCATCAATCTCCTGTTGCGACGCCACGAAGACAAACGGAATATTCCGGGTCTCTTTTCGGGCGCGCAGTTTCTCGAAGAGCGCACGGCCGTCCATAACCGGCAGGCCGTAGTCGGAAATCACGAGATCCGGTTTGGCCTCAATCGCTTTCATCAAAGCATCGGCGCCATCCGCAGCGGTGATAATCTCGCCACAATTCTCCAGGGTCTGGCACATGATCCGGAGAATGGCGGGATTGTCGTCGACGATGAGGATCGTCAGAGTTGAAGACAAGGAACCTCACTTACACATCAGGTGTCAGGCGCCAGGCGTCAGGAAAACCGAAATTCGAAAGTCGAAAATCGAAACTGGAAACTGGAAAACCGAAACTCGGAACTCGGGGCTAAGACGTTGGCTTTCGATTTTCGTCCCACACCTAAACTTGAAACTCGAAATTGGAAACTGGAAATTCAAAAATGGGGCGCCGGTGCATGCACGATTTTCGAGTACCGATTTTCGAATTTCGAGTTTCGAGTTTCCAGTTTCCAGTTTCGTCCTTTCCTGACACCTGACACCTGGCACCTAGTCTTTCGCTTGGTAATGTCCGCTTCTTCCGCCGCTCTTTTCTAACAAGCGAAGATCGGTGATTGCGATGCCCCGGTCCGCCGCCTTGCACATGTCATACACAGTCAGCGCTGCCACCGCGGCTGCTGTCAGGGCCTCCATTTCCACCCCGGTAGGTCCCGTCGTGCGAACTTCGGAAGAAATCTCGACGCCATTCTTGCAGAAATCCGCCTGAACATCAATATGACTCAAGAGCAGAGGGTGGCAGAGCGGGATCAGTTCGGCGGTGCGCTTGGCCGCCGCAATTCCCGCCACGCGCGCAATCTCCAAAGGGTCGCCCTTGGGATTGTGACGGGCGGCGCGGAGCGCGGCTCGACTCATCTTCACGCGCACGCTTGCCACCGCTTCCCGTACGGTAGCAGGTTTGGAAGACACATCAACCATCTTGATGCGGCCAGCGGAATCGTAGTGGCTCAGTTTCTTTACCATATTCCAGCCCCTCAGAAGCGCAGCGTGGCCTTGCAGCGGGTCGGATCGAGTAGCAGATCAAGGGCGTTCGCAATCCCGACGACGAAAACATCGGCGTTCAGGATCGCGTCCACGGCGCAGCCCTCCCCGTTGTCCAAGGCAATCGCGAGGCCCCGGTTCTTTACCGCTTGAAGAAGCAGCCGGTCGTTATTGCCGTTCCCGAATGCCGCCACGTTCCGCGCATCGATGTTGCTGTTCTTCAGGTAATCCTGTTTCTGCCGGTCCTGCCCCTCGCCCTGGAGAATGACAACCGGCAGCGGAACCGCGGCGAGTTGATCCCGCGCCGTCCCGAATGAATCGGCGGATACGATATGGATTTCAACGAGCTCGTTCAGCCGGCGCAACCGCTCCGCGACACCGGCTACAAGCCTACCGGCGCACGAAAGCGTCCCCGTGTAGTCGCTGACCACGTGCCGAATGTCGCGCTTACCCCAGCCGGGTATATTGACCAAGATGCCGGGCTTAGCCATCGCTAACCTCACTGGCAATTATACTCACGATGAGGCTGATCCTCCTGGCGACTTGCACTCCGGCCCTAATTCAACGTTCCCGAACGCCTCACTTGGCGTCGCGGACCATCTTGAGCGCGGAGCTTCGTTCCTCAGTCAAATTCCGCAGTTCCGCCTCCCCCTTGCCGGTAAGGCGCATCTGGAAGGATGAAGGCGGGTCGTTGAGAGTCCGCGGTGGATGCGCCTCCTTGTGGCTGACTTGGAAGAAAATGGTCTTCCCGTCAAATCTTGGATCGATAAGGGGCAAAGCCATCGAATGCGTCAAATCTACTTGCCACGAGTCGTGCTGGTTGTTGCGGTGCTGGAAGTAGAAGAGAATCGTACCGCTTAACTTTCCGCCTCCGTCCTTCACCGTAAGCACTACCGCCGGCAGGTCGTGGAGATTGCCGCGCCAGGTGCCCGCCACGGGCAAGTCCGCTGCCGGGGCAGACGGTGCCAGCAGAGCCGCAACCATCATCAGCTTCACGAGTGAACTCATATCCGCCTCCCAAACCAAGATCGTATATGTGGATCCAGGTTACGTCAAAGGCAGGAGCGCGCGCCCGCCGGAGAGGAAAGCCGGGGCAAGATTCATCTTGACAAAGCCCATGGATAGGCTATAATTTTAGTCGATGGTCAGGGCTCGGCATTGCAAAACCGGCGCTTCGGTACTGCGGGCAGCAGGGAAATCAGATCCGGTCAGGGCTAGACAAAAGGCCAACAACGCGCAGCACGCACAGAGACATAACGTCCGCTGCAATCGCGCCCTCCCAAACCTGAGAAGTTATTGAAAACACAAGGCCGGGAACCCGACTTTTCACCTCTCGAACCTGAGAACATACTGAAAACAAACCCAGTTACGTCAATTATGAAAAATTGGAAACATCCCGACACAATGTCCTACGTGGCTAGCAGCTAGCCTCCAGACATTCACTGCCTGGCGGGAGGCGGAGCCGCGCCGGGCAAGCCGCGGGCGTTCCGCTGCCGCAGTCGGCCGGCCACAGGGTGTGATCCCGCCGGGGAAGGCGCACACTGACTGTTCATAGGGGCGGTTCACGAACCGCCCCTACGATCGCTGCGTAACGACAAGTAGTACGACGTGGGGAAGTTCCCTGCCCCATCAATCCACCATCTTGGCGATGTGCACGTCGAAGCCTGTCCCCGGCAGGAGTGACGTCAGCGCGAAAGCGGTGAAGTCTCTGCCGGTGAGTTCGGTGCGGCGAAAGATACCCGGTTCGGTTTCTTCCGTCTGGTGCCGCGCTCCGAAGTCCTGCAAAAATGCCTGGGCGTCTTTGATGTCAGGGCGCTCGCCCTTCGCACTCGATCCCTCTCCCTCGACAATCGGGCGAGTCCTGTGGGTGAGGGCCTCAGCGGCGTAGGAGCGGATGAGTTTTGGCCAATACTTTTCCAGCAGCCCCGTGCTGGCAAAGAGATCGGCCCAGATCAACCGGCCATCCACCGCCACCACCACGCCCACGGCGTTCCGGTCGCGCAGCTCGTGCATCAGGCCGGAGTACGAGTGCTCGAGTGGCTCGGCCACCGCATCCACCTGATGTTTCACGTCGTCGTTGTCCATCACGCGGGCGTACGAAGATGTTTCCGCCAGGGCGCCCGCAGCGGCAGGGGCGGCTTTCGCCGCCATGGATTCCCTTGCGGCCCCCACTTCCGCCCAAACCTTTTGCTGGTTTTGCTCGGCCATGGCGCTGCGCCGCACGCTGGGTTGCGCCATCTGGGAATGAAAAGAACCGAAATCGGATTTCGAGGCCACCCAGCGTCCGGGCTCCACACAGAAGACGGTAAGGTCAATGGGATCGCTGTTGGGCGGAACGATGCGATCCTTGCCCACCACGCGGTCCTGCTTCCCCCCGGTCACGATTTCGCCTGCCAACAGAATCAGGGGGCGGCTGGAGTTGTTCACCAGAACCAGGCGGTTCACTTCCGCGCCGTCGCCGGGGAAATACCCCTGGCGCCCGCGAATGAGCGGCCGCACGCTGCCGGCTTCACTGACCACCACTTCGCCGGAGCGCACACCTTCATCCAGCGTCAGGAAATTGTGCGTGTCGTGCGTGCGGTCGGCGACTACTGGAAAAATCGTCAAATTACCGCGGCTGAGGGGCGCCAACACCTTGTAAGTGGATCCCAGTTGGCCCGCTTCACCGCTACGCGGCCCCACCGGCAGGACGAGCAGAGTTGCCAAAGTTGTCAACAGAACCAAACCTAATGCGCGTTTTCCGTTCATCAGAGTCTCCTTTCCTCAGGACGTATCTGTGGAAAGAACGACTCAGGTTATAATTCTTGCATCGAAATCTGTGCGCGTGTTGGGTGCGAATAGAGAGTGTTGATTTTCACTGACACCCGGCACCTGGCACCTGACTTGCATCGAATTTGTACGTGCACCAGGTGCGAGAATAAATAGTTGATTCTCACTGACACCTGGCACCTGACACCTGGCACCTGACTTCTATGACCGGCAACCAGGAGACCGCAACCCGCCTCGCAACAGTAAGTGTTCCGGATTCGCTTGCGGCTCGCCTGTACCACGACGCCGGGGCGGAGAGATTCGGCCTCTCGCCGCAGACATTCGCGGGCGCTCTGGAAGAGGTGGCCCGCCAATACCTCGCCGCGACGGCCAGCCCGAGCGAGGTCTGTGATTTCCTCGGCCGCCTGCGGGTTGAGGACTTGGCGTTAGCCCGCGGCTGCGCCTTGGGGAGCGAGACTGCCTGGGAGATTTTTCTGACTCGCTATCGCGAAAAGCTGTATGGCGCGGCACACTCGCTCGTTCCGGGGGATGCCAATGCCCGGGAACTGGCGGACTCTCTCTATGCCGACCTTTACGGCACGCGGACGGCGGAGGGCCGGGGGCGAATCTCGAAGCTGAGCTCGTATACCGGCCGCGGCTCACTGGAGGGCTGGCTGCGGGCCGTGCTGGCGCAGGAGTACGTGAATCGCTTTCGCCGGCAACAGCGGCTGGTGAGCCTGGAGGAACAAACGGAAGCAGGAGCGCAGTTCGAGGCGGCTGCGCCTGACCCGGCTGAGGCCGTCGATCCGCGCGTGCGTGAGGCAACGGACGAGGTCCTTGAATCCCTTGCTGCGGAAGACAAGTTCATTTTGGTCAGCTATTATCTTGATGAACGCACGCTGGCAGAGATCGCTCGCCTGGTCGGCGTGCATGAGTCCACCATTAGCCGTAAGCTGGACAAGGTTACGGCGTGGACGCGCAAGGCCATCCTTTCCGCTTTGGTGAAGCGCGGAATGAGCCGGAAAGAAGCGGAACAGGCCATGGAAGTCGAGGTGACGGAACTCTCCGTGGATGTGCGCCGGCGATTAATGCAAGAAAAACGGCAGGAAACCGTTCCATAATAGAGGACGGCGACAGAGAATAAAGCAATGATCAAAGGTCTACCCAAAATCGCGCTGGCACGGCTGAAGGCCGCTTCCGGGGGACAGAAACCCTCGGGTGCTCCGGAAGCGCCGGCTGCGTCGCAAGGCACCGCGCATGTTGACGCCAACCTGCTCGCAGCGTTTGCGGAGAAGGCTCTCACGGAGAACGAGCGCACGCAGGTGCTGAGCCATCTTGCCCAATGCGCGGAATGCCGGGAAGTGGTGGCCTTCACCATGCCCGCCGGTGCTGCCGTAACTGAGGCGGCGCGGAGAGAATACCTGTGGACGATGCGACCGCAAGGGACGCGGCGTTTCTGGACCCCCTGGACCGTCCTCCGCTGGGGCGCAATGGCGGCAGTATTGGGGGCCGTCACCCTCGTGGTTGTGTTGCACCCGGCTCTGTGGAAGGGCCGCCTGGAGCTTTCGAAAGAAACGCGTCTCGCGCCTCCTGCGAGCCCGGTCGCGACGGCTAATGATGCTGTCCCTGCGCCCGCGACTCCACCGGCTCCGGCATCGGCCAGTCCCAATGCGCAAGCGCAGGAAAAAGCAAGCGGAGGGTTGGCGGAAGTTAAGAAGGCGCCGCCGCCTTTGGGTCTGAACCGGCAAGCAGAAGTGACGCGCACCGACGCCCAGCAGCAGACGTCAACGCTGATGATGGCGGCCCGGGCGCCCGCGGCCTCCCCCTCGGAGAGTGGTGCGACCGGAACTGAACGCAGTGAGAGCATGGGCGCGAAGCGCGAAGAATCTCACGGAGAAAATGAGAATGCGGAGGAAAGAGCGCTTGCCAGAGAGTCTCTTCCCGCGCCCGGCACATCGGCGGACGTAGCTGCCCCGAGTCCCGAATTGGAAACACGCGCTGAATCCAGCGCCGGTTCCAGCGCTGCGCACGCTTCAAGTCAGGGTGTCGTGATTGCAGCCGGGCGCGCCGGAGGAGTTTCGCCGCCGGCCGCCGCTGAAAACGCCGCTCCGCGCATCACCGTGCAGTCAACCGGCCACGCGATGTCCCTGGCATCCGTGCGTGCGGCGCAACCCTCCGGCAAAGGTGTGGCGTTTGCGCCTGGCGCCCCTGCGGCCACCTGGAGGGTTAGCGAGGACGGCCAATTGGAGCGCTCTACGGATGGCGGAAAGTCCTTCGAGCAGATCCAAGTTGCCCATGGCGTAGAGTTGCGCGCGGTTGCTGCTCTCGGAATTCAGGTCTGGACCGCCGGGACGGGCGGGGCACTGTTTCACTCCGTCGATCGCGGCGCTACGTGGAACCGCGTCGCCATTGCCGCCGGCGGGAACACGGTGGCCGAAACCATCACCGGCATTCGGTTCGACAATCCCTGGCAGCTCACCATCACCACCGCGTCCGGCACCCAATGGGCCACGGGAGACATTGGGCAACACTGGCGGAAACTGCGGTAACTTCGCAAATCGAAACTCGAAAGTCGAAACTGGAAATTCCTGAAATCTGCGTAGTACGCTGACAACGTCCCCCTCACCCTCGACCAGTCTCCACCGAGCGTTCAGTGGCGTATAATTAAGAGTGAAGGGGCACGAGCAGGAAAGAACCAAGGCCCGTGTCCCAGTGGAGTCGAGCCCGAGTTTCGAGTTTCGAGTTTCGAATTTCCGGTTTCGTGTTTTACGGTGTGATTCATGGCAACACTGCAAGGGGCACTTAACGCCAACGTTCGCGAGGGCGACCTTTACGAGAAGATGGATCGGGGGTTTGTGCGCTGCTTCGCTTGCGGCCACTGCTGCCGCATTCCCGACGGGCAACTGGGCGTGTGCAAAGTTCGTTTCAACGAAGGCGGCAAACTTCTGGTGCCCTGGGGTTACGCCGCCGGGGTGCAGTGCGATCCGATTGAAAAGAAGCCCTTCCATCACGCGTACCCGGGTGCCCTGGCCTACAGTTTTGGCATGCTGGGCTGCGACCTGCACTGCTCGTATTGCCAGAACTGGGTCACCTCCCAGGCGCTGCGCGACCCGCGCGCCGTTTCGCGGCCGATGCACGTGACTCCCGAGGAACTGGTTGGCGATGCCGTGCAGCAGGGTGCAAAGGTCGTGGTGAGCACGTACAACGAGCCTTTGATCACCAGTGAGTGGGCCGTCGCCATTTTCAAGGAAGCTAAAGCCGCCGGGCTCGCGACCGGCTATGTTTCCAACGGTAACGGCACGCCGCAAGTGCTGGAGTACCTGCGGCCCTGGGTGGATCTGTACAAAGTTGACCTGAAGAGTTTCGATGACCGCCACTACCGCCAACTGGGCGGACGCATTGAGCCCATTCTTCAAACCATTCGCAGTCTGTACGCCATGGGGTTTTGGGTCGAAATCGTCACGCTGCTGATTCCGGGGTTCAATGATTCCGATGACGAACTGAAGCGGCTCACGGAATTTGTGGCCAGCGTTTCTCCCGACATTCCGTGGCACGTGACCGCGTTTCATAAGGATTACAAGATGACGGACCCGGCAAGCACCCAGCCACGTGACCTGGCGCGGGCCGCGGCGATCGGCAAGAACTCCGGGTTGCGGTTCATTTACGCCGGGAACCTGCCGGGCCAGGTGGGCGACCTGGAAAACACGCGCTGCCCCCAGTGCAAGGAATTGCTGATTGAACGCTTTGGATATCACGTCCTGGATTACCGGCTGACGCCCGGAGGAGCATGCCCCAAGTGCGGAACGACGCTCCCCGGCCGTTGGGCCGAAAGTTTCGAAGGCCAGATCGCCGATCTTCCCTTCCTGCCACGCCGCCGAAGCCCGTGGGCAGAACGCGGAGGCCGGTGATCGAGGATTCCGATACCCGCTGGTCAGAAGATAACAAGCTCTCCATTTCACGTTAGAAGTCCTAACAACATCATCCAAGAAATTGCATTATGGCAAGGCGGAGATCACCCTCCTGTGATATTCTCCCTCGCTGCTCGTTTTCGTTAGCACGCCGGGGATGCGATTCGCCCACGCCCGCGCGCGGGTAAGCATTGCCTGGCAAAGCGTGGCCGCCATCCCCACCCGAGGAGGAGTCCGAATCCGCCATGAAACTGCACCACATCATTGAGGCTCAACAATTCAGTCCACCCACGCTGAATCAACTGTTTGAAACAGCTCAGTACATGGAACAAGTCGTCGTCCATGGGGGGACCACGGAATTCCAGAAGCGCATTATGGCTGCGCTCTTCTATGAACCTTCCACCCGCACCCGCTTCTCCTTCGAAACAGCCATGCACCGGTTGGGAGGGCGCGTCATCTCCACGGAAAACGCCGCCGAGTTTTCGTCCGTGGCGAAGGGTGAAACCCTGGAAGACACCGTGGAGATCCTCAACGGATACGCCGACGTGATTGTGATCCGCCATTATGAGGTCGGGGCCGCCAAGCGCGCTGCCGCGGTCTCACGCGTCCCGATTATCAACGCGGGGGACGGCGCCGGCCAGCATCCCACGCAGGCGTTGCTGGACCTTTACACGATCCGCAAAGAACTCGGCACGATCGACGGACTGAAGATCGCCATGGTCGGCGACCTGGCGCAAGGCCGCACGGTGCGCTCACTCACCTACCTGCTCAGCAAATACCAGGGCATCGAAATTTACTTTGTCGCGCCCACCCTGCTGAAAATGAAGGAAGATATCCTCGAGCACCTCCGCGAACACAACGTCTCTTACGTGGAAGAGACCGATTTGGACAAAGTGCTGCCGGCAGTGGACGTGGTCTACCAAACGCGCATCCAGAAAGAGCGCTTCGGCGACCGCATTGCCGATTACGAAGCGTGCCGCGGGGTCTACATCATTGACCGTCACGCGTTGGCGCTGATGAAACCGAAAGCCATCGTGATGCACCCCCTGCCCCGGCTGGATGAAATCAGTATGGAAGTTGACAGCGACCCGCGGGCCGCCTATTTCCGCCAGGCTCAGAACGGCTTGTATGTGCGTATGGCGCTGTTGTCGCTGGTATTCGCGTGAAGGAGTCTGAGTTCCGGGCCAATATCTCGCCCGGAATTGGCATACGCCTTAATCGCTTCCGACTCCGTGCCCAGAACGCAATCCTGTACCCCCAACGGTACCCCTGTACTAGTACCTCAGTTGCATTGTGTGTAACGTGTTTCCCATTCAAAATACGCAAGAAAGCTAACGATGCAGCGCAAACATCAAGATCGGGAGGACTTACACATATGCTAATCGGGGCTAGATTGCGTACTCTCCGCGAGGACAAAGGACTGTCCCAAGGCGATATCGAGAAAAGCACCGGACTGCTGCGGTGTTACATTTCCCGCATTGAGAATGGACACACCATCCCTTCCCTGGAAACCCTGGAGCGGTTTGCAGGCGCCTTGGAAGTTCCCTTATATCAAATATTTTATGGTGATAATGGCAATGCTGAAGCGCCCAGTTCGCCTCGGCGGATGAGCTTGACTGAATTGGCTGAACAACCCGGCAACAACGGTGAGGAAGCGCGTTTCCTATTACAGATCAAGAGCCTGCTGTCCCGCATCGCCGAGGGCGACCGGGATGTACTGCTGACTCTGGCAAAAAAGCTGGCTGCTCGCTGACGGCCAGTCCGCGGGCTCGATGGCTCCCGACTGGGAAGTCGGCCCGCGAAACGGGTAAAGGGGGCTCGAAGCTCGGGCCTTCCTCTAGTGTTGAATGATGATGACGTTTTCCTCTGGCTCTTTGCCTGTGGATTTCTCCGGCACGGCGCCCCCAGCGGCCCGTAAATAGTTCACCAAGTTCCATCGGCGTTCGTCACTCATTCGACCGGCTTGGGGCGGCATGGGATCCTGCCCACCGCCAATTATCGCGAAGAGCTCTCCATCGGTTCGGCTTTTCAGGGTATCAGGCTTGGTGAAATCGGGCAGATTCAGCTTCATGTCCGCCGCCACCGGACCCTTGCCATCGCCTTTATCTCCATGGCAAAGAGCGCACTGGGTACTGAATATCTTTTTGCCGCGGTCAACGGAAACCGCAGTGAACTTCACCGGGTTCTTTCGCGCTTTGTCTTCAGCAGAAATAGTAGCCGGGTGCGGCGCCGCTGGTGCGGCAGCCGTGGCGCCGCCTTCCGGAGCCGCAGGCGGAGGTGTCTGCTTGTTCTCTTGAGCCCACAGGCAACCCGTTGCCACTACCAGAAGTAACCACAATGTCTTTGAACGCATAGAATTCCTCGGACGGGTGTCAGTTTGCACCGCAGTCAACCGCCAGCCCACACCTATGCGGTGCTTTTAAACCACCCCTACGCTCTGTCAGCAATTCAGTGACCCATTTTGACATGTATCAGGAGGGGATTGGGACATCTCGTCCCATTCCGCCGGAACCGGAGGGTATCAGGTGCGTCCTTTTGCTCATGGATGCCGCTTGGGCAGCCTTCGACGATTTTTCGGGAGATCTGGCCCCGAAGCCGGGAACTTTCGACGTCGCTCTCGCGTATGATTCGATGGAGCTTAGAACGAACCGATCAGCGTAGATAGTACCGATGGAAAAGGACGCTGGCTAACCCCTGATTCGATTGGGCGTCCAAGAAGTAAGCAGATGCAAGGGGATCGGAAAGTGGGTAACAAGGTGAACCCAAGGACGCCTGGTCTTTGAGGGAATGAGTCCAGGAAGCAGATCGGGGCTAAATGGATTGCCGTTGCGCTGGTTTGGCGGCCTGGGCAACGGCAATCCCCGAGGAAAACCGCGAAGCGTGTCCGCTTCCCGGTTTTCATTTAACCCCTTCTGATCTTATGGCCGCTCGAGCGCGAAATGCAAGCCGATCGCGTGTGCCAATGGCCGGCCGTTCGAGCAGCGGACCGGCAGGTTTCAAACAATCAAGACCCACGGCAATTAGGCGGGCGGGGCGTTCTCCGCAAGGCTTTAAGAATCAGCCTGATTTGGGGATTGCTCGTGGCCGGGAACTTCCCGGTCATGGCCAGGCAGGCATCAAACACGGACGAGGATGCCGACGTGGCGATCACGGTTCGCGTATACGACTACGCGGAGATTCCGAAATGGCTGATGGCGCAAACGCTAGGGCATCTCAGCTTCATTCTGGGCCACGCCGGGGTGCGCGTGGCGACAGTTGCGTGTACCAGCGTTGAACCATCCCAGGCTTGCGGTGGATCTCCAGATTGGTCGAACGTGTTGCTGCGCTTCGTTCCCCACGCTGCCGCCAACACCAGGCATAACCAACTGGCCTTTTCTACAGGACCATACATTACCGTGGACTACTCACGCGTGAAGGAAGTCGCCGATCGCGCCGGCGTCCATGTGGACAGAATGCTGGGGTGCGTGGCCGCGCACGAACTCGGGCATGTGCTGCTGGGATCAAACTCCCACTCATCCTCGGGGATCATGGTCGGCTCCTGGACCAGAAGGGAGCTGAAGGAAATTAATGACATGAACATCTGGTTTCTGCCGTTTCAAACGAAACGCATGCGGGACTACATCGTTCATCAGCAGGGCCAAATTCGGACCGCGGAAGCTCGCTCCGTCGGTTCTAATAAAACGGTGAATTCACAGTGGCTTCTGCGGTCCTATAACTGCGGATGGCGCCGCAAACCGGACGTTCACATTGAGATTCGCGGGTGCGGGTGCTTTCTCAGGTACCAACAGGGGCTGTACCCAAAGTGAGGAAACAGGGAGTTCACGCAGGTCTGCCGTTGGGGATCAAGAAAGTAGAAATCCGATTTCCCGCTCTTCAGGGTGACGTCATAGTAAGGGCGGACGGTAACTGTGCCATACCGGGCGCGACCAGCGGGAATGGGAACGCGCACCCAGGCATAATCCCCTGCGTACACCAGCGCAAGCAGTACCACAACAAGCAAGGCAATTCGCTTTACGAGTCTCACGGGCTTATCTCATTGGACAACTTACAGACGTCATCGGGCCTAACCCCATCATGCGGGTATGGCCGCACGTTTTTTTCGCAGCAATTGTACTCCATTTATGCTGTCGGAGGAGCGCCATGCAACCCCTGCTGCCGCTAGTTCAAAAAGTACTTGACGGGCGTTTTCTATATATGTAGACTTGCCACATGAGGACCCCTCGCATATCCCCGGAAACTCGGTTAGTGCTGGAAAGGTTCCTCGAGCGAGCCACCGACTGGCGTTACGGTTACGAACTGAGCCGCGAAACCGGACTGAAGTCCGGCACGCTTTATCCCATTCTCATGCGCTTGGAAAAGTATGCGTTGCTGGAAGCGCGCTGGGTGGCGACGGAAGACGGCGTGCCGCCGCGCCACACCTATCGCTTGACGCCCAATGGACTGGAATTGGCCCGCGCCCAAGTGGCCGAAGCGCGCTCGCCCTCGCTGGTGCGGCAACCTGCTTTCTGCAGTGGGTGACATTGATGCTTGAGACGCACGTTCGCCAAGCTGCAACGGTGCTTCTGGAAACCGCGATTCGCGTCGCTCCGCCCCATACGCGCGATTGGGGCGCGGCCATGCGGGGTGAGCTGAACTACGTGGAAGGCTCATGGGCGGGGACCATGTGGGCGCTCGGGGGTGCGAGCGTCATGTTGAAGCAGGCGGTGGTCTCGCTGATGGTGCCGGGCCGTGGCGCGATCGTGGTGCCGGACGGTGGGCTTTTCGCCAAGAACGTGTTTTTCCGCCGGGCGGCTTTGGCGGCGGGCGGTGCATGCATACTGGCGGCGCTGCTGTTTTTTGCCGCCCCGCCGTTCCGGCAAGCCTTCGCCGTTGCAATGAAGCCCTGGTCTTTAATCTACCAGGTGGCCACCGGGAATCTTCAGCCAGGAATTCAGGCTCTGGCCAAACGGGCGGAAACAGAGCGCGACGCCGAGGGTTTGGCCTTCTGTGCGGTTCGCCTCCAGGAAGCCCGCGAAAGCGTGCGGCTGGCGGAAGAAGCCGTGCATATCGATCCCAGCCTTACGTGGATCTACGCCCTGGTAGCCCCGCGCAGTCCTGAACTGCTCGAGACGGGCCGGTGGCTCGAGAAGCTCCGCCAATGGGACCCGCGGAACGCGCTTTTTCCCTTAATCATCGCGCAGTGGATCGTGCGGACTCAATTTCCCCAAGGCGTATGGACGCCCCCGGATCAGAAACCGGATCAGAAACAAGAGCAAGCGTGGCAAAGCGCGATGGCAGCGGCATTCCAGTCACCCAAGTTCGATGATTACCAGGACAGGCTGGCAGAACTTAATCGCAAGGTGGTGCATCGTTACCGTTTCGACGATCCGTACGAGGTGGAATCAAGGTCGGACCCGGGGCTTCCCTCCCCCGTCATGGAGGCCTCCGAGCGATATGCTTTGTCGCTCATTCGTGACGGGCGGGAACTCGAAGCGCGCGGCGATTGGACAGGCGCACGCGAGAAGTATTGGACCGTGGCGCGCTTTGGGCAACTGGTTGATTCGCAGGGGCACACGTGGTTGGAACATTGGAGTGCCACTTACTTGCAGCATCTCGCCTACAAACCGCTCAAGGCTCTTTCTGAAAAGCAGGGGGATGCTGTGGATGCCGCGCTGTTTGGTTACCTGGCAGCAAAGTTCGATCCCTTCACGGGCGTGTACGCCCGCGGCCAAGGGGAATCGGCCTTTGGGCTGTCGATATCCCGGCGGAACGCGGCGGTGGTGGAGATTGCGGGGCTGATGATCCTGGTCTTCTGCGGGTTGATCGTGATTGCCGCCGCAATCCTCATCGCCGCCCGCCGGCGAGGCGCACGGCCGGCCACTCGCCGTGCTGTGCCCATGGCCACGATCGTCGTAACGAGCAGTGCTGTGGGTCTGCTGTTCTCCTCCGTGACACTGTACCTTACCTATCGCCCCTACTGGTACATTTTCCAGAGCGCGAGGTTGAATGGACAAAGCGTGCAGACCCGCGACCTGTCTGAGTTTCTGAACTCTACGCAGATGCTGCCCGGCATGTCACCTCACCTTTTTCAGACGTTGCTGGAGGCTCTGCTTTACTCCGGTTCGCCCAGCTTCTTGTTTTACGTCTGGACGGGCGTGACCCTGCTCGCCGTTAGCGGCCTGGTCCTCATCGTTCTGCGGGGCCTGCGGAGCCGCTTGTCGTAAGCCGTACCGCCGGCATCTTGCCGGCCTCAGTACCGCTGGCATCCTGCCAGCCTGGCAAACGCCGCCACCATGGCGGCGCAAGCATAACAGTTGGATCCCGACGTCGGGTTGTAACACGGCCTTGATGGCTAGCGGTTGCAAGCCAAGGCTGTGCCGACCACGCGGACGTGTGTCCACTCGGGCGTGAAAACCAGCAGTGGCGCGGCGCTGCCATGACGCGGCTGGAGGAGTCGCGCAACCCGTCAGGAACATTGCAGAGGAAGTAAAGCGAAAAGATGCGCAAGAAGGCTCAGGAGTGAGTCAGACACCCCCCGCGGAGCGGGTGGCTTGATGAGTGGGGCCGCCTCAAAGGCGGTCACCCGATAGTTTAGGCGTCGCGCGGAAGCGCGCCTTGGTTATGGATTCAGAACTGTCCGCCGTTTCCATCCGCTTCTTCCTGTTCGCGGATGTATTGGCGGACTTGCTCCAACTCGAACCCGACCGTGGATACGGCGTAGCCACGGGCCCAGAAATGCTCGCCCGTGAAATTTCGCTCTTTGCCACACATTCGGGCTACGGCGATCGCGCTCTTCCCTTTCAGAAACCCGATCACCGAAGCGACCGGATGCTTGGGCGGAATCGCGATACACATATGGACGTGGTCCGGCATCAGATGTCCATCCAAAATCTGGCATTCTTTCTGCCGGGCCAAAGCGTGGAAAATTTCTCCCAAGTGTCGCCGCGTCTTTCCAAAGAGTACTTTGCGCCGTCGCTTGGGAACGAACACCACATGGTATTTGCAGTCCCATCGTGAATGGGATAGGCTCTGATAAAGGTCTGACATGACATCCTCCTTTGGGATGGGTTCTCATCAAGCCACCTTGGAGGAGGATGTTACTCTGTTCAACGGTCAAACCTCTTCGAGTCTCACTGGTCGAACCAGTGGCTTACCTCAAGGACTGTTATGAAAACAATCATCACGTTGGCCGCCGTACTAATCCTGGCGCCAGCATGGGCCATGGCACAAGCAGCCGAGGATCAGTATGGAGCTCAAGGGTACTTCTTTATTGGGCCGATTGTGAGTAACACCCGGTACGTTCTGAATCCGGCTTACTCCGGGACAGTGTTCCCCCTTGGCGAGCAGCCGCCCGCAGACTACAACCTCCACGAATACGGGGGAGTAAACGCCGGCTTTGGAGGAGAAGCGCTTGTGTACAAGGGGCTGGGTGTGGGCGCGGAAGCCAGCTACGCCGGCGCCGATTGGAGTTTTGGCGGAGGCGAAGCCGTGGGCATAGGGTCGGTCGATGCGTCCTACCACTTCTTCGGCAAACGGAACCGAAGGAGACTCGAGCCTTTTGTCACCGGCGGCTACAACCTTTACTTCGGCGATCGTACCAGATTCGAGCATGGGTACAACATGGGCGGTGGGGTGAACTTCTGGGTGCTCAAACACGCCGCTCTGCGCTTCGAGGTGCGGGACCAGGGCCACGTGAATTATGGCGGCAGCAGCGCGTTCACCAACTTCGCCGCCTTCCGCTTCGGGATGACGTTCAGGTGAAGCAGATTTTCGCTGTGCCGGCGCGCGCAGCGCCTTGGACTGCGGCCGCGAAGCTGCCGCCGTCCAATCGCCAAGGAAAAAGCGGTAGCTGGCGCGACCGCAGTCCAAGGCGCTACGCGCAAGCCAGCAACCAACCGCCCTACGGGAAGCTGTGCGAAGGCTATAGGGGAGCCGTGCGCCATGCGTCGGATCATCGCCCTTTGGACAATCGTTGCGGCAGCCGCCGGCACGGTCTGTGCGCTGCGGCCCATGAAGGCGGCGGACCTGCACGTTTATCATGCGGCGGCCAGAAGCTTCTTCCTCTTATCCGGCTCCATGTACGGCCCGAACCAGGAATTCGGATGGCCGATGCTTTACCGTTACCCGCCTCTGTTTCTGTGCCTGTTCCGGCCGCTCGCATCGCTTCCGCTTGGTACGGCCGCAGGAATATGGGCAGCGTTAAAAGTGGGGTTCCTGGGCATCTTGGTCTGGCTCTGGCGACGGCGATACCCTTCAGGAAGCGGTCCCGCGCTGGGACTTTCCATGCTTCTACTGCTCCCGTTCATAGCCTACGAGGTTCAATCCGGGAACGTGCAGCTCTTGGTAGTTGAAATGGCCTGCCTTGCGCTTCTGATGTGCGATGAACGCCCCACCGTCAGCAGCGTGTTGCTGGGTCTGGCCACAGCCATCAAAGTCTGGCCGGTGTTCATACTTCCCTTCCTCGCGGCGCGGCGACGCTGGCGCGTCAGCGTGAAGGCCTTGGCGGCGACGGGACTGTTTACCGTGCTGCCCGGTTTCTGGCTCGGCTGGACCACGTTTACCCGCTTGCTCGCACAATGGTTTGTCCAGGAAAAGCAGATCAATGCCCTGCTGGGCGACCGCTGGTACCCGAGCCAGTCGCTGCGCGGCGTTATGCTTCGGTGTCTCACCCACATGGACTACTCCGGGCTTCCCGACCAGAGCTACCGCCAGGTAAATCTCGCCAGCCTACCGTCGTGGGAGGTCCGGCAAGTCTGGCTGGTGCTGGGGGTGGTTTTGGGCCTTCTGGCGCTACTCTGGGCCTACCGGTGTGCCAGTGATGGCGCGGCATACTCGGTCTTTTTCTGTTCCCTGCTCATTATTCAGCCCAATGTGCACGGAACCATCTACGTAGCCCTGCTCTGGCCCGCGCTTTATGCCGGCGCCGTGGTAATGCACCCCAAAGCGCCGCGTTTCACGCGCTGGGTACTCCTAGGCGCTGCTGCCGTCTCTGTCACTCAGCCGATGATCCCCGGAGCGGCGGCCCAGCGCCTGGCGCAAGTTCTCGGAGTCAGCTTCTTCGGAGTTCTTGTTCCGCTCACCATTGTTCATCTGGCGTGTTCTGCACATGGGGTGTGTTCCGCCGCGGATTCCGCTGTAGTGCCGGCTTGTGTAGAGCGTAGCGCCGCCACCGGAGATCAAGGCAGCGGGGCCGAACCCGCAAACAACGATGCGCGAAGCGCCTTGGAGTGCGACCGCGAAGCTGTCGCCTTCGAACCGCGAATGGTAAGGCGGTAGCTGGCGCGACCGCACGCCAAGGCGCTGCGCGCAAAACTCAGAGAGGAAGCTTCGCGTCTCGAATGTCCTATAAGGCTGGAACGAATCTGCCTCTTCTTCTTTGGGCATCGCGAGAACCCGCTTTAAGGCGCTTCACCAAGCCAGGCCGCGACAGAATCTCGATCATCTCCGGGTCATCGACGAAGAGGCTGTCCTGGATATGGCGCAGAGCTGCCGTTTCGACCAGGTTGGCAAGCGATCGGCGTTCGGCTTGGGCGGCTCGCACAAACGTTCGATACGTCTCATTGTCCAGCCGCATGGTGAGAGTTTTGGCCACCGTCGGTCTCCTTCGTTTGTATTCAATATGAATATAAACGGATGCGAATGCCACGTCAATCCATCGGCGCCCGTCTGGTCCCGACAGGCCGTGGGCCAGAGATCCGTTCTGCGCAAGTCAGGTCGACGGAGGTGCTTACAAATGAAGACGCGTCGTCAACCAGAGTACAATCATGGTGGCAACGCTCCTCGGGGAGGTTCTTGCGGAAAATGGGCCGCCGGCATGGCGAATTTCACATCTCCGGAAAGAAGGTGCGCTGGATTCTGGCCGCCGTGCTGTTGCTGACCCGGTCAGTAACACTTGGGGACCAGGAGGCGCCAACTGACGAGCGCACGTCTTGCCGTAACGCCGGCTTCCAGCCGACTCCTGTGGGCAGCCTTGCCGCCCCTGCCTGTGCCGGCTGGAAGCCGGCGTTACGGCTCGGGGCGGCGCAATCCCCCGCCTCGGCGCAGGCTCCGAGATCGCAACCGTCCCCACAAAATCAATCGTCTTCACAACAACAACCGTCTCTGCCTCTGCCAAAACAGGTTACGGCTTCACCGCGCAACGAGTCCAACATCATCGGCTTTCTGCCTCCCTTCTTGACCCGCAAGAAGCTTACGCCGAAAGACAAGTTTGAAATCTACTTCCACCAGAATTATGGCCCGCAGAATTTCATTCTCCCCGCGGCGGGGGCGGCTTTCTTCATGGTGAATCCGCCGCCCCACTTTCCGCGCGACTGGAAGGACGGTGGCGGCGCGTTCGGCCGATGGTACGGAGAGCAGGTCGTCGCGGCCTCGGCCAATCGAACCGGGGCGCTGCTGGCGCAATTGGCCTGGCATGAAGACCCCCGCTACCTGCCCTCGAGCAGCAAGAACGTGCTGATGCGAACGTTCCACGCCGTCAGCTTCACGCTGGTAGACAAATCCGATTCGGGACGCGATACCTTTGCGCTTTCCAGCTTGGCGGGCGCGGCGGCGGGCGGCTTCACCGGCATGGCCTTTCTGCCGGATGGATATAGCGGCGTCAGGCACGCCGAGCAGCGCGCGTTGCGCGGCCTGGCCACCGTAGCGATTCGCAACATCACCACGGAATTTCGTCCCCAGTGGGCTCCGATCTTGAGAAGAGTACGCGTCCCCAGCATTCTTCCCGAGTGGTGGACACGGAGGCCGCCACAGCAGCCCTGACATTTGTGATGGGCGATTGCTAGTCAGTCGTCGCTCGACACTGGTCTCTTGTCACGCGTCACTTGGCAACGTTTGCCGCTACCCGCCTGCGCAGGTAGAGGGTAAAATCCAAGAGGGGCAGTTGACACCTTATATTTCGTAGTCTCGAAACCGGACCGGAAGCGAACCGGGCACAAGGAAGGAAGCTTACGATGAAGGCCATTCAATTTCACCAACACGGCGGCCCGGAGGTTCTTCGGTACGAGGATGCGCCTGAACCCAAGATCCTGGCCAACGAAGTACTGGTAAAGGTACGGACTTGCGCGCTGAATCACCTGGACGTCTGGGTGCGCGAGGGCGTTCCGGGCTGGACCATACCACTGCCGCACATTGTGGGCAGCGACGTTTCCGGGGAAGTGGCGAAGGTGGGAGCGTTGGTCACGCGCGTAAAACCGGGGGAACGCGTGCTGCTGAGTCCGGGGGTCAGTTGCGGGCAATGCGAAATGTGCTTCAAGGGCCTGGACAGCGCCTGCCGCCACTTCACCGTGTTTGGCGTGTTTATCGACGGTGGGTACGCGGAATACGTGAAGTCTCCGGAAATGAACGTCGTTCCCATTCCCGGCGACCTCAGCTTTGACGAAGCCGCCGCCGTACCGCTGGTTTTTCTCACCGCCTGGCATATGCTTTTTGCGCGCGCCGGATTGAAGCCCGGCGAAGACGTGCTGGTGATCGGCGCCGGCTCGGGCGTGGGCAGCGCCGCTATCCAGATGGCCAAGCTGGTGAACGCCCGCGTGATCGCCACAGCCGGCGCGGATTGGAAGCTTGAGAAAGCGCGTGCGCTGGGAGCGGATGAAGTGATCAACCACACGCGGCAGTCGATCAGCGATGAAGTGAAGCGCTTGACGCGCAAGCGCGGCGTGGACGTGGTCGTGGATCACGTGGGCGAGGCGGTGTGGCAAGCGTGCTTTGAGTCGCTCGCCACGTACGGCCGGCTGGTGACCTGCGGCATGACTACCGGCGCTGACCTGAAGCTGAACGGGCAGGGCCTTTTCGGGCGGCAGCGCACCATCCTCGGTTCGTTCATGGGCAGCAAAGCGGAACTGCTTGACGCGCTCAAGCTGATCGCGCAGCACAAATTGCACGCGGTGATAGACTCGGCATTCCCTTTGGAAGAAGCAGCCGCGGCGCAGGAAAAGATGCAGGGTCGCGAGTTCTTTGGCAAGATTCTGCTGCACCCGTGAGCGGGGAATTACGGCGCCACGGAGGGTTGGGGCTGTCGGCGGGTAGGGGCCGGCGCGGCTCCGCCTTGTGCCGCGCGGCAAAATCATTGGAGGCTACCGTCTAGCCATAGGGGACATTGTGTCATGTCGATTCCAGTTTTTCATAATTTGCGTAACAGGCTTTGTTTTCAGTATGTTCTCAGGTTTGGGAGGTGAAAGATCGGTTTTTCAACCTTTTGTTTTCAACAACTTCTCAGGTTTGGGAGGGCACGTCCGCCACGGACATTGCGTCCCTGGGATGATTGCGTGTGGTCGGCCCGTTGCCTAGCCATGACCGGATCTGATTTCCCTATCGTCGACCGTACCGAAGCACCGGTTTGGCAGCGCCGAGCCTTGACCATCGACTAAAATTATAGCCTATCAATGGGCTTTGTCAAGATGGAATTTTGCCCCGTTTCCCTCTGCCCCGGGCGCTCGCTCTTGCCTTTGTCCTTTCCTGGGATCCTCTTCAATAGTAGGCGGAGGCAGCCCGGATTTTCTCGGGGATGCGGCGCCGGCACCTTTTATCACGACGGTCATCGGGGCCACGGGTCAACCACTTTGATATGACCCTGCCTGCGAACGCAGGTTCTGTCAAAGTCGCTTGGGTTAAAGGGACCCCTCACCCACCGCCTTGCGGTCCCCCCTCTCACCAAGGGAGAGGGCTGCGATTTTTGATTTTTTATCCCTCTCCGGGGGAGAGGGGGGACCGCAAGGCGGTGGGTGAGGGGTCTACTTGCGGATGATGCATTCATCGCTCTGTGCGTATGCGGCACGCTGGACTTTGACGGAGCCCTGGCGAACGCCATCTTGTTGTAGAAACAGCGGCGGGGTGACATAATAGAGGAGCGATGGGCGGTCCAAACATTACCAGCGGCGAATCGGGATTTGAGGGCCTGCTGTTCACCAAGCTCGACCAGGCGGTGAACTGGGCGCGGAAGTCATCGATCTGGCCCATGAGTTTCGGCCTGGCGTGCTGCGCCATTGAAATGATGTCGGCGGGCGCCTCGCGTTTTGACCTAGCGCGGTTCGGGGCGGAAGTTTTCCGCGGTTCGCCCCGCCAGGCCGATCTGATGATTGTGGCCGGCCGCGTGGCCCAGAAGATGGTCCCGGTCATTCAAAAGCTTTATGCGCAGATGCCTGAGCCCAAATGGGTTATTTCCATGGGCGCCTGCGCGACGTCCGGCGGCGTATTCAATAATTACGCCGTCGTGCAGGGCGTAAACCAGTTCATCCCCGTTGATGTCTACGTGCCAGGGTGCCCACCTCGGCCCGAACAGCTTATCTACGCCATCAACCTGCTGCAAAAGAAAATCCAGAATCAGCGCGGCACTTTCAAAGAAGCGGTGTTCCACATCAGGGATAAGGGGTAAGGGACAAGGGATAAGAGATAAGCGACCCGTATCCCGCGATTAAGTAGCAAGGGAAAAGGACCGTATTCCTAACCCTTATCCCTTGTCCCTTACCCCTTATCCCTTTGCCCGTCATCCCCGCCGCAGGTACGCAGAAATCAGGACTACAATGACGCTCAGGATGAATGCGGCAAGCAGCCACTGCCGGCGGCGGGCCCGCAGCGGTTTAAGGAACCGTAAGGGGATGGTGAGTGCGAGGACCATGAGGAAGAGAGTAAAGGACAAAACGATTTTTAGAGTCAACAGCTTCCACGCCGTGTCCCACGGTTCTTCCCAATAATAGCGGCGAACGTTGTAGAGGCCCGAGATGAGCAACAGGGCGATGGCGCTCCAGCTTGCCCATCGGAATCGTGCCACGATGGGCTTAGAGAGCGTTTCGCGCTGCTCCGGAGTGAGCACCCCCAGCGACGGGATCAAAACGAAGAGCAAATAGCCCATTCCCCCGACGCCCACCGCGGCGGCTAATAAGTGAACCCATTGCATTAAGGTCGACATAATCTCGATGCCAAACGAGGGGGGATTCTATGCGTTTTCTGCTTCCGATAACAAGCAGAAAGTTCGGCACATGGAGATGAAAGGCTGGATCTGAACCGGAGATCGGCTAAGTAAAATCGGTTAGGTAAAGATGCGGCCAGCGTAACCGTGACGCTTAACGTCGTGGGGGACATTGGGGACCAACGTCAAGCCAGGTCGGAATGAATCTGATCAATTTTGCCGGCCAAGGCAAGGTCTTTTTCGGTCACCCCACCTTCGCTGTGAGTCGAAAGACTGATGCTCACCACGTTGTAGTTAATCGTGATATCAGGGTGATGGCCGGCGCTTTCGGCGGCTTGGGCAATCTGGTTCACAAAGTGGATACCCGGCAGAAAGGAACTGAAGGTGAATTTCTTGTGAATTTCCTTTCCTTCATAGGACCAGCCGTGCAACTTCGTCAATCCCTGCCGAATCGCGTCGTTACTGAGTGCCGCCATATTGGCTCCTTCGCCCCGTGCGGAAGCCAAATTCCGCGTGCGCAGGGGAAATATCGACCTGCAAAATGTGGAGTTCGCCCTGAAACATAGTAACATGGAAGCGCCGGATAATCCGTAGCGCGGCTTGCAGTCGGCATAGCGGCGACCACAACTGCGATGTCACGGGCGGCACGATTGCGAGGAGCAATGATTCACGAAATTCTTCCCGTGGGGATGCTGGCCTGCAATTGTTCGGTTTTGGGCGATGAAACGTCGGGTGAAGCAGTGGTGATCGATCCCGGCGACGATGTTGAACAAGTCCAGAAGATATTGGCCAAGCATCACTTGCGGGTGAAATACATCGTGGCCACGCACGCACATATCGACCACGTGGGAGGTATCGAAAAGCTGAGACAGGCGACAGGCGGCGCGGTGCTGATGCACGAAAGCGATTGGCCCCTCTACCAGAATGTGGCCTTGCAGGCAGAGTGGTTGGGTCTGCCGCCGCCGGCGGTGGCGGACGTCGACCAGTTTCTGAAAGAGGGCGACGCGGTTCGTTGGGGCTCGTTGAGTTTGGAAGTTCTACATACGCCGGGACACTCCCCCGGCAGCGTTTCGCTTTATCTGCCGGGCGAGAAGCAGCGCATCCTGAGCGGTGACACCCTGTTTCAAGGGAGTATTGGCCGCACCGACCTCTGGGGCGGCTCAATGGACCAAATCCTCCGCTCCATCCGCAACTGCCTGCTTGTTTTCCCGGATCAAACACCGGTGTTCCCAGGACATGGATCGCCTACTACCATCGGCGAGGAACGCGAAACGAATCCGTTTCTTCAAGATTGAAATGGATACACACGTTTCCGAGCTGTGAGGGGCCGCGGGAAGTAGATGAAACTCGGGGCTGGCATGTCGTAAAATGAACCACGATGAGGCAAACTGGGATGGAAGGCTCGGAAGCCACGGCAGCCAGTGAAATTGCGGAAGCACGCACGGCCTCCCTGGAAATGGGTCCGGAGGAGTTTCGCAAGCTGGGTTATCGGCTGGTCGATCAGGTCGCCGAATTCCTTGGGTCGCTGCCCAAACGCCCCGTAACGCGTGGCGAGTCGCCGCGTGATATTCGGGCTATTTTGGGGGACTCGCCGCTGCCTGACCACGGGACCGCGCCGGAGTTGCTGCTGGAAGAGGCGGTGCGGTTGCTCATGGAGCACTCGCTTTTCAACAGCCATTCGCGCTTTATGGGATTCATCACTTCGCCTGCTGCTCCGCTGGGCGCGTTAGGGGAGTTGCTGGCGGCAGCCGTGAATCCCAATGTTGGCGGCTGGATCCTGTCGCCGATGGCGAGCGAAATTGAGGCCCAGACAATTCGCTGGATCGCCGAAATGATTGGCTATCCGCGCGAGGCGGGCGGAATCCTGGTGACAGGCGGCACGATGGCCAACTTTGTGGCGTTCCTGGCCGCGCGTCACGCCAAGTGCAATTGGGACGCACGCACCCACGGCTTGGGCGGCGAGGGAGCATGCCGACTGCGAGTGTATGCCTCAACGGAAACGCACACGTGGATTCACAAGGCCGTCGATTTGTTCGGCATGGGCCTGGATTCCATCGCCTGGGTCTCTGCGAATCCCGATCAGCGGATCAACACTACGGAATTGCGCGAGAAGATTGGCGCGGACAAGGCCAAGGGCGATTTGCCTTTCATGGTAATCGGCACGGCCGGCACCGTAAGTACGGGCGCCGTCGATCCACTGCCGGAGTTGGCTTGCATCGCGCGCGAGCACGGGTTATGGTTCCATGTGGATGGTGCGTACGGCGGCTTTGCGGCGGTCGTGCCGGATGCACCGGAGGATTTGCGCGGCATCCGCGAAGCCGACTCGGTGGCCGTGGATCCCCATAAATGGCTCTATGCGCCGCTGGAGGCCGGCTGTGCACTGGTGCGCGACCGTAACGCCCTGCGGGAAGCGTTTACGCAGTATCGCCCTTCCTACTACAAGCTGATGCAGGACGCGGACGAGGCGCTCAATTATTTCGAATATGGGCCGGAAAACTCCCGTGGCTTTCGCGCGTTAAAAATCTGGCTGGCGCTCCGCCAAGTGGGACGCGAAGGTTATGCACAAATGATTGGCGATGATATTCGCCTGGCCCGTACGCTCTACGGCCTGGCGGGCGCCCATCCCGAGTTGCAGGCGTTCCGGCAGGGCCTGAGCATCGCAACCTTTCGCTACGTTCCCCGTGATCTCGAGCCGGGCCAACCAGCCGTGGAGCAGTACCTTAACCAGCTCAACAGCGAGTTGATGGGACGCCTGCAGAAGAGCGGCGAAGCTTTTCTGACCAACGCGATGATTGGAAGAACGTTTGTGCTGCGTGCCTGTATTGTGAATTTTCGGACTTCGCTCGCGGATGTTCGGGCGATTCCCGGCATTGTTACCCGGCTGGGCGCGAAATTGGATGCCGAGTTACGGCCACCGACGTTGCAATGTAAGCGGGCCACGGCCACGTAGCGGAGCAGATTGATTCAACCTGATAAGGAGCCATCTATGTGGGAATACGATCAGCAGATGAAGTTAAAGGTGGGTTTGGCGGAAATGCTGAAGGGTGGCGTCATCATGGACGTCACCACGGCCGAACAGGCCAAGATCGCTGAGGACGCGGGCGCCGCGGCCGTGATGGCGCTCGAGCGCGTGCCGGCCGATATTCGCAAAGAAGGCGGCGTGGCCCGCATGGCCTCGATCAAGATCATCAAGGAGATTATGGCCGAAGTGACCATTCCCGTAATGGCCAAGGCGCGCATCGGCCACTTCGCCGAGGCGCAAGTGCTGGAAGCCGTCGGAGTCGATTACGTCGATGAGAGTGAAGTGCTGACGCCGGCCGACGAGGAACACCACATCAGTAAATGGAATTACAAAGTGCCGTTCGTGTGCGGCGCGCGAAACCTTGGGGAAGCGCTGCGGCGCATCGGCGAAGGCGCGGCGATGATCCGCACGAAGGGCGAAGCGGGCTCCGGCAACATCGTGGAAGCGGTGCGCCACATGCGCGCCATCACCAGCGAGATCCGCCTACTCACGACGCTGCGGGAGGAGGAATGGATGGCGAAGGCCAAGGAACTCGGCGCCCCCTACGATCTGGTGAAGTGGGTCAGCCAGAACGGCAAGCTGCCGGTGCCGAATTTTTCTGCCGGGGGCATCGCGACGCCCGCCGACGCGTCATTAGTAATGCAGCTTGGGGCGGAAGCGGTGTTCGTGGGCTCGGGAATCTTCAAGTCGTCCGATCCTGCGCAACGCGCCAAGGCCATCGTCCGCGCCACGACTCACTACAATGAACCGATGGTGGTAGCCGAGTGTTCCGCTGAAGTCGGCGAAGCGATGAAGGGCCTGGATGTGCAGAAGATGGATCCCAAGGAGTTGTTGCAGACGAGAGGGTGGTAGCTTTTGGTCGAACTGTCAATGCATCCTACTACTTGAATGAACAACGGCCACAAACCAATCGGAATTCTCGCCGTCCAGGGTGACTTCGCCATGCACGCAAAGATGCTGGAGCGGCTGGGCGCGACGTGGAAGCTCGTCAAGCATGCCAGCGACCTGGATGGCGTGGGCGCGCTCATTATGCCAGGCGGCGAAACTACCACGATGCTGAAGTTCTTCTCGGGCGAAGGCATGGGGGATGCCATTAAGAACTTCGCGGCTCGGGGTAAGCCGATCTATGGTACCTGTGCGGGGGCCATACTACTGGCAAAGGAAGTACTTAACCCTCCGCAGGGGAAGTTGGATTTGATCGACATTACGATCGAGCGCAATGCTTACGGCCGCCAGGTGGATAGTTCGGTGCAACCGGGGGAGATTCCTGAACTGGCGGACCGTCCGGTGGAAATGGTCTTTATCCGTGCGCCGATCATCCGCCGCGTGGGGGAGGGCGTCCGGGTGCTGGGCCGGTGCGGGAACTTGCCCGTCCTGGTGGAGCAGGGAAATATTCTGGCCGGGACTTTTCACCCCGAGCTAACCGAAGACGAGTGTGTGCACCGGTACTTTCTGAGTAAGCTCAATGATTGAGTAATTTGCAAATTAGCAATTCTCGAAGCGAGCGACGACGGAATCGAGGAAATCGTAAATCGCTAATCATCAATAATCCAATGACTCAAGCTTCGTGGCGTCCTCTCAATATTCTTTTCGTGTGCGTTGGCAATTCCTGCCGAAGCCAGATGGCCGAGGCGTGGGCGAATCATCTGGGAAGGGGCAGAGTGCAGGCTCACAGCGCCGGCTCGCATCCTTTAGGCGTAATCACCGAGAAAACCTACACCGTCATGGGCGAGAAGGGTATTTCCCTTGATGGCCAATGCTCGAAGGGCTTGCGCGATATTGACGTCACGGAAATGGACGTGGTTGTCGGCATGGGATGCGAAGTCGCCTGCCCTGTGCCCGCAGGCTTCAAAGGTCGCGTCGTGGAATGGGAAATTCCCGATCCGTACGGCGGAAGCATGGAAACGTTCCGGGATGTGCGCGACCTGGTTGAACAACAAGTGCGGGGGCTGTTCGCAGATCTCCGGGCCTCAAAGGCTGCCAACCCGACGAATGCGACGCCCGGTCACAAATAGTGATGGGGTGCAGCATCAGGCCCCGAGTGGTAACCCAAACCGGCGATCATCGCAAGGACAACCGGAAACTACATTGAACGGCAGGGAGGAACCTGTGAAAGAGCATCCAGACAATTACGACGCAGAACTGTTGCTGCGGCTCTATGACTTGAGGCGTGAGGCTAAATTGCGGCAGGGCCGCGAGTGGGTCATTCGCGAGTTCCAGGCGAAAACCTTTGATGACTACCTCGCGCAGGCTCCGCAGGGCTCAGAGAACAGTGCCTTGTTTCGCATGACGGTTGGCTACTGGGACATGGCCGCTTCCCTCGTGAACCAGGGGTTGATCAAGGAGGATCTGTTCTTTGAGAACACCTCCGAGTTTTGGCTTATCTGGGACAAGATCAAGAACGTGGCGCCGGCCCTGCGGGAGAGAAACAAGAACCCCATGGTATGGAAGAACCTGCAAACGCTGGCGGAAAAGTATGAGGCCTGGATGGCAAAGCGCGCTCCGGATGCGCTGGGTGCGCTCCGCCAGCGCATGGCGGCGTCCACGCCCAAGAAGCAGGGGTAGGGCTCGCTGTGCCACCAAAGTGCGTGGCCAGGCGGACCGATTCGCCCGGCCACGTCAAATGCCACTGAGCCCGCAACTCTCGCATGCCGGACTCGGGAGCGGGTACGCCGGATTTAGTTGGGCAGCTTTACCGTCACGGTCTTCACTTCCGTATATTGTTGCAGACCGTATTCGCCCAGCTCCCGCCCCATGCCTGATTGTTTGAAACCTCCAAAGGGCGCTGCGGCGTCAAACACGTCAAAGCAATTCACCCACACGGTTCCCGCCCGCACGCTGTTGGCGATGGCGTGTGCCTTGCCAATATCGCGGGTCCACACGGCCGCCGCCAGGCCGTAGTCGCTCCGGTTCGAGCGCTCCACGACCTCCTCGATGTCATTGAACTTCAGGATGCTCATGACCGGCCCGAAAATCTCTTCCTGCGCGATCTTCATATTATCTTTGACGTCGGCGAAAACGGTTGGCTCAATGAAGTAACCGCGATCGCCCGCGCGGTTGCCGCCGGCGAGCAGGGACGCACCCTCCTTTTTCCCGCAGTCAATGTAACTCATGACCTTTTCAAACTGAATATCGTCTACCTGCGGGCCTTGTTCCGTCGTGGGGTCGAACGGGTCGCCGACCTTGCGGGCCTTGGCGCGGGCCACACTCTTTTCCACGAACTGATCGTAGGCCTTTGCTTCCACAAATAGGCGTGAGCCTGCGCAGCAGCACTGGCCCTGATTGAAGAACAGCGCATTGTGCGACCCTTCAATGGCCTGGTCCATGTCCGCATCGGCGAATACAATGTTGGGACTCTTGCCGCCCAATTCCAGGGTTACCCGCTTCAGGTTGGATTTCGCCGCTGCTTCCATAATGAGGTGGCCGACTTCGGTGGATCCGGTGAAAGCGACCTTATCGATATCGTGATGCCACGCGATCGCAGCGCCGGCGGTAGGTCCATACCCCGGCAGGATGTTGACCACGCCTTCCGGGAAGCCTGCTTCCACAATCAGTTCGCCCACGCGCAGGGCGGTGAGCGGAGTCTGTTCAGCAGGTTTCAGCACCACCGTATTGCCTGCGGCGAGGGCAGGTCCCAGTTTCCAGGCTTGCATCAGGAGAGGGAAATTCCAGGGAATGACCTGGCCCACCACCCCGACGGGCTCGTGCCGCGTGTAGCAGAAATAGTTTCCGGCGATGGGAATGGTTTTGCCTTGGATCTTGTCCGCCCAACCGGCGTAGTACCGATAGCAAGCGATCGTCAGCGGGAGGTCGCCCTTCTTGGCCACGTGATAGGGCTTGCCATTGTCCAGTGATTCGAGGCGGGCCAATTCGTCGGCATTTTTCTCAATCAGATCCGCAAGCCGAAGAAGCAATTTGCCGCGTTCTGCGGCGGCCATCCGGCGCCATGGCCCTTTTTCAAACGCCGCGCGCGCGGCGTGGACGGCTTTGTCCACGTCGGCCGCGTCAGCTTCCGCAACCTGGCAAATTTCCAGGCCCGTCGCGGGGTTGACGGTGGGAAACGATTTCCCTGACGTACTCTCCACCCATTGATTGTTGATCAGAAGCTTCGTCGCCCGCACGGCGACGTGCGCGTCTAACGCAGCAGTAGTGGATGCCATAGGTTCCTCCTCAAGACTTGAATTGAAAAAGCCCGAATGAAAATCAGTATGGAGAAGTTAGAAGCTAGAAGTTAGAAGCCGTTTTACCCGCGGTCTTTCTATCCTAATTTCTAGCTTCGAGTCCCTTCAAACCTTGTCTGCCCAGCGGCCAAATACCTTGGCGGCAATTTCCTGTAAGGCCGGAAGGCGCTGGGGAATTTGCGCCGAAATGTGGCCGGCGTCGCCGCCTGCTTCCCGGAGCTCCTGAGCAAAGTCTGAGAGCATTCGCGTGATTTGCCCTTCCGTGACCTCCAAATGGAACAAGATCCCGTAAGCGTTTTTGCCGTAACGAAATGCCTGGCACGCCGTCTGCTGCGAGGAGGCCAGCGCAACGGCGCGATTCGGCGGCGAAAATACATCGCCGTGCCAGTGAAAAGGCCAGATCTCGTTTTCCACTCCCGCAAAAAGCGAGTCCTGGGCGGCGGGCTCCAACAGCGTTACCGCGTGCCAACCCAATTCCTTCCTCTCGCCCTTCTTTATCTCGGCGCCCAGCACAGCAGCAAGCAACTGGCTTCCGAGGCAGACGCCCAAGACCGGCCTGCCCAAGGTGAGGGCGGATTCAATCAGGCGCATCTCTTCGCATAGGAATGGGTGCTTCGCCTGCTCGTACACCCCCATCGGGCCACCCATCACGATCAATCCCGCCTTGTCAGCCATCTCCCTCGGCACGGGCCGGCCTTTATGGGTTTCGATGTATTCAGCCCCGATTTGCCGGTCCCGCAACACGTTCTCGATAGTCCCCAGCGTTTCGCTTGCCGTGTGTTGCAGCACCCAAACGGATTCCACCGATCAAAGACCCCCTGCTGAAAGTTGCAGCAACGTATTATCCGTAATCCCGCTGGCGCCCCGAGCGACCGTCGCGGTGAGTTGGGTTGCTCGCTCAGCGGCCAAAAGTCCAAGGAAGAAGAAGAAAATGATGGAAGCCCCCATCGAGATAAAACTAACACCGTTTGGCGGCTATGGCAATCCGGGAAAGCATTCCGGGAAAACGACGTCCATGACGTCCGGCCCCATGGCGTCATGGGGCGTCGTTTGTACCTGGTAGGGTCCCATTGTGATGATGACGGCGCTTCTGATCTTCCGCGTGTACACGAGAAAGCAAATCCAGGCATGGAAGCGCTCGCCCTGCCGGCCGCTCGGCGGCAGAGAGGATTGCGGGGAGGCTTTCTTCTACTTTCAGGTGGTCCGCGATCCCGACCCGATGATCATAACTTCAGTCGCCTTGATGAGGGCGGCGGCAGGTTGGCCTTCTTTCAGGCCGAGGTCGCGGCAGGCATCGCTGGTGATGATCGAAGTGATGCTCTGGCCGCCGATATCCAAGACCACTTTGGCCAGCAATCCCACAATTTCAACTTTCGTAACGCGGCCAATGAGCTGGTTGCGGCCACTGATGAAGTGCTCCAGGTCTTTGGGCAATCTCAATTCGGGCGAGCCCCTCTTGCTAGCGTCCTTGCCGCGCTCGCGAGGTTTTGTCCGCTTGCTGCCCTCCCCGTAAAAGGAGAGGCGGTTGATCTCCGCCCGAGGAATCCGGTGGTGTCCCCCGGCGGTGCGGACAGACTTTATCTTCCCGTGATAGATCCACTGTTTGATGGTCGGGTAGCTGATTCCAAGCTCGTGGGCGGCATCGCGCAGTTTGACCAGATCCACGTTTCTCTCCCGGCAGTTGAAATTGGTTATGCGATTGAATCTACATGAAGAAACGGGTCGGATTCAACTGCCGTTTGGCGACCCTGACAGCCGATAGGGCTCGGCGTGCCCAAGTCGAACTGTGAAGTGGTCGGGGGCGTTCGGGACGCCACAACCGGCTGGCGTTACCTCCGAACCGCCGACAGCCCGCCCCAAAATGCTTGCGCCCGACTTGGGGCTTTGGGGCGCGTTGACATTCCGGCACGCCCCGCTTACTCTAAGATTCGCGATGGGAATTTTTGAAGAAATCGTTCGGTTGCGCAAGGCGGGCCGCAAGGGCGCACTTGCCACGATTGTCGAGGTGCAAGGTTCCATCCCCAGCCACGAAAGCTCCAAGATTCTGATTCGCGATGACGGCTCGATTGCCGGCACCGTGGGCGGTGGCTGCGTCGAGGCAGAAGTGTGGTCCATAGCTCAGGAGGTAATGCGCGAGGAGAAGCCGCGCCGCCTGCACTTCAATCTGAACGCCAACCCCGAGTACGACAATGGTCTGATCTGCGGCGGCTCGCTCGACATTTTTGTTGAGCCCATCCTGGCTACCCCCACGGCGCTTATTTGCGGCGGCGGCCATGTGGGCTTGCACGTGGCAAAGGTGGCTAAAATCGCCGGTTTTGACATAGCGGTAGCCGACGACCGCGAAGCCTTTGCCAATAAGGAACGCTTTCCCGAAGCGTGGGAAGTTTACGCCGGCCCGTGGGACGAGTTATTCCCCAGGATCAGCGTCAACGACCACACCTACCTGGTGGTCGTCACGCGCGGCCACAAAGGCGATCTCGATTGCCTGCGGTGGGCCGTCACGACGCCGGCACGCTATATCGGCATGATCGGAAGCAAGCGCAAGTTTATCGAGATTGGCAAGGTCCTGGAAAGCGAAGGCGTAACCCCGGAGCGGCTGGCTCGCGTGCATTCTCCGATCGGTCTCGATATCGGGGCGCTTACACCGGAGGAAATCGCCGTGGCCATCGTCGCGGAGATGATCGCCGTGCGGCGCAACGCCGTCCCCAGCGCACCCTCCCTGGCATTCCATCCGAAAGCCCAGCAAACCACATGATTGCAGGACTCGTCCTTGCCGCAGGTGAATCCCGGCGCATGGGGTGCGACAAGGCCTTGCTCACGTACAGAGGTCAACCCTTTCTTGCCACTATCATCGGACAGCTCACCGCGGCGGGAATCAAGCAGACCACCGTCGTGCTGGGCCATCACGCGGACGCCATCCGGCATGCAGTGGACCTGACGGGCGTCCGCGTTGTGGTCAACCGCCATTACAGGCGCGGACAGACATCGTCGCTACAGTTGGGGCTGGAAGCGATCGCCAGCGACTCGCCCGAGGGCGTCATCCTCTGCCTCGTGGATCACCCCGCTGTCTCCCCTGCCGTCATAGTTAAATTACTAGAGCAATTCCAATCCACTCACGCCCCCGTGGTTATTCCTACCCACCAGGGCCGGCGGGGCCACCCGATCGTCATCAACCGAATCCTGTTTCCGGAGTTGCTGGCGCTCCCTCCCGAAGCACCCGCCAACACCGTAGTCCGGGGATATTGCGACATTACGGAGTTTATGGAAGTCGCCGATCCGGGCATCCTGCTTGACGTGGACGACCCGGAGATGTACAAGCGGCTGGTGGAAGGCAGTAGGCAGTAGGCAGTAAGCACCTGTGTGTACTGCTTTCCTGTGTTGTGTTTGCTAATCGGCCGTCTACTCTTGGTTGCCTGCTGCTCATTGCCCCCTGCCTTGTGCCTTCCACTTTCTACCTTCCCGGTTACTGCCTTCTGTCTGCAAAAAAGCCAGCGGCATGCGTCTTTTTTCAAACCTGATTCGTATTGCGATTAGAATGGGACACAGCCTTTGCATCGCACTCAACTCGATGGAACACGAAGCCCGGGAAATCGCGCAGGGGCTGCGGCGGCACGATCCTAACCTGCTGGACGAACTGATTGGCCGCTATCAATACCGGCTGCCCCGTTACCTTTGGACCCTGACCGGCAACCGCCAGATAGCCGAGGATTTATTCCAGGAAACCTGGATTCGGGTGCTGGAGAAAGGCCACCAGTACAATCCTCGCTGGCGGTTCGAGGCCTGGCTGTTCTCCATAGCCCGGAATCTCGCCATTGACCAGTTGCGCCGCCGTCAACCGGAAAGCCTGGAGGCATTGATGCAACCGGACGGCCAGTGCGACACGCGAGAGTGGCCGGATCATGAATCCGCCACACCCTTCGATGCCGCAGCCAAGGGCGAACGCGCAGCGCAGGTGCAAACCGTGCTGCGGCAACTCCCACCCGAAGCGCGCGAGGTGCTGGTACTGCGTTTTCAGGAAGACATGGATCTAAGCGAAATTGCCGCCATCACTGGAGTTCCACTGTCCACCGTGAAATCGCGCTTGTACCGCGGGCTGGAGACGTTGCGCAATCTTTTGCAGGCGGAGGCCGTATGAATCCCGAAATCCACGAACGCGCCCGCCGGCTCATCGACGCCCGGCACATTGAGGGAATCTCCGTCTCCGAGCGCGAGTGGCTGGAAGAGCACTTGGCGGAATGCGCGGAGTGCAGAACCCATGCCGGCGCCACGCAGAACGCGCTTCAGCGGGTACGGTCAAACGCTGTAAAGGTCAGCCCCGAACTGGTCAGCATCACCCAGGCCCGCGTGCGCTTGAGGGCCAGCGAGCTGCGCGAAAATCAGGCGCGAATGCGCGCCCTGTGGATTTCCTGCACGCTGTCCTGGCTGCTGGGCGCCGTAACCGCGCCTTTGCTCTGGGAAGGCATCGCCTGGCTGGGCCGCCGCTTTGAAGTTTCACAAGCGGTCTGGATTGTGGCGTTCGGAATGTTTTGGATTGCCCCGGCCACCGTGGTTGGCGCAGTCATTGCGTGGCGATATTCGAGGAGTTCCCCTGCGGTCAACCCTGCGTGGCCTCGCGGGGCCGGGTTTTAGCCCGGCACCCGCCCCCTTGAAGGGCGGCCCGACGTTGAATGCGATTGGAAACGCGACACGAGTTTACCGGCCGTTAGAAGCGGCCAGAAGAGAATCAAAATGAACGGAACATCGGCAGTGAAGTTCAATATCCGTGACGAAATGCGGCTCATCCCCAAGGCCATGTACGGGCTGGCTGCGCTGCTGGTTGTGACGATAGAAGCCTTGTTCCTGGCTCTGTTTCGGCACGATCGGGCGGCCCCGCCCCTGGCCTTGCAAATCCCGGTGGGTATCTTGGCAGGTTCCATTCTTGCCTTTTTCATCCTGCTGGTCGGGTACGTCAATCGTGACGCGAAGCGGCGGGGGATGAACTACGTTCTCTGGACAATTCTGGTACTCTTCATCCCCAACGCCATCGGCTACATTATTTACTTTGTCGTCCGGCAACCCGTGATGGTCCCCTGCCCGCAATGCGGCACCATCGTCAAAGCCGCGTTTAACTTCTGCCCAAAATGCAAGTTCTCCCTTCATCCCGTTTGCCCGCAATGCCACCGCCCCATCGAGGGCGGTGCCGCGTTTTGTCCTTACTGTGCGGCGGAACTGAAAGTACAGGCGTAGGGCGGCGTCGCGTTCGGTCTTTTCTGAAAGCGACTAAGGCGGGGTTCGGACTCGTTGCAGCAGGCGCTTCAAAGCGTCCACGGCAAGGATGGCGGCGTGGTGGGAAGCGGGTGGCAGGCCACCCAAGCCGGCAGCGACATCGGTGGGAGTAAGCAAGGAAAGTTCATCGACGGGCTTGCTCAGGATCGCTTCCGTGATCCACGAGCCGCAGGCAACCGACGGCACACAACCCGCGGCTTTGAACGTGACCCGGTAAATTCTACCGTCGCGGACAGCGGCCCATAGCTTCATCACGTCACCGCACACGGGATTGGTCGATTCC
The DNA here is from genome assembly GCA_963804755.1 of uncultured Acidobacteriota bacterium. GTDB lineage: Bacteria > Acidobacteriota > Terriglobia > UBA7540 > UBA7540 > Bog-366. The sequence continues at coordinate 81,026 of CAWDRP010000022.1, forward strand.
ACCACGACGGACGCCTCTGCGATTTCACCCACGTTGCGGGGGTGATGGAAATGGTCGAGAAGGGTCGCGGAATACATACATGGATTTCGATTCAGAGTGAGAAAAATAGGTACCGTAACACGAGAACCAGGGCCACGCCCAAGGCCACGGCCAGCGGGTACTTCGCACCTTTCGTTTTGTTGACCTCGGGAATCAGGTCAGAGGCAGCCACGTACAGCGTGACCCCGGCAGAGATCGCCAAGCCGTAACTCACCCATCGGTGCGCGATGGCCATCGCCAGGACTCCGACGATGCGCGAGACCCCCAAAATACCCGCCGCCACCATGCCCGCTGTGCGGTTTTGCCTGGCTGCCATCATGATGGAAGCCACCGTGAAGCCCTCCGGGATGTTATGCAGAATGGTGGCGCCAAAGATCACCGTGCCCAGCCAGGGCGAAATGAGGAACCCGGAGGTAATGGAGACCCCGTCGAAAAAGGTATGAATCGTCAACCCTGCCAGGGCGGTGTACGCCGCGGAGGCGTTTACGAATTGCTCCGCGTGCGTCTCCTCGCCAAAGTGAAAATGCGCGGGCCAGGCATGTTCAAAGTAGTGAACGATGAAATATCCCAACAAAATCAGGGCGGGCCCGGAGACGGGAGCCAGACGCAAACTTTCCGGCACCATTTCCGTTAGCGCCGTCGCCAGCATGAAACCGGAGCCCAAGGCGATGAAAAGCGCGAGGAAGGTGCGGCTCCAGGGACGCGCGGAGACAATAGCGCCGCCAAACAAGTTGGCAAATCCCGCCACGAAACCGAGCGCCAGACTGATCCAGAAGTAGGACATGAAAGGCGGTAGTCAGTACTCAGGAATCAGTTCTCAGTTGTCGGTTGTCAGTTTTCGGTCCTCAGTTCAATGACTTCACTGGCCATTCGTCAGCGTTTATCGGTGCGTTGGGGCATAGGAATTTCCGACTGATAACTCATGACTGACAACTGACAACTTTTCTCAAGATGAATGCCGGAAGTGCACAATCTCTCCGTCGTGCACGACGTACTCTTTCCCTTCCAGGCGCAGCAACGCGCGGTTGCGGGCCTCGGCAAAGCTGCCGGCCGCCATCAAATCGTCGTGTTTGATCACCTCGGCGCGAATGAACCCGCGCTGGATGTCCGTGTGGATCTCGCCTGCGGCTTCCAGCGCGGGGGTGCCGGCACGGATAGTCCACGCCCGGCACTCGTCTTCGCCCACGGTAAAGAAAGAGATCAAGCCCAGCAGTTGATAACTGGCATGAATAAGGCGAGAGGTGGCGGATTCTTTCAAGCCGTAACTGGCCAGGAATTCCACGGCGTCCGACTCACTCAACTCGGCCAACTCGGCTTCCACCTTGCCACAAATCGCACTCACGGCCGTGTGCAACCGCTGCTTCAGCCCCGCCTGGGCGGCGAACTGTTCGGCCACATTGGCCCGCGCCGCGTCGCCTTCGCCGAGATTCAGGACGTACAGCATCGGTTTGAGGGAGAGAAACGTGAACCCGCGAATCACCTTGGATTCTTCCGCCGTCAACTCCATTTCGCGCAGCGGCTTCTGCTTTTCCAGCGCCGCCCGGCAACGCTCCAGCACCTCGAATTCCTTCTCCAACGCAGGGCTCTTCTGTTTCTTGATGTCCTTTCCTAACCGCTCCAGTCTCTTTTCAACGACCGCTAGATCCGAGAGTATCAGTTCAAGCTCAACATTCTCGATATCCCGCTTGGGGTCAACGGAACCACCCTCGGCGGGAATCGCCTCATCCTCGAACGCCCGCACGACATGCACTAGCGCGTCGAGTTCACGCAGAGCCTGCGATTGCACACCCGTGCGCGCCAAATCGATGACACTACCCGGCATATCCATATACTCGATGTTAGCGTATACGGTCTTCTGCGGTTTAAAAAGGGCGCTCAAGCGGTCCAGGCGGGCGTCGGGAACCCGCACGACGCCCACGTGGGCCTCCAGTTTTCCGGAACCCATGCCTCCATGCGCGTGCGTCAGAATCTGAAACAAGGTTGTCTTGCCGGTTAGCGGTAAACCCACTATTCCAATGCGGAGCACACTTCCCTCGCTGCCGTCGAGATGAGTAAAGACCAGAATTTTAAGACATTGATACTAACACACCTGCTGCACCGGCCGCGGTTCCGTCCGTGGATACGACCCAAGGCACTGAAATTGTATTGCGCCCAGTAGGATGAGCAGAAAAACATGGCCTGCGGCAATATCGCCTCAAGATTATCGAATTCCCTGCCGATGTGACATATGAGTTTTGTGTGCCTGAAGTTGGCTCGGTTCGCAGGGGAAAGTTAAGGGACGGGAGCCAATGGGCGAGAGGTCTGTTCGTATGCACGGGTTCATTGCTCGAGATCCGATTCTGGACCGGCATGAGAGGGTCTACGGTTACGAAGTGCTCTCCCGCTCGGCTGAAGAAGTAATCTGGCCACCTTTGAACGGCAGCGGTTCAGGAAGCACGGGCCCCCCCCGGCGCGCAAGCCTTGCAGGAGATTGATGACATCACCGAGGGTGAACGCGCCTTCATCAAATGCACGCGTCAAGCCCTGATCGGACGCCACCCTGAGGGGTTGCCACGCGAACGCGTGGTGCTGGAACTGCGTGCGCCCATGCAGCCCGATCACGAGGTGATGGCTGCCTGCCGCGCTTTAAAAGATGCGGGATATATTATCGCCTTGGAAAACTTTCAGCCCGCCCAACAAGAGCCTTTGGCAGAACTGGCGGACATCTTGAAATTGGATGTGACTGCCTCCTCCGATCGAACGCAATGGCTTCTCATGCGCAAGTACCGGCCCCGCGGCACGGTTTTCGTGGCGCAAAAGGTGGATAAGCGGACGCAGTTTCAAGCCGCCGTCCAGGGAGGCTATTCCTATTTTCAGGGCCAGTTCTTCTCCCGGCCGCAGCCCTACTCGGCCTCCGAGGTTGCCCCCATCAAGTTGGTTTATCTGCTGGTTCTGAAGGCCGTCACGCGGCCGGAAATCGACGTCCAGGAAATTGCCGAGACGATTAAGCACGATCTCGCCCTGTCTTACAAACTGCTGCGTTTCTTAAACTCGGCGCGTTTCGCCTTTCATTCGCAAATCAAGTCCATCCGGCACGCGCTGCTGCTGCTCGGACAAAACGAAATCCGCAAGTGGATCGGCCTGATTTCGTTGGCTGCTTTGGGTGAGGAGGGTCCTCCGATTCTGGTGAAAATGGCCCTCATTCGCGCCGCTTTTTGCGAGGCTCTTGCCCGCATGTTAGGCGAGCCGCAACGCGAGTCCGACTACTTCTTTCTTGGGTTGCTTTCGGGCATCGACGTCCTGCTGCGGCGGCCCATACGCGTGGTGCTGTCGGAGTTGCCCATGGCGTCCGACGTGAGCGCCGCCCTCATGGGCGAACCGAATCCTCTGCGCGACGTCCTCCAGATGGTCATCCATTACGAACGCGGCAATTGGGGCGAATGCTCCCAACTGGCCAACAAGCTGGAAGTTCAGGACGAGAAACTCTGCGACCTCTATCTGCAAGCCCTTCGCTGGAGTCGCGGCCTCACGACGAACGATAAAGACGAGCCCGTGGAGGCGGCGTGCTCTTAAGGCAGCGGAGATTCACAAGGAAAAGGGGAACGAACGTGCTAAGCTTAGGATTCGAATGGTGGGCGATACAGGATTCGAACCTGTGACTTCTACCGTGTGAGGATAGCACTCTACCGCTGAGTTAATCGCCCGCGGCAACAGATGAACATAGCAGATTTTTCGCCAGTGGTCTACATAGCATACAACAAACGTATTACTGACGAAATATCGGATCCCAACCCTTAAACGCAGATATGGAAAAAGCCACACTGAACAATCACCAAGCTGTTGCTCTGGACCTTTTGCGACGCGTCCAAGAATCCGTACAAACCGTCATCCGTGGCAAGGATGAAGTGATTCAGCTCGCGCTGGTAGCGCTATTTGCGCGCGGTCATTTGCTCATCGAGGATGTGCCCGGCGTCGGCAAGACCACGCTGGCCCACTCGCTGGCGCGCTCGTTCAACTGTAGTTTCCAGCGGTTGCAGTTCACCTCCGACCTGCTGCCCTCCGACGTGGTGGGCATCAGCGTGTTCAGCCAATCCACGCAGCGCTTCGAGTTCCGCCCGGGCCCCATCTTCGCCAATATTGTTCTGGCGGATGAGATCAACCGCACGACGCCCAAGACGCAAAGCGCGCTGCTGGAAGCCATGAACGAAAACCAGGTGACCGTAGACAACCGCACGTACCCGCTGGCTCAGCCGTTCATGGTGGTGGCCACGCAGAATCCCATTGAGCACCACGGCACTTACCCGCTGCCGGAGTCGCAAATGGATCGCTTCCTGATGCGGATTCGCGTGGGCTACCCCAGCCCGGACAGCGAAAAGGAGATTTTGAGGAATTTCGCCGATTCAGAGCCGTTGGCGAAGATTGAACCCGTTATGAGCGCCGAGGATGTGCTGGAAGTTCAGCAAGCCGTGCGGCGCGTGGCGGTTGACGAAGAGTTGATGAATTACACCCTGGCGATTGTGGAGAAGACGCGCCAGCACGAGTACCTCAGCCTGGGCGTCAGCCCGCGCGGGTCGATGTCGCTCTATCGGGCCGCCCAGGCGATGGCAGTCATGGGGGGTCGCAATTACTGCATTCCCGATGACTTCAAGCGCCTGGTGATCCCCGTGTTTTCACATCGCTGCGTCGTGAGTTCACGCTATCTTTCCACCATGAAGAAGTCCGACCAGTCGGACGCCATTCTGCTCGAAATCGTGGAAGCCACACCTGTACCACTGTAGAAGAGAGCGCAGTAAGGCAATAGGCGATACACACCAAGCGAGTCCCCAGGACCGTTTTATGATTCCCTTTTCATGATCCATATCCAGCCGTTGTCAGGTGTATAATTGACAGACCCCAGAGCTAAGTTTCCGTTACACTTCTCGTTATGGGCTGAAGGCCGGGAGCAGGTGCGAAGCACAATTTGAACTAGCTGGCGAGCCAGCAAAGGGAGGGCGTGGATGCAAACGAGGATTTGGCGGGCCTGTAAGGATTTCTTGCCGGGTGCGGTTACCTTCCGGGGCGGGCTGGTCCTGCTGCTGACGACGGCGCTGCTGGCGACGGAGAGCGGCGTCGCTTTTGCGCAAGGTCCCCAGGCGCCGGACCCTGCCGCGGTGCAGAGCCAGGTGAAAAAGTTCGGCGTCGGCAAGTCGGTGAAAATGAAGCTGGTGAATGGCGAGCAGGTCAGCGGGCATATCTCTGCCATAGGTGCAGACTCGTTCACGGTGAGAATCAACAAGTCGTCCACGGAAAGAACTATACCTTACGCCCAGGTCACGGAGATTAAAGATCCGGGTCCGATCGGCTGGATATTGATTGGCGCGGCCATCGTTATCGTGATCATCCTGATCGCCCATCATTGAAGCAGGGCCTGAGGGCAATGGCGGACATGCGGCACACGCGCGGAACGCGTTGGAGTGCCACCGCAAAGCGGTCTCCTTTCGTACTTAAATCGAACGCTCGCCAGACTACGCCCGCATTGTCGGGCCGGCAATCGAAGTGGGCAACTCCGCGCAACTTCGCGGTCGCACTGTGAATCATCGCGCGCCGGGAGCTACCGCGGGCCGCCGGTTCCGTTGTGGCTGGGAACATCGAGTCCGGTGTATACTTCAGTGGGGCAGAACTCCAATACAGAGATGCGAATAGACTTACCAGCGGGCTGAGAAACTGCGCTAACGCCGGGTTGCAGCCGGCATCGGTTTCGCATGCGCGTGCCCACGCCTCCGCGTCGCGTGCACGGTTGCAGAACGTCGACGGTGGATGACGCAGGGGGGTCAGCTTGCCCGGGCAGGCGTCGACATTTCAAACCATAACCGATTGGCGCCCGCAGCGAGGACACGATGAAAGTGGCACGTTTCTTCATCTTTATCGTGGTGATTTTCGTGATTGCCCTGGTCGTCTATGTGTTCACCACCCCGAGTGCCAAGGAGATCCGGTTTACCGGAATCATTATGGGCAATGACTATATTGCCAGCCCGTTGGTGCAGGGGCGACTGGTGCGTCTGCTGGTGCAGGAAGGGTCGACCGTGAAAAAGGGCCAGCTTATTGCCGAAATCGATCCCCGGGACCTTCAGGCGGCGCGCGATTCCGCTGTGGCCAACATTCGGACGTTTCAGGCGCGCCTCCAGCAGGCCGATGAGACCCGCACCCTCGATGAAGAACAAACCTCCGCCGCCGTTCGTCAGGCGGAGGCTTCCCTCACCGCGGCGCGCGCGCAGCTCCAGCAGGCACAGGCGACACTGGCTCTCAACAAAATCACCTACGAGCGCGATGAAGGTCTGTACCGGGGCGGGGTGCTTACCGCTCAGGAACGCGACACTGCCGAGCAGAACTACGTCGGGTCGCAAGCCAACGTCAAGGCCCTGTCAGACCAGATAGGGGTAGCGGAAGCCCAGTTGGCGGTGGCCCGGGCGAACCTCAAGCAAGTGGGGATTCAGCAAGCCGATATCGCCGCCACCCACGCGCAGTTACTTCAAGCCGTGGCGCAGAAAGACCAGGCGCAGACGCAGCTTAGCTATACCGAGGTGTTTGCGCCGGCGGACGGCGTGGTTGACGTTCGCGTGGCGCTCCAAGACGAGACCGTGCAGCCCGGCGGACCCATCGTCACCATCCTCGACATCGATCATCTCTGGGTACAAGCCGACGTAGAAGAGACTTACATTGACCAGTTTCCCTTGGGCAAAAAGCTGAAGGTGCGGTTGCCCTCCGGCAACATGATCGAGGGAACGGTCTATTTCAAAGGGGTGGAAGGAGACTTTGCCACCCAGCGCGACGTGAGCCGCACCAAGCGGGATATCAAGACCTTCGAAATCAAGGTCGCAATACCTAATGCGGAGAGGCGCCTGTTCTCCGGCATGACCGCGTACGTGTTGCTGCCCACGCCACCGGGCGAGCACCGCTGGCTGCATTTTTAGCCGTCCGTGAAGAGCGGGCTAAAGGCGGCCGGATTTCATCAGATACAGATATGAATGCAATCGAGGTCAAGGGATTAACCAAACGCTTCGGGGATTTCGTAGCGGTAGATCACGTCAGCTTTACCGTGGCACAAGGAGAACTCTTCGGCTTGTTGGGCCCCAACGGCGCCGGCAAAACCACGCTGATCCGCATGATGACCACGCTCACGCCGCCCACCGAAGGCTCGGCACAAATCGCCGGCCACAATCTCCTGAAAGATCCCGAAGGGGTGCGCGGTTCGATTGGAGTGATCCCGCAGGCCCTCACCTCCGATCCGGAGCTGACGGCCGCGGAGAATTTGGAGATCCACGCCAAGCTGTATGGCGTCCCCTCGGGTCAGCGAAAGGCGCTGATCCGCGAATTGCTGGAAGCCGTCGATCTTTCGCAGTTTGCGGGCGCGCTCGTGGGTACGTTTTCCGGCGGCATGCGCCGCCGCCTGGAGATCGCCCGCGGCATGGTGCACTCGCCCAAGGTTCTCTTCCTCGACGAACCCACCACGGGGCTGGACCCGGTCTCACGCACGAATGTGTGGGGGATGATCGAGAAAATCCAGCGGGAATCGGGCCTCACCATTCTGCTCACCACGCATTACATGGACGAAGCCGACAAGCTGTGCCAGAGAATTGCGATCGTCGATCACGGGAAGCTGGCGGCGCTCGATACGCCAACGCGGCTGAAGGACAGCGTTCCCGCCACGGAAGTCGTCGAGGCCGAGTTCGCCGGAGCACCCGCCGACTGGCACGAATCCCTGGCCGGACTCCCGCAGGTATTAAGCGTCAGCCAACATGACGGTGTTACGCACATCACCTCCAAGGACGGACCGGCAACACTGAGGGCGGTGATGGATCTGGCGCGCGAGCGGCACGTCGCCCTGCGTCACGTCACCGTGCAGAGCACCACGCTTGACGACGTTTTCCTGCATTTCACCGGCCGGCAACTTCGCGACGAACTCGGCAGCAAGCGGCTGGACATCAGCCATCTGTACAGGTGAGGCGTAGCGTCCGGGAGCAGAAATGAAGTTATACCGCGTATCCGCCCTTATCGAACGCGACATGCGGAAATTCTTCCGCAATCCCGCCTTGATGATGGCCTCCATGATTTTTCCGCTGGTGCAGCTTGTGGTACTGGGCTACGCGTTCGGCGGCAAGATCACCAATGTGCAGGTGGCGGTGGTGGATAAAGACACCGGTTCACAGGCCGTCCAGGTGCGCGCGGGCCTGAACTCGATCGTTGCGAACCCCCGCACCTTCCGCCTCGCCGAATATCGCGATCTTCCCGAGGCCATGACCGACCTGCGCGCGGGCTTCCTGAAAGCCATCATTTACATCCCGCCGGATTTTTCCCAGCGCGTTCTGCGCAATGAGAATCCTCGCATTGCGTTTATCGAGGACAACACCGACACCTTCACCGCCAGCGGCATTTTCGAGCGCATGCAACAGCTTCAGAATAGTCTGAACGGTCCCGTGCTGCCGCCACTGGAGCCGGGCGAATCGCCGGCGGCCAACCTCGCCGGCCTGTTCAGTCCCAATCGACTGCCGGCCAGCATTGAAGTCCAAACCGTCGAAGTCTATCCCTATATCGACTACATCAAGTATTTGCTGGCAGGATCAATTTCGCTGTCGATCTTTGTCACGGCCATGATCGGCGGCGGCATCACCTTCATCGACGACAAAGCCCGCGGCCTGCATGAAGGTTACCTCAGCACGCCGCTCAGCAAGGCGGATCTTGTCCTGGGACTCATCGGCTCAGGCGCCATTAAAGGGATGATGGCCGGACTTATCATCACCATCATCGGCGGGCTCATCGCTGGTATTCCGCGCATCTGGGAACCCGTACGTCTCTTGTATCTCATCCTCGTCCTCGCGGTTACTTCGCTAGCCATGATCAGCATGATGTTTCTTCTGATGGTGCGCGTCAGCGACCCGCTGGTGCCGCGCGCCATCTTCGGCGTGCTTAATACGCTGCTCTTTTTCCCTTCGGGCGCCGTGTATCCGACGGCGGGCTTTCCCGTATGGCTGCGAGCGCTTTCCATCGTAGACCCGTTCACGTATGTGGTGGATGCGCTCAAAAACCTGCTGCTGAAAGACACCGGTTTCGCCGGCATCCAGCTTGATGTTGCCATCCTGTCGGCATTTTCAGCAGCGCTGATCGCCGGATGCATTGCGCTGTTCAAACGGCAGATTTAAACCTGATCCGAAAACAAGTTCCGAGGAGCGGTTCACTCCCCAGGCCAACCGCAGGGTGATCCGTGCCGTAGGCGTGGCCTAGAATTGTCGCCTCCTCGGGGCTGCAAGCGGGAGCGGAAAGGAGCGGTTAACGCTTATGAAACCATGCAAGTCACGAGTTCTCGCCCGGCGAATTGCAACGATTGTCTCGCTTCAGACCCTGATGTTCACGATGGGCGCATTCGCCCAGATTGGTGCTCCGCCGCCACCGGCAACCCAGGCCACGCCGCTGCCGTTCTCGGGGCGCAGTCCCCAGGGTGGCGGCGTAGTCGCGGCCGAATCGCCCGTGCCCAGCACCACCACCAGCGTGAACACGTTGAACCCCACGGTTTCGGTCCAGGGCGCATACAGTGGGAGCGCCAAAAGTACCGCGCAGCTTCCCTTTTCCGGGAAGCTGTCGCTAGCCGATGCCATCCAGCGGGGCATCCGGTCGAATCTTGGCGCGGTAGGGATGGCGCAGGCGGTGCTGCAAGCGCGCGGCCAGGCCCGAGCGGCCCGCAGCGCCCTGCTGCCGAATATCCGGGGAGATGTCGCGGACACCGAAGAGACCTTTAACCTCCGCTCCATCGGTTTCAGTTTCAGTTTCCCGGGTATCAGCATTCCCGCTCTGGTGGGACCCTTCAACGTGCTGGATGTGCGGGCGCGGCTTTCGCAAACCATCGCCGATTTCACCGCGCTCAACAATTATCGGGCGGCGCGGGAAGCGGCACGTGCCGGAGAGCTTTCCGCCCAGGACGCCCAGGACCTGGTGGTGCTGGCGGTCGGCGGCGCTTATCTTCAAGTCTTTGCGGCGAACGCGCGCCTCGCATCGGCTCGCGCCCAACTTGAAACCGCCAACACGCTGTATCGGCGAACGCAGGAACAGTTGAAGTTTGGCAAAGCTGCCCAAATCGATGTCAATCGGAGTCACGTAGAAGTGCTGCTGGATCAGCAGCGGCTGGTGACGCTTCAGGACGACTTGGCCAAGCAGAAAATCAACCTGGCCCGCCTCACGGGCCTGCCACCCAATGCCGATTACGAGCTTTCCGATGACATTCCCTATTCGCCAGTCCCGCCCCTCAGTGTGGAGGATGCCATCAAGCAGGCGCTGGCGCAACGCGCCGATCTGAAGGCGGCGGAGGCCCAGGTTCAGGCCGCGGAGCGGGCACGGGCGGCCGCACGTGCGGAACGCCTGCCTTCCGCTTCCGCAAGCCTCGATTATGGCGGGATTGGCCCTCCTTCCGATTTGCGCCGCACTTACACGGTCGCCGCCACGTTGAATGTGCCCATCTGGAACGGCGGCCGCACCGCCGGCGATATTCAGCAGGCGGAGGCGGCCCTGGCGCAACGTCGCGCCGAACTCGAGGATACCCGCAGCCAGATCGAGAGCGAAGTGCGTAATGCCTACCTGGACGTGCAAGCGGCCGCCAGCCAGGTGGAGCTAGCCCAGGAAAACATCGAATTGATGGGGACGACCTTGCGGCAAACGCGCCAGCGCTTTGAGGCCGGGGTGAGCGAGAATTACGACGTGGTGCAGTCCCAGGAATCGGTAACGGGCGCCAACCTTGACTACATCGATAGCGTCTTCGCCCACAACTTCGCCAAGCTCAGCCTGGCTCGTGCTTTGGGAAATGCCTTGGATAAGCTGGGACAGTATCTGAGCGTGCAGCCGCGCCCGTAAACGACTCAGCGGGCAGGTTCGTTTTCCAGACGTCCCGCGGCCCGGGCAAGTGTCGTACCCGGAGGCACCGGCGTGAATCCCCAGTAGCTATCGTGTTCCTGGACGCTGAGCGTCTTGAACAGAAATACCCTGCCCTTCATCTCTACGTCCAGCGACTTCAGTTCCCAGTCGCCCGGCGCCACGTTCTGCGACTCGACGGCAAATGTCCCGCCCGCGGCGAGGTACCCTGCCAGGCCACCCCAGAACTTCACTTCGTACATAAGGTGGCCGGAAACGCTTACCAAGCGCTTTTGGCTGACATTAAGCACGATTGTTCCGGTTAGGGCGTGGATCGCGCGTTCCTCATAGCCGGACGGGCTGTAGTCGGGGTCGGGTACGAATTTCAGGGTCACGATGTCGCCCTCCCGTTTCTCCTCCGTGTACCGGAAAGCGACGGGGAAAAGCTTCAACATCTTCCTTTCTTCCGCAGCATCCGCCTTTTCCTTCCTCTGATCTGCCGCAAGTGCATCCGGCGATACGATGAGCTTCTGAATCCGTTTGTCCTCAGCTTGCCGCTGAACGGCATCCAGGGGATGTCCATTAACCGCCAGGAGACGATGAATGGTCCCGTACTTTGTCTCGCAGTATTGCAGCAGCAGTTCCCTGCCGTCGTGCCGACTCTTTTCCCGGTAGCTCCAGAGAATATTATCGCTGGCTTCGTTGGCTTCGACCCGGAGCTCGTTCTCAATCACATCGTGCACCAATTGCTGGGCTGCGTTATTGCCTGCGGCCCGCGCCGAGTGATCCGGATTTGCGGCCAGGACGGCCAGAAGAATGAGACTTGTTGAGGTAACACTCGATGCGTTCCGCCGAGCCATATTCAAGGCAGGTGAATCCCCCAGTTCGGCTTCCACCCGTGTCCGTTTCACCATAAGGACGCGACGAACGAAAAGCCAGAGCGCCCGCATACCTTCGATTATACACGAGGACATCTTGGGTGCATTAAGGCAGCAGAACCGCTAGTCAAGACGCGTATTATCGTCGCTGTACTACACATATTCCCTAACAAGTAGCGCGAAGGTTGTAGCACGGTTTATGCAAGCGGTTAGTCCAGTCCTCTGCCGTAATCCGCGGCCGCATGAGTCAGACACCCCCCGCGGAGCGGGTGGCTTGATGAGTGGGGCCGCCTCAAAGGCGGTCACCCGATAGTTTAGGCGTCGCGCGGAAGCGCGCCTTGGTTATGGATTCAGAACTGTCCGCCGTTTCCATCCGCTTCTTCCTGTTCGCGGATGTATTGGCGGACTTGCTCCAACTCGAACCCAACCGTGGATACGGCGTAGCCACGGGCCCAGAAATGCTCGCCCGTGAAATTTCGCTCTTTGCCACACATTCGGGCTACGGCGATCGCGCTCTTCCCTTTCAGAAACCCGATCACCGAAGCGACCGGATGCTTGGGCGGAATCGCGATACACATATGGACGTGGTCCGGCATCAGATGTCCATCCAAAATCTGGCATTCTTTCTGCCGGGCCAAAGCGTGGAAAATTTCTCCCAAGTGTCGCCGCGTCTTTCCAAAGAGTACTTTGCGCCGTCGCTTGGGAACGAACACCACATGGTATTTGCAGTCCCATCGTGAATGGGATAGGCTCTGATAAAGGTCTGACATGACATCCTCCTTTGGGATGGGTTCTCATCAAGCCACCTTGGAGGAGGATGTTACTCTGTTCAACGGTCAAACCTCTTCGAGTCTCACTGGTCGAACCAGTGGTTTACCTCAAGGACAGTTACAATGAACCGCATGGCAACGTTCACCCAACCGCGCAGCGGCAACCTGTGGCACGATCTCCGGCGCATGGCCCATTACCAGGCAACGCACATTGACCGCGCGGGTTGGCGCCGCTTCTGGCTGGCCTTGTTGGGCCTGGGCACGGCGTTCCTTCTCGCGCTGTATTCCACGGCCCTAGGCGAAGCGGGTCACTGGGACGCGGCCGTCGCGGCGGCGGCGCTGTCCTTGCTCATCGCGGCGGTCGTCGCCGTCAAGATTGTTCCCTACCTGGCTAAGCGCACGGCGCTCGAACGCTGGATGGTGAAGGTGGAATACGAGTTCACCCGCGAGGGCGTCGTCTATTTCCTGATGGTCATGGTCATCGCCGTCGCCGCGCTCAACACCGGCAACAATCTCCTCTTCATCATTCTGGCCAATCTGCTGGCAGGGATACTGCTGTCCGGAATGCTCTCCGCCATTGTGCTCTCCCAACTGGAATTGGAGTTTGCCCTGCCCGAGCACGTCTTTGCCGAGCGGCCCTTGATCTCGCGCCTGACTGTGCAAAACCTGAAATGGATCTTCCCTTCCTTTTCGCTTACGCTGACGGCGCGCGACCCGCGCAAGCGCAAACGTGGTGGTTCTACGCCCCCGCGGCAGATTCTGGACGCGCCGGTGTATGTGCCCTACATCCCGCACCGCTCGGCCGTGACCCAGCACGTCGAGCTCACGTTTCCCAGACGGGGGCGTTACACGCAGGAAGGATTTCGGGTGAGCACCAAGTTTCCCTTCGGCCTTTTGCGCAAAGCGCACGAAGTGCCCAGCAAGCAGGAAATCCTCGTGCTCCCCGACGTACAACCCACGGAGGAGTTTTACGAGATTCTTCCGCTGATCGGCGGCGAGCTGGAAAGCTTTCTCAAGGGCCGCGGCCACGATCTCTACGGCATCCGCGACTATCAGGAGACCGATAGCGCCCGCCGCGTAGATTGGAAAGCCACGGCCAAGGCGCAGCAACTGAAAGTGCGCGAGTTCACGCGGGAGGATGAGCGCCGGTTGGTGCTGGTCTTCGATGCCAGCCTCCCGGCGTCTGACGATAAGATGCTGGCGCAGTTCGAAAAGGGAGTGAGCTTCTGCGCGTGCCTGGCGTGGCACTTTTACGAAATCGACGCCCAAATGCAGTTCATTGCGAACGGATTTGAAACGCCGATGTCGCCCTCGGCAGATATCATCTATCCGGTGTTGGAGAATCTGGCGTTGATCGAACCCAAGCCGGATTCGCCGTCTGCCATGCGTGATCTGCAAGCCCGCATCGCCTCCGCCGCGCACGGCTTCCACATTGTTATTACCAGCCGGCCCCGCGGTTCAATTCCCACCAACCTCTGGGGAAACTCCTATCTGGTGTTCATGGACTCCCTCTAAGCAAGACAGGGCGCGGTGGGCAGAAAGCAGAAGGCAGTAGGCAGAAGGCAGAAAGCAGAGGGCAGAGGGCGGAAGGCGGGAAACAGTGATCTACACGTCTGTGCCGTGTTGCAGGGTGTACTCCCATACTGCTAAGTCAGTTTCCTGAACTGACCAGCGCAACTCTTCCGCCAACTTTCTTGGGGACCTTGTTGTCTCGCGAAGATTCTCTCCGTGTCCTCTGTGCCCAGGACAGGTTTCTCGCAGAGTACACGGAGCCCCTCGGTGCGCTCTGTGAGAAATTTCCTTAGCCACAGAGGTCACAGAGAAGGATTTGCGGATGTTCAAGTTGTTCAGGTATCCGGTCCAGTTACAGTCATGTTCCCGGGCGCGAGGATTGAAATGCGCCGCGGCCTGAATACCACCCCCGCCGCTCCCGCTTCGTCCCCTCCTCATTTGAGGAGGGGAGCCCTTGCCGCCGGCGGCGGCGGCCACCGGCAAAAGCTCCCCCTCCTGATTCAGAGCTTGTCCTGAACGCAGTGAAGGAAGGGGCGGAGCGCTAGCGACGGGGGTGGTTACCGGCGTATTGCCGACGGGCGGAGCGCCAGCGCCCTGCAAACCGATAAGAACCCCCAGCCTGAGATTTGGCAACCTACTGCCTCTTGTCTTCTGCTTTCCGCCTTCTGCTTTCCGCCTTCTGCCTTCTGCTTACTGCTTACTGCCTTCCGCCTTCTGTCTTCTGCCTTCTGCTCACTGCTTTTTGCCTTCCGCTTTCCGCTTACTGCCTTCCGCCTTCCGCTTTCCCAAACGCCACCCCTTTGGCCTCGGGCCCCAGCCCGATCACCGGGATGCCGGCCAGCAGCACGAGGCCCGCGAGCAGCCCCAAGGATTGAGAGTAGCTTAGATGTCTTGCCAACAGCGCCTCGAATAGGGTGATGCTGGAAGCGCAGAGCACGCCCAGTTGGTAGGCAAAGCCCGGAAAGAAGCCGCGCAGTTCGCCGGGGGAAAGCTCGTTCAGGTGGACGGGAATCACGCCCCACGCGCCCTGCACCATGAACTGCATCAGAAACGCCGCGACGACGATCAGGCGAACCGTGGGAGACAGCACCCACGCCGGGATCAGCACGAGCGCGCCAATCACCGCCGTCACCATGGAGCGCCGGCGTCCGCGCCGGTCGGAGTAAAGCCCGAACAGCAACCCTCCGGTGATCGCGCCTACCATGGAAATCATCGTAATCATGGCCGTCAACTGCGGCGTGAAGTGCCGTTGCCGCTGGAGCAGGGTGGGGTAAAGGTCCTGCGTGCCGTGCGAAATGCTGTTCATCGTCGTCATCAGCAGGACCATGTAAAGGAACAGTTTCCAATGCCGCGCAATCGCCCTGCCGTATGAGCCCCAGTCCGTGCGCGAGGAGTGCCACGCTTCGCTCTCCTTGACCTTGGCGAAGATGAACAACGAGAGCAGGGCCGGCACTCCCCCCACGAAGAACATCACGCGCCAACCCCAATGCGGGAAGACGAACGAGTACACAATGGCGGCCAGCAGGTTTCCAAATGCGTAGCCTTCCTGGAGCAGTCCCGAGAGAATGCCACGCCACTTGGGCGAAACCGATTCCATGGCCAGCGACGCCCCCACGCCCCACTCGCCGCCCATGCCGATTCCATAAAGCAGGCGCAACACGAGGAAAACTTTGTAATTGGGAGCAAGGCCGGAAAGGACTTCAACAACCGAGTAGAACACGATGTCGAGCATCAACGGCCAGCGGCGTCCATAGCGGTCGGCCATCAAGCCAAAGATAAACGCTCCTACCGGACGCATCGCCAGGCTGGCCGTGATGGTGGCCGCGATCTGCACAATTGAAACGCCGAAATCGCGCGCCACCGGCACCAGCACAAACGTAAGCACGAAAAAGTCAAACGCATCCAGCGTCCAGCCTAGGAACCCCGCCGCCAGGGCATTCCGCTGGTTGGCGGCGTCATATACCTGCGCGTTCGGTGTTGCACGCTGGTCGGCCATAGCGTTGGGTAGTGTGTAAGCAGCGGCTCCGGGATCTACGCGCAGCGTTTTGGAGTGCGGCCGCGAAGCTGCCGCCTTTCCGTAGCTTGTTTCACAGTTTGTGAATACAACGAAAGGCGGCAGCTTCGCGGCCGCACTCCAAAACGCTGCGCGAATTTCCTGCTGTTTCGTGCTACTTCTTCAATCGCTTTCGGGCCAGCACCACCGCGCCCAGCGGACCGGCGTTATCACCCAGCGTGCCGGGGACGATCTTCACCCGCTCCGCATCGTGACGGCGCAGAAAGTTCTCGTACGCTGTCTTGCGAATGGGGGCCACAAAATTCTCGCCCAGGCGTTCGGCAATCCCTCCGCCGATCACCACGCACTCCGGGTCGAGCAGATTCACCACGCTGGCCACCGCCATTCCCAGGAGGTACTCCGCGCGTTTCATCACCTTGCGCATCACGGGATCGTTTCGTTTGAGCGCCCGCTGGATGACGCTGCTGGTCATGCGGTCCTTGCCGCGTTCCTGCATGAGCTTCAGGACGCAGCTTTTCTCGCCGTGGCGAATGGCCGCCCGCACATCGCGCTCCATGGCGGTGCGGCTGGCCAGGGCCTCGATGCACCCGTGATTCCCGCACCCGCACACGGGGCCATCCACCTGCACGATCATGTGGCCCACTTCCGCCGCCGCGCCCCGCATCCCGAGGTAAAGCTCGCCGCGGGAAATGATGCCGCCGCCAATGCCCGTCCCCACGAAGATGCCCACCAGTTCCTGCGCGCCCTTCCCTGCCCCCAAAGCGTGTTCGCCGGCCACGCCCACATTGACGTCATTCTCCGCAAAGACGGGCACACGCAGCAACTTTCCCAGCATGGCGCTCAAGGGCACGGCCTCCCAGCCCAGATTGGGCGCGTGATACACCACGCCGTGCTCCGGATCCACCGCTCCGGGAGCGCCGATGCTGACGGCCGCCAATTGCGATCGGCGCAACCCCGCCGCACCCACCACGTCCTCCACCATGGCGGCCAGGTCGCGAATGATGCCCTCAGGCTTCTGCGCCACAATGGTCGGCGCCTTCTCAATGGCCAGGATTTCGTTATGGGCGTTCACCACGAGCGCCCGCAGGCTCGTACCGCCCATATCGATACCGACCATGACATCTTTCTCTGTTGCTATCATCGGGGCACCTCCCTGCACATTGCTGGGTCGTGAGTCTATCGCAATCTGCGTTTTCAGGAAACGACTGTTTGGCGCAACCCGAACCCAACCCAACCCTCCCTCCGCCCGACTGCGATCAGCCGAGGCCCGCGGGGCGCCGTCACGAACGACGCTGCCCCCCGCAGGCTTCGATAACGCTTGATCAAATGGCCCCGAAGGCCAACGCGCCGTCAGGAACCACGCTGCCCTCCGCGCGCTTCGATAGCGCTTGATCAAATAGCCCCGAAGGGGCCAACCGTGAGTAGCCGCAGGTTTTAACCTGCGGATCAGGGGACCCTCTCGATAAGGGCCAGGATCATCCTTGACCAAACGGCCCCGAAGGGGCCATCCGTGAGTAGCCGCAGGTTTTAACCTGCGGATCAGGGAACCTCTCGATAAGGGCTAGGATCACCCTTGACCAGACGGCCCCGGAGGGGCCAACCGTGAGTAGCCGCAGATTTTAACCTGCGGTTGAGGCAACCTCCCGAGATAAGGAAATCTCCCGAGTGCGAGTTCAACCCCAACGGCCAACGGGGTTGACCGTTGAATGGTCGGCCCTTCCAGGGCCGGATCGGTAATCGCCTTCCGTATCCGTAGGTTTCACCTACGGCTACTCACGGTATTCCGCTTCGCGGGACGTTTCACCTTGGAAGCGGTCACGATGTCGTCCAAGCCCCAAAACTTGCGACTTGTCAAAATCATGTTTCGCCGTTTTTCCTACCGGTAGGAAATCGTGAAATAATGCACTTGACAATCACTCATGAGTATATATAATAGCCTCGTATGGTTGTCATCGCCTGCCGAAGATCGAAAATCGAAACCCGCAAATCGAAGATCGCAAACAGCAGGGCAGTGGCGCGTCTCAAGGCCGCCATTCGAAACTCGAAGATCGAAAATCGAAATTCGAAATTCGAAGAAAGCAAAAAGCGGGCCAATTTTGTGGCGCAAGACGGCAACGGCCAAGGCGAGCCCGATTTTCGATTTTCGAGTTTCGAGTTTCGAATTTCCAGTTTCGATTTTCCAATTTCCAGTTTCGATTTTCCAATTTCCAATTTCCAATTTCCATTTTCCAGGGAGGCATTACATGAATCTGATCAAAAGAGAACCCAGCCCGGCGCAATCCGAGGCTAGCCGGGCCAACGGGCGGCTGTCCAATGGCCCGCGTACGGAGCGAGGAAAGGAGGTCTCCAGCCGCAATCTGCCGAAGCTGCGCCCTTTCGCCGAGGTCGTGGCGCGCAGCATGCAGGCGCTGGACGAAAGTCCGCAGGAGTTTGAACAGATGCACCAGGCCTTGGCTGACGCCATGGCGCCGCGCGACGCCTGGGAGGCCGCCTGGGTGCAGGACATCGCCGTGCTGCGCTGGCGGCTGGAGCGCTTGCAACGCGCCGAAGCCGGCGTGATGGCGATGCGCCGGCGCCGCCTCATCGCGGAGCGCCGGCGCGCCACCCTGCCCCAGGGGGGAAGCGCCGACCTCCAACTGCGGGCCGGGCTGGGCATCGTGGGCTTTACCGGCATTCCGGATTCCCGGCTGAAATTCGAGAAGGTCCTCGAATTCCTGACGACGCTGCAACACTGCCTGAAGGCGGGGATGTTTGAGGAGGCCCTGCCCTACTTTAGCGTCCTGTATGGAAACGACCCGGGGTTCCGGGGCGCGTGGCTGCGGCGCCGCTTTGAGGAGCTGGCCGCCATGCGCAAAGAGGGCCACGCGGACGACGGCATCCAGGAGCAATGTAAGTCCGTATTTGCCGAACTCGAAAAGGACATCGAAGATTACACAGAGTTACAGGCCCTCTACGAGGCTGAGCACGCGGAAAGTGACCCGGTCCCCCTGGATGCGGAGTTGCTCCTGCCCAGCCAGGAACTGGACGCCGTCATCCGCTATGAAACGCACCTGGAGGATCAGATCGAACGCAAATTGCGCCAGTTCTACGCGCGCCGCCGGGAAGCGTCGATAATTCCAACCGACGCGCCGCCGCAGGCGCCGGAAGCGGGCCGGGAGCCTGGAACGCATGAACCGGAATCCAGTGACACGGAAATCGATGAGCCGGAAGCCGCCAATCCTGGAACGGAGCGCCCTGTAACCAGCGAAGCGCGAGCCGTCGAACTGGACGGCCAACCGGGGAATGGCGTGACCCACTGTACTCGGAGTTGCGCAAAATCCGCCCGAACGGGTGCAAAATCCAGGGCGACTTTGTGTCAGAACAAGCGCGAGACGCCCAAACCTGAGAAGTTATTGAAAACAAAGAGGCGACGCCGGCAATTTTCTGCTCCCGAACCTGAGAACATGCTGAAAATACACCGCTTAATGCAAATGATGGGAGGCCGAGATCACATTGACATTGTGTCCGGTGGCGCGTCGATGCAAAAGCATCCTTCCGGCCCTATCGAAAGAGAGACGGCCGATCCGCGCAGAGCCGCGATCACCATGGCCGCCAGGGTGGGTTTTGAGTTCGAGTTACATGACTCGCGATTGC
This sequence comes from uncultured Acidobacteriota bacterium, assembly GCA_963804755.1. GTDB lineage: Bacteria > Acidobacteriota > Terriglobia > UBA7540 > UBA7540 > Bog-366. The sequence continues at coordinate 100,723 of CAWDRP010000022.1, forward strand.
AGTTGGCGCCCTCAGTTCCAGTAGGTGCCGCCCCAAACCAGGCCGGGTCCAACGGCTGCCATATAGACGAGAGGCTTTCGCTTCCCGTTGGCCGGGAGAGCGGTAAGCACGTGGCACAGGCTTGCGCCACAGGTCACCGAGCCAAGGTTCCCGCTGGTCCTGGAAAGCAGCGGAATCCTCTCGAAGGGAATCCTGGCCCGGTCCGCCAGAATCTCCACCGCCCGCGGGTTGGGCTGGTGCAAGGCGAACCAATCCACCTCGGTTCTGGAGGTGGCGCTCAACTTTTCGAGCATTCCAAAAATGCGATCCAGTTGTGCCACGGCGGCGTACGCCAGTTGTTCCCCTCTAAAATCAACGCTCACGCCGGCGCTTTCCGTCATTCTCACCCGGAGCAAGGACGCCGAGGCGCCGGAGCATCCCCAGACAAAGTCCCCCAGCCTCAGATTGCCGTCCTGACCTGCGTCTTCCGCATTCGTCAGGACGAAGGCACAGGCCCCGTCGCCGAAAAGCCCGTGGAACTCTCCCGGCACCTGCGGCCCTTTCAGGCGCCGGCTGTGTACTTCCGCGGCCACCACCAGCGCCGTGCCGGCTGAGCGCGTGCAGAGCAACCCTTTCGCTGTCGCGAGGGAATAAATCAAACCCGCACAGGCGCCGCCCACGTCCAGGGCCCCGCTGGTTTCGGGCAAAAGCAAGCGTGAGTGCAAAGCGGCGGCGAAGGAGGGAAAACCCAGGAACGTTGAGCTGGTTGAGACCAGCAGATCGATGGCGTCAACCGGGATTTCCGCCGCATCCAACGCGGCTTCCGCAGCCTTCTGCGCCAAGTTCAGTTCATCTTCGGTTTCCGCGGCCACCCGCACGCTGTGAATGCCCGCGCCCTTGCGGATTTTGTTTAATGGCAATCCCGCTTCGCGCTCAATCTGCTCGGCCTCGATGGTCACAGAACCCAGCGAAGATCCCCAACCTGCCAGGGCGATATTCCGCCCTGGGCTTCCCGCCTGCCTGGCGTGTGGTGCAGGTTCGGCTTCAGCAGCACCGTCTTGAGTTTCTCGTATCATCTCGGCCAGCGTGCAAATGCTTCTGGGCCGATTCTTCGGCCACGGGTTGCCAAAATCCCGAATTCCCGTAGCTGATTCAATGGCAATCAGCGTATCCACCCACGCCATCGAGTCGAGCGCGCCAGTTTCGACAAGATCGACATCGTCTTGGGGCAGCGAGGGAAGTTTATCCAACACGGACGCACGGACGATTTCCAGGGCTTGGGATTCGTCCAAGCTGTAGCGTGAATTCATCAGGAACCATCCTCCAACAGGACTAGTTACTATTGACGTTCGCGGATGGGGTGGCGGTTTCCGGCCACGGGACGGGCCACATTCTCTGCACTCCGCCCCAGCCCCGTCATTCTGAGCCCGCTCTTTGGGCGAAGAATCTGCATTGGCTTTCCCCCACTCCTCCAAAAACGAAATGCCGCCCCGCACTCCACAAAACGAAATGCAGATCCTTCGCCCCGATAAAAGGCATCGACGCTCAGGATGACGAGATTTGCCAATGGTTCCGCGAGATTTACCAATTTGTTCTGCAAGATTTGCAAGTCATTCTGTGCGCTTGGCCCCACGGCTCCCCAGTAGGCTACACATTAGCGCCCGCTTCGCCGGCTTCCAGCCACGCAGCATCGGGCTGGGGAAAAAGCGAATCGAGCATCAGCCAGCACTTGTTTTCGTCCAGCCGCGGCCGGGGAAGACCGAGTCGCACAAAGTGAAGGGGGCTATCCATAACCTGAGCACGAATATTCCGATTAAAGAAAGCGTCCAGGTCCTTACGATTCGGGCGATGGGGAGAACGCCGGACCACCTCGGCCAGAAATTGCCGCCACGCCCAGTCCACGATCGGCAGGCTATGCAACACTTCACCGGAGGTCAGCGCCAGCATGGCCATAAGTCGCACCTTGCCGGCGTCGATGAACGTGCGGAACCTCATGTTGACGTAACCACAGCCGCAAATCGATCGGCTGGCCTGGCCGGGAGGAACCCAGGCGTTGCCGCCAAGCTGGTCGGAATGCAATTCGCACCCGAAAAGCCCCTGCACGTTTTCACACGTTTCGGCGTGCTGGAGAAGGTCAACCAATTCATCTTCGTCCAGATCCCCCACGGGGGCGGTGAGGCCGTGTGTGTTCTGGTCTTCAATGTGGGGCGGCCGGGCGGCCGTGGGCACAGCTTCAAATCTCACGAAGTCGCCCCGCTCGTAGCCCAGCGCGGCAGGCCACGCGTAGCCGACGGGAGGCATGGGACGGACCGAGCGAAATGAGTTCTCGCCCACCCGCTCGATGCCCACGATGCACTGGCCCGAACCCATCTCGGTAATGTCAGATAGAATCAGTTCCCTCATCACGGGAATGGATCCGTTTCTTCTGGCGCACCGGCCTGGCCAAGACCAGATGCTTGATTTCAACGTGGTGGCCCTGGGCGGTCCAATGCTGCGCCAACATTTCCGCCGCCAGGCGCCGATGACAATGCTCCGCTGTGGGCTCTGAGCAAAGCAGCGCGACCCTCCTCGCGAACGCGGCGGGATCGGCTTGGTCCAGAACCTTCCGGTCCGCCATCAATTGGCGGTACGACTGCTCATATCGCGCCCAATCGTGCGTGGCGCGGTACGCATCGCGAATCTCGGGTGTGGGCGCAAAGGCGGGATGATATTCGTAAGCGATGCCGCCGATCCGATCGAGGAAGTAGGCGAGGTCGGGGTACTTCGCAAAGCCCGCAAGCTGCCCAACCCGGTTCTCCCGGACGTCAATCAGCTTTTGGACCTGCGCTTCCTGCAAGAGCCGAAAGAATTCTTCAGCGGTTTTTTGCGTAAAGCCAATCGTGAAGAGGATCGATTCCATGGGCGGGTTACCGGGGTTTGGGCTCGAAGGGCTTGGCGCGAAAACCGAATTTCTCGGCCTGGAGCCGGTAGGCATCTTCCAAAGCTTCAGTCCGAACTTCAGGGAAGAGCGTATTGGCCGCTACCCCCTCGAAACCGGTGTCAGCGAGCAAGCGGTTCTCAGCCGCCTCCTGCGACTCGATCCGCGAGCCTTTGCGAATGTGCTGCGGAACGATTCCCAGGCGAATGAGTTCGGGGCACACCATCAGAAAGCGATGACACTCCAGCGGGTCTTCCTCAGCACACATGACCGCCACCGAGTGATCCTGCAATTCCTTTTGCAGGCGCTCCAGCCCCGCCCCAAACGCATAGGACTTTCGCCGAAGAGCGTAATTAACGAGGCCGTCAGGGCGATAGGCGTCCGCATCATCGGGGCGGCCTCCCAATTCTTCTCCCAGAAAAAGGTATTCGAAGTGTTCATCCCGCAGCAGCTTCTCGAAAGCCGGCATGCTGAAATGCGGCAGGCGGGCGCTTTGCGGAGTGCTCCGCACATCGACCACCAGCTCCACGCCATGGTCTTTCAACAGCGCGGCAAAGTTCTGAAATTCGAGGATCGAATGACCGACGGTGAAGAACGGCTTGCGAGTGCCTGCCATGGCGGATGAATCGTTATCGGGATAGACCCAGTTCATCTTTGACCCGTGACCACGGTATCGTTTTCCCTTCCCGCACCTGCTCGAGGGTGTGCCGTAGTTTCTTTGCTTCCTCTTCCGTCACGGTGTCATCGGGTGAGCAGGACGTAACCCGCTTGGTCAGGATGGTGACCACGCCACGGGACGCCTTGAATTCCACCTGGTCGCCGGCTTTGAAGCCGGCCCGGCGCCGCACCTGGTCCGGCACAGTAAGTGGCAATTTGCTTTTCACGATAACAGTCATAATGCTTTCAGTGTAGCCATGGAGGGTCAGTCCGTCAAACACGCGGATGACTCCGCGCCCTACGCCGCGCGCGCCGCGGCGGGCCGGCGCGAATGGAACCCGCTGATGAGGGTCTTGGACAGTTCCTCGCGCTGAATCTGGTTGGTGCCTTCGTAGATCTGGGTGATCTTGGCGTCGCGCATATACTTCTCAATCGGGTAGTCGTGCATGTAACCGTACCCGCCGAAGATCTGGACGGCGTCCGTGGTGACCTCCATGGCGACGTCGGAGGCGAAGCATTTTGCCATGGCGGCGTAAAGCGTGGGGCGCTCCTTGGGACGCGTATCGATGTAGCGCGCCGTGGCATAAACCAACGCCCGCGCGGCTTCAATCTTCATGGCCATATCCGCCAGCATGAAGCGCAGTCCCTGGAATGATCCAACCGGGGAGCCGAACTGGCGGCGGGTGCAAGCGTATTCGAGCGCCAGGTCGAACGCTCCAGCCGCGATGCCCACCGCCTGCGCGCCCACGCCGGGACGCGAGACGTCAAACGTTCGCATGGCGGTGATGAAGCCCGTGCCTTCGCGGCCCAGGCAGTTCTGCACGGGCACGCGGCAGTCCTGGAAAATCAGCTCGCGCGTCGCCGAGGCGCGAATGCCCAGCTTGTCTTCCTTTTTGCCGAAGGTGAAGCCGGGCGTGCCCTTCTCGACTACGATGCAGGAGGCTCCGCGCGGGCCCTTGGCGGGGTTGGTCAGGCAAATGACTGAGTAGATTTCCGCCTCGCCGCCGTTGGTAATCCACTGCTTGGTGCCGTTCATGACGTAATGGTCGCCATCGCGAATGGCCGTAGTGCGCACGGCGCCGGCGTCGGAACCGGCTTGCGGTTCGGTAAGGGCGAAGGCCGCCAGCTTTCTCCCGGCGGCAATGTCGGGCAGCCAGCGCTTCTTTTGCTCCTCGCTGCCGGAAAGGATAATGGGCAGCGTCCCGAGCGCCGTCCCGGCAAAGCTAAGGGCGACGCCGCCGCAAGCCTTGGAGAGTTCTTCCGTAACGATCACCATGTTCATGATGGGTGAGCCGTCGCTGATCCCTCCGTATTCGTCGTCAATGTAAACGCGGAACAGGTCCGTCTCCGCCAACACCTTGACCACCGGCCAAGGGAACTTGGCCTCACGATCGTATTCGGCCGCGATGGGCCGGATTTCCTTTTCGGCAATCTCCTGAGCTAAGTCGCGGATAGCCGTTTGATACTCGGTGAAGCCGTAATCCATAATGTAAAACTCCTTTAGAATCAGTGAATAGTTAACAGTGAACAGGAAACGAGGAGCTCATAAGCTTCGTGCACTGTTCACTGTTCACTGCGTTTCTCACGCTGCTTGCGGCAGGGCGTCTCTGGACGAGGGCGATTCCTCCGGCGAGTCCGGCCACAGGACTGGCCGCGCCATCCAGGATTCGCCGTCGCGGAACGAAAACCGGAGATACTCGTCCAAGTCCCCTGCCCGAAACGAACTGATGTCGATTTCTCCGCTAAGGGTCCCCGGCGCGGCCATGTACCGAAGGCCGTTGACCAAGCTTAGCGCATCAGCATTGACGTCGCGCAGTGTGAGCTCAATCCCCCGATCCGCGGAAGAGACCTCGTAATCACCCTGCGAGTACTGGCCGGCTGTCTTGTCGATCAGCCGGCGAAGGTCGTCAGCAGACTTGGGGGAACCCTCGAAGCGCACGGTGCCGTTCAGACACTGATAAGGACCGAAAACCATCCTGACGGGCTGGTTGTCAAACGTCTCCCAATGCGCATGAGCGTAATCGGGCCGGGCCCACACGACGGTCAGGAAACCTCCCCGCCAGACCTTGAGCCGGACGAATTGGCCCGCTGCCTCGTCGCGATAATAGAGGGCGCCGCCCGGTACCCAAGCTCGCTCGAGATCAGAAAGCACGTGCAGGAAGTCCAGGAGTTCGCCTGCAACCTCACGCAGCTCTGGAAGATCGTCCGGCTGTACGTGACGCACCACGAGGGAGGCAGACTCCGGCGCGTACTCCAGCCAGGTCGCGGCAATATGGTCCAACCGCCGCTGTGTTTCCTTCCCGAGAGGACCCAAACCCACGGACCCCGTACAACCTAAGTGGCTGCGCATTTTCTCACTCCCTTCATCGTGGGGCCGACAATGTGTCGGATTTAACCCACAACATGACAGTTTTTTGCATTTCGAGGGCCGAAGAGTCACATCAGAAAGGCAGTCGGTTTCAATGTGACGGTGGAATGGCCCAAAGCTTTGCGGTGAGGCAATGGATTGGCGACACAGACGCGAGGCGGAGCTGAAGGAGCCCACGACAGACGGAAGTATTGGCTTATGTTATACTTAGACTCAGCCGTTACCCGCAGCTTGGGGAAGTGCCGTGGTTCCCGCGGCGGAGGTTTGGGGCAGCGGGCCTTCCGGCATGACGATCCAGGCGATGATATAGCCCAGAATTCCCCAGCCTCCAAAAAGCGCAAGCATCAGCCAGACGATTCGCACCAGCGTGGGATCGAGATCCAGGTAATCGGCGAACCCTCCGCAGACACCCGCGATTTTCTTGTCCGTACGCGAACGTGTGAGCTTCTTTTGAACCGTGGGGACGGGCGTCGCGAGCGCCGTCCCGCACTGACAACAGAAATTCACGCGCTCCGAGTATTCCTTTCCACATTGGGGGCAGAACATGCTTTCCTCCCATTCGATCATCGCACTCATTTAAGCATACGGTTTCGGGGGCAAAAAAGTTCCTTTCGGCTTCCGATCCTGCTGACGCGGGGCTTCCCTTCTCTGCGCAATATGCTCCCGTACGGCATCACAAGGCAACCCACAAACATCATTTTGAAGTAAGATGCCACCGTTGCTGATAATATTCTACACGGGCGTGCCCTCCCGGTTGGAGAGGGGCCTGAGATATGGTTTGGCGGTCGCGAAGATCGTTCATCGTCCTCCTGCAGGGTTTCTCCCTGCGGCGTCGGATAGCATTAAGCCTGGCCCTGGTACGGTTGATCCTGGTGCCGGTTATCTTTCTGGCCGTCTATTATCTCTTTGCGATGGCCTCGATTGTAGACCGCATCGTCAGCGTGGACGCCCCGGTGGCGACCAACTCCGAGCGCGCCTCAGAGGAGATGCTTGACGCGCGGCGCTCCGAAGCCAATTACTTTCTCCTTCACGACCCCGACGATATTGCCCGGAACCGCCAATCTCTGCGTCAACTGGAGAAAACCATACGAACCTGCCGGGCTTTAAACGCGGCGGAACGGCCCGCCCTGGACGCAATGCAGGAGCAGCTTATGCTTTACCGCTTGAGCTTTGACCACGCGGTGGAGCGGCTGGGGGAAAGCAAAATGCCTCCCATCGAAAGCCTGCGGGAGGTAGTACGGAATTACCAGAAGGACCTCGACGACGTTCTGATGCAATCACCCCGCGAAAGCCGCACGCGTTTGATCGACATGCTGCGCGCCCGGATTGAGTCGTTTGACGCAGAAGTGGCCGAAAAAGCGGAGGAGAACGATCCCGAAATCCGGCGCACCTCCCGCGAATTATCGGCGGCCAGCCAGCAGGTCATCACCCTCGCCACCGAACTCGAAAGCCGAAGCTGGGAGCGAGTTCAGGAGGATCACGAACGCGCCCGTGCCTTGCTCTTTCGCGCCGAAGTGGTGGGCGGGATTGTGTCCCTCATCACTGTGCTGGTCAGCGTCTGGATCAGCTTCGTGCTGCCACGCCAGGTGGTTAAGCCCCTGACCGACCTGAAAACCGCAGTCGATCACGCGGCCGCAGGGAAGTACGAGATCGAGTTTGCCTTGCAGGGGAAGGGCGAAGTCGTCGAACTCGCGGACAGCGTGCGCAACCTGATCGCCCACGTGCGGCAAAAACAGAACAACGGAGGCTCGACATAGAAACGGCATTGGATAACCATATACCCAAGACCATCACTCCCATAAACCCCTCCGAACCCCGCGCCGGCAAGCGGGTTTATGCCGGCATTTTCGCAGTGACGCTCGCCACCCTGATGTACGAAATCCTGCTGACGCGCATCTTTAGTGTTACCACGTATTACCACTTCGCGTTCATGGCCATCTCCATCGCCATGTTCGGAATGACCATCGGCGGAATCGTGGTCTACTTGCACCCAGCCTACCGCCGGGAGGATCAAGCCGTTCACCAGATGGGGCGCAGTTCCTTCCTCTTTTCCATCTGGATCGTGATCGGAATCCTCACCCACCTCTTTGTTCCGTTCTACACGGGAACTTCACTTAAAGGCCTGGCCTCGATGCTGGTGACGTTCGCGGCTTTGTCCGCCGCGTTCGTGTACTCCGGAATTTGCGTCTGCCTGGCGCTTACGAGATTTCCACGCCAGGTCAGCCGCATTTACGCGGTCGATCTCGCCGGAGCGGCGACCGGGTGTTTGCTTGTCATTGGCGTTCTCAAATTTACCGACGGCCTCAGTGCGGTCTTTCTTGGCGCTCTGCTTGCCGCGGTCGCCTCCCTTCTGTTCTCGTCCCAGGGTCAGCAGAAAGAGCGGCATCGAGCGGCACTCCTGTTCAGCGCCCTCCTCGCCGGGGTGGTAATTGCAAACACGGCGGCGGCCAGGAGGGGCAGCCCGCTTTTGGATCTGATCTGGGTAAAAGGAAAACCTGAGCAGGCGCCGGTTTATGAGAAGTGGAATTCGTTCTCCCGCCTCACCGTCTTTGGGGACCCCAAAGTTCCCATGAGCCCCGTCACGGAGGGCACCAGCCCAACTTACAATCCCAACGTCGCCGTTTGCGCACTGCACTTGATGATCGATGCCGCAGCCGAGACTACCCTGACGTCATTTAACGGCGATTTCACGTCTGTGGATCACTTGAAATACGACGTGAAGGAGATTGTTCATTACGTTCGCCCCAATTCCAACGTCCTCATCATTGGAGCCGGCGGCGGCCGGGATGTGCTGGCGGCGCTGGCGTTGGGGCAAAAATCCGTTCGAGCCGTGGAAATGAACGGGGACATCCTCGCCACCTTGAACGGAAGGTTTGGTGATTTCACCGGGCATCTCGACCGGAATCCCAGAGTTGCGTTTGTCAATGATGAAGCCAGAAGTTACCTCGCGCGGGCGCATGAGAGATTCGATGTGATTCAGGCTTCGTTCATCGACACGTGGGCAGCGACAGCGGCGGGCGCATTTGCCCTGACCGAAAATGGCCTGTACACCGTCGAGGCTTGGGAGTTGTTCCTGTCACGACTCACACCGAGTGGCGTCGTTTCGTTCTCTCGGTGGTTCACTCCGGGCCGGCCAGAAGAAGCGCTGCGCCTCACTTCTCTGGCCGCTGCCGCTCTGAAGGGGCACGGGATTTCAAATCCGCGTCCGCATCTGATCCTGGTGCGCAACGCATGGGGGCGTGATGCCACGGGGATCACGGGCGGGGCGGTCACCATGCTGATCAGCAAAGCGCCTTTCTCACCCGCCGATCTTGACACCGTCGAAACGGTTGCCCGCCGGATGCAATTCACGGTCGTGCTCAGCCCGCGTGTGGCATCCGACACGCGGTTTGCCGCTCTTGCCTCGGGAGCAGATCCCGGCGGAGTGATGGCCGCAGCCGGTGCGGATATCAGCCCGCCCACTGACAACCGGCCGTTCTTTTTCCAAACGGGGAGAGCCCGCGACATGTTTCGGTGGGCCTGGGGCACGCCTCGACTCGACCAAGTCTCTGACGCAGCGCACCTGTTGGGAACGCTACTGGTGATCATCATCACGCTGACGATCTTGTGTGTTGTTTTGCCGCTGCGCGCAGCAGGAGGGAAGTTGGCGCTGGGCAGTGTATGGCCACACGTCCTTTATTTTGCGTCAATCGGACTGGGCTTTATGCTGGTTGAAGTCTCGCAAATGCAGCGTCTAATGATCTTCCTGGGCCACCCCACCTATGCCCTCTCGGTGGCGCTTTTCACCCTGCTCCTCTCGAGCGGCTTGGGAAGCTCCACAACGCACGCATTGGGAGACCATAACCTCCAGAAAACGGGAACTGTACGGCTGGGGGCCTTGATTGTGGTGCTTTGCACCTTCGGGACCTTTGCCCCGCGGGCGCTGGTGGCTTTTCAGGATGCCGTTACTCCGGTTCGAATCGCAGTAGGAGTGGGAATCCTTTTCCCCCTCGGATTCTTGATGGGCATGGCTTTTCCCTTGGGAATGAAGGTGGCTGCCGGACGTGAACCTGAACTTACGCCCTGGCTGTGGGGTATCAATGGGGCCACCTCCGTGTGCGCATCGGTCCTCGCCGTGATTATATCGCTGTACGCCGGAATCTCGGCGGCGTTCTGGACCGGCACCGCGTGTTACATCGTTTCCTACCTGGTTTTGCGTGGGTCGAGCCGGGGCACGAACCGGCCACTTTCGACAGTGCCGGTTGACGCCGGCGTGGCCACGATCCGAGGGTGACCTTTTTTTCGCAAGCACGGGCGGCCTACCGCCGCCATCCCTTCGCTTTGCTCAGGTCAGGCTTGGCGGCTTCACTGCCGGCTGGAAGCCGGCGTTACGGCCCAAATCAGGAGAGTATCCCGCTCTTCCGCCACTTGACGAATATTTCATTTCCATTTATTTCTTGTAGGACGCTCGGGTGCGACCATTGACTATAAAGGAGCTGCTATGAAAGGTAAACCGGAAGTCATTGAGGTTCTGGCCAAAATGCTGAAAGAGGAACTCGGGGCCATCAGCCAATATTTCATTCACGCCGAAATGTGCGAGAACTGGGGCTACAAGAAACTGAGCGACCACACCAAGAAAGAGTCCATCAATGAGATGAAGCACGCGGAAAAGCTGATCGAACGAATCCTGTTTCTGGAAGGCACGCCCAATCTGAATGACATGCCCAAGCTGGTCGTGGGCAAGGACGTGAAATCCCAGTTTCAGAACGACCTCGAACTGGAGAAGGGCGCCGTTGCCGAATACAACGCCGCCGTTGCTGCATGCCGGAAAGCGGGCGACCATGCGTCGGCGGACATGCTTCAGGCCATCTTGGCGGATGAAGAAGATCACGTCGATTTTCTGGAGAACCAGCTCGGCATCATCGACAATGTGGGCATCCAGAATTACCTGGCGCAACAGATGTGACGGCAGTTCGGTAGAGTTTGGGTGGGAAGGAGGATTCGCGGACCTGAACGCCGTGCGCCAGCCCGCGGTTTGGCATGGTGTGAATGCGGAGGAGGATTCGCGCGCCTAAACGCCGTGCGCCACTACCAAAGGGGCGATCTTCCATCACCGCCGCCTTGACGCCTCCCACAATTCGTACTGGGCCTCCTTCGCGGGCTTTCACTTTTGGCTTTTGACCTTTGCACTTTGCCTTTTGACTTGCCTCCGCAGCTTCGCCGCGATCCGCTGTTCACTACAATCGACGAACCGGTGCAGCGCAGAGTTATTACAGCGTCCCGTCTCCCGTGTCCCGAGTCCCTACCCCTTAATAACCCCCATGGGTTTCAGTCGCGCCACGCGCCGTGCGAGGCCGGCGTTGTGGACCACATCGATTACGGCATCCACATCTTTATAGGCTTCTGGAATCTCTTCCGTAATCCCGTCGCGCGAGTCGGCGCGGACTATGATGCCGAGATCTTCAAGGCGCTGCTTGGCATCCTGGGCGAAGCGCGATTTCTTCGCTGCCGTACGGCTCATCACGCGCCCCGCGCCGTGGCAGGTGGTGCCGAAGCTTTCCTGCATGGCGCCCTCGGCGCCCACCAGCACATAGGACGCAGTCCCCATCGATCCCGGAATCAGCACCGGCTGGCCCACGCCCCGGTACACTTCCGGCACGTCGGGATGGCCCGGGGGGAACGCCCGCGTAGCGCCCTTGCGATGCACCATCACCTCCCGCTCGCGGCCGTCCACCTGGTGAAGCTCAAGTTTGGCGATGTTATGGCACACATCGTAGATGACGCGCAGCTCCTCCTGCTCCCCGAAGATCCGCTTGAACGCCTGGCGCGTAAAGTGCGTAATTCCCTGGCGATTGGCCCAGGCAAAATTCGCCGCGGCGCGCATGGCGGCCAGATACGCCTGACCTTCGGGGGATTTCACCGGCACGCACGCCAGTTGGCGATCCGGCAGGTCAATGCCATAGCGATGCATGGCGGGACCCATGTCGCGCAGAAAATCGGTGCACACCTGGTGGCCCAACCCGCGCGAGCCGGAATGGATGAGGACCACCACCTCACCCTCATACAGCCCGAGTGCTTCCGCGCGCGCCGGATCAAACACCTGCTCCACAAACTGAACCTCGAGAAAGTGGTTACCCGAACCCAGCGTGCCAACCTGGGGTAAGCCGCGCTTTTTGGCACGATCGCTCACCGCTCCCGGGTCCGCAGCGTCAATGGCTCCGTTCTCCTCGCAGTGGGTCAAATCCTCGCCGCGGCCGTAACCGTGCTCGGCCATCCAAGCCGCGCCTTCCTGAAGCAGCTTGTCGAGTTCGGGGTAGGAGATCCGGATGTTGCCGCTCTGCCCGGCTCCCGAGGGAATGTCGCGAAATAATTGGTTCACCAAGTCGCGAATCCTGGTGCGCACTTCACCCTTGGTCAGTGAACTGCCGAGCAGACGGACACCGCAGTTAATGTCAAATCCAACGCCGCCGGGCGAGACCACGCCATCATGGTGTGGATCCGTGGCCGCCACTCCGCCGATGGGAAATCCGTAACCCTGATGAATGTCCGGCATGGCGAGCGACCGTCCGACGATGCCGGGCAGCATGGCGACATTGATCGCCTGTTCCAACGACAGGTCCTTTAACAGGTCCGCGAGCAATTGCTCGTTCGTGTAGATGAGCGCGTCGGTCAGCATGCCGGGCCTGGTGCCGCGTGGTACCAGGAACCGGTAATCGTCAATCTTTTTCAGTTGATTCAGTTCCAGAGGCATGGCCATCCCCCCCGACGAGTATAGTATCGCATGCTGGTACGCAGGCACTTCATCTTATGCAGGAGGGCATGGGGGCACAAATTCTATTCCCCATGCTATGATCATTTCTAGGTCTGTCAGGGCAGGTTTCTGACGAAATAAAGACTTAATTCTGGAAAGGAGGCTTTTCGATGAGCCATTCGAAGCAGAATCGTCGCCAATTCCTGGAGGAAGTTAGCGCAGGAGTGGCAGGCGTCAGCGCCGCCGTTTCTGGGAAAGTACTGGCCGCGCGGCCCATGGCCACGGGCTCCGGTGAGATGCCCTACCGCACGCTCGGCCGCAGCGGAGAAAGGGTTTCGCTGCTGGGATTGGGCGGGTATCACATTGGCGGCCAGGCCGACGAGCAGGAGAGCATCCGCATTATCCGCACCGCCATCGATAACGGCGTGGACTTTATGGATAACTGCTGGGATTACCATGAGGGCATGAGCGAAATTCGCATGGGCAAGGCGTTGCGCGATGGCTACCGCAAACGGGTTTTCCTGATGACCAAGATTGACGGCCAATTGAAAGACAGCGCCGCGCGCCAAATTGACGAATCACTGCGGCGCCTGCAAACCGACACCATCGACCTGCTGCAATTTCATGAGGTGATTCGCCCGGGCGACCCCGATCGCATCCTCGGTCCCGGTGGCAGCCTGGAAGCCGCACTGGCGGCGAAGAAAGCGGGCAAGATTCGCTACATCGGCTTCACCGGCCACAAGGATCCCGACATCCACTTGAAGATGCTTAATACGGCATTCCAGCGCGGCTTCACGTTTGACGCCGTGCAGATGCCGCTCAACGTGATGGACATGCACTTCAAGAGCTTCGCGCATAAGGTGGTACCGGTGCTGGTGGCGCACGGCATCGGCGTGTTGGGAATGAAATCAATGGGCGATGGCAATGTGCTGAGGAGCAAAACCGTGACGCCGATCGAGTGCCTGCACTATGCCATGAATTTGCCGACATCGGTGGTCATCAACGGCTGCGATTCGATCGAGCTGTTGCAGCAGGGTTTGCAGGCGGCCCGCACCTTTCGGCCATTGACGAAGCAGCAACTGGCCTCGCTTTCCGCCCGCACTGCCGCGGCCGGCCGGGACGGTCAGTTCGAGCCCTTCAAGACGTCTACCGACTTTGACGGTACTGTTCATAGCCCGGAGTGGCTGGGATAGTAAGAACAGTGGCTAGTGGTTAGTGGTTAATTGTTAGTGGCTCGGGGAGGCGCGCGGTGCCCAAAATTTCGGCCGTGTTTAGCGATGTCGGGGGAGTGTTGCTTACCAACGGTTGGGACCACACGCAGCGCGCCTGCATGATCGAGCAGTTTGGCCTGGACGGCGCCGATTTCGAAGGTCGGCACCAGATGCTCAGCGCGGCATTGGATGCCGGCTACCTGAGCCTTGACGATTACCTGGAGCGCACCATCTTCTACTGCCCCCGCGCCTTCACCAAGGCCGAGGTGCGCGATTGCATGTACATGCAGTCGCAGGCCTTCCCCGATTCGCTGGCCCTGATCGCGCGGATTGCGGCAACGTGCAAGCTGCTTCTGGCCACGCTCAACAACGAATCGCGTGAATTGAATCTCTACCGCATCGAGAAATTCGGATTGCGAAAATATTTCTCGGTCTTCTTCACTTCCTGCTATCTCGGCGTGACGAAGCCCCACTCTCAGATTTACCGTCTGGCGCTCGACCTCTCGCAGCGCCAGGCGGACGAGTGCGTCTTTATTGACGACCGCCCCCTGAACCTGGAAGGCGCGCAACGGCTAGGTCTTCGCACGATTCAATTCTTGAATGCCACGCAACTGGAGAGCGATCTGCGCAATTTGGGGGTTGAGGTCTGACGATCAAGAACACCTGGTTTTGAGACAGTTTCCTTGGAGGAGCGAGGTTGTGGGGGGTAAGGGCGGCGCGTTGCTCGCACCGCGGCGCCCAATCGGCGCTCAACAGGTGCTTTTTCTCTCTTCTGTGCCTATAATATGGCTATGGAAACATTGCTAATCTATGCCGGGTTTCTGATCCTCTGGTTCTTTGTTCTTCCGCGCATACCGGGCGTGTCGCGGTTCACTTGATCGCCTCGGCCACCTTCCCGGTCAGGGAGTAAAGACCAAACAAGCTGCTCAATCAAATCGAAGGAAGATCCTTCATAAAGCCATGCCTATCTTTGAATATGCCTGTCCGGAGTGCGGGTACGTTTTTGAGAAGCTGGTTTTCAATCGAAGCCAGGAGGCGCCCGCCTGCCCCAAATGCGGCTCCAATCGCGCCGAGCAGAAGTTCTCCACGTTTTCTGCGGCTAGCGCCGGACCCAGGGCTGGCGGCGCGGCGTGCGCTCCGGCCGGCGGTGGCTGAAGACTCTGATACGGAAGCAGTTTGCTTCCCTCCCCCTCACGCGAACCGCGCGGCATAATCAACCGCCAGTTCCACCCAAACGATACTTGCCAGCTTGCGCAGAACAAGGCTGCGTGCCTACCAACCCGGAAACGGGGAGAAGTCAAACGCCGAACTGCCCTACCTCGCCGCTGCCTGGACCCTGCTTGCCAGACTTACGCTGTCCCCGGCGTCCCACCAAGTGCTCATTTGCATCTAACACAGGGGCTCGTACAGAAGGACGCCGAGACGTCAGACGGGAGCAGAGCAATGAAAATTGGATTTCAAGCGATTTGCCTGTTCATTCTGGGGGTTGCCTTCGCCGTTTGCGGCTGGAGTCAGTCGAGCGCGAATCAAGAATCCAAGAACTCGCCGACAACTGCCCACTCGGAGAAAAAGCCTGCTGGGTCAGGAAAGGAAATGGGGAAAGGCGGGGAGGACATTGGAAAGGGCGTAGCCAAGGGGACGGGTGATTTGGCTAAGGGAACGGCGGGCAGCGTCGGAAACCTGGCACATGGGAACGTGGGGGGCGCCGGGGCTTCGCTGGCCAAAGGAACCAAAGGCCTGGGTGAGAATGCAGCCGTCGGCACAGGCAAAGGAGCCGGGAAAATAGGCAAAGGGATTGGCGGGGAAATCAAGAAGCTCCATCACAAGTCGAAATAGCGGTCAGGCCTCTTCCCGAATCCCCAGTTCCCGAAGTTTTTCCTGAAGGCTCTGACGGTGCAGTCCGATGGCTGCCGCGGTGCGCGTGATATTGCCCCCGTTCTCGCGAAGCTTTCCCTTGATGAAAGCGATTTCGAATTGACGCCGCGCTTCGCGGTAATCATCGATGGCTAGGAACGCCGCATCCCCCGACGCACGATCGCGGCCGGCTCCGGCCCCAAGGGAATCAACGGGAAAATCCTCCGGCAGCAACGTATCGCTCCGGCTCATCACGATGGCGCTCTCCAGCACGTTTTTGAGTTCGCGGACATTTCCGTTCCATTCCGCTCGCTGCAAAAGCTCCATGGCTTCTTTGGAAACGACGGGCGCGGGCCGGCCGTGTTTTTCGCCCAGCATGCGGCAGAATTGCTGTACCAGAAGCGGCAAGTCCTCGCGGTGTTCACGGAGCGCCGGCACGCGCAGCAACACCACGCGCAGGCGGTAATACAGGTCTTCCCGGAAGGTCTGCCTGGCGATCTCGGCGGCCAGATCCTTGTTAGTCGCGCTGATGATGCGCACGTCCACCTCCTGGGACGTCGTGCCACCCAGCCGTTCCACCCGGCGTGTTTCCAGGACCCGCAGCAGCTTGGCTTGCGTTGAAAGTGACATATCCCCGATCTCGTCGAGGAACAGGACACCGCCATGCGCCAGCTCGAACTTGCCGCGCTTCATGGCCGTGGCCCCGGTGAAGGCGCCCTTTTCGTATCCGAAGAGCTCGCTTTCAATCAGGTGTTCCGGCAGCGCCGCGCAATTCAAGGCAACCAACGGACCCTTGCCGCGGTTGCTGCGCCGGTGGAGCTCGGTGGCAAGCAGGTCCTTCCCTGTCCCGCTCTCTCCCTGGATCAGCACCGTCACTTCCGCCTGCGCGATGCGATCCGCCAAGTTGAAAAGCTCGCGCATCACCCTGCTTGACCCGATCATGGCGCCGAACTGCCCTTCCGAAACCAGTTGGCGCTTCAAGCGCACGTTTTCTTCTGCGAGCGCGAGATGCTCGAGAGCGCGCCCCACCACCAGCCGAAGCTCATCCACCTCAAAAGGCTTGGGCAGGTAATCGTACGCGCCGCTTTTCATCGCCTCGACGGCAATTTTTTCAGAACCATAGGCCGTCACCATGATCACCGCAGGACTACTCGGCTGGGCCTTCAATTCGCGGAGATAGTCCAGGCCGTTCTCCTCCGGAATTTCGATGTCCAGCAAGAGCAGATGGGGAGTCTCCCGGGCCATGATCTGTCGCGCGGCCGCAACGCTTTCGGCCTCCAACACCCGATATTGCGTTTCCAGCGCGCGGCGCATGCCGTAACGGGCCGTGTTGTCATCATCGACAATCAGGACGCCCGACAGTGCTTGTTTCGTGCTTGATGCGGATGGATTGGAATGACTCATTTATTTGGCCTAATACGCGCACCGTCAATGGTGCGGAATTCGCGGTTTGCATCTTGCTCGAGGCCCGAACCGTTCGCGGATTCAGCAGCACGAAAGCGTACGACAAATCGCGAACCCCGGTGCGCAGAATCTACGTTGCCTTCCCCGACGGGACTTTGGCACGCGATTGAACCGCCAATCTCGTCCAGCCGGCGCTTCACGATGGCCAGACCCAAGCCCGTCCCGCCCGCTCGCGTGGTGAAAAACGGCTGGAAGATTTTATCCAACTTATCTTCAGGAATGCCGCGACCCTGGTCGTCAATCGAGAACTCAACGGTTTCATCTTGTGTTTGCGGACGCGAGATGCCAATCCGAATGACGCTTCCGTCATCACTCGCTTCCAGCGCGTTCACCAGCAGGTTGGAAACGATGTCGGTTGCGGCCTCCTCGCCGCCTTCCACCAGGCAAGAGCCCGGGGCGTTGACGTTCACGGTTATGCGGCGGCGCTCCGCGTCTGCCCGCGAGATGGCAACCACGCTCCTTACGATCGCCCCCAAATCGGCGGCGCGGTGCGAATCGCGGGCCGGCTTGGCGAAGCGCAGAACCTGCGAGATATTCCGGTTCAGCCGATCGATCTCATGCACCAACAGTTGGCAATCGCGCCGGGAATTTTCCGGCAGCGCCGCGTCCTCCTGCATAAGCTGAACAATAGTCTTCATGCCGCTGAGCGGGTTCTTAACGTTGTGCGCGATCCGCGCCGCCATCTCACCGAGAAATGCCATTTTTTCTTTGGCTGCCAACTCGCGTTCCAGGTTGATCTTGTCTGCAATCAAACGGCAGAGTTCCAGGGCCGCAGTCAGCCGCTCGGCCAGGATCTCCAAGGCAGCGGACTGCTCGCCGGAAATACCACCTGCGACAGGCACGACTTCAAGATAAGCAATGGCCTCGCCGCCGCGAGAAATGGGGACACGGCGTGCGTTGGGCGATGATTCATGCGCTGAGTTTTCGGCCGGCGCGGGAGCGCGCAGCAGCCGCACTCGCTCGACGCTCAGCGCCCGGGGAACCCTATCTTCGACCAGAGCTTTCAGAGAAGCCATATCCCCCGTCCGCTTGGCATGCTCCTCAATTTCCGTTGCGATTCTCTGGACCGTTTCGAATTCAGAGAGGAATTGCCGATGCAGCGCACGGCTGATCAACCGTTTCAGCGGTTCCACCAGCACGACGAGGACAAAGATCATCACCGCCTCGGTAACGACCGCCGGGATAAAATAACTCTCCAGCCAACTGCTCAACCGGCGCATGAAATTTAGATAGATAAGGGATCCGAAAATGGCCACTGCCGAGTAAATGACAGTTCTTTGCACCCGCAGGTCCAGAAAGTTATAGCGGAAGACGACGTAGCCCACGAGCACGCTGGGAACGATGCCCAGCGCCATCAATGTGGCGGGAACGTATCCGCCCAGCCCACCCACGGGCGGCAACCGGTGAGGCAGATAAGCGACCGCCCAACCCAGAGCCAGGAACCCCTGCAGTCCCGCAAGATACAAGTAAAATCGGGCGAGGTCCGGCTGAACCGCGGGACGGCGCATGCATAAGAACGTATTGATACCTGCTGCGACGAGCATCGCTGCAACCGCCCAAAGCACCATCAGGCGCATCGAGGAGCCAAGCGCCACCAGCGGCTCCACCCCGAGGTGACTCAGCAACCTGCCCGCTATCCAAGGGCAAAGCATCACGGGCAGATAGAAGAGCGCCACCAGCATCCGCGGCCCGAGCGCGACGTGAACGATCCCCGCAAGGTACTCTGCTTGCACGTGGATCAGCAGCGGTACGGCGGCCATGAAACCCACAAGGCACACTACGCTGGCGAAAGCTGTGAGGACCGCCGGCCCGGCGCCGTATCGGAGGCTGATGTTCAGCGCCAGCAAGTTGCCCGCGTACCACATGAATAGCGCTGACATCAAAGCAAACAGCAACCATTCCAGCCGGCGCAGCCGCCGGTTTCCCAGAATCAAGACCATCAAGAAAAGATGGATTAACGTCCCGAACGTGTAGATTACAAGCTTGGCGGCGGTTAGAAATGTAAGACCGTAAGCAGCATCCATGGGAAATCCTCAGGCTGCGAGTGGTCGCCTCGCACGGCAACCAACAAAAAGGTTGATGCGCGGGCTCATTGTAAGGCAGCACCCTCATGTAAGTAAACCGCGTACCAGCCGCACGAGTCGCCCCCCCCATTTACACAAATCCAATTGTTGTGAGATGATGTTGCCGGAATTTTCACGCAGTCGGACCGACCCGATTATCCAAGATGGAGAGTAATCCAACCGAACAATCCACGCCTCGCCCCAAGACCCCGCCGCTCCCCCGAGTTTTGGTGGCAACGACCGCCATGCTCACCTTCATCACTTTCTGGCGGGCCGCGGCCATCGTGCTGAATGATCTTGCTTCGTCAGCCTATTACGCCGGCGGAATTGCGGAGCAGGCGGTGGGTAAGTCCGCCCCATGGTTCATTCTGGGCGTCATGTTGTTCTCTTACGCCGTGCGCGCGATCTATGTAGAAAGCTGCAGCATGTTTGTGCGGGGCGGCGTCTACCGGGTCGTGAAGGAAGCCATGGGCGGAACGCTGGCGAAGTTTTCTGTGTCTGCCCTGATGTTCGACTATGTATTGACCGGACCCATCAGCGGTGTTTCAGCGGGCCAATACCTGGTGGGCTTCCTGAATGAGGTTCTGCACTACCTCCACGTTTCAATCGTCTTACCGGTGAACGGCACAGCCGCCACTTTCGCTGTCCTGGTGACCGTCTATTTCTGGTGGGAGAACGTAAAGGGAATTCCCGAATCGAGCGAGAAGGCGCTGCGTATTATGCAGCTTACCACCGTGATGGTGGTGCTGCTGATTGCATGGTGCGGTTACACGCTGTGGGTTCGCGGCGCTCACCTGCCGCCCCTGCCAACGCTGGGGCACCTGCATTTCGCGCCGGACGCGTTAGGCTGGCTCAGCCGCAGCCGGCTGCCGCATACCATCGGCCTGCTGGGCATCTTCATCGGCCTCGGGCATTCCATTCTGGCCATGAGCGGAGAGGAATCGCTGGCTCAGGTCTATCGCGAAATCCAGCATCCCAAGCTGCCCAACTTGAAGAAGACCGGATTGGTCATTTTCATCTACAGCATGGTCTTCACCTCGCTGGTTTCGTTCTTCGCCGTGATGATCATTCCAGACGCCGTGCGCAAGAACTTCTACGAAAACTTGATCGGCGGATTGGCGATGAATGCGGCCGGCCCGTTGATGTTCCGGCTGGTGTTCCATGGGTTTGTGGTATTGGTAGGAACGCTGATCCTCGCCGGCGCGGTGAACACTGCCATTGTGGGATCGAACGGCGTACTGAATCGCGTTTCCGAGGACGGCGTTCTGGCTGCCTGGTTCCGTCGTCCCCACCCTCGCTTTGGCACATCCTATCGCATCATAGATATGGTGGTTGGCCTCCAGATTCTTACGATTCTCCTGAGCCGCGGCAACGTTTATCTGCTGGGCGAGGCGTACGCTTTTGGCGTGATCTGGAGTTTCGTGATGAAGGGCCTCGCTGTGCTGGTGCTTCGGTTCAAAGAACCGGGCGCGCGCGAATTCCGTGTGCCTTTGAACCTGCGCGTTAACGGGTGGGAACTTCCCATCGGACTCGGACTCATTACCCTGGTTCTATTCGGGATTGCCTCGGTAAACCTGTTCACCAAACAGGTTGCCACCATCTCCGGAGTGGCTTTCACCGTTGTGCTGTTCACGATTTTCACGATTTCCGAAAAAATCACGCGTTCGGGCCAGGGCGTTCACGAGGAGTTGGACCAGTTTCATCTCGTACCCGGAGAGGAGCTCACGCCCAAGGCTCTGGGCGTTCGGCCGCGTAACATTCTCGTGTTGGTTCGCGATTATCACACGCTCTATCACCTTGCCGCCGTTCTCCGACGTGTGAACACGGCCCGCCAGGATGTTGTGGTCCTGCACATCCGCATCCTGCAGCGTGCCGTGTCCGGCGAAAGCGCGCTGGTGCCGGAACAGCTTTTCAGCACCACCGAACAGTATCTCTTTACCCGGGCGCTCTCTCTGGCCGAGCACGAGGGGAAGAGCATTCACCTGTCCGTTGCCGCAGCCAACGAGGTTTGGGAAGGCATGCTGCGTTCCGCATACTCCCTCCAATCATCAGCTATTATTCTGGGTCCTTCGGGGAGAATATCCGTCCCCGAAGAGGCTCGTTACGCCGGGCTGGCATGGGAGAAGCTCGCCGATCCCAAGCCCCGTCTGACGCTGGAGATCTTTACGCCCGATGGGCAGGAGGAGGTATTCTACCTTGGGCCGCACGCACCTCATCTGACACCCGCGGAGATCGACCTGCTTCACAGTCTCTGGCTCCACTTCAGCTCTGAGCTTGCGCCCGAGGAGGTCCACCACCACGACATCGTCCATTTCGCGCTGAACGAACTTCGGAACGAACTCGCGGCGGGGAAGGACCATGAGATTGCCGAGCGATTGAAAGAACATGTCACGAAGATTAAACCGGGCGGCGGGTCTCATCTCTGAACGGCAAGCCCCACGTTTATCGGCTTTCTTCGCGCTCAATCACCACTGCGTTGAATCCGTCCATCGCGTGTTGATCGGGCCGGGTCCGGAAATACCCACGCGGGTCAAATAGGGGAATCAGCCGGGGGTGCTCCAACGCAAGCTCGTGGGAAGTAACGACTCGAAAGCCCGTAAATTCAGCCAGCACCCTCTCCACCACGCCTTCGTTTTCCTCCGGTTCAAGCGAGCAGGTAGCGTACACCAAGCGCCCGCCGTTCGCCAGGAGAGGGAGCGTATTCCGCAGCATCATGGCCTGAAGCGCCGCGAGGCGCGTTATATCCTCGGGGTGAAGACGCCATTTGATTTCCGGATTGCGCGCCAGCGTCCCCGTGCCCGAACAGGGTGCATCAAGCAGGATCCGGTGGAACTTTGCAGTGAAAGGCAGTTCGTGTGAGGCGTCGAGCCGAACCATGCACCAGCGAACCGTTGCCGGAACCTGCGGCGGAAGGAGTCTAGAGAGGGTACTGAGGCGCGGCGCGCTGTGGTCGCAGGCCACCAAGCTTCCCGTCCCCAACATTTGTGCGAGTTGCCCCGCCTTCATCCCCGGGGCGGCGCAGACGTCCAGAACGCGTTGGCCGTGCTCGGGCGACACAAGCTCGGCCACGAGTTGCGAGGCTTCGTCCTGAATCACGACCCGGCCCTCCTGATAAGCCCGCGTACTGTGGACGCGCCCCGACGTTACCGATAATCCGGATTTCTCGGCGAATAGGCAACGGACGGTAGTGACGCCCTCGCTTTCCAACTCCTGGCGGACATCTTCCGGGTTCAGACGCGCGTCAACCACTCGCAGCGTGGTACGAGGAGTACGAAGGCTGGCATAAGCCAGCCGAATCGCCCCAAAATCCCCGGATTCCGCCGTGGTCACAGTGATCCGTTCCCACCGATCGAGCAGCCATGCCGGGAATGTGCGCCGCACGCTGGCCCGATTCTCGGCTGAAAGCCGGTCAAAATCATCGCTGCGGGCAAAAACACCGGCGGGCTCACATTTCCTCAGTACCGCATTCACCAAGCCTGCCGCGGACCGCTTGCGTACCGCCTTCGTCATTTCGACGGCGTCGTGCACAACCGCGTGCTTCGGAACCCTTTCCAAAAAGCGTATTTGGTAAATGCCCATGCGGAGAATCGCCAGCACTTCGGGATCAAAGCTCTTCGCCTTCCTAGCCGAAAGCTGCTCAATTTCAAAGTCCAATTCGCCGCGCCAGCGCAGGACGCCCATCACGAGTTCGGTCGCCAACCCCTGATCGGCCTCCTTCAGCCTGAACGCTTGCTCGCGTTGCAGCAGATCCACGGCGAAAGCGTGGCCGGACTCGACCCGCTGCAGGATCTCATACGCGGATTTTCGCGCGGGCGAAATAGGCATCGCAAAAAGGTTAAAGGTTAAAGGCTAAAGGGTAAAGGGGAAACACTTCACACTTTACCCTTTAACCTTAAGCCTTTAACCTTCTCCAACCCTCTCACCGGGGCTCACTTTTACGCCGTTGAGAAAGTCACGAACTGAAAGGCGCTTGCGGCCCTCGAGTTGTAGTTCCATCGGCTCCAGCAGCGTTCCACCGCCGCAGGCCACATAAAGCCGGCCACGCTCAGCAAGCAGCATTCCAGCATCGAGAGACATTGTCTGGCCGGCGACCGGGCGGGATGCGGCCCAGATGTGCAGGTTCTTGTTTCGAAACGTCGTGTAGGCCCCCGGCCACGGCCTGAGGCCGCGAATGCGGTTCCAGATCTCCGCCGCCGGCAGCTTCCAATCGATTCGTCCGTCTTCCTTTTTCAAAATCGGTGCGAGTGTCGCCTGCGTATGATCCTGGGGCTGTTCCCGAAGATCTCCGCTTTCCAGCCGCCGCAGCGTTTCAACTGTCAAACTCGCGCCGATTTGGCTAAGCCGGTTGCTCAGCGTCTCGGCAGTGTCGTCATCCCGAATCTCCGCTTCCCTCTTCAGGAAAGTGTTGCCGGTGTCCAGTCCCACATCGATTCGCATGGTGGTAACGCCGGTTACGGTTTCGCCGCGAATCAATGCCCACTGGATGGGCGCCGCCCCGCGATACTTGGGCAGGAGCGATGCGTGTAGATTAATGCAACCGAGGCGTGGCAGATCGATCAGCCATTTCGGAAGGATGTGCCCGTAAGCCACCACCACGATCGCGTCCGGCCTGTGCCTCGAAAGGTACTCCACCGTGGCCGGGTCTTTCAGCTTTGCCGGTTGGTATACCTGCAAGCCGGCGCGCGTAGCCGCTTGCTTTAGGGGCGGAGCCTTTAGTTCGTAGCCGCGGCCGCTGGGTTCATCCACATTGGTGACCACCAGGTCGATTGGGAATTCCTCCGCGATGAGCGTTTCCAACGTGGGGACGGCGAAATCGGGAGTGCCACAGAAAATGAGGTTCATAAACTGTGAAAGGTAAAGGGTAAATCGCGCCTTCAGCCTTTACCCTTTACACTTTACCATCCAGCTTTACCATTCTCCCGCCTTCATCATTTTGCGAACTTTGCGCTTGATGGACTCCCGCTTGAGGCGGCCGATGTGTTGGATAAAGAGCTTGCCGTTCAGGTGGTCAATCTCATGGCTGAACGCGCGCGCCAGTAGAGCCTCGCCGATCATGGTGAATTCTTTGCCGTGGACGTCCTGCGCTCGCACCGTGACCCGCTCCGGCCGGGGAGTCTTGGCGCGAAAATCAGGTAAACTCAGGCACCCTTCCTCCTGTACCTGTTCGCCTTCCGCCGAGACGATAACGGGATTGGCCAGCACCAGCCTGGTCTTGGGATCTTCACCCGCGGTCGTGTCAATCACCGATAGCCGCAAGGGCAACCCGATCTGCGGCGCCGCCAAGCCCACGCCATTCGCGGCGTACATGGTTTCAAACATGTCCGCCACAAGTTTCTCCAGATTGCCGTCAAACTCCACAATGGGATTGGCTGGCGTCTCCAGAACTTCTCGACCGTATTTAACGATAGGGTAAATCATTTTCGAAATTCGAAACTCGAAACTCGAAATTCGGAAACTCGAGATGCGTGTCTTGCACCGACAGTCTTATCAGAGACAAGCGCTTGGCGAGTTTCGGATTCCGATTTTCGATTTTTCGAGTCAGAACCTCCTGATTTGATCCAGGTAAGCGTCGTAATTCCGCCGCGTCTCAGCCATCGAATCTCCACCAAACTTCTCAAGCAGCGCGCGCGCCAGAATGAGGGCGATCATTGATTCACCCACCACCCCGCCCGCCGGCAACACACAAATGTCAGAGCGCTCGTAAGCGGCTTTCACCGGTTCTTTGGTTTCCAAATCCACGGATTCCAGCGGACGCCGCAGCGTGGAAATGGGCTTCAGATAGCCGCGCACAACAAGGTCCTGGCCATTGGTGATCCCGCCCTCCAGACCTCCGGCCCGGTTCGTTTTGCGCGTAAATCGCGCAGTGGGCCGGTCGTAGCCAATCTCATCGTGCACTTTGGAGCCCACGTCCGCGGCGCCGGCGATGCCACTGCCGATCTCGACGGCCTTCACTGCCTGAATTGACATGACTGCCTGGGCCAATTGGCCATCGAGCCGTTCATCCCACTGCGCGCACGAACCCAGTCCGGGAGGCAGGCCGCGCGCAATCACTTCGAACGTTCCGCCCACGGTATCACGATTTTCCGTGGCGCGATCCACCTCCTGCTTCATGCGCATTTCCGTCGCGGGTTCAACGCATGCCAACATCACTTCTTCCCGATCTCGCAGCGCCAGAACCGCCTCAAACGGCACTTCCTCGTCGGCCAGTTTCACGTTGCCGAGCGCCACTACGTGACTGGCCACCTCCACGCCAAAGCATTTTAGAAACAGCTTGGCAAGTGCCCCCACTGCCACGCGCGCGGCCGTCTCCCGCGCGCTGGCTCGTTCCAGAACGTAACGTGCCTCGCGGAAATTGTACTTCAGGCAACCCGCCAAGTCCGCATGGCCCGGCCGCGGCGCCGAAACCGGCTTGTGTTTCGCCCGTGATTCCGGGCGGTCTTCCACCGCCATCGCGTCTTTCCAGTTTTCCCAATCGCGATTGGAAATCAGGATGGCGATAGGCGACCCGATGGTCTGCCCATGCCTGACTCCGGCCAGGAATTGCGCCGTGTCAGCCTCAATCTTCATGCGCCCGCCGCGCCCGTAGCCACCCTGACGGCGCTTCAGTTCGCGATTCACGTATTCGAAATCGATCTGGAGCCCGGCGGGCAATCCCGCGAGCATGGCAATCAAACCCTGACCATGTGATTCCCCGGCTGTTTGAAATCGCAGCATATCTCTTGTTTCGTCACCAACGTGAGGAGCTTAAGTCTTTGAATTCTACCCAATTCCGAGTAAACGGTCAAAATCTGCCGGCTCGTTTCCTTCCCGCCCCCAAGCACCGCGATCCGAAATTTCGTTCGCGCCAAATTTCGGGTTGCCCGGCGGCACTTCTAGTCTATAATTCAGCATCCTTGAAATGCCTATGCGCTACCTCCTGCTTAGTGACGTCCATTCCAATCTGGAAGCCCTCTTCACCTGCCTTGAACTCGCAGCCGGGAAATACGACCATGCAGTTTGTCTTGGCGATCTCGTCGGCTATGGGCCGAACCCCAACGAGGTGGTTGACAAGATTCGCAATCTCTGCCAAGTGGTGATCCGCGGGAACCACGACAAAGCCTGTTGCGGTCTTGATGACGCCAAGGAATTCAATCCCTATGCGCGTATGGCCACCCGATGGACCCAGGAAGCCTTGACGGCCGAACATATCGAGTACTTGCACGGCCTTCCGATGGGCCCCGCCGCCATGGCAGGTTTCATACTTGTTCACGGCTCGCCCAAGGATGAAGACGAATACATTCTGGGACCGGCGCAAGCGCTGCCCCTTCTTCGCGGCCCCGAGGCTCAAATCGTTTGCTTTGGCCACACGCACCTGCAAGGCGGTTTTATGCTTACCGGCGCCGGCCGCTTTCAATCCATCCGCATTCCAGCCACTCCGGATGGGCTGGTCCTGACGGCCCGGATTGAAGATGGTTCGCGTTACCTCATCAACCCCGGCTCGGTCGGCCAGCCACGTGACCACGACTGGCGCGCCGCCTTCGCGGTTATCGATTTGGACCGGAAGGAAGTGGAGTATTACCGCACACCTTACGACGTAGGTCAAACCCAAGCCAAGATGGAGAAAGCCGGATTGCCCCTACCCCTCTACCGTCGCTTGGAAATGGGAAGATGAGACAGTAGACGGCATACGGTAGACGGTAAACGGGGAACTGGCTCCGCCCCCCGTTTGCCGTATACGGTATACCGTCTACCTTCTCAGAATTCCAGATACACGGGCTTCACTATCGGCGGCGCTTGATTCCAATCCGCCGGCATGTGCTCAAAGGTCACACGGAACGCGGTGGTCTCACCCGGCTGCAAGGGCTTGGCGCGACCCGCAAGGGGATGAGCCGTTTCCCTCAGTACCAACTGACGGAAAGGATCCACGAAATTCAATTCCACTTCGAGGCGCCGAACCGCCCTCGTGCCCTTGTTGGTTACGTTTCCATCCAGGTAGGTTACCGTGTCGCCCAGGAAATTCACGGCAGCGCTCATGCGCAGGTCGGTAAACTCCAGCGATGGCATATAAGCTGTTGCCTCGGCGGTCGGGGGTGGCCGCCGAGCGCTGGGCGAAGCCGCCTGCGACACCGCATTGTGTTGCCGCAGGACCAGGAACGCTGCCACTCCCGCCAGAATTACAGACACAATAAAGATGATGACTAAAGTGGTGACACCGCGATCGTTCCGAGGCATGTTTGTCAATCAGGTTCCGGCCACCGTCAGGCCGGAAATCAGCAAAGTGGGCGCCGCGAAGGCGCTGCGAAATTCCAGGTCCGAGCCCACCATCTCGACGTGATTCAGCATTTCCGCCAAATTCCCCGCGATGGTGACCTCTTCCACCGGATAGGCAAACTCTCCGTTTTCGATCCACATTCCCGCCGCCCCGCGGGAATAATCACCCGTCACGACATTCACGCCGAAGCCAATCAACTCCGTGACGTAAAAGCCCGTCTTCACCGACTTGCGAATCTCCTCCGCGGTATGCGGGCCGGGCGCAAGGTAAAAATTCTTGGGACCCACACTGGGCGGTCCGGAGACGCCGCGCGAGGCGTTGCCGGTGGTCCGCATTTTCAGCTTGCGCGCCGTGTAGCAGTTTAACAGGTAATTGCTCAGCATGCCCTTCTCAATCACTGGCGTTACGGAGGCGGGAATGCCCTCGCCGTCAAAGGGACGCGTGCCGAACCCGCCGGGACGCAGGCCGTCATCAAGGATCGTCACTCGCTCGCACGCGACCTTCTGGTTCAGCTTCCCCGTCAAAAACGAGGCGCTACGATAAATAGCGTCGCCGCGCACGGCGTCAAAAATGTGGCCGACCAGGGAAGGGGCGGTTTCCGTATCAAAGATCACCGGCACTTGGCACGTCGCCATTTTGCGCCCTCCGAGCTTACGCAACGTGCGCTCGGCGGCCTTGCGGCCGACGGCTTCGGGCGCTTCCAACGCGCTGCGGCGGCGCGAGACTGAATACCAGTAATCGCGCTGCATGCCGCCATCCTCCGCCACGGGTGCGACGGAACCCGCGCAATAAGACGAGCGGTAACTGCCCACAAAGCCGAGGGAGTTCGCATACGCCTTGCGGCCCACGCTCGCTTCAAACCAGGAACCTTCGGAGTTCTTGATGCGGGGATCGGCCCCCATTGCCGCCTGCTCCGCGCGCCGGGCATAGTCGATACGTTCTTCGGTGGAAAGCTCGGCGACGTCTTCGGAGTATAGTGCCAGATCGCCCTCGTAACGCCCTAGCAGCGCCGCATCCGGCAGGCCGTTGGCAGGATCTTCCGAAGTAACCCACGCCATCGCCAAGGTGCGCTCCACCAGGCGCCGAAGAGCCGATGGAGAAAAATCGCTCGAAAAGGAGGACGCGCTCCGCACACCACGCAAAACACGCAAGCCCAGTACTTTCGAGGCGGCCTCCTTCAGCTTCTCGATTTGGCCAAGTCGCAGCGTCGTCGAAAACTCATCTGCTTCGTGCACCACCACGTCCGCCTGCGTCGCGCCCCCACGCATAGCGCGGCTTACCAGGTCCACGGCGATTTCTTCAAGTTGTTGTTCCATAGGGCGAAAGGCAGGAGTTAGGAGATAGGAACTAGGAGCTAGGAGTGAGGAGACGGTTAACGGCAGCATGCCCCCAACTCTAACACGCGAAAAAGCGACCTCGGTTGGCTTCTAGCTTCTCGCTTCTAGATTCTAGATTCTGACTCCTCTCTCTTAGATTCTAGCTTCTATCTCCTAGATTCTAACCTCTATCTCCTTCACGTGAACGATTGCGTAGTCCGCGGCGCGGTCCCGCCCACCGTCAAACGGCTGACCTTCACAGTGGGAATCCCGACGCCGACGGGCACGCTTTGTCCGTCTTTGCCGCAGGTGCCGATTCCCGGGTCGAGTTTCAGATCATTGCCGACGGCGGTCACGCGCGTCAACACCGTCGGCCCATCACC
This sequence comes from uncultured Acidobacteriota bacterium, assembly GCA_963804755.1. Taxonomy (GTDB): domain Bacteria; phylum Acidobacteriota; class Terriglobia; order UBA7540; family UBA7540; genus Bog-366. Next base: position 129,916 of record CAWDRP010000022.1, read on the forward strand.
GATCAGGGTTGCACCCTTCACCGGCGCTGTGACGCGGCCGTCCTCAATCAAATATGCTTCCGATGCTGAAAACACGAACTTGCCATTGGTGATGTCCACTTGCCCACCACCGAAATTCGCCGCATACAGCCCCCGTTTGACCGAGCGAATAATATCGTCGGGAGCGTCCGTACCCGCCAGCATGTAGGTGTTGGTCATCCGCGGCATGGGGATGTGCTCGTAGCTTTCCCGCCGCCCATTGCCCGTGCGCGTGGTCTTGAGAATGTCAGAGCTCAGCTTGTCCTGCAAATACGCGCGGAGGATGCCATTCTCAATCAGCACGGTTGTCTGGGTGGGTTCGCCTTCATCGTCCACGTTCAGAGAACCGCGCCGCGCCGGAATAGTGCCGTCATCCACCACGGTGCAGATGTCGGAAGCCACCCGCTGCCCCATTTTGCCGCTGAACGCCGAGATACCCTTGCGGTTGAAATCCGCTTCCAAGCCGTGGCCGATGGCCTCGTGTAGCAGAATCCCCGGCCATCCCGGCCCCAGAACCACCTCCATCTCGCCCGCCGGCGCGTCGCGTGCATCGAGTTGCACGATAGCCTGCCGCGCTGCTTCTTTGGCGAAGCTTTCGGGAGAGCGGTCGTCGGAAAAGAATTCCAGCCCCACACGCCCGCCGCCGCCGCTGGAGCCCGACTGGAGCTTGCTACCATCCTGCGCAATGGTGAAAACGTTCAGACGCACCAGGGGTTGGAAATCCGTAACCACGCGGCCGTCCGAACCCGCAATCAGCACGTGGCGAATCTGGTCGCCGTAGGTGGCGCGCACTTGCTTGATGCGCGGATCGCAGGCGCGCGCGGCCGCATCCGCCCGCACCACCAGTTCCAGCTTATCCGCCAAATCACGCTCGGTAGAGGGATGGGCCACGGGGTAAAAATTGTGGTGGGCATCGCGCGCACTCAAACCTACCGTCGAGACGCGCGCCGGGCCGCTGGCAATGCGCGCCGCAATCCTGGCCGCTTTCAAGATCTTTTCCGGCGCAAGGTCGTCCGTGTAAGCGTAGCCAGTTTGCTCGCCCGCCACCACGCGCACGCCGCAGCCCATCGAAATGCCTTCGCTGGCGGTCTTTACCAGCGACTCGTCAACGAGCAACGACGACGAGGTAGTGTGCTCGAAATAAAGATCGGCGTATTCGCCGCCCTCTGAAAGCGCCGCGCCCAGATATTGCGAAAGACTTGCCTCCGTTAATCCAAAGCGGTCAAAGAAAAATCGATCAGAATTGCCCATTTGGGTAAGCCCACTCCCTTGCATCGGCCACGCCAGACGGCCGCGATATTCTCCAGATTCTCAACGTAACATATGGCCCCGGATGTGTCAATTTGGGCGGAGTCTCAGTCAGAGTCACGTCAAAGTCGCGGCGGTTCGGACTGTGTGAGCGCTAAACATCGGTAAGTCGGAAATGGCCCGTCCCCCTCTTCCGGTCTCGTTCTTCCGTGTTGACACTCAAGACCTCACCGCGTCAACCAAAGTGTCCAAAAATGCTGCATGGCCACGCCAAAATGTCACCACGTTGAACCAAAATGTCCGAAACTTAAACCAAAATGTCCGCTTTTTCTCGGTCAATTTGTTCTGCGATCCTTTGTTTTCAATAGGTTACGGGATTTGCAGTGAATTTTTTTTCTTCCGCCCACCTTCCCTGACCGTGGAAACTGGAAATTCGAAACTGGAAACTGGAAATTCGAAACTGGAAGTGCGGGACGTGCCAATCGGCAATCGAAAATCGGCAATTTATACTCCGTCGCCAGCGGGGCCGCCCAGCGGGCCGGCGCCATGCGAGTTTTTTGCTGAGGCCATGGGAAAAGGCACGTGGCGGGGCCGCGGCCGAGCGCGTTAGGGGCGGCCAGGAGCCTCGCGAGCCTACCCGGCTGCGCCATTCCGAGCAGAAGCCACACCTCCATCCGGTACGGCTAGCAATTTTGTGCCGTTATCTTATGGATTACCTACCAAGAGATAAAAGGAGGTATGCATTGGGATCTCACCAAAAGCGACCTTGACGAAGCCCTGTACTGCGGGGTCACGTCTAAACCGCGCCCTCATGGAATGAGGGCTTGCTCCCGCTTTCCGCGCCGGAAGCGGGCTTCCCCTCCCCGGCGGCCGGCCGGTTCGTCTCAAGCGGCAGTCCGTCAGTTCGCGGGCGGGCGGATCGGGCGACCGGCGGACCACACTCCACATCGAGTTGTCGATCCGATCCTGTTTCTTCCCCTTCGAGGGCTTTGACGCACCCCGGGAGCCTCAGTGACGATGCACTTGACGCCGACCCTATGCCGCCGAGGGCAGAGGCTGAAGGAACTCGATCCCTGCTTCGCCCGCCAAGCTCGAGGCCGGGTCACCCACCCAAACCACGCGGCCCGCTATGGCACCGTCGGGAGATTCCCAAGGAAGCAATCGAACCATCTGCCCTTGGCAAAGCGGCGCCACGGTCTCAAATCGGCACCCGTGCTGGGAAACGTCGATCGTGACTCCCTCGTTCCGGGTCTCCTGCTCATCGGAGTCCATCAGGAGTATCAGGGCAAGTCGCAAGGGATGGCGTTCAGACCTGCGTTGCGGATTGTAGGAATTGGTTTCCACGGCAACGTACCCTACCGCAGATCGGGACATATTACAAGCCCTGGTGATTGTTGACAAGCTTGCAGCGACATCCCACGTGCCGCCCGCGGACAGCGAGTTTTTTCCCCACCCGGGAAGTTGCCGCCTGGAAGCGGGCGTTAGGGCGATGTTCCGCAGAGCCTTCCCGGGGCCCGCTGGACACCAAAACTCCCCGTTTATCGTGCAAACCGGCTTAGAATTGATGCATTGGCGGCACATTCCTCCGGCGAGAAACGTATTGGCTTGCAGAGAAGTTTTTTCGGACCTGGAGGTAGCGCATGGAGGATGTGGCGACCGTGGAGGGACAGCGCGGCGTGCTCAACCCTGAACCCAAAACACTCGTTGACGAGGAAGAGTCTACCTGCAAGGACGCCAGGTTCGAGGCCATCTTCTTCAAATACTATCCCCGCGTAGTGGGGATGCTATGCAGGTTACTGGGTGACCGGGCGCGTGCGGAAGAGTTGGCGAGCGACGTCTTCTGGAAACTGTACCGGCAACCCTGGCTCGCTCGATCAGACGGCAACGTGGGCGGCTGGCTTCACCGCACCGCTGTCAATCTTGGGATCGACCACCTGCGGTCACTGGGCCGCCGACGCCAGCACGAGGAGGAGGCCGGACGCGACGTGAGCACAGGTGTGGACCGCCGCAATCCGCTTGACGACGTTCTGCGCGAAGAAAAGGCCCATCGCGTACGGGATGCACTGGCCCAGCTAAGATCCGCGCACGCCCGGATTCTGATTCTGCGGGCCAGTGGCCTTAGTTATAACGAACTCGCGGACTCGCTAGGGGTAAAGCGGGGCACCGTGGGAACGATGCTGGTGCGGGCGGAAGCAGCGTTCGAAAAGCAGTTTCGTCGAATGTATGGACACGAGGAGGCATTATGAGCTGCCTTAAGGATGGCGATTTGCGCGCCAAGCTGGATGGCGAGTTGAGTGAGGCAGAGTCACATGAAATCGAGCGCCACCTGGCATTGTGTGCGTCTTGCCGACTCAGGTTGAAAGCCCTCTCGAGAGATGCGCAACGCGTGCGCGCGGCGCTTGCGCCGTTGGCGGCCGCAGGGGAAGAAGGAATTGCTGACGCCACGGCAGCCTTGGCGCAGTTCCGGGCGCAAAATCGGCTGTCCCCTCAGCCGGCCTCTATACTCCCCGGAGTGTTCTCGGCACGGTTTCGGCCTGCCTGGGCAGCCGCAGCGCTGATTATGGCGCTCGCCGGCTGCTTTAGTTTTGCTCCGGCGCGCAGTTGGGCCCAGCGGCTGCTCGCCATGCTCCGGGTGCAGAAGATCGCCGTGGTCCCCATCGACACGCAAGCGCTGCAGGGGCTGCAAGGCGCTGACCAGGCGGGGAGAATGATCGGCCAGTTCATCTCGGATAACATCGTGGTGACCATGCACTCTGACCAGCCGCAGATCGCTGCTGACGCCGAACAGGCCGGCCAACTCGCGGGCATCAGAGTGCGTTTGTTGGCAGACCGGGCGGACGCTCCCAAGATCACCGTGCAGGGGGAGCAGGCTTTTCAGATGACCCTGAATCGGGATCGGCTACAGAGTATTCTGGACGAATTCGGGCGCAACGACCTGCAACTACCGTCCTCCGTCGATGGAGCCCTGATCGCCGTACATATTCCCCACGTGGTGACGGCTGCCTACGGCCAATGCCCGCAGCCGAAAAAAGACAGTTCGCACAACCCGCCCAAGCCTGCCGACTTGGCCGGCTGCGTGATACTGGCGGAAGTGCCCAGCCCAACCGTGAGCGTTCCCCCTGAACTCAATGTCCGGGAACTGGCGACACTGGCCCTTCAGGCCGCGGGGATGAGCGCGCAGGATGCGCAGGCGTTCTGCGATACCGTGGACTGGACTTCCACGCTCGTCATACCCATTCCGCGCGACGCAGGATCCTACGAAAAGACAAATGTGGATGGGGTGGAGGGTACCCTGATCACTACGCGCGGTTTCGTCCGCGGGATGCCGGGGTACTCGCTCTTGTGGGTAAAAAATGGCATCATTTACTCGCTGACCGGATTCGGCAGCGCCGACCAGGCCGTGCCGCTGGCGGATTCACTTCAATAGAGGATCGATCCACTGCAGCCCGACAACCGCATCGCCATCCAGACGCAAGGGCTCCGCAAGGTCTATGGCCGGAAAGTGGCCGTGCGGAGCCTTACCCTGGAAGTCGCACGCGGCGAGGTTTTTGGTTTTCTCGGCCCGAATGGAGCAGGCAAGACGACCTCCATCAAAATACTGTTAGGCTTGGCTGCCGCCACCGGCGGCCGAGCCCAAGTGCTGGGCCGTCCGGCCGGCGATGTGGCCACTCGCCGCAAGATCGGTTTCCTTCCCGAACATTTCCGTTTTTATGACTGGCTGACCGCCCGCGAACTCCTCCGTTTCCACGGCCGGCTATATGGAATGTCGCCGAGCGGCCTGCGCGAGCGTGTGCCGGCGCTGCTGAAGTTGGTAGGGCTCTCGGAGCACGGCGACAAGCGGCTGCGTGATTTCTCCAAAGGGATGTTGCAGCGCGTTGGCTTGGCGCAGGCGCTGCTGAACGATCCTGAACTGATTTTCCTGGACGAGCCCACTTCCGGACTTGATCCCGTCGGCCGGCTCCTGGTGCGAGACATCATCAAGGCGCAGCGCGAACGGGGCGCCACCGTGTTCCTGAATTCTCACCTCCTCAGTGAAGTGGAAGTCACCTGTAACCGGGTTGCCTTTATCAGGCACGGCGAAGTCCTGGAGACGCGCCAATTGCACAGCACCGGAGGAGAGGCAGTGCGCGTTTACGTACGGGCGAGCAAGCTCTCGGAGGCGACTATGGCCGGGCTGTCCCGCTGGGCTTCATCGGTACGCTTGGATGGTGAACGCCTGACATTTACGGTGAACAGCGCCGAAGTTCTGCCGGAAATCTTGCGTTTCCTGGTCGCGTGCGGGGCTGACGTGTATGAGATCACGCCCCAGCGGAGCTCACTGGAGGAATTGTTTCTCCAAATCGTGGGCACTGACGGAGGATTGTAGTGGGCACCTGGATCATGGCGGGCGTCACCTTCCGCGAGGCCGCGCGCAAGAAGGTGCTCTGGATGGCCCTGGCGGCGGGAGTGGGGTTTCTGTGCCTTTTCGGGACGGGTCTCTACTTTCAGCTTAAAGATCTAAGCCCTCGGGTCAGTCTGATCTGGCAACGCCAGGGGGTGACAGCGCTAATGATGGTGGGACTCTATGCCGTAGATTTGATGGCCGTAGTTATGACCGTGCTCGTCTCGGCGGATACGCTTTCGGGTGAGTTGGCCTCCGGGACCATTCAGGCTGTGGCCACCAAGCCCATTTCGCGCTGGGAGGTTTTGCTGGGCAAATGGTTGGGATTCGCCGGCATGGTAACCGTTTATGTAGGCCTGATGGTAGGGGGCATCACCGCCATAACCTACGTTCTGAGCCTGCATCGAGTTGGTGGCGTGCTGCCCCATCACCTCTGGCGCGGCGCAGGTTTGATCTGGCTGGAATGCGTCCTGATGCTGTGCGTGATGTTCCGGCTGGGCGCCAGCTTTTCCACCTTGACGAACGGCGTGCTGGCGCTCGGGCTGCACGGAGTGGCCTTTGTCGGCGGCTGGATTGAGCAGGCTGCCGCCCTTACCAACAGCCCGCGCGCGCTGAATGTGGGCATTGTCGCCAGCCTCATCATGCCCAGCGAAGCCTTGTGGCGCCGGGCTGTGTTCGAGATGCAATCCCCGCTGCTGAGCGCCGTCGGCTTCTCGCCCTTCAGCGCTGCGTCCGTGCCCAGCAGCTTCATGATCCTATACGCCTGCCTGTACATGGCCGTCGCGCTGGCATTAGCTGTCCGCCGCTTCTCTCAGCGCGATTTATAAACGGCTACATCCTTTCCCAGTTGGCATTTTCCGTAGCCTTGACGCTTCTGCGAGGCGCGAACTAGAATGACCTATTACTCTTGACGCGATGGGGTGAGAAGAGGGGGGTTATGTTAGACGGACCGATTCCGGAAGGGTTGACTTTCGATGATGTTTTGCTGGTTCCTGCGAAATCCGCAATTTTGCCTGTCCAGGTGGATACGCGTACGCGGGTGAGCCGGCACATTACCTTGAACATTCCCATCGTCAGCGCCGCCATGGATACGGTCACGGAATCTCGCCTGGCTATTGCCCTCGCGCAGCAAGGCGGCCTTGGCATCGTGCACCGCAGCATGTCAATCGCCCAGCAGGCCATGGAAGTGGATAAGGTGAAGCGCTCAGAAAGCGGCATGATTGTTGATCCCGTTACCATCGGGCCCAAGAACCTGATCGCCGATGCGCTCGGGATCATGAAGAAGTACAAGATTTCCGGCGTGCCCGTCACCCTGGAGGGCAAGCTGGTGGGCATCCTGACGAACCGCGACCTCCGGTTCGAGGAGCGCCTCGATCTGCCGGTGGAAGAGGTGATGACCAAGGAGAACCTCATCACCGTGCCCATGGGAACGACCCTGCAAGAAGCCGAGGGGATGCTCCACCGCCATCGGGTGGAGAAGCTTCTGGTAGTCGATGATAACTACAATCTAAAAGGGCTCATCACGGTAAAGGATATTCAGAAGAAGATCAAATATCCCAACGCCTGCAAGGACGATCAAGGCCGCCTCCGCGTGGGCGCAGCCCTGGGCGCCACGGGCGATTTCATGGAGCGCGCGGCAGAATTGGTGAAGGCCAAGGCAGACGTGCTCGTGGTGGACACTGCGCACGGCCACTCCACACGCGTGCTCGACGCTGTTCGAGAGATCAAAAAGAGTTTTCCCGAGGTCGACCTGGTGGCCGGCAACGTGGCTACATTCGCCGGCGCCTGCGACCTGCTGCAACTTGGTGTGGACGGCGTGAAAGTGGGTATTGGGCCCGGCTCCATTTGCACGACACGCGTGGTGACAGGGGCGGGGGTGCCGCAAATCACCGCCATAGCCGAGTGCGCGCGCGCGGCTGCGAACGCCGGCGTGCCCATCATCGCCGACGGCGGCATCAAGTTTTCCGGTGACGTCTCCAAGGCCATCGCCGCCGGGGCGAGTGCGGTGATGCTCGGCAGTCTGTTTGCGGGCACGGAGGAAAGCCCCGGTGAAACCATTCTCTACCAGGGGCGCAGCTTCAAATCCTATCGCGGGATGGGTTCGATTGCCGCCATGACCGCCGGCTCCGGCGACCGCTACTCCCAGGAACGCGAAGTGGCCCGCGGCGAGGTTTCCAAACTGGTTCCGGAAGGCATCGAGGGGCGTGTGCCGTATAAAGGCCTGCTGGAGGAATTGGTGGCGCAACTCGTGGGCGGACTGCGTTCCGGCATGGGCTATTGCGGCTGCGCGAACATCGAGGAATTGCAGCAGCGTGGGCGCTTCCTGCGCATCACCGCGGCGGGCCTGCGTGAAAGCCACGTCCACGACGTGATCATTACCAAAGAGGCTCCGAATTATTCGCTGGATTAGCCCCCACTAAGCGTAGAATCCGTGCACGTTACACGAACAGTAGCAACACGCCCGAGGCAAACGCTAGAATGCTAGACAGGGCAAAGGGCGTGGCGGGCGAGTAATGCTGCCATAGCCACCCCGCCAGGAGGCTCGCGGGAAACGCGGCAACGCCCACCACCCAGTTGAGAACTCCATATACCGACGCTCGCGAGTGGGACGGCGCCAAGTCGGCGATCCAGGCCTTGATCACTCCTTCGGTCAGCGCGTAGTACGTCCCGTAGACAGCGAAGAGAAACCATACCAGCCCAGAGGTTCGCAACAGCGCGAATCCTGCGTAGACGGCCGCGTAAATCAGGTAGCCCGCCATAATCAGCCAGCGCCGCGGAAGCCGATCGGAAAGCTTGCCCGCCGGCCAACTCAAGCTTGCGTAAACGACATTGAAGACAAGCCCGAGCGCCGGAGCTGTCCACGCTTTCATCCCCAGGTTCTGCGCGCGCAAGATCAGGAAGAGGTCCGAGGAGTTACCAAGAGAGAACAGGGCGACGGCGGCAATGATGATGAGCAACTTTCCGTGTGGGCGATCCCAATGTTTCGCCAGGAGGGTGGAGTGAGCCAAGGCAAAGGCCGGCGCGCGCACTTCACTGACGGCAGTCCACGCCAGAAGAATAGATATCAAGCCGGGAATTGCCGCCATCCAGAAGACGTTTCGAACGTTCCCCCCAAACCATCGCAGGAGGAGAATGGCGCTGAGCGGGCCCAAGATGGCGCCCGCGGTGTCCATGGCCTGGCGCAAGCCGAATCCTGCCCCACGCTGCGCCGGGTCGAGCGAATCCGCCATCAGGGCGTCGCGAGGAGCGGCGCGGAACCCTTTGGCGGCGCGATCGGCAAACCGAATCCAGAAGACCTGTTGCCACGAATGCGTTATGGCCAGCAGGGGCTTTACAAGGTTCGCCAGCGTGTACCCTGCCGCGGTGAGAGGTTTGCGGCGGGCAAGTCGATCGGAAATCCAGCCGGAAATGAGGCGGGAAAAACTGGCAATCGTCTCGGCCACGCCCTCGATGAAGCCAAAGGCCATAGGCGGAGCGCCCAACGCAGCCACCAGGAACTGGGGCAAGAGCCAATACCCCATCTCTGTCGACGTGTCGTTGAAGAACGCTACCCAGGCGAGAGCCCACACATTTCTCGGCACGCGAGGAGCCGGCTTGGCGGCGATGAGCCCTTGAGCGAGTGGTTCGTATTTCATCGGCTTTTCGTGCCGTCAAAAGAAAATCCCGGCCCGAGGTGAAATGCCTCGGGTCGGGATCTCTTAAGTCAAACTCTAGATTGGGTGGCCGCAGAGCGGCTATTTCTTTTCCTCGTCCTTTTCTTCGGCAGCAGGTGCCTGCTCCTTGGCTTTCGCTTCCTCGGCCGCCTTCCGTCGCGCCTCCGCCTTCTTGGCGCGCTTGGCGGCGAGTTTCTGAAGAACGTCGCTGTCCACAAGCTCGAGCACAGCCAAGTCCGCCCCGTCACCCTGCCGCCAGCCTGCATGGACTAAGCGCGTATAGCCGCCCGTCCGCTCAGCGTAACGTTTGGCAAGCTCGTCAAAAAGGAACTTGACGGCGCTCGGTTGGAGCAGATAACTCGCCGCCTGCCGCCTGGCGGCCAGGTTCCCACGCTTGGCCAGCGTGATCATCCACTCCGCCAACGGGCGGGCCGCCTTCGCCTTGGCCACGGTAGTCTCAATCCGCTCCCGCTGAATAAGCGAAGTCACCAGATTCCGCAGCAGTGCGCGGCGATGCTCCGTGTTCCGGCTCAGCTTCTTTCCGTAATTCCGATGTCGCATATTAGGTTCTCAGTTCTCAGTGGTCAGTCTCAGTCGTGCTCGCCGTGACTCACGACCGATAACCAACGACTTCCTTTTCAAACTTGTGGCTGAGGAGGTTCAGGAGGCTGGACCAAGGGGTTTCCCTTTTCATCAAACTTCAACCCCAGGCTGAGCCCCATCGCCGAGAGAATCTCTTTAATTTCGTTCAGAGATTTTCGCCCGAAGTTCTTGGTCTTCAGCATTTCCGATTCGGTCTTCTGCACGAGCTCCCGAATTGTGGTGATATTAGCATTCTTCAAGCAATTATAGGAGCGAACAGAAAGCTCCAGTTCTTCCACCGACCGGTCCAGATTCTCGTTATGAACGGGCATCGGCCGATCCAGCGCCACCTCCTGCACCTCCGGTTCCTCTTCAAAGTTGATGAAGATGTTCATGTGGTCTTTGAGGAGTTTGGCGCCCAGGCCCACCGCGTCTTGCGGTGTTATGGCCCCGTTGGTCCACACGTCCAATGTCAATTTGTCGTAATCCGTCATTTGTCCCAACCGGGCCGCCTCCACCGTGTAGTTCACTTTGCGTAGGGGCGAATGAACGGAATCCACGGGGATAAATCCAATAGGAAGATCTTCATCAAAGTTCTTTTCTGCCGAAACGTAGCCGCGCCCCGTCTTGACCCGCATCTCGACGTGCAGGCTGCCGCCTTCGCTGACCGTCGCGACATAAACGTCCTTATCCAGAACCTCCACGTCCGCGTCTTCCTGGATCATCCGAGAGCTCACTTCTCCAGGCTTGTCCACATTCAAGTAGAGTGTCTTGGGACCCTCCACGCTCATCTTCAGGGGAATCTGCTTCAAATTCAGAATGATATCCGTGGCGTCTTCCACCACACCTGGAATAGACGAGAATTCGTGCATAACGCCTTCGATACGCACCGCGGTTATAGCCCCTCCCTCGATTGAGGAAAGCAGCACCCGACGCAGGGCGTTGCCGATCGTCGTCCCAAAACCCCGCTCGAAGGGTTGCGCGGAAAACTGCCCGTATTTATCCGTCAACGTGTCGGTGTTTGCTACCAGGCGCTTCGGCTTCTGAAACCCTTTCCAAAGCATCGCTTTCAAACCTCCCTTGGGGCCCGCCTTGGCAGGCCGCCTCTCATGCACGCCGATTCCTGCCTACTTCGAGTACAGTTCGACCACCATCTGTTCCTGAATCGGGAAATTCACGTCTTCGCGCTTGGGCAACGAGATCACCTTGGCCTTCAAGCCCTCGCGGTCCAATTGCATCCAGGGAGGCACGCTGCGGCCTCCCGAAAGGTCCAACGCGCGTTGCACCGCCGCCAGGTTGCGGCTCGTTTCACGCAAAGCGATCTCCTGGCCAGGCGCGACGACAAACGATGGGATATTCACCTTGCGGCCCGAAACCAGAACGTGACCGTGCCGAACCAACTGGCGTGCGGCGGCACGCGAGGAAGCCAGTCCCAGCCGGTACACAGCGTTGTCCAGCCGCCGCTCCAACATCAGCAACAGGTTTTCGCCGGTCACGCCTTTCATCCGGGCGGCCCTTTCAAAGTAGCTCCGAAACTGGTCCTCAAGAATGCCGTAGAGCCGGCGCAGCTTCTGCTTCTCGCGCAGTTGCAGTCCGTACCCTACAATTTTAGGACGCCGGGACTTCCCATGTTGGCCGGGGGCGAAGTTGCGCTTTTCGATTTCGCACTTGTCCGTCAGACAGCGTTGCCCTTTAAGGAAGAGCTTGACCCCTTCGCGCCGGCATAGCCGACAAACTGCTTCACGATATCTTGCCAAACCAACCTCCCCTTCGAAACTCGATTGTCGAAACTCAGAGATGGCGCCGAATTTCGCTTTGCAAATTCCGAGTTTCACTCTCCACGTTACACTCTCCGACGTTTGGGCGGACGGCAGCCGTTATGCGGAATGGGGGTTACGTCCTTGATATTCCGCACCTCGAGCCCGGCGGTAGCCAGCGCGCGAATGGCGGATTCCCTTCCCGCTCCAGGCCCTTTTACCCGCACCTCCACGCTGCGCATGCCGTGATCGCGGGCCGCATTGGCCGCGCGCATCGCCGCCTGCTGTGCGGCGAAGGGCGTACCCTTGCGGGAACCCTTAAAGCCCAGCGATCCCGCGCTCGACCAGCATATCACCCGGCCGTCAGAATCGGTGATCGCGATATGCGTGTTGTTAAAAGTTGCCTCGACATGCACGATCCCGGTGGGAACGATGCGTTTTTCCTTCTTCTTGAATACCTTTTTCTTGCCTGCCTTTGCCGCCGCTTTCGCCATATCAGTTCTCAGCCCTCAGTTCTCAGCTCTCCGCTTTCAGCCACCAGCTCACCTTCCGGGTCTTCGCCGAGCACTGAAAGCTGATCGCCGACAGCTTGTTTACGTCTTCGCCATCGACCGCTTCTTATTGGCTACCGTGCCCTTGCGCGGTCCCTTGCGCGTCCGAGCGTTGGTGTGGGTGCGTTGGCCCCGAACGGGAAGACTCCGCCGGTGCCGCATCCCGCGGTATGACCCCACCTCGATCAAACGCCGAATGTTCATCGCGGTCTCTTTGCGCAGATCGCCTTCGACCGCACCTTCTTCTTCCAGGATCTGGCGGATCTTGCTGTTATCTTCTTCCGTCAAATCCTTGATCTTCTTGTCCGGGTCGATACCCGCGCGCATAAGAATAGAAAGAGATCTGGCTCGCCCGATGCCATAAATGTAAGTCAGACCAATCTCCGCGCGCTTCTTGGGCGGCAAATCCACGCCCGCAATTCTTGCCATGCCTCACCTCACGATTCGAAACTCGACGACCGTGGCAAGTGACGGGTGAAGAGGAAACTCGTCACACGTCACTTTCCGTTCATCCCTGGCGCTGTTTGTGCTTGGGGTTCTCGCAAATCACCCGCACAACCCCGCGCCGCCGAACGATCTTACATTTAGAGCAGATTTTCTTTACTGACGAACGCACCTTCATAATCTTTCCTTATTTAGATTCAAGCCCGGTTTTCAGGTCCCTGTTGGCAGGTATCAGGCGCGCCGAGCCACATCTGACCCCGTTGAACTTGAAAACTGGTTATTTGTACCGGAACACAATCCGACCCCGCGTAAGATCGTACGGAGACAGTTCCACCGCCACTTTGTCTCCCGGAAGAATGCGGATGAAATTCTTCCGCATCTTTCCCGAGATGTGAGCCAGGACCTGGTGCTTATTGTCCAATTCAACCCGAAACATTGCGTTAGGTAATGCTTCGAGCACTGTAGCCGTAACCTCGATCGCATCTTCCTTTGCCATACTCTTACGCTTTCAGCTTTCAGTTGCGAGCTTCAGCTACCACCTTTCCGCCGCCACATTCCAATCTGTAGTCCTGACTATAAAAAGCGACAGCTAACGACTGCTACGCTAGACCCGAGTCAAAACATCGGGGCCGTTCCTGGTAACTGCCACCATGTGCTCGAAATGGGCAGAGAGCTTGCCATCCACGGTGACCGCCGTCCAGTTATCATCCAGAACCCGCACAGCGGGCCCGCCGGCGTTCACCATGGGTTCAATAGCAAAGACCATTCCCTCTTTCAGAACGGGTCCGTGACCCGCTTGGCCGAAATTGGGAACCTGGGGCTCCTCGTGCATCGATTTGCCAATCCCGTGGCCCACAAACTCTCTAACCACGGAGTACCCGTTCTTTTCGGCGTATTGCTGCACCGTGGCCGAAACATCGCCCAGGCGATTTCCCAACCGTGCTTTCTCGACCGCCAGGTCCAACGCTTCTTCTGTCACCCGCAGCAAACGCTGAGCAGGCTCGCTGATGGCTCCCACGGGTATGGTTATGGCGGAATCGCCATAATATCCATCCAGCACTACACCTGTGTCCAAACTTACAATGTCGCCTTCCTTCAATGTGCGGTGTTCCGAGGGGATTCCATGAATGACCTCGTTATTGACGGAAGCGCACAGACAACACGGATAGCCGCGATACCCCTTGAAAGCGGGACGCGCCCCCAACTCCTTGAACCGCTTGGCGACATACTTTTCCAAATCAAGCGTGGTGACGCCGGGCCGAACGTGCTCACGAATCTCGCCCAGGACCTGCCGCACCATCCTGCCACTACGGCGCAGTTTCTCGATTTCGACCGATGACTTGCAAATGATCATGCCGCAGACAGAGCCTCCACCAGATCTTTCGCGATGGCCATAGGCTCCCGATTGCCGTCCACCGTCAGTAGCACACCTTGGCTCCGATAATACTCGATCAGCGGAGCCGTCTGGCGGTGATACGCTTCCAACCGCTGCCGGATCGTGGTCTCGTTATCGTCGGCGCGCTGCAGTAACTTTCCTCCATCTTTCTCACAAGTCCCTTCCATCTTAGAAGGACTAAAGTAGATGTTGTAAATTTCACCGCACGTCGAACAGGTTCGCCGGCCCGTAAGGCGCTTTAAGAGCACGTCCTCGTCCACCTCAATGTCTATCACCTGCGGCCGTCCCTGCCCCTGGCGCGCGAGCATCTGATCTATGAACTGCGCTTGCGGGAGAGTGCGCGGAAAACCATCGAGAATGAAACCATTCCGGCAATCCGGCTCGTTGACGCGCTCTTCCACCATGGCACAAACCACTTCATCGGGGACCAGCCCGCCGGTTTCCATGACGGCTTTAGCCGCCAAACCCAACGCCGTTTTGCGCTCCACGGCATCGCGCAATATGTCGCCCGTCGAGACCTGCGGAATGCCGAACTGCTTCGCGACCTCCCGTGCCTGTGTTCCCTTCCCTGCGCCAGGGGCTCCCAGAAAAATCAACGCGTGCGCCGGCATCACTTGCCTCCCCACGCCTCTCAAGCAGACCGCCGTCCACGAATCCTGCCCTTCTTCAGAAACCCTTCGTAGTGCCGCATGATAAGTTGTGCCTCAACCTGCTGCACGGTATCCATGGCCACTCCCACTACAATCAGGAGCGATGTACCGCCGAAATAAAAGTTCACGTTCAGGCCATGCAGGACCCAGGTCGGCAGATGAGAGTCAAACCACGCGGCGCCCATCCAACCCGGCAGGTGATTCAGACGAAGCCCCGCGAGCATCAACTCAGGAATAAGCGCAACTGCCGCGAGGTAGAAGCCACCTACCCACGTAATCTTGGTGAGGACATCATCAAGGTAGTCAGCGGTGCGCTTCCCCGGACGGATTCCCGGCATGAACCCGCCCTGTTTCTTGACATTATCGGCAACCTCGTCCGGGTTGTACACAATTGAAAGGTAGAAGTGAGCAAAGAAGATAATCATTATGACGTACGTCAGCGTGTACAGAGGCTCCCCATACGCAAATACCTTGGAAAACCACGCCAAGCCGGCGCCAACATAACGAATGAGGGCGATACTATTTTGATCGAGGCGAAATAAACTAAGCGTCTGTGGAAACGTCAAAATCGAAACCGCAAATATGATCGGCATGACGCCGCCACTGTTTACCTTTAACGGCAGGTGAGTGGAAACCCCGCCCATAATACGCCGCCCCACCACGCGTTTAGCGTACTGGATGGGAATGCGGCGTTCACCGCGTTCCACGTAAACAATGAAGCCGACGATTGCCAGCATGAAGGCGAGAAGCAAAAAGAGCACGAGAAAATTCCACGTGTGATTGACGAAGACTTTCTCGTAAAGGTCAGCCACGGCCCGAGGCAAGCCCACCACGATGCCGGCGAAGATCAACAATGACATCCCGTTGCCGATGCCGCGCGCGGTAATTTGCTCGCCCAGCCACATGACGAAAACAGCGCCGGTCGTCAGCGTCAGGACGGTGGAGAAGACGAACGCAGGGCCCGGATTCCTGACCAGGGCCATACCCTGTCCCGTGTACTTCTCCAAGCCGACAGCTACGCCGAAGGCTTGGAACGCACTCAGCCCCACGGTCATCCAGCGGGTGTAATCCGTTATTTTCTTACGCCCTAAATCGCCTTCCTTCTTGAGTTTCTCCAAATGGGGAGAGACAACGGTGAGCAACTGAAGAATGATGGAAGCCGTAATGTAGGGCATGATCCCGAGCGCGAAAACTGTCAGGCGCCGCAGGCTGCCGCCGGAAAACATTGCCAACAATCCGAACAGGGACCCCGCCATCTGGCTGAAGGCCTGTTCGAAAACGTCAGCGTTAATGCCGGGCGTGGGAATAAACGCGCCTAACCGATATACGGCAAGCATCGCCATCGTAAAAAGGATCCGCTTTCGTAGATCGGGAATCTCGGTTATGCTTTTCAGAGACTCGAACATTACGAAATAACCTCAGCCTTGCCGCCTGCTTTTTCAATCTTCTCCACAGCGGACTTGGAAAAAAAGTGTGCAGAAACGTGCAGCGGTGATTTAAGATCGCCATCGCCGAGAACTTTTACGCCGGCCCCCAGTTGCTTCACGAGGCCGCGTGCCAGGAGAAGCTCCGGCGTAATTTTCTCTTCCGGCTTAAAATCCTCAAAATCCTTAAGGTTCACGACGGCGTAGTGCTTTCGAAATATGTTTGTAAAGCCTCTTTTCGGCAGCCGGCGCTGGAGTGGCATCTGTCCACCCTCGAATCCCGGCCGCATGCGCATGCCCGCCCTCGACCGCTGACCCTTCGAGCCCCGCGTGGCCGTTTTCCCGTGCCCCGATCCCATCCCCTGGCCGATTCGCTTGGAGCGCTTGTTGGCCCCCACCGGCGCTCGAAGTGTGCCTATGTGTGTCACCATGATTTATTCCTTGTCCGCCTGGGTCGACTCGCTGGCCTCAGGCGGTAAGTCCTTCTTTAGGTCCGCGGTTGCGGACTCTGCTTCCAAACCCTCCGGTGGGACCGGTACCGGGTTTGCCTGGAATTCTTCTCCGGCTTCCGTTGACACCACCCCAGCGGATCCGGTAGCCGTGGTGGGCGCTGCCGCCGGGGTATGAACCACATATTCCGGTATGGACGCCCAAGCTGGCGCCGGTGGTTCGGGAACAATCTCAAGCAAGTGGGGCACAGCCGCCACGATTCCCCGAATCTGCGGCGTATCGGGGCGCACAACCGTGTGGTTCAGCTTCTTCAAGCCCAAGCTTCGCACAATGGTTTTCTGGTGCCGGGTGAACCCGATTCCGCTTCTCACCCACTTAATTCGAATCATCTTGCGAGTCTTTTCTGTCACGCGCCTAACCTCTTAAAGCTGAAAGCAGCCCATCGATTGCGGTGCCCACTGTGATGTGATGCCGTCGCTAAATTTCCTCTACCGTTTTGCCGCGGGTGTTCGCCACCTCTTGCACGTCGCGCAACCTCAGCAGTGCGTCCATCGTCGCCTTGACTACATTGTACGGATTGGTGGTGCCCAGCGATTTCGTCAGGACATTTTGAATTCCTGCCGCCTCTACCACGGCGCGCACCGCCCCTCCCGCAATCACACCGGTACCAGGCGGTGCGGGTTTCAGCAGCACCTTGCCCGCCCCGTAGTGGCCCACCACGGTGTGGCGAATCGATCCCTGCGTGATGTTGACCTTAGCCAGCGATTTCTTCGCAGACTCGATCCCCTTGCGAATGGCCATGGGTACTTCGCGCGCCTTGCCGGATCCGTACCCGACAACGCCGGCGCCATCGCCTACGACGACCAGCGCCGCAAAACTTAAGTTCTTGCCGCCTTTGACAACCTTGGTGACCCGGTTAATCGCGATCACCTGATCCTTGAGCTGCAACGCATTAGGGTCAATCCGATTGGCCAACTCTTCCTCCCGCCCTATCTTCGCTTCCGGCAATCATCTGCCATTATCAGCGATTCACTTAAGCCACGCACCAAAAGCTGTCGGCCAAAAGCCGACAACTTGCGTTAGAACTTCAGTCCGGCGGCGCGAGCCGCGTCAGCCAGCGCCTTGACGCGCCCGTGATAAGCATAGCCGCCACGGTCGAAAACGACACCAGGAATGCTCGCGGCAATAGCGCGCTGCGCCACAACCTGTCCCACCACCTTTGCCGCAGAAACGTTCCCGCCGCTCTTGAGCGTCTTCCGCACGTCCTTATCACGCGTTGACGCCGTGACCAAGGTGTGGCCGCTCGTGTCATCAATTACCTGGGCATAAATATGCTTGAGCGACCGAAAAACCGCTAAGCGCGGCAACTCCGCCCGTCCGCTTACCCGAGAACGGATTCGCTCGTGAACCCTGCGGCGCGCCACATCTTTGGATACCGTCTGTAACATCAGGGATTCTCCGCTGAAAAGCAGCGACCAGTGACCGCTGACGAGCAAGTAACCCGGTAGCACCCAGAATGGGCGCCGGGTCTAAGTTGTCTTTGCCTCGCCATTGTACTGCCTACTCTCCACTTGTCCCTGCTTCTATTTCTTGTCACTTTCGTTCGATCACCCGCGGCTGGCCCTACCCTGTCTTGCTGGCGCCACCCGCAGCCGCTGCGGCCTTGCCAACCTTTTTCTTCAAGCGCTCGCCCGTGTACCTGATGCCTTTGTTCTTGTAGGGATCAGGAGGCCGCAAGCCACGAATCTTCGCCGCCACGTGGCCCACCAGTTGTTTGTCGGCGCCACTGACAACGAGATGAGTCTGCTTCTCCACGGCAATAGTGACCCCGTCGGGCACAGAAAAATCAATGGGATGGGAATAGCCGAGCGTAAACGTCACCACTTTGCCTTTGGACTCAGCGCGATAACCGATGCCGACAATGTCCAGATGCCGCTGAAAGCCTTCGGTGACGCCGCGAACCGCGTTTGCCACCAAGCTTCGCGCCAAGCCATGTAAAGCCGCCTGCTCGTCCCCTTCACGTTTCAGGAGCAAGTGGCCGTCCTGCTTTTCCAACGAAATTCCCTGGGGAAGAGGAATTCGCAACGTTCCCTTCGGCCCTTTCACCGCCAGCAATGCTCCATCCGGCTGTACGGTGACTCCCGCGGGCAAACCAATTAGCTTTCGGCCTATTCTCGACATAGTCGCAAACCTGAAATCATCAATAATTATTCAAAAGCAACCAGCGTTCAGCACCAGGTGCCGAACCTTGAAAACCGAAGGTTATACTAGGACACGCTACAGAGCACTTCTCCGCCCACTCCAGCCTTGCGCGCTGCCTTCCCGGTCAGCACGCCCTGCGGCGTAGTCAGGATACTCACGCCCAGTCCTCCCAGGATACGGGGAACCGCATGCGCGCCCACATAAACGCGGCGACCCGGCCGCGAGACTCGATAAAGCGATGAGATGGCACTCGTGCCATCGTTGCCATACTTCAAGAAAACCTTCAACATTTTCTTCTTGCCTTCTTCGCTCACCTTGAAGTTGGTGATGTAACCCTCTTCCTTCAGGATGCGCGCTAACTCCACCTTCAGCTTCGAAGACGGCATATCCACGCGTGGATGGCGCGCTCGAAATCCGTTGCGGATTCGGGTTAGCATATCGGCAATGGGATCAGTAACGGCTGACATAAGACTCCCGATTTAGCGCTGGCTGGACCTCAAATCACGTTTACCAGCTTGATTTAATGACGCCAGGGATATCACCCCGAAGCGCCAACTCGCGGAAATGGAGACGGCACATTTTGAATTTGCCGAGGTAACCACGCGGCCGCCCGCAAATCAGGCAGCGGTTCCGATGCCGGATCTTGAACTTCGGCTTCTTTCGCAACTTGGCCATCATGGAAGTTCGTGCCACTTTTAACCCCCTGCTTTCTCGGTGCCCGGAGCTGCGGCCTGCCGGCGTACCGCTTCCGAACGGAAGGGCATCCCCAGGTGCCGCAGCAACGCCAGAGCTTCAGCGTCGGTTTTCGCGTCGGTTACGATTGTAATATTCATGCCTTTGGTCTTGTCGACCTTCGAGTAGTCGATCTCCGGGAACACCAGCTGGTCGCGAAGCCCCAGCGTATAGTTTCCCCGGCCGTCGAACGCGCGCGTTGAAACACCGCGGAAGTCGCGAACCCGCGGCATGGCGACGTTCGTCAAACGATCGAAAAACTCGTACATGCGGTCGCCACGCAGCGTCACGACCGCTCCAATCGGCATGTTCTTCCGCAGTTTGAAATTGGCGATCGACTTCCGCGCGCGGGTGATGACCGGCTTTTGTCCCGTGATCTGGCCCAGCTCCTGAGCCGCCGAATCGAGCAGCTTGGCATTTTGAATGGCTTCACCCAAACCCATGTTCACAACAATCTTCCGCAAGCGCGGAACGGCGCTCGCGTTTGCGTAGCGGAATTCCTTCACCAGCACCGGCACGACTTCCTTCTGGTATCGTTCTTTCAGTCTCGGAGCCATTGTTTGCTTTTCGTTCCTTCAACCTTCAGCCGTCAGCACAATGCGGACGAGCTTATTTATCCAACGAGGTTTCACATTTCGAGCAGATTCGTACCTTCTTGCCTTCCGCCTTTTGGCGGTGCTGTATCCGTGTGGGCCCGCATTCGCTGCAAACCAGCGCCACGTTGGAAACGTGAATCGGACCTTCCTTCTCCAAAATGCCCCCGCGAATCTGTTTGGCGGGATTCGGCCGGACGTGACGCTTTACCATATTCACATGCTCGACGTAGATCCGCTGTTTGTCCGGCTCAACTTCCAGGACGCGTCCCCGCGTCGGCTGCCCGGCAGGTCCGCGGCTGCGGCCCGCTATCACTTCCACGATGTCGTTCTTACGAATATCCATGACACATCCTCACGCAACGAGTGGCGCCACCGGTTCACCTTATGGCGGCCGCAGCGGAGCGCTGCTGCACCCAACCACTCGTCTTAAAGAACCTCGGGGGCCAGGGAAACAATCTTGAGAAATTTCTTCTCGCGTAATTCGCGAGCCACCGGTCCGAACACGCGCGTTCCCACCGGCTCACCGGCATCATTGATCAACACCGCAGCGTTTTCATCAAACCGGATATAACTGCCATCCCGCCGCCGCTGCTCCTTCCGCATGCGCACGATTACGCATTTGACAACTTTGCCCTTGGGAATCGCACTGTCAGGAGCCGCCTCCTTCACTGCTGCGGTAATGATGTCGCCCAAGCCGGCTTGCAAACCCACGTCGCCACCGAGCGGAAGAATACACGAGAGCTTGCGAGCGCCCGAGTTGTCCGCCACCTGGAGAATAGTTCGCATCCCGATCATACTTCCACCTCCGGCACGGGCGCGACCATTGCCGCTCTGCTGACTACCTCCACAACCCGCCAGCGCTTGCGGCTGCTCAGGGGACGAGTTTCCTGGATTCTAACCGTATCACCCACACGACACTCGTTTTTTTCGTCGTGGGCCATAAAGTTGTTCGATCGCCGCACCACGCGTTTGTAGAGAGGATGGTTCACCTGCCGCTCTACCGTAATCACCACTGTCTTTTGCATCTTATTGCTGGTGACTACCCCGACTTTTTCCTGCCGCTTCCCTTGCTTGGCGCTTTGCGCCTGTCCACCCGCGTTCTCCGTCACCTGGCACCTACTTCGTTTGGGATGCGCCGATCTGGCGTTCACGCATCAGCGTCTTGACTCTTGCGATTCCCTTGCGCAGCTCCCGGACAGCGGTCAAATGTTCCGATTGGCCGCCCGCCATCTGGAACTTGAGTCGGAAGAGTTGGTCGGAAAACTCGCGTTCGCGAGTTTTCAGCTCGACATCCGTCCACTCCCGCATGTTCTCTGCAGGCCACTTCCAACGTTTGTCTTTCTCAAGCTTCATAATTTCCGCCTCTTAACTTTAAACTGCCAGGACGCGCTTCACGAATTGCGTCGACAGCGGAAGCTTGTGGCTGGCTAGCCGCATCGCCTCGCGTGCTTCCGTCTCCGGCACCCCTTCCATCTCAAATAAAACCCTTCCCGGCTTCACCACTGCCACCCAGAATTCGGGCGCACCCTTGCCTTTTCCCATGCGGGTTTCGGCAGGTTTCTTGGTCACCGGTTTGTCAGGGAAAATCCGAATCCACAGCTTACCCCCGCGTTTGATGAAACGCATGATGGCCACGCGGCTTGCTTCAATCTGCCGGTCAGAAATCCAGCCTGCCTCAACGACCTTCAGCCCGTAATCCCCGAAGGACAGATCAGAACCACGCCAGGCCTTGCCGCGCATGCGTCCGCGCTGTTGCTTCCGGTATTTAACTTTGCTCGGCATTAACATAGTTTCATTCTCAGTTCACGATATTCAGTCCGCGCTCGAGCTCCGCCCGTTCGTCACGCGGCAGGCGGAACCGCGGGAGGATTTTCCGGCGCGGCCGGCGCAGCGGCGACGGGCTCCGCGGGCTTTTCCCGACGGCGCTTTTGCTCCAGAATTTCGCCGTTGTAAATCCAGCACTTCACACCGATCACGCCGTACGTTGTATGTGCCTCGGCCTGCCCGTAATCGATGTCCGCCCGCAAAGTATGCAGCGGCAGGCGGCCTTGCAAGTACCATTCGGATCGCGCAATTTCGGCTCCGTTCAGCCGGCCGCCGCAACGGATCTTGATCCCCTTGCAGCCAAACCGCAGCGCTGAGTCAACCGATTTGCGCATGGCACGGCGGAAGGCAACGCGCTTTTCCAACTGGAGGCAAATGGCCTCGGCCACCAGTTGCGCATTCAGTTCCGGGCGATGAACTTCCTGAATGTTGATGGGCAGAACCTCACGCCCCGTACGCTTCTGAATTTCCTGTCGGAGGCGATCAATTTCGGCGCCCTTGCGGCCAATGATGATGCCGGGCCGCGCCGTGAAAATCGTAACCTTAAGCTTGTTGCCAGGACGCTCGACCTCTATGGAGGCGACACCGGCAGCGCGAAGCTGGTCTTTGAGCCGAGCCTTTAGCTTCAGGTCTTCGTGGAGAAGGTCCGCATATTCTTTCTTGGCAAACCAACGTGACTTCCACGTCTTGTTATATCCCAGCCGGAACCCGTAAGGATGAACTTTCTGACCCAAACTGTGCCTCCTCTGCTTCGGGAGTGGCAAACTGGAAATCGGGAGAAGCAACCATCCCGATCCAGATTGCCAAGTCCCTAAGCTATTCTTCAGCCGCTTCCACCACCAACGTAATCGAACTCGTTCGGCGCTGGTAACGATAAGCGCGACCCATAGGAGCCGGCCGAACCCGCTTTTGCCGCGGGCCGTCGTTGACGAAAGCCCGGGCAACCACCAAGTCGTCCACGTCGAGGTTCTCTGACTTCTGCTCGGCATTGGAAACGGCCGACCGCAGAATCTTCTCGACGTCATGGGTCACACGCTTCTTGGTGAAATTCAGTATACTGAATGCATCGCTTACGCTCTTGCCCCGGATCTGGTCTACAACCAGCCGGGCTTTCTGCGGCGAAATGCGCACGTATTTGTAAGTAGCGCTTGCTTCCATCGATTCACCTGCTTCAACCGTGGACGTTCAACCGTCGGCGTCCGGCTTTGTCCGATTCGGGCCGAAGTCGTTTAGTCCCCGCCGGACGGCTGACAACCGAGGGCCAACCCATTCGTTCCTTCTCACGCACCTGCGGGAGGCGCGGCTGGCTTAGGACCACCCGTGACCGGGGGAGGCGCTGCAGCCGCAGCGGCCTTCTCGGCGGCAACTTTCACCCCGTGCCCCTTAAAGGTCCGAGTCGGCGAGAACTCTCCCAGCTTGTGTCCCACCATGTTTTCCGTGATGTACACGGGTATAAATTTCTTGCCGTTATGAACGGCCACCGTGTGCCCGATCATCTCGGGGACAATCGTGGACCGCCGTGACCAGGTCTTTAGGACTTTCTTCTCGAATCGCCGGTTAAGCAATTCGATCTTCTTCATCAAGTGGTCGTCCACAAACGGACCCTTTTTCAGCGACCTTCCCAAGTTCCCCTCCCGCTCTCTAACTGTCCGCCATCAGCTCTCAGTTACGGGCTCCAAGTGCAGCTGTCATTTTCCTGCGCGGGTTAGAAGCTGAGAGCTGAAAGCTGAAAGCTGACATTTCTCACTTCTTCTCCCGCCGCTTAACGATATAACGGTCCGTAGACTTATTATTACGCGTTTTGTAGCCACGGGTCGGCTGTCCCCACGGTGTCACAGGATTGCGACCGCCGGAGGTTTTGCCTTCTCCTCCACCCAGCGGATGATCCACAGGGTTCATGGCAACGCCACGGACAGTGGGGCGAATCCCCCTCCACCTTGCACGGCCGGCTTTACCGATGGAGATGTTTTCGTGGTCCAGGTTGCCGATCTGGCCGATGGTAGCCACACATTCAATGAAAACCCTGCGGACCTCACCGGATGGCAAGCGAACCTGCGCGTAATCACCTTCTTTGGCCAGCAACTGTGCCGCGCCACCGGCGGTTCGAACCATCTGGCCTCCCTTCCCGGGACGCAATTCAATATTGTGGATCATCGTACCCACGGGAATGTTCTTCAAAGGCAGCGCGTTGCCGGTCACGATATCTGCCTCCGGGCCGGAGACTACCTTATCGCCCACTTTCAAGCCCTGCGGATAAAGTATGTAACGCTTCTCACCATCCGCGTAGCTCAACAAAGCTATGAAGGCGGAACGATTGGGGTCGTATTCGATCGTCGCGACATGGGCGGGAACACCAGTCTTGTCACGCTTGAAGTCGATGACCCGGTAGTGCCGCTTGTGGCCGCCGCCTCGGCGCCAAATCGTGACTTCCCCATGATTGTTCCGGCCTGAAATGCGGGTTTTCGGCTCCAAGAGCGGTTTGTGCGGTCGCGAGGTGGTGATTTCCTCAAACGTCAGGCCGGTCTGAAACCGTCGTGTTTCCGTATAGGGTCGGTATGTTTTAATTCCCATAACCTTCATCTTCCGCGGCTCGGGCCGCTCGACTCATGCCGCTTGCTTACGCGATATCCGTGTATTCCGGAATCTTCTCTCCCGACCGAAGCTTGACGTATGCCTTCTTCCACTCCGGGCGGTGACCCACTGTTTTGCCTCGCCGGCGTTCCTTGCCCGCGAAGGTCGAAGTGTGTATCGATTCCACTTTTACCTTAAAAATGATTTGCACCGCTTCCTTAATCTCCGTCTTGGTGGCACGCGGATCCACTTTGAAGCACAACGTCCGGTCGCCCTCCTTCGCCGCCAGGCTTTTTTCCGTAACGATCGGCTTCTGTAAGATCTGATAGGGGCTCCGGTTCATCGCAATGCCTCCTGGAGCCGCGTCAGTGCCCCCTCGGAAATAAGAAGTTGCTTGTGGCTCAGTACGTGATAGGGGTGCAGTTCGTGCCGTCGCACCAACTCACAACCTCGCACATTCCGCGACGAGAGCTCCAAATTACGGCTGACGGCGTCATCCACTACCAGCACTCCAGTCTCTAATCCCAGCTTCTGGAGGGCTCCGGAAAAGGCTTTGGTTTTCGGCGCATCCAAGTTGAATTGATCCACGACCGTCAGCTTGTGGTCCTGGAACTTCGCGGCTAACGCTGACCGCAACGCTCCCCTCAGCATCCCTTTCGGAAGCGCATAAGAGTAATCGCGCGGCTGCGGACCATGCGCGATCGACCCATGCCGCCACAGGGAACTGCGAATGCTCCCCACGCGCGCCCGGCCGGTTCCCTTTTGCCGCCACGGCTTCTTGCCGCCGCCGCTTACCTCGCCGCGGCTCTTCGTCTTGTGGGTGCCGCGACGCTGGCTGGCCAGATACTGCTTGACGGCTTCCCAAAGCAAGCTTTGGTTGGGTGTCGCGCCGAAAATTTCGTCAGCGACCTGGAGGTCTCTCACCGTCTGCCCTTCAAGGTTTTTGACTTCAACAGTTGCCATAGTCGATACTCGACAATCAAAATTCGAAATCGAGAGGCTCCTCTCTTCTCCCAGCTACCGCTCTCTACGTTCTACTCCATACTTCATCGATGGGGCGCCTTGGCTGCGTGTACAACCACGTAGCCGCCCTGCGGACCCGGAACGGCCCCTTCTATCAGAAGCGTGTTATCGTCCGCCAGCACCTGAACGACCCGCAAGTTTCGCGTGGTTACCTGGGCGTTCCCCATATGCCCTGCGGCGCGCATGCCTTTCATAACCCGCGAAGGGAACGCCGATGCCCCGATGGAGCCTGGCGCCCGATGAAACATGGAACCATGCGCTCCGCCGCCGCCACCAAAATGATGACGCTTATGAAATCCCGCAAACCCGCGTCCCTTTGAAATACCAACCACGTCCACCAAGTCATTGACCGCAAAAACGTCGGCCAGAACCTTGTCTCCCACTTTGACGTCATCGGAGGCTTGCCTGAGCCGCACCTCGCGAAGAAAGCGAACCGGATTAGCACTCGCCTTCTTGAAATGTCCCTCCAAAGGCCTTTTCACTCGCCTCGGCGGAGGCACTTCCACCAACCCCAATTGCGCGGCCTCATAGCCGTCCGTCTGCGCCGTCTTGCGCTGCATCACCACGCAGGGGCCCGCCTTCAGAACCGTCACCGGAATCATGTCGCCGTTTTCAGCGAAAACCTGCGTCATGCCGAGTTTCTTACCTAAGATGGCTTTTACCATAGTCGTCACTTATCATCTGTCCTCGGTCGTTCGTCATCGTTCGCCCGTTGCCCTGTTACCGGCTGCCAAGGTCGAGGCACAAACGTCGAAGGACAAGGGACGTACTTACTTCGTGTGCTCCTTGCCGAACGCCTTTATTTCGATATCCACACCCGAAGGCAAATCCAGCTTTGTCAGAGCCTCAATAGTCCCTGAGGTCGGCTCCAGGATGTCCACCAATCGCTTGTGCGTTCGAATCTCGAACTGCTCGCGTGATTTCTTGTCCGTGTGGGGCGAACGGAGCACACAGTACTTGTTCTTCAGCGTCGGCAATGGGATCGGCCCCGCCACTTGCGCGCCCGTCCGCTTTGCCGTTGACACGATTTCCGCAGCCGACTGGTCAAGTATCCTGTGATCGTATGCCTTCAAGCGAATCCTGATTTTCTGATGTAGCATTGCTCAGCTTTCCTAATGCAGAATTTCCGCCACCGTGCCGGCGCCGACCGTATGGCCGCCCTCGCGGATGGCGAAGCGCAGTCCCTTCTCCATGGCGATGGGCGTGATCAACTCGATCTCCAATCCCACATTGTCCCCCGGCATCACCATCTCTGTCCCCGCCGGCAGCGTCGCCACCCCCGTCACGTCCGTCGTCCGAAAGTAAAACTGCGGCCGGTAGCCGTTGAAGAACGGCGTGTGCCGTCCCCCTTCTTCCTTCGTCAGAATGTACACCGACGCCTTGAACTTCGTGTGCGGCGTGATCGACCCCGGCTTCGCCAGCACCATCCCGCGCTCCACATCGTCCTTCTCCGTGCCCCGCAGCAGCACCCCGATGTTGTCCCCCGCCTGCCCTTCGTCCAACAGCTTCTTGAACATCTCCACGCCCGTCACCACCCGCTTGAACGACTCCGGACGCAGTCCCACCACCTCGATCTCTTCCTGCACCTTCACCTTGCCCCGCTCCACTCTGCCCGTCACCACCGTGCCTCGGCCCGAAATCGAGAAAATGTCTTCCACCGGCATCAGAAACGGCTTGTCGATCTCCCGCTGCGGCATCGGAATGTAGCTGTCCACCGCATCCATCAGCTCGTGGATCGACTTCTCCCACTTCGCGTCCCCTTCCAACGCCTTCAGCGCCGAGCCCCGCACCACCGGAATCTTGTCCCCCGGAAACTGATACTTGGTCAGCAACTCCCGTACTTCCATCTCCACCAGGTCCAACAGCTCCGGATCGTCCACCGCGTCGCACTTGTTCATGTACACCACAATGTACGGCACGTTCACCTGGCGGGCCAGCAGCACGTGCTCGCGCGTCTGCGGCATGGGCCCGTCCGTCGCCGCCACCACCAGAATCGCGCCATCCATCTGCGCCGCCCCCGTGATCATGTTCTTGATGTAGTCCGCATGTCCCGGACAGTCCACGTGCGCATAGTGCCGGTTCTTCGTCTCGTATTCCACGTGCGCAATCGCAATCGTGATCCCCCGCGCCTTCTCCTCCGGCGCGTTGTCAATCGAATCGAACGCCCGGAACTTCACCTTCGGGTTCTCCTTCGCCAGCACCTTCGTGATCGCCGCCGTCAACGTCGTCTTCCCGTGATCAATGTGCCCAATCGTCCCCACGTTCATGTGCGGCTTCGATCGATCAAACTTTTCTTTCGCCATAGCTCAGTTCCTCATCATCAGAGATTCAACCGCCAAGCACTCGCGAAAATCCTACTTGCCGACTGCCTTGCCTTGGATCCTGGCGATAACTTCCTCAGCCACGGCCGCCGGCGCTTGTTCGTAACGAAGAAAATGCATGGTGTACGACGCTCGCCCTTGTGTACGCGAACGTAGATCAGTAGCATAGCCAAACATTTCGGATAGCGGCACGGTTGAACGGACAATCTGGGTCGATCCGCGGCGCTCCATCCCTTCCACGTGGGCGCGGCGGGAAGTAAGATCTCCCACCACCGGACCCATCGATTCCTCCGGAACCACCACCTCTACCTTCATCACCGGTTCCAGCAGCACGGGCTTCGATCTACGAACCGCCTCCTTGAAACCCAGGGAGCCCGCGATTTTAAATGCCATTTCCGACGAATCAACCTCGTGGTAGGACCCGTCCGTTAGGGCCACGGAAACTCCATTCATTTCGTAACCAGCCAAGACGCCGGTCTCCATGGCCTCTCGAACGCCTTGGTACACAGGCCCGATGTATTCCTTCGGCACCACCCCGCCTACGATTTCGTCCTTGAAAAGCAGGTTCAACTCGGCATCAAACTTGTTGGTGGATTTCTTATGGGTTAGCTCAGCAATGGCATTAATATCGGGGTGTGGCAAGGGTTCAACGCGCAGGAACACGTGCCCATACTGGCCGTGCCCGCCCGTTTGCCGCACATACTTACCTTCGGCTTCGGCGGAACCAAGGATGGTTTCGCGGTACGCCACCTGCGGACGGCCGACGTTGGCCGCCACATTGAACTCGCGCACCATGCGGTCCACCAGAATCTCCAGGTGTAATTCTCCCATGCCGGAAATTAAAGTCTGGCCCGTATCCGGGTCGGTATTGACCTTAAAAGTGGGATCTTCCTGCGTGAGCTTGGCGAGTGCGTTACCGAGTTTCTCCTGGTCAGCCTTGGTCTTAGGTTCAATGGCTACGGCTATCACCGGCGCCGGGAAATCCATAGTTTCCAAGACGATGGGGGCATCCTCGTCGCAAATAGTGTCGCCGGTAGAAACGTGTTTCAATCCCACCGCCGCTGCGATGTCGCCCGCGTACACTTCCGAAATCTCCTCGCGCTTGTTGGCGTGCATTTGCAGCAGGCGCGACACGCGCTCGTTCCGATCGCGACGGGGGTTGTAAACTGAATCGCCTTGTTTCAAGGTGCCGGAATAAACCCGAAGGAAAGCCAATTGACCGACGAATGGGTCGGTCATAATTTTGAAAACCAGCCCGGCAAACGGTTCGTTGTCATCGGCCCTGCGCGTTAGTGTTTTTTCATCGTCGTAGGGATCAGGACCTTCAACCGGCGGGACATCCAAGGGGGAAGGCAGGTAATTGACTACGGCGTCGAGCAGGGGCTGGACGCCCTTGTTCTTAAACGCGGCGCCGCAAACTACCGGGAAGGCACGCATGGAAATGGCGGCGCGGCGAATGGCAGCATGTAAATCGTCTGCCGTAATCGGTTCTCCGTGAACATATTTCTCCATCACGGCGTCATCCACTTCCCCCAGAGACTCGATCAACTGTTCGCGGGCACGCCGCGCACTTTCAACCCGGTCCGCAGGGATGGGCAAGATATCAAACGCCGCGCCCAGTGTTTCGTCCTGCCAAATAATCGCGCGCTCGGCCACTACGTCGATGATCCCGTCAAAGGTATCCTGCGCTCCCAGGGGCAACTGGATAACGATCGGATTCGCATGCAGTTTCGTCCGCAATTGGCTGACGCAGGAGTCGAAATCCGCCCCAACCCGATCCATCTTGTTCACGAAGACGATGCGGGGCACGCGATATTTGTCAGCCTGGCGCCAGACCGCCTCGGTTTGTGGCTCCACGCCCTCAACCGCCCCTAAAATGGCAATCGCTCCGTCAAGTACTCGGAGCGACCGTTCAACCTCGGCAGTAAAATCCACATGGCCCGGCGTATCGATAATGTTAATTCGGATGTCATTCCAGAAGCAGGTGGTGGCGGCGGAGGTGATGGTAATCCCGCGCTCCTGCTCCTGCTCCATCCAGTCCATGACCGCAGTGCCCTCGTGCACCTCGCCCATCTTATGCGTTCTCCCGGTATAGTAGAGAATGCGTTCGGTGGTGGTTGTCTTACCCGCATCGATATGGGCCATGATGCCAATGTTGCGGTATCGATCGAGTTGTACTTCTCGCGCCATAAATATCAAACCAAACAATCCTGCACCCGACCTTAAACTCAAAAGTTAAGGTCCGGTTTCCCACCATGAATTGAGCCACAGTGGCCGCCGAAGGCGGCTGCAAAGCGGATCGTGGGCCGGGGAGGCATCACATCCCGCTTCGCTCGATTTTCATCCTGCCTAAACAGGATTACCAGCGGTAATGGGCGAAAGCCTTATTGGCTTCGGCCATGCGGTGAGTATCGTCCCGTTTCTTAATGGCCCCGCCGCGATTGTTTGCCGCATCCAGCAACTCGGCAGCGAGCTTTTCCACCATGGACTTTTCCCCCCGCTCACGCGCATAACCGATGATCCATCGGAGACTCAAGGAGGTCTGACGATTCCGATTAACTTCCACCGGCACCTGGTAGTTCGCTCCACCCACTCGCCGTGATTTCACTTCCAAGGCCGGCTTGACATTATCCACAGCCTTCTTGAAGACCTTGAGCGGCTCATCGTTAGCCCGCTGCTTGATCAACTCAAAGGCATCGTAAACGATATTCTGGGCAACGCTCTTCTTGCCTTCGAACATAACGCAGTTGACGAGCTTCTGCACCAGAGGATTTGCGTAAACCGGATCGGGACCCGTTTCTCGACGTTCTACCGTACCTTTACGTGGCATCTAATAGTTCTCAGTTCTCGGTTTTCAATTTTCAGTCGTCAGTTACCAAAACGTACCACGAACTCTCAGCCAACGGTCTAACTGAAGACTGAGGACTGACAACTGATGACTTTTATCTACCCGGCCTTTGGCCGCTTCGCTCCATACTTTGATCGCCCTTGCCGGCGATCGGCAACTCCGGCAGAGTCCAAGGTCCCCCGTATCACGTGGTAACGTACGCCGGGCAGATCCTTGACGCGCCCGCCACGGATCAGCACGATCGAGTGCTCCTGGAGGTTGTGACCCACTCCCGGAATGTACGTGGTCACTTCCATGCTATTAGTTAAGCGTACTCGAGCAACCTTGCGCAACGCAGAATTCGGCTTCTTGGGTGTTTGCGTATACACCCTGATACATACTCCGCGTTTTTGAGGACAGCCTTGCAACGCCGGACTGGAGGTCTTGTAGCGCGGCGCTTGCCGCCCGAGACGAACCATTTGACTAAACGTGGGCATCCTGAACCTTTCACTATTTCCCACTTAGCGTCGCGTTTAACGGACACATGTAGGGGCTGTAATTTGGCTCACGCCAAATCCTAACGAATATAACAGAGCTAACCAAAAACTGTCAAGGGTTTGCGCGTGCGGGAAGCCGAAAATTCAACGCATTTCCATAATTTCCCGTTCTTTGCTCTTCGCGTGACCTTCCAGTTTTTCCATGAAGTCATCGGTAAGCTTCTGAATCTCTTCCAACGCCCGGCGCTCATCGTCCTCCGAGATTTTCTTGTCCTTCAGAAGCTTTTTCAATGCCTCATTACCATCGCGCCGGATATTCCGAACGGCAGTACGATGATTCTCCATTACCTTGTGGAGGTGCTTTACCAGTTCCTTGCGCCGCTCTTCGGTGAGAGGCGGAATGGGCACCTTCAAAATCTTTCCGTCATTCACCGGATTCAATCCCAGATCCGATGATCGAATCACTTTCTCGATGACCGATAGCAGGCTTGGGTCCCAAGGCTGCACGGTGATCATCGAAGGATCCGGAACTCCCAGTGTTGCCACTTGGTTAAGGGGGGTGGGTGTCCCATAGTATTCCACCTTTAAATGTTCCAACAATGCAGTGGAAGCGCGCCCAGTGCGCACGCCGGCAAGCTCGACCCTCAGATCTTCCGCTGCCTTGACCATGCGAACTTTAACCTGTGCAACCGTCTCTTTAATCATGTTACCGGCCTCTAATCAGGGCTCTAAGTGAGCAACCAAGGAGCCTATTTTTTCACCCAGCACAACCCGCTTAAGATTACCTGGAACATTCAAATTGAACACGATGATGGGCAGGCGGTTATCCATGCACAAGGAGATTGCCGTTGTATCCATCACCGCCAAGCCCCGCGAAAGCACGTCCAGGTAAGTTATTTCGGCGAACATCTTGGCCTCAGGAAACTTCTTGGGGTCGGCATCATACACCCCGTTCACCTTCGTCGCCTTCAGAATGACATCGGCTTTAATCTCCATCGCGCGCAACGCTGCGGCGGTATCGGTAGAGAAGTAAGGATTCCCTGTCCCTCCGGCAAATATCACCACGCGCTTTTTCTCCAAATGGCGAATCGCGCGACGCCGAATGAAGGGCTCGGCAATCTCTCGCATTTCAATGGCGGTGACCACACGCGTATGCGCGCCTTTTTTCTCCAAAGCGTCTTGCAAGGCAAGCGCGTTAATGACGGTCGCCAGCATGCCCATGTTATCGGCGACCACTCGCTCAATTCCCATAGCCGACGCCGCGACGCCACGAATGAAGTTACCGCCACCCACCACCAGGGCGAGTTCCAAACCCATGGTCCGGACTTCTGATATTTCCTCCGCAATCCTCGACGCCACCTCCGGGTCAACGCCGAACCCCTGCTTGCCCATCAGAGCTTCGCCGCTCAACTTCAAGAGGATACGTTGAAATGCAGGTTGGCTCATGGGGTTACCACTTCACATCCATCCGACCACGGTACACACATCATTGATGTCGGTGAGAGCGTTTGCCGCAACAGCTATCCGCTGTCACGCTTATGCCGATGTCGCGGGTTCAGCCTCGGACTTCGCAGCGCTTTCACCAACCTTCAATCTGGAAAAGCGGCTGACATTAATATTCTCGCCAAATTTAGCGATCTTGGAGGCAATCAACTCACCCACAGTCAGCCCACTGCCGGTGTCCTTGATAAAATGCTGCTCGTAGAGGCAGTTATCCTCGTAAAACTTTCCTAATTTGCCCTCCACGATTCGGTCCAATACGTTCTCCGGCTTCCCCGTGGCTGCCGCCTGGGCGCGCAGCACTTCCTTCTCGCGTTGCAACACCTCGGCCGTCACGTCTTCCTTGCGAATGAAGCGTGGATCCGTGGCGCAAATCTGCATCGCCAGGTCGTGCGCGAGTTCCTGAAACTCCTCCGTACGCGCCACGAAGTCCGATTCACAGTTCACTTCCACCAAGACGCCGATCTTTCCGCCCGCATGGATGTAGGAGCCCACCACGCCTTCCGACGTCGCCCGCCCCGCCTTCTTTGCCGCCGTCGCCAAGCCACGCTTACGCAACACGGTGAATGCTTGCTCCATTTCACCATGCGCCTCATCGAGAGCGCGTTTGCACTCCATCATGGGAGCACCGCTTATCTCGCGTAGTTTCTTCACCTGATCCGGGGTAGCACTCATTATGGATTAATTCCTCCTGACACGAGAAGATAAGCGTTGCTCCGCGCCCCGCTTGCCTCAGGGGTCGTCTGCATTGGGGGTACTACGGAAGGTTGGATTCCCCGTCTTCGGCTTTTCGCCCGCGGGGCTTAAAGTCTCCGCCCACCTTGCGCTTGGGTTTGGGCGTCCGCACACGCCCGTCGAGGTCTTCTTCGGCAGCTAGAACGGTAGGAGACACGCCAGGCGCCCCGGTATCCGCAGCAAACTCCTGTTCCACCATCTCATAACCCGGTGGGGGTATTTCTCCTGCGGCAATCGCCGCCTCCAGGCGCTGCTGTTCAAGTTCCTCCGCCGCTTTCTCCGCCGCAACCTTCTCTTCCTCAAGACGCTTGTCTTCGGCGGCCTGCCGCCCTTCCAGAATGGCATCGGCGATGCGGGAGGTAAAGAGCCGAATGGCTCGCAGCGCATCGTCGTTCCCGGGGATCACGTGATTAACCACGTCTGGATCGCAATTGGTGTCGACGATCGCGACCACCGGTATTCCCAGTTTGCGCGCTTCTTGGACAGCAATCTCCTCGTTGTGGGAGTCCACAATGAATAGAGCGTCCGGCAGTCCGGGCATATCCTTAATGCCGGCCAGGTTTTGTTCCAGGTGCTTCCGCTCGCGTTCCAACCGCTGCACTTCCTTCTTGGTCAGCAGATCGTAGCGCCCGTCTTTGCTCATTTCCTCCAACTCGCGCAGACGTTGGATGGACTTCTGGATGGTGGCGTTATTCGTCAGCAGTCCCCCCAGCCAGCGATGATTGACGAAGTACATCCCGCACCGCACCGCCTCTTCTGCAATCGCATCCTGGGCCTGACGCTTGGTTCCAACAAAGAGGATCGTCCTCCCGTCCCGGGAGAGATCAGCAACGTATCGCGCAGCTTCTTTGAAGAGTTTTAGCGTTTTCTGAAGGTCGATTATGTAAATACCGTTGCGTTCCCCATAGATGTATTCCTTCATCTTCGGGTTCCAACGCCGGGTCTGGTGGCCGAAATGAACACCGGCCTCCAGAAACTCTTTCATCGTTATGTTTGACAAACCCTCACCTCGAATTCAGCTATCAGCTTTCAGTTCCGAACTACAACCGACTGTCAGTCACTCAGCACCCCACGCTCAAGCCACGGTGATTGGCTGAAAGCTGAGAGCCGATTGCTGACAGATTCTTTACCGCTTCGAGAACTGGAACCGCTTGCGCGCTCCCTTTTGCCCATACTTCTTCCGTTCCTTGGCCCGAGGATCGCGAGTCAGGTACCCGCCCTGACGCAAACGCGACCGCAGCTCAGGATTGAAGATCACCAGGGCGCGCGCAATCCCCAGTTGGGCCGCGCCCGCCTGACCGTGGATTCCACCACCCGCGGCGTTCACCGCGATGTCAAACTTCCCCGCCAACTCGGTATGCACCAGCGGGAACTGCACTTCTGCCCGCAGTGCTTCCGAGGGGAAATAGGTGTTCAATGCCTGGCGATTAACCGTGATCTTTCCTTCGCCGGGGCGTAAAATTACCCGTGCTACCGCCGTCTTCCGTCGACCCGTTGCCATAAATTGGACAAGCTCTGCCACAGTCACTCCGCTCTGATTGAAATTCTGTAGGATTCGAATTATCGCGCCAGGGAAAGCGCATGGGGGGACTGCCCCTTGTGGGGGTGGGTCGATCCCACGTACACTTTCAACCGACTTGCCAAGACATCACGCCACCGGTTTTTGGGCAGCATCCCGTAAATCGCCTTACGAATCAGCATTTCCGGTTGTGTCTCGAAAAGCTTGCGCGCGGTAATTTCCCGGAGCCCACCTGGGTACCCGGTATTGTGGCGATAGATTTTCTCGTCGAGTTTTTTTCCCGTCAGCCGGATCTTCTCGGCGTTAATGATGATCAGACCGCTGCGGTGATCGGCGTGCGGGGTGTAATCCGGGGAATCCTTCCCGGTCAACACTTGGGCTGCCCGAGCTGCCAGCCGGCCCAGCACCCAACCCTCTGCATCAACGATATTCCAGTTAATCTGGCCTCTACTCGCCTTGGCGAAATAAGTACCCACTCTACTCTCCGCGTGAATCTTCAGGTTACAAACCTTTATTTTTACTTGATAATGCCGTGCGTTGTCAACAACGATCGTTCGCGATCTTTTCGCACCACTTCGACTTGCCGGGATCATTTAGACATTCCGCGGGTATTTCTTCCGCTTCCTCAGTTGATTTCTGCGCCGCAGTCGCGGCCCATGCTTCGGGATTACCGGAATGTGGTCAACGCGCGTAGGCTGCCAGCCCCACGTTATCATGCTCTCGCCGGGAAGCCCTGACGAGCCCCCGTAAAGCCCGCCGCTCCCCTTGGAGTTTAAATCACAATGTGATATATTTACCTTTGATGAGGCGTCCCACAGATGCTGGTCGTTCCCGTGCATCACAGCCCGAGAGTTTGCGGCAATTGGCATGGTTCCGATATCGGGTGCGGTGCTTCCTCCGCTTCAGTGAACAGGTAGCCCGCTCATTAGGCATCACCCCGCAGCAGCATCAACTCATGCTGGGGGTGGCAGGGTATACAGGCCGCGGGTGGGCCACCATTTCCGAACTCGCTGAGTTTATGCAAGGGCACCACAATGCCGTGGTGGGACTGGTTCAACGCGCCGCCGGCCGGGGGTTGGTGCGCAAGACACCAGGCGAGAACGACCGGCGTTTCGTCAAGGTGCAGCTAACACGGAAGGGCTTCTCGATTCTCGATACGATTTCGCGAAAGAATATCGCAGAGCTGCGGGCACTCCAACTTGAGATAACGAAAACTCCCCAGCCCCGGCCGCGCGATATCCCCGCTGCTCAGGGCATATAACGGGCTTCTTAATAATTGGTGGGCGGCTTACCCTTTTCCCGGGTGCGAGCTTTTTCCCGCTCCGCGCGATAGGGGGCGGAACAAGCGACTCCCATTCTGGCGTTTCGGAGTCAGCCGAGCGGAGGCTCACATTTCATGAATCCCCAAACCGCAAACTCCCGTCGCTGGTTTCGGGAGTATGGAAAAGCTCTTGATCCCAATGTCCTAAAGACTTCAGCCTTCGCGGTAGTCGTAGGTTTCATTGGGGGGCTAGTGGCACAAGCGCTGCTCGAACTGATTTACCTCTTCACGAACATTTTCTTTTACGGCCACTGGTCATTCGCCATCAGCTACCCGGTCCATCACCATCTGGGTGCGTGGGTGATCCTGATTCCTCCGATCGGGGGCCTGCTGGTTGGCATCATGGTCCATTTTTGGGAGCCGACCCTGAAAGGCCATGGCATTCCCGAGTCCATGGAGGCCGTCCTGATCGGCAAGAGCATGGTTCGCATGCGGGTAGCGATCCTCAAGCCCCTTGCCACCGCGTTCGCCATCGGTACGGGCGGACCGTTCGGCGCCGAAGGCCCTATTATCCAAACGGGCTCTGCCCTCGGATCCATCTTTGCGCAGGTAACCAATCTCACACCCTACCAACGGAGAGTCCTGTTGGCGGCCGGAGCGGCGGCAGGCATGGCCGCCACCTTCGTTGCACCCCTGGCGGGCATTCTGGTAGCAATCGAACTTCTGCTGTTTGAGTTCCGCGCCCGGTCATTTATTCCTGTTGCGATCTCCTCCAGCGTCGCTACGGCGGTGGCGGTGCATTTTCGAGGCTGGGCGCCGCTGTTTCCGACCCCGGCCTATTCCCTTACAAGCATGCAGGAATTGTGGCTCTTTGCGCTGATGGGCATCATTATGGGGATTATCGCGATTGCCATGATCCGCGTGCTTTTCTTTCTGGAGGATTTATTCGATCGCCTGCCGCTCAGGCCCGTGGCCATCTGGGCGCCCGTGTTTGGCGCGGTGCTGTTGGGGCTGATTGGCTATTTCTACCCCCAGGTCTTCGGCACCGGTTATGACACGATTCGCGACATGCTGAACGACAGGTTGGCGACCCAAAAACTCCTGGGAGTTTCGGCTGCCAAGTTCGCGGCCTTGGTGCTCTCCCTCGGCTCGGGCACCACCGGCGGTGTCTTTGCTCCCTCGCTGATCGTAGGGGGAGGCGTGGGAGCCGCGTATGCGCAAGCCTGGCGCCACTTTTTCCCTCACTTTGTCAGCGATCCCGCGCTCTATTCCCTGGTGGCCATGGCAGCAGTCTTCGGCGGCATTGCGCGCGCGCCGTTCACCTCCATTATTTTCCTCCTGGAACTAAGCCGGAACCCCAACGCCCTGCTTCCGCTCGTCGTCTGCTGCGTAGTGTCTGATGGTTTTGTGCGCCTGTTCAGTGCGGAATCCATCATGACCGGAAAACTCATCAAGCGCGGTCTCATTGTGCGGCAGGACTACACGGTACCGGTGCTCATGCCGGGCCGAGTGGAACAGCTTATGCGCAAGAAGTTCAAAATCGTTAAAGCGGAAGACCCCATCGAATCACTGCTTCACGATGTCTCACCGGAGCAGACCGGTATCATTCCTGTAGTCGAGCAGGACGGAAGGTTGGCAGGGATACTGGAACCACCCAACCTTTTCAAGAACACCGACGGACACCGGAAGGTGCGGGAAATCATGCGCCAGGATTTTGTCACCGCCTATCCAGGGGACAGCATGGAAGACGTTGCTCAACAAATGGTCACCTTCAATGCCGAAAACATTATTGTTGTCGATGACTCAAAGAAGCCGATCGGAACACTTTCATTGTGGAAATCGCCTACTCGGTGAAACCGTTTGCGGCGGCTTCGAACCGTGACAATTAAGCATTATATTGACAAGCGACGACCGTGCTCTTTCTGGCCGATTTTTGCTTCTTAGTTGGCGTTGTTCGATTCCTTCATACTGCTCACGCGGTCGCTGTTCATTCTCCCCAACCGCAGGTCTTCCGCGGCTTGTGCCACGTGTTCCGGCCGGCCGAGATCACGCCAGTAGGATTCATCGGTGCGAAAGGCCAAGATCTTCTCGCCGAGCCGCGCTAGTCGCAGATAACAGGGAATAATAGAAAAGGCTCCTTTCTCCGTCATCATTCGCAACAGGCGGGGGGAAATAACGTGGATTCCGGAGAACGCCAATTCTTCTACCGGCTCCGACGACCGCACCAATTCCGGTGTTTGGTCCCGGCCTATGCGACGGCCGCATAAGCGAAGCTGCTCGTCAAACAGAAGGTAGCGAGAGGCCTGCCGGTCCTTCACGGCCAGTGTGGCAAGTGCGTCGTTCTGGGCGTGAAACTGCACCATGCGCCCGAGATCTATCGTGCTGATGACGTCTACGTTGTGAACAAGGAAGGGCTCGTCTTGGACGGAATCGAAAAACCACGCCGCCTTCTTCAGCCCACCGCCGGTATCGAGCAATTCGTCTTCGCGCGATACCGCAATGCGCATGCCGAAGTTGTCATTCGTTCTGAGATATTCGAGAATCATCTCGGCATAATGATGGACATTAACGATCACCTCGCCAATCCCAAAGAGACGCAACCGGGACAAGGTGATCTCCAGCAGCGTGCTTCCGGCAATTTCCAGTAAAGCCTTGGGGCGGGCATCCGTGAGTGGCCGTAGGCGCGTACCAAGCCCGGCGGCCAAAATCATCGCCTTCATTTGCCCAGGTTCTCCAATTCAAGATGCCTTACCACCACGTCCACCCCTGCCTTTTCGCGCAAATGGTTCGCGAGTTGTTCGGCCAGGTATACCGAGCGGTGCTGGCCGCTCGTGCAGCCGAACGAGACCATCAGATTCTTGAAGCCGCGGCGCTGATAATTGTTTATGCTGGCATCCACCAGCGACATGACGCTGGCCAGGAACTGGTGCACGCTCTCTTGCTGATTGAGATAATCGATTACCGGCGCATCTTTGCCAGTTAGACACTTGTAACGCTCTTCCCGTCCGGGATTTGGCAGGCTACGGGCGTCGAAAACAAATCCGCCGCCGTTTCCGCTCCCGTCCTTCGGCAGGTTGCGATGAAACGAAAAACTGAAGACGTTCACGGTGAGATTTTCGGCTTCCGAGGCCAGGCGCTGCAAATTCTCCGAGCCTAACATGCTCTGAAACGCGCTCAGCAAGGTGGGTACCGAAATTGGGAGCCGCACGTTATGCAACAGCCAGCGCAACGATTTCAGCGCGTACGGTACGCTCTGCAGAAAATGGGCTTTGCGCTCGTAAAATCCGCGAAAACCGTAGGCACCCAACGCCTGCATGAGGCGGACGTAAACGTAGGCGTAGTAATAGTGCATGAACACAGCGC
Organism: uncultured Acidobacteriota bacterium; assembly: GCA_963804755.1. Taxonomy (GTDB): domain Bacteria; phylum Acidobacteriota; class Terriglobia; order UBA7540; family UBA7540; genus Bog-366. The sequence goes on from CAWDRP010000022.1 coordinate 169,441, forward strand.
GATCGAGTTTGATAAATCCGCCAAGCGTATCAAGGTAGTAGTCGAGCAACTGCTGGCGCAGTTCGGGCGGCAGATCGGCTTTGCCATCGTACAGAAGCGAGGCGATGTCATATTGCAACGCACCCCGGCGCCCGCCCTGGTAATCCACAAAATAGGGGCGGCCCTCGCGCAACAAAACGTTCCGTGATTGAAAGTCACGATAGAGGAAATAATTGTGGTCGGCGCCCAACAGGAGCTTCGTCAGGTGGCCGAAATCGACTTCCAGTGCTTGTTCGTTGAAAGGAATGCCCGCAAGACGAAGAAAGTAGTACTTGAAGTAATTCAAGTCCCAAGCGATGGATTGGCGGTCGAAGCTCGCCCGTGGGTAACAGACTTTGTAATTCAAATCACGTCCCGCTTCGACCTGAAAATGCGGCAACAGGGCTACCACCCGGCGATAAGCCTCCACCGCTTCGGGAGCGACGTTCGGGCCGTCCCGATGCTGGGAGAGAAACTCAAAAAGCGTCGTGTCCCCCAAGTCCTCTTCAAGATAAGCGCCGTGGGTTAAATCTTCCGCGTAAATCTCGGGAACCGGCAGACCATGACGCCGAAAGTGCCGCGAGAATGCAAGGAAGGCTACGTTCTCCTCCTGCCCATCGTACAGGATGCCGATGGCGCTGAATTTCCCGCCCGCCAGCCGGATAATGTTGCGGCCCGAACCGCCGAGTTGGCCCTGAAGCGGCTGCATCCGTTCGACGGGCGAGTGGAAGTGCTGCTCAAACAGGGCTTTGAGTACGTCCATGGATTTGACCCTCGGCGATCAGCTTGGGGCAGCAGCTACGGATTCTTTTGCTTTCCGAATTGTCGCAATTGCCAATCCGCCTCGAACATATTGAAGAACCCCTCCCGAAACGGATGTTCCTTGATCAAGTCTTCGTTCAGGGAGATGCCCAACCCGGGGCCCTGCGGAGGATAAAAGTAGCCGTTCTTAGGACGAGGAGTTCCGGGAGCAGCCTCGACCACCCATGTCTCAGAGAAGTCGTCAAAGCATTCCTGCACTTTGATATTGGTGGTGCAGAAATCGAAATGCACGCTCGCCGCAGTGCAGACCGGGCCGTTGGAGTTGTGCGGCGCCAGGATCACGCTGCGCGCGTCGGCCATGGCCGCAATCTTCTTCATGTCCAGCAGGCCCCCCGCGTGGATCACGTCCGGCTGCAAGATATCCACGGCGTCCGATTCCAAAACCTCGCGGAAGCCGTAGTGCGTGAAGTAGCGCTCACCGGTGGCCACCGGAATCTTGACCTGCGCGGCCACCTTTTGCAGGGAAGGAAGATCCTCGGGTGGGCAGGGTTCCTCAATCCAGCCCGGCCGATAGGGTTCCAGCATTCGGGCAATTTCAATGGCGGTGTGCGGAACTGAACCGTCCATGCATTTCCACAAAGATCTCCACGTCCGGACCTACCGCATCGCGGATTGCGGCGACCAGTTCCACCGACCGGTTCAGTTCCTCGCGGGAAAGCTCCATCACGCCCGGCCCGAATGGGTCGACCTTAAGTGCCTTGTAACCCTTGTCCAGGACCACCTTCACTCGTTTCGCGAACTCCTCGGGCGTGCGCTCCACGGTGTACCAGGCGTTCGCATAGGCCTTGATCTTCTCATGGCACCGGCCGCCCAGCAGGCGCCACACCGGTTGTCCCAGCGCCTTGCCGATGATGTCCCAACAGGCCACTTCGATTCCGCTCATCACCGTGGCCGCGATAACTCCGCCGCGCCAGAAATCATTACGGTACATGCGGAGCCAAAGATCCTCGATGTTAAAGGGATCGGACCCCACCACGTGCCGACGCACGGCGCCAGGCAGGTACCCCAGGACACCTTCTTCCCGATTCTGGGTGGTGCATTCACCAAAGCCGACCAATCCTTCATCGGTAATGACCTTTAAGAAGATCAGGTTGCGCCAGCTCGTTCCCAGCACCAAGGGCTCAACCGCTGTGATTTTCATGAGCAAGTTCTCCGGGTGCAAAATCCCGCCGCCGCACGCGATGAGTTGAGCGGGTTCGTTTTCCAGAAGGAGCTAATTTAGCTGAAAAATTATGCTCCGGCAACGAAACTATGACACTCTTTGTTGAAGAAGATGGGAATCATGGAGACAAAAAGAAGGGGACGCGCCGGCAAGCCGAAAGCGCAGCAGGTCACGCGACCCTGCACCCCGATTGCCTGCGGGCGCGTCGATCGCAACCCGTAGGTCGCGCGGCTATTGGTAATACTCTGCGTTCTTGGCGACAAATCCCGCGAGATTCTCCGGCAGGTCTGCTTCAGCGAAAATCGCGTTGAACTCGCAAACCGGAACGCAGGCGCCGCAGTCAATGCAATTCACAGGGTCGATGAAGAGCTGCGCGACATCCGCAAACTTTTCTTCATCCTTCCGAGGATGAATGCAATCAACCGGGCAAACCTCGACACATTTCTCATCCTTTGTGCAACTTTCCGTGATTATAAAAGCCATGAATGAACTCTCCTCTACTCAGGTTGTTAAACTCCCATCTCGCGCAGACCCAACGCACCCGGCGAAGCGGCGGCGTACCAAATTCGAGTGCACGAGCGTATGAGCATAAGCAATTGCCGCGCCAAAGGCCACGCGCATTTTGTCCATCGCCTGGAACGCAATGCCATCTATGAACGATCGGACTGGATTGAAAAACCCAATCAGGGGGGTCAAATTGCCCACTCCCCGACCTGGGTCCCAGTTACGGCAGACATGTCGTTTACATTCCTCCCGCAGAAGTCAATTCCGCTGGTAGAATAGGTCAGGGAGGTGCCCTTCGCGGGTGCGGAATAGCTTCCTTGGCCATGCCCGATCCACGTACGTCATTCCGGGAGACAAGGTCACAGCGGAGCTGCGCTCCGCGTTCGCAGCAAACACCAATGCAGAACGCCAACTCACATTCGGCCGATTGGGATCGTTCCGATGCATCCAGGAGCCAATCCTCATGGAAGGCGGAGGTGCTGCTGCCCGGGAGCTGGCGCGGCGCTACCTCGACCTTGCTGTCGCAGGGCCGCCATCACATCATCGTCGATACGGGCATGCCGCACGAGGCCCACCGTCTTCTCGAAGCCTTAAAACAGAGGGGCCTTAACCCCAGCGATATTGAAATGGTGGTGAACACCCATTTCCATGTTGACCATGTTCTGAATAACTGCCTCTTTCCCTCCAGCGAAATCTACGGCTCGCAGCAGTCGCACGACTGGTGCTGTGCGGCATACGCGGATCTCCTCGACGTGCAAAACTGGGAGAAACTGAGCCTGAAGTACTACCCGGAGCAGTCTGAGTACGAAAAGGCGCCGGAAATGATGGGTGCGCTGCGGCGGTTTGCCCTGCGCTGGTGGGACCGCAAGCGCTTGGGCGATCCCTCGCGCTTTCGTTGGATTGAAACCCACCCCCTGCCGGACCACTTGGAGTTCCTGGTGACCAACGGCCACGTGCCGGGCCACCTCTCCGTCGTTGTCCATAATGGCGGCCAGCCCATCGTCATCGCCGGGGATGCAGTGCTCACCCGCGAGCACGATGAAAACGTCTTCACCATGATCCCGCACGATCGGGAGCAATTCCGGCGCGACCGGGCCCGGATCCTCGGCCTCGAGGGACGCGTGCTTCCCGGCCACGACGACGCCTTTTCCTCCCGCCCCGAGCCGACCCGTTAGCCCATTTATATAGCCTCTAATACGCCCCCTTAGCGTCTGGCCTCCGCCCCCCCTTATATCTTCAGCGCGCGGACGTACTCCGCCAGAGCCTCCTGCCAGGGCCGCAGGGGCGCGAAGCCCGCCTGCCGCAAGGCTCGCATCTCCATGACGGCGTACTTCAGCCGGGGAGCGCGCCGCTGCATGAGCGCATCGGGAACGCCCACCACTTTCGCGGCGTCGAGCCCGGCCAGTTCGGCCGCGAGGCGGGCCAACTCAAACCGCGTACACTGGCCCTGGTTGGCCAGGTGGTACAATCCGCCGGGGCCGGTTTCCGCCATCTCCATGATCTTCATGCCCGCGTCCACCGTATGGAGAGCGCAACCCAGTTGGTCGCTCGCAACTTTGTACTCCTCGCCTGCGGCAATCTTCCGCAGGCCCTTTTCCACAAAGTTGATCTTCCCCGGTCCAAACAAAACGGGCACGCGAAAAATCCAGTACCGCCCCAGCGTTTTCACCGCCTCCTCGGCCTCTAGCTTGGTCCGCCCGTAAACGGTAATCGGGCCGGTAGCGTCGGTCTCAACGTACGGGGTGGTTTTCGTCCCGTCAAAAACCGCATCGGTGGAGATGTGGGCCACACCTGCTCCCACCCGGCGGGCGGCCTCGACCACATGGCACGTTCCCTGAAAGTTCACTCGAAATCCCTTCGCGGGATCTGCCTCGCAAAGATCGATGTCCGGAATGCCCGCCGCATGCACCACCAGGTCCGGACGAATCCGCTCGAATACGGCCCCGACGGCCTCCGCATCGGTGATGTCGGCTTCCGCGCGTGTGAGCGGAAATACCTGGTGACGCGTGGAAAACGCCGCCACCAATCCATGCCCTAATAATCCTGCTGCACCTGTAATAGCAATTCGCATTTTGACAACTCGAAACTCGAAACTGGAAACTCGAAACTCGGCTCGATCTTCGAGTTTCGATTTTCGGCTTTTTACCGCATTCGCTCTACCAATCCCGGCGTATTATAAAGTCGAATCAACGTATTAAGGTCCCGCTGGCTGGGTTTGCTTACCAGGGTCTTCCAGGCAAACGGGTACGGAATGCCGGGAACGTACACCCGGCGGTTCTTTTCCTGCACCTGGAAATACATGATGTCGCCCTTGGAATCGCTGTGCCCCTTGATGCCCAGGGCGTGCCCCATTTCGTGCAGAACGATGGCACGCATCTCATCCTTGGACCAGCGCCGCGAGAGATCTACGGAAACCACAGCCACCTTGCGCCCGCTCAGTTCATTCCCCACGCGGCGAAACTGCACCCAGTCCATTTCCTCTCCCACCGCGCCTTCGTCCATGGTTTCACCGGCGTCCCAATTGAAGCGAATGTCCGCCTCGTCCGGTTCCGCGGTCAGTTCCAAGGGGAACATGTCCTTCCAGATGCTGAAGGCCTCGCGCGCTCCCTGCGCCCAATTTGCTTCCGGCACGTTGCCAATCGAAACCTTAATGGGAAACGAGGTCCATCTTTCAGATTCCGAGGCTTCCGAGATCTGGCCAAAGTAGTCCGATGCCGACGGCACGTAGCGAGAGGGCTGCAGGGCGTCGGGATAAGCCGGCAGCATCTCCAGGATCTGGATTCTGGCGTTGGCCTGGCCCACCTGATATCGGAAGTCCGGGGCGTTCGCCGCGAGTTTCGCGAACTGATGCCACTCGGCCAGCGCCTTTTGCCGGTCCACCATTTCATCCGACAGGGCGCAGTTGTAATAGGCCTCCAGGAATTGCGGGTCCTGCTGAATGGCGCCACTATATGCCGCGGCGGCATCGGCAAAGCGGTTCTGGTCAAACAACGAATTGCCCTGCCGGTAGCTCTCTTTCGCCGCTCCCTGGTCCGCCGACTGCGCGGTTGCCGCCAACAGCAGCATCAACAGCACAACACTCAATCGGCGCATGGCTATCACCTCCTGAATTTATTTTCAGGAAAAAATCATAACGGCACATGGGCGTTGGTTCCCGCTACAAATGCCGAAACGATATAATTTAAGCATAATGCCATTCTGTTTCAATCACTTATCCGGATAGAATGCATAACTCATGTTATTTCATCAACTTATCCGGACGTTCGTAAATGCCGCATTTTTGCCATTTGCGGGACCCCAAAGATACAGGGTCACGTCAAAGTCTCACCTACAGAGTGTGGGCGCTTGCTCTCGCTTTCCGATGCCAGGAATCGCACTGACCATTGGGAAGGATTCTGGCTGGAGGCAGTGCCGCTGCCCATCAGGCTGCGAGCAACGCCAATCGGCAAGATTTCGGAAATTACCTTTATTTTCATCAACATTGCTGCATTAACATTGACTTCCCTATTTGCTGTAGCATTCTGGGTTCCGAGGGCCTCTTCGCCAGCCGCGATGGTTTTCCCCGTGTCCCGTAACCCGTGTCCCGTGTCCCGTAACCCGTAACCCGTATCCGGTGTCGCAAGCTAAACATCCTGAAATATGGTCCGTGTTACCCCCTGAAATCGCCCAAGATGTCCGAAAAAATCTGTAAGACCATGCCAAAATGTCACCACGTTGAACCAAAATGTCCGAAACTTAAACCAAAATGTCCGCTCTTTTTCGGTCATTGTGTCATTGATCCATTTGTTTTCAATAACTTGGCGGCTTTGTGTGTAAATATTTTTATTTTTCCCTTTTTCTCGTCCCCGCGCCGGGGCCTGAAGCGCAAGTAACTTGTCATCAATAACATAACGAAATGGACATTGTGCCCGCTTTACAGCTAACTGCCCGTATTTGCTATAACATCGCTGGTTCCGAAGCCCTTCCCGCCACGTGCCGCGCGCGAGCCGGCGCCTTTGGGGTGGCACGCGGCAAGAACCCTCTCAGCCCGATCGATCCGCCACACGGCTCGCGCCAGGCAGCTCACCAACTTGTCCTGCGCATTGTCGTCGGCCTGTAACGTTCCGCGCAGGGCGTAAAGAACCCGGAGACAATCGCCGGGATTTTCGCCGAGCGCGCGTAACGCCGTTTCCTCTGCCTTCGAACGGAACCCATGGCGCACACTGGCCGTGCGGCTGCGCTCCAAACCTTCGGGCGTCACCGGTCCACGCGAAAGCCGGGCATTCCGCCGGTGCGCGGCCAGGTTCGCCTCCGTCATTCGTCGTTTCTGCAACAAAAGCATCATAGCCTCCCAGCGTGGCGCCGGTCATCCGAAGCCAAGCCCACCCAACTTTATAAGCTATCATGGACTCGTTGATTGTCAAGAGAATTATTCTTTAATTTCCTACCGGTAGGAAAAATATCGGCGGAGGACGGACAAACTGCCGCCTTCTTGACCCGAAACTCAGCTCCAAGGTAATCGTTTGGCTTGCCATGCCCGGCTAACGACCCAATGTGGTCAGCACCGGCTAAAAAGAGAGCCGCAATCATCCGTCGGAAGGGAACCGGGTCTTGAGCGTCTCATCGGCGGGGACGCGGTAGGAACTCTGTAGCGGACTCTACCGCGCTCCCGGAAACGGGTCACTCCGAATGGGATCGCCAACCGGGTGCTGATCAACAACGCCGCCACCCAGAACGTGTGGTGGGTGGTGCGTGTACCCGGCAGCGGCCAGTTTCCGACAGGCCGACTTACCGTCAGGTGGCTGGCGGTCATATTTCCGACATGCCCGCGCAATGTGGCGACGGTTGTGGTATTCTCCCGTGCAATGGACTGGAAGAATAAGCTGTATTTCGGCGACAACCTGAATATTTTGCGCGACTGCGTCCCTGACGCCAGCATTGACCTGATCTACCTCGACCCGCCGTTTAATTCCAACGCCAGTTACAACGTGCTCTTCAAGGAAAAGAGCGGTGAGGAATCCGCCGCGCAGATCACGGCCTTTGAAGATACGTGGCAATGGAGCCTGGAAGCCGAGGCGGTGTACAAGGAAATCGTGACCAGCGGCCCGCACAAGCTCGCCGACTTGATGCAAGCCTTGCTGGCTTTCCTTGGCCGTAACGACATGATGGCTTATCTCGTCATGATGGCTATTCGCTTGGTCGAGCTTCACCGCGTGCTCAAGCCCACGGGGAGCATTTATCTGCATTGCGACCCGACGGCAACCCACTATCTCAAGTTGGTTATGGACGCCATCCTCGACGTCAGGAATTTCAAAAACGAGATCACGTGGAAACGAACCTCTGCCCATTCGAATGTTGGACGGCGGTACGCAACTGTTCAAGATCGCCTTCTGTTTTACGGCAAAACGGAGGGATGGGTGTGGAACTCCACCTATGTCCCATATTCAGAGGAATACATCGAGTCTCACTACGGCCAAATCGAACCGCAGACGGGACGGCGATTTACCACGCGCGACTTGACTGCTTCCATGCAAAGGGCGTCGAAGGGTCAGCTTTATAAGTGGAAGGGTTTCACACCACCACCGAGTCGGTGCTGGGCATACACAGCCGAAAACATGGAACAGTTCGAGCGAGAGGGCTTACTAACGTATTCTCCACGCGGTATGCCGCGGCTTAAGCTCTACCTGGACGCCATGCCCGGCACCCCCTGCGATGATTTGTGGACGGACATTCTTCCTATAAATTCTCAGGCCCAAGAGCGCTTGGGCTATCCTACGCAAAAGCCCGAATCGCTCCTTGAAAGGGTCCTTAGAGCCAGCAGTAATGAAGATGATATCGTTCTCGATCCGTTCTGCGGTTGTGGCACGGCCATTGCCGTCGCGGAACGGCTGAAGCGGCGGTGGATTGGAATCGACATAACCTACCTCGCAATCAACCTAGTGCAACGTCGGCTGCGCGACAGCTTCGGCGCACAGCTCGGTCCCTACGAAATCGTCGGCGCGCCCACGGATGTGGGCGGCGCGGAGGCTTTGAAGGAGATCAATCCGTACCAGTTCGAATGGTGGGCGGTTGACTTAGTGAACGCGCGGCCCGCGAAGGATCACAAGAAAGGCGCAGACACCGGGATCGACGGTTACATCAACTTCTTCGACGATAAGAGCGGCCAAGCGAAGCAAGTAATTGTGCAGGTCAAGAGCGGGTACATCGGAGTAAACCACGTCCGCGACCTCAAGGGCGTTCTCGAACGGGAGAAGGCCCCCATCGGAGTCCTGATAACGCTCCGCGAGCCCACCCAACCCATGCTGACGGAAGCCGCCGCCGGGGGATTCTACGAATCGAAAGACTTCCCCGGTCGCTATCCGCGCATTCAAATTCTCACCATCGCCGAGCTTCTGGAAGGCAAGAAGATTCAGTATCCCGAACATCGCGTAGAAACATTTGCCAGAGCTGAGCGAAAGACCAAGCACGAGCAGGAGGACCTATTTGAAGCCAACTAATTATAAACTGAACGCCCGCTGTTGTGAGTCGACATGCGCTTTGCTGTGAGCAAGCCTGAGTGAGGGAAAATAATGGGCGCAACAAACAGGCAGTGCATGTTGTGCGGCGAGCGTCTCGAGTCCATCGAGGCGGATCCTGTTCATTCCACTTTACTGGGCAACTGCAAGCGGTGCGGTCGGTACTCGATGGCCGAGGAGGCCATCTACCACATAAATAAAACGCCGCAAGCGCAGCGCTACTTGCTCTCAGCTTACTGTAGGCGCTTCCCCCAACACGCAGGACCTGCCCTGATTACCCCGGATTCAATTCCTCAAATTATCCGCGATATGCCCCGCTATACGCCGCCCGAAATGCTCGACAACATCCTTTCACTGATTGCCCGGATGAGCCCAGGGCCGTCTGACTTTTCTACTTTCGATGTAAACACGGATTATCCGACTTTCATTGCCCGCAGCGTTCAGGAAGCAAAATTTTACTTGGATGAGCTCGTCAGACGTCAATTCATAGCGGGCGGAACTCAATTTGTGGTCACATTCAAGGGGTGGGAACATCTAGAGGAGATAAAACGTAGAGGCCAGTTATCAAACAGGGTTTTCGTAGCGATGTGGTTTGACAAGAGGATGGATGATTTGTTCGAAAAAGGGATCGATCCAGCGATACGAAAAGCAAAGTACGTCCCACTGCGGATTGACAGGCACGAGCACGTGAATCGTATTGATGACGAAATTATAGGGCAGATCAAGCGGTCGCGTTTCATGGTTGCGGACTTCACTGGCAACCGGCACGGCGTTTATTTCGAAGCTGGTCTAATGATGGGCCTGGGACGAACGGTAGTCTGGATGTGCAACGCGGACGAGCTCAAGGAAATGCACTTCGACGTGCGGCAGTTCAACTTCATCGATTACGAGTCCTTGGAGAATGCGAAGACACGGCTGTACAACCGCATCCTCGCGATAGAGGGTGAGGGACCGGGCGAGCTTGAGTAACCAGCGCCTGTAGCGGGTTGCGCGCCTAACTCCGCGTTACCCGCTAGTTGCTTCGATGCATTGATGGGGTGCCCAAATGACACCGGACAAGGTAAAGCGTCTCACTTACTCGAAGTACCTCTTCAGGCGGGCCAAATCTTTTCAGCAAATCGGAAACGAGTTGTCATCAGCAGAGGCGGTTCTTGCAGCCCACGACGCGGCTGAAATGTTGATGCAAGTCATTTGCGACCACTTAGGTATCAATTCGTCAGACAATTTCATGAAGTTCTGGGAGATTGTCAGAGCCAAAACTGACTCAGAGCCACCGCATAAAAGTGCAATGGATAGACTTAATAACCTTCGTGTGGGGTTCAAGCACAAAGGGAATCTCCCGAATTCGAGCGTAGTCGCAGACCTCATTCCGAGCGTGGCGGCCTTCTGCGCGGAAAGCACGGAGCAGTATTTAAAAGTTGACTACGAGTCAGTAAGCTTAATCGATCTGATTCCATATGCAGCGGTGCGTGACAAGGTGAAAGAGGCAGAAAAGGCCAGGGCCGATGGCAATATTCCTAATGCCTTGTTTGCCTTAGGCATTGCCTTCGATAATTTACGTGGCGAAGCTCACAAACGGGACAGCCTTGGTCTGATTCCGCAATTCTATGGCACGCATGACTGGGGCCAAGGACTTGATAGACCTCTCCGGCAGATAATTGACACGGTGAACATGCTGATATTGGGTATCCATCCGCCGAAGCTGCACCGCTTTTCTGTGTCCACTCCGACACGCACGTACGCGACATCAGGAGCGATGCAGGCGATTTGGACGCATGATCCAACGAAGCTGGGCACGGACGACTATGATTTTTGCCATCAGTTTGTCATCGACTTCGCCTTGCGCCTCGCGAGCGGGTAGCCACCATCAATCGTACTCTGATTGACGGTGGGCCCTCACGAATGACCCTAAGCCCACGCTCGGGAACGCGTTGACCGCGGCTGCCAACTCGCCTGCTTGATATTTAACCAGACTTGTGGCTATAGTCGCCCAAAGCCGAGGTTACTGTTGTGAGAAACGAAAGGGAGAAGATGGAAGTGACGCAATCGAGGCAACGAAAATCCTCGCTGATTCCAAATTATCTCGTGCAATTACTGTCGAAAATATTGTCAGAAGAGAATAAACCCATCGGCATCAATGACCTCATAGATATGGCCGTCGCCATTCGAGGCGAGGTACCCGTCGAATTCGTTGAAAAGAGGCTTTACGTGTTCTCCAAACGAGAGGATTCGCCATTCTTCGTGGCCGAGTATCCTCGATTCAAATTGCGAAGTGTTTCGAAACTGCCTGATTTCTCGAAGGTGAGCGGAGGATTGAGGTATGTCACCTATGCGTCCAAAGTACTCATCTCGTCCAAGGAATATATCGACGTGCGAGAAATTGTGACCAAAATCGAAGAAAAGAAGCTCTACAAATTCCCGACTGGAACACCCGAATATTGGATGTATGTTCACCTGAGCAACCAGAAAAAGTTCTTCCTGCAAATGGGAACCCTCACGATAGGGTTGAAGCAATGGCAACAGGGCAAGGTTGCTGTGGAATCAGGAAACTCGGGAAGACCTCAGATCGAGAATAAGCCAGCTTTGGATCCGACAGGCAATAACCACGTCACGCGCAACATCCATGAGGCGAACTTGGAGTCTGTTGTTATAGAACATCTCGACAAGATTGAGGAAGGGCTGCAGCTAGTGGAGAGGCAGCGCGTATGTCCTGGAATTGGCAGAATCGACTTGCTCTGCAAGGACAGACTCGGTGGATTAGTCATTGTTGAACTGAAAAGCTTTTGGGCGAAGCAAGATTCGATCGTAGACCAGGTCGGAAGGTATTTGGGTTACGTCAGGACCTACCTGGCCACTCCTACCCAAAGCGTGCGAGGCGTTATTCTTGTTGCGAAGGCGGATGAGAAACTCCGCCATGCCGTGGCTGGGTTTCCAAATCTTTCGTTGAGGGAATTCGATCTTTCCATAAAATAGACACGGCCCACGAAGCAGGTAGCCATCACAGTCAGCGCATTCCTGACTGGGCTTTTCCTATCCGCACATCCCAAATCATCGAGGCGGCCGACTCTGGTCGCAGACTAGCGTATTTCCCAAGAAGAACCCGCGGTCAGGAAAGCGCTGACCGCGGCTACCAGCTTGCCATGCCCGGCTAACGACCCAATGTGGTCAGCACCGGCTAAAAAGAGAGCCGCCATCATCAGCCGGAGGGGAGCCGGGTCTTGAGCGTCTCATCGGTGGGGACGCGGTAAGAACTCTCACAGGATCTTAATTGGCCGCCGACCACCTTGCGTGATGGCAGCTTTTAAGGGCGGATGCCGCACCCGGAGCAAACCTTATTGCAACAAGTGACCTTGCGGAGAGACATTAAAGCCTTGCGGATGCGCCCCGAGATATCCATAATATGATCTTGCCTTCGACCCAATCCTGGGCTTAACCCCAAAAGGAACATACCATGGCGACGAATATCGGTAATCTCGATATCGGGCTCGTAGTGGGCTTTTTCGGCGGGATCGTAGCGTTTTTCCAAGGCTTCCGCGCCTACAGCAAGTCTCGCCTCCTCCAGGACACCCCAGGGACGCCCATCCGCAGCATTGCCATGGGCTTTGTGCGAATTCACGGCAAGGCCAAAAGCGACCAGCTCATCACCAGCCCTGTCACTCACACCCCGTGCTGTTACTATGCGGTGGAGATCATGAAATGGGAGAGAAGAACCGATACCGGATCAGATTCTTATGGGGCGGACGAAGAAAGGGGAATATGGTCGCACTATGGGGCGGAGGCTGACGGCGGCTGGTTCTACCTTGAAGACAGCACGGGGCGCGTGCTAGTGAATCCTCATGGGGCACAATATCAACTGGAGATGACAGGGATACGTGAGGTCGGGAGCGGCGCGACGGCTTCCAGCTTCGCCGCCGGCGGCGTTTCCGAGAATGAGTTGCTCGCCTATGTGGCCCGCGTGGGTCTCAGCCCCATGATACCGGGGGTCCATCCCACCCTCGGAATGGCAGTCGCCGTATCCAAATATAAGAGGCACCAAATCAACTCGAACGAGCTGTTCGAGCAGATGCTCGGTCCCCAACTGGCTCAGAGCCGGGCGCAGATGCAACAAGCGCTGGAGGACGAAGGGCCACAGTCTGATCCCCGCATCGAGGAGGTCCGGCTTGCCCAGATCGAGCTCGGTCATTATCCTTTCTGGGATCCGAAATACGAGGAGCTGAGAAGACGCATCGTCAAAATGCAGGCGCGGAATAAAAAACTAGATCTGTCCAGGACCGTTGCCCTGCCGCAGCCGACCCCGCCGAATCGCGATGTGGCAGCCCCGGTTCCTGATCCGCCAGCTCCCGACCTCCCATCTGACGACAGTCCGTTCGCTGCCGACAGCCCACTCGCTTCCGGCCGGTATCGCTTGATGGAGTGCTGTATCCTGCCTGACCATGACTACGATATCAGTGGGACGTGCGCCGAGAATCATGAAGCTAAAGATGAGAACGACCGCAACCTGATTAGGAAGGGGGCGAATGAACCCACCTACCTTATTTCCGGCATGGCTCGCGAGGACGTGAACGTCCTGATGCAGAAGGGGTCGCAGTTGATGATTTTCGGAGGCGGGATGGTGGCGGTGTTTTGCCTGGGACTCCTGCTCCTCCGCTTCGGCATTCTCTGAGCGAACAATGGCTCTCCCACCCAAGGGTTGACTTGTTTTCAGCTCTTCAAGAGCGACCTGCGCCTGACGGGGTGTTTACGGACCGCCCGGCTCGTCCTCCGATACGGCGCACCAACTGACCCGCGACGGTTCTGCTTGCCGCTTGATCATCATCTGCGGAAAATCACCGAGGCGCCGAGATCTGCGTGCGCTCCTGCCGAGGGAAGGCGCGGAAGTGTGGTAGCGCTGACCTGGAGGTCACGCCCAACATTCACGTACGGAGATAACATCAATCCGCGTAGGGACTGGCGCGGCCGCCGGTGAGGATGCGGAGGTAAGTTCCCACCTGGGCGCGGTGGTGGACTTGGTGTTCAATAATGCGGAAGAGCAGCACCGCCACCGTCCGGTGGGTGTCGAACTCGGGTTTATCGCGCAATTCTTCCCAGCGATCGAGGGGAAAGGCCTGCACGGCACGCATCGTTTCCTGATGGACTCGCCGCATTTCGCGCAATTCGTCATCGAGTGACTTCACTTCGCCGAGTACCGCCAGCAGACCCTGCGGAATACGGGTTTCGTAATAGGTCCAATCGCCGTCGAGGGCAATGCGGCGCGTTCCCTCCTCCGACCGCCACACATGCCGGGCTAACTGGCCCAGGGTGAGCATGCCGTCGGCCGGGCGCCAATCCAGGCGATCGCGGGGAATCTTCTCATAAACGGCAATCGTACCCTCGTGCGCATTCGCTTTCTGGGCAAGGAACAGTTCTCTGATATCCATGAGGGCTTTCGACTCCTCGACTTCTCAAGTGTTCGCCTTCTGGGCGAGGAACAGTTCCTTAATATCGAGGCTTTTCAACTCTTCGACTTCTCGACTGTTCAACGGCATTTCACGCCAGCTTCTTCAACTCGGCTAGAATCTCGTCATTGTCAGGCTGCTGCCGCAGTTCATAGACCTTGGACCACGCAATCTTGCCTTGCTTATCGACAATGAACACCGCTCGGTCATTGATGAAGGGGATGGGGTGGCGGGTGGGAGGGAAAACTCCGTAGGCGGTGGCCACCTCCGCGTAGGGCCAGCGATCCGTCGCCAGAGCGAATTGCAGTCCGCCCAGATGTCTCTGGAAGGCGATGTGGGCAAACACCGAGTCCGTGCAAATGCCTACGACCTCAGTATTGGTGGCCGCAATTTTGGTCAGGTCCGCCTGGAACGACGCCAACTCGCTCTGGCAGACCGGGGTGAAATCGAGGGGATAGAAGGCCAGCAAAACGTTCTTGCCGCGTTGCGCGGAAAGCTCAAACTCGCCTTGTGATTCTCCCGTCGCGCTGGTCAGCTTGAAGTTTGGCGCCGGGTCTCCAACCTTGAGTGCCATGCGTACCTCCCTGGGTACAGGTAAATTCCGCGCGCCGGGGCGCGGACGAGTGTAATGCGTTCGTGTTCGGATCACCCTGGGTAAGAAAGGAGATTTTAGCCGACGAGGCGTGCAAAGGAAAGAGGAAACCGGGACACGGGATAAGGGATACGGGGTACGGGGTACGGGGTACGGGGTACGGGGTACGGGGTACGGGGCACGGGATACGGGGTGAAGGGTGAAGGATAAAGGGTGAACCCCTTATCCCTTATCTCGTTTCGTGTGTCCCGTGTCCCGTATCCCTAACCCCTGCCTTTCAAATTCCCCCGTACAAACTCCACTGCATATCGCCGGGGTTGAAAATAAACAGCTCAGGATCCTTCACCGTCACGCGGCTGTACGGGGCCACGGAGTGGGTGAGCCATACGTTTCCTCCGACGACGCTGTGATGGCCGATGTGAGTGTCTCCTCCCAGAATCGTGGCATTGGGATACACCGTGACGTGGTCCTCCAGAGTGGGATGCCTTTTGTTGGACTGCCCGCGGCGCAGTTGGCCGTCGTCGTCCTTGCTGAGCGGATTAAAGGCTCCCAGCGTGACGCCGTGGTACAGCGTCACTTTGTTGCCGATCGTCGAGGTTTCACCAATCACCACACCCGTCCCATGATCGATGAAGAACGACTCGCCGATCGACGCACCGGGATGAATGTCGATGCCCGTGTGGCTGTGTGCAATCTCCGTCATCATGCGGGGGATAAACGGAACGTCCAAGAGGTACAGGCGATGCGCAAGCCGCTGTACCGTGACCGGCTCGATGTACGGGTAGGCCAGCAGAATTTCCTCGACGCTCGACGCCGCCGGATCATTATGGTAAGCCGCTTCGATGTCGGTGGCCAACAGGTGGGCCAGTTCGGGCAACTGCGCGAACAACTTCTGCTCAATCGTCTCCGCCCAACGCTCAAGTTCATCAGGCGTCTCTTTGCCGCTGCGGCGACATTCAAAGCGAATGGCGCTGCAAATCTGTTTTGAGAGCCGGTCCTGAATCTCCATGAGCTGGAAGTAGGCAGGCGTGCCCGGCTCGGGATCTCCCGGAAGGAAATAATAAGGAAAGAGGACTTCCAGGTAGCGCGAACAGACAAATGCCACCGCATCACGCCGCGGTAGAAGGAATTCGCTGCTCTCGTCCCCCATTAACTGAGCATCCATATCCTTGCGAAATTCGTGAGCGAGACACTTCATATCTTCTGAACTCATAACCAAGGGTCTCCACATTGGGCACGCCGGCTCATGGCCGGCAGGCGTAGCATGCCGCCGTCGCTTAGCGGGAAACTGACGGCCAACAGTCTACACCCTGGGAGCTTTGCAACGAAGTGACCGCCAGCTTACCTCAAATTCCTTCAAACAACACTGTCGAAATATACCGCTCGCCGGAATCGGGCAAAATGACGACGATCGTCTTGCCTGCAAACTCCGGCTCCTTGGCCAAACGGACAGCCGCTGCGGCGGCCGCGCCGCACGAGATTCCGCTCAGGATACCTTCCTCGCGGGTCAGGCGGCGGGCGAATTCAATCGCCTCTTCATTTGTGACCTGCTCGACGCGGTCAACCACCGAGAGGTCCAGCGTTTTCGGGATGATGCCGGCACCAATGCCCTGGATTTTGTGCGGCGCGGGCTTGAGCGGCAAACCTTGCAGATGCTGGGTAATCACGGGACTCGCGGTGGGCTCAACCCCCACGGAGATGATCTTCTTGCCTTTGGTGTTTTTGATGAATCGCGATACGCCCGTAATCGTCCCGCCCGTTCCAATGCCGGAGACCAGCACATCAACGGCGCCGTCCGTGTCATTCCAGATTTCCGGGCCGGTGGTTCTCTCATGAATCGCGGGGTTGGCGGGATTTTCAAACTGCTGTGGAAGAAAGTAATGCTGGGGATCAGATTGGGCGATCTCGGTGGCGCGGCGGATGGCTCCGGGCATGCCTTCCGGGCCGGGGGTCAGTACCAGCTTCGCGCCGAACGCCGCCAGCACGCGCCGGCGCTCGAGTGACATGGTTTCCGGCATGGTGAGGGTCAAGCTGTAGCCCCGCGCCGCCGCCACATATGCCAGAGCGATGCCGGTGTTGCCGCTGGTGGGCTCGATGATTTCCATCCCGGGTTTCAACACGCCTCGCTGCTCGGCGTCCCAAACCATGGCCGCGCCGATGCGATCCTTTACGGAATACGCCGGGCCGCGGCCTTCCACCTTGGCCAGCACTGTTGCTGATGTTCCCGCTGCCAGGCGGTTCAGCCGCACCAGCGGGGTTCTGCCAATACTCGCTGCATTATCTGCAAACACGTTCGCCATGAGTTTTCTCCTGTTCGGTATCGAGTGGTAGGATCATGAAATTGAAGATTGTCGATTGACGACTGTCGGTTGGGCCATCCGTTTCAACGGGTAAGTCAACAATTAAACGGAGCAACAAGCGTATGGGTTCGTCGATTCAGTACTTCGGAACGGACGGATCCACCTGATCGGACCACGCCAGAATTCCACCTTTGAGATTATGAATTTTGCGGAACCCGGACTTCATCAGGAAGTCCACCGCCTTCGCGCTGCGCATTCCGGACTTGCAATGCACCACGATATCGTCTGCCGAGCTTAGCTCATGCATGCGCTGCGGCACTTCGCCGAGAGGGATCAGCTTGGAGCCGGGAATGCGGCAGATCTGGTATTCATGCGGCTCGCGCACGTCGATCAGCACGAACGGTTCGTGCGTATCCATCTTCCTTTTCACTTCCGCCGGGGTAATTTCCGGAATGCCAGTTTGCATCGGTGTGTACTCCTCGCCGCGAATGCCGCAGAACTGCTCGTAGTCAATCAACTGGGTGATGGTACGATGCGTCCCGCAGACCGGGCACTCAGGATTTTTGCGCAGCTTGAGTTCGCGAAACTTCAGCCCCAACGCGTCAAACAGCAGCAGGCGGCCAATCAGCGGCTCGCCGCGGCCCAAAATCAGCTTAATCGTTTCCATGGCCTGGATGCAACCCATAATGCCGGGCAGCACGCCTAACACGCCGCCTTCCGCGCAACTGGGAACCAACCCGGGCGGCGGTGGGTCTGGATACAAGCAGCGGTAGCACGGTCCCCGCGCGGCATAGAAAACGGAAGCCTGTCCTTCAAAGCGGAAAATGCTGGCATAGACGTTGGGCTTGCCCAGCAGTACGCAGGCGTCGTTCACCAGGTATCGGGTGGGGAAATTATCGGTGCCGTCGGCCACAATGTCGTAGTCGCGGAAAATGTCCAGGGCATTGTCGCTGCTCAGCCGTGTTTCGTACGTTTCAACCTCGGTGTTGGGGTTAATTTCTCGCAGCGTCTCGCGCGCCGACTGCAGCTTGCTGCGCCCCACGTCACTGGTGCCGTGAATGACCTGCCGTTGCAGGTTAGTGAAATCCACGATATCGAAATCCACCAAGCCGAGCTTACCCACGCCTGCTGCACCCAGATAAAGAGCCAGCGGCGAACCCAGGCCTCCTGCACCGATGCACAGCACCTTCGCCTGCTTCAGCTTGAGCTGCCCCTCCATGCCGACTTCCGGCATGATCAGGTGCCGGCTGTAACGGAGAATCTCATCCTTGCTTAATTGGGTTGCCGGAGACAAAGTTGCGATACTCATTGAAACATCCCTTTCTCAAATTAGTCGACAGTGTTCAGTCATCAGTTACCAGTCACTGGTCCTACTGCGGGCCAACGGCTGCCGACAGACGATGAATGGCGGTTGAGAACCCGCAGCTTAAGATTGATAACTTTTTTGGGGGGATGCCCGGGATTCGCCACCCGCGTCACAGGGTGCCAACCCAGGCTAGGTACAGATGCAGCGCAGAACGTGCCCCGAGTGAGGCGAAGAAGTCTGAATAGCGCGGAGGGGCAAGGCAGTTCCCCCCGCGATGGAGGGGACAATGCTGATCACGTCGTTTTCTTTCAGGGGAGTCTGTTCCTTTTGCAGAAAACGTATGTCCTCGTCTCCCACGTAGACGTTCACAAAACTGCGGAGCTTGCCGGCGTCACTGAACAGGTGTTTCCGGAGGTCGCCGTAGGTTGAGGTGATCGCCAGCAGGGCCTCGCCGACCGTCTTGGCTTGTACTTCCATCGACTCCTTCTTTTCCGTGTATTGCCGCAACGGAGTCGGTATGATAACTCGAACGGGCATCACTTCTCCTTCATTTGCGATGGGCGATGGGTGATTTGCGAGTTGTTCTTCGCGTTGGCTTTACTGTGTGTTGAAATCACCACGCTACTGTTTCGATGCGGCACAAACCGAAAAGATTCAGGTGAATTAATGATTTGCGATCGACCAACCGAACCCGCTGTCACGCCGGTTTCGGACTGAATGGCGCTTTTCCATCAGCAGTCACCCATCGCAAATCGCCAATGTCTTAATCACCAATCACAAATGACCAGGGTTTCCGCTGCAAATGACGACCGGTTGTCGGCTAGGACCCAACTGGTCAGGTCTTTTGGAGCGCCCTTCTCAATGCAAATTATAACATACGAATACCAGGGCCAGGCGTGGTCACGGTCATACACTGACGGCCGGGCCGGGTGGTTGGGATGAGAATGATAGTAGCCGACGACCTCAAGCCCGCGGGCACGGGCCTCCTTTTCCACGCGCAGTTGGTCGAGCGGATCGATCAAAAATCGATTCTGTTCCGTTTCCCTGCCCGGATCGTCCAGCGGCAATAATTCCTGGGCGCGCTCCGGATCATGGCGCAAGTTCGCGAGCGGCACCACTTGCGTCACCTCCTTCCCGTCGTCCTCCACCGTCCCCAGGAGGATGCCGCAACATTCGTTGGGATAGTCCCGAACACCATGCCGGCGGATGGATTCCACTTGCGTTTTGTGTAATTGCAGAGCCATCGGATTATTATGTCATCGGACCAGAGCCGTGCGCTACGGAATCGTGAAATTGCACGCGGCCCACTTCTGTTCGACACAGTTGGAAGTCAGCGACCGCGGTAATAGAGCGCCTCCGCGTCCCGGGAATTCCTGCTGAGGACCGAGTTGAGAAATTCACTCTGCTGCTGGTAATTGCTCTTGCCCATCACGCACCAACCGGCGGCCAGCCGTTGGTCGAGCGGCGCCGTATCAGCCGTTTGGAGTGGCCCAGCCGGCGCTGGTGGTTGGGGCGAGCCGGTATGAGTGCTGGAAGTGGCAGGCGGGGGCGCAGTATGCGGGTTGCCGGGCGCGGCCGACGCTCTCCGCGCCCCGGAGACCGAAACGCCCTGCTGGTTCACGCCGGAAATACGATCTCCGGCCACGGTGATGGAATCAATAAACCCGGCAGTCCATCGCAACTTCGCCGATCCCTTCGCCGCATCGGTGCACTCCCAGGTTCCCGCCCGATTGCCATCATACAAGATGACATGATCGGCGCGAAACGTAACCACGGATCGGGTGAACCAGTCCCAGCTCCCCACCAACCCGTCGCAACCGGCGGGGAAAGCACTCGCACCTGCCAACGACGCCAGAAGAACGACGATCGCGCTTAACCTTCTCACCTGCGCCAATCCCTCCCAAGCCAGCAACGCTAATCCGATGACCCAATGCCCCGATGACCCGATGGACCGATGAGCCGATCAACCGATAAATCAATCACTCACCTTCGTCCCAAAATCTTTCGCTCAAATACTTATCGCCGCTGTCAGGGAAAATCGTCACCACCACGCCGCTCGACAGGCGATTCGCCACGTTGAGGGCGGCCACCATGGCGGCTCCGGACGAGATGCCCACCAGCAGGCCTTCCTCCCGCGCCAGTCGCAACGTCATGACGTGCGCATCTTCGGTGGAGATTTGCAGATTTTCGTCGGCCACACGGGGGTCGTAAATTCCAGGCTTGATGGCGGAAGGCATATGCTTCATGCCCTCGAGTCCGTGGAAAGGCGAGTCCGGCTGGAAGGACACGCATTGGATGCCGCGGTTAAGTTCCTTCAGCCGCCGCGCCGTACCGATAAACGTGCCGCTGGTCCCTAAGCCCGCCACGAAGTGAGTCACGCTCCCCTCCGTCTGTTCGAAGATCTCGGGAGCGGTGGTCAAATAATGAGCGCGCCAGTTGGCCGGATTGTCATATTGGTTGGCGTAGAAGTAGAGGCCCGGGGTTTCCTGCGCCAGGCTGCGCACGCGGCGAATGGCGCCGTCCGAGCCTTCCATGGGGTCGGTGTAGACGATATCGGCGCCGTAGGCCTTCAAAATACGCTTACGCTCCACACTTACGTTGCCGGGCATGCAGAGCCTGACGCGATAATTCTTCGCGGCGCCGATCATGGCGTAAGCAATGCCGGTGTTACCGGAAGTGGAATCAATAAGGATCTTGTGCCCGGACATCCGTCCGGCAGCTTCCGCCTCGCGCACTATGTTCATTGCCGGGCGATCCTTCACCGACCCGCCGGGGTTCTCCCATTCCGCCTTGGCGTAAACCTCGACGTCCGGAGAAGTGGGGCGAACCCGCGCCAGGCGCACCAACGACGTGTTACCAATCAGGTCCAGCACGCTCGCCGCGCCGCGCAGTATTTTAGAATTTTGGATAGTTGCTGCCCTTGCGTTTTCCGCCATCAGTGCAATAGACTTTATTTTAGGGGTACGTTCTGAATTATGTCAACGGCGGCGGCACGCGAGCTTCACGCTGGCCTTTCTTCGCCCGCGACATCTCAAGAGACGAGGACGAATCCATGGCAACCCGAACGGCGTCAGCGCCAGCCATCCAGAAGCAATTTGAACAGGCGGGCTTTACCGTGACCGTCGTACAACCCGGCACGCTCGAGGTGAGGAAATCCGGCTGTGCGGCCTACGTGAAGAATCAGGGGGACCGTGGGATTTACCTGGGTCCGCCTTATTTCGTTAACCACGGCGTCAATTGCGAACTGGAAGATGCCGGGTATCAGAAATTCTGGTTGTCAAAGTCCGACGGCAAACGCTTTCCCATTCGGGAAACCGACCTTGTAGCTCTCCACCGTTTTGATGAGGAAGTCCGTTACATCCTGGGGCTGAAGAGCCTCTATAACGATTCGTTGGGAACCACGAACGCTCGAACCGTCTACGATCGTTTGGCAGGGCGCCCTGACCGCTGAAGCAGTAAACTGGAAAGAAATCGGGCTAACTTGAGTCCTTCGGATCCACCGCCCTGGGGGCAGTCCGCGGAACCGTCGGACTTACAGGCGCAGGTGAGGCAGTCGCCTGCGACGCCACGCCCGGCGGCGTGGTGACAGCCGGCGGAGAAGGTGGATGCACTGCCTGGGCCGGTGGCGCGCTGGATGTTGCGGGATTCACTACGGGCCGGGGTGTTGGCACTGCTGGCGATGCAGCCGCGGCAGGCCGAGGCGCCATGGCCGGGGTTGCCGGCGACGCGGCCACCGCGGGTCGAGGCACGGCAGGTGGGGTTGACGGACGAACCCCCGACACGGTCGCGGCTTGGCCGTTACCTCCGGTTCCACCCGCTGGACGCCGCGAAGGCTGGGTAGGGATATCATGACTCCGCTGCGCAACGTTGCCCGCCCGCCGATGCTCTTGCGCGGGCCGAACGATGGGTCGAAACAGAACTTCCACCTGAACGCCCTCCAGTTCGTGATCCTGGAGCTCTGTAATCTGGTCAAACCCCTCCTGAGAAATTGCCTGTTTCGCCGCCTCGAACGCCTGGTAATGACGTTCGACAACCGCGCTGCCCACGGAGCGCTCGCGCTTTTCATCGCGCTCGATGCACGTAGCCAGCGGCACATTAAAGAGGATTAGAGCGGTTGGGACGTGTTGCTTTTTCGCAAGATCCAGTAGGTCCTTGCGCGACTGGGGGGTGAGTGCCGTCGAGTCAACCACGCAAAGCCGGTTCACCATAAGCCGCTGTTCGATCAGGAAGTGCACCAGCGCGAAGGCTTGCACGTTGTAGCGCTGATCGCGTTCGTCGTCGCAAATCAGGGCTCGCGCCCAGTCCGAGGAAATAATCTGGGTTGGCCGAAAGTGCTGCTTGGCAAAAGTGGATTTCCCACAAGCTGCCGGGCCGCACAGTACTACGAGAGACGGTCGGAGCAGCCGGAGAGACTTCCCACCGCCATTACTGGTGTTTGTAGTATTTTCGGGGCTCATAAACAGTTGAGACGTCTGATGCGCCTTTGGGGTTACGCCATTTCGCAGATAGGCACACCCCCCTTCTATGCCAGACTCCGGAAATATCGAAATGGTTGCCAGCAATAGACGTTCATGTCATGGGGCGTCCGGATTCTGTCCATTTCGGCCCCGACGGCTTTCGTAAGCCCGGGCAGAATCAGTCAATACGTCCCACAGGCGATCGTCCCTACGCTGAAACCATCTCGCAAAGAGACTCAGTGTCCATCTTCTCGCCTAATAACAGGTTCTGCGGTATATTGAGCGAGCGGATGGACCTTTTTACCGCAGTCGCAACCATAAAACCGGCTGTGGACTTTGCCGTCGCTTTTGGGGAGGGATGGAGTGGCAGCAACCGTTGTGGCTTTGGTGGAAGACCTTTTCTTCCTGGCCAAAATACGCGAAACAGCCAAGGCGATCGGAGTTACCGTGATCGCGGGCGAGACGCAACGTGGGACGACGGCCATTGCCGAGGCCCTGCCCCAAGCCATCTACCTGGATTTGAATGCCCGCGGCCTGCCCGCTCTCGACTGGATCCGGATGCTCAAAAGTGACCCCGCGACCCGGCCAATTCCTATCGTCGGGTTCGTTTCTCACGTCCAGCAGGAACTGATTACTGCGGCGCGCGCTGCCGGATGCGACTCCGTGATGGCACGGTCGGCGTTTGCGCAGCAGCTTCCGGACATGCTGCGAAAATTAGGGCAGGGTGGCTAACACCACAGCGCGGCGGGGCTTGTGCGCCGCAGCTTATGCGCCGAGCCACCCTTGGGGGTCAGCGCGCGAACACCGACCTTCGATGAATGGAAGTTCACCTATGGGAATTGAAAAAGTCCTGCCCCTCGAGCAGGCGTATCAGAAAGTGGACGAACTGAAGCGGCAAGGCCTGCGGGTTGTGCTGACCAACGGTTGTTTTGACCTCCTGCATCCCGGGCACACCCGTTTGTTCGCGCAGGCGCGCGCGCTGGGCGACGTGTTAATTGTCGCCATGAACAGCGACCGCAGCATCTGCGCGCTCAAGGGCAGGAAGCGGGCGCTGCAGCCGGAGGCCGAGCGCGCCGAGATTATCGCCGCCCTCGCTGTTGTGGACTATGTCACGATCTTCGATGACGAGTCGGTGCTGGGCGTCGTCAGCCGCATGCTGCCCAATGTGCTCGTGAAGGGCGGGGATTATACGCTCGATGGAGTCGTAGGCCGCGCCGAGGTGGAAGCGGCCGGCGGAACCGTATTGACCATCCCGTTTGTGGCCGGATATTCCACCTCCGCCATCATCGAGGCGGCACGCCGCGCCGTAAGCGGAAGGCCATAGTCAGCAGGCCTACAGGACCCCGCCCGCTACGCGGGCTCTCAAACCCTTCCACGGTTGCTCACCGACGTCGAGGGGGCAGTTTTCTCCCAGACCTTGCCAAAAACTTCGATCGACCCGGGCCCGAACCCGGCGTAGTGGTTGTTGAAGTATCCGACCACCTGAATGCCCCGGCTGAGAATCTGGCGGATGATCGGAATCCAGGTGTTCATTTCCTCTTCCCGGTCGATGATGAGACGGTCCCAGTACTGAGTCTTCTCCTCAATACCCTTGCGGTCGCCCAGCCAGCGGACGTAAACAAAATCCGTGGTGACGACGTCCAGTTTCTTCGCCAATTGCGAGATGGGGTGCATCCAGGGATGATCGATCAGCGCCAGGGCTATCCGTTTCTCCCGCAGCAGATCGAGCAGCCGCGCATTTACCCACCACTTATTGCGGACCTCCAGGGCGTAGCGAAACCCACCGGGTAAATCTTCAAGAAAGCGGGCAAGGCAGGCCACGAAATCCTCCGCGCTAGCAAATGCCTTTTTGTTGAAATACGGGAATTGCAGCAACAGCGGCCCCAGCCGATCTTCCAGCAGGCTCATGGTACGCAGAAAAGTTGTGACGTCCTCGCCGCAGTCCCGCAATACTTTTTCATGCGTGATGACCTGCGGGAACTTGGCGGCAAAGGTGAAACCCGGGGGCGTGCGCGCGCGCCAATTCCGCACCATCGATTCGGAAGGAATCCGGTAATAGGTGGAGTCCACTTCGACAGTGTCAAAGCGCTGGGCGTACACGCTCAGGAAATCCGCCGGCGCCGTGCCGGGCGGATAAAACATCCCCACCCAGTCTTCACAAGACCAGCTTGAGGTTCCAAGGCGCAGATTGGGAATGCTCATTTTCGATTTTGGATTTTCGATTTTGGATTAGGTGGGCTCCGCCACCGGTCATGTCAAAACTCCCTTGACGCGGACGGCATCCTGCCAGCACTGCGCTAAGGACTGCCCGGTGGGAACCGGCGGGATTTGAATCCAAAATCGCAAATCCAAAATCCAAAATCGACTTACTCCACCCCACACATCCCCCGTTGCGCGGCGCCGCAAGTGCTGCACGGCCCATTCTCAAACGAAGGGCTGGAATGCGAGGACGTACCGACGGCAAACACGGACAACAGCTTTTCCACCTGTGCGCTTTCGCACTTCCTACAAGCCACCTGGGTGGTGGCAGAAGGCACGATCTTTTCAAAGGTCGCACCACAATCCCGGCACTTAAATTCGAAGAGCGGCATTCAAACCTCCTTCAGAACTATAACCAAACCCTCCGGGGTTTGCAATTGCCGCCCCGATCCACAGATTGCGCAGATTCTTCGCGCAGCGTCGTGGACGGCGGCCGCGACGCTGCGCGCGATTGATAGCTTTACTTCCCGCCATAGCCAGAGGGCGTTCGCCGCCTGCAGGAGGGGAGGACCTTCGTCTAAAGGCATCAGTTGACCTCGGCAACCAAAGGACCGGCCAACGCCTGGGTAAAGAAAAGCACTCCCGGCTGGGTAGGCATCCAGGTGGAAGAAATATGGCGACTAACAGGGTGGCGCAGCGTAACCCACAGCGACAACCCCTGCCATTGCATGCCGCGGCCGAGTTCGCCGTCGGCCCCGCCAATAGCATAGTCGGCGTGCGTGAAGAAAGCCGGCCCGATGGTGTTGGCATAGGCGGGCACCAGGGTCGTGCGGCTCTTGAAGCTGGTAATCGCGTTCTGCTCGATGGTCAGCGGGTGCAGCCTTGCGCCCAAACGGTGCGTTTGCTTCCGCCATGACTCATCATCAGGAAACTCCGCGCCGAAATGAGGCTCCCAAAAGGCGATGTGGCAGGCGCGCCCGATGCCATAAACGACCACCAGTTTTGCTCCGGCCTTGCGCAGTGTTCCAACGCGGTCGGGATATTCCGGCAGCAGGCGTTTAGTAGCAAAACACCGCTGGTTGGGCGGAACGGTCAGTTTACCCAGCGGGCCGTAGAAGGCGCCTTCCATCGCATTTTGGAACGCACCCGGATCATCGCCGGCCAGGGTGTTGCCCTCGGCATCGCTCCACTCGTCCATATTGAAACCGTGGACGTGATCGCAGGGGACCCCCCATTCGTGGAGGAAGTAGACGGTCCAGCGGTACATGCCCATGGGTCCGACGGGCAAGATCAGGGCCAGTTGGCGGCCTGCTTCTCGACACCGGCGAATCTCCATCGCCAACTCGTGGCCCAACACCACATCAAAGTCTGCCACGTCCTTGGCCATCCGAATCGAGAAGTCTTTGTGCCACTTAGGCTGGCGTTCAAAGATGGCCTTGGGATCATCGGCCACGCAAGCGTCCCACTTGGCCAAATCCCACGCAGGCGGGAAAAAGGACTCGATCATGGAACCTTTCAGGGTCGTTAAGAGATTCATAATGGATGCCTCCGGTAATGGATTGTTCTGCGTGGGCGGTAATGGCTGATGCCGCCTCCACGCTCGCCTTGAAGGGACGACCGGCACGGCTTGGCGGACGCGCCGTCTCTATGTCCGATAGGCCGGTAAATATTAGCGCATTTGCAGCCGATAGTGAATGCGTCTTGATTAAGCTTAAACCACACAGATAATTCGAGAAACTTCAAATGATCAACGAAAAAACTCCTTGACAAATGCTTAGGGCTTGAATAAGGTCCGATCGAGATTATAGATTAAAGAGTGAGGAGCTTTCCAACCCAGCTCGGCCGGAGCGCGCCTTTCATCAAACCAAGCGGAGTAATCCCTTTCATGCACTCAAGACTCTTTAGGTCCATAAGGTTTTTCCTTGTCGGATGTCTTTCGCTTGTGCTGACCGCTGCATGGCTTTCAACCCCGGCGGAGCAAGTTCCCTCCAAGGGCTGGGAAGTTGAATTTGACCCAGCCTCGTCCACGCTGGTGTGCAAGCATGTGCCTACAGGGACCCGGCTGGTGGGGCGACTGTCGTTCACCGAGCGGCACGGCGATGCTGCCACTGCCTGGACCATCCAGCGGGCACGCGACTCCGATTCGAAACGGCTGGCCCTCGTCGATCCGCGAAACAACGCGCAAGCGTATGTGAACATCATCAACGAGGAAGATCGGGTTTCTCTTGAGGTGCTCCCACGTCCGCCGCACTTCTACGCGGGAGAACTCACTTTTGTCTCCGAGAATGTTTTTGGGGACCGGGCCTTTGCTTGCCGCACGCACCTTTCCGACCAGAGCCTTGTGGTCCAGATGGCCTCGGGGCCGTCCGATAGCCCCCTCAACGACTCACTGTTTGATCCGGAGCGCGACTTGGTGTTGCGGTTCGGCGGTAATGACGTCTCCATCCTTACTCACCCGGGGATTGCCGGGCATCCGTCCACATTCCAAGCGCATTTGACGGCCGTAATCCCGCCCCTGCGGGAGGGCGACTCGAGAATCACACTGGAGATGGTGCCCAACTACTACCGTGCGCGATATGTCCCTGATTATCGCCTGATCGACCGCAAGCGGTGCCTTTCCGCGCCTACCGGTTGGATGTCCTGGAATGCCTATTTTGATAGCGCTACCGAAAAGGACAACCTTGACGAAGCACGGGTCGCCGCCCGCAAGCTCAAGCCTTTTGGCTTGCAGATCTGGTCCATCGAATCCTGGCAGGAGAACTCGGCGCGGCTACCGGTCAGCAATTTTCACAGCCTCGGGCTCAAGTCCTCGCCGGAAAAATTCCCTCACGGCATGAAGTGGCTGGCGGGGCAAATTCGCGCCCTCGGTTTCCGTCCGGGCATTTGGACAGTGCCCTGGGGAACCGGCGACGAGAATTTCTACCGGGCGCATCAGGAATGGTTCCTGCACGACCCCCAAGGCCAGCCGATGCATAACTGGAATGGCCGGTACGTACTGGATCCTTCGCAACCGGCAGTGCAGCGGTACATGGAAGAAACGTTGCACACGATGTCGGCGGACTGGGGGTACGAGTTCTTTAAGATTGATGGGATGTCAGGCACTGGGCCCAGTTTGTCAGCCCACTTCTTCGAACGGCCGGAAGTCCGCGCGGCCTTCCGCCAGCCGGTTGCCGATGTCTACCGGCTTTCTATCGCCGCGTTTCCGCCGCGGGATCGGCCCAGACCGCATCTTCCTGGCTTGCCAGGGGCACTACACCGGACCGGAGGTGGCCTGGGCCGACGCCGCGCGGTTGGGGGCGGACATCGTCGAACCCGGTCAACCGCCGCAGTGGCATAACTACCTGAACCAAGCGCGTGTCACTCTGGCTCAACTCTTCACGAATAACCTGATCTGGTATAACGATCCTGACACCCTGATGGTAGGCGAAGCCGCGCCGCTAGGCGTCGCGCGGATCGCCACCACGGTCGTGGCGATGCCGGGACAACTGACCTTTATCAGCGACAAGCTGGGGCACCTTGCTCCGGAGCGAATGCGCCTGCTCCAACAAGCTCTGCCGGTTTGCGACGTGCATCCGCTGGACCTCATGCCGGTCTTTGATCTCAAGCCCATCTGGGACTTGAAGATACGTCGGCCCTTCGCGAGCTGGGACGTTGTCTCCGTGTTCAACTGGGGAGATGAACCACAGGATTACCGGCTGCCTCTTTCTGCTCTCGGCCTCGACAGGGAAAAGAAATATCTCATATATGAATTCTGGAGCCAGGAAGTTCCTGGGCGTTCAAGACGGTTTGCTCCAGGCCCATGTCGAGCCGCACTCCAACCTCCTGCTGGCGGTGCATGAGCTGAAAGACCACCCCCAGTTCCTTTCTACTGACCGGCACATTACACAAGGAGGCGTGGAATTGGCTGACCTCGACTGGAATCAGGATCGTGAGGAGTTGAGCAGCCGACTCAGGCTAGTGGAAAACGATCCCCTGACGCTATCGGTGTATGTCCCGGCGACTTATAGGTTTTCAAAGGCCACCGCCACAGGAGCCACCGTCGAGCGCGTCATCGATGAGGCTCCCGTTACATCCGTCGTGGTCCGCAGCTCGACTTCCGGAGAGGCCAGGGTGGTCCTGGATTTCGTCCGTCAGTCGGGGAGTGCGGCGTTACGCCGAACGGCACAGTGATAGCCGCAAGCAGCGCAATCCACTTGTGGGGAGGTAAGCATGAATCAGATCGACATGCGGTCAAACGCGACGTCTTGCTCGGTGGCCTTCGACGCCGGAAGGCTCGATCGAATGAAGAGCCGCCTGCGGAATGGGGAACACAAGCGGTTTCGGAGAGATATCGTTCTGGACGTCGCATCGGAATGTGACCGGGAGGGGCTGTCGTGGCCCCGTCGCGCCGCGCGGCTCATTCGGCGCATGTGCGAAACAGAAGGGCAGCATCCCGTCATTGAGTCGGACGATCGTATCGTCTTTCTTCGCACCATCAAGAAAGTTCCGCCTGTTTATGATGCTGCGACCTGGGATCGATTGACGAAGGATCGCACCCTTCACGAGTTGGGAGCGATCAGCAACATCTGCGCGGATTGGGGGATGGTTTTGTCAGAGGGTCTGGAGGGTCGAAGGGATGCGGCGATGAAGGCGCGTCGGCAATTTCGAGATGACCCGGAAAAACAGGAGTTCCTCGACTGCGCCATCGAGACGATGGATGCGGTGGCATCGCTTGCCGGCAGATATGCAGAAGAGGCCCGCAGGGTGGGCAGAGGCGATCTTGCCGATATGCTGGCGTATGTTCCGGCACACCGTCCTCGTGGGTTTCACGAGGCCCTGCAAGCTTTGCGGATCCTCCACTCGGTGGTTTGGATGGGCGGGCATTACCACGTGGGACTGGGCAGGTTCGACCAGTACATGTGGCCGTACCTCCACCAAGATCTCGACCGCGGGCGCCTGACCATTCCCGCTGCCGAGGAACTGCTGGCGGAATTCTTCATCAGTCTCAACAAGGATAGCGACCTTTATCCAGGCGTCCAGCAGGGCGACAACGGTCAGTCTCTTATGCTCGGCGGCACAACCCGGGACGGCAAAGACGCGGTAAACGAATTGACCCGGATGGCGCTCCGGGTGGCGTGTTATACCAACATGATCGACCCCAAAATCAACCTGCGGATTACGCCAAAAACAGAGCTGTCGCTCTTGACCCTGGCGACCGAACTGACACGCAAAGGGCTGGGATTCCCGCAATATTCGAACGACGACGTCGTTATTCCCGCGTTGGTCGAGCACGGTTACGAAATCGAAGACGCACGCGATTACGCCGTGGCGGCCTGCTGGGAATTCCTGATGCCGGGAAAGGGTATGGAGGTGGTCAATATTGGGGCGGTCTCCATGCCCGCCGCGGTTGATACCGGCATTCGGGAAGGACTCGCGCAAGGCGAGAATTTTGACCAGATTTGCGGCAGAGTCGCAAAGGACATTCGCGCGCAATTGCAGCACGTTGTGGACTCGTACCGAAGGCTGCTTCTTCCGCCGGCTCCGTATTATTCGGTATTGATGGGTGGTTGTCTCGAGTCGGCACGAGACCTCTCGCAGGGCCTCAAGTACAACAACTTCGGGGTGCATGGGGCCGGGTCGGCGAACGCCGCGGATGCCTTGGCGGCCGTCCGCCGGTTCGTTTTCGAGGAGAGGTCGGTGCAACCCCAGGAATTACTGAGGGCGCTCGCGGCCAACTTTGAGGGCCACGAACCCCTTCGCCGTAAGCTTGCCGAAGACGGGCCGAAGGTCGGCAATAATGACACGACCGCTGATGCCTTGATGACCAGGTTGTTTGAGTGGTTGGCGGACGCTTGCGAGGCGATCCCGGACAATGGCCGTGGCGGGCGCGTGCGGCCGGGCACGGGATCCGCCATGTACTACGTTTGGCTAGCCCGAGGTCACGAGGGTATGAGGGAACCCGTTGTGGAAGCGACGGCGGAGGGCAGGAAGCAGGGCGAATTTCTGGCGGCCAACCTGGCGCCCTCCAACAACGCTCCCGTCCGCGGGCCCATCAGCGTCCTTCAATCTTTCGCGAAGATCCCATACAACCGCGTCTTTAACGGTGGGCCTATTACGATTGAGCTTTCCGGGAGTATTTTCAGCGATGCCGAGGCGGGCCGGAAAGTCGCGATGCTGGTTCGAACCTTCGCGCAACTGGGCTGTCAACAACTCCAGCTTAATACCGTGAATCTCGACACGCTTCTTGACGCCAGGAAACACCCCGAAAAGCACAAGAACCTGATTGTGCGCGTCTGGGGCTGGAGCGGCTATTTCTGTGAACTGGCGCCGGAATACCAGGATCACGTCATCGCCCGCCATATCTACGCGATGGAATGAACGGCATCCCGCGCCGGCCGTCAGAATCGCGGGCGGGAAGAGCGAGGAGTAGGATTCACCGAGGCGAACCATGAAGTCCGGCGTGGTGTTCGACATCAGGGAATTTGCCCTTCACGATGGGCCGGGAATTCGAACCACCGTTTTTCTGAAAGGGTGTCCACTCCGCTGTTCGTGGTGCCACAACCCCGAGGGATGGCAACGGGAACCGCAGATGATCCGCGGGCAAGTCGGCGATCGGCTGATCGGAAAGGAATACACTTCAAAGGAACTGGCGAATCTCTTAAACGGGCAAGCCGACATCCTGCGTGCCAATGAAGGTGGCGTCACTTTTTCCGGCGGCGAGCCATTGGAACAGGCGGAATTCGTGGTGGAGGTCTGCGATCAGATCGGTGATCTCCATGTGGTGTTCGATACTTCGGGATACGGGTCGGAGAAAGCACTGCGTGCGGTGGCAGAAAAGGTCGATCTCTTCTATTACGACCTTAAACTCATTGACAGCGCGGCGCACAAGCACTTCACGGGCAAAGACAATGCGCTTATTCTTTCGAATCTGCGCATTTTGGGTTCCCTGGGAGCTGCTGTGGTCATCCGGGTTCCTCTTGTGCCGGGCGTAACGGACACGGATGAGAATCTGCGCGCCATGGCGGAGACGATCTGTGATATGAGGGGTGTCGTGCGGGTGGACTTGTTGCCTTACAACCGAGCGGCAGGAGGCAAATACCGCAACCTTGGCCTCCAATTCCTGCCCCGGTATGACGAGCAGGTCGAGGTCCGGGTACGCACGGAAGCATTCAGGAAACTCAGCGTGCCGGTGCGCATCGCCGCATCGAATCTGTCTGCCCAAAGGCCGTTTCGCTCGTGATGCAAGACGAATTGTTCCTCGCATTCTCGCACATGGCCGGCGGTCGGTGGATATAGAATCGAGTCCCGTGGTAAGCTCTCCCAAAATGTCAAGCGTGGATAATCCTTTGCCGAGATGGACTTCGCAGCGCAGGAGGAATCGTGATGAGATCGTTGGTCCCAAAACTTATGAGCGTACTGTTGGCCTGTTTGCCGGGCACGACCCTGGCCCAAAATCTTCCGGGGCAGGAAGCCAAGCCATCTCATTCTGATATTGTTGTCCGGATCGTTACGATAAGCGAAGAGGGGCTGCAATTCGGCACGAATGACCTGCTGGAGCCGACCCTGAACCGGCTGAACCAGGCGGCTGCCTACCACCCGGACATTGCATGCCTTCCCGAGATCTTCAGTAACCGCGCGCCGGAAACGGTGCCGGGACCCGTGACGGAAAGGCTGTCAGAATGGGCGCGCGAGCATTCCTCGTACGTGATTTTTGGTATCAAGGTCAAAGAGCACGACCGTTTATATAACTCTGCGATCCTGCTGGATCGGAAGGGCACGATCGCCGGCCGGTATAATGAGATTCACCCCACCGATCAGTACCTGAAGGAAGGCGTCACGCCCGGCCAGGATGCCGTTCCACCGGTATTCCAGACAGACTTCGGCACGATCGGAATCCAGATCTGCCAGGACATCAACTGGACTGAGGAGTGGCACCGTCTGAAGCAGGAGGGCGCGCAGATCGTTTTCTGGCCTTCGGGATTTCCGGCTACAATCCAGCTTTCCGCTCTGGCGTCCATGAACCACTACTACGTGGTCTGTTCGCCGAAACGTGGCTCGGCGGGTGTCTACGATATTACCGGCGAAGCGCTTGCGGCCTCCGGTAATTATCAGCATTGGGCAGAGGCCGCCATTCCGATGGGGAAGCGGATTTTTGAAGTAGTGTATGCGACCCCAAAGATACGGGAGATTCAGCAGAAGTATGGACCACGGGTCGAGGTCAAGTGGTACCACGACAGCGATTGGGTCACCCTGAGGTCGCTCGACCCGAACGTGAGCACCGACGACCTCATCAAGCTGTACGGCATGACGACCTTGGATGACGAAATCGCCAAGTCGACGCGGCTGATCAACCAAGCCCGGGCAGAGGCGGAAGCCAAGCTTCAACCCGTCAAGTGACCGATTGAGAGAATTTCTACCGTCCCTCATTTGCACGAGTGGAATAGCAGTGTGCGTCTGGGGTCCAGCGTCAAGTCTCGCGTGGCCCAATCCCGGAGCCCCCGGCACCCCCAGACCTCGCCCCTGCCGGGGCTGAGATCCCCATCGTCACGCTTACTACACGGCTTCGCCGTTGCGCCCGCGGCCTGCCCGGCGCGAGTTCGCTGCCTACCGGACAGTGAATCCCTGGATGCTGGAGGCTATCGCCTAGCTATGCAGGACATTATGTCGCTCCGACTCCAAATTTTCATAATTTACCCAACTGGATTTGTTTTCAGCATGTTCTCAGGTTCGGGTGGTGAATAAGTGGCTTTCCGGCGTTTTGTTTTCAATAACTTCTCAGGTTTGGGAGAATGCGCGTGTAACGGACATTATGTCTCCGCGTTCGTTGCGCGACGTTGGCCTTTTGACTAGCCATGACCCGATCTGACTTCCCTGCCGCCGGCGTACCGAAGCTACGGTTTTGAAACGCCGAATCCTGACCATCGACTAAGATTATAGCCTATTCATGGGCTTTGTCAAGAGCGAAACGTGCCCCGAATCCTTTCTCGAGCAGACGCTCGCTCCCGCCTTTATCCTTTTGCCGAGATTCTCTTTCATCGTTGGCGGCGGCAGTCCGGATTTTCTCGGGCGATGCGTCGCCAGTACCTTTCTTCATGACGGTCATCGAGGCCACAAGTCCACCACTTTAACGTGACCCTGCCGCAGCGCCAAGCTTCCTTGACTCCGCTCTACTGTTATGCTAGTGTCCCGCGCTCGACACGATTTGCCTGAATTTCGAACAAGGAAGGACGCGATGGCCCGACTCCATGATGCCCGGCACCTCATTGTTACACTAGTTCTGGTACTGGCGGGAATGACACTCGCCTCGGCACAATACTACCCCCCTCCGGACAGTGCCGGCGGGTGGCGTACTCTGAAGGACGCACCCGAGATCCAGGCGAAGACCGGGATTGATGTCAACGCGTTGGATCAAGTGTTTGACTATATTCAAGGATCCACCCGGCATGGCGGGCTTCTGGTGGTCCGTCACGGGTGGCTGGTGTACGAGCGGTACTTTGGCCGGGCCGAACGCGACTCCACTCCCAATGAAGCATCAACCGGGAAGTCCTTTACGGGCATCGCCATGGGCATCCTTCTCCATGAGCGCCCGGAAATGTTCCCTGATGGGCTGGATCAGCAGATCTACACGCCACGTTACCTTCCGGCAGAGGCATTTCCTCCCAATGATCCGCGCAAACGCGAAATCAAGCTGGGACAGTTGCTTTCCATGACGGCGGGTTTGCGCGGCAACAGTCCGGGATACGTGAACGGAAAGCCGGTCACGATCAGTCCGGAAGGGTTCGATGGTTGGCAGTCCTCGGTGGATGCCAATGCATTCGCCCAGGACCTTTGGTGCAACCCCGGGGAAGGTTTCTGCTATGCCTCCGTGTCGCCACACCTGGTGTCTATCATCATCCGGCACGTCACGGGCATGGAGTTACAGGATTATGTCCAGTCGCGGATGGCGGAGCCACTGGGCTGGGGCCGATGGAGCTATGCGTACCGGGGTCATCCAGGAAGAACTCACACGTCGGGAGGCGGAGGAATCGCCCTGCGGAGTACCGACATGCTACGCTGGGGCTACATGCTGCTGCACGACGGCCGTTGGGGGGATCGCCAGATTGCCCCGGCTGAATACGTTCGCGAAGCCACCCGAACATCACGCTACAATCCGCACTACTCGGCTTCTGGCCTGTTGTTTCAGCTCAACTCCGCTGACGAAACCGTGGCAGCCCCGGCGGACGCGTTTTGGATGAGGGGCGCTGGCGGGTTCGCCATATACGTCGTACCTTCCCTCGATCTGGTGGTGTGGAAGATGGGGGGCCGCGACGACCAATTTGAGGAGAAAAACACCGGACTGCCGGAGCTGAGGCTTTTCCAGGAGACGCGCGGCCCGTGGAAACGAACGGTGGATGAAGATACCGCCGGTCGGCGGACATTGGAGATGGTTGTCGCCGCCATCGACAAAAGGAAATAACGGGCTGCGAGGGGTGGCGGATAGGTCTTCCAGCGGAGACTCGCGGGAAGCCGCGGCTGGATCATAAGATGGCAATGGGATTAAATAACGAGCCTGTCCCGCCCGGGAGCCAAAGGGGAGCGGCAACCGCGATGAACTTCCATCTCTTGAGTTTGGCACATTCCTCGGCCAAGCCTTCAAGCAGCAGATTAATAGGACTATGGACCAGTGTGAATGTAATGTCAGTACCAACAAAATCGGAATTTCGAAATTACACATTGTGAAGAATACACATTCGCAAGCCTTTCGATCTACGGATAAGTTACTTTTTATCAATGTATTACGCGGTGCATTCCACAAAGCTTTGGGGACGGCAGCAATCAGCTTCCCAAGTCTACTAACATTTTAGCTTGACACGGATGATTCCCGGTGGTATTTGTTGTGCCGTCACGGGATTGTTTGGCAGCAAGGACGTTTATCGTGATGATGGTAAGTGGAAGCACGGTCCTGTAGTTTAGGTTCACTGTCTTGATTCCATGCGTCGGTCTTGGTTCATTCAGCCTCGCTTAGCGAGAGAAGGGAGCCAATATGGTTCATCGTTTTCTAGTGAACAGGATTTCGGTGAGCATCGTCGTGATGCTTGCGGCTTTGTTTGTAGCGATCCCTCTTCTGAAAGCACAGTACACCACCGCCAGCCTGGGAGGTACCATTACCGATACTTCGGGTGCAGTGGTCCCGGGCGCAAGAATAACGGTTCGGAATACAGGGACAGCCCTCACGAAGAGCCTGCAATCCGGTGTGGATGGCAGCTATTTATTTCCGATCTTACCGATCGGGACGTATACGCTCACGGTTGAAAAGACGGGTTTCAAGACCTACTTGCAAACCGGCATCGTCCTTGCGGTTAACCAAGCGGTTACCCAGGCAGTGGTTCTGCAGATAGGTTCGACGTCAGAACAGGTCACAGTCACCGCCAACGCAACGATGCTGGAAACCCACACTGCAACCATCGACCAACTGGTGGGCCAGGAGCGCATCGTAGAACTTCCGCTGAACGGCAGGCAGGCCCAATCCTTGATTTACCTGTCGGAAGGGACGGTCGATACAACGAGCCACTACTGTGGCTTCAACTGCCAGGGCGGAGTTTACCCCGGCGCCCAGGAAGCCGCGGTGAACGGCGGAGGGACGGCAAATGTCAACTACATGATGGACGGCATCGAGAACAACGATACCTACCTCAACATGAATCGTCCTTTTCCCAACCCCGATGCGCTTCAGGAGTTTTCCGTCCAATTGAATAACATGTCAGCAGAATTCGGTGGCGGCGGCAATGTCGTGAACGTCGTCACCAAGACCGGTACGAATCAGTTCCATGGTGATGCCTTTGAGTTCGTACGGAACGGTGACCTGAACGCCCGGAACTTTTTTGCGCCGGTCCAGGACACACTCAAGCGAAATCAGTTCGGTGGCACGATTGGTGGGCCAATCAAGAAGGACAAACTGTTTTTCTTTGGCACCTATCAAGGGACACGTTTCGTGGAGACAACCGCGTCAAATATTGGCTACGTCCCCACGGCCGCCGAGCGCGGCGGTGATTTTTCCGCACTCTG
The DNA here is from genome assembly GCA_963804755.1 of uncultured Acidobacteriota bacterium. Taxonomy (GTDB): domain Bacteria; phylum Acidobacteriota; class Terriglobia; order UBA7540; family UBA7540; genus Bog-366. Next base: position 206,754 of record CAWDRP010000022.1, read on the forward strand.
CTCGAGCTTTAGTGCATCGGGATTGTGTAACTCTGGTGCCGGCACGCAGCTTATCAATCCCAGTAACAACACGCCTTTCCTGGGGAACCAGATTCCCACAAGCCTTTACAGCGGGCCGTCAAATTATTTCTTGCAGAAGATTCCTTTGCCCAACGGGCCGGCCAGTTCTCCCAATCAACTTACTTTCGCCGGACCCGTACTGAACCAGCCCGAGGATCAAGTGATGGGTAAGGTGGATTGGACACGAGGCAAAAGTCAACTCAGCGGGCGATTTTTCTTTACTAACTGGCATGACGCGGTGGACGTTGCCGCGGCGAATACGAACCTGCTCGCTGCGGACCACAACGGGAATAAGGAGAGAGTGCAAACGCTGGCCCTCAATGAAACTTATTCTATTTCTCCCTCGACGATCCTCAATTCCTGGTTTGGATGGAACCACCAGACGGGTGGATCAGTGTCCGGCACCAGTTATGGCTATCCCGATGCCGGCGTCAAAATGTATCCTGTGCCCGGTAACGTGTCCCTTCCGATCCTCTATGTCCCCGGGTATTTTTGGACCAGCGGCGAGTGGCCAGGAGAATTCGATCGTGGGGACTGGCGGGTTCGCGAAACATTCACCCAACAACGAGGAAATCACGAGTTGTCATTTGGAGGCGACTTATTCCACATCGGGGCTCCACAGAAGAATGACTATCAGAATGGGGGTAATTTCGAATTTACTAATCAGCTATCGGGAAACAACCTGGTCGATTTTCTCCTCGGCGACGCTACCTCGTTTAGTCAGAATGCCCCCACCGCGTATGAGTACCAGGGCTACAACGGTGGCGTGTACGCTCGGGATAATTGGCGGGTTCGCCGCAACCTTACTGTGAATCTGGGCGTTCGATGGGATCCTTATTTCCCTTACGGCGAAGCTCACCACGAGTTGACTTGCTATGATCCTGGCAGAGGACCTAGCAAGAAGTATCCCCTTGCGCCGATCGGGTACCTTTTTGAGGGTGATCCCGGCTGTCCGTATGGAGGAACTTACTCCAATGTCGGTAATATCGCCCCTCGCATAGGATTCGCTTACAATATGGGGCACAACACAGTGCTTCGGGGCGGTGCCGGAACTTATTTCGTCCGACCCCAGATGAGCCAGGCGAATTGGAACACAACCAATGAACCGTACAGCCTCGGTGTCGGGTTGAACGTCACCAGCTTTGCGGATCCCTACGGCGCGGTTAACTATCCGGATCCTTTTCCCGCCTATTACAGTGCGCCAGCGCCCGGCCCGAGCACTACATTTGTACTTCCGATATGGGCAGGCGCCATTGCCCCTGATTTTCACGTCAGCGCCCTGCAAACGTGGAACCTTCGGGTCGAGCATCAGTTTGGGTCGAATTGGCTCGCAAGCATAATGTATATAGGAAATGCCGGATACCATTTGTCCAGCAATCAAGGCGAGGGAAGCCAGGACGGCAATCCCGCAGTTTATATCCCTGGGAATGGCCCGGACGGACAACCTCTTACCTCCGAGGCGAATACACAGGATAGGCGGTGGAACCCGACCTTCGGCAGCATGGGTATATACACGAGCACTCGCAACTCAAGGTACAACTCGCTCCAAGTAAATGCTCAAAAGCGCTACACTCATGGGTTGTCCCTAGTCGCTAATTACACGTGGGAAAGGACAATGGATGACTTTCCGCCGGGCGGAGATTACATGGCGACAGATCCATTTAACATTCGAGATGACTGGGGGCTCTCGAATGACAATGTGTCGAATGTTTTCCACCTTTCCGAAGTGTGGCAGATTCCGCATTCCCATTTCCACGGGTTTGCCGGGGGCCTGGCGAACGGCTGGGAAATCACTTCCATCGCAACCTGGCTAGGCGGCTTCCCGTTCTCGGTGTTTAGCGGGCTTGACAATTCGTTCTGCGGAGTTGGGGAGGATCGTGCCGACTTCACCGGAGCCAACTATCGTCAAGCCGTGCTGAGCGGCCAATCTCATGCACAAATGATCAACCAGTACTTCAAGACGTCCCTATTCACCGCTAACGCCATCGGCACGTTTGGCGATGCCGGTAAAAATATTCTGACCGGCCCGCGATCGTTTAACACCGATTTCGCGGTAATCAAGGATACCGCGATCAACGAAAGTACCAAGGTGCAGTTTCGAGCCGAGTTTTTCAATGTATTTAACAATGTGAATTTCAGTGGGCCCTCAAACAGCACCACCTCGGGGAATTTTGGAGCCATTACCGGTGCGGGGTCTCCCCGAATCCTGCAATTTGCCCTGAAGTTCCTGTTCTAGCCCGGCAGGAAAGCAATGAAGCTGTTCCCGTTTACCAGCGCGTTCGGACTGCCGCGGCTCCCCAGCTTGCGGGAGCCGCGGCAAGGCCCGGAGCGCCGGCCCGTTTTCGGATGGGGTCTTCGTCTCGGCTAACTTGCCGGAAGGGGTCGCAAAATATGTCGGATCTGAGATTTGCGGTTTTTGGAGCAGGCTTCTGGGCCCCTTTTCAAATTGCCGCTTGGCAGGAAGTGCCCGGGGCGAGGTGTGTAGCCATCTACAACCGTACCGTTTCGAAAGCAGAACAATTGGCCGAAGCGCTCGACATTCCCACGGTGTATGCTGATCCCGAGGAACTGCTAAACCGCGAAGAACTGGATTTTCTGGACATCATCACGAATGGTGGAACGCACTGCCAATTCGTGCTCATGGCCGCGCAGCACAAGTTGCCGGTGATTTGCCAAAAGCCGATGGCGGAAACACTGTCAGAGGCAGAATGCATGGTGCGTGCCTGCCGGGAAGCAGGAGTACCTTTGCTGATCCATGAGAATTGGCGCTGGCAGCGTCAAATCCGGGCGTTCAAGAAGGTGCTCGCGTCCGGCGAAATTGGCAAAATATTTCGAGCCCGCATCTTCCTGGCGACCGGCTATCCTATTTTCACCACCGAGCCGAATTTGCGCGACCTGGATGAATACATCGTCATGGATATGGGGGTACATCTGCTCGATGTCGCGCGCTTCCTCTTCGGCGAGGCGGACCGGCTCTACTGCCAGACGGCGCAGGTTCACAAAGACATCAAGGGCGAGGACGTCGCCTCCGTCATGCTGCGCATGACAGGGGGAGCGACGGTGACCGTCTGCGTGGCCTATGCCGGAAATTTCCTCGAGCATGACGTCTTTACCCAAACTTTGATTTTTGTGGAAGGCGAGAAGGGATCCGCCGAATTGGACCGGCATTACTGGGTTCGCGTCACCACCGAGAGCGGCACGCGCTGCAACCGCTACCCCCCAACGTACCAGCCCTGGATGAAGCCGGATTACGTCGCTTCGCACGCCAGTATCGCACGCTGTAATGCCAACCTCCTTCAGGCCTTGCGCGGCGAGGGGGAGGCGGAGACCACCGGGGACGATAACCTGAAAACCATGCGGCTCACCTTCGCCGCATATGAATCCGCTCGCACCGGCAACGCCGTGCGTTTGAACAAGTGTAGCGCGGCGACGAAGTGACCCCGCGCCGGCGCAGTGCTATGATTTCCTGCGGTCCCGGGAGGCCATTATGGGAAGAAGATTGAGACCCGCCCCTCAAGAAGACCTTGCAAACCGCTTTGGCCGTCGTCGCTTTTTAGCGGGCCTTGCCGCCCTGGGCGGTCCGGCTGCCCTGGCCGCACCCACGCGAAATAAGCCCAAGGTAATTCCATCGGGCCGCCCTGGCCCTGCTGCCGCGAGCGAGGCCTTGCCGCGAGAAACTGGTCAAGACTCTTTGTACCTCGAGACTTGCAACGGCTGGTATATGCAAGATGGCACGGTGGTCTGGGGCTATGCTCGAAACAATGAGATGTGGGGCGGTTACCGAGGCAAGCCTACTGGTTGGTGGACCGATTACGAGCTGGGCCCCAGCTTGATTCGTAACGATCCGGGGCAGGTTGGACCGAACCGGACCGAGGATTTGGACAAGCTCACAGACGACATGGCCCAGTACGGCTACCCGGGATGGCAACACACTCCGCCCTTGTGGTACGACCGCCGCCGTGACTCCCATGTGATCGACCGCCGCGCTGACGGCAATGTGGTTGCACCTTTCCTCGAGATGCCCTGGGCGCGCACGACCCAAGGCCAGGCTTGGGACGGACTGCCGCTTTACGACCTGACAAAATACAATCCCTGGTACTTCAATCGGCTGAAGGAATTCGCGGAGCACTGCGACCGCAAGCGCTGTGTGTTGTTCCACAACTGCTACAATCAGCACAACCTGCTGGAGACCCAGGCTCATTATTGCGATTACCCTTGGCGGCCCGTCAATTGTGTGCAAGCTACCGATCTGCCTGACACCAACCCCGTGGCCAACGTGTTTTATGACGTGTCACACCCTTTGCGCCGGGATCTGCATCAACGCTACATCCGGCACTGCCTGGACAATCTGAAAACGTGCCGCAACGTCGTGTTTCTGACGGGAGCGGAATACACTGGCCCGGCTTCGTTCGTGCAATTCTGGATTGATACCATCATGGATTGGGAGAAGCAATCCGGAAGGAAAGTCCATATCGGATTGGGAGCAACACGCGATGTGGTGGATGCGATATTGCGCGATCCTCGCTATGGTCCCCGGGTGGGGACCATCGACATGCGTTATTGGTTCTACACCAAGGACGATACGCTGCATGCGCCGCAGGGCGGACAACAAGTGGCCGGCCGGTACGTCGGGCAGGCCGATCAAATGACGCCATGGCAGATTTACCGCCTGATACGCGAGTACCGCCTGCTCTATCCGGACAAGGCCATCATTCACAACATCTATGCCGATCAAATGCAGACCATGGCCTTTCTGATGGCGGGAGGATCAATGCTGGTGCGAACGCTGGACGCGGTGGGCGAGTACCCTCCCCGGTACGAGATGCCGCAGGGCTGCGAACACGCCCACACGATCTATGAACTCATTCGCACGCGCTTCGCGACGGATCTTTCGCGGATGCGGCCCCTGGACGTCGTGGATCATCCGGAAGAGGGCGTTTGGTGCCTCGGCGATCCCGGCAACTCCTACCTGGTCTATATGCTTGCGGGAAAACCGTTCAAGCTGGATCTTTCCAATGCACCCGGCACCTTTGACGCCAAATGGGTCGGCATGAGGCTGGGCAAGGTCTTCGATGCCTATGGTGGAACCATCGAAGGGGGAAAAGTTCAGGATTTGCACGGGCCCGACTGGCGCCAATGGATGCTGTGGCTGAAAAAGCAGGCGTGATCCAGGTGCGCCAACCAACCGTTCTCTCAGGGTTGTCACTCTACTGAAAATCCGCCGCCAGTTCCTGCACGGCTCGGGTGGGATCCCCGGCAGGCTGCGGTTGCTTCCGGAACCAGTCCTCGAACGTTTCACCGTGGAAATGGGATGCCAAGGCGGAGCGAAGCTAAAGAAAATTTCGGTGGGCTGGGTGAACAAAGATGGAAGATGGGCGCACCTTCGCGCGATAAAGCAAAGCTCGTTGGTCGAGTAGGGACAAACACTTCCGCGTTGCTGGCGGGCCCCCATCTGTCGTCCACGTGTGAACGGCACAAGGGCAACCGCGTTGTCGCGCACAAGGACCCTGGGGGCTCTCAGTGCTTGGCCAGTTTATCGGCCATGGACAGCAACAGCCTGCGGTTCGCAGTCGTCATGCTCTCAAAGGTTTTGATCAGCCGCTTGACCGGCTTGCCCAGATTCACCTGCTCTGGAATCTTGGGGGCAGAGGGCTTTCCCTCGCCCTGAAACAGCAGTTGGTAAGGCTCGATCTCCAATGCCTTTGCGAATTTTTCCAGAGTCGAGAGTGAGGGCGCGGTGTATCCGCCTTCCACCCGAGAGATGTACGAACGTAACAGGCCCGAGCGCCGTTCGATATCGCCTTGCGAGAGACCTTTAACTTCACGAATTTGTCTTAATCGTTTTCCTACGTCCATACCTCAATTAGAGCAGATTCAGAACCCCATGTCAACCATGTTAAGTTATTAGGTTAACGCGTTACTTAATCCATTAAGACCTTGGTTTGTGCTTTCCGACAAAGTTAGCTCGCAGGCTTCGCCGCTTGCGAAACTTCCGTAGCCAGCCACTCGAGGATGAAAAGCGTCAGGATGGATGCCGGCGCTTCCTGCAAGGAAGGAACCAGGATTCCGAGGTCGGAGGTATCGACAAGCTCCCGATCGTTACTATCGGTCAAAGAAAGGACCCGCGCCCCGTTCGCGCGCGTTTGCGCGGCACTGCCAGGAATGAGCTTTTTAAGCTTCGAATGCGAACCGGAAAGGAACAAAACGGAATCATCTCGGCCGATTCCGCCGAAGATTCCGCCGCGATATTCCGACGCTTCCAGCGCCTCTGTCCGAACTCCGGTCAGTAATCTGATTCGACGCGCGCACCTGCACGCGGGGTAATGGTAAAACCCTCCACCAACGATACTCAGCCGGGGAAGACGTGCCAGTTCCGCCGCCGCCGAGCGAACCACGGAGGAAAGCTGGGTATGCACCCACTCGAAGTGATTGGGCAACTGGTCAAATTCCTTTGCTATCCCATCCCAGTACGGCTTGGGCCGTTTCAGCAGCCGCATGGCTTCGAACGCCAGGAAATTAAGCGCCCCATGCATACACACCGTGACGATGGCCGATTCCGCATCGCCTTCCGCCTGGACCGGGAAGACATGATCCGCCAGGTTCGCAAGTGGACCTTCAGGATTGCTCGTCAGTGCCACCAGCGTGCAACCGCGCTGTTGTGCGCTGTGGGCAAGTTCCTGCGCTTCCGGCCAATCTCCGCGCGCCGACATCATGACGAGCACCGATCGGGGGTGCAACAGCGCGAGGTCATAATTCTGGAAAACCTCCACCGGCCGAGCCACGACGGGCCAGCCGGGGAACATTTCAAATGCATAACCAGCCGCCAGACCCAAGGCGCCGCAATCCCCCGCCCCGCAGACGTAGATCGGCCCCTCACCCCAGCGAACGCGGCGTACGCTCTCCCCATAGTCAGCATGGGCCTTTTCCAGGGTCATCCGTAATGCGCCCGGAATTTCTTGAATTTGCTGCCGGTTTCCCATTGCTTTCACTCGGTCCATGAATATTTTCAGTGATTATCCCGCAATGCGGCGGTTGGAATATCTTCTGCGTCAGGTACAACGGGTGCGGACGCTCCGCGCGCAAACATGTGCGCCGAGAGGTGCGCGCCAAAGAGCAGAATTAGAGCACCCACGTATGCCCAAAAAAGCAAAGTCACAGATAAGTCCAGGGGCCCGTAGACCTCCCGAAATCGGAACATCGGGAGCGTCCAGGAATAAACGGCCCTCCCCAGTTCCGTGAGGATGCCCGTTGCAACCGCCGCGGGGAAAACACGTGCGATCGGAACTTTCCCGTTCGGCAAGAAATAGTAGATCATGAAGTAGCTCGAGGCCACCAGAGGCACCGAAGCAAACTCCAGCACAACACCCGAGACCATGTTAATAAAAGCCCGCGAAGGTATCCAGCCAATAAGGAAAGTGATGGCCTGCTGCAAGGGCGTGACGGTGGCAATAAAGCTTAAGGCGAGCGCGCCGGAAACTACGGCGAGGACAAAAGACACTGCCTGGTTCTTCAGAAAGCTGCGGTTGCGCGGAAATCCCCACACCTTGTTCAGGGCAATCTCCAGCGGCAGGAACACCCCGGAGCTCGTGAAAAACAGCATGAGGACCGATATCAACTGCAGCCGGGGCCGCCCTTGAACCACAGCGAGAAGGTTGCGAATCATAAAATCCGCACCGCCCGGTAGATTGACGCGGAGAAGCCGAAGCACCATGCGATAGGCATTCAGCCAATGCATCCAACGCTGGCAAATGGCAAGCAACATCAACGTGAAGGGGAAGAATGAGAGGTACGCATTGGCAGCGATCGAAAAGGCATAAGCGTGCACCTCCGTCTGGAAAATGTACCGCAGGCTGGGAAGAAACAAAGACCTTCCGCTCAGGCGGTTTTCACCCTCACGCCAAAGCCGTTCGAGATCTGCTGCCAACCTCTCCATCCACATGCGAAAATCCTCGTACAAGCGCACTGCTCCCTAACTTACAAAAAGAACGCAGTATAGTTCATCGGCACTTTCGTTGCCAGAGGCGCTTTTGCGGTTTATAGCGCAGATAACGAAAAGTCATTGTGCCGGAATGCCCGGGAGGGTGGATAATGTAAGATGGTGGGAAGCCAAAGGGGAATTTTGGCTAAAGTCGCAGACCAATAAACAGGGCAACCACAAAAAGACGATTGGAGGCCAGTTATGAGGACCGGTCAGGCGGTGCTCTATCACCTTTTCGCATCTCTGGGGACGGTCATCCTCGCCTTGGCCTTTGGACTCAACGCCAGCAGAACCTGCGCCCAAGTGGTTAAAGGCGCCATTGAAGGCGCCGTTGTGGACAGCACAGGCGCGGCGATACCAGGGGCCCAAATCGACGTGCTCGATCCGGCCACGAGTGCGTCGGGCCATGCCATCTCGGATAACACGGGTGCCTTCCGTATCCCACTGCTTTCCGTTGGAACCTACAACCTGACGGTCAACAAGAAGGGCTTCCGTGAGATCTCACTGGCAGGGGTCCAGGTGAATTCTGCTGTTACCACCAAGGTCGGGTCATTGGAACTTGAGGTTGGCAAAGTTACCACCACCGTTGAGGTCGAGAGCCACCCTACCATGGTTGAGGCCACGCAAGCCCAAGTTACGAACACCATTCCCAACTCCGTGCTTTCCTTGCTTCCGACGGTCGGCCAGAATGAGGGTCTGGATTTGCTTGCCGTGCTGCTCCCCGGGGTAAACGACACTCGCGACAATACCATGACGAATATGAACGGTGTAGGCTTTAGTTCGAATGGAATCCGCGGAAGGAACAACGATCAGCAAATCGATGGGGCGAACAACAACGACAACTCCATCGGCGGCCCTTCTGTCTTCATGGGCAACACGGACTGGGTGCAAGAGTATCAATTGACCACCAGCAACTTTGGAGTTGAATACAGCCGCAATTCCGGCTCGGTGGTCAACATCGTGACCAATTCGGCGCGTTTCCATCTTGACAAAACCGATTGATAGGCTATAATTTTAGTCGATGTCAGGGGTCGGTGTGTCCAAACCGGCGCTTCGGTACTGCCGACGGCAGGGAAATCCGATCCGGCTATGGCTAGTCAAAAGGCCAACGACGCGCTACACACACGGAGACAGGATGTCCGCCCTAGGCGCATCTTCCCAAACCTGAGAAGTTATTGAAAACACAGGGTTGAAAACCAGCCTTCTCGCCTGCCGAACCTGAGAACATACTGAAAACAAATCCAGTTACGTGCATTATGGAAAACGGAAGGCAGTATGACACAATGTCATGCCTGGCTAGCATCTAGCCTCCAGTCATCCGTTGCCCGGCAGGAGGTTGAGCCGCGCACGCCGCGGGCCTAGGTTTTTGCTTCTCCTCGACCGGCCGCCCGTTCTTCTCTCCCTTTCCTTCAACAACTTTGACGTGACCCTGGCGCCCAGAAGCTGTGAAGGAATTCCGGAACGAGCAAAAGTACCTCGCGCAGAGACGCAGAGGCGCGGAGTCGACACAGAAAATAGAGCATTTATTTATTTCAGACCTCTGCGCCTCTGCGTCTCTGCGCGAGATTGTAAATTTTTTCTCACGTTCCCAGAGCAGGGCTTCGTCAAGGTCGCTTTTAGTGAGATCACAATGCATGCCTCCTTTTATCTCTGGGTAGGTGATCCATAAGATAACGGCATAAGAATTGCTAGCTCTGCGGGGTGGAGATGTGGTTTCTGCTGGGAATGGCGCAGCCGGGTAGGCTCGCGAGGCTCCGGGCGCCCCTGACGCGCTCGGCCGCGGCTCCGCTAGGTGCCTTTCCCCATGGCTTCAGCAAAAAACTCGCATGACGCCGGCCCGCAGGGTGGCCCGCCGGCGACGGGGTATAAATTGCCGATTTTCGATTGCCGATTGCCGATTGGCACGTCCCGCACGTCCAGTTTCGAATTTCCAGTTTCCAGTTTCGAGTTTCCAAGCTCAGGGAAGATGGGCGGAAGAAAAAAAATTTACGAACGAAGCCACCAAGTTATTGAAAACAAAGGATCGAAGAACAAATTGACCGAGAAAAAGCGGACATTTTGGTTTAAGTATCGGACATTTTGGTTCAACGTGGTGACATTTTGGCGTGGACATGCAGCATTTTTCGGACACTTCGGCATGACGGGGTGACGTCTTAGGTGCCAACACGGAAGAACGAGACCGGAAGAGAGGGGCGGGCCATTTCCGACTTACCGATGTCTAGCGCTCCCACAGTCCGAACTGCCGCGACTTTGACGCGACTCTGGCGCCCCGAGATAGCGGAAGGCAAAACGCAAGCTCCAGTGATATAATGGAGAGTTGCGGGTTCAGGATAATTCAATTTAATGGAAACATATAGGCAGAAGGACCTGCGGATTCAGGAATCTCTGCTGTACTGAGTCATCTTTCGGCGATATCAGGAGCTTAACATGCGAAGAAGGAAGAGGAACTCGCCAGAACTCTCCCCGAGTGGCTTTTCGCGGCGCGACTTCTTGAAAGGCGCCGGCGTGGCAGTATCCACGGGGTTGCTGTCGCCGGAAGCTGGCGCCGCCGCCCCGCAGCATCCACCCGGCGTGCTGGGGCCGGACGCCGTGCCGATTACGCTCCAGATCAATGGAAAAGCGCACAGCTTGACCGTGGAACCACGGGTGACTTTGTTGGACGCCCTGCGCAATCACCTCGACCTGACGGGCGCCAAGAAAGTATGCGACCGCGGCGTGTGCGGCGCCTGCACTGTCATCATGGATGGCCACCCGGTATACGCGTGCAATGTGCTTGCCATCGAAGCCGAAGGACACCGCATCGAGACCATCGAAGGATTGGGGACCGCGGCACATCTCCACCCGGTGATGACCGCATTTGTAAATCACGATGCCCAGCAGTGCGGGTTCTGCACGCCTGGATTTGTCGTAGCCTGTAAGGCTTTCTTGGACAAGCACCCCAATCCCACCAGGGAAGAGGTGGAGCATGGCCTGGGTGGCAACCTCTGCCGTTGCGGCACCTACGCAGGCGTCCGGGAGGCCGTTCTGGAAGCAGCCAAGACCATGAAGGGAGGGCGCGCCAATGGTTAAGTGCAAATATGATTGGCCGGCAGCCGGGGAACGCAGCCTGATCGGAAAACGCATCAACCGTATCGACGGGCCTGCTAAAGCGAGCGGCGACGCGAAGTACACGTACGACGTCAAGCTCCCGGGTCTGCTGTTCGGCAAAATCTATCGCTCGCCTTACGCGCACGCGAAGATCACCGCCATTGATACGTCGGAGGCGGAGAAGATGCCCGGCGTGAAAAACGTTCAGGTAGTTTTGGGCGTCGGCAAGGAAACCAACTGGGTGGGGGACGAAATCATAGCCCTGGCCGCCGAAAGCGAAGAGATCGCCGAAGATGCCATCCGCAAGATTAAGGTGGAATTCGAGGAGCTTCCGTTTCTGGTTCTGGAGGAAAATCTGGAACAGGCCGGCGACCACGCCAAGACCGCCGGGAGCAAAACGGTCGGGGATCCTGCGAAGGCGTTTAGCGATCCCGACGTGGTAATTTCCGAAGGTTATTACGGCATCCAGACGATTACCCATTGCTGTTTGGAAGCCCATGGAAACGTAGCGGAGTGGACAGGGGAAAAGCTCCTCACCTATTCCTCCACCCAGAATGTTCCGGGCATGCCGAGCGAATTCGGACAGACTCTGCGCGAGCAAGGCATTAACGTGGCGGACAAGAATGTCGAAACCATTTGCAATTACGTGGGTGGGGGCTTTGGCAGCAAATTCAGTGCTGACGAATGGGGTATCCATGCCGCACAACTGGCGAAAGCTGCCGGCAGGCCGGTTAAGCTGATGCTCGACCGCGATATGGAATTGGAAGGTGCCGGGGCGCGGCCGTCCAGCTATGCCCAAATCAAGGTGGCCGCGAAGAAAGACGGAACACTGGTGGCTTGGGATTCCCACTCCTGGGGCACGGGTGGGCCCACGGGTACCGGCATGCCACCCCTTCCCTACGTGCTCGAGATTCCCAACGCTTCCACCCGGCACACCTCCGTGAGCACGAACACCGGGCCCGCCCGCGCCTGGCGCGCTCCCGATCATCCCCAGGCAGCGGCGCTGACGATGTGCGCGCTGGAGGACTTGGCCGCCAAGCTCAATATGGATCCCATTGAGTTCTTCTCGAAAAATGCGAACCTTGCGGCGGCCGGACGAGGGAAAGTCTACCGGGAAGAGTTTCAGATCGCCGCCCAGCTTGCCGACTGGAAAAAGAAGTGGCACCCGCGCGGAGACAAGACCACCAGCCACATTAAGCAGGGCATGGGAGTGAGCTTGCACACCTGGGGCGGACGTGGCCACAGCAGCCGCTGCAATGTGACGATCCACCCCGACGGTTCCGTGGTGGTGGACATGGGAAGCCAGGATCTTGGGACCGGCACGCGAACCGTCATCGCGATCGTAGCGGCGGAAACCTTCGGGCTGCCGGTGGAAGCGATCACGGTGAACATCGGCGATAGCAAGTACCCGCCCGACGATGCTTCGGGCGGCAGCACGACGGTGGGAGGAGTCTCTGGTTCCACGCGCCGCGGGTCGGTGGATGCTTTGGATCAACTGTTCGCCGTCGTCGCCCCGAGCCTGGGAGTTTCGGCCGACCAGTTGATAGCGGTGGGCGGGCACATCCAGGCAAAAGGCGATGCCTCGAAGAAACTAACTTGGAAGGAAGCCTGCTCCAAGCTGCAGGTTAAATCCATTCAAGCGATGGGAAAGAACCCGGGCTCGTGCAATCTGGGTTCATCCGGCGTAGGTGGCGTGCAGATTGCCGATGTTGCAGTCGATACGGAAACCGGACTGATCAAGGTCAACAAGATGGTCGCCGTACAGGACTGCGGGCTCGTCATTGACGTGAAAACGGCGGAGAGCCAGTGCCTGGGCGCCTTAATCATGGGCATCACGTATGCGTTGTTCGAAGAGAAGGTCATGGACCCGATCACCGGGCGGATGCTGAACAACAACATGGAGTTTTACAAGCTGGCCGGGCTCCCGGATATCGGCGAACTGGTGGTCCACATGATGACGGGGCCGGGCTATGATGAGCGCGGGACGATCGGGTTGGGCGAGCCTCCGGTAATTTCCCCGGGCGCCGCTATTTCCAATGCCGTGGCCAATGCCATCGGCATTCGGGTGCCCACGATCCCGCTGACTCCCGATAAAGTGCTTGCCGCACTGGCGAAGATGCAGAACTGAACGGCGTGCGGCTCGCGGGGCGCTCAGTTAGGCTCCTGGAGGCTCGGTTGGATTCGAACGGCGGTGGCCCGTATCGCTAACCATCGCCGTTCCGCCGCATGAAAGGAGGGGTTGCTGAATGGAAGCCTTTGAATATGCTCGCCCCAGGTCAACGCAGGAAGCGGTGAAATTGCTTGCCGGTGCAGAGGGCGAAGCTTTGGCACTGGCCGGGGGCACAGACCTCATCAGCTTAATGAAGGACGGCGTTGCCCGGCCCAAGCGGCTGGTGAGCTTGCAACACGTCAGCGAGCTGAAGGGAATTTCTTATCACACTGAGTCGGGGCTGCGCTTGGGGGGCGGCGTCACGCTCGACGAGTTAATGGAAAACGCGGAGGTTCGCGAGCACTACCCTGCCCTGGTGCAGGCAGCGGATGGCGTTCGCAGTCCGCAAATCCGCAGCATGGGAACTGTTGCGGGCGACCTTTGCCAACGCCCGCGTTGCTGGTACTATCGCGCCGGTTTTGGATTGTTGGCAATGTACAAGGGCAAGCCGCTGGTTCCCGAGGGTGACAACCGCTACCACGCGATTCTCGGGAATTCCGGCCCCACGTATTTTGTGAGCCCGTCCAGCCTGGCTCCCATTCTAATCGCGCTCGATGCGAGGATGCGGCTCCATGGCCAGGAAGGCCCGCGTGAAATAAAGGTGCAGGAATTCTTCGTAACCCCGCAGCACGAAGGTGAACTTGAGCACGCGTTACGTCCGGGCAAGATCGTTACGGAGATCATGGTGCCTCATCCCAGTAATGCGAAGATGGCGGTCTACGAAGTGCGGCAGAAGGAAGCGCTGGATTGGCCACTGGCTGCGGCGGCAGTGGTTCTAATGCTCGAAGGCAGCACTGTGCAAAGCGCGCGCGTGGTGATGGGCCAGGTTGCACCGGTGCCTTGGCCTTCGCCGGCAGCGGCTAATGCGCTGGATGGCAAATCGGTGAATGAAGATGTGGCTTGGGCAGCCGGCCAAGCTGCTCTGTTGGAGGCAACGCCGCTTTCCAAGAACGGCTACAAAGTTCAACTGGCCCGCGTGGCCGTGAAACGCGCCATCCTGCGCGCCGCGAAAGGAGAGGCCTGATGAGCGCCGAATCTGTTTCTCCAACCGAGCGGCCCCAGATGCAGTGCCGCATGATTCGCTCCAAGTGGATGTTCATTGATGCGGAGCCTGATCCCACGGTGCCGCGCTCCGGCGCGAGCATCTGCTGGTGTGTGCACACGCTGAAGTGCATGGGGCCGGATGGTCAAGTGGTAACGCCGGAGGCCTGCACGGCCGAGCGTGTTTGCTTCGAACCGTTGTGAATATTCGATACGCGGCAGAGGGCCTCTGGAAAATCATTGTGGATAACCCGATAATTCCCCCCAACCGCCAAGCCAACCTAAAACCTCGTCATCCACGGCCTACACGACCGGGTCTGCGCCTGCATCCGTGCTATCTGTTTTACTTTTAAAAATTTACGAGGCCCCGGGGCCTTCGAGGTTGCGCCTGGTCCTTCGCAGGGCGGTGAGGCACGGTTACACGCGAAAGACGCGGACATTATGTCGTGATCGCGGTGCCGCTGATGTCCTCCGCTGGAGTCTTCACGCGGCGGCTGCGGGCCGAACGGTTTCACCAAGTCAGAAGGAAGCAGTCTTGATGTGCAACCATCAACAGGGAAACCGCCTGACCGCGCGGCTATGGCGCGGGAGAACGAGCCGTAGAGTAATTTCTGAAGGGCGAAATGACTCTCCGCTACGTCTTTCTGCCGGCGATCCAGGCGCTGGTGAACCAGAACCCCACGGGCACCACGTTTACGCTGGCGGCCGGCACCTACCGGCAACAAACGGTTGCCCCCAAAGACTTTGACACATTCGTGGCGCAGGACTCGCTGACGGCCGTGATGGACGGCGCAACGTTGCTAACCAGCTTCTCACAGAGCGGCGCGTATTGGACGGCGCACGTGAACGTCACGGAAGCGTCATCGTATCCCGGCAGCTCCAACTGCGGTCCCAATCCGGCATGCTTCTGCCAGTACAATAACCTCACGCTGGCAAACCCCGCGGCCAGTACATCTTCTGGCTGAACGAGCCGATGACTGTGGTCGAGTGGGCTGCCGCTCTCGCGTCAGGGCTGTAAGGCCGCGCACAAAACGGGGCACTGCGGAGTTTACCGGGAGCAGGCCGCTACCACCAGCGGCTGGTTCAGGGGAAGTTGACTCATAGTCATGAGTCAAATATACTCAGCATATGGCTAAACGACTGCAAGTCATCCTCCAGGATCCCGAATACCGCGAGGTTAAGCGCGCCGCACGCTCGCGGCAGATGTCGATTGCCGAATGGGTACGGCAGGCGCTCGGACAGGCCCATCGCCGTGAGCCGGTGGGCAGGGTCGGCAAGAAGCTTGAAGTCATCCGGGCCGCAGCACGCGGGGACTATCCCACCGCTGACATCGATCGCATGCTGGCGGAGATCGAGATGGGATACGGATCGGGCGTGCATCCGTGATTCTGGTCGATTCGAACATTCCCATGTATCTCGTGGGCTCGCCTCACCCCCACAAGAGCGACGCTCAGCGATGGCTCGAACAACTGGTCAATAATCGCCAGCGCCTCGTCACCGACGCCGAGGTCTTGCAAGAGATCTTGCATCGGTACGTCGCCATTGACCGCCGGGACGCCATCCAACCGGCGTTCGACGCTCTGCTGGGCGTCGTCGATCAAGTGCTTGACGTTACGCGGACCGCCGCCGAGCGCGCCAAGGAGATTGTCCTCGGCCATCGCCGGTTGTCGGCCCGCGATGCCGTCCATCTGGCGGTCATGGAACAACATGGAATCACTCAAATCTTGAGTTTTGATTCGGGTTTTGACGGCTTCCCCGGAATCGCACGACTGTCGTAACTTTTTGAATTTTGAATCTGTGATTGGCTCTTTCGCTGGCCACTGCTCTTAACGCCCGCCTTGCCGCCAGACATCTGGGGTTGAATGTCAAGGGGATTGAAAACCCGGAGGGCGGCCAAGCCGAAGCAGAAGCCCGCAGGTCGCAAGCGCGCAGGCAGCTTCCCCATCTCGCCGTGCCCGCGAGAACAAGGGGCGCAAGGAAAGGAGTGTGACCGGGGTAACCCAGGCAGAGAGAGAAGTCGTGCGACAGTCGCGGGGACTGACTAGTGTACGGTCTCATTCATGGAATCTCTTATGTGCGTCGTGTCATCTCATGAATTGAGCCCGATATGGGAGGAAGTGGGGTTCGGGCTTTCAAATCGCCTTCACTGGTGAGGCACAGCGGCGGAAAGTGATTGTGGATTGGGCGTTCGAGCGGTCCTCGAGAACAGAGGTTGTGTAGTGGCAACAACGAAGAAGGTTGAGAGTCTCGCCAAATGAAGAGAGCCACTGTTTTTGGATCAAGCGGGTTCGTAGGATCGCATCTTCTGAGGGAACTGTTGAACAGCTCTGATTACGGACAGGTAACCGCCGTCGCTCGGAAAAGCCTGAATATCGCTCACCCAAGACTAAGAACAGTGATAGGCGACTACAACTCCCTAGCGGGTGTGAAATCAGAAATCGCCGCGGATGAAGTCTTTATTGCGCTTGGCACAACCAAGACGAACTCGCCTAAGAAGGCCGAGTACTACCAAGTGGATCACGACTATCCCGTCCTGGCGGCACGGATAGCAAAAGAAAGAGGGGCGAAATCGGTCTTTCTGGTCACAGCAGTTGGCGCCAATCCCAATTCGAAATTCTTCTATGTACGGACCAAAGGCGAAACCGAGCGCGACGTGATCGCACTCAATTTCGAGCATACGCATATCTTTCGCCCCTCAATGATCGTGGGGAACAGGAAAGAGAAACGGTCGCTGCTGGAAGAAGCACTGATGAGGTTTTGGCCTGCTTTGAATCCTCTCTTAACGTGGAAAGGCGACAAATATAAGGGCATAACGGGGAGAGATATTGCAACAGCAATGATGAAGTCAGCGAAGAATCAAACAGAGAAGCTAAAGATTTATCACTGGCGGGAAATGCATGATTTGCTGCAAAGGTAATTTGAGCCGGGACTGTAACAAAGCTCGGAGCGGTACTCGGTTGTCATCACGGATTTAGGAATGTGTTTTCGGTGAGCCACCGTTCTGAGCGTCGTTTCCAGTCGTGGGCCTCGGTGGAGCGATTGTAGGAGCCTTCGCGATTCGTGACACCGATCCAGGTCATCAACGCAATGCGGGGCTTCGGTGAGCCGAGCGCGCGCAGGATGTTGTGCACGCCGCCGTAATCGACATACTCAGCTCCAACCTTACCCGAGTCAGCCCAGTGTTATAATGATGCCATTCAATCGCATCGAGAGCGCGAGGGAGTGGCCATGAGCGAGTGGACGAAAATCGTCACTGATCCCTTGGGGCTGGCTGGCTTCGCTTTGTTTCTCGTGTTTGGATACCTTGCGAGGGTTAAGAGATCTGACGAGCGACGCTGGCTAGCGCCCTTGGCAGTCTTTGCCGCAATAGCTGCCTTGATTGGTGGTCTTACACTCAGCTATATTCGAGTCCCCAAAACTTTAGCGCCATCCGCCCAGACCCGCAAAGCACCGGCGCAACAGCAGACAAACCAGGTGCAGCAAACCAGCAGCGGTCCAGGCAGCCCCAACGTGCAGGGGGTGCAAGGAAATATCACCATCACGGTCGACCAGAGTACCGGCCAGACCAATCCACCGAAATCTGCTGAGAAGAAAACTGAGCAAAAAAAGTAACCCATGCTGGGCACGCCGCTCATCTCGCTGGTTGTTCTGGCCGCTCTTCCGCAGGCCCCAGTGAAGATTGTGCAACAATCGAGCGGATGGTGCAGTCCGAATATTGCCAACGTCGTTGGCAATGTAACCGTGAACTGCATAGGTGTTGACCCACGCGCCCTTAAGCAACTTAATGCCGAGTTGGACCGCAAGAAACTGCAATTGGCGGACAAGGTTCGCGAAGCCAACGAATGGACAGGGCGGTACAAAGTGCTCGAGGCGCGCTTAAGTCAGGCGGGAGATGACACCGTGCAGTCGCGCAAGGCTGAGGAGTACTTGCACCAGGGCGATCTAGACAACGCAGGTAGGATCCTCGATCAGCTCCTCGACCCCGAGGAGAGAGGGATTGATCGGGCGGCAGCCAACCATTTCAACCGGGCCTTGGTGTTCGAGCTGCAATTTCGCCCCTTAGATGCCTTGCCCCACTTAGAGAAGGCCTACCGATACCGTCCAGAGGAGGTGCGATATAGCGGAGAGTATGCACGCGTGTTGCTCAACCAAAGCGATTACCAACCGGCCGAACCGGTTTGTATAGCAACTCTCGACCGCGCACGCCAACTGGCGAAGGAAAATCCTACCGCTCATCAGGACGATGTCGCTCACGCGCTTAATCAACTGGGATACCTCTATCTCCATACAAACCGGTTTGAGGACGCGAAGTCAGCGTATCAGGAAGCCTTGAATATTTATTCTCACTTGGCGGATGCAAATCCGGCAGTTTACCTTCCGGATATGGCGCACATGGCCGTCGAGATGGCCGGCCTCTATGCCCAGAGCGATTTGACGGAGGCGGCAGAAAAGGCTGACCTGCTAGCCCTGAATGTCTATCGTCAACTGGCAAAAGAGGATCCGGCGGCCCATCAGGTGGATATTTCCACCACACTGAACAGCCTGGCGGTCGTCTACGTCCAGAGCCAGCGCATGAAAGAGGCTGAGGTGGCCGCCAAGGAGGCGCTCGATATTCGCCGCAAGCTTGCGAACCAAAATCCTGCTGCCTACGAGCCTGATCTGGCGCAAACGCTGAGCATCCTCGCTCACATTTACCGCCATACCCAGCAGCCGAAAGAAGCGGAGGCGGCGTGCAAGGAAGCTCTCGACATCTATCGCCGGCTGGCAGAGGCCAATCCGGATGTGTACCAGTCCTATCTCCCGACAAATCTGAACGCTCTGGGAGGAATTTACAGCGATACCAAGCGGATGAAGGAGGCGGAGGCCACGTACCAGCAAGCGTTGGACCTCAGCCGTCAACTCGCCAAGGTGAATCCTGCTGCCTATCAGGGCGAGGTGGCAGGCACTCTGAACAACCTCGGTCTTCTCTACCAAGCTACCCAAAGGATGCCAGAGGCGGAGGCCTCCTATCACGAATCGCTGGAGAATTATGCCCCTCTGGTAAAGGCGAATCAGGTCGCTTACCTGCCCACTTTCGCTGCCACCTTGAACAACTTGGCAGGCCTTTATCGCGCCACCGGCCGGACGAAGGACGCGGAAGCAAAGTACAGGCTCGTTTTGGAGTTTCGTCGTCATTTGGCGCAGGTGGACCCTGTTGTTTATGAGCCCGGCGTAGCGGCAACACTCTACGATCTCGGTCTTCTTTACAACGACACACAACAGACAAAGGAGGCAGAAGCATCGTTTATCGAGGCGCTGAATATCCGTCGCCAATTGGCGCAGGCGAACCCCGTTCTCTACCTGCCATATGTCGCCCAGACGCTGAGCAGCCTGTCCGGCCTATACCGCGCCACGCAACGTATGAAGGAGGCCTCCGATGCCTACCAGGAAGCACTGGTGGCCGTCGGCGAGTACAATGTCGCTCTCAACCCAGCCTCTGCCGAGGCCCACTTCAACCTCGCCGGCGCGTATATGGCTCAAGGCAACAACGACCGAGCCATCCAGGACTATGACCAAGCCCTCCGGCTCAAACCGGATTACGTTGAGGCTTTCTCCAGCCGCGGCATGGCGTACGAGAAAAAGAGCGAATGCGAGCGAGCCCTTCAGGATTATGACCAAGCCCTCCGGCTCAATCCGGACTTCGTTCAAGCTCTCGCCAACCGCGGCTTCGTCAATTTCTACCTTGCTCGCTTTTCTCGCGCCAATGCGGATTATCAGCACAGCCTGGAACTGAATCCATCGCTGCCCTATGTCGTGCTCTGGCTTCATCTCGCGAGAAAGCGTCTGGGCGAAGATGATGCACAAGATCTCGCTCAGCGCGCGGCCAAAGTGGATTCCACGCAGTGGCCCGCCCCGGTCCTAAAGTTCTACCTTGGCCAAATGACGGCTGACCAGTTGCAGGCCGCAGCGGCAAACTCAGACCCGGAAAAAGACAAGGGACAGCACTGTGAAGTAAACTTCTACCTCGCCGAGGATGCCCTTCTACAACAAGACCGCGTCCAGGCAACGGCACGATTTCAGACCGCCCGCGACACTTGCCCTAAGACCTATGTCGAGTATTTGGGAGCAATTGCGGAGCTGAAAGGGCTCGAGAGCGGGGCTCAGCCCACAAAGTAAGGGAAATAATTGCGACCAAACTTTATCAGGGCTGGCTGGCGCAGGGTGAAACCCTGCGACTTTGGCGTGGTCGTGGGCCTGTTCGAGGAGTAGAAATGGTTCCAGGAACCATTTCTGGCTCCACATTCCGCCGAGTGATCGCGCTCCCTACCGTTTGTTTCATGCTCGGCCTCCAATGCGCCGGACTTCGATACAGCGCGGGTTAACTCTTCGCCCAATTTTTCTGCGGCATTACAGTAAATCTGCGCATCGTAGCGCAAGCGTGAGACGGAGCCATACGCCAGCCGTGAATTGACAAGCTGGTCGTGGGCCTGTTCGGTGTCCACGTGCACGATTACCCGGCTTTCCTCCTTTGTTTGATACAATAATGCGAGGTGAGAGGGAAGGGCCAAACTGTGGTGAAACCGATTTCGGTAAGCGCGTTGCCGAACTTGCGGATCAAGGTCGTATTTTCGGATGGCACGGAAGGCTCCGTAGACCTGTCGGAGCTGGCGGGGCAGGGCGTCTTCAAGGCGTGGGAGGATGAGAAGTTCTTTGCCCAGGTCCACGTCGGCCCCGGCAGGCAAATCCGATGGAATGATGAAATCGAGCTGTGTCCCGATGCTATCTATCTGAAATTGACCGGGAAGACCCCCGAAGACCTCTTCCCCAACCTCCGGCGCGAGCCCACCCATGCCGGAAGTTAGCCGCCTTTAGGGCATCGTCATCCGCGCCCGCGAGAAAACGGCGCCGGAAAAGGACAATGGCAACTCGTGATGGCATCCACCCGTTCAAACAGCGCCTGAGGTTGTGTGACCCGGAGGTGGCTGCGGCCAATTCGTCTTGGGAATTGACCGTGGCTTCTACCATAAAACGCTTGGCGTGTACGGTGTAACCGTACATACTGGAAGAGTTAAAGGATAGCATGCAACTTGTCCGCTTTCGCCACAAAGGGCTAAGGCAGCTCCATGAGGACGGAAACGCCAAAGGCGTGCCGCCTGCGATGGCCGACAAGCTGCGCAAGCTTCTGTTTGCCCTCGAAACCGCCGAGACGCTGGAGCAACTCGGTCGCTTTCCCGGCTGGAAGCTGCATCCTCTTAAGGGCGAGCTGAAAGGATTCTGGAGCCTGACGGTCACAGGAAACTGGCGGTTGATTTTCCGCTACGACGAACGGACCGACACCGCCGGTGATCTTGACCTGATCGACTACCATTAGGAGGCCGAAATGCCCATGAAGAATCCGCCCCATCCGGGTGACCTGATCAGGACCGAGATTATCGAGGCCCTCGGCCTCAGCGTGTCGAAGGCGGCAGAAATTCTGCAAGTGCGCCGCGCTACGCTCTCCGATCTACTGCACGGCAAGGCTGGACTGACGCCGGAAATGGCCCTGCGCATCGAAAAGGCGTTCGGCCCGGACATGGATCACCTTCTCCGCATGCAGCT
The DNA here is from genome assembly GCA_963804755.1 of uncultured Acidobacteriota bacterium. Classification (GTDB taxonomy): domain Bacteria; phylum Acidobacteriota; class Terriglobia; order UBA7540; family UBA7540; genus Bog-366. Next base: position 228,707 of record CAWDRP010000022.1, read on the forward strand.
TGCATATGACGTGGCGAAAACGCGGGAGCATGCGCGGGACATCTCGATCAAACGATATGCCCCGGTCGGAAGCGGCGCATAGGGTCTACGCGAAGGGCGGGTTTCGTGGGCGCGGCACGAGCAGGCGTAGCACCTGTTTTGTAGCTCTGCAGCACTTAGTTAGGCGTGCCCCCAAAAAGCCGCAGAGCTTGAAATGCGGCTCTGCGCCAGCCCGCGAAATGGCGATTCCCACGGGATTTCACAAAACGGTGATCCTTGTTACGCACGCGGTGGCGGGATGGGCCTACTGCGGCGCGCTTATCGGCGTAGGTCGCCGATTGCTCCCGCTTCACACGGCACTTATCCTTCATGCAATAGGTGCACCTGTCGGGTTCGCCTTCATCTCGCGCTTCTATTACCGGCAGTTCGCCTATACGAGCCCCGCTCAGACCGCCGCGGCGTTTGTGGGAGTTGTGGTTTTCCTGGATCTCTTTTTAGTGGCGCCTGTCTTTGAGAAGAATTACGCAATGTTCTCCAGCATCCTCGGAACCTGGATACCTTTCGCTCTTATATTTGCAGCCACTTACCTCACGGGTCGCTTCGGTTCTTCCGCGACGAGGCTGTGGGGCCGGGGGTAAATAGCGTCGCGGCCAAAGCCGAATCCTTGTGGCACGGCGTCAGCAGACTTCTTGGGCAAATTGGCGCAGGTGGGTTCTGAGTTGGTCGCGGATGCGCCGGAATTCGGCCAGCCTTTGTTCTTCCGAGCCCTTTACGGCGGCGGGATCTTCCAGGCTCCAGTGAATGCGCTTGGTCGTGGCGGGAAAAACGGGACAACTTTCCTTTGCGTTGTCACACACGGTGATGACGTAATCGAAATGCTGCCCGGCAAATTCCTCAACGGACTTGGAGCGGTGGCCCGAAATGTCAATTCCGGCTTCCCGCATGACCTGGATGGCTTCTGGGCGGACATAACTCGGCTGGGTTCCCGCGCTGAAGACTTCGTATTGAGCGCCGCCGTCGTGCCGGAGCAACCCTTCGGCCATTTGGCTGCGCGCGGAGTTTCCCGTACACAAGATCAAAATTCGCATAGCTTTCCACCCGTGCAAGAGCGTACTCAGGCGAAGGCTCGTGGCGGAGCCTTGGCCGTCGAACAAAAGGAGAGCTTAGCCCCGGGCTAATTTGACCTCGGGCAGCGGCGCTGCGGTGGGCGATGAGAAAAGCCGCTGAAAACGGAGCGACACTCCCACGAGCCCGATTAGTACCGGAACCTCCACCAGCGGGCCGATCACCGCAGCGAAGGCCGCCCCGGAATGGATTCCGAATACGGCGACCGCCACCGCAATGGCCAGCTCAAAGTTGTTGCTGGCAGCCGTAAAAGACAACGTCGCTGTCTTGGAATAGTCGGCGCCCAGCTTTCTGCCCATGTAAAAGGACACGAAGAACATCACGACGAAGTAGATCAACAACGGCACTGCGATCCGCAATACGTCCAGGGGCAACTGAACGATGTATTGCCCCTTCAGTGAAAACATGACCACGATGGTGAACAGCAGGGCCACCAGCGTAAGCGGGCTGATGCGGGGCACGAACTTCTTTTCGTACCACTCGCGGCCGCGTGAGCGAACCAGTGTGAACCGGGTGATCATTCCTGCCAGGAAGGGAATCCCCAGATAGACGAAGACACTTTGCGCAATCTGCTTCATGGAGACGTCGACGATAGTCCCCTGCAAGCCGATCCACCTGGGCAGAACAGTGATGAAGAGCCAGGCATAGACAGAGTAGAAGAGCACCTGGAAAACCGAATTGAAGGCCACCAAGCCGGCGGCGTACTCCGTGTCTCCTTTGGCAAGTTCGTTCCACACAATCACCATGGCAATGCACCGCGCCAAGCCGATCATGATCAGACCCACCATATATTCGGGGCGGTCGCGCAGAAAGGCGACGGCCAGGATGAACATGAGGATGGGTCCAATGATCCAGTTCTGCAAGAGGGATAAAAGCAACACTCGAGTGTTCCGGAAAACTTTCCCCAGCTCTTCGTAGCGCACTTTGGCGAGCGGCGGGTACATCATCAGGATCAGGCCCGCGGCGATGGGTATTGAGGTCGTCCCCATCTGAAACGCGGTTAGGCCGCGAACCAGGCTGGGCAGGAGGTAGCCCGAAGCCACCCCTACGGCCATGGCAAGAAAGATCCAAACCGTGAGATATCGATCGAGGAATGAGAGTTTCCCCGCCACGTGTTCAGACATCCCTAAAGCCTCTCCCTTTCTGACCTGCGAACTTCCAGGCAGGCCCCGCGAACTAATTCGTTCCGCAGCACTGCGGCCCGCAGCATGGGCTGGGTTTCCTGGCTCGCACGAAGGCGCTCATGAACTTGCCGTCGACCAGCGGCGCAATGGCATCGGCATCGATACCTTCCCCGGCCAGAAATTGGCGCGCGTCCTCCGCTTTGTACACGCGCGTTGGATCGATATCGATGGCCTCGAATCCGGCTGCAGCCAGTTTCATCCGATACTCAGACAATTCGAGAGCGCCAGCGACGCAACCGATCCACAGCTCGACGCTTCGCCTGATCTCGGCGGGCACCTCGCCGCGAACCACTACATCGGAGACCGCGAGCCGTCCGCCGGGCTTCAGCACCCGAAACGCTTCGCGCAACACACGGTCTTTGTCCGCGGAAAGATTGATGACGCAGTTGGAAATAATGACATCGACGGAGTTATCCGGCAGCGGGATGTTTTCAATTTCGCCGCGCAGAAATTCTACGTTCTCGACCCCGCCCTTGCGCTGGTTATCTCGCGCCAGGGCCAGCATCTCGTCCGTCATGTCCAGTCCGTAGGCCTTTCCCGATGCCCCCACGCGTTTGGCCGAGAGTAGAACGTCGATGCCGCCACCCGACCCCAGATCGAGGACCGTTTCGCCCGGCTTCAGTTCGGCCAACGCCGTTGGGTTGCCACAACCTAATGAGGCCCGTAGGGCTTTTTCAGGGATCTGGCTGGCTTGGCTGCCATCGTAGAGGTTGGAAGTGATCGGGTCGCAACAGCCTTCCACGGTAGGTGCCGCGCCACAACAGGAACTTCCTCCCTTTGTGACACGTAAAGCGGCCTGGCCGTACTTTTCCTTCACGACCTCCTTAATGTCTTGTGTGCTCATTTGCTTTTCCTTTCCGGGCCGCACGTCGGTGCCTGCCCAATCCCCACGAGCTCACGGGGTTCAATGGCCTTGTTGCGGGTGCAACACTCCGCATATAGGAAATTCATGATTTCCTGGAGGGACTCGGTGTTGGCCATGTACCACAGGAATGTGCCTTCGCGCCGTACCTTGACTAAATCCTCGTTCTTGAGCTTGTCGAGATGATGGGACAATGTCGAGGCCGGGATTTCCAACTCTTCCTGGATGTCTCCGACTACCAATCCCTGGGGATGGGCCGTTAGAAGCAGCTGCATGATACGCAGCCGGGGTTCCGCCCCCATGGCAGCAAACATATCGGCGTAACGCGTGATCTGTTCCGTGGTTTTCGATGACCTCATACTTCCATAATACTGGAATTAAGGAATGATGCAAGGACAATCTGCATCAACTGTTTCCGGAAGCGCAAGATGCACCGGGGGCTGTGGGATAATCGTTTTACGAAGTACAGACAAATCGGGTCAACTCAATTGTCTTACCACTGGGAGCACAACGTGCAACGCACCCCGGCCAAAACAGGGATGATCGAGAGTCTGTACAGGCAGTACAGTTCATCACTCCTGCTCTTTGCGGCAGCACTCACAGGGGACCGGAGCCGGGCGCAAGACGCGGTACATCAGGTTTTCGCGAAATTGCTTGAGGGAGAAAGCCTCAGTCAGGCTGTAGACGCGAAGGCATACCTGTTCGTCTGTGTACGCAACACGATTCTGAACGACATCAAACTGCGCCAACGCGACATTCCCCTCGATTCAGAGAACGCGTGGTTCGAACCGCCGAACCGTGACTACGCGGCGGAGCAGGTGCTCCGGCGAGCGCTGCTCGAGCTCACGGACGAGCAGCGGGAGGTAACGGTGCTTCACGTCTGGGGAGAACTGACATTCGCGGAAATTGGCCGGGTTTTGGGTATCAGCTCGAATACAGCAGCGTCGCGATACCGCTATGCGCTTGCCAACCTGCGCGAAAAGATGGTTACCAAGGAGGGATGCGATGCAAGACTCTGACGCCGAGCGATTTGAAGCTTATTTGAAGCAGTTTCGCCCCCGCGCTGCGGAGTCTCTACCGATGGCGGCGCGTCGCCGTGTGGCCCGCCTCTGGTTCACTCTTCCGGCGTTTGCGGTGGCGGCAATGGTTATTCTGGTTCTAGTCGTGCTTGCTGTGCGTCGTCACCAACAGTCTTCCCCCGTTCCTCGGAGCGTTGCTAGCTCGGCGGGAGTCCAGCGACTTCGCAAGCGGGCCCCCCTGACCATCAGAGATGCGAACGATTTGTTGGCGCATGCACCCTCATTCCAGGAGGCCCTCGACGAGCTGGCGTTTGAGTCCGAAAACGCTCCAGCGCCGAGAGGCAGAAAAAGCGCACTGGGCGCGCTTAGTGAGGAGCTTAACAAGCTATGAAGACTCTCTCCGTGATCGCTCTGGTGATTCTGTCTTTTGCCGGGCTGTCTTTTTCACAATCTCCACGCCGAGCGGCAACCCTGGGAGAGAACGCGGCGTTGCGGTATTGGTCGGCCTTTTCCCAAATGCAGGACTCTTCCGTTAGCGAGCAACAAGCGCAAGAGCTGAATCGCATTCTTGCAGGGACGGCTCCGTACAGCGATTTGGAGTACAAGGACCTGGTCGAGAAAAACCGCGCCGCCCTCGACACAATGGCTCGCGGGAGCGCCCTTCCCAACTGCGATTGGGGCATTGACTATGAACTCGGGCCCAATGCTCCTGTTGACTACGTTCGGAAAGCACTTGAACTCGGACGGCTTAACGTGCTCAATGCCTTTCACCTATCGATCACTCGCAATACCGAAGGAGCGGTGCGTGCGGTCGCGACCGGGCTCCGATTCTCCCATGATGTAGCGAACGGCGGCACGGTGTTCGCTGCGGTTGTAGCCAAAAATCTCCTCGTAGAGCACCTTCGAGCCATGGTCTTCCTGCTGCATGTGGCAGGACTCTCTGCCCAGCAGCGTCAATCGCTGAGAAAGGCCGTGGCGGAACTCGGACCGGAGGGCCTGGATTGGCGGTCTGCCGTGCAACGGGAGTTGGCGGTCCTTAGCGTGCCCACACCGAGGCCCGAAGGCGTTGGGAAGTTAGACGCAGAGGCGTCAGCAGCACTGGACCGGATTTCCTCGGAGTATGTCGAAGCGCTTAACAACCCTTCCCGCCTTCCGCATCTCAAGGAACTGATCGCCAGTGCGCCAAAGCCCCTTGCCGACGTCATTCCGAACCCAACGCGCGTGGTGCAGGAAAAACAGGACCTGGCCCGTCAAATCAAGCAGGTTGGGTCGCTGCTAAAATGAGGGTGTGCCAGGTCCTGCGCGGCGGTCGTGCCCGAAGCTCAATCTGTTGGCTAACGCCCGCGAAGCGCGGGTTTTCGTTCTCAAGGCACCCACGACCCATTGACATAGCCATTCGACATAGCTATCATAAAGTTCTATGAAGGTAAGTGTAGCGGACGCGAAGAACAAGCTTCCCAAGCTGATTAAGGCGGTCGAAGACGGGGAATCCGTAACCATTTGCCGCCGCGGTGCGCCGGTGGTCGATATCGTTCGGACGGCAAAGGCGTCACGCGAAGAACCGAAGTTCGGCACCCTGAAGGGCAAAGTGATCATCCTCGATGCCGATTGGTGGAAACCCCTGTCCGACGAAGAGGCGGATGTGTTCGTCGACGGTCGCTAAGCCATGCGGGTCCTCCTCGATACCGTCACCTTTATTTGGGCCGTCAGCTCGCCGGAACGCCTCTCCCGCCGGGCGATGTCCGCCCTACGAAGCGAGGTGTAGGCACCCGCTAAGAAACGTAGAAATCTGAACGCAGGCCGAGGGATGAGATCGAGCCATCCTCATCGCCGCAGGCGGCTTTGGCTCTGAATGTCATCGCCGCAGGCGCGTGCGCGGACAGTGGGATTTGGTAGGATGAGTTCCTGGAGATGTAAGGAGGAGAACCCCGGTTGTTTGCCCAACCGGGGTTTTTCATTGGTGGCCCCGGTCAAAGGACCTCCAAGTTCGTCAGCGAGAGTGATCCTGCCATGATCGTCGCCGGTTGTCCAGTGCCCTCTCTCGAAACCGGTGCCGGTTGCTTGTTCGGCTGTTTTTCGCCAGCGCGTGTGTCACTTTCCTCCCTGTGGCGCGGTGTTTTATCTCTGCCAGCGCTGTGACCGCGGCCAGCGTTATTGCCGTCCCCATTGCCGGGAAAAATCCCGCCGTCTCCAGCGCCGCGAGGCGAACCGCCGCTATCAACAAAGTCTCGGCCTGGATGGGCGCCTCGACCATCGCCAGCGCCAACGCGAGTATCGCCAGCGCTTAAAAGCTCGCGTGACAGATCCATCTTCCCTTGGTGCTTCTCCCTATGTGAATCTGACGGCGCCTCCGGTTCGGCAGCTGGCCGCAGCCCCTCTGGCGGCAGTTTTTTTCCCTGGGTCGGACGCTGAGTACGCGGCGAGCGGGGTCGTCTGTCAGATCTGCGGGCGCCGGGGGCGATGGGTGAATCCTTTTCCCGAGGTGAAACATGATTGCCGATGAACAAGTCGCTCAAATCCGTCATCTGTTTCATGCCGAGCATTGGAAAATCGGCACCATTGCGGCGCAACTGAACCTGCATCCCGATACCGTGCGCGCTGCACTGGACACCGATCGCTTCCGCAGCCAGCCCCGGCCACGCGTTCGCCTCACTGATCCTTATCTTGATTTTCTGCGCCAGACCTTGCAGCAATATCCTCGCCTGCGTGCTACCCGCCTCTTCCAGATGATTCACTCGCGCGGTTACCCGGGCAGCATCAACCAACTCCGCCGTGTTGTGGCCGAACTACGCCCGCCGCAGGGTGAAGCTTTTCTCCGTCTTCACACCTTCCCCGGCGAGCAAGCACAGGCCGATTGGGCCCACTTCGGGGAAGTAACCATCGGTCGCGCCCGCCGTCGTTTGTCCGGCTTCGTCCTCACCCTCTCCTACAGCCGCGCTTTGTGGCTGGAGTTCTTCCTCGACCAGAGCCTGGAGAATTTTCTCCTCGGCCACGTCCATGCCTTCGCCGATTGGGGTGGGGCGGCGCGAACCGTTTTGACCGACAATCTCCGCAGCGTGGTCCTGGAACGCCGTGGCGAGGCCATCCATTTCCACCCCCGTTTTCTCGAACTCTCGGCCCACTACCATTTCGCCACTCGGCCCTGCCGTCCTGCCCGGGGCAATGAAAAAGGCCGCGTGGAGCGCGCCATTCAATATGTCCGTCACAACTTTTTCGCCGCCCAACCCTTCACCACCCTGGCCGATTTCAACCGTCAGGCTCTCGACTGGCGCAACCAGGTCGCTCATCAGCGCCCCTGGCCCGGTGATGACTCCCGCACTGTCGCTCAGGTTTTCGAGGAAGAGAAACCGCGCCTGCTGCCACTTCCTGCGCATCCTTTCTCCTGCGACTTGACCACCACCGTGCGCGCCGATAAAACCCTCTGGGTCCGCTTCGACCTCAACGACTATTCCGTCCCGCCCCAGGCCTTGGGCCGCACGCTGACCTTGGTGGCTTCCCCTACCCGCGTGCGCCTGCTCGATGGCGCCACCGAAATCGCTTCCCACCCCCGCTCTTATGACCGGCATGAACTCGTCGACGAACCCGCACATCATCAGGCCTTGCTGGAACAAAAACGCAAGGCTTTGGGTTCCACCGCGGGAGGTCGCCTCGCCATCCTGGTCCCGGAAAGCCCGGCCTTCCTTCAAGCCGCCTTTGAGCGCGGTGAATCCACCGCTCGGCTGACCGTGCAACTTCTCCGCCTGCTCGATGACTATGGGCCTGCGGAACTGCGCGCTACCCTCCGGGAAGCCCTCGACCGTCACACCCCACGCCTTTCTTCCGTGGCCTTTATCCTGGCGCGCCGCCATCGCCAACGCCGGCAACGCGCTCCCTTGCCCGTCAATCTCTCGCGCCGCCCCGATCTGGAAAACTTGACCGTTTCAAACCCCTCTTTGGAGGCTTACGATGAACTCACCCAGGACCCCGACGAAGAACCCGAGCCCGAATCATGATCTGGCCGCGCAACTGAGCCATATCGGCCTGCCCGTCACCGCCCAAGGTCTGGATGATCTCCTGGCCCGCGCCTCGACTCAGCCCTGGAGCCCCCGCCAGTTATTGGAAGAAATCGCCCGCTCCGAAACCGCAGACCGGGCTCGCCGCAGCCTCGAACGCCGTCTCGCCCAAGCCCGCCTCGGCCGCTTCAAACCGCTGGCCGATTTCGATTGGCACTGGCCCAAGAAGATTGACCGCCCCTTAATCGAACGCGCCCTCACCTTGGACTTCCTCGCCTCCGGCCGCAATCTCATCCTCTGCGGCACGAACGGGCTGGGCAAAACTTTAATTGCCAAAAACATCGCCCATGCCGCCGTGCTCGCCGGCCACTCGGTACTGTTTCGCACCGCCGCCGATCTGCTCGCCGATCTCGATGGCGATTCCCCCGGCTTACGTCGCCGTAAGTTCCGCTTTTACGCCCGCCCCACTCTCCTGGTTATTGACGAATGTGGATATCTGGCATACGACGCCCACGCCGCCGACCTGCTCTTCGAAGTGATTAACCACCGCTACGAACGCAATTCTATTCTGCTGACTACCAACAAGGCTTTCAAAGACTGGAACACCGTTTTCCCCAACGCCACCTGCATCGCCGCGCTGCTGGATCGCCTCACTCATCATGCCGACGTCACCTTGATCGAAGGCACTTCCTACCGCGTCCGGGAAAGCGAACTGGAAGCCGCCGCGCACAAGAAAAACTCCGAAAGGAACCCCCGTGCCCAGCGATCTTGAAACCTATCGCCAAACGCTGATCGAGCTCTATCTCCGCCTGCCCGATACACCGCGTCGTCTGAGCCGCTTCGACCTGCGTCTGGTCCGTCAACTTTGGGAGCGCCAGATTCCCCTGACGACCGTTGAAACAGCCTTCTTGTTAGCCTCATCCCGCCGCGCGGCTCGTCGCCCCGACGCCATGCCCCTCGGACCTATTCGCTCCCTACATTACTTCCTGCCCGTCATCGAAGAACTGCTCGCCCAACCGCTCCCGGAGTCCTATCTTGCCTACTTGCGCAATAAAGTCCCCCTTCACCCCGCAGCCAGCAAAACAACCGCCACCACCACGGGCTGACATCCAACCCCACCCCGGAAAACCGGCCTCTGTTAAAATTTATACGTTTTCAAATGGTCGCCGACAGAGGCGGCAGTGCGCGAACTCAGCTCCATTTCGATCTCGGAAATTGCCATCAAACAGGCCAGAGGCAAGCTCATGTTCGGCAAAGATGATCTCATGGCTGGTCTTGCCGATCTACGCGTGCGAGTACTGCCTTACACCGCAGACCACGCGCTTTGCCTCTTCGATTTGCCCCTCCAGCACTTCGATCCCTTCGACCGCCAAATCATCGCCCAGGCCATTTGCGAAAATATCCCCGTGGTGACCTGCGACGAGAAATTCAGCCTCTACCAAGAGGTCAAGGTCGTCTGGTAACTCTGGCCACCGTCAATCACTAAACCTTTTGCGGAACGAGAGCCGACCCTCTTCAATCGCCTCCTTCAGTCGAGGCCATACCCGCTCGTAGCAACCCGGGTCGCTGGCTGTCGCAGGGTGAAACCCTGCGACTTTGGCGTGGTCGTGGGCCTGTTCGGTGTCCCCGCGTGCCAGCCACGGGGCACACGTCAGTGCGTTTAATCACACTCGCACCCGAAAGACCGCGGGTGGAGGACGCAGGGGTTGCTGGGCAAGAACTCACTTGAGCGTAGGTTGATGTCAGGCAGCCGGCGGCAGCTCTGATCAAGGCAACTGATGTCATGCTCATCGGACCGGGATCCGAGGCATCCTGAAAAACCCACCGAACAAAACCACCCACAAGACGCTGCGAAGAAGGCCGCCGATTTCGCCCTGGCGTGCGCGAACGCTGCCGCGGCCGAGTTTCCACCCGTCTCCCCGGCAGCAGCCCGCTTAGGAGCAGAATCGCATATTTTCGATGATTACCGGTGTTTACTGCAGCAAGTAGACACCAGAATCGTATTTGTTGTACACTTTTCAAGATCCCCCAAGTTTGTGACTTTCCGGCAAGGCTGCATGAAATTGCCGTCGTATAACTGTTAGGGTCGTTCTGCCGCCGGATTCCCGGCGAAGAGGAACGCGATGGCGCGAAGCAAGACTCCGATCATCAGCCTCGTCGAGACCAAGCCTCAGGAAAGGCGATCGATCGTGAAACGCTCTGACCGCTCGCAGATCCTCCTCCGGCACGGGAGGCGATGCAAAACTTTGTCGCGCGCCGGCTACGTTCCAACGGCTGCCTCACTGCTGCTGGCCCAACCCTTGTTGCTGCTTTTGTGGCTTGCGATGGGGGCGTTCCCGGCGTGGGCCCAAACGGGAGCGAGCCTTTCCGGCGTGGTGATGGACCGAACCGGCGCAGCCCTTCCCGATGTCGCGGTGACCATCAAGAACGTCGACACAGGTGCAACGCGCACGATCGCAACCGACAGCGGAGGGCACTATCAGGCGTCCGGCCTGCCTCCCGGGCGCATCGAGATTCGAGCGGCAAAACCAGGGTTCGCCGATGAAACGCGCACGGGAATCAGCTTGGCGGTTGGCCAGGACGCCACGGTCGACATGAAGATGCAGCGGAGCACCCCCGACCCCTGCACGAGCGGCCACGAGTTGGCCACCACCGATTGCGCGCTGACCTGGCGCGGCATTACGCTGTACGGTGCGTATGACGTCGGCGTCGGCTGGGTCAGTCACGGCTTACCGGAAAACGCCGTTAACTATGAAGGCGAATCTCTGGTGAACCGAAACGGCGCTGGGTCTCGATTCCTCGTCGCACCGAACAACCTTCAGCAGACGGGTCTGGGCATCAGGGGCAAGGAAGAGTTTGCGCATGGCTGGTCCGTGGTGTTCAACCTTTCATCTGGCATCAATCCGCAGTCCGGCCAGCTCGCCAACGCGTCCGCCACCGACATCGGCGACAACGGCCTTCCGCGGGGCAGCTATTCGGAAGCCATCGACGGCGCGCGCGCGGGCCAACCTTTCAATGACGAATACTATGGCGGCATATCGTCCGACGTATCTCGGCACGCTGACCTTCGGTCGTCAGCGCGCTCTCGGTACCGATGTAATGCTCCTTTACGATCCGGCCGGCGGCGGCTATGCCTTTTCGTACATCGGATATAACGGCACGATGGCCGGCGGCGGCGATACCGAGGACACCCGCTGGGACGACGCCGTGAAGTATCGACTCATCTATGGCCCGGTCCATTTCGCCGCAATGTACAAATTCGTCGATGGTTCCGGCGGCTGCTACTCGGCCGCCGCAGGCTGGACTGCCGCCAATTGTACGCCGGAACCGGCGCATAACACCGCCTATGGATTCGACGGCGGCGGCAACTACCGTAAGTTCTCCGCCGACGTCGTGTACCAACATTACAACCAGGCGATCAGCGTATTGAACCCCTTGCTGGGGCCTCAGAGTGTGACGCAGTCGTTTCAGTCGACCACCGACAGTATCAATACCAACACCATCACCGGGCCCAATCTGATCGGAACGACCAACACCGTATATGGCATCGTCACCGACAACAGCGCCATTATGGGCGCTGCCAGGTATGCGTGGGACCCGTTCAAGTTTTATGGCGGCTACGAATACATCCAGCAGAATAACCCGAAGAACCCGTTGGGCGTTGGCGCCTTGGACCAGGGCGGTTATCTCATGAGCGGCGTCGAAGACAACAATCTTGATTCTACCAAGAAAGTGCAGATCTGGTGGATGGGCGTGAAGTACACCTACCGCAGCAAAACCGACATCACTTTGTCCTGGTATCATCAGCAGCAGAACGACTTCCGTATCCCGTCGACCTGCTCGGCCACAGCCGGTTTCCGCAGTTCCTGCGCGGGCGACCTCGACGAGGTGTCGCTCTATGCGGATCATCACTTCACCAAGCGTTTCGACGCCTTTGCCGGAATTGCGTATTCCGACGTGAGCGGCGGTCTGGCCATCGCCATTCCTCATGGCCCCGGCGTCCCCTATAACTATGACAGCAACCTTGCCCCGACAGTCGGTGGTCGTTTCAGCTTCTGATCGTTTTCTGATTGGTGCGGAAGAGTGTGTCCGAGTTGGCGTTATAATCGCAGCAGGGCTTCGTCTGGCAGGCGAAGCTCTTTCCGGGCATTTCGCAAGGTTATCAAGGTGAGAGAGAATTCGCGAATGGATCGCCCACTCTACAGGGCAGCACTCTTGGTTGCGCTGTTACTCGTAGGGATCTTGCCACCCTCCGCGTCCGGTCAGAATCGGCCCATCGTGGTGGGCGCAGCCATTAGCCTCAAGGAATCCTTTAACGAGTTGGGCGGTAACTACGAGCACCGGACTGGTACGAAGGTCACCTTCACGTTTGGTTCTTCGGGCGAATTGGAGAAGCAAATCGAGGCGGGGGCGCCCGTGGATGTTTTCGCCAGCGCGGCAGAGAAAGAAATGGACGAGCTAGAGGCGAAGAATCTGATCGATCGGGCAACCCGAACAGACTTCGCTCGCAATTCTCTGGTTCTCGTGGTCCCCGTAGACTCCAAGGTCCAATTGCATTCATTTTCCGGCCTTGAGAAGCCCAGCGTGACGAAGATCGCCATCGGAAACCCCAAGACTGTCCCGGCAGGGCAATACGCGCAGGAATTGCTTCGTAACACCCAACTCTGGCCAAAGGTCGAGTCACGACTGATCCTGGGCGAAAATGTGCGTCAGGTGCTCGACTACGTGGCCCGGGGGGAAGTTGACGCCGGCATCGTCTATGCGACCGACGTGCAGGTGGCTCAGGGTAGGGTCTCGGTCGCCGCGCGCGCCGCTGACGAGGATTACGGCCCGATCCTTTATCCGTTGGCGGTGATCCGAGGCAGCGCAAGTGCGAGCGCCGCCAAGGGATTTGTGGATCTTGTCGTGAGTCCGGAGGGAGTTCAAATCCTCAAGAAACACGGCTTTCAGCCTGCGAAATAGGGAATGATCTGGCCCGCTTTCAAGCTCTCACTCTTGGTCGTCAGCGTTGCCACCGTTCTGATCGGTGTGATTGGGACCGCGTTCGGTTTTGTTCTTGCCAAGCGGCAGTTCCGCGCCAAGGAATTGTGCGACGCCCTCCTCACGCTGCCGATGGTGCTTCCCCCCACGGTAACCGGATACTATTTGATTCTGCTCCTGGGGAGGCGCGGATTGCTGGGACGCTACCTCTACGCCCTGACCGGCTGGACATTGGCCTTCACCTGGGAGGCGGCGGTCGTGGCAGCGGGTGTGATGGCGCTCCCCATCATGGTGAAGTCCGCGCGCGCGGCGCTGGAATCCGTCGACGTGCGGTACGAGATGGTGTCGTTCAGCCTGGGCAAAGGGGAATTGGAAACCTTTTTCCGCGTCACATTGCCGCTCGCGTTTCGGGGCCTGATGGCGGGCATCGTTTTAAGCTTCGCGCGGGCGCTCGGAGAATTCGGGGCCACTCTAATGCTCGCCGGTAATATTCCGGGGAAAACTCAAACCATGCCGCTCGCGATTTTCGAAGCGTTCATATCGGGAGAGGACCGGCAGGCCCAAGCCTTGGCTTTAATCCTGACCTTCACCTCCATTGTGACGATCTATTTCACCAATATTCTGACGCGCCCATCGAAGAGTGCCTGATCCGATGCTGAACGCCAAGATCAAGAAAGATTTCAGAACAAACGGCCGCATTACCTTTTCGCTGAACGCCAGCTTCGTGGTGCGGCAGGGAATCGGCGTCCTCTTTGGTCCCTCGGGTTCTGGTAAGACGACCATCTTGCGGTCGATTGCCGGCATCGCCGTCCCCGACGAGGGGAGGATCGAATTGGGTGAGCACGTCTACTTTGATTCGGAAAAAGGAATCAACCTGCCGATCCAGCGCCGACGGATTGGCTTCGTCTTTCAAGATTACCTGCTGTTTCCACATCTGACTGCCGCGCAAAACGTGGCGTACGGAATCGGGTCGGCCACTCCCAAGGGGCGGCGCGACCGGGCTCTCGAACTGCTGGACCTGCTGGGCATTGCCTACGCGTCCGATCGCCGCCCGCAGCAGCTTTCGGGGGGCGAGCAGCAGCGTGTCGCCCTGGCGCGCGCCTTGGGGTCAGATCCCGTCATTCTGCTGCTCGATGAGCCCTTTTCGGCGCTTGATGCGGCCACGCGTTTGCGATTGATGGGGGAAATTGTTGATTTGCAGCGGAAGTCGAAGATCCCTTTCCTCTACGTCACCCACAGTCCGGCTGACGCAGTTCGGGTCGGCGACTCCGCCCTGATCTTGAGTGCGGGTCGCATCGAGCAAGAGGGGAAGCCCGCGGAGGTTTTCAACGCACCGCGAGACTCGGTGGTCGCGCGGGCTGTCGGGAGCGAAAACATTTTAGCAGGGAAGGTTCAAGATCATAACGAACGCGAGGGAATCAGCATGATTGACCTCGGGGGATGCCAGCTTGTGATCCCGCATGTCGGGCTGCCCAAAGCTGCCCCGGTCACCATTGGAATTCGGGCGGATGACATTATTATTTCCCGAGAGCGGATCGGCCAGACGAGCGCGAGAAATCTGTTAGAGGGTACGATCCAGAAAGTTTTGCAGAGCGGACAGGAGGTGGACCTACTGACATCCTGCGGCGTGGATCTGAAGGTCCGTATAACCCCCCAAGCGCTTGAGGCCCTCGCCCTCAAGCCGGGGGTCAAGGTCTATCTGCTAATCAAAGCAAGCTCCTGCCACTTGCTGCCGTGACAAATGAGACTCTAAACGAGTTTTCGTCCTTTGCAATAAAGGATGCTCTGGCACGCGCCAAGCGCTCATAATCGGCATAAAGGCTCAGGTCCACTGACTCCCAGGCTGCTGTGGCTGGTAGCGGCGGGGCGGGGCGGCAAGAGCAAGTCAAAAGGCAAAGGGCAAAAGGCAAAAGTATCAAGCCCGAAAAGCCCATGCCAACAAAACGAGGAATTGCGGGTTGGCAACGCAGGCCCTGCACCCCAGGTGATTTATTCGGGTTGACAGGGAATGTTGGCAAAACTAAAGTGAAGAGAGGAGCCAGAGGAGAACGCTGACTATGACGGGAATTCAGTTCGTAACCGATGAGAAGGGGCGCAAGGTGGCGGTTCAAATCGACCTGAAAAGATACGGCGCCGTATTAGAGGACTTTTGGGACGGGCTGATCTCAGAATCGCGCCGCAACAAAAAGGGAATACCGCTGGAAACGATCAAGGCGGACCTGGTAAGACGCGGGCGGCTGCGTGGGTGATTATTCCGTCCAGGTCAAGCCTTCGGCGCGTAAGGAATTGGAAGCGTTGCCGGACAACGTGCTGGTTCGTGTGCTTCGAAAATGGAGTCCCCCCGCTCTGTCCCACGCCCCGCAGGATGCAAAAAGCTAAAAGGGTACAAAGATCAGTGGCGGGTAAAGCTTATCAGCATCACCCGCATTGCCCACCGGCGCGAAGTGTACGAGCGATAACTACGGTGTGCGACCCCCCTTTCCTTGGCCGCTTTCCAATGCGGCCTGCTCCGAAACATCGAGGCTCAACTCTTCTAGCAGTTTTCCCGCATCATTGGTGTAACTCTGCGCATCGTAGCGCCCGCGCCGCGAGTTATGTTACATCCCAAGGGTTGATGAGGCTCGCACCGATGCCCTCGAAATCCCGCGTGTTCCGGGTAACGATGGTCAAATCGTAGGCAAGTGCGGTGGCGGCAATCAATGAATCGATGGCGGGCAGGGGCCGCCCGGCCCGTGCTCCCTGCGCCACTAGCGATGCCCAGCGACCGGCCACTCGGCGATCCACGGGAAGAATGCGGCCCGAAAACCACGCTTCCAGGTCTTGTTTGAGCCACTGTTCAAGTTGGATGCGCCGCTTGCCCTCAGCCAGCAGCTCGATTCCCTTTTGAATTTCGGCCAAGGTGATAACGCTCACATACTGCGACCGGCGATCGGTGGTCTCAAGCCAGCGCTTGACGCCGGCATCGGGGCCGCCCGGCCGATTGTATTCCGACAGAACATTCGTATCGATCAGGAAGCCGCTCATGCAAGATCAACCGGGCGCGGATGGTCTTTGGATCGCTCCAAATCGAGATTGGCGCCGGCAAGGGGGGAATTAAGGAGTAAGTCGGAAAGATTATCGAACTGCTTAGGGAGGGCGACCGGCTGGGTAGCAACGGGCAAACCCGCTTCCTGGGCGACAAGCTCCTGGATGTAGCCGTCCAGCGAGACGCCCCGCGCCTGCGCACGCGCCGTCAGCCTTTTTTCCAGCTCAGGATCTAGGTTTAGGATCACGGTCATGGCTGCGACTCCTTCTTTTATTATGATACCGAATGTAAGGACCCGCTGTCACGAAGCAAAGCCGGCAGGAACTCCAAGGTGCTGCGCACCGCAAAGGACTGCAGACGGGGAGAGCAATTCTCCGGAGCCCCGCCCCCACGTCATTCTCCGCTTCGCCAGCCAGCGCCATCATCGTAGGGCTTATTTACCATGCCAAGTATTTCAGCCATATCCCAGCTTCGTGATGCTTCTTTCCGCATCGCAGTGCTAATATACTCTCCCGCTGGCGCGATTCCGCAGGCCAACGCGGTTCGATTCTGGAAAGCGCCCTCATCAACTGGAGGAAGCTCATGCGATACGTCAGAGCGGTGTGCGGCGCCGCCATTGTCTTGCTCGGCGCGGCGCTGGTCACGCCCAGTTCCAACTCTCGGTTTGTAACCCTGTGGCGCGGATCATTGTTGGAGGCGGCGGGGCTTCCCGGCTGGGCGGCTTCGCCGATTCCCCAGGATTCATCCCCGGCCCGGCAGATTCCCGTGACGCCGCCGCCCATGGGCTGGTCATCGTGGAACAGCTTTTCCAACCTGATTGACGCGAAAATCGTCATGCAGCAAACCCAGGCCTTGATCGACTCGGGCATGGCGAAGTCGGGCTACCGGTACATCAACATAGACGAGGGCTGGTGGCTGGGCGAGCGCGACGCACACGGCGACATCGTGGTGGAGCCCCAACAGTGGCCCGCCCTCGCTCCCGGCGAACGGCCCGGCGATATGTCGAACATCGTGCGCTTCATTCACCGCCACGGGCTGAAGGCGGGCATTTACACCGACGCGGGCGACGCCGGTTGCGGCTTCTACGGACCGGACCTGGGCCCGCCAATGCCGCACACCGGCAGCGTGAATTACTATGACCAGGATTTTCTCCAGTTCGCGCAGTGGGGTTTTGATTATGTGAAGGTGGATTGGTGCGGCGGCAACAAGCACAACCTGGACCCTGCGCTGCAGTATGCGGCCATCGCGCACGCCATGGAGCGAGCGGAGAAGATAACCGGGCGCCGGCTGTACTATTCCATCTGCGACTGGGGCAACAACAGCCCGTGGACGTGGGCCCCGGGGATCGGCGGCATTACCGCCGACATTTGGCGCACCAGCGGCGACATCGTTCCGCCGATCGTCGCCAACACCGCCAGCAGCAATCGGCTGGCGAGCTTTGCCGGTGTCCTCTCCAACTTCGACCAGGGCATTCACCCCGCGGCGGAGCATACCGGTTTCTACAATGATCCGGACATGATGGTGGTGGGCATGGCCGGGCTCTCGGAGCAGGAGAATCGGGTTCACATGAGCCTGTGGGCCATCTCGGGCGCTCCCTTGATCGAGGGCGCCGACTTGACGAAACTGAGCCCGGCCACCTTGGCGATTCTAACGAATCCGGAAATCATCGCCATCGACCAGGACAGCCTGGGCGTTCAGGCGATCAAGGTGGATGAACCGGGCACTGGGCTGGAGGTTTGGACCAAGCCCATGCCCGCTGCCGGGGATCGCGCGGTGCTGCTGCTCAACCGCACTCCCGCCTCCCCCTTCCGGTTCGAAGTGCGCTGGGACCAGATCGGCCTCTCGCCATCGGCCTCCGCCTCCGTGCACGATGAATGGACGGAAAAGGACCTGGGCTCGCACGTTGCCAGCTTCGCCACCACGGTGCCGGCCGAGGATGTACAAGTGTTGATTATTCGGGGAAGCGACGGGAAAGCGGTGCGCTACGAGGCGGCGGCTGCGGCCAACGAACTGAGCGACGGAGCGGCGCCCGAGGCTTGCAGCGTTTGCAGCAGCGGGCGGAGCGTCCGCCTGGGCGGCGAGAAATCACTGACCTTCAACATCACCCCGGTCAAGAGGCAGGCTTACATTCGCATCGCGTATGTCAACCGCCAAAAGAGCCCGGTGGTCGCGCAGTTGAGCGTGAGCGGCGAGACTCCTATCAACGTTCTGTTTCCGCCTACGGGAGAAAGCCTGGGGGCGGTCACCCTGGAAGTGGAGTCCGTAAAACCGACGGGTGTGAACACGTTAAGGTTCGAATCGCGGTGCGGCGCCGGGCCGGAGTTGGATTCTATCTCCGTCCTGCCTTGAAATCCGCAAATTAGCGATGGCTTTCATCACCCAGCGCTATGAGTGCGAAGCCGATTGTTGGTACTGCGCAGGCGATCGGCCAGGACTTTCATCACCGCAAGCGCAAAAAAGGGAGTCTCCGAGACCATGTACTCGAACCGGCGGCGGTCGACTGGCACCAAGCTGCAGTCAGTCTTCGCGAGGACCGCTGCACTGCGCGGTTCATCGTCGATGAGCGCCAGTTCGCCGACGATGGAGCCCGGACCCGCAGTTTCCAGGATCGTCGGCCCGTCCAATACTTCCACCTCGCCCTCCATGACAACGTACATCGCGTCGCCTCCATCTCCGCGCCTGAATACGTACTCTCCGGCACGAAAGAGGACGGGCTCTTTGCTACGAAACAGATTGAGAAAGAGATTGGAATCGGCCATGCGCTTTTGCCGCCTTTCCTGATTCAATTATTGGAAATTGTCCCTGTAGATTCACCCATTATATAGGAGTTCGCACGCCGCCGCATCTTCAAAGAGGGCTCGGAAGAGGGAACGGACACAAGGCCAGCGAGGAAAAGATGTCACGAACCTTGGGACTGCCTTGAAATCCGCAATTAGCGATAAGCCTGAGATTCGCGGAACTCCAAGGTGTGTCGGACAGCCGGACGGGTTGCGCAGGGCACGACGCCGCCATTCAACTTGCATTTGCTTTTCCCCCCACAGCCCAAAAACAAATGCAGATCCTTCGCCCCAAAAAGCGCGGCTCAGGATGACGAGATTTGCGAATGGTTCCAAAAGAACAACGCAGGTCCTTCCGGTCAGGGCCGGACAGACTGCAGCCAGTGTGAAAAAGGGTTCAGGAATGAAAATGGTGTCAAGGGTAAATGGTGTACATTGAGCAAGGGTGAAAAAGGGCATCGGGCAGCGTGTTTTGTCCTGGCTAAATCGGGCCAGTTGATGAACGAGGTCTCGCAATCGAGAAAAGGCACACGAAAAGAAGTGCAACGCATACCCAAGCGAACCAATCCCCGAATCTTGAATAGAGCGTGCTGTCATGGCGAACCGGAATATTGGCGACCGCCGTGGCAAAGCTGGGACCAATAGTGTTGCGCTGAGCCAGAACGCGGCCGCGATCATCGGTTGCTGTAAGAATCCCTAATTTGGCCGAACGGGCAATACTAAACCCGCTTTCGACACCGCGAAGTATAGCCATGCGTCCATGGAGCCAGCCATCATCGACAAAGTCCGATGCGGGCACGATCATCAAGGCGACACCGTCGCGAGAGTATTGGCGGCTCAAGCGCGGGAAGTCCATGTCTTTGCAAATTTCCAAACCCCACTTTCCGGATATACCGGAGACCACAGCGCGTTTCGTGCCCGGGGTGAAGCGGTTTTCCCCGGGAGGCAGAAGATGGTGCTTGTTGTAGGTTGCCGCCAGCTCTCCTTGCGGCGAGTACAGACGCTCCTGATTCCAGGAGCCCGAAGGCGTGATACGACCGATGCCAATCTCAATGTACGCCCCGGTTTCTTTTGCGAGCTTGTCGAAGAAATCGTCGACGTCCACCTGGGACGCGTCGTTAACAGGAGCAATCGTTTCGGGCAAAACGAACAACTGAATCCCCTGACCCGCCGAAAGTTTTATGTGGTCTGCGTAGCGTTGGAAAGTTTGTTGCGCTTCGGCCCATGTGTCCGGGTTCATGTTTTCTGGGGCGTCAGAGGCGATCAGGGCAACCTTAATGGTCGGCGAATTGGGCGTTGACTCGAGCCGCCACGCACCAAAGGCGAACACACCCACCATAAAAGCGACACTGCCGATCAGCAACGGAAGCTTCGCCGAGCCAGGTGCGGGGACGAGCAGCGCTGCAACCGTGGCGGCAAACAGAAAAATCGTGAAGCTAATGCCCCAAATGCCCGTAACCGAAGCAATCTGCAGGATCGGCAGGAAATTCATTTGCGAATAGCTGATGTTGCCAAACGTACCGTGAACGGAGAGCATCGCGATCGCAAATTCAGCGCCTGCCCAGAAAGCGGGAAATATTAGTGCTGCTCGCCAAAGTTTCCCGCGCACAACCCCCATGCGAAACAGCAACACACCTATGGCAAAGAGGCAAGCGCTCAATACGAGAGACGTACTGACGATCCAAGTTGACAAAACCGACCGTAAGTAGCTCCACTCATTTAGGAAACCCAGCGCGTAGGCAGCCGCCGCGACAAAAAACGCCTGTCTGGCAGAGAGACGCGAAGCGGCCCAGAGCACTGGAATGGGAGCGAGCCAGGTAAGCGGCCAGAGCAGCGCAAGGCCGGTGCCGAGGAAAAACAAGGCCGCAGAAATGGCCAGGCAGGGCGCAGCCACAAAGGAGTTGTCAGGCTTTGAGTCCATGCAGAAATCTCCTTATCGAGCGCTGTAGAAGTTTGCGAAATTCTTTTTCGGACAAGGCGATGCGGCCGGCGCGGTACAACATGACATAACCGTGTACGTGAGCCCAGAGCGCAAACGCGACTTCCCAGACATCGTCTTTTTTGAGAAAGCCTTGCTCCATTTCGGCCGCAAGCAGGTCTGCCACGGGATTCAGTGTGGGAGAACGACGAGCCCGAAAATCTTTCGGGAATTGAGGCGCCCCCGGACGAGGACGGGAAAAAACGAAGTCGAAGATGCGCGGTTGGGCAAAAGCGTAATCGACGTAGCCTGCCAGGACCGCAAGAAGGCGGTCTTCCACGCCGCCCTTCAGCGGGTGCGCCTGCATGTACGAGAGCAGCTTGGCAAATTCGCGATCGGTGATGGTGTTGAGTAAAGCTTCACGCGAAGGGAAGTGATGATAAATGGCCATGGGGGTGATGCCCACGGCTTCGGCGACACGGCGCATGGAGACGGCTTCGGACCCTTCTTTCTCGAGAATGGAAAGAGCCACGTAAGCGATGCGATCGGCAGTGTTGTGGGCGCCCATGACCCATACAGTGTATAGTATACGGTGTATAGATACAAGAACATTTTCTTTCCAGGCCTGGAGCGGCGAATCTTTTTGGCGGCTGGAAACGGCGTCAGCGGTGGAAAAGGTCGGTGGAAATGGTGTAACTGATGCGTCGATCAAAGCTGCTCCACCGTTACGTCAATCAGAGCCCCGCCCCCGCTACGTCATTCTGAGCCAGCTTTTTGGAGCGAAGAATCTGCATTGCCTTTTTCCGCCGCGGTACCAAAGACAAATGCAGATCCTACGCCCCGATGAAATACGTCGGGGCTCAGGACGACGAGGTTTGTAGAAGGTTCCGGCAGATTTCTCAGGATGACGAAGTTTGCAAAGTGTTCCGGTAAATTTGCAAATGGTTCTGCCATCCACGAGTAGCTCTGGATGCCGGGGTTTGCAAATTTAGGGGCTGATGGCGACCTGTGGTAGGCTTAGCGCGGCCCGGGAGTTCACTGCATCCGGGACGGAAAGGAACGATTATGCAGGTGCCCTCATACCGTAGGTTCCTTCGTACATTCTTGGTTGTTGCAATTTCAAGCCTAGCTTTGACGATGGCCGCCCCAATCGCACTTGCATCTTGGGCGCAGGACGGCAACGGTCCCGTCACGTTGGAGACGCCGCACTGGGCGTTTCGGGTCGGCCCGGAATCCGGCGCATTTGAAATTCAGGATAAGTCCGGCGGCGTGGTTTGGCGGTCCAATTTCCGCACGCCGCGATTCGGCGAAGCGACTTGGGATGTGAGTGGCCAGGCGCAGCGCGTGCCGCTTACCAGGTGCGACGTGGTTCAATCCGGCGACGGCTTAGAACTCACGTTCCGCCCCCTGCCGGCTGATCCGCAAGCGCAGATTGTGGTCAGCGTGCGGCCCGTCGCGGACGGCACAGGTTTGCAATTCGGATACCGGGCGGACGCCGACGTGAAACTGCACAGCATTCGCCTGCTTGATGCGGCGCTGTGGACCACCGACGCCGAACGCGGTTACGCCGTGGTTCCGGCGCGGATGGGGCTGCTGGTCCCGGCGCGCCGGGGCGTGAACTTTACCCACATGTTTGACACCTATGACTACCAAGGCTGCCACATGATGATGTTCGGCGTGGTGAAGAGTGGCGCGGCTGCGCTGGTAACCTGGGACGATCCGTATGTGGCTCTCGAACTCGAAAGCCAATCGCCGGCGGAGGGTGATTTGGCCGGCAGACAGGTCCTGGCCGCTTCGGTGGTCCTGCGCCAGTCGGCCCGCACGTTCGAGGTGCGATTCCTCGGCCGTGGAGATTACGTCACCCTGGCGAAGGCTTACCGGCAGATCGCCCAGGAGAGAGGCTGGGTGGTCCCCTGGAGCGAAAAGCTGCCGGGCAACCCCGAGCGCGCACAGCTATTCGGCGCGGTCAATTACAAGCTGTGGGCCTTGCTCGACCGCGAGATGGACGTGACCAGCACCCACGAACAGGTGCTGAAAGTGAACTGGACGTTCGACGAAGCCGCCCAGGTTGCGGAACACTTGAAGAACGATCTGAAACTGGACAAAGTCCTATTCATCATCGGTGGCTGGACGCACCGCGGCTACGACAACCAACACCCGGACATCCTCCCGGCCAACCCGGAGCGCGGCGGCAACGCCGGGCTCAGCGAGTGTGCGCGCCGGGTTATGAAGCTGGGATATCTCTTCGGATTGCACGACAATTACCAGGACATCTACCGCGACTCGCCTTCCTGGAACGAGGACCTGATCATGAAGCACCCGGACGGGTCGCTGGTGAAAGGCGGGCATTGGTGGGGAGGCCAGGCCTATCTCACCTGCTCGCGCCAGGCGCTGGAATTGGCGAAGCGCCCGCAGAACCTTCCTGCCGTTAAGCAACTCACCAACGCCAACGCCTATTTCATCGACACCACCTATGCCTCCGGACTCCAGGAATGTTTTGACCCCACCCACCCCTTGACCCGTGCGGACGACATGAAATGGAAGCAAGCCCTTTCCGACTACGCACGCCAGGTGTTCGGCATTTTCGGAAGCGAGGACGGGCGCGAATGGGCCATTCCCCACAGCGACTTTTTTGAAGGATTAACCGGCGTGAGCGGAAGCTGGTACCACGGGACGAAGGTCAAGCTGAACGAAGAAACGGGCGGGGTCTCCGTTCCCCTGTTTGAACTCGTCTATCGGGATGGCATCGCCCTATACGGAAAATACGGGTACGACATTTTCGGAACGACGGATTATGTGCTCTACCATATCTTGATCGGCCGCACCTTGAACCACCACGAGATTCCCCCTCACCTCTATTGGAAGGATACTACGCCCGCGCCGGAGAAGCAGGTTCCGGCCGGCAAGAGAGATCCCGCCCTGTTCACGCGCGGCGACCAGGGTTGGGCGGAGGGCCTTCACCCGCTGGACCGCTTCGTGAAAAACACCTATGAAATCCTCTCACCGTTGAACGAGCTGACTGCGCAAGCGGACATGACCGGCCACCACACCAGTTCCTGACCGCGGATTACCACGTGCAGCGCGCCGTGTTCGGGGAGGGCGACAACCAGGTGGTGGCGGTGGTCAACGCGGGCGACGCCCGGTACACCGTCAAATCGCGGTGGGGCGGGGCCTGCGTGCTGCCGCCCGGAGGATTCCTGATTGAGGGGCCAACGTTCGTCGCCTTTTACGCGCTCACCTGGAACGGTCTTAGGTACGTGGACGCGCCGCTGTTCACCCTGCGCAGCACCGATGGCAAGCCCCTCGAGCACTCGCACCGCGTGCGAGTGTTCCATGGGTTTGGCGATCCCCGGGTAAGATTGGCAGGAAAGGTGCGGACCGTCGCGCGGGAAGAGGTCGTGCAGTTCTAATTGGGTCCGTCGTGGCTCCGCGTAGGGCTATCATTCTGGGCCAGTGTCCCGCTACCGTCATTCTGAGCCCCCGCCTTTTGGGGCGAAGAACCTGCATTCGCTTTTCCCCCCACAGCCCAAAAACAAATGCAGGTCCTTCGCCCAAAAAGCGGGGCTCCGGATGACGAGATTTGCAAATGGTCCCAAAAGAAAATGCAGGTCCTTCATCCAAAAACCGGTGCCCAGGATGACGAGGTTTGCAAACGTCAGGGGTTGGACAATTCGTCTTCCGCCGCCCCCACTGCCGCCTCACCGCGAGCCGCATATTTCTTGCGAAGCTCCTGGGAAGCGGCAAGGTCCTGCGCGGCCATCGCATTCTTTCCTAATTTCCGGTAGGCCAGATAGAGCAGGTAGTGGAGGTCCCCGTTATCGTCGGTGGCGGCAGCCCTCTCGAGTTCAGGGGCGGCGCTCGCAGCGTCGCCGGCGCGCATATAGGCTCGTCCCAGGTCCGCATGGGCCCGCAGGAAGCCGGGATCGTACCGCACGGCGCCCCGGAAGCACTCCATGCTCTTGGGAATGTCGCGCCGTGCGAAATAGATGCGTCCCAGCAGATAAAGACTGCCGGCCCGCGTAGGATCCAGACGCAACGCTTCCCTGATTTCCGCCTCGCCGCTGGCTTCGTTCTTGTCGAACAGATAGGCGTCGCCAAGCTGCTCGTGCAGTTCGGCGGAGCCGGGAGACGACTTCAGGGCGGTTTGGAATTCCTCGATCGCTTTCTGGTAATTCAACTGGAATTGGTCGTACTCGCCGTGCATCTGGTGGAGCCGCCAGGAATCGGGATCGATTTCCGCCATCCCGTCGAAGCTCGCGACGGCCAGGCGCTCGTACGATCGCATGAGCCAGTAACGGGTTGGCACGCCGCGCTGGTCTTGATCCAAGGCCTCGGCAAAAGCAGCCGCCGCTGCCTGCGCGTTGCCCAACTCCAGCAGCGCTCTGCCCAGCAGAATTTTCTGTCCCGGACTCGTGGCTTTCAGCGCGTGGAGGCGCGTGACGCATTCCGCGTAGCGATGGGTTTCACAAGGAGCTCCGCCGCTTTCGGGTTGACTTCCCTCCTTCGGTTGGCCGCCGCTCCACGTTTCCACACGTTGCGAGAACGCGGACCACTGCGCCGCGGCG
Organism: uncultured Acidobacteriota bacterium; assembly: GCA_963804755.1. Classification (GTDB taxonomy): domain Bacteria; phylum Acidobacteriota; class Terriglobia; order UBA7540; family UBA7540; genus Bog-366. The sequence continues at coordinate 254,133 of CAWDRP010000022.1, forward strand.
CGCTCATTTTGGCCTCCTGCGCGGCAGATGCTGGCGAGCAGGAATTCTCGGGCAGGCGAATCAAGCAGGGATACCAGGTCCTGCTCCAGGGTGGTCCTTGTCGCGGCATCGATACTGATTGCGGGGAATTCGATTTGGCGCGCCAAAAAGGGCGGAAAAATTTCCCAGATTCTCACTACATTTTCGAGGGCCAGACTCTCCGACTGGTGCACCAGAGCAACCGCCGCCATTCCCAATAAGGCTTGTTCACTGTTCGCGTCCCGCTGCAACTCGGCGCGATACTCGGTCGCGGCATTGTCGGGCTTGCCCTGCCGCAAGAGCATGTCACCCAGGGCCGCGTGCAATCCCGGCACGGTGGCGTCCAGGGCGAGAGCGCGGCTGTATCGCGCGGCGGCGTCTACCCAGCGCCCACGATCAGCGAGCTGGTCGCCCGCGAACCGCTCGGCCCAGGCGGTACCCGGGAATTTTTTTGAGATCTCAAGGCTCAACTGCTTGATCATGCCCAGGTAATTCCGGCCCAGGGAATAATAGCGTTCAGCGGGGTCAGCGCTCGCGGCGGACAGCTTCAGGAAAACATCGGCCGCCCGGCGGTAATCGTCCTCGGCCAGATAGCTTGTCCCCAGCGCGTGCAAGGCATCCTGGTTGCCGGAATCCTGCCGCAACACGGCTGCGAGCGGCGGGATCGCTCTCGCCGGGGAACCCAATTTCAAGTACGCCATTCCCAAGTAGAGGCTGGCGCCCATCAACTCCGGCTTCTCGCGCCGCGCTTCCTCAAATTCCCGGGAGGCTTGCAGATATTCTCCCGCGTCGTAATAGGCCATTCCCAGGTTGGCGTGCGCCTCCGCCAGGTTCGGCATCAGCCGCAACACGGCCTTGTACTCCTGGATGGCGCGCTCCGCCTGGCCCGCGCTCATGGCCTCCTTGCCCGCCCGGAAATGCGCGGCCACTTCGCTTTCACTGGAACTTCCGCTGGGCTGGGATTGTCCGGGCGGGGACGCGGCGCCCAACCCGCCAATGCCGAGGCAGAAGAAGACCAGGACAATCTGAGGAAGCTTGCGAGTCTCCACAAGAACATCCTTCATGCGCATAACACCCGCGCCTTTATTCCGGGGCCAGGCAATAACGGCCCCCTTGCCGGGTGTCCAACGCAATCCTTCCCTTCCCGTCGGGATGAGGCGGGGAGGAGGCGTCATTCACGCGAATCGCACGCATCCCCCACGGGCTCTGGATGGTGAGCGGTCCGCCCCGTTCGCTGATGATCTCAATCGAAGTCACGGTGCCGGCGCGCAGCTCGCTCGAAACCAGGAACGCTCCCTTTGCACGCAGCCGCGTGAAGGATGCATCCCGGGAAGCGGGCCAGTCCGGAAACACCCGCAGCACGCCGTTCTCGTGCTGGAGCAGCATCGAATCAAGCGCTTCGATGGAGCCCGAGGTCTCGATTCCACCACCGTCCTGAAAGACAGTCAAATTGCTCGGCCGCCACCCGTACAGAATGGCGGCGCGAAACTTGGCCACCAGATCGTCTGCCGGCCATCCAATGCGCGCGGCGATGGGGAAGATTTTGCAAAACCCGTTCTCGGAGTTGCCCCCTTTCTTCACTGACCAGGAGTCCATTTCCTGCAGCGAGTTTCGGGCAATTTCCAACTGGGTTGGGTCGCCGCCGATCGCAAGATTTTCACCGGGAAAGACGATGCCCTCCAGATTAATCGGCTGATCGCCCGGTTCGAACAGCCCATGATACTCGGTCGGGTTCTTGACGGACGCGGCGATATAGTAAACGGTTTTCCCGTTAACCGTCCCGGTGGGGTAGAGGCTTAACTCGTCAAGAAAGCTCTGCCAGACGGGCCTCATTTTTTCGTCCACGCCCAGCACCCGGCTGGTGGCGAGCAACTCACGCTCCACGCGCGCCGCGAATCCGACATCAAGGTTAGGGTTGACATCATCTCCCCCCTCGTGGGCGGAGCTGTGTTCAAAAACCCACCGCTTTCCGGAGGCGTCGCGCACGGCGAAATCCCGCCAGAACGCGTCCAGTTGCTTCATCGCCGGATAAAGCTCGGTCCGCAGAAACTCCCTGTCCTGCGTGTACTCATAATACTGAATCGCCGGAAGAAAACTGAAGGTAGCGTTTGATTTCTGATCGGAGGGCAGCTTGGTGAAATCCTTGGTGCGCGCCACCGGGACGAGGGCGGGCGGCTTGGCGATGACCGTGAACAAAGAAAACGCGCGATCGTAGGACACACCCGCGTAGCCTGCTCGTGCCGTACGGTTCCGCTGCCAGGGCAACTGGGCCAGCACCATGCGGTTGTAAGGCTCCGCAAGGTCGGCGTGGTTGCTGGAAAAAACACCGTAATAGGGCGCTTCCTCGTTGTAGTTCATGAAGTAGATGCCGCCCCATGCCACGTCGTTGGTGGTGATGAAATTACCGAACAACGACGGCGCCGGCTTGCCGGCCGGCTGGCGCAACCCAGCACATAGAGCGCGCCATAGTAATACTCCTCCAGAACCTTGTCATGCACCTGCACAAACGATCGCAGCCAGAATTTCTTCCACCAATCGAGATGCGCTTTTTCGAGCGACGCCACTTGCGCGGCTCGGACCTGCGCAGCACGGTCCAGGACTGCCTGGGTGAGTGCCCCGGAGGTGGGCCCGCCCAATCCCATGCGGGCATCACTTACAAATGCGGTGATGATCCAGACGGGCGCTGCGCCCTTCAGGGTGAAATCGCCCGTGACGGCCTCTGGGGTGCTCGCGAAATTTGAGAATTGTGCCCCAAGCAAGTGGACCGCCAGGGCGGCGCGGGCATTGTAGTCACGTGGCGCCGTCGCGTTGTTCTCGCGAATGGCCCACAGCATTCCGTTGCGGCCGCCGGCCGCGGCCGGAAAAGGAATCGCCGCGGCGGGGTCACGCGCGGGCATCGCCAGCCTGACCCGCACAGTCAATGGCGATGGCTCATCGCCATCCGGTGTCACTTCCGTCACGAAAATGTTGGCATCGTCTGCTGTCCAGGAGCGCAGATGGACCGTGCGGTTGGCAAGCTTCAGGGTTGTGTCTACGCGCGCGTGCAGAATGTCCTGGTCCATGCGGTAGACCCGGTCGGCGCCGTCGCTTTTTTCGGGCGAAGAGATGGTCATCGCCCCCAACGACAGAATCGAGACTTGGCAACCCCAGTTGCACTCCGGGTCATTGTGGCGCACCGGCCGGCGCGCTCCCCAGAAATCGCTCTTTCCAAAATGAAAGGTCTGCTGTGAAACGCTGGCATCACCCGCCACCACACCGATGTCCCCATTTCCCATCAGGGCGCCCGAACTGTACTTGGAGCTGATTAAGTTCGCCGGGGGGACGGTGCTAACACCGTGAATTCCTGCGAGCAATGCCTGGACAGACGCCCAGGCTGTGTCTTTGTCAACATCGGAGGCCCAGCAAGTAGCTGTCGAGACGATCCCGAGAAAGAACAAGAGAGAGATGACTGCCCATCGAGTGGACCGAAGATTTGTTTTCATTAAGTCACCAGCGCGATTGCTGCCGTATTTGTTCATAAACGGGAGCGCCGCCGCAAGACGTTCGCGGCGGCGCCATTTGGCCCGGAGGCAGGTAATTAGAAGTCAAGCTGTAAACCAATTTGTATGATCCGTGGCGACGAACCCGAGGTAATCATACCGCTGCCGGTTTGAGCAGGGTTCGAGCCCGTGGGTCCCAGCCAGTCGGCGGCGGGGCCTAGATTCACGTGATTGAAGAAGTTGTAGGCATCCATGCGCAATTTCAGCCTTACCGATTCCCAGATCGGGAAGCTCTTCTCCATCGCGAAATCATAGTCCCAACCTCCCGGATTACGCATGCAGTCACGACCACTGTTTCCGAATGTGAAAGGAGCCGGATTGGCGAAGTTCGACACATTGAACCATTCACCTTCTGTGTGCGGGTCAGCCGCATGTCCCACTCGGTCTGCGTATTCGCTGCCCGCCAGCGAACCATTATTCGTTACGGCATAGACCGGAACCGGATAGCCCGAATGGGCAGACAAGTTTCCGGACGTCAGCCAGCCGCCAATGACTTTGTCCAGGACCTTGTTATCGTTACTGAGCAGCTTTCGTCCTTGCCCAATAGGAAGGTCGTAAACGTAGGCGACCTTGACGATATTCGGCTCGTCGAAAGCCGAAGGCCCGTAATTGGATTTCAGATCGTAGGCGTTCTGATAGCTGGCTCCCGCCCAGTTGGTCATGTCAAACGACGAGTTGTCCCACGACCTTGAGCGCGTGTAGTTGGCAAGAAAAGTCAGGCCGTTGGTAAAACGCCGCTTGATCTGAACTTCAAGGGCGTTGTAATTGGAAGCGCTCCCGTTGGTGAAATCATTAATTCCATAGTATTGGGGAAATGGGCGCACCGACTGGGGATTGCTGATGTCGGCAGGCGTACCAAGCTCGCCCGGGGGAACCTGGTCCGCGTCGATCCAGGTCTCCAGGTGCACACCCGTCTCGCCCACGTATGCGATCTCCAGGAAAGTCTTAGAATCGAGTTGGCGCTGCACTGAGAAGTGCCACTCCTGCGCGTATTGCTGGGGCGCGTTGTACGGCAACCAACTGATGCCCGTGCCGTTTGATACTGCTCCGTTGCGGGTTGCCGCAGTGGGCACAGTGTATGCCGGCGGGCCAGCCTGCAACTGGAAGACCGGCGGGATCACTGGGACAGCTTGCGGGGAGACAAGATTCTGGCTGATGGAGTATCCCGGCGGAGTACCGGGGTAATTTTCCTCTCCGTTAAGCTGTGCGAAGAAGAGGCCGAACCCGCCGCGCAGCACGGTCTTTTGCCCAAACGACTTCGCAAAACCCACACGCGGGGCAAACAGTGCCGGGTGGTTCTCCTGCACCAGCCGATTAGTGGCGCTCATATAGACAATGGCGCCCGGGGTGTTGGTGGCCGGGTTGATGGCCGTGGGTGAGAAATTGGACACGATATTGTGTGCCTCACTCCAGCCGCCCTCGAACTGGTACCGAACACCCAGATTCAGGGTCAGTGTCCGGGTCGCTCTCCAATCGTCCTGAACGAACAGGCCGGCGAAGGTGCGCCGCGCGCCGAGCTCAAGGAAATTGGCACTGTAGCCGTACGACTGGACGTCACCGAGCAGGAAATCCGCCATACCGAGCCCAATGCCATCCTGTGCCGTCTGCCCCGTGCCGGTGTACTGCCCGTTGAAACCAAAGGTCGGCACGCCCGGGTTCTCGGGTTGGAGAATTTGGGATTTGGCAAGCTGACCGCCGAAGGCGAAAAGGTGCCTGCCGTGGGACCAATTTAGCACGTCGGACTCGGTGAAATTATATTGAATGCTGTAGCTGTTGGTTCCCGAGCCAAGACTTGTCCCCACTCCGCCGCCGGATATGTCGAAATTGGGAAAGACAGCCTGGCTGATGCCGTTGGCGTCGAGGCCCAAGGTCGCAGGAAAGTTCTTACCGTAAGTGGGACTGAAGTTCCAATAGTGTTCACGGAGTGCGGAGAAGAAGAAGGAATTAACCAGATTCGGGGTGAGCGTCCATTTTTCGCCAAGTTGGAAAAACTCCTCGTACTGGCCGGAGGAGCCACAGTTCTCGCTTCCGTAGCAAGCCGGGCCGGGGATATCGCCTGAGTATTGCGTGGTCGCAAACATGTTGTGTGCGCTGAAGGTCACTTGATGGGCTTTGGACGCAAACCAGTCGACCTTGTAATCGTAAATGGGCGATTTGGGGTTCTGCGGGATGAGACGGAAGTAATTGTTCGTCACCGCTCCTGTCGGACCATGGTTCGGGGCCGGCCAATATTTTGATGCCGCCACCGCTACCGTATCCAGCGGAGTATTTATCGAGTTATTGGGGAACGGCACGCCGGTGGACGGATTCACGATAGTTGGGTTGCAGGTACCGGCTGCGGTGCAAAATGCGCTGAAGTTGCCCTCCAACTCCGCCGCCGTGGGAACGGTCACGATGCTGCCGTAACTGGCGGGCATGAGCGTGTTCTGATAGCTGAAGAAGAAGAACAGCTTATTTTTGATAACGGGACCGCCCAGAGCGCCGCCGAATTGATTATAGCGGAGTACGGGCTTGGATGTGGTGAAAGCCGCAATGGCATCCAGCGCGTCATTCTCCACGTAGTCGAACGCGGTTCCGTGAAATTTGTTCGTGCCGCTCTTCGTAACAATATTCAATACTGAGCTGCCCGACGCATATTGGGCGCCAAAGTTATTGGTTACTACGGCGAACTCGGACACGGCTCCCAGCGATGGAACCATGGGCTGGAAGTTGTCGCTCGTCGGCAGGAGAATCGTTCCGCCATTCAGCGTGGCGTCAATTGTAAAGGCGCGCGCACCCTGCACGTTGACGCGGCCAGGATCCATCGTGTACCCGGGCGTGTTGCTGGAGTCAGACTCCGCCGTACTGGTACCGGGCGCCAACAGAGCCAATTCTGTGACGGCACGTCCGACCAAAGGGAGTTCCTGTGTCATCTCGGTGGAAAAGTTCGTCTCGATTTGAGAGTTGTCCGTCGCGATCAGCGGCGGCGCCCCCACCACGTTAACTACCTCTTTCACATTTCCTACAGTCAACTGGACGTCGACCCGCACGGCCTGATCGAGTTCCAGCGGAATATCACTCTTCTCGAAAGCCTTAAAGCCTTGCTGGACAACCGTGACTTGGTAACGTCCAGGCGGCAACAGGGTCGCCTCATAGTCGCCGGACGCCGTCGTTTTTACGTTGACGACGATGCCCGTCGCCTGATTACGCACCGCGACCTGCACCGAAGGAATCGCCGCCCCGCTGGTGTCAGTCACGGTGCCGGTTATCTTGCCGGTGCTGCTGTTTTGCGCGAAAATTGGGAAGGATAAAACTAAACATAGTGCAAACAGAAACGCCAAAAGCTTGCACGCGTTAGCAAACGACTCGATGTGCCCCGGCAGTATTTTCCTCGGTGCCGTGCCGTTTTTGCTGCAACGCATATCTTTCCTCCTTCGATATCGTAATTTTTATGTTATGGGGGCGTCGTTCCAGAACGGCATCGAGTTATGCGTGTCATTTTCTTCATGACTTTGATTCACTCCGACGACAAATAGAGCGAGCTGCACTATTGGTCGCACGAGTTGAATAGTCCACGAATTGCACGGCGATGGATCGACTCTCCCCCTTTATTCCCGACATTAAGATCCCAAACCCTTCGCAATTTGTATACCGCAATCTTCAGGACAGACTCGGACTCTGTTCGGACCCTGTAACGTGCCGTTTATGACTGACTGGCGGAGTGATTTCAAGTTCAGAACTGCTAAAACGACTGGCTATGGGCTAATCCGCTGAAGATAAGGGTGTTACGATCGATTTGATAATGGGCGGGCATGGGGGCTTCTAACATGTTAGGCGGACGCCTAACATCAAGGTGATCCCGAAGTGCAGCCCGAATTGACCCGGTAAACCCTGACGTGTTAGCATTTGGCAACTCGCCGGAGTGACGTCATGAATCAGCAAGCGATACCGTGCCCGTCCACCATACGCTCCCACTTGGACCGCGTACTTGCCAGTTCGGCGTTCCGCAGTAGCAAGCGGTGCTGCGAATTCCTTCGCTATGTGGTGGAACAGAAGCTGGCGGGCCGGCTTGACGAACTGAAAGAGCGCTCGATCGGCATGGAGGTCTTCCAGAGGACGTCGTCGTACGACCCATCCGAAGATTCCATTGTCCGCGTCAATGCCAATGATGTTCGCAAGCGACTCGCGCAGTACTACATGGATTCGGAGTCCGACATCCGCATTGAATTGCCGCCCGGCAGTTACGTCCCGGAGTTCAATTATGCGGAGTCGATTCATCCCTCGTTGCCACCAGCGGAACTCCACAGCCGCCGCCCGTATGGCCGAAAGCTGGCGATTTCAGCCGTTGCACTGCTGACACTGGTGGGTCTTCTTTCCTGGTTTTTATACAGCCGGTTGTCCAAGAAAACAGCTCTGGAACAGTTCTGGTCGCCCGTTGTCAGCAGTCCGAATGCACCTCTGATCCTCTTAAAGGCCGGGCCAGCCGTGATTTTGCCTTGGGGCAAGGAGGATTTCAGCCCCGCCGATATTCGCGAGCTGCCGAACCGGAATCTGGTCGCCGGCGACTTCTTGGGTGCTTTCGCCATCGCCACTCAGATCCAACGTATGGGACGTGTGTGCCAATTGAGACCTGGGGCGCAACTGTCCTTGGAGGAGATGCAAGCCCATCCGGTAATCGCCATCGGCATTTTCGGCAATCCCTGGACGCTTCAATTGAATCGCGACGTCCGATTTATCTGCCAGATGCACGAATCGCCGGAGTTACGGGAGTATCTCATTGTGGATAAGCAGCAGCCGGCAAGGCAGTGGAAAGTAGTGGGGACGGATCCCCTTTTCCCCTGGAAAGTCGATGTGGATTACGCCGTTGTGACCCGGCTGATCGACACGACGACTCATCAAGTTTTCGTTTCCGCGGGTGGCGTAACCCACTTTGGAACCCAAGCCGCCGGCGAATTCCTGGCCACGCCTTCCTATTGGGAGAAGCTGGCAGCCCAGGCGCCAGCCGACTGGTCGCGAAAGAACCTTCAGATCGTACTGGAAGTAAGAGTGGTGGATGGTACGGCCAAGCCACCGCTTATCGTCGCGACCTGCTTTTGGTAGTTCACAGAGAAGCGGTCAGGGCCGGGCAGATTGAGGAACGGCGCTCAAAACCCGCTTCCGCACTTCCAAAGCGAGCTTGATGGTATCTTGGGCCGTTTGCTTGTCGGGCCAGAATTCAAAATCGTACCGTACCTCAATAGCATAGGAACTTAGCTCGCTCAAATCCAGCCGGCCAGCGGTCAAGCGGGCAGCGTCTTTCCCACCAGTTGCAACTCTTCCAGATCATGGGTCCGCTGAAAAGGCTTTCGGTGTAAGGCCAGCAAACCTTTCAGGTACTTCTCGACGGCTTGCTGTGCGTGGAAGCAAGCCGTGTCGTACGGCCCATCACTCTCCGTCATGTGCTTGGCTGTGTTGAGATCGCTATCGGCTTTGAGGAACCACCCACGCGCAAGGTCGCATTCATCGGGCATAGAGCGTCTTCCCCTCGCGCAGGGCAGTAGTGACGAAGGCGTTCGGTACTCCCGACCAGGCTTCAATCTCCTGTGGGGTCCAGACCACTATGTCTTTGGCAGGATACACGCCCACGAGGGCGCGCAAGTACGGCGCAGCCCGTTTGTAGCGCGGCAAACTCGACTCCTCAACGATCAAGAGGTCCAAGTCGCTTTCGGGCTCCGCATCTCCGCGGGCTTGCGATCCGAACAAAACAATTTTCAGGGGCGAGCCTACCGCAAGGATGCGCCTCACCACCGCTTCCAGCGTTTCAGCGGGGGCAGAACGCCTGTTCAACGATATGCTCGCCAGTGGTTCCACGGTGCATCCAGTGATACTGCATCGGCACGACAGCCAAGCTCAGCATAGCATACCCGCGCCGTGACACCAAGGCGGAAGCGTTTTGGTCGTTTTTGTCCGGCGTGCCGTGACGGCGGGAGGATCGTTGCGCGCAATCTAGGCCAGCCGCGCCCATCTGTCGACCTAGCCGAATGCATGAGCGCATCGCTCGGCATGATTGCTGACCAGGGATGGGCGCTGTTTGTGGCCCTTCTTTTGGGTTGGCTGCTGCTATGGGCGGGGCTTATAGCGCGCACCGGGAACTTGCGCATCCGGGCGGTTTGCAACAGCAAGTCAGTCATGCGTGAGTAACGCGTCAGTTCAGTGGGGCGGTTCGAATGTGTTGCGGGCCGCCCCGCGCATTTTTGACTCAATCCTCAACAAGAAAATGTCCCCGGCGTACTGACTTCTGCGACGCTGCTTTTGTTTGCGCTTCATTCGAATCTCCTATTTCGTTCCAGGTTACCTTCTCCCAAATGGGTTGCCGGTGTTCCCAATAACGTCCCGATCTGGTACTCTTGCCGTCCTGGCGCGGTGTTGGCCGGGCGACACAGGAGACCGGCATGCGCGTATTGGTTACAGGCGGGGCGGGTTACATCGGTAGCCACACGGCCAAAGCTCTGGCACAGGCCGGTCACGAACCATTGGTGCTGGATAATCTCAGCACGGGGCATCGCTGGGCCGTGAAATGGGGACGCTTGCTGGAGTGGGACCTTGCAGCCCCGGAAATGCTTCCCCAATTTCTTGAACATGAGCGCATCGAAGCCGTAATGCATTTTGCCGCCAGCTTGCTCGTTGGAGAATCAGTACGCGAACCCAGGAAATACTTCTGGAACAATGTGGTCAACACACTGCGCCTGTTGGATGCGATGCTGCAAGCAGGTGTTAAGCGGATCGTGTTCTCGTCTTCGGCGGCAGTTTACGGATACCCGCAGACGGTTCCGATCCCGGAAGATCACCCCAAGGCGCCGGTGAATCCGTATGGCGAGACGAAGTTGGCAATGGAGCGCGCTTTGCAGTGGTACGGAAACGCCTATGACTTGCGATGGGTCGCATTGCGATACTTCAACGCGGCGGGAGCCGACCCGGGTGGCGAGCTGGGCGAAAACCATGATCCGGAAACGCACCTGATTCCCCTCGTCATTCAGGCCGCGCTGGGGCAGCGGACACACGTGGAAATCTACGGCACAGACTATCCCACCCCTGACGGCGCTGCCATTCGCGACTACATCCATGTTACCGATTTGGCCGCGGCCCACGTATTAGCGCTGGAGTACCTTGCCAGTGGTAACGAAAGCCGCGCGCTGAATCTGGGCACCGGTTGCGGGCACTCCGTCTGCGAGGTCATCAACGCGGTCAGTGAAATATCTCGACAACCTGTCCCTTTTCGCGAAGGCCCCCGGCGGGCGGGCGACCCAGCGGTTCTGGTAGCGGATGCAAGCCATGCCGGCAAGTCGCTCGGTTGGGAGCCCCGCCGTTCCGATCTAGGCTCCATCATTCGCAATGCCTGGAACTGGCACTTGAATCATCAGGTCCACTAACTTCGCACAGCATAGCTTGCCAGATCTCCAATCGCAGCCGGGTGTTCAAATTACAGGACGTGAGCTAGCGCGCCACATGCTCCAAGGATGTCCCGACCGTGTATCCGGGGAAGGGGGTGCCCACTTTCAGCTATGGCGGTGGTGAATTTCGTCTAGCTCCCGTGCAAAAACGTCAGTCCAGCGAAGGACAAAATGTAGTATTTCAACCTCTCGACCGCGGCGAATGTGATCTCGAATCCTTCTTCAGCAATATTGTTCGGCGCTGCGTCAACGCCTGCTAAAACCTAGCGAGAAAGTATGTCGCTCCTATAGGACAAAGCTCGGCAATTGCCGGAATAGGGTTGGAATGGCTATCGAACTGCTGTCACGGAGATGAGTGCTCGCCTGAGCTTGTCAGTTTGCGGCGAAGATAAGTTTCCCAGGGAAAGCACGTAAGTTCAATTTTTCATTTAGGATACAACCATGAACAGTCATCACTGTGCGCGACTTGCCGTAGCGAATCAAATCCCCGAAATGGTGACGGAGCCCGGCGGGCGGAATCCTGAGAGCCAATCAGCACCGACGTTCCGTGAACTGCGGCGAATCCTGATGCCCGGATTGTTGATCTTCGGGCTCATCGTGCTCGGGGCGCTTTTCGTTGCGGCTCCATCGCATGCAGCGGAAATTGCAGTGTCAGTCAACATTGGTCCTCCGCCGCTGCCTGTCTACACACAACCGGTTTGTCCACAGCCGGGCTATATGTGGACGCCCGGATACTGGGCGTACGATCCGGCGGACGGATACTACTGGGTTCCGGGTACGTGGGTATTGGCGCCGCAGCCCGGTCTCTTATGGACTCCCGGTTATTGGGGCTGGGGGGGTGCGGCCTTCAACTGGCATGCGGGTTACTGGGGCCCCCACGTCGGCTTCTATGGCGGGATCAATTATGGGTTCGGCTACATCGGTGTGGGCTTTGTCGGAGGCGAATGGCGGGGCGGCGCCTTCTTTTATAACCGGGCAGTGACCAACATCAACGTGGTTCACATCACCAACGTCTATAGCCGCACGGTGGTGAACAACTTTGCGGTAAATCGCGTCAGCTACAACGGGGGGCGGGGTGGACTGGCCGCCCGGCCGAGTGCGGGTGAACTTGCCGCTGAACACGACCGCCACTTCGCAGCAACCAACCTGCAACATCACCACGAAATGGCGGCGCACGGCGACCGCTCGCAGTTCGCGTCCGTAAATCACGGCCGGCCCGACGTTGCGGCCACGGGGCGGCCGGGCGAGTTCCGCGGCGGCCAAGTGGTGCCGTCCAGCCGCGCCGGCGGGGCAGTTAATCCGGAAACATTCCACGGCGCTAATGCCGGGCACCCAGGCGCGTATTCCGGCGCGCGCACACCCAATCCGGGAGGCGGAGGCGGTCGACAGGTTATGACGGCCCATCAGAATCCTTCCTCGGGGCACGGCACTGAGCCTTCGAAGACCCAGGGGCAGTATCGTTCTCGTTCCGGGCAACATAACGAGAGTTCGCACGCCGCGTCGAGCCAGCATGGAAATTCCCACCCATCTCAGCACAACGAGCGGTCGTCGGAAAGTCCAAAAGACGAAAAGCGCGAGGGCGAATCCCGCCGTTAAGCTCACTCACCGCTGACGCAATCACAAGCCAGGGCGGAAGGCCTCCGCCCTGGCGCAGCCCAACCTGACTAGCACCGGCCCGTGCCACCTCACACGCAGCGCTAATTGGCTATTGCGAGAGTTCTTTTTCGCGATAGAATGCTGCCAGCGTGTCAGCAGGACATCGCAGGGAGGTGCAGGCGGACGGTAGTAGCGTCCCGCGCTCATGATTTTCTGGGTTGAGTTCGGTCTGGCTCTGGCAGCGGTGGCCGTTGGCTTTGCCTTCCCATCGTTGTGGTCGCGCTGGTTCGTAGCTATCGAGTGCACCGTGGGCAGGCTGGCCGCAAGACCTCGGTTGGCTGTCTTAACCGTCGGCTTGACGGCGCTGGCTGCCCGGGCAGCGCTGCTGCCCGTCCTACCCATCCCTCATCCCGCGATTCACGATGAGTTCAGTTATCTGCTAGCCGCGGATACCTTCGCCCATGGGCGCATGACAAACCCAACGCATCCGCTTTGGATCTACTTCGAGACTTTTCATGAAATCATGCGCCCAACTTATGCCTCGATGTATCCGCCTGCCCAGGGGTTGGTACTGGCCTTCGGCCAGGTCGTGCTGGGGCACCCATTCTGGGGCGTTTGGCTGAGCCTGGGACTGATGTGCGCCGCTCTGTGCTGGATGCTACAAGGTTGGCTGCCTCCTCAATGGGCGTTTCTGGCAGCAATGCTGGCGGTGATTCGCCTCGCCACCTTCAGCTATTGGGCTAACAGTTACTGGGGAGGCGCCGTGGCGGCCACCGGGGGCGCCTTGGTGTACGGGGCACTTCCCCGCTTGAGGAAATCAGTGAATGTGGCTGACGCTTTGCTGCTGGCGTTCGGCGTCTCCATTCTCGCCAACAGCCGGCCCTACGAAGGTTTAATCTTCAGCCTTCCGGTGGCGGCCGCGCTGCTGGCCTTTCTGGTGGGGAAAAATCGGCCGCCTTTTCGGGAATCGTTCCGCCGTTTGGTTCTGCCTGCGGGATTATTGTTAGGTGTCATGGCCGCTCTCACGAGCTATTATTTCTGGAGGGTCACGGGCAGCCCCTTTCGCATGCCTCAATCAGTTAATCGCCAGACTTACGCGGTAGCTCCGTATTTCATCGGCCAGGCTCTTCGGCCCACACCCGTCTATCATCATGCGGTGATCAAGGATTTCTACACCCATTACGAACTCCAGTATTGGGAACAGACCCGCACGCTGGGAAGCCTGGTGCGGCTGGAGAGCGGGAAGATGTTTGATCTGTGGACCTTCTACCTGGAGCCCCTGTTGACGCTTCCCCTTCTCCTGGCCGTCGCCGCTCTGCCGTATGGTTTCGGGTGGCGGCAGATTAGCCCTTCGACGCGCTTTTTGCTGGTGGCAACAGTGTTTGGTCTGGCCGGCTACACCTTGGAGGTATTTTTCAGTCCGCAGTACGCGGCGCCCGCCGCTTGCCTGGTCTATGTCTTCGTCGGAGGGGCTTTGCGCAACGTACGGGAGTGGAAGTGGCGCCAAAAAGAAGTGGGGTTGGCCATAACACGCTTCCTGCCCTTAATTGCCTGCGTGCTACTCTTGCTTGCGGCGGTGTGCGGCGTGGCTTTTCGGTCCAGCAGACTGCCGCTGACCTGGTGTTCGCCGGAATACTATTCGGAATTACCGCGGGCCCAATTGCTGGAGATGCTACAACGAGAGCCCGGGCGCCACCTGCTCATCGTGCGATACTCGCCCGGCCACCAGCCTCAACCCGAATGGGTTTACAATGACGCCGATATCGATGCTTCCAAGGTGGTCTGGGCGCGCGACATGGGCCGGCAACAAAACGTGCCGTTGCTGACCTACTTCAAGGGCCGTCGGGTTTGGCTGGTTGAACCGGACCTGTCTCCACCGCGGCTTTCGGCCTATCCTGCGGAAGCCAATGTCGTGCCTCCCGGCACATAAGGAAACAGAGGTTAAAGGCCGGAGGGCAAGTTGTGCAGTTTCAGATGCTGAATTCCGAAGGACGAAAGTTGGCAGGAGACTACTGCCGGGAGGCAAGGAATGACCCCCATACCGAGCTCTGACGTACCCATCATCGCTGCCGTGTCTACGCAAGCAGATTCTCGGACAGGCCACTTCACCCATCGTGGCGTGCTGCTGCTTTTCTTGGCAAGCTGCCTGACCCTTTATTTCGAACTCGTCATTATTCGGTATCTCGCGACGGAAATCCGCATCTTTGCCTATCTCAAGAACTTGGCGCTGATTGCCAGCTTTTTTGGTATCGGTTTAGGGATGATCCTGCGCAAACCGTCTGGAGCTTTGAAAAGACGATTTCCGCTCGTGGCCGCCGTTTTGTTGATGATGATTAAGTTTGCGCCCACCCTTAGGCTGTCGCACCTTCCCTTCCCAAACGGTGACTACCAGGTTTGGGGATATTTGCCGTCGCCCCGCCAAGGCCCTTGGTTTGCGCTTTGGGTGATTTTGCTGTTGCTCGTATACCTCGGCGTGGTTCTGGGCATCATGCGCCTGGTTGTAGAGTTTTTCAAAGTTCTGGGCGCCATTGTCGGAGAGCGGCTCTCGCTTCTTCCGCCGCTTCCGGGCTATGCGGTAAATCTCGCAGGGAGTCTCACAGGAATCCTGCTATTCACTATGCTCTGTTTCTGGAGCTCACCGCCCGCCATATGGGTGGGTCTAGGGCTGGCGTTGACGGTTCCGTTTTTCATACCAAACCGGTGGGCAATAGCTGTTTTTGCGTTGATCACGTGTTTTATGTTTTTTCCTGAGGGCCGCACCTACTGGTCACCCTATTACCGAATAACTTTAGAAGAACAACCAACTCCGCGCGGATGGTCGAGTCCAGCGGCATACCTCCTAGACGTTAACCACGATTACCACCAGAAGATGCTGAATCTTTCGCCACAGTTCGTGGCGCGTTTTCCGAACGCTGAGCCAAACCGTTCGGGGCTGGGGACGTACGAGTTACCTTATCGGCTTGTCCCGCATCCGGGGCAGGTGCTCGTGGTGGGTGCGGGAACCGGCAACGACGTTGCCGCGGCATTGCGCCACGGGGCGGCCCACGTTGACGCGGTCGAAATCGACCCGACCATCCTGAAGCTTGGCCGCACGTACCATCCGGAGCGCCCGTACGATTCGACGCTAGTCACAGTTCATGTGGATGACGCGCGGGCCTTTTTCAAAAAGACCAGACAGACCTACGACCTTATCGTATTCGGCTACCTCGACTCCCACACGTTGCTGACCAGTATGTCTTCCGTCCGCCTTGACAACTACGTGTACACCCTGGAGAGCTTCCGGGAAGCCAAGCGCTTGCTGCGGGAGGGCGGAACGGTGGTGCTTGCATTTGATAGCGGTCGTACCTTTTTGAGCGACCGGCTTTTTGCTACTCTCGCCAGCGCCTTTGGGACGCCGCCACGCGCCTACTTCACAGGCTACGACACTTCCGGAGTGGTCTTCGTGGAAGGTCGAGCGAAGGAATCCAGCACACCCTTGGAATTCCCGGAAATCACTAAAGAACTGGCGGGGCGGCAGGCTAATACTCTTTTGGCCACCGATCACTGGCCATTCTTGTACATCAAGTCCCGGACCATTCCATTTGCCATCTTGAGCGTTCTGGTTGTTTTTTTGTGCTTGGCCGTCGCTTTGGTGGCACGAGAGTGTTCGCTCACGCCTTTCAGCGATCCAGGGAGCCTGCACCTGTTTTTCCTTGGGGCAGGATTCATGTTGCTGGAAACGAAAGCAGTCACGGAGCTTTCGTTGCTCTTCGGGTCGACATGGGTGGTCAACGCCGTCGTAATCGCCGCCTTCCTCCTAATGGGACTCCTGGCAAACCTTTTGGTCATGGTCCGGCGCGTTTCCCGAGCCCCAGCGTACGGCGCGCTTTTTCTTCTGCTCGTGCTAGGCACAGTGTTCCCCTACTCGTCTCTCGACGCTCTCCCCGGAATCGGGAAGGTGGTCGCAGCCGCCGTTCTGGTGGGCCTTCCGGTATTCTTTTCAGGGATGGTGTTTTCCCGCAGCTTTGCCGATGTGGCAAGTCCTGCACAGGGGCTTGGCATCAACCTGCTGGGCGCAGTTGTGGGTGGTTCTTTGGAAAATCTTGTTATGATTGGGGGCACTCCGATTCTTGGCGTCCTCGCCGTGGCGCTCTACGGACTCTCAGTCGTTTTTCTCTGGAAGCCCGGCCGTGAGAAGAGCCTTGCGGTAGAAATGTGACTATTCGCCAAGGGGGGCCGCGAAGACCTGGTAATTTCCAAGCCAATGTCGTGCCTCCCGGCGGGTAAGGAACTAGCGTTCAAAGGCCGCACGGACCTCGCCCACAACGAGTGGAGGCCGAACTCCGTCGGGCCCCAGGGAGAATCAGCGTGCTGAACGGAAAGAAGATTTTTGTCGTGATGCCCGCGTACAATGCCGCGCGCACGATCCGGCAGACGTGTGCGGAGTTGCCGCGGGAGGTGGTGGACGAGGTGTTACTGGTAGACGACCACAGCTCGGACACTACCGTACAGTTGGCACGCGAGTTGCAACTGACTACTTTTGTCCACCACCATAACCTGGGATACGGACGCAACCAGAAGACGTGCTATCGCGAGGCCCTGCGCCGCGGCGCGGACATCATCGTCATGCTGCACCCGGATTATCAGTATTCTCCACGGCTGGTCACCGCCATGGCGAGCATGATCGCTTTTGGAGAATATGACCTGGTGCTGGGGTCCAGGATCCTGGGCACAGGAGCCCTGCGCGGCGGCATGCCTCTCTACAAATACATTTCCAATCGCTTCCTCACCCTTTATCAGAACATCTTGTTCGACCGCAAAATTTCGGAATACCACACCGGATACCGCGCTTACTCCCGCGAAGTTCTGGCCACGCTGCCTCTCGAAGAAAACTCCGACGACTTCATTTTCGATGGCGAAGTCCTGGCGCAGGCCATCTACCTCGGTTATCGAATCGGGGAGATTTCCTGCCCGGCGCGATATTTTCCCGAAGCCTCATCGCTTAATTTTGCACGCAGCGCCAAATACGGTCTGCAGGTGCTGTGGGTGGCCCTGAAGTTCTGGCTCCAGAAAAAGGGATTGGGGCGGTTCCGGATGCTGAATCCGCAAGGGCGAAGACTGGCGGAGGACTACTATACGGAAGTCACGGGCACCTGAGGACGCCGGCGACTAACGCGCCCTCGGACCTCGCTTTCTGTGGTCGCTCCCGTGCACCGCACCGGCGATGTCGGAGTCCTCTCGAGATGACAATGAAGCTCACCACGCGCGTCATGGAAAATACGCACGCTTACCGCCTATGGCAGGCTCCGTTTGCCGAGAAAAAGTTTGCGCCCATTCTGGCTCACAATGATCTGCGCAACGTCCGGCGGGTATTGGATGTGGGTTGCGGGCCGGGCACCAACACGCGGCACTTTGCCCACGCGGACTACCTGGGGATCGATCACAATCCGCAGTACTTGGACTATGCACGGCGGCTACATGGGCGGAATTTCGTGGTGGCCGATATCAACGACTGGCCGCTGGCCGCGGCCGCACGTTTTGACTTTGTTCTGATTAACAGCTTCTTTCATCACGTGGACAACGCGAGCGCCCGGCGCATTCTAACGCAAATCAACGCGGTGTTATCCGACGATGGACATGTTCATATCATCGATTTGGTCCTGCCCTCCGGGCGTTCCATCCCCCGGTTTCTGGCGCGCAACGACCGGGGATTGTTTCCGCGCCCGCTAACCGAGTGGCAGGAGCTATTCGGCCAGGCGTTCGAGACAGTGGTTTTCGAGCCCGTGAGCGTCACCGGCTGGGGAGCGACCCTCTGGGAGATGGTCTACTTCAAAGGAAGAGGTAAGCCATGACCAAGGCCTTGCGCTTGTCTGTGGCCGTCGCGCTGTATAACGAGGAGAGTGCATTGCCCGAACTCTTGTGTCGCACCCGGGCGGTGCTGGAAACCATCGGCGCCGGACCGCACGAAATGGTGATGGTGGATGACGGCAGTTCTGACCGGACATTGGAAATCCTGGAAGCGGAAGCAGCCCGCGACCCAAGAATCATCGTGGTTGCGCTCTCAAGAAATTTCGGCCACCAGGCGGCATTGACGGCCGCACTTGATTACTGCTCCGGGGACGCCGTCGTAGTGATGGATGCGGACCTTCAGGACGTTCCGGAGGCCATTCCGCGATTTGTCGAGCAGTTCCAGCAAGGGTACGATGTAGTTTATGCGATGCGCGCCCGGCGGAGAGAAGCGTGGTGGCTTAAACTCGCCTATTTCCTTTTCTACCGTCTGGTGGCAGCGCTCTCGGAGTTGAACTTGCCGCTTGACGCGGGCGACTTCGCTCTGATGTCACGCCGGGTAGTCGAGGAACTCCGCCGCCTCCCCGAGCACCATCGGTACTTGCGCGGGCTGCGCAGGTGGGTGGGGTTCCGCCAAATCGGCATTCCTGTCGATCGGCCCGAGCGTCACTTTGGCGAAAGCAAGTACAGCTTCGGCAAACTCCTCAAACTGGCTTCCGACGGAATCTTCGCCTTTTCCATCGTGCCCCTGCGCGCCGCTACGCTGTTCGGCATGCTCGCCATGATTTTCTCAGGCGGGTTTGCGATATATTCAATCTACGCCAAGTTTTTTCTTCATAATTCTCCCAAGGGCTTCACGGCTCTCGTTTTGCTCATTACATTTCTCTCCGGCATTTTGCTCTTTTTCCTGGGCATCATCGGTGAGTACGTGGGACGCCTGTATGAGGAGGTGAAAGCGCGCCCTCTGTACGTGGTTGGAAAGACAATCGGATGGCCCCCTCGCCGTAGTCCCGGAGAGAGGAAACAGGAATCTTTAACAACAGTGTCAGGGGCGCCCAATAGCGGGGAGGCCGGCGCGCCATGATTTACGCGATCGAGTCGGGAATGGTCTTGCTGGCCCTGGCGCTGGCCTTCGCCTTTCCCAATCTTGGATCGGGCTGGATGAGCGCTGCGGAACGCGCGTTCGGCAGGCTGGCAGCGAGGCCTCGCCTGTCCGTGGCAGTAGTGGGTATAGCAGCGCTCGCCGTTCGTGCGGCCTTATTGCCAATCCTCCCCATTCCCGAGCCGGCGTGTCACGACGAGTTTAGTTACCTGCTCGCCGCGGACACATTCGCTCATGGGCGGCTGACCAATCCCACTCACCCTCTCTGGATTCACTTTGAGACGTTTCATGAGCTTTGGCACCCGACGTACGCGTCCATGTTCCCGCCGGCTCAGGGTTTGGTCTTGGCCTTTGGACAAGTCGTGCTGGGCCATCCGTTCTGGGGCGTGTGGCTCAGTACGGGCGCCATGTGCGCGGCGCTCTGCTGGATGCTGCAAGGTTGGGTGCCTCCCAAATGGGCGTTACTGGGCGGGATGCTGGCGGTCATGCGCCTCGCCACCTTCAGCTACTGGGCCAATACCTATTGGGGAGGTGCGGTGGCCGCGACGGGGGGCGCGCTTCTTTATGGGGCTTTGCCTCGCGTCAAGCACTCCCTGCGGGTGACGGATGGGTTGCTGCTGGGCCTGGGTGTGGGCATCCTTGCCAATAGCCGCCCCTATGAGGGCCTCATGTTCAGCCTTCCGGTTGCGGCGGCGCTGCTTTACTGGATGATGGGAAAAGATCGGCCCCCTCTGCGCGTCTGCCTACGCCGGGTAGCGCTTCCCACCAGCTTGTTGCTAGGCGTGTTCGCGGTGCTCACCTGCTACTACTTCTGGAGGGTCACGGGGAGCCCATGGCGTATGCCCAACGAGGTCTACCACCACGCGGCCATGGTCACGCCCTACTTCTTCGGCCAGACTCCCAACCCCGTCCCGAACTATCATCATGCCGTGCTCAGGAATTACTACCTAAGTTTTGAGCTTAACTATCTGGTGCAATCCCGCTCGCTGATTGGCGTGCTGCGGCTCGAAGCCACGAAAATAGCCCAAATGTGGGACTTTTTTGTGGGACCGGTATTTACGCTGCCATTTCTGATGTCCCTGGCGATTGTGCCCTACGGCCTCACCTGGGGTAAGGTCAACCCCCAAACACGTTTTCTCCTCATCGTTGCGGCATTGGGTCTTGTCACCTGCGGCGTGGAGGTTTATTCCAGCCCCCATTATGCGGCACCGGGAACTTGTATCTTGTACGCCCTGCTCATAAGGGCGATGCAATCCGTGCGAGCCTGGACGTGGCATGGAAAGCCGGTAGGGCTCGCCGTTGCCCGTGCCGTTCCCGTGATCTGCCTAGCCATGTTGGCCGTTTGTGCCGCGGCGCTTCCGAGGGTGCTGAGTTCGCAGGCTTGTCCTTTGCCTTACGTTTGCGGCGGAGATCAGGCCTTGAATCGCGCCAGTGTGCTTCACCGTTTCGAGCAGGAACCCGGCCGTCACCTGGTCATTGTCCGGTACTCGCCCGAGCATAGCACCCACTCGGAGTGGGTATACAACCGCGCGGATATTGATGGTTCCAAGGTGGTCTGGGCACATGATATGGGCCCGGACGGGAACCGTGAGCTGATCACGTATTTTCACGACCGAAAAGTGTGGCTGGTGGAGCCGGATCGAGACCCGCCGGTCATCTCGCCCTATACCCAGTGACACCTGAAAAGTGACGCGCAAGAAGTACCGTGGGGTGGTGGAATGACGGCGTCATTCCGGGTCAACTCGGGATTGGCCCGCGCCCGAGATGTCGTACACACGCACCCAGCCATCCGGGCTGCGAAAAACCTCGGGCCAGGCCGCAACGATTGCCGCTTCCCGCGTCCTCGCCGGCTGGGCTCTCTCGTCGTCAGTGGTGAAATCGTCCGGCGAGCTAAGCCAATAGTGAGCGCGAATGGCCGCCGCCGTGTCAGCCATATCGTCCAAATCACGCGCCAGAATCCGGGGATTATGCGTATAGCTATGCTCGCTCGAAAACGCCATCGGCATCACCGTTTGACGGCCGGTGAAGAGGTAAACAGGACCGTCTTCACAGGCGATAATTCGATCTGCCGGTAGGGTATTTTTCCGAATCCAGTCGTATGCCTGGGCCTTGTCCCGGCGGAGGCGGGCGGCCTGCAGTTCAGCCCAGGGGTGCGGCCGGTAGAATTGCCACATATTCCACAGCGCAATTCCCGCCAGTGCCAGGAAGGCCGCTGAAATCAACCCTGCCAGCATTCTTTCGGCTATGCCTCCCAACCTCAGCGCCCGCCGCAAGACGGCGGCCAGGTGCTTTGCTTC
This sequence comes from uncultured Acidobacteriota bacterium, assembly GCA_963804755.1. Taxonomy (GTDB): domain Bacteria; phylum Acidobacteriota; class Terriglobia; order UBA7540; family UBA7540; genus Bog-366. The sequence goes on from CAWDRP010000022.1 coordinate 275,860, forward strand.
CACCCAGAACCCCAGGCAGAAGAGTGGCACAAATAAAAGCAGGAAACGATAGGTGACCGGGTAATTCCACAAGAGAAGAATGAGGAGGGTGGGCGCCAGGACGAAATGAATGGGTTTCCACTCATCGGCACGTGCCTGGCGCACGATGCCGACGACGCCAAGGAGGGTCAGGGGAGTTCCGAGAGCGGTTGCCGCGAAACCGCTTCCCGTGCTGAGCGTGGGATGGAGCCAATACCAGGCAGGAGTCTCAATGATTGCCCCAAGGTTCCCCCCTACCGTGCTGAGGAAGACGCGGAGATTCGGAACACCCAGTTTCCACATCCCTATGTAGCTGGTGTAATACGCATAAGTCTGCTGCCACCCCGGCGGCCAGTGAGCGGCCGGCGCCACCACGGCGCCGCTGTGTGACCCCACGCCCACCCACAAGGCGGAAACCAGAAAGAGAGCGGCGCCGCAACAAGCAGCTACGGTCTGACGCAGGGCACGACGGTACAGGCCCGCCAGCACGATTCCAGCGACAACCGCCACGCCCACGCTGCGCGCCATGGTGGTAAGGCCGGCAAGAATTCCCGCCCAGACCGCCCAGGGGATCCTACCGCCGGCACGCAGGGCGCGGTCCGCAACCACCATCGCCGCCATCGCCAACAGCATGAAAAGCGAATCGCTCAACACCGATCCGCCCACCGTCACCAAATCCGGCAGCGTGGCGCATACGACGAGAATTACCAGGGCCGTGCGGTCTGAAACTCCGCGAAATTGGCGCAGCAACAGAAACGCCACAATCAGGAACGCACAACTAAACGCCGCGCTCAGGCACACGGCCCACGTGAGGTTCGCAGGGAATGAAGGATTACACTTCCAGATGCAGGAGAGGATCCAGGGATAAAGGATCGGGTACTTGGTTTGCGGCGGGTTGCCGGGAAGGTTGGCAATGACGTAGCCGCGGCCCTCCGCCAGCGCCTTCGCGGAGCTGAAATAGAGTCCGTCGTCGCGAAACGCCCCGAACCACCGGGTGGGATGCGCGTGCGCCACCAGGAGAAGAAACAGAACTAGCGTAGCCGCTACACCTAGCCAAGGCAGCGCCAGTTTCTGCAAGGTCAATCGGTTCTCAATCGCGTTTGGATTCACAACACTCTCGCGCCTGGCGCGATGGGCAGTGACGTTTATTTTCCCTGGTCGCGGACGAACAGCGCGCTCTCGTTGTCGCTGTAGACCCGCCGCCATGCCGGGGAATTAGCCAGCAACGTCCGCAGCGGTTCGTCATAGCTGATCAAACAGGACTGGATGCCGTAAGCATCGAGCAGCGCGGGTGCTGCGACGCCCAGGCGCGCAATCTTCAGATAATCATCCAGGACGCCCGTCTGCTCGTAAATGTCACCCCGTCCGTCCACAAACACCTTGTTCTGCCCGTCCAGTTGCCAAATCAAATAACCGCCGTAGCCATAGGTGTTGTACATGGGGCGGGGTGCCGGGTGCTGCTTTAAATATGCCACCGCCCTTACCGGCCACTTGCCCTCCATGATGGATCGGGTTTTGGCGCGTGAAGGGAAGAACCACACCACACCGGCCACGGCGAGCGCTATTAATACAGCGTTCAGCGCGTATTTATCCTCGGCAGGTTCATACGGTGGTATCCAGCGGGCCAGGATTACGGCAAACATGGGGGCGCAAAAAGGCACAAACAGTAGCAAGAAGCGCACGTGCAGGGAAGCGGCCGTGATGCCGGCGAGGAAGAGGATCAACTCATCCAGCCGCCAGGCGGGGCGGAGCGCGACCTGCGCGAAAACGAAGCCAAGGATCAGCGCCAGGAACAGCTTGCCGAAGAACTCGGCATACATCATGGACTGCCACTCCTGGATGTTGCTTACATTGATCGGCTGAGCGAAGGCCATACTGAAGGGGTAGACGCAGACCTCCGTGCCGTAGGGCGTAAGGGTGAGAGCGATGAATCCGAGGAGGGCGACGAGTTCCAAGCGGAGGCGCTCGCCCGCCGTCCAGCGGCGGGAGTAAAGTTCGCCCCAGTGAATCTCCACCAGGCCGGCGGCAAAGTATACCGCCAGGGCAAACACGCCCAGAATGAAACTGCCATGCGTGTTCACCCACACCAGGAACAGGGGCGGCAACAACCATATCCCGCGGGTGTGGCCCCGGCGAAAACGTTCCAGGATGATCAGGGTGACGATGAGGAAGATGTACCCGAGCATCTGCGGGCGCAAAGTGCAGGAGGGGTACACCAACGGCAGCAGCACCATGCACACCACGCAGGCGGCCTTGGACTTGCCACAGCGCAGCGTGACGAGGGCATACAGCCCAAACAGGATGGCGCTGGCCAGCAGAAGATCCAGCAGCATCAGCCCGCGAATGCCCCCCGCGCGCGCGACCGCCGCCAGCAGCAGCTCGCCCAGCCATTCATAGGCTATCCAGTGCGTGCCGCGCGCCGTGAACGAATAGGCATCCACAATGGGCCAGTGATGAGTGGAGAAGATGGTGGCGCCTACTTTAATGTGCCACCACACATCGGGGTCCACGGCGAAATTGCGCAGCGGCACGAACATGGCCGCCGCGATCAGCACGCCCATTAACGCCGGGAACGAAATCAGGGACAACGCCCAGTGACGAGTGACAAGTGACGAGCTAAGAGAACCGGTAGCGTCTGCCGGCGCCGCCGCCAGCGTGTCTTTTTGTGTGTCGGCCAAACTCATGTGTTCCCCTTCAACGGTGACGGTTCCTGCCACTCGTCACTCTTCACTCTTCACTGTACTTCTCGATTCTTTCAGTTTTTGGAAACCGGGGAGAACCGCGAACGGCGTTCGGACGCTCGCCACCGTCTCGCCAAGCTGACGAATGCTATGAGGCCGCAAGTGCCCAAGCAATGCGCCGGCTTTGGCAAGGTAGTCGATACGCTCGGGGACCAAACCCATCACCCGTGCGCAGGTGGCGTCAACGGCCACGGGATCGTCACCCAGGATCAGCACGCCGGCGGGCTTGGGAGAACCCTGGATGGGGCCGTTACCCTCCATGCCGACGATGCCATCCACGATTGCGAAATCCGGACGCACCGTGCTGTTGAGGTCGAGGATGGAACGAGTGATGCCCGCCCAGTGCAATAGGTTCTTGGGCCAGCCGTAACAGCACCCCGGCACGATGCCGAACATGTTTTTGAGCGAAAGCGTCACGCCGACCCAGTGATGCGTTTTCAACTTGGGCAGCGAGACAATGAAGTCCGACTCCAGAACCGTTCTCGGGAGATAAAGCTGCTTCAGCTTCGACGCCCGCGTGCGCAGGTCCACCGGGCGCACCTCATCCAGGTTCAGGTCCACGAACACTCCGGGCAGGGGCCCCAGAAAGTCACGCAGGCGAATGGTCTCAACAATCGCCTCCGTGTCGCGTTCGTGTCCGGGCCCTTCCGCCACTCGCACGGATTCTGCCCCGAGGCGCAAAAACGCATCGCGCACCCCGCCCACCACGGCAGGGTGGGTATTGACCACACCATCGGGATCGGGCTCGACAAAGTTCGGCTTGAGCAAGACTTTCCGGCCCTTGACCGGCAAGTCAAACTGCTGCAAGGCCTGAAGCAGCACTGCGCCAACGTCGCGATCATACCCGCTGCAACGGACGATGGCCACGCGCGACGGCGGGCGCGTGAACGACGGCATCAGGTTGGGGCGGGCAAAGCTCATAAGTCAGTGAACAGTGAACAGTGAAGAAAGGGAATAGGGAATAGGGGACAGGGAACAGCAACCAGCTTGCAGTTGAGAGTCAACAATCGACAGTAAAACAGTGGCCACAGGACCAGTGCTCGATTTCGTGGACAGCGTACATCTGACGGTGAACAACAAACCCCGGATAAGCACTGCCTATTCCCTATCTTTGCTGTCCACTGTTCCCTATTCCCTGTCCCCTATTCCCTGTTCCCTATTCCCTATTCAGCGCCAACAGCACCCACGCTGTCGTGAGCACATTATCGAAGAACCGATTGTGTAAGTAAAGCTCACGAAGGGTGGGCTGCAATGGGGGCACGGGCCGTCCGTACACTCGCAGGCAGCGGTGCGCCAAGGCGAGCGACGCGGCCCCGTGAATTTCGCCGTACGCGTTCTCGAGCCAGCGCACGCTCATCTGAATCTCCGGCCGCCCGGGATGATCTCTCAGCGCCAGCAGGGCCCAAACCGTGGGTCCAATGCGGGGTACCCCCGCCACGCCGTAGATCAGCGGGTTGCCGCTGTTCCATCCGCCGCCCGGGCACATCCGGTCGAAGAGCATTTGCTCCGCCAACTGTAGCCGTTTCACTGCCCGAGGCGAAAGCATTGTTGGAGGCAGGGCGCGCAGAAACAGCAGCGCATACGCAGTGGGCTCAACCCAACTCGCCGTCCCGGGCGTCCAGTTCCAGCCCAGCAACGAATTATCCTGACGAGCCAGCCGCGAGCGGAACAAAGATTGGCGCAGACGCCACACCAGGGCGCCCTCGGCCGGCTGGGTATCAAGCAGCCAATTCAGTCCGCGCTCGACCGCATTCTGCGCCCCGCCATGGAGATGCAACGCGCGGGAGGCGAGAGATGTGGCCCAGCAACCTTGCGGCTGGCCGGGAAAGGCAGGCCAGGAGCCGTCGGGATGCTGCGCCCCCAGCAGCCAGGCGGACGCCCGCACACAGGCTTCCGATGCGGAGGGAGCGCCACTCGCTTCAAGGAGCGCCATAAGCGCCCACGCGGTGGCCTCCACGGCGCTGGTAGAACCTACGCGGTAGCCCCATCCGCCATCAGGGCTTTGCTGGGTGAGGAGAAACTCCGGATCGTGCAGCTCTCGGATTAAACCTGGGGTCATAGAAACACGGTGTTCAGTATTCGGCATACGGCATACGGGGTTCGAAGCACGCGATTCGAGATTGATAATTGCCATCCCAAATTACGGTGAGAAGTGCCCCGTTATTCTGCCACTGCTTTATTTTCAATAACTTCTCGGGATATTCCTGTATATTTTGCGTTTATGCGGCGCGCGCTTGCCTGTGCCCTCAGTTGTGACTCCCTGGCAACTTGCCGTGGAACCTGACACCTGACACCTAGCACCTTTTTTCGTCTTCCTTTGTTTTCATCAACATCGCCGGATGCACCGTCATTTTTTGAAGACAGGGGCCAGAAGCAGGGGACAGACAGTCAGACCGGCACCCGATGCCGTGGAACCTGACACCTGGCACCTGGCGCCTGACACTTTTTTTCGTCTTCCTTTGTTTTCATCAACATCGCCGGATGCACCTTCATTTTTTGAAGACAGCCAAGCAGAACCCAAGCGCACAGACGGCCGGATTGGCGCCCGGTCTCCTAAGACCTCGAACGCATGTGTTAACATCTTTTTGGTTTCCGAGCGGTTCCAGGAGTGCCGTTTCAGATGCGAAAGCGATAGGAAAGTCGGCGCTGAGGCGGGCGTCGTGCATGCCGCTGATTAGCCTACCCTGATCGTACCCATCCGTCAAGAGACAAGTTGTCCACCTATCTAGCCGTCAGTCTCCTCTTGTTTCCTGGCGCCCCGTGCCCTAAATCCCTTACGCCTGGTCCCCAACCCGACAACCGGGTCCCGTATCCCGTATTCCGGTTCTACATCACTATGCCGGAAGACGCGGATGGCGCGGAACCGACAACCAGAGCAGTCTCTTCGGATTGAATCTTGAGGTCATGAATCAAGCGATGCAGGTAGCCGCGCGCCATACCGAGTACGCGTGCCGCTTCCGCCTTGTTGCCATCGCACTGTTGCAGAGTGCGGAGTACAAGACGCCGCTTGAAGTCCCGCAATTCCTCGTCGTATGAGCGCGCAGCCTGGAGCTGGTCGAACCCATTTCGCAACTTATCCGGCAAATGCCAGACTTCGATGGTCTGCCCCTCCGCCAAAACCACCGCGCGCCGGATCATGTTCTCCAGTTCGCGAACGTTGCCGGGCCAGGCATATTCATCCAGGGCGTCCATCGCGAGCCGCGAAAAGCGGGTCACGTTTTTCGCGAATTCCCGGTTGACCTGCTGTAACAAGTGATGAGCCAGAGTCACAATGCCACCGCTGCGTTCGCGAAGCGCCGGCAGGTGCAGTTGAATGACGTTCAGGCGATAATACAGGTCCTCGCGGAATTCGCCATTCTGGACCATCGCTTCCAAATTGCGATGGGTGGCGCAAATCAAGCGCACGTTAGACTTCAGCGATGTGTTGCTGCCCAAGCGTTCAAAGCTGCCATCGTGTAGAACGCGCAGTAGTTTGGCCTGCAATCCCAGCGGCAAATCCCCCACTTCATCCAGGAACAGCGTTCCGCCGTCCGCCGATTCGAAGCGGCCGCGACGCAACATGAACGCCCCGGTGAACGCGCCTTTCTCATGGCCAAACAACTCATCCTCTACCAGGTGCTCGGGCAGATTGGCGCAGGAAAACGCCACGAAGTTCCTGCCGGCGCGCGGGCTGAGGCGGTGCAGGGCCCGCGACAAAATACTCTTGCCCGTGCCCGTCTCGCCCGTAATCATCACGTTCACATCACACGGCGCCACCTTGCGCGCCATGGTAAAAACCTCGCGCATGTTATCGGTATAGCCGATCAGTTCATCCAGGCGGTCCGCCGAACTCTGTGCCGTCCGGAGTTCACGCAGCTCCCTTTCCACCCGATGCAGGCGGCGGGCACGGTGCAGTGCCCAGCGCAGCTCAACAATATCCGGTGGACTCGCGAGCACATCGTAAGCGCCGGCTTCCACCAGATGCCGCAACAAGGCGCTATCCTCGGCGCCCAGCATGACCACGATCGGAGGAGAGAAATCCGTCCGCCGGAATTTCTCGAACTGCCGCAGGCCGGCTTCCACCTCAGCGCCAGGGGGAAGGTCGCGCAAATCCAGCAGAACACAGTCGTACCCCTCCTCGCCGGCCGGGACGGCTGCATTGTCGCAATCGTCCGTTTTCACCTCAAAGCCCGAACCCAGAGCGCGTCCCACGACCTCGCCAAAATCCGGTTCGGGCGTGCAGAAACAAACGCGAATGGTCTCTTTTTCCATTAGCCTCATTAGCCTCATTCCCCTGAAGAGGGCGTCGGAAGACGGAACCCGCAGGATACGACCTGCTTCCTGTAGAATCGTTCCCCCTTGGAGTTCACCTCAGCCCGTGATTACGATCACGATCCGCTTTCAAAATCGTCTGCTCACCCGGATCCTCACTGCTCGATCACCACCTCGGAGGTGCTCGAGATGGTGTACGTCTTTGTCGAAGCCGGCAAAAACGGCAACATAAACTGGAAGGGATAAGCGACCACCACTTCGACGAGGCAACCGGGATTGTCGTCCACCCCGGTCACGCCGCTCGCTGTCGTATTGCATGAGCTGGTGCTGTCAAGCTGTCCCGGCCAACAGGTGGAAACGGTCGGGCTGCTCACCGAGCCGGAGGACGAGCAGGTGGTGGAACTTGTCCACGAAGAATTAGGCCCCGTCGCCGCTAAAATCCCCCCCGGCGTTATGCCCTGGACATAGGTCGCAACATTGGCAGCCGAGGCGTAACACCCAGTCGTCTGGCCGGCGGAGCAGGCCGTGCTGAAGGTCGAACCGCGCACTGCTGCATAACGTGTCGCTTCGCGCGCCGCATCAGCGGCAAAGTGGTAGACATAAAGGTAGCGTGAAAAATCCATTACGCCGAAGATAAAAGTGAGCAGAATCGTCAGCACGATGGCATATTCCACCAGCGTGGTGCCGCGCTCCCCGGCCAGGCGCGCATTCCGCACTCTGGCGCGGAGCCTCCGCATAGGAGGCCATAAATCTAGCCAGTTGCGGTGGTTTTCACATGGGCGTGGGGCGGTAGACTCAAGCCCGGAGCCCGAAACGCAGTTTCTTTTTAATCCGCTCAACTGTTGGTTCACCCGGTCACCCCATCTGCCGATGCAGCAATCTCACGATCTTCTACTTTTTGCCTACTGGCCGGTCCGAAGCTTGGACACCCCTTGCAAGGCAATGGACGAAGGTATGCCCGGCCACGGAAACAGCGTGTGGTAGGTGACGGAGGTGGTGACTTGCACATAGTTGACCACGTTATAGGTGCATCCCGTCGATGTGCAACTCACCGAGCTGTTACCGTTGGAGCATTCGCATCCGGTCGTCGCGCTGACACTCCAGCCGGTGAGCTTGGTAGCGTCCCCGGCATCATCGTTCGCGGCGGTCACCATACCCGTCGTGTCCGTATAATTATTGGCGCCGTACAGGGCTCCGCTGTAAGCGGCGTTCTTGATCTCAATGCTCAAGTAATAGGCGCGTCCCAGGTCGATAACCCCAAGCAGCATAAGCGCCAGAAGCGGAAGCAGGAAGGCGAATTCAAGCAGGGCAGTTCCCCGTTCCCGCCACAACACACCCTCTACGCCGGTCCGCTGCCGGACGCTCGATCGGGACACAATTCGGGATACGACACGCGATCGGAATTTCATAATCACTCCGCCAAGACAGCTATGGTGCTCTTAATAGGGTTCCCGTTGGACAGCTCGCTGAAATTGTTGTTGACGTATGTGTTGACCGACTGGCCGGTGACGCTGATGGTGAAACCCATGAAAATGGACTTCGCCACTACATCATTGTAATGTTTGTCACTGGTATCGAAGTCCAGCGCATACGTGACTTGCGCCTGGGGAAAATACGAAGTCCCGATCAGGCTGGTGTTAAAACTGGCCGAGCCCACCACGACCGACGTCGTCGTATTTCCAGGATCCTGGTAGAACAGCATTCCCTGCCAAGCGGGAGAACAACCCGAGCAGTTGGAGCTGTTCGGCGCAGTCAGCGCAATGTTTCCGGGTGTAGCCGAACTAAACAGGAAGTCCACGCCCCCGCTGGGTCCATAATTGTAAAAGCCCACGCCGTTTCCCGTTACCGTCGTGCCAGCATCAATGCTCAATCCTCCCGCACCGCCAGTCGACGTAAGGGTGTAGATCCCGGGAGTGAAGGTGACGTTGGCGCCAGGGTTAAGCTTGATCCCACCACAATAAGTACCTGGATTCAGCGTAGCCGCCGAGGAAATTGTGAGTAGTGATCCGCTGTGGCCCGTGTAGGGACTCGAGGTCGAAGTTCCACAGGCCGCCGGACCGGGCGCTCCCGCATCCAGGCCCGCCTGCAAGTAAGCCAAGGGATCAGGCGGATTGGGAAGTGGAATACCCGTGGTGGGATGGGCGCCCGGAAACAAGCAAATGAATCCCGATGAGCTGCCCACCACGCCGATGTAGGGCGCGCTAAAAGAATCTATCGCACACTGAAAGGCATTTGAACTCGACGACTCATCCACGACGCCGCACGGAGTGGAGTAGATTCCAACAACCAGAGTCATGTCGGTGCCCGAACTGCCGGTCGTATACGTGCAAGTGCCGCCGCTCGGCAGCGTGGCTTCCGCCCGGCCGGTCACGGTCTCCGACGTCACCCCGAAGATCCGGCTGAAATACGTCGACACTTTTTCACTAACCACGGTTTCGACATAGTTATTGTTGTGATAATACTTGTCCTTGGCCGTCGACCCCATATAGCACGGCGGATTGTTCACCGTCAGCGTCAGGTTGCCGCTGGTCGCCGCGCAGGCCCTGTAAAGCGAACTGCCGGTGAAGCTGTTCTCCGTCAGGGCTTCCTGCGCTGCCGAGGTCATCGCCGCGCAATCCAGCGTGCCTGCGCTGGTACATTGGCTAAACTCCTCCGCCGCCGCCAATGCGGCAGCATCGGCCACGCCCTGGACTTGCCGCTTGGCCATGCGCAGGTATCCCAGGTCAATCCCCAGACCCAGGAAGCCCAAGAGAACAACCATGCCGAGCGCCACCGTCACTGCTGCCTGGCCCGCGTCCCTAGTACACTTCGCCATGTGTACCTCCTCCTACGTAGATCGGTCGTGGTCGGACTTACCCTGCTTTTTTACTGGTTATGGTTAAGTGCGATTATAGAGGTTCGCCCAAGGGTTGTCTAGTACCAAACGAATCAATAAAGCCGATCTATAACAGCAGGAGAGATGCGCGAAGAGCCCTTGGGAGAACAAAACCACCCACACCACGACCCCGTGACGCAAAGAAAGGCGACAAAGTACGGCGATTCTTCTTTGCGTCTTCGGCGGACGGCAGTTGGTCACCCTATTTCGACATCATCAATTCGAGGCGCGCCCCCACAGGCGGCCGCGAACGTCAACGTGTTGAATCACCTCAGGTCGTCATGTTGTGCCGTTAGGAACCAATCGGGCAACGGTAAGCTGGCCGGCTATCTTCTGGAAGATCTGGTTGAGGTTGGTGGTAGGGTTGGCGCTGGAGATGCAGGCACCGGAGCTTCCCGTGGCTGTGTAATCGGAGAAAAATTTCGTTGCGTCAGGAATAACGCCGGGCGAGGAGGCGATATTCTCCATGGTTGAGCAAGGGCTCCCTTTATAAGCCCCAGTGTCGCTGCTGCAACCCGATGCCTCCGCCCCATAAGCGATCGCGTATACCAAGGTGCCCTGGGCCGCAACGGCCTGGGCCGCCGAGACCGCCTGCGCACACGCATTCGCGGCCGGGTACAGGCCGGTGGGACCGTAGGCGGAATTGGAATTCGTGATCACGTTTCCCGCCACGTTGGGATTAGACGCATCACCATCGCTAATGAGAATGATAACGTTGGTGGCGTTCGCCCGCCCGTTCGCCGCCAGATACTCCTGTGCCGACGTGATGGCGCCGGCGTAAAAAGTCCCCTCGCCGCCCGGCGCTTGCACACCCATATTGGTGCAGTTTCCAGTTCCGGCGGCATTCACCAGGTTGGAGCTGGCGTTCAACGTGGTCGTCGTATTGGAAGTGCGGTAGTTGCTCTCCAAGGGAACGATCAGGTATTCCGGGTTGTTATTGTAGGACGCGGTCGGAGGGTTTTTGGCCGAACAATTGTAATCGTACTGTGCATAGGTTACGTTGGCAGTCGTAGTCGTCGGAGAAGTACCCTTGGCCAGGGTCGTACAATTACTCGTAGTGACGTCGCTACCCGTGTCGCTGCACAGTCCCGGGAACACCATCAGGCCGACCTCATCCACCGGTTGCGCGACGTTGCCGCCGCTATTAGCTTGCTGGGCTGAGGCTGTACCGCAGGTCGTTAGAGGCGCAACGCACGGCGAGAGGTCGCTCAATAAGGTCTGCATGTTTTGTAGTGCGCATTGCATGCGTGTGGTGCTGCACTGGCTGTCACTGTCGGTATCACCCATCGACTTCGTCGTATCCAGAACGACCATTACATCGTACGGGGCAGCGCTCCCGCCCGCGGCACTGGCTTCCGCCTCGGCGCTGACGGGAAGGGTCTTGACGCCGAAGATCCGGGCGATGATCGTACTCACGGTCGCTGATTGGGTAACGACGATGGCATTCGTGCCGGATTGGCCGCTGCCGTTATAGCAGGGAACTCCGGTGGTCGTCAGGCACGACGGATAGGTAACCGACATCGAAGGACTGGACAGATTCGGATGGTAGTTCAAATCGCCTGACGCTACGCCGTACTTCTTCACAACGGGCGTAATGACGCTTTGGGTGTTGTTGGGCAGCATCTGGGCTCCCGCCAAGGCTGCCGCCTGGGTTGATACCTCGATCTGTTGATAAGACAAATAGAGATTTCCCAAATCGATTGATAACGCGGCAATGGAGAGCAGGGCAACCAAAACAACGGGGACAAACACCAGGGTTTGCCCGCGCGCTTCGCGGCGTCTCCGGGACGTAACCGATGGGTTCTCCCGATTCATTGGATTACCTCCGACGTTTGCGCCGTCAAGGTGCAGTTAGGCGCAAAGTCCTTGCCATAGATCACCAGGTTGCAGGGATAAGTCACCTTCACTGAAGCCACGTCGTTCGCCAACAACTCGCTGGGCGCCCCAGACGTCAGGTTTTTGCTGGAGCACGTCGGCGCCACGCCCTTGCTGCCTTGGTACAGGGTGTAAAGCGTAGTTTCAGTGGACCCGGTAGCCGGGGAATCCACCAGAATCGTAAATGTGAGACCAGATAACGGTAGGTTTTGTGCTCCCAACTGAAACGCATTGTAGACCGTCTGACAGGGATCCAGGCTCTGGCCGCGGCTGATCGACAGAGCCTGTGCACCCATAGCCGTGGCATTCGTCAAAGCCAGATAGTTTCCGAATGCTACTCCGAAGGTAATAATGCCCATGACGACCCCCAGCAAGACCGGCAACACCAGGGCCGTCTCAACCATCGCCGAGCCCCGCTCGTCACGACCTAAACGGCGTTTCGCGCGGGATCGGACACCAGCGGTCGCTTTCGGCGACGCGGTCCTCTGTTTCCCAATCAACGTACCCATTTTCGTTAACCTCCGTGGCGACTCGTCTGAAAGCCAGCGTGTAGCGAACTGCGCGGCATCAAAAGACGCCTGTAAGAGTCAGTAGTGCAAGGCTAAGCGGTAACAAAGTCCGACCCATCGGAAATATGATCTGGACAGCCGCCCGAATAGTAAAAGCCAACCTGCTGTATGGCAATAGCACTCTGGTACCATTACGCGCGGTTGGCGCCGGAACGACGTAAATTCGCAGCGGCGAGTTTACCTCGCGGGGTGGCGGCGGAAAACGCCTCTACGACCGTTTCGTTGTGTCAGGGAATGCCGACGAGAATGTCGAGCGCCACCGGGACTCCGGCGCGGAGAGCAGGCTTGAATTTCCAGCGCCGAAACGCGGCGCAGGCAGCGGCGTTGGTGGTTGAATCAAACCCCTGGAGAACCGTCAGATCGCCCACGGAACCGTCTTCGCTTATGCTTCCGTGCAGAATGATCATGTTCTTCACCGGGTCCTGGCTGGGCGCGTGGTGAAAGCCGTACTGCTCGGTGACGGCCGGAGGTGTGACGGGCGGTTGTATGACCAATTGCATGGTGTGGGGAGGCGGATCCACTTTGGCGGCGCTCGCGCGGACGCAGTATTGCAGGATCCAACTCTTCCCCGGCATGGCAAAGTAAATGGTGTAGACCTTGTCGCCGTGCAGGACGCCGAAAACGCGCAACCCGCCGCCCCCCAGGGAGCCGCTGCTGACCACCAAACTAGGGATATGGCCCTTGGGCGGCTCGGGTGGCACCTTGAAAACCAGCGCTTCCGGCTTCAGGGGTGGAAGCGTTCCGGCCATGCCGCCCCCGGAGCCTGCCGGCCCGGAGATGCTGACCGTCGGGCCTGCGGGAGAGGTTGCGGGGCCGGAGTTGCCGCCGCCTCCCGGTTTCCCGCCCCCGTTTCCGACGGCCACGCTGCGATCACCCCCGGGCCCATGGCCACCCTCCCCCACATCGGGCGCCCCGCCCGGCACTCCTCCCGGCGATCCTTCCACCGTCCCGGCCGGCCCCACCGAAAATGCTCCCGAGAGTTGGCCCGCCGGAATTGAAGCAAGGTCCTTGAAGGGGATCGGATTCACACTGAGGGACAGGATCTCTGGCCCCCCGCCCGTCTTCTGGGCTTCTCCGGCAGGGCCGGAACCGGGCGTGCTCCCGGACCCGTTGGCGGAGGACGCCTCAGCCGCGGCGGGCTTGGCGCTTTGCGGAGCGGAGGCCGGCGCGGGGGGCGCAGCCGGCCGGACTGGCGGCGCCGGAGCTGCCTGCTGGACGGGTTGCACCGGTTTGATGACAGGTGGCGGCGGGAGCGGAACCTCAAGATGGGCCGAGGCAAGATTGGGTAAATGCTCGGGCAATGCCAGCGTGGGCGGCGGAGGCGGCGGCTGTGCGGCGACCTTCACCGACGTCGGCACGACCGGCGTCAACACAGGTTTGGGAGGGGGCGGCGGAGGCGGCGGTGGGATACTTGCCTTTTGCGGAGCCGGCGCGGGGGGCTTGGGCGGCGCCGGAGCCGGTGTTGCTTTCTTGGGAGGCGCCGGAGCGAACGCCGGTCCCCCGGAAATGAAGTCCGGCACCAATACATCTTTGGGTAGTTTAAGCTTTGGAGGCGCCGGCGTTTTCAGCGTAACCCGGAAGTTATCCGGATTAGGCGGGTTGGAAATGATCGTTATGCGCGAATCGAACCGGGTGGCGCCCAAGCGCGGACGCGCTCCAGGTTTCGCTCCGCGTCCCGGAGCTTTCCCCGCGCCGGGCGGGTGGAGCGCCGGGAGGTACGGCGGCAGCGTCAAATGTCGAAACTCGTACACGACCATGGGACGATGGGTAGGATTGATACGCGAAGTACCCAGGAACAGCAAGAAGAGAGCAGCAAACGGGATGCTGTAGTAAAAGAACACTACGGCAGAGTGGAACAGCAGGGATGTCAGGAAGGCCGACCCGAGCCGCCGGGTCTTCGGCCATGGGGCGCCAGGCCCGAGCCGGACGGGATGAACCGGAGGATCCGTTTCCCACAGGTTTAACCATGCCTCCGAGAGCGTGCGCCGGGGCGGGGGCGCCGGTTTGGCCAACAACGATGTTCTGAGCACTGAAACTCCCAGAGGTAAAGAATGCCGTGACGACCGGCAGAACCCCTTGCAGGGGACGAACGTGCGCTTTCCTCCCTTTCACGCTGATCGGATCTCGCCACGGTCGAGCAAATTGTTTGACCCGACAGCCAAAGGTGGGGCCGGACTTCAGCCCGGGACGCGTAACACCGGGCTTGAGCCCGGCACGAGCCACCCCCAAGAGCGGCTCTACTGCTTCTTGCCCAGGAGAAGAACGATGCCGGCCGAGAGCCGTACATTATCCTGGCGGGTGTTGCTGAACCGGGTCATCAGGTAATCGGCTTGGATCAATCGCAGGGCCACGTTGCGGGTGACCTGCACATCCAGCCCACCTCCCGCGTATGCACAGAAACGGTATTCCGGCTTGGAAATGTCCAGGTATCCCGGGCCGCCTCGTACCACGCCGAGCAGGCCATGCCCGAAAGGAACAACGCGCTTCGCTTTGCGGTAAGAAAAGACGGGGCCGTATGTGAGCGTTTGCATGTCGGTGTTAACACCATTATCGGTGCCGAAATGGTCGCTGAAATCCAACACGCCCCCGAACCAGGAGTTCATATTCTCAGTTACGGAAAGATTAACGCCATTCAAATAAAAGTTTGAGGCATTGAAATTTGCCGTCAAATTGGAGTAGCCGCCGAACACTACCCAAGTGGGAGTTTGTTGGGCGAACGTCGAAAACGGCAAAAGCATGAGCGGCAATAGCACCAAAAACTTTCGCATGAAGTATCTCCTTGGCAGGCCGAGGTCCGATCTCCTGACTTTTCTTATTGCACCGTCAACGTAAAATTCGCCGACTGCGAGAGAGCGCCCGACGTCGCTTTTACCGCGACCGTATACGTGCCTGCGGGCGTGCCGGTGGGATTGACGTACCCTGTACCGCCCGACCCGCAAGCGGCGAAAGTGGCGAGCCACAATGCGGCAACTGCGAGCGCTGCCCAACTCCACCGCATCCGGTTCTTCCGCGCCGTCCACGCGCCGACGGCCAGCAGGATCATCGCCCAGAGCAGCCACACCCCGGGACGCACCGTCCCGCCCGGACCCAGAGGACGCGGCAGGCCTCCCGGCGGCGTTAAGGTGCGCTGCGTCGTGTTGATGGACAGCGTGGAGCTGACCATGGCGGTGCCGCTGGGCGTAACAGAGGCCGGCGAGGCCGAGCAGGTGGCCAGCGTCGGCAGTCCACTGCACGCCAGCGTGACTGCCCCATTGAAGCCCGAAACCGGGGTGATGCTGACGGTGATGCTCGCGCTATTCCCGGCAACAACCGTAGCCGATGTTGGAGTGATAGCGATGCTGAAGTCTGCCGGGGCTGCCCCCGTCCCGGTCAGCGCAATCGTCTGCGGGCTGTTCGCGGCATTGTCCGTAATGGTGACCGAACCGGCGAAGGGCACAGCGGCCGTGGGGGTGAACGTGACGCTGATGCTGCAAACACCTCCCACCGCCACGGAGCTGCAGGTCGTGGCGGAGACCGCGAACGGGCTGCCGCTGGCCGTCGGCGTAATCGAAGTGATGGTTAAAGCGGCGCTGCCCGTGTTGGTAACGGTGATGGTTTGCGCCGCACTGGTCGAGTTCACGGCCACCGAACCAAAGCTGAGCGATGTGGCCGAGAGCGACACTACGGGTTGGGCCGCACCCGTCCCCGTGAGCAGAATGATCTGCGGGCTGTTGGGCGCGTTATCGGTCAGCGTCAATGAGTCAACACTGGAACCCGACACATTCGGAGTAAAGGTAACTCCGATGGTGCAATTGGAGGGCGGCGTGGTGGCCTGGAGCCCCGCCGCACACGTGTTGCTCGCCACCGCAAAATCACCGGTGACGGCCACGCTTGAGATCGTCAGGGCCGCCGTTCCGGTGTTCGTCACAGTGAGGTACAGCGGAGCGCTGGTTGCTCCCACCGACTGTGGCGCCGTCGTGCTAAAAGCCAGACTCGAAGCCGACAAGGCCACGATCGGCGCTGAGCCGGCGGTACCGGTCAAGTTAACGACCTGAGTCTGCTGCGTGCCACCGGTCTCCGTGTCCGTGAACGTGATGTTCGCCGTACGTAGCAGAGGGGTAGCGGAGGTCGGCGTGAACGTCACCGTAACGGCGCATGTCCCGAGGGCAGCCACCGAAGATCCACAAGTATTGGTCTGGATGGTGAAGTCACCGGGGTCATCGCCGCTCAAGGCGATACTGCCGATTGCCAACGCCACCGCCGCGCCATTGGTGAGGGTCACGGTCTGGGCGGCACTTTGCTGGCCAACATCCTCGCTGCCAAACACCAATCCCGTCGGGCTAAGCGATACTCCGCCCGACTGGATTATTTTTGACACGAACGCGTCGCAGTTGCCGCCGTAAGTAGGCTGCTCCGGATTGGTCAGGGGGAAATCCATAGAACAAGTCTGGCCCGTGACATAGGCGGACCCCGTGGTGTCAATGGCAATGCCGCTGGCCGTATCCGTATTGCTGCCGCCGAGGTACGTGGAGTAGATCAATGCGCTGGCCGCCGGGTTCAGCTCCGTAACAAACGCATCCGCGTTCCCACCGCCGTAGGTGGGCTGAAAGACGGAGCCGAATATCGGGAAATTGGTGGAAACCGTGGTCCCGGCAACATACGCATCGCCCGAGGCGTCCACAGCAATGCCCGTGCCCGAATCCGCCAGCGAGCCGCCTAAGTAGGTAAAGTAGAGGAGCGAGGCCGCGCCGTTGAGGGCGGGGTTGAATTTACCCACAAAGGCGTCCCCTTCGCACACGTTTGCCGAATCTAAAGCGCACGCGGGCTGAAACGCCCCGCTCGGCGGAGTGAAAGAAAAGCCCGTCGATGTGGTCGCGCCGGCGATGTAGGCATCTCCACTCGTGTCCACCGCGACGGCGTTGCCTTGATCAATCCCGCTTCCACCCAGATAGGTTGAGTAAAGTAGTGAGGCTGCGCCCGTGCCGTCCGTATTAACTTTGCTCAGGAACGCATCACCCGCCCCGCCGTACGTCGCCTGCAAGGGCGCCAGTGGTGAGGTGTAAGTCGCGGTGGCGGTGAGGGGGAAGCCTGCGTCCGAATAGGTCAGGCCTGTGACGTAGGCGTTGGCGCTGCTATCCACCGCAACCCCATAGCCCACGGTTACGTAGTCGCTGCCGCCAAGATAGCTGGCATAGAGGACTCCGGAACCCGTGGCATCAATTTTGACAATGAAAGCTTCAGTATCGCTGGTCCCGCCGTAGCCCGCGGCGCTGCCGGGATACGTGGGTTCAAAACCGCCGACAAAGGGGAAAAACGGCGGCGGAGTTTCACTCCCAGTAAGTGTCACCGTGGGCGCGATGTTCGGGCCAGTACTACCCGTCACATATGCGTTTTCGGCACTATCAACGGCAATGCCGAATCCTTCCACATCCTCGTAATAACCGAGGTAGGTGGAATAAATAAGACCGGAGCCGGCAGTGTTAATTTTGGCAACGAACGCGTTTGAAACAATATATCCCTGCGGATTCCACGTCGCCCCACATTCTCCGTCACCACCGCACAAGCCGTTGATTGATCCCGCGGTCACGGGGAAATGATCTGAAAATGTAGTGCCGGTAACAAACGCCTCGCCGGCAGCATCAACGGCAATAGCATTCGCCACGTCTTGTCTTTCGCCGCCCAGGTAAGTGGAGTACACCAAAGTTGAGCCATCCGCGCTGAACTTGGAGATAAAAGCATCTTGGGGAAAGTCGTTGGGCCCGCCGTCGTTCGGCTGTAGCGCGTGTGCGGTGGGGAAATCGTCGGAGAACGTACCGCCGGCCACAAAGGCGGTGCCGTCCGGCGCTACGGCGATTCCATTGGCGCCGTCGATGCTGCTGCCACCCAGATACGTCGAGTAGGCAAGGATGGGATCGATCACCAGCGCCTGGCGCCTGTCGTATGAGGCCAGGCGAAACTCCACCCGGTCCTTCCCCTCGAGCGCGTAGCGAACCGGGACGAACTGCTTGGCGCCGTCAGTCTTCTGATACGCCACGGGACGGCGAAAACGCAGTTCGCCACCGTCCACTTCCACCAGCAGATCGCCTTGGGAATCCACGCGCAGCCGCCGCGCACCTTCGAGCCCGAAACGGATCTTGGCCGGGTTGGCGCGCGGGGCCAGTTCGAAGTCATATTCCAATTGGCCTTGGTTTCCGTGGTACACTAGGTCAATCCCGGGGTAGACCCCTTCCGCCTCAACCCGACTAAAGTTGGGAACGTCCGTGCGCCATTGGGATGGATCGTTGCCGATAAAGTAATTGCTCTTGCCCGGCAGTTCCCCTAGCCCAGCCAACCCGGTGATCTGTCTGGCGCCGGACAGACGCATCCTGATGACAATGGGAGGGGCATTTCGCGCTCCCTCCCCCTGCGCACGTGAGCGCAGCGAAAGAACGGCTTCCGTCGAGGTCAGAAAGAGGGTGTAGGCGCTGCCGCGCGACACGTATCGTACATCCCCTGCGTCCGGACCCCGAACCTGGCCGACATTTTTTTCGAACCGCAACGGCCCGCTCACCGCCGCCGCACTTACGCGCGCTCGCGTGGCCGCATCGGATCGAAGCAGCGGTGCAGTCGACGCGCGCTCTGCGCCTGTCAAAAGGTTTCCCGAACCCGCCAACAGCAGGGCAAAACCCGCTATGAGCGGAAGAATCCCCAACCGACACATTTTTCCCGTTTTTGGCATACGATCAACCCACACTCGTTTGTCTGCCCGCACCAATTTGGCCAGCTGGCGAGCGCTAGAGAATAAGAAGCTGTTTTTGTGAACTACAACACCGGAATTACCCACCATACGACCTGATTCGCATGGCTCTCACCCGGCACGCGCCGCAAGTATAACGCGCAATTGTGCGGGTGTCCAAGGTGTTTGCCGAACACTTTCCCGCTTAGCTTAGTGCACATAGAATGCCAAAATGCGCCTCGACGCTCTTGCCTGATTGCTCCGAGAATCAATTGACGTATTTTCAGCGTCGAAGTCCTCACAGCGGACTTAAACCGCGCGATCGAACGGTGTCCGATCGGACATTGAGACCTTGTCTGCGGACTGCAACCCATCATACGCTCCAAATAACGACCGTGCAAATCGGCAGAAATGTCCGAGGTTAAACGTGGCGCGCGAAGCTGTCCTTTTTTGGTTACACTGCGGCTCGTTTCGATGCTCCTGATCTTGACTAGTAGTTACTCCAAACTCATGTGGTAATCAGGTCCCGACAGGTTAGGTTGGTCCCTTGCCGTAGCGGCCTGCCAGTATGCTCTGAAGGGCTTCACCGTCGATGGGAATTAAGACAGTACTTAAAGTCAATTCGCGTGGACGCGCACATGCACTGTGGGATATACTCCCGGCCACCGGAGGAACAATTATGAGTATCCCGGATTACTACGAATTCCTTCAAATCAGCCCCAACGCAGAACTCGCTACCATACAACGCGTTTATCGATTCATGGCGGGACGTCTTCACCCGGATAACCCGGAGACTGGCGATACGGAAAAGTTCATGACGTTAAAGGAAGCCTATGACGTATTGTCCGATCCGGACCGCCGCGCCCAATACGATGCGACGTACAGGCAGCAGGCGCCCCGGCCCGATCCCTTGTCTAGTACCATTGATTTTATGGATGACATTGAGGGTGAACTGAACCGGCGCCTCGCCGTGCTTGCGTTGCTCTATCTTCAGCGCCGCACCAACCCTTACGCGCCGGAAGTTTCGCTCGGTGACGTTGAAAGCCGGATGGGATTTCCACGCGACTATTTGCACTTCACGATGTGGTATCTGCGGGCCAAGAACTACGTCACCCAGGCGGACAACTCGGATTTCACGCTGACCGCGGCGGGCGTGGACTTTGTGGAATCAAACCGGGCGCAAATCCCGGTTCTCGACAAATTACTCAAAGGGCGCACCGGATATTACAGCGCAGAAGAAAAACCGGCAAATGGAAATTTCGCGACCAAGTCCCTGCCCAGTGCCCGCAAGCCTCTGATTGTCTCTGCGGGCATGGACCCGCGCGAGGGGAGCAGCGCAAAAACCGGGGATGAGAGTGATGAATCACGTTGGTCCACCAATCGGTCCCGGACCCCCCGATCCGTTTGAAAGCGTCAGACGACTCGGTGGTGCAGCCGCCGCCGGTCCAGCTTCCGGAATGGCGGTTAGAACGTCCAATGGACCCAGACGAACTTGTCTCTCCCTTTGGTCATGGAAGGGCGTTTGAACGAAGCCGCTGGGGCGGCGGACGCTTCGCGTGCGTGAAGTTGAACGTTTATCCTGATCAGGTATGGTCGGGTCATAAGGAGGATTCCTATGACCCGATTACGCCGAATGATGCTCGAAGAACTCGAGCGTCGTAATTACTCTCAGGGTACGATCCGTTGCTATCTCCGTGCGGTGGCCGACTTCGCCCGCTACTTCCACCGCTCTCCCGACCAACTGCGTCCCGAGCACGTGCGTGAATACCAAGCCTATTTGTTCCGCGAGCGCAAGCTGGATGCGAGCAGTGTGACGCAGCAGTTGGCGGCACTACGCTTCTTCTTCCTCAAGACGCTCAGGAAGCGGTGGACCATGGACGATACGCCCTACCCCAAGAAGGTGCGTCGTCTGCCCGCCATTCTGAGTCAGGAAGAAGTCGCCCAGCTCATTAACGCGGCTACTACCCCCTTCTATCGCATCCTGTTGATGACCCTCTACGCCACGGGTGCACGCTGCGCCGAGGTGGCGCGACTGCAAGTCGGGGATATCGACAGCCAGCGCATGGTTATCCACATTCGCGGCGGCAAGGGACGGGTGGATCGGGACGTGATGCTCAGCCCTGCCCTGCTCGCCGCCTTACGCGAGCACTGGAGCCGGCTCAAGCCGAAAGTCTGGCTTTTCCCCGGCAACCGCTGGCATTCCGCCCCACAGCCCATCCGCACCAAGACTCTCTGGCAGGCTTGCTATTTTGCGGCACAGCGTGCCGGTCTCAAAAAAAGTGTGCATCCCCACACGCTGCGCCACTGCTTTGCCACTCATCTCCTCGAAGCCGGTGCGGACCTGCGCACGATTCAGATTCTGTTAGGTCACCATGATCTGAAAGAGACCACACAGTACTTGCACCTTTCCACCCGCCATCTCCAAGCCACCGCCAGTCCCCTGGACGCGTTGGCGCTGTCGGCGACGGGGAAGAAAGACGATCCGCCCGGAGACGCCTAAATGAACCGGCCACCCTTGGAGGTGGCCGATCTCATCCGCGTGGCGGGGCAGAGATTCATCGAACGCAGCCGCTCCTGGCTGACCGCCCAGCACCGCAAGGTCCTGGCGGCCATCGCGCGTTGTCGCACCGCCGCGCTCGGCGGGCATCGCGATGAGTGTTCCCGCTGCGGGTATCGCGCCATCTCTTACAACTCGTGCAGAAATCGGCACTGCCCCAAGTGTCAGGCCCAGGCCCGCGACCGCTGGCTGGAGGCGCGCCGACAGGAACACCTGCCCACCCGCTACGTACACGTGGTCTTCACCCTTCCTCATCTTCTGGCGCCCTTGGCGTTGCAGAACAAAAAGGTTCTCTACGATCTGCTGCTCCGCGCCAGCGCCCAAACCCTGCTCGAAGTCGCGCGCCATCCCCGGCATCTGGGCGCCGAGATCGGCTTCTTCAGTGTCCTTCACACTTGGAACCAGAAGCTGGAGCATCATCCTCATGTCCATTGTGTGGTCCCCGCCGGCGGACTCTCCCCGGACCACCAACGCTGGCGCAGTTCCCGTCGCCGCTTCTTTCTTCCCCTTGCGGTTCTGGCTCGGGTTTTTCGGGGCAAGTTCGTCGCGGCTCTGAAACACGCTTTCGCCGAAGGTCAACTGGGCTTCCACGGTCAGTTGAAGCCGCTCGCCTCACCGAAAACTTTCTCTGCCTTCCTGCGCCCACTCTTCCGCCGGGACTGGATCGTCTACTGCAAACCGCCTTTCGGGGGTCCCGAGTATGTGCTCCTCTACCTGGGCGCTTACACCCATCGTGTGGCCATCTCCAACCATCGACTTGTTTCCCTAACCGGCGACCAGGTCACCTTCCGCTGGCGAGACTCCGCCCACGGCAACCAGCAGCGCCTCATGACCCTGTCCGTGGACGAGTTCTTGCCACGCTTTCTGCTCCACGTGCTTCCCCCAGGTTTCGTGCGCATCCGCCACTTCGGCTTCCTGGCTCATCGTCGTCGCACTCGATTTCTACCCCTCTGTTTCCGGCTGCTAGGATCAGCGACGACTTCGCCCTGCACTCAACCACCCACGCCAGGGGACGGGGAGGTTCCCTCCGCCAACCCGCATCCTCCTTCTCCCTGGACCTGTCCTCATTGCGGCGGCCCCATGATCATCTTGGAGCGAATCAGCTCAGCCCAGATCGCGCTACGTTCTCCACCCCTTCCCCTGGCGAGGAACGCATGAAACGCTCGCGACCAATCCCAAAACGCTCAGGGCCTTCAGCGCCAACACTCTTCGTGTGCCTTTCCCGGTCCCCAGCACTTTTTCACTCCCCGTCCATCGTTCCCTATCGAGGTCGATCGACACTCTCATCACCTCTTCCGCCTCGCTTCGCCGCCCGCTCCACGCCCCTTGCTCCTCCATCGGCTCCCACCCGGCACAGAAAACACCATTCAAATCCCATAGGGTCGTGACGCGGCTACGTTCAAACGGCTGTATCGAAAGCGCGCCGTCCCAGCCCTCGTGCCACCATCGCTTTCTCACCGGCGCGCTTCCGATACAGCACTAACGTTTTTCGTTCCGAATCCGGCATAACTGGTGGGTTGGGCTGATATCAACGCTTGTCCGACGGCTTCAGATTTACAGGCGCCGCAATGGTGTTAATCATGCCAGATGGCCAGAGGGGGTTGAAACGCATCGGCAACTGCTCACCGTAATCGCCAGCCGACGTGACCGATCGTACGGCAAAACGCCATCGGGGGGTACGTCAAGTTGAATCCCGTGGTTTCGAGTTAATGCCCAGGCTTACCGCGTGGGCACTAATTCACCGTCAAGGTGAGCGTCATACTGTGCGTCAAGTTTGCGGCGCCCGCGGCGGTTCCAGTGACCACCAGCGTGTACGTTCCCGCGGGTGTACCAGGATTGGTGATGACTCCCCCGCCCCCGCCGCCTCCCCCACCCCCGCATGAAGCCAGCGCCAAGGCGAAGAGCACCATGCCGCACCATGCCAGTGCCCAACGCCGCCAGCGGAGCGGTGGTTTGTTCATGATGCCGGCGAGCCCGGCCATCGCCAGCAACCCCAAAAGTAGCAGCGTGATTACCATGCCGGGACCGAGTGGTGGTCTGCGAAGTCTACCCACGGCCCCACTCGGCGCCGTCGTAGAGACCGTCACGGTGAGCGATACAGACCCGGAAGCGCCGGGGGCCGCCGAGGTGGGATTGACCGAACAGATAGCCTCGGATGGCGCTCCCGTGCAGGTAAAGTTGATGGTCTGGGTCAGGCCTCCCAGCCCGCCCAGGCTGAGCGAATAGTTCGCCGGCTGCCCCGGCGCCACGGTGGACGTGGAGGACGACCCGGAAGGCACGGTGAGGGAAAAGTCCTCGCCCGTGCCCGCCAAGGGCAGCGTCTGCACGCCGCCCGGAGCGTTGTCGGTGACGCTTAAGGTTCCGCCGCGGGCGCTTCCCGCCGTGGGCTTGAACGTGACGTTGATCGTGCAGTTGCTCCCCGCGGCCAGAATCGTGCTGCAAGCGTTGGTTTCAGCAAAGTCGCCGCTCGCTGCAATGCTGGTAATGGACAGGGCGGCGTTACCGGTGTTCGTGAGGGTCACGGGTTGAGCCGTGGACGTGGTGCCGGAAAGCTGACTCGCGAACGTCAGACTCGCTGGAGCCAGGCTTACCACCGGCCCGAGAACCGTGAAGTTCACCGCGGTCGATGCCCCTCCTCCCGGGGCGGGATTGGACACTTCTATGGGATAGCTTCCTGCTGCGGCCTGGTCACTGGCGCTCAGCGTTATCGTCAACTGCGTTGCGCTTACAAAGCTTGCGGAGTGTGCCACCCCGTTATAAGTAACCGTCGAGGCGGCAATGAAATTCGCGCCGTTGATGATCAGGGTCTGGCTGGCGGCTCCTGCCGTCACCGAACTTGGCGATAGGTTCGTGATTCCTGGCACGGGATTGTTCACGGTGAAGTTCACCACGCTCGATGCGCCGCCTCCCGGGGCGGGATTGGTTACCACCACCGCGTCGGTTGCTGCCGTCGCCTGATCGCTGGCGCTCAGCGCGATTGTCAACTGCGTTGAGCTTACGAAGGTTGCGGCGTGGGACGCCCCGTTGTAAGTGACGGTCGAGGTGGAGACGAAATTCGTTCCATTGATCGTCAGGGTCTGGGCTGCGGCTCCTACCGTGGCCGAGGTCGGTGAAAGGTTGGTGATGGTTGGCACGGGATTATTCACGGTAAAATTCACCGGGCTCGACGCGCCGCTCCCCGGCGTGGGATTAGTCACCACCACAGGGAAGGCTCCTGCCGTAGCCTGATCGCTCGTGCTTAGAGTGGTCGTCAACTGCGTTGAGCTTACAAAGGTTGCGGCGTGGGACGCCCCGTTGTAGGTGACGGTCGAGGTGGAGACGAAATTCGTTCCATTGATCGTCAGGGTCTGGGCTGCGGCTCCCTCCGTGGCCGAAGCGGGCGATAAGTTGGTGATTCCCGGCACGGGATTGATTCCCGTCTGCAGCGCAACCGTCGTGGAGATGCTGGCGCTATAGTTCGTGTCTCCGGCATAACTCGCGTCGACGAGGTGGCTCCCCGCGCCGGAGGGGTTGACGTCATTCACCGTCGCGGTCGCCGTCCACGTCAATTGCGTGAGCAAAACGGAAGCCGTATTGTCGAGCTGGTTGGCAGTGACAAGATCCGGGAAACCATCGCTGTTGAAGTCCGCTGCCGCGAGGGAAACCGGAGAATTGCCGGTCGCCATGTTGGTGCTCGCCGCCGTAAAGGTCCCATCGCCGTTGCCTAAGAGGATCGTCAGCGTGCTGTTGCCATCGTTCCCTACGGCGAGGTCAGGAATGCCGTCCCCGTTAAAGTCCGCAGCGAGGAGGGAAAGAGGATAATTGCCGGTCTCCGGGCTGGCAGCGGCGGACCGGAAGGTTCCATCGCCGTTCCCGAGAAAAACGGCCAGGGTATCGCTAAAGGCAATGGTTACGGCCAGGTCGGGTATGCCGTCTCCGTCGAAGTCCGCCGACACAATCGCCGAGGGATAACTTCCTACCGCCAGGGTTGACCCGGAAGGCGTGAAGGTGCCGTCGCCGTTGCCCAGAAGCACCTCGACCACTTCGTTGCCGGGGTTCGCTACGGCCACCGCCAAATCCATCTTGCCGTCCCGATCGAAGTCGCCCGCCGTCACGCCTTGGGCAGAGCCCGAAAGCTGAACCCCCGGCGCGGCGGTGAAGGTGCCGTCACCATTGCCCAGAAAGATGGAAAGGACACTGTCTCCGTAGTTGGCCACGGCCAAATCCGGAATGCCGTCGCCATTCAAGTCCGCAACCGCCAGGGCCGCGGGCAGGACGCCCGTGCTGAGCACCCCGGCTTGGGGCGTGAAGGTGCCATTGCCGTTTCCCAACAGAATGGTTACGGAATTCCATCCCGAGTTGGTCACCGCCAGATCGGAAATGCCATCGCCATTGAAGTCCGCCGCCGCAATCGCTTGGGCGGAGTAGATGTTGGGAATCACCGATGATTGCCGGAAGGTACCGTCCCCGTTTCCCAAAAGGATGGTCACGGTGAAATCGTTCCGATTGGCGATGGCGAGGTCCGGCATTCCGTCCCCATTGAAGTCCGCCGCCGCGACGCCCATGCGGGTCGGCTCCTGTGGCGGGCGACGGCGAGGCGAGCCAGGCGAGGCTAGTGGTGCCGGCCGCGAGTGTTACGTCTCCCAGTGAGGCGCCGCTGTTGCTTGTATCCAGGAAAGACAACGTACCGCCGGGAGACACGAGTCCACCCACGCCCGTAACCGTTCCCAAAAGCGAGTAGTCGCCCGCGGTGCCGCTTTCTGCCACGGTGGTTGAGGTGGGATGCGTCCCCGTTACCTGCAACGATGCATTCCCCGAGGCGCTGGCCGCGTAACCGGTGGTGCCGGCGAAGATGGCTTGATACGAGTGATTTCCGATTCCTGGAATGATTGTAAGCGTTGCCGTGCCGCCCGGGGTGAGCTGCGCGGTTCCCAGCAAATGAATGTCCGTGCAATGCGCGGAAGATGCGTCGCAGAAACTCACCTGGCCTGGGTTCACCGGGGTTGATCCCGCCACCACGCTCGCCGTCAAGGTCACCAAGGCGCCGGAGGCGACAGAGGTGGCTGGGGCACCGGAGGAAGTCAGGGTCAAGGACGTCGTTGTCGCAGTTTTCGCGAGGTTAAAGATGGTGGTCGTCGATGAGGCGAGGCAATTACCACTCGTTGCCTCCGCCACCGTATTGGTATCGTTTGCGCAAGCCAGCAGATAGTACGGCGTGTTCGGCCAAACGCCCCCGGGCACGGTTACCGTTACCGTGGCAGAAGAGGTTGCCGCGGCCGCGAGCGCCGGAACGTTGCGGCTGCCCAACGGGTGCGCGAGGGCGTTCTTGCTGGTCGAGTCGGAAAGGTAATATGCGGTGACGGAGCTTCCTGCCGCCGCCTGGCCGCTGTTCTGCACGGTGTCGGTTACGGAAAACGTGGCTCCCGGCATAACCGAAGCGGGCGGCGCGCTGACGCCTGTTTCCACCAGGCTGGGAAGTAGCACCGTAACGGGAATGTAAATGCTCTGGGTCAAGCCCCCGCTCGTTCCGGTGATGGCCACCATGGCGCTGGGACTGGAGGTGGCGGTGCTCGCCGAAACCGTCGAGGTTGAGGCCGCCCCTCCGCTGATGGAGGATTGACTCAGGGAAGCGGTTAATCCGGTGGGCTGACCGACCACCAGATAACCCAGGTTGACGGTTCCGTTGAATCCGTTGACCGCCTGCACGGTTATTTGCGCGGTTACCTGCGCCCCTTGCGCCACCATCAGGGTGGGAGAGGAAGAATCCAGGGTGAAATTCGCGCCCGTATTGACCGCGGCAAGAGCGTTAATCAGATCCTGCCCGTTGGGCGAGCCCAGGCCGGTCGCCAGGTCATACCCGGTGACGGCGGAGAAAAGGTCCGGGCTATAGCTGTCGAAATTATTGCCGGACGTGATGTCGTGGAAATCGTTGGCATAACCGGCCGTCAGGGCGAGCGGGTAGACAAGGGGATTCAGGAATCCCATCGGGGCGCCGTTGGCCTGTTGATTGGCCAAGGCAGTAAAACTGGCCCAGAGAGGCGCCGAAGCGCTGGTTCCCCCGGAAGACCCTGCGCTTCCGTTAGCCTGCACATAGATGTTGGTGGCCACGGCGGCGACATCGGGGATATTCCGCAAGGTCGATGATCCCTGGTTCAAGCCATTGATCAGCGGGGCCTGATAACTGGGGATGGGGTAGCCATAACTGTTGATGCCTCCACCGCTGGACGGCCAGGTGGTTTCCGACAACCAGGCGCCCCCTGGACCGTTGGTGGCCAACTCCGTGCCACCCACCGCGGTCACGTAGGGATCGTCAGCGGGAAAGCGGCTGGTCCAGCAGTCACTGACACAATCCGGCGGCGAATAAGCGCCACCGTCCCCCGAGGAGGCAAAAAAGCTTTGCCCCTGCGCCTCAAATTCCAGGAAGATGGGGTCGTAAAGAGCGGGGTCGGGCGGGAAGACATAAGAGCAACTGAGCTGCCTGGCGAGATTGTCCGCCGCCATTTGATTCAGGATGTCCGCGGGAGTATCACCCTCGTAAACGATGACGGCAGAAAGGTCGGGAGACAGCGCCAGGGCCATCTCAATGTCCAGGGCTTGTTCGCCATCGTCGCACGATGTTCCACAAGTTCCGCTGACCCCGTCCACCAGGACGTTCAAAATCGGGACGCTCAACGACTCGCCCGAACTGCTGAAATACGCCTGGATGTCGCTGATTCTATAGCCGTTCATTTCGAACAACCCGACCGACTGACCAGTCCCGGTAAGCGCCACCCCGGGAATGTAAGCCGCCCTCAGATCGCTCGCCGTAAAGCTTCCATTGAGGCCTGAGCCGCCGGATTGATCCTGGGGAGTGGCGGAAAGCACTGGCCGCGGACTTGCCGGGTGGGGCAAATTCAAGGTGCTCAAGCCGGCCACCCCTTGGATCGGCAGGCTCGCATCAACCGAGGGTACAACATCCGGGGCGTAGAAGGTGCGCGCCTCCACCGGATGTCGGTAGACGTGCATCCTGACCCCGAAGGTCCGTTCGATGTCCTCGACGGCTCCATTCACATCCACCACCAGGCGGTTGGCGGAGGTGTGCGTGACCGCTAGCCCGCTCGACCGGGCAAACTCCAGGACCCTTTCGTGATCTTCGGCCGTGGGCCCGAATCGTTCCGTGAACTCTTCCACGCTCAAGTATTGCCGGTAATGGGCGCTGGCAGGGTTGTGGATGTCCTGCAGCAATCCTCGGAGTTCCTCTTGATTGCGAAGCCGGAGAGTGATGGCCAGGTTCAATCTTTGTTTGGCGGGAAGCCGCCCGAGGGCACTCAAGCCGGCGGGAGCGGACGCCCCACCGAGCTGCATCTGGGGGTGCGAGGCCGGAAGAGATGCGGGATTCTGTTGTGCCCAGGCGTTGCACTGGACCGCGCTGGGAAGCATTAAAATGCAAAAGAGCAATAGGGCGGATGTAATGGGTTTGATGCCTCGCACGGGAGCTCCTTGACTGGGTGGAACGCATCCGGAACTGCATTCGAGATCAGGAAATATACGGTTCTCCTATTGATGCCCCAGGGTTTTTTCGATCAGGCGCTTCATCTGGCCAATGCCTTATGCAGAATCGGGTTCTCCGGGCATTTCGTAATAACAATCGGCGGAAAACGGAGTTTCTTTAACCATCATTGGCGCGAAACAGCAGTTCGTTAAGTCCGCCGATCCGGTTCGAGAACGGACCCAAGTTGGTGGCCGAAAGACTGCGGACGGAGCGGATGACGCGGGAGCCAAGACTGGTGCTCGCAGCGCATCGAGGAGCAGCGGAAACTGCAGGCACTGGCTGGAAAGACGCTGCCTAGGAGCAGATCCAAAGCCAAAGGGCGGGGGGCGCAGCCTTGACGGTGGAACGGATGTGCGCCCTGGCGGGATTAGGCCGGTCGGGATTTTATCACTTTCCCCCCGACCCAGCGGGGCCGGATCGGAACATGAAACTCCGTGACGCCCTGCAACAGATCGCGCTGGAGTTTCCCCGCTACGGCTGGCCGCGGATGACGGCGGAGATCCGACGGCGCGGCTGGGTGGTGAATCACAGATTCTTCCAGCCTTTTTTCAGGCAACGAAGCTGTGATAACTTCTAACATACTCGCACCTAAAGCCTGGTTGACGTCGGGATCAGGATCGGGCGTCGAGACTTCTGCTCAGGAGACCGCCAATGCACAAATCTGATACAAACCGTCGTTCATTCATTAAAGGTTCCGTCGCCGGGACTCTGACGGCGGGAACTGCGGGATTCCTCGTGCCGGCTACGGCACGAGGCGCAGGCAAGGCAGAAAAGAAAGTGATCACCCGGCCTGGCCAGCCCATCACGCCGTCCTCTCTTTTCAGCCCGGCGATCCAACTCGGGAATCTGTTATTCGTCTCGGGCGCCGGCGCACAAGACCCCGAGACGCACAAAGTGGTACCGGGCCCTATTTCGAATCAAGTTAAGCAATGCCTGGAGAACATCAAGGCTGTCCTGGAAGCCGGCGGCTCTTCCCTGGACAAGGTGCTGAAGTGCACCGTGTTCCTTACCAACATTGCAGATTTCCAGGCGATGAACGAGGTTTACCACACGTACTTTCCTACCAATCCGCCGGCCCGCTCGACGATAGCGGTGAAAGATCTTCCCGCCGAATCTCCGGCGGAAATCGAATGCATCGCCTACGTATAGCGGGGGGCGCCACGCATGAAGCATTCTCTTACTCGCCGCGATTTCCTGTTGCAGGCCGCTGCGACGGCTGGCGCATGGCCTGCCCTGTTTGGAGCAGCGCCCATTGCCGCATCGCGAGTTGCTTCGAAACCGGAGCACAACACCTTACCAGCCGGCGTGCCGAATAGTTGCTCCCCCGGCGCAGATCCTGCAAAGAAATTCGCCGGCGTATTCGCCATTCTCGCCACACCCTTCGACCACGCCGACCAGATCGATTGGGAAGACCTCGAACACGAAGTGAACTTCTGCGCGCGAGCGGGCGCGCAGGGATTGGTGTGGCCCCAACTCTTTGGGGAGTTTTACCTGCTTTCCGAAGATGAGCGCCTGCACGGGGCTGAAGTGATCGTCCGCGCCGCCGGCGCCCGCCTGCCCGTCGTGATTGGAGTACAGGCGCCCGCCAGTCATTTGGCCGTCAAGTTCGCCCAGCATGCCGAGAAACAAGGTGCAAGCGCAGTAATTTCTTTGCCGCCATACCTGGGAGCAAGCGATTTGCAGAATGCCGCGGGGTTTTTCAACGCGCTGGCACAGGGAACAACGGTGCCCATCTTCATTCAAAACAGCGGTCCGCCCTGGGGGCCTGCACTGCCCACAGAATTCGTCCTCAAGATGGCCCGGCAGAATTCGCAATTCGGGTATATCAAGGAGGAGGTCGCTCCCGTAGCCCACCGGATTGGCGAGTATGCACAGTCCGGCGTCATGCACGGCATCTTTTCCGGAAATGCCGGCCGGAATTTCCTGGATGAGATCTCTCACGGTGCGGACGGCACAATGCCGGCTTGTGAATTCATTGACGTTGACGCGCAGATTTGGGCGCTCATCCGCGAGGGCAATCTCCCCCAGGCTCGTGCGGTGTTTGAGAAGCTTCTGCCCATGATTAACCTGGAAGGAATCTACGGCTTGCAGTTTTCCAAAGAGATTCTGGTTCGCCGCGGAGTGTTCAAAACGGCCAAACTGCGGGGATCGGCAGGCGGGGGCCTCGATCAGAAAGACCATCACGAGATCGACGCATGGTGGAAAGGACTTGCTCCGTACCTGCGGATTCAATAGCACACGGTTCCGCCCGCATCTGTCATCCGGACACCGATGCAGTTTATCGGAACAAAGCGAACCGCGTTATTGGGGGAGGAAGGAAGAAGTGAAGATGTTCGCCGAAATGCGGGCTCAAGGGAGGTCTTTCGATGAACCCAAATTCCCAAACCGTCTTGCTGTATCTGATGACCGCGGTGTTCGGGTTGCTGATCGCCATGGCCTCGGGCCAATCCCAATCGCCTCGGTACGACCTTCTCCTCAAGGGCGGCCACGTCATTGATCCGGCCAATCGGATTGACGCCATCATGGACGTGGCGGTTGCGAATGGGAACATCGCGGCGGTGGAAGGCGACATTCCCGCCACCGAAGCAGGCAAAGTGGTCGATGCCAGCGGTCTTTACGTTACGCCCGGCTTGATCGACATTCACGTTCATGTCGGGAATGGCGGGGCGCCGCTCGATTGGTTCACGCCCATCGCGCGCTCTCACATCCAGCCATGGGGCATTCCTGCGGACCTCTTTCTACTTTACGGGGTGACCACCGCGGTAGATGCCGGCAGCAGCGGCGCGGACACATTTTTGGCCCTCAAGCAATTCGCGATAGATCATTCGAGCGTCCGCGTGCTCGCGTTTCTCAACATTGTGGCCGACGGAATGAGCGGCGGGCTGGAACAGGACGTCGACCAGATGGACGTGCAGAAGTGCGTGGCCACCATTCAGCAATTCCGGCAATACATCGTAGGGGTGAAGACGGCCCATTATTGGACGAGCGGGCCATGGGATGGACTGCATCGCCCCTGGGCCGCCGTCGACCGCGCCGAGGCATGCGGGCAGCAAGCTAACGTGCCGGTAATGTTTGATTTCTTTCCCCGCCCGCCGGAGCGCTCGTACGCCGAGTTGATCTTGTCGAAGATGCGCCCGGGCGACATCCATACGCACGTTTTTGCGCAACAATTTCCGATCATTCAGGACGACGGGAAAGTGAACCCCATTCTATGGCAAGCTCGGGAGCGCGGCGTCATCTTTGACGTCGGCCATGGAGCCGGCAGCTTCTGGTTCCGCAATGCGGTCCCCGCGGTTCAACAGGGCTTTATTCCGGATTCCATCTCCACCGATGCTCATATCCTAAGCCTGGTGGGCCCCGCCGTTAACATGATCAATGTCATGTCAAAGTTCTTTGCCATGGGAGTGCCTTTGAACGAGGTCATCCGGCGCTCGACGGTGAATCCCGCGCGGGAGATCAATCACCCTGAGTTGGGAACGCTATCGCCGGGACGCGCCGCGGATATCGCCGTGCTGGAAGTGCTCCACGGGAAATTCGGTTACATCGATGACGGCTTCGCACGCATGACTGGGAATGTTCAATTGGTGAATCGGATGACCATCGTGGGAGGGCGAATCCTTTATGACCCATCCGGTCTGAGCATGGTGGAGTGGACCAAGGCTCGCAAACAGTACTTCACTCCCCCGCAGTCAGGTAACAGCCCACCATCGCGAGCCGACGATTACCCCCGAAAGTGACGGCGACTTGAATGCGCGCTTCATCCGTCCGCTTTTCCGGAAGTCAGAATCGCTTTGATCCGGTTGGCCACGATCAGGTCTTCTTCCGGCTTCATCATGAAGGGGGTAAGAGCCATCCCTTGTGGGTAACTGTCTTCCAAGACCTCGATGCACGGTTCACCGTCGCGCAACTGGGCGCAACATTGGGCCTTGCTGATGCCCAGTTTCTTCTCATCCCACGTCAGGTAGAGGTGCGGAACGTGGTTGGCAACGTCCGGGACAAAGCGGCCCGTGGTGGCGGAGGAAATGGAACTCAGGACGGCATCAATGCAATCGAGCCTCCGCTCCCAATCCTTCCATTCGGCATCGTGATCGATCTCCAAGTAGCGCGTAACGGCAGCAAACATGCCGCAGATTTCTTCCTTGCCAACTTTGCACGGCCGGCCCAACGCGTCTTCGTGCGGATTGTTGTTGAGAATCGCCGCTTCAATCAGGTCTTTGCGCCCCAACAGCAATCCGGCGCACTGGGGGCCGCGCAACCCCTTGCCGCCGCTGAACGCCACCATATCAAACCCCATGCGGATGTAATCGCTCAGGTGCGAAACCGGAGGAACGTCAGCGGCCGCATCGTTGAAAGTGGGGATGGAGTGCCGCTTGCCTGCCTCAATCCACTGTTGCTGCCCTATTTTCCCCACGTTCTGCGCGGCGTTCAGGAAGTACATCATCGCGGTTTTTGCGCTGATGGCGCTTGCCAGTTCTTCCGGAGTTTCCACCTCTACCAGGCGAATGCCGGCGTTGCGAATCGCATGATCGAAGGGATTGCGATGCGTGCGCTGAATAATCACCTCGCTCTTCAGGCCGGTCACGTCGGGCAGTTGGGAGATCTTCTGTAGGTCTTTTCCCGTGAGAGATGCGGCGGTGCCCAACATAATGGCTCCGGCGGCGCCGGACGTAACCATCGCCGCCTCCACGCCGAGCATCTGCGCGATCTTCTCACCCGCCTTTTGCTGCAACTCTTCCAGATTAACGTAGTGCTGCGCCGCCTCCTCCATGGCCCGCGATACTTCCGGGAACACCAGCGATCCGGTGAGGTACGTGTACGTTCCTTTGGCATTGATGCGCGTGCGCACGCCCAGATGTTGGTAGATGTTTGTGGAGCCCTCTTCACGGTGGCCGCCGAATGCACTCAGATGCGCCATCGTGGTGCCGGCGCCGGTGGCGATGCCGCCCGCAATCAGGAACGTGCGACGCGAAGACGAGAATACTCTCATGGCGAACCTCCCCAGAGCCGGATGCCCTGCGCTTCCTGAAACTAGCTCTGCCGGACTGCTACTGTCAAGCCACCAGATTGGGATTCTGTTGGCTCGGGATTCCTGTTATAGTGGCTCCCCTTCTCCACAGGTTCGGGAAGCGTTGGCGATGATTGGGACTACCGAAGCAGCGGGTGGCGCAACCGGCGGGGATGATTCTCCCGATGAACAATCGAAAATTCCGTTGGCCTCAGTGGGTCGTGATGTTGCTGCTGGTCCTGATTGTCGTGGCGGGACTGGGACGCTGGGTCTTCATGAATCTGGGCAATTGGCTGGTTGTCGCCGACCCCTTGCAGCATGCCCAGGCCATCGTCGTGCTAAGCGGCGGGGCACCGTTCCGCGCCATGGGCGCCGCCGACCTCTACCGCCAGGGATGGGCGCCGGAAGTTTGGATCACCACGGGCTACGAAACCGGCGCCGGTGAGGCCTTCGCGCGGTTGGGAGTGCCGTATACCCGGGAAAGTGCTTACAGCCGGCAGGTGCTCGAGAAAATGGGCGTGCCGGCGCAAGCCGTCTACGTCCTGCCCACGCCCATCCACAACACCAGGGATGAAGTCGAAGTGGTCGCGACGATGCTCCGGCAGGTGAAAGGAAGTGCGGTGATCTTCGTGACCTCCCCGCTCCACACCCGGCGCGTGAGGGCCATCTGGCGGAACCAGGTTGGTGACCACCCCCAGGCCATCGTGCGTTACGAGTCTTATCAAGGCTCCGACCCCGCCCGGTGGTGGCGAAGCACGGGCGATGCGGACGCGGTGGTCCACGAGGCGCTGGGTCTGCTCAATGCACGCCTCGGCTTCTTCGTGAAACCGGGGCATTAGCACCACCGCACGGTGCTGTGGGTAACGTTAATCGCCATGTCGCGGATAGGGGAATCGTTGGCGGCAGGAGCGGCAACGAGCCATCGGGGGGCGGCGGAGCAGGTGCTCGAACCATCGCCTTCGGGACCGGCGATATGCCCTGCTGCCGCAGCGCGGGCAGAATGGAATTTCGCGATTCTCGCCTGGGACGAGCTTCGCATACGTTTCCCGGTGGTCCGGGTCGACGATGAGCGCCGGAGGTGGCGGCTCGTCATTATCCGGTGGCCCGGTTTCTACGATGGTGGCATGGGCTTCCTCGTGCGAGGGTGCGTGGACGGCATGGTTAAATTGATATTCGTGGGCCGGGTCCCCGTCGCTGTGGACGTGATGGCGCCGGGCAAACGCGCGGCGATTCAGCAGGCGTAAATGACGGCACCGGCCGCACTGGCGCAGCTCATACCCGAACATCGCCGCCAGTTCATAACGTATACTACAACTGTCGCAAACGGGGTCCGTTTTGGTCGCGCCGCACCTTCTACAGGGTTCGGACATGGTGTCTGACGAAGCGGACCGTGGAAGTCCGCATTGCGCAGGTCTAATTTACTCCAGTAAAGCCGTGTGTCAAGCGTACGTGAGAATAAATTCTGTTTCGCTGAAATTCTCGCCTGGCTCGCTGTTATAATGTCCAGTAATACGGAGGAGCGTATGCGCCAAGTCGTAGACGTGCTGATCGTTCTTGCAGTGCTGCTGCTTCTGACGGGAGCAGCGTTTCGATTCATATCCCCGGATATGGGCTTCACCGTTCATAATAGCTTTGTGACGCCGTTGTTTCTCTACCGTGGGGCGATGGGTTTCCTGGGCGTGGCCGCGGTGATCGTGTTGCGGCAGATTCGGGACCAAGCCCGTGATAAGTGAAGATGATTGACGAGTGGCGGGCCGCGCATCGTTCGCAGGTCCTCGCCGGGTCGTGGCACGTCATGCGTCAATGGCGTCGTCGGACGGGGCCAGTCGCGGCCTGCCATGCGTTGCGTTTCCCATGATGCCGCCGGAAGATGAACTCTGCATATTGCTGGCTCGGGGACAGCTTCCGCCGGAGGCTGAGCGGAGGGCCCGCGCGTTGCTGGGCGGCGAACTGGCATGGAATCAAATCCTAAAGAACATCCGCGCCCACCAGATCTTGCCGCTCGTTTGCAGCAATCTCCAGCGCCTGGGCTTCCCGGGCGTGCCCCAGCCGGTACGGGCGGATCTCACTGCTCTTTACCGCGATAACGCCGTTCGCAACGCACTCTTCTCGCAGGAACTGGCCAGGCTGCTCGCGCTGATGGCTGAGGCGCAAGTGCCCGCCATGCCCATCAAAGGCATTCCCCTGGCAGAGTGCCTCTATGGCGATCCTGCCCTCCGCGTTTGCGCGGACATTGATATTTATGTTCCCTCGGCGCGTTTTCCCGAGGCTTTCAACATCCTTCTCTCCGCCGGATACCAGGCCGGGGTCGCCACCCCACAATTGGTCCGGCTCCTCGCGCGTTACGGGAAGGACTACCTGCTGATGCGGCGCGATAGCCTCTGCTGGTACCCGCTGCAACTGCATGGCGGATTGATCTGGGGAGGCCCCGCCGAGCGCCGCCTGGCCGAGCAGATATGGTCTGCCGCGCCGCGCTCAGCTTTCCACGGCGTTCCGGCGTTCGCCCTAAGCCCGGCTTGGGAGTTTCTTTACCTGGCGGTGCACGCCGCGCGGCACGGGTCGCGTCCGCTCAAATGGCTGGTGGACCTCGACCTGATTTGTGGCCGCGGCAATCTCGACTGGGGGGATGTGGCCAATAAGACGAGGCGGTGGCGATGGGGGCCCGCCGTGCGATCGGCCATGGCGGCGTGCGCGGCTGTTTTTGACACGCCGCTTCCCCCGTTCCTGCGGGACACACGGACGGCCGGGCACAAGCTGCCGGCTTACCGCCTCGCGGATTCCGAGCCTTCTGCCCTCCAAATCCTGAAGGAAAATCTGCTCGGCGTGCGGCTGCTAGCCTCGTGGCGGGAAAAACTGCAGTTCATCGCGGCTCGTCTCCTGGCTCCCAATGCGGCGGACTGCCAGTGGCTCCGCCTTCCTCCCCGGCTGTTTTTCCTCTATTACGTGCTCCGGCCCGTGCGGGTGATGTGCCTGGTGGCGCGCTGGCTGGCCGCAGCCGGCGGGCGGAAGGTCCGTCCCGCCCGCTAGCGCGCCGGGGCCGAACCCCGTAAGGCTCCTCGTCACGTTTTGCTCCCTGCCCTCTGTGACGCTTTTCTCTGCGCCTTCGGTGTGAACCCAGGTGCCTACGCGTATCTGGCACACTTCGGCGCCGGCCTCCGACGAGGCTCGAAGGCAAATCTTAACCGCAGAGAGCCGAGCAGGGGTCAGACGGTGGGTGGTGGCGTAAAGGGGGCGATCTGGACCAGGTTCGAGCGGCCCGCCGCCTTGCGGGCCAGCATATTGGCGGAGGGAATGCCGGTGCGGGCAAAGGATTTCTCGCAGTCCTGCGACGACGGGCCCCGCATGTTGCCTTCCATGTAGGCCAGTCCGGGGCAGCGTGTGCAGGTGCCCACGTGCGTGCAGGTGGAACACACCGGCAGGTCGCGGGCGCGTATCGAGCGTACGTCGTTCATTTGCGGGGAGTGGTGCCAGATGTCGCTGAACTTCTGCCGCCGCACGTTGCCCGTCGGCAGCGGAAACTGTACACAGGGAAAAACGTCGCCGTACGGCGAGATGTAACAGAACGTATGGCTCGCGCTGCAGCACGTTTCATCCAAAACGGCGTCCGTCAGGGGCAGGGGCGGCGCGCAGAACTCTTCCACCTTCTTATTAGTCAGTTCCGGGTTTCGAAACACCTGGCGCAGATCCGCCTCGCGAAGTCCCAGACTCAGGACGGAGCGGTCACCGTCCATCATGGGGGTGATGGTGGGATCGATGGTGTACGTAGCGCCCAATTCCTTGGCCAGCGCGATCACGCCGGCG
Source organism: uncultured Acidobacteriota bacterium (assembly GCA_963804755.1). Taxonomy (GTDB): domain Bacteria; phylum Acidobacteriota; class Terriglobia; order UBA7540; family UBA7540; genus Bog-366. Next base: position 313,756 of record CAWDRP010000022.1, read on the forward strand.
TAGTCTTGCAGGTTCTGCCGCATCAGAATGTTCGCAATAATCGTTTTCACCCCGCGCTCATGGAGCAAACGCAGTCCGGCCAGCGACCGCTTGAGCGAGCCGGGCAGCTTGGTGATGGCGTCGTGGACCTCCGGCCGGTGGGAGTAAATGCTGACCTGCACGGCATCCACGCCCAGATCCCGGTAGCGATCGGCATCGCGTTCCCGGATCATAAAGGCGTTGGTCTTGATCTTCAGGCAGAAAAGCAGTGAGCGGGCGTATTCCACGAGTTGGAACAAGTCCCTGCGCATCTGCACCTCGCCGCCGCTGAACGTGAGGAAGAAGGTGCCGGCCTCGGACAACTGATCCAGCACGCCGCAAATCTCCGCGGTGGTCATCTCGCCGTGATCTTCGTGATCGAGATAGCAGTGTACACACCGCTCGTTGCAGCGGTACGTAAGATCAAAGTGGACGCCCAGAGGTATGCCCAGTTCCTCCGCGCGCTGGTTCATTTCCTGCGATAAAGTCATATTGTTGTCCTTTGTCGCTAGTCTTTTGTTCTTAGTCCTGGTCCTCGATTCCTGATCCGTGGTCATTGGTCGTCTGTCTTTGATGGCCGGCAATTGCGACGGGTCATTTGTCGTTCATTTCCCGCTGCTCAGTTTGCGCGCAGCGCCTTGGAGTGCGGCCGCGAAGCTGCCGCTTTTGCTTCCCATTTATTCGTTATTGAAACAATGAAAAGCGGCAGCTTCGCGGCCGCACTCCAAGGCGCTGCGCGCATGTCGAAACGCTAGCGCTTTCAGGCTGCCACCAGGATTGCCCCTCCAGCCGATCTTAAAACGAAAGACAAATGATAAATGGCAAAGGACCCATGACAAGGGACACATGACTAACGACAAAAGGACTACACCTTGCTGATAGGCGTTTCCGATACTCGCAGAATGCCGTGCTCCGCCAGTTCGCGGACAAAGGTCTCGGCATCCTTCATTGCCTCTGCCGGCTGGATGTCGAATTCGGCGCAGACCTTTTGCGCCACGATTTCCGCGAGCGGCGTTTGGCCGTCCGCCGCTTGCCAAATCACGGTGCCAACGTCGTTCAGGCTGAACAGCGTCGAGTCGCGGGACGACATGATCATCATTTCGCCACCCAGGTTGCGAGCGGCGATTTGGGTGCTACGTGCAATGTATAGCGGACTCATAAAGTCTCCAAGTGTCAGGAAAACGGGATACGGGATACGGGATACGGGATACGGGGAACGGCAAGGTGCCAGGTGTCAGGAGCACTCACAAATTCACCAATCACAAATCACCAATCATCAATGAATCATTTCCCACACCCGCGGATCGGGAGCGAACGTCAGCCGCCGGACGGGGACTTGCGCCGCCAGTTCGCAGGCGATGTCGAACACGCGGCCCACCAGTTCCTGATCGTGGGCGAAGAAGAGCACGTTGGGCAGCAAGGCGCGCACCGCTTCGGCTTCCCCCATCGCATCAATCCGGTTCTCCGGCCCCTGCGCCAGCAGGTAGATGGCGCCCAGCGGCGCGCGAATGTTCTCCCCGGGCACACCCAATTCCCCGGCAAAAGGAGTGCCAAAGGCGTCAAACTGCGGGATACGGGACACGGGATACGGGATACGGGATTCGTCATTCGCGATTTGTGATTGGTGATTGCTGATTGGGCCTCGGGGCTCGCCATTGGCGATTGGTGATTGCTGATTGGTGATTGTCCCTGACACCTGACCCCTGGATCCTGGCACCTTGTTCTCCCGCTTTCCCCAGTCCCTTTCTCCTGACACCTGGCACCTGACACCTGACACCTTTTTTTCTCCTGACACCTGGCACCTGGCACCTGGCACCTTTCCGTTCCCCGTATCCCGTATCCCGTATTCCGTATCCCGTTTTTCTGACACCTGGCACCTGGCACCTGGCACCTTTCCGTTCCCCGTATCCCGTATCCCGTATTCCGTATCCCGTTTTTCTGACACCTGACCCCTGGCACCTGGCACCTTTCCGTTCCCCGTCTCCCGTATCCCGTTTCCCGTATGCCGTAAGTACGAGATTTCATCCGTCAGCAGCAGAACATCGGGCGGCGCCAGGCGGCACATGGTAGTTTTGCCGGCGCCGGAAACGCCCGCGAACAGGAAGGCGCGCCCGTTGCGGACGGCGCTGGCGGCGTGCACCAGCAGTCCGCCGGCTTGGGCCAGCAGCAGCGAATGCATGATTCGCAGCGCCGCATCCATCCCATAGGGACTGGCGGGTTGGCGGATTACTCCCCGCCGTCGCGCCAGATCGCACTCAGCGTGGAAGTCGCCGCGCTCCAAAATCCAGCGTCCACCCTCAAAGCGCACGCTCAAATCATGGTCTTGGCAGACCCTGCCCGGCGGAACGATTTCGATGTCGAACGTGAACACGGGCGCGGCGTCCGCATTTACAAAGCCGCCGTACCGCGCGTCCACGACTTGAACGAACTCGGGGCTGTCGGTGCGCACCGCGATGGGCATCCCGCCGATATCGATAATGATTTCAACGACTGTCATAAGAGACATTGGTGATTGGTGATTGGTGATTGCCCCTGGCACCTGGCTCCTGACTTCTAACTTCTAGCTTCTAACTTCTGTTCCTGGCACCTGACACCATCCCGTTCCCCGTATCCCGTATCCCGTATCCCGTTCCCATCAGCATCATCATCAGCGCCTTCTGCACGTGCAATCGATTCTCCGCCTGGTCGTAGACCACGGATTGCGCTGAGTCGATGACCTCGTCGGCGACCTCCTGGCCGCGGTGAGCGGGCAGGCAGTGCATGAAGACGGCTTCGTGGCCGGCGCACGCCATCAAGTCCGCGGTGACCCGATACGGAGCAAAGAGCTGGTTGCGCAGATACTCTGCAAATTCCTGGCCAATGCTGGTCCAAAGATCGGTATAGACGGCGTGGGCTCCGGTGACGGCGTGGATGGGATCGTGGCACGTCTCGATGGTCGCGCCGCTTTCCGCCGCCAGCGCGCCGGCCACTTCCCGCACCTCCGCCTTGGGCGCGTAACCCGGCGGCGTGGCCACGTGCACGGAAACGCCGAGCTTGGCGCCCAGAATCATCAGCGAGTGGCACACGTTATTGCCGTCGCCCACAAAGGCCAGCTTCAATCCCGCCAGGCCGCCAAACTTCTCATGCAGCGTAAAGTAATCCGCCAGCGCCTGGCAGGGGTGATAGAGGTCGGTGAGGGCGTTAATCACCGGCACCGAGCAGTTGGCGGCCAACTCGACCACCGAGTCGTGCACGAACGTGCGCGCCACGATGCCGTGTACCCAGCGTTCCAGGTTGCGAGCGATGTCCTTCACCGCCTCGCGCTCGCCCAGGCGGGGCTTGGTGTGCTCCAGGTAGACGGCAAACCCACCCATGCTGGTCATGCCCACTTCAAAGGTCGCGCGCGTCCGCAGCGAGGGCTTCTCAAAGATCATCGCCAGTTGCTTGCCCCGCAGGGCCTGAGCGTACCGCCCCGGCACTGCCTTCACCCGCTCCGAGAGGTCGAACAGAAGCCGTAAATCGGCCAGGCTCAGGTCCGAGTCCGCCAACAGATGACGCACGCTCAGGGCGTGTGGTTTGGAGATGGTTCGAAGCATCACAGGTGCCAGGTGTCAGAAGAACGGGATACGGGATACGGTATAAGGGATACGGGGAAGGTGCCAGGGCTCAGGTGTCAGGAAAACGGGATACGGGATACGGGGAAGGTGCCAAGTGCCAGAAGAACGGGATACGGGATACGGGAGACGGGGAAACACGGGATACGGGAGACGGGGAAGGTGCCAAGTGCCACGTGCCTGGGACAATCACCAATCAGCAATCACCAATCACCAATACCGAGTCCATAGCCGACCAGTTCACAGTTGACAGCTCACAATCGACAGCTCACAGTCGACAGTCCATAGCCGACCAGTTCACAGTTGACAGCTCACAATCGACAGTTCACAGTTGACAGGTCACAGTAGACCAGTTCACAGTCCAGAGTCCACAGCCCACAGTCAACGGTTCGCAGCTAAAACTGAAGGTTTGTTTCTTGAATCTTGAATCTTGAATTTTGAATTTTGAATCTTGTCATTCAGGGGCCGTCGGTTCAGCCCCGCTAAGGCTCGATGAAAATCGTAATCTCGACCCTGTATTTTGAATCGCCAGAGCCAGTCGCGTGGCCAGTTCCGAGTGGCGCAGCACCCAGGCGCCCAGCCGCCTGCCCAGCGTCAGCCGCGGATTCACCCGGCGCCGCCCGCGTTCGATGGCCGTCACCCGCCCCAGTAGTTCTTCCGGCGCCACGGGCGCGTCCAAATACGGCAACCGATCGCCCCGCGTAGTGAGCAAGGAACCAGCATTGGGGATTCGTGATTGATGATTGACGATTGACGATTGACGATTGCCGGCATTGGTGATTGGTGATTGGTGATCGCCGGCATTGGTGATTGGTGATTGGTGATTGGCGATTGTCCCAGGCACCTGGCACCTGGCACCTGGCACCTTCCCCGTCTCCCGTATACCGTATCCCGTATCCCGTTTTCCAGGCACCTGGCACCTGGCACCTGACACCTTCCCCGTCTCCCGTACTTCCACCACCCGGTGCATGGTGAACTGCCCATTCCGGCTGTACAGCACCAAGTCTCCTGGTTCGATCTCTTCGATCCTATGGCGCCGAACGGTCAGGATATCGCCCGGCCACACGGCCGGCAGCATGCTCAAACCCGTCACTGCCAGCCGCGCTTCGCCAAACGACGCGAGCACGTCCAGAAAAAGGGCTTTACGAATTTGTCCCTGGTCAGTGGTCACACGTTACCTTTGGAGTGCCATCCGTGAATAGCCGCAGGTTACGGGCTGCAAAACCAGCCCCAAAGGGGCGCGCTAACACAGCCCAGGCCAACGAAGCTGTGAAAGAATCGCCTTCGGCATCGGTAGATTAAGTTTCGACGATGTGTTTTGAAGGTTGTGATGATCGACGAGCTGCAAGGATTAAGGTGATTTCATTGAGTAACCTTCCTTTCCGTCCGGCCTTGGGTTCTGGCGCTTGCACCTTGGACCCTCGTGTTTCTCCCTTCGGCTCAAGCGGGCGCCGTGGCCAGGCGAACTTTCCAGCGCAGGCGGCACCATTGCTGGAGGTTATAAGTCAGGCACGCCCACAACACCTCGCAGCGGGCTTTCCGCAAGCCGCGCACGCAGAACTGCCGCAGTCCGAGTTTGGCCTTCAGCCACAGGTTACTGAACTCCGCCACCGGGGCGCGCCGACGATAAGCGGCGCGCGCCGCCTCGGTCTGCATCTTGGCCGCATACGCCGCCACCGCCGGGACATTCTCCGTGCGCACCAACGTGCGTCCCTGCGGCCCCGCTCCACACTGCGCACGCAGCGCACACGCCCGGCAATCCGCCGCTCGCGCCCGATAGAGGTGCCGCTCCACCCCCAAGCGGTCGTGTTTGGTATAGCTAAAATGCAGCACCTGGCCGGCCGGGCAGAGGGAGGTGTCGGTCGCCGGGTCGTAGCGGAAGTGTTGGGGATAAAAGGCCGGATCGACGCCGCGTTTCTCCAGGCGCCGCGTGGTGGCTTCGGCATCGGCGGCGAGCGTCCCGCCGATCAAGTCCAGGCCGCCGTCGGCCGCCGCCAGGATATTCGCGCGCGTGGTGTAGCCCTCGTCGACGATCATCTGCGCCGGGGCGCGCCCGTTCTGCTTCTTCACTTCCTCCACCGCCGGCAGCAGTTGGTGCTGATCGTTGGCGTCCTGGGTAACGCTCACGCCCACGATCATCCCGTACGCCACGTCGGTAGAGGCCTGCACATTGTGACTGGGAGCATAACCGCCATCACCTTGTTTCATGTTACGCGCTTCCGGATCGGTCGCGCTCACGCGGCGCTCCCTCGGTTCGGCCCGTCCCTCGGGGGCGGCTTGCACTTTCTGCAACTCCTCCAGGGCCTGCTGCAATCTCTCCACCTTCTCGCGCGCCGCCCGCTGCCGCGCCGCCTGCCGGCGCCGGTCCACCCCTTCGTCCCGCGGATCGCCCATCGCCCGCACCCGCTCCTCGGCCGCCTGCAGATGCACCCGCAAGGTCTTCTCGCAATGAAACGAGTTGCCGCTGGCCGCGGCCTTGATCTTCGTTCCGTCGTGCGCCACTTGCTCCAGCGTGATCAGCCCCTCGTTACTCAAGATCGCCAGCAGTTGCGCGAACAACCCGTCCAGCGCCTGCTGGTGCTCGACGCGGAAGTCCGACAGGGTGTGGTAATTGATCACCTCGCACCCCGTCAGCCACTGATAGGCGGGATGGTAGGTGCAACGCCGCTCCATTTCCCGCGCCGAGCTGACCTTTTCACTGTAGGCGTAAACCCACAAGCTGATCAGCAGGCGGGGATCGATGGCCGAACGCCCCGCCCGGCCTTCCACCGCCCGCACCTCGGCGGTGTAGGCGCTCAGGTCCAGGCGCCCGGTCATTTCCCAAATCGCCCGCGCCAGATGGTCGGGTTCCAGCAACTGCTCCACGTCCACCGCCCGGAAGACCATCTGCTGACGGTTAATCGCTTGCAAGCGCGCCGCCGGCGGGTGTGCCGACTCCGTGTCCGGCGGCTCCGACACTCGCACCGGCAACTCGCCCTCCGGCCATATTCCCGGCTGTCGAGGATCCTCGGCGTTACTCATGCGCTCGCCTCCGCGTGGGGGAGGAAGCCGCTCGCCCGGGAGCCCGCTTCAAGATCAGCGTGTGCTTGTCCGCGACCACCCATTCGATCACCTCGCCCTTCTCGATCTCCAAAGCTCGCGCCAGGGGCGCGGGACAGATCAAATACCACTGCCGGTTCTTGCCGCCCCGCTGAATCACCTGCACGGTGGATTCGTAACCCATGCCCAACCTCCTTCCCAGAACGAAGGAAGGAGGATATCATAGCTATAGCGCTAGTCAAGTACTTTTTTGATTTTTTCACAGCTTCAACGGCCTGGGTCAGAAAGTCAGAAAGTCCACAGTTCGTTTTCAAGCCCTGAAGGGGCGCACTAACACAGCCCAGGGCAACGGAGCTGTGAAAAAATCGAAAAAGTGCTTGACTAGCGCTATAGCTATGATACACTCTTTCCTTCCTATCGGGGAAGGAGGTTCGAGATGGGTTACGAGTCCACCGTGCAGGTGATCCAGCGAGGCGGCAAGAACCGCCAGTGGTATTTGATCTGCCCGGCGCCGTTGGCGCAAGCCTTGGAGATCGAAAAGGGCGAAGTGATCGAATGGGTGGTGGAGGACCAGCGCACGCTGGTGTTGAGGCGCACTCCCCGGCGTGGGGAAGCAGCGTCGGCGCGGAGGCGGCAGCATGAGTAACGCCAGCGAGCAGCCGCAGTCCGTAATGTGGGCGGAGAGCGAACGGCCTCCCCGCACCTCGGAGCCGAGGGAGAGCGCGGCCGCGCCCCAGGCCCCGCCGCGCTTCCAGCCGGTGAACCGCCAGCAGATGATGTGGCGGGCGGTGGACGTGGAGCGCTTGGTGGAGCCTGACCACCTGGTGCGGGCGATATGGGAAATGAGCGGGCGCCTGGACCTGACCGCCTACACCGCCGTGGTGCGCGCGGTGGAAGGGGAGGCGGGGCGTCCGCCGATTGATCCGCGCCTGCTGATCTGTTTGTGGATTTACGCCTACAGCGAGAAGGTGAGTTCGGCGCGGGAAGTGACGCGGCGCTGCGCCTACCATCCGGCTTATCAGTGGCTGACGGGGTGCGAGATCATCAACTATCACACGCTGTCGGACTTCCGCGTTGACTACCAGGAGGCGCTGGACAAGTTGTTCGCGCAACTGTTGGCGGTCCTGAGTAGCGAGGGTCTGATCAGCCTGGAGCAGGTGGTGCACGATGGGACGAAGGTGAAAGCGGCGGCCAGTGGCAAGTCGTTTCACCGGGAGAAGACCTTGCGGGTGCATCTGCAAGCGGCGCAGGAGCGAGTGCGGGCGATGGGCGATCCGCGGCAAGACGCTCCGGGGCCCGGGGCGGAGAGAGCGCGCGAGCGGGCAGCGCGCGAGAAAGTGGCGAAGCTGGAACAGGCGCTGGAAGAGCTGAAGAAGGTGCAAGCCGCGCCCCAGGCGCAGACGGAGAAGTCGGAGCGGCGCGTGAGTGAGACCGACCCGGAAGCGCGCGTCATGAAACAAGGCGACGGCGGCCACGCTCCCAGCCACAACGTGCAGATCTCCACCGATGTGGCTCACTCCATTATCGTCGGGGCCACCGTGACGCAGGAGTGCAGCGATCAGGGGCAGATGGTGCCGGCGCTGAACGAAACGCAACGGCAGACGGGGCGCCTGCCCGGCCAGATGATCGTTGATGAGGGCTATACCACGCGCGAGAATATCCTGGCGGCGGACGACCGGGGCGTGGACCTGATCGGGGGAATGATGCAAGGCGATGCCGAAGCGACGGCGCGGCGCCTGGAAAAGCGCGGCGTCGATCCCGCCTTTTATCCCCAAAATTTCATCTACCATCCCGAGACCAACACTTACACCTGTCCAGCGGGAAAGGTTCTTTCTTATCGCACCACCAAACACGATCGGGTGGGAGTCGAGCGCCAGGTTTACCAGGCGCGCGCGGCGGACTGCCGGACTTGTGCGCTGCGCCCAGCCTGCCAGCCGGGGAAACAGGGGCGCATGCTCGTGCGTACGGAGAATGTCCCTACGGTGGCGGCGTACGTCGCCAAGATGCAGACGGAGGCGGCGCGCGCCGCTTATCGCTGGCGCGCTCCCGTGGCAGAATTTAGCAACGCGTGGCTGAAGGCCAAACTCGGACTCCGGCAGTTCTGCGTGCGCGGTTTGAAGAAAGCACGCTGTGAGGTGCTGTGGGCTTGCCTCACTTACAATATTCAACAATGGTTCCGCCTGCGGTGGAGAGTACGTCAGGCCGCAGTTTCCGCCTGAGGCGCCCGCAGAAACGCCTGGGCACAAGGCCCCAGAGTCAGGCAGAAAGGCCTGGCGAAGAGAAAGGTCATCGAATGAAGCCGACATAATCATGGTCTGCCGTTGACGCTCAGAACGTTCTTAAGGCGTCAAAGAAACTCACACGATCAATGCCCCAGGCGATTCTTTCACAGCTTCAACGCCCTGGGACATGACACGACCGTGCCGCCCAAGCCCTGAAGGGGCGTGATAAACCCCGGCGGAGGTTCGACGTCCATGCCTGATTATTTCAGGAAACGATTTCGCCCTTTCAGGGCTTTCGGCCAAAACGGGGCGGGGTTCTTGAACTCCGCTGGCCCCGAAGACATCCGTGAGTAGCCGCAGGTTTCAACCTGCGGAAATCGTGGCCAACGGAGTTACCGCAACCCCGAAGGCGAAGGGGTTGACGTTCGGTTTGACCCCTATCAGGGCCGAGGGAGTTTGGGCCTCATTTCCCGTGGGTTTCACCCACGGCCTGGAGTTTCCACATTTGAGGTGGTAGCGGACCCATCGCCCGGGGGAGCAACTCGTGAAAACTCGCGCAGCGCTTTGGAGTGCGGCCGCGAAGCTGCCGCTTTCTCGTTCCTTGCGCAATAGCCCGCGAAAACCATGGAAAGCGGCAGCTTCGCGGCCGCACTCCAAAGCGCTGCGCGCGGCGTGGTGATTCTCAGGCAATCGGAAGCAGCAGACACGCAGAAATCTTCCACGGTGGACGAAAAGCTTCACCTGAAATGTAGAAACTCCAGTCCGTGGGTTTCGCCCACGGCTAATCATGGCTTGCCCCTTCGGGGCACGGTCGAGAGGCGAGGGTTGCGACCCCCGCAGTCCAAGTGAATGTGCGAACGCCCCTGCGTGGCCGTTCAACACTCCGGTGCGGCATCCACTTGCAGCAGTACCCCGACACGTGCAGCGGCTCCCGAGGCACGCCCCGGGAGGCCGTTGCACGCGTCTTAACTACGACCTGCCCTGAATCGCCGTAGCTGCAAGTTCGTTGGAGTTTCGTAGGGGCGGTTCGCGAACCGCCCCCACCTTTTCAGCCCCGAAGGGGCGAAATAACCTAGCCCAGGCCAACGGCCTGGGGAATAAGGCCGAACCCAAACATCCCCAGCCCTGAAGGGGCGGGACAAACTGCGTTCCGGCGTGGCGCGCGCTTTGGCGTGTATTTCGCCCTTTCAGGGCTTGGGCTCTGCGGTCCCGTCATGTCCCAGGCCTGCGGCCTGGGCTAGGTTATCTTGCCCCTTCGGGGCTTGGTTCAGCACCCCGGTGTCCAGCAAAAAGTGTGGGACACGTTCAGCTGAATCAGGAGGGGAGTTTTTTGGCTGCCCTCCTCAGATGAGGAGGGCCGGCTCGTCCACTGACGGCCGGGGTGGTGTTGCACAAGAAATGTAGAAACTCCAGGTAGGGGCGGTTCGCGAACCGCCCCTACGATTCCTGGCCGGATCGCCCTGAATCGTTGGAAACCGGCGGCGGACGTTCACGTGGAGCCGTGCCTCGGTCGTCCCGAGAAAATCCGGGGACCGACGCACGACTCCCGCTAAGACCAGCCGCCCGCGCACGCCCGGTGTGAAAAGGCAGGCCTAGGAATTCCTACCGGCGCCTTTGCACTCCCCCTGCGTGGCATTGGGGAGCTTGCCGCAGTGCAGGGCGCTGGTTTCAAATACGCGCTCGTGCCGGAAGGCGGGCTTCCGGTAGGGCTTTCTCCCGGAGCTGCCCGGCTCGCTTCTTCCGGCCCGTGGCGCGGCTTGCGAATCTTCATATTTGTTCATAGGTAGCTCCTTGTGTTTTACTGCAGACCGAGTTGCGTCAACTTGACGGCGTAATAGCCGGCTCGGCGATAAGCCACTTACGGTTCCGTTGTTGGTGAGACTGCCAACCGGACAAATAAAGAGGCAAGTGACACTGTTCGAGAAGGTGAAGGTCTTACTGTTCGTGATGCTGGCGATTGTAAAGCTGCCGTTGAGATCATCGCCGGTGGGCGTCGTCCCAGCAACCGTAATCGACTCACCTTGCGTGAAACCGTTGGGGTTGGTGGTCGTAGCGGTCACCGTTAGGACCTCGGTGCCAAAGCAGAGGGGAGAACAGCTCGGCTGGGAGTCCGAGATACTGGCCAAGCTAAATTGTTGGTTGGTCAGCGTCTGCCCCAACTCGGCGAAGTAGATGCTGGACGCCTGATTCGCAGTGGAGATGTTATCCACAACCGCGGCGCTGGTACCGCCGGTGGCATTGGGCACGGTGTAAGGACTCGGGTTCGAGCTGCCGCCGCCTGGGGTAATGTTCTGGGCCACCAGCTCGCCCACGCCTCCGGTTCCGGCAAGGCCGAAACCATAAAACAGCATGTCATTCGAGTCGTTGTAGATTTCGTTCAGGGGCGAAGCCTGCGCGGAGCTGGTATTGCCCACCTGATTGCCCGCGTCTCCCGGGTTCCCCAGATACGTGGGTTGCGGGTACGGGAACGCCGAGATGATCCATCCGGGATTGACGATCGCCGAGACCGCCGCCCCAGTACCGCTGCCCACATCGCCGACGGTTAGCAGCGGTGGATTGGCGGGATCAAACCCGCCTCCCCCGTAGACGACAATTGCGTTGGTTACGCTAATGGTGGTGCTGGCGGTGCCGCCGTTCCCACCTGTCCCGGTAAACGATACGCTGGGCGCGCTTGTGTAGCCGGAGCCGCTCGGCACCGTGGGAAGACTCACACCGGCGATATCCACCGTGATGGCGCCCAACGTGGCGTTACCGGTTATGGTCGCCGTCGGGAAGGCAGAGTAAGAACCGGCGGTGATGTTCCCGATGCTGACCACCTTCAAGTCCGCTGAGCCGACAAAACCGCCAGAAGTGGAGGTCACACTGACCGGACAGGTATTGCTGGTGATGCAATAGCCGCTGCCAGGGCTGGTTACCGCCACACTAACAATTGTAGCGGTGACGCTGAGGCTCGCTTGGGTGGCGCCGGTTCCGCCGCCCGACGTGGCAACGGTTGGGAAGGTAGTGTAGGATCCAGCGTTCCCGAGATTGACGCTTACAATGTCCGCGGTGGTTGTAAACGTCGCTCCCCCGGTCGCGGTAGCGGTGGGGAACGTACTGGTATACGAGCCAGCCGTGACCAGTTGGACGCCCACCACCTTCAGGTTGTTCGCCGTAGCGGTTGCGCCACCAGAGCTGAAAGTGATGGTCGGACCCGATAGGTAGCCGCTTCCGGGAGTCAAGCCGGTGATCCCGCTCACCGTCATTGCGGACACCGTGGCGGAGGCGCCCGAGCCGCTGGCGGTGCTGAAGGTTATGTTGGGAGCTGAAGTGTACCCCGAGCCTCCTGAATTGGTGAGGTTAACGCCGGTCACGGTGACCCCGTTCACCGAGGCCACTGCGCCCGTTGGGCTGAAGTTCACGTTGGGCACCGCAGTGTATCCGCTGCCTTGCGTCGTCACCGCCACCCCCGTCACGGTCATCGTGGCCACCGTAGCGGCGGCGGTGCCCGAACTAAAAGTTATGCTGGGGGCCGAGGTATAACCACTGCCGGCGGGGCTGATCGTGATTCCCGTAACACCCATGGTGGTCACTGAAGCTGAGGCACCCGTCGGACTGAAGCTTATGCCTGGCGCCCCAGTGTAACCGTTGCCCTCGGTAGTGACGTTGATTCCGTTGACGGAAATTGAATTGACTGCAGCAGTCGCACCACCCGAGCCACTGAAAGATATTGCAGGAAACGAGGTGGTGTAGCCGCTGCCCTGGGTGGTGACCGCAACGGCCTGGACCCCCATGGTCGCCACGGAAGCTGCCGCGCCTCCTGAACTGAAGCTTATGGTGGGAGCGGAAGTGTAGCCGGTGCCGTCGGTGGTAACCGTGATGCCGTTAAGCACCAGGGTAGTTACCGTCGCCACCGGAGAACAAGCGCCACTATAATCACTGTGGCAACTAGCCCCACTGAAGCTTATCGTTGGAGCCGAAGTGTAGCCGCTGCCGGCAGTGGTGACATCGATGGAAGCGATTGGCAAATGGCCAGTGTTGCAGCTTCCACGAGTGCTGGCCAAGTTTACGGTCCCTAGGGTCGTAGTGCCGGAAGAGGGGGCAGAGAACGTTATGCTGGGAGCGCTACTGTAACAGCCAGTAGGGCTGATGCTAACGCTGGAAGTGCCCGTGGGCACGCCATAAGTGGGATGGCCCGCTGCCGTAGTGCCCGGTGTGGGTGCGGAGAACGACACGGTCGGCAGACTGCCGGTACTATAGTTGGCCGTGGTGGTGACGGTGGCGGTGAACACTTCGAACGTGTCACTGACCACCGCATTGGTCCCACCGGAAGGCGCCGCAGCGATCGAGACGGTCGGCAGGCTGCCAGTGCTGTAACTGCCGGGCGCGCTGACGTTCACGCCCAGGATGCTGAATGTCGCACTGCCTAAGGTCCTGATGCCGGAAGAGGTCGCGAACGTTACCGTCGGAATGCTCGAGTAGGTGGCAGGCGTGGTGACCGTGGCAGTCAACACCCCGAACGTCGGACTGCCGCCTGCCGTAGTGCCGCCGGTGGGTGCCGGGCCGAAGGTAACCGTCGGCAGGCTGGCGGGAGCATAGCTGCCTCCGGGGCTGATGGTGACAGTCCCCACTCCGAACCCTGGAGTGCCTAGCGCCGTCGTGCCCCCGGCGGGCGCTGTTGTGAAAGACACGGTTGGCAAGCTACTTGTACTGTAACTGCCCGCCGTCGTGACGTGAACCGTCAGCACGCCGATGGTCGACGTCCCGGTAGCCGTGGTGCCGCTGGGCGGGGCGCCGAACGTGAGCGTTGGAATAGCGGTGTAATTGCCTCCGGCTCCAGGGCTGACCGACACAGCGGATACACTGCCCGTCACCGTGGCTGTAGCGGTGGTGCCGCTAGGCGGGGCGCCGAACGTCATGGTGGGGAGTCCGGACGTGTAGGAGCCTCCACCGGTGATGACCACGGCGTTCACTCCCATCAGTGCGGTGGCAGAGGCCGCCGGGTTCGGGTTGCCGCCGCTGGGGAAGTTGATCGTGGGCGGCGCGGTGTAACCAGACCCCGCGGCATTAACAGCGAGGGTGTTGACGCCCAAGTTCAGCGTCGCCGTGCCGCCTCCGGCACCGGAACCGCTGATGGCAATGGTTGGGACGGCGGTAAACGAACCGGGTGTGGTTACTCCAATCGACGACACGCCGTAGTTGGGCGTAAGAGTGGCGTTGCCAGTGTAATTGAGCGTCGCTGTCGAGGTGAAAGACCCTCCCGTCGTCAGACTCACCGCGTCGAGCCCCAGGGAAGGCGTGGCGGTCGCTGCAGTATTCTGGCCGGCGGTCCCAAACGTAATCGACGGCACGCTGGTGTAGTTCGATCCGCCGGACGAGAGGGCAATCGCCGAGACGCCCACCTCGACGGTAGCGGTCGCGCCAGTCCCGTTCCCGCCGCTGAAGTTTGCCGTCGGCATTACGGTGTAACCGGAGCCCCCCGCGGTAAGGGTGATGCTATCCACGCCGCCGGTGGTTATGGCCGACGCATTGCCACTGCCGGGTGGAAAGCTCACGTAGGGAGCACTGTAGCCGTCGCCTGTGGGGCTTACCGAGATCGACCCGATGCCGCCGTACTGAATCTGGTAACTGGCGGGCTCGTAAGTTATCGGGTCGGTTCCAATAACCCAATAATTCCCAGTGTTGCCGCCGGCGCCCGGCCAGCTCCACCACGCATTGTCGAAGGTCCCGCTCGCGACGTTAAGGTTCGCGATCCCGGCCTTGGTGCCTTGACCGAGGGTGGCCACCTGGGGATTCCCGAAGGGGGTGGTGGTATCCGCCTGCACCACTACGGCCTGGGTGTTGGCCGCTAATTGGGACCCGGCAACGTTAGCGGCATTCGACATGGTATAACCCAGCACCGTGCCGTACGCTTCATCCACAATCGGCGGGTTCACAATGCCGCCGCCATAGGGGCTGCCGCTGCCGACCGCCAAACTGCCCGCGACGGTGCCCCCGATGGTGCCCGCGGCGGCACCGGAGGCCACTGCATATAAGTAGCCATCCGAACCGCCGGCAAAGAGGTTGCAGGAATTGAAGTCCTCCGTCGGGCCGGCCAATTTCACCCCGGTCGCGGCCACTTGCGAACTCCAGCCGAGCGTAGGTGTGCCGTTAAACGATCCCGTGATCTGGAACATCTGGCCGTTGTCGTTGCCCACATAAATCGAGTCGGTCGCGTCGTAGCTATAGAACGGCGAAGAAAGGGTGTCGCTGGCGCTGCCGAAAGGCACAGTGATCATGCACGGCGCCGTGGTGCAGGCGCTCATGCTGCTGACCGGAGTGGGCGTCACTGGGGCGGCGACCGTCCCATTATTACTGTTGGTGCTCGACCACTTCAGGATGTGCAGATAGGACGCAGAGCTCGTGCTCTCCACAAACGCTATCTGGCTGCCATCCCAGTAAAGAACCGGCGAGGTGGTGATCGCGCCGCCGTGCGTGGAAACGTTGTACGCAAACATCACCGTGGGCGCCGTGCCGCACAGGCCCGTGGGATTGGTGCCCGAATAGAGGTTGTTGAGCGCCACCAGGTTGGCCTGGGAGGCGGTACCAGCAATGTCGAGTCCAAAGACCGCGTAATCGCCCGTGCAACTCGGAGTGGCGTCAACATTGAAGCTGTACTTTGCGGGCCACATGTAAGGGGCCACCGTGCCCGCCCCGAGGCTAAAGCTCCAGTCGCGCGTGGGCTTGTTGGGCGCAGGGTTCTGGTCGGTGTCCGCTGGGTTCGCCTTTACGGAGATGGCTGTTGAATTCACCGCGGCGACGCGCGTGAGCGCGCCCCAACGGCGATTAGGCCCCGCGGCTGCGGAGAGGGCCTTGGCGTTCATCCTGGCCACGCTGGCTCTGGCGGGCCCCTGCGCCGGCTGGCCGTGGTGTAGCTGCTGCATGACATAACGAGGATTGTTGACCACCTTCAGCCAATGGGCGTGCGTGCCGTTTTTCTTGGCTTGTTCCTCCGTACCGGGATTGGAGAAAATCGCGTGGTGGTGAGACCAGTCGTTGGGCAGGCCGTGAAGCTCTACATTGCCGAATGTCGTCGGCGGCGCGGTTTCCTGCCCGGACACCGAAGCAGACAGGCCAGTGACCATGACCAGCATCACGGCAAGAATAACAACCTGGAAAGGCGATGCGTTTCCGCGTTTCACTGTCTTCCCTCCTGTTTAAAGTGTTGTATAGCTAGGGTTAAGGACACGGCACGCGGGCGGTTGGGCCGCCCACTGCCAACTGGCCATTGCCTACCGCTTACCGGGTCCGGTCAAGATTCGCCCCCAAGGATGCACGAGGAGCGACAGACGTACGTCTTGTCGTCGAGGGCCGTGCGTTCCTTTTGGAATGGGGTTAAGGCGCGTTTTAGAGCGCTCGTGAAGTTTCTAATCTATTCCGAAGCAAAAATCAAGTCAGACATATTGTCATTATCGAGAATGATATCTTGCTCGATCAGGGACGACTTTTTGTCACTCGAAACTCGTCAGGCGTGCGGGGAAGTGCGCTTAAGCTCGTCAAAGTGCGGGCTACCCACAATGTGATCGCAAGAATCGGGGTTCCAGCCGAAAAATTCATCGCAGCAACGCGCTTACCTTCTTCCGCAACAGGCCATACCGGCCAGTACGGCGAACCACGCCGCGTTGGCCGGAATGTGCAGGTTAAAATCAAAGAAGCTGTGCACCAGCATTCCGCAGCAACCCAGCGCCGCCCCCAACTGAATCCAGTGGCCATATCCGACGCCCGTGAAAGGCGGCGAATCCGTAGCCACCAGGGCGCCGTCCTCAGCATCCTCGTCGTCGTTCACTATCTCGTGTCGGTCAGTACCTGAACTTCGACCCTTGCTGAACACGGTTCGAAGGAAGAATGCGAGAGCCCAGAGAATACAAAGTCCTCCCAGAAGCCCGGTCTCCGCTGCTGCCTGCACATAGTCGTTATGCGCGTAATCGATCCACAAATCGCTGGGGAGGCTCTGGTATCGGGGATAAGCGGTTTCGAAGCTGCCTAAGCCAACGCCGGTAACAGGGTGGTCACGCAACATGCGAAGTGAGTCAGCGGCCACGATTTTGCGAAACTCGGCCCACTCCGACCAAGCGGGGCCGCCCGCGTCGACAATCAAGCCCAGTTTCTGTGAGACGATGCCCGGATCCACCCAGGTGAATAGCAGCACGGCCGCCAGGATGGTGGAAGCCACGATGCCTGCCAGGCCGCGAGCTCCGCCGCGCCGGGCACGAAGGCCAGGCACAAGGGCCAGCGCGATCAACGCTTCCGTTATTACCGCCAGCAAGCCGCCCCGGGAGCCGGAAAGCAGCAGCGACCCCACCCCGACAGCCGCGGCGACCGCGAGCCACGCCGATGCGGCGAGCGACGGCCGGCGGCGGCGTTCCGCGATGAAGAGCACAGATACTGGAATTAGCATCTCCATGAGGCCGGCAAAATGGTTGGGGTTAACGTAAGGGCCGAAGAGAAGGTTAAAGGGGGTGTCCACCTCGCCGTAAATGCGCTGCTCACCAGCCGCAAACTGAAGAATGGCAAACAATCCCAATGAACCGGTAAGCACTACCGCGGTGAGGCCGAAACCGCGCCAGGCTTCGCGGGTCGCCGTCGAAAAAAGCTGCATAGTAACGAAGAAGAGAACCAGATCAGCCGCCAGCAGCACCAGGGCCTGACGTGTTTCCGACCGTTCCGCCGTAATCCTGTGCAAGTATTGCACTAGCCCCAGGAGAAAGAACAAGCCCAGGGGCAGGTAGATTGGCGCCCAGGTCAACTCCAGCACTCTCTGCCTAACGCTTCCCAGGCCCCAGAGGAAGAGGACAAGGCAGGCCACCAATCCCATGGCGACCCAAGCCCACGCGACTACCCCGCCAAACGCCCAGGGTGCGCCGAATAAGGCAGCAACGAGCAGGAGACGAGCAAGGGAGAACGCCCGCGACTCTGCCGGTCGACAATCGAGTGTAGCCGGTTGCGGATCCCCCATCGGAAGACGCTCAATTTCAGTTTGGTATGAGGTTGCCTCAGGCACCGAGGCCATGATGATTGCTGTCCTTAGTATGCAGTCTTTGGTTCTTCTTGCTTCCTGCTCGCCGCTTCTGGCCTCTCGGTGGCATCTTGTACCTTCCGAACGGCGAGACCTGTTTCACAATCCACACATACCAGTGAAACCGCATCCAGCCAAAAGGTTCCGGAGATCTCGGTCGGGAAAACGCGGGCGAGGGGCCGCCACACCGATAGCCGCACCATCTGAGTTTGCGGACCGGCGGAAAAATAGGTACGCACGAGATGCCAAGGTGTGGTTCCCGCCGTCGTATCGCTGAGCGCTTCGCCGAACCCGGGCTGCTGCGTGTCCGTAACACGCAAGCATGGGCCGGTATCAGAGGTGATCTCTTCGGAACGGACATAAGCCTCCAGCCGGTACGAGTGTTTCGCAAGGACTGGCACGAACTGGTATACCGGTTCGTATTCCTGATTACGGCCGACGGCAAAGTCGATGCGAAGACAACGCGCACCCTGATAAGCGCCGGGCGCCGCGAAGTCGATAGAAAGATAATTCAGTCGGCCCCAGCGCCAATCGAATCCGGCATTCAATGGGAATTGTTCAAAGTCCCCGTTGAAGATCAGGTTCTCACTTGCATTCGGCTTGGACTTAGGTACAACATCCAGGCGTTCAAGGTCCTGCCAAACGTTCTCGGCCTGTTTGATTCTGCCTTCATCAATCAGACGTTCGAGATAGGGTCGAGCAGCGGAGAACGGAAATTTCGAAGCGCCGGCCGCTGTCATCTTCCAAATGCGATAGGCAGCTTCATTGTCGCCCTGGTCGCTCAAGAAGTTTGCGTAGCTCACCTTAGTCTCAGCGTTCGGACTATCGGCCAGTACCCCTTGAAAGACCAGTTCGGGATTCTGCACAGATCGAAGGGCGAGCCAAATCGATGCGTCATAAGTGGGGTCAAGCTGCAACACTCTCCGGAATTGCGCCAGCGCGGCATCGGTTCGATTTGCCCGCAGATAAGCTTGGGCCACCAGCAAATGGTAGTGAGGCACCATGGGACATACTTGCAGCAGACGCTCGCGGGCCGAGTCGGCGCAGGACATGTCGTTCAAGGATTCACACGCGGAGGCGAGGCCTGACCAGTACAGCCGGCTTTCCGGGCTCAACTGGGTGGCCCGCCGCAGATGGCGCACGCCCTCGACCGGGTCGACGTCATTACCTATTCTCCCCACCCTATACTGGATCCAGGCGTCATTGGGGTCCAAGGACGCCAACCAGCGGCCCACCGCGGGTGATTCAAACGAAGAAGCAATTCCGGTGAGCGAAGTCTCTGCCGCCAGCACCAGGCCGGCGCAAGCGATAACGATCAAGAAAAGTGGAGACCGGTACCGTCCTTCAAGAGAGATCTTCAATCGGGCGGCCCCCCCATGGAGGCGTTCCCCGAACACATGTGATTTTCCGGGCATTGCGCTTAATCCCCAGGTTTCCTATTACGCCAGGCCTACGCCAAAAATGCAGACTTCAAGTCAGGGCTCCGGTATACTGCATGGCTGCTACGGCGGAAATCGGGTGCTCTGGAACTTCCTCAGCAGCAGCTCCGCCCGCCGTGGGTGAAAGAACTAGCAGGTCGCTCAAGCTTTCCACCGAGACCGAATCCAGCAATTGTGAGACACGCATGGCAACCACCGCGATGGAAACAATCCTGCTTTTGGGCTGGATGGATCGAGACACCGCACTGTCATATCTTTGTAAAGACTGCGTCGACCTTCCGTCTTATTCTGAAACTGAGGCAGAGAGTCTCTGGCGTGAGTATCGTGCCCGGGTTGATGCGCTGCCGATGCGGACTGCCAAATCACCTCAGCGGCTGAGTCTCACTCGCGAGGAGAAAAACGCCGCCGAGAAGTTCCTGGCTCCCCACCGACAGGCAGGTAATTCGCACATTCAGGACGTGATCAAGGTCGATCCCTTGGGCCTCGTCATACACCAGCTTTACATGACCCTGGACAAGGCCCGAGAGTACATGGACCACGTCACAGCCCGGACCTGGTGCATACGGCAATGCTTAGCCGTAAGACCGAAAGAAACCAAGATGCTACAAGGCAAATTCAGGAGGAACTCCGCCGAAATCGAAATTCCGCATCGCGAGTTTGCCATTCTTTTCGAACCGGGCAACACGTTCGGCATCGAAGAACTGGCGGCTCACGTTAGCGCCACCGAGTTTCAAGGCCGAACGCTGCTGTGGGCGGGATACCATCGCGCCTATGCGCGTGTGGCGAACGTGAAACCCGATCCCATGGAACGCGCGCTGCTGGTGGTACTCTCGAAGGATGCGGAACACATCGTGGCTCCTGACTCGCCAGACCCAGTGCTTCGCGCCACTCTCCTGGGGCCGCGGCCTCCTCTGTTCGCTGATTTCTTTAACGATCACCTTTTCCTGAAGATCAACCTCCGAAAGAAACGGTACGAACTGAGATTGCGAGCCTCGGTGGAAGCCGTTAACGATGACGGGTGACGGCGACCTTTTTACGAAGCCGCGTGGAAAGCCCGGCGCGCGCCGGCCGCAAGCTAACAGCACTTCGCTCCGGAACAAGGAGAGCTTGCGGATGGCCCCGCTTTGCAGCATTTCCCGCTACAGCATACCCGTCCCGAACTGCAACATACCGCACTGTTGCCGCTGGGGCTCGGGCAGCAGGTCTCGCGCGCGCAGCTATTACAACAGATCCCTTTGCAACATCCCTGGGCCGAGCCGCAGCAATAGGCCTTACCATTGGTGGCATCCTGGCAACATGCCTGCCCCGAGCTGCAGCAGACGCCGCTTGTGCCTCTCGAGCAGCATTTCTGACCCCTGCCACAGCAGGTACCTTTGCAACATGACCCGCCTCCCCCGCAGCAATAGGCCCTACCGGTAGACGCGTCCGTACAACAGGTACTACCCGAGCTGCAGCACACGGCGCTAGAGCCGGAGCCGCAGGTGACTTGACCACGCCCACATTTCAAAGTCGTTTCCGTTGTCCCGCCTGCGGGTGCCGCCGGACTGGCGGAAGCTGTCGTTTGACCCACCGATGCAAACAAGGCGCCCCCTAAGGCGACGCCGAGCCGCTTGAATGCCTCTCGTCTTGAGATGGGGCTGGCAATAATCCGGGATACATCGTCAAGAAGTACGCTCATTTGATCCCCCTCTGTGTACTGGCCCCGCCATGGGCGAAGGACTACAGGTGCCAAATGTCAGGCGCCAGAGGTAAGAGCTCCTGCCCCCGCTTGGGCAAGGGCCACTATAGGGTCTCGGCCGACTGCCACATCTTTCGCAATCACGCCATCCTCCCCGATCAGGAAAGCGACCGGGGTTGCAAGAATCCCGTATTCCTTGGAAAGCTGCCACTTCGGTTGAATCACCACGGGGAAATGGAATCCGAATTGTTCGGCCTTGTGCCGATTCTCATCAGCATCGCCGCGTCCCACTAGTACCAGCGCCAAGCCGTTGTTACTGTGCTGCTGGTGGAAGCGCACGAGATGGGGAGCAAGCTCGTCGCAGGGTCCGCAATGCGGATCACTGAACACCAGGAGTACGCGCCGGCCGCGGTACTCTTTGAGTGAAACGATGCGGCCCTGAAGGTCAGGCAATCGAAAATGCGGAGCACGCGTGCCCGCTTTGAGACCATCTCCGATTGCGCCGGAAAAGCCCAGCCAGCGGTTAAGCCGTGCAGCTCGCCGCTCGCACCCGACACAAGCCTTGATCCCGAAAGTGGAAGTGACGCGCTTAATTACGTCCCCGAGCCCGATCTCTCCCCGCATGAGCAATCCGGGCAGCCTGACCCGGTGACGTGGCGCAGCCGGGCCGAGGGGGGACGAACCGGAATCCTCCGCGGGCCGAGCTTGAGCTACATCCACCTCGGATGCGCCCGCCTCAACCCCTGCCGCCTCTCGGGCCAGTGCAATGACCTGATCGTGACCACTGGCGAAAGGCGCGGCGATGCGGCCCTCTTCATCCAGGAGATAGGCCACCGGCGTTCCGCGATGCGCGAAGGGGCGCGGCGTCTCACCGTTCTGCAACAAGAGAATCCTTGACTTGATGCCGGCCTGGTCGGCACGTTCACGGTTGAATTGGGGTTCGCCCTTGGCCAGGAGTACCAACCGTACGTTTCTTTCTTCGAGCTTGGGGCCGACACGGGCTAATTCGGGTACGATAGCGCTGCAAAACCCGCAGTCAAAATTCCAATGCAGAAGCAAAACGCGGTGACCGAGAAAATCCGCCAACGCCGCCGTTCCGCCGCCGAGATCCGGTAATTGGAAGGCCGGGAAAACGGTTCCGAGTTCAGAGCGCGGCGCGCTCGTGGACGACGCGGTGGCTTCCTCGCCGGCCATTTCCCTCGCCAAGGCAAGGACGCGGTCCGCGCCCCGTGCCACGGGCTTCGCCACCTTACCTTCTTCCGTCAAAAGGTATGCGACGGGCGTGCCCTCGTGGTTAAAGGGACCGGCTGGTCCCTGGTCACTCTGCAGAAGCATGGGGCACTTCAGGCCGTGTTCGGCGGCGTGCTTGCGATTGGCTGCGGCATCACCGTAAGCCAGGAGCGCCAACTGGACCTTTTGCTTTTCGAGGGCCGCATGTAGCCGCGTCAACTCCGGTGCGATTGATTCACAAAATCCACACTGGAAACTCCAATGCACCAGCAAAAGCTGCCTTCCGCGGAAATTTTCCAATCCCACCATGTTCCCGGCGAGGTCGGGAAAACTGAAAGGGGGACAATCGGTGGTTAGGGGAAGCCCTTCGGGCTCATCTTGTTCGGCGGGTCTCTCCGAGTCGCTTGCGGCAGCCCTCGGGTTCTTCTCCAACTGATCTAGACGCAGCAGTATGCGTCCCTGCTGCTTCACAATGGCGTAGAACCCTGCCCACAAACTGACAAGGATCAGAGTCAGCAAAACAAATATTAAGGTTGTCATGTAATACCCTAGTGGTGAGGTGAATACGTTGCCCCGCTCAGGAAGGCGCGGATTCCCAACAACAGTAGCCGTGGCTGGTGTACGCACAGCCGCCACAATACTCGACTGGGTTCATCTCGGGTGAGGGCCTCGAGGTCCTTTCGTGCACGCACATTAAGGAGATCCACAAGGCGCGAATATTCAGCCTGAGAGAAACTGTGGATGACTTTCCGAATGAGTAAATGCAAATCCAGTTCGCGGCGCAACTGCCGCAATCTGCGTCCCGGCTTGCCATTCAGGATGGCCTCTGCAACTCCCCGAGCGCCGCGCAAGCCCGTGACGATGCCCCCTACGGTAGTTACCTTCACGTGGCCCGCCGCATCTCCCACCAAGTAGACGTCAGCACCGGCAAAACTGCGGCGGACCGGAATCCACTTGGAGTAAGCGGGGATCCTCGCGGCCTGATATTCCAAAGGATCAAGGTGTTGTCTGGCGAGAAAACGATCGAGCGCGCAACGCGTCGCCGGACCCTCTTCTCCGATCAGGCCAACGACCCCGCGGTCGGGCGAATGAGGAATCAGCCAGAAGAAGTATGGTGTTTCCTCCGGAATAAACCACACGCGGGTCGTGTCGGGCCGCATGCCGTTGGGCAACCGGACAATAGCCTGCACCAGAGGAACGGTGGTCTGTGCCGGCCAGCCCGCGACTCGCGCCACCCGGCTGGAGGCCCCATCGGCGCCCACGAGGGTCCGTACGTGAACCTCTTCGTCCGTTGAACCCCGACTTGGCTCCACTTGTAGCGCCAACCCATTGTCTGTCTGCTCCATGGACACGAACTGCCGGCCGAGGAGTAACTCGGCGCCGCTCTCCTGCGCCGCAGCCGCCAATTCGCGTATCAGCTTGGCCCGTTCGACCACCAGGTCGGGTTGTCGGAGAGAAATTCGAGCTGCCCGTCCATCTGTGAACAGCTCAAACTGATGGATCTCGTTTACCAGCGCCTTCGTCCCCACCCGGCCCAGTATTTCGTGCATCCTGCTGGTGACGATCAGGGTGCGCGGTCTGGGGTTGAGGTCGGGGCCTCCTTCGAGAATACATACCCGCCTACCCGCGCGCGCCAGCAAATCAGCAGTGAAAAGTCCTGCAGCGGATGCTCCAACAATCCCAATCTCACTCCTCAAGCTCACCTCGAGCCGTAGAGTGCGTTGTGGTGGTCATGTAGGAGCCAAGGAAAAGAGAAAACGAATTGCCAAGCAATGAGTAGGCAGTACGTCGACTGCCAGGGCGCGTGCCGCTAGCGCCTATATCGTCTCGAATGAGACTCCTTGTTCCTTTTGCGTTCACCAATCGTTCCTCTACGATTGTGGGCAAGCATACTTTATGGTCGCGTACAGATCAACAAAGATTTTGAGTTGCTGCGGCGCCTCAAGCTGGAATACCCAAGATCAATGCCCCCGCTGATGCTCGTACGGCAACCTTTCGAATAGAATCACCCCGGCACAAATGGCTGACACCAGCATGACTCCGGACAGCATCGGCCGTTGCAGGGAAACACGGGAAACGACAACAGCCGAGATTCCGAACAAGATGCCCACGGCGTAAAGAACCAACACGGCTCCGCGCTGCCCCAGACGGAGATTAGCGAGGCGGTGGGCTGAGTGGTCTTTGCCGGGCGAGGCAAATGGAAGAAGCCCTCGGCGTGACCTGGAAACACTGACCAAGGTTGTGTCGAAAATCGGGACTGCCAGCACGAACGCCGCAATCACCCAGGTGTTTGCCTCAAAGGTTTGCGTCAGGCGCAGCTTGAGACCCAGCGTGGCCAGCATGAAGCCCAGGAACATGGCCCCGCCGTCCCCCATGAAAATCCTCGCAGGTTTGAAATTCCACCGCAAAAAGCCCAGGGATGCGCCAAACACGGCCGCGCCGAGGGACGCCACCAGTACTTGCCCGTTAAGGATCGCCAAAACCGCAAAGAAAAACGAAGCGATAGCGGCGATACCACTCACGAGTCCGTCCATGTGGTCCAAGATGCTGAAGGCGGCTGTGATGCCGATAACCCAGAACAGGCTCACACCAACATCAAGGGTCGCTCCCGCCGCCCCCGGAAAATAGTACGAACCGACATGGAAGCGAATCCCGAGCGCGACCAGGGTTGCAGCGGCGAGCGGCATGGCTACGAACAACTTGATTTGATGGTGAAGCAGTCCGCGATCATCGAGCATGCCTGTGACCAGGAGCAAAGTGGCTCCCGCCAGGATCGCGGCAATCTGGCCTCGAGGCTGGCCGTCCATCGAAAACAGGAAGGCAACAACCGTCCCGCAGTAAATAGCCAGTCCGCCCAACAGCGGCATGGGGCTCCGGTGCAGCTTGCGAGAGTTCGGCTGATCAACCATTCCGATGGACAGGGCTAGCTTTCGCACCGGAACCGTCAAGATCAAGGTAGTTGCCAGAGCAATTGCGAACGTGAGCATTTCAGTCTGCATGGCAATTACACCTCAGTTGAAATCGGCAGCATCATTGCGGAGGTCTCGTCACGATCCCGCCGGCACCTAACTTGGCCCACGGGATACAAGAGGGTGGCCATGCGTTCAACGACTCACGGCGGAGTTGTTAAACAGCAGCTTCCAAAATATCAACGAATCGCCTCAGTTCACTGGCGCGCGAAAACTCGGGTGCAACGGCCTCAGCGCGCTCGCTCATTCTTACCAGCCGCTGAGGATCTTGCGCCAACTCCCGCACGATTCTTGCCAGAGACTGCGGGTCGTCCGGGTCAGCTACAATCCCGCAACCGCTGCGGCGGATAATTCGCGCCACGTCGCTCTCTTCCGGCGCCAGCGCCAGCACTGGACGCGCGGCGGCAAGGATAGGATACAGCTTGCTTGGCACCACAACGCCCTCGAGCCCTCGCCGAATGGTGACCAAATGCAAGTCGGGCGCAGCCAGCACATAGGGCACCTCATCGGCAGGGCGGAAAGGCAGGAATCGTATCGCCTTGCAACCTTCGGCCGACGCCTGAATTTGCGACCGCATGGCCCCATCGCCGATAAAGACGAACCCGATTCCATCCCCGTTGAGGGACCGGGCTGCCGTGACGACAGTCTGCCATGCGCCATAGAAACCAAGGTTGCCCGCGTGTAGCACCACAAACGGAAACCCCGCTCGGATGTCTTTCAGTACAGGATGGTTGGGAGGGGGGACTGGCGACGGCATGGGAACCCCATCGCGCACAACCACCACACGGGAAGATTCAATGCCCTTGGCGATGATTCGTTCGCGAGTATCTTCACCCAGCACGATCACCCGGGCTGCGCGTGCCAGCGCCCATCGGTGCAGCCTCTCCCAGATACGCACCCAACGCGCTGGCCGAACAATTTGTCCTGTAATCGCCATCTCGGGGTACAGGTCTCGGATGTTGTAAACGAATGTCCGCCGCTTTAGCCACGCCACGAACGCCCCGACGATTCCCTGAAATGGAGGGTCCGTCATCGCAAGAACCATGTCGGTGGGAATCATGAGAGCGCGAGGCACCGACAGTAAAACATAAGAGAGGTAGTTCGACAGCCGATGAAGCATCCGGCGCCGCGAAAACGCTGTCGAGCCCACCCGCTCAACGGCGACTTCGGTTGTGGCGCGGACGTCCTTCCGGCCCGCGACCGTGCCCGTGTGGTGCTCGCGCCGCCAGAGATAATAAGGATGCCGTTCCGACGGGTCGTACGAAGGGCGTCCGCAAAGCACGGTAACCTTGTGCCGTTCCTTCAATGCACCGACCACTGCTGCCGCCATGTTTGCCGTGGCCGCAGTGTCGGGTGGAAAATATTCGTTTAAGACAAGGATACGCATTATTGCGGTTTCTCGATCAGGTAATTGCCGATGGCCAATACGTCCATTTGGGTGCGCAAGAAGCAGTCAATCGCCTGCTCCGGTGTCAAGACGATCGGCTCGTTTTCATTAAATGAAGTGTTTAAGAGCACCGGTACACCGGTGAGCGCCTCGAATTCCTTGATCAGTTCCCAGTACAGCGGGTTAGTCCGGCGGCTTACAGTCTGGAGACGGGCAGTCCCATCAACATGGGTGGGGGCAGGAATCACTCCCCGCTTTTCGGGCCGCACGACATAAGCGAGATTCATAAACGGCGAAGGGTAGGAGCGCTCAAAATATTCCGCGGTTGCCTCTTCGCGAATCGAAGGGGCGAATGGCCGGAACGGCTCGCGGTGCTTGATTCTTCGGTTCAGCACATCTTTCATTTCCGCTCGGCGGGGGTCGACAACAATGCTCCGATTGCCCAAAGCGCGGGGTCCCCACTCCGCTCTACCCTGGAACCACCCGACAATCTTGCCGGCAGCGATGTGCGCCGCCGTGCGCTTCGCAAGCTCTTCGTAAGGGAGATTCTTGATCGCATACGATCCGTTGATTCCTCTGCCCTCTAAAGCAAGCCGGATCGCTTCTGGCGTAAACTGAGGTCCCCAGTACGCATGATTCATGACAAATGAACGAGCACGGCCAAGGACGTTGTGGCAGACGTAAAAGGCGGCGCCCACCGACAGTCCACCGTCGCCTGCCGCAGGCTGAACGTAAACGTCCGAGAAAGGCGTTTGGTCGAAGATTTTTCCGTTGGCGACGCAGTTGAAGGCCACGCCGCCGGCAAGGCAAGCCGCTTTCTGATGAGTCTTTTCGTACAACAAGTTCAGCAAACGGAAGTAGGCTTCCTCCAGAATGAGCTGGAGCGAAGCAGCAATATCTTGGTGGTGTTTTCCTACCGGCTCAGCCGCGCTCCTGGTGCTTCCCAATAGCTCTTCGAGATGAGGCGAAAAGAGCCGGCCCAGTACAGGGGTCTTGCCGCTATCCTGCCAGGACATCTGCGGCCCTGTTCGTTGGTGGCAGAAGTATTCAAGGCCGAGGGAGAACCCCTTGCCATTGGCGGGCCTCACGATGCGGCGAAATTCGTCCTGGAACGCGGGCTCGCCGTAGGCGGCCAAGCCCATGACCTTGTACTCGTCCCCGAACTTCCAGAATCCAAGATACTGGCTAAGTGCGGTGTAATAGAGCCCCAGGGAATGCGGGAAAGCCACCGCACCATGCACTTTAAGACGGTTACCTTCCCCCGTCGCCCACATCGTGCTGGCAAAGTCCCCGAGGCCGTCAGCGGAAAGCACCGCCGCGTTATCGAAGGGCGACACAAAGAAGGCGCTGGCCAAGTGCGCGACGTGGTGCTCAACACGATGGAACTGGGCGCGAATCGCCTCCGGCGCGACATCGCAAGCTTTTGCGAGTTCTTCGTGAATGCCGCCAAAACGCACCAGAACGCGAGAACGGTCAAGTGTGAATCGAGGCATGCGGACGGCGTAAAACAACTTCGTGCCTATGCGCGCCCAGGGATTTCGAGGGATGGCGACGTGATCAATCTCGCCGATGGTCAAACCCGCCTCAGCAAGACAGTGACGGATGGCATGAACCGGAAAGCCCGCTGCATACTTCACACGGTTGAACCGCTCTTCCTCAACTGCGGTCACGAGCTGCCCGTCGCACACGAGCGCCGCCGATGCATTGGCGTGATAAGCGTTGATGCCCAGAATGTTCATGAAACTCTCGCGCCTACTGTCTGTTCCTCGTTACCCGCGACCGGTTCGCTGTTACCCGGGTGACCTAAATGCCGGCGAGCCCATCTACTTAAGACAAAGAGACTCCACACCCGCGACCAGCTTGTGTTTTTCCGCAGGAATCTCGTCCACACGTCAGCAACGGCACGGCCATTGAGGTATGGCTCCAGAGACGGCGCCACCGCGTTGAGTTCGGACTCCACCTTTTGCTTCAGCGGCCCTCGGAGCCAAAACTCCCAGGGCAAGGTAAAGGTCCGTTTCCGTTGCGACACCACTTCGGCTGGCAGTAAATCACCCATCGCTTCCACCAGCAGTGGCTTGGGCACGCCGTTACCGGACTTGAGCGACCCGGGCAGCCCGGCTACAAACTCAACCAAAGGGCCGTGTAGAAACGGCACTCGCACTTCGAGCGAGTGGGCCATGCTCATAGCGTCCGTGTCACGCAGCAACGTGTTTACCATATAGGACCGCAATTCGAGACACGACACAGCGGTAAAATCATCGAGTTGGTCAGATTCGCTGACGACTTGGTCCAGCCACCGCTGCCATGGTTCTCCAGCGCTCCCACCCACCCCGCCGGCCGGGCAAAACAAATGCGGAGCCCCGATCGAGGTTTTGGCGCCAGTTGAACTCAGTAACCCTCCCGCCTGCGTGGGCGCAAAAAGAAGCCGCGTGTAGAAGTAAGGATGAGGCAGACTGTTAGGGTCCTGCCAGAGCGCCGCAATTTTGCGGGCAGCATCCCTTCTGAAAGGCTCACACGCCTTCTCGAATGCGCTGGCTGTCACCGATCGCAAACCTCCGGGTATGCTCCGCGCAAACCTGGCAACGGATTCTGCCCGCGGCGTCGCACGAAAGCTGGGATAGCCGCCGAACAGTTCGTCTCCCCCGAGGCCGGAGAGCGCCACTTTAAGGCCCGTCTGCCGGGCAGCCCAAGAAACAAAGTAGCTGTTGATGCCGTCCATGCTGGGCTGGTCGAACGCATCCACCGCTTCGTCGAGGCGCGCCAGCATGTCCTCACCGCTTAGGGTCAGTTCCTGATGTTTCGACCCCAGACGGTCCGCGGTACGCCGAGCCCGCCCGGCCTCGTTGAATTCATCTTCCCGAAAAGCAACGGTTACGGTGTGGAGGTTTGCCACTCGCTGAGCAGCGAGTGCGGCAACTGCCGTTGAGTCGATGCCACTGCTCAGGAAGACTCCCACCGGCACATCGGCGATCAAATGAGACTCGACAGTCTCTTCAAGAAGCGATCGCAACTGGGCTGCCGCCGATCTTCGGTCCAGACGGCCCGGAGCAGGCGTCCGGTGAACCGCCTGCCCGAAATGCCAATACGGCTCCACTTGCACTTTCAACTCGTTGCCGTCTGGCGAAATAGTCATGCGATGACCGGGAAGAAGAGAAAAGACACCCTCGACTAAGGTCATCGGCTCAACCACCGAGCCGAACAGCAGATAACTCTGCAGCGCCGGTATCGAGAGCCGAGGCTCGATACGGCCGGAAGCCAAGAGGGCACTGACTTCGGAGGCAAACAACAGCTTCCCGTCAACGATGGCATAGTAGAGAGGCTTTATGCCCAACCGATCACGCGCCAGCAAGATTTGTGAACTACCGTGTGGCCCTGGGTTCGAACCGTCCGCCGCCGCGAAAGCGAACATGCCGTCGAGGTGCTCCACACAATCCTCTCCCCATTCCTCATAAGCGTGGACAATCACCTCCGTGTCACTGTTCGTCCGAAAGGAATGACCAAGAGACACCAGCGTGCGCTGAAGTTCCCGGAAATTGTAAATCTCTCCATTGAATACGACGGCGACTGTGCCATCCTCGTTGAAAACCGGCTGATGCCCGCCAGTGAGGTCAATGATGCTCAGCCGGCGCATCGCCAAAGTACCGAATTTGCCCGGAAATATGCCCTCATCGTCGGGGCCGCGATGCCGCATGTGGTCCATCATGCGCCGCACGCAGGTCCGCGCAGAACCAGTTCGAGTGACTCCGATTTCACCACATATTCCGCACATATATTAACGACGGGGTTGCGTTCCCAGGGCGCACCTGCGACTACTCACGGCCTGCCCCTAAATGGCGCCACGTCCATTTCACGTTCTGCGCCCCCGAGTTCTCTTTCGTCAACGCCATTATCCGGGATGATTACTCTTCCGCTGCGCCGGCGGTTCAGAATCGCCCGGCCGAGAATCCCCACGAAAAGCATCGGCAGCGAGAGCAGGATCGGCCAGAGAGACGGGTTTTCTGCGGCATACCCCCAGTCGATCGCCTCTTCCCATCCGGGAGAGAGGCGGTCCAGGGTTCGTCGCACTAGATCGCCCACCCAAGGAAGTCGCTGCAAATGGAGATGCGCCGTACGTTCAAAAGTATATGCAGGGTTGTACCTCGGCATACGGCTGATTGCGTCTCGGAATACCTCTGGGTGGTGTAACTCGTCTCGGGTCAGGGCACGCCCCACGTGGTCAGTGAAAACTTGCCCCTGCTGAGGATCCACTACTACCCACCGGTCGCCCCACCTCACCTCTGCCACAACATGCATCGCACTGCCCGATGGGGCAAGCAGCAGGAGCCGGCGCGCCCTAAGCCCCGCAGCATCCGCCAAGTTCATGAATGCATTACTTGCTGACCCGCAGACCTTCAACAAGTGTTCGTTCTGAACGATGTTTACCGGATCGCGCAGGTTAGTGGTGCCTTCCACGAGGCTGTCGCTTCTCTGCGGTTCATGCCTAAACCAGGCAAGCAAGGCCTCCGTTTTCTCTTGTGCCGAGCCCTCCAGAGGAATGATGGCGTCGGCAAATCCTTTAAGATATCTATGGCTGCTGTAATTCCAAGCCAAGCCGTAAACGAGTAAAAGAGCTGCGCCTACTGCGAGGGCAGCACCGCTACGCCCAAGTAAAGCAACCAGCCGGTTGGCTGCGGCGTTCCTCCCTTGGTCACTGGCCGCAGCGGACTCTTGCATCGTGTGCACCCCCTGTGCACGAGAGAGAGTCGCAATGTGCGCCGTTACAAATGCGACGATAACAAACACGAGTAGTGCTATCACGTCTACCGGCTTAGCGATTTTGAAAGAGAACACGGGCGGAGTGAAGAAGAAAGCTAAGCCGAACGTGGCCGCGGTTGCGATGATAACGGCAGACCAGAAATCACCTCGCACGGCTTGAATGAGGACACATAGGAAGAAAAAGAACGCCGCGCCCGCAACGCCTAGTCCTACATGGAACCCCAGCACCGTAATCAAGGTAAGGGCCAAGATCCCCCAGAAACTCTTGCCAACAGCGGATATAGCCACCCGTGTTACCGTGCTCATCTAACTCCGTCCGGCTCCGATGGTGGTAGTCGCAAATAAGTTGACCAGTGACGCTTCGTAGGAATCTTGTAACCCCTGAACCAGCTTCTGCCATGAAAGTTCCGCAGCCACTTCCCGGCACCCATTCTTTAGGCGCTGATAGAGGTCCGCCTTCCCCAAAAGACACTTCAGGGTTTGGGCGATTGCGTTTGCGTCGTAAGCGGTCACCAGCCCCGCTCGCCCGTCAAGGAGAGGAGCAATCCCGCACCGGTCGGATACGATGGCAGGCGTACCGCACGCAATTGCCTCGGCCGCGGCATTCCCAAAATTCTCGTACCGTGAGGGAAGGGCAAACACCAACGCATCGGCCAAGGCCGCCGCCTTGTCCCCGCCATACAACGGGCCAACGAAAATCACTTGCTGCTCGAGTCCCAACCTTCGAGCCTTTGCCTGAAGGAAGGCCGAATACCCGGCTTCTCCTTCCGGCCCGGCGATAACCAACTTCAAGCCCGTGGCTTCTACTTGCGGCAGCGCCTCGATAAGAAGATCCGCGCCCTTCCGGGGAATCAATCTTCCCAAGAAGAGAATGTAAACGTCCGTCTCACCGAGGCCCACCCTCTTACGAAACGAACCTGGCGGCGGGAGTTGCTGGAATTCGTCCGAATCGATGCCGTTGTATCTCAGAAGCACCTGTTCCGGCCTAAATCCACAGGCGAGCAACTCCGCCCTTTCCAGCACCGATGTGGCAATTATTCTGCTGGCCCGGCTGAGATAACGAGGCGTGACCCAGCTCCATACTTTCTTCAAAAAGAATCCCCTATCGATCGGGCGCGTCATCCCCAAAGGTTCGACGAAGTAAGGTATTCCGAATCCGCGGCAATAGTGAGCGACGGTCGGCCCCAGCGTGTCATAGAGGCCATAGACGTGAACGATCTCAAATTCCCGCAGCCGCCTTCGGCAAAAAGCCGTCACTCCGCCGTTCAACGTCAGGTTTCTGTAACGCCCTTGAGTGCGCAAATAGATAGTTTCCACGCCATCCATATTGCTGCCCCGACCGTAGGCATTCTCGAAGGCCGCCGCCGCCGCAATTTCTGCCGGCCCGAACCCAAGATCGGCCGTCAGCACCGCGACCTTGTTCCCCAATTCAGTCAGCGCGCGGGCTATCGAACGAATCTTGAACGCCGGCGCCCCCCGGTTTTGGAACGGATGATAGGCTTGCGTTACTTTCAGGATTCGCATGGAAAAGAGAGAACAGTCGTTGACAGAAATTTTTCTAGCGCAGACCGCCCTTAGTTGATTTCTTCAGACAGTAGCTTTGGCAATCGAGATCCTTCAGTTGATATCAGATTGCGCCGTAGACGTTCGCGAAAGCGGGCATAGCGGTAATGCGTCTTCACCCACATGCGCCCTGCCTGCCCCATTTCGCGTGTTCTCTCGGGATGGGTGAACAAGGTCATGAGCGCCTCCGCCACTGCGGCTGGGTCTTCAGGGTTTACCGCCAGCCCATTCTCACCGTGCCTGATAAGTTCCGAGGGCGCGCCGTAGTTGGGTCCGATCACCGGCTTGCCAAACGCCATGGCCTCGAGGAACACAATCCCGAAGCCCTCGCCTTTGGGGTTGTGGTCATCGATCACCGTCCGCGCTGGCAGCGCGAAAACCTCGCTGCGGCGGTACAGTGCGGCAAGTTCTGCATCGCTCACTTCGCCTGTAAACGCAACGTGATCGGCAATCCCGAGTTCCTCGGCCAGCCGTTCAAGCCGAATCCGATCGTCGCCGTCTCCCACGACGGCGTAAGTGAAATTGGGTATTTTGGCTATGACCGACGGCAACGCCCGAAGCACCACCTCGTGTCCCTTGTAGTTTTCCGATGCCGCCATGCGTGCTACCGTGAGAACCACGCGCCTCCCCTCAAACATGCGACCTTTGCACCCTTCCCCTGATGGAAGCCCTTGGCCATAGTTTGTACTCACCGATGGTTGGGGACTGCCTTCGCACAGTCGCTCATCCAGCGCGCATGGCAAATGCGATATGCGCCAGGAATCGATGTGGTGCCGCGTGACCACTTGTTCCTTACTAAAGGCGCTCGTGACGATGACCTGGTGGGCATGACGCAAAGCGCCACGTTTCCAGCAGGGCAGCAGGCCCCACGCCTCGATGCCGTGCACGACGATCCAGTACGGCCTGCGTCCGGTTTTTGCCAGCACCCACGCGATTGGCCCCAGCGCGAGGTGGGTGCAGATGATCAAGTCAGGTCTTGAACGGACTGCCTCCCGCAGCGCTTGCCAGCCGCACCTCAGTTTCGCTCCTGCCGATACGCTCTGCGTGTCCCGACCACTGTGGCTCGATGGTTCCGCCAGCGCGATGCACCGGACGCCCTGCGCGCCCACTTCCTCTTTAAGCGCCCGGACGAGGGTGGCGGTGTAACGCTGGATGCCGCCTGCCCGCGCGAGACTTGGCGTCAGCACGAGGACCTTCGATATTCCTAACTCCTGGTTCCGGATTCCGGATTGGAACCCCTCGGTCATCGTGAGTGCCTCGTCACCCAGCGCCAGTGTGCCAGAGGGCACCCGCTCTTCCACGCGTTGCGACTCGGTACTGATGCTCATTTTTTCGCTTTGCAAAATTTGCGGGTCCTTAAGCGATCCAAAGTTGCCTATCGTTGTCTGCGACGATGTGAAGCGCGGCTAGACGAAGCGGATCGGACATTGTGTCGTAGGGAAAAAGGTTAGGGGTTAGGACCTCCGTCTTCGGTATTCCGTATTCCCCATCCCGTATGCCGTATCCCCAATTCCCCAATCCCTACTCCCTATTCCCTAATCTTTCCCGGTATCCCGAACGCCGTATCCCGAATTCCCACTTCTTTCCCAATCTCCGCCTGTTGTTCTTTTTGTTGCAGCACCTGGCCGAGAAGGGTTCGCAATTGCTGCGCATTGTGGTCCCACGAGTATTGTTTGGCGGTTTTGGCGACGTTTTCTCCGATTCTCCTTCGCAACGGCTCATTTTCGAACAGCAGCGTGATGATTTCGGACATTCTTTCGCTATCTTCCCCGTGGTCGAGCACAAACCCGTCTTTGCCTTCGGTGATGACCTCGCTGACGCCGGCCTGGGCGGAGGTAATGGCCGGCACGCCGCAGGCCATGGCTTCGAGGGGTGGGAGCCCGAAGGCGTCCTCGAGCGACGGCCCCACGTAGAGGTCGGCGGCCGCGTAGTAAAACTCCACATCCGGCCGGGGCGGCAGAAACGTCACCCGCTTCTCCAGGTGCAGCCGTTCAATCGTCTGGCGGTAGGGCTCGGCGGTATCCTGCCCGGCCACCAGCAGGCGGATGCGGGGTTCCCATAGCCTATCCATGCATTCGAGCGCGGTGGGCAGGCCTTTATTTTTCCAACCGTTTCCCACCAGCAGCAGGCAAAACTCGTCTTCCTTGATCCCCAGCGTCCCCCGGGCCTCTTCCCGCCGCCGGGCCCGCGCTTCGGGGTTAAATCTCTCGGGATCCAGCCCGTGAGGGATCACCGTGATCTCCGATTCATTTCGGCCGTACCGTTCCAGGCTGCGGGCTGCCCGGGCGGAAACGGTGGTGAGCACGGTCGTTTTCCTCGTGTAGACCAGGCGTTCCAGGCGCATCAACAGGCGATAGTAGAGGTGCCGATGCGCCAGCCGCGGCCACGCCAGCACGGGATGCCCGCCAAAGCGCAGAGCGTGCCGCGTCCGCCGGTAGAATTCCGCAAACACCACGTGTACGGAAATGACGTCCGCGTCAAAGCAGTTGATCCCAGGGGAGTAGACCAGCGCGGGAGCAGCGCCCCCGTTGCGCGCGTCCCACCAGCGGCAGAAGTGGTTAGCCAGCACCCACCAGGCATAAGCAAAAAAGTGCGGCCCGGGCAGCGCCGGCACGCGCCGCCACCTGATCTTCCCCAGGTCCACATCGCGCACGGCATTGCTGTACAGGAGAATGTCGTAATCCTGCGCCAGCCGCTCCACCTGCTCCGCCACGCAGCGCTCCGTGCCATGACGCTTGTCGAGAAAGGGAGAAACCACGACAAGGCAAGGCCGGTGGGATGGACCATTGATGATTGACGATTGACGATTGTCGATTGACGATTGTCGATTGCGCATGTTCACCTGCTTGGGGCTGGGGACTAGGGGCTGGGGGCTGGGGACTAGGGATCACCGCCACGCGGCCCCGTGCTGCTTCTCCACACCCAATCAATCCCCGATTCCGAATCCCGAATCCCTAACTCCTAATCCCTGTTCGCTATTCCCTATTCCCTACTCCCAACTCCCTATTCCCTGTCCCCTGTTCCCTGTTCCCTACCCCGGCCGCCAAAATCACCAGCAGCGCGTCGGCAAACGAAATCCGGTGGCGGCTGCTCATGATGAACGGCAGATGGGCCAGGGTAATCAATCCTACGTACGCCAGAACAAACGTGGCGGCTGCCGGTTGCTGTTTGCGGAGCCGCACCCAGCCTGCGATCGCGAATGCCAGCAGCGCCCAGTAGAGCGCCACCCCGGCGGCGCGTTCGACTCTGATGGTGACGGGGAAGTCGCGCGTGGAGAGCAATTGGTCCGTGCTCAGCCAGAAGTAGCCCAACTTCGAGCACAACACGGGCAGCAAGCGCCAGGTTCTTTGCCGCCATATATTCCACGTGAGTTCCCAGGCCTGGCGATCGAGTTCCGGCTCCGGGGCCAGGGCGAGGCGCGGGGGGCCGTTCGATTCCAGATCGGCGCTCCACCATGCACCGGCGGCGCGCAGCGCTTCCAGGTCGCCGGCCTGGGAGCGGCCCTGGGGCGCCAGCACGCCTTGCAGCGCGTTGTAGCCGCCCTGGTTGGAGAGGAGCACCCGGCCGTGAAACACCCGCAGGTTGCGCACGATCCAGGGTGAAACGATCAGCGCGGCGACGGCCGTCAGCAGCGCCACCTGGGGCAGAGCGCGCCGCCAGCCAACCTTCCAAACAATCGCGCAGACCGCAATCGGCCCCAGGATCGCCATATTGAACCGCAGCAGCGTGGCCAACCCGATGACGCCGCCCAGCCCTGCGCACCACAGCGCCACGGGTATCCGGAGGTGTGAAAAAATCGAGGCTGTAGCGGCGGTCTCCGACCGCCGCCTTTTTGAAATCGACAATTGCGGCGGTCGGAGACCGCCGCTACAGACCGACAATTCGATTCTTTCACGCGTTCTGGTGCCCGTGCCGCGTTCCGGTATTGGCTCCCCTGCGCGCGTCAGCACGCCTTGATTTCCCAAAATGAAGTAGAAGAAGGCGGCGCTGAGGAACGTGGCCAGGCACTCCGTCATCAACTCTGTTGGAAATACGGAGAGCGTCGGGAAATAAAGGCCAATCAGCAGGGCGACCCGGCCTGCCGCCTGGCCGAACAGGCGCGCGGCAATCCGCCCGCACAGCCACACCGTCGCCAGCCCCACCGCGCACTGCAAGCATCGAACGGGCAGGGGAAACGCATTCCCAAACGCCTTCATCATGCCCGCGAGAAGCAAGGGGTAGAGCGGCGGGCGAAACGCCGTGGGCAGGCCCGCGTACGTGAAGCCGCCCCCGTGCGCTACGGTGGAGGCAAGCCGGACGTAGAACTCCACATCGCCCCCCACCCGCCACGGCGTCGTCACCCGGGTGGAAGCCACAAGCGTGGAAATCAGCCGAAGCAGCACGCCCGTAGTTACCAGGGCCAGGAAGACCTTCCGACCGCGCGCGGCCACGCGCTCGTTCTGCATCACCATCGCTATATTGGTCAACGATTGCCCCGCGGCCGCCATCGATACCTCATTAAGTACTTGATGCTTGCAAAACCGGTTGATCCAAAACTCCCACTATTTCATCCGCGCGCGGCGCCAACTGGTCCTCGCCCACACAGGTGTCGTACATCCGCATTCCAACCCACAGCAGGCCGACCGTAGCCGCTACCCAGGCCCCCATGACGAACAGCTCGCCTGGCGGCCCAAGTACACGACCGACGTATTCGGGCAAGGCAGTGCCAACAAGAAGGGTGCTGGCCGCGAGGAGGACCGTTTGGGGCCGAGAAGCAACAGACTCCGGTTGGCGTAAGCGCGCCCACAAGTAGATGAGTGGCAACAGAGCGATCACGTAATACTGTGGCCAACTAATCGGGGACACAATCAGCACAACGAGAGGAAGTAGAATCGTCTCAAATGCCAAGCCGCGCGCGCCCCTTCTTTTTCTCCAGCACGCAATCAGGAAAGCGCAATAGCAGATAACGCTGAGCAGCTTGTTAAACCAGCATAGGTTCTTGGGCGCCGCAAGAAACTGATTGAGCCCCCCAGGGTTACTGATTCCAAGAACCAACCCTGCCAGGGAGCGGTTCCCGAAGCTATTGATTCCACAGGACAGAACGGGGGCCACTTGCCCTGCCCAGACGGCGTGGTTCTGCCACCCCAATCCGCACACTG
Organism: uncultured Acidobacteriota bacterium; assembly: GCA_963804755.1. GTDB lineage: Bacteria > Acidobacteriota > Terriglobia > UBA7540 > UBA7540 > Bog-366. Next base: position 351,821 of record CAWDRP010000022.1, read on the forward strand.
AAATGATCAGCAGGAGCACGGTCCAGGCGCCATACCACGCCAGCCAGCGCCACTGACGGCGCATAACGAATAAGGGCACAGCGAAGACCGGCATCACTTTTATCGCGGAACCGAGGGCGAAGCAAAACGCTGATGCGGCAACCCCCCGTCGGCTGAATAGAAAGACTCCCAATACCCAGAGGGCAAAAATAACGACTTCGATGTTACCGTACGCAAGAGATCGCCTGAACGGCAGAAAAAGAAACACCAGGGCCGCAGCCACGGCAATCACAATTAAGGGCGGGCGCCCGACCTCGGATAGACGGAGGGCGAAGTAAACCGACAAGGCCATCATTGCCAGGCAAAGTAGCTGCCACGCAAAGTACGCTGTTTTCCAAGACATTAAGGAAAATGGTGCCAGCACGAGGGCCGAAAACGGCGGTTGGATAACAGGATGCGGACGCGGTAGACCACTGGCACGCGAATACTTTTCGTAGGGAGTTGTGCCATCCACGCGCAAGTCGCGAAAGCTCCAATTGGTCTTACCGGAAGGCGGATAGTAAAGAAGATTCTCCGGAGACTTCAATCTTGCGAGGTAGCCAGCCAGATATAAATCGCGAAAATCCCCAGGCGCGCCAAGTGGTAGTGTGTTGCGATAAGCTCGAACGAAGCAGTCGTCCGCCATAGATGATAGTGCAAGCACCAGCACGACCACCGCCGCGCAGGTATTCAGTAGCCGAGTCCTGTTGAATTGAGGTTGCGGTTCCATCAGTTACTCTTCATTCGAGCCGGATCCAGCTCCATGGAAGGTATCCGGTATCGGAACTGTGGTCATCCACTAGAAGCATTTCATCCACGACATCGCGGGGCAGTTCGGCGCACGTTTGCCGCAGCGTCCGGGCAGCGTTGATGGCCGGCATGACTACAAAGATTCTCTTTCCGTTCACCACGGTACCTTCTCCCGGGCTACCTCCCAGCCCTTCGGGTCTTCATCGGCGTGGGATCCTGAATGTGCGACAGTCGCTCGCTCGCCCGCAATGACGCAACTGCCGTACAAGCGCACTCCGACCGCAATAAGCGCCAGCGCGGCTGCGATCCAGGCCCCCATCACCAACAACTCGCCCAGCGGGCCGACCGCACGCGCCAAGTAGTCCGGCACGCCGCTGCCCAAGATGAGCGTAGCGGCGGTCAGCAGAATCAAATCGACTTTGGATATCGCCGCGGCGTGCTCCCGTGACCGCACCCACAGAAATGTAAGCGGGACCAGGGAGATCACGTAATTGTGCGACCAGTTAATGGGCAACACGAGGAGAACCACGAAGGGAAGAAGGATCATCTGAAAGACCAGGCCCCGCGAGTCTCGCCTCTTCCGCCAACACCAAAACAGGAAGGCGAGATAGCCCACCGCGCTCACGACCTTATTGAACAAGCACCAGCCGGCGGGGCCGGGGAGATCTATGAGGAGCCGCTGTGGTTGGTTGAGCGCAAAGACGAAGCCTGCCAGCGAGCGATTCCAAAAGCTGTTGATTCCACAAGCGAGCGCCGGAGATACTTGCCGCGCCCACACAACGTGGTTCTGCCATCCCACGCCCCACACCGAGATCCCGAGCAACGCCGCACTCCCAACGCCGTAACTCACCAGCCAACGCCACTGCCGGCGCAGTACGAACAACGGCAGGGCGAGGACGGGGTTGACCTTGATCGCCGTGCCGAGCGCAAAACAAAGGGCCGAGGGAACAACGCGCCCTCGATCAAGCAAAAGCACTCCCAGCGCCCAAAGGAAAAGGAGAATGACATCGATATTGCCTAAACCGAGGCCCCGTTGGAACGGCAAAAACAGAAGCGCCAAGGCGAGCGCTAGCGCGGTAACCAGAACCGGTGGCGCGCTCTCTTGGGACAGACGAAGGACGAGATAAACAGATGCCATCATCATGAGCACGCAAAGTAATTGCCACACAAGATAGGCTGTCTTCCAGGGGAGCGACGCCAGAGGGATCAGGATCAAGGCGGCAAAGGGCGGGGCGATAAAAGGCCGGGTAACAGCGCGATCCGGAAGGTCACCTCGCCCGGTCCGCGTTCCGTAGGGAGTTGTGGAATTCACACGCAGATCCAGGTAACTCGTTGCCCTGTGATCCGGCGGCGGATAATAGAGAAGATTTTCCGGCGCGTACAACCTTGCCAGCCGCCCCGCCACGTAATAGTGCGGGAAATCAATCGGAACACCAGGCGCTACGGCGTTCAGGAACGACCGGTGGAAGGAATCCTCGCCAACGGAGGAGAGGGCAAGGCCCAACACGACCACGGCCGCGCAAATATTCCAGACACGAGTATGGTTCGATGCAGATGGAAATTTCACCAACTTATCGCTCCAGACGATTGCCCGCGAGCTGCCCGCCACTCTTCATCGCCGCGCTAGCACTGTGAACCCGCGACGTGACTGTACGCTCACCCGTACGTGCCTACCTGATCCTGGCCAGCCGGCTGATTCTGAATTCACCCACGCTTGCTGCCGGCGACACGCTATAAAGCTGGGATAGTCGGCCCCGGTCAAACGGGCTACGCACCGACTCCACCAACCAGTCAGCACGCAATTCCGGAGGGCAACAGCCCTGGGGATCGCTCGAACAACCCATGAATTCATCGCCGTGAAGCCGCTTCACGCTCGACGTGAGCAGCTCAGGGTAGAACCAGTACCGGAAGCCCTCGGGGGCATACACATAGGACCGCGAGTCGCTGGCGGGCCCGTTCATGAACTCGGATTCGTTGTACCCGTTAAGCCAATAGTAGCAGAGCCCCCTGCGGCGGTATCCGCCGGGCATGCTCGTCGGGAAACTTGCGACGTAGAAGGAGACAAAGACCGGGCGTCCCGTAGCGGCAACCATCCACACCGGGCTCGTCACCTGATCTCCAACCAGAAGCACGTCCGTTTCAGATGTCATGGCTCGTATGGCTCGAACCAGGCCATCCACGGCTGCAGGATTCGGGCCAAATTGGCCAGTCGACCTGACCGCACCGCGAGCAGTCATGCATCCAGCGCCCAGACTCACGATGACGAAAGCAGCAGCGGCCGTTCTGGCGCCAAGCCATTGGGTGCGCCGCAGCAGCATGGCGCACACGGCACACAGCGAAAGGACACTGAGTGGAACGACGAGGTACGTGTCGAAGTGCCAGGGCTCCACTCGAATGCCGGTGACGACCTGTGTATTCATGGCCAGGATTGGTCCAGCCGCCAACGTCGCGAGCCACGAAGCCGGCAGCGACGCTCCTCGAAGCACGCGCAGCGTTACGACCGGTATTGCCGCAGCCAGGATGTCGGTTGTTGGCAACCAAGGTGAATGCATGCGTTGGGAGAAAGCGGCTTCATAGAGGCCCAGACTGCGCCAAGTGAGAAAGAGAAACGGAACGGCGAGAATGCCCTGGGCCAGGAGCACCGTCATCGCGGCTCGAAGCCGGTCGCGATGAGCTATGGCGCAACTTGCAGCCCATAAAGCCGAAATGACAAAAGCCCCGGCGGCGAAGAAGTAATAAGCGTAGAACAGCGCTCCTCCCACTATTCCGCACGTAATTTGCGCTGAAAGCCTCGTGGCTTTCGCCGCTTTCCAGTGCAACAGCAAGAATGCGTAAAACAAGATCGCCGAAAGCGCGGGGTTATATCGCCGGCCGTAGCGAAATCCCTCCGGCAAAGACCCTGCGAGGGCAGAGCGCCCGGCGAACGGATGTGCCAGCGATCTCCCGACTGCCGACAGTGGCGGCAGATAGTAGGGCAGCAGAAGTACTCCACACGCACCGGCCAAGGCCCACCAGGGGCTCCCGGACACCTCTTCGACCAAATGGTATATGAATAGAAAGAGTAACAGCGGCACGATGATGCTGATGGCCGCGAAGGCCTTACCGAGCCCCAGGAGCTTCACCAGGCCGGCCGCAGCCAGGCGCGGAAGAAACATCAGGGTCTCATTGCCAATACCCCGGGCGGGGCCTGGGTCAGCCAGAAAGGGATGATCGCCTAGACGCTTTCCCGACGCGATCGTCGCGGCCAGTGCAGCATAGTAGTCCTCGTCGTAGCTCGTAATCGGAAAATACGCCGTCGAGTGCGTGCTGCGCCAATAAGCGAGTGTAGGCGACAAGTAAATGGTGCTCACCAACAAAGCCAGGCCGAGCACGAACCATCTTCCAGGCCGGTACGGTGTGGCGTCTTTCGACTCAGGCCCCGCCCGTGTGGGCTCGGCGCCATCTGGCTGGACAGAGCTTCCGTGGTTATCGGTGCAAGTGAGCATGGTGATGAAAAAAGACTTAAGTGTCTCTATGCGCTCTGCGCCCCCCCAGGGGCATTCCCCATATTCAGGGTTGGTAGCCGGAAGAGAACGCCCGTCAGCAACCAGAAATAGGCGTTCATCACAAAGTTCTGGTAGGGCTGCAAGCCGCCATAGGTAAACGGAAACAGCAGCAGAAAACCGTACCAAACAATGGCCAGCGCAACGGGAAACAGGTACGTCCCTTTCAGGCGCAGGGCGGCCCGGCACGCCGCAATCAGGAAGCTGACGGTCCAGAAGATCCAGAGGATCGGCCCCAGGATGCCGAGCTCGCAGATCATAGTGGCGTACCCTTCCTCCAGGCCCCAGTTGGGCAACTTGGCCGCCGTCTTCTCTCCCACCAGCATCGTCACGTATTGCACGCCGAGCGACGCCGTGCCAATGCCGTGCCCCACCGGCCAATCGGGATCGGTGAAGGCCAGCGAGAGGTTGTGGAGAGGGTAGTCAAACGTGCGGCTGGACACTTCATAATTGGGACTGCGAGGGTCAAGCGTTTCCGCGTAGAACTGCCAGTGCGCGCCGAGCGCCTCGGGAAACAGCAGGCATCCCAGGGCGAGGCTCATCGCCACCCCCACAAACGTCCGCCGGATGGCCTTGAACAGGCGATAGGTCTCGGCGGCGCGGGGCGGTGCGCCCCAGAGCATCCCGGCGGAAAGGAAGAGCGCGCTGGCTCCTACGTATACGGCGCAGCCCCGACCGCCGCTCATTGCGGCTGCCAATCCGACCAGGGCCAACGCCGGGAACACCAGCTTGCGGCCACGCGTGGTGCGCAGCAGCAGGTATCCGGCGGCCCCGACCGCCAGAATGAACGCGAGGACCACATAAGACGCAAACCGACCGTCGCTAACAAACACGGAAGGCGGGCGCGCCACCGCCAGGCCGGACGGGGTGTAACGCGTCAGGTGCCCCAGGTAGTCGATGGCCTCGTTGCTGCGCGGATTGAGGAAATTCAGCCCGAACACCGATTGCGCGACGCCCAACCCGGCAATGGGGATGGCGAGCAAGGCGTTGACCACCAGGAACCGGCGCAGGTCCTCCTCGTCCCGGAGCATGGCATAACCCACAAACATCAACGGAATGTAATAAAAATACAGTTTCAGGCCCAGCAGGCCATAGAAAATGCTGGGCGACCCGGAATTGAAGACCTGCGCCACGCCGAGCAGGAAAAACATGGCGAGCGAAAACAGGAAAGGCGGCCGAAACTTAGGCAGCGCTTCGCTCTTGGCGGCCCGGAGAAAGGACGCATACACGACGGCCACCAACACGTCCTTGGCGAAGTACACGGTCATGTTGTTGCCCATATACTTGCGCACCAGGTCCTCAAACAGCAGCCAAGCCAGAAACACCAGCACGCCGTTGCGCCAGTTCCCCAAAACGCGGCCCATGAGCAGCAGGACCACCAGGCCCGCAATCACCAGCAGCGGCGTACGGAACGAGCCCGCCACAATCCAGGTCTGCATCAGCCAGAGGAGCGCAGCGAATCCCAGGTAAATCAGGACCGCGCTCCCCGCTCCGAGTTGAGCCTCGCTTCGACTTCCCATCATGATGAGTTCTACCCCTGTGTCTTGAGAACCAAAACGTGATTGTCGCCTTTCAGGCTGTCGCCGGCCACCAGCCGGCCCAAGGCGCGCGCCGCCCATGCATAACGCCGCCGGGTAAGCAGGTAGCCATCAGGCGGGTAAAGGAAATGATCGAGCAGTTGCAAGCCGGCCCGGGGCAGGTATTGCCGCACCAACAAGTCCCAGAAAATCGGCGAGATGTGGGTGGGCTCGCTGGTCTTGTCCATCATCCGAATCTTCCCGGTGAGCAGGAATTTGATTCGCGCCGGCGCGCTATCAACGTTCGGCGTGGTCAGCAGCGCCACTCCCCCGGGGGTCATCAACCGGCCCACATTCCAAAGAAAGTTAATGGGGCTTTCCACGTGCTCGAGCACCTCGACGGCCGTAACCAATTGGAACGTGCTCTCGCCCAGAGACGCCGCGAAATGACGCTGGTTCAGGTCGGCCGGCACAAAGGGAATATCCGCTTCGAACCCGGGGGCATTAATGTCTGCCGCCTGCACGTCCCAGCCCAGTTCCCGCAAGCGCACCGCCAGCGCCCCGGTGCCGGCCCCAAGGTCAATGGCCCGGCCGGATGGCTTGGGAAAGCGCCGCCGCAGTTGATTCAGGACGTAGTCGTGCAGCCCCGGATTGGTGGTGGTGTCTAGCAACGGCCTGCTCCTTGCGCCAGCAGCGCCTGGTACACGGCGGCGTGCTCGCCTGCCATGCGGCTGAGAGTAAACGAACTGCTTGCACGCAGTTGCGCGCGGATGGCCCCGCTGATCGTAAATTCCGGTGATTCCAACACGCGTTGCAGGCAGTCGGCCAGGGCCTCCGCGTCGCCCGGCGGGAACGTGAGGCCGGCATCGCCCACGACTTCAGCCAGGGCACCCCCGTCGGAAACAATGGGCAGCATTCCGCGCATCATGCTTTCGGCGGCCACCAGCCCGAAGACTTCGCCGCCCAACGAAGGCAGGGCAACCGCCCTCACGCCGGCCAGCGCCTCGCCAAGCTCTTCGGCCGGACGATAGCCCAGAAAGCTCACTTCGCCGGCCAGCCCCAGGGCGCGGGTCTGCGCCTGCAAGCCGTCACGCTCGGGCCCGTCTCCCACGATCCTGAGCTTAAAGGACACGCCTTTGGCTTTCAGGCGCTCCGCGGCGCGTAAAAGGATGCGCACGCCTTTGGTCGTCACCAGCCGCCCCATGAAGGCAATGGCCGGCGGCGACGCCCAATCGCCACAAGGCTTGCCGTTGCCGTTCGCAGGCACGCCGTGATGAATCGTGGTCATCCGGGGCAGCTTCAACGCGGTAGAGAGCCACCGCGTAGGCGTAATATTTACCGCGACCCGAGCACATAGCCAGCGCCGTGCAAAGGTAAGGCACCACAGCTTGAGACTTGCACGCCAACCGTAACTCGCGTTGCACCGCAGGCAGTCCCTGTGGCGGCCTTCCATGAAGCGCCCAGGGCATGGGTTCCGGCCCGGCTCCTGGAGGAGTTGCCCGTTGGGACAAATTGTCTGGAAGCCATGATGCTCCACCACCACGTGCCTGCCCAGCAGCAGTCCCAGCACGATGGGCGTCAGGCAAGGGCCGGCAACGTGCACAATATCGGCGGCATGGAGCAAGCGCGCCAGGCGCAGCAGGCCCGGCCGGCGCACCATCCGGAACGGCAGTGCGGCGTCATCAAAACCGTCCTGCGGCGTGGGAGTGACCACCGCCACGTCCAGCGTTCCAGAACGATTGGTTCCGTTTAAAACCGCCAGCGCTTTTGCCAGCGACATGACCATGGTCTCCAAACCGCCGACCTGGGGCGCAAACGAGTGACTGTAAATGAGGATTCGGATAGGCATCACGGGTTCGAGCAAATTCGAAACCAAGCAGGGACTAGTGCCCTTTTATACTTCCTGCTTCACGCTAATGACTTGTGGCTCGCCGACCTCGCGCCGCCGCAGCCGCAGCGCCTGGTCAATCGCCCGCACTAGCCCGTCGGCGTACGTGCGCAGCGACCAGGCTTTCATTTGCTTCACTGCCGCACGCGCCAGTTGCTGGAGCTGTTTCGGATTCTGCGCAACCTGGCGAAGGACAGCCGCGAGAGCGGCAACGTCGCCCGAAGGGTAGATGAAACCCGTCTCGCCGTGCCGCACCAGCTCGAACCGGCCGGGAATTGCGTCACTCAGGACGACGGGGCATCCGCAGGACATCGCTTCGCAAACCGCCAACGGGCAGCCATCGTATGCAGAAGGGAGCACCAGGACGTCGGCGGCCCTGTACAATTCCGGCAACCGGCTTTGGTTCACGAACCCCAGGAACACGACGCGGTCTGCCACGCCCAGCACCTTCGCCTCGGCTTTCAGCGTGGGCCGGAGCGGTCCGTCACCGGCGAAGATCAGGAAGCACTCGTGCCGCTCGAGCCGGGCAAAGGCGCACAGCAGGTCCTGGGGGCGCTTCCAGGGCTGGAGCTTGGCGCAGAACAAAAACACCGTGGATCCCTGGGGAAATCCCAGGCGGTCGAGCGCGGCGGCACGATCAACCTGCTTGGCTCGGCGCGCCCAACCTTCGTTATCAAACCCGCCGGGAGCGAAGTGGATGCGCTGTTCCGAAATGCCTAGAGACTTGAGGAACCTGATGGTGGCCTGGGAGGGCGCCAGCACGACATCGAAGAGCCGGTATATGCCGGGCAGGCAGCAGCGCTTGATCCAGGTCTTCCACCACTTGGCGTGCGGTGAGCGCAGGTTGTGGGCATCGGTGCTGGCCAGCAGCGGCACACCGCTCAGCTTCGCCGCCGCGGCCAAAATCCAGAAACTCAGGTAGGCGTAACCGGTGTAACACAGCACGGAGTCGAACCTGCCCGCGCGCACCAGCTTCCACAGACCTGGATTGATCAGCCCGAAGAATCGGCCCAAACCCGGCCGCGGCGAGCGATTGGGAACGTGAACCCAGGGGTAGCCATCCAGCAGGGGAACGTCCCATTTCATCTCCACACCGAACTCAGGGTCCACACCAGCCTTTGCGCCCAGCAGGCTACAGTAGGCCACCTGAACGTCAAGGCGCGGGTCCTGCGCCATTTGGCGAAACAGGGCCGGCATGTACTGCACGACGTGAGTCGAGACGATAAGTAGGCGGTATCTTGGTTCAGGCATGATACGAAGTTGAAATGCGAGAGCCGAAACGTGCAGGATTTCCGGCTCGGGACTGTTCACTGTCGACGGTGAACGCTTCATTGAGGACGCTCATCAGGCGGCCGGCGATGGCGTTCCATGAAAAATGTTCAGCCTGCGCGCGCTGGTTGCGCTGGTGCAGCTCCTGCCACAGGCGCTCGTCACGCAGGACGCGGATGAGAGCGTCCGCCAGGGAGCGCTGGTCTCCCTGGGGCACCAGCATGACGCCCGCCTCGGTGAGGGGCGGACCCGCGTGGGGCTCGGCATAACCCACCACGGGCAGGCCGCACGCGATGCCGGCCATCGCACTGCCCTTCCGGGTGGAGACGGGCCCGCGCACAAACAGCAGCGCATCGGCCGCCTGCAAGGCTCGGGAAACGTCAGACCGGCGGCAGGATTCCCCGGGCTTCAATCTGCACCGGCGCGCCCTTCAGAGCGTGGCGGAGCCGCGCCTCGGCGGCATCGGAATCCCGCCCCAACAACAGCACGGTGGGGCGCTTGCTGCGTCGCGATACCTGGCGCATGCAGAAGGCGATGTCCGCAATCTCGCTGCCCACCGTCCCGCCGCCGGTAACGCCAAACACCGCCACCGTCTTCGCACCCGCGCCGCTGCGGCGGCCATTCGCCGGGGCCGCGGGTATGTTGGCGCCAATGGGAACGAACGCCGCTTTGCCGGGGCCGGGACGCAGGAACGTTGCACTGGGCAGCGGAACTGTCACAATTGACTTGTGCGCCCAGCGGTACGATGCCCGCATCACCCGGCGCTGGCAGGCACGGCGCAGGCGGTCCACCAGCCGCGTGCCGTGGTACGGTTCGGCGTCGTGAAAGACCACGGCAACCCGCGCGCCCCGCATTCTCAGCAGGGCCAGAACCGCCAGGAACGGCAGCGAGAATCCGTGCCGCGACCAGCTCAACGCGGTGTACTGAACCAGCGTCCATTGCCCCGCCCAGCCACAGCTTTCACGCCACAGCCCGCCCAGCGCGCGCGCCCACCCCTGTTCCGCCCAGGGTACGCGCACCAGTTGCAGGTCATCGCCGCGCTGCGCCAAAGCTTCACGCAGGTGCGCGCAGTAGTCCTCCACACCATCCGTGGGAGTGTCGCGTTTGCCGAGTAGAGCAATCATGGAAAGGCAGTGGTTAGTGGCCGCCGGCTACTTTTCTACAAGATAACTTCCGATCACCAGGGCATCCATGCCGGAGCTGAAGAACGTCCGCACCGCGTCGGTGGGAGAATTCACAATCGGTTCGCCCCGCAGGTTGAACGAGGTGTTCATAATCACCGGGACGCCCGTCCGGCGGCCAAACTCCTTGATGACGCGCCAGTAGAGGGGATTCACCTGCTCCTCCACCGTCTGCGGGCGGGCGCTGCCATCCACGTGGGTCACGGCGGGAATCACGCTGCGCTGGGCGGGTTTCACCGGGCTGGTGAGAATCATGAACGGTGAATCGAGGGCCGACTCCAGGTAATCGCCCGCCGCCTCGGCCAGGATGGAGGGCGCGAACGGCCGCCACCACTCGCGGAACTTCACCGCGTTGTTCACTTTGGCGTTCATCTCCGGGTCGCGCGGGTCCGCCAGGATCGAGCGGCTGCCCAGGGCGCGCGGACCGAACTCCATGCGCCCCTGGAACCAGCCGACGATCTTGCCTGTGGCCAGCAAATCCGCCGTCGTGCCGGCGATGTCGGCGAAGCGGGTGTAGCGAAGCTTGTAGGTGCGCAACACCTTTTCGATTTCGCCGTCGTCGTAAGCGGCGCCCAGGTACACCTGCCGCATCGCCTTCACCGGCAGGCGTCCCTTGTTCTCGAGAAAAGGCGCCAGCGCCGCGCCCAGCGCCACGCCATCGTCGGAGGCGGCAGGCTGAACGAAGATGCTCTCCACCCGGCCCGAGCTCAGGATCAATCCATTCGCCTTCGAGTTCAGCGCCACGCCGCCGGCCAGGCACAGCTTGCGGCACGCCGTCTTCCTCACGGCCAGGTCCACCACGTCCATCATCGCCCGCTCGCAGACGTCCTGCACGGCGAAGGCAACATCCTTGTAACGAGTTTCGATCTCGCTTTCCGGCACGCGCTGGGGCCCCAGGCGTTCGGCAATGCGCGCACATCCGCCGGAACCGCTGCCGATCAAGGCAGAACCGTCCACCGCATGGAAGCCGTGGTCCAGGGTAACGAACCGGCACAGGTCCACGCCCGGCTGGCCGTAAGGGGCCAGGCCCATCACCTTCCATTCATCGCTGTTGGGCTGGAATCCCAGGTACTCGGTGAACGCCGCGTAGAACAGGCCCAGCGAATTGGGCCAGGGGATGGTCAGGACGTGCTCCAGCCGGCCGCCACGCCCGTGCCATATCGATGTAGCCTCCCAGGCGCCGCGGCCGTCCACCACCACCACCGCGGCTTCGTCGAATCCCGAATAGGCATAGGCGCTGATGGCGTGCGCCAGGTGATGATCCACGAAAAGCAGGCGCGCTTTCACCGGGCCGAAGCGCTGCGCGAAGCGCCGCCCGCCGCCCCCCTGGTGCTGCATGCTGAGGAACTGGCGCGTGGAATTCAGAACATTCAAGTAGCTGAGGGGATGCCGGCCCCGCGCAAAGTCCGCCAAATCGTGCAGGTAGGTGCGCCGGGGCGGCGACCATCCGAACGCAACGTAGTCAAGCTGGCCGGCCCGGACGCGCGCGTGGTCCAGGCAGGCCTGGATGGCCAGAGCCGGGAACCGCGCGTCGTGCTTCACCCGGCTCAAGCGCTCCTCCGCCACCGCGAACAGCAGCTCGCCGTCACGCGCGAGGCACGCTGACGAATCGTGCATCTGAGAGTAGTTAATGCCTAGAGTCAACACAGTTTGAATCCCGCCTGCCGGAGCATGGGCAATGACTGGTCAATCCGGTCGTTGGGTAGACAGAGAATTTCGGGAAAAAGTTCTTCCCCAGCTTCCTGACCCGTCATCGTTTTCAATCGCAGCCAGGAGAGGCCGTACAAGGTGTAGTCTGTAAGAGTCGGGTGGTTGAGCAGCGCCGCGGCAGAAGCCCCAGCCTGCCGCAGTATCGTGTCATTCAGTTCCATGATGATCGCGGGACGAAGTCGCCGTATCGTTTTGCTCGCGCCATCCAGAATGCTGACCTCAGATCCTTCGGCATCAATTTTCATGGCCTGGATGCTGCCCACCGCCGACCGAGCAACCCAATCGTCGAGTGAGGTTGCTTGCACCTTGACGTGTTCGCCCCGTTTGAGATCACGAATCGCCGTCAGTGTTCCCCAGCCTGATTCACCTTCCGACGAGGCCCGTTCAAAAGTCAGCGTGCCGGTGTCTTTCCAGACAGCCGATCGCAGGGTTTGGACCCAGGGCTGCCCCGCGACATTCCGGGTTAACATCTCATGCAAGAGGGGATCAGGCTCAAACGAGAATACCTTTCCCGTTGGACCCACGCTCTGGGCGGCGATCGCCGAGACATAACCAATGTGCGCTCCTACGTCCACGAAAACGTCACCTTCCACCAATAGAGCCTCAACGCACTTGCGCACGTGAGGTTCGTAGCAGCCCGCCCACATTTGCCTCTGGATGCGATCGTGAAGGTCCACTTCTATTCTCGTTCTCCACCCCAGTCGAGACGAGGCGCGCGCACCCCACAGGGTGCCTCTGAGGCGTCCGAGCATGTCCGCCACGCGGATCTTGCCCGGAAACGGCGGCAGGGCAGAAAAGACGCCGGGCACATAGTGGTGAACCCTTCTCCGCGGCGACACTGCGGTCATATTTCAGCTTTCCCTTCCAGGATGGGCGCGGCGGGAATGGGCTCACCCAGAACGCGCCGCACGTTGCGCAAGCCGCGGGCGGCGTACCACGCTTTGGCCCGGTAGAATTGCCGCGGGGGCGCCAGCAGCGTGCTGAGCAGCACCATCACTTTGAAGGCCCGGTAGGCGAGCGACGTTTCCTTGTAAGCGGCGGCATATGCGGCCTTCTCCAGCCGAAAGGTATCCCACGGATTGCCTCCGCCGCACGTCAGCCGCAACCGCTCGGCCTCCACCCACACCGGTTTCACAACCGCTTCGATGACGTTGCGCGGCGCGCCCACTGCCGCGAGGCGGGGGGGCAAGTCGCGCACCAGGCAGCCCATCACGTCGCGCTTGCGGCGCAGTTTCGCTTCATCTCCGGTGCGGAACTGAAACAGGTTGCCGTCATGAAGCCGGTAGTAGGTGAGCGGCCGTTGCAGCACGATGGCGCCACCGATGGCCGCGGCCAGCGTGAACATAAACTCATCCGCCTCCACCTTCAGCTCCTCCGGAATCGGCAACACGCGGGTTAACACGGATCTGCGGACCGCCAGCCGGCTGGTCCCCAGGAAGCACTTGAGCTGGCTGAACAGCGTGGCGTCCTCAGCGGTGGCGAGACGCAACCGGTATTCCGCCTGGGGCCGGATCGGCACGGCGCGGCCACTCGCCGAATCCGCCTCGAAGATGCCGTGCCCCACCGCCCCGCAGTCGGGGTTTCCGGCGAAGGCGTCCAGCACGGTGCGGAGTTTGTCCTTTGCCCACCAGTCGTCGCCATCCAGGAAAGCCACGATTTCGCCGCGCGCCTCAGGAATTCCCGCGTTGAATGCCGACGCCTGCCCGCCGTTTGCTTTGCGCAGGTACCGCACGCGAGGCGTGAATTTCCGCACCAGCGCGGGCGTCGCGTCCGTCGAGCCGTCGTCCACCACGATCACTTCCATCTCTGACGGCGGCACGTCCTGCTCCAGCACGCTAGCGATCGCTTGCTCAATGAAGCGCTCGTGATTGCAGGTATCGATCAGCGTACTGACGAAAGGTATGGACATCACGGCTCTACGATTACTTGGACCGCAGGAACTGCAGGTCCTTCGCTGTACCTGGCATGACCGGTTCGGCTGCCCCTTGTCTGGACAACACTCCCTGGGCGAAAGTCTTAACTGGGCCCATGACGCTGCGCTCAAAGCGAAATCGTGCCCGCCGCCAGCGCCGAAACCAGCCCCCAAGGGGAACGCGGCGGTAGTACATTTCTTCAAAGTGCAACAGGATTTCCGAACGGGGCATCTCTTCCAGCGCCTTGCCCCAGCGCAGCCCGGCCCAGTGAATCAGTTGCTGGTGCCGGCCTTCGGGCGTGAAATCCTTTGTCTGGATGTGCTCGGTGCGGCCCGCTGCTCCCGGCCACACCATGAAAGGCTCGCGGCGGATGGTCAGCGTGCCCTGCTGCACTTTGCGGAGAACGATGTAGTTGGTCAAGCCCTGGTCGCCCTTTTTGAATATCTCGGGGTGCATCACCGTGCGCGTATGCCAGTCGAGGAGTCCCGCCAAATCCTCTTTCGCAATGCGGCCCGTGGTCGCAACAATTTGGCCGCCGTTGAATCCATAACCCGGAAAATCGAACGTCGGATCGAGTTGGCGCAAGCCCTCCAGCGCAAAAAACTGTTGCTCAACGCCGGCGGTATCGAAGTCTTCAAGGTTGACGATCAGGTCTTCATCGAAACGTTGCAGCCGCTCGATGACGCGTCCGGCAAAAACAATGTCGGAATCGATCAGCAGAAGCCGCCGGGCCGGCAATTCCGTCATCACCTCGAGCTTGCCGAATCCCCAGCCCAGATTTTTCTGCCTGTCCGGATAAACGCGAACGTCCCAATGCCGCTCGATCTCACGGGTATTGAAATCACCGTAGTTCCGATCTTTCAATAGCCAGATGGGAAGGCACGGATACCAGAACCGGATGCTGGCCACACAAAGCCGCGTCAGTTGGACGTCCAGCTTGTAACACGAAATGACAACACCCTCCATTTTCATGCCGTCATTCCCCGCGGTGTTCCTGGCCGGTGAGGACGCATCCAGTACCAACCCATCTTGGCGGGTCGGAACTCCGACACGGCCAGGTCGAGACAACTCGGAATGATTCTGGTATAGAGCGTTTGGTAGGGAAATTCACTCCGGTCGCGTTCTTCCTGACGAAGGTGGGTAATGCTATGAGTCGCAGTGAAACGCTCGCGAATCTCCTCGCTGACTCCGCCGACCAAGTAATCGTGCAGCTCCACGACAATGTAGCAGTCCTTCAATTCCGGCACCCTGATGGGGTCCAATAAAAGTGCTTCGCCCCCCTCGGCATCACAGATCACCAGCGCGGATCCGCTGGTTTTCAAGATCGCCGAGAGATCGCGGCTCGTGCACAACTCTTTGATCGTCACGCGACTCTCTACCTTGTTGAGTTTGACCATTCTCGCCAAGAACTCTCGTGCTTCCGAAACCATCTCAAAAGCGATAACCTGCGCGTTCGGCATCCTCATGGCTAGACCGACAACGTAGTAGCCCTCCGCCGCCCCAATGTCCACCACCGTCTGGAATGGAAAATTAATCGCTTCCTCGATGCAGTCATGCAGCTCCCGCTCGTAAATACCGAGCAGTTTCGGGGTGATGGCACTGAGATAGGTTTCGCCGGTGTGGCGCATACCTCGAAACGGCCCCGATTGAACGGTCCGATGCGTCTTGGCCGCGGCGAGATTCATGACGTAATACCACGGCTGAAGGCGCTGCGGCACCAAGTACGTCACCGCCTTCGTTATCACCCGCCTTGGAAATGACTTCCTTTTAGTTTGAATGGAGTCCTCTCCGCGCACTTCGACTTGACGGGTTGAAGACCCGGCCAGCCAATGGAACCTCAGAATTCGGCCGTGCCTGCCTGACTTTTTCTTGCCAATAGAGGTTCAAATCGCGATACGGCATATAGAAGAGACAAAGCAGGTCAAGCCAGAGTAGTTCGAATCTTCCCGGCCGCGCATCCTGGCCGATGTGCTCGAAGAACATGGTCCGGAAATGAGCGCGGTAGAACGTCGCCAGTATCGAGCGCAGCCGGATGCGGGTGAAATAAGCCCGCACGCCGTATCTCCACCACTTCCAGCGCGTGTCCAGCGCGGAGAGCACCGTATCGTGCTTGATATGCTTCACCAAGGCCAGTGGATCGTAGATCAGCTTGTAACCCGCCCCGAGCAACTTTCTGGAAAGGTCGGTATCCTCACCGCTGGCCCGCATGGCGACTTCATCATATCCGGCAGCTTCCTCCAGCGCAGACTTGCGATGCAGACCGTTCGCGCCGAACAGGAACGGCGGATTGATGACCAGAGTGCTTCCCCAGTCTTCCGGCAGGTGCGCTTGCCGCCAGCGGTCGGCCACGGAGGTCAGGACGGTCTCCTCCAGCCTGCCGCCTGCGCCGGCCACCTTCAGGTCATTCAAGTGCGGGAGCAGTTTCTCCAGCCAGTCGGGCTCGGCCACGCAATCCGCGTCCAGGGACGCCACCAGATCATTCCGGGCGATACGCAAGCCCGTGTTGCGCGCCGCGGGAAGCCCCCGGTTTTGGTCATGACTAATCACTCTCACCGGATACTGCAACGCGATTTCCCGCGTGCCGTCCGTCGAGCCGTCGTCGATCACCAGGATCTCGTCGAACGGGTGCGTTTGCCGAAGCGCGCCTTCAATGGCCCTGGCAATGTATCGCTGGGCGTTGTAAGCCGGGATGTACAGAGAAACCTTGGGATTTTCGATTTTGGAATCTGGATTTTGGATTAAGGACATCTGCCGTTTGTTTACCGAGCGCAGCGTCTGGCGGCAACTCGGGGAAAACTCACCGTGGAGAGCGCGGAGACCAGCGAAAAGAGCCTTCTGTAATCCCCGTACCCTCGGTGGTGGTTCCTATTCCCCCCTGAAAGGCCGCGCTAAGGTTTGTTTGCGTAATCCAAGATGCTGCCGCAGCGGCCCGGTGGCCACCAGCACGCGATTGCGGACGTTGGCCCACTCCCGCCGGAGCTGCGTGTTCCAGTGCTGGTGAGTGCGTGTAATGCCCCCGGCGGTAAGCGTATACGTGGCATCGTCCAGCGTGTTCATGTGGCGCCAGCTTCCCACCAATTCGCGATTGCGCTTGAACTCGGGACCCTCGCGGGCGCCCCTCTCACCCCCGAGATGGTGCGCATAATCGTGGTTCTGATGGACGGTTGTAACCACGGCCGAGGCATCCACCACCGGCACATGGTGGCGGCGCGTCCACCACACCAGCCAGTGGTCCCAGCAGGGGCGTCCGACTACAAACGCCGGCAGTTTCGCGCACTGCCCGCGCTTGAAGACGAAGTAATCGATCCAGTCCGGGCCGCGCTGCTTGCCAGCCGCGGCAACCTTCTGCCGCAACGGTTGTTCCCACTCCGGGTTATCGAAATCGAGCGCTTCCGTGATGTCCGTGTCCCAGCGCTGCCCCACCATCATGAACTGCTCGCGCCAGCCCGTCAGCCGCCGGAACGCGTGCGCGAAATCCTTCATCAGAACAATGTCGCAGTTGGCGTAGCACAGCCACTCGTGCCGCGCCAGCCGCTGCGCCCGGTTGAACGCGTCATTGAGGTAAGGCGTGCCGAATTCATTGCGCGCGATCTGCCGCTGATGCCGCAGGCCCAATTCGCGGCAGACTTCGGCGGTGCCTTCCTCTTCGCCGAATACGATCACTTCCGCGTACGGCGCCAGCCGCGTCCAACTCTTCAGCGCGTTTCGCTGGCTTATCGCGGTTTGACCGCTAAAGGGCTTGGGAATAGTGAAGAGTGTCAGCACGCATTCGCTCCCGGTGTGGATTAGGTACCGTGTAAGGGAAGAAGCGCTTCAGGGTGCTTACTGGCTTAACGCCGTAGGGCACATTGTGCCCGATCCGGCAAATAGAAAACGTCCCCATGCGTTCCCACTGGCAGAGCTGTCCAGCCGAACTCATTCGGAGAACGGAGGAACGAATCGAACTCCGGGTCACTTCGGAAGGGGCGATACGATCGCAAGGACTCGTCGTTCAGAATCGCGTTGACACGGGCGCGCCCCACGAATGCCCAGAAGCCTTCCCCGTCGTGCCGGTCGCCGGGATCCACCGCTTCGCACAATCCGTAGGGAAGGTATGCGGCATAGGCTCCTCCCCACCCGCTTTGCAGGATTCGTGCGCCTTCGAGGTTTTGACCCTTCAGGATCGCCCCTATCTGAGCGGTCTCGGCCATAAGCGGCTTTCTTCCCGCCTTGCCGTGATCAAAAGGACTCAAAACGGCGGCAAATGAGAGCGCGAGCAAAACGGCTGCGGTGGCGGCTGCCGACCGGAACTTTGCCGGTTCACTTTCAAGGATCAGGCTTACCCATTTCACCGCACCCACCAGGAGCACAAAGAACAACGGCAGAAAATAATGGATCGTGGGCGTAATGAGCGTGCCGGGTATGGCGGTGGCGGCGCCCGCAATGACATAAAAACCCATCGCAGAAGCGGTGGCCCGCAGCGCCCGCCTGCGAGCGGAGACGGTGCTCGAGCTGATGAATAGCAGCCATATTACCATCAAGCCAAGCACCGACGCCTTGAGCAGGACGTAAGGCGGCGTGGTGAGATAGGCGCAGACAATGCGGGGGGCGGTAATGAGATTGTGCAATTCGAAGCGCAGGAACACTTTGGGATTGGCGACGGCGGCGCCCAGAACGGAGTGGGCCCGCGCGTACGCCCGGCCGACCATCATGCTCCAATCCGCGAGTTTGCCACCCTGGTGCGACGCCCCCACCTGGTAACTGGAAAAATGTTGGCCGAACGCGGCGAAGGAAGGCTTCGTGCCCGCCAGCGTGGCGTCAACCCACGCCCGCCCCTTCAGGTACAGGGCGCTCATCAGGACGGCCGCCCCGATCAGGAGATACGCTGGCCGCACATAGGCGGCGTGCCTGATGCGCTCCAACTGCCGCGGCCGGGAGGCGAACGAGGCAACTTCCAAAACGACGAAGAACAATAAGGCCAACCCATATTCGGGACGTGCCGCGGCGGCCAGCAATAAGCAACTGACTCCGGCTATGGCCATGGAGATCCGGTTCTCAAGTTTCAGCGCATGAAGAAGCACGGCCCCGCCGAGGAAAACAAGCAAGGCAAACTGATAGGGATGAGGCTGGCCCGTTCCCCACGGGACGGAAATACAAGCAGGTTGGGCAATCCACAGGGTGGTGGCAAGAAAAGCCAGAGACCGAGGGACCAGAATTTGCCGCAGATAAACGTAGACGAGAATAGCCGTTAGAAACGCAAGAAGGTAGAGTTGCACATAATAGGCAAGGATCGGGTTGCGAAACACCGCCAGGAGTACCGCATACCAACCGGCGTAGAGGGGCGAGTAGGGCAGCGGCGGAAGGATGCTCTGGTACAGAAGGTTGGTTCCGGCGCTGAGGTAAAGAGTCTCGCCGGCAAACGCCAAGTCGGTAGCTCTGGCCAGATTCCAGTATAGACGCAGGGTTACTCCCACCACTCCGATGATCGGAAGAAGTGCAAAGATGGCCCTCGCCAGCCAGTTCTGGCGGCAAGATAACCTGCCAACACCGGCCTTGACTAAAGAGTACAAGCCGACAGGCGGTTCCGCTGCTTTCTCTCGTAGCGACGTCATATTTTGGTTCACGAAAATCGGAGGTGCCTGACCAGCCGCTTCACCGGGCGGCCGGCGATGATGGGGCGAGCGGCAAGAGGCGAAGCACACGAGCAAGGCACTGCCCCCGGCTAGCCGGTGATGGTCCAGCGTTTGGCATTCATATCGTACTGAATAACAGGCGGCCAATCCGGACCGGCAAGGAAATAGAGGGGCCGCGTCACCAGATGCCACCAAAGCACCCGAACTTTTCTGGTCCGCTGCGCGCGTGCGCTCCAGCGGCGAAACGCGTTCAGGAAGCAGCCTGCCCTCATTGTGGCCAGTTCGGCCTCGATCGCCTCATCGTTTATGCGGTGAATCTCATCCAACTGCCGAGACGAAGCAGCGTCGGGATGCGAGCGATAACCACCGATCAAAGTGTTCACCGGAAATAGCCGGGCGTGGCGAAAAAAACGGACCCAAAGCTCAAAGTCACTGCCGATCTTACGCGAGGCATCCACATACCCGCCGGCGCGCTCCCAAAGGCTGCGCCGCCAGAAGGTGGATTCCTGTTGGATGTATCGATTGGCCCCGGCGAGGTAGCGCAGCCGTGACCAACGCGGCAGGGGGCCGACTTTAACCAGCGTGCCCTGCTCGTCGAACCAAGTGGGCAAGCCAGTGATCCATTCCACCTGGGAAAGCGTGCGGAACACGTTGCCCACCGAGAATAGCGCGCCCACATGCAACTGGTCGCTGCCATTGATCCAGCCCATGATTTCGCCCGAGGACCGGGCAAAACCCTGGTTGAGCGCGTCGAAGTGGCCGTTGTCGCGCTCGCTCGTCCACCACGCCAGATGTTCTTCATACGTCTTTATGATCTCAACCGTGCCGTCAACCGAACCGCCGTCCACAATGATGTATTCGAGATTGGGATATCTCTGGTAAATGACCGACCGGATCGTCTGCTCGATATACTTGGCCGAATTGAGGACCGCCGTGACCAGGGTGATGCGCGGCCAGGTGGTCGTACCTGCCGACACCTCATTTTCACGGGTGAGTTCTGCAACTTCCGTGGCTGGGGCCTCATTCACGCGGGAATTCTCCTGCCTTTTCCTCGCCACCTGCGCGTAGTGCGGCGCGGGCCAGCGCCTGGTTCAGGAAGCGGACGGCCGAGGCACCGGCGACGCAGTGGGGCGGAGGATCTCCAAGGCGCGGCGCCAGCGATAACCGCGCCAGGGTTTGAATAGAATGTAGAGAAGGCAGCCGAACACAGCGCGTCCTCCGTCTCCCTGCCGCGCATAGGCTTCCGCCACCTGGGCCGGCGCACCGGAGAGGATGCGCAGTTTGCCGATCCAGGAAGACGCGTGGTGTATCTGAAGCCGGGCCGTGAGGGCCTTTTGAAACGGACTGCCCAACTGCGAGCCGAGACTTCCGGGGTGCGTCATATAGCTGTAGGGATATACGTCTGGAAGGTACGCTATTTTGAATTTCTTCTGGATTCGCAGCCAATAATCGTAGTCCTCGACGTACAGCCAATGGGGGTCATACTCACCGATTACCTCGTAGACAACGCGTCGATAGAGGAAACAAAAAACATTGTCCACGACGGCCAGCGTCTCGGGCCCGGGCACCCGGATTCTCTGCAAGACGTTCCCTTCCGCGTCAACCAGTTCATAGCCACAGTAGACCAGGCCCACATCGGGGCTATGCTCGAGGGCTTCGGCCATGATTTGGATGGCATCGGGGTGAAACCGGTTGTCGTCGCTCGACCAGGTGAGGAACTCGCCGCGGCTGACACGAAAGCCCGTATTGAGGGCGGCAGGCAGTTTCTGGTTCGCCTGGCGCAGATAGCGGACGCGCGAGTCCTGGCGCTCGAAAGCGCTAACCACCTCGGGGGTGCCGTCGGTCGACCCGTCGTCCACCACAATCACTTCCAACTCCTCATACGTCTGCCGCAAGCACGACTCGATCGCTCCGGGCAGGAGCGCCGCGCGGTTGTAAGTGGGCAAGACGATGCTGACCAATTTGGGCATCAGGATTCGCCTTATACTACGTTCTGGATCAGCGACAGTTATGGAACGCTCGGCACGCGCCCCGGCTGTATGCCCAGAGCGACGCTCAGTTTCGCAGCATAGGCCGGACAGGAGAATTCCTCGTGGAAGCGTCGCAGCCCTTTTTCCACGTACGCCGCGCGCCGGTCAGGATCGGCGGCCAAGGCCTGGATCGCGTGCGCCAGCGCCCGGGGGCTGCCTTCCTCAACAACCACACCGCAGTCGGCTATGACTTCGGGAATCGCGCCGCTACTCGATCCGATCAGCGGTACTCCGCAGGCCATCGCTTCCGCCAATACATGGCCGAATTGTTCCATCCATTGCGGGGTGGTCAGGGACGGGAGCACCAATAGGTCGAGGTGACGGTAAAAGTTCCAGATCTGATCGCCATCCAGCAAACCGGCATAGTGAAGCCGCGAGCGAATTTCGGGCAGGAAACTCCACAGCCGCAATTCCGCTTCTTCCTCTCCCCCACCGGCAATCCAGCATTTAAAGTTTTCCGGCAGCAGGGTGAGGGCGGCCAGCAGGACTCTCCACCCCTTGGCGGCCATGATCCTGCCCACAAAGCCAATCACGAACTCTCCCGGTAGCTTCGCCGGCAGATATGAGACGTTACCGTTCTTGTTCGCCGGCGGCGGTAAGGGAATCGGCAAGCCCGCAATCTGCGCGGGAACTCTGCCCGGCATCCCATAACGTATCACTGCCTCCAGGGACTTCGTCGCGCACGCCATGACGCCATCGTATCTTCGCCAAAACAGCTTGCGGCCGTACCAGGCCAGCCGCCCCGCCACGCTCTTTTCCACCGGCCAGACGTTCTCCACCACCGGCACCACGATGCGGGTGGAGCGCCACAGGTAGATCCAGCGCAGAATATGATTCACATAAAATTCGTTCGGCTCCTCCTGCGCCCAGATGAAATCGGGTCGAATTTCGCGAATCCTCCGCTTGAGCAACGCCAACTTCTGGGGAAGCGACAGATCGTGGGGCACGACGGTGACAAAACTCGGGACCTGCTGCAAACCCGCGCTTTGCGGACTCAAATAACCGGTGCGGGAGTAAACTTGCGGCACGGGCGTCTTTTCATGGGTGATCACATAACCATCGAGCCCGTAATCCGCGCACAACTGCTGGAACACGGCGTACAGCCGCCCGAAAAATGCGTACTGGGAGTAGAACAATAATCGGTTACGACGCATTAAACGGAACTGCCTTTCGGCCATAGGCCAGTGTCGAACAGTATCCCAAGCGATGCAGATGTGTCGCAGAGAGTTCCTGCCACGCCTTCAAGGGACCCGGCCAGGTTTCTACGACGTCGTGAAATGCCACCACTCCATTGCGGACCACATAAGGGAAAAAGGCATGAAAATCAGTTAGTACGTCGTCGTATTGGTGGGACCCATCGACAAAAAGCAAGTGAATGGGTAGTCGCCAATTCCTGGAAATATCCCCGCTCTGCCCGGGAAGAGGTTGGACGTACCCGGCCAGCCCCCGCTCCTCAATGTTTCGTTGGAAATCTGGGAAGAAATTGCGTTGGTCAAAGTCAACGTCATTGCCGTTGAACGTGTCGACGGCGTAGACTTTTCGCTTCGAGCCTCGGCACCCGTATGCCAGGCAACAGGTAGACCGCCCCTTGAAACTTCCGATCTCCACGATGTTCGCGACCTTAGGGAGCGAACAGGCCGTGCGGAAAAGCCACCGCTCTTGCTGGGGGGAGACCAGAAAACCATCGACCGCGTCAATAGACGGCCAGAGACGCTGAAACTCGCGGTCGGCAGGAGAGATGCGCCGATACAGCCGGCTGAGGCTGTGCCGAACTTTGAAAGCCATCATCGGTGGGACACCCTCACGTCCGGTTGTTGCGGTGTGGAGACACTCCACGCCCCGGGTACAAGGAGAGGCGCGCCGCCGTCAAACCCCGGGCTTCCGGTCCCGTAATAGTCGCCCTGCTCAACCTCGAGGTAGCCGACTGCATTCCGTGGCCAGTCTGCCTCCTCCCTGCCGACAACTGCACGAGCCCCGACGCCGTATTGCCCATGGGCAAGAGGCAGCTTCCGCACCAGACATTTGAAGCATCCGAGCGGGGGGAGGTCGTCGAAGGTCTGGCCGCCATAGGAGCTGTAGAGGACGAAAAGTGTCTGGTCAAATCGCGAATGTAGGCTGAATCCGATGTCGACATGGCGCAAGGGCATCGCGTCGGGCGAGTCATAGTCAAAAACGAACACTACGTCCATCCCGCTTTGCACCGTTTGGAGTTCGTTCCCCAGCACATCCTCCACGTGGAAACCGGTGAGGCGGACGCGACCGTTGCCGGACCGGTCCGTGCGCGCGGCCAAAGGCGTTCGCTGCTGAGGGCCGGGCAATTCCTGATCAAGATAATAGCGAATCACCTGAGGGGTGGACCCATACCGGCAAAGTCCGCCGGCGCGCAGGAGCATGGTGACATGACAGAAGCTTTCCACCGCCGCCATATTGTGGGAAACAAATACCACGGTGCGCCCGCCGCGGCTGACCTCTCCGATTTTCCCCAGGCACTTCTTCTGGAACGCGGCATCGCCGACGGCAAGCACCTCATCGACAATCAGGATTTCCGTTTCCAGGTGGGCCGCCACGGCAAACGCCAGCCGCAGGTACATGCCGGTGGAGTAGTGCTTGATGGGCGTATCAATGAACTTCTCAATTTCGGCGAAGGCGACGATTTCGTCGAATTTGCGGTCAACTTCCTTCTTGGTCATGCCCAGGATGGCGCCGTTCAGGTAGGTGTTCTCACGGCCAGTGAGCTCCGGGTGGAAGCCCGTGCCCACTTCCAACAGGCTGCCCATGCGGCCGCGCACGTCGGCGTATCCGGCCGTGGGCTTGGTGACGCGGGCCAGGATCTTCAGCAACGTGCTCTTGCCCGCCCCATTGCGCCCGATGATGCCCACAATCTCGCCCTGGCGAATCTCAAAGGAGACATCCTTGAGCGCCCAGATGTGCGTGCCATTGCCGTTGCCGTTCCCATTGGCCGATTCAGGCTTGCGGGCCCGGAACATCCGGAACGGCGCCGATGCGGCACGGGCCAGCACGTCGCGCAAAGCGACATACTGCCGCCGCTCGCCAATCTGGTAGCGCTTGCTCAGGTTTTCCGCACGAATAACAACGTCGGACATAAAGGTGTCAGGTGCCAGGAACAGAAGGTAGAAGCCAGAAGTTAGGAGTCAGAAGTCAGGAATCAATACATCAAGGCATCAGGCGTCAGGAACAGAAGTTAGGAGTTAGAAGCTAGAAGTCAGAGTCTGCGCCCAGGACACAATGTCGCTATACGAATTGTCGGCGTTCACGATTGTTGGAGGAGCTAAGGGGCTGTCTTGGGTTATCCACTTTGCGCCATGGACAATGCATCTGCCAAATTCAGAATTCACAATTTCGAATTTAGACAACGTCAGCAATGGTTCCTTCCATCTTGTTGAAGAACGCCACCCCGCCCACTACCAGCAGCAGCACCATCGCGGCGGAGATGGCCACCATAATACCCGGAGGCTGGCCGTGACCGGTCAGGGTCCAGCGGAAGCCTTCAATGACGCCCGCCATAGGATTCAACCCGTACAGCCCGCGCCACCGCGGCGGAACCAAGCTGCTGGGATAAGCCACCGGCGAAGCGAAGAGCCAGAATTGCACCAGGAAGGGCACCACATAACGGACGTCGCGATAAAGCGCGTTCAAGGCTGAGAGCCACAGGCCCACGCCCAACGCCGTCAACACGGCCAGCAGCAGAAACAGCGGGAACAGCAGCAGGGCGGGGCCGGGCTTCATCCGGTAATACCCCATGATGCCTAGAAACACCGTGAAGCTGATGGCGAAATCGAGCAAACCGGGCGTCACGGCCGCCAACGGAAGCACCAGACGGGGAAAATAAACCTTCGTGATAACGTGCTGCTGATCCACGACGACGCTGGTGGCTTGCGCCAAAGCCGTGGCGAAGTAAGTCCAGGGCAGCAGCGCGCTGTAGTAAAAGACCGGGTAGGGCAACCCGTGCGAATCCATCCGGGCCAGTTTCCCGAAGAACAAGCTGAAAACCACCATGGTCATAAAGGGCTGAATAACCGCCCAGGCTGCCCCAATCGCGGTCTGCTTGTAACGTACCTTAATATCGCGCCAAACAAAGAAATAGAGTAGTTCGCGCGCCGCCCAGAGCTCCCGCAGGTTAATTTCCAGCCAGCCACGCGGAGGCGCGATGCGCAACGCCGGTGGTTCAAACGTGAGAGCCGGCACTGTGAGTTGATCTGCCATTGAAGAATTGAAGATCGGCCGTTAACGTTTAGGATGCACAACTAAGGAGTGTGTATGGCTTGATTGAACATGTTGTAGAGCGTGTATAGGTAGTAGCCCAGCACTGTGGCAATTACCAGCGCGGCGAACAGCCCGAGATGGCTTTTCTTCCGGCTGGTTTCGGCCCGGGCGCTGAAAGCGTTTGACATATGCAGTCTGCTGTTACCTCCGAGGTCCTCGATCATTTCTATCATCCCCCTGTGTTCGGTCGTTGGTTGACTGATGGTTTTGGCCGCCGCCTGGCGTCAATTGGATCACGTCTTCCTCCTCGATTTCCTGCATCAACGCCCGGCGGTTTTGAAGATAAGCCTTGAAGTCGGTTGTGGCCCGCCGCGGTACCACCAGGAACTGGTTGCGAACCATCTGCTTCCAAGATATTGGTCCTCGCGCCGGGACCATGTGTGTTCCCCACTGGAAGATAAACGCAAAGTTCCAGAGGATAAATAGGGCGATTACTGAAGTTGCCAGCACCAGGGCCGTCCGCCTGCTCTTCAGCCATCTCGCCAGCTCGTTGAACAGCACCGCCAGCCCCAGTACAAACAACGGAGTTAGAGATACAAAGAAGCGGTTGCCGAAGGACGCGATTCCGTCCCAGTTGGGATCGCCGCCGACGATATAGCAAAACGTCACCAAGGCCACGATCAGGAAAGCCGCCAGCCTCCGGTCGCGCTTTAGAAACAGGAAAAGCCCGCCCGCGGCGAGAATCAGGATAGGTGTCCACGCCAGCAAACCGTGGTCGGCAGACAGCAAGGCACTCCGCAGGTACGGCGAACTCCAGCGAAAGCCGCCCGCTTCCCGATAACCAAAAATGAAAGGCCCCCCGTAGATAATTTTGCGCGTGATCAACGTCGGCAGAAATGCTGCCAACGCGGCACAACAGTAAAGCAGGTTGGCGCGGAAGAGGCGGCCGACAGCGGGCCAATCGACGTGCGGCGGGCGTTGCGGCGGTGCGGGAAATGGCTCGGTCCGGCCCCGAGTGACGTCCACCGGTTGCCGCGCTACACTCCGCCAGTAGCCTTCCAGGGATTCCAGCAGGGGAACCACCAGCACGGCAACGTTGACGTAGTACACATCGAGCACCAGCCCCGAGATCAAGCCCAAAATCACCCACTGGGTAGTGGTTCGCGCTTGCCGGGTTCGATACCAATACCAAAGGAAGACCGCCACTATGAACACCGAGTGCGCATGCGACCACGACGGATTGAAATACATGTAAACCGGAAGAGAAGTTGCGAGCCAGATGCCCACCGTCGCCAGCAAGGCCCAGCGCTCCTCGACGAACTGGCAGGCGAACCGGAACGAGAGGAACACGCCCAGAAACCCGTAAAACGCCGTAGCCAGCGCCATGGCCAGGATGTAAGGACGCGAGAAGCCATCCGGCTTCACATCGGCCCCGAGATCTTTCAACACCATCAAAGCCAAATGGACGGGCGCCACAAAAGGCGCCCAAAGCATAGATGGTCCGACGGCGAAGTGATTATCAAGGTGGCCGGTGCGCGTGTACTGCAGCGGGTTAATGCTCCCGTCGGGTCTCACTCTGCCCATCGTGAAGCTCAGATTCCCGGCCCGCCAGTCATTATTAAAATCCAGCTTGTGCTCGACCAGGAGCGAACGAACGTAGGCATAGTAGCCCACGCCGTCGCCACGAACCCAGGGGTTCACCAAGGGCAGCGTCAGGAGGAACAGCACCAGAAGCGTCCCGACACTTCGCCGTGAGGAGGCCACACGCTCGCCTCGCTCAGGTCGAGCTTCAAGCTGGACGGGAAGGCTCGGCGCGCCCGCGGCGTCTATGCTCTGATCAATTGCAGTCAGCCTATCCATTCGAAAAAATCCAGGAGTCTAAAGGAGGTATGGCCGGGTTGAAGAACACTTCTTCAGCCGTGCTTGGGTGCGTCCGAAACAACTGCTTCCCAGCGCTCGTGAACCGACTCGGTCAGTGTGATCTGTGGATCGCGCAGTGTCCCTGCGGGTTCTCGTTTTGTACGTCCGGCGGTTGCGAAGCTGTAACGCATGATGCACCACAACGCTCGAAAACCGTCTTTCCAGGTGATCTTCTTTCCTTCCGCGTAGGTGCGCCCGTGGTATGAAATCGGCACTTCATACACGCGCCACCCGTTTTTGGCAATTTTAATCGTGATTTCCTGCTCAAAGCCGAAGCGGTTCTCTTTCAGCTCGAGTTCCTGCAGCGCCTCGCGCCTGAACGCCTTATAGCATGTCCAGACATCCGAAAGATTCAGGTCAGTGAAAATGTCGGAAAGCGTGGTCAGCAGCTTGTTGCCCAGGTAATGCCAGAAGAACAAGACTCGGTGCGGGCCTCCCAGGAAACGCGAGCCATAGACGGCATCCGCCTCTCCGTGCTCGATCGGCTGTATAAGCTGGTAGTAATCCCGCGGGTCGTATTCGAGGTCAGCATCCTGAATGATCACGATTTCGCCCCTGGCCTCCTGGAACCCTCGGCGCAGCGCGGCCCCCTTGCCCTGGTTTTTCGGTTGAAAGAACACCCGGATGTTCTCCGCACGAATGGCCAGGCGGCCTCCGGGAAATCCGGCTTCGCGCGCCCCATCTGCCGGTGGGGCAAGCGTCCTCAGGAACTCCCGCGTCCCATCCGTCGAGCCGTCGTCGACGATCACGATCTCTTTATCGGTATCAACCGATTGTATTCGCCGGATGATCTCTTCGATCGTAGCCCGCTCGTTGAACACCGGCATGACCACGCTGACTCTTGGACGGCCTGCCATTGTCATCTCTACCTCAAGTCAGGTTCACGCCTGGGCGAAGGCCACGAATTGGTTCTTTGCCGCAACGTGGGCCACCACCCTGTCGATGATTACCGTCAGCGGCGTGGCCGGACGGTAACCTGTGAGTTGGACGAGTTTCTCCAGTGACGGCACCCGCCGGAGCATGTCCTCAAAGCCAGGTTCGTAAGCCTCGTCATACGGAATGAAGTGGACCGGCGAAACACTGCCGGTTCTCTGTTTGATGAGAAGGGCCAAGTCCTCAATCGTAATTTCAGAATCGTTGCCGATGTTGACCACCTCGCCGACAGCCGCTTCGGTGCGGACGAGGCGCAGGATGGCCTCCACCGCGTCGCCCACGTACCCAAAGCAGCGGCTCTGCTTGCCCGTGCCATACACCGTCAAGGGAACGCCCTTAAGGGCTTGTTCGACAAAAGTGGGCAGTACCATGCCGTACCGGCCCGTTTGGCGCGGGCCCACGGTATTGAAGAGCCGGCCGATGACCACCGGCAGCTTCTTTTCTTTCCAGTAGGCCAATGCCAGAAACTCGTCAAGCGACTTGGACGCTGCGTAGGACCACCGGGATTTCGTGGTGGGGCCGAAAACGGTGTCGTCATCTTCCTTAAAGGGGTGCTTGCCGTTTTTGCCGTAGACTTCGGAGGTGGAGGCGATGAAAACCAACTTCTTCTTTTTCGCCGCCGTCTCCAACACCATGTCGGTCCCCCGCACGTTCGTCTCGATCGTTCGCACCGGACTCTCGATGATCCGCCGGACGCCGACTGCGGCAGCAAGATGGAACACCACCTCCGATTCATCCACCAATTCAGCCAGTAATCGGCGATCCCTGACGCTCTCGAAAAAGCAATGCAAGGCGGGGTTGGTCCGAAGGTGATGGATGTTTTCCACTGAGCCGGTACTTAGATCGTCCAGGATGATCACCTGCTCGCCGCGCAGCAGAAGGGCTTCGGCCAGATGCGAGCCGATGAAGCCGGCCCCGCCTGTAATCAGTGAAACCATAAATCCTTCCTCTCTAACTGCGCGCGGCTCCTCTCGCCGCCGGCGCGCACCCAATTGAGAACGGCCGGGTAAACAGGAACTCACGTCTCCATGCCGAAGCGTCAGTCAAAGCGCACGGAAGACGATGGGCTGCCCACCCCAACCGCGCATCCGCAATTGCTAAGCCCCGGACCGATCGCTCTCGCGGTAGTAGGCCTTGTACTGGCTGGAGTAATATCCGTGATAGTACCTGTACCCGTAGTAGCCGTCGCGGCGTGTATCGACCTTGTTCAAGACGGTGCCGAGGATCTTGCCGCCCGAGTGTTCAATGATGCGGCAGGCACGGCTGAGGGCTGCGCGCGTGGTGCCCTCGGCCTCCACGACCATGATGACGCCGTCCACCATGCTCGAAAGTATGGTGGCGTCGGTAATCGGGAGTACCGGGGGAGAGTCTAGCACGATGTGGTCGAACGTTTGTCGCAGGCGCTTGATGAAGTTCTCCATCTTCATCGAGCACAAAAGCTCGGCCGGGTTGGGCGGGTATGGTCCCGCAGGAAGCAGGAAAAGAGTGTCCACGCCCTCGGGTTTCTGAAGCAGGCTCTCATCGTATTCACAAGCGCCCGTGAGAATTTCAGCAAGTCCTTTCAGGTTTCGAAGGCCCAGTGCCTTCGCCAGTCCGGGCCGGCGCAAATCCGAGTCAATCAGCAGTACACGGCTGCCTTTCTGTGCCAGGGTGATGGCCAGGTTCAGGGTTGTACAAGTCTTGCCTTCGCTCGGCTGCGAACTGGTCACCAGCAGCACCTGGGGCGGGCGATCGGCCGTGGAAAGCAGCACGGACGTTCGCAGCGTGCGGAAGGCCTCGGAAATGGCTGCGCCTGGCTTCTTCAGGACGGCCAGTTCCATCGGCCAGTCGCCATGGCCGTTTGAGCCTCTGATCCGTTTGGCGCGGAACAGGCCGGAACTGTTCAGCACGGAGGGGTGGCGCAAGGGAATGATGGCTAGCGAGGGCAAATTCGTAAGCCGTTCGATTTCCTGGGCGTTCTTAATCGAATTGTCCAAGGCCTCCCGGGTGAAGGCCAGCGCCACACCCAGGATCAATCCCGCCGCCACGGCGAACTCAATGTCACGCGTCCGGTTCGGGCGAACGGGGAAAGAGGGCACGGTAGCTTCATCGATCACGCGGATATTGGTAGCCCTCAGGCCGGCGGAAACATTGGCGTCCTTCAAGTGCTGGAGCAAGTTCGAGTAGAGTTGCTGGTTGGTCTCAAACTCGCGCTTCAGCAGGTTGTGCTGGATCAACAACTGGTTAACCCGGTCGACCTTCGCCTTCTGTTGGATAGCGGCCTCGGCGAAGAACTTCTCCCGTTGGGCAGAAGCCAGGTAGTCATTGTGAAGATTTTCGACTACCCGCTTACGTTCTTTCGCGATGAGCGTTTCAAGGTCCTTCAACCGGTCTTCAACCTGGACCACCTTAGGATAGGTCGGCCCGAACTGCGCCAGGATCTCGGAATACTGCTCCTTTAGCTCGATTTCCTTGGATTCGAGGTTCGATAGCAGGGTGGTCGCCTGGACAAACCCAACCTGCGCATCGTTGGTCGAGACCATTTTAAAGAGCGACTCCTTCGACAGGCGGTCAGTTTGCGCCTGGCTCAATTGCGAACTCAAGCTCATGAACTGCGCCTCTTCGGCGGTTTCTTTGTCGCCAATGTTCGCAATATTGTTCTGCCGCTCATAGGTCACCATGGCCTCTTCCGATTTCTCGACTTTCAATTTCATTTCGTCGAGCCGCTGCTCCATCCATCCCGTCGCCTGGCGGGTGGCGTCGTATTTTGTCTTGAAATTATTCTCGATAAAGTTGTGGACCAGCGTGTTGACAACGGTTGCCGCCTCGCGTGGGTCAGTGCTCTCAAAACTGACGAGGGCCATGCGGGTGTCCTTGGGACGCTCCACCTTCAGCCTGGCTTTGAATGAATTAACCAAGGCGTTCTTCAGGGTTGGAGGAGTGCCCAGCACCTGTCCGCCCGACGCTGAGTTCTGGCCCGCGTTTGAAAGCGTGCCGAGTCCCAACTGCTGAATGGTTTCCCAAGCGATGTTATCGCTTTGCAAAACGCTGAGCTGGGTTGCCAGAAACGAGTCGTCGGCCTCTTCCGTTCGGAAGAGGTCATTCAGCGATTGGAGGAGCGGTTCTTCCGCCTCGATATCAATCCGCGCCGTAGCCATGTAAACCGGCTTCATTTTGTATGAGTAGACGGTCACCAGCAACGTGAGGACGAAAGCAGTGAACAGGATTAGCCATTGATGCTTGAACAGGATATCCCAGACGGCCCGCAATTGGCCGAAGGCGTCCACCTGCTCCAGGTCAATGACCGAGTGGCGCGCCAGATT
This sequence comes from uncultured Acidobacteriota bacterium, assembly GCA_963804755.1. Taxonomy (GTDB): domain Bacteria; phylum Acidobacteriota; class Terriglobia; order UBA7540; family UBA7540; genus Bog-366. The sequence goes on from CAWDRP010000022.1 coordinate 383,630, forward strand.
GTTATGAGGGGAGGGTGTGATTGAGCCCGAATTCAAAGGTGTCATTTCGTTTCCAAGCATAGGTCCACTCCGATTTTCGAACTGGTGCCGGCGGAATCCCGGCGGGCTGTCCAAACTAAAACCGACTGTAGATCACAGCGCCGGCTGTGCCAGTGACAACAACTTGGCCGATCGTACCCAACTCCCGTATGGTTCGCTTGCTGCCGCTGGCAGGAACGTAGAGGATATCGTCAGCCTCCAGGACACGGTCCGGGGAACGCCCTTGCAGAATGTCTTTCATATTGAGGGCGATTTCGTCGCGTCCGTTTGGCGTTTTCGGGTTCTTGCGAAGGATGATTGTCCTGCTCACCTTGGCGATGGAGGTGATGTCTCCGGCCAACGCCAATGCCTGCAAGACCGAGACTTGCTCGTCTGCGCTTTTCAGATTGTACCCGCCCGGGTGGCCCACCTGTCCCAGCACGTAGAACAGGCCTGCGTGGTCGACGGAGATACGGTCTCCCGGCCATACCTCAAGTTTGGACATCGAATCGTTTACGTCCACGAGCCTTTTGAAGGGCACCGTGACGGTTGGGCTGGGGGTTGCACCCGAGCGGGTGAGTTCGCGAAGGGCAACACTGCCTCGTGTAATCGTCAACGTATTGCCGGCATCGTCCGCGCGCCCCCCGCATTGCGCCAGCACGGTGAGCAAAGTGCTGGCGCCGGGGACGGGAACGGCCTGCGGCGACCTCACTGCTCCCTCGACGGTCACCACGCTCCATCGGGACTCCTTCACCGTAACCGTTACATCCGGGCGGCTCAGGCGGCCCGTCTGGCGGAAGTTCTCCTCGATAGAACGAGCTAGCTGATCTGCGGTCAGCCCTGCACTCTCGACGGGTTTCGGCAGCAGTGGAATGGAGATCGTCCCGGTGCGCCCGACGGTATACTCGCGCGAGAGTTCGGGCACATCGTAGAAGTAAACGTCCAATACATCGTCAACGTTGATCAGATAGTCCCCCGTCGCGCGCTCCGGCAGCGGTGCGGGCCGGGGGGTTGCCTCGGCGGGACGCGCCAAGTCCGGTCTTGAGCTTGAAGCAAAGCCTTGGGCGTAAAGCGTCTTAACGCCACCGGCACTTATGCCCACCGCCAACGCCAGGAGCAGTCCGGCCGTCCGATGTTGTCCCAATGCTCTCGTTCCGGCGATTTCAGCGATTTTAACGCTCATGCCATCAACCCCTTCCCTGACATAAGGCTGCCCTGAATTCAAAAGGCCTTGAGAGAACCTTATGGCAGGTAAAAAGAAGTCACTCTTGAAGCTAATCCGTCGTTCTGATGAATCTCCCGACCCGTCGCCAGGGGACAAAAACGATGGAAAAACGGTCCGCGTCCGTACCTATCAGCGTAATGACGAGGCTCTTACCGTACTTTCAGCGGGTGTCGATTGCCCAAGGTTGGACGGGCGACCGCAGGGCTTTACCGGCGACTCGGGGGTGATGCGCTGGCGGCTAGCTTCGCACCGTGAATTCCCCAAGCCCCTCCGAAGTGCCGTGTTTTTCAATAATTACGATGCAAGAGGTACCAAGTGTACAAAACTGCCAAAGGGATTGCTGATGGGTCCACCCCACAGGTAGTGGCAGAAGATCCACAACAACCACCTTAAAAACTGTGGTCTTCTGGGCACAGCTCCGCGTTGTGAGTCACATCCTGAGACACCAGATCGGATCGACCCTTTTCTGGAACCTCGGAGAGATTCAGTTGGCCAGAACCACGCGCAAGTTTAGAGCGCCACGCATCCCGAACCTTCCTTGGTGCGGGCTCGGGAGGCCAGTTAAACAGTGGCGGCAAACAGACGGAAACTGGCTACCCACCTCGCGAGCGCGATCCGGGAGCATACGTGAAAAACCCGCGCCCGAAAGACCGTCGTTGCTCACGACGTCTGGTTGAGGTGGTTTGTGCATATTAAGGAAACAGGTAAAACCCAATCCGACGCGAAAGTGCAAGCCAGCGAGAGACTTTCCCCACCCGGAGGGCATGACACTATTCCCACGGCTCGCCCTCCACCAATTCGGTCGGTCAGTTCGATTCGGCTTAAGGAAAGGCAAGCCTTTTGCCAAACTCAGCAGCGGGATATGACTAGTATTTGTTTGCACTTACGTGCGCAGCGATAGGGGACAAGCTTGGGAGTGTAACCAAAAAGGAACGCTCACCGAATGCCGCAAAACGGAATAATTACAGTTGTCGCCTTAACCATTGGAGGTTATCAACAGATTGAATCTCCTGAATACCTTGTTACGAGAGCGCCGGAAGAGATGCAAAGCTCCGCTTTGTGAGTCACAGCCGGGGTTTTCCATTCGGGCTGACCCATTTCCTGAACTACGGCAGGCTCAATGCGGCGGCAATCGTCTGTTCGAGCAATACCTCGCCGCCTGATGCTTGACCAGTAGTAACTGGGAAGAACAGCTACCACCGTCCAATCACGGTTGCCGCAATTCCGCACGGCGTATGACAAAACCTTTCCCTGTCACAGCGAACCCTCCCATGACCTCATCCTGATGGACGGGTTCAATGCGAACCACTTCGCCGCGGCCGTGGATCTGCACGGTCTGCCGTACGCCACGGACGGGAGGAAAGAAAACCTTGAGTGTGACTGACGAATCCAGGGGCGGACACTCTGGGGTCAGGATGAACGCTCCCTTGCTACTGATATCGCGGGTGAGGCCGACGACCTCCCGCCGGCTTTCCTGTGCGTGTTTCCACGAGAAGATCACGGGAACTCCAAGATGATAACGCGTGTGCTTTCGGAGCTGCACATTGGGGAGCATCGCGCACCTGTGCTGTCTTAATGTTTAACGACCCCTGTTTCCGTACATCTGCCTTTGGATGTGCGCAACTCTAACACGTACCGAATATAATGCAAGAGGGCAGGCAACCCCTGGCAGGATGAGACTGTAGTCTCGAAAGGCGCATGAGACAATCGTCTCAAGGCGGCCATGAGCGCGGCCCAAGGGGGTTAGGGGTTAGGGGGTAGGAGCAGGGACAAACGGTACTCTTGTATTTGCGAGCCCAAATTGCTAAAGTATCGCGCCAGTTATAGTCCTGATCCGTTTTATTCTCTCAACTGCCGGAGGCTGGGTTGATGCGCGTCTCCGTGTTAATCGCGATGGCAGACCGGCTGGCGTCTGAACTGGCGTGCCGCGAGCTTAACCGCCATTCCAAGCACTTTCGGTGTATCGGCTGCGCGGACACCTGCAAAGAGATTTTGCGCCAGGTTGCCGAGCACAAACCGGATGTGGCAGTGGTGAGCGCCGACCTGGCCGGCGAACCCGCCGGAGGATTGAAGACGCTGCGTGAGCTGCGCGCGTCCGGCGCCGGCACCCGGGGCGTCATTGTGGTGGATTACTCCGAGCCCGAAATGGTGATCAACGCCTTCTCCGCCGGCGCCCGGGGCGTGTTCTGTCGCAGCGAATCCAGCGCCGTGCTGCGCCGGTGCATTCAGTGCGTGTACGAGGGGCAGATTTGGGCGAATAGCAGTGAGATGCGATGGATCGTCGAAGCCCTGGCCATGCGGGCGCCGATCCGGGTGGTCAACGCCAAGGGAAAACGCCTGCTGACCAGCCGTCAGGAGGAAATCGTCCGCCTGGTCGCAGAAGGCCTCTCCAATTCCGAAATCTCCTCCAATCTCCGGCTGAGCAACCACACCGTCAAGAACCACCTGTTTCGGATTTACGAGAAGCTGGGCATCTCGAATCGCGTCGAGCTGCTTCTCTATGCGTGGAGCAGCAAGTACGTCCAGGAAGAATCGAGTGCCGGCGCTCTGAAATCCGCCTGACCAAGAGCCCCCCAAAACCATAAAGCGGCCGTTATACGCCCCGGCCATTAAGTCAGTGCCCGCATAGACAGAGCGTTTTTCGCTTGCAATACCTCGCGACAGGCAATACTCTTGCAGCGCCCCTCGCAAGCAAGTCTGTAACTCGCAATCCTCATCTGACTTGGCGGTTCACCGGTTTTCCCTTCACGCTTACTCGGCAAGTAGTGTGGGTATCCAGGTGTTTCGCCGAAAGGACGACATGCGTGCAATCGTATTTGCCGCGCTGATTCTCATCTCAACTCCCAGCGCCACCATGGCTCCGAAAACGACTCCTCCTCCCACCGCCCCGGCCCTGGCGCCGCTGGCGCCTCTGGCCGCATCCTTCACTTACTTGCAAGGCTCAAATTGGGCCTATTCGGTGCCATTCCTCGTCAAGAATAAAGAAGTCATTGAAAAGCTCATTTCCTGCGAATCGCAGGGCCTTAACGTGGTCCGCGTGGACCCCAGCGGCGGCATCAACCGGGGAATCCTACAGTTCCACGGGATGTCAACCTGGCAGGAGATGGAGTCCCGCTTGAGTCTGCGCGGGTCGCCCATGGTGCCGGCAGACGCCATCAAAATGGCAGATAAGATGATATCGGCAGGATTCCTCGGAAGGTGGGCATGCGCTCACCTATGGCATCTGATCGAATCGGAATAAATTTGTCGTGGCGTTGCTGTTGTGCGGCTCAACCCGTCGCGGAAGAAACGGTGTGAAGAAACGTTGAAGAACGGTATAAGTACCGTTTCCGTGCGCGACGGTCGCACAATTCGACCTGTCGATCGCCTGGCGGGCATTCCCGGCGTGGGACCCATCACCGCTTGAAAATTATATGGGGGTTTCTTCATGGGGCGAATTATCGCTTCTGTTCTTCTCGGCCTCTTGCTCCAGGCGATCCCGGCGAGCGCACAGGTTGAGGTGTTTGCCGACACCATTTTTCTCCACGGTGCGGTCATTACGATGGACGGCCAAGACCGCACGACGCAAGCGGTTGCTGTCGCCCAGGACAAGATCCTGGCCGTCGGAACCGACGAACAGATCAGCCGGCTGGCTTCGAAACAAACGACCATCGTGGACCTGCACGGGAGAACCGTGTTGCCGGGATTTTACGCCGCACACGATCACTTTCCCGAGGTAGGGCAATATGCCCTGTATACCGTTGATCTGAGCAGTCCGCCGCTGGGCAATGTGCAGAGTATCCCTGATATCATTGCGGCTTTGAAGGAGAAAGAGAAGTCCGTCAAGCCGGGTGCGTGGATCATCGGGACACACTATGATGACACCCTTCTGCGCGAGAAGCGCCACCCGACTCGCTATGACTTGGACCAGGTTCCAGGGGGACACCCCCTCTGGATCATCCATGCCTCCGGGCATCTAGGCGTTGCAAACAGCAAGGCGCTTGAGATTGCCGGGATTACCCGAGATACGCCACAGCCTAAAGGGGGGCATATCCGCAAGGATCCGAACACAGGTGAACCAAACGGCGTCTTTGAAGAGAGTGGAAGCTTGATTACGCGTCGTATTCCTCCCCTAACCGAAGAGCAAAGGTTGGAAGCGATTCGTTGGTGTGGCCAACCCTATGTTTCGCACGGTGTCACCACGGCTGTCATTGCCAGCGGGGACGCGACGGGGCTTCGTGACTTGGAACTCGCCCGCAAAGCTGGTTGGCTTCCTTTTCGGGTTGTCACGATGTCGTCCTGGGCCCCTGAAGGTCGTTCCAATGCTGAACTCGGCGGCCTTTTCAGCGGGTTTGGAGACGAATGGCTTAAATTGGGCGCCATCAAGATTTGGGCCGACGGCTCCCTCCAGGGGTACACGGGATATCTCTCGCAGCCATATTTTAGGGAGCCCGGCGAAGATCCCAATTACCGCGGATACCCGCATTTCGCGCGACAGGATCTCGCCCGCATGGTAGCGGAACTCAACCGGGAAGGGTACCAGATCGCGATTCACGGGAACGGTGACGCGGCCATCGACGATATCCTCAATGCTTACCGGCTTGCTCTCCAGCAAACACCTCGACCGGATGCGCGTTTCCGAATTGAGCATTGCCAAGTCGTGCGCGAAGATCAGTTGGACGAAATCAAGCGGCTGGGCGTCACTCCGTCTTTCTTTGTCGGCCACGTATACTACTGGGGCGACCGTCACCGAGATATTTTTCTAGGTCCGGAACGAGCCGCTCGCATCAGTCCTTTGGCCTCAGCGCTTCGTCGCGGTATTCGCTTCACCATTCATGACGACTCGCCCACCACTCCAGTAAACCCTCTGATGTTGGTTTGGGACGCTGTGAACCGGCTGACTTACGATGGTAAGGTTCTGGGGCCGGACCAGAGGATTCCCGTGATGGCGGCGTTACGCGCGATCACTAGCGATGCGGCATGGCAGAACTTCGAGGAGAAGACCAAGGGTTCGATTGAGCCCGGAAAAGTCGCTGACTTGGTCGTCCTTGATGAAAACCCCCTCACCGTTTCTCCCATTCACATCAAGGATATTCGCATCGCTATGACGGTGGTTGCAGGGAAAATCGTTTACGAAGCAAACGCCAGATTGTAGCGTCACGCCGGCATTGTTTATTTCTATGTCCTTCGTGTCAGTTTATATTCCCTGGGCGAATGCGCCCGGAAGAAATAGAGATTACATCCCATGCTGAAAATTCCCGACACCTCGCGTAGAGAATTCCTGAGTACCAGCGGAAAGCTGGTCGTGGGGGAGGCGCTGCTTACCCTGGCGCCGCGCCCGGCGAACGGGTTGCCACGGGAATCCGCGAATACCTTGGCAAAATCCCAGCTTAAAGTTGGTGAATTCTACTTTGGAGCCGATTTTTACCCGGAACTCCAGACCCGCGAAGAATGGAACCAGATGCTGAACCACTTCCAGCGGGCGCGGATTAACGCCGTACGCGTTTCTGAGTCGTCTTGGGGAAATCTCGAAACAGCTTCTGGGAAATATGATTTGGGTTGGCTGCACCAATTCCTGGACGACTTGGAGCAGCGAAAAATGAAGGCCATCCTGGGGACGGGGTCGTTTATCCCTCCGCAGTGGCTTGCTGCCGGCAACCCGGACATCCTGGTGCAACTTCATCCCGGCGTGAAGGCACACCCGATGGCGCGGCACGCGCCCTGTCTTAATCATCCGCTGTATCGGGCGGCCCTGCGCGAATACATCCTGGCCCTGGCCAGCGCCTTTAAAGAGCACCCCACGGTTATAGCTTGGCAACTCGGCAACGAGCAGGAAGGGGCCGTCACTCGTCTTTGCTACAACCCTGCCTGCGAGCGAGCCTGGAAGGAATGGCTGAAAAAGACCTATGGCACGCCGAAGGAGTTCAACCGCCGCCTCAATCTGGTGAGCTGGGGCATGAAGGTTCGATCACTGGATGAAGTGCCCCAACCGGGTGAAGGAGTGGAGGAGAGCGGCACGGAGATTGCGGCCCTCAGTTTGGCGCACCGGCACTTCCGCCGGGACGTCCTGCTGGGATTCTTTAAGATGCAAGCGGACGCTCTGCGGGGAGCAGGCGTGAAGCAATGGATCATCACCGATTGGAACACGGAGTGGTGCGCGGTGGCCGACGATCCGCAGGCTGGCGAAATCATGGACATTGCGGGTTTGAATTACTACCAGCCTTGGGCTGACAATGCGGAATACTGGCCGGATTTGGCCTGGCATCAGGACATGCATCGCTCCGCCTATAGACGCCAACACTTCATCACCACGGAAAACCGTTTTGGCGTGACCGGTGGGACATCCATCTGGGATCCCTTCCCGAGCCGGGAACAGTTCCATATGTGGGGGATGGAAGCGGCTGCTTTCGGAAGCTGCGGGTTGTTCTACTGGACCGGCAACCGTTGGCGAGGAGGCCACTGGCCGCATTGGGGCGGGCTGCTCGACTGGTCAGGTCACCCCGAGCCGGATTTCGATTGGGCGGTGGAATTGGGACAGACCTTCCGGAAGTGGGGGAGCCACCTGATTGAAAACCCGGTGAAGGCAACGGCCGTAGCTCTTACAGACTTTGAGCAACGCGCTGCGCTGCAAATTTATCCCCACATCAAGTCAAGCCCCTCGATATTGCCGCAAGGCTTCGACGCATTGCACCGGCTGGGTATCGGAGTCGACAGCATGAATTTCCCCAACGCGGCTGCCGCCTCCAATTTGGCGAAGTATTCGCTTGTATTGGTGCCCGTCGCAACGGCTTTGGATAACCCCAAGGTCGCCGCCGCCCTCGAATCCTTCGCCCAGGGCGGGGGGGTTGTGGTGATTACTCCTTTCACTGCTTACATGGACGAAAATGGAGTGTTCCGCGGTGACGGGTTCGCCGCGAACCTGCGCGGCCTTACCGGCGGCCTGGTGCGGACCGTTCGATGGATGGGCTCGGAGCCCGTTGGCCAGAGGAAGGACCCGGAGGTGGAGTGGAACGGCGCGGGAGTAGCGGGGATATCTCCGGTCGGACTGGAAGGCTATTGCGAGTTCATGGAGATCGACCCCGGGGCGGAAATCATTGCGACATTCAAGAGCCGCCAGTCGATTCTGAATGGCAAGCCCGCCGCCATCCAGAAGAAGCACGGCCGCGGGACTGTGGTCAAATTAGGTTTCTGGCCAGATGACGACAGCTTCTTGCGCCTGATTCGGCAACTCCTTCCGGACATCCGGTCATTGCTCGCGGCGCCCGTGCCGGCAGGCGTGTTGGCTGTCCCCCATACGGATGATAGCCTGTTTATTGTAAATACGACGCGCCAGACGATGCCGGTGCAGCTTGCGCGTGGATCTAAGGACCGGATTTCCGGCGGCACCCTGAGCGGGACGGCCAGGCTCGATCCGTTTCAGGTCGTCTGGCTGGTGGAGACAATGTGATGATTTACATGAATTCACGATGCCACCCATTGAGGCAAGGGGGCACCGAGGTGCGAGGACGTCGATGAAACATCGGGATAGAATACTCATCGCGCTGCATCACGAGGAACCGGACCGGTGTCCGATGCAGATCAGCTTCACCCCGGAGTTTGCTTCCCGCCTCCGCCTGGACCTGCTTAAAAAGGAGCGGGCTGCGCACAATCCGTCGTCAAGGTCGCTTTTAGTGAGATCACAATGCATGCCTCCTTTTATCTCTTAGTAGGTAATCCATAAGATAACGGCATAAAAATTGCTAGCCGTACCGGATGGAGGTGTGTCTTCTGCTCGGAATGGCGCAGCCGGGTAGGCTCGCGAGGCTCCTGGCCGCCCCTGACGTGCTCGGCCGCGGCTCCGCCACGTGCCTTTCCCCCTGGCCTCAGCAAAAACTCGCAGGACGCCGGCCCCGCTGGGCGGCCCGCCAGCGACGGAGCATAAATTGCCGATGGCCGATTGGCACGTCCCGCACTTCCAGTTTCGAATTTCCAGTTTCCAGTTTCGAGTTTCCAAGGTCGGGGAAGGTGGGCGGAAGAAAAAAATTTTACGAACGAACCCACCAAGTTATTGAAAACAAAGGGTAGAAGAACAAAATGACCGAGAAAAAGCGGACATTTTGGTTTAAGTATCGGACATTTTGGTTCAACGTGGTGACATTTTGGCGTGGCCATGCAGCATTTTTCGGACACTTTGGTATGACGTGGCGACGTCTTGGGTGCCAACACGGTAGAACGAGACCGGAAGAGGGGAACGGGCCATTTCCGACTTACCGATGTTTAGCGCTCCCACAGTCCGATCCGCCGCGACTTTGACGTGACCCTGAGATCGGGGGTTGAATCGTGTCCACGGATGATTTATAAATGGAACCCCGCGTATGCCGCTGTGAGCTGCACGAAACTGCTGACAGAGTCATCGGAAGGCCTGCACGGAAAGTAGTCATAGTGTCCAAAATCCCAGTTGCTACTAAGTTAGGGTGCGGAATTTGATGAGCATAGACCTTTGTGGGTGCCAGACCGGAGAACCCGGTGATCGTGTAGGCGCTTCGGCAGATTCAGGTTTGCGGTCACGGGGCCTGCGTGGGCTGCGCTGCGCAGTGCGCCCCGGCTTGGCGGTGGCCGCGCTGGCCGCGATGATGTTGGCGGACGCCGGGTGCGGCGGGGTGAAGCCGCAGGCCGCCACTCCGCCGCCGGCGATGACCGTGGGCGTGGTGAAGTCGATCCAGATGGACGTACCCGCGCGCGCCGAATGGGTAGCCAGCCTCGAGGGCTACACCAACGCCCAGATTCAAGCCCAGGTAAGCGGGTACCTGATCCGGCAGAACTACCAGGAAGGCTCGTACGTCCACCAAGGCGACGTGCTGTTTGAAATCGATCCGCGGCCCTTCCAGGCGGTGCTCGACCAGGCCAAGGCACAACTGGCCCAGGCCCACGCACAACTCTACTTGGCGGACGTCAACGTGAAGCGCGATATTCCCCTGGTGAAGCAGCGGGCCATCGCCCAATGCCAGCTTGATACGGAAATCGCCGCGCAAATGCAGGCGCGAGCCGGCATCCAGGCCGCACAGGCCGCCATCGAACAGGCCGAACTGAACCTGGGGTTCACCAAGGTGCTCTCGCTGGTGGATGGCATCGCGGGCATCGCCACCACCCAGGTGGGCAACCTGGTTTCGCCCGCCACACCGCTCACCATGGTTTCCAAGGTTGATCCCATCAAGGCTTATTTCCCCATCAGCGAACAGGAATACCTGCAATTCACCTCCGGGCTGCTGAAGAAAACTCCCGGCAGCGATCTGCTGCGCACCACCGATGCCCAAGCGCTGGAACTCGCCCTGGCGGATGGGTCGGTTTACCCCCACAAGGGACACGTGGTCTTCATCGACCGCCAGGTGGACACCCAGACCGGGACCATCCGCGTGGTGGGAGCATTCCCCAACCCGGGCAATATCCTGCGCCCGGGCCAGTTCGCCCGCGTCCGCGCGCTGCTCGGCGTGCAACACGGGGCCGTCCTCGTGCCGCAACGCTGCGTGACCGAACTCCAGGGCACTTACGAAGTGGCCGTGGTAGACGCGAAGAATATGGTCACCATCCGCAAAGTGAAGGTCGGACCGCGCGTCGACACGATGTGGGTGATCTCGGAGAACTTGGGAGCGGGTGAGGCCGTAGTTTCCGGCGGCACCTCCAAAGTGCGTGACGGCATGGTGGTGCAGCCCGTCGCCGAACCCACCCAGCAGCCGGAAGGCACGCGATGATTTCCAACTTCTTCATCAAGCGGCCCATCGTGGCGATGGTGATCTCCATCGTCATGGTGATCGTCGGAGCGGTGGCCATGGCCACCCTGCCGATTGCCCAGTTCCCGGAGATTATTCCGCCTGAAATACTGGTGAGCGCCATGTACCCTGGGGCCGACGCCAAGACGATGCAGGAGTCCGTCGCCACTCCGATTGAAAGCCTCATGAGCGGGGTGGATTACATGAACTACATGTATTCCACCAACGATAACGCCGGCAACACCAGCTTGACGGTGAATTTCGATGTCGCGACCAGCCCCAATATCGATCAGATCCTGACGCAGCTTCGCGTTTCACAAGCCACGCCGCAGTTGCCCGCGATGGTGAATACCACGGGCGTCATCGTGCAGAAATCCCGCGCCGCCGCGTTGATGGTGATCTCATTCTATTCACCGCACGCTACGTACGATCGGAACTTCCTCACCAATTACGCCTACATCAATTACGTTGACGAGCTTTCGCGCGTGCCCGGCGTGGGCCGGGTGCAGGTGTTTGGCGGCCAATATGCCATGCGGATCTGGGTGAAGCCCGATAAGCTGGCCAAGCTGGGCGTCACGGTTCCGCAGATTATCACGGCACTGCAAGCGCAGAACACCGTGAATCCGGCCGGACAAATCGGCGCTGAACCCGTGCCCAAGGGGCAGGAATTCACTTACACGGTCCGTTCGCAAGGCCGGCTGGTGACGCCGGAGGAATTTGACCAGATCGTGGTGCGGGCCAATCCGGATGGATCGACCCTGCGGCTGAAAGACCTGGCGCGCACCGAATTGGGCGCCCAAACCTATAGCTTCGACGCGCGCTTCAAGGGCGTACCCGCCGCAGCCCTCGGCATCTATCAACTGCCCGGTTCGAACGCCATTGCCGCCGCCGAGGGAGTCCGCGCGAAGTTGGAAGAGTTGGGCCGACGGCTTCCCAAAGACATGGAGTACGCCATTTCGGTTGACACCACCAAGGCCGTGACAGCAGGCATTCATGAAATCCTGCTCACCCTGTTCGAGGCTCTGCTGCTGGTCATTCTCGTGGTGTACGTCTTCCTCCAGGGCTGGCGGCCTACGCTGATTCCCCTGTTGGCGGTGCCGGTTTCCCTGATTGGGACATTCGTCGTATTCCCACTGCTGGGCTTCTCCATCAACACGCTCTCGCTCTTTGGATTGGTCTTGGCCATTGGCTTGGTGGTGGACGACGCCATCGTGGTGGTCGAAGCCGTTGAGCACCACATTGAGGAGGGCATGACACCGCGGGATGCCACCGTTCTGGCCATGCAACAGGTTTCGGGGCCGGTGATCGCCATCGCGCTGATCCTTGCGGCGGTCTTTATTCCCACAGCGTTCATTCCGGGAATCACCGGGAGGCTGTACCAGCAGTTTGCGGTCACCATCGCCATTTCGGTGATCTTCTCGGCCTTCAATGCACTCACCCTCAGCCCCGCGCTCTGTGCGCAGATCCTTAAACCGCGCAAGCGCTTTCGTGGGCCGCTGGGGTGGTTTTTCGAGCGGTTCAACGGAGCCTTTAATCGTTCCAGGAATGGGTACATCAATATCTCCCGCTTGCTCATCCACAAATCCGCTTTCAGCCTGATTTTCCTGGCGCTGATTGCCGCTCTCGTGGCAGGAATAGGAAAAAGGCTGCCCTCCTCTTTTCTTCCCGAAGAAGATCAGGGTTACATGATGATGACGCTGAGGCTGCCGGAAGGCGCATCCTTGCAGCGCACGTCGGAGGCCGCGCGCAAAGTCGAGGAGATCACGCAGAGGATCCCGGGGGTGGAAGCCGTTACGGCCATCATGGGGTACAGCATTCTGAGCGGCACCCAGAGTTCCTACAATGCGCTCTTTTTCGTGCGATTCAAGGATTGGGACGAGCGCCGGTCACCCGAGCAGAGTGCGCAAGCCATTCTGGCGCGGCTCAACCGGGAACTCTCACAGGTCAGGGAAGGTATTTGTTTCGCCTTCTCGCCACCCTCCATCCCCGGGATTGGCGCGGCAGGCGGCGTAAATTTTGTACTGGAAGATCGATCGGGAACAGGTGGCGATTTCTTCGCCAACAACCTTGACCGGTTTGTCGCCGCAGCGCAGCGCCGGCCGGAACTGGCCAGGGTCATCACCACCTACGCCGCGCACGTCCCACAAATTTATGTGGACGTGGACCGCGACAAGGTGATGCGCCAGAACGTTGATATCGCACAGGTATATCAAACGCTCGAGACCTTCATGGGCGGCTACCTGGTGAACTACTTCAACCGGTTCGGGCGCCAATGGCAGGTCTACCTCGGAGCCGAAGGTGAGTACCGCGTCAACGCGAGCAACATCGGCCAGTTCTACGTGACCAACAGCCAGGGGAATATGGTGCCCTTGAGCACTCTGGGCACCATTCGCAGCATTAGCGGTCCCGAGTTCCTGATGCGCTACAACGAATACACCGGGGCACAGGTGAACGCGACCGCCGCTCCGGGGGTCAGTTCGGGACAGGCGATGAAGGCCATGGAAGAAGTGTTCGCCCAAACCATGCCGCGCGAGATGGGTTTCAACTACATGGGCATGTCGTTTCAGGAACAGAAAGCCGCCCAGGGGATTCCGGCGGCAGCGGTCTTTGGATTCTCGCTCACGTTTGTGTTCCTCATCCTTGCCGCCTTGTATGAAAGCTGGTCGCTGCCTTTCAGTGTCTTGCTCGGAACTCCGATCGCCGTGGCCGGTGCGTTTCTGGCCCTGATGTCGCGGCACTTTGAAAACGACGTCTACGCGCAAATCGGCCTGGTCATGTTGATTGGACTCGCCGCGAAGAACGCCATTCTCATCGTGGAGTTCGCCAAAACCGAACATGAACACGGGAAAAATGTTGTGGAAGCTGCACTCGCCGGAGCCCGCCTGCGCCTGCGCCCCATCCTGATGACGTCCTTCGCTTTCATCCTCGGTTGCGTGCCGCTCTGGATGGCGAAGGGGTCCGGCGCAGCGGGCCGGCGCATTCTGGGAACCGTGGTGATCGGCGGTATGCTGGCAGCTTCTTTCATCGCTATTTTCCTGATCCCGGTCACCTACTCCGTGGTGGAGAATTTCTCCGGTCGGTTCCGCCGCCACCCTCAGCCGGCGCTTGATTCAACAGATATTAAGGGAGGTCGTGCGGCGTGAAGCGCTACTCGAAATTGCTCTTCGCGTTATACCTCGGGCTTTCGGTTTTCGGCTGCACCGTCGGGCCGAATTACAAGCGTCCGGTAGTGAACGTGCCGCAAGTGTACCGGGGAACCCCGCCGCAGGGTGGCGCTGCCGCAGCGACCCCATCCAGTGAGTCCCTGGGCGACGCCAAGTGGTGGACCGTCTTCCAGGATGAGGAACTGCAGAACCTGATTCGGAAGGCACTCGCGAATAACTATGATGTCCAAATCGCCGCGGAACGCGTGCTGGCCGCCCAGGCGCAACTCCGCATCGTGAAATCTAATGAGTACCCGAACGCGGGGGTGGGAATCGGAGGCACAACGGAGCGCGAACCCGCCAGCCCGCTATCACCTGCCTATCGCTGGGATTACCTCCAGGCCGGGGCACTCGCGTCGTGGACTATCGATTTCTGGGGCCAATACCGCCGGGCCACCGAGGCCGCTCGCGCCAATCTGGCCCAGACGGAATGGGGAAAGCGCGCCGTCGTGAGCACATTGGTGGCGAACGTTGCCGCCGCTTATTTCCAGCTCAGAACGCTTGACCTGGAACTCGAAATCACTCAGCGCACACTCGTTTCGCGAAAGGAGTCCCTGCGGCTGACCACGCTCCTCGCAGACCAGGGCGCGGCGTCAATGGTGGACGTGCGGCAGGCCGAGCAGCTCGTCTATGTAGCGTCTGCCGGCATCCCGGATTTAGAGCGGCAGATCGAGCAGCAGGAAAACTACATCAAGCTTCTGCTGGCCGCGAACCCCGGGACCATAACGCGAGGACGAAACCTGACGGAACAGGTGCGGCCTCCCGAGGTGCCCCCAGGCCTGCCGTCCCAGTTACTCGAACGACGCCCGGATATTCGCGAAGCAGAGCAGCAATTGATCGCGGCCAACGCTCAGATCGGCGTAGCCAAGGCCGCGTATTTCCCGTCCATTTCCCTGACGGGCACGGCTGGATTCATCAGCTCCGCTTTGTCAAATCTCTTCACCGCCTCGGCGGGCGCATGGGATGCCGTCGGAATCATCGCTGAGCCGCTGTACACCGCCGGCAAGTTGCAGGCAAACGTTCGGCTGGCGGAAGCACAACAGCGCGAAGCGTTGTTGGCGTACCGGCAGACCATCCAGAATGCGTTCCGGGATGTCTCGGACGCGTTGATCGCCTATCGCCGAACCCGGGAAACGCGGGAACAACAAGAGCTTCTGGCCAATGCGGCCCAGGATTCCAACCGGCTGGCGCACGTGCGCTACGATGGTGGCGCCACCAACTACCTCGAAGTCCTAACCAACGACACCAACTACTTATCCGCCGAACTCGATCTCTCCCACGCCAGGTTGAATGAAATGCTCTCGTTGGTACAGATTTACAGCGCCCTCGGCGGCGGCTGGCAGTAATAGGCGCGATCTTACGGCCGCTTGCTTTGGAACAAGAGCGGAGCGAACTCAGCCAGATTGCGCCGCCAGACCATCCACGTGTGGGCGCCGGGCGTTTCGATATCGACGTGCTCGATTCCCTTGGACTTCAGCCACTCGCGGAACTGGCGGTTACGGCCAATCAGGTGATCCTCGGTCCCACACGCAATCCACAGCAGGCGGAGTTGCGCATTGGCCTTTGCGTCGAGCGCCGGGAACCTTTTGTCAAAATCCTGGTTGAGCCCGCCGGAACTGAACGCTCCGACCCACGCGAAACGGTCCAGGGTATTCAGTCCGGTATAGAGTGACTCCCCACCGCCCATGGATAGACCGGCAATAGCTCGAGATTCCCGCTTCGTCGAAACCCGGTAACTCTTTTCCACCTGCGGAATGACCTCCGTGAGCAAAGCCTCGCGGAACCGGTCCATGTTTCGTTGATCGAGACTGGCATCACGAGAGGCGCTCCGCGTCGGAAGTAGGATCTCAGGTGCGCCATAGCCGAGCGGCATGACGATAATCATGGGTTGCGCCTTACCTTGGGCAATCAGGTTATCCAGAATTACGTTGGCGCGCCCGACGGCAGTCCAACCGCTCGCGTCGTCGCTGTACCCGTGGAGCAGGTAAAGCACGGGGTACCGCCGCTTCGCTCTGGGATCGTAGCCAGGCGGCGTATAAACATAGAAGTCGCGCTCGTCTCCCACGATCGCTGATCGGTAAAAGTGGTGATCAATGGCGCCGTGCGCTACATCAGCGATCTCCCACACAGTGGAAGGCGGCCCGGGCACATGCACAACGCTCTGGGAGTGAAGCAGGTTGGGTTGCATCAGCGGATTTGTGGGATCGATCAGGGCAACGCCATCGGCCACGAACGAATAACCGTAGAAATCAGGCTCCAGCGGGTCAGTGGTGCCGCTCCAAACGCCGTTTTCGTCCTTTTGCATGGGCAAGGCCTTCGCCCCGTCGCGCTGAAGTGAGACCTGTTGGGCGTTCGGATCACGGAAGCGGAAAGTGACGCTTCTATCCGGATGTACCTCCGGCGAAATGATGGGTGGCACAGGCGACTGAGCGCGACCGCTTGCCACCAGAACAAAGCAGAGCAGGACAAGAATCCAAAGGTTCTGTTTCATATCAGCGTGTATCCTTACGGCATCTATACAGAGCGACATAAATTGTAGCGTCGATCTCCGATCGACGGCGGCGGTCGGAGACCGCCGCAAATGTGAAACTCCAGGCGGCGGTCGGAGACCGCCGCTACAGCCGAATGCGCAAGCATTTGTGTCACTCTGTATAAATGAGCCAGGAGTGAATCAGAAGATCATCCTTCGCGTTCCTGGGAGCGCGCTTCGGCTTCAGCCAGCCAACCTCGTTTCAATTCTGCCTCCGGTACGTTGCTCAGATAAGGCTTGATATCGAGGATGGGTG
Organism: uncultured Acidobacteriota bacterium; assembly: GCA_963804755.1. GTDB lineage: Bacteria > Acidobacteriota > Terriglobia > UBA7540 > UBA7540 > Bog-366. Next base: position 400,587 of record CAWDRP010000022.1, read on the forward strand.
TGCCCTCCAGCATGTCCACGCCCCGTACGAGAAGCTTCCTTCCCTCCCGGCCAAGCAGCCGTACCACAGTCAGGCCGATGGGGTTGGGGCGGCGGGGCGAGCGTGAGGCAAACACACCGTGAGCCCGCGTGTCACAGGGCGGGGTTCCCACCAATTCATATCCTGCGCTACGATCAAACACCCACAGGACATACAGGTGGGAAAAGCCGTCGATGTCTTGCAGGCCGGCCTCGAACTGGGGAAAAACCTCAATAATCCCCTCTTCCTCATGCTTGGCCCCGAGTCCACGCGGAACCTGATCCGTTTGAGAGAAGGGGCTATGGGCGATCCCTATAGGCAGCATTGTCAGATTATCCATGTTTCCCTCGACCCGGCATTTTCACAAACCCGGCCGTCGCGGCGCATGGCGACGAGCGGTGGCTGATCTTCAACTATTCCAACCTGCGGCTGGGCTTGCGACTTTGAGCTTAACTGAAGCCCACCACTGGATGCGGAGTATAGGGCTCCTCCAGGGCCGCCACCTCCTGCGGCGTTAGACGAAGCGAGAGCGCCGCGACAGCATCCTCGAGGTGGTGGGGCTTGGTGGCGCCGACGATCGGGGCGGTAATGGCCGGCTTGCTTAGCATCCAGGCAAGCGCCAGTTGTGCGTGGGGGAGGCCCCGTTGCTCCGCCATTTCGCCCAGCCGATCAACCACCTTGCGGTCCACTGCTTCCGTCCCCGAATACAGGATTTTGCCGAATTGGTCGGTCTCGAAGCGCTTGGTCCTTTCGGCTTGCCAGGGCCGCGCCAATCGGCCCCGGGCCAGCGGGCTCCAGGGGATAACACCGATTCCCTCCGCCTGGCAGAGAGGCAACATCTCGCGTTCCTCTTCACGATACAGAAGATTGTAGTAGTTTTGCATCGAAACGAAACGCGTCCAGCCGTGAAGGTCAGCAAGATAGAGCGCCTTGGTAAACTGCCAGGCGTACATGGAGGACGCGCCGATATACCGCACTTTCCCGGACTTCACCACATCGTGCAACGCCTCCAAGGTTTCTTCGATCGGCGTTTCGTAATCCCAGCGGTGAATCTGGTAGAGATCGACATAGTCGGTCTGTAATCGCCGCAGGCTCTGCTCAAGCTCGTAGAAGATGGCTTTGCGCGACAGGCCGTGTCCGTTGGGCTCGTCGCGCATGACCCCGAACACTTTGGTGGCGACAACGACGGCTTCGCGGCGGACATTTGCCTTTAGGAACCGCCCGAGCACTTCCTCGCTGACCCCGCTGGAGTAAACATTGGCCGTGTCGAAAAAGTTGATACCAAGATCGAGTGCCTGGCGAAAGAAAGGTTGGCTCTCCTTCTCGTCCAACGCCCAGGCGTGTCTGCCACCCTTCGCTTCTCCTGTGGCAGGCGCCCCGTAGGTCATGCAACCCAGACAGATCCGCGAGACTCTAAGTCCCGTCCTGCCGAGATTGACGTAGTCCATTATTCCTCCTGGCAATGTGACGTGCTTCCATCAAACGTTCCTTGGGCCAAACCCAGCCTTGCCGTTCATCAGCTCACCGGCATCGGCGCTTCGATGTACACTACCTCATCCAGACCTGAATGGAAATCCTGGTTAATGCATGCACGCGCCCTCGCGCGTAAGATCAGCATAACCGGAAATCCAATCGGGCCGTTTGCCATGAACGGAGTCTCCCCATGAACCGAAAGCGTTTCCTGAGCTTCGTGGCCAAAGTCATTGCTGCACAGGTGACCACTTACTTCCTGGCCGGGGCGGTGTGTTATCCACTGTTTACCAAGCCATATTACGAAGGCCCCAATCCGATTTTTGCGGTCTTCCTACGCACGCAAACGGACATGGGATTATATGCCCACGTGGTTAATTGGTTTCTGCCCGCTGAAATCCTACGCGGCATCCTCATTGCCGCGGTTCTCTACCCCCTCTATGACACTCTGAAGGCATGGCCGTTCCTCAGGCGCTTGCTCTATATTGCCAGCCTCTATCTGGTCCTGGGTTTCTGGGCGGCCACCGTGGCCGCGCCTGGCACGCTGGAAGGCATGGTCAATATGCGGCCCTTCATCACGCCCGAGGTACACCTTCGCGTTCAGCCGGAGACAATCTTGCAAGGGCTGGGCTTGGCGCTATTCATAGCCGGCGCCGTGATGGAACAACCTCGAAAAGGAACCGCCAACGTGTTCCCGTGATCCCACTTCCAAGGCCTGCCGTAACGGGTTGGCGTTCGCGCACGAGGGCTTGGGCAACCTCTGCGCTATCAAGCTGATGAGATTGAGCCCCGGAGATATATAATATCCTCTTGGGGCGAGTCGAAGATAGTATCCGCGGTGAGTGCTACAACTACTTCATCAACGAGTGCAAAACCAACGATCTATCAGAGCATCCGAGAAAGGAGTATGAACAATGGCCACAGCAACTATTGAAAAGAAGGAATTCCCAATGTTCATGGGGGGTGAGTGGGTGCGTTCCGGAGAGTTGCGGACCGTGCGCCTGCCTTACGATGGTACGCCGGTGGGAGAAGTCTACGAAGCCGACGCGGCGATGATTGGGCGCGCCATCGCGGCGGCCCAGGCAGGAGCCTCAGCTATGGCGGCGCTTACCCAATACGAGCGGGCCGAACTCCTTGAACACATGCGCCGTCTGCTGGAGCGGGATGCCGAAGAATTTTCCTTGCTCGTCTGCCACGAAACGGGGAAGCCCATTCGCGAAGCGCGAACCGAAGTCAACCGCTGCCAGCAGACCCTGATTGCTTCCGCCGACGCGGCCCGGCACCTGAGCGGAGAAGTGATACCCATGGAGGCGGCGCCCATCGGCAAAGGGCGCTGGGCCATGACGGTTCGCGAGCCTTTGGGAATCATTGGTGCGATTACGCCGTTCAATTTTCCGCTGAATCTTGCCCTGCACAAAATTGGGCCCGCGTTGGCGGCGGGCAACAGCGTAGTTCACAAGCCCTCCGGGAACACCCCGCTGAGTGCGCTCCGTCTGGCCCATTTGATCCAGGAAGCGGGAGCTCCCGCGGGCGCCTATAACGTCGTAACCGGGCCCGGCGGCACGGTAGGCCCCATTCTGATTCACGATTCGCGCGTGGCGATGATCACTTTTACCGGCAGTGTTCCCGTCGGGGAAGAAATCCGCTCCCAGATGGGTCTGCGTCGTGCCACGCTGGAATTAGGTTCCAATTCTTCTCTGATCCTCGAGCCCGATTGCGATTTGGAAATGATAGTCCCACGATGTGTGACGGGCAGCTTTTCGCATTCAGGACAGGTTTGCATTTCGGTGCAGAACATCTATGTCCACGAAAGCATCGAGGCGGCTTTCACAGATTCCTTCGTCACTGCCACCCGGAAACTCAAGATCGGGCATCCCCTCGAGGAGAGCACGGATATTTCCTCCTTGATTACACTCGGCGAGGCGGAACGCGTGGAGGCGTGGATCGACCGCGCTCGCTCCCAGGGCGCGCGTGTGATTGAGGGAGGAAAGAGACGAAACGCCACGGTGGAGCCGACGATCCTTACCCACGTTGCTCCCGACATGGAAGTCTGCTGCCGTGAGGTCTTCGGACCGGTGGTAGTCTTACATTCCTATCGGTCGCTGCCAGAGGCCATTGATGCCGTGAACGCCAGTCAGTATGGCTTGCAAGCGGGCCTGTGCACGCGGGACATCGGGAAGGCGTTCCGGGCTGCCCGTCAGTTGAACGTCGGCGGAGTGATCGTGAATGACGTCCCGGCCTATCGCGCGGACCATATGCCGTACGGCGGAGTCAAAAAAAGTGGAATCGGGCGCGAGGGGCCGCATTTCGCTGTCGAGGAGATGACGGAGCTAAAACTGGTCTGTTGGCGCGGGTAGAATCAGCACCGCATAAAGCTTGGGCGGGCCGTTCTAAGCAAGCACGACACGAGGCCCCCGAAATAACGTACGCTCAAACGGGAACCGCTATCACCGCCGCCGAGTATCGGGTGGTTCCACATGCATTGTGGCCAGTTCTTGCCTGAGGCTAGCGATGATAGGACCGTATTGCGCCGGTGGAGCTTTGGCAAGGAAAGCTTCGAAAGCCGTGCGCGCCCGGGGAATATCTCCCAGAATCTTATAGGCCCGGCCGAGGTTCAGTTGGGCTTCCAGAAGATTCGGGTCAAGGTGAACGGCTTTTTCAAAGTAACCACGCGCCGTCGCAACGTCCTGCTTCTGAATGGACACCAATCCCAGCCCGTTGTAAGCCAGTGCCGTTTCGTTGCCCGTCGCCAGGCTCCACTTGAAGGTTCGCTCAGCGTCCGCCACCTTCCCGGCGTCCAAATACGCCATGCCCAGGTCATCGAGGCTCTCCGCATCGGACGGGTTCAGTTGCGCCGCCTTCTCATAGTAGGAGATGCCCTCGTCCCGCTTGCCCTGCTGGACATACAAATAACCCAGGCGGGAATACAACCAGGCGTTCTGGAGGCCGTAGCGGATTCCCTGCTGGTAGAGCTGCACCGCCTCGGCGTTGCGCCCCGTGTCTTGATATTGCTCGCCCAGATAAAAGTAAATCGTGGGGTTGGTCGGGTCCTGCTGAAGAGCCTGCGGCAGAAGCTGAATGCGCCGCGACAAAGGCGTCCCGGCATCAGGGGATACTGCCAGATAGAGCAGTTTCAGGACCTCGACGCGGTCTTTCGGATCAACCCCCGATCCGCCGAGGGTGTACTCATTACTGGAAGCGCCACCCAGGTAGCCGACCGACTTCAATTCCTCCAGCGTGCGCGCATCCACCATCGTGGTGTGAACCTTCTCCTCCTCGTGCTTCCCGACCATGGCTTTCAGGCGCGCTTCCAGTTGCAGCACTTCCGCGACATGGCTCCGGGCAAGGTTGGCCTTTTCCCCGGGATCCTGGACCAGATCGTAAAGCTCGGGGTGGGGAGCGCGGATATACTTCCACTGGTTCGTGCGAATTCCGCGCAACTCCGCCCAGCCCATGTTGATTTTCGGATAGAGCGTTTCCATGTAAGAGTACTGGGTGAGCGCCTCCTTGCCGGAGAAGGTGGGCGTGAGGCTGCTCCCGGGAAGGCCTTGTGGCGCGGCGCCTCCCATGAGAGCGAGCACCGTGGGAAGGAAATCGACCGTTCTGGCTTGCTGCTTCACCCGCAACCCGGCCGGCACTCCCGGTCCCGCCAGCAGAAACACAATGCGCAGGCTCGCGTCATAAAGGAACACCCCGTGATTGTACTCACCGTGTTCCCCCAAACTCTCTCCATGGTCGGAAAGCACGGCGATCAGAGTCTGATCCGCCGGAGGGCGTTTGGCAATGGCGGTGAAAAGCCGTCCGAGCTGCTGGTCCGTGTAAGCGATCTCCCCGTCGTAGAGCCGGCCCCGGTATTTTTCCCGGAATGGAGACGGCGGGTCGTAGGGCGAATGCGGATCGAACACGTGAACCCACAGGAAGAAAGGATTGCGGGCGCGCGAGTCCAGCCACCGGATCGCCCGGTCCACCACCACTCCCGCGCGGCATTCGGCATCCTCGCCCACCAACCTGCCGCTGCTGGCTTTTGGCATCTTGTCGTCGTACACGGTGAATCCCCGGTCAAAACCGAACTGCCGCTTCAGCACCGATGACCCGACGAAGGCCGCGGTGTCCCATCCCCGCTGGTGCAGGATCGTCGCCAGGGTGGGGTGCGACCCGTCCAATACGAATCCTCCCGTGTCCCGGACCTTGTGCTCCATGGGGTAAAGGCCGGTGAAAATTGTGGCGTGAGACGGCGCGGTGAGGGGTGTCACAGTCACCGCGTTGTCAAACAAGACGCCCCTCCGCGCCAGACTGTCCAAGTTCGGAGTATCAATCCGCGAGTAACCGGAATATCCCAAGCGGTCGTACCGCATTGTGTCGATCGTCACCAGGACGAGATTCAAGTGCGGCAGGGCGGAGGAAGCTTCCTGCGGAGGGGCCGACGGGCTGCTCGCCGTGGAAGTGGATTGCTTAGTGGAGGGCTGACAGGAGGCGAACAGCAGACACACCATCAGCACGAGATAGCGACGCGATGACATGGGGGGATTTTATCATGCAGAACCGATGATCCGGCAAAGGAACCGGCAACCAGCCTCCCACGCGGAGTGGGGGTGGTGCGACCGGCTGAACCAAGCCCCGAAGGCGAAATAACCGAGCTCAGGCCGCAGAACGTGAGAAAAAATTTACAATCTCGCGCAGAGACGCAGAGGCGCAGAGGTTCGAAATGAATAAATGCTTTATTTTCTTTGTCGACTCCGCGCCTCTGCGTCTCTGCGCGACGTACGTTTGCTCGTTCCGGAATTTCTTCACAGCTTCGCAGGCCTGGGACATGACGGGACTGCGGAGCCCAAGCCCTGAAAGGGTGAAATACACGCCAAACCAAGCGCCACGCCGGAACGCAGTTTATCCCGCCCTTTCAGGGCTGGGGATGTTTGGGTTCGGCCTTTTGTCCCAGGCCTGCGGCCTGGGCTAGGCTATTTCGCCCTCCGGGGCTGAAAGGCACTTCCGGCTCGGCTTACATGACACGGGGTACGTTCTAACAAAGCGTAGGGGCGCATGACCCTTTGGCCATGCGCCCCCACATTCCTTACTCTCTTCTATCGACCGATAGGGTTTGTAGTGCCAGGTTGCCCTACCAGCTAAAGCGCCCCACCAATTGCAACACGCGGGGGGTTTCGCCCGAGGTTTGCGTATTCAGAACACCCGTCGCCCCGACGAAGCTGTTCGGGTTGCCCGGATGGTTGAACACGTTGAAGAAATCGCATTCCAACCGGAAGTTGTAGTGCTCCTTGAACGGAACGTTCTTAATCAACGACGCATCCTGGTCCCATTGCCAGTCAGTCGGGAGGTACTGGTGCCAGAAGGGTGTAAAGCCCGACCAAGTGGTTCGCTGCACGGTGCCGTCCTCGATCGGCACCCATACGGTGTTGCTGTTCCAGTAATTGGAGAGGGTGGTCCCCGCCGGCATGTTGGGCGCCGAGGTGGCCCCGTAGGGTACCAGAGGTTGAAACGCCGGCTTGTAACCCGAAGGGATGCCCTCATAGCCGTTCGCTGTGTTGATCAGATTGGCCGGGATGTATCCGTTATAGAACAGGTAGCCCGGGTAGCACGTCCCGCTGGTGCAGTTCTGGATCTTATACTTGTAGCCGTACTGCTGCACCGGCGTGCCCGTGGGAAAGTAAGCCGTGGACGTGGGCAACGCGGTATACGGTTTGTAGGCGGTGCCGATACCGGAGATTTGCCACCCGCCTATGAATTTGTCCACAATCTTGTTGGTGTTGCCCAGAAAGTGCTTCCCCTTCCCAAACGGCAGGTCTTGCACAAAGTTCCAGCAATACCGGTTCTTGGGAATGGAGGTGTCGCGCTGGTAGTCATATTCCTGTTCCAAAGCCCTTAGCTTTCCCGTTAAAGAGCTCGGAGGAGGTATAAGCGTCGGAACCGTGCCCGGCGCGAACTGGTTGGCGGACGGGATCACGGAGGCGCCGGAGTAGCCTTGGCCTCCCGCCGCGAAGTTGTTGTCCAACGTGTAGAAGAATTGGAAAGTGGAGCCGGTCTGGAAAGTCCGCTTCAACTGAATTTCCGCGCCATTGGAGTTGCCCCAGCCGGTATTGAGCCACTCCTCGATGGTGGTGCCAAAGCTGGCTTGGTTGAAGAAATTCCTTGCCGTCGCCGAGTAGGTGCCGGTGGGCGACGGCAGCCCCGTGGTCAAATACCAGAGGTAAGTGGGGGTGCCGTTGTTGTAGTTGTAGAGCGTCTCATTGCCGTAGCTGTGGTTCCCCACATAGGCGGCGCTCAGCACCATCTTCCACGGGATCTCCTTTTGCAGCGTAAGGTTCCAGGTGTGGACGCGCGGGGTCGGCTGGTTCAGCGCGAAATAATCCATGAACGAGGAACTCGGCTGAATAGAGTTGGCATTCGTGGTGTTGACGTAACTAGTCACGCTGGTTGCGCCCGACGGCCGGCGATATTCGTGGGAACCGTACGCAGCCCAATGTTGCCGATGCCGTCCGGCGAAGTACTGGGATCCTGCATTGCTGTAGTAATACCGGTTGTTCATCGGGGTATTCATGCGCATTCTCGCCGCCCAGGAATCCAGTTGGATGTGGAAGTAGGACAGGGCATAGCCGCCGCGCAGCACGAAAGGCTTGGCCCCTTCGGTGAGCCTGTAGGCAAAGCCCAAACGGGGCCCGAAATTGTCCGGGTTGCCCGTCTCCAGCATACTGGGATACCCGGCCTGCCCGGCACTCTCGAAATTCATTCCCAACTGCTGTTCGCGGGCGACAATGGACGGGGTCGTGTACCCGAACCTCTCCATCTGCGCCAAGGAGGAGGCCAGCACCAGCGCCCCTTGTTCGCTCAAAGGCAGGGTGACGCCGTTGCCAGGCGTCAGTGCCTATATTCTGTGTCGTGCCCAGATTGGAACCATAGCTGGGATCGAACGCGACGATCATGTTGTTCTTTTCCGTGAACGGCGGGAAGTATTCCCAGCGCAGTCCCAGGTTCAGGGTCAGGCGCGGAGTCATCTTCCAGTTGTCCTGGAAATAAAGCGCCCACTCCTTTTCCCGTCCGTAGAACATGCCGCGGACAAGCTGGTTGCTATAATTGGCCGATGGCCTAAGTAGAAATTTGCGAAGTTGTCGCCGGTGTAGGGAAAGCTGAAGGATGGGTTGCCGGCGGAGGAGGTGGGGTCATAAAGCCCGGTGGGCATGGTTGCGAAATCGTCGCTCCCTGCCACCTGCTGCTGTGACGGCAGAATATCCACCCGGTCGTCGCGGAAATGAAAGCCGAACTGGAACTCGTGCTTCCGCCAAACTTTCGTGGCGTTGTCGTCGACGATCGATGTAAAACTCATGCGCGGCGGTGGTGTTCTGGGTTTCCCAAGACAGGCCTTCCGGCCCGACATTAGGGAATCCGCCCGAGTAAATGCCCGGCCAACCGCCCACCCCGAAGGGGTTGGGAAGGCCCAGCTCGGCATCGTAGTTCGTAGCCGAGATTGCCGGTGCCGTCAAAGAAGGTAACCCACGACGTGCTGGCCAGCACCTCATTGAAAAACGTGGGTGAAAACGTGTGGTTCCAGTGCAGCCCTACGCTCCAGTTCGGGTTGGGGCCCCCCTGCGTGCCGGAGGGAACCTTGCTCCAGTCCAAGGTGGGCAGGGTGTAGAACTGATCCTGCTCCGTTTAGCATCCCGCGCGTATAGCGGCCGTAAAACACGTCCTTGTCGCCTATTTTCTGGTCGACCCGGGTGCTGAGGGTATAGTCTTTCGCCCAATTGACGACCGGCCCATACCAGTTGTCCGCGATGTTCGGATTCACATTGGCCAGCGTGGGCATCGCCTCGTAAGTCATCAGGAACTTCGCCAGCGGACTTTCCGCTTCGGTGATCTGGTTGTTGTTATAAGGCGTGCGGGCCCAGGTGGTGGGATTGGTCGTATAGGGATCGTAAATAGTATACGGAACCTGATTGACGTCGATGTCCCCGGCCAAGTTGCCCTGCCGCCAAGCCTGGGTGGGAACGGGGGCCCCAATGATATTGGGCGAGTCATCTTTCAGAGCTTCCCACGCAAAGAACCAAAACGTCTTGTTTCTACCGTCGTAGAGTTTGGGGATGTAAACCGGCCCGCCGCCGCTCACCCCGTACTCATTGCGATTCAGGTACGGCGCCGACCCGAAAGTGGTCCGCGTCCGCGCGTACATCAGGTCGTTGTTGAGTATGTCCTCGAACGCCGTGCCGTGAATCTTGTTGGTGCCGCTCTTGGTGGTGGCAATGAAATTCACCGGCCGGGCGAACTTGGCAGACCCGGCGTTCTCCTCCACGGCGAACTCCTGAATGGAGTCCACTCCCGGCCCGACTGCCGTAATCTCGTTCCAGCCAAAGCGGCTCGCAATGTCGGAGCCATCCAGATAAAAGCTGTAACTAAAGTCCTCTATCCCCATGGAGCGCGTGCCCTCCATGCCGGGAACGGTCGCCAGGTAAGTTCATAATCGAGCGTCCGTTGAAGGGCAACTGCTGTATGCGCTGCTGATCTATAGTATACATCTGGGTGCCGTTGTTGGTCTGCACCATCGGCGTGACGTCGTGGACCGTAATCTGCTGGGCCACGTTTTGCACCTGCAGGGTCGCATTGACTGTCTCGACCTGCCCCACGATCATGATCAGCTTGCCTTCGAATTTTGCCATGCCCTTGGATTCCACCGTCACCAAGTAAGGTCCGGGCACTAAACCTTGAAATTCATAGAAACCTGTGGCCGTGGTGGTGCTCTTGAAGATTTCGCCCGTGTCCGTCTTCGTCAGCGTCACCGCGGCGCCGGGAATGACGGCGGCCGACGGGTCCCGAACGACGCCATTGAGCGTGCCCACAGTGGTCTGAGACCAGGCACACAGGGCTGTCAGGAAAAGCAGTAATATGCACAAGATCGGAACTTGCTTACTTCTATACTCCATATCAGCCTCCTTTAGAATTAACGCTGAGGGTGTGGGGATAAAATCGCCCCTTCGAGTCACCTTCTCATCGGCAATATTCCCTTCTTCATCATCAAATGTTCGACGGAACCAGAACTAACAATCCGCGGTCCGCCATCCTAACTCGCTCCGTGCTTCCACGTACATGTGACCCGACGCGTTAATCGTGCAACCCCTGTGCAGCGCCACATAGTAGTTCTGCCCCTCGTTTCCAAACGGAATTCGAGATACGGGTTACACCAATAATCATCACTCAATAAGAATTCTAACTACCGCTGCGCTATGGCATACTCCTGGTAAAGTGGAAAGTCAAGGGAAAAAAAAGAAAGGAAAAGAAGTCACGAAAAAACCAAGTTATTGAAAACAAAGGATAGAAGAACAAAATGACCGAGAAAAAGCGGACATTTTGGCTTAACGTGGTGACATTTTGGCGTGGCTATGCAGCATTTTCTCATTCGAACGTAGGGGCGGTTCGCGAACTGCCCCTACGTTCGAATTGAGCGGGAAGGGGCGTCACCGGATGATTCTCAGGGAGTGGCACCCAGGCGCTTCAGGGCCTCGCGGGCGGCATTGAAATTGGGGTTGTATCGAAGGGCGAGTTGGAATGCGCTGGCAGCCTCCGCGTTCTGCTTTTGCGTTTCGAGCACTCTCCCCAGGTTATAGTACGCCTCCGGGAAAGCCGGCTGGAGCCGGATCGCCATCTGCAATTCTTCCTTCGCTTGGGTCAACTCACCGCGCTGGAAGCAGGCCCTTCCCAGCAGATTATGTGCCTCGGCGGATTCTGGACGAAGGCTCGTCGCTGCCTGCGCATGGCGAAAGGCGTCATCATTGCGATCCTGGAGGAGCGCGATGACACCCAACTTGTAATGGGCCGTATAGTCCCGGGGAAAAAAGGAAAGGAGGTTCTCGAACGCCGCGCGGGCGTGGTCGAGGTTGTGCAAGGAGAGCCAAGCCGTTCCGAGCAATTCCAGCGCGGTGACGTTATGCGGGTCGAGGGCCAGAGCCACCTGCAATTGTTCCACCGCATCGTTGACCCGGCCCTCGTGCACTTTGCAACTGGCCACGTCGATGTGCGCGGTCAGGTTATCGGGGTCTTCTTGGAAGATTTCCTCGAAGGCGGAGGCGGCCTCGGCGAACCGGCCTGACCACAGCAGCTCCGAGCCGCGCAGGAGCTGCCGGTACTCAACCAGTCGATCCTTCGCATCGGGCCCCGTCTCCTCCAGCGCCGCCTCAGGTTTACCCTCCTCAAAATAGCCCAGGGCATGCAAGTTGGCGCGGACTTCCGGGTCAATCGACTGTCGCACGGGCGGTTCAGGCGGGCGGAAGCGCGACCAAAGCGCGTTCAGCTCCTGCCGAAGCGACGCGGCTTTGGCCTGTTCTCCCGTAACGAGGTTGTGCAGTTCGCCGGGGTCGCGGCTCAAGTCGTATAACTCCGGTTTCGTCGTGGCAATGTATTTGTAGTTCCCCACCCGCAGGCTGCGGAGCGGCGCGCAGCGGAAATTATCGTGGGCGAAGAGGCTTTCACTGTAAACCTTGCGGGTCGCGGCCGGCGCTGTCGCTGCGAGCAGCGGAAGAAGGCTTGTGCCCTGGAAGCTGGGTGGTAGGGGCAGGCCGAGCGCCTGCACGATGGTGGGGGCCACGTCGATGAGCCCGGCAGGCGCCTCCACGCGCGGGCGGTAAGGCCTGGCACCTTGCGCCCAGTGGATGATCAGAGGCACGTGCAGCGTGCTCTGATATACAAAGTAGCCATGCGTGCTCTCGCCGTGTTCGTTCAGGCTTTCGCCGTGGTCCGAAATGAAGACGATCAGAGTGCGGTCGTAGAGGCCTCGGCGGACCAGGAAATCCTTGAAATTGCCGAGGACCGAATCCACGTAAGCCAGCTCGGCATCGTATGCGTCCGCTCCATAGCGCGCTCGGTAGGCGGCGGGCGGATCGTAAGGCCGGTGCAAGTCGAAGAGGTGGACAAAAAGGAAGAAGGGTTGGCGATCGTGGCCCTCAAGCCATTTCTGCGCCTTGAGCGTGACTTCGCCGGCGGGGCGCTTCACGTCGAGCGCCTTCACCGGCTCGCCCGTTGGGTCAAGCGCCTGCGCCGGCTCGCCCGTTGAGTCAAATGGGCTGTCGTAAACTTCAAAGCCCTGGTCGAGACCGAAGCGTCGCGCCATAAAATAGCCGCCGATGAATGCGGCGGTGCGATAACCCCGAGCCTTTAGTATGCCCGCCAGCGTCACCGTGCCGGTCGGCACTACCTCCCCGTTCTCCTCCACGCCGGTGACGAAGGGATAAGTCGATGCCAGGAGCGTGGTATGAGAAGGAAGGGTCAGTGGGATCTGCGTGTTGATGGCAGCGAAGATCGTGCCGCCTTGCGCCAGCGAATCAATGTGCGGGGTCCGAAAGCGTGCATACCCGTAACAGCTCAGGTGGTCAGCACGTAAGGTGTCCACGGAAATCAGAATCACCGGGGTGGAAGGAGGGGCCGGCTGCGCGCCGCGAGTCAAAGAGGCAAGAGACAGAGTCAGGACCACGGCGAGCCGCAAGGGCCTGCCCCGCTGGCTGCGAAACACGTGGCGAGCCCTGCGCGCCTGCTCAGAAGCTTCGCTCATGATCATGAAAAAGCCCATCGTCCGTCCCGGGTCCACACCCTGACTCCAAAAGCCAGACACGGAGTTTCTCAGGGCAGACGGAAACCCGCCGGACTTCGGGAGCGCCGGCCTCTCCCCGCCGGCCGGGATTATACCAAAGATATAGGAAGGCCCGTCTCGAATTTCAAGAGGAATTTCCGCTCCTGACTGACGCTCGTAGCGAACCGTAGCCCGGAGGTTCTCAGGCAGGGCGTGGCGCCACACCTTGCAGCCCGTGCCCACGACGAAGCTCGGGACCGCCTGCCGGTGGGTCCGTAGTCCGGCGATGAGGCGCAACCACCCCGCGGGAAGTAGGAATGACGCGCAGCACCCCGCTATCTTACTCTTCTTGCGTGCGTCCCCAAAAAAGCGTAGGGGCACATGACCCTTTGGCCCTGCGCCCCTACATTCCTTACTCGCCGTTATCGACGGATAGGGATATGGGTAAGCTGGATTGCTCCTACCAGCTAAAACGAGCCACCAACTGCAACGTGCGGGGGCTCTCGCCGGAGGATTGCGTGCTCAGAATTCCGGTCGGCCCGTCGACATTGAAGCTGTTCGGGTTACCGGGATGGTTGAACACGTTGAACCAATCGCACTCCAACCGGAAGTTATAGTGCTCTTTGAACGGAAAGTTCTTAATCAGCGAGGCATCCTGGTCCCACTGCCAGTCAGCGGGAAGATACTCTTGCCAAAAAGGTGAAAAGCCCGACCAATTGGTTTGGGCCACGGTGCCGTATTGGGTGCTGGCCGGGTTATTAAGCGGCACCCACGCGGTGTCTGTGTTCCAGAACCCAGAGATGTCGGTGCCCGCCGGCATGTTTGGCGCCGAGGCGGCCCCGTAGGGTATCAAGGGCTGAAACGCCGACTTGTAATTGGCGGGAATGCCCTCATAGCCGCCCGGTGTGTTGATCAGATTGGACGGGATGTAACCGTTATACCACAGGTAGCCCGGGTAGCACGTCCCGCTGGTGCAGTCCTGGATCTTATACTTGTAGCCATATTTCTGGATGCCCGCGCCCGTGGGGAAGTAACCCGAGGGCAACTCGGTATACGGTTTGTAAGCAGTGCCGATACCGGCGATTTGCCACCCGCTCACCAATTTGTCCACTATCCCGTGGGCGCCGCTCAGAAAGTGCTGCCCCCTGCCGAACGGAAGGTCTTGCACAAAGTTCCAGCTATACCGGTTCTTGGGAATGGAGGTGTCGCGCTGATAGTTATATTCCTGTTCCAAAGCCCTCAGCTTGCCCGTGAGAGTCGTCGGAGGGGTGCTAAGCACCGGAATCGTGCCCGGCAGGAACTGGTTGGGCGTCGGGACCACGGAGCTGCCGCCATAGCCTTGGCCTCCCGCCCCAAAGTTGTTGTCCAGCGTGTAGAAGAATTGCAGGGTGGTGCCGTGCTGGAAAGTCCGCTTCAACTGGATTTGCGCGCCATTCGAGTTGCCCCAACCGGTACTGAGCCACTCCTCGATGGTGCTGCCCCAACTGGCTTGGTTGAATTGATTCTGTGCCGTCCCCGCGTAGGTGCCGGTGGGCAACGGCAGCCCCGTGGTCGTATACCAGATGTAATTTGGGGCGCTGTTGTTGTAGTTGTAGAGCATCTCATTGCCGAAGCTGTGGTTGCCGACATAAGCCGCGCTCAACGTCATCTTCCCGGGTAATTCCTTTTCCAGCGTAAGGTTCCAGGTGTGTACGCGCGGGGTCGGCTGGTTCAGCGCCCAATAATCCATGAACGAGGAACTCGGCTGAATAGAGTTGGTATTCGTGGTGCTAACGAGATTGCTGGTGTTCTGGCCGGCGATATTCGTGGGAACCGAAATCAGCCCATAATCGGGGATGTTGTTCGCGGCGGCCGGCTCAAAAGGACTCCAGGTAAGGCTGTAGTAATACCGGACGTCCGTCGGGGTATTCATGCGCATTCTCGCCGCCCAGGAACCGAGTGAGGTGTGGAAGTAGGACATGGAGTAGCCGCCGCGCAGCACGAAAGGCTTGGCCCCTTCGGTGAGGCGGTAGGCAAAGCTCAAATGGGGCCCAAAATCGAGTGGGTTTCTCGTCCCCAGAGTACTGGGATACCCGGCCTGCGCGGCACTCTCGATATTCATTCCCAACTGCTCTGAGCGGGAGATAATGCCCGGGTTCGTGAACCCGAGCCTATAATATTGTGCCAACGGAGAGGCCAGCACCAGGGCCCCTTGTTCGCTCAAAGGCAGGGTGACGCCGTTACCCACGTTCTGATTGGTGATCGTCCCCTGCCCATAGGTGGGATCGAAGCCCTCTTGGATGCCCTGGGCTTCGCTAAAGGGTGCGTAGTATTCCCAGCGCACTCCCAGGTTCAGGGTCAGGCGCGGAGTTATCCTCCAGTTGTCCTCGATATAAGCCGCCCACTCCTTTTGCCGTCCGTTGAAACTGCTGGGGACAAGCTGGTTGCTATATTCGCCGATGCCTAAGTAGAAATTTGCGAAATGGTCGCCCGTGTAGGGAACAGCCAAAGGATAGGCGTTGCCGGCGAGGGGGTTATAGAGCCCGGTGGCCATGGTTGAAAAATCGTCGGACCCTGCCACCTGCTGCTGTGACGGCAGAATATCCTCCCGGTCGGCGCGGAAATGAGCGCCGAACTGGAACTCGTGCTTCCGCCAAACTTTCGTGGCGTTATCGTCGACGACAATGTAACTCTCATACGCGGCGGTGGTGTTCTGGGTTTCCCAAGACAGGCCTTCCGGCCCAACATTAGGGAATCCCCCCGAGTAAATGCCCGGCCAACCGCCCGCCCCAAAGGGGTTGGGGAGGCCCAACTCAGCATCGTAGTTGTAGCCGAGATTGCCGGTGCCGTCAAAGAAGGTAACCCACGACGTGCTGGCCAGCACCTCATTGAAAAACGTGGGTGAAAACGTGTGGTTCCAGTGCAGCCCTAGGCTCCAGTTCGGGTTGGGGCCCCCCTGCGTGCCGGAGGGAACCTTGCTCCAGTCCAAGGTGGGCAGGGTGTAGAACTGATCCTCTCCGTTTAGCATCCCGCGCGTATAGCGGCCGTAAAACACGTCCTTGTCGCCTATTTTCTGGTCGACCCGGGTGCTGAGGGTATAGTCTTTCGCCCAATTGACGACCGGCCCATACCAGTTGTCCGCGATGTTCGGATTCACATTGGCCAGCGTGGGCATCGCCTCGTAAGTCATCAGGAACTTCGCCAGCGGACTTTCCGCTTCGGTGATCTGGTTGTTGTTATAAGGCGTGCGGGCCCAGGTGGTGGGATTGGTCGTATAGGGATCGTAAATAGTATACGGAACCTGATTGACGTCGATGTCCCCGGCCAAGTTGCCCTGCCGCCAAGCCTGGGTGGGAACGGGGGCCCCAATGATATTGGGCGAGTCATCTTTCAGAGCTTCCCACGCAAAGAACCAAAACGTCTTGTTTCTACCGTCGTAGAGTTTGGGGATGTAAACCGGCCCGCCGCCGCTCACCCCGTACTCATTGCGATTCAGGTACGGCGCCGACCCGAAAGTGGTCCGCGTCCGCGCGTACATCAGGTCGTTGTTGAGTATGTCCTCGAACGCCGTGCCGTGAATCTTGTTGGTGCCGCTCTTGGTGGTGGCAATGAAATTCACCGGCCGGGCGAACTTGGCAGACCCGGCGTTCTCCTCCACGGCGAACTCCTGAATGGAGTCCACTCCCGGCCCGACTGCCGTAATCTCGTTCCAGCCAAAGCGGCTCGCAATGTCGGAGCCATCCAGATAAAAGCTGTAACTAAAGTCCTCTATCCCCATGGAGCGCGTGCCCTCCATGCCGGGAACGGTCGCCAGGTAGTTCATAATCGAGCGTCCGTTGAAGGGCAACTGCTGTATGCGCTGCTGATCTATAGTATACATCTGGGTGCCGTTGTTGGTCTGCACCATCGGCGTGACGTCGTGGACCGTAATCTGCTGGGCCACGTTTTGCACCTGCAGGGTCGCATTGACTGTCTCGACCTGCCCCACGATCATGATCAGCTTGCCTTCGAATTTTGCCATGCCCTTGGATTCCACCGTCACCAAGTAAGGTCCGGGCACTAAACCTTGAAATTCATAGAAACCTGTGGCCGTGGTGGTGCTCTTGAAGATTTCGCCCGTGTCCGTCTTCGTCAGCGTCACCGCGGCGCCGGGAATGACGGCGGCCGACGGGTCCCGAACGACGCCATTGAGCGTGCCCGTGGTGGCCTGGGGCCAAACATACGGCGCCGTTAAGACCAGAAGCGCCGAACACAACAGCATCAGTCGTCTACAATGCCTATACATTATGTCCTCCTTCTCATTTCGATCTCAACAAGCTGAGTTCCGAGGGTCTACCCCCCCGTTCACGTTTCCGTTGGGCAGTTTTGCTTAAAAACGTTTCTGCCTCGACGGCAGATACGACACGGTATGATAAGCAGCAAGTTTTTTTCCAAACTCGTCGGATTCGTTAGCGATTGAATCTAAACGAAAGGCAGGTTATAGACGACTCGCAATCTCATCAGAAATATTATAAAACGTATAAGCAATTACTAAAATCCAAGGCCCTTGACAGAAGTAAAACGGCTCGAGCGCGCGTCAATAAAAAATATTGCTTCTTACAGCGATAGTTAATCAACATTGGATGTGATATATATCAAATAACAATGTGATGACAATCACACTCGGAGACGAAATTTTGGCGGCAGGGCGGGTGTTCCAAGGGCAGGAAAACCGGGAACATCCCTGATAGGTGTGTTAGGGAAGACCGGGGAGAGCGGTTCCAGGAGGAGAACGACAAGATCAATTGCATTCGGGCGGACGCCGCCTTTCACGCGACCTTGGCGGAAGCCAGCAGCAACTCGATGCGGCCGCCTGACCGCTTAGCCCGACGGATAGCCGCTTCCGTGCTCGTTTGGCCTCATCGTTGCGGACGTGCCGTACACTCGAACGGGAGCCGGCTGATTCGCCAGGTTCTTGAATGTCTGAGCATCCAGCGTCTCATATTGAAGAAGCTCTCTGGCAATAGTATCGAGCGTGCCCCGGTGCTGTTGCAGGATCTGCTTCGCTTCAGCGTACGCATTGTCCAAAATCGATTTCACCTCTTCGTCTATTTCCCGCGCTGTCTGTTCGCTGCAGTCGCGCTGCAGTGAACCGTCTTCCGCCGCCGGAAAGAACGGACTGGTGTGTTGGGCGCAGTGGACCAGGCCAACCGATTTGCCCATGCCGTACATACACACCATCTGCCGGGCCAGCGCCGTGGCGTGCTCAAGGTCATTCTCCGCGCCGGTAGTGGTCTCCCCAAACACGATGTCTTCGGCCGCCCGGCCCCCCAGCATACCCTTGATCTTGTCGATGAGCTCAGCGTGGGTCATCAAGTACCTGTCGCTCTCCGGTAGCTGGAGCGTGTAGCCGAGCGCCGCATGGCCGTGGGGCACGATGCTGATCTTGTGGACCGGTTCGCCATGCTCCGTGTAAGTCCCTACCAGGGCGTGCCCGGTTTCGTGATAAGCAACTCGGCGCTTGTCCTCCGTGCTCAGCCTCCGGCTCTTTCGCTCCGGTCCGGCGACCACCTTCTCCACCGCGTCTTCCACGTCTTTTTGATCGATCACCGTCTGCGCATGGCGCACGGCGAGCAACGCTGCCTCGTTAAGAACGTTGGCCAAGTCGGCGCCGGAAAACCCCGGTGTTTCCTGGGCGATCTTGTGCAAATCCACATCTGCGGCCAGGGGTTTGCCCCGGGCGTGGAGCTTGAGGATGGCATCGCGCCCGTCCAGGTCGGGTGCATCCACCACCACTTGGCGATCGAACCGGCCCGGCCTCAGCAGGGCGCGATCCAGCACTTCAGGCCGGTTGGTGGCTGCCAGCACCACCACCCCAACGTTGGCGTCAAACCCGTCCAGGCCAACGAGCAGTTGATTCAGCGTTTGTTCCCGCTCATCGTTGGTCATGGCCATGCGCACGCCGCGCTGCCGCCCAACGGCGTCCAATTCATCAATAAAGACGATACATGGCGCATTGTTCTTGGCTTGCTGAAACAAGTCGCGGACGCGCGCCGCCCCGACGCCCACGAACATCTCCACGAAGTCGCTCCCACTGATCGAGTAAAAGGGCACTTTGGCTTCCCCGGCCACCGCACGTGCCAGCAGCGTTTTGCCGGTGCCAGGAGGGCCAATCAGCAGGACGCCTTTCGGAATTCTCGCCCCCAGCGCCTGGTATCGCGCCGGTTCTTTGAGGAACATCACTACTTCCTCAAGCTCGTACTTCGCTTCTTCGCAACCTGCCACGTCGCCGAACCCGACGTGCACGTCCTTTTCCGCCACCAACTTAGCCCGGCTCGAGCCCAATCCCATCACCGCCTGTCCCACGCCTCGCATGCGACGGGACAAGAGCAGCCACAGCAAGATCATCAACCCGATCGGCAAAATCCAGAGCAATAAGAAGTCTGACATAAAGCCCGGCACGACCCCCGTGAACTTCACGCCTGCCTTTTCCAGGTCGGGTACGAGAGTGGGATCGTCGACGCGCACGGTACGGAAAGCGAGTGCCTTGGGTGAAGCGGGTTGATTTTTCGGCGCATTGGATGGTGTTTGCGGTTGGGCCGCATTGGAAGGCTTCGATTGGGCCCCGGACGGCGCAGGCGTGGCGGGTGCCTTGGACTGGATCTTTCCCTCAATCTCGGTTTTCTGAACGGAGCACTCGACGACCTCACCGTTGTGGACATACTCTTTGAATTGGCTGTAAGGAATGGTCTGGATTCCCATCTGGTGGGCGCCCTCCTGCCAGAACCACAGCAGGGCCAGGGTCATGAACAGGAACCAGATCCAGGTCCACGGCGGCGGGGGGCCCGTTGGCGGCCCGTTACGTTGCAGACGCGGTTGACGCTGATCCATTTTGCCCCTTCCTTAGGTGTGGCACGCACCCGCTTCGCTTTTCTTATGATGCGATTGGCCAAGCGATGGCGTCCAAATTAGCGGCGCTCAAAACCCAGGATACAGTCCCGATCTTGGGAGTCCCTCTCCTACTGGCCACGCATGTTCTCGTGTTCAGGGTGCTGATGCGGAAAGAGCAGGTCGCCCGGACTTCCGTCGGTACCGTCAAATAATTGCACTCCTTGCGAAGCGCGACCGTCGGCAGGAATCAGCAGAATAGAGAGACTGAGCCCTCATCCGGTTCCCCCTGCCGCCCACGTCATTCTGAGGCCCGCTTTTTTGGGGCGAAGAATCTGCATTGGCTTTTCCCCCCGCAATCCACCAAAGCAAATGCAGATCCTTCGCCCCGATAAAAGTCATCGGCGCTCCGTCGAAAATCGTCCGTCATGCCTGTGCAGGTGTTGGGGTTAGGGGTGTCAGTTCGACCTTGTACCCCAATTGCCGCAGTGCACGGGCCAGGGTGCGAGCGCGATTGGCGCGTGCCTTGGGATCGCGGTTTACTCCCTGCTCGATGTAACGGACTTTGTCATGCAAAATCTTCCACACCAGCCGACAGAGGCGGTGGGCGACGGCCCACACCGCTTGCGGATAATCCAAGCGCGGCAACAGCCGCCGAAAGACCACCTGCCAGTGGCTCCCCTTGGTCTTGATCGCCGCGTTCGCCGCCTCGGTCAGCACGCGGCGCGCGTAGCGGTTGCCCTTGGCCGAGCGACCGCTGTGGTTCTCTTCCGCGCTCTCGTTTTGTCCCGGGCAGGTTCCCACCCACGAGGCCATCTCGCCCGCCGAGGGAAACGTGGCGGCCTCGGGTCCCACCTCGGCAATTATCTGCTGGGCCGAATCCGCGCCAAAGCCGGGCACCTCCGCCAAACGTTGCACCGCGTCCTGATGCGCCTGCAGGGCGTCCGCAATCATGTGCTTAAGCTCGTCGATCTGCGTATCGATCAGCTTCAGGCGTTCGAGATACAGTCCCAGCAAGCGTTGGTGCATCGGCTGCACCTTGCCGGTCAAGGCCGCCAACAGTTGCGGGGGGGTACACTTCAGACGGCCGTCCGCCAAGGCCGCCAGCTTCCGGGGATCGGTTTCTCCCTTCGCCAGGGCGTTGAGGATGCGCAGACCGGTAGCGCCGAACAGGTCGCTCAGCACACTGGAGAGCTTAATCCGCATCTCCTCCAGCAAGCACTCCACCTGGTTGTGCAAGCGCCCGCGATCGTACGTCAGGTGCACTTGCATGCGGGTCATGGTGCGCCAATTCCGTTGCTCCGGCGGGGGCACAAAGCTCAACACCAACTCGTCGGCCACCAGCCGCCGCACCAAGCGCTCGGCATCGCGGAAATCGTTTTTGCGCCCATGCCGCGCCCGGTTGGAGAAGGCCTGCGCCAAGTGCAAGGTCGCGATCTTCCCCTCCAACTCGTACCACACCGGCTTCCAGTATTGCGCCGTCGATTCCATCACCGCCTCGGCGACTCCCCGCGCCTGCAGCCAAGCCGCCAACTGCGCCAATTCCGGGGTCGTCGTTCCGAAGCGCCTACGCTCGGTCTTCTCTGCCCCCGCCCCGGCTTGCACCCCCATCACCACCACCATCAGCACCTTTTTGTGAATGTCAATTCCGGCTATCTTGTAGCCCATGTTTCCTCCTGGCGGGGAAGCGGTAGGACGCGCGAAAAGTTGATATTAGGCACCGTCACGCGCTTACCACCGTTCCACGTCGGGAAGATGGCGTCGCAAAGTTGGGTTCAAGCGCGCGTCCCAGACCACACTCAGGAACGGCCTCGACAAATCCAGAGCCCCGACGGCCTTCACCGTTCCACGCCGCCCCTACTGTACGCGCACTCGAGCCGATTTTCATCTATATGGGTGGGCCCCAAGGCCCATCCCCACTCAGGATGACGAGATTTGACAATGGTTCCGCCAAGTTTGCCAATGGTTCTGCATGCACGGTGACGTATGGTTTGTGGGAGGCCCTGCGAAGCCAAGGCCAGTGGACGTGGCTATTTCCCGGAGCCCGCCCCCGCCCCGTCATTCTGAGCCCAGCTTTTTTGGGCGAAGAATCTGCATTTGTATTTCCCCCGCACTCCACCAAACGAAATGCAGATCCTTCGCCCCGATAAAATGCGTCGGTGCTCAGGATGACGAGATTTGCCAATGGTTCCGTCGAGTTTGCCAATGCTTCTGCCGTCATAGGATAACGAGATTTGTAAGTGGTTCCGCCAAGCTTGCAAAGGGTCCTGCAACCGCAGGCGGGCGGCTGCTACCGGCCTCTCGGCTACGATCTAGCTAATTTTACTTGACAAGAGCCGGTATCATCTGTGTAATAATGCGGCGGTACCCGGAGGTGTCTCTTGCTCGGGACAGCTTGTTCGCCCGGGCGAGCGCCTGACCCTCGGGGTTGCCGCGGCAAACGAATGCTCTTCCTGATTCCCGTGTCCCTTATCTCGTATCCCCTGTCCCTTATCCCGAGGCCCTTATCCCTTGTCCCTTGTCCCTTATCCCTTATCCCGTATCCGAATCCCGAACCCGAAGGAGTTCAATATGGCACTCGTCGAGCAAACGATGACTGAGAAAAATCTGGAGGCGCACCGGCGCAACGGGCGGCAGTCGCACGGCGCCGCCACCCCCGAAGGCAAGGAGCGCGCCCGCGCCGCCAACCTGCGCCACGGCTACTATTCCGACGTGCGCGATCAAGCGCTGGTGGCGTTGGGCGAGGACCCCGCCGACCTAGCCGCGCTGGTGGAAGGCGTGCGCCAGCAGTTCCGCCCCGCCACCGGCTGCCAGGAATGGATGACCAGCCTGGCCAGCATGCAATGGCGCATGCAGCGTGCCGAGCACCAGCAGGAAAGCAAGATGGCCAACCACATCCGCCAGTTCGAAGCCAGGCGCCGGGAAGCCGCCCGCCAACTGCGCGCGGAGGTCCGGGGCTTCCTGGGCGAACTCCAGCACGCCGTGGCCCGCCCCGATTTCTACACGCCCAACGGGTGCTTCGAGCAGTGCCAGGACGTCCTGCAGCAGTACCCGAGTGCGAGCCTGGAACCCATCCTCGAGCTTCTGCACCGTTTGCGTAAGCCGGACCGCTTCACCGACCCACCTCCCCCGCCCCTGCCTGAGGCCATGCGCGACCAGGAATGGCAGGGCATTCTGAATGCAGATGAGGCGGACGAGTCGTCCATTCCCGCGTCCGAAGTCCCCGTGGCGGAAGGCCAGGACCGCGATCCGCTGCGCGAGCAGTTGTGGCGCCTGGCGGCCAAAGAGCTGCGTCTCGCCACGGAGCAGTGGCAAAAAGCCGTGGCCGCGCAGGAGGCGCCCCTTTCGACGCGCTCCCGCGACCTCCTCGCCCTCGAGGTGAGCAAGGAACTGGAGTTGATGCGGCGCGAAGAGCGCTCGTGCTTCCGGGAGTTCGCCCGGCTCATCCGTGACCTGATGAAGCTGCAAAAAGAGTCCCAGGTCAGGCGTGCGCAGTCCGAAGGCAAAGACCACCATCCGCGACCCCCGGTTCCGAGCCCAGCTACCCACGATGCGGTAATCGGAGAAACGGCAGCCGTCGCACCGGCCATGGCGGCGGTTCAAGCTCAGAACACCCGCGCCGAAGACGGCACAGAGAAAAACGTACGCAAAAATGAAGGTGCATCCGGCTATGTTGAAGAAAAAACAGGGAATCTTAAGACCGACAGCGCTCCAATACCATCATCGTCCGTATGCCAACCAATGCCGGAAGCGGCACCTTTACGCGACAAGTTGACCGAACCAAAAGCCGGTTCACCTGCCGTGACGCTTACTGGTCGTCTGCCAGGCGATAGCCAGCCCGCCGCGCCGCACAGCAACGTGGCGGAAAGTGCCGCGGCGTGAGGGTCTGAGGCAGGTTTCTATCGTTATTAACGTCCGATCCGGCTGTTATAATTGCCTGAAGGCGGCAGCTTCGCGGCCGACAGTCCAAGACGCCTTCGGCGAGGAGATGCGGGCAAAGCTCCGATCGGATCTGAGATGAGACCAGTGGTGATTGCCGGAGGCGGGTTGGCGGGGAGCGAGGCTGCCTGGCAAGTGGCCGAGCGTGGCGTGGCCGTGGCGCTTTACGAGATGCGTCCGGCCCGCTTAACGCCGGCGCACAAGAGCGACCGGATGGCGGAGCTGGTTTGCAGCAACTCGCTGAAGTCGAATGCGCCCGGCTCGGCATCCTGGCTGCTGAAAGAAGAGTTGCGGTGCGCAGGCTCGCTGCTGCTGCGAGTGGCCGGCGAGTGCGCGGTGCCGGGGGGAGCCGCGCTGGCGGTGGATCGCGAGCGCTTTGCCGAAGGCGTGACGGCGGCCATTGCCGGGCATCCGCTCATCACGTTGCGTCGGGAAGAGCTGCGGGAGATTCCGAGCGAAGGCCTGGCGCTAATCGCCACCGGCCCCCTCACGTCCGACGGTCTGGCCGCGAGCCTGGAAGGCCTGACCGGCGCGGAGAATCTGGCCTTCTACGACGCTATCAGCCCGGTGGTGGATGCAGAAACACTGAACATGGACCGCATCTTCGCCGCTTCCCGCTACGGTAAAGGCGGGGACGATTACCTGAATTGCCCGTTCACGGAAGACGAATATCGCGTCTTCTACGAAGCGCTCACCGGCGCGGAGACCGTCCGGGCGCATGAATTTGAGAATGTGAAGTTCTTTGAGGCGTGCCTTCCCATCGAAGAGCTGGCGCGGCGCGGGTATGACACGCTGCGCTTCGGCCCCATGAAGCCCGTGGGCCTCATCGATCCCCGCACGGGCCGGCAACCGTTCGCCGTGGTGCAATTGCGGCCGGAAAATCTGCGATTCTCGAGCTACAACCTGGTAGGATTTCAGAACCACTTGAAGTTCCCGGAGCAGAAACGAATTCTGCGATTGATACCCGGGCTGGAGAATGCGGAATTTCTGCGTGTCGGGCAAATCCACCGCAACACCTATATCAACGCGCCCCGCTTGCTGTGGCCGGACCTGAGCTTTCGCGCTGCGCCAAACGTGTTTGTGGCGGGCCAACTGTCAGGCGTCGAGGGCTATGTGGAGTGCATCGCGACGGGGTTGGTGGCCGGACTGGCGCTGGCGGCGCGCGCGCTGGGCGATGCGGCCGTCGAGGCCAGCGGCGAATTGCGAGATGTACCGGGCGCTGAACGGAGAGACGGGCCTAGCGACGAACAGGGAGAGGGGCCGAGCGCTGCTCGGCCCTACGTCCCGCCGCCACGCACCACCGCGCTGGGATCGTTGGTGCATTACGTCACCCATGCCGACTCGGCAAACTATCAGCCGGCCAACATCTCCTTTGACCTTCTGCCGCCTATGGAAGGCCTGCCGCGAGCCGTGGCACGCGACCGGCGCGCCAGGCGGGACCAGCAGTGCCAGCGGGCCCTGGCCGATTTCGCAATCTGGTTTGCAGAGGTAGGGGCGCGAACCCAGGTGTTGGAGATAGGGAAAGAAGAGAGAATGTAGCAAAGAGAGTAGGTGCCTTTCGCGTGTCACTCGTCACTTCTCGCGGCTTGCCGGATAAGGATATCGGTTCGACAATTCGGAACGTCTCCCGATCGAAGTGCTTTGCGGCAGTAGCTCGCCGTGACGCCCGCGTGCTTATCCTGGGCTCGCTGCCGGGCTGTGTTTCGCTCGAACGGGGCGAATACTACGCGCATCCCCGCAACGCGTTCTGGGACATCATGGGAAACTTGTTTGGCGCGTCGCGCGATTTGCCTTATGCACTGCGCCTGCACCGGCTCAAAGAGCGCGGGATTGCGCTGTGGGACGTGTGCGCGAGCGGGCGCCGCGCAGGCAGTCTCGACGGCGCTATTGCGGATGAGGTGACCCATGATTTGGACCCATTTCTTAAACGGCACACCTGCATTAAACTGATCTGCTTTAATGGCTCCATGGCCGGCAGGATTTTCGAACGCCGGGTGCTGGCTCGCGCCGGCGCCAGAATGGACGGGATCCGGCGCGAGGTGCTTGCCTCCACCAGCCCTGCGCACGCGGCGATGACTTTTGAACAAAAGCTAAAGCGCTGGCGAGAAGTATTGGAATCGGTCGTTGAGACGCGGTAAAAAAGCAATGCAGATCCTTCGCCCCGATAAAGAGCGATCGGGACTCAGGATGACGGGGTTGGTTACAGTTTCCGAGGAGTTTTGCAATTTTGCGGAGAGAGGAATTTTGCTGAGAGCTGATAGCCGAGAGCTGATAGCTGAAAGCTGAGAGCTGAATCATGGACGACCTGATTGAACGCTACATCAACTACTTGCGGTACGAGCGCAATGCCTCGCCGCATACGATCCGGAACTATCACAGCGATCTTCTGCAATTTCGCGATTACCTGAAGGGCGGGCAGGCGGAGGCCGCGGTGGACGTGCGATCCATTGACGCGCTGCGCATTCGCGGATTCCTGGCCCTGCTCTTCGATCGGGAAAAGAAGAAGAGCTCGATAGCGCGCAAACTGGCGTCGGTGCGGGCATTCTACAAGTTCCTCGCCAAAGAGCGCGTGCTGGAGTCCAATCCCGCGGCCACAGTCTCAACCCCCAAGCTGGACAAAACCCTTCCCCGCATCATGACGGAAGAAGAGATGAACACCTTTCTCGACCGGGTGGCCGAGGCCGTCCAGACCGGTGACCCCATCATGCGGCGCGATCGCGCCATCCTGGAACTGCTTTATGCCTCCGGCTTGCGTGTGAGCGAACTGGCGGGTCTCGATCTGCGCAGCGTGAACTTTGGCGATGGCATGCTGTTAGTACGCGGCAAGGGTCGCAAGGAACGCATTGTGCCGTTCGGCTCAAAGGCCAAGCAGGCCCTGACTGACTATTTGCCGGTTCGCGAAAAGCTGATGCGGGACGCCAAGAAAAGCGGCCAGACCGCGCTCTTCCTGAATACCCATGGCGACCGCCTGACTACGCGCTCCGTGGATCGGCTGCTCAAAAAACATGTGCGCAGCTTCGGACCGGCAGTGAGGGTCAGCCCGCACTCGATGCGGCACGCCTTCGCGTCCCACTTGCTCACCGAAGGCGCCGACCTGCGCGCCATCCAGGAAATGCTGGGGCACCGCAGCCTGGCCACCACTCAGAAATATACGCAAGTCTCGATTAAGCAGTTGATCGACGTCTATGACAGGACGCATCCAAAGGCGTGAAAAGA
Organism: uncultured Acidobacteriota bacterium; assembly: GCA_963804755.1. Taxonomy (GTDB): domain Bacteria; phylum Acidobacteriota; class Terriglobia; order UBA7540; family UBA7540; genus Bog-366. The sequence goes on from CAWDRP010000022.1 coordinate 427,636, forward strand.
AGGAGTGAGGAGCTGGAAGTCAGGAGCTAGAAGTTAGAAGTTAGCAGTGAGGAATTAGGAGTTAGGAGAATTAGGAGTGAGGAGAGAACTCAGGACAACCCACGACATTCTAACTTCTCGCTCCTCACTCCTAACTCCTCTGTGGCTGCTTCTCGCTCCGGGCTTCTCGCGTCCGGGACAGGAACCACTCACCCACGTCCGCCGATGCTTCGGACAGCAGTCCGAAAATCGGCGTTCCCAGGCGCACCAGCCCAACGAGAGCTTCAACGCCCAACCACACCGCCAGATCCCGGGCCGAATTCGCCGGGTGGCGCAAATCGTAGCGAGGCCGGCGACGTGGGCCCTCAATGCTGTAAGTCATCAGCACCAGGCCGGAATAAAGCACCACGCCGGCCAACAGTGCCAATTTGGTGAAACCACTCAACACGCTCTGTAAAGCACCGGTAACCACGTTTGAAATCTCCTCTTCCACTGCAGGTGACTACATACTTAGATTCATGATGATGGCAAACCGTTACCCACATTTGAAAGGATCGTTAAGATTTTGAGTAGGAATGACTTACGGATAGTCTGGGGTACTTTCGACGCTTCGCCGCAAGTAAGTGACCCTTAATAAAACGTACACATTGTCCGGCATGAAATTCATTAGCCCCAGGACGCACGGTGCTAAAATTAGAAGTCCAATTTCTCCACAGTCTCGGAGGACGTATCTCGCGCCCGAGCTTCAGCAGCAAATTGCTGAACCTCTCGGCGTGTCAGAACGTTGAACATCCATGCCGCCTAATCTCTACTACATCGACCCTTGTGCCGCAGGGGCGGCGTTATGCCAATTCGGCGCAGACTACCACCTGATTCCCGTCCCGCGTGAGGGGCAACTGCCTGCGTGGGACCTGCCGGCGGTTATCGTGGCCGACGCTGCCGCACAGGACTTGAATCGCCTGGAAAAGGCGGCGCCCAAGTCCGACGCTTGGAGAATCATCTGTCTGCTGGCGGGCGACGCGGTCCCTCCCGAGAAATTGAAGTCACGTATCTTCGCCCTCTTGCCGCCCGACGTGCCGCACCCGGTATTGGCGAAAGCGGTGGAAAAGGCGTTTGAGGAACTTCGTGCCGAGGGCGAGCATCACCGCACGCGCCGGGAATTACGTCGCGCCGTGTCTGAACTCAAAACGCTCAACCGGATCGGCGTGGCGCTTTCAAACGAGCGCAACACGGATACGCTGCTGGAACTGATCCTGCGCAAGAGCCGCGAGATCACCTCCGCGGACGCCGGCTCACTCTACCTCGTGGAAGAAGAAGATGGCGTCAAGCGCCTGGTCTTCAGGCTGACGCAGAACGACAGCCATGCGGTGCCCTTCAGCCAGTTCACGTTGCCCATTGATACCAGCAGCATAGCCGGTTATGCAGCGGCCACAGGCCAGATCCTGAACATTAAGGACGCCTACCACATCCGCAATCTGCCGTTTCGGTTGAACAAAGACTTTGACCGGCAGTTTGGCTATCGCACCAAGTCCATGCTGGTTGTACCCATGAGGAACCAGAAGGACGAGGTGATTGGAGTGCTTCAGCTCATCAATGCGAAGAAGCACGCCGGCGCAAAGCTAAGCACGTTGAAGCTGGTCACCGAGGAAGTCCGGCCCTTCTCACAACAGAGCCAGGAATTGGCGTCGTCCCTGGCCAGCCAGGCCGCGGTGGCGCTGGAAAACAACCTGCTTTATCGCGACATCGAACGGTTATTCGACAGCTTTGTGAAAGCCTCGGTGACCGCCATCGAATCGCGCGACCCGACCACGTTCGGCCATTCGGGGCGGGTGGAAAAGCTCACCGTGAAGCTGGCGGAGACCGTCGACGCGCTGGACTCCGGCCCTTACAAGGACATTCACTTTACGCGCGAGGACATTATCGAGATTCGCTACGCCTCAATTCTCCACGATTTCGGCAAGGTGGGCGTGCGCGAAGAAGTCCTGGTAAAGGCCAAGAAGCTCTATCCGGCACAGCTCGAGCTTATCAAGAAGCGGTTCCAGTACATTCGCAAATGCCTGGAACTGGAAACCTGCCGGAGGAAGCTCGATCACGTGCTGGGCAGCGACAATCAAGGATACGAGGACTATTTTGCGGAGCTTGATGGCGACCAGGACCGGGAACTAGGAAAACTTGATGAATTCCTGCGACATATCCTTGCGGCGAATGAGCCAACGCTTCTGCCGGTGGAGACGTCGGAAATCCTCGCGCAAATTGCAGGCTGGAGCTTTGACGGGTTTGCCGCCCCGGCTGAGCCACTGCTGGCACCGGAGGAATTGCAACTGCTCTCGATTCCCAGGGGTAGCCTTAATGACGCCGAGCGGCGGCAAATCGAATCGCACGTCATCCACAGCTTCAATTTCCTGAATGAGATTCGCTGGACGAAGGAATTAAACCAAGTGCCGAAAATCGCGCGAGCGCACCACGAAAAACTGGACGGCTCGGGATACCCGAACCACTGGAAGGGCGAGAGCATCCCGTTCCAAACCAAGATGATGACTATCGCGGATATCTTTGATGCGCTTACCGCCCGCGACCGGCCTTACAAGCTGGCCATCGCCGTCGAGCGCGCGCTTCACATCATCGGGGAGGAGGTGCAATCACAACTGCTCGATCCCGTGCTGTTCAACGTTTTCGTCGATGCCAAGATTTACGAGGTGACGAATCCGGAATTGTAGGTGCCAGGTGTCAGGTGTCAGGTGCCAGGTGTGAGGTGTCAGGTGTCAGGTACCAGCTATCAGCTTTCAGCTCTCAGCCTTCCGCTTACTGCTTTCTGCCTACTGCTTACTGCCTACTGCCTTCAGAAGGGACGCCACGACCACGGGGATTCATACACCATCACGCCATGGTTGGTGGCGCGGTCTTCGAACGTCAGGCAATAGAGATGGCCGCGATCAAAAGACGCGTCAAGTTCGTGCGTGGTGCCGATCCAGGTGAGATGTTGGCCGCCGCGAAAGTCTGTCGTGCCGGTATTCGGAACGCCCAGCAGGGCTTCCGCCTGGGCGGGTGAGAATGAGGTGCGCAGCCGCTCAGGATGGCGCTTCACGATGGCGCCATCCAGGGGGACAGAAACTTCGTGCGACGAGTCCTCCTCCACCGAATCGTGGAATACCGCGTTGATTTTCTGCTCGCGGGTTGCGGCCGCGCGCGCCGCCAACGCGCGCCTGTGCTGCGGCAGATAGAGCGTGAAGAAAACCACCAAGCCCGCGATGACCGCCAGTTGAACCGCGATCACGCGCCAGGGAACACCGCCGCGGCTGGAAGTGCGCATGCCTAAATTGTAATGCCGGGGCGTCCCGCTTGGATAGAGGGCCATGTGCACGCGCCGACGGAACTCCGTCATCTTGACAACACGATCAGTCGGCCCGATCCCGGCTACCGTTCAAGCTGTTGGCGGTCCCATTGGCCGAGCGTTGCGGCTGCCTCGTAAGTCGTCTGGGAGAAATCAAGGAGCGCTTGGCGGGGCGAAGGCGCACGGCGCACATCGTCATACATCAGGAGGAATTCGCCCAATTCAGTATCGTAATGCGCTGCGGCAGGCCGCACGGACCACGCACGGAAGCCCGGTGGCTCAGGAGCAGCGTACGAATAGAATGCTGCGCCGGGGACCTTGCCGCCGCCCGGCCAAAATCCCAGGCTGCTGACCTCGTGGGAATAGGCTTCCTGGGTTACGCGGTCAGCGCCCGGCCGCGGTGGCGCCCGGCGCCCGGAGAATCGGGTCACGGCCAGGTCGAAGCTACCCCAGAAGAAGTGAACGGGACTGGATTTGCCCAGAAATCGCGATCTGAATTCGTCGAGTACGCAGTGGGCGCTCAGCAGAATTCTCCAGAACCTCTGGACAGCCGCCGGATCGTAGGACGCATGCACCCGGTCCTCATCGAACGGGATCGGATCCGGCACCTCGACCGGCATCCGCCAAATCTTCACCTGGATTCCGCTCGATTGCATAAGATCCATGACCTGACGGTAGAACTCGGAAACGGGTTGAGAAACCAGGGGCAGCGATTTACGCGAACCGTCGCACAACTGCAGCACGAGTTGGTGATCAATGAAGTCGAACCAAAGCTCGAAAGGAGTGTCCCGATAAGGAACCAGTGATGTGGTGAGGCCACGTGCGCCCACGTACAGCGGCACATTCCACCAATGGTTAACAAGCGGTGTGAGGGCGAGGCGAATCTTGCCCACAATTTGAGTCCACATGTGGAGGGTTGCGTACGTGTCCTTCCACTGGTCGAGCGGCAGCGGCGGCCACATTTCGGCGAGACGGCCTTCGGGACCGCTTACCGCCCGGTTGTCGCCTTCGATTCTTCCTGAGAGGGAGAGCATAATCTGGCTCGCGGAGATGCCTGGCGCCGCATTCAACCGTTGCACGGTGAGCGCAACAGGCCAACCGTGCTCAGGAAATTACTTGCTACGGAGATCCTCCAAGCGTTTGATGCAGTTCTCCGCCCTGGGATTCGTGGTTTTTTTGAAAAGTGCCGGCAAGACGACAAACTACCGGGCGGCAGCAGAACGGGCTGCTGTTCCAGCCAAATATTGAGGGTCAAAGCGACGGAACTTCAGTCCGCAATGTGGGCAGACGATCATCCACAAATTGGGCGGCGGAGAAAGGGTTTGCTCCGCCAAGGGCGGCTGGCTGGCGTGACGAGAAATTTCCATCCGAAACGCTTTCTTGCAGGCAGGGCAGCGAGAAAGCGGATAATCACTTTGCATATGTAAGTCTCCCCCAAAGCCGAGTGAAGATGCTATCACTGGGGAGCCGGAAATGCAAATCGACCAGGGCCATTTTAAACTATGTTATTTGTTTTCAGCAACTTAGATGCTAGCAGGGAGCGCCGGCGTGCCCCAACGCCGATCATCGGGAGCCGGCGCTCATACCCTGTCACGCCGCCTGGTGGTGATAGACGTCCCACCCCTTGTAATTGGCCAGCGCGTCCGCGACGGCGCGGCCGAAATGGCTGCGGTTAACGGCCACGTGGTGCTCATATCCGTTCCGGCACACGTGCTGGAGAAGCGTCTGCAACCCCAGTATCTTCACAACCCCGTAGCCGCCGAAGCTCTGGAGTTTGTCCGGGGTGATTTCGCCCTCGCCGCAGTAGGCGCGCATCCTACCGTTCAGGTCGTCGGTGGAGACGCGGCAATAGGTGAGCGGGCCGGCCTTGAGCTTGCCGACGACGGTTCCAAAAGTGTTGTCCTTGCCCACCGAGCCCGCAATGATTTCCTGGAAATCCATCTTCAGGTCCTCAAAGAAGTGCTTGGGCAGGTTCGAGCAGTGGAAGATGACGGCCTTATCTGGGTCCTCACCGTAGTTGTTGTTCCAATCCACGATGGCGCTGGGCTCTGCGGCGGCAAGCTGGAGGACGTACATCCCGATCATGCCTACCATGTCCGTTTCGCAGGCGCTGGGCATCAGGCTGTTAGACATCATGCTCATCAACGTGCATGGGACAACGCCAAAGAACTCCTGCATGGCGGTCCAGCATTGGACGGACGAACCCGCCAGCGCGTTATCCTTCATCCAGTCGTCCACGACGACGCCGAATTTTGCCATCTTCGCGAGGGGGGCAGGGGGTACCCCCTCGGTCGTTACGTAACTATGGATACTCTCCAGCTTCGCTTTAACCTTCGGGTCTTGGTCCGTCAGCCGACCGATGCGGCCAAAGACCTCGGAAAGATCAAGGGTCTCGACGGAGATTCCGTGCCGTTCCATCACCTTTTCACTAAACCGCACGGTATTGAAGGCCGCGGGACGCGCTCCCAATACGCCCACGCGAAGGTTCTTCAGCCCTTTCACGATCCGGCAGGTGGCCGCAAAAGCCTTCAGGTCAGAAAGGAAAGAGGGGGATGCCGGGGCCTGCGTGTGCTGCGAGGTCAACGAGTACTTAATCCCATACTGCCACAGGTTATTGCACACGGAAATCTTGCCGCAGAAGCTGTCCCGACGGGCGCTGATCAGCATCTTTCCCGGTTCGTCCGGGAAGGCCTGGATCAGCACGGGGACGTCGAGTCCCGACATGCGCAACGAATTCGCCACGGCGCGCTCGTCACCGAAATTCGGCAGGGTCACCAAAACGCCGTCAATTTCTTCACGATGCTGCCGGAACAAGTCAGCACACTTGCTGGCGTCCTGAAGGGTTTCCACCGAACCATATTTGGTATCTTGCGGGGTCAAACAGATGCTTCCATAACCTTCCTTCTCCAAAATACGCAGGATCTCCTCGCGCCCATCACGGGCCAGGACGTCTGGGAAGAAACCGCGATTGCCAACAATGACAGCTAATGTAGTGGGCTTAGACATGAAACCTTCCTCCTTTAAAGATGTGCACCCGGCGTTGCGTTTGGGAATATACGCCTGGTTATGCGGTGAATGGCAAGGCGTAGCGCCGGCGCTTCCGCTCGGCGTATGCCGCCCTCAAGGGCGGCTCTACGGTAGACGCGTTTTCCAAACGCAACGCCAGGTCTCGTTGGCTGAACGAACCCGGCGGGAATTCTAACATGAGGGTGGGGAGTAGGGAGTAGGGAATAGGGAGTGAAGTCTTTTGGAGGAGGCAGGAATGAAACCCGCTGAGGTGCCCAGCTACTCTCTAATCGCTATCCTCCGCCCGTTCCCTACTCCCTATTCCCTACTCCCTATTCCCGACTGCTTCTACCCCTACTCCCCACTCCCTACTCCCTATTGCGTCTACGCCGGCCGCCGAAAGCGGTCAAGAATTTGAAAGATGATCAGGCCCAAGGCGACGTTCACCAACACAGCGCTGGTGCTGGCGATCGGTTGAAACGGCGGAGGCGCTTCCAGTAGCGCGTGCTGGAGGGCAACAAGGCACAAGTTATGAACCATCACGAACACTCCGGTGAGCACCGTACGGGCCACCAGAGAGTCCAACTCGAAACGGGTGCTCGCGGTTGCTGCGAGGTAACCGGCAATCGCTTTCGCAATTCCGTAAATTCCAATGAAGCCGTGCGAGAGCGCGTCCTGAAGCAATCCAATTCCCGTGCCCAAGGCGATTCCGTACACGCGGTCACGCCGCATTAATCCAAAGTAGATAACGACGAGCAGCGGAAAATCCATCAAGCGGGCCAAGGGCAGTTTGAGCGGGAGGAACGTTTGTAACAGCAGCGCCCCCAGGATCGCCACCGAAACAATGACAGGATGAATCTTGTAGACCGCGAGCGATTGACGGGTAGAAGCAGGCATCGGGTTTGGCTAACGTGTCCCGTTGGGAGTTGATTGCTCCGGCGCTTGCGACTTTAGGACCACCAGAACTGTCTCCAGGCGATTCAAATCAACGGCAGGTTTTACCGTGATGTTCTTGTAGATATTGCCATCGCTGAAGGTCACCACCGTTCCGACCGGCAACCCTTGGGGATAAACCTGGTCGAGCCCGGAGGTCACCACTGCATCTCCGCGGTTCATCACTTCTTCGTTCATGATGTAGTGCAGGCCGCACACGCCATCACTGCCACCCTTCAGGATGCCCTGCACGCGGCTCTGAGCCAACGTCACGCCAACCCCGCTGGACGGGTCGGTGATCAACAGCACCTGCGCGCTATGGGGGAAAATGGCCAGGATTTTGCCCACGATGCCTTCCGGGGTGATTACGGCGAGATCCGTGGTAAACCCCGCGTCCGATCCCTTATCGAGGGTGATGGCGTTGGAGTTTTCCCCCGGGCTGGAGGTATTCGCCATACTGGAACCGATCACCTCCGCCGCCGCGGTTTGAAACGTCAACTGATTCTTCAGATCCAGCAACGTTCGCAAGCGTTGAGTTTCCGCCGCCTGCTCGCTCAGTCGCTGAACCTGCGTTTGCGCCGCCACCAATTGGAGGTGCAGTTCCTGGTTTTCCTGTTCGGCATGCCAGAGGTCGTGGATACTCCGGTACGACGTGGAAATAGCGTTGGTGAAACCTCCCATCGAACGTTCCAGCGGATCGAAAGCCTGCACCGTCCAATAGCGAATCAACCGTATGTTGTTGGTCCGGGTGATCTGAAGCGAAAGCAGCAGGATCTGTGCCCCAATGACGGCCAGCAGGACGAAAAAGGAATTGTGCCGCTTGATGAAAGCCGGCAGGGCGGGGGCGTCGTGGTCCAACGCTTGGACGGGGCGCACCAATTCCGGTGAATTAGGGTCAAAGGTCACTGGTTATTCTATCGCGACGCGGCGCAGCAAGTTAAAGTCGGTGAGCATTCTGCCGGTGCCCAACACTACCGAAGCCAGCGGGTCCTCGGCAATCGAGACGGGCAACCCGGTTTCTTCCCGAATCCGTTTATCCAGGTTTTTCAGAAGGCCGCCGCCACCGGTGAGAACAATGCCGCGATCGGAGATGTCAGCGGAGAGCTCCGGCGGCGTACGCTCCAAAGCGACGCGAATGGCGTTAAGAATGGTGGAAACGCATTCGGAGAGTGCATCGCGAATCTCCGTGTCGTCAATCGTAATGGTCTTGGGAATGCCTTCCAGCAGGTGCCGCCCCTTGATTTCCATCGTCAGCGGCTTCTCGAGCGGGTAGGCAGAGCCGATTTCGATTTTGATCTGCTCCGCCGTCCTCTCGCCCACAAGCATGTTGTACTTGCGCTTGAGGTACGAGGTAATAGCCTCATCCATTTCGTTTCCGGCCACGCGCACGGAGCGGCTGTAGACAATGCCGGAAAGCGAGATGACGGCAATATCGGTGGTGCCGCCGCCGATATCAACGATCATACTGCCGGAGGGTTCGGTGATGGGCAAACCTGCCCCGATGGCTGCCATCATCGCCTGCTCGACCAGAAAGACTTCACTGGCCCGGGCACGCATGGCGGAATCCTGCACGGCGCGTTTTTCCACCTGGGTGATCTCCGAAGGCACGCCGATGACGATCCGCGGGTGAACGAACATGGTGCGGTTGTGGGCCTTCTTGATAAAGTGATTGAGCATCTTCTCCGTCACCTTGAAGTCGGCGATTACGCCATCCTTCAAAGGGCGTATGGCGACGATGTTGCCGGGCGTGCGCCCCAGCATCTCTTTGGCGTCACGTCCCACGGCTTCGATGTCTCCGTTCACTTTGTTGATCGCGACAATCGAAGGCTCATTGACCACGATACCTTTGCCCTTGGCGAACACCAAAGTATTGGCGGTTCCCAAGTCGATGGCAAGGTCCGATGAAAAAACACTGAATAAAGAACGAAGGTTCATTCGCTTATGAGCTCCTGCAGTAAATGATCGGGGTGGCAGGCGAAGGCTGGCTCATTCAATCACGATCGTCTTGCGGATCGTATTGGTATTGCCTTTGCGGTCTTGTGCGGTAATCGTGATCTGATTCGAGCCAGAGGGCAAAGGCGAGGTAAAACCCCGGAATGTGCCATCCGGCTGAATCGAAAAAACCTGCTCGTTATTAATGATCACAATTGAGCCGGGTTCTGTCTTTCCTTCCACCTCCACCACTTTGCCGTGTGGAATATAATCGGTGATTACCAGATAAGCCTGATTTCCGGCGACTTGCTGAAGCAAATTCAACCGGTTGGCCTCACTCGGTTGGCTTTCAACGCCCTTGGCATCAATGGCGCTGACCATCCAATAGTAGATACCCTCATCGAGGCCGGAAACGGAGATAGAAGTGCGCCCGCTGACTTTCTTATCTACCACGAAACTGGAGAGCATAACGGAGGGAGACACCCGAAGATGATAGGACTTCGCCTCAGGAACCTCCGTCCAACTGAAATCGAGGGTGGTGGACTTGGGGTCGCGGACCTGCAACAACTCCATATTCGGAGGCGTCAGCAGGGATGGCGGAGCAATGACTTTCGCCCGCACCAATCCCGGTTGTTGTGCGGCAAAAGAAACCTGCTCGTATTGGCCAAGCTGCACGCTTTCTGAGCCGCGCGTCACTTCCGCCTGGCCTGCGTTCACGGTAATTTCGTGGACGTTCTTGTCCGGGTCGTTACGAACTGCGGCGCGGCTTTCTTCATTCAACGTGGCTACGGCGTCAGCGAAGGATACTTGCGACATAGACCCTGGTGTTTCAAAGTGGCCCGTCCCCAAGTCCACCGCGCCCGACGTCACTTGCACGGCCACCTTCGTGGCCCGGGTCACGGGATCCTCACGGCTTTCCTCCACTACGATCAGCGAATCCGGTTTCAGCGTGTAGTGCGTGCCATCCGTGAAGATGATGCGCGCCACTCCCTCGCTTCCCGTTTGCACGAAGTCCCCTTTATCCAGGCTGGTGTTGAAATCAGCCGGGACCCATTGCAAGGAGGCAGCTTTCTTCACCCGCACTGTACCGTCCAAATTCACAAAATGCGCTTCTTTCCGCGCTGCGTTCGCTCGAGGAGCGCGGGGTTCGGCGGCCACCGTCTCGAGCACGCGCGTGACGGTCCTTTCCACAAACTGCGGCGAAATCAGATACAGGATACCAAGCAGCAACAAAAAGCCAACCACGAGGTAAATGGCGATCGTGCGGTAGGAGATGGTCGTCCACTCGACTTCGAGTGAGCGGCCCCGCTCACCGCCATAGACCTTGGTTCGTGGACTCATGGCTCAGCAAACCTGCACGCCTATTCTTGTCGAAACCACAGGCAGGGTCAAGGAGATTTAACCCATAGCGGGAGGCGCTAAGCCGCAGAGAAGGCGGGGTGAGCCTGCCGCTGCCCCTATGGCCGAAATGGGCCGGGTGGCCAAAAGCAGCCACTCAGGTGGCCGAATTCGGCCAGGGGACGCTGTGGAACCGGCATGCTCATATGTGGCCAAACCATATCCTTGATCGCCTTCGCGTGACTAAGGATGCTCGGGACGGTCACGAGTGTCAGTGGTGGCGTCAGCCCGACATCGGCGCGGAAAGCCCAGCCGTTCCCCCACCCTGCCCCTAACCTAAAGCAAGGAACGAGAATACCGACCACTGAGGCTTATATTTTAATCCAATCGCGAGTCCGGAAACCTCCACACCATACCCGCCGCCGGAAAGGCGAGGCGCCCCGGTTCAGTCCGCCGGCGGGCGGCATCTCGTTATACCTTCGGTTCGCCAGCGTGGAACTCCAATTGCAGCTAGCTGCCCGAGGTCTGAAACCATGCAACCCAATCCACGATCACTTTCTAAGGTGGTAGCACTTCTTGTTTGTCTCCCTGCCTTGGCACAGGCCGCCGAACGGCTCCGGGTGGAACCGGGCACTAAAATCCCGGTTCGGCTGGAAAGGTCCGTTGGCACCAAGGACTTCTACGAGTGGCACTCCTTTGGCGGTGTCCGCACCGTCACCGGCACCCTCATGCAGGATATTGCGACTTCTGACGGCCAAGTGGCGCTCCCGGCGGGCACGAAGATCAGTATAGCGGTGCTCGAGAGTAAGCGTGCGGGACGCGTTGAGGGTCGATCACAATTGCGTCTGGGGCTCTATTCCGTGCTGACGCCCAATGGCGAGAGGATTCCCCTCGACGGCTACGCGAATCAGCTCACCCGCCACAAAAAGACTGACAAAGAAGGTACGGCGCACGGCAATCGGGGACTGGTGAAGGACGCGGGCGTCGACTTTTCCGCAGTCGCGATTGGCGCCGGAGCCGGCTTTGTAGCAGCCGGGCCGGTGGGTGGCGCCTTGGGCGCCGGCGGCGGTTTGCTGGTGGCAGCGATCTGGACCGTAGCGCGCCGCGGCCCCGACATCGTGGTCCCGGCCGGTACCGTAATCGACTTTGTGCTGGATCGTCCGGCTTCGTTTATGGCGGCGGGCGAGTATGACGAGGAGCAGGGCGCCGCAACGAATCCCCAATCGTGGGGCGCTCCTGCACCGGTGAATCCGCCTCGCTGGGGCGCCAATCCCTCGACGTATTCGCCACAGTGGCGCGCCACTAACCCCGCGTATGTCCCCCGGTGGGGCGCCACGCGAAGCGTTTCGCCTTCCGATGATCTCTTGGAACTATCTGACCAACTCAACAGCGATCCTGCTGGCGTTCTGCGGGACCTGAAAGGCATGAACCTCAAGGACCGGCCGCCGGTGGATCGCACATTCGCCAAGTACCTGCGCGCCCTGGCGAAGTTCCAGACAGGCGATCATAGTTCCGAACCGCTCAACCTGATGCGCGACGCGTACACTGACGCGCAAAGAACCGCCATGGCCCCCGCGGCACGGGCGGAGATGGCTCGCAATCTCATCGTCATCATGCGCGCCACCGAAAAGGATTGGCAGAGAGATCCGCTGCTCAATGATGCCGGAGTACAGGCCGCACTGGTGGAGGAAATCCAATGAGGGCCACCGCGCTTTCCATAGTGGCGTGTTTTGCGGTCGCGGGCGTGGTGTTTGCCCAGCAACCCGCCTCTCCTCCTGAAGAACCCACGCTGCCCCCCGCCGCGGAATCCTCCCAGCCGGCAGCGGCCAAGACAACAGCCGCACCGGAAGAGCCGGCGGCCAAGGAACCGTTGGAGGCGCGTGTCCACAATCTTATCGATGGCTTCAACCAACGCCACGAGGACCGCGTGCTCGAGATGGCTTCTTACGGCAAGGCGGGCGATGCCGAGCCTGGCCTGAAGCAGTACGCGGATCCCCGCAGGGTGGAAGTGGAACTGAAGGACGAACAAGATCGCGAACGGACCAGCAAGGCGCTCGCCAAGGAATATGCGGACGAGGCGCTCCTGGTGCGGGGCCAGGAACAGTCGCTCCAAAGCTTCATCGCCAAGCGGCAGAAAACGCTCGACACATTAAGTAAGCGGGACAGCACGGTGAATGCGCAAGACCTTGAAGTGGCAGCGGAAAACCTGGCTCACCAGCCCGGAACTGAGGCACAGGTGAGCGAGATTCGCCACCGTTTATATGAAAATGAGCGTGACGCCAAGGAGGCGACTACGCAACAGGCGCTCGCCCAGCAGGAGGCTGCCAGCGCACAAGACGAACTGAAGCGACTGGTGGCGCTTGCGGACTCGCTCGAGAAAGAATCCAAAGCCTACACAGCGGACGCGGAATCGGCCCACCAGAACCAGTTGAACCTGGCCGATCGGCTGGAGTATTACGACGTGAGCGCGCAGGCGGAGGATGTGCTGGACCAGGGCCACAAGGCGACGGCCGCCGTTCACCACTTGGCCGCCAGCCCCGAGGTTCAGAATACGCTCCAGAGCCTGGGCTCCAGCAAGAAGGCTGACGCTAAACCGGACGCAGCGAACAAATCCTCGGACACAACGAACGACGCGCAGGGGCACCCCGAGAAATCGGCGCCGGAACCCAAGGAGTAATCCATGTGGCCAAACAGAATCGCAGCATCCAGTGCATGGGCGCTTGCAAAAGGTACCCTCATGACGGCGTCGGCCCTAGTGTTGCTCCTTGGACTCACGGCCGCAGTCTGGGCGCAGGCCGACCACTCAACAACAACAGCGGATCAGTTAAGCAAGCAGCGTAAGGACCTCTACCTCAAGGCCACCAAGTCGCCGCTGGCGGATCTTGCCAACGATGTGAATCAAATTGCCGTGCAATCGGAGACCTGCCGCGTGAAATACGGTTCTGCGGCCTGCGGCCTTTCGGACAAAGCGCTGGAATCAGACAAGCTCGAAGACCGCTATGACTATTATGTGAAGCAACCGGTCGAAGCGCACTCAAAACCCCTTGCGGTTAAAGTCGACAGGCGCAATTGGGGCGGTTTGAACGCGCCTCCACATCCCTAGGTAAGGCAAGAATCGGTATTCGGCTCGATCCGGGAGAACGCTATGGCTCCCCTCACACCACGCCGCGTTTTTGCCTTACTGATGCTCATCGGTGTCGCGCTGTGCATTGTGGATATCCTGCAAATACCGGCAAGCGCGCAAACTACTTCGCAACACAATCCGTCCGCAAGCGTCAGCCATACTCGAGCGATAAAGCGAACGTGGCAGACCGGCCCCGCCTCGATGCCGCTTCAGACAGAGGTCGTGCCGCCCCATCCGGCGTCGATTCCTCCGATCATACGCGGGCAGGCTCCGGCGACGCCGGAGGGGAAACGGGCAGCAGGCCTTGCGGGCAATCTCTCTGGATCGGCTCTGGCGGCGACGCGCACGCCTGCCGGACGACGGTATAACGAAGTGACGCAGGGCAAGCAAGCGCGCCCGTCAGCGCCCTACGTCGATCCGGACAAAAAGGCCCTCGAGGATCTAAGGCAACTTCGCGAGGATACCGATGCGCGCCGCGCCTTCTATGAGAATCTCCGCCGCACCGTCCAGCAGGTCCGATCAGGCGAAAAAGTGACACTTCGTCCAACTTCGTCCAGCCCGCAAAATCCCGATCCCCCTAACTATTGAGAACCATTGCAAAAGCGCCAGAGTCGTCGGACGTTTTGACTTGCGCTTCGGTGCCCAGGTTGCTGTAAAATAGCTTGCGAGGCCTTCCGGCAGTGCGGCGCGGCATATACGTCTTACTCACGGTCTTTCTTGTGCAGCTCTCCGGGCTGCGGGGCCTCTGTGTGCCGAGCGGTCATCAGGCCCACGCCTGTTGTCCTATGGACGGCCACGCCATGCCAGCCGGTTCTTCGCTGCCCGACTGCTGCATCGGCGCGCTTCTCACCTGCCAAGGCTCAATTACCGAGGCGCGAAATGTGGTGCGCCCGTCGCAGTACACCGCTCAGTCGGCGTCCGTGCCCGCGGCCCCGCACGTATGCCCGACGGTGGTCAACCGCCCGGTTGGGCAATTTGTCCTGCCGTCGGCGTCGCCTCCGTTAAGTCCTCTTGCTCAATCCTGCCTGCTTCTGATTTGAAACTCTCCATCCATCGCTAAGCCCGAAGTGCGAGTCCGTGCCCATGCGCGGCCAAGCAGCGCCTTGGACTGCGGCCGCGAAGCTGCCGCCTTCTCACCGCGGTAGCAAGCCGGCCACATAAGCCGGCCACAGCACGTCGGCAATGGTAATTCGGCCAGGTCGCGAACCAACGTCTTTCGGCAACAGCGAGCCGGCAACAGCTAGCCGGTCAGCAAACGGAATCAAAAGCGGCAGCTTCGCGGCCGCAGTCCAAGGCGCTTCGCGCCAGGATGTCGGCAGGTAGTTCAACAACATGGAGAGTCCAACATCAATGAGAAACAAGGAACGTCTTCTGGTCGCCAGCTTTATTTGCCTCGCTGCATTTCTTCGGACCGTCAATCCGTCCGCACCGGCAGGAGCCTTCGCTCAATCAGCACCTCCAAGTGCTGCGGAAATCGGGCCGCCGCTGCGCCTGGCCGTGCTGGTTCAGGAAGCGGCGGAGCGCAACCCGGAGGTCCTGGCGGCGCGACGGGCGGTGGAGGCCAGGCGCGCGCGGGTGCCGCAGGCGGGCGCCTGGCCGGACCCCACGGTTTCATTCAGCTACGGGGGCAATGCGCTGCCGCCGTTCACGCTGATGCGAGCCGACCCCTCCAGCGCGCGCCAGGTCATGGCCGAGCAGACCGTTCCCTACCCCGGCAAGACGAGCCTGCGCACGCAAATCGCCACACGTGACGCCGACTCGGAAGAACTGGCTTACGAAGCCGTGACCCGGCGGGTGGCGGCGGAAGTGAAACAGGCGTATTTCGATCTGACCTTTGTCGATCAGAGTCTCGGGATCTTGCAAAAGGACCGGGAGGCGCTGGAAGGGTTCGCGAAGGTCACGGAAATTCGCTATTCCGTCGGCAAGGCGGCGCAGCAGGACTTGTTGCGGGCGCAAATGGAGCTGACGCGGCTGGAGCAGCGCGCTACCCTGCTCCATCAGCAGCGGCGGACCTTCGCCGCACAGCTCAATAGCCTCCGCGATCTGCCCGTGGACTCGCCCGTCGGCGCGCCCGAGGCCGTCCCGCCCAGCGCGTTGGCCTATTCGGAAGACCAGCTTCAGGCGGCCGCGCAGGCGAACTATCCGGTGCTCAAGCAGCGCCAGGCGATGGTGGACCAGAACCGCCTCTTCGTGAAGCTTGGCGCGCAAGGAAGAGCGACCCGACTTCAGCGTGGGCTATCTCTACATGCAGCGCGATGGCTTGCCGGATATGTACGGAATCACGCTCTCCACGTCCCTGCCGGTTTTCCATCATCGCAAGCAGGATAAGGCGGTTGCCGAGGCGGCGGCCAACCTGGAATCCGCCCGCCAGATGCAAGCGAGCGAACTCACCACGCTGCGCTACCAGGTGCAGCAGGATTTTCTGGAAGTTCAGGCAACGGAGCAATTGCTGAAACTCTATGCGCAGGGCATCAAGCCGCAGTCGTCCTTGACGCTCGAATCCTCGATCAACAGCTATCAGACCGGCGCCGTGGACTTCCTGAGTGTGCTCAGCAACCTTCAGGCAGTGATCGACGCGGAGCTTGATGATTACCAGCAGGTTGCCGGTCACGAAAAGGCGCTGGCGCGGCTGGAAGAACTGACCGGATTGGATCTGATAGCGAAAGCACATTAGCCGCGCGAACCACCAAGGCGGTAGACGATGTCTCTGTGTCCTCTGTGCGTGTTTCCTTCGCGACCTCTGTGCGAAACTCCGGGGTTCACACAGAGGCCACAGAGAAAAGCATCACAGAGGCCACGGAGAAGAACGTCTCGTTTTTTCGCGAAAGGAGATTTCGAAAATGAGATTAACCACGATCCGAATTTCCCGTTTTCCGCTGATGGCCGTTCTGGCCGCCCTCTGCGCCGGGACGATGTTGGGGAGCGATCTCACAGCGCACCGTGCGTCCCTGCACAAACTCATCGTGGCGCGCGTTTCCCGCCTCTCGAACGCACAGGCCGCAGACCAGGCAAACGCGGACCAGGGGAAGATTCTCTATTACCAGGACCCCATGCACCCCTGGTATCACTCGTACAAGCCGGGGATTGCACCGGACTGCGGCATGAAACTCGTGCCGGTTTATGCCTCCGGCACGCCGGGCGCGCCTCTGCCGCCCGGGGCCGTGGAGATCAGTCCCGCGCGGCAGCAGATGATGGGCGTCACCACGGCCCAAGCTGAATATCGCGCGTTCGACCAGACGGTGCGGTCCTACGGCCAGGTGGCGATGGACGAGACGCGCCTGGTGCACGTTCACGTGCGCACCAGCGGCTGGATCCAGAAGGTCTTTGTAGATTACGAATGGCAGTGGGTGAAGCAGGGCGATCCGCTTTTCACCTATTACAGCCCCGACCTGCTGGCGACAGAGCAGGAATATCTGCTGGCGCTGCGGGCGCGCGACTCGTTGGCGCACAGTTCGTTTCCGGAAATCGCCACGGCGGGCGCATCGCTGCTGGAGGCGGCGCGCCGCCGACTGGAGCTTTGGGACCTGTCGGACGCGCAGATTCACGACATCGAAACCTCGGGCAAGCCGGCCCGCGATATTAAGGTCTTCGCGCCGGCCACCGGCTACGTGGTGGATCGCAAGGCGTTCCCCAATCAGTACGTCAGCCCGGAAACGGATATCTACCAACTGGTGGATCTCAGCTCGGTTTGGGCGGAGGCGGAGATCTACGAGTCTGACGCGCCTTCGGTGAGCCTGGGACAGGAAGCGACACTCACGACGGAGGCCCTGCCCAACACCGCGTTGCACGGAAGACTTATCTTCATCGCTCCCACGGTGAAGCCCGACACGCGAACCATTTCCGTCCGCATGGAGTTCCCCAACCCCGGCATGAAGTTGAAGCCGGGCATGTTTGTGAACGTGGAACTGCATCGCGGCCTCGGGCGGCGCCTGACGGTTCCGGTGGACGCGGTGCTGGATTCGGGAACGCAGCAGCACGTGTTCATCGCTCGCGGAAACGGCATTTTTGAGCCGCGCACCGTAACCGTGGGAGCGCGCTCGGGCGGTTACGCGGCGATCCTCAGCGGTCTGCGCGCCGGTGACTTGGTGGTGACCCGCGCCAATTTCCTGATCGACTCGGAAAGCAATCTGCGCGAATCCATGGAAGGCATGCAGCCGGCGGCAGGCGCGGCCCAGCCGGAATCCCCGAAACCCGAGCATATGAACATGCCGGGGATGAACCATTAGCCCTTAGTTGCGCGAGGCGCTTTGGACTGCGGCCGCGAAGCTGCCGCCTTTGGGGTAGGCCAATGGCCGCTCTGTGAAGGCGAGCGGAATACTGCCGCACTGGAAAATATCAAAGGCGGCAGCTTCGCGGCCGCAGTCCAAGGCGCTTCGCGGAGCGTTTTCGAGAACGAGGACAGGAGCAAGCGCATGATTCATCGCATCATCGATTTTTCCGCGCGAAACAAATTTGTCGTTTTCCTGCTGGTGGGGGTGGCGGTGGCGGGCGGGTGGTGGTCGCTGAAGAACGTGCCGCTGGACGCCATTCCCGATTTGTCCGACACGCAGGTCATCGTCTACTCGCGCTGGGACCGCAGCCCCGACATCATGGAAGATCAGGTGACCTATCCCATCATCACGGCGTTGCTGGGCGCGCCGCACGTGAAGGACATCCGCGGATTCTCCGATTTCGGCTATTCCTACGTTTACATCATCTTTGACGAAGGCACGGACATTTACTGGGCGCGCTCGCGGACGCTCGAGTACCTCTCGAAAATCATCTCGCGGCTTCCCTCCGGCGTGCAGACGGAGTTGGGGCCGGACGCCACCTCGATCGGCTGGGTTTTCCAATATGCGCTGGTGGACACCACCGGCCGGCAGAGCCTTGATGCGCTGCGCTCATACCAGGACTGGTATCTGCGCTATTACCTCGAAAGCGTTCCCGGAGTTGCGGAGGTTGCGCCCATCGGGGGGCTGGTGCGCCAGTACCAGATTCAAGTCGATCCGTACAAGCTGGCGGAATACAGAATCCCTCTGATGAAAGTCGTAGAGGCGGTGCGGGAGAGCAATAACGACGTGGGCGGGCGGCTGGTGGAACTTGCCAGCCGCGAATACATGGTGCGCGGGCGTGGTTATGCGCGGTCGCTGGGCGACCTGCGCAGCATCGTGGTGGGCGGCGATGTGCGCTCTGGCGTGCCCATTACCGTGGCGGACATCGGCCAGGTCACTCTGGGCCCGGACATTCGGCGCGGCGTGGCCGACCTGGACGGCACCGGCGACGCCGTGGGCGGCGTGGTGATCATGCGCTCGGGCGAAAACGCCTTGCGCGTCATCGGCCGCGTCAAGGCCAAGCTGGATCAAATCCAGCCCTCGCTGCCGCCCGGCGTGAAGGTTGTTTCCACCTACGACCGGTCGGAGTTGATTCTGCGTTCCATCAACACCCTGAAGCACACGTTGTTTGAGGAAATCAGCATCGTCAGCCTCGTGATTCTGATCTTCCTCTGGCACATTCCCAGTGCGCTCATTCCGATTTTGACGATTCCCATCACGGTGCTGATTTCGTTCATTCCCATGAAAGCCATCGGCGTGACGTCCAACATCATGTCGCTGGGAGGCATCGCCATTGCCATCGGCGCCATGGTAGACGCGGCCATCGTGGTGGTGGAGCAAACGCACAAGAAGCTGGAGGCATGGGAGGCGGAAGGGCGCCAGCGCGATTACCACGAGGTGGTGATTGAAGCCATCAAGGAGGTGGCGCCCGCCAGCTTCTTTTCGCTGCTGGTCATCGCCGTTTCATTCACGCCCATTTTTGCGCTGGAAGCCCAGGAAGGAAGACTCTTCAAGCCGCTCGCCTTTACCAAGAATTTCTCCATGGCGACCGCGGCGTTATTGGCCATCACGCTGGACCCCGCGATGCGCCTCCTTTTCACCCACGCCACGTCATTTAATTTCCGCCCGCGTTTTTTGGCGCGCATCGCCAACGCCGTGCTGGTGGGGAAAATCCACCCGGAGGAGAAGCACCCCATCAGCCGCCTCCTGATCAAACTCTACCATCCAGTAGTGGAGGCTGCCGTGCGCATGCGGTGGGTCGTCATCGCCGGCGCCGTTGCCGCCGTGGTGCTCACGGTCCCCGTGTTCCGACGGCTGGGCTCGGAATTCATGCCGCCACTCAACGAAGGCACGCTGCTCTACATGCCTACCACGCTGCCCGGTATTTCGCTGGCGGAAGCGCAACGGTTGCTGGAAATTCAGGATCGCATACTGAAGACCTTTCCGGAAGTCGAGCGGGTCTTCGGCAAGGCGGGACGCGCGGAGACCTCCACGGACCCGGCGCCGCTCTCCATGGTGGAGACCACCGTCCTGCTGAAGCCGCGGGACCAGTGGCGGAAAAAGCCGCGCTGGTACTCCGGCCGGGCCCCGGAATGGGTGCAAAGGATTCTGCGCCACGTCTGGCCCGATCGCATTTCGCAGGATGAGCTGGTGGATGAGATGGATGGCGCGCTGCGCATTCCCGGCGCCACCAACGCCTGGACCATGCCCATTCGCAACCGCGTGGACATGCTTACTACCGGCGTGCGCACGCCCGTGGGAGTCAAGGTGCTGGGCGCCGACCTCAATAAGATCCAGGAAATCGGCGAGGAGATTGAACATACCCTGGCACACGTGCCGGGCACCCGCAGCGTTTATGCCGAGCGGGTGAGCGGCGGGTACTTCCTGGATTTCAATCTCCGGCGCGACCAACTGGCCCGCTACGGCCTGACGGTGGATGACGTGGAGGCGTACATCATGTCTGGGATAGGCGGCGAGAACGTCACCACCACGGTCGAGGGACGCGAGCGCTACCCCGTGAGCGTGCGCTACCTGCGCGACTATCGGAGCGATGTGGGGTCGCTCGAGCGCGTGCTGGTGGCGACGCCTTCGGGCGCGCAAATCCCCATCAGCGAACTGGCGGACATTCGCCTGGTGGAAGGGCCTAGCATGATTCGCGACGAGAATGGCTTGCTGAGCGGATACGTGTACGTGGACGTTGCCGGGCGCGACCTGGGGAGCTTTGTGGAACAGGCCCAGCAATTGGTGCGCGCGCAGGTGGAACCCCATTTGCCACCCGGTTACAGCCTGAGCTGGAGCGGCCAATACGAATTCCTGCAACGCGTGCGCGAGCGCCTGAAACTGGTGGTGCCGATTACCATTTTCCTGGTTTTCCTTCTCCTCTACCTGAACACGCGCTCGGTGGTGAAGACGCTCATCGTCTTTGCGGCGGTGCCGTTTTCGGCCGTGGGCGCGGTGTGGCTGCTGCACTGGCTGGGTTACAACATGAGCATCGCCGTCTGGGTGGGCTTGATTGCCTTGATGGGGGTGGACGCGGAAACCGGCGTCTTCATGCTGCTGTACCTCGACCTCTCCTACGAAAGCTGGAAGCAAGCGGGAAGGCTGAGAAGCCACCGGGATTTGCAGGACGCCATCGTCCACGGCGCAGCCATGCGCGTCCGCCCCAAGGTGATGACCGTGGGGTGCATGTTCATGGGCCTGTTCCCTATCATGTGGTCCACGGGCACCGGCGCCGACGTGATGAAACGCATCGCCGCCCCCATGGTGGGCGGCATCTTCACATCCTTCATTCTGGAATTGCTGGTTTACCCGGCAATTTATGCGGTGTGGAAATGGAATTTTGAGCTGAAACGCCTCGAGTAAGGGCCGTCTTCAGAACTGCTTAGGGATGCCAGCCTGCTTCAGGACGGCATTTGCCGTGTGCCGGGATAAAATCTTGTGGTCTACTGGAAAGTGTCGCCGGGTTATCGGGCTATACCAAATATCGTGGTCGCCATGACCCGCGCGTTTGAAGCAACACCCGTGATCGCGAAGGATCTCCTTTAGCTTCGGTGTATAGGTCGCCATCAGGTCGTTACGGGCACGGCAGCAGTTTCTTCATGATGAGCCCGAACGAGAACGTTGACAACCTTTTGCCCCGGTTCCAGCCCGCCGTTTAACTCGAAGAGTTCCGGCACCAGTGTCCGAACCTTATCCAACAACGTGTTCATTGATTCAGCTTCGGTCACCAAGCCGGGGATATCGTCACTCTCCGCGACCCAGACTCCTGCTTCAGAATCCCAACGCGCCTCGACTTCATAGATGCGGCTCATTACTGATCACCGTTTACCACCACAAGACTAGCATCTGCTCTCGCGGATTACAACACCCCGACGCAGAATGCAACCACAATAGGAATCCCAGCTATAATAGAAGTGGGGGCGTTTGGCTTGGGAATGTGCTCATGAAAGTCCGCGAAGTCACGATAACGCTGGTCGCGCTGGTGGCCATCGGCCTTACCAGCTTTTGGGCCTATCGTTACGAAAATCGTCGCGAGATGGCGGGCATGTGTCCCTTCTGCGACCGCATGGTGCATCCGGTTACCGCGTACCAATTGAAGATAGGCGGCCGCGTGGTGACGGCGTGCTGCCCGCGCTGTGGCATGCACGCCCAGGTGAATCGGGGCCAGGAAGAGCCGGGCACGGCGTGGGCCACGGACGTCAACACGGGAGAGAAGATCGCTGCCGAATCCGCTACGTACCTGGAGGGCGGCGACTTGCAATATTGCACGCACGGCGATCAGCCGATGGCCCGCGAACCCCACGGCGTTTCCACCCGCGAGTACGACCGCTGCCTGCCCACACTGGTGGCGTTTAAGACGCCGCAGGAAGCACAAACCTACCAACAGCAGCACGGCGGACGCCTGCTGAGCTACGCGCAGGCGCTCGCCAGCGTGCGCAACGAATGATGCCGGCACCCCCCTCGACAAACCGGCCCCGCCCGTGCAATTATCCGTTAGGAAGAAGGCAGAATGGACGCAGACTTGATACCGCTCATCGAAAAAGCGGCGGCGGCGCTGAAGGCAGCCGGAGCGCGCGAGGTGTACGTTTTCGGCTCGGCCAGCAAGGGGACGCTGCGTCCCAACTCGGATGTAGACATGGCCGTTTCCGGACTGCCTCCGGAGGTTTTTTCCGCGCGATGGCTGATGCACACGATGCTTTGGGACGCCCGGTGGACCTGGTGGACCTGGACGATGATAATGCCTTCACCCGCTACCTCCTGGAGCAGGGGGAGTTGCACCGTATAGGATAGGCTACGCACAGGGCAAGAATGCAGGATCAATTGTCGACGGCCTTGGACTGCGGCCGCGAAGCTGCCGCCTTTCACTCGCGACTGTGGGGGGCGCTGGCTGAGTATTGCTGCGGTGGAAATATGAGAAAGGCGGCAGCTTCGCGGCCGCAGTCCAAGGCGCTTCGCGCACACTCCTTGGTTTGCGCCTGCCTCGACGTTTTTCGCGTGCGCTGACAAACCCTCGACAAACCCGCCTCGCCCGTGCAATTATCCGTTAGACAGACGCTGCCACCGACCGAGGTCACGCCTTGCGGACGCTGAGATTGGCTTCATTCAACGATGACTTGATGCAGGACATCATCCGCCGAATTGTAGCTACGGCGCAGCCGGAGAAGATCATTTTATTCGGCAGCCGGGCTCGCGGCGACGCCCGTCCCGACAGTGATTTTGACATCCTGGTAATCAAACAATCCGATGAGCCGGGCTACCGCCGCGACGCCGCGCTGTACCTGGCGCTGGCGGGATTAAACGCGCCCGTGGACGTGTTAACGTACACCCCCGAAGAAGTCAGGGATTGGAGCGCTGTGCCGCAGGCGTTCCTCACTACGGCCCTTCGTGAAGGAAAGGTGGTATATGAAAAAGCAGGCTGACGTGGTCTGCGGCTGGCTGCGCAAAGCCGGGAGCGATTTGGTAACCCTGGATGCAGCCTTGGGAGCGGGCGCGTTCGATGGCGCCTGCTTCCACGCCCAACAAGCCGCCGAAAAGTATCTAAAGGCGTTCCTGGCTTTTCACGACAAGCCTTTTCCGTATACTCACAATCTGGGCGACCTCACTGAACTCTGCGCCGGCATCAACGTGCAGTTTCGCACGCTGACGTTGATGGCTTCCGAATTGACACCCTATGCCGTACGCCTGCGGTATGACGATTCCTTCTGGCCCACGGCGGACGCCGCAAAGCAAGCTCGCGCTTCGGCCCTTGCCATCCGTGACGTTGTGCTTCGCCACATCCCCCAAGATATCGTGAATGCAATATAATGCGCCTCCACGGCACTACCCTTTCGGGCAGACAGTTAGAGGGAGGACATAAGTGCTTTACAGAAAAGTGGCAAAAACAGGAGATGAGTTATCGATTCTGGGATTCGGCTGCATGCGCCTGGCCGTGACGAAAGATGGCCGGATCGACGAGGAGCGGGCGGCGGGCCAGATCCGCTATGCCATCGACCATGGTGTGAACTACGTCGACACCGCGTGGCCCTATCATGGTGGCGAAAGCGAGCCGTTTGTGGGCCGCCTTCTGGCCGGCGGTTATCGCCAGCGGGTGAAGCTGGCCACCAAGCTGCCGGCGTGGCAGGTACGAAGCCGCGCGGATATGGATCGTTTTCTCGACGCGCAGCTCAAGAAACTGGCTACGCCGCAGATCGATTACTATCTGGTCCACTCGGTCAACGGGGATACCTGGGACCAGGTCGCCGCGCTCGGTGTAGCGGAGTTCCTCGACCGGGCGCAGGCGGACGGGCGAATCGCGCACGCCGGCTTCTCGTTTCACGGACTGCGCGAGGACTTTAAACGCATTGTGGACGCCTACCCGTGGGCGATGTGCCAGATCCAATACAACTATCTGGACGAGGAAACCCAGGCCGGCACGGAAGGGCTGAGATACGCGGCGGCCAAGGGCTTGGGCGTGATGGTGATGGAGCCGTTGCGCGGCGGCGCGCTGGCCATTTCGCCGCAACCGGCTGCCATTCAAGCCCTGTGGCAGGAAGCCGAAACACGGCGCACTCCGGCCGAGTGGGCCCTGCGATGGGTTTGGAACCACCCCGAGGTGACGCTCGTGTTATCCGGGATGAACGATGAGGCGCAGGTGGAAGAGAACGTGGCCGTCGCAGCGGACGCACAGCCGGGCGCGCTGACCGATGCGGAAATCGCCCTGATCGGTAAAGTGGGCAGCAAATACCGCGAGATCATGAAGGTGGGCTGTACCGGTTGCGGGTACTGCCAGCCGTGTCCTTCGGGCGTCAACATCCCGGAGTGCTTTTCACTGTTCAATGCGTTTCACACCTTCGGCCAGAGGCAGCAGGCCTCATTCCTTTACGTGGCACGAATGGGAGGATTGCTGACCGGGCAACCGGGCTATGCGTCGCAGTGCTCGCACTGCCGGGATTGCGTCCAGAAGTGTCCCCAGAGCCTCGACGTCCCCACCTTGCTGGAGCAGGTGGTAAGCGAGTTCGAGAGCACCGGCTTGAAGGAGCGCGAGGCCATCGTCCGCGGCATCTTTGCCAACGCTGCATAAATCAGCCGGCTATTTCGCGTGCAACGCGTTGATGCGTTTTGAGCCCTATGCTAGGATGAAGGTTTGCTTCGCGCGGTACGGCGCATTTCGATGGTAAGTCCCATGATTCGAAGGAGCTCCTGGTGAAAATCTACGAAGGCGAGAATATCCGCAATATTGCATTGGTAGGCCATGGCGATACGGGGAAGACGCAGCTTGTTTCCGCACTTCTGTTCACCGCGGGCATGGTGAATCGCCTGGGTAAGGTGGACGACGGCACGTCGGTGACGGACTACGACGAAGAAGAAATCCAACGCAAGTTCTCCATCAGCGTCTCGCTGGCTTACGCGGAGTGGGGGAAAACGAAAATCAATTTCGTGGATACGCCGGGGTACAACATCTTTATGCACGAAACGGAGGCGGCCCTGGTGGCGGCGGACTGCGCCATGTTGCTGGTACACGCGGTTGCCGGCATCGAGGTGCAAACCGAAAAAGTGTGGGGGTTCTGCGAAAAATACGGTCTGCCGCGCGCCATCGTGATCAACCAGATGGACCGCGACCGCGCCAGCTTTGAACGCACGCTCGAAGCCCTGCGCACGGAGTACGGCCGCACCGTGGTGCCCGTGCAACTGCCGATTGGCGAGGAAAAGAATTTCAGCGGCGTGGTGGACCTGGTACGCATGAAGGCTTACCTCTACGACGCGGACGGCTCCGGCAAGGCGAAGGAAGCGGAGATTCCCGCCGACCTGCAAGAAGCCGCCAACACGGCTCACGACGCGCTGGTGGAAATGGTGGCGGAAGGCAACGACAAGCTGATGGAGGAATTCTTCGAGCAAGGCACGATCCCGGTGGAGCACCTGGTGCCGGGCCTGAGGCAGGAAATTCTACAGAAACGGATTTACCCGGTGGCCGTTGCCGCGGGTGTGCTGAACATCGGCAGCGAAAATTTGCTGAATTTTGTGGCGGACTATATGCCGTCACCGCTCGACCGGCGCGAAGTGGAAGGCCTGGATCGTGAGGGCGGCGAGACCGTGAAGCGCAAGATCGCCGATTCCGAACCCGTTTCCGCCTATGTGTTCAAAACTGTCGCTGACGCCTTTGCCGGACGGGTGAGCTACTTCAAGGTCTTTTCCGGGATCGTGAAGAATGAAGCCAACCTGACCAATTTCAATCGCGGCTCCTCGGAGCGCCTCTCGCACATCGGCATCGTCCAGGGGAAAACCCAAGCCGCCGTGGCCGAGCTCCACGCGGGGGACATCGGCGCCGTGGCCAAGCTGAAAGATACGCTGACCGGCGACACGCTGGGAGACAAGTCCGCTCCCATTTACTACCCCAAAGTGAAGCTGGCCGAGCCAGCGATTTCGTTTGCCATCGAGCCCAAGTCGCGCGGCGACGAGGACAAGCTCTCCACGGCCATCCACCGCATGCTGGAAGAAGACCAGTTGCTGCGCTTCTCGCGTGACCCGCAAACCAAGGAGTTTCTGCTTTCGGGTGCGGGCCAGCAACATGTGGAAGTCTCCGTGTCCAAGCTCAAGCGGCGGTTCAACATTGAAGTGACGCTGAAGGCGCCGAAGATTCCCTACCGCGAGACCATTCGCGCCAAGGGTGACGCGCAGGGCAAACACAAGAAACAGACCGGCGGCCACGGGCAGTACGGTGACTGCTGGATCAAGGTCGAGCCGCTGGCACGCGGCGCGGGCTTTGAGTTTGTGAACGACATCTTCGGCGGCGCCATTCCCCGCAACTTCATCCCCGCCGTCGAGAAAGGCATCATCGAGGCCGCCGCCAAAGGCTACCTGGCCGGTTACCCGGTAGTGGACTTCCGCGTCATTCTCTACGACGGCTCTTACCACGATGTCGATTCGTCGGAAATCGCCTTCAAGCTGGCGGGGTCGAAGGGCTTCAAGAAGTGCATGGAGCAGGCCAAGCCCTGCCTGCTCGAGCCCATCATGAACGTGGAAATCACCGTGCCGGAAAATTACTCCGGCGACATCATGGGCAACCTCAACGGCCGGCGTGGCCGCATTCAGGGCATGGAACCGAAGGGCGGTTCAACCGTGGTGAAAGCCCAGGTGCCGCTGGCGGAAATGCTTTCATACGCTTCCGACCTCACGTCCATGACGCAGGGCCGCGGCACGTATGCGATGGAAATGTCTCACTATGACATCGTCCCGCAGATGATCGCCGATAAGATCGTCGCCGCCCATAAGCCCGCCGCGGCGGAAGAAGAGGAAGAATAGGCCCTTGTAATCCTCCACGCCTCCACATAGGATGCTCATCGCAGTGATTCATCGTTGCGAAGGAGCATCGCATGTTCGTTCCGCAGATTTATCCGCTCACGCTCGCCTTAATGATCCTCAGCATGATCTGCTGGGGCAGTTGGGCCAACACGCAAAAGGCAACGGGCAAGTGGCGTTTCGAACTTTTCTATTGGGATTACGTCTGGGGCATCCTGCTTTGCGCCATTCTGGCGGGGCTGACGCTGGGGCGCACCGATGCGGCCAGCGCGGAGAGTTTCTTCCGTAACCTCGCGGCGGCAAACGCTGCGCACCTGGCGTACGCTTTTCTGGGCGGCATCGTGTTCAACATCGCCAATATTCTCATCGTTGGCGCAATTGCTATCGCGGGGATGGCGGTGGCGTTTCCGGTGGGCATCGGCCTGGCTCTCGTAATTGGATCTGTGCTCAATTACATCATCACGCCCAAAGGCAATCCCCTGCTGCTCTTTGGAGGCGTGGCGCTCGTGTGTCTCGCGATCGTCCTCGACGCGCTGGCTTACCGCGGCCTCTCACCCGACACCAAGGCTTCCACAAAAGGAATTGTTTTGAGCCTGCTCGGCGGGTTCGGTATGGGCCTGTTCTACCCGTTTGTGGCTAAGAGCATCAGCGGTGAAAATCATTTGGGACCTTATACCGTAGCATTTGTTTTTGCGCTGGGCATCCTCGCAAGCAACCTTCCGGTAAACTACTTCATCATGCGCCGGCCTGTATTGGGGCCGCCCGTGAGCTTTGCTGATTACTTTGCCGGCGGCAGCCGCCTGCACTTCTGGGGCATTCTGGGCGGCGCGTTCTGGGCCGTGGGCACGATTTCCAATTTTGTGGCTTCTTATGCAGCGATGGTCGGCCCGGCCGCCTCCTACGCGCTGGGCCAGGGGGCCACCATGGTGGGAGCCATCTGGGGTGTCTTCGTGTGGAAAGAATTCGCCGGGGCGGGCGCCCGAACCAAGCAGATGCTGGCGCTGATGTTTGTGATCTTCATCGTGGGGCTCGGATGCGTGGCGCTGGCCCCGGTCATCAAGTGAGTTCGGATTGCGCGTTTCGGTTCAATGCAGTGTACGTACGGTTCGCGAAAGGATGCTGAATGATGAAACTTCTCGCTATGACTTCCATGCTATTTCTGGCCCTGA
This sequence comes from uncultured Acidobacteriota bacterium, assembly GCA_963804755.1. Taxonomy (GTDB): domain Bacteria; phylum Acidobacteriota; class Terriglobia; order UBA7540; family UBA7540; genus Bog-366. Next base: position 456,034 of record CAWDRP010000022.1, read on the forward strand.
GCCTCACCGGCCTCGCCGCACCTCAGGAAAAGATCCCGGTAATCCTTGACACCGACATCGGCACCGATATTGACGATGCCTTCGCGTTGGCGTTAATCATCAGGAGCCCCGAATTTGAATTGCTGGGCGTGACCACGGTTTCCGGCGATACGGCAGCGCGCGCCCGCATCGCCGCCAAAATGCTATGGGAAGCTGGCGGCAAATGGCGGCAGGTTCCCGTGGTGGCCGGCACGCCGGGCTCGCCGCAGCCCATCGAGCAGGCGCATTGGGCGGATGGCTTCGTGAGCCCGCAGATCTTGAACGAGAGCGCCGTCGATTTCCTGCGCAGCAAGTTCCATCGCTATCCCGGCCAGATCACGTTGATTGCGATCGGCGAACTCACCAACGTAGCTGCCGTGCTGAAGGCGGACCCCCTGGCAGCGAAAGTAATCAAGCGCATTGCGCTGATGGGCGGCTCGATCGCGCGCGGCTACGAGCCGGGCTCAGAGCCCGATTCGGAATGGAACATCAAATCGAATCCCGCCGCGGCGCAAGTGGTGTTCACCTCCGGCACATCCATTACGATGGCGCCGCTGGACGTGACCGCCATGCTGAAACTCGACGCCGCGGCGCGAGCCCGCATCTTCAGTCAAAATACGCCGCTCACTAACGCCTTGGCCGCTCTCTACCATCTGTGGAACCGCGAAACACCCACACTGTTCGATCCCATGGCAGTGGCGCTGGTGCTAAACCCAGGTCTTTGTCAGATGAAGGATCTTGCCATCGAGGTAGACAGCCAAGGATACACGCGCGTTGTGGAAGGAAAACCGGCTAATGCCACGGTGGGAATGCAGACCGATCCTGCGAAGTTTTTTGAGTTTTATTTAGACCGAGTGGGGCGGGAGTAGAAAGTAGGGAATAGGGAATAGGGAGTTGGGAGTAGGAGTTGGGAACAGTGGTCAATGCGGGAAACGAACAACTCGCAAAAGCGACCGTCCTGATTTCTTCGTACCGGGATTTGATCGTTTGGCAGCAAGCAATGGATCTTGCTGAGCTTTGCTATCGAATGACGAAAAGCTTCCCCCGAGAAGAACTTTTTGGGGCGGTGACGCAGATCAGGCGGGCAGCGGCCTCGATTGCTGCCAACATTGCAGAAGGGAATGGGCGTGAGAATCGCGGCGAGTACATCCAGTTCCTCCGTATCGCACAGGGATCCCTGAAGGAACTAGAAACTCATGTTTTACTCTCCCAGCGCGTCGGATTAGTTTCGGCAGACAGGGCCGTGCCGATTCTTGAAAAATGCGAACTCGTTGGGAAAATGCTAAGGGCCCTGATTCGCTCCTTACAGAGCAAAGGAAAGGTGTAACCACAGACGTCTTTTCCCTATTCCCTACTCCCTATTCCCTACTCCCTATTTTCTATACGGTTCCAGTTTTGCCTCAATCCGGTCATGAATCCAGTGCGGGTCCCACCATTCGATGGGGTTGATCGGAACTCCGTCGAGCAGCATGGTAAGGTGCAGATGGTCGCCGCCGGCGAGGCCGGTTTGTCCGCTGCGTCCGATCTCCTGCTCGCGCTTCACGGTGTCGCCTTCCTTGACGGCGATGGAGCTCATGTGCCCATAGAGGCTTTGCAGCCCGCAGCCGTGGTCAAGCACCACCGCATTGCCGAAAATCCCGAAAAAACCGGCAAACACCACGGTGCCATCGTTGGAGGCGCGGATGGCCATGTGCTCGGACTGTGCCAGGTCAAATCCCAGGTGCGTCTGATGGTCCACCACCTGGCCGTTGTAGGTGTAGGTGCGATAGTCCGCGAAACTTGCTTCCGTCTTCGACGGCAAACGCAGGAAAGCGCCCCTCCAGGTGAACGCCGGAGCCGTGTGATGCGAGAATTCCACGAGCCGCTGGCTATCGATGTCGCGCAGGTGGCCGTTGATTTCCAGGAAATTCTTCAGCAGGCTACCCTCATCGTTCATCTCGGGCGTCTCGGCCATGATGGGCGGCACGACGCGGTTCATGAAGTCGTCGGTGAGCGGAATCGTATCGGTGTGAAATTTCTTCGGGAACACCCGGTAGGTGAAGTTGGCCAGCGATTGGTTCCCGGCGTCGTCCCGAGCCACGATTCGCGCCGGCGTGGCGGGATCAACATTGTAGGGATACGCGAAGAGGGCAAGGCGCGTTAGCGGCATCGAGTCCTTCACCGGGAAGCTGGCGAAGAAATAGGGGCCGACTTGCACACCCGACTCGGTGGTTCCCGCCGAAACGGTGAACAGCACCATGTCGCAGCCGCCTTGGTTAATATAATGCTGTGTAGTCAACACGCCGATCTGGGGAGGCGCGAATCGCACGGGCAAGTCGAGCACTAATTGGCTGCGGCCGCCGAGGAAGAAGCGTCCCCAGGAATCGTTGCGGGCCGTAATGCGGACGGTGGCGTGCCCCTGCTTCAAGACCGGTGTCACTTCCCGGCCCACCAGCACGTTCCACGTCGTGGTGCTCGCCGGGCCGGCAGACCAGAATTTCCACCAGCGGTGGGGGCGCGCGGAAATCACCAAATTGGATTGATGAATGACGTGCCCATCCTGCACCACCTCCACCGACAATGCCTTCAGGTTGTGCTTGGCGTCGCTCGCTTGCACCACCAGTTCGGTTTTCTGACCCAGTCCTCTGGGCTGTTTTTGCAAGGTCAGCGCCGGCGCCTCGCGGCTCAACACTTTCACGACTAGCATCATGAAGATAGCCGCCAGGATGACGAGCAAAAAAACCACGCCCGTTCCCACACCGTTTCCCGTCTTGCTGCGAAGTCTAAACACTTTCCCCTCCCACCGTCGTAGTTCGGAAATCGAAACTTGAAACCCAAACGATTTTCCAGTTTCGATTTTCGACTTTCGGCTTTCGATTTTCGTTCTTCAGGCAGCAGGCTTGATGACTTGAATGCGCAGGTCGCGAAAATCCACGCGGTTGGTATGACTTTCCAGGCCGATATATCCTTGGTTGGGAACCCTGCTCAGCGGACGCTTCTCGGCAAAGACGAACGCCGGATCGTCAAAGTCAATTTTGTGAATTCGATTTCCATTCAGATATACGGTCAAGTGGCGATCAATGCAGGATATCTCCATTTGGTTCCACCCGCCGGTTTTCCTCCCGACGTCGTAGAGGGGAATCACTGCGCCGTAGATCGCCCCCGTGCTGTGCAGGTCCGTAAGTTGTCCCGCGTCATCGAGGATCGCGATTTTGAGGCCTGTGAACGTGGGGTCGCCCTGCTCGGCCGCTCGCAGGAAGATTCCGCTCACCGCGCCCTTCGATACTCGGTATTCGAGACGCCACACAAAGTCCGCGTAGCGCTGTTCCGAACGTAACCAACCGCCCTTGCCCTCTGTCCACAAAATTCCGGCTTCGGCATGCCAATCCTGCTGCCCAATCACACGCCAGCCGGACAAATCTTGCCCGGAGAAAATCGGGGTAAAAACCGCATTATCCACTTCTTGAGCGATTGAAGCGAGCGCGAAAACCAGCAGCAAAATCAGAACCCAGCCGAGTTTCCTCAGCATCCCGGCGACACTCCCCATTTCGTTGGCCCGATACCGCAAGCCTGTGATACAAGATACTCGAAACCAGCATGATTTCACAATTGAATTGGCAGCGGTTTCATTGGTGTTGTTGCTGCGATTTCACCTCACCCGGCGGCAGTGTAAAGCTGCCTTTACAAAGCATTGACTTACTGCCCTCTATTTCGACCAAAGGAGAGCCATGCCCAAACTTACAGTGCAATTACTTCGCCACACGCAACGCCGTCAACTGGAGGAATACCTGCGGCTTTACGAACGCAGTTTCAATCCCGACGAGCGTGTCAGCCCCAGCGTGTTGCGGCGGGTCGTAGTCCCCTCGCCGGCTCGCCCCAATCCGGTGCATCTGTTTGCGGCATACCTGGACCATCGCATGGCCGGAGGCGCCTGCACGTTGGTTTTGCCGGCGTTCAGCGCGGTTTTTGGAAGCTATATCTTCGTTGATCCCGCGCTCCGCGGCCACGGCTTGGGCGCGCGGATCCTGCGCCAGGTTCTCCGGCAGGAGCGTCGCGGCCCGCAGGGATGGAACTGGCGCCTCTATGCAGAAGTCACGGCCAGTTCCGGGGACCTCTGGCATGCCGCACTCGCGCAAGCCGGGTTCAGGTTCTTCCCGGCGATGTGGCCGCTCGTTTCTTACCACGATCCGGGCAAAGTCATCCCCGGGAAGCTGTGCTATTTCCCGTTGCGCAAGAACCCACCGAGCCGATTTTCCCAACCGGCCCTGCTGCTCTACATTCATGCGCTGTTCTATGGCCCGGATTCAACCAATCGGCACCTGCTGCCGCGCCTGAAGGATTTTGTGGAATTGGACGGTTAGAACAGTGACAAGTGACGAGTGACAAGTGACGAGTGACAAGTGACGGAAGAGCAGTAACGAGTGGCAAGTGACAAGTGACAAGATTCAAGCGCACCGATTTTGCTTGTCACTCGTCACTCGTCACTGCCTTTTGTCACTCGTCACTTGTCACTGCTTTTTAACGGTGCGGAATCTTGTTTCCCGCCGCATCGCGCGCCTTCCAGGCATTGGCCACGTCACCCATGACCACCAGAACGTCGCCGCCGGCCACGACGGCGTCACTGCGGGGATTGAATTTCATGTCGCCGTCCGGCTTGCGCAGGGCCAGCGGCACGAGTTCGTATCGGCCGTGCAGGTCCAGATCCTTCAGCTTCTTCCCAATCCAGGGCGAGTCCTCGGTCACGGTGATTTCGTCCACCCGCAGCGTGCCGGATTGGTCCCGCAGCATCAGGTCCAGAAAAGTCACCACGCCGGGCCGGATCAGTTCCGAAGCCAGGCGCAGCCCGCCGATCATGTTCGGAGAGATCGCCGAGTTGGCGCCATGCCGCAGGAGCTTTTCCACCATGCCGGCCTCCGCGCAACGCGCCACGATGCGGAGGTTGGGATTCAACTGTCGCGCGGTTACGGTAGTCAGCAGGTTATCCTTGTCCTCCGGCAGGACGGTTGCCAGGCCGCGCGCCTTCTGGATTCGTGCCTCGGTCAGGACCGCCTCGTCCGCAGCGTCGCCTTTCAGCACCGGGACCTCGCCGAGCTGGCTGATTCTTTCCAGGCGCCCCTCGTCGTGGTCGATCACCACAAAAACGTTTCCGGTCTTCAGGAGTTCCTTCACCAGGTAGGTGCCGGTTTCACCCGCGCCGCAGATAATCAGGTGGTCGTGCATATCGCGGATCAGTTTCTGCATCTTGCGTCTCCAAAAAATGTGGTTAAGTTCACCTTCCACGATGAAGGCCGTCGAGGCCGAAAATACGTAGAGCATGATGCCGATGCCGACGAGAATAAAGAAGATATTGAAAAGGCGTAGCTGCGGGTTCGCGTGGGTATCCACCACCTCGCCGTAACCCACCGTCGTGATGGTAATCACCGCCATATAGAACGCGTCCAGCAACGTGACCTGCGGCCCCCCGAGCCACATGTACACACCGACGGCCGTCAACACCACTACCAGCAGCAGCAACAGCGAGAACACCAATTGTCTGCGTAAAGTCATGGCGGCGACATGGTAACAGAGAACAGGGGTTAGGAGTTAGGGATCAGGGGTCTGGGGTCTTGGGTCTGGAAAGGACGGAACTCGAAAATCGAAACTCGAAAACCGTGCCCGACGGGGTCAGTTTCGAATTTCGAGTTTCGATTTTCCAGTTTCGATTTTCGTCCTTTCCTAACCCCTAATCCCTAATCCCTGATCCCTAATCCCCTCCTTCCCCCCAAGCACCTTCCGGTGCCGTTCCAATAAATAGTGGTCCGTCATGCCCGCAATGTAATCACACACCACTCGATAGACGGGCTGGTGTTGCGACTCGTCGAAATAGAACGACGGCATGGTTCCGGGGTGTTGCAAGTAGTAGGCAAACAGGTTGCGCATGCAGGCGGTGAGCTGTTTACGCTCGGAGTTTACGTCCTGATGCGAGTAGAGCCGGGCGTACAGGAACTCCTTCAGCTTCTTGTTCTCCCGGCGGAGCGGCGCTCCCAGGCCGACCATGCGGGTGCGGCACGCCCGGACCTGATCGAGCGATTGGATGCCTTTCTCCGTCAGCCGCCGGCGGGTGGAATCAATCAGGTCCGTCACCAGCGCGTCCAGCAGGCGTTTGAGGGCCTCGTTGAACTTCAATTTTTCTTTCGCGGCCGGGTATTTCCGTTCCATCGCGCGGTAGAGGCGATCGAACAGGGGCAAGCTCTTGCGCATCACGGGCAGGGTAAGGAGCTTGGCTTCGTAGCCATCGTCGAGGTCGGCGCAATTGTAAGCAATTTCGTCCGCCACGTCGATCAGTTGCGCTTCCAGCGGCGGCCGCTCGCGCAACCGATATTCCTGCAATTCCGGGTGTTCCGTCGGCAGGTAATCGCGCGAGTGCTTGATGATTCCCTCGCGGACTTCGAACGTCAGGTTGAGGCCGCGGAATTCGGCGTATTTCAGCTCAAAGGACTCGACGATGCGCAGCGCGTGCAGGTTGTGATCAAACCGGTCGTGGTGCCGGCGCATCAACCGGTCGAGTTCCGATTCCCCGGAGTGGCCGCCCGGCGGATGTCCCACGTCGTGCACCAGGGCCAGGGCTTCCACCAAGTCAGTGTTCAGGCCCAGCGCCTTCGCCACCGTCCGGCTGATCTGCGCCACCTCCAGCGTGTGCGTCAGGCGATTGCGAAAGTGGTCGGAATAGCGGCGAGTGAAGACCTGCGTCTTGTTCTCCAGCCGGCGGAATGCCCGCGAGTGGATAATGCGGTCGCGGTCGCGCTCGTAGTCGTTGCGGTAAGGGTGCGGCGGCTCCGCGTGGCGCCGCCCTTGCGACGCTTCCACGCGCATCGCATACGGAGCGAGTTGGCAGGCCTTTTTATCGCGCATCAACGGTGCAGGGAGTCTCCTGAAAAGCGAATATAGCACACCGATGGCTGGGGGTCAGTGGTTAGTGGTTAGTCGTCCAATGAATTGGCGTAGGTCATATTGGGGAGCGGTTCTTACTGAACGGTGAAGCTTTTTTGTAGCGGAAGATTCGCAGAAGAATCCCCAACATAGACGACGAATTTTCCAGGATCTATCTTCCATGCGTGCGTTCGGACATCCCAGTAGGCCAGTGCGCGCTTATTCAGCGTTGCGGTCACGTGGTGTACCTCACCCGGGGCCAGCATAACGCGCGAAAAGCCCTTTAACTCCATTTCCGGACGCCGCACCGTGGCCGAAGGATCCCCGACATAGATCTGAGCAATTTCCGCTCCCGCGCGAGAGCCGGTATTCTTCACATCGAATGAAACCGTGATTGGACCCGCCGGAGGAACGGACTCCGGCGACACTGACAGATTACTGAAAACAAAGCTGGTATAGGACAAGCCGAAGCCAAATGGGAACAGCGGCTTCACCTGACTGGTTTCGTAATAGCGATAGCCCATGAAGACTCCTTCGGAGTATTTCGCGTCTCGCGTGCCGGGCGTCTCGTAATAATTGTCATAGGTAGGATTGTCTTCGATTTTTTTCTCCCAACTGATCGGCAGCTTGCCCGACGGACTTACATCCCCGTCGAGAAGCTTAAGCAGCGCATTGCCAGCCTGCTGACCGGCGTACCAGGTCTGCAGCAGCACCGGTACCTTGCCGATCCAGTCGCTGGTGGCCACGCTCCCCCCGGATGTGAGTACCACGACAGTGTGAGGATTTGCGGCGGAAACAGCCTGAACCAGCGCCTCCTGCCCGAAAGGAAGCTGGTAAGTGCGGTCGAAACCCTCTGATTCCGCAGCGGGGTTAAAGCCGACCGAGAGCACCACGACATCCGACATCTTGGCCAACTGAATTGCTTCAGGATTCACCAATTTGTCTTCCGCGACGATACCCAGCGACGCTGTATTGTCTGGCCGTCCCGGAAAGTAAATGAAATGCACACGGACGGGCTTGTCTGCCTCCAGGCTGACCGTCGAAGATAGTGCGGCGGCGCCGTTGTTATGTTCTTCCGCCAACACCCGCTTTCCATCGATCCACAACTCATAACGATCCGACCCGCCGCCACGTGCGACAACGCGATAGATGCCGGAAGTTATTGGAAGGAAATAACCGAGCCACTCCATGCGCCGTGGAGTTTTTGTCTGCTCGGACAACCAGGAAGCAGCCGTATGGTCCACGGTCTCGTCGACCGTCGAGAAGAGCCTCTCATTGGCAGACAAAACATACTCGGCGCGAGAGAGACCGCGGTGCCGGCACTCCGGGTCGGTACACCATCTGGAATTCTTGAAAATCTCTTCCGGACTCTGAAGGCCGGAGTTCCAGTAGACCTTGGTTCCGGGAAACAAAGCATTGCTGAGGCCGGTCATGAAACTCACCGGGGCGAATGCATCGACCTGCGAACTGCCGCCGCCACCGGGCACCGCGGGATATGCATCCGGGCCGAGCACGGCAATCGAGTGGATCGCATTGCGGTCGAGCGGCAACAAATTGCCTTCGTTTTTCAAGAGCACCGCGCCTTCTTCGGCGGACTCCAAAGCCACGGCGTTCCCCTGCTGGCTGTCGAGGGGAATGCTTAACTCGGTCTGGTCCTGGTCAAGAAATCCAAACTGCATTGCGGTCCGCAGAATACGGCGCACTTTCTGATCGATGACCGCCTCTGGCACTTTGCCGTCCTTGATCGCGGGCAGCAGCGTCGCGGCGCTCATGAATTTGGCAGACGGCATCTCGAGGTCAAGCCCATTGTTCGCCGCAGCAATGCCGTCGTAGGTGGCGCCCCAGTCGGACATCAAAATGCCGCGAAAGCCCCAATCCTTTCTTAACACCTCGATGTTCAGAAATTTGTTTTGTGTGGAGTGTTCACCGTTGACCAAATTGTAAGAATCCATCACCGCGCCGACGTTTCCTTCCTTCACCGCCGCCTCAAACGCCGGCAGATAAATCTCCCGCAAGGTGCGTTCGTCGGCAACGGAATTCTGGTTGTGCCGGTCATACTCGGAGTTGTTTAACGCGAAATGCTTCGCGGTGGCGCTCACCCCCTGGCTCTGCACGCCGTCGATGTAGCCCACGGCGATCTTCCCGGCCAGGTAGGGATCTTCGCCAAAGTACTCGAAATTGCGCCCGTTCATGGGCGCCCGATAGATATTCACGCCCGGCGCCAAAACAAAGTTCACCCCCCGCGCCCGCGCGTCCTCGCCGATCATCGCCCCCACTTTCTCAACCAGGGAAGTATCCCAGCTCGCAGCCAGGCCGACGCCGGCACCATAAGCGGTCGATGGCCCCCAGGCGCGCACTCCCATCGGCCCATCGGACATTTTGAGGCGCGGAAACCCAATGCTCGGTTCGCTGCGAATAAACGATCCGTCGTCGCCGCCGATGAGCGCGATCTTCTGTTCGAGAGTCAGCTTGCGAACCATCGCATCCACCCTCTGCTCCATCGCAGGGGTAATGGGTTGCGGTCCCTGGTTGCTGACGGATTGGCCGGCTGGCTGGGCTAGTGCTGCCAAGCCGGAAAGGAAAAGGACAATCGGCAATGAAAGGAACGTGAACACTGAAAATCCTCTTCGCATCGGGATGGGTCTCGTTTCTTTTGGGATCCTAGTCAAGCTGGGCAATACTCCCCTGGGGGCGTCAGACAACAGCCGGGGCCGTATCGGGAGCTCGGCCGTCCCGCGGGCGCATACTTCTCTCCCAGTGCTTCTGCTCGCGAGAAAAACTATCCTATATTCCCTCTTTTGTACAGGGTATGGAACTGTTTTGTAGTAGATTTATCGCCAGCGAAATCATGCGATAGGAGGGAAACAATGCATCTGCGTCAGATTTTGCGTCCGGCGGCGATTGCACTTATGGTTTGCGGCTTTTTTCAGGTTCTGTCTCCTCCCCTATGGGCCGCTGCGACTCAGTCGATCCTGCTGAATAAAGGCTGGGAATTTCGTCAATCCACGAACCTCGAGGGCGTCGCGCACTCGCAGTGGCTGCCGGCGAAAGTTCCCGGGGATGTTCCCCTGGATCTGATCCGCAACAAGCTCATTCCCGATCCCAATTACTGGAATAATGAAGCCAACCTCCCATGGATAGGAGATGCCACTTGGGAGTATCGCACGATCATTCCCGTCAATGCCGCGTTGTTGAATCGAAGGAACATCGAGCTGGTATTTGATGGACTTGATACGTGCGCCCAGGTGTATCTGAATGGAAACCTGCTTCTCTCGTCGGACAACATGTTTCGCACGTTTCGGCTGAATGCGAAGCCATCCCTGAAACTGGGGGACAACCAGCTTTTGGTCGTGTTCACCGCGCCGGCCGTGGGAGCAGCCCGGGTCGCAGCAGAAGACAAGTGGCAGGGGGAAATCAACGTCCCGGCAAAACAATACATTCGGAAGGCTGCATACGAATGGAATACCAGCGGCATTTGGCAGCCTGTCCGGCTGGAAGCCTGGGACGATGCAAGAATCGCGGATCTGAACATTCGGCAGCTTGATGTGACAGCCCAATCGGCACACCTTCTGGCGGAAGTGGAAGTCGCGGCAGTAGTGAACACTCCTGCGACTGTCAAGGTCAACTACGAAATCGCAGGCAAGAAAGCGACGGCCACACAGGACACCGAGTTGCACCCCGGCATCAATGCCGTGGAGCTCCCCATTACCATTAAGAACCCCGCGCTTTGGTATCCGGCAGGGTATGGCGGACAGCCCATGTACTCATTCCACACGGACATCACCCTAGGTGGAGTGATCCAGGATAGTGGCGGGGTGCGCACGGGGCTCCGGTCTGTCGTACTCCGGCGCGATGCCGACCAGTGGGGACAGTCGTTTGAATTTGTGGTGAATGGAATCCCGATCTTCGCCAAGGGCGCAGATGTCGTTCCGCTCGACAAATTTCCCAATGCAACCACGGTGGAACGGACCCGTGCCATTTTGCAGTCCATCCAGGATGCCAACATGAACATGATTCGTCTTTGGGGGGGCGGCTATTACGAAACGCAAGAGTTCTACGACATCTGCGATGAACTGGGCATTATGGTTTGGCAGGACTTCATGTTCTATAACCCGTGGCAACCGGGAGATTATCCCTTCAAGCAGGATGTCGCCGCTGAAGTCACAGATCAGCTAAAGCGGCTGCGGAACCATCCCAGCCTTGTGCTGTGGTGCGGCAACAATGAGGAGGAAAACAATTTTCTGCAAGACAGCGTCGGCGTTACCCCGCTTGCCCGACTCCAGATGTGGACCGACTATCTGACGGTGTTCAGCGGCATCATTCCAACGCTGGTGGCGCGTTACGATCCGGCAACGCCGTACTGGCCCAGCAGCCCAAGTGGAGATTACGCGGAGACGAAAAACAAGAACTATTGGGTTTTGGAAGATGGAGATGACGTCGGAGGGAACGAGGAGTTCGGAGATACGCACGACTATACGATCGGCACTTCCAATGATGAAAAGCCTCGGCTACCGTTCAGTAGCGAGGAAGACCGTCATTACAGGTTTGTCAGCGAGTATGGTTTTGAATCCTTTCCCGATATGCGGACCATCGATGCGTTCACGCCGCCCCAGGATCGGACCAAGACGGCCCAAACGGTCATGACCGATTACGAGAAAGGTGGAAACGAATACGGCACCATTCACGATTACATGCTGCAATATTATGGGAAGCCGAAGGACTTTACGTCTCTCGTGTACGGCAGCCAGGTATTGCAGGCGGAATTTACCAAACTGGTCGCCGAACATCTCCGCCGAGACCGCCCACGCACGATGGGGTCGCTCTTTTGGGACCTGAACGAAGATCACTGGCGCTGGGTTTCGTTTGGGAGCATCGACTATGAGGGGCGCTGGAAGGCGGTGCAATACTATGCGCGCCGGTTCTACAGTCCGCTGCTCGTGTCCTCGCACATCCAGGATGGAACGCTGGCGGTTTCCGTTGTTTCGGATAAGACGACGCCCGTTCCGGCCAGCCTCCGTGTCCGCATCATGAAGTTCGACGGAACGGTGTTGAGCAGCCAATCGCAGAACATCGCTATTCCGCCACTGTCCAGCAAGGTCTACATGGAAATTCCCGCGCCGCCGTCTACCAATGCGGCAGCAAGCCCGGCGGAAACCGTCGCAACCATGGACCTGACGGCCGACGGAAAGCAGGTTTCCAGCAATCTGATGTACTTTGTGCCGGCCAGCGCGGTACATCTGCCTGAGGCGCATATTGAAAGCCGCTGGACGCAAACGAACGGCGCATATGAGCTGCATCTGTCATCGCAGGTGCTGGCGCGCAGCGTTTATGTTTCTTTCGGTGACACCGACGTCAAGGTCTCTGATAACTATTTTGACTTATTGCCCGGCGAGCCGGTGACGGTTACGGTCGCCAGCAAGGCAAGTCTAAGCCAGCTCGAACATAGCATGGAGATCATGTCCCTGGTGGACGCATTTGTGCCGGATACAGTTTGGAAGAGTGCCGCCGGAAGCGCTTCTCCTGCGGAGTGATTTCATCCGGTCAAAAGGCACCCGCGGGCGCGCCGGCTCTGATATACTGTCTTTCAGCCTGCCGACGGGGTGCGACCGCTGCGGACGCCGTCGCGCCAGACCAGGAGGGGCACACCAACCAGGGAGGTTCGTTAGATCGTGGTGCGCGACACGCTCGTTTGCCTTCTGGCAGGCGGCGAAGGGGAACGCCTGTACCCGCTGACCCGGGACCGAGCCAAGCCGGCGGTCCCATTCGGCGGCATTTACCGCATCATCGATCTGACACTTTCCAACTGCATCAATTCCGACCTCCGTCACATCTATGTGCTGACGCAATACAAGTCGCTTTCCCTGAACTACCACATTCGCGAGGGATGGAGCATTCTCGCCCACGAACTGGGCGAATTCATCACCGTGCTTCCGCCCATGAAGCGCGTGGGCGAACACTGGTACCAGGGAACCGCCGATGCGATTTACCAGAACCTTTACTCGATCGGCAGCGAGCCCTGCAAGCATGTCCTGATACTGGCGGGCGACCACGTCTACAAGATGAATTATCAGCGCATGCTCCGGCAGCACCTGGACGCGGGCGCGGGCGTGACCGTGGCCACCATTGAATTCGACCGCACGGAGGCCTCGCGCTTCGGCGTTTGCGAGATTGACTCGGGGGGGCGCATCGTCGGCTGGCAGGAAAAACCCTCCGATCCCAAGCCCTCGGCGCACGACCCTTCCAAGTGTCACCTCTCCATGGGCATCTACTGCTTCAACCGGGATTTGCTGATTGACGCGCTGCTGGCGGACGCGGACGATCCGGCCTCGCAACACGACTTCGGCAGAAACATCATCCCCAAGCTCATCGAGAAAGGATGCGTCTACTCCTACAACTTTATCGACGAAAACAAGAAAGAAGCGCTCTACTGGCGCGACATCGGAACTATCGAGGCCTACTACGAATCCAACTTGGACCTGGTTTCCGTTTCGCCGGTGTTCAACTTATATGATTCCGCGTGGCCCATTCGCACCTATCAGCGGCAATACCCACCGGCGAAATTCGTGTTCGCGCAGGAAGGCCGGCGCATGGGAATCGCTGTGGATTCCATCGTTTCGTCGGGGTCCATCATCTCCGGCGGACGCGTCACCGGCTCGGTGCTTTCGCCGGACGTACGCGTGAACAGCTACACGGAAGTGGAACGCTCCATCCTGCTTTCCCATGTCGATATCGGCCGCTACTCGCGCATCCGCCGCGCCATCATCGACCGCCACATCCACATCCCCGAACATACCGAGATCGGATATAACCTCGAAGAGGATCGCAAGAAATATCACGTGACCGAAACCGGAATCGTGGTCGTGGTTCCGGAACAAAGGATGTTTGAAGAACCGGAGTGAGAAAGGCAGTGAACAGTAGACAGTAGACAGTGAACAGTGAACAGCGAAACTCGAAAATCGAAACTGGAAATTCGAAAACCGAAAGTCGAAACTGGAAACTCGAAACTGGGATCGAGCCTGGAACATCGAAATCGCAGCGCTGCGCGTCTCCATCCGCAGCTCCACACCGAGCTGACCATCATTCCGAAGTAAGACCTCAAATATTACGTTGTCACGATGTCGCCGCCGTTTTTATGCACGCCGCCGTGCATGGTTTCGCGCCTCGTTGCTGGTTGCTCTACACTGCTCACGCGCGGCGCGGCAACGATTTATGAATTTCGATTTTCGAGTTTCGATTTTCCATTTTCGATTTTCGCTGATCACTGTCCGCTGTTCACTCACCTTGTGTTACAATCTTCTCTTTCTAAATTCACCTCGAGGAATAATTCGCATGGCACAAATTGATCTGATTGTAGGAAGAGAGATTCTGGATTCGCGCGGCAATCCGACGGTGGAAGCAGATGTGGTGCTGCGCGATGGCTCGTTCGGGCGCGCGGCGGTTCCCTCCGGCGCGTCCACGGGCGAGCACGAAGCGGTGGAATTGCGTGACAACGACAAGCGACGCTACCTCGGCAAGGGCGTGACGCAGGCTGTGGACAATATCAACACGATCATCGCTCCCGAGCTGGGCGGGCACGATGCCGGCAACCAGGCGGACATCGACGAGCGGATGATCGCGCTGGACGGAACCCCGAATAAGGGCAGGCTGGGCGCCAACGCCATCCTGGCCGTCTCCATGGCCGCTTGCCGCGCCTCGGCGCATTCCGCGCGCGTGCCGCTCTATCGCTACCTGGGCGGGTTGCAGGCGCGCGTGCTGCCCGTGCCCATGATGAACGTGCTCAACGGCGGCGTCCACGCAGACAACACCGTGGATTTTCAGGAATTCATGATCATGCCGGTGGGTGCGGAGAACTTTGCGCACGCCCTCCGCATGGCGGCAGAGACGTTCCACACCCTCAAGAAGGTTCTGAAAGAACGCGGCTATAACACCTCGGTAGGCGACGAAGGCGGCTTTGCACCCAGCCTGAAGTCAAACGAAGAGGCCGTGGAAGTGCTGCTGGAAGCCATTGAGAAAGCCGGTTACTCCGCCGGCCATGACATCGCGATCTCGCTTGATCCCGCTTCCAGCGAAATGTACCAGGACGGGAAATATGTCTTTTTCAAGTCGGATAAATCGAAGAAGTCCTCCGAGGACATGGTGAAACTCTACGCCGATTGGGTACGCCAATACCCCATCGTTAACCTTGAGGATGGGCTCGCACAGGACGATTGGGAAGGCTGGGCGATTCTCACCAAGGAACTGGGGAGCAAGATTCAAATTGTCGGTGACGATATCTTCGTGACCAACACCGAGCGTTTGGCGCGGGGGATCGAAGAAGGTGTGGCCAATTCGATTTTGATCAAACTGAACCAGATTGGCACGGTGACGGAAACCATCCGCTGCATCGAACTCGCCCGGCGCCACGGGTATACGTCGGTCGTCTCCCACCGGTCCGGTGAAACTGAAGACGCATTCATCGCGGATTTTACGGTGGGGCTCGGCACCGGCCAAATCAAAACCGGCTCCGCCAGCCGCAGCGACCGCATCGCCAAGTACAACCAGTTGCTCCGCATCGAAGAGGAATTGGGCAGCGCCGCGGAGTTCCTGGGCCGCGCCGCTTTGAAGTGCGCACAGTAGTTCCTGCAGTGTAAAGAGTAGCTTCTGCACGTCAAGCTGGCCTGACGCCGGGAGGGTTCTGGAGGATCCTCCCGGCTCTTCCTGACTTTTCTAGAGACATCCAGCCTATATCACCGTGATCCCCGGCGGCCGGGCATACGAACGCCCCCCAAACCCCGCCCCTCTGCGCCCAGGGCGACGAGGGGCGACTTTGTCTGAGGTAACCCAATAGTCCCGCACCTTGTGAAAGCTGAGACGGAAGATGTTTTTCCTTCGTCCTTCCCATTCCGGGACGTCGGTTGTATATTTCCGCGCGGGCAAGACGAAAACGAAGCCCGGGAAAACTAACTATGCTAACGAAGCGATGGATGGGCTTGGCGCTGATGGCTGCACAGGCGATTACCATGGTCCTGTTCAGCACATCCGGTGCTCCTACCGGTGCTCGTGACAATATTGCGGATGCGGGGAATACACAACCCGGATACTATCGCGCCCCCGCGACGTTCCTGGCGGCAGCATGGACTGTACCGGGGGGTGGACGGGCTGCAGCCGGGCAGGGCCCGTCCGCGCCACCGAGCGCGCAATTCCACCTCACCGCGCGTCCCTGGTCGCCGCTCGCAGTCCCGAAGGAGCGGTATCTCGACATCCTCGAAGCGCTGTGCCGCTACGCCCGCACGCTGCAGAATCCGGACGGAGCCATCATTGACCCCTATCTGCACGAGGAGGTCCAGTACTCCACCCCCTACTATGCCTACGCCGTCGCCACGTTGGTAGGCACGGGCCGAGCGCCCGACCTGCTGCCCAGCGGAATCGCCGCAATGGAACACGCCACCGCGCAGTTCGGAACGGGCAGTCGCGCCATTCCCCAACAGCATGGCGAGTTCTTTATCGCTTCGCTTACGGAAGCTTTGGAAAAGTACCAACCGCTAGTGAACCCGCACCAGTATGCTTTATGGCGAAATCGCATGCGCCTTCCGCTCATGAAGCTCGTTACCAACCGCATTTTCAACAACTGGCAGACCTATGCCATGAAGGGCGAATGGCTGCGCTCGCGGGCAGGCCTGATCGAAAGCACCGCGGCCACCCATTACATCGAGCAGGCGTGGCGCGATCAGCAGCAAAGCCGCATCGCCGCCGTGCCGTTCGGCCTCTATCACGACCGTAGCAGCGACCCCGACTCGCTCAGTGTTGAGGCCGTCGGCCGGGGCAATCTACTGGCGCTCGTCGAAGATGGCTACGATGGGCCCAGCGCTTCCGCAATCCGCAACGCCGTAGAGTCTGGGACGAGGATCGCGCTCTTCTTACAGGACCCCAGCGGCCAGGCGCCGGCGAATGGCCGTACGGATGATCACGTCTTCGTGGATGTAGCATACCAACTCGCCTTCGAGGCTATGGCGGAGTTGAGGTACGCCGAAGGCAAAACCGAAATCGCCGGCATTTACCGGCACGCCGCATTGCTTGCCCTTACCAATATCAAGCGCTGGCGTCGTACCGATCCCGGATGGGAAGGTTCCTATTTCGTCACCAAGAATCATTTTGACCCTGCTCTGCGCGTCGGCTATCAACTGGCATCGCAGTACACCAATTACAACGGGGCGCTGATGTTTCATTTGGCTGAGGCCTATAACACCCGGAACAGCCCGGTGGAGGAACGCCCCGCTCCGTCGGAAATTGGCGGATATGCGCTAAGACTGGACGATGAGTTTTCCAGCGCTTTTGCCAACGCCGGTGGTCTGCAAATACAAGTGAATCTTCGCGGGCAGGTCTCAGAAAGCTCAGGCAATTACTGGACACCGCTAGGAATCGTCAGGATCGCCAGAAGCGCGTGGGATACCCGGCTCGGCCCGTCGGACGGTGCACTCACCGCGCATGGCGGCATCAGCTTTGCTCCTGCATTTCTTGAGAACGGTAAATGGGTGCGCATGGCAGAGCTGTCTGCGCGATACCAGGCGTCGTTCACGCCGACCTTCGTCCATCCCGCCTTGGTTAGGTGCTCCGTCGAATACCGTCCGAAACCAGGCTTCCAGGGTCCTGTATTTGTTGATGAGCTCATCATTGTGCCGGAAGGAGTTTTGTCGATCACGCGAAAACTCTCTTCGGAGGAGATTCGTTGGGGCGTTTCATGGCCCTTGCTCGCCAACGACGGTACTCCGCTTGAGGTGACTATCGGACCCACGTATGCGGAGTCACGATTCCAAGGAGAGACCGACCGCGAGAGCTTTCTCGCGATTGGCGACGGCGCGAAACTGGAAACCGATGGAGTGCCCGTTCGGTCCACCTACGGAGATCTGCAGGCTGTCCGAGTGACGACGCCAGGCAAGGCAGACCAGACCTTCATCTATCCCCATAACGGTAGCCAACCCTCCGCACTCGCGGTGATGAGGAGTTTCAAAATCTCTCCCGACGGGTTCGACTGCGTGCTGGGTAGGCTGTCGGGCAACGTTTATGTGGGACGGACCCTCGCAGGAGGCGAAGGCGCCAGCGTCTTTATACGGTCCGGTGGCCATCCGGACGTGACGTTTAGTAAGACCTGCCGCTTTCTCCTGCAACTTCACGACGGTCGGGTCGTTAACGCGGAGGTCGATCGGCATGTCCGTGCCAACATCCAAGGGGCGCCGGTCGAATTGAATCCTTATTCGCCGCTCGCCATTAAATAGGCCTGCTGATTCTTACGCCAAGAAAATCACTCTGAACCACGCGGCCGGTGTGAGCGGCGACACCGAAATGCGGATTGACAGATTTGGGCGGGCCACGTTAGTCTATAAAATCATGTTACGCGCACTGTCACGCCATCATCACCATCATCATTCCAGGTTTGGGGTGGCGTGTCGGTGGGCGAGTGCTTAAATTACCCAGCTAAATCGGCAAAGCGGCCCGCTGACACAAGTTATCGGCGGGCTTTTTCATTGTTGCCGAAGGGAGATGCCCATGTTGGAACTCAGCTACCAGAGTGACGGCCTGATTCCGGCCGTTGTTCAGGATCGACACACAGGAAAAGTCTTGATGCTCGGGTACATGAACGCGGAGGCTTACCGCCGTACGCTTGAGTCCGGGTTCGTCACCTTCTTTAGCCGATCGCGTCAGAAGCTCTGGACTAAAGGCGAGATTTCGGGCCACCGATTGGTCCTGCGCGAGATTCGGGTGGACTGTGATCAGGATGCATTACTCATCCAGGCCGATCTGGCGGGCCCCGGCTGCTGCCATATGGGATACCGTTCGTGCTTTTTCCGTAAGCTGACGCCGAAGGGAGAGGAAATCATCCTGGAGCGCGAGTTTAATCCTGCCCGCGTCTACGGCCAGGAGCACCCGGAGAGCCAGACATGAGCGTGCTGAAGCTGGGATTGCCCAAAGGGAGCCTTCAAGAAGCGTCGCTACAGCTCTTGCGGCGGGCGGGGTATGAAATCACCGTCAGTTCGCGCTCATACTTTCCCGCCATCGATGATGACGAGATTGAGTGCATGTTGATCCGCGCCCAGGAAATGGCGCGCTACGTGGAGGACGGGATACTAGATGCCGGATTGACCGGCAAGGATTGGATCCTGGAAAACCAAGCGAACGTTGTTGAAGTGGCTGACCTGGTTTATGCCAAGCAGACGTTCGGCAAGGTGCGCTGGGTGCTCGCCGTCCCCGAAAAATGCCCCGTACAGAGCGTGAAAGACCTGCAGGGAAAAATCATCGCCACCGAACTAGTGGGCGTAACGCGACGGTACCTGGAGCAAAATGGAGTGAATGCCAAGGTTGAGTTTTCCTGGGGCGCAACGGAAGTAAAGCCCCCAGTCCTGGCTGACGCCATTGTGGAAGTCACCGAAACCGGCTCGTCACTACGCGCCAACGGGCTGCGTATCGTGGAAACCGTGCTGGAGTCAAACACCAAGTTCATCGCCAACCCCGCCGCGTGGGAGGATGCCTGGAAACGCCGGAAAATCGAAGTTCTCATCATGCTCTTGCAAGGCGCCATCGAAGCCGCCGGCAAAGTGGGCCTGATGCTGAACGTTCGCCGCGCAGACCTGCAGAACGTGCTCGCAGTTCTTCCGGCGTTGAAGCGGCCCACGATCTCCGACCTGAGCGATTCTGATTGGGTCGCGGTGAATACCGTGATCGAAGAGAAAACCGTGCGAGAAATCATTCCCCGCCTTAAGGAGGCAAACGCCCAGGGAATTGTGGAGTATCCGCTGAATAAGATTGTCGTGTAAACGGACAGGTCCAAGGGGAGGTTTCAGCAATTAGGGACTGGGACCAGATGCGGTTTGCGCAGAGAGAAGCTCTGCGTCTCGGCCGAACGAAGGAGCGGGTGCAAGAGTTCCACATGAGCGTCCTAGCCGGTCACAAGAGGCTTGTTTGGGTTCTGGTGGTCATGGGCTCATTGGTGTTGTTATCTGTTTTGTGGCCGGCGTCAGCATCGGTTCGTGGCCGCTTGGCTGCGGAGTTCGATGTCGCCCGTGGAAAGTACGAAGTTCAAGGGTACGGCCTGCCAGCGCCGTGGGTTTCAGAGTACGCGCGGCTGCTGCGCGAGCGGTACGGTGTTCAGTTCCGCGCAGTCGCTGGCTGCACTGTTACGAAATCATTGGTTTCGTACGTCGACGCTTACGATCGCGTGAGTTCGACCGCTGCCAAGCGCAAGTTTGGACGAGATATCTTCAGGGAGTCTGCCGACGAGGCTCGTACAACCCGGGAGCGGAGAGTGCAAGGAACGCCCTGATGCGTTTGCAACGGCCGGCGGCCAAGCTCCGCGCACCATGGCCGCGTCATAGGCCCGCTGCCTAAGCGTTTGAGGAAACGTTTAAGCTCTTTACTATGCTGGACCTTATTCGTTACAGCGACACGAACGCGATAGCCAAGCTGCTGCGGAAGCGATCTGCAACCGTGAAGGAAGCGGAAGCGGTGGTCCGTCCCATGCTGGAGGACATCCGCCGGCATGGGGACCGCGCCCTCTTGCGTTATACGAAGAAGCTTGACCATCTGGACCTTGGCGAGATCGGCTTCACTTTGTCACGCAAGGAAATTCGCTCCGCCTATCGAGCGGTTCCCCGGGGGTTTGTAGAAGCCGTCCGCGCCGCGGCAGCAAACATTCGCAAGGCGGCGCGCCGGCAATTGCCGCAGGCGTGGACGTGCCGGACGCGCGCGGGAGTCAGTGTCGGGCAGATTATTCGGCCGCTCGACCGCGTGGCTTGCTACGTTCCCGGCGGCCGTTTTCCGCTGCCTTCCACGGTGCTGATGAGCGTCATCCCGGCGCAGGAAGCCGGCGTTAAAGAAGTGATCGTAACGTCTCCGCGCCCCGCACCCGCGGTTATGGTGGCTGCGGATTTGCTGGGCGTAACGCAAATCTATCGGCTGGGCGGCGCGCAGGCCGTCGCGGCGTTCGCATACGGAACCGAGTCAGTCCCGCGCGTGGACAAGATCGTGGGACCGGGAAACCGCTATGTGGCGGCCGCCAAGAAATTGGTGGCGGGCGAATGCGGCATTGATTTCATCGCCGGTCCGTCAGAGTTGGTTCTGGTAGGCGGGCGAGGCAATGCGGAATGGATTGCGGCAGACTTGGTTGCGCAAGCGGAGCACGACCCGGACGCGGTGGCGATTTTCATAACGCCCTCCTTCCGCCAGGCGCTCCAGGTGCAAGCTGCCGCACGCGAAATCGTCGCGCGATTGGAATTGCCGCTTGCGGATCAGTCGCTTGCCGGCCACGGAAGCATAATTGTGATTCGCAACATGGCGGAGGCCGCGGAACTCGTGAATCGGCTGGCTCCCGAGCATCTGACGCTCTTCGAGGGCGCCACGGGATTGCTGGGGCGCGTACAGTCGGCTGGTTCCATTTTTCTCGGCGCCTACAGCCCGGTCGCCGCGGGTGACTACGCCTCGGGGACAAATCACATCCTGCCCACCGGCGGGGTGGCACGTCTGCGCGGCGGTCTGAGCACCGCGGATTTTGTGAAGGCGATCTCAGTCCAACGCCTTTCCCGCCGCGGTTTAGCAGGACTCGAGAAAAGCATTGTCACCCTCGCCAACACCGAGGGACTGAAAGCTCACGCGTATTCCGTTCAGACCCGGCTGCCCAGGAATGGGGCTCCGCGCTGAGTGAACAGAGATGATCAGACCACGTAGGGCAATCGAGAATTTGAAGAAGTAT
The DNA here is from genome assembly GCA_963804755.1 of uncultured Acidobacteriota bacterium. Lineage (GTDB taxonomy): Bacteria > Acidobacteriota > Terriglobia > UBA7540 > UBA7540 > Bog-366. The sequence goes on from CAWDRP010000022.1 coordinate 477,659, forward strand.
CGCCCCCCTCAGGAGGGTCGGGGCGGCAAGATGCGCCTGGACTTCAACGAGAACACGGTGGGATGCCCGCCGCAGGTCATCCGCGCGTTGCAGCGCGCGCTGGACCCGGAGATGATGACGCGCTATCCCGAGTACGATGAGGGGCGCCGCACTCTGGCGGCGTATTTTCACGTCAAGCCGGAGGAAATGCTTCTCGCCAATGGCACCGACGACGCACTCAAAATGGTGTGCGACGCGTTCGTTGATCCGGGTGATACATTGCTCGTGCCGGCGCCGACCTTCCCGGTATACGAATTCTTCAACAACGTGGCGGGCGGGAACATCCTGCGCATCCGATATGACGAACACTTCCGCCTACCCACGGATGAGTTTGTGGCCGCGCTAAAGAAGCAGCCTGTCCGTTGGGTGGCGCTCGCAAACCCGAACAACCCCACCGGCACGCAGGTTCCCAAGGCCGATTTGAAGGCCATCCTGCTCGCCGCTCCGGATACGGTGGTGCTGGTGGATGAAGCGTATCAGGACTTCTCCGGGCAGACGATTTTGCCCTGGATTCGCAAGTATCCGAACCTGATTGTCACGCGCACGTTTTCGAAGGCCTTCGGGCTGGCGGCGCTCCGCATGGGGTGCCTGTTCGCCAACCCGCAGCTCATCGAACCGCTGCAACGCGGCCAGAATCCTTTCGCGGTCAATTCCCTCGCCCTGCTCTGTACGTGCATCGCGATACGCTATGACGCGCAGGTGCGCAAGTACGCGGAGACCATCCGCACAAACCGTAAGGCGTTCTGCCGATGGCTGGACGCGCAAGGCATTCCCTACGTCCCCAGCCAGGCCAACTTCGTATTGACGCGTGTGGGCGAGCACGCTCCGGAAATCGCCCAGAAACTACGCGCCAAGAAAATCCTGGTACGCGATTGGAGCTACGATCCACATTTGAAGGGCTATCTGCGATTCACCATTGGGTCAGGGGCACAAATGCGCCGTCTGTTGGCCGAATTGGATCGCGCGCAGAATTTGATCGAGACGCGTGACGGCGGGGGCGCATGGAAGAACATGATGTCCTACAATAACCTGGAGTGGTTTACATGAAAGCGCGCATCGCATCACTGCATCGTCAAACCGCCGAGACCGATATCCGCGCGCGGCTAAACCTGGACGGCCACGGCAAGTACAAGATCACCACCGGCATCCGCTTTCTTGACCACATGCTGGAACTCTTCACGCGGCACGGAGGCTTTGACCTGGATCTCCAGGCGCGTGGCGACTTGGACGTCGATCAGCACCACACGGTGGAGGACGTGGGCATTGTGCTCGGCCAGCTTGTGCGGGAGGCCCTGAGTTCAAAAAAGGGGATCAACCGCGCCGGGTATTTCATCATGCCGATGGATGAAACGCTGGCGATTGCCGCCATTGACCTTAGCGGCAGGCCCTACCTGGTGCTGAATGCGCCCCTGAAGGTGCGCTACGTGGGCGATCTGCAAGCTGAGCTGCTAGAGGATTTCTTTCACGGCTTCACCACTACCGCCGCCGCGAACCTACACCTCAAAATCGCGTACGGACGTTCCAGCCACCACGCTGTCGAAGCGCTGTTCAAGGCGTTGGCGCGCGCGCTGCGCTTTGCCTGCTCGCACGATCGTCGATTGCGAACACAGCTTCCCAGTACGAAGGGGCTGCTATGATTGCTGTTCTCGACTACGGCGGAGGCAACGTGGGCTCCGTGCTGAAAGCCATCGAGTACCTGGGCTCACGCGCCGAAAGGGTCAACGAGCCAGCAGCACTGGCTTCCGTCGACAAAATCATCTTCCCCGGGCAAGGACACTTTGGGGCCATGATGAAGGGTCTGACCGAACGTGAAATGCTGGAACCGCTGCGCGACGCGTTCGCGGACGGCAAGCCTTTCCTCGGCATCTGCCTGGGCCTGCAGGCGCTCTATGGATCGAGCGAAGAAGCGCCAGGTGTCCCCGGCCTCGGCATTTTGCCCGGCTGCGTAGCGCGTTTCCAAGGCGTTTTCAAAGTTCCTCATGTCGGTTGGAGCCAGCTTGTTCTTCGCCCGGGAAGCCGACTGTTTCGCAGCGTTGACGATGGCAGCTTTGTCTACTACTGCCATTCTTTTTACGGGCCTGTGACCGCCGAAGCGTGCGCCGTCACCGAGTATGGCCAGACCTTCGCCGCCGGGATCGAAATGAAGAATATCTGGGCGGTCCAATTTCACCCGGAGAAATCGGGAGAGGTTGGGCTGAAGGTACTGAGGAATTTCTTGGCGTTGTAGAGAGGAACTCTCAGCTTTCAGCTATCAGTTTTTGGCCGCCAGCCAAGGCAGCGCATGTTCGCTGATCACTGAGCGCCGCTCGATAGATGCTGAAGACTGAAGGCTGAAAGCTGACAGCTAAACCTATGTTCGCCAAACGCATTATTCCGTGTCTCGACTGTAAAGACGGCCGCGTGGTGAAAGGTATCCACTTTGTGAACCTGCGGGACGCCGGCGACCCGGGCGATCTCGCGGAGATGTACAACCGCGAAGGGGCCGACGAACTGGTGATGCTCGATATTTCTGCCACTCGCGAAGGGCGCACCACCCTGATGGATACCGTCCGCCGGGTGGCGCGCCGCCTGTTTATACCACTCACCGTGGGCGGCGGAGTCCGTGTGCTGGATGACGCGCACCGCTTACTTTCCGCCGGAGCTGATAAGGTGGGCGTCAACACGGCCGCGGTTGAAACGCCCGAGGTAGTTAAAACCATCGCGGAGAATTACGGGCGGCAGGCCATCGTGGTGGCCATTGATGCGCGCAGGATTCGGAATTCATCACCCGCCTCACAAGGCGACGAATCGCCCCGGTGGGAAGTGGTGACCCACGCCGGCACCAATCCCACCGGCCTCGACGCGCTCGAATGGGCGCGGCGCGTGGAGGAACTGGGTGCGGGCGAGATCCTGCTGACTTCCATGGATGCGGACGGCACGCAAGCAGGCTTCGACTGCGAGTTGACGGCCGCGGTGGCGCAAGCCCTGCACATTCCAGTCATCGCCTCCGGCGGCGCCGGGAGCCCGGAACACATCGCCGAAGTATTCCAGCGCGGCTGTGCCGACGCCGCGCTGGCCGCCTCCATCTTTCATTACGAGACGCATACGATCCGCAGCTTGAAAGAATATCTACGCACGCAAGGCGTGCCGGTTAGGATTTAGGAATCAGGATTTAGGATTCAGTATCAGGTGGCACACTTGGATTATTGGTCCTTCCTAAATCCTGAATCCTGAATCCCAAATCCCGATTTTTATGATCATTCCGTGCATTGATTTGATGGACCACAAGGTTGTGCAACTTGTCCAGGGCAAAGAGAAATTCCTGGAACTGCCTGAACCGCTTGCAGTGCTCGAGAAGTTTTCGGCCTACCCGGAAATTCAAGTGATCGATTTGGACGCAGCCATGGGCAAGGCGGAAAACAACGCCGACATTGTGCGCGAACTGTGCCACCGCAAGCCTTGCCGCGTGGGAGGGGGCATTCGCACCGCAGCACGGGCACTGGCGGTCGTCGGCGACGGTGCACTCAAGGCCATTGTGGGCAGCAGTGCGTTCACCGCACAGGGCATCAATCAGGAATTCCTGCGCGAGCTGGCCGCGGCCGTGCCACGCGAGAAAATCCTTATTGCCGTCGATTCATTTGGCGACCGTGTGGCCGTTCAGGGCTGGCGCCAAACGTTGCCGCTCAGTTGCGCGGAGGCGCTGCCCCAACTCGAACCCTACTGTTCCGGGTTCTTGTGTACCTATATTGATGCAGAAGGAAAGTTGCAAGGAACCAATATCGAATGGTTCCGCCGTTTGCGCGGAGTCACGGCACTGCCGATTACGGCTGCCGGCGGAATCACCCGTGACGACGAGATCGCCGCACTCGCTGAGCTCGGCATGGATGCCGCTCTGGGAATGTCCATCTACCGCAAAGTCTTCCCTGAGTTCTTTGCGGGACGGCAACCGGCGGCCGAGCGCTGAACGGTGGCGGAATGCCGAAGGTCGAAAGCCAAGTCTCAGAACGTAGATTTGGGGGCTACAGCATACACAGCATCCTGCGGTGGAAGAAGCTATTACAACCTGCTCAGCCGTTGAACGTCCAGCCCCTGCGGTATTGCCTTTTCAAGTAATCGTTGGCTTCCGGCGCGTTGGTGATGCATCCCTTGGCAGGGTCATATTCCAGCTTCTTCCCTGCCCGATGCGCCACTAATCCCAGCAGCATCTGCTCCATCATCACACCCGAATAATCAAAATCGCAGTGCGTCTTGCTGCTGGTACCGTGCTGCGCTCCCTCACACTGGCCCTTGCAGGCCGCAATCCACTCCAATTGGAAAGCGTCGGGATTCAGCGGGTGGCCGCTCTTCTCGGCCTCTAGGATATTGTCGACATCCGTATTCGGCAGGCCCAACGCGGCAGGCAATCCGTTTTCCAGGAATTGGACCGTGGCGAATCCATCCGGCCCCGGTTGCGCATTCGGAAACGCGGTGAACCCACGCGGCAGCGGCGGCGGTGCGGATGGCGGACGCGTTTCGGCTTTCACCCCTGCCCGGCCTCTGGGTTGGCGAGCCTGTCCCATTCACCAACGGGAGCAGTTGTTGGCGCGCGCGCCGACGGTAGTACGTCAGGTCTCCATCGTCATTGTTGGGAATGATGGCGCGGCTCGTGAAGTCGCAGACGATGCTGCCCCTGGTGCCCTCGAAGATCGCGCCATTCCCCATCCTGCTCACATCGATGTAGCTTTGAGGAGGTTCGGGCTTTAACCCGCCCTGGTACCATACCAGTTCAATTGGCCCCCGCCATTGATTGGCAGGATGGCTGAAGTGCGCCTTCAACTTCACGGGGCAAATGTCAGGATTGTACTTGTCGCTCACGTCCTGGTCGATCTCGATCGCGATTGGCGCGCCGGCATCGACGGCGTTCCACACCAGATCCATGGTGTGCGCGCCCATGTCGCCCATCTGCCCCACTCCGAAGTCGCGGTACATATTCCAGAAGAGGCAGTTCAAGCCGTTCGAGCCTCCGAAGTACTCCGGGCTGTAAGGGTGGGATGGTGACGGCCCAACCCACTGGTCGTAGTGCAGTACCGCCGGCGCCGTACCTTGGCCTTCGGGATAGCCCGGCCGCGGCAGTTGCCGACTGTCCCAGCTATGCACCACCTTCAGCTCGCCGATGGCGCCGTCCAGAATCAATTCGCGGACGCGTGCGAAGTTTGGATACGCATGGCGTTGCGTCCCATGCTGCGTGGCCACCTTCGCTTTCCGCTTCAGGTAATTCGCGCGAACCAACCGGACCTCTTCCACCGTGATGCCCAGCGGCTTCTCACAGAACACATGCAGATCACGGTTGAGCGCCCAATTGGCAATGAAGGCATGGTGATGGTCTGCCGTGCAGATCACCACCGCCTCAATATCCTTCTGCTCCAGGCACCGCCGCCAGTCGCTGTGGGTTTTGGCGTTTGGGAAAAGCCGTAGGGCCTCCCTGGTGCGCAGATCGTTGACGTCACAGAGTGCCACTACGTTTTCGTTACAGAGTGACTTGTAATGCGCGGTTCCCCGCCCCCACGCGCCAATCAGAGCAACGTTCAACTTGTTGCTGGGAGCGGAAGCGCCGCGAAGCGTGCCGCTCTTGAGGATGGTCAGTCCCGCGGCAGTGGAGGCTAGGGATTTCAGGAGGTCGCGTCGTTGCATGGAATGGTCCTCTCGGATGCTCAAGGCTTGAAAGCCTGCGGCTGCGGCCCGTCGAGAGCCGTAGCGGCGTGCATTTTCGGGCGACTGGTAAGATACGCTCAACCGCGTAAGAAGGCAATCGCAATGCGAACTTTCGTATGGAGCAAGTTCAGGTGTGAAACTCACAAACGCCTAATCCACATAGATTCGCGGCACGCGTTTGCCGATCGAGCAGAGGATTTCGTACGGTACGGTATCGAGCAATTGGGCAATCTCCAGGGCCGTGATCGAGCACTCGCCCTCCTGACCCATCAGAATGACTTCGTCACCGATGTTTGTGCCCGGGATGTCGGTAACATCGAGCAGGGAGAGGTCCATGCTGATGCTGCCTACGATGCGCGCGCGCCGGCCTCGCACGATGGCGTATCCGCGATTGGAAAGCGCGTGGCTCAAGCCATCGGCGTAACCGACAGGCACGGTGGCGATCCGCGAGGTGCGGCGCGTATAGAATGCGGCGCTATAGCCAAGCGGCGTGCCGCTGGGGACGTCCTTCATGTAGACAATGCGCGACTTGAAGGTAAGAACCGGCTCGAATTCCGGCACGCGCGGAAGCTCCTGACCCGGAGGTACGATCAACGGCATGCAGTAACCGTAGAGCAGGGCGCCAATACGCACCAGGTTTTCGGGGAATTTCCGCGCCGTCACCAGCGCCGCACTATTCGAGACATGGATCCACTCCGGTTCGACCCGCAAGTCGCGCAATAGGGCCAGCCCCGCCGTAAAACGCTCCCCCTGCTCATCGGTCTGGGAAGCCACCAAGTCCTCCGCCGAAGCAAGGTGGGTGAATAACCCTCTCATTTGCAATCCCGGCAGCTCGCGGTAATGGCTTACGAACGCCGCCACCCGGTCGAGCGGCAGCCCGAGCCGCCCCAGTCCGGAGTCAATCTTCAAGTGGAACTCAATCGGCCGGCCATATTGTCGCGCGCACTCCGAGTAAGTATCCAGCCGCATCGTCGAGGAGATTGACGGCGTCAACCGATACTCAATCAAATGAGCCGGGTCGCTCATGTAGAGTCCGCCAAGCAAAAGCACCGGCTGCTGGACTCCTGCCTCCCGCAACTCGATTGCTTCCTCGACCGTGGCCAGACCAAACCAATCGACGCCGCACTCGGCAAGACACTTGGAAACCGGCACTGCCCCATGGCCGTAGGCATCGGCCTTGATCACGGCCATCACCTTGCGTGCCCCGGCCAACTCCCGAATGCGCTGGAAGTTTCGGCGCAGCTTGGAGAGGGAAATTTCAACCCAGGTTGGGCGCAAGAGTTTGTGAGTTGGAGGATTCACGAGATTTCACTGACGACCCCAACGGTTTTTCCAATAACTTTCGAGAGGAGAGATCACTTCGGTTCAGTTGTCCGATTCGCCGACTTCTGACGCGACATTTTCGAATCGCACGTACGGCTTTAGGAACACTAGTGGCACACGTCCCGTTGGACCATTCCGCTGTTTCTCTACTCTGAGCTCGACGCTCACACTCAAGCGGTCTGGAACGTTGCCATCCTCTCCTTGATCCTTTTCTTCCTCTCTGGATATGAACATGACTACATCTGCATCCTGCTCAATGGACCCCGATTCGCGCAGATGCCAGAGCTGGGGTTTACGCCCGGGCTGCATTTCCGGAGCACGGCTCAACTGTGAAAGAGCCACGACGGGGACATTTAGCTCCTTGGCAATGCTCTTGAGGCCGCGGGAAATGAAACTCACCTCTTGGGTTCGGTTTTCAAAGCGTGCGCCAGGCATCCCGCCAGTCACCAATTGAAGGTAATCAACTATCAAAAGGTCCAATGCCTTTTTTTCTGCCTTGACCCGTCGTGCCTTAGCACGAATCTGCATGACGCTCAGGGCTGGCGTATCGTCGATGAGCAAAGGCGCCTCTGCTAGGCGTCCCAAAGCTAGAGTCATCTTGGACCAGTCTTCTCTGCTCGAAAAACCAGTACGAAGCTTATGACTGTCAATTCGCGCCTCCGAACAAAGGAGACGGATCAGCAAAGATTCCTTGCTCATTTCCAACGAAAACACTCCGACGACTTTCTGCTTTTCGACAGCGGCGTATGCAGCGATATTGAGTGCGAGAGCGGTTTTCCCCAGCGACGGGCGAGCAGCAATGATTATTAGGTCTCCCGCCTGAAAACCTGATGTTAAATTGTCCAGTTCGACAAACCCGGTTTCGATACCCGTCACGCGTTGGCCACGGTCGAAGAGATTGTCAATTGAACCGAAGCTGGCCTTTACTATATCTTTAACTCGGAAGAAGCCTGATACCACTCTTTGTTGCCCGATTTCGAATACTTCGGCCTGCGCGAGATCAACTAGTGTCACCGGGTCTTCCGTGCCTTCAAGGCAGCGGGCAATGGTGTTGTTGGAGGCATTGATCAAACGACGGAGAAGGGATTTATCTTTGACAATCCGCGAATATTCAGGCAATGCGGCCGTCGTGCCAATCGGGACGCCATCCGTAAGCGCAGCGAGATAGGCTGCACCACCAGCCTTCTCAAGTAACCCTTCCTTGGCGAGTTCTTCTGAGAGGGTCACTAAGTCAATCGTGCAATTTTTCTCGGACAGCGCGCTCATCTTCTCGAACGTAATCCGATGGCGCTCCGAATAGAAATCGTCTTTGTTTACTGCCTCGAGCACGATGTTAAAGGCATTGTTGTCGAGGAGGATCGAACCGAGGAGGGCGCGTTCCGCTTCTAAGTTGTGAGGGACAGTTCGATCGCTTGCGGTAGCAGTTGGCAACAGCGTTTCCTTCTAGGGCAGGCTATCGCCCTTTTCATTCTACACTAATTGCGACACTACGAGCGCGCGTTACCCCTTCTCTGCGTACTGGGAACTCCGTGCTCCCGATCCCAAAATTGACCTCGGAATATGTGAGGCTATGCCGGGAATTCAGCATCAATCTCAGTGCGCCCCGAACATTCAATTTATACGGGGCCGCAGATTCCCTCAATCACAGAATCTGGTTTCTCTTCCTCGGTTGCGGATATCCTGTGCAAAAGATCGAAAAAACTGTGGAGAAATCATCTCTCCCTGTGGATATTTTCTGCGAGTGACAGAGGAAGCGGTTCAGCTCAGACAAGTGGGCACGCCGCTCCGCCCACTGGTGGGGAAGAAAGGCGGAGCGGGCGTGGGGCTATACGCTTTCAGGTTCGGCTTCTGCGGCGGTCTCCGGAGTTTTCGCGGGCGGAACTTCCGCAGCGGGAGCTTCCTTGGCGGCAGCAGGAGCCCGCGCGCTAGCCTTGGCTTGGGCTTCCGCCGCAGCCTTCAGTTTGGCTTTGGTCTCCTCGTCGGGTTCGACGAGCACTTTCACGGTTGTGGTCACATCCCGATGGAGTTTGACTGGAACATTGTACTCACCCAACACTCTGATAGGCGTGGTGAGATTGATTTTGCGCTTGTCGATGTGGTAGCCCTGGGCCAGGAGCTTCTCGGCAATGTCAAGGGACGTGACGGAACCAAACAGGTTTCCCTTCTCGCCCGCCTTGCGGATCACGGTGACGTTGACGTCCTCCAGAAGAGTTGCCAAGTCGGCAGCATCGGCCTTTTCCTTCGCCTCGATCTTGAGGAAACGGACGCGCTGCTGCTCCACCCACTTCCGGTTCTGGGGGGTGGCCGCCACCGCCAATTTCTTGGGCAGCAGGTGGTTACGACCGTACCCGTCAGCCACTTTCACCAACTGGCCACGGCTTCCGAGTTTATCAATGTTCTCAAGCAGGATAATATCCATGTGTACGCTCCTGTATTTGGCAATGGCTAGGCAGCCCACTCACGACGAGGTACGGGACACCGGTTGCGGTTTAGGATATGCATAGCGCCTCGAAGGGATTACGCGTAACGCGAACCCCACGCCACGTGTCGCGAGCCCCGGAGTTCTATGCTCCCGACGCAAACGGCAGCAAGGCGATGTTCCGGGCGCGCTTAATGGCCTCTGAAAGAGCGCGCTGGTGCGTTGAGCACGTACCCGTCAGTCGACGGGGCAGGATTTTGCCGCGCTCGGCGACGAATTCGCCGACCAGGCGGACATCCTTGTAATCGATGACGTCGATCTTCTCTGTGCAGAATTTGCAGACCTTGCGGCGGCGAAAGTACTGTTTCCGGCCGCCACCACCAGGACCTTCCCGCCGAGCGGGGCGCTCTCCGGCAGGTGCACCTTCTCTGGGGACTGGCATTTTATGGCTCCTTTATGCTTGCGCGTTCTCCGCAGGGGCGGGGGCAGCCGCGGGCGCGGGAACGGGCTTGTTCCGGCGGCGCTTGGCCTCCTGCTTGGTTCGCAAGGCTTTGAATTTCTCCGCACGTTGAAGGATATCGTCCGTGCAGACGGTGAGGTGCTTGATTACAGCATCGGTCACCTTCAGACGGCGCTCAAATTCCTTCACCGTGTCTCCCGTGCCTTGCACGTAAAAGAGAACGTAAAATCCTTCACGCTGCTTGTGAACGCGATAGGCAAGCCGGCGCCGGCCCATCTTTTCGACCTTCTCCACTTTGCCGCCGGCGGATGCCACCACGCTCTCCATCTGCGTGATCAGCTTTTGGACATCGTCGTCGGCCAGATCAGGCCGGACGATGAAAATCATTTCGTAGTTACGCATGGGACCTCACGACCCGGCGGGTGCTACCCGCCGATTAAAGCGATTCATCGCCTTCTGTACGCCTTCCGAAAGAACAACGTGGACTGCTTCCGTGGCCAGATCCAGCATTTCGGTAACCAGCCGTTTCTGTGCAGGTCGAAACGGCCGGAGGACGTATGTGATGTAATCCTCCAGCAGTTGTTCCGGCCTTATGCCCATCCGCAGTCGGGTGAAATCACCGGTCTCCAGGGCGCCGATGATGGACTTTAATCCTTTATGCCCACCGGCGCTGCCGTGGGGCCGGATGCGCAGCATCCCCAACGGCAACTCGATCTCGTCCACTAGTACCAACAAGTCCTGCGCCGATAATTCGTACTTTCCCAGGAGTTGGGCCACCGCTAAGCCGCTCAAGTTCATGTACGTTTGCGGCTTCGCCAGCACCACGCGTTCGCCCGCCAGTTCAGTGAGAGCCGTCAAGGCCTGTGCTTCGCGAACCGACACCCGCTTACCGCTCTGTTCCGCCAAATGATCGATGGCCATGAAGCCGAGGTTGTGGGGCGTCATGTGGTACTCGCACCCCGGGTTCCCCAACCCGACGATCAGCTTCACGCCGCCCTCGAAATTTGAAATTCGAAACTCGAAACTCGCCGCTTATTGAGCGTGACCGCTTTCGGTCGGACGGGACGAGCCCGGCCAACGACCCTTCTCCGCAGCCAGCCGGTCTGAGCAGATGCACAGAACAATGCAGCACGCCCCGAAGTTTCGAATCTCGCGTTTCGAGTTTCGATCCTCTCAGGCCTTCTCTTTGCCCTTTTCTTTCTTTTCGCCTTTTTCCTTCTTCTCTTCGCCAGCTTCTTCCGTAGCGCCTTCCTCTTCCGGCTTGCCCTTGCGAATGACTTCTGGTTCAGCGGGCGCGGCCTCCGTCGGAACCTCTGCCGGCTTCTCCTCTTCCACCTTCACGATAACGATGTGTGCGACGACACGGTTGGGCTCAGTGAGAACCTTTACTTTGGGCCCCAGGGGCAAATCCGCGACGCGCAGGCTTTGCCCAACGGTAAGCGGGCTTACGTCAACCGTGATCGCCTCCGGAATATCCTCCGGAAGGCACTCCACTTCCACTTCGCGCAAAATGAACTCGAGAATTCCCCCTTCCAACTTCACCCCTTGGGGTTCGCCGGTCACATGAATGGCAACCTTCAGTTTCAATTTCGTGTCCAAGGCGATACGCACCAGGTCGACGTGGAGCAGACCGCCCCGAACAGGCTCCGTCTGCCAATCGCGAATCATCGCCCGGGCGGGCGCTTTGCCCCGGACCTGCAGGGTAAAAATGGAGTTTTGGCCAGACTCCGAATGCAGAACCTCGCGGATTCCCTCGGGGTCGACCGTGACCGGAATGACGGGACCGCCCCCGCCGTACACTACGCCAGGAATCCGTCCCGAGCGCCGGGTGCGTCGCGCTACGTTCTTGCCAAAATCCTCGCGCGGCTCTGCTTCAACCGTTAATGCTTGACTCATGGCTTTGCACTCCTGGAAAACTTAAAGTCGAAATCCGAAACTGGAAACCTGAGGCCAACCGCGAATAGCGCGTTTCGAATATCGCTTTTCGAGCTTGGCCCTTGCTTCAGATGAAGAGTTTGCTCACGGACGTCTCGTCATGAATGGAACGAATGGCATCCGCCAGCAGCTTGCCCACACTCAGCACCTTAATTTTGCCGCACTGCTCGCCCTCGGGTAACAAGGGAATGGAATTGGTCGCCACCACTTGCTCGAGAGGCGCGCAGCATATGTTCTGGATCGCATTCTCGGCAAAGACGCCGTGCGTGCAGCAGGCATACACTTTTTCTGCGCCCTTGGCTATTAACGCCTTGGCGCTCTGCACCAGCGTCCCGCCGGTATCAATCATGTCATCGACAAGCAAACACGTCTTGCCTTCGACTTCACCGATCACGTTGAACACTTCGACAACATTGGCGTCTTCGCGCCGCTTGTCAATAATCGCCAGCGGCATATTCATGCGCTTGGCGAATGCCCGCGCGCGCTCCACGCCACCCGTATCCGGAGAAACCACCACCAGGTTCTTCAATTTCAGCCGGCGGAAATATGCCACTGTAACCGGAGTCGCATAAAGGTGATCGACGGGGATGTCGAAGAACCCCTGGATCTGCCCGGCGTGCAGTTCCAAAGCCAGCACGCGGTCGGCGCCAGCGGAGGTCAACAGATCCGCCACCAGCTTGGAGGAAATCGGAACCCGCGGGCGGTCCTTACGGTCCTGCCGAGCGTAGCCAAAATAGGGCATCACCGCGGTTATGCGAGCGGCAGAAGCCCGGCTGAGAGCATCGAGCATCACCAGCAATTCCACCAAGTTGTCATTCACCGGGCGGCAGGTGGGCTGAATGACAAAAACATCAGCCCCGCGTACGTTTTCGAGGATTTGCAGCCGCACTTCGCCGTCCGGGAAGCGCCCCACTTGCGCTTTAGCGAGGGGCACACCCAGTTCCGCACAGATTTCCCGGGCCAGCGCCGGATGGGCATTTCCCGTGAAGATCTTCAGCGTGTGGCGAGTTCTCTGATTTTTCATTACAGCCTCGCACGCCTGCTAAACATTTCGAACAGATATATAAAGCCTGGCTGGGAGGCCTGGACTCGAACCAGGGTTCCATGCTCCAAAGGCATGTGTCCTACCGCTGGACGACCTCCCAGGAACCGTGACCAGTGACGAACGACAAATGCTGAGCGACGATTGAGTGAACGTTAAACACGCTTCACTCGTCACTCGCTACTGCTCGAACAGCTTTCGATGATAGTCCGCACGCGCCAATGTGCGTGTAGGAAACGAAAGCCACCCTTTGGGTATGAGTTTCGAGGCGCGGGCCAGTTGACGAGACGAGGAAAAGAGGGCAAATACGGCAGACCCGCTGCCCGTCAAGGAGGCAACTTCGGCCCCGGCCCGGATAAGCCGGCGCTTCAACCGCGCCAACTCAGGCCACCTTGCGAAAACGACGTGCTCAAAGTCGTTCTCGGCCGGTCCCCAACTCATCGGGGGAATTTGTGGCCACGCACCGAAACTACCAATGTACGCGGTCCCAGCCTGCTCTGTCAACCGCAAATCCGACTGACGATAAGCTTCCGCCGTGGAAACAGAGAAGCCGGGGAAAATGACCAGACAGGCACAGGAAGGAAGATCGCAGAGAGGGTACACCTCTTCGCCACGCCCACAGCCCAGAACGCGGCCGCCGAGGAGAAATAAAGGGACGTCAGAGCCCAGCTTCGCCGCCAATCCCTGTCGCGATGAAAATTCCAAATGGTCGCCGGTCAGACGCTCAAGGCCCAATATTGTGGCCGCAGCATTTGTGCTGGCCCCGCCCAAACCGCTGCCGAGAGGAATAACTTTTTCCAGGTGAACGCTGATCTTCCCGGCCCAGCCACGCGCCGCGGCCCACGCTTCGCAAGCCCGGTAAACTAAATTGCCATGCCCCGCGGGGACGGCCGGATTATCGCATTCCACAGCTATTTCCCCGCGTCCCCTCGATAGGCTGATCTCCACCCGGTCGTGCAGATCGATCGTCTGGTATATGGTGCGGATCTCGTGGTAATGATCGGGCCGCTTGCAGAGGATTTTGAGCCCGGTGTTTATTTTGGCGAAGGCGCGAACGCGAAGTGTTTTTGGCAAGGTATACGGGCAGCCGGGTGGCGTCACATCGCCGACCCGCAGTTCATGTGAAGTGGCTCCGCGGGCAAACCCGCGAAGGCGATCCAGGAGTGAATTCTACCTCAAAAACTGCATACGGCGCGCGCCTCGTGCTACGAACGGGCGCCTAACGGCACACTTACTTATTTGCCGAATCCCCAGTGCCCGAGTGGCGCTTGAGGTCATCCAGTTGCTTCTGAAGCTGCTTGGCCTGCTCGGCATCGAAGTCACTCGATACCGCCTGCGGCCATTCCTTCAGAGCGCGCTCCCACTCTGCTTCCGCTTGCGCCGACTTACCCATGCGGAAGTAAAGGTTCCCGAGGTGCTCGTGGATTGTCGGGTCATCCTGGATCTTACTCGCAGCCTTTTCCAAGGGAGGCTCTGCCAGATCGTAGCGGCTCATCTTAAAGTACGCCCAACCCAGGCTGTCGAGATAGGCGGGATTGGCCGGATCGAGTTCCAGCGCCTTCTGGATATACTTCACCGACTCGTCCAACCGAATGCCGCGGTCCGCCAGCATGTAGCCAAGATAATTCGACGCCGGAGAGTATAGCGGATCAGCCGACAGCACCTTTTTGAATACTGTCTCCGCTTGATCGTACTTTTTCTGCCGCTCAAAAATGGAGCCCTGCACGTACAGGGCAAATTCCCGGTCTTCGGGATTTGGACTCAGGTCCAGAGCTTTCTGGATCGCTTGTTCGGCGGCGTCGAAGCGCTTGCCCTGCAGATAAATCTGTGCAATTGAAATGTAGATGGTGCGGTCGATGGTGCGGTTAGTAACGAAGCCTTGGAGTTCCGCCACCGCCTCATCCACGTGGCCGCTTTCGCCCAGCATGGTGGCATGTTCGACGGCCAGTTCCTGGCTCTTGGGATAGGTCTTGAGCGCCGCATCCGCTTCCGCCATTGCCTTATCAGGCTGGTGCTCCGTGCGCAGAGTTTCAATGATCAGCATTTCCGCTCGCGGGCCCTGCAAGGGTCCCAGCGCCAGTATTTCCTTAAACGAATTCATGGCTTCGGGGTAATTTTGCTCATCCCGGTACGCCAAACCCAGACGTTCGAGAAAGAGAGCGCGATTGTTGGCTTCCGGGACCGTGTACTGGCCTCCAGCGTGTTCCGATTCTTTTACCAGGTCTTTCAGGATCGCAACGGCTTTGTCGTTGTTGCCCAAGGTGCTCTCAAGCTGAGCCTGTTGATAGGGTATGTCCAAATCCTCCGGACTCAGAGACTTGGCTTTGTCGAGTTCCTGCCGCGCATCGTCAAAGCGCCCTTCCTCCCGGTCCAGCATGGCAAGTTGTTTGTAACTCGCCACGTCATCGGGCTCGCTTTTGAGGATCTTCTGCAACTGCTCGCGGGCAGCGGCGTTTTTGTTGGCGCTCAGCAGCGCCTCCGCGTAATACCGCCGAATATTCGTATTGTCCGGTTCCTCAGCCAAAGCCTTCTCGTAGGTGTCGATGGCCTTCCCGAACTGCTGGCTTTGCGAGTAACAGTAGCCCAGCATGCCCAGGAGCTGAGCATCCATGTCGTCTTCGGAAATCTTGGTTAGCGCTTCAATGGCCTGGTCAAACTCGCCCTGCTGGATGTAAATCTCCGACAGATTGGCGAGCCCCACCTTTGAGTCGGGATCCGTCTGCAAGACCTTGCGGAACGCATCCTCCGCCTTCGCCGGTTGGTTATCAATACGATACAAGTGCCCCAACATCAGCCAGGAGTCGGAGTCGTTCGGGGTTACCCGCAGCAATGCTTCCAGATGCTCGATGGCTTTGGCAAGGTTTCCCTTGGCGACGCCGCGGTCACCCTGCGTCGTATCCAGCATGTGGTAGTAAATACGCGAGAGCAGGCGGTGGGCGTCGGGATAATTGGGATCTACTTTCAACACGTCTTCGGCTTCCTGGATGCCTTCCGCGACGTGGCCTGAATGCGCGTAAAGCTCGGCTAACTCAACCCGCAGGAAAAGCGACCCCGGATCAGCGGCTATGGCCTGTTTGTATTCGGAAACCGCACGGTCGATGTAGTCCGGGCGGTTTAGGGCTCCGGCCAGTTCTTGATAACGCCGCGCCAGCATGAAATGGTAGTAGGACCTGGCGTGGTCGGGAGCAGCAGGCGTAGCGGTGGATGCCGAGTCGGCACCCTGGGCCGGAGCGGCCGCCGCGGGCTTTTGGGCCGCCCATAGGCTTCCCCCCAGTATTGCGTAAAGGCCTATACCTAGTGCAAGAGTCGTCACGTATCTTTTCATGTTTCCTTTCTGCCCTGCCAAGTTCATAGATTAAGGGAATTATCCCATAAGGCTATAGAGGTGTAAAGCGATGCGCAGGTTGCACGGCCGGCGGCGGGATTTTTTCGCCGATGGGAGGCGGTTGCGCGGCCCCCCCGCCACCCCATCCGGCGGGTGCGCCTAGCTCAGGCAAGGCGCTGTTGTCGACGCGTCGAAGTAGCCTAATGATGTTTTGGGCCCGGTTTTTGCCCTTACTCTTTTATCTTCAGTAATTTATCCGGATCAATCGCACAACCCATTTTGTTATCAATAACTCATCCGGACGGTCGTCAATTTCCGATTTGTTGCCTTTATTTTCATACACTTATCCGGACGGTCGTCAAATTTGGGGCGCCCTTCCCTTTCCAGGGCGGCATGGCCCGCATCCACCAAGCAGTAGCCTAGCAATTGCGTCGCCAAAAAGGGTTTTACTTTGCAGAGGCCAGGGCGGTAAGTCGGCGGGCTTCGGGGCGGCACCGGATCCCGGGCGCGAACCAACCCATGCCCCTCCTCATGACATTCCTCAGGTTTTGCCCCGCAGGCGGGCCCAGGCGCGTCCGAGGTATTCATACCAGGCCACCTGGGTCTTGAACAGATTATAGCCATCGGGGACAACATCATCGAATTCGAAACCATGGCGGGCGGCAAGGTAGTTTGTGGGAGCAGGCACCGGCTGCATGCCCCGCTTCCGGAAAAGTGATATGGCGCGAGGCATATGGGCGGCGGAGGTCACCAGGATGAAGCGGTTGCCGCCGACGATCGGCTGAACCTGTTGGCTTTCTTCCTCGGTGTCACGCGGGCGGTCGAGGGGCAATATGTCTGTGGGGCTCACCCCGAGCGCCTCGGCCATCATCATCATGCCCCGGGCCGAATCGTTTCCTCCCGAAACAATCAGCTTGCTGGCCGGAAACTGCCGATACAGGCGCACGCCTTCAACCAAACGAACCATCAAATCGGGTGAAAGCCGGCTGCTGACCGGGACCTCCGGATCATGATCCGCCCATCCCCCCAATACCGCGATATACCCCACTTCGTTGGGACCCACGCCGCTCTGTGAAACCGTGAATGCAGGGTAACGGTGCTCCAACGGTCGCAGGAAAGCGTTGGAAGTAAAGCTGTTGCTGACGGCCACCAGCAGCAGGGTTCCGCAGGTCACCAGTGCCTTCCCCAGCCGCTGCCGGCGAGTAAACCAAAGCAGGAATAGCCCGAGGAGCAAGAACTCCAACGAGAGGGGCAAGGGGAAAAATAGTCGGGAAACGATCTTCTTGAAAAAGAACATAAGCTGCGGAACTCCTCCCGGAGGTCTTACCTATTTGGCTGCGGCCTTGACCTTGGCAAGCAGGGCTTGCGCCTGGCCTTGAAAGGGGCCCGGCAAGGTTACCGCCTTATTCAGGGCCTCCATGGCGGCGTGGTGGTTGGCAGGATATCCCCGCTCGTAGGCAAAAGCCAAATAGTAGAGCGCCTGTCCCTGCAGCCCGGGATTGCCTTCCAGCAGGGTGCTGGCGGTCTTCAGTTGCTCAATCGCGGGTGCCAATTTCGTGGTGCGCTCCGCCCGGTTCAAGGCAGCGTACCCCAACGTGAGGTTGGCGATACCCAATTGATTGTCCTGTTCCTTTTTGAAAGCCGCGTCGTCAACGCCGTCGGGCTTTTTGAGCGCCTGCGCGGCGGGCAGCGCCTTCTGTGCGTAACCGGCAGCCTTCTCAACGGACGGATGAGGCGAATAGAAGGCGTAAATCAGCCCCAAAGTATTCAGCGCCACCACGTTGTTAGGATCAGCGGCAATCAATTTGTCGCCATATTCCACGGTCTTGTCCATGTTTCCCTGCTGCTGATAAGCCTGGAAGTACGCCGTATCCACCTGGGCCGCGTTGTCCTTCTCCACATCGGGGTAGACCTTCAGGAAGGCATCGAGCACCTGCGTCTGCTTGGCGGGATCGGTAACCCGCGGCAGAAGCTGGAAGAAGGCCCAAACTGCGTAGTCGTGGCTATCCTTGGCCAGTTCCTGGTTGTCCTTTTGAATTTTCGCCAAGTCTTCGTCAGTAGCCTTGGGAGGTCGGGCGGGGTTGCTGAGTTCCGTTTTGACCTGGTCCGGAACTTTGTTAATGACCTCGAATGCGGTGTCACTCACCTTGGTACTGGAAGCATAGGCCCGCAGTAGCGTGAGGAACAAGTTCAGGTCCTGGTAGTTCACCGCCAAGTCCTTCTCCGCGTACTCGATGGACTTGTCGAATTCCTTCAGTTTAAAGTTAACGGTGGCGTAGTATTCATTCACGCAAGGCATGAACTTGGAGTCGGAATGGTCCTTAACAAAACTGTCGAGGGCATCGAGTTGTTCCTTGGGATTGTCCGCGCCAATGACGGCCAGCATGAGATGATCTTCATCCGTATTGACCGCCACGGTAAAGCTGGGACAGGGTTGCTGGGCGCAAAGACGCAAAGCGCTCATTCCTATAACAAGAAGAGAAAAAGCGAAATAACGCTTAAACATGTTGACCTCCGGTTCAGGAAATCCGGACTGCGTGCCTCCGCCCGAGGTGGGGTAAAAATGGAGACCAACCGCTGGCATAGTCGGTCCTCATTCGGCCCAGGAGTCCGCACTCGTCCAGCGGTATGAGGATTTGATACATCAGGATGTTCAGAAATACCAGCAAAAAGATGGCCGAGAAAAGTTCAAGGTCCGAGGTCCGAGGTTCGAGCTTCGATGTATCATGTCCAGATTGGACCCTGGGACTTCAAAATTGGTTTCGGGAGGTAAGCAATGCAGCATCTGGCGTGGGAAAACGTGAAGCAAGAGGTCCTGAACGATAAACTGTGGAGGCAGATCATCACGGGCGAAAAGGTGATGGTGGCGCGACTTCACCTTTTCAAGGATTGCCTGGTGCCGGTCCACCACCATGAAAGCGAGCAGATCAGCGTGGTGCTCCAGGGCGCGCTGAAATTTGAGCTGGAAGGTCAGACGGTAATCGTGCGCGCCGGCGGAGTGCTGGTGATCCCGTCCAACGTTCCCCATAGCGCCTTGGCCATTGAGGATACGATAGGCATCGACGTATTCAGCCCTATCCGCCGCGACTGGCTGGACGGGACCGACAACTATTTGCGGAAGTAAATGACCAGTGTCTGCCTGGATGAGAGTTCCGGCAACGAAAGGCAATGCTCGTGAAGCCGATACTTCTTTCCGGTCACGCGCGCCTGCGAGCGCGGCAGCGGGGCGCCACCGACTCAGAGATAACCGAGACGATTCGGGAAAGTGCCTGGGTGGGCGCCGGGCGCGGGCGCAAGGAATGCCAGAGAGACTTCGTGTTCGGCCGGGAGTGGAATGGACAGTTTTATGCCACCAAGCGGGTCCGCCCGATTTTTCTGGACCACGCGCAAGAGATTGTGGTGGTTACAGTTTATGTGTACTATTTCTGATTCTGAAGCAGCGCGTTAGGAGCTAAGGGGGCCTCCGCGGCGGTTGTGAGCGCCACGTCCTCTAGAACTACTCGCCTGAAGACTTCGGGATCGCGCAGGCGCTCGCGGGCGTCGAGAATCTCGATTCCCGCGAGCCGGCCGTCTGCGGCGTAGTCTACAGCGATGCCGTCCGCCAGATGCTGAGTAGTTACGCTGGTTTCGATAAATCCGATGTAAAGAGCGTCAACCTGGCTATCGTAGCTGATGGTCATAACTACCCTGACGAATCCTGCCCCTCAGGGAACGGAGCGCGAGTGCCCCCAAGACTTCCCTTCAAAGGGCCTTGAGATATTGTTATGACATTTTGCTCGATCATTTGTCAAGCAACAGGTATTGCAAAACTTTTGTACGTCGCGCACCCCGCCTGCTCCGCGGCCGGCACTATCCTCTCGATACGCAGGGGACAACACGCCGGCGGGTGAAACGCGCGAAACCGCTTCTTGCAAAATGTTTCTTAAATCGTTAAGATGACCCGCCTTTACAGGAGCTGCCCATGAAGAATAGCATTCGCATCGTATCACTTATCGTTACCCTCTTCCTCCCGGTTGCCACCAAGGCGCAGGCGCCGTTATCAATTCGCGCCGGTGACCGCGTGGTTTTCTACGGTGACAGCATCACCGATCAGCGGCTTTACACATTGTATGTCGAGACCTACCTCGTTACGCGTTTCCCCCGCCTGGACGCCAGCTTTGTACACAGCGGCTGGGGCGGTGATCGTGTGACCGGCGGCGGTGGCGGTCCCATCGACAAGCGGCTGGAACGCGACGTGATTCCCTACCGGCCCACGGTGATGACCATCATGCTGGGCATGAATGATGGCGGGTATCACGCGTTTGACGAAGCCACTTTTGCCACCTACACGCAGGGCTTCCAGCACATTGTCGAATCTGTGCAGAAGGCGTTGCCTCAGGTTCGCTTCACCCTGATTCAGCCGTCACCCTTTGACGACGTGACGCGCCCACCGAATTTCGAGGGCGGTTACAACGCTGTCCTCATTCGCTATGGCGAGTGGGTAAAAGGTTATGCCGCGCGCCTGGGAGCGACGGTGGCAGACCTGAACACGCCGGTGGTGGCCGTGCTGCAAAAAGCGCAGGCCATTGACCCCAAACTCGCGCAAAAGATCGTGCCAGACCGCGTGCATCCGGGGCCCGACGGCCACCTGATTATGGCCGAAGCCATCCTGAAGGCGTGGAATGCGCCGGCGACGGTGGCGGCGGTGGAAATCGACGTGCCGGACAAGCACGTTGTCCAGGCAACGAATACCGAGGTCGACGGTTTGGCTTCGCACGAAGGCACGCTAACCTGGAAGCAAACCGACAGTGCGCTCCCTATGCCTTACGACCTCACCAATCCAGTCACCGCCCTCATGCTGCGGTGTTCCGATTTCATTCAAGCCCTCGACCAGGAACCTCTACGCGTGACGGGCCTCAAGGCCGAGCGCTACGCGCTGAAAATCGATGACGAAAACATCGGCACCTTCACGCGCGAGCAATTGGCAGACGGGATTAACCTGGCTCAGCTCTCCACTCCCATGAACAAGCAGGCAATGGCGGTCGAGACTCTCACCGAGAAGCACAATCTGGTGCACTTCGGCCGCTGGCGAATCATTCAGGTGCCGCTGGAGGGTTTCTCCGCGCCGCACCTCCAGCAGACCCTGGACGACTTGAATGCGCTGGATGGCGAACTGGTGGAAGAACAACGCGCCGCCGCATTGCCCAAGACGCGGACGTATGAACTGATTGCACAATAGACGCCCTCGGGTTCAAACGTTGGTACGAGCGTGAACCAGGGTTGCTGAAAGTCAGTCGGCATTGCCCCTGGCACAATGTAGCCTCAGGAGAAACACATGGAAACGCTTAGAACCGCCATTGTCGGGTGCGGAAAAGTCGGCCACCTGCATGCCAAAGCGCTCCGGCAGGCGCCCGAGTCAAATTTCGTCGCCGTATGCGGCAGGGACCCGGCCCGCACCGAAAAGTTTGCCGCCCTTTATCAAGTGAAGCCCTACACCGACGTCGAGTCCATGATTGCGTGCGAGCACGTCCAGGCGCTTACGGTTTGCACTCCTCACCCGTTGCACGCCTGTCACGCCGTCAAGGCCGCCCGCGCGGGCGCTCACTTGCTGATCGAGAAGCCCCTGGCATCATCGCTGGCCGATTGCGACGCCATCCTTACCGCGGCAAAAGAAAATGGGGTGAAGGTGGGCATGGTGTCGCAGCGAAGATTCTATGCTCCGTGTGTCAGAGTCAAGAAGGCCATCGATGACGGCAAGTTAGGCCGGCTGATCCTCGGCTCTGTTGCCATGTATGGATGGCGGGACGAAGCCTACTATCGCAGCGATCCGTGGCGGGGGTCATGGAAAGGCGAAGGGGGAGGCGTTCTCGTGAACCAGGCGCCGCACCAGCTTGACCTGCTTCAGTGGTACATGGGGGAGATCGACGAGCTGTTCGGATTCTGGGCCAATCTTAATCACCCGTATATCGAAGTGGAAGACACGGCCCTGGCTGTACTTCGCTTCAAGAACGGCGCCCTCGGCAATATTGTGGTGAGCAATTCCCAGAACCCTGCACTTTATGGGAGGGTTTACGTGCACGGCAGCAATGGGGCTTCCGTGGGGGTCCAGACGGATGGCGGGGCGATGTTCATCGCCGGCATGTCGACGATCACCGAACCGCCCATCAATGACCTGTGGACCGTGCCGGGAGAACAGGAGCTTCTGAAAGGGTGGCAGAAGGAAGACTCCGATTTCTTTCTGAGCATCAACCCTGTCGAGCACTATCACCAACTTCAGATTTCCGAATTCTTGCAGGCCGTAAGGGCAGGCCGCGATCCCGCCGTTCCGGGCGAAGAAGGCCGCAAAACCGTGGAAATTTTCGAGGCACTCTATCGGTCCCAGCGAGATCGGAAACCCATCCAATTTCCCTTAGCCGCATAGAGGAGGCAGAGGCGTGGCATCGTACCTGGTCACCGGTGGCGCCGGGTTTATCGGCTCACACATGGTGGAAGAGTTGATCCGGCGCGGTGAATCGGTCCGCGTTCTGGATAACCTCTCCACCGGGCACGAGGAGAATCTCAGCGCAGTCCGCGACAAGATCGACTTCCGGCGAGCGGACATACGCGACCTGGAATCCCTCCGCCCGCATTTCTCCGGCGTAGATTACGTCATCCACCTCGCGGCGCTGGCTTCCGTGGTGCGCTCCATGGAAGATCCCGTTGAGGCCACGCTGGTGAACCTGAACGGCACGCTGCACGTGCTGCTGGCGGCACGTGACGCCCACGTGAAGCGCGTGGTCATGGCTGCCACTGCCGCTGCCTACGGCGATGATCCTAGATTGCCGCGCGTAGAAACGCAGATGCCACAGCCTCTCTCGCCTTATGCGCTCACCAAGCTGGCGGATGAATACTACGGCCAGATTTTCCACCGCTACTTCGGGCTGGAAGTTGTCTCCCTCCGCTATTTCAACATTTTCGGTCCACGCCAGGATCCGCAGTCCCCGTATTCGGGCGTCCTGTCGAAGTTCATCATCGCCTTCCTGCGCGGGACCACGCCGACAGTCTTTGGCGATGGGGAGCAGTCGCGAGACTTCACCTACGTGGCGAACGTCGTAGATGCCACGTTGCGCGCCTGCCAGGCCCCGGACGCACCCGGCAAAGTCATGAATGTGGGCACCGGCAAAAGTTGCACCCTCAATCAGACCATTACCCTCCTCAATAGTCTCTTCGGTGTGGACGTGAAGCCCCAATACGCGGCGCCGCGTGTAGGCGATGTGCGGCACTCGACGGCGGATATTTCGTTGGCGCGAAACACCCTTGGCTACGAACCACTCGTGTCCTTTGAAGACGGCTTGCGGATGACCATTGAGTGGTCACGCGGAGTTTTGGCCAAAATCTAACGCCGAGACTCATCGGGGCCAAAATAGGACAAGTGCCACCTGAATGGCTCACGGTTCAGTACACGTGAAAACCTCTTCTGAACCGGCCCGCGCGTCTCGCTTGTGCTGTAACCTCAGGGTTTCGTCAAGGTCGCTTTTAGTGGGGTACTGTCTTAAACTTGCGTTGAAGGCTGCCAAACAAACCTTGCTTCCGTCGCGGGGTGGCTTTAATCTGAAAGCATGAAAACCGAATCGAACCGCGCCGGCATTGAAGCACTCAAGAATCTGCTCTCCGAGACTGACTTGATTTTGTCCACCACGGAACCGTTGCCTGAGAACCGCACGCCACGTTGCCGGGAGTTGCTAGGTGCTGCGCTGGCGCTCACAGATGACTTGCTGAAGCAGGGAACGGTATCCCCTGCCGTTGCCCTTGGGCACGCGGGCGGAACCTCTACCGCTCGACGCCACGGCTCAGAACACTACCGCCAGATGGCAGCCGCACGCAAGACCCTTGGCGGTGGAAGGCCCCGTAAGAAAATGCAATAGCGGCGCATATATGAAAGATATACCTTCCTTCCTCTCACTTTCCACTTGACATGGAATTTCATAGCAGGCACAATCCGATAAGAGAGAGGAAGTATGCCTACCATCATTGAAGAGCTTCGGGAAAGAGTAAGTGAAATCAAGTCTGCACTAGAGCAGGCGAAGGCAGCGACGCTTGAGGCTCAAGCTAAACAAACTGGTTTAGAGGAGCAGCTCGAAGCCTATACCAATACGTTGAATTTCGAGGAGAGACGAAACGGAGCTTCCGGGCCTGCGAAACTATTCGTTCCCACCATACGAGCAGAAGCAGATCCAGCGTTCAGCGATTCGGCTTCAATCAACAAATCTGCCGAATTAAAGCGTGTCCTGAAAGAACGAAAGAGCGGAATCGAGCCGCTTGAGCTTCACGCAGAGTTACAAAAGCGGGGTGTTCAAATCGGCACCAATTACGTTTATGCCATGCTGTATCGGCTGAAGCAGAGTGGAGAAATTCGGAAAAGGGCGCGGAAGTTTTATTGGGTTGAGCCTCAAGAAACAAAACCGGCCAGCTAGTTAGCGCTAGCTGGCCGGTAGAAAATTCGGGCCTAGCAGGTTCGCCGGTTGGGGTCTCCAAAACCATCACCGGAGAGTTCGAGTCTCTCTAGGTCCACTCGAAACGAAGCATCGAGGTGCGTCCATGGGACGAACGCTCAACGTGTCTAATCTACATTGCCGGTCGCCACCAAAGCAAGAAAAAAATTCTCAACGCAGTACGTCTACAGGCGGGTAGTTGGGCTGCCCGCCTGTAACCTACTCATTATAGTCCAATTAAAGTTTCAATTTCAATGCATTTTTGTCTTGACAAACAACTAGCGCTAGCTGTAATATATTCCCATGATGAGCCAAACAAAAGACGCCCCCACAATGACTTGCGAAGATTGCGGTACCGAGTGTCAACGCTTCGGAAAGCATCGGAACGGTTTGCGGCGCTTCCGCTGCCCGAAGTGCAAGCGCACCTACACCGAACCCCACACCAAGACGCTGGACGCCATGAACATCCCTTGGGACAAGGCTCTGCTCGCCGATCCAATTGCTGTTGGAAGGAAACTCGATTCGTTCCACGGAACGAATCAGCGGACTCAATCGGAATACGATCATGCGTGTTCTGGTGCTGGCTGGCGAGAAGGTGGAGAAGGTTTCCGAAAAGATGATTCAGAACGTGCCCGTCCATGAAGTCCAGGCCGATGAGATTTGGAGCTTCATCGCGAAAAAGGAAAAGCGCGTCAAGGCTGGTGATGACCCTACGTTCGGAGATGCATACTGCTTTACCGCCGTCGAGCGGAATACCAAGCTGGTTTTGGCTTGGCACCTTGGACGCCGCACGACCCGCGACACCGAGGCTTTCACTGAGAAATTAAACGACGCCACAGCCGGTAATTTTCAGATCACGACGGACGGCTTCGCGGCCTATCGCGATGCGGTCAGCCTCAGCCTGGGAACCCGCGTTGACTTCGCACAACTCATCAAAGTTTACGCGGCTCCCCGCGAAGGCGAAGCGCGGTACTCTCCCGCCGAAGTGGTTTCAACGGAGGTTGTCCCAGTCATCGGACGCCCTGACCCCGACAAGATTTGCACCAGCCACGTTGAAAGACAGAACCTCACCATGCGAATGCAGATTCGCCGCTTCACCCGGCTAACGAACGCTTTCAGTAAAAAGTGGGAGAACCACTATGCAGCGCTTGCCCTCTACTTCGCCTATTACAATTTCGTGAGAATCCACCAGACCCTTCGTGTTACTCCTGCCATGGAATCCGGCCTCACAGATCATCTATGGACATTGAGCGAACTTCTAGCGTAGTGGACGTTCCGCAAAAATGCAGGGAATAGCTGATCAGCTCTTAGAAGTTATTTACCGACAACCGTTTAGAGATATATTTATCTGGGCTGTTCGCGAAATCCCTTTCTGAGCATTTCTATCTCACTTGGCGTTGCATAAAATGATACGTATACAAAATGGCATTTCATAAATCGGGAGTCCCTTATTGTAATAACCCCTTTAGCGATCTTATCATTAGGCTGGACGACTGTAAGCAACTCCTCCGTGGAACCGTCAAACTCGCACTCTCCTACCGTGTTGTAACGCTGTAAAAATACGACGGCAGGTCCGTATATCCAACACTCGTTAAATACCCTTCCTTCGATTACTTCGTGTGCATCCGCCAGATCAGCTAACCGGATATACTTGTCCGATAGATATGGCTGGGAGAATTCTAGATCCGTTAACCTTCCCGGCTTCTTCAAAGAAAGATATAAATTGAAAAATCCTGTCAGGACTAAAGCTACCGACGCAAGCCCGAAAACATAGAGCCAACCAAGAGATTCAAGAACTGAATTCTTGGGGTGTACGATGCGAAGGAGCTTTATCTGAGGCCAAAAAAGATAGAGATTGAAAAGAACAGCCAAGAAGATTACGGCGAGACCAGCCCAAGGGCTATTCGATGTCCAGAATGTAACTCCGACTGCGACAGCGTACCCAAGAAGGGAAAAAACTCCCTTAATATTGTGTGACTTCAGAATGGACCGAATGGTAGGCATAGTGGCTGCGCATATTAGCCCACAGCTATCCGAGTTGCAAATTGAATCGTTCGCTAGATTACGGCTTAGATCATGGGCGTGGACTGGCCTGTAAATCGCAAACAAAAGCAGGACGAACCAAGCTACGTGACGAATTCCCAGAAATTGTTTTTCAACGCACATTTCAGTCACTACCTTTAGTGGGATCACAATGCATGCCTCCTTTTATCTCTTGGTAGATAATCCATAAGATAACGGCATAAAAATTGCTAGCTATACCGCATGGAGGTGTGTCTTCTGCTCGGAATGGCGCAGCCGGGTAGGCTCGCGAGGCTCCTGGCCGCCCCTGACGCGCCCGGCCGCGGCTCCGCCACGTGCCTATGCCCATGGCCTCAGCAAAGAACTCGCAGGACGCCGGCCCGCGGGGCGGCCCGCCGGGGGCGGAGTATAGATTGCCGATTTTCGATTGCCGATTGCCGATTGGCACGTCCCGCACTTCCAGTTTCCAGTTTCGAATTTCGAGTTTCCAAGGTCTAGGGAAGGTGGTCGGAAGAAAAAAAATTTACGAACGAAGCCACCAAGTTATTGAAAACAAAGGATCGCAGAACAAAATGACCGATAAAAAGCGGACATTTTGGTTTAAGTATCGGACATTTTGGTTCAACGTGGTGACATTTTGGCGTGGCCTTGCAGCATTTTTCGGACACTTTGGAATGACGGGGTGACGTCTTGGGTGCCAACACGAAAGAACGGAACCGGAAGAGGGGGGCAGGCCATTTCCGACTTACCGATGTTTAGCGCCCCCACAGTCCGAACCGCCGCGACTTTGACGTGATCCTGGTCTCGCTTGACTCTTGGTTGACTCGTTCGGTTGCGGTGGTGCATCATATCAGCAAGGGGAAAACTGCGGTGCCCCGCCTGCAGCAAGGCGGTGCTGGCATCGGTACGGGCGCCCCACACTCACTACATAATTTGCAAAGAATCGATGATTCGGGAGGTGTCGGTTGGCGAACGAAACCAAATGTTCCAGGACGTGGACATTTTTCGAAGGAACGTG
Organism: uncultured Acidobacteriota bacterium; assembly: GCA_963804755.1. Lineage (GTDB taxonomy): Bacteria > Acidobacteriota > Terriglobia > UBA7540 > UBA7540 > Bog-366. Next base: position 505,362 of record CAWDRP010000022.1, read on the forward strand.
GCACGAGGGAAATCTGCCGATTATGGGCGTGCGGACCCATGCCGCTTGGCTCTGTTCAATGGTGTTCGACGGTGCACGTGCGTTCGAAGGCGTCACGCCCGACCTCGACCTGCACTGCGCACGCGTGAATGACTCTGCGAAGAAGCTCTACCTCAAGCCCGTGGTCTTAACGGAAGAGTGGATCAAGCTCGCACACGAGGGAATAGCGCGATTCGATCAGAAGGTCGCGTTGTATATACGACCCATGTACTGGGGGGAGAAAGAAGGCCCTTGGGTTCACGCGCATGACCCGGAGTCTACCCGGTGGTGCCTGACGATCTATGAAGCGCCGCTACGCCCGCCCCGAGGCTTCTCCATCACATTGTCCCCCTTTCGCCGCCCCACTTTCGAAACCATGCCGGTCAATGCCAAGGCAGGTTGTCTATATCCGAACAACGCTCGCTGCCTGTTTGAGGCCCAATCGCGAGGCTTCGATAATGCCGCGGTTTGCGACATGCTGGGCAACATCGCCGAACTCGCTACTTCCAACATTTTCATGGCGAAGGACGGCGTGGTTCTGACCCCAATTCCGAATGGGACATTTCTGGCGGGGATCACCCGCCAGCGCGTCATCAATCTCCTGCGGGAGAGCGGCGTGACCGTCATCGAGACGACGCTCACCTATCGCGACTTTCAAGCCGCAGATGAGATTTTCTCCACCGGGAACTATTCCAAAGTCGTCCCGGTCACGCGAATCGAGGACCGCCCGCTTCCGTTCGGTCCCCTTTATACCCAGGCCCGCGAGCTGTATTGGAAGTTCGCGCATTCCAATAACACATCGGCAGAAGCAAGCTCGGCAACTGTAGTCGAGAGAGATTCCGCACGATGACGTCCCGTTCACAGTGCAAGCCTAGGTCCGCGATCATCGAGACGCTGACCACGATTTGGCAACGGGTGTTGCAACTCCCGTCCGTCGGCACGGAAGATAACTTTTTTGACCTCGGAGGCGATTCTGCGTCGGCCCTGGAGTTATTCAACGCCATCGCGAATGCGTGCGGCCGCGAGTTGCCGCCCGTGACGATCTATCAGGCGCCCACCATCGCAGCCCTGGCTTCCCTCCTGGAGCAGGCCGGCACTTCCCGCTTTCCCCCGATTGTGTTGCTGCGGCCTGGAGAGGGGACGCCGGTATTCGTGACCCACGGATTGGGCGGCACGGTGATGGATTTCTATCAGGTGGTAAGGCACATCCAAACCCCGTGCCCCATCTATGGAATGCAAGCGCGAGGCATCGATGGCTTGGACGAACCGTTCGATCGCATCGAAGACCTGGCTCAATACTGTCTTGATGCGGCGCGGGAAATACAACCCCACGGCCCCTATCTCCTGATTGGATATTCCCTCGGAGGCTTGGTTTCATTGGAGATGGCGCAACGCCTGTCCGCAGCGGGAGAGAGTGTCGGCTTGCTCGCCATGCTCGACGGCTACCCGCACATTAACCATCTATCGCCCAGACAGCGTACCCAACTTGCTTTGCGACGCACGCGACGGCGGGCTTCCAATGCGCTGCACTTGCCTTTCGACAAGGCACTTTCGGGGATAACGCGTCCCTTGGAAGCAAGCACGCGTGTTGCTGCAACTCCCAAGCGGCCACCTGTGGAAGTGCCGCTCACCCCGGCCATGCAACGCGTGCGTGATGGCGCCTACCTGGCGTTGAAACGCTATCGGCCACGGTACTACGCCGGCCCAATAAGATTCGTCAAAGCCGAGATCGTTACCGATTTTCCAGAAGATCCCGTAGCCGTTTGGGCCAGGTTTGCAGCCAAGTTCGAAGTCGAAACCGTTCCGGGCGATCATCTGGGCATCATGACTACTCATTACAAAAAGCTTGCGTCCGTGCTTGCGCGCTACATAAAAGAAGCAACCCGAGAGAAATGAACGGCTCCTGCCTTTCGTTTGTGGCCATAAACTGAGATGATCGGTGGGAAGTGTTTCTCTATTAGATAATTCTCGACGCGGCATTTTACAGTCACTAAAGGTACACGCCGATGAATGGGGCAGAAAGCTTGGTTTCGACGCTGGCCGCTGCGGGGGTGGACACTTGCTTCGCGAACCCCGGCACCTCAGAGATTCACCTGGTCGCTGCTTTCGATCAATTGCATCAAATCCGCTGTGTGCTCGGTCTCTTTGAAGGCGTGGTTACGGGAGCCGCAGACGGCTACGCGCGCATGGCCGGAAAACCTGCATGCACCGTTCTTCATCTGGGTCCTGGTTTCGCTAATGGGCTTGCCAACCTTCACAATGCAAGCCGCGCGCAGGTACCGATTGTTAACCTAATTGGCCAACATGCAACGTACCACATACGCCACGATACACCCCTGACGTCTGACATCGAGGCCCTCGCCAGGCCCTACTCGCAATGGGTGCGGACGTCTTGCGCGGCGGGCGAACTGGGCCGCGATGCGGCGGAAGCGGTTGTCGCTGCGCGCCGGGCGCCGGGCCGCATTGCCACCTTGATTGTGCCCGCCGACGTGGCCTGGAGCGAGGGCGGAACTGTCTCCGCGATCCCACCGGTGCCGAAAGCGCCCATTCCCGCCGATGGGACGGTCGAGCATGCGGCAGCCATGCTGCGGTCCGGCTTGCGCACTGCCATCGTGATCGCAGGTAATGCGCTTTATGGTAAAGGGCTAACGATGGCCGGGCGCATTGCCTCCGGAACCAACGCTAAATTGCTGGCTCCCTATCCCTTCACCAGGCTCGAACGCGGCGCCGGCCTTCCGCCGGTCGAACGGATCCATTATGTTCTGGAGCAAGCGGTAGATCAGTTGAAAGAGTTTCGCCAGCTCATTTTGGTGGGAGCACGGCCGCCCGTCGCTTATTTCGCCTACCCGGGCAAGGACAGCGTCGTCACGTCTCCGGAATGCGACATCTATACGTTGGCAAACGCGGGCGAAGATTGCGCCGGCGCAATGGAGGCATTGGCCGCTGCACTGTCGCTGCACGGAAGAGAGTTTGCGGTTGAAAAGCCGGAACGGCCGCGGGCGCCCATCGGGACTATCACGTTGCCCGGCCTCGCGGCGGCCATAGGCGCCCTCTTGCCGGAGAATGCCATTGTCGTGGATGAATCCATGACGTCAGGCCGGAGCATGATGGCCGCCACGCGAGGTTCCCCGCGCCACGATTGGCTGGCCAACACGGGCGGATCCATTGGAATCGCTCTGCCGCTCGCGGTCGGCGCGGCAGTGGCATGCCCGGACCGCCGGGTCCTCTGCCTGAGTGCCGATGGCAGCGGCATGTACACGCTGCAAGCTCTCTGGACGATGGCGCGCGAGGGCCTCAACGTGACCACGGTCGTGTTTGCGAACCGCGTCTACGGGGTTCTTAAACGCGAGTTCTCCGGCCTCGGCATCGGAGATCCCGGGACGCACGCCAGGAGCCTGCTGGAGATCGACCGGCCATGCCTTGATTGGACCCTTTTGGCAAAAGGCATGGGAGTGCCTGCAATTCGAGTTGCGTCCTTGGATGAGTTTTCGGTGGCGCTGAGGGAAGGGTTCGAGAACGAAGGTCCGAGGTTAATTGAGGTGGGCGTCTAAACGGCGGGTACTAGTAATTTCATGGCGGGGTCAGTGGACTAACGTGTTGCTTTCCAACATTCTTGCAAGCTGGTCTTTCATTATCTTTCCCGTGGGCGTCAAGGGCATGGCGGGAACGAGCAGGAACCGCGAAGGTCGCTTGTAAGGAGCGAGATGTTGTGCGGCGTGCTCCGCCAATTGAGCGGTCTCAAGGCGTGAATCCGGCAGGAGTTGAACAAAGGCGATGACCTCTTCACCTCCCTGTTCACCACTCACACGCTGTCCCATCACGGCAGACCGGACGACAGCCGGATGCGTGTTCAGCACGGCCTCCACTTCAGCCGGGTAAACGTTGAACCCAAATCGAACGATGAGTTCCTTCGTGCGTCCGACGAGATAGAGGTTTCCATCTTTCATCTGAGCGAGGTCACGGCTGTTGAACCACCCTTCGGAGTTGATGGCGGCAGCCGTCTCCTCGGGCGCGCGGTAATAACCCTTCATGACGTTGGGCCCACGCACCCATAACTCGCCGACTTCGCCTTCGGGCGCCGGATGACCATTGGGGCCAACCAATTTGGTTTCAACTCCAGGGAAAACCCGGCCCACTGAAGTATCGCTTCGTGGTTCTTCGAGGCGGGTTTGAGCTATGGTGGGCGAGCATTCTGTGATGCCGTACCCATTGTGCAACACCATGCCGAACAGACTCTCTACTTTCGCCTTGAGATCCGGTTGCAGCGGGGCGCCGGAAGATGAGATAACCCTCAGCTTGGGAAAACGTAGTGACTTCAGACCTTTTAAGTTCGCGTACTCGACGAGCAGGGCAAACATGGCGGGTGCGCCCAACAAGATGGTCAGCGTATCTCTCTCGAGCGCCCTCAGCGTTGCGGCGGGATCAAAGCGTGGCGAGAGGTAAAGCGTCGCGCCACTCAGCAGTGATCCCAGGAGGACCACGGAGAGGCCGACGGCATGGGACATAGGCAGGATGCCATAGAGGCGGTCATCAGGAGTCAAGTGGCGAATCTTCGCGGATCCAATTGCCAAGGTGAGCAGATTACGATGGGTCAGCATGACTCCTTTGGGGTGGCCCGTGGTGCCCGAAGTATAGATCAATGCGCCGATGCGGTTTGTCCGAACCGGATCCACTGGTTCGGGCTCAACCTTTGTGTTCAGGGGACCGATGCCGATGACCCCGACATGAGGCCCGTCTTCGATGGTAGCGCCATGCCTTTTGGCGTGCGCCGTCGCCTGGGGAGACACGCTGGTGGTGTAAACTACCCGGCGCGCCCCGCAGTGGTCGCGGATTTCATCCACCTCGCGCGCGGAGAGACGAGCATTGACGAGGACGGGCCAGGCATCGAGGGAGGCGGTGGCCAGCAGGGTTGCGGCCAAAGCCCGGGAGTTCTCGCAGACAATCATAACCCGGTCGCCCGGCCGCACACCGCGGTCGACGAGCCAAGTCCGCGTCTCGGCGGTTGCCGTGCCCAATTGCCCGTAAGTCCACGAACCGCCAGCTTCTACCAGTGCAGCACGGGCCGGGGAGAGTTCTTCCCAGCGCTTCGCAACATCGCTGATGTGTTCGGGAAGATCCGCGAGGACGCCAGAAAGTAGGTTAAGTGTTGATGACGTATGCACCACCATCGATTGGCCCAGCATATTAGCGTTTCGGAAGGGTCATGACTCTCGCCGATTGCCGCACGCAGACGGGTGATCTCTTCTGTTGGCGGGGCTCGGAGGCCCCTGCCCATAAGTTCTGGATTCCCCTTTGCGCAAACGCCGCTAACTCATGTAGGAACTTATTCCAGAGCTTCAGACACAACCCCAGTGGAGGCCATAGGGGCTCCCGAAGCACGGCTATCTTCCGGAAGTACTGGGGGACACGCCATATGCAGGAAGAGCCGGCGGGGAACAATCCGACATCACCAGGACCGAACCGGCGCTCTTCGCCCCGCTCGTTAATCGTGTATGCCTCGCCGGACACCACTTTGATAAACTCCTCACTGCGATAATGCCACTTAAAGCGACCCGCGGTACATTCCCATACTACAATGCGCGACACCCAATCACGGCTTCTTAGTGTCACCTTGCTCCACGCTTTAGGCGCACCGCTCAAAACCCAATTCCGGGGGATCGGTTCCGGGTAGAGGTTGCCGACGTCCGGGCTAACTACAACCACCGATTTGTTCACCGTCATCCTCCCATACAGCGGAAAAAAACCTCCCCTCAAGTCCCGTAGTGAGCGGTGTTGCCCGCAAATTGCAGGAGTTTAAGCCTACAATATTGGAAATGTCTTCCGCGGGGACTCCACGTACTGAGGAGGCGCCGCGAAAAGCAATTTGTCGGTTTTTCGCGACGCGACGTAGTGCAACCAATTGTGATAGACAGAAGTGGCTGAAGAGGCCCAGGATCGCTGCAGGTTGGCCGTGAGGGCAGCTTCGGGAAACGCCGCCATAAGATCTTCACGCGGGTCAGAAAGGGCTTTCTCCCGAAACTCGGCTAGTATTTTGGTCGCTTCTGGGTCGAAGTATCCGTGTGGTACATAGGGATAGGGTTTTCTCTCGCCCGTAAGAAATCTTCGTAAGTCTCGCCGGTATTCCTTGAAAAGCGTTCGCGCTCCGTATTCCGGATGACCTTGAAAGTGCACGAACAGACTTTTCTTTTTCCTCTTCACAAAACAATCGACGCCCGCTTCAGTTGATTTCGTCAGAATGGTATAGCCACACGCGGTCAGATCACCTTCGCGCACTTCATTCCATCGGGAATGCGGGAACGACAATCTTTCGCCGGACAGATCAGTCAACGGGTGATCGCAAACGCGTTTGCATTCGAAGACACCGCACATCTTGTACCACATGGAGTGACGAGCAATACCGTCACTGTGAAGAACCCCGGCATGTGCTGCCAGGCACGACAACACCGTCGATGCCGTGTTGCGCTCTGCCCAGTCGAGGACGTCCACCAAGGCGGGCCAATAATCTTCCTGCCGGAGGTCGGACTGATGGGGCTCCGTACCCGTCATAATAACCGCGTCAAAGTCGCCGTTCCACAGATCTTCGATGCCGGAATAAAACTCACCCAAACGCTGCTTGCCGCGGTCACCGCGAGCAACTCCGGGCAACGAGAAAAGCTTCACGCTAACCGGGATGTGGTCAGAAGCGGTCTGAAGCAGCTCGAAAAATTGCACCTCGGTGTCTTCCAGAGCCGCGTCGGGCATGTTGTTGATGAGTGCAACCCGCACCCACTCCGTGCCTGCTATGGTCTTCTGAATCGACATGTCGCGAAGCAGCCGGTTTTTCTCAGCCCAATGGCTGGGGATCCGGACTCCATCGATGACCAGTGGCATGGCGGACCTCCGCGGCCGATGACCGCAAACGCCTTGGCGATGATTTATACGGTTGCTTTGTCGAGGGCCTGATCGAGATCGGCGAGAATGTCGTCGATGTGCTCGATACCCACGCTCAGCCGAATCATTTCGGGTGTAACGCCCACCCGTTTTTGTTCGTCGGGGGACAATTGGCGATGAGTGGTGGAGGCAGGATGACACGCCAAAGACTTCGCGTCGCCCATGTTGACCATGCGTTTGAAAAGGCGCAGGGCGTTGAAGCATTTCCGGCCTGCCTCAAAGCCGTCCTTCACGCCGAAAGTCAGTAGCGAACAGCGTCGCGAGCCCATGTATTTCTGAGCAAGCGGATACAGAGGACTCTCCGGAAAATCCGGCGTAGTTGATCCATTCCACCCGATGATGGTCACGCAGAAACTCCGCCACTTTTCGGGCGTTTTCCACATGACGCTCGACGCGTAAGGCGAGCGTCTCAACACCCTGGAGCAGCAGGAAACCGTTCAACGGCGCCAGCGTTGCGCCGGTATTCCTCTGGCATACCGTGCGGCACCGCGCCACGTAAGCCGACGCGCCATAATGCTCAGTGTAAACGACTCCGTGATAGGAAGGTTCGGGCCGGTTCAACATATAGAATCGTTCCGGGTAGTCGCGCCAGGGGAAGTTTCCGCTATCCACAATCATGCCGCCCAGAGTCGTGCCGTGCCCTCCCATGAATTTGGTCATGGAATGCAACACGACATCGGCGCCGAATTCGATAGGCCTCAACAAAATCGGCGTCGCCACCGTGTTGTCCACGATCAACGGAACACCATGTTTGTGGGCGACGTTAGCTAACCCCTCGATGTCGGCGACGTTCCCCGCCGGATTGCCTACGCTCTCGCAGAATACCGCCCGCGTATTCTCGTCGATCAGCTTTTCCACATCTTCCGGGCTTTCGCTGGCGGCAAACCGCCCTGCGATTCCCTGCTTGGGCAGGACATGGGCCAAAAGTGTGTACGTTGCGCCGTAGAGTTGAGGGAGAGAAACGATGTTGTTCCCCATCTCCGCGATATTGACAATCGAATAGTGGATCGCGGCCATCCCGGAGCTCACACTGAGCGCGCCTACACCACCTTCGAGAGCGGCGACTCGTTTCTCCAGGATCGTATTCGTGGGATTTCCAATACGAGTGTAGATGTTTCCCTCGACTTCGAGGTTGAATAAAGCAGCGCCGTGTTCAGCGCTGTCGAATTCGAAGGCAATCGTCTGATAGATCGGTACAGCCACGGCTTTTGTGGTGGGGTCGCCGTCATAACCCTCGTGGATAGCAATGGTCTCTCTTTTCATGGATGCCTGGGGTACCTTCACTTTGTGGTGCTGACGATGCTGGGAGCCTGAACCAATGCCGGGCCACGGGCGAGTGATTTCGCCAGGGTCCGGGTGAGAGTTTGCGCGGCATAGCCGGCGCCGAAAGCGAACCGCATGACCGGCCCGAAGCTATTGGCTGCTGCCAGCCCCACGAGATAGAGATTCGGCACGGAAGACTCGAATGTGGCAGAGAGTGCCGGCGAGCTCCGCAGAAGTTTGATGTCCGCTCGAATCCCTGGGCTGAGAAAGGGCATTCGTCCCAGATTCACCTTGTAACCTGTTGCCGCGATGACGTGGTCGGCTGCAATCGTGCGCTCGGCGCCGTCCGCGCCACGGAGGTGGAGAATGGCGTTGCCTCCCTGAACTTCAGCTCGCAAAATACTCTGTCCGAGAAGCGTTGGCACCCGCCCTATGACTTTGTCCTTGATGAACCAGCCTCCCGAGGGTCCCAAGGTTCGTTGAACGATCTCCCACCGAAGGCGTGCTGGTAAGTAGTGGAACATCCCGGGAGCGTCGGCAAAGAACCGCGATCGCAGGCCGGGACCAAGCCCCGACTTCGGGTGGCGAATGCGCTGCCACAAAGATCGTGGTTTGCCGGTTGGGGTACTGTGAAATATCAACTCTTTCGTCCGGGCGACCAGAGACACGTCGGCGTCGCAGTCACGAAGCAGTCCGGCCATGTCCAGCGCCGAGGACCCGCCGCCGGCCACGACCACCTTTCGGCCTCGGAAAGCGTTGAGATCATGATGGCAATAGCTGTGCGACAGATATTCGGGCGGCAAATGCTGCAATACTGCGGGCACGTGTTGAAAATGAGTGATGCCGACGGCAAGCACGACCTTTTGAGCCGTGAAGGTCTCTCCTTGCTCCAAACGTATGCGAAATCCCGCCGGGACGCGTTCCAGGTTGACCACAAGCCGGTCTTCGAGTTCGGGTAGCATGCGGTCCTTAAAGGCAAGGCCGTACTCACAAAATGTTTCAAGCCTGACCGGCAAACCTTCGTCAGCGTATTTGATCCCCCGCTCGGCGCAAAATTCCTTTAGGGAAAACTCGCCCTCTGGATCGTAAATATTGGAGGCGAAGCCATCCGATTTGAGCATCATGCCCTTTGGCATGTGAGCAAGCCAACTGTCCATCGGGCGCCCGAATATGCGAAACGGAATGCCTTGCCATTTGAGGTGCGCTGCCACCGAGAGTCCGTATGGACCTGCTCCAATGATCGCTGTGTTTATCGTCACGCGTACCGGGCCTCCTCGCCCGTCCGTTCTTCCGCCGAGGATAGACCTCGCACCCACTTTAAGGGATCGGTTCCGATCAGTCTTTCCGTATTAGCGTTTTTCGAGCATGCAGACGCCAGTCCAAGGATAATTACCCATCGGTCCTTTGGGCTCTGGCAGAAGTGCAAGCAGTTCGGCCGGCGCCCGGCCAAGTTGTGCTGCAGTCCTCAAAATCCCCTGAACTTCTTTGGGCTCCCACCCGTACGGAAGGAAGAAGCTCGTACCCTCCGGTGGTCCAAACCTGAAGGACGCACCCACCTCACTGAGCTGTTTACCCGTCGTGCGCTGCATCACCTTAAGCTGGCCCGGCGAAGCGAGGTCGATAACCCAACTCCGGAAATGCGCCGCCGCGGCAAGATCCCTCGCAAGCGAGCCAACATCTTCGGCCGTAAAGTAAATCAGAAGGCCTTCTGTGACGATGATCGCCTTTGACGATCGGCGGTCCACGGCCGCAAACAGTTTTCGGCGTGCTTCCCGGTCCGAAAGATCAAGCCCGATGCGTTCCAACTGGCATTGAGGTTTGTCGGCTGCCAGAATCTGTTCCTTATAGGAGAGGATTTCCGGAAGATCCACCTCCAACCACTTCAGCGTGGGAGGCAGCGCCATACGGTAAGGGCGGGCGTCAAGCCCCGCGGCAAGGTTCAGCACCAGATCCGCCCCTTTCGCAATCGCAGTGGACAGGAACTGGTCAAACAGGTAGGTGCGCGTCGTCCAGGCCCACGCGTTGGTGTTTCCCCACACCAGGGTGTTGGCGATTTCATACCCGCGTGGGCCGGCCAGACGCTCGGCATAAGGGTCGCGGAACAGTGCATCCGGCCGTTGCGTTTCTCGCGCACGAAAATAAGCAACCCAACGCGCGGTATCGGAAATGTCGCGAACCGGAGAGGTCACATCGCTCATATTCTTTTGGCCAGTGATTCCAGCACGTCCTTAATTTCTGTTGCGATTTTGAGCCTGATCGGGGGGCGGGATTTTCGCTTACCATCACCGCTGCCCGAGTACGGCAGGGCTGGGGAAACTATCTCGAGCTTCGTAGCGGCGGATCGCCGCGTCGATAGAATTTCGCAGTGCCGCAGCCAGGTGCTTGACGAACGGCTCCACCAGCATGCCGGCGGGATATACGGGCAGAACCACAACCTCTTGTCCACCGCGCGCCAATTCATCCCATTTCGCGCCCGGATAGCCGTACATTCGATATTGCTTCTTGGGACGAAAATCCGTCACGATCCCGCGGTAGGGTTTGGGAGCATAATTCAAGCATGCCTGATCGTTCGTCTGCCAGATTTCTCCCAAACGACGGGATGCTGAAACCGTTGCCCGTGAGCCCTTGTCGAGCTTGGATAGTAGAATGCCTCGCCAGACGGGCAGCCGGTTGCGCAATAGCTTTACCTTTTCCCAAAGGAATTTTCGTCTGCCGGCAAAATCCAGGAAAGCGAAATTGGCCGCATGAAAGCCCAAGCGCTGCACCGCGTGATCTGCTCGCGCCCAGAGCGACGGAAGAGGGATCTTGCACCAGTTCGAGGTGTCAAATAGGGCCAAGAAGGCCACCTCTTCTCCTCTCGCTTGGAGCTGCTGAGCAACCTCGTAGGCAATGGTTCCACCCGCGCAGTAGCCCCCCAGGAAGTACGGCCCATGCGGCTGCGACCGCTGTATCGCTCCGGCGTAAAGGCTTGCCATCTCCTCGACTTCGGTAAGCACCGGGGCGCTTCCATCCAGTCCCTGGGCCTGTATCCCGTAGAACGGCTGGTCTTCGCCCAGGTGACGCGCAAGGTCGCGATAAATCAGAACGACGCCGCCGGCGCCGTGTATGCAAAAGAACGGAGGGCGTGAGCCCGCGGTTTGAATGGGAACGACCGGTGACCAGCCCGATTCCGTCACCCCGCGGCGCAAGATGTCAGCTAGCTCGCGAATGGTGGGGGCGTCGAAAAGTGTGGCGAGAGGCAATTTGACGTGAAATACGTTCTCGATTTGTGCAAAGAGATGCACCGCCAGGGACGAATCTCCGCCCAAATCGAAATAATTCTGGTCGGGTCCGATGGGAGCTACATTGAGAATGTCCTGCCAGATTCCGGTGAGTCGCTGGGCGGTTTCGTCCACGTTCATGATCCTCCGGCTTGCCGATTTTTGGGGATTAGCATTGCGCATACCTCTCAAAAAGCGACCAAAGCGTGCGAACTGGGGCGGACGCCCAACCGGGAACACGCGACAAACAAAACGCGTCCCAGGCCCTCGCGCGCCAGCACCACCAACCAAGCCAACCTTCCAATCGAATGTCGTCGCGAAGTTTTCCACATCGACAGCACCATGGCCAGGCGCTCACGGCGATTAGTTCCAATTCTCACGCCCTTCGAGGCAATGAGATGATTCGTTTTTGCCTCCAGCCACGCTGACCGCACGTCCTTGAGGAAACATCTCATCAAGGACAGGGAAATAGCATGTTGGACAGTTGCGTTGGCAACGAACAATGGAAGTTCTCCATGCTGCATCAGGTTAGCGAGCAAGAGAGTGTCCTCCGACCTGAGCGCAGCAGGATCGAACACACCGGCCTCGACGTTTACATTCCCTCGTCGTATCGCAAATCCGGCAGTGTTCAGATATCGAATGCAGCCGTTGGGCTGAAGCAGTTGAGCCTGAAGCGCAAGGAGCCTTAGTTCCTCAGCTCGGCCCACTAGTCCCGAACAGTCCCCGGTTAGGCGGAGTTGAAACGAGTGATGGTCCGGCGAGTCAGCTATGGTTGAACCCAGCGCCGAAAGGCAAATCGGTTCCAGCTTGCAGTCGGCGTCCACGAAGACGAGCACGGGGCCCTTGGCGATCTTAGCCCCGCAATTCCTGGCCGCGGCGACCCCCAAGTGGCTTTGTCTGACGAGCGTTAGCAAGTAGGCTTCCCCCCAGCGTAGTATGAAAGGGGGAGCAACCTCGCGGCTGCCATCGTCCACCACGATGACTTCAAAACTTGGAGCGTCTGTTTGTTCCGCGATGGATTGCAGACAACGGTGGAGCGGCGCCCAATCGTTATAGATGGCGATTATTACGCTAAAGTAGGGAGCCGTTGTGGATAGCGATGCAGCGCCAGCCATGACACAGTGAGGCAAATACCAGGCCGCCGGTTACAACACTCGGGAATTGCTTTGCTTCGCAGCCCAGGTGGCGCGTGCCGACTCGCCCGCCAGAAAGTCGCCGTGCGGAGTTGGGCCACTGGAAGCTGTCAGTTCCGCCTTCGGAGTGTACCAGGTCATCTGCTGCCGCCGGTGACGGATGCAGCTCAGAACTAACTCGGGTGCTTCCCACGGTACATCGTGATAGGCCGAGCGCAAGTAAGGACTTGCGGAATCCCTTATCCACTCTTTGGGGAAAAGCGCAATCGTGTCTTTGTCGGTTACTGGCGGAGTTTCGCGAAGGGGTTCCCCTGAGACCGCTGCATACAGCGCCCCGGGGAGGTCGCGTCCGGCACCGAGCGTCAGGTGTCCGACTTGCGTTGCCCGCGGGTTCATTTCGATCAGATGTGCGTTTCCAGTTCCCGCTTCCAGCATGAAATCAAATCCATGCAGCCCTGAAAGACCAAGCCGGCGGACCATCTTTTCGGCGGCCGTGTGCATTGCCGTGTTCTCGATCAGGCGCAAGACGGTGGCCGGCCCGGCAGATTCTGACTTGGTGAGGACCTCAAAGTGGAGCCCGGCCAGAAGCGTACCCTGCCAGCAGGCGACCATGCTCGTCGCTTCTCGCCCCGGCACGAATGCTTGCGCATTGACGGCCGGGGAACGTCGGTGCAGGCAGGGCCAGATCAATGTCGCGTCCCCGTCTACCAGCGCTCGCTTTACCGCCCGCATGGCGAGCGGAGGGGCAGCGAGCGCCGATAGCGTGCGTTCGGCCTCGTATGCCGTGCGAACCACTCTCACGCCGTCGCCCCCGGAACTGCCGTCGGTCTTGAGGACCATCGGGAAGCCCGCTTGCGCCACCCACTTTCGAAGATCGTGGGTGCTCGTAACCACTTCGGTCCTCGGAGCGCAAATGCCTGCGGCCCGGGCCATTTCAATGACCTTGCTCCTCACGAAAACTATGGGGAAGCTCTCCGGCGCACCGAGTGAGCGCTCAATCAGCGCGCAGACCGCCTTGCCCGAATGTCCCAACCGGCGGTTGCGATCATACACTTCATGCAGGTGGTGAGTCGCCAAGTCGTCACTCGGGACAATAATGTCCGGCCTGGCTGACGTAATGGCATTGGCCACCGATCGTACCGGCGCTAGTCCGCGATAAGTGTACATTTCCTGCACGACGCCGGTCTTCGAGAAAGGATGGCGAGCGGGACAGACGGCCTTAACAACAAATCCCGCCTTCGCCAGCGCCATGCCCAGCCGGGCGGCAGGGAACCAGCGACACGTTGTAGCAATTAGAACCGTTGGTTTCACATTCCCCCTCTGCGCCGTCACACCGGTCCAATTGGTGTACCCGCCACATTCAGTGGAAGCTCAGGTATCGTCTCGCAGGCAAGCGAATCAACGAGCTCGAAATAGTTCCCTTTTCTTCGGTCCCAGCCCTGACGTTCCACGTATTCATATCCCGCCGCAATCAGGCGCTCGCGTAACGGTGCATTGCGGATGACTTCCAGCATCGCCTCCGCCATAGCCCTGTCATCACCGGATGTAAAAAACCGCACGACGCTGTCGTCAAAATAAAAACTATCGATCTTGGTGCGCGACAGCACCACGGGGACGCCTTGCGACATGAATTCCATGATCTTGGTGCTATAGGCCTCGTTTCCGAATGAGTCGGCGCGCTTCGGAACAACACCGAGGTCGGCGTTGGCGATAACGCCCGCAATGCGGTCCAGCGACGTGCCTCCACAAAATTTGACGGTTCCCTGCACGCCGAGCTCAGCGGCTAGTTGCAGCAATCCGGCTTCTGCCCCTGCCCCGCCCCCACCGCCGTAAAGATGGAATTCAGCGTTGGGCACTTCTGTTTTGACGCGCGCGAACGCCTTAACTGCGACATCCAAACCCTGGTGAGGCTGGAAACTGCCCGGGAACAAGATGATGAATTTTCCGTCGCAGCGGGTGCGGGGGCGGCGGTAGAAAATGGCTCGATCTACATAATTGAGAAATACCGAGCACTTTTGCCTGGGGACGGAACGTGCGATCAAGGTCTCCGCCCAGAGATGGTTGGACACGATAACATGATCCACAAATGCCGCCGCTGCCTTTTCGATGCCGCGCAATAACCTGACAGTCAGCGCGTGCGGTTTCGCGCCGAACTTATTCAGATACAACTCCGGAACGATGTCGTGAATGTCCAGTATCAGTTTCGCGCCGGTCCACTTGGGATACCAGGCCGCGAACACTAGAAAATCAGGCACGTTATGAATGTGAATCAGGTCGTATCGGGTGCGTTTGTGGCGACGCGTCAAAAAGACGGACGAGTTCCAGAGAAAGCGCAGTAAACGCAATGCATAGGTCCACGGGTGGCGCTCGTTCATCTCACGCGATTGGATTTGATAGACCTGTACTCCCTTGATCTGCTTCGTGCCGGGCGGACCGCCGCCTCGACTCAGGGCGATCACATCCACTTGGTCCCCCCGCTTTGCCAGCGCTTCCGCGTAACGCCGCACTCGGTTGTCGGACCCGTAATAGGTGTACGCCAACATACAGATTTTCTTTCGTGAATTCCGCTCCTGTGCCGGAACGCTGTTCCGATAATATCGTGCGACATCGCGTGGCGGGGCCGGCCAGTAGGCGCTCTCATACTTTTCTCGGGCGTAACCCAGAAAATCTTCGTAATAAGATGCAGGGTATTCATCCCGCATTCTTTCCCCGTCGCCGAACCAAATGTAATCGGGATGCGTATTGAGCAGCGCCATTCCTTGGCGCGCAGCGATCCAGTCGAGTTTCTGCTTCCAGATGTGAATATTACGTTCGCGAAGGATCACGAACAGCGTAAAATCCTGAACCAGCGTATAGGGAAGCTCGACATAGCCGGCGCCGGTGCTATCGGATCCCGGCACCCAAAACGGAAATATTGTGCGGGCACCGTCGGGTTCCGGTTCAAATGGATCCGTGTCGAAAGTGGAGGCGTCGTACTCGATACCGAGATCGTGGAGCCAGGACAGCCGGTGCTGCATCATGGGCGAACGAAACCCGCATGCGTTCCAACGCCGAAGGTACTCCTTGATCCGCACTGCTCTGCTCGCAAACGTCCTCTTCGAGGAGTAAAGCTTCCCATCATGCTTCAATCCATGCACGCCGACTTCAAATCCGGATCGGTTCAAGCTCTGAAGTAAAGCGTCGGGAACGCGATATTCACCTTCAGGCGCAAAGTTGAAGCACGAGCGGAAACCGTACTTCTCGTCCAGCTTCATCAGCCGCTCTACTCTCGAAAGCCCGCGTGCGCCCTCGACATCGTGGGTGAGGACCAGTGCAAACCGCTTGCCCGCAGGCCATCCCGGCCAACCGGGCGGAGTGAACGCTGCCGCCTCGTCGATGGGCCAAACGTTAGAACGCGACGACCGCAACGATTTCGCCCGCCATCGGCGCAGAAGGGTCCGCGCGGTCCACGGGAGAGCCGGCTTCAGAAAATAGTAAGTTCGATTGAGAAGCATGATCGGCGAGGCATGCCGAGGCATAGAGGAGCGGGGTATGGGCCGTGGGGGACGCGACCTCCAGGGCACAGCTCCGCCCCGTGACTTACAGAAGGCCGGCCTGCACGCAAATTCAGGCCGTACCTGCTGTCAGTACTCTGTACGCCACAACGGACACTATCCCGAGGGGCGTTTGATGCGGCTGCTTTTTAGGCTAATTTCCCTGAGTGTTTTTGTGAGTCTGGAGGCGTCGCGCCCTGCGACCAATCGGTTCTCAAATTTTGACGTTTTACCGACGCGCCTTGGCCCCCTTACGCTAATTCACAACGCATCAGCGTCCCCTGGAATACCCCACTGACCCCAAAGGGTTCGTCTACTTAATGATGCTCTTATCACGTCGGATTCCCGAGAGCCCCGCCAGCCGATCTTAATCTTAACGCAATTCCCCAAGCCTTGCAACCGGAAGTTATGGCACAACTCGCATGGCGTTAATAACCATCTCTCGCCGCCAGGGTCACGCCGTAACCGATTCGGCAACCGGCGCGAAGGAGCAACCCACGCGCCGTTTTCCCTCCTTGAGCGGCAGAGAATAAACGCGGTGCAAGGTTAGTTCCCCGCCGGGCATCAAGGGGACTTGGATGCGCGCCGGGAAATTCTCGGGCAAATCGGCTTGGTCAACCACTAGACAGACGCCGCCGCGGCTCAGGTCCAGAATCCGCACCGTCTTGCACTTTGCTCCTACCCGGACGATGCCGAGGGCCGGTGTTCCTTCCAACCGGATGCGTTTGAACTTCCGGCCGTCCAGGGCGTAGTCGCGCGCGCCGGCCTCCCTCTGTTTTGCCGGCTCATCCGCGGGCAGTGAAATCAGGCCGCTCACTCCATCGGCGCCATCGCGCTCGGCCTCTGCGTCGGGCGTAGATGGTTCTGACTGAAGCAGCCCCTCATCCGGTGACTGCGGCGGAGGAGCCTCCTGAAAGTGTGCCAGGTGTTTGCTCGCGTACAGCATCTTGTCCGCAAAGGCAAACAAAGTGGGAGCGTCATGCCCATCTTCAGGAAAGATGGCAATTCCATAATCCATCGCCACCGAAGTGTTGGGCGCAATGGATTCGGCGTATTCCTTGAATTTGCGTGCGATCCTTTCCGCCAGCACTTGGGCGCTCCCGCGTTCGGTTTGGGGAAGGAGGATGGTGAACTCGTCCCCACCGGTCCGGCAGGCGATATCAGATCCCCGAATAGCTTCCAGAATCGCGCGGGCTACGCTGCGCAAAATCTCGTCTCCCGTGCTGTGCCCATAGGTGTCGTTGACACCCTTGAATTCGTGAAGATCAAACGCCAGAAGCGCAAAGGTCGTTCTGTAGCGGGTGGCGCGATTGATCTCGCGCAGGAGGTATTCATCGAAGATTCGCCGATTGTTCAATCCGGTAAGGGGATCGGTGGCCGCGTTGTGCCGCAACTGCCGCAGCTCGTCATACTCAATAAGGATGGGATTCCGTAGAAGGCGCAGTTCCCCGAAATAATCCACCGCAGCGGTCCGAAGCGTCACTGACCGGCCAAGTTTCTCGATCAATTGACGCTGATTCGCCAGGACTCCGTCCCAAAGTGCGATGCTTTCCTTTGCTGACGCTTCCAGGTTCACCAGGCGCAGGAGAAACTCCTGCAAGAATGCGCCCTGAACGCTCTCGTCCAACTGCTTTAACGTATCAATGACGAAATCAAGCCACTCTTCTGAAGTTCTGTCTATACCCATGGTCGACGGCCTTCCGTTCTGGATCTGACTGCACTCGGGGCGGTCTCAAGAAGACCGGCCTGCTTACTTTCACTGTTTTTCGAAATGTCGGGAGCCGGCTGGATTGGCCGTCCAGCTTTACCGCGCCAACGGACTCCCCATTTTCCCTGCTTGAGAAGCGTAGAACCACCGTGCTGTCGTTTTTGCGAAATCAAACTCCCACTGCGTAATGCAACGGGGCCCCCCAACCCAGGCCAATGCTCCCCTGAAACCCCAGCCCGGCTGCACATCGGCCAGGGACCAGGGGCCGGCGAGTTCTCCCCTTCCCTCAAATTCACATAGCAGGGCAGGCCCTTCGGGATTGACCGATACCGAGAACTTCGATAAAGGAAAAGAGAGCCCCATACCTGTCGCTTTCAAGAATGCCTCTTTGCGGGTCCAACAGGCAAAGAAAGCCTCCTGCCGTTGGTCTTCGCTGAGCGCCAGAATAGCATCGGTCTCGCGCGTCGAGAAAAAACGCCTGGCGATACCCAGTAAATCTGGGTGGGGACGAACTTTTTCGATATCGACGCCAATGGCCGTCCCGCATCCCACGGCAATCAGCGCCAGCCCGCCCGCATTCGAAACGTTGAAGCGCAACCCCTGGCAGGTGTCAGGAAACGCGATCTCCGGCTTGCCATGATCTTTGTACTGAAAGCGAACCGCAGCAGGAGAGATCACGAGATAGCGCCCGAGCACAATCCGCAGCGCCGCCCGGCCTGTAATGAATCGCGTTCTGTCCCGTTCGAAGTGAAATCGTGACGCACGCGCTACTTCGTCCGGTTTCAGAAGACTGCGCAGACTTTCATCAACATATTGAACGTCATCCAGGCACACGCGCCAAACGTCGATGCCGTGTGCAGGAATCGTCAGTGTGAGGG
This sequence comes from uncultured Acidobacteriota bacterium, assembly GCA_963804755.1. Classification (GTDB taxonomy): domain Bacteria; phylum Acidobacteriota; class Terriglobia; order UBA7540; family UBA7540; genus Bog-366. The sequence goes on from CAWDRP010000022.1 coordinate 524,085, forward strand.
GGTCCGCCCGCCAGCCGTCCATGTGTTTTGTGGGAACGTACGTGTTCAGCCCGGCCGAAGACCGTCCAGCCTCGTCGAGCGATATTCGACAGGCGTTTTATAGGATTTAAGCAGTCTACAGGTAGCTATAGATGCGGTCACCGAACCATGCAGTCGCTTTGAGGGGCAATTTCGCCCAAAGCCGTTCGGCGAACTTTAGGCCGTGACTATTCGACTCGCGCAAGCTGCCTTCCGTGACGTGGTCGACCGAATTGATATACCGATACAGTCGCGTCGGTTGGGCACCCCATTTGCTTTTGAATCTTGCCAGGTCCCAGTGGTCATCCGGTACTTCACCAAAGTCGAACAGGCGAAACCCCTTCTGGCATGCTTCGCTGATCGCGTGCCAGAGAATAGCATCATTGGCCCGCATGGAGCCGTATTGGCGGTGCATCCCGTTAAATGCGTACGATACGGTTTGTCCGAACATCAGCAGGACGGAGCCCGCAATGACCTTCTTCGCTTTTGCTTGATGAAACTCCGCAATCAGAAGTTGCATCATTCCCGCAGGGCGCAGAGTCTTCCAGAGTGCGGCAAAAAATCGATAGGGACGAGGGGGAACTGTATTCCGGCGCATCGTCTCCAGGTAGACATCGTACCAGCCGCGCAGGTCGGTCTCAGAATCCGCCGGGCGCACGACCACTCCCAATCGGGAGGCCTTCTTTACCGCCCATTTGATCTTGGCTCTTTCGTGACTATCGGGAACCCGGTATTGGCCGTTCGGAGCGTTGGGCAGCCCGAGCACGTAAGACAATCGCCAAGGCTGGCATGCCAGGCCCTCAACCAGTCCGTCAAGCTCTGGGCTTTGCGTTTTGATCTGAACCTGAGTGCCCGGGTCCTTCCGCACCCGGTGCACAGCCTCTCGCAGCACCGCAATGGTCGCTCGCGTGTCAATGGAAAGCGGACCCGCCACCGGCGTCCGCGGGAGAGACGAAAGCCTGCGCCCCGCCAGCGGTCCGCCCAACTTGAACGGAAAGCCTCGCGTGTAAAGCAAGGGCAGAACGGCAGTCATCTGACCGTTGGCATCAGTACAGCTCAGATACACACCCTTTTGCCCGTACTCTTGCTCAAGGACATTGAGCCACAGCGGATGATGATAAATGGATCCGTTCGGATGCCCCGCGACGAAACGGGCCCACCCCGGATCCGTAGAAGGGTGAGTTTCAATGACTCGGGCGGATTGGGAATTCGTTTCAAACACCACAACCTCCAGAATTCGCCATTCCTCAACTTTTCACCTTTAGAACATTGCCTGCTCCCCAATAGGCTCCTCGATCCGTTCCAGAGGTCCGAACGGTCACATCCTTCCCTCAAGGCCGCTTCATCGACCAAAAGCTTACGCTGCGGTTATTCCGGCGCTATTGCAGGAGGACACGGGCGAATGGGCAACCTCCCGCGCTGGCTCTGCCCCCCCTGAGGCTAGAGGAGCCAGATCGTAGACAAGTTTTCCATCTACCAGCCGGGCATAAGCCAGGCGGGCCCGTTCCCTGCCTTCTCCCACGATTTCCCAGCCGCCCCCATTCTTGACAAGCTGCATCCGGCTTCTCTGCCGCCACCAATCATTGAGCTCGCGGGGTAACGGAATCCAAACACCCGCCTTTTCGCGCAATTCCGCAAGATATGCCGCGAGGTTCTTGAACACCGCCATTTCCGGACCCTCCGTTACGTAATCCGGATGGATGATGAAGTTCATAACCCCATGTTTCTCCAAGATGAGGCTGGTCTGCTGTCTCCACAAACCCAGGGAGTAGTCCCGGAGAATGTGAAAAAGCGAATAGTCCTGGGTCGTTGTCACCGGGATCTCCAGGATATCTCCGATGAAATAGGGGAAAACCGTGCAGCATCCGCCACGCTGCGGGTCAAGATGCGCCACGTTGGGAATCGACATGTCATATTCAAAATGCAGCGACTTCAGCCATTCGATCTTCCGGTACAAAACGGCGGACCTGAACCCGCGGGCTTTGAAAACGTCGGCGTACTCATTGATCGCCTTCCTCCGCCGCTGGAATTCCGCGTAGTCATCAAACAGGTGCCCGTCGTGATTCAAGTCCTGGACATTCACCTCAAATCCGCGCTGCGAGATGCGGTCCAGGTAGCTGCTGGGAACCTTATAGCGCCGTTCAGGAACAACCTGGAATGAGGCCTTGATCCCAAATGAGTCGTCAACGTCCATGAGGCGTTCGCAGAAGTCCCTGCCTACGGTCGTCTCCACATCGTGAGTCATTACCGCACAGGCCTGTTTGCCTTCCGGCCAGAACCAAATGAAGGGTAAGCTCTGATCCTTGGCCGTGCCAAGGATCATTCCGAGAACGGATTCGATGATCTGGTCGACGCTAACGTCCACCGGCCAGCGGGGAAAGGGATAGTTTTCCCAGCCGTACAACGCCAGCCTCTGAAGATATTTGCGAGCCGCAACCGGAAGCAGGGGGCGAACCAGATAATAGCCTAGGCGCACGAAACGGTTCTGGGCCAAGGCGTGCGCGTTATGACCGAGAGAGCCGGCATATTCCTCCCGGCGCAAGGCCTCAACTACCTCGGACAAGCTAAAAGGCAGGGACACGCTCCCCTCATCCGCCTGCGCGTATTCCTGAGCATCAGGCAACGTCGGGGCGGCAACCGGCGAAGTTGTGAAACCAGAGGATTTGCCGTAGCAGATGAGGTCGTTGCCGAATCTGAAAAACCCCGGGTCGCCTGAAAGCTCCCCGATCGTCCCGATCTGAAACAAATTCTCGGGACATCGGAAGCGATCGATCAGGACTTTTTGACCTTGTTTCATAGGGTTCACACCAAGTTCAACCGTTGAACCATACAGCTCCCCCACGCCCCTAAGCGGCGGCGCCCGTTCTCCCCGTTGTCCCTCGGCCTAAGGCACGTGCTGCCCCTGCCGCCAAAATCTGAAGGCGATATGCACGTTCAATTGTCGGTGCTTGCTCTGAGCGGGTACCAGTATGATTCTGTCGGCGGAATTTGTAAATGGCTTTTTACACTCTCGGCATCAGCAAGAATTTTGAGGTGCGGCCTAGCGAAGCTCGACCGGTTGGGGAACCGAGTCAATTGCAGGCAGAGTGATCGGTTGCGCAGCTTTCCGGAACGGTCGCAGCAATCTCTTCCACACGGCGGCACACACCATGGGACTGGTAGCAAGGAGCAGTCGAACCGCCAATCTTCGGTGCCCTCCCTGCCAGCAGCGCCGGAAGGCCCAATTCGCTGAGAATCCGCCAAGGGTGGCGTATCGAGCCCAGCGTCGCTCTTTTCCGCCAGGATATCGACCCTGGTTTTCGAACCAGGCTAGACGCCGAATTCCGTCAGCAACTGCCTTTACATTCCGTTGTGTGCTTGACGCGTGCTCCCGGTAGGCAACAGTATAAGGTTTTGTGACGACGATGCAGGGGCCGAAAGTTCCAAGTTTAAGTATCAGGTTAAAGTCGTCAGGGGGAAATGCGGCAACACCCTGGTTGGTATAGCCCCCCACCTCGTTGAATGTCGATTTGCGGACGACAATTCGGCTGTTCGAAAGAGAGATGCCAGTTTCTTTCGACAGGTAGTCGGCATACTTTAGAACCTCCACGGCGTCCGGCAAACCTGCTCCGGTTGGCAAAGCTTCCCCGTTTCGAATGTTCGCCATACACCCGATAACGAGAGGGGGTGAATCAAAAGCCCGGATAATCTGATCGTACGTCGAGAGGGCGTTGGGAAAAAGGCAGTCGTCATGGTCCAGCATGACGAGGTATTCACCGTTCGCCAAAGCCGCCGCGTTGTTCCGAGCCCTCTCGGACCCTTGATTGTTTTGCTGGATGAGTTTAATGCGAGTCCCGTAAGACTTCAGCACTTCCGCTGATCCGTCGGTGGATCCGTCATCAACTACCAGCAACTCATAATCCGCGAACGTCTGGGACAACACGGAATCGATCGCCTGCCGTACATATCTCTTTTGGTTGTAAACCGGTATGAGGACGCTAAAGCCGACTTTCATTCCCTTCGCCGTTCGGCTCAACTACAATGTTTTCCGAGGTCCATCACCACGTAGCTTGTGCCCGTGCGAGACGGCATCGTGCGGTAGCTCAGCCCACGTGACGGTAAAGAAGTCGTCCGAGAAAAGCTAGGAGAGGGGCCGGCGTATGGAGAACGACTTTGCCTGCCAGCCGCTGTCCCCTGCCACGAAGCAAGGTATTCGCGACACCCCGCGCTGGTGGAAAGCGCCAATAGGTTAGATCCGTGCGTTGAGCTCCCAGCCGGTCCTTGAACGCAATCAAACCGGGATTGGTCCAATCGGAGCGGCCCAAATCCAGCTCCGTAAGCCCGCGCGCCTTAGCCTCCTGCATCACGTTCCAGAAGAGCCAGGGAGCGCCCCCCAGATTCGTGAGCTCGGGGTCCGAACAACCGTACTTGTACGTCATGGTGTGGCGGTGGATCAGGGTGATCATGCTGGCCGCGGGACGCCCGTGGTGGAACGCCACCCGCACCTGCATGGCCGGCCCGAAACATTCCGCGAGGTTGCGGAACCATGCCAACGGCTGCGGGGGAAGCCCGTGTCTTTGGCGCATTCCGGCAAGCATCCGGTGAAAGATCGCCAACAATTCCGGCGAACGTCCCTCCTGATACTCCAGTCCTTCCCGATCGCCGCGCTTGATCTTCCTCTGAATGCAATCCTTGTGCAGCGACGAATACAGTTGCGTTATTCCTGGCGAAAGATCCAGCAGGTGATAGCAGTAACGCGCGGCAGGCTGAAGCTCCCCAGGCAGGTGCGCCGTGCTGGCTCGCGGCCGTAGTTCAACGTACTTCCAGCCTTCTCCACGGAGGGAACCCAACAGGGCATCGACCAGATTGCCAGACCCCTCCTCGTCTTCCACCAGCGGATCACAATGGTCTGAGAAAGGCACCGAAACCATTCGGCGCCCGGTGAGCCAGCTTTCGATCTGGCAGAAGACCACCGCGTTGGTGAGCGCGCCACCCGGCGCTGAAGTCGTGTACGCGATGGGCCTATACCCATAAGTCCGTCGCAACGATTCCAGCCATGGCCGGGAATGATAGACGCTGGCGCGGCGATGTCCTGCTGCCAGCTCCGGCCAACGGGGGTCGGCGAGAGGGTCCAGGGAGTAAACGTCCGTCCCCGCCGGCGCAAGGGTTGCGGCAAAGGCGGGCTGGGAATCAAGCACGGTCACATTCCAATCTGCTCTCCGTTCGGTCCCGGCAGCGGTCATTTCGAGTTTCGACCGTCCCATGCTTCGGATGAGGGCTTACGATAGGTGGGTGCGCTCACGGCGGGTGCGGCGGACCCCACCAACCGGTCCACCAGTTCAACATATTCGGTCTTTCGCTGAGCCCAATCAAAGGTCTTAATGAATTTGTCGGCTTGCGCCACCTGAGCCGCGCGCCGGGCGGGCTCCCGGATCATCCGGAGCATGGATTCCGCCAGGCTCGCCGCGTCGTTGCCCTTGAAAAAGGTCACCACCCGGTCATTAAAGTAATATCGATCGATGGCGGAGTCCGGCACGACCACCGGCACGCCCAGCGTCATAAACTCCAGCACCTTCGTGCTGAAAGCCTCGTTGCCGAAGCCATCGGTCCGCTTCGGCACGACGCCCAGGTCCGCGTTTTCCATCACCTCGGCAATATCCGAGATGCCAATCACATCTCTAAATACCATCTTTTCCTGCACGCCCAGCTCCGCGGCGAGTTCCCGGAGCTTGGTTACCTGCTCTCCCCTGCCGTAGATGTGCAGTTCAGCCTCGGGCGCCTGTTCCTTGATGCGCGCCATGGCCTGGATTGCCAGGTCCACCCCCTGGTGATAGTTCAGCGACCCCGGGTACAACATCACGAACTTCCCGTCTTTCTTCACCCTGCCGCGGCGGAAGAAGATGGCGCTGTCCGGGTAGTTGAGGAACGCCGTACACCTTCCACTATCTTTCACCGACCGCGACAGCAGGCGGTCCCGCCAGGGGTGATTGGCGGCAATGACGTGGTTGGCAAATCGCGCGGACCAGCGTTCCGCCAGCAGCAGCAGGCGCGTCCCCCAGGAGTTCGCACCGCCGCGAAACTTGCTCGCGTAGAATTCCGGAACGAGGTCATGAATATCGAGGATCAACTTTGCTCCTCGCATCTTCGGGAACCAGGCCGCAAAAACCTCGAAGTCCGGGACGGAATGGACATGCACCAGGTCATAGTGATGCTGTATATCTTTGATGGCCAGGAACAGCATCGACCGGAAATAGAAGAGAAGAATCCGGAAGATATAATTGACCAGCCCGCTTTCGTTGTGCTTGCGCTTCTGGATTCCGAAAACCCGCACGCCGTTGACCATTTGCACTTTCGGGCTGGCGTCGTTTCGCAGTGCGATCACATCCACCTGATCGCCGCGCCGGGCCAGGGTTTCCGCGTATCGTCTTACGCGGTTATCATATTCATAAAACGTATAGCCCAACATGCAGATGTGCATAGTCTTCCTGTCGCAACTTAGAAGCCGGTTGTCCTTCCAATGATCGATTACTGCTTGATCGTCCAAGACGCCTCGATTTACCCGGTTCACCGGGTGGGCTAGACCCCATCCCTGAGGTCAGCCGCCACTTTATTAAAGCCTGAAGTTGCGGGATTCCGGCCGTGCCAGCCACTCCACCAGGGTCTGTGCCTTTTCGTCTTTTGCGGAGAGGCACGCTTCCCGCACCGGCCATTCAATGCCGATCTCAGGATCATTCCACCGAATGCCGGATTCCGCCTTTTTGTTGTACAGGCCTGTGCACTTGTATTGAACTTCGGCCACGTCGGACAGCACGCAGAAACCCCGCGCGAATCCGGCGGGAGCCCAGACTTCCCGGTGGTTCTGGGCGGAAGCTTCGATGCCAAACCATTTCCCCAGCGTGGGTGAATTGATTCTGATGTCTACTGCCACCACAAACGCGCAGCCCACCGTCACGCGCATCAACTTGCCCATGGGTGGGTCCCACTGGAAGTGCAAGCCCCGCACCACGCCACGAACGGACCGCGAGTGATTGTCCTGAACGAAATGTGTGGGCAGACCCAGCGCCTGGAATTGGTCCTCGCGATAAGATTCGAGGAAAAAGCCGCGGCTATCTTCGAAAACCTGCGGAGCAAGAACAACCACATCTCCCAAATGCCTCGACTCGATCTTGATCTCCATGATTCCCCAGGGCCTGCCACTACACGGAGCGCCGGCCGACTTTGGCCCAACTCGGCGGCAGGTTCCTGAACACCTCGATGTTCTCGAACACGCTGCTTTCCCGCGCGCCGTGCGCCTTAACCCAGTCTGCCATGGCGCGGATGCCGTCCTCCAGGGTGGTTTTTCCCGGCCTCCAAACGCCGCCTCGGCTTTCGAGTGGTCGGAGAACGCCAACTTCACCTCATTGCGGGCGTCAAGATGATTAACGCGGCAATCCTTGCCCATGGCTTCGGCAACCACCCGGGCCAACTCGTTGACGGTATAAGGGACATCGGCCCCTACGTTGAACACCTGATTGCGTGCCGCCGGTACGTCAACCGATGCCGCAATAATGGGAGCCACATCGTTAATGTGAGTGAAAGCGCGTTGCTGGGCGCCGTCGCCGAAGATGGTCATCTGCTCACCCTTCAGCAGCTGGTTCATGAAAATGCCGACTACGTTTCGGTACCGGTCGCCGATGTTCTGTCGTTCACCATACACATTATGTGGCCGGAAAATGACGTAGTCCAGCCCAAACATCTCGTGGCTTACCCGCAACTCCTGTTCCACCGCCAGCTTGGCGATCCCATACGAGTCTTCCGGCACCGGGATCATATCCTCCCGCATCGGCGTTTGTCCGGCTCCGTAAACAGCAATGGACGACGTAAACACGAAACACGTTACGTTGTGGTTCACCGAGGCATTGATGAGGTTCACCGACCCGATCAAGTTATTTTCGTAATTAAAGCGCTTGATAAAGTGGCTGAGCCCTTCGGCCGCATACGCCGCGAGGTGGAATACATGGTTAAAGGCGTGCTGATCGAAAAGACGGTCAATCAACCCATGGTCGACCACGGACCCCCGCACGAACGTCGCGGCGGAGGGAACGTTATCGGCAAAGCCGCCGCTCAGGTCATCCAAAACCACCACCTTGTGGCCCGACTTGAGCAATTCGTCCGCAACATGCGAGCCAATAAAACCCGCACCGCCGGTGACTAAGGAAGCAGGCATATCAAAGCTCCTTCTGACTAAAATCGTTTATTCGCGCACTCACGCGGAAAGAAAGCGTTTTTTCCTGTCCCGCAGGGAAAGGGGGTGTGGCAACCGCCCAGACGGCTTCAGCTATGGTTTTTCCCTCTCCCGCAGGGCTGAGATTTTTTGCCGGACACCCCGGGCGCTGAACCAAGCCCCGAGGGGCGGAATAACCTAGCCCATGCCGTTGGCCCACAGGCATTAACCTAAGGCGATTCGCCCGGCCCCAAAGGGGCCAACCCTGAATAGCCGCAGGTTTTAACCTGCGGGGGAGGGCTCTGGGGGCTGCCAATCCCGAAGGGGTTGACCTGACGCAAGGGCGGCCCTTTCAGGGCCGGCTTCTCTGCTCCGTTCCGATTCCGTAGGTTTCACCTACGGCTATTCAAGGTCTCCCGCTTCGCGGGAGGTCGCCCAAACGGCGGGGCAAAATGCTTAGGTTAACGCCTATGGGCCGCAGGCCTGGGACATGACGCAACCGCGCCGCCCAAGCCCTGAAGGGGCGACATACAACTCCAAACCGGGCGCCACGCCGGAAGGCGGTTTATCCCGCCCTTTCAGGGCTGGGGAGGTTTGGGTTTGGGATCTTTTGTCCCAGGCCGTTGAAGCTGTGAAAAAATCAAAAAAGTACTTGACTAGCGCTATAGCTATGATATCCTCCTTCCTTCGTTCTGGGAAGGAGGTCGGGCATGGGTTACGAATCCACCGTGCAGGTGATTCAGCGGGGCGGCAAGAACCGGCAGTGGTATTTGATCTGTCCCGCGCCCCTGGCGCGAGCTTTGGAGATCGAGAAGGGCGAGGTGATCGAATGGGTGGTCGCGGACAAGCACACGCTGATCTTGAAGCGGGCTCCCGGGCGAGCGGCTTCCTCCCCCACGCGGAGGCGAGCGCATGAGTAACGCCGAGGATCCTCGACAGCCGGGAATATGGCCGGAGGGCGAGTTGCCGGTGCGAGTGTCGGAGCCGCCGGACACGGAGTCGGCACACCCGCCGGCGGCGCGCTTGCAAGCGATTAACCGTCAGCAGATGGTCTTCCGGGCGGTGGACGTGGAGCAGTTGCTGGAACCCGACCATCTGGCGCGGGCGATTTGGGAAATGACCGGGCGCCTGGACCTGAGCGCCTACACCGCCGAGGTGCGGGCGGTGGAAGGCCGGGCGGGGCGTTCGGCCATCGATCCCCGCCTGCTGATCAGCTTGTGGGTTTACGCCTACAGTGAAAAGGTCAGCTCGGCGCGGGAAATGGAGCGGCGTTGCACCTACCATCCCGCCTATCAGTGGCTGACGGGGTGCGAGGTGATCAATTACCACACCCTGTCGGACTTCCGCGTCGAGCACCAGCAGGCGCTGGACGGGTTGTTCGCGCAACTGCTGGCGATCTTGAGTAACGAGGGGCTGATCACGCTGGAGCAAGTGGCGCACGACGGAACGAAGATCAAGGCCGCGGCCAGCGGCAACTCGTTTCATCGCGAGAAGACCTTGCGGGTGCATCTGCAGGCGGCCGAGGAGCGGGTGCGGGCGATGGGCGATCCGCGGGACGAAGGGGTGGACCGGCGCCGGCAGGCGGCGCGGCAGCGGGCGGCGCGCGAGAAGGTGGAGAGATTGCAGCAGGCCCTGGAGGAGTTGCAGAAAGTGCAAGCCGCCCCCGAGGGACGGGCCGAACCGAGGGAGCGCCGCGTGAGCGCGACCGATCCGGAAGCGCGTAACATGAAACAAGGTGATGGCGGTTATGCTCCCAGTCACAATGTGCAGGCCTCTACCGACGTGGCGTACGGGATGATCGTGGGCGTGAGCGTTACCCAGGACGCCAACGATCAGCACCAACTGCTGCCGGCGGTGGAGGAAGTGAAGAAGCAGAACGGGCGCGCCCCGGCGCAGATGATCGTCGACGAGGGCTACACCACGCGCGCGAATATCCTGGCGGCGGCCGACGGCGGCCTGGACTTGATCGGCGGGACGCTCGCCGCCGATGCCGAAGCCACCACGCGGCGCCTGGAGAAACGCGGCGTCGATCCGGCCTTTTATCCCCAACACTTCCGCTACGACCCGGCGACCGACACCTCCCTCTGCCCGGCCGGCCAGGTGCTGCATTTTAGCTATACCAAACACGACCGCTTGGGGGTGGAGCGGCACCTCTATCGGGCGCGAGCGGCGGATTGCCGGGCGTGTGCGCTGCGTGCGCAGTGTGGAGCGGGGCCGCAGGGACGCACGTTGGTGCGCACGGAGAATGTCCCGGCGGTGGCGGCGTATGCGGCCAAGATGCAGACCGAGGCGGCGCGCGCCGCTTATCGTCGGCGCGCCCCGGTGGCGGAGTTCAGTAACCTGTGGCTGAAGGCCAAACTCGGACTGCGGCAGTTCTGCGTGCGCGGCTTGCGGAAAGCCCGCTGCGAGGTGTTGTGGGCGTGCCTGACTTATAACCTCCAGCAATGGTGCCGCCTGCGCTGGAAAGTTCGCCTGGCCACGGCGCCCGCTTGAGCCGAAGGGAGAAACACGAGGGTCCAAGGTGCAAGCGCCAGAACCCAAGGCCGGACGGAAAGGAAGGTTACTCAATGAAATCACCTTAATCCTTGCAGCTCGTCGATCATCACAACCTTCAAAACACATCGTCGAAACTTAATCTACCGATGCCGAAGGCGATTCTTTCACAGCTTCGTTGGCCTGGGCTGCGTTATTTCGCCCCTGCGGGGCTGACAAAGCAGCTCCGACTCGGGTTTTGCCCTCTCCCGCGGGGAGAAAGCGTTTCCCCGTATCCCGTGCTCACTTCGCCGCCTTCACTGAGATCTCCGGCTCTTCCCCGTTTTCGACAAAGCGCACGGGATCCAGTCGCTTGTTCCATTGGTAGCACGCCTGATACATCTCCAGGCGTTTTTGCAGCGCGTCGGCGGGCTTGAACAGTCTCTTCACGCCGTACCCAATTTGCCTCACGCGCAACCAGGTGAGCAGAATGTGGCGGCACCGGCGCACCCCTTGCGGTCCGTAGTATTTGTAAAAGAACCGGTAACGGCTGCGGTACTTCTCCAGCGCGAAGCGAATGGGAAAGCGATTCACCGATTGGCCGCCCAGGTGAGTGATGCTCACCTCGGGGGTGTAGAGGATCGGCTTGCCGGCGTCCCACACGCGGCGGCACAAATCGACCTCTTCAAAGTGATAAAAGAACTGTTCGTCAAATCCCCCCAGCCGCTTCAGCAGCTCGCCGCGAAACAGCACGCAGCAGCCGGACTGCCAGTCGATCGTCCGTTCCGTGTCGCCCTTCCAACCCGTGTAGGAGTCCGAGATGAACACGTCGGAGAGATAAGCCAGAGGCCGAAGGTAAAGGGCGGCAAGGCCATCGCGCCACGAGTTGGGAAAGGGCCGAGCGGGCCCCTGGAACGAGCCATCCGGATTCAGCACCCGGCAGCCGAAGGCCCCGGCTTCCGGATGGCGGTCGGCGAACGTAATCCACTTGTCGAGCGCTCCCTCATGAATGATCGTATCCGGGTTCAGGATCAGCACGTACTCGCCCTCGCTCGCCCGGATGCCCACGTTGTTGCCTTTGGCAAACCCCAGGTTCGCCCGGTTCTCAATCACCCGCGCGCGAGGGTACGTGCGCCGGATAAATTCCAACGAACCGTCCGTTGAACCGTTGTCGGAAACGATAACTTCAAAATCCGTGGCGTGCGTGCCCTCGAAAATCGACCGGAGGCAATCCGAGATTACCTTCAGATCGTTCCAGCAGATGATGACGATGGACAGTTTCATGCTTTGTATCGTTCTCCGCGTAAGGGTGTGGCGGCAACCCTTGGCCCACCTGCCGGACCCGGGTGCGGCCCGTGAAATATGGCGAAGGTCCGCAGCCTCGCCATTTCTTCTGCCCGCAAAAACTGCACGAACTCCTTGCTGACGATGCGTTTCTCCCGGCGACAGGCCGCCCACACATAGCCGCACCACCTGGCGCATGCGCCGAGAACATAAGGCTGGGAGCGGAGCCGGCGGGCAAGCCTGGCCATCTCAAAAAGCGGATGGCTGCCCACCGAGTAATCCATCAGGCCGCCCTGGAACCACCGCCGCAGGCCTACGCCGTAGCTTCCCGCTCCGGCACCGTGGTGGTGAACGGGAAGTTCGGGAAAGCTCTGGACCCGCCATCCGTTCCTGCGGGCCGTCACCTCCGCGCACCAATCCTCGCCGCCGTAACGCAGCGGCAAAAACCCGCCCACGGCTTCATAGCATTCGCGCCGGAACATCTGCACGGCGCCCGGGACGGACCAGACGCTGTTGCCGGAGCGCGGGCTGTACTGCTTGCCATCCCATTCCCGAATATCTCCGCCGCCGATGCCCAACCGGGGATCGCGATCGAACCTCTCCAGCAGGGTGGCAAAATACGTCGGGCCGAATGAAACGTCCGCGTCGAGGTGGCCGATAAAATCGTACTGCCGGCCCTGCAACTGCTTTGCGCCCTGGTTCAAGGCGTTGACCTTCGACGCAAAATCATGCCGCGCGGTTTTCGGCAGGCTCACCAGTTCGATAAACGGTAATGCCGCCGCATGCCGGCGCACGATGTCCTCTGTCCCGTCGCTCGACCCATCACTCACAATGACCCAGCGAGCCGGGCAGGACCGATTGGGCAGCTACCGCCAGGATGGGTTTCTCGATATGCTTTTCTTCGTTGTACGCGGCAGTGATAAGCGCGTAGGTCCGCCCGCAGGGGCGGCGTGGCTGCGCCGCGTCATGGGTGGCGCCCCGGTCTGTCAATTTACCACCTCAGCCCCGCCGGCTTTGTGTGGGCGAACAACGGCGGGGATATTGTTCGGCGATCGTTGTTCGCGCTTGGCCAAACGATCGCGCCAGAACCTCTTGAGCCGGGGAAGAAATCCCAACCGGCTCAGAACGCCTCGCGCGCAGGCGTCCGCCAACCGGGTGACCGTCCGCATCGTCTTGAGCAGGAGCCCACGGGGTCTCCGGCTGAAGATGAGTACATAGGCCTCCTGCCAATTTTCGCTGCACAGCACGGCCTTGTATTCGGCATGCCCCGGGCCGAAGTCCAATTCCTTGACCACGTCGCTATCCAGCCGGTTGCAAAACCTTTCGATGACCCGCATCACCAGGACCATGCCCGGCGAGGACTGCCGGAACTCCGGGTCATAGCCCATGTAGTCACTCATGAAAGACCCGTGATAAAGCATGCCAATCCAGAACGCGCAGGGCCGCTCTCCCAGGTAGAGCAGATAGCCCCGCAACCAACCCTTTTGTGCGCCCAATTCCAGCCGCTGGCGAACCAGAGCATTATCGGCGAATCCCACCCCCAGGCCCCGCTGGTAGGTATTCGCGGCAATCACTTCCGCGTCGCGGAACAAACGATCAAGTTCTTCTACGGTCCGGTAGCAGACGATACGGGGTGCTCCTGCCGGACTGGTTTGAAGCTTTTTGATGCTCGCCTTGATATGTTTCCTCCGGTCGCGGGACATGCGGCGATAAACATCGTCGATGCTGGCCGGGACAAGCATGGAAGCGTGCCCCTGCGCAGCCGGGCGGGTGTCGCGACTCAGGAACCCGGGCACTTTCAACGCCAGGCGATAGAGCGGCGACTTAACCGGAACCAGCTCCAGCATCGCCATATCAGCTTCGTCTTGCTGCAAACTCTTCATGAGCGCACCCATCAGGATCTCGGTTTCTTCAGGCGATGCATCGCCGTGGAGTGCTCCATAGACAAACGTGAGACATCGCGTCCAGGGGCGCAAGGCGGGGAGATACCCCACCTTAAAACGCAGGCGCTTCCTTTCGAGCCGGCCCACCAGCAGCGCCTCCGGTTTGCCGTTCCGATAGAGAGCCATCACGTGCGGCCGCACCACTTCCGGGTACGACCGGATGACCATCAGGTAAAAATCGATATCCGAGTCGCGATGCCCGGGCCACGCCATCCACGGTTCCCGCAGGGCCTCAACTTCCGCCACCGAGCGAGCGACTCGAACCTCGACTTCCCTGCCCTCCCAGGGCTGCGTGGGCGCACTTCTCTTTTCGAATGGCATGGCTCCCCCGAGTTGATGGAGTTACTTCCCTGGGGTCTCCCCGCCTCGCGGGGCTTGCGGGCTGTCAGTGGGTTCCCATCCACGACGACTCGACTCCCTCCGGTTCGGCTTGCCAACCATCGGGTTCAAGTGTCGAGGATGTGTCTATAACAGGAATCGTAGCAGTTGCGGGTATGGCCACGGCCGCGGCGATCATGGCCAGCAGGGCGTACCAGACAAACCTTGATTGATCGAAGTAGTCGATTCCGAAAAACGCTGTGCATATGAAAACGATGCCCCACCGGAACATGCGCAGTTTGTTCCGCAATGGCCAAAGGCAGATCGCTCCGAGGGCCAAGACGTAAGTCAAAACCGGCGTACTACACATGGTGGTTGACGCCATCATCGTACATCCCACCATGCCTATAATGGCTAGAAACTTGGCCTTTCCCCTTTCCACAGCCAATATAAAAGGGGCGGTAACGTCGCCCCAAAAGTGCCAGCCAGCAGCGCGTGCGCAAACGGCCCCTGCGCCCGCGGTGTACTATTTCTCACCTCCAAAACGACCACATATTGCCGGGGCAGAACAAAGATCAATATGACGGCCAGGACCATGACCGCCAGTACGGCCGGGTGCAGCACCGTCGAAGTTGCGCATTCCCCGTAACTCATGTGGGATACAAAATCCATGCAATTCGTCCCTAGCAGCAGTCTTAGTGCCCAGCGAAGAGGAACAGAACTTCTTGCGGGTCACTTCTCTTCCGCTGTTCTTACGCGACCTTACCGACTTGATCATCGTCAACAACTATGGGTTTGTTGCCCGTCGACGGAAGCTGTCCGCGCTGGGCCAAACGGTCCCGCCAAAGTCTCTTAAGAAGGGGCAAAAGCTTCGTCGCGGTCAAAACTTTTCGTGCCGCCACATCCACCACCCTGGTTGCCGCCCGTAGCGACTTCAGCAGAAGACCCCTTGGTGTAGGACTGAAGATGCATATATAAGCCTCTTGCCATGCCTTGCTGCACAGCGCCCCTTTGTATTCAGCCTCGCCCGGGCCGAAATCTAACTCCTTGACGATGTCCCCCTCCGCCCGGTTACAGAACCCCTCAATCACGCGCATCATCAGGGCCATGCCCGGGGAGAGCTGCCGGAACTCCGGGTCATAGCCCGTGTACTCGGCCATGAAAGAACCGTGATAAAGCATGCCAATCCAGAACGCGCACGGCCGTTCGCCCAGGTAGAGCAGATAGGCGCGCAACCAGCCCTTCTGGGCGCCCAATTCCAGCCGCCGGCGAACCAGCGGATTGTCGGCGAATCCCACGCCCAGGCCGCGTTGGTACGTCTTTCTCGCGATCTCTTCGGCGTCGTGGAACAGGCGGTCGAGTTCCGCCGGGGTGCGGTAACAGACTATTTTCGAGACTCCTGCCGGGTTAGACTCCAGCTTTCGGATCCCCCTCCGCAACTCGATTCTCCGGTGGCTGGACATGCGGCGATAAACCTTATCGAGGCTGTCCGGCACAACCATGGAGTCATGCCCCTGCGATGCCGGAAGCGTGTCGCGACTTAAGAAGCCGGGCACTCTCAACGCCAAACGATAAAGTGCAGACGCAGTGGGCACAAGTTCCAGCTTCGCGACGTCGGCTTCGCCCCGCTTCAGGCTGTTCATGACTTCGCGGACCAGGATCTCAGTATTTTGAGGCGAAGCATCGCCGTGTATCGGTCCGTACACGAACGTAAGACATCGCGCCCAGGCATGCAGGCCGGCAAAGTACCCAAGTGGAAAGTGTATGCGCTTCTTCTCCAGCCGCCCCACCAGGATCACCTCCGGCTTGCCATCACGATAAAGGGCAATAACATGGGGGCGTATGACCTCCGCATACGACTGGATAATCATCAGGTAAAAGTCGATATCCGAGTCGCGGTGCCCGGGCCATGCCATCCACGCCGCCCGGAGGGCCTCAACTTCCGCGACGGAACGGGCAACCCGGACTTCAAGTCCTCGATCCGCCCCAGTCTGCTTGGGCGCGCTGATTTCATTGAGAGGCATCAGTCACTTACTCCCCAAGTACCTGAAATCGAAGGGATAAGGTTCATCCCCACCCCCGTCCGAACGGCCTTGTGTTTCCGGCTCCGGAGTCTCTTGCGCCAGCAGCGCGAGTTCGTCCGGCTGCGCCTCCCACGTGTTGACTTCGATGGGCGGTTCTGTGGAAATCGCGGTAACGGTGGCCGATGCCGGCGCGGCCGTGGCCGCCGCGGTCATAGCCAGAAGAGCGTACCAGACAAATCTGGTTTGATCAAAATAGTCGATCCCAAAAAACGCTACGACGTGAGCGAACACTGTGACGCTCAGCAGCCAGAAGAACCACTCCCGCTTCCTATCGCCCTCCGCCGCCCGCCGCCCTTTTCCCAACTTGCTGAAACACATGCAAATGATGACAATGAAGAAGGTCAGCGCCACGATCCCGCCGGTAGTCCCTTCAAACACAAACTGGTTGCATGCGTCCCACATGGCCCCACCAGCCCATTCCCGATTGGCGGTCGTTCCGAACAGCCACCACTGATCAATGTGTCGTAAGAACTGGTCAACCAAGGCAGCTCGATACCAACCGTTGGAACTTCCCGTCAGGTCGATGTGAGCCAGCACGAACCAGAACGGCGCTTTCATCACCAACTGGAACGTCAAGCAGGTGAGAACGATGCCCCAGCGGAGCAGGCGCATCTTTTTCCGGAGCGGCCACAGGCAGATGGCTCCAATAGCCAGCACATACGTCAAAACCGGGGTGCTGCACATCGTGAGGGACGCCATCAAAGTGCAGCCCAGCATGCCGATTCCGGCAATAAACCTCGCCTTTCCGCTCTTCCATAACCACAGCATCAGCGGCGGCAGGGTGGCTCCAAAACTACCCGCCAGCAGCGCGTGCGCAAAGGGTCCCTGGGCGCGCGGCGTGCCGTTCCTCACTTCCAGGACGTTCCGGATGCCTCCCATAAACCCGAACGTGTCGATCCCGGTAAAATGCTCGCGCAACATCAGAATGCCGCAGATGAGCGCGGAAACCGCGAATACCTTTATGACTCGCTCGACGCCCTCCTCGTCTTCGATCAAGAACCGGAAGAGGAAGTACCCGCCCAGCGCATCCCACAGGAAACCAAACTGGGTTACCACG
Source organism: uncultured Acidobacteriota bacterium (assembly GCA_963804755.1). Lineage (GTDB taxonomy): Bacteria > Acidobacteriota > Terriglobia > UBA7540 > UBA7540 > Bog-366. Next base: position 541,443 of record CAWDRP010000022.1, read on the forward strand.
GCGCCCATGGCATTGAGCTGCATCATGTTGGCCGTAGCTTCTATGATGGCCCATGACAAAAACATCATGTCCAGCGTGGTGAAGCCGCCGGCAAACACCTTCTTCGATGAGGACACCGCCTTCCATCCCAGCTTCAGGCAACCTGCCAAAATGAGGATGCGCGAGACATAAAGATGAACGCCGGCCACCAGCACCTGCTGGCCGTGCGGAAACAGGATAATGGTGTACAGAAAAGGCAGGACAACGTAGCGCCGGGGCAGGACAAACATCAAGACGAGGGCCACGAGCATCGCGGCCAGCACGACGGGGTGCAGTACCGTTTCGGTGGCGCCTCCGCCGTAACTCATGTGGGATACAAAATCCATACCGTTTGTCCCTAATGCCCTGTGCCCTCACCCACCGCCTTGCGGTCCCCCCTCTCCCTGCGGGAGAGGGTTTTAGAGTCCTTTTCCCTCGCCCGAAGGGAGAGGGGGGACCGCAAGGCGATGGGTGAGGGCGCAACCGATTCGGCAGGCCTTCGCCGTCCTCGGGCACGGGCTGGAAGCCCGTGGAGCGGTTTATACGTTCGTCGCCGGCACGTGTTTGCGCCACGGCGCCAGCACGTGAAGCGCCGTGCGCTGCTCTTCCGGCGAGAGCGATCCCGTCAAACCCACCGCAGGCAGAGCCGCCGCCAGGCACGCCAAGGAGACTGCGGCAAGCTTGAGCACGGCCATGGTGCGCTCCGAGTGGCCGCCCCACGGAACCGGCAGCAACGCCGCGAGCAGACCGGCGGCGATCAGGAGCACGGTGGCCGCAGCCACCCGCACGTTATCAGGGATCAGCATCCTGGGACGGAATTCCTGCAACTCATGGGTCATGGCAAAGAACATGTAAATCACCCCCACGGCTTCGGCCGCGGCCAGGCAGGCGAGCACGCCGTAGAACCCCAGCCTTCCACTCAGGACACCAATCACGCCCAGCACGGCGAGGCGAAATGCCTGCCGGATGTTGTCGTGTAGGGTCTTTCCCGAAGCGCGGTAAAGAATAAGCTGGAGGCGGGAGGTCGCCGAAAATAGCCCGCCCAAACAAACCAGCCAGATCGCCGTACGAAACTCCGGGCCGGTCTGGCCTGTCCAGGCAAAGATCAGCAAGGCGCCGAAAGCCGAAAGAAAGGCCAAGGGGGGCAAGGTAACGGCCATCGTCGTTTTGAAAGCCTTCCGGAAGAAGCGGCGAATTCGCTCTGCCGACCCGGAAGCGAAAATCAGCGCGCCGCCCGACAGCAGGGGCACAATCAGCGCATCCTGCGCCATCAGGGCCGCAACCAGCAAGCGTGTGATCACGGCGTAAGTGCCCGCAATGTCCGCGCCAAAATGCTTCAACAGGATCACCGGAACCAGCAGCCCGTAGAGTACTTCCAGGACGTTCACCAGTTGGTAGCTGCCGGCATAGCGCACCAGTTCACCGAAGACGCCCCGGCTGATGTTCTGCAAGCGGATACGAATCTGGGGCAGCACCCTGCGGGAAGCGGCGAAACAACAGGCGATATAAACGAGCTCCGACAGAGCCATGGTCGCAGCCATGGCGAACAGGCCGAACCCGAAATGCAGCAGCGCAATGATGGAAACGGCCTCGCCCGCCGTCGTCACCATCATGAAGCTGCGCGTCAGGTCAATGCGCTGGCCGCCCATGACGATGGCTTCAAACACGGCGCCGAAGTTTGATACCACCATGATGACGGCGAGCAAGGTGATCGAGCCCGCTGCCGCCATGAGGAACTGCGGAGGCACACCGCCCGCTTTCGCCAGTCTTTGCGAGAAAATCGCCATGGGCACCAAGCCCGCCACCGACAGCGCCAACATGGTGAGGCTTCCGGTGCTCAGCAGTTTGTTGGCGGTGGCGAAGTCACCGGTGGCCGTCGCCTCGGCAGCATACTTCTGAAATGCCGATTTGACGCCGGCGGTGCCAAAACGCATGTACCCGGCCGTCGCCATCACGATAGACCAGATGCCATAGCCGCCCAGCCCCAGGTGGTAAATCACCACCGGGACCATCACGAATCGGGTTCCCACCTGTACGGAGGTCGCGAGAATCCCGAATATGGTGTTTTTTCCGATTGTCAGCGCCAGGTGGCCTTCAGAAGGAAGCGCTGTGCTGGATTGGGCGTGGGACAACGTTATTTGCCTGCTGTGGGTGGAGGGTTTCTGGCGTCCTGTCACTTCCATCGATAGGTTGACGGGGTGATGCGAAGGCCCCCTCTTCTCCTACCCCTCTCTCCCAAGGGGACGAGGTGAGCCCGACCACGGTTTCCTGGCCCACCTCCTCCGTCAAGAGGGGCGTGATCGTTACCCATATCTTTTGCGCGACACCGGGGGCTGGTGGGGAAAATGACAGCCCGCGAAGCGGACGCCTAACAAATTTCCATCAGCCCGCGAAGGGGGCGCTATCCTTTAGCCCACGGCGAACAGCCGTGGGGCAAGGCGGCCGCGATTTTTTCACAGCTTCTTAGCGGCGCGCTACAGGACGGCGCCCGCTGTACGGGCTTTCAAGGCCATCGCGATGCTTCGCTTAGCACCCATCTTATGGGAGGCTGGCCTCCCTCTATGGTCAATATTACGCGGGACGGGAAAACAGGAAACGCCCGATTCAGGAAGCGCACCAATAGAACAAGTGGGCAGCCGTGTCGCGGCTGCCCACTCGCCCGTTGTTGGAGCATCGGTTAGTTCTAAAGATTGCCACTCAACCAAGCTTAAACGGCCTGTCGCCAACAGGTATCGTCCGAAGACGCAGCCCCCCGGAACTAGTGTGGTTTGGCGGTGAGGGCCGTGGGGCCTGAGACGGTGCCCGACGACGCGTATGTGTAAGCACCGGCCGTCCAGGAACCGCTGTTTGCCCGCGCCACGCCCGCCTTATCGGCGTCGAGCGCGGCGATGTCAAGCGGCGTCAGGTTGCTGGCCATGGTATTGGCGATACAGCCCGACTCCGGCTGATCGTTACCGTTCAGGTTCAGGGAACTCGTGGTGGCTTGCGAATTCTGGTCCGCGCCAATCGCGGATTGCCAGGATGCCAATGAGCTATATTCAGTGTTGCCCATCCGCCAACTTCCCGAAAGCGACGCATTCTGGTAAACGTTGTTGGAAAGCGCCGTGAACGTCGTATTGCTTGTCGTCCACAACAGATAAGTGCAGCCCGACAGAACGTTGTTCTGGAGCGTCATGCTGGAGTCGCCCTCAACATAAATGCAGGCACCGCTGGACAAGCTTCCGCCCATCACCGTGTTATTCGCGATGAGGTCGTTGTGCTGAAGCGTTCCCGGCGACCAGTAGAAAATCCAACCATTGTTCACGTACTGGCCGCTCTGGGGGGTGAGCAAATTGTTATAGGTGCGAATGGTGTTCGCATCGTTCACGAAAATCAATGCCGTCATGCAGGAACCGCTCGCCGAGGTGCAGACGCTGGCGTCACTGATGGTCCCATAGAGGTAGTTATCGTAAATGTCCGCGCCCGAAACCCCATCGGCATTATTGTCATTGCCGGCGAAAAAAATACCATCATGGTGGTAGGCATCCGATGTGGTGTCCCAGTTGGCCCAGTCGTGCAGCCGGTTGCCGTACACCTTGATCGTGTTGATGCCGCTGACGGTCGAGCTACCGGAAAAGAATGTGCCCCAGTTGCAGTTGTAAATCTCGTTGTTGTAGATCGAAACGTTGTTGGTGGGCGGGTTCGCTACTACCCCTCCGCCACAGTCGTGAATAATATTATTGTGAATCAGGACGTTGTTCCCGACCAGGTTGATGGCGTAATAGTTGCCGCTCGGCGTATCGTTGCCCGTCCCCGTGTGGACGTACATGTTGATGATGTTCAGGTTGCGGATTTCAATGTGGCTGGCCCCGCTGGCGAGGTTGATCCCGATGGATTCACCGCTGCCGGAGCCGGTGCCGTTGCCGGTGGCCTGGATGGTGCCGTTGCAGGGAGTACTGCTGTCACTCGAGGTTGGATCGGTGGTCACGCCGCAGGTGGTGCCGCCATCCACCGTGATGTAGCTCAGCCCGGCCAAGTTGATGCAGCCGCTCGAGCCGCACGCGGTTTGCGTAATGCTCGCGCCACTGGCAAAGATGATGGTGATGGGCGCACTCGACGTGCCGCTGGTCGATGGAGCCACTTGCGAGGTGATGGTGCCGCAAAGATAGTAGGTGTTGCCCGCTGCCCACGCCGCTTTGCTCAGCGCGGTGGCATCGGCACAGTCAGCGCCGGAGTTCCCGCCCGCTTGCGACTGCGCCATGTAGATGGTGTTTGCCGAAGCCTTGCCGCCGATCGCCAGGAAGACGGCCAAGACCATAAGAGCATGAATGAATTGTTTCGTCATACGTGTTGCCTCCACTCCGTGCCACGCCGGACTTACGTTAACTCCGCCGGGAACCTGCTTGGCTTCCACCTACCGGCCCCGTGGAGTCTGTCCGTTCCCCCTGCGCAGCAACTTTTAAATATTTATGCGGGCGGCTAGGCAGTTCGCGATGAGATGTCCACCCCCTCATCCCGCATCCGAGGGAACCGGCAGTTTAATAAGATCGGCTGGAGAAGGCAAGAGAAATATAGCACCAAAGGGTGGTATCTCTATAGCACCTTAGTATAGCACCCCTCTTCAGACCGACATACTGTCCATAATCGAAACAGTGTGGAGTTGTTAACTATATGACAGCACAAGGCTTGAATTCGAGCCACACGAACGATGCGAGGAGATCGGAGGGACTGAAGATTTTTGATGCAGCCGCCAACGCGCGAAGGCGAAAACCAGACACAATGTCTGCACTGCCCGGTGCCGCTCAACCCGCCGTTGCGAGGAAGTTCGGGTGCGTGCGGGGCTGTCGCAGGATATCCACTTTAAGATTTTGGAATCGCATCCAACCGCATCTATCACCGCCCAAAACGGCGAGGCGCAACTGAGCCCGAGATGATCATGGCGCCCACGCACGCGCACGTCCGAGCAATGCTACGAGGTACTCGACAGGCGCAACCTCAAACGACCGATCTCCGTTTTGCCGATCTTGGCGAAGTACTGCGGCAACCGGACCCAGTCGTATGCACCCTCCAGTTTGGCGCGGAACAGGCGCGGGTCGTCGTGCGAGTTAGCAGGCAGGCGCTTCATGAAGAATACATCGCCACCCTTTCGAGCTCTGCCGATGGTGGTCGATACTCCATTGGCGTACCCGGCTTGCGCAAGAATTTCCCTAAGCCGCTGCTTGAAGGTCCGGTCCGTATCGGGAAATGCATAGGGGTACGCAAACGATTCCACGGCGCAACCGAGCTTGTCCTCGATGATCCTTTTGGAATCCGCGACCTCGCGTTGCAGTTCGTGCGGGCTGAGAGTTGTGAGCTGGGGATGGCTGACCGTGTGGGATCCAAAGTCTACGCCGGCACGGTGCAGTTCGCGCACTTGATTCCAGGTGAGGCAGTCTCTGCCTTTGAACTTCGCAGCGGACTCGAGGATAAACGCCGTAGGCAGGAAAACAGTAGCGCGCAATCCATATTGAGTCAGAACCGGAAAGGCGCGAGTGTAGAAATCCTCAAATCCGTCGTCAAAGGTAATCACGACCCGCTTGCGCGAGGCATCCGCAGCGCCTCCGATGGCTTTCACCGCTTCGCCCAAGCCGATCACACGGTGATTGCTCTCACGCAGATGCCGCATATGCGCCGCGAAAACCTTGGGGGTAGTCGTGGTTTGATAGTAGGGGTGCGCTTCTCCGCTTTCCCTCTCCGAAATGCTGTGATACATCAGGATGGGAACACCCCTCACTGCCGGGACAATCCGGAGGAGCGGACGGAACAGGTATAGGGTTGCGATGCGGTCAGCGCGAAGGCTCATGCGTTGATGCGAGTGTCACAGCGGGGCGATTCTGGTAGCGCGGTGCTTTACCTACGCGTTCTGAGCGGCCAAGCTGGCCATAGCCGCCAAAGATGATGTCCGGGCATCGGCCCCAGCGTACACGAACTCGAGCACTCGCTCTGCCACTCGAACCTGCTGGGCATAGGTCAGCCCTGGAAACATTGGCAGGGAGAGGATCTGCGAAGCGGCCTTTTCGGCCACGGGGAAATCACCTTCTCGATACCCAAGGCCCTTGTATGCGTTTTGCAGGTGAAGGGGAATGGGATAGTGAATTCCGGTCCCGATACCAAGCTCGCCGAGATACTTCTGAAGCTGTTCTCTGTTCTGCACCTGAATCACATAGAGGTGGAACACAGCCTTGGACCAGGCAGGCTCGAATGGAACTCGAATTTCCTCCGTATTGCCCAGGAGTTCCTGATACCGGGAAGCGCATCCGCGCCGTCTTTCATTCCACACCGCGAGATGACGGAGTTTGACGCGCAGAATGCCGGCCTGAATCGCGTCCAATCGGCCATTGTACCCTTCCATATCGTGGTAGTACTTTCTGGCTTGTCCGTGATCGCGAAGCATCCGGATTTTGCGAGCAATCTCGGCGTCGTTGGTCGTGACGGCGCCGGCTTCCCCACAGGCCCCCAGGTTCTTACCGGGGTAGAAGCTGAAGCCAGCGGCCCGGCCCATGGTTCCCGCTTTCAACCAGCGTCCCTGCCGTCTGGAAAAATACTCTGCACCGTGAGCCTGGCAGGCATCTTCCACCACGACAAGATTGAAGCGTTCGGCAAGGTCTATAATGGGATCCATATCTGCCGTCTGGCCGTAAAGATGGACAGGTACGACAGCGGTTACCGGCCTCCCCAGTTTCTTGTTGAACACTTGCCCCGTGGTTCCGTCAACAGAACACGATGCCTGAAGGTACCTGCGAAGTTGCTCAGGGTCCATGTTGTAAGTGCGGGGATCCACGTCCACGAAATCGGGCGTGGCGCCGCACTGGGTTATGGCCTCAGTGGTGGCAATGAAGGTGTTCGGCACAGTCACTACGACGTCTCCGGGCCCCACACCCGCCGCGTCCAACGCAAAACGCAGCGCGTCGGTGCCACTTCCCACGCCAACACAGTGCTGGGCATCGCAGAATTTGGCGAAACTGCCCTCGAAGTCCTCAATCATAGGACCGCCAACGAAGCCGGCGGTGTCGAGAACATGCGCAAACACCGCGGTCAACTCATCTTTCAACTCGCGGTGAGGAGACACGAGGTCAAGAAAAGGAATACGGTTAGTTTCCACCATGTGCTGCCTCCGTTATTTTTTGGTCAAGTTTTCGCAAGAGTTTGGCGGGATTTCCTGCCACAATCACGTTGGCAGGAACGTCTCGTGTAACCACGCTGCCTGCCCCCACAATGGCATTCTCACCAATCGTCACCTTTGAAAGAATCGTGCTGCCGGAGCCAATCGAAGCGCCTTTTTTCACCAGCGTAGGTTCTACCTTCCAATCTGCCTCTGTCTGGAGTGTTCCGTCAACGTTGGCTGCCCGCGGGTAAGCGTCGTTAATAAAAGTGACGCTGTGCCCGATGAACACGTTATCTTCAATGGTCACGCCCTCACAGATAAAGGTGTGGCTGGAGATCTTGCACCGACGTCCAATCTTTGCGTTCTTCTGTACTTCGACAAACGCTCCCACCTTTGTCTCGTCTCCAATCTCGCAGCCGTAAAGGTTGATGAATTTCGACAGTTTGACATCCTTCCCCAGCTTGACATCCGGCGAAATGCATTGATAACTGTTCATACCAGCACTGTCTCCCCTCTCAACTTCAGAGACTCGGCTGCCGCCTCCAGCATTTTGATCACACGCAACCCAGCCACTCCGTCATTAAACGGCGTCACATTGCTTTCGATACATTCCAGGAAGTACGCCAATTCGGATTTCAAGGCTTCTGTCTGTTCGATCTTGGGGGCCCACATGTCTCCGGAGCGGTAGCTGACCAGCAGTTCGTACACCCCCTCTCTGCTGGCTATTCGCACGCCCTTATCGTACACTTTCACTTTCTCGTCGACTTCCAAATCGTTCCACACCAGCATCTTCTTCTCTCCCCCGATCAGTGTGGTCCTTATTTTCACGGGCGATAGCCAATTAACATTGATATGCGCAATAGTGTTCCCTGGGAAATAGACCGTCATAAACGCCACGTCGGCATGCGAATTCAAGTGTGTCTCGCCGGTGGCGACGACAGCCTCGGGCTCTCTTCGGATCAGATAGTCCATAATGGACAAATCGTGAGGCGCAAGGTCCCAGATGACGTCAATATCATGTTGGAAGAGGCCAAGATTGACCCTCATGGAATCGTAATAGTAGAGATCACCCATCTCACCCTCATCGATGAGCTGGCGAATCTTCTTCACCGCACCGGTAAAGAGAAAGGTGTGATCCACCATTATCTTGAGGTTTCGCCGCTGCGCCAGATCGATGAGTTCCTCTGCCTGACTGGAGGTGGCGGTAAAGGGTTTTTCTACGAAAATGTGCTTGCCGTTCTCCAAGGCAGCCTTTGCCAGCTCGAAATGCGTCCACACCGGGGTTATCACAGCCACCGCATCGATGTACGGCGATTGTAGGATTTCAGTTGCATCGCCAGTCACCTGCGCGCTCGGATACGCGTGCTTTGCACGTCGCTGGGCGTCACAGTTGCTGTCACATATGGCGGTAACCTGGGCCGCGTCAAGTGCGTGCAGATTTCTGACGATGTTTGGACCCCAGTAACCGTAGCCGATCACGCCAACACGTATCATCTTTGCCTCCACAATTAGGCTTGCAATCGCGTGTGTTGAGGAACTAGGAGAAAAGTAAGGCGGGGATGACAGAGGCTAAGCTGCGGCCTATATCCCGGACACAAAACAACCATATAGAGTCGACCATTGAGAGAGGACCCAGAACGCGCTGTCCAGCGAACGCGGTGTTCCAAGCAAAACTGCTCGTGGCCGGCATTCCCCATCCAGCCTTTCGTCGAGCTTCAGTAGGCGCCGTATCCGCGGAATACTGCCCAAGGCGTTCTCAAGAGAATCTTAATGTCAAGCCAAGGAGAACAGGTCTTCGCGTATTTAAGATCCAGCCGAACCATGTCGTCGAATTTGATCCTGCTGCGACCCTCAATTTGCCACAATCCAGTGATACCAGGCTTGGCCTCCAAGAAGCGACGCCTGTGCCAGATGTCGTAGGCTTCGACTTCGTACGGAATCGGAGGCCGCGGTCCAACCAGGGACATGTCGCCCGTCAATACGTTAAAAAATTGGGGCAGCTCGTCCAGGCTGGTTTTCCGGAGAAATCTCCCGATCGGGGTCACACGTGGATCATCCTTTATCTTGTAAACCGCGTTGGAACCGTCCGGCTGCTGGTTGTCCTTCGGTGCCGAAATAAGCTGCCGGACATAATCCTGGTGGATCTTCGAATCGCTCTGAAAATACATCGACCTGAATTTCAAGAAGGTGAAGCGGACTCCGTACTGTCCCATTCTTTGCTGCTTGTAGAGAATCGGCCCCTTCGAGGTCAGCTTGATTGCCGCGGCAATGAGCACGAGCAAAGGGGAAACCAAGACGAGAGCGATCGCGCTCCCGACGACGTCAATCGCCCTTTTGATCACTCGCGAAGCCTTGCTGGCGTTGTCCCGTGGAGCTAAATCGGGATAAAGCCTGGTGTCTGCGGGACGGCCGCCGTTTTCCAGATCCAGATCGTCTGGGAACACATGGAACGAGACGTGGATCATGTTCATCTGTTTTGGAGCAAGCGTGTCGGCCAAGGCGGAGGAAACTCTCGAATGTAGCGCGCTCAGGATGGAATCCATACTCCCCAACCCAACCTCTGTGCAGATAACGCCGATGACGCTGTCCTTTTCGTACCACCCGGATAGATCGGTTTCCCGGGTGGACATGGCAAGCACTTTGGTTAGTGTGTGAAGCGTTGCATCCCCCTGCTCATGCTGGAGAAGGACGCCAGCGTGCACGAGCATGAGCACAAAACGCAGGCGTGAGCGTTCGCTCCGCTTTCGCTCCAGTGACAGTATCTTCCTAAACATCTCTTCCGGCACAAGCTTCGCACAACCGTCTTCCGCGCCGGTGGAGGACCTCTGAAGTGTGTTCATTTTTGACCTGTGACGTGCGCTTCTCTTCACTGATTTTCTTGCGGTGAAAATTCCCCACATGATCGAATTGATCCTCCGCTAGCTGGCGAACTAACTGGCTTGGGCAGATGCCTGACCGTCGCAAACCGCAGCCAGGCAACTATGCTTCAACTCAAAGTCGATCAATAGCGCGAATGACTAGGCTGGACCCAAAGCCCGCAGGAAGCGGCGGATTTAAGATTCGACTATAGTTCTTAAGCCTGAAGGTCACTAAGAATTCGGTCTACGATGTTACCGCGCCAGAGGCACTGCTTTGACTCGGAAGTCAATACCAACGGTCACTTGATTGCGGTCAAAATCTGGCGCGACGGCCAAGCTGCCTTTGCTCAATTGGTGCATACTGTCATACGACACGTGGAACACGTCGCCCTCTCGCAAGGGGCGAGTGAGGTCGATACCCAAGATCGCAGTGTCACTCCTAGAGTTCGAAAGCGCAAACAGCGAGGCGTCCGAGCGCCCGGCGCCCCCGTGCAAATTTGCCTCCCAACGTCCCGTCAGGCGTCGGCGAACTCCAAAGATCGCATTGGTGTTGATTACGGAAGTGTAAAGTCCGCCCCCGTCGGAAACGGAGCGCTGGAGAGAGAGGTTGAAAGCGGTGTTCCGGACTTGTTTGGTAATGCTCCCTCCGCCGGCGCCTTGCACCTGGTCCGGTGCCTTTAATCCCGTGACGGATGGACCAATGCTGCGGATGTATTGCGGTCCGCCGTAAACAGCTACGTTCAGCGTCGGTCCCAAGCGGGAAGCCAAGCTGACAAACGCACTTTCAACTTGGAAACGCTGCACAGGGCCGAAGAGTCCGTTCTGCCCGCGATAAGTGCTATCTTCGTGAATCAAAGCAAGATCAAAACTTGTATGGGCAGTTACGCGGTATTGGTACTGCAGGCCGGCGCTGAAACCAGCCGTGTTGTACAGCGACACACCGGTGCCCCCTTGCGATCCGAATCGGCGTTGATTGTAAGTGCCCGACAAGCTGAAAGAAGTGCGTCCGCTCTTCAGGAAGGTAAGATCCAATCCTGGCATATTTGACAGGGTCCTGGTCGTGTACGGGAAGATGGTCTGATTGAGGGCGGTAGGCGACACTGGCCCGGACAATATCTGTTGTTCCGTTATGGCCGGATAGGCTCCCGTCGCGTAGCTGAACGTATCATGCAATCCCAGAATGAAATGCGGGGAGAGTCGATACGTCAAGTTAAAATTCGCAGCATGGTTGAGCCGATCATATTGATCGTATTGCCGGTATAGCAAGAAGAACGGAGTATAATCAAATTTCACCATCAGGCGTTCAGTCCTGCCGGAAACAGCCAAATCAGAGTTGAAAGAGAGCGCTTCATCGCTGAGACGCGCAGCGTTTTCGGAAAGGATGTTATCGTCGTAGAGGGTTGATACGCCAAAGCTGAGCGATGCCAGATTACCGGGTCCGGCCTCTCCCGCGAATTGAAGAGGCATCTGATTTGCGAAATTAAACAAGGGCACTTGCGGCATCACCGGTGCGGTTGCGGTTACGGTTTGTGCCGCTGAACTGACGGGGAGCAAAATGATCAATATCACGGTGGAAGCAACGGCACACAGGGCCCTGTTCCAGATTCGGGTCCTGCCCCTCCCGCCGCGACCGTTCCGTCCTGTGTCGAGGTTTAGCATGTTAACTCCAAGTTCGGTGTGTTTCCGCCTGCAAACGCACCAAGCTATCCTTTGCTGACCAGACCGTGCTCAAAGGCGAACACGGCGAGTTCCAAGCGACTGGAAATGCCCAGCTTGTTGAATACATTTGTCAGATGGTGCTTGACCGTTCTCTCGCTGATGCTGAACTCGTGGCCTACCGCCTTGTTGGACGAGCCGTTCGCGACCCTGACCACAATCTTCAATTCTTGGGGAGTCAGGCCATACTCCCTCCCAGCGGTCGCACCGTTTTGTGCGGATGGCAGCTTACGAAGCGCCCCAATTACGATCGGGACGTTTTCATGGTCGAGCCAATACTGACCGGCAATGACGCTTCGAATGCTTTTTAGCAATGCCTCCCGAGGTGACTTCTTTAAAACTAGACCGTGGGCTCCAAGGTAAAACGCCTCCAAAATAGAGCCCTCTGCCACCTCCTCGGCCAGCACCAGAGTGCGAACGGGCGGCGACATACTCGTAAGCTCGCTCAATACCTCCAGGCCAGACCTGTGGGGCAAACCAAGGTCAAGTAGAACGATATCTGGCCTGATGGCGCGGGCCAATCTAATGACCTCTACCCCGACAGCCGATTCCCCGGCGACACACATACCCGATTGCGTTTCAATCAGCCTCCGCAACCCGTCGCGAAATATCGGATGGTCGTCCGCAATGACTACTCGCACCTGCTCGCCTTCTGGTCGGATCGGGCTATCACCGAGAGATGTTTCCACCGGCAGCCCTTTCGGACGGAAATCATTTCCGTCCTGAAGACTTAAAGCCTCTCCGCTTGAGTTGGGGCTTTCCAGAGCAAGCAGGGGGCCGAGCGGTCGCCGGTAGGATATTCGACCAGTCATATCATCTCTTACTCAAGAAGTACGTACACGGGCCTCTACGGCCTCAATGGGGTCTCGGCGCGCAAGGGGGCGTTAGCCGATCTAAGGGGAGCGAGAATCTGTCTTCGGATTTGAGGTATCAGCACGGACCTGGTGGGCGCTGAAGGTGTCCAGTCCTTCCTAATGAAAACGAAGCTTGATCCTGCGGGCTTACGTTCCACGCGTCTTCAGTCCCAGGCCTGGTGTGACCTTGGCTCGTTGCGTCGTTGTGCGGGTATCGGGCTTCTTATATCCGTAGTAATGGGAATAAACACGGTCGAGCCCTTCCACACCGTTAAGGATGATTCCCACAACGTGATCGCGTCCTAAGTGCTGTGTGGCTTCCTCTATGGCTTCTCGTGGCGTCTGTCCCGCCCGGGCCACAAGCAAAGTGGCATCGGACTGCGCCCTGAGAAGGAGCAGTTCGGCGATTGGGGTCGTAGGGGGCGCGTCAACCAGAATCCAACTAAAAGACGTGGCAATGAGGCCCTTCAGCAATTGCGACATAAATTCAGATTGCAGAAGAACGTTGCCATCCTCCATGGGACTACCTGCCCGGCAGAAGGTAAAAGCCGAGGGGGTTGATGCGCCGGATTGCCAGCATGGGATCGCACTTATTCTCAAAGCATTCCGTTAATCCGGGCCATGGCTTCATACCCAGCTTTTCCAGCACAGTAGGCCGAAAAACGTCGGCCTCCAGCAAGAGTACGGGGCGCTTACCCCTTTCCGAGAGCGCTGTAGCCAAATTCAACGAAACAGTGGTCTTACCGTCGGCAGGATACGGGCTGGTAATCAGCAGGGTCTTTAGCTTCCTCGCTGCCTGCAAGCCCTTCAGCCGTATCTGTGCCAATCTGAACCTATCCGCGCCAGCACTCCGCGAATCGCTGTAAACGACAATGCGGCTTTCCGGGGGGACCGTGCAGGTTTCAGTGGGGACAGGAAGATAAACATCCGGCCTCTCCAATACCGGGAGAAAGTCTCCCGCAGCGCCGGAGAGGACTTCGCCTTTCTCTGTCTCTGGCTTTAAAACACGGTCAGGCATTATCGAATTCAACTCCCCTCCTTGTCCTCACCGTGATGGAAGAGGACAACGTTATTCCGAGTGGTCTAACCCCGCCGAAATACATACAACTCAGTCGCACAAACGAGAAGACACAACGCAGCGCCCGCCGCCCACTCCAGCAGAGTAGCCCGCGATCGCTTCTGTTGCTCTGCCTTACTCAACAATACGGGCACGCCGATCATCAAGGGAAAAGCAAAGATCGAACGCAACTCCTTCTCGTTGCGAAGGGAGTGATCTCTGCTCTCAACCAGGAACGTCAAAGCTAGGCCCACCGCAATGCCTGCGACCAAGCCAGCCAAACCGATTTTCACGTGGTTGGGACTGGAGGGCTTCATGGGCAGACTCGGCTGGTCAATTATGTCAAAGCGCTGCCCCTCTTGATGCCTTTCCAAGCTGGTTGCCAATTCGGATTGCGACTTCTTGTTAAACAGGTCATCATAATGTTGCTTTGATTGGTCGTAGCCACGACTCAGTTCTGCCAGTTCTGCCTCACGAACAGGCGTCAAATTGAGGCGGCCCTGGTATTCGGCAATTCTCGCTTCTATCCGTTTTGCGTCCTCGGCAGCATTCTGCATTTCCAGCCGGTTGGCTTCCAATTGGCTTTTCACTTGAGCCGTTGATGCGTTGGCGTCTGCAGATCTAGGTGAATCACCGCCAAGCGTCCCACCCGTCGTGGTGGGCTGTGCAGCTTTATTGGATGCCGCCAACAAGGCTTCCGTCTCCTTGATTTGCTCATCGACTTTCACAACGTCCGGATACTCCGGCGTATATCGGGACAACAGATCGGTTTTTTGATTTCGCAGCCGGACCAACTCGGCCTTAATCGCTTCATCGGTTGCCGGAAGGGCCGCCGTTGTCGGAGCCGTAACACCAGCCGCGGGCAGGTTTTGATACTGGGAAAGCATGGACTGAAGATAAACTTGCTGCTCGCGTGCCCGGCTGAGCGTGGCCATAGTGTTCTGAAGCTCCGTGTGCAGCCCCGCCAAGATGGCCAGATTTCCTTGCTGTTGTTCCGGCAATTGACCGAGGTTCTGCATTTTGAACTGTCGAACGCGAGCCTCCTGTTGCTTCAACTCTGCTCCCGCCACCTCCAGTTCATGGGTCAGGAAATTGGTCGTTTCGGTAGACTGCTCTTCGCGTGACCTTAGATTCTCCTGAATAAAGAGGGTGGTTAGTTTAGTGGTGACCTTTTGAGCCAGCCGGGGGCTAGTACCGGTGAATGCAATAGTGAAGGCGTCCAGGTCTTTCGTATCAGGGCCCTTCCGTTGCAATGGTTCAATTTTGATATCGGTCCGCATGAGTTCCGCCAGTTGCTCGGGGGCCATGCGCAATTTCTCCTTCGGGTAGAGGTCAAATTCATCGATGATCCGAAGCAGTTGCGTGCGCGAAAGAATCGCATCCGTCATTTCCAGGAGCACTTCCCTGACGTCAGTGGTCGTATTCGCCGTAACATAGCGCTCGGGAACCTGCTGGCGCTCCACGAGTATGGTAGCCTCCGACTCGTAACGAGCGGGAAGCAACAGCGAAATCAGACAGACCGCCACCGCGACAACCGAGGCCGGTAGAACCAGCCACCAGCGGCGCCGGACGGCCACCCCCAACAGTCTGTTTAGCGTCGCGTCGAGACTTTCCTCGTGATCGGGCAAGGACTCCTCCTCAAGGGACGACGATGGTGTCGCCACTCTTAAGATCAACGTTTTCGTCTGGATTGCGCCCTTTAATGACCTTGTTATAGTCAAACTGAAGATTGGTGCGGGAACCGTCGTCCATACGCCGGATAATATATATTTTGTTCATCTTGGCGAATTCGAGGAAACCGCCGGCGATGGCGATCGCCTCCAGCACGGTCGTCGGCTTCCCCAATTCGTACGATCCCGGTTTGGTAATTTTACCCACGATGGTGTACGTGCGGCTCCTCACCTCTTGCACAATCACTGTGACCTGCGGCTGGGCGATGTATTGCTTAAGTTTGTCGGTCAGCAATTGCTGCACGTTTGCCGCCGTTAACCCGCTGACCTCCAGTTCCCCGACGAGCGGAAGGGATATCTTGCCGTCAGGGCGCACGAGCACAGTCCGGCTGAGCTCGGTATCTTTCCATACGTTAACGGCCAGCAAGTCAGAAGGCCCGATGACGTAGTCGTCACTGACCCGCTTCGGGCTGGACGTCTCGGGCTGATCGGCCGTTTGTCCTCCACGTGATCCCGCCGTCTTTGCCACCCCCCCTTTTTGCACAAGTTTCGCGGAGTCGGACGCCCAACCAGGGCCGATGGCCGTGGTAATCGAAGCCAACACCGCGATCAGGACGAGCCCCTTACCGAAGTTGCTATTCCTCATGACACATATTCGCTTTCTCCCCTTCGCGCTCCGCCGGCCTAAATGACCAGTGGTGGCGCCTGGGGCAGTCTGATCTATCGGGCGCCCAACACGTAGGGACGATACGGCACGGGGACAGAAACGCCGGAGACAATTCGTTGCTTGTCATTGCGAATGGCTTCCGCTGTACGGACACTCTCCACCATACTGACGTCCACTTCAACGGCAGCGGATCTCGAAAGCAGTTCCACGGAGAGAACCAAACGGTACCCACGCGTCTTGCGAACGAGGATGCCCTCAATCCCTTCCAGTGGCCCCGATTTGATCCGGACCCGGTCCCCGCACTTAAGAAACGGGTGCGGTTCAACTTTCAAGGGGCTTTCCACCAAACGGCGTACCGCGTCGATTTCTTCCGACGGAATATTCGCCGGCCGCGCGCCCCAGCTTACGAGGCAGTGGACGCCGGGGGTAGTCACAATGTTCAGCATCCGATCGAGCCCCCCGTGGATGAACACGTAGTTGGGGAACAGAGGAAGTAGGAGCTCCTTTTGCCGATCCTTCCACCGGTGTACGGTTTTGTACTGGGGAAGAAATACATCGAATCCTTTGCCGGACAGCGCCTGAGACACCACTTTCTCATGCTGATGGCGCGTGTAAAGAGCGTGCCACCATAAGACGGATGGCTTGTCGACCTCATCGTGCTTCAGCATGGAATTCCTTCCTTCCCTTTTTGGGAACCCAGCACGGCCAGAAAAACCTGGGTACGCGACCCTGCCCGCCCATGGCGCCTGGTTGCTGCGCGGGTCCCATTTCGGGAGACCGCGCCTCTCAGGCATTCCCTGCAGTTCGTCCGCTAAATGAGTGATGACCGACAATTCGGTAGTCTCTTATCGCCACTGCAAGAGCGATCGGCGTTCCCGGCACGATCCTCTGCTCCATGCGTACCACCTTGCCCTTGCATCGAATCTCGGAGGGTTCCTTTCCCTTCGCGCCGGCCGCGAACTGCAGCCGCAACTCCAGTGGCGTCTCTGGCGCCAAGGGAGAAGTGGAAACGAACAACATACCCGTGTAACTGATGTTCTCCGTCGTTCCTTCCAACCATGTCGAACTGTCCGGCTCGCGGAAATATACCGGGAACCGAAGTGCAAAGCGCTTTGCACGGAATCCATCTTGAGCTGAGATCCTGGGGACCATAGTGCCACCTGTAATACCGAAGTCGACTGCGAGTGATCTTTGCGCCTTTCATCGCGAACCGCTTACGCCTGATGGGTTCACTTTAGGACTCAGACGGGCGGGGCTGTCTTCCCCGGGCGGCTGGACGGTGGCGCAAAGTGTTCGTTAACGAATCTCCCCCGTGTCTATGCGGGGGTTACAGCAGGCACATCACTTACGTGAGAATCATAACATAGAAGTCAATATACAGCTCCGCCCTGTGACTTACAGCGTTATCTTTCCTGTAAGCCTGCGATCAGCGTCTCAAGGAAGAAAGTTCTAATTTGCCCGAGGCATTCGTCCAGTTCATGCCCACTGGGCCGCCCGAAGCGCCGTTACCACCGTTTGGCGCCGTATCTGTACGCGGCGCCGGCTTCGTGCCTTAACAATGCTTCGTAGTTCGATCCGGGACGGGCGGAAAAAACACGCGTCATCCCGCTATGGCCGAACAAACCGGTAATGAGAAATACTGCTCGCGATCAGAGAAGCACCCCCATCAGTTCCGCCGCGCTCCGATCGCATCACCTTACCCCGACAAACTACCTCGGCGGCCCATCCGCCCGTGACGTCTCGAGGCAGTGTTAAACTCAGCTCAAGAGGGGTCTGGGGTTCAGCCCAACCCTCCCCCTGGAACAACACACCTGAATAACTGATATTTCGCGTGACGCCCCGATGCCACTGACCTTCCCCGTTCTCCCGATAACGCAGTGTAATCCGTAAATCGAACCGCCGGGCGCGCCCCTTTTCAGTCACGGAAAACCCGCCTCCTAATATTCGGTGTGCCATCTCAGTTGGTTCCTTCCAACCAAACCAGGATCGCCGATTGGACTGCTTGAATCATCAGTTTACCTGCTCCGCCGACTACGACAATAGCCCGACGGTCCGATGAGTATGGCACTTTCGGTACCCCACATCGGTCGATTGGAACACCACGCACACCCGCCATCTGCAGCGAAGAACCCTCTTCCCCGGTTCGTCGTAGCTTGCACAAGGTGTTCTCTTTGCCCAAATGTCGCTAATTGGCTGCCTTAGCAATAATAGTTTATTCCGACGCAAGGGTAATACAATGGCCCGATGGTCGCATCAATCTGCACCAATGGTGCTATGGCAATGGCCCACCAAGGTGCTATTCCCGGCCGTTTCCACACCTCGGCCTAGCACTCGACCCAAGCTCGAAAGCTGCATCGGGCTAATCGTCGCTGATAAGCCGATGATCGATAGCGTAAAGTACGAGTTCTAAGCGGTTGGAAACTCCGAGCTTATTGAATATATTTGTGAGGTGATGTTTAGCGGTGTGTTCACTGATGTCCAGCTTCCGCGCAAGGTCTTTGTTCGTATACCCAGCACCGATGAGTGCTATGACCTGCCTTTCCCGGGAGGTGAGGCCCAAGTCGGTTCTGGGACCTGAAGATGCGTAGGGAGTGTTCATGCGGCGAAGCGCGTGAATGAGGTCAGAAACACTCTCTTGCCCAACCCAATACTCGCCATCGCTCACGCAGCGAATACTTTTCAGAAGTAGGTCGAGGGAGGAGTGTTTCAAAACAACACCTTGGGCTCCCAATTGCAGCGCCTCAACCACCTGTTCTCTCTCAATGGCTGCGGTCAGTATAATGGCTCGGGTTCGAAGTCCAAGTTTGGCCAGTTCTCGAAGCACCTCGAGGCCACTCATCTTCGGGAGAGAAAGATCAAGCAAGAGAACATGCGGATTGAGCTGGCGAACGACCGTTACTGTTTCTTCACCGTCTACAGCTTCGCCAACAACACGTAAGCCCGATTGCGTCTCAAGGAGCTTTCTCACGCCTTCACGAAAAATCGCGTGATCATCCGAAATGACGATGTCAACTGTCGCTGGAGAGTCTTCCATTTGTGGTCAAAGGTACCAGGATCTCGAGCCGTGCACCCGAACCTCGACGTGATTCTATCATGAGTTCGCCGCCGATTGCCCTTACACGTTCCGTAACGACTAAGGGACAATTGGGTGAAGCCTCAAGTTCGGCAGCGGACAGAGGTCCGGTAAACCCGAATCCGCGGCCGTCATCCTCTACGCATAGTTTGTAATGGCCATTTTCCCGCGCAAAGCTCACGAGCACCTTGCCCGCCCCGCTGTGCTTGCGCACATTCGCGAGGGCTTCTTGCACGATGCGCACCAATTCCGTACAAACCCGTGGTGGCAAGGTAATCTCCTCGGTTTCCGTGACGAAACTGGCTGAAACGCCCTGCTCGCGGCGAAATCTCTCAACGGCCCGCGCCATGAATTCAAGCAGGCGCCCGGGCTGCACTTCCAGCGGCTTGATCCTCTGCATCTCCTCGCGCACCGCTGCCACCTCATTGTGGAGAAGCGCTTGCACGCGGCACAACTCCTGGAGCAGCCGGGGGGGATCGCTGGAGGCCGTTTGAGTCCGCCGGAGGAAATCGATCTGCATCTCCAACCCAATCAGCGATTGCACCACTCCATCGTGCAGCTCCTGAACAAGGCGTACCCGCTCCCGGGTCTGCGCCCGCGAGCGCAGACGCGCCACCAGATACTTGTTGTAAACTGCGGGGCCGACTTCCCGCACCAAGGCCTCTAGAAATCGCAAGCCCGGACTGGGGTTCCACCCCCAGCGAGGATTATAGACGATGAGGCGCCCGAGCCACTTTCCTTCGAATGAGAAAGAGGTGGCAAGAAAAGACCAGGAGAATACAAACGGCGAATGTTGCTCGCCTACGATACGCAGATCGTCGAATCCGTCACCACTCGGTCGTGCGGTCGAAAAGCCGGGCAGCCCCGTGAACCAGCGCCCAAGAGCTCCGCGCCTCTTATACCCTTCGGCACCTTCCCGGAACGACGTTCCCCCGCCCGTGCGCCCGAGCCCGAGAGCGTGTCGAACTTTTTCTGGGGGCATGGCGAAGCATCCTTGCCGCAGGGATTCGGTTAATTTCCAAGAGTGTAGCCCATTCTCCTTACTCTTTGTCAGGCGGGTTACCTCCCAGGCAATTCCCTCATCGCCGTTGATCTCCTGGAGGGCCAACCTGACTTGGTCAGCGTCAAAATGCTCCCGCACTGATAGTAAAGTGTTACTGAGGGCAGCCCTAAAGCTCGGTTCAGGGACGGCGCTGCGCAAAAGCGCCGTTATCACCGTCGCGTCCCCATACCGTTTCATCTCTCTTTCGACGAGGAGCCCCAAAAGACAGGCCAAGGAAACAAGGGTCGCGGACAGCGTCATCGTCGTAACGAACGAACTGCCCTCTCCCATCAGGTTCGGACTCTTGGTAGACCATGAGGAAGGAAGAATCAAGTCGGAAAACAAAAAGGCTATGCAGGCACATGCCGTCAGAAGGGCGCCATTAAAGCCCCATTTAAACGCGGCCGCAAGGACCACGAATAGGTAAAGACCGAGGAACGGGCTTTGTGCCCCACCAGAAGACAGCATAATCAATGAAGTGATAACCACTTCAAGGCCTTGCAGACACACCCCCCAGGCCAGACCATAGTGCCTGTGGAGTCGAGCAATTATTAGGCTGATAACGCTGTAAGTAAGGTAAACAAGAACCAGAAGTTGGCTGGCATCCCGATCCCTTGCAAAAGACGCGCGATTAAGGCAAACCGTAATAGTACATGCCACGGCCAGGATAAGCCGAGCATGGACTAGAAAGTCTTCTCTGTCCCAAGCTCCGCCCCCTGACGCGGCTAAGTTGTTTTCCCAGTCGCCACGTACACCAATGCTAAACGCTGCCGTATCGCCCACAATCGACCACACACTTCTTGAGATTCAGCGAAGGGATGCGAACTCCCTCCAAGACGCCGAAGCGGACCCATCGGAGATGTAAAGGGTCCCACACCTCAACACCAAAAATGGCGATCTTTACAATCAAGAGTTCCTTGGGACTGACCTTTTAAATCTTTCCAAGCCTATCAAAAATAATCGTCTAGGTCAAGTTACGACATCCACGATATCGTCAGCCATCTGAACCGCCGGGATGGCACGCGGCCGCTGCGCCGGGATTGAAAAAACTGACGGAACAGTGGAAATTCTGCAGGCAAAAACAGGAGGACGCAAAGACTCAATATTACTAAGTGACATGGAACCGGCGAAAGAACAGGAGTTTCGCCTCCTTGGCAGCTTAAGTCGCGTCTCAAGGTGGATTCTATAGCTGGCGTAGTCGGGACTCCGTACTGGCCAAGCAGCAAGGTCCAGTTCCTCGGTCAGCCTGCGGGTTAGTACCCCCCGTGCCAGACTGGCCTAGCACCGGACTATCTTCTCGCGGTGTTCCGCAACCGCGTGGGTAGCGTTCCGCGCATCCATCACCAATCGCGCGTGCCGCACAATGGCGGCGTAGTCATAGGTGGAATGATCCGTCGCAATGACTACGGCATCGTACTGGGCTAGGTTCTCGGGGGTAATTTCCACGCTTTCGAGGCCGAAATCGTATTTTCGCATTTTCGGGAGGCGCGGGAAATAGGGGTCATTGTATTCGACGCGAGCTCCGTTCAGTTGAAGAAGTTCCATTATTCTCAGGCTGGGGGACTCGCGGGCATCATCGATATCTTTCTTGTAGGCGATGCCAAGGACCAACACCCTAGCATCCTTCAGACATTGTTTGCGCTGATTGAGAGCCTCTATCATGGAGGCCACCACGTGTTCCGGCATCGAAGAATTGATTTCGCCGGCCAGCTCAATAAACCGTGTCGGGAACTCGTATTCGCGAGCCTTCCAAGTCAAATAGAACGGGTCGATGGGAATGCAGTGGCCGCCCAGGCCCGGACCTGGATAGAACGCCGTAAAACCGAAGGGTTTGGTCTTGGCTGCCTCAATCACTTCCCAAATATCGATGCCCATCCGCAGGCATAGCAATTTTAATTCGTTGACGAGCGCAATGTTTACGCAACGGTACGTGTTTTCCAATATCTTCGTCATCTCCGCAGCGCGCGTGGAACTCACTACCAGGGTTTTCTCAAAAGTCTGAGAATAGAGCGCCTGCGCCGCCCGGGCACTGGAAGCGTTCACTCCCCCAACAACTTTAGGCACTTGGTGCGTCTTGAACTGCTTATTTCCCGGATCCTCACGCTCGGGCGAGAAGGCTACGAGAAAGTCTGTCTCCGGTTCGTCGCCATCGTCAACTTTACGGCCGTCTGTTACATACGGGGTAATGGAACAACGCATGCCGGATTTTTCCAGAATCGGCAGTACAACCTCTTCGGTTGTGCCTGGGTATGTGGTGCTTTCCAAAACTACCAATTGTCCACGCCGCAAGTGGGGAGCGATAGACTCCGCAGTGTCCCGCACAAAGGACAGATCGGGTTCCCGGTGCTCATCCAATGGAGTAGGCACGCAAATGAGGATGGCATCCATTTCGCGCAGGCGGGAAAAATCGGTCGTGGCTTTCAGGCGTTTGCTATGCACATGTTCAGCGATCACCGACTCAGAAATATGCTTGATGTAACTCTTTCCCGCCTCAAGAAAGGCCACCTTGCCCGGATCTACATCAAAACCGCATACCGCGAAACCCTTCTCAGCGAACAAAAGAGCGAGAGGTAATCCCACATATCCCAGGCCGATGATTCCCACCTGGGCCGTCTTCCTTTCGATCTTCGAATTGAATCCAGCCAGAATTTCACTCTGTACCGCAACACTTTTGTTTGGATCCATAGTTCCCCGCCTGCAAGTTTTCGAGTGACCGCTCGATGTTCGGCAATTATACCGGAATCCGGACATAAAAGAGCGCCGTGTTGCATTACCCGCGATTCGACAAGAGCACGTGGTTCATCCCGCATCTCCCCCGCTGTTCAATCACGACTTTTGAGCACGAGCAGGAATATTCTGATTTATTCGACTTCAAAACCCCGACGACCGTCTGCCGGATATGAGCATACAAAAGGAGCCAGAAGATTTGCTCACAGGATTATAACTCAGGCTTTCGCAGCACAGCGCCGGTGTCCGCGCTGGTAACCGCAGCGGCGTACCGCGCAAGATATCCATAATCAATCTTCGGCCGCGGCCGCTTCCATCCGGCCTTGCGCTTTGCCAGTTCCTCGTCTGAAACCAGCAGGTTGAGTTGGCGAGCGGGAATATCAATTTCAATAATGTCACCCGGGCGTACAAGCGCGATGGGGCCTCCGGCCGCCGCTTCCGGTGACACATGACCCACCGCACCGCCTTTGGTCGCACCGCTGAATCGGCCGTCGGTGATTAAGGCCACGGATTCGCCCAACCCGCGTCCGGCAATGGCCGACGTAGGCGCCAGCATCTCCTGCATTCCCGGGCCACCCCGTGGGCCCTCGTAGCGGATAACCACCACGTCCCCTGCTTTCACTTTCCCATCGAGAATGCCTGCGTAAGCTTCTTCCTGCGATTCGAAGATGACCGCTGGGCCTTTGAACTGCGCCATGGACGGCGTTACTCCAGCGGCTTTGATGATCGAACCGCTTGGGGCCAGGTTGCCGAAGAGAATCGCCAGCCCACCCTGATTGGAATACGCACGATCGAGCGGCCGAATCACCTCCGGGTCCTCTACTTTTACATCCGAGATATTTTCACCCAGCGTCTTGCCCGTCACCGTCAAGCAGCCGAGGTTGAGAGTCCCGGGCTTCTTCGAGATGGTCTTAAGAATTGCCGGCACGCCTCCGGCGCGGTCGACGTCTTCCATATGATGGACACCGCTCGGCGCGACTTTGCATACGTGCGGGACGCGCTCAGCCACTTCGTTCAGGTGCCGCAGGGCAAACGGTGTCCCGGCCTCAACGGCCACAGCCAGCGTGTGAAGCACGGTGTTGGTCGATCCCCCCATGGCCATATCAAGTGCAAACGCGTTGTCGAACGCCTCTGATGTCAAAATATCCCGCGGTCGTATATTCTTCCTTACTAATTCGATTATTGCCTTGCCTGCTGCCTCGAACAAAGCATTCCGTCTCGGGTCGGTTGCCAAAATCGTTCCATTCCCCGGCAGGGCAAGCCCCAGGGCTTCGCAAAGGCAGTTCATGGAGTTTGCCGTGAACATGCCGGCGCACGATCCGCACGACGGGCAAGCGTTTTGCTCGAGCGTGGTCAATTGCTCGTCGGAAAGCTTGCCGGCGGAGTGCGCACCCACGCCGACAAACACACTGTTCAGATCAATCACTTCGCCCGTTTTCGGATTGATGCCGGCTTTCATCGGGCCGCCGGAGACAAACACGGCGGGAATATTCACTCGGGCTGCGGCCATCATCATTCCTGGCACGATCTTGTCGCAATTGGGAATGCACACCACACCATCAAAACAGTGCGCGCGCAGCATCGTCTCAACGCAATCAGCAATCAACTCCCGGCTCGCCAGCGAATATTTCATCCCGGCATGGCCCATGGCAATGCCGTCATCCACCCCGATGGTGTTAAATTCAAACGGCACACCTCCCGACCTGCGAATTGCCTCCCGCACCTTGCGGCCCACCACGTCCAAGTGCGCGTGCCCAGGAATGATCTGAACAAACGAATTCGCCACAGCAATAAACGGCTTGTCCCAATCCGATTCGGATTGGATCACCCCCGTCGCCCGCAACAAAGACCGGTGCGGCGCCCTAATCGTACCCTTCTTGATCGTGTCTGAAATAGCCATTCCGCTGTTTCCTTTCGACAGGTGAGCATTGGAGTACAGTGCAATACAATCGAAATAAGAATATCACCGCAATGATGACTGTTGCCCACAGTGCGTTTCGAACCATCAGCCCTGCGCGCCCTGTCTGCGCAAGCTCCCCATGTACAGCCGAATAACTTTCGCACGGAAACCTGGGAGAGCGCCGAACTGCCAGAACGGGTTGACGGGGATGTGGAAAAGCAACGGTGATCGCAATCGTCGTGCCGCAATGCGCGATCTTGATGGGCCGCGCTTCAACGTACGGCCGTGGGACTCTTTCCCGGTTCGGGAGACTTCTCGGCCACGGGGGCCGGCTTCGCCGTCTGCGGTGGCTTTTCCAGCGCGGGCATGGGGGCATTCATCGCCGCTTCCAACTTCGGTGCCGCAGCAAATGGTTTCGAGTAATCGTTACGAGCGTTCCAGAACATAAATCCAACGCCCCCCCACTGATGCGACACCCGCACCTGTATCAAAATGTACTCGGGAGAATACGTCTTGGTGCGCCAACCGAACGCTTGCAGCCACGGTCGCAAGACAATGTTGGTGCCCTTCGTGGCCGCCTCAAATCGCTGCATTGACTCCGAAATGAAATGTTCCGGGGCATCGCCGGGCAGTTTGTAGCCGTCGAACCCGAAGAAGTGCGACGGATAGATCATGGGTGACATAACGTCAACATGGTGCGCCAAGTCGGCTATATTCTGACCGGTGTGGCTGAGGTCAATCGGTTTCGCCCATGCCATCACCCCGAACACATCGATCGAGAACAGAACCCCTTGAGCCTGGAGCATTTCGTGGGCGCGGGCCACGAAATCCGTGATGGTCCTTGAGCGCGGCCAATCCGGATGGTCTTTTTGATACTCGAACTGAGCATCAGCCTGATTGCCCTCGGCTGGGAAGCGGACATAGTCAAACTGCACCTCGTCGGCGCCCGCCGCGGCCGCCAATCGAGCCAAGTCCAGATTGTACTGTTGCACTTCCAGGTTGGATGGGTCGGTCCACACCAGTTTCCCGTTTTCGCGCCATGGGTTGCCGGTCGCGCGCGAGCGGACCGCCAGCTTCGGGAACGCGGCCACCAGGCGCTCATCCCTGAACACTGCAATCCGCACAACCGCGTGCAACGGGAGCGAGTGGACATAATGGATGAGCTTGGGCAGGTTGCGGATGGTAATTTGGTCGCTCTGTGAATAAACGTGCTGGAAGGGGATGTGCACAATGCCGTCATAGTCCTTAATGTCGAACACCACCGTGTTCCCGCCCGCGTCTTTCCAGCGCTTCATCAGGTCAAGCCCGGTGCTGCTGCCGGGCAAAGTATGCCGTTAGATAAATTCCGCGCGCCACAAAGTCCTTCGGCGTCGGGACCGGCTTATCAAGAATCGGATGAACGGGAATGCCGGGAATCTTGATCTCCGTGCCGGGGTGCAGGTAGTTTGCCTTAAGGACATTGACTTGCCGAAGCGCGTCTTCGAATTCCGACCGCCGCATGTAAACGCTGTCGGAGAAGTAATGCGAGACGATTCCACCAAGGCTTTCATTCCGCATCACTACATGGGAAACCAGCATTGTGCCTTCGGGAGGCATAAATGCGGGAGTTTGGGGAACCGACCCGGCAGACGTTTTGCCCGAATCGACGCTCCCGTTCTTCGGCGTGGCTGAAGTAGAACTCCGTGCGGCTGCGGCTGGGACCGACGAGTCGGAAACTGACACGGCAACCAAACCACGATTGAGCACGCCCGGCGATTGGACGCCAACCGCAGAACTGTTTCGCGAACCGCCCCCTTTCATTAACGCTGACAGAGTGGCGCGCGTGTGAGAAGAGAGAAGTCCCAGACCGACACCAGTAACTAGAGCAGGAACTAACCAGATGCGGTAACGCATATGTGAATGTCCATGTATCAAATTGGGTGAAATGGCCGATGTCCGTGGGAGGTTGCTGGAAAAGTCGCCGTCAGTCCCAATGTGCTGCCGGCATCTTGCCCGCTCCACCATCGGTGCAAGGCCAGCGCGTTACCGGCACGTATCCGGCGTGAAGACATGCGAACTGGCAGTGGGCAGTGCGTACGAGCGAGCCGACTTGAAGGTCGGTGCCAGAGGCAACGACCAAGCCGACGCAACGGCGAGAGCTTCCAGCGTCCTCCTGAAGATTAGCGGCCGGTGCCGTTTTCGCTCAACTCGCGCAGAGAACCTCCGCGCATGGTGAGCAACGGTTCACGTCTTTACAGCACGAGGGTTACCAAATCGGGATCTGGGGGGTTAGGGACTAGTTGTCAGGTGTTAAACCCGCCACCGGCTAACCAGCATGCACGAGGCGTGACCCTCCGGGCCCGCCCAATGTTAGAGCGGTCTGGCACCTGATACCCTTCCTGCTCGCTAAACGGGACGCCTGACTTCTTGCACCTGTCGCCTCTGAAAGGCACCCATTGACGAGCGAAGCGAGAACTTGATGCCTGACCGCTGCGCTCTGCTCTCTGACGACTGCCCGTGATCATTAGCCGTTTTCCTGCTTAGTCTTGGCACGCTGACACCTGACACCTAGTCCCTTCCTCTTTCTGCATCTGAATTGGATCCAAAAGTCATCCAATTCCAGAAGGAACGGGGATGTCGAGCGCACGATAAGGACTGTTCGTCGGAACCTCGCACGCTCGCGCCAGACGGGACACCGGTCCGCCGGCGGTATTTTTCATCGAGCAGCGGCAAGGAACTGGAACCTGAGGCGATGGTGCGTAGCTACGAGATGGAAGGGGATCGAT
Source organism: uncultured Acidobacteriota bacterium (assembly GCA_963804755.1). Lineage (GTDB taxonomy): Bacteria > Acidobacteriota > Terriglobia > UBA7540 > UBA7540 > Bog-366. Next base: position 568,913 of record CAWDRP010000022.1, read on the forward strand.
ACGTGGTGGTGACCGACGATGAACCTACCTTCTGGCGGCGCTGAAGGCAAGTCTCTCCGGTCATCGCAGCGCGCGGGCCGAGCATGTCACCCACGGCGCCCGCCGTCGTCATGCTCCACGGCCGCGCGCCGAGCGGCCGAAACGAGCCAAGCCGGCCAAACGAACGGCGCGGCGAGCGGTGAGAAATGACGAGTGACAAGTGACAATTTACAAGCGGCTGACGGGCGTTGCTCTGCTTACGATATGCGCGCTCTGTTTGACCCGTCCGTGTCCTGCCTATTCGGTCATCATGCACGAGGCCATTATCGACGCCGAATGGGACAGACAGATCCGGCCCCTTCTGCTGGAGCACTTTCCCCATGCCACCGCCGACCAGTTGCGCGCGGCGAAAGCATACGCTTACGGTGGTTCCGTGATTCAGGATATGGGGTATTATCCATTCACGGGCCACTTTTTTAGTCATCTAACCCATTACGTGCGCAGTGGAGATTTCGTCCAGGCGCTCTTCCAGGAATCCAAAGACATTAATGACTATGCCTTTGCCCTGGGCGCGCTATCGCACTATAGCGCCGACATCGAAGGGCACTCGCAGGGAATCAACCGTGCCGTCCCGCTCCTGTACCCCGGGCTGCGCCGAAAATATGGCGACTACATGACCTGGGAGGACAGTCCCTACGCCCACGTCCTGACGGAGTTTGCATTCGACACGCTGGAAGTGGTGGCGGGGCACGTCGCGCCGCAGAAGTATCACGATTGGATCGGCTTTCGCGTGCCCGAACCGGTGCTGCAGCGCGCTTTCCAGAAAACCTACGGCTTGGAATTGGATGATCAGGTCTTTTCCCCGGGCCTCGCCTTCACCACTTACCGCGAATTTGCCGGCAAATTGATTCCCGAGATGACCGAGGTGGCTTGGGCGCTAAGGGGAAAGAGCCTGGAAGAGCGCGCCACCAGCTTGCACCACCGGTCGCTCTTTCACCTTCGTCGTGCGAACATCGAAGCCTTTTGGGAGGGAACCCGTACAAGGCCCGGCGTGGGGGATCATGTCACAGCCTTTGTGTTCCGATTGCTGCCCAAATTCGGCCCCCTCGATGTGTTTCAATTTCACACCCCCACCGAGGAAACGGAGCAGTTATTCGCTGATAGCCTGAAAGCCACGGCGGCCGACTACGAGCGCCGAGTCAAAGGCCCACGGTTCGATCCTCCTCAAATCAATCTTGACACCGGGTTACCCATTCGTCCGGGTGACTATCGTTACTGCGACTGGACGTTTGCCAAACTCCTCCACAAACTGGAGCGTACGGATTTCGTCTCCGTGACGCCTTCCTTGCGCAGCACCATACTGGACTTCTACAGCGACCCGGCGCGTAACCTGGTGATGAAGAAACGGCGCCAATGGAAGCGCGTGCAGCGTGACCTTAATAAGCTGAAAGCCGCAGCGATCGAACATCCTTCGTAATAAAAAGGTAGGCAGAAGGCAGAAAGCACGACGCTAAGGTTGTCGTCGCTTTATCGGAGTGTGCAAACCTCGTCATCCTGAGCTCCGATGCCTTTTATCGGGGCGAAGGACCTGCATTTGGTTTCAAAGCCGGGGGAAGAAAAGCCAGTGCAGGTTCTTCGCCCCAAAATGCGGGCTTCAGAATGACCGGGCTCAAAAAGAAGGTATAACTGCACCGGCTAGGAACGAAGGTTCCCTCTCTGGGAACTCGTCACTCGTCACTGCTCTAAGCGCCTGCGGCCAGCGAGCGTGCCGGGAACCGGCGCTCCTCCGGCTTGAGTTGGCACTTCGGGCACACCAGGATGATACTGGCGACGCGTTCGCCCTCGACGCGTTGCACGTCCCAACCGGTGCGCACGGCCTCCGCCGCGCGGGGAAGCCGGCGATCGCAGTGCCAGCAGCGTCCCTTGCCCGTTGAACAAATTGCGTGCAGCGCGTCCGGGACGTTGAGCACGAAACGATCATGTCCCTTTATTGCGCCCAAAACTACCTTCCTCAGCACAGCTTTTTCTGCCTTCCAGCCTTTACTACGAGCACCCGCTGGTGCTTCCGCAGTTGAGGCACTTATAGCAGGCCCCGTTGCGGACCATAATGGCGCCGCAATCCGCGCAACTCGGGGCGTCGTCACTTTGGTCGACGCCTACCAAGCCTCCCTGGCTCATCGAGGAGGAGAATCCGCTCGAGTGGGGGGCCTCGGTGGCGCGCGTGAATTTTGCAGCCAGATCGGTAGCCTTTTCCGCCTCCGTACCGTTCAGTGACTGAACGCTGGCGTCCTCGCGGGGTTGGGCGTCGCGCGGCAGAAACTTATGCGCCAGCCAGCGGAAGATGTAATCCATCACCGACTTGGCGTAGCGGATTTCCGGATTGGGAGTCCAGCCGCTGGGCTCAAACCGCGTGTGGCTGAATTTATCGCACAGCACCTTAAGCGGCACGCCGTATTGCAGCGCCAGGGAGACGGCTGTAGCAAAGGAATCCATCAGGCCCGATACCGTCGAGCCCTCCTTGGCCATGGTGATAAAGATCTCGCCCGGCTGGCCGTTCTCGTAGAGACCCACCGTCAGATAGCCTTCATGCTGCCCCACCGCAAACTTGTGCGTCACGGCCCTCCGCTCATCGGGCAGCTTCTGGCGGTAGGCTTGACGATCAGTGTCTGAATTCCGCGGTCCGGCTTCCGAAGCTGTTTCTTTGCTCATTCCTGCTTTCTGACTCCTCGCCGCCGGCTCCTTCGGCTTCTTGGCGTCGGCAGTGTTCAGCGGTTGCGAGCGCTTGCTGTTGTCGCGGTAGATGGCAATGGCTTTCAAGCCCAGCCGCCAGCCTTCCGTATAGACGCTGGCGATATCCTCCGGCGTTGCATCTTCCGGCATATTGACCGTCTTGGAAATGGCGCCGGAAAGGAACGGTTGCACCGCCGCCATCATGCGCACGTGGCCCATGTAGTGGATGGAGCGCTTGCCGTTGGCGGGCTTCAGCGAGCAGTCAAACACCGGCAGATGCTCGGCTTTCAGGTGCGGCGCCCCCTCGATGGTGCCGTGCTGATCGATGTAGTTGACGATTTCCGAGGCTTCCTGGTCGTTGTAGCCGAGCTTGAGGAGCGCCGTGGGCACCATGTTGTTGACGATCTTGATCAGCCCGCCGCCCACCAGCTTCTTATATTTCACCAGCGCCAAATCCGGCTCAACGCCCGTGGTGTCGCAGTCCATCATAAAGCCGATCGTCCCGGTGGGCGCCAGCACCGTCACTTGCGCGTTGCGGTAACCGAATTTCATGCCACTGGCCAGGCACTCATCCCAGGTCTTCTTCGCTGCCTCCCACAGGTTCTCCGGAACATTGCGAGCGTTGATGTGCTGCAAGTCCTGGCGGTGCATGGAAATGACCCCCAGGAAGGGGTCGCGGTTGACGGGGAAGCCAGGGAACGGGCCGAGTTCAGCCGCCATGTGCGACGACTGGAGGTAAGCCTCGCCGTGCATCAAGGCGGTGATGGCCGCCGCGTAATCGCGCCCGGCGTCAGAATCGTACGGCAGGCCGTTGGCCATCAGCAGCGCCCCCAGATTCGCGTAGCCCAGGCCCAATGGGCGAAAGTCGTGTGAGTTCTTGGCGATGCGTTCCGTGGGGTAACTGGCGTTGTCCACCAGGATTTCCTGTGCGGTAATCATGATGTCTACGGTGTGCTTGAAGGACTCGGCCTCAAATTTACCGTCCGAGGTGAGGAATTTCATCAGGTTGATCGATGCCAGGTTGCAAGCCGAGTCGTCCAGGAACATGTATTCGCTGCACGGGTTCGAAGCATGGATGGGCGCCGTGGCCTTGCAGGTGTGCCACTTGTTGATTGTGGTGTCAAACTGCATTCCGGGATCGCCGCACTGCCAGGCGGCCTCGGCGATCTGCTTCATCAGGCCGCGGGCACGATAAGTTTTGGCCACCTCGCCGGTGCTGATGTGCCGCGTTGGCCAGTCCTTGTCGTCCACCACCGCCCGCATGAAATCGTCGCGCACGCGCACGCTGTTGTTCGCATTCTGGAAGAAGATGGAGCTGTACGCTTCGCCGTCGATGGCCGGGTCGTAACCGGCATCCACCAAGGCCCAGGCCTTGCGCTCTTCCTTGGCCTTGCATTCAATGAAATCTTCAATGTCGGGGTGGTCGACGTTCAGGATCACCATTTTGGCGGCGCGGCGTGTTTTGCCCCCGGATTTGATGACCCCCGCGAACGCGTCATAACCTTTCATAAACGAAAGCGGCCCCGACGCCACACCGCCGCCCGACAGCGCCTCTACCGATGACCGGAGCGGCGAAAGGTTCGTACCGGTTCCCGAACCCCACTTGAAGAGCATCCCTTCCACTTTGGCCAGATTCAAAATGCTTTCCAAATTGTCCTGGACGGAGTTAATGAAGCACGCGGAGCACTGCGGGTGCCGGTAGGCCTCGGTCTCCTTTCTTACGGCTTCGGCGGCTGCATCCCAATACCAGCCGGTCCCACTCGAACTGCGGTGATACTTGTGCCAAAGGCCGCAATTAAACCATACGGGTGAGTTGAACACCGCCTTCTGCCGGACCAGTATGTGCGTCAGTTCATCGTGAAAACTCTTGGCGTCATCCTCGTGCCGGAAGTAACCCCCTTCCACACCCCACTGCGCGATGGTATCTGCCACGCGGCTAATGAGATGGCGCACGCTTGATTCGCGCTCTGCACTTCCCAGCTTGCCGTGGAAGTACTTCGACGCAACAATATTCGTGGCGGTCTGCGACCAGTCCTTGGGCACCTCGACGTTGCGCTGCTCAAAAATCACCTTGCCTTTATCATTCTGGATCGACGCGGTGCGCAACTCCCATTCGATTTCGTCAAAAGGATGCGCGCCGGGTTTGGTGAAAAGCCGCTTAACGCTGATCCCGTGTTTTCCTGATGCTCCCACCCCAGGAATCCAAGACTTGGCTTCCGTCGACACAGAATCCCGTTCCGACATCACTCCACCTCCAAATTAATCATACCCTCATTTGATTGTCGCTGGCCCGGCCCGGACAGCAGACAGACTTCTTTTGTGTGTGTCTCGCTACTGGTTGGTCTCCCCCGGCGCGGATCGATACCCCAACGGCAGGGGACAATGTAACTCTGAGGGTCTAGCTTGTCAAGTAGGAAAAACACTACCTATTGTGGTTTAACGACTGGTACCGACAAAGGCTTGTGGAAAGTGCCGGTTGCGGGGAAATGGCGCGGGGAATGCGGGAAACGCCGCAGGGCGATAAGGGAGAACGGGTCACGGGACTTGGAATCAGGGACTCAGGACAGGTGCTGGCGCGTCGCGCGGAGCATACGCCACGCGGTCGAAATGAGAACGAACCTTAGCGGGAATCGATTGAATGTGATGTCTCTGACGAATTCGGTTTTAGTTCAGACGCCCCCAAGCCCCACAGCACAACGCCCGCAGGCACAGCGATGATGCCGATCCAGCCGAAAAGGAGGGGACCGCACGGTCCCCAGCCTTTGAACACGCTGTAAATCAAACTCACTATGCCGCCTGCCAGCGTGATTTGTCCGATCCTGCGGAGGGTTTTTGTTGCGAAAGGAAGTGCCACAGCCCGTCCTCGAGTCTTCCGGGCCCCTTTTTTCAGCTCGGCAGCGGGGCCTTCAGGTTAACCTTTGACAGGGATTTTGCCAGCCCCGTTTCCACGGCCTCTTTGGTCATTCCGCGCGCCACGGCAATTTCATCCACCAGAAGCTGCCAGGAGCGGTCCAACATTTTCTTCTCGCGGAAAGAGAGAGGCTTGGCCTGGTTTAGAATGATAAGTGTTTTCAGGACCTCGGCAACCTCCATGAGTGAACCGTTGCGCATCTTTTCCGAATTCTCCTTGAAGCGCCCTTTCCAGTCGCCCGCGGATTTGCACCGGCCCTTTTGCAGGTAATCGATAATGTTGCCTATCTCGCTTGTCTTGGTGACCCGTCGCAGGCCCACGTTGGCCACGCTGCTCAGGGGCACCATTACTCGCATGCTGCTGGAGCTAAGCTTGAGCAAATAGAACATTTCCGGCTGCCCGGTAAGATTGCGCGTAGAGATCTGCTCGACAATTCCCACACCTTGGTTCGGGTAGACGACCTTCTCGCCTATCTGAAATTGCACAAAATTCATATGGTTTTCCTCGGAGGTTAAAAGTGGCGGTCACAGAACACCTGGCATGAACGTCGTAGAACACCTGATAGTACCGCGAAAACTGCCCCAAGTCAATTCATTTTGAGCTAGCTGCGTAGCGCCCCTCTTTTCTCCGTCCGCTATTCGCGCCCATGCCGAGGGTTTTGGGGCTGGCAGGACGACTGCCCGTGTCAAGGGCGGACACAGTGTCCATTTCTGCTACTCGTGCCGGCATAGTTCGGTCTCTCCCAAGGCGTCATAGAACTCGGACTACGGTCGCGACGTCGATGGAGTAAGGCCACCGTTGCCAGACTGATTGCTAATCGGATTGGCACGGCTTGAGGTACAGCAAATAAATGGATGATAAATTTTTTGCCGTTGGAAGGCCTCTCAGCTCGTCATACTGGCGCAACGCCCGCCGAATGAAGCGGTTATCCACGAATTTGGCAACCACAAAATTGGAGCAGCAGACTTGGCTTTGAATGCATCGTATAATGGGAAGGCTGCAATCATTATCTCTTGGGGCTTGGTGAGACCGTGCCCAGACATATATTTATGCCCTTGGCCATTGCTATAGTTTTGTTTGTTCCAAGCCAGATCTTCTGGCTATGGCAGATCCGCGCGTTGGGCCGCAAGTTCATCCGCCGCCCCTCCCTGCGGCGCTGGCTGGAATGGGCTGGGCTAGGCGTATATGTCACTTTGCTGGCGCTGAACCTGCTGGGTTCGGAGAGGGCTGCCGATCCTGCCCACCTGACGCTGGAGGCCGCCTTGGTGCAAGGGCCATTTCGGTGCTGGATGTTGGCTTCCCTGCTGGGCTTCGTGGCCATCTCGCTGATATACCTCTGTGCCCGCGTGGGAAGAGCGGCGGTGTGGACGTATCGAAAGGTCCTGCCCCCCGGCGGCGACGGCCACGTTCAGTTGTTGTCGCCCGCGCGCCGGCATTTCTTGACCCGGACGGCCGTGGCGGTAAGCGCTACTCCGTTCGCGGCGTGCGCGTACGGCCTGCTGTGGGAACGGACGGACGTGGAAACCACCCACCAGCGCATCAATTTGCGCCGGCTGCCCCGGGCTTTCGACGGCTTTCGGATTGCCCAGCTTTCCGACATTCACATCGGCCCGTTCATGCCGGCCGAGGAGATCCGCAGTTATGTCGACAAGGTCAACCGCCTGAAGCCGGACCTGGTGGCCCTCACCGGCGACTTTGTGACGTGGGAAGGTTCGCCGCAGGCAGCGGTGGTGGAAGCCCTTGCGGGGCTCAAGGCGCCGTATGGCATCTTCGGGTGCCTGGGTAACCATGAGATCTGGGCGCACGCGGAAAACTCCATCACGGGCCTCTTCGCGAAACAGGGAACCAGGATCCTGCGTCTCGAAAACGCCGCGATCGAATCCGGCGGCGAGCGCCTGAATCTGATCGGCGTAGACTACCAGAGCATGCGCTTCAGCCCCCGGCACGAAGGTATTGTGAGCGAATACCTGGCGGGAGTTGAACCGCTGATCGTGCCGGGAACCGTCAACATCCTGCTTAGCCACAATCCCAACACGTTCGACCGTGCCGCCGAACTGGGTGTCGACTTGAGCCTGGCCGGCCACACGCACGGGGGGCAGGTGTCGCTGGAATATATCTCCCCGGATTTGTCTCCCGCCCGTTTAATCACCGGGTACGTGCGCGGCTGGTTCCAAAAAGGCGATTCGCAACTCTACGTCAACCGCGGCATCGGGACGATTTTCTCCCCGGTGCGCTTCGGCTCCCCGCCGGAAATCACCGTGTATGAATTGAAACGCGTGTAAACCCGTGCCGGGCCAGAATGACGGTGCTCGCCGTCCGCACCCCCATACGCGTTAGGATAAGCCCCATTATAACGTCTACGGCTCGCCGCCATGGGTTTTAGCCCGCGGCGCGGGCGTCGTCATGTAGCCCACCGCGAAGAAGCTGTGAAAAAATCAAAACAGTCTCTCGCAAAGGCGCCAAGTCGCAAAGGCCGTGAAGCACAAGTCTCCTGTTTTCTTTGCGACCTTTGCGACTTGGCGCCTTTGCGAGAACATGTTTTCGCACTTCGGAAGATTCTTTCACAGCTTCGAAGCCGTGGGAAACCGATTGGCAACGCCCGGATATCGCCCCTCCGGAGCCAACGAATCTACTGGCGTGACCGGCGTCCCACGGCGTTGAAGCTGTGAAAAAATCAAAAAAGTACTTGACTAGCGCTATAGCTATGATATCCTCCTTCCTTCGTTCTGGGAAGGAGGTCGGGCATGGGTTACGAATCCACCGTGCAGGTGATTCAGCGGGGCGGCAAGAACCGGCAGTGGTATTTGATCTGTCCCGCGCCCCTGGCGCGAGCTTTGGAGATCGAGAAGGGCGAGGTGATCGAATGGGTGGTCGCGGACAAGCACACGCTGATCTTGAAGCGGGCTCCCGGGCGAGCGGCTTCCTCCCCCACGCGGAGGCGAGCGCATGAGTAACGCCGAGGATCCTCGACAGCCGGGAATATGGCCGGAGGGCGAGTTGCCGGTGCGAGTGTCGGAGCCGCCGGACACGGAGTCGGCACACCCGCCGGCGGCGCGCTTGCAAGCGATTAACCGTCAGCAGATGGTCTTCCGGGCGGTGGACGTGGAGCAGTTGCTGGAACCCGACCATCTGGCGCGGGCGATTTGGGAAATGACCGGGCGCCTGGACCTGAGCGCCTACACCGCCGAGGTGCGGGCGGTGGAAGGCCGGGCGGGGCGTTCGGCCATCGATCCCCGCCTGCTGATCAGCTTGTGGGTTTACGCCTACAGTGAAAAGGTCAGCTCGGCGCGGGAAATGGAGCGGCGTTGCACCTACCATCCCGCCTATCAGTGGCTGACGGGGTGCGAGGTGATCAATTACCACACCCTGTCGGACTTCCGCGTCGAGCACCAGCAGGCGCTGGACGGGTTGTTCGCGCAACTGCTGGCGATCTTGAGTAACGAGGGGCTGATCACGCTGGAGCAAGTGGCGCACGACGGAACGAAGATCAAGGCCGCGGCCAGCGGCAACTCGTTTCATCGCGAGAAGACCTTGCGGGTGCATCTGCAGGCGGCCGAGGAGCGGGTGCGGGCGATGGGCGATCCGCGGGACGAAGGGGTGGACCGGCGCCGGCAGGCGGCGCGGCAGCGGGCGGCGCGCGAGAAGGTGGAGAGATTGCAGCAGGCCCTGGAGGAGTTGCAGAAAGTGCAAGCCGCCCCCGAGGGACGGGCCGAACCGAGGGAGCGCCGCGTGAGCGCGACCGATCCGGAAGCGCGTAACATGAAACAAGGTGATGGCGGTTATGCTCCCAGTCACAATGTGCAGGCCTCTACCGACGTGGCGTACGGGATGATCGTGGGCGTGAGCGTTACCCAGGACGCCAACGATCAGCACCAACTGCTGCCGGCGGTGGAGGAAGTGAAGAAGCAGAACGGGCGCGCCCCGGCGCAGATGATCGTCGACGAGGGCTACACCACGCGCGCGAATATCCTGGCGGCGGCCGACGGCGGCCTGGACTTGATCGGCGGGACGCTCGCCGCCGATGCCGAAGCCACCACGCGGCGCCTGGAGAAACGCGGCGTCGATCCGGCCTTTTATCCCCAACACTTCCGCTACGACCCGGCGACCGACACCTCCCTCTGCCCGGCCGGCCAGGTGCTGCATTTTAGCTATACCAAACACGACCGCTTGGGGGTGGAGCGGCACCTCTATCGGGCGCGAGCGGCGGATTGCCGGGCGTGTGCGCTGCGTGCGCAGTGTGGAGCGGGGCCGCAGGGACGCACGTTGGTGCGCACGGAGAATGTCCCGGCGGTGGCGGCGTATGCGGCCAAGATGCAGACCGAGGCGGCGCGCGCCGCTTATCGTCGGCGCGCCCCGGTGGCGGAGTTCAGTAACCTGTGGCTGAAGGCCAAACTCGGACTGCGGCAGTTCTGCGTGCGCGGCTTGCGGAAAGCCCGCTGCGAGGTGTTGTGGGCGTGCCTGACTTATAACCTCCAGCAATGGTGCCGCCTGCGCTGGAAAGTTCGCCTGGCCACGGCGCCCGCTTGAGCCGAAGGGAGAAACACGAGGGTCCAAGGTGCAAGCGCCAGAACCCAAGGCCGGACGGAAAGGAAGGTTACTCAATGAAATCACCTTAATCCTTGCAGCTCGTCGATCATCACAACCTTCAAAACACATCGTCGAAACTTAATCTACCGATGCCGAAGGCGATTCTTTCACAGCTTCTTTGCCGTGGGCTACATGACGACGCCTGCTTCGCAGGCTTGAAAGTTGACCGTGGCGAAGGCCGTGCATTTTGTGTGAAACCTGCGGAGAGAAAGCCCTATGCAGCGCTAACAGATCCATATCAGCGCACGTTCGGCTGTGATCAGAAAAAAAGGGCGTCCGCCGATGCAGACGCCCTTGTTGATTCTTACTGCCATGTCCCGCGTAAGCCCTGTCAGGCGCTTGCGGAACCAACTCGGTGCGGCAGGCACGCTTGGTAAAACCCCGCCGGTAGAGGCCTAGAAAAGAATCTTGAGGCCGAATTTAATCGTGCGAGCGCCGCCGCTCCAGAGCGAAGGGATACCGAACCCCGTAGTCTCTTGCGTTAAGCCCGCGTCGTCGAGTTCAGGATCGACAGACGTGAAATTCGGGTGATTCAACACATTCAGGAAGGCCGTATGGAACTGAACTGACCAGCGTTCAGTTACCTTGATGCTCTTCATGATATCGAAGTTCGCCAGGTTAGTGTCCGAATCCCTCAGGGTGTTGCGTCCCATACTTCCCCAAGGCGTCTGATACACGGAATCCGCGTAGGCACCGTTTGCGATCACGCGCACGTTGTCCCGCGAAGTGACAGCGGCTCCGTGGCCCTGATTGTACGCATTCAAGCTCAGCATGGTATTAGGATCGAAGTTGCACCCGGCGACGCCGTCGTAGTTGCAGAGGTCGCCGGCGAGGATGCCCACGTTGGAGACCGGCGCCTTGGAATCGCCGGCGAACGGCCGAGCCGTTTCATACAGTCCCACATAAGGCGCGTCGAAGCTCGTGTCGTACACTCCGCCACCCGAGCCATAGTTGAGGGCGAACTGAACGGGGGTATAGGCCTGGCCGCTTTGGAGTACGTAAGAGCCCGAGACGGACCAGCCGCCCAGCACGCGGCCCAGAGCGCCCTTCTGATCACGGAACATGGGAATCTGCTCGACGAAGCTAACGGCCCAGGATGCCGGAAAATCTATTCCGGAGATGCCATGTTCCCCGTGGTTGGTGTCGAAAGGATCTTGCGCAAAGGCAATCGTATTCCCGCCTCCGGTGCCTTCGTTGGTTACCGCACCAAAAATTTCACTGGTGTTGTCGGTCGTCTTGCTCCAGGTGAAGTTGGTACGCATGGTCAACTGGTTCCACAGGTTGTTGACGCGCAATTCATTCTGCCAACCGTTGTAATCCGATTCCGCTGAATTCTGGCGCAAACGTTCGATTCCAAGATTGCAGTTTTCCCGTCCCACGGCATTGGCCACTACCGCATTCGCAGCCGAACACGGTGTTATGCCGGAAGGCACCAGGTTGGGGAAGGCAGCCGCTAACCCGGCCACATAGGGGTTGCCGTTGACGGATTGGAAGAGGCTTCCGCCGTGGTTGCCCACATAGCGCGACTCGAAGACGGCGTGCGGGCTGATTTCGCGTTGGACCCCGAAAGACCAGCCTTGCACATGGTCGGGCCCCCAGTTGGGTGCAACCGTTGTTTGGTTGAAATTACGCGGATCCTGAACGCCCGTCACCAGGTAGCTCGCCAACTGCGACCGCACCACCGGTCCTAATGGATTGGCAGGAAGCGGGTTGCTGTTGGCTGTGGCGCCACTAAGTGACTGGGATAGGACTTGCGGCGTGGAACTCGCGATGTTGAGGTAGAAATTATAGAAGGCAGGGTCGTACGTCAGGCGGTAGCCGCCCCGAATCACGGTCTTGCCGCTTCCGCCGAAGATTCCACCCCAATTGGGCGAATAGGCGAACCCGATGCTGGGTCCCAGGTCATGCTTGTGACCGGCAAGCTCGGGGAAGGTTCGGAGCGAAAGGGGCAAGGAGGGATTGAAGTAAGGCTCGCTGCCACTCTCATTCTTGACATCAAGTGCGTGGAACAGGTTCCCCGGCTGGCCATCGTAGGCGTAAGAAAGACCCAAGTTCAAGGTGAAATTATTCGAAACCTTAAAGTCATCGCCCACATAGAAGAAGTTATCGTGCTCGCGGAAGTCCAGGTTGGGGGTTCCCAGCGTGATACTGACGGACGTCGGGATGTCCTGGACGTAGTTGGCGATCGTGGAGAATGAGTAAGATCCGTTGTAGTTCGACAGGAACTGGTTGGGGGAGCGCTGATAGGTGATGTTCGCACCTGCTTTTACGGTGTGCCGGCCGCGAATCCAGGACAAGTTGTCCTGAACTTGATACGTGTTGACGATGCGTCCCTGGGGCATGTTGTCGGCATAACCAAAGCTCGCGTAATAAGTGGGTGCCGTGACACTGGCGAGCCCGTTGGCGATATTGGTGGGATCCGGGAGGTTGTTCCCAAAGGTGTTTCCACCAAACCCCGCGCTGGAACGTCCGTAGTTGAGGCGCGCTTCGTTCACTACATGGGTGGTGAAGTTCCGCGTCCAGTCCAAACCGGCATCTTCGCCGAGGCCCGGAACGTTGGCGGGGAAACCACTCCACTGGTTACCGTCACTCGTATTCTCGTAATTGGTTTTTTGATGGATGTAACGCCCGTAAATACGGTCCTTGGAGCCCTGATAGTCCATGCGGGCCATCCAATCGTAATCCGTATAGGGAGTGGGCAGAGTACGCTGTACGCCGGCAAATGCCGCCGTCACGGTGGAGAGTCCGGAGTTGGCGCAGGTAGCGCCGTTGATCAGGTTGATGGTCTTGTCAACGGGCGTGCCCTGAGGAATCGGGTTCCCCTGCGTGATGGCATAAGGCCCGTACTTGGCCAATGCTTGTAGAACGCCACTGTTGGGCAAGCAAGCGGTGAGTGCTTGCAACCCCGCTGTAGTTGGTTCCAAGTCCCCGGTGGAGGCGACGGTGGTGCTGGGCTCAAGCTCGTTGTCGAATCCGCCGAACACAAAGAGCTTATCTTTCTTGATCGGGCCACCGACGCTGATGCCGCTGAATTCATCATTGTAAATGGGCACCTGGGTCAGTCCTTCAAACGCCTTCTGGGTATTCGTGAGTGCCGCTGTCTTCCAGCTATTTTCGCTGACGAACGCATCGCCATGCCAGGAGTTGGTCCCTGACTTGGTCACGATGTTCACCACCGAACCCGAGTTGCGGCTGTACTCGACCCCAAAATTGCTGGTCGTCACTTGGTATTCCTGCACCCAATCAGTATTGCCCAAAAAGAATGCCGGACCGGTGACCGAGTTGTCATTGTTGGCCTGCCCGTCAATTTGCTGGTCGTTGTTCCGTCCGCGGATCCCATTCGCCGTGAAGCCGACGCCGTTTTCGTTCGCATAGTTGTTGTCGCGACTGTTGCTTACCCCGGGCAGAAGAACGGCAAGTTCATCCATGCCTTCGTTCCCCATCACCATGGGGAGTTGGGAGAGCGTGCTGCCGCTTAGACTGTTGGTCACTTGCGCCTGCTCGGCTTCTATCAAGGGCGCGGCGGCCGAGACCTCAACGGTGGTGGTGGCTTGGCCGACTTCCAGTTGCAGTGCGCCCACACTGGTTGTGCTTGCAGCCGTCACGCCGACGCCTACCACCGACAACTTACGGAACCCAACCTTGGTAACTGTCAGGTCGTAAGTACCGATGGCGAGCAGCGGGATTTTGAAGCCGCCGGTCGAGTCCGAAACGGCCCTGCCGGTTGCACTCGTGGACGGATCACGCACTTCGATTTGCGCCCCCGGTACCACGGCGCCTGTGCTGTCTACAACTGACCCGATGATCGAACCCTTTACCACTTGGGCGTGGGCTGTGTTGACGCCCGGACCAAATGTCACGATGAATGCCCCCAATAGTAACAAGAGCGCTGTTATCAGCTTTGATGTGCCCTTTCGCATACGACCTCCTACGCCGAATTAGAATTTCAGATATCCCGCAGTTTGCGACAGTACGCCGCGCGACTTGGGAAGGTCGCCGGCAAGCGGTGTCGGACATTATTTACACGGGATGGCTTTCAAGGAACTGCTTTTCGTAAGATTTCTGTCAAATTCCGACTAGCGGTTTGATTGCACGCAAGCCACTAGCCAAACCCCTGGCAAATGGAAGCTTGTGAATCTCAATGAGATAGTTAAGCACAAGTTGTCTGCTATAGCCGTCTCAATATGAGAAATCATAGGTTGATTTCTTTTTATAATAGATATTAATTAAGACATAATGTCCCTATTTGATGCAGGCTCTAAGAGGCGGGCGGGCATTCAACACTTGACGGTCTATGAGGATCTATTTTGAAGCCGGCTTTAATGTCCATGCTTGGAGCTTGGCGAGTGACATCAACTTGGGGGCGTCAAAACCGTGGGGGAAAATCACCCAGTCCCAGAGGTTGGGGGAATCATTGGCGACATAATCCGCAGCCGCAAGCCGGGCAGGGGGAAAAGTGACCGAATCAGGGGGTTGGGCATTTTGCACGAGAGCTTGGGCGGTTTGCGCGATGCCTACAAGGTAACTCTCGGGAGGGACAAATTGGCTACCGAGCCAGATGGCGTTGGGGATCCGCCCGGTTTTGTCGAGTTCGTCCTGCACGTCCATGATCGATCTGCTGACCTGATCCCAGGGCGCCACCAGCTTCGAGGTCAGAGCGGCCACCCCAGCGGAAGGGCCCTGAAGATCGCGCTGGAGCACGAGGGGCTCAGATGCATTGCGCGCAATCATTCCCGCCACATAACGGTTGAGCAGGCAAAAGACATCACCCGCGCTCAGGTTGAAATTGCCGACGTTTTGAAACGAGACATCGGTGCTCACCTGGCCGGCGATCGTTCCGATTTCCTGCTCAGAGAAGACGTGCGTCTGGGCGAGGTCGCGAAACGTCTGAGCGGCGGTCGAGGCGGTAAGAAACTGCACACGCGGGAACGACTTGAGAAAACGCACAAGTTCTTCAAAAAATTGGAAAGCCTTCTCCGTCTCCTCCGGCGTCTTCATGGGGGGCAACTTCCACTGTGCGCGGGGCGGATTGGCGCCGTCGCTGAAGTTGACCGCGTCCCAGAATTCCTTATGGACGAACTCGCAGGGGTGAAAACAGATGCTGACCAGGCCGCCTTGCTTGCGGTCCGTCATGGTGACGTACGCTTCCTGGAATCGGGCCTTGACCGCGTCGAGGTTGGACCAATTCTCATCAGGGCGCAGTTGGTCTCCTACGCGGGTGTTGAAGATATTAAGCAAGCCGCCATAATAGAAAGGCTGACCGCGATAACCCACCTGCTTGCCTTCGTCCAGATACACGCGCACGCCCCACTTCGCCAGCACTGGAAAAGCTTGCGGCGCCCAGGAAACGCCTGGCTGACCATACGCCGATAGCGAAGTTCTTTTGAAGACCTGTTCTACGCTTTCCAATCCCGGGCGTTCGCGGCGGGCGAATTCCTCGATTCCGGTAGCCCAGTCCAGGTTGGACTCGTATTCGGCCACGGTAGGGTGCTGGCTGTGGGTATTCGAATGAAACCCGATATCGTGCTGAGCGAGCGCGGAAATTACATCCTGCCGCTGGCGCTGCTTGAGCACGCGCGCCTTCTCTCCCACCACCTTGAAGGTGCCCTGAACGCCCTGCTGGGTCAAGAACACGGCAATACGCTTCGCGGCGTCGTCACTCTGCGGCAAGATGTAGTCTTCCGTGTCGAACCAGAGCACGACGTATACCTGACCTTCAGTCGGAGCCGGGGCCTGAGCCTCGGGCTCGGGCCGCTCTTGCCGCGAACCTCCAATGTGAGGGATGTGAATGGGAGGAGGAGGTTGACCGGGCGCCTGCCAGGGCACTTGGGCGGAAAGCAACGCAATGCCACCCAACAGGGCCGCCGTCAGCCACACAACCGCGCACGCTACCGCTTTGCTATTGCCTCTTGCCACCGACATAGATTATAGCCGCAGATGGGGCAGATTCCAGTAGTGGGTTCACTTTAATGTGACACGCGACGTGATCCCGCTGCGGATCAGGCAGCATAAGACTTGGGAAATTCGTCACCCGAGCCGGCAACCGCTTGTTCCAGCAGTCTCTCAATCCGGTTGCGCCAGCCGTGCAAAACCCTTTGCGTTGAGCCCTGATCCCCGCGCAGCTCCCAATATTGCAGAACCAGGGAAAGGTGTGAAGAACCTGGCGCTTTGACCACGAAATTGTCACGATCGATATGCCAGGCGGCTTGCGAGTAAATAGACGAGAGCTGATGGTAGGCATTGGCGTAACGCTGCAGACGGGTCCGGGTCTCGGCGGCGAGCCGGTCCGCGGCGTCAGCCAGCGAATCGCCTGCGGCCAGCATCGCCACAACGGCTTCGTATACATTGGCGTAGTCCGTCAATGCGCCGCGCCGGAAGAAAGCCAGGGGCGAACCAAACTCGACCAGCACGTCATGGTCCCACAGGCGGGCCAGAAGGGCGCGCTCCAGGTAGGCGAGATCGACATAAGCGGTCACCTGCGTCTCACCCGCCGCAATATCCTTCCCCCACGATCCCATCCACCCGCAGTAATCCGCCGGCGCAGCCAACTCGAATTCGCCCAGCCGCTCGAGTGCGAGCCGCACGCCCATGGCCATGGCAGGAACACGGCTCGACGCCACCCGGACCTCAACCTCAACCAGATCCTTGCCGGTCTCCTTCCGGCAGCGAACCGGAACGACGATGGCGTGGACGCCGGGCTCAATCTCTTGCTGGGTCACGCGCCGCGCGCAATAGCTTGCAGCAAGCAGGTCCAACCAACGCTGGCGGACCAGCGGGCTGGAAGTATCAGGCAAAAGCGATTGGTTAAAGGTATTTGCGGATTCTGTCATAACGTTCCGGTTTGTTGCATGACAACTGCCATTCCGAGATATAGTTTTCAGGCGTAACTCTTCTTGCTTCAAGAAGTTAACGTCAAGGCCCGAAGGTGCGGTGGGAAAATCGTGGGGCAAACGGCGCATCTCCGAGGGTTCTGCCGAGCGGGGTCTCTCATTTAGCGCGGGAACTCGACCGTTTGCAGCATCCTGTCAAACGTCGGCGCATAAGACTCAAAGGCAGCGGAGGGGGCGATAAAAATGAAGGTCAGTATGGAGTCGCCCCGTCGAACCGTCACCAGATGGTCGGTTTCCCTTTGTCCCACCAGCGGGGAATCGTTCTGAAGCAAGGTGCTGATCGCCGGGTTACCACACAGGTTCATACCTGTTTGTTGTAGAACGTGCAGTTGAGGGTTCGCCTGCCGCATCGATTCAAGGAGTTCCTGAGTCCCATCTACGAGTCCCCAGTTGGCCGTCTGCGGCGCAAAGAGGCTGACGGACGCGCCGTACGCCTGCGCGGTTTCCCCCGCGGCGCCCGTTACCATTCCCCCGTGGGGAAATAGCGCCACGCTATCTTCGCTGCGCTCAACTTCCCAATTATCGGGGTATTCCAGGGTAAACATGCTTCCGTTGTAGCGAGTCAGGTTCGTCGAGGGCAAAGGTGGCGGTTGATTGTTGGCGTCGGTTTTGGGGGTCGCTTTGTGCCCGGGCGGTGGAGGGAGCGCCGCCAGGTATTGCTTGACGCCACTGAATTCCGGGCTGTCCGCCCTCAACGGCTTGGGTGGTCCCAAGTGAAATATCTCCGCGTCCACGTCCTTAATGCGGTTCTCGGGATTGGGATGGTCCGACAAGAATTCCAGGCTGCGCTCGGGATACTTTTTTTCGACGATTTGAAAAAACTGCACCATCGCGTGGGGGTCGTATCCGGCCTGATAGAGAATGTAGGTGCCTACCTCGTCAGCTTGTGTTTCCGCCGCGCGCGAGTTCTTCAGCAGCAGCGAATCTACCCCCAGCCCGAGCCCCAATTGCGCCAGTTCACCGGTCAGGCTGCCGCTTCGGCCAAGGATGCTGGTCAGGATCAGCAGGCCTCCCTGCGCCAGCACGGCTTGTGAGGCCATGTGGGTACCGTGCCGCATCACCACGTGGCCGGATTCGTGGGCAATTACGCCGGCCACTTGTGCTTCGTCCTCGGCAACGTCAAACACTCCGCGGTTGACGTAAATGAAGCCGCCCGGCAAAGCGAACGCGTTCACCTCCGCGCTGTTGACAATCCGGAACTGCCACGTGTATTCCGGGTGGTTGTTGGGCGCAAGTGCCACCAGCCTTTTGCCTAGACTGTTGAGATACTTCAGGGGCTCGGCGTCCTTCAGCAAAGGCAACTGCTTGTCGATTTGCGCCGCGGATTCCTTCCCCAGCTCAACATCCTGTTGGGGAGTGAAGAAATTGTATCCGGGTTTGAAATCGGGAGCGCTGGTCCCCCAGGCAAAGAGCGGCAACATCGCCAACACCGCGAAGAGTGCGGCGGGCGCAAGCTTCCTGGATGCGAGCCTTGCCACGCACGGAGTCATTTCAGTCCATCCTGCAACATTTGACGATGGTTGATCAAGTCGTCACTTTCCTCGCCGGAACCCTTCCGCCCCGGCAAACCGCGCGATGCCCACACCGTGCGCGGGGCCCCTACATCAGAAATTTCTGCACCGCCTGGTTGAACTCCGCCGGCTTGCCCACCATGGGGATATGCCCGGTGCCTTCCAGTATGATCATCTGGGAGCCCGCAATACCCTTATGGAATCTTTCACCCATCGCCAGCGGAATCAACAGATCATCGCGCCCCCAGATGATCAGCGTGGGAACCTGCACCTTTCCCAATTTCTTATCTTCAAAATCCCGGCCCGTGGTCATCTCGGCCACGCTGCTGGCCACCGTGTAGCTATCGCCGTTCTGCACGTGGCGCTCAAAGGCATTGGGTCCCAGATCTGTGGTGGCCCATTCTTTATTCGCTTCCATAAGATTAAAGAACCAACGGGTGTTGAGGGTCGTCAGCGTTTTCGGCCCGCCCTGTGGCATCTTCAAAGCTGAGG
This sequence comes from uncultured Acidobacteriota bacterium, assembly GCA_963804755.1. Taxonomy (GTDB): domain Bacteria; phylum Acidobacteriota; class Terriglobia; order UBA7540; family UBA7540; genus Bog-366. The sequence goes on from CAWDRP010000022.1 coordinate 588,013, forward strand.
TGGGTTGCAATCCCGCCGCGTCCACCAGCACCACCTTATCCACCATCTCCGGGTGCCGGATGGTAAAGTCCAGCGCCACCCAGCCGCCGAGTGAGTTTCCCACCACGCTGGCTTTGGGGATTTTCACCGCCTGCAAAAAGCCATACAGGTAATCGGAAAAGTGCTCCACCGAGTAACGCATCAGAGGCTTGTCAGACTGGCCGTAGCCGATCTGGTCAAGTGCGATCACCCGGAAATTCCGGGAGAGCGCATCAATGTTGGCGGCCCAATGCCGCAGAGTCCGCGCCCAAGCCGTGGAGGAGAATCACCGGGCTGCCTTTTCCCGCCTCGTAATAAGCGAGCTTGTGGCCGTGTACCATTACCGTCCGCTGCGGTGGCAAGGGCTGCACCATCTGGCCCCACGAGGTCGTGCCGGCGGCTAGCAGAAATAAAATGCAACCAAAACCAACGTGTCCTGCCTTCAGGAAAACCGAACGGTTTCTCTTTCTCATGGAAGTGGCCCCTTGGAAATTCTCAGGCGTTAGTTGTCACTCTTCAGTTCTCAGCCGTCGACTTTCGGTTTCCAGCAAGCTCGGGCGCCGCCCAATCGGCCGCGCTGAAGGCAGATAACTAAGAACTGAGAACTGAAGACTGACAACTAATAGCGTGCCACCGGTTGCCCGGCGATGTTAACGCGATCGAGCAGGCAGTAGCGCGCCCCGCACGTTGGGCAGCACAATTCCAGCCCGTGCGGCGACGCTTGCGTTTCGATTTCGCCTACCAATCCGTAGTGGCCATCGGGCGAGCGATAGAACTCAAACATAAACTGCCCGCATCGTGCACAAAATTGGCGGCGGCGTGCCGTGCCTTCCGCTTCGGCCATGGGTGTACTATTCTCTTCGCTCTCGTGTGCTTCCGGTGAAGATACGTAAGCAGTATACAAGAACTGGCCATGCTCAGACCCAGGCGCGTTCCCTGTCGGGTTCGGATGCCAGGGCAAGACTCAAGGACTAATCGCGTGCCGCACGCCCCAACATTCAAAGGCTTTCATTTATTGACATACTTCTCCGGAGCGGCATCGAACTTCGCCTTGCAGGCTTTCGCGCAGAAGTAGATGGTCTGCCCCGTGTACTCGCTGGTCGCGGCGGCCTTGGCTGAGTCGATCGTCATCTTGCAGACTGGGTCGACAACCTTCATCGCTTCCTCCTCGGCGCAATCACAGGATTTCAGTTATCGGCCTATTTTAGCATTGCACCCTTGGCAGGCGCAGGGCCGGAAGGGCGGAACCCTTCCGCAGAGCAGGCAGGGTATCTGACGGGACGGCCCTGTGTTTTGACAGCAGCGGCACAACCTCGTGCCGGGCCGTGGATTGCCAGAGGCTAGCTGCTAGCCATACATGACATTGTGTCATGTTGTGTCCAGTTTTCCATAATTGCAGCAACTAGGTTTGTTTTCAGTATGTTCTCAGGTTCGAGAGGTGAAAAAACGGTTTCCCGACATTTTGTTTTCAATAACTTCTCAGGTTTGGGAGGATGCACCCGTGGCGGACATCATGTCTCTGTGGGTATTGCGCGATCTGGGCCTTTTGACTAGCCATGACGGGATCCCATTTCCCTGCCCTCCACCGTACAGAAGCGCCGGTTTGGAAGCGCCAAGCCGCAGCATCCTTGAAGACTATAGCCTATTTAATTGGCTTTGTCAAGATGGAAACTTGCCCCGGGTTCTCCCCTCCGGCGGGCGCTCGCTCCCGCCGTTATCCTTATCCTTTGCGTTTAAGTCTGCAAAGCCGGAGTTCAGTATTTCAGGCACCAATTACAGAAAATTGTATACAACTTCTCGTAGGGGCTCCATGGCGAAAAGTGTAAATCCCCCAAGTCTATGATTCTTAAGGGAAATGTAAAACGTAGGAAGTGGCACAACACTTGCTGTGACAAATTGTCCGATTGTGCCTTAAATATGACAGAAAGACCGAACCCGTGTTCCGTAGATGTGGCGGCCACCGAACCCAAACGCCGTGGACACGACTTGATCTTTTGGCAAAGGAGGAGTGACTATGCGGAATCACCCGGTTTTGAAGGGGCTCGCCCTTTGTATGGCGTTCTATCTGCTTGCCGCCACTCCGACACGCGCTGATGAACTATATGGCAAAATCCGCGGCACCGTGACCGACCAGACGGGCGGGGTTGTGCCCGGCGCGAAGGTAACGGTCACTAATTTCGCCACCGGCATGTCCCGGAGTATGAACTCCTCCTCGGTGGGCGAATTCGAGTTTCTGTTCCTCCCCGTTCCGGCTGTCTATGACGTCGATGTAGAAAAAGAGGGTTTCCGGAAGTTCCACGCCACCAAGATTGAGCTGAACCTCAACCAGGTTTATGTCGTTCCGGTGACGCTCGAGGTGGGCGCCACCACGCAGACGGTTACGGTGGAGGCGAACACTGCCCAGATCAATACCACCGAGATGCAACTGGGAGCAACGGTCAACGCCAACACCATCGAGGATATGCCCTTAGTGGACAGGAATTGGATCGAGCTTCAGCAGCTTGAGCCCGGTGTCGTGGGGGCGTCCGACCGGTTTGGCAACGGTGCAAATGGCTCCGCCAAGACAAACTTCGCCACCAATGGCGCCGAGACGCAGCAAAACTCGTTTTACGTGAATGGTGTCGATACCGCCGATATCGCGCTGAATGCAGCAGGAATTATCCCCAGCCCCGATGCGATTGGGGAGTTCCATCTGGTCACCAGCACGATTAACCCCGAGTACGGCCGTAACTCCGGTGCGGTGATGAACGCGGTCATTAAGAATGGCACCAACCAGATTCACGGTGACGGCTTCGAGTTCTATCGTGATACTTTCCTCGACGCCCGCAATTTCTTCCAACCTACAACCGCTCCCTTTCAACAGAACCTCTTCGGTGACACGTTGGGCGGGCCCGTCCTGCTTCCCCATCTCTATGATGGCCGGAACAAGACCTTTTTCTTCTTCTCGTATCAAGGCATCCGGCATACGGAACCTGAGGCTTTTGGTGTTCCGACCGTGTATTCGTCGGCGCAGCGCAGTGGCGCTTTTCCTGACTTGGCGACGTCCAAAGGAAGCTCCGGGTTTCCCATGGTCGGGGACAACGGGACCACTTACCCTGCCGGTACGCCGTACTCGACCATATTCTCTCAAGGTCAGATCCCCTCGGCTGACTTGAGTCCCTTGGCCCTCAAACTAATGAACCAGTACCTGCCATTGCCCAATGCGCCTTCCAACGGATATACGTTCAATCCTTCGCAAACCGAAACGGACGATCAGTACATTACCCGCATTGACCAGAACTTTGGAGCTAAAGATTCGATTTGGGGCTACTGGTTTTGGGAACGCCAGCCCACAACGGAAGCCCTGCCGTTCAACGGCGCCGATCTTCCCGGTTTTACGGAGACCGACGGGCGGCATTTTCAACAGTATGCGCTGAGTTGGACCCATACTTTCAGCCCCACTACCATGAATGAGGCGCGCTTTGGCTTCTCTCGCTTCAACATTGACTCCGATTTTCCACAAACCCCAATCAATCCTACCGCTTACGGATTCACGGGCATCAACCCTCAAAACCCTGCCTACGCTTCCCTTCCCGTGATGGCGGTAACCGGATATTTCACGTTGGGCTTCGGTGAGTATGCACCTCAGCCGCGCCTCGAGAATACTTATCAAGTCATCGACAATTTCTCCAAGATTGTGGGACGCCACACGCTCAAGGCCGGCTTTACCACGGATCGCTTTCAAGTCTACAACCCCTTTTCGAGCTTTTTAAGTGGGTACTACCAATATCTTGGAGAAGGCCCCTTCTCGACCCGGGACCCCGGAGCCGATTTCTTGCTGGGGCTTCCCGACAGTTACTGGCAGACCAATGGCAGCGTGATTGACGCACGCTCGCGGGAGTACTACAGCTATGTTCAGGACGAGTTTAAGCTACGACCAAACTTAACGTTGACGTTTGGCACCGGATGGGACATCGAAACTCCGTATCTGAATCTTTACTATGGAGGAAAATTGGTGAATGCCTTCCGGGCAGGCCAGCAATCCACCGTGTTCCCGACCGCTCCTGTCGGGGTGCTGTGGCCTGGCGATGCCGGAATTAACAGTACGGGTGGCGTGCGAACCCCGTATAAGGACTTGGCTCCACGCCTGGGTTTTGCCTGGAGCCCGGGCAATACTCGCCAATGGAGCGTCCACGGCGGTTTCGGTATGTATTACAACCGGACGGAGGAAGAGATCGCTCTCCAGAACCTTAGCACTCCCCCCTTCTTCGATTTCTCGACTGGGGTAGGCGGCGTCGGTGGGAGCCCCAGCTTCGCCACTCCGTATAGCGGCTCGTGCCCGGTCAAGGGCGCGGCTCCAATTCCCTGCTCTGCCACGAATCCCTTCCCCTACAGTCCTCCACCGGCGGGCAGCACAAGCGTGAACTTTGCCGCTCTTGAGCCCCTGACCATCAATACGCTGGACCCAAATTTCGGCGTCCCGTACTCGTATAACTACAACTTGACCATCGAGCGGCAGGTGAGTACGTCCACGACATTCACAATAGCTTACGTCGGTAACCAGGGGCGCCACCTGGAGGGAGATTTTGAGTTGAATCCCGCGGGGCAAGCTAACGGGCTGAACCCGGTTGCTGCCGCCGCCGGTTGCACTCCGTTCAATCTAGAAACGTGCGCTCCCCATACATTTTCTACTTATAACCCCCAAATCTTGGGTGCCATCAACCGGCAAGCAACGGATTTCAACTCCAGCTATAACTCGCTCCAGATCTCGGTAAACAAGCGGCTTACGCACGGACTTTCTTTCCTCGCCGCTTACACGTGGTCCCGCTTTTTCGACCAAAACTCCAGCGCGGACCTCCAGGATGGATTTACCCAACCGGGAATTAACCCCTTCAACCTTGCCAGCATGTGGGCGCCCTCTGATAACGACGCGCCCCAGCGGTTTGTGTTCAGCTACAACTACGTCCTGCCGTTTTATCACTTTGTCCCCCACTTCCGCCAATTGACCGACGGTTGGAAGTTGGCGGGAATTACGACCTTCCAGTCAGGCTTTCCGCTCCAGCTTTACAACTCCGCCAGCCCCTCCCTTACCTGCAATGCGGCTGCTGAATCTGACGACGTTCCCTGCTGGGACCGCCCCAACCGGACTGGGGCACCCGATTTCATCGGTAATCCGCGCACGTACAACCTCAAAGGGAACTCGAATTATTGGTTCAGCCCCGCGGCTTTCGCCATGGCAGCCCCGGGCACAGGTATTGGAAACGCTTCCCGCGCCCCCCTCTACGGGCCGGGGCTGAACAACTTTGACCTCTCGCTGGAAAAAGAGATCCATATTACCGAGTCGAAATATATCCAACTGCGTTTCGAAACCTATAACACTTTTAATCACACGCAGTGGTTCCCCGGCTCCTACCAGCCCAACAATGATGCGGGCGGCGTGGTGTCGGACATCAATGACCCGCGATTCGGCCGCGTGATCGCTGCCAACCCCGCTCGCATTGTGCAACTTGCCGGGAAGATTTACTTCTAGACGGTAAAGGGTTTTCCAAAAAATAGCTCCGCAGGCAGAGGCAACCTCCGCGAGAGATCGTGATATAGTCGCACAGCGTGCGCCAAGCCATCGAGGAATGCCTGGAAGTTGAATGAACGAACCGGACCGGCAATCACGGCTGGATCGCCTGCACGAGTGCGTCAGGCTGGCGGAATCAGCGTATGCAGAGTTGTACGAACCGCGAACGCTTCAGCCTGCCGGGCCTTACAGTGATGCGAAGGCGTTATATGCTGAGGCGATCGGGCTGGCTCGCGAACTGGGTCTGAATGACGAGGCCGAGATGCTCGAGGACAAACTCGCTCACGTCAAAGAGGTTTTCCGCGGCCAGTTCGAGGGGCATCGTTCCGCATCAACGCCGGTCCCGGTAAAGCTATGGCCTCCGCAGGCGGTCTTGGACAGGCCGGAACAGGAGATGAAACTCCTCATCCGCGGCAACGCGTCTTACGTAGTCGACATCGGCATGATGCTCACCACTTTTGGCTTCACCTACGATGCCGAGACGGTCAAATGGCTCGACGGGTTTATTAATTACCTCCGCACCAGGTCGGCCCCCATCCAGGATTTTGAGAATCCGCTGCACGACTACGACCTGTGGGCAAGGGCGTGGCGGATGGACGATCACGATGACGTGGTGTCGCACTTGGGCGCTTACTTGGGGGAGGCGATCATTTGTAACTACGGTGGAGAGTGGGATTGCGACGAGCACGGGTGGCACGTGCGCTTTGACGAGCGAAACCGGGTTTACCCGCTCGGCAAAGTTGCCAAACAGCTTGCCCACGGCGCCGAAGAGTCGATCTTCGATTTCTACGCTGCCATCCCCCTGCTATACCGACGCTGATCTGGGACCTGCGGGAAAAACCGCGGCGGTCCGCGGCCGGCGGCCATTAATGCCAGTGGGATTATTTAAACCGCCCGGCGGCCGGGTCTTAACTCTTGCCGCCTTCAGGGCATGCAGCACGTTCTCAAACGATGTCCCCAGCTCGCGTCCAATCTCGCGGCTGGTCATTCCGGAAGAGTACATCTTTTTGATCTGCAAGTAGCGCGCGCATTGATCCGGTTTATGGCGGATGATCCACCCGTGCCACCCACAGACTTTGCATGTTGCTATTTTCGGCTTCACCTAGCTTCCTCCGATGCCACTTTCTGTTCCGCAGCGGGTTCCGGCCCGACCATTCACGATGGTTGAACCCGGTAACCCGGCCGCCCAGTCCTATTATAGCTTGAAATTGCCTTGTTAGTGAACCCCCCCTCACCGTACCGGGCATCCTGCCGGCACCCGCCTGCGCGGGAAGCCGGCGGTACGCCCAAATTAGGGTACCAACATACTTGGCAGACCCAAACCTCCTAAAGGACTGGTAGATATACCTTGACGATGCATAGTCAAATTCCGCAGAATCCGAAGTGGGTGGAGATACCATCCGGTGGTGGAAGTTTCCTTATACAGGAATGCCCAATGCCAAGGATAGATGACCAGTTCCTACAGACCGCCGTTTATCTCTACAAAGACCGCAAGGATGCAAAAGAAAATGCAAATGCGGGCGCTAGTGGGTTCGTTGTTTACCATGAGTCTACGCACTTTACAGGAATGCCCTACTACATTGCCACCAACGCACACGTTATTCGTGATGGCTTTTCAGTAATCAGAATCAACAAGAAGTCCGAGGGATATGACGTTCTGGAATCTCATCCTGCTATGTGGCTGGAACATCCAGACGGTGATGACCTGGCAATCTGCCCCATCATGCTTTTCCCAGACCATGATTTCAATTTCGTAAGAGACACCGGATGTGTTGACGAGGATAAGCTACGCCAGTTCAACATCGGTGTGGGTGACGAAGTGTTTATGGTCGGTCGTTTTATCGACCATTCGGGGGAAAGGAGGAACATTCCCATCGCTCGCTTCGGAAACATTGCAATGATGCCTTTGGAAGAGATTGAAAATGGCATCGGAAAGAAAAGAAAGCACTTTCTAGTTGAGGTCAGGTCGGTAAGCGGATTCAGCGGTTCGCCCGTGTTTGTATATGACGTTCCAACCTCGCCTTCCTTGGACAATGTACGACCAGAGAGGTTTACCAGCTTGCTGTTGGGGATAGACTGCGGGCATTCGCCAAAGCGTGAGAAGCAACTGAGCGCTGGTATCGCCGCCGTTGTACCGGCATGGCGCTTGGTTGAATTGCTGGAGCACCCAAAGATGAAGCGAATGCGGGAAGAAAAAGAGATTGAAGTTAAAAAAGAAATGGAAGAAAGTCGTAGAATTATTCCCGATGCTTCTTGTCATTAACCTTACCTAAAATACCCGTGGAAAACTAAATTTTGTACCTGACAGACCCTAATCTCCGATGTATACTATAGGTATGGAAACATTAAATTCTCCCCATACTTTGCTAGAAGCGGTCAGGTTCTTCGACGACTATGCCAACTGCCATAAGTTCATGGTCGAGGTCCGTTGGTCGGACGGCGTGGTCCGGTGCCCCAAGTGCAATTCGGACCATGTTGCCTACCTGGAGAAGGCAAGGGTCTACAAGTGCTACGCCGGCCACAAGAGCCCCAAGTTCTCGCTCAAGGTCGGGACCATCTTCGAGGATTCCCCCATCGGGCTGGAGAAGTGGCTTCCCGCCGTGTGGCTCCTGACGGTGTGCAAGAACGGGATTAGCTCCTACGAGCTTCACCGTGCCCTCGGCGTGACCCAGAAGACGGCATGGTTCATGCTGCACCGTATCCGCAAGGCCATGCAGACCGGCTCCTTCATGAAGCTTTCTGGCGAGGTCGAGGTTGACGAGACCTTCATCGGCGGACTTTCCAAGAACATGCACGAGGACAGGCGGGAAGCAAATATTACCGGGACTGGTGGCAAGGACAAGACCCCGGTGCTCGGGTGCCTGGAGCGGGGCGGGAAGGTGATTGCCACGGTGATTCCGAACCGCAAGCGGAAGACCCTGCATAACCTTGTGGGGGAGCAGGTAGCGGGCGGGTCCGCCGTCTACACCGACGCCTTGGCATCCTATGACGGTCTGGCTGGCAAGTATGACCACCAATTCGTTGACCACGCGGTAGAGTACGTCCGGGGGCGGGTGCATACCAACGGGCTGGAGAACTTCTGGAGCCTGCTGAAGCGCACCGTCAAGGGGACGTATGTCAGCGTCGAGCCTTTCCACCTGGTCCGTTACCTGGACGAGCAGGCGTTCCGGTACAACGCAAGGCACGGGAACGATGCCCAGAGGTTCGCCGGGGTCATGAGGCAGACGATAGGTCGCCGCATCACCTACAAGGAGTTGATTGGGATACGGAGTGACGCCCAAGAAATTTTCAATAAGGCAGTATTATTCACTTGACGAACGAGTGACCTCTTGCAATCCTTCCGTTGAGGTCATTCCGATGGGATTCAATGAGGCGCTGGCTTGGTTCGGGTACACCATCGCTGGAGTGGGCGTGTACATCGTCTTCGAGAGACATCTGAAAACCGTTTGGGCTGCCGTTCTCATCGTGTTGGGCTTGACGGCTGTGACCTATTCCGTCTACCACCATAACCATCCCACGTCTCCAAACCCACCGGCCCTGTGGGTTCTCCTCTTGACATGCACATGGGCGATGTTTGGCTATGTAATATACGACACGCACAGAAAAACATCTCCGGTTGCCGTGCCGCAGGCAATACCAGTCAAGACCTTGGAAGACCGTACAGAAATCTTGGTTCTTGACCTGTATGCGTTTTGGAAAAGTGTAGGACCGGAACCAAAGTGGTTTGAAAAAAATACTGAGTACCCCGCATGGAACGAAAATTTCCAAGCTCGCTACCCCACTGAGGGATTCCATAACCGTATCCTTGGCATCTATGATGAAATCAGCGAACGGCATATTCATCTTCTGGTCAAGAATGAACTTGAAGCCGTTTGTGATTGGGCGAAGGTCAAATGGTTTGCCGACGAACTGCTGCGTATGCGGATGAATCTGCAAATGAGCAAATGGGCAGCATAACACTCATCCACGGAAAGATATTATAGCGGTACATTGATTCTATGAAGCCCAAGGCGGAAGACATCGTGGTGCAGGATGCGGACCTTGCGATGACCAAGTTCCGGGCGCTGCTCGGCAGGCTCGTGCGGGTGCCGAAGAAATCCCTGACAACCAAGCTGGCGAGGGACAAGCGGCGTAAGGCGATATCCAAGGATTCAAGTTGGGCGTCTACTCAACCTTGTGGATTCTGATATTTCCGTCCGCTCCCATTGAGGCGACGACTGTGCGGTTCGTCAGGTCTTTACCCAGAAGGAATTAATGGTGTTGCGCCTCATCGTCGAATGCTGCTTCACAAATCAACTGGTCATTCAGGTTAGGATACTCACTAACTGGCGCATAAAGCACAAGATTGTGGTGAATCAATGCGGTAAACCTGAAACGCTTATCAATCGGCAAACCACTGCTTGCCGACCTTGCGTGAAGAGCTTGTAATCAATCGGCTCGCCTTGTTCCCTTGTCAGTTTTTCCTTTTCCTCCGCCTGCCTTTGCATCTCCGCATACCTCTGAACTTCCGCCTTTTCAATCGCTTCATTCACGGCTGAGCGGCTGCCGGGCTGTCCCCACCAGGCTGCTCATGGGAAACTTGGCAACAACCGCCTCGAACGCCGTCTTTGCCTCCGGAGGTTCCCGGCAGACCGCTGGTCAACCCCCTGCTGGAAGTAGTAGTCGGCGGTCTCCTTCAGTGTCGTCACTTCCTGCTCCAGCGATTCGACCTTCTTCTGGAGTTCGGTACTGCGTGCTTTTTCAGCAGATTCAGCCTGTGCTGCGGCTGACAACTGAAGATGTTGCCAGATAGCAAACCCGGACAGAAGTACCACCACTGCCAGCATTCCGATAAGCCCACTCTTGTTCATCCTCGCCTCCGACATTGAATTCGTGGTTTTCACAGTATTAAGATTATGGAAACCAGTTAATGGGGGTGCTTTATGTCTCCAGAAGTGTATTTATTGTGGCTAAAAATTTGTGTAGCGCTGCGGCGGTTTGCTGAACTGCCGGGTTTCCAACCGTTGTTTCGAGTTGACGAAGTGGAAGCTGAAATCGCTCAGCTTGAGAAGCAGAATCAGGACTCGGCGCAATCTCTCCAAAGTGCTTCCGATACCATTTAACTTGACGAGCCAAGTCCGCTGTCAGGCTGGCAAGCTGAATCAGGATTTTGTTAGTTACGCCGT
>CAWDRP010000023.1:0-620090 GCA_963804755.1 uncultured Acidobacteriota bacterium
AATCCGTGGCCAGCAGTTCTTGTTCCCGTTTGGCGAGCCAGCGTTCACGCGCCTGGGCCTGGCACTTGGGGCAATGCCGATTACGACACGAATTATAGGAGATGGCCTGAAATCCGCATTGCGGGCAGGCATCGAGATGACCTCCGAGCGCAGCAGTGCGGCAGTTCAGTAGGGCGCGGAAGGCCTTGAGCTGCTGGAAATCGAAGCTGGCTCGATACCGGTCAAGAAAACGCTGGCCCTGCACGCGGAGGATGTCGGCCACCTCCACGGCGGGTCGATTCATTTTTTATGTAGACGGCGCGAGCGGTGAACGGTCTCCAGACTGGAAACCTGCAGGGTGTCCAGGGGGCTGGGAAACGCCTGGAGGTGCCGGCGCGAAAGGTGCAGATAAACCGCCGTGTGTTCGAGTCGGACATGGCCGAGCAGGAGCTGAATGGTGCGCAGGTCGGCTCCCGCTTCCAATAGATGCGTCGCGTAGGAATGTCTCAGAAGGTGAGCGTAGACGCGTTTTTTGATGCCGGCACGTCGGGCCGCGAACTGACAGGCATCCCAGACCACCTTGGGAGTGATGGGTTTATCGGCGCGCCAGTTGTGGACCGTACCTGGAAATAGCCAGGTCTTCGGTTTCATCCACCGCCAGTACTCCCGTAAGGTCTCGAGCAGCTTGGGACTGAGAGGAACATAGCGGTCACGCCCGCCTTTGCCGCGCTGAATGTGGATGAGCATGGACTTGCTATCGATGTCCTTGACTTGCAGACCGCGCAGTTCGAAGTTCCGCATGCCGGTCGAGTAGAGGACCATGAGGAGGGTGCGGTCCAGCAGGTTGCGAGCGGAATCGATCAGCCGGGCGACCTCCTCCACGGTCAAGACCGCGGGCAGCCGGCGTGGATGTTTGGGATAGGGGATATCGGTCGGTGGTAAGTGGCGCTTCAAAGTCCTGTTAAAGAAAAACCGTAGCGCGGCCACCAGGCCCACCACCGTCCCGACCGCCAGCTTGCGATCGCGCAACAGGTACGCCTGATAGCTTCGAAGCTCGTTCCGTCCTAACTTGTCCGGTGACCTGCCAAAATGGCGAGCAAAGGCCGCCACTGCCTGCAGGTAGTAGCGGCTCGTCTGCTCGGAGTAATTCCGACGCTGGAGTTCCTCCAGCATCATTCGACGTAGTCGGGTCATAAGGACCTCCTTATGACTCAACACTACTCCTGGTTACAGGGAAGGTTTTAAAGCTGACGCACGCGACCAGCGTCCCCCGCGCCAGCGGGTTCGTTCTAGTCCCGACTGATCTATGTAACCATTGGAACCGGCATTGGGGGCGGGATCGTTTTGGATCGCCAGCTTTATCGTGGCGTGGACGGGGCTCACCCGGAATTGGGCCACCAAGTGATCAACCTCCTGCCCGGAATCGGGCACACAATCCGCACACAAGTGCGGCGGGGAGCACGTTTTATAAGGGCTTTGAAGGCGTGCTACTTATGGGGGAAGTCAGTACCAATTCCTCCCAAACCTACTGTTTTTGGCGGACCTTAAACGGCTGAAAGCCGTGGCGCATTATCAATGACTTGCGGCGGCGGTGGAATGAGGGTTTTTGGCGGGGTGGATTCGGGCTGGCGCAGGAGCCGGCGCACGCTGGTTTCGGCGATGCCGTGCTGTTTGGCGAGCTGGCTGATGCTCAGCCCTTGCTGCCGGTCGCGCCGGACGGCTTCGCGATCCACGAGCAGGGGCGGTCGGCCTAGTCGGCGGCCTTCCAGCTTCGCCCGGCGCAGGCCGGCGCGCACTCTCTCCACAATCAACGAGCGTTCCAGTTCCGCAATCGCCGAGATGATCACCACCACGGCGCGACCCAGGGGACCGGTGGTATCGAGCTGCTCGCGATACGAAATGAACTCGATGTGGAGGTGGCCGAGCTCATCGAGTACCGTCAGAAAGTGTGACACGGATCTTGCCAGCCGGTCGCAGGCCCACACCAGCACCACGTCAAACTTCCCCTGGCGGGCATCACTCAGCAGTTGATCGAGCCCTGGCCGGCGGGCCCGGGTACCTGAAACCTGGTCCCGATACACCTTGATGATTTCGAGACCTCGCTGACGGGCCAGTTGTTCAAGATCGTAGACCTGGTTTTCGGTGTGCTGGTCTACGGTCGAAGTCCGGGCATAAATCACGGCGCGTTGACTCACAGCAGATCCTCCAATTCCAGGCTGGCGAGGAGCGCCTCCCAGCCGCAGAGCTCCTCGTGCCAGCGCTGGAGTTGTTTCCAATTCGGGCGCCCGCTGAACAAGGCTTCTCCCCACAGCCACTGCAGGTGCTGGTACTGCGCTTGGAATTCTTCCCAATCGGCTGCCATATTCGGCTGTTCCTCTGGCCACAAGGGCGTGTAGAGGGTTCGCCCGGGTGGTTCCAAAACCCGCCTGCGCATTGACGTGCTGCTAGGCGAGCCACGGACCACCCGGCGAACTTCGACTTGCTAGCAAGCCGGCGGGGCAGGTTCAGCCGGCACGCCCAGAGCGGACGGCAGGGGAGCTTCGGCGGGTTGCGCGCAGTGGGTGGGCTGCTGGCCTTCCTCCTGCGGGTTGTCAAAGAGGGGATGGAAGACCGCCAAGTGGGGGCAGGCCGCCAGGAGGGCTTCCTCCCCGACGGGCTCCAGGCCCAAGGTGGTGTAAAACTGAGAGGCGCGGGTCTGCAGGGCGAAGCGGCCGAGCAGTCTGCGGTCAATCTGTAGGGCATCGGCCAAGGCGAGGACGAGATCGAAAGCGGGCTTGCGGCGCCCGCGTTCGATTTGACAGATTGCTTCCGGGGTGATGGCACAGGCCTGGGCGACCTGGGCTTGGGTTTTTCCGGATGCTTCCCGGCAGGCCGCCAGGAAAGCGCCAAAGGTCAGGGGTTGAGTCATAACCACAATTTCCTCCGTATCGGATGATGTCATTAGAATCGTACTACAGGTAAATATATCATATCAAGTCTTTCTTCCCCTACTTCTCGGTCTCTCACTGCCACCCGTGCTATTCTCTCCCCTATGGCACGCCCGGCCCCACCCCTTGTCCTGACCCCCGAGCAACGCCGCGTCCTGGAGACCTGGCGAGCGGCTTCCCAGACGCCTCGCCAAGTGGCTCGGCGGGCCCAGATCATCTTGTTGGCGGCGGCGGGAGCTTCCAACCGGGCTATCGCCCGGGCCTTGCCGACCACGCTCGTGACCGTGCTGCTGTGGCGGAAGCGGTTTAGGGAGGGCGGTCCCGCGGCGCTCCTCGAGTTGGCTCCCGGGCGCGGACCGCGACGGCGGATCTCCCGGCGGCAGATCCGGCAGATCGTGCAGGTGGCCGCGAAGGCTCCCCCGGCGGGAATGAAGCGCTGGAGTGTGCGCAGCCTGGCGCGGACCCAAGGAGTCAGTCATGGAACGATGCAGCGGATTCTGGATGAATACGCCGTCCAGCCACACCGGGTGGGTCCACCCCATCCCTTGCAGCGTGCGGCAGCGGTCACGGGCATCGTAGGGCTTTACCTGAACCCGCCCGATAAGGTCCTGGCGTTTGCACTGGATCACTTACCGTCTACCCTGGCCACCGGGAAGGACGCCGTCTCTGCTGGCTATGCCGAGCACCTGCCCGTTGGGATGGCGAGCTTGTTCGAGGCCTTGCGAGAATTGGAATCCCGTGTTGTCGGAGACAGTCGCTGGCGGCCGCGGCAGCAGGCATTTCTAGGCTTCCTGCGCAGACTGGAACGCGAGGTCCCGGGTGAGATACCGATCCATTTCGTGACGGACCATGAAGGCACGCACGCCCAGGACTTCGCCCAGGCTTGGTTGAAACACCGGCCCCGGTTGCATGTCCATCCCGCGCCAGCTGGCAGCACGTGGTTAGATGGGGTGGCATCCCGGCTCAGGGAGTTGACCCGGAAGCAGGCTGATCGCGAGGGTTTGCCGGGCGCCGCGGCGGTGGAACAAGCTATAAGAACTTATCTCGCCGCGAATCCCGCCCAGCCAGAGCCCTTTGCCCGGCCGGCCGCACAGAAGAAGTCCTTACCTTAAGTGTTCCTCGATTCAGATATCCGAGATACATTCTTCAGATGAAGCACTTGCTCGGCATCCCGCCCGCCCCCCGAAAAAATCCACTCCTGACCAGCTTCTCTTGCTGTGTGCTGTAGTTCTTCCTAACCAAAGAAGAAGTAAACATCCATGGGTGCATTTTCCGGTTCTGTGGTTAGTGAAGTCAGCCGGTCTTATAATTCCCTGTCCGGCACCGACATTCGCGCCGTCATCGGCAATCTCACTTTCGCCGAGATCCAAGCCATTTCCTACTCCATCACCCGCAAGAAGGCGCCCATCTACACCATGGGCTCCCCCGATCCCCGCGCCTTCTCCCGTAACAAGCGCGGCATCGCCGGCTCACTCGTCTGGATCAACTTCGACCGTCATGCCCTACTTGCCCTGATCAACCAACAGGGTGGAACCTTCGTCGCCAATGTCGACGATATCCGCCCCCAATATAGCGTTACCGAGTCGAACTTCATCGGCCAGACGGTCACCTTCGACTCCACCATCACCACCGCCAATGGCACGCCGGCCAGCGCCACCATCGAACAGAGTGCCGACACGCCCCTCTCTTCCGCCTCCGGCTTCAAAGCCCTAGCCACCCCCTGGGCTTCCGACCAGATCCTCCCCTTCGACATCACCCTGGCCGGTACGAATGAATACGGCGCGGCCGCCTCCATGAAGATCTTCGGCGTGGAAATCCTGAACGAAGGCTGGGGCACGTCGGTGGATGACGCCGTGAACGAGATGCAGACGACGTTTATGGCACGGTGGGCGGTCAAATCCATTTCCGCTAACTGACACTGTTATTGTTAGAACACCGGGTCACTCTCTCTCCACCAAGTTGTTTTGCCCCTTCACGTGAGGCCCCCTCCACCTGTGCCCCGGCCTGTGTTTAAGCGCCCACGGGCCACTGGGCAGGCTGGCACGAACGGATTGGCAGGTTCCAGATCGGCATTCTTGCCCTGAGCCGCATTGGCGAAGCGAGGATGGGGGGGCGGGATGCACGGGTCTGCTCACACGGTACGCAGGTCTACGCACAGTACGCAGGTCTACGCACCTGCATGGAAAGGAGTGGCTGACAGCGAGCTCTTCCCTTGGGCGCCCCAGAAAGAGTCGCTCGTGTCCTCAGCGGTTCCAGCGGGTGCGCGAGGGAACATCGAACCTTCTAAAGGGAACGAAGGCGATTTGTGCCGGAGGACGAGGCAGAGGAGGCGGAGAAACGGGTTCCTTGACCGGTGCCTTGACCTTCGCGCGGGGCCGCGGCTCCGTGAGTCTCTGGCGCAAGGTGATTCTCCAGGGATGCTTGGGAATATCCACGATCCTGCCCAGTCGGAGCCGGCGTTCTCGCCGGGCGGGCCTTACCACGATCCACCCCCCGCCGGGCGCTTCGACGGGTTCTTTTCGGGCCAGGGCGTTCTTCATGCTGTCGAAGACGGCGTTTACGGCTTTACGGGAGAGGGTGTATTTATAACCGAGAGATTGGAGAACGGCGATAAGGTGATCACGATATCCTTTCGTGGCGCGGCCGGGCTTACGGGGACGGGACATACCTGGTGATGCTCCTCGAATTGAACAGAAACTGAACAACATACCCCGAAGACATCTGAGGTTTGATGTCAAGGTTTTTTTCTTCAGGCGCGCGCCTCCTGGTTTGGAAGTTGGCGCAAGGCTGCGGCCAGGGGCGATCCGTGGCGTTCGAGCGCTTGCTGGTAACGGGCTTCGTCGTAAAGCGTATGGTCTTTCCAGCAACGATAGAAAATGCGGATCCACTTGAAGGCCAAGCTGCGCACGGCAGGGTGATGGTCGGCACCGCGCTTACGCATTTGCTGGTAGTAGACCCGTGCCCAGGGCGACCAGAGAATCGAGTGGCCGGCGAACTCGTGGAAGGTCTGCCGCAGAAATTTCGGACAGGCCAGGCGCCAATGCACCCAGCGCTTCTTGCCGCTCTGCGCGGTGACCGGGGCCGATCCCGACAGACACTCCATATCCTGGGCGGTTTCATAGCGCTGGCGGTCGCTGCCCCAAGCGGCCAGCAAGCGAGGCGCCAGCGCCTTGCCGGCGCCCGGGAAGCTGTTAAAGATGTCGTGGTCAGGGTGGGCGGCAAACAACTCCTGCAGCTTCTCCTCCAGGCGCTCCAGTCCCGCGGCGAGAGCGCGCAACTGGTCGACCTGTGCCCGGACCATGAGCGCCGAACTCTCGATGACGGCGCGGTCGGTGGTGAGAGGACGGGCGGTGCGGATCTGGTCCAGGAGCTGTTCGAGCTGCTCCGGGGTGCGGCGGGTGTGGGCACGATACACCTTCAGCACCTTCCAGCGCGAAGCTTTCTGGGCCTCTTCGAGGCTCTGAAACTGGCTTACAAAGTCCCAGGCCAGAGGCGACGTCAGGTCTCCCGCCCACTCCAGGGCCTGCGGGAAATAGCCCTTCAAAAGGGCTTGGAGACGATGGGTGAGGGCGGTGCGGTCGTCGACCAGCTTGCGCCGATGCTGCACCAAGAGAGCGATTTCGCGCGTCGGCGCATCGTCGGCCACCCAGGGGCGAAAGCGCTCCGGGTGCTTGCGCAGAAACTCCAGCAAGAGCCGGGCGTCCGTCGGATCGCCCTTGCTCCCACTGGGATAAAGCGCTTGGCGGTAGTCGGCCAGCGCCTTGGGCGGGATGGGATAAAGAACCAGGAAATCGTAAGTCATCAGGGCGTAGAAGACCGAACCCCGCGATTGTTCCAAGGCGATGGCAACCTGGCCCTGGGGAAATCGGCTACGCAATTCGGCCACCCACAACTGCAGGGCTTCCGGGGTGTGTTGCAACTCGGAGTGCTCCACGGGCGAAGCCCCGGCCTCTTGCAGGCAAACCGCATGGGCTTGATCGGCCCAGTCCAGACCGACCCAGGCCACGATGTTGGGAGCCAGCGAAGCGGAATTCGGCATAGGCAATCCTCCGGAAAGAGTGGTGACAACGCGCTTGCCCGGAACCGGCGCAACCCTTATAGTAGAGTCCTCGCGGGACGACATCTGAGTATGCGTTGTCGCTCCAGGCGTCCGGCCCCGCCCGAAGCTCTTCGGGTGATCGTCGAACGATCGGGGCGAAAATTCGTGGCGGGGCCGGGCGCGTTCTCCGCCTGCTTTCCTAACCTTTCCGGGCGACTTCGTCAAGCTTTTCATAGAACGTTTCTATATGCGCTGAGGGTTCCAGCGCCTGCGGCGCTGGAACAACAACCTATAAGGGGCGAAGAAGGAAGGATAACCTCGGCCGATCATGCGACGGAGTTTGGTCATAAGGATAAAGTCGGCTCATTCTGGGTAAGGAACAGGGCTCGTGTCCATCGTAGCCAGTATCAGGGCGATCAGATGAGACCCTTCCAAACCCGAGACCCCAACTTTGTTCGCCCCAGCAGACAACCATTTAGAAACTGTGGTATTCTAAGGGTGACTGACGGTGAGTTATTGGCACTCACTGTCACCGGGAGCGCATTGGCGTTCTCGGCGGCGTCTTCGTTCTGGAGTCCTCGAGTTGAGCGAGCAGATGAGCGAGGACAAATTAGAACCATGGACGGCCACTGGCCAGGTGGGCACCACCTCCTGATTTGGAAACGGTGCGGAGGCTTATGAGAGTTGGAATCAGCTAAATTTGCAAGTGTAATTGAACCCCTCCTTACTTCCTCGGAAGCATCGAAAATCCTTCAAATTTGTCCACAGGTTCTTGAGCGCTGGGCCCGGCGCGGGGAGATCCCTGCACTAAAAGTCGGCCGTCTCTGGCGTTTTCGCGCCAGCGCGCTGGACAGGTGGATCAACGAGAAGTTAGAATCCAGGTCAAGCCAACCGTGCTGTCAATTCTGATTGGAGGGAATATGACAGCGCGATATCAGTACGGTAATTTAAGAGTTAGGAGACGGGCCAAGGGCCCTTCGGTTTGGGAGTTTCGCTGGATCGAGAACGGAAAGCCGAAGTCTGTGCTTGTTGGGACTGTTGAAAAACTCCCAAACAAGGTAGACGCGGAAAAGGCTGTGGAGGCACTTCGCTCGCAGATTAACGCCAGCAACCCACAGTCTCGATTCCACAATTTGACGGTCGGAGCTCTGATCGATCGTTTTATGAAAGAGTACAGTCCAAAGCATCATCGGAAGAACACGCGGAACGTCTACCGGGGGGCGTTTGACAAGCACGTGCGCCCCCGCTGGGGAGACGAACTTGTTCAGACCGTCAAGACGATGGCGATGCAGGACTGGCTGGATGACTACCCCCACTCCAGACAGGTCAAATCACATCTGCGGAAGTACCTTCACGTTTTGTTCAATCAGGCAATCAGGTGGGAAATGCTGCAGCAGAATCCCATGACCCTTGTAAGACAAGCGGGGAAGAGATTAAAGACCCCGCGGGTACTGAAGAGGGAAGAGTTCAAGCTACTCCTGTCTAAACTCTCAGAGCCCTTCAAGACGATGGTCGTGACCATTGGTTGCCTGGGCCTGCGGGTTTGCGAGCTAACGGCGCTGAGGTGGGAGGATGTCTCGTTTGAAAAGCTGCAGATCAGTATCCAGCGCAGTATCGTGGCGGGGGAAATAAACCTCACAAAGACCGACGCGAGTGAGACAACCCTGCCCCTGGATCCGGCATTGGCGGAAGCCCTGCTGGAGCACAGGGCGCGGGCCGTCTACAAAGCTGACTCGGATTTCGTGTTCGCCAGTTCGACCGGGAAGGCGATGTGGAAGGATACCGTGTTATCCCGTGTCCTGAAGCCAGCGGCGGAGGCGGCCGACATCGGGAACATCGGCTGGCACACTTTCCGTCATAGTTACCGGGCTTGGCTCAAGCAGTTCAAAGCACCGCTCGAGGCGCAGAAACAGCTCATGCGGCACGCCGACCTGAAGACCACGGTTGACTACGGGATCGATTCCGAGGTCGGTCAGGAGCTGCGGGAGGCCAACACCCAGGTCGTGAAGGCACTGCTCGATTGAGATCTTGGACGAACTTGGACTCGCGATGACTGGTGGAAATGAGGTAACTCCTTTGGAATGTTGGTGGACCTGGAGAGGTTCGAACTCTCGACCTCATGACTGCCAGTCATGCGCGCTCCCAACTGCGCCACAGGCCCCCGTCTTGCGCAACTACTTTCGATTCAATACTACACTATTGTACCTTCTCAGGTAAAGAGGGCTTTTGACCCTCGAAATTCGCCTCTGTGAAGGTATTGTGAACGTCAAAGACTTGCTTGGCCCGTGCCAGTCGCTTCTCTTGCTCGTACTGGCTTACCTTGCGCATGGCCTCTGCCACATCTCGCGTGTCCACGATATTGTAGCGGGCGAAGATTCGAGCATCCCGGTGTCCGCTGATCTTCATAGCGACCGACTGAGGCACGCCAGCACGGATTAGATTGCGTACCCCTGTCCGCCTCAAGTCGTGAACCAACTTGCCTTCGAAGCCCGCATCCTTACAGGCCGTGTGCCATGCCTTGCCGAAGGATTGGATGCGCTCCCCGTAGCGATGGAACACGAAGGGACAGCCCTCTACCCGTTGCTTGCTCTGGTCAAGCATCATCTTGTAAAGCTCATCGTTCAGCGGCAACGTTCTGTCTTCGCCATTCTTTGTGCGCTCAAGGAAGACCAGTCTATTGAACAGGTCTGCCTTGTCCCACGTCAAGCCTAGAATTTCGGCCTTGCGCATCCCTGTCCAATACCCCATAGTCAGCACGCCCTTGAGGTAGTCAGGCAGTTTCGCCAGCACAGCCTCATATTGCTCTTGTTCAAAGAAGCCTGTCCGCCGGTTGTTCTCAGGCAGCATCTCGAAATAGGGAACCATCTCAGCCTTGAGCTTGCCAGCTTTGCGAGCTAGGTTGTACGCGAGCCGAAGGAAAGCCAGTTCGCGGTTGATGCTGGCATTCGACATCCCTTCGTCAAGCCGCTTTTCAACGTACTGGTTTACGTGGTCAGTCGTGATCTCATCCGAACGTCTGCCAGCAAACCCGTTCTTGAGCCGCTTAACATGCCGTTCCACATGCTCAAGGCTCTTGCGGCCCTTGCGCCGATAGAAGCGTACCCCCTCATTCAACATGGTAACGAGTGTAGGAGGAGTCTTGTCGGGCTTTTTGAATTCGCCCGCCTCACATTCGCTCATTAGTCGCGCCATCTCGGTTTGCGCTTCGGCCTCATCGGACCTATGGGTATGGACGCAGAACCGCGAGCCGTTCCTATACCAGATGGCATAGTACGTCTCACCCCTTCGCCACAGGTGACCCTTACTTCCTACCCTTGGCATACCCCCTCCGTTTCTTCCCGGCAAGCCGCTCTGCTAAACATTCGAGAGCCAGTGCCAGGATGCTATCAATCTTCCGCTTGCCACTCTCCCACCGGGAGACAGCGGCCCTAGATACCCCCAATTCGCGGGCAAGCTCTGCCTGAGTGAGTCCCATTTGTTTGCGGAGTTCCGTGAATTGTTTCTTGTCCATTGCTGTTACCATTGGTAACACATCCTTTCCGGTTTGTCAAGTAAATTCTGAGGGAAAATGTGACAGGCTATCACGTGGTCCTACAAAGTGCTACGGTAAGTTACTGACTGCGCGAGACATCTAAGCTGAGTGTTGGAGTGTGAACACCCGGTGAACGAACGTACCCGCCTATCGGGTTCACGTTCCGGGGGGATGTGCGTGCGCATTCGCGCTGCCTGCTCGCCACACTCCCGGCTCGCAGGCCCGGCTTCGCCAGGTATTGACCCGTACCCCTGCCCCCTGCCCCCCTTTTGAGTTTTCGAACGGCGGGTCCCATCCGTGGGGTGTGGCTTGGTTCACACGGGCCAAGATGCGGTTTTTCAAGTAGGGGGGACCGGTGGGGCAGGCCAGCCTTCAGCCAAAGCCCCTTGAGCAAATTCGCCATAGTGGTGTCGAGGCCGGTGGCGATCACCTGTAACGTGGTTATTCCAACCTGACGCTTGCCCCGTTCGATGTCTAAGATGCGGCCCCGGTTCATGTCCAGATAAACGGCCATGTCGGTTTGGGTCCAACGCTTCTTCTTCCGCAATGCTCGTATGCGCGTCCCCAGTTGAACTAAAAGCGCGTGGTTGCCGCTGGACATGTACCCATAGTGCGCGTATCATCGCGGGCGTGTGTCTGGTATGCCAGGCATTCCCATCTATCGATTCCGAAGCAAGGGGGTGCAGTATGAGCAATGCGGGAAGGCTGTGCGCACTGCTGGGGTTAGCTATGGTTGCATCGGGGGCTAGTCCCGCATGGGGGAAAAAGGACGACCTCTCTGAGGGATACAGAAACAAGTACTTCGTTGTCCTCCACGAGGGTATCGCGCTTGGTGTCTGTGGGGAAAGACCTGATATTCCTCCATTGAACTTCCGGGTTGAAGTTGAGTTTCCTCCCACAGACGGTGACGCCAAAGACCAATTGCTCATGCAAAAATTGCAGGAGTCGAGTGCCAACCTGCATAACATGGTCCGCTCTCCGTATGATTTAGATGCCGACTGTGGGCCTTTGCCCGAGCCTGTCCACAAGGGGGAAATTCTCAGGTCGGACAAGGCGAGGGTGCATGGCAAATGGCTGGAAGTTTGGGTCACAGCCGATTCCTTTCATTCCATCACGCGGGGCGTCGGAGCCTTCCAGCACGAGTCCAAAGAACTTCCGAATGCAATCCTCGCGTTCCCCATAGAACAGGCGAAGACATTGATAGACCAATGGTTCGAGACCTACGGCACTCTAGAAGAGGCGAGCAAATCCAGTAACGCGAGGCAGAGCAATACTGCCAGTGGCGTTTCAGTTAAGCAAATCAAGTTGGGAATGACGCGAGAAGAGGTTGAACTTGTCCTGGGGGTGCCCGAAACCAAGGTGGACCTCGGAGAGAAGGTGCTGTACAAGTACAAGGATATGACCGTCGAGTTCCATGATGGCAAGGTGACGGATGTGAGGTAGCCGGAGGTGTGGCATAGAAAACACCGGGCAGAGAGGTCTGACCCTTAAAATCGCAGCGGGAGTGTTCATCGGCATCATGGCGGCGTTACTTGTCTACTCCATCCCAGGGTGGGTCAGGAAACACGATGAGGAGCAGCAAGAGCTAAGCGACTTGAACCGTAAATTGCGTTTGAGAGAAATGAAACCGGAAGAATTTCCAGCGCGCTGCGGAAAGCTCGTGAAGGATGAAACCCACAATAGTGCCCCGATTCCCTATCGTGTTGTCACAGTCGAGGTGACAATGTGGGACGGGAAAAGGGAAAACGTAACTGCGGAGTTCACCAACATCGCGCAGCACGGCGAGGCCCCAAATTGGCTGCTCGAAGATATCGGGAGCAGTTTCTTATCTGACGATAATGACATTACGAAGATAGAGGGATTATATCCCTGTACTGTCAAGGCGTCACCGCGATAGCACTTCGACCGCAGAATTTTTCTACCTCGATGACAAGATAACCGATGTGCGCTAGGGGAAGTCCAAATGTTCTGTCCAAAGTGTGGCAAACAGGTAACTGAGTCCGATGCCTTCTGCCGTTTCTGTGGGCAAGAGTTCGGCGCGCAACAAGCGCCAGTAACCGCGAAGAAGCAAGCTGGCCCCAAGGCATCACGAATTCTGTTCTCCGTATTGCTCATCGTAGTCGTACTAATTCTCCTTTGGCAGATTTGGGGAGAACCGGGGAAAAGGCGGAGGGCCAATCAAGCGATTGATGCCGCAGTTGAAGCGTGCGCGCAGGGTGGGCGCACTGAGTTCGACCGCCGTATGGTGGAAGCGAAACTGGCAATTAACGACCTGGATTACGAAGACAGCCCGATTTATGAAGCAAAACTCAACAACCGGCTGATCGAGCTTTCCTGTAAGTGATAGTTGCCCGAATCGAGGACGCAAGCGGATGCGGACAGTCCGCCCATTTGGGATTGAACTCCGAAAGACGGTCGGTTCGTTCACCCCCGGCCCGGCCCAGGAATTAACGCGGGAGTTCTCCGGTGAAACCTGGATAAGGGCCAAACGGAAACGCTTAGTCAAGACTGACGCAACCTGAATATATAACCTATACACCCTAACTCATAGATTCGGAGGGGAATAAAACTCAAGAATAGTTAGCTTGGGACTGACGAATGCAATTGTCAGAATGTGGGAAGAGCCGTAAGTCTTGGAATCTGAGTGGGTTAAATCAAGCGGGAAACCAAGCCCCAGCTCACATTTTTGTGTCCTTTGGGGGGAACGGGTAGACCGGGTAGCCGCTCTCCCGCGTGGCGGTCATCGTGTGAAGCGGGAAGGGAACTATAGAAGTCTACCCCCTCTACCCCTTCTACCTAATCTACCCCGTCTACCTAAGTGTTGCGGTAGCGCACGAGGGGAACTGTGCACCCTCTCTACCGCGCCTACCCGCTCTTACTCTTCAATTTTTTTGCAAGCTCCTCTATGGCTTCGTCTTCGATTCCCAACAAGGAGCAGACTTCGACCAGCTTTGCAGCCGACGGATAAACTTTGATGTCACCGTGCGCCTTATGTTTCTCAAAACCCAACTCATAAAAGATTGCCCCAATTTGGGAGGAGTGCACGCTGACTCCCTCGTTTTTCCAGATGGCGGCCCTAATTTCCTTTAGAGGTACGCCCTTGCCAAAATTCAGTTTGCCGTTTTCAGAAATACACTCAATTAGCACCCGCACGGCGATTGGCTCCAACTCCGTCGTGGCTTGCGCTTCTCGCAAAGTCATTGTTGCGACCTCCATTTCCTGTACCATTTCTTTCTCAAATGTGGAGTCTCCCAACATGCGAGACACTCCAATGACCGGGCCGTAAGTATCCCAAATTCGTCCGTCGATCTGGTTTGGAGGCTGTTCGATTTGGGGCAGCTCAAGCGTGACTCCCTGAATTCCGGCTATCGCGCTGTCGTTGGTCAATTCACTGTCCCAGCCCTTTGCCATCTTTTGGAAGTTCCCGCTATGCACGGGCCGAAAGCGAACGATGATGCTCCTACCCTCCAGCGCCGAATTCTCGAATGGGGTACGTCTATGTACGATAGACGCCCCGAAGGACGGTTGCTCCTTGGTGACGAAACCGTCATCTCCTCCCGGTACTTTAAGCGCGACCTTTGCCGAATCGCGGTGGTATCTGTCCGACAAGAGGCACTCAAACCATGTGTTACCCTTCCATACTGAGTCGCCCTCTTCGATGATTGCGGTCCCGCCGTGCGCGGTGGTCAGGAAATCACGGAAGACCGGGAGGGTGCAGCCCTGCGCGTTGATGGAAAGCGGGTTGTACGCAAATAACCGGGCGATTCTCATTGCCCAAGACTTGCCCGTGCCCTGGACGCCCCGTAGAACCGCGAGTGAAAAGAGTAGAGCGAAAGGCAGAGAGTGAGTCGCCGTTACGTAATATACGAGCTTTTTGCGCTCTCGCTCGGCAAGCCCCGTGCACAGTTGAAGCAGCGCGTCCATTAGTACCGCTGCTTCAGAAAACGCCTTGACTAGCCCTTCATTCAGTGTATAATACAAGTGGATCATACAGTTGGCTCCTGTGAAATAGAGTTTCAAGCCTCGCCACTGCCGCAAAACACTGGCGAGGCTCTCTCGTTTATGGGTTGACCCTTCCTGTTAGGTGCTCCCCCACGGGATTCTGCCCCGGCTCATCGCACCCCGACGGTTTGAAGAGCACGCTCTTCGATCCAGCGTTGTAACTCAGCGTCCGAGTAGCGAATGGCCCGTGACTCCAGACGCAGAAACTTCGGACCACGGCCATTCGAGCGCCATTTCCTTAAACATGCTGGCGTGACCGCCAGTCGTCGCGCTGCTTCTCCCTCACGCAGCAAGGTTAGCGGTCTTTCTTCGTTAGGACCCATCTGCAAACCTCCAAGCGAAAATATCGCCTCATGTCCGCTAGGATAAGCCTCAGTCTGCGTAGTTATTGGTAACGCTCGATAAGATTCTGAGAAAAACGCTTAGTCTGCGGTGGGCTTGGGGGGCGTGTCGTGCGTACCGGCTGGGTTCCGCCGTCGCCACCGCCGCTGCTTCAGCGCGCTGGCGTCGATGGTGTATTCGGGTTGCTTGGCCGCCGCACGAACGACGAAGAGCAAATGGGAAACCTCATCATCGTGCGCACTGCGAGATGACCGGGTGGCCGACTTGACAATTTTCTGAATTTGCCAGACCAAATCGCGGGTGGACTCTTCATCCGGGTCGGACACCGCGAACGCGACAAGAAGCATGCGAACCACCTGTGCGGTATTCGTGGGGCCAGTCAGGTCAAAACCATCGTTGCGTAGTTTGGTGAGGGCGGCCTGCGCCTCCGGGTCTTCCAACATCCGTCCTATCGCATCATCTTCTTTTGGCGGTTCGACTTTCCCGTGACTCGGCCCCATAGCCACCTCCCGCGTGGCTCCCGGCTTATAGGTAAGGGCGGAAGACGGGCCGGGATAGCCCGTCTTGTTGGCGGCCAACCTATCCGCCCCAAGTCTGTGTCATTATACGCCAGTGTGGACGCCGTCCCGTGAATGGACGTGAATGCAAAAGCGGATGTGATACCCCGGATTATCAAAGTTTACGATGGGCTACTGCGGTATACAAGTAGTTGTTGGGTCAATAGGATGTAGCACGGTGTGGTGCATGGTAGCGCGGAGTTTTTCGACTGCCAGTCATGCGCGCTCCCAACTGCGCCACAGGCCCGTTCGGTTAACTACCGCCTTTATCTTTTGTAACACGCCCGGACGGGGCTGTCAACCAACTTGCATCGAAAGGGTGTGCGACATGGAAGTTAGGAGCGGTGGATTTTCTTTTTTGTGCTATAATTCTGAGCGTATATAGATGCTCAGATAGGAGGCTTCCATGCCTGACTCTCTTGCTGCTTTAGAGGCGGACCGATCCCTGCTCCTCGAGGAGTTTCTGGGGCTGGGCGATCTTCGCCCGGGCTCGATTACCGCCGTGGTACGCCGCTGTGGTAAGCCCACCTGCCATTGCGCGAAGCCTAACGACCCCGGCCACGATCCTCAATTCCGCCTGACCCGCCGGGTCGCGGGCAAAACCGTCACGGAAAGTTTCCCCAACCCTGCCGCCTTACGCAAAGCGCAAAAGGAGGTCGCCGAGTTCCGTCGTTTCCAGAAGCTCAGTGCGGAACTCGTGACCCTCAATGAAAGCATCTGTGCGCGTCGCCCGGTGGAGCCAGCACGCGGCGGCTGGACCGAGGCGGAAAAAAAACGGCTGCTGCTATCCATCAGGAAGTGGGGCGGGAAATAAACCAACTCCTGGGCCGGATCTTTGCTCAGCGCCATAAAGACGGTCGCACGGATCTGGAGGCGATCGAGACCGCCGTGCGCTCGACCGTGCATCAGGCGGGCGCCGCGGCCTTGACCACGTTGCTGCAATTTCCGGCTCCCGCGGCCGACACCCGGACGCTGCCCTGTTCCTGTGGTCAGGCGGCCCACTACGGGGGATTACGCTCCAAGCCCGTGCTCACCGTGGTGGGCCGGGTGGAGGGGTCGCGGCCCTACTATTTATGCCCGGACTGTCACGCCGGACAATTTCCCGCCGATGGCGAACTGGACATCCAGAACACGGAATTCTCTCCGGGAGTGCGCCGCATGCAGGCGCTGGTGGGCCAGGAGGCCCCCTTCGATCACGGCCGGGAGCAGATGAAAGTCCTGGCGGGCTTACAGGTGACCGCCAAATCGGTGGAGCGCACGGCCGAGGGGATCGGAGCCGAGGTCGCCCAGCGCGAACAAAAGGAGAGGCAGAAAGCCCTGCAGTTGGACCTGCCCGTAGCCGGGGGGGAGCCCCTTCCCATCCTGTATGTGCAAATGGATGGGACGGGAGTTCCGGTGGTGAAGAAAGAGACACTGGGTCGGCACGGCAAGGTCGAGGGCCAACCGGCGCATACGCGGGAAGTCAAGCTCGGGTGCGTCTTCACCCAAACGACCTGGGATGAGGAGGGCTACCCCATCCGCGCTCCCGATTCCACTACCTATACCGGAGCGGTGGAAACCGCCGAGGAGTTCGGCCGACGCCTTTATCGGGAAGCCGGGAAGCGGGGTTGGAGCCGTGCCCTCCTCCGGGTGGTGATGGGCGGGGCCGAGTGGATCTGGAATCTGGCCGCCCTGCACTTTCCGGGGGCGACGCTGATTGTCGACCTCTATCACGCGCGCCAGCATCTGTGGGAGTTGGTGCGCAGCCTGTACCCCCATGACCAAGGGAAGTGGAAGGCCTGGATGCAGGTCCATCAGAAGCGCCTGCTGGATCAGGGGAAAATCGAAAAACTCGTGGTGGCGTTACGTTCCCTCGCCTCCCGTAACCCCGAGGTGGCGGAGAAACTCCGCACCGAGGCGGACTACTTTGAAAGGAATGCGGAGCGCATGCGATATCCCCAGTTCCGCCGCCAACACCTTTTTGTAGGCTCGGGCGTCATCGAAGCCGGATGCAAATCGGTGGTCGCTTCGCGCCTCAAACGCTCCGGAATGTTCTGGACCGTACGCGGAGCCAACGCCATCCTCGCCCTCCGCTGCGCTTGTCTCAATGGCCGCTTTGAGGATTACTGGGAGGACCGCCGCCCGGCTATCGCCGCCTAACTCCAACTTCTATGTCGCGCACCCGCATCGAAACCAGGGTCACGTCAAAGTGGCTGACGCATGGCCTCGATTACCGTCAAAAAAAAGGCACGGGCGCCGCATCGTCCGAGGAAGATTCCGGCTGCCGCCGCCCACGATTAAAGAGGATCTCAGCCAAGGATAAAGGCAGGAGCGAGCGCCCGGCGGAGAGGAAAGCGGGGGCCAACTTCCATCTTGACAAAGCCACCGAGATAGGCTATAGTTTTAGTCGAGGGTTAGGGCTCGGCGTTTCCAATCCGGCGCTGCGATACGGCCGGGCGGCAAGTGCTGTCCTAACTTGGGCACGCACCACAACGTCCTAGTCTGGGCCGGTACTGTTCTGATCTGGGCTGTAACGCCGGCTTCCGGAGGGCATGTGAGCCGCCGAGATGGCGGAGCTTCGGCCGGCAAGGAATTTGGGTCTGCTCATGGCTAGACAAAAGGCCAACATAGTGCAAGATTTGCAAAGACATAATATCCATCGCAAGCGTTTCCTCCCAAACCTGAGAAGTTATTGAAAACAAAAGGTTGGAAAACAACTTTCTGACCGCTCGAACCTGAGAACATAATGAAAAAAAATCCAGTTACTCCAATTATGAAAAATTGAAAACACGATGACATAATGTCATGTATCGCTAGCCCATAGCCTCCAACCTCCGGTCATTCACTACCCGGTAAGAGGCTCAGCCGTGGCGGGCGCGGGCATTCCGCTGACGCCCAATCCATGCTTTTCGCCCACTTGATGTCGCGAGTTGCAACCCGACTTGCTGCTGAAGTCAGCCTTGTTGTACTGCCACGCCCCCAAGGCCGGCCGAATCGTCAGTGGGACGTTCTTCAACGAACCCATGCGGGTAGAGACCGTTCGCGGAAATGGCGCCGGGGTTTGGACGCTCGGCTTGGTCGGTACCCAATCAGAGCAGTTCCGCAGCGTGACACTCACCGGCGCTGAAATTGAGTCACTCAAGCTGCTGGATCGCGCTTGCGCTTACAGGCCGCTCGCGAACTGCCGGCGGCAAAGCTCATATTTGGCTCTTTTTCACCGGAACTCGACCCTCGAGTGGAGACCTACGCGGTCACAATGCTTGATCTAGCGGAGCAAGAAAAGGAGCAAGATATTGGGCGGCAACATCAAACGGTCACTCCACCTTCAGAGAAGCCCAAAAGCCGACGTGAGCCGGACGACCTTCACGCATTAATGGCGGAGTCGTTAAATTCCAACGAAGGAACGTAAAGTTCCACAGCGCGGCCGGTCCGCAACCCGCCCGTGGCACGGCCTCAGCAGTCGTGTCACGGGTGGGAGAAGCTGTGAAAAAAGTAGAGGCCACGGATTCGCTTGGATCAGAACCCGTGCCACAAAATCGTCGCAGCGCGCAAAGATTTCGACGATCAGTGTTACAGGAGTGTTCACCATCCGTCGTGGACCAAGGGATTATGCACGTTCCGTCGTAGTAAAATTCTAGCGTGTTTCGGATAAGTAACTTTGGTTGACAATTTTTGTGAGGAGGAAGGAGTTAGTTATGTCGAACATCTCAGGCCGTGGCCTTTTGGTGGGAATTCTTTTCACCTTGTTATTCTCAGTCAGACCCGTAAAAGCCAGTAGTCCGTTCTGTTCGGATTCTGACTGCACGGCCACGCGGCAGTTCTTCGAGCAGCTTTGTGATTATATTGTGCAGAATAAGAGCGATGTCACGACGATTTACACCGGTGGTTACTACATGCGGACGCTGGTCGCCGGATACGAGATTCTCGGCAAGCAACGCTATCTGGATACGGCCATTGCTTACGCGGATCGCCTGTTGAAGAAACAAAATCCACAGGGTTACTGGCTGACCGGTTACGGCGGCATCGAGCTTGCCGACACGGGCAGTGCCCTGGGGCTGTTTAGCTTGCTTTACAAGCACGTGGATAACGACCGACAAGAAAAATACGTTTCCGCCGTACAACGCTACTTCAAGGCGATCGAGAGGGATGGGCTGATGCTTCCCTCCGGCGCTTTGTGCTATGGCTGGGAAACCAAGTGTACGGCTGCGGACGAAGCTCATTGCGTACATACGGGCGCTCCAGAATCCGAGAAAATGACTGCCATTGAACACCATGCTTACACCACGGCCACATGCCTGGCGGGCGGAGAAACCTACACGTGGATGTACCACATCACCAAGGAAGACAAATATCGTCGCGTGGGGTACAACGCGCTGCGCTGGGTCTTAAGTACCATGAGGAAGGACGGGGTCATCCCGTACATCGCTGACGACGAGGGTGTGTTCACTAACTATCACCTGTGGGACGAGATGCCTTATGCGAACTCCACCTATCTCGGCGAAGGTTTTATCGCCTTCGATTTATATTGTGACCAACCGGTGTGGAAAGCAGAACTGCGTAGGGAAATCAAACCCCACATTGAATGGCTGCTGACGACCCAAAACGCCAACGGGACCTGGGGGAATCTCCATGGGGCGGGGACCGCCTGCAAGGGTAGGTTTGACGTGACGCGCAGTCCGGGGATCGCCAATTTCTTGATCTGGTACTACGAGAATGTTCACCAAGACCCACGGATTGTGAAAGAAGTGCAAGCATTCGACCGCTTTATGCTGAATCCGGAAAACACTAAAGCCTTCGGACTGCTGAACGCCGGAGCGCCTTTCGACAATAAATGCGCAAATAGCGACTCGGGCACCAGCCTCACTGGCCCCGCGATCGCTGACATTCTCGCGCCGGGCATCACTTCGAAGTGGTAAGGCAGAGCGAGTGGAAAAACCCGGAAATCGGCGATTTGGCAAAGCCCAGCCCTTCGAAAATCAATAAGGGTAATAAGAGGAGGGAAGGGCAGAAGTGAAGCCACGCCTTTTCAGGGTGTGATTTCATGCGCTGCGAGTGCCACAAAGTGATATGGCGGACGGGCAAAAGAAGGCGGAGAATGGAGAACAATGAAACGGCTGAGGCGGTTAGAGTGGAGGTAACCCCAATGGGAATCGAAAGGCCCGGGGCACGCCAGGGAACTAAATTGCAGTTGGCCGGAATGAGCCTATCGGAATGGCGTCAAAGGTTTTACGATGAGCTTTTTGTGGTCGCTCTTCCCTTCTGGGACAAATATGGAATTGACCATGAAAACGGCGGCATCATGTGCGCGCTGGATTATGACGGCACCCGCGCCCATACCGATAAGATTCTTTGGTTTCAGGGCCGCGCCATCTGGGTGTACAGTTTCCTTTATAACCATTTCGGGAAGGATCCCCGCTACCTGGAGGTCGCGCGAAAAACCAAGGAGTTTGTGCTGAAGTACGCACGCCAGGAAGACGGTTGGTGGGCAGAAGTGTTGTCGCGCGAAGGAAAGGTGCTGAGGCCTTTCAGCGGTGACACCGAAGGGATGTACTTCATCGTCGAGGGATTTCAAGAATACGCCGCTGCCACAGGGGACGAGCAAGCCCGCGAGATCGCCTTCCACCTGCTGCGGAAACTGTTCAGGTACTTCGACAGCCCGGATTTTCGCTACCGTGGAGGGGATTTCCCCTATCTGTGGAACAGCCAGCAGGCGATACGGCCCCAGGGGTTATGGATGGTCATCCTTTACATCGCCACCCAAATGCTCAGGCGGTGGAACGACCCGGAGATCGCGGCTATAGCAGACCGTGCCCTGGATGCCATCGTGAACAAACATTACAATCCCGAGATCGGTCTAAACACTGAGATGCTCTATTTCGACTTCAGCCGCCCGCCCGAGGAGGAACGCAAGTCGCGGTTTGGCCACAGCGTCGAGGCCCTCTGGATGGCCTTGGAAGAGGCGACCCGACGCGGTGATGACGCCGTGTGGGAAACCTGCGCCGAGCGAATCCAGCGCCACCTCGAGGCGGGATGGGACTACATCTACGGCGGACTTGCACAGTGGGTCAATGTGGACCAACCCGGTTATGAATGGCCCGTGGAGGACCCTCTAGGGACGGGCCTGGAATTGCACTTCACCGGAGAGTATGAGTACATGAAGGCGCTTTGGGCACTGAAAGAAACGCAGGTTGCGACCTTGAAAGTGTTCGAACGTACCGAGGCATGGTGGGCAGAGAGGTACTTCGGTATGGCCCAGAAGGTTATCGACGAAAAGTTTTCCCAGAAAAAGCGGTGGAATCCGGGCTACATGCTCTTTGCCGACCGCCGGATGACGTGGCAGCCGCACGTCTTCCGGCAGGATAACTATCATCCCCTGCGCCAATTGATGCTATGCCTTCTGGCCTTGGACAACCTGATTGAGCGTGAGGAGGAGGCCGAACGGGTGGAGCGTCATGGCTAGCGTTTGTCACCGAATCCGCAGGGGCAATCCGAATTTTTGGCTGCCATGCTCAAAAGTGCCTCTTAAAGGACGCCCGCCGGCCCCCGCAGCCGCTTGGCATTCCATAGAGCGGCTGGCGCATTTTGTGGGACCCGCAGAATATAGCCGACATGCCTCGCTGATCCTGATGGACCAACTCACAGATGAAAGAACCAATTGGCGAGTTTTTATTTGGGATGAGCGAGCCTTGCGGCAACACACCAAAGGGCATCGGCGGCCCATGACCATTTTCCAGAGGTAGGAAAAGAGGCGCTCCGCCGAAGAGCTGTCGCACAGATCCTTATCCTCGCGACGCAGCCTGGGGTCAGGAGGCCATGATGAGCTTCACCGAGCGGCTGGCCGAGGTCCGCACGGGATTCAAGCCCGCCTTTTGGGTGGCGAATTTCTCGGAATTGTTCGAGCGCCTCGCCTACTACGCCGCGAGCGCAGTGCTGGCCATGTATCTGAGCGAGCAACTGCATTTTTCGAAAGAAGTCACCGGCTGGATGATGGGGACGTTCGGATTCGTGGTCTGGTTGCTGCCGGTGCTGGGCGGGACGCTCGCGGACCGTTTCGGTTTTCGCCGCGCGCTGATCTTCGCGTACCTCGCCATGACCGTCGGCTATTTTCTCCTGGGTTCACTTTCGGCGCCCTGGATGCACGCGGTGCGCCAAGCGCTCGGTGACAAATGGCTGGTGCTTGTTTTCCTGTTGGTTGTGGCGCTGGGGCCCGGGATGGTAAAACCGTGCGTGGTGGGGACCACCGCACGCGCTTCGTCGGAAAATGTGCGTTCCATAGGATATTCAATTTACTACACACTCGTGAGCGTCGGTGCAACGCTTGGCCCCGTGGTGGCATGGCTGGTGCGCAAGCAACTGGGATGGGGCATGGAGAATGTCTTTCGTGTGTCCGCCCTCAGCGTTTTTCTGATGTTCCTGGTCACCATGGGCTTCTTTCACGAACCGGGTCATTCTGGCGAGCAGAAGGTGACGAGCGTTGCGGAGGCGATCCGAAACATCTTCGTTGTTCTGCGCAACTTTCGCCTCGTTCTATTCCTGTTAATCTATTCCAGCTTTTATATCGTCTATTGGCAGGAATTCATTTCGGCGCCATTGTTTTTGCGGGGCTACGTGGACCCGAACGCCAACGTCGATTTGCTGCTCTCCATCGACGCGCTCGCGATCTGTTGCTTCCAGATTCCGGCAACCTATTTGACCCGCAAGATTCCAACCTTTTCGGCATTGACGCTGGGCCTGCTAATCACCAGCCTCGCGTGGCTGATCCTGGCAATCTACCCGGCCACTCCGGGGCTGGTCGCCACTCTAGTGGTGGTAGCGCTCGGTGAGATCCTGCAAGCGCCGCGGTACTTTGAATATATTTCGCGGCTCGCGCCCCCCGGCCAGCAGGGTCTTTACATGGGCTGCTCTTTCCTACCCATTGCCATCGGGTACTTTATCGCCGGACCGCTGGGAGCATTCCTGCTGCGCGAGTTCGGCGACGTCCTGCACCGGCCGCGACAAATGTGGTGGGTGGTAACAGCGGTGGGACTGGTGGGGGCGGTGCTGACGGTGATTTACGACAAGGTCTTCAAGCCGGGGGAAGGGCAGACGCCAGAACGTGCAATGTAGGGGCGGTTCGCGAGACGCGCCTGCGATGATGCACACCTTTCAGAAACCCGATCACCGAGGCTACTGGGTGCTTGACGTGAATCGCCATACTCATATTCGGTCTTGGGCAGATAACATTGTCGTTGCTAACCATTCGATCCGCCGCGTAGAACTGACCTGAGGGTTCGGGCAAGTGCCCCTCCTGCTGCTCACCAGCCTTTTACGAGGGCGGGACTCGCAGTCCCTATGGTGGATCGTGGAAATCTATCTCACCCGATGGAAAATTGAGGAAACTTTATCGTAATGAAATTACTTGACAAGCCCTAGGGGCCTCTCGGAGAATAGATTTCATCTCAGGGCGGAAAACAGCGGTATCGATAATCGTCGGTATATTCTAAAGGTATATCGAATGGAAGCGACGAAAGGAGTTTCCTATGAGAATCGAAGAACCCTACGGGCACATTTCAAGAAGATATCGCCTAACAAAGTTATTCATGCTGACAGTTATGGGCCTTCTAGTGGGAATGGGCTTAGCAACCGCTCAAGGGGAACGCGGGTCCATTAACGGGGTGGTGGTGGACAAGTCAGGCGCCACCGTTCCCGGTGCGGCTGTAACTGCGACGATGGTAAGCACCGGCGTCCAGACAAAGACGATCACCACGACTGCGGGAGTTTTCCGATTTGTTGCGCTGCCTCCGGGGACTTATAGTGTCGAGGTTACGAAGCAGGGTTTCCGCAAGATGGTGCAAGAAGGCATCCAACTCCGTGTGGCAGAGACCTTAGAGCTTAATTTTGGATTGGAAGTAGGAAGTGAGGTTCAAACGGTGACGGTAAGCGGTGGAGCGACTGTTGACGTTTCCCCTGGGGCCGGCACTTACGTCAACAACCAGGATTTGAACACATGGCCAATCGAGCTCAGCAGCGACGAACATCGGGATATACAGCAATTTGTCTTCCAGAGTCTGCCCGGTACCGAGGGTGGCACTTTCGAGGGAACGATTAATGGAAGTCAGGCCTATAGCCAGGAAGTCCTGATCGATGGCATTTCCGAGGGCCGATATGATATTCCAGGCGATACCGCTGAGATGACGCCCACGTATGCATCCATAAGCCAGTTCAAGCTCCAAACGGGAGCTATGGGTGCGCAGTTCGATGACGCTGCAACCGGCGTGGTTAATTATAATATCCAATCCGGCACCAATCAGCTGCACGGGCAACTTTACTCCTTCATTCAAAACGAAGCTTTCGATGCCAACGGATATGACAACAACGCCGAGGGAATTCCTAAGTCACCCCGTCGCACCACTGAATACGGGGGTGCGGCGGGAGGCCCGATCTACATCCCGCACGTCTATAACGGAAAGGACAAGGCCTTTTGGTTTTTCAGCTTCGAGAAAAACAAGTTTGAAAATTTCGGCAGGGGCGGCTTTCTTACCCTTCCCACCGCTGCCATGAAGCAGGGTGACTTTTCGGGCCTATTTAACCCCTCCTTCACCGGCAACGCCCTTTCCGGTACGCAGATCGGAACCGACGCTCTCGGCAGGCCAGTTCTGTATGGTCAGATCTACAATCCGGCTACCACGCAACTCGTGAATGGCGTCGAGGTACGGGATCCCTATAACGGCAACATTATTTCTCCGACGGCGTTTACCACGGTCTCGAATAATTATCTGGCGCTGCTTCCGAACCCTACTTACGCTAGCCTTTTTGACAACGAGCCTACGTTATCGAGTGGGTCGCCTCTGCAAACGGAGGAAATAGCTACCACCAAAGAAGACTACAATTTCAGTACCAAACAGCGTGTAACGTTTATGTTCAACTATAATGGCCGGCTGAATAACAAGAGTGATAATTCGTATGGGGGTTATCGGGGCTGGTCGACGCCGCCTGGGGGGAGTCCGCTTGACCAATGGGAGACTCAGAAGACTCCTTCGTGGATGGTGCGGGTCCACGATATCTGGACAATTTCACCCTCGCTCCTGAACGATTTTGCCTTTGGCAACAATCGGTTCGATAATTTTGATACAAGCTACTACTACAATCAGGGTTGGGCACAAAAACTTGGGATTCTAAACACTAGCCCAGCCACTCCCCCTGAAATGTACTTCGCAGGTGCACCGGTGCTGGGCGGAACTGTCGACACGATGGGATCCGACCCCTTATACATCTACAACAACGGGAGTAGTGTGATCCAGGACCAGCTTACCTGGATTCACGGTAAGCATCAGTTTGGTTTCGGGACGCAAGATTATTTTTATTATGGGAATGACATCAATGTTACGGACTCGGGGGAGGATGAGTTCAGTCCGATCCAGACCCAATCGACAAACTTTAGTGGGGAGACAGGTAACGCGTTTGCCAGTTTTTTGCTGGGTCAGGTTGCGTCCTCCACCCACTTTATTGGCGGGCCTCAAGGAGCCAACACCACCATAGGGAACAAACAGCGGGAATACGGGTTTTATGCTTCCGACAGTTGGAAGGTGACGTCCAAATTCCAACTGGAGCTGGGCCTGCGCTGGTCGGTTATTCCCGGTCAAACTGAAGTGTTTGGCCGAATGTCAAGTATGAATCCCGATCTGCCCAACCCGGGTGCGGGCAACATTAAGGGTGCACTGCAATTTGCCAATGTGCTACACGAGAACACGTTCATCGCCACGCAGTGGGGCCAAGTTGAGCCCCGGTTTGGATTTGCTTATGCGGTCAAACCGCGGATCGTCGTACGCGGCGGTTACGGGATCAATCACCCCCCGCCTCTCGACACCTATTTTACTCCCTCGACTTTTGGATACACCGCCAGCATGTCTCTAAGCCCCACCACGGTATCCCTCCCATATCCCGATGCCGCGGTGCTGACTTTAAGTCAACCCTATCCCAGCTATCCCGGCACGATTCCGGATACCGATCCTTCGAGTGGGAATGGATCCTATGTGACCTACATAGCTCGGCAGAGTGGCACGGTCAACTGGATTCAGAACTATAACTTGGGGTTACAGTTTCTTTTGGGCGGTAACTCCACGCTCGATGTCAGTTACGTTGGTAACGTAGGCCAGAGGCTGGACGACTACACCTGGTCGAATATGAACCAGCAACCGGTAAGCGCTTTGCAATATGGCAATGCGTTGCTTGAGCCGTTATCACAAAATCCCGGGCTCGCGCCTTTACCATACGCAGGGTTCAATTCCACACTGGCGCAGGCTCTCACTCCCTATCCGCAGTATGCCGGAGTTACCTACGAATCCCCGTTTTGGGGAGTGTCCGAGTATAATTCACTTCAGGTGCAGCTCAACAAGCGGTTCTCGAACGGTCTCACGCTTATGGCAGCATATACTTATTCCAAGGTCCTTACTAACGTTACCGCGGGGGGCGGTTTTACACCTCAGAACGTATACGACCGCACAGTTGGGCGGGGGCCCGGTGACTATAATGTTCCGCAGGATCTGAGGTTAACTTGGTCCTATAATCTACCCTTTGGTGCGAAAAGGACTTTCAAGCTGACGGGGGTGAAGGATAAGATCTTGGGAGGATGGACTGTCTCGGGCCTTCAAGCCTATCGCTCGGGCGATGTGCTGGGCGTTACCGAGTCGAACTTTGATGATCCGCTGAGCAACACTATCTATCCGGACGTGGTTGCCAAGCAGTCGGTCATCCTCAATGGCAGTGCGCCGGTCAACTTTGAGGGCGCAAGCACCTCTCTCGCAAGGTTTGTGAATCCAGCCGCCTTCAGCGACGTCCCGACTACTTCGGAGGGAGTTCCCTTGCGGCTGGGCACCGCCCCCCGGTACGAACCTGCTTCGCGAGGACCGGCGTGGGCTACGGAAAGCTTCAATCTATTTAAGGACATACACTTCTTGAAAAACGAAGCAACATATCTAAGGGTCCGTACCGACTGGATAAATGCCTTTAACCGAACGGGACGAGCCGACCCCGTAACCAACATTGACAGCCCTCTATTTGGTGAAATCACGGATGTTCAGCAGGGCCCGCGCCTAATCCAGTTGTCAATGCAACTCTTTTTCTAGCGCTGGATGCTGACCTTCCTCTGGGCTCGGGTCCTTGGGACCCGAGCCAGCCTTTTTGGATGTTCGGCGCGGAAGTACCAGCATGAGTAGACGATTGGCTCAGCGACTAGTCAAGGACCCCGCGATGACGAATCGCATGGGGGAGTTCTGTCTCCTTCTCTCCTTCGTATTGCTTCTTCCTGCTTCCGCAACAGCACGTCCGGTGCAATCACTCCAGTCAGATCCGATACCGGCTGATCCCTCTTCTTGCCAAGAGGCAGGGAACCTGGCCGAGATCGGCAACCGGATGATGCATACCGAGAATTTTTCGCGCGCTATTGCTGAATTCAAATTGGCGCTGAGCCTATGCCCAAAAGACGAAGGCGTGGCCGCGGTGCTCATTCGGGCATATTTGCAGGCGCGTGATTTTGCCAACGCCGAAGCGGCCTCAAAATCACTGCTGGCGCTCCATCCTCATTCCGAAACTGGCCAGGTTCTCCTGGCTCATAGCTATTTGATGGAACGGAAATTTCAGTATGCGGGCCAGACACTACAAAAGTTATTGGCCCAAGACAGCCGGAACCCCGATGCTCTCAAGCTGATGGGTTTGACACTTTTTTTTTATAAAGAAAATACCTCGGCAGAATCTGAGCTTCGCGCGGCGCTCGCCATTCGTCCTGACGATGAAGAGGCCCGCTATGCCCTGGGCCGCATTTATCAGACCCAGAATAACTTCCCGGCTGCAATCGAGACCTTTAAAGCACTGATCGCTCGCGATCCCAATAATTATCGCGCCTACGATAATCTCGGTGTCTGTTACGCGGACACCGGGAAAGTGGACGAAGCGAATACCATGTTCAACCAAGCCGAGCAACTGGCCTCAAAACTCAATCCCAGCGATGAATGGCCCTACGCTAACCAGGCCAATATGCTTATCGAGGAGGGACGAGTTGAAGACGCCTTGCCTTGCATCGAAAAAGCAATCGAAATCAACCCGCGATCAGCACGAAACCAATTGATTCTGGGAACGGTGCTTATGGGACAGAATAACCTTCGAGCCGCCAAGGAGCACCTCGAGATTTCGATCCAGCTCGACCCTAACTTTGCGAGGTCTTATTACCTCTTAGGAAGAATCTACGAAAAAATGAACGAACCCACGAAGGCGCAACAAGAATTTGCCAAATTCGCAAGCATCAGCGAGCGCGCTGAAGACCCAGGAGCCGATGAAGCGATAAGATCAAATCTCGTGCCTTGAGGATCTGCATCTTAGTGTCCTCCCCGCCATGCCCTTTCGGGGATTCAACATTCAAGATTCAAAACGACAGGAATACGGGACACGGGGTGCGGGATACGGGGACTCGGGGACTCGGGAATTCAACATTCAAAATTCAAGATTCAAAGGGGCCGCGAGGATGAAAGCGAATCATAACGATTGCTCGTCCATAAATAGAGGAGAGTCGCAAACAGTCTGCGCCAGCCGCGACCCAAGCCTCCCTCATGGTGCGGGAGGGCGACACTTCCGAAATATCTGCCATTATCGCGGGGCCTCGGATCGAGTACGTTCAAGGCCCCTGAATTCGAGTTTCTCGAGCGCAGCCTCGGTCACCGCCTACGACGCAGAAAGCACGAGCCTCGGCAAGGTTCTACTCACTTCGCCCAAGCAAGGCTGGTATGAATTCAAGCCGGTCCCCTCAGGCCGGCGATACGTCTTTGCGGCTGTGCCGTAGTCTTGGCAGGCTCCGCCGAAGGGCCTGGCTAACGCACAACGCAACTCTGCGACGTAGAGCTACGCAATGCGCCAGCCCGTGTTCAGCTTAAGTCGTAGAGGGAAGAGTTTAGAAACGGGAAGGAGATCCATGTCAAAAGAAACCGAACTCAGCCGCCGCGAATTTTTGGACGCTACGGCGAAGGTGTGGGGTCTTGCGACCATCGGCGGGGTTGGTTGGATCTCGAAACACGAAGTCGCAGATGCCGCCACTGCGGATTCGAAATCCCAGGTCGAATCTCCAAGCGCGCCGAAGGGCAACTGGCCGCAGGAGTACTCGGTTCAAAGGAATGAGGCCGCTGGGCAGTTGGTGCTTTCGACGCCTTACTATTCGGTCACGCACGATCTCAGGCGCGGTGGTGCAATTGCCCAGATCCGCTACACGCACGGCACGGTTTCCAACCTGCTTTTGGAACCCCTTGAAGCCTCCGTGGAACTGGCAGCGAACAAAGCGCCGAACCACTTCCCGAAACAGGAGGAGCCCCCTGCGCCCACCACCTTGAGCGACCTGCGCGACTCCTCACCTTTGGTGACTCTGACGAAATCGGGCAAGAGACAAACGGTGACCGTGGAGGCATCGTTGCGTGCGCCCCAGGCGCCCGAACCAGAGGTTCGCACCCGGACCACTTACGAGTACCGCTGGGGCTTCATCAAAATCCACAAGGAATTTATCTTTCCCGCCGAGGGCATCCGCACCGCCAGGCTGACAGTGCTTTCGACAGTCTTTCATCCTACCCTGACGCACCACGGCCATCGCCCGAACGTCTTCGAGAATTCCGATGTCGAGCCTTTCGGAATCGAGAAGGTTCGCTGGGGTAAGATCAGGCCGGGCCGCTCCTTCGACGTCGAGGTGGCAACCCGCTACATTCCCCGTTACTTCGTTCTGGCAAATCCCGGGATCGAGGGGATTGAATGGTTTGTTTCGGATGACCTGTCGCAATGGGTTTACCAGATGACAGACCAGCCGGGCTCAGGAAGCGCAACCTTGGGCCCGAGTATGAAACCGCTGGGCATCAACCTCTCAATCAGCCCGCTGGCACTGCCCTCGGATCCTGATCTGGATCGTGGTGGTTTTATCAACCTGAACGGCCGATATTCGTTCGACTACTATCTCGGAATGCCTATTCTGGAGGGACATGCCCAAAAGCGCTGGCTGGAAAGGTCTTTCGACCCCAACCGCGGGCAATGGGTGCCGGACGAAGAAATTCGCCGCAATGCCGAAGCCGGTACCGTGACCATGACGCTACACAATGACGGCGATGCCCACGGCGACGGGCTGTTTTGGCGGGATGGCACCTATCCCCCCTATCCGCCCGAGGAAATGAAGAAGATGGAACACGTGCTCAAAACCTGCCATGACTGTGGAATCAAGACCTTGCCTTATTTCTCCAACCACGAACTGCACCAAAGCACGGAAGCTTTCAAGCAGCATGGAGAGGAATGGGGCCGGAAACCGGACGACCAGGGTAACCTCCGACCGGAGTATTACTATGGCTCGCACATGTGTTTCAAATCCGGTTGGCTCGACTATTTCAAATCCTACGTGGACACGGTCCTGAA
This sequence comes from uncultured Acidobacteriota bacterium, assembly GCA_963804755.1. Taxonomy (GTDB): domain Bacteria; phylum Acidobacteriota; class Terriglobia; order UBA7540; family UBA7540; genus Bog-366. The sequence goes on from CAWDRP010000023.1 coordinate 30,766, forward strand.
GCATCAATCCTTCGACGGCATTTACTACGACTGGAACATGGCCTTGTACTGCAATAATCCGCTGCATATGGGCCAGACCTCGAACGGGGTCAGCGGTGAAAAAGGGCTGGCAACATATGCCTATTCGAGAACCGGCCATTGGGACGTGGACGAACTTCTCGAAATGATGGAATGGACCCGCGAGCGCGTTGGGCCGGAGGGGTTGGTCACCGTCCATAACACCATGACGCCCATGCTCGCCGTGGAGAACTTTGCCGATTATGTGGTTGGCATGGAGTGGGGGTATGGGCCGTTGCTGGATGGGATGCCCAAGCCGGAGGAACTGCCCCTGGAATGGAATTTTGCGGGCGCGCGTTCGCGGGCCGACATCGAGTACGGAAGCATTGCCGAAGCCGCCTCGCCGCGCGTCCGCCGGCTCTTTTACTTGACCACCTTGATGACTGGAACGGCTCCCTGGCCCGCCAGTTACGAGGCGGCCGAACTATTCAAAATCCTGAGGTTTGTGGGGAATCCAGAGTTGTACCAGTTTGAGGATTGGCGTAATCACGCGGTGAAGCTAAGTGGTGATGATTATCTCTCCGCGATTTACAGTCGTCCTGGCGAGGCGCACATTTTGTTGGCCAACCTCGGGTCGAAAGCTCGTGAGCTGGTCTGTCAAATCGATCCACAGGCAATCAAGAACCCTATTGCCTCGCTGGTTTCTGCTTTTCTTGTGGATGAGGACGAGAAAACAACCCTTAATCCAGAAAGCCTCATTACAAGAGGAGAAAGGATTCTAGTCCCTGCTGGAGGCGCGAGGCTGATGCATCTGAAGGGCTGATTCGCGCTAAGTGGAGACAGGATGGCGCCCGCTTCGCGGCCTCGCACGTTTTACATCAGCCTCCTAGAGCCTCCGCTGCACAACACAAAATGCGGTCTCATTTCAGAGCGGAACTGGCGGCCTGGCTGCTGGTCGCGGTGTGGGTTTGGCTTGTCCTCTCGCGCGCTGAAGGGGGTTTGAGCAAGGGTCCGCCCCCGTCTCCCGTGCAATTTAAGAACGTCGCGGCAGCTGCGGGAGTCCATTTCATCCTCGACAATAGCGCCACGCCCAACAAGTATCAAATCGAGCCCATGGTGGGGGGCGTTGCCGTGTTCGATTACAACAACGATGGCCTTCCGGATCTCTACTTCGTCAACGGGGCAAGGATCCCGGATCTGCGCAAGACGGGGCCGGAGTATTACAACCGCCTCTACCGCAACAACGGCGATGGTACCTTTACGGACGTGACCGAACAGGCGGGAGTCAAGGCCGACGGATATTCGATGGGTGTTGCCGCCGGCGACTATGACAACGACGGCTGGGTGGACCTCTACGTGGTGGGGGTCAACCGCAATTTCCTGTTTCACAACAACGGCGACGGCACCTTCACCGATGTGGCGGAAAAGGCGGGCCTCACGGGGGTCGATCCGAAGCTGGGCAAGACCTGGTCGATCTGCGCCGGCTGGTTCGATTACGACCGCGACGGCTGGCTCGACCTGTTCGTGGTGAATTACTGCCAGTGGGGCTTGGATAAGGACCCGTATTGCAGTACCTCCCGCACAGGCGCCCGTTCTTACTGTCATCCTTCGGAATTCAAGGGCCTGCCCAACATGCTCTTCCACAACAACCACGACGGAACCTTTACCAATGTCTCCATCCCGTCCGGTATTGCGAATTACGTCGGCAAGGGCATGGGGGTAGCTTTCGCGGATTACGACAACGACGGTTATCCCGACGTGTTCGTGGCCAATGACACGACCCGCAATTTTCTTTTTCACAACCAAGGAAACGGAACGTTTAATGAAGTTGGATTGCAGACCGGGGTTGCCTATAACGGCGATGGTTCCGCCCTCTCTTACATGGGCGCGGATTTCCGCGACATCGATAACGACGGTTGGCCTAACCTCTTTGTGACCGCCCTTTCCAACGAAACCTTTTCCTACCTCCACAATGAGGGCGGCCGCTTTTTTGAGGATTACTCACCCCTGACCATGCTCAGCCGCTTGAGCCTGTTGATGGGCGGCTGGAGTAACGGAATTTATGATATGAACAATGACGGGTGGAAAGACCTGGTTTCCGTCAATTCCCACGTGAACGACAACATCGAAAACGAGATGAACGTTCCGTACCGGCAGGGGAACGCCATTTTCGAGAACCTCGGCGGCAGGTTTGCCGACGTCTCGGCTGCCGCTGGCCCGGACTTCCAAATTCCCGCCGTGCACCGCGGCGCCGCCTTCGGTGACCTCTTTAACGACGGCAGAATTGACTTAGTCGATTCGGTCCAAAACGGTCCGGCGGAGATCTTTCGCAACGTCACCGAAAACGGAAACCATTGGCTGGAAATCCAAACCGTAGGAAGGAAAAGCAATCGGGACGGAATCGGAACGAAAATCCGGCTGGAGTCAACCAGCGGAACCCAATACAACCACGTCACAACCAGTGTGGGCTATGCCAGCTCCAGCGATCCTCGCGTACACTTTGGGCTGGGCAAGGATGACAAAGTCAAACGACTCACTCTCGAGTGGCCTAGTGGAATTCGGCAGGAGCTCACCGACGTCAGGGCAGATCAGATTCTGAAAGTTGTGGAGCCGGAGCAATAGATTCTGTGGCGCTGAACTTTAGCTCAGCACGTGCAGATCCCGCACGCACGGGGTCAGCGTTACAAGTACTAAGGTTTGGGCGCGTCCTCGGCGGCTCGCGCCGCGTGTTTCGAGGCTTCCTGCGGATTCCCCATAGCCGTGTAGATTTGTGCCAGCAGGAAATCAACTTTATAGTCAGGGCCGCCCAGTTGGAGGGCCATCTCACCCTCGTGCGCAGCTTCCTTGAGATTCTTCATTCGGAAAAAGACTCTGCTCAATGCGTAGTGGATTTCGGCATCGCGAGGGGCAATTCGCAAAACTTCTTCCAGGACGCTCTGGCTCTCAGTTAACCGGTCGAGCTTGAGGAGAAACTCCCCATATGCGACGTAAATGTGCGGATCGAAATATTTCTGGGTACGGCTGACATTCAACCCTTTTTTGAAGCTTTCCTCCGCCCCATTCACATCGCCCATCGTGTCTTTGGTTCGCGCCAGATTCTCGTAACTCCTCACACTTTGGGGATTGATCTTCAAGGCGCGGTCGAAGGCCTTTGCAGCCTCGGCGAAATCGTCGTGGAGGAACAATGCCCGCCCGTACATGAACCAGGTGTCCGAGTCGTTGTCATTCAGTTTCAGTGCCTCGCGGTAATCCACCTCGGCATGGGAAAAGTCCTTCTCCGCGGTATGAATCATTCCCAAAACGGTATAGGCGCCCGCGAACTTGGGGTCAAGCTGGAGCGCTTGTTGGGCGGAATTCGTCGCGGGACTGAACTTCTCCTGGTTAAATTGTGCTCCTGCCAGAAGGCAATAGACCTCGGGAGATTTCTTGAAGCTGAGGAAAATCTCGAAGCGGTTCTCCGCCTGTTCGGGCCGTCCGGTGAGGTAATAAATCGTCCCCAGACGTAGTTGGGCGACCGGGTAGTACGCGCTGCTGGATTCAACTCGCGCATAGAGCGGCTCCGCCTGCGAAAACTCCTTCTCCCGGTAGAGCTTTTCGGCGGCAACGAAATCCGTGTCTGAACCCCATCCCGGAGCGGCTGGCCATACAAGGCCGACCACGAGGAAGGTCAGGAGCCGTAGTAGCATGCCTCGCCGCATACGATATAGCCCAGTCCCTAGAAGGACTTTACCACTACGCAGCACGGTTGGTTATTCTAAACCTCGACCACGATTGCCAATCCCGACGTGGCCGATTGAGATGCGGTCGTTCGCTCCCATGACGCGGCCATGACTTTGAGCAGTGGCCCCCATGATGGCAGCGCCCGCCATGGCGCCTGCTGTTTGATAAAGAAAAAGCCTCCGAGTACTATTGCTCATTCGGTCTCCCCCGTAGTGGCCCTTGTAAATAACCCAAAAGATCAGTCATGGTCGACCTGTAACCCGGAGGACCATAGTCCTGGTACGGGGTGCTCCGGTGGTTTCATCGAGCCGACCGTAGCAAGGTGAACGAAGGCTTCGGCGTATTGGCACCCGTACTCATGACCGCGATACTTAGAACATAATTCAGATTCGGGCCACTCCTCCCTGACGAAAGTATTGGCCACGAATGCCTCGCGTTTCACATCTATGACCGACTCGATGTCCACCCAGCGATTGGGAACGAACAACTCTGGGGTCATCTCGCCGGGGTTCGGGGTTTCACAGAGATAAAACGTAGATTTCATTCCGCTTTGTAACCACGCGTTGAACGCGAGGTTCCCCGCTGCACGATGATCGGGATGAAACTCCAGGGGCCACATGCCAAAGACTACATCGGGGTTCTCGGCGCCTATAGTGTTGTTGAACTCGATGTACGTCTCGGGATCCACCCGCATCTTCTGGTTCTGCTGATTCAGGATTTTGAACTGCGCCCCAATTATTTTCGTCCCCCTCCTGGCGTCTTCCCGCCTTAATGCTGCGAGCTTTTCGACGGGCATGTGATTAGCGTTCGCCATGCTCTGCGAGTCCCCTGGGGTGAAAGAGAAACATAAAACATCATGGCCCTCGCGCGCGTAGCGCGCCAGGGTTCCTGCACAGATAGTCCAATCATCGACATGGGCGCCCACGAACACAATCTTCAGTTTGCGGTTCTTTTCCCCGCCCGGCAGAGTGTCGAGAGGGGTGAGCACCTTCTGTGAAGACTGCTGGCCGCGTGCAAGCAAAACGTGGGCAAGGACGCCGCCTGCCACCCAACCGAAAAGTGTCCTTCTCGTCATTTTGAATCCTCCTCAGAAAAACAATTTCAGAACAAACTGGCCAATGCGCGGGTCGCTGGCTGCAATAACAGTCGTTTTCTCCTGCTGCCTTGGGTTCGAGTCCAAGGACTGGCCAGCAAAATCTTGGGACAGGCCGCCCGCCAACTGCCCGACGAACGGGAGCCCCTTTACGGTTACCTACCGCTCCTGTTGGAAACCCTCGTCGAAGAAGACCGCTTTCGCGGCACATGTTATCCCGCCGCCAACTGGCTCGCCCTAGGGCGGACGCAAGGGCGGGGGCGCATGGACCGGGAACATCGCTCGCCTCTCCGCCCCAAACTCCTTTTTGTTTATCCTCTCTGCCGGAACGTCCAGCATCAACTGTCAGAAGACCCCACCCGCGACCCCATCCGTTTACTCTTCCCTCACGATTCCAGTTAAGCTGAGCCTCACGCAATTTGAGACTCTATACCCCCAACCGTTTGTGGAATCGGCGAAGCGGAGCCACTCGTGCATCCACGCTCCAGGCCACTTGCGAGCGATGAGGACACCGCCGCTACAGCATCGTTTCCGAGACCGAAACTGGCGCATTACGTCCTGTAACATGATAATACTTGACAATCGGCGAAGCACGGCGTATGGTTCGCCTATGTTTATTCCCGCTGCGGCCATGCCGATCAGTGATTTGGATAGAACCATCTTGGAGACTTTGGTGCGGGCCGGAACGACAACCATACCGGGAGGAGATCGTCGCCGGCACAAACTCGCCTGGGCTACTCGATCGCTTGAACGTCAAAGATGTTCCTTTTGCCGTTCTGGGCAACAATGTTGTGGGCGATTGGCGATACCAAGACTACAACGTCGCTTGGGACGATGATGTTCAGAGCACCTACGATGCGATTCGTATGTTGCCATAGCAACTCAACCCATTCACAAGAGGATTTTCGACATACTTCCTGGAGTTCTCGTAATGCTTCAGATCGCGCGGGCTGAGCATTTTCCCGGAACCCAGACCTTCGGGAGCTCCCGCGCGATCGGCCGGTGCGCGGTCGCCGGCAGGACATTAGTGCAGTTACGCAAAGGGGGTCTTTCAAATGAGAAGAACGGCCAGGTCTTCCAGGGTGGCGCCCGCCGCACGCTTCAGCTCGATGGCGGCTTCGGGTGGTAGAGCTATGAGCCGGCGCTTAGTAGCGTTCTGGTTTCTTTTGAGTGGGACAGGCCTTCTGGCCTGTCTCTCCAATATCGCCTTGGCTTACGACATAGAGCCCAAGCGCCCGCTCTCGGCCGCCCAGGAGCTGAAGGTCGCGAGCATCGCCGGAGGCGTCACCGTCTCCGGCGAGACGTTTGTCTACACCTTCCAGTCCGCCAACGGCCTCATCGGCTCCGTGAAAGTGCTGGGGCGGGAACTGCTCGCGGCTCCCCTCCCGGACCTCCTGGCGGCCGAGCAGTTCGATCCGGCCGTCTCGCCGTATCTGGCCCGCCACGAAACGCAAGGAACCGTGAAGGTGGTCACCTCGTCCCCCGATCAAGTCGTCATTGAAGGTGAGGGCGCCTACACCGCCCGCGATGGCCGCCGCTTACCTCTGAGATACTCGCTGCGCTACGAGATCTCTATCGATGGCGTCATGCTCGTCTCGCTCACCAACACCGCCTCCGCGCCGTGCACGCTTCGCTGGTTGCGTCTCTCGGCCGGCTCGGTCCGTCCCGAGCTGGCGAAGTTCCTCAACTGGATGCCCGAGCAATCCACCTCTCAGACCACCGGCTACCAGTTCCGCACGCTGTCTGGCGCGGAGGGCAACGTGCTTTCCGGCACCTGGATTCCCTGGATCTGGATCGGCGATCAGAACGTGGGCCTCGAAGTAACCACGTGGGACGTCGGTTCGCAGACCTATAGCCAGCTCGATAGCAGTGCGCGCAAGGACCAAGCCGCCATGTTCGGAGTCGAGCGCGACGGGCAGGGCACACGCTGGGAGAACTGGCTCATCCGGCGCACTCGCGTGTACGCGGGCGCGGGCTGGACGCGCAGCGGCAGCTTTGCCCTTGCCATAACGCCGACCAAGCGCTTCGACCCCTACTATGCGCTCATCAAGGACGCTCATCTCGGGCCCCACCAGCACGTGGCGAATCTCAAGGCGCTCACGGAAGAGCAGATCCGCACGCTGGCTGCCGACGGCTACAACCTCGTAGTCGGAATCGCCAACTGGCGCTCGGGAGAGTACGTGGCCCTCAACGAGGCGGATGTACGCCGCACCATCGCGCTGTGCCACAAATACGGCCTCAAGATCATCCCTTACATGACTCTGGTCGATCTCTCGCACGCCACCGAGACCTGGCGGCAGCACGGCGAGGAGTGGGCCATTGAGCCCACCACTGAGTTCGCGATGGGCATGCGGCCGTTCGACCGCGCCGCTGAGTTCGCCTGGCCCAATACGGACGAAGCCGAAACCACGCTCATGTGCCCTGGAGCGAAAGGTTGGCGCGAGCACTGGAAGCGGCAGATCGACCGGGTCATCCGCGACTACGATTTCGACGGCATCTATTTCGATTTCTGGTTCGGCCGTATGGTGTGCGAGAACACGCGCCACGGCTGTGGCGGGCGCTTCCGCATGGGCACCGTGCTGGGCTCACGCGAGATGCTCGCCTATGCTTCGAACCGCCTCCGCGCCAAGAATCCGCAGGCCATTATCAAGGCGAACACGAACACGCTCGCCACCGCGCTCATCACGAGCTTCGTCGATATTCGCCTCGTGGGCGAGGAGATCGACATGGACCACATGGATCCTAACAGCCGCAAGTGGCTATTCTCTTCGGTCCGCCTCGGAGAACCGACCCAGTTCGACTGGTCCGGAAGGGGCTGGCCGCCGGCACGTAAAGAGTGGTTTGCGGCGTTGGTGAACTTTCTGCCGAACGTACCGGGCCAGCCCGAATTCAAGCTCCGCACCGGCTTCGACGACTTCGACGTTTTTCGCTCGTTCGATGACGGCACGGGCAAGTGGACCCTGGGCATCAGCGGCGAGTCACCGCTCAGGGCGAAGCAGGACGAGGTCTCGGTGAATGTGGTCGAGCGTGGTGATGAGATGCTCGCCACTCTGGTCGCCACGGGCAAGCAGACGATCACCGCCGAGGTTCCTGTCGGTCCGGGCCGCCTTGCGTTCGAGCCGCTAGCCGGCCGCGCTGTCGCGGTCGTCAACGGCACCCTCGCCCTTGACCTCGCACCCGAGACCTACCGCCACGTGCTGATCGTGCCTCCGCCGGCCGGGCCGAAGCTCCTCTGGGCGCTCGGCGCGCGGCGGCCGGCGCTCTCGAGATACGATCCTGCGTCGCGCAAGCTGTCAATCTCCCCTGACGCGGCCGAAGGCGCCGCCCTTCAGCTCGCAATCTTCTCGCGCTCCGCGCCCAAATCCGTTGTCACCCTGCACGGTGAGAAGCTCCCCTTCAACTACAAGCCGGAGTCATCGTTCGTTCTGGTAAACCTGAAGCCCGCGCCGGGGGAGAGGATTGAGGTATCGTTCTGACGAGGCTGCGCCTCAGGGGGGCAAGGTCTATTTGGGTTCGGTGGTCTGATCGCGACTTCGGCAGATTTTGCTGGAGGGGGCCAGCGGGGGCGAAACCTTCGAGACACAAATGCGATTGGGGACGGCCCGGGTGTAGCGGGACCGCTATACGTCCAACTTCAGCAGGCGCGCGGCGTTTTGATAATAGACCTTCTGGAGGATTGAGTCCGGCAATCCCAGCCCGGAGATTCTCCAGCGTCCCTGGGGAGGCACTGGCGCCGGAGCATAGTCGAAGTATTCGTCCTCGGTTTCCAGGAAGCGATAATAGATTTCATACAGCGCATCGCCGAAGATCTGCTGTGGAGTTATCAAGCCGTGCGGGATAGCGTCAGTCCCAAACATAATGCGGTCCTGGTATTTCTCAAAGAACTTAATCGACTGCCGCGGCTGCCGACCGAGTTCATTGATCCGGGCGCCAGTCTCCACGTGCATGTTGGGGAAGCGATCCAAGCACTGCGATACGTAACCAAGGTCTTCCGCCCGGTGCCCCACGTGTAACGCGACAAATGGTGTCCGGGGATGGCGGGCAAACATGCGGTTGCGCGCCTCAAGAAGTTCGAGGTAGGTCGGAAAATCGCGGTCGTAGAACGACCAATCGGGATGGTTGTTCAATTCTTCGAAGCGCTCGTTAAAGCGGTCGGTGGGGAGGAAGAACGCCTCGGGGTCCGCCGTGTGAATTGCCACGGGCATGCCGAGCGCGCCACAGGTTTCCCACATCGCATCAAAGCGCGGGTCATCCACCTTTACCAGCTTGCCCGTCGTGACATTCTCGCGTAAGTACAGCCCCAACACCTTCAGAATCTTCAAGCCCTTGGCGCCAGCCCGGTGCGCCCGCGCAACCTCATCCGCTTGGAACTGGCTATAGCCTGGTTGGTTCGAGCGCTCCCACCATGGTTCCGTAAACACCAGGAAACGCCCCGGGTGAGATGTCTGCAACTTCTGGATGACTTCCACCACGCCCTGGCCATGTCCACCCGTAAGATCCACCAAGGTGCGGATGTTCTTCCGGTCCATCACCGCCAGCATTTCTTCCGGGGGAGCTAGATACGTCATCTTCTCACCCAGCGGAACCTCACCCAGCGGAACGCCCTTCTGTCTTGCGGCCTGGAAAGTGAGGTGCGTGTGGAAATCAATTACCGGAAACTTTGCGCGTGGAACCTGGGTCTCGGGCACGTGGAGCATGCTCTTCGGCTGGAATTCCGCAAGATCAAGCGGCATTCGGGGAGTCACCACAGGGGACGCTGAAACCGGCCCCATCGGCCCCAGCGACGCGGACGCAACTGCACCACTTCCCATAATAGCCGCGGCTGTCCCACGAAGCCATTGCCTTCGACTCCAGAAGTTCATCATGCGCTCCTTACATATTGAGTCGCCTCGCTTAACTCCCTGGAGTTCAGCACATATTGCTTCGCGCCCCGAGGTGTTTCGGCGAGTTTCTTGACCAAACGAGCTTATCTTGCGAATTTGACAACTTGGTCTTCCGGCACCGCTCCAACGAACGCTGTGAGGTCTCCCGCGCCCTTCTGTTCGAAACCCGGAGTGAGAGGATGGACCTGCTGCCCGGCCGTATCGAGGTAAAGTTCGAGCGGTGCACCCGGCACCGCTTTGACCCGAAATTCGAGTGAGCCGTTTTCGGTTACCTGGTCGGCTCCGCTGAAGTAAATGAGTTGAGGTCCGGTGTGATCCGGTTCAATCAGCACCATCAACGGTTCATCGTTCACAAGCTGCACCGACACTTCCGCGATCTCGTCTAAAGTCTTGTTCCGCCCCAGGTAGCGTTTCTTTCGTAAGTCAATCAACCGGTAGCGAACTCCCTGCCTAAGGCCAAGCCTGCCGGGGGCCAGGATTCGCAGCTTCTCTTCGCGCACTCCCTCGCCGCCCTTGACACCCATCACCACGAGCACGCGACCATCTCTCGCGAAACCGTTGACGATGGATCCCGTCTGCGTCATTTGCAGCACGTTGCCCATCTCGAAACTGGAAAACTTCTCCGCGCCGTTGACTCCGAAGAAGCGGGTAATGTTCCAGAATTCCCGGGCGCGAGCGATCTCCACCGATTCGGGGTTCTGCCATGCCTTGAGGGCTGCGTCCATGCTGCTGGGAAGATTGACGGGATAGCCCCAGTCCTTAATGAATTGGGGCGGATAGATCGGGAAGGGCATCATAAAGGTGGTAAGCAAGTTGATCGTGGTGGCCGAATCCTGTTCGTGACCCCAGATCCCTAATGACTGCACGCCCTGGCCAAAGCCATTCCATGTGGTCGCGATGGTTTCTTCCGTCATCTTGCGCGGGTCATCGTTTTCGCCGTTTAAGCGAATATCCACCCAAGGCACGACGCCGGAAAACAGGAGCATGTTGGCATTGAGCAGGATGATGCCCTTTCCATGGGTGTGCTTGGCGACCACGCGCCGGGCCCGTTTCGCCAAATCGTGATAACCTTCCGTGGCGAAACTCGCCAGATAACCGCCGCAGCCGTGCCGGGAATTCCAGCAAAATCGGGTGCCAATCCAGTGATCAATGTAAAGGCCATCGAAGTTGAAGTTTGACAGCAACTGGTCCCACTGCTTTTCGAGATGCTCTCCCCAGCCCCGGGCGTTGAAGCACATCAGCGTCGTCTCGTTGGCGAATTCGATACTCTGCGACACCATCCACTCGGCTGCATGCCGCTGGTATTCCGGAGCCGCAAAATTGAAATCGGAAAAAGTGACATAGGGGATTACTTTAATGCCGTACTTGTGCGCCGTATCCAGAAAGTGCCGGGTCTTTTCAGGCTCAAGCGGGCGGGCGTAGTCTCCCAACCAGTAATCCGCACCGCCAACAATCAGGGTCACGCCGATCTGCGCCCAGAGCTTGACTTGCTCGTCGCTCGGCGGCGCCCAGGCCTCTTGCGTTCCCCTCCAACGCGTCATGACGATCTGGTGGGGTCCCGGCCAGATTACCCTCGGGTAATTAAGCTGGTTGCCCGGGCGCCGGGCGGGGGTAGCTTGCACCCAGAAAACGCGCTTGCGGACATCGCCGGGGTTCATCGGGAAGGTGGCATTGCGGATTTCGAACTCTTCCAGCTCGAAGCCCCGATCGCGCACGAAGATCTGGGTGAAGATGTCGTTCCTGCCCCGGGAATCCCACCCTTGCAGCTTCCGCCCATCCCGGGTTTCGATGGTCCCGGTGTCCATCTCCCTGCCATCCTCCAGGATCACCGCGGAATCCCGGTAACCACCATAACGCTCCTGAAAATCCTGCTTGGAAAATTCAATGCCGGTCACCCGGTTGGCAAGGCGAAAGAAGGCGTTCCAGTGCGATTCCAGGACCGGCTGGTCTTCTCCGGCGTTGCCAATGGAAACGGTTGCCTCGGTTGTGACCTCGGTCGGCGGCTTGCCCGGATCGCTGACCTTGGTGAAGTATTGAATGGCGTTTTTCGCCAGGAAGGCATGATTGAAGCAGTTCCAGCGCACTTGCACCGGCTTAGCGGTTGCCAGGCTAACGGTCACCTTGGTGAATCCATCAACGTCGACGAGATAGTCAATCGTCCAGGACAACGGACTCTCGCCATATTTGCCTCGCGCCCGAACTTCTACAGACTCTGGGTCCGCGCGCCGCAGTTCGGTGTGGATGTCCGTGCCCTTCGCTGCGTCGAAACGATTTGCGGCCGTCAGTTCCCCTGACCACAACAGAGGCCGGATTTCCGCGGACTTTTCGTAGCCGAAGCGCGGCCGGTCCTTGCCGCCTTCGCGGCGCGCTCCGGGATCGTCTTCCGGCATCAGCCCGACGTAGGGGTTCGGGAAGGATGTTCCGGGGGCTACAAATTCATCGCCCAGCGCCTTCGCTGAGGTGATCTGTCCGGTAGCCCGGTCAATCACATAGGTGAACGTGCCGCCTGTGATGATGATTGCGGCAACCGTCTCGCTCACCTTTAGCGGGTCAAAAATCCCGAACACCTTGCCATCGTAAACATCGGCGGCGGGCCACGGGGGACCTCCGGAATTATTTGGCTTCGTCTGGTCGTGGGGTGGCTGCTGGGAGCCCAAAACGCTCTCAGGCAGTGATAGAGCAGTTGTTCCCAGCGTTATCGACTTCAAAAAATCACGCCGTTCCCATTCCCTTCCCATAGAGCTCTCCTAATCCATGACCCTCAAATATTGGTCAACAAGCCGGATTATTATGCCAATCTCTCCAAGACCTCGAGCCCCTCGCTCCATTGTCTGCCGCCGGCAGGACATCTTGTACCAGCGACATGGAGGGGATGTACGCCATTCTGCCCGGTCTCGTTTTCGTGCCACGTCAGGGTGAGTCATCGGCTCCTTCGAGATTTATCAAGTCACGGCCTGCCGCGACCTAACCGACCGAGACAAAAAAGGAGAACTCCAGAGACAAAAGAGATGAATGAGAGGAACAGGCCACAAACAATGATATGCAGAGCAATTTCCAAAGACAATTCACTATAATTCTCCACACGGCGGTAGGGCTAGCGCTTCAGTAATTCGCCAAACTAACATGGCCCGCATCATACACCACATGAGAATAGCCCGGGCGAGAGAATTTGCAACAGCGATTTGTGACAGAGAATTCGTAGCACCTGGCGGGACACTCTCGGACCAAAGCCGCGGGCGGACTCCGCGAGCGGCGATGCCCGTCCCTGAGCATTGCCACAGAGTGCAAGCTACGGCCCGCCGACGTACACAGCAGGGAGGGCTGGGAAGAGGTGCTGCTGCCGGAAATCAAGCGGCAGCAAGGAATGGGGAGGCTCGCGCTCGTAACGGCGCGGCCGGCGCCCTCGAAGAGGACGCTCGACTGACGGCATTGTTTCTCTGGACGCAAGCCCGGGCGCCGCATCGCCCGAGGAAGATTCCGGCTGCCGCCGCCCACGATTAGAGAGGATCTCAGCCAAGGATAAAGGCAGGAGCGAGCGCCCGGCGGAGAGGAGAGCCGGGGGCCAACTCCCATCTTGACAAAGCCACCGAGATAGGCTATAGTTTTAGTCGAGGGTCAGGGCTCGGCGTTTCCAATCGGGCGCTGCGGTACGGCCGGGCGACAAGTGCTGTCCTAACCTGGGCACGCACCGTCCTGATCTGGGCCGGTATTGTCCTGATCTGGGCCGTCACGCCGGCTTCCAGCCGGCACTGGAGCCGCCGAGATGGCGGCGCTTCGGCGGCAAGGAATTTGGGTCTGCTCATGGCTAGTCAAAAGGCCACCATCGTGCAAGACTTGCAAGGACATAATATCCATCGCAAGCGTGTCCTCCCAAACCTGAGAAGTTATTGAAAACAAGAGGTTGGAAAACCACTTTCTGACCCCTCGAACCTGAGAACATAATGAAAACAAATCCAGTTACTCCAATTATGAAAAATTGAAAACAAGATGACATAATGTCATGTACAGCTAGCCCATAGCCTCCAACCTCCGGTTATTCACTACCCGGTAAGAGGCTCAGCCGTGGCGGGCATGGCGCGGGCATTCCGCTGACGCCCAATCCCTGTTTTCGCCCACTTGATGTCGCCAATTGCAACCCGAGTTGCTGCACAAGACAGCCTTGTTGTACTGCCACGCCAGCAAGGCCGGCTGAAATTGCGGGCGGCAAAGGCAAGGGATTCTTTAAGAGATTTTCAAAACGTAAGCGTGATCGTCCGGACGGATTTGCGGCATTTCAACCCGCAGGCCCTGGCCATCCTGAGTCCATCGGAGTGGCTGGTTAACACCGAGCATCCGGACCTCTCGGATCCGTCCGAACCACAAGGGCTTGCCCTTCGGCAGCGAAGTGATGAGCGCTTCTTTCTCCGGCCATCCCAACAAGATCGCATACAGCGCTCGGCCTTTGGTGGTGAATCGGATGTCCTGTGCGATGTAGGCCTTATCTTTATCCTCCCCGTAGCCCGTCCCGCCGGATAAGTTCTTTGTCGGCCCCTCCCCGTAAGTGGTCCAGGGACGCGTGCCATAAATGGCTTCGCCGTTCATTTTGAGCCACTGTCCCAAAGCGAGCAGGACGTTGACGCCTTGCTGCGGCAGCGTGCCATCACCTTGGGGCCGACATCGAGCATTATGCAGCCGTTCTTGGAAACGATGTCCACAAACGTACCGACCAACTTGGTAGCGGATTCGAAATGCGCCGAGGCCACGTAGAACCAAGTGCTCATCTCGGAATCGTCCAGCCAGGGATACGGCGTGACAGCATCCTCATGTCCGACCTCGATATCGAATATGCCGGTGTGCCCGTGGATACCGCGGTCCTTTTGGGTAACGCCGATTTCCCGCTTGTACAGTTCAGCCGGTATTACATCCCTTGTCTATGGGGTTTCGACAGCGGATTTTCCAGCCTATAGCCCGCCGCATGCCCAGTCTTATCGACCATGTAAAGTACGGCGTCTCCGGTGAAGGGCGGCGTGAACTGCTGCGCTGACGATCCGGCCGGAATCGGTTCCCCGGCTATCTCTTTGCCAGTCGAAGGGTTGAACCACTCCACCGCCAGGGTTCGGGCCCTCGACATGGCCGACAGGTCCACCTTAAAGGGGCCGCCGGCTGGAGCGTAAATCAGGTACTCTGCCCCCGTCGAGGGTGTCTGGGCCAGGCAAAAGCCGGTCGTACTCAGCGTGTCGCGGGGAGCGATGTTTGCCAGATTGAGTTTTCGGGAATACCTTAGAATGTACCCGAGGTTGTCCCGAAAGGAGTCCCAGCGCGGGTCCGGGTCGCGGCAAATATTTCGGGTCGGGGACACGCAGAGGTTACGGCGCTCGTACGGCCAGTAAATTTCATAGGGGTCCATGAATAGAACTGAGTTACCGGTAGTGAAATTTTCCCAGGCGTAGTTGCGGTTCTGCTGTGGCGTTTCATTCCAGATGTGATAGTAGGTGTGGTCGCTGTCGTTCACATTAACCTTGCAGGCGGGTTTGCCGGTGCCGCAGGACGAAGCAGGCGAAACGAGAATGGAGGGCGCGACCCAATCCGCGCCGGAATTGTAGAGGACGGCGTCCCGCGCCCCGATGAGCGCGGCATAGCCGATGGGGTGCTGGTGCGGCTTGCTGGCCTCATAGGCGCGGATATGTGTAACCTGGTGATCATTCCACCAGGTCGAATTTTGGGGAGCTTCCTCGGAGACAATCCAAAGCACGTTTGGTAAATCGTTCAGGGCGTCAATGACTCTTTCCACATAGGCATCCTGCACCTTGGTGATGGCGTTGGGAGCAGTCATGGTGATGGCGCCAATCCCCCGTTTTCCGCCGGTGTAACCGTCGTCCACACCGTTGATATTGTTCGCACCGGTCAGCGGATAGCCGTCGCTCGGGCTGCGAAAGATGTTGAGAAACTCCCCCGTGAACAGGTAGACGCCAGCATAGATTCCGGCGTTGTCGAGAGCTCGCACGCGTGTCCGCAAGCGCTGGAAAAAGCCAGGGTCGAACTTCGTGAGATCGAACTTCGGCCCGCCGTCGGTTGCCTTGCCGGGACCCGTTCTCATCCATGGAAGCGGGGTGACCGTAAAATCTAAAGGCTTCTCCGTATACGGGAGGTTGGAGAAGCGAGGCATTTCCGCCGTCCATAGCAGGGTGAAGTTGTGACCGTGAGAAGTCAGAAACTTGACGAAGGCGTCGAAATCCAGAGCCTGGATTGTCCCGCCAATGCCCCAGTCCTGAAACGTGTTCCACGTCTGCGACCCATTGAGCAGGATGGGGGTCCCGCTGGCGTCCTGGAAGTAGTGAGGATTGCTGGAGACTCGTAGTTCCCCAGCGATGAGAGGATTTGCCGAATCCGCCGCAGAGAGCGCCGTTGGCGGGATGGCCAGGTTCTGGGCGAGCGTGACGATGAGAATCGTGAGGCGCAGCGGGAAACTCAGATTTGGGGTCATTTTATCCTTCGATTCTGAAGATTTTCTCCACTCGTCATCCCAATTCCGCAGATTCGGTGATTTCCGACGGGAAGACAGCTTTGCGACGGGAGGCCAGCTTCTGGATTGCAGCGGGACTTGGCTTGCTCTTCTGCCACGCCCATACCGGACGCTCACCAACTTGAAGAAGGTCGTAGCGGCAGAGGGATTCAGTTTGCCCACTAGGGTAAGTTAATCGAGTCGGAGGCGAACACCAACGGAAATCTCTTTGGCAGTGGAAAGTTTTGACGATATTCGCAACGGACCTCAATTCTTGCCGGTGCTGCCCCAATCTAATCCTGGGAAGAGCCCGACGCATCCAGCAGCAGGACCCAGTCGTCAGCTCCTTCGTGGTTCTTGCCTGGAGGCGTGAACTGTCGCGTGCCAGTGTTGGCCGCCGGGCCACCGGGTATGGCGATATACGCTCCGTTCGTGGGGTCGAACCACCGAACATGGGCAGGAGCTTTCAAGCTCGCCAGGTTGACGGTGACGGTCCGCGCAGTCGGCAGGTAGGCGATTACGAACGAACCATCCGCAGTCTTGGCGGCCGTGCAGTAATCGCTCTGGCTGACGCGCGTCTGTAGAGTCCCGTATGTTCCCAAGCCGGCTGTAACCACCGTGTGCTTCTGGTCCGGGACCAGGTCCTGCCACGGCAAGGAAGAAAAGAACTTCTTCCAGATCGCAATCTGGTTTACCCCCACTGTATCAATATGGGACTCCCAGCCGGGACAGAAACTCCAAGTGTACTTGTTGCCATAAAACTGCCCTATCCCGCCGGTCAGCATGGTCCAATATTCTTCGCGCCGGAGCACCGAAGGGGTTCCAAAATCCGGCGGCTTGCCGACATCTTCCCAATCATAGTGCGCCTCCACCAGGTAGGCCGGCATCACAGGCGTCTGATTGTAGCTGTGCAACATCTGCATGTAGGTTGGCGAGTAGGTGTAGGTACTGTTCAGGGCAATCAGCGGCGCCCAAGTGGGATCATCCAGCGAAGAGCTTGTGAACACGTTCAGCTCAACGGTTTGCAGGTGCTTTGGGTCCGCGGATTTAATTCCCTTGGCCACGGCCTCTACCAAAGCATCATCCTTGGGATCTTTCCAGGTATTGAAATCATTTCCGTTCAGCCAGGCCACGTTAGGAAAACTCTTGTAGCGCCGGCCGAGATATTGTCCATAGGAGTAGGCGGAAGCCAGAGTATTGTTGCGCAAGGTGACGAGCCACCCGATCGTCTCGATGGGATCGATGAAGACCCATATGCCGTGTTTTGCCGCGAGCGTGACGACATGATCGAGGCGGGTGAAGTAGGCCTCATTGGGCTTAGTGAGATCATAATGAGCGTAATCAGTCCCGCCGGAAACGTATCCGGTGAAGGGACGAATGCCGTCGGGAGTGGTGCCTTCCGCGTCATGGGGGAAGTCGTGGCCCGCGCAGGCCACGTCGATCCATCCCATCGTATTAAATCCGTGCGCCTGCCGGTCGGCAAAGTAACTTTCGGCTTGCGCCTCGGTCAACTGCCCCATTAAACCTTGAGGAGTATCACCGACGATCAGGAACGGCCTGTTGTTCTGGTCCACCAGGTAGCGTCTGTTGGCGCTCATCTTAAGCGGATAAACAGCGGCTTTGGTGCTGTTTGTCCTGGAGGTTTGAGGAGGTCCGGCTATCGCCGGCGTCCCGGCCGCAACAACTCCTAACCATATGAAGCCCGCGAGCGCAAGATTCAGGTGGGAATTACGATAGTAGGTGAACATGGTCCTCATTTATACGTGAATTTTTACGGCGGCGGAAAGGCAATTCTGCCTCGCCTTGGGGATTCCTCCCACTCCCATCCTTTAATTCGAATGGGAGTGGGATCCACTAACTCGCTCAGAACTCCAGCCGGAAAGTAGCCTGTCCCTGCCGGTTACTGATTTGTGAACTCAAGTTGGTGATCTCCCCAAATGTGGAATCGAGGGAGTTCATATCGGGAGCTTGCAGTTGTGTTCGGTTAAAGGCATTGAAATAGTCAAGGCGAACAACTGCGCGCACGCGCTCGCCGATCTGGAAGTTCTTGATCAAGTCGAAATTCTCATCCCTCAAAGGCGGAGATCGAAGGGCGGCATATGCACGCAGGGAATCGCCGATTTGCCAAGGCCCGGTGTTTACGAAGGCGTTGGTCGTGATTTGTACGGGCGGCGGAGTATTGCCCCCGAGCAGGTAGGGTTTCGAAATATTGTAATTGAACGTTTTCAGCGTCACGCCGGGAACAATATTGGGCCGATCAAAACTATTCACCAGCAGGGGGTTGAAGTCGTTGGTAGCTCCCATGGGGGTGCCGCCGGCATACGTTAAGATGGCGCTGACCTCCCAACCCCCAACTAGTTTTGACAAGAAACTTTTGGAATTCAGAAACTTCTTACCTTGGCCGATGGGAAGCTCATAGGCGGTGGCCACCTTTTGATTGTACACTTGATCGAGGTAAGATGGCACGTATTCCGGCCGGGTGTTAAAGGCATTCAACCCGTTGGGTGAAAAGGGGGCCGAGCCGATCGCCGTATTGGCCCTGAGCCTTCCCATGGTTAGTGAGGCGAGATAACTCAGGCCGTTGGAAAAGCGCTTTTCCGCCTGCACTTGCGCGGTATTGTAAAGCGCTGTCCCATTGTGTTCATAGACCGGGAAGTACCCGCCAAACTGCGGGAACGGCTCCAGAGACTGTTCCACCGTCGCCGAACCTCCAAACTGCGCCGGGAACTCCGGATAAGGGATTTTGACCCCGTCGGCGATGGCATCGGGAGAAGTCACCAGTTCGCCCAAAACATCTGGGTTTGGGAACTCAGTGAGGACGGCCGGAGGAGGCTGGTCGTTCAGGGACAATGTGGTAGGGAGATGATTGTCGCGGTTGCCGACGTAGGAAACCGTCAGGAACATGTTCCAAGGGAGCTCTCTCTGGATGCCGAAATTCCACGCTGCATTGTACGGCGCCACTCCCACCTTGGCAAGGGGGTAATCGAAGATGACCCCCGCATTGCCAATCGAGGGGCTAAAGGGAGTGGGCTGCGGTTGAGGGAGGGGATTTGCGTCCCAACTTCCATAAGACGGACTGCTGGTGCCCGATGACTGGCGGAGAAACTCGCCATCCAGCAGGTCCGACATAAAAGAAGCTGACTGGGCAGTCCCATATTCATAGGCGCCGCCATCCAGGAAGGTCAGGTAGAAACCGGACCGGAGCACCGTCTTATTATTCAACTTGTAAGCGAATCCCAGCCGGGGCTGGAAATTTCGGAAGTGAATGTCCGCGCGGTTGACCCCGGCGCACCCCGTGCAACTGCCGAGTTTCGTGGCAGCGCCCGGGATATTGCCTGCGCCCGGATCGGGCTCGGTAGTATTCACGTAGATGATATTGTTATTTCTTTCCGTAAAGGGAACCATGATGTCATAGCGAAGACCGACATCGACGGTCAGGCGTCCATTGATCTTAATACTATCCTGAAAATAGGGGGCAAATTCCTTGCTCCGCATGTACAGCTCATTCGAAAATAGGCGGATGCCCGCATCTGCCTGGCCCAGAAGAAAGCTGGCAAAGGAGCTGCCATAGGAGCCGAAATTGGGATCGTTGGTATTGGGAATGGAGGTTGTCCGCTGGCTGAAATTGAACGTGCCGCTGCAAAACTGGCAAGGGAGAATGTCCTGGGCAGTATGCCGAAACTGTATCCCAAAGTTCATGGTGTGGCGTCCATTGGTCCATAGCCAGTTGTTGGCGATCACAAATCCCGCGCGGCGGTTATCGATCACGGTCATCCCGCCCGAACAGCATTCAAGATAAGCTCCGCCATTGACGCCCCAACTGCTCGGCGCGTTCTGGCCGTCGAAGTTGACCAGTGGGAAAGTGGTGCTCCCCGCAACGCCGGCAAAGCTGACGCCGGTTTTTGCATTTTGTTCGTTGGTGATGTATCCAATCCAATCCGCACCGACCGTCGCCACCAAATGCGGGTTTACGGTTTTCACATAGTTCAGCAAAAAGCTGTTGTTAAAATTATCGTCGTTGTAAGCGCTCTGCAATTCGTTACTGAGGGGCACGATAGGAGCAGACGTTAAGTAAGGCTGCGTCACGTAATCCCGCCACTCGGTGAAATGGATGCTTTGGGCCGTGCTGATATTGTGATCGAGGGTGTAGCTCCACAGATTTTGTTTAATCGAAATTGAAGGTACGGCGGAAGACGCATTGCTCAGGTTGCCCCCATCCAGGCCGGCACGGTTGGGGCTGGGAATCTGCGGCAGAAGGGCATTGGCCAGTGCGCTGAAGTCCGTGGTCGGTATCATGTTATTCTGAAAGGGCTGGCCAGTTTGGGGATTATAGATGGGGATCACATTGCCGGAGGAATCCAAGAAATTGCTGAAATCCCCTTGCTTCATCGCGGCCGTCGGCACCGTTCCAATCTGACTCTGCGCGAGGTTCTGTCTAAACCAGTCACTCGTGAAATGGAAGAAGGTGCGATTCTTGCCGTTGTAAACCTTGGGAAGGATCACCGGCCCGCCGACCGTAAATCCGAAGTTATTTTGCTGGTCCACGGGAATCAGCGGCGCTCCCGTCGCACTAAAGCGCGTGGGGAAGAATCCGGCGGAATCGAACCATTGGTTGCGCAGGATTTCGAATCCATCTCCGTGAAACTGGTTGGTTCCGGAAGCCATGCTGAAGGTGACTGCCCCTTGCCCTAGCCCATATTGCGCGTCGAAGGTGGAGCTGTTAACCCGGAACTCATTCACCGCTTCATAGGGCGGATTGATGTACGTTTGGTTGCCCGAGTAGTCCACAAACGCCACCGGAACGCCATTGAAATCGACCTCATTTTCATAGGTAACGCCGCCATTGATGTTATGGGAGCCGGCACTCCCCTGCACGCCGGGGGCAAGATAAATAAACGAGTCAATCTGCCGGGCCAGGCTATTGATTTCAATGGGAGCCTTCATCACCAATTCCGGTTCCAGCGTTGCTCCGATGATGGGCGTCGTCGTATCGAGCGTGATGGCGGAGGCTCTCACCTCCACCGACTGGGTGGTCGAGCCGGGCTCCATCTGAAAGCTGACATCCGATGTCTTGGCTACTTCCACGGTCACGGTCGTCTGGGCTCGCTTGAATCCCGTCACGTCGACCACAACCGTGTACTGCCCGGGAATTAACCCCACGACGATAAAGGTGCCTTCCGATGAAGTAACCGCCGGGGTTTGAACGCCGGTCAAATTGTTGGTGATCGTCACCTTCGCCCCGGGAATGACGGCCCCGGTGGCGTCCGTGACTGTGCCGCTGATGCTGTTTTGGCTCTGCGCATTCAAGCGAGTCACCGAAAACAACGCGGCAAGGCTAATTGTTAAAAGCGTTAGAAACGCGCCGGCAGTCCAACTTTGGATTCGGCTGTAAGCAAACCCTCACTTTGGGTCATGGCCTTAGCCCTCCACTTGTCTGCTGTAGTTATGTGAGTTGAACTTATATTGTACCACGAAGGGACAAAATATCTGTTGTTATTCCCCAATTATTTGTTGGAATTCTACGATGGACTTGACGGGGCTCACACTCCGGGGCAGCCTTTTCCCGGTCATTAAGGCGCCCGCAAAATGCGTAGCGCGATATCCACATGGTAGTCCGGTGTGGTAAGGGTCCTGATACCCCCCGCATGGTTCACGCTTTCTGAGCGAATGACCGAACCCTGGGCCGGGTCCACCCAATCCACCCGGTAATTCCCCGCCGGGCAAGTCAAGCCCCAGGTTTTCGCGGTAATTGCCCGGCGTGGCGGTATAGCTGCCTTGCTTCCCGCCGTCGCTGTGGTGGAGGTACAGCGCATATTGGCGTCCGGCTTCGCTGATCGCCCGCCAATGTGCGCCCGCCGGAACGCCGCTCTTCACGAACTGCTTGTTCTGATGCATTTTGTCGAACTCGAAGCTGGAAAGGAACGCTTGCAGGTTTTGCAGTGAGCGGAGGAGTCGGGCGTTGTCAAGAGTCTTGCCGGCGGGATCGTCCGCCGTGAAGAGCCCGTTCAGTTGGTTGAAACTCGCCCCCCCGCCCACCATGAACTCCCATGCTTCCACGCGCGAATCCGCGATCTTATCTCCCTTGTAGCCGAGCGGGTAGTAATAGGTTTCGTTTTCTTCGATGGGCTTGTTGTGGTGATATTCGAAGTCCAGACCTTTCAACCCGCCCATTTCTCCGTCACCCGAATCGTAGATATACTGCGTGATAATCACGGAAATCCCGGGATTGCCCGAGAGGTCGATAGGACCATCCACCGGGCCTTGTACCTCCTGGCCGATCAAGTGTTGCTTCGGCAAGGTGCTTTCCGTGGTCTGGATGACACCGACAAAGTGCGCGACCCAGGGCGCCGCGTCGACAATCGGCGTGAACAGTGACGGCTCATCGCAGATCTCCAGGATCACATTGTCGAATTCGTTGACCTCGCGGACGATCTTGCGGACGTAATCGTCCTGCCGAGCGACCAACTCCGGGTGCTTCATCGTTTGGGCATCGTGAAAATCATAATGGTTCTCGTTCTGGCTGTTATTTTCGGCATAGAGAGGGCTGATCGGCCACGTGTCCGAGTATTCCGAATTGAACAGGCAGACTTCCACGACGATCCCGCGCTCACCGGCCTGGGCGATAAAATCCTTGAGGCGGGCGAAGTAGGCGGGGTCCCACCGATCCAGGTCGAACTTGTTGCCGCCCAGCATGTAACCGGGTTCATTGCTCCGCGCCCAGGGCAGGATCAGGCTGTTCGGCCGTGGGCCCAGAGTGTTTCCTGGCAAGAATTTCCCCACCGGCTCGAACAGCGCGCCCGGGTAGATACGCGTGTAGTTCAGATCGTACGCCTTCAAGGCGTCAAAATACTTCACGAAATCGAAGTCTTTATTAACGACTCCACCATAGTGCTCGGCGGAGGTAATCAGCAGGGTCGGCTTGCCGTGGAAGAAGAGGTAATGCGGGTTGGCAGGGTCCACGCTTACCGCTTGGCCGAAGGCGGTCTGACCCGCCAGCAAAAGCATCAATGCCAAACAGCCCCGGGTTTTTCCCATTGGTAATCTCCTTCAGCTTATGGCACCAACCTCCCCTGCATGCGCACGGCCGGAGTTGGCCGTGCCTCGATAACTGCTACTCAGACCCCGCGCAAGTAGAGGACGGCGGGGCCGGGAAACGGCACCATGAATCCGACCTTGCTCCCGCCTCTTGCGGTGCCCTCACCGGTCACCGTGCCCTCCACCGGGTGCATCCACTCCACCTCAAACGTGCGCGCCGCCGCGGTAAGGTCCACCGCAACCTGATAGCCTTCTGGCAGATAGATCAGGTATTCATGCCCGGGGCTGGCCAGGCAGTACTTCGTATCGGCCAGTTCGTCGTGGGGAGTCATTTCCACCAGATTCATCTTGTTTGCGTAAGTGCGCGTGTTGCCGATCGCCTTGCGCACTGGCTCCCACACCCAGGCGTCGGCACGGTTCAAGTCGCGTGCGGGGTAGCCGGGCCGCGAAGCCCAATTCACTTCCCCGCAGGGATGCCCGGGGATGGGCACCCAGGAGTCCATCAGGAGCGTGTTGTAGCCCCGGCAGAAGCTCTTCCACGCCCACGAGGGCGTTCCCCCGTGTCCCCAGAGGTGGTCGGTATCGAGCACGGCCACCTTTTTGCCATCCCAAGCGGGAGGGTCGTACAGGAAGTATTCACCGTCATTCACGCCTGGGGATACCCAATCGCATCGGCTCTCGAGCATCGAGGGCAGCCCTTCCTTGTCTCCTCCCGTTAGTCCCACCGGATGCTGTTTCGCCTTCTTCGCCTCGTAATCATGCACGAAGTCGACCACCCACCAGTCCCAATCTTTGTTGCCGCCCTCGTTCATGACTTCGTAGAGGATGCTGTCCAGATCGTTCACAGTATCAATGACCTTGCGCAGGTAGGCGCCCTGCATCTCCCGCACTTCGGGCCGATAGAGGCTCACCGCTCCGGTGCTGTCCTCCTGGCCGTCGAATCCGTTGATGTTGTTACTACGATTGTAAGGATGAGCGGGCCAGGGGTCGCAACGATCATTCGGTTTCTTCTCGCTGAAGCTCTGGAAGAGTTGCACTGCCGCATAGACGCCATGGTCGCGGGCGTAGATCAGGCGCGAGCGCATGCGCTCAAAGTATTCCGGGTTGAATTTCGTCAAGTCAAACCTGGGCTGCCCATCCAGCGCCAGGCCCGGTCCCGTGCGCAGATAGGGCAGCGGCTCGAATAGGATCTTCTCATCCGTCCAGGGAGCGTAGGCCGCCGCCATCCAGTGCCAGAAGCGCATGAAGTTATGGTTGTGCTTCACCATCATGTCGATGTATGCGGGATAGTCAAAACGGGCCACGGGAGGCAGGCCAATATCCTGAAAATTTGCCCAGGTGTGTGCCCCAGTCAAGAAGATCGCCCGTCCGCTGCCGTCGGTGAAATAACGGGGGTTGGCCGGATTCGACCGTAACGGACCCGTGGCTGGCCAGCGCGAGGACACCCATCCGGGGACAGAGTCGTCCTTCCCGGTGACAGCTCGGGGAGCGGCCAGCGAAGCTCGCTTTATCCGCCCCCCGAGTGCGGCAGCGGTCAGGCCGGAAAGTGCGCACTTAAGGAAGCTTCGTCGTTGCATGCTTCCCCCCCACCAAGTAAATCTCAGGTCTTAACTACCGGGGTTTCAGATCGCCATCAGGCCGCCGTCGGCGTTATAGAATCCCCCCACGCAGTACGCGGCGTCGTCGGAGGCCAGGAAAACCGCTATGCCCGCCACGTCGTCCCCCGTCCCGAGGCGCCCGCAGGGAGCCATGGCAATCAGCTTCTTACGGTTTTCCTCGTTGGCCAGCTCCGCGGCGTTCATGGGGGTGTCGATGGTTCCGGGCACGATGGCATTCACCCGGATGTTATGGCGCGAATAATCGGCCGCCATGGCGCGGGTGAGGGCGGCGATCCCACCCTTGGTGGTGCTGTAGGCGGTCAGGCATTGATATCCCCGCAGACCCGTGGGGGAGGCAAAGTTGATGATGCAACCGTGCCCTTGGGCGAGCATGACCGGGATCACGTACTTGGAGCACAACCAGTGGCCGCGCAGATTGACAGCCAGAGTGCGGTCCCACACCTCGGTGGATAACTCGTGCAGTCGGGTATCCTGGCCGTGCATCAAGACGGCGGCGTTGTTGACCAGAATGTCTATGCGGCCATATTGCGCCATCGTGGCTTGCACCATTGCCCGGACGTCATCCTCTTTCGCCACATCGGTGTGGATGAATAGCGCTTGGCCGCCTGCCGCCACAATTTCCTGCGCGCTGGCGCAGCCCGTCGGAACATTGATTTCAGCCACCACTACCGGAGCCCCCTCTGCCGCATAGCGCAGGGCTATGGCCTTGCCTATCCCCGCGCCCGCGCCAGTGACAATGGCAACTTGATCCTTGAGACGCATGCGATCTCCTCTTTTTCCATTAGAAAGTCCCGGCTCTAATTCGAGAACCGCCCGTCACGAGCGGTGCACAGATCGAAAGTCATTGTGTGCACCATCCGGCAAAGCCAATGCATGCCCCACACCCGGGCGAGGCCGAGGGGCGCCTCTGGGTCGCGCTTCCTCATACAGATTTATTCCCTTCCATCCGGCCGGCGTTCAATCGTGAAGACCTCCTCGACGCAGCCATTTCGGACCCCGAACATGCGGTCATGGAGGTTTATAGTCCCGTCGTGGTACTGTACCCACAGTTCCAGCGTGTCCCCCACTGCCACCGGCACAGCGCCCTCCGGTATTTCGATCAACGCATGTTCGGCGTGCAAAGCTTTCACACGCATCCCCGCCTGGCCCTTGACTGAAGGCAATCCGCGTTCCCCGCTGAGCGCCTTCACTCCCGCGTCGACGACCAGCCGATGGCCCTCCGTTTTGCTGAGGACGGTTGCCAGAACACTCAGAGTGAGTTCAAATTGCGGGGCAGCCGGCGCGTACCAGGTGTCCATCAAAAGATAGGATCCTGCCTGGATCTCCGTTATGCCGGGGAATGCGCCCGCAACGGCGAAATCCCCGGTTCCGCCACACGAGATAATTTCAGCGGGAAGTCCCGCGTCCTCCAAGCGTTTCCGGGCCTCGCCGAGCGTCTGCATGGCTGCCGTGACGGAGCGCTCCTTGGCTGGACCGGGCGGCAGCGGCTGTAAGTGGCCCTCGTATCCCATCACGCCGCGCAGCTTCAGACCCTTGCTCACCACATGGCGAGCCAACTCCAGGGCGGCATCCACGGAAGGAACTCCGCAACGGCTCAGTCCCAGGTCGATATCGACGACGACATTCAACAATCCACGCGCGTCCCCGGCAAGAAAGGCCATATCATCGACGACGCGCGGGTTGTCGACCGCAACCATAACGGGGGCAGCATGCGATAATTCCACAAACCTGCGGATCATATTCGCGCCGGCAATTTCATTGGCCACGAGAACACGCTTGATGCCATGGCTGACCAAGGCTTCGGCCTGCCACAGACGTGCGCACGTAAGGCCTACGGCGCCTGCCGCCATCTGCCGGTCCGCAAGAGCCAACACCCGGTGATTCTTGAAATGGGGGCGCAGCTTCGCAGGCCGGTCGCGAAAGAATCTCTCCATGGCGGCGAGATTCCTCTCCATCGCGGAGAGGTCCACCAGCAGCGCGGGGGTATCCAGAAGGCGTTGGTCCAATCCCGCAAAGGCGGTCACCGTGTTTCGATTTGTCACGCTGCCTACCTTGTCCATCAGGGAAGCACCTCCTCCGTGTGTCTATTGATTTCTCCCAGAACTTTATCGAAATAATCGGGCCGGACGGACAAAGCCCCTCGGCAGGATTTTTCCTAAACAGCCCCAGCCCCAATCATGAAGGTACCTGAAGCGCCTTGGGCTGCGGGGGCTCGATGCACACCGCATTTCCACTGCGGGCTGAGTCGTAGGCTGCAAAGACCAGCTTAAGGGTCTTCACATTGTCCTCGCCCGTGGTTTCGGCCGCCGCCTCTCCACGCAGGGCTTGCAGAAAATTGGCGTTGCAGGGAACGATGCTTGAGTGGACTACAAGGTAATCGGGGTCTGCCCATGGGTAACGGATGGGCGGATAGCGCCTCGCCTCGGTGCCCTCCCGGGTAGTCACTCGCAGCCAATAGTCTTGCGCGATCTCGGCGGATCCCTTGTCTCCTTCCACATAGATGAGGGTTTGCGGGAAATACTCATGTTCGACGTAGTTTTCGGGGTAACCCAGCTCGCAGGTAACGGTGGTACGGCACCCCATCATCATCATGACCGTTGCTACGTCCTCGCCCTTAATGTCCGAATGAACTTGCTGGGCCTGGCAATACACGCTTTGTGCCTCGCCAAAGTAGAATCGGGCGATGTCGAGGATATGGGTTCCCATATCAGTCAGAATAAACTGAGCCAAATCCTTCAGTTGCGGTTCGTTACGGAACACAGGGAAGGCGGAGACCATGGAAATGCGTGCGCGAAAAGGCGTGCCAATCATACCGCTTGCGAGAACCCTTTTTAGTTCCCGGAGGTGAGATTGCCAGCGCCAGTTTTCGTGAATGAAGTAGGGAACACCAGCTTCTCGGCAAGCCCTCAAGTTCTCCTCCGCAATCTCAACCGAAGGGGCCATAGGCTTTTGGCTGATGACGGGAATCTTATGTGCGGCGACCAGTTTCACAAAACGGCTTAGCGTAAACGGGTAGGTGACAATGTCGACAAAGTCGAGATGTTCATGCCGCAGCAATTCTTCCGGATCATCGTAAACGGCAGGCACGCCGAATTCGCGGGCGAATCGTTCTCCCTTCGAGCGCGTCCGGTTGTAGATTGCCACGCACTCGACACCTTCAAGCTCCCGCCAGGCTGCTAGTTGGAAGTGTGCCCAGAAACCTGTCCCGAACATTGCGAATTTCAAGGTCGACATCTATTTTCTCCGTCACGCTCCCCTGCCGATTAGTCACGAGGGAGCGGATTGATCTGCTCAGCAGCTAAGGTATATTGGCATTCAATATGCGTCTATCAAGTAACTACAGATTTGTGTCAGAGAACTACTACCTTCCGCGTTGCCATCCCAATTCGATCAGGGTCGATATAGGCGGTGGTTGCCACGACGCCGGGAACACGACCGCGAGGAGCCGTATTTTTGTGATAAGGCTCGGTTCGGGTCATTGATCCCCGATCATGTCCGTATTTGGCCGATCAGGTAGGATGAGAGGGGGCAAGGGTGTTTGATTAAAATCAAAGTCATTCTTCAAATCACCTAATATTGCTACGTCCTCTCGCACCGTAGGCCTTGGATCTGGACGGCCATCGACCTTTGGGTCAAGCCGCATTCCACCGAGAAAATCATCCTCGATGAACTTGAGGTATGCATCGAAACTGAGAACTTGTTTATCGATGTACCCTTTTTTTGCATAGGGCGAAATGACTATTCCAGGGACACGAATTCCGTAACCATTTTCATCCACTTTCGCTGGTACCACGTGGTCATAGAATCCGCCCCAGTCATCCCAAGCCAAAAAGATTGCGCAATCTTTCCAATTCTTACCCTTCATGACCGCATTGATGAGCCCTGTAACGTACGTTTGGCCTGCACTAATGAGCGAAGGTGGATGTTCGCTCACCAGGCCCGATGGAACTATCCAGGAGACAGACGGAAGGTTTCCCTCACCGGCCTGCTTGTAGAAGTTCTCAATGGGTTGGATACGGCTTAGATCTCCATCGTCTTTAACTGTATCGAAATAAGGTAAGGGGTTCCAAATTCCTGGCGTACCTGCGCTTTGTTCGGGCTGTGGACAGTTCTTTTCTGCATCGTCTTCGCAATCGGGTTCAGGACCCTTCACCACATAATACCCCCAGCTCACATGATTGTGATGCAGCAGGTATGTAATATCTGTCCAAGCATAGATAGGATTTGAAGCCCGGGAGACTTTTCCCGTCGCGTGCGATTTCTGTTCGTACCAGCCTGGAATATAAATATCCGGAGGTAGGCCTGGCCTATCCAAGGCATTGACGCAGCTTTGCGGATCATCATGCTTTGTGCAGTAGGCTGACCACGCAGACAATTCGAATAAGTGCGTCGGAAGGCTCCACGAGGCATTGGGTTCAAACATGTGATCCTGCAATACGAACGCCTTGGCATATGCCCAGTAGTTGGGAATATCTCTCCCATCATGGTAGCCCATCACATCACTCTTGCATTTTATCGCAAAATCGGGATTTTCCTTATTCGAGCAGGCGCTGCCGCTTAGGTCTGTGGCGACAAATCCGTCCATCTTGCCATTATCGACGTCCTTGGTGCTACTTGCCTGATCGTGTGGGCCGCCGACATTGGCGTCGAGGGGGTCATGATAGGGCGCAACGCACTGGCCAGTGACGGGGTTCGGACAACAGACAATAATCTTGCCATCCTTGGTCGGGAAGCCATCTGCTCCTGGAAATGTTCCGAAATAACTATCGAAGCTGCGATTCTCCTGCATCATGATGATGACGTGCCGTATGTTGTGAATGCCTTCAGGAGTTGGAGCAGTTTTGTGTGTGACTGAACGGTCGCGCGCACAGGAGAGATACGGGACTAAGATAAACAACAAGAGGGTGGCCAGTGCGTACGGCCGGATGTCGCACGAGAGATTATACCGCGCAAACCATTTCAACAAAAACGGCGGCAAGAAGTTGCCAATCATGGGTCTCCAGTAACGGGCGATCTCAATTTCTTATTGCTTCCTTGACGGAGCGCAAATCCTTTTTGAAGAATCGCGATGTAAGCCGCACAGCGTGTTTCCTGCTGAAGTCAGGCGGCGAACAACTCCTTGGCTGCGCCATAACCAGGAGGCTCCCAGGCTCTTTGGCCGCCCAGATACACTGTCTCGGGCGGCGTGTCGTCTTGGGGCAGGCTGAGCAAGCTGTGGCGCGCGACCTGTACCTTCTTGACGCGTGCAGGCTTAGAATTCCAGCCGGAAGTTTGCTTCTCCTTGTCGATTACTGATTTGCGAGCTGAGATTGGTAATTTGGCCGAACGTTGAATCCAGAATTTGGTTATCAGGACCCTGAAGCTGTGTCCGGTTAAAGGCGTTGAAGTAATCCAGGCGGACGATACCTCTTACTCGTTCGGTGAAGTAAAATGACTTCGAAAGGCTAAAATTCTCGATTCGCAAAGGAGGTGTCCGCAGACCCGCATAGTTGGCTACGGCGTTGCCGATTTGCCACGGTCCGGTGGTAGAAAAGGCATTGGTGGTGAATTGAAGCGGAGGAGCCTGCGAGGTACCGCCTAACAAATAGGGTTTCGACAAATTGTAGTTAAAGGTCTTGATGGTCACGCCAGGGACTTGATTGGGCCGATCGGTGCCTACGTGCACCGGATTAAATCCCTCCAGGGGACCAAAGGCAAAACCTCCCGCATAAGTTGCGATTCCGCTGATTTGCCATCCTCCTAAAACTCTCCCCAATACGCCCTTTGAGTCCAAAAACTTTTGGCCTGGACCGATGGGCAGCCGATACGTTGCCGTCAGGTTCTGAACATATTCCTGGTCCAGTGGAGAAGGTCCATAATCCGCTTTGTTCCCGGTGACCGGGTTCCACAGCCCGTTGGGCGCGAAAGCCGACGATCCGGTGTCTACATTGGCGTTGAGCCTTCCGAGCGTGAGATCCTCCAAAAAACTCACGCCGTTGGAGAATCGCTTTTCCAATTCCATCTGCATGGCGTTGTAACGGGCTAGACCATCATGTTCGTACATGTCA
Source organism: uncultured Acidobacteriota bacterium (assembly GCA_963804755.1). GTDB lineage: Bacteria > Acidobacteriota > Terriglobia > UBA7540 > UBA7540 > Bog-366. Next base: position 61,641 of record CAWDRP010000023.1, read on the forward strand.
AAGACTTGGTGATATTGAGGGAACGGACGTAGGGCTTGCTCGACTGTCGCCCCACCGCCAAATTCCGAAACAAAGGTTGGATAGGGAATTTGGATCCCGGCGGCAATCGCGTCGGGAGAAGTCACACTTTCGCCCAATAAACTTCCGTACTTCAATTCGACTGGGTTCAGTTGATCGTTCAAATGTAATGTGCCGGGAAGACGAATGGCTCGATTACCCACATACGCCACGCTCAGGAACATATTCCAGGGGAGCTGCCTTTGTATACCTGCGTTCCACGCTTGTACGTACGGTGCAGTACCATCAGTTTGGGCATCCAAGGTCGGCAAAGTGAGGGTGTGTCCTATCTCGCGACTCAAAGCAACCAGCGCCGGTGCAGGCAACGTTTGTGTGTCCCAGCCCCCGTACGCGGGGACATTGGTGGAACTGGGGTAGGCATCAAACCCGCCTTGGAGCACGGTCGAATAAAAGAGTGCAGCCTGGGCTGTTCCATATTCGTAAGCGCCTCCATCCAGAAAACTCAGATAGTAACTGGAGCGGACCACCGTCTTTGAATTCAGCATGTAAGCAAAGCCCAGGCGGGGACCAAACCTGGGCAAGTGAATGTCCAGGCGGGTGATTCCGGCGCAGAGCTCACAATGACCGAATTCGGTGGCCCCACCCAGCAGGTTACCTGCGCCGGGATCGGGGAGATTCGTGTCCGCATACACGACTTCGTTTTGGGACTCCGTAAACGGCACCATGATGTCCCAGCGTATTCCGGCATTAACGGTTAATCGTTTGCTGACCTTAATGTCGTCTTGGACGTAGGTTGCAAAGGCTTTATTGCGCAGTTTCAGCAAACTGGAAAAAATACGCTCGGCACCGTTGGGTTCACCCAAAAGAAAACTGGCGAATGGGCTACCATAGCTGCCGAAATTTGGATCATTGGGATTCGGAACGGTCGTTAGAAGGTTATCAAAGGAGTACGTGCCCCCACAATAGGCGCAGTCGATGATGTCCTGATATGTTCGCCTAACCTCCCCACCAAAGTTAAACGTGTTGCGGCCTTTAGTCCATAGCCAGTTGTTTACGAGTACGATGCCTAATCTACGGTTATTATCTGTGGTGAGTGCTCCACTCTCCCCTCCTTCAAACGCTCCAGAATTAACTCCCCAGGCGGTTGGCGCATTAGGCCCGCCGAATGAGATGAGCGGGAATGTGGTGCCACCGGAAATCCCCGAAAAGTGAACGTTGGGTAACGCGTCCTTAATCCCGGTGATTAATCCGATCCAATCCATGCCCGCCGTCACAACAAGGCGCGGAGTCAATGTGTTCACATAATTCAGCAAAAAACCCGAGCCAAGGTTCTCGTTGGTTTCCTCACTTTGCAGTTCATTGGTTGAAGGAACGATCGGAGCCGAAGTAAAAGACGGTGAGTTCACGACATCCCGCCATTGGCTGAAGTGCAAGGTTTGAGTACTACTCAGATTGTGGTCGAGCGTATAACCCCACAAATTCTGACTGATCGCTACAGAAGAAACCGCGGGAGATTCATTGTCAACCAAGCCGGAAACCAAGCCTGCACGGTTGGGGGCCGGAATATGAGGCAGGATGGAATTGGAAAGGGCGCTGAAACGCGCCGTGGGGATCATGTTGTTGGGGAAAGGCTGGCCGGTTTGGGGATCATAGATGGGGATCTGCACACCGTTAGAACCCACGAAGTCGCTGAAATCGCCCTGCTTCATAGCTGCCGTCGGTACGGTTCCGATTGCGCTCTGCGACTGATTCTGCCGGAACCAGTCCGAGCTGAAGTGGAAGAACGTGCGATTTCTGCCGTTGTAGATCTTGGGGAGGTAGACGGGTCCGCCAACCGTAAACCCGTAGTCATTCTGTTGGTCCACCGGGATCAGGGGCTGTCCGCTGGAATTGAAACGCGTGGGGAAGAAGCCCACCGAGTCGAACCACTGATTGCGTAAGATATCGAAGCCATCTCCATGCAGTTGGTTGGCGCCGGATGCCATGCTATAGGTAACAGAGCCTTGACCGAGTCCGTAGCGTGCGTCGAATGTGGAACTGTTGACGCGAAACTCGTTCACCATTTCATAGGGAGGATTAATATACGTTTGGTTGCCCTCATAATCCACAAACGCCACCGGAATGCCGTTAAATTGGACCTCGTTCTCAAAGGTAACGCCGCCATTGATGTAGTGAGCTGAAGCGTTGCCTTGCACGCCCGGCGCCAGGTACATAAACGAGTCGATCTGCCGGGTCAAGCTATTGATTTCAATGGGAGCCGTTTTGACCAGTTCGGGTTCAAGGGTTGTGCCAATTTCAGGCGAGGTCGTCTCCAAGGATATTGCCGACGCTTTCACCTCCACAGACTGGGAGGTAGACCCTGGCTCCATTTGAAGGTTGAGAGTCGACATCTTGGCGATTTCAACGGTTACGGTCGTCTGGACCCGTTTAAAACCAGCCACGTCCACCGCCACTGAGTATTGCCCGGGAATCAAGCCGACGATCGTGAATGTGCCGTCCGACGAGGTAACGGCAGAGGACACAACCTCTGTCGCTGTATTGGTTGCACTGACGTGTGCGCCGACAATGACACCTCCGCTTGTATCCGTGAGGGTGCCGTTGATTCCGTTCACTACCTGCGCCTTCAGCCCCAACACAGGCAATAGCAGCGCAACGGAAAAGGCAACAGCCCACAGTGGGTAAGTACCGGTCCAGCTTCGGGAGCAACGGTAGACACATCCAACTCTCTGAGTCATGGCGTCACACTCCATTAGGAAATTCCCGGTTAGGGTCGGCTACACCAAACCTCACGCCCTTCTGGGCGTGATTATTTGTCACGTTATTCCCTCGTTCCTAGTGTGAACCCGGCGCTTGAACAAACAGACAATGTCAGACTTCAGTCGCTCCATCAGGCGCGGCGAAACGCCCCTCGCTCGGGGCCTGCCGTCAGCAGAGCATCTTTAGAGTCCTCATTACACCCTTATGGCTGGGAGTCTACGAGTTTAGAAGCAAAGGTTTGGGATGTATATCCCATTCGCACAAATCTTTGTTACAAATCTACGGCTCCTTCTCTTGTGGACGGCTGGGCGAACCGGCAAGGCAGCAGGAGAACGAGTTCTCCCAAGGCTTGCGCTTCCGGATGGGAGACCACATCCGCCCTCGTCCTCGCCGCGGCGATAATTCAGTAAATCGACGAGGCTTCTTTGGCACCAGCTCTGCGAACTTTTGGGGTCTCGAGTTTCTGTCAGGTTCTTACAAATGTTAATCATAAATCTACGATTTTCGGCGTGCCGGTTAATCGACACAATGTCGGTTTCTCTTCTTTGCCAGCGCACCTCTCGGAAGCCACACGGGTATTGCGCAGAAGCCACCTAGTTCACTGATGCCCGCGTAAAACGCCTACGCGCTGGGTCTCTGCTTGGCGGCTGGGATGCTCCTGCCCGAGGAAATTCAGGGCTTTTGACTTTTTGGTCTAATGTCATTATACTCGTGTTAAATTCTGGCACGGGTCAAACCTGTTTCGGTGAGAAACTCGATTGTTGATAGGGGTGAAAAGCGGCAGCGTGTGCATTCCGTGGTCGTTTACGCGCCTGTACGGCGCTTGATTCCACTTCGCCACGGGAAGGTAGAATGGCAGATGTAATTTCGCTCGAATCGGCCGACAGTTCTTATCCCGGAGGAGACAATGCCTCGAATCTCCCCAACCTGTGACAACGAATTTCGTGTTGTCGAGCCACAGATAAACGCCGAGGGCGTGCACGTCTACCCGTTTGATCCGTCGTTCCCCATCGACGTGCGCTTTCTGGCTGCTGACGGACGTCACAATGTTCGCATGAATCGTCATCATTACTTCGAACTCTGCTTTGTCTCCGCTGGCAGGATGGCCATGCGGATTCAGGAACGGCTCTTTCCGCTTCGCAAAGGCGATCTTGTGGTCATCGGCAGCGATCTATATCATGCCAAAATCGACCCACCCAATTCGCAGGTGCGAGTGACGCTGCTGTTTTTCGAGCCGGAACTGATCCGCATCACCGACCGGACGGGTGAAGAGATGGAGTACTTGATGCCCTTCCTCGGGCAGAAAGCGGATTTCCCGCATGTCATTCCCGCCAGCACCGGCCTGCCGGCCGAGATTGATAGGTTGATCCACCGCATCCATGAGGCACTGCCGGCCAGCACGGTGCGCGAACGGCTTGTAGTGAAAAGCTACCTCAAGATGATCCTGGCGCTGCTTCTCACCCACTATTCTGGTTACCTGGGTACGCGCGAGGACATCAACCGAAAGCGTTCCGATCTTGAGAGATTACGGCCCTGCTTTGAACACCTGGAGAAGCACTATGACTCGACGATGCTCGTCGAGGACGCGGCGCGCCTCTGCGCCATGAGTAACTCGCACTTCATGTATTTCTTCAAGCGCACGACCGGCCAATCTTTTCTCGCGTACGTCAATCACTTCCGCATCGCGAAAGCGCAGGTGCTGCTTGCGACCACCGAGAAGTCCCTGGCGAGCATTAGCCAAGAGGTCGCCTTTTGCAACCAGAGTTACTTTGGCATGGTATTTCGGAAGCTCCTGGGAGTTACTCCCCTAGCTTATCGGCGCCGGTCCGGGAAGAACGGTGATATCGGGCATGTACCGATGCTAAGCCCCGCCTCTGAGACGAGTGCCACAGAAGCAGCGGACGCACGCAATGCGCCGCCAGGCGTCTGGACGTCAATTTCGCCCGCCACAAGGCGTGCCCCCTCCCCCGCCTGACGCAGGGGCCCGGCTCTGCCAATCCCTGTCCCCGGCGCCGTGACAACAGCGACTTGGTTATTTGGACGCATACTTCCCGCCGCTGAGCTTATTAAAACGACGCCCGTTTAGGTCGCAAAGGTTCGGCTCCGACCAGCGAAGCTCTAAGAATTCGCCTGACTCGCCCCGCGTATTAAGGGAGCACCTCCTTGTAGAGAGTCACCACAACGGATTCCACCAGCTTGGGGGAAACGCTATCGAAGAATCCCTTGATGTACGGGGTGTTGCAGTGAAAGTCGAACGCCTCTTGGCTGGCAAACTTTTCGATGAAGGTTATGGCGCGCGGGTCGTCAATTGCCTGGTTCAACTCATAACGTATATTGCCCTGTTCTTTGCGGGTGGTGGGAATAAGGCTGTGCAATTCCGCAAGTAATTGTTCTTCTTTGGATTCTTTGGCCTTGAATTGCGCGACACAGACAATTTCTTTCTCGGCTTTTCTTAACATTTCGTCGTCTCCTATATAAGTGCGGCCTTATCGGCCGGCAGGTCATGTGCTCTTACGGCCGCTGGTTCTTCGATCCCCCGGCAAAATCCCTTGAAAAGCAATGCCACGGTGGTGGCTCCTGGGTCTTGCGTTCCCAGAGTTCTTTTTCCCAGATACTTCGCCCGGCCGGTTTTTGCCACCAAGAGCTTGGTGCTGGCGGCACCCTGTTGGGCGGCGACGGCGGCAGCGTCTAACACTTCGGGCAAAGTCTGACCCTCGTCTGCCGAATGCCGCAGGGCCTGGATGGCAGGCACCAGCGCATCCAGCATGGATTTATCGCCCACTTGCGCCCGGCTTTGTCGCGTGAGAGCGGCCAATCCCCCCTCCCAGGCTGTCGCGAGGGAATTGGCGTCCAGCTCGTTTTGCGGCCCCACCGTTTCCGAAATGCCCAGAAATAAGCTGCCCAGCAAAGGGCCCGTGGCGCCGCCATCCAGCCCCATCAAGGCCCAGGCAACATCTTCCAGGAAGGCCTGCACGCTTTTGCCGGGGCCCTGGGAAATGCACTTCTCAAGCAGGTTCGCCGCCCGCAGCATTGTCGTGCCGTGGTCTCCGTCTCCACAGATCGAGTCCAATGCCGAGAGCTGCTGGTGAGCCGCTTTCACCTCGGCGACAGCGCCGGCCAGCATGGCAATCCAGTCTTCCAAACCGACTGTGCTCATCATGGGTAAACTTCGACAATTTCCCGCACTGAATCAGTTCACCACCAGGTAAGGCGTGTCACACGGCGCATCCCATAACCGGAGGAGTTCAGAGTCCATCCGGGCAATGAACATCTGGAAGCCCGCCTGCTCCTGCGTGGTGATGAACTCTCCCACCAGGCTCCGGGCAATTCGAATCTTGCGGCTCTTGAGGATTTGGCTGACGCGCCGGAAGACGATGAAGAGCTCCATCAGCGTCGTGGCACCGGCTCCATTCAAGATAACCAGGAGTTCCTCGCCTTCCTCGACCTCGAGATCTTCAAGAAGCGCGGAAAGCATGATTTCCGCTGTCTCGTCGGCAGTCTTTAGCTGCATGCGTCCGGTGCCGGCCTCCCCGTGCTGCCCCATGCCGATTTCCATTTCGTCGTCGCCCAAGGTGAAGATTGCCTGGCCGGTGGAGGGATGAGTGGCGGTCTTAACGGCCACGGCCAGCGTGCGCATGTTCCGCTCCAGGCGATCGGCGACCGCGAAAACTTCATTGAGGGAGCGGCCTTCTTCCGCGGCCGCGCCGGCGATCTTGTAGACAGGAAGGAATCCCACCAGGCCACGTCGCTCGTCCGGCTTTTCCTTTGGCCCCGACGATATATCCTCGTGCGTCAGGATTTCCTTCACGTTCAGCCCCTGCCGCGCCGCCATTTGGAGAGTGAGGTTGGCAGCTAGCACATCGCCGGCATGATTGAGGACGACGAACAGGACTCCCGCGCCTCGGTCCGCGAGCTTCAAGGCTTCCAAACATCGAGGAGCACCTGGCGCGGCGAAAATTTCACCTGGCACGCTCACATCCAACATCCCCGTGCCCACAAATCCGCTGAGCCCCGGTTCGTGACCGCTCCCGCCCAGGGTGACGATACCCACTTTGCCCATGGCCTTGGGAACAGCGCGCACCACAAGGTAATCTCGAGCCAGCACGACTTTCTGAGGGTAAGCGAGCGCGTAGCCTTCCAAGAGTTCGTGAACAATGTTTTCCGGCCGATTTATGAATTTTTTCATCGTCACGGTATTCACACTCCCTGTCGCGATTGTGGATACTCCGCGAGTGCCCGCTATCGCTCACCACAGTTCACACGCGGTCTCAAAAGTCTCGGAAGTCGATCATCGCGGGCGCCAGACGGAAACCCCGCGTGCGCACAGCAGTATAAGCCAGCCCCACCGCAAACCACACTCCCCCAACGATTTTCGCCAGGCTTCCCAAGCCCAACCAGATGACAAGGCAAAAGGCAAACCCGAGAGAGGGCACGATGAGGTCCCGAAAGAGACTTTTTGTCCTTCCCGCCTGCGGCAGGAAGTAGAATTGTCGTATGGTGGCTAGATTAACGCCCATGAAGCCCAGGAAGGCGCCGAAGTTGAGCAACTCCCCAATCAGGTCATAGCGCTTTCCGAGTGAACCCGCAAACGTCAAGGCCCCGATCAGCACAATGTTGAACGTCGGGGTATTCGTCTTGGCATCAAGATGCGCGAAGAACCGTTTCGGCAGGACGTTGTCTCTTCCCATGCCAAAGAGCAATCGCGCCGCCCCCACCTGCCCCGTCAGGCCGGCGCCAATGTTGGCGATAGCAAGCAGCACGACCATCGCTTCGAAGAGCCATGGTCCGCCCACCCGGCGGGTAACATCCATGAAGGCGGTCGCCACGTCCGGAAAGGTGCGGAAATTCGGCCAGACGCGCTGGCCAAGGTAGGTCAGGAATCCTCCGAAGATTCCGGTAAACAGGCAGACGAACACAACGGCCAGCGGCACATTTTTCTTGGGGTTGTGGACGTCTTCAGCGAGTGTCGTTACGGCGTCGAACCCGATGTACGTAAGGGCCGCGAAAGAGGTAGCGTGCAGTACCGCCCGCACATCGAACTCCTTGGGATCATAGAAAGGAAGCGTGGAAAAGACGCCTCCCCAACCCTGGTGAGTGAATAAATAGCGGATGGCCAATCCCACGAAGGCCAGCAGCACGATGCCCATGAACGTCATCAGGACTTCGTTAGCCCTGGCCGTGGCTCGGATTCCGCGCACGTTCAAATAGGTCATCCCACTGGCAAAGCACCCGGCGATGACTATATAAGGAACCTGCGGAACCAGACGCTGAACAATGAGGGAGCCATACACGACGCAGAAAAGCGGAATGATCAGGTAATCGAGCAGCATCGCCCAACCGGCCAGAAAGCCCAGATGAGGATTGAGCCCCCTGCCCACGTAAGTGTAGGCGGACCCCGCTGCCGGGTAGAGTGCCGCCATACGCCCGTAACTGATGGCCGTCAGGACCATGGCCAGCATGGCAAAGAGAATCGTATCGACCGTGTGCCCGCGGGCCCTTACCGAGACCAGGCCAAACACCGTCACGGGGGCGCTCGGGGTGACGGCAACGACCCCATAAAGGATCAGATCCCAGAGCGAGAGCACCCGCCGCAGGCGGGGAATTCCCGTGGTTTCCAAGTTGGCAGGTGCCGCATCCAAGTATACGCCCCTCTTAAACAGCGGAATTTCGGCACGTCGCTCGCAGCGATAGCGATTCTCGCGACAGTCTCCGAAATGCTTCGTGGCCTGGCCGCCCCAGCCATGGCCTGACTCTGGCCCGACTCCCCGGACTGCACCGCACGTGCGGTTACGCAGCCGCCGCCTGCGTTACATACTGTTTCAAATACTCGTAAGACTCATCCAGCTCTTGCAACAATTCGTCCTCGGGAAACTCAAAGGGATGGATGATCTCGGGAAAAAGAAAGACCTCTTCGGCCCCGGACTGCTCCAAGGCTTGCACAACCTTGTCCATCCGGATGGCGCCCTCGTCATTGTGGGATTTCGTAAAGCTCCAGTGCCGGTCCCATTTGCCGTCCATCTGCTGAAGGTGAATCATGGGCGAATATTTCCCCAATTCCCTCAGCCAGAGATAGGCGTCCCGGTCTTTTCCTGCCATTTCGTAGCTGCATTGGTGCCCGACGTCAAGGAGATAATGAATCGGAATCGGGACATCCTCATTGAAACGCTCGTAAAGCTCCTTCGCTTCATCCAAATGAATGAGCATCTCCCGGCCGATCGGGGTGGGCTCCCAGCAGACAAACTTCAGGCCCTGGTCCGCGGCATAATGGGCAAAGGTCCGCATCCCTTCTACCAAGGCGTCTTTAAGGAATTGGTGTTTGCCGGGGTCGCGATAATCTTTCATGCTCGCTGCGGCGATGGGTCCGCCGACGCCCTGCGCTCCCAGTTCCGCCGCCGTAATGGCCGCCAACCGGCACCATTCCAGCGCGTCCTTGCGGAATTCGGGAAACGGGTGGAGCAACAAGTTGTAAGCATAAGCGCCTCCGCCAATGAAGGCGCTTTGAACTTCAAAGCCGTACTTGGCGGAAGCCTCCCGCACCTTGGCGGCCATGGCTTTTCGGGCTTCCACACTGCTGCGGGGATCGAGCAGATCGAAGCAAAACTGAACGTATTTCAAACCCCAACGCTGGGTCACTTGTCTGCCCCACTCATCGGGCTCGGGCCAGCGTTTGCCGGCGTAAATCAGGTTGATACCAAGGTGTAGTTTCATCAGTTAGTTCTCCCTTCTCCTGGTGAATACGGCGCGGCGAGTTCACCTCGCGCCATGGCGGCGTAAAGCCGCCTCGACGTCCATAAGGGCCTGGGTCACTCGTTAACCTCAGAAAATCGCTATGGGGTTAAACAGCGAGCCCGTACCGCCGGGCAAGCGGAGGGGTGCTGCTACGACCTGGAATTCCCAGCGCTCTTCTTCCTCGCAGACTTTGACCAACTCTTCGAATTGCAGGCTGTCGGCGCAAGCCATCCCCATGGCGTTTATTTGCAGGGTGTGGATGGGATAGGCGATTCCCTCCACATTGCTGGGAACCGTCTCGCCGTCGCCATCCGGAAAGAAAGCGGCCACCTTGCGCTCATGCATCCACAGAATGGTGTCCACGCTCAAGCCGGCCTTCCCTTCCCCATCATACCCGTTATTCCAAGGGCCTAGTTCCAACCGGCGGCGATGATGGCCGGTACGAAAAACAAAAATGTCGCCCTCACCCAGGCGGACACCCTGCGCCTGCTCCGCCGCCTCTAGTTCCGCCGTACTGACGGCTTCCCCAGGCTCCAGCCACTTGACGCCGCGCAGCCGGGGGATGTCGAGCAGCACCCCACGACCTACAAGTCCGTGCGCGTAGGCAGTAAGATCTTGCAAGGTCGGGCCTCGGGAGGTCAAGGCGCTCGCCGGCTTGCCGTTATAGAGCTTCCCCTGGTACCCGATGTGGCAAAGAGCGTCGATGTGGGTGTGGCAATCGCCGTGACACTCGCTGGCCAGGAAATCCATGGAGAATTGCGGCTCGCCCAGGTCCGAATGGACGTCAAAAGCCTGGACCATGTAATGCAACGCGGGGTGGGCATTGTCAGGCCCCGCGACCGTGTTGATGGGAACCGCCATCGAGACGGAGCGGCCCGCGCGCACCAGTGCCGCTGCTCGGCGGACGTGTTCGGGCCGGATATAATTGAGGGTTCCCCTCTCGTCATCAGGACCCCAGCGCCCCCAGTTGCAAACGGTCTGGAATAGCTCCTCAAACTCTGCCTTGGACACGTGCGCGGGTGCGGTCTTCGTCATCATCTGCCCTCCGGAGCGATCTCGCCCTGAATTCCGAAATGGCGCCTTCGGCGCGGCTACCTTATTCCGCCGTGACCGGGCCCGCGGGGCACGATCGGCCAGATATCGGTTACCACGCCGTTCTCGACGACATGATAGGCGTCGTACAGATTCACCGTCGTGGGAGCGTATCCCGGAATCAATTCCATTGTATCGCCCAGCTTCAAGCGGCAGCGGTCGTCCACATCAAACAAGGCGTGTTCCTCGGCAAAGTAGCGCGCTTGATAGCAGGGATAATCGACCATGGTAGGCAGCACGAAGTCGATCCCCACGGACTTGCGCCCGGAATCGAGGACAAGGGTGTTGCCGTGCTGGATCACCACGGTTCCCAGGACGGTAAGGGCGCGGGAAAATCCCGGCACCAGATTGCCATGGAAGTTATCCATGAACACGTATGACCCCGCCTGGATCTCGGTCACGCGGGGATTGTTCCCCGTAATGTCATAAGTGCCGGTACCGCCCGCCGAGACCACCTCACAAGCATAACCCGCGGCGGCCAAACAATCGATCACCTTCCCCAGGTAGTCCATGGCCGCGTGGGCCTTTTGGATTCGGACTTCGCGGTCCGGTTCGAGCATACAATGGCCTTCATAGCCCTGTACGCCGCGCAACCGCAGGCCGGGAAGTTTCGCGACGTGCTGCGCCAAGCTCACCGCTTCCTCCGCCGACCGAACTCCCCCGCGGCCCATCCCCACATCGACTTCAATCAAGGCCTCCAGCTTGCTTCCCGCCGCCTGCACCGCCTGCGAAAGGTCGCCGGCGTTGCGGGCATCGTCGATGACGACCGTGAGCCGGCCGTCTTTGGCCGCGCTGGCCAGGGCCGCGATTTTTTCCCGGCCCCCCACCTGGTTGGCAATCAACACATCCGGAATGCCCGAGCGGCTCATGACGATCGCTTCCCAAACCGTGGCGGTGCACACCCCGATGGCCCCTGCTTCCACCTGTAGCCGTGCCAATTCCGGACTCTTCTGGCATTTCACGTGGGGTCGCACTCTGGCCTTCATGGTCGAAAGCCGCTGCATCATGTGCTGAATGTTGCGGCGCACTACGTCAAGATCCATAATCAGCGCCGGTGTGATGACGTCGCGCCGTGGCCGGCCGATGGCCGCTCCGTAGATTCTTAGTACTCTATCGTGCCAGGCGTCATTCATGGCCCGCTATTCTCCGCTGGTTTCGTCCGCCCTCAAGGGCGGCCACGAGGGCCGCGCCCCTACGGGGTGCCCACGCCGCCGCTTTCACGGCGCATCATGCGTGGTTCCATACTTGTAAAGGAACCGGTGCCTTTCTGACCTTACGAATTCTTCGGGAATCGGGATCACTTTATCCCGGCCTCCCGCCGCCAGCATCATGAGCGCGGCCTTTTCCAGAATCTGATTGGCCACCAGCGCCTCATCGAGGTTGCGTCCACAACAAAGGACACCATGATTGGCCAGGAGCACCGCGTTCTCCTCACCGATGGTCCTGCCGACCTCGTCCGCAATTTTTCTGTGCTGCCCCGCGGGGACATAGTGTGTGCAGTGAACCTCGCCCCCGATGATCTGCGCCATGTCCTCGACGAAAACTGGAATGCTGGAATGAAGGCACGACACCGCCGTCGCGCAGGGCGAGTGGCTATGGATGATCGCCCCGACGTCGCTTTTCTTGGCCAGCACCGCGCGGTGAATCTCGGTCTCGGAGGAGGGCAGCCGATGGCCATCCACCACGATTCCCTCCAGCGAAACGGTCACGAAATCCCCGGGCTCGATAACCGCATACTCCACCCGGCTGGGAGTCACGATGAATCCTTCCGGGACGCGGACGCTGACATTCCCCCAGGTGCCGATGAAGTACCCCATCTTCTCCAGGAGGCGGCATTTCTCGATCATCTCAACTTTCAGGGAATGATGTGTCACCTCAACCATTTTCGACGGACCCAACCTTCCGGGATGTCTGCGCTTCCAGGATTTCCGCGCGCCGGTCCCATAAATCCATCTGCCGTTCCGCCGTAAGTTTGTAGATTTCGTAGAGCTGATGGTAAAGCCGCGTCTTGGATAGGTTGGGCTGGTAAAGCCGGGCTGTCCTGACCGATTGTGCGACCCCGTCCTGCGCATTCTTGTACGTCCCCACGGCGATCCCCACGTTGATGGCGGCTCCCTTGGCCCCAAACTGCGAGCCTTCCGGTACGCTCACGGATTTGCCGAGGCAGTCCGCAATAATCTGGCACCACACGGGGCTCTTGGCCCCGCCGCCGGAGAGAAAGACCATCCGGGGCTCAATCGGCATGTTCCGGTAGCAGTCCAGTGTGGCAAAAGCTACTCCTTCATAAACCGCGCGCAACAGGTGCTTGCCCGTGTGGTTCAGATTCAGGCCGGAAAAACTGGCCCGCGCGCTGGGTTTGACGAAGGGGCCGCGCTCACCTCCCGGAAACAGGTAAGGGTGGAAGATCACCCCGTCCGATCCGGCGGGGACCGAGTCCACGAGTTTCTCCACGTACTCGTAAAGGTCCGCCCCGGCCGCGCGCGCTTCCAGGCTGAAGCCGCTGCCCAGTTCCTTCAGGAACCATTCCAGGTTGGGTGTGGCGGTCATGGCTGCCAGCATGCGCATCCACCGGCCCGGGACGCCGTGACAGAGGGTCATGCCAACCATGCGGGGCTCCAGGATCGGCTGTTCCATGATGACTTGGTGGATGCCCGCCGTGCCGAGAATGGAGGAGGCCTGGCCGTGCTCGATGGCTCCTGTGCCCAAAGCGCAGGCCGCCACATCCATGGGGCCCGAGCCGATCACCAGTCCCTTGGGCAGATCCAGGTCGGCCGCGATGTCCGGCAGGAGCGTCCCCACGTTTTCTTCCGTGGGCTTGACCGGAGGGAACTTCGGGTAAAGGTCCTCGATCCCGAAGATCCGGAACAGCTCCGCGTCGTACTGCCGTGTGGACATCCTCAGCATGGTGAGGGACTCATCGGTTTCGTCACTGGTGATCAGGCCAGTGAGCTTGTAAAAAAGCCAGTCCTTGGCGTGAAAGATGACGTGCGCTTTCTGGAGGGCCTCCGGCTCGTTTTCCCGCAGCCAGAGCAGTTGCGGGGCTTGGGAGCCAGTGAACACCGAGGTGCCGCAGATATCAAAGGCGCGGTGGGCGATCCCTTGCGCATGCAGGCGATCGACAACCTTTCCGGCCCGGCCATCGCACCAGAGAATCCCGTTACGTACGGAGTTGCCTGCCCGGTCGATGAGCCACGTCCCATCGCCCGTCGACGTGACGCCGATGGCGGCGATCTCGGTTTTCAGCTCCTTCAGGTGTACCCGCACGGCGCGCAAGCAGCATTTCACCTTCGCCCAGAGCTCGTCCATGTCCTGCTCGATCCACAAAGGCTCAGGACGACGCAACGGCATGGGTTTTTCGCTGGCGTAGATTTCGTTTCCCAAGGCGTCGAAGGCTACCGCCTTTACCACGGACGTTCCCGCATCTACACCGACCAGGCATGGCCTGTTATTCATCCGCACCACCTTCCGCGCTCGATTTCCGCTCTCGCCGATTGCAAAGATCCTCCCCCCTCCGTGCACGCCCCACACTACCGCGCCGCGTCATCGGGGGACCTTGCATGCCCTCAAGTTCACTACAGTGAGTCTCGCGTGTCTACTAATTTCACCCAGAAATTTGTCGAAATAATCGCATAGCCGGACGGACAGAGCCCCTCGTGGGCAGCCGCAGAGCTGCGCTCTGCGCCATCCGCCAGGTTTTCTAAGCATCCTGCCGCCCTTGGTTTATTGGGACGTCCTTTGCAGCAACAACGCCCAATCCAGCCAGCCCGGAGGTCCGGGAAGAGTCCAGGCCGGCCCCTGGACGGGAGGAAGCGGAACGACCTCTCCCGTCGTGGCGCTGAACCACTTGGCTGTGTACATACCGGGCTCGAGCTTGATGCTGACGTCCCCGCATTCACTTTCATATCCAAAGTGTTCCGGGTTACCGCACAGCGGACGAACGGGCAGGTACACGGCATAGATCTCTCCGGGAAGCGCCAGGCAGTACGCTCCATGATTCACCAGTTCGTCGTGCGGTTCGGTTTTCCACCACTCGAAGCTGGTGAAGAAATCCACCATGTGACCGTAGCCTTTGAACATGGTCTGCGTATCGTCACCGCGCCCGTTAATCCATCCTCCGCCCGCATCCGGCCAGACATTGGTGCCGCGCCGGGCGCTCTCTCCCGCCGTTCCATAAGCACCCGCCATGGCGATGTCCCACGCTATTTGGCGCAGCGTATCGGCCGAAGCCCCCGGAGGTGCGGCCGCCCAGTGCGGATAGTGGTCCTCGTACCCGTACTCTTCGTTCGTTTGTGGGATGATGCGCCCGGTCTTCTTCTGAATCTCGCGCTCCTCCAGCATGAGCGCGTGCTGTTGGTGCGACCAGTTCTGGATGGAAGTAAAACCGAACCAGGCGGAGGCGCGGTCCTGGTGCTCGCGATGCACCGGGTGGCTGGTGGCAAGGTGCTTATAAGGGTCCCAACCTTCGATCAAGGTTCCCGTTGCGTGGGCCCACTTTTCATCGCGGAAACTGTCCAGGTCGTCTCCCAGATCGTAGGTGATGTTGGAGAACGCGCTCAGCCGGGAAACGGCATAGCGCAGGTAGCGGCGCTCATCCTCACTGCCCGCCGGCGCCATGGCGTGATGTGTAGAGATGTCCTGGACGACGGAAATAATCACGTCGCGTTCCCGGGCGAAGCGGAGCATGCGCTCCCATTTCTGCCAGTGGGGAATGTTGAAGCGCGTAAAGTCGTTCCCCGGATCCTCAAAGCTGGCAGGCCGCTCCGCGATCCAGGGCCGCAACCGCATGGTGAAACTCGGCCCCGGAACCACCGGTTCGCCCCAGTACTCGTCGGCGGAGCCGTCCAGCAGCACACGCAAGCGGTTGACCTTCAACTCATGCAGGCGCTCGATACTGTAGTTGATGATATGTTCGTCGCGGAATCCCATCAGCCAGAAGGCCGTCGTGCCGTTAAAGAAGTAGTGTTCCCCGGTGCCCTCCCAGATGAAATGCCAGGGATATCTCGGATCAACTCGGAGGGGGCCGCGCCGGTGTCCGTCGGAAGCCCGGAAGGAGCCGGTGTGCGTCCATTCGAAAGCGCCTTCGCGATACCTGATAGAGTAGGTGTAATCTCCCGGCGCCGAAGGCATGAACCTCACGCGAAAGACGCTGCCATCCGCGGAGTCACAGAAGCCCTCCACCGCCGTGCGCTGGTTTTCGCTTGCCTTCCCGAACTGGCCGGAAACAGCGGCCTCCGTAAAAGGATTTTTCACGTCGGGTGACGCGATGTTTAAAGTCACTTCTACGAAATCATAAGCCTCCACCACGGGGGCGGATTGGGCAATGCTGATCGAGCCGGGGGCGCCCATGCCGCGCGCGGCCCCGCAGACCAGCAGCACAAAGCCAACCAACAGAATGTGGCGCCGATTCGAGCCTGGCATTTTCCTGATCATGGCAATAGTAAGCCTCCTTCCTTCGTCTGGAGATTCTGATGGGCCCAATCGCTCATGGCCCTGGTGATGAGCACCAACGAGACACAGCCGGCATCCGGATATCCGACACTCCGCTCTCCCAGCGTCTTCGCTTTACCCATCCTGGCGATGTACTGCTTGCTGGCTTCCATGCCCGCCTCGGCGGCCTGGCACGCCGCCTTCAGCAGTTCGGGAAAAGCAGCTCCGCGAGCCAGACAATCCCGCATCGCCTGGACCGCAGGCGCCAAGCCGTCGACCAGTGTCTTATCGCCCGGCTTGGCTTGGCCCTTGGCCTGGATTTCAGCCAGCGCCTTTTCAAAGAGCGCGGTAAATTCAGTTTCGTTGATTTCAGCTTTGGCAGGCATGTTCCTGGTTCCGGCATAGAAGAGGAAACCAAAGATGATCCCGGAAGCACCGCCCATAACCCTGATCAGCGTTCGGCCAACGGTGGAGAATACCTGGTAAACATCGTTGTACTCGTGAGACTCCAGCTCCTTCGCAGCAGCTTCAAACCCGTTCGCCATGCTGATACCATGGTCGCCGTCGCCAATGTGGCGGTCCGCTTCGCAGAGGGTCTCCCGGTGCGCGACAACTGTGCTGGCGACGGATAGCAGCATGGATTTTGCCTGGGCTGCGATGAACGCCGACATATCCTTGCGCTCTCCTTAGCGGTGGTTCGTGTAAGCGGGACACCAAGCCGGCCAATCAAAATACTTCTTCAGCTCTTGGTCCAACCGCAACAGGGTGAGGGAGAAGCCCGCCATTTCCTGGCAAGTCGCGTAATTGCCCACCAGGGAATCATGAATTTTAATTCCCTTCTCAGCCAAAACTGATACCGCCCGGCGCATCACCACCCACTGTTCCATGCGCGTCGTCGCGCCAAATCCGTTTACCAGAAGGCAGACCTCGTCACCCCTCACGATGGGTTTGTCCGGCAGGATCAGCTCCAACATCTGGTCAACCAGCTCATTGGCCGGCTGCATCTTGCCCCGACGCACCCCCGGCTCGCCGTGCAGTCCCATGCCGATCTCAATCTCATCCTCCGGCAGCTCAAAGGCGCCCCTGGCCGTGCCCGGAATGGTGCCGGGCGAGAACGCTACGCCCATGGTGCGCACATTGTCGCGAGCTTTTTCCGCCACGCGCTTGACTTCGTCCAGGTCGCAACCGGCATTGCAGACCGCACCGGCGACCTTAATGACGTAAAAGTCCCCGGCAATGCCGCGGCGATCGGTGAGCCTTTCCGGCGGGGCGGAAGCGACATCGTCCATCACTCGGACCGTGGCCGTGCGGACTCCTTCCAGGTCGGCCAACTCGGCCGCCATGTCGAAGTTCAGGTTGTCGCCGGCATAGTTACCATAGACGTACAACACGCCCCGGCCCCGGTCGACAGCTTTGGTCGCCGCCAGGATGATGTCCGGGGAAGGGGCGGCAAAAATCTGGCCTTGGGCTACGGCGTCGGCAAAGCCGGGGCCGATGAACTCGAGGAAGATGGGCTCGTGGCCACTGCCCCCGCCAATCACAAACCCCACCTTGTCCGGGTCCAGGTTGTTCTTGACGATGGCGGTCACGCCTTGCAATTGGTGAAACTGCTTGCCGTGGGTCGCCAGGAAACCCTCAAAGGTTTCCTGGACAACGTTCCGGGCATCGTTGATTGCCTTTTTGGCCATGGTCGTTCTCCGCTTCCTTGACGAGTGCGAAAAACTCCGACGGTCATTTGCGGTTGGCTAAAATTCAACTCAAGAGGGACTCGACATTAAACCACCGGAACATGGTCGGCGGCAACGGATATCTGCGCGCGTCTCCTTCACATCGGTTGTGGAGATGGCGGCAGTGGAGTATTATCCACTTCCTTAAGCCGAGATGAAAGACGGATGTGCAGAAAGAAAGCGAGGTTCGTTATGGGCGCACTCGGGAAAGTCGTGCGGTTGGAAAGGCTGAAGAACGCCGGCTCGGGACGCATTCTCACGGTGGCGTTGGATCACGCGCCCAGCTATGGCCTGCTCAAGGGCTTGGAGGACATCCGTGGCGTCGTCGAGCGAGTCGCTGCCGGCGGCCCGGATGCGATGATGCTGATGAAAGGCCCGGCGGAGCACTGCTTCCAGCCCTATGCTGGGCGCATCGCTCTGATTCTAAAGTGTTCCACCCTGTCGCCTTTCCATCCCGAGCGCGACGTGTGGGTAAACTCGGTGGAAGATGCGGTGCGCTTCGGCGCTGATGCCATTGCCATGGCTGTAACCATCGGCAGCACAGAGCAGCCGCAGATCCTGGTTAACCTGGCGGCGCTTGTCCGCGAGGCGGAAAGAGCGGGCATGCCGGTAATCGCTCATGCTTACCCCAATGGAAGCCTGGTTCCGCCCGCGGAACGCTATTCTCCAGAGCGCGTGAGCTACGCCGCGCGCGTGGCTATGGAATTGGGTGTGGACATCGTCAAGACTTTTTACACCGGTTCCTCCGAGACCTTTGCGGAAGTCGTGGCTCGGGCCGCCCCCGCGCTGGTCGTCGCCGCCGGGGGACCGCGATTGGACACCGAGGCCGAAGTGTTGGGGATGGCCCATGCGGCGGTGCAGGCGGGGGCTGCGGGGATAACTTTTGGCCGCAATATCTGGCAGAGTGAACGGATATTCCAGATGATGCGCGCCCTGAAGTTGGTGGTGCACAGCAACGGCTCAGTGCAGGAGGGTTTGGATAGCTTGAGGTAAATCCCAAGGACTTTACGGCCAAGAAAGATTGGAGTCAGGATCTGTTTTACCAACGCAGGGTGTTTTGTTGCAGTCCGCTTGTCTGGTGAAACAGGCAGCTCAAACCGATTAGCCGAACCGTGAAAAGGGAGACGTCATGTCTAAGATCGTCGGGATCGTGGCTTTTGCGCTGTTCGTCGTTGCATCGGCTTCGGCGGAGCCGATCAAAGTCGATCCCGCCAATCCGCATTATTACCTGTTTAACGGCCGGCCAACCATCCTGATCACCTCAGCCGAGCATTACGGTGCCGTCATCAACCTGGACTTCGACTACGTTGCGTATCTGGACGCGCTCAAGGCGTACGGACTGAACTACACACGCATCTGGCCCGGCGCGTTACTCGAGATGGTAGGAGAGTTCTGCAACAACAACACCATGGGTCCGAGACCCGACAGGACGATCGTGCCCTGGGCGCGAAGCAACCAGCCGGGATATGTCTACGGCGGCAACAAGTTCGATCTCAACCAATGGAATCCGGAGTTTTTCGCCCGCCTCAAGGATTTCATTGTGAAGGCGGCCGAGCGCGGCATTGTGGTGGAGGTGTGCTTTTTTAATTCCCAGTACTCGCACCGTTGGCCACTCTCGCCGTTGTATTACCAGAACAACATCCAGGGCGTCGGCAAGTGCGATTTCAAAGACGCCCAAACGCTGAAGTACCCTGACCTTGTGCAACGGGAGAGTGACTACGTCGCCAAAATCACTCGGGAAGTAAATGGCTACGACAACGTTATCCTCGAGATTTGCGACGAACCGTCCCTGTTCACTTCGCACCTGGAAGCCGGTCCCTGGGTCGGTCACCTGCTGGAAGTGGTTCACAACACAGAGAGCCAACTGCCCAATAAACACCTCGTCGGCCAGGAGGTGCAAGGAGGAATCGGAGGTCCGATTGACTACTCGGGCAGTCCTTTGCTGTCAGTCATCGTTGGGCAATATGTGTGGGGACCCGAGGAGGGAAGTTCGGCGCAAATGGGGGGGATAAAAGGGCTCGACTATGAATACGGCCACAACAAACCGATTGAGTTTAACGAAACGCCATATTACCCCTTTCAGTATCGCAGGGGTGACGCGGTGGCCGCTTCCCGCGTGGAAGCGTGGGAGTTCATTATGGGTGGCGGAGCCAGCTTCAATCACTTAAACTCACGCTATACCATTGAAGATGCGGCCGGCAATACTCCCGACAACGCGCAAATATTGAGCGCGCTGCGCAACCTGAAGAACTTCATCTACAGTTTCGATTTCATCAAAATGCATCCCGATAAGACGTTTGTGGTCAGCGGGATCCCCAGCGGAGCCTATTGCCGCGGCATCTGCGAGCCCGGGCAGCAGTACGCTTTGTATCATCATCACAGTGTGATGGAAGAACCCAACAAGGAATACTACGTCGTGACGCCGGGAGCTTATGCAGAAACCCTGGTGCTGGATTTACCCGCCGGCAACTACCAGGCTGATTGGGTTGATCCGGCCTCGGGTTCGGTGGTCGGTTCCCTGAAGTTCGCCAATCAGGGCGGCAATAAAGCCCTGGTCACGCCCGCGCATGCGGTCGACATCGCCTTGCGCGTCAAACGCATTCACTGAGTGGCGCGGCCAAGGTTGCATAGCTGTGCTTACGTCGTGCGCGTCGAGTCCTCTAAGCGAGCCACATCAAATGGCCATCATACCGCCGTCCACCGCGTAGAACCCGCCCACACAGAAGTCCGCATCATCGGACGCCAGGAAAACGGCCACTCCCGCCACATCCTCCGCCGTGCCCAAGCGGCCCCAGGGGGTCATGGCAATTCGTTTCTGCCGCGTCTTTTCGTCCGTCAATCTCACTGCATTCATGGGGGTGTCAATGCAACCAGGAACGATGGCATTCACCCGGATATGATGGCGGGAATAATCAGCAGCCATCGCCCGGGTGAGAGCGGTGATTCCCCCTTTGCTGGTGCTGTAGGCGGTCAGGTTCTCATACCCCCTTAATCCGGTGGGTGAAGCCATGTTGATGATGCATCCCCGCCCCTGTTTGAGCATGTGGGGAATCACGTATTTGGCGCTCAGCCATTGCCCGCGGAGGTTGACCCCCAAAGTACGGTCCCAAACCTCGGTGCTCAACTCATGCACGCGTGCGTCCTTACCGTATATCTGAATTCCGGCGTTATTGAAAAGAATGTCGATGCGGCCGTATTTTTTTACCGCCGCTTCCACCATGGCCTGCACCTCTTTTTCCTCCGCCACGTCCGTGCGGACAAATAAGGCCTTTCCTCCCGCCGCGTGAATTTCTTGCGCCACGCCGCTACCAGCCTCGACATTGATCTCCGCGACCACAACCTTCACCCCTTCCGCCGCGTAACGCAAGGCAACGGCCTTTCCAATCCCGGTGCCGGCGCCGGTGATAATCGCAACTTGACCTTTCAGTCGCATAGTTTCTCCCTTAAGCACCGCACGGTGGACCATCCTCTCCGCTCAAACCCGCGGCGGCAAACGAACTGCCACGTGGGTCGAGATTTTCGATCAACTTTCTTTGAAATCGATCATCGTCGGCGCGAGGCGAAAACCGCGGGTGCGAATAGCCGAATAGACCAAGCCGGCCACAAACCAGAGGCCCCCGGCAATTTTTGCGGGCTTCCCCAGCCCCAGCCAGATTACCGTGCAAATCGCAAACCCCAGACCCGGCAGCAGGAAATCCTTCCACCAGCTCTTCTTCCGGCCCACCTGAGTAAGGAAATAGAACTGGCGAATCGTCGCGATGTTGACGCCCATGAAACCCAGGAAGGCGCCAAAGTTCTGCAATTCTCCAATCAGGTCATAGCGCTTGCCCAGCGAGCCGGCAAAGGTCAAAGCCCCAATCAACACGATGTTAAAAGAGGGAGTATTCGTTTTCGCACTGAGGTGCGCAAAAAACCGTCTGGGCAGGACGTTGTCCCGTCCCATACCGAAGAGTAACCGGGCCGCTCCCACCTGTCCCGTCAGGCCTGCCCCCAGGTTGGCGATGGCAAGCAGGATGACCATGGCTTCAAAAAGCCATATTCCGCCCACGCGGCGCGTAGCATCCATGAAAGCGGTGGCGATGTCTGGAAAGGTGCGAAAATCCGGCCAAACGCGCTGCGCGAGGTAAGTGAGCGCTCCTCCGAAGATCCCGGTGAACAGACAAATGATGACCAGCGAGAGCAATACGTTCCGTTTGGGGTTATGAACGTCTTCCGCGAGAGTGGTTACTGAGTCGAATCCGATATAGGTAAGGGCCGCGAACGAGGTGGCGTGAATCACAGACCGGAGATCGAATTCGCGGGGATCGTAAAACGGCATGGTTGAGAAAAGTCCTCCCCACCCTTCATGGTAGAGTAAATAGCGGATTGCAAGCCCGATAAAGGCCAGCAGCACGATTCCCATGAACGTCAGCAGAACGTTATTGGTCCTGGTCGTCGCGCGGATTCCCCGCACATTGAGGTAGGTGATCCCGCCGGCAAAGCCCGCCGAAATGATTGGGTAAGGCACGCCCGGAAGCATTCGCTGGACGATCAGGGAGCCATACACAACACAGAACAGGGGGATGGTCAGGTAGTCCAGCAACATCGCCCATCCGGCGAGAAAGCCAAGATGAGGATTGAGTCCTTTGCCTACATAGGTGTATGCCGAACCGGCCGCCGGGTAAAGCGCCGCCATGCGTCCGTAACTGATGGCCGTCAAAACCATGGCCACCATGGCGATCAGAATGGTGTCTACGGTGTGCCCGCGGGCCCTCACAGAAACCAAGCCAAATACGGTGACGGGGGCGCTTGGCGTCACCGCCATGATGCCAAAGATGATCAAATCCCACAGCGAGAGCACTCGGCGCAGGCGCGGAATTTCATTTGAAGCCGGAATGCCAGGCGGAGTACCCAAGGCCACCACCTTTTCAACATGCTACGACATCGCGGGATTCAAACCCTCGCTGTGGCCACGAGCGCCAGCCATCGAGGAGCGTCCGGCCGTTCGCATTCCGAACTCTCGGCACTTGCTATGCCGCGCATGACCGGTTTGGTTCCATGATCTCCGAAAGGGAGACGCAGCGCCGCTCCGCTATGCTCCGATACGCAGCCTCAACCGCGGCAAACGTATGCAGGTAGGAGCGACCGCCGGATTCGAAGGGCGCGCCACTCTTCAGGCAAGAAATGAAATGGGAGAGCGTCGCATACACGCTGTCCCCCAGGCACCCACCACTGACCTCGTTCTTCCAGACCAGGATGTTGTTACGGTAAAGATCGCCGGTCGCGAGTATTGAGATGGTGCCAAGTTCACCTTCGAAAAATGCATCACCCATGGCAGGGCCATTGGGAATGAGGGTCTGGAACCGGTGGCCATCGATCCACCCGTGAATCCCATTGGTGTGCGTTAAGGTGATGATGGCCTGGTCTTCTGCAAGAATACGGGGGTTCCTCCGGCTGGCTTCCGCATACACAGAGTCAATATCGCCGAACAAAAAACGCGCGGTATCCATATGGTGGACGAGCGTCACCTGGATGATCAATTTCGGCTCTCGCCGGAAATAAGCCTGTTCCACATAGGGCTCGTCTCCCAGCCCGTCCCGCGTTCGAAAACGAAATCCATAGCCGATCGGAGCGCCAATTTCTCCCCGTGCGATCAGTTCATTCGCCACGCGATACCAGGGTTGCCAGCGCCAGTTCTCGTGAATCATCAATCGCACCCCTGCCTGTTCGGCCACGTTGACCAACTCTACTGCTCCGGCCCAATCCGGCGCGATCGGCTTCTGACATATAGTGGGAATTCGTTTCTGGCAAGCCAGCGTCACCATGTGAAGATGAGATCCTACGTGGGTGGCGATATCCACGAAATCAAGCTTTTCACGGTCGAAGAGCTCTTCGGCCGAACCATACGCTCTCGGTGCGAATCTCTGCGCGCGTTCAAGACGTACGTCAGCCGCAGCGACAATTTCCACTCCGGGTATCCGCAACCAGGCTTGCCTATGGTTCTCCGCAAACCATCCACATCCGATAATGCCCCCTTTCAGGGAAATTGACATGTAGGTCTCCAAGTCTCAAAAGTCAGAAGCTGAAAGGATTTGTCCGTAGACGCTATTCCCGCTTGTCCGCTTTATGAACCGATGCGGTCACCCGCGCTTTTCATGATCCCGTAAAGTGCATCGCTTGGCGTTATTGCGCTCGACCGCTCAGGCAAAAGACTTTTTCTACGTGTCCGTTGCGCACCCCGTACATCCGTTCATGGAGATTGATCGTCGCATCGGAGTACCTGACCCAAAGTTCAATCCTGTCGCCAACCTGCACGGGTGCCGACCCACTTCGCAAGTCAATGATGCCGTGTTCGGCATTGAGCTTGCGGACCGTGAGCCCCTCGAAATCTTTGACGGCCGGATTACCGCGTTCGCAACTCAGGGTTTTCAACCCGGCATCCACTACAATGCGTTCACCGTTCGTCTTGCTGATAACGGTGGTCAGCATCGTAAGCGCCAGCTCAAAGTCAGTACAGCATTGACGATAGTTAGTATCCATAAGCAGGTACGAGCCTGCCTGGATCTCGGTCACGCCGGGATGACAGCCAGTGAGGGCATAGGTGCCGGTTCCGCCACCGCTTACGATTTCTACCGGAACGCCTTCTTTCTCCAAACAAGCTTTCGTTTCCATCAGGGGACGCAGCGCGGCGGCCACAGCCGCTTCTTTTTCCGGACCGGGCAGTTCGTGCCCTATATGGCCCTCATATCCCATCAACCCGCGGAACCGCAGCCCTTTTGCCAGCACTCCCCGGACGAGGTGTAGGGTGGGCTCTCCGGGTAACACGCCACACCGGTGCTGGCCGACGTCGACATCCACCAGCACGCTGACCGGCGTACTGGCGTTGCGGCACGCCCGTGCCAACTCGTCCGCCACCGTCTCGTTGTCAACGCAGACGATGACGTCTGCCTGCCGTGCCAATTCCACGAGGCGGCGAATTTTGGCCGGGTCTACGATCTCGTTCGCCAGCAGGACGCTGCCGATGCCGTGTTGAACTAAACATTCAGCTTCGCGCAGGGTGGCGCAAGTCATCCCGATAGCACCGGCAGCCACTTGACGGGCAGCGAGGTCGAGACACTTGTGGTTCTTATAATGAGGACGGAGCTTCGCCGGCACCGTCCGAAAAAAAGCCGCCATGCGCTCCAGATTAACTTCCATCCTGTCGAGATCCACCAGCAGCGCTGGAGTCTCAATTTCCTGTTTAGTCATTGCCTCATGTTCCTGTCTTCAGATCTGGTTGTCTACCGCGTCACACCTGCGGTTTGTTATAGAGTTGTTCGTCAGCGGTTCCAGGATGGATTCTGCACTGCGCCAAGCCATCGCAATTCTCCTCCCCTTCCAACACTCCTCCGCCGCTACCCGGTACTAGAACAGGGGGCGATGGCTCGCCTCGTCCGCATTCTCCACTCGCTCTTGCACAACGCTCCCCGCCTTGATCAGCCATGCCTCTTTGTTAGCCAGTTTCATAACCAGCAGCACGAGAAGGCCCAGCGCGAGCCAAATCCCCACAATACAAGGAGTATAGCCAATAGGAGGCGCGGGCCAAGGCCGCAGCGAGCTGTAAGCGACGAAAAACAGCGAAAGCGTACCCACGAGCGGAAAGATCGCGTGGAGAACAAAATTGAATTCGTCTCGCCGCTCGCGGAAATAGTAAAGGAAAACACCCAGGTTCGCGGCACTGAAGGTCAGAATCAGGGCGAAGGTCAGCAACGTCCCCATGAATTCGAATTCCATCTCCGGCCCGATCCACCAGCCCAGTCCCAACCCTACAGCAAACGTGAGCAAGATTTGGAGCTTGACTCCATTGATGGGCGTCTTGTACTTGGGGTGCACCTTCGCCAGGGCTCGTGGGAGGGAGCCGGAACGGGCCATGCCGAACCACACGCGTGTTGCCGCGCTGTTGCCGGCGATGGCCGCTGCCAGAATGGAGTTAAGTAAGGCAAGGAGCACCAGCACCCACCCCCCTCCCCAATACCCTCGGGCGAGCACGAACGTAGGATTTTCGTGTGAGGCGATGAAGCTCGGCAACTTCTCCACGCCCCACCCCGCCAAGAGACCCCACGAACCGAGAACCAGAAAAACTCCCATGACTAAGATCGAGATCAGTATGGATCGAGGCAGGTTTTGGCGGGGGTTTTCGCTTTCCTCGGCTAGCGGCGCAACCGATTCCCAACCATTAAAAGCAAAGATGGAGAAGATGACCGCCAAGTACAAGCCGCCCCGGCTCGCGGCGCGCGCGGGATTGAAGGCAGCCCAATAGATCCCTCCCGGCCCCGGCCGAAAGAATCCCCAGGCGCCAAGCACCGCCGCGATTGCCACTCCCGCGGCGCCCAGAAGTACCATCCAGTTCGCCGAGACCTTGATGCCCCGGTACGTCACGAACCCTACGAACGATCCCCCCAGCAGCAGGAAAAGCCACCAGGGAAAAGTGACGCCATAGGCGGCTTTCAGGGCTTGTTCGAGCACCGAACCGATGTATGCCAGGATGAATCCAGCGAGCACCGGATCATACAAAAAGTAGAGCCACGCGGCGAGAAAACCGACGCGGGGGTGAACCGTCCGGCTGATGTAGGTATAGTAGCCACCGGCAGAGGGAAGATGTTTCGCCAACTGCATCAGGCAAACACCCAGCACCAGGACGAGTGGAAATGCGATGAGATACGCCAGGGGCGCAACCATGCCCGCCTGCGACGTCGTGAATTGAATCGTGAACAGCAGGCCTGTTGCCGGGGCCATGTGCGTGAGCCCCTGCATCAAGACCCCTGGCAACCGCAACGCCCCCGCGCGTAGTTCCGTCTCGGCAACCATTACCGGACGGTCTGCGCGCGAGCGTGGCGTAATCACCGTAACTTCCTTCTCATTCGCCAAGTTCGTCCCCCGCGTTGGTTTATGATCTCATTTTGGCAACTTCATGACCACTGCAACCTTCGGTTAAAAGAACAGATCGTCTAATAAAGTGCTATCTCACCTCTATAAATATTGGGTTAACTTTTGTTACGTTGTGGCTAAGTGCCGGGCCGAGCAGTGTGACAGCCACGATCCCCCGCCGCGCTCCCGGGATTTTACGGGGTAGAACCCGAGGCAAACAGTAAGAGAACCCAATCGGTGTCGCCGTCGTGGTTGTTCCCCGGCGGCGTGAATTGCCGTGTTCCGGTGTTCGGGAACGGGCCCCCTTCTATCGTTGTGTACGCGCCGGTGGTGGGGTCAAACCATTTGGCGATTGCCGGCGCTTTCAAACTGGCCATATTCACGGTGAGGGCACGCGCGGTTGGCATGTAGGCGACCACGTAAGATCCGTCCGAAGTCTTGGCGGCCGTGCAGTAATCGCTTCTGCTGACGCGCGTGTGCAGATTACCAAAGGACCCGATGCCGGCCGTGACTGTGCTGTGGCCCTCGTCCGGAACGAGGTCCCACCACGGCAGCGAAGAAAAGAACTGCTTCCAGATCATTAACTGTGTCACGCCCAGCGTGTCGATATGGAACCTCCAGCCGGAGATGAAAGGCCACGTATACGCGTTCCCGTAGAGCTGCCCGGTGCCGCCGCTCAGCATGGTCCAGTAGCCTTGCCGTCTCAGTACCCACGGCGTCCCGTAGTCTGTCGGGTCACCGACCTTTTCCAAGTCATAATGCCCCTCGACGAGGTAGGTCGGCAAGACGGGCTTCTGATTGTAGCTATGTAACATCTCGATGTAGGTCGGCGAGTAGGCGTAGGTGCTATTGAGGGAAATGATCGGCGCCCATGACTGATCGTCCAATGAAGAACTGGTGGGAACATTCAGCTCAACCGTGTGAAGCGCTCTGGGTTCAGCGGCCTTGATGGCGTTTGCCACGGCTTGGACCACGGCGTCATCCTCAGGCGTCTGCCACGTGTTAAAGTCATCGCCGTGCAGCCAGATGATGTTGTCGAAACGCTTGTAGCGCTCGCCCAAATACTTGCCGTACGCGGCCGCGGCGTTCAGGCCATTATTGAGCAGCGCATGGAGCCACACTCCCCGGCTTGATGGAGCCGTACAACAGGTATCGATGGGATCAAGGAAAACCACCAAGCCGTGATTTGCCGCGGCGCTGAGCATCTCGTCGACACGCGTAAAGTATGCGTCGTCAGGCTTGGTGAGATCGTAATGGGCGGCGTCCGTCCCGCCGTCAAGGTAACCGGTGAAAGGCCGGATGCCGTCCGGAGTACTGGCGTCATCCCGACTATCGTAATAAGCGGGGGTGGTGACCAGCAGGTTCATCCAGACGGCATTAAATCCATGAATCTGGCGGTCGGCGAAAAAGCTCTCCGCATCCGCGGTGGAGCCCATCCCCAGCAGGGCGTGGGGATTGTCACCGGCAATCAGGAAAGGCGCGTTATTCTGGTCGACCAAATACCTCCGGTTGGCGCTCAGCTTCAAGGGGTAAGCAGGAGAGCTTACGCCGGGGGCTGGGAAGGGCGCCGTTCCCACTTGCGCCAGAGCCCAAACGGGTCCCAGGAGCATGAGCGCCGCGAACAGGGTGGGGCGTCTCAGGTAAACAATATGCCGGAAGATTGAAGTTTTCATGGTAGCCTCGTGTTGGGGGCGTCTCTGGCATCAAATCTTGCCGATCCCCGAATCTGATCTCCTATTTACGTCTGGGTGTTCGTTAAAAAATGGCGATGGGGTTGATGAGCGAACCCGTACCGCCGGGTAAGCGCAACGGAGCAGCTACAACCAGGAATTCCCAGCGTCGCTCTTCCTCGCAGACTTTGACCAGTTCTTCGAATTGTAAGCTATCGGCGCAAACCATTCCCATGGAAGCGATTTGCAGGGCATGGATGGGGCTGGCGAATCCCTCCACCTTGCTGGGGCCCCACTCACCCGCCCCGACAAGCTGATATCACGGCACAATCCTTCTTGGGATTCAGTTCACCATAAGAACGCGGCCCGAGTCTATTGATATCTTCGAGAAATTTGTTGTAATAATTGCATTCATCCAGCGGGCCGAAAACTCCATTTCACGGCGGCTTCAGAATATCCGTGATATTAGGACAGCGCCTGCGGGAGAGGAGAGCCGGGGCAATTTGTCATCTTGACAAAGCCCGGGAATAGGCTATAATGTTAGTCGGTGGTCAGGGCTCGGCGTTTACAAACCGGCGCTGCGGTAACACAAGTTGCCAGGACGTCGTTGTGGCGCGACGGTTTTGTGCCACGGGCTTCCAGTCCGTAGCGGAGCATGAACAAGTCCTGCCCTGAGCCTGCCGAAGGGATGGCCATGGCTAGTCAAAAGGCCAAACGTCGCGCAATCCACATGGAGACATAATGTCTGGAGTAAGTGCACCCTCCCAAACCTGAGAAGTTATTGAAAATAAACGGTCGAAAAACCGCTTTTTCGCCCCCCAAACCTGAGAACATACTGAAAACAAACCAAGTTACGTGAATTATGGAAAATTGGAAACAACAGGACACAATGTCCTGCATGGCTAGCAGCTAGCCTCCAAACGATCGCCGCCCGGTCCGAGGGTGAACTGCGCCAGGCGCACGGATTCAACACCATGGGTTGGATCAACGTCGCGTGGTTGAACGGCAACGATTTCAATAGCTGGAAGGATGCAACGGATGATGCCTTGGTTCAAGTCTTACCGGGATGCAAGGTGCGGAAGTTCGGTTTCGCCGTTGCCGGCACTGAGGGTCTTTGCATCTCCTGCCGGTAGCAAGATCTCGATCTCGGTACCGCGGCCGACGGCACTTTCGACGAAGATGTGCCCGTTAAGCGACCGAACGATTCCATCGACCGCGGCCAACCCGAGCCCGCGGCCTGTAGATTTCGTGGTGAAGAATGGCTCAAATATCCGCTTTTGCGTCTCCTTGTCCATCCCGCATCCGGTGTCGGACACGGTCAACGACACAAATCGGTTGCAGGGCCGGGTGGCGACGATCACCAAGCCGGACGGCTTCTGACCGATACCTTCAATCGCATTCGTGATCAGATTGGTCAAGATGTGGTCTAACTGGCGCGGGTCCATGATGACCGGCGACAGGTTCGGCGCCAAATCCGTTCTCAGCTCAACGTTCTCCGGCACGGACGATTGCAACAGTTGAACGGTTTTTTCGGCCACTTGCGTCACGGATAGCGGCGTGCGGGTGATCGTACCCTTGCCTGCGTACGCCAGAAACTGGCGGATCAGGCGGGCGGCATGGTCCGTAGATTCCGTCGCGCTCTCGATGAAGCCCTTCAGTTCGCTTTGCGGGCCCAAGTCGTCCAGCACCAGAGAAAGGTTACCCTTCACGACCGTCAGGATGTTGTTGAAATCGTGCGCGATCCCGCCGGCAAGCAGGCCCATGCTCTCCAGCTTCTGGGCTTCACGCCGCCGGGCTTCACTCTCGCGCAACGCCAGGGCGCTCTGGTGGCGCTCGACGGCATACCGCACCGAGCGTCCCAACAGCGCCGGCGAGCATTGCCCTTTTACCAGATAATCCTGTGCGCCCATCTGCAGCGCCTTGATGCCCAAGGCCTCGTCGTCACATCCGGTCAGCACGACGACTGGCACTTCCGGTTGATACTGGCGCAGCCGAGTCAATGTGTCCGCAGGTTGCGAGTCGGGAAGATTCAGGTCCATTAGCACCAGGTCGAACTGCGTTGCGTTCAGGTGGGCCAGCGCGTCACGCAGGCGTTCGACGCGCGTCGTCTCAAAAACCACGCCCGGAACTTGTTCAAGTGCCCCCTTCAGCAGCAACGCGTCCGTTGAGTTGTCCTCCACGACCAATGTGCGGAGGGTAGCAATTCCCTTTTTTGTCATAGAGCCGTGTTTGTGACAGTGCTTCGTTCCGAGGAAATCCAGGTTCCAACCCCACTTGGAACCAACTGAAAGCAGCAATCGAAGCACTGCCTTGGGTGATGAGCAGATCGGGTGCCAAAAAGCCCGTGCCTTGCATCTGTCTGGTCCGGAAAGGGTTATCTCTACGCAACGCAGCTACTCTGGGATGTTCGTGCGTAAGGACTCGCCCTTCACCTTGAAGTATCGTGTCGAATTGCTCATCGCACCGCAGGGCTGAAAAGAGAAGAGCAGATTGGCGCCGAAACACCGCGGCACAAAGGACGGATAAAATCGAGGGAACCCAGCCCATCAGCCAGGGGCGGCGTCCGGAACTTCATGACCACCAGACCACCAGCACCGGATACCGCTCCTGACGGCGTTGCCGACGTTGCGAGGGACGGCCCCGTTCCTGCAGCAGTTCGCCGCGTCGCCGGCATCCAGAAGGACTCCGGCGTTACGACAGGGGCTACGGCAACGCGCTACGGGAACGGTTTTAGAACTTAGCCAATCGCGAACGAAGGGTCAGCGCGGAAGGTTTGCAAGTTCGTTCCGCCTCCGCTGGCGGAAGCCGATGCGAATTTCGTCTCCTCCGGCTCGGACGCGCAGTCGCCGCTGTTCAATACCCGCTGAAGCGCATTGGCGATCACCCACTCCACTCCCTCGCGATAATATGGCTGAATAAGATAATCAAAAGCGCCCTGCTCCATGGCGTCCAGGTAAAGGCGCGGTTCATAGAAATCCGCGCACACGATGACGGGCACACTCGAGCGGTTTCCACCGACGGCCCTCAGGAAGTCGCTCAGGCACCCTTCACAAGTGGCGTGACATATCGCTATTGCCGTACCCCGTTGTGCCAGCAAGTGCTCGGCTTCTTTCAGCGAACGGGCGGGCACGCATTCCAATCCGTTCTGCTCCAGAAGGCTGATCAGCGCTTTCCTGCCACTAAACTCGGCGCCGGCAAGCACCACTCGGAAGCCCTTAAGCTGCTGAATTGGCGGAAAAAAATTGCGCATTTTTATACCACCTCTTCCGGTCAAGTCGGTCCCCTGAAGTGCCGTTCAGATAACCGTAATCCCCGAGTGTCAAACCTGAATTAACGTTAGATGAAGACGATGCGTCAATTGCGCAGAATACGTACTAAATGTCGATCTTTAGATAAATGGTCACCTATCACTTCCGATGTACCGACGTAGGGCCGACGTCCTTGGCGGAGTTAACGAGGGCGGAAAGGCAGGACGGGCTGTCGCGGAGCACCTCGGCCCTGCCATGCCGCTCAAGGGCGTAACGAACCGAGCGGCCCAGCAGTTCAGGCGGGCAACGCCCCTTCACCAGGTAGTCGTGCGCGCCCATTTGCACGGCTTTTGCGCCTAAGGATTCGTCGTCCAATCCGGTGAGCACCACCACCGGCACGCTTGGCTGGTACAAACGCAACCGGGTCAGTGTGTCGGGAGGACGTGAGTCAGGGAGGGTAAGATCCAGGAATACCAAATCGAACGGCGCTGCTTCCAGTCGGGACAGGGCGTCACCCAGCCTCTCCACGCGGGTCGTTTCGAAAACCGCACCGGAGATTTCGTCGAGCGCTCCCTTTAACAACAGGGCGTCAGTGGGATTGTCTTCCACTAGGAGCGTGCGGATCGGAACCGGGCATGTCATAAACCCTTCCGGTTACAGCACTTCGTTCCGGCGAACCGTGGTCCACACGTCGGTGAGGCACCAACTGAAAAGCACTATCGAAGCACCGTTTAGCTGAAGTGCATATCATATGCCAAAAAGTCCTCGTTGTGTCAAGAATTGTATGTACCAGAGTCTATAAGACATCGTGCCCACATCAAGTCGACATCTTGTCACCCTGGTGAGTGATAACACTCGCAGGCCCTGAGATATGGCGCAGCGCCGTGGGGAGAGAAAAGCAAATGCAGGTTCTTCGCCCGAAGACCGGGCTTCAGAATGACGGCGTTGCCGTCCCGGGTTAGCATGACGAAGCTCTCCGTCCGCAAACTCCAAGACGCTACGTGCACGCTCATACGCTGACGGGAGGCAGGGCAACCATGGTAAACCAAAACTCAGAAATGCACCGCACAATCGCGGCCATTTTGTCGAACTGGACCGGCTTAATGATGTAGCAGTTGGCGCATAGCTCGTAACTCATCACAATGTCCTCCTCGGCTTTCGAAGAGCTGAGCACCAGCACGGGTATCAACTTCAGGTCGTCGTCCGACTTGATTTCCTGCAGGACTTCCCTCCCGTCTTTCCCGGGGAGATTCAGATCGAGCAGAATAAGATCCGGGCGTGGCTTGCGGGCGTAGGGTGCCTGCCGGCGCAGAAACGCGAGCGCCGCGTTGCCGTTATCCACGACGTGCATCTTGTTCAGAAGCGTCGAGCCTTCAAAGGCTTCCTGAATCATCAGCGTGTCAGTCGGACTGTCGTCTACCAAAAGGATATTCACGGGATTACACATTCGTGCTCCAAGGACGGGCTTCCGTGTCTCGCTGAGCCGGTTGCTGCTGGGCCTCGGGCACGGTGAAGTAAAAGGTGCTTCCCTTCCCCGGCGCGGACTCCAGCCAGATCCGTCCTCCATGCCGCTCGACGATTTTCTTGCAAATCGCCAAACCAATGCCCGTACCGGGGTACTCAGCGCGGGTGTGCAGCCGTTGAAACACTCCAAAAATTCGTTCAAACGATTGCGGGTCGATGCCAATGCCGTTATCGCGAATCGAAAAGCGCCACTGCGCGCCGTCGCGCTCGGCAGAAACGTGAATGCGAGGAGGCGGCTGCTTGCAGAACTTCAGCGCATTACCTATTAGATTCTGAAAAACCAATGCCAGTTGTGTGGCATCGCCATTGACCGCCGGAAGCAAGTCATGCGTAATGACGGCCCCACGTTCCTGAATGGCGGCGGTAAGGTTCTTAAGCGCCGCATCGAGCACCGCGGCACCCTCAATGGCTTCGAATCTTGCGCCACGCGTCCCCACCCGCGAGTACGCCAGCAAACTATCGATGAGATTCTCCATGCGGGCGGCGCCATCGACGGCATGGGCTATGTACTCATCGCCGCGCTCGTCAAGCTTGCCCGCGAAGCGGCGCTGGAGCAACTGAACGCAGCCGCTTACGGCGCGCAGGGGCTCTTTCAGGTCGTGCGAGACGGCGTAGGCAAACTGCTCGAGATCGGCGTTCGACCGGGCCAGCTCCTTTACCGTAAGCGCCAGTTCCTCCTCCACGCGCTTGCGCTCGGCGATTTCGCGAAGGAGTTGGGCGTTCAAGCCCTCTGTTTTCCGGCGAGCCGCTTGCGCATCTTCCATCAGAGTAAGCGCATGCGCCTGGGCGGCGCGGACCTCCTCATTGGCGATTGCGATCTCGGAGACGTGCCGGGCGAGGGCTTCATTCACACCTCGCAAACGCTCCCGGCTTTCGGCCAATTCGGCCTGCTGCTTTCGGAGGATGGCGATCAGCTCCGTCGAGTTTTCGAGGTCCGTCAGGTCCGTAGCGACAACGCAGATGCCCGAGCCGCCGGCGGCCTCGAGGACATTTGAGGCAATGAGGGCGGGAACATGCCGGCCATCGGACGCCGAGAATACCAGCCGGCGTTTCACCGGTTCCCGGCAGCCCTCCACTAGGAGCCGTTTCACCGCCGGCATCTCCTCCTGGGTCACAAATTCGTCCAACTCATGCCCCACAATGTGCTCTAGGGGGCGCTTGACGATCTCGCCAAAGCGGGCGTTGCAGTACAGGATGGCGCCCTCGCAGGATACGGTGAAAGCAGCCTCGTTCATCGTGTCCACAATGCGGCGATAAACGGAGTCCGCCCCGGTCAGCGTGTAGACTCGGTCGCCGTGTGGGCCGGAAACCACCACCGCGTCCACCTCGCCTTCGCGGATGGCGCGCAGCGTCTCCTCGGCCTCCGCAAGCCGCGCTTTCAGTTCGGCAACCGACTCGGAGCCGTTCGATTGTGCAGGCTGGTCACGCATGAACTTCCCTCGTACGCTGCCGGGGGGCCGTTTCGGCCGCCGGGAAACTAAAATAAAAGGTGGTCCCCTCGCCGGGCGTAGACTCCAGCCAGATGCGTCCGCCGTGCCGCTCCACGATTTTCTTACAGAGGGCCAGCCCGACGCCCATGCCGGGATACTCGGTGCGGGTGTGCAGCCGCTGGAAGACACGGAAGATTCGCCCAAAGTATTGCCGATCGATGCCAATGCCGTTGTCGCGAACGGAGAAGCGCCAATGCTGGCCGCGGCGCTCGGCGCCCACATGGATGCGGGGCTGCAACTCCCGGCGGAACTTCAGGCCATTACCGATGAGATTTTGGAAAAGCGACACCAGTTGGCTGGCATCCCCCTGGACGGCCGGGAGCAGGTCTTGCGTGATGACGGCGCCGTTTTCCGCAATAGCGGTGGCCAGGTTTTGCAGCGCCGTTTCCACCACGGCCGCACATTCCACTTCCGCAAATTTGCCGCCGCGCGCCTCGATACGCGAGAACGCCAGCAGGCCATCAATCAGGCTTTCCATGCGCGCCGTCCCGTCAATGGCCTGGTTTATATACTGGTCGGCCCGCTCGTCCAGCCGGCCTTCGTAACGCCGCTGGAGCAGCCGCACGCAGCCGCTCACGGCGCGCAAAGGCTCCTTAAGATCGTGGGAGGCAACATACGCAAACTGCTCCAGGGCCGCGTTGGAGCGGGCCAGCTCAAGGGCCTTTTGGGACAGGGCATCCTCGGCGCGCTTGCGATCCGTGAGATCGACAATCGTATAGGCGAAGCGGGGGTTGCCGGATTGCCCCACGCCGATATGGCTGGCCGTGGCCAGCAACCATCGTTCCCGCCCCCGCGCATCCGTCCGGGCGTATTCGCCGGAGACCGGCCGGCCGGCGCTGCGGGCCTCCTCGTATAAACAAACCCACGCCTGCACCGCGTCCTCGGGAGTTCCCGCTTCCGCCGCGGTTTTCCCCTCAATCGCTTCTCGATTGATGCCGTATAACTCCGCCGCCGCTGCGTTGCACGAAACGTGGATGACGCGGCCATCAACGAGTTCCACGATGCCCCGCATCATGCCGGGACTATCGAAGAAACTTCGCAGGATCGCTTCCTGCTCCCGCAGATCTTCTTCAGCCCGCTTGCGCTCGGTGAAATCCCAAACCGTGAGAACCACGGCTTCGACATCCGGGCTGCCCAGCAGGTTCTGAAAGCGCGCCTCCACCCAGCGCCAACCACCGTTCTTGTGCCGAATTCGATAGCACAGGTTGTGGATTGTGTCGCCCCGGCTGAGCACCTGCGTCCAAGCTTGGTGAACTGCGGCCAAATCGTCAGGGTGTACCGTCTCGAAGCCGCTCCGCCCCACCCGCTCTTCGTCGGCATAGCCGGTGAGCCGCTGAGATGAGGGGCTTCGATAGAGAAGAACGCCTTGCGCATCAAAGAAAAAGATGCCGTCGTGACTGTTCTCGACGACGGCCCGGAACCTGGCTTCGCTGGCCCGCAGCGCCTGCTCGGCGCCGTGGCTGGCACTGAAGGCAGCACCGATCACCCACAACGCTGCCCCTACAATAATCAAAGCCAACACGCTGCCCCCGGCCACCACCAGCTTGGCGACCGCGCTCGAGTGCCGCTCTGCCGCCTCCCGTCTGGCCAGGAGAGCGCGCTCCGTGCCCTCCATCGAAAGCACCATAGCCTGGATCCGGTCCCCTAATTCCTTTCCCCCACCGGTCAATACAAGTGCCTGCGCTAAAGCGAACGACTGGCGGCGCCGCTCGATCTCTTGGTTCAGTCGCGCCACTCGCTGCGTCACTAGCGGCGCCAGCACGTCCAACTGTTGCTGCTCCGTGGGATTGTCCGCCGTCAGGCGGTGAAGCTCGGCAAGCGCCTGGTTTGATCGATCAAGGGCGGAGTGGTAGGGCTCCAGGTAGGTCGCGTCGCCCGTAATGATGAATCCCCGCCCGCTGGTCTCAGCATGGGTCATGCCCCCAGTCAACAGCCGCAACGCGGCAATCACCTGGTGCGTGTGCTCCGCGGCGGCTGTGTCAGCGCCCAGCCGGTCCAACGTGACGTAACACACGGCTGCTATCACCACCAAGCAGACAAACAAGGCGGCAAACCCCTTCCGAACCGTGCGTTCGGTAGACAGGAGTAATGCCCGCGCGCCCTGGCTCGCAGACCTGAGACCGGCGGCGGACAGCAGACCCTTCCGAAGATTTATCGACCCATTCCGAAATGTCACAAAGCCCCACCAGGGCACGGCAGTGCTTGACCGGTTCGGAAGCCCCTCGTAACGAGGCCGGGCACGAACATAAGGGCGAAAAGGGGAAATCCGCACCTCGCTCAAAGAACACAGGCGAATGCCGAATCGCCGTAAGTGAGGACGACGCTGCTGGTGTCCTAGACAGCGGATAATATGACAATCTGTCGCATGTGTCAAATCACGGATGTGGTTAGCGTAGGTCATTCCGGTGGATGCCGGGAAACAACTGCGAATGGCGAAAAGAACGTTGTGCGACTTTACGGAAGGCGCGAAATCGTGGCCGGGGTTCATCTTGGCTGGGCCGTGCTGTTGTACAATGGGAAGTCGGCACTTCCCGGTCAGATCTGGGCGACGCCTGCGCCTGCCTGTTTTCCGCAACCCCAAAAGCGGATCGACAACGCGAGTAAGGCAATCCGATTTGCCGCCTCGACGTTGCAGCTTGGGCGCAAAGCATGGCCCCGGGACGTGTGGAGTCGAGTAGAACCCTGATGCTGAACGATTTTCGCCAACTTCTGCGGCAGAACCGCAATTACCGCTACACCTGGATCGGCCAGGTGGTCAGCGAGATTGGGGATCACTTCAATAATATCGCCGTGTTTGCCCTGGCCATGGAGACCACGCACTCCGGGCTGGTGGTGAGCGGCGTAATGCTGTCGCGCGCGGTGCCGGCGGTAATGGCGGGGCCCCTGGCCGGCGTGATCTTGGATCGCTTTGACCGCAAGCGCATCATGCTAGCCAGCGACTTGATCCGCGCCGTTGTGGCTCTGGCCTTCGTGCTCACGGTCCATCACCATCAGACTTGGCTGCTCTATGGATTAAGCGCACTGCTTATGTTTGCCTCGCCGTTCTTCACCAGCGGACGCACCTCCATCCTGCCCACCATTACCAGTCACGAGGAATTGCATACCGCCAATTCGCTGACCCAAACGACCCAGTGGACTACCCTTACCGTGGGCACCATGGTGGCGGGCCTGAGCGCGGCGAGCCTGGGATACCAATGGGCCTTCGTATTGAATTCGCTCTCGTTTTTCGGTTCAGCGGTCTGCATCTGGCAACTGCACGTGGCGGGAAGCTTTCGCGCCAATCGCAAGGCCTTAACGGAAGATCAGGTGGTGCGGCCCTGGCACGAGTATAAGGAGGGGTTGCGCTATATGCGCTCCTCACCGTTGATCCTGGGGATTGCCCTGATCGGCGTCGGCTGGGCCACGGGCGGAGGCGCTGCCCAAATCCTCTTCACGCTGTTCGGCGAGCAGGTATTCAATCGCGGCCCGGCGGGAATCGGAATCGTTTGGAGCGCCGCCGGGGTGGGCCTGCTCGTCGGGGGAGCCTTCGCGCACGCCATTGGGCGGCGAATCAGCTTTCGCAGCTACAAGCGCGCCATCGCGGTGTGCTATGTTGTTCACGGCGGGGCCTACGTGCTCTTCAGCCAAATGCCGAGCTTCGGTGCGGCACTGTTTTTCATCGCGCTCTCCCGCGCGGGCGTGGCCGTCAGTTCGGTGCTGAACGTTTCCCAACTGCTTCGGCGCGTACCGGACGAATTCCGGGGCCGGGTGTTTTCCACGGGGGAGTCGCTGACGTGGTCAACCATGATCCTCTCCATGACCGCCGCGGGCATCGCTTCCCAGTATCACAGCCCGCGCACCATCGGCTTGGTGGCGGGCATCCTGAGTTCCAGCTCCGCCGCTTTTTGGGCCTGGGCAAACTGGAAGGGGAAACTTCCCGAGCCCGAGCCCCTGACCGTCGAACCCGAGGAAGTGGAGGTTCACGGCGAGCCCACAGTGTGAGAATGGCAGTGGACAGTGAACAGTGGACGGTGAACAGCGCCAGTCCGCTGAGCGGGGGAAAACATGCGTGCAGAAAAACCACTGGCCGTGATTACGGGAGCATCTAGCGGCATTGGCGCGACTTTTGCCCGGGCGCTGGCGGCGCGCGGATACGATTTGGCGCTGGTGGCCCGCCGCGAAGACCGCCTGCGAGAGCTCGCCGACGAACTGAGCAAGACATTCCACGTGGACTGCACAGTCTTGCCCGCGGACCTGACCCGCGACGAAGACGTGCGCACCGTGGAGGCATTCCTGGCCGGCGCGCCTCATCTTGATATGCTGGTGAACAACGCCGGGTTCGGCAGCCGCGGGCGGTTCTACGAAGCGAAGCTTGAAACCCAGGACGCCATGCATCGCGTACACGTGCTGGCCACGATGCGCCTGACGCACGCGGCGCTGCGCAACCTGACCGCACGCAATCGGGGCGCTATCATTAATGTTGCTTCCGTGGCTGCGTTTGTCCCGCGTCCCGGCAGCACAAGCTATTACGCCACTAAAGCCTGGATCAACTGTTTTACCGAAGGCCTTTTTCTGGAACTGAAAAACGCCGGATCGCGGGTACGCGTGCAGGCCCTCTGCCCGGGGTTCACGATTACGGAATTCCACGACGTGTTGGGCACCGGCCGCGAGTTCGTCTCGGGCGGATGGTGGATGCGCGCCGAGGACGTGGTGGAAGCGTCGCTGCGAGGCTTGGAAAAAGGAAAGCTCTTCGTGGTGCCCGGCCGGCGCTACAAGATCCTGGTCACCATCCTGCGCCTGCTGCCGCGACAGGTGCTGCACCTCGCGATGACCAAAGGACCTGCCAGCCTGCGGCGGGAATAGCTGTAACCGAGTGACGACGTAGAGCCGTCCTTGAGGGCGGAACGCGGGCCGGGCTCAAGCCCGGCTCTACCGGCCGCTCTCCGGAATTCCAGACTTCGTGGAGATACAATGCAGGAACTTTCAAACGAAGCCGTGGTCCAGATTCGAGACGTCCTGTTGGAAACCTACGCAGTGAATGACGCGATGAACCAGTTTCTTCTCGCGCACCTCGACCCGCGGGCTTGGCGGGCCCAGCCGCCGGGAGCCGATGGCTATCGTGGCCGGACCATCGCGGCGATTTTCGCGCACCTTCACAACACTCGTCTCTCCTGGCTCAGGCATTCCGCCCCGCACTTGCAATGTCCCGCTCCGCTCGATCCCGATCGCTGCTCGATGAAGCAGGCTGCCGCCGCCCACAAGAAAAGCGCGACGCAGTGCCTCCGCATGCTCACCGATGCGCTGTCCGGTCAGCCCAATCGTCAGGTCACGAAATTCTCTCGTGATAGCTATGTGCCCGCCTGGCCCGCCGGCGGCACCATGTTTGCCTACATGTTTTCGCATGAAGCCCACCACCGGGGCCAGATCCTGTTGCACGCGCACCAGCTTGGCTATCGCATCCCCCGGGACCAGGCCGCCGCCGGTCTTTGGCAATGGGACAAGCTCTGGAAACAGCACGGCTTCCCCCATCGGCCGCGCTAATCGCGTACGCTCACTTCAACGCCGCAGAAAGCAGACCCGGTGGGTCCAGTTCCGGCGCCTGGTTTCCTTCGCCAGGCGCGATTGCAATCACCAAACGACGGCGCAAGAAGCTCGACGCCACATCCCTGGGGGAGGACGCTGTTCGTCATCTTCAATTACAGGCTGTCACCCATATCGGCGCGGAACTTGGCCACAAGCTTCGTCTGCCAGTCCGAAACCGGCGCCAGCCTGCCGAAGAAGAATCGCAACAGGGGCGGTTCTTCGATGAAATTAAGGCCGCCGATCAAAGCCCGGTTTTCGTAAAGCCAAGTGATGCGGTCGATAGCGTATTTCACCTGCGACAGCGTGAAAACGCGCCTCGGCAGGGCCAGCCGTAGGAGTTCCATGTCCGCCAGATGTTCGCTGCCATCGGGATTTCTTTGCTCCGACAACGTACCGCGCTCCATGCCGCGCACGCCGCCAGCGATATACATGGCCGCGGCCAACGCTCCGGCGGGGTACTCAACCTGGGGCACCTGGGGGATGAAGTTCGTGGCATCCAGATGGCAGCCCAGACCGCCGGCGGGCGTGACGACGGGAATGCCTTTCCGGTCGAGTTCGTTGACCATATATTCGATGAACTGCGGCCCTTGATTGATGACTTCTTCGTCCATGGTCTCCTCCAGGCCGACCGTCATCGCCTCCATTTCCCGGACCGACATGCCGCCGTAGGTCAGGAAGCCCTCGTACATCGGCACCAGCGGGCGCATGGCTCTGTAAGCCTTCTCGCTGTTCGTAATAATGCCGCCCCCACGGGCCGCACCCAATTTGCGCGCGGAAAAATAGACGATGTCGCACAAATCGGCCATCTCGCGCGTTATCTCGCGAATCGTCTTGTTATGGCAACTCTGCTCGCGGGTTTTGATGAAGTACAGATTATCCAGCAGCAGGCTCGCGTCCAGAACGAGCATAATGCCGTACTCGTCGCAGACCTTGCGAACCTCTTTCATGTTTTCAAGAGAAAAAGGCTGCCCGCCCACGAGGTTCGTCCCGGCCTCAAGACGCATGAACGGAATCTTTTGTGGCCCGTTCTTCTCGATGACCGCCCGCAGCTTGGCGATATCGCTGTTGCCTTTGAACAGACAGGCGCTTTTCGTCTTAAGGCCCTCGTCGATCAGGACCTCTTCAACCAAACCTCCTCGCTCGGTGATATGCGCCTTCGTTGTCGTAAAATGAAAATTCGTGGGAACGACGCTGCCCGCAGTGACATAGGACTTCGCGAGGATGTGTTCGCAGGCCCTCCCCTGATGCGCAGGGAGGAAAAATTTCGTCCCGAAAATCTCGGTGAGTTTATCCGCTAGCCTTTTGAACGTCGCCGACCCGGCATAGGCATCGTCCGCCGTAATCATCGAGGCCAGTTGATTATCGCTCATCGCGTTGACGCCGCTGTCGGTCAGCATATCCAGGAATACGTCACAGTTTTGCAGCAGGAACGTGTTGTTCCCGGCGTCCGTAATGGCCTTCAGACGTTCTTCAATGGGGACCAAGCGGAGTTTCTGGACAATCCGGACCTTGTGCATCTCCAGCGGAATTCTTTCTCCGGTAAACATCTTTAGACTTGGCATACTGACTCGCTCCTGTATTTGTGCAGATTAAAAAGTAGAAGAATCTCCGTCCTGTTATTGGGGAGATCCCCTTACCGCTTCAAACTTCGCTATTTTCGGGATTGCTGCTGAATAGGAAGTCTTCCTCCACGCTTTCGGAGGACAGGCATCATACCATAGCCGGGCCAATATTGGGTTCCGGTCTGATGATGGAACCATGCCGCATGGGTGCGCGTGAAAGGAATGTGGACCGGTTAGATGCCAAAACAAGTCCGCAACCATCTGCAACCCAGGCGCAACCAGCACCCAGGCCCCAGAATCAGGGCTGCGTCCAAGTTACTGAAAGTATTGGTAGCGGGGGGGCGGATCGAACGCCCGACCTAGGGATTATGAGACCCTCGCTCTACCACTGAGCTACCCCGCCGGTTTTGCAGTAAAGTCGCAAGCGGCGCCACTTCACCATAGTAGGGCATCCGCACTTCGAAGGTCAAGGAAGGCGCGTTATCCCTTCACGAAACGTTTACATTAAAGTCACAGATATTTTTTGCGGCCGCCACCCTCCGGCGGGCGGCGTCACGGCATGCCCTGGTCCAGCCCCGCCAAGTGCAGGCGATCAGCGGCTACC
Source organism: uncultured Acidobacteriota bacterium (assembly GCA_963804755.1). Taxonomy (GTDB): domain Bacteria; phylum Acidobacteriota; class Terriglobia; order UBA7540; family UBA7540; genus Bog-366. Next base: position 103,937 of record CAWDRP010000023.1, read on the forward strand.
GGCTCTGTCCGCGCCATTTCCGGCCTCTGTGGCACGGGACTGTACGGGAGCGCGACGCTCCCGCGACACCAGTCAAGACGCCTGCGTCACGTCAGGCGCGGGGCGCGTGACCGAAACGCTTCTTTTGTTCCGCTTTCAGATCTTCGATGGTTTTCGCGACGCCGGGCGAGTACAAGGCCTTTACCCATTGCGGGTTCAGCCATTCCGGTTGCGAAACGGTTGCGCCCGCAAACTCACCCACCGCGCGATCGAATTGCTGCGCTTGCCATTGCGCCACGGCCAAGCCCACGCGCCGCTCATTAAAGATCCGACGTCGCTGATTCGGCGAACCAAATTCGGCGGAAGGGTACCGCACCGGACCCGGCTCGAAGCGCTGCATGGCGGTTTCCAGATTGTGCTGTTCAATCAACGCCCAACCCAGTTGAAGCTGAATGATTCTGTCCGCCGGACGTTCCTGCACCGCGCCCGTCAGCAATTCCGCCGCCCGATCAAACTTGCCCACACGGTAGTACCACCAGCCCAATCGGCCCCGCGCCTCCGGCGGAAGGCCATCGTAGGAGCGCGCCCTGAAGGGTGCAAGAATGGCCAGGGCTGCCGCTTCACCGCGCGTCGCAAGCGTAAGACCTGCAAGCTCCACGGCCGCAACTGGGTTCAACCCGGGGCGTTGGGCCAGCAAAACCTTGAATTCCTGCAAGGACTGAGCCGGCGTGTGCCGCGCGGCCAAGGCATCAGCATACGCGGTAAGAAGCTCATCGTCATATGGCGTTTTGCCCAGTGCGGCGCCGAAAGCCGCTGCCGCGTCGGAGAAATTCGCCTGCGCAAATTGTGCGTGGCCGAGCGTCAGCAGCGCCAGGCGTTGGTCCGAATGAACGTCCAATGACCGTTTTGCCCAACCCGCCGCCTCCTTGTAGCGTCCGGCCGCGTACGCACGCTCGGCACGCTGGGTCCAGAAGATGTATGCAACTTCCAGATCGCGCTCGTGGTTCAGCCCGCCCCAGTGGTTATTGGCGATCATCGCGCGGATTTGCTCGATGCGCTCGGAGGGCAGCGGGTGCGAGCGGAAGTATCCTTCAATGGTCTGAATGGCCACCTGCGACAGCTCTTCCTGCGGCGACTTGGCGCGCTGCACGTATTCCTGGTACAGCCGATCGTACGTCTCGAACATGCGCACGGCGCCCAAGGGAGAATACCCCGCCCACACGGCCAGGCTGGTGCCCTCGCGGTCCGCTTCGAGTTCCTGGTCCTTGCTGTAACCGGCCTCGAACAGCGAGATGGGAATCATCATCAAACTGCCCAGGGGGATCCGGCGCAGGCGCTGTTCGGTCTGCACGCGTTCCGCGCAGTGATAATGATCGATGTGCTCAACCTCATGGCCCAGGACCGCCGCCAATTCGTCCTCGCTATCCATCAGCGAGATCAAGCCCGCTCCGATGTACACGTGCCCGCCCGGCAGCGCAAACGCATTCACGAAATCCGGGTTCGGGATGAAATGGAACCGGTAGGGCAGCTTGCGCCGGGCCCTCGCCGCCACCTTGGCTCCCACGCGCCCGACGTAATCCCGGACCACCTGGAGTTGCTGCTTCTCTTCGGGTGTCAAATTGGATGGCCGTTCGAGATACCAGGCATTATTCGCCATCCGGTTGCCGATCTCGATTTCTTCCTGGTCGGAAAGCCGCGTGGCCCGCATCGGCAGCCGGCTCAACTCCCACTCGGAGTCGGCAATGAAATAGAGAATCGACTCGGGCGCCACGCGCACCTGGACCGGGTGCCACTCCGACCAGACCAGCGCGGCAATTCCCAAGATGACGATAATGGCGAAAGCGATCCAGCGGCGCATGTGAATTAAGCTCTCAGCTTTCAGCTATCAGCTCTCAGCTTTCGGCTACAAATATTGCCTGATCGTCTCCCTAAATCGCGTATACAGAAACGAGACGCCCAGCAACGCGACTCCGAGCACGATGAAGGTGAGGTAGCGATCGCGCGGGTGCAGGCCCCAGACGTCGATCACCACAATCTTGCCCACGCACAGCAACAACAATCCCAATCCGGATAGACGATAGCTGCGCTGGCCCACCGCGAGCGCAAGCAGGAAGACGGCCACGGCCTCCACTCCCCACGCCACCGTTACCATCCCCTTGGGCACTTCGAGCGCCAGCAGAACGGTAAGCAAAAAGAAGGGAATGAAAAAGAACACCTGATCCGGGCGGCGCCCGATGGCATTGAAGACGCGCGCCCACGCGCCTCGTTGCACGCCGTCACCCTCCGGCGGCCGCCGCAACTGAAACGCAAAGGGCAGCGCGGCGAATAGCAGCGCCACGGTTGCGCCTACGGTCAGGCTGCGGCTCTGCCAGAATGGCGCCGGGAAATAACTGCGCTCATAGAAATTGTGCAGCACGGTGCGCACCAGGACGCCTGCCGCGAGCAGCAATCCCTGGTGCAGGAAAATCCGCTTCTCATAACGCCAGGCAATCGCCACCAGCGCCCAGACCATCGCCGCCCACGCCGCCACTACCCAATCGGCATCGAGTTCGAAGCGAGCCCATCCAGCCAGCGTAAAGGTGCCCAGGAAGCAGAGCATCCCCGCTGTTTTCCAGCCCCGGTCACGCTCCAGCGCCGGATCGCGCGAGGAATCCAGCACGCCATAGACGTAGAAGAAAGCGAGCGCCAGCGGCACCGTAGTGTAGAAGCGCGGGCTCAGTTCACCCGGCACGCCCGCGGCGTTGAAGTTCACAAAGAACAGGCGCAGGAAGCTGGACGCGAATGCCAGGTACGCCTGCAGGCGCAACTGTGGCAAGCGGCGGGCACGGCCGATTTCAAACAGCGCCAGGCCCAGGAGCGTCCAGGCCAGCGCCACACTCACCGGCTTCAGCTCGTGCCAGGCGAGCGTGCCGACCAGCAACGACGCGGTCCATGTGTGCCAGGAGGAAACGTACTTTACAGTCGCCGCTCGTGCCAGGCCTGACCACCGCGCGCAGGCGTAAAGCATGACGGCCGTCAGCGCCGCCGTCGCGACCCGGACCACCAGGTGGGGATTCGGCTCCCCAAAGTTCACGGCCAGGACGCGGAGAAACGCCAGGACGGCCGCGGCATGGGCTTGATAGGCGAACTCCCGTACGTTCGTCCGCGAGCCCAGGACAGCCATCAGGAAGCGCCAAGCGCGGCGAAACCTACGGCTACCCAGGGCTCCGGCGCAAGCCACCAGATGCCGATCACGGCGGTGACGCCGGCTACGTAAGAGAGCACGCGCAGACGTCGCTGCCTCAAAGCGCGATTCCCGCAAGCGCGCATTGCGACGTCCCAGCCAATGGGCGTCGCCGTAGAAAATCAGCGTCGTGGCCGCAAACTCGATGGCGCCGCGCATCAACTCGCCGGCGCGAAATCCCTTCCATTCGGGGTCATAAATCTGGCGCCAGGCAAAGCGGTCCAACTGAAACGCCACCAGCAGGCTCGCCAGCAGGCCCAGGCGGCAGAAGATGATTTCATCCAGGAAGACGCCGGCCAGAAACAGCGCCTCCGCTTCCGCCAGCCACAGGATGGGCAGCGTCTCACCCGAGTATTTGAACGGAATCGCCGCCACCAGCAGGGTGGCGCCAAGCACACTGAGAACCACAAACGCCGCGCGCCGGCGGCGCGCAATGGGCAACTGCCCCAGTGCGAATTCCACTGCCCCGAGCAACAAAAGAAAACGAAACGCCCATTCCGGATGCACGGATTGGTACTTCATCACGAAAAGAAGCAGGAAGGTATTGAGCAGGGCGGCAACGGTGGAAATACTCTCTTCACGCCGCGGGTCGTGAACATTGCTGACCCCTCGTAGGGGCGAGCGGCGCTCGCCCTCGGGCCGAACGGGGTTCTGCCCCTCGGGTGATTCGTCGGGCCGAACAGGGTTCGGACCCACCGATAAGTCCTCGGGCCGAACGCCGTTCGGCCCTACGGCCGGTATGCGGCGCAGCAAATAGGAAACGCGAAACACCAGCCAGTAGAAGATCAGCAGCGCGGCGCTCGGGGCGAATTCCGGAAAGGGATGGTGATGCGCGCCCATGGGTTCGATGATGGGCCGCAGCCAGTAATAGTGGTTGAAGTAACTGGCGAGAATGCCGCCGATTTCGAGTTCGTACCACCTGCGCCGCTGCACAATGATGACCAGCGCGAGCGCCAGGATGGCGCCCGCGGAAAGGCTGTAGACATTGCTCTTGCTGATCGTGACCGTAATAAAGCCGAGCAGCAGCGCGAGGCCGGTGACCACCTGCGAGTTGTAGCGCAAAGTGTGCGCCACCATCGCCGCCGCGACCGCCAGCAGCAATACCAGGTCAAGCCCTTGCGAGTGCAGCACTCGTGCCGGCGCGACGTGGTACATCGCATAGGTGGTGAAAAAAGTGAGCGCCCAACCGCCGCCAATCGCCACGCGGGCCAGCAATCGATAGCGCTCGCGGCGCTCATAGAAGATGCCTGCGCCCAGCAGCGCGCCGCTCACCACATAGCCCACCAGCACCTTTCCCGCCGGACCCATCGCGCGCATTTCGTACGCCAGAAACAGCGCCACGCCGATGACGAGAATGATCATGCCGAGCTTGTTCAGCCAGTCGGTGCCGAGAACCTCTTCCATATTCAGCGCGCGCCGGGCAGCGTCGGCAGATGACGAAGCAGGGTGAGCGCCCAGCATCTCAAATTGTGGGGGCGGAAGCGGAGCCGATGGCGAGGTGGCAGGAACGCGAGGCGCTTCGATGGGCAGCAGCACGGGCGGTGTGGCCAAAGCAGGCGGCGCAGGTGGGGTTGTAATTCCCGCCGCGGGAGAACCCTCGAGCGCCGGCTCGGAAGGTGCAAGCACGGCTGCCCCGCGCGGCGGTTCGATGGGCGCCCCCTCCGCACCGGCGACTGCGACCGGAGGTTCCGCTGGTTTTGCTGGTGCTGGCTCGGCGCGCACCGGGCTCTGACGCTCTATTGCCGCGGCAGGCAATTTCCGAAACGCTTCATCCAGAACGACCGCCTGCGCCTTGAGCCGGCTCTCAAGCTCCCGAAGCTGGCCTTCCAGCGCGTACACGCGCTGAGTGAGCTTTTGCCAGTTTTCGTCGTTTCGTTTCGCCAGCCGGGCAGCCAGGAGGGCGCGCACCAAAGCTATGATCGGGAGGGCGAGGATGAGAGCAGCAAGACCCAGACCAAGCAGCAGGATGGAATCCACAGGGGTTGCTCCGAAACAATCGCGGCGTATGCTAACACCGAATCGGGAGCCAAACAACAGCGATCATAACGCGAGGCGCCTTGGACTGCGGCCGCGAAGCTGCCGCCTTAGGTTTGCTGCTCTGCCTGACATAAACGTGTAAGTCGTTTATGTCGGTCCGCGAATGGGTGACCGCGTGCGGCCATACATGCTCAGAAGGCGGCAGCCTCCCGGCGGCAGTCCAAGGCGCTTGGCGCATTTCGCTGCGACGGAACGGCGATTACGCCAGCGAGGTCACTAGGACGGGGCGCGCACCTGATCGTGTTTCAGCCAATTCACCAGAAAGAGCACGGCGATGATGACCAGCGGGCCGGCGATGGTCAGCACCCAGTCGGGATGGCGGCTCCACGTGCCGTTCGCGTACCAGAGGGCCAGGCCCGCAAATCCCGCCGCCCCCACCCACTCCCATCGCCAGGCAATCGCGAGAACCGCCAGCACGATGTACACCGGCACGAGATGGATCAATAACGCGAGGGCCGTTTTCCAAAAGCCATAATGCTCGTTGAACACGTCGAGTGCAAACAAACTGAGGAAAATCGCGAAGCCGATGCAGATTACGCGCGGCGTCCAGAACAGCAGCCGTCTTGATACCGTATTCATTTCGCCTCCGTTTCAAATCCGCGTGAGTGGCATGATTATACGCTGCTATGGAAGAGTCAAGTTCCGGGCGTCTAACCCTCGTCGGCATCCGTCAAGCGCAGGCGCACAGTATTTTGGTAGGACCGCGCCAGCGTGATGGGCTGATCGTAGTTCCCCCATTGCAGGTCGGGATACCCCCATAGGTTGTCGATATGAAGCCGCACCTTGCCATCCGGCAAAACTTCCGCACGCACCGCCATTGTGCCATCCGACTCCACCCTGGCGCGCAACTCCGTTCCCGCCAAGACGCACGAAGCAACCCAGATGTTTTCCTTAAGGCTGCGGAAATCATTGGAACCTCGGCCGCCAGAGTCGTCGCACCCGAAGAGGAAGAAGTCCTTGGAATCCTGTGACCACGGTCCTTGGGGCGGATGGCGGTAAGCTTCTGCCGGGATGGCCGGATTTCTCTCTGCCGTTCCCTTGGGGCGGCCAATGTGGTCAGAAGGGTACGCTGACCACAAAGCTTTTCGATCCCACGTGAGCCGGTCAATCTCACTGGACAGCGTGAAAGCGACCCCCACTTCACTCGGGCTCTTGGGTTCGCCCCGAAGCGTGTACCGGGTGGTAATCAACCCTTGCCCGTCGATCCTGATCTCGAATTCCGCCCCCAGGACGTCGCCTCCGCCGCAGCGATCCATGTAAGCCCCGGCGATTCCGATGACCGCGGCGTCCGCCGTGGTGGAGTGACTCATATTGGTCAACCACCAGGGAGGGAGGAGAACTGATCCGAGGGTTAAGACGGGGCCGCTTTCAATAATCCGCTTGCCACGGAATGTCCCCTCGGCGATGAGTCCAGTGATCTTGTCAAAAACCACCGTAAATTCCGAACCCTGCACCTTGAGGTGCAGCGCATCCTCCGTGATCTTCGGCGCAGGGCCTTCTTCAGCACGGAAATTGACGGTACGTTTTCCGATTCGCAAGTTGAATTCGTCTACGAGAATATCTCCTGCCCGAATGAACTTAAGACTTAGGATTTCCCCGGCTTGCCAGTCCCGTCCGGGGATGCTAATGGCGCCCTCCTGGCCGGGGGCAAGATTGGCGCCGTTGATTTCCCCGGTATCCCTCCCAACTGCCCAAAGGATTTTGAGTTCTCCCAGATTGGTGTGGTTAAACCAGTTCTTGATGCGAATCACGAGCGGACTGCCCGCGCCCGGAACGTTCGGCACGACCTCGGCGGGAATGCGCACGGGTGAATAGGCCTTCTTGGTCAACCAATATTCCGGTTTGGGCCGGCGCCATCCGTCCACGATCCCCCATTCGCCGTAACCAACTGGCGACCCGGGCAGCATAAATACCTCATCAAAACCACCCCAAATCGCACCTCCCAGGCAGCCATCGGCGCTATAAAAGTTCTCCCAGAACCGCTTTAGGCTTTGCCCCCAGTAGTTCCTCACCCCCGGGTCACGTTTCAAAGTTTCCTTGTTGTAGCATGAGATGTGCGCGTATTCATCATTGAGTTTGGGATACTCCGCGCTCGTCAAATCCCCTCCTACTTCGGGGTAGTGCTTGCTCAAGAGATCGTAGCAGTCTTTGCCTTTGGGAACGGTTTCCGGATAACTGAAGATAATCGGCCGTGTGGTGTCCTCCACCTTCGCGTAATCATGTTCTTTCTGGAAGTTAGGCCCCCAAACGCTTTCGTTTCCCAACGACCAGAAAATGACGCACGGATGGCTCCTATCCCTCTCGATCATTTCCGCGAATTGGTTCATGTATCGCAGAGTAAATGCAGGGTCGGCCTGCGTTCCCAGGCCGTTGACCGACCATGCCTGTTGCACGAAACACACCGCCGACTCTTCCTCGACGTAAATTCCATGACGGTCGCAGGCGTCCAGAAAACTCTCCGTCGGAGGGTAGTGCGAAGTCCTTACGAAATTGACGTTGGCGTCACGCAGCAAAACTGCATCTTTCTCATCCTGCTCGGGAGATGTCCTCCTCCCCCACAAAGGGTGAGTATCGTGTCGGCAGACACCGCGGAGCTTCACGGCGTCTCCATTGACGTACAGCTTGTTTTTTTGCCGCTCCACCTTCCGGAACCCGATCGTTTTCTCCAGCCTTTCCACTGGGGAATTACGAACCATCAAGTCCGCTCCAAGCGTATAGAGGTTCGGATGTTCGGCGTCCCATTTTTGGGGGGAAGGAACGGGAATTTCGACGGACACTTCCGGCCTGCCGGCGGAAAGCTCCACCCAACTCGACGTTAAGGGAACGCTTCTTCCTTCGGGGTCACTCAGGTGGAGCTTCAACTTGACGTCCCTGCCATCTCGAAAGGCGGCGCCGGTCATGATCTTCAAACGCGCGTCCCGAAAGGACGAATCGAAATCGGTTTCAACGTGCAACCGCGAAACGTGAGTGGCAGGCAGAACCACTAGCTTTACTTCGCGGAGAATTCCTCCAATAAAGTGTTTGGCATAATTGCTGGCGTAAGAAATCTCATCGGCGCGGTCGGTTACTCCTACAGTGATCCAAGCGGCCTGGCCCGGAGTCACACTCTCGGTGATGTCGCAATCCCAGGAGGTGAATCCGCCGTGATGTTCCCGCACCAATTTTCCATTTACCCATACTCGTGCGTAACTGTACACACCGTCGAACCTTAGGAAGACTTTCTTGCCTTTTGCCTCCGCTGGAATTCCCACTTGGCGCTTATAGGCAAATTCGTTGTCCCGGGCGAAGGGGATTCCCTGCGCGGTGAGTTCGCCGGGGACGGTGACATCACGCCACTCGGATGGATCAACCGTATTCATCCAAAAGTCAGCAGGTGGGGAGGTCGTAAGTTTCCAAGTCCCGGCCAGACTCACAACCGGCTGGGTGACGTCCGTTACCTCTTTGGGTAAGGGGACGATGACCGGTCTTGGCCAGAAGCTGTTGGTGGGCTCATCTCCGGCACCCGACGAAAGGGTAGCATTCGACGGCGCGGCGTTATTCGGCCGCGCCAGGATGGCATCCTCCCCTGAAAACCAAGCCGAGGAAATGGCGGAAGCGCCAAGCGCCTTTACAAACCTTCTTCGATTCATCCCTTCCATGAGCGAGGTTCTAGTTGATGTGGTTTTCACTTGGAATCCTTTTTAATCTGGGATCACAGAGGCATAGGGCGTCCCGGTGACGGTATGCACCATGGCCCAGAAATTCTCGAGTGGCGTGTCAAGTTGTACGTGGTGCGTCGGCCCGAGGATCAGACCCCCACCTTGGCCGATCGTGCCTAAGCGGCGAAGCACCTCGCTCCGCACATCGTCCGGGCCACCAAACGGCAGGGTCCACTGTTCGTCGATTGTCCCCCAGAAGCACAGCCGGTCGCCATACTCCCGTTTCAAACGTGCCGGGTCCATGGAAGCCGGCTGAACGGGATTCAATACATCCACTCCGATCTCGATGAGCTCCGGAACGATCGGGTAGACGCAACCGTCAGTATGATATGCCACCTTGAGGCGTGGATTGATGCCCTTGATCGTCTGGATGAAATGCGCCATCCGGGGCTTCAGAAAACGGCGCCAATGCGCGGGGGACATCAGCATCCGGTCTTGCGTCCCGACGTCATCGCCGATCCAGATCATATCCACGCCCATCCGGACGAGCCGCTCGGCTGCCGTAAGGTGATAGCGGTACGGAATCTCCAGGATGTTGTCGGCCAAGTCGGGGTTTTCGACGAAATCCATCATCAGCCGCTCATAGCCACGCAGCGCCCATGCCGTTTCGAAGATGGTGGTTACGGTAACCCCGACAATCCAGTATTCCGGCTGGAAATGGCGGATTAGCGTCTCGGCCTCCTCATAAAGTTTCGGCCGGTTCGGGTCGGGAGCTTTGTAAGTGCTCAAGGCCGCCGCATGGGCGAGCGGGCGGGTGACCATCTCGGTATATCGGCCCGTCCCGAAGCGGGTGGTGTACGGGACGGAGTGAAAGCCGATTCCCCACTCGTCCACGTAATCGGTCTGCTCCTGGTAATAGGAGTTGGCCCATCCCACAGAGGTCAGCAGCAGGTCCTCGCCGATCGTCTGCTCGAGGGCGTAGGTGTTTCCGCCGCCATGGGGATTGTGTATCTTCTTGCCCCTCATCTGGAGATCGGAACGCAAGCGCTCGGCAAATTCCGGCGTAAAACTCACTTGCATGGGGCAGCGGTCCGGCACCTCGCGGTTCAAAGCAGCAATGACGCGTTCACGGTGATTCATGCGATTGTGTCTCCTCTCGAGCGGTAGTACGGGCGAAGCACGCAACCCCTTCGGGAATCCACCACCCATCCGGCTTCAGTCGCCTGGCGGTTCTTTCAGAAGTTGGCGCGGTCTGGGCAAACGCGGTCCGATGATGCGCGCCGCATCCTGCGCCAGGCGCCCTCCGTTGCGTGAAACGATCTGATATTTGCCGTCTTCCAGTGCCAACTCAGCAGCGGGATACGTGGCTAAAATGGTCCCCTTGCTCCGGATGGCCGCCAGAAGCTCACTATAATAAGACTCGATATGCAGCGGTGTAAAATCGCAGACCATCAGGGCCAGGCGGTTATCGAACATCTGCTGCATGCGTCGGATCTGGCGGAAGTCGCCCATACAGAAACAGTTAATACCGGTTAGGCCTTCAGTTGCCAGGAAGTTTTCAATCTGGTGTTCGGCGCTTCCGCAGAAATGCAAGGTACCGCCGCCGAACGCCCGGAATACCCGGCTGTTGTAGGGAACCACGAACTCCCGGTACATCGGCGGGGACATCAGCCCGCAGTCGTCATCGGAAATGCACACTCCCCCGAATCCTTCGGGCAACAGAATAGAATGCGGAAACGCCCCGCTGTTCGTAGGCTGGCCGGCGTACTGCTTTTGCAGGCGAATCCAGTTGATCAGCACTTCCGTGGTAAAGTCCATCAATTCGTGGACGAGCGCCGGGTGCTCGTAGACCCAGACAAAAAAGTTCTCAACTCCAGACAACGTGAGAGCGATGTTAAGCGGTCCCTGCGCGTCGGTGAACATCACCGGCAAGTCAGAGTGCTGCCGGAAATAGCGAATCATTTCAAGGACGCGGGGCATCAAGCCATCCGTGAGAGGGTTGGGCAGCCGCAAGCAGCGAATGTCCTCGGGCCGTTCCAGCACCCGTCCCTCCACCGCGGGATCCATGCCTCGCTGAAACAGCACGCGGCTGCCGATCGCGGACGGCACCACCACCGTTCCATGCCATGGGAACAGCATCGGTATGTAGTCATCTTGAAACACCGCCTCATGGCGGCGGATCTTGGCCAGTTGATACTCCAGCATGCAAGCGGGGTCGGTGAAATAGGCGTCCGGAATCAGGTGCGGTGATTCGCCCGAAGTCCAGTAATTCACATCCATCACCAAAACCGGCATTTCGCCGGTATCCTTATGGGCGTAAGCATCGTGAATCCGCTGGCGGGCTTGTTCAGTCCTGTCATCCATACGAACTTCCTTCTTCCGAGGGTGCTACGAACGGGATTTGCGTTAATGCCTGGCTACCCCAACCACAAAACCTGAAACGGTTTCAGAAGTGCCTTACCGCTCAGCGTGGCCGCAGAAAGCCGGTCCTGTGCAGCACGGCGAAGCCCAATCGCCATTTCCTGGCTTGTGGTGTTGACGATGAACATGCTGTTGTCGGTGCGCGGGACCGCCAGGACGCCCGCCGGAACCGGCGCACTCAGCAGGCCTTCAGGATCGGGAATGTAATGGCGAATCAGCGCCATCAGGCTGTCATCCCCTGGCCAAAAGCCCAATTTCACCACGACCCCTCGCCCCAGACTTCTCTGGGTTGCGGCTGGCCTTCCATCCAGAATCGCCTGGTCGCTCCGGAAACGGGCCAGCACTTCCGCCTCCTGACCCACCTCCAGGAATTCGCAGTAGCCGTCCAGACCCACTGGCGAAGTGCCGGTCATGCTTCCGCCTTGCCACTCGGCTTGTGGAGCATTTCTTCCGCTTGTCCCCGCCGGGCCCATCCAGCGAATCGTTCGCACCAGGCCTCCCGTCAGCACCTGAAGGTTGGCCGCGAAGCCGTCACCACGGAATATGCCGTTTTCATCGGTGTAGGCTGTGAAAGGAGTGATCACCACCACGCCTCCGCCTTCTGCGAAAGTCTTGAGAGCGGCCGTGACACGTGGGTTATCCAGAGCCGTCGCCGCGGGGATCATCACCAGGGAGTACTTCTCCAAATTGGAGGGGTCCCCGGCCGCCGCCTGATTCGTGCTGTCCACACCGATGCCCAAACGGTGGAGCGCCTCGAACGTTTGGGGCAATACCGAGCGGCTCGGCTTGATGTGGGGATAAATCTCCAGCGCGGCGCGCTGATCGAAGTCCGTGAGCGCTACGGCGGTAGCTTTCACCGGGTTGTCCAGCAGGACCTTCCCCCATTTCTGCAAAGTCTGGCCCAGCTCGACCGCCCACTCGAAATCCGGTTCGGGATGCCCGGACCAGTCCAGCAGCCCGCCACATTGAGGCCAGTGGCCGCCCCTCCAGCGATTGCCGGTCCAATAAAGCACTCCCAAACTTCCCAGCGCAACGGCCTCCAGCCCCCACATCCGAAACTGCTCATGAACGGGAGCGAGAAGGGAGGGGCCAACATAACCCGACTCAGTGTCTCGCGACACAGCCCACATGTAAGTGGAACTCACGGCGCCATAGTGATTCTCCGTGGTGATGAAGTACTGCTTTCCATATGCAGAACGGTGCATGTCCTGTTGCCAGGTCAGATTGCGCCAATATTCGGGATCGTCGGTGGAAGGCTGGTAGTAGTTCAAGCCGGCAATATCCATGATTTTCTCGGCTTGCGGATCATCCGCGACCGCGTCCCAGACGTCGTTATAGTCGGTCATGATCCACTGCGAGACTCCGGCTTCCCGCAAAGCCTTTGTTTGCATCTCGTAAAAATTCAACAAGACATCGCGGCGGAAGTGCCGATGCGCAAGGGTGAGAGCAGCGATTTCCGCGCCGCTCTCTTCCACCCCTTCACCCGGTTGGGGAACTTCATCGAGCGATCTGACGTTCATCCCCCAACTTACCAGGTTCAGGCGGCGATTGAATTCGGCGGGGGTGTGATAGGTTTTCTTTAACCATGCCCTCCAGGCCGCTTCGCAAGCGGGGTTGTAACAGATCCTCGGCACGTTGAATTCCAGCTCGTTCCCCAACTGCCACCCAATGACGGTGGGGTGGTCCTTGAACTCCTTTCCTATGGCCAATATGTACTCGCGGAGCGCTTGACGGTAGAGCGAGTGGTTCAAACACGGCGCATGCCGCGCCATGGGATGCGCTTTCACGCCGGGGTGAAGTTGAACCAGGATCTCCGGGTTGCCCGCGGCGAGCCACTGTGGTGGAACGTAGGAGCCCGTTCCCAGGAAGGCCTTCATTTTCCGCTTTTCCAGATCGTCCAGGAAAGTTCCCACCCAGCCAAAATCATACTTCCCCGACGCCGTCTCGATGTTCCCCCAGGATGATTCGGTAACGCGCACGCAGGTCATATGCGCACGCTGGAAGTTGTCCAACATCGCATTCCACTCGTCCCGGGTTTGAAGCTCCGGATAGACGCTGGCGCCGAAGAGGAATTCTGTGACCCTTAGTTCCGATTTCGTGACGGCGTTCGGCGGCTCGGTTTGCAGCTCTGCGGAAACCGCGGCTGAAGCTGAGGCTGGTGCGAGAGAAAGCAGCGCTTCTCCAATCATCAGCTTTCCGCTATCACTCAAAAACTGCCTTCGCGAAGGCTCCCGGTAGTTCGCCACGGCGTAATCTCCTTGCCCTAAGGGCGCACATATTCAAACTTCTTGTCAGTCAGCGTTCAGTGCTTCAGTTCGAGGGTGACGAAGCCGACGCCGGCGGCCCCCATGCCCTTCGTTCCAGTCGGCTTTTGATACCCGGTATAGAACACTGTGTATCGGTTGTTTTCTTCGGGAATAAGCCCCAGAGGAGTGCGGACATCGTCGGCCCATTTTCCGGTGCCTTCGGGCTGCACGTCGATCGCCTCGCCTGGGCTCCAGTGGACGCCGTCCGCGGACCAGGTATACCCGATGGCATTGGGAACGTTCGAGTCGTAGACGGCAGCATAGGTCCCATCGTGAAGCTGCGTTACGATGGGGTTTTCAGCGAAGACCTTCTCAATCTTCAGCGGGTTCAGTCCCGCACACCGTTTCCAAGGGCCCGCCAAGGCAGGCGCGGAAGCGAGGCCCACTCCCCAAAAGGTAACCGGGATGTGCTCAGTATTGGCGCTGCCGTAGAATCCGTACCATGACGCACCCACCTTGTAAGGGAAAAAGGAATCCGTTCCCTGCAAGCCCTCCCAGGGTTCGGACTGAGAGTCAGGCTGGAGGATAATCCCCACGTCCTGGTAAGGGCCGTCAATGCCATTCGGTCCGTTCATCTTTGAAACCGCACGCCAAATTGTCCCTGCGAAATTGTTCCGCCACTCGGTTTTCGTGTTAGGCTGGCTGCTGTACGCCACGTAGAACAGATTCCATCGCCCTTCCTTTTGGTCAAAGACGGGCATTGGCGCCCACAGCGCGGCGCGCGGGTCTTTGCCTTGGAATTCCCCGCTAGATTCGTACAACGTTGCAATCCGCTTCCAATGAATGCGGTCCCGGCTCTCCCAATGCGCCAGCTTCATTTTCACCCAAACCGGATCGCCTGCCATTTCTGACGTGAAGAGGTGGTAAGTCCCATGCAACTTCAAGACGCGGCCACCCTCGAAGCCGTACTTGTTTCCCGCTGCACCCTCCGAATGAACGGTAATGACGGGCGTTGGATACTGGGCAACCAGAACACACCGTGGCCGCTGCGGATGCGGAGGGCCAGGATTCTCCCAGGCCACCGGCCGAAGCGGGCTGACGGAAACAAGACTAAGCAAAGACAGTGCCAGCCACAACTTGGCAGTTACTCTCATTGTTATACTGCCCCCAGATTGATGGGATAACCCCCGTATTTCCGAACGGTCGCGTACATCCGCATCGCGTTCTCGGCGGGAATCAAGTCATGAACCTCGCTGGATGACCCGATGAGGATCCCTCCCGACGGGCCAAGTTTCTCAATGAGTTCCAGCGTTTCGTTCTCGACGTCCTGGGGCGTGCCAGCTATTGCCCTTCCGCCAAGCGAACAGGAATGCGAACCTCCTGTACGTTGCTCCCCTGAATAATCACAGTGCCCTTGATGGTTCCAGCTAAGGCGGGCGAAGTCCGCACTTCCACGGCAACGGTTTTCTTCTCGCCGGGGAAAAGGTCAAAATGATTGTCGCCGTACAGCGCCAGCAACTGCGACTGCTGAGCAGGATCCTCGCACTCGATGCGCAGTCGAACGAGCCGTGCGAAGCCATGGTCATTTGCGAGTTCTACCGTAAAGCCGCCCACGTGATCTTTCAGTGTTGCTGCCAGGGCGGCGGGTGTAGCCTTCACGGTCGCCAAGGGCTGCTGCTTGAGCAACTGCATCAATGGCGTGTCGCCGCCCGTCACGGCGGAATAGCGGTACTCCGGGTTTTCGCCCAACGCTTCGACCAGCATCTGGCCGTACAGGCTCAGCCAGGAGGCGCTTAAGGTGCTTTCGGCGGGCGTGTAGCCCATGAACGCCACGGTGCGGCCTTGGCCGTAGCGGCCGGCCACCACCAGGGGCCAGTCGCCGAATTTCATGATGGCCTCGCTGCCTTCCTTGGCTTCCACTTCATTGAAGTTCTTGATGCCTGTCTGCTTTAATCCGGCGTCCGTCCAGCCTTCCGCAAATACGCGAACGTCTTTGCTGGTGTTCAACAGATTGATGTCCTCCCAGGTCTGCTGCAGTTTCACTGGCAGCACGTCCGCTAATTGGGTGAAGTCGAGGCAGGCGCCGTGTTGGTTTCCACCGTGGAAGCTTCCCTCCCCGCCGCTGTGGATGAATCCCACGCCATTATGGATCGCTTGCGCCATGCCCTGAGCCATCTCCTCGTCGAGCACTTTCCACAAGGCTTCAAAGGACCCCAGCCAGATCACGTCGTATTTCCGGCGCAACGCCTCCGCATCGCGGAGCTCGGCGAAGCGCTCCAGGTGGTCCTCATTGATCTGGTCGAGTTCCACTCCCAACGCGCGCAGGTAGCTTGCAAGAGATACCGAGAAATCCTTCGTGCCGACCAAGAGTACCCGGCATTGCTTATCCAATGGGGGAAGGCTTTTGACGAGCGGCGTTTCCGGTTTGGGCACGACTTTGAGGTAAATCGTTGTCTCCGCAGACAAGGCGCCGCCGCGCTGGTGTGCCTTAGCGCGTACGGCGAATACGGTCACGGCGTTGACCGTGGGAATCATCCAATTCACCACGTCAACCGTTTTGCTCTCGTCCGCGCCTACGGTCGCTTGCGCCGTCTGGCAGTAGACCTCCCGTCCCGCCAGGTCGAGCACCTGAGATTGCACGTCGAGCGGAATTGAAAACGCATGATCGTTAACGACCCATACCGGAAGGTGTAACACAGTTCCCGGCGCTTGCGGCTCGAGTTCGTCTTTGAAGGCCAGACTCATTGTCAGGGGGGCCATGGCGCGCTGGTAGGAGTAGTACGCCATCTTCGGAACCTGGTCGTAGTCCAGAAAACCCCACTGGTATCCGGGCGCAAGATCCTTGTACGCCCACCAGCGAATACCTTGAATCGGCAGGTATTTTTTCCGCCGGAAGGCCTCAGAGCCGTAACGCATGATAAAGTCCTGATAAAGCTGCGAGGATTCCACGAGTTCTTTAGCGGAGCGGACATCGGGGTAAACCATTTTAAACGGCCAATAAAAAAGGCTGTGAAGTCCCGCAATCGCCGTCGAGGACATCCCGGCAGCGGCGTGAATATTAAGGGGCAAATAAAACCATTCCGCGCTGCGGGGATTCTTCTCTGACCAGATTTCATCAGCGGAAAGCCACTTATGGAGATTCTCGTAAGAGGACATGGCGGAACTGCCGTACTCGGAAACGAAGGCCGGAGCAAAATCGTAGTGCTCGCGGTAATCCCCGGTTTCGCCGAAGCCCGCCGTCTCTGTCCAGAGGTGTTCTTCAGCATCGTCGCAGTAACTGGCCTGGTAAATGGTCCCCGGATGCCACCGCGCCACGACCTCCTTCATGCCATCGTAAATGGGACCATAATTCTTGGCCCACGCGGACCAGCGCGATTCCGCCAGCGGCGACCAGACGATAATGGAAGGATGATTGCGATGCTCGCGAACGATTTCCGCTCCCAGCTGGAGGGCCATCTTAATGAAAGGCTCGCGGCGCGGGTCTCCCGGGTCCATCACCGAATACGGTCCAGCTTGATTGAAAGGCATCTGAATCATGATCATGAGGCCGAGCTCATCGCACAGATCATAAAATTCGTTCTTCTCGACCACGGTGTGACTCAGAATGTAGTTCGCGTTGGCAGCGCGCAGCAGGCGCAGATCAACTTCATAACTCCAGCGAGTATTCCTGGAGCTATAGTAGTCGCCCATGGGGTACCAAACACCTTTCATGAACAGGTGCTTCCCATTGATCCAGTAACTCATGTCGGCCTGCCGTGAGATGGTGCGGATACCCACGGTCGTCTCTCGAACCTCTTCGTCGCGGCCCCGGCCTTCAGACAACCTCGTTATAAGTTTGTAAAGATTGGGCGCGCCTAGATCCCAGCTCCACCAAAGCTTGGCGTTCGTAACTTTTACTTCGGATTTGAATTCGTTCGAACCGCTATGGAGGATGAGGGGTTGCTTCAACAGGGATTGGTTGGCGCCGGTGAAATTGGCCGGCCGGAGTTCAAGATCAAGAATCCTGCGCATATCGCCGGGTTCATCGTTGCGCACCACGCCGGAAACCACAAGCGTAGCACTGCCGTCGTTATTCAGCGACTTGGTGTAAACAAACACATCCGCAATGCTTTGCCTGGGGGTAACCACAAGCTTCACGTCGCGGATTAAACCAAGCGTAAAGGCAGCATTTCCCGCCGCGGGGATGCCGTTCCAAACAAAGCTCAGCGCACGAGGATTCTCGGCGAAGAAAGCCGTCTGGCCTGGCCACAACAAACCGAAACTCCCTTTCATGTATTCCGCCAGGCTGCGGTCTTTCGGCAGCCACGGGCAGGTGACCTTCACGGCGAGAAGGTTCTCGACTCCGGGCTTGATTCGGGGAGTGATATCAAAGGAGAACCCCGTGTACGCACCCTCATGCTCGCCCAGTTTCTCACCGTTCAGCCAGACTGAGGTGAAGTAGTCAGACCCTTCAAATACAAGCTGAATGTGTTTACCTGTCTGCTCGCTGGGCAAGGTGAAGCGCTTGCGATACCACCATTCGCTCTTGTTAAGCAGCGATAGCTTTTTGCTCTGGCGATATAGTTCCATCCCCTGGAGGCCAAGCGTGAGTTGAATCTCAGCGGGCACCGGAACGGATCTGAAGGTACTGTCATCAAATCCGGGCGCGAAGACTCTACGCGCTTCTCCCGCCCCCATTGGAAACGATCCGAGCTTCCACTCGCCGCCGCTGAGTGACAACTCGGTACCTCTCAGGGTTCCCTGCGGGTCGGAATTTTGTTCTGCGCCGGAAGCCAGCGCTGCAAACGACAGGACCATGAAGGGCAGGACATGCAGACACGCCCAAATGCGTTCACCCGAAGGTCCATAGAGCGAGCTGCTTGGTCGCGGACTGACTTCATTAACGAATTTCTGGCCGATCATCAGCGGTGTCCCACTTTCTTTAGTTCAGCAATATTTTGAAAGCGTACGCAAACGCCCCAGGATTTTCTGGAGGCAGACTTACCCTGAGCCCCTCGTTGTCATGCTGCCAGGAGAGCTTTGCGTCGCTGCCCAACAGAGATATATGGGCAATTTCACTTTTGCCGATAAGCTGGTTCTTGGTGCCAAGCGATTTGATCAGCACGTCGGGCGCACTCGGCCAGTCAAGGGCGACGGCGTAAAGAGTCTTCCATCGGCTCGTGAAGCGAATGTCCTGCGCCGTAAAGTCAGGGACCTTCTCCTCCCCGAACATTCCACCCTTCACCGGTGTGGGACCTTCGCCGAAGGTTTTCCAGGGCCGCGTGCCATAAATCGCTTCGCCATTCACATCCAACCAATGACCAATGGCGAGCAAGCGTTCCACCACCGCAGCGGGCATCACCCCTTCTGCGGTCGGGGTGATATCGAGTAGCAGATTTCCATTCTTGCTGACGATATCCACCAATTCGCCCACAATGCGGCGCGCGGATTTGTAGCGGGGATTCTGGACGTGGCACCAGGAATTCCAATCAATGGCGTCGTCGGTGAGCCACTTATAGGACGGCATTTCGCCCAATCGGCCGCGCTCGATGTCCAGCAGCCCAACGCCCAACGGCAGTTCCTTTTCCTTATACGTTACGCTGACCTCCTCACCCCGCCCCTCGGCCCGGTTGTAATAGTGAGCGATGACCTCTGCCAGGCGACGCTCATTGATGATGTTCAGCCGGCTGTCGAAATAGATAAGGCTGGGATGGTACGTGTCCACTACCTCCTTCACCTTCGCAGCCCAGGTGTCCTGAAATTCCGGCGTTGGAGGCGCCAGCGTGGACCATGGCTTTCCGAAATCAAATGGACTTCCCGGCGCCGGCGGCCCGTAAAGACCCGCGTACTTCGGGTCGGAAGCATCGACCGATCGGTCCATCGTCGGATACCATCCCCAAAGCCACTGGTGGTGGAAAGTCGATATGAATCGCATGCCCTCATTACGAATGGCCCGGCTCATTTCCCCCACTACGTCGCGACACGGCCCCATCTTCGCGGCATTCCACCTGTTCACGTGCGAGTCCCACATGGAGAATCCGTCGGCATGCTCCGTCACCGGCCCGGCAAACTTCGCTCCGGCCTTGCGAAACAACTCGGCCCATTCCTCCGGGTTGAACTTCTCCGCCCGAAACAACGGGATAAAGTCCTTGTAGCCGAATTTGGAAGGAGGTCCGTATACAAGGTTGTGATATTTGTTGGCGCGCTGACCCTCGATGTACAGGTTGCGGGAATACCACTCGTTTTGGAACGCCGGCACGGAGTAGGGTCCCCAATGAAAGTAAATGCCGAACTTGGCGTCTTCGAACCAAGCCGGAGCCGCGTGCTTCGTCAAGGAATCCCAGGTAGGTGCGAAGGCCTGTTGGGCGGGCAGGGTCCGGGCCGCCGCGAGCGCTGCGGTTGCTGCTCCGGTTGTTTTCAGAAAGGTACGGCGCGTGAATGTTCGGCGCATAGGGCACTGTTCCTGTGACTCGGCAGCAGGCCGGTGCTGACCTGGTCGCCATGCATTTTCGTAATCAAAGATCAATGTACTTCACTGACATCGCATCAATGGTTTGGCGGCCGAGCGATACCCATGTCGTCTCCGGCCTCGTGCCATTTGAGTGAGAAGACTGGCACAGTGCGAGTAACGATCGACGGGAGAAGTATCACGCGCACAAGTTGCTGTCAAGAAAAACGGGCGCGGCAGGAGGAGACGATTTCACCTTTGGGAAACGGAACGAGGCCGCTTGCTTCTCACGATAAGGCTGCCAGGGATTACTCCCTGGAACTTGTCGGAAAGACCATCGACATCCTTGAAGCGCTTCGACGCCAGGGCGAATTGCGCCTCACCGATATCGTTGAGACCACCCTGCTCGACAAGAGCACCATCTTCCGCATTCTTTATACGTTGGAGCAACGCGGCTACGTCCTTCGTGACCTGCGCACCAAGAAATTCCGGCTTCCCCTGGGCCACCGAAAATTCCGCGTGGGCTACGCTCAACCCCTGGCGGGCCACCGCTTCGGGGACATTGTCACTCAGAGCTTGGTCAAGGAAGCCCAGACCCTCGGCATCGAGCTGCTGGTGGTGGACAATCGCTGGGACCCGGACGAAGCGGTGAACAACGCACGCTACCTCGCTCAACACGAGGTGGACTTCGCGATCGAGTTCCAGGTGCACGATGAGGTAGCACCCGTAATCGCCCAGATCTTCGCCAAGGCTGATATCCGCACCATGGCGTTAGGAGTTCCTCAACCGGGGGCGGTCTATTTTGGGGCTAACAACTACGGGGCTGGCCTACTGGGCGGCGAGGCCCTGGCTCGGCCCGCCACCGCGCACTGGCGCGGGCGCTTCGATCACGTCATCTTCTTGAACTGCCCCTTTGTAGGACGCGAAGTCCAGTCCAGGTTCGTCAAGGTCCCGGGACCTGGTGAATTTGTAAGAAAAAGTAGACAGCGCCAATGCGCCGGCCCGCCCGGTCCCGTAGGCCGTGGGTGACAACGTTATACGCTTGGCTTGATGATTGGGGGGATTACCGGCTTATCCACAATAACTTTCTGGAGATCTTCTCCTGCGTACCGAATACTCACAGCGGTTCGAAGCAGATACGCTCGGCGGTGCAGGCCTCCGGCGTTACCACTTTACCATCCGGCCCCATGCACTTCAGGGTGTGCACACGCCAGCAGATGCTCGCGCCGGCATAGATGGGATTGCGTCCCGGCGGGCAAGGCCGAGAACCTGCCCGCCGGGGTAGCGGGCTTGTTTGAAGCCCTGCGAAAACTGGAATCGCAGGTCGAGGGCGATAACCGCTGGCGGCCACGGCAGCAGGAGCTTTTGAGCTTTCTCCGCCGACTGCAACGCGCGATCGCGGGCGAGAGGCCATTCATCTGCTGATCGATCGTGTAGGCACCCACCGGCAAGATTTCGTTCAAAGATGGCTGAAGCGCCGCCCGCGTTGGCAGCTCCATCCCACGCCGGCCGGCAGCACGTGGTTAGATTGGGTGGGCCACTGGCTCAGGGAGTTGACCGCCCAGCGTGCGGCGCGCGCGACGGTGCCGGGAGCCAGGGCCGTGGAGCAAGCCGTTCAAAGTTATCTCGCGGGTAGCCCTGTCCAGCCCCAACCCTTTGCCTGGCCGACCGCGCAGAAGAAGTCCTTACCTTAATTACTTATTGATTCAGATAGCAGAGATACGTTCTCCCTTCCGTAGCACTGGCCCGGCATCCTGGCCGGCCCCCGAAAAAATCCACTCGTGACGAGCTTCCCTTGCTGTGTGCTGTAATTCTTCCTGACAAAAGAAGGAGTAAACATCCATGGGTGCGCGGCGAATTGCGGGGTCTCAGGTGGAAGGCTATCGACTGGGAGCACAACACCATTTTCGTGCTCGAATCGGTATGAGAGGGACATAGCACATCTCCCAAGAGCCGGAAGGGACAACGTAGGGTAGTCTTGGCAGCTGATCAGATGAAAGTCGTACTTGAATACAAAGAGAAGTCCTTTCCAAACGCGGGCCCTAATGACTGGGTACTGCCAGGTAAGCGGCGGCGCCCAGCAGACCTCGACAAAATGCTCGAACGGATCGCGCCGGAGACCGAGAAAGTTGCCGTCTCGGTTCCGGGGTGGCACGCGGTCAGACACATGAACAATTCGATCATGCTCAACTCGAGTGTAGACATCGCCACGCGGCGTGAACGCCTGGGTCACACGACCGACGCGGTTAACTTGATTTATTCACACGCCAACAATGCAATTCAGGCAGCGGCTTCAGAACTGATCCAGAAGCGCCTGAAAGAGGCAGAGAAGAAGGTGGCAGAGGAAGCGCAGAAGCCGAAAGTGGAGGCGGGTCATTCCGCCCCGTCTTCACCCTTATCTGTGACCGGCTCTGCAAGGGGGATGTGATTTGGATTGTAACTTACTGAAAATATGTTGGACATATGGCAGGGGTGGAGGGACTCGAACCCCGACCCTCGGATTAGAAATCCATTCTAAGTCACTCTAACATTTTCCATAATAACCGATAAATTCCAGATTCGGTAACCCGTTGGCTCCGAGTTCACCTGCTCGGTTTGCGACGGATTGCGGGGCATTTTGATATCTCGGTAGCCATCTCTGAAACGGGATGCCGTGTCAACCAATTTTTTGGCCCGCCGAGCGAATATGGGGGCGCGCGATTGACAAACCTCTCCTTATCGCTTCAGAATGGCTTCTAGCCGGTGAAGCGGAGGCGGGCTCTGCTGGCGAGCAACCCGCCGAGGAATAGCCGGTCGGAGGCTCACGAGGGGCGATGCGACCATCGCCCCTGCTCCTCGTCGTTACGGCAGCTTCCCCATGCCTGGGAAAACGCCAGTCGGCCTTTCACTCCCCTCTAAACTTATATCGACCTCCGCCGCGCTGTGCCAAGCCTGGCCACCGGTGGTGCGGTGGGGGGAAAATGGCCCGGGCCACCGCACCCTCGATAGCGGCCGACGCGAGTCGTTCGCGCGGCCTTTTTTGAAACTCGGAGCCCAGGACGTGGGCTATAATTCGTTCCGACGAGATCTTCGGCCGATGGGCCGATTCCAGTCATCTCTGCAGGATCACTGCGGGGAATCGCCCCGCAGGCCTCAAGCTGTGGTTCGAAGGGCAGTGCCTCATCACAGTTCGGGCTTGGTGTCCCGATGGCTACCTCAGGCTTACTGCCCTAGCTTGCCGGCTCTCCGGCCCCAACGTTCGGCCTGGAAAGGTGCTCCGTGTTTCAAAACTCCGTAGACGCAGCGGGCGACCGAACAAGCGACCGCGGTCTTGGCCACATTGGGGTGCTTGCTGCGGCGCCGCAATCCCCAGTAGCGTTTGCCCAGCGGACTCCGGCTGCGGGTGAGGGCGTTGGCGGCGGTGATCAGGGCCCACCGCAGCCAGGCCGGGCCCTGGTGCGTAATGGGGCCCGTGATCGTGACCTCGCCGCTGTTATACAAACTCGGCACCAAGCCCGTATGGTTCACCAGCGCATCGGCCGAGTCGAAACGCCGCAGATCACCGACCTCGCTCCAGACCACCGCCGCCAGCATATGCCCCAGCCCGGGGATGGTCTGCAGCAGCGCCACCTCGGGGAACGCGCGGGCCGCGGCCAGCAGCTCGGCCTCGCTGCTTTGCCGCTCCTCCTGGAGAAAATCGTAGAGGCGAAACATCCGCTCAAAGCATAACTGGGCCGCGGAGGAGAGCGCTTGCTGCCCGATCCAAGCTCGCCCCTTGGCCGTGAACACGCATCCCTGCGGACGCAGCCCGTGCATCTCCAGCAGGCTGTGGACGCGGTTTTTCGTCTGCGCCCGCAGCCGGGTGATGCCACACCGTTGCCGCGCCAGCAGGCGCAAGGCCCGAATCGGCGCAGGGGGAAACCACGCCTCGGGCAGCGGCTCGACCGCGTGCACCGCCAGTTTCTTCACCAACCGCCGCGTGTCCAGCCGGTCCGACTTCTGCTTGCGCAAGCTGTCGATCCCGGCGGTGTGCACCCAGTGCGCCCGCTCCCGCCATCCCGCTTCTTCCAAAACGCTCATCACAAAATACCCGCTGGTGGAAACCTCCAGCGCGATCTCCGCCTCCGGGGGCAACTCCGCCAGCCGCTGCCGCCACGCCTCCCGCGTGCATGCGATCGGCTCCAGCATTTTCAGTTCTTCCCCCGGCGGAATCATCGCCATCCAACAACGCCCCTTGTGAACGTCCGATGCAACCGGTATCATCGTCTTGCCTCCTCGTTGAATTTACCCTTGCAGGTCCAGTGTACCCCCTGTACCTGGACCCGAGGAGGCATCGCCGTTTCATAACATCATAGTTTGGCCATGATTTCTGACCTCGCTGCGGGGCTGTTCTCTGCGAAATGCAGATTGCACCCCAATGTACCCCGATTGTATCCTCGTGTTGCTCTCAAAGGGGGCAGCGAGATGAAAATGGGAGTCCCGTTCACCATCCCCTCAAGCGCAAGGTAAAATCCTCCAGCCTTTGAAAACTCCGCTGACTGGAATAGATATGCCACAACTCACCAAGCCGACCGTGGTCTATCACGCCGACTGGGGCAGCACGGACAAGAAGCGGTGGTGCGCCAGGGCGGTACTCGGCGGCGATGGCCGTTACACCGTTTCCGCTGCCGAGCCAGTGCGGCCTACCGGCTCGCTAATCGGGCGGCTTCGCGAAGAAGCCGGGCACGATGGCTGCGCCTTCGCGGGTTTCGACTTTCCTATCGGCGTTCCAAAGTTGTATGCCCAGCGTGCGGGCATATCGGAATTCCGAGAGTGGCTCCCGAAGCTTGGAAGCGGCGAATGGAAGGAGTTCTGGTCTGTATGCGACGAGCCCGGCGAAATATCCGTGCATCGCCCGTTCTACCCGAACGGCCCGTACATGGGGCGGCGACAGGCACATCTGCTTCTCGGCCACGCCGTCGAGTCGCTGGACCAGCTCCTCCGGCGCTGCGAGCGGGGCGGCAACGGCCAGAGGCGGGCGTGCTCCCTTTTCTGGACTTTGGGTGGGAACCAAGTTGGAAAGGCTGCAATCATTGGCTGGCGCGATGTGCTCGCACCCGCCCTGCGGAACAGCGAGTCCATCTCACTGTGGCCGTTCGACGGCGACCTGGCTTCCCTGCTGAGGCCGGGAAATCTGGCCATCGCCGAGACGTATCCCGCAGAGTGCTGCCGCTGGTTCTCCGATGCTCCGCTCGGCGGCAAGCGGAAGAAGGAAAACAGGAGGAAATTCGGGACAGCCCTCCTCCACTGGGCCGGCTGCCACAAAGTCTCGCTCGCAAATCGCCTCACTGAGGAGATTCAGAACGGAGTCCCGCAGGGGGACGACGCGTTCGATGCCGTGGTAGGCCTGTTCGGGATGCTCCAAGTATGCCTCGGCGAGCGTGCGACGGGCGAGCCGGAGGAGCAGGCCATCCGTGACATTGAAGGATGGATTCTGGGGCGCGAGTCCTAGCGCACCCATTCACAGCATGAGTTCGTGCCAACATCCTGGGAATGCGCCTCAAGAAGACCGGGCCGGAAACCTCAGTTTTGGCTAGCCGAACTTTCGCAGTTGACGGCATATTGCAGTCGTAAGTGTTTTCTTTTCATCAAATCGATTGCCCGGGTCGGCACTACATTTTCAGTCTCCGCGGCAAGGTCTGCGCAGCCTCCTGCGGGGCCTTGATGCGGGGCGGCGGCTGTGCAGGCAAGGACAGATTGAGCTGGTGCAGCAGCAGCGACTGGTCAGGTTCCGGCTGGGTATAACGGGGCATGATCAGCCAGCGTCCGTCGGTCGTGGGCAGGCAGACATCGAGCATCTGAATCGTGGCCAGTTTTTCCAGCACGGCACGGGGCGTCAGACCCGGCGCTAAGGCGACCAGCCGCTGCTTGAGGGTCACCGAGAGGGCATAAGCCAGGAAGGCCACGAAGATGTGGGCTTCCACGCGCTTCTCTACCTGGTGATAAATCGGACGCAGCCCCAACTCGCTCTTCAAGGTGCGGAAGGCGGCTTCGATCTGCGTCAGGAGGATATAACATTCCCACAGTACCGGGGGATTTTCGCCCACGAGGTTCGAGCGCAGCAGATAGTGCCCGTCGCGCAGCTCCGCCTTCTGCAACTTCTCTTTGTTCAACTGAAAAGAGAACGTCTGGCGGGTGACGGCTTCTCCCTCTTGGGGCAACCGCATCGGCACGAACGCGAAGGCCCGCCCCGCTTCCTTCTTGGCCGCTCCGATGCGCAGCAGCAATTGATCGCGCGCCGGAGCGCTCCGGCGCAGCTTGCGCAACGTCTTCAGCAAACGGGCTAACTTGCGCCGGCGGATGGCTCGTTCCTTGGCTCGCCGCCCTGCACTCTTGGCCAGCACATAGAGTTCGCCCTCCTCCGCGAACAACTTCACCTCCACCGACTCGCGCACCTTCTGCCAGGGCAGTTCCAACCACCGCTTTTCGTACTGCTGAATTTTGCCCCGTGGCGTACCCACCAGATAGAACCTCTCCCGCCCCGGCTGGCGCATCTCTTCCAGCACCTCGTCGCTGGGAATGCCCCGGTCCATCACCCACACCCGCCGCGCCTGCCCATACTGCGCTTCGATCTTGGCCAGAAATCCTCGCAGCGTGGTGCGGTCCGAGGTGTTACCCGCCAGCACTTCGTAAGCCAGCGGCAATCCTTCCGGCGTCACCACCAGCGCGATCACTACCTGCCGACCGTCGAAACGGTGATCCCGGCTGTAGCCGTACTTTGCCTGGGGAATCTCCTCGCCTTCGCCTTCGATATAGGTGCTCGTCAGGTCGTACAGCAGTACGTCGAAGCGGGCCTGAAACAAGTCCTGCCAGCGTTGTCGCAGGTGGTCGAACAACGCTGTCTTGTGCTCCCCCAAGCGGTCCAGACAGCGATACAAACGGTCCTTTTCCGCCACGGCAAAGCCCGTGCCCAACAGATCGCCCAGGGCACTCTGGTCAAACCCTTGCCGATGCAAACGGAACTCGCTGCCCGGCGCCACCAACCGGCTCACCACCAGCAACTCCAGCACCTTCCCCCACGGCACTTCTTCTCGCCCTCGTCCCAGTTGCTCCTCCCCAAATTCGCTCAACCCCAACTGCCGCCACAGCTCGCACCCCAGCCAGTAGTTGCCCAACGCCCGCGGCCGCCGCAACTCCATCTCCTTGAGCTTCACCTGCACGCCATCCAGTGCGTCGGCCGGAATTGCACGATCCTCTGGAAACAAGCTCAGCGTCCGCGCCCGCTGCTCGGCTTCATCAAAGACTTCCAAGGTCTGCCGCCACGCTCCCTGCTGGCGGTCATTGATCTCTCCCAAAAACAAGACCTGCCGCTGCACCACCCGCCCCGCACGCACGCGCCGGTTCTCCACCACGCTCCAATAGCGGTGCTCCTTGCCGTCTTTGACTCGCCTCTTGCTGCGCAGAAACATCGTCAGCGCGCATCCTGACAGCTTCCTGGAGGGCTTGTAAAGAGGGTAGGTCGGCACTACACCGCCCTTCAGAAAACGCAGCACTGACTGATAAGGGATTAGCCCGAATGACAGATCAACTTTCCCGCAAAAAAGTGCGCATCTGCGAAGGTTGGGCTAGCCGGGTACAATGAACAATGCGATGGCCGATTCGAGCCCATCATGTTCGGCAGAGCTTTCCCGCCGAGTTCTCAGGCTTCAGGCGTTCACCATTTTGTGGATGGCGATGGAAGCGGCAATTTCTCTCGGGTCGGCGTCGGATTCTCACAGCCCTGCGCTCCTTGCTTTCGGCGGCGACAGCCTGGTCGAGCTGCTCTCCGCAGCGGTCGTCTTGTGGCGCTTTCGGTTCGCTTTCGACGAAGCGCGTGCTGCCCGGATTGCCGGAACGTTGCTCTTCGTGCTGGCCGGACTCGTGGCGCTGGCGTCCGTTTTGAATTTGCTGGGCTACACCGAAGCGCGGCAAACAAAATTGGGCATGGGAATACTCCTGGCGGCCGCAGTAGTGATGCCTTGGCTCGGCGGACGGAAACGGCACCTCGCAGCCGCCACATCGAGCGCCGCCTTGAGGGCAGACGCGGCGGAATCTTCCCTCTGCGGATACATGGCCTGGATTGCTCTTGCTGGCTTGGCGGTAAACGCAGTTTGGCACAAGCCGTGGGCCGACCCCGTGGCTGCCCTGGCGCTCGTTCCGCTGATTCTGCGCGAAGGGTGGGAGGCCGTCCATGCCTCTCGGCTCGGATGCGGCTGCCCTTGGAATCCTGAATAGATTCAGCATCCCTGACTTACCACTTAAGACTTGCAACTCAGGACTTTCCCCCGTTCACGCTTTCCACGCCGCAATTCGCAATCTCCGATAGTCCAGCTCCCAACTCCCATCATGAAACCGCTCAGCCCTGCATTGCCGTTCCACTTCTCGAATCCATTGCTGCCCGTCCGCTTCGCCCATCCTTTCAATGAGCGTCTGCCTGAACACTCGAATCCAGTTTTCCAGTCCGCGCTCTCCCTCTTCCAGCACCGTGGGCCGCTCGAATAGCGATGCTTCACGGACTTCCAATCCGTGCCTCTCTAGCAGGCCCGCATATTCCGCGATGCTCGGGTAAAACCACGGGCTCACCCCGTCGGGTTCCCGCATTCCCAGTGCCGAGTATGCCCGGTGAAATCCCTCCACCAGCCTTTGGATATTTCCTTTGCCTCCGAACTCTGCCACGAATCGTCCGCCGAGTCTCAGCGCCTGCGCCACTCCGGCAATCACTTGCTTCGCCTCTGGAATCCAGTGCAGTACGGCATTGGAAAACACGGCATCAAATTGGGCGTTGAATCGAAGCTCCCTTGCATCCAGCACCTCAAACTTCAGCGCCGGGAATTTCTTTCTCTCCTGCGAAATCATCTCCTCCGACCGGTCCGCACCCAGTGTTTCTGCACCTCTGCTGGCAATTTCCGCCGTCAACACCCCTGTCCCGCAGCCTAAATCCAGAATCCGCTCACCCGCTTTCGGTGCCAGCAGGTCCACCAATCCCTTTGCCTTCTCATACACAAACGCATATTTCGCGTCATACTGCGCCGCATTCCACTTATTCGTCATTTCCGCCCTCAACCCATACATGCAGGAGCGACAGCTTCCACCAAGTTAAGCGGCCCCAAGTCCTTCAAACCAAGATACCGCAACGTACAAAAGGCGGGCGAGTGAATCCTTCCAGGGAGGCCACCAAAGACAAGAGTTCGCCAATCAATTGAGAGGGCAGTGCCTCCAGGGTCAGGCATGTTGTCGTCCGACGAAAACTGGGATGACAGCAAAGGCCCCGAGCGTCAGAAAGTAAACGGTTCCCGAAACAGGGTTACGACTTTCAAAATATCCTCGAATAGTCATGCCCCGAACCTACTACACCACTGTGAACTCGACCAGGAGCATGAGGCCCAGCGCGGCGCAGCCCATGGCCAGCCGCCTCGACGGCAGTGGCGGGATGCCGACACGCAGGACTACCCACGCGGCTGCGAGGATGGAGACGCCAAGCATGATGGGCGCTTCAATGAGTTCGGCCGTCCTCACGCCCAGCCTCGGGACCACCAAAAGGATGCGGATGGTGCCGAGCACGAATCCGGCACCGAACACGACGGCGAAGCAGAGCACGCCAGCCTTGAGGGTTTCCTTCATGGTCGAACCAGCCAACGCCAGAGCGCAACCAGCTCGCTCAGGGCGAACAGAGTGCCGAATATCGCCTTGTTGTTCCGGGCCAGCCAGTTGGGCAGGTAAATGTCGAAGTTGGCTGCCCGGTCGTCGGTGATGCGAGCGGCCCAGTCGGTCAGCGGGCAATGGCCTCGGTTCGCGGCGAGCACCGCGCATTCGCAGACAACCAACGCCGTCAGCATGAGCACCCAGCCGAAATGCCGCGTGAACGCCGCAACTGGCAGCGCAAGGATGGAGCCCGCCATCACGGCCCATACCGCAGTGTGCAGCAGCTTGATTGCCGCCAGGAGGCATTCGGGACGGAGAACCTGTCGATGCGAGCGTGGCAGCATAGCATGCCAGCGGATGGTCGGAACCCCTGGAATCCGCATGTCTGGCAGAGTCCAATGTCGCGCCTGAGAGCCTGGGAACAGCGATGCGGCAATCCATCGGCAGGCCGGCGCAGCCCCTAAGGCTCCAGCCCCAGCGCCCTCGTAGTGAACTCGACCAGCGGCACCAACGCCCGGCACGCGGCGGCGAAATCGTGGATAAACTTGGGGCCACAAACCTGCGCCTCTGTGAGCCCGACCGATGCCACGAAGTCCTTCCGCTTGATGTCCTCGATGAACCGGTGATTGGGGTCGAATCCTCGTGGCGGCCGCTTCAGGCTGTCGCCCCCAAGCTCCAGCTTCCGCCCGGCCTTCGCCCATTGCTCGGGCTCGGCGACAATTGCCATGCGGATTTTCGTTAGGGCGCTGTTGTCAGGATGCCAGACGCCCGCCGCCGCACCGCAGCTGAATCACGAGCGGCAAAATAGGCGTTACATTCGGTGTGCGCCGTCATGAACAAATCCGCGCGGGTGCGGGTTGCTTCATTGCTGAACGACCACTGATTTATTTGCCATTAAAGGCTACATGAGCGAGACGACAGCAAATCACAATTCTTCGGGGGTTCCTACAACTGATCGCTATCTGGCTGACCCAACTCGCTTTAGCGCCTGCAACCTTTGCATTTCTGCCATATCTCATTGGAACGGGAAATGGAAGCGAAGTTCATTCCCGGGGTTCCGGATGTAGCTAAGCGACAGCCGAGCGCAATTTCACCTGCTTTGTCTGAATGCTAAGTGTCGCCGCTTCCAGCCCCTCTGATGTCGCGTCGATCGTTACTGAACCTGGCCTTTTCGTGCTCTGTAGAATCACCTGGGCCAGACCGTTAAACAGGCTTCTCTGGCTGCCCTTGTCGGATTCCTGGCAATTGGGGTCGCCATTGCCCACCCCGATCAGCAAGCCTTCGCCCGAGACTTTGAGCCTGATCAGGTTGTCGGCTACAGGCACCCTGCGTCCGTCGCGGTCGAGGGTTTCGACGCGTATAATCGCTAGATCCTCGCCGTCGGCGGCGATCTCGGCGCGGTCAGCCGTCAGGACCACCTTCACCGGAGCGCCGGTGGTCTCGTGCGTGGCCGTAAGCACTCTCTTGCCGTCCTTCAGGCCTCGCGCTTCGAGGAGGCCGGGCGCGTACTTCACTCGCCATTCCAGATGGTGGTACGGCTCGACTTTCTTGGAACCAAGGCTGTGGCCATTGCGAAACAACTCGACGCTATCGAGGTTGGAATGCACCCAGACAAGGATCTCTTCGCCTTCCTTCCCTGGCCAAGTCCAGTGCGGGAAGAGATGCAGCACTGGAGAGTTACTCCACCATGCTTTGTAATAGAAATAGTTGTCCTTTGGGAAACCGCACGTGTCGACAATGCCGCATTGCGAACTGATGCTGGGCCAGGAATAGGGCTTGGGCTCGCCACGATAGTCGAACCCGGTCCAGACAAAACCGCCGGAAATCCAGGGTCGCGCGGCGAAAAATGATAGATATTCATCGGCCCGCTCGCCCACGGCCGTATTGTTTCCATCGTAAGCACTCATCCAGTGCCGCAACGCGTCTGTCGTGTAGATACCGCGGGTGGTATGGACGCTCGGCCCCTCCGTTCCGATTATGGGCTGCAAGGGATGATCCTTGTGGTATTTGTCGGGATCGGAGAGGTCGTGGTTGAACCCCATCACATCCAGCACCGGTGCAAACGACCGCTCTAAACACTTACTCGTCACGGCGGCGGTGCATGCGCGCGTGGGGTCCAGTTTGTGAGCATGTTCCTGCATCGTATGGATCACCCGCGGGCCAACCTCGTTGCACTGGAGCGTTTCTTCCTCATTCCCGAGTGACCATAAGAAGATAGCAGGGCTGTTGCGATAGCGCTTGATCATTGTTTCCAGCTGCGCTATGCCTTCATCACTCGACGACATCGACCGCGTCTCGCACAGCATCAACACTCCTAAACGGTCACAGGCCTCCACCCATTCCGGTGTAGGCATGTTGTGCGAGGTGCGCACCGCATTGCATCCTGCTCCCTGCAGCACCTCTACACGGTAAGATTGCAACCGATCCGGGAGGGCGACGCCCACACCGGCATGATCTTGGTGATTGCAGGTACCCTGAACGACGATTTTCTCCCCGTTGAGCAGGAACCCCTGGTTCACATCAAAAGCCAGTGTGCGCACGCCGAACGTCACCCAGTCACGGTCCCGCACGCCACCCGCTGCTTCCACCGTAGCGACGGCAAAGTAGAGATTCGGGGTTTCCGGAGACCACAGCGCCGCGTCCGGGACTTTTGCCGCTGCACTGAAATCCTGCTTGCTCTCGGCAGACACTTCTTTGGCCGGCGAACCGGTCGTCGCAATGATCTTTCCGGCTGCATCCAGAATCTGCCAGCGCACACGGCATTCTTGCTTCACTGAACCGCTGTTCTCGACGACCGTGCTCAGTTTCAGGAACGCAGTTTTCCCCTGCACTTCGGTCCGCACAACGGTGTCCCATTGGCCCAGGTGTAACGGGTCAACCTTCGTAAGCCACACGTGGCGATAGATGCCGGCGCCCTCGTACCACCAACCCTCCCCGAGAGAAGCATCCATACGGACAGTGATGCAATTTTTCTTTCCGTAGAAGAGGAAATCCGTCAGGTCAAAACGGAACGGCACATAGCCGTTGTTGTTGCGGCCAACAAAGGTGCCGTTGCAAAAGACCAGGGCGCTCCGAAAAGCCCCATCGAAGTCGATGAAGATACGCCGGCCTAAGTCGCTTCCCGGCACATCAAATACGCGCCGGTACCAACCAACGCTCGTTTCTGGATGCGTGCGGCCCAGCGGCTTGTAACCGTGCAAACGCAGTCCTTCCAGCGGTTTGTAACCGTGCGCGCGCAGCCCGTTGTCGTTTAGAAAGGGCAACTCGACGGCCCAATCATGCGGAAGATTTAGCGCCCGCCACTTCGCATCGTCGAAACCGGGCATGGCGAAGTCGAAGTCGCCGGTCTCGACAAATCCTTGCTGGAAGACGGTTTTGCCAAAACCAAGATCGCGGATGGGATCGGTGCCGTGACCCTGGAGGAATCGCCAGTCGAAATCGAAGAGAAGATGCTCACGCGGACTGAGATCGATTTCGGGGCTGGTCTGGACCGGATCGGTGGTCCCCGCGGGCGCAATCCAGTCGTTCGCGCCCAGGACGCGCACCCAAGCCGGGGAAACTGCAAGAATCGCACCCCCGACAGTGGTTGTCTTCAGGAAGCTCCGCCGGGAAACATGCCTCGACGAATCAGTTGGGTAAAGTCTTCTTCGATTCGCGTTGGACAATGGCTCTGCTACCTCCGCAGATTCGTTATTTCGCGCCAGTAGAGGCAATGTGCCGAAAAGCCACAAATCTCTCCTCGCCAATTCCTTAATTCATGTCGAGTCTGCATACCGCGCGTCACGATAACTCTATATCCGGCATGGTGGTTCAATGCCTTCGTTCGCTCATTGAAACATACCACTACTGGGCCTGACTTGCATGACACGGAAAAGTCAGCGAGCCCAGGATCATGCCGAGCGGCGCCAGCCCGAAGCTGAG
The DNA here is from genome assembly GCA_963804755.1 of uncultured Acidobacteriota bacterium. Taxonomy (GTDB): domain Bacteria; phylum Acidobacteriota; class Terriglobia; order UBA7540; family UBA7540; genus Bog-366. The sequence continues at coordinate 137,468 of CAWDRP010000023.1, forward strand.
TAACCCCGCCCAGGTCGGAGAAAAGGAAGGCCACGCCAGGCAGATGGCGGGGAAAATGGTGCTTCCCACGAACGCGCAGTACGCGCCGCACACACTGGCCCTCTTCCAATAAATTCCTCCCACCAGTGTGGTCAGCGTGGCCGCGAAGGAGATGGAGCCCGTCACGGTGAGGTAACGGAACACCGATTCCGGAAAGTGATAGAAAGAGGCCCAGATGTAGATGACAATTCCCATCCCCACCGTGCAGAGTTGCATCAGCTTCAACCGCACAGGGTCAGAAGGAGGCTTGCGGAGCAGAGGAGCGATCACATCCTGAAGGAGGATAGAGCTAAAGGCGAGAAAATAACTTGAGAAGGTGGACATGGTCGCGGAGACGAAGGCGACCGTGATCAGCCCGATCAGCCCGGCGGGCAGGACCCGGACCATCACCGTTTGCAGCGCCGCGCTGGAGGGGGTCACCGTCCCCACAATGGCCAGCGCCCCGATGCCCCAGACCATCGGCACGGCGGCACGCAGGAACATGAACACGCTGCTTAGCCGGTACAGGTGCAGCCCGGTGTCAATATCCCGCATGCTGAGAACGCGCGCCACTACCGGTTGCCAGGAACTCCATCCGGCAAGGTAATAGAGAGCCGACCAGAGTAGGAAGAGAATCCCGTAGCGAGGTGAGTCCCAGAAGGTGAAACCTCCGCTTCCATACCGCGTCATCACCACTGCGGCCATATGGCCCCACCCTCCCGCGGCGTGGATGATCAGGAACGATGCGATGGTGACCCCCACCACCACCAAAAAGAATTGCGCGATGTCAGTGTACACCACGGAGAACATGCCACCGAGCGCGGTGTAAGCCAGCACTACGGCCAACAGGATGCCCATCATCAACGGCAAGAGGCTTGGCCGCAGGCCCATGATCACGGTGAGAAAAGCTCCCTCCACCTGGAGAAAGATTCCCAGGTTCAGAATACCCACAACGAATGAAGCCAGGCCGGCGATCCAGCGGACTTTGAGGTTGAAGCGCGTCTCCAGGTATTCCGGCACCGTGCGCACGCGCAACTCGCGCAGCTTCTTGATGACGAACCCTGTCCACCCGACCATCCACATGGAAAGGGCCGCGATGCCGGCGAGGATAATGGCCACGAAGCCGCTGAGGTAAGCTTCCTCCGCGAAGTAGATCAGGGTAACCAAGCCCGTCTCCGTCGCCGACAGCGTGGCGACGCCCCAAATCGGCCCCAGCTTCCTTCCCATTACCAGGAAATCGTCGAGGGTTCCAGCACGCTTCTTCGCGGCGATGCCCAACCAGCCATAAAGAATGAGGAAGCCAATGACCAGCACCCAATCAAAAACCGAGAAGTGAGAACGCATCGAAAGGTCCCCGAGTTGCCTCAGATCGGCAATTATCTACTGATATAACGCGTGCATTATAGTTATCCGAATATGGATAGCATCTGAAACGAATCGCCTGCCGACTATCTCCCCGCTTGCAAGCCTCAAGCCGGCCCTAGGCGACCATCACTGGCAATCCCGTTTGGGCGGATTGCTCCGCCGCTGCCAGCACCCGGGCTGCGGCGAGGCCATCCTCTCCCGTTACCAGGGGAGTCTGCCCGTTCACCACACAGTCCACGAAATGCTGGATTGCTGCCATCGCGAATCCCACGGGCTTGCCATACAGCTCCGCCGCCGCGGAAACGTCGGGCAGCTCCACGCCCTTGTCGCTGTACACCTCGGCCATACGGTGATGGCTGGCGTTGACGTAAGCGGTCCCTTTGCTTCCCACGAATTCGCTTTGAAAATCGAAAACGCTGGGGCCGTGCTCATCCAGAATCCAGCAGTTTTCCACCACCGCCGTCCCGCCCGTGGAGAGTTCAAGGATGGACTGGTAATAGTCCGGCGTGTCGACCCCCAGGCTCTTCAGCACCACTGATCGGCTCACGGAATAGACTCGGTTGATGACAGCGCCCGAAAGGAAGCGGACGAGGTCGACCACATGACTGCCCAGGAACTGCAAGGGTGAAGACCTTGCGGCCCAGCTCAACATGCGCGTGGGAACAAACCGCGTGTCGTTCAGCCGGATGTTCATCATCATCAGGGAGCCGAGTTGCCCTGCCGCGAGCGCCCGGCGCAGATTGACAAACGGCAGGCTCCAACGGTTGTGAAAATCTACCATTAACTTGACGCGTTGCACCCTCTGGGCCGCGAGGATCTCCTGGCACTCGCTCACCGTGGTGGCGAGCGGTTTTTCAACCAGCACGTGTTTTCCAGCCTGAATAGCTGCCAGCGCAATTTCTGCGTGGGCAAAATCCGGCGTGGCGATGCCCACCGCCTGGATGTCGGGGCGCGCGACGAGCGCACGCCAGTCCGCAGCATGATCACTGATTCCAAATTCCGCCGCGAGTGCCGCCGCGCGGCTCACGTCCTGGTCACAAACCGCCACTAAGCGGGCGGTTGTCGAAGCCGTGTAAACGCGAGCATGCATGCGACCCCACGTTCCACAGCCGATCAAACCAAAGCCAACTTTGCTCATGAGCGGTCCTCCCCTGGAATTCCAAACGTGAATGATGACTTGCGGAAAACACCCCCTGCACAGCACCCCATGAAAACCGCAGGGCAGCACAGGCAGCAAGCCAGTGGTCCCTGCCTCCAGCACCCCAGCCGTCAAAAGTGAGGAAACCCGTGCCTGACCCAGTCAGGATAGGATCATTCGTTGCTGTACACTTCCAGAGAAGTTCATAGACGGAGATCAGGTGTGCAATTATAAGATTCTAGGCTATCACCAATTACTGGTCCAAAATCTAACCCTGCAAATTGCCTGCAAGAGATACGAAGACCTCTCACGCTCACGAAATCCACTCCTTGGGGCGGCTACACGGCGCATTGTCAGGAGCTCTTGTCACCTGCACCGGTGGGCCCTCCCTACTTGACAAACCGGATCACGCCGAACGATGCCGGAGTGTGGAACGTGTGCTTCTGGCTATGCGCCGGGCTCCAGGAAAGAAAGCGGCGCTGCGTATCGTCCCCCGTGCCATCGGCGCGAAAGAAATTCACTCGCAACTCGGTGTTCGCCCGGATGGGCATGATTCCTCCCAAGGTCCGAACGGGAATCCGCATCTCGCATGTCCACACTTGATTCTGGGTGTCGATGTACGTCGCGTGGTCAAACTCTGAATTCCATCTCGGATCGTTGAAAGGATTCTTATCCAGGTCGATCTCCAAGTCGATCCAGAGATTGTTAGGCGCCACTTCATACTCGAAGTAATGGTTCAGGCGTTCGGGCTGGGGATTCAAAAAGACCTCAACCACATCCCGATCCCAGAGTGTCCAGAAGTCCTTGCTGGGATCTTTCCCTTCGAACAGGTTCAGGGTCGTGTATTTGCATCGGTAGGCAAAGAACACGTGCGTGGCTGTCCAGAGAGAAGCGACCTCCATCGCAGACTGGGGATAGGTTGTCGAACTGAAGGCGTCACGGTCAACCTTCACCCAATTTGCATCACGCCATACTTTCTTATCGAGATTTCCGTCTGGAGCATAATCCTCGGAGATGAATTTGGAAGTCATGCGAAGATTGTTGTCGTAGGGGCTGGGGTGTGGGTCAGGAATTCCAGAAGCTTTCGCCAGCAGACCGTTGACCTTCTCGCGAGCCTTGCCCGGATGCGGCCAGTTTTCGCAGTCGTCAAGTTCGCACCCCATAGCCACCGTCTCTTTCAGGTCTTTTTCGAGGTTTGCTGCTCCCGCGGCTTTCGTTTTCTTCAACTCGTTGATCCGGTCCTTCAACATCTCCAGCGCCTCAAAGTCCTGGATGCCCTGGCGCAGCATCTCCCAGCGTGTACTCCCGATGGGCCCCTTGTCTCCCGGATAAACAAAGAACATGTCGCCGGAATGCCAGACGTAGCGAGGCTGCGACCACAAGCCATCGACCCAGTAGTTGTAGTCCCAGCGCAGATAGCCGTCCAAGCCGTAGTGGAAGGCAATCCAGGGGAGCATCCGGGATTCCCACAGCGGCGAGTAGATGAAGGTATTGGGCGAATGCGGCGAGCAAGCCGTGTAGAAAGTCGTGGGGCCAACCCCATGGCGGTTCGCCAGAAGGCGGGCGACGGCGTCGGGATGCGCAAGGTCGTCCCAGTGGATCGTCAAGTCCCCAGCATCGGTGGACTGCTGACTCGAACCGCCACCCGCAAGAGTGATTTTGAGCTGCGGCGCCGCGGAGTGCAGCTCCGCACCGATTTGGGTCATGATGTTTTGGGGTTTCTCGTCAAACCCGATGTAAGTGTGATCGAGCCATCCTTTTTCCTCCAGGTGCTGGACGAACGCCGGCAGGAATCTGTCCCACGCCTTCTTGTACCCGTCGTCGCCCACCGTCGTGTGTCGAATCAGGAGCTGGCCGGTGCGGGTGTTGATGTAACCAAGATCGCAATCGGACGTCTCGCCGGGCCCGTTGACCATCGAGTAGGCGTGAATGGTCCTTTTGATCCCTGCCTTCATCATCAGCTCGACATAGCGGTCGAAGACCGAGAAATCGAATTCAAACATGGATTCCTGCCCGAGTTGCCATTCGCCCGGGAAGCGCCACTCAACCATTGCCGGAAGAGGATGCCCGACGTCGGAGCGCCATGGGTCGTAAATGATCGTCGTGGTGATGGACTGCTGCCCGTGCTCGGCCAGGTCGCGCGCGTAGGCTTCCAGCAGCTTCCAGTGCTCTTCCGACCACAAAGGGACCTTGGCCCACCTGGCGACGGAGGACGGATCCTGCCAGAGGTTAAGGTAAAACTTCCCTTCCGAGAAATCGGGCAGAGTCAGTTCGAGGACGTGGAGTTCAACCGTGAATCTTACATCCCGCGGGCCAGCGTGAATAACCAGAGCATTCCCGTAAACGCCCGGCTCAGCCGTCTTTGGAACACGCATGGTCAGCCAGACGCCCTGAGTGGAATTTGACTCAACACGCTCCGGAGGCTTCTCAAACAACGGGTCACTGGTGTACTGGCCAATTTCATCGATCAGGATGTATCCGGGATATCGAATCTCCATCCACGCGCAGGGCAGGTCCTTTGCGGCCGCGCCCGAAGCGCCTTCGCAGGATGCGGAGAAGGGGGAAAGCGGCTCCGCAGCGCGGACAGCAAACTGCAACGAAACAACTTCATTGCGGAAAGCCTCTGCCTTCGCGGTGGTCCTCCGCTCGCGGCTGAAACTTGCCGGTGTGAGGCGCATCTCGGGGCTTTCGACCCAGGCCTGAACGCCACTGCCAGTCGGCTCCTGTCCAAGAAGACTGCTCGCGCAAACAACGATGATGATTGCCGAGATCACAAGATATTTTCGAAAGGACATCAACAACCTCCTGGGCGACCCAGACGCAGCCCGATAAGCAGCACATTATCGGGAAGAGATCACAAATTAACAACGAATTTCGCATTCGAAGACCATTGATGTTGCTACGGGCGGTGGGGCCTGGTTGGAGAGGAGCCACAGGCGGAAGTAGCAGCGGACCGGAGACACCGTCGCTGCGGTCAGAAAGAGTGCGAGGGCGGTCAAACAGGCAGCCCAGTTCTTGGCGGCAGCGAGCAAAACGAACGAATGTGGCGGTAAGGGTTCGATGGTTTTCTTCCACGGCATCCTCCTTTCCGGCGAACTGACGGATGGTGACAGGGAGATCGGCCTCGACCACATTAGGAGCGCGCATCCCAATACTCATTCACGTCCACCAGGTCGCGCACATCCAGCATACAAATCTGGGAAATACCTTGGATCGGCTCGGTGTAGATCAACCACTGGCGGTCCGGCGACAGGAACGGGTGCGCGTGATAGCGCTGTTGTTTGCGCGGATACTCTGCCATCATGCGCAATTTCTGTACCCGGGTGCGGCCCGCCACAAATGGAAAGTGCAGCGACAACAGCTCGTGGGAAGCGCCGGAGTTTTCGAAAAACAGGAAGCGGCCTGCCGGGTCAAAGCCCACGTGCACGTAGCCGTCCACGGGTAGCCGCACCTCTTCAAACGTTTGACGGGTTACGTCGTACCGCCCAAGCCAATTGGTGGTTTTACCGTTGTCGCTACCCACAACGTCGTAGAAGACTCCGCGGTGGGTAACCACCTGGTGGTCGATCTCGCCATGTGAGTCTGCCGGCCGCAGTGCGCGTGCCCCGGTGCCATCAAGCCGGACCATCCAAACCCCTTCCTGGTTCTTAATGTGATTCACCAGCAGGGTGTTGTTATCAGCGAAGAGGACGTGATGTACATGGAAGTCTAACTGGATTACGTCACGGTAATTGAGGGTCTCTGTGTCGATCACACCGATGGTGGTGTGAATACTATTGCGCCATTGCTGATGGCCGACCTGGTTGAATAGCCCCATGTTTTCGAGTGCTTCTCGGTCGGAAAAGGCCTTCTGAAATACCTCACGGTCAGTGTGGATAAAGGCGAAGTTCCGGCCATCAGGAGAGAACATGCTCTGCCCAATGGACAACCTCCCCGATATCTCCCGGACCATCGTATCGGTAAGGGTTTCCAAATTCACCCGTCGAATCTGGTGCTCCTGAAAGTAGTAAACTTCTCGCTTGGCCACATTCAGCGCACTGACGTGGTTGTAAATCCCGCGCAAGTGCGGCTCGCACCAGACGGCCCAGCCTGACTCGCGCGTTCGGCCATCGGTAAGCTGCACGATGTCGCCAGACGTGAGATCGAGCCTGTATAGCTCCACCCAACCGCTACGCTCACTGTGAAAGACGAGATACCGGCTATCTGCCGTTACAGAAGGACTGAAATAGTACAGCGGATAACTGTTGGCAGGCGCAGAAGTCAACTGCCTGATCTTACGACCGGTTTCCGGATCGCTGTAAGCCTTCCACTCGGCGGGCAGGCGGATCTGGGAGAGTCCTGTCCCCGCTGCCGCCATTCCCAATATAAACTCACGTCGGTTCGACATAGCGCCTCCTCGTTTGACTTTTTACCAAGCCCATGAGAATTGAAGCTTCGCGAGTTTTAACAACAGGGCGAGAGGGGTTGTAAGCGAGGCGAAGAACGGAACTGTACTCCCTATGTTCACGACTGTGCCGTCCAGCCCCGCGGACATTGCTGGGGAAGAGAACTGTCCTGAGTTGAGTTTTTGGACGGTCCCCGTATCAGCCAGGATGTATTGCATAACCAATCTAACTTTGGCGAACCACCGGGACGGATTGAAAGGTCACGGTACAGGGCTTCAGTCCGAATGCCTGCGCGGTCACCGTGATCGTGCCAGGCCTGCGCGTCGAGCGTATAAGAACCCAGGCTATTCCTGCCTGCGCCTGCATGGGGTTCGCTCCGATCGAGGTGTCGCCGATAATCTCACCTTCGCCAAGGACCTCAAAGTGAACGAGATCGTCAGCCAAAGGTACGACCGTACTTCGTGCATCGAGTATGCTCGCGTAGACGACGATGAAATCTGATCCATCCGCTACGAGGGGCCGGCCGCACGTGCCCACGGCGAGCCCAAGCTGAGTTTGCACGCCAGCCACGCGAACAGTGTGTGTCGCCCCCACCTTGCCGCCTATGAGACCCTCTGCCCTGAGCTCTCCAGGCATCCACCCCCTTGTGGCACCGTCGCCCCTGTCAAAGGGAGTGGCGCCTTCGTGGCCCGGAGTGAATTTCAACCCTCTGAACGTAAACGGAGGGTGTGGTATCTTCGGTGATTCATCCGGACTTTGCTCGCCGATTATTTTTCCGTCCTGAAACAGACGGACTCTCTCGCAATTGCTGAAGATGGTGACATCAGTTGTTGAAAATGCGTTCCAGTAGCTCGCAATGAACGCCATCGGCCCGTCTTCCAGATCCGGAACATGGACATCCGGAAGTCGCTGGCTCGCGAAAAGCTGATAACTGAATTTGGAGGCGCGACAAGGGCTTAGAATTCCGCCGTAAAAGGGATTGTGATGGTAGCCGTACTGATGATCAATGCCAACCCACAATCCGAACCCGCTGATTCCAGGCAATGCATATTGCCTCTCCATCAGTCGCGCGTGAGTTAGAGCTTGCTGCAGTAATGCGGCCTCACCCCATACGCTGCGTGCATGACCGGGACTGTTCTGATCGGTCCAGTTATCCGGCACATCCCCCCACTCGCGCACCCACCTGGGCTTACCCGCGACAAGCACCCTGTCCGCGTTAACGGGAGGGTCATTATCATAGTAGAGAACGTCGAACTGTTTCCCGTAAGGAAGGTCGTTATCAGCCGCAGCGTAGCACTGGTTCCCCGGATACTCTTCGTGGACTATGTTGTAAACCGTGTGAGCGAAGTCCTCTGGATAGTCCGTCTCGTTGAGGATTGGCTCCCATAGGATGACCGATGGATGATTGCGATGCCACCGAACCATCTCCCGAACACCCTGATATGCTCTGTTCACGAACACCCCAGGCCTAAACCATTGCCATCCCGTGTTCGACACGATCACCATCATGCCCAGTTCGTCGGCTGCATCCATCGTCGCCGGGCTCAAGGGGTAATGGATTCGAAGCGACAGACAGCCGGCTTCACGCAGTTTTTTGATATCGCGATACTGCACTGAGTCCGGAAGGGCGTAACCGACGTAAATAAAATCCTGATGCCGGTTGGCGCCACTGGCAATCAGCCTCTCTCCATTGATCCAGAACCCCTCTTCATTAAAACAAATGCTGCGAATGCCAATTTGAGTGGTAACCTGATCGACGACGCGGCTCTCGTTCCGTACTTCGGTGCGCAATGCGTAAAGGTATGGATCGTAGGGACGCCATAAGTGAGGGTTGGCAACCTCCATGGTCCCCTCGAGAGTAACATCCTCCCCCGATGGAATCGATAGAGCACGCGAGAACTGTGCGACGTCCCGCTGCTTGCGGTCCATTAGAAACACCGAGAGAATGCAGCTTCTGGCCGAATCATGTTCATTCCTGACATTTACCTTTACGTTGATGGTCGCGCTTCCGAAGCTTACCTTTGGGTATGTCACAAAGACTCCGCCGCCAGCCGTCTTATTGGCATACACCGGATCGGTGATGTGCAACCGGTCGGTCACAATCAGGTGGACATTGCGATAAAGGCCCCCAAAATACACGAAGCCCAGTTCATGCTGCGGTTTGCCGGGCGGAACATCCGGATTGTCGGAGTTATCCAGCCGTAGTGCCAGTACGTTGTCCTCGCGACCGAACCTCATTAAATCCGTGAGATCTACCGTGAATGGTGTATAGCCTCCGTAGTGCGTTGTGACATGCTTGCCATTCACCCACACATCGGCCACCTGCATAGCGCCTTCAAATTCGACAAAAATCTTCTTCGTTTCCCAACTTTCGTCCACCTGGAAGCGACGCCGGTACCAACAGATGCCTTGGAAATTGCGCATACCACTCGCGTTCTCCGGCTCCAGGCGTACGGAATGCGGAACGTTCACGACCTCCCATCCGCCATCGGCAAAAGAAGAATCACTGAAGCTCTGCTGTGGGTCTGGATCGTCGATGCGGCGAAATCTCCACCCTTGATTGAAGTTAAGCGAACGAGCAGCCGCTGCGCCCTCCGTATCCTGGTCTTTGCTCGGCGCCCCAGGAGAACGCGAATTCCCGACAAAGGCCGCCGTACCGACTAGCATGTTCAGGAAATTTCTTCGAGTGGTCACTGGTTCCGTTATTTTCAGAGGTTTCATGGAGCGAGTGAATGCCTCCTTTGTTATTTTCCGAGGACACGGTTAGTTGATCCGACATAAATGGTCGCTTGGGCTCTCAACTGCCCGACAGATCTCCTTGATTTCTTTCGGCCCGAGGCTTCCGCTCGCTTCCAGTTTGCCCGCAGTCCGGCCCCGCGCGTCCTGAATCAGGCTCTCCAGACGAAAATCCCGCTGCTCGCCGCTCTGGTTTTGAATCCAGGTACGAACCCGAACGTTTACTTCGTTGCCCGCTGGCTCCGTCGTCACCCACGTGCCGTTTCTCTCGACGTGCAGGAGGTCGATTGCCACCAGCGAAACGCTCCGATAAATGCCGCCATAACCGGGCACATTGGTTTCGTTCGCCGGAGCGATGGTGGGCACGAGCACATCGTTCACGTGGACCGCGATGAGGTTGCTTGCGTCGAATTTGAGATGATCAGTGATGTCAAAGCCAAAACCCGTGAAACCGCCTACGTGCTGCCCCACGTGATGGCCGTTGACGTAAACGTCCGCCACCTGGAAGACCGCCTTGAATTCAATCCAGACACGGCGTCTGCGCCAGGAATCGGGAATCTCAACCTCGCGGCGATACCAAGCGAGGCCGCGAAAATGATTCGTCACGCAGAAAGGGTTGTCAGCGGTTGCGTCCCACGTGTGCGGGACCACCACAGTTTCCCAGGAACTGTCGTTGTAGCCGGGCTGCGCCGCCCCCAAAAACTCCGGCTCGACCCCCGCGCCGGGCGTTTCCTGATGTTTGAAGCGCCAGCTCGGGTTGAGGGAGAGCATCAGGCGCCCTCCCTGGCCGCCCGCGGCGTCGAGTTCATCAGCGGATGCCGCCGTCGCGCGCTCGGGCCTGTCCAGCCCCGGCATTCGTGCCGCCGCCGTGCCCACAATCGAGGCTTCCATAAACTGACGCCGCGATATTCCTTTCTTAGCCATGACGGACTAAGCTCCTTGTTGCCTTAGTCTGCAAACTGTGATGCCCGCTCCTGGCGTGCGCAGGGTGATGCTCCTGCAGATTTTCAATGGCCGTGCGATTAGTGGCGCGGCCAGCCTTTCACCGGCTTTTTTAAGCCTTCGTGACTTTCGAGACTCGGATCCACAAGAGGCTCGCCGCCAAGAAGTGGCGCATCTTCGATTCGTTTGTATGCGGCCATTCCACATCCGTGAAGGGCTTCAAATCCAGTGAGGGCCGCGCCGAATTCCAGTTATTCCTTCGTAACCTGAATTCGAACTGAGCCAGGCTCCAATCCGTCGCCGGTGGCAGTTACTATAACCTCTCCCGACTGGCCGGAAGTTTGGACGTTGATGGCAGATACGCCGGAAATGGCGTCAATCTCTGTAGCACCACCCAGCAGGCGGCCAGGCCCATCAACGTGGAAGCTAATCCAGGGGTGCGCGTCTGGTACAATCGTCCCGTTCGCATCCACCACGTCGGCCTCGAGGAAACTTACATCTTCCCGGTCAATCGCCAGGGTGGGTTTCTCGGACTTTAGAACAATTCGTACCGGCGAGCCGGCCGTGCGCACTTCCTTCTGAACGGCGTCTTCGCCCTTATGGCCGATCGCCACCAAGGTCCCGCTTTCGTAAGGGACATCGTTCCAAACGAAGGGTGGGTGGCGCAGGGTGGCGCCGGGGAAGGGGACCTGGGTGTAGTCACCCTGCCACTCTTCTAGGGCCCTGGAACGGTCAGTCAGCCGGCGGAAATCCTGCCAGACTTGCTCATTGGTCGCCGGCATGTGCACGCCCAGACTCCGCCCATTCAAAGAGAGTTCCACCGAGTCGCAGTTGCTATACACTCGCACCTGGCGTCTTTGTCCCTCTTGGCCCGGCCAAGTCCAGCGATCCGCAATGTGGATCATGGGCTTTTCGGTCCACTGGCTCTGGAGGAAGTAAAAGCCATGTTTGGGGAGGCGCCACATGTCCGAAACACCGTCGTATCCCTGGAACGGCCAGCGGAAGGTTACTTTGCCATCCGGCCAATGCCGAACCCAGACGGTCCGGGTTTGCGCTGCATTGACGTAGCCTGTATCAAACATGCACCAGTATGCTGTCCCCATCCAAGGCAAGGCATTCCACTGCATCAACCAGCCTTCAAGGAGCTCCGCGGCCTCGCTATCCGCCATGGTCACAGTTGCGTCCTCGCGTCGCGCAACGAGGGAGGGGGCGCCTTCCGTCCCTCGCTGGCACTCTAAGGAGCCCCACTCATTCCAAATAAACTTCCGTTCCGGGTGCTCCTGATGTTCGCGTAACAACTCCACAGCGGTGGAGGTGGTAGCGTCAATGATGTCGGTGACATGCGGAGCCCGGCCGGCGGTCCATCGGGTGGGGTCGAGGGCGTGGGCGGCGTTCGAGAGTTCCACGAAATCTTCCGGGTAGTGGTAGCCACTCAAGTCGTCGGACAGGCCCCAGATGATGATCGCGGGATGGTTGCGGTCGCGCTCCGCCATCTCGCGCAATTGTTGCTTCAGGTTTCGCATGAGCGCCCGGGGAAAACGCTGGGTGTAAAGCTCGCCCGAATGGCTATCGCCGGCGGCGGGGTAAATGAAAATCTTGATGTTGGGGATCTCCTCCCACACCAGGATGCCCAGTTGATCACAGGCCTCCAGCACGGCGGGATCTTGGGGGTAGTGAGAGGTGCGAATGAAGTTTACTCCCATGTCTTTCATGATCCGAACGTCCCTGACGCCGACCACCTCGGGCACCGCATCGCCCAGAAAGCCGTAGTCCTCGCGCCGATCAACGCCGTGCAAATTGATGGGCCTTCCATTCAGCGTGAAGCCGGACGCCGGATCATAGCCCATGAACCGGATTCCAAACGGACTGATATACCGGTCAGTAACCCGCCGGTCGGCCGAAACCGTGCTCTCCACGCGATACAGATAAGGCGCGTCCGGGGACCAGAGGTGAGCGCCGGAGATCGGCTCGGTTTTCTGATCGAACTCCTTGTCTTCACCGGGAGAAATCGTGGCGCTTGCCTGGAGGGTGGCGACAACCTGGTTGGAGGCGTCCAGGATCTTCGTCTCCAAGCCGGCGTTGGCCGGCGACGCGCTACTGTTGTGGACCCACGAGCGGACTCGGACGGCCACCGCATCCCCGGCAGCTTCGGTGGTAACCCAAGTGCCGTTGGGCGCCATATGAAGGGCGTCCGTGACCAGAAGCGACACGCTGCGATAGATCCCACCGTAATCGACTACATTGGTTTCGTTGGCGGGAGCGATTTCCGGATCGAGCACGTCGTTTACCTTGACGGCGAGGATATTGGGCCCCTCCCAGTGGAGAAGGTCCGTGACATCGAACTCGAATCCGGTGAAGCCCCCAACGTGGTGCCCGGCCAGGCGGCCGTTTACCCATACGTCGGCCACTTGGAACACCCCCTTAAAATCCACGGCCACGCGTCGGCCTCGCCACTCGGGCCGCAGTTCCAGCTTGCGCCGGTACCAGCCGATGCCGCGAAAATGGAGGGTGCTCGGAAAGGGATTATCCGAGGTGGCGTCCCAGGTGTGGGGCAGGGTGATCTTTTCCCAAGAGCTGTCGTCGTAACCAGGCTGCTCAGCCTTCAAAAACGCCACCTCGTCAGCCGCGCCCGGCGATGCCTGTCGCTTGAACAGCCATCCCGGGTTCACAGAGGTGCGTACTCGCAGTTCCTGCGAGGAGGTCTCCTGCGCCTTGGGCCGAGAAGAATGCCTGCCGCTTGTAGTCTGGCCGTAGAGGCCGGCTGCCGTACCTGTCCATGATGCAAACAACCACCAGAATCCGATAACGTAAAACGGTCTTTTATCAAGACGCATCTTTTCTCCTCCGATGAAGAACATCGGCATTTCCGAAATCGCGCGGATAGCCAACGTCTCGATTGAGACGGCGGGTCGTGCCCTGCTCAATCGCAAAGGAGTGAGCGGATCGACCCGACAAAGCCCATTCACAAACCCATTCAGTCGTTTAACCGCGATTCTTGGGTTCCACTTATTCCTTGTGAGCCTGAATTCGCACTGACCCGGACTCCAATCCCTCGGCCGTGGCAGTGACTATGACCTCTCCCTGCTGGCCAGAAGTTTGGACGTTGATGGCAGACACGCCGGAAATGGCGTCAATCTCTGTAGCACCACCCAGCAAGCGGCCAGGTCCATCGACGTGGAAGCTGATCCAGGGGTGCGCGTCTGGTACAATCGTCCCGTTCGCATCCACCACGTCGGCCTCGAGGAAACTTACATCTTCCCGGTCAATCGCCAGGGAGAGTTTCTCGGACTTTAGAACAATTCGTACCGGCGAGCCGGCCGTGCGCACTTCCTTCTGAACGGCGTCTTCGCCCTTATGGCCGATCGCCACCAAGGTCCCGCTTTCGTAAGGGACATCGTTCCAAACGAAGGGTGGGTGGCGCAGGGTGGCGCCGGGGAAGGGGACTTGGGTGTAGTCACCCTGCCACTCTTCTAGGGCCCTGGAACGGTCAGTCAGCCGGCGGAAATCCTGCCAGACTTGCTCATTGGTCGCCGGCATGTGCACGCCCAGACTCCGCCCATTCAAAGAGAGTTCTACCGAGTCGCAGTTGCTATACACTCGCACCTGGCGTCTTTGTCCCTCCTGGCCCGGCCAAGTCCACCGGTCCGCAATGTGGATCATGGGCTTCTCGGTCCACTGGCTCTGGAGGAAGTAAAAGCCATGTTTGGGGAGGCGCCACATGTCCGAAACACCGTCGTACCCCTGGAACGGCCAGCGGAAGGCTACTTTGCCATCCGGCCAATGCTGGACCCAGATGGTCCGTGTTTGCGTTGCATTGACATAGCCCGTATCAAACATGCACCAGTATGCTGTCCCCATCCAAGGCAAGGCATTCCACTGCATCAACCAGCCTTCAAGGAGTTCCGCGGCCTCGCTATCCGCCATGGTCACAGTTGCGTCCTCGCCTCGCGCAATGACGGCGGGGGCGCCTTCCGTCCCTCGCTGGCACCGTAAGGAGCCCCACTCATTCCAAATAAACTTCCGTTCCGGGTGCTCCTGATGTTCGCGTAGCAACTCCACAGCGGTGGAGGTGGTAGCGTCAATGATGTCGGTGACATGCGGAGCCCGGCCGGCGGTCCATCGGGTGGGGTCGAGGGCATGGGCGGCGTTCGAGAGTTCCACGAAGTCTTCGGGGTAGTGGTAGCCACTCAAGTCGTCGGACAGGCCCCAGATGATGATCGCGGGATGGTTGCGGTCGCGCTCCACCATCTCGCGCAATTGTTGCTTCAGGTTTCGCATGAGCGCCCGAGGAAAACGCTGGGTGTAAAGCTCGCCCGAATGGCTATCGCCGGCGGCGGGGTAAATGAAAATCTTGATGTTGGGGATCTCCTCCCACACCAGGATGCCCAGTTGATCACAGGCCTCCAGCACGGCGGGATCTTGGGGGTAGTGAGAGGTGCGAATGAAGTTTACTCCCATGTCTTTCATGATCCGAACGTCCCTGGCGCCGACCACCTCGGGCACCGCATCGCCCAGAAAGCCGTAATCCTCGCGCCGATCAACTCCGTGCAAATTGATGGGCCTTCCATTCAGCGTGAAGCCGGACGCCGGATCATAGCCCATGAACCGGATTCCAAACGGACTGATATACCGGTCAGTAACCCGCCGGTCGGCCGAAACCGTGCTCTCCACGCGATACAGATAAGGCGTGTCGGGGGACCAGAGGTGAGCGCCGGAGATCGGCTCGGTTTTCTGATCGAACTCCTTGTCTTCACCGGGAGAAATCGTGGCGCTTGCCTGGAGGGTGGCGACAACCTGGTTGGAGGTGTCCAGGATCTTCGTCTCCAAGCCGGCGTTGGCTGGCGACGCGCTACTGTTGTGGACCCACGAGCGGACTCGGACGGCCACCGCATCCCCGGCAGCTTCGGTGGTAACCCAAGTGCCGTTGGGCGCCATATGAAGGGCGTCCGTGACCAGAAGCGACACGCTGCGATAGATCCCACCGTAATCGACTACATTGGTTTCGTTGGCGGGAGCGATTTCCGGATCGAGCACGTCGTTTACCTTGACGGCGAGGATATTGGGCTCCTCCCAGTGGAGAAGGTCCGTGACATCGAACTCGAATCCGGTGAAGCCCCCAACGTGGTGCCCGGCCAGGCGGCCGTTTACCCATACGTCGGCCACTTGGAACACCCCCTTAAAATCCACGGCCACGCGTCGGCCTCGCCACTCGGGCCGCAGTTCCAGCTTGCGCCGGTACCAGCCGATGCCGCGAAAATGGAGGGTGCTCGGAAAGGGATTATCCGAGGTGGCGTCCCAGGTGTGGGGCAGGGTGATCTTTTCCCAAGAGCTGTCGTCGTAACCAGGCTGCTCAGCCTTCAAGAACGCCACCTCGTCAGCCGCGCCCGGCGATGCCTGTCGCTTGAACAGCCATCCCGGGTTCACAGAGGTGCGTACTCGCAGTTCCTGCGAGGAGGTCCCCTGCGCCTTGGGCCGAGAAGAATGCCTGCCGCTTGTAGTCTGGCCGTAGAGGCCGGCTGCCGTACCTGTCCATGATGCAAACAACCACCAGAATCCGATAACGTAAAACGGTCTTTTATCAAGACGCATCTTTTCTCCTCCGAGTACGTGGATTGCCAGTTTTCTAGTGTTTAACAATCGCCATCGATGGCTGAAATTCTGCTATGTATGGCGCCGAGGCACTGGAATTTACGCACTTGGCGCAAGGGCCCGAACTTCGCCTCCCCGGTTGGCAAGACGCAGTGTTTCAGAGAACGGCACTTGGGTCGCAGGCTCGTTGTATCCTCATGGGCGGCCGGCGGGTGGAGAGGAATCCAACCGGGGGTCAAGTTCCAGAGCTCTTTTTCGCGCCTCCTGTGCTGCCGCGAAATCCCCTTTCTTCTTCAGCGCCAAACTCAAATTGTAATGGGCGCGCGCATCGTCCGGTCGTAAGTCGATTGCCGCGCGGAGATGCCCGATGGCGCTATCGACGTCACCGAGTTCGAGGAGGACGCCACCCAGATTCGTGTGAGCTTCAGGAAAGTCCTCTTTGTAGTACAACGCTGCCTGGAACGCGTCGCGTGCAGCGGCGAGATCCCTCCGCTGAATGTCCTGAAGACCGAGGTTGTAATTTTTGGTTGCCTCTGCGATCTCCGCATCAATTCGTTGCAGCCGCTCAACCTCCGCAAAGGCGGCTTCCGCCTCTCGGCGCCTTCCCAGTTGCTGGAGCGTCTGCCCCAGAAGGTACCGGGCTTCCACATAGTTGGGTCTGAGGGAGAGAGCGCGCTGGAGTTCTCCCAGAGCCTCACGGAGGTCACCCTTTCTGCGCAGCGCGAAGCCGAGTTGGTAATGTGCTTCAGGATTGGCGGGCTCCCCGCGCACGGCGGAATGAAGCGACGAAATTGCATTCTCAAGGTCGCCTTTTTCGCGCTCGGCGGTGCCCAAAGCTATGTAACCCTCGATCAGGGTAGGGTCGAGGGTCAAGGCTTGTCGCAGCTCGGAGATGGCCGCATCCAACTCCCGTTTCTGAAGCAGGGTCCGCCCGATGAGAAAATGAGCCTCGGCATTTTTCGGGTCAGCCTCGGCCCCCTTTTTGTACTCGGCGATGGCATCGTCGAACTGGCCCTTTTCATCCAGGACTGCTCCCAGGCTCAAATGGGCGTCGACATTTCCGAAGCGTATGGCTGTGCGAAACTCCTCCTGGGCGGCCTCCAGGTCGTGCTCTTTCCATAACAGCAGTCCAAGGTTGGTGTGGGCCTGCGCGAACTCTGGCCGCAGACGCAGGGCCAAGTGGTATTCAGCCAGGGCTGCGTCCCCATCACCCTTGCCGGCCAGTAAACGTCCCAGGTTATTGTGCACTTCGGCGTATTCGGGATGCGACTGCACAGCCAAGCGATATTCGGCCAGCGCTCCCTCCACGTCGCCTCGCTCTTCCAGCAGCAAACCCAGATTGTTGTGAGCCTCGGGGTAATCAGCATCGAGCTCAATCGCTTTCCGAAATTGCGCGAGAGCCGAGGAACGGTCTTGCTTCCCTAACAAGGCCAAGCCCAAATTATTGTGAGGCTCCGCGGCGAGAGGCCGTGCCGCAATGACTCTCCTGAACTCCTCGACCGCCTCGTCCAACTTGCCTTCGCGGGCCAGAGTGACGCCAAGGTTCTGGCGTGCCTCGATGTATTGCGGACGAATCTTGAGGGCGGCTCGGAACTCCCGCTCCGCCTTGTCCATCTCATCCTGTTTTAGGAACACATCGCCCAGGTCCTTGCGCGCTTCGGCGAATTCCGGGTTCTTTGCAAGCGCCAGAAGGAAGTAGTCACGTGCGGAGGAGAGGTCACCCGACGCCATCTGCTGGCGTCCGAGGTTGCGTTGAGTTCTGGCTTCCCCCCTCTCCGCTTCAAGTTTGTGCATCTGTTCGACCTCTGCGAACGCCGCTTGCGCCTCCTTTTCTTTCCCCAGGCGTTGGAGAGTTTGCCCCAGAACATACCGGGCGTCCGCGTCGTCAGGTTCCAGAGCCAGGGCCCGTTGCAGTTCCCCAAGTGCTTGGGGAAACTCTCCCTTTCTGAAGAAAACGGCGCCGAGTTCGTAATGTAATTTCGCATTATCGGGCGCGGTGCGTGTCCCGGCAGCGAAAGTCGATAGGGCGTCGTCAAAATCGCCCCTCTGACGCTGCATCAGCCCGAGCTGGAGATACGCGTCGGGGTATGTGGGGTCAAAGGTGATGGCCTTTTGCAATTCTTTCAGTGCCGACTCTTGGTCTCCCTTGAGGAACAGAATCAAACCCAAGTCGACCGTCGCTACGGGGGAATGCGGATCAGCGGCCAGGACCTTCCGAAGTTCATCGGTCGCAAGGTCAAACTTGCCTTTGCGCGCTAGGGTGATGGCAAGGTTTTCCCGCGCTTCGACATACGCCGGGCGAAATTTGAGCGCGGCGCGGAATTCCTCTTCGGCTTTGTCCGAATCGTGCGCTTTGGAGGCTTCGATCCCAGCGTCAAAATGCTCGTAGGCCTGCTCGACTCGATCCTGCGCGTGCAGTGAAAACAGCCCTCCAAGTGCGCCCGCCATGACCGCCCAGGCCATGGCTCGTGGCCACGCAGCTTTGACGTGGGATTCGTGAATGATGATCGCGAAAGCGTGTCGCAATTTCGTTTTGGCGCAAAAGACGACCACACCTCTTCTCGGTTGCGGGATTGATCAGCAGCCACTTCCTACCTAGGTGGCAGCGCGCTGCCGGCTGATTAAGGCAGCCCGGGAGCTAGGGGCTCCCGGGCTGAGTGCCAATATGCTATCCGCCGCGGGGCAACGGCTGGCTGGAGAGGGCCCCGCAACAGGGTCTAATTACCAAAGGACCTTCAGCGCGAATTGGATCACTCGTCCGGAATTGGCGCCCACAAGCGTGCCAAACACCCCCGGACCGGCAGCCAACGAGTTGTTGGGATTGTTAAAGTTCACCTGGTTGAATATATTGAAGAACTCCGACCGGAATTGAACCTTGAAGTCTTCTTTCAAGGCAAAGTCCTTCATCACGGCAAAGTCCGTATTGCTCAGTGCCGGGCCGCTGATATCGTTCCGTCCGGAGTTGCCGAGCGTTCCCGGGGGAACGAGATTGAGCGGGACAAAAGCACTGGTGTTGAAGAATTCCCCCACCATCGCGCCGCGGTTGGCATGGCCTAGCGTCACCGGGGCACCATTTCGCACAGCGTACTGGTATCCACTAGAGGCGGCTATAGTGCCAACCTCTGCCACATCCTCGCCCTCCACAACGGTAAAGGGTGCCCCGCTTTGGGCAGTCGTGATTCCGCTGAAGGTCCAGCCGCCCAGCAAGGTATTTTCCCATGGTTGGCTAAACTTGATCTGCGGAGACCATAGATACGACGCCACCACCGCGTGGCGACGATCGAAGTCGGAACGGCCACGGTTGTCGCGGAGGGTGAAGGGATCGAAATATACTGCCTGGTAAACATTCGCAGATTCCAGGTCGATTGACTTGGCCAAAGAATAGGAGCCATTGATCGAAAGCCCATGGCTCATCCTCTTCGTCACTTGCACCTGCAAGCTGTGATACCAACTGCGGTCGTCATTACCATCCAAAGGAGATGCCGGTGAAATAATCCCGGGCTCATAAGCCACGCGATCATTCACGTTACTGAGCGACGGCGGATCACCGGTTACTGGATCGTTGATGAAGTAGGCGGGATTGAAGTCTCGCCAGCCCTCAATCTTGATCCCGATTTTGCCCACGTAGCTGGTCTGTAACATGATGCTGGGCGTCAGTTGGCGCTCGATCGTCAGGTTCCACTCTTGCACATAGGGATTCTTCAACCCCCCGTCCATCCAGTAGCCAACCATCGGCAGGGGAAACTCCGAACAACTCACGCCTGGATACTGGCTGATTTTCACGCAGCCGAAGCGACCCGGCGGAATGACCGGCGGATCGGCCACCCCCACGGATCCGAAAGGATCGGAGATGAGGCCGCTATATTCTTCGAGCGTTCCGGTAAACGGTGCGTTCTGCTGGGAAAGAGCATCTGCCTTGATGGAATCATAGAAGACTCCATACCCCCCGCGGACGCTGGTCTTACCGTTTCCAAACACGTCCCAGGCAAAGCCGATCCGTGGAGCGAAATCGTGCAGTTCGGAATGTACCACGGTCGACGAGACGCCGGGATCGCCGGGGAAAAGGATTCCCGGTGGGGCATCCGGATCCACCGTGGATTGGGCTCCGAACCTCAACGCCTCGATTTGGTTTTGAGTTTCATTCCACGGGAGCATGGGCTCGTAACGAACGCCGTACGTAAAGGTGAAGTGCGGCTTTACCTGGAATTGGTCTTGGAAGAAGAAACTTGGCACCTCCTGAATATTGTCGTTGGTTACGATGCCAAATTGCATATATAGGCTGGCGTAGGTTCCCAGCATGAAATCTGCGAACGGATCACCAGAGCGCGATCCATTAAAGGAGAACGTCGGGGAACCCATCCACCGCGTCAGCCAGTCAAAGTGGATCAGATCACCACCAAATTTGAAATTGTGCCTGCCTTTCATCCAAGTCAGCATGTCTCGAACTTCGTAGTTGTTGTTAATGAAGCGGGTATTGTACCCAGATCCCAGGTCGAATGACCCGGACACTCCCACGTCAACCGCGCCGGTGGGGATGTATTGAGGCATATCGATCCCCAAATCGCTGGGCGCGATCGTCTTGGTCTCCCACTCATTGGAAGTCGTCCGCAAATACGAAACCATGGCTTGGTTTACCAACGTGGGGCTGACGGAATAGGTGTCGTTCAGGGTGACCGTGTCCGTCTCCGCGACGAAGTTTTCCCCAATGTAGCCAGTAGTATCCGCCGCGATATTGCCCCCTCCCGCAAAGGGACTGACGTAAGTGTTATGGTCCACGAAAAAGCGGCCAGATAAGGATTGCTTGGAGGACTTATTCAGGTCTATGCGCCCCATGTACATACCGTCGTGGACGGGGCTAGCCCCTAAAGACACAATTGTGCCCGTGGAAGACTGGGGTACGAGGGGGAGAAGCTTGTTGGCCACGGGGCTGATGCAGTTTGGATTGATGATGTTGTTGCTCACGCAACTTACCCCGCTAGCATCGGCAAAAGGCTGATTGGTGAGGGGATTGACGGGGTCGGTTAAAACTGTCCCCGCCGGGAGATCCGTGAACACCCCACTCCGCTCGAGGCTGGAAGGGAGATCCACGACGCTGGCCACGGCTTGCGGATGTTTGATCAGGTCTTGGTACGAACCAAAGAAGAACAGCTTGTCGCGCTTGATCGGCCCCCCCGCGGCACCACCGAATTGGTTTTCCTTGTCTCCGGGCACAGTGGAAGAGAAGAAATTCCGCGCGTCAAGCGCGTCATTACGCAGAAACTCCCAGGCCGAGCCGTGGAAGCTGTTTGTCCCGGCCTTCGAAACGATGCTTACCTGGGACCCGGCGTTATGCCCGTATTCAGCCGAAAAGTTCGAGGTCTGAATACCGAACTCCTGGATAGCGTCGGGCGGAGGGTAGTTCATCCCGGTGTTTCGTGACGGATCAGCGAAGTAAGCCCCGTCAAACATGAACGCGTTCTGGGTAAACTGGCCGCCATTGGCGTTCATGGTTGGGCCGCTTCGCGCATCGGACAGATATTCGGGCGCGCTGACACTTAGAACGCCAGGAATTGTCCCGGCCAAGCTGATCACGTTACGGCCGTCGAGAGGCAGGTCCACGATGCGGCGATCGTCAACCAAGCCCGAAACCGTCGGCGATACTGTGTCAACGAGAGGAGCCGCTCCGCTCACGCTCACTTGTTGCGTGACCGCACCCACTTCTAAGCTCAGGTCAACACGCAGGTTCTGGTTTACTGTCAGGGTTATTCCGGTCCTGGTCAGCCGTTCGAATCCGGACTTTTCCACGGCCAGACTGTACGTGCCGGGCGACAACGCCGTGAAATTATAGAATCCCTCCGTGTTCGATTGCGTAGTGCGGGTAAAGCCCTGCTCTACGAATGTGGCGGCCACCGTGGCTTGCGGGACAGATGCCCCGGTGGCATCGGTAACGTAACCGCTGATGGTGCCTGTCACTTGGGCCTCAAGAATTGTTGGAAATAAAAACACCATGCAGATGAGGGTCAGAACAATGCTCCTCCAGCGCTTTTTCGCGTAATTCCAACTCATAGAAACCTCCTTCCTAGTGACGATTTCCGCTTACATTAAGGTAAAAGTACTCTGCGTAAACGTTTACGTGGGTGCAGCTTTAGCACACTACAGAAAGAGCTGTCAAGCTTTTTTTGAGCAACCCTTCCCTTTTCGATTCAGGAGTCTCGTAGTCGCGGGTCATTAAGCTCCGAGATCGCTTGGTGACGACATCTTCCTGCGTCCTAGGGTTCAGCCGAGACGCAAACGGAAAGGTGTGCGATACCACGATTATTCCGGTACCGGTACCGCCGCTCGCACTCTATAGGCCGCGGGCGAGATTGTCAAGGACTTTTTTCTTGTGGTTTTGCCCAGTTCGGTCGAAGGTGCTCACGGCCGGGTGGGTTCTGCACTATGGGGTCTTGGCAACGCGTTAGCGGGGACTGCGCGCGACAGGGGAGGACGCTAGGAACGCTAAAGCGGCGTCACCCTCCGAATAACGAGCTTCACGAAAAAGATTGAGGTTGGACCTCATGACTACGTGCGGGGAAATGTAGTAAGCGGAAGGCAGCGGACAATGGTTTGTTAGATGGTCAACTATCAACCGCATCGCGAGCTCCCCCTGAACATAGGGCCGCCCGTGTATGGAAGCGCGGATGGTACCATTCTCGAAATAAGGAGTCATGCCACTGAAAAGATCCGTCGCCACCAGGGCGATCTTTCCTGAGAGACCGCGAGCACAAATTGCCCGGCAGACGGGCAAGCAGTTCACCGTGTTAACGTATAATCCCGCTAAGCACTTTTGTTGCTCAAGCAGTGCAAAGCACTTCTGAAAGGCCTCTTCCTCTTTCTCGTGAGCTTCGACGATCTCCACGACGTTACCGCCGCCGCTCAACTGGGGAAACAACCCACAGAAACCGTTCGTCTTCTCGGCATGGTCGTGGGTGTTCATCATCCCCGTGACAACTGCCACAGGGGACCCCCGAGGTACAAACCCGCTCATCAACTCCGCCGCCAGTTTACCGGCCATTTCCGCATTGACGCTGACCACGACAGATCGGTGGCTGGCCGGCGCGTCCGTGTCCACACAGACCACGCGCACGCCGTTTTTCTCAGCAGTATCAATGAGCGAAGTCAAACGGTCAGGATCACCAGGAACCATCAGTATGGCCTCAACCTTCTCGTCCAACAACTCGCGAAATCGCTGGACCTCCTCGAGTCCCAGTCGCGCTGTGGGACGGCAGATTATTTGAATTCCCAGCCTTTCCAGTCTCCTCGCCTCCGTCAGGATGCCGCTCAAGAGCTGGCCGAAATAATGGTTGATCTGCTGTGGGATACAAACACCGATGGAGATCGGGACCCGGCCCAAAGATAATGCTCGGGCCGCCATGTCGGGCGTATAGCCTGCGCTTTCCGCGATCTTTAAGATTCGCTTCCGGGTGCCTTCACTAATCCCTCTGCGTGCATGCAGAGCGCGATCAACAGTTCCCGGAGAAACGTTTGCGAGCTTGGCAATTTCTCTTACGCCGATCTTCCTCATATTTCGGTCTGCTCCTAAAAGAGGGGGCGCGCGGCAGAACGCCAGTGCAGCATTCGAGTCTTATTCTAGCAGACTTGTCTACCCTGTTGCGTGGCTGTCGGTTGCTTTGCCTTCGCGTAGGCCACCCGTTTGTCTTGATCAAAACGCCTTTCTGCTGCACAAAGCCCGGCAGCAAGTGAATTCGTAGTTTCTCATTGCAGGCGGCATGGAAGTATGCTAGCTTGCATTTGTCGGTACCGTACACGACAGGCCAAATGTGAGGTGCTTGCGGTTTCCCCGTCCCGTCATCGTTATCGTTGTTCCGCCGTCACCGTTGGCCCCAAATCTTGCGAGGCCGACCGATACCCTGTGCACGCGGCGGTCGGCGCCTTTCGGTTGGCCATGCTTATAGGAGGATACCATGCCCTACGTTGTGCGCTTCACGCAACGTTACGATCCACGACACCGCGACGCCTTTATGAAGGTCGAGGCCAAGTTCGCCGCCATGGATCGGCGCCGGGACGATTTTCCCAGGGGGCGCCGTTCTCAGCCGTATGCCGGACGCGAGCCCTCGAATACCCTGATATGGGATTGCGCATTTGCATCGCTAGCGGAAGCGCAATCAGCACTGGCCAAAATCTCCGGCGACTCCGAACACGAGGCCCTGTTTCGCGAACAAGTGCCGTATATGACCGAACTCTACACGGAAATCTTTGAGATCCTTGAACTCTAGCGAGTTGATGAGATGATCAAGCCACGCAGTTTCACATGACTTCGTAGCGGAGGAATGCTGTGGACCACGTTAGCCCCAAGAACTTGTATCAATGGTGCAAAATTCCCGCTGAGGAACTACCTAAACACCCTGACTTACGCATTCGTTTTCGGATCGTACGTGATTCCGATGAAATGGGCCGATTGATGGCAACAGAGTTAATTGAATTGATCCAAGCAAACAACGCTGAAGGACGACCGACTCGAGCCATTGTCCCTTGCGGACCCACGTGCTGGTACCGGCCTTTCACAGAAATGGTGAATTCGCGAGAGATCTCGCTTCGAAGCTTGTTTGTGTTTCACATGGACGAATGTCTCGATTGGCAAGGTCACCCGCTACCCCGGAATCACCCCTACAATTTTCGCTCGTTCATGGAACGACATTTCTATGGAGGCATTCTGCCTCACCTCGCCGTCCCTGAACCACAGAGGTTCTGGTTGTTGCCATCGACTATCGATTCAGTGAGGAGCGCCGTGGAAGAGGCGCCCCTCGATCTTACGATGGGAGGATGGGGGCAAGATGGACACATCGCATACAACCAGGCGCGGCGGCACCCTTTTAGCCACCTGACTCTTGACGACCTGGCCAAATCAACCATCCGCATTCAGGATAACAATCTAGACACGGTCCTGGCTTTGGGTCAACGGACGTTTGGGTCCGCATACCAATTCGTTCCGCCAATGTCTGTGACGCTCGGCATTCGAGAGTGTCTGTCCGCAGCCCGCGTCCGGGTGTACAGCGACACCGGGGCGTGGAAACAGACCGCCTTGAGAGTGGCATTGTTTGCGGAGCCCACCGCGGAATATCCCATGACCTTGTTGCAGAAACATCGCGACGCTATGATAACCGCGACCTACGAAACGGCCAGCCACCCAATCAGCCAGCACCCCGAATGGGAGCTTTTCTGATGCGTGCCATTCCAAAGGTCCAGACGCCCCCGCAAACCCTGCAGTTTAACGATCGTTCCCCCTTCCGCCGACTGGTTGGCGTCGGTGGGATCGGAACCGGTCTCTTCTTCGCCCTAGAGGGAGACCATACGCTGGGGAGGAACGAAAGCCGCCCGGCGCGACTGCTGGATATTCGCGATTACTGCAAACTCCACATCATCAGCCACTACGTTGCCGTCCTGCTGGGTGCCCGCGAGAGCGGTCAGCCATTTCATGTCGTTCCGATTGCAAAGGTGGGGGGCGACGACGTTGGCCACCGATTGATTGGGGAATTGGCGTCTGTGGGTATAGATACCGAATATGTGGAGACTATCCAAAACCAGCCGACGCTGCTTAGCGTGTGCTTTCAATATGCCGATGGTTCGGGCGGGAACATCACGGCCAGCAACTCTGCTGCCTCGCTTCTGACCTGCAGTGACGTCGATCTTGGTGCTGAACTCCTTGCTGATAGCGGCCCGCGCGCCATGGCTCTGGCCGCGCCGGAAGTGCCTTTTGAGGCGCGCCGTCGTCTACTAGAGCTGGCCACAAATTGTCGCGCGTTCCGAGTGGCTGCTCTTGCGTCAGCCGAGATCGAACGCGCCCATAGCGAAGACTTGTTTTCGCTGGTTGACTTGCTGGCCATAAACCAGCACGAGGCTGAAATCCTGAGCGGCCACGCTTTCGATCCGGGCAATCCAAACCCCTTTCTGAGTGGTTGCGTCGACTCGCTGAAGGCCGAGCAGACGCATATTCAGATTATCCTCACCGTGGGAAAACACGGAACGTACGCCTTTGCGGAGGGAGTCTGGGACTACCGTCCTGCTCTCAACGTTCCCGTCGTCAGCACTGCCGGAGCCGGTGACGCTTTGCTGGCAGGAGTCCTGGCAGCGCTCGCGGTTGGAATGCCTTTTGTTCGGCCAAGGTCCCAAGCAGCGTTACGCTCCAGCCGGTCACTGGAGAGCGCCCTCGATCTCGGAGTGCTTTTGGCTGCGTACTCCATCGTTTCTCCCCACACCATTCATCCGGATGCAGATCTCGACAGGCTTCTCTGGTTTGGTCAAAGTCTGGGAGTTGAAGTTCCGGCCGGGCTCGCCCATTTCTTTGGACCACGCCCTCCGGCCAGCGCGCAGGCTGAATCAGACGGGGACATCATTGGCCGGCACGGCGAAGTCAAGCCGGTGCCAAGCCCTACGGAGCGACGTCTCGTGAAAGGCAGCGGTTCATGAGCCAAATCGCGGCGGAAGGACCAACCCTCTCTGCGCCGCGCCAGCTACGCCGAGTGCTATCACTCTGGGACTTGGTGTTCTACGGAATTGTCCTCATACAGCCCACGGCTCCCATACCCCTGTTCGGAGTCGCGCAAAAGCTATCGGGCGGCTATTTCGTTACCACCATCTTGATCGCGATGCTCGCCATGACGATCACCGCCGTCAGCTACGGGCGAATGGCTGCGATCTACCCGTCGGCAGGATCCGCGTACACCTACGTAGGCCGAGGATTGAATGTCCATCTTGGCTTCCTGATCGGATGGGCGATGCTGCTCGACTACCTGCTCCAGCCACTGATTACGGCCGTGTGGGTTGCGACGGCGGTCCACGCGCGCTACCTGCCAAACGTACCTTATCCCATGGCCGCCTTCCTGGTCGTGGCGCTCATCACCGGCCTCAACCTTCGAGGTGTCAAGTCCTCGTCGCGGGCGAACATCGCGCTGCTGGCCGTCATGAGCGTCGTGATTGTCGCGTTCGTCTTCCTGGCAATCCATTATCTTTTCCACACCCAGGGGTGGGCGGGATTGTTGTCATCGCAGCCATTTTATGAACCCAAGAGTTTCGATCTACACCGCATTTGGACAGCGACTTCGTTTGCGGCTCTCACCTATATTGGCTTCGACGGTGTCACGACGCTCGCCGAGGACGTCCAGAACCCTCAACGTAACGTTCTGGTGGCCACGGTTCTGGTGTGTGTATTTACCGGCGTATTCGGTGGGCTGGAAGTTTACCTAGGTCAGCGGGTCTGGCCGGATTGGCACACGTTTCCGAACCTGGAATCGGCTTTCATGGACGTGTGCCATCGTGTGGGCGGCCGGTTGCTTTTCCACCTCATGGGCGGCACGGTGATCGTGGCCATGCTGGGCAGCGGACTAACCGGAGGACTGGGAGCAGTCCGGTTGCTCTTCGGGATGGGGCGGGATGGCGTGCTCCCGCGAAGAATCTTCGGACACCTCGCTCCTGAGAGCAACACGCCAACTTACAATATTCTCATCGTTGGAGCACTCGCCTACCTGGGCGCGCTGGGACTGGGGACTCTGGGCAACGCGTTCGAACACGCCGGTGAGATGCTCAACTTTGGAGCATTTCTGGCCTTCATGGGCGTGAACCTCACCGTCTTCGTCCAGTTCGGCGTGCGGCACGGCGAGAGCCAAGAGGTCCGGCTTGTCACAGGGACATGGTACCGGATCCTGATAGACGCGATCCTGCCGGTGTTGGGTTTCATCTTTTGCGCCCTGATATGGTGGAACCTGAACTTTGTCGCGAAGGCTGTGGGCGGAATCTGGCTGGTAGTCGGTTTCTTGTACATCCTGGCCAAGACGCGCGGGTTTCGAGTGCCGCCTCCGCAGATCGACTTTCGCGACGCCTAGGCCTCTCGATACTATGCCTAGCTCGCGCTCAGCGCGCAGCCAGGATGAGGTTATCTTCTGAGGATTGGGCCATGGCCGACACGCGCAAGCGCGCACATCTGCGGAGACGGTAACATTGCAATGAATCTATACCACCGACAGCGTTTCCAATTTGTACTTCGAGCGGAAGATGACCGGTTCTTCGTTGACCTCCCGCAGGTACCTTTCGATGCGGGTTTTGAGTTCCTCTTTGGACTTCACCCGTATTCCCCGCAGCAGAGTCCTGGCCATTTTTCCAAAGAACGATTCGATCAGATTCAGCCAGGAGCCATAGGTGGGTGTGAAGGTGAATTCGAATCGGTTGGGCCAGAACCAGGCGAATGCGGGCCTCGGTCGGGTACCGAGCGTCCAGCAAGCGCAGAAATTCGATGAACTCGGCACTCCGGTAGCGCTCCCGCACCAAACCCAAGACCTCTCCTTTCCACAGATCAATGCCCGCCAACAGCGATAGGGTGCCGTGACGGACATACTCATGATCACGGCCCACCGTGCGGCTCCGCCCGTAGTGGAAACGGCGTGTGCTTGGATGGAACTGGCCCTATACAGAGCGGCTTAAGTGATGCCGCATAATTTCCTTAGGACCGGATTTGGCTTCTTCCAAGCATCCATCTGCGCGCTTACGGCTGCCGTCAGGTTTTCCAGCTTGGCAAAGTGAACCCATGGCGGCGAACGTGGACTCCGGGCAAACAGGATGGAATAACTGCGTCGTCGCGAGACGAGGTGTGGGAGCAATCGGTGGTGAACGATCAGTCCGTAGGATAAGGAACTCGATTCGGCTGACCGTGAGCGGCGAGCCTGCCACCTTGGGGCGAAGCCCCGGCCTGGTGGGAACGCTCAAACGGCTTAGGTCATGGTCCAAATCCTGTAGTCTGGTGACCATCGGAAATTCCACTTTCCCCATTTTCTTGAGGCTTCTTCCCCCCGCTAAATCAACGACATGCGGCGACGGCCAGGGACGGCGGGTTTTAACCTTTTGAACCAGGCCCCAAATGCTGCGAGAAGGGGGGATCGGTTCGCCCGGCACCTGCCGAAGTGCTCATCGCACGGCGTCTTCAGCCACGGCGGTTCCCTTAGCGATCCTGACTGGCCGCAGTCTTCACAGGTTGGGGCGTGGAAGGGCGTTTTTCGTTCCGAATCCGGCACAAGTGGCGGATTGAGCAGTTACTTGCATCTATCGCCAGCGATTCTCTTAGCAAACAGCTTGTGGCTTGTGGCTGGGTAAGGTAGACTGCTCAAATCACGGACACAACGTGGCGGCAACCACCACCTCAAGTCTCAGGGTACGCCGGGGAAGCCGTTGTGAAGGCGCACATGGAAGCGGAGGCGGTCACCCACGACGTCGCAGCGGCGGTGGCTACCTTCGGTCATCCCCTATGAGGTTGCAGGTCAAGGGGAGTTCGCCCGGAGGGCGGGCTAGAAAAGGCAAATAAAACCCATTCCTCTTTAAGGAAACGAGGGCTGCTCCCCTCCAAGAGGGTGCATGCCAAACCGGGGAAAGCTTCGTATAGGGGGGCAGCGACCTACTTGCTGGAGCCTACACGATGGCGAGCCGTCCTTCCGACAACAGGTACGAGGGTTTCCTGTCCTATTCGCACGCCGCCGATGGAACACTCGCGCCGCAACTGCAATCCGCCCTCCATGGTTTTGCCAAGCCGTGGTACCGCTTGCGCGCCATCCGCATCTTTCGCGACAAGACCAGTCTGTCCGCCACCCCATCGCTCTGGCCCTCGATTGAGGCGGCACTGCGGAATTCCGGATTCCTGCTGCTCATGGCGTCTCCTGATGCTGCGAAGTCGCATTGGGTGAGAAAGGAAGTCGAGACATTTCTCAACCTTGCCGGCCCCAAGCGAATTCTTATCATACTCACTGAAGGAGAACTCGAGTGGGACGAAGCCGCTGCCGATTTCGACTGGCGCCGCACCAACGCCTTCCCGCAACTCGGCCGGCCGGTATTCGAGGAGGAGCCCCTGTGGGTGGATTTGCGAGCGCTTCGAAGCTCGGAGAGTGTGAGCTTGCGCAACCCCGACTTCCGCGATGCCGTCGCTCGCTTGTCCTCGGCCCTCCGTGGCATCCCCACCGATCAATTGATCGGAGAGGACATTCGCCATCACCGAAAGACGATGCGGCTGCTGTGGTCGGCCCTGGTGCTGTTCGCGCTGCTCGCCGCCGGTTTGGCCGTTGCCGGATACTATTCGTATCGCAAAGGCATCGAGGCTTACAACAGCGGCGTGGCAGCGCAAGCGGCGGCCAGGCGCACGCGCTCCGAATTCATGGTTTCGGCCGCCACCACCTTGGAAAACGATGACCCACTCACTTCGGGTTTAGTCCTTTCCGAGCTGGATGAGAGTTACCAGTCCGACCGGGCATTGGCGCTGCTGCGACGCGTCGCCAACGAACTGCCCGTCGCGGTGCTGCCGGGGGTCGATCCGAAGTTTAGCGCTGACGGCAGCCGTTTGCTGACGTTCCCCAACGATAACAAAACCGTGCTGTTGTGGAGCGTCGACGCTCTCGACAAGCCCATCGTACTCAAAGGGCACGGCGGATCGGTCACCGATGCGGCAATTGATGGCCAAGGGCGCCGCGTTGCCATTGCCTCTGACGACCACACCGTTACGGTCTGGGACGTCGACGGCCCCCGTCAAGTGGCGGTAATCACCGGCTACGCACCCACGTATGCGGTAATGGAGCGTGACTCGATTGCGCTCAGTGGCGATGGCACGCACGTTGCGTTCCTGAATGGCAAACACGCAGAAATTGCGAGCGCTACGGGTCAAGACAAGCCGGTCGATTTGGCCGGTCATAGCGATGCGGTACTGAGCGTCGCGTACAGCCCCGACGGACAGCACGTGGCCACCACGTCTCTCGATCGGACCACACGAGTCTGGAACGTGGAGGGCCGCCAGGCCGAGGTGTTTCGCATTGCCACCAGCCATCCGGTCCATGTGCAATTCAGCGCCGATGGCAGCCGCGTCATGACGGCCGACGACAACGGAACCGTGCGCGTCTGGCGCACCGGTGCGGGAGGATCACCAACTGTATTCAACCCGCTCGATTACACCCCTTATTGTGCCTCGCTCCGTTCCGATGGCCGTTGGTTGGTAGCAGGCACCAAGGAAGGCGCGGTACTCGTGTGGAACGTCGACGCGCCCCAAAAACCCTCTGTGTTTCGGGGACCCGCATGGGTTCGCAGTGCATCGTTCACGCCCGAGGGCACGCGCATCCTCACCGCGTCCGACGACGGAACAGCGCGCGTGTGGGCGTTCAATTCTGACCGGCCCGTGATAATCAAGGTACACCACGGGATGGTGGACAACGCTATTTTTGACGGCCGGCACGGGCGGATTTTCACATCCGGCATTGGCGAAAACACCCAGGTTTGGAGCCCTGACGGCAGCGAAGCGGAGGCCGTCGTTCTAAAAGGAAACGAAGGCCACGTCATCACCATCGACTTCAGCCCCGATGGAAAACGAGTGGTGACCGGCTCCCAAGATGGCACCGTACGTGTTTGGAGCGCTACCGGGGAAGTGCAACCGGTGGTCTTTCGCGGCCACTCGGCAGAAGTGTGGACCGCTGCCTTCAGCCGCGATGGCAAGCACATCCTTACGGTGTCTAGAGACGGGACGGCAAGGATATGGAATGCCGATGGGCACGGCGAATCCGTGGTGCTTCGCGACCTAGCGGGGCCAGTGACCGGCGCGGCCTTCAGTTACGACGCCGCTCGCGTGGTGACTGCGGCGGGGCCTGCACGCATCTGGTCCATCGACGGCCATCCGGGCGCGGTAATTTTCGGCGACACTCAGAATCCGGCTAAGAGGCCGCAGTTTAGTCCCGACGGCACGCGGGTTTTGGTGGTCTCGAAAAAGTCTGCGTTTGTGTGCAACTTTGATGGCCGCGGGTCGCCCGTGGAATTACGTGCTGATGACCCCGATGGGGTGGTGGGGGCGCGATTCAGTCCCGATGGTACACGCGTCGTCGGGTGGGCCGGTAACTCGGCCACCATCTGGCATGCGGACGGCAGCGGCCAACCGCTCGTTCTGCAGATCAATAGCCGGGTAGGTGACGCACGTTTCAGCCCTGATGGCAAAAGCGTGCTTGTGGTCGGCGCCGCGTTTGGCGCATACCTCTATCGGGCCGACGGCCAGGGCGCCCCGCTGTTCCTGGAAGAACCGGATGGGGGCTGGCTGTCCGACACCTTTTTCAGCGCCGACGGAAAGCGCGTGGCCGCCTCAACCAGTCTGCATACAGTTATGGTTTGGAAAACGGATGGCCCGAGCACGCCGTTGGTGCTCGCGGGGCACACTGAAATGATCCAAGGCATCGCCGTCAACCCGGTGGCGCCAATGATTGGAACCGCTTCCTGGGATGGGACCGCACGCCTGTGGAGCATTGACTGGCAGGACCTCATGAAATACGTGAGAACGCGCGCTATGCGCAGCGGCGTATGCCTGAACTCGGACCAACGGATCCAGTACCTGGGTGAAGAGTCGTCCGAGGCACAGACGCATTACCAGGCTTGCGAATCGCGTTTCCGACCTTAGCCTGTCCGCCGATCTCACCCCCGCCTGTCCTCTCGATTCTCCGAGCATGGCTTGATCGATTTGCATAGCTCCTCCGTTGCGCAAAGGTGAGAATTGGAAGAAATGAAGGCTGCACCCTTCGTTCAGGGTTCATGTTTACATTGCCTTTGGTGAACTTGAATTTTCCATCCATTTAGGTAGAATTGGTGCATCCCCCATACTGGTCATTACCTAGAAGAGAGGTCCACAAATGCCTTTTCCTACGGGTGCTGTTCCCGGTATTGATGTATCGCATTATCAAGCGGTAGTGGATTGGACCACCCTGGCGGGAGGCGGCGAACGATTCGCCTTTGCCAAAGCCAGCGAGGGTATGTCCATGGCCGATCAATACTTTTGGGACCACTGGACCGGGATGAAGGCGGCAGGAATTCTGAGGGGAGCCTATCACTTCTTTCATCCCAACGCCGATCCGCAAGCCCAGGCGCATAACTTCCTCGGCCGCCTGGCTGTGGCGAATGGCGGCAGTCCTCAACTTGGAAATGGTGATCTGCCGGCTGCCCTCGACATCGAAGTCACCGATGGCGCCTCCGCCGCTACTCTGCTTGCGGGCGCCAGCGCGTGGCTCGCGGCTATTGAGTCCGCCACCGGCAAACGTCCCATCGTTTATACCTACCCGAGTTTCTGGAAGAACACGCTGGGTAATCCGCAGACCCTGTCAAATTATCCGCTGTGGATTGCGCATCTTAACGTTGCGTCACCGACGGTGCCGGGAGCCTGGTCGAAATGGGTCTTTTGGCAACTTGATAAACAACCAAAGCCAGGCGTGCCATCTCCGACCACTGACATCAATGCCTTCAACGGTACCTTGACCGACCTCCAAGGCCTTGCGAGTTAGCGACTCGTAGCCAGGATCGATCTGATCAGAGCACCTTGCCGTGTGGCAATCCCAGCTTAAAGCGGACAAGATCGTAATCTCGCATCGGTTTGAAGATGTCGGGTTCTTGGAACGGCCAGATCTGAGCCTTAGGCGCGTTGGAACCCGAAGC
The DNA here is from genome assembly GCA_963804755.1 of uncultured Acidobacteriota bacterium. Classification (GTDB taxonomy): domain Bacteria; phylum Acidobacteriota; class Terriglobia; order UBA7540; family UBA7540; genus Bog-366. Next base: position 171,101 of record CAWDRP010000023.1, read on the forward strand.
CTCAAGGATGGCATTGACAGAGCGTCGTGCGGCTTCGTTGGCTCCTTCCATGGTGGCGAGATCAGTGTAGGTGCGCACGTAGTCCGACGCAAGGAAGAGGTTAGGAATTTCCGTCGAAGCCTCGGGGCGATATTGCAGTGAACCGGCGGGGTTAATCAGGAGCGGCTCTGCGTTGGTGACGGCGCTGGGATTCGGAAACTGGATGTCTGGATCGAGAAACCACGATAGCAGGTTGCTGTCGCTGAGCGTCTCCACCGTGCCGGTATTCAAGTGCGCCTTGAGCTGGGCCCACGCCTCATTTTTGATTTCCTCGGCGGTGCAACTCGTAGCGGGCTTACCGTAAACGATGCCGGGCGCGTCCCAATCGGAAATGACCACTGAGAGGATACCTCCCACCTTACCGTCACCCAGCGCGGCAAAATCGACTCCCGGCCAGAACTGCCTCTGAGAGACCGAAGTAAGCGCCCAAGGGGAGTCAAGATAGTTGGAATGCCCGTGTACCAAAGGAACGTCACTCTTTAGATAGAATTGAATCCCATTCATCCAGCGGGTCTGAAGCTTGTCGAGGTTCGCGAGCGAAGGTGCAGCGTTCTTGACGTCGTTGGTCACTAATCCCGTCATGATTTCGACCGGCAGCGCGCTGACATAAAAATCGGCGATGATCGGCGCAGGTTTTCCGCCCTGGTCGATAAGAACCTTGCCAATGCGGCGGCCATCAAGCTCCAGTGAGCGCACGGAGCAGTTTCCCTGTAGATTCACTCCCAGCGCTTTGAGGTACGCGATCCACGGATCGATCCAAGCTTCATTGGTAGGACCGTCCAGAAGGCGGTCGAATCCCTCAGGGCTGCACATGAGTCCCAGCATTAATTGCAGGTCGATATAGCCGACGGTGCGCGTGCTGCTGATCTCCGCCTTCATCGCGACGAGCGAACGAGTCAGGCCCTCGCCAAGATACCTTTGGTAACTCAGTGATTTGTTCTTCGCGTCGATGAAATCCCACCACGCGATATTTTCGTACTCGGCGAGTCGGCGCTCCTGACACGTGGTCAGGAGTACCAGCAAGCGATCGATGAAGAAAAGGAGTTCGTCATCAGGAATGCCCAGGTTGGCGAAGAGCGACTTGAAAACGGTCGTCCAGTCATCGAGTGTTTTCGGGAAGTAGGTGGGTTCGAGGAAGGCCACCTTGCCGGTACGGGCGATCTCTACACGAGTGGAAAACACAAGATTGTCAAAAACCGATTTGCCCGCAAACGGGATGCGCTTCATGGTGTCCGGTAAATGCTTGTAAAAACTCGGGAAGAACCGGAACCCATGTTCGCCGGGCAAGGGCTTTCGGCCGGGCGTGGCGGAGTTCGGCACCGGAATGCTGCGCGCCTTCCCGCCGAAATCGGACCGGCGCTCGTAGACAGTGACGTCAAAGCCCCGCTCGGCAAGCTCGTGGGCCGCGCTTAGGCCTCCGACGCCACCCCCCAGGACCGCAACGGTATTACTCATAGGTCACCTAAAGGGTTTTCATGAACTCGATCAGGTCCCATTTTTCATTGTCCTTAAGCTCAGTGCCAAAGCTATGGCCCACGTTCGAATTCCCCGGTAGACAGATTTCATACTTGAAGCCCGCACTTTCGGCGTCGGGGCCGGAAGTGATGAAGCCAACGTTCTTAGGGTCATAAACGTCGTAACCCGTATAGAACACTGTCGGCCGCTTATCAACGGGCTCCAGCAGGTCCCAGAGCGTGGGAACTGAGCCGTTGTGCAGGTACGGCGCGCGCGCCCAGACGCCATCCAGGGGAGTATTGCTATAGCCGTTGGTTTTGCGGTAAGCGTCAAACTTGAAGGGCGGGGTCTCGAAAGTGTGGAATTCATTCACCAGGGGTTCCGTGAAGGAGTCTAAGCGGTGGCGATCGGTTGCGACCACGTCGATGGGCGTAACCTGACCTGTCTGGGGTGAACCGAAGGCGTGGCAAGCAGCGCACTTACTCTCATAGATGGCTTTCCCGCGCGTGGCCTTGGATGAATCGATTGGAAAGGGGAACGCGGGCGGGCGCAAGTCCAGCAGAAAATCTGTGACTTCCTTAAAGCTTGCAGGGATTACGGATTTTGGCGTAGCGCCGACGGCCATGGCAGCCGCGTAATTGCGCTCTTGCAGATTGTTGTTATTGCCATCCCAGTGCAGGTACAGATTCTGGCGCGGGCGCTGGTTCCAAATTTGCGGCAAGTCGACAGTGCCGATGGTTCCATCGTCAGGCATATGGAAAACGTTAAACTTGGTCGGATTAAAGGTGTCCACGCGGCCTGGTCCTTGGACGGGCCGACTTGCCTGCCAAGAGTATGCCTCCTTTTGCTCCAGCAGGCCGTGCTTGGTGACGGGGATAATCGCATATTGGTAAATGAGGCCCTCGAACCATGAAGTCTGGTGAGCCTGATTAATGGCCTTCAGCACATTGGCGGGTGTGAAGCGCGGGTCGCTCGCACACGCGTAGAGGAACTGCTGAAAAGCTTGGAGGTCAATGGTGTGGGCGGGCGCCCCCAGAATCAATTTCGGCGCGTCTGTGGTTGAGGTGCGATAAGTGCCCGTGTGGCACAGCGAACAGTTCGCCTCCAGTGCGGGGTAGCCAATCCTACGAAGTGAAAATCCCACGGGAATTTCCTGGCCGGGCTCGAAGATGAATCCGAAAGACGCCCAGCCTCCGGGCCGCGGTAGTTTCTCGGGAAACATCGTGGGCAGCACCTGCCAGATGTAGAAAGGCAGGCGACTCTCCGTACTCAACCCAATGGCGCCGTGCTTAAAGTGCTCCTCGGGCGTGGCGCCCTCGAAGCCGGGTTGCGCCCGCAGCAGGTAGTACCACGTTCCGAAGCCGCCGAGCGCGGCGACCACCAAAACCGCTGCGAGGGCAACCTTAACCCACATGGGTTGGAAGATGCTGCGAAGCCACGCGATAAATCCGGCCAGTGTTGTGCCTATGCCTCGGAAGCTCACGCGACTTTCCGGCGGCAAAGCGGGATTAAGCAGCAGGAGAAGCACAACCGCCAGCGAGAGGTCCGTGAACAGCAGGGGCCTGATAACGCTCGCTGGGCCAGATTGTCGCAGCAGGATGAACCAGAAAACGGCCGCGATCCAGCGTGACAGAACCACGAGCTTAGTGTGCGTGGGAAAGCGCCCGGGGTTGACGGCGGAAGGGGTGTAGAAAATGCACAGCGTCAACAACAACATGCCCACATTTTGAAGCCAGAGCATGGACGTGGCAGGTGGCAAGTCGAGACTCGCCAGCACCATATCCGGCGCAAAGATCGCGGGAATAGCGAAACCAAGGTTGAAGAGGATTCCGAGCCACACCACTCGCCCAAACCACTTTGCGCCTGCGCCCATCGCAACTCCTTGATGCCAAGAAACCAACGCGGAATATCGATTCGAATCTACTTCCCTCGCCCCCAAGCTGACCTTTACCCATATCTTTGGCTGGACACGGGGGGTGCATGCCTTCAGCCCCAAAGGGGCGTCCTAACACAGCCCAGGCCAACGGCCTGGGTCAGAAAGCCAGAAAGTTGATCCTGACGATTCGTTTTCGAACCCTGAAAGGGCGCGATAAAGCTCCGGCGATGCTTTCACGCCCGTCCGGCTGCCTTCCACAACAGCATTCCGCCCTTTCAGGGCTTACGGTCAAATAGAAACGCCTTCTTGGTCCCAGGCCGCAGAAGCTGTGAAAAAATCAAAAAAGTACTTGACTAGCGCTATAGCTATGATATCCTCCTTCCTTCGTTCTGGGAAGGAGGTCGGGCATGGGTTACGAATCCACCGTGCAGGTGATTCAGCGGGGCGGCAAGAACCGGCAGTGGTATTTGATCTGTCCCGCGCCCCTGGCGCGAGCTTTGGAGATCGAGAAGGGCGAGGTGATCGAATGGGTGGTCGCGGACAAGCACACGCTGATCTTGAAGCGGGCTCCCGGGCGAGCGGCTTCCTCCCCCACGCGGAGGCGAGCGCATGAGTAACGCCGAGGATCCTCGACAGCCGGGAATATGGCCGGAGGGCGAGTTGCCGGTGCGAGTGTCGGAGCCGCCGGACACGGAGTCGGCACACCCGCCGGCGGCGCGCTTGCAAGCGATTAACCGTCAGCAGATGGTCTTCCGGGCGGTGGACGTGGAGCAGTTGCTGGAACCCGACCATCTGGCGCGGGCGATTTGGGAAATGACCGGGCGCCTGGACCTGAGCGCCTACACCGCCGAGGTGCGGGCGGTGGAAGGCCGGGCGGGGCGTTCGGCCATCGATCCCCGCCTGCTGATCAGCTTGTGGGTTTACGCCTACAGTGAAAAGGTCAGCTCGGCGCGGGAAATGGAGCGGCGTTGCACCTACCATCCCGCCTATCAGTGGCTGACGGGGTGCGAGGTGATCAATTACCACACCCTGTCGGACTTCCGCGTCGAGCACCAGCAGGCGCTGGACGGGTTGTTCGCGCAACTGCTGGCGATCTTGAGTAACGAGGGGCTGATCACGCTGGAGCAAGTGGCGCACGACGGAACGAAGATCAAGGCCGCGGCCAGCGGCAACTCGTTTCATCGCGAGAAGACCTTGCGGGTGCATCTGCAGGCGGCCGAGGAGCGGGTGCGGGCGATGGGCGATCCGCGGGACGAAGGGGTGGACCGGCGCCGGCAGGCGGCGCGGCAGCGGGCGGCGCGCGAGAAGGTGGAGAGATTGCAGCAGGCCCTGGAGGAGTTGCAGAAAGTGCAAGCCGCCCCCGAGGGACGGGCCGAACCGAGGGAGCGCCGCGTGAGCGCGACCGATCCGGAAGCGCGTAACATGAAACAAGGTGATGGCGGTTATGCTCCCAGTCACAATGTGCAGGCCTCTACCGACGTGGCGTACGGGATGATCGTGGGCGTGAGCGTTACCCAGGACGCCAACGATCAGCACCAACTGCTGCCGGCGGTGGAGGAAGTGAAGAAGCAGAACGGGCGCGCCCCGGCGCAGATGATCGTCGACGAGGGCTACACCACGCGCGCGAATATCCTGGCGGCGGCCGACGGCGGCCTGGACTTGATCGGCGGGACGCTCGCCGCCGATGCCGAAGCCACCACGCGGCGCCTGGAGAAACGCGGCGTCGATCCGGCCTTTTATCCCCAACACTTCCGCTACGACCCGGCGACCGACACCTCCCTCTGCCCGGCCGGCCAGGTGCTGCATTTTAGCTATACCAAACACGACCGCTTGGGGGTGGAGCGGCACCTCTATCGGGCGCGAGCGGCGGATTGCCGGGCGTGTGCGCTGCGTGCGCAGTGTGGAGCGGGGCCGCAGGGACGCACGTTGGTGCGCACGGAGAATGTCCCGGCGGTGGCGGCGTATGCGGCCAAGATGCAGACCGAGGCGGCGCGCGCCGCTTATCGTCGGCGCGCCCCGGTGGCGGAGTTCAGTAACCTGTGGCTGAAGGCCAAACTCGGACTGCGGCAGTTCTGCGTGCGCGGCTTGCGGAAAGCCCGCTGCGAGGTGTTGTGGGCGTGCCTGACTTATAACCTCCAGCAATGGTGCCGCCTGCGCTGGAAAGTTCGCCTGGCCACGGCGCCCGCTTGAGCCGAAGGGAGAAACACGAGGGTCCAAGGTGCAAGCGCCAGAACCCAAGGCCGGACGGAAAGGAAGGTTACTCAATGAAATCACCTTAATCCTTGCAGCTCGTCGATCATCACAACCTTCAAAACACATCGTCGAAACTTAATCTACCGATGCCGAAGGCGATTCTTTCACAGCTTCGTTGGCCTGGGCTTTGTTATTCCGCCCCTCGGGGTCTTTCTACAGCGTTGCCTCCAGGTGCTCCAGCACAAGAGGATACACATCGTTGGCGGCGTTCTTGCCGTAGATGCAGTCGATGTGCCCGTAACCGGGAATGACATGCCGCTGATAAAGTTGGCTGCCGTTGGCCTTGGACAGCTCATTGAACGTGATCTCGGTGCTTTCGGGGAGGAAACATTCGTTCTGCGCCCCATGAATGAAGGTGATGGGAATCGCCAACCGGTCCAGATGGGGCAAGTAAACATTGTTGCCGCTAAAGTCCACCAAATGCCCGGTGTTGGCGAGGCGCGCGAGGTGAATGAAGGCCTCCATGTTGGCCACCCCAAACATTTCGTGCAGAGCGTCGTGCGTCGCCTCGTTCAGGTTGGCGTGCTCGTAAAGGGGCGCGTACATGAACGTAATGCGATGACAGGTCGCATTCGTGCAGCGATTCTTGAGTTCCAAGGGATAGAGCTTCAAGCCCTCATCGTAAACTTTGGCCAATAAGCCTTCGTGATTGTCCACATAGGCGGTCAGGGATTCGATGCCCACCGCTTTCAAAAACGATGGCAGGTGTAATCCTGTCTTGAGATGGGTCGCGAGTGGGGTGCGGATTTGGGTGGCAATTTGTGAGGCCACGGCTGAGCGCACACCTTTGAGCCCAGCCAGCATGGCCATGAAAAACGTGGTGGAACCCCAGCAGTGCACCACCATCTGGACGCTCTTCGCTCCTGTTAATTCCAGCACTTTGCTGACGGCGGTGGGATAATCCTTGGTGGCCACGTCGTCGCCGCTTGCCTGGAGGGTGGCGGCGGGCAGTTCGATGCTGTTGCGGTAATCGAGCAGCCAAACGTCATAACCGTTCGCGTAGAGGTATTCGAGAAGGTTGGTTTCAATCGTGTCCATGGAGAAGATCAGGCTGGAAACGCCCAATCCGTGCGAAAGGATGACCGGCCCCTTAACTCCGCCCTGATAACGAATCAGGCGCAAGCTCACCCCGTCCGAAGCCTTGAAAAAAGCAATCTGGGGTGCACCCACGCGCAGCGGGCGCTTCTGGCGCGGCGGTGCATCCGCTTCAAAGACCGTGGGGCGCGCGAATACGTCGGCGTAAGTGTCAAACAACGGCCCCATAAAGAAGCGTGCGAATTTCGCCCCGGCCTCCAGGCGCTGGGCAAGGCTGCCGGCGTTGATGATCTTCATGGTGGTCAACTGCCGGGCGAAATCCTCCGGCGCGATATGGAGAATTCCCTTGCCCAAAATCGAGCTGGCCGCGCTCTCACCGTCATAAATCGTGATGTAGAGAGTCGAGGTCGCAGGCCACGACTCGAAGACAGTATCAGGGTGAGTTTGCTTGAAGCCGTCGAAGTAAAAAGTGCGGCCATCGTCCGTCACCATTTTCATCCGGTAGCGCATGTTGTGAGTGTCAACGTTATTCGCGTCCACCGTAAAGAGATTGAAGCGCCCTTCCGTGATGGTAAGCGGGGCTGGAGATAGCATCGGCGCCAGTACTGTCCCCACCATTCGAGCCTCATGCGCGGGGTTGGAAATCATGTCGTCCACGTCTTCACTCACGATGGTGAGGGTGAATTGGAATGGCGAATTGGTGGCCTTGCCTTGATCGAATCCTTGCTGGTAACTGGGATCAAGCTGAAGCGGTGGCGTCGCTCCCTTCACGGCTGAAGAAAAGTAGCCCTTCATAGTTTCGGTAAATTCAACTCCTGCCTTCGCGGGTGCGGCGGCTTTGGGCGCAGAGGGCAACGAATAGTTGATCTGCCAGCCGCGGTCCTTCGCGAGCAGAGCCATCGAACGCTCCGCCACCGCCGAAATGGTCAGGAGAGGATTGACGCCGAGCGGAGTGGGAATTACGGAACCGTCTGCTACATAGAGGCTGTCGTAAACCCCGGTACCTGTGGCGCCGGAGAATACCTGCCCCTGGTGGTTCACCACGCCTCCCTCGGCGGTGTCAGCCATGACGCAGCCGCCCAGCGGATGGACGGTCGTTAAATTGCGGCGCAGCAACTTGCTCCAAAGAGGGTTGTGCACGAAGGTGCCGCTCAGCGCCTCGGTGGCTTGCTTCAGGCGCTCGTTCACGCGTGCGAAGATGGGTTGGTCGCCTACGCCCGGCCAATCGAGAGCGAGGTTGCCTTGCGCGTCCAATGTCATGCGGCCGCGGGCATTGTCGTGCGTCATTACCAGGTAGGTCTGCGTGCGGTGCACGGCGCCGCGATAGGGGCCTTCAAAGTCGGTGAGTAGGTCACGTTCCTTTTCCTCGATGCGCTCCGTGGTGGCGACCGGTTCAGCCGTCCCCGCCACTTCCGCGGCAGCAGCAAATGCTCCGGGCAGAAACACGCCAAGGGCTCCGGGGACAGATCCTTCTTCGGCCACCATCCCGTCGGTGAGCGTCGCCTCGTGGCGCATGTCGATGATTCCCGTGATGCAGGGTCCCACGGGAGGAATCTGCCCGGCGGGGTGATGCCCCCATCCGATTCCGTTAATGTCTCGGCTCGTGTTGTACCCGAAGGCCAGTACGTCCCCATTGCCGGTGAAGCGCTCGCCGAGTTGGTTCGAGAGCGATAAGCCGTGCTGTGCCGACCGCAACAGAATCTCGGTGGAACCCAGAGTTCCAGCCCCCAGTACCACTACATCGGCGGTGACGGCAATCGCCGGCGCCTTGAATTTCTCCCGCCCCACTCCGAGCACCTCGCACTGCACAACCCATTGATTGCCTTTGCGCTCGATCCAGCGGACAGAGACCTCCGTAAATATCTCCGCGCCGTGATTGGCAGCATCCGGCAGGTAGTTCATGATCAGAGTGTTTTTGGCGGCATAGTTACAGCCGCTAACACAATCACCGCAAGCTGTGCATTTGTGCTGCTCCACCCCGACATGGTTCGCGCCTTCGACCGTGAAGTTGACGTTGATGGGTGTGCGGTAGAACTTCCGGCCCAAATGTTGGGCGGACTCCTGGAGGGCACGAAGCTTGGGAAGCTCCGCGGCGTCCTGAGGATACGGACTGGGTTTCAGCATCTCCTCCGCTCGCGCGTAGCCTTCCTCGAGTGGAGTGGCATGGTCGATTTCGACGGTCGGGTCGGTTGGCTTCGGATTGCGAAGCTCGCGCGGCCAACGCGGGTCATCGAACACGCGCGGTTCCGCCCGCAGAGCCACATTCGCATTCACCAGAGAAGTGCCACCCAGGCCGCAGCCGACAAAAACGTTTATGTCGGGGTTGATATGAAAGTCGAAGAGACCCGTTCGTGAGCCGATTTGGGAGCATTCCGGCGTGTGCGCTTGCATCTCGGCAACCGCCTGGGGCGTACGGTTGGGGTATTCGCCGGGTTGGAACTCGCGGCCGCGTTCGAGGATGCAGACTTGTTGCCCAGCTCGCGCCAATCGCGACGCAGCGATAGCGGCGCCATAACCGGACCCAATCACGACCACCGGGTAGTGTTCCCTGAGAGTTTCAATCGGTGATGACAGGCGCGCCATATGACCTCCTCATCGCGAGGTAACGCGGAACCTGATTCTGAAGGTCCCCGCCCATTTTCGTGAGTGTCTTGTAACCACCCCCGCGCCAGCGGCGCGGCCCCTCCTGAATCAGGAGGGGAGCTTTCTTGCGCTGCCCCTCCTCAGTTCTTTGTCGGGCGGCCCTCCGCAGTTCTTTGTTGGGCTGCCCTCCTCAGTCGAGGAGGGCCGGCGCATTAGCGCCGGGGTGGTGCCGGACCGGAAATGTCGAAACTCCAGACCTTCTCCCCAAGGGAGAAGGCGGTGATCTGTCATTTTCAAGTCAACGCCTGTTGGAACATCGGCGTATCCTCGTCGCTGTCCTGGTAATAAGAAATTTTCCCGGAAGCGCCATCAATATCGATGATCGCGTAACCATGGTTGTAAAGCCCGCCGGTCATTCCCAGGCGGATGGGATCGCCATTGTCACCTTTAATCAACGGAATCTCAGGGTGCTTCGGAGTCTTGGGGACTTCGCCCTCGCCCACGGGGAATGCGGCGTGGCCCAGGCAGCAACTCCGCGCCAGATTCTTGTACGCGTCGTAGAGCACAAAGTCGTGCTCGTGCCCCCAAATCCACAGCGCCACCTTGGGCAGCAACGGCGCGACTTGCGGGTAGAGCCGCATGTTAATCTCGCCGTTGTCAATCGCGTCAAAGGCCGTGAAAAGTTGATGGTGCGAAAGCAGCACGTTGCGGCGGGTGCCCGCATTATTGATCTTGTCAGCGAGCCAGGTGACTTCGGTGTCCTGCAAATAAGTTGCGCCATCTCCGCCGGCAGCCGGGTTGTGGTCGTGATACCCCGTGTCCAGCCCGATAAACTGCCAATGGTCGTTGCGCAAACAGAAATAGCTGGCGGGCTGGCCCAGTTTCTTGATCAGATCGTAGTACGGCCCACCGCCCGAGTACATGTCATGGTTCCCGGCGAGCGTAAAAGTGGGAATGCGGTCGAGTTTGTCGCCGAGGTTTAGAATCTGCTGCCAGATCTGCAAGAAATAAGTGTTCACTTCAAACTGTGTTCCGGCGTAGTAGATATCGCCGAGATGGATCACAACGTCGGGATTCTTGTTGGCAATCTGCCGCAAGACAAGCTTGGCTGCGTCCTGGCCCGTGCCCCAATCACCCAGGATCGCCACCTTGGCCTTCGCTGGCAGCTTGCCATCGATCACGAAGTCGCTCAAATTTTTGTAAACGATATACGGAATCTGCTTTTGCTGAGCGACGAAATACTCCGCGTATTTGGCAGCCGCTTCCGCGTATTTCGGGTCGCAATCGCCAAAACTCGCCAGCCCAACCTGGTGGGGACCCTCGGGGTTGCCGACAATCTTCGCCTTCGCCAATTTGAGCGCCGCCAGCGAGCAGAAGCCCAGCGTTTGCAGCAGCCCCTCGGTCGACGGCTGGCCGGCGGCGGTATACGACCAGGGGAATATGTTGGTCCACGTGTTGGCAGTAGGCAATGGCCTCGGAGGACATTGCGTCAAGATCATCGGGCCGCCCGCTGATCACACTCGGCGCACCGACGTCTTCGGTCTGCCCTCCCACCGCGGCCTTAGCTTCCACTTCCCCCACGGCGGCCTGCCAGATCGAAAGCTCGGGATCGTGAAACTGCTTAAACCGTGCCATGAGTCAAGCTCCTTTCAGTTAAAGAACTCCCCTCCTCAGATGCGGTCCAAAAACTCCCCTCCTCAGATGAGGAGGGGTGGCGCGCTAGCGCCGGGGTGGTGCTGAGCAGAAGCCCGAGAAGACCGCCACCCACTCACACCGACATCATCGCCCGCAGCAAATCCACCATGCCGGCGCCCTGGTAGGCACGATCGCGGGCCAAGTCCGTGGCGGCCTTGCAGAAGATCTCTTTCACGCCCTCCGGATCGCCGCGGTACTCGGCATGTCCGGACAAAAAAGCCGCGATGGACCCGGAAACATGCGGCGCGGCAGCGCTCGTGCCACTTGCTTCTCGATAGTGATAGCCTTGCTCCGGGTGGGCATGACAGGAAATGATCTTTTCGCCCGGCGCTACCAAGTCCGGCTTCATGCGTCCGTCGGCAGTGGGGCCTTTCGAGGAAAAGTAAGAAACCCCATACCGATGCGGCTTGCTCTTGTGAACCGAGCCCACGGTAATGGCAGCTTCGGCGTTGGCAGGATCGCTGATGGAAGACACAACCGTCACCGCGGCTTGCTCGCCGCTGCCCATCGTCGTCTTGCCGTAGCCCCAATTGCCGCAGGAAATCACGACAATTAGACCGGATTCCACCGCGCGGGTCACCTCCTGGCACAAAGGGCTGTAACCACAACCGTAGCTTTTCGGGTCAAACGCATAGCCCAGACTCATGTTGACGCCGTCCACCCGAATTGCCTGGCTGGCGTCGTTCAGCTTGCGAAGGTATTCCAAGCCACGAATCGCGGATGAGGCTGAGCCCGTGCCATCGTCATTCAACACCTTAATGTTCAATAGCTTAGCAAGGGGAGCGATGCCGGAAGGGGCGGCCGCTAAATCGGATATTTGCGGGTCGTCTCCCTCTTCTTCCAGGTAGGTCGCAGCTTTGTAGGCCTTGCCTGCTTCCCACGGGGGGCAGCATCCCGCAATGATTCCCGCCACGTGTGTGCCGTGGCCTTCCTGATCGTTGAGCGTGTCGGAACTCGAGAAATTCCGGCTGAGCTTGGCGTCCACCGTCTGCGAGACGGCAAAATGAGGATGGTCGGCGTTGATGCCGGTGTCCATTACCGCCCAGGTGATGCCCTTTCCACGCGCGTCAAAAGTCCGCCAGCAGGACGTCGCCTTCACTGTGTCTGCGGAACTAAGCAGGTGGCCATAGGTGGTCTCGTCCAGCCAAAGCTGGTAGACCCATTGCCTCAGTTCCGCAAGCTTGGTGATGTCTCCGGGAAAAAGGGAGGTGAAAACGTAGAAATCGCTTTCACTTACCTGCTCGGCCTTGCCGCGCAAATATTCTTTGATGTTGTCCTTGGAGGCCTGCACCCCGGATTCCGGATGTTCCTTTGAATCCTTCAGGCACACAATAATGGGAATGCGTTTGGGTGGATTGCCCGCTTGCGCGTCTATTTCCCGCTGAATAGAAGCGGCGATGACAAAACTCTTCAGACTGGGGCGGTGCGTCTGTCCGCACATACATGGCCTCATGTCTTTCGGATATTTATCGTGGCCTATTTGGGTTAGTGCCCTTAGCCTGCGGTCGTTTATAGCCTAAATGTCGCTCCCGAGTCAATAGTGCAGCAAACGCCAGAGAGGAAGTGGATGGGATTAAGTCAGTGGCGGCGCGGGGGCATCACCGGCCAGCAGCATTTGGGCGAAGAGCGTGAAACCGGTGATCGGACCGCTACCCCTCGGCCGGTCAAAAACCCAGACCAGATCGTAACGCGCCCCTGCCGGGCCGCTCGGCCAGCTTTGCGGAATGTTGAAGGGATTACCCGCCGTCCCCGTCTCCGTGAGAATGCACTGGCTGATTCCGGGCTTGCCTTTCTTGTCTTCCCACGCGATATCCTCGTGTTGCCAGGAAATCAGCACCACGCCTGCGCCGGCGACCGCCGCAGCAACCATGTCTTTGAAGTCCTTCTTCGCAAAGCCCTGGTTGATGGTCATCGGCGTGCCGCCCGATCCAAGTGCCGCCGCTACGGCCGTAATGGTCTCATAGGGTCGCTGGCTGGGCCCGTCTCCGTCGGCGTCGTCGCCGTCCGCAGCGGTTGGGTTCGAGGCAAACAAGTATTGCGGAGTAGCAAGTGTCGGGACCTTCGGGCCCCACGGCGGAGCGAAGAGCGTGACCAACCCTCCCGCACGCTCCCATCCGAGAGTAACCAGATGCTCCGCACCCGAACCACCACACGCATCGCCCGCAGCGTCCACGCCTTCATACGCTTGGCCATTGTAAATGCCTGGCTTCTCGCCGTGCCGGATAACCATAATCTTCGTCGCGCCCACTATTCACCCCGCGGGGTTCTGGGATTGGAAGCGCCAGACCCGATCGATAGCATACAGCGACTCCCATCGAAGCTCAAATGTTCACTGCGGCTGCCGCATCACAAGGACCATAACACCTTAGGGGGATGACAAATGGCCGCGGGAGATCCTGAACGAGTATGGTTTCCGGAGGACACAAAGACATCGGGAAGTGACGGGTGCTCTCGCTGCGAGCAGGGCGCTGCAGGGCCAAATGACGAGACCACTTCGCTTCCGTTGGCGCAATGATTTCAGCGTGAACTATCACTCCATGGAAAACGGTACCCGAGCGTGGGCACCACATCTACGGTTAGGCGACCGTCAAGTGATTGCTGCTCGCATCGGTGCACCGGGCTCGGCACACGTGGAGCTGGGTGGTGCGGAGGTAGTCCCAGTTCGGTGCACTCCGCGGCCCTTGGATGCGGCGCGAACTCTAACCGTTAGTTCCTGCTTGGCTCCCCGTACTTGAAGTGCTAATATTCGGCCCACATTATGACGGCCCATGGACTTGTTACGCCCACCCATCGCGCCATACGCAAGTACTACGAGCAAGTCGCCGCACTGCGTGACCAGCGCGTGCTGAATGAAATGAGCGTGCGTTCGGCGTTCGAGTTCCTGCTGGCTGACACCGCCAAGCTGAAAGGCTGGACGTTCATCCCCGAGCTTTCCGGGAAGTCGGGCGGTGCGCTGATCCGTCCGGATGGCACCTTGCGCGACCGCAACACCCTGCCGCGCGGATACTGGGAAGCCAAGGACACCCAGGACAATTTCCCCAGTGAAATAAAGAAAAAGATCGCGCGCGGCTATCCGCTTTCCAACATCATTTTTGAGGATACCCAAACCGGCGTCCTCTACCAGAACAAGCAGCAGATCAATGGGGAGTTCAATCTCGGCAATCCCAAGGAACTGGCCGCGCTGCTCAACCAGTTCTTCGCCCACACCGAGCCGGACATCGAAGGTTTCGAGGAAGCGGTTGAGGAATTCAAAGAACGCGCCCCCGAACTGGCGTGGGGCTTGGTGGAGAAAATCCAGCAGGCGCACAAGGACAACGCGCGATTCCAGGCTGCCTTCGAGAAGTTCTTTGACCTTTGCCGCACCGCGCTGAATCCCAATATCCGTGTCGAAGCCGTGGATGAGATGTTGGTGCAGCACCTGCTGACCGAACGCCTGATCCGCACCGTCTTTAATAACCCGGAATTCGCCAAGCGCAACGCCATCGCGGCGGAAGTGGAGCGGGTTATCGACGCCCTGGTGAGCAAAAGCTTTGACCGCGCCGAGTTCCAGAAAAGCCTGGACCGGTTTTATGTCACCATCGAAAGCACCGCCCGCTTGCTGCCTGACTTTAGCGAAAAGCAACACTTCCTGAACACCGTTTATGAACGCTTCTTCCAGGGCTACGCGGTGAAGGTGGCTGACACGCATGGTATCGTCTACACGCCACAGGAAATCGTCAACTTCATGTGCGCGAGCGTGGCCGAGGTTCTGGAAAAGGAATTCGGCAAGAGCCTTTCCAGCCCCGATGTTTACATTATCGATCCGTGTACCGGCACCGGGAACTTTGTCGTGAATCTGCTGCGCCGTATGCCCGGCCGCGACTTGTCCCGGGTCTACCGCGAGCAGCTTTTCGCCAACGAGGTGATGCTGCTGCCCTATTACATCGCCTCGCTCAATATCGAACACGCCTACTTCGAACTGACCAGTACTTATGAGCCCTTCGAAGGGCTGTGCTTCGTAGATACGCTCGACCTTGCCGAAGGCAGCCAGCATCAGCTTGGCTTCATGACAGAGAAAAACGCAGAGCGCGTAGACCGCCAGCGCAAAACTCCGATTACGGTGGTGATTGGTAACCCGCCGTACAACATGAATCAGCAGAACGAAAGCGACAACAATAAGAACCGGACGTACGAGGTCATTGACCGCCGTGTGGCCGAGACCTATGCGAAGTCCTCGGCCGCGAGTAACAAAGCTGCGCTTTCTGACCCCTACGTAAAGTTCTTCCGTTGGGCGACAGATCGCCTCGGGACGCGGGACGGGATTGTCGCTTTCGTGTCAAACAGTAGCTTCATGGGCCAGACGGCATTCGATGGCATGCGAAAGCACTTATTGGCCGATTTCACTCACCTCTACATGCTTGACTTACATGGGGATGTTCGCAGAAACCCGAAGCTGAGTGGCACAGCACACAACGTATTCGGGATTCAGGTGGGCGTAGGGATAACGGTCGCCGTACGCAAAGGCGCTCAAAGACCAGCTGCAATGTCGTACTACCGCGTGGAGGAGAACTGGCGCAAGGAAGACAAATTGGCATTTCTCCAGAAGAGTCGATCCGTCGGCGCTATGGATTGGCACGGCCTGTACCTAAGTCAAACGGACGGCTGGATGGTCATCAAAGATGCTTGGGAAACCAGCCTCTTTCTGCCGCTGGGCACGAAGTCCGCCAAGGCATCGGATTCAGTAAGCCCTCAAACAGTGTTCAAGATTTATTCCAGAGGAGTCGCGACGTGCAGAGATGGGGTTGCGTATGATTTCGACAAAGGCGCGCTGAGTGATCGGGTTCGGAAATTTATCGACGACTACAATGGCGAGGTGGACCGCTACAAGCGCTGCGGCGGGAAGCAACCCGTCGATGAATTCGTTCACTACGATAAGATTAAATGGAGCGAAAGCCTGAAGATGAACCTCCAGCGCGGCGCGTACGCGGCGTTTGACGAGGGGAAAGTCCGCGTCGCCCTTTATCGCCCATTTTGCACTCGGAATCTTTTCTTCGATAGGTTTGTAAACGAACGCGTTTACGTGATGCCCTCGATCTTCCCAACCCCTCCCACCGAGGTGGAGAATCGGGTCATCATCACGAGCGATTTGGCATTTAGGTCCCCGACGGTCAGCGCGTTAGTCGTGGGAACGCTCGCGGACTTACATGCGTGTGCTGCCGTGGACGCCCACCAGTGTTTTCCATTTTATGTTTACGACGAAGACGGCACGAACCGCCGCGAAAACATCACCGATTGGGCGCTGGAACATTTTCGCAAGCGTTACCGCGAAGATAAAATCACCAAGTGGGACATCTTCTATTACGTCTACGGCGTTCTGCATCATCCCGAATACCGCAAGAAGTACGCCGAAAACCTGAAGCGCGAGTTGCCGCGCATTCCTTTGGCGAAAGACTTCTGGGGCTTTTCGAAGGCGGGAAAGGAACTGGCGGACCTGCACATCGATTACGAAAAACTGGAACCCTACCCGCTGAAATTCATTGAAACCTGTTCCGGCATTTTGGGGGCGGACGTAGCGGCGAGTTTACCTCGCCATGGCGGCGTAAAGCCGCCGCTACCAAAGGCCGAGCGCCGCTCGGCCCTACAGAATGCCGACCTCAAGGTCGGCGCTACAATCCCGCTCTCCTATCGCGTCGAGGATAAAATGCGGCTCTCCAAAGACCGCCGCTCGCTCAAGGTAAACGACTCGCTTACGCTGGGCGGCATTCCACCGGAGACCTTTGAATACCGCCTGGGCAATCGCAGCGCGCTCGAATGGGTCATCGATCAATACCAGGTGACGGAAGACAAGCACAGCGGCATCCGCTCCGACCCCAACCGCGCCGACGATCCCGAATACATCGTGCGATTGGTGGGTCAGGTGATTTACGTCAGCCTGGAAACGGTGAGGATTGTAAGATCTCTGCCCGTTTTGTAGGGCGACGCCTGGCAAAGGGCTGGAACATGGAATTCTACATCCAGTACGAGGGGCGACTTCCGAGCCAGAACAGTAAGGACAAAGAAAACCGCAGGGTCGAGACCCATCGAATCCGGAGGCATTTCCATTCCCAATTGCTGCGGCTCTGGAATGATAGATTCGGGGCGCTGGCAGGTCTCCCTCCTCGCGGGACACCAGGGCTAAACGAACACAGAAGGCGCTACTTGGAGGCAAAGTCCCTGGCGGTGAAAGATACTGAGTTTATCGTTTTGCCGATTGTCACCAAGTCGGAAAACCTGGTCTGCGGGCTAGACATTTCGCTATATCGAAACGATACGCCCGGTTCATTCGTGGGGCCAAGTGGCGACCTCGACAACCGCGGGTGGCGCATACATGGTACTTCAATGTATGCGCCACCCGCGGAAACCTTCAGCCTGACCAGGTGCGGCGCGGTCACGTTGACGGCGGGTCCGGATAGCCACGCCCGCAACATTACCCCGGAGCGCACAGCAACTCGGACGACTGGTCCTGAAGCCAAAATCTCCCAAGTGGCGCTCACGTAAATACATCCTCGCTACTCGCTAGCCTTGATCGGGAGTGACTCGCGGGTGACGCATACATTGGAAGTCGATGTATGTCTTTTAGGGCCTGCGGCCCGCGAAACCCCATGAAAATGACATTTTAGACCTGCATTTTCGACCCTGCGCCACCCGCGGGTGGCGGTATAGTCAGGGCACCCCCCTCGTTCAGCACACGTCGGCGAGTTCACGAAGCGCTGTGATGGTGGCCTCAGGAGCGATTCCCAGCTCGTCAGGGGTCGCCTTGCTACGATTGAGCCAGAAGGCCGGAAAACCGAAAGCAGCGGCACCCGCTGCGTCCCAGTAATTTGAAGACACGAAGCCAATCTCGTTCTTCTTCAACTTCAACGCCTCCACGGCCAGTTGGTAAACGGTGGGGCTGGGCTTGTAGGTCCGCACCTTATCGACGCTCAGCAGGGTGGCAATCGCCTGTTTCAGCCCGGCGTGCTCGACCACGGCCTCAAGCATCCGCCGTGAGCCGTTGGAAAGAATTGCCAAGCGTTGGTTCAGCAGGGGCTCGAGCCCCTCAGTCACATCGGGATAAACCTCCAGGTGCAGGTATTCCTGCATCAATTCCTCTTGCTGAGGGGCCTCGCAGCGCAGGCCCAGACTGTGGCTGGCATAGACCAGAGCTTCCCGCGTGACCTGCCAGAAATCCGCGTAATGGTTCATCAGCGCTCGCAGCCAGGTATATTCGAGTTGACGCAGGCGCCAAAGCCGGCTTAGAGCCTCCCCGCGGCCGGGGAAGATCCTCTCCGCTTTTCCTTGAACAGAGAGAGGGTCGAAGAGGGTCCCATAAGCGTCGAAAACCCAGGCCTTGATTTGAGTGCGCATACGATTAGCCCGAATAACTCCTCAAATGGATCCGTCCACCGGCCCCAGTAAGGCGGCGACCTTAGGGCTCGCCCACACCACGTTCCTCCGCCCACCGTGGGCAACCAGAAACTTCCGCGACTGCAAGTATCCCCACGCCGCGCCGGCGAGGCCAGCCGTCTGCTTCCCGCCCAACGCATAATGCAGATCGCGCCAAGTGCGGCCATCCGGTGCCGGTCCTTTGTAGCCGCGCTCCATGATACCGATTCCAGGCTTGGGCAGGTCCGTCTTGAACAGGATCAACTGAAAGCAACCGCACCCGGTATGCGGCGCTTAGTCGAGGGAATGCAGTTGGACGCGTGTGATCCTTCCTCCCGTCAGACGCGCTGCCGCCTGGTTGGCGCCTGACCATTCCCCGGCGGTGGGATCCAGCAACTCGCCCTTCGGGCAGGTCCCAAAAGAATTAACGCCGAAATGCAACTCACGGTGATGGATGTTGGTCATGTCATCGTATCCATAGAGCGCCCCGGTCTTGATAAACTCGTAGGCGCGACCGCACTGCGGGGGCCGCTCGGGCGTGAGAATGCAAACGTGGTCGGGCGCAAAAGCGGAGCAACCTACGCAGGTGACGAACTCGGCAACGCTCTCCTCGGTTGCCGCCGCGATTTCTCGCTTTCGCTCGGTCCTTTCGGCCGAGACTTCAGCCTCCAGGTCGCGCAGGCGTTCGCGGTCGAAGATCACTTCCGCGTGCAATTTGACGATTCGTGGAAACTCATTTCGGATTGCTGCGATCAAGGACTCGCCAATCCGTTCAGGGGGCAGGTCGAAGTCGCGCGCAAGTCCCAGCACCAGTCTCCCGGCGGCATGTCGCGCTGAAACCCCGCGCATTCTTGAAAAGACGCGGGCCGCGCGAGACTCGATATACCGGCAGTCGAAAGCGTCGAGGGGTCCGGCGTTAACCGTTAGTAGAATCCCCATCGCTCCAGAAGGTGTTCCCGTCACGCTGACACCAGGGACTTCCACCTTCCCTTTGCGCAGCAGATAAAAGCTGTCGGGCGTGTCTCCCCAGGTTTTGCCGACCTCGGAGCGCGCCGGGGCTTCCCCGGGGTTCAAGTATTCAGGTAAAGGCGGGATGTCGGCATGATCCAATAGGCGCCGGACGCTGGGGAAACTCGACACGGCATCGACGATTTCATGCAAAGTGCCGGCACGGACGTGGCGTCCGAGCTGAAAGGGGTAATCTTGAGGCGTGATAGCGGGGACCCCGATTCGCATGGCGGCAAGCGATAGCGTCAATTCCAGGTCACTCAGTATTCCGCGCGCCACGACCAAACCCGAGGTAATGTCTTCGATGAAGTGTCCGAGCAGATGGGTGTCGCCGAGCGGTATCCGCCCGTATACGAAGGCGTAACGCGCCAGCACATTCAGCAAGACGTAAAGGCCGGTACATGTCTCTCCCACTTCGATGAATTTAAACTGCCAGCGGGTGTTTACCGCTGCCTGGGTTTCATCCTGATTCCCGCCGCCGAGCAGAACGATCCAGCCATTCATTCGCTTGCTCGCGAAGACCTCGGTCAGGAAAGCGTCGTCGTCTGGCACCGAAGCGGATACGCCCGGCTGGTTGCACGCGTAAAGCTCAAGCAGCGCCAAGCCCGCCTCGAGCAGTCGGAGGGGGTCGGACTCGATGCCTGCACGCACTTCGTTTCGGACCCGCTCGGGGTCCGGGATCTCCCCGTAAACCGCCAGGGCCAAAGGAAGCGGGTACCGCTCAGAGGCGACCGGTCGGAACGCCTTGCCCTCCGTCATTCGCAGGAGTCCGGTGAGCCCCCGCTGAAGTGTCGCGCGCGCCTCCCGACTGAGGTCCGTGCCATGATCGTGAGTGTGGTCGTGCATGAACGAGGATTTCCCTTCCTGAAATTCGAACGGCAAAAGGATACCAGACACCATCGCGTTTTGTAAGAACTTGCTATGGGGCTTGATCCAACATTGGGCTTATGATGAGGTCGCTCTTGATGGCAACATAGGGCCCCGGGTTATGCACATGATGCCAGTACCCGATGACCGAGTCCAAAGAACGTATCGTGTTCGCGTAGCACTGTTCCTTGTCGGCAGTGTGCTCATCGTTCTCCTGCTGACCTATCTTTACCAAGGCATTCAAACTCTTAATGCGCTGGATCAAATCGAACGCGACCGAGACCAATGGCAGCGGCCCTCCGACGTGATCCAGGCACTTAATCTCCACGAAGGCAGCGTGGTGGTGGATTTCGGTTCGGGAGTTGGCTACTTCACGTTCAAGCTTTCTTCTTTGCTCGGCAAGAACGGCGTCGTCGTGGCGGAGGACATTCGCCAGCAATCGTTGGTCTTCCTTCGCATTCGAGCGCTCCTACGGAACCAGCACAATGTCAGGACTATTTGCGGAGAAACAGATGATCCCCTACTCCCCGCGAGATTTGCAGACGCGGTCCTGATCGCGAATACCTATCACGAATTAACAGCACCAAAGCTAATCCTGCATCACTTGGCCGACTCGTTGAAACCGGGCGGGCGTCTGGTCATCGTCGATCGAGGTCCGCGATCCGGTGCCGTTGAGTCCCGTGAGACGCAGACAGAGCATCATGAACTGCACCCAGATTTGGTGGAAACGGAAGTTCGCAGTGCAGGTTTTGAGATCATCAGCCGACAAGATCAGTTCATTGACCACCCAGCAGATAACCAAGTTTGGTGGCTAATTGTGACCCGCAAACTGTGAGCAATTCAGCACGCATGCAAACCGGGGCGCGCGACTTGCCAGGGCCGCCGAGCGCGGAGGTAGCCGCAGTTTGGCTTCCTCCGCGGTACTAGATCGGGGAATGACTACTCGGGGGCGGGGGCAAGGCCTATCATGGACGGCATGTTGCGTCGGCGATGGCACCGATGAGAGCACCGGCGTTTGATGGCCAGGCGAAAGCCGCTCCCTACACGGGGCCCGATGACGAGCCGCGGAGGAGGCCAAACTACGCCCACCTTCGCGCTAACCGCTCGGAAGAATCCACTTGGCGGTGAAACGGCCTTGCCACCGACGAGCCCTGAAAATGTAGAAACTCGAGTCGCTACATGCAATTCAACGTATGCGCCACCCGCGGCGATTCGCGCCCTCCAAGAAAGTCCTCAATCGGCAATCCCCGTATTCCGGCCTTTCTGACACCTGGCGGAACTGCTGCACGTAAATGAGTCGCCGGCGCTAAGCCGCCACAAAATCACGCCGCAAAATAACCCTTGACAATGGGAGGTGAGATGGACATTATTACCTTCGGTGACAGGCACCAAATCCCAGGGAAAACTGATCTCAGGAACGGAACGGGGCACCCGCCAGGCGCTAGGCACGGGCGGCGCGTGGACTGTTTGTCCGAGACTAAGCTGCAGTGCGAGATCAGCATCGACGAGAGGGAAAGATCGCTTTCATTGATCCATCAGACCCCGAAGGGACGCCGGATGGTGACGATCTGGTGATCACCCCTGGCGGTCCGCGACCCAAGGGTAAGGTGCAGCCTGTAGGCCCGGGTCAAGTCGTCCGCCGAACCCCGGACGGAACTTACACGGTAGTTTCCGATTCCGCGGAGGGCGGCGAAGGAGGTTCAGCCATGCCAGATGAACAAGTACTCACGCCTGGAGGGCTTCGGCCCAAGTCTCTCGTATACCTGATTCAAGCCGGCGCCGTACTGGACGGCGCCGGAGGGCACCATCGCATGCTGGACGCATCGGGGAGGGTCCTTGCCGATTTCGGAGTCATCGCGCCACGGTCCGCTGGTAAGCCGTTGATGCCCGGCAATGTCGTAAAGCCGCCGGCAACTCTACCACGCCTCCCCGGAGTCGCAACGGCTGTGGCTCCCGCCCCGGCGCTGGTTCCGGCGTTTGGCAGCGGGTGGATCACCTACGCCTCCTGGACCAACAACACCGGCACCCCGGTATCTCTTTTTTCCACGCGCTGGGTGGTTCCTCCCGCGCCGTCCACGCAATCGGGCCAGACCATCTTCCTTTTCAATGGTATCCAGAACTCCACGATGATCTACCAGCCCGTGTTGCAGTGGGGCGGGTCCGCAGCTGGAGGCGGAAACTACTGGTCGGTGGCAAGCTGGTACGTTGACGGGCAAGGGGGGCCGGCGTTCCACTCGAACCTGGTTCAGGTGAACCCTGGCACGGTGCTGATCGGCGTGATGACGCTCACCGCCCAGTCAGCGCAGGGATTCAGCTACAACTGTCAATTTCAAGGAATTGCCAACACGGGCTTCCCCGTCCAGAATATCCAGGAGCTCACTTGGTGTATTGAGACGCTGGAATGCTATGGCATCACCAAGTGTTCGGATTACCCCGCCACGAGCAAGACGCAAATGTACGCGATTGACATGCAGACCGGGTCCACCCATCCGGTGATGGTGTGGACCGCGAATGACCCGGTCACGGACTGCGGTCAGCATACCCTGATCTTTGACGAAGACTCGTCAGGCAGCGGGGAAGTCGATCTCTGGTACAGCCCCAGCCCCTATTGGGTATCTGGTTTTGGCAGCATCGGGGCAGGCGCCAGCCAGG
Source organism: uncultured Acidobacteriota bacterium (assembly GCA_963804755.1). Taxonomy (GTDB): domain Bacteria; phylum Acidobacteriota; class Terriglobia; order UBA7540; family UBA7540; genus Bog-366. The sequence goes on from CAWDRP010000023.1 coordinate 193,947, forward strand.
ATTGGTGGTTTAGCTGGGGAGGTAACGGAAATCAGGGGCCCCAATTGATTCAAGCGGAACCGCTCAACGCTTCGGGAGAACTGGTCACCACCCAGATTGCGGAAAGCCTTGATAGCAGCGGACACCTCACCTACCACGCCACCGTTCAGAACACCGGCTCAAACACGTTGTACTTTCAGTGGCGCGGCGGGGGAAAATAAGGAGGATTGGTCATGTCTTGGACATCCGGTTCGGGTACCATTGCAGCAGGCGCCAGCCAGGATTGGTGGTTTAGCTGGGGAGGCAACGGCGATCAGGGGCCCCAGTTGATTCAAGCGGAGCCGCTCGCCGCCTCAGGCGAGTTGGCAACGGTTCAGATCGCTGAAGTGCTGGACAGCAGCGGGCACCTCACCTACCACGCCACCCTTAAGAACGAGGGTTCGAACACGGTGAAGTTTCAGTGGCGGGGCGGCGGTTTCTAAGGAGGATAAAACATGCCATTAATTCAAGTTCTGCTCGATGCGAGCGGTAATATTCTCGGCACGTCAGCAGTGGTGGCAGCCAGCGGATCGAATCCCCCGGCAACTGCCCAACTGGTCGCGGGACCCGGCCAAAAGCTGACCCAACTCACAATCGACGATAAGACGGCGAGCCTGGACGCCGTTGCACTGCACACGGCACTTAAAGCGAGCATCAAATAGGGCCACTGCCGCGTCGTCCGCCGCCAGAAGCGTCGAAGTGCGCCCGGGGAATGTCACCGTGTCCGCACAACTCGGCCTTATTTCATTTCGAGGGCCCTCGGGGCATAAGACGACATAAAGTCGCATTTTCTTGCGTAGGCACGGCGCTTTCTATGTAATCCATTGAAAAAGAGCAACTTAACACACTGAACGGCATCCGGCCTGTGCTGCTTTGCCTCTAGCTATGTCGGGCTTTTGTGGGTTATCCACAATGCTCCAGCCGCAAGCGTGCATTGCAAAAACGGTATTTCAGTGAAAGCCAGCAACTCTTCGGCGTGCCGGCGCGCGCCAAATCCGAAATCAAGATGATGAGACGACGGGTGCTGGAGGCGCTCCCGACGCGAGCGTATTCGACCGCGCCACGCTTAGCGCCAAACCTGTAGATACGATCCGGGCGCTTGCCACGGATTGCTGCCCGGAAGCCAAGTCCATGGCCAATACCCCCCAGGGGTCGGAAAATCTATCGTGGGTATTCTGGGCAACCTCTGCCATTTGATGCCACAAATCGGCTTGAACGCTTTTGAACGCCGGGCTGTCTTGGGCAAGGGGAGGCTGCTGGGCAAAAGCACGCTTGGCCGAGCTTAATGATTGCGCCATGCGCGCCATGGTGGTGGCCCACCACTCGATAAGTACGTAGTCCCCAGCGATGATTGGAATTTGTGAGTCAGGGCGTAGATCCGGGAAAATTGCGGCAAGATTGCTGAGTGTGCCCCCCGTTTCCTTGACTTTCCGCCAGACAGCGTCATTCTGAACTGCACGCAACCGGTAACCGTCGTCATCCCCGGACTGAATGAGCATCTGCAGCGCCGTACGGCCGATCTGTTCATACTCAGCCAGGCCGCGCGCCTCGCCATCACTGCGTACGAAAATTCCCAGGCTCAGCGCGTCGTCGTACTCAGTACTCACATAGAAAGTGGACCGCCCAAGGTCTTGCGCGCGGGCAAGACTTTGCTGTTCTTGCACCGCCGAAATCAGGCCCATGCTACTTAGCACGCGCAAATTGGCTGCCAGGACGGAGTGATCGGTCTTGGCATGTTCTGCAAAATGCCAGTAGGAAACCCTCAAACTCGGCGCATGCGCGATCAATCCACTACAGCGGTAAGCAGCCGTGATGAGGAACGACTGCGCCAGCATCTTTCTGAGTTTGTCGGGGTCAGCCAGGAAGTTTTCTGCCCCGGACAGGCGGGTGGCGGTGGCATTGTCCGTTATTACAACTTGGCCGCTCGCCGGGTCGGCAAGGACGGTTCCCTTAAGCGTCAGATCAGTCACGGACGCGAAATTATAGATGCCGAGGATGTTCAGTTTCAAAGTATGCCGCCTGGCTCGCGTCGTGGTGAGAACGCTCTGGATTTCACGGATGCCACGGGGCAATGACGTGGCAGACTGGGATAAGGCGGAAAGGTTCAACCTTAGAGCATCCTGAAGCGCCGCGCGCCCGCCTGGCTCCAAGCTGTTCAGACTGATTTCGTAGAGGAATGTAGCCTCTTGCGAACCAAGCGCCTCGAATTCTGCCTGGATCGAGAGCGCCAAGCTTCTCTGGATCGCCGTCTGGAGGGCGCCCACAACCGCTTTCTGCTTTTCGTCCGTCAGGCCGGCTGCTTCCAGTTGGTCCGCGGAAGGAAACGGGTTGGGCCCGACCACGCCTAACACCGCGGAAATGAAATCCACATTGGTGGTTCCTGCGGTCAGGCCTGCTGAGGGTGTGACTTGGACAGTGAAATCGGCACCGCGCTTCCGATAGAAACCAACACGAACCGTCCCGGCGTCAACTTTCTGAATCCGGATTTGCAAATCGCCGGTGATCGTACAGCAGGCCGAAACATCAACCGTGGCGCCTGCTTGGATCTGAAGAGTAGCGGGTAGGGCCGCCGAAGAGATACTAACAAGAGGATTCACCGAAGTTAACAGATTGAACGTCCCGGAGATCTGAAAAGAGCCGGTCCCTTCGACAAGCGCCACATCGCCTACCCCCAAGGCCGAAAGATCGTCGGGAGTGAACGGGATTACATAATTTTGCAAGGACTCCTGAAGCGCCGCCATGAAAGTAGGCGTGGCCTCGGTCGTCGCGAACGACTTGTAGTGTGACATGCATACCGTGGTTCCCGCCGCGAAGCCGAACGTCACCTTTCCGGAGGTGAAGGCAATTCCCGGCGCAACGTTGACTTTCACCCCGAGTCCTAGATATGCGCGTCCGCTTGGCACATCAATGGGATTATCGAACGGGTCAGGATCAAAGAGCTCCCCGGAGTTAACTACCCGCAGGCTTGCCGATGCTGCTGAGCTGCCAGCAAACTGGGGACTGGTGGAGGCCACGACCGTTGGCTGCGCAAAACTCAGTCCTATCTCCGTTGAAGCCAAAGGGAACCGCATGAGTGCGACATCCTGAAGCGAGGCGAGATTCTGTTGCACCACCGACAAGCTGGGGGGGGACTGGAAGTACTTGGCAAAAGGGGATTCCGGATCGAGACTGGCCTGAACATTGAGACCAAACCCGTCAGTCATTGGTATATTCGGCAAGTTTATCCTCCTGAGCGGCTTGCGTTGCCTTCAGTTTGAAGGATTCCCTGTGTTCTGGCGTTAGTTCCGCAAGAACTGTCTATCAACACTGTTTACTTATAAACCGGTGTGAACCCCTTCCTTTCGACACCTTCCTGCGTGCCCATACACGCAACATTTGGCTGATTTCGCGGGGTGCCCAGAGCCTCGCAGGGGCCGCCGCGCCACACAACTAACGTCCTAGTTATTGCGTTGTAGCAATATTATACTTGACTTTTAGCATCCAAAAGTATACCAAAGAATTTCAAAAGGTAGTCAATAGGTGAATCCCAGTACTTGGTCGTGCGTCTAAAAGCGCGCGCAGCGGGCCCAACTCGCGCAGGGTCATTTAAGACTACTATGCTTTTAAACGCCTGCTAGACGTTGTAACGCCATTTTCCTGGAGATCCCGGCCATTCAGATCGGCGGAACAATCTCTCAAGGCTGGCAGAGGGACGAACATGTTGGGACTTGATTTCGCAAGCAGGAAGAAGGCCTACGACTACATCGTTGTCGGGTCAGGATACGGCGGTTCGATCTTCGCTGCCCGGTTAGCCTCGGCGACGCTCAATCCCAAGCCTTCTATTTGCCTTTTGGAGCGGGGCCGCGAATGGCCAGTGGGAAGCTTTCCTGATCAAACGTCCAGCGTCTTGGCCGCCCAGCGCAACGGTGCTAATCCACTCGGGCTCTACGAGTTTCTGAATTATCAAGACATTTCCGTAATTAAAGGCTCAGGGTTGGGTGGAACGTCGCTGGTTAATGCCAATGTCGCGATTATTCCCGATGCCGAAGTATTCGAGCAAACGAGTTGGCCACGAACCATTAGGCCCGACGGGTTGATGCCCTACTACCTGCGGGCGCGGCAAGTGCTGGCATCGGGACCGCATCCGCACGCAATGGAACTGGCCAAGGTGCAGGCCATGGAGCGCCGCGCGGTGGAGTTCGGAAACCATGCCTATGCGCTCAATATCAACGTCAATTTCACCATCGACGGCAAGAACCCTTACGGTGTCGATCAGAAGCCCTGCACGAATTGTGGCGACTGCATCTCCGGCTGCAACGTCGGTGCGAAGAACACCCTCTACATGAACTTCCTACCCTTGGCTCGCAGCGCCGGGGCAGAAATCTACACGCAAACTCAAGTCGATTGGGTTGAGAAGCTTTCTGGCGGTGGGTGGCGAATTCACGGGACGCACTTCGCCAACGATCTTTCCAAGCAATCCTTCACTTTGGATGCGAAAAATGTGGTGCTCTCGGCCGGTGCGATTAACTCCCCAGAAGTCCTCCTGCGTTCGGAGGCGCACGGGCTGGCGGTCTCGCCGGTGTTGGGAACGGGTTTCAGCGGCAACGGTGATTTCTTCGGGCTGGCGTACGATGGTACTTTTGTCACTAACGTGCTTGGGTACGGCTTAAAGCCTCCCGTGGCCGGAGGCGCCCTGCCGCCCGGTCCGACAATTGTCAGCGCGATATCCTATGACGGCAACGTCCCCCTCGAGGATCGCTTCACGGTGGAGGACCTTTCTTTCCCCTCGCCCTACATTCTAGGGGCGAAAGCGGCGTTTGCGCTTTTGCAGGGCGAACCGACATACGCCGGAAACGCCAGCGCCCAGCGGCAACGCACCCTCAATGACAGCGACCTTTTGCACCCCTACCGTATTGACGGCGCCTTGAACCACACGATGTTCTATCTGGTGATGGCTCATGACGATGCCCGCGGAACGATGGTCTTCGACTCCCACTGGTACGACCCTGACGGCAACATGAAGATTCAGTGGGATGGCGCCGGCCGCGGAGATTATCTTCACCCGCATCAACGGGGAACTCCGCCGGCACGCGCGGGCTTTGCAGGCCAACTTCATTTCCAATCCCCTATGGGACATATTCAAAACCCGGCATCTGGTAACCGCGCATCCGCTGGGCGGCTGCACGATGGGCGAGGATTACCTCCATGGCGCTGCGGACGAATTCGGACGGGTCTTTGCCGGCGACGGCAGCGTCCACGAAGGACTTTTTGTATGTGATGGCTCGCTGCTGCCTTCCGCCCTCAACGTCAATCCTCTGCTGACCATCTCGGCTCTCGCAGAGCGAGCCGTGGAAAGGAACATTCAGGCTCTCCAAGGGAATGCCTACCCCCAGCCCAACAAATCGGTAAGTTTGTCCGTGATCGACCCGATCCTCGTCTCGACTTACAGCGAGGGTCAATTGGAACCGCTGTTCCGGCGCTGCGCGTCTCTCGGCATCGACACGCTCGTCAACCAAGGCGGCGCCCCCCAAATCGACCTGGCCGCCCGCACTATTCGGAACGACCAATTCTGGAAGGGCTTCTTCCCCAAGGACCACATTCTAAACGCCATGTCCTCAGCGCTCTTCACCGGGTTCAAAAAAGAGTTTCACAAGGACGCCGCCGGCCACTACACGGGAGTCACCAGCGATACTGACAATCACATCCAGGCGCGGAACAGCTTGGAAGAGATCAATCTGGCAAAATCCACGGGCACGCTGGAAGCCGGGAAATACGTTCTGCTCAAGTATCTCGACCCGCCGTGGCAGGGGTTTTACGACATTTTCAAGGTGATTGACCAAGACCTCCTGATTGGCCGCGTTTACCTGGGCGAATATCCGAATGGGATTCGCCAGTTCACGTTTCCCATGACGCGGAAGTACAGTTTTGACCAGATGACGGTGAACGACCATGCGGCGCTTTATGCCGCAGGTGCCGTTCCCACACCCCAGGACCTCGAAGGCGTCTGGAGGATGGACGTCATCTCGAACGCCAACCATGCCAATGGAATAGCGTATCTCGATTTCGAATCAAAGCCTGACGGCCGCCTGGAGTCCCGCTACCTCCTTATGGGTTTGATGGAAGGCCTGGTGATGCCCAGCTTTCTTCAGGACCATTTTCAGTTGAATGATTTCACGCCTTTTCACGATGAAATCCGCAAGGTTGCGAGCAATTTCCTGGTGGGCAAATACATGACGGCCATACCTCCCGCCATGTCCGCTCTCACGGATGATCTCTCGATTGGAATCTTTCACTCCGATGCCGGTGGCGAATTTGGCTTCTATTACATGCTGACGAAGGGCGACAAAAAGGCGCTTCCCACCAATACCCTCCTCAGCCCGTTCCTTGACGTGTATCTCCCCGACGGGCTGAGCTTGACGTTCGATGAAGAAATGGTGGGTTGGTATTTCGAAGGCGCCGGCACTCCCGCCCCCGGCCGGGACGGAGACTTGACGATTGGGCAGCGCATTCCCGCCACCGGCACGCCCGCCGGTGGGGTGGACTTCAAGTTTGACCTCCATATGACCGCCCGCGACGTCAACGAGTTCATTGATAGTCCGGAGCACGAAGCGGAACTCGAAGGCACCATCACTTTTGGCAAGTTCCAGGGCGCAAGCCATGTAACCTATACCGTCGATTCCCAAAACAGCCGGTTCAATTATCTGGAAGTCAATCCCGCCAGCGGCCAAGCTGAAATTCGTTATCACCTGGCGTTTGCGCTGCCGGACGGCAGGAACTTCTATCTCGATGGCGTAAAGTTCATGCAGAAAGAGAGCGGGGGTGGTCTCCGCGGCATGCGGGAACTGCTTTGGGATTACACCACGCTTTATTGCCATATCTATGAGAGCGAAGCCGGCCTGCCCGATACACAAGTGGGCTTGGGCTATCTGAAGTTCCGGACCTTTGAAGACCTTGCCGCGGTAGGAAACCTCGTTGGGTTTCTCGCTTCCTTTGAGGTGACGGGCACCAAGGACCCGGTGCTCCAGATTCAGGCGCGCATGCGCTTCCTGGCCTTCACCGCGCAATTCGTCCAACTCGAATACGATCCGCTGGCTCCCGACATTGGTAGCTTCGGCGAGGACGTTCAGTTGCAGGTGCTGCGCGGCGCCGACACGCCCGACTATTTCAGCACCCAGCACGGAACGGACTTGCAACTGATTCTGCGCAATACCAACACCCAGCCGCTCGCGTCGCTGCTGAATACCGATCAGGTGACGTTTGACTTCCAGAAGAAACGCATTTTCCGGGATTCCTTCTGGAAGGGATCGTTCGCCGAAGATACCCTCCTCGGGTGGGAAGAGCGCATCCGCAACAGCGTACTGGGCGATAAGGGAGTTCCCGCGGGGCAAATCTTCGCGGGCGGAAGTTTCTGGAAGCGATTTGACAAGGTTCAGAACGGGGTCGCCACCGGGTACGTGGTGAACTATGAGATTCACGAGCTGCCGGCCTTACCTCAAGTGCGCGAGCTCCCGTACCCAGATGACAATCGCCGATATTTCAAGAAGGGCGACAACGTGCTGTTGCTCAATTACCTGAACGATCCTTACAAGCAGGTTTACGACACTATCAAAGTGATCGACGCGCAAAATGCGATAGGGGTAATGCATCTTGGCGGTTTTCCGAATGGACTGGAGTTTGCAACGTTCGTGATGGCGCGCAACAACTATCCCTTCGAAAAAATGTCAGTGGAGGACCATCAATTACTTTCTAAGGACTCGCACACCCACGTCCCCACGGCTGCGGAATTGACAGGACAATGGACCGGCAACTTGATTTTCGTGGAGCACCCCAACAGCACCATCCTGAACCAGCTTAATCCTGTCGTCTTCCAATTAGTTTTTGCCACCCAGGGGACTCAGTTGCAGGCTCGGTACAAATTCGGACTGATCAGCACCGGAGCGCAGGTGGAGATGACGCCGGAATTTGTGCAGTTGAGCGATCTTTCAGTGTTTCAGGGCGAGATTCGGATGATTGACAACGATACGCTGATCGGCAAATGGGCGGCGACGGACCTGCAGCCTACGTTGGCTGATCCGCTGCGCTGTTATGTGGAGCCGGGTTCGAATCAAGTGACGTTCTACTTCATTTTGACGCGGATGAAGGCGTAGCTCATAGGCGGAGGCGTCAACGTAAAGGCTGTCTCCATCGTGGAACCCGTTGGCCAAGGGGGCGGAGTCATTTGGCCCGTGGCCGCAGAGGGTATGAAGAATTCTTGAAATTCTTTTGACCGCTGAGGCGCAGAGGCGAGGAAACCAAGGGTCCTTTCTCTGTGCCTCAGTAGTTAAATCGCAGTTTTTCACAGCTCCGCAGCCATAGGTTAAGAGAGGGGCCGGAGGGCCTGCCCCTACGAAAGGGGGGGAATTCCATGCCAGAACTTACGGTCACCAACTGGTTCGGGAACATCGTTTCGCATCCGCAAGTGGTGGTGGAAGCGAACTCTACGGAGCAGATCATCTCCATTTTGAAGGACCCGGTTAAGTATCCTTCCCCGGTCCGCGCCGTCGGCTCCAACCATTCCACGGCTCCCTGTGGCATTGCGGAGGGCGGCACGCTGATCAAAATGGCGAACATGAACAAGATTGTGAGCATCACCGATCAAGCCGTCACCGCCCAGGCGGGAGCGATCTACATCGACATCGCTCACGAACTCGAGGACCACCAGTTGCAGTTTTACGTCAACACGGAGATTGGCAGCCTTTCGGTAGGCAGCGCAGCTTGCGCCGGAACCAAAGATGCGTCCTTCTTCGGAGAGTATGGTCAGGTTGGCTCGTACATTACCGAAGTTGAGATGGTTCTACCTTCCGGCGACATTCTGGAAGTTGACGAGAGCCAACCGGAGTTGCTGCAGCAGGTGCGATCCTCGTATGGCATGTTCGGGATCGTGACCGCCGCCACGTTCCGCATCCGCCCGATCCTACCGATGGCCGTACATCATGAGACATTCCACATCGCCGAGTTCGTTCAGAAGCTGCCCCAGCTTTGGGCGCGCAACGAGTCGATGATGTACTACATCTTTCCGTTTGAAGACCTGATCACCGTGGAATTCCGCAAGTACAATCCTGGAGCGTCCGGGAGTCCCAATCGTATCATCTGGCCGCTGCGCAACTACATGTGGGCGACCGCTGGGCCGAAGTTCTGCGACCAGGTGGAAAACGATATCTCGGACAAGACGATCCGCTACGGAGTGATCAACCAATTCTGCGCCCTGTGGCGCTTCAAGCTTGAAAATATCGTGAGCAGTGACAATACGATTGCCACCGACCAGATCATTCGTTACCCCAAGGTGTCGGACGACAGCCGCTACACGTTCAGCCTGTGGGCGTTTCCGGAGGAGCAGTACGCCGCGGTTCTGCCGGCGTTTGTCCAATTTTCCAAGGATTATTACCAGCAGAAAGGTTATCGCACCAATATGCTGAACGTCGGCTACCGCATTGCCAAGGACCAGCAATCGCTGTTGTCGTATTCGTTTGAGGGCAACGTGATGACAGTGGATCCAGTCTCCACGGCGAATCCGGGGTGGCAGGACTTTCTCAACGCCTACAACGAATTCTGCTGCGCGCGAGGTGGATTGCCCCTGGCGAACCAAACGGCGCAGCTTACGCGGCCGCTAGCGCAAAGAGCGCTGGGAAATCGCTTGCAGCAGTTCGCCGCATTGCGGAAGAAGTATGATCCCGGCAATCGGCTGTTGAACAGCTATTTCCAGGATTTGCTCGCGGAGTAGGGGGAGTTTTGGAGTGACCCCTCACCCACCGCCTTGCGGTCCCCCCTCTCCCCAGGGGAGAGGGACCGAACTTTCTAAAATTTAGCGAAATCACATCCCTCTCCCTCGGGGAGAGGGGGGACCGCAAGGCGGTGGGTGAGGGGTCACTTGAATGGCGATTGAAGCATGGAAACTCGGCGCTTAACGTCACTCCTGGTCACGGTGTTTGCCGCGCTCGCCGTTCTCTATCCCATGACCACGGCGATCCGGGGTTCCTGGAGAAGTTCGGCTCAAGCAACCGCACCCAAAAACGAAATTGGGTCGCCGGAGGCGGTAAATGCGGCATTCCCCACGGCGGTGGATCTCGTCTCCGAGTTTCTGTTCACGGAGAAAGAGAAGCAAGGCGCGTCAGCGGGTAAGCCATCGGGTACGGCTTACACCATCGATTTTCTCATCGCCACCGCGCCGGACCCGATCAGCTCCCGTTTACCACATTTTTTCGACAGCTTTGTCGAGTCCCTGCAAAGGGCCGCGCAGGCCTCCGGTTACACGATTGACCGTTCCGCCTTCCCCTGGTCCGAGAAAGGAAGCGGAGCGCCTGATGACCTTCCGCCATGGCATCAACAACTGTATGAAACGACGCCCGGCCTGGTTCTGTTCCGTGATCCCCAGAGCCGCCAACTTTTACTGGTTTTCCTGGTGGGAGAGACTCCCACCACGGGAATTCAAAAGCAGGCGATGTTTTCGGCGCTCGAGCAGATGGCGCAGTTCTACCCGTGGCATCCGAAACACGCGGACCTGCCCCCAGGATTCCCCGAGGTAGCGCCGGGCTTTAGCCCGGCACCAGAGTCGCCGCCTGGCGCTAGCCCGGCGCACCAGTCTCCGTCGGTCTCTAGCCCGGCGCAGGTATCTCCGCCCGGCCGCGGCCCGGAAAGCGGCGCAACCTTCCGTATCATGGGACCTGCGTTCTCGGGCTCGGCGGTATCGCTGCGCTTTGCCCTGGATAAGTGGAGCAGGTCCCGAAGCGACTACTCGCGCGTACACTTTCAAATCATTTCGGGCACGGCCACGGCGATCGACCCCGCATGGCTTTCGCAAAGTGCCGAGGGTCATACGACCTTTCAAGCCGCGGTGCCGCCCGACGGTGAAACCCTGCAGGCGATTGGTTGCTATATTAACGGTCTCGGTTATCAGAAAATTGCGATCCTCACGGAAGGCAACACGGCCTATGGGCAGCACTTTGCCAGGCAGAGCACACCGGGAAAGGCATCCGCAAAGCTCGGGGGTTGCTGGCGGGGACAAACTCCCCCCGACATCCTGACTCTGCCTTTCCCTATGCACATTTCGCGCTTACGGGTTGCCACCAGTAAGGCGCAACAACAAGCAGCCGCGCCGGAAACGGTGAGCGGCAACCCACTGTCCACGCCCCTCGAACAAGGCAGCGCTGCCGAGTCGCGTGAGGCCCTTCCTGCTTTTTCGACTTTGAGTGTCCAGTCGGCGGAATTAACGTTGTCCAATCTGCTTTCCGCCATCGCGCGCGAGCAGTTCAGTTACGTCGGCATTGTGGCCACCGATGTACGCGATGTCACCTTCCTCGCGCAGGAAGTCCGGCAGCACGCTCCAGCCACCATTCTCTTCACGCTCAACTCCGACCTTCTCTACGCTTATCCGGACGTCAATAGCGCCACCCGCGGCATGATTGTGATTACGCCATACCCGCTCTTCAACCTCGAGCAACTTTGGACGTATGCCTACGGGGGGGCCAAATCGCGTCTTCAGTTCTCGAATCAGGCGGCGGAAGGTGTGTATAACGCCACCCTGGCTCTTCTCCATCAGGACGAAAAACTGGTCGATTATGGAAGGCCTCTGGCGGGGTCCGCGAACCCCGGTGAATCGCACAAGCCGTCACTCTGGGTGACCGCGGTCGGCAACGAAGAGACACTTCCTGTTCGGTTGTTGCCGTGGGAGGACGCGAGCAACTACACGTATTCGCCGGCGTTAGCGAGCGCGGCCGGTAAACGCCGGGGGGAGCCCAGTGTCGGCCGCGGCATCTACGCGGAGAACTCCGTTGTGGCTCTGATCGTCCTGAGCATTTTTCTTTCGGTATTCTCGCTTCTGATGGTCAGCCAATACCAGCGGCCGGAGAAGACAGGGGTCGTGCGGTTTTTAACGATTTTGGGCGATACGGTCTCACCGGCGTACAGGTCGGAATGCCGCCTGTTCCTGCTGGGCTGTTGCGTTAGCCTGCTGGCATTCTACATTGTCGTCGTCACGGCTTATTGCCTCCCCTTCATAACGGGAAGGGAATTGGATGCGGGCATCCAAACTACGACGAGTTCTCAAATAGCGGCCGGCATCGCTGGAGTAACCCTTCTCGTATTGCTTCTCGCCAGCGTGGTGATGGTTCTTGCCTTCCGCAAGGCTCCCGCGGGCCAGCGCGGATCGGCTCCCGAGGTGGTTACCTTTTCGCTTTTTAGTTGTGTGTTGATCGTCGCACTCACCGTGGGCTTGGGGACGACATGGATTTCAGACGTGCGCCAGAATCCGGTCGACGGGCTATTCACTCACCTCCGCTCATTTGATCTGGGCGGCGGTCTTTCACCCCTTCTGCCGCTCTCCCTGGTGGCAACGGGAGCGTGCCTCTGGGCCTTGTGCTCCTTCCGGCGCCTGCGGTTGCTGGATGTGCTGCGCGCCACGGAGACAGCGGAAGGACCCAATTCCTCGCTAAACTTCTTGGCACTGAACGCGAACTCCTTCAGCGGAGTTCGCGAGCTCGAGGAAAGCGTAAAACAAACCCTGGAGAGCTCTTCGGTCATATCCTTGCCGTCGTACTTGCTGTTGATGGGCCTAAGTCTATCGGCAGGAACTTATTTTTTCACCACGCGGCTGGTTCGGGCGCTCGAAGCGCCGTCGTTCTACTGGGTGTTCGAGACGGCCTTTATCATTGTCTATTGGGCTCTCCTGATGGAATTTCTGCGCTTGGTTTTTGCCTGGCGCAGCCTGCACATGCTTTTGCAGCGGCTTTCCTGGCATCCCCTTCTCACCGCATTTAAGCGTTATCGGGAGAACCGCCCGAACCTCGCCAAAATGAATCTTACGCGCCCGCCCTCGGTGTTTGCGGCGCTGGAGTCGTCGGTAAACCAGGCGCGCCGGTTGATCCGCACAGCCCAGACCCTGGCGATGGCGCCGAACCTGGACGACGACTTACGCAGCTTCTTCCGGCAATCGCTTCCCGAATGGGAGGCGGAGGTCCAAGCGGCGGGATCACACCTTTGCGAGGCTCTCCGCTCCGAGTGGGCGGGCGAATCTCCGGAGGAAACGCGGTCCCTGGTGGACATGGTGCGCAGAAAACGGGCCAACCGTATCCGAAGCGACTGGCGGCAGTCCCTCATCGCTCGTGCCCATGCGCACCGCGCGCTGTTCCGCCTTTTGCAATCGCAGGAGAAAGTAATGGAAGAGTACTGGTCATGCGGGCGGGCGCAGGATGCCACGGTGACGCCGGCGCCAGACGCCAAGGAATTTTTCCAGCAGGTGGAAGAATTCACCGTGAGCCGCGTGGTCAATTTCCTGGCCCTCGTGTTTCCTTCGCTGCAAAATTTGGAATACTTTGTCCTGGCTGGACTCCTGCTCATGCTGCTGGCCGTCACCGCCTACCCCTTCCAGCCGAGAAATGAATTTCTCTTCTTTAATTGGGTCGTTATCCTCTCCTTTATCGGCACCGCAGTTTGGATTTTTGTGCAGATGGATCGGGACACTGTACTGAGTTTGCTGAACGACACCAAGCCCGGCCAAATTAATGTCAGCCGCGAGCTGGTGCTGCGGCTGTTGCTGTATGTTGCCGTTCCGCTATTGGCGCTGCTCGGTGCGCAGTTTCCGGAAAGCTTGCGGCAGATTCTTTCGGTGTTCACGGCGCAGGCGAGTTCTTAAGGGGACGATCACCTATGCTGAGCAGGCATCCGACTTTGGTGATGTTGATTCCGACGGTGCTCCTGGGGATTAATTCCATCCTGTGGGCCGATCAATCCGCCGCGACGGTTTTCGACAACGTCCGATTTGAAGGCATTCCCAGCGACCAACTCTCCGTCGATATTACCGTTTTGCCGCAGGGGACCGCGCAACGTTTGCTGGTGCGCGACACGGCCCTGCAAGACAGGCTGAAAGGCCTGCACAAGGGCGATCGCCTTTCCGTGGTGGTGGCGACGGAGAACGGCCAGGCCATCTTGCAAGCTATGTCGGTAAGAGTAATTCCGGTAGGACGTGTTTTCCGTACCGTGGTGCTGCTGGTCGCCATGTTCGCTTTCTGGCTGGTCTGCTTCCTCCTCTCGGGCTTCCACCCCGAGAAGCTGATCGTGGGGGAGGACGGAAGATTCAGCAATTCGAAGTTTCAGACGGTGCTTTGGTTCGGCGTCCTGGTGTCGTGCTACCTGGCTACCTTCTGGCTGCGCTTCCACGAGCTCGGAGGCGACATGATGGGCGGCATCAACATACCCCAAAACCTCCTACTCCTCTCCGGCATGAGCGCCCTTACGTTCACCGCCGCCAAAGGAATCACCGTGACGAAGATTCAGAATGCGCGGGCGGCAGGTGTTTTGAACATCAAATCTTTTGCCGACACGGCGCGATTTTGGACTGACCTCACCTCCAATGACTCAAGCCAGTTTGACCTCGGGGATTTCCAGATGCTCATCATGACCTTCCTGGCCGTCGGGACATTCCTGGTGCTGGTCATCCATTTTCTGGGCGCGCTGGAAGCTCGAACGATTGTGGATCTACCCGACGTGGACACCACCATCCTCGCGTCATTCGGGCTCGGCCATGGTGCTTACTTGACCAAGAAGGCCGTCGGAAGCGTGGGAGACGCTTAGGCAGACCCTGGGAGGGAGTCGCGATAATGGCTGACAGCGGGTTACCGATATTCACACCGCACCATGTGGGCGTCATCGTGAGCGATTTAGACGCAGCCATGAATGCCTATATCGAGGATTTCGGGTATAGCTTTTATCGGTTTGAAGTGAATGACGGTAATGCAACTCTACCGGGGAACTCCCCCGGTTTCTCGCTGCGGTTGGGTCTGGGGCAGCTCGGCGTGAATCTCATCGAGCTTATCCAGCCAGTTTCCGGCACTACTCTGTATTCCCAGCATCTCTCTGACAAGGGGCCGGGAGTGCATCACCTGGCGTTTTCCACAACGGACTTGGCCGCGGCCCGGACAGGGTTTGCAGCTCAGGGCTATCAATGTCTCCAGGACGGAACGATCCGCGGGCTTGTCAATTTCAGTTATTACCTGGCCCCCGAGTTGGGCGGCATTGTCGAGCCACTGCAATTGTCCTGTGATCTTGTGGCATTTCTTATTCAAAACGCGAAACCCTACGTTCACAACTCCGCCTGAATACGGCAGGCGGATCGAACGACCCTTTGATTTACGCGGAGCGGTTCACGAGCGCGACGGGAGGCGCGATTATGACCGAAGCGGACCCCACCTTGCAACGACTCGAGGACCAGATCAACTGGTACGATCGCAAAAGTAATTACAGCCAACGTGTTTACAAATGGCTCAAGATAATTGAGATCGTGGCGGCTGCACTTGTCCCCTTGTCAGCCGGTCTCCACATGCCGGCTCCAGCTACGGGAAGCCTCGGGGTCTTGATCGCGGTGCTGGAAGGGCTTCTGCAGCTCAACCAATACCACCAGAATTGGATTTCCTATCGATCTACCTGCGAAACGCTAAAACACGAGAAGTATCTTTACTTGGCGAACGCCGGTCCGTATGCAGCGGCCACTAGCGCGCATACCCTGTTGGCCGAGAGGATTGAATCGCTGGTCTCGCAGGAGCATGCGAAATGGGCTGCGGGACAGGAAGAAACCACCAAACAAAAGAACGAGTGAAGGGAGGTAAGCTGGGTACTCGTCGGACTGACATGGCGCCACAGGTTTTTATCAGCTACGCATCCACTGATAAGGCGATTGCGGATCAGATCTGCAATGCCTTGGAGAACGCCGGAGTTTCGTGCTGGATGGCTCCCCGGAATATTGCGCCGGGCACGGATTTCCCGAGCGCCATTGTGGACGCGGTCAAATCGGCTCACGCATTTGTGCTGATTCTGACTGAGCACGCGGCAGCTTCACCCCATGTCCTCAGCGAAGTTGGCCATGCCTTCAACGGCAAGAAACGCATTATACCTTTCCGCATTTCGCAGCAAACGTTGCCCGAGGATCTGGAATATTTTCTTTCCTTGACCCAGTGGCTCGACGCTCCGGACGGCTGCACCGATCAGAACTTGAAGAGACTCATCGATGCCACTCAGGCTGCCCTCGCGGGCGCACAGGTCGCGCTCCCACCACCGGCGGTCAAGAGCCGCGCAAAATGGGTGGCGGGGACGGTTTTGACCTTGGTACTTGTCGCTGGCGTGATTCTCTTCTTGCAATCACGGAAGCCGCCCAAGCCCAACCCCCCCTTGTCAACGCGAACCGGTGCGACGGCCTCTCCTCCTGGCACGGGCCCCGTCGGACCGCCCTTGAAAATCTGGTCAAATCCCGCGGATAAACTGAACTACGTCTGGATTTCGGCCGGGACATTCATGATGGGATGCTCGGCGCAGGACAGCGAATGCAAAGACGACGAAAAGCCGACCCATCAAGTGAACATCGAGAAAGGCTTCTGGCTGGGCCAAACCGAAGTGACGGTGGTCGCCTATCGGAGGTTTGCCGCCAGTCATTCCCGCCAGTCCCCCGGTGGTGATGACGACCTTCCGGTAAGTGGCGTGAGTTGGGCGGACGCGAAAGAGTATTGCGCGGCTATGGGGGGACGCCTGCCCACCGAAGCGGAGTGGGAATACGCTGCCCGCGGCGGGATTTCTCAACCATACTATGGCGTGATCTCCCAGATCGCTTGGTACGCAGGTAACAGTGGCGATGTTCCCCATGCGGTGGGAAAGAAGCAGCCCAATGCGTTCGGTCTTTACGACATGCTGGGAAATGTCTCCGAGTGGGTTCTGGATCGCTACTTCGATAAGTATCAGCTTGACTCGGTAGCGACGGGCCCCGATGTCGAGCAACCGCTGCCTTCGAACGCCTTCGCTGTGGCGCGAGGAGGATTCTGGGAGAGCGATGCATCTGCCCTGCGCGTTTCTCACCGCCTGGCCCAGGAGAAGGCAGGGGATCAAATCCCGATCGGCTTTCGGTGCGCGAGCGACCATGTTGCTCCGCGCATGACCGACTCCATTCCCAGTCATTAAATCCGCCCCCGGTACCCTTTTCTCCTCTTAACAGTCCCTTAGCCAATGGTGTGGAGCGGCGGCACTTGACCAGAGCCACGTCTTGAAGCGGAAACCGACGGGTACGGCAGGGATTCCGCTTGAAGCAACCGCCAGTGAGGACGGCAAAGTGCAGGTGTGGAACACGGGGAACGGCAAACAATTGCTCATCCCGACTCCGGCACCTCAGGCGGGCAAAGTTTGGAGCGTCGCCTGGCGTCCATATGGGAACCGGCTGGCAACGGGAACCGAAGACAAGACGGCGAGGGTGTGGGATGCCACGACAGCCAAAGAACTGCTGAGCCTCAAGGGTCATGACGGCGCCATCCGGAGCGTGGCCTGGAGCCCGGACGGCAAGCGCCTGGTCACGGCGAGCGACGATAAGACGGCAAAGGTCCGGGTCTTTGGAATTGAGCCGTGACCTGTGACTACCCTTGAACTGCGTGGTGCAATCGCAAATCCCTGCCCAAAGTCCGCCGCAGTCGACGCGGCTCAAATGGCTGCTGGCAGGAATGGTTTGGACCCCTACCCAGGATTCGGTCCGCGAGGTTCCTAAGCTGGAAAATGGCCGCCGGCCGGGACAGACCATTACTAACGCCGTAATGTTTAACGACAATTTCTGCCCCGAGATTCCTGGCGAGCCCCCATTCCACCAGTGACTTCCATGTGATTGATAGCCCTGCGAGCGGATCTGGCCTGAAAAGTCGCCATCTCGCCCCGTGACTACACCTGCCTCGGCAGCCGAGCGCAGTCTGACAGAGCGGCACAGTCAAACGGAGCGGGTTTCGCCGAGCGGTTGAGGGTGATAATGATAGCGAACATCGCGGTCAGCGTCGCAGCCATGTGCGTCGAGGTGGCTGCAAGCGCCGCAGGTCTCTATTTTAGCGTTGGGAGGGAGCCTGCGCTGAAGTTCTGAGACGACGACAGGGATGCATCCAATCTTCTCGGCAAAACCGGGGGCGTAATCCGACAGCGAAAGCAGGCCCCTGTCATCCAGGCTCCTCAAGATGAGTTGCGACTTGGTCATTTCGGTCTAGTCGTCGTAATGGCGGTCCATGACCGAATGCGGAAAGACACCCGCCTCCCGCCAGGCTCTCTCGATGAGTCCCTACAAAGTCATCAGCAACGTCCTTTCCTGCTGTGGGGGCACAGTATCGGCGGAATTCTTCCGCACAGATTTCTTGTGGGCAAGGCGAGGAACGGCATGGCCTAGTGTGGTGTCCCAGTTAATTCTTTACAACGGCGCACCTTGTCGAGGATCACGTCCGCGGTGGCTCGCCAGACGAAGGGTTTGGGTTGGTTATTCCAAGTTGCCAACCACTGGTAGATGGCGCTCTCCAACTCGGCGACGCTGTGAAAAGTTCCTCGGCGGATCATGCGCTCCGTGATCAGTCCGAACCAGCGCTCCACCTGATTAAGCCAGGAGCTGCTGGTGGGGGTGAAGTGAACGTGGAATCGAAGGCGCTTTTTAGGTTTGAGCCAGCGCACCACTTCCGCGCTCTTGTGGGTGCTGTAGTTGTCCACGATGAGGTGAATCTCCAAATCCGGCGGCACTTCCTTTTCCAGTTGGGAGAGGAACTTCACAAACTCGCGGCCGCGATGGCGGGGCAGGCAGCACCCCATCACCTTGCCGTTCAGGATGTTGAAAGCCGCAAACAGGGTGGTGGTCCCGTGCCGTTTATAGTCGTGAGTTTGGCGTTCCGGCAAGCCCGGACGCAGGGGCAAGATGGGAGCGGTGCGATCCAGCGCCTGAATTTGGCTCTTCTCATCGACGCACAGAACCAAAGCTCGATCCGGGGGATGGAGATAGAGTCCCACGACATCGCGGACCTTCTCCTCGAACTGGGGATCGTTGGAGATCTTGAACTTCCCCACCCGGTGAGGCTGCACGTCGTAGCGTTGCCAGACTCGGTGCACCATCATGCGCGAAACTCGCAGGTGCCGAGCCAGTTCGCGCACACTCCAGTGGGTGGCGTCGGGCGGCCGTGTCTTCAGCGTGGTCTCCAGGATTTGCTGCTCCAACTCCGCGGTGAGAACCCGTCGCGACCGCTGGCGTTTCTGGGCTTGGCGGAGGGCCTCGCAGCCGCCGCGCTCGAAAGCCGCGCGCGTGACCAGAACGGTGGGGCGCGACAGCCCGGTTTGTTGCGCGATGGAGCGATTGGAAATCCCTTGGCTCGCCAGCAAAATCGCTTGGCACTTGCGCGCCACTTTCTGTGGGGTGGTGCCGGCCCGAGCCCAGGACTCCAACTGTCGCCTTTGAGTTTCATCGATCATAAGAGCAGCGGCGCGGGTGAACATGCGCCCATTAGATCACGATATCGTCCCATTGTAAATAATTAAATGGGACGGGACACTAGCGAGCCGCAGTTCGCCGGGTGGTCCTGGGCTCGCCTACCAGGACATCAATGTGCAGGCGGGTATTGGAACCACCCGGGCGAACCCCTCTATGCCTCCTTGTGGCAAAAGGAACACCGGAAAATGACGGCCGATGGGGAAGCCATCCCAAGGCAGTACCAGCACCTACAGTTGCTCTGGGAAGAAGCTTTGTTCAGCAGACGACCGCATTGGAAAAAACTCCAGCGCTGGCACGAGGAACTCTGCGGCTGGGAGGCGCTCCTCGCCGGCCTGGAATTGGAGGACCTGCTGTGAGTCAACGCGCGGTAATTTATGCCCGGACTTCCACCGTGGACCAGCACACGGAAAACCAAGTCTACGATCTGGAACAACTGGCCCGGCAACGCGGTCTCGAAATCATCAAGGTGTATCAGGATCAGGTTTCGGGCACGCGGGCCCGCCGGCCAGGGCTCGATCAACTGCTGAGTGATGCCCGCCAGGGGAAGTTGGACGTGGTGCTGGTGTGGGCCTGCGACCGGCTGGCACGGTCGGTGTCACACTTTCTCCAGGTCCTGGATGAGTTGGGCCATCTGAACATTGAGTTCATTTCGTATCGCGAGCAGCTCGATACGACCGGTCCCCTGGGTCGCGCCGTGGTGGTGATCATCAGCGCCATCGCGGAGCTCGAACGGTCACTGATTGTGGAGAGAGTGCGCGCCGGCCTGCGCCGGGCAAAGCTGGAAGGCCGACGGTTGGGCCGTCCACCGCTTATCGTAGACCGCGAAGCCGTCCTCCACGACCGAGAGCAAGGGATGAGCATCAGCCAACTCGCCAAGCAGCACGGCATCGCCGAAACCAGTGTCCGCCGGCTCCTGCGCCAGCCCGAATCCACCCCGCCAAAAACCCTCGTTCCACCGCCTTCGCAAGCCACTGAAAACACGCACCCGCTTTCGGCCGTTTAACGTCCGCCAAAAACAGTAGGTTTGGGGCAGGAGGAGGCCGTTTGGTTTGGTCAAACGGACACTGATTCGCCCATCAGATCAAGGCGCGTTGCTGACTCTGTATTTGGTTTCGCTTCCAGCATGATTCACGACCATTGTGTGCATAATGTGTGCGTCCTCAGAGGGCGCGCCCGCCCGGACAGGCAACCCCCGACGTTCATGCCGCGCTTGCCCAAACCCTCGATTAACCCCACGGAAGTTGTGCTTTTTCCCTCACCTAGAGGGGTGGGAGTGATGGCTGTTACCTCAATGTACTTTCCGTCAGGGCGGTTGCTTAGGCGCTCGATGATTTTCAGAAAGTCCAGCTTGGCCAACCTGCTCATGGGGATAACTTCATCTGCTTGCAGGCCTAACCGCTCCTGCCATTCCCGCGGGCTCGGCATGTGCTGTTCTGCCGCCTAGGAAATCTGCCAATCTTGCATTTGCGTTGCGTCGTACGCCATTGTCTGAGTTCCTCTGGTTCGCTAAGAATCAAGACATTCGTGGTGCCTGGATCGCAGGACCTCCGATGACGAGCAGTCCGCCCGCCTCAAGGCTCGGGAGCGGAATGACCCGATACAGTGAGCTGTGTGTGTCCTCTGAGCCGGATGTCCGCCAATGAATGCCGACAGCAATCGCCAAGCGACCCGGTTCCACAACAAGTTCGTGTCTCCGTTGGTCCCACTAACTTGGCGCCCGCTCGTCATGAAGCCGTTCAAAGGTTACGGCCTTGGTTTCCCTCCCCTTGACCGCCTTGTAATCGGTCACGCATACGCTTCCGTAAACTTTCCGCCTCAAACGACATGCTGAGTCTCTAGCGGGTCCGATCGGCGGGAGGGCCCCACCGACGCCTACGAGCGGAGGGGCTGGGCACGGCTACCGCAGCATCCTGCCGCTGTCCGCGTCCAGCACCTCGCGCACTTTCTGCACCAATGCGTTTGACGTGAAGGGCTTGGGGAGCAGGAATGCGTTGCCTTCCAGGATTCCATGACGGACAAAGGCGTCGTCGGCGTAGCCCGACATGTAGAGCACCCTGGTCTCGGGATGCAGGGCAGGCACGCGCTCGGCAAGCGCTTTGCCGCTCATCTGGGGCATCACCACATCGGTGAGCAGGAGATGGATTGGCTGCGCATGGCGCTCCATGGTGGAAGTCGCGGCAAACGGACTGTCGGCTTCCAGCACCTTGTAGCCCTGGGCAGCGAGGGCTTTGCACACGAGCGTCCGCACGCCCGCCTCATCCTCGACGACCAGGACTGTCTCCGAGCCTTTCGTGGATGGGGAGTGCTTCGTGGCCTTCCCGATCTCCGACACGGGCTCGTCGGTGCGCCGAAGATAGACTTTGAACGTCGACCCCTGCCCCGGTTCGCTGGAGGCCCAAATGCTGCCCCCACTCTGCTTGACGATTCCGTACACCGTGGCGAGGCCCAGCCCTGTTCCCTTGCCTTTTTCCTTTGTGGTAAAGAATGGCTCGAAGATGTGCGCCAGGGTCTCGGCGTCCATTCCCACCCCTGTGTCGCTGATAGCCAGCATCACATGCGGGCCTGGGATTGCGCCCTGGTGGGTTTGAGCAAAGCCCTCATCCAGGTTGGCGTTCGCAGTTTCAATCGTAAGCTTGCCGCCCTGAGGCATGGCATCGCCGGCATTCACGGCCAGGTTGACGATGATCTGCTCGATTTGCCCACAGTCGGCCTTGACCCGCCCCAAGTCGGGTTGCGGAACCGTCACCAGCTCGATGTCCTCGCCGATGAGGCGTCGGAGCATTTTCTCCAGATCCGCGACCACCGAATTCAGGTCCAGTACCTGGGGAGCGAGAATCTGGCGTCGGCTGAAGGCCAGCAGTTGGCGCGTGAGGCCCGCCGCCCGCTCTCCCGCCTTGAGGACCTCATCGCAATAGGTGTGCAGCGGGCTGCCCGCCTCCAGGCGCTCCTTCAGCAACTGTCCATACCCGTTGATAACGGTCAGCAGATTGTTGAAATCGTGCGCCACCCCTCCGGCCAGCCGTCCCACCGACTCCATCTTTTGCGCTTGCCGGAGCTGCTCCTCGGTCTTCCTCCGTGCGGTCATGTCCAGCCCGATCGCGATGAAATGGCGGGTCTCGCCCTGCCGGTCCTGCGTGGGGATCACCGTCATCTCCTGGACGAACAGGCTCCCGTCCCGGCGGCGGTTGGTCAGCTCCCCGTGCCAGATCTTCCCGGCCACGACCGTGTCCCAAAGGTCCCTGTAAAGCTCCGGGTCCTCCTGCCTGCCCGGCCGGAGAAAGCTCGGGTTCTTTCCCAGGACCTCTTCGTGAGTGTAGCCGGTAATCTGGGTGAAGGCGGGATTGACGTACTTGATGGTCCGGTCCATCCCGATGATGGCAACCGCCTCGCTGGACCGCTCGACCACGGCGCTGAGGCGGCCAAGTTCCGCCTCCGTTTGCCTCCCCGCCGTGGTGTCTTTGACGACCGTGAGCAGGCGTGGCTCGCCGCGCAGCCGGATGGGCTCCGCCGACATGAGGCCCGTGCGTTTCTCGCCCGCCCTTGTCATGAAGGTAACTTCCACATTGCGCACCGGACCTCTCTGCAGCGCCTCCGCCAGCCTCGCCCAATCGCGGGGTGAGGGCCAGAGCCCCAGGTCGGAAACGCTCGCACCGATTACCTCGCCGCGCTGCCAGCCGGTCGTGCGAAGGAAGGAATCATTTGCGTCGAGCAGGGTGTCGTCTTTCAAGTCGGTGACGGTGATAAGGTCCGAACTTGCGTCGAAGAGCTTTGCGAAGGCGGCGTCGGCCAAGCGTTCCCTCACACCAAACCGCTTCGGGTAGGCCGTGCTGTTCTTCGGTTCGTCCACGGTGTATTCTCTTTTCCCGTGCGACCTGCTGGCCGCCACGCTCAGCGGCGCCTCCGGCCAGAGTCTTTGGGGGGCGGTCCCGACATCCTTCCCACACAGAGGAGGTCGCAGAGCAAAAGCGGTCCATCATCCTTTGATCTAGGTGCTGAACGATCTTGTCTCAACAGAGGTTCACGGACCAGGGTCAGTATTTTCCCTGCTCGCATGAGGTCACAAGGGTTTGTGGCCTCGCGGCCTGTGGCCACTTTATGTCCCACGGGACCGCGTTTCCCCAATTCACCTGGTGGCCTAAGTGCTCGATCGTGAGATTGCCGAGATTGCCGTTCAGACCTCCACCACCCGCGCAGCACGCACAGCGGGAGTGACGCGAATTTCTCGAAGCACCTCGTCTGGCACGTGATTGTCGACGTTGACCAGGCCGATCGCCTGCTGGGTTTGCGGATTCCTACTCAACGTGAAGGTGACAATGTTGATTTTGCGGTCGCCGAGAATAGTGCCCACCCTGCCGATGACCCCCGCCACATCCTGATTGCGAATAAGAATGATGGTGCCCCGCAGGGGAGCGTCGATGTCGATTTCGTTGAGTCCCAGGATGCGGAGGGCGCTCCGCGGGCCCACCATGCCTACGCCGGAGGCGGATTCTCCCTCGGTGGTGATGCCGATTCCCAGGGAGTTGGAGAATGTCGCTCGTCGCGCGCTGCGCACCTCGAAGACTTCCAGGCCGCGTTGTTTTGCCAGGGCTCCGGCGTTGATCAGGTTCACCCTTTCAGAGAGAGCGAGCTTCAGGATTCCCTTCAGCACGGCGCTTTTCACCAGGTGCGTGTTCAGCTCAGCCAATCCGCCGTCATAGCTGATCCGCACTTCCCGGATTCTTTCCATGGCAACCTGGGCCAAAAACGCACCCGACTTTTCTCCGAGCTGGATGTGGGGTTCCAGCTTTTTGCACTCTTTGGGCGAAACCGCCGGCATGTTGACGGAGTTGCGGGCCACACCCGTGATGAGAAAATCGCGCACCTGCTCGGCGATGCGGATGCCCACGATTTCCTGCGCCTCTTCGGTGGAACCTGCAATATGCGGGGTGGCGATGACGCTAGGGTGACCGCCTCCACGCCATACGCCTGCGCCAGTCCCAGCCAGCGCTCGCCGAATTTTCCGACCGTGCCTACCAGCATGCACTCGCCCGGCGAGAGGAGATTGGCCACCGCCCCTTTCATGGCGCCGGTGCCGGAACTCGCGAAAACCAGCACGTCGTTTTGGGTATCGTAGTAGTACTTCAAGAGCACGGGCGTTTCCGTTATGATCTTGCGAAACGCCTCGGTGCGGTGGTGAATACTTCCCGCGGCTAGAGCGCGCGCCTGCGCCTCCAGCAGCAGCGGAGTGGGACCGGGGGTGAAGAGTCGCTCTTTGATGATGCCGGGCATGATCATTGATCAGGCTTGTATCAATGTTGCAGGTCTTCGGATCACAGTCCACGAAAACAGCCGTCGCTCCGGCAATCCAGATGGCTTCAGCGGTCCCAAAAAAGCTGTTGGACGTCGTGATGACCTCGTCCCCCGGTCCGATGCCGAGGGCCATGAAGGCCAACCAGAGTGCGTCCGTGCCCGAGTTCACGCCCACCGTTTCCTTGGCGCGGCAGCACTCAGCGAGTTCCTTCTCGAACTGCTTGAGCCTGGGACCCATGACATAACTGCCACTCTCCAAAACCTCGTGAACAACTGCAGCGATCTCGTCCTTCAGGTTGTGATATTGGCGGACGTGACCATAAAACCCTACCTGGACCGACCCCATGTCTTCTCTCTTTTGAGATGGCGTTGTTAAACGCAACGTTAACGGGAAACAGATACTGGTACAACCCGGCCTTCAAGAACTCGCGACAGAATATTGTGCCGGGGGTAGGCGTGACCCAAGTGTTGGCGGAATCCTTCCGCATACGCAATAGTTCTCCCCGAAGCCAGCGACGCCCGCTCGCCTGCATCGCGGCACCGGCGACGGGCAGATTCCACATAATCGTCAACCCTATGATGCGACAGCAACCATTCACGCTGGCTTTGGTGGCAGCCGAGCATCTCAAGTCTTGCTTCAATAGACTGGCTGATATCGACATAGAAATGTGGCCGGATCCTTTCCCCGAATATGTCGATTCCCTCCAACGGCTCGAAATAGTAAAGGTATGGTACAGTCGAGGAACGGGTTACAGGCGTAAAGCTCAGGGTATCGTAGTTTGGCGCGGGAGCACAGAAGCAAGCATTCCGCACAAGTAGACTCGTAACTTCATGGTCCGACATGTAGTCGTTGGGGTGGTGAGTCATCACCATCAAGGGATCGATTTCACGAAGTAAGGCCGTTGTGCGGCGGTTTGAAATATCATCATTGAAGATTGACAAGTCATTGAAGCCCACATATCGATAACTCGCTCCGAGCAATTCGCAGGCAGCTTCAGCTTCTTTACGGCGAATCCGTCGGATTTCCTGGGCAGGGTGCTCTTGCGAGCCGCAGTCTCCCAACGTCATCGTCGCGATGTGAATCTGGAAGCCTAATTCACGCATAAGAAAAAGGGTGCCAGCACAAAAGATTTCCAGGTCATCAGGGTGTGCACCCACAGCCAGGACTTTTTTGTTGTCCGCGTTCATAAGAGCGTTTCAAGACCTCCAATTACCCTGATGCCAGGATTCGAGTGCTTTAAGACATCTTTTTCCCTAGTCTGCCTGACCCGTTCGTGCACTTCTCTATCACAAAAGGCGATGAATTCTGCGAAATCGAAAGGGAAAGAGCCTTTGGGTGGTTCTTTAATGGTTCTTGGCCGTAACATGCCTATCAACCTCTCCCATTAGCGGCTTGACGTGAGCTGATCGATTCGGCGTGCCGAAGCCGGGCACCTCTTAGGTCCCGCGAATAATCCCAGCTAATGGCGTAGCCACAGACCGCTGAAATGACCAAGAATATGACGCCCACCAGTGGGGATCCCAGCACAAGCTTCCCGATTCCGAAGGTTGCCATGTAAACCATTGCGCTGCCGAAAATCCAGTTCCAAGAATTACGCCAGATCTCGGTGCCGGAAGGCATTTCCGGGGCCAGTGCCGCGACCCTTTTCCAGCCCAACGACCCCGGCCTGACGCGTCGATAGAACTCGAGGAGTTTGAACTCCGGCTCAGGCCGGGTGAGAAGGGTCACCGTCAGCCACACCATCGTGGTGATGGCCACCGTCAGGAGAATCCGCTTGGCGTAGATATCCAAACTCGGCCCCGTAAAGTGAACCCACGCCTGGATCATTTCGGTGCCCAAGGCAGCCGCAGTCATCGCTGCCACCTCGGACCAGGCATTAATGCGCCACCAGTACCACCTCAAAAGGTAGACGGTCCCCGTCCCTGCACCCATGGCCAGCACGAGTTGCCAGGCTCCGCCCACACTGCTCATGCAGAGCGAAAGGTCGGCGCCCGCCACCGCCAGGAGAATGGTGACCAGCTTCGAAGCGCAGACGTAATGTTTTTCCTTCTCATTGCGCCGCAAAAAGCGGCGGTAAAAATCATTGATGATATAGGACGAGCCCCAGTTGAGCAGGGTGCCGGTAGTTGACATGTATGCGGCCAGGAAGGCTGCAAACATCAGGCCCCGAAATGCCGGAGGTAAGTAATCCACCCAGACCTTGACATAGCCCATCTCGGGGTCTCTCAGGTGAGGATAAAGGATCACCGAGGCGAGAGCGGTGAGAACCCACGGCCAGGTGCGAAGAGCGTGGTGCGCAACTTGGAACCAGAGTGTCGCCTTGAGAGAACTTTCCTCGTCTTTAGCGCAGAACATACGCTGGGCAACGAATCCCCCACCCCCTGGCTCTGCACCCGGATACCAATTCGCCCACCAAAGGACACCGATATATACACAAAATGCGAGAAAGGGCATCCAAGGGGACTGAAGCTCGGGGACAAAGGAAAGAATGGAGCCAGTACCACCTCGCGAGGCCATGCGTGACGCATCGATAACGGCGAGCTTAGCTTTCATTTCCCTGATTCCGCCGACGGCTTGCACGGCGAAATACGCGAGAAGCACTACCATCCCCATCTTTAGAACAAATTGAACCATATCAGTCCACAGCACGCCCCACAATCCTGAAATGGACGTGTAAAACCCCGTAAATGCCATGAGCGCAAAGACAATGACAAGCGACCAGTGCCGTGGAATATAGAGCGTGGTTCCTAGAATTTTCTCCATGGCTAAGTTGACCCAGCCAATGACCAAACAGTTCATCAAAAATCCGAAATAAATAGCTCGGAATCCGCGTAAGAAGGCTGCGCGCTTTCCTGCGTAACGCAATTCGACGAACTCTGCATCCGTGATCACTTCGGCCCTTCGCCAGAAGCGGGCGAAAAAAAATACAGTCATCATGCCATTCAAGACCAGGCACCAAGACAACCAGAGCCCCGCGATTCCTTGTGTTGCCACTAAACCTGTAAAGGCCAGCGGAGTGTCGGCCGCAAACGTGGACGCCACCATAGACGTGCCCGCTAGCAACCAGCCAACCTCGCGACCGGAGACAAAAAACTCTCCCGTGCTAGAACTCGCCCTTTTCCGGTAATAAAATCCTATGGCCAAATTCACCACGAAATAGGCTGCCACCGTGGCCCAATCTAAGAATGAGAGGCGCATGCTTAAGATGTCCTCCGTTAGAGTCGACTCCGAATCTGGCGCCGGCTGAGTCCTAATCTGGGATGTATTGCCGGCCTCCAGCGCAGCACGTCTTGGTCCCTCGCGGAGTTTACGCTGGGTGAAGCGAGTGCGCTCAGGACAAGCTCTTAAAGGTGGCGCAGCCTTCAAAGGGCAGGCTTTCCTCAGGCGAGCTTAGTGAGGTTGATTCGGGGATCCAGGACCTCCTCGGAGCGAAGCATCTCATCCCAGGTAACCTCGCGGCCTGCCGTCGCAGCCATGCGCCCTAAGATCGAAGTCAGAGTCGCCTCCACGCCGTATTCAGCCTCGTTCCGGTACTGGCCCGACGTGACGCTTTGCATGAATTCCTTGGCCTTTTCTGTGTCGGCATCCCCGATGTTGCTGTGAAAAATTCCCGACGCGGAAAAATCCGATATCCCATGCTCCCAAGCATCCGTACTCACTGACCACATCGGGTCACCGTAAATGGCCAGAGGTCCAGAGTAATGGGCTTCGGCCACTGCTTTATCGCCAAAGAAGCGTTCGCAAACGTCCCACCAGCCCTTGTCAAACCAAGTAGAACTAAAGGTAAGTGTGGTGTTTTCTGGGTAGGTGTAAATCACGCTGGTGACATCCCAAACGTCTCCGTCGTCGCGCAGGACGCTTCGGGTACCTCTTCCCATAGCTTTTGCGGGATGTGCCTGAAGGCAGCGATTGACAACGTCGAGAGGATGAATACCTTGGTCGACGATTTGGCCCCCGCACATGCCCGTGTAGTGAAAGAAGTTGCGCAATTTGCGCTCATCGGGAGAAACTTCGGGCCATGGGGGAAGAGTGACGGGGGGGGCGTAATAGTAAGCTTCGGCGTAGGCAACTTTGCCCGCCTCTCCCGCTTGCACACGCCGAACCAATTCCGCCATGGGTCTCGCATAGGGGAGCTCAAGACCGATAGCTAAGCTGAACCGGCCCTGCACCTTTTGGCCCGCTCCGAGGACGCGCCTTGTCCCTGGAACATCAATGCCACATGGCTTCTCACAGTAAACGTGCTTACCGGCCGCAACGGCTGCTTCTAGGTGCTCCGGGTGAAAGTACGACGGGGTGGCAATAATGAGGGCATCAATCTCCTTCGAGTTCGCGATCTGCTCGTAGGCCTTGGGGCCTCGAAAGATCTGGGCAGCATCGATACAGGCATAGCCTTTGGAATTAGCCATGCGATCAAACTCCGCCTTGGCGTTGTCCAGGCGGTCCTGAAAAATGTCCGCAACTGCAACGATGCGCGCGTCACTCACCGTAATCATCGAGATCACGTCGCGGATCCCGCGGTTGCCCGAACCTAGGAGACCAAGTCGAACTGCGGAGTTCGCCGCCGTCCCACGGACAAGGCCCGGCTTTATAATCATGAAGCTTGCCACTGCTGCGCTTTCCAAGAACTCACGCCGATTAGTTGTTCGCCAAGACACGTTAATAACCTCCCCCGCTTTATTCTGGAACAAATTACCCAATGTCGGACTAACAAGGTTTTTTTGCTTGGTCCTGTCGATGACAGGCCCTCTTTTCAGTCCACGAAGATTCCTCCGCCGCCGATCCGTTGCGCAGCGGTTGCCGATTTTGTGTCGCTGGTGCGGGCACCAAAATAGTCGAATCGGACAGGCACCGTCTTCGATTTCTGAACGTGCGTACACAGCCATAATTGATACGACCGTTCCGCTCATAGCAGTGTGTTGGGAGCAGTGGGGAGCCACCGTCCCTAACACGAGTGCAGCACTTACTGCCGAACTCAAGGCAAGACATAATCAGCCCTTGTGGTAGACACCGTACTCTAGCGCGGCGTTGAGCATCGCGATCACGTTTTCCGCCGGTACATTGCGCTGGATGTTGTGCACCTGGTTGAATACGTAACCGCCCCCAGGGGCAAACACCGCTAGCCGCTCCCGAACATGTTCGCGAATCTCGTCCGGCATCGCCCGCTCAAGTACACTCTGAGTATCACAGCCTCCGCCCCACAACACAATCCTGCCGCCGAATTCTCTTTTTAACCGACTCGGTTCCATGTTTGCCGCCGATGTCTGGACAGGGTTCAGAATATCCACGCCGACATCAATGAAATGCGGGATAAGGTGATAGATCGACCCACAACAATGCAGGAACGTTTTCCAGGCTGTATTCCTGTGGATCCATCGACAGAGTTTCTGGTAATGAGGTTTTATCATCTCCACCCAAAGATTGGGGTTAATGAATTCACGCTGCTGTGTGCCGCTGTCGTCAGCCGCAATGCCCCAGGCAAAGCAGCGGTCGCCCACGACCTGATGCAGGAGCGTCAGGCACTTGATGCTCGCATCCACCGACCGATCCATCATCTCGTGACAGGTCTCTTTCTCGGTCATAAGCATCATCATCCACTCGTCTGGCATCCCCATGGTGACGTTCGAGCGGCGTTCGGTGATCAGGCTAAGCCCAAGGAAACAGATGCCCCCACCCCAGCCTAGCAGAGCGTAATCTGTCTCGTTCCAGAGTCGGGACGAATATTCGTCGATCTGTTTTAGCACTTCGTCCGGTATGTCGCTGATGGGCTTGAAATTCGCGGGGTCAATATCCTGCTCGCGGTTGAATGAGATATCGTCGAAGTAGTAGCCATTCTTGGGCATGCGGAACGAGCTGGGCGTCCCGTCTTCATTGAGCAACATCCAACTCCCGTCCGTGTCCTCTTGGATGCTCGTGCCTGGCGGGAAGAGCACGTTGTTACCAGAAAAGAGTCGGCGTGGTATCCAGCGGTCTTCGGGGGACAGCAAGGCAGGTATCGCGGACACGTCGAGCGGCATGATGTCAATGCCGAAACGTTTCAGCACTGGATCTTCGACAACGGCGATCATGAACCGCGAGTCGAGCACGCGCGGAATGCTTGCAAGCCCGAGCTTAAGCATCAGTTCGTGATAAGCTTCGACGGCGATGCCTGACGCCTTCATCCCTCCCAGGTCTATTGGGACCCTGTCAGCTTCCTGAAAATTTATGGCTCGTTGAACGCGCTCGCGAGACTTCATAGCTCATATCCTCCTTCGACCGAGATTCTCATTTTGTTCTTCTCTCCGAACAGAACCTACACCAAGCCGGCTCTGCACACGCTACGGACCAAGTCCGCTCGGTCTCTCGTGCCCCTGCGTCCCCAATTGAACCGCCCAGCATGGTGAGTCCGTGCCAAGCGGCCACCAGCGCCCATCTCTGCCGCCCCTCGCGCTCGCCACGGCGGCGGGGATACTTCTGAACAGGTCTTTCAGCCCGAAGGAAGGCCGTCTTCAATTCACCTGGGAACCCCCATCCTGCCTTCTATCTGTTCGGCTTGAATTTAGCCAGGGCAATGTGAGGATCGGAGCCCAAACAGGCTCCGCTCCGTCTACGCTAATCACTGCAGGGTGAGTGTTTGCGGCATTTGATTCGCGTTCGCCCATTCCCAGTTGCGCCCGTCGGGAGGGCACAGCGCGGTGGGGAAAGTACTGCTCGTGAGTGGGAGAGCTCTTCTCGACCTCCAATCCAGGACTCGGCACCAACTGGCCCACCGGTCTCTCAGCAATAGAAAAATGTACTCTCACCCAAGAATGTTCGGCAATCCATTGGCCCGCTCCCCCTTGCATGGCTAAGCGGAAGTGCCCTCAGTACGCCTTCCAGGTTCCCTGCAAGGGGACTTGACCAATACCGGGCCGAGCGAAGTCGCACACGCCCTGCGGGAAAATCGCTTTCAACCTGGCTAGTTGATCCGGGGTCAAGGGATGGACGTAATCCTTGGGACTGACAGGCTTCAGCGCACATTTCAGGATATCTTCCGTCAGCGGTTCGCCCGCGGCGATCCGTGGGTCACCGTGTGGCGGAAATAACTGGGTGCAGCGGTCGTTCCCGTCGTAGGTTCTTTTCTCGGCAATCTTTTCTCCGTCTTCCGTCCAACAAGCGTCGGCAAGATCGGTAGGTCTGGCAGCTGCGATCTTCTCCATCACGCTGCGTTGCGAGGTGTCCTTGGCAAGGCTGTCAAGCCATTGATCCATCTTGGGCACAAGCGGCCTGGCCAATTCGCCGAACGAAGTACCCGGCCTGTTTCCGGGCTTGATCGGAAAAGGCACCGTCAGGATAACCTGGTTCTCTGCGCCTCCCTGGGCGGCGATCAGGCGCGCGCGGGTGACAAACGACCGATATTCATCGTGGACGTCAGGAACCGTATCGACATACCAGCGAAAATCGATGATCGGGAGCGAACTTAACCCACCAGTTCCCGAGTTCACCCGCCCCGTGGCGTAAGCGATGCGGAGCCCTTCGGGATCCCCGGCCATGCGGGTGGAAATGGTTTTGCCCTCATCGTCGTACCCACCTACCTTTTCGTTCAGTTCCAGAAACTGCTCGGCACCGATGATGCCCCGGTTGAACGCCACCAGCCCGTATTGAACTCCAACGTTATCGAGAGGGCGGCGCGCGACGCCGGTCCTAGGATCCGGCCCAAAAACGTTGATTTGGTTGTCGTAAACGTCGCAACGAGCGCCTTTACGATTGGCTAGCGGGTCATAAACCAGCGCATGAGGGACAATCGAATTGCACCTCATTGGCTGGAGCAGCCCGGGAGAAAAGCCTATCTTGATCCATGACTGACCTTTCGTTTCCTTGGCGCATGTGCTCCAGGTGGCGAATCCAGAGACGGCAGTTTTCTGCTCTTCGGTCCACGGCAGCATGGAACTTTCGAAAGCACGCGTGAGCAACGTGCAATCTACGATTCCGGGCACAATAGTGACGAGGTCAGGGAAGCTCACTGTGGGGATAATGCCATCCAGCAGCCCGGGGTAGTTCTGGGCGATCAGATTTTGTTGAATCGATCCTCCCGAGCCGCCCCAGCCGATGGTGTGCACAGGAACGCCGAACCGTTTGATAAAGTGCTCCTTCACCATGGCCATGGTTTCGGCGGAAATGACATCATTACAGTTATTGAGAAACACATTGAGGGACGACGTGGCGTGCGCGTAGCCGAGGGAAAGATACATGTCGGCTTCAGGGTTATAAGGTTGACCTTGGCGATACCCGGCCTCGCACCCCCCGCCGAAGCTATACACCAAGCGGCCATTCCAACCCGGAGTGGCTGCCCAGGGGTTGGGCAGAGGGGTCCCGGGTTCATGCAGGAAGGCGATCTCATAGATAGCCCGGTTGATGGTTCCTTTCTCCCAGCGCACGATGTAGGGCACCTTCTTGCCTTCCGTGGTAGTGACGCTAGCGAGGTCAGCCGGACGCGGCCCGGCAGGATCGTACACTTTGAATCCTGCCGGAGGATCTCCCGGCTGGCGCTTGGCCATACGTTCGGCAGGCGTGGGAGGCTCAGTGGGTTTGTAAACATAAGTGACCTCGGTCCTCGCGCTGCAATCCGCATCGAGCGCCCGGCCCAAACCCGCCGACTCGGTCTGACAAATGAACGGCGTCTGGTGAGAACCCGAAAAAATGGGGCCAGTAATTCCATGGTTGATGATCTCAAGTCGCGCCCGAACCTTGCGGCCGGTCTTGACCTCCAACCTGTTCTTTCCGACCGCCAACCCATCCACCAGCCCAATCAAGGTATGTGTCAGCGGACTCATGCGAAACGCGGTGGTAACATCCCGGCCATCGGCCCAGATGGAGAGCTTTTTCATCTCCGCCGGGCCCGTGACTTGCACCAGCGCGGCACCCCCGCTCACCACGTCGGGCCGGGAGGAGAGGATTTTGATCCCGATGCGCTGGGAAGCGCACGCCGGGTTGGAAACCGCAGCCATGAATAGAATGAGGAGGGCACAAAAGGTGGCTGCTTCGCAGAGTCTCCGGAACTGCCTCCGGGCAAACGCGTGACACTTTGTGTCCGAGGTGGCGATCTTCATGAGTCTCTCCTACGCTTAGAGTGGCCGAAAGTACGGCCAATCGAGCTCAAACCCTTGCGTCACCAGACTGCTTTGAAAGTCCTTCAGGAGTTTCTGGTTGTTGCGAATGGCGCGGGGAGACTGACCGAGTCGCAGCGCGTGGGCTGCCAGGGCTCCGGAGGCCTCGCCGATACTCCATTCCGTGGGGTGCAGGCGGTAGCAACCGTTCGTAATGTGTGTTGTTCCGATGTTTTTCGCGGCCGCCAACAGGTTCTCAACGCGCCGCGGCAGTAGCGCTCCGAGAGGAATCTGGTAAGGCAGAGAGCTAATGTCGATGTAGTTCGTCCCTCCGGCCGAGGGGTGCAGATCTATCCGATATGCCCCCACCCCGACAGTGTCCTTGAACTTCTTCGCAGTAACCTCCGATTTGCCGGTCTGCTTCATCCGCATTTCTGTTCCCACATGGTGTTCCAGCACAGTGAATTCGGCCCGGATCCTTCGCGACTCACGAATGTAAGGCGAGGCGGCGAGACCATCTTCTGTTCCCACCACGTCCCGGCGCAGCCGAAGTCCTTTCCAACCGTACCCGCCGTTGGGGCGCGGGGCCTCCGTCTGCATCCAGTACAGGAGGGAAAGGCTGAGCTGTTTCGCCTTCTTGAGCATATCCTTCCGCTGCTCTGGCGAAGCGGTCACGAGATCACTACCCCAATAATCGTTCTGGGGCCAGTTCACCAGCGTGATGTCACTCGGGTAGGTGCCGGGGAGAAAGTTGGTGCGATCTGCGACGCGTCGATAAATCCACAGATTGCGACCCTTGGGGGTCGCCTGTTCCGGGTTGGGGTCAAGGAAAAACTCGGCCGGTTGCAATGTGACCGGGTTCGAAGTGGTCCAGCTCAGCAAACGTCCAGGCCAAGGAGGCGCCAAGTTGGGTACGTACTCGCGCCAAACAGCATAGTCGCCAGGCCGTTCGATGGTGTGATCCTCACCTCCGAGGTAGTCCATGGCGAAGCAGTAAGTGAAGGACTGACTGTTGGCAGGTTGAGGTCTCGCAGGGGCATGCAGTTCCCCGGTCTCCGTCTGGGATTCCGCCCCTGTAACGAACTCCGTCTTCGTCAGTGGCAGCAGGTCTCCGAGTTCAGTGGCATCGACAAAGTATTTTGCCATGATCGTCCGCACGAATCCGTCGCGCGTATCGCGCACCGAAACGCTCCTCACCCAATCACCGTCCGTCGTGGCGCTCTCCGGCACGTGTTCCAGAAGGACCAGCAGTTGCCCACTGCTGACGTAAGGCGCTAGAGTCGCTTCCAGTACTGCGACGGAGGCACGAAACTCGTGGGTCAGCCGAGACACCGACCCGTTTCCCGGATTAAGGTCGGCACGCGCGCGGGCCTGTTCAGTCAAGGGATAGTTCCGTCGGTAGTATTCACGAACCGACTCCCGATAAGCGCGGTAGCTACGGGTACAGCCGAATTGCTCGATCCAGAGGTGCTCGTCAGGCGGAACGGCTTGGGCCGTTAACTGTCCCCCAATCCATCGCGTCTCTTCCGTCAATATAACGCGTCTGCCGTTTCGCAACGCAGCGAGTGCAGCCGCAAAGCCGCCTACTCCCCCTCCGATCACAGCAATCTCGCACGCGAGTTCCGGAACTTTCGCATACAGACTTGGAAGCAGCAGGAGAGAGCTCGAAAGGAACTGGCGGCGGTTCATTATTATCTCCATTATCTCCCCCACGCGGTAAGGGTCCGGTATTCTTTGGCGGAGTTTAAACCCACTCGCGACACGAGGGCCAAAGCCGGAAGTTCGCGGACATAAGCTCTTTGAAGTCGACCGCTCATGAGAGGCTCATCAAAAGGTCTGCTGTCAGATCCTCGAACGCGACATCGTAACCAATGCTTCGACAGCAGGCTCCAACCACCCACTGTCCCACCTGTGGTCCCGCTGGGTGCTGGCATCGTAAATGTGTGGGATCCGCAGAGCGTCCATGAGCGCGTGGGCCTCCTGGATATGGGGTCCGAATATAGGATTGGGGCCACCAAACAGACAATAACCGAACAGTGCGAGTCGTGGAGGCTTGCCGCAAAACAGATTCGCTTGCTTCATAAGCAACTGAGGAATGCAATAGTTGTCAAAATTCCGCTGGTCACCGTAAATGTCTGGCATCTGGAACTGGCACGGTGCATTGTACATGACAGGTGAATCCCAAATCGAAGCTGCAAGAAATGACTCAGGGTGACGTAACATGAGTTGGTAAGCACCGTTGCCAGACTTACTGAATCCCACCAAAAGTCGTTTCTTGCTTGCCTTCGGGTAAGCTCTATCAATGAACGGCACCACATCCTCAAGGAAGTAAGTCTCTTGCTGAATTTTAGGGTCAGTTGGATGGTTCGCATACCACGGGCAATTGCTGAAGGAAGGGGTCACAGCGATTAACCCAAACCTGTTATGCAAATCCTGCTGCTCCACCGTAGTCAGGCCATCGCCCACCCCAAATTGAATCTCAGGCGAGGTAGGAAGCACGTAAAGCACACTCGGCGACGTAATCTTATCCAGTTTCTCAGGCAACAGAATGCGAATCGGAAGGTCATGATCCTGATTGTGAGAGCTTATAACGTAGATTGTCTGGCGTGACTCAAACGGACCGGCGACCTTTGCTGCTTCACGAAACTTAAGTTCCACAGCTTGAGCAACTGAAGGAATGGACGCTCTGGCAACGAGAGAAACAGCAGCGCCCCTTCCCATAAGCTTGAGTATCCCTCGACGATTCATGTCGCTTAAGCTCCTGCGGGCCGGACTACGATTCGCTCCCATTTTGCCGTTTACCGCCGCCGATGTACGCCACGGGTTCGACTTGGCGAAGATCGTACTGGCCTTCGATGGGAGGCATCTTCTCCAGCCCGCTCGCCAGCAAGCCGAAGAAGACTTCCTTCTCCCTCCATGAACTGGCACTACACGGTGCACCCGCGCCTGCGCGGCACGGTTTCCTTTGTTTGCCGCTATCCTCAAGGGAAACCGTGGATGGGAACGCCATCCGAACGGTCGGGTTTGATGCAAAGTTTTTCAAAAGATACCCAAACATCCAGCCCAAAGTTCGATGTACGTCCCGATACGGGTAGGGCCTCGTCGTAAACTCTCTGGGGACGATTCAAAACGCGGCTCGTCCTTCCCGTCGCTTGCAGGGTTTCCCTGTCCAGGCCGCCTTTCCCTGCCAGCCAATCCCGGCAGCTAACATCGACCTAGACCGTGGATCGTTGCCCTCGCTGAGACGTCCGCTCGCGGCGATGCTTGTTGACCCTTCTTGTTTGCTTGGCCCTTTGCCTCCTTGTTTTTCCTTTCCATCGTTCTCGGCCTTCTCGGGTTGCCCCGCCGCCCGCATTCCAGTCGTTCGCCTCGGACAGAGCAAAGCACTGCGATGCCCGGAGCGGGGAGTGGCTAGTGCCGGACGGCCCCCATTGGCCGGTTTTGACTCGAGCCGGCCTAACTACTGGCGACCGGGCGAGTTTTCGCTCTTTCTCTTGGTCATCAACTCTTCGTACTTATTGCGGGCCCTAGTGGCCAACCGAGATTGTCCAGACTCGGCATAAAGCTGTGCAAGCCTATAGTAGGGCCGAGGATCCGAGGGAAGCAGGTGGGTCGCTTGTTCTAACGCGCTGACCGCTTCCTGCTTGCGCCCAAGTTGCATATAAATCTTCCCCAGAAGTTCGTAAGCCTCGCCGAAATCAGGCCTCTCAGCGACAGCCTTTTTCGCATTCTCCAGCGCTGCTGGCAGGTTTTGCTGCTGGAATAAGACGTCGCCGAGTTCGCAATAAGAGGAATAGCTGTGGGGGTCTAGCTTTAGTTCTTCCTGGAGCTCATTCTCAGCATTCGATGAGTCACCGAGCCGAAGGTACAGCTTGCCGAGCGCCTCATGAAACCCGGGCATCTCGGGCTTCTGTTTGATAATTATTTGATATTCCTTAATTGCGTCGGGGTAAAGCGCAGAAAGCACGTACCTCTCTGCTATCATTTGTTCAACTCGATACGAGGTTGGATCAACCTTCTCCATTGCATCCCAGGCCTGCTGAGACAACTCCCAGTGTACCTCGCCTAGAAGATACAGTATCTCGACGTCTTGTGGGTCATAATGGGCTGCCCTCTCGAGTTCATCCACCGCCCGCTGGCGGTCCCCCTGCGCGTAATAACATTCTCCGAGCCAGTAGTAGACCCCCCCATCGTTGCTGCGGATAGCTTTAGCCCGATCCAAAAGACGAATTGCTTCCCCATATCTGTTCAGCCAATAGGCAGAACTGCCGCCGAACTTTGCGGCATAGAAGTCTTGAGCGTTGGTCGCAAGCGCCTCCTTGAAGTAGGTTAGAGCCTTGGCATACTCCCTGTTGTTGTAATAAAGGCCCCCCAGCTGGGTATTTAGGAGACTGCAGTTTGGCTGTAACTGGCGCGCCTGCTGAAAACTTTCGACCGCTTCACTCCAGTGGCCGGTCTCCTTAGCCTTTTGTCCACGTTGAATGAGACTACTGTACCTGGGATCAGACGAGCCACACTGAGAGAAGAGCCTCGCCGTGGAGCCTTCAATTTGGAGCACGGCGAGGCCACATAGAAGCACAACTAGCAGCGCGTGGGATTTAGGCGCAATGCATGCCTTCCCTTCACTTTGCACCATTCGGCCCCAAAGCAGCCGCGCCATTCATTCAGCCTTTCCGCAATCGACCCTCTGTCAAAACTCGATCCTTGCCCCTAACTGGACGGTCCGATTTGTTGTGGCACGTGTGATGACGCCAACTCCCAAAGCGCCAATTGCCGATGCAGGCTGACCGAAGTTAGCATGGTCGAACACATCATAAGCATCGCCCCTGACCTGAAGAAAGGCTTTCTCCCCTAGGAATTTAAGCCTGAAGCTTTTGGCCAATCCAAAATCCAAATCCCAAAAGCCCGGGCCGCGCAACACATTTCTTCCGGTGTTTCCAAAGGTATAGGGACTTGGTGCCACAAATACCCCAGGGTTGAACCACTGCTGGATCGAGGGGTTCGAAAGGGCGCCGCTGCCGATCCGATTGGGTAGCCAAGTTCCGGCCAGCGATCCACTTAGGTTGGCGCCCGACATGGTGACCGGAAAGGGCACGCCACCTTCCGCGTCGAATATTCCGCTTACTTGCCAACCCCCTGCCACGGCATTCAGCACGCCCCGGCCACTCGTCAGGGACTTACCGACATTTTCCGGGAGCTTGTAGACAAAGCTGCCGGTGAACCGCTGTGCCACGTCCATTTGAGAGAGAGACCAGGTGGCCTGGGGTTTACTAGCAATTTGCCAAGGGCATCCCACTCCGTAATTGTGGTCCCACGCGCAGTCGTCCATCGTCTTCGATAATGCATAGTTTACCGTGAAGCTTACGCCGTGGGATTGCTTTTTTTGCGCGCTCAACTGCAACGCATTGTAGCTTGACTCCCCGTCATACAGGTTCGTGCTGATCCCCTGATATTGAGTGTAAGGCCGGTTAAGCTGTGCATCGCCTGGTCCCAGCAAGTCCCCAGGCACTTGATCGATGTCCCTCGGAAATTCAAGGTGGGTGCCTTTCGTGTAGACATAAACTGCCTCAACCAAGAGTTTCTCGGACACTTGACGCTGAAGGCCCAACTGGCCTTGCTCGCTATACGCCATGGGAGGCTGATAGATCCAATACCCAGTTGCCTGCCCGTTCGCGATGGCATTGGTACGATTTGAAGCGGAAGGTTGTGCGTAAGCTGGGGGCCCCTGCACGAGCGAGAAGACCGGCGTTATATTGTTCGTCGAGATCGCGGAATTTATTATCGAAAAACCGGACGGACTGACATTGCAATAGGTGTCGCAACTCCAGGGAAGAAAGTATATGCCGAAGCCACCTCGCACAACGAGCTTTTCCCGCGGAGTCCACGCGAAACCCACGCGCGGCACAAACAGAGCCTTTTTGGTCGCCTCCATCGCGGTACGCCCGGCTTGGCCCGCGAACCAAATGCCTCCCGGGGTGTTTGTAACCGTGTTCGTAAGAGTGGGATCAAAATCGCTATAACGATTGAAAACTTCGCTCCAGCCGGGCTGATTCTGATAGCGCACGCCTATGTTGAGAGTTAGATTGCGCCTGATCTTGAAGTCATCCTGCGCAAAAGCTTGCACAATCCAGCTGCGGTTTCCCAAGCCCGGCGCAATATCCAAACTATAACTCGAGGTCGAGCCGAGGTAAAAGTCCGCGAGCCCAATCCCTGTGCTGCTTGGAATCGCGGGATCACGGGTGGCTATACCGCTGAACGAAAAGTGTCCTTCGTCAAACCAGGGCTGATCAAGATTGACCTGCCACCTGTCAAATTCTCCGCCAAACTTAACGATATGCCTTCCCTTGATCCAAGTAAACGTATCCGAAGGCACAAACGCATTCTCCTCCAAATTGTAACCATATCCAGAGTTGGCGCCAGCGGTTAGTTGTGTAGTGACAGCCCCTGAGACGGCGATATTGGGAAAAGTATCCGACCCGGGGTTCTTCAAGCCCAGTTTGGCAGGATAGCCCATCCCTGCGGTGCCCACCGCCCACGGTTCCCTGGTCCGCAAAAAACCAAACCGAAACTCATTTACCATTTGCGTGCTCACGGTCCAGGTGTCGCTCAGGGCAAGCTCCGGGTCGTCAGACACGAGCATGCCACAATTGGCCCAGCAAACCCCAGTGTTGAAATTCTGCAATGCGTAAGCGGTTTGGTACGTACCAAAGAACGTTGCCGACAGCCGGTTCTTGGACGACATCTGATAGTCAACCTTTGCGAGGTATTTGTTGGCGGTTGTGGTACTCCCTGCAACGTAGTAATAGTTGTTTGCCAAGCCAGGAAGGTTGGGCAAAGGCCAATAGGCCATAATCTTCCCGGCTACAGGATCCTCCGCGGAGGTAATGATGTTGCCCAAAAAAGGCTGTCGTGTTGTCGTGCCGCTGGCAGTGGTGGTAGTACTGGGATCGTAAATTTGCGGCAAACCTGCAGCAGAGAAATCACCTTGTCGCTCCGCAGCGGTGGGGACTGTGACGATGGACGGTGCGGGTTGCCTATAGCGCGCACCTTCATATGAGAAAAAGAAGAACGCCTTATCCCGCTTAATAGGACCGCCAACACTGCCCCCAAACTGGTTCCAAATCAGCGCCGGGGTGCTCTGGGAAAAAAAGTTACGGGTTCCAAAGGCTTTGTTCTGGTCGAACTCAAAGGCGGACCCGTGCCATTTATTCGTCCCACTTCTCGTCAACGTGCTGAAAACGCTGACGCCGTTCCCATACTCCGAACTGAAATTATCGGTGATAAGATCAACCTCCTGGATTGCCTCCAGTGGAACAAGATTAACGTCAATGAGGTAGCTGTGGGGGAACACGGCAACGCCGCCGTCCGTTACGGCATTGAGTTCATCGTCCCGCTGCCCGTTGAAACTCATATGCTGGTTGGCCGTCCCGGGGGCTAGATCCGCAGATCGTGAGTCTCCATAATTCGCCCCTGGAGCCAGGGACCAATAGCTCAGCACACTCCTGCCGACGACAGGCAGTTCTGTTATCTCGCTGAATTCCAACGCGACCTTGCGGTCGGATGATTCAGTTTGTATCAGAGGACTGGCGCCAGCTACGTTCACTGTTTGGGAGACGGCGCCGACCTGTAACTGGGCGTCAATTGTGAGCACCTCAAGGTGCAGAATGACGCCATCCCGGACAAACTGTTTAAACCCGCTTTTCCGAAATGTTAGCGAGTACGTTCCAGGTTGAAGGAAGGGCGCATCATAGGTTCCCGTTGGGTCGGTAACAGCCGTAACGGGTACGCCCGTCAGCGTGTTTGTAACTTGAATGGTAACGTCGGGAACCCTGGCACCGCTCGCGTCTAACACAGTGCCCCGGATCTCCCCGGTGGATTTGTTTTGGGCGGCCAAGCGGCCACTCAAAAGGAAAAGACCACCAAACATTGTAATCTTCACTAGCTTCACGCTCAGAAGCTTCATAAGTCTATTACCTCCTCATTCTGAAAAGAGTCACATCAATTGGCGCCGAGTCCAGCGTGAGCAACAGCTTAGTATCTTATGCCCAGCTTCGCGTGGACTCAGCAACGAAACGCCCCCGACGCAAGACAAACAGTTATTCAAACACTCTGGTAGCGCATTCTGATATGCTGGAGTTTGCACGGAAAGGAACTGGAGGGTTACATCAACACGCACAATCGCGGGGACAGTTCGCAGCGGAAGATGGTTAAATCAAACCATTTCATCGTATTAGCTCGCAAGCAATTGGGACTACGGGATGTGTTCCCCATGTAACGTACTGTCAACGAGGTAACAAAATCGGTTTCCCGAGCATAAAGAACGGGTCAACCAGTCCGGTCATTCACAGTTCGTTTGTACAGCAAAGCCCAATTGTCTTAGCATAAGTTCGGCAGTTTTGACTCCCACGAAAGTGCTTTAAGGTGCTTTGGAAATGCAATCCACTTAACTTGTGGAAGTCGTTTAGCGACTGTACAATTTGGCCCGGATCTTCTTGGAAATAAGAATTCATGAGGTTGTCCTCGCAACTGTCCCCTGTGGGCCAATAATCCATCCTCCGAGAACGTGCCAGAGGTGGCGGTGCAATGGATTGAGTGCGTATGGTTAGGGAGGACTCATAAGCATGGAACATGGGAAGAAGGAGGGATCTCGTGATGAACGGTTTTTAGTCCTTAAGAAAGTCGTAAGCAGCAAAGTGTTTTCCAGATCGGATTCGTGTCAACAGATTCTCAAATTCATTATTGAGAAGTTCATTGCAGGCTATGGCGGTGACCTCAAGGAGTACACAATTGCAACCGAAGCCATGGGTCGACCGCTGGATTTCGACCCTAAGTCTGATAACATTGTACGTATCCAGATGCAGCGATTGCGCGAGAGACTAGAAAAATATTACAGCGAAGAAGGTGCTGACGACCAGGTTCGGATCGCAATACCTTATGGCCATTATGTCCCTGAATTTCATTCCACCCCGACGGCGGCCCCACCGACGCGAAGTCAAGAACCAATTCAGGAGCCTAAGTCAGAACGACCGTTTGCCGGCATTTACAGAATGCTTTTCTCTATCCTCCCTTGGGGGCTTGTCGCTTTACTCCTGGTCGTGGTTGTCATCATGGGCGTTCGCCTTTCCCAGCCCCCTGCTTCCAGTGCAATTTCCTCATCTGTAAGAGAGCCGCTGCCGAGATCTCTCGCCCAGTTGTGGAAACCTTTCATTTCACTGGACGTTCCGCTAATAATCGTTTACAACAACCCGTTGTACCTGGCCGACGATTACTGGGACCTCTACCCGTTTTCCCTCTCTTCCACTCATCCCTTACCTGTCGGAGCAAGGGTGCAAAGCCTTGTTGGGCTTGAACGCTTGTCACCGATTCCTCGTGGTGTCGGCACCCTTTATTACTATGATCTCATGACCGGCACTGGCGAAGTCGTCGGAACAGCCAAAGTTACCAGGCTTTTGGCCACGCAAAAACAAGACTTTTCGGTCGAACGGAGTGGGCTCGTATCTTACGACAATATAAGAAATAACAACACCATCTTCATTGGTGGGCCTGTTGGGGATACGATTCTGGGAGAACTACCTTTGCAAACTGACCTGGTTTTCAGCTCCGGTTTAGTTGGGGTAGTAGATCGTCATCCCGCTGCCGGACGACCGGATACATATCGTCTATCAAGGGATCACAAGACTGGGGAGACTCAAACGGACTATGCGCTGATAAGCTCGCTTCCTAGTGTTGCGCCTGACCGACACATCCTGGTGCTTGCAGGGATCCAAACTTTGGGTACCCAGGCTGCTTGTGAATTCGTAACATCTCCCTCTTACATGGCCATTTTGGAGGGAATGCGTGGAGATTCCCGCGGTAACCCTGTTCGATCACCTTATTTCCAAGCCCTCTTGGAAGTACCAATCCGAAATGGGACCGTAGCACAAATTAATTGCGTTTTGGTTCGCGAATTGCGCCGGAAGTGAGGAATCCAAATGGAGATACCGTCCTGCCTCAGCTGAAAATGGAGAGTTCTCCCGTTAAGATAGCTACAACGGAGAGGACTCATGAGCAACGAGCGTAAGCACCATACCCCCGAGGAAAAGGTCGCCATTCTGCGCCGGCACTTGATCGATCGGGTTCCGGTTTCCAGTTTGTGCGACGAATATCAACTCCATCCGACCGTTTTCTACCGGTGGCTCAAGCAGTTCTTTGAGAACGGGGCGGCGGCCTTCGGGCCGGCGCCGCGGGCCGACAAGCAGGTCGAGGTCCGCGAGCAGCGTATCGCCTTCCTGGAAGGCAGGCTGAAGAAAAAGGACGAAGTGCTGGCCGAGTTGATGGAAGCACCCAACTGCGCCTGCGACCTGCCAGCGGACCGAAGATGACTGCTCGCGGTACACCCCAGCGATTAGCGAGGCGCTTTTGGCCCATTGTTCCATGAAGGTAGTTTAAGGTGTAGTCATGTTCGAGTGCCCTGCCGATCCGCTGCTCGACTTGGATCATTTTGGGTGTTTTCACACCGTCCGGAATCGGTTTGAACTGCGTCTGCTTGTACGCGTCCATTTGCAATTTCTCCTCATATCAACATGGGTCGGCCCCGACTTAAGGCCGTTCAGATGATCCACTCGCCGTTCGCGTCCTTTTTCTTCGTGAGCCGCCTCGGCTTCTGTGGGGCGGT
The DNA here is from genome assembly GCA_963804755.1 of uncultured Acidobacteriota bacterium. Classification (GTDB taxonomy): domain Bacteria; phylum Acidobacteriota; class Terriglobia; order UBA7540; family UBA7540; genus Bog-366. The sequence goes on from CAWDRP010000023.1 coordinate 238,235, forward strand.
GCCGTGCTCTGGCTGGCGCGACGGATTCGCGGCCACCAGGTCCTCGGCCTTCTGAAGCTCCGCCGCGCATCTCTTGGCTTCCTCGATGTCGCTGGAGAGCAGCGCCTCCTTCATCTTCTTGCCGAGAACGAGCTTTAGCGCAACCTCTAAATCCTTCACCACGTCATCGCTCATACGGATTCCCTCTAATCGCGCGGCCTTTTGGGTCAAGCGTCCGGGCGATTCTCGTTACGGCTGGATCGCGTGCAGGCGGTCCGGGCATCCCCTAACTGGCTCGCCCCACGCCGGGCAGACATACGGATGGGTCCATTCTTCTTTCAGCCCAGGCATCGAACAGTCCAGCCGCCCCCACGGGGCCACGCACGGCGGTCGGCGGCGTTCAGGATGACGATGCCTCGGAGCAAGTGAAGCTTGCCGGTTGGGCCGTACCGTTGCCTGAGCCTTGTGCGCGGTCCCCCTCCCCGGCTACATCATTCGAGCGATGTCCAGCCTGATGAACACTCGGTCGATCCTCATGTCCTTTTTCTCGGCCAGACCCTGGGTCCCCTTACCGTCGAATCCCAGCTTCTTCGCCACGGCAAGTACCCTTCGCCGCTGCCTGTTCGCCTCCCCCAAGGCATCGTCGTATCCGTCCCGGTGCGATAGCCTGTCGCCGTCCGCTATCCGCTCGAAGCCATGAGGCTTGCAGGCCAGCCTCTGCGCTGCCACCCCGAGTCCCAGCAGTGCCTCGCGGTAGTGCTGGACCGCCTCAGCCATTTCCTCCATCTTCGCGTCTCTGCACTTGCTGCTTGCCTTGGTCACTGCCATATTCTTGCCTCCGATTCGGCCTGCTGCCATGACGCTTTCGTTTGTTCTGTCCTTCCGCATGCAACATACATCGCAACTCGGAGCATTCTTGGGGGATTCTTTGCGTCCTCGCCGCTCCATCCGCCTGCGTCGGCTATCTCCGTTAGGAAGCCACCAACGGTTCAGCGCAGACCGTACAGGCATAGGAGCGCCGCCCAGCCGGAAGGCATCGGCTGCGGCGGTCCTGCCAGCGGGGCATACTTGACCGCCATCTCTAAGAAAAAGCGGGAATGTAGGAACGCATGGACAACAGGGCCGACCCGTTCCAGCCAATGCTCGTTGTCCTCCGGGGAGAATTCGCGGTCCGTGCCTCGTTTGAGTATTTCGGCGAAAAAGAAGCAGAACGGGCGGCCCTCCGGTGCGATTGCGGCCAAGATATCCGCAATGTTCCGTGTGGCGTTCTGGACGTCAAACACCTCAAATGACTGGTAGTAGAAGCGGTACATGCGGTCCTCATAGCACCATTCGCTGTTCACGGCTTTCAGGACCTCGCGAAGTTCGGCCTCTCGCTTGCGCATGTTATCTAGCAGTATGCGCTCCAGGCGCTGCCTTTCACGCTCAGGAACGTAATCTGTATTCATCACGAGCCTCCAATGTCGCTTCCCCCCCGAACGACGGAGGGCGGTCCTGCCAATTGATCCGTTTCGTTCGTTCGAACACTACGGGGCCAGCCGAGGTTGCCGGTTGGGCCGGGCTTCAGGCAAAGCATTGCTCACTCCGCCGTGCGCGGACTTCCCCGAGGCCCAAGACGCCACTTGCGCTACGTGGAGGAGGTAGCAAAAAGTAATCAAGTCCAAGCCGAGCAGGGTGTCCATTAACCGGCTGAGCCTTTGGAGCCTCTCCTTCTTGTCCGGCCCTGACCGAGCGAGCCATCTGATCGCCTCAATAATCTGGGCAGTTCGTTCCTGCAACGCCTCGACGATCTCAAGGCTAAAGAACTCGCTCATATCAAAGAACTCCTCCAGGGGCGTCAACGTGCCGCTCTCCGCCCGCTGCATGGCAACCCGCACGGCCCGGCATTCCTCCTGGCCCAGCCCAGCACGGGCGGCGTCCTCCAGAAGGGCGGACAGCCTCGCCAGCACGATTTCGTCCCTTTCGTTCGACATGCCTTTAGCCGGACGCGCTGGAGTACTACTACAATCGCTTCTTGTTGTTTAGACACTACTAGAAGCGCTTCTTGTTTGTTAAGAGTTCTTTTGCAGAGAATTTAGTGAGGTAAGTCGAAATTATCGGTCAGCTCTGCTTCGGTGGTCGTCCGCCAGCTTTCTTCTTACGCATAGCATTTATCTTGCGGTAGTATTCTGGCCCCCGCTTGGCGGTGGCTTGACCGCCTCTGCGCCCGAGCGAAACCGCTGCTGGGTCTGGCTTTTGCTTCTTCGCCATGACCTGAATTTGCAGCAAGCGCTTGTTGCGGTCAACACAAATTTATTCAAATGACGTCGCCACGTGGATACCAGTCACGCTTATCCGGTTGTTCCAGCAAACCCCTATATGTTGGGGCTCAGTCTTGACTCGCCGGTTGAGCATCTCCTTATAGGTCATGGACCTGTGCCCGGTCCCGAGACCGAGCAAGGTCTGGAATGCCGCCATGGGTTGCTTGCGCCGATTATGGCGAAAGACGAATTCATCCAGATAAGCCTGGAGCTGACCGCGGCCTACGCCGTGATGGGTTCCGAGCAACCATTGTTTGAGGTTGCCGACGGCGCGGTCGGCCAAAGGCACCACGGACTTCGCCTCTTTTTGCAGGTCGGTTCGGGACGGTTGACGGCGCGCCACATGGCGAAACCCCGCCTCCTCCAATCCGGTGAAGCTCTTGAGACCATCGGTGTATACGACCGAGCCGGGTGTCACGTTTTGTCGCAAGAACCCCAGGAGGGTTTCGCCCCGGAAATCCTGGATGACCGCCATGCGAGCGCGCCCGGTCGCGCGGCCACGCTTTTCCACCGCCACCAAGGCAAGGGCGGCCTTGCGGACCCGCAGTTGTCGGCTTCCCCGCAAACCCGCTTGGGCACCGCCAATCCAGGTGTCGTCCACTTCCACTTCCCCGCGCAGCGGTTCTCGGGCCCAGTTGACCATGGCTTGCCGCAACTTGTGCAGCATCATCCAGGCGGTCTCATAACGTCGCAGCCCAAGTTGGCGCTGCAAGAGAAGCGCCGAGACGCCACGTTTGTCCGTGGTCATCAGGTAGGCCGCCCAGAACCAGGCCGTCAGCGGCGTTTTCGTGTTATGCAGAATCGTCCCCGCCGTGAGGGAGACCTGATACCGGCAACGAGTGCATTGCCAGCGCCGCGCTTTCACGACCTCGTCAGAACTCCGGTTCCCGCACCGGGGACAGATGAAGCCATCCGGCCAGCGGCACTCCGCCAGATATTTTTGGCAAGCCTCCTCGGGAGCGAACATGAACTGGAACTCGCGCAAGGTTTTCGGAAACACTGGGCGCGGCACGCCCCTATACTACAGCTTGGGGTTTGCTGAAACAACCGGATAAGCGGAAGGACCCTAGGGACGGATGCCACACTCGATCCAGGCCAGTGTCCGCGATTTTACTTGCCAGCTGAAGTTATTGGGGGTATCTTTCCTTCCCGCACAATACCTGCATGGTACTTGCTGTTGCCGACAGCCGCTCCTAGAGGGGGAGCGATGAATATCTGCTCTCGGTTTCACTACCTTCCTCTGGTGCTCACGGTCACTCCTTGGGAAACGCTGAAGCTTCCTGCGTTCAACAAGGGCAACAGCCTGCGGGGAGCATTCGGAGTGGTCTTCCATCGTCTGGTCAGCGTGCCCGACGGCCGCGATCCGCATCGCTGCCCACTGCATGAGACCTGCCCTTACAAGCTGATCGTTGAGTCTTCCCCGCCCCCGGGTAGCGACCGCCTGTCGAAGAATCAGGACATCCCCCGCCCATTCGGCTTCGGCCCACCGCTGGATGCGGGGGCCACGTACGAGCGAGGCGAGAAGTTTGAATTTGGCCTGATCCTGTTGGGCAGCGCGGTGAATTACCTGCCCTACTTTGTGCTGGCTTTCCGCGAAGTGATGGTCCAGGGCTTTGGCCTGAACCGCGCGCATTGCGAGCTGGAGCGGGTGGTGGCAAGGGGAGCGGACGGCCAAAGCGAAAAGGAAATCTATTCCTCCTCCGACCAGGTATTCAAGAACCCGCCCGTCGCGACCTTGGCCGATCTTGTAAACGCCCGCCTGATGCATTTGTCTTCTGTTCCCTCTTCCCTGTTCCCTCTAATCTGTTAACCATGCAAGCCAAGTTGAAGGATCCTCCCCGATGAAGAGGGGACCGAAATGCGCGGTCTAAACCTACTGTTTTTGGCGGACGTTAAACGGCCGAAAGCGGGTGCGTGTTTTCAGTAACTTGCGGCGGCGGTGGAACGGGGGTTTTTGGCGGGGTGGATTCGGACTGGCGCAAGAGTCGGCGGACACTGGTTTCGGCGATGCCGTGCTGCTTGGCTAACTGGCTGATGCTCATCCCTTGCTCTCGGTCGTGGAGGACGGCTTCGCGGTCTACGATAAGCGGTGGACGGCCCAACCGTCGGCCTTCCAGCTTCGCCCGGCGCAGGCCGGCGCGCACCCGCTCCACAATCAAGGATCGTTCCAGTTCCGCAATCGCCGAGATGATTACCACCACGGCGCGGCCTAGAGGGCCGGTGGTGTCGAGCTGCTCGCGATACGAAATGAACTCAATGTTCAGATGGCCCAACTCATCCAGGACCTGGAGAAAGTGTGACACCGACCGTGCCAGCCGGTCGCAGGCCCACACCAGCACCACGTCAAACTTCCCCTGGCGGGCATCACTCAGCAGTTGATCGAGCCCTGGCCGGCGGGCCCGGGTACCTGAAACCTGGTCCTGATAAATCTTGATGATTTCGAGACCGCGCTGACGGGCCAGTTGCTCAAGGTCATAGACCTGGTTTTCGGTGTGCTGGTCTACGGTCGAAGTCCGGGCATAAATCACGGCGCGTTGACTCACAGCAGGTCCTCCAATTCCAGGCCGGCGAGGAGCGCCTCCCCGCCGCAGAGTTCCTCGTGCCAGCGCTGGAGTTTTTTCCAATGCGGTCGTCTGCTGAACAAAGCTTCTTCCCAGAGCAACTGCAGGTGCTGGTACTGCCTTTGGATGGCTTCCCAATCGGCCGTCATTTTCCGGCGTTCCTTTTGCCACAAGGAGGCATAGAGGGGTTCGCCCGGGTGGTCCCAATACCCGCCTGCGCATTGACGTGCGGGTAGGCGAGCCAAAGACCACCCGGCGAACTTCGACTTGCTAGCAAGCTGGCGGAGCAGGTTCACTCGGCGTGCTCAGATCGGGCTGCATGGGGGCTTCGGCAGGTTGCGCATAGGAGGTGGGCTGCTGGCCTTCCTCCTGTGGGTTGTCAAAGAGGGGATGGAAGACCGCCAAGTGGGGGCAGGCAGCCAGGAGGGCTTCCTCCCCGACGGGCTCCAGGCCCAAGGTGGTGTAAAACTGCGAGGCGCGGCTCTGCAGGGCAAAGCGGCTCAGCAGGCCGCGGTCGATCTGTAGGGCATCGGCCAAGGCGAGGACGAGATCGAAAGCGGGCTTGCGGCGCCCCCGTTCGATCTGACAGATCGCTTCCGGGGTGATGGCGCAGGCCGCGGCGACCTGAGCTTGGGTTTTTCCGGATGCTTCTCGGCAGGCCGCCAGGAAAGCGCCAAAGGTCAGGGGTTGAGTCATAACCACAATTTCCTCCGTATAGGATGATGTAATTGGAATCGTACCACATGTAAGTATATCATACCAGTTTTTCTTTTCCTTCCCCCTCTGCCTTCCTCCGCCTAATCCGTGCTATCCTCGCGCCTTATGGCACGCCCGGCCCCACCCCTTGTCCTGACCCCCGAGCAACGCCGCGTCCTGGAGACCTGGCGAGCGGCTTCCCAGACGCCTCGCCAAGTGGCTCTGCGCGCGCAGATCATCTTGTTGGCGGCGGCGGGAGCTTCCAACCGGGCTATCGCCCGGGCCTTGCCGACCACGCTCGTGACCGTGCTGCTGTGGCGGAAGCGGTTTAGGGAGGGCGGTCCCGACGCGCTGCTCGAGTTGGCTCCCGGACGAGGACCGCAGCGACGTATCTCCCGGCGGCAGATCCGGCAGATCGTGCAGGCGACGGCGAAGGCTCCCCCAGCGGGGATCAAGCGCTGGAGCGTGCGCAGTCTGGCGCGGGCGCAGGGAGTCAGTCACGGAACGATTCAGCGGATTCTGGATGAATACGCCGTCAAGCCACACCTGGCCGACCGCTCCAAGTCGAAAGAGGCGGGAAGTGCCCGGGGCATCGTCGGTCTTTACCTGAATCCCCCCGATAAGCTCCTGGCCTTCGCACTGGAACGCCTGCCCGCCCGGCTCATCAGGAAAAAGCCTGCCCTTCCTGCGTTGCTCAATGAGAACTTGCCGGTCAGCACGGCAAGCGTGCTCGAAGCCCTGCAGGATTTGGAATCGCGCGTCGTGGGAGACAGCCGCTGGCGGCCCCGGCAGCAGGCATTTTTAGGCTTCCTGCGCAGACTGGAACGCGAGGTCCCGGCCGAGGCACCGATCCATTTAGTGGTGGATCGTGAAGGTACTCACGCCCAGGACTGCGCCCAGGCTTGGTTCAAACACCGGCCCCGGTTGCATCTCCATCCCGCGCCGGCTGGCAGCACGTGGTTAGATTGGGTGGCATGGTGGCTCAGGGAGTTGACCCGGAAGCAGGCTGATCGCGAGGGTTTGCCGGGCACCGCGGCGGTGGAACAAGCCGTTCGAAGTTATCTAGCGGACAATCCCCCCCAGCCCCAGCCGTTTGTCTGCCCGGCCCCGAAGAAAAAGTCCTTACCTTAATTGTTCATCGATTCAGATATCCGAGGTACATTCTTCAGGTGAAGCACTGGCCCGGCATCCCGGCCGCCCCCCGAAAAAATCCACTCCTGACCAGTTTCCCTTGCTGTGTGCTGTAGTTCTTCCTGACCAAAGAAGGAGTAAACATCCATGGGTGCATTTTCCGGTTCTGTGGTTAGTGAAGTCAGCCGGTCTTATAATTCCCTGTCCGGCACCGACATTCGCGCCGTCATCGGCAACCTCACCTTCGCCGAGATCCAAGCCATTTCCTACTCCATCACCCGCGAGAAGGCGCCCATCTACACCATGGGCTCCCCCGATCCCCGGGCCTTCTCCCGCAACAAGCGTGGCATCGCCGGCTCACTCGTCTGGATCAACTTTGATCGTCACGCCCTACTGGCCCTGATCAACCAACAGGGTGGAACCTTCGTCGCCAACGTCGACGACATCCGCCCCCAGTACACCGTTACCGAGTCCAACTTCATCGGCCAGACAGTGACCTTCGACTCCACCATCTCCGCCGCCAATGGCACGCCGGCCAGCGCCACCATCGAACAGAGTGCCGACACGCCCCTCTCTTCCGCCACCGGCTTCAAAGCCCTGGCCACCCCCTGGGCCTCCGACCAGATCCTGCCCTTCGACATCACCCTGGCCGGCACCAATGAATACGGCGCGGCCACCAGCCTTCGTTCAGGATCTCCACGCCGAAGATCTGCATGCTGGCGGAACGTGACTTGGCCAAACCTTATAGTTTTCGTGAAAGGCGTCATACTATTATGACAGTCCCCAAAATGTGCTTGGACCGCTGGCGAAGTGCCGATGTGATTGTGGGGACTACCTGGTATCCACGTCCACATTCGCCGAGCCGCCCTCGCCTGTTACCCCCCCTTTCAGACACGTACTGTCCCCTCAGCACCATCTGACGAACCCTCCCCTGACCGCTTTTGGAGGTAGGTCGTGAGTGTAGCGGTGTCCCTCTGCCCGCACGAATCGGCCGTCATCGGCATGGTCTGACAAGGATGGGAGATAGACCTTATGGCAGGTTCCGGCACTGAAGGGGACGACCGACGGTGGGCCCTTCCTTGCCGCCCCAGAAACAATCGCTGGGGCCTTCAGCGGTTCCCGCGAGGTTTTCATGGGGGGGCGTGAAGGGACATGGAACTTTCTTGGGGCAACGAAGGCAATTTGAGCTGGAGGACGCGGCGGAGGTGGGAGAACAGGCTCTTGTACTTGGGGCTCGACCTTCGCGCGGGGCCGGACCTCGGTGAGCCTCTTCCGCAGGATGATTCGCCAGCGGCCCTTGGGAACATCCATGACCCCCCGCCCGGCCGTAAGCAGCACTCTTGCTTGGCTCGCCATACCACGATCCACCCCCGCCGGGAGCTTCGGCTGATTGTTTTCTGGCCGGGACGCTTTTCATAATGCCGAAGACGGCGTCTAGGGCATTGCCGGAACGAGATGTTGGAGTTGGGACAGGAGTTGATCAACAGGGCCTTGGGTCGCGCGGCCGGAAAAACTGAGCACCGCCGGGCGCCCCCTTTCTGAGCCCTGGGGTACGCATCCACGCCGCTTTGGTGTGCGAACCCGGGTGCGCACTGCGAGTGCCAGACAGCATCCTACCTGCGAACCCGGGTGCGCACTGCGAGTGCCGCACCGGATCCTACCTGCGAACCCGGGTGCGCACTGGAATCACCTCGCGGCGGGCCTGGCTGCGCTATGTGGTACATCGCGCACGTCAGGCCCGTTTTTCGAACTCGCGAATTAATCGCCCCATAGCCTCGTCACGGACATTGGGGTCCGGGATCAATTGCGGCCCCCAGCAGGAGAACCACTCAATAAGGTGATTAATCACATCGGTGACCAGTAGGGATTCCTTCCTCTCCGGTCGACACCGCTGAATCACTGCTTTCAACTCATTCCTTGACCGGGGCAGCGGCCGCTGCCGGGATCGTTTGGGCTTGGGTTGTTGCTCAATCCACGCTTCTCTTCTTAGCTCATTGAGAACCATTATGCTATCACTGGGCAGCAGCGTTTCGGCAGAGAGCCACTCCTTGATTGTCTGGTATGCATCGTCGAAAGCGTTCTTCTTGGAGTGCGTCTCGGCAAGGGACTTGTGTGCCCTGACGGCAACTCGTTGCTGACGGACCTTTTCTGACGCTCTCCTCATACTCACCTTGCCAGCCTGCACAGCCTGCCATCCGTCAGTTGGGAGCACAGCCAAATCTATGCGTTTGCGGATTAACGCATCACTTACGTGGAGGGCCCGGGCAAGACTGCGCTTCGAATGACCCGCAGTAACAAGTTCCTTTAGTCGTCGTGCCTGTTCCAAGGTGGAGATGTGCGGCCAATCGTTAACGAGTGCTGTCAGCCTTGGTTGGGGTCCGCCACCTACAGATCCACTTTCAGACTTGCTGGCCGACTTCTTGCTCCTAACGAGGTGCTGTCCACCTGACGTTTTGCTACTTCGAGCCATCGCTGTGCTTCCTTTCCTTATGCTTCAGTTTATTATGGATTCCACTGGCTAAACCCTGCGACCCTTCACAACCAAGTCACCGAAATACACTACTCCAAATAAAGGGGAGAATAAATGGGTGCGCGACAAAAGGTTGCTGGTCAGGGCTGCCCGCGTGTTGCCGGAACCTGCGAGACTCGGCCAACTTGAGTTCGGTTTTGTGAAGAACCGCCCGTATTGGCAACGACTCGGCCCGTTTCTTGCCGTTGACCTTATAGGTGATCCCAAAACCAGGACTGCGGCTAGCGTCTTGGGGCCCAGCACAGTGGCAGTTCGGCTTGCCGCAGCCTCCCACCACGCCGGTGATGGAACCGGTCCGAAAATCACCGAGCTTGGAAACGTTTCCCGGCAAGCGAGTCCTGCAGGGATTGGGACAATGACCACCTCGTTTATCATCAGGTGCAGATAAAGGCTAGAAAAAAGGTCACAAGAGAAAGCACAGCAGTATCGTGCACACGTGTCGAATTGATGCCTTGACAGCCATGTTATAATGCACTTGTCGGCCTAGTAGGTGTTGGGCCGGCCTTGGCGGGGCGTAGTGGCGTGCCCGGAACGTAGTGGCTCCGCCGGGATGTGTCGATCCTTCCGCCGCCCGGGGGCTGTTTTGAGCAGCCCGTTGTGAGGGGGGCGCAGGGGTTTTCGGGCTTGCCCCGTTAGGGGCCTGGGTAGCGCTATCCTGCCGTGAGATCGCGGCAAAAGCGCGAGGTTGTATGATTGTTAGAAGATCGTTTATTGACCGTCAAAGAGCTCGCCGCGGAGTTGCGGTGCAGTTCCAGCTTTGTTTACCGGCGCATTAACGCTCATCGCCAGGGAGCAATTCCCTGTCTCAAGCTTTCCCCCCGTAAAATCCTCTTTGATCCGCGCGTGATCGCAGACTTGCTTCAGCAGTCCCGAAACGATAATATTTCCACGGGTTCGTCGGTGCGAGGAGGTTTGATGACTCGCACGCGACATCGTGATAGGAGAGGCAGTCTGCTGATTAGAGGAGGCAAACGGAAGGTTTGGCTTTCACAGTGGCCGGAGGGTGATAGGCGAGTTTCGAAGAAACTTGGCTGGTGCGACGAAATGACTCGCAGCCAAGCCGAGCGCGCCCATCGGTGCCACATGGAAACTGTCAACTCCCAGCGGGACCTGGCTGGAGATTCGGTAACACTCGAGTCTTTTTTCCAAGCCTACTACTGGGACCAGGACGCAAGAGCAGTCCAAGGGGAATTAGTTACCAAGAAGGATTCAACGCGCAGTGACATGAAGAATGTGTTGCAACGCGTTTGGTTGAAGCGGTTTGGCAAACGAGTGATGGACAGTCTAAAAACCAGTGAGATTCAAAACTATCTCACCAATAAGGTTGGCGAGGGACCGGGAAAGGTTAGTCGCAAAACTGCTCTGAAGTGGAGGAGCTACTTATCTTCATTCTTCAGCGCGGCGCGGCGGTTAGAGGTGGGTGTCACGCGTAATCCCTGTGGGGGCGTGAAGCTTCCTCCCACCGGCCCGGAAGAAATTCCGGAGTTTCTTACCCCTGAGCAGATGGTCACGGTCCTTTCTGTTATCCGGAGGCCGGTAGATAAAATGGCCTGGCAGCTGGCAGCCTGGACCGGATTCCGGCGTGGAGAATTGCGGGGTCTCAGGTGGAAGGCTATCGACTGGGAGCACAACATTATTTTGGTGCTCGAATCGGTCTGGGAAGGACATAGCACATCGCCCAAAAGTCAGAAGGGGCAACGGAAGGTAGTCCTGACAGCTGATCAGATGAAAGTCGTACGTGAGTACAAAGAGAAGTCCTTCCCAAACGCGGGCCCTAATGACTGGGTACTGCCAGGTAAGCGGCGGCGTCCAGCAGACCTCGACAAAATGCTTGTCGAACGGATCGCGCCGGAGGCTGAGAAAGTTGGCGTCTCGGTTTCCGGGTGGCACGCGGTCAGGCACATGAACAACTCGATCATGCTCGACTCGAGTGTAGACATCGCCACGCGGCGTGAACGCCTGGGGCACACGACCGACGCGGTTAACTTGATTTATTCGCACGCCAGCAATGCAATTCAGGCGGCGGCTTCAGAACTGATCCAGAAGCGCCTGAAAGAGGCAGAGAAGAAGGTGGCAGAGGAAGCGCAGAAGCAGGTAGTGGAGGCGGGGCATTCGGCCCCGTCTTCACCCTTATCTGTGACCTTATCTGTGACCGGCTCTGCAAGGGTGATGTGATTGGGATTGTAACTTATTGAAAATATGTTGGAAATATGGCAGGGGTGGAGGGACTCGAACCCCCGACCCTCGGATTAGAAATCCGATGCTCTATCCGGCTGAGCTACACCCCCGCAATTTAACTCACCGCATTATCAATGAATAAAATGCTTGTATGGCTGTTTGAGACGTATTTTGTCTGGTCGTTGTATTATCTTCTTGTTATCTATCTCCATTTTCTTGGCCTTGATGTCGAGCTTCTTCGCCACGGCTTTGAAGTCCGACCCATCGACGATTTCGCAACCGAAAAACGTGCTCAGCGTACGATGGCCCGAAACCTTCATAGCCACACTCTCGGAGATTCCCAGTCGACGCATGTTTCTGACTCCTGTGCGGCGACGGTCATGGAAATAAAGAAATACCTCTGCCTTTCTCCAGCCAAAGCTGTAGGCGATTTCAAAGGCCGTCCGCAACCACAACCCTTACTTGGGAATCGCCGCGGCTAGTTGTGAGTACTTATGATCGTCCAAGAAACCCTTTCTAACATTGTCTTTCTTCAGCGTCGGGAAAGAGACGTCTCTGATAGTGCCCTTTTTCTTGGCACGACGCAAGGCATTCCGCAGCGAAGCCGACTCCTTGCTGACGCTTGCTGGCTTCGCTCCCTCTTGCCGACGCGTGAAGGCGTAGCGTTCCTTCGCCATCTCGGACTCAAGCTCCCCGGTTCCGCTCGCGGAGGCTGCCTATCGCCTGGAGGTAGTCCTCCCCCTGGCGGGCGAGGTCGTTCGCCTTCGCCGTCTCCGCGTTCAGGGCTGCCTCAAGCGCGGCCCTCACCTTGGCGACCTCGGCGTTCTTCTGTTCCGCCGCCAGTCTCTCCTTTGCCTCAGGCTCGGCAACCTGCCTGGTCAGGGCACCAAGCTGTTGCTGCACTTCTTTTTCGGCGGCCAAGCGCTCCTGCTGCCGGGCACTCTCCAGCGTGGTGCATGCATTTGCTTCAAGCCCCTTCAGGCGGCAAACTCGGAATTCTCGGCCCGCGATTCCTGCATTTCGGCGTTGTGCCCGCCCATGACCTCCGCGACCGCCTCGCCAGTTCGGCTTCGAACCTCGCCCAGCGGGCCTGCTCGACATCCTTAGTCCTTCGCCGCTAACCTGACTTCCGCAGTCTGAAGCGATTTTTGGGCGATTTCCGGAAAACAAGGCTTTTGTTTTCAACATAGCTGGTTTCCCGGCGCTAAATAGTGACGAACACATTGTTATAATGTGGTTGACACACATGGGTGGAGTGTTATATATAGTGCCCCATGTACATCCGCAGAACCACCAAGTCGCACAAGGGCAAAACCTACACCAATTATCTCCTGGTCGAGTCCCTCTCGACTCCCAGGGGTCCTCGTCAGCGCATCATCTGCTCGCTCGGTAGCCTCGCTCCGGCTCCCCCCGAACAGTGGCTGGACTTGGCCCGCCGCCTCGAAGCCAGCCTGCAGGGACAGAGCACACTGACCCCGGCCGATCCCCAGGTCGAGGCGCTGGCCGAGAAGGTGCGCCAAGCGCACGCTCCCCGCGCCCAACAACCGCAACCTCCTCCCGCTACCCGCCCGACGCTGGCGGTCGATACCGCGCGGGTGACGGTGGAAGAGGCCCGCGAAGCCGGCGCTGTCCACGTCGGTCATCAGATGTGGCAGCAGTTGGGGCTGAGTGAGATTTTGAGCCAGGCGGGGTTGTCGGATCGCGCCGGCCAGCTCAGCGAAGCGATGACCCTCAATCGTCTGATCTTTCCTCTCTCCGAGCACGCCATGCCGGACGGGATGCGCCGCACCGCGCTGGCCGACCTTCTCCCCACCGATTTTCCCGCCCTTCACGACGATGCGTTGTACCGCAATCTGGACCGACTCCACCCGAACCGCGAAGCGATCGAGCGGGAACTGGCGGAGCGCGAGAAGACGTTGTTTAATCTCGACGACACCCTGTACCTCTACGATCTGACCTCGACCTACTTCGAGGGCGAAGCCCCGAGCAACCCGCAGGCGAAGCGCGGGTACTCGCGGGATAAGCGGGGGGATGCCAAGCAGGTACTGGTCGGGCTGGTACTGGACGGGGACGGTTTCCCGAAAGCGCACGAGATCTTCGACGGCAACCGCCAGGACCGGACCACGGTGGGGGAGATGCTGGACCGCTTGGAAAAACGCGTGGGCCGGAAACCCGGGGCGACGGTAGTCGTGGACCGCGGCATGGCTTACGAAGAAGACTTGGAGCAAATCCGGGCGCACGGGCATCATTACCTGGTGGCCACGCGGCAGCCGGAGCGGAACGCTTGGCTGGAGGAGTTCGAGGCAGAAGACGATTGGGAAGAGTTGGTCCGAACTCCGTCGCCACGCAATCCCCATCAGGAGAAATCGCGGGTATGGATCAAGCGCCGCGAGAAGGGGGAGGAAGTTTACATTCTCTGCCTGAGTGAGGGACGCCAAGCGAAGGACCGAGCCATTCGCGAGACCCACGAGCAACGGTTGAAGAAAGATCTGGAGGGATTGAAGGCGCGCATCGCGAAGGGCCAACTGAAGGAGGCGAAGAAAATCTATCAGGCGCTGGGTCGGCTCCAGGAGCGTTATCCGCGCGTGGCCCGCTACTACCGCTTGGACTACGCTGCTGAACAGCAGGCGCTGACGTGGCAAGAGGACAGCGACAAGAAGGCCGTCGCCGAGAAACTGGACGGCGGCTACGTGCTGAGGACAGACCGCCAGGACCTGACCGCGGACGAGATCTGGCGCACCTATATCTTGCTGACCCGCGTGGAAGCGGCCTTCCGGGCGATGAAGAGTCCGCTCGCCGAGCGACCCATCTTCCATCACCTCGAACATCGCACCCAAACGCATATCTTCCTCTGCGTCCTGGCGTACCACCTGCTGGTGGCTGTCGAGAAGCGCTTCCTGGACAGGGGAGTGCACACTTCGTGGTGGACCTTGCGCCAGCAACTGAGCACCCACCAAGTGGTCACGGTGGTGTTGCCCATGGCCGACGGTCGGGTTCTGAAAATTCGCAAAGGGACCACACCAGAGCCGCTTCATCGGGAAATTTACTTGACACTTAGGATTCCGACAGAGGTCATGAAACCGATAAAAACTTGGCACGAACTCACTCCATAGTGACGGAATGAAATGGCAACTCCATGCAAACCCACCACTTCACTCAGCCGACCGCGGAAGTCAGGCTAACAGCCGGACGGGCTCCTCGGCGCTTATTCTAAGTCGCTTTCAAGATGAGACTAACTATGATACAATCGTAGCATGTCAAGGCCACGACATATCGATTGGAAGCTCGTCTCGAAAGCGCAAGCCATCGTTGCCGAAACCACCGATATCCGCCGCCTGAAGGCCGCCCAAGTCGTGTTGTTGCCCGCCTTCACCGGTACTACCCTGGAACAAACGGCCTCGGTGCTGGGAGTCGGACGGGCCTCGGTACATCGCCTGCAACAACAATTTCGCCAGAGCCTCCAGCCGCCTTCGCGACCCCGCAAGAAATGGGGTGGACGGCGTCGGGCGTTGCTGAGCTGGGAAGAGGAAGAAGCCTTCCTGGCTCCGTGGGTGGAACCGGCTCGGCAGGCGGGGGTCCTCGTCGTTTCTCCTCTGCGGGCGGCGCTGGCGGAAAAACTGGGCCGAAGAATCGCCCCCTCGGTGGTGTACCGTCTCTTGGCGCGGCACGGGTGGCGCAAAGTCGCGCCCGATACGCGGCATCCGAAAAGCGATGCGGCGGCCCAGGCGGAGTGGAAAAAAAACTCCCCCAGACGCTGGCAGCCTTTCTGACCCCCGAGGTTGTCCAAGGCCGCCCCGTGCGCCTGATGTTTCAAGACGAGGCGCGCTTCGGGCGCATGGTGCGTCCCAAACGCTGCTGGGCTCCTGCCCCCTTGCGACCGGTGATGGGCAATGGTTACGAGCGCGAGTTTGTTTACGTCTATGGGGCGGTCAGTCCCCTCGCCGGCGAGTTGGATTGGCGGGTGGGCCGCGAAATGAACACGGCGCGCATGGCCGAGTTTCTGGCGCAAGTGAGCCAAGCCCATCCGGGCGACTTCATCGTGATGGTGCTGGACGGAGCCAGTTCCCACAAGGCCAAAGACCTGCCGATCCCCGAGAACATCCGGCTGTTGGCCTTGCCACCCTACGCACCCGAACTGAATCCGCAGGAGCATGTTTGGGATGAATTGCGCGAGAAGGAGTTTCCCAACCGGGTGTTTAACCACCTGGACGCCGTCATCCGACAGTTGCAGCAGGGCTTGCCCCGACTCGCTACGGACCAGGAACGCCTGCGAAGTCTCACGGCTTGGCCTTGGATAGTTAGTCTCAACTTGAAAGCGCATTGGAATTAGTAGCACCACCCGTGCCTAGTCCTTCATGCCCAGCCGTTCCAGCACCTCCCAGCGGCCGAAGTTCGCCCTTACCGAGGCACAGCAGGCATTCGATGGCTGCCGGCAACCGTGCAGCCGTCTGTGTCATAGCGTTGGTCCGCCGTCCCTCACATTAGCCGTTGGGTCGCCGGGCAGGTCATCCTGAGCGCAGCGAAGGACCCCAGTAGTTCGTGGGGATCGGTGAACAGAACAAACTACGATGGTTCTTCGCCCAAAAAGCGGGTTCAGAATGACAGCTTGGAAAGGTTTTTCCTCAGCCTGTGAAGACCGGCGTCACTTGAAATTAGGACACCACCCAGCGTCCAGGCCCCCGCCCCGGAACTGCCTTCGTTGTCGTCATGGCAATGCCTGCCGGGCCAGCCAATGGGCAAGTTCAGTTTCGTCGGTTTGCTCCCGGACCTCCATCTTCGAGGTAGGGCCGTGATATGCTGCGCGCGCGACGGCGAGTTGTTCATCCAACTCCGCCGGGTTCAAGCGCCGGTTCCGTCCGTCCACGAGGCCCGCAAGCAGCACTGGGCGGGGTGACAATGCCGCTATTACGTCTTCAACGTCGCCGCGCTCGAGGATTCCCGGCACCACCAGGTCCTGCGGCACATAACAGAAGCGGTCGCCCAGGACCGAGAGCAACGACACCAAGCCGCCATTCACCGCGACGGCCTGCACCTTGTCCTCATACAGCGCAGTGAGTAGCGCGAGCAGACCCCCAACCGGCTGCGCCTGTTGAATGGTTTGTGGACCGGTCATTTGCCGGCCCGGTTCCAGCAACGCACTCTGGTCTACTACCAGGTCGCGCGGATTGACGCCGGCAAAGGAATCACCCCACAGAACTACGTGTTGAGTATCGATGTCTTTGCGTGCATAGAGGTAATGCAGTACGGTCCGCGTATCCTTGACGCGCGAGCCCAGAGAGGTATTGCCGAGCATCAGTTCTGTCGCGATCAGCGACGTGGTGGAAGAACCCGGCGCCCCCTCGCCGGTTCCCAGCACATCCACCAGGCATACGGCGGAGCCCTGCTTCAGCAATGCGGCCACGGCGGCGCCACGCTCCGTAAGAAACCCGTCCTTCCCCGACTGCGAAAGTGCCAGCACGACCGGAAACCGATGAACGGATGGGATCTGCGGCTTCAAAAGGAGGAACGGGATTCGCACTCCGGGCGAAGGTGCGGTGTCCAGTGCCTCCACCGAGAAACTTGTAAAGGATTTCGTCCAGACGGTCCGACTCTCAACGCGAACGGGCGGTTCGATATCGCCCAGCTTTGCCGCGAGAGAAGTACGTAGACGTTGGAGCCGGTCTGCCGGCGGCAGCACCGCAAGGCTGGCCCGCGCGGCCGACAGGCGCTCCACGGACAACTGGTACGCAATCTCGCTGGCAGTTTTCGGCCGCCGCTCGGCTGCCGCCTCCGGCGTCAGGCACATCAGGTCGGCTTCGGCGCGCACGTTGTGGTACTCCATAAGCGGGACGGGGAAATCCAGCCAGCGGGCAAGTACGGGGTAGAGGAGTTTGCGAAGATAAACGCCTACGTTGTTGCACTCGCCCGGTCCGGGAAAGGGACCAAACCCGTGTACCTCCGCCAGGTGGTCCTGCTGGCTGTACAGATCGAATACCTTCTTGTAACGGGCCCATGCCGGCTCCGCCTCCACGCCGTGCGGCCAGGCGATCTCCATGGCGTAAACAAACCGGCGCGGGGCCACCGAAGCGCAGATCATCCAGGGAAAGAACTGGCCCGCCATGCTCTGCCGAAGACAGCGCGAGGACTCCCATTCTCCCCAACCGGGATCCGCCGTCGCAGCGTCATAGGGACGCGGACCCATGGTGTAGTGCTCCTCCGGCCCGGCTTCGCCAAAATTGAAAGGCACCACCGCGGCGATCCGGTTGTCGAGCGCCCCCGTCAGCGCGGCCGGGTCTCCCCCGCCAGCCACCGAGCCCAGCATCACGATGCGCTGGGCGTCCACCTCCGGCCGATCCGAGAGATAATCGATGGCGCGCATCAGATCCCAAGCCATCCATTTGATTAGGCTTTCGCCGGCGAGATAAAGCTGCATCCCGAGGTCGTAGCGTGAATAGTAGCTTTCCCGATACCACGGCTGTGACTGCAAGCGCTCGCCGGCGCCCAGTTGATCCATGACGAGCACGGCGACTCCGCTGCGCGCCCACGTCATGCCCATATCCTGAAGCTCTCCCTCCACCTTGGGGGCATGATGGCTATGCACGATGACGATAGCGGGAACGCGTCCCGAGGCTTTGGCCGGCAAGTAAAGGTTGGCAGTGATCTCCAATCCTGGCCGGCTTTCAAAAATCACGTCCTCCAATATGAACCCATCGCCGAAGTCGAGGCGCCGGGTGACGGCTGCGTGTAGCGGCGTGCGCTCGGGGAAGGGACCGAGAGAATCCTTTAGCGCCGCAAGCCGCTTATCGCGGAAGGATTCCCAGTCCGCCACGCTGCTCACTTGTTGCCATGCGTTCCTTTCGGCGAGAGCTGCCGCAGTGACCCGGGCCCGCAGGTCCTTCTCCCACATGTCCTGCACGCCCAGGCTCTTTCTCTCATCGTCGGACCACACCCGGAGCAGAACGGACTGGAGTTCAGCGACGACCGGATCAGCAGAGGAAGCGTGCGGAACTGGCGCTGCGGGGGTTTGCCAGTCTTTTTCCACCACCGCAGGAGGCTCGGCGTTACCGCCGACTGCGGGCAGTTCGAAAGCCAGTGAGTCATTCACCCCCGGCCAGTGCCAACGCAGTTCGGGTGCGTCGGGACGGGGCACGCGAATTCTTTCCGCTGAAATGAACCCGATTTGGGGCAGCATGTCGACCGGAATGGCCGCCTCTACGCTCCAGCCCTCCGGCCCCAGCGAGGCCGTGGCGCGAACGCCCTGTGAGGCTTCGCCGGCTGGGCCGTGAAGCTCCACGCTGTAGGCGCCGAGTGGGTTAACGATTAGGGTGAGCAATCGGTGTCCGCCCACCGGGAGATTGTACCGGAACCTCCAGACAACCTGGTCTTCTCGCACCCACCGAGGATCGCGTCCGGTGGATTTGGCAACAATGCGCCCGGTTTCGGGCACCCGTGCGCTGAGGCACAAGTATCCCCGGCGAACGACCACCCGCATTTCTCCGGCCGCCGGAAATGGTGTGCCAACCTCCGCCGGCTGGAGCGGCAACACCGCGGCTTCGGTCCAGATGGTCTCATCTGGCCGGCCGTCGACGGTGAGAGCACCATCCGCGAAGGGAATCTTCAATGTCGCGCCCCTCGCGACTGTCGCCAACAAGAAGCAGATGGTAATAAGAATGCCTTTGCACATACGTTCCCCCTCAGTTCAAAAAAGAAAACAAACCCCAATGCTGTTCACTCAAGGATTTGCGAAGGAGCCTGTGCCCAGTTCGATCCTGGAACCCCCTCACTCCCGGCGCCAGACTCGGCCGCCCCAGGGTGTGAACATAGTACCGCCGGCAAAGATCTTCCACAAAGCGGTCGAAACCGTTTTCCTCCAACAACTGGTTCAACCACTGATAAAAAGGATGGCCGGCACCCGTGAGCAGCGCCGCTCGCGCCAACCAGAACCGTTCCTGAGCCTCTTGCTTCTTCCGTGTCCCCATCGCCACGTCAGCATTACAAAACAAGTCTATCCGATTGTAGTACTTAAATATAGATTACCGTGCTTATGCTGGCATCGCGACATCCTGTCCCGGGATCTTCGTTGAGCCGAGCTTTACCACGGGCTGCTAGGGGGAGCCACGATTCGTGGAGTTCGTAACATAGCGTTTTAATTAATTGCGCACGTTGAGAAAGCAAACCCTCATAAACACTCGATACCGGCGACATTCATCTGCGTTCATTTGTGGCGTCATGTATAGGTCGAAATTACGAAAAAGATCGTTCGCACGTTCAAACCAAGAACAGGTCCTGCGCAAATAGGGTTCAACCCAGAAGCAATACGATCAGCAGGTCCCCGAGTGCATTCTGCAGGTGACGGGAAGAATCACGGGCACTCGGGTGCCCCGTTAGGAGGGGGCGGTTTGCCGGCGAAGGGGAGTTGATTTCGCCGGATCAATCCGCAGCCCAAATCAGAACGAAACCTTCGTGCTCAATTGAATATTTCGTGGCGCACTTGCCGATTCGAAAGAATTGACGTTGAGCAGCGGCAGGTTGGGGTTGAAGTTACTCATGCTTTGTGCAAAGGGGTTAGCCCTAGGGAGAAGAGCTGGAATGCAGGCCGCAGCGAACTGGGAAGGCACATTGCACTGGCTCGATCGGATATAAAACGGGACGCCCGACGAAACGCGGAAAATCGAGCTGACCTGGCCCTACGAGCAGACCAAACAAGAACTACTGGACGCGGAAGAGGTGAAGCTGGTGGAAAACACGCCGGTCCGGGCAATGGCGCGCGTGAAGGACCGATTCGTGAAGTCAACGTTCTTGAAAAATAAGTGAGGATCGCATCGCACAGGCTGAGGACGTGTGAGGGCCGGATCAAAGTATCAAAGCTTCAGTACTTCAGAGAGAAAACAAGTGATCGGTCGTCGAGAATTTATGGCCGCCTTGGGTACTTCCCCGACGCTTCCCGCTTTCTTTACTCCTGAGACTGTGCCTGCGATTGAAGACCCGACAAGCAAATGTGAAGTACGTTTACGCATTTCTCTGGACCGTCTGAGTGCTGGTTACTCCCACGCACACTGCCACGTCACGGTGTCGGTTCCCGCACCACTCAATCGTAGCGATTGATGATCCCGCGGCAATTCTGTTCGCCGCACAGGCAGCGCATAGTCTCATCGGTTTCGTCGTAATTATAATCAATGGTCAATTCCTCGCCCTTGCGAATGTCGCGCAGACTCATGTAGATAATATGGCCCTTCATAATGCGCGACACCAAATTGGGGTGGCAGGAGTGGTTCACCAGTTCCGCGCCGGAGCCGCCTACGCCGCCATCGAGGGTCCAGTGCTCGTCCAGGACGAACAAATACGGTGTTTTGGCGCGGCGCTTCGCCTCCCGCGGCCCGATTTTCTCGCCCCGATATTCGATGACCTTGCGCTTGGCCGGAATGTTCTCATCCGCGTATACACCCCAGCGATGGATCCTGGACTCGGCGGCCCTCAGACGATAACCGCAGTACCTGGGATCAATGGCGGGAGGGACCGCCCGACCATTCTTTGATCTAGCCATGAAGAAACCCCTTAGTTCCGTCTACATCATCGGCCTGCTTTCCTCATGCCTTCCAGACAATCTCCCACGTCGGGGCGCTGGGGCTCACGAGAAGGATGTCACCTTGCCGCCGCACTTCCGCGCCCGCGACTTTGTCGAACCGCCAACCGCCGCCCAGGATCGCGGGTACACAAACGTTGGCGGGCGTTGGTCCGGCATCGCGATGGAACCGCAAGCGCCAGCCGGCATGGCGATCGAGCGGCTCAAGGTACATATCGATTCGGCCAAAGCGCGTGGGAGACTGGGCGATGCTCATGGGTTCACCGGCGGCCAATTCGAAATCGCCCACTCCGGCCAGCAGGCGCAGATCGCGGGCGTCTTCGAGTGCCAACATGTGCCGCAAGTACAGGACGCACTCGGCGCTGGCCCAGTTATGGGGCATGTCGCCCACGTAATCCGCCGTCAGACTGCCACGCACCGGCTGTTCCTCGCGCCAGCAGTAGAGCGGCGAGGCGTGGTTGAGATATCCGGTGAATGTCGAGCGCGCCCAGCCCGCCAGCCCGGCCCACAAGTAGACGTGGGTCACGAAACCTGCATTGTAATTCCAAACGCCGCCGTGTGGCAGCCACCCCGTCTCAGCGGGAATATCTTCCTGCGTGCAGGCCTGCATCAGGCGAATGTGCCCCTGCACAATCGGATCGTCTTTCTCGAACACCAATCCCGGATAGATGGCGTGGGAGAGGGCCCACTGCGCACATTGGGGCCGGGGACGGTCCCACTCACTGGCTTCCGTCCACAGCGGATCGCTCTTTACCAACATGGGCAGGTACTCAAACCCGTCTGCGTGCCGGCGCATTTCCTGGCGAGCGGCAGCCAACAGCGCCGCGCGCAGTTCGGCATAAAACGGCTTGGCGCCCGCTGGGTCGGGAAGTCCCTGGCTCTCCAGCGCTTCCGCCACGGCCCGCAGTCCCGCCAAGGCCCAGACGGTGTTGGTGAACTCAGAATGCGTGCCGCCCAACCCCCCGTCACCCGTACCCGGCGCCAACAGGCCGTAGCGGCCGTTCACGCTGCCATCGGTTTTCGCCTCGTCACGCTTCGCTTGAAGGAACTTCACCGCCCGGATCACGTTCGGCTGCATCGAGCGGAAATAGCTCCAGTCCTGGCTGAGTTCGGCTTGGCGGACCAGCGTGAACATGGCGATGCCGGTGTCCTTCCACATCCCCGGCCCGCCAGCGGCGAGGAAGCCGCCGCTCGCCTCCTGGTGCTGCCACGTCGCTTCCAAACCCTGCTGGGCAGCGGCGTCATAACCCAGGTAGCGCGCGGCTTCCAACAGGAAGTTGCCGTCCACCACCCACAGTCCGCGGTACACCGTGGGACCCACCTGGAACGTAAGCTTTCCGCCTTTCAGCTCACGGGCCTGCTGGATGTTCCGCGCGCAAGCCAGCAGGAACTCACCGTGCGGACCGGGAAGCCTCATGGCGACCTTTCCGCCTGACGGTTCCCAGTTCTGCCAGTATTGGCGCGCCTCGGCCAGCAACTCATCAGGATGCGCAAGCCCGTCCTTCAGCTTGTCCGTCCCCTGCCCTTCCTGGGGAAAGCGCAGAAACACGCGGAACGGCCGTCCCTCGGAAATGCTGGCGCCTCGCGTCCAGTACGCTATTTCCACGCCGCTGGTCCAGGCACGCATCAGCGGTTGGTCGCTTAGCAAAAACGGGCACGATGGTTCATTATTGAGGCACAGGACCGTGCCTTCCGGAATCGCGTGTTCTTTGGCTTCATGCTTGGTTCGCAGGATGACGACCGGGACCGCCGTGACGGCATGCTCGATGCGGGGCTCGACTTCCAGTATCACATTGTCCACGCGGCCTTCGCCGGCGCGTCGTGTGGCGAACGTGGTGATGTGCAGAAAGGCTCGCGGGCGGTCCAGCCGGGTGTGTATGATGGGGACGCCCGGCGCTTCCAGCCGCTGCCCGCCCAACTGGTCGTCCTCCATACCCCCAAAGGAGAATTTCACCACTTCCGGAAAGTTAGAGATCCCGCCGCCCTGGCCCGGGTAGCCGTAGCGCAGCTCACCGCGTTCACCAACGAGGCTCTTGTAATGATCGTCGGGAAAGCAGTAAGCGGTTTGGTACGACAGCGGCGAATAGCGGAAGTCGATGGCCGTCGCGGCACTTTGCGGATCGACGCCTGCGGCAGCGATTTCTGCTTCTGGCGTGGCCGAGACAGAAGCGTGGGTCAGAATCGGTGAGCTTCCGGCCACGGCCGCGGTCCCCAAGCTGACACCTACATCACGGAGAAATCTACGTCGGGTTGTTTCGCTCACGTTTGCGCTCCTGCGAGGGAAGAATGGGTTTGTTAGCAGACGTCCAACGCGGTCCAGGTGGCCGTGCTCACAAAGCGGAACAGTATACGACGAATCTTGTTGCGCGCGGAGTGAAAGAATAGGCTCGGGTGTGCGACATGGAAGTTAGGAGCGGTGGATTTTCTTTTTTGTGCTATAATTCTGAGCGTATATAGATGCTCAGATAGGAGGCTTCCATGCCTGACTCTCTTGCTGCTTTAGAGGCGGACCGATCCCTGCTCCTCGAGGAGTTTCTGGGGCTGGGCGATCTTCGCCCGGGCTCGATTACCGCCGTGGTACGCCGCTGTGGTAAGCCCACCTGCCATTGCGCGAAGCCTAACGACCCCGGCCACGATCCTCAATTCCGCCTAACCCGCCGGGTCGCGGGCAAAACCGTCACGGAAAGTTTCCCCAACCCTGCCGCCTTACGCAAAGCGCAAAAGGAGGTCGCCGAGTTCCGTCGTTTCCAGAAGCTCAGTGCGGAACTCGTGACCCTCAATGAAAGCATCTGTGCGCGTCGCCCGGTGGAGCCAGCACGCGGCGGCTGGACCGAGGCGGAAAAAAAACGGCTGCTGCTATCCATCAGGAAGTGGGGCGGGAAATAAACCAACTCCTGGGCCGGATCTTTGCTCAGCGCCATAAAGACGGTCGCACGGATCTGGAGGCGATCGAGACCGCCGTGCGCTCGACCGTGCATCAGGCGGGCGCCGCGGCCTTGACCACGTTGCTGCAATTTCCGGCTCCCGCGGCCGACACCCGGACGCTGCCCTGTTCCTGTGGTCAGGCGGCCCACTACGGGGGATTACGCTCCAAGCCCGTGCTCACCGTGGTGGGCCGGGTGGAGGGGTCGCGGCCCTACTATTTATGCCCGGACTGTCACGCCGGACAATTTCCCGCCGATGGCGAACTGGACATCCAGAACACGGAATTCTCTCCGGGAGTGCGCCGCATGCAGGCGCTGGTGGGCCAGGAGGCCCCCTTCGATCACGGCCGGGAGCAGATGAAAGTCCTGGCGGGCTTACAGGTGACCGCCAAATCGGTGGAGCGCACGGCCGAGGGGATCGGAGCCGAGGTCGCCCAGCGCGAACA
The DNA here is from genome assembly GCA_963804755.1 of uncultured Acidobacteriota bacterium. Lineage (GTDB taxonomy): Bacteria > Acidobacteriota > Terriglobia > UBA7540 > UBA7540 > Bog-366. Next base: position 262,542 of record CAWDRP010000023.1, read on the forward strand.
AAAGGAGAGGCAGAAAGCCCTGCAGTTGGACCTGCCCGTAGCCGGGGGGGAGCCCCTTCCCATCCTGTATGTGCAAATGGATGGGACGGGAGTTCCGGTGGTGAAGAAAGAGACACTGGGTCGGCACGGCAAGGTCGAGGGCCAACCGGCGCATACGCGGGAAGTCAAGCTCGGGTGCGTCTTCACCCAAACGACCTGGGATGAGGAGGGCTACCCCATCCGCGCTCCCGATTCCACTACCTATACCGGAGCGGTGGAAACCGCCGAGGAGTTCGGCCGACGCCTTTATCGGGAAGCCGGGAAGCGGGGTTGGAGCCGTGCCCTCCTCCGGGTGGTGATGGGCGACGGGGCCGAGTGGATCTGGAATCTGGCCGCCCTGCACTTTCCGGGGGCGACGCTGATTGTCGACCTCTATCACGCGCGCCAGCATCTGTGGGAGTTGGTGCGCAGCCTGTACCCCCATGACCAAGGGAAGTGGAAGGCCTGGATGCAGGTCCATCAGAAGCGCCTGCTGGATCAGGGGAAAATCGAAAAACTCGTGGTGGCGTTACGTTCCCTCGCCTCCCGTAACCCCGAGGTGGCGGAGAAACTCCGCACCGAGGCGGACTACTTTGAAAGGAATGCGGAGCGCATGCGATATCCCCAGTTCCGCCGCCAACACCTTTTTGTAGGCTCGGGCGTCATCGAAGCCGGATGCAAATCGGTGGTCGCTTCGCGCCTCAAACGCTCCGGAATGTTCTGGACCGTACGCGGAGCCAACGCCATCCTCGCCCTCCGCTGCGCTTGTCTCAATGGCCGCTTTGAGGATTACTGGGAGGACCGCCGCCCGGCTATCGCCGCCTAACTCCAACTTCTATGTCGCGCACCCAATAGGCTTTTCTCCGCCAGGAGATTTATATCACAGCGCGGCAGGACCACAACCAAAGGTGCCACGGCCATCCCTTCCCAAGCTCCGGGCGTGCGTGGGCACGGGCTGGAAGCCCGTGGCACATTCCAGCAGATTCTGCGCTAAACTATGGCCGCCATGCTGCGAACCTTTCGCCCAGCCGCATCACCGCCGCCTTGTCCCTTCGCCGAAAGGGGGGCGACCTTCCGACTGACCTGGCATGGCTTGCCCGCACGGCTGGCTTTTGCTGGGGCGGCGTTTCTTCTCGCCCTCGCTTGCGCCACGGCGGCCCAGGCGCCCGATCCGCAGCAGTTGTTTCAGGAAGCTGCGGAAGCCCAGGACCACGGCGAGACGGAAGTGGCGGTGCACAAGTACCAGGAGATCATTCGGTATCATCCGGAGATAATCGCAGCGCGCGCCAACCTGGGGATTGCGCTGGTCGCGCTCGGGCGTTTCGACGAGGCCATCACCCAATATCGTGCCGCGCTGAAGCAAGCCCCCAACGACCCAGTGCTTCGGCTTGACCTGGCGCTGGCCTGGTACAAGCAGGGTGAGTTTGGAAAAGCCGCGCCCGAGTTGGAAACAGTGTTGCGGCAGCAACCCGAAAACCGCCAGGCGCTCTATCTGCTGGCCGACTGCTACTTGCGCCTCGGCAGAGATCGCGATGCCGTTAAGGTTCTGGAGCCCGCTTACCAGGCCCACCCGGACGATCAAGCTGTGGACTATGCCTTGGGGACGGCGCTGATTCGCGACGGGCAGGTGGAAAAGGGAGAGCGCGTCATCGATCGTATATTAAAGGATGGAAACACCGCGCAGGCCGGCCTGCTGATGGGCGCGGCGCAACTGGCCGCCGGTGACAGCGCGCGCGCGGCAACCACCATCCGCCAGGCCCTCGATCGCAACCCGCAGCTTCCGGGCGGTTGGTCGCTGTACGGCCGCGGGCTCATGAAGGCCGGGGACAATGATGGCGCCAAGGCGGCGTTCCGGCGCGCCATCCAAGCCGATCCCAGTGACTTCGATGCCAATTTTCACCTCGGCCGTTTGCTCCGAACCGAGGGCAATAATGCTGATGCCGCTCCTTATCTCTACCGCGCGCTGCGGCTTCGGCCCGACTCTCTCAACGCGCGCTTTCAGGTGGGTGCCTTGAACCTTGCGCTGGGACACCTGGAGGAAGCGCAGAAGAACCTGGAACGAGTGGAGCGCGAGTCACCCGATTTTCAGGAAGTCCACGTACAACTGGCGGCGCTCTATTACCGGCTGAATCGCAAGCAGGACGGCGAGCGTGAGCGCCAGATCGTGCTGCGCCTCAACCAAAAAGCCCGTCAGCAAGGCCCCCAGCCGGAACCGTGAAACCGCTCGCTACGTTGGTTCCCTGACCTGCAGAACCGGCGGATTGCGCGAAGCGGAGCTCTGCGGCTCCCAAAACGCAGTGGGTCATCTCGCTTCGCGACACTCCGAAGCATGAAAATGACCCCTCACCCCCAAAACTTGCAAGGCGTAGGGCCCCTCCCTCCTTCGTCGGGCACCCTCTTCCCACGGGAGAGGGCTCTGGGTTAGGGCATCACTTTAAGCAAATTCCACGTTCACCTGCCAATCGAGAAATCCTAAGTGGGACAGGACACCAGCTAGCTCGTGCTTATCCGGTGCCTGCAACAAGCACGAGCCGACTAGGCAGGAGCCAGGAGCCAGCTCGTGGAAGCCCTGCCGGGGGGCCTGAAGGGGCAAGCGGAAGGCTACGAGCGAATGGGCACATGAGTAGCCTGCGCAGGTAGCCTCGTGACACAATGATTCCAACAGGGTTCTAAAGGCCAGTGTTCACGAAGCTGACCGGGCGACACTCTCCAGGAACCAAGAGGCGCACCCAGACGTATCAAACAGTAGTGGAGGAAGAAGCGTGTTGAAGAAACTCGCCCCATCTTACGACCGAGGTGGCGCCATGAAGACAACGGAAAAGAAACGGCAGGGATGGGCGGTCCTTTTAGGGCTGCTTTGTTGCGTGAAGACGATGACGGGAGCAGGACCGGCATTCGCCCGCGCCCATGCCGAGAAGGAAGATGGAATCGAGCTGGGGATGAGCGTCTGGGTTTACAACTATGCCCAAGTTACGCCCGAGAATCTTGAGGAGGCCGAACGCGAAGCGGGGGCGATCTTGAGGAAGGCCGGCGTTCAGCTTGCCTGGCTCCATTGCCAGGCCCCCGATTGCGAGCAACCCTTGGGACCGATGACACTGGTCCTCAACCTCCTGCCGCAGGCCATGGCCTCGAGGTGGGGGGCGGGCGGCGACGTCTTCGGCTTCTCCATCGTGTCGACCGACGGTCCTCCCAGCAGCCGCGCCGTGATCTTCTACGACCGCGTGCGGGCGCTGACGGGGAAGTTCGGGTACTCCACCGGAGCGGCATTAGGCAGGGTGATTGCGCACGAACTGGGCCACCTGCTGTTGGAGACCAACGGCCACACTCTCACGGGAATTATGCGCGACAGGTGGTCTTATGACGACCTGCTCAATACTGCCCACGGGCGGCTGCTCTTTACCTCCAAGCAAACCGAAAGGATACGTAGCGAGGTCAGAAGACGCGCGCAATGACAGGCCGTCGAACCGTGCCTTCCGAGGGGGCAGAAGCCTCGGCAGTATGCGCGGCAGGAGGGAAGCGGTTCTTCCGAGCTACCTGTCCAGGCCCGACCACAGGACATAGGGATTTGCTTATACAACCGGATAAGCACGAGCTAGCTAGCGTGGTTCTTTCACCCGCAGAATCTGATCTGCGGGCGCGTTCTTCAGCACCTGCGTGGTTCCCGACGGCCAGCGGATTTCGATTTCGTCCACCGTTTTTGCTGCGCCTAGGCCGAAGTGAACGGGTCCCGCACTGGAGGAAGCATAGCCGCAGGCCGTGGTCATTTCATTGAACTGCGAATGCCCGCCGGCGGAAATGCGGATGCGCGCCCCAATGCCATCGCGGTTGCTTCTGCTGCCTTCGAGCTTGAGTTCCAGCCAGTGATACTCGCCCGGGCTGTCATTCATCCAGATTTCCGCCGGCGCGCTGAGGGCCGTCACCACCACATCCAGCTTGCCATTGTGCTTGAAGTCCCCGATGGCCGAGCCGCGATGGCGCCGCGGCGGTTGGGCGGCGAAGCCCGCCTCCTCCGTCAGCGCCGACCATCGGCCGTTGCCCAGGTTGCGAAAAACTGTGTTGGGCTGGTCGATGTGAAGGCGATCGGCCATGGCCGGCGATTGCACCTCGCCCCGGCTGACGAAGACATCCTTCCACCCGTCGTTATCGAAATCGGCGATATTCGGACTGTATCCCGACATGGTGTTGCACAGCGTCGTCATGCCGCTTTCCGCCGTGATTTCCTCAAACCCTCCTTTGCCGTTGTTGAGGTACAGCGGAAAGGTCTCACCCGCCAGCGCCACCTCGGCCAAGTCGGGCCGGCCATCGTTATTGAAATCGCGAAAATCGGCGCCCATGTTCGAGATCAGGTTGCCGTTATAGGGCAGGGCCACGCCCGCCTCAAATGCCACCTCGTCAAACTTCCCATTTCCCTTGTTATGAAACAGAAAGTTAAACAGCTTGTCGTTGCACACGAAGATGTCAGGCCGGCCATCGCCATCGTAATCAGCCACGGCCACGCCCATGCCTTTGCCCGGGTGCGACCGGATCCCCGACTCTGCGGAAACATCCACGAAGGTGCCATCACCCTTATTCAGGAACAACTGGTTGGGAAGCTCCTTGTAAAACTTGGGGTGGCAGTATTCCGGCTTGCCGTTGTAACTGCACGGGGGTTCCTTGTTAACGTCCCAACTGAGGTAGTTCACCACGAAGAGGTCCAGTAGGCCATCGTTGTTGACATCCACCCACGCCGCGCCCACCGACCAGAGCGGCCCATACTCCTTATCGAGACGGGCGAGTCCGGCCTTCTCCGTGACATCGGTGAACGTCCCATCACCGTTGTTGTGATACAGCGTGTTTCGATGGACGCCGCCCACGAAGATGTCCTCGTAGCCATCATTATCGTAGTCGCCGATGGCCACCCCCGTGTCGTAGCCGGTTCCGGCAAGCCCGGCCTTCTCCGTAACGTCGGTAAAGGTGCCATCGCCGTTGTTGTGGAACAGGCGATTCCGGTAACGCGGTGAAGACTTCTGAAGGGTGTGAATATCGGCGCCGTTGGCAAAGAAGATGTCCAGATATCCGTCGTTGTCGTAGTCGAACACCGCCACCCCGCCTTCCATAGTTTCCGGGGCGTGCCTTTCCGGCGTTTCGCAACTGTCCAGGGAGAAGTCGATGGGCTGGAAGACAAAATGGATCGGCGCGCGGTTCGGCTGCGCCCGCGCAGGAAATCGAACCATCAGGGCGGCTGCACCCAGCACGCTTACGGCGACGCAAATCAACACGCGCCGGGCAAGTTTTGAGTTCTTACCCGCACGGGTCAAGGCAGGGCCCCCGGCTGGGAGAGTTTCTGGATATCGGCTTTTTCCTTTGCGGCATCCTCGCTGCGCCCCAGAGCGGTGTACGCTCTGAAGAGGGCCCACCGGGTCTTCACCAGATCCGGCTGCAGGTCCCGGGCCGCCTCGAGTTCGCGCACTGCGTCGGCAAGCTTGCCCTGCCCGGCGAGGACTTCACCCAGGGCCAGATGGGTGGAAGCGTCCTTGGGGTCGAGCTCGACCGCGCGGGCAGCGAATTCCACGGCGCGGTCCGCATGACCTTCCTTCACATACTGTTCCGCCAGACGGACGCGCGCAGGAACGTGGAACGGTGAGATCTCCAGCTCACGCTGCATCTCGCGAATGCCCTCCTCCGGCCGCACCTCCATCAGGAATGCCCCGTAGAGAAAGTGCACGCCGGACTCTTTCGGGTAGCCGGCCACCATCTGGCGGAAGAGATTCTCCGCTTCGTCCTGGTGTTGATCCTTCACCGCGAACGCGCCCTCACCAGCCAGGCGGACCATTTCCCGCCGGCCCGCAGGAATCTCGCTGGGCAGGAGGGGCAGCCGCAGCGTCGCCAGGCCGAGAGGCTCGACCAGATAAGCCTCCGCCTCGCCAGAGCCTGCCATATCAAAGAGCAGGCGCTGACTCTGATCGTATAATTCAAAGCGCGTCAGCAACACGGCGGCGTGATAGAAGACCGTCCGCGCCATTCCAGGGCTTCCAGTGCCCAGTGTCATCCCTTGACGGAGATGGTCCAAAGCGCGCGTATACTCCCGAGTCTGGAACTCGCTGAGCCCAAGGAGCGCCCAACCCATTCCGGCCTTGGGCTGGTCCGCCACAAACTGCCGCAGCCGGTCGCGCGCCTCTGGGTACTTCTCATTTTCATAGAGGAGACTGCACAAGCTCCAGAGACCCTCGTCCCAGTCAGGACGCAATTTCAAGGCTCGCTGGTAGAGGGTGATGGCCTCCGCATCCTGATTCGTTGCGCGCGCCTGCGCAGCCGCCTGTGATAACTGCTCGAAGCCAGCCTTCCCCGTCCCAGCGGACCCTGTTTGCGCTGCTCCCGCTCCCGGCGGAGAAGCAATGAACATAAGAAGGAAAAATGTAATCGGGGTCCTCATTTTTCCTGCCCCGGCTCTGCTTCGTGAAGTATGTCCGCCAATCCGGCCCCGGGCAGAAGGATATCTTTCCTTTCTTTGTCCCTGGCCGTCAGCGTGAAGTACACAGACATTTCATGGTCAGCGTCTCCGGTCCGGCCCAGCTTCCGGTAAACCACTGCCAAGCGGTAATGAATCGAGGGATTATCCGGAGCCAGTCGCTGTGCGGTTTCCAGCTCCCTTGCGCTTTCCGGAATCTGCCGGTTGGCAAGCAAAGCCTGCCCGAGGACATGATGCGCCACCGGACTCTTCGGTTCGGATTCGGCGGCCCGCCGGGCCAGAGCCACCGCCTCATCCTTGTGCCCTTCCTGAAGAGCGAAGCTCGCGAGTTCCATCAGAGCCGGAGCGTGATGAGGAGAGACGAGGAGTTCCTGCCGGTATTCCTCTTCTGCCGCCTGCGGCTTCATCTGGAGATTGAAGAGGGTACCTCGAAAATAGTGTACGTTCGGCACGTGGTTATAATGCAGCAGCAGTTTGTCGGCGTAATCCTGCCCGCGATCGAACTGATGGGGATTCAAGGAATCGTAGAATGCCGCCTTACCCGCCAGCCAGACCATCTCCCGAAACTGCGCCGGGTACTCTTCGGGCAGGTACGCCATGCGGAGGGAGGCAAGCCCCATGGCCTCTGTGAGTGCTGCGCTGGCGCCGCGGCCCTGGCTTTTCACAGCGAGCAACTGGAGGGCCTGGACAAAGCGGCCCGAGCGGGTCAGCAGCAAGGCCCAATGGAAGCTGGCCACATCAATCAAGTCCTCGGTCCCGGGAGACCCCGCGAGTGCCCACTCTCGGAAGTGGTCGAGCGCCCGCGCGTAGTTGTGGGTCTCGTATTCGGCCAGTCCCAGAAATGCGTAGGCAGGCCCGGGCTTGGATGCGAGCGTCACGAATTGCGCCAGCGCCGCCTGGGTCTCAACAAATCGATCCTGCTCGTAGTACAGGCTCCCCAGCCACCACCAGCCCTCCTGCCAGTTCGGGCGCAAATCTACACCTTGGCGGTAGAGCCGGAGGGCCTCCTGCAATCGATCCGCGGTACGTGCGGCTTCGGCTTCGTGCGCAATCGCATCGAAACTCTTTCCCGCCGCGCGGCACAAACCGGGCAGAGCGGTGGCGAGTACGAGGGCAAGGGCCAGAAAGGCGGCGCGCATCGTCCGTATCATACATGGCGCGGCCATAAGCAAGCCACTGCTTTCCCGGCCTGACAAACTTTTTGCCCGCATCGGTAAACCGGAGAATAGGGAGTAGGAAATAGCAAACAGAGAATACTCCGCGCTCACCCGAACCGAGGCTGGCGAATGTGTCGCGCCCTCACCCACCGCATTGCGGTCCCCCCTCTCCCTGCGGGAGAGGGCAAAGGATTTTAAAAGCCTCGTTCGAAACGCGAGGGCAAAGGATTTTGTTCCCTACCACCTATTCCCAACTCCCTATTCCCTAACGAATCCCTAATCCCTATTCCCCACTCCTTATTCACAAAAATGGGGTGGCCCTTGCGAGCCACCCCATGATGAACAGCGATCAACTCCAAGACCTGCACATACTAGAATGAGTACTTGACGCCCATTTCCATAATGCGATGTCCGAAGGTGTATTGGGCAATACCGAAATTGGGAGTTGTCAGTTTGCCTTGGGCGTTGAACGTCGCATAGAGTTTTTGGTCGCCGGCGGTGAACGACGGCAAATCATGGTTCATGAAGTTGAACGCGGCGAACCGGAACTGGAGGTTCTGCCGTTCGGTGATCTTGAAGTTCTTCATCAGCGAGAGGTCGCTCTGCCAGAACATCGGCCCGTTGAGGTAGGGCATGCCGCCGGTTCCGTAGCCGTTGGCCGGAGCGGGCGCAAAGCAGTTCGGATTGAGGTACTCGTGCGGCAGCGTCAAACCTTGCTTGGGATTGCAGGTAATGAGCGGCTGGAGTTGCAGGTCCGGCGTCCCCAGCAGATGGACGTTGTCGAAATAGGCGGTAGTGGTTGTCGTGGTGACACCGTTCACCGTCGAGCTTGTGGTGGCGTTGGCTCGCGAGTAGTTCAGGTACCAACCATCGGTTTGAGAGGTTAGGTTGGCGCCGCTTTGGAGAGTGGTGATGCCCGAGATCTGCCAGCCGTTGATCACGCCTCTTACCAGGGCGTTGGTCCCGTGCGTGCGCGGAAGGTTAAAGACATAGGCCAGGTTCAGGACCTGCGCGCGGTTGTTAGGCGAGACGCCATAGTAATACCCTTGGCCAAAGTTCGGCAGAGTGCCAGAGGGGAAGCTGCCATAATCGCCGAGCGCCTTAGACCAGGTGTAGTTGGCATTCAAGGTAAGGAACCCGACATACCGGAGCACGTTCAACTGGAGCGAGTCATAACGGGCAATCCCGGTGGTGTTCGTTTCATCAACGGCGGTGAAATTTTGATAAGGCCGGGCCGTGTTCTGGCAACTCGACGCTGTGATGTTGCAGGTGAGCTTAAAAAGTCCGCCCACCGGAACGGAGTTGATGTTGGGTTGCGCCTGCAAGAAATCGGAGTGGTTGCCGACGTAAGAGGCTTCCAGCAGGAACTTTCCGGGCAGCTTCTGGTCGATGGAGAAAACGTAATTGGTCACCAGCGGCTGCTCATGATCGGTTGGGTTATAGACTTGCACCGTGGAGCCGGCGCCGATTTTCGTATTACCCAGGATAGGCGTGGGCAGCGCATGGGTGTCGATGGCCTCCCAGGTGGGGCAGTTGGGATCGTTCTGGCCGCACGACCAGCTAAAAGATCCAAGAGCGGTGTCCACCGGTCCCGTGTAATTGCCGCTTTGTACCGAATCGTAAGCCCGATACAAACCCCAGCCGCCGCGAAGGATCGTGCGGCCGTTGCCGAACAAGTCGAAGGCGGCGCCCAGGCGCGGGGAATAGAAGAACAAACGGCTGCTTGCGCCGGACATAGGAATCCCCTTGTCGATTTTGTTCCACGTAATGCCCGTATTGTATTCATCGAGGGCAAACAGGGTGGGATTACTCTGATACTGGGCTGGGTTGAAAACCGCCATCCCAATGCCGTCCCCGTCGTAGGGTTTGGCGTAGTGTTCGAAGCGCATGCCGTACTGGACGGTCAGCCGGCGATTGACCTTCCAATCATCCTGGGCGTAGGAGTCAGAAATGTTCTGCGCGAGGGTTGAGGGCGGTGGCAGGGACGCCTCGGTGTAATTGCCCTGGCCAATGCCCATGAGGGCGTCGGAATAGTTGTTGCCCGTTGGGGTGCCCCAGTTATCGTAAATGAAGAGGCCGTTATACTCCCCCCAGTTATCCTGGCGGTTGTAGACATGCTCGAAATAGAAGCCGAACTTGGTGGTGTGCGTGCCGATCACCTTCGTCAGGTTTTCCGCCACACTGGGAATGCCCTTGTAGCAGATCATGGTCGGGTGGTAGTCATCACCGACGGCGCCAAGTTGCGGTGGGCCGCCGCCCCAAGTCTCCAGTCCCGGCGCTTCGGGATTATCATAAATCCCCTTCAGATTAAAGTTGGGGATGTCGGCGCGCAGCATCTTTTTGGGGTCTAGCGGCGCGTTGGGGAAGTTGATTTTTGTATATCCATACTTGGTTTCGCTGGTCATCGTCGGGGAGAAGATGCGCACCAGGCTGACCGTGACGTTATCCGAGCCATTGGCGCCGATGATGTCGGTCGGTGAAGGAACCGACCAGTCCGAACCCGCCCCTGCCCACAGGCCCAAGGGTTGATTTTGGACCTCGCGCTGCCGGCTCCACGTGACGTAAGCTCGCGTGTTGGTGCTGATCACGTAATCGCCGCGCACGACGTTCTGCCAAGAGTTCTGGGGCACGGAGAACGACTGGACATAGTTAAATCCGTCGTGGTCCTGAGGGTCGGTGTTGGTGGGCGTAGGCGTGTAAGCCTTCAGCATGGCCTGCGCGCTCGGAGAAATACACTGTGTCGACAGCACGCCCCCGACAATGGTGCAGCCTGCTGCGGCTCTCGTGTTATACCCCAGCCAGGAGCTCCCTCCGGTCAAGGGGGGTGAGGTGGGAAGGGTCCCCAGGTTGGGACGTCCAATCGAGCTGGCATAAGCGGAATTGCTCAGCGCGGTGAAGTCGCCGTTCAGCATGTCCGGGGTCATGACATAAGCGCGGTCCACGCCGCCGTCGAGCAACTGGTGGTAGTTTTCGTAGGCCTCAAAGAAAAAGACTTTCTGCCGGCTCTTGTTGAAGCCTGTGCCGGGAATGATCAGCGGCCCGCCGAGGTTGCCGCCGGGGTAGTAGTAGGAGCTGGCCGGCTTCGCCGCCCCCACGCTGTTGTTGAACGCATCATTAGCGTTCATGGCCGAGTTGCGGGCATACATGTAGGCGGCGCCGTGGAAACTGCTGCCCCCGCCCTTGGTGACGGTGTTGACCACCACCGGTCCCTTGGCGTTATCGGCGGAGAAGCTCGCATTCAGGACCTTGACTTCCGAAATCATGTCGGGATTCGGGTTGACGGGAGTCGCAGCACCCGACGAACCGGGATCAAAGACGTGCTGCCCGTCTTGAGTAATATCCACCGATTGGCCGTTGATGGTAACGGCGCTGAGGCCGCCGGTACTTCCGGCGATCGAGCTGTTATTGATGCCGATGGTTTCGCCGACGTAGGCCGCGCGGTTGGTGCCTCCGTTGGCCTGCATCGCCGCCCCGGGCAGAATCTTAAGAAATTCGGTGGCGTTGCGGCTCACCAGCGACAGATCCTGAAGGTCACTGGAGGAGATCACGGACGTCTTGTCGCCATTGTCCACCGTGGCCACGCCCGAGACCTTCTCCACAACCTCAACCGTCGTGGTGGTTGCCGCTACTTTAAGGGTTATGTTGATCGTCCGGCTGTCCCCGCCGTTCAACACGATGTCGGTGCCGATCCACTTCTCGAAGCCTTTCAGCACCACCGAGACTTCGTAGGTGCCGACGGGGACCTCGGTCAGAGAGAAATAACCGGACGAGTTCGTCTCCATCGTTCGCGTGAATCCGGAACTCTTTACGATCACATGGGCTCCGGGTACAACAGCACCGCTGTTGTCCACAACCGTTCCCGAAAGGCTCGCGAAGAACGATTGCGGCAGCGCCGGCCGGGCGAAAAACAGACACATCGCCGCGGCCCCAAGCAGGTACAATATACGTCTCATCAAAGCTCCTCCTGGGCGTGCGCTCAGTCCGGGTTGGACTACACGCCTAAAATAGATGATCGTGGTGATATTAGTGACTTCGACCCGACCCAATCACATGTAGCCATGCGCGACAACGCGCCAATACTTCAGATCCGCCGGAAGCTTTCGCATCGAGAATTTCGTAAGGGCGATCCCGGAACGGGATTCCCCAAATTCCACGGTTTGCAGCCTCAGGCTTGCCTCAAGTTAAAGTCAAGACAGCCCCCGTTATGTAACTGTTACGCCGCAATACTGGCGCTGTTACAGGGCCGGGGAAGAAGTTACCTGACGTACCTTTTGGCGGGTTGTATCAGACGCAATGTTGTGCTATAAGCTCTGGCACTGGGAGGGTAGTCAACCGATGCCGCCAACAACGGCCTTCGCGGAGGAAAAAGCCGAACTTAAGAGAGTCCTTGCCTCGCCAAGCTTTGCGAAATCACCAAACCTCTCCCGGTTACTGGAATACCTCTGTAACAAGCAAATCGAGGGATCCGGACAGGACCTTAACGAATACAGCATTGCGGTGGAAGCGCTCGGAAGAACCTCGGACTTCGATCCGGGAACAAATTCCATCGTCCGGGTGGAAATCCACCGGTTACGTGACAAGCTTAACAAATATTATGAGGGCGAGGGTGCTGGCCACCCGCTGATGATCTCTCTCGAAGCGGGACGTTATGCCCCACAGTTTGTCCGGCGCGAGGAAGAGCCGTCACCTGTGGAGAAGCAGGCGGGGCGGTCGACGCCGAATGGCACGGGAGAGGCGCTGCCAAGCAGCGAGGCTTCCCTTCCGGAAGTCGGCGCTGAAGCCGCCGCACCCGGCACAGCCGGCACAGCCGTCGCCCGTCGTGTCTGGAACATCGCCGGCTCCAAGGTGGGGATGCGCCTCGCCATCCTGGCGCTCGGCTTAATTGTCGTTATCCTCATCCTGATCGTGGCGTCCTGGAGGGTCGAGACCAGGCAGGGGATCGGCACCTCCCTGGCCGTTCCCACGCTGAGCACTGGGGGTGCAACGGCGCCCGACGAGGAGATTAGAATCCTGTGCGGTTATTCCAAAGAGAACTACATCGATCGCGGTGGCAAGGTCTGGCAGGGGGACCGTTACTTCAAGGGCGGCCAACCGTATAACTCGGCGCAGCAAGCCATAACGCGCACGCTGGACCCGACGATCTTTCAGCAATCGCGCACGGGTGACTTTTCGTACGATATCCCTCTTAAAAAACGTGCGTACGAACTGCGGCTCTACTTTGCCGAGTATCAGTTTGGCCCCAGTAGCTTCTCCGACGGCGGGGAAAGCAGCCGGATCTTCAATGTTGAACTCAACGGCAAGCCGCTGTTGGTGAATTTCGACGTGTATAGCGACGCCGTGGGCTTCAACACCGCCTACGAGCGCGTTTTCAAGGATGTTACCCCCGCCTCCGACGGCTTCCTCCACTTGAAATTTTATGCAGCCTACCGGGAAAAGCCCTTCTTAAACGCGGTGGAATTGGTCCCGGGCATTCCCGGCAAAATGCGGCCCATTCGCCTGGCGGCGCGGGATGTTTCCTACACGGACCGGGCGGGGCGGGTTTGGAGTCCCGACCGCTATTTCCTGCATGGCCGGCTGGCGTCGCGCACGAGTACGGTGCAGAACACCCCTGATCCCGACCTCTATTCCTCGGAGCGATACGGAAATTTCGACTACGCGATCCCGGTTTCCCCCGGTACGTATGCCGCTACCCTGCGGTTTGCCGAAACCTACTTCGGCGCTCTTAACTCCGGGGCAGGGGGCAAGGGTTCTCGCGTGTTCGACATCTACTGCAATGGCGTGGCGCTGGTACGCAGGTTCGATATTTTTGTGGAGGCGGGCGGTCCCAATCGCGCCCTGGACAAGACCTTTCACGGCCTATCACCCAACGCCCAGGGACTCCTGGTATTTAACTTCGTTCCAGTCGAAAACTACGCCGAGGTCAACGCCATCGAAGTAGTCGACGAGTCAAGATAACTCCTGCCGGTTCTCCCCCCATCAAAGATCAAGCAGTTTTGCCGGAGCTGTTCCTTGAAGGGAGAAAACAAGCCGCGCGTTTTCACGGCGGAGTTCAAAGCGAAGGTGGTGCAGCGAATCGTGGCCGGAGGGGCGGTTCGCAAACCAACCCGGACTCACGCGCTTTCATTGCCACCACCGACAGCACACGGAGTTTGGCTTCACGCCCTGTTTCGATTGTGGCGACTCTCGAATTATAAAATAACACCTTTGTTTCCATAAACATCGTGGGTTAGCACCGGGAACATCCCTGTTTTCAGTAACATCGTGGGTTAGCCGTTTTCTCAGCCCCCAATTCTCAAATAAGTACCTTTGTTTTCATAAACATTGTGGGTTAGGAGCGGTAACATGCCTGTTTTCAGCAACATCGTGGGATCATCCAAATGGTGTCCTTTATTTTCAAAAACATTCCGGCTTCGTTGGTACAAAAAATGATTCCTTCTGCACCCTCTTTTGCCGGAGATAGGTTTGGTGGAAACTCGCTGCCACCTCCCGCTCCGCCTGGATGACGACTTCTGCTGTCTGCCGCAAGAGCGGACAGAGAGACATTTCCGGCGTCAGGAGCGCATGAGCCAATCGGGCCACTCCGCCCGGGGGAGCATTCAGCAGGGACACCAGCAAGCCCCGGCGGAGGCGCGAGCGGTCCCCCCTGCGCAGCGCATTCATGCGCGCCTGGGCCTTGCCCCGCGCGGTGCGGGGGCCCGTGGATTTCCGGGCGTTGCGGCGGTTTGCGGCAAGCAGAGCCGGAGTCAGGGTCGGTGATTGGCGCAGGGACATTCCGGGCGGGCTCCTATGAACTACTACACCCCTAGTATACATGATGGCCTAGAGTTGTCAAGGCCAAAAATGTCCGAATTGAGGGAATTCCCTGCCCCAAGCCCGCCGCGCCGACCTTCGTTCAACTCGGCCAACCTCAGTCGGACACGAGTCGAGGCGAAGGTTGGCAATCGACACCTTCGCCTCAGTGACGGCACCATCAGACTGACGCCTCTAGCGGAGGGCTGGTCCCGATGATCGAGAAGGCGTCAACGGCTTTGGCACGCCCTGCTGCTCAAGCAACCTTGAGCACGATCTTGCCGCGAGCGTGTCCGCTCTCACTAAGTTCGTGAGCCTTCCGAGCTTCGGACAGCGGCAGCACAGTTTCGACCCTCGGTTTCAACTTCCCGGAGTCGACCAGTTTTGCAATTTCGTTCAGAACCGACGTATCTACATTCGCAGAAATGTGAGCAGACCGCACACCGTGCTGGGTAGCCTCGTCTGTTGACGGTGGTGCGACGATCGACACGAGAATCCCACCCTTCTTCAGCACCTTCCATGAACGTTGCTGTGTCTCTCCCCCGATAGTGTCCAACACCACGTCCACGTCGTGCGCCACGTCCTCGAATCGAGTTTTGGCGTAATCGATCGGTTCATCCACGCCGAGTTCGCGCAGGAACGCCTGATTCTTCGCGGATGCTGTTCCGACGACGTATGCTCCCTTCCATTTCGCGAGTTGCACGGCGAAGCTGCCGACCCCTCCGGCTGCCCCGTGAATCAGCACCTTCTGCCCTTTTTCCAATCCGGCAGTGTCGAAGAGCGCCCGCCAGGCGGTCACCGCCGCAACGGGAATCGTCGCCGCGTGAACATGGTCAATCGATTTTGGCTTGAGCGCCGTTTCTGTCTCCTTCGCTACAACGTATTCGGCATAACCGCCGTAGCCACCATGCATGATGTTCGGGCAAGCGTAGACTTCATCGCCTTTCTTGAACTCCGAAACACCGGGGCCGGCCGCTTCGACAACACCGGAAACATCCCACCCCGGAATAAACGGCAGCGGGAGAGGGATGAAATCCTTCATGTAGCCTGCTCGTGCTTTCCAGTCTATGGGATTCACTGACGCGGCATGTGCTTTGATCAAAACTTCACCGGAATCCGGTGTCGGGCGCGGTGCGTCCTCGAACCGGAGCACTTCAGGGCCGCCATAGTTGTGGACTCGCACTGCTTTCATGTTTGCCATTTTTGCCTACCTCCTTTATAGGAATTGGTTCAACCCGGTTTGTGGAATGGAGCCGCTGGCAGTTACGCCGAGAGAGGCGCAGCCGAAACTCGTCGTGCAGCTTTGGGCACGAACGGTTCGAGCAACGATTTGAATCGAGGACTCAGGCGCAGTTTTTGACTTTCATGATCAAACAGCTTTTGCGGGTCGGTCGCGGTCTTGAGCACGTATCGCAGATAGGAAAGACGCATGAGCCACAGTGCATGATCGAGGTCTTTTTCGTTGCGGATTCGGAAGGTGATCCAGCCCGAATTGGGAACCCAGGGGTGTTCCCCGGCGAAACCGTCCGCCAAGAGCGCATCCCGAACTGGGCGAGGGAACGGGATGTCAACGACCCCACCGATGTGCACATGGCCGACTTCCGCATGTCCGAACCGAAATTCCCGGCCTCCGAAGCGGTGCGGATGAACAGAGATATTTCCCCATGCCGACACCACTTCCACCAGCTTGTTCAGGTTGTTCATCGTCCCCACTCCGTTGCTATCTCTTTGGATGACTGGAAATGGTCGCTCGATTCAACGACTTCACTCCTCAATCATCCGCCCACCGTGCAGAAGCACTCGCGCAGCTCCGGTGTGAAAAGAGCCGGCGGCGCGGAAAAAGGCGTAGCGGCGGGTTTACCCCGCCATTTGCATACTGCCGCGATTGATATTATGGCGACGTAAAGTCGCCGCTACCTCGCTAAATCACCGTTTTTCCGCGGCCTCTTTAGATTGATGTGATGGCGACGTAAAGTCACCGCTACCTCGCTAAATCGCCGTTTTTCCGCAGCCTCTTTAGCTCGTTTTCGCCCCTGCCTCCCGCTTTCGGGCGGCTTCGAAGTAGTGGGCGATGAGCATCTGGCGTCCCTCGAACACATCCAATGTTTAGCGAGCGCGATCCGTCCCTCAAATACATCCAATCTTTAGCGAGTACGATCTGCAGATTCGAAATGCAAAGGTCGAAACGCAAGGAGGTAATCATGAAAATCGTAGTCGTCGGCGGCAGTGGCCTCATCGGATCAAAGCTTGTCAACAAGCTTCGTGAGCACGGACACGAGGCGGTGGCGGCATCACCTAAGTCGGGTGTCAACACTCTCACATGCGAGGGACTGGCCGAAGTGCTGAAGGGTGCGGCGGTGGCGGTAGATGTAACGAACTCTCCTTCCTGGGAGGACGCGGCGGTGATGAAGTTCTTCGAGACATCAACCCGTAACCTCCTCGCCTATGAAGCGGCCGCAGGGGTAGGACATCATGTTGCGTTGTCAGTCGTAGGAACTGAGCGTCTGCTCGCCAGCGGTTTCTTCCGCGCAAAAATGGTTCAGGAGAATTTGATCAAAGGCTCCTCGATTCCCTACACAATTATCCGCGCGACGCAGTTCTTCGAATTCGTCAAGGGCATCGCCGATTTTTCCACCGACGGCGATAAAGTACGCCTGCCACTTGCGCTGATCCAGCCTATGGCGGCTGACGATGTCGCCAGTGCGGTAGGCCGGGTGGCGACGGACTCACCTGTGAGGGGCACCGCTGAAGTAGGGGGGCCGGAACAGTTTCGTCTCGACGAACTCGTCCGACAATATCTAGCCGCACACAAGGATCCGCGAGACGTTGTCGCCGACCCACACGCTCACTACTACGGCATCGAGGTGAGCGAACGCACTCTTCTTCCCGGCGCTGACGCGAGGCTCGGACAGACACGCTTCAAAACCTGGCTCGCACAATCCGCAGAACAAAATCCGGGTAGGAATGCGCAGAGCGCAGTGAGAAAATCGGCGGCCACCCACTAGCCGATGTGTAAACGGAGTCCGGTTGCAGCGAATGGAACGCGCTCATGAGCAGGTACGTGGTGACCATTCCGCCCAGCGGCGAACGGTGCCCGGACAAACAGAGCCTCCATCGGGCTCCCGCCCAGACCCGTCAGCAGGGCCATGATCGCGATGCCCGGCGTGGCGCCCTCGTGATCACGGCTCGCGCGGCGGGTCGAGTGGGCGGGATGGGCCTTGGTCATGCTTTCGCCTCTGCCTCCCGCTTTCGGGCGGCTTCTTGAGGGTCGGTTATTATATCGACCCACTTCGCGTCAGGTGAGGCCTCGGCGTCGTAGTTGTCGTGCCAGTTCCACCACTTGTACGGCGGGTCCTGGGGGTAGCCCGCTGGCAAGTCCTCCCACGTCTCCTGACGGCCAAACGGCGTGATGTCAAGGTAGCTCCAGATGGTCCCCATCGCCTCGTCGCCGCGGTTGTTGATGAAGTATGTGCGGAACACCCGGTCGCCGTCGCGGAAGAACACGTTGTGGCCGTGCCATTCATTGACGCCGAAGTCCACGTCGAAGCTGTCGGTGATGGTGTACCAGGGCATCTCCCAGCCCATCCGCGCCTTCAGGCGCGCGATGTCCGCCTGCGGCGCACGTGAGGCGTACGCGAGGGTGGTGTCGCGGGTGTTCAGATGGGCCAGGTGGGAGACCTGATCGGCGCCCAGGGAGCAGCCGCGGCAGGCGTGCTCGGGCCAGCCGAACACCCCGGGATCGAAGAAGGCACGATAGACGATCAACTGCCTGCGGCCCTCGAACAGGTCGAGCAGGCTAACCTTACCCTTGGGCCCGTCGAACTCGTACTTCTTGTCCACAGCCAGCCAAGGCATCCGCCGGCGTTCGGCGGCCAGCGCATCACGGGAGCGGGTGAAGGCCTTCTCCTTCACGAGGAGCTGCTGCCGCGCAGCCTCCCACTCCTGCTGCGACACGATCGGGGGTGTCTTCATCGCGATATGCCCTCTCGGGTGCTCCTTGTCTTTCTCTTTGCTTGTTGCCATCCCGCCTGCCTCCTTTTTCGGGTTATCAACTGTGGGTGTTGACATCTGCACCACTCCTTTCATTCGAATTCGGGATGCTTTCCCCTTCACCGTTCTTTTTGCGGGACAATTTAACTGCTATCGCTGCCAGCCCGCCGGTTGAGACCGCTCCGGCCACAACCATTCCCAGGGTTGCTAAGCAGAATGGGCACATCGCATCACCTCTCGGTTCGGGCGGCGAAACGTGACTCCTAAGCCGCCTCTGCATGGATGACGGGCAAGGCAGGTTGGTTTCTACATTTCAGCCTACTGTGCTGCGATTTAGATCGGCGAAAGGAAACCGAGGCTTCAGGGGGCTGCAACCAACTGATAATGCGTGACTTGACCTCGGATTTGGAGCTGGCCTAGGACAATCGGGCTGCAACCTGCTGATCGACGCCACGAATTTTCTGATTTAGGTGTTTTGGGACGGTTAATCTAACAAATGTCAGGTGGACTTCTACCAAGCACTGTTTCGACATTGCGAATCAGGCAACAACGACGCACCTATCTGAAGCTGCCTGCGAACAGATGCATGGCTCAACGTCTTGGTTGGAATCACCTATAAATCTGTGTGGTTCCTCACCCATCGGATTCGCTGGGCATTGAAGCAAGGGCCATTTCAGGAGTTGCTCAAAGGTACGGTGCGGAAGGGCGCGCAAAGCGCGCTTACCGCTGATCCGCCCCGATGTTGGGAGCCGCGCCGGGCGGAACGGGGTGTCCCCAAAAATCCTGTCGTGGTCGGTCGGACACCGGAACGCCTGCCCGGACACAGGGCGAGCCGTCACGGAGCTGGTACCCGTCCAAGGTCGAGAACCCCGCGCCACCACTTCCCGGATGACGCATCAGCGGGTCGTTGCGAACCGCCCGGGCATCTTCCACCGGGTTCGCATGGTTACCGAAATACGAATTGGCCTCAAAGCGGATGTTCTTTGAGTTGCCCCAACCCGGCACATCTTCATAGGTCCCATTCCAGTGGCGGCTAGTTCCTTGGCTGTACCGGCACCTACCCTCCACATAGAAGATGTTATTGGCGACGTAAATACCATCAGGATAGCCGTGATAATCCGTGAACAAGAAAAGCGGCTGATCGAGTTCCTTCCCCAGGAAGATTACGTTGTTATATATCTGCGCGCTTTTAATAGGTCCGGTGAGATGGAAAATGCGGGAGCGGTCGTTCTGGCTGATGTTGTAACGAACCACTGTCCCACGGTTGCCCAGACTCTCCGGCGCGCCCCAAGCCCCATCGTCGCACATCATCAGAAATCCGCCGTCATTGTTGTGGCTGTAGTTGTATTGAAAGACAGTGTCGCGACAATTGCCGTCGGAATCGAATGCCTGGCCGTCACGCGTCCCGTGGAAGAAACTGACCTCGTTGTATTGGATAATCGTGTGGTCGCAACTCCAGGGCCAGATGCCGGCGGAGTAGTCTGGGCAGCGCTGG
This sequence comes from uncultured Acidobacteriota bacterium, assembly GCA_963804755.1. Lineage (GTDB taxonomy): Bacteria > Acidobacteriota > Terriglobia > UBA7540 > UBA7540 > Bog-366. The sequence continues at coordinate 282,439 of CAWDRP010000023.1, forward strand.
CCAGCCCTGTGAACGCAATTGTGTTCAACCAGGGCTCCGTCGCAACCAAAGGGCTTGATGCCATCGCCACCGATGTCTTCAAGATCATTGCCGCGAATAATGACATTCAGGCTGGGAAACCAATTGTCGCGGGTTGCGTTACCACTGCTGCCGCAGATCCCGTTTCGATCGGTGCGGAGAAGACGGCAGTTTTCGATCAGCAGGCCATCGAAGCGGCTGGGAAGCACCTTGCCGCCATTTTCCCAGAGAATACCATGCCCTTCACCGCGCCCCTTCACGAGCCAGCCATTTACGTCATGCACAAAGAGGTTTCGCAAAACGATATGGTGAACCGTGCCATAGTCGATAGCTTGGAGGCGCACGCCGTACCGGTACTTCCAGTGGATCCAACCGGTATTCGTCAACTCAAGATTGTTGACCTCCCAATACTCTTGGTTCTTCAGGAGGAGCACCTCCGGGTACGACCCCTCGGCTTGTATCAACGGCTTCGCGCCCTCGCCGTAAGAATCGACGATGATCCCCGCACCTTCCTTGCCGGAACCGTGCGGCGCCAGTTGACCCCTGAATCGCCCCCCGGCCCTGAAGAGAATCTTGTCGCCCGCGCCAAAGATCGTTCGGTTGACGCGGCGGAGGGTCCGCCAAGCGTGCATGGGGTCGGTCCCCGAAAAGACGTCCTCACCTTTGTCGCTGTCAACGTAATAGGTGACTCCGCCCGGGGATGTGACAAGCACTGGGGGCTTGGAACATCCAACTATGATGCCAACCACACCTGTGAGGAACAACCACTTGAGATTTTGACAAAGGGTTTGTGCCACGGCAGCATCCTTATCGACTGATTTTCGCTGTTCTCGCTCCAAACTGCATTGCAGCCGGAATTTACATTATGACTTTTCAATTGAGTGGGAACATACATCTAGCCGTTTCACAGAGTAACGGCCGGTCGGGTTACCACCATCATGCGCCGCAGGGGAACCGGCAGTTCGAGGGATGGAAGTAACCCCCCATTCGGCCCGCGCCGACTGATGAGAATGCCCGTCGCGGTCCACCTTCTCCGCTGGGGAAAAGGTAGCAAAGAACGGGGCGCGGCCGCGCGCAACGAGCTGTTTTCCCCTCTCCTCGGGGCCCAGCGGGCTCTTCGAGCGGAAGCAAAAGATACAAAAAACCCTCGCCCCGAGGGAGAGGGGGGACCGCGATGCGGTGGGTAAGGGTGTTCCTCACGGCATGGCGGTGGGTGAGCGGGTCACTCCCCATGTTTGAACACTCCGCGCCCGCAGCCGCAAACCTTCGAAAGCCTCCCCGACAGAGCCGGGGGATCTCCCCAAGAATCAGTGCGGCACACGAACGTAGAGCCGCCCTTGCCTGGGCTCACCTTAGAGAGGGCCGAATTATTGCGGCACGCGCCAAATCCTGATCTTCTGGTCGGCGCCTCCTGAGACCAGGAGCCTGCCATCGGGACTGAAGGTTACGCAGCTAACCAGCTCGGTGTGGCCCCGGAGTTTTGCTCTGAGTGTCCAGCTTCCCGAATCCCAGAGCTCGACGAATCGGTCCCAAGTCCCGGAAGCCATCAGCCTGCCGTCCAGGCGGAACGCTATGCTGGAGACATAGCGGACTCCCGCCAGCGATTGTGTCAGTGATCCCGAGGCCAAATCCCAAATCTGAATCGACGTGCCATCACCTCCCGAGGCGAGGAGCCTGCCATCGGGGCTAAAGGCCACCGCATAAACCTCACCGTCTGCCTTCAGGATCTGCTTCGCGGTTCCCGAAGCCATATCCCAAATCCTAATCGTGCGGTCACGGCTTCCCGAGGCCAGGAATTTCCCGTCGGGGCTGAAAGCGACGGCCCAAACGTAGTCAGTGTGGCCGGTCAAGTTTCGTTTCACCGTTCCCGAGTTTACGTCCCAAAGCTTAAGGGTCTCGTCATTGCTTGCGGAAGCCAGGAGTTTCCCCACCGGGCTAAAGGCGACGGCCGCAACCCTGCTGGCGTGCCCTGTCAGCGTTCGGGTGAGTGTGCCCGTGTTCACATCCCACAGCGCAATCGTCTGGTCCTGCACACCCGCAGCGAGCATTCTGCCGTCGGGGCTGAAGGCGACGGAGTTGATGCTGCCGGATGCGCCGTTGAGCGTCTGCCGGGCCGTCCAGGTCCCCACATTCCAGAGTGTGACCACGTGTTTCCAACTTCCGGAAGCCAGGAGTGCTCCATCGGGGCTGAAAGCGACGGACGCGACCTGATCATTGCCGCTGTCCGTCAGAGTACGATCGAGCGCAGAACTCGGGGCCAGCCAGATCCAATAACCCACGACAGCGGCGAGCATCAGCAGAAAAATGAAACCACCCGTGATCCGGACCCATTTCCGGCGTGTGAACGGCAGCTTTGCTGGGACCCGCTTCGAGGAAACGGCGTGCGGCGCCTCTGCCGGAGCCGGTCCCGTGGCAGCCGGCGCCACGGGGTTCTGCACTCCCCCGGGGACGGGCGGGGGGGCTACCGCGGCAGTGGCGGCTGTCCACTCGGTAGCTTGAGGCGTAAGCGTGGTCCTGACTCTGTCCGGAGCCGGCGCTCGGGCGACCGAGTCGCGCTCCGCCGTGGGACGGATTCCGTCGGGGACAGGCAGTTCACCGGTTGGCGGCGCCATCACGGTTGCTCTTCGAGTCTCGGGCACCGGCGGAGGTGCGGGGGCAGCCGCCCGGGCGAACTCGCGCGCAAATTCCATCACCGAGCTATAGCGCTGCTCACGGTCCTTGGTGAGCGCTTTCATCACCACGGCTTCCACCTGGGGTAGCTCGGGAAGATTGGCTTTGACGGCGCGGAATGGTGGCGGAGTTTCCTGCAAGTGTTTGCGTAGATAACCCAGCGGCGTGTCGGAATGGAAAGGCACTCTTCCGGTGAGCATCTCGTAAACTACGACACCGAGCGAGTAAATATCAGAACGCGCGTCGAGCTCGTCGCTCCTCATGCCTGAGGCCTGCTCAAAGGACATGTAGGCCGGCGTACCCAGCACGGTCCCCGTCATCGTGTGCGTGGCGGATTCGCGCAGCTTGGCTATGCCGAAATCGACGACTTTGACGACCAGTTCGCCCTCCTCACCGCGCGTCAGGAAAAGGTTGTCGGGCTTCAAGTCGCGATGGATGATGCCCAGCTTGTGGGCCGCGTTCAGTCCACGCGCCGCTTGGAGGAGGATTTCCGCGCACTCGGCCACAGGCAGCGCTCCCCGCGTTTTGAGCGCTTGTCGCAGGGTTTCGCCCTCCAGATACTGCATGGCAATGTAAGGCGTGCCATCGTCGGCTTGGCCAGACTCGTAAATGGTGACCACATTGTGATGCTCGATGCGCCCGGTGGAGGCCGCTTCATTCTGAAAGCGCAGAAGGAACTCGGGATCATCGAGCAATTTGCGGAGCAGTACCTTCAGCGCCACTCGCCGGTTGCCAACGGTGACCTGTTCGGCCAGGAACACCGTCCCCATGCCTCCAGCGCCCAATCGGCGGAGGATGCGGAAATGCTGGGCCAGCCCCGCGGCAAGCTGGACTTCCGTCTCGTCCACAAACGCGGTGAGGCGAGTGCCGTCGCGAGGACAAAACTCGGTGTCATCGGAGTACCTGTTATGACATGCAGGGCAGCTCTTCATGGTGGGTTCCTTGACTGGATTGGGTCGAGTGTACCACAAGCACGCACTTCGCAAAAACGCTCATTGTGGATAACCCGCGATTTCGTAAACTAGCCCACCAAGGGTGGTACTCGGCTGATGAGGGGACGATTCACTGGCTGGGTGCGCCTGCGATTCGGCCGCCTTCCCTTCCCCGGGGCGTCACCTGAAAGGTCTTCAGTTCTGGGGACCGCTCTTCGCGGGCCGGGCGAGACGCATCCACGCAAGGTACACGGGCGCTCCCAACAGCACGAGTCCCAAGCCGATGCCGGACTCTTGCGGGCTGCGGGCCAGCGTATTGGCAACGATGATCAGCGCCGCCACGGCAAATGCCACCGGTAATATGGGGTAGGCCCAAACGCGGTAAGGCCGGGCGAGGTCCGGGCGCTTGCGGCGCAGGATAATCACCGCCATCGCCGCTGCCGCATAGAAAATCCAGCCGGTGAAAATGACGTATGTATAGAGTTGTTCGTAGGTGCCGGTGGCCGCCAGCGCGATGGACCATACTCCCTGGATCAGCAGGGCCACGTAAGGCGTTTCAAAGCGCGGGTGTATTCGACCCACCGCGGAGAACATGACGCGGTCGCGCGCCATGGCGAAGCAGGCGCGCGCACCGCCCAGGATGTTGCCATTGATCGCGCCGAAGATGGAGCAAAGGATCAATCCGGAAACAAAAGCGGCCCCATGCGGACCCCATACGATTTCCATGGTCTTCGCCGCCACCCGCTGGAACGCGTCTTGGGCCATGACGGGCAGCGGCATGACCCGCAAGTAGGCGAGGTTGGCGCTGAGATAAACGAAAATGACGACGAGTGCCCCGGCCAGGAAACCCAACGGCAACACCCGGGAAGGATTCTTCACTTCTCCCGCTACGTACGCCAGGTGGTGCCACCCATGATAGGCCCACAACACCCCAATCAGCGCCACGCCAAAGGAACTCAGTGTCGTGTGCGCGGGCGCCGATGCCGGCGCGGCCGCCGACGTTGAGGGATGCGCGAACAGGGCGAATCCGACAATGATAGCCAGGCCCGCCAATTTGGCAACGGTGAAGAGCGCTTGCACCGCCGAGGCGCGCTTGACGCCCGCAATGTTCACCAACGTCAGCAAGGCAATCACGCCGCTGGCCACCAGCTTTCGTTCGACCGGCGTAAGCGGAAAAAAGGAAGAGCTGTAGATGCCGAAGGCCACCGCCAGCGTGGCAATGCCGCCCGATTCAATCACCAGCAGCGCCGCCCAGCCGTAAAGGAAGGCCGCCAGTTCGCCGTATGCATCGCGCAAGTAAATGTAGATTCCGCCCGTCTGTGGCGTTGCCGCCCCGAGTTCGGCGAGGGAAAGCGAACCGGCCAGCGCCAACATTCCTCCCAGAATCCACACCAGGAGGACGGCGGGAACCGAACCGACCTGCATCGCCACGTTGTGGGGAACCAGGAAGATACCAGACCCGATAATCGTGCCGACGACGATTGCCACGGCGCCCACCGTCCCGATGGCGCGCGGCAACTCGGCAGCCTCTCGCGGCGCCCGGCCCGCGGCAACGGAGCCTGGCGAAGACGGCTTTGGAATTGTAGACATGCGCAGCCCGGCAGCCCTTTACCAAATCAAAACGGCTCATTATACTGAGAGGGCTTAAATAAAACCAAACGTCTTTACGCCGATCCGCTCTCGGCGGTGCGGAGGGGGGCCTTGGGGGACTTCGTTCCCGGACGCTTTGAAGGTCAAATTACACTGGTGGTGGGCGGTGCGCAAGGCATCGGGAAGGCGATTGCCGCGCGGCTGGCTCGCGAGGGCGCACGCGTGGTGATTGCGGATATCGATCGCCCGGCGATGGCTCGCACCGCAAAGGAGATCAGCGCGGCGGGAGGGTCGGTTCGCACGCTCGTCTGCAACGTGCAACAGAAGCCGCGCGTGGAGCGGACGGTGGCGCAGATTATCCGCTGGTATACGCGTATTGATGTGATGGTTTACGTCGCGGGAATCGGCAACTATGCGCCGTTCCTTCAGACCGAAAACAAACTTTGGGACCGCATCATGAGCATCAACCTGCGCGGCGGTTTTCTGTTTGCGCGGGCCGTGGCGCCCCACATGGTGAAGCAGCGCCGTGGGAAGCTGGTGTTCATGTCGTCCACGAATGCGTGGGACGCAGAATCCGGGCTCGCGGCCTATAACGCATCCAAGGCCGGCTTGTACCTGCTGGCCAAAACGCTGGCTCGCGAGTTGGGACCGTTTGGCATCAACTCGAACGCCCTGGGCCCGGGGCTGATCCGGACGCGCTTGAACGAGGCGCTGCGGAAAAATCCTGGGTTCATGAAGAAGTACGAGAATCTGATCCCTGCGGGCCGAATCGGTGAGCCCGAAGACGTGGCCGGGCCTGCGGCGTTCCTGGCTTCGCGCGACGCCGATTATGTAAATGGCGTTTTGCTATTCGTCGATGGCGGGCAACTCGCCTGATCAGCCGCGGCGCAGGAGAATTAACGAAGCGCAGGACGGCGTTCCGCGCTACCCCAAAATCGAATGTTGTTCGCTAAGGAGATAAGATGCGCAAAGTGGTTCGTACCTCAGATGCACCCCTGCCCAGAGGCGTTTATTCCCAGGCCATCGTAGCTGACGGCTTTGTCTTTGTCGCCGGACAGGCCTGCGTGAACCCCCAAACCAACGATTACGAATTCGGCGACATCCAATCGGAGACCCGCCGCACGCTGCAAAACATCCGCGCCATCCTGGAAGCGGCGGGGAGTTCCCTGAAAGACGTGGTGCGCGTGGGCGTGTTCCTTGCCGACATGAACGACTTTGCGGGCATGAACGAAGTTTACAAGCAATTCTTTACGGAAGATCACCCCGCCCGGACCACTGTGGGCGCGCAACTGTCCAAAATCAAGGTCGAGATCGACTGCATCGCGCGCGTGAGCCAAGGGCGGGCCAAAGCGCGATAGCGGCAGCTACCAACTTTGCTGCCAGCCCACATGGCCGAAACCGGAGTGCGGTAGTCGCTGTTGTCGCACTCCCAAGGCACTTGGTTCGCCGTCACAGTGAGGTATTGATGCTTACCCGAGAGCTTTCCACGCCGGTGCTAACCGTTGACCTCGACGTCCTGGAAAAGAACCTGGCGCGCGGGGCGGAGTTGTGCCGCCGGCAAAGGTTGGGGCTGCGCCCCCACACGAAGACCCACAAAACCGTGGAGGTGGCGCGTCTCCAGTTGGAGCACGGCGCTGTCGGTTTGACGGTAGCAAAGGTGGGGGAAGCGGAAGTCATGGCTGCCGCCGGGTTTGAGGATATTTTCGTGGCGTTTCCCATCTTGGGAGAGGAAAAGCTGCGACGAGTGACCCGCATCGCGCGCACGCATCGCGTGCTCCTGTCGCTCGACTCGGAGACCGCGGCGCAGGAACTTTCGCGCGCGGCCGCCGCCCAAAATGCGACCATCGGAGTGCTCGTGGAATTTGACGCCGGCGTTCACCGCTGCGGGCTGGCTCCTGGACCGGACTTGGTGGCATTGGCGAAAGTCATTGACAAGCTTCCGGGTCTGCAATTTCGCGGGCTGATGAGCTTTTTTGGCAATGTCGCCGGAATCCCCGAAGAACGCCGCGCGGAAGCCGAACGAGTGGCCGAGCGCGTGGGCCGCGCCCTGGCTGCGTTCCGTGCGGAGAACATGCCCGTGGAGATCGTATCCGGCGGCTCGACGCCTTCCGCCGAATTTGCTCACCTGATTCCCGGGCTCACGGAGATTCGTCCCGGCACTTACGTTTACAACGACCTGAACACCTATTACCAAGGCGCGTGTGGGCTGGACGACTGTGCGGTGCGCGTGGTGGCTACGGTGGTTTCCACTGCGGTGCCTGGCCGGGCTATCATCGATGCCGGATCCAAAACGCTTTCCTCCGACCTGCTGGGCGCAGGGCCCAAGACCGGTTACGGTTACGTGGTGGAGGCCCCGGATGCTCCCATCATCAAACTGAATGAAGAGCACGGGTATTTGGACATCACGCGGTCGCGGCACAGCTTCCACGTGGGCGAGGTTGTAACGGTGATACCCAATCACGTCTGCGCCACCGTTAACATGCATGACGAGATCATGACGCTGCGCCAGGACGAAGCCGTGGGCTGCTGGAAAATTGCTGCACGCGGTAAGATTCGTTAGGGGACCGTAAGGGCAAGGCAAAACGCCAAGGGCAAAAACGTTACAAGTGACGAGCACGAAGACCCTTCGCGCGCCGAGCAGAGGTTTGGGATTAGTACAAGACGGTGACCGAATTCATTTTCAAGGAGGAACGCAAATGAACACGCCAATCACCATCCTGGGAATTGCCGGCAGTCTCCGGAAGGACTCCTATAATCGCGCCGCGCTGCGGGCGGCGAAAGCACTGGTTCCCGATGGGGTGAACCTGGAAACCTTTGACCTCGCGGGAATTCCACCTTTCAATCAGGACGAAGACGCCCACCCGCCGGATCGCGTCGTGCTATTCAAACAGCGCATTCGCGCGGCGGATGCCATCCTGATCGTTACCCCGGAATATAACTATTCGATTCCCGGGGTTCTCAAGAACGCCATCGATTGGGCTTCGCGACCGTACGGTGATAGCGCCTGGGAGGGGAAACCGGTAGCCATCATGGGCGCCTCGATGGGTCCCCTGGGTTCGGCGCGCGCACAATACCATTTGCGGCAGTGTTTCGTATTCCTAAACATGTACCCGATCAACCGGCCAGAGGTAATGATCATTAACGCGGCCCAGCGCTTTGATGCGCAGGGCAACCTTACGGATGAGCATTCGAAGGCAAACATTCAAAAGCTGCTCGCGGCTTTGGTGGATTGGGCAAAGCAGCTTGACAAGGGCCGCGCGGCCGCCGCCACCGGGGCGTAACCCCCATAGGCGTTAAGATGTCGAGTTCCTGCACGCCGACCTTGACGTACTGAGACAGCACAAAGGCGAGAAACACCTGCTGTCCGCGAATTCCACATCACGCTGGGGTGCATTGAAGCTCAGCATAAGATGGTCACTAGGTTCTGGCACCCGGACGGCGCCTGCATGTCGGCCCAGCAGTTTATGGAAATGCTATTTGGAAAGCTGTCGGACTTCGCCTCCTGATTTAGAGCTTTTCCTGAACGCAGTGAGGGAACGGGGCGGGGCGAAGGGGGGTGGTTACCGGTTCAATGTTCTTTTCCTGAAAACCACCCCGTCCGTCAGGTGACGGACTGCCCCTCCTCGTTTGAGGAGGGGAGCTCTTAGAGGAGGAGAGCTCTTAGATGGTTCCCCTCCTGATTCAGGAGGGGCCGGCGGGATACCGCCGGGGTGGTTACCGCTTCAATGTTTCTTTCCTGAAAACCAGCGCGTCCGTCAGTGCCTCGTGTTCATGCTCACTTCTGAATAACCGGATTCGCCAAGCCCTGCCTGATCTCCCGCAGCACCCAGTCCAAATTCTCGAACACGTCGCGATTCTCAAACCGCAGCACTCGAATTTTCAAGTTGTTCAGGTACTCGGTGCGACTACAGTCATGCCCCCACGCGGGAGGATTGAAGTGCGTCTGGCCGTCGAGTACTACGGCCAAGCGGGACTCTGGACAATAAAAGTCCAGAATAAAAAGGCCCACGCTGTGTTGGCGGCGAAATTTCTTGCCGCACAATTGCGACCGGTGAAGGCTCTTCCACAACGCGGCTTCAGCAGGCGTCAGCGAGTGCTGTAGTTCGCGTCGCCGGGATTTCAGCACCTCGCGATTGTGAATTTGTTGCATGGTCGGGTTACCCAATCTGCCCGCGGGTTCCTGAAAACCACCCCGCTTCTGGAAAACCACCCCGTCCGTCAGGTGACGGACTGCCCCTCCTCGTTTGAGGAGGGGAGCTTTGCTGCTGCCGCCGGCGGCTACAGGGCTCCCCTCCTGATTCAGAGCTTGTCCTGAACGCAGTGAAGGAAGGGGCCGATGCGCTTCGCATCGGGGGTGGTTACCGGCAAACTGTTTTATGCTTCTCCTCTCAACTCTCCACGGCGCCGGACAGTTCACCACCGTCAGATGTTGCCCCTTCGGGACTGAGATTTTCATCGCTACGTTGATCGCACGGCTTGGCCGTGGGCTACCTGACGAAATAGGACAGCGCCCACTTCGCGGGCCTTCGAGCCGACCTTCGGGCTTATCCTAACGCCTATGGGCGTACCCCCAGTACCGCGTAGACATCGCAACCAGCGTAGCCAAAGCGTCACGATGCGGTTCTGGCGCGTTGCTCTTCGGGCGCTTGCGCTTGGAGCCACTCGCAACCCTTATCCGTGAGGAACCACAGGTTGCGCGTGGGCGTGGTCCGTTTGCACGCCAACGTGTGTTCGCGCATCCTTTCCAGCCGGCGCACCGCCTCCGATTCTTCCATCTGGAGTTCCTGGGCCAGGCTGCTGACCGTGCGATAGGAGAACTGGCCGTGTTGCAATGCCTGGAGCAGTTCCCGGTCAGAGTGATCGATTGGAAGATCCTGAAGTGAAGGTGGAATGCGGTTGCGCTCGGATTCGGGCAGCGGCTCAGTGCGTTGTTCCATTTCCTCTCGAAGCACGGGCTCAACCTGGAAGGCCCTTTCTTCCGCCAGCGTGGCGCGGACCTGGGCTTCCTGGGATTCCCGCCTGGCCTTTTCCACTTCCGCCGCCACCCGCTTGGCCACGGTCTCCGCAAACGTTCGAGAGAGCACGGCCGCCAGCAGGCAGAAACTTATAAAAACGAAAAAGTCGAACGGGATTCCCAACCCGTAGCGGATCGACGAGATGTTACCGATCATGTCACTGGAAATCGTCTTAAGAAAAACTGGTACCAGCAGTGACGCCACGAGCCCCAAGACGAGGCTTCGGGAGCTTTTGGCGTACTCCGGATCGTCTTTGTATAAGAGCAGATAGTTCGCCGCTCCGCCCAGCAGGCCCGAGCCGATCATCGCCACAAGTAAAAGGATAATGTTGTATCTGGTCATTCCCGCATGTCTCCCTATTCTCCGGTGCTGGCCTCAATTCAGCCGCGGCGCTATCAGGCAGCGGGCATAGAGCGGCTCGAGCGACCGCCCCGTTCTCAACTTAGGCCAGCACGTGTTCTCTTCTAGCTCTCCCAGCGGCCGGCGCAATCGGCCTCTGCCACGAAAAAACGTTTCTTGCGCGCCGTCCGCACCCATTCTCATCGGACGATTTCCCTTCGCGGATGAGGGAAATTATGTGTCAGCGGCGCAAACTCTGACTTGCGATCCGACTCGTTCCAAGATCGCCATCGAGCCGAACAGTTCCGGCGCGCTGTGAGCATATCCCGTGCGCATATCCGGGCCGCGAAGCGACGAGTAAGTCACAGCCTTTCCAAGGCCTCATTCCTGTGGTACTTTTGCTGAGCGGCGAGCAGACAAACGCCGGTCGTTCGGCAGTTGTTATGCATCCGTTTCCAGCCAGCCGAACGGAGTGTAGCGATGTTGATGCCCCGCAAGCCTTCGCGCTGCCTTTTCCTGACCATTGCCGTGGCCTGTTCCCTGCTTCTTTTTGCCAGCCCCAAAGATAACGACAACGTCCCTGCGGTCAAATTCACCTCGCGCTCGGAATTGGTGCTCATCCCGACGCTGGTAACAGACAGATCAGGCGCTCACGTCAACGGCCTGAAGCGTGAAGACTTCACGGTGCTCGAGGACGGCGCCAAACAGATCATTGCGACCTTCGAGGAAATCACCAGCCGCGCCCAGCGACTGTCGCGCCCCGTGAGCCCGGATGAATTCAGCAATTCGCTCGCGGAACCGGCCTCGGTGGGACGCATTACACTCATCGTGCTGGACTTTCTGAACACTCCCTTTGCCGACCAGCAGAGCGCGCGCAAGGGACTGCTCAAATACCTGGCGCAATCAGTGGATCAGCGCGAGCCCATCGCCCTGTACACGCTGACGCGCAGTGGCATTCACGTGATCCATGACTTCACCACCGATCCGCGCATTCTGGCTGCCGCTCTACACCGGGTGAATGGCGACACATTTCATATGGTCGATACCGAGGCCGATGTGGAATTCCAAACCGGCACAGCCAGTCCCGACGGCAGCGCGGGCGTCGATCCCGGCGCCGTGCAGACCGAAGCCCAGAAGTTCCAGACCATGCTGGAGGATACGGAACTGAACATTCAGTCGTTCGAGCAGCGCCTGGCGATCATTGATACGTTGGAGGGCATGCAGCAGTTGGCGCAGGCGTTGGCCGGCATTCCGGGCCGCAAGTCGGTGATCTGGGCCAGTGGCGGATTCCCCTTCAGCGTGAGCGACACCACCCGGCAAATTGCTCCCATCGGCCGCGCCACCATTACCGATGTGTTGCCCATGTACGAGCACACCTGGCAATTGTTGAACGGAGCGCAGATTGCCCTCTACCCGCTGGATGTGAAGGGGTTGCAGGTGGTGGCGTTGCCCAGCGCTTCCGTGAGTAACCCGGGCAGGAATTATGGCCGCAACATGATGTGGCGACAGGCGGATACCCAGGCCACCCTCCAGACATTTGCGTCGATGACCGGAGGCCGAGCCTATTTCAACTCCAACGATCTGGTGAAAGGCTTTCGCGACGCCGTTCGCGATTCCGCCGAGTACTACATGCTGGGCTACTATCTTGACCGGTCAAAAGCCAAGTCCGGCTGGCGCAAGCTCACAGTGAAAGTGAATCGCCCTCACGTGGAAGTGCGTTCACGCAACGGCTTCTTTGTGACGAATGCCACAATCGATCCATCCGCCAGCCGCAAAAGTGATCTGGTGCTGGCGCTGCAATCGCCGTTGGACTACACCGCCCTGACGCTGGTGGCGCGCTGGCAGAGCGTCGCACCCGGCAGCGAGCTGGGCAAAAAAAAGGTGAATTATCAAATCCACGTGGCGGCGGGGGCTGGCTTGATCGACGATGCAGACAACAACCACGTGGCGCTGGAATTCCTGGCTTTGGCCAAAACGCCGGAAGGCAAACCCGCGAGTCATGCCGTGGGCCAGGATATCGACCTGCATCTGACCCCGGAAAACGTGTTGGGAGCGCGCGAAAAAGGGATTGAATACACCGGAGCGATCGAGCTTGCTCCGGGGGAGTACACCGTCCGTTTCGTCGTACGCGACGATCTCAGCGGACGCCTTGGCTCACTGACGGCACCGCTGAAGGTCGAGTGAGATGATTCATTGGTGATTGGTGATTGGCGATTGGTGATTTGCAATCGACGATTCGAGCAGCACCCCGCCCCCAGCCCCTAGCACCCAGTCCCCAGCCTCGCTCCTGTCACTGCACGGCCCACGCGGCGCATCCAGGCCAGTTCTTCTTCGGTCATGGGACCGCGCTGGAGGGCTGCGAGGGCTTCCTCCATGCGCGCGCCGTTGGAGGGCCCTGTCATGCACACGTCAACTTCCGGGCGACTCAGCACGTAGCGGTAGCAGTCCGTGGCAGTGGGGTCGCGCTCGCCCTCGGGCAGGGCGTGGGCACGCACGAAGAGGTTTGCCACGCTGGACTTGCCCAGAAGTTGTCCCCAACTGGTGGCAGTAAAGGCGACCATGCCCGGACGGTGGGCGGCGGGCAGGTGCGGAAAGATATCCTTTTCCGCGCCCGGATGCGCGGCGTTGTAGCGAAAATGCACAATGTCGAAGTCGTTGGCGGCAGCAATCGCGGGAACCAGCGGGCGCTGATGCGTGGAGACGGCCAGGAATCGCACCATTCCGCGCTGCCTAAGTTCGCGCGCGGCATCCAGAATCCTGGGCGTCACCGGCTTGTTCCACATGCCAAGCAGCAGAACGTCCGTGTAGTCAAAACGCAACGCCCGCAGAGCGCGCTCCAGGCTCCAAGCCATAAGCCCGGCGACGCGCGTGTACGACTGAATGACCAGCACAAAGCGGTCGCGATGGGGACGCAGCCGCTTCAATCCCTCGCCGAACGAGGACGTGCGCCGGCTGCCCCAATAGATGTAGTTCACCCCGCGTTCGAAGGCCCGCTCCAAGGCATCACCAGGCACCCCGTAACTTGCGGAGATCCCCAGCCGTCCCACCTGCAAACCGGTGCGGCCCAATATCCTGTGCTCGAAGTTGCCGGACATGGCTTGTACCCCTGGCGCTTGGGTTATCATTTCATCAGGAACAGAAGAAGTTCCGTGCTTCTTATCAGGCCTACTGCGGGTCCGTACCACGCTGGATTCCGCAGCTCACGCCGTGGTGGCCGTAGCGTCCAATACCCTCAGTGCTTGCCCACGGTTTCCAGTTGCGCGCCGGTTGCCGCCGCCACCTCCGTGTGCAACGAGTTCCCATGCGCGTCCATGGTGACGATGGCGAGGAAATCGCGTGCTTCGAAGACCCACATGGCCTCGGGAACCCCAAGCTCCTCGAGCAGGTAGACGGCGTGGACTTTAGGCAGGCAGCGGGCGTAAAACTGTGCGGCGCCGCCGATGGCGTGAAGATACACCGCTCCGTATTCCTTCAGGGCGGCGCCGGTTTTCGGGCCCATTCCGCCTTTGCCCATCACCGCTCGCAAACCAAAGCGGCGAATGATTTCGGCTTCGTAAGGCTCCTCCCGGATGCTGGTGGTCGGCCCGGCTGCCTTGGTCCGCCACTCATTGTTTTCCTTGAGCATCACCGGCCCACAGTGATACAGAATCGCTCCGTGCAGGTCGTAAGGCGAATCGTGATGCAGCAGGTAGTGATGGGCAGCGTCCCTTCCGGTGACCATGGCCCCATTGATCAGCACTACATCCCCCACTTTCAAAGCCCGGACTTTTTCTTCGCTGAGTGGCGTCTCCAGGCGCACCTCGCGGCCTGTCAACCGGAATCCCGTGGCCGCCGCCATCATCTGTTCAACCGGCCGGCTCGGGTCGCGATATAACCACCGGGTGATGGCGCCGGATTCGGCGTCGAGCAGGACACCCAGTCGCCGGAAGGCCCAGCAATCGTAAGCCACCGTTACAAAGAAGCTGGCAGGAAGCCGATTGGCCGCCGTAATCTTGCAGCCAATCAGGGAATTGGCGCCACCGAAGCCCATGGCGCCCACCCCAAGCTGGTTGGCCTTTTCCATGACCTCGCTTTCGAGTTGCGCCAGCACCGGGTCCGGGTTGGTGTCATCCAAGGTCCGAAACAATTGTTGCTTGGCAAGGTGATAACCACCGGCGCGGTCGCTGCCGATGCAGACGCCGATTGCCCCCGGCGCACAGCCCTGCCCTTGCGCCTGCCACACGGCGTGAAGCAGGCATTTTTTCACCCCTTCCAGGTCGCGGTCGGCGCGCCCCAGATGCTCGAGCTCACAAGGCACGGAGTATTGAATGTTCTTGTTTTCGCAACCCCCGCCTTTCAGGATCAGACGCACTTCCACCTCCGGCCGTTCCCATTGCTCGAAGTAGAATATTGGTGTGCCGGGCCCGAGATTGTTGCCGCTATTCTTGCCCGTGATTGAGTCCACCGAATTGGGCCGCAACTTGCCACGCTTGGTTGCCTCCGCGACGGCCTCCAACGTGTGCTTGCGGATGGCGATTTGATTCACACCAACGGGAGTTTTGATTTCGAAGGTAGGCATGCCCGTATCCTGGCAGATCGCCCCTTCGTCTTCGTAGGCCATGTCGATGTTTTGTCCAATGATGGCCAACGCTTGCCCCGCCTGCGTATGGGGCGCCTCCGTTCGCAGCGCCCATCCCATGGCTTCGCGCACGTCCGGCGGCAAATTCGTGGACGTCTGGATGATCAATTCGAGCATGCTGTCCTTCAGGAATTGCATGGACACCTCCGACATTCAACCGTCTACGATTATAAACCGCTGCGGCGCCAAGCCAAAGTGGGTGCTCGCTCCTGCACACCGAAAGGAGTTAGACCAATGGGTGTTTGCCGGCCCGATGTAATCCGATACGGCCCCCGATTTCCTCCCTGAGGAGATCGAAAGCCTCCCGGGGAGAATCGACGAAGCGGATCAGTCTCAGGTCCTCCGGGTTGATCGTCCCAGCCTCGAGCAGCCACTCGAAGTTGATGGCGCGTTTCCAAAACTCCGAACCATATAAAAGGATGGCGACACGATGTCCCATCTTATGGGTCTGGATCAGGGTTAGAAACTCGCACATTTCATCCAAGGTTCCAAAACCACCCGGAAATACGACGAGCGCCTGCGCGGGCTGGGCAAACCAGAGCTTGCGCATAAAGAAATAGCGGAACAGCATGTTCAGATCGGGAGAAACGTAAGGGTTGGGTTTCTGCTCCATGGGCAGTTTGATATTCAGTCCGATCGATTTGCCACCCGCTTCACTGGCACCGCGATTGGCGGCTTCCATGATGCCGGGACCTCCGCCCGAGCAGACGGTCAGCACGTTGGGGCTTTTGTTAAGTGTCATTGCCCAGGCCGTAATCAAATGTGACAGTTCACGCGCCTCCTCGTAGTAACGCGACATCTCAACGTCCATGCAAGCGCGCTTGAACTCGGACTCCAGTTCCGGCGTGGAACCATTCTTGCGGCGCGTTTCCACTTCTTGCAACCTCTTCAGCGCCACTTCCCGGGAGCGAATTCTCGCGGAACCAAAGAAGACTACGGTGCGGCGTACGCCGGCTCTTCGCAAGTGCGCCAGCGGATCGAAATACTCCGATGTAATCCGCAGGACCCGCGCGTCTGCGCTTTCCAGGAAGCGAAGGCTGCGGTAGGCCAGTTGCGGCCCCTGCGCATTGGATTTCTTAACATTCGCCATGGATTCCTCAGCTTGGTCGATTCAAATACATGCGTCGTTCTGCACCGTGGTCGTAATCCCCGACCGCCGCCGGTCACAGCGCCGCGGACCGCCCGTGCAAGCCGCAACTCCCAGCACTTCAATACGGGTTGCCGGGGTGCTCCCGCTTAGCGGCCGCGCGGCCGACCAGTGACGACCGTAGAGAATATCAGACCCGAAAACGTTCTCCACCCAAAATCTATTTCGGCAGACTTTGCGCCGAGTTTACGTCTCGTCCGTAAAACTGCCCCTTTCGGCTTTCGTGTATAATCGAAATTCACTCGTCGCCACCCCAGGAAATCTCCGGGAAATCAAAACTGCGACGCCACACCTGGAGACTTGAATGCGCAGAATTGTCTTGCTCATGACCGGACTGGTCCTTGCGGCCGCTGTCCTGCCTGCATTCTCGCAGCAACCGAAGCCCGATGCGCGCCTGAAAGGAGGGTTCCGAAAACCTGCCCAGAATGGCTGGACTTTCGTCCATCTGGAGGGCTCGCCTTTCGACCTGGGATTCCAGCATGGATACCTGTTGGCCCCGGAAATTCAGGACGCGGAGAAAGTTGCCGTCCTGGAATTGACGCACGAAAGCAAAAAGGATTGGAGCTTCTTCCGGAATGCCGCGAAAGAAATGATGTGGCCGCGCATCGAACCGCAGTATCGCGAGGAACTCCAGGGTATCCGCGAGGGTTTGCGGGCGCGAGGGGTGCGGCTTGACGTGTGGGATGTCGTGGCGCTCAACGGGTTATGCGAGTGGGAGTACTATCTCAGGCAATACGCGCACCAGCATCGCGACGCCACGATGGCCCACCTGGCTGTGCCGGAACATTGCAGCGCCTTTGTCGCCACCGGGAGTTACACGAAAGACGGCAAGGTGATCATCGCGCACAACAACTGGACCTCGTACCTGGAGGGCGCGCGCTGGACCATGATCTTCGACATTGCACCCTCCCGCGGATACCGCATCCTCATGGACGGGTTCCCCGGCCTCATCCATAGCGCGGACGATTTTGGCATCAACGGCGCCGGCATCATGATTACGGAGACCACGATTTCGCACTTTTCGGGCTACGACCCGGCGGGGGTTCCGGAGTTCGTTCGCGCCCGCAAAGCCATGCAATATGCGGCCTCGATTGACGATTTTGCGCGCATCATGAAGGCCGGGAACAACGGCGGTTACGCCAACACTTGGCTGGTGGCTGATCGCAAAACCAACGAAATCGCCAGCCTCGAATTGGGGCTCAAAAACGTCACCCTCCAGCGGAAAACAGACGGCTATTTTGTGGGCTCAAATTTCCCCATCAACCCGAAGCTGGTAAAGGAAGAGACCCATTTCAACGTCAACGACATGTCCGAGAGCTCCAACGCCCGGCACGTCCGATGGGAACAGTTGATGGCCCAGTACAAGGGAAAGATTGACGTCGTGGCCGCCCAACGTTTTCTGGCCGACCACTATGACACCTTTGAGAAGAAAGAGGACGCCGACGAGCGAACTCTTTGCGGCCACGTCGACTGCTCTCCTCGCGGCAGCCCGCCCTGGCAGCCACCGTATGGCACGGCCGGCGCCGTCGAAAACAAAGTGGCAAACGCGACCATGGCCGAGCACATGTCTTTCTCCGCCGCGGCAGGGCACGCCTGCGGCCGCGATTTCAACGCGGCTGAATACCTTCGCCAGCATGCAGCATTTGCCTGGGAAAAACCCCTGCTGCGCGACCTGAACGCTTACCCCTGGACCACCTTCACGGTCGCGGCCCCATTCGTAGCTTTCTCAAAACCTTAGCGGTTCCCAAATCCTCTATAAGGTTGAGCTCGCAGCCCTTGCTTCCCCTTTTTCAATGGGGGCTTCGATGAGGTTCCCCCATTCCGTCCAGCTTCCGTCGTAGTTGCGGACCTTGTCAAAGCCCAGAAGGTACTTGAGGACAAACCACGTATGCGAACTTCGCTCACCGATGCGGCAATAGGCCACCGCTTCCTTGTCCGGACGCACACCCTTTGTCGCATAGAGTGCCGAAAGCTCGTCATAGGACTTAAACGTCCCATCATCATTTACGGCCTTGGACCAGGGGATATTGGCGGCGCCCGGAATATGCCCGCCGCGCTGTGCGGTTTCCGTCATCCCGGCAGGCGCGATGACCTTGCCGGTAAACTCGTCGGGTGAGCGCACATCTACCAAGGAGGCCGGCTTTCCGGAAAGGATCTGGAAGATGTCATCCCGGCGCGCGCGGAGGCGCAGATCCGGCGCACTGGCGTGATACTGCGCTGGCGTGACGGCGGGCGGGTCAGTAGTAAACAGCTTGCCTTCCAATTCCCACTTCTTGCGGCCACCGTTCATCAGGCGTAAGTCCTTATGCCCATAGATCTTGAATTGCCAAAAGGCGAAGGCAGCGAACCAGTTGTTATTGTCGCCGTATAAAACCACAGTGTTGCGGTTGGTAATGCCGGACGCGCTGCACAGTTCTTCAAATTGCCTTTGGTTGGGAATGTCGCGTAGAACATTATCATTGAGCTGGGTGGTCCAATTCCAGCCTGTGGCATTCTTGATGTGACCTTTCTCGTATGCAGACGTGTCCACGTCCACTTCCACCAACCGCACCTGAGGGTCGTCGACGTGCGCTGCGACCCAATCCGTGCTGACCAGAACCTCGGGGTGTTTGTAGTCGCTCATTTTTAAAACCTCTCCTTTTTTTGATTTATGGCTAGCGCTTTCCGCTATCTAAATGAGGGAGGGTCAGTTGCAGTGGCCACAACAACAGCCGTCAAGCCGTCCGAGAAGAGGGTCTGAGGGTAATTGTCTCATTTCATTTCACTTTTAGCATGACAGGGACAAAATGGCAATGTTATTCTCACGAACGGGCAGGGATATCGCCAAGCTGCCTGTCAGCAATTCTCGATTTGACTCCAACTGACACTATTTGTTATAGTTAGGACCGCGGTCGTTCTGGCGGGTACGGTGCCGGCCTTGAATGAACGCAAAGACACTGAAATGAAAACACTTAAACCGACAAAGCGTCACGGCATGGCCAGGTCGAGGAAATCTGGCTCCGCCGCGATTCGGGTAATCGATGGGGACCGAAGTGCATCTGGCTCTAATGCCCGATTACGTCAGAGTCGGGCGGTCAGACCGGCGGCCTCCCGCCCCAAGATCGAAGGGGAGCGCAAGAACCTGTTCTCACCGCGCCTTGATCGGCAGAAGGCCGACCCCCAGTTCCGAACTGCCGTCAAGAATTTCGAAATGGGTGTGCGCGCCTTTCGTCGACAGAACTACGAGAAGGCGGCGGAGATCTTTGCCAAGCTCGTCGGGAGCGAGGTACGGGACGTGGCAGAACGCGCCCATATGCACCTGCGTCTCTGCCGGCAAAGGACCAGCCGTTCCAAGCCAGTTCTAAAATCGGCTGAGGATTACTACGCGCTTGGTGTTGCCTGTTTAAATGCGCGCGAATACGGGTTGGCGATCGAGCACCTCAGCAAGGCCGACAAATTGAAAGCGCAGCAGGACCATGTCCATTACGCTTTAGCAGTATCACACGCCCTGGGAGGGAATCGGGACGCGGCGTTTGCTCACCTCGAAAGAGCTTTCGCCCTACGTTCCGAAAACCGTATCCATGCGCGCCGCGATCAAGACTTCCAGGGGCTGGCCGCGGATCCGCGCTTCCGTCGTCTGTTGTATCCGGCAGAATCTTAAGCCTTCGGTCCGATCCTGCCCATGCCAGATCATCGCAAGGATTCGCATTCCTAGATGAAAGTCGTCGCCATCGGTGGGGGCACAGGTTTATCGACCGTTCTGCGTGGCTTAAAGCACCACGTCAGTGAGCCGGCTCGCCCTGCCCGGTTCCGGCCGGAAATCACCCGCCTCACCGCGGTTGTCACCGTCAGCGATGAGGGTGGCAGTTCCGGCCGCCTCCGGCGCGACTTTCGCATTCTCCCTCCCGGCGACATCCGCAACTGCCTGGTGGCGCTCGCTGAGGACGAACAACTCCTGACCCAGCTCTTCAATTTCCGCTTTGCCAGCGGCCACGGACTGCGCGGCCACAGCCTGGGGAATCTCTTTCTCACGGCGCTCACCAACCTGACGCACGACTTCGCCAAGGCGGTGCGCCTGTCGAGCGAAGTTCTGGCCATTCGCGGAGAAATCTTTCCCGCCACGCTCTCGGATGTGCATCTGCAGGCCACACGAACGAATGGCACCATGGTCCGCGGCGAGCGCAGCATCAACCGAACACGGGTGCCGATCGAGAGGCTCAGCATTGTCCCCAGCCGCTGTAGGCCGTTGCCGGAAACTTTAACGGCGATTCACGAGGCTGACCTCATCACGCTCGGCCCAGGCTCGCTTTACACGTCATTGGTGCCCAACCTCCTCGTGCAGGGTATCGCGGCTGAAATCGCACGGGCGCGCGCCGTGAAAGTGCTGGTGTGCAACCTCATGACACAACCGGGGGAATCGCGCGGCTACTCTGCCGCCGACCACATCCGCGCGCTTCACCAACATGCGGGACGTAAATTGTTTGATCATATTGTTCTCAATACGGGGACCCTCTCAGGTGCACTTTTGAAGCGGTACGCTGCCGAGGACGCCGCGCCGGTCGAACTGGATCTTGAAGCCGTGCGCAAACTGGGCGTCAAACCCATCTGTGCCAATTTGCTCCTGGAGGACCACGTCGCCCGCCACGACTCTCGTCAGTTGGCGCGACTGCTGCTCTCCCTCGCCAGACGGCATTAATTAACCACCAAGGCACAAAGACACCAAGAAGACAGAAATGAAAGTGACGAAACCACCGGGCCGTTCCGCTCTTTCGTCTTTAATCCCGTTCTCTTGGTGATTTGGTGCCTTGGTGGTGAGAAGCCTTTAGGTCGGGATCTCGTACGGAAATGCCCGCCGAAGTTTTTCCGGGCGCTTATCTGGGTGGAACCCGGAGGTCAGAAAATCGAGCCATGCCGCGATTTCTCGTGAGTCCACGGGCGTGCGCAAATCTAACCCGCCATAGCTGTAACGGTCGCGGCTGTAAGGCACCAGGCTCTTCTTGAAGAAAAACACCAGGGTGTGGCCGGGTTTGGGTGAGAAGGTTTTCATCCGCGCCCGATTAGCTATGCCGCCGGGCAACGTGGCCCGCGCCACCAGTTCCAACCCCGCGCCACTGGTCTCGATTTCAAACGGATCGGCAGAAGCTTCCGCAGCAGCGGCCACCGCACCGGCCAGCGAATTTATCGCCGTTTCCGCACTAATCCTCTCCGCGACATCGGGTTGGACGTGATTCGCAATCATTGCTTTAGGTATCAGGCGCCAGAGGTCAGAATCCCCCGGTTCTATGCAACTGGAGGCGTCAGGACTTCCGAAGCTGCGATTTTCTTTGGCCGCATCTTCCACGCGAAGTACGGGCGTGCCAGCAAACGCGCCAGCGCCATCTCAGCGCGATAAAGATCCGACGCACGATTGTGTGGCGCCAGGTACCGAGTGTCACCCGGCTGTACAATCAAACTCACTTCAATGTTAGGGGTCACATCAATGGGAATATTGTTGCGCCGGCAGGCTTCGTACAAGTGGCGAAATACCACCAACATGTCCTCATACCGCGGCGACGGCCATTGTTCCATATCGGACCCGATGGTAGGCCGGAAAATGCACACGGTGGGGAACGCGCCGATGCCCGCGATGTAGTCGATGGCGCGCAGCGTGTCTTCGATCGGCTCGACGCCGGCAACGATTTCGCCCGAGCATGATCCCTTGCCTAGTTTCTTCGCCGTGTATTCCAGAGCGCGGAAGAATGCCTGCTGGCCCACCAGTTGCTGCTTGCCGGGCAGATATCGCTCAAAGAATTCGGGATTGTGAAACTCGTAGCAGAAACTAAAGTGGTCCGCCCCCAAGTCTATCAGCCGGTCATACTTCCAAAAGTCCTGCGTGGGAATCAGTTGTAATCCCACCAGCGTGCCCACGCGCGACTTCACGGCTTTCACGTAAGGTGCGGCCTCGTCCAAATCGCGGTTCTTTTGGTAGCCGGAATTGAAGTGGACAAACGTGACACCGGACTCCTGTTTGGCCGCGCGCGCCACTTCCACCACGTCATCGACGTCCTTGCGGGCCACCTCGTTCACGCCCACATTCAGGCCGGTGGCGCAAAACTTGCAGTTGACTGCGGGCGAGTGGTACCAGAACCCGCACGAGTTCGAAATGTAGATGCCGAGATAAGTCCCTTGCAGCACCCCAACTTTATGCATGGCCGTGCCACGCGACGTGGTGCACGTGTACCAAGCGGGCTCCGGCGGGACACGCACCCCATATCGATGGCCTGTGCGCGCATCCTTAACCCAGTACTCACCCTGTTCTCTCACCAGTTCGTAGCATGACTGCTGCGCGAAGTCCTCTTCCACGGGCACGTTCACCCAGACGTCCTTGATGGGACCGGGAATGACCAACTCCAGTCCGCTGCCCAGTCCGGCCCGCGTCCGCGAGATGAAGCGCGCATCGCTCCCGAGCGAACAAGAGGGGTCGATGCGCATCCCCTTGCAAAACAGGTCGATCTCGAGTTCGCAAGGGTTTAAGGGCTGGGCGGGACCACCTTGAGAGGGACATTGGCCTCGATGAATCTGCGCCGCAACGACATTGTGTCCTGTCGTAGACATTTCCGCACCTTTTACCTTATCAGCACGATATGGGCCACCATCCTGAACTTGATCCAACCCTCCGTCAAGGAAATGGTAGACTGGCTCAAAGTTCCCCACCCCATACGGCTTCGACGTCGATGGGCGGGCAGGAAATCTCATTGGCAGAAGTCCCAAAACGCGGTATATTTGTTCTACCCACGTTTGCGAGAACAAGAAAGAGATTAGGGCTCCTACTACAGCGTCGAGGGATAGGCGTCCCTTAATGAAGCACGTTCGATCCGCCGAAGGCCCACAGATTGGCAGAACGCCGGCGGGCTGAGGGCCGAGACTGGCAATCCTGGCTCCCATAAGGAGATAACGAAGATGAAGTCGGACACGACTGAGCGTATCCTGCTTATCGTTGTGTTCTTGTTAGTGGCCTTGCTCCTGGCTCGGAGGCTGGTCAAGGGACAGGACAATGTGCCCAACACCCAACCGCCCCCTCCCCGTCAAGTACAACAACCCGCAAAGCCGACTCCCACGAAACCGGCCTCCAAAATTGCTCCCTCGCGTGTTCTTCCGGGGTTCAAGCAGCATATCACGATGCCGTTCCGTAAGATTCGCGGAAGCGGCAACTCGACAGCAGACAAAATTACCCACCCTGAACCCGCTAAGCAGGTAACCCAACCCGGTAAGCAGGTAGCCCAAGTAGACGCCGGCAACCACCCCGCCCAAAAGGTGGTTGCTTCCAGCAATCACTCCGCTCAAAGGCCCCTCAGCGGGTTACATCCATCCCGGACCTCCGCAAGTCTCGCCCCGCACCCCGGCGAATTCAGAATGCCTCCGCATGCGAGAAGTGTGCCGATGCCGGACGGGGGAGCGCGGGTGGTCCGGCCGGACGGTCACCAATGGCTGGTGGATAACAGCCAACACGTAAGATCCCTGTCCAGCCCGGGTATGGAGGCGAATTTCAACAAAGACGGGAAATTAAGCTTCGTGCATGTGACGCGCCCGAACAACAACATGGTGGTAGCTCGCACCGTCCGGGGCGACCGCGAAACCGTCGGGATCCGGCCCGGAGGGGTTATCGCCGTCACCCAGGGAAGGGACCGTGGTTATGTGCAGCGGCCAATCCCGGGGCGTGCGGGTTATGTGCAGAGAACCTATTTAGCGAATGGCCAGCCTTATGCGCATGTCTACCGCGCGGAACACTACCACGGCGTTGGATACTACCGTTACGTGCCCGCCCGTTACTACTCGCCGCGGTTTTACGATTGGGTCCGGAATCCCTGGCCCGGGAAGGTAACCTATAATTGGGGTAGAGCTCCGTCACCCGCGATGGGTTTCTACTCGGGCTATTTCACACCCGCTCCGTCTTACCCGAGTGCGGCTCTCTGGTTGACAGACTTCGTGATGGCGGCGAACCTGAAGACCGCTTACCAAAATCACCAGGAATTTGAATCATCCCCGTCGAACGCGGGCCCGTCAAACGCCAACCCGTTCAACGGAGGCGGCCTGGAAGCCGCACCGGTAAGCCCCGAGGTGAGGGAGAAACTCGCGCAGGAGGTACAGGCACAGGTGGGAGATGAACAGGTGGCTGCCGCCCAGCCCGGAGGACAGGCAACTCCAGCAACTCCGCCCAACGGTGAAGCGCCTCCGCCCGCGCTCGCCCCCAACGAAAGCACGTTTGTGGTCTCGCAGAATCTTGATGTCAACTCGGGAGGTGCGGCGTGCACGCTCACGCCCGGCGACGTTATTCAGCGCGCGGGAAGCGGCTTGACGGGGGACAACAAAGTGGGGGTTAACGTCGCCAGCAGCAAGGCAGGGGATTGCCCGGCCAATTCGTTCACCCAGATTGATCTGGGCGCGTTGCAGGAGATGAGCAACCAACTCGGCGCGCAAATTGACGCCGGGCTCAGCACGCTGGCGCAGAACCAGACGCAAGACGGATTACCCCCCATACCGGCTGCCGACCCGCGGCCTTCAGACGTTGGGACGGCGCAGCCAGACCACGACGTAGTAGCCGTGCTGGAACAACAACAGGCCGATGCCGATACAGCCGAGGGAACCGCAAGCGACAGCCAGAATGCCGTCGCCTCCATGTAACCGCCCCGCCGTACCGCCGGCCCGCCGTACTGCCGGCAAGGAGTCGCCGCCTGGAAGGCGGCGCTGCGGGCCGTTCATCTCAGCTTACGTTCACCGAAACCTGAGCGGTGTGGCTGGTATTGCCGGATGAGCCGGTGATGGTGACGGATCCCGATTCCGGCGGCGAGGTTGTCCCTCCACCCCCACTGTTGCCGCCACCTCCACCGCAACCAAGGCCGGCCGCCAGCAACATGGCGAGTACGCCTACAAGGGCCAGGCGTCGCAACCCCCACCCAAGAGATGCGCTAAAGGTTAGCTCCGAACGCGCCCTGCCACCGACACCGGAGCTGGCCTTTGGCGGAACGCCGTTCAGACCCGCTGCGACGAGCAGCAGCCAGACCAGCGTGGCGAGGGCAGTCGCCCACCACCCACCTAAGCGCGGGCCGCGGGGCAAAGGCGGGTACGTCGTCGCCGATGATGATGCGGAGATGGTAACGGTGGCGGTGTTGTTGCTGCCCATCGTGCCCACCGCACAGGTGACTCCCCCGAGGCCGCTGCCGGGCAGCGCAGGAATACTGGATGGTCCCGCCGAAGTTATTCACCAATGTCAAGCTGAGCGTAGAAGTGCCTGTGCCTCCGGGCGCAATCGTCACGGAGCTGGGTGCGGCGCTCAGCGAGAAATCGCCGGGAACGGTACTGAAGCTGGAGACCGACGACCACGGCCCGTTCTGTCCACCGCCGGAGGGCGGGAGCGCCTGCACTTCCCAGTAAAAGGTCGTTCCGCCGCTTAGCTCGGTGGTGCTGGGGGAATAGGATGTCGTCGAGGCTGTCGCAAAGATGGTACAGGCTACACACGTCCCCGCGGACGGAAGTGAGGGCAATTCGGGAAGTGTGGTCGCAGTGGCGATGCGATAGGCGCCGGCCCCGCTGACGGGTGTCCACGTGTACGCGGGCTGAACTGCAACCGCCGTAGCCCCATTGGATGGCGTGGTCAGCGTGGGGGCCGTCAACGTCCCCCCGGTCGTCGTCAAGCTGAACACGCTGGACCAAGCCGCGGTTCCGAGACTGGTGGAGGGCTCAATCGCTTGCACCTGCCAGTAATACGTCCCCTCGGTCAGAGCGTTCGCGGTATAGGACGTTGTGTTCTGGGCCGTTGTGTCAACCACGGCACAGCCGCTACACGTGCTGGTGGCGGGGTTGGTCGGCAGACTGCCTGGACTGGTGGCAATCATGATTCGGTACCCAGCGTTACCCGCGACCGCCGTCCACACAAAGGCCGGTGGCAGCACCACCCCCGTGGCGCCGTTGGCTGGAGTCGTGAGCGTTGGAGCGGGCAGATTCCCCACTCCCGATGCATTCCACAGCGTAATCAGGTTATAGGCGTCCACTGATCCGAGCCCGCTAGCCTGGTCGTAGCCCGGGCCTGCCGTGTAACCGATCTCGCCGCTAGCGGGGCACCCTGTCGAGCCGGCCGTGCATGGCACCATGTTGTTGCCGGTTGTGATGTCGTGAAAAGCCGCCGGCTCCGTGGCCGCTTCCAGCGACGTTCCCACCGCCATCGCGTACAGAATGGGATTGATGTTGCCCTGCGGCTTTCCCAACTCCTCATCCAGCAGGGCGACAATCGCTCCGAACGTGGGCGAAGCCGCGGACGTTCCACCCGCCACTGTAAGGTTTAGGGTGGCATTACGATACCCATTGATGCAACTCCCCTGCACACAGACCAGGTAGGCATCATGCAGGCTGGACGCGTTCAGCGACACGTCAGGCACGTCGCGCGCATTATCGTTCGGCGTGACCCCCACCTGCCACGACGGCTTCGCAACGTAGGTGCTGGCGCCGCCGCCCCCGGCCAGAAGGGTATTGCTGGTGTTCTGCGACGATAACGTATCGTTCCAAACCACTTCGGGGATGTAAGACAGCGCGGACGGGGAGACGTCAACGCCGCCGCTATTGGGCGCGGGAAGCCAGTAATTTCCATTGCCCTCGTTGAATTCCGTTCCACCCATGCCGGTAACGTATGGCGAACTTCCAGGGAAGTCCACCGCCAGGCCGTGGGTGGCGGAGGTTACGGTAGTGGTTGGAGTGGAGTAGTCGCAATCCGCCGCTCCCGAATCGCCGACGGCGGCGACGATGGTTTGTCCCTGCGCGTTCGCTTGTGTTGCCAGCGAATCAAACGTATTGCGATCGGAAGAGGTCCAGTTGGCCTCGCAATTGCCGTAACTGAGGGTAATCACGGAACCCAAGCTGGGGTTGTCAACCGCGTACGGAAATGCCTGGCTGTAAACGCCGCTCGCGCCGCCATTGACGAAATTGATTGTGGCTTTTACCGCCACTGCTCCCGACCACTCCACGTCCAGGGAAGCCTCCTGGACATCTGTGGAGACCACGCCCGGGTCGGACACGCCGGGAACCAAGTTAGCAACGGGAGGATTTGCAGGCAGCCCGGAGACGCTGCGAAAGGTGGTCACGTCGCTCGCCGGTCCCGTCCCATCCGTGTAAAGGTCCGTTTGCCCCATAACGGCAATATTCTGCCCGGTGCCGTCAATCCCCATGCTGTAAAGGGCGTTCACGTCATAAATAACGGCGAAATCGCCGGGCGCCAGGAAATTCTTGCCGCTGAGATAGGAAGTGAATTCGGGTTGGGGACTCGCAGCGACCTCGTGGAACACGCTGCGGGGTTTGGCGCCATAGTTATCCAGTGCGGTAAAGCCGAGCACCACATCGGCGAGGGCGGCGGGCACGGCGGGTTCCGAGGCATTGGCATAGTACGTTTTCCCGCCCACCGAGTAATTATGAATCTCGGTCAGAAAGGTGGATCGCACTTGCGCGGCCGTGCCGGTGAAGCTGACCCAGCGACGGCTGCGTGCGATTTGAGTGACGGAAAACCCCTGTGACTGCAACCAGGCGATCACCTGGGCCACATCGTTTGCACTCAAACCGAACTGGCCCGCGAACTGTTCCGGAGTCAGCCAGCGGTGATACAGGGGCGAGGAGCGGTTCTGCTGCTGCTCAAGCAGTGCCTCGAGGTTGGACTGCTGATCGGTTGTGGGCTTGAAAATCAGATGGATGTTTTCCAGCCTGAGGGAGTCCGGCACGGGCCCCAAGTCATTCTCCGGCCCGAAGACCGCGCGCCGGTTGCCCTCCAGCCAGACAGCCGGGGAGCCGGCGATGGGACCCACAACGCGGTCCTGCCTGTATGATTGCGTGTAACCCATCCGGTTAACCCAGAAAGCCAGCCCCAAAACCGCAAGGCTGGTCAGAAGGAGTTTCCTTGTTCGTCGCATGAAGTGTCGGCTTTCAGACCTCAGCTATCAGCTATCAGCTTCCAGCCCTCAGATTTCAGCTATCCCGCATCAACTCGCAAAGGCGGTTTTAGCTGAAAGCTGATAGCTGATAGCTGACAGCTAACAGCGGCCCGCCGCGATGCGCCGCGGTCTGCGCCGCCTGCTGGACGCGGGGGAAATAGGATCCCAGAAGTTGCGCTAAATCGGGTATGACACGAGCGTGCCAGGAGATGGCAAACACCTTGCCTTCGGGCGAAACGTACTCACGGACCACGGCGCCGTCGGGCGTCGTGATCTTATGGAGTTTGTATCCCGAATGGGCCTCCTCGCGAACTTCGCCGCGAAGAACCTCCCGGTCCAAACTCACCGACCCCTCGTACTCACCCAGCGCTGCCCATGCCCGGCAGGGCACTTATTCTAAGTCGCTTTCAAGATGAGACTAACTATGATACAATCGCGGCATGTCAAGGCCACGACGAATCGATTGGAAACTCGTCTCGAAAGCGCGAGCCATGGTTGCCGAAAGCCGCGATATTCGGCAGTTGAAAGCCGCCCAAGCCGTGTTGCTGCCGGCCCTCACTGGCACCACCCTGGAACAGACGGCCTCCTTGCTGGGCGTGGGACGGGCGTCGGTGCATCGCCTGCAGCAACAATTTCGCCACAGCCTGCAGACGCCCTCACGGCCCCGCAAGAAATGGGGCGGACGGAGACGGGCGTTGCTGAGCTGGGAAGAGGAAGAGGCGTTCCTGACTCCGTGGGTCGAACAAGCTCGGCAGGCGGGCGTTCTGGTGGTTTCTCCGCTGCGGTCGGCGCTGGCGGAAAAGTTGGGCCGCAAGATCGCTCCGTCGGTCGTGTACCGTCTCTTGGCGCGGCACGGGTGGCGAAAAGTCGCGCCCGATACGCGGCACCCGAAAAGCGATCCGGCGGTCCAGGCGGAGTGGAAAAAAAACTCCCCGAAACGCTGGCAGCCTTGCTGACCCCCGCGGTCGTGCAAGGCCGCCCCGTGCGCCTGATGTTTCAAGACGAGGCACGCTTCGGGCGCATGGTGCGCCCCAAACGCTGCTGGGCTCCGGCCCCGCTGCGCCCCGTGATGGGCAACGGTTACGAGCGCGAGTTTGTTTACGTCTATGGCGCGGTCAGCCCCCTGGCCGGCGAGTTGGATTGGCGAGTGGGCCGCGAAATGAACACGGCCCGCATGGGCGAGTTTCTGGCCCAAGTGAGCCAGGCCCACGCGGGCGACTTCATCGTCATGGCGCTGGACGGAGCTAGTTCCCACAAGGCCAAAGACCTGCCGATCCCCCAGAACATCCGGCTGTTGGCCTTGCCGCCTTACGCACCCGAACTGAATCCACAGGAACATGTTTGGGATGAATTGCGCGAAAAGGAGTTTCCCAACCGGGTGTTTAACCATCTGGATGCGGTCATCCGACAGTTGCAGCAAGGCTTGCCCCGGCTCGCTGCGGATCGGGAAGGCTTGCACCGTCTCACCGCTTGGCCTTGGATAGTTAGTCTCAACTTGAACGCGCATTAGAATTAGCAGCATAACGAGCGTAAATCTTAAAACGGTGTTCATGCGGTACCTCAGAGACTGCGGTCACTGAAACATCTCAGCGGCCGATAAAATACCACAGACCAGGCGAGGTGACCACAAGGCGGAAATGAGGACGCAGGGCCTCGGCTCGGGAAGCCGTCACCCGGAGGGTCTGGGGTTGCCGGCGGGCGGAGGCCGGCGCGGCGCGACGCAACGGACCCCCAACCGGACGCCCGGCCGGCCGCGGGGGCGGAGCGCCCGCGGCCTGCCCGGCGCGGCCGAACCTCCCGCCAGGCAGTGAACCGTGAATATCTGGAGGCTATCAACTAGCCATACGTGACATTGTGTCTGACGGTATCCAATTTTTCATAATTGAAGTAACTGGATTTGTTTTCAGTATGTTCTCAGGTTCGAGGGGTCAAAAAGCGGTTTCCCGATCTTTTGTTTTCAATAACTTCTCAGGTTTGGGAGGATGCGTCTGCCCCGGACATTATGTCTCCGTGTGGGTTGCGCGTTGTTGGCCTTTGGACTAGCCACGACCGGATCGAATCTCCCTGCTGCCGGCGGTAGCGCGGCACCGGTTTTGCAACGCCGAGCGCTGACCGTCGACCAAAATTATAGCCTATCAATGGGCTTTGTCAAGATGAAACGTGTCGCAATCGGCGCACAGCAACAGAGAACTCCTGGTCAGAACGCAAAGTATCCGTTGGGGGCGTTCGCGCTGCCGGGGACGGTGGTGCCCGCAATGCCCACAAACACCGGACGGCCGAAGAAGAACGGCAGGCCCAAGTCGAAATAATCGCTCGAGAGGCCGGTTCCGCTCGGCCCGCCCAAGTCGTCGAACGCGGCGTAAGTCGGGTTATTGGCGAACAGCATGTCCGCGTTGGCGATACTCAGGTTCACCGTCCCGGACGTGCCGTTGGCGCCATAAAGGGTAAGTGCGAGCGGAAAAGCAGTGCCGGGGCAGTAGTACGGGTTATCCGTACAGTCCTGAATGCCCAGGGTTTGGGCGTCGGAGACGTAGAGCGCGTTCGAGCCCGAATCCAGGAAGCCGTCCGACGCGTACGTAAAGCCGTTGTAGACGATTTGCGGAAAGTTGCCGCTTTCGTCCGTCGCGTAAATCGTGGCGCTGCCGAGAGCGTTGTTCGATTGCGTCCCAACGCCGAATATCAACTGCCCGGCGGATTCCATGGACGTGCCGTCCGCGTTGGTATAAGGCAGCGCCGGCGCGCCTGCCGAAGCAATGGAGGGCAGAAGCACTTCCAACCCGTTATTGTCTTTGGCGAAGAAGGCGACGGGGTTCGAAACCTGGAACTGAACGGGCAGCGCGTCGATCTGGCATACGTTCTGCGGGCAGATGTAATACGGGTAGCCGGAGAAGGATTGGCCGCCGGAGCAATTGAGCCCGCAATCCTGAACGAAATTGCCCACGCCCAGGATGCCGTTCGCCCCCAGCGCCTGAACCGAATCGAGGCTCGGTCCGGAACCCAGGCTGAGGCAACTGGTGGCGGGCACAGTGAACGTGGTATCGCCGATCACCTGCATGGGAACGTTGGAACCCGTTTCCCCCGCAATCTTGACATCCGCCACCAACACCGGTCCCCAGGCGTATGACGTGTCGCCGAATTGCACGCACTCCTCCACTTGATTTCCTGCGGAATCTTCAACCGTCCGGAGTTCCGTGGCCGGAACTGTGGTGAGCGCGGAATTCAGCACGCGCAACCCTACCGAGCCCGTATCCACCAAAATATCAGGAATGGTCTGGCACCGGAGGGTTCCCGGCAGGCAGACGGTGACGGACGTGTTAAGCCCGTTGTAGTAGTTGGTGCTGGGGTTGCCCGTGTCGCCGACCAGCCCGAAATTCACATACAGCGGCGAGGCGTTGCTGACCGTCACGGTCAAGGTGGCGGACGCGGATTGGCTGGTTTCCGCCTGGCTCGTTGCGGTTACGACCACGGTCGGCGGGTTCGGTGCAGCCGTGGGCGCCGTGTAAATTCCGGCGGTCGTAATCGTCCCCACCGACGAGTTGCCGCCCGCCACGCCATTCACTGACCAGGTGACCGCCGGGTTCGTCGATCCGGTGATAGTGGCAGCAAATTGCACCGACGCTCCCGTCAGGACCCACGCGTCCGTGGGCGCAAGCGTCACCGCGGTGTTGGTGGCAGGCGTAATCGTGATGGTGGCCGAGCCCGGGGGATTCGGCGCGTTTGGGCTGGTGGTTACGGCAGTGGCCGTCACGGTGACCGTGGCCGGATTGGGGATGGCGGCCGGCGCCGCGTACAATCCGGACGAGCTGACGGTGCCCAAGGTTGTGCTGCCGCCCGGAACGTTGTTCACCGCCCACGTCACGCCGACGCTGGTGGTGCTGACCACCGTAGCCGTGAATTGCAGCGCTCCTCCCACCGGCACCGATGCGGCGGTGGGCGAAAGCGTGACCGTAGGTAAGGCGATGTTGTTGGCGATGCCGCCGGTAATACAGCCGGCGAGAAACAACGCCGCGGTAAGCACCAGCAGAAGCCCCGTCACTTGCACCTTTGTTCCCAATCCGGAATCGCGTACGTTTTCCCGGAATCCGGAGTCGCATACTTTTTTCCGGAATCCGGAATCGGATACTTTCGTCCGTAATCCGGAATCGCATACTTTTTTCCGGAATCCGGAATCCGGCATCCCCAATTCCCGATCCCTGACCCCTAATCCCTGCTCCCTAATCCCTATTCCCTGCCCGCTCATCTTCATCGCACCACCTCCGCCGAGACGTTGGTGGGCATCAGACTGGGCACGTAAGCGCGGCCGTGATACCACCGCATGTGCCCGCCGCTCGAAAACACGAAGTCGTCTTTCTGAATAATCAGTGGTCCGCCGTGGCGCGCCGTTTGGGACTGCGCGTATTGCTGGAGGTGCGTAAAATAAGATCCTAATAATTGCCGCATGTCGGGCACGAACGGCCCCTGCCAGGCAACGCCAAACACCTTGCCCGCCGGCGAAACGTACTCGCGCACTACCACTGCCGCTGGGCAGTTGATTTGATGGAGCAGGTAGGCGTTATGGGTTTCCACCTGGACTTGGCCCCGCAGCACTCGCCCGTCCGCGCTCACGGACGCTTCCGTATCACCCAGCGCCGCCCAGCCTTGGCCGGCTCCCATCGCCAGGATGAGCAAGACTCCGCAAAAGGTTCTCATCAACCTCTACCCGTGCCTTTCTTATTGATCGGGAGATCGGAAGATCGGATCATCGGGCCATTGGACCATCGGGCCATCGAGTCATTTGAGAAATCTACGATCCCATCGCATGATAGCCGCATGACCCGGTTGACTCGCGACCAAATAGCCGAATCACCCGCTCACCCGATCTCCCGATGCGTGCTCGCAACGCGGCCCAACCGCCCGATGGCCAAATGACCCGATCGCCCGATCACCCGATCTCCCGATCGCCCAATCTCCGATACTTCGGTCCTTCCCGTTGGCACCAACAAAATATCACAGAGTGTCACAAGCCATCCAGTCCCGAGATGCGCTTAATAAAAGAATTCACGGTGGAAGGCCGTAGCTGGCGCGACCGCAGTCCAAGATGCCTCGTGCAATTGCTCGCACGATCGCAACACGCAAACGCTGTGGAAACTGGCAATTGGATGCCGCGGCGACGGCCGTGGTTGTAGCAGCGGCTAGAGTAGAACCAGAACCTGAAGGGCCGGCAGGGGCGCGGAGGCAAGCCGTAAAATCAGCCGCCCCCCGCCCCTACCGCGAAACGCAAACTAAAACGCCCAGTAGCCATTGGGGTAACTCGAGTTAGAGCCTTCGATTCCCACGAAGATCGGCTTGCCATAGAAGAAGGGCAGCCCGAAATCGAAGTACTCCATACCTGCGGTGGCACTACATGGAGCTGCCGTAGTGGAAACGCAGCTCGGACCGCCCAGGTCGTTGAAGGCGGCGTACTCGTTGCTGAACAACGAGTCAGCGCTCTCGATGCTGATCGTGCCATTCCCGGTCACCGAGGTGCTGTTGTAACCCTCCAACGTTACGGCCATATTCAGCGTGGACGTCGGACAATAGTAACCGTTGTCGGTGCAGTTATTGACCGTTATCCCCGAGGCGGAACTCAGCGTGCCCGCGTCCAACATATAGAGGGCGTTGGAGCCGCTGTCGAGAAATATCGGAGTGTTGGTTGTGCAATTCGACTGATCTCCGCCCACGACATCCTGATAGGTCACGCCGTTGTAAGTTGCCTGGAGGAAGTCACCATCACAATCCACTTCATACACGGTTTGAGTGGTGATCTGGTTGTTGGACTGGGTGTTGATGCCAAAATACAGGGTCCCAGTAACCGGATTTGCCGTAGTGGAAGCCCCCGTTGAAGCTATAGTCGGCAGACTGAGCATCACCCCGTTGTTGTCGGAAGGGAATGCCGCGACAGGATTCCACGCCTGCGCGGTCAACGGCTCGGGCTCAACGTAAGCGTCGCCAGTGCTGCTTTGATAAGCCAGGTATTCCCCGCTGGCCGTGCTCAGCGATGTGCAGTTGGTCCCGCAATCCTGAGGGAAGAGCCCAATCCCCAGAATGCCGTTGGCTTCGAGATTGGCGACCGTATCATCGTCGAGCCCGCCACTTGGAGTGGCCGTCCCAGGTAAGACCAAGCATGGGTTAGCGTAAAGCCCGCTCTCATAACTGACCTCTTCGGGGACAGTGCCGGAACTGATGACCTGAATGGGAATGCCCGCATTGGCAGTTCCGCCGGGAGTGGTGTTTGCTGTCTCTCCTCCAACCTGGACCGTGGCCATCTGCATCGGACCCCAAGTGTAAGATAAATCGCCGAACTGAACGCACGCATAGAGTGGGTAGCTGGTAGTGGCATCCGTGACCTGCGGCAGGGTAAGGCCACTTACCGCACTGGAAAGGACTCGAAGGCCGACCGAATCGGTGTCCACAAGAACATTTTTAATGTTCATGCAGGCGGTGGTGCTGCCGGGCTCGCAGATCGTAACGGTGGTGAAGACCCCGTTGTAATACGAGTCAGCAGCAGTGGTGTACCCGTTGGGCCCGAAGTTGACATTGACCGATACAGTATTCGCGCCGGCGCCCGTTCCCGACAGGCTCACGGTCTGGGTTCCCACCGCATCGACAATCGTCAAAGTGCCCGTTACCGAGCCGCTGGTGGGGGGCGTGAAGGTAACGTTGATCGTGCAACTGCTGCTGGCCGCCACGCTCGTGCCGCAGTTGTTGGTCTCACCGAAGTTGCTTGACCCCGCCGTGATGCCGATGCTGGTAATCGAGAGCGCACTCGATGCGGCATTGCTAAGGGTCACGGGCAGCGAAGTGGTGGAAGTCGTGAACGAAAGGCTGCCGGGGGAAACCGAAACGCTGGTGCCCGTGCCGCTCAAGCTCACCGTCTGCGGACTCCCACTGGCATTGTCCGTAATTGACAGGGTCCCCGCCACCGCGCTCGTGGAGGTGGCAGCGAATGTCACGCTGACCGTGCAGCTCGCACCCGCGGAGATGCCGCTGCTACAGGTATTGGTCTCTACGTAGTTGCTCGGCGTAACCGAAAAGCCGGTGAAGCTCAGTGTGGCGGTCCCGGAGTTGGTGATGGTCACCATCTGCGCAGCACTGGTGGTGTTTACGGCGGTCGTAAAGGTCAGGCTGCTGACGGAAAGGCTCACGGCTGGAGCTGTAGAGGTGGTGCTGCTACTGCTGCTACCGCCACCGCACCCGGCCAGGATCAACAAGCCCGCGACCATCAAAAGGAATCCCATGAGCCTTATCGCGGCTTTACGATCACGCGAGGCCAGGCCCACCACACCTTTCACGTTGAATCCCGTATCCTGTTTTCTGTATCCTGTCGAATTCATTGCACCACCTCCGGCGTGAGGTTTGCGGGGATCAAGCCAGGAACATAGGCCAGTCCGTGAAAGTAACGCGAATGCCCGATGCTGAAAAATACAAAGTTGTCACCTTGAATGGTCACCGAGCGGCGCCGCACCCAGTTTGTCCGCTGGCCCTGCTGAAGGTTGGTCATGTAAGTCCCCAGCAATTGTTGGAGGTTGGGAATAAAATGTCCCTGCCACGAGATTCCGAAAACGATTCCCGCCGGCGAGACGTATTCTTTCACCACGCTGCCGTCGTTCATCGTAATCTGGTGCAGGTTGTAACTTGTCTTGTTCGCCATGACGTGTTTGCCGTGTAGCGCTTGCGCATCGGTTTCCACCGACGACACATTGTCACCCAGGGCAGCCCACGCGGGGAGACATCCCATCGCCAGGATCAGCAAAAACTTCAAAACGCTTTTCGTCACTTGACACCTTTACCTTTCTGAGGTTGTTCTCGGTTACCGACTGTTCCTGAAACTTGTTCGGCGCGACGACTTTCTTCCTGTCCTATGTGGCAGCAACAGATATTCACACAGAGGTTAGGAAGCGCTCCATGCACCCTGCAAGCAACCCTTTGCGGCACAGAAGAGACGGAAAGGCCAATTTTGACTACAGCCCTGCCGCGCTGTTAGCACTTGCTTGGACGGGTTCTCACCCACAAAAGGTTTCTCAGCACATGTTAAATAATTGCAAAAAACGCATTTCCCCGCCCAATCCGACGATGCTTTTGTACCACGGGCTTCCAACCCGTGCCCGAGCACGGCTCAGGGCCTGCCCTGAGCCTGCCGAAGGGATGGCCGCGGCACGTTGGGCCGCGGCCTTGCCGCGCTATCACTTTTAAACCCAGCCAAAGGCGAAATGTCGCGAATGGGGGTCACGAATGGGTTGGGTGCGCCCACAGATGAGACAAAACATTCGGCACACGAATCGAAAACAAGACATTTTGTCGCAGTCGATAAGCGTCGTTCGAGCTCAAATTCAGAATGGCGTAGTTGATTGGTCGTGGCGGCGAGTTGGCCTCAGCACACGGTGGCGCGAAGCCGCGCCTACATGCAGCCGTGCGAGTGTGGACATAATGTCAGTGTGCGAGCCCGCAAGCGGACGCTCATCATTTAGCCCACGGCGAGCAACCGTGGGAGAAGAGGTGCGAAGGAAATCCCATCACCCCCACCAGGGGCGGCATCTGGATCTTTTTGAGAATTATTGATCCGTTCTTTGTCCCACGGCTGTCGCCAGGGGGTCAACGATCACGCCCGCTTCGCCGGTGATTTGAAATTCCTCAATCGGTTTCCTGCCCCGCTTCTGGTCCCATGGCTCTGAACGTGTGAAAAAATCCCGAACGAGCAAATTCATCTCGCGCAGAGACGCAAAGGCGCAGAGGCCAGAAACAAAAGAAACCAGTTGCTTGTTTCGAACCTCTGCGTCTCGGCGTCTCTGCGCGAGTTTGTTTATTTTTTCACGCCTTCTCTCGCCATGGGCTACAGGATCGCGCCCGCTTCGCGGGCTGGGTAGGGCGTCGCGTTATGCCGCGGTAGGGTGAAAAGTGCGCAACTCGGTTACCAGCCGATCCAGGCTTACCTCCAGATCTTTCAACCGCGTGCCGGCCTGCTCGATATTCCCTTCCCTAGCCAATTGTTCCAACGTGCGGGCGGCATCGAAAGCCTCGGGCGCGACGATATCGCCGGCCGATCCCTTCAGCGCGTGCGCCGCTCGCTCCAACAAACGCGCGTCACGCTGTTCGGCAGCGTGTTGAACGCCTGCCCAGAGTTTGGGACATTCCTGTAGAAACATTTCGATGATCTCGCCACCCAACGCCTCATCGCCTTCCACTCGCGACAGGAACGAAGACTTGTCAAATACGACTGGCGCGGGGGTAACACCTGCGGCGGGCGGGTCCGCCGGCGTTGTTACCTGCCGGATGGTCTCAAACAAAGCGCTGGGGCGAAGGGGTTTTCCGAGATATCCCGCAACACCCAGGGCTCGAAGCGCTTGCTCCTCGGCGGGCGTCGGGTGAGGCGTCGTCGCGATGATGGGCAGGCGCCCGGCCTTGCGCTCGATCTCACAGATCGCGCGAACAGCATCCGCGCCGTCCATGCCGGGCATTTCGGTATCCACCAACACCAAATCAAAATCGTCAGCCTGAGCGCCGTGGAGGGCGGCCTGAACCTCGAGGCCATCGGCCGCCACGATAACGTGGTGGCCGCGTTTCTCCAGCAGATGCGTCACCAGCACCTGGCTCACGTCGTTGCTTTCCGCCAGCAGGACGAGCAGGGACCGCCCCAGGGGCTGGGAAGAGCCATAGATGCGCGTGCCTCCTTCCGCGCGGGCTTCCAGCGCCTTGACCATGGCGCTCGCCAGCTCAGCCTCCATCACAGGCTTGGTGATGCAGTGCGCGATGCCCAATTCCCCGCAACGGGCCGGGTCAGGCTCAGCGTCGGCCGGGGACAGCATCATCAGGATGGGAGCCCAGAACCCCGGGATGCGGCGCGCGCGTTCCGCCAGGGCAAACCCATCCGCACCCAGCAGGTGAGCATCCACCATGGCCAGGCGGAAGGGCGAGGCGGAGTTTTGCGCTTCGCCGATCGCATACAGGGCGGCCTCGGCGTCTTCCGCCAGCGTAGGACTCATGCGGCGATGGCGGAGCATATCCGCCAGGATTTCGCGAGTGGCTACATGATCGTCCACCAGCAAGACCGGGACATCGCGCAGCAGACTGTTAGCCCTCTCTTCTTCCGGCGCGGGCGCCGCAGCGGGCCCCAAACCGAGTTGCATCCTCACGTGGAACGTGCTTCCGCCCTCCGGCTCGCTTTCCACCCAGATAGAGCCGCCCATCATCCGCACTAACTCCGAAGAAATCGCCAAGCCCAGCCCGGCGCCCTGGAACCGGCGAGTCAACGAGCCATCGACTTGAGTGAAAGGTTCGAATACCATTTTCATTTTGTCGGCAGGAATGCCCACACCCGTGTCGGAAACCGCGATGTGCAACGCCACCTCTGTTTCCTGCTTCGATTCCACCCAGGCGCGCACCACCACTTCGCCCCGGTCAGTGAATTTAACGGCGTTTTCCACCAGGTTCACCACCACTTGTTTCAAGCGCTCCGGATCACCCACCAAAGGCGACGAAATGGCAGGATCTAAACTCACCGCCACTTCCAGGCCCTTTTGGTACGCGGCGACCGCCAGCGGCCGGATGGCTTGCTCCACCACGTTGGCCGGAATAAAGGGAAGCGACTCCAGTTCCAACTTTCCCTCTTCGATTTTGGCGAAGTCGAAAATGCGGTTGATCAGACCGAGTAAAGAGTCGGCAGAGGACTGAACAAGCTCCAGATACCGGCGCTGTTCGGCCGTCAAGTTGGTGGCGAGGGCGAGTTCGGTCATGCCGATGACGGCATTCATCGGGGTGCGGATCTCATGACTCATGTTGGAAAGGAATTCGCTTTTGGCGCGGTTGGCCTCCTCGGCTGCTTGCATGGCCTTTTGCGTGGCAACCTCAACCTGTTTGCGCTCAGTAATGTCTTGCACCAGTTCGGCGATACGCACCACCTTGCCGGCGGCGTCGCGGATGGGGAAGGCGCGGTCCCACACCCACCGCACGGCTCCCTCGGGCCGAATGACACGGTACTCCCACTCTCCCCGGCTGCGATTAGCCAGGTCCAGGCTGGCCGCGATGGTGGGGCGGTCATCCGGGTGGATGCCAGCCAGGAATGAGCGGGGGTCCGCATACAAGCTCTCGCAACTCCGGCCCCAAACCTTCTCGTAAGCAGGGCTGACGTAGAAAACCCGGGTCATCTGGAGATCGAACAGCAAAAGAACTTCTTCTACATTCTCCGCCAATTGCCGGAAGCGCTCTTCGCTCTCTTCCAACTTCTCCTCGGCCAGCCGGCGTTCCGTAATATCTTCCACAATTCCATCGTAATAAAGGATTTCATGGTCCTCGCCGCGAATGGCTCGCGCGCTTTCCCGCACGAAAATGGCGGAGCCATCCGGCTTTGCCCAAATCGCCTCAAAGCCCTTGACTTCGCCCTCCTTTTCCATCCGCTCGCGGAACAGGCGCCGGGGATAAGTGGGCTCAAATCCGTCCGCTTCCAGGTTGCGTTTGAGCAGTTCATCGAGGCTGTGATAACCGACCATTTTTACCAGTGTAGGATTGGCCGCCAGGATCTTTCCGTCCGGGGTGGTCCGGTAAATGCCCACCGTGGCGTTTTCAAAAAGGCTGCGGAAGCGCTCCTCGCTTTCCCGCAGTGCCGCTTCCGCCCGCAGGTGTTCGGTGATGTCGTGATTGGTCCCGCGCATCGCGAGGGGCCTGCCCAGATCGTCCAGCAACACCTCCGCCTGGGCGTGGATGACCTTCTCGGCTCCATCCGGGCGTTCGATACGAAAGTCGATATCGTATTCCCGGGTTCCGTTCAGTGCGTCATTCAGGGCACGATCAACCCGTATTCGGTCCGCGGGGTGAACCAAGTTCAGAAAGATCTGGCGATGGTTTGTGAGTTCGCAAGGCGTCATTCCTAAGATGCGAAACGTTTCATCGGACCAACGCGCTGTATCCGTTTGGACGTTCCAAAACCACGAGCCGATGTGGGCAATGCGCTGCGCCGCCGCCAAGCCGGCCTCGCTCTCGCGGAGCGCCTCCTCGGCGCGTCTACGTTCAGTAATGTCCCTGGCTACCGAGAGTACGCATGATCGGCCGTTAAGTTCAATGCGTTCAGCCGCGAACAGCGTGAAAGCAATCCCGCCGGATTTGCGTCGCATTTTCACTTCGAGATCGCGAAACTTGCCGTCCTTTTGGATTAGCTCGTTCATGCGATGGAAGTCCTCAGGATTCACGAAGAGTCCCAAGGATGGACTTGCGCGGCCGAGGGTTTCCTCTCGGGAATATCCCCACGCCTTGACGAAGGCGTGGTTGACTTCCATAAACCGGCCCTCTGGGAAAGTTCGAATGGCCATCGGCTCCGGGCTGGCATTGAAGGCGGTACGGAACTCCGCCTCGCTGCTCCGCAGCGCTTCCTCCGTGCGTTTCCGCGCGGTGATATCAGCTACGATGCCGATAACGCCCTGAATTTCTCCGTTCGCGTCATAGTGGGGACTGTAGACGATGGAAACCCAGCCTAACCTGCCGGTTGAAGGTACGTGGAATTGCGTGTCGGGCGCGTGCACCACCTCGCAGCCCAACGCGCGCCGAATCATCAAATCCAAATTTTGTTCACGCAAGAACGGAAAGAGGTCGAGCGCATGCTGGCCCAGAGCCTGCGACGCTGGCACTCCCGTCAGTTCCTCCATGAAGCGATTCCATACCTGGTAGCGGAGTTCGCGGTCATACACCACGACGCCTTCCTGGGCGTTGGCAATGACCTCACGATTGAATTGCTCGCTCTCGCGTAAGGCCTTTTCTGCCCGTTTGCGTTCAGTGATGTCGCGGGCCCGGCCGCATGCGAATTCCTTGCCGCCAAATTGAACATAAGTGATGACCAGATCGACGGGAAACTCGGTTCCATCCTTGCGACGGTGCACCGTTTCCAAGGTGAAGAAGCCTCGGCTGCGAAGGCTTACCCACAAGTTGTTCAATACATCGGAAGATTCCCCGGGAATCACCTCGCCAATCGGTTTTCCGATCATTTCCTCACGCGTGTAGCCCAATCCTTTACAACTCGAGTCATTGACGTAAATCAGGCGATTGTCCGAATCGGTCCAATAGACCCCATCGTAGTGCACGTCAGTGGAATGCTTGAACAACGCAAGCTGTTCTTCCGCCCGTTTGCGCTCGGTGATATCCTGCACCAGGCTCACCCAGCCGGTACGATGTCCCTGATTGTCGAGCAGCGGCGCAACCGTGTGAGAGGTACTGATGATCGTACCGTCCTTGCGCCTCATCCAAAACTCAAACTGTTGCAGATAGCCTTTCTGGGCCAGCGCCGCCTGGAGTGCGCGCCTGAACTCCCAGCAAGAGTCTTCGTCAACGTGCAGCAGCAGAACATTCCTGCCCACCATCTCCTCCCGGGCATAGCCGAACACCTCGGTGGCGGCGGGATTGCAATCAATGATTTGTGAGTCTTCGAGGCTGATCACAAAGACGGCATCACGCAAGCTATCCAGCGTGGTGCGCAGCAGTTGACGGTT
The DNA here is from genome assembly GCA_963804755.1 of uncultured Acidobacteriota bacterium. Taxonomy (GTDB): domain Bacteria; phylum Acidobacteriota; class Terriglobia; order UBA7540; family UBA7540; genus Bog-366. Next base: position 324,182 of record CAWDRP010000023.1, read on the forward strand.
GGCGCGCAACTGTTCATCCGCTTCTTTGCGCGCCGTGATATCGACGAAACTTTCCAAAAGGTGTTTACGCCCGCCAATCACCACCGGCACCACCGTCTTGATAATTGCGCACCGGTGGCCGGCGACGGTCAGGAGCACGCGTTCGGAGTTGTCCACCGTCTGCCCTAAATCGGAAACGGGGCACCGGCCTCGTTCGGCGGGGCAGATGAACTTGTGGCACTCGGCGCCCACCACTTGATCGCGCGGCGCCCCGATCAGTTTAAGCGCCACAGGGTTGACATCCACAATCCGATGGTCGTCGGGGTCGATGACGACGATGCCGGTCTGGACCGAATCCACGATGACCTGAAGCCGGGATTGGCTTTCTTGTAATGCCTGTTCGGCGAGTTTCCGTTCGGTAATATCGGAGAGGAGGCCCTGAAGGTATTGGACTCCGTCCTTCTCGAAACCCCCGGTGGAGCGCGCCCGCACCCAAATCCATTTCCCATCCCTGCATCGCCCCCGATACTCGGCCTCGCGCGGCTGCCGGTCACGGAAGGCGGCCTCTATCGACTGCCTGACGACTGGAACGTCATCGGGGTGCATCGTATCAAAAAACAACTTCAAGCCGCCCGCGTTGACCTCCGCCGCCGTGTACCCTCCGAGCCGTTCGATATTGGGGCTGATGAAGACGATGCGGCCCTCTGAGTCGGTGGTCCAGACGACATCGGGGATATTCATTACGATCGAACGGTACTTCTCCTCGCTTTCGCGCAGTGCTTCCTCCGCCCGTTTGCGCTCTGTGATATCGCGGGCGATCACCGCGCCCCCCACCACCTCCCCGGCGGCGTTCTTTAGAGGCGAGATGCTTAATGAAACCGAGATTCGCCGCCCATCTTTGCCCAGCCGCACCGTTTCAAATTGAAAGACCCTTTCTCCGCGCCGGACGGTCTCCAGAATCTGGCGTACCTCGTCAGCAAGCTCGGTTGGTGCGAGCGCGGAGAAAGACCTTCCCACGATCTCTCCGGCGCCGTATCCGTAGAGCACTTCCGCACTCCGGTTCCAACTGGTGATGATGCCCTCGGGTGTTATCCCCTCTATGGCGTCGCTCGAGGACTCGACAATCGCGGCCAGCTTCGTTCGAGCCTCTTCTGCCTGCTTACGCGAGGAGATGTCGTGGCCAATCGACACCAGGTGAGTAATCTGCCCCCCGTCGTCAAATACCGGGGTAAGGGTCAACTCGCCGGGAAACAGCGTTCCATCTTTGCGCCGAGCGATGACTTCGCCTTGCCACACATGCCCGGAATGGACCGTGGTCTTGATGGCAGCGTAGAACTCCGCGTCATGTGCTTCAGAATGAAGTAGTTGGGAGCTTTTTCCGACGATTTCGTCCAGCGAGTACCCCAGGAGCGCTTCGCAAGCAGGGTTCACCCAAAGAATGGTCCCTTCCCGGTCCGAGATCAGAATGGCGCTGCCAGCCGCTTGAAGGGCGGCGGCCTGCAAGTGGACCTGTTGTTCCATCCGCTTTCGCGCGGTCACATTGCGGGCAATGCTCTGAACACCCACCGGCTTGCCGTTCTCATAGAGCAACCGGGAGCGCACTTCCATTGTGAGGCGTGATCCGTATTTGGTGAGGACGTCCAGCTCAAGATCGCGAGGTAGATGGTCATCTGAGGTGTTTTCCATTGCCTTTCGCGCCAGATCCCGGTGTTCGGGCGCAACGACCTGCATCATGTTTGTCCGCAGGGCCTCTGCCCGGGTGTATCCCAAAACCTGAAGCGCCGTGTTATTTACGGACGTGAAGTTCCCCTGCAGATCGCGTGTATAGACGCTGTCAATAGCGTTATCGAGCAGGTCGCGGTAGTGTTCTTTCAGGGCCGCCTCGCGCCGCAGCCATTCGCGAATCTCTTCCGTTTTGGCTCGCACCTGTTTGCGCAGGATCATCACCCAGGCGGCGGAAGCCAGGATCAAGAGTGCCATAAAGCCCAGCGCCATACGTGCCCGCTGAAGGTTCCACCACGGGGCCTTTTCCATCACTTCCAAATCTTGTGGTGACCGGACCAGCAGGCGAAACGCGGGAGGGGTTCCACTTTCCATTGCCAATCGCTCACAGATCCCCGTCAAGCGCACGCGACTCCCAGACCTCAGTCGAGCAAGAGCCGTGTTGGCCCCCTCGCCGAACACCCGGGCTTGGAAGGCCACCCGGCCGGACTCCACCACCATCACCGAAGGGTAGTTCTGGGCGGCCATCTCGAACACGCGGCCTTGCAGGCGCACCAGCGAACTGTCGTAAGTCCCTTGCAAGGCCTCATTTATTGACACGTCAATGGGGGCCGGTGGAGGTCCGCTGCCAAGCTTGCGGAACCCGGCATCCTCGAACTCGCGGGAACCTGCGGCCAAGGCCGGAAAACCCCACACTTCCACCGCGTCACCGGGCTGGACGGGGGTCGGCTGGGAAGTCGCCACCTTGAGACTGTCCGTCGCGTCCTTGATGTATAGCAGGCGGCCAAGCCTCTGCATGGTCACAACTCCGCGGACCTTCACGCGATGCCCGGACGTCGTTCGTTCGCTCAACCGCGCGACTTCACCAATCGATTCGAGAGTAGGAAATTGAGGAGTGAGCGGGCTTGGCTCCAGAATTTGCACCAGCTTCATATTTTGGACGTGGATGTCAATTCCCACCATCTGGTGTTTCGCATTGAATTGGATTCCGCAGGCGCCTTGGACACGGATTCTGGCGTCTATCAGCTTGGCCGGATCGCCTTCGGAATAACTTCGCACGGAAACCTTGAGCCGGCCGGTTCCTACGACCACGGAGAGCACGAGCGTTTTCAGAGGCTCTTCAATCTCAGCGGAATGGACAATACCTGTAACTTCAACCCACCTGCCAGGCTTCCCGGCCCAAGGCTAATTCCCCAAAGCGCGGATGTCGTGGAGCCGGCAGCGGCGCCCGGCCGAGAATGTGGATCTGGGGCTTTTCAATCTGATTGGCAAACCACCCATGGCCTGTAACTCCCTTTATCTCTATGAGATCACCGAGGGTAAGGACAGGATCAGCTGCGGGAGCCTCAACAAAGATGCCGGCCGTGGAATCTTGAACATAAAGGAAGGGGGGCTCACCGCGAAATGTGACCACCCCCTGAATTCGAACCGGGTAGCCCCGATCGGCTACTCGGGTCGGGAGCGCATGAATGTCGCTGATGCGGGTTAAGAGGGGGAAAGAGGATGGATTGGCCGAGGTGGGGCTTTGTTGTCCCCTTGCCCAACCCAGTCCTATGGATACCAGCAACCAAGCGTATATGGCGAGGCGTGATGGCGTAGAACCCGTATTCATAGGAATCCGTTGAGCCTCCCCGGTTAATTCCTGCCGCCCCGAGGTGAGTTTGCGGATGGATAACTGCACGCAGCCTCTGAACGTCACGACTGCCCCCCTCGTCGCAGGAAACAAAAGCCGTTGGGGGCTTTCGGTCAATGAGCGGTAGCACCCGGGCACACCCCAAAGGCTCCAGCACCGTTCCTATATTGTTTCGGCAGGTGAGCGGGAGAACTTGAAGAAGAGAACCATAATGCTTGAAGTTAGCGGCATGCGATGGTTGCAGAAAGTTCGGAGACTCGGTCGTTTCCTATCCTACCGCAAACCCTCAATCGGTGTTCACGTCAGAGGGCGAAGAGAGGGGAACAACTGCGCCTTGAGGATTGTCAATGTTGTCGGAAGAGCGGGGCCTTCACGACGCCTTGGGTCGGCCTCCGGATGCCGTCCCCGGTTGCTTATTCAGGCGGGCAGCGCAATGGGCCTGAATGTACTTACGAAGGGAAATGGGCATGCGGTGGTCCAAACAGATGTTGCGCAGGTCGGTCACGGCCATGTCCGGCAGAAAACCGAGCACGCGAGCCAACGGGGTGAGCGGATGACGAATGAGGGCGAGGCGCAAATCGTAGCGGCAGGACCAGCGTTCGTGCTGAGTCAATAGTTCTATCAGCGCCTGGGGCAGATCTTCGCGGGCCAGGACCTTCACCAAATGCCCTTCCGTCAGGTAAGGGTTGTCGAGAGCGGCGGAGATCAAATCCACATCCGGCGTCAAGAGGAGAACAGCGGCAATGCGGCCGGTACCACGTCGAGCGAGAGACATTTTTTCACCTCGCGGCATGCCGACCAGCTTCTTCAGGATGTGCTCTTCCGCAGCCATTTGAACCGTGGGGGGCGTCGAGGGACTTTGAGCAACGCGCAGCAGGTCAAAAACATAGAGAAATTTCAGCAGCGGCAGGCCTATCTGGCGCAGCGATTGGGGATGCCTTACGAGCGCGAGTTGGACGGCGTAACTGCGGCGGACCTCCGGGCGGTGGGCGACTTCGCGCACCACCTCGTGCGAAAGATCTTTCCGCTCCAGCAAGCGAAGCAGATCGCGCTCCTGCAAGTGAGGGTTGCGCGCCAACGCCATGAGCACTTCGTTCCCGCTATCGTTAATGAGACTTTCGATTTCTGCCCGTGAAGAAGCCGCCACGGCCAGTTCGGCCCGCCTCCGCAACCGCTGCTGTGGATCAAGGTCGTCCATCAGAAGATGATTTTAGAAGGGGGAAGCTCCGCTCGCAAGGTATACCCTGACAACGTGAAGGGGACCGCGGGCCGTGAGAGGGTGAACTGCAATTCGGGGGAGCACAGCGAGGAGTTACGCCAGGATGCCGGGCAGACACTTGGCGCGGCGCCTGCATCTAACCAGGGGGGACGTAGGTTGGACCGTAACCGTTATACTTTATTCTGCGATGCAGCAGCGGGTGCTACCAAAGAGTAAAGAGAGCATTTTGTCGGCAAGCGTCGCTGGCAGGGTGGCGCTGCAAAGCTGGGAGTCAAAGTATTACCCTCGAGTTGAGATTTTACTTGAAAATTCCGTTGAGACTTGATATTTGGATAGTGTCATCTGAAGGATCACAGCTTGCTCAACAAGCAACTTCAGCGCATGGGGCCCTTCGGGGGCTCTGGCAATCTTAGCAGCGGGTGCGCCCAGGCCACCTACGATTCACTACTCTAAACATCGAGGTCGTTTTGCAATGAAGAACATCACTGCGCTGTGGACCGTCGCTTTGCTGTTTACTCTGTCATCTGGCGCCACTGCGGGCGAGCACACAACCCGGTTCGGCCGGTTCATCGATATAGCCCGCGTGGACCACATGGAAGCGCCACCTCAGGCGGCGAAAACGCCGCAATGGAAAAGCCGCGAAGAGTACGACGCCCTGATGGCGGCAAACAACGAGAAGGACCCCAACAAGAAAATCTCGCTGGCCGAGGCGTTTATCGAGAAGTTCTCGAACTCCGACTACAAGAGCACCGCGTATCTCCTGGAGATGCAGGCCTACCAACAGTTGAACCAGACCGACAAGGCTTTGGACGCGGCTCGAAAAGCGCTCGACGCGGATCCCGATAACTTGCAGGCTCTCCGCGCACTATGTTTTGCCTTCCCGTTCCTGTACAAGCCGGCCCAAGCTGACGCCGCGGCCGCCCTCTCGCGCGCCGATTCCAACGCCCACCATGGCCTCGACCTTTTGCAAAAGCTTCAGAAGCCGCAAGGCGCTAACGAAGATCAGTTCCAGCAAGCCGTGAAGGATCTCCGGTCGGTGTTCAATAATTGCACCGGGTTTGTGGCTCTTCAGAACAAGAGCTATGCCAACGCCATCACCGCCTTCAAGGCGGCGGAAACCGACAATCCCAGTAATGTTTACACTTACTATTGGATGGGGCTGGCTTATCTCTATTCCGCGCCGCCAGATAATGACAATGCCATCTGGTATTTGGCGCGCGCGGTTTCATTGGCGAACGCATCGAAGAACTCCTCTGCCGACGAAATCAACACGTTCTTGAAACGTGCCTACATGAATTATCACGGAACCGATACCGGGCTCTCCGACATCATGACGCAAGCGGCATCTTCTCCTGATCCACCGGCAGGTTTTAAGGTAGCAAAGGCGGAACCGCCGGTGAAAACCGGGAACAACGTGGTCGATGCCTTCAACACCCTGACCTATCCTCTGAAACTGGGTGGCGATACGGCGCAGAAACAGTGGGATGGCGTGAAAGGTCAACCTATAGCCCTTGGGGGCACGGTGCAAAGCGTCGAGAAGGGAACCGACCCAGGGGTCTATCTCGTGCGTATTGCCGTGCTCGACAGCACGAAAGCGACCGACTTATATGATATCGAGTTGAAGGACTCGACGCAGGCCAACGTAAAGAATCTTCAGAAGGGTGACTTGCTAACGTTCAAGGGTACATTGGAATCGTACGTCGCAACCCCCAATCTGATTTTGACTTTGGCAGGCGAAGTTACTTCGGATCTTCCAGATAAGCCACCGGCCAAGCCACCGGCTCACCATCCAACTCATCGGGCGACTTCGTAATCAGACCTTTTGCGAGGCAGGGCGTCAGCCGTAAGCCGACGTCCTGCCTCAATTCGCCAAACCCGTCTACTTAAACTGGCTAAGGGATTAAAACTCTCCGGCGGGATTTCCTCACACGCGGGCGCGACGCACGCGTCGCTTCGGCCGATGGTCGAGGCCCAGTTCTTCTACCTTGCGGCTTAGAGTATTGCGATGAATGCCAAGGGCCACAGCAGCCTTGGAATGATTACCGTTGTTTTTGTCCAGCATCTGTTTGATGAACCGTTTCTGAAATTCTGACACGGCGTCGGTAAACAGAATCCCCTGCTCAATCATCTGGCTTACAAGGGGACTCGAGTTGGGCTTTCACAGTCATACTCCGATCCGATACGAATTCGTAAGACTCGCAGGTTAATGTTGGGCCAATCCCTTATCGTTCTGGATTAGCGTTTCCCGAAATTTATCAAAACCGAGATGAAATTGAGCGCGCAGGCTCGCCGGGCATGACGAACGCGATGGCGCGCGTACCGGTGGTCACGTAAGGCGCCAAAGCCGATCGTCCCACAGCATCCGGTTTAATCGCGAACGCCAACATCACCATAAGGAGAATCGCGTCGATCAATACTCCCCGCAGCAAGCCAAAGATTCCGCCCAAGAACCGATCGAACCACTGAATACCCGCGCTTTTGATGAGCTTGCGAACCACCAGTCCCACTAGCGCGCCGACCAGCACCGTACCCAGAAACAGGGTCAGGAAGCCCAGGCCGAGGGCGATTTCATGCGATCGCGTCAGATCGTCGAACCATAGCGCGGCGCGGGAGTAGCCGATGGCCGCCACCGTCAGGCCGACGATTACCGAGGCCAGCGAAATCATTTCCCGGACGAAGCCCTTCATCATGGCCGCAACGGTGGAAGCCACGACAATTGCCGCAAGTACCCAGTCCAGCCAGTTCCATGTAAGCATGACATAATTGCAAGCAAGTACGAACTCACCTAGCTGAGGGAGTTTCCGGTGAGCAGCCGATAAGCTTCACGGTACTTCTCACTCGTCTTCTCCACCACATCAGCCGGCAAGGGAGGCGGCGGTGGTTGTTTATTCCACCGGAGCGACTCCAGGTAGTCCCGCACAAACTGCTTGTCGAATGAAGGTTGGGGTTTTCCAGCGGCATACTCACGGAGCGGCCAAAATCGCGACGAGTCGGGCGTCAGCACCTCATCGATCAGAATAATTTGACCGTCCCTAATTCCCCATTCAAACTTCGTGTCAGCAATAATGATGCCACGGCTTTCCCCGTACTCCCGGGCCCTTCGGTAAAGCCCCAAACTCAGATCACGCAGCTTGGTGGCGGCCGCTGCCCCCACCATAGTGGCCATTTGCTCCCAGGAGATATTTTCGTCGTGACCAGTCTGCGCCTTGGTGGCGGGCGTGAAGATCGGATTGTCGAGGCGTGAAGACTCTTGCAGCCCGCCGGGCAGCTTGACACCGCATACACTTCCCGCGGCTCTGTATTCTTTCCAGCCTGAACCCGCCAGGTAACCGCGCACCACGCACTCGACGGGGAAAAACTGTGCCTTTTCCACAAGCATTGAGCGCCCTTGCAGTTGGTCCGCGAAGGCATGCAGTTCCTGAGGATATTCGGCTACGTTGGCCGTGAGGAAATGATGACGAATATCGCCCTGGATGAGATTGAACCAGAAGCAGGAGAGTTGGTTCAGCACGCGACCTTTGTCGGGGATGCCCTCACGCATCACCACGTCAAAAGCGGAAAGGCGGTCAGTGGCGACGACAAGCAGCTTGTCGCCGAGTTGGTAGACATCGCGCACTTTACCGCGCGAAAAAAGTTGGACACTACGGAGGTCCGTTTGAAGCAAAATAGTCCGATTAGTAGATGGCATTGTGTTGGTCCAGCGGCATGACATTCTAAAACAACTCAAAAACTTGTCAAAGGAAAAAGCGCACGGAGAAGTTACCTTCGAAACATTAATTAGTGAGATACCCATGCCCACGCGCTCCCCCCTCGGGCGCGGCTTCGTCGTACAGTGATGAACCGCCGCCGGATGAGCCCTCAGGCCGGCGATCCGACAGGCTGTCCGGCAAACGAATCGAGCCGAACTGACACGAGTTTGGAAACGCCCGGATCTTCCATGGTTACGCCGTACATGACTTGAGCCACTTCCATCGTACGTTTGCTGTGCGTAATGAGGATAAATTGCGTGTGGCGGCTCAACTGCTGAATCATGTGGGTGAAACGGTCGACGTTGGACTCGTCCAGCGGCGCATCCACCTCATCGAGAACGCAAAAGGGGCTGGGAGTGTAACGAAAGATGGCGATGAGCAACGCCAGCGCGGCCATGGCCTTCTCGCCGCCGGAGAGCAGGAGCACATTTTGCAGCCGCTTGCCGGGGGGTTGCGCCACGAGGTCGATTCCGCTGTCGGCGTCGTTTTCGTCCGAGAGCCGCATTTCCCCGATACCGCCGCCAAACAGGACCCGAAATGATTCCGCAAAATAGACATTGATGGCTTTAAACGCCTCCAAAAACTGTTGGCGGGAGACTTGGTCGATCTCACGGATCGCTTGTGTTGTGTCCTCAATGGAAGCGAGCAGGTCTTGACGCTGGGTGTCAAGAAAACTCAGGCGTTCTTCGGCTTCTTGTAGTTCTTCCAGGGCCATCATATTGACCGGCCCGAGATTCTCAATGCGGGTCTTCAGTTGGCGGATTTCGTCTTCCGCAACGCGCAAAGCCTCGCCGGCCAGAATCGATTCCGGCGCCAACTCCGCCAAAAGTACGGCAGGATCGGCATTTAGTTCATCCCGGCATTGCTGCGAATGATGCGCAAAGTCAGACTCCGCCCGTGCGAGCGCCACTTCAGCCTCAGAACGCGTTTGGCGCCGAGCCTCAAGCTCCGTCCTCGCCTCGTCGACCCGGGGGCCCAGCGCGTCGCGTTGTGCCCGAACGACGCGAGATTCCTCATCGAGTATGTGCAACTGAGTCCGCGCTCCGTCCAGCTCAACTTGAAGCTGTTGCAAACGAAGCTGGTGGGATTCAGTCTCCTGGATCAAACGCTCGCGCTCGAGTTGCCAGTTTTGCGCCTGTTGGGCCAACCGCGAAATACGGCTGTCAAAGTCCTGCGCCGCGGTCACCAGCCGCGCCGCTTCCGTTTCCGCCGCTCGGGTTCGTTCCTCCAGCGCGCGCACTGCGGCCTGGGCGTCAGCGAGCTGTTGGGTCAACCGGTCCAACTGAGTGCGCAGGTCGCGCGCCCGCTGAGTGGCAACAGCAATGGCTTCTTCGCGCTGCGCCTTGGCGGTCCCGGCGGCCTCCAGTTCGGTGCGCAGGCGAGCGAGGCGCTCGTCCACGCCGGCGCGTTCGCGTTCGAGCACCGACGCCTCCCGGACGAGCGCATCCAGTTGTTGTTTTGTACGGTCGCGGGTCTCACGCGTCTGCCGAAGCTTCTCATCGGCAACAACGGCTTTTTTCTCCGCCTCCATTTTGCTGCCGATCAGGCTCTTCAACTGTGCATCCAGCCGCTTCACTTGCGCCTCGGCTTCCACCATTCGGGCCGCGCCGGCTCTGATCTGCGCGTCCAGTTCCGCCGTTCGCCGCTCCAGTTCGCGAAAATCGCGCCGTAGAGCCAGCGGTCCGGCGTTGGACCCTTTACCGCCTGAAACCATACGATGGTGGTAATGCGCACCCTTCAACGTAAGGAAATGACAATCGGGGTAGGTGCTCGCCAGACGTTCGGCAACGCCATCATCTTCCACCATGTAAGCGTTGGCGAGAGCGGGCAAAACCATATCGCCATTCAAAACCAACCTGCTCTCAAAACGGACCAACTCCGCAACCGCTGCCACGACCCCAGTCTCGGTGCGAACCTGAGAATCGCCGTTGCTACGCGAGTGATCATGGGAAGGCAAATGGGTGACAAAGAACGTCGAACGCCCCGTGCCCTGACTCTGCAACAGGGCAATACCCGATCGCGCCTCCGCATGTTGCTCCACGACCACGCACTCCAGTTCCTGCTTCAGGAATTCCTCTACCACTTCTTCGTATCCCGGCGAAACCTCCACGAAATCGGCCAGTAACCCCAACGGATGGAACGCATGGTCATTCATCGGGATCTCGCCGGAGAGCAGGCGCCGCACGCTTTCCGTACTGTAAGCGTGGCGCGCTAGAGATTGCTCGAGCGCTTCTTTGCGGGCCATGCTGCCGGAATACTCCCGGCGTAGCACTTCAACCTGTGAACGGAGGGAAACCTCTTCGGTTCGCGCCTGCTCCAGGTCGCGGGTGGTTTGAGCCACGTTTTCTGCCAACTCTGCCAACACACTGGCGTCACGCTGATGCTCGGAAACGTAAGCGTCGCATTCGGCGGCCAGCCGGGAATACTCAGATTCGATGCGGGATTTTTCTGCCTGGGTGCGGGCGGCCTGGCGGTCGACTGCCAAGCCTGCCTCTTCTGCCTGCACAAGCTGATTGCGGAGGTCCGCCGCATGGCTTACAGCCGCGAGGAGACCCTGGCGGCAGCTCTCCACATCCAGCTCGGCAGAGCCAAGCTCGGAAGTCATGTCTTCCTGGAGCATGACCAGTTGCGCCAGTGCGTCCTTCGCACCCGCAAATTCCTGCTGCAATTTCTCCAGTTGTTGAACGCGCTCGGCCTTCTGTTGATCGAGGGCGGCAAGCTGTGTCTGAAGCTCAGCGCTTTCGCGTGCCGATTCCTCGGAGCGCGCCTGTAGGTTTCCAGTGTGTTGCTTCACTTGCTCCAGCCGTGAGAGCAGGCGTTCGCGCTCGAGGTCACCCTGGGATAAACGCTGACGGCAATCGGTGAGTTGATCCTCCAGTTCCTGATAGCGCACGGTGGCAGCTTTTTGCTCGTGCTCCACCGCTTCCAACGCCTGGGCCGCCGAGACGCAGGCCTCCTGTGCCTGGCCGAGGTCCAGCCGCAGACGCTGAAACTCCGCTTCCAACGCTTTCAGGCGGGATGTCATAACGGTCTTCAACCGGCCACGTAATTCCTCATGAAGCTCGCGGTAACGCCGCGCCTTCGAGGCCTGGCGCTTCAGCGAGTTCACTTGTTTTGTGACTTCTTCCAGGATATCGGCAATCCGCGACAGGTTCTGCCGCGACGATTCCAGCTTGGCCTCGGCCAGACGCTTGCGGGTTTTGAATTTAGAAACGCCCGCCGCTTCCTCCAGAATCAGGCGCCGGTCGGACGGCTTCGAGCTCAGGAGTTGGCCGATGCGGCCCTGCTCGATAATGGCATACGACTCCGGCCCTAAGCCGGTCCCCATAAAAATATCCTGGATGTCGCGTAAGCGGCAATTATCGCCATTGATCAGGTACTCGCTTTCGCCGGACCGGAAAAGCCGGCGCGTCACGGTGATCTCGCCGGATCGATGATGAATTTTGCGCGGCTTGGAGCCCGTGCCGTTTCCATTCCCGTTGCCATTGCCGTTGCCGGACGTCTCCGCTTCGAAAGGTGCAGGCGCCTCAGAATCGGCTTCGCTTGCTTGGGTGGATTCTGCTTCTTCCGGAAGCCCGGCTTCGTTGTACTCCGGGTTCACAAGAGTCATGCTAACTTCCGCCATCCCGGTCGGGGGGCGGGTGCCCGTACCATTGAAGATCACATCCGCCATGCGCTCGCCGCGCAGCATGCGCGCACTCTGTTCACCCAGCACCCAAGTGATGGCGTCGGAGACATTGGATTTTCCACAACCGTTCGGTCCCACGATGGCGGCGACACCATCCGCAAACTCAAGGCGTGACCGGTCGGCGAAGGATTTAAACCCGAGCAGTTCGAGCTTTTTCAGCTTATACAAATTACACCTTCATCCAGTTTTAGATTTTGGATTGGTGCTTCTGGGTTGAAGAGAGCGTCATCACGCAGCGCTTTCAGTCCAGAGTCCAAAGCCAATTGAGTTCCGTTCAAACCCCCGCCTTGGCGCACAAACTCAGACTGGCGCGACGATCCCTGACCAGTACGATGCATACTTACCATAGAGAGGGTTGCTTGTAAAGGGGAAACCACAATATTCGGTGCTTACGAGGATAGTTGACCCTACCTGTAGTAGCCGTACCGTCGGCCACCTAGCGCGAGATCTAAGGGAAACCTCGCTCTTGTACTCTGTTCACATTATAGCTAAGATGCTGCTGGAGAGGCCAGATTCGGAGGCGGCCTGCTCTTTAAAACGCCTATATACGAGTTGGATAGCCAGGGGAGCAATGGGGAGGCAGAATGCCTAAATACTTTGTCTTGATGATCGCTGCGCTGTGTCTGGGATTCAGCTTGGCTGGCGCCGTCCCGACCCGGGATGCCGACTGGGGAGCCCAGCAAAAGCAGTTTAAGATACAGCAGAAGCGAGAACGCAACGCGTTGAAGATGCAGCAGAAGAACATAAAGCAGTCTTGGAAGCATTCACGAATACCTAGCGTCACGCGCACTGCCTCGAAGCATCAAATGCAACGGGCCAGTCGTGACATGAAACAGCGGCAGAAGGACGCGAGACAGGACATGAAGGATCGTCATCGGGCGTTGGTGGAAATGCAACGCGCCTCTGGTCAGTAGCGCTCAGCGGCTTAATAGAGTTGAGGTGCGTGATTCCGGCCCGCGGAGGTCGCCATGAAACGGGGCGCTCGGTTTCTGGTAATCTGCTTGTTCGCCAGCTCGGCATTGTGGGCCCAATCAGGCCAGAACTCCAGCCAGTCGGCACCGCAGGGCCAGTCCGGTCAACAGAATGAGCCACCAACCCTTGGTCCCCGGCCGGGGCCGCCAGGCGTGGGATCCGGCCCTCTCACCTCCACCACCACTGACCTCAAGAAGTTGATGCGGATTCACACCCTCTACATCGAAAACATCGATAACTCGCTGAGTGACAAACTGGTTCAGGCGCTGGGGAAGATGGGGCGATTTCGCTTGGTTACTAAACAAAAAGATGCCGACGCAACCCTCCGTGGTTCGTGCCTGGAGTCTCGACGCTTGAAGCACGTGCACACTGAAGTTTTCATTTCCGACCGCGGTGGCGCGTCGGTGTGGCAGGACACAATTTACCGGCCCTACAATCCTCCGACGCTGGATCAGGCCGTAAGTGACACGGCCACGTTGGTGGTAGCGCACTTGGAGCAGACCGTCCGCGAGGCCGAGCGTCGATAAGCGAAAGGATTACATAATTCTCCTCGATGCTTTAGGGCAGCCCGCACTGAGACGCACATCCCTCGATGTCCAAATTTCTGACATTCCACCATATCCTTCACGGATGTGAAGAGGGGAACCCCGAGGCTTGGCGAACCTTTCTAGCCGAGTACACGCCCGTGGCTCTCCAGTTTCTCGCGATTTACTCGCCTTGGTCGCCCGACGCACGCTTGGATTGTTGGCGCGATGTTCTCCGCGGTTTGAGCGCCAATGGGTGCGCAACGATAAAAGGTTTTTCTCATCAGTCGGAGCGCGAGTTTCTGGTTGGCTTGCGCAGCTTTCTTCAGGGGTGGATGGCTGCCAAGATCGATTCATCGCAGGATACCGGGGATCCTCCCGCACCCACGGCAGCCGGTCTTAGCGCGTTACTCGATGGCCTGCCCCTGCTTCACCGCGAACTTGTTTTCTTGACCCTGGCCGGGTATTCCCAGAGGACGATTGAGAGAATTTTGCGGATTACCCCGGCAGTGGCGCATGAAGGATTAGAGCGGCTCCGAATCAATTATGCCCAAGTGCTGGAGCGGACTGAGGACCGCTGCCTGTGGCCTTCAGCCTGGGTGAACCTCTGCCGGGCAGCGCAGGCGGATGCACAGAAAGAATGCACCTCCTTGCGACAACTCATCCGCATCCTGGACGGCCAAGCGACTTGGTATGACAAGACTCCGGCGGAAGAGCATCGCATGCGGTGCATCCATTGCCTGGAACTGTGGACCGCACTTCTCGAAGTCGTCGCTTGGGACCGCACGCGGCAGCCCTTGACGCCGGACAAGGTCAAATTACTCATTGTGGATATCCCGTAAAAAAGCAGAAATCAAGCACACATCCCAACCTATCCGACCGTTCGGTAGGCAGCCGAACCCTGGCATGGGTCTTCAGCGACAAGTTGTCGCACACGCTCAGTCCGGCAAAGGCACCACGTAGGTGGTCAGTTCTGGCTTAGTGGACGGTGCAACGACATAGACCTTTTTACCGACACGGTAGATCAGCGGGTGGCCCTTTTGGTAGAACTCGCGATCGTGTTCGTCGGTTTCAAGGGTGTCAATAAGGCTTATGTTTTTCTCGCGCCACATGACCGAGGGCCCCTTGGTTTTAAGCAGCAGAAACTCCGCAGCGGTAGGCTTCCACAGTTCCTGTTTTGTTGGATGGCTGACGAAGCAGAGCGCCCCGGCGTATCCCGGGTCGTTGCTGATGCCGATTGGGGACGGGGCGCAGGGCAAGTTCAGCGTATCCTGGCGTCCGTCGTGGTAGCTGATGACCGTGCCATGGTCCGATCCGCCGTAGAACGCAAGCAGCTTCCCTTCCCCGAGGGCATCAGCCCCATTGGTGTCATCCTGCGGTCCCGAAAACCCAGCGCCGGTGAGCTTTCCGTCTTCGGTAAACTCAATCCAGCCGGAGCCGGCGCCGCCATCGGTGGTGGTCCATACCCGCCTGGCCGCCGGGAACCACGCCAGATGGTCCGAAGCGTCCTGCCACGGTATGTCTTGGGCGGTTAATCTACTTGAAATCACCTTCAGTTGCGCGGGATCGACCCGAACCAAACGAACGCCTTTGGACGGCCGCTCCAAGGCGATGCTCAGCAAGCCGCGGCTATCGAACCCCGTAAAAAGCTCATCATCCTGTCTACGTGAGGAAGTTGGGTCGTTCTCGACAAACGAGAGGGATGTAGACCGCCGCAACTCGTTCAAATCACGAGCCGAAATCAGCAACAGGAGACACGGATCATGAAGTTCGGCATAGGCCAGCATCCGCCCGTCCGGCGATAAGTACAAACCGTCCGCGGCGCGAGTCCCATAGACCTCGGGAACCGGGAGGGTGGCGTGGCGGAGTTCCTTCTGCCCGTTCAGGTCGTAAGCCAACACTTCGAGCCGACTCGAGCTGCGCGCCCACGTCCAGGAACGATAGGCAACGTACAAAACGCCGTCGCCCGCCGCCAGCAGAGGAAGCGCACGCGCCGGATCCGCATAAACCAGCGGGACCTTAAACTCGCTCTGCCCCCAGCACACGCTCGACGCAATCAGAATCAACACAGGTAGACGCTTCATCACCATCCCGGGACCGCAAAGTATACGCCCAAATCCGCCGCCGCGTTGCGGCGAAAAAACAGAACGAGAACCTCAGAGACGAGATAAATGACTAACGCACAGACGATTGTTCCCGCGGAACGAATCGAGGCCAAAATTCTCCTGATTCGCGGGCAAAAAGTGATGCTCGACGCTGATCTTGCCGCTCTTTACGGCGTTTCGACCAAACGTTTAAATGAGCAGGTAAGGCGCAACAAAGATCGATTCCCTGACGATTTTCTGTTTCAGTTGAGTGCGCAAGAGACAGAAAACTTGAGGTCGCAATTTGCGACCTCAAGCGCCGAACATGGCGGGAGGCGCTACCGGCCTTATGCCTTCACCGAGCACGGCGCAGTGATGCTGGCCAGCGTTCTGAACAGCAAGATCGCTGTGGAAGCAAGCATTCAGGTGGTGCGGGCCTTTGTGCGCCTGCGCCAGATGCTCGCCACCCATAAGGAATTGGCCGCCAAACTGGCGGAACTGGAATCTCGGCTCGACGCGCACGATGAAAATATCACGGCCGTGTTTGAAGCCATCCGGCAGTTGATGAAACCGCCGGCAAAACCGCGAAAACGAATCGGTTTCACGGTGGCAAACAAGGCATCGTGAGGTGGTCGCTCTATGCGATTTTCAGAAGGCGTTCCCGGGCAGGACCTTGAACTTTGATGTTGGCTCTAACCAAAACGTTGGTATCGAGGACAATCCTCATTTCGGCTTCGCGCGGACGTGCTTGAGGGCTTCGTCAATGGCGGCCTCTTGCTCAGCATCGGGAACGTGGCGTACGGATTTGGCCGTCCTCGAGATGCGATCTTGGAGTTGGCGGGCAAGCTTCTGGCGGGCCTCTCCGGTGGGTGCATGGTGGGGCAAGAAGGCCATGATACTCACCTCCTCATCGGGTTCAAGGACTCGGCCCAGAACGCCCTCCACCGCGCGGCGTGCGTCAGAAGGTAGTTCATTCGCCTTGTGTATTGCGATATCTCCCACAATGCAGTCTTAACCGCCCTCGGGCTGGGTTGCAACCGGTGATACAACGCGTTTCGTAGGGGCACCCCTCGTGGGTGCCCTTGTGGGGGGCACCTCGTGGGTGCCCTGGTGGGGGGGGCGCCCACGAGGGGTGCCCCTACGAAACGTGCTTGCGCTATTGCGATGCGGGGCACGCACGCCGGGCCTACGGCTCTGACGAGATCGTTGTCTTCAATTGCCGTATGATCTCATGACTCCAGGCTGGGGCGTGTTTGATTAGTTTGGCGAGTTGGGCGCGGTCGCGAGCGCTCAAGGTGATACGACGCGTTTCGTAGGGGCACCCCTCGTGGGTGCCCTTGTGGGGGGGGCACCCACGAGGGGCATAGGCGCTAGTGTCCTGTCCCGGCTAACGATTTACAATAGCGGTCGCGACCGGTCGTCGTCTCGGTTGTCAACAATTACGCGGGACACCACACTAGAATAAGCCATTCGGTGCACCTCGGCGAGCTTGTGGATTGAGGAGGCGATTCATAACTTTCGAGAACGGTTGCTGCAATGTTTCTAACGAGAACTTTCGTTTTCTGGGTGCCTCGGTTAGAGCCGGACGTACCTTGGCTAGTAGCCGCTGCTTCACCAACAAGGTGAGTGCCCCGTAAAGGGCGAGGACGAGATCGATTCGGTGCAGTTGCACCACTCGCCACTGACTAAGTCGCAAGACTACGGCAGCGGGGAACTCCCCAGGGGGAAAATGAGATCGCCTCCTCCTGCAGACACTGAATCAAAGTCATCTCAATCAACTTGGCTAGGCAATAGGCGCGCACCAAATCGGGGTCGAAAGCCCGCAAGCGGTCAAAATGCAAAAGCCCTTTACAGCGTTTAAAAAACAGCTCAATCTGCCAGCGAATGCGGTAGAGTTCCAAGGCCACCTCATCGCCGGCGACGGCCTCGGGCAAAGTCGTCAAGATGCAGAAGTAGCCTGCCAAGCGCAGGGCCGTAGCCGAAGGGGTGCGGCCCTTTTTGGCGGCATTGCGGCGCAAGTGCTGTCGGTTGCGGTTAGCTGCTTCGGTGGGCAGAGGACGCACGATGAGCCGGGCTGGCACCGGAGTTTTTCCGGTAAGGGGGATGTTTACAATTGTCCCCGTATCGCCAGCCTCTGCCCTCTTCAGGATCGCGTCCAGGTTGAACGCCTGCCCCTGCGCGTCCTCCAGTCGAATATTCTGCCAATGCATGCGCAGCAGAACGTAAGCCCGGGCTTCGGTCACGGCGTGGATGCCGCCAGCATGCGCCAATCCTCGGTCTCCACAAACAAGATCTCCCGGTTGCGGCCGATCACGATCCAGTCGCTCACCTCCTCGGTGATCGGTAATTTCAACGCGTCGGAGACGACATTGGGCCGGATCATAGACGACGTGCAAGCGGTAGTCGGTTCCTTCACTCCCCGGGATACTCAACACGGTGGCGTCATTGATGCGAAACTCTGGCCCGGGCGCAGCCTCGGCTTTAAGTTGCCGCGTCAGCAGATGTGCCAAAACTCGCTCCAGCAGAGGCGGAGCCTTGCGCAAACGATGCAGGACCGAGGTGTCTTTCAGCTCCAGATCGGTCTGGGTGCTCCAAGCCGCGGTGCTACGCAAAGAGAGGTCTTCCATGGAATATGCTAGAATAACTCTCAATAGCTCTTCACCGTTCTTAATGTTGCGCCATCGCTCGACGGCCCCGCTCTCTTTGGCCATCTCGCTCAGATTAGCCGGTAAAAACTGGCATAGATACTTCCAATCGTTCTCGACTAAGTTTTTGTCCATGCCAGGTAGAATACGTAAATTGCGACAAATGTCAATTCCTTATTCTAGCGCCTATGCCCACGAGGGGTGCCCCTACGAAACGTGCTTACGCTATTGCATTGCAGGGCCCGCACGCCGGGCCTACGGCTCTGACGAGATCGATGTCTTCAGTTGCCGTATGATCTCATGACTCCAAGCGGGGGCGTGTTTGATTAGTTTGGCGAGTTGTGCACGGTCGCGAGCGCTCAAGGCGCGGGACAACTGGCGAACCACCAAGTCTTTGTTCGCATGGGGCCCGGCGGCGCGGATCGCCTGAAGAGCCAGTCCTGCCGGCGTGCCTGCTCCGGGGAACCGCGAGGGTCTGGCGGGTTTCAACCGAATGGTTTGGGCGCCGATTTTGACGCGATGGACGGGGCCGTCAGTGAGGCTTTGGAGCTAGGGTCAGGCATTCCGGTCCTGCCAAAGCGCGAGAATCTCATTACGGTCAAGAACTCGTATCTGCTCTTGGATGAGCCGCCCTCCCAGCCGTCGATCCCCGGTCACCACCGCGCGTCCCGTCTGGGCGGCGACCTCCAAAATTGAGTCATCAGTGGGGCCAAATTCAAACAGATCCTGGGGGTGCATTTTCACGAGCTTAATCAAGTGCTCGTCCAGCATTAAGCGGGTCAACTCCTCCTGGGCAAACCGCCAAAAGGCGGAAAGTCTTGGTCCATGCCAGTCACCCCTCGCCTGCAACAAACCATGAACTTCCGCTATGACATGCGGCGAAGTGTGAATTGGCTTGGCGTTATCCAGGTACCAATCGAGTGCCCGCATGGTGTCGTTCGCAGCGGAGGTATCGGAGAGGCACCCAGGGAATGGAGTCCTGGTTTTGACGCAGTAGGGCCACAGTAGGAAATCAAACAGCACGTTGGAGTCGATCACGGGATTTATGAAGTCAATTAGTGCAGACGGCCTGCCTTAGCGGCTCGATAGCGCCGATGCCTCATCATAGTAAGGAGCCCAGGGAATGTCATACTCCTCGGCCAAGGCGCTCCTCAGTTGGCTGAGTTCCAAGGAGAGGGTTTCATTACTTATCTTTAGCTTATATCCGGCTTGGTCGGCGTTCTCGAATGCGGCCCCAGCGCGAAACCGCATGAACTCATCCCTGAATCTCGACCAAAAGGGGTAAAAGCCCGCATGGTCCGGCACACCGCCCTTATTGACCACCGCTTCGGCAACGACCTCATGAGGCTTTACAGCAGGGTGTACGAGGCGGCTGGTTTCGCCGGGTGTTTCGGCTTCCACGGCTTGGAAACATTCGGAGACCTTTCGTTGAAAATCAGGATTGGCGGCTAAACTATCGAAGGCTGCTCGGCAGGCATCACGCAACTCTTCTCGTTGCGCATCACGATGGTCGATTTCTTCCTTAGCCTTGGGGTTGGAACCCATAAAATCTTCGAAATTTGGCCGTTCCTTATAGCCGACTAGGATGGGAACGGGACGGATGAATTCCAAGTCCTGGTTGTAACGGCGAAATGTCCAGTTCCCTTTTGCCACGAAAGTCGCCTCAATCCTTAGCCCTTCGAGGAGCGGATTGATGACGCTGTATATCCAGGCCTTTGTGCGCTCTTTTCCAAGTTTCTTTCTACGCCGCTTTCTTCGACGTTTCACGCTGCGATCCTTCATTCCAGTATTCTAGCACCTTCGCTGAGGCCCTTCAGTTAAGCCCCCTCAATAATAATATCGTTCGCTAAGACTAAGGGCCGCCCCGAGGGATGTCAAGTAGCCCTGCTGCGCAAGGTCCGCGGCCTTTTCGCCTTGTGCCCCACGGGCAGGCGCGTAGATGATGGCGGTGTGACGTCTGCGCCTGCTGTTTCGCTACCAGCAATTTGGCTTGGTAGCGATCGCGCACTCCTGGCCATCAATGGGCGCACGCGGATTTGAAAATGAAAGGCGCGATTACGGATGAAAAGCCTCGGACCTAAACCGCAGGTCTGGTACTTGGTTTTCGGACAATCTGAGTAATACTTAGCCCAACCGCGAGACAATCTCTCCCGTAAAGTCATCAAGGACCACTACCTCATATCCCTCCGACCTCTTCTGTTCCAAAATAGCCGGAATCATGTCGGCAATGCCGTTCCCCGTGGTTCCCTTCAGGATGTCCAGATAATCGCTTTCTTTTATGGCAATCCTCCGCATGTTTCACCTCCAAGCGACATTTTATCACGGCCTGCCAACGTTCACTGGATTGAAGCCTAAATTGAGGCATCCAACTCGTCCAACAAGCTGCCACCCTTTTGATCAAACTGTCGTAGTATGCGGCACAGCTCCAGACGCCTTTCAGCCGTTGCTCCCGCTTTATACTCTTCTAGAATCTTTCGCACCTCATCGTTGACGGAAAAGTATTCGCGGATAATTTCGTCAGGATTCCGTGGATTTCCCATTTATCCCCCTTCGTGCACCTTGCCAAGCGTGTCCCATTTGCTACGCTGAAAGCAAGCCATCGATTCAAACCCTGAGGGGTATGGCGCAGTAACGTATCCTCTCGGCACGGGACCGGAAGACAACGTCGCTTCGAGATCGCAGATCCCAAAAGACCTGTGTCTGCGCCAGCCGCCCCGCTTGACAATGGGTCTTTTACGCGACAGCATCGTAGCACGAGTTTTAGTCCTCTCTGTGCCGAGGAGACAACCATGACCGACATTGAGGATACAATCATGGTGTTCACTGCTCGCAGCCCCGAACGCATATTAAACGAAGGGGGAAAGTCGGGGACAGACTGGAAAGTTATACCGGTTGTTCTGTAGTGCACGCACAGGTTTTGTGGTAGGGTGGCACCCTATGGCGCAAACCCCTCAGGCCGGAAGGTCAGGAAATCCGAAGGCTCCGGACGAGAGCGAAAAACCAGTTAAACTTTCCGTCTGTCCCCGTCAATCCCGGGTGCGCGACATAGAAGTTGGAGTTAGGCGGCGATAGCCGGGCGGCGGTCCTCCCAGTAATCCTCAAAGCGGCCATTGAGACAAGCGCAGCGGAGGGCGAGGATGGCGTTGGCTCCGCGTACGGTCCAGAACATTCCGGAGCGTTTGAGGCGCGAAGCGACCACCGATTTGCATCCGGCTTCGATGACGCCCGAGCCTACAAAAAGGTGTTGGCGGCGGAACTGGGGATATCGCATGCGCTCCGCATTCCTTTCAAAGTAGTCCGCCTCGGTGCGGAGTTTCTCCGCCACCTCGGGGTTACGGGAGGCGAGGGAACGTAACGCCACCACGAGTTTTTCGATTTTCCCCTGATCCAGCAGGCGCTTCTGATGGACCTGCATCCAGGCCTTCCACTTCCCTTGGTCATGGGGGTACAGGCTGCGCACCAACTCCCACAGATGCTGGCGCGCGTGATAGAGGTCGACAATCAGCGTCGCCCCCGGAAAGTGCAGGGCGGCCAGATTCCAGATCCACTCGGCCCCGTCGCCCATCACCACCCGGAGGAGGGCACGGCTCCAACCCCGCTTCCCGGCTTCCCGATAAAGGCGTCGGCCGAACTCCTCGGCGGTTTCCACCGCTCCGGTATAGGTAGTGGAATCGGGAGCGCGGATGGGGTAGCCCTCCTCATCCCAGGTCGTTTGGGTGAAGACGCACCCGAGCTTGACTTCCCGCGTATGCGCCGGTTGGCCCTCGACCTTGCCGTGCCGACCCAGTGTCTCTTTCTTCACCACCGGAACTCCCGTCCCATCCATTTGCACATACAGGATGGGAAGGGGCTCCCCCCCGGCTACGGGCAGGTCCAACTGCAGGGCTTTCTGCCTCTCCTTTTGTTCGCGCTGGGCGACCTCGGCTCCGATCCCCTCGGCCGTGCGCTCCACCGATTTGGCGGTCACCTGTAAGCCCGCCAGGACTTTCATCTGCTCCCGGCCGTGATCGAAGGGGGCCTCCTGGCCCACCAGCGCCTGCATGCGGCGCACTCCCGGAGAGAATTCCGTGTTCTGGATGTCCAGTTCGCCATCGGCGGGAAATTGTCCGGCGTGACAGTCCGGGCATAAATAGTAGGGCCGCGACCCCTCCACCCGGCCCACCACGGTGAGCACGGGCTTGGAGCGTAATCCCCCGTAGTGGGCCGCCTGACCACAGGAACAGGGCAGCGTCCGGGTGTCGGCCGCGGGAGCCGGAAATTGCAGCAACGTGGTCAAGGCCGCGGCGCCCGCCTGATGCACGGTCGAGCGCACGGCGGTCTCGATCGCCTCCAGATCCGTGCGACCGTCTTTATGGCGCTGAGCAAAGATCCGGCCCAGGAGTTGGTTTATTTCCCGCCCCACTTCCTGATGGATAGCAGCAGCCGTTTTTTTTCCGCCTCGGTCCAGCCGCCGCGTGCTGGCTCCACCGGGCGACGCGCACAGATGCTTTCATTGAGGGTCACGAGTTCCGCACTGAGCTTCTGGAAACGACGGAACTCGGCGACCTCCTTTTGCGCTTTGCGTAAGGCGGCAGGGTTGGGGAAACTTTCCGTGACGGTTTTGCCCGCGACCCGGCGGGTCAGGCGGAATTGAGGATCGTGGCCGGGGTCGTTAGGCTTCGCGCAATGGCAGGTGGGCTTACCACAGCGGCGTACCACGGCGGTAATCGAGCCCGGGCGAAGATCGCCCAGCCCCAGAAACTCCTCGAGGAGCAGGGATCGGTCCGCCTCTAAAGCAGCAAGAGAGTCAGGCATGGAAGCCTCCTATCTGAGCATCTATATACGCTCAGAATTATAGCACAAAAAAGAAAATCCACCGCTCCTAACTTCCATGTCGCACACCCGTCAATCCCGCGTGGCTTGAATCTCACTTCGATTGAGCGTAGAGTGCTTTGATGCATTTTGAGCTGAGTTTGCGCAATCTTCTGTGAACAACAATCTCGGAGGAGGTTAGATCCCCATGCGTAAATTGCGGCTATTCTCCGTGTTCCTTTCGTTCTCCCTTCTTGCCCTTGGCGCCTGCAAAGCGCAGACCCCATCGGCAAACCAGTTGACCGTTATCCGTTTCGAGCAGGGCGGCAAGCCTCAGGGCGGCAAGATCGTATATGGCCCGGTGGGAGCGTCCTCGCAGGCCATGGCCATGAGCAGGCTTCTGACCATCGTGCAAAGCAGTTGCGGCGAAAAGCCGCAAATCGGACGGGTCTTCCAGTTCCGTGGAACCAACTCCGTGGGGGTCTTCTTCACGGTGACAGATCACCCGGAACGAGACCTGGCGTTAGCCGGATTGGTGATTGGCGCGAAGGCGGGGTCTAACCAGGCGGAAGCGGCCATGGTCTATGCCAAAGCGTCGGAATTCGGCGCCCAAGTCAACCCCATGCTGCGGCAATTGGCCAGCGTGTGGCATCCGGGCGGCGCGTCGCCTTCTACCGCGTCGACCGGTCGAAGCACATCAACCCCCGCATCGGGTGCGCCGCTCGCACTGCACCGGGTCGTCCTGCAAGACGGCACGGCAAGCGTCGCCATTCCCGCCGGTTGGACGGTGGATCCACAGAGCTACGGCGGCGGCGCAATCCTCCACGGCCCACATAACGAACTCGCTGTCCTGGACAATTTTGTCATGGCGCAGGACCCGAACGGGTCAGGCTACCGCAACATAATGCAGTATGGCCACGGAAGGCCCCTTCCGGGCCAGATTATCTATCCGTCCAACGTCGACCTGGCGAAGGCGCTTCCGCAGGTCGTCAATTTGATTCGCCGATCGAAGGGCGTCGGTCCAGTCGAAGTGAAGATCGACCACGCCGAGATGGTCTTCCCGCCTCAGGGCGCGTATTTTCAGGGCGAGCGCTGCGTACGGGCTTTGGGAGAGTACTCCACTGCGGAAGGCAGGCAGACGGTGTACAGGGTGCTGTGTTCGTTCGCGCCTGACCAATACGGCGGTTACCACTTCCTGGACTCTTTCGTCGCTTCCTCCGATGGTTCCCCAAGCCAGGTTTACGCCCTCGGGGAAGCGATCGTGGGCGGTTTTCAGGTTGACGAAGCGCTCGTCGAGCAGCGGGCGAGTGCAGAGGCTGCTCCCCACATCGCACACCTGAAGCAGGTGGATGCCGCTCAACGGGCGGCAGTCCAAGCCAACACTGCGCGCATCGTAGGCAACATTCAGCAGATTGGGGCCAACGCCACCGCCCGGATGAACGCCGTCGAGGCTGCCAATGACCAGCAGCACGCCGACTGGAACGCCACTCAGGTCGACCATGCCCGGAACACTCAGGGCGTCAGCAACTATCTGCTCGACCAGTCGGTGATTGAGGTCAACGACGGCTATGGCACCGTCGGCCACGGCACGGTCTGGAACAAGACCGCGGAAGCGCTGGTCAAGTCCGATCCTAACCACTTTTCGTACGTGGATGTTCCCGATTACTGGGCGGGGACTGACTTCCGGCCGTGATCCGATACCCCCTCCCCACCCTAGCAATGCTAGGGTGGGGCACGCACCCAGTTCCGGTGGCGAGGGGGACTGGTTGGAGTGAACCCCGTGGTTGAGACACAGTAATTAGGGACAGTTTACCATTCGCTGCAAAATCCTTGGCAAGAGGAGCCAATTCTAGGATGATGGCGCCGGCTGGTGAAGCGGAGGCGGGCACTGCTGGAGAGCAACCCGCCGAGGAATAGCCAGCCGGAAACTCATCGTTGCGATGAGCGAGGGCGTGCTCCTGAGGGATCGCGCCCTCACCCCACCGGTGCTCACTGCGGTGACCCTCATCGCAATGATAGATTTCCCCATGCCTTGAAAAACTCATCAGGGAAGCTGCCGCGCAGCGGCCTCCTTTTTGTTTTGAGCCCGCGGACTGCGCTCGAACTCTGCCGGGGGCAAGTAACCGAGGGCGGAGTGCAGCCGCTGGGCGTTATAGACCTCCTCCAGGAACCGCTGAATGGAGGAGCGAGCGTCAGTTTGATCGCGGTACTGGCGCAGATAGACCTCTTCCGATTTCAAAGTCTTCATAAACGATTCCGCCTTGGCGTTGTCGTAGGGATTGCCGGTACGGCTCATGCTGATGATGAACTCGTGCGCCTGGAGTTTCTCGACGTAGGCCTGGCTGCAGTACTGCACTCCGCGGTCGGAGTGATGCATGATACCCGGCGCGAGGGAACGGTCCGCCAAGGCGCGGTTTAAGGCACCCAGCGCCAGGTCGGCGCTCAGATCCTCGCCCAGTTCCCAACCGATCACCCGGCGCGAATAAGCATCCAGCACAATCGCCAGATAGAGGAACGTTTCGCGCAAGCGCACGTAGGTGATGTCCGCCACCCAGAGTTGGTTGACGGCGGTGAGCACCAAGCGCGCCGCCAGGTGGGGATAGACGGCATAGGTATGGCGCGCATCGGTGGTGAAGACGAAGCGCTGCTTACGTACTGCCAACAGGTTATCCATACGCATGAGCCGCAACACGCGCTTGTGATTGACCACGACGCCGCGGCGGTCCAGCTCGGCGGTCACGCGGCGGTAACCGTAGCAGCGGTTCTCCAGCACAATGCGCTGGATGGGGTCGCGCACCGCGACGTCGGCCTGACGGGGTTCGTGTTCGGCATAGTGGCGGTAGAAGCCCGCCCGGCTGACTTGCGCGATCTGGCAGGCGTGATCGGCCTGGAAGCCCTCAAGCGGCATCATTCCCCGGATCTCGGCGTAGATGCTGTCGCGCCAGGCTCGGCGTCCTTCCGGCGCAACTCCTTTACTCGCTTGAAGGCTCTGCGAAAAAAATCCAGATCCAGGGCCTGCTGACCGATCTTCCGCTCCAGTTCTGCCATCCGGCGAGCCGCCGCTGCCCCCGGTTCGCCAGTCGACCGCGGTGGATTGGGCACTCCCGGCGGCCGGCCTCCGACCCGTTGCAAGCCCGCCACTCCCTCCTTGCGGTAGGCGTCGCGCCAGCGGTACAGCACGCTGCGCTTGATCTGCAATTCGTGATGCAGCGCACTGACACTCTCGCCGTTGAGCATGCGCCGCGCCACCCGTTCCTTGAACTCCCAACTGAAAACACGCTGTTCCGTCATTCGGGACCCCTTTCCATTTAACCAAAAGTGTCCCTAGTTTCCGTGTCTCAATTTTGGGGTTCACTCCAGGTACGCGTGTCCCTATTTTCTTATTTTCTATTTTCCAGATTTTCCAGATCAAAACCGGCAACCCGGTGGCCACAGTCCAAAGGCTTCGCCGCTATCACTCATCGCCAAGACACCAGTCGACTCAGATCGCGGCTGGCACAGTAACGCGATCAGACGTGAATCCCATTACCCGCGAGTCAGCCGCGGGCGACGACTCGGCGCGCCGGTTTTCTCTCGCTAGTCGGTAGCAAAACCCATTGGCGGGATATCGCGACGGGCACCTTCACCGGCACGAAGTACTCCGCCGGATAGAGGTAGTCCTCTCCCGACTCGTCGATGATCCGCGCATACCCTTCGCGTGCGGCTGACCGGTCGCTCAGTACTTGATAGACCTTGCGCGGCTCCAGATCATCCGCGTCGTCGTTGCGGATACAAAGCACAAACCTGGATTTTGAATTCTCATTCATGATCGTCAGTCCAAAAAGCGTTTGATCTTCCAGCCGGTGCGGCCAACGCCGTGAGCCTCATACCAGTGAATCTCGGCCCGTCGAATCGAGCCTTTGGTCAGTCGAACGGTCGCAATACCTTTCTGCTTTCGCCACATCCGCCCGCCGTACCGTTTACGCAGGAATCTGCGCCTTCGGATGCCGCTCCCTGTGGCGATCGTTTCGATCTCGGAGATTTCTCCCACAATCTCGAAATGCATCCATCTTCATTCTACCGCCAGCAGCCTAGTTCTGTCCCCGGTGGGTTCGGATGACCTGTTAACTGAATCCAGTTCCGGCGAGAATGGAGCGAAAACCACGCGACCGGCTTGCGGCTCAGGGAATCAGCTTGAGGTGTGGGAAACGGCGGAAATCCTTCTTGTTGAAGGTGGCCAGCACCGGGGTTTTGGTTTCCTCGGCCAGAGCGACAAGATAGGCGTCCACGATTTCGATGTGGTGGGCCCCGTAAACCTCCATACAGCGCGAAGCCACCCGCGGCTCAAGCGCGGTTACGCCGGGAGTCTCGAGGAGGGCCTGCAACAATCCTGTGAGGGGGACGGACAGACAGACGGAAAGTTATGCTGGTTTTTTGTCCACGTCACGTCACTCGGGGGATCCCGAATTTGGATCTGGAGAGCCGCTGGGCATTACGGGTGCGCGGGTTGATGTTCCTGGCTGCCCCCGACGGCATAATCCACCAGGGCGCGACGCACGGCATCCGGTTCACGGTCAATCACGATCAGGAATGCCCGTGCCGCCCCGGAAGGCACCACCCGGCCTTGCTCCCATTCCTGTACCGTCCGAATGCTGACGCCAAAATAGGCCGCGAACTGGCTCTGGCTCATTTTGATTTTCTTGCGAATCCGCGCCGTGTCGATCTCTTCAGGGATGTGGACAACGCAGGCATTGTTTTCCCCTTGCGCGAATGCCAGGGCCTCCTTGGCACTGGCGATCATGCGCCGTCCTGCCGTCAATTTCCTGGCCATGGTTATTTCCTCCTTCGATAAGCATCGGCAAGGGCAGCGAGTACAGTTTTGAGCTCATTCCGCTCCGCCTGCGACAAGTCGGTCTTTTCGTTCTTTGCAAACACGTTCAGCAAAAACACGGGAACGTCTTTACCAGTGTAAAAGGTGATAACCCTGTAACCGCCGCTTTTTCCTTTACCCTTACCAGCAAAGCGAACTTTGCGTGCACCCCCAGTACCCCTGATTTCCTTCCCGGCCTCGGGATTCGCCGCGATAAAATCCACGATGCCCAAGCGTTCATTGTCTGTTACTCCCGTTGCCCTTGCATCGCGGACAAAGGACTCCGTTTCGACGACTGTCTGCACAGGCTAACTATACGTTAGAAACGGATACCGGTCAACCCCCCCCACCTCGGGCCCTCAACTACCAACTCGGCTGGTTAGCCCCGGTCAGTGCTGTTTGTGGCTCCGGGCTTTCGAACCCGCGCTATCTCGAAGCTCGCAACGAGACCCGGGTAAGGCGTTTACGGATTGTTTTCCGACTGAGCCCTGAAAGGGCGATCTACGTGACCACTGTTCGGGGGCGAATGGGGAATCGGGAGAGACGTTGCGGCAGGTTTTAGCGCGCCCCTTCAGGGCTTGGTGTATAACTTAATCCCGTAAACCCAGGCCGTTGAAGCTGTGAAAAAATCAAAAAAGTACTTGACTAGCGCTATAGCTATGATATCCTCCTTCCTTCGTTCTGGGAAGGAGGTTGGGCATGGGTTACGAATCCACCGTGCAGGTGATTCAGCGGGGCGGCAAGAACCGGCAGTGGTATTTGATCTGTCCCGCGCCCCTGGCGCGAGCTTTGGAGATCGAGAAGGGCGAGGTGATCGAATGGGTGGTCGCGGACAAGCACACGCTGATCTTGAAGCGGGCTCCCGGGCGAGCGGCTTCCTCCCCCACGCGGAGGCGAGCGCATGAGTAACGCCGAGGATCCTCGACAGCCGGGAATATGGCCGGAGGGCGAGTTGCCGGTGCGAGTGTCGGAGCCGCCGGACACGGAGTCGGCACACCCGCCGGCGGCGCGCTTGCAAGCGATTAACCGTCAGCAGATGGTCTTCCGGGCGGTGGACGTGGAGCAGTTGCTGGAACCCGACCATCTGGCGCGGGCGATTTGGGAAATGACCGGGCGCCTGGACCTGAGCGCCTACACCGCCGAGGTGCGGGCGGTGGAAGGCCGGGCGGGGCGTTCGGCCATCGATCCCCGCCTGCTGATCAGCTTGTGGGTTTACGCCTACAGTGAAAAGGTCAGCTCGGCGCGGGAAATGGAGCGGCGTTGCACCTACCATCCCGCCTATCAGTGGCTGACGGGGTGCGAGGTGATCAATTACCACACCCTGTCGGACTTCCGCGTCGAGCACCAGCAGGCGCTGGACGGGTTGTTCGCGCAACTGCTGGCGATCTTGAGTAACGAGGGGCTGATCACGCTGGAGCAAGTGGCGCACGACGGAACGAAGATCAAGGCCGCGGCCAGCGGCAACTCGTTTCATCGCGAGAAGACCTTGCGGGTGCATCTGCAGGCGGCCGAGGAGCGGGTGCGGGCGATGGGCGATCCGCGGGACGAAGGGGTGGACCGGCGCCGGCAGGCGGCGCGGCAGCGGGCGGCGCGCGAGAAGGTGGAGAGATTGCAGCAGGCCCTGGAGGAGTTGCAGAAAGTGCAAGCCGCCCCCGAGGGACGGGCCGAACCGAGGGAGCGCCGCGTGAGCGCGACCGATCCGGAAGCGCGTAACATGAAACAAGGTGATGGCGGTTATGCTCCCAGTCACAATGTGCAGGCCTCTACCGACGTGGCGTACGGGATGATCGTGGGCGTGAGCGTTACCCAGGACGCCAACGATCAGCACCAACTGCTGCCGGCGGTGGAGGAAGTGAAGAAGCAGAACGGGCGCGCCCCGGCGCAGATGATCGTCGACGAGGGCTACACCACGCGCGCGAATATCCTGGCGGCGGCCGACGGCGGCCTGGACTTGATCGGCGGGACGCTCGCCGCCGATGCCGAAGCCACCACGCGGCGCCTGGAGAAACGCGGCGTCGATCCGGCCTTTTATCCCCAACACTTCCGCTACGACCCGGCGACCGACACCTCCCTCTGCCCGGCCGGCCAGGTGCTGCATTTTAGCTATACCAAACACGACCGCTTGGGGGTGGAGCGGCACCTCTATCGGGCGCGAGCGGCGGATTGCCGGGCGTGTGCGCTGCGTGCGCAGTGTGGAGCGGGGCCGCAGGGACGCACGTTGGTGCGCACGGAGAATGTCCCGGCGGTGGCGGCGTATGCGGCCAAGATGCAGACCGAGGCGGCGCGCGCCGCTTATCGTCGGCGCGCCCCGGTGGCGGAGTTCAGTAACCTGTGGCTGAAGGCCAAACTCGGACTGCGGCAGTTCTGCGTGCGCGGCTTGCGGAAAGCCCGCTGCGAGGTGTTGTGGGCGTGCCTGACTTATAACCTCCAGCAATGGTGCCGCCTGCGCTGGAAAGTTCGCCTGGCCACGGCGCCCGCTTGAGCCGAAGGGAGAAACACGAGGGTCCAAGGTGCAAGCGCCAGAACCCAAGGCCGGACGGAAAGGAAGGTTACTCAATGAAATCACCTTAATCCTTGCAGCTCGTCGATCATCACAACCTTCAAAACACATCGTCGAAACTTAATCTACCGATGCCGAAGGCGATTCTTTCACAGCTTCGTTGGCCTGGGCTGGGGTAGTACGCCCCTTTGGGGCTTGCCAATCTGCGGAGCGGCGGTTGGGGGAATGGCTGGCAATCCTTTGGCGGGAGCAGAAGGCGCTGTATTCAATCAGGTTGCAGGTGTGATCGGTAATGAGGTGGCGGAATCTCGGCTGATTTCGAGACGTGGCGGCTCCGCTCTGGCGCGAAGATTAAACCGGGACCTTCGGAACATTCCAAGAATGCCCGAACTCTCGGGCTCCATCCTTACCCGCACCGAGAGTGCCGCCCTAGGCCTCCAATAGGCCCAGGGCAGCCGACCGTTCACATCGCCGTGCGCAATATGCTCGGATGTGGCGCCCCCCAGTTCCGGGCGTATGGTCGGCGACTCGGACCAATCCGACCTTCCACTTTAACGTGTGGCCGGCTAATCACCGGGTAAGACTTCAACAAATGTAGAAATTCCAGGCGGCGGTCGGAGACCGCCGCTACAGCCACGATTTCTTCACACCTTCTTCGCCGTGGCCCAGATGACAGCGACCGCGGCGCGGGCTAAAATCAATGGCAGCGAGCCGTAGACGCCAGGGCGAGGGTTATGTTAACGCTTATAAGGGTGGGGGCGGCCGCTGCGAGCAGGCGCGAGAGGCAGTCAACCACCTGTATTCACAATTCAAAATTCAAGATTCAAAATTCAAGATTCAAAAGTTCAAGACAAAAGCTCAGGATTCAAAAGCTCAAGATTCAAAAGTTCAAGATTCAAAAATTCAGAATTCAGGATTCAAGCTCAGGATTGAGCATTCAGAATTCGGCATTCAGAATTCAAACTCAGAATTCAAAATTCAAACTCCATGCTCCTTCGATCCTTCCGTCCCGATGACCTCGAAACCCTGTACGCAATCGACCAGGCGTGCTTTGCGCCGGGAATTTCCTACTCGCGCCAGGAACTGGCAGCCTTCATCGGCCATCGGAATTCGCAAACGTGGGTGGCGGAAGAAGCGGGCGAGATTGCGGGCTTTCTGATTGCAAGCCGCGAACCGCGCAAGATTCTTCACATCGTCACCATCGATGTGGTGGAAGCGTGGCGGCGGCGCGGGGTGGGTTCGCTGCTCATGGGCGCGGCCGAGCAGTGGGCCTACGACCAGGGCCTACGCATGATCGGACTCGAAACCGCCCAGAATAACGTGGCCGCGCACAAGTTCTACGAACGGCGGGGCTATCGCAAAGTCAGCGAAATCAAGGGGTACTACGCAGACGGCGCCACAGCCTGGGTGCTTGTGAAGGCAGTGACGAGTGACAAGTGACGAGTATCAGCTCTCAGCTCTCAGCTCTCAGCTATCAGCTTTCAGTCGCCAGTTCTCAGTTCTGAGAAACAAGTGACGAAACAACAGTGACAAGTGACCAGTGACAAGTGACGAGCAGAAAGCTTTTTGCGTGCAGAGAATAAATGCCTGTGCCGCGAGAGTCGTCGCCTCCTCCCAGTAACAACATAAACTTCGGGATGCTCTTACTGAGAACTGACGACTGATAACTGAGAACTGACGGCTGATAGCTGAGAGCTGAAATAGAGTGACAAGTGACGAGCAGGAACCTTTTTGCGTGCAGAGAAGAAATGACGGCGCCGGGAGAGTCTTCGCCTCGTCCCGGTGACGTAAACTTCAGCGCGCTTTTACTGAGAACTGAACACCGAAAACTGACGACTGACAACTGATGCCTGACGACTGAGAGCTGATGGCTGATCGCTGAGAGCTGACAGCTGAAAGCTGAAAGCTGATAGCTGATAGCTGAAAGCTCACACTACCGACAAACCTAGTATAATCGGCAGTGCTTTGCGACGTTGTAGGGTAAGGAGAAACGATGTCACAAGCTCTGACCTCTTCCGACCGCCGCGTCATCGCGATCGCCATTGTCGTGGCCGGCATTTCCCTGGCCATTGGGGTGAAATACTTTTCCCACGCCTTCCCCGAAGCCGCCATTCAATTCCGTGTAAACCGGAACGATTCCACGCCCCTGGCCACCCGGTTCATAGCCGGCCGCGGCTGGAACGTCAGCAGGTATCGGCACGCCGCGGTATTTGACTACGATGACAACGCCAAGGTTTACCTGGAGCGCACGCAAGGCCTGGCGCGCATGAACGCGCTGACCCGCGGCCCCATCCACCTGTGGCACTGGTCGCATCGCTGGTTCAAGCCTCAACAAATAGAAGAGTTCCGGGTGGACGTGACGCCTGCGGGCCAGGTGGTAGGCTTTGACCGCGAACTGCCGGAAACCGCGCCCGGCGCCAACCTGGACGCGGCGGCGGCCCGAGCCATCGCGGAAAAGTTTCTGGGCGACGTCATGCATCGCGACATGACGAACCTGGAATTTGTCGATTCGGTCAGTCAGAAGCGCCCCGCCCGCACGGATTACTCCTTCACCTGGAAACAGAAGGACGTGGACCTGGGCGACGGCAGCCTGCGTGTCGAGACAGAGGTGGATGGCGACGCGGTGGGCAGCTACCGGGAATACGTGAAGGTCCCCGAGGGCTGGACACGCGACTATGACAAACTGCGCTCGCGCAACACTGCGGCGAACGTGGTGGACGAGGTTCCCTGGATTCTCATCTGCCTTGCCGGGCTTGTTCTCCTCATCCAGCGCCTGCGGCGGCGCGATGTGCCCATTTACCTCGCCCTGGGCTTCGCCCTGGTCGCGGGCGTGCTCTATTTTCTGGGCCAGTTAAACATGTTCTCGCAAGCGGAGTTCGGATACCGCACCACGGACTCCTACTCCAGCTTCCTCAGCGGCTACGTGGTTGACAATCTGCTGGTGGCCCTGGCGTTCGCCGCGCTGATCTTCCTGCTGGTGGCCAGCACCGAACCGATCTATCGTGAAGGTTACCCGCAGCACATTTCCATTCGCCGTTACTTCACCTGGCAGGGGTTGCGAACGCGATCTTTCTTTATCGCCAACGTGGTGGGCGTCGCGCTTACGTTCTTCTTTTTCGCCTACCAGACGGTGTTCTACCTTGCCGCCAACAAAATGGGCGCGTGGGCGCCGGCGGATGTTCCCTTCTCAGATCTGCTCAATACGCGCTTTCCCTGGGTCATGGTATTGTTCGTCGGATTCTTCCCCGCGGTTTCCGAGGAAATCCAGTTCCGTGCTTTTGCCATCCCCTTTCTGCGGAAATTTCTGAGGTCGGCGCCACTGGCCATCGTGCTTCCCGCCTTCATTTGGGGGTTCCTGCACTCGGCTTATCCCAATCAGCCCTTCTTCATTCGCGGCCTGGAAGTGGGTTTTGGCGGCATCATCATCGGCCTGATCATGCTGCGCTTCGGCATTCTGGCCACGCTGATTTGGCATTACTCGGTGGATGCTCTCTATACGGCGTTTCTCTTGCTGCGTTCTCCCAATCATTACCTGATGATCTCGGGCGCGGTCTCCGCCGGCATCATGCTGGTTCCTCTCGTGGTGGCGCTGGGCGCGTATTGGAAGACGGGCACGTTTACGGAGGAGTCGCCCCTGTTGAATGGCGCCGAGCCCACCGCCGAACCGCCTGCGGAGGTGGCCGCCGCCGCCGAAGCGCCGCTGGCTTACCAGCCGCTTTCGCGGAAACGGCTGATGGTGGCGGGCGTGCTGGCGGTCATCTTCGCCGCCCTGGCCTTCATTCCTGTTTACCGCTTTGGCAAAGGCATCGTCTTGCACAAATCCGCGCAGGACGCCGTGCTCGCTGCGGACAATTTCCTGCGGCAGCGGAAGGTAGACCCGGCGAAGTATCGGCACGCCGCCTGGATCCATGACAATGTTGACGGTTCGACGCTGGACTACCTGGCCGAACGGAAACCCCTGGAGCAAGCGGACAAAATCTATCGCCAGGCTACGCACCTCGTCTTGTGGGGGGTACGCTACTTCCGCCCCTTGCAGAAGGAGGAGTACCAGGTATTTGTCGATCCGGTTTCCGGCGGAGTGTTCGGCTTCCGGCACGTGCTGGAAGAGAACGCGCCTGGGGCATCGCTGAGCCCCAACCAGGCACAGGCGCTGGCGGAACAGGCCGTGCGCGAGCACGGATACCCGCTCGAGGACTTTGAGTTGCAGAGTTCCGATGCGACCAAGCGGAAAGCTCGCGAGGATTACACCCTGGTCTGGCAGGCCAAGCCGGGCGATCCCCGCAACGTGGGGGATGCCCACTATCGCCTGGCGGTCGATGTGGCCGGCGATCAGGTGGTGGGCTTCTCGCGTTTCTTCAAATTGCCGGAGGATTGGGAACGCAAACAGGAAGGAACAACCATCTTTAATAACGTCCTCCTGGGTGTTTCCGTTTTAACCGTCCTGAGCCTGGTGGCGGCCGGGCTGATTTTGTTCGTGAACCTGGTCCGCTCGGGACAGATGCAATGGAAGCGGTCGGCTGTTTTCGGGGCGGTGATCGCGGGGTTGGGCGTCCTGGGGGCGTTGAACGGACTTCCCCTGATCTATCGCACCTATGACACCTCCATGCCTCTTCCGGTATGGAAACTGCTGGTTGCGGTCAGCCTGACGGTGGTGCCCCTTGTCGAAGGTTTGTTTGCCTGGCTGCTCGTCGGCTGCGCGGTGAGCTTGTATCCCGATGCCTGGAACCTCTTCCGCAGCGCCGCGCGGCAGGTGTGGCGCCGGGATGCGCTGGTGGCGCTGGTTTTGAGCCTCGCCGCCGCCGCCGGGCTGGCGCGGTTCGACGCGCTCCTAGTGAGCGTGTTCCACGCGCACGCGCCGATCCAGGAGGAGTTGTTCCCCGCGACATTGGCTACCCGTTGGCCCGCGGCCGGATTTTTCATCAACGTGATTAGCCGCACTCTGCTTCTGTCCGGAGCCGTTGCCTTGGCTATCTTCATCCTCCGGGCCGGCTGGAAGCGGCGGGCGTGGTGGCTCTGGGTGGGGTTGGCGCTGGTGCTGGTCTCCCTGGGGCCTAGCCATGCGCACTCGCTGGCCGAGTACGGCGTCGGCTGGTTAATGATGTTCGTCCCCTTGTTGGTGGCGTGCCTGGTGGTGGGACTCTTCCTTCGGAATAACCTTCTGGCTTATGTGATGGTCTTTTTCTGCACGCAGGTAGCGAGCCCGATGGTCGATTTGTTTGCCCAGTCGAACCCGTTCTTCCTCCAGAATGGCGTGGTATTGGCAGTCCTCGCAGCGGCCGTGCTCGCCTGGATGGTGTGGCCGGCCAACCGGGTGGACGCGGGCAAAACTGACGTGGGCGCCGCGTAAACCCACCGGCGAATGCCCCACCACGCCTGAGGGTTGCGCGTGCCTCCCGGCTTGCCCATGTTTCTCGGGTCGCGCAGCTCGAAGATCTGCGTCTTAATATTCCTGCGGCAACCAGCCTCAGCGCGCCAAAACGTCTTTCAAGGCGTTCAGGGCAACTTTCTTGGGCTTGCGATCCAGCAGGAAGTCTACTTTGCGTGTGGAATTCCCGACCATCTCCACCTGGGCCAGGCGCACCATGCCGTTGCCAAAGTCGGCGAACACCGGGACCAACATGGCAAAATTATTGTCCACTTCGCTTTGGGTGATTTCCACACGCACCCGGGTTTTGCCCTCGCCAGCCGGCAGAAGGTCATAACTGCACTCATACTTCGGCACCTGCGTGCCATACACCCACTCGTTGAAGAACCAGTCCAGGCGGCCGTTCTTCTGAAGGTCCAGGGACTTGGGCATGTGTTTTTCCGCGATCGCCTTGAACGACTCGGTGGAGGCGGGCGCGTCGCGGTGGCTTTCCACGAAATCGTGCATCATATCGATAAACGCCTGGTCCGGATTGCCGGAGCCCTGGTCGGCGTGCATCAATGACCGGAGCATGAGCAGCACATAGGCGCCCTTGGAATAGGTGACGCCCTGATACGCGTTGAGGGAACGGGGCGAGATAAGCCGCAGGCCCAGCCAGAGCGGGCCGGCGTCATTCGGCGATACACCGAAATTGTTCTTTTCACGGATGCGTACGCGCTGGCGCTCCCAGAAATCGAGGTAGTCCTTCTGCCACTTCGGTCCCATCGCCTGCTGGAGGAATAATCCCGCGGCAAATTCCGCAAAGCCTTCCGACAGCCACTGATCGTGATAGGATGCCCAGGCGACGCCGTGGCCGAACCACTGGTGCGCCACCTCATGCGGGGTAACTTCCTGGACGAAACCGGTGAACTTCCTGTCAATCTGGCCGAACAGCATCCAGCGCTGGGTCGAATCGATATAGGCAGCAATGGGCAAGTATATAAGGCTAGGCCATGATTGGCCAAAATTGAAATTAGGTTGTTCGGTAATACTCACATTATCATAGGGAGCCTTGCCGAAGAATAAGGTGCACACTCGCATTTGGGCGCGAGCCTGTTCGAGCGCATATTTGGTCATGCTGCCGGGCGCCATGCTGCCCAGGCTCGCGCTCTCCTGGTAAGGCGTCAGGCTGTCGGGCAACTCCGTCAGGTAATACCCGGAAATGCTGTAATGATCGATCGGGTCGGACAAATCGATTCTTTTGTATTGGCCAATGTTAAAGCCCGCCACCGCCACCGGCGTGGGCGTCACCCAGTGGGAGACGGCCAGCCCTTCTTCCGTCGATTCGCTCACAAGCTTGCCAACGCTGATCACCACATTGGAGCGCGGGACTTTGAAGGTAAGATCGTATAGCGCCTTCTCCCCGAAGCCATTCAGGTTCGGATACCATGACGTGCGCGCCTCGACGTAGT
The DNA here is from genome assembly GCA_963804755.1 of uncultured Acidobacteriota bacterium. Taxonomy (GTDB): domain Bacteria; phylum Acidobacteriota; class Terriglobia; order UBA7540; family UBA7540; genus Bog-366. The sequence goes on from CAWDRP010000023.1 coordinate 361,353, forward strand.
AGCTTCCGGAACCGGCATTGTGGAGAACCTTGTCACCGGAGTATTCGACCGTAAGGGAACGCTCTTGTCCCATGGGCGGCGCGGCGTCAAGGATGGCGTAGAACGAACCGTCTTCTTTTCTGCCTTCCTGAATAAAATGCAGGTCCTGGCCGTTCTGATCGATGACACGCTCGACGCGCAGAGCCGGGAGCAGTCCGAACTTCATCACCCGTTCGCCGGGAACGAGGGGTTCAAAAGCAATCGTGGCGCGGCTGAACAGGTGTTCATTCTTGGCGATGACCGTCTCAATCTGATAGCGGTGCGTAGCAAACAGCCGCCGCTCCTCGCGCGAATTGGCGGTTTGGGCGGTAAACTCGGACAACAAGTGTTGCGAGTACCACACGCCCTCATCCATCTGACTGGCATCGCAATTGATGAGCGCCACCTCCTCGGGAGAGTCCAGTTGCGGAATGGCGCCCACCCGCGAGCGGACAAAGAAGCGCAGGTCCTTGTGCCCCGTTCCACGGATATAGGCGTTGAAAAAGGAAGGGTGCTCCGGACCGTAAATCGCCGCTAGTTCGTCGGCGTCCACATTGTCAATCCTCTCGTCCTCCAGCAGCGACTGGGTGAAGCTTTCGGGAACTTCGTGCCGGTGGCGGAGCTTTTCTCTCCAATGCTGAAGCGCGGTCGCGGCTTCCGGCGGCGTGTCCGCAATGGGTGCGGTGATAAACTTGGAGGCGAATCGCGTGGACTCGCGCGGGTTGTAGCGAAAGACTACTTCCGTGAAATCTTCCTCCACCGTGGGGCTGCCGACGCGCCGCATGACCTCCCGCCGTTCAATGCCGCCGGCGGGCTTGAGGGTGAAGTGCCCTTTACCGATGAAAATAGCCCCGGTCTGAAAACGGTTGACGAAGCCCAAAAATGTCATCGTCCCGGAATTGAATATGAAGGTCCCGGCGTCGATCGACACGGTGATTTTTTTACACCGGTACGTCGCGCCCAGGCCAACGTTCCGTAGCTGGCGGTAGACGGGATCGGAGTTTGCAAAAGCCCCCCTTTTGCCGGCAACGCTCACTTGGGTCTGCTGCGGGACAATGGTTAACGTCAGTGCAAGCTCGGCGGTACCGCGCAGGTCCACGGCCGTTACGAGGTCGCTGAAGCCTTGCTTCACGATGCGGACGGAATATTGCCCCGGACGCAAATTCGGCGCGGCGAATTTACCGGATTCGCCGGAGGTGAGAACGATGGCCTGGGGCAGGCCGCCTCCCGTGATTTCAATCCGCGCTCCAGCGATGACGGCGCCGGATGGATCCCTAATGGTGCCGGAAATCGTGTCGGCACGAAGCGGAGTGGCGAATACCAAAAATGATAAAACGATGACGATATTCAGCAGGCATCTTAAAACACGGTGCAGGTTTCCCATGGGGTACTCTCGGACGGGCAGGCGTTTACAGCGGTGATGTACTGACGTGTTGTCATGACAGGGTGTGTTTCAATGATTTCTCCGATGAATCTTGTGCCAGGGGCTTCCAGCCCGTGCCCGAGCACGGCCAGGATGGCCGTGGCACTTCGCATTTTCATGTGCAGCGGCGAGCCATGGCTCATCGGGGCGCCTAAATCAATTTCACAGAGTCCAGAAGCTGGCTCTGGCCGTTGCACCACAGGGCATACTGGAGATGAAAACGGTCGTTCATGCAGGCGGCTCCGATTTCTCCCCGCGGGTTGATGGCGATCACTCCCACCTCTGCCTCCTTGTTGTGCGGATCCGTCTTCACCATGTGCCGCAACAATTCCAGGCAGGCGTCCTGGGGGGAGGCGCCGCGCGCCATCAGGTGGACAATCGAGACGCTGGTGCAGTAGTTCGTCATCAGGTCGCCGTCGCCCGTGCCGGATGCGGCCCCCACGTTGTCGTCCGCGTAAATGCCGCAGCCCACCAGCGAGGAATCCGCAACGCGGCCGGGAATCTTGAACGCCAGCCCGGAGGTCGAGCAGCCGGAGACGACGTGTCCTTTACCATCCGTCGCCACCATGCCGATGGTGTCATGGTTTTCCGGCGAAAGCCAAAACGTTTGGTGGTGGGGATCGGCTTTCCACTGGAGCCATCGCTGCAAGCTCTGGGGCGTCAGCAGGGTCTCCGGCTCGAATCCCATTTTCAACGCGAAGCGAAACGCACCTTCACCCGCCAGGGTGGTGTGCCGCGTTTTTTCCATCACCAGGCGCGCCACCGAAATCGGATTCTTGATCATGTGCAGGTTGCAGACCGACCCGGCGCGATGGCGGGCGCCGTCCATGATGGCGGCGTCAAGTTCCACCACCCCTTCGGCGTTGGGCGTGCCGCCATAACCGACGGTGGTCACGTTGGGATCGTTCTCGGTCACGTTGATGCCTTTTTCGACCGCATCCAGCAGGCTCCCGCCGCCCCTGAATACCTCTGCCGCACGTTCGTTGGCCGGTTTGCCGTGGGCCCAAGTGGCGAGAAAGACCGGTCCCGAGTCTGCCGGCGCCGCCGCCTTACTTGCCAATGATGCGAATGCGGTACTTGCTGCCACGGATTTCATGAAGTCGCGTCGATCAACCGGTTCCATCTGGTCTCCTCACGCAATACTCGAAAATCGAAACTCGAAGGTCGAAACTCGAGAATCAAAGCTGGAAGCCGGGAGAGCTTCCAGGCACGAATTTCCAGCTTCGATTTTCTATTTTCGAGTTTCCAGTTTCGACTTTCGAGCTTCCTTCTTGCCCCAGCCCCCGCCGCCCGGTGTTTCGATCTTAAGAACGCTGCCGCGCGGAGCACCGAATACAACTTTGCCCGGCAGTTGGCGCGTTTGGCCGTGCAGCGTGAGTCGGTTCATTCCCGGGCGTCCGGGCTTTCCGCCTGCCAAGCCGTACGGTCCGAACCGGCGGCGGTCGGATAGGATACTACCGCGAATGTCGGCAAGGAACTCGATTTCGCGCATCATGCCTTCCCCACCCTGAAACTGTCCCTCGCCGCCTGACCCCCGGCGCAGCGAATAGCGACGCACGCGCACCGGGTAGGCGGATTCCAGCGCCTCGATGGGAGTATTGAGCGAGTTCGTCATGTGCGTGTGTACGCCGTTCAGTCCATCCGCCGAAGGCCGCGCTCCCATACCACCCGCGATCGTCTCGTAATAAGCGAAAGGCTCGCCCGTGCGAGGATCGATCCCGCCGAAGGAAAGATTGTTCATCGTGCCGGAACTGGCGGCGGGAATGCGCCCGGGAATCGCCTTAGCCAACGCCCGGAGCAGGACATCCACAATGCGTTGCGATGTTTCGACATTGCCCGCGGCCACGGCGGCCGGCGGCCGGGCGTTTACCACGGTGCCCTCCGGCGCGCGGACCTCGACCGGATCCATCAGGCCGGCGCAGGCGGGCACGCTCTCATCCAGCAGGCATCGGAACACATAGAACACCGCCGAGTACGTAATGGCGAAAACCGCGTTCACGCAACTGGCGCGTTGCGCCGCCGTGCCCTTAAAATCGACTACGGCTTTGCCGGCGCGGATATCGATCGCGACCCGCAGTCGGATCGGCTCCGCGGCCGTTCCATCGTCATCGAGAAAATCCTCCGCCGTGTAGGTTCCGCGCGGAATTTTCGCCAGCGCTTCCTCCATGAGCCGGGCGGAGTACCGCTGCAACGCGTCCAAGTAGAATGCCGTCCGCGCCCTTCCGTATCGCCGGAACAGTTCTTGCAGGCGGCGTTCGCCCAACCGGCACGCCGCCACCTGGGCCATGAGATCGCCCTCGCGCTCGCGCGGCGTCCGCACGTTGGCAAGCAGGATGGCCAGGACATCGCGCTGAATCTCGCCGCCGCGCGCCAACACGACGGGGGGGATGCGCAATCCTTCCTGGTAAATTTCCTGGTTAAGGCCCATCGATGCGGGCTGCGCGCCGCCCACATCGGCGTGGTGGGCGCGATTGGCGACGTAAAACATGGGCTGGGCAGGTGCGGCCGAACGGCGTTCGGCCCGAGGCCGAGCGCCGCTCGGCCCTACGTTGGGCGCCGGCGCCCACACCGGCATGACCAGCGTGATGTCCGGCAGGTGCGTGCCGCCCGCGTAAGGGTCATTCAGCATGGCGATGTCACCGGGACCAAGCCGCAGAGCATGCAAGGCGGCGGTGACAGACATGGGCATCGACCCCAGGTGCACGGGCATGTGGTCGCCCATGGCCACCACCCGGCCCCGCCCATCGAATACCGCACAGGAATAGTCGCGGCGTTCCTTGATATTGGGTGAGAATGCCGAACGGCGCAGGGCCGCGCCCATTTCCTCCGCGGCCGAGTGGAAAAGATTCTTGAAAATCTCGAGTTCTGCGGCAACCACGCGCATTGCTGACCTGCTAAAGTGCCGAAAAATAATACTGACCCATCGCAAGTTTTGGGATGGTAGCGACATTCCGTGCAAAATGCACGCGCCTTTAATCTCGTGTCGCCCGTGCCAGCCTCAAGTTCAGGTATTCATCCACGCTGCACCCCCAGCCTGGTGGAATTGCCGTTGTCGCGCTGTATTCAACGATCACCGCGGGCCCGAGCAGCCGGGCGCCTGGGGCAAGCCGCCGACGGTCATAAACACCGGCGCGATGCCATTTCGAGCCAAACCAGACGGGCTTCGTCTTGATCACAGCCGTTTCGGCCTGGCGTGCCAGCCCGGCTTTTCGGGCCTGCCACCGCGGTTTGGGCGTCGGAATGACCACATGCAATCGCAGGTTCACAACTTCGAGAGGCCGTTCAGCATACGCATAACCGTAGGCCTTGGTGTGCGCACGCTGAAAGTCCTCATGGAACCGCAAAGTGAACGGGACATTCAACTCGAAAGATTGTCCCTGGTAGCGCAAATCCAGACTGCGTGAGACCTGCGCACGATCCACATCAAAGCCCTCGCGGCGCAACTCAAAAAGTGCCTGGCGATGGAGTTGCGTGAACCGGCGCTGCATTTCGCGAGCCAGGGTGCGTTTCGATGACTCATGGGCAAGGGGAACAGCGAGCAGTACTGACTGGGACACGTCCCGGACCACATCAGAGAGCAGAATCCCCAATGCTGAGAATGCTCCGGGATTCCGCGGAATGACGACGGCGGGTAAATCGAGTGCGCGGGCCAAGTCAGCGGCGTGTAGCCCACCCGCGCCACCGTAGCAAATGAGCGGGAAATCGCGTGGATCGTACCCGCGCTCCACCGAGATGACGCGCAGGGCCTTCTCCATCGCGGCATTCGACACGGAAACGATGCCGGCGGCGAGATCCGCGACGGAACGAAAACCCGCCTGGCGCGCCGGCCCCGCCAGAAATTTCTCAAAGCCGAGTTGAGCGGCTTGCGCATCCAGCCGGAATGTTCCCCCCAGGAAGTGCTCGGCATCGAGCCGCCCCAGGATCAGGTTGGCGTCCGTTACGGTCAGCCCGGTGCCGCCGCGGGCATAGCAAATCGGTCCGGGGCTGGCGCCCGCGCTCTCCGGGCCCACGCGGAGCGCTCCGCCCGCATCAATCCGTGCCAGTGACCCGCCGCCCGCTCCCACGGAATGCACGTCCAGCACCGGTACGGCAACCGGCAAGCCGGCCAGCGAGGTCTCATTGGTGGTGCGCGGCGGACCGTCCAGCAGGCAAACGTCAGTGGAGGTTCCCCCCATATCGAAACTGATGGCGCGCTCCAGTCCCAGTTGCTTCGCCAGCCAGGCGGAGGCCACCACACCACCCGCCGGTCCGGAGAGAATAGTGCGAACGGGCTGTTGCGCCGCACGCGCCGCGGCAGAGATGCCTCCGTTCGACTGCATGACGTAAATACGGCTGTGGGCAAAGGCAGACCGCAGCGGCGTGCCATGGCGATCCCCGACGCGCGCAGGTGCCGGCGGGCGGATGGGGGAGCGCATTCTCCGCTCCAGGTGCCGGAGGTACGTACCCATCCGGGGGGCCAGATAGGCGTTGATAAGGACGGTGGAAAGGCGTTCGAACTCGCGGAACTCCGGCAGGATCTCGTGCGCTACGGAGAGCGGGAGGCCCAGACGCTTGAGCGCAGCGGCCATGCGCCTCTCATGCGCCACGTTGGCGAAGCCAAACAAAAAGCAAATAGCAAGAGATTCGGCCCCGGAAGTTTTCACGCGGCGGACCAATCGGCGAATCTCCGCTTCCGAAAGCGGCAGAAGTATTTGCCCGTCCGCCGCCACTCTCTCCTTCACCCCGAAACGTCGTTCCCGCGGCACCAGCGGCGGTTCACGTTGTACGTTCAGGTCATAGAGGCGTGGCCGGGTTTGCCGCCCAATTTCCAGGAGGTCCTCAAAACCCGCCGTCGTGATCAGCGCCACCCGCGCGCCACGCCGCTCCAGCAAACTGTTGGTGCCGACCGTGGTTCCGTGAATGACCTCGAACCGTGGAGACGTGCCGGCGCTCTTCTGCGTCCGCGGGTGTCCCTCTTGGGGTCCGGCTGAGGTGAATGTCTCCTGCACCAACTCCAGTATCCCTTGAATGATAGCTTGGCTGGGGTCGGAAGGAGTGGAAAGGACCTTGAGGACCTTGATTTCACCGCCAGCGATGGCGACGCAATCTGTAAACGTCCCGCCTGTATCTACTCCAATGCGCATGTCTCGGCGCCTAAGGGCATCAGCTTCGACGAGTTGACATCGTTGGGTGAGCCAACAACAAACTTGCTCGGGGAGGAAGGGTAGCACTCAAGCAGGCAGTGAGCAAGGGTCTGAAGGCACGTTGTTCGACGGCGGGTGGCCCATGATTACTTTGTGCCCAACGGCAGTGAGGCGTGCGCGGTAAGGGAGATACCGGCGCGCTCGCCGGCAAGTAGTTTGTAGTATCCCGCAGCCGCGATCATGGCCGCGTTGTCAGTGGAGAGTGTGAGCGAAGGGAAGAAAACCTGGAAGCCATGGTTCCGCTCCGTGAAATGCCGGCGCAGCAGGGAATTACAGGCTACACCGCCGGAGACAAAGATTGTGTCCACCGAAGACTCTTCGGCTGCCCTCAGCGTGCGCTCCAGCAGATCCTGCACAACGGCATGCTGAAAACCCGCAATCAGGTCGATCGTATCTTGGGAACAATGGGCGCGAAGGTCGTCAAGCGTCATTTTATCCACCGACTTGCGCCACGCACGACGCTCGTCTGCCTCGGAAGCAAGCTGAGTGCCACGCACCCGGTAAAGTACGGCCGTCTTCAGTCCGGAAAAACTGAAGTCCAGCGGATTACCTTTCATCTTGATGTGGCCAAAATCCACAGCCTGCGAATCGCCGTACCGGGCAAGCTGATCGATTACGGGCCCACCGGGATAGCCGAGGGCAAGCAACTTGGCGACTTTATCGAAGGCCTCGCCCGCGGCGTCGTCGCGCGTACGGCCAAGCTGGGCATAGTTAAACTGCGGAGGGGCTGGTTCGCTGCGGGTCGAGGCGGTGACGAGAAACAACGAGGTGTGCCCGCCGGAAACCACCAGCGCCACGGAGGGGAGCCCCGCCTCCGGCACAGGCTTGCCGGGCGGCCCGATCCATTTTGTTTTCCAGCAGGACAGCGTGAATGTGCCCCTCGAGATGATTGACGCCAACCAAGGGCTTATTCAACGACAGCGCCAGGGCCTTGCCGTAGACCAACCCCACCAGGAGCGAACCGATCAAACCTGGGCCTGCGGTGACGGCAATCGCGTCCACGGCCTGGGGCGTCACCTGGGCTTCCCGGCATGCCGCATCCACCACCGGCTGAATGGCGCGCAGATGTTCCCGCGAGGCGAGTTCCGGCACCACCCCCCCGTACTTTTCATGGGTCCGAACCTGCGAGGCTACGACGCTGGAGCGGATGCTCTGGCCGTCCGCCACCACGGCTGCCGCCGTCTCATCGCAACTGGACTCAATTCCCAGGACCAGCATGAAAGACCTCGTTTTCATCTTAGCATACGCGCCGCATCCCCATCATCCGCAACGGTTAGAAGAGAGAAACGTGGTAAAATTGTTGGGTACCGCCAAACACGCGTCGAGCGAGGAAACATGCGGATCCGCAAAGCAGTGCTGCCCGTAGCAGGACTCGGCACCCGTTTCTTACCCGCCACCAAGGCCCAGCCCAAGGAAATGCTGCCCATCGTGGACAAGCCGCTGGTGCAGTATGCGGTAGAGGAAGTGGCCGCTTCCGGCATCCCCATGGTGATATTCGTGACCGGTCGCGGCAAGCAGGCCATCGAGAACCACTTCGATGTTTCAGCCGAACTTGAGCAAGAGTTGGCCGGAAGGGGCAAGGAGGACCTTCGCCGCCAACTCCGATCGATTGCCGGGATGCTGAGATTTGCCTATGTGCGGCAGCAAAATCCGAAGGGACTGGGTGACGCGATCCTGACTGCCCGCAATGTGGTGGAAGATGAGCCGTTTGCCGTCCTGCTTTCGGACGATATCATCGTGAATAAGGTCCCCTGCCTGAAGCAGATGCTCGACGTCCACGAGCGCTTTGGGCACAGCGTTGTCGCGATCCAGCGGGTTCCACGAAGCGCCGTCTCCAATTATGGAATCATCCGCGGTCGGGCCGTACCGGGTGAGTGGAAGAATGGGCAGCTTTACCAAATTGAAGATATGATTGAAAAACCGGCGCCCTCGGAAGCGCCTTCCAACCTGGCAGTGATCGGGCGCTACATTTTGACGCCGTCAATCTGGAAAGCGTTGTCAGGCACCACCCCCGGCGCCGGGGGGGAAGTTCAACTCACGGACGGTTTGCGACGGCTACTCACCACGGAGCCCATCTATGGGTACGTATTTGAGGGAAAGCGGTACGACGCGGGCGATAAACTTGGATTCCTACAGGCCACTGTGGAACTGGCGCTACAACGGCCCGATCTTGGCAAAGCTTTTCGCCGGTATCTCCACTCACTGCATGTCTAGCTTCCAACCGTCAGGCGCCGGGTGCCAGCGATTCTCCGCCGACACCTAAGACCTCGCACCTGGAAGCGGTCTTCAGTCTTTCTTCTGACTGGCTGTGGCAGGTTCGGTCGTCTTGACGGGTTCCTTTGCTTTGTCGGGTGCGGGCGCTGAAGTACCGGCAGAGGAATCGCCGTTGCCGCCAGATGGCTTTCGCGCGTAATCGGTAACGTACCAACCCGATCCCTTGAACTGGATGGCCGACGCCGAAATTAGCCGTTCCAGTTCTCCCTTGCAAAATTCACACGTGGTCAGTGGGGAATCGGAGAATTTCTGTATCTCCTCGACCCTTCTCCCACATTTCTTACATTCGTACTCGTAAAGCGGCAATTCGTCCTCCTCCTGGTCAACAACAACTAAATTATAGCGCGGCAGCGCTGAACCGTCAAAAGACCGAAGGTAGAATACGGCATACAGCATCCGGTATACGGCATGCGGGATACGGAATAAAGGAGGAACGGAAACGGGTGGGGATGGCATAGTAATATCTGCATCACCCTGCCGACCTTTTACCTATTACTCCGTGGGGTGGTCCCGTTACCCGGACCCTTTTTACCGTCTGCCGTATCCCGTATGCCGTCTCCCGTATCCCGTATGCCGTTTCCCATTCCCAGCTTCCACTCCACTTGGGACAAAACTCCGCCCAGGATGCGCGCATCGTTGCAGGTGAGGTTCAAATCGAGCAAAAAACGTCTCAGTTTCATCAGCATGGCCGCCCGGCTTTTGGGCTGGAGATAACCCGACATATCCAGAACCCGCGTAGCCCGTTCGAAGAGGTGGTCAAGGATCTGCGAGTTGGCGGGCTCCGAGCGGTGCATGGTAACGTGCGTCGGACGAATCGAGACGACGCCCGCTCGCGCCAGTTCATACGCACACACAGCTACGGCCTGACCCAAGTTCATGGAAGGGCAATCCATGGAGGTGGGGATGCGCACCAGCGCATGACAATGACTCATGTCCTCGTTCGCAAGGCCGGTTTTCTCTGAGCCGAACAGTAACGCGGCTTTCCCCTTGGCCCGGCGGCGGCGTAACCATGCGGCGAATTCCGAGAGCGACAGGGGTTCCCGGCCGATATTGCGACGCGAACCCGAGGTGGTGCCGACCACCAAAGTGGAACTCCCAATCGCATCAAGCAAGGTGGGGACGGCCCGCGCCGAGGCGATCACACTTTCTGCCCCGACTGCCGCCAAGCGCGCCTCCTCCCATGCGGGCTCAAAAGGTGCAACGACGGCCATCTCCAGGAATCCGAAGTTCGCCATCGCCCGCGCCGCCGCCCCGATATTCAGGGGATTTCGCGGATGCACAAGCACCATGAGCCAATTAAATCGAACGGGTTCCATGGAGTGATTGTATCAGCAAGATCGGGAGACAGTAGACGGCATGCGAGATACGGCATACGGTAGACGGTATACGGTAGACGGTATACGGGGTCGGAAGCGGGGCGGCATCCTGGCGGGCCCGGTCGGGCAGCGACGTACGGGTCAAAGCAGAAGTTGTGCGGAAGGATTATGGCCGGGTTCGACAGGCCGACGGCGTGCCGTAACCGGTAGGCGGCGTAAGAAACGGTCGATATGAGAATTACCGGCCCGCTGCACCGTGCTCTATCTCCGCTGTCGACCACCCCCGCCGTATGCCGTCTACCGTATACCGTATACCGCTTGCCGTATACCGCTACTTACTGGGCGGAGTGCTCGACGTGGTCTGGTTTTTCTGCTTGTCGATTGATTCCACCGACAGGATGCGCCCGCTCGACTTGAATTGCTTATAGTCGGTGTAGCGAACAATTTCCTTCATGTGGACCGGTGGGCCGTTGGAGAAATACAAGGTATCGTCGGCCATGGTGTAAGTGGGAAACCAGAACTTGCCATCCACCTGTTCGCGCCAGGTGGTAAAACGCGGGAACAGGTTTTCCTGGCCGTGGCTCACCTTGGCCTCAGGCACCTGTTTGCCTTCGCTCTTAACGATCTGCAAGTCGCGGTCGTCAACCCACACCACCCCCTGGAAATACTGCTTGTTCTTCTCCATTTCCTTGGGGCGAATCCTGAATACGTAGGCGGTGATTTCATCCACCTTGACGTGACCCATATAGTTGACTTCGTACTCGGGCAGTTCGTCGGTAGTCAGGACAAACGGCTGGATATTGCGGAAGCCTTCGATGTCTTCCTTGGTCACGATTAGGCCCTTCAGGGTGTTGAGGGGCGCATAGGTGACCTTTTCGATGCGCTTGCCGCTATCGTCGTAAAGAATGTCCCACTCCTGCTCGAATGTTCCCACAATCTGGTTATCGGAACCGAGTTCCTGAACCTTGTTGATCTGGTGATACGTGTAGTTATTGCGGGCCTCGCGGAAGACCTTCTCCTTGGCGGCAAATTCCTGGATGATGTGCTGAATCCCCTGCGCGTCGGGGTCCTTTAATCCCGGAGCACTCGCTGTAGCTGGAGTTACCGGCTCGGCTTCTTTCTTCGTGGCACTGTGCATTACCGGTTCCGAGGAAGACGCCGTACTGGGCGCGGGTTGGGAGGGTGGCGCGCTCGCTGCCGGTACGGGCGCCGGCGATGCCGAACTGGCTTGGCGGGTGTGCAGGACCGGCTCTGAATCCGAAGACGAGGATGCCGCGGTCGTCGACGCCCGTCGCGTGGCTGCGGGTTCCGGGGCGTCCGGCGCGTTGGGCTTGCCCCCCGGCGCGGGTTCCAGAACGGTAGCAGCGGACGATGGGGCCCCTGACGATGGGGCCCCTGACGATGGCGCCGCGGCAGGTGGCGCAGCAGGAGCGGCAGGCGTGGGAGCACTGGCACTGGCCTTGGCCGCAGCCGCCTTTTCCCCAGCTTTTTGCAGAGCATCAATCACGTCGTCCGCGGCGCCCTGATCGTGGAACTTCTTGGCCAAATCGGAATTCATCTGGAATTCGATGCCCCGCTGTTCAACCATCTGAATTATCTTCGCGCTGGGTGAACTCCCGAGCAGCAGCAGCGTGATATCGTCCTTCGATAGTGGCTGGTCGGCCCGGGCAGGAACCGAACTTAGCGAGCCGAACAGCACCAGCAGAGCAACTACCACCAGAACTTTGCTTGCGAGGCTTAAATTTGGTTTCATTGCAGAATACCCGTTAGGGACACGCTCGTGCTTCCAGAAGCACCTTTTAAATAGAGTCTTTTCGAGCGGCAAACGTTGTACGGCCGGACCGCTCTCTGGCCGCCAACCGGGTTCTAGGGAAGCATCACCCTACTCTTCCCGCGTGGGAAAATCAGCACAACCTGAACCTACTATTTGCACCGTGGTCCGAGTATCCAGATATTCGGGTGTTCGAACCGAAACAGCCGCCTACCGCGCTCGCCGACGGTTCTTCAGGCGCATCTGGCGCAGCTTGCGGGGATTTCTTTTCGGCTTGGAGATCGCGAAAGTCACTGTGCCTACCCGGCGGACTTTCCATTCCTGCGCCGAGGGCGTACCTTGCTCCGTATCCATAAGTGTTTTCAATCCTCTCAGAACATCTTGTCGCAACGATTATAGCGGATATTTCAATTTCCTGCTGAGTGCAATGCACGTTGCGGATGCATTCCAGAGTATTGAAATCACTGCCGGAGCGCGTCCCGGACTCTTGCTAGTCGGCGGCGATGCCGGATACGGTGATGGTGTCACCGTTGAGTGTGCCCGTGACTTTCACTTTCGCGCCCGCGAACTGCTGTGGCGTCTTTTGATCACTCAGTTGATAGATCTTCCCGCCGGCGCCGATCAGAATATACTTCGCGCCGCTCTTTACGCACTCCAGGGTGCAATCCTTGTCGCTTTCGCCCGGCATCATGTGTTTGGCCCCGCACATGGAGTCACCGATGGTCCCCACAAAAGTCTGAGCGGGCTTTCCAGGCGCCGCCAAGGCGAAGCCCGCGATCAGCAGCAGTGAGAGCACTGCTAACAAACACCTCTTCATGGCAACCTCCGCAGGTGTTGCTTCAGTCTGAGATAAAACCACGCCTACAAAAGGCAAACGGCCACTCCTTATTCCGGGTGGCCGTTCGATCTTGACCGCTTGATTCGCAATGTAACTAATTCGTCTTTTCGGTGACGCTCGCCGCCGTGATGGTGTCGCCTTTAACCGTGCCCATCACCGTCACGGCTTTTCCGCCCAATCCCTTGAACTTTTCCTGGGGATCCAGCGTGTAGACCTTGCCCTTTGAAACCAACACGTACTGCGCCCCGCCGGATACGCACTTTTCGACGCAGGTCGCGGCATCATCGGATGCGGTGGCGTGCTTCGCCCCGCAGTGAGAGTCGCTCACCGTACCCGTAATGGTTTTTGCTGCGGCCAGTGACAGACTGCCTAACACCAGGAACGCCAGAGCCAAGAGCGCTACTTTCTTCATCGAATCATCTCCTCTCGCTTGGTTGTCTTAATTTTGAAGGTCCGGCAAAGACGCTCTGCAAAAGCTGTGCTTCGTTCGCGCGTCCACCGTAACTAAATGGATACTCAACGCCTCAGTTTCGCTGCGTCTCTGAATGTCGCTTGTTCAGCCCCTACACATGCTATTCTATGCGCAATCGATGACATCCCGCAAGTCAATAAGTGATAATTGCCGGAGATAGTTACCGGGGCGAAGGCGCCAGTTCGCCCAATGTCGTTTGCAGCCATCGCTGCATTGCTTTGTTGTCTTGGTACACCTCGGTTAGAGGTCGCTCATGGTATTGAGGACTCATTCCCGATTGGACCCCAAGTACGGCGAATCCTCGCCGCTTTTTCCAGAGCAGCTTGCCGTCATGGCTCCACAGCGCCATATCGGCGGTAGCAGCGTAAACCCAGCCTCTGCTTTCCATCCACCCGAACGGAGACAACTCACGGGCTTTGCGTGAGGCCACAGGTTCCGTCATATCGTCCCAGGACGCGATGGAGCCGCTAACCTTCGCTTTTACCTTAATCACCCGTACTTCCAGCACCGCGTCGGACCGCGATTCGTTGGCGATTACGGTAATCCAAGAACGTTGCGCTTCCAGATAGCGCTGCATGTCCACTTCGCCGCTGTCAGGGTTGATGGCGTCCAATAACTCGGCGGGAGATTTGCTACGCTTCGCAATTTCCGATGCCAGTTCGGGGGGCTCCACATACCATCCGGCGCGGTCCGAAAGGTAATTGGAAATAGCGCTGATGAGCCCCTGTGTGTTATCTACATCCTCCGCCTTGGGCAGGATGATGATACGCTGGATGCTCTCCCGCAACCGGTCGATGGGCACGAACGTCCCACTCCGGGAATACTCGATGTCTTCCAGACGGTTTACGCCACCTTGGGTTGTGTACCACACTGTGACCGGCGAGGCGATGCCGAGAATCGAGGTGTAATCCTTGTCGGTGAGGATTTGGACCTCCTGGTTGTTCTTCTTGTCGAATACCAGAATGCTGTCCGAGGTGACGACGGTCACGTAGCCCTGAAGCTTGACGCCGGCGTGCTGATGCTGTTCGGCGGCCCATGCGCCGCGCGCAGGAGACCCGCAGATCACCGTGATTGCACAAATCACACCAACGAGGTAGACAAATAAGGACGCTCTCGAGCGCGAGCAGACCTCATGCGGTGTCATCTTCGTACCAAAGGCATGCACGGTGGCCTTCCTTGCCAGGGATTGGACGCTCTTCTCCGGCCCCTCGACGCTCGCCGGTATATCGCGTCGTAAACCGACCGGCCTGCGGGCCCCAGGCTATTCGATTTCAATCACGTATTTGCCCAGCAAGAGCTTGGCCGGGCTGCCCTTGGCAGTGACCACGGAGAGCGGCCGGGGTTGCTTGACGCTGTCGTCTCGCTGGACGCTGCAATCCCCCACCTGTTCCCCCGCCTGGTTATAAATCCTGAAGTGGGCAGGTTCGCTGCTCGTGGCCGCGGGGCGATCCAGACCAAACCCATAACTCCCTACGCCAATCGAATTGCCGCACACGGAGAGCTTGGTCTCCGTGATCAACATGCCGATGTATTTCTGCCTTATTTGCGAGCTGTAGCCAGTGGTATCAATGAGCGCCATCACCACGCGTGCCCCCTTGGCGTTCTTCAATACCGCGGCGTTCCGTTTCTCGACGGGGATGTGCTCCCCGACAACGTAAAAATCCGTGGGCACGGCGCGATTGAACGCGTCGCCGATAACAGGCTCGAATCCGCCTTGGGCCCGGGCAACTTTCGGCCCGAAGGCCAGCAGGCAAGCCGTCAGGATTGTTCCGATGACCACCAATGTCTTGTTCATGGGTATCCTCCGCTCGATTCGTTACAGGCATGAGATATCGACAACAGTGTAAGGCCATCCCAGACAGGCGAAGTCTATCACGAATAGATGCGATTCAGGGAAAGCGAGCTACGGCTTCCCGGTGACCGTGGCCACGCTTTTGGCCACGGGGCTGGGACGCACCGGGTTGGGAGGCGCTGGAGTCGCGGCCGGCTTGGGCGCGACCACCTCTTTCTTAGTCGGTTCGGGCGATGCTCCGGCCGGCGCGGTCTGGGGAGCGGGCCGGCCCGTCGCAGGCTCGACGGCTCCCGGCGCTGTGGGCGCCAGCAGGCGTTCCGGTTCGGCACTCGCCAGAATCTCTTTCACCTCGTTAGGCGATCGCAAAAGAGGAGAATGGGAGAAATCCTCGACGGGCTTTTCCTTCACGATCTGCCCCATGAAATCAAGCCAGATGGGCAGGGCCACCTTGGCGCCCTCTTCTTTCGGCCCCAGGGTGCGGTGATCGTCAAAGCCCACGTAGACGCCGCAGGTGAGGGAAGGCGTGAAGCCCAGGAACCAGGCGTCAGTAAAATCGTTGGTCGTGCCGGTTTTCCCGGCCACCGGATACTTGGCGGCGAACGCCCTTCCGGAAATGGCGGTGCCGGAGTTGAAGACCTCACGCAGCATTGACACCATGATGCGCGCCGTGGAAGCGGGGATGACGTCGGTCACCTCCGGCGGAAAGTCGTCAATCAGCCGGCCGTCATAGTTGGTCACCCTCGTCACCAGGCGGGGAGCAATGTGAACGCCGTCGTTGGGGAAGGTGGTAAACGCCGACGTGTGCTCGAGGAGCGTCAAGTCCGAAGCGCCCAATGCCAAGGGCAGGTTGGGCACCAGCCGGGACGTGATCCCGAATTTGCGGCAAAGCTTGATGACCTTGTCCACTCCGATGCGGGCGAGGGTGCGGACCGCGGGAACATTGCGCGATTCCGCCAAGGCGTGCAGCACGGTGATGGTTCCCTCGAATTTATCGTCGTAGTTGTGGGGCGCCCAGATACCGGAAGACGTATGGTAGCTGACCGGCGCATCCACCACCGTGTCAAACGGTGAGGTACCGTCCATAACGGCTTGGGAGTAAACGTAAACCTTGAACGACGAGCCCACCTGGCGCTCCGCCTGCACCGCACGGTTGAACTTGCTTTCGTTCCAGTCGTATCCTCCCACCATCGCTTTCACATCGCCGGTAGTATTGTCGATGGCCAGCATCGCGCCCTGGACGTCCGGCTTCTGGTCGAGTGCAGCGACCGCATTTGTTCCCTTCACTTCCTTGATCTGGAAGAGGTCTACATCCCCGGGCGAAAACACATCGGGGGCAAGCATCTTTTGGGTCCACGCAAAGTCCGGTGGGGTGATTCGCGCCGTCACATTCCCAAAGCGCACCACCGCGAAATCCGGTTTCACGTCCATCACCAGCCCGTGGACCAACTCTTCCGGCGCCAGGCGACGCTTCCAGTCATCGTCAACATAGGTTTCGAGGGTGACGGGCATACCGCCGGCGGTCAGCAGGTGCTCCTTCAGGATGTTTCTCTCCGGCCCTCGCCAACCGCGCCGTTTATCGTCGTTGCGAAGACCCTTTCTCAGCGTTTGTTCCGCCAGGTCCTGCAGGCTGACGTTCAGCGAAGTGTACACGCGCAGGCCCTTCTCCCGCACGGTCTCGGGCCCGTACTTTCGCTCCAGGAACTGCCGCACCTCTTCCACAAAGTAAGGCGCCACCGTGTAATTCCAGCGCTGGATGTTCAAGCCCAGCGGGGCTGCCATAGCCTCGCGAAGCTGGGCCGAGCTGATCGCTCCCGTCTCCGCCATCGCCACCATTACCTGGTTGCGGCGGCGGCGCGCCGCGTCCGCATGCACAATGGGTGAGTACGCTGTGGGCGACCGCGGAATGCCCGCCAGCGTTGCGGCCTCGGGCAGCGTCAGCTCATTCAGGTGCTTTCCAAAATAAAATTGCGCGGCCGCCTCAAACCCGAAGTTCCCATGTCCCAGGTCCACCTGATTGGCGTACATGGTGAAGATCTGCGACTTGGTGAAGTAGCGCTCAATCTGAATGGCCAGCAGCATCTCCTGGAATTTTCTGCGAAAGCTTTTGTCGGGCGTGAGGAACAGCATCTTGCTGAGCTGCTGCGTCAAGGTACTGGCCCCCTGCGACTTGCGCCATTGCAGCAGGTCTTTACTGGCGGCGCGAATGATGCCGGAAATATCCACTCCCACGTGGCTCTCAAAGCGCCGGTCTTCAATGGCAATCACCGCGTTCCGCAGAATCGCCGGAATCTGGTTGTAGGTCACGATCACGCGGTGCTCGAGGGCAAAGCTGCCGATCGCCGACCCGTCGTCTGCGTAAATCTCCGTCATCACGTCCGGCCGGTAGTCTTCCAGTTCGCGTACCTTGGGAAGGTCGGACGAGTACACGAACACGAGCCCGCCCAAGGCGCCGGCTCCTGCCGCGAGCAGCACCAGAATCAGGAACACAAATTGGCCGAAAAGCTTTCGGCTGCTCCCGCGGCGAGGAGAAACACGCCGTGGCGGAGGGGAGGTGATGGAATAAAATTCAGGAGGCATCTACAAACTTCCAGCTTCTATTTTAACGCACTCGGCGCTGCAATCAAACCCGAAAGGCCACCAGGCGCTGTCCTACCTCTTCCCGCTCCGTTCGAACGTAGGGGCGGTTCGCAATGCCCTACGTTCGAATGGGAAATGCTGCATGGCCACGCCAAGCTGTCACCACGCTAGGCCAAAATGTCCGATAGTTAGACCAAAATGTCCGAAAGTTAAACCAAAATGTCCGAGTTTTTTCGGTCAATTTGTTCTGCGATCCTTTGTTTTCAATAACTTGTTGGGTTCCTTCGTAATTTTTTTTTCTTCCCCCCATCTTCCCTGACCTTGGGGGTTAGGGAAAATTCGAAACTGGAAATTCGAAAGTGGAAACTGGAAACCGGAAGCTGGACACGGCCTTGAGTTTCGAGTTTCCAGTTTCCAGTTTCGAATTTCCACGCCCCCAGCGGGCCGGCGTCATGCGAGTTTTTGGCTCAGGCCATGGGGAAAGGCACCTGGCGAAGACGCTGCCGGGCGCGTCAGGGGCGGCCCGGAGCCTCGCGAGCCTACGGGGCTGCGCCATTCCGAGCAGAAGACAGGCCTCCGTGCGGTATAGCGAGCAATTTTTATGCCGTTGTCTTATGGATTACTTACCAAGAGATAAGCAGGCCGGGAGTGCCTTTTCAGCCCCGAAGGGCAAAATAACCCAGCCCTGGCCAGAGGGTACGCGAGATAGAAGTTGGGAGTGTGGAACATCATGTCCGGAAGGCCCCGGACGACTACACGTCAAGGTGAGCACCCGAGCCAGTTTCCGAGTCGCCGACGATACGGGAGTTGGCAGCTTCGTAAACGCTGCAGCGTTCCTCGCGGTCTATCCGGCGAGTGCTGTACCAGCACAAACTTCCTCGAAGTGGACTTGAACGAAGCCGCCCGTGCGGCGGACGCTACGCGTGCGTGATGCCCAGCGGACTACCTTAATCAAGGTATCGTCGGGTCATAAGGAGGTTCCCTATGACCCGTTTACGCCAAATGATGCTCGAAGAACTCGAGCGTCGAAACTACGCTCAAACAACGATCGAAGGTTACATCCGTGAGGTGGAAGATTTTGCCAACTACTTTCATCGTTCTCCTGATCGCTTGGGTCCCCAGCACATCCGCGAGTATCAAGCCTATTTGTTCCGCCAGCGAAAGCTGTCTCCGAGCAGCGTTACCCAACGGCTGGCCGCTCTGCGCTTCTTTTTCATTAAAACTTTGAAGAGGCCCTGGAGCGTGGCGGAGACACCCTATCCCAAGAAAGTGCAGCACCTGCCCTCGGTACTGAGCCAGGAAGAAGTCTCCCAGCTCATCAACGCTGCGCCCACTCCCTTCTACCGCATTTTGTTGATGACCCTCTACGCAACCGGAGCACGCCGCGCCGAAGTGGCTCGATTGAAGGTTAGCGACATCGATAGTCAAAGGATGGTCGTACACATCCAAGGCGGCAAGGGCCGCCAGGATCGGGACGTCATGCTCAGTCCCGTCCTGCTGGAAGCCTTGCGCGACTACTGGCGCCGACTGAAGCCCAAGACTTGGCTCTTCCCCGGCACTCGTGCGCACACGGCCCCGCGTCCCATTACTTCCAAGGTGATCTGGCACGCCTGCCACCAGGCGGCCCTACGCGCGGGTCTCCACAAACGTGTACACCCGCACACGCTAAGGCATTGTTTTGCCACTCATCTGCTCGAAGCGGGGGCCGACCTGCGCACCATCCAGATGCTCCTCGGTCACCACGATCTGGAAGAGACCACGGTTTACTTGCACCTTTCCCACCGCCATCTCAGCGCCACCGCCAGTCCGCTGGACGCCTTGGCGCTGGCGTCCACGGTGACGAAAGACGAGCCGCCCGGAGACAAATAAATGAGTCGGCCGCCGCTGGAGGTGGCCGATCTCATCCGGGTGGCGGGACAGCAGTTCATCGAAGCGAGTCGGCGCTGGATCACCGGCCAACATCGGAAGGTGTTGGCGGCCATCGAGCGCTGCCGGACTGCTGCCCTGGGTGGACATCGGGATAAGTGTTCCCACTGCGGGTATCGCGCCATCTCGTACAATTCCTGCCGGAATCGACACTGCCCCAAGTGTCAGGCCCCCGCTCGCGACCGTTGGCTGCAAGCGCGGCGCCGAGAACTTTTGCCCACCCCCTACGTCCATGTGGTCTTCACTCTTCCCCGTTGGCTCGCCCCTCTGGCCCTGCAGAACAAGAAGGTCATCTACGATCTCTTGTTCCGCACCTGTGCCGAAACGCTGCTCGAAGTGGCGCGCTCTCCCCGCCATCTCGGCGCCGACATCGGCTTCTTCGGCGTGCTCCATAGTTGGAATCAGAAACTGGAGCATCACCCCCATGTCCATTGCGTGGTCCCCGCCGGTGGCCTCTCCCCCGATCACCGGCGCTGGATCCACCCCCGCTATCGCTTCTTTCTCCCCGTCAAGGTGCTGGGTCGAGTCTTCCGTGGCAAGTTTGTCGCCGCTCTCCGGCAGGCCTTCGACGATGGCCAACTCGCCTTCTACGGGGAACTCAAGCTTCTGGCGGGAACGAAAGCTTTCGCTTCTTTCCTCCGTCCCCTCTTCCGGCAGGACTGGGTGGTCTACTGCAAGCCGCCCTTCGGTGGTCCCGAACACGTTCTCCGTTACCTCGGCCGCTACACCCACCGCGTGGCGATCTCCAATCACCGCTTAGTCGCCCTGGAGGGCAACCAAGTCACCTTCCGCTGGAGAGACTCCGCCCACGGCAATCAGCAACGCCTGATGACCCTGGCGGTCGAGGAGTTCTTGCGCCGCTTCCTTCTCCACGTGCTTCCCCCAGGCTTCGTGCGCATCCGCCACTTTGGCTTTCTGGCCCACCGACGGCGCGCCCCTCTCTTGCCCCTTTGCTTCCAGTTCCTGGGACGACCGACCGACTTGCCCCCCGCACCAGAACCACAACCCGGGGAGGAAGAAGGCGGCTCGACCCACCAGCCTTCCACTTCCACCTGGTCCTGCCCCCAGTGCGGCGGCCCCATGATCATCCTGGAGCGACTAAGCGCGGCGGAAATGCGCCTGCGTTCTCCACCGCCCACTCCCCCGAGGCTCTCATGAAATACGTCATTCCGATTCGAGCACACCGCGTCCGCCCACCACGCGCCCGCTCTCGTGTGTCTGGTCACATGCGGTCAATCCATCCCTCCCCACCCGATCCCTTCACACTATCTCCAAGGGGTCACGGGTTGACGGATAGCACCCGCGTCCTCGCCCGCAGACAGCCACTCCACTCTTCTCTCTATCCCACGGCGGGTCCGTAGAACCCCATTCAAAACCCATAATTTGCCCGCGTCTGCCGCAAACACGGGCGGCTCCGTTCAAGTCGCTGTATCGAAAGCGCGCCGGGCAGTGTCTCTGCCACTCCGTAGCCTGGTCCCGCCGGCGCGCTTCCGATACAGCACTAAGACTTCGGGACAGGGAGACGTCAGCACTGAACCAATGGGGATAGTCAGCGGATGCTATTGGGCGAAAAGGGAAGATTGAATCGGAAATTCAGGTTGACATGAAGAAACGGCCCTGCTAGACTAACCTCTAGACTATTTCCAACATTTCAATCTGATTCGAGGAGTGCACCATGTCATTACGCATCAACGACACGGCGCCGGACTTCGTCGCCGAAACCACTCTGGGAACCATCAAATTCCACGAGTGGATCGGCAATGGCTGGGCCGTCCTGTTTTCCCATCCCAAAGACTTCACTCCCGTGTGCACCACGGAACTTGGCTACATGGCGGGTCTGGAGCCGGAATTTGCGAAACGCCATTGCAAGATCATCGGGCTGAGCGTTGACCCGGTGACCAATCACAGCAAGTGGGCGACGGACATCGAAGAAACGCAGGGCCACCCGGTGAAATACCCCTTGATCGGCGACCCCGAACTCAAAGTCGCCAAGCTCTATGACATGTTGCCGGCCGACGCCGGAGACACTTCCGAGGGCCGCACGGCCGCAACCAATGCCACCGTGCGCACGGTCTTCGTGATCGGGCCGGACAAGAAGATCAAGCTGATGCTCAGTTACCCGATGAGCACGGGCCGCAACTTCGACGAAGTGCTGCGCGTACTCGATTCCATCCAGCTCACGGCCAAGCACAAAGTGGCCACACCGGTGAACTGGAAGCACGGCGAGGACGTCATCATCCTGCCGACGGTGTCCGATGAAGAAGCGAAACAGAAGTACCCCGACGGCTGGAAGGCGCCCCGGCCTTATCTGCGCATCGTTCCGCAGCCAAAGTAGGTCCCTTGCCCGTGCGAGAGGCGTGCCGCCCGCTACCGGCTAGCTCGCTGGTGTCTGGACCGCAAAATTGACGTTGCGAACAGGCGGGGGGGGGTACACTGCCCTCGCTCAAGGTATTAAAAAGGAAATCTTACCTTATCAGCAATGCCACTCGTGAGGCAGAGGATAAATAACTTTAGCAAGGAGGGCGATCTAGTATTACTATGTTAAGTCGTATCCTCAAAAATTTGTTCAAACTTCGTTCCGCAGAAGGGACAGAGTCCGCTCCATCTCACCAGCCAGGGCTGGATCGTGCGGAGAATCTGTTCCCACGTCGCACCAGAAGTTTTTTTTACGCCGTAAGTAGACGGTCAGGATAAAGAGATAAGCCACGGCGGAAAGCACCAAGTGATGATGAAAGCCTCGCCACGAGCGGCCTTCGAAATGGTCCAACCCCAAGTCATCCTTGGAGCGCTGGAAGTATTGTTCGATGTGCCAGCGGGAACGGCTCAGTTTCAAGCAACGGGCCTTGGTGGGAGGAGCGTGGAGATGGGCCAAGTAATAATGATAGGGCGCAGGGTCCCCTGCCGGCCAGTCCACCACCAGCCAGACTTTTTCCAGTTCGCCCCCCGCGTGGCGCAAGTCGTGTTGCAGAAAAACCTCTCGCCAAGCCAGCCGCGTGCGCTGGGTTTGGCCGCCCGCCGTTACCCAAGAACACTTCTTCCATTCGTTCTCCGGGATGCGGCCGGTCAACTCCGCCAAGGTGGTGGCGGGAGGTTCCCCGTCACAGACGTAACGGCGCACCCGCTTGACCTCGGTCCGCACTTCGCGGTCCCATCCCTTGAGCGCCTGCCCGTCGACTTGCAGAAAAAACTCCATGTCCAACGCCCGCACCCCGGCGCGAAAATCCGCGTTGTTGCCGTAGGCGCTATCCCCCAAGACCGGTGCCGGAGGAACTCCGTCGTGCCGCGCTTGGCGCAGGATCCCCAGCGCCAGCTCCGGCTTGGTGGCAAACCTCACTTCCGGCGGGACTCCGGCGGCCTGGCAGCGTTCCCGGTCGGCGGTCCAGCGCTCGGGCAGATACAGCCGCCCGCCCACCGGCGCGGCAATCCATCCGTCGCTCACCACCACTTCCACGCTCACTTGACAGTTGGCCTGCTTGCCCACCGCCCCACAATATTGATGCGAAACTCCCACCGAGTGCGAGCCCTGTTTGACCCAGCCGGTTTCATCCACCACCCAGGCCTCCAGCGGCTCCAAGTGCGGAATGATCTCCTGCCGGATCGCGCGCCACAACTCTTCCTCGCTCCAGGGACTGTCGGTAACAAACTGCTGCAGACTTTGCGAGTCCACACCCAGGCGCTCGGCCATGGGGATGATCGATTTGCGCTGCCCCGGCATCAACAGCCCTTCCACGTAGCGTGTGGCCGCCACGCGCCGCTCACTTCGGCCCAGCCCGGCAATCAGCGGATTCAAAAACTCAAGGAATTGTGCCACGCTTTCTTTCCAAAGCTTGCCATTCCAGCGCATGGGCTTCATGGGCCCATGCTAAGTCATTCGAAGGAGAATTTCAAGAACTACTTAACATAGTAATACTAGATGCCTGTGCAATCGCGCGTGGTAGTGCTCGGGGCCGGCTTCGGGGGCCTCGAGCTGACGACGATTCTTTCCGACGCCTTCGGCGAGGCCATCGACATCGTGCTCATCGACAAGGGCGATACGTTTGTCTTCGGCTTCTCGAAACTGGACGTGATGTTCGGCCGGCAGGTGGCGGCCGACGTGTGTCATCCCTACCGCGACATTGTCAAACCGGGCGTGCGCTTTCTGCAGTCCACGGTGCGGTCCATCGACCCGGCCGCCCGGCGCGTGGTGACTGACGCTGGAACGTTCGAGGCGGATGTGCTGGTCGTGGCGCTCGGCGCCGATCTCGATCCGGCGGCCACCCCAGGGCTGGTGGAAGGCGGCAACGAGTTCTACTCGGTGGCGGCAGCCTTCGCATTGCGCGACGTGCTCCCCCGGTTCGAGCGGGGCGCGGCCATCATCGGCGTGACCGGGAAGTCATTCAAATGCCCTCCCGCTCCCAGCGAGACGGCGCTGCTGCTGCACGATTACCTGGCTGCCCGCGGGCGACGTGAGGCGACCGAAATCTCGGTGGTCATGCCCTTTGGTACACCCATTCCCCCTTCACCCGACACCTCGCGGGCGATTCTCGCCGCCTTCGCAGAGCGCGGCATCAAATTCGTGAGGGACAGCCTGGTGCGGGCCCTCGACCCCGGCCGGAAGGTGGCCGTGCTGAGCGACGGGACCGAGATGCCGTACGAGCTGTTTCTCGGCGTGCCGGTGCATCGCGTACCGGCAGTCGTCGTCGAGTCAGGGCTTGCCGCCGATGCCTATGGATGGGTGCCGGTGAACAAAAAGACGCTGGAAACGAACTTTCCCGGTGTCTACGCGGTGGGCGATGTGAACGGGGTGGGCACGGCTAAGGCGGGTGTCTTCGCCGAAGGCGCAGCGCGTGTTGTCGCGGCCGGGATCATCGCGCAGCTCCGCGGAGGGCCGTCACCGGAGGCTTACAAGGGAGATGGCTTTTGCTATGTGGAGTTCGGCCACGGCCAGGTCGGAAAGGTTCACGTGGACTTTCTGAGCGGCCCAAAACCTGTGGGCACCTTCCACGGGGCATCCGAGGCACTCGTCGCCGAGAAAGCCCATTTCGGATCCAGCCGGCTCCAGCGCTGGTTCGGGCGCCCGGCCACGACGGGCGACTGAGCGACGGCACCCCGGTCGACGCCGGATGCCGGTGCCTTTTTCCTTTCGTCGATGACGAAGGGCTGAGCCATAACTTCACCGCAAGCTGACGCTCAGCTACGCGATGAGCACGGGACGCAACTTCGACGAAGTGCTGAGGAGCATCTTCATAACAGCGGGGCGACCCAGCCGAGTTAACCACCAGGCGGGTTCGCTAATTTGGAGAGCCGTAAAATGGAACCTGTGAAGATTGAGCGATTCTATTTGGGCTGCCTGGCCCACGCCTCTTACGCGGTTGGCTCGGAGGGCGTTGCCGCCGTCATCGATCCTCAGCGGGATGTTGATATCTACCTTGAGGCGGCCGCCCGCCAGGGGTGGAAGATTGAACATATTATCGAGACTCACCTGCACGCCGACTTCGTCTCGGGCCATCGCGAACTTGCCGAACGCACCGGAGCGCGCATCTATCTCGGCGCCGGGTCCGGAGCTCAGTTCCCTCACGCCGCGGTCAAGGACGGAGACGAGATTCAGTTCGGGCAGTGCCGCTTCCGGTTCCTCCAGACTCCTGGGCATACGATGGAGAGTATTTGCATCGTGATGAGCGATCTGGGTCAAACGGAGCGGCCTCAGACAGTTTTCACCGGAGACACGCTTTTCATCGGCGATGTAGGACGGCCCGACCTCTCCGCAACCCACACCCCGCAGGAGCTTGCCGCAATCCTGTACCAAAGTATTCATGAGAAGCTCCTGACTCTTCCCGACGACACGGAGATCTTACCGGCCCATGGCGCGGGGTCACTCTGCGGCCGGCAGATGAGTTCGGAAAGTTCTTCCACGATCGGGAAGCAGCGGCAGACCAACTACGCTTTACTCGCCCAAACGTCGGAGGAATTCGTGCGCCTTCTGACGGACAATCTTCCTCCGCGGCCCGAGTATTTCGCGCGGGAAGTGGACCTGAATCGGCGGGGTGCGGCGCCCTTGTCAGAGTTGCCGCTGCTGGTCGCGTTCACCGCGCCGGAAGTTCTGCGGTTGCAGAAGGAGGGTGTGGTGGTGGTGGACACGCGGCCCGCGATGCAGTTCGCTGTAGCGCACGTGCCGGGGTCGGTTCACATCGCCCTCACCGGGCAGTACGCTTCGTGGGCGGCACGAATTCTGGGGCTGGACACGCGCCTGATCATTGTCGGGGAAGATCCAGAGCACGTACGCGAGTCGCAATTGCGCCTGGCCCGCGTCGGACTGGAGAAGGTGGCCGGATACCTGGCAGATGGCGTGGCCGGTTGGATCAAGAACGGCTTCGAGCTTGAGTATATTCCCCAAGTCACGGCTCAAGAGTTCGCCGAACTGCGCAAACAGGAGCCGGACCAGATCGCCGTGCTGGACGTGCGTGAGCCGGGAGAACTGAGCGGCGGAGTGATCGAGAAATCGGTGTGCATCCCGCTAGGAGAACTGAAGTCACGGACCGGCGAATTGGACCGCGAGAAACTTCTGGTGGTGCACTGCAAGTCGGGCTATCGCAGTTCGATCGCTACCAGCTTGCTGCGGCGCGCCGGCTTTCAAGATATCGCCAACCTGATCGGCGGGTTCGACGCGTGGAAGACAGCCGGCCTGCCTTACGCCGTTCCTGGCGGCGATCGAGGTTAGCAACTCGAATTTGATCGACCTGCACGTCGTGCCCCAGATACCGGGTTCGGGGAAGTAGGTCCGCCCTCGTCGCCCCGCGTTTATCAGCGAGACCATGGGTAGTTAAATATCCCGGGCGGATGACGCCCCACTCGGAAGTTGGACGAGCCGGTCAAGTTGCCGGGAGGCGCCCTTGCCACCGACGTGCCCCAAAAATTAGAAACTCGAGGCCGTAAGTGAAACCTACGGAGAGGAAACGCCTGATCCCCACGAACCTCGAAGGGGGTTGCACCTTCGATTCAAAATTCAAGATTCAAAATATTCAAAATTCAAGATGAAGGACGGCAAGGGCGCTTATGATCGGCGCAAGTTCATCCTTTTCTCAGCCAGCCCTGAGGTTAGGGTGCCCGAAATAGAAGTCGGAGTTTCGGGCTTCACTTGATTTCTTGCGCTCGTCGGATTGTCTGATACGATGGGCCTTTGGGGGGGACACAAAAACATGCAACTGCACGGAAACACCGTATTGATCACCGGGGGAACGTCCGGCATCGGAAGGGGCCTGGCGGAGGCCTTCCACCAGCGCGGAAATCAGGTGATCATCGCCGGCCGTCGCGAGGAGCGTTTGCGCGAGATGTGCCGCCGGCATCCGGGGATGCGCAGCTTCGCACTCGACGTCACGGACTCACAGGCAATCCAATCCGTTGCGGCCAAGGTCATCGCGGAGTTCCCTGCCCTGAACTGCGTCTTCAACAACGCCGGCGTTCAGATGCGGCTGGCTTTTCCCCCAGCGGTTCGCTGGACGACCAGGCGTTGCAGACGGAGATCAATACCAATCTGCTTGGTCCAATTCGCATGATGGCGGCGTATATCCCGCACCTGGCCACCCGGCCCGGGGCGACGCTGGTGAACGTTTCTTCCGGCCTCGCGTTTGTGCCCATGGCGCGGTTCCCAATTTATTGCGCCACCAAAGCCGCCGTCCATACCTGGACGCTCGCGTTACGCCACCAATTGCGGCACTCCGGAGTAAAGGTAATTGAAATCATTCCGCCCTGGGTGGCCACCGAACTGGGCGGGCCGGGCAAGCCAACCACCCTGGGCGACGGCCGCGGGCCCATGCCGCTCGATGCTTTCATCGCCGAGACGATGAAAGAGCTTGAGTCCGACGCGGAGGAACTGGCCATCGGCGACGCCAAAAAGCTGGTTGCGGCCGCGGGCCTCGATACCGTGAAAAAGGTCTTCTCCGCCATGAATCAATAAGAAGACGCCCTTAACTTTTACGATGCTTCAACCGATCCCGTCCGAGCGAATCATCGGTCCGACTCAGGCCAACACCAGCCAAACGTTGATATCATGGAAATAGGATGTCATTAATCTGTTTGTTGGTCAGACGCAGCCAGCCAGGCCGCTTAGATTGGACAACGGGGAGTTTGACACGGTGTTTTTTGCCGGCTCCCTTTCCCCCCTCCAGCTCCGTTCTTACCCCGCGCAACACCAACTCTTTCACCGAGCAGCCGCGCTGAGCAGCCTCAATTTTGAGGCGCCTGTAAAGGGGATCAGGAATATCGACGGTGGTTCTCATAAGAACGTTTTACCATATTTATGGTTGCGGCACTGACATTCCCTGATTATTGTTTGTCTGGTCCCAATGGAACCGATAGATGCGCAGGCGCAGCGCGCGGATAGCGTTGGGGTGCGCCGTCGCGACCACAGTTGCGCAGCACCCGAGGCCCGGGAAATAATGCAACAGGTTGGCCAACCATCGATCGTCGCCCACGAGATAATCAGGCCTTCTTGCCAACAGGTATTCCAACTGGCCGCGCTCGGCGCGATTGCGGGCCATGGCTGCCTCGTCAGTGAGCCCCGAGACGTCCACCATTTCGTAGCGCCCCAGGTAGCGCAGGGCGCCAATGTCGTGCGTGGCCACGCGGGCGCCCGGCGGCGCATTGGCCCTGAGCCATTGCACTGCCCAGAGATGATTGTTCTCGATGGCCACTTTCTCGTTAACGTATGCGCCTTTCATGGCAAGCAGGTCGAAGTACAGGATCCCGGCGAGGGCGGCGAGAAAGATTGCGGTGCCCCAACGGGGAATGCGGTACTCGCCCTTCTGGTGCAGCAGGACGCTGAAGCCGTCACCCGCGACAATGAATAGAAGGGGCATCAGCGGGTGCAAATACCGCCCCTGGTAACCGGCAATTTCATAGGGAAGCAGCAGGCCGAACATAACCAGCGTGATGAGCGCCCAAGGCAGGATGAGCCCCAACAGCCGCCTGGCCTTCCGTGTCCACAAGGCGGGGAACAGCGCCAGCGTGAGAGGTTTCCAAACCATGCTGCTGATCATGAGACAACGGCCAAACCGGGCCACCAGCGGGTCGCGAAGCTCGTTGAAGAAGTAAGCCTTGGCCAGGGCCGTGTGCGGGGTGACGCTGCCCGTCATCCACCACTCCGTCAACAACAACAGCAGCAGAGCCCCGCCCAGGTAACCGGCCGGGCCCGCTAACTGCCGGATCGGCTGGCGCCGCCGCACGGCGCGTGCCGCAAGATAGACCATCATGCTGGCGGCGAGCCAAAGGCCCTCCGGACGCGCGAGCGCCGCCAGGTAAAACCACAGCGCCGTCCGCCAATATCCCTTCCCCTGGTCACAGGACTGGAAGAGCGCCCCCGCGCAGCCGACGGCGAGGAACATAAACAGGGTCGTTTCCAGCCCATTGAGCGCATCGAACACCAGGAATCCCGTCAGTGCGGTCATCATCGCGGCGTATAGCGCCGCCGGCCGGCTTTGCGTCAGGTATTCTGCGACGGACGCAGTGCGCTGGATCAGCAGTACGAAGAACAACACTCCCAAGGTCACATTCGCGAATTCGAGGGGAATCCCCAGCCGGGCAGGCGCCGCCAGCACCATGGTGTGAAGCAGTGAAGTGGCGCCGGGCATGGTGTGGATGCCGTCATAGCTCACCCGCCCGATTGCCGCCAGATTGCGGGCAAACTCCATAGTGATGAAGGAATCGTCGTAAGGAAATTGAAACGGGGAAGCCCGGAGAAAGTAAGTGACAGCGGCGAGCCCGGCCAGGCAGGCGGGCAATGCTACGGTCAGGCCCGAATGCCGGCGGGCAGTTTCCTGCGCAGGGTTCCAGTGTCTCCGGCTCATTGCGCGCTGAATCCTATCGTCTTCGCGACAGGTAATCCAGCACATTTAGTACTGTCTCGTCGCGGAGCGTCTTGGAGTGCCGGCCGCGAAGCTGCCGCCTTGGGTCGTTCAGCCGGGAACGTAAATTCAAATCCACGCCGTGGCCAAATCTCAAGGGCGGCAGCTTCGCGGCCGGCACTCCAAGACGCGGCGCAATCGAAGCGGCGAGGGGAATTGGCGGCACGCTACTCCATCCTAGTCCAGGTTTGCGTACGGCCGAGCAGTGAGAATCCAATGTAGCCGCGCACCAGAAGCTTTTTTCCGCCCTCGGTCAACCTGAGTTTCACCCGGTAGATTTTCCCAATGTCGGGATCCAGGATCTCGCCGCCGCTCCATTCGTCGCCGTTGCGGCGCACGCCTGACATGACCAGGAGGCCCTTCATAGGCTTGTTGTGGCGGTCCCCCGGGCACTTGGTGCACAACTCGGTGGGAAAGGTGGCGGGGTTTCTTCCGGCGATCAGCCGCCCCAACAGTTCGCCGCCATTTTCCACAATTTCCACGGCCCCGTTCTCCTTGCCCGTAACATCGCTCACCGTGCGCCAGCGGCCCACGGGCGTGTCAGAAGATGACTGAGCCTTTACCCGAGGCGCGCACAACATGACCGTGGTAACTAAAAAGATAATCTGGAGTATCCTGGCCGGATTCGAGTGCGAGCGTCGGCTGTAACCACACCCTGTTCCTTGGTTCATCTCCCCCCCCTTCTGCACCCCGGGGCCGAGCGGAAAAGAGACGGCCCCCACTTCCCCCGCCCGGGCGGTCGCAGACAGGTTTTCAAAAGAGGTGCTACCCGCCGGAGACAGCCTAGCGCGGGAAAATCGGAGATTCAAGATATTCCTCGCCTCTCGATGCGGTTGTCCGTTAACTTCCTTGGGCACAGGTTAAGGATTCGCCTCACTCAACGAGGGCGGGGCGTCCTTGGCGGCCGAACCCCATGACTTGTCAGGCTCCGCTCCCAGCACGAACTGCAACTGGCCACCGCCGGTCATATCTCCGAAGGTAATCCAGTTTTGAGTATGATCGTTGCCGTTCAGTTTCACGCTTTGAATATAGGGTTTCGCCTCGGGATCAGTCGTCGTTGCGATGGTAAAAGTCTTCCCGGAATACGGAGCTTGCAACTGGATGGTGATGTGGGAAAACACCGGGCTGACCAGCACATAGGCGAGGCTGGCGGGATCTACCGTGTAAATCCCCATCATACTTAAGACGGCCCAGGAAGACATCTCGCCCAAATCGTCATTGCCGGGAATGCCGTCGGGCGAAGTGGTGTAGTTCTCTCTCAGGACCCGCCGAACCACCCGCTGCGTTTCCCAAGGCTCGCCGGAAAAGTTGAACACGAAGGGTGCTTCCAGATCGGTTTCATTGTAAGGGTTATAATACTGGGCAAACCAACCGGGTTTCTCATAGTCGAAGAAGCTGTGCATCCGGTGGTTGAAGCGAGCCACACCCACCGCACGGACGAGCCATGCCATATCAAAGGGCGCGAACATCTGGTAGTGCCAGCCCGAGCCCTCGATGAAACCCTGCTTCTCATCCTGGTTGGTAGGGTCAAAGCCCTCCACCCACTGTCCGTCGGCGTTTCGCGGGCGGAAGAAACCGTCATCAGTATTGAACACGTTGCGATAGTAGAGAGCGCGTTCGTAGAGCGTCTTCGCATCGTCCGTCTTCCCCAGACTCATCGCCAGCCGGTAGAGCGAAGCATAGGCTATGCAATCTTCCTGGATCTGCGAGACGGAGCCATAGTGGCCTTTGTCGTTGGGAAGGTAATGGAGCTTGTTAATCCACTCGATCCCGTCCTGGCCTTGATAAGGCTGGTGGGAGGGCGGGGCTTCCGTGGCGTCGCGGAGCATTCCCTCCCATGCGTTTTTGATATCAAAGCCGTGCAGCCCACCCCGCCAAGCCATGCTCAGCATCACCGTGAGCGGACTTCCGGCCATGACGTTGGTGTACCGGTTGATGTGCGGCCAGCGGTCAATCCAGCCACCCTGCTGGTACATCAACACAACGGATTGGGCCATGTCCTCCAGCCGTTGCGGCTCAATCAGCGACAGGAGCGGCAGCTCGCTGCGGTAAATGTCCCACCCGGAGAAATTGCAGTAGACCAGATGGCCGGGGTCCACTTGATGGATCTGGTCGTCAAAGCCGACATACCGCCCGTCGGCGTCGCTGAAAATGTTCGGTGTCATTAGTGTGTGGTAGAGCGCCGTAGAGAATATGCGGCGATCCGTGTCGCTCCCTCCCGAAACCTGGATTACACTCAGCGCCTTATCCCATACCGCCTTCGCTTCGCCCAGCACCTGGTCAAAATCCTTCCCGGATGCTTCGGCCTTCAGGTTGTTTTCAGCCCCCGCCAGATCGACATACGAAATGCCGATTTTCGCCTCGATGCGTTGCGAAGCAGGCGAAGCCGCCCAGCTTGCGTAGGCGCCAACCCATTGCCCTTGCTGGGTCTGGTCTGCCGTGTGGGCGCCCGCGGAAATCTCGGCGGTTTCCGTTCCCCGCCAGGTCCCAAAAGACGCGAAGGGCTGGCTAAACGTGATGTCGAAATAGACCTTGTACGTTTGCGGGTTGCCGCAGAACGCGTGGTTCTCCACATAGCCGGTGATTTCGCGGTCGTTTTCAACGTGGACCTGCGCGGATTCCGTCACATTGAGCGTGTGGCTGATGGGGACGAGAACGTTCGCAGCTTTTCCTGCCGGGAAGGTAAATCGCGCCAAGCCCGCGCGGTCGGTGGCCGTGAGCTCGACGTCGATGCCCCAGCGCGATAGCAACACGCGGTAGTAGCCCGGCGCAGCCGCTTCCTGGCCGTGGGCGTAAGGGGACTCAAAATCCTTCACTTGCGTCGCGAGGGGTCCGGAGGTTGCCGTAAGAAACACATCTCCTTCATTGGCACAGCCGGGACCGCTCATGTGAGTCATGCTGAAACCCTGGATGGCGGACTGGTAGTAATGATACCCGAAACCATTGGCTTCCGTATCGGGACTGAGCTGCACCATGCCAAAAGGCCGGGTGGCGCCCGGATATAAGTTTACGGGGCCGCCGGGTCCATGTCCGGTGCCGATTAAGGGATCAACCGCGGCAGCGGGCGTGTTCCCCCCGTCTACCCGGCCCACCAAGACGCCGGTCGCCGCGCTCAACATGCCCAGCAGGACCAGCAGCCAGACCGCAGCTTGCTTACAATTAGACCTACTTGCGGAACCCGCCCAAGCCGGGACCTGCGCACCTTCAGTTCTCACCGAATCCTGCCTAAAACCCCTAGTCATCGCGTCTCCTCGCTTATATCAACTCCGGTTCTGCCTTCGATGCCGTCGCCTGACCGGATCTTCACAGTTGCCGGCGTGAGATTGCTTGGCAAAACAATCGACCCATTGCAACGTCTCTTGCGTTTTGTTCCATTAATATAAGCCTTATCAATCGGTCCAGGAGATTTTTCATTTCCAAGCGTTCGCCTCATTGCAAATCAGTGATGGGGCAATTGAATATCTCAAAATCGCGGAACCGGGTGTCAGTTCGGTCCGGCAGTTTATACCACGCGCCCACACCTTGCCTTCCTTCGCGTACGTCGCAGTGTCGGCGCGTCTTTCCGAACTGCACCTTATTGCGTCGCCGCTTGGGGACGAACCCCACATGGTATTTGCAGTCCCATCGTGAATGCGATAGGCTCTGACATCCTCCTTTGGGATGGGTTCTCATCAAGCCACCTTGGAGGAGGATGTTACTCTGTTCAACGGTCAAACCTCTTCGAGTCTCGCTGGTCAAACCAGTGGCTTACCTTGGGGAGAGTTATGGGTATGAACCACGATGTTTATGAAAATAAAGGTTGTTACTGAAATTTTGCCGGTTCACGCTTCTCGCCGCTTGGCGGGCAGCGGCACTGCCTCCAGCCAGAATCCGAATGGCGTAACGATTCAACATACCTGGTGGACTATGAAGTCTTCAAGAAAACCTGCCGGCCCAGTGAGCACGTTGAACTGCGCGCCGGCAGGGATTCCACAGACTATGCGGTGTTTTTGACGGCAAGTGAAAATGAGGATTGATTTAGCCTGGCTCAGCCAGGTAGCTGACCTGCCACAATTGGAGATGCCCCATGCCCTCGCGTCGCCGGTTCATACAGAGTAATATTTTGGGGTTAGGGTTGTCACTGGCTGGGCGCGCCGGTTTTGCCGGCGTTCGCCCGTCCGCCACGGAAGACAATCAGCCGCCAGACGAACAGGAACGCGACTACTGGAACGACTGGCCACGTTTCATTGCGGCCCGGATGAACGAGGCTCGCGCCCGGCGTCTCGCCGAGTTGGCGGCGATGCAAACCGAAGCTGCGGTTCGTTCCCGCATCGAGACGATCCGCTCCACCGTGTGGCGGCTTATCGGCGGCCCGCTGGAGAAGACTCCTCTAAAACCGAGAATCGTGGGAACTATCGATCGGGGCGCCTATCGAATCGAGAAGGTCATTTTCGAAAGCCAGCCCGAGGTCTTTGTTACCGCCAACCTCTATATACCCAACCAACATCAGCCGTCTTATCCAGGAATTCTTCACACGCTCGGGCATAGTGAAAATGGCAAGGCCTATTACACCTATCAATACGTATCTCAAACACTCGCTAGAAAAGGGTACATGGTGCTGGTTTTCGACCCTTTCGGGCAGGGCGAAAGGCAACAATATCTCGACCCGCACACTGGCCAGAGCCTCTACGGACCGACCGGGGAACACGATCAGGCGGGGCGTCCCATGTTACTGTTTGGCTCCCAATTTTCGCAGTATCGAGTCTGGGATGGCGTTCGCGCCCTCGATTATCTACTCTCCCGCCCAGAGGTGGATCCCGAGCGGATAGGCTGTACAGGCCAATCGGGCGGAGGAACGATGACGATGTACTTGGCGGCCTTGGAGCCACGCATCAAAGCCGCCGTGGAATCCGATGGAAACTCCGAGAATGTGGCGGGCCCGTCCTATGATGCTCCCGGCGCGGTCGATGACGCTGAACAGAATATGGTGGGCAGCCTTCCCGAAGGCATCGACCGCGGCGACTTGCTTCTAGCCTTCGCCCCGAAGCCGCTGCTCATTTTATATTCGCGAAGTGACGCCGGCCTGACTTACTCGCCGGCCTACGTGAAAGGAGAGGAGATCTACAAGGAGGTTCAGGCCGCCTACAAGCTGATGGGTGCGAGCGAGAAAGTGAGCCTGTTTGGTTCACCTCTGCCGCACAATTACGGGTTCTTTAATCGGCGGGAAGCCTACCGGTGGTTTAATCGCTGGCTGGGGCGCGAAGAATGGGGGACTGGGGAAGCGGAGTTTGATAAATCCGCTCCCGGAGAGCTGAACTGTACGAGCACCGGTCAAGTCCTGACCTCGCTCGGAGGACGGTCCGTCGTCACGTTGAATAGCAGCCGTCTGCGAGCACTTGCGCCAGTGAGTTCCCCTGGCGCCGGACCGGCCGATGTCAAAGCCTTCCGCCGACGCGCTCAGGGAACCCTCCAGGAGCTGCTTGCCCTCCCCAATCAGAAATTGCCTCTCAACTCGCGAATACTTTCGTCGAACATTTGGCAGAACGACATCGCGATCGACGAATTCACGCTGGAGTCAGAGCCTTTCGTGCGGGTAACCGGCTGGCTTCTGCGGCCGGCAAAAGGCGATTCGCCCTTCCCTACCATCGTTTATGTTTCCGAGGGGAATCGAAATGAAATCGCCCACGAGCCGTCGGAGATGAGTGGTCTTGTGCGCAAGGGCTTTGCTCTGTGTGCGATTGACCTCCGCGGGCTTGGTCTCTCCATTCCTCGTTATCCCGCAGCCGGGCCAAGCTACTATCAGGGGGACCGTTGGCAACGCTATTCTTGGGCCTGTTTCACTCTCGGCAAGCCCGTATTAGGACAGAGGGTGTGGGACTTTCTGCGGTGCCTTGATTACCTCCAATCGAGGCGCGAAGTGGATCAGAGTAGAATCTACGGACTTGGAGAAAAGGGCGCCGCGCTGGCGGTCCTGCTGTCCGGAGTGCTCGACGACCGTCTGCACTCGATAATGCTTGATAGCCCACTCGCCCCTTACCGGTCAGTGGTCGAATCCGAAGCGTACTCACTTGACATATCTTGGTTCCTGTACGGCATTTTAAAGCACTTCGATACACCGGAGCTGGTTGGCTCGCTGGCTCCACGATCGTGCTGGTTTCTTAACGCTGCCGATGCACAAGGCAAAACGCTCGCAGAATCGGAAGTGGCATCCCTGTACAAAACCTCAATCGCGATGTTCAAACAGTCTGATGCTGGTGAGCAAATCCAGTTCATGGTTTATCCAGAGCACGAAAAAATGAATGCCTATACCTCCTGGCTGCAAGCTGCGTGACACGGTGAAACTACCTTGAATTCGCTCCACCGTGGATGCACGGCTTCAGTTTTGCTGTCAAGCCGTTTGGAATCGTGACCGTGCGTCTGGAGGGGGTAGAAAACGTTCGGTAATTCAAGGGTGGGCCCCCGTCGTGGGGCCCTTCCGTTCAGAATGTCGAGCCCTGAGGGAAAACATCCTTTGCCGGTCATCTGTTTTGTACGCGGTCACTGCAACGATGGGTCTCCCGCCGAAAAGGCGACGGCAAGCTCCACCTGCACGGGGCCGGCATCAATGCAAAAGCACAAGGAGGAGCAAATGCGCAGAATCTTCTTGTTTATGATCTCGATCGGTTTGACCGTCGCAGCCGGGGGGGTAAAAGCAGCTAACCTGGTAACGGCCACCAGCGATGGCTGGTCGGTAACCGTCGACCAGCAGCGGCACACACTTCGCATTTCGCATGAAGGCCTGGGCACAGTCCTCGATGACGTTCGACTGGAACTGCGAGATGAGCACGGTCTGGAGCCGTGGAAGAACTGGTCCGTTGCGACGAACGGACGAAACCAACTATCCATCCGCACGGCCGAACCTCCTGGCAGTTGGCTCCTCGAGTTAGGTCCCAGAAGTTTGAAGATTTCCTGTACGTCGTACGATGCCGTTCTCGCCGCGGAAGCGCCCGCTCCTCCCGGCCGGATTGTGGCGCGGCTGCTGGACCCCCAAGGGACGCCGGTGAATTGGATGATGACGCCAGAAACCAAGAACGGTTATGGGGGCTTCGAGGCGAGTTACCCCTCCTTCCTTCCTCGGCAGAATCCGGAAGTTATGTACTTCGCGCTGGGACAGGTGGACAGTTCCAATTTGCACAGTCTTTTTGACCGCAAGACGGATACGGTGATCGATTTTCCCGAACAGACTGTAGTGCAACGTAGCCGGCGGAATGCGGACCGGCTTGACGTGACTATCCCCGTGCCGGGGAATACCCTGGTGCGATTCACTCCAGACTATTTCACGAACACCTTGGGCCTGCCTGATTACGTTCCCCTTGATGATAGTTATTTCCGGCGTTCCCCCATGGTCTGGGACAGTTGGAGCAGTTATTACGACCAAGTGCGGGAGGTGGACATTGTCCGCAACGCCGACTGGATTGCCGCGAACCTGAAATCTTACGGATACCAATATGTGCAGCTTGATGACGGCTACGACCGCGGAAAGAAGGGCGAGCATTATTGGATTGAGAAATGGGATCCGGAAAAGTTCCCGCATGGGCCCAAGTGGTTGACGGACTACATCAAGTCCAAAGGGTTGCTGCCCGGCCTTTGGCTTGTGCCCAGCGCTTACGCGGGAGCAGTGGAGCAGCATCCCGATTGGTATCTGCGTTACAAGAAGGACGGAAGGATCGTCCTGGATTACAACACTCCCACCCTTGATTCCACCAACCCGGAGGTACTCGACTTCCTCAAGAAGGAGTTCACCA
Source organism: uncultured Acidobacteriota bacterium (assembly GCA_963804755.1). Classification (GTDB taxonomy): domain Bacteria; phylum Acidobacteriota; class Terriglobia; order UBA7540; family UBA7540; genus Bog-366. The sequence continues at coordinate 398,584 of CAWDRP010000023.1, forward strand.
TCCTGGACGGTTTGGGGTTCGAATACTACAAATTTGATGGTGAACATGACTTCCTTAAGTATGTGCCGGGGGTGGATCTCGATAAAATCGCCGACCGGTCCATCGACCCGATCGTGGCCTACCGGCGCCGCCTGAAGGTGATCCGCGACACGGTGGGCCCCCACCGATTCATCGAAGGCTGCCCGGCAGGGACGCCGCTCAATGGAATCGGTTACTTCAACTCTTACTACACCGGCGAGGATCCCTATAACAGTTGGCGGGGGATGTACGTGGTTTTCAGCTCGATCAATGCCAATGCCTTCTTGAACCACTTGGCGGTTTACGTCATGCCGGGTGAAATGGACGTGGAGCCGCCCATGAGCGTCGCGGAGGCCATGAAGCTGCGGCCCTCCCGTGTGGTCGAAACCGCCCGCACCCGCGAGGCCCCCCTGCGGGGATTTGGTACCACCCTGGCGGAAGCCCATACCGTGCTCAGTTGGGTTGCTCTGAGCGGTGTGGTTTATTCACTGGGAAGTTTGGTGGCGGAGTTGCCGCCGGAACGTACCAACCTCCTGAAGATGACATTGCCCACCATGCCCATTCTCCCCGTCGACCTGTTCAGCCGCGGGACCGACATGCCGATGTGGGACCTTTTCAAGCACACGACACCAGACGACTACATCCACAACTACCCAGAAATCTTGGATTTAAAAGTAAACGCCCCGGCAGGCGTCTACGACGTCGCCGGTTTGGTCAACTGGCGGAGTTGGCCCGCCGCGCGGCAACTTTCGTTTTCGGACAAGCTGGGATTAAATGCAAGTACGTCCTACGTGGTCTTCGATTTCTGGAGCCAAAAGCTCCTCGGTGTCTTTAAAGGGCGTATGGACGTCACAATTGACCCGCATGATACACGAGTCCTGCTCATCCATCCCCTTGAAAACCGGCCTCAACTTGTCGGAACCTCGCGACACATCACGGGCGCTTATTCGATCCGGGAGGTGGCGTGGGATGGCTCGCAGAACCGGCTGCGCGGCGTATCGGATACCGTGCCGGGGGATGACTATACGCTGTGGTTCTATGTTCCGAACGGCGTGGGTGTCTCGCAAGTGCGCGCCCAAACCAAGAGTAACGCCGTGGTTCCGGTCCATCACGCTCTGAACGGGAATTCGCTCAAGGTAACCTTTCTGGGACAGCAAGAAGCTGTGAATTGGGAGGTGCGTTTTGGCAAGTGGCAGGTGACTGATCGGCGATCGGACCGTTGAATGCCGGATCGAATCGAAATCGACATCGGAGGCTTTGTGATCGCCCAGCTTTACTTACCACACTTAGGGGCGATCACTCCTGGTTGACGGAAATGGAGACCAACAAGAAACCACTGGATGTGCTCACCGTGGCCGACATGTGCGTGGACTTCATCTTGACGGGCAACATCCGTCCGCAGTTCCACCAAGTCGAGCAGATTATGGGAGATTACTTTGTGGAGCTCGGGGGGTCGGCGAACATTTTCATCACCCAGATGGCTAAACTGGGGGCACGCGTGGGTGTGATCGGATGGGTGGGCAGGGACATCTTTGGCCCGTTTGTCATTGAAAAACTTCGATCGCTCGGAGTGGATATTTCCCGTGTAAAGGCCCATCCCACCTTGAAAACAGGTCTCGGCGTGGCACTCACCGAGCCCGATGACCGGGCAATCCTAACTTACTTGGGCACCATTGATGCCACTCAAGCTGAGCCGGGATGATGTCCGTCAGGAACTGCCACTCCGGGGGAATGCGCGGGATCTGGAATACCAAGTCTCCGTCGCGTTCAGGGAGATCCTGGCCGATGAGCATCACCGACGCCCCCAATTTCCTCAAGTCACGGGCTACGGCCAAATCCTGCTCGCGCAGGGTCTGGCCATCGATCCATAGCCCGAAACGCACGTTTTCGGCGATCACCTCCTGCGGACCATGCCGAAAGCTACCTGTTCCCAACGCCGTGGCTGGCGATTTGACAGCTTCCTCCCACAACAGCCTTGCCTCATTGCAACTTCCCATGCTGGTTGTGCGGGCAAGGAAGTAACAGGTCGAACGGGGCGCGAGCCAAGGCGAATTGCGCACCAGTTCCTGCCAGCTTGCCAAACACTTCCCGGTTTCGCCAGCCGCGCGCACCAGCGAAGCCGCTACCTTATCATCAAAGGAACCAACCGTCATCCCTGCCAGGGCGCTCGCGGCGGCGGAAAGGACGGAGTACGTATTAACAGAGATGGACTGGTCCAAACCCACGGGGACCACAATCGGGACTTGCGCGTGTTGGGCCAGCGGGCCGTCCCCAACAGCCGTTACGCCGATGACAATCACTCCATTCTGGCGCGCTTTGGAAAGTAACTTGAGGATCTCCGCACTGCGGCCGCTACGGGAAATGGCGATAATCGCGGATTGCTGGGGAACGGTATCCCAGTGGAGCAACTCAGCGGCGTCGCGCATCTGTACGGTAAAGCCGGCCCGGTGGAATAACGACCCGGCGTTCAGTGCCGCGTGCCAACTGCTGCCGATTCCCGTCAGGTACACGTGGCGAACCCGCCGGATGGCAGTTGCTCCCTCCATGAGCAACGGATGCCCGCCACCGCCCAGGAATTCGAAGGTTCTTTCCAATTCCTGCGGCTGGCGGAGAATATCAACCAAGAATTTTGTCATGCGAGTGTCCGGGCGCTAACCCTTCAGTTAGGAGACGGCGATTATTCCTGAAGCCCGCTCCATTCGAGAGGGGTCTCGATGTAGTCGCCATTCGTCGCCCAAGACCTCCAGATTACTCCAGGTCTTCGGTGCATCCACGGTGATGTTGTCGACCGGCGACAGAATAAATCCCTGTGGACCCAGGGCCTGCAGGGCTTGCCGCACCGCCGAGCGCACCTCGTCCTCGGTTCCCATTTCCACCGTAATGGCGCCCGAAACGCCGCCCCACAAACACATCCGATTTCCTGTTTTTCGTTTGATTTCTTCCAGATCCGTGCTGGTGCCCTGGACGGGATCGAGGCCGATCAGGACATCGATACCGGCTTCGACTTGATACTCGATCATCGGTAGCAGGCCGCTGCTGCAGATGTAACCAAATTTGGCGCCTTTCTCGTGCGCCAGGTCCACCTCCGCTTTTAGTTTGGGCAGCACGACATCGTGAAAGAACTTGCGCGGAATGAAATCGCAGCCTTCATACCAGGCGCGGCGGATGTACAGGTCAACACCGCCGGAAAGCACCACTTCCATCCTCCCTTGGTTCCATTGGTGGACCATCTCGTAGAGGTCGGCAACGAACCCGGGGTTCGTTTGGGTGAGGATCATCAATGGCTCCATACCACACAGCCAGTTCACCATGTCGGCACCGGCTCCCCAGCCGCCGGCCAGGAGAACACCCCGACTGCGCGCGAAAGCGCGAGCGCGTTCTGCCTCCTTCTGAAAGGCGGACATCTCGTCGGTCGTGGGCGGAACAAGAAGATGCCGCAAGGCTGGCAGGTCGGCGGGGCTCGTCACCAGCCGCTGGATGCCGCGCGGAACGCAGTGGTCGGAAATGAATGGAATCCGGTCGCCATAGAGCCAGTCCTCGCTGATCTGGACGCTGGTAGCCAGGGTGCCGTCAGGGGTTTGGAATTCCCGGTGTAAAATTCGCGCTCCAGGGTCCAGCTTCCGAGATGGCGGTTAGAACCCCCAATTGACCCAGACGAACTTGTCTCTCCCTTTGGTCAAGGAAGGGCGTTTGAACGAAGCCGCTGGGGGCGGCGGACGCTTCGCGTGCGTGCAGTTGTACGATTGTGCTGATCAGGTATGGTCGGGTCATAAGGAGGATTCCTATGACCCGATTACGCCGAATGATGCTCGAAGAACTCGAGCGTCGTAATTACTCTCAGGGTACGATCCGTTGCTATCTCCGTGCGGTGGCCGACTTCGCCCGCTACTTCCACCGCTCTCCCGACCAACTGCGTCCCGAGCACGTGCGTGAATACCAAGCCTATTTGTTCCGCGAGCGCAAGCTGGATGCGAGCAGTGTGACGCAGCAGTTGGCGGCACTACGCTTCTTCTTCCTCAAGACGCTCAGGAAGCGGTGGACCATGGACGATACGCCCTACCCCAAGAAGGTGCGTCGTCTGCCCGCCATTCTGAGTCAGGAAGAAGTCGCCCAGCTCATTAACGCGGCTACTACCCCCTTCTATCGCATCCTGTTGATGACCCTCTACGCCACGGGTGCACGCTGCGCCGAGGTGGCGCGACTGCAAGTCGGGGATATCGACAGCCAGCGCATGGTTATCCACATTCGCGGCGGCAAGGGACGGGTGGATCGGGACGTGATGCTCAGCCCTGCCCTGCTCGCCGCCTTACGCGAGCACTGGAGCCGGCTCAAGCCGAAAGTCTGGCTTTTCCCCGGCAACCGCTGGCATTCCGCCCCACAGCCCATCCGCACCAAGACTCTCTGGCAGGCTTGCTATTTTGCGGCACAGCGTGCCGGTCTCAAAAAAAGTGTGCATCCCCACACGCTGCGCCACTGCTTTGCCACTCATCTCCTCGAAGCCGGTGCGGACCTGCGCACGATTCAGATTCTGTTAGGTCACCATGATCTGAAAGAGACCACACAGTACTTGCACCTTTCCACCCGCCATCTCCAAGCCACCGCCAGTCCCCTGGACGCGTTGGCGCTGTCGGCGACGGGGAAGAAAGACGATCCGCCCGGAGACGCCTAAATGAACCGGCCACCCTTGGAGGTGGCCGATCTCATCCGCGTGGCGGGGCAGAGATTCATCGAACGCAGCCGCTCCTGGCTGACCGCCCAGCACCGCAAGGTCCTGGCGGCCATCGCGCGTTGTCGCACCGCCGCGCTCGGCGGGCATCGCGATGAGTGTTCCCGCTGCGGGTATCGCGCCATCTCTTACAACTCGTGCAGAAATCGGCACTGCCCCAAGTGTCAGGCCCAGGCCCGCGACCGCTGGCTGGAGGCGCGCCGACAGGAACACCTGCCCACCCGCTACGTACACGTGGTCTTCACCCTTCCTCATCTTCTGGCGCCCTTGGCGTTGCAGAACAAAAAGGTTCTCTACGATCTGCTGCTCCGCGCCAGCGCCCAAACCCTGCTCGAAGTCGCGCGCCATCCCCGGCATCTGGGCGCCGAGATCGGCTTCTTCAGTGTCCTTCACACTTGGAACCAGAAGCTGGAGCATCATCCTCATGTCCATTGTGTGGTCCCCGCCGGCGGACTCTCCCCGGACCACCAACGCTGGCGCAGTTCCCGTCGCCGCTTCTTTCTTCCCCTTGCGGTTCTGGCTCGGGTTTTTCGGGGCAAGTTCGTCGCGGCTCTGAAACACGCTTTCGCCGAAGGTCAACTGGGCTTCCACGGTCAGTTGAAGCCGCTCGCCTCACCGAAAACTTTCTCTGCCTTCCTGCGCCCACTCTTCCGCCGGGACTGGATCGTCTACTGCAAACCGCCTTTCCGGGGTCCCGAGTATGTGCTCCTCTACCTGGGCGCTTACACCCATCGTGTGGCCATCTCCAACCATCGACTTGTTTCCCTAACCGGCGACCAGGTCACCTTCCGCTGGCGAGACTCCGCCCACGGCAACCAGCAGCGCCTCATGACCCTGTCCGTGGACGAGTTCTTGCCACGCTTTCTGCTCCACGTGCTTCCCCCAGGTTTCGTGCGCATCCGCCACTTCGGCTTCCTGGCTCATCGTCGTCGCACTCGATTTCTACCCCTCTGTTTCCGGCTGCTAGGATCAGCGACGACTTCGCCCTGCACTCAACCACCCACGCCAGGGGACGGGGAGGTTCCCTCCGCCAACCCGCATCCTCCTTCTCCCTGGACCTGTCCTCATTGCGGCGGCCCCATGATCATCTTGGAGCGAATCAGCTCAGCCCAGATCGCGCTACGTTCTCCACCCCTTCCCCTGGCGAGGAACGCATGAAACGCTCGCGACCAATCCCAAAACGCTCAGGGCCTTCAGCGCCAACACTCTTCGTGTGCCTTTCCCGGTCCCCAGCACTTTTTCACTCCCCGTCCATCGTTCCCTATCGAGGTCGATCGACACTCTCATCACCTCTTCCGCCTCGCTTCGCCGCCCGCTCCACGCCCCTTGCTCCTCCATCGGCTCCCACCCGGCACAGAAAACACCATTCAAATCCCATAGGGTCGTGACGCGGCTACGTTCAAACGGCTGTATCGAAAGCGCGCCGTCCCAGCCCTCGTGCCACCATCGCTTTCTCACCGGCGCGCTTCCGATACAGCACTAACGTTTTTCGTTCCGAATCAGACTTACGGGATAGGTTAGGCTGTTATCACCAACAACCCGCAAGCTCTGGAACTCTGCTTATTATCGGCGTAAAGTTGCGGGACAGTATTACGATTCTGGGAGGTGGATGGACAAACCACAGTCATGGAGGAAGTATGACGGAATCCTTGTTGTTCCCTGCGTTTTGGGGCAGTGTGCTAAGCGGTGTGCTGGCACTTTTCGTGCTGGTGGTTTTTTTCAAATCGATTTACAGCGTCGGCCCGACCCAGATCGGACTGGTCCGTAAACGCTTCGGAGCCAAACTGCCTGGCAACAACCCAGTGGCCTTCGAGGGCGAAGCCGGTTACCAGGCTGAGTTGCTTATGCCCGGTCTCCGTTTCAAGCTCTGCCTGATTTACGACGTTACGAAACACCCGTGGGTCCAGGTGCCTGCGGGCCAAATCGGCGTGGTCATCGCTCAAGTTGGCGAGCCAACACCCATTGGCGCAAAATCGGGGCTATACAAACCCGAGTTCGGTAACTTCACTGATCTCAAAACCTTTATTGAGCAGGGTGGCCAAAAAGGCGTGCAGAGGCCGGCTCTGTCACCGGGCACGCTGGCCCCGATTCACCCCGTGGGTTTCTTGGTCATCACCAAGCCGCAGGTCTTCGGCGTGCCAGTTTCCGATGAATACAGGCGACTTGCCCAAGCAAAGGGCGGGCTTACCTTCGCAGCTTTCGGCCTTGAAGAAAGGCAATTGGAGGTCACCCGCATTGCGCCTAAACCCGCTGATAGCGGAAAAGTCGTGGACATGATCGGCATCGTGACGACGCTCGAAGGTGAACCACTGCCAGCGGGCGCAATCGCCGGTCGGCTCGGAGGTTTTGAAGACATCGAAGAACTCGAGAGAAGAGAGGGCACCACCGACTTCCAACTTATGGGGTTGATCCTTGGTAGCAAGGACAACCTGCACAACAACTACCAGGATTTCCAAAAGTTCTTGGATGCTGGTGGGAAAATCGGCCTTCAGCACGACCCGCTTCTATACGGCGCATACAACCTGAACCCCTTCTTGGTACGCGTCGAACAGGTCCCCATGCTGGTTGTCGAACAGGGCCAAGTGGCTGTCATCAAAGCCTACGTTGGTCTACCGACCCAGGATACTTCGGGCGTCGATTTCAAGTTCGGGAGTTTGGTGCGTCCCGGCCATCAAGGTATCTGGCAAGAAGCATTGAGAACTGGAAAGTATCCGATCAACCCCCGGATTTACGACGCTAAGGTGGTTCTCACGGCGATCCTCAAACTCGACTGGGCCAAGAACGTCACGGGAGCGCACGGGCTCGATGCACATCTGGAACCCATCATCGCCAAAAGCAATGAAGGCTTTGTGTTCTCGATCGATCTCCAAGTGCTGATTCACGTTCCGGACACCAAGGCGCCTCGAGTCATTTCCATGGTCGGCTCCATGGAAAACCTCGTGAATGAAGTCCTGCAAGCAGCCGTCGGTAACCTCTTTCGCGACAAAATTGGCGGTATGGAAGCGATTAAGTTCATCCAGACTCGCCAGACCGTGCAAGAGGAGGCATTCGACTATATACAAAGAAAGCTGGCCGAGTATGAAATCGAGACTCGGGGTGTCTACATCCAAGACGTGATTTACCCGGTGGAATTGGTCACGGTTCTGACTCAGCGCGAAGTTGCTCATCAGGAAGTTGAGACCTTCAAGATGCAGCGGCAGGCTCAGGACCAGCGCATTGAAACCGAGAAGGCCAGAGGAACTGCTGACATGCAGGCGCCGCTTGCTCAGTCTGCCGTCGGCGTTGAGATAAAGAAGAACAATGCCGAAGCTCGCAAGGCCGAGGCTGACGGTGAGGCCACCTACATCGAGCGGACCGGTACGGCGCAAGGTGCTCAAGTGAGGGCCATCGGTTTGGCCAGGGCCGAGGCCTATCGAAAACAGGTTGAGGCGTTGGGTCAGGGAGCGACGGCTCTCGTGAATTCCGTCGACGCTCTCTCGAAGAGCTGCGTTCCGTTCATGCCTGACACCTTGGTGGTTGGTAGCGGTGGTTCGGGCGGTGGCGTCCTGGAAGGGTTGGCAGCGCTCTTAATGAACAAGCTCGCCCCTGGGACCACGGCGAGTGCTCCGACACCCGTCGCGCAACCCTCACCGGCCAGTCCCTCCGCAACATAACAACGTAGCAAGAATTGGTTTACCCCTAGTTTAATCGCCTCGGTTAGGTTGCCGAAAGGTAACCTAACCGAGGTTTTTCGGAGTTCACAGTGTTGGCGTCGCACCTTCGACCATGGTGAGAAATCCGGGTTGATGTCCTTTGGGCATCCGCGCCATTCCCTCTCCCACTAAGTCAACGGGTGTCGTGCTTCGGCGCGGGAGCGGCATGCTGGATTTTCCCGCGGTCCGCCCCATAGGAGTCATTTTTCCCCAAGTTGTCCGGTAAGCGGGATCGTCCAGCAGGTTCCTTTCGACGTTGGTTGGGCCGGGAGCAAATGTATTTACTCGAATTCCGAGCGGCGCCAATTCCACCGCCAACTGCTTCGTCATGGCGTGGATTCCTCCCTTGCTGCAAGCGTAAGCAACCAGGTGCTTCACGCCCATGGCTGCGCAGTTGGTCGACACGTTGACGATACTTCCGCCGCCGTGTTGTCTCATAATGCGCGCCGCTTCCAGCGAACAAAAGAAGGTGCCCTTTAAATTTGTGTCAATAACGCGGTCCCATTTCTCTTCGGTGATCTCGAACAGGCTGGTCCATCCCGTTACGCCGGCGTTGTTGATGAGGACGTCGAGCTTGTCGAACTCTTGCACCACTTTCCTGAACATCGCTTGGATTTCTGCGACCACGCCGATATCAGCCGGGATGGCGATGGACTTCCGGCCCAGTTTATGAATTTCCTCAACCGTGGAACGAGCGCCCTGGAGGTCGGTATTGTAATTGACGATTACGTCCGCGCCTTCGCGGCCCATTCCCACCGCAAGCGCCCGCCCAATGCCCTTGCTGGAACCGGTGACCAGAACTGTCTTATTCAGGAGTCGCATTCTTGTCTCCTTCCCCGGGGGTTTGTAGTCGCAGCTGCCAATTACTTGACTCCCGTACAATCAACTCAGTTTTCAAAATCGTCCTTTGCGGGAAAGCGGGAAGCCGCCCTGCGATCCGGTCGAGAAGCATCTGGGCAGCGGCGGCGCCCAGGTCATAGGAAGGCTGTGCAACCGCGCTGACTCGCGGCCGAATCAGGTCAAACCACGCCGTATCGTCAAAACTCACCAGCGCCACATCTTCAGGGCACCTTAACTCAGCGTCAAATATGGCCCGCAAGGCCGCCATGCTCATGGCGACATTGCACACGAACAGCGCCGTGGGCCGGGGGCGCAACCCGAGCAGTTGTTGTGCTTGCTCGTACCCCGTCTTGATGTCGAATTGGCCCTCCCGGATGAGTTTTTCGTCCACAGGCAGACGGTACTCGTGGAGCGCGCGCGTGTACCCGAGGAGACGCTGTTGGGAGCTGACGTGCCGGGCCGGACCCGTAATGATGCCCACCCGGCGATGCCCCATGTCGAGCAAATGAGCTACCGCCCGGCAACTACCCTCCTGGCCGTCCGCAATTACCGAGTCCGCGCGGACACCCGAATAATCGCGATTCATAAAAACGATGGGGGTTTCCTCGGAGTTGTGCCGCGAGAGGTAAGCAGGGGGATATTCATTCGGGCAGGTGATGAGTAAGAGCCCATCCAACCGCTTTGCCAGAAACGTCCGGTAGTAGGCTTCCTCTTTCTCGCAATTACCATCGGTGTTCCCGATCAGGGATGTGTACCCGGCCCGACCCAGAACATCCTCGGCACCGCGGGTGACTGCGCCGTAGAACGGATTCATGATGTCGGTGATCACCACCCCCACCACGTTCGAACGGCGTGTCACCAGGCTGCGAGCTAGTGAGTTGGGCTGGTAATTAAGCTCCCGCGCCACCTTCAGCACCCGTTCACGGAGCTTGGGGCTGACGCGTAGCTTGTTATTAAGGACATTGGAGACGGTGGCGGTAGAAACGCCGGCCAATACTGCGACTTGTTTTAAGTTTACCATGGCGACTCCCCATCGACAATATATTGCAATTGCCGGTAGTGGTACAGTTTGAAATTTCTTTATCTTGACTGTCTCTGGCGCTCTGCGATAATCGGACTGTGAAGAAGAAACCAACAGCAAAGCCGAAGAAGAAGCCAGCCAAGCGCCAGCCGAAAGAGGACTTCAATCAGGCGGCGTTTAGGGCGCTCCAAGAAACGATCAGGCGTAGCGAGGAAGTTCGTTAAAGAATTAAGCTCCCCGTACATCCAGAGAATAAGCCAATCAGGCAGCCTACAGGGTCAAGAACTCACTCACCAAAGAAAAATAACTTAGATCACAATAGGCGGTGTAGGGCAGAACCACACCTAGTTTAAATTGTAATTTCGCCTCATGTTCGCTGCTCAAGTATTCCACAGCCTATCCACACTACATCCATCTGACATACCGCTTGCTATATGTCAGATTATCGGAATGGTGTGTCCCCCAAAATACTTGTTGCATCGATAGCATCACCGTGATACCTTCAGATTATGCTTATTGAAACTGCGGTAACAAAACTCGGTGTGCTAACGAAAGAGCTGACTAGCGCAAATACCATCAGGGACCGTGTGCGCATATCAAACGAAATGTTTGATACTCTAGGTGAAGTCGAACACGAGATCGAGTCGTTCGTGAGACAAGAAATCGCCCACGTCAACGGTAATGGCAATGCCCCAAAGTCCGCACCGGCTGAAGTGGTGCCTTCGACTCGGTTTGCCCAAATGAGTATCGCCGATGCGACTCGAATCATCCTCCAGGAGACCGGACAGCTTCATGGTTCTTTGATCGAAAATCGCCTGAAGAGAGGAGGCTATCCAACCAAGTCGGAAAAGTTTCAGCCGATCTTGAGAAACACTCTTATCCGAGTCGGAGGATTCGAGAACATAGGCGGCAACACCTGGAGATTAACGGATTCTGGTGGGAAGACGCAACCGGAATAGACTGCGCGGTCACTCTGAAGGAGGATTAAACATGAAAAGGAGGGATACGGCCCCGTATCCGTGTTCACCGATACTGTGGGCCATGAAAACAGCAAGCCCCACACCAGCTAATTCTTCGCGAGAACCCTGGTGTGGGGCGTGGTGAACTAACAAGTTGCGTGACAGGCAGGGGGAGGAGTCTTCTCTCAACAGTTGGCCTCTTCCCTGCCACACGCCTATTATACACCAGCTTCGGACTGCGTAGCCTTAACTTTTTCCCAACGCGCCTGAACAGCCTTCCGTGCGCTCTCGCTGCGCTGTTCCGGCGTCATCGCTGCGGCTCTAGCAGGACCGCCGAGTTTGCCCCCTTTCCTGCCTTGCCTCACGAAATAATCGCGGATGTCGGGGGGGAGTTTCTTTGCCATGCCACAACTATTACATAACCCCCTCACGTAGTCAAGAGAAATTTTACAAAATAATGCTTGACATTCGTGAGGGGGTCACGTATGATTGGCTTGTAAGTTAGGAGATGCCATGAACAAGCTGAGCCGCGAAGAACAGACGCAAGTAATAATGGCGCTGGTGGAAGGCAATTCGATCAGTTCAACGGTTCGCATGATTGGAGTATCAAAAGTCACCATTCTGAAACTCCTCAAACAGTTGGGTGTAGCTTGCGCTGAGTATCAGGACCATACGCTGCGCAATCTCAAATGCAGGAAGGTGCAGGTTGACGAGATTTGGCAGTTCGTTTATGCCAAAGAGAAGAACGTACCCGCCGAGAAGAAAGGGCAGTTTGGATATGGTGACGTGTGGACTTGGGTTGCCATTGATGCGGATACGAAGTTGGTTCCCTCGTTCATGACCGGCAACCGCGATGCACTGAGCGCCCGGATCTTCATTGACGATCTGGCGAGCCGTCTTGCTCACCGGGTACAACTCACCTCAGATGGTCTGAAGGTTTACCTTGAGGCGGTCGAGGGTGCTTTCGGCTGCGAGATTGATTATGCGATGCTCGTCAAAACCTACGCAGCAAGCCAAGAGGAAACGCGCTACAGCCCCGCTGTTTGCACGTCCTGCGAGAGCAAGCCTGTGATGGGTTATCCCGACCCGGATCACATCTCCACGAGCTACGTGGAGCGCCAGAACCTCACCATGCGGATGAGTATGCGGAGATTCACCCGACTGACAAACGGATTCTCCAAGAAAGTCGAGAACCATGCTTACGCAGTGGCGCTTCACTACATGCACTATAACTTCTGCCGCATTCACAAAACCCTGCGCTGTACTCCCGCGATGGAAGCGGGCATAACAGACCATGTTTGGGAGATTGAAGAAATCTGCGCTCTCTTGCCACAGCCAACCTTCGGACGTCGTGGACCGTATAAGAAGCTTTCAAATTGACGATCTCGGCAAGAATTCAGGATTCTTATGACCACTCTGAATTGTGGCCGCACGAAAAAAAACCACAATATATCGTGGATTTTCCTTGAAAAACAAAATAACCATGATATGGTAGATGCGGACTTTCGACACCCCTGCCAAGGGTGTTTAGTCCATAAAACTTGATTTGGGGAAATTTGGAAACTCGGATTAAGAGGTCCCAACACCCTCCATCTTAGGAGTACAGCTTAACCCCTGTCAAGAAAAAAGTAAGCAGGAACTCGACGGGTGAAGTGTGCCCAAGAGAGAAGAGGTGAAATATGTACGAATATAAAGCTGTTGAAGGAAATCATGGCCCCGATATAGAGACAAAGATCAACCTGTTAGCCAAAGATGGTTGGCGCGTTGTCGGCTATACTTCCGGGGGGCCAGTGGACTTTACGGTTTTAGCGCTCCTCGAACGTCAAGCGCAGAAGTAAGCCCTAAGACGGCTTGCCCTTGTGATTCAGAAAATATATTGGATTGAATTGCCTCGGCTAGATTTCCGGCACGACGGAGGGCATCCAGCATTTCCGCCGTGTCGGGAATCTCTTTTGCCGCTAGGACAAACAGGCGTCCTACAGCATCGTTTATCGGGGCTTTTTCCTTAGATAGGGTTGACATCGGCAGGATTCTCCTTTAGCTTAGATTTGGCCGCCACGCCAAAACTAAACCTCCAGAGAACCCGCCGCGAGCGGGTTTTCTTTTTATAGCACACCTGTCAAATCCCCAAGCGTATAATCCTCCCGCAACCCAAACAGGAGGGGATTCCCAATGACAAATACTAGAAGGGGACTCTTAATCAGTTTGGCTGTAATCTCCATAGTTCTAATTGTTAGGGGCCAAGATCAATATGTAGGAGAAAAACTAATCATTTTTGAAGACGGGCAAGAGTTGCACGAAAAATGCAGACATCAAGGCGAAGATTCTTTTCCTGCTGGTTCATCGGTTCAAGAAAACCTTAAAATTCAAGGAAACGATGGTTATTGTATAGGGTATATCATAGGAGCCGCTGAGGGCATGGACTTGAAATTCTGGTCGCCGCCGGTTCCTCTCAAACAAGAACAGGTTGTCGCCATTGCGAGGAAATATATTGACGCTCATCCCGAGAAATGGGATCAGCCAGCCTCAATGCTAATTAGGAATGCGCTGATCGAAGCATTCCCTCCAAATAAGCAGTAGACTGAGGCACTCAGCGCAATCCGCTTGCCATCTTTCCTTGGCCTAATTTCAAACTGTACCACTACCCAATTGCCGCTTTTGCAACTCCATAAACCTTTCACATGCCATAGGGAAGAACGCTGCTATAACAGGTGATTAATCCCTGTCAGGTTGCGATTAGAAGGTGCCGCTTCCCAGATTTCGAACATATTCTGGGAGCAGAACTCTCTTATTCTGGTGTAGTTAGTAAACTCAAGGGGCTCCAAGTCCGGGCATTGTTACCTCAGAAGCTCACCCCAAGTTCGCCACATTCCCATGTATTTTGAAACGTTCATGAATGAGTCAATAAGTGCGTATTACGGGTAGGGATAAACAAACAAATTCTGCATAACATTCGAAACTCGCGCCACTTATAGCCAATAGAATAGTTCTAAAATGCCGGACGTAAAAGAGGGGTTGTGACTTAAATATAGAACCTTTAATAATGTCCTTGACACACTTGCGCGAAGGGTGTAATCACTGAGGCTCAGTCTTTCGCCCTGGCCCGAGCAGCCACGAACTCAGGAGGAAAAAGTTGGGTATTAGAAAGCGCCCAAAGTACGCAATCTTGACATCCGTGTTTTCAGTAATATTTGTCGTTTCAGGCTGGGGCCAGAGCGCAGTCGGATCCATCGTGGGAAAGCAGACACCGCCCATGGGGTGGGAGCCATGGAACATCGACCATTGTGGTACCAGCTCTAAATGGGACGAGGATTATTACAAAAGACTTGCCGACTTTTTCGTGAGCTCCGGATTGCGAGATCTTGGATACCGATATCTCACGATCGAATGCGGCGATCATTACCGCGATCAGAACGGGCATATTCAACCTAGCCGAGACAAATTCCCCGACGGATTCAAGCCAATCACGGATTACCTTCACAAAAGGGGATTGAAAGCGCGGGCTTATACCGATGCGGGAGAGGGGAAGTGCTGCTGTTTCGAGGGAACGGGATCGCGTGGTCATTACCAGGACGATGCCAAGAGCTGGGCGGAATTTGGCTTTGACGGGGTCAAGATCGATTGGTGCGGCGGGTACGACGAACACCTCGACCCCAAAACGCAATACACGCAGTTTGCGGAGGCGATACGCAAGGCCAACCGCCCTTTTTGCGTTGAAATTTGCTGTCAGGGGAGAGGGAATCCCTGGGAGTGGGGGAGAGGCGCGGCCAGCTTTTGGCGGACAAGCGACGACATTGATTCTGGCGGTGTCGGCGGTGACTGGAAGACGCTGATAAGAAACCTGGATGCCAACCGACATCCTGATTCCAGATACGCGGGGACGGGCAAGGGATGGAATTATGCTGACATGCTGGAGGTGGGCGTTCCCGGGGGGCTCAACGAAATCGAGGAACGGACCCAGTTCAGCATGTGGGCCATCATGGCCTCGCCGCTTTTCCTGGGCAACGATGTTTTCAAAATGCCGCCGTATGCTAAAGAAATTGTCATGAACAAAGAGGTCATCGCGATCGACCAGGATCCGTTGGGAGTGCAAGGGGATGTGGTGAAGCAATACGAAAACGGCAAGCTTCAGGTGTGGGTCAAGCCGCTGAAAGACGGATCGAAAGCTGTAGCCCTTTTGAATAGGGACACAGCCTCACGGCAGATTGTGGTCAACTGGAGTGATCTTGGTATATTGGGAAAATGGCTCGTTCGCGACCTCTGGAAACATGCGGATAAAGGGCGGTTGACCAGCCAGTATTCTGCCGAGGTGCCACCGCACGGTACGGTGTTGCTGAAGGCCTCCCCTTGAACATGGAAAAAGACTGTACAAGAAACGGCGATCCGTGGGCGAGAGGGATGAATTTCGAATTTCGGTCGTAAGGAAAGACGGGAAACGTGAAACCGCAATCAGCACATTTTAGACGAACGGAAACCTCTATCTTCGTTCGGGCGCTGCTGATTTTCTGGGTACTCCTTGGTGTGTGTGCTCCCCCTTACGGCGGGAACGAACGTCACCGGGTTCCGACGATGTAATCTTCCTCGAGCACGAAGATGCTTTGATGTCGCCTTCCGAAGGTCTCGCCAAGGGTATCGCGCTTCTGCGGGAGGCGCTGATCTCGGAGCCTCCCGGCCCCATGTTCTGGACGGGAAGCGCGGCATAACGCGCAGTGCGCGCTACCTTGCAGGACGGTGGGTCCCCCGAAGACGTTCCCTTTCGCGATTGCCGTCGTGAATAAAGGCACTGACGCCGCATGACCCGAGAAAATTCTGGCTACCGTCGCCAACAATTAAAGAGAATCTCAGCCAAGGACAAAGGTAAGAGCGAGCGCCCGCTGGCGAGGAGAGCCGGGGCAAATTTCCATCTTGACAAAGTCCATTGATAGGCTATAATTTTAGTCGATGGCCAGGGCTTGGCGTGTCCAAAACGGGCATTTATGCACTGCGGACGGCAGGAAATCAGATCCGGCCATGGCTAGTCGAAAGGCCAACATCGCGCGAGACGTACAGAGACAGGATGTCCGCCACAGGCACATCTTCCCAAACCTGAGAAGTTATTGAAAATAAAAGGTCAGGAAGACCGCTTTTCACCCCTCGAACCTGAGAACATACTGAAAACAAATCCAGTTAGTGAAATTATGAAATATTGGACACATCGTGACATGATGTCCCTATTGGCTAGACGATAGCCTCCACCATCTTACGAGCCGGCATGAGGTTGAGCCACGCCGGGCAGACGGCGGGCGTTCCGCTCCCGCTATCGGCCGGGCCGCCGGTTGGGGTCCGTGGCATCGCGCCGCGTCGGTGCCTCCGCGACACTTGACAACAAATCTGGCCTGTAACAAGCAGCGGTCAGATCTCGGTTCATTTCAGGTGAGGCGTTACCCATGATCGGCGAAATCGATCATACGCGGGACCGCGCGGAAACCGCGGGTGCTGATCGCAAGATAAATGACCCCGATGAGAAACCACGCGCCACCCGCGATTTTGGCGATGCTGTTCAGATTCCACCAGATAATGGCGCAGGAGGCGGCTCCGAACAGCGAAAAAAGCGAATCGACGATCGTTCGGATCCGGCTTGGGTGTGGGCGGACGAAACCAAATTGCCAGAAGGCCGCCAAATTCACATTCGTAAAGGCGAAAAAAGCGCCAAAATTCAGGAGTTCGCCGGCATGTTCAAACGCGTTGCCGAAATGCTGAAGCATGATGGCCCCAACAAAAGCAATCGCGCCGATGATCAGGATGTTGTAGGTAGGAGTGTTGGTGCCGGGGCTGAGATGAGCGAAGATCCGTCGCGGCAGCACGTTGTCGCGGCCCATTCCGAATAGCAGTCGCGCCGCACCTACAGTTCCGGCGAGGCCGGCTGCGAGCTCCGCCAACAGGATGGTAAACCCCATCCCATGGAACAGCGGAAGGCCTCCTACGCGTTGGCAAACATCCATGAAGGCTGTTTCCAGATTAGGTAAGGTACGCCAATCGGGCCAAACCCGCTGGCCAAGATAGGCCAGGAATCCGCCAAAGATGCCCGTAAACAGACAAACGGCCACCGTGGCGAGCAGGACGTTGCGTTTAGGATTCTCAACATCCTCAGACAGAGTCGTGACGCCGTCAAAGCCGATATAGGTTAGCGCGGCATAGGAGGTTGCCGTCCAAACCGTGTGAGAACTGAAGGTCTTGGGATTATAAAAGGGCTCAGTGGAAAAGAGCCCTCCCCAGCCCTGGTAATGGAAGAGGAATCGAATCGCCAATAGAATGAAGACGGCGGTCACCGAGCACATCGCCAGCAGCATCAGCTTGTCGGCGCGCGCCGAGGTCTTAATCCCTCGCAGATTGGGACCTATCATGAAAAGCACCACCAGCAACATCGCCGCGGCGTAAGGAATCTGAGGCAGATAGCGCGAATGGACGACGACAGCCACCCAGATGCCGTTGACGAGCGGGATGATGAGGTAGTCGAGCAGCATCGCCCATCCCACCAGAAATCCAAGATAAGTGTTCAGCCCTTTTCCAACGTAAGTGTAGGCGGAACCCGCCGAAGGGTAGATGGAAGCCATGCGGCCGTAACTGAAGGCCGTGATCAACATGGCGAACATCGCCAGCAGAATGGTGGTGACGAAGTGGCCGTTGGAGAGCTTCTGGGCAACCCCCCAAATCGGTATCGGAGCGATCGGCTGGATCAGGACAATGCCAAAGATAACCAAATCCCAGAGGGTAAGGACCCGCCGCATGCGGGGAACGGACGCATCCGATGTCGATGATTGAGTTGAGATTGCTTCCATGGTTCACGAATCGCGAACGCTGACCGGCCAGTGCTGCTGATTCACGTGGCGATGCAATCGCTTCCCTTCCCCTTATCCCGGCCTCCTTGGTATCAAAACTCTGGGCTCCGCCCGTCGAGACCTGTTTCGCCGCTTTATGCGGCTGCCTGCTCCGCCACGGCCGCGGCAAACTCATCGGTTGTGCTACTCCCACCCAGGTCAGGAGTGCGCACGCGGCCCTCGGCCATCACGGACCAGACGGCATTCTTCACACGCTCGGCAGCAGCCGGCTCGCCCAGATACTCCAGCATCATTGCCGAGGCCCGAATGGCGGCAACGGGATTGGCAATGCCTCGCCCCGCAATATCCGGTGCGCTGCCGTGCACGGACTCGAACATGGGCGGGCCGAGGCGCTCGACCGGATTCAAATTGGCACTCGCCGCGAACCCCAGACTTCCCTGCAAGGCGCCTCCCAGGTCGGTCAGGATATCCGCAAAGAGATTGGAGCCCACCACCACGTCGAGCGATTCCGGGTGAGTGACCATGCGTGCGGCCAGGGCGTCGATGTGGTAACTGGCGACGCTGACGTCCGGGTATTCGCGCGCCATCTCTCCCACCACTTCGTCCCACAGCACCATGGTGTACTGCATCGCGTTGGATTTGGTGGCGCTGGCCAGGAGCTTGCGCGGCCTTCGTTGCGCCTGCTCGAACGCATAGCGGACCACGCGCTCTACACCCCGGCGAGTGAATACCGATTCCTGAATCGCAACTTCGTCTTTTGTGCCCCGCTTGAAGCGCCCACCCATGCCGGCATATTCACCCTCGCTGTTCTCGCGAACGAACAACATATTGATATGTTCAGGGCCCTTGTCTCGCAAAGGCGAAGAAACGCCAGGCAGTAGTTCGATGGGGCGCAGATTGACGAAAAGGTCAAATCCAAAACGAATTCGAAGCAAGAGCTCCCGCAGCGAGATATGGTCCGGAACCGTAGGGTAGCCGATGGCGCCGAGCAGAATAGCGTCAAAGGACCGCAAGGTTTCCAGGCCGTCGTCCGGCATCATGCGCCGGTGGCGCAGGTAGTATTCGCAGCTCCAATCGAAGCATTGCGGGGACAATGAAAAGCCGGCCGCTGCGGCATTTAAGACACGCACCGCGGCCGGGACAACTTCCCGGCCGATTCCATCACCGGGGATAATCGCGAGACGATAGTTCTTCATGGCAGGGCAGCACTCTTCTCCTTTTGGAATGCACCCGCGGCGGCCCGCTCAGAACCCCCGTGGGCGTCCTTCGCGCACTCCGAGAGCTCGTTCGAGCGTCATGCCGGCGCTCGCGAGCGTTCCCTCTTCGAACAACCTTCCGATCAGCGACACACCGTGCGGAACCCGGCGGGGCGGCGAGAATTTCGGCAGAGGATGAGCCGGGTCGGGCGCCCAGTCGCTGCGTGCTTCGGAAACCTCGATGAAACCTGCCCGCAAGGTGAGCGAGGGGTAGCCGGTGAAGTTCGTGATGTGCAGGATCTCATCGCGCAGCGAAGGCACCAAGAGCAGGTCGACGCCGAATTGCCACCTCACGCCTTCTGCGATCAGATCAAAGGCGTCAATCATTATTCCTAACATATCAATCAATGCAAGAATATTTCCAAATCTAGACGGCTTGTCAAGATTTTTCTCTTAAAACAATTATGCTAAAGTTCACAAAAGTCAGATGTGCCGTCGGACTCTTAATGGTCTGATGGTAACCCCCCAGATGGGAACTTCGGGGGAGTCAGCGGTAGCCCTCGTATGGGTATGCCGTCAAAGCTGATTACCACAGCGCGCTGAGCGCGCCGTAGCCGAAACGAAACGCAACCGCCCGCAGTCTCACGCCTGGGACCTGCACGCGCACGGCAAAGACGCCATTGCCTTTTACACCGAGCAGAAATTCATCATGAGTCGGTGGTTCTGGCCTCTCTGCCACGTATCGGAGTTAGAATCATATGGGGGGGTGTAACAACTACTCGTGATGCATATTGTATTCTGGCCTGAGGGGGAACGGAAGATCATCGCCTGCTTTCTCGCGGTGCTGGGTCTCACGTCTGTATGCCTGATCCTGTTCTCCGCCACGGCCTCTGGATCGTCCGCAACAACCCTTGCGGAAATTCAAGAACTGGTTCAGAAAGGCGATTTAGCCGGCGCCCGTGATGGCTTGAAAGAACTCCTGCAATCATCTCCCCGCGATCCTGATGCGTGGAACATGTTAGGCGTCGTGGAGGCCCAGCAGGGGGATCACCGCGCGGCGGAAGCAAGCTTTCAGAAGGCCATTGATCTCGCGCCGGGGTTCGCTGGCGCCTACCTTAACCTCGGTCGTCTCTATCAAGAGAACCTCAATAAAGATCCTGGATTCCTGAAAAAAGGCGTACTCACCTACGAGAGGTTATTGAAGTTCCAACCTGCTGACCAGGAGGCCAACTATCAGTGCGCTTTCCTTCTTCTACAGATGGGCCGCTTTCAGGAGTCGCTCGATCGTCTATCCCACCTTCCCACTGAAGCACAGGAGCACACGCAAGCACTGGCCGTCCGCTGTGCCGATTATGGCGGATTAAATCGGCAACCCGAGGCCGCCACCGCTGCTGAGCGCCTGCTGAAGAGCCCGGACCTGCAGGAAGCTGACGTAACCACAATCCTGCCGCCTCTTATGGCGCGGCACCACGATGCATTATGTTCGAAACTACTGGAAGGTCTTGCCGCAAGGAGCCTGGCCTCCTCCAATACGCTCTTGGAATTGGCGGGGCTCTACGAGTCGGGGGGGAAGCTGGGTCAGGCGCGCGCAACACTGGAGTCTGTAGCACAAAAGCAAGAGTCCGTATCGCTCCCCTTACTCCTGGACTTGGCGCATGTGGCCTATAAACAACGTGACTTTGACGGAGCTCTCGGTTATCTGGCGCACGCGCGAGATCTTGCGCCCGGTAATCCGGCCGTGCCCTTCTTCTTTGGAATGGTTTGTGTCGAACTGAACCTGACCGAGGAAGCCTACCGTTCTCTCAAGAAAGCGACAGACTTAAACCCGAATAATCCCTATTACAACTATGCGTTCGGTGCGGTGATTATGAATAGCAAATCGGTGCGGGATTCCTACCCATTTTTCCAAAAGTACTGTGCAGAGAAGCCCGGGGATCCGCGCGGCCGCTTAGCGCTCGGTTCCGCCTATTATTATGGCAACGATCTGGATTTAGCCCGCCAGGAGCTTCAGGGAGTGGAGAGTTATCCCCCAACCAGCGCCCCGGCCCACTACTTCCTGGGCCGCATCGCGGATAAGGAGGGGAACTTAAGCGCAGCGAAGACCGAACTCCTCCAGGCCTTGAAGATTCGGCCCCAATATTCCGACGCCTACGCGGAACTCGGACTCATCGACATGAAGCAAAAGGACTATGCCGGCGCCCGGACCGCGCTCCGGAAAGCCATCGAAATCACTCCTGACAGCTACACGGCAAATTTGAATTTAGCGATTCTGTATCAGCGCACCCATGATTCACGAGCTGAAGTCCAGTCGGCTCGTTTTCAGGACATTTCCAAGCAAAGGAACGAAAGGCAGAAGGAATTCCTTCGTACGATTGAAGTCAGTCCCTGAATGCCGGCGACTACCGTCTTTATTGACGTGCCGCATATTGCTGATATTTCTCGGCCACTTGCGCTTCCTTGTAGTCGCCGTCATGAATCAGCACTCGATAGCGAAACCGGATTGATTTCCCCCCGGGGATGGTATAGCTGCCATCTTGAGTTGAGTCGCGCAAGAATTCCTTGGTGCCGAAGGGATTCGCGGCGAACAGGCCGTAACCGCGGGCATGCCAGTAGGTAGGATGCCGAAAGCTCTCCGGGCTGTCGAAGATCGCGATACCCAGCGTCTGGCCGTCGATGACACCGTCGTAATCGACCCAATTGGCGCGTTTTCCCCAGATTTGCGGCTCACCCTCACCTCCTTCGGAGTTCACCATGTGTCCCGTGGGGGCTTCCAACTCCGGGGCTACTCTGATGGCAAACGTTCCTTCTTTGGTGTCGCCAATTTTCAGCGGTCCGTGGTTGGCTCGAATTACAAACTCGCAATCGATGATTCGGGCATGCGGGTCGCCGCGAAAGGTGAATTCTTGCGTCTCTTCGGCAAACGCTTTCTGATCGCCCACGAGGTTGAAGGTAGCGCGAATTGTGCCTGAGTCCGAGCCGGACTTCATTTGGTCGATTTTGAGCAATACCATTCGCCCAAACCGGGAATGGTCCGCATGCCCATAGTACTTCTTGAAAACCTCTTCGCTCCAGAAATCATAGCCCCCAATGTCTCCGTGGCCAAAATACATGGGGCGCTGGTGCGGCTCCAGACTACGATCATGCTCGTGTTCCGGGGGAATGTTATCACCCACCGGGAAGCCGCGCGTGACGACCGTCCCGTGGGCGTTGCGCAGAGGTTGCAGATAGGCCTTGGCGGTGTTGGCATCGAAATGGTATGTGGTGAAGGGCTTCCCCCCGATCGAGACCTCAATGGTATCGGCCTTTCGCGTCAAACTCACCTTTTCCGCCTGAGCTTGACTCTCCTGCGTTAGCAGCGCTATCACCGCCAACAAGAAAGCCAGCTTGATACTTCTGGAATACATGGCTCCCACCTCACCCATGAAATTCACCGTAGGGGCGGGGTTTAACCCGGCTCCTCCTGCCGCAATTCCTTCTTCCTCCAATTTCGATTCGCGAACGCGACGGGTTTTGTAGCGGCGGTCGGAGACGGCCACGCAGCCTGCCCCATCCTACAGGTGCTTCTGGAACCACTCGGCTGACCCGGCGCCAGATGCTTCCGATGAGACGGCGAGTGCGCCTGTCGATCCACTTTGGTAGGCGTCCTCTACCAGCTTCAGGTTCTGCTTCAAGGCAGCTTCCGGCACCAATCGATTGAGTCCGTCCACAAGGCTGGTCAGGCGCAACGGGCGCGGCGCCAAAGCCGTCTCCACGTCTGCCAAGTCACCTGCTTCAAGAATTCCAGGAACAATGACGTCTTGCGGAACATAAGTGAACGTGTCATCCAGTACTGACGCAAAGCTTACCAATCCTCCGGCCACCTCTACCGCACGGATGCTGGGTTCGTAGAGTGCTCCCAAAAGCGCCATCAAACCTCCCAGTGGCTCTGCCTGCTGTTCGATTTGGGGACCAATTTGCCACTGCGGCACTTCATTCAGAATCAGGGCGGCGGGATTGGTGGGTGCGAGTGAATCACCCCACAAGCCGATGCGTTGGGCATCGATGTCCTCCCGGCTGCCCAAATATGCAATGACAGTCCGCAGGTCTTTCAGCCTCAAACCGACGAGCGTATCACCCAAGGTCAGCACCGTATTGGCATCCATGCTTTCAGTGCTGTCGGGGTCGCGCCTTAGATCGGGTGACGTCTCACCGGTCGCCCGCAGGTCTGGCAAGCATACGGCGGTGCCGCCTTTCAACAGCATCTCGATTTCGGAAGAACGTTGCGAGAGGAAAAGGTCCTTACCCCCCTCGGCCACCGCCACAACTACCGGCGCTCGTTCACCGTGGGCTGAAGTGGGCTGCAATAGCAGCAGAGGAACGGTAATTCCCGGTTCCACCGTCAGAGCCAAGGCCACGACCTGGGCTCCCGGTACCAGTTTTTTCCATTTTAGTATGGCTTCCGGATGCCGGTTGGGTTTGATATCACCGAGTTTTGCAGACCACTCCGATTGCAACCATTTCAATCGTTCGTCCGTGGACAGTTTGACGAGGCTTTGGCGAGCGGCTTCCACCTGTGCCCGCCCCTTTTCGCGGGTAATCTCATGGACGCTGCGATTATGAATCTCAGCAGCAACCGCTGGTGTCAATACTGCCAACTCGTCCACTGGACGCCGGTCCACCTCGGGCTGCGGCGCCAGGTTCCCATAGGTGTGGCTTGCAGCGTCTGCGTAGGGAATTGGAATCCCGAACCAACGTTCCAAGGTGGGGTAAAGCGAGCGTCGTTGGGCGGGGCCAATATTCCAAGCTTCGCCGGGCCCGGGAAAAGGGCCAAAACCGTGCGCGTCAGCCAGATTGTCCGGAGCATTGTAGAGGTGGAAGACCTTTTGGTAGCGGGCCCAGGCAGGCAGGTTTTCAACATTCCAGCCGAGCTCGTAGGAATAGACAAACTTTCGCGGCGCCACCGAGGCGCAGAGAAACCATTGCAGGAACTGGTCCACGACACTTCGCCGAACCACCCGGCTCGTGTCCCAATCCCCCGGGTTCGGTTCGGCCAGATCCAGCGGCCAAAGGTTCTTGCTCGGGATGAATCGGGAGGTCTCAGGCATCGCTTCCCCAAAATTGAAGGGAACCACGGCGGCCACACGGGGATCGATCGCCGCTGTTTCCGCCGCAGGATCTCCTCCGCCCGCAACCGCGCCCATGAGAATAATTTCCTTTTGATCCACCTCGGAGCGGTCGCAAAGAAGATCGATTCCCCGCATCGTGTCCCACACCATCCAGGTTGTTAAGCTGCTGCCCGCCAAATAGAGCTGTTCTCCGGCGATATAGCGGTAGTTGTAATTATCCCGGTCCCACGGGTAGGTTTCGATCCGATCTCCATACCCTACCTCGTCCATCACCAGCACCGCGCAACCGGCGCGAGCCCAAATGATCCCCATATCCTGCAACTCGAACTGAGTCTTGGGCGCGTGGAGGCTGTGGAGGATCACAATTCCAGGCCCCGGGTGGTTACCCTCGGGGGGCAGGTAGAGGTTGGCTGTCACCCAAAAGCCAGGCTGGCTTTGGTAAATGATATTCTGCCTTCGATATCCGTCCCCTTTGAATTCGGAGACAACTCGAGCTTGCAAAGGACACCGAGGCGGAAACTTACCCAGAGCGGCGCGATATGCCTCAATCCTGGGATCGCGAAAGCGTTCCCAATCATCCACCGTCTTCACTTGATCCCAATTGTGTTTCTCATCCACCAATATCTTGAGGACTCGGTCGTAGAGATAGGTATCGAGCATCTCGTCCAACTTCATCTGCTTGCGCTCTTCGCTGGAGAATACCTGTGTGGGAAAAAAGGCCATGTCACCCAATCGTAATTTCACGGCTATCTTGGGTAGTTGCGCAGGATCGTACTTGGCCAGTTCCAAACGGCGATACCGGGCCGGACAGAGGGCCGTGACACTCTGGGTCACGGGGAGCACACTGGTCTCCTCGGGTTCACCATCGCGCCCCCGCCGGTAGCGTAAAAGCAGGATCTTCAATTCGCCGGACTCGGGTGACACGCCCAGGACCTGCCGGATCGCGTCGAGGGGTAAATCCAAACGTGCCATCCATGCCCCTTGGTCCTTCCACGCGGCGGCACGCACGGGGCTGTTCCACTCGGAGTGGGGCTCAGAAAGGCGGGGGCTGCCCTGGTGGCCGGCAGCGTCAAGAACATATCCTGACGGGTTCACGGCATACTGCACATAGGAAGATCCGGACGTGGCCAGGTAGACCTGAAAGCTGTCATCTCCATCCACCGAGCCATCGCGTTCATGGACCCGGGCGATTGCCATTCCCGGCTCGATGCACCGTGCCAGGATCGCGAGGGTACGCCCGTCGTGAATCAGCTTGACCTCGGTGGGAAACTCGGGAAGCCGCGCCTGGGGCTCGTTGCGTCGGAGCGTCCAGGACGGAACACCCTTCCATCCTGCATCTGTCCAAAGGCTGTTCAATCCGGGCAGCGAGCCGCGGTAGCCCACTTCGATGGGCGGTTCATCGTTTCCCAGCAAAGCAGGTCTATAGATTGGGCCCGGCATGCCGCCCGCGTTGGGCAACGTGGGGACTCCCGCCGTCGGCTGTTCCGCGGGCCAGCGCCACCACTCGTCGGGAATCCCTTGGCGCTCTGCCCGGTTCCGTTCGACTTCCAGCCGGAGGGCTCCCGGCCGCGCTGAGCCCAACTGGTCAAGCGGGATGGCAATTTCTACTTGCCATTCTGTTTTGCCCACCCAGGCGGCCACCAGAAAGCGATCACATTTTTTCGGGTCGCTGATATACCACTCCCGCTCTCCCGTCCATCGCCAACTGACTGTGTACGCACCGAGCGGGCCCACCTGAACCATCCAGTCGTTTTCGTTGTAATTGCGCAGGATAAACCGAATAAAGTCCTCACCCTCTGGCCCGCCGTAAGTCATGCGCCTGGCATTGGTCATCCCTCGCGCTTCTCCTCCGCCTTCCCACACGGGATTGACGCCAATCGATCTCGCCACCACCCGGCCACTCGGTTCGGGCAACGTGGCTCCCAGGTACAGATATCCCCCTGCCACCACGGCCCGGACCTCGCCTCCCATATCTCCCGGGATGCCATCCTCGGTGGGAGCAAGCTTCTGCGCGGAGAGCCCATGCCAAAAAGTTTCGGCTAACCTGCCATCGATGATCACCGGCGTTAATTGTTGTGCCGAAAGGCCTTGGATTCCAAAGGAGAGAAGTGCCACCAACGCCAGAGTCATCCGTGCAGTGAAAAGGGACTGGTTGGTCTGATTCAGATTTACCTCCGGGTCGAGGGGTTTCTGGAGCTTTGGAGCCAAAAGACTCAAGATGAAACGAACAGCCGAGTGTTAGCGAGTTGAATGGGACTTTTTATCACTGAGGGGTCATGATGTCAAGAATATTTTCTTGAAATTCGAGAATTATTCCTTAGCCATCGTTGTTTTCAACGGGCGCATTCTTGCATGCTCCCCAAACCTGAGAATAGATATAGATAAGGCTGGATACGACCCTCCTGAGCTAGGATTTTCAGTCCATCGCCCCCTGCCACTCCGGGAGATTGCATCGCTCTGGGTCTACCCGGGGGATGGAGCTTCAAGCCGTCTGCCTGTTTACTGTTTCAAGACATTCCCCAAGCACCCTCAAGGCGAAGTCAATCTGCCGCCTTTCGATCGTCAAGGGCGGTTGGATTCGCACCACATTGCCGTAAATGCCCCCGACCCCCACCAACAATCCCTTGTCGAGGCACGCGGCCTGAATGGATTCTGCGCTAGAGGGAGCTGGAGTCATCACCGAATCGCGTACGAGCTCCAACCCGATCATCAGCCCTGCTCCACGCACTTCTCCCAGAAGCGAAAGATCTGCACACATGGCGTTAATCCGTTCAATGAAGTAGGCCCCGTCCTCCCTCGCCTTGGCGCACAGATTCTCTTGTTCGATGAATTTGATGTTCGCCAAAGCCGCGGCACAACAAACAGGATTTCCACCGAATGTTGAAAGGTGGTCGCCGGGCTGAAAAGCCTCGGCGATTTCATCCGTAGTGGTAAACGAGCTTAGGGGAAATCCACCGGCGATTCCTTTGGCCGTCACAATGATGTCGGGCTGGACCCCGTAGTGTTCAATGGCGAACATCGCGCCCGTGCGCCCGAAACCCGTTTGCACCTCATCCACAATCAGGAGGATTCTGTGCTGATCCAGGATTTCTTTTACCCCGCGGAAGTAGCTAGAAGGAGGAACAATAATGCCGCCTTCGCCCATGATGGGTTCCGCGACAAAGGCGGCAACATCTCCGGAGGTCGAGAACTTCAGCACCTGTTCCAAGGCCCGGACGCATTCCTCTGCGCATCGTTCCGGTGTTTCGAAAGGGGAGCGGAAAACATAGGGAGGAGGTGCAAAGGCCACGCCGGAGGCGTAGGGACCTCCGCGCCGTTTGCGTCCGGAATTGCCCGTAATGCTCAGAGCTGCCAAGGTGCGGCCGTGAAACCCACCTTGCAGAGCGATGAACTCATGCTTTCCCGTGTAGACTTTTGCCAGCCTAAGGGCTCCTTCAATGGCTTCCGCGCCGCTACTGCCAAAAAAGCTCTTCTTGAGTTTTCCGGGAGTAATCTGCGCGAGCTTTTCGGCAAGATCCGCTGTGGGGCCCACGTGGTAGACGTATGAATTGCAGTGAACCAGCTTATCCATCTGTGCCTTGGCCGCTTCCAGGACCACAGGATTGCAGTGTCCCGCGTTTACGACGGATATGCCGGAGAAGCAGTCCACGTATTCGCGCCCGCTTTCATCTCGCACCACAGCGCCCTGGGCACTCGAAATCACAATTGGCTGAACACGTTTGACAAAGCTGGTGACCATAAATTCGCGGTACTTTTCCATTGTCGATATCATGGTGATTTACCCCCTGGCGGCTGCAAGGTCCCTATTCGCCGCGCGAATAGTTTGCTCGAAAAACAGAAATGTTTCTAGCTTTACAAAAAGAATCTTTAAATATTATACTCCCGCATTATGTCACGCCCTCGATCCGCCCTGAAGGGGCAGACATCAGATTTTACCATCCGGGCTGAAAAAGTCGGCCTTCGGCAGATCGCCGAATCTGCCAATGTCAGCCTCTCAACTGTGTCGCGGGTGGCGAACGGAATCGCCAGTGTGGACCGCGAAATCCAAAAGCGGGTTCGCGAAGCAGCGGCCAATCTCGGCATCGACCTGAGCCGCCGCAACAAGGCAAGAACGCTGGTCTTTTTGTTGAGCAATCGTGATGTTCTGCATCCGTTTCACTCTCATGTGCTTACCGGCGCGGCTGCCGCCTGTGCTGAACAGGGATGGGACATGCTCTTTGTGCCGTACCGGTACCCGGCGAACTTGTCGCGGAAGGAGTTGCACCTACCGCAGATCGTGCAGCGCACGGATATGATCCGCTCTGTGATCCTGGCAGGGACCAACACAGCCAACCTGCTGGAGTTGTTGGATTATCGTGGCGTTCCCTACGTGGCGCTTGGAAACAATGTGGTTGTGAAGGACACGAATGACCTGAAGTGCGACGCGGTTTTTTCAGATGATATCCAAGGCGCCTACGAGATGACGACATACCTGCAGCAACTTGGCCATCGGGAAATCTGGTTTGTAGGCAACTGCTCCCTAGCCTGGGCCACACGCTGTTACCGGGGATACTGCCGGGCCATGGAAGCAGCTGGGCTCGCGGTTCACCTGAGCGAGATCGATTCACTCGACGACGGGGAAGTCGGCTACTTGGGGACGAAGTTGCTTCTCAGTCGTGGCCAACCTGTGCACGCAATTCTGGGCGCGACAGACGAGACGGCGCAGGGAATCTACCGCGTACTGCGGGAGCGCGGGCTGCAAGTGCCCGGCGATGTCAGTGTGGCGGGATGTAACGACACCTTGGGCGGATATATGAATCCGCCGCTCACCACCATCCGCGAATTCCCGCAGCTTCTCGGCAAGCGCCTGGTCGACCTTGCTTTGGAACGAATCGCGCACCCCGATTTGCCCGTCCAACAGGTGACCATCCCCATTGAGTTGGTGAAGCGTGCATCCTGCGCCACGTTGCAGACTCACGCAGCTTCCACGGTTGCCGTAGGATAAGGTCGTTCGGGGTCTGCAGTAGATAAGTATTTATATCCCTCAACAGTCCCTTGAAATTTCAGGGCTCGGAGGTGAAGCCCATGCATCGCTGGATGGCTGCGGTCGCGACCTTGAGTTTCTGCCTGGCCTTAGGAGCAGAGCCGCCCATTTCGCCAGTCATTGTCGACGGCGACCTGAACGACCATCTCTGGCAGCATGTCGCGGTAGCGAAGCTTTGCCCCATGGAAAACGGGGTTGCCGCCGAGGTCGGTGGGGATATTCGGGCTGTAACTGCCGGGGGGTACCTCTACCTCAGTGCATTTTTGCCCGAACCCAGCGGTCGCATCATGGCGAACTCGGTGGGATTCGACCCGGTCTGGGAGGGGAGTGACGAGGCCCGCCAGATTGCGTTCTTTCATTTGTACAATGGGGCGCCCGAGGGTGAGGATTACGTTCGCTTTGTGATCCGCAATTATGACGAGAATGATTGGATGCTGCAGGTGGGGCCTCTGGGAGCTTATTCGGTGAGGTGGCATTGGACCGGAGAGCAGGAGTGGTACACGAGCGACCCGAAAAAGTGCGACCGTTTCCTGGTGGCGACGAAAATCAATGCGAACTCATGGAATGTGGAGGTCGCCATCCCTCTCGATGAATTGGGGTCACCCGGACCTGGCGGACTCCAGCTCAGCGTCGAAAGGAACCGCGCGGAACGCCCCAGAGAACCCCAGGAACAGTGGCGCATGCCGGAGAATCAACCTACCGTTCAGATTGCCTCTTTGCAGGAAGAAGCAGGGGGAGCGCCTGCCGCACCCTTGTACAAACCCATTCTGCGTGGCAACAGTGATCCACCCATCACGGTTGGATACCGCCAGTCGCTTCCGCCCCTCGACTCCCCATGGACGAGCGTGCCATGGCGCGATATTCCGTCATGGACATTGAGGCGAAACGAAGCCGCCGGGCCTACACCACACTTTCCCACTGACGTGAAGCTGATGCAGAACGGGAACACGCTCGCCGTGATCGCGAGATGTGTCGAGCCGGACGAAATTGTGGCGCATGCTAAAGAACGCGACGGCGCCGTCGAGCGTGATGACAGCTTTCAGGTGTATTTGGCAACATCCGGGTCACGCTACGTCCAATATGCCATCAATCCCTTAGGGGTTTTACTCGATGCCTTTGGCAACAACGGAACGGTTCGTCTCTCGCTGCCGCACCGGGAGTGGAACAGTCCCGTGCAAGGCACGGCTTGGCGGGATCAGAGCGCGTGGTACGCTCGCTTGGACCTGCCGCTAGCAGCGGCGGAAGAGGTTTTGGGACAGACCCAGCCACCCTATCAATGGAAAATTCTATTACGGCGCAATCGTCCCGGTCGCAAGGGGGAACCGCGAGAAGAGAGTGTGCTGCCGATCACCCAAAGCAACACGACATATTGTCCTGCCCGCTACCGCCGCATGGAGCTGGTTAAGGTCGATCCGGCCGCACTCCCGACCCCGCCATTAAATGACCGGTCTGGCAACCTCAGTTTTCTGCCCAGCCGCGTTTTCACCCCTGAGCAACGCGCGCGGATGGATCTGGCCGGAATGATGAATCGGTACTATCGCTCCCACATACTTGAGTACTTAAAGTCCGAGAAGCAAGACTGGGATCGGGTTAAGACGATTGACGACTGGCAGGCATTCCGCGATCCGAAATTAACGAGGCTGCGCGCCGCCTTGGGCAAGTTTCCAGCACGGTCTCCCTTGGATACGCGGGTTACGGCGGAGTTTCGGGGAAATGGCTATCGAAGAGAGAACCTGGCTTACCAGAGCCAGCCGGGAATCTGGGTGACGGCGGACCTCTATCTCCCCGACCAACCTCACGATCCGATGCCGGGAATCCTCATTCTTCCCGCCATTCACAATGCCAAGCCGCAGTGGGAGCTGCAAGACATGGGCATCATGTGGTCGAAGGCGGGTTGCGCTGTACTCATCATCGACCAGGTAGGATATGGCGAGCGTCTTGAAACCCATCCGTGGGATAGGGAATACATCAACGCCCGCTACATTGAGGGTGAGCAGATCTATTTGGCGGGAAGCAGCTTGCTGACATGGATGGTGTGGGACGCGATGCGGGGCATAGACCTGTTGCTCGAACAACCCAACGTGAATAAGAACGAAGTTGTCCTGCTGGGAGCCGTTGCCGGAGGAGGTGATCCGGCCGCCGTAACTGCGGCTTTGGATCCCCGCGTTGCCGCCGTGGTTCCCTTCAATTTCGGGGAGGCAATGCCCGAGACAGCCAGATTCCTTCCTGACAAAAACCAATGGCCACTGGATTTGGCCGAACCCACGGTAGATGACTGGGACACAACCCGGGTGATTCGAAGAAATGTCGTGGACGGGTTTCTCCAATGGATGATTTGTGCTTCGGTGGCGCCACGACGCTTTGTCTACTCCTACGAGCTCGGATGGAAGGTTGAAGAGCTTCCTGCCTGGGCTCGTTACCAAAAAGTATATGCACTCTACGGAGCCTCAGACAATTTGGCCGAAGCACATGGTTTCGGCCCATTCCCAGGGCCCGGCGAAGCAGAGGATATTGGTCCGTCACAAAGACGATCACTCGAACCGACTCTCGAACGCTGGTATGGAATTCCGGTCAATTTCGCCGATGTGCAAAGCTCGGTGTTGGCAAACCTGGCGGAAAGACCCAGCGTAGACCGTCGGCCAGTCAGCGAGCTTACGGTATTGACGCCCTCAGTTGCCGCGCAACTCTCGATAAAGACGGTACACGACGTGGCGCAGGCTCAAGGCCGGGCTGAAGTGCAAAATGCCCGAACCGTGCTTGCCAAAATGACGTCCGCGGAGCAGCGTCACTGGCTGGCGACCCAGTGGGCGGAGAAACTCGGTAACATTGAGCCGAACCGCCATCCGGAGGCGACGATCGAGTGGACAAAGGACGTTTCTGACATCCGAGCGGAGGCGATTAGTCTTGAAACGGAGCCGGGAATCGTGGTTCCGCTGGTTCTTCTGCGTCCCCAACCAACTCCGTCCCGGATTCCCGTTGTAGTAGCAATCGCTGCAGGGGGCAAGGACTTATTTGTGCAAAAGCGGAGTGAGCAGATTGGAGCGCTCCTTAAGGGTGGAGTCGCCGTTTGCTTGCTCGATATTCGAGGAACAGGAGAAACCGGAACTTCACCAGAAGCCAATACCGCGCTGGCATTAGGCGAGACCGTCTTGGGGGAAAGGCTCAAGGACCTTCGCACGGCGCTTTCTTACTTGGAGAGCCGGGCTGACGTGAACCCCCATCGTATCGGACTGTGGGGAGACTCCTTCGCTCCGCCCAACCCCAACCGACTTTTGCTCAATGAGACACCAATTTGGAGAATTGGGCCTCAGGTTGAGCAGGATGCAGAGCCCCTGGGAGGACTGCTGGCGCTGCTGGGATGTCTCTACGATGATGATGTCCAGGCCGTGGCTGTACAAAGCGGGCTTGTCAGCTATTTATCGGTCCTTGATGATAACTTCGCCTACGTACCGCAGGACGTGATAGTACCGGGAATTCTGCAGGCCGGCGATGTCGCCGATGTGGCCTCCGCCCTGGCGCCCCGCCCTCTACTGTTGCAAGGCATGGTAAATGGCCGGGACCAGGTGGTTCCGATCGCTGATCTCAAAAGCCAATTGGCTCCGGTCTACCGGATGTATGCGAACTCCGCCGATTCGAGACTCTCAGTTCGTCCCGGAGAAAACGCGTCTCAGATTGCCCCGTGGTTCTTAGTCCAACTCGCAGGCAGCCCGGGACGTCCCCACCCATCGCAAGCCAAACCGTAATAATCCAGTTCCGCGCCTCCGGGATTGATTTCCTGGAGTGCCGCAGCGTGGCACAAGGGCGCCTCTGGGCCGCATTGTGGATAGTTGAAGGCTCGCCACTCCACCATACGACACCTCAGTTTTCCACAGCCAGTCATAAATTGCTCTTATCTCCAAGACAAATTGCTGACAATCGTGAAAATGGTCTTGACACGACATTTTGCCCGTGTTTTAATCCTAGCCACACGAAATCAGTAGGGGACGCCTCAGTATTGAGTGCCTTAACTGTCGATTTAGCCAGTTAGAGGAGGATTTATGCTGACGACCTATGCTTGCAGGCGGGCGCGTGGTCTTACGCCTCGCCCTTCCTTCGCGCTGAATCTCATTGCCGTTGCGATCTTAATGGCGAGCATGACAGCGAGATTGTCAGGCCAGAGCACCAACGCCTCGATCTCCGGCACAATTCTTGACTCCTCCGGGGCGGCCGTGCCAGGCGCTGTCGCAACCCTGGTCGCGCTAGCCACGGGCAGGCAGGCCACCTACACCACCACCTCCGACGGTCTGTTTAACTTCCCGAACCTGCAAGCGGGCGCCTACGAACTGCACGTCACTGCCAAAGGTTTCAGCAACTATGAACAGAGAGGAATTACCCTAAATATTAACGAGGAGGCCCGGCTGCGCGTCGAGCTGAAAGTGGGCGCCGAAGTGCAGACGGTGCAGGTCTCGTCCAATGTCTCTCCGTTGAATTTTGACAACGCGGAAGTGAAAGGAACGATTAGCCCGGAGACCATCGGGGCGTTGCCGCTGATTGTGGGCGGCAATCTCCGGTCAGCGGTTTCCTTCGAGGTGTTAGAGCCCGGCGTTACCGCTCCCAGCGGCTTTCCCGACGACGCGCGGATGAACGGCGGAGTCCACTACGGCGACGATGCGGTGATCGACGGCGTCAGCCTCCAGGACGGCGCCAACAGCCAGAGTGGCATGGACGAGGCATTATACGACCACCCGCAGTCGCCGGAGTCGGTCAGTGAGGTAAGCGTGCTGGGCTCCAATTACCAGGCGCGCTATGGGGCCACGACGGCCACCGTGGTCAGCACCGTCACCAAGTCCGGCACCAACCACTACAGGGGAACCCTCTACGAACACCTGCGCAATACCGACCTGAATGCCCGGCAATTTGGAATTCCCGCCCGGCCGGAAGATATTGAACATGACTTTGGAGGCAATATCGGCGGACCATTGACCTTTCTGCCCGGCATCCGGCACTTCACCGATTCACCGCGAAACAAGACTTTTTTCTTCGTCAATTATGAGGGATTCCGCATCCGTGGCGGGGTTTCGACCCAGGTTCTGACCGTCCCCACGGCGCAAGAAAGGCTCGGCAACTTCACCGATTGGCAGGACGGTAGCGGCAACCTCATTCCCGTTTACGATCCGGCGACGACGGTGGCCAATCCGAACTACAATCCCAATCAGACCACAGGGCCGGGAAACCTTCCGTTCACGCGTACGCAGTTCATGGGATGCAACAGCAACACCCCCAACATCATTTGCCCGTCGGACCCGCGGATGCAGAGTTCGCTGGCGCCGCAGTGGTTCAAGTACCTTCCGGAGCCGACGCTTCCCGGGTTGATCAATAACTATGTCGTGCCGACTCCCGTGCCGAACAGCACCAACGGTGAAGGAACGCTGCTCGATATTCGGGTGGATGACAACCTGGGCAGCAAGGACCACTTCGCGGCCATCGTGCACTATCACGGGTCGTTCCTGCCGGTGGTTTCGGAATTGCCGCTGCAGATTTCGACGACCGCGCCTTATGGCGTGAACTACTCCTTCCTCGACCGGTTCGCCTGGGACCACAGCTTCAGCCCGACGGTGATCAATAATTTCAACTTCGGCTACAACGATATCTGGACCATCACCACGTGCCTCGATGGCCCGTACGCCGGCCAACTGCCGCAGATTGTCGGCGTGCCGAACCACCAGTTTCCCCCGTCGCTGAACTTCCAGGATTTTCAAAGTATGGGTTGCAACCAGCTTTATCATAGCGCCCGGCCCGATTACATTCCCAACGACGAGCTAAGTTGGGTGAAAGGGAAGCACATCATCAATTTTGGCGGGGAATACCGCGCGGGCGGAGCCTTTAGTACCAGCTCCAACAACGGTTCCGGCACCTTCAACTTCACGCGCGAGAGCACCGGCGTGAACGGCATCGAAAGCGGAAGCGATATCGCCAGCTTCTTGCTGGGTCAAGTCGATAACGGCAACATCAACGACCAAACCGTTTATTCCACCTACAACTTTGACAAGTATCTGAGCTTCCACGCGGCGGACACCTGGAAGATCACCCATAAGCTGACGCTTGACTACGGCCTCCGTTGGGACCGATCGACGCCCACGCTGGAGAAATACAACCACCTTTCGTTCTTTGACCCGGCCGGGGTTGATCCTAGTGCCGGCGGGCTGCCGGGAAGCCTAGCCTTCGCGGGTAAGGGGTGGGGCCCGGCCAGTTTCGGTGCACGCTATCCCGAGCAGGTCTGGAACCACGCCTTCGCTCCGAGGCTCGGCATCGCGTATGGAGTCAGCCCCAAAACCGTGGTGCGCACGGGGTACGGAATCTTCTTCCAGCAACAGTATTACCCCGGATGGAACGACGGCGAGTCCACCGACGGCTTCAACGTCACGCCCAGCTTTTCGAGCGGCCTGGGAGGCATGCAGGCGGCGTTTCTGCTGAACCAGGGATTTCCCCAGAACTTTCCCCATCCGCCCATCATCGATCCCGGTGCGGACAACGGGCAGGGTGTCACGATGTACCGGCCCTTTAACGCCAACCGCTTGCCGTACTCTCAGCAGTGGAACTTGACGATTGAGCATCAGTTCACCGCCAACTTTTATGTGAATGCTGCGTACATTGGCAATAAGGGCACGCGTCTGCTCTCCAATGTCGCACCTCTGAATGCTCTGAATCCCAGCCTGTTGACGACCATGGGGCAGGAACTGTTCGACACGTTTTCACCGGGGCAGAGCTCACTGGATGGTGTGGCCGCCCCGTACGCCGCTTGGGCCGGGCAGATGACCTGCGCCCCCTACGTCGCCCAGGCGCTGCTGCCGTTCCCCCAGTATTGCAGTAACCTGGGGGGAGAGAACGAAAACGCCGGGACCTCCAACTACAACTCGTTTCAGTTGAAGGCGGAAAAGAGATACTCGCGCGGCGTCTGGTTGCTCGCCTCTTACACGAACGCCAAGCTGATCAGCACCACGGACGACGTGCAGGTGAATTCCGTGGGCGGGGCCCAGGGTGGCGTGATCTCACCCTTCCAACGAAGCCGCAACCGGAGCATTTCTTCCGAAGATGTTCCGCAAACGGTTTCTATCGCGGTGGTTTATGGTTTGCCGTTTGGAGCGGGCCAAAAATTTGCGAATACCGGCGGCGTGCTGGGAAAGCTGGTGGCCGGGTGGCAAGTGAGCTCAGTTTTCCGCGCCTCCTCCGGTATTCCGTTTTATATCCGCTCGGGCCAGTGCAACGTGCCGTCCCAGTTTGCGGCAGCTTGTATACCCGGACTACTCCCAGGAGCCGACCCGTATGCGCAGAGCAAAAGCTCCTTTGACCCGGCTTTGCCTCTGCTGAACGCCGCTTCCTTTGAGTCGCCCAATTCGTTCAACTTTTACCTGGGCCAGGGGCCGCGTATTGCCAACTTCCGCGCCCCGGGATATCGGAATCAGGACTTCGCGCTCGGCAAGAACTCGCGCATTAGCGAGCGAGTGTCCATGGATATCCGGGCCGAGCTGTTCAACATGTGGAACTGGCATGCGTTCGTCTGCCAGGAGTTCTGTTCGGGCTCTTTGGCGTTCATTAACGATGTGTCCAGCCCCACCTTTGGCATGTGGAACGGCTCCGTGAGCGCGCCGCGAAACATTCAATTGAGCATGAAGTTCTTGTTCTGATTTCTGATTTCAGATGCGCTGGAGCCGGCGAAGGCAAATTTTCAGTGTCAACTCCCCTTCGCCGGCCGGCCGCATATTCTGTGTTGAAACCGGTTCGTTTCCGTACCTTACCTGTTCCAGTAGGCAAGGCGCCAACAATTCACTTCATCCATCTTTCGTAGATGAACTCAACGAACCTTGGCTCCTCGTAGTGCTAACGCACTGCCTTGCTCTGTTCAATGACCTCACTGGAGGCAAGCCCGATGCATCGTCGGATCGTTCTGCTGGTCGGCCTGCAAGGTTGCATTCTGCTGACCGGCCAGCCATTGCCTGCGCAAGTCTCGATCGACGGTGAGGTGAATGAACCCCTCTGGCAGCGTACCACCGCAGTGAATCTGGCGTCCTTACAACCGGGAGTGCCGGCATCTATGGGAGGGGAAGTCCGAGCCGTTGTTCAGGGAACCTACCTTTACCTGAGCGCACAGTTGCCGGAGCCCGGTGGGCGTTTGGTGGCGAGGTCCATTGGCTTCGATCCGGTTTGGGAGGGCGGCGGTGAAGCGCGCAGCGTGGCTGATCCAGACCGGGTAACTTATGGCTCCCCGGAGGGCGAAGACTATGTGCGTTTCATCATCCGTGTGTACAACGAAAACGACTGGATGCTGCAAGTTGGTCCGCTCGGCGCCTATTCGGTAAAGTGGCACTGGACAGGAAAGCGGGATTGGTCTACGAGCGACCCGAAGAAATGTGATCGATTTCTGGTGGCAACCAAGATCAAAGGCGACGCGTGGAATGTGGAAGCGGCCATTCCTCTCGATCAATTGGGTTCACCCGGGCCCGGGTCAATTCAGCTTAGCGTGGAACGGAATCGCGCTGAGCGGCCGGGCACGCCGGCGGAGCAGTGGCGCTGGCCCCAGCACCAACCCGCATCCGCGGTTGCGTCCCTGCCGGTGGACTCGGAACAAGCGCCGGCGAAGCCTGATTACCATCCCACCCTTCTCGGCAACAACGAACCCCCCATTCTTGTGGGATATCGCAAAACGCTTCCTGCCCTCGAGAGCCATTGGACCGACACGGAGTGGCGCGATGTCCCTACGCTGATGCTGCGACGGAATGAAGCCGCCGCGCGTCTGCCGCGCTTTCCGACCGAAGTTAAGATGGCCCAGGACGGGCACACGCTGGCGGTGATGGCGCGTTGCGTCGAACCCGGCGAGATTGTGGCACGCGCGAATGACCGCGATACCGACGTGGATCGCGATGACAGCTTTCAGGTCTATCTGGCGACGTCCGGATCCATGTACGTTCAATATGCCATCAATCCCCTGGGATATATTCTGGACGCAGCCGGGCACCAGGGCGGTCCCCGCCTTTCCGAGGCGCATCGAGATTGGAATAGCCCTGTACGTGGAAATGCCTGGCGCGATCACGGGGAATGGTTTGTGCGCCTCGACCTTCCGTTGGACCCGATCGCGGAAATTCTGGGTGAGGCACAGACTCCCGACAAGTGGAGAGTGCTTCTGATGCGGAATCGCCCCGGCCGGTTGGGCGAACCGCGAGAAGAAAGCGTCTTGCCGGTGACCCAGAGCAACACGCCTTTGTGTCCCGCACGGTACCGCCGCATGGAATTGGTTGCTACCGATCCTTCCACGCTGCCTCGACCGCCAACTATCTTCGATAGCGGGAATCTGGCTTTTCTTCCCAGCGAAGTTTTTTCGGCGGAAGAGCGTGAACAAATGGACCTTCCGAGAATGGTAGAGCGCTATTACCATTCACGCATTCTGGAAAGCCTTACATCGGAGAAACAAGCCTGGGGCCAAGTCAAGACGGTCGAAGACTGGCAGCGTTTTCGCGACCCGCGGCTGGAGTCGCTACGTGCCGACTTGGGGAAGTTTCCACCCCACTGTCCTCTGAATACGCGCGTTACCTCCGAGTACCAAGACAAAGGTTATCGCCGACAGAATTTGGCATACCAGAGTCAACCGGGAGTCTGGGTGACCGCCAATCTCTATTTGCCTGAACAGCGCCATGACGCCATGCCGGGAATTCTGATCCTTCATAGCCAGCATGCTCCGAAGACTCAGTTTGAACTCCAAGACATGGGAATCCTGTACGCCAGGGCGGGTTGCGCCGTACTGGTGATCGACCTTGTGGGATTCGGCGAGCGCCTGGAGACTTATCCCTGGGACCGGGACAGTATCAATGCGCGCTATGTGGAAGGAGAGCAACTGTACTTGACCGGCAGCAGCTTGCTTGCCTGGATGGTGTGGGATGCCATGCGCGGAATCGATCTCTTGTTGGATCATCCGAACGTTGACAAGAAGGGGATTATCATCTTGGGAGCCGTGGCGGGCGGAGGTGATCCGGCGGCCGTGACGGCGGCTCTGGATTCCCGCGTGGAGGCAGTGGCGCCTTTCAATTTCGGCGAGGCCATGCCGGAGACTTCCCGCTTCATTCCCTACAAGAACGAGTGGCCTCTTGATTTGGCGGAGCCCACCTACGGTTCATATTATGAGACGACACGCTCGATCAACAGGAATGTTGCAGATCAGTGCTTTCAGTGGTTCATCTGTGCCTCGGTGGCGCCACGGCGATTTATCTTCTCATATGAATTGGGATGGAAGGTCGAGGATCTGCCCGCCTGGGCGCGCTACCAAAAAGTCTTTGGTCTTTTCAATGCATCGGATCACTTGTCTGAGGCGCATGGCTTCGGCCCATTTCCCGGGCCCGGGGAATGCTGGAATATCGGCCCCGCCGAGCGCCGGTCACTCAATCCCACACTCGCACGCTGGTTTGGGATTTCCATACCGAATGAAGACAGTAAGAATTCGACCCTGGAGAATCTGGCTGCACTTCCCTCGCTGGCGCGGCGGCCCGTGTCTGAGCTTGCGGTGTTGACTCCTGCTATCGCGCAAGAACTCCACATGAAGACGCTTCATGAAGTGGCGCACGCGCAAGGGCAGGCGGAAGTGGAGAACACCAGGGCAGAGCTCACCAGGATTGCGCCGGCAGACCGGAAAAAATGGGTGGCAGCGGAATGGGCGAAGAAGCTTGGCGACATCGAACCCAATTCCCACCCGCAAGCGACGGTAGAGTGGACCAAGCGCATGCCCAACACTTCCGCGGAAGCCATTGCGCTGACGGTGGAGCCGGGAATTACGGTTCCGATGATTCTGCTTCATCCATTATTGCCAGCGTCGGCACAGCCTCCGGTGGTGGTGGCGGTTGCGGAAGAAGGGAAAGACTTGTTTCTGGCGCGCCGAGGCGAAGAGCTTGAGGCGCTGTTGAAGGGTGGAGTGGCGGTCTGCTTAGTCGATGTTAGAGGAACGGGAGAAACCGGGTCCGCCTCACCCAACACCGCTCTGGTGCTGGGTGACACCCTGCTGGGAGAGCGGCTCCGGGACCTTCGCACCGTGCTTGCGTATCTATCCAACCGCGTCGATGTTAATTCGCAACAAGTGGGATTATGGGGAGATTCGTTCTCGCCTCCCAATCCCGACCATCTGATTGTGGATGAGACTCAACCTTGGAGAATCGGTCCCCAGATTGAGCAGGAAGCGGAGCCTCTGGGAGGGATGCTGGCCTTGCTGGGCGGCTTGTATGAGGAAAATGTACAGACCGTCGCAGTAAAAGGCGGACTGGCAAGTTATCTTTCCATGCTCGACGACAGCTTTGAGTACGTTCCCCAGGATGTTATTGTGCCGGGAATCCTGGAGGCGGGTGATGTGGCCGACGTGGCTTCGGTCTTTGCGCCCCATCCCCTGCTAATGCAAGGCATGGTGGATGGCCGGGACCGACGGGTTCCCTTGAGTGACATCAAAAGCCAACTCGCCCCGGTCTACCAGTCCTATGGCGGCGACAATTCGGCGGCTCTCTCGATCCGCGAAGGAAGAAAAGCCCTCGGAGTTTGCCGACTGGTTTCTCACCCACCTGTCACGGGGCGCTGCAAGCGTTGCTTCCTCTTCAGGAGCTCATTAATGAGTAAGATATCGCGCCGCGATTTTGTGCAAGGCTTTGGGGCCTTCGCCATGCTGCCCCTCGCGCGCACCGAGCCTAACCTGAGGCACGCCCGTAATCGTTCTCGAACCCAGTTGCGCTTCGGTGTTCCGCGACGAACTCCGCAACCTGTTTCCCGATGACCAGCGGGCCGATCATCTTCGCCGCCAGACCTTTCTTCTCAGTGAATTTCTCGACCGTCACGCGCCGGGATATGCTCCACCGAAACTCGAACGCCGCGCGATCCTGCACGGTCACTGCCACCAGAAAGCGCTCATGAAGTCGGCGGACGCCGGGTCTTTGCTGCGCAAAATGGGAGTCGAGCTGAGCGTCCCGGACTCCGGTTGTTGCGGAATGGCGGGCCCGTTTGGATTCGATGCTGAAAAATACGAGGTGGCCCAAACCATCGGTGAGCGCGTGTTGCTGCCCGCGGTCCGCGCCGCCAGCCCCGAAACCCTGATTGTGACGGATGGGTTCAGTTGCCGCGAACAGATCCTGCAAAGCACTGGCCGGCGCGCCTATCATCTGGCCGAAGTGTTGCAGCTCGCGCTCGAAGCCGTGCAGCCAGCTTCCCGGAAATAAGAACCAGGCTGACAGCAGCCATCGAGCCGTATCGTGTCAGAATTCGAAACTTACCATCCAGGATTGCTTCAGAAGTGCCCAGCTTCCGCCATGCGTCTCCATGGCTCTGTCATTCTAAGACTCAGGGAAGGTAGTATCTAACTTTCTAGTTTTCGGAGAAAGGTAGCGTGGCTTTTTCCCGGGCTTGGCATGTATTTGTCGAATCAACCGTATTTCGTCGTGGAGCAGGCATGAGTCCACGTAGAGGGAGGCTTGGGTCATGGTAAACCGGCGAGACTTTCTGCAAACCTTCGCCATCGGAACATTGCTGGCCGCGGGCAGCCCGGGCAGTTCCGGGGAAGTCAGCCGGGGCAGACCCGAAAGGATGGTACGACCGCCCGATGCGCTGGGCGCAGCTCGCCTTCGTCGAGGACGATCCGGGCAACTACGATCCCGACTTTTGGCTGGACTATTTCCGCCGCATTCATGCCGACGCTGCGTGCCTTAGCGCCGGAGGGTGCGTCGCCTTTTATCCCACCCAGGTTCCTCTGCATTATCGAAGCAAGTGGCTGGGGAATAGGGATCCTTTCGGCGATATGGTAAAGGGTTGCCGCGATTTGGGAATGAACGTGATTGGCCGGACGGACCCTCACGCCGCGCATCAGGATGTCTACGACGCGCATCCGGACTGGATCATGGTCGACGCGGAGGGCAGAAAGCAGCGGCACCCGTCGGATCCGGACTTCTGGATTACCTGCGCCCTCGGCCCTTACAACTTCGAGTTCATGACCACCGTGACCAAGGAGATCATGAGGCTCTACCACGTCGACGGAATCTTCTCGAACCGTTGGGCCGGTTCCGGCATGTGCTACTGCGTTCACTGTCAGGAGAACTTCCGGGCGTTCTCAGGAATGGACCTGCCCCGCACCAACGATCCGCAGAATCCGGCGCGACGCCAGTACATCGTTTGGCGCCAGCAGCGGCTCTTCGAACTGTGGCGCCTCTGGGATTCCGCTATTAAAGAGATCAATCCGGGCGCCAGCTATCATCGCGAATGCCGGAGGCGGGGCGCTTAGCGAACTCGACATGAAAACCATCGGCGAGATAGCGCCGACCTTATTCGCCGATCGGCAAGGGCGCAGTGGAGTGATGCCGCCATGGGCAAACGGTAAGAATGGCAAGGAATACCGTGCCACCCTGGGACGCAAGGCGATTGCCGGGATCTTCAGCGTCGGGCATACCGAGAAGTACCGGTGGAAGGACTCCGTTCAAAATGGCGACGAGATCCGGATGTGGGTTGCCGACGGCATTGCCCAGGGTTTGCGCCCCTGGTGCACCAAATTCAACGCCAAGCCGATCGACCGGCGGTGGCTTCCCGTTGTCGAAGAACTCTATGACTGGCACTACCAGAATGAGCGATACCTGCGGAATGAAGCGTCGCTGGCCCGGGTCGCCATGGTGTATTCGCAGCAAACCGCCACATTTTATGGAGGCGAGCAGGCACCGGCCAAGGTGGAAGATCCCGCCCTGGGCTTTTACCAGGCGCTGGTCGAAGCTCGGATTCCCTTCGAGATGGTCCATGACGAGCTGCTCGATTCTGAGCACGTGGGGCCTTTCCGTACGCTGATCCTGCCGAACATTGCGGCGCTATCTACCAAACAGTGCGATCAGATCCAGAAATATGTGAACCAGGGCGGGAGTGTTATCGCCACTTATGAAACGTCGCTCTATGACGAATGGGGCGTACGCAGGGAGGACTTCGGGCTTGCCTCCCTCTTCGGCGCTTCGTTTGCCGGCCGGGTGGAAGGGCCGATGTTGAACTCCTATCTGACCTTGGAAAAGGACCCGGCAACCGGCCGTTTCCATCCCCTGTTGTCCGGCATGGAAGATGCAACACGCATCATCAACGGCGTGAATCGAGTGATCGTGAAACCTGCCGAAGCCGGCGCGTACTCTCCGCTGAGGGTCGTTCCCTCCTATCCGGATCTTCCCATGGAAGAGGTTTTCCCGCGTCCGGCCACGACGAATGAGGCGGGGGTATTCATTCGTCAAGTTGGACGTGGACGCGTGGTGTACTTCCCTTGGGACGTGGACCGCACCTTCTGGGAGGTGCTGGATGTGGATCACGGGAAGTTGCTGCGCAACGCGGTGCGATGGGCCACTGAACGAGCCGGCGCCGGTTTCTGTTAAAGGTGCCGGCGTTCTTGACCTGTCGATCTGGAGCGCAAAAGAACTCCATGACCGTTCATCTCGTGAACCTGACCAATCCCATGATGATGAAGGGACCTCTGCGGGAGATCATTCCCGTGTCTCGCCAGCAGGTGCGCATCCTAATTCCCAACGGCCGGCACATCGCGAAGGTCCACCTGCTGGTGGCAAAGCAGGAGATTCCCTATCGGCAAGACGAGGGTGCCATTGATCTGGAAATCCCGGCCATCGGCCTTCATGAGGTCATCGCAATTGATTTTGCGGGCCAGGGTTGATACCCGTACCCAACCCAAAGTCGGTTTTTGGCGGTCCGGCAATTCAGCTTTGGTGAACGACAGGCCAGCACGAGCCCGGGGGGTGGCAAACCAGGCACTGATCGTCAGGAATCGCCACCAGTGGACAATGCGGAAGACACGGCGTAGAGTCTGCATGTGATCAGACACAGTTGTTTTCTTCCGCTAATGGCTCGCGCCCATGGGCATCGTGGCCGCATCGCGGTTATCGATTCGCGGGGGGCTTTCACCTATAACGATTTGCTGGATGCGTCGTCGCGCGTGGCGGCGGCGTTGCTCGCCGGCCGCCAGGATCTTCAGGAAGAGCACGTAGCGTTTTTTATGACGCCGGGATTTCCCTGGGTCGCAGTGCAGTGGGGAATTTGGCGGGCCGGCGGCGTTGCCGTTCCGCTTCCGCTCGACGCGACGGGACCTGAACTGGATTACATCATCGGCGACAGTGAGGCATCGACCTTGTTGTTCGATGCGGCGGCGGAATCCTTGCTGGCCCCGCTTGCGGCCGCACGGATGGTGCGCGGGTTGCCGTGGGACCAGCTTCTCACCTGCCCACCAGCAGAACTACCGGACGTCACCAGCGAGCGGCCCGCCATGATTCTCTATACCAGCGGCACGACGAGCCGGCCGAAGGGCGTGGTCACAACCCATGGCAACATCACAGCGCAAATCGAGAGCCTGGTGGAGGCATGGGAGTGGTCGGCGGACGACCGCATTGTCCTTTGCTTGCCGCTGCACCACG
Source organism: uncultured Acidobacteriota bacterium (assembly GCA_963804755.1). GTDB lineage: Bacteria > Acidobacteriota > Terriglobia > UBA7540 > UBA7540 > Bog-366. Next base: position 443,413 of record CAWDRP010000023.1, read on the forward strand.
TGCACGGAATCATCAATGTTGTTTCTTGTGCGCTGTGGTCGGGCGCGATCTGCGAGATGCTGCCACGCTTCGACGCGAGTGCCGTCTGGGAGAGCATTTTGGGCGGCGTAACGCTGTTCATGGCAGTGCCCACCATCTACGTGAAGCTCATCGCCGCCTGGCAGGCGGCTTCGCCGGAGCGCGGCGCTGCTCTCAGTCAGGCCTGCGGGAAGGTACGTTTGATGGTGTCCGGCTCGGCAGCGCTGCCGCGGGGCACGCTCGAACGCTGGAAGGACATAAGCGGCCACACCCTGCTGGAGCGCTACGGCATGACGGAGATGGGCATGGCCCTCTCAAATCCGGTGCGGGGCAAGCGTGTGCCGGGAAGCGTCGGGACTCCACTGCCGGGCGTGGAGGTGCGGTTGGTCGACGAGAATGGCCAGTCGGTTGCGTCGGGAACACCGGGCGAGATTGAAGTCCGTGGTCCGGGCGTGTTCGCGGAATACTGGGGGAAGCCCGAGGCAACGCGCGATGCCTTCCGCGAGGGCTGGTTTCGCACGGGCGATACTGCCGTCGTCGAGGACGGGGTTTATCGCATCCTGGGGCGCACAAACCTTGAGATTCTCAAGACGGGCGGGCACAAGGTATCCGCTCTGGAGATTGAGGAAGCGCTGCGCGGACATCCCGCCGTGGCCGAATGCGCGGTCGTAGGTGTGCCCGATGCGGAGTGGGGCGAGCGCGTCGCCGTGGCTCTGGTGCCGAAGGCCGGCGAGGCAATCGATCTGCCGTCCCTTCGTGCTTGGGCCAAGGGGTTTCTCGCGGTGTACAAAATTCCGTCCCGGCTGCTCGTGCTGGAGGCGCTGCCGCGCAACGCGATGGGAAAGGTAATGAAGCCCGCGCTCGCGGCGATGTTTCAGGCCGCGGACGGCGCCGACCCCGTCGCCTAAAACTGCTTGGCCGTGCCCCCTGGCATGCCGTCGATGCTTCTGCCCACGGGTTGCTGCAATCTTCGTTTGTGCGGCCCTCGCCACTGCTGCCGCTCCGTTGCAGTCAAGATCACGCAGTCTGGGATTCCTTCGCCCCGAACTCCCGCCAGAACTTATCCTGCACCGCTTCCCACTGCTCCGCGGTCCCGCTCTCGAAGATGTCCCTTAGGCGCGCGTCAAGCACCGGCCGGGGTCGCACCTCCGCCCCTGCTTCCCAGCCTATAACCTCTGCCGCAAGCGAAATGCGGAAGTCGGCGCAGCACAGGGTTGCCGACATATCGTTTCCAGACTGAGTCCTCAAAGCTCTCCAAGCCCTAGGACCAACTCTACGCGAACGGTCGAAAAGTCGGCGGCTGGAACCACCAGTGATCAACAGTCAGAAGTCCGCGCAGACGGGACATTGCCTGAATCAATATTGGACAAGCTGGACCAACTCTCTAGCGGTGGGAATATATGCGGCGGCTTCCTGGGCCCCGGCCCGGCCGATCTGTTCCACGGGGCCAGTTACAGGCTTCGGAAGAAGAATGTCGTTGTCACTGTTGCGCGCCCCCGCAGGGTAGCCGCCCCCAATGCTGGGTTCGCGGTGACAGTTCCAATTGGCACATAGGGTATAATCGTCTTGGCGGTTCCTGTGGTTGCCATGGAGGGATACGGAATGGCAACCAGATGCAGAGAAGGATCACTAAAGAAGGTCGCACGTAAGGAAGGGCTTGGGTGCTGCGTGTCACAGGAATTAACCCGGAGACCGGAAAGAAAGTTGAGCGCACGCCGATCTTCGTTGGGTACGTAAAGGACTTCCCGACCAAGTCCTCGGCAAAAGAAAACGTGGGGCGATGAAGTAAGTTATTGACAATAAATCGCTTATAGCAAGAGAGTTGCAAGTTGGGTGCTTCGTTGGGTAATTGCAATCACGCGGGAGTCGTGTTAAGGTCTTTAAAGTCAGCAATTAGGCCCGTAGCTCAGCCCGGTTAGAGCGCTACCTTGACACTTCGAACTGACACTTTTGCAGTGTTTCCGTCCGCACTCTAGTGATGGGTAGCAACACAGTGAAATCAGCCAATATCCATGCGGCATCCGTCGCCGTAGACGGTCCCAAAAATAATCGTAAATGTCGCCCTCCACTGAGGACCGAATACGACGGTTTTTCATCGAGGTGTGCACCAAAATGGTAACCAATTTTTGAGCCCTTCTCTTGACCTCCAGCTGAGGCTTCCCACCATTCGCTGAGCCACTATCGACCCAAGCACAATACACTCGCGAACATATGCTCTCATCAATTACTTTACGCATGTCCCGCACGCGAGATCCACCGCGTTTTCAAAACCTGACCAAATCGTCCAACCGCTTCCAAATCGCGTTCCCTCCGGCAGGAGCGAAGCAAATCTGCATTGCGCGAGGGCTGAACTCGTAAACACCCGTGTGCACCAGGTGGAGTTGTTCAGGGGGGCCCCTGGCAATTCCTAACGAGGCCCGGGGGGTCTACGTGGACGTTGAAGTCGAGAGATCCCGCCGGGTCTGTCCTGGGAGGACACATGGATACAAATCGCATCTTTACCAATCTCTTCAGTGGATGGCTCACGGCAGCCGACAAGGCCGCAGCCGTCACGATCAATTACACTAAGTCAACCGTTGTGCCTTGCGCCTCCACGCTGGCGCAGCAAGCAATATTCGCAGCAGGCAAAACCCTCGTCGAGACCGGCTACAAGCTGACCAATAGCTGCATGAACAAATAGCTGACCCTTTCCCGCGTTAACCCGCTGTAATCAACACTCCATTTCAATCCACTCTATTTCCCAACCACACCGGAGGTGTGCCTTGAAATCATTTCAACCTGAGTATGCATTGATCGCCCGCGAAACCCGCGAGGAGAACCGTAAGCAATTAGCCGATATGCTCCGTCAGATCGCCGTGGAGCGTGCAGCTCGACTGCCACCACCACCACCGGAACTGACCTCACTCGAAACACAGTTTCAAGTCAGCATCCGTAACGGCCTTCGGGACGTCCAGCGTGCTAAGGACGTCCAGTCCACTCACATTCTGCGCTGGCTGCGCAGCTAATCCCACGTAAGCCGGAAAGCCCTGATCCAATGGTCAGGGAGCAAGGGGCTCCCACATTAGCTCCCGCATTCCGGAAACCCACCTCTGCTCCTCTCGTCCGAGGGGAGATCCCCAATCGCTCACACAAATACCAAATCCCCGTCTGGCCTAAGACCAGACAACTGGAGGATACCGTGAACTACCAGCATCTGCACTTTCAGTTTCCCGCTGAGCCATTTCAGCGGTGGCATGTCGTCGTGGACCGAAGTGTTCCTCGCGGTCTGCGTTTCCGGCATGCCCGCCAGCCGGGCGAAAAGCCGGACCCAAAGGTGAACTTCGGGGCCGAGGAGTTGTCGGCTCGACTGGAACACGCAGGGGTAGAGTACATGCGCATTGCGCTCGGAAACGATGCATGGTCGTACGACCTGGCGAGTGACTTACTCTTGGTCGGTCTTTATGGAGACAACCCTGGCGACGGGCATTGGTATCCGGTCATACCCTGGGTTCGGGACGATGGCTTCTATGCCGTGTGTATGCGCGAACGCATCCCGTTCAGGGAGGCCTGCCATCTGTTCGGGTTCGATATCCCGACCGGCAAGCCCAGCGTCCCCAAGCGCATCAAGCGCGATGTGGCCAGGGGCAAGACAAGCCTATTCGGCGAACTGCTGGAAACTCGCCAACTCAACCATTGGGACCTTCTCCACACTGTGCTGCTTGCCGATGGCGAGACCACGTTCGAAGTGGCCACGTACAATCCTGGTGATCGCTGGCCGGAAGCATGGACTTCCGGAGCAGCACTGGCCTCTTCCCGCGGCGGAGCCATCCTGACTGGTCATCCGGTGAAGGTCGGTGACCTGATCCAGATCACAGGCGCTTTGCCCAACGGCCAGATCAAGGGCAACTGCCTCATCTGGGACATCGACCATGATCTGGTGGTCTGGGACGTCAAGCCGGAACTTCAGGCCTGGCAAGGCCAGGTTTATCTCAGCGTTCTCAACGAGCTTCATGGCGGTCCCGCCAACCTGGATGTTCAAACCGCCTCTAACCTCGATCTGGCCAAGGTGCGTGATCACAAGTTGATCCAGTATCTCTGCCAACAATACGCCTGCGACGTGTTCGACCTGATGCGGGACGACGATCAGGTGAAAGAGGAGATTGGCTTCTACAGCCCATCAAGTTGGGTCGATGAAGACGGGAATCCGGTCACGAACGAGAACCGCTGGAAGCTCTGGCGGATCTATTCGGCAGGTCTCCCAGCGATGCAGTTTCGTTTCTGCCGGGACGCCTTCTATCGTACCCAGATGGAATCACCCGAGAACAATGACCCTGATCGCTTTCGGATGCGTTTCCGTGAGCCTGAGGACCTGATGACGGTCCAGGCGAATAATCTGGCCGGAGCAGCCGTGCGCAGATATATCTTCCCTGAGCCGTTCGTATTCGACCGCCAGGGCTATCCGCATTGGGAGCGTTCCACGTTACCTGACGTCAACTCCGTATATCTCGGCGGATTCGATGGCGATTTTATCTCGCTGCGGAATCCCAATGCTTCGCATAAGGAATCAGGCAAGCTGCAAGGTCGCAGACTTCAGCGCTTTGCTGACATCGACCGTGGCGCCGTGATGTTCGTACATCTCGGATTTGCAGCAAGCCCGGACGGCACTCCTGGCATGGCCAAGAGCTTCAATGGTGCTGACTTCGACGATTCCGTATTGGCGCTGCTCGACCCGGACATCGTCAGCCATTGGAAGTCCCTGCCTGCCTATCCGTTGGTCGTGGGCACGCCCACCGAGATCAAGATCATCGACGACGGAGATGACCTGTTCCAACGGCATCCCGCTGTCAGGCATTACGACCACGATTACGTACGCTGCATGCTTTACGACGCCAGGCGTGGTCAGACCGGCATCGGATACGTGGTCAATGCCATCACCTGGTTTAACCTGCTGTGGCTCCATCGGCAGAGCATTGTGGCGGAACTGAAGGCGATGCCACCAAGCTCGAAGGCCACGAATGCCATTCGCTGGATGGAGCAGGAACTGCCTAAGAGCCGCATGCCAATGGTCGCCTCACGTCTGGAGGAGATCATCGACGCCATCAAGTTGAACCGGAGTTCGATTGACTGGGCGAACGGCGTCATTACGGAGTTCCGCGACACCTGTCCCGTCGCCCCCAAGTTCTGGTGGCAGGGCGGTTTCCAGGGCCAGGGACGCATTCCCCGTGATCGCATCGAAAACGGTACTGCGCCCATTCCTGTCACCACAGCCATGGATGTCGCCCGTGAACAGTGGATTGAGCTTTACCAGAAGGCACGCCGGTATGCCGACAAGGAAAGCTGGAGACATTGCTGGCGAGTGCCACCAGAAATCCGCAGCTTCCCAACGCGTCCGGAGGCAGCCACTGCCGCACGGGACTTCTGGATGTTTTACAACCGCACTCGGGAAGCCAAGAAGGCGGAGTTCCTCAATTCAGGCGTGGATCACCGTGGAAAGAAGATCACCAACGATCAAGATGCTGGCATAGCCGCTTACCTGTATGCGGAAGAGGATATCCACAACCGGATCAAGGCCAGCGGCATGTATCTGGATATTTACGCAGAACTGGTCAAGCTGGTCTTCGACCGGGGATTGACGTTGGAGCCACCACGCAATCCCGATGGCACGATCAAGCAAGTGGCCGATGGCATCCTCGGGGGGCCACACACCGTAGATGGCCTGCTGGACATTTGCAGGGCCGCAGGCGTGACTCGTAGGCATGTGCCAATAACATGGGAATCAGACCGCGTACGCGCCGATTACCGTGATCTGAATCTCGATGTCGTCGTCGAAGACACCCTCGTGCGCATTGCCGGAACCACTGCCAACTGGATTGGCATTGTGGACCTGCCCAACGGCAACTATCGGATGGAGCATGGCCTGATCGTCACCAAGGACACCGGTGACGCTCCCTCGCAGGAGCCTGCTGTAGCTCTCGTAGCCGTGAATGGCTTCGAGCAAAGGCTGAAAGACAAGAATCTTGAGCGGGCGGATCGCCAGCGAGTCGAAGACGAACTCAAGGCCTTCCGGGCTCAAGTTTGCAATGGCGTGACCATCAAGCCGGTAACCTATCGCAACCCCGAGAGCGAGGAAGACGAAGCGGGAGCCGAGGTGTATTTGGACGGCAGATCCGATCCCCTTGGTTGGATAACTCAGGAACACCTGTCTGCCGTCACTCATGAACTCAAAGGCGTGCTGGTCTCGGGCGGTCAGTATTCGCTCAAGGTCCTCTGCCCGTTGTCTCAACAACCTGCCAACCGCTGATATCACCATCACACAACATGCGCTCCTGGACTCAATTGTCCAGGGCGGGGAGGGAATATGCAGAATCGCATAAGCTGGTCAAAGTCGTTCCGATTGGTGAACGGCGAACGCTGTCTGGCGGAAGCAATCCCTAATTGCCGCGACTGCCACGACCCACCACGTACCGCTCAGTTGGGATTTCACGATGCGAAGTCCCCGCCGCGAAGATTGGCTGAAGTGGCAAGGTCAGATCCGTCGAGAATACCACCTCCCGGGGGTGATATTCCCGCGGATTCCACTGGGAGGCGAAGATTGGGTTGGGCAGCATACTCGCGCAGGCAGTTGGTCCAAGCAGGAGTGGATGCCGACCTGCATGTTTGGGAGGTCATGCGGCATAGCTTTCTTGTGGATATGGCTGTGCTAGACGCCCAAAAAGCGTATGAGCCGTTGCGATCCGCTCTAACGTTGCTGGGCGGCTTTCGCTTGCCTCGCGGCAATCTGATCGCGGATAGCTTTCATGCGTTCGCGAGTCTTGGCGGTCCGGTCCCGGCCATCGGGTGTCGCATCAATCAACTTTTCGAGGTTGACTGCGAATTGGGGTGCATAGGCACTACGGATTTCGTCAAGCAACGGCTCGATCTTGGAGAAGACGCCGATGTGCTCGCCATTGGTACTGGTAAAAAGCTCCAGGCCAATGGCCCCGTCATTGACCAGTGCTGCAGCCATGTCCCAATAGGTCACCACCATGCGCAAATGGCCGCTGTGCTCACCAAACATCGCTTCGGTGAAGTCAGCTATCGATATCGGATTGAAGTCCCGAAAATACCAGTCTCGCGCCTTGCGCATTGTGTCCTCCCTGCGCAGCTCGTACAGTTTCAGGATAAGACCGGCTTCGTCTTGTTTCGACATAGAAATGGATCCTCCATCTTAGGTTTTGTGTGATCGCTGCGCCCGCCGCAAAACTAATGTAGCAAATACAAAGCCTGATCGTCCAGCCGGGCCTTGACTACCAGCACCCCATCACGACGGACGGTCCCGGAGTATTTCGACATATCGAGGTGCAAGCTTATCCGCTGTCTGAAATCTCAATCTTCGCTCACGGGCTATGACCCGGGAAAGGATGTGCGTATGCCAAATACGGCAGCAGTTGTTCAGCTTCCTGAGATCTTGAGAAACAAATCCAGCCACCTGGTAAAGCTTGCGGGAAAGATCGATTCCTTCTCGCTTTTGATCCGTGAGACACCCGATGGCGAACTGAAACGCTCGATTGAAGAGCAATTCCATGCGATGGTGCTTGCCACCCGCAAAGAGATTCGCAGGTACTGCCCCCGATATCGTTCCCTGCCGGGTGAAGGCATCCTGGACTTCAATACCGATTGCAGTTCCGGCCAACTTGAGCCGGGAGATTTAGGCGCAGCGCCGCCTCCCAAACGGGGAACGCTTTGCCAATCATGCGTCTTCTTCGCTGGTATTCCCGAAGAGCAGCCTTCCGGCGCGACGGCTGTCCCCGCACTGCAAGACCTCGCCTTTGCGGTTTAGTCCGTGCCGCTCCTGTCATCCACGAAGATTTCTCCCACAACACCGACTACGGTCCCATAGCGACTACAAAAGGAGATTTGCCTATGAACAAAACGAACGCTGAACGTACCAGTACGCCCGGCCGTTCCTGGCCGGGAGCCAGCTTCTACAGGTCCGTGACACTCGGCTGGCGTTGGCGTCAGTTGAGGTGGGCGGTTGCCGCCGCCTCTGAGGCAGCCCAAGGTCACGAAGCCAATGGATTGCCGCCAGGCTCCCAGGAGTTTAAGACGCTTTTAAGCGACGTTGCCGGTAAGGTTCAGGAGTATTCCAACGAATCCGGCGAGCCTCTCGACACACTGAAGGCCCGGCTGCCTGCGTTCTGTGCCCTCGAACGGCTGGCCAATCCTGCTTCCGCTGTTTCCGTGAACAAGACTGGGATGACGATTGGCATTCTGGTCGCTGTGTTTCTAGGGTCAATCGGAATCGGTGCGCTGATTGGTCTGGGCACCGGTATGGCCCATTGGATCTCGCACCTGTTCAGATAGGAGGTCAGGCATGACCGGAATATTAGAACTGTTTGCACTCGTGGAGGTTGGCAGCGGAATTGGCTTTCTGGCCAATTTGCGCAATCGGACCCTGTCCACCAAAGTCAATTACTTCCACCCACCGCACGACAAGAAATCTCACCTCGATAAATACATCCGCAGCAAGGCAGGACGGCCTTTCACCCGACAAGACCACCTGCGTGTCCGATTCGCTGACGGGCTCGTAAGCCTGATTCGTACCCTCGTTCAATATGAAGCGTTTCGTCAATGTGTCCGAGGCTTGGTGTTAGCGCATTCTCCCATGCGCCGGGCATTCCGGATGAAAGGAGGAAAATCCCAATGATCAAAGGTTTCTTGAGCTTGGTTGCCATCTACTTCCTGGCCACAATTGCCGCCATCATTGGCGTCACCGCAGCCGTCAGCACTGCTTGGGGACTGTTTGTGGCTAGCGACAACGTCGCCAATTGGCTCATCCGCTGGTATCGCCAACGGAAAACCGCAAAGCCTCATCTCGCCACCGCGGCATGACTTAACCATCAGAGTCCAGGAGCAACGAATCCTATGACATTCACCCCATCTGCAACCAGTTCCTTTTCCGCAGGTGCGGTCTTCTGGGGAATGATTTGGGCCACTTTGGGTAAGCTTAACGAGCTGGTCCATTTCCTCGGCTTCAAGAAATCCAATCCCCGTCAGACCGTCCTGCGTTGGATCAACGCTCACAAGGTTGTCACCATTACCCTGACGGAAGCCGTCAATTATTCCGTTCACGGCATTTCCAGTCCACTGGGCGTTACGTTCGCACTGGGCGGAACACTGGTAAACGCCTTCATGGTCATGTTCATTGTGCCCATTTGGTGCCGGTTGTCCCGGCTCGAAGGCCGTTGATCAGTTCAATCCCTGTTTGCAGTTCCCGCTCGTAAGAAACAATCCACTCAAAGGAGACTCATCGACTCATGAAAACCACCCTGTCCGTTCTCGCTGCCGTTTGCGTCGTGATTGCCGGTTATTTCGGCATCCGCCACTTCACTCACAAGGACTTGGGCTTCACGCCCGCCAAGAAGTATGTCCGCACTCTGGCGAACACACTGCTTCACACCGAAGTTGTCGCCGCCGCTGAAGCTGGTGCCAATCCTCAACCCGTAACTCAGCAAGCTGTGTAAGCGCTGCTGTCCGTTTGCCCGCTGTATCCTCCCCGCGAACAAGGAGGCTGCATGTCAATCGTCACCCGTTACCGGCTCTTCTGGGCTGCCCTGATGGCAGCCCTGTTGGGCTTGGCGTTTTGGAAGAACTCTTGGAGTTATCCCGGCAGGTCCTGGCTCTGGCGACTCGGTAAGGCAGTCGTTGATGCAGGACTGGTGCTGGTCCTGACCGTCTACGCACCGGCACTCCTGCTCATGTATGTCGTGGTCTGGCTGACCAGCCCATTCAAGAACAAGGTCGTTCAGGCCACCGCCGCTTTCGCCTCCGTCCTGGTGGTCACTCATCTCGCCGGAGTAGTTTTCGAAGCTGTCGCCGTTCTGGCTATCTTCGCCGTGGATCTACTGACAGGCCAAGTGGTGGCCAGAATGCGAAAGCGAAGTAGGTTGGCAAAGGCTGCGTGAAAAACGGTTCTACCGTTTAATCGATTCCCCGGAACAGGTTGGTAATCTTGATCCGGAATGCCTTGGCGATGGATTCTATGCTTTGCAGCGTTAAGTTGCGTTCGCCTCGTTCGACCTGCCCGATGTACGTCCAATGCATACCGCTCATCTCAGCCAGCTTTTCCTGAGACCAGTGGCGTTCCTTCCTAAGCTGGCGGACTCGTTTACCAAAGGCGTGTTTGATGTCACTGGCCACGCCAGAATTCTGCGTGGTTGATACCCAAAGTACTAGAGACTGTAAGTATTGCTGTGTGATATGCTGCGAACCCTTGGAAGCTTGCCGTTGAAGACAGGTTTACCGGTTCCAGGCGGAGGTGCAGAACCCTCCGTTCTCGCAGCACACAGGCAGAGTAGCAATCGAGGCAGCAGATGAACTCCTTTGTGAACCTCGCTCTCAGTGTGGGCGAAACACTCCTGCATGAAGGTGGACGGCTCCTGTTCGGAGTGGCTCTTGGCAAGGCAAAGGAGCTTCTGGACACGCCTGAGCCGTCCCTGACACCGCAATCAAGCCTGTATCGCACCCTTCAGAAGAAAACGGCCGATGGCGCATTGCTCTCCGGCCCGCGATCGCCAAATGAATACGCCAAATTCACCCTGAAGAAAGGCCTTCCGACCGAAGAACGTCCCAGAGCGTTGGCGATTGAGAACCAACCGCACAGCGTTGACGACTTCAACGGCACGATCAAAGAAGGCTACGGCAAGGGTGGAAAGCAGCTCATTTACTCCGGCGTGGGCGTCATCAAGGTCGGTGGAGGCTGCCAACTTGGCAAGATCAACGTCCACGCACATAAGGCCAAACGGGCAGGCTTCCATTACGACTTCGTGGCTGAGGGAGTTGATCCGCACAGGCGGTCCTTTCAGGTCAATATCCCGAACGGTGCCCTGAAGGGACGGTATGCCTTTCGGCAAGCCTTCGAGAAGAATCATTACCTGGTGATTCGGATCAAGGACGAATCGGTTCTCGTTGCGAAGCCTGACATTCACCTAAGACCGCCGGAATTCCTTAAGGCCCTTTCCCAGTCCGATCGCCCGGTCACCATTGAATGGAAAGACGACGGCAGTCTCGCCAATATGGCCGTCCACGACTGCCGAGCCGTCTACCGGAGCCATCGGCCGGAAGGAGAGCCTTACTACGATAAACTCCCCGCCATCGAGGACTTACGCAATCGCTCTCCCGTGTGGTTGGCACGGAAACTGTTCCCAGGACCCGACCAAGAAGGAACCGTCCTGCGTGGCGAGCTTCATCATCCCGACGGAGCTGCCCGTGTGGGTGGAATACTCAATGCCCTACCCGAGAAATCTATCCGGATTCAACAGGAGCAAGGCCCAGTCGAGTTCTACGCCTGGGATATCGCCAAGCTCAAAGGCCAGGACGTCAGCGACATGCCTTATGGAGAGAGGCGTAAACTCTACGAAGGTGTCATCAAAGAGACTCGCCTATTCAATCAGCATCTCCATATCGTACCGGCCATGCCCGAAGGCGGCGATCCCGCCGCATTCTATCGCGCTATCATCAACGACCCTCGCGGCCTGCCTTATAGCGAAGGCGTCGTCGTTAAGTACAAAGACTCCGTCGGCCAATGGTTCAAGGTGAAGGCGAACGACACCCTCGATGTAAAAGTCACACGTTGCGTCGAAGGCACAGGCAAGTTCACCGGCAGTCTGGGAGCCATGGTGGTGGAAGGCCCGACCGGTGTAGCGAGCGAGATTGGGTCCTTCCAATTGACCAATGAGCAGCGACGATGGATTTGGCAGCATCGTGAGGTGCTAACGGGGCAGATTGCCGAAGTCAGAGCTTTGACGGTCAATGAAAGCGGAGCAATCCGGGCTGGGGTATTCGTGCGATTTCACCCGAGCAAGTCCGAGCAAGGTCTCCTGCTGTACAGCGAAAGTCTAGCTGGTTCGACGGATCCCGAAGCGAGTCGTCCCATTCTTTACGCACTGAAGAGCGCCGCGGGTTGGAGAAAGAACTGAATGAACTCAATAGGCAACGCCACGTAGAAGGCTTTTTAGCACGTCATGATTCCACGTGCCAAGAAGCCATCATCACTTTAATGCAGGACAGGCTGAAGCTCCCAGTTAGATGAATGAGAGGAGATTCATTTATGAAGTTTTGCGTCAATTGCGGGAAGGAAATTTCAACTGACATGAAATTCTGTGGTTACTGTGGCAGGGAACGGCTCCTGACATCTAAATCTGACTCTTCTGGCGGGGTAGCCGCAAATGTGTCGTCGAGCGGCAAAAGTTCTTCTACTTCATGGGGCCTTCTTCCCACAATCGTTGTTGTTGCCATAGGAGGCTACCTGGCAATAGTCGCCCTCACAGGCATATTCAACGCAATTGGGGCAGTGTTCAGCGACCAGATCAGCCACGGCCAGTTTCCCATATGGCCATACGTGCCTATCGTTCTTGGCATTACTGCTTTATGGCGTGCAGTCAAGAAGAACATACAAAGGAAGGGGAGCACACCAAGCGAGATTGATCGGACGCAGTCCTGGAGAAAACGGTGAAGCTTATCTCCGCTGGACAGGTTGGTATGGACAGAGCATCGGTGCGACCCATAATTCGAAGCCACAACCCGGCGGGTTGCTGGGAGTTATTAAGGGCATGTTCGGTAGGTGAGGGAAATAACGCAGCATGGGCCTCGCCTAAAAGGCTGCGCTTGGAGGTGCGTCATGTTGTTTTCTTTGTTTGGGATGTTGCTGGAGGCTTTCTTAGGAGTGCGAGCGGACGAGAAAGCTGAGCAGGAGTCACGCGCTGAAGAGGAAGCCGAGCGTAAAATGCCGGAAACATCCCGGTACGTAGATGATGACGATTATGGCGATGATGATTGCCTTCCTGATTAGGCGTCATTCGCAATAGCCTTCCGCGTTTGCTCTGTTCGCAATGGGGTGTGCCGCTACGGCGTGAGCTGCCGAACTGCGAGTAGTCACGATCACCAGTAGCTTAACGCTGAGACGAGAGGAACAATCCATGGGATTCTTTGATCGATTGACAGGCGCGAATATTGAGAAAAATCTCGCCCAGTATTCCGAGGTGTACGGAGAGATTTTGCTCGGTATGCACCGGGACCTCGAACGACATCGAGCGCTCATCCAGGAACACGACGAACGCATGCGAGAGGGGCTTGCACGGTTTGGACTGATACAAGACCAAATGGGTCAAGCTGTAACCAAGGCCGAGACTCACAGCGAGAATGCCTCTCGCTTTTGCGAGGCGGCCAAATCAGCGGCCGTTTTCGCGGATGGGACAGCAAAGCAATCCAAAGAAGAGCTAGATAAAGCCAAAGGGTTCCTGATGTAGGCACCCGCTAAGAAACGTAGAAATCTGAACGCAGGCCGAGGGATGAGATCGAGCCATCCTCATCGCCGCAGGCGGCTTTGGCTCTGAATGTCATCGCCGCAGGCGCGTGCGCGGACAGTGGGATTTGGTAGGATGAGTTCCTGGAGATGTAAGGAGGAGAACCCCGGTTGTTTGCCCAACCGGGGTTTTTCATTGGTGGCCCCGGTCAAAGGACCTCCAAGTTCGTCAGCGAGAGTGATCCTGCCATGATCGTCGCCGGTTGTCCAGTGCCCTCTCTCGAAACCGGTGCCGGTTGCTTGTTCGGCTGTTTTTCGCCAGCGCGTGTGTCACTTTCCTCCCTGTGGCGCGGTGTTTTATCTCTGCCAGCGCTGTGACCGCGGCCAGCGTTATTGCCGTCCCCATTGCCGGGAAAAATCCCGCCGTCTCCAGCGCCGCGAGGCGAACCGCCGCTATCAACAAAGTCTCGGCCTGGATGGGCGCCTCGACCATCGCCAGCGCCAACGCGAGTATCGCCAGCGCTTAAAAGCTCGCGTGACAGATCCATCTTCCCTTGGTGCTTCTCCCTATGTGAATCTGACGGCGCCTCCGGTTCGGCAGCTGGCCGCAGCCCCTCTGGCGGCAGTTTTTTTCCCTGGGTCGGACGCTGAGTACGCGGCGAGCGGGGTCGTCTGTCAGATCTGCGGGCGCCGGGGGCGATGGGTGAATCCTTTTCCCGAGGTGAAACATGATTGCCGATGAACAAGTCGCTCAAATCCGTCATCTGTTTCATGCCGAGCATTGGAAAATCGGCACCATTGCGGCGCAACTGAACCTGCATCCCGATACCGTGCGCGCTGCACTGGACACCGATCGCTTCCGCAGCCAGCCCCGGCCACGCGTTCGCCTCACTGATCCTTATCTTGATTTTCTGCGCCAGACCTTGCAGCAATATCCTCGCCTGCGTGCTACCCGCCTCTTCCAGATGATTCACTCGCGCGGTTACCCGGGCAGCATCAACCAACTCCGCCGTGTTGTGGCCGAACTACGCCCGCCGCAGGGTGAAGCTTTTCTCCGTCTTCACACCTTCCCCGGCGAGCAAGCACAGGCCGATTGGGCCCACTTCGGGGAAGTAACCATCGGTCGCGCCCGCCGTCGTTTGTCCGGCTTCGTCCTCACCCTCTCCTACAGCCGCGCTTTGTGGCTGGAGTTCTTCCTCGACCAGAGCCTGGAGAATTTTCTCCTCGGCCACGTCCATGCCTTCGCCGATTGGGGTGGGGCGGCGCGAACCGTTTTGACCGACAATCTCCGCAGCGTGGTCCTGGAACGCCGTGGCGAGGCCATCCATTTCCACCCCCGTTTTCTCGAACTCTCGGCCCACTACCATTTCGCCACTCGGCCCTGCCGTCCTGCCCGGGGCAATGAAAAAGGCCGCGTGGAGCGCGCCATTCAATATGTCCGTCACAACTTTTTCGCCGCCCGACCCTTCACCACCCTGGCCGATTTCAACCGTCAGGCTCTCGACTGGCGCAACCAGGTCGCTCATCAGCGCCCCTGGCCCGGTGATGACTCCCGCACTGTCGCTCAGGTTTTCGAGGAAGAGAAACCGCGCCTGCTGCCACTTCCTGCGCATCCTTTCTCCTGCGACTTGACCACCACCGTGCGCGCCGATAAAACCCTCTGGGTCCGCTTCGACCTCAACGACTATTCCGTCCCGCCCCAGGCCTTGGGCCGCACGCTGACCTTGGTGGCTTCCCCTACCCGCGTGCGCCTGCTCGATGGCGCCACCGAAATCGCTTCCCACCCCCGCTCTTATGACCGGCATGAACTCGTCGACGAACCCGCACATCATCAGGCCTTGCTGGAACAAAAACGCAAGGCTTTGGGTTCCACCGCGGGAGGTCGCCTCGCCATCCTGGTCCCGGAAAGCCCGGCCTTCCTTCAAGCCGCCTTTGAGCGCGGTGAATCCACCGCTCGGCTGACCGTGCAACTTCTCCGCCTGCTCGATGACTATGGGCCTGCGGAACTGCGCGCTACCCTCCGGGAAGCCCTCGACCGTCACACCCCACGCCTTTCTTCCGTGGCCTTTATCCTGGCGCGCCGCCATCGCCAACGCCGGCAACGCGCTCCCTTGCCCGTCAATCTCTCGCGCCGCCCCGATCTGGAAAACTTGACCGTTTCAAACCCCTCTTTGGAGGCTTACGATGAACTCACCCAGGACCCCGACGAAGAACCCGAGCCCGAATCATGATCTGGCCGCGCAACTGAGCCATATCGGCCTGCCCGTCACCGCCCAAGGTCTGGATGATCTCCTGGCCCGCGCCTCGACTCAGCCCTGGAGCCCCCGCCAGTTATTGGAAGAAATCGCCCGCTCCGAAACCGCAGACCGGGCTCGCCGCAGCCTCGAACGCCGTCTCGCCCAAGCCCGCCTCGGCCGCTTCAAACCGCTGGCCGATTTCGATTGGCACTGGCCCAAGAAGATTGACCGCCCCTTAATCGAACGCGCCCTCACCTTGGACTTCCTCGCCTCCGGCCGCAATCTCATCCTCTGCGGCACGAACGGGCTGGGCAAAACTTTAATTGCCAAAAACATCGCCCATGCCGCCGTGCTCGCCGGCCACTCGGTACTGTTTCGCACCGCCGCCGATCTGCTCGCCGATCTCGATGGCGATTCCCCCGGCTTACGTCGCCGTAAGTTCCGCTTTTACGCCCGCCCCACTCTCCTGGTTATTGACGAATGTGGATATCTGGCATACGACGCCCACGCCGCCGACCTGCTCTTCGAAGTGATTAACCACCGCTACGAACGCAATTCTATTCTGCTGACTACCAACAAGGCTTTCAAAGACTGGAACACCGTTTTCCCCAACGCCACCTGCATCGCCGCGCTGCTGGATCGCCTCACTCATCATGCCGACGTCACCTTGATCGAAGGCACTTCCTACCGCGTCCGGGAAAGCGAACTGGAAGCCGCCGCGCACAAGAAAAACTCCGAAAGGAACCCCCGTGCCCAGCGATCTTGAAACCTATCGCCAAACGCTGATCGAGCTCTATCTCCGCCTGCCCGATACACCGCGTCGTCTGAGCCGCTTCGACCTGCGTCTGGTCCGTCAACTTTGGGAGCGCCAGATTCCCCTGACGACCGTTGAAACAGCCTTCTTGTTAGCCTCATCCCGCCGCGCGGCTCGTCGCCCCGACGCCATGCCCCTCGGACCTATTCGCTCCCTACATTACTTCCTGCCCGTCATCGAAGAACTGCTCGCCCAACCGCTCCCGGAGTCCTATCTTGCCTACTTGCGCAATAAAGTCCCCCTTCACCCCGCAGCCAGCAAAACAACCGCCACCACCACGGGCTGACATCCAACCCCACCCCGGAAAACCGGCCTCTGTTAAAATTTATACGTTTTCAAATGGTCGCCGACACCTGACTCAGATTCAACGAAAATGGCAGGAACTCTTCTCGCTTTTGGATAGTCAAAAAGCAGAAATCGGTGTATTGAAGTCTACTTTCGAGCAGCTATTACAAAAGCAACGAGAGGAGACTCACGCCTTGGGCGTCGCCTTCAACCGATTTCGCATTCGAGTCATCTGGTCAAGTGCAGTGGCAACTGTCGTTGCGATCATGGGGGCACTCGCGTGGATTATTCACTCTATCAGGTAGCCGCTCACTATCGGCACGCAGGCTGGATCAACACGTCTGACGGTATCCGTGCGCTGTATGCCAAATACGTCAAGGAACGAGAAGAGTCGCTCATCGATGCAGCCGCAGCTGCGGTGAGCGTCGGCTCAGTGCTTCACCACGGCGTGTTGAATTACTCCGCCGTAACGCCGGAAATGCGCGAAGCGTTCCACTTGGCTTATCCACATCTCGACCTTGCGTCGCTGCCCCAAATGGACCACGCGCAACTCGCTGGAGTAATGAACGGTTGGAAGGGAAAGCTCTTTGAAGTGCTTGTTCGAGACCGTCTCAATGACGGCCGATGGGTTGGGGATCTGCACCTGCTCTCGGGCCAACATGCAGAACTGGCGCACAGTGTCGTCCAACCGGGCTGGGACGTTCAAATCGTCGATTCTCACGGACATGTTGCGTCTGTGCTCCAGATGAAAGCCACAGAGTCGCTCGCTTACGCGAAATCCGCACTTGAGCATTACCCCCATATCGATGTCGTCACTACCCATGATGCGCTCTCACACGGCACTCATGCCATTAGCGGCCTTCTTGACAGCGGGATGTCGGATCATGACCTGCAGCATGCTATTTCCGGGCCGTTAGAAGGGCTTGGCGACCATGGCTGGCTCCACTTGCTACACGATGTCGCCCCATTCATCCCTTTCGTGATCATCGCAACCAGCGAGGGTCGGCATGTCATGATGGGCAAGAAATCCTTCGAGACAGCCCTCGACCACGCTTTCCAACGTTCGGTCAAAGCTGGGGTGGCTATGGGTGTGGGGGCGTTAGTGATCTGGCTTGATGGTGGAATCCTCAGCATCCCGGCGTCGTTCCTCACAAGACTATGCATCGAACGCTGGCAACTGGCAGGGCGCATTGCGAAGCGTTTCGACACCCGGTTAGCGCAAGCCAGGGCGATCTACCCAAGTTACTGCGTATGAGAGAGGAAAGTGCCAAAACATTACCCATGAATGATGTCTCGTCGTAACGGAACGCAAGTTGGGCCGCATAGGCGTGATCTTAGGTGTGAGGTGATTCAATGAGTCAATCTCTGGGTGAGAACGCAGCGAGAATCGCAGCGTGGACCATAATGGCGAACAATCTACTGATTGCGGGAGAATCAGACAAAGCTGAGACAGCTTACAAGAATGCAATCGCCGAGGGAGCACGTTTACTGGGCATGGGTCACCCAATGACCAGAAATGCCATCGCGGCGTACTCGATGTACCTCAAAGCAGTTGGGAGGAACGACAAGTATTTGCGGTTGGAGGCGGCGCTTTGGAAGACTAGCCCGGAAGACTACAAGCTGGGTCGTGCTTTGGGAACTATCGACCCTGAGGTCCAAACATTTCTGGACCAGGACAGCGGCCCGGCCGAGGATTCGGTACGACACTTATTTCGCCCTCGTCCCACCGAAGGGAAGCTTCGTTGGGTCGTTATCCCGGGCAGTTTGATTGTTCTCGTCGTCCTTTTATACGTCTTCGTCCATACCATGAGTGGAGGTCATAACAAGTCGCCGCATGCGTTGCCGCAAGCCACAGCCCGACAGCCATTAAGCTCATTACCTACGCCGTCCACTGGGGTTACTAATGCCTTGCCACTTCCCTCACCTCCGCTTGTAGCGCCTTCGCCTGATTCCAATCCGTCCGGAAACACTGACGTGGACCCGCAAATACATTGGGGCATGAGTATGCAAGAGGTTAAGCAGATCGAAGATGCGTCGCCACCTGGCTGGACTCTTGAACCGAACCAAGTGGGTGCTGATTACTTGATCTACCGACATGACTCAGCTCATTTCAACTGGCGCACATGCTATTACTTCACTGAGGAAAAACTGGTCGAAATCAGAGAAGACGATGAGGACGGCAATCTGCCGTCAGCTTACGATGATCGATCAACGGAGTTCATTAAGAAGTTTGGCCAGCCCATAAGCCAGGAGGTAGATCTGAGTTCCGTCACAGTCCGAAATGCAGAGAATTTCCAGCCCATTAAATCAGTAACTTTCACTTCGCCCACCTCTGTCATTGTTGTTGTTTCGTACGCGGACATGTCAGGCGAAGCAAGCTATTCGGTGATCTCGCTCGACAAGTCGCAGCCTCATCTCGTGGCAAGATAGCATCTTTATTGCGGCAAATCCGAGTCCCGAACGGAGGCTCCTTACCCTCCGTACCCCCTCCCGGCTGGCGAACCCACTGTATTGTGCATCAATTGACGGCCACATCCAAAGCTTCTAACCTCCCTAAAACAAACACCAATCAACGACCTGCATAACCCAGGCGGCAACGAGCCGCAAGTCCCGTTTGCCAGCGACTGCCGCACTCCTGTCTCCTCTGCAGGAAGCCGACAAGAAAAGGAGCAGAACCCGTGAGCTACCGAACCAACGAACTTCAGAGGCCAAAGGAAACTCGGAGCGCAGTAAAGTCCCCACAGCGAGCCAGGGAAAGCTCAGTAACGTTCGGCTGTAATGCGAACCGACGGCGTTTGAATCGCCACATTGTCCGGGAGAGCTTGCTCACCGAAATGCTGCCTTTGGTACGGCGCGTTGCTCTCAACATTCACCGCCATCTCCCTGCCCACGTCGAAGGGGATGACCTGACTGGGAACGGCATTCTGGGGCTGGTAGACGCCTTCAATCGGTTTGACCCGAGCAAGGGAGTAAAGCTGGAGACTTACGCACGGCATCGTATTCGGGGTGCCATTCTGGACGGTCTCCGTAATGCCGATCCGATCAGCCGGGACGTGCGGCGGAAGAACAAGAGGATCGAGGCAGTCTATCGCCGACTGGAGAGCGAGCGTGGTCGGACTGTCCAGGACGAGGAGATGGCAACAGCGTTGGGAATGTCGCTGGGAGAGTGGCACCGGGAACTAAACGAGATTCAGAGCACAGGTCTTGACTCCGGCTGGCGGGTAATCTCGGCAGGTCCGACCATGACGCTGCAATCCGCTGACCCAGAGCTCCTCATTGATGGCCGCGATAGTCTCTTTGATCTTTGCTACCACCGCGAACAACACGAGATTCTAAGCCAGGCGCTCTCCCGACTGCGGGAGCGTGAACGGCAGATCGTCACGCTTCACGACCAACAAGGGCTCACCATGAAGCAGATCGCCGGGCAAATGCATGTGGACGAATCACGAGTCTCACAGATCCATTCGGCGGCTCTAATGCGATTGCGGGCAACCGTCAATTCCCTGTTACAACCAAGACCTGCCGAAGCATCAACCCGCACCCTGGCAATGGCAGCCGGAGCTAGTTGATGAACTCCAAATGAAAGGAGGACCCCGATGATTATTGGCGTCACGCATGACCACGACGGCCGTGTCGTCCAGCGGCTGTCCGTTTCCACCAAGGTCTCTATCGGGTTGCCACCCAACGGAGACCGCAACCACCCCACCAAGCTCGACCACTTTGTGTTTCTGCGGAAGAAGAAAGCTGCGAACAAGGTTGAGTGGGAACCTGATCCCAACCTGACACAGCACTATGGCGAACAGTGTCGGGAGCTTCACATCATCCTGATCGACGACGATATCGAGAACGTCTTTCCCAGTTCCTATGCCTGGTGGACGGCCACGGAGCGGAAGTGCTGGGGTGACGGTGCATCGGCCACCCGGCGCACGCCTGAGAAGCCTGGCGGACAGCCTTGGACTCAATGCGGCAACGGATGCCCTGAGCTTGGCAGCGGCCAGTGCAAGCCGAGTGGAGATTTACGCTTCGTGCTGGCTGACTTCCCCCGGCTGGGAAGCGTCTGCCGCATCCACACGTGCTCGTACCTTTCCATCCGTCAGATCCACTCAGCCTTACAGGAAATCCAAACCTTCACTGGAGGCAGGCTGGGCGGCATCACCGCCAAGCTGACGGTCCGCCCCGAGGAAGCCACGTACTTCGACCGCAAGGAGAAGAGGAAGAAGACTGCCTCAATCTGGGCCCTGAGTCTCGAAGTCGAAGGCGATGACATGCGGAAACTCATCGCCAACCTGACGGAGAATGCCCGACTGTTTGCGGAGACACGAAAACTGCTGGGTTCCGGGGGCAAGGTTCTGGAGGTGGTCGAGGACGAGGAGGAACAGGCACCGGAGATTACAGCGGAATTTTATCCGACATCGGCGAATGGCTCCTCCGTGACCGAACCTACGGAAAAGGCTCCCTCCAGTGCTTCTCCGAACTCGACGAATAAAACCCTGCCTCCTGGAAACGGAACCTCAACCAGTGGCGGGAACGGCTCCGGAAAACCCAGTAGCGGCCAGATTCCATCATCCCCGCCCTCCAAGAACGGCAATGGGCCAGCAGCGGGCTCGACTTTCAACCAACTCCGCAATGAGTTCCTGACGGATGCACGCCGTGTTGCGACGACTAAGAGGCAGCCCATCAGCGATGTGGTGGAGTGGGCCAGTGGAGGAGCCTTCAAGTACGGCGATATCGGACGTATGACGGAAGCCGATAGCCCGAAGCTGCGAACGGCCACTGAACTCATGGCGTCAGCCCTTGCCATTGCACCTCGCTGAGCAGTGGACCTCTGGTTCTCGCAGATGATCGACTGGGAAAACGTCGGTCAGACAGGTCTGGGGGATCTTCGTTAAGGCATGGCTTGCCAAGACATCGCCACTTTATAGAGGGCTACCCGCTGGTCCGCTAAACCCCGAGCACCTTTTCAACCTGGCCAATCTTATTCTGGACCTTGCCGACTTTCTTTTCGCTGGTGCCTTCGTTTTCCAGAGTTGGATTATTGGTAGCCTTTCCCGCCTTCTCCTTGATCTTGCCCTTCACTTCGTGAAACTTGCCTTCCACTTGGTCTTTGGTACTTGGTTTCATGGCATCTTCCTCCTTAAGTATTGAGCTACTACGTCCTGTGCCGCAAGCCGTCTGGGCATCCGGGAATTAGCTTGCCGCTCTCGTGGCTTCTGCTCCGACCACCTTGCTATGGCCAACAACCATGATCCCCCAACTCCGACTCTCATTTTCACGCGGTGCGGGGGAGGGGTAGGGGATCATCCCCGAGTGGAAGTCCCTGGATACTCTGTCGGCTCGTCTCTGCACGCCAGTGATCTGTTTGCAGCGTTCATCCTCCCGGAATGAATTATGTGTTCACATCTGACCAAACGGTCAGATTTCTGTTTGGACCGTTGGCGATGCACCACCGGACGCTATCCTCGCCAGCGAGAATATCCCCAGCCTCCACCACCGAGCAAAAACAACACCAAGAGAACAATCAATATAGTTTCCATGTTTCACCTCTGTTGCAACAGGGAGCTGCTTGACTACTCCAACCCGCAGCGTTCTTGTTTCCCATAAGCAACAACATCATCATGGACGCAACGAAGCTGGCTGTCTGCCCTATTGTGACCACGTGTTTGTGCGTATTAGCTCATCTCCTTTTTGGCTCATGACAGGAAAAGATCTCTGTGGTAACGGTGACTCATTTTGGCCAGCGCAATGAAATAGCGGTGCCGTCCACCTCACTTCGGGGAGGAGAAAATGCAGACTCTTCGTCTCAAAGCGCCTGCCAGTGTGGTGGCGGATTACTTCCGCCTCTTCGTCAACCGTCGTGCTTACACCCTCCAATCCAACCGGCCACACTCACAAAGTGGCCGGCATTACTACTACCGTCCCAAGGACAAGAAGACCGGCCAGGGGCTGAGCCTGACGTTGGAAACACTCCGTCACCATCTCGAAGGCGAAATCACTATCGGCCTTTACGCCATCAACCCCGCTACCCAGTGCTCAAAGTGGGTGGCCATTGATGCGGATTACCAGGATGCGTTTACGGACCTCGCCAGGCTTCGCTTGCACCTCAAGCAGAATGGAGTGGAGTCAGCTTTCGAGAACAGCCGTCGTGGTGGGCACCTCTGGATCTTCGCTGCTAAACCACCGTCAGCCTATCACCTGCGGATTTATGTCTGTGATCTGGCCGTGCGGCTCGGCATTCCGATCAAACACGGCAAGCAGCGGGAAGGCATCGAGATCTTCCCCAAGCAGGATTTCTTGAAGCCTGGCCGGTATGGAAATGCCATTCGAGGACCTTTGGGTATTCACCGTGGCGCAGGTCAACGCTTCTGGTTTCGTGGCGCTGAAGAAAACGTCGAAGCGCAGATGCGTTATCTCAACTCGCTCCCCAAAGTCACACGTGAACAGCTTGCTCGGTTGATTGCGGGGAAGGCTATGCCGCCCCAGCTTGCACGCCCCAAGAGAACGTGGTTCCCCGGTGCACCGGAATTCCGCATTCTCGACTACATTCACACAGCGCTTCATGTCGTGGGCCACAACAACATGACCCAGTGCCCGTCATGTGCTGAAGATGGCCACGATTGCAGTGGGGATAATCTCTCGATTTCAATCGAAGACCCTCGCAAGTACATCTGCTGGGCTGGCTGCACTGCGGACATGATCCGGGCAGCTCTCGGATGTACTCCCCGCAACCCTTCAGTCCAATCCTTCACGTGAAAGGAAATCCTCATGAAAGCCTCATCTGTGTTCGACGCATTACGTGTTCTCGTCGCAGCCCATAGACCAGTGTTCGTATGGGGATCGCCAGGCGTAGGAAAAAGTGCAGTTGTAAAGCAGCTTGCCGAAGCGTTAAAGGTGCGACTGCAGGATGTCCGGGCACTCTTACTCGACCCTGTGGATCTACGTGGCCTGCCATTCCTGGGAACTGACGGCCGGTCGAAATGGGCCACGCCGGAGTTCTTGCCGCAAGACGGATCGGGCATTCTCTTCCTGGACGAACTGAACGCTGCGCCAGCCATGGTGCAGGCCAGTTGCTATCAGTTGGTCCTTGATCGAAAGCTGGGCGAATACACTCTCCCTGAAGGTTGGGCCATTATCGCCGCAGGGAACCGCGACTCTGACCGCGGCGTGACAACTCGAATGCCCACGCCGTTACGGAACCGGTTCGTGCATCTTGAATTTGAGGTGGATATGCAGGATTGGTCTGAATGGGCAATTCAAGCTGCAATTCGTCCTGAGGTGATCGCTTTCCTTCGCTTCCGGCCGGAACTCATCAGCGCTTTTGATCGTGACGCCCATGCTTTCCCGTCACCACGATCATGGGAGTTTGTCTCGCACATACTCGACTCCCTCGACTCCCAGCCGAACCCGGCCATTGAGCACGAGGTAATAGCAGGGGCAGTGGGAAGCGGTGCGGCAACAGAATTCTCAGCCTTCCTCAGAATGTTCAGGGAGTTGCCCAACATTGATGCCATTCTGTTGAACCCGACCCAGGAGCCCGTCCCGGATAACGCAGCCGCACAGTATGCGGTCGCTTCCGCCCTGGCCCGATGCGCTACCGATACCAATTTCGACCGGGTCTGCCTGTACCTGAATCGCCTGCCTACGGAGTTTCGAGTGCTGTGCGTGCGTGATGCTACCCTCAGGGTACCAGCCATTCGCTGTACCAGCGGATACACCAAGTGGGCCGTGGAAAACCACGCCGCAATCGCATAGTAGCGTGGGTTTTGATTTGCGTAGTGTCTACCTGGAGCGATGAAGGGTTTGTCTCAATCGGTCCCATGAAAGAATGCCAGACCCCATTTACCATCCTTGTAGATCCAATATTGCACTCCGCCCTCCCGCACTAAACTGGGCTCATTTGTGGCATACCCGACCACAAAAAGCTGCCTCTTCTGAGCGTAGTTTCGGTTAAGGTAGTCGAGATACCAGGCAACGGCATCAAACTTGTTTTTCTCTGAAGATGACAAGGTGAGAGGTGGGAACAAGGCGCCGTCGGGTGCTGACAGCGGATCCAGAACTTTGAGTTGATTTTCCTTGTTTCCAGGTGCCTCAATAAAGTTCAACCGGCTACGAGCTTCGGGAGCGAGACTTGGCCTGGGGAAAGTGAGTTCCTGCGTCACCTCGCCTCGAAAGCGGCTGCGGCCCGCAGATGGCGAAGTGAACGCACCATCAAAGATGTCCTTCCAGGATTTCTCGAAGTCGTTATTGCGACTAGCTGAATAACCCTCTGTCTGCATTTGATTCAGCGTAGTACGTGCGTAGAAATTGTCGCTGGAGAGATATTTCAAGAATGTGGAAAATTCTCTCTCCTTATACCAAGCGTTTAGCAGGCCGTTCACCGCATTCATTGCACTCTCATCCACTCGTAACTCGCTACCGGTGGGAGTGGCAGCGCCGTGTCCCGTGACTTCCGGCGTCTCTGGCGGAGCTGTTTTGCGAAGGCCTGCCGAGCTTGACAGCCGTTGGCTGAGCTTGTTCTCGGGCGGGCATATAACGCTATAGCCGTTAAGCGGCCCGTACCAATCGCAGTAGTAATCATAATTGGCGGCGATATTCCCATTGTCAGGGAAGTAGTGCCAGATCAAATCTCGAAAATCGATGTGGATTTGGCCCTTCGTCACGTCTTGATCATCAAACAAGACGACCAACCCGAGAAATGGATCCCAATACTTAATTTGTGTGTACCCATGATCGCCAGGATGCAACCACGAAAGGTGAGTCCACCAATGGGTCTTGTCCTGCTGAAAAAGCTCCTTCGCACGCCCCTTCCAAGAAACCTCCAGATTGAATTGAGCCGCAGAACCTCCCGATGGAATCGAACCATTTATAGTTGATACGGCGAGCACCTCCTCCAAAGCTGGTGGGTGTTCAAGACGGAGTAATAAAAGGACGTGCTGATAGTAATCGTCCAGAGCCTGAGTTGCCCCCGCAAATTCGAGCTGCTCGCTGGGATTGAGAGAATTCCAACGCTGCCGCTGCAATCCAGACGAGGCGCCCAGTAGGTTCAACTGGGTTGTCTTAAGCTTGCCGAAATCAACCGTCCCAACATGGTGCGGCGGACAACCGGCATCCAATACCGTTACGCAGAACAGCAAACAGACTATTTTTGCCCGCAGTGAAATGCCAAGCGAGAGATTTCGCATAGTCGCTACTCCTGGATCTTTGCAGCGCAGTGTAACAGGTCAAAACCAGCATTTCAAATCCACCGAATAAATCGCTTGTTCTGTTGTCGTAGTTCGGAAACAGTCCCCAACTATAAGGAGATAGTGCTATGAACATTGCTTCTGTTCCAGACCCCTCTCTGTCATCCCGTGCCATGCTGTGCTCGCTTTCCATCAGCGTGTGGTCGGCACGGAAACATGACCCTGACGCATCCCAAGAAATCGCCCAGCGCCATGGTGCCCAAGCCGATGCTGGCCGCTACCACAAGGTGCTTCTTCCCAAGGAGGCCCTTGCGGAGGTCCAGAAGATCGTCAGCGATGCTCGCCAGGAGCATTACTTCATGACGCTGCCTTGGGATGACAACGGTTATCGGGTGCTCCCCAGCGCAGCCTATATGGACCACACCGAGAAAATGCGGGAGCTATCGAACCGCTTTACACCGGCTGTTGATGCTTTGGCCCATGAATTCGGAAATCTCGTGGAGCAGGCCAAGGTGCGACTCGGTGGTTTATTCCGCACTGAAGATTACCCAGCTCCCGACGAGCTTCGATCCAAGTTTTCCTTCGAGACCAAGGTGATGCCTTTGCCGGATGCCAGCGACTTCCGGGTCACACTGGGCGAAGAGGAAAAGGAGCGCATCAAACGGCAGATCACTGCCACGGTGGAGGCGTCGCTTCAGATCGCAAGCCGTGATCTATGGCAACGCCTTTATGAGGCAGTCAGCCATCTGGCCGAGCGCCTTCAGGCGTACAAGGTGACCGATGATGGGGTTGAACACCCCTTTCGTGATTCCGTGATCACGAATCTGGTCAAGCTCGTCGATGTGCTGCCCAAGCTGAACGTCACCGGCGATCCAGAACTCGAACGCCTTGCTGCCCAGGTGCGTGCCTCGCTGTTGGTCGATCCCCAAGAGCTGCGGAAGTCGGAATCAGTTCGGACCGAAACCGCCAAGGCTGCGAGCGACATTGCCAATCGGATGGCGGCGTACATGGGTTGCTCAGTTTCTGCCCCAAGCGACGGGAGGATAATGTGAACGTTCCTCTGGCGGCCACAGTACAAAAGCTAACTAGATCCCGGGTTCAGCTTCTGATCCTGCAGCCGTTCTTTGGCACTCTCTGCCTGCGGTTGAAGCTGATACCCGGCGATTTGCCCACCATGGCGACAGACGGGTCCCGGATCGTCTACAACCCTGCCTTTGTGGACCAACTGAAGTCGGCGGAACTCGAAGGAACCCTCGCGCACGAAGTCATGCACTGCGCCCTTGGCCACCAATGCCGCCGTGGCAATCGTGATCCGGGACTCTGGAATGAAGCAGCGGACTTTGCTATCAACCCCATCCTCATAGCAAACGGCTTCACCCTGCCCGCTGGGGCCTTGATCGATCCTGCCTTCGCCAACCTGAGCGCTGAAGAGATCTACGCCCGAATGCTTCAAAAGCGGACCGGTAGTAGCACAGCGCCGAAGCAAACCCCGCAGCAGGCGAGTCCTGGTGGAGGAACAGCTGGCGGTCAGCAGCAAACACCAGGCCCTTCATCGTCCAGTCCGTCATCTGGTAGCAGTTCTCAGTCGGTCCCAAGCCAGAGCCAGCAAGCAAGCGGCCAGGTGTCGGGCTCTACACCGGCCCAGCCTGGACGATTCGGTGAAGTCATGGATGCTGCCGATGATCACGGCCATCCTGCATCGCCAGCGGAACAGCGTCGCCAGGAGCATGAGTGGGGCATTGCGGCAGAGCAGGCTCTCCGATCAGCCAAGGTATGCGGACATGATCCATTGGGCGTCGAAAGATCGCTTGCGGAAAGCCGCCAATCTCAACAGGATTGGCGTGCGATCCTGCGTGATTTCGTGACTGCCACGGCACCTTGCGATTATCGTTGGACGCCTCCCAACCGTCGGTTTATCTCTTCGGGCCTGTACCTGCCCTCAGTGGAGCGACGTGGACTGGGTGAAATCGTGATTGCCGTTGATACCTCGGGCTCCATCGGTAAGATTGAGCTGGAGCAGTTCGCAGGTGAAATCACAGCAATTTCGGAAGAGGTACAGCCGGACGCCATCCACGTGGCCTATTGCGACGCAGCAGTTCAATCTACCCAGGAGTTCTCAGCATCGGAACCGGTGCGACTTGAGCCCAAAGGCGGTGGCGGTACGGACTTCCGCCCAGTGTTCGAATGGATCGACGAGAACGGGCTTGAGCCAGTCTGCCTTATCTACCTGACCGACCTGTGCTGCGATTCGTTCCCAGAAGTCCCGGAATATCCGGTCCTATGGGTAACCGAGTCCCGCAGAATGGCGCCTTTTGGCGAGACTGTACGAATAGGCCTTGAATGAATCAGTCCGCGTTTCAGAGCATTCAAGGAATCTCCAAGGAAGGAGGACATCAATCATGCTCAATAAGGTGATGTTCATCGGCTATGCCGGAGCGGACGCCGAGATGAAGTTCACCGCTTCCGGTATCCCTGTGGCGAATTTCTCGCTGGCCGTTAACGATACGTACAAGACCGGCAATGGCGAGAAGAAGACGAATACGTTGTGGATCCGCTGCGTGGCTTGGCGGCGGTGGGCGGAGATCGTGGGCGAATTTGTCAACAAAGGCAAGTTCCTTTACGTCGAAGGCAGGCTCCAGCAACGCAGTTACGAGGACCGTGACGGGAAGAAGCGTGACGTAACTGAAGTGATCGTAGGTATGCTCAAGCTGCTAGGGCCAGCCAAGAACGGCAACGGCTCCGCATCTGCGCAACCCTCCGAGGCACCTAAGGAGAGTGATAACCCGTTCAATGAAGCGGCGGGTGAGGAACCCGATCCTGATATACCATTTTGACGCTTAAGCCGCTTTGCTTTGGCGCTTACCGGAACCTTTACCCTTCTTGTTGGCCCACCATGCCTTCTTGGATTCCGAGAGCCGTTGGCGTCCTTCGGCTGTCAGCTTACGGCGACGTCGGTAGCTGCGCTTCGCCGCTGGTGCGGGAGTGGAAGGAACAGGGCGGGTTATGCCTTCGAGTGCAGCAATCGCCTGATCGATTCTTTGGCGTTCAGATTTCAGTTCGGAGAGAATGGATTCAATCGACAAGGTAAGCTCCTTTGTTAGCTGACGGTCAGTGATCCGTAAATCAGCTTGGGGTACAAAACAAAAGTATAGCTTCGTGGCGCTGGAGCCTGCTAGTCTCAATCGACTACTTACACACCTAGTTACTCACCAGACCTCCGCAGGCACGGGGGTTTGTGGCGAGTTTCTGGCCAAGGGCGGATACGTTTATCTGGAAGGCCGGCTGCAAACCCGGAAATGGTCGAGTCGTGAAGGCGATAAGCGGACCACGGTGGAAGTCGTGGCCAACCAGATGCAGATTCTGGATCGTGCGCTCAAGAACGGGAACGGTGCAAACGCGACTGAATCCTCGAAGGGGGGCCGGCCGACCAAAGCGACAACCCTTTTAACGAGCCACGAAGCGAGACGACGGATCAAATTCCATTCTGATGGGCTGGCCCAACAGTGCCCACATTTTACTGCTCGCAGAATGGGTCAATCCTCCACATGGACCGACTGGAATAAGCCGTCAGCTCCTTCAAGTGCCTTCGGGAAACCGCAGACCGAGAACCGCGGTGTGCGCCAGCGGCCTCTTAGTGGAACTACATGCGACCCATAACTCGAATTGCAGTCAGGTATTTGCTACCAACAACGTAATAACCACTAGCCCCGAGCGTCGCTTCAAATCTCTGAGGTTCGATGCCGTAAATGGAGGAATCGAAGCTCTCCCCTGCCAAGCTGTGCAAGTGTTGCAACAGAGCCCTTCGGGTCAGATATCGGATTGTTGAGAGCTGGTTGCGTCTTACGAGCTTCTTAGAAATGGCTGACGTCGGGCTGGGAAAAACACTTGGGTCCCGAGGCCCAAATTCTCCGTGCCGAAAGATGGCATCGTGTACGAACGAGGACCGCTGGTGTCCATAGACTGCCTTTATCGTCTGCTCTAACTTGCTACGTCTCTCATCGGCTTCAGGAAGTTCGAACAGCTGCCCCAAGAAAGCGGCTATGGCAGACGCCTCGCCTCGAATATCATGATGCATTTGCAACCCGCCGCATTTCTCGCACGAAACAGCGCCCTCGCACTTCAGAACCCCGCGGAAGAGCTTCAGCGCAGCAACCATTGCCACCGCTGCAACTGTTGGAAACCTCTTTTTCATTAGATCTTCAGCAGTGTAATATGCGAATAGGCTGTTGTCGAACTCCAAGCGGGCACGTTCAACAAGCGAACCATAACAACGCGCCACTCGAAGCGGCCCCTCCAGTGGAAGTTCATGCGCCTCATCCAAAGGCATCTTGAACTTCCCCTTGGGATAAAGTGCACCCGGGTTAGGCATAGGACTAATGCTCGTCACGGACCGCTTGAGAGCGGTACGGCCAAGCGTTGAACGATACCCTTCATAATGATTTCCGGTAGTGAGTGTTAGTAGGGCACAAAGTCTTGCGGCACCCAGAGTGCCGACCGATTCTGCCTCCTCTCTGAATCTCGCCGTAACGACCTGAATCACAGCCGAAACCGGCCTGTTCTCCTTCCCCAGCCGAACAGTCGGAAGAATGTATGCGCCAAGCGAAGGTATCGCTGTTGTTTTGCGGATGACACCGGAATTAAGCAAGTCCAGGTAATGAACTGTAAAGAACTGCTGCACCTGAAGCTTGCTGCGCCACCGAATGGCCGTTTCCACCGTCTGAATGATTTTCCTTTGGAACGCGGCCTCCTCAGATTTGCTGAACGACGGCTCAAGCCCCTTCCGAGGATGATCCGGCCCGTATAACACATAAGCTCCCACCTGTTGCAAATTACCAGGCTCGACCCAGAACTCTACGCCGACCTTGTAACCGAACGGCCGGCCTCGGTATGGAAGGTACCATTCGAAGGCGACGGCCATTTTGTCGTTCGTGTAATCTGGGTAGAAATAGGAGCCTCCACGCTTCTCTCGCACAATGAAGTCGAGACCTTCACACAATTCAGGAATGTCTGCACGTAGAACTTCCGCCTCTAGACTAAACCTCCAATTAGGCGTCTCAGCAGCTCTACCCCTCGTATAAACAATGCGTTTCGGCTCTGCCATTCCTCCAAGGCTATCACAGAATGGCGAAATCTCGCCGCGAGTAGCGGGTAGCAACGCAGCGCAGTCCTGACAATGGGCCTTTCTCATGCCCGATTTCCCAGAGACAACTGAACGTCGTCAATCTGGACAGGGTACACTGCTACTGCGGGCCTGTCCCAGATGTAAACCCGAGTACAGTTTCTCCGAAGCGAAACGGAGCAATCCAGTCTCACACTCCGCTCCTTGGTCCGGAATGAGCGGTTCTGGCACTACATCCCTCGACGAATAGCACCTTATCATGCCAGCCGAATATTCCTTCTGCTAAAAGGGGGAAGTATCTCAAAAACGCTATACTAACCAGGCATGAAGGACGTAGTTCGGCTTTCCCAGCTTGGGCCGGTTGCAGGTAGCTTCCGGCCCCCTTCTACCTGAAGGCAGCGGAGCTGGGGGATACGGGAAGGTTGGTTGCGTGCCCTAGCCCGCTCTCATCATTCCCGATATCAATATGCCGGTTTGAAATGCCTGATCGTGCCTGAACTGTTGCGTATTGCATTGGGCATTATGTTATGCTATAATATCCCTATTGGATCCAATGCCTAATGGCATACTGGCTCCTGGCCACCCCTTCTACCCCTTGCCCGATGGCAAGCCCCCTGCGAGGGCATGGTATTCAGTAATTCCGTGGTGGCGGATAATCCACCAAGCCTGGCAGGCTTAACCTGCCCCTTGGAGTGAATGGAACAGATGAGGTATGGAGTAATTATAAATCCAGGCTCCGCCTGCCTGCGACCTGGTGGGTAGAACTCCTACAAATCCCTCCTGGATGATGCGTCTCTCTCAAGGTAAAACAGTCTGTGAAGGTAAGCTGGGATCAGTACTCCCCCTCTACATCCTAATAGAGCAGCCCAGAACGCTTGTAGCAGACGGACATACCAGCAGTAAACCCTGGGATAAGGAACTACTACCCCATATGGCGAGGTGTATCAAGTGCAGGCAAATGGGCATGTATTGACAGGTATTGCCTATTGTGGTATGATCATATTGGTTTAGTTGAGTTCGATGCATCGGAGCCATTGGCTCTGCCTCACAGCTCCGATGGCAGTATTTACCGCACCCCGTATCCCTTGCCTATTGGCAAGCTCCCTGCGGAGTCCAGGTATCTGACAATACCGTGGTGGCGGAATCCACCATCGGAGTAACAGCTCCGCACAAGCAGCCCAGAAGACCTGGCACACTGCGAAGTAACGCAGGACAAGGCAACGGGTTCAGGAGTGGCTATCAGAATACCACTGGTAGTCAGCACAGCAGCCACCGTGGGGTGGCCAGAATCATCAATCGCTGTGTAGGGGTTCTCCAGGGTAAGTCTCCACCTCTCTAACCACCAGGCAGGGTCAACATACACGGGAAGTTGGGATTTGGAATCCCAAAAGACCCCCGTGTATCCGATTGAGAGAGCAAGCAGGCAAGAGAAAATCAATCGGGTTGAACGAATCGTTGCCTACGGCAACCGGAACCTCCCGATACATCGAGCTGGTGACTCGTAACGCTGAGGACGGTGCTTATACGGCAGATGCCTATAGCGATTAAGCAACATTCGGAGCATATAGTTGAAGGGTAGGGGCTGCCGGTAAGCATAAAGTGGTGTACCGGATCTGGGGCAAGGAGTGTGCCATGCAATCGAAAGCAATAAAGACCAAATACCAGAGCACCTGCAAGAACTGCCACAAGACCATTCCTGCTCGCTTCCGATG
Organism: uncultured Acidobacteriota bacterium; assembly: GCA_963804755.1. Classification (GTDB taxonomy): domain Bacteria; phylum Acidobacteriota; class Terriglobia; order UBA7540; family UBA7540; genus Bog-366. The sequence continues at coordinate 476,038 of CAWDRP010000023.1, forward strand.
CTTCTGGAGGAGCGGAGAAGGCACCTGGCACTTTGATTGCAAAAGGCCGAAGCTCGGCAACAAGAAGAGCAAGCTCCCATGTTTACACCTGCCTCTGATGCCAACAGACCGTAATTATGCAACTGCCACCCGTCCTGACCCATTGATGAGGCGTTCCAGCACAGACAAATATTCCACGCCAAGGTATTCACTTTGACTGGCGGCATCGGACCTGCCAATCCCGGAAGAACAGTAAGCTTCGGGTTTATGTCTTTTGATTGCACGCAGGGTATTGCATAATAGTATTGCCTATGCTATAATATGTTTGATATAGTAATTGATGGAGCTCCTTGCCGTAAAAGGCTCACCAGCTCCATGTACGGTCAGTAAAATGAAGTTGATGAAGAAACAACTTTCCACCAGTTACGTGACGCAAGCAACGGCCTCCAAGTGCCTGAAGGAACAGGCAGTTTAGGTGGGATCACCAAAGGCGACGTAGCCAACTATGGGAATTCACGATTAGATCGCTGTCCCATGGCTAGCCCCTCCAAGGCAAGGTAGAGTTCATCCCACACGTCAGCTTCGCAAGATCACCGGAAGGGTATGAAGTTCATACCTGGCCCAGAGAAGCACAGCTAGCTTGAAGAGCGGCACCGGGTTGTACAGGTTGAAGATGGTCCCCAATCGGTTTGTATCGGGATACCTGCTACGTAAATGGCAAGGCGGGATGACAATGGTGGCGACGGCGAAGGCGGATACCTCGGTATACTTCACGTCGGTGAGTGTAAGTAAGTAGTGATCTCTCTCTCAGGGATTATCTTGTGTCAGGGGATTACTACCGAAGGAAGCACTCACTCGAACTATGTGCGTTTCCTGATTCCTTCACGTCGTCATAACCCCTTGCGTTACAAGTGGTTACTCGGAGTACTCAGCAAGCAGCGAGTTGAATGCCGGTGGTTCTTCGATCCCGCTTCGAAGCGATAAGCCGCCAGCCGGTGGCGACCGGTGGCGGCGCTGTACCGATGCCGATCTCAAATGCACGAAGCCGTCTCCCTAATAATGATCCCCTTGTGCGCTAAGGTTCGTAACTGTGCTTTCCTCCGCACTCGACATTTCAGAGCGAAATGCCTCGTGCTACGGCAGAATCCACCCTGCCAGCTGATTGTAGTTTGGAAATAATTGGAATTAAAAGGAGAAGTGTGCCGTAATGACAACCCTGCCAGCCCTACCCATCACCCACCCCCCATTTCCGCTCACCCCCCTCCCTCTTCCCTCCCCAACGAATGAATACCTTGCCTGGTTCGATGGGGCGTGCGGTCCTGTCAATCCCGGAGGAACCGCCACCTTCGGAGTAGTGGTCAAGGACAAAAACGGTACCGTCCTCCTGAAGGAACACAGCTTTGTCGGTAAGGGCCGTGCCATGTCCAATAACCTTGCGGAATATGCCGCTGTTCTCCACATCTTGAGGTACCTGAGTTCTCGCCCACCAGGGCGAGTGACGATTCATGGAGATTCCGACCTGGTGGTCAAACAACTGACGGGCAAGTGGCGCATACGCAAAGGGTTATACCTTTCAACCGCCATTGAAGCCAAAGAGTTGCTTGCTCAGCTGCACGGTCTCGGCTGGCAGATAACCTGCCGCTGGATCCCTCGTGTACAAAACAAAGAATGCGACGCATTATCAAATAAAGACTGCCATGCGAGGGACAGATCACGATCACAGAAAGCACGTAAGCACAAACCAGATGGACGTGATGCTTTGATGATCGGCAGAACGATCAAGACTACCGGAATCACCGTGCTCAGGGCTGATCTATCCAACGGCGCCGATTGGTGGGTATGCCGATGCTCGTGCGGTAGGGAGTTTCTTGCTCATGGCTGGAGTGTCAGGCACGGACGTACTCGTCATTGCGGAGCTCCCGACCATGAAATGCAGCACCAAAATCATCCAGTTACAGCAATCACCATGCCAGCTCCGAATGACTGTCCTCCACCTTCCCATGCATGTGAGACTGGCCATCAGGCCATGGTGAGCTGCTGAACTTGTTCTCTCCCGCCTACCTCCCTGATCGAAGCTAAACCATGTAAATTGGTTCCAGTTGACAGCAGACATGGATTTCTCACTGTAGATCTACCTCTGAGAAGTCTCCATTGACAAGCTGTCTACCCGGCAACCCTGCGAGACGCCGCTTGATACCCGAACGCTCCAAATCAAGCTGACGGTTGCATGCGGGGCTGGTCAGGTCTATAGTCTCGGTCGGACCGGCGTCCGTAAATGAAATCCCGACCAGGAGGGAACCATGTTGGGAGGCCTACTTTTCATTGTCTGCGTCGTCCTGCAATTTCACTATCATGACTCGATACCGTGGTACATCTGGGTGGTCGCGGTCATCGCATTGTGTGTTTCGTTCGGCGAACCAGCGATGAGGTCCGCTGTAAAGTTGAAAAAGGAATGACTATGCCGATGTCTGTGCGGGAGAGAGTTTATTGTCCACGGGTGGGGTGTACGGCATGGACGGACTCGGAATTGTGGAAGTGACGAGCACAGAGCCCACCCCAAGTCCACGCTGAACATTGGCATGGCATGTGAGCCTGGCCGTCAGGCCACGGCGGGTTAGTCAAGTCAGCATTTCATTGACTGCTGGGTTCACTCGTCCGATGGCAGCCAAATGGTAATGGCTCCCGTCCTGCAGTTCCTCTCTGATGAGCACTTTTGGCCAGACATTCGAGCCCTCCTAATGTATAAAACTCCTGCGATCTGAACTCCAAGCCAGGAAGGTCGCTCAGATAATCGAGGTATGTATGCAAGGAACTATCAAACGTGTCGTCCGGGATCGGGGCTTTGGTTTCATTCTCTCATCTGATGGGAAAGAGATTTTCTTTCACCGAAATAGTCTTCAGCAACTGCCCTTTGAAGGATTGAAGGAAGGCACGAGTGTCGAATTTGAGGTAGAACAGGCTGAAAAGGGACCACGGGCAACGAACGTTCGGGCGAGCGCTGGGTGAGTTTTCGATATTGGTTACTGCTGGCCATGGCGGGTTAGTCGAGTCAGGATAACCCTCCCTGTCAGGTCCACTTGTCCTGCCCAACGTGGATTCCTCCCCGTAGATCCATTCCTGCCTGGTAGAAGTGTCTCTTGACGTACTGTCCTGCCAGCAATCCTCCCAGTAAAGCCGCACTTCAGCACACAGACCCATGAAGGGGGTTCATGAATTGGAACCCTGCCTGACCAGCTTGGGCTGAGTCAGCCGTGCCTACCCGGACTACACGCGCTTTAATGAAGGAGGCGGGTTCGGTAGCAAGAAGGAGGCCCACGGGCTGGCCCGGAGCTAGGGTGGCGTCGGATTGCAGTCGCAAGCCAGAAGAGGAGAGGTCAACGGTATTACCAAGGTATTCGGCCCCTTCACCGTCGATCATCAGAGTCACTGCTATTTGGACCCGCTTACGCTCCGCCGGGCGCTTAACTGATGGTGTGTTGTCAAGCATGCTATAAGGTTACATGTGGGACGACGGAAATTCAACCGACCTGGTTGGGGATTGCTGACGCGACGGAAACGGTCCTTGAAAGACTACGCCTCTGGAGCTTTCTCCCTGGAAGCGTCCACACTTAACCCGGATCACGTGGAGGCGGCATGGAGTCGGGCATTGCTCACTGTCAGCATCCCCTCGATTACCTGCACGACCAGCTCAATCTTCGGTACCGGGTCAGTCCCCTGAATAGGCGTTTACAGCCAAGTGGATTACTCCGAGTACGCCGTCCGGAGCGGACCCATCGGTAATTACTGGACTATAAGAACGAACCCGCTCCGCACCTGCGAGTTCTGAGTGATGATGACCATCGTTCGGTTAAGGGATCGCAATCAGCAGACCGCCGCTTATGCCAACCGATTGCTCATGCCCTCGCCCAAAATCGTACTCGTAACCCGGTTCGAGATACCAGCCGAATCGATGCTTCCCGGACGGCCAAAACATGAAATCCAGCACGGCCTCACCCGCAACTGAGTTCGTTAACACGTTATTTGCCCTCGAATGAACCCAACCCGGACCAACGCCGAACATAAACTCGGCTTTATGAGACAGAGTCCAAGGCTTCTTAAACAGAAGGTCAGCATCCCATTCTGCCGAGTGACGACCAGAAAGCCGCGTCACGCCTCCCTCGAGTTCCAGCCAGTTCTCTTTCGGCGTAACTTCAACCGCGACAGTGGGCCCGGCGCTCGGTCCGCCGCCTTTGAGGCTCCAGCCACCAGCTCCCCCAAGCTCAACGACTGCGGCAGGTTCTTTATCAACGGACTGCGCGAAGGCGCTTCCAAGGCAGAGAAACAAGGACGCTATCAACATGGGTTTTGTCGCGTTCACTGCCACCTCGACCGATTCCATATGATCGGACCAGTGTGCACCTTCTACCCAGTACAATCAAATTTGCTGAGGACCGCCTGTTGCATAATCTCTCGGCTGGGCTTACCCCGCACGTGTTTTCTTCATCGTCCTCTGTGTTCAGCAATTTCCCGTCACTTGGTCGTAATCGGCGTTCAGTCCCTGTGACCGGGGTGTCGCCTCTCGCAAGCTGACCCCTACTCAATCCCCTTTCCCAATTAACAACATGTGTGGCGCCTCTGCCACGAAAAGGAGGTCCTGTGTTTATTGAACTCATGCCGCTACTCGCCAGCCGCACTGTGCTCATCACAGTGGCCAAACTGGATGACAACACGCTCCGCGTTAACGTCATCCCCGCCCAGGCCAAGGCCGACGAGAATCCGGCTCTAACCACACCACTCACCTACACCGGCTCACCCGAGGAACTCGATGCTGAACTCGGCAAGCATTTGGCCGGTTACGTCCAAACCCACCAGCAAACCGCCAGCACCCTGGCCGAAGCCAAAGCCACCATGGAGGCTGCCGCCAAGGCAGCGCAGGAGGAAGCGAAGCGGAAAGCAGAGGAGCGCAGGAACGTAGCTCCGAAGCCACCTGATAAGGGCTCGTCTCCGGCTACGGCTCAACCCAGGTCGGCAGTACAGCCTACGGCTGAGAGTGCGGCTGCACCGCCACCGATGATAACCCTGGGCCTGTTTCCAGCTTCAGCAGCGTAGAACGGCACTCGCCGGAGGTAGTACCGACGTGTCATTGCGGCGGAACACCGACGGGGACATTTTAGCTTTATGGAAGAGCAAAACAGTCCAACTTTGGCGGTTAGGCTGGCAGTGCTCGCCTGCCTCTATGCCTTGGGCCTTGTGGGATTAGTTGCGGCATTGAACAGGTTAGTCCAGTAATGGTTCTTGCGCAATGTGCCAGGACTTGCCGGTGGCTGGGCCCATCCGAGCAGCCTCACCCAGCGCTGGCATTATGAGTGCCTCGGCACTGGCCCTTCGGGTACCCCGCCGTCCTCTGACCGCAACGGCGGTTTCCCAACAAAACTGACACCGACAATCTACAAAGGAGGCATTACCCTCTGATGGAAAGCAAACCACTGTCTCGTTCCTTCGAGTTCCATGGCGTTAAGCTGCCGGACCCCAATCCCACGCTTTCGGTCGAGGAGGTCCGGAGCATTTACGCGCATCAATATCCCGATATCGCTACGGCAACAGTCGCTGGGCCGGAAGCCATCAGCGACAAGTTGCGATACCAGTTCACCCGAGCCATCGGTTCAAAGGGGTGACCCTATGAGCCGATATTCCAAGCGGAAGGAGGTGACGAAGCAGGCGGTCCTGGCGGAGCTTGAATGCCTTCGCCAGGGCCGTCATGCCCGTTACCAGACACTCCTCGGGAGGTTTTCACGATGCCGGGATTGGCAACAAGCAGCTTCGCTATGCGCTGTCGCCGTCGAGGCAAGCACACGCACCCACAACCGCACACCACTCGACGCTCCTCCCGGTTGGCTTCCTCCGGTCAGTTGATGGCTCCTGGAACCGGCCTGCTTCTACCGCGACTCGAAGGCGTTTCGTTGGCTCCACCGACTGGTTGCTGACGATCACTTGGCGGTGATGCTGGCGAAGACCCTGGTCGAGTTGGACATTGCCGTCCCTGGAGATTGGGCAAGAGCAGACCACGACCCAACATCCTTTGTCAGGCTCACGCTTGACCGATGGATTCAGGCACATGGCGGCCCGGCCATCCGTCGCCGGTTCCTGCTTTCCGCTTTAATCAGCAACAGCCCCAGTGATTGGGCAGAACCAGATCAAGTCCGACCTAATCAGTTGTTCCTGGTCGTCGAGCCATCTGAAGCTTCCTGCGGCTGCGTAGTGTTTGGCCCGACCCTGCAATTGCTGGAACTTGTCCATCCACAACTGCCAGCCACCTTCTACCAGCTCTTTGTCGGTGCGCTGAATGGCTGGATCAGGATTTACGACTTCAAAGATGCCGAGGATCGGGTGGAGATGTTGCGGGAATGGGCTGCGCAGGAAGGTAACGCTGAACAGTACGAGATCCCAGACGTTCAGGGCTCGATTCCGCCATGCATGAAGCAGGAGCCGCTGGATGATGACACCCTTGCTCGCCTTAAGGAAAAAATCACCGATCAACAGGCCTTGAAGTTGATGGACGGCGTGATTGCGCTCCATCACCTGTCCGCCCATGCCAAGCATCCCGAGCTTGACGACAACATCCGCGAGCAGCTCTCCGATTGCAATCCACCGCTGCCCTGTTTGCTGGCCTTGTTTGCCGAGGCTGATGCAATCGCCGCCTGCTTTGATGAGGAAGCGCAGGGAATGATGGAAGTCGAGCCGGAACCCAACATCATCATCCCCTTTGACCCCACCGATACGGCGAGTGTTCAGCGTACATTCCAGATGTTTGGAGTGGCTTGCCGGACCATTGCTGCGGCAAGCCAACTGATCGACCTGATGCCCGGCAATGATGAATGGATTATTGGGTGAAGCCATGAAAGCCTACGTCAACATCGGAGCCAACCACGAATTCAAGCTGAGCGAAGCCCTCCTTCTATATAAAGGTGGAGGCGACGAAGCCTTCGCCAGCCTGCACCAAGTCAAGCAGGCCGAGAATGCAATTCCTTACCTCTCCCCCGGTGAAGCCGTAACCACGGCCTTCCTGCGTACTCTTGCCCAAGGCCTGGGAGCACAGGTCAAGCCCGAAATCCTTCCTGATAGCGTCCTGGCACGCACTCCAGACATGCTGGTTTGGTGGTCAAGGGCACGCCAGCGGGTGATGTTCTTCGGAGGGGTAAATGAAGAAGGGCGAAAGCTTAATGGTCTTCTGTTCCCACATCCACCCCTGATCTTCAAGGTTGTAGGTAGGGACCTCTTCGTGCGAGCTATCTCTACGAGTTCACGGCCAACTCCTCAAACGCCCATGAAGACTGCTCCCTATTGGAACACAGACGTTCGAGTCTGCCCCGGCAGTATGCGCGTGCCTGATAGCTCTGACGTAGCGTCGATACCGCATTGGGAAGACGCATTCTTTCAATCGGAGTTCACCCACCCAGCAGGCGCAGTCCGACTTACGAGCCACCCCGGAGGATTCATTGGGCTGTGGAGAAGTCTTGCTGGCAAGAAGCGATTCCCGGCCCACTACTTGGTCGATGCCGGTGAAACGCTGCAAGAATTCGTTGCTCCCAAAAACGAACGTTGAGGAGTTGGTCATGGAAACTCACCACATCCACCCGGAATTGCTCCAACGGCAGGTGCGTGTGCTGGTGGTGGGCTGTGGCGGAACCGGGAGTGCGGTAGTTGCGGGACTGCCTTACCTCCATCAATCCCTAATAGCCCATGGCCATCCTGGAGGACTGCAGGTCACGGTTGTGGACGGCGATGTCATTTCTCCCACCAACTGCGTCCGTCAGCCTTTCGCTCGGTCGGAGATCGGCCAAAACAAGGCAATCGTATTGGTCAACCGCATCAACTTGTTCTGGGGACTGAAATGGGAAGCAGTTCCTGTCCACCTCAAACCCGGAACCTTCATCTCCCGTAGCTATTCTGGCGATGACCTGCGTGCCTACATCGTTTTGGGGTGCGTGGATACTCGGGCAGCACGAGCGACGATCATGGATGCGGTCAGCAAATGGAGCACCGTTTCATACTGGCTCGACATCGGCAACAATGCCGACAGCGGGCAGTTCATCTTAGGTGAGCCGCTGAACGAGCGGAATCGGAGAGCAAAGCTGCGACTCCGAACAGCGGGGGAATTATTTCCTGAGATAGCCGACCCGACTCTCGACAATGATGGCGAGCCAAGCTGTAGCGCCGCGGAGGCACTGGAGCGCCAGGAGCCTTTTGTTAACTCGACCCTCGCGCAACACGCCCTGGCCTTGCTGGCCCGCCTGTTCCGTTACGGGGAAATCAGCTATCATGGGGGCTTCATCAACTTGGCAACGGCTGCGACCTCCGTGCTGAGGATTGACCCGCAGAGCTGGAAGCGAACCCGAAGAATGAACAAGCACACGACGCCGCTAAGGCGCCCACAGGAGGAAGGTCCCAATGGCAGAGCCAACGAAGGAAGAACTGATGGCCCGGATCGCCGAACTTGAGAAGCAAGCGGCATCAAAGAAGTCCGGCAAGCTGGAATTTAGGGTAAGCGAGAAAGGCGGGGTAAGCGTCTATGGATTGGGACGCTTCCCTGTCACGTTGTACTTCGAACAGTGGACCAAACTCCTTGATGCCGGAGGGGACCTGCGGGCTTTCTTAGAGGCGAACAAGAGCCACCTGAAGCTAAAGGCATGAACGAGGATTAGTCTAGTTTTCCAGGAAGTTGGCTCGATTCAGGTCAGAAGAGATTTTAGCATCTGAAGCCCTGGATTGTACGTGGCGAGGTACCGGCCAAATGGATGGGACATGGTCGTGCCCCTCGTGCTCCAAGCCTTGACGTCCCACCCTGCTTCAATGAGGTCTGATATCCCGAACACGAATTCCAGAGTATCCGTGAAGAAGGTCACAGCGTCGAAATTCCTGTTATAGTCAAAGCTCTGTTTGCTGCCATGGACATAATGATTGCGGCAGTTGACGGCCTCATCTGTAACTGTCGTTAGTTCCCGAAAATGCTCACCCACGGCTTCGGTCACTCGTTTAGCTCTATAACGAACCTTCTGCTTGAGGCTGCATTTTCCTATTCGGCCGAGAGCTCCAAGAACGCTGTCTCGCTCGGGAGTTGGCGGCAGACGGAGGAAACTTTCTCTGGCAGAGTCTTTGGCTTTTTGTAGTTCACTCGTCAGTTCGACGTCGGGCGGCAGTGCAGTTGCCGGCAGAATGTCGAACATGTTCGCAGAGCCAATCAGTCGGTCAATGTCGTAGAGCCGCTGTTTGGCGAAAGAGCTAAAGAATCGCCATCGGGCGTCACGCCATTCTTCGTGCCTGTTCAGCCAGTTTGCCAGAGTATGAGAAAAGTCTTCTGAATTTCTAACGGCGTCAAGAAGTACGTCCGACGGGTGCGGCTTCTCTGACTCATTCGACGTGTTGCGCTTCGGAGCAATACTCCAATAAACCTTCAGAATAATTGGCTTCTCACATTCCTCTCCCACCCGAATTTGTAGCCCAAGGAGATTTTGGGGGCGGCCAACCAGCATGCCCAGATAGTCGAGCAACACAGACACACGATGGATCGCCAAATGGAAATCAAGCTTTTCATAAAAGGTAATTGAAATGACGATTCGATTCCGTAAACTTACTCCGCCAGGGCCACCAAGACTGTGGCTTGGATTGTGCGAGGCCGAGACTCTCCCCAAAACCGTGTCAGCAACAAATATCTCACGCTTGCCAGTGAAGTAGAGAATCTCTGGATCTGGCCCCGTCGCAATCTTCCGGTTGAGGATATTCGCCTGAGCGATCTGGTCTATAAATGGTCGGGCGTCTAACAAAAAGCCGAACGCATCAAAGTCATAAAACAGGGCGAGTGAATCATCTATTTGGAAGTAGACTGCGGAAATAGTTTTCTCCCCGGGACTGATGTGCTGATCGCCCTCGATGACGAAGTGGGGAAAAACGCTGGCGAAATAAAAGCTTCCGAGGTTACTACTGTACGATCCAGCCACCTGCGGCGTTACGCAATCAATCATCGACACCTTAGTCAGATCACGCAGACTTCCCTTCACGCAGGAGCGTATGTCGTGCGTGTGGAAAAGCTGACCATCCTGGAGGTAAAGCCGAGATTCCGCTCCTGCAAGGGTGATCTCACCGTAGATTTCCCTGTCGCGTGCGACGAAAAATGTCCCGGACCTCTTGGGTTCGCTGATCTCTGCTACCACTCCCACCTCACGCCTATTCGCATTGCACTTGAACTGCTCTTCCAACATCGGTTGGCCGTGCGGGAAATTGTACCATGCGGTGAACAGCGAAACAGGTACGCCGCAGTCGGCAACCGTCTCTGTGACCGAACCATTACCGTTGCCATTCTGGCTCAGAAAAAAGGAGAAGTATGCGTTTTGTTGGCAAAAGTCGACTTGGCTTCTACCCACTGTCTTCTCCCGAGGCCCATCGGATCCGGAATTTCCTGACATTCTCAGCTGTGGCGTCCGCTATTGACCCCTGCGTTGGCGACGGCGTGGCATTTGAAGCCATCACCACCGGTGCCCAGGTGCTCCGCTACGGCATTGAGCTGGACGCTTACCGTGCCGAGCAGGCCAGGGAGCGAGTTCCGAATGTGGTCCAAGGCAACACGCTGGAAGTTCAATGCCAAGTCGATTCCTTCGGGCTTCTTTATCTGAATCCCCCTTATGACTGGACACTGGGACCCGGGGACAGCCGTCGCACGGAGCACGCATTCCTCAGCCACACATATCGCTGGCTGAAATCTGGCGGGATTCTCGTGTTCGTCATCCCCGGCGACAGGGTCACGGAATGCAGTCAGATATTGGCAACCCAGTTCCGTGAGGTCAGGGTCTATCGGCTGGAGGCACCCGAGTGTGTACGGTACAAGCAGGTTGTCCTGTTTGGAGTGCGCCGGACCAGACGTGAAAGAGACCGCCTCACCGACGGTGACATCACCCGGGCAAGGCTTTACTTCGCCAGCCTTGCGAGGGATATATCCCGAATCCCGGTTCTGCCTTCCCAGCCCGACGCGCAATACGCCATCCCTGCGAGCGGACCAGCCCAATTGATCTACCGCGGTCTGCCCCTGGACGAGATCGAAGGTTTACTTCCGCAGTCAGCGGCCTATCGACAGGCAGGACGCATACTCTTCGCTGAACCTGCGTCGGCAACTGGTCGTCCACTGACACCATTGCACGCCGGTCACGTTGGGCTTCTTGCGTGTTCAGGCCTTCTGAACGGCATCTTTGGATCAGGAGATGAACGCCACATCGCCTTCTGGCAGGCCATCAAGGTGGTGGACAAGACAGAGGAAGAAGAGGACGGCGTCATCACGGTCAGAGAGAAGGAACGATTCTCCAACGAGCTGACGCTGGTTTATTCCACAGGCGAAGTAGCGATCCTGAAATAGTCCCGCCACTCTCCCATTTTCCCCACCCGAAGTTCACCAAAACCCAGTGAGAAAACATCATGAAGAATGCCCACGAGCGCTTCGGCGTATTGGAATACACGAAGCGAATGAAGGACACGACCACCCGAATCCGGGTTCGGCTGGACCGATTTATCGGCGAAGTTGATGACGGAAGGGACGGTAAGGCACACCTGATATCAGTCCTGGGCGGGGATTCCGACGTTGGAGCCATCTGGGCAGCCGTGGTCGAGCAGAATCAGTTCACGGTGGAAGCTCCGGGCATTGAGGCGGTGACCGCGACTCTGGGTGAAGACGCCGAGTGCTTCCGCGGAACGATCACCATCGCGGGCCGCAAACCAATCCGTCACCTGGTCGCAATCTCCGCGGAGTTGGCCAGGACACGTCCAGGGGCTGACCCCGGAGGCAGGCGAACAATCCTCTGTGATAACGACCCAACGTTCGTGTTGTACCGCATCTCGCAACGGTTTGGATTGCCGGTAGTGCCGGAGTGGGCCGACTGGTTCAGCGAGGAACTTAGCCGACGTGGAGCCATCAAGCCGCTTATCGGCTTGGGATGCTCTCCGGTGCTGGTAAGTGGCACGAAGAAGCTGTTCCTGAAATGGATTCGAACCGCCCTGAGGCAGAAACGGGTTGAGGTTCCTGATTGCAATGGGCCGGTACGCTGGAGCTTGGACCACAGTTTCTTCCAAATCAACGAGAATGACCTGGAGCTGCGGAGCCTCCAGGAGATAAGCGAGGAGACTTCCGCCATCTTGGCAGAGGAGGCACCGTTATGCGAATTGTCTTAAAGAACTTGCCAAAAACAGCAAGAGAGACGACAATCGCTGCACCCGTTGCGCGTTCCTGATGCTGGTGTCCATGGCGGAGCTTAACCCAACGACCGCAAGTACGAAGGAACTCATTTTGCAAGTCGGCGCTGAAGGGGGGAACCTGACGCTCTATGGTTCCCGAACGGCCAATGGTTGGCAATTCAGCCTAAGCGTAGAAGACTGTACACCGCTTGTGGGAGACGAAGGGGACCCTGTGATTCGGCATAACTCTTCTCCTGTGAGCTCTTGGGCGGATGCCATTGCCTTGCTTGACACCTATCCCTGTTGGGCGGAATTTTATCCACTGACTGTTCATCCCGATTTCCGTAAGCAGGTTTGGGAAGTGGTCGAGAGGCGGCTTGATCACGTCGGCTGCGAACAACACTACCTAGACCAGTGGCGCAAGGTTTGCGAGGCATCTCTTACCCCCACGCGTTTAGGAGGTATTTCTATGGCTACCCATGTAGCTGTCGACACGCCCAAATTGACCAAGGGCATCGTGGTAAGCCTGCAATCCCTAGGAATAAACGAGGCGTACCTAGAGAGCTTCATTGCAGCCGATCCGACTGTGCTCGGCCTCGGTGAGGTCGACCTGCTTGAACGTCAGCATCGGCAAGAGAAGGCTGGCAGACTAGACTTGCTGCTAGAAGATGTCTCCGAAGATGTCCGCTATGAAGTTGAACTGATGCTGGGCAGGGTCGACGAGAGCCACCTTATTCGTACCATCGAGTACTGGGACATCGAACGTCGTCTGTACCCTGCTTACGACCATCGCGCTGTGCTTATAGCGGAGGATATTACTACCCGCTTCCTAAATGTCATCACTCTGTTCAGCGGGTCAATTCCTATTATCGCCATTCAGGTGAACGCGATTAAGGTCGGTGACAAGACCGGAATAACGTTCGTGCGAGTAGTCGATATCACAAAGCTCCGCAAGGATGATGTAGCTGTTCCAACGAATTCCAAACCGACCGACCGCAACTATTGGGTTTCGCGGGCCGGGGCAGACATCATCGAATTGGCGGACAAGTGCCTTGCGTTCATTAACGAAGCTGCGAAGCGCCAGCGTAACCTCAATTATAACAAGGCTTTTATAGGTCTTACCGATGGCGCTCGGTCGAACAACTTCGTCGTGTTCTGGCCGAGGAAGTCCTTTTTGAAAGTTGGCATTGCGGTCGAGCCAGTGGAACCGTGGGCCGATGGCCTCAAAGCCGTGGGACTAGACTTCGAGATTCGGAAAGGGAAACTACAGGTCAGCCTGACTGCCAAGGACTTTGAGGAGAACAAAGATCTCGTTAGGGGGATCCTCCGTGAATCTGTGATAGAGGATGAGAAAGAATAGCGCCTCGCAGGGCAGAATCCCTAAACTCTTTGACCAGAATCGCGGCTGCGGCACCCCGCATGGTAAACCTTCTTCCTTGCGGCAGAACCGACAACCGGTAACGACCTGAACCGCTTGTATCGTTCGTGAAAATTTCATCGCGTTCGTGGCCATTCCGGAACATGTCGGCGTTTGCGCACGGACTGTGGAATTGCCACTAGCCATGCGCGAATAAGCGCCATCAGCGATTCACGCATCCACGCCCGACCCGCCATTAATCACCCACCTGCTCTTATCGCACCCAATCCTCACAGGAGGCACTTCAGAATCATGGAGGTCATAACCGATATCCCAACATATTTGCGTGCCCACGCCCAAGAGTTAGGAGCCAGAATCCTTGAATCCCACCCGCCATTGTATTCCATCGATGACCCACCGTCACCCATGATTGGCAAGCTCCTTCGGAAACCTTATCCGGCTCAGACACTCGCCATCATGGGTCTGGTCCGTCGCTGGCAGCAGGCCAAGGCAGGTGCGGTGATTGCGGAATGCGGAACAGGTAAGACGCTGATCTCCCTTGGTGCAGTTCAAACCCACGCTGAGGATCGACGCTTCACTGCAATTGCAATGGTCCCTCCACAGCTCGTAGAGAAATGGTGCCGGGAAACAATCCTCACGCTTCCCCGTGTTCGAGTGTTTATCATCGACGGGCTACGGACGCCCACCAGTTCCAACAGTCATCACGGCGTGAACGAAGTTAAGCTGCGGAACAAACGCATCGTGCGCGAGGGATTGCGGACCAGCTTGAGCGAGTTGCGCCTGCGCAGAACATCTCCCTCAGCCAGAAAGCGTTGGGATTCGATTTGCTCCTCTCCGGCACTGTTCGTTGTCGGCCGGGACCGTGCCAAGCTCGGGTACTTCTGGCGCCACGCCTACCAGGTTGCCCGTTGCGGCCGCTATCAAGGCAGCGTCGTCAATCCCGACAGTGGATCTCCCGTTTATCTCGGAGAAGATGGCGAGCGATTGCTGGCCATGGACTTTAGGAAAGTCAAGCTCAGTGAAATACTGGGCCAGGGGGAAAGTACAAATCATGCCCGTCGGCCGGTGTACAGCGCACTTTGGCAGGCGGATGGCAATAAGGTCCGGAGATTTGCACCCATCGACTTCATCGGCCGATACATGGATGGCTTCTTCGATTACGCTATCGCTGACGAAGTTCACGAGCTGAAGGGCGGAGACACGGCGCAGGGAAATGCTCTTGGCACACTGGCCGCTTGTGCCGGCCATATTGCGGTGCTTACCGGCACGCTCTTGGGCGGTTATGCAGACGAGCTCTTCAACATCCTCTTCCGGCTTGGGCCATCTCGAATGCTCACGGAAGGCTTTGAACATGGGGATGCTGGCGTCCGGGCCTTCACAGAGGCATACGGCTTGCTGGAGAAGATCACGGTCATTGAGCCTGCCGACAACGCCTGCTCTGAAGCCAGGGTGACTACACGCGTGCGTCACCGCCCAGGAGCGTCACCCCTGCTGTTTGGCCGGCATCTCATGGACCTCGGGGCCTTCGTATCGCTGGAGGATATTTCCGACGCCCTGCCTCCCTACCGGGAGGAAGTGGTCAGCGTGGAAATGGATGAGCCGCTCAGGAAGGCTTACGAGGAAATGGAGCAGGACATCAAGAAGGGACTCCGTGAGCATCGTGGTAATCAGTCGGTAATCAGCGTGGCCTTGAATGCTCTCCTGGCTTATCCCGACCGACCCTATGGCTTCGGCGACCTGATCGGGCGAGAATTCAATCCTGAAACCCAGCGCCGTGAGCCTTTCTTGATTGCGGCTACCCGTGACCTTGATGAGAACTTCGCCTACGCCAAGGAGCGACGACTCGTAGAGGAAATCAAATCCTCGCTTGAGCGTGGCAGGAAGGTGCAGGTCTATGCGGTCTACACGCAGAAACGGGACGTCACACGGCGGTTGGAACGCATCCTGGTCAAAGAAGGAATCAGGGTCGCTGTGCTGACTACGGAGGTTGCTCCCGAGCAGCGCGAGGCTTGGTATGAGCGCCAACTGCAAACCGGTGTTCAGGTCGTTATCGCGCACCCACGTTTGGTTCAGACGGGACTCGACCTGTGGTCCTTCCCAGACATCTTTTTCTATGAGACCGGCTATTCCATCTACACCCTGCGCCAGGCCAGCCGGCGTTCATGGAGAATTGGGCAGTGGGCGAACGTCAACGTCAAGTTCTTTTACTACGCCGGTACCATGCAGGAAACGTGTTTGAGGTTGATGGGGAAGAAGCTTCTGGTTTCCCTGGCGATGGAGGGAAAGTTCGCCAGTGACGGGCTCCAAGCCATTGACGACGGGGATGACATCCTGATGGCCATGGCGCGAGAGCTGGTGACGCAGAAAGGCATCGGGGAGAGCGCTGATGCGGTCTGGAGGAGCCTCGTTGAGAAACAGGCGGAAGTGTTCGCAGTCCGGGCCGTGGAGACATCACCATCAGAAATGGAAGCAGAGCCTCCGGAGAGGGATGCACCAGCAGTTGTCATTCCACCGCCACCACCGATCCCGGCAGTGGTGACGCAACTCCTCATGTTCGGTGGGTTACTTGGAGGTGTGCCCAGGCGTAAAGCCTCGCGCAGACCATCGAGTGCCGCCACGATGGCAGATCAGCTGGGATTGTTCCAGAGCTGAGCGTGAGGCGAATGTTGAAGCGGGCTGATCTGGACAGCTAGATGTGAGCACGCTTCTCTGACATGCGTCCAGACATGAAATGAGCTAACCTAAGGAGGAACCTTTGGATATTCAGGCAATCTTGCAAGAGCTGAAGCATGAACGAGGCAGGCTAAACATCGCCATCGAAGCTTTGGAAGAAACAGACTCATCTCTTGCTACACGCGTGTCATCCCCAGCTGCCATGATTCCTGCCCCGCAAACCAAGAGGGGTGGTCGCCTCACACCCGAAGGCAGAAAGCGCCTGGCAGACGCCATGAAGAAGCGGTGGGCTGCCAAAAAGAAGAAAGCCACTCAGAAAGGCAAATAAGCTTGCACGTAGCCCTCCCATCGTCCGAAGCGACATGCTAGAGACGTAACTGCATAAGCCACGTCGTGGTCATGCCCATTGTGACCGTGAAAAGAGAAGCACCCATCGCCATCAAAAATATCGAGTATGCGCGCAACTCCACGAATTGATCATTCGTAGCGGTTAGGGCCTTGCTGCGGAGAGGCCAGTTGCCATATCCCACCGTGGTCACGGTCTGCACTGAGAAATTGAAGCCTTCCACGATGGTTTCGGCCGAACGGTTGCCGCTATACATCTCGTAAATGAACGTGTCTGCTCCGTCTAATGTGAGAGCGGCCACTGCAATAATCAGCAGCACCAACATCCAGGGGAAAACGTGGGGATCCCCCGGATCCGTGTTTTCCCTCCTCCATTCACGCAAGATGGCAACTGACAACCATATCCCAATCACCGCGTTCAATACCACATTGATGACGTGCACTACCACAATGGCGCCGCCATGAAATACCCGAGCGATGCCGAGAAAAATGACCGTAATTACCACCTGCACACAAATCGCTAAAAGCGCTTTCGTTCTTGTCCTCCCATGCGAGCTTCCTCGGGATCCGCTTGCTGGTACAGCCGTAATACCACCCATTCTGTCTACCTCCTGAGTTAACCAAGGTAATGAGACGCATTAAAAACTGGGCTCTCCGGTGTCTTTCCCGAACGCGCCGCATAGTTTATTTACGGCGGCGTTAACCCGAATACCCATTTTGACTTTCGGGCAGACCGACAACGTACATCCGATCCCGTGAAGATGCAATATTCCAGCTATGTTATATGGTGCACAGCCTTTCGGAGGACCTTGAGTTGACAGAGATAAACGATCAAGGAATTGACAAGAAAGGAGACCCGTCTTGGACTTACGATTTGCCCACGCTGGTGACTTCCACCTCGATGAAGACCGCTACTTCGCTGACACCGCTCATTGCCTGGAGTGGTTCGTCGCAGATGCCATCCGGGCAAGCGTTGACCTCTTTGTGATCAACGGGGACCTCACCACCTACAAAGCCACAATCAAGGAACGGAATCTCTGGGTTGACATGCTGATCGAAATGGCCAACCACGCTCCCGTAATATTGGTCGCAGGAAATCACGGTGCTGAACTGGAGGGCGATTTATATGTGTTTGGCCGGGCTAAGGGGAAGCACACAATATACCTTTGCACCGAGCCGGAGTTCATTGAGCTGGATGAGGCTGCTATCGCGGTCTTCCCGTATCCCCGCAAGGCTGAGATGGCTGGCAACGAGCACGGTTTGGGTGAGTCCTTCGCCCGGCAACTCGATGAGTTTAACCGGAGGTTTCAGCAGCGGCCTGGATGCTACAAGCTCTTCTTCGGGCATTTCGGCGTGGCAGGCGCCAAGGTCAGCAGTGGCCAACCGCTCGTCGGACGCTGCGCAGAATATCCCCTTGACCCGTTGCGCAATCTGAAGGCCCAGTACGTCGGCCTGAGCCACGTCCATCTCCGCCAGCAGCTTGCTCCCCGCATCTGGTACGCCGGATCATTATCCCGCTGTGATTACAGCGAAGTCGAAGATAAGGGCTACCACCTGGTGACACTGAATGGTCCTGAGCTTTGCCCTGACCTGTCGGATTTGACCGTTGAGTTCAGGGTGTCCCCTACCAAACCGATGGTCGAGCTTCATGCCGTTTTCGAAGATGGCGAGCTGCGGCTACCCGACAACTTGGACCCACTCACCTTTAGAGACTCTCGGGTGAAAGTCGTGGTGACGGTCCCCAATGGGCCTGACCACCTTCTCAGCCGCGAGCAGCAGGAGAAGCTCCGGGAAAAGTTATTGGCTGCCAATCCCTCCGAATTGAAGGTGAAGATCGAGCACGATGCGGACCTTCCCTCGGAGCCCGCCCCTATCGCTGCCGCCCACTCAGTCGAGGAAAAGCTTCGTGCCTACTGGACGATGAAAGGCACGCCACCGGTCGACCGCCAGGAACAGTTGTTAAGGAAGCTAGCAGAAGTTGAGGCGGTAGTTGGCGCTCTAGGCCCTTCTCCGCCATGTGGGCTAGGCCAACGGCTACCTTACAGTGGGCGGTGATCTTGATGATCACCGTACATCTGCTCCTGGGCCTTATTGGCGTGCTGCTTGATCACACGCAGGCTTTCAGCAATCCCATCCTCAGCATTGCAGGCTCGGTTCAGCATTATAGCTATCTCGGCCTTGTCAACCGGCACAGGCTCGCCTCGGTCACATCCGGCCAACACAAGTCGACTGCGGACGGCGCTAATCTGGTCCTGCAGCGTGCGTAGTACTTCCACTTCTTTCTTCAATACCTCCGCCATAGTCTGGACATGCGCCGCGGATAGTGAGGCGACGCTGGAGAAGACATTTACCTGTTCGTTCAAAAGGACACACAAGTTGTCGAAAACCCTCAACGTCCCGCTTCGATCCTCGGGCGGTGTAACGTCGTCAAAATCGCAATGGACCAGCATAGGCCTTTCGATGCCAAGGCGACTATCAGCAGCCTTAAACACAGCCATCGAGAAGTTTCGGAAATTCAATAGCTCTTTATAATCCTCCCACGAGAACGGTCCAAGCGCTTTGGATTCGACGAGAGTGTAGCCTTCTCCCCCTCGGAATACAATCCATTCTTGGAGAAACTTGTGAGCTAGGTTACGGGCACCTTGATCACGCAAATGGTCCCCATGGGCCAACAATACCATTCCAGGGATGTGGGCTGTCATGAATTCAGGAGCCAGATGGATCTGCTTAAAGAATTCCTCCCAGCCGTTAAAGAATAGGACCTCTTTTTCGAATCTGAACCTTCCCAGTCGGGTAATGAGGGATTCGTGGTAATGATCCGACCCTCTCCCCGCTCCGGTGCTACCCTCATCAAGCACCCAGACTGCGGTTTCAAGTTTCTCCAGTTTCGCGATACGTTCGATAATCGCGTCAAATCCACCTAGTTCGTAGAAATCTTTTATGCCAACGTTTTTAGTCTTCAGGTAATTCAATGCGACCACGCTTGTCATCGAGTGCAGACTCGGCACGAAGAGATCGACTTTTCCGGTGTTAGCACCAAGGGATCGGTGATGATAAAGTTTCAAACTGGTTTGCCGTCTTCGGACCAACGCCATATCGAGAAAGCCCACAATCTTAAGATCGTCCTCGCTAGCGACTAGCGCCATGGCCATTGGCAAAGCGGAATCAACCAAAAGAAACCAGTTAGCTGGGTCGGTAAGAAGTCCCATTGCGCTGGAGTCGGCACCGATTAGCATGATTCCCTTCGGGCTCCCGTCCATTTGGCTAAGAAGGTCGGAATTACTCAGCGTAAAGCAAATTCTGTCGTCCGTTCTTTCGGCTGCCGCAGGTAACGGCTGGATGTCTGAGTTAGTCTCGACATGCAAGGCGCATCGTGCCAAAACGTCAAGCAGTTCTGGTGGTCCGCCAACGACGATACGGGGGGAAGCCATCTCGATAATCGGAAAGAACTTGGCTTTCAGGTCCAAAGCATGATTCGCGGCCTGCAGTACTGGCTTATAAGGATCAACATAGACCCGCCATGGAATCTTTGCGGCATGGTCCCGGAATTTATTGTAGGCCTCGTAATGAGTTTCGCTACTCCGACATCGGATAAGGAGATTTGTTCTCATTTGGCACCCCCTTCATATCCAACCCAGCGCGATCAATCTTAACTCAACACCTTTACGGCGGCTCGCATTTCGCTGCTGGGCAGACCCAGCCTTGACCACCTGTGGTGCTATTTTGAATCTAGCGCAGCGACAAGTCATCGAGGCCTTGGGATGAACGACCACGGGTATTATCTGCCGAGGGTGCGATGAATACTACCGAGTTCGTGACCTGAAGGATTCCATAATAGAATTTCCTACCCAATCTCACTCGATGAGGCCGCCCGTGGCGGTGCTAACAGTCGCCCAGACCCAGTGGGTGTTTCTTGTGAGGTGTTTACCAGCGAATGACCTACCGT
Source organism: uncultured Acidobacteriota bacterium (assembly GCA_963804755.1). Lineage (GTDB taxonomy): Bacteria > Acidobacteriota > Terriglobia > UBA7540 > UBA7540 > Bog-366. Next base: position 496,551 of record CAWDRP010000023.1, read on the forward strand.
GTATATCTACGCAACCAAATAAAGACGTTTCCAGGGAGGCCACATATGCGCCTGCATAACCTGCGGCTGCGAGGGATCACCGAGGCATTCCCAAATGAAGCCTGCGTCGACTTCGATAGTCTGGGTGAGGGGCTAATCGCCATCGTGGGCGAGAACGGCGCTGGCAAGTCCACCCTGATAGGGTCAATCTTCGCTGCCCTGTTCCGCCAGTTGCCCGGGCAGAAACGTTCCCTCTATGACTTCGCCACCCATCCCCAGCCTGAAATCGACCTGACCTTCAGCGTGAACGGTACCCGCTACCGTTCGCTTCTCAAGATCGACCCCAAGTCCCGGCAGATGGAAGGCTACCTTTTCAATGGCGATGGAAAGCCACTTACCAACGGCAAGAAGGAGCCGTTTGAGGAGCTTGTGTGCAAATGCGCAGGCACGCCTGAGTTCTTCCTCAGCAGCATCTTCTCCAGCCAGAAGCGCACCGGTAACTTTCTCTCGCTGGACCGGAGCGAGCGGAAAGAGTTGTTCATCCGTGAACTGCTCGGGTTGGATCGCTTGCGGCTAATATCGGCTGCCGCCAAGCAGCAGGGTGAGGAGGCAACCAGGACAACGCTTGGGTTGGAAGGCCAGGTGAGAAGTCTGAAAGAGCTGGTGGAGACCACCGTCGAAGATCCCGCTACAGTCGAGGCGCAGCTTTCCGATGTGTCATCCCGACTGGAGGCGCTGGAAGGCAAGAAGCGTGAGTCGCAACAGCGGGGGCTGGAGCTTCAAGCCATGGAGGCAAGTCGGAAGCCCATGCTGGCCGCCGTTGAAGTGCTGAAGCAACGGCTGCGGAAAACTGATGCTGATATTGCGGAAGCCAGACGGCAGATCGGGATGGATGAGAGCCTCCTGGCTGGCAAGAGGGACCTAACGGGATTGACGGAACGGGCTACTGCGCTGGCTACCCGCATCGAAGAACTCCATCGCATGATTCGGGAGGTTCAACAATTGGAGACCTCCAGTCGTGAGACTGAGCGCACCGTCCAGGGTTTGGAAAATGAACTACGGACCAATCAGGCCGAATTAGAGCGCCTGCGAGTGGAGCATGAGGAGATTGCGGCCGTTCCGTGCCGTGGTGAAGGTCCCTATGCTTCCTGCCCAAAGATTCGACGTGCCGTCGAAGCAGGGGAGAGAATCCCGACGCTGGAGGGAGAGGTTGCAACACTTTCAATCGAAGTTGACGTCCAGCGCAGCACACTCGTTCGGATAACCACGCCATCGTTCGAGCTGACCCGGACACTTGAAGGCTGCGAGCGTCAGCGCCGTACCGTCGATCAGGAACGGCAACGATACGAGGAATTGCGGGCTGTCGAAGCACGCAGGGAAGAACGGCTCAAGGGTTTGGACCGCCTCAATCAGGTCCGAGAGGAGCTGGCCACGGAGTTCGCCAGCAAGCAATCGGCATTATCTCAATACGCTAACCTCGATGCCCGGATTCAGTCTTCACGCCGAGAATTAGAGAGCACGGAGAGGCTCATCGTATCCGCTGGCCGGGAACGGGATGGTCTCATTGCTCGCCAGGCCCAGATCGAACAGCGTCGGCACCAAATTGAATCAGCACAGTCTCGATTGGTTCAGGTGGAGGCCGAACTCGGTGCAGCCAGGACAGAAATGGATGACTACAATTATCTCGCCAGGGTCTTCGGCCCGGATGAAATCCAGCTCTGCGAGATCCAGGCTGCCGGTCCCCAGGTCTCAACGCTGGCCAATGCTCTGCTGGAAGGGTGCTTCGACAACAAGTTTGAAATCCGATTCAGGACACAGCGCCCGAAGGCGGACGGCAAGGGGATGGTAGACGATTTTGATGTGGAGGTCCGCAACAAGAACCTGGACCGCACGTGCTTGGTCGACGAACTCTCCGGCGGACAGTTCGTTCTGGTCAACGAAGCCGTCAACCTGGGCATCGCCATCTACAACATGCGGCAGGGCGAGGGCAATCGCTACGAAACTCTGTTCCGGGATGAGACTGTGGGAGCGCTGGATGCTGCCAATGGTAAAGAGTATGTGCGGATGCTGCGGCGGGCCATGGACCTGGGAGCGTTTCACCAAGTAATTTTCATCTGCCATACGCCGCTCGTGTGGGAGCTGGCAGACCAAGTCCTCTCCGTTTGTGGTGGAAGCGTGTTAACTACTGATCGGGCGGTAAGCTAACCGGACATCTTCAGGCCTGACCCAGATGCAGTTCCTCTCGAGTCGGATGACTGATGTGAACCGGGTACTGCCAGTCTTCGATAAGGCGTGCCCCGTCGGGCGACCGGGTGAAGGTTAAGACGATACGGGGATTTCTGGAAGAGTTCGTGCCTGCCACGCATTTGAGAGTAGCGGCGGTTCTTAATCTTTACCCACTCGGTTCGCTCGTCGTAGCTGTCAATCGCCCTTTTTCCAACGATGCCTTCGTGATGTCTGCGCACCAGAATATCGGTTTCTCCGACGAGTCAACCGGCCAGGTCGGCGGGACGTGAGTCTCAGGTTTGGGGGCAGAAAGTACAACGGCTTAATCAGTGCGGCTCCCGTTTATCCAGTCATAGTTGCCCTAAACGACCTACCATCGGCTCGTTCAATACAGGCTCAAGAACGTGGGTCGGGATAAATACTTCGTATCTACCCGCCGCATACGAGCCAACTTGGTATTCGTCAAAAAACAGTCGTACACCGCCTTTCGCCAGCACGAGATTCTTGTAATTTTCGCACCGTGGTCCGGCACCTGAGAGAATCCAGTCATCTTCTCCGCTCTTGAGTTGCTCGTGACGCTCCTTTGGGTCGTGCCACCGCTCGATCTTCTGCCTTTCTAGGTCAGCGACACAGTAGTCCGATAGAACTTGTAAGTAGTTCGTCGAAGATTTGAATATGTCGTTCAAATCGAGCCGCTTTGCCGGAAAAAGGGAGAGGTTCAAGGTGCGTGTAAAGTGGTTGGGGTGCGCTGCCATCGAGTGGCAGCTTACCAGTTGGAATTCTACAGAGAGCACTTCCCGTGTGAATAGTGACACCTCATGAGTGATCGACAGGTCTTCCCACGCCATCACCCCATGCTCTTTCCTGAGGCGTTGCTTTTCTGCGGATTGTGAGATCGAGTCAGCACGGAAACGTTCGAGGATATCGATCACAAACTCATTGATGGCCTTGTTCGTCGCAGCGAGTGCAGTCGAATCTCCGACGGTAAGCTCTGGAAAGCTGGCTTCAAAGCTATACGAGTTCTCTTCGCTCCTCTCCCTCATTTGCACATATCTCAACACTCTTGGCCCCTGAGAATTTCTAAATGGACGATCGGTTGGGCCGTGTTCTCTTTCCCGCACCGTGGCGACTCTAGCGAGCCAGTCCTGTTTGTAGAGAATGATCTGGGCTGCGTCTAGTATTACTATGTTAAGTAGTTCTTGAAATTCTCCTTCGAATGACTTAGCATGGGCCCATGAAGCCCATGCGCTGGAATGGCAAGCTTTGGAAAGAAAGCGTGGCACAATTCCTTGAGTTTTTGAATCCGCTGATTGCCGGGCTGGGCCGAAGTGAGCGGCGCGTGGCGGCCACACGCTACGTGGAAGGGCTGTTGATGCCGGGGCAGCGCAAATCGATCATCCCCATGGCCGAGCGCCTGGGTGTGGACTCGCAAAGTCTGCAGCAGTTTGTTACCGACAGTCCCTGGAGCGAGGAAGAGTTGTGGCGCGCGATCCGGCAGGAGATCATTCCGCACTTGGAGCCGCTGGAGGCCTGGGTGGTGGATGAAACCGGCTGGGTCAAACAGGGCTCGCACTCGGTGGGAGTTTCGCATCAATATTGTGGGGCGGTGGGCAAGCAGGCCAACTGTCAAGTGAGCGTGGAAGTGGTGGTGAGCGACGGATGGATTGCCGCGCCGGTGGGCGGGCGGCTGTATCTGCCCGAGCGCTGGACCGCCGACCGGGAACGCTGCCAGGCCGCCGGAGTCCCGCCGGAAGTGAGGTTTGCCACCAAGCCGGAGCTGGCGCTGGGGATCCTGCGCCAAGCGCGGCACGACGGAGTTCCTCCGGCACCGGTCTTGGGGGATAGCGCCTACGGCAACAACGCGGATTTTCGCGCCGGGGTGCGGGCGTTGGACATGGAGTTTTTTCTGCAAGTCGACGGGCAGGCGCTCAAGGGATGGGACCGCGAAGTGCGGACCGAGGTCAAGCGGGTGCGCCGTTACGTCTGTGACGGGGAACCTCCCGCCACCACCTTGGCGGAGTTGACCGGCCGCATCCCGGAGAACGAATGGAAGAAGTGTTCTTGGGTAACGGCGGGCGGCCAAACCCAGCGCACGCGGCTGGCTTGGCGAGAGGTTTTTCTGCAACACGACTTGCGCCACGCGGGGGGCGAACTGGAAAAAGTCTGGCTGGTGGTGGACTGGCCGGCAGGGGACCCTGCGCCCTATCATTATTACTTGGCCCATCTCCACGCTCCTCCCACCAAGGCCCGTTGCTTGAAACTGAGCCGTTCCCGCTGGCACATCGAACAATACTTCCAGCGCTCCAAGGATGACTTGGGGTTGGACCATTTCGAAGGCCGCTCGTGGCGAGGCTTTCATCATCACTTGGTGCTTTCCGCCGTGGCTTATCTCTTTATCCTGACCGTCTACTTACGGCGTAAAAAAAACTTCTGGTGCGACGTGGGAACAGATTCTCCGCACGATCCAGCCCTGGCTGGTGAGATGGAGCGGACTCTGTCCCTTCTGCGGAACGAAGTTTGAACAAATTTTTGAGGATACGACTTAACATAGTAATACTAGCTTCCGATCAAAACCGCCTTGAATTTGGGTGTCACGGTGACAATCGAAACAGAGACAAGCTAGATTCTCAGGTGCGTTGTTGCTTGGGTCATCGTCTAAATGATGAATTTGGATTGGCCTCTTACGCTGCCGGCAAATGCAACACGTTCGATCTGACTCAAAGAGTATTTGCGCAGCTGTTTCGATCGAGATTTCATTTCTACTCTTTTTCATCAGGTTGTGATGCCTCCGGCTATTGAGCCGCCTCGCCCTTCCTCCGTGGCGTTGCCGGCCTTGAGGATGGCTCCGTACTCTCTCGGCGGATGGCAACCATATCCATGTCGAGCCCCTGCCGGTGGATGTTGAACCTTTCGTGTTTTCGCAGGTCGCCGACACCAACAGTAAAGGTGAACGGGAACATCTCCGGCAGTCGCAAAAGCTGGTGCACTTCAATCTCGTCCGAGGTGTTGGCCGCAAGCATCGCTTCGACCAGCCAAAGCTGAAGCTCGGTGGCGAAGTGGTCATCAGTTTTCGGTCAAGCCGGAACCGCCCTTTGATCTTTCTGAGAACGCCGAAGTCCACCATCGAAGTGATGAGCTTCTGGGCGGCTTCCTTGCTGGTGTTGCGGTCACCCCACATCGGCGTCAACCGAGACTGCACCTGAATTGTGGTGAAATCATCCTGGAGAGTGAGCATCCGACCGATGACTTCGGCCAAATCACGGAAGAACGGGTAAGCCAGTGCGGCCATCCCCCAATGAAGCCAGATGCGCTCCTGACCGGAGATTCTTGGGAGCAGCGCCACTGCACGGTCTCGATAACTTTCGTGCTTTGGGCGAACTGTGGCCCAAATGCGCAAGACAATACCAGCAGCCTTGGCTCTTGACTCCGTTCCCGGAAGGTCTTCCCGAAGATGCGCATCGAGCATCGAGCGCAATTGTTTCTCATCCCTTGTCTGAGCGAGCCGGTCCAGGGCGAAGTCGAGCCACGGCCGCCTAATCTTCTGTGAAATGCCAACCACCTTCATGCAGCTTCCCTCGTTATCGTCACGAACGGAACCATCACTTCTTCCAGAGCTATACCTCCATGGGCCACGATCTTGTCGCCATCATCGGTGAACGCCTTGAGGTCCCCTGCCAACAGCACGTGCCGGGCGGGTGGCAAGCCCTGGCCCGGCCAACTAATCGAGTCAGGGAACTGGGCGGCGACTTCCTCACGAAACTCAGGGCGGTCGTATACCCTTGCACGCTTGCCCTTCGTCTCAACCAGCACACCCTCCTTCGGGTTCCCAATACCTGTGGCCGTGACGTTGCCGTGATCGGCGGTCAGATAGATGGCAAAACCTTCCTGCTGGAGCCGGGAGAGTAGCTGCTGCAAATGCCCTTGTGATGCCCACAGGCGGACCTGGCTGTGCATCCCGGCCGTCTGCATCTGCATTCCGTGCATGATGTCATCGACCTTGTTCCACACGATGCCGAGGACTGACAGCCGTGGGTTGGCCAATGCTGCCTCAAGCTTTGGGTCGGTTGGGGCATCCAGGTCCGTGACGAGTTCGACTCCCGCCCTCCGAACACCGTGGTCTTCCCAGAAACGTTGCCAGTGCGTTGGCTCCTTCGATGTTGTCTCGATGGATTCCGGGAAGTAGAGCGGTGGCTCCCCGGCAAAGATTGACTGGCGGGTGACGGAAGTTAGCGTCGGAACCCAGGCAAATGCGGTCGAGTCCTGGAACCGCCACTCCGGGTCGCCAGCCTCAAGGCTCTTTCGGAGCAACAGCCATTGGTCGAATGCAAGCCCGTCCAACACGAGAAGGGCAATCTTGGACAGCCCCTGCCGTGTCCGCTTTGCAGCGAGGAACCGTGGAATCTGGTGCACCATGACCGGCTGCTGATGGAACGGCAAGTTGTGCAGGGTCCCGTAACGCTGCATCATCCACTGGCCGAATCCGTCTTCCAATTTCGACTGCAAGTCCATCCATTTCGCCTTGTCCGCAGCGTCCAGTGCCTCGTCCCACTCCCAGCGCAAGACCACCAACTCCGCCCATCGCTGGGCCGCCTGCTGCCAGTCTCGGTGGGATGCGTCGGCGCTCGGGATTTCACTCTCGAACTTTTGCCGCAATCCACGGAACCGCCGCACGGCGTCAGCCTTGGGATCGTGAACCACTCCCGGCCGGACCCACTTGGGAAGGCTGGCGACGTCCTCATGTTCGACCGGCTTCAACGAGCCTTCCAAGAAGAACGTGTCGATGTATGCCCGAACGTCCTCGTGATGAAAAGGAACCAGACTTTGCTTTCCGCCATCACCGATGTAGCGTCCCCATTCGCCCTGGAGGAACGCCAAGAATCTCTCCCGGCTCGGCAGGATTTGGGCCAGCGGCCATGCCGCAAACGTGGAGTCTTTCGCCAGGCTTTCCAGCAGGAATGCATTGAGGAAGTCGGGCAGCCGAACCTTGCGGGCGTGCAGCGACAGCAGCGTCTTCAGCAAGTCAACGGGAGTCTTGATGAGCTTCGGAACAATGCTGAAGCAGTGCATCAGAACGAACTCTTTGGTTTCCCGCTCGGTCAACTGGTCGCCGTCATGCGCCTCGTAGGACTCGGCGACGGCGTCGAGGTAGGTGCGGTCAAGCTCATAAATCACCGGATAGTTCAGCTTCGGGAACAACTGGTGCAGCGCGAAGCTCAATTGCCTTCCCGCCTTCAGCAGGTCGAACGGCAGCTTCCCCAATTGCTGTTCGGATGAGCGCAGCACCACAACCAAGTCTGTCTTCTGCCCCTGGTCCCATGCGTTCCGGTATTGCGATTCGTAGGCGAACCGGAAGGCAATCGGGTCGTCGAAGGGAATGAGGTCAAAACCCCGTTCACGAATGGCGGACAGCATCCCTTCCTCGGTCAGCAAGCCATCAGGGTCAGCCACCAAGGTTAGCCGGGAGATGTTCGGCTGGAAGTGCTTCAGGATATGGTCCCGCCAGTTAGCCATTCCCGGCCTCCACCCTCAGGAGAATGACCGGCTGGAGTTGCGGGAGCACCTGTTCCCGCTTGTGCAGCTCTTCCGCCCAGGCTCTCGCTTCCTCCTCCAGCCGCTTCAGCCGATGCTGCCGGACTTCGGGCAATCCGATGCGGTTCAGGGCTTCTCGCCGAACATGAAACGCATAACGCCCTTTCTCCTGCTCCCGCTTCAATCGTTGCTGGTGCCGAGCATAAAGTTCATGGAATGCGTCTTCGCCCTGACGTTCTGCTTCTGACCTCAGACGCCGGAAGACGGCATCGACACCAGCGCCCGCCTTCAACCCCATCTGCTCAACCTGTGGACTGCCTTCGACCAGTTGGTCCCAGATATGCCGTGCGGTTGGCAAAAGGATACGACCATCATCGTGGTGGAAGAGTGGCACGATTCTTACTTCCCGAAGCGACTGGTGGTCGAGTGCGATTCGCCACAGTGACCAATAGCCGACGACTTCGGCTGGCAGGCTCCCGAACCGCACGCACGGGATCGGCTCACCCGCCACGACTCGGGGCAACCGTTGGACCAAGCGGCGAATGCGGTCGTCCCCGAGGCTGACATGTTGCAAACCCGAGTCCTGCGCCTCCCTGCTGTGGAACGTAACACGCTCCATCCTGCTGCCATCCGGCCATTCCAAGGTATAGCCGAAGAGGTTCCGTTGGACTTTGCCGCCCTCGGAGAGCAGGTATGCTGTTGTCATCCGCTCAACCCAAAATGGTAGCGGATGGCTGCTCAATTGTTGGGCAAGCGCCGGGTCAAGCACTGTCTCGCCGTAGAACGACCGGCCAGCCGTCTCTTGCTGAGCCTGCTGCCGGACTTCCTGGATGAGCCGGTCGATGTTCTTCTCGATGTCACCGGGATTGAGTATCGCTTGGGCGTAAAGCTTCTCGAAGAGCGCCCCGCTTTCGGCGGAGTCCAGCACGTCCTCCGTCTTGTCCACGCCGAACTCTTCCAGGATTGTCGCCAGCTTTTCTTCGAGGACCTCTTGCACCCGCAGTTCCACGCTGGCATCGAAAATCAGGTTGAACGCCTTCACCGGAAACTTCTGGCCGATTCTGTCCACACGCCCGATGCGTTGTTCGATCCGCATGGGGTTCCACGGCAGGTCGTAGTTAATGACGACGTGGGCGAATTGCAGGTTCAGACCTTCGCCCCCGGCATCGGTTGACACCAGGATTCGGGCCTTCTCTGCGAAGTCCCTCTGGACCCGCCGCCGTTGTTCGAGTTCCATCGACCCGTTGAGGCAAACGACCGAGAATCCGTGCTGCTCAAGGAATTCCCGCAACATGCTTTGCGTGGGGACGAACTCGGTGAAGATGAGAAACTTCAACTCCGGGTTGTTCTCCGCCCGCTGGTTCTCATACAGGATATCAAGCAGGGTCTCGGCTCGGGCGTCCGGCCCCTGCGCCTGGCAGCGGTGGGCCAAATCGAGCAGCACCCGCACTTCTTCCTTCTCATTTGCCAGCCCGGCCAGACGCATCGTCAACAGTTCATCGAGCCGTTCCTGGGCGTCCTGCTCCTCGCCGGTGGCCTCGGGCGGTTCTTCATCCGTAGCCGTGATTTCGGTGGCTTGCAGCGCCTCCAGGCGGCGTTCCAGGGCTGAGGCGATGGCCTGTGTGCTGCTGGTGACAAGCCGCTGCATTAGGATCATCAGGAAGCCAAGGTACTGCCGGTTCTGGCGTATCGCCTGGTCGTAGCCAAGGCGGACGTACTCTGTCACCGACTCGTATAGTTGCTTCTGAAGTGCGTGCTTTTCTGCCCAATGAACCGGCATGAGCTTGGTAAGCCGGGGAAGGAACAGCGGGTCGCCACGTTCATTGATTGCCCGGCGCTTCTCCGTTCGAATAACAAGCGGAACGACCTTCTCACGGCGGATTGCCCCAGAGGTATTGAATTCATCAGGGTCAACCAGAGCCATGATTCGCTGGAAGCTCTCCGTCTTGCCTTGGTGCGGTGTGGCGGTAAGCAGGAGCAAATAGGGTGCGGCTTCCGCCAACGCTTTTCCCAATCGGTAACGGGCCACATGGTCGGTACTCCCGCCGAGCCGATGAGCCTCGTCGCAGATAATCAAATCCCACCCCGCGTCGATGAGGTCGCCGAGGCGTTCCTGGTTGTACGATTCCAGCTTCTCCTTCGGCCAGCCTCGCCGTTTCTCCACCGGCTTGATGGAATCGACGGGGCAAACCACCTGGTCGAATTGCCGCCAGATATTCTCCGAGCCGGTGAGGTTGCGCCACAGCGAGAACTCACTGGGGGTAAGGAGCTGGAACTCTTCGTCAAAATGCGTCTTCATTTCCTGGACCCATTGGGTCACGATGCCCTTGGGCGCAACCACCAGCACCCGCTTGACCAGCCCACGGAGCTTCAGTTCCCTGAAAATCAGACCTGCTTCGATGGTCTTGCCCAAGCCGACCTCATCCGCCAACAGGTAGCGAATCTGGTCGTCACCCATCGCACGAGTCAGGGCATAGAGTTGGTGCGGAAGGGGAATGACGCCAGCTTCGAGGGGAGCTAGCAAAACATCCTGCGTAAGGGCATCAGCAATCCGAGCCGCACACACGGCGTAAGAAATGTGGTTGGGGCCGGTAGTCTTTGGGAAGTGAGTAGGAGCCAGCAAATCGGCGGGGACTCTCTCTACCGTCGCCAGCCGTGGAATCCAGACTTCATAGACGGTGCGACTCCACACCGATTCCACGTCCAAGATACGGACGGATTCGCCATGGACTGTGCTGAAGGCCCAACTGCCGACTGCAAAGCTGGGCGGTGAGGTGTTGGCCATAGACTTACTCGCCGCTCAGCAGCGAGGCGTTATCGAAATACATCAGAAGTGTCGAGTCTTCTTGAATTACGGTTTCTGGAACCCGCTTTGCGAGTTGGACGATAGTGGCGTAGTCTTTCCTATGCCAGCATTCCCTAAACCCGGCTCGAAGTGCCTCCGTGCGAACCACCCTCAACTTGCCAGTTGTTTCGAGGTAGTGCTGAAATTCCTTCATCAGCGCCCGGTTGCGAATCTGCTCCAGGTCGGCTTCTTTATTTGGCTCAGGAATGCGCCATGTATTGTCCTTGCTTCTTATGAAATTTTGTTCCAGGATCGTGGATAGCTCAAGCGGCTGTTCGTGCTTCTCCCACACTCTTTGGGCTTCCATCATATAAAGCGGTGAGAGCGCTTGGTAAGACATTGGATGCTTGCTTAGCTGTTGACGAACCCAGTGAATTGCAGATTTCTCATCGTCCACGAACAATTGAAGTTGCTCTACTTCAGTAGTCGCCGCCCGCTTGCCGTCGTATTCCACCACCTGGTCCGATAGAAAGTACATGCCATCACGTTCGGGGAGATTCTGGCGCAAACCGGCGTAGAATTCTGCTGCTGAGAGGGGGACCGAGTAACCCCTCTGGACGTGGAAAGCAACCATGCGATCAAAGAGCAGGTAGTTCTGCCGTTCGCTGATGATCTCAGCACGACCGTCCTTCTCGACAAAAATTGGCAGCCGCCGAAGGTGCGCCCGCACAAAGTCCCAAACGCCCTGCGCAGTGCCCGCCTCCAACTTAAATCGCTCCTCAAGTTCAGCAGGCGGCTTATACGCTGAAATGACCAGGTCCTGTTTCACTGCTGCAATGGTCGTCACCTGCTTGAACGTGCCCTGCTTCTTATCGAGTAGCCGAACATCGGCGATGATGAAACCGGATTCCATGACAGCCAGTTGGATGGCGTTCCACACGGAATTTTGGGAATTGTGAAATTCGACCGTCATCCACCGTCCTGGCTTTAATACTCGATGGAACTCGGCGAAGCACCGGGACATGAGCCGGGTGTATGCGGTAAAGTCCTTCTTCTGAGTCTTATTTACGATGGCCTCAGGGGTGGCGTTGGTATACACGCCAAGCCAGCCCTCCCAAAGGAAGTTGAGTTCCGAATACATAATATTCCCGCCAAAAGGCGGGTCCACGAAGATGTAGTCAATCGAGTCTGTGGGGAGTCCTCGCAGATCGGAGCCACTACAAGTTGCGATCAGTGCCTCACGAGGATTCAGCCTGACCTCGTTTCGGAGCTTCAAAACCTGAGCTTTGGCGATTTCCAGCAGGTGGACGGGGTTGCTCTCTTTGAAAAGTGATGGGAAATATAAGACTCCGTTCTGAATGCGCCCGATTCCATCTGACATATAGCGCATCATGCGAGAAAGCTTCTGTGCCGTTGCCGTGAGCAGCATCGACGAACCCCAAACTACCGATGGCTCCAGTACTGCCTTTCGCAGTGCCCCAAGTGCGTAGAGATTTCTGGCAGTATAGAAATGGTGAAAGTGGCTGGTCCCAGCGTGGTAGCCTTTCCGGTACATGTCACCCCAGGGACCATCCCGAAACAACATCTTAATGACGGGGACCCTATATGGCGCTATAGTGATGTCAGTTCGTTTCAGCAAGGCAAGGTCGTCGCCATCCGGCTTTTTGGTTCCCCGTTTCCCCTTCAATGAGTACGCAATCTCAACAGGAACGAACTTGGGCCGACTCACTGTCGTGCCAAGAAGACTGTCTATGGCAGCACTTTCAACCCTGTTTAGCTCGGAATTATGCAGTCGAGCATGGCAAGAGGGGCAACAAATATCAGCCTTGTCGATCTGTCCATCTTCTCCGATGGCAAGTTGCCAGAGTAAGAGTTCAGCTCCGCAGTACTCGCAGGCGAGGACCTCCGACCACACTGTGTGATTGATGCGTGCATCTGTCCGTTCACCCTTAGGCGACCTTACGCTAGTGGTGAACATCCAGTCAGTTGAATTCCTCACCGCATTGATGGCTCGATCACAGCGTGCCTCAAGGTCCACTATGTCAGGTGCATGGAGGTAGTTTGCGGCGATAAACGTGGCGGCTGGAGCGAGGTCGGCGATGACGGCATAGCGCACTCCCCATATCGCATCCGGCATATCCTGTTGGATTTCCGCCTTTGCATCCGCAGTGAAACCATTACAAAGTTGGGCTGCGACCGCAGTCATACCGGTTCCGCAGAAACCGTCGAGCACGATGTCTCCAGGCTTCGTGTAGTGGAGAATGTATTTCGCAATTGCCCGTGGCGGAACCTTGGTGTGATACGAATGCGCAAGGCTCTCTGGAGCGTACCGACCTTGGCTTACATCAGAGGCGAATGGTTCCTTGTTGTAGCTTGCGCCCGAATCGTATGGAGTGCCGAAGCGTTTCGTCCAGTCTTCTATAAAGGGATTTGGACACGCAGTGTAATACGGAGGGTCGGAGAGGGCGATTATGTCCTCGTCCTCACCGATAGGAAATCCCTCGATCTTTCGGAACTCCGGGTCTTTTAGCTTCGCCCGCAACTCTTCACGGAAGTACGCCCTGCGTGCCTCCTCATTGGCGAACTCCAAGCCCATGCACTTTACGGGCTTCGGCTCTTCGGCACCGTAACTGACATCAAACAGCTTGTCCGATCCCGGCTTGGCCGGAACCAGCTTCTCTTCAAAGAGCCGTTCCTTTTGCTCATTCAACAACTTTCTAGCCATACTGTTGCCCGTTACCCTTCCAGGAGAATCCTCTTGCGTGCAATCCGTTCTATCTCGGCGGCGTCAATGCTGCCGTCAGTGCCGTCTTCGGACGTGATGACGCGGTCGAGGTAGCCGTTGGCTTCGTACCATTGCCGCTTGCGTTCCCACTCTTCCCGGTAAGACGGAACGGAAAGCATCCCCAGGTGTTCCCAATAGAACATGTCGCCCTCATAGCTGGCCGTGAAGTCCGGCAGTTTGAAATCGTTCGGGTCGTTTTTGGAGAGGAGCTTCTGCTCGTACTCGAAACTGATGCCGAGCCTCGACAAAATATCGGCAACGATAACCTCGGACTTCGAGCGGACCAAAATTCCCCGCGGGTGCTGGGCAGACGAACATGTGCGGTGGATAAGATGAGCGGCATAGTAACGGTCCACCGATTCGGGGCGAACCGCCAGCACAAACATATTCGTATTGCGCAGCAGCGTGTCGGAGCACTGCGGATCGCGGAGCTTTTCGAGAACAGTGGTGTCCCGCTCCAGGAGCAGCACCATCTTTTTCCGAAAGCGGGTCAGGCCGGTGTACAGCAACTCTCGTGAGAGCGTGCTTGCGCCCTTTGGCAGAATCAAGAACACGATGTCGAAATCGCTGCCCTGCGACTTGTGGACAGTGAGAGCGTAGGCGAGTTCCAATTGGCCATCGACATCGGAACGGGGGTAGTAGTAGTTAGATTTTGGTTGCGTCGAAAACTGAACCTTGATGGAGTCTTGCTTTCCGTTTCCTTTGGAGGTCTGCACCACAAGGCCAATCTCCCCATTGGCAACGTAGTCCAACCCTTCGCCCTTGGGGTAAGAATTCTTGCGGCAGTTGATGAACTGCATCACCTTGTCGGTCCAAACGATTTCCTGCTCACCGAACGGTTTGGTGCCCCTGTTCTTGGAGTAGTTCAGCATTCCGCCTCGATATTTCGCCTGAATCTTCCGGTTGATTTCGGTGGTGCCAAACTCGTGATTGCGCACCGGGCTGAGAATCTGCCAACGCTCGGCCAGAAGCGGGTCGGGGTCATGGCCTTCCGGCAGCCCGATGCTGGTGTTGAATGAGAGGTATGCCTTCTTGTCGTCGGTGAGCTTCAGGTGCGTCCGCATGGCGGCTGCAAGCTGTTCTTCCATTTGGCCTGTGTCACGCCAGTACCGAACCTCCAAATCTCCGCCCACATCTTCACGTGCAACACGGGAGAGCATGTCGTCGTCGCCCGGAGAAGTATCGTCGCGTAAGTAACCATCCGCCAGCAGAAGCGCTTGGCTGTCGTGGTCCTCTTGCCGGGCACGTTCCATGAGGCGAGCCAGACATTTCTTTCGCTCCTCGTCTGCTTCGAGCCAAGCGATGATGTCCACGAATGGGCGACCGGGACCGATTGGCGGCAATTGGTTGGGATCGCCTACAAGGATTAAGCGATTCACCTTGTTCAAGTCCAAGGCCCGGAATAGAACTCCGAGCAAATCCATCGGAATCATGGATGCTTCGTCGATGATGACGGTGGGAGCGCCTTGCTGTTCGCCACCCTGGAGCCTCAATGCGAAGTTTTCGGGCCGGAGCCATTTGTGGCGCATCAACAACTGATGAATGGTGTATGCATCCCGCACGCTGCCGTCGTCTCTCTTAGTCCGGTCCATCAGGCGCACCCGAGCCTTGCCGGTCGGGGCCAGAAGAAGGAGAGGGCGCTTGCCCTCCAATTCTTCCAGCCCCTTGAGAAAAACTTTCAGCACCGACGTTTTGCCAGTTCCGGCCCTGCCGGTGAGCACACTGAAACGGCCCTCATAAAGCTTTGCCAGAGCCTCAGCTTTTTCCTTCCTGGCTCGTTCTTCGACTTCGGGAGGCAGCTTTTGGCCGGACTTGCCAAACTCATCGAGCAACAACTTCTCCCAACTCCATCCGGCCTTGGGGGCCGGATTCTTAGCCTTCGTGCGCCGGGGAAGCCGGTTGCTGACCTCACGCTCCAGTTCGGCAAGCCACTTCAGCGCCATTGTCGGAGGATTGCCATCCACTCGAAAATCCAAAACTTCCTGGTAAAAGCTGGCTTGCCCCTGCACCAGGTCTTTGTCAGGACGACATGTGCGGCGCTCAGGGAAGCGCTTAATAATGCGGTTGACGGTTTCCACAAATGGGAGCAGGGTGTCGCCTTGCTGGGCCGCTCCTTGCAGCACGGCAACGGCTACGCCACGGACTCTGCGGGGGTCATCCTGGACGCAGATGTCTGTCTCGTCGATGAATCGAGCCGCATCACCTTCAGGCCGCATCGCCCGGTCAACAGTTTCCAGCGCAATCAAGTCGGACTCCCCGTCGCCCTGATCCATCTCCGACAACAAGTAAGGATTAGCGAGGAGTTGGTCGTCACTGGCGCTGATGCCGCTGTTTGACCGCTGGTCTGGGTTAGCGATTCGCTCCACCTGTTGCGGCGTCAGTTCAAGACGAACCAACAGGGAAAACAGGCGGTGGCGTGGCTCCTTATATGCTGCCCAGCGTTCTCCGGCTTGTTTGAGAGCCTTTGCATATTGCTTCTGCTCACACTTGCGGCGACCCTCCAGAATGGCTTTGACGAACTCCCAGGCGTTGTCGCCCTTCTTGAGCAATGGTAAAAGGACTTCCCTCTGATAAGCCGTGCCGGATTCGCAGCCGAGGTATTGGAGCACGCTTCCGATACCGGGGAATGGCCCACGATTTTGCCAAACCTCGGATAGCACATCGTTCAGCCAAAGAAGATGCCGGTCCCAATCGCCAGGGACTTTGTTCTCCTCCTTGACGGCCTGCACCGATTGCAGCAGCCTTTCTAGCGCACCCACCGCCAAGTCATCGCCAACGTGCTCGGCGACGTAGGAGAAGTTCAACATCGCCCCTTCCGGGACAAGGCAGAGGATGTTCTTCGGGTCGTGACCGGCCTTCAGGTATTCAAGATACGGGAGCCGGAAACCCTGTTTCTCGAAATCGTGCGTAATGCACCGGGACCAGATGGGATACTGGTCCGGGTACTTTGGCGGCTTCTTGCCGAAGTACAGTTGGGAGCCGATTTGGGAGATTCGGCTGACACCGAGCAGTAGACGGTTCAGGCTTTCATCGAGCGGATTGCCGTGGTTGCAATAGAAGAATAGCAGCGACTTGTTCTTCTCCAGCTTTTCCCAGAAGTTTCGGAGCAGTTCAATCTGCCGGTCGGGTTCAAAAACCCAGCCAAGTTCTTTGCCCTTTGTGTCCGATTCCCGGATATTGAGCCTTTCATCCTCGCAGATGCTTCGGAAGTTCTCCTCCCGCAGCCAGCGGTACGGTGAAGGGCACACCGAGTAGGGAGGGATTTCCTCTCGTACCGAAGGTAACTGACGGAATTCGAGCGGGTCGTTGTGTGAAATGGTGTAGCCACGAGCCGAGAAAGCGATGGGTTCACGGGAGCATGGGGGTTGCCAGCCTTTAAGGTCGGCAAGAGGCACGCCAGCCGCTTGGTCTTCCCGATCATCATCCCGACCGTCTCGGATATGCTGCTGCACCATGCAATAGGCATTCTGGCTAGGGTGGTCGCAGATGTGGCCGTCCCAACCCCGGTCGTGCCAAACGATGCGGGTGGACAGGTGCGTGGTCACGATTGCCCTCCAGGGTCTTCACCGGGCTGGATGACCAGACGGACTTTCGATTGCTCCTTGCCTTGCGTAATCTTTTGCAGGAACTTCTCGAACCGAGACTCAAGCTGTCCGACAGTAGACGGAGCACCGCTGTCGCCCAAGGCGTCGAGCAGTTCAGTCGGACGCACCTGGATGGCAATCAGGCCAGATAGCGCCGTCTGGACGCCTTGGACGAAATCGTTACTGATTTTCTCCGGGAAAACTTTCGCTTTGAGGAAAGCATTGACCGCCTCTTTCTGCTCGTTCGGAAGTAGCTTGATGCTCTTCTTGGCGGTAGGGTCGTCCAGGTTCTCCAACAGCGTCTTGCGCCAGTTCTCCAAAAGGGTGTCGAGTTGTTCGTCGATCTGCTGTAGCACCGTTGCGGCGCTGACCCCGAGTGCCTCTTCCTGGGGCCGGAAGCTGCAATGAGGGCACGTGGGTATGGCGTTCAGGTCGTCCTTCACCAGCGTGAAGCAGGGCTTGAGATTGGCCAGCCGAGTCTGTAGGTCCGTCAAGCTGGCGTGTGGCAGCAGCGAGATATTGGTGAGCTTCTTCAGGCTCTCCAGTCTGGAGTCCTTTAGCAACTCCTTTTTCTTGCTGTCTTCGCTGACGCCGAGCCGAGCCTTTTTGTGGAGGTTAAAATAAGCCGTCCGGTAATCATCCTTTGCCTTCGTGAGCGCCCGGTTGATCTTCTGGCGGAAATCTGCGGCACTTCGGGCAGAGGGGTCCAACAGTTTCGCACTCCACTCGCTGCGAATCGTCTCCATCTGCGCCCGCCATGGGTCCTGTGGGGGAAGCACGACAGCAGCGGTTGCCAGATAGGAAGTCAGCGGCGTCAACTCTTGCACCAGGCTGTGCAGGTCTTCAAGCTGCTTGACGAGTTCGAGATTGGCGGTCTGGAACTGAATCTCCATCACGGTCTTCGAGAAGTTCTTGAGCTTGCCAGGTGTATTGAATGCTTGAAGCCCCTCCAAGAAATCCTTCAGTCCGTCAAGCTTCTGGCGCTGCTGCTCCCGCTCCTCGGCGGGAATCAACTCGCTGCCCCAGCAGGGCAGGCCGGTCTGGACGTATTGGGCTACCGTGACGACCTTCTCCGTCAATTCACTAGCTTTGGCTCGGAGTTGCTTAACAGCCTCTTCGTGGGTGTTCTCGTTGCGAATCAGCCCCTCCGCCAAACCCAGCAACTCGAACAGGGCGACCAACTCGGGAAGCGGCAAGCCCTTCGGTTTTTCGACGTGCTTGAACGCCAGCAATTGGTCTAGAGATATCTTCGTGGCCTCGCCCAGGCTGGCAGCGTCGAGTTTCTTGCCCGTCAAGCTGAGCGTGAGGTTGCCGTTCTGCACGAGCGAGAGCAGGACGATGAGCAATAGTTCCGGGTCAAGTTGGTAGCGGGTTTCCCGCTCCACGTCGTTCTTCACCGTCATCAGTTCCTTGCGGTTCACGACTTGGCCGGTCGGCTTTCCCGCCAGCTTTTCAAGCACCACCTTGGCGTAACGGGACTGATGCGGCTTCAGTTTGTCGCCGTCCAATAGTTCGAGGCCGTCCAGGACGGCGGTAGCCTGAGCATTCTTGACGCCGCCTGATAGCCAGCGGATTACGTCCTCTGTCGGCTGGCCGAGATTGCTGGCAGTGAGTTGCACCGTGAAGACTGGATACTCCGGGTAGCGGTCCTCGAACGATGCCGCCAGGCAAACGGAACCGGTCAGTTCCAACAGTTCCCGGACGGTGGCATTGCCGGTGCGATGTCCCTTCAGCCACTCGACCATCTTCTTTGGAACGCCTTGGTGGATGACATCGAACGATGTCAGCATGTTGGTTTTCAGCCAGGTAACGAGCGTCTTGAGGAATCCATCAGCCTTGTCCTCATAGACCTTTCTCGTACCGGCGCTGGCCGACGCCGCCATTTCCCGAGCGCCAGCGTAAAGGCGAAGGGTGTCCTGGAACTGCTTGTCCATGTGGGCCAGCTTGAAGAACACTTCATCGGCAAGTTTCTCATCATCGAAGTGGGGTGGCTCGAACGGTTGGAGGAAATAGAGGTAAAAATCCCGTGGGGGTTGGGCAGTAGACCGTTCGTTGGGTGCGCCGAAGAAAAGGTATCCACGGCGTGTGATTTTGTGCTCCCGCCATTCAATCTCGTGTTCCCAAATCTGGTAGCCACGCACATAGGGCGGGAGGTCCGTCAGTTCCAGCACACGGGTCAGGGCCTCGAAGTAGTATTGGTCCAGTTGCGAATCTGACAGCGTGTCGGCCCTATCCTGAATCTTGGCGTCGTGGTCGATGGTCTTCTGGAGGTCGAGGTAGTATTGGTCGTTCTCCGTGTTGTGCGTGATGAACTGTCCGCTCATCGTCTTCATTATTTCTTTCAGGCACGACTCCACCGTGGTGCGGAGAAAATCGCTCGTCCTCTCTGGTATCGGGGCGTAAAGGCACAGGCCATCCTGAAGCTCCTCGGCGGTAGGGCCAATTTTGGCGTGGATGTCGTCGGTGGTCAGCCGATGAATCGAAAGGCCCTCGATGATGCGCTCGGCCATTGGCTGAAGCGCCTTTTTAGCGAAGGCTTGATGGATGCGGTTTCCGACGACCTTGCTCACGTCGATCACTTCTCGGATTTCCGGGACGGCACGTAGCACCGCATTGCCATCGAGGAACTCCCAATACGAGTCGTAGCTGATGAGTCCGGTCTGGTCCTGCGGGACATCTTCCTTGAGCCTGCGTTTCATCTCGGCGCTCAGGGTCTTTAGCACCTCCCGTTTTTCAGCGACCGAGATGTTTTCAAACACCTCCAGATAAGTGGGGTGGACCGGGAACAGCCGGACGAAATCCTCAAGGCGCTCCGCCATGCCGCCGTAAAGCGGGGTGAACTTTTGCAGGTGCTCCCGAATCTTGGCCGTCTGCTCGTCATTCTTCGTCAACAGCCGCTCCGAAACGACGTGCGCCACGTCCTGGCGGACGATGCGGACTTGCTGGTAACGATCCTTCACCCGCTGTAGCTCCGGGGCCACGAACTGAAACTTTGGGTTGTCGAACAGGCTCTCCTGCAATCCGGCAATGCACCGGAACCGTATCAGGTTGCAGACCTCACCCATCTCTCGGAGGAAGCCCAAATCGAGGATGATGTCGTATTGCTTCCGGGACCGCAGGTAGTCAAGTAACTCGTCTATGACCAGAAGAAGGCCGTGATTTGGATACTTGTCGGCGAATTGCGCCATCATGGCGCATAAGTCATCTTTGTTGCTGTCCACTTGGTCGTCAGTGGGGAAATTGAACGTCATGCCTTCGTCGGCCATGAAGTCTTCGAGCCTCCCGCAGATAATGCTGCGCAGGCTCTTCTTCGTGGCCGGGATTTCCAGCCGCACGACCTTGAATTTACCGGAGATTGCCTTCGCCGACTTCGCCACATCCTTGTCCCTGACGACCGTGGCCATCTCGTTATACTCGGCGAGGCCGGAAATCAGCGACAGCAGATGGCTCTTGCCCGTGCCATAGTTTCCAACTATGAGGACACCCTTGTTGTCGGCTGGGGCTTCGAACTGGAGGTTGGGGATAACCAAATCGCACAACTGTTCGGACATGCGCTCTGAGACGACGAAGGTCTGAACGAGTTGCCGGACGGCTGCCAGTGAACTCGCCTGCTCAAGCTGGATGACGGACTCGATTGGCTCGAAATGTACAAGGTCGCTGTATTTCATGATGACAATAGTTCCTCACTTGGAATCGGAATCTCTGACCGGAACGATGACTGCATCGACTTGCTTAAACTGCACGAACTCAGGATGCCCCGGTTCGGCGTAGGTCAGTGTCCTATCTCTGTAGCTGCCACTCCACGACGCCACAATGGTGCGGTTGCGGCTCGACACCTGGAGCAGGCGTAATGGCTCGACCTCAAGGCTGGTGTCAAACAAAATCTCCAAGTTGTCCAACAACACGACCTCGCCGGGAATGCCAGCGATGGCTTCCTTCAACAGCCGTTCAACCTGCCGGGGCCGTTGAGTGCGGGTGAGCTCGAGCATCTTCTTGCTCAATTCCAGGTTGACGTTCATGACTTGGCATCCAAGCGTGTGCGAAAGGGCCTGCAAGCCGGCGGTTTTCCCAGAGCCCGGCGGACCCGCTAGGATGACGAGCCGAAAATACTGGTCCGCTGCCTGCTTGATGGCTTCCTCCAGCTGCGTCAGAGGCACGCCGGATTCGACGGAATGGCTGTTCATGATGCCCTCCGGTTGCCAACAACCACGCACATGCCAACGGTCTCTGCCATCCCGTTCTGCACAGTTTCATCTGTGGAGCTTAATCGCATCATTGGCTTCTCTAGCCTCGGTGATCACCTCAAAAGCGGCCATGCATGATCGGGTCAAAACCGGCCATGTGGGGCCGTCCGGGACTAACCTTTTTTACCCTGCCGCCGGCTCTGCTGGCAAGTCGGTTTTCGTTCGCCAGCTTCGCGGGCCGCACTTCAGCAGATGTCCGTGGTGCAGGAGGCGGTCGAGCATGGCGCTGACGGCCGCGGCATCCCCCAGCAACTTGCCCCAGTCTTCCACCGGTCGATTGGAAGTCACCAGCGTACTGGCGCGTTCGTAGCGACGCATAATGAGTTCGAGCAGTTCCTCGGCAGCGGTCAAGGGCAGCTTGCGCATGCCGAAGTCGTCGATGATGAGCAGCGGCACGGTGGTCAGCGACTCTAGACATTCCTTGCGGGTGCCGTCAAGGGTGGCGTCGGCGATCTCTTCGAGCAGGGCGTGAGTTTCGCGGTAGAAGACGCGATACCCCTGTTGGATGACGGCCTGGCCAATGGCCTGCGCCAAGTGACTTTTGCCGCTCCCGGGCGGGCCGAGAAAAAGGGCGTCTTCATGCCGGGCGATGAAGGTGCCGGTGGCCAGCTCGAAGACCAGACTGCGATTCATCTTTTTGTTGAAGGTGAAGTCGAAGTTGTCGAGGGTCCTGAGCGGGTCGCGGAACTCGGCCTGCTTGCGCCGGCGTTCCAGCATGCGGTCGGCGCGGCGCGTGAGTTCGTCGGTGACCAGGCAGGAGATCAGATCTAAGGGTGCCATGGATTCGGCTTGGGCCTGACGCAGGCGGGTCTCCAGCACCGCCGCCATCCCTCCCAGGCGTAACTGCCGTAAAGCGCGATTCAGTTCGATCAGATTCATTGCGTTTCCTCTCTTCCTGACGATGTCGGTGCACTTCGTGAAAGACCATCCTCTCCGCCGCGCGCAGCGGGGCGGCGCCTTGTGCGGAGGGCTGCGGGCAGGTCTGCGCATCATCATTCGTGCACCTCCGGGGAAGTCCGTGGCGGCGCTTCCGGGACCATCTCAAAGAGCGACCGCTGTTGTTCTTGTTGCTGCATCCGTTGCTGGATGAGATCGCGGTAGTGCACCAGTTCGCGGATCAGGGGATCAACTTGCTGTAAGCTCAGGGGGGCTTGGGGGCGTCGTTCCAGATAGCGGCGCACAAAGCGATATTCGTGCACTTGCAGTTCGAGCGCGGCGGCGCACGCTTCCTCGACCGCCGCCAGTCCGAACTTCTTGGCCAAGGCCAGCACACCCAGAATGCGGCGCACGCCCAGTTCTCCTTCTTGGCGATGGATCGCTTGGCAGAAAGCGCCGATGTGAGTTCCGGCGCGTTCCGCTCGCGCCAGCAACTGCAGGGTGCCGAGCGGCGCGCGCTTCGGGTAATCCTCCGGCTTGATGCGGAACCGGCCGCGCTTCTGGCGGACATGCTCGCGCAGCAGTTGACCGGTGCGCGGATCGAGCAGGCGCACGTAAAGGTCATCCCACTGCACGTTGACCAAGCGCCCGATCCATCCCGGTGGCGCGCCGTAGTAGGCGGCTTCAACTTCCACGCAGCCGTCCAGATGCACAGTGCGCTGCCCGTACTGGTAATAACGGAAGGGTTCAAGTGGCAGCGGTTGCAGTGCCGGTTTTTCTTCCGCGAACATGGCGGCCACCTGGCGCTTGGTGGTGCCGTGAATGCGCGTGTCCGCCCAGTGCGTCTCCCAACGATCCAGGTAGGTTTGGGCTTGCTCCAGACTCTCGAAGCGCAGCCCTTTAAGCGGTGTCTTTTGCGCATGTCCGACTCCCGCTTCGACTTTGCCTTTGCGATCGGGATGCTGAACTCGGCACGGCATGCCCACGGCGCCGTAGTGAGCGAGCACATCGCGGTAGAGGGGATTGAGCGTGGGATCGTAGATGTCGGGGACCAGCACGCCCTCGCGTAAGTTGTCGAGCACGATGAGTCGAACCACCCCGCCCAGCCGGCGAAAGGCCTTCTCATGCAGTTCCGCCCAGGTGCGGGAACTCGATTGGAAAACCAGCAGACGGACCGACTTGCGGCTGTAACCCAGAGTCATCACGAAGAGGCGGGTGCGCCGGTACGTGCCGGTCTGAGAATCGCGGACCATGGGACCGGTGCCGTAATCGACTTGGGCTTCTTCGCCGGGAGCGGTGTCGATGACGGGATGAGCCTGCGGAATCTGTACGCCGCGGAGCTTGCCGACAAAGCGCCGCACGCTCTGGTAGCCGCTGGTGAAGCCGGTCTCTGAGACCAGATCTTGCCAGATGGCCATGGCGTTGCGGCCACGGGCGAGAGCGAGTTCGATCAGCTCGCGATAGGGTTCACAGGCACTGGCGGAGGGACTGCGCGAGGGAGGCCCCGGCGCGGGCGCGGGCTCCGCGCCCGCGCCGGGGACCATCACCTCGGCGGCGGGCGCTTGACCCAACAGACCGGTCGCTTCCGCTGGGGGTTGGGGCAACTCCGCGTCGGTGATCACCCCGTTGGCCGGTTTTGCCGCGCCCGGTTCAACGGTTGATTCTGGGGTGGGTTCGTGCCGAATGAGATCGACTGCCGCCGGAGGGCGTTGTCTTTCCCCGCCAAAGTCGGTGGTCACCTCGGTGGCCGGTTTTGCCGTGTCCAGCCCGGAAGGCGGTGGCAGATGAGGCTGTATCGATGCCGGATCGGAGGAAACCCCAGAGGCCGGTTTTCCCGCGCCAAAGTCGGTGATCACCTCTATGGCCGGTTTTGAACCCGCTCTTCGCTCCCAGCCCGGAGGTCGCACCGGGATTCCCGCGGCTTTCAAATATCCCGCCGCCGTTTCCCGGCGCACACCGGTGGCTCCCTGGATGCGCCGCAGCGTCCACCCGAGCCGCCCTAAAGCTATAACTTGCTGTTTCTTTTCATCACTCAAGACATTGGCCATAGCGGCTGAGGCTATAACGCCTCATGCCGCAGTCAATGTCCCGGAGTAGGTCTCCATATGGCCGGTTTTCAGGTGATCATATATGGCCGGTTTTGGGTGATCACTGAGGTCTCTATGCAGTTCTGGCGTGCCTTGCACTGCCGTCGCCGACTCCGACCTCTCAGATTTCCTGTTGCGTTTCCCGGCAAGCCGGTTGACGGGTCGGTCAAGATGCACGTGATTATACACCTGCACATTCAAAACCAATGCTTATGAAGCGTGTTTTGCGAGCGTACCCGTGAACACGAGAGTTCCTGATGGATTTGGACCAATCAAGGTTGGGGTACAGGCAGACGCACGGACGCAACGCTTTCCGGCTCCACCCAAAAACCAATTGGTGGGGGACAATACTCGAAGAAATAAAGGTGCGACAAGCAACTGCAATCCGATGCTCCAAACCCAGGGAGGGGGATTGTTGCGTCGTTTACATTCTGTAGCGCTTGTGCCCATTCGTGCTCGTGTCGTCTCCCACCATATGAGAGCCACACGAAACGAAACCGGGTCTGTGCTCGCAGATAATCAATGTGCCAATGGGGTCGTGTGGACAACCTTTGGTGGTGGGCGATCCGGGCACGGAGTCCGCCAGGCCCAAGCGCACTGCCCACGTAAAGGTAATACCCGTGCTGAAGCTGCAGCGTCCCCAAGCGCCCGACCTGAATGCGAGCATTGCTCGCACAGGACAGGACCACTGCATACGTCCCGGGGTTCGGCTTTATCACAGTTCCAGACATTCGGAAGCGTATTCACCTCTGTTTGTTGTCGCCGTACAGGTCGAACAAAACCTTTCGGGTATTCGCAAGAACCTCAGGAAGCCTCTTCCCGCCGTACGTCTGATTGAATCTCCTGACGTCATGAATTGCCCAATCGCCGGCGTCCTTCACATCGAGGGCACATGGTCGGTCATCGCTGCCATTAGTGCCACCCTGCAACGGTTTCGCCTTCTCAACCAGTTCCTTGAAGTAAGAGCGGCCTGTCGGAAGACTGCGTTCAATAGCTCCCTTTGGATCGGTGGTTGCTTTGAGTGCTGATTCTAGAATTGCCCGGCAGAGAACGGCACAGGCAACGTGAAAACCGTAGAGGTAGCACCGATGAGCCTCCTCAAAATACTGCTGGATGCCCTTGGGAATGCCTTTGAGGTTCAGCTCTTCAAGCGTCGCAGCTCGCTCCACGATTTTGGGCAGTTTTCCTAGTACTTCCTCGGCGAAAGCGGCGTCAAGTGCGTCCGCTATCTCAGATTCTGATGGTCGCCGTAGCGGGCCCGGGCTCGTGCGCTTTTGCTGCAAAGCCTTCTCAAGTAAATCATGGAGAGCACGTTGTTCCACGGGTAGAAGATTGTCTAGGGCGTTTGTCTTAAAGCCGGGCGGCTGATTGAGAGAAGTCCGATGAGCGGATTGAACTCTTCCGTCATGGACTTTTGCATCGCTGACCAGCTTACGTATCCGCTCCTCCAGTCCATGACTCTTACGATCATGAGGTGCGTCCGTCAGGTCCATAATCATGTCCCAAACGGAAGTGGCTCCAAACACGATGTAGTCGTCTTGCTCGTCGTAATTGCCGCTGTTGAGATAATGAAGGACTCGTTTGAGCATTTCGGCTCTTTTCGAGCGTTCCGCCGCCATTTACCCCTCCCCTAGCCTAATTGACCTTGGCACCCACTTTCTATGGATCGTCATCGTTGGTCATTTCAAATCCGTCTCGTAGCCGCTCGGATATTCGGTCACGACCTTTCGGGGGAAAGCCCTTATGTCCTGCAAGGTCAGACCGTTCCTCAATTCCATAGAGTGACCGGCAAACCGGGCAATACTCGTAGCTGTACGGCATGGCAGGCAATGGCTTCCCGCATTGAGAGCATAGGCGTTCGTCCATGGTGTACCTCGCAACTTCCGTGCAAATGGTCTCCAGCGAGCGTCATGGTTGTTGACAAGAGGGATTTAGGGCTCGTCCCTGTCCGAAGTCAAGTAAAATACTTCGCCAGGAGCATCGTCTACATGGCTAACTGGAAAGTCATAGAGACCGTCAGCGACAACATCGAAGCCGTTTCAGGCCCGGCTGCTCAAGACCGGCCAGAACCCGCGAGTGGATTGTCTGGAAAGGGCAAGCCGCTGACAAAGCTGAAGCCCTGCGGCGGCTTGATGTGGCACTCTTCGAGTATCAGGATTGTTTTCGGTAGAAGACGTAGAAGAACACCAACACACTGAGGCTCGCAAACAGATGAACCAGCGACGTCAGCAGCGCCATCGCTGGAATCAATTCATGCATGACGCCCAATAGGGTGGAAATGAAATGGGCCAGTACCAATAGCGTTAGCAGGGTTGTCCCGGTCAATGCCAGGAGTGCCGCATTCTTGAGGCTCATGGTGGGAGTATGAATGCTCTCAGCATCATTTGCAAGCGGAGCCAGTCCTTCGAAGCGCGACCAGCCATACCGTTTTGTTGGCAGCATCAAATCCTGGACGGGCCCTGACAAAGCTGAAGCCCTCCAGTGTGTTGAGAAAGCGGATCCAAGGGTTGACCTCGAGTGGATGCGTATTCGTTACGAGAGGGGTCTCGACATTCGATAGGGCCTCGCTTAGCCCCTTGCAGTCCCTCGCTTCTGGGATTCTTGGGCCAAAATCGAGAACGGGGAACCGTTTCCGGCTCCCCGTCTCAGATGTTCGTCGTGAATGCCGTGGCAGCGTCCGCGGGGCGTTGCCAACGGTGCGCACCGCAAAAGCGGTGTGGTCATTTGACGATCATATGCATTCCAGGTGGAGTCAGTCATACCTCCTTTCCCGTACGCATACTCCCTTCATACTCCTCTGCGCGACCAATTGCAACCCCATAAAGTACTGGTCGCCTCGGGGACAATTGCGCGAATGGCGTTCGCCATATTGACACGCGTATTGCGGCCGGAAGACCGGGCTTCAATGACTTCCGTCCTTAGGGGAAACTCTACTCCGATGGAAGTTACTTTTTCTTGGGAGGCACCACCGCGTCTTTGAACGCCTTTGCCAGACGGAATTTCACCACCGTCTTGGCCGGAATCTTGATGGCCTCGCCGGTCTGAGGATTGCGACCCATGCGAGCCTTTCGATTTGCCTTCACCGCCTTGCCCAGCCCTGGAACCACAAACTGCCCGCTGCTCTTGGCTTCCTTCGTGGCCAGAGCGATGAGTTCTTCAAGTACTGCGGCGGCCGTCTTCTTTGGGATCTCCGCCTTCTCGGCCAAATGTGCGACGATCTGGGATTTTGTCATCATTTCTTCTGCTCTTCCTCTCTCTGTTGGATGGTATTGATTGCCATGCCGAAATCGTGGTTGAGCCCTCACTGTATGCAATGAAAGGGTAGCTTGTCAAGGTTTGCGGAGAGTTGCGGAGTGTCTTCACTGCGTTCACGCCCGCATGAATAATGATGACAGCGACGTTCCAAAGATTCGGAGGTGCGGCTCAAAATGGAAATGTGGGTCTAATGGTATGACATACAAAGTGCAGAGGATCCTGATAATGGCCCGAGGGACAGCGGCAGGAAACATTTCTGTGGAAAAGGTGCGCTCTCAGTCAATTACGGGCTGAAATCATAGCTTTTCAACAGGCTTTTGCACAATCTATCCACAGCCGGTGTTTGTTTTCACCTTCCCCTACGCGGGCGGGTCGCTTTATAATCACCGCCCGAAACAGGCTGTCTCCATGCCAAAGAAGCGACAATCGAATAGAGGGTAAGGCGTATGGACAACCACATGTCTTCCTGGAAAGTCATTGCGCTGATTAACGACGAAATCGAAGCTGTTACTGGCCCAGCTGCCCAAGACCGGCCCGGCGCCCACGAAGAGATGGTCTGGCAAGGGAAAGCCGCAGACAAAGGGGAAGCCCTCCAGTGTGCGGAGAAAGCCGATCCCAGGGTTGACTTGGAGTGGATGCGGATTCGGCACGAGATGGATCTTGAGAGATGGTAGATTTCACTTAGCCGCTTGACCGACAAACCCCCCACGTGAAACCCCACCGAAAGTAGCGAAGTCACCAAGCCGCTTGCCCGACAACCAATTAGCAATCAAAAGGAGCAACTATGCCGAGGAAGCCTCTACCGGAGACGCTGATCCTCTGGGACGAGCTTCACATCAGCCTGTACGGTCCCTCCGACATCCGGAACAACAGCGTGGCCCGTCGGTGCGTCGAGGACCTGATGAACGGATTTCGCCATGTCGTCAGACAGTGCATGAAAGATCGCACACAGCAGTCATCTGTCCTGAAGCGCTTTCGGATTAAGGTGCACTCTTAAAGGGCGAGCAGACCCCAGCCTTTCACTGGACCAGGCCCCGTTGAACTCCCGGCAGCCTTGCAAAGTGCTCCAGCCCACCCATGTCGAACTGCGAATCCTCGCAGGGGAACATCTTCGCAACGTAATACGCAGCTCCTCCACCGGAGCGATATACCTCGACCATGGCGTCTCCGGCTTTGGCCTTCCACAATGCTGCCACCGCCTCCGCATCAGGAACATTCTGGTACTTCAGCAGGGAGTGGAAGTGAAGAGGGATCCCAGGGTTGGAATAGCCTGACCATCGCTTCTCATCGGCACGAACCCAGGCCACTCGACCACGTGTGACTCTGCCAAGAGAATCGATGAAATCATCCCAGTGCTTAAGGCACCTGGATTCAGAGAGATGCCTACCAAAGGTCAAGGTAGCGTAGTGGTCCCAAGGCCACTGGGACAGAAAGCCTCCGTAGGAAGCAATCAGATTGCATTGTTGATCTGTATACATATATGGTTTACCTCGTTTGGCATAAGCCAGAACATGCTAGGGATTACTGATCACCATGAGCAACGTACACCAGGCATGACTGACATGCTTGGTAGCGATGCAGGGTAAGCATTCTGGTAATCCTTTGGAACTTAAGGTAGTTAGTAGGCATAGTAATATCCTTCCAGGGTTCCTTGTCCCCAGATCCATGGCGGGAATCTGTCAGATTCCTCCGACTTCTGGCTATCTCTCCATACTTCCCCAGGGAGAGCTAACCCTTCCCGTGTCTTTAAGTTGTCATGCTCCCCGACCGGGGATCAGGAAGCCTCATTCGGCATGTTTCCAGTTCAATAATCAATGCCAATAATAATTATAACATAAAAGGTATCGAATGCCGGGGTTCACGCTTATCACGCCTCGCTAAATTGGCCTTCCTCTCGCGGTCCTCCAGGGCGGCTGGAGTACGTATCCTTGAATAAGTAATTTTGTGTTTTGCATATGAGTCATCCTCTTATTGCGGATTATTGCATACGATACCATGCAGTCGCGCTAGGATGCCCCAGGATCGACGCAAGTCTCCCGAACGATGCGAGCCCCGCCCTGACATCCCGTCGAGAAGCTGCTGTCCAGATTCTCGCCAACTGATTGAAGTTGTTAGAGTTACATGCAAGTTCAGTATCTCTTGCAGCGCAAGACGCTGGCTTCGTGGTAGTTGACCGACTTCTATAAGTAACTTATTTTCACTTACTTGCATACGCAGGGGAACTTCGAAATCCGCAGGAGAGTTTCTCTGCGTACCCGCAAATCGTTCTCCGGAATCGCGGGATCCTTCCCAAATACACACGCAGCGGTCCGATGTCAGTGGATACGCGCTCCAGGTCAAACACGTTCATCCATGGGGCTTCTGACACACTTTTCAGTCTATTGGAACGCGGGAAAGCCTCTGCTCGCGTTGGTAAATGGCGATTTGTTTTGGCCATGGCGATCAGCTTAAGGCAATAACTCAGGTGGCCTATCACGGCACTGGAAGCTTTTCCGTCGATGATTCAGTCTAGCTTCCCGGACCGACGAGAGCAGATGTTCTCAGTTCGCTCATCAAGCCTACCTGCATTCTTACACCGGCATTGATCAGCTGTTTTGCTCTTGCCCAGGATCACGGCGAAACAGAGCATGCGTCTTCC
Source organism: uncultured Acidobacteriota bacterium (assembly GCA_963804755.1). Lineage (GTDB taxonomy): Bacteria > Acidobacteriota > Terriglobia > UBA7540 > UBA7540 > Bog-366. The sequence continues at coordinate 526,539 of CAWDRP010000023.1, forward strand.
GAATTAACTGCACCTGCTATCACGCAAACGCTCTCTTCATGTCGGGGATAATCCACTCGTTTGGTAAAGGCTGAACGACTTCGGGCTCGATTGAATCTCTTCTGGCACTTCGCACAGCAGAATACGCTGTCTCGGCGCTTGCCATCGAGCACATCAGCGCAATATAGGCATGTGATGCCGTTAGGAATCTCTTTACCCACCAGCTTGGCAAACAGCCGCGGGTTGTGGCGATTCAACCACAGTGCAAATCGCTTGCCTGAACCAAAGGGTGAGCTGCCATTTAACTCGCGGCACTTGTCGCAGCAGAAAGCAGAATGATCGGGATCCAGGGTGAAACCGCACCAGCGGCACTTGCCTGGTCCGAACAGGTGGCACTCAACGCACTCAATGCAGCAATAGTGTCCAGGGACTCCGGGCACGCTCATCAAGCCAATGACGCGGCCGGGGAGACCACAGCTGTCGCATGCGCCCTCCCGGGTGGTAATAAACGACTGGATCACATCGAATCGTAGATCCATGGTGTTGAATTGTGTCTTCATAATTCCGTTCCTCCGAAGGTTGTGGTCGGCGAGAAACACGATAGGAGCCAATTTAACGCGTCGAAACGCCGACAATTGTGTTTTTGGTACTACCCTACCAGCGGGACAGTTTGGGCATTTTGAGTGTCTGTAAGTCCTTGTGGAATAAGGACCGCTGTCGGCGTTTCTTGCCTGATTCCGGGTCCCCGGGTTCCAGTGGCAGCCTGCTGGCGTTCTTGAGCCTTCTGGCACCGCTCTGAGCAATATCTGGCTTGGCGTCGTTTGTTGCCCAAGGTACCGTCGCACCAGCCACACTTACGCTCTTCGAGCGTATAATCCTCAGCGAGTCCATGGGCTTTCACCAACTCCGGTGCATGTTCTGCCAACCAGGCGATTAAACGCGTGCCATCACCGAAGCAGCAGGCTTGAGCTTTGTTGGCACACTTGTCTGAACAGAAATGTGAGTTTGACGCGAGCTTCTCGCCACAGAACCGGCAGCCCCGTTCGTATATCCCCTGCTCAGCACACAAGATGCTGTGATATAAGCCCGGCAATCCAGGAATGCGCATAGCCTTGATGCCGTTCCCCAGGGTGGTGCCGCATGACTCGCAGCGGCCGTAGACCTTCTCCGCCAGCAGGTCGTGGACGACGCAAGAACCGGTCCTGTGTTCAAGGGTAGTGAGTGATCCTTCTCGTAGTGTTGTATTCTTCATGCTGCCTCCAATCGGCAATGACCATGGATCAGGTCCAGGTCGGATTCTTGTTTTTCATCAGCGGGGGGTATGGTACCGAAGGTCTCCGATTTACTAGTACTATCTTGATGGTGGTGGGATAGGGTGGTAGATGGGTCGTACCCACGGGTTAGCCATGCCTGGAATGCCTGACTCCACCATGTCAGCCTAAAGGTGCTGGGCTTGTATCCTCGATCTCCCCATGATCCCCGGTCAACTGCGAAGAGGCCAATGGCCTCGAGCTCACGTACTGCCTGAGCAATGGTCACCGGCTTGTGCACCCCTGCCAACTCTCCCAGCGTCCTCCGGCTGACTGAAGCAAGATGATTGTCCGTACCTAAGGCCATGGCCAACAGGGTTACGGCGATCACCCTGACGCTTAGCGGCATCTCCCGCCAGCCTGGAGACGCAACCAGGGCCTCAATCGAAGGCCGGGACCTGTCTGGTACCGGGATGGTTTGATAACGCTGGTACGTGTGCCGTTCGTTGCCCCGTGCATTCTCGCTGTACTCGATCTGGACCCGTCCTGCCACTGGCCAGTTTTCAGTGATCCACTTTGCCGCTTCGTAAGCCGGGCAATTCCGATGCACCATGACCAGATCGATCACGCTGCGCATCTTTCCCTCTGGCTCGCAGCTCCAGCACTTCCACCCGTTGTGAACGGTGGTGAAGGTAAGCCGACGCTTCCCGCAATTCGGGCAGATCATCTTCTTACCCCGGACCACGAGGCCCAACGTCTGCGCAACTTCGAGGATCGGAATTTCACTGTTGATCCATTTGAAGTCGGGCAGGGCTCGGGAATAGTGAACGTTATTGGCTCCTTTCATGATGTAAGTTTCTCCTCTGCCTGGGCGGCCTGGGGGTCCGAATCATTCGTCACGGTGATTTCCGAATCCAGGGGAAAGGGAAGTTCGAGCTGGCGCTCTAATGCCACTCGCTCGATTGCTTTACTTGCTTCCGGGAACCTTTGCTTCAGCCGTTCCCCTGCCAAGGACCAGCGGCGGGAGTTGCATCGAATGTGCACCCACAAGACATTTTGGATCGTGTAGGTTCCACCAAGCACATCGGGGATTATTCGTTCGATGCTGGCCGTGCGTCCGCTGCGCCGTATGCCAAGTTTCATCACCATCGGCTCCCGGCAATACGCACACCGCCCGTCCTGGAGGACATATAGTTCGGTAAGTTGGTCGTCAGTAAGGTCGTAATAGATGCCAAGCCGTTTAGCGCGATTGTGGAACCAAAGGTTGCGAATATGAATTGCATTATCCAGGCTTTGGTTCGACTGCATGGCCATATGGCCGTACTTGCAGGCCTTACAACGCGACCCAGTACGAGGGAATTCACTTGCCTTCTTAGTTCCGTTGCAGGCGGAGCAGAGAATCTTGCCGTCTGCGAGGACCTCCCGTTTGTGCTTTTGCGAGCCTGTGCCGAGTCCCAATCTCCTGAGCGCACTGTTTACGCTGGTAGTTTTGAGTCCCAGTCGTTTGGCGATAGCAACGCCCGTTAGACCCTGGTCATGTAAACGCTGAATCTCCTCATACGGAAGCTTGCGCTTGGACCCCTTAAGCTTGCGGGTTGCCGTGTGCTTCTGATGGCATCCCGTCCTAGCGCCAGGAGCGGTAGCGTTCTGCACGTCGCGTGTTCCCGCCCCGTCGGTATTGCTGCGATTGATGTCTTTTTCACTTTGTCGTAAACTCGTTGTGTTCATAACGTTTCTCCTTGAGTTCTACCTGTGGTACATGAAGGAATAATAAGTAAGACTGTCTCCTTCTATTTCTGGTTAGTATAGGAAGAATCAAGACCTTTTCACCTTTAGTTGCAGGAATTTCTCCCGGACACTCTGCGACTCCATGGCAGGGTTAATCGAGGTTGTGAGAAGATGTTCCTGAGGGTGTCTTGGCGGACTACGGGTTTACTGAGGCTTTCGTGATTGTTGACGGTTGACCCCGAGACGCTAGTCTAGTGAGACAGCCCCGGCTTTGACGCAGTGATCATCAAAACCGGGCATGGGGATGTCTTGCGGGGCATCGACTACGGTGGAAGGCCTCACAGCGTCAGCCCATTTGGCCAATCGGCAGAAGCCTTCCATCCGGTGTAGGTCGTCATTTGCGGCCCCTTCGGCTTGATTTCCTTTTTGCTCTTTTCGCTCGAACGTACAGAGCGGCTCCCTTTCGAAGGATTTCTGCTGGCGACGTTGCGAGGCGGCGCGATGCAGCTTCTAAATCTGCCAACTCTTTGGGCGTCAAACGAACTCCAACTTCTTTCGTTCGGTCCGGGCCACGACTCTCGGGATAATCAAAATAGGTCAGTGAAGCCAAGCGTTTCTTGTCTTCGCTAACAATGGCATCCATGTCTTCCCGAACTGCGGCCACCTGCGCCGCGTCACCATGCTCAAAAACAGCCCACAGATCATCACTCATCCCTTTCCTGAAATCGTTACGAACCTCTTCACACGCTTTGTCCACTTTCTCGTCCCCGACTATCTTCCTGATGCGGTTAATACGTCTGTTGGCGAAATTCCTCTCTCTGCCAATACTGCCTCCACCCGTGGGATATGTAAAATCAAAGAGCCATACGCTTTCGAGAATATCCTTGGCCCAGTATTTCGCCACCTCGATCAACTCTCGGTGATTGGGGATAAATCCCTCCTCAGTTTTATCCTTGACCACCTCGTCCTCCGAAAGAAATGGGTCCCCACCGTTCACGTCCTGATCGAATTCGTTGATTTCCTCTACCATTACTGTTGCCTCCTTTGTTTGCTCGTAGTAATTGCGTCTTCTTGTTGCCTACTTACCCGTCGAAACCAAACGCGGGGAGCTGACGAAACAGGACTTGAACGAACTTCATGCCGCGGGACGCTCTGGGTGCCTGAGCTCACCCAGGCTCTGCCGATAGGTACATCGGCCCGCATTCGGCACAAAGTTCATCCCGTCGTCAGTCTCCCCGCCAACCAAGGTCGCGTTGAAACCACTTTCGTGAGCTTCACTCTTCGTCAACAATACTTACTTTGATGCGAGCACGTTTTTTCAGATCATAGATGGCGATTCGGTCGCCTCCCTTAGCTGATTCAAGCTTCTTGAAGAATCGGCCCGTTTTCAAATCCATATAACTCTCTTTGGGCGCTTCAGCAGGTCCTCTCGCTTCTCTCCGGAGAATGTCATGCATATTCTTGCTGAATGTGTCGTAACCGAGCTCTTTTGCACGTTCCTTAGCCTTATCGTGGTCAGCCTCTGGATTGGCTTTGTAAAATGCAATCATCGCTTGCCGGAATTCGGGAGTGTACTTTATTCGCTTTGGCATATTCCCTCCTTTGTGCGCTATGCGCCTGTCGGTTATGCCAGTCATTGCCGGTCAGGGCAAAGGTGGCGGGGTTCCACCATGCTCGACGCCTCAAGCCAACGGCATGGATATCGAGCGTTACCTGCGTGTGTAGGAACCGGAATCTTCGCTCTCTGCCGAAGTCATGCAATAGCTTGATTACCCATGTTTTCCTCCTTTCTCCTGCGGCTCCCTGGCTGGCCGCAGGCCCTCGCTCAGAACTCGTTCAACTTCCTCCGCCGATATGCGGACACTCCTGCCCACTCGGAACGAGGCTACCTTTCTACGCAAAATCCATGCACGCAGAGTACTGCGCTTGATGCGCAGCGCCTCGGACGCTTCCACGATCGTTAATAGCTTCGTCATACGGACCTCCTTCCTTCACACACAGGATAAACAGACTCATCGTTCAGGTGGCTTATGCAAAGAAAAAGGAAATTTGTAGTGGGAGAATCCTTGCGTTATAAGTGGTTATAAATCATCGCAATGCGCGTGGCTTGGAAAAACGAAGAAAGTGTTTCCAGGAAACACCAGGAAACTGTGGGAGTCACATCTTCTTCTTGTCTTTGGTAGTCATGGATCTGATATAGCCACTGAGCGTTTCGTCCATCCGATAGGCTTTTGGCCACTGATACGGGCGGTATGGGTCCCAGTGCGAGCCTTGCGGGAACGTAATATGAGAATTCTCGAACAACACGCAATAATCTATGGCCTCCAACCCCGGGTTCTGACGTATGATCTTCCGACGTCTGCCGAGGTTCGAATCCGGGTCGACCGGGCGCTTCTTTCTCTTAGATTCATGAGTGGATGCCTCTTTCTTCGACAGCTCTTGGATTCTGCGAGCAGTTAGCTCCCGCCGCAAGACTTCGAGGTGTTGCGACGCCTCCAGCTTGCTAGCTTCGAGGTGTCGGTCCAACACCCCCTGCGGGGCTTCGCGGGGTGAGCGAGATGCCGCCCCCATCTTGGCTGCGGTCAATTTTACGCGGTCAATCTCTGCTTGCGCTCGGGCTCTCTCCTCTGGTCCCATTGCTGCCAGCTCCATTTCCTCGATCCGTATCATCCTTGCGAGAAGCTTTCTTTTCTCACGCTCCCACTTTCCCTCTACCGTCCTACTGGCCTCGATTTCTTCCATTATTTGTTCGATTACTGACTTCACGTACTGGATGAAAGTTAGCCATCTTTTCTCGCGGAGTATTTCCTTCTCCAATGCCTCTGTGGATTGACCTTCAACCCACTTTCTGTGGTCCTGTTCCTTGAGATTGGAATCCGGTTTTTGCTCGGTCATTCAGCACCTCCTGCATCCTACCCCGGATTGAGGCAGTTTGGCTGGCGGGCGGGGTGCGGCCACGCTTTGGGATACCCCCAGTTGGCCATCATCCCACGCAGTATAAGACACGTAGATTTATCTCGACAAGATAATCTAAACAGCTAAAGTTTATGGAGTGAATAAATTAGAGAAAGGTTCACAACTTGGGTTGGCAAACGCAGTTATAAGGCGCGTCTCGAACGGCTGGGTATTGAACGCATCCGCGTAACTGCCCGCGAGAACCGCAAGAACGGTGGTAGGCCGCCCAAAGCGAGAAAGGTACGGGAACCATGAGTCTATATAAGCGCGTGACCTGTGCCAAAGGAGGCACATGCAACACGAAAGGGCACGATAAAGCATGCAGCAAATGCGGCAAACGCCCAGAAGGCGGAGCATGGTGGTACCGCTTCCGCTTTGGCGGACGTATCATACACGAGTCGAGCCGCAGCCAAAGCCTCACTGTGGCCCGTGAAGCAGAGAAGCAACGCCGTCGCCAGCTTGAGGAATCATGGAATCGCATTGAAAAGAAGAAACTTCCCCCCACATTCGAGCAGGCAGGCACGGAATGGCTCCGCAAACGCGCAGCACTGAAAGCTAACACGCGGGAGACCTACCAGCACGCCTTGAAGCACCTCAATACGTTCTTTGGCAAGCGCCTCATCTGCGATATTGAAGCCCCTGATGTTGCGGCCTACCAGAAGACTCGCGCTGCTGAGAATGCGGCAGGAGCTACCGCCAACAAGGAGTTTACCGTGCTCGCCTCCATATTGGCCGACCACAATCTGTGGAACGGCATTCGCCGGGATGCGAAGCGGCTGGAAGAAAACGAGAGTGCCGGACGTGCTTTGCTCCCTGATGAGGAATCAACTCTCTTGCGGATGGCTTCAGAGGTGGCCGCGAAGCAAGGGCATTGGAGCCCGATCTACACGGTGACGGTGCTGGGACTGAATACCGGTTTGCGGCATTCCGAGGTCCGGAGACTACGCTGGTCGGATGTGGACATAGGGCAGCGAGTCCTGGTGGTAGGCCGGACCAAAACGGAAGCGGGTAGTGGACGACCCGTGCCGCTAACTCAGCCAGCCTGGACTGCCTTGGATATGTGGGCGTCGCGGTTTCCGAAGCGTCAACCGGATGACTATGTTTTTCCTGCTTGCGAGAACGGCCACATTGATCCGGCTCGGCCGGTCGCCAACTGGCGAACGGCGTGGCACAACGTGACATCCGCCGTTGAATGCCCGAAATGCGGAAGGCGCCAGGCTGCGACAGGTTCTTGCAGAAATGCCGATTGTAAAGCGGGCTTGCGTGGTATCATAAATCCCTTAGTCGGCTTGCGATTTCATGATTTGCGGCATTCGGCGGCTACCAAAATGCTTGAGAACGGTGTGCCTATCGCGACGGTTGCCCAAGTGCTCGGCTGGTCCGCGTCCACGGCGATCCGGATGGCGAAGCGTTACGGCCATATTCGGCCGGAGGCTCAACGGCAAGCCTTGGAATCGATCGCCACGGCCTTGCCCGTGGTCACTGGGGCGAAGAAGCGACTCGACGTTCGGCAAGGTGTGCACCAAAATGGTAACCAAGTCCGGAAAGCCAGTAAGCTAAGTCCTTATAGGCCCGTAGCTCAGCCCGGTTAGAGCGCTACCTTGACACGGTAGAGGTCTGGGGTTCGAGTCCCCACGGGCCTACCATCTGCAACCCATTAAGCAAGTGCAACTTGCACTGAACCATTTCGACTTTCCTTTGCGGAAAAAGTGGGGTCCAAAACAGGGTTTTGGGGTCCAAACGGCAATTGTGCTTCCACTTTCGCCAGTTGTTTTGCGAATATGCTTACCCGCTGCGCTTCGCTCTGCCGGTACGGGGCTTCGAAATGAGTGTAGCGTGACGTGGTTCTAAGGCTGCTGTGCCCCACCCATGCTTTAATCAAATCGGCCGGCACCCCACTCTCCTGAAGCACGGATACCCTCCCATGCCGGAAGGCGTGCAGGCCGCCTTTTGGAATGCGCAGCTTTTCAAGAATCCGGTGGAGCGAATGGCGCACATTGTCCTTTTGAAGTGGCGTGCCATTGCGACTTTGAAAAACTCTTCCGCTAGTTCTGCCCCGAAGATGATCTTTGAGCATTTGTGCGACTTCCGGGCTAATGTCTACCACCCGCATACCGCGGCGAGTTTTCGTGTTCCCTTCCGTTCCCTTGTAAACGCTCCGACGTATGTGTATCTTACATCCGAGGATGTCCAGGTCCTCTACATGAAGCCCAAAAGCCTCGCCACTACGGGCACCGATCTCCGCCAGTAGTGCGAACAACGGTTTCCATTGTCCCTTGGCCGCTTCCACAATTTGCCGCATCTCATCCGGGGTGAAGTACCGTTGCTCTTTGTCTGAAGCCCTCGGCAGAGTCAATTTCCAATCTCGCCAGACTTTCTCCCCTACAATCGCCTTCAGTGTGCTTGTGATACTGCTGATCGTAGAGGGGGCAAGTTCGCGCCGGGTAAGGTGAGCGATGAACTCTTGTGCCTGTTGCTCACTAATAGCGCTTACAACGGTTGGGCCGAAGTAAGGAACCAAGTGCTGTTTCAAGTAAATTCCTCGGCTGTCTTGGAAGCTCTGACTAAGCAATGCCAATTTGTTCTTTTCCCACCACGCCGCCTGATCCGCAAAGGTCCAGGCCGGTACTGGTTTCGGTGCAGGTTTTACGACGTGCGCCACTGAGTTGACGCCTTGCTCTTCCAAGTAGGTCCGCAACTTCAGCTTTGCCTGACTCTTCGACAGTTCGCCGATAGGGCCAAGTGGCACGGCTCTGCGCGTCCGCTTCTCCAAACCCGGAACGTCCGCATACCACCGGCCCCACCATACACCTCGTTTCTTCGTAACGTATCCTGACTGTCCACTTCGCCGAGCCATACAGAATCCTCGTTTCCGACTCGGCGTTGCCGGAGTGACTCTAGCACAAATCGCGGGCGGATTGCTCGCTGAGGTTTGACTTGAATCGAGGATACCCCCGCAGGCGAGGGGAGGGTTGGCAAATTTACCTTGTTCGGGCCGTGTAATCCGGGAGGACAGCGGGAACCGAGTGCGGTCTGACCTGCTGCTAGGCGTAACCAATTGGGAGCAGGGTTGTGAATCCGCGGCGATGTGATCGGGGAAATTTTGGATGTGATTTGGAGAGATGCTGATTTCATCGGCCGCTGCACCTGTCGGCCGCTTTTTTGATATTGAGAACTCGGACATTCCAGTAAACCTTTTCCTGCGATCTTTGGACCGCATTTTGGTTTACCGGTTTCTGGGTGGGGGTCTATGACCCGGAAGTCTGAGCTCTGCTCCTCAACCAAACAGTTCCCGGCCGCCACAAAAGGCCTACCTTTCCGTTTCCCTTCTGTGGCCCTCACTCCTGGTTAGTATAGGTCACCGGAGAGTCGCCACTGGATTAGAGCAACCTGTCCAAATCTCCAGGTAAGTGACTGATAAGGAGTGTGTTATGATGGCGTCATCTGGATCTGGATACTTTAACAAGCAGTCACCCACACACCGATTGACGCAGCCGACCTGCCGTTAGATACTGGTTCAATCACCCGTGCGGCCAAAGCGCTTCGATTACCGACTTCTCACCAGACAACTACCCGGCAGTTTCACGCGGGGAGATCAACTCCCTAAATTTCTTGAACTTATGCGCTGGTTGGAACGGATCGTGTGTCCTCATTGCCGATCACGGGCGGTGATGAAGTTTAGGCACGCCAAGAGGAACTACGACGCGCGATATATTTATTTCTGCCGCAGCTGCCGCCGTCAGTTTACCGTCACCACCGGAACAGCACTGCACGGCACACATGTTCCTCTTCGAAAGTGGCTCGATGCAATTGCCCTCATGCGAGGGACCAGTCGCTACCTTGACGTCGATGAGGTGAGCTATCATCTGGCTGTAACGCGTAAAACCGCCCGGCTCGTAATCCGCCGCCTTCGGCGCGGGATGCAAGGATCTTTTGTGCGGAACCTGAGCGCGGCGTTGGCCATGTACAAGAGACCAGAAAAGATTTTTCGAAATCTGTTTCCAGACTTGTACCACGAGTAGACCGTAGCGCTTCGCCAGTCATGCCAAGCGGAACCCGCACTGCCCGGTATGGTGTTCCTCGCCCGGCACCTCCAACCCCAACAATATCGCCCCGAAAACAATGAGCCGAAGCTCGTGATCGGGATGGATCGGGATCACTCACCACCGTCATTGGAGAAAGCAAGCTTGTTGGATTCCGACTGGGTATTCAGGTAATCGTCCATTCCAGAAACTGACAGGCCAACTGTTCTATCAAACCAACCTCCGCCGCCGTGCAACCCGGGCACATTCGGGCGTGTATCCCCCACATCTGCTATCGGGTTTCGCAGGTTCTCATCCCGCGCCTTGGTTGAGAATGTCTGCCGGAACGGGCCGCCCCCCACGCAGAACCGAAAAACGAAAGTGAAGTTTCCCACCTGGGATCTCTCCCCCGAGACGGTCACGCTATGGACTGGGAGGGTGTCAGGATTGCCTTACATGTATGCATGGAGTGCTGAGCTGCCGGGTCGAGGCCGGGGTGGAGCGAGAACTAAATCGTGTATCCCCCCATGTGCCCCATCTCCTTAGCTTCCCAAAACCGTGTACCCCGTCCCGCTGGAACACCAGCATCCGTTTCATACAGCCATTCTCCCCGCTCCTATGTGCTACACCTGTTTCGACTTTGCCTGGGACTGAGGTCTCCCGCCCGGTCACTACCTCAGTATTCTTCCTGAGCTAAGCTATTCCTATATCAGCCGGGAGGGGCAGGGGATCATCTGCACCCGCCAGAAACTTCACCGCCAATAGCAGCGGGCTGGATAAGGGGATACACGGCAAATGGGTTATCCCAGTCACGGTGGTTCTTCGTCCTCCCCCGGGGCCGAACTCTGGCCACCCCAGGAGGCCTGCGGGAGGTGCTTCTTGAGCGGCCAGCAGCCAGGTGGGGAGGCTCTGGGCGGCAGCAGAATGGGAAGGTAACAATTGGCCCGCGTGGAGAGAGAGACCTGGTAGGAGCCCTCATCGAATGCCATCGTGTATCCCGGGTACACACCAACCGTGCAATAAACGTCGTCTGCATCTCATTCACCGCGTCGTCTACTGAAGTTCCCCAACCTTCGTTCAGGATTTCCACGCCGAAGATCTTCATGCTGGCGGCCGCGCCGTATTCATTGCACCCGGCCAGGGTGATGTCGAAGGGCAGGATCTGGTCGGAGGCCCAGGGGGTGGCCAGGGCTTTGAAGCCGGAGGCGGAAGAGAGGGGCGTGTCGGCACTCTGTTCGATGGTGGCGCTGGCCGGCGTGCCATCAGCGTTGGTGATGGTGGAGTTGAAGGTGACCGTCTGACCGATGAAGTTCGACTCGGTGACGGTATATTGGGGCCGGATGTCGTCAACATTGGCGACGAAGGTTCCACCCTGGGTATTGATCAGGGCCAGTAGGGCATGACGGTCGAAGTTGATCCAGACCAAGGAGCCGGCAATGCCGCGCTTGTTGCGGGAGAAGGCGCGGGGATCGGGGGAGCCCATGGTGTAGAGGGGCGCCTTCTTGCGGGTGATGGAGTAGGAAATGGCTTGGATCTCGGCAAAGGTGAGGTTGCCGATGACGGCGCGAATATCGGTGCCGGACAGGGAATTATAAGACCGGCTGACTTCACTAACCACAGAACCGGAAAATGCACCCATGGATGTTTACTCCTTCTTCTGTCAGGAAGAACTACAGCACGCAGCAAAGGAAGCTGGTGAGGAGTGGAATTTTTCGGGGGGGCGGCCGGGATGCCGGGCCAGTACTTCGGAAATGGAGAACGTATCTCGGATATCTGAATCAATGAGCAATTAAGGTAAGGACTTTTTCTTCGGGGCCGGCCAGGCAAAGGGTTGCGGCTGGGCAGGGTTGTCCGCAAGATAAATTCGTACGGCCTGCTCCACCGCTACGGCTCCCGGCACAGTCGCGCGCGCCGTATGCTTCGGGATCAGCTCCACCAACCAGTGGGCGGCCCAACTTAACCATGTGCGGTCGGCTGGCGCGGGATGGACCTGCAACCGGGGCCGGTGTTTGAACCAAGCCTGGGCGCAGTCCTGGGCGTGCGTGCCTTCATGGTCCGTCACTAAATGAATCGGTGTCTCGGCCGGGACCTCGCGCTCCAATCTACGGATAAAGCCTAGAAAGGCCTGCTGCCGCGGCCGCCAGCGACTGTCTCCGACAACACGGGATTCCAATGCCCGCAAGGCTTCGAACCAACTCGCCGCGTCGGCCGGCGGTTTCTCAGGGGACGACGCCGGCACGGCACGCTTCTTCCGGGCGAGTGCGGTGGGCAGGCGTTCCAGCGCGAGCCCCAAGAGTTTATCCGGGGGATTGAGGTAAAGTCCTACGATGCCCGTGGCCGCTGCCACGCGCTGCAAGCGATGGGGTGGACTCACCCGGTGTGGCTGGATGGCGTATTCATCCAGAATCCGCTGAATCGTTCCATGACTGACTCCCTGGGCCCGCGCCAGGCTGCGCACACTCCAGCGCTTGCTTCCCGGCGGCGGAGCCTTGGCAGCCGCCTGCACGATCTGCCGGATCTGCCGCCGGGAGATCCGCCGCCGCAGTCCGCGTCCGGGAGCTAACTCGAGCAGCGCCTCGGGACCTCCCTCCCTAAACCGCTCCTTCCACAACGCAACCGTGACCAAGGTGGTCGGCAAGGCCCGGGCGATGGCCCGGTTGGAAGCTCCCGCCGCCGCCAACAGGATGATCTGGGCCCGCAGAGCCACTTGGCGAGGCGTCTGGGAAGCCGCTCGCCAAGTCTCCAGGACGCGGCGTTGCTCGGGGGTTAGGACAAGGGGTGGGGCCGGGCGTGCCATCAGGCGCGAGGATAGCACGGATGAGGCGGAGGAAGGCAGAGGGGGAAGGAAAAGAAAAGCTGGTATGATATACTTATATGTGGTACGATTCCAATTACATCATCCGATGCGGAGGAAATTGTGGTTATGACTCAACTGACCTTTGGCGCTTTCCTGGCGGCCTGCCGGGAAGCATCAGGAAAAACCCAGGCGCAGGTCGCCGCGGCCTGCGCCATTACGCCCGAAGCGATCTGTCAGATCGAGCGGGGGCGCCGCAAGCCCGCTTTTGATCTCGTCCTCGCCTTGGCCGATGCCCTACAGATTGACCGCAGACTGCTCGGCCGCTTCGCCCTGCAGACCCGCGCCTCGCAGTTTTACACCGTTTTGGGCCTGGAACCTGTCGGGGAGGAAGCCCTCCTGGCGGCCTGCCCCCGTTTGGTGGTCTTCCATCCCCTCTTCGACAACCGGCAGGAGGAAGGCCAGCAAGCCACCCCCTGCGCGCAACCCGCCGAAGCTCCCCTGCAGCCCGATCTGAGCATGCCGAGTGAACCTGCTCCGCCGGCTTGCTAGCGAGCCGCAGTTCGCCGGGTGGTCCTGGGCTCGCCTACCCGCACGTCAATGCGCAGGCGGGTTTTTGGACCACCCGGGCGAACCGACCTACACACGATTGCGGCAAAAGGAACGGCGGAATATGACAGCCGATTGGGAAGAATTCCAAGCGCAGTACCAGCACCTGCAGTTGCTGTGGGAAGAAGCTTTGTTCAGCAGACGACCGCATTGGAAAAAACTTCAGCGCTGGCACGAGGAACTCTGCGGCTGGGAGGCGCTTCTCGCCGGCCTGGAATTGGAGGATCTAGGGTGAGTCAACGCGCCGTGATCTATGCCCGGACTTCCACCGTAGACCAGCACACCGAAAACCAAGTCTATGACCTTGAGCAGCTGGCCCGGCAACGCGATCTCGAAATCATCAAGCTTTATCAGGATCAGGTTTCAGGTACCCGGGCCCGCCGGCCAGGGCTCGATCAACTGCTGAGTGATGCCCGCCAGGGGAAGTTTGACGTGGTGCTGGTGTGGGCCTGCGACCGGCTGGCAAGATCCGTGTCGCACTTTCTGGCGGTACTCGACGAACTCAGTCACCTGAACATTGAGTTCATTTCGTATCGCGAGCAGCTCGATACCACTGGCCCTCTGGGCCGCGCCGTGGTGGTGATCATCAGCGCCATCGCGGAGCTCGAACGGTCACTGATTGTGGAGAGAGTGCGCGCCGGCCTGCGCCGGGCGAAGCTGGAAGGCCGCCGGTTGGGCCGTCCACCGCTTATCGTAGACCGCGAAGCCGTCCTCCGCGACCGGCAGCAAGGGATGAGCATCAGCCAGTTAGCCAAGCAGCACGGCATCGCTGAAACCAGCGTGCGCCGCCTCCTCCGCCCATCCGAATCCACCCCGCCAAAAACCCTCCTTCCAACGCCTGCGCAAGTTACTGAAAATACGCACCCGCTTTCGGCCGTTTAACCTCCGCCAAAAACAGTAGGTTTGGATACGTGTCAGCACCGGCCTAGAAGGTTCCGGTGCCGGAGGCATCCCCGGCTTCAGCTCGACGTTTTCAGTTATCCCTCACTCAAACCTGATCTGCAAGGAAATCGGTCTCTGTACTTTATTTACGATGACCAGCTCACGCTGAACGTCCGCCACGCACCGGACGTCAGAGGGGTCACATCGTACTGTTCGAAGCGAACCGCCTTCTGGATCCCGAGCGCCGATTCGCAGTTCCGGAAACACCCGCCTTTCGAGCGGTTCTATCTCCACCATAAGGAGGCGCGTATCCGCCCGGTAGAAATACGCTACATTCAACTTTCCGTATCGCGTTGGTAGCCTTAGAGCCTGCACGGGGCGTCCGCTCGTCAACCAATGGCGAGGAATACCCCGCCCGACCCAGACTGCCTCACCGTTAGGCTCGTCAAAAGCGAATATCTGTTTTGTTAAACGCGGGATAGGCCAAGTCATATGCGCTCCTTCAAAGCCGAACAGCCGAGGCCCTTCCAGATACTTCCCGTATCCATTCCGCCTCCCTTTCTCCCCATCCGTTGGAACTACCTGCGCCTGCTCGAAGCCTGACCAAAGTCCGGGCCCCAAAAGAGCCTGGATGGTCCCGTAATATTCCATCAGGTACTCCCGCACCATGCCGAGCCGAAGTTTTTGAAAGGCAGCGTTGTAGCACAGGAAGTTATCCAGAATGGTTGGAACAAAGCGGCGTACGCCCAGCACGGTCTGCTCATGGTTAAATTCGTAATCAAAGATGCAACGCCGCTCTGCATCGGCAAGGAAGTCTGTGCCGACCAGGCGAGGCCACAAGTCAAAGCGCCGGTATGCCCTGTACCGCATATCGGTCAAATAGACGCACTGGAGTGGCCGCTGTGGATTATCTAGAACGGGATGGATATGGACGAATGAGATCCGCTGTCCCTCCCGCTCGATCGCGGTTTCGAACGATTTTCGCAGCGTAGTGTAATAATCCCTGGCGTAACGCGCCAGAGCTTGTCCCTTTGCAATATAATCGTGCTGGTTTAACGCGGTGCCAATCTCCTCCAGCATTTGAGCGTAGTCTCGTAATCCCTCCCAGATCGGAGCATCATTTGTGTAGAAGAACCCTGGCGGTTTGTCCGACCAATCGTTATCCATGATTCCCTGAACCATGCCATGACGTGGGTCGTCGGGAGGGAATTGCTTGATGGACTGCTCGCGGTTTCGCTGCAAAAAACCGACCACGCGGTCGATCAACAAGATATGCTCTGTTATAAGGCTTGCGTCATAAGAATACCAGTAATAGCAAGCCAATAGCTTCAAGAAATCGCCCGCGTCGTATATCTGGTAATTGGCATCATTATTCCATCCCGTATTAAACTTTCCACTAGGCTCTATCCTGGTCTTCATAAAATACGCAAGATAGCGGCGGACTTCTTCCAAATAACCCAATTCGAGCAGGACCTGGCAAAGATAGATTGTACAAAAGGGCCAAAAGCCCTCGTACCACACCGCACCACCGCGGACCTCGTCTCCATCGACGCAGACCAGGCACTTCGCTAGAGCTCCTTTGCTAATCTCGTTGACAGTAGGCTCTGGAATGTCAAACTGTACCCCCCGGCCAAAGAATTCTTGCCAGTCTCTATGTTCCTCGAAAAGAGCTTCGTAAAATGCGTTAGAAATTTGTTCTGGCTGTAAGGTCAGATTGCCAGATGCGAAATAGCCGGGAAGAGCGAAGTATAGATCCTTGTGCTCTTGTGATTGTAACTGGAAAGCCCAGACCGGAACGTCGCCTCGTTGTTTGAACGGCTCTTTCGAAAGCAATAGGACGGTTATAGAACCGCTGCTTGTCCTCGGTCCATCCTGCGGAAAGCTCTCTGGGGACACTATGGATACCCTACTCCCGTCCGTTCCCAGTTGTAGTTTTCCATCCAGAGGGGGATGAATTGCAAACTCAACCACCTTGGTCTGACTTGAGTAATTAGCAAGGCGGAACCGAAGAAACAGCGCCGGCTTTCCTCCAACTCTTCCCATCAGGATGAGTTGCTCCCAACCATTCTCTTCAGCGTGGCGTTGATAAACGATCTGGATGACCGGAAGGTAGGACTCCAGTTGCGCTCTGAATATATCCAAGGCCTCCGACCGATCGATTTCGCGGCCGTTCAGTGCAAAAGGCAGAGCAGCGGCTAGCTCACTCGTCTCGTTGCCCGTGAAAAAACCTTTGTCGACGCCAATAGACCCGTCCCACGAAACCTGGACTTCATGCGGATACTCCTTCATCCCGACGTAGGATTCGGGGTAAATCAGGGGTGGAAAGATTTCGCGAGTCCTTTCGATACTTGGATCCCGAGGGTCGGCCAGGTAATTCTTGCCAAGGATATCATCCTCGGCGTGTAGCAATCTGTCCCAATACTCGCGTGATCTGGTCTCGATAGCAGGGGATGTTTGCATGCCGACCCTTCCCAAAGGTTTGGAGATTCGGCATATCACCCCTTCATTACCGACGTAGATAAATTCGCTGTTCGTGGGCTCATCTCGCTCAAGCACCGTCCAAGCCCGCCCTCGGCCCTTGACGGGAACCGCCAGCACGAAGAGACCAGCAAACGTATCACCGGCTGCCACCGGAGTCCAAGGACCTTTCCGAGACAACGCCAATTCGGTCTGTCCTTGACTATTTAGTCGCTCGAAGAGTTGGAATTGAAGTGGGTTGGATGAATGCGGAGCAATTGCAGATTCCTCGGGACTAGGTGCTCCCCCAACAGAACGTAAGGGAATGAACGAGCTTGCCGCTGCCCCAACGCCCGCCAGAATGCCGCGTTGAAATAGTTCGCGCCGTCGCATAATATCTCTCCTTAAAAACTAGGGGAATTAGAGGCCTATATTCCTTTTCTGGGCGGAAGGCGGAATGTAAAGTCAAAGAGTTCTCCTGCTGGGCCCACTTCGTGTCCTTGCTTTCTGTCATCTTGCTCATGCTGATTCGCTGCGCGCATTCTGCAACGGTATGTGGTATTACCTAGCCGAGTTGGTGGTCCTGAACGTCCCTCAACCTCCCAATAAACCTACCCTTGATTATCCCAACCAACATCGGCCCGCTGCCTTCTTTGAAGAATTCTTCTGGAACGCCTTACAACGCTTCCGCCCAAGGCAGCGACTGAGTACTCGTCCCACCTATTTTCCGATTCGTGATCTAGCTGCTTTTACTGGATACCACGACCATCTCCCGTCGCGTCGAGGCGCACGTCAATGCCCATGTGCTGCTCAATCACACTACTTGCTCGGCTATCGGCTGATCACCGCAGTCCGATGCCACGACCCTAATGGCGGTTTCTTATCCGCTCGATCCTGCTTCCGTTCTGGCCACCAATTGCGTGTGCGGTGGCTATGCCCACCCCGGCAGGTGGATGGCCGACGGCGGCTTCTTTGTCACGCGCCGCAAGGAAGACGCCCTCTACTACGTGGGTAACCGTGCCCGGTTGCCCAGCAGAGGAGAACCAGCCGATCGATATCCCTTCCCAGATCTAGAAGAATCCACGCGCCACTGGCGATCTAGACCATCTCAAAGCCGCGCAGTGCATCAATTGGAGCTTGTCACTCAGTGGAAGGGGCCGCGGCAGGCCACTGCGGGTGGCGGATTGGATAGCTCAGTCCAAATCTCAGCTGCTCTCATACCTTCCTCCTAAGGTCTGCTCAGCAGATTGTTTTAAGAGAGTGCTGTATTTACCTGCAATTCGTTGAGCCTGCGCGACGGAGTCACCTACAGGAGTTGAAGGAAAGGAATCGCGTTGGCGTGTCCATGCCTCTTCCCACTTAAACCAGTCCACAGGTTCTGTGCTTCCAACGCGCAATCCTTTGAGTTGCACATCAATCCACAGCTTCCAACGTTCGTAATAGAAACTCGTCAATAATCCGGACCATTCGCGATTGGAGTAGTCATGCAATGATTGCGCAGGAACCTCCGGCCCCCACACTGTAATTACAGTTCGTGCATTTTGCTCTAATAAGTCCTTGTCCGCCACTGTCGTTCCAAGGCCCCGTGCCTCCGAGATCCATTTGCCAAGCAAGAATTGCTGCTGGGTTGCAAGCAAGCGGTCTTGATCGAGTATCATCTCAAGAAACAGGCTGGCTTCACGTTTGAAGGTGCCGGGATCTTTGGCCTGCAAAGCCTTTTCCATTCTGTGGTACTGCTCCAATCCTAAGTTGCTAAGCACCTGACGAGTGACATCGACAAGATCGTATCGGAAGGTCGGGACTTTGCCGAAGATGTCTACCGCGCTCAATAGTAGATGCCAGGCCTCCACCAGGACAGCGGGATCGTACTTACGTTCGATCGTCCCCCATGTCGAGACATGCATGATATTGCGGTCGGGCCGCGCGCAAAAAACCGGTTCGGGCTGCCCCCCCTCATCAGCGGGAGGCACGCCATAGGCAGTGTCCTTGAGCAAGATCCATGACGTTTCAGCTTCCGCACTGTAAGACCCGTACCGCTGTGTCGCATATGATTCAGCCCACCAAGTCAGGTCCGGACTGTCGGCTCTCCAAGCCATATCGTAGAGGAGTTGGTAGGTAGGATAATCGACAATCGTCCCCTCCATGAGGGCCCCAATGCCGCTCATCCGGCCCCAATTGCGCGCCGCGATCGGATTCTGGGCAGTCTTCTGCCATTGACCATAAAGGCCTACCTTGCCTCCGAAGCCATTGACTATGCACCAGACCCACGGGTGACCATCGAAGCCATTCCGTTTCTCAAGCGCGCGGCTATCCTCTCCATAAAGGTCAAGAATCAGGGTCTTCTCCTTAACCGTTCCCTTGAGTAGCTCTTTTCTCGGATTGCTCTGCCACGCCTGGAGTACCCATACTGCACCGGGTTGGGCCTTTTGCATGGCCGAGTGAATGGCTCTTCCAGCCTCTCCCAGGTCAATGTCGGGAGCCGTGCCTTCATGGAACGGATCTCCCGCGAAGTGTTCCACGTCACCGAACAGCTTTCGCTGTTCTTCGTACCAGATGCCGGCCATATTTGCGAAGAGAGGATCACCGGGGACGAGCATATCAGGTCGCTGGAACTCTACCCATTTGCCCGTGTCGATTATCCTGGCTTGAGGGTAGCGCTTTTTCAGCGTGGTTGGGACTATGCCGTAAAAGCCCTGGAGCACCGGCTGAATACCAAGCGCTCGCATTCGCCTCAGGATTTTCACCTGCAGTTCCACTCTGCGATCGATGAGGGCCTGAGAAACAGGACCACCCCATCCCTGCAAGTTTCCCATTTGCAGGAAGGGTGTGAAAGCCGGTCCAGGAATAAACGCGCGAATCTCTTGCTCGCTCTGGCCCATGCGTCGGAGGACGCTTTGCCAGACGCACTCTTGTCCAATGACAGCGGCCAGGACCAGGTTAACGCCGTTCAGTGCCATCCAGTCAATCTCGCGTTCCCACCGCGGCCAATCCCAGAAGGCCATCGTGTAACTAAAGGTGCAATAATTCAGGTAATATCGGTATTGGTGCAAGCACGTTGTGCGGATTCTCTGCGGCACCGTGGGCCAGCAGTTGGGCAAGTTAAGCTGATCACCGGTCCAAGAAAC
Organism: uncultured Acidobacteriota bacterium; assembly: GCA_963804755.1. GTDB lineage: Bacteria > Acidobacteriota > Terriglobia > UBA7540 > UBA7540 > Bog-366. The sequence goes on from CAWDRP010000023.1 coordinate 546,340, forward strand.
CTGTGCGTTGCAGAATTTTTGGAGGTACTCATTCAGTCCGCGGGCTTGTGAAACAGGCGTATTGCCGCGCACGACCAAGTGGTGGTCAACTATCGCAATTTCAAACACGTCCAGACCGTCTGCGCCATCGATAGTCTCGAACGCAATGGCTTCAGCCCGCGCCCCAAGCACACGCTTGGCTAGTTCCATGGCAGCTGCATTTCCAGCCGCAGGGTGAGAGGCACTCAATTGGCCCTCGAGGTCATTTGACTTTTGCGCCATAACGCTTACTGCTAGAATTGTGGAGAGAAAGTCCCGACGGCAAATGGTGGATGCTCCCGTGCTCTCTCCGGTCGGAAAATGACTGGTGGTCGTGCGGTTCGGTCTTTCATCCATTGATCCGCAACGCCGGCCTGACATAGAGAACCTCCTAAGAAGGGATCGTCATTGGCCAGATTCATCCTGTTTCTAAGCTATTCGCCTCAACGGCTGCCGAAGGGCGTCGGGCCAAGCGCGTACTATTCGAGAGTTGGAACGAGTGATGTTTCCAGCCTTTGAAATCTGGAACACGGGCATCATTTAGGTTTTGCCGCCCTCTCGTCTGTGTTGGAACGTCCTCCCCGGACCTTTACTCGATTGACACCTTTCGCCGGCTGAGGGTCTGCCCCTGCCCTTCCGTCTCCGCCTGTGTTGCCGCCTTCAGCAAATATTTCCCCGGCGCGTTGGGAATGGTCAGCGACAACCGATAGGTCATCTGTCCCAGCCTGGGAATGGCAAAAGGCGCCTCGGCAGCAACCATCTGCTTCCCCTCGTTCGACTCCAGTGCCAGAACCAGTTTGCCGCGAGATGGTTTCGGCAAGTCATTCACCATCATCACGTCGAAAACCTGGCGAGCGTTGGCATTTAGCGTTGGATGCCAGAAGTTGATATAGACACCCAGGGGCTTGAACGTTTCACCAACGTAATCCTCAAAGTGAGGTTGAAGCACGAGGTTTTTGACATCCTTGAAATGGTCCGCGGTGTAAACGCCCGGATACGAGCAAGTGAGGTACCCGAAGTGCAGCACGCCGGCGCAGTTGCGATGCGCTCGCCAGAATTCCGTCAGTCCGGTTAGCAGATAAGCGTCAAGATCGAACCTTTCCTCCGGCGTGACGTTGGGACCCAGCAGGCGGTCATAGACTGGTTTCGAAAGTAGCGTGGGGATGCCATCCCGTCTGACCCAAAGGTAGCCATACTCGTTGAGTATGACGGCATGACCGGTGTGATGCGCAGAACCCGTGCTCTTGGCCCCTGTCATCCTTTCCAACTGCACCATGTCGAAAGACCTGCCGTGGGAGGAGGTTATGTCAAAAACGCCGAAAAGGTAAGCATGATCCTCAACCGGGTCGTTCGGCCCGGAGGGGAGATCATAGCTGCATTGCCAGACCCGCTCGGAGAGATCGAGGGTCCGCACGGTAGGAATGATGGTGTTGAGGATGACCTCGGCTCGATCGGGAGGCCAATTTATCTACATCGTCCGGGTGTGCACAACACCACAGGCCTTCCAGTTCGTTTGAGCATGCGAACTGGAAAAGACGGGGCAGACAGGAAATCCCCGTCTGCCCCGCTCAGGTGTTACCAGTAGAACTTAAGAGCAAATTGAATCTGGCGTGGGTCGTCCGTAGGATCTCGGACCGAAGTAATCGTGCCGAATGTTTTAGTATTTGTAAAATCCAAATACGAAGGGTTCCCAAACCAAGGGGTGTTCGTCAAATTGAAGAACTCCGCCCTAAACTCGAGCCTCTTGCCTTCGGAAACGCGGAATTCCTTGAACGCAGAAAAGTCTAAGCGGTGGAATGCCGGACCGTGGGCTTGCCCACCACGACCACCAAGCGGGCTATAGTCCGTCTGACCGACGGTGGTTGCGACCGGAGGCTGAGCAAAAGCCGCCGGGTTGAGCCACTGGTTGACATTGTGTGGCCCCGCATAGATATTCTGTCCTGGGACCAAAAAAGCGTAGCAGCCAAAGTCCGACGTTGTACCTATGGGACAACCTACACTAAACGGGACGCCATCTTCCATGCCAACTATCCAGTTCACACGCCATCCCCCTATGACTTGGTCGACCAGTCCGCTACTGTGCCCCAGAAAGTACCTGCCCTTCCCCACGGGTAGACTGTAAAGCCCACTAAAGTGCAATATATTAGGTATGTCTGCCTCGCAGAGAGTGTAATCGCCCTTAATTCCGAAGCCTGGCAAATAGGGGGCACGGAATCCGGCGACCGTATTTAGAGATACAGAGTGCCCGTCCGCTAGACATTTGGAGTACGTCCAGTTACCGTTTAAAGTCAGTCCACCACTAAAGCTACGCTCAAAAGTTGCTTGCAGAGAGTTGTAGTACGAGTTGCCGTTATATGCATAGTAGGTAGATTGACTGAAGTCCGGATAGGGTAAGTACTCCTGTGTATTGAGGCCGGGCGGAAGGATCTCACTCGGTTTATTTGATCCAACATCCTGAACTGTGTGGTCGGACGTATTGCCCACGTAAGCCAACTGGAATGATTGATGTGCCGTGAGCTGATATTGAAAACTGAAGTTGTAATCGGTAAAGCGGGGTGATGAACGGTTCCACTGCGTACCGATCATATAAAGATATTCAGCATTCACACTCGCAGGACTCAGCGGAATGTGCGAGAGACCCGACTCCAGCGAGGCGGCGGAACCATCGGGGTAGATGATCGGATGAGCCGTATCGGTTGCACTGTAGTGCAACTGGAACGCGAAGGGATAGTTGCCGACGTCCTGATCCCCCATCCCGAACCCCGCATCTCCGTAAAACATACCGTAACCGGCCCGTGCTACCAGCTTGGAAGTTAATCGATAGGCCAAGCCGATGCGGGGTGAAAAGAGGTCATTCCTCACGTCGGCGAGACCGTTATTGGGCGAGCACGCGACGGAAATGCCGTCCTTTTGCGTCAGTGCAGCAAAGGAAGCTGATAGAGGGGTATTACATCGCTTCTGCGTAATAATGAACTTGGCCGTCGATCCATCCGCGCCGGGCAGAAACGTAGCGTTCGCACCGTATCGCTCAGTGTAGGGACCCATGCGATCCCACCTCACTCCAAGGTTCAGCGTCAGCTTTCGTGTTATCTTCCAATCATCCTGAAGGTAACCCGCCAAATACTCGCGTTTCATAGATCCGTAATTACAACAGCTCGAAACACCTACCCAATCGGGCCCGCCGACACCGTTAAACCCGCCGACAGAAGATGTAGTGGGGGTTAAGAGAAGCTGCGCCAAGCCGGACCCTCCCTGGTTTGCCACCCCTGTGTAACTACCATCAAAACTGTAGTCGCCCAGCCCCAGGGCGGCACCCAGGCAGTAAGGCTCAATTAAATCTCCTTGGAAACCGCCTTTGAAAGTGTGTGCACCATGTACTTTTGTCAAGTTCTCCGTCAGATCCCAGTTGGAGTCACCGCAGTATTGCGGCAAATACGCAGCAGTTCCCATTGATGTGAGCCCCGAAATATTAATAGGGGGTAGCCCCTCGTAGCCAGGTAACTGTGGAATGCCCTGAATGCCATATTGCGCGGGAATCCCCGGGGTATTCGCGTACGTACTGAGAAACACCATAGGGGATCGGGAGTAGCCAAGTCGTACTTCGTTGATAGTCGTTGGGGAAAAGGTGTGCGTCTCGCTAATTGCGTAGGCTTCTCCGCGTTTGTCGTGCGTGCCATAAGGATATGCCCCGGCGTCGCCCGCTACGCCAGGATACGCACCCGGTTGGGTCTCCGACCGATGATACCAATCTGCCGTTACGAACAGTTGGTCGCGCGCGCTGAAATTTTGATCAACACGAAAATCAAAACCGTTGGTGTCGATAGGGAACGAGCCGTTGTAGGTGTAATTGGAGACGACGCCCGACCTCTGTGGTAGGGGGTAAAGGCCTAGCAGCTTTACAGCATTTTGATCAAGGCGGCTGATCGGGAGTATATTTATGTTCGCTTCAGCCGCGGCAGGGGTAAAATCAGTCATTCCAGCAAGGCTTCCTAAGTAAAAAGGATCGCGCACGTAGCCGGTTGTGGTTGCCGTCAGATCGGTTACTGGGTCAACTTGCCCCGCCGTGACTTGGCGCGTGGTGGCAGGGTCAAAGACCGCGCCGACAGGGAACACTCGCCCCAGAATGTCGGTTCGTGTCCCGCTCTGATACGTAATCATATCCTGCAGGTTTGTGAAGCCGCTGCTCACCTCCGTGGCGGTTGGAACACTATCGACAGAAACCTGGGAGTTGCGAATGCGGGTACCCTGGTAATCGACAAAAAAGAAAGTCTTATTCCTGCCGTCATAGATGTGTGGAAGTAGAACGGGCCCCCCCAAACTTGCTCCAAATTGATTCTGTCGCAAAGGAGCCTTATGTGCGTTCGCCGCGTTAAGAAAGAATTGCGTGGAGTCGAACTTATCGTTGCGCACAAACTCCCACAGGGTGCCGTGGATCTGGTTGGTTCCCGCCTTCATCGTCGCGTTGATTAGTGCTCCCGCCGAATGGCCAAACTCCGCGCTGTAATTGTCCGTTTGGAGCTTGAACTCGGCGAGCGCGTCGGGAGGCGGGAGCGCAATATAGGGTTCCGGGTTGGCGTACGCCTCATCTGTATTATTGATACCGTTTAATGTGTAGTATGTCTGCTCGGTCGGGTGACCGCTCGCAGCAATGAAGGGGCGACCGTCCTGCTCAAATTGCGCACGGCTGACGCCTGTAACTGTCCAAGCAAGCGTCGTATAATCCCTACCATTCAGAGGCAGGTCATTGATTACACTCGCACCGATCACCTGGCCGACCGAGGAGTTCTGCGTTTGCAGCAGTGGTGCAGCTCCCGTTACCTCTATGGTTTGGGTCACCGCCCCGGGGACCAACCTGGCATCGACAACGAGGTCCTCCTGGACATGCAATGGCAAATCGGGATGTAAGAACTTTGCGAAGCCGTTTGCCTCCACGGTGACTTGGTAAGTGCCAATTCTTACACCGGGAAAAACATAGTTTCCCGTCGGGCCCGTTGTCATAACAAAGCTTAGGCCCGTGCCCTGATTGGTTAAGGTAACCTTAGCGCCTGGGACTACGGCGCCAGACTGGTCTGTAACCACACCCAAGATTCTTCCCGTGTCAATTTGACCTTTCAGCGAGGGGGTTATGAGAAACATGAGCAAGAAAGTACAGCATACTGTAATCAGAGAGCATGTGATGTTAGATTTATCTGTGCAGCGCGAAACTGCCCGTCCTGAACGTGCGTTCATAAGTGTCCTCCTTTCAAAGTAGTCAAAGATGCTTCTGCTTGCAGGGCATTTCTGCTCTGTGGGTTCCATAATTCACCTCCGGCTTAGTACGACCCAATGAGACCCGAACGCACAAACTCCACAACTACAGTCGAGCAGCATGTCTACACCGATCCGGAATTTGCTATGGGCTTTTCTGCTGTAGATCAGACCGAATTACCGGGTCGAAAAAAAGATCCTTCGTAACGGTAACGTTAACGACATTTGAGCTTGTATCATGGGCAAGATCGCGTGTCAAGAGTTTTTTTCAGTTTTTTTCAGCTTTGTGTCGTTGGCATCTGAAATGTCCGGGTGAATTATCACGTGATCTGCCCCCTCGACATGGGCCTCGCGCTCCCCTTCGCCGTAAAAGCTCCGCCCTTCTGGCTCCGCAGGGCTGCGCTACGGGACGTCCAACGTCGAAGAGCCAAGCCAAGAGCAACTGCCCAAAACCCTAGGGCAACAAAGCTGGTGAGACGAAACAGCCAGACCGAACGGGGCAAATGAAAAGCAAAAGCGGCGTGCTACAAAATCCGGACATCCTGACAAGCTAAGAGCCCAGCTTTTTCAGCTTTGTCACGCTTGTGTTTTCTTGGGTCTGTTCCTGGGTGGCAGTTTGAGGCAGAGCTGGGCACCTCGGCCCGCAAATAATTTCTGCGAATGTATAAGGGCGTTCTGAATTTCTCTTTCACAGGCCGGGTTTGGTTCAGGTGTTTTTTATTAGTCCAACGAGAGCCTCGGCGGGAGCAGTGCCCGTCTCGATGGGGAGGGATTGAATAGGTAGTGGCTGTAAACCACGTGTCTCACGGAAGAGGTACAAATTGGAGCGCATCACGATTGCCGGATTCAGAAAGTGGGTGAGTGGCATGGGGTGGCCGTGAAGAATGTTTTCTGCTATCAGCCGCACAGCCGTCTGCCCCTGAATATAAGGACGTTGGTAGATTGAAGCTTGAATAGTTCCTCTTTCGAAGAAGGGCACCATTTCCGGGAAGAGGTCCGTGGTGATCATGCGTGTTTGGCCTGCAAGACCGCCGGCCTTGAGGGCATGACAAACGGTCGGGCCGATCGCGATACTGACGTAAATCCCAGCAATGTCGCGACATCCCTTGAGCATTTCGAGGCATTTTCCAAATGTCTCGTCCTCATCTTCGTGGCCTTCAATGACAGCTATAACTCGGCCGCCTTGACAGTACTGAGGAAACGCCGTGCAAAACCCTTCTGTTTTCTCGCGATGGTCCTCAGTATTTAGCATGCCGGTAACGACAGCTGTCTCGGCCCCTGGGCCAACAAACAGGGCCATGAGCTCTGCTGCTAATCTCCCTCCTAGCTCGGGATCGACGCACACCAAGGAGGAGCGGGAACTACCCGGCGAATCCGAGGCGACACAGACGACTCGGACGTTCTTCGCTTCGGCTTCGTCGATCAGGGGTTTGAGGCATGGGGGATTGCCCGGCGTCATGATTACCGCTTGAACGTTGGCATGGAGCATTTCGTTCAGCCTCTCGCACTCCCCCACTCCTATTTTGGGAATGGGTCGGTAATCTACCTGCACTCCCATCGACTGGTAGCGACGGCATTCATCGAAGATTCCATCCCTTAAGTGATCGTAAAAGGAGTGTGGCCCAACCGGAATGCAGACGCCGATCTTGGCGTTAGGCCGCCCGACCGAGAGGGAGCGAGCCGCGAGGTTTGGAGAATATCCTACCCGCTTGGCAATCGCCAAGATCCTTTTGCGCGTCGTTTCACTCACCCCTTTACGAGCATGTAGGGCACGGTCAACCGTACCAATCGACACATTGGCAAGTTTCGCCATTTCGGGAATGCCGATGTTCTCTTTATTATGACTTGGTGGGCGTTTCGTGTTCCTATGTTTCACCATTCGAAAACCTCCGCTGTGCGAAGGACAGACAGACCGCCTCCCGCAACTCCTCCATGGTTCTTTTCCCGCGCGGCAATGATGAGTGTCGCGGGATCCTGTGCGGGCCGACGTTCATTCGCCGCCAGCCCGGTGCCGCGACCGGTAACGATAACGTGAAATTATGACCCAGATTCTTCACGAAGTAAACCCCCAAGTTTTTGCATGGGCGTACGAGATAAAAGTGGGTTTGGCCAGCGGTTTCGGAGAATCGAACGGGCGACACCGAGCGGAACTAAGAACCAAGCCGCGCATGCCCTGTCCGCTCGTTTCCTCTAAGTTTTTTCTATTTTCGCATTCCTCAAACAGTCTTTCAGCATGTATTATTACATGCAGATAAAGATCCAACCGAAGGGCCCCCACGCCGCCCGACTTCGCCAGCGGAACAGATCAAGTGGTGTGCAACCTTCTTAATCTGTACCCTATCTTAATTTCCCGCCCCATAAGGCGGAAATTTGACAGGAAGCCATACAGGCTGGTACAAGATCCCCGATCGAAACATTCGCAGACGCATTTCAGCGCGAGCCAAGTCTTGCGCCGTAACGGAAATTGGCTGATATCCAGTTCGAGGTGACTCCGATGAGGACGATTCACAGACGACAGTTTCTAGCTGACACAGGTGCAGCTCTGGGGGTCGGGCTGCCGTTCAGCAAGTCGGGATGGCCTGAAAAGCCCCAAGTTCAGGAAAATCATGCAGCCCACAAACGATCTGCATACGAACTCGAAATCCATCCTGAGGCAGGAATTGTGCGCCGGCTGAATGTTCCAACTGATCCTCCCGGTATCAATCTGATCCACCTTCTCGGGGCAGGAGGCTTCGGGGCGCTTGCCATTACACGCCGGGATGAGGAATCGGTTTACATGGCCCCCACAAATTTCCCGGAAGGGCCTCCCGGTAACGTAGTCCAATTCCGGGAGCATCACCTCTACGCTCATGTCATTAGTGCAACCGAAGATCGGATTTCGTGTCAAAACCCGATTACCAAGCATTCGATCACATACGAACTGCACGACACCTACTTTGATGTTTGGCTGGAAGGAGATCTAGTTTTCGCCAATCAGGTGGCGCTGGACCTTGATGTAGCCTTCATGGACTTGCGCCAGACCGATCCGCCTGAATACCAATACAATGTTAAATGCCCTTACCGTTCAGAGGACCGGTCGCTTTGTTATGTGTATTTGGACCGGGTTGTTCCTCCTGGATTATTGATTACTGCCCTAGGACCAGCAGCGGCATGGCGGCTGCGCTACAACGGGCAGGTTCTAGTTAATAATGGGGCCGATCAGGCGGTACAAGGGATGCAAATGATTTGGCGTTTCGATACAGGAATTGACCCCGACGCGGCGCCTGGACCAGTGAAGTTTGGAGTCCGAGTATGTTTTCCCAACAACATCCGTGAGGCGCGCTCGTTTATCGCCCACGAGATGGGAATTCCGATTATCACGGGGCCAGTGCTGGGCGGCGAAGCCGGAGGTACGCTTTCCTTTCAAATTGATGGGCCGGCGGTGGGCGCAGAAATCCGCTCACCTTCCAAGGTTGTTACCCCCGTGCCGCTGACTTTAATGGGCCCGGAAAAGTGTAGGTGTGCGGTAACAACAAAGGAGCCGGGCTTTTACATGCTGCGGACATGGAACGGTGGCGGGCGCGGCGGTGACTGTGTTATCCATGCCAGTACGCCCCCAATTGAGACGTTGCGCCTGGCGACTTCCACGCTCGATCCGGAAACGGCGTACCTCAATACCGAGGGGCAGTACTGGGCTCAGGCTTTCTGCTTATCACGTGAATGGGTTGGTCCCAATAAAAGGCACGACGCACTCATTTACGACGCGTTGGTACGCATTGGTATGCAAGGAGTCGAATTCAATGGCCCGCCGGCGCGGCCTCCGCAGAATACGCACCTCGCGACGGATATTCCACGCGACAAAGACGGTTACCTTTACGTGCCTCTACCGAAATCCCACGTGTTCCTGGGTAAAACCTTCTCACCCTTCCACCTGCATAACTGGGAGCGGGTTCAGGATGCGTTCGAGTGGATTCGGACATACCTGCACGCATGGCGCGCCTACAATAACGTTGAGTTTTACGAACATGCCGTGCGCATTGCGGAAGCTCATACTAATGACAATGTCGATTCGAGAGGGCGCATTTATCGCCTTAGCGAAGGAGGATTAGACACGCGCGACTACACGACTGTGAGCGCGCCACTGCAATCGCTAGTCGAGCTTGTAACCGCAATGGAGCAGCGCCGTGATTCCCGAGCCGTCAAGTTTCGCCAAACCTGCGTACGCATTGCTGACTATTTGCTTCGACGCGGCTTGGAGTTCCCTACCGAGGGCCCCCCCCCCAATCAAAGATGGACAGAAGACGGATCCATCTCCTGTACTGCCTTGTCGTTGTTGTGTGCCTACCATTTCATCGAGAACAAATCCGCTTACCTTGACATGGCGCGGCGCGTGCTCGAATACCACGAAGCGTGGCGTATGGATAATCCAGACGCTCGAATGCTCGATTCGAGCTATCGATATTGGGAAACCCAGTGGGAAAACGATGGTGAAGGCCGCGCGATCAACGCCGGCCATGCCTGGACCCTCTGGCGCGCTGAAGCGCTCTATTATTATGCATTGGCTACCGGCAGCGCTCTACGTCTTTTGCAATCGTACAACGGCCTTCGCACCAACTTCTGCAAATTCATGCCCGATGGGGTTTCGTATTCATGTTTCACTCCAGACTATATTCCGGACCGGTTGAGGCAAAAAAAACCGATGCACAGCTATCCCAAAAAGCGGGACGGCAGCCTTTCCTATTACTTGTGGCCCCGTGCAGCGAAGACGTGGTTTCAAACTTGCGCGGTCGTGGATCCCCTAGACGTTGGATATTCGTTCGAATTGGGACCACTCGTCCTAAATGGAACTGTTGATTGGAGCGGGGACACCTTAATCGTTCATCCTCATGCACCCTTCTGTAGTCGCCTGTTCTTTCTTACGCATACGGTTAAGCACGCGATAATTGATAATCGCCGGCCATTCACAGCCCTTTTTGTGCCGGACTGCTATGCCGTTGTGACGGGGACTCAGTCAGGCCTACGGGATCGCGAAAGGAAGAGTTTCACGGTTCAATCGGTCAATAACCGCGTCGAACTTAGACGAGTGTAAGCCAGAGGTTTGCAGCCGAGCGTCGAATTGGTAATGCAAGGCACAGTTTAACAGCGATCGCTGCCGAACATGAGGGACGCAGAAGTACAGGATAAAGGGGCGATTCGTCGCCCTTTTCCGGAGAGTTTAGATCCAAGTAACTTCGTAGCGATATTCTAGCGAGCTGTTCAGCCCACACCCGTCGAGGAAGATGACGTTTGTGTCCGCCGTATGTCGAGAGAAATTAGTTCACTCCGCTCGATCGGGAAGTCTTGTCGTTCATTGGTTAGAAGTGGGGCAAGGAACTTGGATTGGTTACGAAAACGAGAGGGCGGCTGCGCACGCTCGTGAATGCGACGTGCGCGACGCGGAGATATTTGCCGGTAAAGCCAAGACTGAGTATACTCCCTGAGACGCGATCGTCCGCACTCCTTTTGCCGAGGCTGACAGAGCGTACTGGTCTAATAAGCAATGACGGACATTGCGCCCTAGAACTTGCAAGCTTGGCAGGGGACCAGGTGGCGCCATGAAAAGAGCGCCCGCAAAATGCACCTGCCAAACCCCTCCCAAACCCATGATGGTGCGCATTCAGGATGTGCAACACGCTTCGTGAACAGGATGACAAGCTGCGACGACACGGCAGCACCGACTCACACACAAAGGCAGTGACACTGCTTGGATGGTTCATGGCTCTCTTTGTGCCGTGGTTGCCCTGCTGGGCGCTGTCGCTCGCATTCCAACCAGCTTGGGCCCAGAATGTCGTGAATCCTCAGTGGAATATCCTTCTTATTTCCATCGATACACTTCGCGCTGACCATTTGGGCGCTTATGGGTATCACTCCGTGACTCCCAATCTTGACCGTTTGGCTAAGGAAGGTGTTGTCTTCGAACAGGTCTTTACCTCCGTTCCGTTGACTTTGCCAGCCCATGCATCGCTGCTTACCAGCACTTATCCTCCCGTCAACGGCATCCGTGACAACGGGGAAGCACTCTCTCCTTCGGTGCCGACAGTGGCCGAGCAGATGCGGGCCCACGGCTTGCAGACCGCTGCTTTCGTCAGCAGCTTTGTTTTGGATCGTCGGTTTGGCTTGGCACGCGGATTTGACGAATACTGGGGGCAATTTTCGTTGTATCGCTTCCCCGGGGCAGACCCTGGCACGATTCAAATTCGCGGCGACCAGGTTGAGCAGGCCGCTTCCGAGTGGATCAGGAACCATCACGCACACCGCTTCTTCGCGTTTGTTCACTTCTATGATTTGCACGGCCCTTACCTATTGCCTGATTCCTGGCGAGAACGCTTCCGTGGACGTATGTATGACGGTGAATTGGCTTATGTCGATGACCTGATCGGGCAACTGTGGGAAAGTTTGGTCAGCCGGGGGATGGCGGACCATACACTCTTTATCATTACCGCGGATCACGGAGAAGGCCTAGGCGACCACGGTGAAGGAAATCACGGCTTCTTCCTTTATGGCAGTACAACTCACGTTCCATGGATACTTCGATTCCCGGATCGCCGCTTTGCAGGCAACAGAATCAAGGCGGTGGCGCGTTTGATTGACATTGCGCCCACGGTGTGCGCGCTTCTAGGAGTCCCCGTCCCCTCTTCATTCCAGGGACGCAGCCTAGTGCCGGAGTTAGTCGGACAAATGCGACCGGCGCTACCTGCTTACTCGGAGACATTGTACCCCTATCGCCAATTTCACTCTGCGCCCCTTCAGGCCCTACGTTACGACCGGTTCACCTTTATCCAAGCTCCTCGTCCGGAGCTCTACGACTTTCGCCAGGATCCGGCGGAGTCGCACAATTTGATTACCACGAACCACTCGATGGCTAACAGCTTGCACGACGAGCTGGACAAGCTGGCTAGTTCGATGGCGCATGGACGTCCGACCGCTGCGGTCCCTCCGGAGGTTGTTGAACAGCTAAGGAGTCTTGGATATGTGGGGACGGCCTCGCTGCACACCCCCCCACCCTTATCGGGCGCCTCGCTTCCCGATCCCAAAGACCGTATATCGATGTACCGCCAGTTGCAGAGTGCGCGGGAAATGGAAGCGCGCGGAGACACGCGTAGTGCCGCGGTTCGGATCGAGGAGATCGCGGCCCAAGATCCGGCTCTAGTCGTGGCGCAAATCGAGGCAGGTTTGGCGCGCCAACAATTGCACGAACACGAATTAGCCGCCGAGCATTTCCGCGCCGCCTTGCGCATTGACCCCGAAAACGCCATAGCCCACTACGACCTCGGTATCTCGCTTGGAACCCTAGGTCACCTGGAACAGGCCATGCGGGAGTTCGAGTTGGCTACCAGTTTGCAACCCTGGTACTCCAGTGCCTACACGGCACTGGGGTCGGTACAGGCCCAGCTCGGTAGGGTCCACCCGGCAATCACCTCACTTGATCGCGCCCTGGCGATCGATCCGACAGATTTGGACGCTCTGCTGAATCGCGGCAACCTCTACCTCGTACTCAGGGATTGGGAGAAGAGTGGACTGGACCTACAACGGGCGGTGGCATTGGAACCAGGCAATGCGACACCTCACGAGGCCCTGGGGACGATGGAATTTTACAAGGGGGACCTTGACGGTGCGTTGAAAGAGTATCACCGCGCGCTCCTATTGGCACCACGGTCTTCCTCCGTGCACTCGGATCTGGGCCTTCTATATCGCAAGTTGGGGCGAAAGGCCGACGCCTCTGCGGAGTTCCGCCGCGCACTGACGCTCAACCCAAATGATAGGGTAGCCCTGGACGCATTACGCGATGACCGCGGGACCCGTTAAGGCCTTGTGCGGTCCGAGCAGCAAAGGGACCTCTGAACTGCGTCAAGCTATCGGGGCGTCCATTACGGCCCAGCGCGACATAGGAAATGCAACGTGAAGCTGACCGTCCATCGAAAACAGGTGTCTAATAAGTCGCTCCTACGTATATACGGAATCAGTCTGACTCTGCGGCCGCTAGTAGACGCCAATGGCCGGATCCGAATAGCTCTTAATAGGGTGGAGACAGGTTTGTATATACAAAGCAAATTCCTATCAGTGGAAGGAAACAATGAACACAATGAACAGACCCCTCTTGATCCTTCTCGCCGTGCCAGTCCTGTTCGGTGGGCGTACTGCTCCGGGCAAGTCAGTGCCCATCCCGCCCAAAACCACCATCGGCTCCGAGGCGCAAGGCATCACCGGAGTCTTGCGTCAGGATGGTTCGCTGGAACAACTCCGGCTCCGTTATGCCGATGGCTGGCAAAAGGTTGAATTTCGCCGAGACAAGTGGCGTGGGCCGGGCTTTGGCGAATCGATCGCCTTGGAACCGGAAGTGGGCAATCCGCTCGCGTTCACGGGTGAAAAAGACGGGATCCACTACAAGCTGGCCTATGCGGTTTCCGACCGACGACTTCAGGTCACCGCAGCCGTCAGCAACAGCAGCAAAGAGCCGTTTGCCCCGCAACGCGTGCCGTTGGTCCTCGGCATCGATAGTTTCATGGACAGCTTCCCCCGTTGGAACAGTCTCTATTTCCCCACCTTGCTTCGCTGTGAGCCAACCCATCTCTGGGGCTACATGATGACCCCGCAGGGACGGATTCTCGACATCGCCTCCCCGGATCCGGTCGGCTCCTACAATTTCGAATATTTGTCCGAGTTGTATGCGCACTACATTTATACCGTCAGCCTTGATCTGCTGCAGAAACCCCCGGTGCCCGACCATCACCCTGATTACGCCCCGATTGCCCCCGGCGAACAACGGACATGGACGGTCAACCTGTTCCCTGTTGAGACGCTAGATGCCGTGAAACCCGAACTTGCTATCAGTGCTGGCGCCCCCATGCTGGACCTCTACCGCTACAGCTTGGAACCGGGGCAGCCAGCGGAAATGCGCATTTTTTCATCCTCTGCCGCAACCGCCACGGTCACAACGCCGGCTGGTGTGAAGGTGCCATGTCCGGTCGCCGACCAGGGCAACAACCTCTACAGGGCCACCTTCAGCGGCACCGTGGAGTATGGCGGCTACCGCATTCAGGTTGAGAATAAATCGGGAAAAGTCGCAACCGGCCGATTCTTTGTCCACCCGCCTTGGTCTTGGTATCTCAAGCGGGCCCGCTTGGAAGCGCTTCGCCTGACGCCGCGAGCTGATCTCAACAGTGGTCTCGATGGTTACTCATGCGAAAGCTACTACAGCCTGCTGGGATTCTTCCTGGCGGCCAAGCACTTTCCCGATCCCGCCATTGACATCAAGGGGGATCGCCTCCTTAACACGGTGCTCGAACGTCTTTTCCGGGAAAGGGATGGCATGCGATTCAGTGGCAATCCCGAGCGGATCACCAACGGCGAGTTCATGATCAGCCTCCTGGTGAAGCGCTATGAGGCTACCGGTGATCTGAGATCACTTGAGATGGCCAACGAGTTTGCCGAATACGTGCTCTCCCGCCAGACCAAGGATGGCTACTATGGCGGCTATGGCATGGCGGATTACGATGAGGTCCTCTACCCAACAAAGGCGATCACGGAACTGATGGCGGCGGAAAAACCGCTGGCGGCAGATCACCCCAATTGGCAGCAGAGATACGAACGACAGGCCCAGTCCATCAAGCGGGCCATCGATTACATGATGCATCAGGGGCTTGACGTCAAAACCGAAGGGGGCGGAACCTTCGAGGACGGTGCCGTTTCCTGCAAGGCCCTCGAGATCGCCTTGTTTGCCTTGCACCAGAAGGATCCTGATGCTCGGCGTGAATACGCGACTACCGCAGTGCAATTGCTGGCTGCCCATGCCTGCCTGACCCGGTCGCTCGACACGGATTGTCGCTCCATCGGCGGAACGGCGCGCTGGTGGGAAGCTTGGGGCGATGAGAAACGATCGGCCCAGATGATGACCTCGCCCCATGGCTGGGCTGGCTGGACGCTGTATGGGGACTATTATGTCTACCTCCTCACCGGTGAGGAAAAATACCTCCGGGAATTGATGAATGCCATGGGCACCTGCACCCAGTTGTTAGATTGGCCTTCAGGGCTCCTGCGCCAGGCCTTTGTCGTCGATCCCCACGTCCCCAACCTGGAGCACGTCCCGGACCGCGCCAATCCCCGCTGGGGACGTGCGCTGGAAACGGTGACCTCCGAAGACTACATCGGCACCATTGGCGACTGGTGGGGCCGCCCTACCAAGGGCAACGGCTACCTCGACCGCGCGGAATGGGGCGCGACCGGCGACGGCATCCCGTATGAAATTTTTAAGGCCATGGAGGAAATCGTCCTCACGAATGCCTTCGTCATCGAGCGCGCCGACGGAACCATTGTCGGTTACAATTGCACCGTCGCCGACAGCGGAACATCGCTCAATGTGACACCCTCCGAATCCATCGTGCAGCGCGTCCATGTCAACCTCAAGATGTCGCGCCAAGTGGAAGTCAACTTCGCCAGCGGGAAGGTGTCGGCAAATTGCGCAGCCGGCATGCGATGGCTCACTGCCAAGAAACTATCGGGATAAATCTAATGCGCAGAACCATAATTTTGCCAGCACCGACCGCTCACCCGCGGAGCGCTGAACGCATTCGAGCTCCAGTGATTGGGTCGACAGCAATAGAAATCTCATCCCAATCTAGGATCCTGATCGAACTTTCGCAAGGGGGGTTTCACGAAACCCTAAGCTCGTTCATAAGAGCAGGTTACAAGCTTCGTCGGAACGCGAGTCCTAACCACGCTAACCGATTGGTGCAACAATACTTAGCCGCCAAGCGTGCCCCGTTCGACCTCGATTCGAGGCCATTTTTGAGTTTTCCAAAATTGACTGGATAGAAAGCGTGAGTTCTGTCCGCAGGTTTGCGAAATCGCTGGTTGCTCAATTGTTGCGCGCCGAGCGTTATTCACTGATAGGGGACACTTATGCGAAGGTTTGGAATCCTAATCCTGCTTCTTGGTGCCCTTACGATTCCGAATAACGCATGTATCGGGAGCCGAGCAGGCCTGAAGATCTGGTTCGTGGACTCATTGGTAAAGGTTTTTCCGCAGGATGCACCGGAAACCCACCGCCTTGCCGCGCCCGAATTCTGGGCAGCGCGCAATCAACACCTTAGCATCCAACTCGCGATTCGTTGTAAAAGGCCACTTGCTGAAGTTACGTCTGAAGCTGAGCTTTTCTCTGAACCGAATGGCAACCCTATTCAAGGCGTGACCATCCACCCCGTTGGGTATGTGGTCGTGGGTTCGCACACACATGACACGCCTTCCGATGAGCTAGTGGGAGACGCGCCGGGGTTGTACCCCGATCCGCTGCTCGATTTTCCCATTAACCTGGTAGCAAACTGGACCACGCCGGTTTGGTTGACTGTCCATGTCCCGCCGGACGCGCCGCCGGGCTCGTATCGGGGATCCATCATCATCCGATCCAAAGGTCGTGAAGTAGCCTGCGAAGCTTTCCACCTGATTGTGGAGGCTGCGTCGGTCCCGGATGCACGAACACTTAACGTTACCAACTGGTTTAGCCTTGAGGATGGGATCACTCGCCAGTTCTACGGAGTTTCTGCTTTTTCCCCTCAATGGTGGACACTGGCCGAGAATGTGGGCCGGATCCTGGCCAGCCATCGCCAAAACGTTATCCGGACTCCCCTGCTTGGGAGCGATTATCTATTCCCCAATCACCCTGGGCTCATCCGACCAACGGTACAATTGGGCCAAATACATTTCGACTTCGCGAATTTTGACCGCTGGGTTGAGACCTTCCAGAAGGCAGGTGCTATCGGATTGATCGAGGGATTACCCCTGCTGGATAGAGCGGAAAGCGACGACGCCTCGCTCCAGGTTTTGACATACCAACTTGCAAATGGTCAGCCTCGCAAGGAGGTGCTTCCTCCTGATGATCCTCGGGTGGAACCATTTCTCAAAGGCTTTCTCACCGCGCTCAATGCGCATTTGGAAGAAAGAGGGTGGAAGTCGATCTACATCCAGCATGTGTTGGATGAACCGCAAGGCGCTGAGGGTCCCTATTACGCCAAGGTTTCTGAAATGGTGCATCGTTACATGCCTGACGTTATGACTATAGATACGTTGGATTTGGCTCGCACGCCACAGCAACTCCGAAAGCAGTGTGACCTCTGGGTGCCATGTCTTGGCACCTTTGACAATGGTCTCCCATTGCTGGGACAGCAAATGGAGAGTGGCCACCAAGTGTGGTTCTACACTTGTGTTTTCCCTCGTGGGAGATATCTCAAGCGCTTCATCGACTATCCGCTCCTTAAGGTTCGCCTGTTACATTGGCTCAACTTCCGGTATGGCCTGACAGGGTACCTGCATTGGGGCGCGAACTATTGGACACCCGAACCCATGAATGATACACAGGGCGTCATTAATCAAGACGAGCTACGTCTGGCGCCCGGCGACGCATTCATTCTCTACCCGGACAAAGAACATTTATCCGTGAAGAGTTCGATCCGGTTCGAGGCCATGCGCGAAGGCATTGAGGACTACGAAATGTTGAAAGTCTTGCAGAAAGAGAAGCCAGCGGAGGCAGGAAAGCTTGCAAACTCCGCGGTTTCCTCCTTTTTCGATTACGTTCGTGACCCTGTTGTCTTTCGCAAGCTCGAGCGCAACTTGCTAGATGCGCTGTCGGGCGGCAAGGCCGCCGCTACCCGCGGAAAGCCACAAGCGAAGTCTGCGTCTGCTGGACAAGCGAACGGCTCGTAGTTCCTTTGCCGAGTCGAGACGACTTGCGATCGGGATGACTTCGGGAGAAGGACGCCTCATTGCTGATTGCTCTCCTAAGGTGATCCTAAAACGTGAGCCCAATCCCAGTGTTGATCAGTCCGAAGTGTGAGGGAAAGATATATACAATGAAAACTCCATCTGTTCATATTACCGCGCTTTTAATGCTATTCTTCAGCTGCGGGAGCTTGGCACAGCTGCCTGAGGCGCCATCGTATCCACAACCTGACGAGCGATATAAAGCAGATATTTTGTTGATTGTCGCCCACCCTGACGACGACAGTGTTGTCGCTGGTTATCTCGCAAGGGCTATCTTCGATGACCACAAACGCGTGGCTGCAATCTTCTGTGCCACCGGCGATGGCGGGGGCAATTTGGTGGGAGACGCCAAAGGCGCCGCGCTGGGTCTGGTGCGCATGATCGAAGCGCGACGGGCCCTAGAGTCCTTTGGGGTAGCCAACGTGTGGTTCTTGGGCGGTCACGACACCCCAGGCCAGGATCCCCTTTGGTCACTTGAAGACTGGAATCATGGCCGAGCCTTGGACGAGATCGTTCGCTTGGTGCGGCTGACTCGGCCGGAGGTCATTCTGACTTGGCTTCCAGACTACGTGGCAGGAGAAAACCATGACGACCACCAAGCGGCGGGAATCCTTGCCACGGAAGCCTTCGATTTGGCTGCTGACCCCACTGCGTTTTCCGAACAGGTCTCAATGCCCCGTCGCGAGGGCGACATGTATATGACGGAAGGGTTGCGTCCTTGGCAGCCCAAGAAAATTTACTACTTTACTGATGCGTTCGACGCCTTTTCGGAATACTGGAACGAGAAGCCAAACGCCTCCCCCTTCCGAAAAAATTTCCTCGAGGGGCAAGGCCCGGAGTACGCTAATGCCGTTGTTTCACCCTCTCGTCATGCCTCATACGGACGACTTGCTGCTGAGGAACAGAGCTATTATCTCACCCAGGGGACGGGCAGTCTAGCAAAAGAGGCTCTCACCAAAGGTGACCTTTCCGGTTTTGAATTGCCTATCCAGTTTATCGTTGGCAAATCGGTCGTCAAGTGCCGCGTAACAGGTGATATTTTCGAAGGGATCGTTCCCAGCCCCGCTCCGTTCGCACGAGTTCCAGGATTTCAGCCTCAGATCCATGAGGGGCTTTCGCTCGAGCTGGGCGGGCCATGGGCGTTCTATCAGGAGTTTTGGAGAGCGCACAACCTTGAGCGCCTCGCCCAACTACTGCCGGTTCCCGAAGTGGCGATCGACTTCGGGAGCGCCTTGCACGTCCCCCTTGTTATCCGCAATGGGACAGAGGATTCTGAAGAAGTGAGCCTAACTGTGGCGTTGCCGCATGGCTGGACCGAGAGAACTGGGTCTGCTCGTTATCCTGTACGGGCACATGATCTTTATCCTGCGCGAGCTGCCTTAGTTGCTCCTGCTACTGGAAAGGTCGAATGGCAGGAGATCACTTGGAAAGCGGCGGTAGGTGCGCGCGAGATTGGAAGCGTTTCCTTACACGTGCTTCTTGGGCGGAGTGGTGGGATGCCGCAATGAGGCATGTTGCCTAAATCCAGTCGTACCGTACATGCTGCTTGACCAATTGACCGGCTGCTTGCACAGTTCGCTGGATGGCGTACTCCTTGAGGCGGCGCCCCAAGCTGTGGTCAACCTTCCGCAGGAGGAAGCCATGAAAACAAGCAAGATTGTGACGGAGCCCCGTAACCCGGAAAGCGACGTGGCTGGCCGCCGCTCCCTTGCCACCGAGAGGGTGGTTTCGCTCGATGCTCTGCGCGGCTTCGATATGCTTTGGATTATTGGTGGCACTGAAATTCTGATGGGCCTGGGGAAGGTCGTACACCGGCCATTCTTCAACAAGTTCCTCGAACAGTTCCACCATGTGCCCTGGCAGGGATTGCATTTCTATGACGTGATCTGGCCTCTATTCATGCTTATTATGGGAGCGGCCATCCCGCTGGCAATAGCAAAACGCCGAGCCAAGGGCGAAAGTGACCGCACCCTACTTCTCCACGCTGCCTGGCGCGCCATTGTTATGTTCTGCCTGGGAACGATCACGCAGGGAAATCTCCTCTTGTTTGATTGGTCGAAGTTCCGTCCTTGTTTCTCCGTGCTGCATGGTCTCGCCGCTGGTTACTTGGTGGCTACCATCGTGGCTGTGAAGGTGAAGCCGAAATGGCATGCGGCCATCATCGCTGCTCTGCTTCTTGCCTATTGGGCCATGGTCATGCTGATCCCCGTGCCCGGGGTCGGCGCGGGAGTCTTGACTCCGCAAGGCAATCTACCGGCATACGTGGACCATCTCGTTCTCGGCCACTTGAGTTACGGAGAAAATACGTGGTTTCTGAGCTATCTCGGCTTCGGGGCCTCAGTGTTGTTGGGCGTGCTGGCGGGACAGATGCTGATGTCCGACTTTACGCCGCAGAGCAAGATGTATCGCCTGCTGATGGCGGGCGCGGTGAGCCTGGCGCTAGGACTCATCTGGAGTGTGTCGTTTCCGGTCATCAAGTTGATGTGGACAAGTTCTTACGTGTTGATCTCCGGCGGCGTGAGCTTTATGGCCATGGCGCTCTTTTACTGGATCATCGATGTGCTCGGCTACAAGAAGTGGGCCTTCGGGTTTATCGTCATCGGCATGAATTCCATTGCGGTTTACGTGGCCACGGAAATCTTTGATTTCCGGCTCGTGGGCAACATCTTTGTGGGGAACCTGCTGCCGCTTATCGGACGTTGGGCAGAATTGGTCGAGGCCAGCGCGGCATTTGCCGTAGTCTGGTTAATACTCTATTGGATGTATCGCGAGAAGGAATTTATTAGGATTTGATCTCCGGGTTCTCATTAGGTTGTGACCTTGCATCATTTGGTTGGACAAGTCCGCAGGTATGATGGGGTTGCGGGGGAGGCAAGCAACCCCTCACATGATTCGCACAGCCCGCCCCCGTTGGCAATTTACAATCGGACCAAATCCAGGAGGGAGACCCATGAAAGGATCGAGCGAGAAAATCGGCAGACGGCAGGTTCTCGGCGCAGCGGTCGCTGCCGGGTTAATGATCATCAAGCCGCAACTCGTGCGTGGTACGGCAGCCAATTCGGCAGTTCGGCTGGGATTGCTCGGCTGCGGGGACCGTGGAACCCATGTGGCCACCTCGTTTGCGAACAACACCAGCGCGCGGGTCGTCGCTCTCGCTGACCTTTTTCAGGATCAGTTGGAGAAGGGCAAACGCCACTTTGACAGTGTCGCCGATAAGAAAGGCTACGCCGGAATCGATCCCAAGCTGATGTTTCGCGGGCCGCGGGCCTACCAGGCTTTGGCGAGTTGCCCGGAGATCGACATGGTTCAGATTTCTACTCCCGACATATTTCATCCCGAGCATCTGGAAGCTGTCGTGAACTCCGGAAAGCACGTCTACTGTGAGAAGCCCGTGGCCGTGGATGTTACCGGCTGCAAACGCGTCATGCGCATCGGCGAAAAGGTGCAGAACCGTTTCAGCCTCGACATCGGCTTCCAAGTCCGGCACGCGTCACCCTACGTCGAGTTGGTGCGCCGCGTTCATGCAGGCGCCTTGGGCAAGATCGCCTGCGGCGCGGCCTATTATCACTCGACGGGCGTTTTCTATCCGCCGTACCCAACGCCTCGCCCTTGGAACGGCGCATCCGCACTTTCTTCTGGGATCGTGTCATTTCCGGCGACATTATCGTGGACCAGGGCATCCACCTGATTGACATCTGCAACTAGATGCTCTGCGCGCATCCTCTTAAAGCCCTCGGCACTGGTGGGCGCAGAGTGAAGGAAGATCCAGGTGATTGCTGGGACCACTTCGACGTGACTTACACCTATCCGAATGATGTCCACCTGAATCTTAATACCTATCAGGCAGGCAAAGCCCTCAGTGATGTGGCCATTCGATTGTTTGGGGCCAAAGGCGTGGCCGAAATGCACTATGAGGGCGTAGTGGGAATTTACGGCGACGAACCTTGGGAGTGGGAAGGCAGTGTGGGGCCGGCCTCTCCCCGCCCGGGACATGCCAACATCTACGCCGTCGGGAACGAAGACCCCTCGAAAAGGGCCACCGGAATGTTCCACGGCGCGCTCGAAGACGCGGATCCAGAAAAAGAGAAGACCTTCATTGAAAGCATCACCAGCGGGAAATTTCACAACCAGGTGGCCATGGGAGCCGACTCGACGCTCAGCGCCATCCTGGGGCGCCAAGCAGCGTACAGCGGAAGAGAAATCACATGGGACGAACTGCTGGCTTCCAACCAGACCTATGATCCGGAACTGGAGGGAATCGATCTGAGTGAGTTTGCGTAATTAGTGCCAGCCACAAGTGTTGTCCGCAATAATTCCGTCCGCGCCGATTCACTCCCTTAAGTGACTACATCGTTCGAGGTATGCGATCATGCCGTTGATGCCGAAACTCGACTGTCTGTCCAACGTGCTGCTGACCATGTTCGATCTTTTGCTGGATACCCTGAGCTTCATCAGGGTCAGCCTGCGGCCCCGGGCTGGTCCATTCCCCCGTTCATCTCGTGGGCCTCAACCGCCACAGCAACATCCCAAAGTGCCCCGCTACCCAGGAGCAGGAATTATAGATTTTCGTTGCGATGGTGGCAAAAGGCCTATAAAGTCTCCACCGTCTGTGATTCAAAATGCCAACCCGGGATTGAATCGCGATTCGAAATTCTGTGCCGGAGACCAGCTGCGGCAGGGGACCTAAGCTGATCGGAGAGGCGAAAAGGGATGTCACATTCACGCCGAGCTTTCCTGAAGGGAGCGATAGGGGGAACGAGTTTGGTTTCGGGAAGTCTGCGGATGCCCGCCGTTCCGGAAGCCGGTGCCAGGAATGACCTTGGCGAGGCCGCCATCATACCTCTAGAGACATGCCTGCCAATCCCCCTGGAGGGAGTCAAGGGAAGAAGAACGGGCGAAGGCGATCTAGCCATCCACCCCGGCGAGTCAGTGCGCGTCAGAGCCCTCATTCGTGAGAATGCCAGAAACGTTGCCTGGCGCCTGCGCTTGAGTGGCGAAGTGGATGTCGATCGAGATTTGCGAACCGAAGAGGGATTTCCCCCATTTTATCGGCTGATTGATGATGCGCTCGACCCTCGGACGACACATCACCGATCGTACAGCCTCGTCCTGCTCTCGAACGGCGAGTTATACCCACGGCGTGCCTACTTCCGAGTGTTCTGCAATGCTACGGCCGATGAGCGTGAGTATCTTTGCAAGGTCTGGATGAGAACAGAAGGTCTCGAAACATTTCCTGGGGGTCGAGTCGGCATCGAAGCAGCGGTCTACCAAAAGCGCCCAGGCAGAAACCGGGGCGATATCACAGGCCCTCCGGACAAGGTATATTTCCTGGATGGCGGTGAGGGCACGCAAGACTGGCAGGAACGCCAGCTCCCGGTTCGCCTGGAGGGGGATGTGGCATGCGTACTATTCACCATCGTTGGAGAAAGGTTCCGGGGCAGATTCTGGCTCGAGGATCCTCAGTTCCCGCAACCGAATAGCCCCAATGGTCTGCCGCCGTTTGCCCCGTCTCGGCCCAATCGCCCTTACCGCAACTGGTTAGGCGAAAACCTCTCCGAGAAAGAATGGCCAAAGTTCCGTTTGACCCTTAACGGGAAGGAATTCTTTCACGGCAAGCTCTTTCAGCCAGTCTATTCCTGGCCGTCAGCAGAGGTCGACGTACCTGCAGGATTACCACGCGATGGCGAAAATGATCTTACCATCGGGCTCGTTTCCGATTACTACCAGGCGCTTGCCTACAACCTGCGCAAACTCGAATGGCTGCAGGTCCCAAATGGCGCCATGGAAGTAGTGGCCTGCCCGAAGTTGGTGGAGGCCGGCAACGAATTCCCGGTCACGATCAGAACTCGCGACCCAGGACTTCAGACTCGGGTACATGTAGCGCCTGCGCCTGATCAGCAGCGGACTGGCATAGCGCCTGTCCAATCCGACCTCGTTTTTCCCACTGCGGGCCTGCACTTTGTGAGGTTTCGGGCGGAGCGAGGGGGACCGGGCGGGACGATAAAGTTCCGCTTTGGAGGGAAAGCCCGGCAAGTCAACGTCGAGCGCGTCGTCGAGCGCGAAAATGACGGGGTGCTGGTTGGTAGCGGCGATTCGTTTTATGTGGCAGCGGAACCACAGAGTCTCGAGCGTTTCTATGCCTGGTTTCTCCATCACTCCCTGGGTAATTCTATTGTCTATCGGCCCATTTATCAATGGGGAGGTACGCAGGCCCTCAACCCCGAAGCCTGGAAGGAAACCAGACGCTTCTGCGAGGCGGCAGGGCTGAAGTACTCCCTGATCCTCGACGGTCGCGAGATGCCGGGCACGGACGGCAACCCGACTGATGAGATGCTGGCTGGACCCTTCTTTTTGGGTTCCCAGCTGCATGAGCGCGACGGCATGTACAACTACGGGGGCCCCGGTTGGAGGTGGCCGGATGAAGAGTTTTTCCAGGCTGTGTACGAGCGTCTTCCCGCCCACGGACGGGGCGGAACTATCGGTGATCCGCGCCTGCTGGGAGGGCGCGCGATGG
Organism: uncultured Acidobacteriota bacterium; assembly: GCA_963804755.1. GTDB lineage: Bacteria > Acidobacteriota > Terriglobia > UBA7540 > UBA7540 > Bog-366. The sequence goes on from CAWDRP010000023.1 coordinate 570,890, forward strand.
AACCGCTTTTCTTCGATCCCCACCGTGCCCGGGACATGCGCGAGGGTGCCGAGTACTTTGTTGAGAACATTCGCAGGGCATTGCCGCTGGCCCGGCGGCACAGCGGCCCCTCGACACTTTTCAAGTATTTCTTTCAAGCAGGTTACAAATGGCTGGCGGCGGAGACCATGTATGGTCCGCATGAGATTATTCTGGGGGCGTTGCGAGGTGCTTCTCTGGCTTACGGACAGCCACGTTACGGCGCCCACATCGCAGCCGAGTGGTCCACGACCCCGCATGATGACCCGGCAGCGTTCCGACGCTACTTCCTCGCGCTGGCCACACCGTACATTCATGGTACGGAGCATATCTATATCGAGGACGGATTGTGGCACATGGAGGAAGGCTTCAGCGCCGACGATCGGTTCAGCCCTGCTTGCCAGGGGCACCTGAAGGTTCACCAGGACTTCGTCCGTTTCACTCGCGCGCATAGCCGCCGGGGACACATGCGTGTACCGGTAGGCTTCTTACAGGGACAACACGACGGCTGGAACTGCTGGACGCACGCAACAGTGTGGGGACAGGCAGGTTCCCAGTGGGAATTTGCCGAACCAGAGAAAAGCTGGGATTTACTGAAAGTGTTTTTCCCGCGTTCGGTGCTGGCTTCCATCTATCGCGAGCCTTGTCCCCACGAGCCCGTAGGATTCTTCAGCGGCACACCTTACGGACCCGCAGATATTGTCCCCGTTGAGGCCGGCCTGGATACATTCTCGAAGTACTCCGCGCTCGTGTTTCTTGGCTGGAATACTGCAAATACGGAGCAGGTCGAGCGCCTCCGAGAGTACGTGAAAGCCGGTGGCCACCTGATCCTAGCTCTTCCTCACCTTTCAACAGAGACTCGGCGGAAACAGTTGCCGCAGCTGCTCGCGGGGCCGCAAGTGCAACAACTCTTAGGCTTGAAGTTTCTCGGGTTCAAGACAAGCTCGGGAAAATACCTCACCGTGCAGTTCCGTGACCAGTGTCTGGCCACCGGTCTTTGCGGCCGAATGCTGCAATTGGGCGACGTGATTCTCGACGGTGCAGTCGCGCGCTTGACCGATGAGGCAGGCACCCCCGTCTTGGTGGAGCGAAAGTTTGGCACGGGTCAAGTCACATTTGTTAACGTGGCAACCTATCCGGGCGACGCCGCTTTGGAGGGGCTATATCGAGAACTCCTGAGCAAGACAGGCGAGCGAGTTGTAACGGAGCAGAGAGCCAGAGTATGGGGAAGAGGATCAGAAAATGCGAGTTTCACCGTTTATGACTGGGATCAAATACCGGGAAGACCCTCTATCAGCACGGTTTACTTTTTGAATGTCAACTGGTGGAGCGACGACTCCCAACCCTGTGAGGCGCATCTGTTGTGGGAGGATGCGGATATACCACTGGCCATAACCCGCGGGAAGATCCACGCAGTGACAGTGGCAGGAGATTGGGGCATCTGGACGTGTGATACCGATACGGATGTCAGAGGCCTGCATCCTGACTCGCAGGGCGTGGAAGTCAGCCTTCAAGGGCAGGGGAAAACCAGGCTGCAGTTGCTCTACCGTCCTGCCGCGCGAAGCGGCAGCACGGTCAAGCTGTGCGGGAAGTCGAGCCAGGATCCGTTAACGATTGAAGCCCTCGATGTTCCCGGCCTCTGGCAGACAGAAGTCATGTTGCAGGGCCCGGAGGTGCTTCAGATCTCTCTTTGCGAGTAGGGGCACTTCCCAGACAATCCATTCATGGGTTCCCGGCCGGTCTTGAGCAGCGGTGCCTGTAACAGCTTCTATATTACCGGTAGAGTAGGGGAGGAACGATGCCGAAGCATGATTGCCTCCCCCCTCATCAAACCGGACGTGAGGATTTTCCTCATCTGGCTTTCACGCAAACTCTCGCCGCTCAGCAGTACACCGGCACAGGCCGGCCTAGCTCAGCAGCACAGCTTCGATCTAACATGAGAACCGTTCCCCCTCTGTGTACCAACGAATTCGAGCTTTTCACCGACTACGGGATTCGCATCCAGGCGCGCAGCAAGGCCCTCCAGACGTTCGTAATCCAGCTTGTCGGATCCTGCCTTCTCCCGCCCGACAGGCAGCGCCTTCATCCGTGCCCACTTATCGTCGAACCCGAACTCGGCGGCACGGCGCTCGAATTCCCTTTCGGATTCTTCCCTCCTGCGGAGTTGTTCGTCCCTGTGCTCGGGGCAGGCGACAAGCTCGACGAGGTTCCTGCACCGGCTGTGGTCGCCCTGCTCCAGCGGGGCACGGCACCCGTGGCACGTGCAGATGGAAGGCTCCTTGTCCCCAAGGCGCTGTGCCGCTCCGTCGCATTCCCACAAGTGACCGGCGACATCACAGAAATGACGGTGGCTCATATTGCTTCTCTCTTGGCTGATACCCTCTCGGGCGGCATCCGGCAGGGCGAGGCGTATTAGGATTTGGAGTTCAGGTTTTTCATAAGCTTTTCGAATAGCCGGTCGGACTCGGGAGTGCTCCCGTGGCGCTCATCCCACGCTGCCTTTAATCTCTTGAAGCGGGCAGCAATCCGTGGCTTCATTTCCAAAAAACGCCGCCGCTCTTCGTCCCTGTGCTCAGGGCACGTGACCACCTCGCCGAAATCCTCGCACTTGCTGTGGTCGCCTTCCTCCAAAGGGAGACCGCATGCGCAGCACAGGCAAACCGACGGCTCCCTATCACCAGAATGCAGAGCCTTCCCTTCGCAATCCCAACCGTGAAATCCAACAATACAGAAGTGCCGATGGCTCATGGCTCCTCTCTTGCGGCTGATGACCTCAGTCAACCTTCGAACTTCTCTACTTTTGTCCGGTGCAGGTCTTGCAATACCTGTGGCATGCAGGGGCAAGGTCGCCAATCCAAGGCTCCTCGCAGGGGCGAATGGTGAGGTTGCACGCTACGGCAGCAGCTTGCCACCGCTCACGTTGGTCACCGTCACCTTGCCGCTCTTCAGGTCCGTGGAGGTGATGTTCTGGGAGGTCGTCTTGCCGCTGTCGGTGCGCCAGGTGCTGGTGGTGATTTTCTTGCCGTCAGACGTGACTACGGTGCTGTGTTCGAGCTTCATGCTGATTCCTCCTGTTGATTGAATTGTTGGTGCTCCAGTGTCCCATTTCCGTTCCCGGCGCCTGCCCTTAGGTTCTTACCTCCTACCTTGCCAAGCATTTCCTGGCCTGCGGCGGCGCTGCCGCACAGCCCCGTCAATCTCGACCGGTACTTCGCCGTGAGCGCCTGCGCCTTCCCGATGGCTGTTCCGGCCTTGTTGAGTTGGCCCTGGATTTCATCAATGTCCGTGAACGTGTGCTGGACCTCGTTCGCCAGGGCCGCGTTCCGCTGGAGGAAGTCCGGCCCCTCTGCCCGCATCCGCTCGAACACCGGGCGCAGCACTTCCAGGTCGCGGGGAAGCCAAGCACGGGTGGAACGCAGCAGCCACACCCCGTCCTCCTGCCCCCATCTGCACTGCCGGTCGGTATGCCGCAACTGCGACTCCTCCCGAGTCACGAGCACGGCGACCGCGAGCTTCCGCTCCGTGGCGTCCCTGAGAAGCTTCCTTACATCAGCCTCGGCGATGGTCGCCTTGTCCTTGTTGTCAATCAGCAGCCTCGGCTCAAGGGCGTTTCCGGCTGCGTCGGCAAAGGCCATCAGGTCGCCGTTTCGCGGCAGCTTCTCGCCGACCCAAATGCCGGGCCAGGACTTGGCTTCGGCGGCGAAGTCTATTTCTTCCTTCTTTCCGACGCGGGCCACCTTCGCCATCTCGGACTCAAGCTCCCGGTTCCGCTCGCGGAGGGTACCTATTTCCTGTAGGTAGTCTTTTCCTTGGCGGCTCAGGTCATTCGCCTTTGCCTTCTCGCTGCTCAGCGCAGCCTCAAGCTCGGCTCTGGCCTTGGCGACCTCTGCCTTCTTCTGCTCTTCCGCCAGCTTTTGGGCGGCCTCAAGCTCCGCAATCTGCTTCGTCAGTGCGGCAAGCTGCTTCTGCGACTCTTTCCCGGCAGCCAGCCGTTCCTCCTGGCGGGCGTTGTCCAGCGTGGCGGTGGCGCTCTTTTCGATTCCCTTCAGGCGGGCGGCAAGCTCGCTCTTCTCGGCCTGGAGCTTCTGCCATTCAGCGTTGTGCTTGCCTGTGACCTCGGAGACCCGCCTTGCGAGCTCCGCGTCGAACTTCGCCCACCGGGCCTGCTCGGCATCCTTCTCCTTCTTCAGGACGAGGCGTATGGCTTCCTCTGCGCTTAGCTGCGCAACTCGGGCGAAGTCCTTCATGCCGAGCCGCTCAAGAACCTCGGTGCGGCTGAGTTCGCCCTTGCCCAGGCAGAGCGGGCATTCGATGGCCTCGGCCATGGCGGGCGTGGAATCTGTCATAAGCGTTTGCCTCCGACAACAGGTCACGGAGTTTCATCTGGTACGCCTGCGGGCGAAAACCTACTGTTTTTGGCGGACCTTAAACGGCTGAAAGCCGTGGCGCGTTATCAATGACTTGCGTCGGCGGTGGAACGGGGGTTTTTGGCGGGGTGGATTCAGGCTGGCGCAGGAGTCGGCGCACGCTGGTTTCGGCGATGCCGTGCTGCTTGGCGAGTTGGCTGATGCTCATCCCTTGCTCTCGATCACGGAGGACGGCTTCGCGATCCACGAGCAGGGGCGGTCGGCCTAGTCGACGGCCTTCCAGTTTTGCCCGGCGCAGACCGGCGCGCACCCGCTCCACAATCAAGGATCGTTCCAGCTCCGCAATCGCCGAGATGATTACCACCACGACGCGACCCAGGGGACCGGTGGTATCGAGCTGCTCGCGATACGAAATGAACTCAATGTTCAGGTGACTGAGTTCGTCGAGTACCGTCAGAAAGTGCGACACGGATCTTGCCAGCCGGTCGCAGGCCCACACCAGCACCACGTCAAACTTCCCCTGGCGGGCATCACTCAGCAGTTGATCGAGCCCTGGCCGGCGGGCCCGGGTACCTGAAACCTGATCCTGATAAAGCTTGATGATTTCGAGATCGCGTTGCCGGGCCAGCTGCTCAAGGTCATAGACTTGGTTTTCGGTGTGCTGGTCTACGGTGGAAGTCCGGGCATAGATCACGGCGCGTTGACTCACCCTAGATCCTCCAATTCCAGGCCGGCGAGGAGCACCTCCCAGCCGCAGAGTTCCTCGTGCCAGCGCTGAAGTTTTTTCCAATGCGGTCGTCTGCTGAACAAAGCTTCTTCCCACAGCAACTGCAGGTGCTGGTACTGCGCTTGGAATTCTTCCCAATCGGCTGTCATATTCGGCTGTTCCTCTGGCCACAAGGGCGTGTAGAGGGGTTCGCCCGGGTGGTCCAAAAACCCGCCTGCGCATTGACGTGCTGCTAGACGAGCCACGGACCACCCGGCGAACTTCGACTTGCTAGCAAGCCGGCGGAGCAGGTTCACTCGTCACGCCCAGAGCGGACGGGAGGGGGGCTTCGGCAGGTTCCGCGCAGTGGGTGGGCTGCTGGCCTTCCTCCTGGGGGTTGTCGAAGAGGGGATGGAAGACTACTAAGTGGGGGCAGGCCGCCAGGAGGGCTTCCTCCCCGACAGGTTCCAGGCCCAAAACGGTGTAAAACTGCGAGGCGCGGGTCTGCAGGGCGAAGCGGCCGAGCAGTCTGCGGTCAATCTGTAGGGCATCGGCCAAGGCGAGGACGAGATCAAAAGCGGGCTTGCGGCGCCCCCGCTCGATCTGACAGATCGCTTCGGGCGTAATGGCGCAGGCCGCGGCGACCTGCGCCTGGGTTTTTCCTGATGCTTCCCGGCAGGCCGCCAGGAAAGCGCCAAAGGTCAGTTGAGTCATAACCACAATTTCCTCCGTATAGGATGATGTAATTGGAATCGTACCACATGTAAGTATATCATATCAAGTCTTGCTTCCCCTACTTTTCGGTCTCTCACGGCCACCCGTGTTATTCTCTCCCCTATGCCGCGTCCGGCCCCACCCCTTGTCCTAACCCCCGAGCAACGCCGCGTCCTGGAGACCTGGCGAGCGGCTTTCGAGACGCCTCGCCAAGTGGCTCTGCGCGCGCAGATCATCCTGTTGGCGGCGGCGGGAGCTTCCCACCGGGCCATCGCCCGGGCCTTGCCGACCACCTTGGTCACGGTTGCGTTGTGGAAGGAGCGGTTTAGGGAGGGAGGTCCCGAGGCGCTGCTCGAGTTAGCTCCCGGACGCGGACTGCGGCGGCGGATCTCCCGGCGGCAGATCCGGCAGATCGTGCAGGCGGCTGCCAAGGCTCCGCCGCCGGGAAGCAAGCGCTGGAGTGTGCGCAGCCTGGCGCGGGCCCAGGGAGTCAGTCATGGAACGATTCAGCGGATTCTGGATGAATACGCCATCCAGCCACACCGGGTGAGTCCACCCCATCGCTTGCAGCGCGTGGCAGCGGCCACGGGCATCGTAGGACTTTACCTCAATCCCCCGGATAAACTCTTGGGGCTCGCGCTGGAACGCCTGCCCACCGCACTCGCCCGGAAGAAGCGTGCCGTGCCGGCGTCGTCCCCTGAGAAACCGCCGGCCGACGCGGCGAGTTGGTTCGAAGCCTTGCGGGCATTGGAATCCCGTGTTGTCGGAGACAGTCGCTGGCGGCCGCGGCAGCAGGCCTTTCTAGGCTTTATCCGTAGATTGGAGCGCGAGGTCCCGGCCGAGACACCGATTCATTTAGTGACGGACCATGAAGGCACGCACGCCCAGGACTGCGCCCAGGCTTGGTTCAAACACCGGCCCCGGTTGCAGGTCCATCCCGCGCCAGCCGACCGCACATGGTTAAGTTGGGCCGCCCACTGGTTGGTGGAGCTGATCCCGAAGCATACGGCGCGCGCGACTGTGCCGGGAGCCGTAGCGGTGGAGCAGGCCGTACGAATTTATCTTGCGGACAACCCTGCCCAGCCGCAACCCTTTGCCTGGCCGGCCCCGAAGAAAAAGTCCTTACCTTAATTGCTCATTGATTCAGATATCCGAGATACGTTCTCCATTTCCGAAGTACTGGCCCGGCATCCCGGCCGCCCCCCCGAAAAATTCCACTCCTCACCAGCTTCCTTTGCTGCGTGCTGTAGTTCTTCCTGACAGAAGAAGGAGTAAACATCCATGGGTGCATTTTCCGGTTCTGTGGTTAGTGAAGTCAGCCGGTCTTATAATTCCCTGTCCGGCACCGATATTCGCGCCGTCATCGGCAACCTCACCTTTGCCGAGATCCAAGCCATTTCCTACTCCATCACCCGCAAGAAGGCGCCCCTCTACACCATGGGCTCCCCCGATCCCCGCGCCTTCTCCCGCAACAAGCGCGGCATTGCCGGCTCCTTGGTCTGGATCAACTTCGACCGTCATGCCCTACTGGCCCTGATCAATACCCAGGGTGGAACCTTCGTCGCCAATGTTGACGACATCCGGCCCCAATATACCGTCACCGAGTCGAACTTCATCGGTCAGACGGTCACCTTCAACTCCACCATCACCAACGCTGATGGCACGCCGGCCAGCGCCACCATCGAACAGAGTGCCGACACGCCCCTCTCTTCCGCCTCCGGCTTCAAAGCCCTGGCCACCCCCTGGGCCTCCGACCAGATCCTGCCCTTCGACATCACCCTGGCCGGGTGCAATGAATACGGCGCGGCCGCCAGCATGAAGATCTTCGGCGTGGAAATCCTGAACGAAGGTTGGGGAACTTCAGTAGACGACGCGGTGAATGAGATGCAGACGACGTTTATTGCACGGTTGGTGTGTACCCGGGATACACGATGGCATTCGATGAGGGCTCCTACCAGGTCTCTCTCTCCACGCGGGCCAATTGTTACCTTCCCATTCTGCTGCCGCCCAGAGCCTCCCCACCTGGCTGCTGGCCGCTCAAGAAGCACCTCCCGCAGGCCTCCTGGGGTGGCCAGAGTTCGGCCCCGGGGGAGGACGAAGAACCACCGTGACTGGGATAACCTATTTGCCGTGTATCCCCTTATCCAGCCCGCTGCTATTGGCGGTGAAGTTTCTGGCGGGTGCAGATGATCCCCTGCCCCTCCCGGCTGATATAGGAATAGCTTAGCTCAGGAAGAATACTGAGGTAGTGACCGGGCGGGAGACTCAGTCTACGCAAAGTCGGAACAGGTGCAACACATAGGAGCACCCGTTGGTCTCGAACTAAGTATAATGGCGCGCCCGGCAAAACCTGCCGCTACCAGGAGGTGGATGCGTTCCAAGCCTCGCGGATGAGCGTGCGTTCGGCCCTATCGAGAGCTTCTCTCATGAGCTGCCGGTCGGGAAGCACGGTTTGAATCCAGCAAGCCAGCCATTCCACGTAACTGTTGAGGATGTCAGGCATGGAGTGTTCCCCTCCCCCCTTAGGCTTACAACGTTTGATAAGTTCCAAGGCATTCCCCTCCGACCGGGGTTTGTATGGCGAGTTCCCCCGTGCGAACAACCAAGGGAAGCCCCCGTACAATCCCAGGTTGACTTGGTTGAACAATGGCTCCCAAAAGCAGAAGGCCAAATCTATCGAATGGAACCAGTCTATTACCAGTTGCGTGCCTTCTGCGATTTTCCTGTGGCGCTCATCCTCAGTCATGATCGGCGTGGGTTTCTGGTGCGGATCCGGTTGTGATCGGCTGCCGGATGAGACAGCGTCCGGTGCCTGGACCGATTTCCGCCTGGCGCGTGCGATTTCCAGTACTTTCTTTCGGCCAAGCTTCCCTTCCGCGTAGGCAGTCTCCAGGTCATCAGGTAGACTGGCAAGGACGAGCAGGTTCCGAACAAGGCTTTTCGAGCACCCAGCCTGTTCCGCCAAATCGCTCAGTGATGCCCCTCGATCGGCGCGTTGTTTCCAACTGCGGCCCAACTCCAGCAGCCGCTGCTTGGATGAAGCGACCTTCTCAGCCAAACCTTCCCCGTTTCGACGGTTATCGGGGACCGCAGGGCTGTATGGTGGTGAATCCGGTGCAGCGGAAGATTCATCTGGCGAATTGGCGGCCGGGGACGAGATGTCCTTACCTGGAGCTATGGTTTCCCGCGCGCGTTGCACCTTGCGCCGTGGCGTCTGGCAATGATGCTTCCTCTGTTTGGTATGTTTCCTCTTAGCTGTGTTCTTCGGCATTTCGTACTCCCTTCAAGTCAAATTAAAGTCACGTAAATTGATGTCCTAAACTTCCGAGGTTAAGGTTTTCAGGCAGCGATCTACGACGAATCGTCTTATCCGCTCTTCCAGGAAACCTGGGTGGTCACGCACGAATCTGCGCCCATAGGACCCGAAACACCGCCGGCCACTGCGGACCGCCCTCTTGACCAGATTGCGCAATTCCGCCTCAGGTGGGACCCGCAGTCCCAATTCGGTAAGCTCACCCTGAAAGAATTCGACCCATTTCTCCACAAGTTCTCTGCGCCGGACCTTTGCCTCCGAAGCCACCAGCGGCCGGCGATTGCAAGAGCAATACAGAAAGAAGGCGCGAACGAAACGAACGTGTTGCTGCCACTGCAGGCTCGCCTGGGCGAAAGCCACTCTGCCGTACGCACGGATATAAGCCCGCTTTGCCCTCTTCCGAAGCCGTTCGAGTTTGTTCAGAAGTCTGCGGGTGCGCTCGGTATGCTGGGGTGGAACAGGAGTTATGTGCCCATGACGACACATCATTTCGGTAGCGCGGACGCCCAGAATGCAGGCAGGGAGTTCAAAGGCGTCCAATCGCAACCTTCTAGATCTTGCCTTAAACGAGTTGGTCGCCACGACGGCAGCATGGAGAATGCCCATCTGATATCCGGCGCTGTACTTGCCGTCATTGCGCTGATTTGGGTCTGGTCCGAGTGGGGCGGGAGGTACGAGGGATGCTCCGCGCTCCTTCCACTTGCGGTGTGCTATGACTATTCGAAAAAGGCCAGGCCGGATGAGCATTGCTTCATCGCGGGTGATCCTTAGTGAGGTTGCGATGCGGTCTGGATGTGGCATTTGTGCCTCTGGAATTTGGGCGATTAGTTCCTTCCAGGGGCTCGGGATGGCGGCCCTCTAAGGAAAAGATTCGGCTTGTTTGAAACGCGCCCGGATCGAATGGAATCAAAAAAACATATTTATTATGATCCGAGTGGAATCCTGAAATGAATTCTGGTGCATTTGATATGGTTGCAGGCCCCCGCAAGCAACCTTCGGGTAATGACTCCAATGAGTTCGACTTGCACGGCCACGCGGTTCTATGGTGCGCGGACGGCAGGGGCAGTCCCCACCATGGCGGCATTGCGGAGTGGACCCGAGTAACTGAAGCATCGATTGGAATGCCGCGACCGTTATCGACGCGGTGGATGGGCTTACGGTTGAGTAGCCTTTTGAGGTCAGGGTTGAGAACTTGGGGTCCATTTGTGGGGTCTAAATGGGCATTGCATGGTGCGGTTTGGCAACGCCGAATCAATAGTTTAGACTTAATCGATTGACACGGTAGAGGTCTGGGGTTCGAGTCCCCACGGGCCTACCATTGCTATCAACAATTTAGCGATCTCGCTTGCCTTTCCCGTTGCTCCACATTGCTCCAAGAAGAGCCTAAGTTCTTGTATCCACAGGCCCACCTTGGCCGGGACGACCCCACGGTGCTCGCCTTCACGGCATTTCGACGTGTGCGTTGCACTCAATCGCGGGGGCTAGCTTGTCGGCCTCGTCAGGGAGAATCATTTGCACCAGGCGCTGCTGCGCTTGCCGCTTGGCTTTGATCTCCGCCTGCGAGTAGAGCTCGACTGTGCAACGACTGCTGGCGTGTCGCATCAGTTCTTGAACGACCTTCACATTCTCCCCGTTGGCAATGAGCAGTGTCGAAAAGGTGTGGCGAAAGGTATGCCATCCAATTCGTTTCGTAATTCCGGCCCTCAAGGCCGCGGGGCGAATGACCTTTTGCAGTACGGCATCTGGCCAGAACGGGTATTTTCCTTGATTATGAGGGCTCGCGAAAACCCAATCGTCAGCTTGCCGATATGGACTTGTCTCCTTCCACATCCAGAGGTCCGCTGCCACACGCTCCTCCAGGGGGACCGGCTTCCGGGATGCTTCCGTCTTGCAATTGCCAACCTGGCGCAGATAAATTGAGCGGAGGATGTCAAGCCGCAAGCCGGAGAAATCCACGTCGCCCCACTTCAGAGCAAACAGTTCGCTGCGACGAAGCCCTGTGGTCGCGTCCAGGATAACCATCACGCGGAAACACGAATTCAGTTCCCGCAAAAGGCTCTGGATCTCGTTGGGCGCCAGGACTTCAGGATTTCGCATGCGCTTTGCGCTTTGGCGCACAAGGGTAATGGGATTCTTTCCCTGTTCAAGCCATTCGTAACGGATAGCATGGTTGAATAGTACGCTCATGAGATTACGGATTTTCGCCTTGGTGGCGTTGGCAAGGGGATTGCCATCGGCACCTTGTAGCCGTCTTAGCCAATGCTCAACGGCCACCGTCCGAACATCCCGGATATCCACGCCAGCCCAGTGCGGCCGTATCCATCTCTTGAGAAATTGCTGGTAAACAACTCGCGTTGCGTGAGAGTACCTATCCGCATTATCCGAAAGTTCAGTCTGCACGTAGTGATCCACCAAGTCCGCGATATGAATCGTCAGTTCATGTCGACGACCTCTATTCTGGTTGATTTGCATTCGTAATCCATGGATGGCTTCCTGGGCTGATTCAATGGTCGGGAACTGCGTGACTGTACCGATGACGATTGTCCGGCGAATGCGCTTTTCGGTTACGTCGTTCTCGCGCCAGAGAAACTCCCAACAATCCGGACCGAACTTACGATGGGTACACCGAAGATAACCTCGTTGATAACATTGGCGCATATTTGAGCCCTCCCTATGCAGGGTGTCAGAGGGACTATGTTGGGCGCCAGAACTCAATCGCTTTTTGGAATCCGGCGGGGTAGGGACGACCATCGAAACGCTGACAGGCTTGGCAAAGGGCGTTGATGGTCGAGCTTTTCTGGGTTTCGTTAAGGAGGGTGTGGTTAGCAGCGAGTCACGGGCATGATTAGAAAGAATCAGTCGGCCGGGTTTACCGGGAACGAGGCTCTTAGCGAGCAATGGGAAGACAGTTGCCATCGGCCGAGACATGCGCCAGAGTCTCTGGCCAGTGAGCCTTGACCCTCGAAGCCAGAAATTGATTTTCCGGCGGAAGCATCGTTCACTGCTGTACACTTTGGATCCCAATTGGCCGATGAAACCCCATTTGGAGAATAGCGGCGCGACGAAGCAACGAGGGAAAGTCAGGAGAGGTTGTCACTGACTTCCCCCATCAGCAGCACACCTTCGAAACCCGCATAAATACTGGTTTCCTCCACATATGTGTGCGAGTTGTGTGCCGCGTCAGGCTATCGAACCCAATGATATCCGCCGAGCGCCACCCATGGTCACATGGCTGCCGCACCGTTTCTCGATGAGTGCCTCCGGCAGCTACAGTTCTGGGTGACAAAATATTCGCTAGAAGAGATGAGTGGCACCGACATTCAGGCCGACTTTTGTGTTCTGCCGCGATCCTGGACCGCCACAGAGGAGGCCCTGTGCTGGCTCTCCGTCAAGATCACAGTAAAAGACCATATCGGGATGGGTAACGGGGGCTTGTTCCCTCGTGATTTCTCCTTGGGGTTGGATGCCAGATCGGTCGCCCCGCGTGCACACGTAGACCTTGCATTCCCAGTGAACAGCCAATTGGATGACGATGACGATGTGCGCCGAGGCTCCGAATCCATAGAAGCCCAGCGTTTCTCCTTTCTGCAAGTTGCGACGGCGCAGTGCGGGATAACCTATGATGCCCGCGCACAAGAAGGGGGCAGACTCTCGGGAGGAAACGCCGGTGGGCATGGGGTAGATGCAATCTTCCGGAGCGGTCATGTACTCCGCATAGCCGCCATCGACATCGCAGCCGGTGAACAGAGGCTCCACACAAAGGTGTCCGCGCCGGCAGTAGGGGCACGCACCGGAAGAGGCTCGATACGAGCTCTTGACAAAGGGGAGCGGCGTGTAGATAGTGGGGCACTGGAAGGCTATGACTAATGAAGGACTTGCGGCAGGAGTAGGCGGGTGGATATCGGGGTGTGGATGTGTCGTCCCACGCTTGAGGAGAAACTTGCCCTGCGCACGAGCAGCAATCCTGAAGGGACGTGGAATCTAAGGAACTGGCCGAGTGGATTCTCAGAAGGTAGCGACAGCCGGCTGTTCGTTGCTTCAGAGGGTGCGTGGATCGGCTACTTCAAGACCTCGGGCTAAGCCGTTTACGATCCGCGCGACTTGTCGGTGCCATATACCTTGTGGTTCGACACGCACACCTAGCCCCGGATTGAACCACGCTTGGTGCAGAGCTTCCGCGGCTTCACTTACCACGTACCGGAACTGGAAGAATAGCCTCGCGCTCATTTACGCGCTTCCGTTCTTCATGGGTGTCGGGCTCCTTCCTGCCATTCGGCCATCACAAGACAAGGGTTCCGATGATCATTGAGAGAACCATTGGCGGGACCTGCGAGCATCCCTTTCCCCTCTACCCTCAACTTGTCGAGACCCTCGCGGCTGCACACCTGACGGTGCCCGCCGAGCGCAACGGGACGGTCGCTCACGTGCTCGGAACGTGTGCGGGGTACGCCTATGCCGACACCAATACTGTCACCACGATGATGGTCAGGGTCGGCTTCGAGCGCCACGCCTGCGTGCGCATCTCGCAGACGGTCGATGCGATGTACATCTTTTCGACCGCGTACCTGGTGCAGAGCCGCTGCGGCCGGGTAGTCATACTCTGTTATCGGGGGACCGAAACGGGAAACCTTGTCAACTGGCTCGGGGACGCGGAGGTCGGATCGGAGTCGAGCACCCTGTCGCTATCGGACGGCGCCGAGAAGGTCAGAGTCCATGCCGGATTCCACCGGAATGTCCGGGCCACGTGGTGGGAAGTCCTCCGCGAGTTGACCTTCGCGGTTCAAGGAAGATCGCTGGCCGATCACGCCGAGAGAGTGGAGCATCCCCTCGAGGCCCTGTACGTGACCGGGCATAGCCTCGGCGGCGCGATGGCCGCGCTCTTCGCGCTGACCGTCTCCGCTAACAGCGTTCACCGGTCGCTCGCCGACCGATTGCGGGCGGTCTATACATTCGGCCAGCCAATGGCCGTGGCGGCACCTCTGCCGCAGGCAACGCACGCGGCCGAATGGAAGATGTTCCGTCACGTCATCCCGCGGGATCCCATCCCGGCGCTCCCCCCGGCGCAGTGGGGACCGTTCGTGCATTTCGGGCAGGAGTTTCGGTATGTAAATGGCGAGTGGCAGCGCGCCGAGTCTCCTGTCGCGCAGCTGGCCAGCGTGAAGGAAATCCCGCGCTCCCTTCTGGCCTTCTTGGCGCCCGAAAAGCGCCGCGCATCCTGGCCGTACACGGTTGATCTGCATGCGCCTCACCGCTACATCGCCGCCCTGCGCCCATACCATCTGCTGACCGAGTTCGGCGATTGAACCCACTAGACCGAAAGCACTCCTGGCCAGTAGCGCATCCACTGGCGGTGCTGCGCCCGGCGGCCCCAGTCGGGATCATTCGGGTCGACGCGATCGGAGCCGGCGATCAATTCGTCGAACCGGGCCTCGACGGCACGTACTATCGCTTCGTCTTCCACGACCAGGAGCAGTTCGCTTTCCCAGTATCCCGCGGTGACGTCGAGGTTGGCGCTGCCGACCGCGCAGACCCGCCCGTCGGCGCTCATCGCCTTCGCGTGCACATGGGGTCGCACATCGCCGACCGCCGGATCCCAGCCGGGTTGCCTCCGTACGACGAACTCGTAGCACTCGCCTCCCGCAACGACGAGCGGATCCAACCGGGAGTGCACAAGCGACGTAGCCGCGCTGCGAGCCACCGCAAACGGCCCTTTGAAGAGCTCCTCCCTGTGCTTGGGCGTCAGGTTGCCGAACAGCGTTCGGACACACACCCCGCGGCGCAACGCGCGCAGCAGCGCATGCTGGATCTCGAGCAGCAGCGGAAAGGTGTTCACCACGTAAATGTGAGAGCGAGCGGTCTCGATTAGCGCCAAATAGGCTTCGAGGGTGTGTGCGTCGCGCAGTCCACGGTGCACCACCACACGCGCCGTGGTTGCGGCGGCCGGCGCGGGAACCCGGATCTCGAACGGTTCGCCGCCAGCCTCGGTCCATGCCTGCATGAACGAGCGTTCCAGCGCCGCCACGGCGGGCCCTTCGACGCGTGCACCGGCGTCAAGCCATGGCACCGTACGCCAAGTCATTGCGACCGTCAGGGGGACCTCCGCAAAACCCGCGTAGTACTCGTGCGACAGGTTGCGTCCGCCGAGCAGGGCGAGCTCCCCGTCCACGATGACGAGCTTGCGGTGGTCACGTTGCTTCAGTTCCTCCAACGATGGCGGACGCGTGATCGGTTTCGACACGCGGAGCTCAACACCTGGCCGAGCCGAGAGCCGCTCGAGAAGTGGATTGCGCAGGCCGAATGAGCCGTGCAGGCCGTGCAGCGAATCGACGAGCACACGTACGGTGACACCGCGCGCCCCCGCGGCGGCCAATGCCGCCTCGACCGGACGTCCGATGTCGTCATCAAGCGCCATATAGACCTGAAAGTGCACGCGCTTCCGGCTGCCATTGATCGCCGACAGGAGCCAAGTGCGTGCCTTCGGGTTGTCCAGCTCGACTTCGATTCTGTTGCCATCGATCGGCTCGCTGCCCGTCGTGGCATTCAGCCGCTCCGCAAGTGAAGTGCGGCCCCGTGCGGCCGTTGGCGCTGCGGCGAGCGCAGCGAGCTGCTCTGGGCGTACGGCGGCGAAACCCTGCGTCGCAGGCTCGTGCAGTCCCCGATAGACGATCGCAGCGACGGGGAATCCATCGGCCCGCATGCGCGTCGCGACACGCGCGAGTCGCACGGCGTCCGCGAACTCAGGCACGTCAGGCGCCTCTCCCTCGCCCATCACGGCGCCCGCATCGATGACGTAGGGCGGAAGGCCGGCGGCGCGCAGCTTCGCGCGCAACGAGGCGTAGCTGTGCACCGGGCGTACGCGCACACCCACCAGATCTGCCCAGGCGGCGCCATGGATGAGCGGCAGTTGGTCCTTCTCGGTTTCGGCGTCGACCAGGATCATCGGCCGTGAGCCGGCGCGCAGGACCGCTACCCCGGCCTCCACGAGCGCCAGAGGATCCGCTGCTTCCTTTCCAGTCGTGCGAAACATGCCGAGGAAATCCCCGAGACCGGAGGGCAGCTCCACCTCTCCATCACGCGAGGTCGCGCGAGCCACGACTTTGCCCTCGCGCACGAACGCCATCTCCTGGTTGGCAATGGGCGTGCCTCGTCCGATACCTATGGAATACTCCAGGCGCGCTCGAATGATTACGCCATTATCGACCAGATCCGGAGCGTCGATTGCCCGTTGCCATTCGCTCGGCCCCGACTCAAAGGGGGGAAGAATGAGCAGAGCAGGCCCCGACTTCACGCCGAGCAGGACGATAGGCGGAAAGCGTGGGAGCACGACAAGATCGATGTCCGGTCGGGCCGGCGGGCCGAGCAGTTGCCGCATCCGCTGACCCTCACTCGGATGCAGCTCGGCCTCGATGCCCAAGACTTCGCGCATCCGGCCCAGATCCCCGGACGACAGCGCTCTGGTAGACAGCAGCACGGCTCGATCCGACGGCGACGCGTGCTCCTGCAGGAACTTCACCACCGCCCGTCGTCCCCGCGCGCTCAGTCCGACACACAGCAAGCGGTTGCCCCCATCACGAGCCGATGCCTCGAGGGGCGATCGAACGACGAGCACCGGCGCTTGAGTTCGCTTGCGGACTTCAGCAACAAGCCCCAACGCGCGCATCTGCGGGGAGCCTACGACTACGAGATCGATTGCCCCGGCGGTTACCGCATCGGACAGAGCATCCGCCGTCAGCTCCGGCGCAAAGACCACGTCGACCACCGCTGCCGCCCGCTGCGCGGCCGCGCGTAGGTCTTCCCACTCGCGATCTTCCGCATCGTTAACATCGGCCGGGGCCCGCCACGCGAACGGGTGCGTGGGCTGGTGCGCGATGACGATCACGTGTGCGGCGGAAGGAGCGAACCGACGAATCGCAGTGAACGTCACCTGCGGATCCACTCCAAGCTCTGTGAGCACGAGAATGCGCTGGTAGTTCATTGGGCTTTGAGACCGTTCCGTACAGACTGCATCGTCACCCGCATCCGGTTACGTCGCCGATCACCGTGGGCCGCAAGCCGCCGGTCTGGGGATCGACCACATGCGCCTCGACGGATGCGAGGCTGTCGTCGTCGAACTCATAAAGGTTGAACCCCGCGCGGACCGAGGTGTCGGGATGATCGAGGGCCGCTCCACTTGCGCCGATCACATCGAGCTTGCCTGACAGCGTCGGCAGCTCACAACGTACCCGCACATGAAGGTGACCGAAGAGGACGAGCCCTCGGGGGAGTCGCGCCAGAGAACTGCGCAACGCGGCAGCGTCCACTAGCCCGTCGCGCAGCTGCGTGATTCGCGGCCGCGTGTCAACCGGGGGATGATGAATCAGCACAATCGGTGTCCGCCGCTGCACTTCGGGGTGTGCGAGCACGGCTTCGAATGCCTCAAGTTGCGCATGACCGACGTAACCAGCGGCGATAAAGGGCGGTCGGGGCACACCGCTGGATAGCGCGATGATCGCCAGGCGTCCGCGCAACTTGACGCAGGGAAAGCGACCCGCCGGAAGATCCCGGGCGAGTTGCGGAAGATCGCTCTGGAGGAACTGGTCGAAGTGATGGGGGAAACGCCGGCGGCGATGCGTCGACGGCAGATAGATGTCGTGGTTGCCTGGCACGACCGTCACCTCGGTCCGTTGAGCGGCCTCCTCAAGCAGCGCACGCGCCTCTTCGTACTCGTGTTCGAGCGAGAGATTGGTGATGTCGCCGGTGACGACGAGATGATCTGCCCGCGCGACAGCGGCCGAGAGCACAGCGAGCAGGTACTCGCGACGGTGCACGCGTCCACGTCGCAGGATCAGGTTGGCGTAGCCGGTGAGTCGCTTGTTGAAGATGATGTCGCGCCACTGTGCGCCAGTGCCTGAGAGGACGTGCAGGTCAGAGACATGAGCGATGCGAATCAATAACACCTCACATCAGACAAAGGGTGTCGGGGAATCCTTAGTTTCCCAGGTCCCCGGCCCCTCCGTATCGCCACAGAAGCAATGCGCCCAACGCTAAGTCATTCCTTTTTCGCCTTTACAGCGGACCTCATCGCTGGTTCGCCGAACGAAACACACAATGCGATGACCGCGACCACCCAGATGTACGACGGTATCGCGTCATGATAGTGAAATTGCAGGACGACGCAGACGATGAAAAGTAGGCCTCCCAACATGATTCCCTCTCAGCCGGGATCTCATTCACGGACGCCGGCCCGACCGAGAATATAAGCCCGACCACCCCCGTATGCAACGGTCAGCCTGATTTGGAGCCTTCGGGGCGGGCAATATACCAACTCGCTGATGAATGTGGTGATGGCAGTGCACGCCAGTTCGCACGGCGAGGGGTTCTCAATATCGATCTCGCTTCCATGCCCATTTCGAAAGTTCAGAATGAGCCGCATGAATTGATCTACGAATGGCGAGATGGTCTGGATTTGACTCGGGAAAGACCGCAGTAATTCAACAAGAGGAGCCGAATGAAAAGTTCGCGGCAAGAGATTGAGAGCTTGTGTATGAGCCATTTCTCTGACCACTGGTTGGAATTTCCGCGCCGTCATCGCAGTTGGTTTTGCATGGTTTCAAGTTCAGCACGGCAGATATTACTGAACTCGCGCAAGGGGTCTTCGTGCTTGGCCGCCCTGGACTGAATCTCCTCGGGAGTAAGATTGGGTTCCGAATAAGTAGCAATGATGTGCTGAATGACCTGTTCAGCGCTCGCAAGCACATCGGCTGAAGAACTCAGACGTATGCGGCTCAGGAGTGCGTAAGGCGGGCTGAGCTTATTTGGATCGTGAAAACTATGTTGGATGGCATCAGCCATGACGTGCGCGCTTTCGCTGATAAAGTCTGAATACAACTGCTCGCGGTGAAAAATTCTCTTGGCCAGAAGATCCCGTCGATCTTGGTGTCTTTGCGTGATCCAGGTCCCCACACTCGATGCCAATGCGCCGCTAAGCGAGCCAAAGATGGCTGCCAGTGCCGAAATGCTCGCCGGGTCCCAAGATCCACCGATCAATCTCATTTTCAAACCTCGCCAGAACGTCTATCTTTGCCGACACAGCCACACGAACCCTGGACACGCTAACAGTAGAATCACGAGCTAACATTGTTTTTCGTCAGCGATATGGCCCCTCATACGGCTCCAGCGGAAGGCTAGACAAGGGTAGGCCCCTATATTTCAGGGACAAAGCCAAAGTCCTTTCCGCTGCGAACCAATCAATTTCCCGAGAGCCGAGCGGACGGCCCCGGCGTTCCCAATATTCATAGGCCAGTTTTTCAGCAACTGAGTGTGGGTTTTCAACAAAGAGATCAGTCATCGAATTAACTCCTTCCTCTTTTCCAGTGTTTCGCCGGGAGCCGCTAGGCACCCATGGTCGACGCTCAGGCTCCTATTGGTGCTCCAATGGGCAGGCTCTGCCTCCCTCGCGGGGCGCCTTCGGCCGGTACCATTTGAAGTAGATCAGGGCGCCGATGCCGGCCGCAACTGCCAGGGCAATCAGGACATACAGCGCCGACCGATAATGCCGCGAGAAGAAGCTGATCATCTGCTGGCCATAGATCCTGCCCAAAAACGCCTCGGCGAAAAAACGCACGGCGCGCCCCGCCGTCAGCGCGGACAAGAACTTCTTGCTGGGATACTGCATGACCCCGGCGGCCATCGGGACGTAAGAGAAAGGAAACGGGGGCGGTAGGATCGCGCCGGTGAACACCGTCATCCACCCGCGTTTCTCAAACTGCCGGTAGACTTTTCCTGCGCGTGGCTTCCCCATCTTTTTTGCCAGGGTCTGCTGGCCGCCCTTCTCGGCCAAACGGTAGGCCAGGTAACCCCCCAGAACCTCCCCCACTGCCGCCATGAAGGCGTAATAGGCCCACGATTCATGGTGGTGCGCCGAAAGCAGGATGACGAATACGTCCGTGCTTCCCGGTGGGGCAGAGATGAAAGGGGCGCTGTCGGCAAGGCCCAACAGGATCAATCCAGGCCCTCCCAGCCGGCGGATCCATTTCCACACGGAATCGGCCATTATGATCATGCAGAGGATTTTCATACGCGAGCCCGGGCAGCACGCATCGCCATTTCAGCAGCATTCATTACATCAGGAGATCATTCGTGCATGGTGTTCTCGTGTCCTTTCTCCGATCCGCAGGTCAGGAAATCCGGCTAGGCGTGTTTCGCTGCCGCCTTGGCTTTCATAGCGGCGGCCCTGGCCTTAAGGAACTCAACCTTTGCCTTTGCCTGGGCCTCCGCTGCCTGGCGCCGCTGCTTGGATTTCTCGAGCTGCGCCTGGATCTTGGAGTCGAGCTGGTTGATCTTTTCCTGGAGCTTGGCTTTCCGCGCGGCGTGCGCCGCGGCCTGCTCGGCCTCCATTTGCGCGAGGTCGGCTTTCATGGCCGCGACGTTTTCGTCGTGAACCTTATGCTTCACCTCCGACAGCGCCCGACGGAATACCGTTCCCCCAAGCGCTTCCATGCGCAAGTCCACCGGAATCGTGGTATCTTCTTGAATTTCCGCCACGAGCGCGAACTTTTCCGGTGTCAGTTTCTGTCTCACGTCCTCAACGAAGTCTTCACAAACCCTGCCCCTGTCGAGGTCCACAGCGTCGCCGACAACTAAGCCCGCAGCCGCGCCAAGCGCGGCGCCGACCGGCCCGCCGAGAAGACCGATGAGGGCTCCCAGTGTGGTTCCGGTCAGAGTCCCGACCGGTCTCGGGTCATCACTTTCCCTCACCGTCGCGGAACCATCCGCATTCCGGGCGACCACGGCTTGGTCGTAAACCACGATGATGTCCTCTCTATCCAATTCATAAAGCGCCTTCTTCGCTTCGTACGCTTTGCTTTCCGCGTCAAAGACCACTACCAGCATTCTGTCCATGGTTTTGCTCCTTTTTCGTTTGGCCTTCCCTCCCCGGCCATTCCTCAGCTACATCAGTGCAAGGCAAGCGCCAATCTGCAAGTCCATCAATGCACTGGGGTTCGCGGGATCATGGGGGCGTAATTTCTTCGCGAATTCGTGAAGTTCGCGAAAACTTATGTTGTTTTTTGGGGAGGGCAGCGAGTGCAGTTCCAACCCTAAGCCTACTTACCCCCGGAGGCGGGCGGGAAACTCTTCAGGGTTTTGGCCATGAGATCATCAACCTTCTTCGTCAGATTGGTCAAAGCCTTCTGAGGATCCTGAATCTTCTCCGAGGCACGCGCCGTCCAAACGGGCTTCCCCGAGCCAACATCCGTCACGGTGAGCTTCAATTTGGCCAGTACGTATGTCCAAACGGCGGCGGGAATGCCCTCGAGACCTACTTGGCCAAAGGCGGGACTGTCAGGCGGTACTCCGTAGTACATGTCGGGTTGCGCCGAGGTGTCGGCCTTGGGGAGAGAGCCCGCCTCATACGTGATGACGAAGTCTGGGTGATTTTCGTCAAGGATAAAGCCCTTCGCCTGCAAATGACGGTTGAGCGATTCCACCAGGACCTGGTCAATGTGGGCTTGGACCTCCGGCGTCTGGTTCGTCAAGAGAAAGTTCTTACCCATGGCATAACGCTTGTAGCGTGCGAAATCATTTGATTTGTCGTAGCCAGACTTAATTTTGATTTTCTGGGCAGAGATGGGTGCGGCAGCGATCAGGAGCGCCACCCCGCCGAGCGCCAAGTATCGAAAAACCATTCGCATAAAGTCGTCTTCCCCCAGCCGCGGTGGCTGACCGACATTTTGTTACAGGAACAGAGGTGATAATCCGAGCAGCCCTAACACCGTGAGGAGAGCGAGGCCCTGCGTGCCGGTGCGGCGGTCCCCGAAACCGTACGCATAAACGCCCTTAATCAGGTTGTTGCTCGCGGCGGCGATGACAATCGCGCCCCCGGCGAGCGTAACCGGCGTCAGAGACGAGGCAGACTCCGCGAGGCTCAAGATAAAGGGATCGACATCGGTCACTCCCATCACCGCCGCCAGGGTGTAAAGTCCTGCACGACCGAGGTAGATCAGGGCAAGATGCGTGATGAACAGCATTCCCACAAACAGTCCCGCGAACAAGAATGCCGCCCCCAACTCCAGGGGATTTTTCGGCTGCACGTGTTGCTCGGCTTGTGTCCCGCCTTGATCCGGCCTACGCATCCATAGCCCTCCACCGAGAAGGGCGGCGGCGGCCAGCAGCAGGAACGGCAACCCAAGCCGGTGGAACAGTTGGCGGTTAAAGATGCCCAGAAGCGCGAGCAGGCGCAAGTACATGACACCGGAAGCCACAAGTATCGCGCCAGAATACAGATGTGGGCGCGACTGCTCGCGGGCTCGTTTGGCGAGCACCACGGTGGTGAGCGTAGAGGAGTACGCACCACCCAACAAAGCCGCAACGAGAACACCGCCACGCCCTTGCGTCCACACCTGCAAAAGATAGCTGCCGTACGAAATGGCGCTTACCGTGACAACCACCAACCACGTTTTGAAAGGGTTAAACCCAAACGTGCCATAGGTCCGGTTCGGCACAATGGGAAGAATCACTGCCGCCAGGAGGAGAAACTTCGTGAACGTCAGGATTTCTTCGCTCGGCACACGCTTGGTGAAACCCTCAAGGGCCGTCTTCAGCTCAAGCAATGCCACGCCGAGCACCGTAACCGTGGTCGCGACCCAGTATTGATGGTACGCAACAAGCGCACCGATAACGTAAGTCAACAGACCTGAGAGCTCCGTGGTCATCCCGGCCAGCGCCACTCCTTCAAGCTTGTGCCAGTAGGATAGCGAGAGAAATGCTCCCACGACAGCGAAGCCGACAGCAGGCAGCAGGAGATTTCCTCCCGATAAGAGGCCGAGCGCGTAACCGAGTAGGCCGAGAAGCGGAAATGTGCGAACCCCGCCAAATCGGTACTGGGCGGATGCCACCTTTTGTTCTTCCCGCTCCAAACCGATCAGAAAGGAAAGGAAGAGCACCAGCAAGATTTCTGCGCCTTCCTTGGGATTGAATTGGATCAGAGTATTGCCCATGACGCCGCCGTCCCGCCGCGATTTTCACTCCATTCCTCACTCGGGGCCGCTTTCTGTTCTGGATGGGTGGAAGTTGGCACCCTCTTGCCGGAAATCAAGGGGCATGGCTATGCCATCCAAAGCCTAATCGTTTTCCATCCTTCTTCCACGTCGAAGTATAGATGTCAAAAGCCAGAACCCCATAACGGCCGCAATGAGAAAACCCGCAAGGCCTATAACTGGTATATCGTGCCACCTCGGAGGAGTACGAGAAAGAATGATAATGGAGGAACCGACGATCAAAGATGCGAGCACGATCGCAGACGCGATGCGGTCACTGATGAGGTCAAGTCTAAAAAGAGTCCGGTCCAATTCATGATACTCAATTTCGATTTTCAGTTTGCCTTCTCTGGCATTTTTGAGAACTTCACGCAACTCCCTGGGAATCTCTTTGAGAAGGTGAAGCAACTCCGTTCCTGAATCCATCAAGTCGCTGGCGATCCTTTTGGGAGTATAGCGAGTGGATTTGATTTTCCCCAAAAAAGGTTTGGCATGGTTGACAATTTCGAACCCTGGATCCAAAGACCTGCCCAATCCTTCCGCGATACTCAGTGCCTTGACCATTAAATACAAATCCGGTTTTAAGCTCATGCCTTGTTTGGTAAGAATCTCCAAAACGCTCTGAAGCATTTTCGCGATTTCCAGTTTCTTCAGTGGAAGGTATGCATACCGGTCGGTGAATTCCATCAGGTCTCTTTGCAGCTCGCTTCGATTGGGGTCCTCTGTGGAATTGGTAAGCTTCAATAAAGCGTCCACAATCTTGTTTTCATTCTTACTAATTAACAACTCCACGAAATCCGTAAAGTCTTCACGCTCCTGCTGACCGATCCGTCCCATCATGCCAAAGTCAATAAAACATACGACATTGTTCGGGAGAATGAAAATGTTGCCTGGATGTGGGTCAGCATGATAGAAACCGTAAAAACAAATCTGTTTCAGAATTGAGTCTGCACCACGGCTCGCAACCTCTTTGAGGTCGTATCCCTGCTGTTTGAGATGCTCGAAATCGGAAGCTTTCGTACCGTCAATGAACTCCATGACCAGCATGCGTTGGGTGCTCAAGTCACGATAAACCTTCGGGACGTATACCGTCTCGTCGTCAAGGAACTGTCGGCCAAAGTGCTCAATATGTGAAGCCTCCACCGTGTAGTCCAGTTCGTCTTCCATGCTGCGAGCGAATTCGTTGACCACCTTCGTGGGGTGAAGCACTTCCATTTCTGTCACATGCCGCTCCATCAGGTAAGCCAGATGAAGCATGATCTCCAGGTCGACCTCGATTGTCTGTTGGATGTTGGGACGTTGAACCTTTACCGCAACCACCTCTTCGGTGTCCTTCAAGATCGCCTTGTGAACTTGTCCTACAGACGCGGCCGCAATAGGTGCTTGGTCGAAAGAGCGGAAGATTTCTTCCGGGACCTTGCCCGTCTCCGCTTTTACGGCCGCCCTTACATCGTCATAAGGAAAGGGTGGTACATTGTCCTGGAGCTTGGAAAGTTCCTGCACAAAGGCCAAGGGAATCAGATCAGGCCGGGTAGAAAGTATCTGGCCAAGTTTGACGAAGGTCGGTCCAAGCTCTTCCAAAGTCATCCTGACCCTCTCCGGCCTGGACAATTTCGCAATTCGATCTGGCTCTTTTCCGGTAATCTTTTCGATGCCGATTTCGATTTGCTGTTTTATGTTCAGGGCATCGACCAGATCCCCAAAGCCATATTTAATGAGAACGTTGAGGATTTCTCCGTATCGTTTGGCATACCGATACGTGCGGCCCATGATGCCGATTTTTCTAATGCTGATCATTTTTCCTGGCCCTCTGGTTTGAGTTTGCCCGTTGCCGCTGGTTTTTACCAGACGTTGCGACTAGCTGGAACCCCCGGGGCTTGGGGGGAATCCCGGAAATGGACATGAGAAGGCGATGGCTGCCCAACCGGTGCGCGGCGCCTTCAAACGTGAACCGCTAACACCGAGCAAGATCCTAACTGGATCGCCCGATAAGTTGTCGAACCAAACACCGCAAGATCCAAGGCATTGCGCCCACGCACTGCCATGATCAGCAAGTCGGCTTGAATCTCCGAGGCATATTGAACAATCTGCTCGTAAGCTCTGCCAATTCGCACCATGGTTCTAATCTTGGCAGCTTTGCCCCGCTCCGGTGGAATCAGTTTGTCGAGTTGCCTTGTCGCCCCGGCGACTGCCTCGTTGATGTTGGCCAAACTTTGGACGTCTTCCAACACGTGGAGGAGGGTAATCTCGGCGTCATACTCCGTTGCTACCGAAAGCGCGTACTCCAAAGCCCGGCGCGCAGGGTCAGAAAAATCCGTGCAGAAAATCACCTTGTGCAACTGAATCGAGCCCCGTGCGCCACCTGGGGCGACAACAGCGTCCGCCGGCTTCCGGCTCACCAGCACCGGGCAGCGGGCCTTCCGCAACACCTTTTCCGTCACGGACCCCAAGGCAGCACAGTCAACTCCCTTGAGCCCGTGCGTCCCCATCACGATGAGGTCCACCTTTTGCGCTGCCGCGAAGGAAAGGATCGAATCCGTCACCCCCCCTTCCTGCACAAAGCACTCAGGCTGCAAGCCATTCCTCGCGTGCGACTTCGCGAAATCTTGCAACTGTTTTCGTGCGCTGTCGTGAATCGTCTGGAAGAACTCGGTGATATAGACCGCGTCAGCGTAGTACGCATAGGAAGGGGGTACGAAATGTACGACATGCTGGAGAAACAGCTTAGCATGATAATGCCGGGCCAGCGACTGCGCGGAGTCATGCGCCCTTGCGGACGATACTGAGAAATCGACCGGGCAGAGAATTTGCTTAATCTGGGGCATATTTGCACCAGGAAACAGAAGTTCCGCCATCAAATGTGGACCACCAGGACCGGGCAAGGTCCTGACTGAACCACCCGGTAGGTCGTCGAACCAAATATCGCGCGATCAATGGAATGTCGCCCTCGCACTCCCATGACGATCAAGTCGGTTTGCGACTCCAGAGCAAGCTCAATGATCTGCTGATAGGGCTTGCCGATACGTACTACAGCCTTCGTCGAGCAGTTCTTGCGTGTTTCAGGGGCTATGCGTTGCTCCAGGCTCTCGATTACTTTCGCTATTTCGTTCTCAATATCGGCTGAATCCGCGATACCCTCCAACACATGGAGCAGGGTGAGCTCGGCCTTGTACTCTGCTGCGAGGGAGGCAGCATGGTCAAAAGCCTGCTCGGAATAATCAGAAAAATCTGTGCAGTAAAGTATTCGGTGTAAATGGATGACGTCCGGCTCTCCTCCTTTGGTGACCAACTCGTGCGCCGGCTTGCATACGGCCAACACCGGACAGCGGGCTTTCTGTAATACTTTCTCCGTAACTGATCCCAGCACCAGATGATCAATCCCTCGCATGCCATGCGTCCCCATCACGATCAGATTCACTGCCTGTGCGTTGGCAAAACCGAGAATCAAGTCTGTCGCTATGCCATCCTCCACCTTGCATTGGGGCTGGATTCCGTGCCGGGCATGTTTTTCCACAAACTCCTGAAGCTGCCGCTCGGCGCCGGCCCGCACCATCCGGCACATCTCGTTGTAGGCGTCTGGATATGCCTGGTAAGGATAGTAGGGGGTTAGCGAATCTATCACGTGCTGCAAGAACAGAGTGGCCTTGTAATGCCAAGCCAGTGACTGCGCATAGTCATACGCCGTCTCTGAAAATTCTGAGAAATCAATGGGACATAGGATGCGTTCAATTTTCGGCATGATTTATCGCCTCCCCTTCGACTTCGGCCACCTCAACGAGGTACGCCTGCTCGACCCGTGGCTCTCCCGAACTCTACCAGGGCGATTAAGACACTCTTGGTCAAACGGTCAGGGCTATGCCTGACGGGCTTTAGTCCCAGATCGTAATGTTGTTCTTTATTTCCGACACGCCGGGCGCGGACCATGCAGCGTCCTCGGCCTCTTCGCGCTCCGCCCAGGAGCCCACACTTCCGCTCAGAGTCACCTTGCTCCCGTCGACCTGCACTTTGATCTGGTTCGCGTCAAGGACCGCATTGCGCTTGAATGCGGCTTCGATCTTCTCCTTGACCTCGGTGGGCGCCACCTTCGGTTTCACGGTGATCAGGTTGGTGACTCCCTTTACGCCCGTGAGGTGGAGCACCGCCCGTTCGGCCGCCGACTTCTGGAATTGCCGGTCAACCTCACCTTCCAACGTGAGCCGACCGTTCTCCGCGGTGACCTTGATCCGATCATGAGGTACTAAGATATCCCACTTGAAAGCGTGCTCCGCGGCCGCGGCGATGTCCGTGTCGGTCCGCTCGCTGGAGCCGGGAAGCTCGACATTGAGCTCGACGGCCAGCGCTTTCACACCTGGCAGCCGTTTCACCGCTGTCTCGGCAGCCCATTTTTCTGCGAAGCTGTCCACTGTTCCCTCAAGCGTCACCACGCCATCTTTGACCGTGGCGCCAATGTCGGTTGCGTTTACACCCGGCTCCCACCGGAGTTCCTCGAGAACATCGACCTGTAATTCCCTGTCACTTTTCATGGCTTTTCTCCTTTGCTTTCATAAGTACGCACCTTAGTTGAGGTGGATTGACTCGAGCATGCTCCACGCGCTTGGAACCTTACGCCGGCTTTTCTTCCACCCGGACCTTCTGCGTCTTGGTGACCTTCGGCATCGCGAGTTCCAGCACTCCATCCTTGAGGGTGGCCGTAACCTTCGAAGAGTCAACCTCCGCAGGCAATTCGATGGTGCGGAAGATTTGGTTTCGGCAGTGTTCCGAGTAGATGGTGGCTTTGCTTTTGCGTTCTTCGTTGACTTCACGCTTGCCACTAATGGTAAGGCGATGGGGTTCCACGCCCACCTCGAGTTCTTTGGCGCTGAAGCCCGGCACCTCGGCCCGGACCGTCACCGCATCGTCCGATTCTGCGATGTCAAGATGAATGGGATGTAGAAACTCTGACTCCGCCCGGAGCCAATCTTCCAGGTCGTGCCCGAATGCGCGCCCGCGTTCTTCAAAGATTTCGAAGGCACGCCGGGCAATCGAGTTGGACATATCCTGGATACGATCAAACAGGTCGCTGCCGCGTAGCAGCTTCATGGGCGCGGCTTCTTTCGCCGGCTGCATAACTGCTACTGACTGCTTTTTCATACGCGCTCTCCTTTGGTGAAATGTTCCTTTGCGAATATTGCGATTGTTGACCGGCCCCCGTCCGGGCCGCGCGCAACCTTACGAACTCCGGCTTCTACCTCACCCCCAGTGAGAAAGGCGCCCGACTGCAACAAACACGGCCAGTGCAAAGAGAATTGCGGGCACTGTGGGCGGCTCGCGGCGACGCACGTGGTAGCCAATCGCCAACAGCATGACGGTTGCAAGCCCAATTGCAGCCCACGCACTGAGCCACGGAGCGATGCCGGTCGCCATCGGGAGAACGACCCCGAAAGCACCCGCGAGCTCACAGGTGCCGATGAATGTAACGAGACCACGCGTGATGCCGCTTGGCCCGTTCTTCTCCGTCATCGCTTCGTACCTCTCGTATGCGAACACTTTCATCCCGCCCGCTGCGATAAAGGCCAGCGCCAGGAGAACCTGTACGACCCATAAGACTACATTCATGTGTAGCATGCTTTTTTCTCCTCGCTTAGCCAGGGAAAGCATGAGCTACTTCACACCTTCCTAGCAGTTCTCCAGCTTTATCAATGCAATGCAAGCGCCAATTGTAAGCCGTTGAAAACACTAATGTTCGCGCACCTCACCGTCGCCATCTTTTCGCGAATTCACGAAGTTCGCGAAAAGCTATATTGGATTGCTGGGGGGAGTGAGCTTGGGCGAGTGTGGTTGGGGAGAAGTTCCACGTCCCCAGTTCGTCTGGGGTTTCGACGCTGGCCCAGGGCATCGGCGGAGCGCTGTGCCTAGAATCCACTTCACCTCATGGGTTCGATACGGGAAGGTGATAAAGTCAAACGCCCCGCGATTCATTACGTCCAGATAAACGGCGGGATCGTAAAGCGGTGAGCACACAATCACCGGAATCCTCAGCTTCCCCGAACCCCGCGCATGAGGAAGGTCCTCGAAGCTGCCATCGGCAAACGCGGTGTCACAAAATAATACGTCGGGCGCTTCTGATTCCAGGAGCGCCCGGACCTCGGCCGGAGTTGAACAAAAAATCGGCTCAAGACCGCAGGCGGCAAGAGCCTGAACAAGGGATTCCCGGTTTTGGCAGTCGGAAATTGCCACCAAAGCTCTTCCGGCTTTAGTCATAGCCGCCTCCCACCTATCAGGTTGAAACGGCGCTGGAGGCCTTGAAGCTATACTTGTTGATATTCATAGCTCGGATCTTCGATTCCAGGGTCGAGGGCGGAATGCCCAGCTTGGCGGCCGCACCCGATGGTCCCGACACTCGGCCGCGCGCTTTGGCCAAGGCGGCGCCAATTATTTCTCGCTCCTCCACCACCGACCTTTTTAGGGATGCCGGTGTTGCCCGTCCGGTTGCGAAGCATTCGCTATCGAGCCAAGCCTGCTCGACCGAGAGGGTCCCCTTTTCATAGACAATCACCGCCCGTTCGATTACATTTTGCAGCTCCCGGATATTTCCCGGCCAGGGATGTCGAACCAGCGCCTCCATCGTTTCGGAAGAAATCGCCCCAATGGTCTTGTGCATCCGCTGGGCAAATTGCCGGACGAAATGCCGCACAAGCAGCGGTATGTCTTCCCGGCGTTTGCGCAAGGGGGGGATGTGGATGGGAAAAACATTCAACCGGTAGTAGAGATCGAGACGAAACTGGTTCTGCACGATCATTTCTTCCAAGGTGCGATGGGTTGCTGCCACCACCCGCGCGTCGACTTTCTTGCTCCGCGTACTGCCCAACCGCTCGATTTCCCGCTCCTGCAACACCCGAAGCAGTTTCGGTTGGAGCTCGAGGGGAATATCGCCGATCTCATCCAGGAACACGGTGCCGCGGTCAGCCAGCTCGAAACGGCCGACGCGGGGGGCAAAGGCTCCGGTAAAGGCGCCTTTCTCATGCCCGAAGAGCTCGCTTTCCAGCAATCCTGCCGGGATCGCCGCACAGTTCACTTTCACAAATGCATGGGAACACCGCGGGCTGAGATTATGGATGGCGCGTGCGATCAGTTCCTTGCCGGTCCCCGTCTCTCCCAACAGGAGCACGGTCGAATCGCTTGCAGCCACCTTTTCCACCAGTTGCAGCACCTCCCGGAGGACTGGACTCTGTCCCACGATTCCTTCGAAGTTCGCCTCAGTGCGCGTTTCATCCCCCAGGTCGAACTTTTCCTGCGCGAGCTTGTCGCTTAATTCGGCGCCCGCACCGATGCTGCCGTCAAAACTGTGCCGGGCCAAGTTTCGACTTTGCTGCTGGGCTCTCTGCTGATGAGCGATACCCTGCCGAATCGCATTCAGTAGATCTTCACCGTCACAGGGCTTGGTCAAGAACTCCAGTGCGCCTGCTTTCATGGCGCGCACGGTCGTGGGAATGTCGCCGTGGCCGGTCAGGAAAATAATCGGGATTTGCACTTCCGCCTTGGCAAGCTGTTGTTGAAGATCGAGTCCGCTGAGCCCCGGGAGCTGTACATCCAATACTAAACAGCTCGGTGTCTCAGCTTGCAGGCCGGCTAAACACTCCTGCGCCGAGGCAAACGTTTTCGCCCTGAATCCGGCCGAGCGAATCAGACTTGCCACCGATTCCCGCACGGATACATCATCATCTACCAGGTAGATTGGAGCGCCTATGTCACTCATGGGAACGCCTCCTTCCGATGGTCCGATGGTTTTGAGAAGAAAACCTCACTGCGTTTAATCAATCCCGCAATGACCTATAGTTATGGGTTCTTGAGTTATGGTTACCCCTGGCTATTTCGTTTCGCGCTCAGAGCCTTGTGGACCGCATTCAATACCGTGTCCTCGCTGAGTGGTTTGATCAGATAATCCACCGCGCCGTTCCTCAACGCTTGGGAGCGCACCGCTTCTTCAGATCCATGGGCCGTGATGAAGACAACGGGTATTTCACAATGATGGGCCACCAGGTGACGGTGGAGTTCGATACCATTCATCCCCGGCAGACGCACATCCAGTAACAGGCAGTCGACATCGCCATGATGATCCGCATTCAAGAACTCTTCGGCCGAAGCAAATACCTTCACGGCAAACCCCACAGACCTGATTAAGCCGTCCAGGGATTCACGCACGGACTCGTCGTCATCAACCACGTAAATAAGGGGTACCTTCGCCATACAGGTTCATTTAGCACCGTGGCAGGTAACGATGTCTATCACACCTTGGTATTAGGTTGCTCTGGGGGGAGGAGGGCGGCCCGGACCTACAATTTCTTCATGCGCCGAATCCCCAGGTTCTCCGACATTCTCACCAGGTCCGCCAGCGAGTCAGCCCGCATCTTGCGCATAACCTGGCCGCGCTGAATTTTAACCGTAATCACGCTGGTCCCTAGTTCAGCGGCCACTTGCTTATTCAGCATCCCGGAGACCACCAACTCCATAACCTCGCGCTCGCGCGGCGTTAACGATTCGTACCGGGCGTGCAACTCGTGCATCTCCGCCTGATGCCGGCGCGCCGCCCGATCGCGTTTTATCGCCTGCTCGATCGCGTCTAACAAGTCGCGGTCCGTGAACGGCTTGGTAAGAAACTCCAGCGCCCCCGCTTTCATGGCCTGCACTGCGGCCGGAATGTTGCCGTGGCCGGTAATGAAAATAATCGGAATCTCGAGGTTGGCCTCGGCCATGCGCTTCTGAAGGTCCAGTCCGCTCAGCCCGGGCAGCCGAACGTCCAATACCAGGCAGCTTGGCAAATCGGGCCGCTCGCGAGCCAAAAACTCCCGCGCCGAGGCAAAGGTCTCAGCCCTCATGCCCGCGGACCGAATCAGACCTTCCAAAGCCTCGCGCACCGACACGTCGTCGTCCACAACAAAGACGATTGCCTCAGGCTCCGTCAAAGCGGACTCCTATTGTTGGTACTTCGGAATAGTAAACTGAACGCTGAGGCCAGGCTCCTCATTCGCCACCGCCCAGAGCTTGCCCCCGTGGTTTTGAATAATGGAGCGGCTGATCGCGAGCCCCATGCCCATGCCCCCGCGCTTGGTGGTGTAGAAAGCATCAAAAATCCGTTCCATGCTCTGCGGGTCAAGACCCCTCCCCGAGTCTTGAATGGTGACCCGTACCTGGCCGGCATCCTCGTTTTGCGTTCTGACGATCAGTTCTCGCGGCCGCTCTTCCACGCTGCTCATGGCTTCGATCCCGTTCATGACCAGGTTCAGGATCACCTGCTGAAGCTGCACTCGATCGCCCGACACCGGTAAGAGATCAGCCGCGAGTTCCGTCCGAACTGCCACACGGTTTTTGCGCAGTTCGTTCCCAGCAAAAGCCACGACCTCCCGAATGGCCTCGTTCAGATCCAGCCGTTCCTTGGCGGTGGGCGTTTTCGTCGCCAGAGCCCGAATCCGGGCGATCACGTCTCCCGCCCGCTTCCCGTCGCGGACGATACGCCGGACAGCTTCCCGGGCTTCCTCAAGATTGGGCGAATCCCCCGCCAGCCAACGCAAGCAAGCATTGGCGTTGACCACGACGCCCGAAAGCGGCTGGTTGATTTCGTGCGCGATGGAGGCGGCCAGTTCCCCCATCATGCTTACGCGGTTGATGTGCGCGAGATCTGCCTCGAGTTGGCGCAGCCTCTCGCGCTCTCGTTCGGCACGTTGGCGCTCTGTGACATCGACTGCCGTACCGACGTATTTGGCGACCTGTCCCTTTTCCTCAAGAACCGGATGGCCGATCGCATGGATGTGCTTGACGGTTCCATCGGGCAGCAAGATCCGGTGGTCATGCTCGTACTCCATGTTTCCATCCGCTGCATTCAGCAGCAGTTCGCGCGTGCGGTCGAGATCCTCCGGGTGGATTCGTTGCCAGAATGTTTCCTCGCTGGGCACACCTTCCTGCGGGTTTAAGCCGAAAATTCGGAACATTTCCTCGGACCAGTAAATCGACTGGCGAGTGGCGGGACTCCATGCAAAGCTGCCCGTATGGGTCAGCCGCTGCCCTTCCGCCAGATAGGCCTCGCTCTCCCGCAGAGCTTGCTCCGCACGCTTGCGGTCGGTGATGTCCCGGGCTAGCTTCAGCAGGAAGCGACGACCTCCATACCAATACTGGCTGGTGTGTACTTCCCCAGGGAACAGCGTCCCATCCCTTCGCCGATGCCAGTGCGTGTCGATCACGGTCTCGCCCGCCGCCGCCCGCTGCGCGACTGATTCCATCTGAGCTCGATTCGAATCCAGGTGGAAGGCAAGCGCCGTCGTTCCAATCAGTTCCTGCCGCGTATAACCAAGGCTCTCGCAGGCCTGCCGGTTCACATCCACAATCGTCCCTTGCTCGAAGTCGTAGATGAAGAGGGCATCCGCCGCGTGGTCCACAAAGGTGCGGAAGCGCGTCTCGCCCTCGCGCAGCGCTTCCTCGGCCTGTTTGCGTTCCGTGATATCCACCGACGTGCCCACCAATTTAACGACGTCTCCCGCGCCATTTAGGACAGGGTGGCGGATGGTGTGAACATGTTTGACCGTTCCGTCGGGCAGCACGATCCTGTACTCGTCGGAGGAATCTACTTTTTCGCGAAGCGACTTCTCAAAGCTCGCTCTCATCTTGTCCCGATCCTCCGGGTGGATTCGTCGGAAAACTGCTTCCCGTGACGGCAAACCCTCTTGCGGATCAAATCCCCAAAGTCTAAAGTCCTCCTCCGAAACGTAGACATACTTGTGGCTGGCCAAGTCCAAAGCCCAACTACCCGTGTGGGTCAGCCTCTGCGATTCCGCTAAATAAGCCTCACTCTGCCGCAGAGCCAACTCTGCCCGTTCGCGTGCGGCGCGCGAACGCAGGGTAACGATGCCGAACGCCAGGTCGGCAGCCAGTTCCTCCAGCAGTCGTATCTCTTCCGACGTAAAAGCGTTGGGCTGGGCGGAGTAAATGTTAAGACTGCCGAAGGCGTCGCCGTGTTCGTCCTTGAGCGGCAGGGCGATGCCGGAACGAAAATCGCGCAGCACTGCGCTCTCCCGCCAGGTCGCCATTCGAGGGTCCATTGCGAAATCCTGAATAAAGCAGCTTTTCCCGCTGCGGATGGCCGTTCCGGCGGGTCCCCTCCCCCGCTCCGTGTCGGCCCAAGTAATGCCGAGGTTTGCGAGATACCCCTCCTCGGTCCCGGTCCACGCGACCGGGCGCACGGTTCTGGCCTCGTCGTGTTCGGTATACCCCACCCACGCCATGCGGTACCCAGCCTCCTCGCAGACGATCCGGCAGATTTCTTCGAGCAAGCTTTGCTCGTCAGTGGCGCGCAGGAGGGTCTGGTTGCAGTTGCTGATCGCTCGCAGTTCGCGATTCGAACGACCGAGCGCCTCCTCCGCCCGCTTGCGCTCGGTGATGTCGTTGTTGGTCTCCAGGATCGCAATCGGCGCACCTTGCTCGCCTCGCTGCAAAGACCAACGGCTCGCCACCACTACCTGGGTTTCGTCCTTTTTGGTATGCACGAGCTCGCCTTCCCAGCGTCCTGTACGCACCACTTCCGCCTTGATTTGCTCCAGCGGCGCCGGGAAGACGGTCTTCAGCAGGGCGTGAACACTTCTGCCCACCGCTTGCTCGGCGGTCCAGCCGTACTGCTCCTCGGCACCACGATTCCAGTACTTGATCATCCCCCCCATCGTCATCACAAAAATGGTGTCGTGCGTGAGATTGAGAAGATCTGCCTGCCCCCGCAAGGTTTCTTCGGCCCGCTTGCGATCCTCGATGTCGGTACTTGTGCCATACCACCGAAGGATGCGTCCCTGCTCGTCCCGCAACGGATTGAGACGGATTATGAACCAGCGGTAGTTCCCGTCTTTTCTGCGTATTCGTACTTCCGCATCCCATTGCACGCCTCGTGAAATCGCCTGCTGGCGTTCGCCCACTACTCTTTCAAGATCGTCGGGGTGAAAGATCTTCGTGAGAGAGTCCTTCGCCAAACTGTCTTCCAGGGTTAGACCGCTGTATTCGAGTGCAACCTGATTCAAGTAAAGAAAACTTCCATCCGGATCCAGGGCGACGACATGCTGAGGGATGGCCTCGATAAGCTGCCGAAGCTCCGCTTCCCTCTGCCGAACCCCTTCTTCCGCACGCCTGCGCTCTGCGCTTTCCGCCTGCAACTGCTCGTTGGTCTGCCTGAGCTCGGCGGTCCGATCTCTTACTCTCGCCAACAGGCGGCTGATGATTAAGGCCGTGCTCGAGAACGCAATCGTCGCGGCAATTTCCACGGGCTCGCTCATCCAAAGATGGTAAATCGGTTGAGTAAAGAAGTAGACAAAGCATAAAGCGGCCACGGCGCAGGCAAAGGCTGTCGAAAGAAATCTTACCCACAGGGAAATCAATACGACCAAAAAAAAGAAGAGGAGGGCGGCCATGGCAGGACCGGCATGGAGACGAAAGCTGACCAAGGTCAACACGGCCATCGCCATACTGGCCAACAGGCATTCCCAGGCTGTGCGCCAGGATCCAGAGATTCGTTTATCCATCATCGAGCATCCTTACCTTTGCCGGGCTGGGTGAAAACGTACACGGGCTCTGATTCGCGTCCTAGAGAGACCACAGCGCGCATCATACACCAACCGAAGCACGTCTGCTCTTTTAGGACAGAAACTGTGCGCCCCGAGCGGGGAATGAAATCAAGAGGGTTGACGAAACGCCATCTGGCACCGAGCCGCGGGATCATTATGAAGCTGGCGAACTCCCTGCCCGCTGACGAACCTAGTCAAGCTGTGCTACCAAGACCCGCCTGTCTTCCTGGACGTCGCGCAGATTGTTACGCAATACACCATGGAAAGAGCGGGGTCGATCGCTTCTCCGGATTGGAAAGGAAATCCCTCTGGCCCGGCGGCAGGCGTTTCCGGGTATTGGGCGGAGAGCCCGACCATCACCTATAACCTCATGACCGGGGATAAGTTCATCAAGAGCCTGCTGAAACCGGCCTCTCCCATATCCCTTATGCTGTTGATCGAGTCCGGCTGGCCCATTGACGCGGTGTTAGGGGTGGGGGTGAGAGCCGTCAACGGTCTCTATGCAAGCTCCGGCGCTGAAACGTTTCGCCACCAGGGGGATCCGAGATTTTATGAGCTTCTGAAGGTGCTGAGAGAGCTCCAGTTGAGGGACGCTTTCAGCATTCGTGTCCTGAGCGCAAAGGGTGACAAAAAGGGCGCCGCGGAAGGGGAAGTAGTGCTGACCTTCCACGGTCGCCGCTCGGACTTGGAGGCGCAGGCAATGGCGAAAACCGTCAGAGAATTGCTGGGTCTCAATCCCGACGTGTCGGAATTCCACATCGTTTTCGGCGCCATGAACAATACCGACACGGAGATTGCCTTTCTCACCCGCTCGATGCTCGATATCCTCACCGAGGCGGCAGCGGGCGTTGAGATCCCGGCCGCCGATCTCGATGAGGGCCGGGCAACTAAGCCGCCCGCGGCGCAGACCGTGGGCGAGCATAATTTCCAGCAACTCGTTCGCGTGCGGTCGTCGGCGCATAAGCCGGACGCCCATGAGGCGTTCACCGCCATCCAGTACCGTGACTGCTGGTTCTGGATTGACGATCGCGACATCAATTCGAAGCGTGGGCTTGACTTTCTCATGATGCTCTTTACTCTCGCGTCGCCAGGCGCCAGCATAGCTCCACCGCAACTGACGATATCCAAACCGTGAAACATGCCGACGTAAATGCTTGCGCATTCGAGTGTAGCGGCGGCACCGTCGTCGGTCGGAGACCGGCGCTACAATTTATGTCGCTCTGTATCGAAAGGCGGGTAAAGAGATGTTAAAGGATCGCGTGGCGATAGTGGGCGTGGGCAATGTGGGCGCTACCACGGCGTATGCGTTGTTGCTGTCAGGGCTGGCTCCTGACGTGGTGCTGATTAATCGTGACCGCAACAAAGCCGAGGGTGAAGCTGAGGATATTAGCCACGCCGAACCGTGGTCGCACACCACATTGGTGCGCGTGCTGCGCAGCATTTTGCGAGACCAGAACACCGTGCTCACCGTGGGCAGTAAAATGCCGGAAGCTCTGGGTCTCGGCGACGTGACCATGAGCCTCCCGACGATTGTAAACACTCGGGGAATCGAAGGCGTGGTGCCGCTTAACTTGGACCCCGCGGAGCAAAAGGCGCTGACCAGCTCGATCGAAGGGATCCAGAAGCAGATCGCCGTGATCGAAGAGGCAGCTACCGCAAGCTGACGGGACGTGCAAGGCCGACGGTGAAGATCCTTTCAAGGCGGCTGCTTTCATGATGTGCATACGCTCTCAGTCCCCGAGATTGTCCAAAGCCTCAGGCCGATTGCTCAACGCTGAATGTCAAGCGAGGGAGTCGGAAAATGGCGAAAATGGCCTCCCGTCCGGAAGTATGATTGAAGATACGGGCCATTACGTATGAATTCAGGGGATTCTTCTGGCCCACCCAATCTGCCAACTTTTGAACTCAAGGAATTGGCAGATTCTGGCTCCGCTTGGGGAGATTACTGGCAAAAAGCCGACGAAAATCAAACTCTCTCTTGATATACCCATGAAAACAAACTGAGGGAAAACCTCTATCGCTTTAACTTATTGAAAGTAGACTACTTCATGCGTTCCTCTTGAGGACATTGGGGTAATATTGGAGATCTCCGGGTTATCCACAATGGGCCATGGCAGAGGTGACCCTTTACAATTTCAGTTGGCGGGTGAACGTCATCGCACAGTGAGCACCGGATAGGGTGCGGCGCGGACCACCTCGTACGCAGTGTCAGGTTGTGGAAGGTGAGCAGCCATGACCGGCTCCAAACGCCGCACCCCCATCACGATCAAGTCCGCGCCGCGATCTCGGGCGAACTTGAGAATTGCTTCCGTCGCCGGGCCGAACCCTAGCTCAATGCTTGTGCGCTCGTGAAGGAGCGATTCTGGTGGAATGTGATCATCGATCCAGTGCTTGACGGGCTCCTGGAGCCCTGCTGCCACGTCCGGGGATGGATCAGTTTTCTCAAAGACCTTCACACAGGTCAGCTTGGCATGGTATTCCTCGGCCAATGAGACAGCATATGTCGCGGCCTTGCTGGTGTCGGGGACGAACTCCAACGGGTAAAGGATGTGTTCAAGACGGAGATTCATCGATTGTATCTCGGAGGTTTGCGGGCCTACAGTAAGCACCGGGCAAGGCGCCAACCGAAAGACCTTCTCCGCCACGGAGCCGAGCAGTAACTTGCGCAAGCCTCCACGTCCGTGAGTGCCCAAGACAATCAGATCGAAGCCGTTTTGTTGAATCATATCCTGAAGGACATCCCAGATCGCGCCCTCCCGTATTAAGGGTTGGCACGATACGCCCCACTCACTTCCGGCACTAAGGATACGCTCCATATTTCGTCGGTTGAGTTCCTGGGCCTCTTGGCTGATCCTCGGTGTCGACTCAGGTGCTATGCGATCTGCAATGCCCGGGGAGATCACGTGGGCAACGAAAAGCTCAGAGCCATATTGGCGGGCGATCGTCAACGCGTAAGGAAGCGCCGCCTCCGACTGGGGGGAGAAGTCTGTTGCCAACATGATTTTCTTCAGCGCAACGCGACTTTTTGGATCCAGGGGTGTCATTGTGCACCTCGCAGTAAGCTACCGGCATGTCAGCAAGAAGTGAAATTCCTTTATTCCCAGTTCTCGTCACCCACTGGCCAATCGGCTAAGGTCTATGGGTTACTCTCCAACGTGTTCTTTATGGTCATGAGCGCCTTCTGGAGATTTGAAACCGCCCGGTCCACCGCGGCTTTGCGAACAATCGATCCCTTGACGCCCGTCAACCCCGCCTGCTCGGAACCCAAGGCCTTAATCAGATAGAAGCCGAAACGCTTCGGGTCGTCGCCCTCACGGACACAGACGGAGAGGTCCAAGGCGGTCTGGAAGTAGTGGCTCGAATAAAGCTGCTTTTGGGCAATCGCACAGGCGATGGGGTCGTTAGGGCTCCCACGCATACTCACCATATGCACGATGCGCAACGTCGGTTTCAATCCGAATTTCACTTTTTCCCAATAGAACGTGTCCTCGTAGTTCGCGGGCTTCGCTTGGGGGTAAAGGAGAAGATAATGGTAGAAATCCGGCTCGTGCTCTGGCAAGGCCTTGCCGTAGCTGAGCAGATAGGCAAATTGCTCAGGCACCGCAGTCGGGTCACGCTTATCGTTATAAACTCCTAGGGCATTATTGCCCTCATGCTGGTACGCAAGAAGACGCTCTAGTGCCCTCTTCTGGAGGAGATGATTCACCCGGTTGTTCACGTCGGAGGCGGACCAATTGATCGATCGGTGAAGCTCATCGATGGACATCGCGGGCATCTGAATCCGGCAGTTGCCGGGTTCGCAACTCTTCAATGCCTCGATGTCATCTTTGTCGAAGGCAAAACCCTGCAAGTCAGAAAGCTGCGGAGGAACGGTGAACACCCCAAGCGCCAAAAAGCCGGGGACCTTGCGAAGGCGATCGAAATTGCGGGCAAATTGAAAGTAGGTCTCAGGGATAACATGGATATAGACCGCACCAAACAACAAGACTTCAGCTGGCGTGCGGGGCGGAAGAGTCGTCGTGACCGCCTGTCCGCTGCGGATGGCGGCGATTTGATCCTCACTCAGTCCGATGTTCTGCCGAAAGAATCTTTCGAGGTCAGGATTCGGCTGAGAAATGCCGGGTAGGGCGGTCGCGACAATCAAAACCAGCAATCCGGCCGCCGACATAGCTTTTCGGACCATGGAAACTTTACCTCAAAAATTCCGCTGCATCGCTCTTGGGGCATCAATCCGAAGAGTGGTTAGGCGACATGCAGGACGATCTTGCCGCGTGTGTGCCCCGTTTGACTGAGTTCGTGGGCCCGCCGGGCATCCGCAAGCGGCAGGACAGTTTCAACCACGGGTTTCAGCTTCCCGGTATCTGCCAGCTTGGCGATTTCAGCCAACTCCGAGCCATTGGGCGTCATGAAAACGAACGCCTGCCCCACGCCGCTCTTGGCAGCCTCTTCAGCCGACGGCGGAGCCACAATGGAGACAAGGATTCCGCCCTTCTTCAATACCTTCCACGAACGTCTTTGGGTGTCCCCGCCGATGGTGTCGAATACCACCTCCACCCCACGGACGCGATCCTCGAACCGGTCCTTTTCGTAATCGATGGGTTCATCGACTCCCAACTCCCGAAGATAGGGCTGGTTCCGCGCCGAAGCGGTCCCGATGACGTGCGCACCCTTCCACTTCGCAAGTTGCACGGCAAAGCTGCCGACGCCACCGGCGGCGGCGTGAACCAGAATCTTCTGGCCCGCGCTCAACCCGGCGGTATCAAAAATTGCCTGCCAAGCGGTCAGACACGCGTGAGGAATGGCGGCGGCTTGGATGTGGTT
The DNA here is from genome assembly GCA_963804755.1 of uncultured Acidobacteriota bacterium. Taxonomy (GTDB): domain Bacteria; phylum Acidobacteriota; class Terriglobia; order UBA7540; family UBA7540; genus Bog-366. The sequence continues at coordinate 611,416 of CAWDRP010000023.1, forward strand.
ATACGATTTTGGCTTGAAGGCCACTTCCGCCTCCTTCACAGTAATGTATTCGGCGTAAGCCCCGTTACGAGTGCTGTCAGGGCGGGAGTAAACCTCATCGCCGACCTTAAACTTGCCAGCGCCGGGCCCCAATGCCTCGACGACCCCCGAAAGGTCCCATCCCAGAATCAAGGGAAACGCATAGGGATGGAAGTCCTTCATGTAGCCGGCGCGAATTTTCCAATCGACGGGGTTTACACCGGCAGCATGGACTCTGATCAGGACCTCCGCAAATCCCGGCGCGGGGCGCGGGGCATCTTCGAATCGGAGTACTTCCGGGCCGCCGTATTGATGAATGCGTACTGCTTTCATGTTTTCCATTTCAGATATCTCCTCGCCTAAGTCTAAGCTGCGACCGCCAAGGCATTTCCAGGCTGGGCCGCACTCTTGGCGGTTTCCTTGCGAAGAAGGACCCGTTTCGCGGCTTCCACCAGCAGCAGATAGACTGCCGTCGCGAAGGCAACAAAAGCAAAATATGACCCGGGCAAGGGCGTGAAGCCGAGCATGCCGGCCAGCGGGCTGAACGGTAAATAAAGCCCGATTGCCACCACTCCAAGGCACGTTGCTATCAAGGGACCACTCGGACGGCTACGCAACGGGTTCTTTGCTGTACGGATGACGAACAACACCAGCGTCTGGGTTGCCAGTGATTCGACAAACCAACCGGTATGAAACTGCGCTTCACTTGCGTGGAAGAAATGCAACAACACATAGAAAGTCAGAAAGTCGAAGATAGAACTGATCGGCCCGATGAACACCATGAAATTGCGGATCAGACTGATATTCCAGCGTTGGGGCTTTTCGAGGTAAGTCTCGTCAACATTGTCCGTGGGAATGCTGAGTTGGCCTACGTCATAAAGAAGGTTATTGAGCAGGATTTGCGTGGGCAGCATCGGCAAGAATGGCAGAAACAGAGAAGCTGCCGCCATGCTGAGCACATTTCCAAAGTTCGAGCTTGTGCCCATCAGTAAATACTTCATCACGTTGCCAAAGGCTTTGCGCCCCTCAACGATGCCATCGTGCAGGACCCGCAGGCCAGGCTCGACGAGGATGACGTCGGCAGATTCGCGCGCCACGTCCGCAGCGCTGGACACGGAAATGCCCACATCGGCAGCGTGCAGGGAAGGCGCATCGTTGATGCCGTCACCCATAAACCCCACCGCATGGCCATTGTGCTTGAGAGCCAGGAGGATGCGGTTCTTCTGCACAGGGGAAATACGTGCGAAAGCGCGCGTCTGTTCTGCGAGGTGGGCCAGCGCCGGGTCCGTCGTGTGGTCTAATTCGTCGCCCGTGGCGATGTGGCCGGGTTCGATTCCCACCTGCGTGCAAACGTGGCCGGTGACGCGGTCGTTGTCACCGGAGATGATCTTGACCTCAACCCCATCCCGCTTCAAAGATGCCAAAACCTGGGCGGCGTCAGGCAACGGCTCATCAGCAAAGCTCAAAAAACCGGCGAGGATTAGATTGCGCTCGTCCGCAACGGAGTAATCCGGGCGCGCCGGAACTTCCACGTAGGCCACCGCTAAAGAGCGGAATCCCTGGCTATTCAGCTCATCGCTCGTCTGTTGGATGCGCTGGGCGGCGTCCTTGCTGATGGGTTCCGCTTTGCCTTCGACCTCCCAACCAGAGAGGAGAGGGAGAATCCCTTCCAAAGCACCTTTGGTGATGAGAAGCCGCTGGGACTGCCGTTCCACCACCACCGAAAGCCGCCGCCGGTCAAAATCGAACGGAATCTCGTCGCGCTTGATGTAATCTTCCGTCTTGGATGGAGACTGATGAAGAATCACGTCATCAAGTGGACTGCGGATACCCGTCTGGAACTTACTGTTGAGATAGGCAAGTTCCAGGGCGTGGGGGGATGAATTTCCAGAAGGATCAAGTGAGCGGTCGAGCGACATAGTTCCCGCGGTGAGCGTTCCGGTTTTATCGCTGCAAAGCACGTCCAAACTGCCGAGGTTCTGAATCGAGGAGAGATGCTTGACGATAACCTTCTTACGGGCCATCGCGATGGCGCCTTTGGAAAGCGTCACCGATGTAATCATGGGGAGGAACTCGGGTGTCAAGCCAACTGCCAGGGCCACCGCGAACATCAGAGACTGAAGCGGATCGCGATGGCGTGCAACGCTGACGACAATCAGGAAGAGAACAAGGAAGAGGACCGTGCGCGCAATAAGATGGCTGAAATTTCGCAAGCCTCGATCGAAGGCGGTCTCTTCCGGGTGTGCGGCGAGGCGAGCGGCAATATCCCCAAAGGCGGTCCGCGCGCCGGTGGCGACGACCTCGGCGGTTGCGGTTCCGCTCACGATGGAGGTGCCGAGGAAGACCATGTTGTGCGCATCCGCTTTGGTCGAGGCGGGATCTCCGGTCGCTTCTTTATCGACGGGGAGCGATTCGCCGGTTAGCATTCCTTGTTGGACATAGATGTCGCGCGCAAGCAAGAGTCGTGAGTCAGCGGGAACCAGATCTCCCGCGGAAAGCCGGATGATGTCTCCCGGCACCACGTCACGCCGGCGTATTTCTTTCCACTCACCCCCGCGGACGACGGTCGCCGTCGGGGCAACCTGATCGCGCAGTTTTTCGACGGCGCGCTGGGAATGATACGTCTGAGTTAAGTCGATAGCCCCACTCAGCAGAACAATAACGCCGATGATTCCCGCATCTACCGCGTCTCCCGTGAATGCCGATACGATGGCGGCAATCAGCAGAATCAACGTCAGCGGATTCATAAAAACATGCAGGAGATCGGAGAGAAAAGAATGGTACTGTGTCGCTGTAAGCTCATTCGGCCCGAACCGGTCGAGCCGAGCCTGAGCTTCCTGTGCCGTCAAGCCGGTAATCGCGACCTGGGTCTCAGCAGCATTGGATGACATGACGAGTATCCCTATTCGGAGGCGCCCCCGGAGCCCTCAAACAGTCGAGCGGTAACCGCCCCAAAGATAAAGCCGCCCACGTGAGCGGCATAAGCGACGCCACCGCTCTGCACGTCCGCCACGGCGCCGACCTGATTGAAGATCTGAATGAGAAACCAGAGTCCGATCAGGAGCGCCGCAGGAATAAAAGTGATGCGGGTCAACCAGCCCAACAGTAGCACCGTGCGTATCTCATCATGAGGGTAGGTAACCAGAAAGGCGCCCATCACACCGGCAATCGCCCCACTGGCGCCGAGATTGGGGACGGTGGAATGGGGCATGATGGCGGTCTCCGCCAGCGAAGCCGCCAGACCGCTGAGCAGATAAAAAGCCAGGTACTTTGGCACCCCCATGGCGTCTTCGATTTCCGGGCCAAATGCCCAGAGGAATACCATGTTGCCGATAATGTGCATCCAGCCGCCGTGCATGAACATCGCCGTCAAGATGGTGATCCAGTGGTGGCCGGCCACAATATTGGCGGGGATCTCTGACCACTTCATGACAAATGCGTCACCACCCATCAGTTCCATCACAAAGACAATCACATTCACGACGATGATTCCGGTGGTGGCGACGGGGAAACTTGCGGTCCGTCGAGATGCGTCCGATAATGGGATCATTCCACCCACGTTATATTCCTCCGTTTCAATGAACACGCGTCCGCTTCAGCGGAAAGGGCGAGAATAATGAACCCTTTCTTTCAGTCAGTGCCGGTGGCCGCAGACACAGGGCTCCCGCTAATCTTCAGTGCCTCTTTCACATCACTACCGCTCACCGTTTCTTGCTTCAGCAGTTGCTGGGCCAATGTTTTATGGGCCGCCCGGTGCTCCTTCAGCAGTGCTTGAGCACGCTCGTACTGTTCGGTCACGAGACGCTGAACTTCCGAGTCGATCACTTGACGAGTCTCGGGACTGAGCTGGCTGTTGTCCTCGACCGATCCCCCCAGGTATTGGAGCTGCTGACCTGCGTAACGCACCGAGCCGAGCTTTTCACTCATGCCAAACTCTGTGACCATACGGCGGGCCAGGTCCGTTGCCCGCTGAATGTCGTCACTGGCCCCGGTGCTGATGGTCCCGAACTCCACCATTTCGCCGGCCCGCCCGCCCAACATAACGGCGATCCTGTCCTTCAGTTCGTCGACCGAGAGCAGATAGCGGTCTTCGGTTGGCGTTTGGATGGTGTAGCCCAAGGCGCCGCGGCTGTGTGGAACGATACTGATTTTGCTGACGGGTTCACCATGCGGCATCAGTTCCGCTACCAGCGCGTGGCCGGACTCGTGGTAGGCAACCGTCGTGCGTTCCTGCGGGTTCATCACCCGACTCTTTTTCTCGGAGCCGGCAATCACCCGCTCGATCGCAGTTTCGAAATCATTGAGGGTGACTGCCGCGGCCTTGCGCCGGGCAGCCACTAAGGCCGCCTCATTCATGGCATTCTCCAGATCCGCGCCGCTAAAGCCAGCCGTCATCCGCGCAGCCTGCTCAAAGTCAAAGTCTGCCGCCAGCTTTACACCCTTGCTATGAATCCGCAGTATCTGCACTCGGCCAATGAGATCGGGATTGCCGATGGCGATCTGGCGGTCGAAGCGACCGGCGCGCAGGAGCGCCGGGTCGAGCACCTCCGGGCGGTTGGTGGCCGCCATGATAATCACGGGAGCGCTGGTATCGGTTTTGAACCCGTCAATTTCCGCCAGCAACTGGTTGAGGGTCTGCTCACGCTCGTCATTGGTGCCCATGCGAATCGCGCCTCCCCGGCTCTGACCAATGGCATCAATCTCATCAATGAAAATGATCGCCGGGGCCGCCTTGCGCGCCTGCTCGAACAGGTCGCGTACGCGGGCGGCGCCCACGCCAACAAACATCTCGACGAACTCGGAGCCACTGGTCTCAAAGAACGCCACCTGGGCCTCGCCGGCCGTGGCTTTGGCCAGCAGCGTCTTGCCGGTGCCCGGGGGCCCGACCAGCAACACGCCCTTGGGAATATGCCCGCCAAGTTGCGCGAATTGCTCTGGCGTCTTCAGAAACTGAATGGTCTCTTGAAGTTCGGCAATGGCTTCATCCGCGCCGCCCACATCCTTGTAGGTGACCGTAACATCCTCGGGCTTGACCGCGATCGCTTTGCTCTTGCCGACCCCAAAGATGCTGCCCATCCCTCCGCCGGCAGCCCCGCCCGCTTGTTGGTAGGCCATGTACCAGAAAGCGCCGAGTAACAGGAGCGGCAGAAGATTCAGCAAAATGCCCCCCCAGGGGCTCGGTGGGGGCTCGAAATTATAAGTTACATTGGCGCTTTGTAAATCTTCAATCAGCTTGGGGTCACCGGGGCCAGGCGCAGGTATGGTAGTGAAGGGGACGGCCGAAGGAGTTCCGTCCTGTTTGGGATTTTTCATTTCCCCAGTGATGTCCCTTTCGCCGATGGTTACCTTTACGATTTGAGCGCCAGCCAGTTTTTTCTTGAATTCGCTGTAAGGAATTTCTGTGCGCCGGGCAGAGGAGTAAAACGAATACTTGGAACAGCCACAAGGCAATCAGGCTCGTGATCAAGTAGCTGATGCCGAAATGAAGCTGACGCCGAGTTTGCTCCCGGCGCTTCTTGTCATTGTCGCGGCCGCCTTTTCTTGGTGACGATTCCGGTTCGTTCATGGTGCACCCCCCAATCCATCAATCTTTGACTCTCAGATAGCCACATTTTCTCAACATGAGCCCGATCGCGCTAACCTCGAGCGATCGGTGCAGCCCACATGCCAGCTTCAATCGCGCCCGAAAGATTCGCGATTTGATAGCGCTCGCCGAGATGCCCAGCACCTTGCCCGAATGCGGCGCGGAAAAACCGTATATAGCATGAAGTCGAAAGGCCATTTGCAGTGCCGGCGGGAGTTGGCTGATATGCTCTTCGACCCGAGCGTTGAGCTCGGTCTCGGCATAGAGTTTTTCCGGGTCGGGCCGCGGATCGACGAATTCGCGCGGCATCTGTTTGGGCTGATAGTCCAGCATCTCGTCCAAGGAAGCTTCAGGATGGGCGCTTCTTCCTGCGGCGGGCCATCAACGCCGAGTTTATGACGATGCGCGTAAGCCACGTGGAAAAAGACGACCGCCCCTGAAAGGAGCGCAGGCTGGTGAACGCCTTGCACAAGCCCTCCTGGAGTGCATCCTCGGCGTCTTCCTTGTTGTTAAGCAGGGCGAGGACGATCCGATAGAGCCTGCGGGTGTGGGCGGCGAAGAGACGCTCTTGGGCATCAGCATTCCCAGCGATGGCTTGCTGGACGACGGCCCACTCCTTGCCCAGGTCCCGCGGAGCGGCAGTGCGCTCAGAGTTCACCGGCCCAGAGGCAGGTAAGATCAATCCTCCCCGGCCTTCCGCTTCGCGGCCATACGAAAGGGGGGAGGACCGACCATGGGCCCAATATTAGATGAAACAGCTTGCGACATTCCCATAGATGCAATACCCAATATCCTTTCCTTCACACTCCTTCATCGCAGAACCCGCGCTTAACTCCGTCTCAGAATTCTAGTGGCACTTGGATTCGTACTTCCGCACAAATCACGGCGCGACGTGGACCCAGCCGGCTTCGACTTTCGTCTCGAAGGTACGGATGGATTCCGTGCGAACCTGCTTCATTTGCATGCCCACGTGCTGCATAAATGCAGCTAGTCTGGGCGGCAGGCTCTCATTGCCCATGTCCGCTGGAACCGGGCCGGAGAGGGCTTGGCCGGTGGTAACGTCGAACTGGGCGCAGTGCATGGCGCAGGTGACGATTTCGCCGTCGAGCGTGCCCATTTCCAGCGGGGCATTCATGTGTCCGCAGCGTCGCTGGATCGCGTAATAAGTCCCGTCGCAATTGCAGATGACGATCTCCCGCCCGCCGAGTTCGACGGTTTTCATTCCGCCCGGCGCGATCGCATCGGTGCTGATTGCGGGGATGAACTTGTCACTCACGGCCCACGTCCTTTGGCGAAAGTTGGGGTAGGCTGTCCGGGTCGGTGACATCCTTGTGCACGAACAGTCCGCACCAACAACGTTTGATAGCATCGAAATGTTGCCGGTGGAAGGGAATGCAAGGGCAAACGATCTGCATGTCGCGAGCTCGGTCGTGGCGGATCGGCTGGCAGGGGCAAAATGGGATGCCGTGCTTGCCCTCCAGCGTCACCTCCTGTTCGAGCAGAAAATCCACCAACTCCGCATCGGGCGTGAACTTGAAGCCCAACGGCTCGACGACCTTGGCGAAGAAATGGTGGAGCGCCTTTTTCCTTGATTCGGCTTCCATTCAACGCCTCCTTATGATTTGAGCGCACTGGCATAGAGGTCCGGCCGGTAGCCCGAGATGACCTCGTTGCCGATCTTGGCGAACGGAAAGCCGGTAGCGCCGGCGGCATCGAGCTCCTGCAAAATCGTTCCCTGGGTCGCCTCATCGGCAAGATCGTAGTCAATGTAGGTAAACGGGATGTTCCGATCAGCGAAAAACTTCTTCGCCTTGCGGCACCAAGGACAGGTTGAGAGAGTATAGAGAGTGACCTTTTTCATGCCATTTCCTTTCCACCTAGGCTGACGAGAATTTTTCCCGCTTCAAGCTTTGTGACGTACACGGTAAGACCAATTTCCGGAGCATTAAGAAACTTGCCAGTCCGAACATCGAAACGCCAGTCATGACATGGACAGACGATCGTGTAACTTTCCAGCCTTCCCATGAACAGCGGGCACGCCATGTGCGCGCACTTCCCCGATATGGCATAGACCGCACCGCCGACACGCGCCAGAAGGACATTCACTCCCAGTGGATAGACTGCAGCCATCTGTCCCTCTGGCAACGCGCTGTCGTCCAATACGGAGGTCCATCCGGGCGCCCTGTTTGAGATGGCGCCCGCCTTATCCGGCAATGCTGGTTCTTGGGTAGACTTCATCTCTAGCTCCCCGTTCGAAATTGTTGTGGCGCCCAGTCACCAGGGGGCGCAGGCACCGGACAATAATTACTTCGCCGTGACCAGTGGCTCCTTCACGAGGTGTTCGCTCAGAAACCAGACCTGCAACTCGCTGGTACGCAGGACCTCGCTGATCAGGAAATCATTGCTCCCATCGTCGCCAATTTGACTGGCACGCCCTGGTCTCAAGGATGATGACCTGGTGCCCATCCAGCAACCTGGATAGTTGCACGGGCACTTCCTCGCGGCCACGTGGAGGGCGTGTGATTCGTGTGGTCTCCGCGACGTCGGCGGCCATGGCGATGCTGACCCCCCCGAGCAACTGAATCCGCTCAGCGATGGCGTCGACAAGTTCCGCTTGCTCGCCATAATGCTTGTCAAAAAGCAGATGGAGTTGATAGAAAGTGGGACCTGCCACTTGCCAATGGGATTTCTTGTATAAGTCGCGGAGGGTCATGGTATCGGCAAGCAGCAGGTTGAGTTGTTCCGTCATTTCCAGACGAACCGGTTCCTCAAGCCCGAGGGGCAGCAAGTGGTTCACTGTTCCGTAAGGCTGAATCTCACGCGCCGCTTGATGGAAATAAGGTTGTGCGCTGACATTTTCCGGGTGATGCTCATTTTTTTGTTCTTCAGACACCGTGGCTCTCCTTTTGTGTTTGCACTCTTGGATTGTGGGCGGTCGGGCTTTTGGTTATTATCCCCCGGCCGCCCTCATTCCTTCGCTCACAGTTTGCGCAGGTCAAGCGCCAGCGCGGCCCAAACCCAACCGTAAAGAATCAGGTCAATCCCCACGAAAAGACCGATCGCATAAAGCCCC
>CAWDRP010000024.1:0-1199023 GCA_963804755.1 uncultured Acidobacteriota bacterium
ACAATGGCGCAGGAGTTGCTGCAACTCTACGCCGAGCGCAAGATGCGCGGCGGCGTGGCGACTTCGCCCGATACACCGTGGCAGCGCGAGTTTGAAGACACGTTTGAATTTGAGGAGACGCCTGACCAGCTCACCGCTCTTGCCGACATCAAACACGATTTGGAAAGTCCCGAGCCCATGGACCGGCTGCTGTGTGGCGACGTGGGGTATGGCAAAACCGAACTCGCCATGCGAGCCGCCTTTAAGGTAATCCAGGACGGCCGGCAGGTAACGGTGCTGGCGCCTACGACGGTGCTGGCTTTTCAGCATCACTCCACGTTTAGCCAGCGCCTGGCGGGGTTTCCCGTGCGCGTCGAGATGCTTAGCCGGTTTCGCACGCCGGCAGAGCAGAAAAAGATCATCGCCGACACAGAAGCTGGACGTGTGGACATCCTCATCGGAACGCATCGGCTGCTTTCGAAAGATGTACAACTGCGCGACCTGGGTCTGCTGATTGTGGACGAGGAACAGCGCTTTGGCGTGGCCGCCAAAGAAAAGCTGAAGAAGTTAAAGGCCGGCGTCGATGTGCTCACCATGTCGGCCACACCGATTCCGCGCACGCTGCACATGTCATTGGGGGGATTGCGCGACCTTTCCGTCATCGAAACCCCGCCCCGTGGGCGGCTAGCCATTCAAACCACCGTGGCGCCTTTCAACCAGGCGCTTATCCAGTCCGCCATCATGCAGGAGATGCAGCGGCAGGGCCAAGTGTTCTTCGTGCACAACCGGGTGGAATCGATCTTTCAGATGGCCGCGCTTCTGCAACGCCTGCTGCCGACGGCGCGCCTGGGCGTGGCCCACGGCCAGATGGGGGAGAAGGACCTGGAGCGCGTGATGGTGAAATTCATGCGCGGCGAATATGATGTGCTGGTGGCCACGTCGCTCATCGAAAACGGGCTGGATATCCCGCGCGCCAACACCATTATCGTCAATCACGCCGACCGCATGGGACTGGCCGATCTGTATCAGCTTCGCGGCCGTGTGGGCCGGTCGAATCGCCGCGCGTATGCCTTTTTCCTGATCAATTCGGAAGAAAGCTTGACGCCCATCGCGCGGCGGCGGTTGGCAGCCTTGAAAGAATTCTCCGATCTCGGCGCGGGATTCCGCCTGGCAGCCTTGGACCTGGAATTGCGCGGCGCCGGCAATCTGCTGGGGGCCGAGCAACACGGCCACTTAAACGCCTTGGGCATCGATCTTTATCTCAAGATGCTGGAACAAACGGTGGAAGAGCTGAAGGGTGGGCCCGCCAAAATCGAAGTCCGCACCTCGCTCAATTTGGGCCTCGACATTAAAATCCCCGATCCTTACATCCCCGATGAGAACCAGCGGTTGCGCATGTATAAACGCATCTCAAGTGTAGCGACACCCACGGAGCGGGCGGAGATGGAAGCCGAACTGGCTGACCGCTTCGGCCCTATTCCCCCGTCGGTTTCGAACCTGCTGGATTACGCGTTGCTGAAAAGTGCGGCCGAGCGAATGCTGGTGCAAGCTGTTGAACGTAAGGGGGATGAACTCTGGATCAAGTTCCATGAGGAAGCGCCCGTGGATCCGCAACGGCTGGCGCAGTTGGTGCGGCGGCGACGTGAAGCGAGCTTCCGCCCTGACCGCATCCTGCGCTTCCGCGTGCGCGAGCGCGACGGCAACCTGCTGACACAGGTCCAAAACGTCTTGCAGGAAATACGCCCGGCGACTTAAGATAAGCTGTCTGTTGTCGATTGTCGATAAAAGGCAGCCCATGCTGGCGAGTGGCAACTCACGTGCCTGGAAAAGGGAGAAGGGCAAGTCCGCGCAGACAACCCGCAGGCCGGTAACAGGTTCCAATCCAAAGACCAAGCTGCTCGGTATTAAGAGGTAACGATGAAACGAACGATCGGAATTTTGGCAAGCGCCCTGTTGGCGGCGAGTCTTGTGCCTCGCCCGGCGCGCGCCGCCCACGTGGTGGAACGTATCATCGCGCGCGTCAACAGCGAAATCATTACGCAGCGGCAGTATGACCGGGAGAAAGCCAAAGTTCCTGAGGAACTCGCGCAGCAATATTCCGGCCCCGAACTTCAAGCGAAGGTTAACGACGAAACCCAGAACCTGTTGCGCAATCTGATCGACCAGTCCCTGATGGTCCAGAAGGCCAAAGACGAGGATGTGAACGTGGAAACCGACCTCATCAAGCGGCTCGATCAGATGCGTAAACAGTACAACCTTGCCACCATCGAAGACCTGCAAAAGGAAGCCGAGCAAGCAGGAGAGAATTGGGAAGACCTCAAAGAACAGATCCGGCGGCAATTGCTGGTGCAGGAAGTCATCAGCCGCGATGTGGGTTCCCGCATTGTCGTGACGCGGGAAGACACGCGGAAATATTACGATCAGCACAAAGAGGAGTTCAAATCCGCAGGCATGGTGCACCTGGCGGAAATCCTGATTTCCGGCGAAAAGTACAAGCCGGACGAGGCGGAAAAGCGCGCCAACGCGGCCGAAGCGGAACTGAAGGGCGGCGCGAAATTCAGCGAGGTGGTAAAGAAGTACTCCGATGATCCCAATGCTGAGCAGGGCGGCGACATTGGCCCTCAGAAAATGTCCGGGATAGCGCCCTCGATCGCCGCGGCCCTCGGCAAGCTCGACCCCAACGAGTTTACCGACCCGATCAAGGTCAGGAGCGGTTACATCATCCTGAGGCTGATGGAGCGCTTCAGCCCCGGCATCCCTTCGTTTGACGAGGTTGAACCTCGCGTGCAAGAGCTTCTTTACAATCAGCGCATGGAACCCAAGTTGCGCGAGTATTTAACCGAGCTTCGCAAAGACAGTTACATTTTCCTTGCGCCAGGGTACATCGACACCGGCGCTGAGACCCCGGGTGCGCTGTTGTCCCCCGAAAGAACTCAATGAAACAAACCTATGTGAAGGACCTTGCGCCGGACTCGCCGGTGCGAAGTACCTTCCTGGTTCAATCCAAAGAACGTAAGCTCACCAACTCCGGTAGCGCCTACCTGGACCTGACCCTGCAAGATACCACGGGCGTCATTTCCGCCAAGCTCTGGGACTATTCTGAACGCACCACTCCCGCCTTCGAAGCTGATGACATCGTGCTCGTGGATGGGTACGTGGAATCTTATCGGGGTACGCCGCAGCTTCGTGTGCGCAAAATTGCTCTTTGCGCCCCCGAACAAGTGAGCCTGCTGGATTATCTGCCCCGCACCGCGCGCGACCCGGAGGAGATGTACGCAGCGCTGATCGAGTGCGTCCGCCGGATGGACGAGGGGCCCGTGCGCGTTCTGCTGCTGAACATTTTGGAAGACCCCACTCTCGCGGAGAAGTTCAAGCTGGCCCCGGCAGCCATGAGTTATCACCACGCGTTTCTGGGCGGCTTGCTGGAACACGTCTCATCACTGGTCGGGCTGGCTGAGCGCGTGGCCGACCATTATCCCTGGCTGCGGCGCGACTTGATCCTCGCCGGTCTCGTGCTCCATGACATAGGAAAGATCGAGGAGTTGTGCTTCACTGCCGGTTTCCGCTACTCGACGCGCGGACAACTGCTGGGGCATATTACGATGGCGCTGGAAATCGTCCAGGCTAAGATAGGCCAGATCCCCGGCTTCCCGGCCGAATTGAAATACGAGATTGAGCACATTATTTTGTCCCATCACGGCAAATTGGAGTTCGGCTCACCCAAGGAACCCATGTTTGCCGAGGCGCTGGTGGTCCATTATCTGGACGATATGGACTCGAAGTTGGAAGCGATGCGGCATCAATATGCCCTGGACTGCAACCGTCCCGGTGACTGGACCAGTCGCAACCCCGCGTTGAAAAGGGAACTGTACAAGCCCCCGAGAGAAGAGCCGAAGACTGAGACTGGGGATTGGAAACTGGAAACCGGAAACTAGAAACTGGAGATGGGTATCGAGTTATCGATTGTCTCCCCTGGGCAAACCCGAAACTGGAAAATTGAAACTCGCAAGTCGACGATCGGTGAGCCGAGTTTCAAGTTTCGAGTTTCCAGTTTCCATTTTCGCCTCTGACCCGATGATCCAATGACCCAACTCTCCCACGCCGACATCACGCACACTCTTCCCCACCGCTTTCCTTTCCTGTTCGTCGATCAAGTGGCCGAATTCATCCCAGGACAGCGCATCGTGGCGGTCAAGCATTTTTCCGTGAACGATCAGGCGGCGCGGGGGAATGCTCCCGGCATCGCCATCATTCCCACCGGGGTCATTCTGGAGTTGGTGACGCAGGTTGGCGCAGTGCTGGTGATGGAGCGCCCGGAAATGGCCGGCAAGATTGCCATGATCCTTTACATTCCATCGGCGCGCATCATTAAACCCATCGAGGCCGGCGATACGGTGCGGGTGGAGGCCAAGGTTGTTAGAATGAAAGCGCAGTTCGGCGAATTGAAGGGCTCCATCTTTCGTGGGGGCGAGTTGGTGGCCGAGGGCCAAATGCGGTTTGGAATTGCCAGTGCCGCGGATGTGATGCAGCGATAGTGACAAGTGACGAGTGACAAGTGAAGGGAGATGGCTCGTCATTGGCCGTTGTTTCCCCGTCGGTTACCGGCCAGCCGCCACAGCTCACTTTTCACCCGTAACTCGCCTTGGGCAACTCTCTTAGCGTCTGACGGTTCAAACGAACGGGGTGTAGAATCCCCGAAACTGGGTATTAGCCGCACAATTGGGCACAACAAAAAAGTGGAGGTTAGGATGCTGGCGAATGTCGCACACCGCGGGCGCGCTTGTGTCGTCGGCCTCGCTGGCGGTTTTCTGTTCAGTGTGTTGACTCCGTTGTTGATGGCGCAGGGCACGGGGCAGTTGAGAGGTAAAGTCACCGATTCCACGGGTGCGCCAGTGGCGTTCGCACTGGTCACGACAACCAACGTGGAGACTGGTAAGGCAGTCCCTACGGTCACCGGACCGAATGGCGCCTACAGCATTAGTCTGGCGCCGGGCGACTACCGCATCGCGTTCGAGTCGGCGGGTTACGAAACAGTCGAAATGCCGGCCACGAGGGTCGGAGCGCTGTGGGCAGTCATTCGGAATTGCGAGTTCGATGAGGACGCGCAGGCCCAACGCGATCCACCTGCGGAGCCACAGCAGCAGACGGCGCCCCAGCCTTCGAATAACCCGCAGGAGCCGTCGCTTCAGGATCTCGGCATCGCGCCGTCTGAGTCGAAAGGCAGTGCCCAGGCCCAGGCGCTCCTGGACAAGCGCTCGCACATGCTGAAGGTGCATCAACGGCTCGGCTTGATCACCATTGCACCGTTCGCCGCCACGCTCGTCACCTCTGCCTTCGCCGGCGGCAGGCAAACCAGCAGCACCACCCGCGATCTGCACGCCGCTCTGGGCGCGACCACCGTGGGGATGTATTTCACGACGGCTTATTTCGCGATCCGCGCGCCCAAGCTACCGGGCACCAAAACGCGCGGTCCCATCCGCCTGCACAAGACGCTGGCCTGGATTCACGGTCCGGGCATGGTCCTTACACCCATCCTGGGGGAAATGGCTTTCGCTCAAAAAAGCAATGGGCAACGCGTCCACGGGATTGCTTCCCTGCACGGGCCGGTGGCCATCGCGACGGCCTCGGCATTTGGATTGGCAGTAGCGTCCGTCTCCTTCAAATTCTAACGAGGGCATATGCTTCGAAAACTGCTGATTGCCGTTTCTCTCCTGGCGCTCCCCACGTTTGCCGCAGCGGATAGTCAATGGGTGCTCGACCAAAGCACTCTAACTTACCATGTGTCACACCCGCTGCATCAGGTCGATGGGGTCAGCCACGCAGCAAAAGGCAAGGGCATTTGCCAAAAGGGGGAATGCGATTTTCTGATCGCGGTGCCGGTGAAATCATTTGATTCGGGTGACAGTAACCGCGACCTTCACATGCTCCAGGTGACGCGCGGCGCACAGTTTCCGCTGGTGATGGTACGCGCCCGATTGCCCGAATCGTCCGCCGGATCCCCCACGATCAATCTTGATCTGCAAATCGAGTTCGCCGGCCAGACGGTGGAGTACAAGCAGGTTCCCTTCAAACAGGTGGTTGAAGGCGGCGAGACACGCATTACGGGAACCATCCCGGCAAAGCTCTCTGACTTTAAGATCGACCCCCCGACGCTTCTGACGATGCCGATCAAAAACGACATCCCGATACGCATCGATCTAAAGTGGCTCCGGATGTAAAGGTAATTCAGCACCGTTGGACTCCGGATCAGGAGGCAAACATGCGAGCATTCGTGGCAGGTGTTATCGTCACCCTCATCTGTGTCATTGGAGGCGTGTACGCCTACTTCGCGGAAGGGTTCGCGCCGGTGGCGACGGCGTCGCAGGCAATGCCCTTCGAGCGAAAACTCGCGCATATGGCGCTGAACGCGAGAGTGCACAAAGAAATGCCGAAGGCGGTCCCGGTGGAGGCCAGCGAGGCCAATTTTCTCGCCGGAGCGCATGAGTACCTCATGGATTGCGCCGTCTGCCATGGCACACGGGAGAAAGAGAAAACGCCCATCGCTCGCGGCGAGTTCCCCGCACCGCCGCAGTTGCTGAGAGGGAAAGGCGTAACCGATGATCCACCCGGTGAGACCTATTGGAAAGTGGCGCATGGCATTCGGTTGACCGGGATGCCGAGCTTCGACAAGAGTTTGTCCGAGATCCAGATTTGGCAAGTCTCGCTGATGCTGGCGAATGCCGACAAGCTGCCAGTATCAGTTAACGCGGTGCTGGAGGGGCAACCCGAAGTGGCCAAGGCAACCGTGTCGGCCGTGGGCGAGCAGCCCCACGCCATAGCCCCCAGGTGACGTAAACGTCAGGCGGTGATGAAAAAGGACGGCAAACTGCTCTGGTGTGTGCCGTGAACCGCTGGAAGTGATCTTCGCGATGAAGGCATCACCGCAAGGGATCCCTCGTGAAGTAGTACCCGCATGGCTTGGTCCGCCCCTGCCCGGCGCCGCAGCGCAGCACCAGGCAGAAGTAGTCAGGCCTGACGGGCCCGAGGGACAGGACGGCAATCGTGGCGTCCGTCAGCCCGTCAAATCCCAGTCGTTTGGCTGCCGCCGTTGACACGTCGATGATGCGGCCCGGATATCCCGGTCCGCGGTCGTTGATTCGCACCTTTACTTGTTTTCCGTTGTGCGTATTCGTCACCAGGACGATGCTGCCGAAGGGTAGCGTCCGGTGCGCCGCGGTCAACTTGTGATAATCGAAGACTTCACCGCTGGAGGTCCGCTTCCCTTGCCGTTCCCTGCCGTAGGAAGACGCTTTTCCGGCCGACGCCCATTTAATGGATACCTGCTGGGACATGGCGAGCGTGGTGATGCCAAGAAGCGTCAAGAGAACAACAACCAGTTTGGGTTTGCTCAATTCTCCTCCTGTCTTCGAGTACGTTCTTGCAGAAGGTGTTATCGGCGCGCCTAAGGGCCGTTCTCTTGCGCCACTGTCAATACAGAGTTTGCACACCTCCACCCTAGAGGAGGCACGAGGCCTCCCCCGAACAAAGCGGGTTGTATCAGCTATCGAGAAATCACCCCTTCACTGCCCACACGCGATCTATATGCCCCTATTTGCCGTCCAGCGTCAATTCGCCGTGTGGACTAATCCCTTTGGGTGAGAGGCAATTGGCGGCCCGGTTGTCCGATGTCTTGCGGTTGAGCTTCGAAGGTCATCCACGCGCGATAGTGTTCCTTCGGCTGGTGAGGCCGGGAATCCGCAAGTCTAGATGTAGGGTCTCGCGTAGGTCCACCCCAGCAGATTGTATTGCATGAAGAAACAACTAACCAGATAGTACCACTGTACTGTAGGCCGCAAGCGCCAAACAGTGTTACTTAAGGAGTGGCCGGTTCACCCGGCTCCAGATTATCGGTTTCAACTTTTGGAGTTGGCCAAAATGGCGCATCGGCTCTTAACAAGGTTCAGCGTCTCACCGCTGTGGGTTCAAGAGCCAGCGAGGGGTGACTATGAAAAACTATTGCACGGTTTGTTGCGAGCGGCTGGATATATGGGACCGTATGTGGGGACGATTCGATCATCCGACTTGCCGATCCAGAAGCACAGCAAAGCACCCGGCACCCCCCGGCCCCCAAGTAAACGCAATTGTCCCAGCAAAAACGACCGTACCGGGAAAAGGGTTGGGACTTTCATTCAGGGATCCTGCAATTCTTCCCGGTACTGAGGCCATGTAGCAATTCGTGGCAGGTGGAATTACGGGGGCCGGCCCCTCCAGAAAGGTTGTGACGGCAAGCATCGTTAGTCGGATTCGGAACGGGCGAGTGGCAGTGCGTGCACTGGGCGGATTCAGTCCGTCCCCGGAAGCATGAGTCTTCAGATCGGATAATTCGGAGCAATGGTCGAAGGGCATCGTGTTAGGGGTGCGTTTGGCGTGACGCCGGATTAGTACCGGCTGGTCACCATCGTACATCGGCGCTAAGCAGAAGTTCAGATCGCGACATGCCTACTTTGACATCTTTGCGAAGGGTCTGGGCGGAAGGCAATTGGGAGTTGACGCGTCCACTCCGGACGAAAGAAGTGGAAGCGCCGCTCCGACCCTCCGAGGCCGGCTTTATCCTCCTGGACTCCTCACTGGCGCCCATGTACGTCAACCGGGATGCCGCACAAGTCCTCTGCTACCCGCAAACGCCAAAATCATCGCAAGCCGCGATCATGGCAATAAAGAAGCGGCTACGCTCCTTGTTGCAAGACCGCCTTCCTGACTTGGGGGGCCCGTCCTGTGTGGAATTTTCCTCGGGAAGAAGGCGGTATTTGCTGAAGGCATTTTGCCTCGATTCATTCATGAAGGGCCGCCGGCAGCCGGCCTATGCGCTGTTCATCGAGCGCGGGCATCACCCGGTACTCGATCTGGCGCACATCCGCAATGAATACGGCCTCACCAATCGTGAAATTCAGACCCTGCGATTCCTGCTGGGCGGGTTAACCAGTAAGGAAATAGGTTCTCGCATGGACATCAGTGCCAACACCGTAAAGGTCTTCCTGCGACAAATTATGTTGAAGATGGGCGTGACAACTCGGGCCGGAATCATCGGCAAGTTCGTCAGCCGCTAACTCATCTGACTTCTCTCAATCCCTTCAGCTCACGTCCCGCATCCGGGCTATCCTTCGGAACTAATCCTTTTGGGGAATAGCGAGGCGCACAGCGCGGGGTTATGCTGGGTTTGTTATGAACAGACCAAGGCCCCAGCAACGGCGTACCGCCCCGCGCTTTCGCTTGCAACATCCTGTTCCTATGTACGCCTGCACTCTTCCGCTGGTGGCGGGACCAGCCTCCGAGTCACGCGTCATCGACGGCCACATTCAAAACATCAGTTGCACCGGATTGTGCCTGTTGGCGCGACAGCGTCTGAAAATCTCCGAACTGCTGGTGGGAGAAATTGGTTTTCCTGGCACACGGGCCAGTGTTCCGACGCTGCTGCAGGTGCGGTGGCTGCGCAAGAATTCGTTCGGAGCCCGCTATCGCGCGGGGTTGCGCTTCGTTGTTCAAGCAGGAATTGTTGCCGCGCTGCGAGCGGGCCAGAACCGCGGTGGGTCGCGGTGCCTCGGACAGGGGCACAGCCGGCCGGTTCGACAGCCGGTGATGTCCGTATGTCAGATCGGCAGTAACTGCAGATGGAACTGGTAACTTTGTGTCGGGCTTGGCCAGGGCTAATTCAACCGCTTACCTTCGCGGGAACCTAAGCCGGATCGGCCTGAACGTATGTGCTCCGATGGGCCGGCATGAGGTAGACTATGGTAAAGCTTGTGCTGTGCGCCGTGTCGGTATACCTGTTTTTCTCAGGGTCGGACTGGGGGCTAGCCTGGGGAGGGCTTGTCGCTCTGGTAACCTTTTGGGACTACTTCTCCCAGATCACAGGCGAACTTGTCGAGAATCAGGTGGCCGCGCACACCCGAAAGCGGCTACGCTCGGATCTCCACGCCGCCGCCCACCCGTACTGGGCACTGCAGGCCAGCGGCAGCGGGGAACCGCAAGCGCGCGATCTGGCGGTGGATGAGCCGGGCGCCGTTCCTATCTTTGCCATCGCGCCGCGCGAACTGGGGCAGAATTCCTTTTTCGCGCTTCTAATTTCTCCCGAAGGGACTTCGCGTTTGGTTGATTCCAAGGAAACGGCCTGATGGCCGGCGGCTAGTCAGCCAGCGAATCCAACACCTGGGCCACGCGCTCGTGCAGGTCAGGAGGCGCGCCATAGATCACTTGCGCAGTCTTTCCTGAGCGGTCAAACAAAAACATCGTTGGCACAGAGGTGATATTGCCGAATGCCTCCGCTGTGGCGGCATCGGCGATAGCCAGTCGCAAATCAGGGCTAAGCGAGCCGGCGACCGACCGTATTTGGTCTTCGGGCGATTCGACAGCGAGGGCCAGAATGGCAACCGCGTCGCCATACTTGCGCTTCAAATCGCCCAGCCAGGCAAGCGTGGATCGGCAGGGCGGGCACCAGGTGGCCCAGAATTCCACCAGCAGCACGCGTCCGGCGAGTTGCCCGGCCTCGAGCGTGCGCCCGGAAAGATCATTGAGCTTGAACACCGGGAGAGCGGCAATTTCCTTGAGAGCAGCGCTGGTGGCGGCATTTTCAGGACGCACCAGATCTTTCCTGCCGGCCAGGATCAGATCGATCATGTGGGAAAGGTCGGCCTTGAACCTGGCTTGGTTATCGGCATTCTGCCAGGGGGCATAGCGGCCAAGGCCCTGCACTTCCCTGAAATAGCCGAAATCCCTGGGGCAGGCGACCAGAACATCGTCCACGAACACCGCTGGATATCCCTTCACCCCAAAACGTTCAGCCAGCTTGGACGTCCCAAAATTCTCACTGACAAATGTCACTCTTCCGGGGTACTTGGCGGTAACCTCCTGGACCAGCAAACTTGCTGGGTCGGAGAGGCTTCAAGTGTAAGGCCAGCGCACGAGCGTGACGTCAATGGTCTTGCCGGGCGCTCGTTGCGCAGCGCGGAGCGGTGTGTCGAGGGCAAAATAGGCAGGCAACACCTGGTCGACGATGACCTTCGCGATTCTCCAGTCGTCCGCGCTCGGGGTGGAGCTGTCAGCATGCCGAACTTGTGACTCGGCTTTCTCAAGGAAAAGTTGGGCGATGGAGTCGTCGCGCTGGGAGGCATCGAGTTTCTGGCGCGCCGTGGCAAGGGCGCGTTTCAACGCGGATTGTTGGACGGAATCCGGTGGTGCAGCATCAAGCATGCCGTAGAACCCCAGTGCGTACAGATACTGATACAGCGCCCCGGCATAGCACTTCGTCGCGTCGAGCTCTCGCGCCTGCTTGAGCGCTGAATTCAGTGACATGAACACGGTATGAAGATCAATGGAACGTGGCGGTCGAAAGGCGGCATTCGTCTTTTCCTGAAGAGTCTCGATCTCCGGCATCAGCGAGCGCAGCGGATAGGGCGCAGCCTGGCGGGAAAGATGCAACGTGGTGCAAAAGGCCGCAAATTCGGCCTGACCCTCCGCCTGCCCAAGATTGAACAGCCCATCCTTCGGCCCCGTCGAAACCGCGAATCCACGGGCTCCCTCAAGCAAGGGGATGGTCATGCCCTGCGCCGTCTCGGATAACGCTCGGACGGCCACGCGGGAGTCGTTCCAGTTTTTCGCGCGCGCCCGCTGGTCGATGGCGGTCACAGTCGAGCTCACTTTCTCCCATTCCGCCTCGTACGCCGGCAAGCCCGCCTTCACCGCCTCCGCTTTGTCGGTCACAGCCCAGACCGCGTGGAGAAAATCTGTTGTCTGGCACAGTTTCTCCAGGCTGAGGTAGAGCCTTCCAGCGGATCCCCCCTGGATCACCTCCTTGAGTCCGTCGCCAAGCATGGTAGAGGCGTTTGGGTTGTCCGGGTATGAAATCGGTTTATCTTTTAAGGATTGCTGAAGACGTTCCGCTTCGGCTCGAATCTGCGACGCCGCGTTCTGCCCAGCCGCGGGCAGCGCCCAGACCATGACTACAATTGCAACTTGCCACATTAAGCGGCCAAGCTTTGGCCGTGGCATGCGCCGTGCGCCGGCCCGTGCGTTCATCCGAGATTCTCGATTACTCATCGACGCCTCTCTGTCCCACTGGCACCTGGCACGATTCTTCAGCCGCGCGGCGGCAACAGAGGGTGACCCTCGCCGTGAGCCACGGGCTCAAAAGCGTAAGTACCCGTCGGGCACGAAAGCGCCAGAGCGACGCTACACCCAAATCAACGCATTTCAGACGGTCGAGGTTCCTCGAAAATCGCGAAGATTATGATATAGATCCGTCGCTTCAGCCGCTGCCCTCACCAACCCGTCGCCACCCAGCCCCGCATCGCCCCGATTGCGTTCTCAGTGCTGCCCTGGCGGAGGCAGTTTTCGGGAGGCGTCATCGAGCACCAGCGCCCAATCGCCGTCAGTAGGCGGAGTCAGTTCCTGCATACCGCTGGTCGGAAAGGTACCGGCCGAGGTGGCTTTACCGGTGCGAAGATCATACCACCATGCCGCAGCCTCGGTGCCGGATATCTTGCTCATGTCCGCGGTAATAGTTCTTTTCGTGGGCATGTATGCAATGACCGTGCTGCCGTCGGGCGTTCGGCCTGCAGCCAGATAGTCGTCGCCCAGGGCAAAATATTTCTCGTTGGGAGTTGTGAAATCTCCCGGCGTCAAGAAGGGCGGGTCCCCCGCAGCATTCAACGGAGGCTTTTTAGAGTAGAGGTGCTCGATCAGGTTCACCAGCAGCGCGTTGAAACCCTTGTCTCTGCGGTCTTTGAGGTACTGCTCCACTTCCTGGTCGTCGGCTGCAACGATCAATGACCAGGCCGCATCACCCTGCAACAGATAGGGAACATGCTTCTGATCGACTAAATACCGGCCGCTGGCACTCAGGGAGAGCGGAGTCGCGCCACTGCTCGACTGCCCCTTTCCGATCGTCGTCATCAGCAGGGTACAAATCGCGCACGCCGCGACAACCTCTCTCTGGCCACTAGATCGCATTTTCACGGTAACATCCATCCTTTCACTTCTGTCGGACTTCGAGGGCGGCATGAAGATGCTCGATCGCCGCGGGAAAGTCCTTGAAGATAAGCGATCTTTCCCGCCAACGGGTGACCCGTCAACGAATTGCTAATCGCCACATTATGATGTGAAAACTGGCCGCAGTCCACCCGCGTCAGCAGTTACCGGAGGCAAGATTGGGAGAGGTGTTTTGTGCGAACGGTGGCCACGGTTCAGCAGTACCTACGTTGTTGGCGTATTAGGCCGATTATGGAGTAAATAAGTTACTCGTTGTCAGGGTAGCTGAAGAGTTCGGCTTCCCCTCGCCCGCCATGCTCGTCCTTTTCACTCGGATTTGGTGTCGCGATAAGCCGGCCAGCCTTCGACGCTGGCGGCGGCTTTCACTGCCCGGTCAATCGCCTCCGCCACCACCTCTGCGGCTATCGCGCCGACAACCGAGAGGGGCACGTCGCGGTGCAACCGGCGGGTTGAGAGGGCATAAAGCTGATCGCCGTCGCCGGTGGTGTGGTAAGGGTTGATGGCTCGGGCGGCACCGCAGTTGGCCATCATGGCGATTTTGGTCAACTGCGGCTTATCGAAGCGGACGTTCGTTGCCAACACCACCAGCGTCGTGCTATGCAGCGGTTCGTCATCCAGCCGCAACGAGGCGTGCGGCGGGAGCGCGGCCAGGCGCTGCTTGAACGTCTCGGTGAGCCTGGCGAAACCCTTTCCATCAGCGCGACGGGCGCCGGCCAGGGTCTTGCCCGTTCTCCAATCCAGAATATCGCCGGCCGCATTCACCACCGCGAGCGCGCCAATCACGACTTCTCCCAGCCGCAGGCTCGACGTTGCTGCCCTGTGCGCGAAATCATCCACCGTGAACGGCGATTCAAAGATCGCGGCCTCGCGGCTTTCGATCGGCAGGTCGAGGGTATCGCCCGGCACCGAAGTTGGCGCGGCAGCCCGCGACTCCCCGAGAATGTCCACATCTTTGTGAGCCGCGGCTCCGCCAATCTTTCACCGGACTCTCAATGCAACGGCAGGAAATTTCCAGACGCAAAGAACGAATCACGGGCGCGCGGACACATTGTCACCTTCAACACCCTCGCGTCTGCCTCCCTCAGCACTACTACAAAGACAATTGAGCGCCCATTTTTATTACACGCAGAAATTGCGTGGATAACAAATCCGGGTGCACGGTGGTATATTTGGACCCGGGCTTGTGTCCTCAGTGATAAGACATAGTGCCAAGGCATGCTGTTTGAACAGTTCCAAATTCGCGACGTGGTCATCCGGCCGGCGCATGTCCTGGCGCCGATGGCGGGCATTACGGACACGGTTTTCCGCCGCTTCATCAAGCGCCTGGGCGGCTGCGGCCTGATTATGACGGAGTTTGTTTCCAGCGAGGGCATGGTTCGCCGGAATTTCCGCTCGCAGTGCTATCTGTACTACAGCGAGGAGGAGCGGCCCATCAGCGCGCAGATTTTCGGCGCTGACCCGGCGCACCTGGCAGACGCCGCGCGCCAGATCGAGGACTTGGGATTTGACCTGGTGGACCTGAACCTGGGCTGCCCGGCAAAGAAGGTAGTGAAGTGCGGCGGCTCGGGGCTGTTACGCGACCTGCCGTTCCTGGAGAAGATCCTGCGCGCCATTCGCGCCGCCGTCAAAATTCCCTTTACCATCAAATTCCGCTCCGGCTGGAGCGACGAGGAAATTGTGGCCCTGCAAGTGGCGCGCATGGCGGCGGACTGCGGCGTGGATGCGTTGGCCCTCCATCCGCGCACGCGCGTGCAGGGCTATAGCGGCCGGGCGCGCTGGGAAATCATCCAGCAGGTCAAAGAGGCGGTGCGTGTGCCGGTGATCGGCAACGGCGACGTGTTCAAACCCCAGGACGCGGCGGCCCTCCACGCCCAGACGGGCTGCGACGCCGTGATGATTGGGCGGGCGGCGGCCTCCAACCCCTGGATCTTCCGCCAATTGGCAGAATTCTTTGCCACGGGCGCCTACCGCGAGCCGACGGACGCCGATCGCCACGCCTTGATTCGCACCTACTACTCCATGCTGGTGGCGGAGGAGACCCCCGGCGCTATCGGCAAAATGAAGCAATTTGCAAGCTGGTTCACCCACGGCGTGCGCAACGGAGCGGAACTGCGGCGGCAGGTGCAGAGCGCGCGCCAGACGGGTGAAGTGCTGGAGCGCGTGGAGGCGTTTTTCGAATGTCTCAGCGCAGAAGACCGCTCATCCGGCTTCGTAACTCAGACTTTGCCGCGCTTGGCTCCTCGAAGGGGATGACGGGACCCCTCATCCGGCTACGTACCTCAGCCACCTTCTCCCCACGGAAGAAGGAAAACATTTCTGGCGCGGGACGCGCAACACGCCCAAGCCTAGTGTCGAGCTTCGAATTTCCAGTTTCGATTTTCGAATTTCTATTTTCGAGTTTCGAACTTCGATTTTCGAAGTTCTACTTCGCGGTGGACCGCCACTGGCGCTCTTCCAGGGCGATGCGGACGAGTTGGCTTCGCGTTCTCACCCCGGTCTTCTGGAACAACTGCTGGAGCGCCGATTTTACTGAGCTCTCGGAGATGTTCAGCCGCGCGCCGATTTCCTTATTGGTCAACCCTTCAAACACGCCCTGGAGCACTTGATTTTCCCGGAGCGTGAATGGCTGGTACCGCTCCGGCCGTTCGGGATGGGTGGCCGCCTGCACCAGCGCCTGAATGGCGCCCCGGTCCAGCCATGCTTCTCCCACCATAACCTTGCGAATGGCCTGGGCCAGCAAGGAAGGCGAACTGTGCTTCAAGAATATGCCCGGCTACCCCCAACTTCAAGGCCTCTATGGATTCGGCATCGCTCATTCCCGCCGTCACCATGAGGATTTTCCCCTTGAAGCCGAGCTTGCGGGCGCCGGTAATGAATTCCATGCCCCGTTCCCTACCCAGGTCATGGTCCAGCAACACCAGGTCAATCGGCTTCTGGCGCAGGATTTCGAGCGCTTCGCCCACCCGCGCGCACTGGGCGGCCATCTCCAGGTCGGGCTCGCTCTCCAGCAGACGGCTCAGGCCCTCGCGAAAAAGCGCGTGATCATCGACCAGAAGAATACGGGTTTTAGTCATGACTTTCACGATCTCGGTCCTCGTAGCCATTACCGGCCGGCGCAAGGTCCAACGCGAAACAGCAGCCGGCCGGCGTAGGCTCGTAACGCAGGTCGCCGTTGAAGGTCCGCACCATGGCGCGCGAGAGGTACAGTCCTAGACCGGTGGATTCCGCTCCCTCCTGAAACGGTTGAAACAGGTGCTCGGGGTCAGAAATGCCGTGGCCGGTATCGCTGACGCGTACCATCACGCGCCCATCTTCCAGGCTCGCGCTCACCGTCAATTGCTTGCGTTCCTCGTTTTCCATGGCCCGCTGGCTGTTCTTAGTGAGATTCAAGAGCACCTGCAAAAGATTGTGGTGTTCCGCCCACACCCGGGGCAGGGATTCCGCCACGTCCCAGCGGACTGCCACCCCTGCCTCCCGCAAAGGAAGGTCGGTCACAATCCGCAACTCGTCCAGCACCGAGCCAAGGTCGGCGGTAGCCGGCTCTTCGGCGCGCGCACTTTGTTGAAGTTCGAAGGTGGCGATTTTTCCCAAGCCCTCCACCAAATCGCCCAACGCGCGGAAGTCCTCACTCTGCATTAACTCAGGACGGCGCGAAAGGTTCTCATAGACCACCGAGATGGCGCCGCACACGTTGCGGACTTCGTGGGATACCGCCCCGACGGCGAGGCGAGAAGCCATGAGAAGGTGATGAAAACCGGATTCCTCCTTGTCGCGCAGGTTCTCGGAGCCGTCCACCAGCATGGCCGCCAGCCGCGGGCCGCCGCTGGTTCGATACGTGGAAAACCAAACGTCCGCCAGGAACACGTCCCCGTCGCGGCGGTGTCCGCTGCACTGCATCACGGTGCGAAAGCTGGGCGTGGATTCATCCGCCGGCGGCACCCTGGCCAACGAGGGCACGAACGCGTAGATCGAGTTGCCCACCAGTTCCGGCGGGTCAAAGCCCAGCAGGCGATGCGCCGCCTGGTTCGCCATCAAAATCGCGCCGGTTGAATCCACGGTCAGAATGGCTGCCGGGCTGCTTTCGATAAGCGCCTGCAACTGCTGCTCGGCATCGCGACGCAGCAGCGACTCCTGTTCGACCTCGCGGACGTGCTGTTCCGAAAGCCGCCGATTCCTGGCGGACTCATAAGCAAAGAGGCCGGCGCCAAAGTAAGCAGCCAGCATGAAGATGTCGCGCGGCACTCCCGCGGCGGAGTCCCATCGAAAGGGCGCAAAGCGCTCGGCGAGGAATGTACACAATCCTGCTAGCAGTCCCAGTTGCCAGCGAGGGAGGCAGCTTCCTACGATCAACATGGGAAAGAGGTACAAGAAGCCAAAGGCGACGTTGAGCTCGACGTACCAATCGACGAGGGCAACCGCCAAAATCATCGCCCCAGCGATCAGAAGAAGCTTGGTGCGGCTCAACCGCAGGAAGAATGTGAGCATATCGTACCGTCCCGCCAGACACCTCCCTGTCCTTACAGGGTCAACGGCTCGCCACTGCCCGCAATTCTACCAAAACCCTGTAAATCCATATATCGATGTCCAAAAGATAGGTTGATCCCCACCAAAAGATAGTGTCCAACAGATAGCTGATACGCCACAGAAGATATATCCTAGATTATCGGTATGGAGTCGTAGACTCGTATGTTCGCGCTACGGCTCCGTCGCCGTACCGGGCCCGGCCGACGCTCGTCGAAGGCCTTGGTTGCGCTGCGCGAAGGAGCCGGTGTAGCAGCGCTGAAGTTCAGCTCAGCACGTGCCGACCTGCAACCACGCCGGGGCAAATTCAGATGAGGGCTGCGAGTCCCGGGGCGCGCCTACATTTCCTGAAACATTGTTATGGCGGCTCGCATGCCGGTGCACGGGCCGGCCTGAACAATCGTCAAGGTGAAACATGAAGGCATATCGCTTTTCAATCATGATGCTGGCGGCCTTGATTTGCTGCGCGCTGCTATTTTCAGCTTGCAGCAACGGCAAGGCTGATCCCGCCGCGGAGGCTCCGCCGCCCGCCCAGGTCGAGCAAGAACAGGATGGGGGTGCTTTCAGCGTAAAGCATACCGAGCAGTTTCCCCTCGCCACAGCCGGGACGTATGAAGCAGCTCCTGAGCTTAACGTGACCGGCACCGTGAATCCCGATGTGTCGCGAAGCATCCCGGTGGTGTCATTGGCATCGGGGCGCATCGTGGATATTCACGCCCGGCTGGGCGACACCGTAAAGAAAGGGCAACTGCTGATGCGCGTGCAAAGCCAGGACCTTTCGCAGGCCTTTTCCGACTACCGGCAGGCCGTAGCAGATGAAACACTCTCAAACACTCAACTCGACCGCGCGAAACTCCTGTACGAACATGGCGCCATCTCCCAGAATGACTTGCAGGTGGCGGAGGATACCGAAGCCAAGGCTAAGGTCACCGTTGACACCACGCTGGATCATCTGCGAATCCTCGGGGCCGACCCGCATAGCCCGACGGCCATCGTCGAGGTTCGTGCCCCCACCTCCGGGGTGATCACGGACCAGCAAGTGACGGCCGCGGCAGGAACACAGGGCTTGGCATCACCCAATGCGTTCACCATCTCCGACCTTTCACACGTCTGGATTCTATGCGACGTTTATGAGGACGACCTTCCCTTTGTTCGTCTCGGCGAGTACGCGGACATTCATCTGAACGCGTACCCGGACAAGGTGCTGAAGGGCCGGATCGCCAACATCAGCGCCGCCCTGGATTCGAACCTGCGCACCGCGAAGGTCCGTCTGGAAGTGGAGAATCCCGGGATCCTGCGGCTCGGGATGTTCGCCACCGCCACCTTTTTTGGCCTCAAGAAGGAAGCCCGCGCCACCGTTCCCGCCACCGCCGTGCTGCACCTTCACGACCGCAACTGGGTATACACGCCGGCGGGGCAGGACCGCTTCCGCCGCCTGGAAGTCGTGACGGGCAAGATGATCCCGGATTCCCCGGTGCAACTGCAGGAGATCATCTCGGGACTTAAGCCAGGTCAGCGGGTAGTCGCGAATGCCCTTGATCTTCAGGCCACTGTGGAGCAGTGAATGATCCGGCGTGTTGTCGACTTTGCCCTTAACAATCGGCTTCTGGTGATCGCCGTTGCCATCCTGCTGTTCGCCTGGGGCATCGTGTCATTTCACAAATTGCCGGTGGAAGCGTATCCGGACGTGGCCGACAACTACGTTGAGATCATCACCCAATGGCCGGGAATCTCCGCCGAACAAGTCGAACAACAGGTCACCATTCCCCTTGAAATCGTGATGAACGGCGTTCCCCATGTGGTGCACCTCCGGTCGTTCTCGCTTTTCGGCCTCTCCGACCTGAAGCTGATCTTCGACGACGAAGAGGAGGATTTCAGGAATCGCGAGCGGGTGTTGGAACGCCTGTCGCAGGTCACGCTGCCACCGGGGGTAACGCCGCAAATGGGCACCGACTGGAGTCCCGTCGGGCAGATCTATTTCTTCACCCTGGAAAACACCAATCCGCAATACGACGTGATGGACTTGAAATCATTGGAAGACTGGGTGGTGGAGAAGAACCTGAAAGCGGTGCCCGACATCGTGGATGTCGCCAGCTTTGGAGGTCCGACCCGCGAATACCAGGTTCGCGTTGATCCCAATAAACTGGTTGCCTACGGCCTGAGCCTGGGCCAAGTGGAACAACAGCTTGCCAACAACAACGCCAATGCCGGCGGGAGCTTTATTGAGGCGGGTCTGCAACAGATTGATATTCGAGAAGTGGGACTGGTAAGGAATGTCGAAGACATTGAAAACACCGTCCTGCTGACCAAGACAGGCACGCCGCTACGCGTGAAGGACATCGCGGTGGTGGCGCAAGGCCCCAAGATCCGCCTGGGCCAGTTCGGCCACGCGATTCACCGCGAAGACGGGAAGATTATCGACAATCCTGACGTGGTCTCCGCGTGGGTGCCGATGCGGAAAGGAGCCGATGCCGAGACGGCCCTGGCCGGTCTGCACAGAAAAAGTCGAGGAAATGAACGACCGTATCCTGCCCCCCGGCGTCAAGATCGTACCCTTCATTGATCGCACGGACCTTATTCACTTCACCACCCACACTGTGCTGCACAATCTGGGCGAGGGGATGATCCTGGTGATCATCGTGCTCTTTCTCTTCCTGGGAAACGCCCGGGGCGCGCTCATTGTGGCCGTAACCATTCCCTTCTCCTTGTTATTCGCATCAATCTGCCTGGACCTGAAGCACATCCCCGCCAATCTGCTGTCCCTCGGCGCGCTGGATTTCGGCATGGTGGTGGATGGCGCGGTGGTGATGATTGAGAACATCGTTCGCCACTTGCACCAGCGCGAGACAAGCGCAGAAGCGGGGACGATCGAGCAGCGGATTCGCGCCGCGTCGCACGAGGTTCAGCGGCCGGTTTTCTACGCCATCGCCATCATCATTACGGCCTACATCCCCATTTTCACGTTGCAGCGAGTGGAGGGCCGCCTGTTCAAACCCATGGCGTGGACCGTGGCGTTCGCGTTGCTGGGCGCGCTGCTGTTCTCGATCGTGGTGGCGCCGGTGCTGGCAAGTTTCTTTTTCCAGAAGGGCACGCACGAATGGCGGAATCCCCTCGTCAGCTTTCTGACGGATCGGTATCGCGTCGCCGTTCGCTGGGCGATTCATCACCGCATCCTGACGGTGGGACTGGCGGCGCTGAGCGTACTCGTCGCAATCTATCTGGCCACCAGCGGAGTGATTGGTTCGGAGTTCCTGCCGCACCTGGATGAGGGCGCGCTTTGGGTGCGCGGCACTCTCGCGCCCAGCACCGGACCCAGCGAAGGCATCCGCGTGGCGAATCAGCGCGCGAGTGTTGCTGGCCTCCTTCCCCGAGGTTACGGAGACCACCAGCCAAGTGGGGCGTCCCGACGACGGCACCGACACGACAGGCTTCTTCAACACGGAATTCTTTGTGGGCCTGAAACCCAAGGAGCAGTGGCGCCCGGTATTCCACCAGGACAAAGATGAGTTGATCGCCGCCATGAATCGCGAACTGGAGAAAACCCCCGGCGCCGTCTGGGGTTTTTCCCAGCCCATTGAAGACAACATGGAAGAGGCGGTAAGCGGCGTAAAGGGCGAGTTGGCCACCAAGGTCTACGGCGACGATCTGAAGGTACTGGAGGACAAGGCCGACCAGATCGTCAGCATCATGCGCACTATTAGCGGAATTGAGGACCTTGGCGTGTTTCGCGCCCTGGGCCAGCCGAATGAGAACTTCCAAGTGGACCGCCAGGCAAGCCGCCCGCTATCAGATCAACGTCGCGGATGTGCAGGACGCCATCCAGACGGCCGTCGGTGGCAATGCGCTAACCCAGGTTCTCCAGGGAGAGCAGCGTTACGACCTGGTGATGCGGTATCTCCCGCAATACCGTGACACCAGGGAGGCGCTGGAGAATATTCGCTTGCTATCACCCAGCGGGCGAGCGGGTTTCACTGAAGCAGCTCTGCACCATCGAGGAACGGGACGGCGCTTCGGAAATTTATCGCGAAGGGAACCAACGCTTCGTGGCAATCAAATACAGCGTGCGAGGGCGCGACCTGGGCAGCACGGTTGAGGAAGCCATCAGCAAAGGTCAACACGCAAGTGCAACTGCCACGCGGGTATCACATCGAATGGGAGGGCGAATACCAGAGCGAGAAGCGCGCCGAGGCGCGGCTGTTCATCATTGTGCCGATCACCGTTCTGCTGATTTTCATCATCCTCTACACCATGTTCAAATCGTTCAAGTGGGCGCTGCTCATTCTCACCGCCGTCATGATAGCTCCCCTCGGTGGACTGCTGGCGCTGTTGGTCTCGGGTACCAATCTCAGCGTTTCCTCAGGGCGTGGGGTTCCTGGCGCTCTTCGGGGTGTCGGTCCAAACCGGGGTGATTATGCTGGAGTACATCAACCAGCGGCGGGTGAGCGGCTACTCGATTGAGGAGGCGGCGGTCGAGGGCGCGGTGCTGCGGCTGCGCCCCATCATGATGACCATGTTGGTGGCCACGCTGGGTCTGCTGCCCGCAGCCTTGTCGCACGCCATTGGCTCCGACTCACAGCGGCCCTTCGCTATTGTCATTGTGGGAGGGCTGATCTGCGGATCTGGTTATGAGCGTCTTCCTGCTGCCCACGCTCTACGTCTGGATAGCGGGCGAACGTGATGTGCTTCCCGCGGCTGAACTCCAACGCTTCGAAGAAATATGAGACTAAATGAAACACCGAAGTGACGCCGGGAATGGCATGAAGCGCTACCCCAAGACAAAGCAGCCGGGCATCGTGTGGGGGATGGCCTAGGCGTCTCGGTTCTTCTCGGCCTGCAACATGCGGTAGGCTTCGCTCTTCGAGACGCCGCGGTCGCGGGCGACGATCTTCAAAGCGGCTCGTTCATCCACTTTTCGTTCCGACATCACGGACTGAACTTCGGACTTGATCGATGCCCCGCGGACAGCGCCGTTATCATCTTCCGATGCGGTTTGCAGCCCGATCAGCACCGTGATTTCACCCTTCGCCGGCCTGCGCTTGAAGTACTCAATCGAGGTGCCTATGCTTCCACGCACGAACTCCTCGTGGACCTTCGTGACTTCCCTGGCAATCACGATTTCGCGGTCACCGAGGATGTCCCGCGCGTCTTTCAGCATTTCCTGCAACCGATGCGGCGCCTCGTAGAAAACGAGCGTCTTGGTGGCATCCTTTATTTCCTCTAGGGCTTTGCGGCGGTGACCCTTCCGGCTCGGCAGGAACCCAAGGAAACGGAACTTGTCCACCGGTAATCCGGAAGCCGCCAATGCCGCCACAAAAGCGGACGCGCCAGGCACTGGAATCACGGGAATGCTATGGCGAACCGCCAGGTGCACCAATCGAAAGCCCGGGTCTGACACTACCGGCATGCCTGCATCCGTGACCAGCGCGATACTGCTACCCTCCTCTATCTGAATGATCAGTTCGGGCGCGCGCGTCATCTCATTATGCTCGTGGTAGCTAATGGTGGGCGTCTGAATCTTGTAGGCGTTTAGCAACTTCTGCGTGCGCCGCGTATCCTCGCAGGCAATCAGGTTCACCGCCTTGAGAATGCGAATCGCGCGCAGCGTGATATCCTCGAGATTCCCGATCGGAGTGCCGACAACGTAGAGCTTGCCATGTTCGCCGTTGGCGGGTTCCAAGGGATCAAGGAAGCTGGCTCTGGCAGGCATAAGGAATTGACCGTCCGCAATTTGAATTGAAATCGAAGAAACAGTGTATCAAGTCAGTGTGCTTATCTCAAGCCGATCAATCTTGGATTGGGTTGCGCTGGGTTTATCATTGCCTATCTCATGTGCTATGATAAAAGGCAGGTTTGCGGCGGACGAATTGCGCAGCCCCGGAAAAAATGATGCAACCTCAGTACGCCGTTCGCCATCACTGTATAAGGGTAAGGTAAGTCTCGCGCCTCGGGTGGACGATTCACCCGAGAAAACAGGATTCAATGTCAACAACTAACCTTGAGGTTGAGGTCGGCCCGGGAAAAATCACACGCGCGAACGCGGCCACGACTGCCGAGCATTTCAGCGTCACGCTCGTCGAATCACCCTCACTGTTTGTATCCGCGTACCGGCAGATCCGCGACTGGATTCGGGAACCGAAGGTGACGGTACCCGCTCACTATTACCGCGGGAAAGTGAAGCTGCCGGCGACGGACCTCAATCCGTGGTACATGGATCTGCCTGCGCAGATTAAGGTCGCGTTTGAAAAGCCGCGCGACCCGATCGGGATTTATAATCACACCCAACAGGAGAAACGCGCGCTGTGCGCGTTTGTCCTGGCCGTTATATTGGGGGCAGCGGGCTGGTTCTGGAGGCGAGATGCGGGACTGCTTCTGGGTGTGATCGCCGGATTTGCCCTGGGCGAATACGCCAGCTCGCTAATCTTCAAGAATCGGCCATACCCTCCCGACATTTGGCGCGATTACCGGATGCAGGCCGGCTCATGGCTCAACTCCGTCCTCGTCCACCTCGTCGCACTGACGCTTCTGCTGCTGCCTTACGTGCTTACCCGGATGTGGCAGCCGGTAAAGGCCGCCACCAAAACCACCGCCGTAGTGGATATCTCTCCCTACCTCGCAGAGATCGGCCCTGACGACAAAGGTAGAAAGGCGGGAGGCGGTGGCGGTGGTGGAGATCGCTCTCCGACGCCGGCATCCAAGGGCGCCGTTCCCAGGTTTGCGAAGATGCAGATCGCGCCGCCCATGGCGGTCATCCCGAATACGAATGCACAGCTTCAGGTTGCGCCAACCTTGCTAGGGCCACCGGAGTTGAAGCTCCCCCAAATGGCTCCCAACTTGCCATGGGGTGACCCCAATGGAGTGCTCGGCCCACCTTCGAACGGACCGGGCTTTGGCGGCGGCATTGGGAGCGGCGAAGGCACGGGCATCGGTTCCGGTAAAGGCGGCGGGCTTGGGCCCGGCGAAGGCGGAGGTACGGGTGGCGGCGTGTATAGCGTCGGTGGCGGCGTTAGTGAGCCGATTCCCATCTACAAGCCCGATCCCGCGTACTCGGAGGAAGCCCGCAAGGCCAAGTACCAAGGCACTGTCGTCCTCTGGATCATCGTTGATGCCTCCGGGGTCGTGACGGACTGCCGGGTCGTGAAACCTCTCGGGCTGGGACTGGATGAAAAGGCAGTTGAAACCGTCAGGACGTGGAAGTTCAAGCCCGCCCAGCGGAACGGTGTGCCCGTGCCCGTGCGCGTGATGGTGGAAGTCAGTTTCCGATTGTTCTGACCAACCCGCCCCATTTCCAGGCAAGCCGTGTAACGCCCAGGCATGCCACATGAACGGGTTCAGAAAAGAATCCTTGACATTCGCTCACCAGCCCGTTTAATCCTATAAGCAGTTTACTGGGAGGTCGTCTAACGGTAGGACTGCAGACTCTGGATCTGCGTATCGGGGTTCGAATCCCTGCCTCCCAGCCAATCCTTTCAAGATGCAACCGGCCCCAATTGGCAGCCCGGCCGACCGCGCGAGCGGAACGCCGGCGGCCTGCCCGGCGCGGCTCAACCTCGTGCCGAGCCGCGAATTACTAGAGGCTATTGCCTAGCCTTGCAGGACATTGTGTCAGGTTATTTCCAATTTTTCATAATTGACGTAACTAGGTGTGTTTTCAGTATGTTCTCAGGTTCGGGAGGTGAAAAAGCGGTTTCCCGACCTTTTGCTTTCAATAACTTCTCAGGTTTGGGAGGATGCGTCCTGCGATGACATTATGTCCGCGCATGGATTGCGCGTTGGTGGCCTTTTGACTAGCCATGACCGGACCGAATTTCCCTGCCATCCGCACTACCGAAGCGCCGGTTTTGCAACCCCGAGCCCTCACCATCGACTAAAATTATAGCCTATTAAGTGCCTTTGTCAAGACGGAAAACGGCCCGGACTCTCCTCTCCCGCGGGCCCTCGTTTTTGCCTTTATCCTTGACATGCTGCCCGCCGCCGGTGCGCGGTGGCCGCGCTTGATGAGGTACTCGGCCGCCTCGCATTCCGCCTGCGCGCCGTCATACCGCACCTGGCCCACGTCCTTGGCCCAATCGCCCTCGAACGCATTGTTGCCGAAGATGACCAGGGGCAAGTCCAGCGCTTTCAGGCGGGCGATGAGATTAGTGAAAACGACCCCCGTCAAAATCACTCCCTCCACCCATCCCTTCTCCTCCAGGACCGGCGGCAAGACGATTTCGTCAGGAGGCGTGTCGGGCGGACATTCCGTTCCCAGAGACACCACGTGGCGTTTCAGGCTGCGTGCGCAGTTCTCCGCGCCTTGCAGGATCCCGGCCTGAGAGGAATGCAAGAAGGAGCGGTTGGCGAGGACAAAACAGATCAACTGCGAATGCCCCAGGATATTTTGCTCAACTGTGGTTTTCGAGCTCCGCTCTCGATCGGTACTGACTGGTGGGAGTACGATCACAACCGCGTGTACGTTCAGCTTGAAGCGCCGTTCTCATACGAGAAGTGACTGGAGGGATTGAAGGGTGGGAGAACATTTCGAATCCCCGCCCCCGCCAATTTTTTCAGCTACTTAGAGCGGGTTATCTCGTCGTCGATTTAGTGTGCGTCCTCGCCAGCCGCATAACTCCTATACCTCCCGCTCGCTTATCGCTTGGCCGATAACCGCGCCAAGAAAACTTTTTAGTCGCACCAGGCACGGTACTGGAGTACTATTACCTGCTCGTTCGGACTACACGACCGTGGACGCTGACCGGTGATGGGGGGAAGTTTGCACATCATCAGGTGGACACCGCATGAACCGAACTGTAAGTGCTACCGCTCTTTTTCCCACTCAAGAAGCTTCACCTACGCCATTCAACCGGCCCAGTACCAGCCAAATTCACGCAACGCTTGTCGGGGCTCCATTTCCAAAGCGGTGACTTGGCGCTAGGAGATATCGGGGACGTGGACCTCTTCGATGTCCTTTATTGACGAGGTGGGTATTCAAATGCACTGGGATCAATTTCATGTTCGTCGCGGAACAAGTCTTGCCACGATAGCAGCTCTCCTGCTGGTGCTCGTTGATGTGGCCCGTTTGCGCCTCCTGCCGCAGCCCTACGAGGCAACGTTCATGGTTATTTTTGAGATCGTCGTCTGCCTGCTCTGCACCGCCGCCTGTACGTTGGCGGCAGCCCGCTCGGCGCCGGGCGGCAAAGGACGATGGCTGCTGACGGCCCTCTTTTTCTTGTTGCTGGCAGTGAGCGATAGTCACGATTTCCTTCAGCTTCTTCCATCGGCGGGGCCAGTATACCGGTCCATCGAATTTCTGGCATGGACTGCCTACGCGGCCTTCGCACTTTTAATCTTTTTTCCCGAAGACAAAGAGGGTAAGCCTGATTGGGGATGGCTGGGTAGTGTCCTAAAAGTGTGTTGGTAAATTTACTTAGCAGGTTCTTTGAGAGTAGTCATGCGGATAATACAGCGGGTTGGGATTGTCATATCCCCGCATCCTTGCGGGGGGATACCGATTGACTCTCCGTCCGATATGTGGGGCACCACAATCTTGCATTCCTTGTCATCTCGGAAAAGCCATCCAACCGACTTGCACACTAAGCGCTTGGCGGGCTCTGTACCTTCTAATGGTTGCCAAGTCGGAGAGCATCCGTAAGAATCCGCCCATTCCACAAGTACAAGGCGCATGGAGTTATCGGCTTCCGCCTCTGACGTTGCATCGCTTTGCTCTTTGGCGAAGTCTTAACCCAGAAGCAAAAGCGCTCTTAAATGTCCTTGGGGTGCTTTTGCGGGCTAATAGCTTCGCGTCTATCGAAGCAACTCGCTCTGAGGTGCGGGGACATTCCTTCTGTTCGTCCATATAATTCCTCCCACGGTTTGAGCGTAAGCGAATTAAAACCGAAAGTCAAACACTGTTCCGTCGCAAGTGTGCTGCTCTCAATGAGCTATTTCGACCTGATGTAAAAGAATACCCCGATGAGTATGACAAGCGCTGACACCAAGAGGGGCCACACGAAGCTGACAAGTGCTGCTGCGATGCCACTTGGGAGCCATCCTAACCCCAACCCGAGAAGAAAGCCGTAAGAGACAATGCAGTAAATCCAGCAGCCGATAAAGACAAGCACAAAGCAAATCTTGTACCCGACCCAGTACCACCCGTTCTCGTCCATTCCTAATAACCTCTCGCTGGTTGCGGTCGGATTATACGCCTGGGAGTTGACAGGTGTGCTATAAAAAGAAAAACCCCGGCGGTAACCGGGGTCTTACGAACCTTGAGCACAATCCAAGAATACGCGGAGTTGTGCCAAAATGCAAATCGGAGTTTACTCCATGAGTGAGCAAGAGGAAAAAGCCAAGAACTGGGAAACATGGCAAAGGCACAAGGAAATCAGTCAGCACCTTGCGACCCTTGAGAGAGAGATTAGAGATACTGGGCAACTTCTAGTAGATGTCGGCTTTTGCATGAAAGAAATATCTGCCAGCAGTGGAAAAATTAAGCTGGCGGAAGGCCAAATATGTATCACAACACCCGGCAACAATCGAAGCCGATTAGTTGACCCGTCTAGTTTTTCTAAGGAAAGACTTGTGGGTTTGCTCCAGCACTATTCCCAAACTCTAGACGAAAAAAATAGTCTCGCCGAAACACTTCGTAAGGTTGGAATGACCAACTTGGATTAATATAGCTCTTTTTAATATTCGCAAGGTCACGATGCCAAGAGTTCTCTGATTTCCCACACATGGGCGGTGAGATTAGCTTCCATTGCCGGAGTGCATCGCAAGGTCTGGTGAACGCGGCACAGATTGTAATAGGCAAACTGAATGGCATAAGCAGCCTTCAGGTTGTGCCACTTCTTTGAAAAGGCGTTCGTCAGCCGCGTGAGCCTTCTCATACACATTCGCAGCGTCAAGTTTTGGCGCTCAATATGTGACGTGCAAATCCGCTCGGGTTCGGGATTCCCCCAAATCGGTTTAACCGTCGCTTCTACCACCCTTGGTGGCGAATAACGGTGTTCATCATCGGAAGAACCCTCATAGATTTTAATTAGTTGCGCGTAGTCCACGCGGTCTGCAAGGGCGGTCAGAATGCAATCGGGATAGGCTTGGAAGCCGTCTGTTGTGACTTGGAACTTCCCGGTAGTGGCGCTGTAGAGCTTTTCAATGAAGGCCATCGTATCGCGGGCGCTGCGCCGCCCCAGGTGCCAGCACAATACGAGCTTGGTATTGCGCTCCATTCCGACGAAGCAATAGGCGTCACCGCGTAGCGGGTCGCCGTTCGTGTTGCGCTTTTCCTTGCAGCCCACGTATCCCCAAATTTCATCGCATTGGACATCGTGCACGGGAAGATCGTGAATCAGGTTTTCCAGCAGCCGCTCGCAACGGTTTCCGGCGATCACCAGCACGTTTAGGACGGTATCCCGGTGAATGCCCGTGATTCGCTCAATCGAGCGGACGGAGCAACCCTCGACAAAAAGCCGGATGATCTGTTCTATCTCTTTTTCGCCTTTGTTTGTTCCGTCCAGCTTCTCGGGGCGCTCGCTGTAGGTCTTGTAGCACTGGCAGCAGCGGAAGCGCTGATTGCCCTTGCGGTCTTTCCCGAATCTTTGGCACTTGGTTTTGCAATTGTGGCAGGTCATCGGTCTTGCCTTTCCGCGAAGCAAGCCCGATAATGTCTTTTGAAGGTCGGCATTGCGGCTCACTCCGCTTTGCTGATTTAGCCCCGCTCCCGGTTGCCGCCGAGAACGGGGCTTTTACTTCTGCGCCCGATTGGTGGCGGGCGCGCCAGTTTCCAAATCACTCCTTGACTATACTTGACCGCTAAAGTATGTGTCAAGAACTTTATTCGCCCTATTTTCTTATCTTTACATGACCGCTCAAGAATTAAGTGGCATATCTAGGTTACAATTGCAGGCATGAAAACTAAAAAGAAGAATCCGGCAGCGGTAGCCCTCGGCAGGCTAGGTGGACTTAAAGGTGGCGTAGCTCGCGCGGCTAGTATGACACCTGAAAGACGGCAGGAAATCGCTAGGCAGGCAGTTATGGCGCGATGGGCGAAAGCCAAAAAAGAAAGCAATACCGCGCCAATTCAAACGGCGCTAGGCTGAATCCCTGGCGGCAGGATAATCATTTTAAGGAATTCCTTTTCACGTTCCCTTGAGCCGTTCAGTATCTTAAGCTGGTCAAGGAATGTCCAAACCTTAAGGCTATTTCCCTGCCGGATTATCAAAAGATCAGTGGGACCGCCACAGTGGTTAACGTAGGCTTTGGCCTTCTCAACCATATACAGCGCCAGCGGAGCACCCAACGAAAGGTCGGTTTTCCCTTCTTCATAAAGCCTGTCAGAAAAATACCGAAGCAAGGATGAATCCCCAACCCCTAAAATTTCTATACCGGTCGCCACGTAAAGGGCTTTCCCTTTTCCGTCAAACCTGAGAAGTCCAATACCCGAAGGGGAGGTTACGGCAATCAACAAATCCAAATCAAGTTCAGCGAATCGGTAATTCATGGCATCTAGAACCGACTCAGCAACGGCGTGGACAGCATGTATCTCTACGTCGGGAGTTGTGCTGTTTATGCGGTCTTGTATTCTTCCTGAAACTTCTTTCATAAGTGACGGAGAACCGCTGTAGGCAAACAATACCGTCCAATCCTGCCCTTGCGGTCCCGTAATCTTGGACTCATGCCGCTTGCAATAGTCAGGAAGTGAAATCTGTTGGTCGGCGGCAAGAATGATGCCATCTGTACACGCGATACCAATAACGGCTGACATAGCTCTCACCTTTGGAGGAGCAGAAGGATATTTCTGGCCGAAGCGCAAGTCAATCGGTTTATTGGGTCGGTTTTTTTCGAAACCCAGCCTAGTCACAAAATCGCTACTCATTGGAATCACCTAAAGTGTTTCTTGAGATGGCTTATCGGTAAAGATTATGGGCTGACTGATACAGCGAAGATTGCTTTCTGCGTCGTAGCTTTCAAAGGTGAGGTAGCCAGACCACGGAGCCAATGCCATAATTTCAACCGTGAAAAATAACCTGTTTCCACTTCCCCTAAATGGTGGATTTCTAAACTCAGCGATAAGCCCACCCTTTCCGTCCGATAGAGTCGATAAATACATGCCCTCATGCCGTACATTTTCGATGCGTCCAATTATGGGAGAAACTCTTCCTTTTCGTGGTTTAGAGGTAAATCGAAAATTGACGATTCTCACTTCGGTCGGATGATTGATAGTGACTTCAACGGGAAGCGTTATCGGACGAGCCTGCACCAGTTGAGTGCAATAATCTGCGTGAAGCTTTAAACCAAATGTAGATGCTAATTTTCGTTTCTTGCTCCACCAAACATAAATTTGTATTCCTGCCTCTACTGCCATAATGAGCACAATCAGAAGCTCCAAAACCATCATGACATAATCAATAGGCCTTACCCCTTCAGTTATTATTCTTATGAGGTGAATCATGATGAGTACCGCAATAAGAAGCCTAAACGTAAATCGCCCGTGAATATTCCGATTGCCTGCGTCCATTGGAATTCCCTCGCAGATCGGATACAGGCAAGATGGATTCCAAAATGCTAGACGGGAATTGGAGGAAAGAAGATACAGGAGAAGATTTAACAAGGCAAGCGGAGTCACCAATTAAAGGCTAATATGTTTCAAAATCAATGCGGTGGGCCAACATAGAATTAGGACACTACCGATGGCTGCCTATACTTGACTTCCTTCTCGTGGGCATAGCCGCGGTGCTCACCTCTTTGCGATCGATTTATCTGCCGCACCCCGTTTACGCCTACTCTGGTTTCTCAACTCCGGTACTGCTCAGGAATGTCTCGCTGGCTCTGGGGTTGCTTCTGCGGTCGGCGATCGACCCGTCCTCGGCGGCGCGGGCGTTCTATCGGCGCATCGGCGGAGTGCTCGGGCTGCTGACCGTGCTCCGTGTGCTGTTTCCGGGAGACCTTAATCCCGTATTTGCCATCATCAGGCCTGCTCTGTTCCTGGCCGTGGGAGTCCTGGCAGTTAGCTGGCAGAGGGTGCCTGACCAGGCTCCGGAACAAAGTGGGCGCCGCGCCGCCCTGCGCCTTTTCCTGAGCCTCTCCGCTACCGTAACTGTGCTTCTGGTCGTGTTCCTGGCTTTCATTGCACCACCGCCCTACCGCACATTCATGTACGTCAGCGTGGCTGCGGCGGCTGCACTCTTTGTTACGCGTAGCTCATTAGCTCAGCGCAGCCGGTACGCCGCCGAAGAGAAATTGCGCCGTTCCGAGGAAGAGTATCGCGGCGTCTTCGAAGGCGCCCTGGAAGGCATCTTCCGGACCACGCCGGAGGGCAAATGTACTGCCGCGAATCCGGTTCTTGCCCATATGCTGGGCTACGGCTTGCCCGAGGAACTGGTGGCGACGGTTAGCGATGCAGGGCGGCAAATCTGGGCCGATGCATCGGAGCGGTCGCGCGTCACCGCCATGGTCCAGCAACAAGGTGCTATCCGCGGCTACGAGTGTCAGTTCGTACGCAAAGACGGCGCTCGCATCTGGGTGTCGCTCAATGCCCGGAAAGTACCGGGTCCTGACGGAGGCACGCTCTACTACGAAGGCTTTGCCGATGATATTACGGATCGGAAACGCGCCGAGGAGGAACTCCGGCTGACGCAGTTCTCCTTGGAACACGCCTCCGACGCCGTTTTCTGGATAGATTCTCAAGGCCGCATCCTGTATGTCAACGAAGCGGCCTGCCGATCGGTGGATTGCTCCCGCGACGAACTCCTTTCCCTGTCCATCCCGGACATCAATCCGGCTTTCTCCCCCGAAACCTGGAGCGAAGCATGGGAGACGGTCAAAGCACAAGGCTCACGCACGTTTGAGACCTGCCATCGAACCAAAACGGGCAAAATCTTTCCGGTCGAGATCACCACCAATTATCTCGAGTTCGGTAGCAAGGAATACGCTTTTGCCTTCGCGCGTGACATTACCGAACGCAAGCGGGCGCAGGAGGCGCTCACCGAATCGCGGGCGCTTCTCAGCACCATCGTCAACTCCACTTCCGACCTGATCTGGTCTGTCGATGCCCAAGCTTTCAAACTGCTCTGGTTCAATCAAAGCCTCGTTGACCACTTTCGACCATCGGGTGTTCATATCAACGCGGGAATGGCGCCGGAAGATCTCTTTTTATCCCAGGAATTCAGGCAGACCTGGCATGATTTGTATCAGCGAGCGCTGCGTGACGGCCCGTACACAACCGAGTATTCAACGTATGGCAGTGGCAAAACGCTGCATTTGAGCTTTAACCTCCTGAGGCGTGCCGACACGGTGTTTGGGATATCCGTATTCGGGAAAGACATTACAGAGCAGAAAAGGGCTCAGGTAGCTTTGCGCACGAGCGAAACTCAGCTTCGAGAAGCGGAGGAGATGGCGCATCTGGGCAGTTCCAGTTGGGAAGTGGATACGGACACGACGTCCTGGTCGGAAGAGATGTACCGCATCGTGGGCCGCGATCCCAAACAGCCGCCGCCCAGACATGCGGAGCGCGCCGCACTATACACGCCGGAGAGCTGGGCGGGCCTGGATGCAGCCGTCAGGCGAGCTCTGGAAAGCGGCGAGCCCTATGACTTGGAGGTAGAAGTCGTACGCCCGGACGGTGCCGTCAGGTGGGCACACGCAA
This sequence comes from uncultured Acidobacteriota bacterium, assembly GCA_963804755.1. Taxonomy (GTDB): domain Bacteria; phylum Acidobacteriota; class Terriglobia; order UBA7540; family UBA7540; genus Bog-366. The sequence continues at coordinate 33,143 of CAWDRP010000024.1, forward strand.
GGGGCGCCGCCGTCCGTAACGAGTCAGGCCGGATTGTCCGGCTGCACGGCACCTTACAAGACATCACAGAACGTAAGCGCGCCGAGGAAGAACTGCGCGAAAGTGAGGCGCGGTTTCGCACCCTGGTCGAAGACGCACCCCTGGGCATCCGCATCAGTCGGCACGGGCTGACCGTCTACACCAACCAGAAGTACCTCTCGATGTATGGATACGAACGCGCCGACGAATTAGTGGGGCTGCCGATTGAGCCGCAGTGGGCGACAGAATCCTGGCCGGATGTGGAAGAGCGAATCCGGCGACGCAAGCTCGGTCTGCCGCTTCCACCTACCATGGAGGGGACGGCACAACGCCGAGATGGCTCCCAATTCCCGGTGCACTGCGATACAACGGTTGTAGAGCTGCCCGACGGCCCAGCCAGCTTGACCTTCTTCACCGATACCACAGAGCACATCCGGGCGGAGCAGGAGTTGGCGGACCGGTTGCGTTTTGAAACCCTGCTGGCTGACGTTTCAGGGCGGTTTGTGGACGTGCCGGCCGAACGTTTGGACGCTGCGATCGAAGTCGCCCAACGCCGCGTCTGCGAATCCCTGGGACTCGACATCTGCACGCTTTGGCAGCTTTCCCCGGCGGCTCCGGGTTTCTTTACTCTGACGCACCAGTCAGGAGGCTCGCCGAGCCCTGGCCATCTCAATGGACAGGAGCATTTCCCCTGGTGCTTCCAGCAAGTATTGGCTGGAAACGTGGTGGTCTTCTCGTCACTGAAGGGATTGCCGTCGGAGGCGGCGCGCGACCGGGAGACGTGGCGGCAGTTCGGCGTAAAGAGCAACTTGACCATCGGCCTTGCTATTGGCGGGGGACCGATCGTTGGGGCATTGTCCTTCAACACACTTAAGGTGGAATGCAAGTGGCCGGAGCCGCTGGTGAAGCGGTTGCAACTGCTGGCGGAGTTGTTCAGCAGCGCGTTGGCCCGGCAACAGTCGGAGAAGGCGCTGCGCGAGAGCGAAGAACGGTTTCGCAGCCTGGTGGAAAACGCCACCGTAGGCATCTACCGCACCACGCCGGAGGGCAAGATCCTGATGGCCAATCCTGCCCTCGCCCACATGCTGGGCTATCACTCCTTCAAAGAATTGGCCAGTCGCAATCTGGAAGAGGATGGGTTTGAGCCAAGTTATCCGCGAAGCGAATTCAAGTCGCGTCTCGAGCGCGACGGGGAAATCGCCGGTCTGGAAGAAGCCTGGCTCAGGCGCGACGGGACCACAGTTTTTGTCCGGGAAAGCGCCCGAGCGATCCGGGCAGAAGATGGCCGGGTGGTGTTTTACGATGGGATCGTGGAAGACATCACGCAACGCAAGCAGGCGGAAGAGGAAGTGTTATTCAAGAACACGCTGCTTGAGGCACAGGCGGAAACCACACTGGATGGAATTCTGGTGGCGGATGAAAGCGCCCGCGTGCTCTTTGCGAACCGGCAAATCCGGGAAATCTGGAAGGTGCCCGATGACGTCTCTCTCCCTGAGGACCATGTCACATTCCTCCGGCAGGGATCAGCGCAGCTTGAAAATCCTGAATCCTTCCTGGCTCGTTTGAAGTATCTCTATGCAAACCCCATGGAGAAATCGCGGGATGAGTTCGAATTCAAAGATGGGAGAGTTATCGATCGCTATTCTTCCCCGCTCACGGGGCCGACGGGCAAATACTATGGGAGAATTTGGTACCTTCGGGACATCACCGAGCGCAAGCGAGCGGAAGAGGCGTTGCGAGCAAGCGAATCGCGTTTTCGAACCCTCATCGAAAAGGCGCCTGCGGCAGTCGGCATAAGCCGGAATGGCCGAACGGTCTATGTGAACCAGAAGTACCTGGAAATGTATGGATTCCGAACTATGGACGAACTGATTGGACGGCCGATCAGCGAGCAGTGGGCGCCCGAAGCTGCCACAGAGGTGGCGGAGCGTGCCCTTCAACGCTCGCGGGGAATTCCGGTCCCAACGACCTATGACGCGCTTGGACAGCGCAAAGATGGCTCCCGGTTCCCCGTCCATGTTGAGGTGTCGGTCGTGGACCTGCCCGATGGGCCCGCCAGCTTAGCCTTCCTCACCGATATCACCGAGCGGAAGCGGGCTGAGGAACAGATACGAGAGAGTGAAGAGAAGTTCCGCAAAGCCTTCATGACGGGAACCGACGCCGGCTACATCGCGACACTGAGTGAAGGCAGAATCGTGGAAGTTAATGACAGGTTTAAAGATGTATTCGGCTACGACCGAGGCGAGGTCATCGGTAAGACATCCATTGAACTCGGCCTTTATATGAACCCTTCCGAGGGACAGAAGATGGTCGCGGGACTCCTGACCAAGGGTCACGTACGAGATATGGAATTTAGAGGAAGTAGGAAAGATGGTCAACTGATTAGCGCTTTGATATCTGCTAACGTGCTCGAGGAAAAGAAAGAGCAACTCGTGCTAGGTGTAGTCCGGGACATTACAGAATAGAAGCGCGCCCAAGTATCCCTGATCAGACTTCGTCAGGCCGTGGACGCCTCGGGGGAAGTGATTTTCATGACTGACGCCGAGGGGGTCATTACATTTGTCAATCCGGAATTTACGCGTCTGTACGGTTACACGGAAGCGGAAGTGCTGGGCAACACCACCCCGCGTATTCTCAAGAGCGGCAGCCAACCGCCGGAAAAATATACAGAATTTTGGCAAACGTTACTCGCCAAGCGAGTGGCGCGGGGGCAGGTGGTCAACAAGACCAAGGATGGCCGCCTGTTGACGGTGCATAGTTCGGTGAGTCCGATTTTGGATCAAACCGGAAATACCATGGGATTTCTGGCCATCCAGCGGGACATCACGGAACACCAGCGTTTGGAGCAGCAATTCATTCAGGCTCAAAAAATGGAAGCCGTGGGGAGGTTGGCGGCCGGTGTCGCACACGATTTTAACAACCTGCTCACGATCATCAATGGACATAGCGCGCTCATGTTGAGACGATTGCCTTCCGATAATCCGTCTCGCGAATCGTTTGCCGAAATTAAAGACGCGGGCGAACGTGCGGCCGGACTCACTCGTCAACTGCTGGCCTTCAGCAGGCAACAGGTGCGCACGTCGGCCGTACTGGATCTGAACACCGTGGTCTCCAACTCCCTCAAGATGCTGCGGAGATTAATTGGTGAGGACATCGAGTTGACGTTTAACCCCGCCCCAAACGTGAGCAACGTGTGTTCTGATCCTGGGCAGATCGAGCAGGTCTTGATGAACCTGGCCGTCAACTCCCGCGACGCCATGCCCGAGGGAGGCAAATTAACCATCGAAACATCCAATTTTAAAGTGGATGAGGGCTACACTGCGGCTCATTATTCCATCCCTCCGGGCTCTTACGTGATGCTGGCGGTATCGGACACCGGCTGCGGGATGGACGCCGCAACCCAGGCAAAAATCTTCGATCCCTTCTTCACTACCAAAGAACCGGGCAAGGGGACCGGGTTGGGCCTGGCCACGGTGTACGGAATCGTCAAACAGAATGGGGGCTACGTCTGGGTTTACAGTGAATTGGGACAGGGCACGACTTTCAAAATCTACCTACCGGCTGTACTGGGGAAGGAGGAAGCAACCGAACGACATCAGGATAATGCTGGCGGTTCGGAAACCGTGCTGCTGGTTGAGGATGAAGCGAAAGTTCGCAGTCTGGCCAGAATAATGTTGGAAAGCGAGGGTTACACCGTGTTGGAGGCGCCGGGGAGTACGGAAGCCCTCCGGATGGCGAGCCAGCATAAAGGCGCCATCCACATGCTGTTGACAGACGTGGTGATGCCGGTAATGAGCGGACGCGAGCTTGCTGAGCGGCTGGCAAAAATGCATCCGCAGATGAAGATCCTCTACATGTCAGGGTACACGGATGATACCGTTCTTCGCCACGGGGTACTGGAGTCCGGCGTGGCGTTCTTACAGAAACCCTTCGCACCCGAAGTGCTGGTTCGGAAGGTGCGGGAAGTATTGGACTCGTAAACAGGCGGGGGCAGTCACCGCTGCCGCCGACATGAAACAGGGGTGAGAAGGGTCTGTAATCACCTGCTGGCGACGCACAGGTAAGCAAGAGGCTTCACATGGTTTCTCAATATCGACATCCGGTGATCACATCGATCGGGGAAATACCTCAGCGTAAGATTTGCTATTCTTGAATCTGGCATTTCAGGCGTGAGATTTCAGATTTTCAAAGATTCCTGCCGCTCCCATGCCGCCGCCCACGCACATTGTCACCATGCCATATATTGCGCCTCGCCGCTCCAACTCGTTAAGCAGGGTTGCGATGAGCTTGGCGCCGGTGCAGCCCAAGGGATGCCCCAGGGCGATCGCCCCGCCGTTCACGTTCAAGCGGTCCAGGTCTAACCCCGCTAGCTGTATCACCGCCAGCGCCTGTGCCGCGAACGCCTCATTCAGTTCGATTACACCGATATCGTCCAGCTTCAGACCGGCGATCTTCAGCGCCTTGGGAATGGCGTAGACGGGCCCGACGCCCATCTCTTCGGGAAGGCAACCGGCCACCGCAAAGCTCACGAATCTGGCCAGTGGTTCCAGTCCCAACGCCTTCGCCTTCTCCGCCGACATCACGACGGCCGCCGCAGCTCCGTCACTCATCTGCGAAGCGTTCCCCGGCGTAACGGTGCCATGGGCGTGGAAAGCAGGCTTCAGCTTGGCCAGCGCCTCCATCGAGGTATCGGCCCGCGGCCCCTCGTCCGTGTCAAACCGGATCTTTCGCGTCTGCGGCCTGTCCTTGCCGTTCTGGCTGACCTCTACCACCTCGAGCGGAACCGTCTCCTCCTTGAATTTACCTTCCGTAATCGCCGCCTGCGCCCGCTGATGACTTCGCAGCGCAAACTCATCCTGCCGCTCGCGGGTAATGCAATATTTGCGCGCCAGGTTTTCGGCGGTCAGACCCATGCTGAGGTAGGAATCGGGGTAGTGCTCAATCAGGTAGGGATTGGGCGAGAAATGATACCCGCCCATAGGAACCATGCTCATGGTCTCGGTGCCGCCCGCAACGATCGTCTCCGCGGAACCTGCCATGATTCGCTCGGAAGCGATGGCGATGGCCTGAAGGCCTGAGGAGCAGAAGCGATTGATGGTCATCGCCGCGCACGTCACCGGCAGGCCGGCCCGCAGCGAGGCGACGCGCGCCACATTGTTTCCCTGCTCAGCTTCCGGCATCGCGCAGCCGAGGATCACATCGTCAACTTCGGCTGAGTCAAGCGACGGGGTTCGCCGCAACACCTCGCGAATGACGGCCGCAGCCATATCATCCGGCCGCGTATTGCGCAACGTCCCCCGCGGCGCCCTGCCCACCGGTGTCCGAGCGATGGAGACAATCCATGCTTCTCTCATTCTCATCCTCCGCGCATTAACGATTGGCGATCTATGATTGGTGATTGGCGATTGGTGATTGGCAATTGAAAACCCCGTGATGCCACTAGCAGCCGCCCGCAGTCATCAATTTCGAATCACGCTTTGGCAATTCCCTCAATCACCAATCACCAATCGCCAATCACCAATGATTTCAGTTTCTCAACGGTTTCCCGTTCTTCAACATAAATTGGATGCGCTCAACGGTCTTTGGTTGACCGCACAGGCTCAAGAAAGCCTCGCGTTCCAGATCGAGCAGATACTGTTCGGAAACAAGTTGTGGCGAAGTGAACTCACCACCGGAGAGGATCCTCGCCAGTTGCGTTCCGATCACCACGTCGTGGTCGGAAATGTACTCGGCGCGCCGCATTAAGTGCAATCCCAGTTTCATCTTGGCAAAAGCCGCCTGCCCGAGAACCCGAATGTCGTCGCGCGGCTTGCCGGAACGGTAGCCCAATCGGAACAGGTCCAGCGCCACTTGCTTGGCATCCGCGATCAGGCGGTCGCCGTTCATGCTGATCGAGTCCTTGGGGGAAAGATACTTCAATTTGCGGGCTTCCTCGGCGCTGGTGGAAACCTTGGCCATGGCGATATTCATGAACACTTCCTTGACGAAAGTGAACGGGTCGGCTTCCGGGTCGGCGGGGACGGCGTCCATGGCGCGCGCCAGCATTTCCTTCGTGCCGCCTCCTGCCGGGATCAACCCCACGCCAACCTCCACCAGCCCGGTGTAAGTTTCCGCGGCGGCGCGAACCCGCGTGGCGTGGAGGATCAACTCCGTTCCCCCTCCCAGCGTCAGGCCGTAGGGAGCGGCCACCACGGGCTTGGGCGCATATTTCAACGCCATAACGGCGTTCTGGAACGCGCGCACCACATTCTGAATTTCATCCCATTCGCCTTCCTGGATCGCCATCAACACCATCATCAGGTTCGCGCCCACGCAGAAATTCGCCGCCTGGTTGCCGATCACCATGGCGTCAAAGCCGCCGTTCAAGGCTTTCAGCCCGGCGTGAACCATTTGCACGGTATCAGCCCCAATGGTGTTCATTTTGGAATGGAAATCGAGGCACAACACGCCGTCACCAAGATCGACAAGGCTAGCGCCGGCATTCTTCTTCACTACCTTGTTGCAGGCCTTCAGTGATGGCAACAGCAAAACTCCCGGTTTGTCCTCGATTTCGCGGTAGGAGCCGCTGGCGAAATCAAAACGGCTGATCCTGCCGTCAGACCGGCCATAGAAAATCTTCTGGCCCAAGCCAAGGAGTTTCTCCACCAGCGGCGGGGTTGGCCGCGCGGCCTTCTTCCATGCCTCGAGCACGCTGTGCATCCCCACCGCGTCCCAGAGCTCGAACGCCCCACACTGCCAGTTGAAACCCCACTTCATCGAGTTATCAATCGAGACGATGTCATCCGCGATTTCCGGTACGCGCATCGCCGCGTAATGGAAAACATCGGACAGGACTTTGCGGTAAAACTCGCCGGCACGGTCGGTCGCGTGATAGAGCGTCCGAACGCGCTCCCGCGTATCTTCGATATTGCGGGCCATCTCCACGGACGGAAATTTGGCTTTTTGGCGGTCGCGGTATTCGAACGTCGCGAGATCCAGCGTACGGATTCCATCCTCTTTCCCGGCCCCTACCTTTTTGTAAAACCCTTGTCTGGTTTTGTCGCCCAGCAAGCGACGCTGCATCATCTGCTGCATGTACCCGGGAATCTGGAATAGACCACGCTCTTCGTCATTGGGAAGCGCTTCCGCCAGATTCCTGATGACGTGCGCCATCACATCGAGGCCGACAATGTCGAGCGTGCGGAACGTTGCCGATTTCGGAAGTCCCATCGCCGGTCCGGTGAGGGCGTCAATCTCCTCGATGGTGTAGCCGTCCTCCTGCATGACGCAGAGGGTCTTCAGAATGGTAAATGTCCCGATCCGATTGCCGATAAAATTGGGCGTGTCCTTCGCGATGACGATGCCCTTGCCCAGCGCGACCTCGCCTATGCGCGCGACTTGATCGACGATCTCCGGCAGCGTCTCCGACGTAGGAATAATCTCCAGCAGTTTCAGATAGCGGGGCGGGTTGAAAAAATGTGTGCCCAGAAAGTGCCTTCGGAGTTCTTCGTCAAAGCCTTCGCTGAGAGTGCCAATGCTGATGCCTGAGGTATTCGAGCTCAGCACCGCGCCCGGCGCCCGGAAAGGCAGCAGCCGTTCGTACAGCGTCCGCTTGACCTTCCTATCTTCGGTAATGGCCTCAATGATCCAATCACAGTCTTTGAGCCAGGCCAGATTGTCCTCAAAGTTACCGTAAGTGATCATTCGAGCCGCTTCCGGGACAAAGAACGCCGCTGGCCGCGACTTGAGCGCCGCATCCAGCCCGGCTTGCGCAAAACGGTTGCGCACCGCGGGGTCGGCCAGCGTCACCCCCTTCGCTTGCTCTTCTTTGGTAAGCTCGGGCGGAACAATATCGAGGAGAACAGAAGGGATGGAAGCGTTGGCGAAGTGTGCAGCGATACGGGCCCCCATCGTCCCGGCGCCCAGCACGGCCACCTTGCGGATTTCACGCATGATTTACCCCCGAAGTTGTGGATGAGAAGGAAGTCTAAGCCTATTTGCCATTATGTCGAAGCACGCAGAGCGGGTCAAGCGGAAAACAGCTTCACGGCACACGTTCTATCATCTGCTCCCATCGCGGCAACAATCACCGATGTGAGGCGGAGGTCGGACAAAAACGACACGTGCACGGCATCATTGCTCGTATTCCCACGCATGACGTATCAAACTGGGTAGAGTGACGCACAATTTGGGTCTAATTCCGCATTATCGCCCTATTTTAGGGCAAATCACGTTTTTTCTCAATCACAACTTCAGGACGTGCTTGACTCAGATCAATATTTTCATTGCGTTGGCAATTCGCAGATGAAACGCGATGTTTGGCAGGCACTGTGCAAGAACGCTTGTGCTGGATTCGCGTCCTTCCTACAAGGGTTGAGGAAGGAGAATACCTCTAATCTCGGGGCTCTGTAAGCAATTCTAGGGTTTAGGTTGGCTTGAACTCGAACCTGCGTTTTGGCTCTGGCGTGCCAACTCCCTCGCCGTGTAAGTCTTTTGGTTGGGGGATCGGCAATAACCATTAGCCTACCCAGGGTGTCGCGGATATCCAGGGGAAAGTTCTCCTTTGGCCGGGGTGATACTGTCCGTAACGATATCCGCACGACCATTGGGGTTGGGCATTTGTACGTGGTCAGCCCATCGGAGACACACAGAATTCGAGAACGTCCTTCCTGATCCAACCGCTGAACGGACCCCTGACATGGAGGATGGTGGAGCAGTATGTTCGCTGGCATCCACTGGCCGGGGCAGGCGTCGCACTGGTTGATTTCAGGCAATACCCTGTACATAACGATCCATATCCTGGGTCTTGCCTGTTTTGGCTATATCGTGGTGAAGCGCCTGGCGCCGCTCCTGCATGCGGAACGCGACTGGCGCCTTGATCGCCCGTGGCTGAGGCTGGGAAAGTTTCTGCGATATTGGCTGGGCCAGTGGAAGCATCCCCGTTACAAATCCGCGGGTTTTCTTCATATCCTCATTTTCGCAGGATTCATTCTCCTCGCAGCCCGCTCCCTCTCTCTGGTTTACTTCGGAAACTCCGATCACCTGGTGATCCCCGGCCTGTCCGGCCCGGCGCGCCGAATGTATGACATTCTTACGGACTATGCCGCCACCGTAGTGTTCCTCTGCATGGTGGTCGCAGCGGTTCGCCGACTTGTTTTCAAACCGGCGCGATACGCGGTGCCGGCAAGATACGGCAAGGGCCACCCCATCGACGCCATCTTCCTTTTGGCGCTCATTGCCCTGCTGATGTTCGCTGACAGTCTCTTTCAGGCCACTGCTGCCTCAAGTCTGCCCGCGAACGGCGCTGGCTTCGAGTCTTTGGGCGTGCTGTCGCTCCCGTGGGTCTTGAACGGCGCGCTGAGTTCCACCTCGCTTCTAACCCTGAGGCAAATTCATCTCGGTTCAGTCTTCGGGCACGAACTGGCCTTTTATTTCTTATTGTGCTACCGGCCGTTTGGCATCCAGTTCCACGTGGAAACAGGGCTGTTCAACATCTACTTCTCGAAGCTCAATCGGGGAACCCTGAAGCCGGTGAAATGGGATGTTTCCGACGAGCATCTGGACCAGGTGAAATCCTTCGGAGTTAAGCGGTTCCAGGATTTCACGTGGAAGCACATGCTCGATTTTTATTCCTGCGCGGATTGTGGCCGCTGCTCGGACAACTGCCCCGCCAATGCGGTGGGCAGGCCGCTCTCGCCGCGATTCATCTCCATTAAGGCTCGCGATTTCGCTTTCGCGCATTATCCGGTTTTCAGCAGCATGTGGCACGGGCGTCCCGCCCGCGGGAGCGCCCGCGGAAAAGCGCTTGTCCTGAGCCAAGCGACGGCCGGCCGTGATGACGCGGACGCCCCGCCCGTGTCGTCTTATGGCCTGGATGGCCATAGCGCGGCAGGCCAGGACGGCCGTGCCACAGCACTCATCGGTAGCATTTATTCCGAGGATGAAATCTGGTCCTGCACCACCTGCGGCGCGTGTGAAGAAGAGTGTCCGCTGCTCGTCGAGTATATCGACAAGATCGTCGACCTCCGGCGCGGCATGGTTGACGACGGCAATGTCCCGCAGTGCTTGCAAAAGCCGCTCAAAGCCCTCGAAAGCCGCGGCAACCCTTACGGCAAGCTGGACAGGAAGCGGGCTGACTGGACCAAGCAGCAGGAATTCCGGCAGGCCTGCAGCGTCAACATCCTGAATGGGAACAATGGCGCTGACACTCTGTATTTCGTGGACAGTATCACTTCCTTTGATGACCGCATGCAGGCGATTGGCCGGGCCACGGCAAAGATTCTGGACCGCGTCGGAGAGCCGTTCGGCATTCTGGGGCCGGCGGAAAAGGACAGCGGCCACGAGGCGCGGCGGTTCGGCGAGGAGACGATCTTCCTGGCGTTGCGGGACCACAACACCGCGGCGATCAGGTCCTCGGGCGTGAAGCGCATCGTGACCAACGACCCACACGCCTTAAACGCCTTGAAACATGATTACCGGGATTTGCCGCCGGTCGAGCACATCAGCCAACTGATCGCTCGCGAGGTGAAGGCCGGCACGATCACCTTCAACGCGCTGGAAGACCCGACCAACGTCTACACCTATCACGACCCGTGCTACCTCGGGCGACACAACCAGGTTTACGACGATCCGCGCGCGGTACTCGACGCCATCCCCGGTTTGAAGCGCGTGGAGATGACGCGCTCTCGCGACCGTTCCTTCTGCTGCGGCGGTGGCGGGCTGATGCTGTTCTACGAGCCCAAGGAAGACCAGCGCATGGGTGCGGTGAGAGTTAGGATGGCCGCCGAAGCGGGTGCCAATGTGATCGTCACCGCCTGCCCCTTCTGCCTGGTGAATATCGAGGATGGAATCAAGGTGGCCGGTCTTGAGGGCAAGATAACCGCCCTGGATCTTACGGAGTTGGTGGAGAAGCACCTGGCGCATGACCTAACGAAACTCGAGGACTTGCCGCGCAATACGGAAGCCGCACATGCCTGACAGCCCAAAGTGAGGAGGTTGACCATGGAAATTCTGGTTTGTGTGAAAAGAGTACCCGACACATCGGAGAACGAGATCGGACTCAACCGAGCCGGCAACGATATCGAACGCGACGATTTGGTGTACTCGATCAACGAGCCGGACAACTACGCGGTGGAAGAGGCCCTCCAGCTTGTCGCCAAGGTTGGAGGCGACGTGACGGTGGTCACCGTGGGCGGCGAGGATGACGAGGAGGTGCTGCGCCGCGAGATGGCCATGGGCGCAAAAAGCGGCGTCTTGCTGTGCGATGAAGCATTCGGCAGTTTGGACGGCCGGGGCATCGCCAGCGTCCTGCGGGCTTACATTCAGAAAGCCCATTTCGACCTCATACTCACCGGCGTCCAGGCCGACGACGGAGCGGCCCAGGTGGGCGGCATGCTGGCGGCGATGCTCGACTATCCCTTCGCTTCTCTGGTCACGGCGGTTGACGTTGTGGACGGGAAGCTGAAAGTCGCGCGCGAAATCGAGGGTGGCAACAAGGAAATCAATGAGATCGACTTGCCCTGCGTCCTCTCCGTCCAGACGGGCATCAACGAACCGCGCTACGTTGGCATGCGCGGCATCCGGCAAGTGGCGTCTATCCCCATTCCGGCTCTGAATGCATCGGACCTCGGGCTGGATGCTGGTGGCGTCGGGAACGGCGCCGCGAAGGTAAAGCGGGTGGACTATTTTGTCGCGGCACTGGGCAAGGGAGCGGAACTGCTGAAGGGCAACAGAGAGCAGATGATCGACCAGCTCATTCAAATGCTGAAGGACAAAGGAGGACTGCGATAATGTCTCGCATCTTTGCATTCATTGAACACCGGAAAGGCACGACGGATGATTCCGCATCGGAGCTCGCGGCTGCGGCCAGAAAGATTGATGCCGGCGCTTCCGTTACCGCCATTGTGACCGGCGCCGGCGCCGATCTGGATTCGGTCGCCGAAGCTCTCTGCGACACCTACGACCAGGTCTGGAAAATCTCCAAAGACGCGCTCGCCTATCCCAACGCCGAACTCGTCCGCAAGGCGCTGGTCACGGTCCTTCCGAAAGACAGCATCGTGTTGCTTTCCCATACCCATTTCGGCATCGACCTCGGGCCGGGGTTTTCCATCAAGCTGAACGCGGCGTTTGTCTCCGACGTTGCGGCCATTGACAGCACGGAAGGTGCGTATCTCAAGGTGGTTCGGCAGGAGTTCGGCGGCCAGGTTAGCGCGCACGTTCGCTGTGATATCTCAAGCGGCGCGGTGATAACGATTCGCCCCGGCGCGTTTAAGCCGCTCGAAGGTGCGCCCGCGGGAGGCCAGGTGATCGACAAATCGCCGGAGGTTGGCGCTCTTGCGGCGCGGCGGCGCTACCTGGAAACGATAGTGGCCGAGGTCACCGACGTCGATATCACCAAGTACCAGCTTCTGGTTTCTGTCGGCCGCGGCATCCAGGAAAAAGACAATATACCGATTGCCGAGGAACTGGCCGACGCGCTGGGAGCGGCCGTAAGCTGCTCGCGGCCGGTGGTGGACGCCAAGTGGCTGCCCAAGTCCCGGCAGGTAGGCTCCTCCGGACAGACCGTAAGGCCCAAGGTGTACCTCGCGTGCGGCATCAGTGGTTCCTTCCAGCACTTGGCGGGTCTCAAGGGCAATCCCTTTATCGTAGCAATCAACAAAAACCCGAAGGCGCCCATCTTCCAGGTAGCCAATGTAGGCATCGTTGACGACATTCTGGAGTTTCTACCGGAGCTGACGGAAAGGCTCACGAATCCACAGATTACGCCGATTGCACAGAAGAAGATTAAAGCAGCTTAATCGTGTGGGTTTGAGGAGCAATATGAACGATCGTGTGACGAGTCACGTTATAAATAACAAGAGGAGCTATTGATTTTAGCCCGCGAAGCGGGCGCAAACATGTAGCCCACGGCGAAAGCCGTGGGGACCCCGGCCACGCCACCCGATTCGTCAGACCCGGTAGGGGCGGCATCGGGTCACGCGTGGTTCATTCGCGGCGCTAAGGGCGGTCAGATGTCGCCCCTGCTGGGGCTGCTGTTTTTATCGTTATCTTCATCCCACGGCTTCGCCGTGGGCTAGATGACGGCGCCCGCTCCGCGGGCTTTCAAAGCAACCTGAATCTGCGAAATCTGCGGATTGATTGAGGGTTCTATGATCCCGAAAAAGACGCTGAAAGCAAGCCTGAAAGCCCTCAGGGATTTCGCCAAGAAGAACTTGCCAGACGAGAAACTTCAGGAATTGGACGAGCGCGACGAATGCCCGCTGGATATTGTCCGCCACATGTGCAGCCCGGACAAACTGGGTATTCAGCTTTTCTTCATTCCGGAAGAGTTCGGCGGGTTCGGGGGCGGCGCGTTCGACGTGTATTGCGTGTGTGAAGAGATGGCGCGAGTGGATCTGGGCGTCGCCACCGCCGTGCTGGCTACGTTTCTGGGCAGCGACCCCATCACCGTCGGCGCCACCCCGGAACAGAAGAAAGTCTGGCTCAGCCGCATCGCGGACGAGGGGTTGCTGTTTGCTTATGGCGCCACCGAGCCCAACGCCGGCAGTGACCTTGGCGCGCTGGAGAGCACGGCGGACCGCGTTCTTCAGGACGGCAAGATCATCGGCTATAAGATCAACGGCAGCAAGCAATGGATCTCCAACGGCGGCATCGCTGATGCTTACACCATTCTGGCCAACACGCCCGCCGGTCCCAGTTGGTTCATCGTGGAGCAGGGCGCACCGGGATTCAAGCACGACGAGCCGGAAGATAAGCACGGCATTCGCCTCAGCAACACCGCTGCCCTCTCGCTCACCGACGTGTACGTGGACGCCGATCGGCTGGTGGGAGGCGTGGAGGGGCAGGGGCTGCTCCAGGCCCAGGCCGTGTTTGGCTATACGCGGCTGATGGTGGCGGCGTTCGGGCTGGGAGCCGGCTGGGCCGCGCTCGATCGAGCCATTCCCTACTCACGCGAGCGCATCCAGGCGGGATCGCCGCTTTCGGAAAAACAGGGATACACGCACAAGCTGATCGTGCCCAACGTGGTGCGTCTCGAAGCGGCACGCGCCTCCATTGAAGAAACTGCCGAGCGCATTGACGCGGGCGAAGGGAACCTGAACACCGAAGGCGCCATTGCCAAGTACATGGCCACCGAAGCGGGCGACGCGGCCGCCGACGCCAGCATCCAGGCGCTGGGCGGATACGGTTACACGCATGAGTACATGGTGGAGAAGATCAAGCGTGACGTTCGCATTACCCGAATATACGAAGGCACCTCAGAAATCATGGAGATGACCATCAGCCGCGACCGCTGGCAGGCACACCTGAAAACGCGTGGGCAGCACTACCACGAGCAGGCGCGTCAGTACGAAGCGCTGCATGCCAGTCACCCGGACGTAGGCGCCAATCTTGCAGCCCTCGCACTGCACGCCCTGGCCGAAGTCATGGAAAAGGCCCGGCTGGGGCGCCTCACGCGCTATCAGCACATTCTCCTGCGCCTGGGCGAATGGATCGCCTATGCGGAGAGCGCCGGCAGCCTGTCTCGCCGCGCCGCCCTGCTGGCGGAAGGCCGGCTGCATGAAAAGGGCAACCAGCGCTTTGACGCCGCCGCACTCGCCGTAATTGCCCGAACCTTCGCCCGCGAGGCCTCGCTCAAGATCGCCGAAGAGGGTTTGCGCTGGATCATCGGAGCAGGTGGCGCGACCGACCCCGATGTGGCTGCGTTTGAAACCGCTTTGGGTTTGGCCGCAATTCACCGGGCGCAAGCGGGCCGCATTGCGGACATGGATTACATTGCAGACGTGTTGTACGGCCGCGCTGCCCAGGGCGCACGCGCGGCCGCCTAGATTAATGTCCCAGGTAACCTTTGACAAAGGGGTTTAGCCCGCCTAGCAGGCGTTCGAAACGGTACGGCGGGCGAGAGGCCCCCACCATATTTGAACTTAGGAGTGTCGTCATGGAAACGACTGCATATCGCGCCATAGCCATTGTGGGGGTGGGGGCCATTCTGCCGGACGCGCCTAACGCGCCGGTTTTCTGGGACAACGTCAAAAAGGGCCGCTACAGCATCAGCGACGTTTCGCCTGACCGGTGGGACCCGGCGCTTTACTACGATCCGGATCCTAACGTTCCCGATAAGACCTACTCCAAAATCGGGGGCTGGGCGCGCGAGTTCGAATGGAATCCCACCCAGTGGAAACTGGCGATCCCGCCGCGCGTGGTCGACGCCATGGACGACGGCCAGAAATGGGCCGTCGCTTGCACCCGCGAAGCGCTGAATGATTACGGCTACCCCGCCCGGCCGCTGGACCTGAATCGCACCGCGGTGATCCTGGGCAATGCCATGGGCGGCGAACACCATTACCTCACTTCGTTGCGGATCTACTTTCCCGAGTACGCGCGCGAGTTGAGCGAATCGCCGAACTTCGCCGCGCTGCCGGAAGCGGTGCGCCGCGACATCACCCGCGATTTGCAGCAGCGGATCACCAGTCTCCTGCCCGAGATTACTGAAGACACCATGCCCGGCGAATTGGCCAACTGTACGGCGGGCCGACTGGCGAATCTCTTCAATTTCCGCGGTCCTAATTTCACCACCGATGCCGCGTGCGCCTCGGCGATGGCGGCGTTCCGCTCGGCCATCCAGGGCCTAATCGAGAACGATTTCGACTTGGCGGTCACCGGCGGCATCGATCGCAACATGGGCGCTTCTACTTTCATTAAGTTCTGTAAGATTCACGCCCTCTCAGCCACCGGCACGCGCCCTTACGCCGATGGGGCCGACGGCTTTGTGATGGGCGAAGGCGCCGCTATCTTCCTGCTGAAACGCCTGGCCGATGCCGAGCGGGACGGCGACAAGATTTACGCTGTCGTGCGTGGCATCGGAGGATCCAGCGACGGCAAAGGAAAAGGCATTACCGCACCCAACCCCATAGGACAAAAGCTCTGCATTGAACGGGCTTGGGAAAATGCCGGCATCTCGCCGGCTACGGCAGCGATGCTGGAAGGCCATGGCACCTCCACCAGCGTGGGCGATCTGGTGGAAGCGCAAACCATGGTCGACATGCTCAGCAGCTTTCGACTGCCCGTCGGCTCCGTAGCGCTAGGGTCGGTGAAATCAAATTTCGGGCATTTGAAAGGGGCGGCTGGCGCCGCGGGGCTCTTGAAGACGGCCTTCGCGCTCCGGGACAAAGTACTGCCGCCCAGCTTGCATTGCGAGCACCCCAATTCCAATATCGATTTCGCACACTCCCCCTTGTACGTCAACACCGCGCTAAAACCCTGGACCGCGACGGTGGAGGGAGTTCGCCGCGCCGGGGTGAGCGCCTTTGGTTTTGGTGGAACCAATTTTCACGTGGTGCTCGAAGAGTATATTCCTCACCGCCTGAACGGGAACGGCAAGCGGCCCATCACCATCGCCGCTAAGGCGCCGGCGGGGGCTGGGAACGGAGACGGAACGAAGGCCACGGGCGATGTGCCCGCGCCGCCTGGTGGCCAACATGGTCAGGCCCTGGCGCATGCCGCGGCGGGCGTCATGCCAGGCGCGTCGGGCATCGTGCCCGTGCCACAGCATGGCCGCAACGGCCAAGGCATTAAAGCGCCATTGCGCGGGGCCCTCGTGGTGGGCGCCGCCTCTGACGCGGCATTGGCGGAACGGTTACGGAATGTGCAAACGGCCGCGGCGGCGGGCCGCGTGCCACCGGCGACCGCGCCCGCAGACTCCGATTTGCGCGCCGGCCAACGCGTGGTCATTGACTACGCCGACGCCGCCGACCTCGCCGAGAAATCCACGAAGGCCCTCAAGGCTTTGTCCGCCAACCAAACGGCCGTCTGGAAGGCACTGCGCGCCCAAGGCGTTTTCCGCGGCCAGGGCCCCGCACCCAAGGTGGCATTCCTCTATACCGGCCAGGGATCGCAGTACGCCAACATGTTGCGGATCCTGCGCGCCCAGGAACCGATTGTGGCCAGCACCTTTGCGGAAGCCGACCGGGTGATGACTCCTCTACTGGGTAAGCCGCTCACCGATTTTGTCTTCGTCAATCCAGCCGACCCCGATGCCATTGCCAGGGCGGAAGAAGATCTGCGCCAGACGGAGATTACTCAGCCCGCCGTACTAGCGACCGACATGGCGCTGACCCGCCTCCTGGCAGCGTATGGCATTCGGCCCGACATGACGATGGGGCACAGCCTGGGCGAGTATGGCGCGTTGGTGGCGTCCGGCGCCCTTCCGTTCGATGAGTCGCTGGAAGCCGTTAGCGCTCGCGGCCGGGGAATGGCAGAACTGGCAGGCGAGGACAACGGGAAAATGGCGGCGGTCTTCGCACCGCTCGAGGAGATTGAAAAAATCCTGAAGTGGGTGGACGGCCTGGTAACAGTGGCCAACGTCAATAGCAAGAGTCAGGCGGTCATCGGCGGGGCCAGCAAAGCCGTCGAGCGCGCCATGCAGGCATTCCTGAAAGCCGGCTATAACGCGGTTCCCCTGCCGGTCAGCCACGCTTTCCACACCCCGATCGTCGCGCCGGCCAGCGAGCCGCTGAGGCATGCGTTGGCGCGCCTGCATTTGCAATCGCCACGCATTCCGATCGTCGCCAATGTCGACGGCGAATTCTACCCCATGGGCCCTGACGTGGTGCCGCAGATGCTGGATATTCTGGCGCGCCAAGTTGCATCGCCCGTGCAGTTTGTCAAGGGTCTGCAAACGCTGTACAAGGCGGGGGCGCGAGTGTTCGTCGAGGTCGGCCCCAAGAAGGCGCTGCAGGGTTTTGCGGAAGACGTGCTCGATGAGTACGGCGATACGGTCTCAATTTTCACCAACCATCCCAAGGTTGGGGAGATCGTCGCGTTCAACCAGGCCCTGTGCGGCCTCTATGCCGCGGGGTTAGGCCGCGGGACGGCCGCAGCATCGCAAGCCACCGCCGCCCAGATCAGTGCATCGACCTCGATCTCCGGCCCTGTACCGGCCACCATCCCGGTATCCGCAGGGTCCTCTGTAATCAGGGACGGGAGTGAGCGCCGGTGGCAGACTAACCACCGTGGCAACGCTTCCGCGAATGGCGTGTCTATAACCATTACCGGAGCGGCGTTGGGATTGCCGGGAACCGAGCGGATTTTTGATGACTCCAATGTTGCCCGCATCCTGCGCGGCGACCAGTTCATTGACGTAATTCCCACACGTTTCCGCCGAGCCATGTTGGACAAGCACATCACCCGTTTGGTGAAAACCGACAATGGGGGACCAACGTTCGAAGCCATCGACAATTTGAAGGAGGTTATCAAGTTGGCTGGGCGCGGAGGCGCATTCGATCCCGAAGCTGAATTCGGCATTTCCGCCGAGCGCCTGGCGGCACTCGACCGATCAACCCGGCTGGCGATGGGAGCGGGGCTAGATGCCCTGCGCGATGCGGGTATCCCCTTAGTGCAGCGCTACAAGAACACCACCAAAGCTACCCAGCTTCCGGACGGGTGGGGATTACCGGACTGCATGCGCGACGACACGGGTATCATTTTTGCCTCGATCTTCGCCGGTTACGACTCCTTTATCCGCGATGTGTCGCTCTATTACACAGACCGTGCGCGCCGGGATAAATTGACGACGATCGAGAGCTTGCGGGCCCAGGTGACGGATTCCAACGGCCATTCCCATCTGGCACGGGACCTGGACCGGCAGATCGATGAACTCCGGGGGGAAATCGAAAGGGAGCCCTATGCCTTCGATCGCCGCTTCATATTCAGAATCCTGGCGATGGGACACTCCCAGTTCGCCGAATTCATCGGCGCCCGTGGCCCCAATTCGCAAATCAACTCCGCCTGCGCCACCACCACGCAAGCTGTTTCCCTGGCGGAGGACTGGATTCGCACGGGGCGCTGCCGTCGCGTAGTGATCATTGCGGCAGATGACCCCACGTCCGATACCTTGATGGAATGGATGGGCTCCGCCTTTTTGGCCTCGGGCGCCGCCGCCACGGACGAAGTGGTGGAAGACGCCGCGCTGCCCTTTGACCGCCGGCGGCACGGCATGATCGTGGGGATGGGCGCCGCAGCCTTGGTGATCGAGAGCACAGAGGCTGCTCAGGAGCGCGGAATCCGGCCCATCTGCGAGGTTTTGAGCACCGTAACGGCGAATAGCGCTTTCCACGGCACCCGTCTGGATGTTCAGCACATTTGCGAGGTGATGGAGCGCCTGGTGGCTGAGGCCGAGGCGCGCAGCGGCATTTCTCGTCGTGAGATGGCGTCGCGCATGGTTTTCGTATCTCATGAAACCTACACGCCCGCCCGCGGCGGGAGCGCCTCCGCGGAAATCAACGCTCTGCGTCGCGTTTTCGGCGACGTGGCAGATCAGATCGTCATTACCAACACCAAGGGCTTCACCGGCCATGCCATGGGCGTGGGCATTGAAGACGTCGTGGCCGTAAAAGCCCTCGAGACCGGCTGTGTGCCTCCGGTCGCTAACTTCAAGGAAGTTGATCCGGAATTGGGCCTGCTGAATTTGTCCAAGGGCGGCCTCTACCCTGCCGAGTTCGCGTTGCGGCTCGGCGCCGGGTTTGGCTCACAGATCAGCATGACGATGTTGCGATGGGTCGGAACCTCGGGTGCCGTTCGTCCCAGCCCCAGGTCTCTGGGGTTCGCGTACCGCGTTGCCGACCCGAACACCTGGGAGGCTTGGCTGAAAGAGGCGGCCGGCTCTTCGCCTGCGAGCTTGGAAGTTGTCCATCGCACCCTACGGGCGCGAGACGAGAGGTCCGCTGCCCAAATTGCCGAAGGCACCCAGAATGTTCGGTCGGCCACGGCGCCAATCCACGCGCCCCAAGCGCCCCCGGTTTCCGAACTCAAGCCCATCGCAACTGTGCCGCCGAGTCCAACCAGTAAACCGAGGGTCGAAGTTCAGCCTGCCTCCCAAGTGCCTCCGCCAACCCCATCCGCACCTTCATCAGCGCCAACTGTGTCTGCGCCCGCCGCATCCGGACCTTCGTTGCCCCCTGCGCCGAAACCCGGCGTGGAGGAAGATCCGGTGAAACAGCGGGTGTTGGCACTGGTAGCGGAAAAAACCGGCTACCCGATTGACATGCTCGATTTGGACCTCGATCTGGAAGCAGACCTGGGGGTCGACACGGTAAAACAGGCAGAGGTTTTTGCCACCGTCCGCGAGGCCTACGGAATTGCGCGCGAAGAGAGCCTCAAGTTACGCGATTTTCCCACGCTGGCCCACGTGATCCGGTTCGTGCACGAGCGGCGTCCCGATCTTTTCGGAGCAGCTCAACCCTCCCTGGCCACACAGGTCGTCAAAGCGGAACCCGAGCCCGCCGAAGTTGCTCCGCAACCGCAAGCTCCGCCTGACGGCGACGTTGATCCCGTAAAGGAGCGCATTCTGGCGCTGGTGGTGGAGAAAACCGGCTACCCCAAGGACATGCTCGACCTGGACTTGGATCTCGAAGCGGATCTGGGGATCGACACCGTCAAGCAGGCTGAGATGTTCGCGGCGGTTCGCGAAACCTACAACATTCCGCGCGACGAGAATCTTAAACTACGTGATTTCCCCACGTTGGCGCACGTGATCCGGTTCGCGTATGACAGGCGCCCCGACTTGCGACGGGAGGCCTCGTCCGCGCCGCCCGCGGTGGAGCAAGCTCCGTCCGCAACGCCCGCTGCGGAGGCGCCCGTCAGTGCGGAAGACCCCATCCGGGAAAGAGTGCTGGCAATTGTTGCGGAGAAGACAGGGTATCCAAAGGAAATGCTGGATGTGGACCTGGACCTCGAAGCAGACCTCGGGATCGATACGGTGAAACAGGCGGAGATGTTCGCCTCCGTGCGGGCCGAGTATCACATCCCGCGCGACGAAAATCTGAAGCTGCGTGACTTCCCTACCCTGGCCCACGTGATCAAATTCGCCCGAGAAGGGCAGGCTGGTAACGCAGTCGAGCAGGCGGTGCAGGCGCCCTCAACCACAGCCGCTCCTGCTCAGGAGAGCAAGGAAAGCAGCGTTGCAAAGCCGAAGGAATCGCCGCGCCCGGTTCTCGCAAGCTTGGACGCCGCCAACAGCGTCCCGCGCCGCGTGCCGGTGCCCAACCTGCGGCCGCCCCTGGCAGTCTGCAAGCCCACAGGGGTCACACTGGGCACTGATCGGCGCGTGATCATCATGCCGGACAAGGGCGGAGTGGCGGAAGCCCTGGCGCAGCGTCTGCAAGCCCTGGGCGTGGAAGTTCTGCGACTCGATGGTGCCGACGACGCGGGCGCGCTTGTGGAACAGCTCGAAAGCTGGATGTCCGCCGGCCCCGTGCACGGCATCTATTGGCTGCCCGCGCTCGACAGCGAGGGAAGCCTCAACCACATGGATCTGCCCACGTGGCGTGGCGCGCTGCGATTGCGGGTCAAATCGCTTCATGCTGCGATGCGCGTGCTCTACCAGCAGATCGCGCCGCCGGGCACTTTCCTGATGGCAGCGACGCGGCTCGGCGGGCAGCACGGCTACGACGATGGCGGAGCGTTTGCCCCAATGGGCGGCGCCGTGGTTGGGTTCGCGAAGACGTACAAGCGCGAACGCGTGGATGCGCTGATCAAAGCCATTGATTTTGAATCAATGTGCGCGCCGGCAAACGTGGCGGACATCCTCATCGAAGAAACGTTGCGCGATCCGGGCGCGGTAGAGATTGGCTACAAGCAAGATCTGCGCTGGACCGTAGGCCTCGATGAGCAGCCCGCGGTGGACGGCCGGCCCGGTCTGACCCTGGACAAGGACACTGTTTTCCTCGTCACCGGCGCGGCGGGCAGCATCGTTTCGGCCATCACCGCTGATCTGGCCACCGCTTCCGGCGGCACGTTTTACCTGCTCGATCTGGTGCCGGAGCCAGACCCCCACCATCCTGACCTCGACCGGTTCGTGCGCGACAAGGAGGGCCTGAAGCGCGATCTGTTCGCACGCATCCAAGCGCGCGGCGAGCGGGCTACGCCGGCGCTGGTGGAAAAGGAACTTGCCGCTCTGGAGCGCGCGCTGGCCGCACGGAACGCCATCGAAGCCGTTCGCGCCGCCGGCGGCACGGCGCATTACTTCAGCGTCAACCTCACTGACGCCGCCGCTGTCGCCAAAATCATCGAGCAAGTGCGCGAACGCAGCGGCCGCATTGACGTGCTGTTGCACGCCGCCGGCATGGAGCGCAGCCACTTCCTGCCGGACAAGGACGCGCGCGAGTTCGACCTGGTCTTCGACGTCAAGAGCGACGGCTGGTTCAATCTCCTGCACGCCATCGGCGACATGCCCCTGGGCGCCACCGTGGCGTTCAGCTCGATTGCCGGCCGTTTCGGCAATGCGGGACAAGCCGATTACAGCGCCGCGAATGACCTGCTGTGCAAGATCGCGTCCAGCTTCCGCAGCACCCGGCCGAACACGCGCGGCATCGCGATTGACTGGACCGCGTGGGGCGGCATCGGCATGGCCACGCGCGGCTCCATTCCCAAGATGATGGAATTGGCTGGCATCGATATGCTGCCGGCGGAAGCGGGCATTCCCCTGATTCGTCGCGAACTGACTGCTGGCGGCACGCGCGGTGAAATCGTCATCGGCCAGCGATTGGGAATACTGCTGAATGAGTGGGACCCGGCCGGGGGCATTGTGGATATCCCACTACTTCCCCATGCTGACCCGCACAACCCCGACAGGGTGTCGGACACAATGTCCGCCGGGCCGATGATCGGTAAAGTTGCCGGCATGGGCCTGTATGATGGCCTACGAATCGAGACCACGCTCGATCCGAAGATTCAGCCCTTCCTGCACGACCATCAAATTGACGGCACGCCCGTGTTGCCGGGAGTGATGGGGATCGAAGCCTTTGCCGAAGCCGCTCTGCTGATGCTTCCGGGTTGGCACATCGAGGCCATTGAAGACGTGAACTTTCTGGCACCGTTCAAATTCTACCGGAACGAGCCCCGTACGCTGACGATTCAGGCGGTGTTGCGCGCGGAGGGTGATGGCGTGCGAGCGGATTGCCGGCTCACGGGTTCCCGGCCGTTGCCGAACCAGGCGGAGCCGCAAGTGACCACGCATTTCACGGCGCGAGTGCGGCTCACGCAACAGCCGCCCGCCCGGCAGCATCCTGAATCTGCTGAAAAGCGGCCCGGCCTGGAGCGCCCCTGGTACGAAGTGGTGATGACCGCCCCGCCCGAGTCGACGCTGGAAGCCGCCGATATCTACCGCGTCTATTTCCACGGGCCGGCGTACCAGGTATTGGAGCGGGCGTGGCGCGACGGCGACCGCATCGTGGGTCAGATGGCCGGGAACCTGCCCGGCAATCACGTCCCATCCGAGCGGCCGACGGTTGTGACGCCGCGCCTGGTGGAACTGTGCTTCCAGACCGCCGGACTTTGGGAAATGAGCGTCCAAGGCCGAATGGGCCTGCCACACCAGGTGGATGAACTCTGCCTGGGACGCACCTTGACGCCAAGCGCCACGGTCATCCCAGGTGCCATGGGCATCCTGCCCGTGCCCGATCATGGCGACGATGGCCATGGCAGCGGCGCCGAAGTTCGCCTATTTGCGGTGGTGACTCCCGACCCGGATCACGGCAGCTTCGATGCGGAAGTCGTGGATACGGCAGGAAACCAGTACGTGCGTTTAACGGGCTACCGCACGGTATCGCTGCCCAACAGCGTTGACGCGGAGCCGCTCAAAGCGCTGCGCTACGTTGCCCTGGCAGCGTAAAGATTGGGCCCAGTTGATTACGCCCTACGCGGTGGTTGAAGTTCCGGAAGCTGGAATTCCGGAAGCCGCGGCATGAAACAGTTTCCCCCGGCCCCCTCCTTCGACAGGGAGGGGAGAGGCCTCGCGCCCCCCCGCCGCAGTAAGGAGGGGAGCGTCCAACCAAGCCCCTCCCTGTCCAGGAGGCCCTTGGGGACTTGGACTGAGACTGGGCTTTGTTAGAACGCCCCTTCAGCCTGGGCGGCCTGGGCTTTGTTAGAACGCCCCTTCAGGGCTGGGTTGGTTGGCGTTCCTGAATCCCAGGCCTGCGAAGCTGTGAAAGAATCGCCTTCGGCATCGGTAGATTAAGTTTCGACGATGTGTTTTGAAGGTTGTGATGATCGACGAGCTGCAAGGATTAAGGTGATTTCATTGAGTAACCTTCCTTTCCGTCCGGCCTTGGGTTCTGGCGCTTGCACCTTGGACCCTCGTGTTTCTCCCTTCGGCTCAAGCGGGCGCCGTGGCCAGGCGAACTTTCCAGCGCAGGCGGCACCATTGCTGGAGGTTATAAGTCAGGCACGCCCACAACACCTCGCAGCGGGCTTTCCGCAAGCCGCGCACGCAGAACTGCCGCAGTCCGAGTTTGGCCTTCAGCCACAGGTTACTGAACTCCGCCACCGGGGCGCGCCGACGATAAGCGGCGCGCGCCGCCTCGGTCTGCATCTTGGCCGCATACGCCGCCACCGCCGGGACATTCTCCGTGCGCACCAACGTGCGTCCCTGCGGCCCCGCTCCACACTGCGCACGCAGCGCACACGCCCGGCAATCCGCCGCTCGCGCCCGATAGAGGTGCCGCTCCACCCCCAAGCGGTCGTGTTTGGTATAGCTAAAATGCAGCACCTGGCCGGCCGGGCAGAGGGAGGTGTCGGTCGCCGGGTCGTAGCGGAAGTGTTGGGGATAAAAGGCCGGATCGACGCCGCGTTTCTCCAGGCGCCGCGTGGTGGCTTCGGCATCGGCGGCGAGCGTCCCGCCGATCAAGTCCAGGCCGCCGTCGGCCGCCGCCAGGATATTCGCGCGCGTGGTGTAGCCCTCGTCGACGATCATCTGCGCCGGGGCGCGCCCGTTCTGCTTCTTCACTTCCTCCACCGCCGGCAGCAGTTGGTGCTGATCGTTGGCGTCCTGGGTAACGCTCACGCCCACGATCATCCCGTACGCCACGTCGGTAGAGGCCTGCACATTGTGACTGGGAGCATAACCGCCATCACCTTGTTTCATGTTACGCGCTTCCGGATCGGTCGCGCTCACGCGGCGCTCCCTCGGTTCGGCCCGTCCCTCGGGGGCGGCTTGCACTTTCTGCAACTCCTCCAGGGCCTGCTGCAATCTCTCCACCTTCTCGCGCGCCGCCCGCTGCCGCGCCGCCTGCCCGGCGCCGGTCCACCCCTTCGTCCCGCGGATCGCCCATCGCCCGCACCCGCTCCTCGGCCGCCTGCAGATGCACCCGCAAGGTCTTCTCGCGATGAAACGAGTTGCCGCTGGCCGCGGCCTTGATCTTCGTTCCGTCGTGCGCCACTTGCTCCAGCGTGATCAGCCCCTCGTTACTCAAGATCGCCAGCAGTTGCGCGAACAACCCGTCCAGCGCCTGCTGGTGCTCGACGCGGAAGTCCGACAGGGTGTGGTAATTGATCACCTCGCACCCCGTCAGCCACTGATAGGCGGGATGGTAGGTGCAACGCCGCTCCATTTCCCGCGCCGAGCTGACCTTTTCACTGTAGGCGTAAACCCACAAGCTGATCAGCAGGCGGGGATCGATGGCCGAACGCCCCGCCCGGCCTTCCACCGCCCGCACCTCGGCGGTGTAGGCGCTCAGGTCCAGGCGCCCGGTCATTTCCCAAATCGCCCGCGCCAGATGGTCGGGTTCCAGCAACTGCTCCACGTCCACCGCCCGGAAGACCATCTGCTGACGGTTAATCGCTTGCAAGCGCGCCGCCGGCGGGTGTGCCGACTCCGTGTCCGGCGGCTCCGACACTCGCACCGGCAACTCGCCCTCCGGCCATATTCCCGGCTGTCGAGGATCCTCGGCGTTACTCATGCGCTCGCCTCCGCGTGGGGGAGGAAGCCGCTCGCCCGGGAGCCCGCTTCAAGATCAGCGTGTGCTTGTCCGCGACCACCCATTCGATCACCTCGCCCTTCTCGATCTCCAAAGCTCGCGCCAGGGGCGCGGGACAGATCAAATACCACTGCCGGTTCTTGCCGCCCCGCTGAATCACCTGCACGGTGGATTCGTAACCCATGCCCAACCTCCTTCCCAGAACGAAGGAAGGAGGATATCATAGCTATAGCGCTAGTCAAGTACTTTTTTGATTTTTTCACAGCTTCTGCGGCCTGGGCTCTGTTAGAACGCCCCTTCAGGGCTGGGTTGGTTGGCGTTCCTGAATCCCAGGCCTGCGGCCTGGGCTAGGCTATTTCGCCCCTTCGGGGCTGGGAATCCGTAGCCTCAGATGTCGGGCTGGGAATCCGTACCCCCTCTGTCCAGCCGAAGATATGGGTAAAGATCAGGTTAAGCGGGGGGAAAGGAGGGCTTGTGCCGCACGAATTTCAACGCGTAGTGATCGTGAACCGCGGTGAACCGGCGATGCGCTTCATTCACGCGGCGCGCGAGTTCAACCAGGAGTACGGCGCCTCCTTGCGCACCATCGGACTTTTCACTGAGCCCGACCGTCACGCCATGTTCGTACGAGAGGCGGATGAGGCGGTGCTGCTCGGCCCCGCGCAAGTCATTGACCCGAGCACCCAACAGCCCAAGAGCAGCTATGTGGATTACGGCCGGCTGGGAACGGCGCTGAAAGCGGCGCGCGCCGAAGCGGTCTGGGTGGGATGGGGCTTTGTGGCGGAGCACGCCGAGTTTGCGGACCTGTGCCGCGACATGGGCATTGTATTCATTGGGCCCGATGGCGACGTGATGCGCCGCCTGGGCGACAAGATCTCTTCCAAGCTTTTGGCGGAGCAGGCGAACGTACCGGTGGCCCCCTGGAGCCGTCGGCCGGTGAAAACGCTCGCTGAGGCCTGGACCCATGCCGAGCGTCTCGGCTATCCCTTGCTGATCAAAGCGACGGCGGGCGGGGGTGGCCGGGGAATTCGCCGGGTGGATTCAGTCCGGCAACTTTCCGAGGCATTAGACAGCGCACGGGCTGAAGCCTTTAAGGCCTTCGGCGATCCCACCGTTTTCATGGAGCAACTGATCGAAGGCGCGCGCCACATTGAAGTCCAAATCATCGCCGATCACTATGGAACAACGTGGGCCGTGGGCGTGCGCGACTGCACCATTCAGCGGCGCCACCAGAAGATCATCGAGGAGGCGCCCTCGCCGGCGCTCTCCCCCGAACAGGATCGGGACTTGCGCCAGGCAGCGGTGCGCCTGAGCCAGGCGGCCGGCTACCACAACGCCGGTACGGTGGAATTCTTGTACGAACCGGAGCACAAGCGCTTCTCCTTTATGGAGATGAACACCCGTCTGCAAGTTGAACATCCGGTGACCGAATGCACCACCGGGCTTGACCTGGTCAAGCTGCAAATCCACGTCGCGCGCGGCGGGCGTTTGCCGGGAGAGCCGCCGCGCACCACGGGCCACGCCATTGAAGTGCGGCTGAATGCCGAAGACCCCGACAACCATTTCGCCCCGGCCCCCGGCGCCATCGTGCGGTTTAAAACCCCCACGGGACCGGGCGTGCGCATTGATACGGGCGTAGCGGTGGGCGATGCCGTGCCGGCTGAGTTCGATTCCATGATCGCCAAGATCATCGCCTTCGGCCAAAACCGGCAGGAAGCGCTTTCACGCCTCCAGCGGGCCTTGCGGGAGACGGTTGTGGTCATCCAGGGCGGCGCCAGCAACAAAGCGTTTCTGCTGGAATTGCTAGGGCGCGCGGAGGTGAAGAGCGGACGGTTCGACGTCGGATGGCTCGACCGCCTGGCCGCGGACGGGAATCATCTCTCCCGCGCCTATGCCGACGTGGCGCTGGCGCAGGCGGCCATCGAAGCCTATGACTCGGAGCTGGCCATTGAGCAGAAGCAGTTTTACGCCGCTGCCCTGCGTGGCCGCCCGCACGTCCGCGGTGAGGTAGGCCGTGGCGTCGAACTTCGCTACCGCGGCAATTCCTATTCGCTCCAGGTTTATCGCCTCGGCCCGCAACAATACCGCGTCGAGGCAGATCAGTCCCGCCTTGATGTCCATGTCGATCGCCTCGGCCCTTTCGAATACTGGCTCACGGCCCTGGATCGGCGATTTCACGTCGTATCCGTCGCCCAGGGTCACAGTTATCGAATTGAAGTGGACGGTGTCTCGCACCGGGTGGATCGCGATGCCGGCGGCGTTGTTCATGCCCCGGCACCGGCAGTGGTCGTCAGCATTGCTGTGAAGCCGGGCGATATGGTTTCCGTGGGGGATCGCCTGGCCGTGCTGGAGGCCATGAAGATGGAGATGCAGGTGACGGCCCCATTTGCCGGCAAAGTAAGGCAGGTGCTGGCGATCCCTAACGTACAGGTAGGCGCCGGCGCGCCGCTACTACAGTTGGATCCCGCCGGCGACAACGACCCGAAAACCGCCACGGAGCGCGTGGCGCTGGGCTCGTCGATCCCCCCGGAGGAAGCTGGAGAAGCGTCCGCTTCTCGCTGCCGTCAGAACCTCAGTGAACTCCGGCAGCTTATGCTGGGCTTTGACGTGGACCCCAGGCACACCACGAAGTTCCTGGCGGAGTGGAGGCAATGCGGGGAGGAGCCGGACGACGGTGATGAACTGGTGCACGCCGAAGATCAGATTCTGAACATCTTCGTTGACATTTGCTCTTTGTTCCAGCGCCAACCCGCGATTGACGGCGTGCACGGCGGCGAAGCGCCCAGCTCAGAGGCGTACCTCTTTTCTTACCTGCGCATGCTCGAGACGCAGGGCGAAAAGCTCCCCCCGGCGTTCGTGGACGCGCTGCGGCGGGTTTTGGCTCACTACGGGGTGCACTCGCTGGACCGCTCGCCTGCCCTGGAAGAAAGCTTGCTCTGGATCTACAAATCGCATCAACGCGTAGCTCAACAGGTGCCGGCTATCCTGGCTTTGCTCGAACGGCGCCTGGGCCGGCTCGACACGGCGTGGCATCCGCCTTCCCCGCATCCGGGTGAACTGCGACTTCCGGGACACGCGGGGCACACCCCGACCGGCATGAGCAACGTCACCCCGAGCGCTCAACCAGCCCTGAGCGGTGACGGCAAGACCTTCCCCGTGGCTACGGACGACGCAGGGTGCGGTCCTACGGACATGGAGGACCCCTTCCGGATCCTCCTGGACCGCATGATCTCCGTGACGCGCGGTCTGTTTCCCGCGGTCAGCGACCTGGCCCGGGAAGTGCGTTACCGTTGCTTTGACCAGCCGCTGTTTGACCAGGCGCGCAACCACATCTACGCGGCCGTGGAAGACCACTTGGCCTATCTGGCCGTGAATCCGGAGGCGGTGGATCGTGAAGAGAGAGTACACCAACTGGTGGACTGCCCGCAGCCGCTGGTGAGCCTGCTGTGCGGCCGGTTTGCTGCCGCCGACGCGGCCCTGCGCGCCTTAATGTTGGAGGTGACGACGCGCCGATACTATCGCATTCGACAGCTCCTGAACTTCCGGTCGCTGGCGCGGGACGGCCAGTGCTACGTCTCGGCGGAGTACGACGAAAACGGCCGGCGCGTACATCTGTTCGCCACCTATTCCCAAGTTTCTGAGGTCGCCCAGGCAGCGCACGCCATGTTTCCCTGGATTCAAGAGACGCCTGCGGAGCATGACGTGGTGATCGACTTTTACCTCGGCCCCTCCGGCTCGCACGCTGACGGCGACACGACCGGGCAGGAACTCCGCTCCGCCTTTAATGCCGCCGGATTTCCGCGCCCGATGCGACGCATTGTAGCGGTCGTGGCCGGTCCCGGCAATGGGCGGGGTATGAGCGGAACACAGCATTTCACCTATCGTGTCCCGCGCCAGGGCCATCCTGGTCCTGACCCAACGCCGACGGGAAGCCCGGGGCACGATACCTACGACCCGGGGCCGGTAGGAAGACGGCGGGACGATGCCTACGAGGAGGAAAAGTTTTTCCGTGGGCTTCACCCCATGATGGGGCAGCGGCTCAGCCTGTGGCGGCTCAACAACTTTCGCATTGAACGTTTGCCTTCCGTGGAAGACGTCTATCTTTTCCATGCTATCGCGCGTGACAACCCCAAGGATGAGCGGCTGTTCGCCTGTGCGGAAGTGCGGGACTTGACGCCCGTGCGGGATGCGGCCGGCAAAATCATCAAGCTGCCTCACCTGGAGCGCATGCTGGCGGAGGCGCTGGCGGGCATCCGGCTGTTCCAGTCGCGGCGCTCGCTCCAGGAACGCCTTTATTGGAATCGGATTCTCCTTTACGCCTGGCCTCCGCTCAATCTGACGCGGGAGGAGTTGCACGACATCGTGAACAAACTGGCGCCGGAAACCGAGGGCCTGGGCCTGGAGCAGGTGGTGGTGCGGGGACGCATCCCCAAGCCCGAAACGGGCGAGTTACGCGACATGCTGGTGCGCATCTCGAATCCCGGTGGCCGGGACTTGTACATGACCTTCCGCCCCGCCACCAAGCTTCAGCCGCTGAAGCCACTCAGCGAATACGACCAGAAAGTGGTCCGCATGCGGCAGCGCGGGCTCATCTACCCCTACGAGATTATCAAGATGCTTACGCCGGGGCGCGCGGATACGCGAGCCGAATTTCCTCCCGGCGACTTTGTCGAGCACGACCTTGGCCCCGACGGGCGGCTGAATCCGGTGGAGCGTCCGTATGGCCAAAACAAATCGAACATCATCACCGGCATCATCCGCAACTTCACGCCGAAATATCCGGAGGGCATGGTGCGGGTCCTGGTGGCGGGAGATCCCAGCAAGGATTTGGGCGCGCTCGCCGAGCCCGAATGCCGCCGCATCATGGCCGCGCTCGACCTGGCCGAGGAGAAACGCGTGCCGCTGGAATGGTTCCCCATCTCCGCTGGCGCAAAAATCTCCATGGACAGCGGGGTGGAGAACATGGACTGGATTGCCCGCGTCCTGCGCCGCCTGGTGGAGTTTACGCAAGCGGGTGGCGAAGTAAACCTGTTGATCAACGGGATCAACGTTGGGGCGCAGCCCTACTGGAATGCCGAGGCCACCATGCTCATGCATACACGGGGCATCCTGGTGATGACGCCCGGCGCCGCCATGGTGCTAACGGGCAAACAGGCGCTCGATTATTCCGGCAGCGTCTCCGCCGAGGACAACCAGGGCATTGGCGGATACGACCGCATCATGGGCATTAACGGCCAGGCACAGTACTGGGCCTGCGATATCGATGAGGCGTGTCATATTCTCCTCCGCCATTACGAACATACCTACCTCGCGCCGGGCGAGCGATTCCCCCGCCGCGCTCTGAGCACCGATCCCATTAATCGGGATGTTCAGGTTTACCCCCACAGCAACGGCCGGGGTGACGGCTTCGCCACCGTAGGTGAAATCTTCGCCGATGCGACCAATGCCGGAAGGAAGCAATCGTTTGATATTCGCACGGTGATGCTGGCCGTCGCGGACCAGGACCATGCTCCACTCGAGCGCTGGGCCGGGATGCGCGACGCCGAGACCGCAGTGGTCTGGGACGTCCATCTGGGCGGCTACCCGGTGTGCCTGATTGGCATGGAGTCCCGCCCGCTGCCCCGCATGGGAATTGTGCCCGCGGACGGGCCGGACCAATGGACCGCCGGGACCCTCTTCCCGCTCTCCTCGAAGAAAGTGGCGCGCGCCATCAATGCCGCGAGTCACAACCGGCCGGTCGTGGTTCTGGCCAACCTGTCGGGGTTTGACGGCTCGCCGGAATCGATGCGCAAGCTCCAACTTGAGTACGGCGCCGAGATCGGCCGGGCGGTGGTGAACTTCGACGGGCCCATCGTGTTTTGCGTGATCTCACGTTACCACGGCGGGGCTTACGTGGTTTTCTCCCGCACACTGAACGAGAACCTGGAGGTCGTGGCCCTGGAGGGATCGTATGCGTCGGTGATCGGAGGAGCGCCGGCGGCGGCTGTAGTGTTTGCCCGCGAGGTGGAGACGCGCACGCGCAAGGATCCCCGCCTGGAGGAGCTGAACCAAAGAATGGCACAAGCAGACGGGGCAGAAAAAGGGCGACTCCGGGTAGCGTGGAACGAACTCTTCAAGCGTGTCCACTCCGAGAAACTGGGTGAGGTCGCGGCGGAGTTCGACCGCGTGCATTGCGTCGAACGTGCTCTTCGGGTAGGCGCGCTGCAATATATTCTTCCGCCGCAGGACCTGCGCCTGTACCTGGTTCGCGCGGTTAAACGGGGGATGGAACGGGTGGAAGAGGCGCAAGCGGAAACGTATGCCGCGCCCTATGCCGCCAACGCCGGAGCCGTGTTGGCGGTGGGCGGTATTGGCGGACGCCTGCCCCAGTGGCAAATGTTGCTTTCACGAACCGGAACCAGCGGCGCGCGAGGTCCCAAACCGGAAGACGGTTGAACGGGAGAATCCAACATTGAAAAATGGCCCTGAAAAGGCCAACCCTGAGACTGGCCCTGAAAGGGCTAACCACGAGACTGGCCCTGAAAGGGCCAACCCTGAGTAGCCGCAGGTTTCAACCTGCGGAGGGGGGAACCGCCCCTGATCGGGGACCCGCCCCTGCACGGCTGGCCCTGAAAGGGCCAACCCTGAGTAGCCGCAGGTTTCAACCTGCGGAGGAGGGGAACCACCCCAGATGAGGGATCCGCCCGAGTACGGGATCAACCCCGACGGGGTTGACCCCTGAACGGTCGGCCCCTCCAGGGCCGCACCGGTCATCTCCTTCCGTATCCGTAGGTTTCACCTACGGCTATTCACGGTATCCCGCTTCGCGGGACGCGAAAACGTAGTATCTCAGCGGTTATGAGCCGAAGGCCTGGGTTTGCCCAACCCTAATGGAGCCGAAGACAATGAAAGTATACTGGCTGGAACAGACCGAGAATGACCTTCCGAAAGAACCGGTACCGGCTAGTGCCCCGGGCTTACAGCCCGTGCCCGAGCATGGCCATGGCACGTCCGTGCCCGGCCGTGCCGCCAACCCGGAACTGGCCTGGCTGAGCACCCGGGAACGGGATCAACTGAACACCATGCACTTTGCCAAGCGTCGGGCGGATTGGCTGCTCGGCCGGTGGACCGCCAAGCATGCTGTCGCCGCCTGCTTCGGCCTGCCCACGGATCTCCGCGCCCTCACCGCCATCGAATTGCGCCCGGCCCCTTCTGGCGCTCCCGAGGTCTTTCTCGGAAACCGGTGGACGCCGATTGCCATTTCGCTCAGCCACCGCGCCGGACGGGCCATCTGCGCTGTTTCCGCCGCGCCCGGCGATCTCGGCTGCGATCTGGAAGTCGTTGAACCCCACAGCGACGCGTTTGTCGCCGATTATTTCGCCCCGGAGGAGCGGGCGCTGGTGGCGCGCGCCTCCGCGGCAGATCGGCTCTGGCTGGTGACGCTGCTGTGGAGCGCGAAAGAGAGCGCCCTGAAGGCGTTGCGGGCGGGGCTGCGGCTGGATACCCAGTCCGTAATCGTCACCCCGTTCGATCGGTTGTGGAACCCGACGGAAATTGGAACCCGTTCTGACCACGAGGCGCAGGCCAAGCCCCGCGATCCCAGCGCGCAACGTGCGGACGGCCACCGCTGGCGAGCCCTGCGCGTTTGCCACCTCCGCAACCAGACGTTTCTGGGCTGGTGGCAGCAGAGCGGCGACCTTCTGCGGACCGTCGTGGCCGACCCGCCGCCGGCGCGTCCGCTGCTCCTGAAAATTCCGCGCAGCGCCAGAACCGTCACTGCGTCCGCAGCCGGCCCGGAGCCCTCCCAGGCAGCTTAAACCAAGGTTAATACACCGGGCCCATCCCGATCGACGGCGGTCGGAATCCAAGCTTGTCCAGATTACGATTCGCGCGACGGAATGTTGAGCCGGTACCCCCCCCCCGATTCACTACGCTTGCCGATAAACACCCCCGATGCGCGGCGCTTGCCGGTAACCACCCCCCGATGCGCTACGCTTGCTGGTAACCACCCCCCGTCGCTAGCGCTCCGGCCCCTCCTGAATCAGGAGGGGAACTACTTTGCCGGTGGCCGCCTCTGGCGGCGGCAGCAGAGCTCCCCTCCTCAAATGAGGAGGGGCAGTCCGTCACCTGACGGACGGGGTGGTTTTCAGGCAACCGCACAAGGTGCAACCATGAACGAAGCTACAAGCGGCGGCCGGAGACCGCCGCTACAGCTATTTTGTAAGGCTCAATCACGCCGCGGCTTCCGCATAGGAGCTGGCGCAGTTCAGCCGCTCGATGGAAGATTGATCAAGCTGGATTCGGGTGGCCCCAAGGAGATCATTCAGTTGCTCCACGCTGGTAGTGCTGGCGATGGGAGCGGTGATTCCCGGCCGCCCCATCAGCCACGCCAACGAGATCTGGGCCGGCGTGGCATGGAGGTCTCTGGCTACCTCATCCAGGGCATGAATGATTCGAAATCCCCGGTCGTTGACATACTTCTTTACGACCCGGCCACGCTGGCTCGCGGCCAGATCCGCTTCCGAGCGGTACTTGCCGGTCAGGAATCCACTGGCCAGAGGATAATAGGGAATCACCCCCAGTCCGTTCTCGCGGCAAACGCTCTCCAGGCGGGTTTCGTAGTCCATTCGATCGTAGAGGTTGTAATTGGGCTGGAGGCTCTCGTAACGCGGGAATCCGTGCTGGCGGCTCACCTGCAAGGATTCCTTCAGCCGCTCGGCCCCGTAATTGGAGGCGCCGATGGCCCGCACTTTACCCTGCTTCACCAACCGGGCAAAAGCTTCCAGTGTCTCGGCTAGCGGAGTTGCCAAATCATCCGTGTGCGACTGGTACAGGTCAAGGTAGTCGGTTTGCAGGCGTTGCAGGGAAGCTTCCGCGGCCCGCAGGATGTAGGACTGGGAAAGTCCCTTTTGGCCCGCACCCATTTCCATTCCGACCTTCGTGGCGATTACCACATTCGAGCGGTTCCCCCGGCTCTTCATCCAATTGCCCAAAATGGTCTCGGACTCCCCTCCTTTGTTGCCCGGGAACCAGTTCGAGTAGATGTCCGCCGTATCGATGAAATTGCAACCTGCCGATACAAAGGCATCCAGCAGGCGGAAGGAGGTGGGCTCATCCACCGTCCATCCAAAAACATTGCCTCCGAACGCGAGCGGTGAAACCTGGAGACCCGATTTACCCAGCGTGTGCATCTTCATTTTTATTTTTCCCTCCTCAATGACCTGCAATAAGAGCAGCAACGAAATCGGATGCTTCGCGTCAACTATCCGACGCGGCCGAGGCAGGCTGCCGGCCGGGCCGGGTGATGCCGAGCTTGGCCATGCGCGACTGAAGCGTGGTGCGCTTCATCCCCAGGCGCGCCGCGGCGCCGTTGGGGCCGGCGATGATCCAGTTCGTGCCCCGCAGGGCGCGCAGAATGTGTTCGCGCTCGGCGGCCTCCAGCGTCAGAGGCGAGGCGGCTGGCCCATCGCCCGACAGGCGCTCATCCGGCAAAGGGATGTGCAGCGTAGGTCCCCGCGACAGGATCACGGCGCGCTCGATGAGGTTCTCAAGTTCGCGCACGTTGCCCGGCCAGTGATAACGGGTGAGCGCTTCCATTTCCTCGCTGGGAATCGTTTCAATGTGGCGGTCCATGCGCCGGGCATGTTTCTGGGCGAAGTAACGGACGAGCAGGGGAATGTCCTCCACGCGCTCGCGCAAGGGGGGAACGACGATGGGGAAGACGTTCAGCCGGTAATACAGGTCGCTGCGAAACAGGCGGTCCTCCACCATCTGCATCAGGTCGCGGTTGGTGGCGGCCACCACGCGCGCGTCCACGTGCTGTGTGCGGGTGCTGCCCAGGCGCTCGAATTCCTTCTCCTGGAGAACGCGCAACAACTTGGGCTGAAGCTCCAGGGGGATGTCCCCGACTTCGTCGAGAAACAGGGTGCCGTGATGGGCGAGTTCGAAGCGTCCCATCTTTTGCATGATGGCCCCGGTGAAGGCGCCCTTCTCATGCCCGAAAAGCTCACTCTCCAGAAGCCCCGTGGGGATGGCGGCGCAATTAACCTTCACGAAGGTGCGCTCACGGCGCAGGCTGAGGTCGTGAATGGCCCGGGCGATCACCTCTTTGCCCGTGCCCGTCTCGCCCAGGACCAGCACGCTCGAATCCGTGGAGGCCACGGTTTCCACCTGGCTCAGCACCCGCTTCAGCGCGGCGCTTTCCCCGATGATTTCTTCGAAAGTGTACTCGGTGCGAATCTCCTCTTCCAGGTAGAGCTTTTCGTCGGCCAGCTTGTTCTTGAGCTCGGCGATCTCGCGATAGGCGAGGGCGTTCTCAATCGCGATGGCCACCTGATTCGCCACGCGCATCAGCAGATCCACGTCCTCCTGCGTAAAAGCACTGGCGCGAACGCTGGACAGGCTGAGCGTGCCCAGGGTACGGTTGGCCGTGACGAGCGGCACGATGCAGCCGGACTGCAAGCCTTCCGCGATGAAGAGGCGGCTGACGCTTGGCTCGTAACCGTCAACGTTGGCGCCCGTGATGATCAGGGGCTGGCGCGTGGTGATAACCTGGCCGGAAGGGGTGCCGTCAATCGGGAACACCATTTCCTCCTGGAGCAATCCCTTGCCCTGAGGAAAGTCAAGCGCTTGCAGACGAACCTGCCGCGCGTCGGGCTCATAAAGCGCCAGGCTGGCGTAGTCGTGATTCATCACCCGCCGCAGGCAGGAGGAGATGGCAGAAAGCAATTGGCGCAAGTCGAGCGTGGAAACCAGCGCATTGTTGACTTCCAGAAGCAGGCGCAGGCGGTCACGTTCCCGCGCCAGTTCCTGCTGGTAGGTTTGGGCGCTCTGGGAATTGAGCGCGTTATCCACCGCCACGGCCACCTGGGCTGCGACCTGGCGAAGAAACTCGAGGTCGGCGGCGTCATAGGCGCTCGTCTCGACCGAGCCCAGGGCCATCGCGCCCACCCGGCGATGGGCGGTGGTCAACGGCAGCACGCAAAGCGACTGCACGCCATCCTGCCTGAGCATGTCGCTGACCAGCGGGAAACGCTCGTCGTGTCCAAGCTGCGAGATCACCA
Organism: uncultured Acidobacteriota bacterium; assembly: GCA_963804755.1. Classification (GTDB taxonomy): domain Bacteria; phylum Acidobacteriota; class Terriglobia; order UBA7540; family UBA7540; genus Bog-366. The sequence continues at coordinate 69,930 of CAWDRP010000024.1, forward strand.
ACGGCTGCTGATTCTCCCATACCAGGCGGCGCACGTTTTCCACCATGGGAACTTCGAACCCGGGCTGAATCCTGGTCGGAAGGGAGCCTTCCAAAACATGCAGCCGCACAACGTTTCGCGCCGGGTTGGGAAGCGTGAGGCAAATGAAATCAAACGTAACCAGCCGATGCAGCGACTCCGCCAGGGAACGAAATAGCTCCGGCAGGTCGCGATGGATCGCAATGGATTCTGACACCTCGAGGAGCGCGCGGTAACGCTCGACGGTGGCGGCGTTCGAGGATTCAACATAGCCGGGGCTGGCCATGGATTGAGCTTAGCATTCCTACGCATTGTGACTCAAGGTGCGTCAGTTGGCGCTGCCGCCGAGCGAACGAGTGAAACCGCTGGGAAACGTCGCTGCCGACCGGTGCTGGGGATTTTGGCCCAACCAAGTCAAGGCGCGTTGAACGCTGCCCGAACGCCAGCGCGCCCAGGACAGGCGGACGTAACGGTTTGCGCCATTAACGGCGACGTCTTGCCGGGCGTCAATGCAAGACTGGTTATGAGACAAAGGTGTGCCCGCCTTCGCGAGAGGGGGGGCTACCCTCGGACTGCTCCAGATGAAGAAAGCGCTATTCCCACCACACCTTATTGGCAAAGCGTGTTTCCGCGCCTCAACTACGTACGTCTTCAGGCAGAACCGAGAATGGAACTTAATGTGCTGTATAGGCAGATGATGACGACCAATATCGATATTGTATTCGAAGCTGTCCCGGTCCACACGCGCAGCGGCCGCCGACTGGAGGTTCGGCCTTTTGACCGGGACGATTTTGGAGCCCTCGTCCAGATGTATAAGGCTTTCGAGCCGAAGCGAATAGCCCAAGGCCTTCCGCCGCCGGATGTGCCGCGCATCGCCCACTGGCTCGATCACCTGGCACAAAAGTCTCTGGCGTTGCTGGCTTGGGACGGCAATAAGGTGGTGGCCCACACCATTCTCTGCCCCATGCCGGGCAACGCGGTGGAGTTCACGATCTTCGTCCATCAGGATTACCGCGAAGACGGCCTCGGGACGGCGCTTAGCCGCCAGACCCTTGAGTGGGCTACGCAGATGGGCTTTACCCGTGCCTATCTCACCACCGAGGTTTCCAACTTTCGGGCCCTGCGCCTGTTTCGGAAGCTGGGTTTTCAGACCACCAGCAGCGGCGGTGACGAGGTCGAAATGAAAACCGATCTCGCATCCCTCGATTGTGAATGCCGGCAAGCAGCCTGACCTGCCACGCACACCTCCCTTCAATAAGTATTCCAGTATCCCTAAACCACGGAGATTTGTTCTGCAACCCCGCGGTGAAGCCGTTCTTGATGTCCAACGAATGAACTATCGCAGTGTTATCTAACTAAAAATTGACGGAACATTTCAGCTTCGCCCGGTGTCGAATAGGGTGGAAGGAAGGAAACGGCACATAGTCGGAGGAGCGCTCCACGGCTGCCGAACAACAGGGGTTAGGGATTAGGGATTTGCGAAAGACAGCAAGTGCCTGACGCGAAGTTCCCGGTCTCAGCCCCCAAGGAGGTGCGGCCATGTTCGAGGATGCGCTACTGCAATCTTCACCCCACCGGAATTCCGTGCTCGCCCGTATTCACTATTTGTTGTCGGCGTTGGCAGGCGCGCTCGCCTTTGCGCTGAGCTTATACGCGTTCCCATTGTTGCTGATGTTCGCCAGCCGCCGCGCGCTGCTGATGGCGGCAGGGACGGCCGGGGGCGCCACCGCCCTGTACGCGCTGGTGCTCTGCTATGTCTGGGCGGATTGCCGGCAGCAGCACCGGCGCGCATGGCCCTGGGTCGTTCTGGTGTTGTTGCTGAACCTACCAGCCTTTCTGATTTATCTCGTCTACTCCGCACACCGCTCCCACGATTGGAAACGTGCCGCCACATCACTGGCGTATGTTGTCGAGTTGGTGCTGGTGGGCGTGCTCATTCTTGTTCCGCTTATCTACACTCAGGCGCTGCCTCGGCAGTGGCTGACCACAGGACTTTACATCCCTCCGTCGCCACCGGGCCCGCCTCCCACCCAACGCGCCGGACGGCCCGCAGCGCCGTCGCACCATCCCGCCGTGGACGTATTCACCGCGCCCGTCAGCATTCCGCCTGTTGTCACGGTAATTTCGGAATCGCCTGAGCCTCCGCGCGTCGGAGACGGCCCGGTGGGGCCATTCGTACCCGGTGTCCCCAGCGGATTCGGGCCGGGAACCGGTTACATTCCAGGCGGCGCACCATGGGAAGTCGCAACGCCGCCACCTCCGCCGCCACCTCCGCACACACCTGCCAAGCCGCAGATGGTGCGTCGAGGAGGTGATGTAATTGCGGCCTTGGCGCTCTACCACCCCAAGCCGGTCTACCCGCCCCTGGCCATCATGGCGCGCATCCAGGGCACCGTCGTGCTGCAAGCCATCATCGGCACGGATGGCTCGGTCCGGAACCTGAAGTCGGTGAACGGTCACCCACTGCTGGTCCCAGCGGCCATTGCTGCCGTCAAAACCTGGAGGTATCAACCTACGCTGCTCAATGCCGAACCGGTGGAGGTGCTGACAGAGATTGACGTCAAATTCGAGTTGGCGCAGTAGAATGTATGAGCCTGAGCAGAAGCGCCCGGAACTCGGAGATCGACGACCGAAACCGATAGCCGCGGCCGGACTGGACAGTGACAGCGTCGATTCGAAATAGAGAGGAACAACCATAACCCTATGTCTGAACACCTGGTAGTTTTCACGGAACGCGAGAAAGGGCCGGTGCCCGGACTCGATGAGGAGTTGATTCGCAACAACGGAGGGACGATCCGCTATGGAAGGGCGGCAGATGAAAATGATCGCATTCAAATGGCCGAGCAGGCGGAGGTCCTCGTGGCGGGCATGGCGCCTCTCACGCGGGCCTTTCTTTCTGCTTTGCCACGACTGAAAGGCGTGGTGCGCCTCGGCATCGGAGTGGATAGCGTGGACATGGAAGCCGCTTCCGACCTGGGCATCGTGGTGGCCAACGTTCCGGACTTCTGTTCGGATGAAGTGGCTGAGCACGCGCTCGGGCTCATTTTGGCCGTCACCCGGAAGATTGCGCTGGCCGACCGCAAGGCTCGCCGCGGCGAGTGGGCCCCCGGGATGGATGTTATTCTGCGGCCCATGCGGCGCCTGAGCGGCCAGACGCTGGGCTTGATCGGCCTGGGAAAGATTGGACGCAGCCTTGCCCACAGGGCCAAGGGTCTGGGATTGATAGTCGTTGCCCACGATCCCCACGTCAGCACGGAGTTAGCGCGGGCTGCGGGCGTCCCTTTGATGAGCCTGGACGCGATGCTGCCCCAAACCGACATTCTCTCGCTTCACGTGCCGGCGACGCCGGAGACCAGGGGCATGGTGAACGCACGCTCGCTCGCCTTGCTCAAGCCCGGCGCCATCCTGATCAATACCGCGCGGGGGGCCATAGTGGACGAAGCCGCCCTGTGCGCGGCGTTGGCTTCGGGCCGCCTGGCCGGCGCGGGGCTCGACGTGCTCCAGCAGGAGCCGCTTCGCCCCTCGTCGCCGCTGGCCGCGTTTGACAACGTAGTGTTCACCTGTCATTACGCCTCGCTGAGTGAAGACTCGTACGGTATCCTGCGGCAGCAGGTTTCGGAGCAGACGGTGCAGATCCTTCGCGGGGAATTCCCCCGGCATCTCGTGAACCTCCGGGTGAAAGATTCGCCCCAGTGCCGTTTGCGCGATAGCCGTTAGTGGATTGGCCGGCTCAGAACGTCCGCTTCAGCAGGTGCTTGATTTCCGGCCAGAATTCGGCCGACACGTTGAACGCTGCTGTATCAGCCAGGTCGATCCCAAAGTGATTCAGGCTGGCCCCAAACCCCCGGTCGCTGCGAGGGTAATACAGGTTGGACGCCGCGGCAGCAAGAACAGAACCAGAAAGCGCAGAGGCGAAAAAGACCGTGCGACCTGAGTCGGCATGCGTCACGAACACGCGGGATATGGCATACCCCACCCGCCTCGGGACAGATCCCTGGCCGAGCCGGAAGTAGCGCGGGTCCTGGTGCGTTATCACGGGAAACAGAAAGTCGCCGAAGAAACTGGAAATGTTGGCATCCAGTTCCAGGGAGCCGAAACACCTCCCATAATTATCCAAGCCTCTACCGTATCCACAGAAACCGTCGCGGTGGGAGTATTCGATGGTTGCGGTCTCTGCCGCATACAGGCCCAAGCCTCCGGGATCGTAGGTTCCCCGAGCCCATTCGTCAAACTTCTCCCGTGGAGTAAGGGGCTTGAATTGGTGCAAGTAAGTGACATTGAACGCCGGAATGACACCGTAAATGTGCTTCGGCGAGCCCTGCTCCGGGGAGGGCTGCTGTGGCGAGCCCTGCTCCGGGGAAGACTGCTTCGGCGGAAGCGGCGGCTCTTGCTGTTCGTCTTCCGCCCACAGCGTCTCATTTGCAAGGACGAAACTGAGGGCGGTTCCCCTGTTCCCCGTCGAAACAGCCGGGGCCGCGTGCGAATCAAACCCGCTACAGTTCCAATCGCGTTCACAGAATGATGCAAAGGGAGAAGGCCACAGTTGCTCCAAGGCTACTTCGTCAACTCGCCAATCCGGGGAAACGACGGCCGGCGACCGCTGCTGCGCGAACAGCGTAGCGCCAAATCCCATGCCCATCGCCAACAGCCACAGCAGGCGCTTGGCGATCAGCCGCGAAGCGTTGGTGCGCCACTCTTCCCAAGGAAGGGCCTGCTCCGGCGCAGCTCGATACCCGGGTGGCCGCGCACAGTTCATATTCCGATATTAGCAGACTTTCGGTCCGAACAACGAAAAGGCCTTGTGGGCCGCCACGCCGGAAGGTCGTTGGGTCGCTGTGTCCGCGCGTTGCGCGAATTCCCTGCTGCCGTATTTCTGGCGGGCCTGGCAGCTTCCGATCTGGCTGGAAGCCGACCCCGTGGATGTCGTGGCCTGCAGGACGCTGACTTGGCGGCGTCGGCTGATGGCCATCGATGGTAAGATAATGCCGCTGTTTCACCATAGTACCTTAGTTCACTTAACGTTTAGCGAGGCAATACATGTCAATTATTCGAATTTCGAGAAGAGAATTTTTCCAGAACGCAGCACGTGGCGCCGCCATTACCGGAGTCGTGGCCGGAGCGCCGGACATCTGGGCCAACCCACTGGGCATGCCGATTGGGTGCCAGACGTGGCCCGTCCGAGAGATGATCGCGCGGGACTTCCCCGGTACCATCAAAACGCTTGCGGCGGTCGGATTCCAGACCGTCGAACTCTGCTCGCCTTATGGTTACGCTGATTCCGGCTTTGCCGGGCTGTCCAAATACTCCGGGGCCCAAATGCGGAGAATCTTGGCGGATGCGGGCGTCAAATGCGTGAGCTCGCATTTCGGCATCGAAGAATTGCGAAAGGACCAAGCCAGGAGCATCGCCTGGGCGAAGGACGTCGGCCTGACGCAAATGCTGGTGCCCAGCCTCGACGGGCCGACGCATCCGACGATGGACGATGTGAAACGGGCGGCCGACGAATACAACAAAATCGGCGAGCAGGCGGCGAAGGCGGGCATCCAGCAGGGTCTTCACAATGAGGATTTTGAACTCACCAAGGTCGACGGCCAGCGGACGTATGACCTGCTGTTCAAATTTCTGGACCCCAAGCTGGTCAAGTTCCAGTTCCAGGTTTCCACCATCAGCGCCGGCTACGACGCGGCGGATTACTTCACCAAGTACGCCGGCCGCTTTATTTCGATGCACGTGCAGGGTTGGTCCTTCAAAACCCGGAAGGAGACCGCCGTGGGCCAGGATTCACTCAACTGGAAGAAGATTTTCGCCGCGGCGAAAATCGGCGGCATCCGGAATTACTTTGTCGAAATGGACCTGCCCCTGATGAAGGCCAGCGTTCCTTACCTGCGCGCGCTGCAGGTGTGATTGCGGGTTTGAGACGCTTATCATGGACGAGCATTTGACCTCGATTGCCGCGAAGAAGCAGCGGCTGGACGAACTGCGGCCCCTCGCGTCGAAGGCGCTCGCTGCCCTCGAGCATTACTACGACATCGAGCTCACGTATACCTCGAATGCCATCGAGGGCAATACGCTTAGCGCGGTGGAGACAATGCTCGTCCTCGAAAAGGGGATTACCGTTGGCGGTAAGCCGCTGAAAGATCACCTTGAAGCGCTGGACCACTACGACGCGATTCGCTATGTGCGCGAACTGGCCCGGCAGGAGACCCCGCTGACGGAAAGTGACGTGCGCAATTTGCACAAGCTTGTCATGCGGCGGTCTGCCCCGGACATTGCCGGACAGTATGCTGATCTGCCCCGGTTCGTTCGCACCGAGACGGGTCGATACAGTTTCCCGTCACCGGCAGAGGTTCCAGCCCTCATGGGAGATTTTGCCGGCTGGTTGCGAACAGCGCCGGTTACGCCGGACTCGGCGTTCACGGCGCACCGGCGCTTAGTCGATATTCATCCGTTCAACGATGGCAATGGCCGCACGGCGCGTTTGCTGATGAACCTGATCCTGATACGCGCCGGTTATCCCCCCGTCGCCGTGCGCCCGGAAGACCGCCTTGTATACATCCGCAGTTTGCAGGAAGAACAAGCCGGAAAGAGTGCGGAGGCCTTTAACAGCCCTCTCTACCGGCGACTGGACGCGACCTTGGAGGAGTATCTGAACGCCTTGCAAGTTGCGCAGCCTCCGGGAAACCCCACCCTACCCGGCTCTTCGCTTTGAGGGACAAAGGATGGCGGTAGCGCGTCCGTGCCTCCTGCTACCCCTGCTTCCCGTGAAGTCAGCGGTGTCCGGCCCCACAGGTATGCGCGCAGCGCCTTGGAGTGTCGGCCGCGAAGCTGCCGCCTTCCTTTCGCCGACGGCGAATGATCGAAACCCAGATTGGCAGCCGCCTTCCTTTCGCCGGTAGCGAATGAGCCGAAGAACCCAAGGCGGCAGCTTCGCGGCCGACACTCCAAGGCGCTGCGCGCGTGTTTGTTGTCGTGTGCAGTGCGCTGGGAACCGGCCTGACCTTGCCGTTGAATTCGCACCCTACGGTCCTGGGGACAGCAAGTACCCGGTTCGACTTCCGTTATCTCCTCCACGCTTTATTACCCATCAGTAAATAATCGCGTGACAATTACATTCTCCATGGTAGCCTCTACGTGGAGCTTTGCCCGGGCGTGTCACTTGTGACCCGGCGAACCCAGTTTGGCGAGTTCCCGGCGCGCCTGCTGATAATGGGGATCAATCTCAAGAGCCGCTCCCATCTCGCGTCGCGCCTCGGCCTTCTGGTTCTGTGCCTCGAGGATCAAGCCCAATTGATAGTGCGCCTCGGCCGAACGGGGATTGGCGGCGAGCGCGGCGCGGAAATGCTGTGTGGCTTCAACATCGTTATGCTGCCGCGCGGCGAGCAGGCCCAAACCGAAGTGCGCCTCGTAGTCCTGCGGCGCGAACGTGAGCAGTTGGCGAAACTCCGCTGCGGCGCGATGGAGTTCGCCGACGGTCAACCAGATGTCGCCGAGCAATTCTTCCGCCTCCACGTCGTGCGGGTCGAGCGCGAGCGCGGCCTTCAGTTGGTTGGCGCCGTCGAGATAGCGATGCAGCCCCGCATCGGAGCGGGCCAGTTCGACGTAGGCGGGCAGGTTGCGGGGATCGTCGGCAAGGATGGCCTGAAATTCCGCTACTGCTTCCTGTGCCTTGCCGATCCGTGCCAGGTGCCCCGCCAGCAGGTAGCGCTTGTACTCAAAAAGCCGGTCCTTGGGATCGACGCCCGAATCCTCGAGCGCGGCGTGCGCAGACGTGATTTCCAGATAACCGAGCGAGCGCAAACTCTCCGCGGCTCCTGGGACGACGGCGGCGCCCGTTTCGCCCCCCGCCGCCGGCAGAGAACGATAGCGCGCCGCGAGCGCTCCCAGCCGCTCGCGGTAAGACGTGGCAAGGGCCGACTGGCTGGACAGAAGGTTGTGCAGCTCGGCGGGGTCATGCTTCAGGTCGTACAGTTCCGGGTGCGGTGCCTCAATGTATTGATAGTCTCCCCGCCGCAGGCTGCGCAGCGCGGACCAACCGAATTTGTCGTGCGCGTAGCTGGTTTCACTGTACACATCGCGCGGCGGCGAACCGACGTCCTTGAGGAGTTCCAGCAGGCTATGACCGCAAAAGCTCGGCGGAGAGGAAATTCCCAGGAAGTTCAGTATAGTCGGCGCAACGTCAATCAAACCGGCAGGGGCTTCGCCACGCGCCAAGTAGTTGGAAGAAGAAACTGGAAACTGGAAACTGGAAGCTGGCAGCGAATTTCCAGTTTCCAGTTTCCAGTTTCCGTACTTCTCTGCTTGCGGCCAATGGAAGATGAGCGGCACGTGCAGCGTGCTGCTGTAGATGAAGTATCCATGCGTACTTTCACCGTGGTCGCCCAAGCTCTCACCGTGGTCGGAAAACAGCACCACCAACGCGCGCCGGTCCAACCCCCGCTCCGCCAGGAAATGGAAAAACTCGCCAAGCGAATCATCCACGTAAGCCAATTCCTGGTCGTATTCGCTTTGCGGGGCGCGGGCGCGATAGGCGGCGGGTGGGTTATAGGGCTGGTGAAGATCAAACAGGTGGACGAACAGCAGGAAGGGGCGGTTGGCATTCTGCTCCAGCCAGTGCTCCGCACCTTTCAGCACGAGGTCGGCAGGACGCTTCAGTTCGAGCGCGCTATTGATCGAGCACGCGTCAAACGGGCTATCATAGGTTTGAAATCCCTGCGCAAATCCATAACGTCTTGCAAGGAAATATCCGCCTATGAATGCAGCAGTGCTGTACCCGTGCGCAGCGAGGACGGTGGCGAGGGTGACGGCTCCGGGCGGCAGGACTTGGGCATTTTCCCGGATGCCGTTGGCAAAGGGATAAGTGGAGGTGAACAGGGACACGTGCGACGGCAGCGTGATGGGCGCTTGACTGTCGATTGCGGTGAACACCGTGCCGCCGCGCGCCAGTGAATCGATGTGCGGTGTGTGCAGGCGCGCGTAGCCGTAACAACTCAGATGGTCGGCACGCAGCGTATCGACGGAAATCAGGATGACGGGCGTCGACTGCTTACTCCCCGCCCCTTCAGGCAGCGACGCAGCCCAAGCCACAGGGATGTGAAAAGTCAGCAGGGCAAACAGCCCTAAGATTTGCGGCAATCGAGAGCATCGCGCCTGGCGCATATCCGAATCATACTCGACTGGTGCCGCAGGCGTTAAGCCCATGCACAAGATTCGCTGCATCCAAAGCGCGCTGGCGCTGGGTCAGTCAAACGCGGCAAGTAATGCGTCCGCAACGCGCACTGCCGGGAGAATGGCGGCGGGGTCGTGGACGCGCACGATGTGGGCGCCGCCCAGGATCGCGGCCACCACAATGGCGGCGTCACCTGTCGGAAGCAGACGGGAGTGCGCTTCGGACCCGCGGCGAATGCGGGAGGATTGCGGGGCATGCTTTCCGGCAAGCGGCCAATAACGGGCTCCCGGCCGCTTGGCGCCGGATGGGCTGAGCCCTTCGCCTGCCACGATCGCCTGTACGAACGATTTGCGCGAGGCGCCGATGAGCAGGGGAAGCCGGAAACGTTGAAGTTTGCTGAGCTGAGCGAGGATCGTGTAGTTCTGGCGGCGCGACTTGCCGAAGCCCAGGCCCGGGTCGAGGATGATCTGCGAGCGATCGACACCGGCAGCAAGGGCTCGGCGGATGGAGGTTTCGAGGCCCTCGGTGAGCGAGCGCCAGATGTCCCGCACGAACGGTATTCGCTGCATGGTCTCCGGTGTGCCACGCACGTGCATTAGGATGAGCGGAGCATGGTAACGGCGGGCCACCTCCGCGAGGCGCGGGTCAAAGCGCAGACCACTGACGTCGTTGAGAATGTTAGCGCCGGCATCCAAGGCTGCTTCCCCCACCTGCGCCTTAGTGGTGTCGATGGAGATCGGAACGTGGGGCAGCTTGCGCCGCAGAGCGCGGATAGCCGGCAGCACGCGCCGAAGCTCCTCCTCTGCCGGAACGGGTTGCGATCCGGGCCGGGTAGACTCGCCGCCCACGTCAATCCAGTCGGCCCCGCCGCGCACCAGTTCCACGCCGTGCCGGACGGCAAGAATCGGGTCAAAGTATCGTCCCGCATCGGAGAAAGAATCGGGAGTAACGTTGAGCACACCCATTACGAGTGTGCGGGGACCGAGGAGCTCTCGGTGACCGTCAATCTTGATTTGCAATTCGCGTCGAAGGCTCATGGCCGATCTTGGTTCGATGATGCGTCTGATTACACGGCTTTCGCCGATTTGGGACAACAACAGACCCGGGAGCACGGACGGCGCACAGCGGATCTGTTACGATCCGAACAATCGCATGTACGCAACGGCTCCCAGCACGCCACCAATCAGGGGTCCCACCACCGGTACCCAGGCATAGCCCCAGTCCGAGTGGCCTTTGCCTGCGATGGGCAGGACAGCGTGGGCGAAACGCGGCCCCAGGTCGCGCGCGGGATTGATGGCATATCCCGTGGGGGCGCCGAGCGACAGGCCGATGGACCAAACCAGAAACCCGATCAGCAGCGCAGTCAAGCCGCTTTGGGTGGGCGCAGCATTGGCTAGGATGGCGAGCACACCAAACATCAGGGCAAAGGTTCCGATGATCTCAGTCACCAGGTTCATCGGCAGCCGGCGAATGGCCGGAGCAGTGGAGAAAACGCCCAATTTCGCGCCCTGGTCGCTCGTGACGGGCCAATGGGCAAGGTACGCGAGCCACACCACAACCGCGCCCAGGAAAGCGCCGAGGAATTGTGCCGCCAGATACTTGGGTACTTCACTCCACGGAAACTTGCCGATCACCGCCAGACTCAGGGTCACGGCGGGATTGATGTGGCCGCCGCTGATGCGCCCCGCAATGTACACCGCCATCGCCACCGCCATGGCCCAGCCGGTGGTGATAACCATCCATCCGGAATTCTGAGCCTTCGTCTTACTCAGAACCACCGCCGCCACCACGCCATCCCCCAACAGGACCAGGAACATTGTACCCACAAGCTCGGCCATAAACGTGTTCATGTGCCCCCTCCTGACGTCCTCGGTCAAACGGTTCGGCAAGAGTATAGTGCGGCGAGTCAATGAGGTGCAAAAGGAAGGTGGCACCCGGAGGGAAAAACAACGGAGGATTACGGTTTGAAAATCGATCCGACGGCCAGAGAGAAGGCGGGCAGGAGGGGCGTTTCAACGGTCTCGTCTGCCGCGCGCTTCGCGGCCAACTGATAGCCCTGCGGGGTCAAGCGGTAGACCTCTATGGCGCGACCGACCGGGTCAACAATCCAATACTCGCCCACGCCGTAGCGGGCATAGGCTTTCGCCTTTGGACCGCGGTCGCGGGCTTCGGTGCCGGGAGAAAGGACCTCGACCACCAGATCCGGAGCGCCGCGCACCCAGTCTTGCAGAAACTCCTTGTGTTCGTTCAGCACGAAGAGCAGGTCTGGTTCGAGCACGTCATGCTCGCTCAAGACGATGTCCAGGGGAGCAATCAGCAAGTCGCCAAGCGGGTGGGCCTCCAGGAATTTCCAAAATGCAAAAGCCAAGTTTCCCAGGATTCTTTGGTGCTCCGTCACAGGTGAAGGGGTCACGTACAGTTCTCCGTCGATAATCTCGCGGCGCTTGCCATCATCAGGCATGGCCAGAAGATCAGCGTGAGTGTACTTCAGGCTCGCGATCATCGGCGAATTATAACACCCCTCGAGAACTCGATCGTGGGTTCGGAGAAGGAACGACCCTTGCTCCCTTGCATCTTGGATCCGAAAAACCAAAACAACTTACGCCGGTTGTGGCCGCCCGCGTGGAGGTACGGACGGAGGAGACGTCTGCGGCTTGAGCACCTGCACGGTTTCAGGGCCTGGGGGCTGCGGCTTGATGCGGACAAACTCGGGCAGAGGCTTGTTTTCGATTAAGAGTCGCACTTCACTGGCGTCCAGGACTTCGCGCTCGAGCAGCGCCTCGGCGATGCGAACCAGCGAGTCGCGGTTCGTCGTGAGGATGCTCTGCGCCCGCTCGTACCCCGCGCTGACGAAGGCTTTTACTTCCTGGTCAATCTTGACCGCCGTGCTTTCGCTGAAGTCGCGCTGGGTGGTGAGGTCCCGTCCCAGGAAGATTTCCTGCTGGTTCTTGCCGTACGCGAGAGGGCCCAGTTCCGACATGCCCCATTCGCACACCATGCGGCGCGCCACCTCAGTGGCTTGCTCGATGTCGTTGCCCGCACCCGTGGTGATATGGTGCAGGAACATCTCTTCCGCGGCGCGGCCGCCCATCATGATGGCGAGTTGCGCTTCAAGGTAATCGCGCGTGTAAGTATGCTTGTCATCGATCGGCAACTGCATCGTCACACCCAGGGCCATACCGCGCGGAATGATGGTGACCTTGTGGAGCGGGTCGGCGTTGGGGATCATCGACGCCACCAGGGCGTGCCCCGCTTCGTGAAACGCCGTGTTGCGTTTCTCCTCGTCCGAGAGAATCATGGACTTGCGCTCGGCGCCCATGAGGACCTTATCCTTGGAGGTTTCGAAGTCCGCCATGGTCACGGTCTTGCGGTTTTGCCGGGCCGCGAGAAGTGCTCCCTCATTCACCAGGTTCGCCAAGTCGGCGCCGGAGAAACCCGGCGTGCCGCGCGCCAGCACCGAGATATCAACGTCCTCGGCGAGCGGGATCTTCTTGGTATGGACCTTGAGAATGGCTTCGCGCCCGCCGACGTCAGGCCGCGGCACTACCACGCGCCGATCGAAGCGGCCGGGCCGGAGCAGGGCGGGATCCAGCACGTCGGGCCGGTTCGTGGCCGCGATTAGAATAACGCCTTCGTTGCTCTCGAAGCCGTCCATTTCCACCAGCAACTGATTCAGCGTCTGCTCGCGCTCGTCGTGACCGCCCCCCAAGCCCGCGCCGCGATGACGGCCGACGGCGTCGATTTCGTCAATGAAGATGATGCAGGGAGCATTCTTCTTGCCTTGCTCGAACAGGTCGCGCACGCGCGAGGCGCCTACGCCCACAAACATCTCCACGAAGTCGGAACCCGAGATCGAGAAGAAGGGAACGTTGGCCTCGCCGGCGATGGCCCGGGCGAGCAAGGTCTTGCCGGTTCCCGGGGGCCCCACCAGCAACACGCCTTTGGGGATGCGACCACCCAGCTTTTGGAATTTCTGCGGCTCGCGCAGAAACTCAATGATCTCCTGCAACTCCTCCTTGGCCTCTTCCACACCCGCCACATCCTTGAAGGTCACTTTCTTCTGCTGGCTGGACAGCAGGCGGGCGCGGCTCTTGCCGAACGACAACGCCTTGTTCCCGCCCGATTGCATCTGCCGCATGATGAAGATCCAGAGCCCCAAGATCAGAAGCATGGGCAGGCCGTTGGCGAGCCACGTCATCCAGGAACTGCCAGAGCCGTCCTTGATCGTGGTGTTGACACCCTTTTCTTGAAGGGACTTGTAAAGGTCCGGATAGTTGCCGGGGATCGTGGTCCGGAAATGGGAATTGTCCTTCTTGAACGTGCCCGTCACGTCTCCACCGGTACCGGTGTTCGTGATGGTCACATCGCGGATGTTGTCCTTGTTGACCTCGGTCATGAACTCCGTAAACGTCAAGTCCCGAGCGTGCTCACCGGTGCTCGACCTTACGACAGCCCAGATCAGTATGGCCGTGACTGCCATGACAACCCAAAATATGATGTTTTTTACCGCCGAGTTCACCGGCCGTCCTCCCAAGCGCTTGCTTGCCCCTGCGCCTTAAACCCCTTCTCTTTAGATGCACACCGCCGCCGCCCCGTCACGCAGCCGTCCGTTACGCAACCCAAGCGAGAAAGGGCAAATTGCGATACTGCTCCTGGTAAGCCAAGCCATAACCCACTAAGTAACGCCCGGAAACGCGGAAGCCCGCGTACTCCACCGGCACTTCCGTCGTTCGCTCGTTCGCTTTGTCAAGCAACGTCACCGCGCGTAACGAGGCGGGTTGCTGCGCCAGCAGCGTCCGGCATAAATGATCGAGCGTGATCCCTGACTGCAATACGGCGTTTACCAGCAAAAGGTGCTTGCCGGCAGCATCCACACGCGGAATATACATGATCTCCCGCATGGCAACCATCCCGGAATCGCTGTCGCGCACCTGCGAACGAACGAAGTAGCAGACCACCGGCACGGTAAGGGCGCGCACCAAGTCTGCCATGAAGATGAAGCTGTCTTCCAGAATCCCAACCACATGGAGAGTCTTGCCGGCGTAGTCCCGGCTGATCTGCCTGCCCAGTTCACGCACCCGCTTGCGAATGTCTTTTTCCGCCACGACGACCCGCAGGCGCGCGCCGGATTTGGCAGCACGTGTGGCTCCGGGCCGCTTGCTGGTCTTGGATACGGCGCGTTTTTTCATATGGGCTTTTCCCAGACGACTGACGACGTGCGCGAAGGTTGCTCCTCTACCAAAAGCACCCGCGGCGTTTGCTCAGTGGCGGCCGCAGTTGCATCCGGTGGGAATCCTCGCACCCATACAACCTGGCTTCCACAAATCAAAACGGGCCAACCCTTGCGCTGAGTCTCCGGGATCTTCCGCTCGCGAAAAAACTCCTTCACTTTGCGGGCCTGTCGGCTTCCGATGGGGCAAAAGCTATCCCCTGCCCTCCAGTTGCGCAGGACCAGTTCTCCCGCCAGCTTCTGCGGGTCGAGTCCAACCATCTTATCTAAAGTATACGCCTTGCGCGGGTCGTCGCGATTAAGTATTTTGAAGTAGAACGTGGACCCCAGTTCGTCCACCACCACCTCACCCGGAAAGCTGACGGTATAGGAAAACTCCTCGGGCTGGGGCAGGGTGGAATCCGGGGCTAACACCAGCCATGAGAACTCCTTACGGGCGAGCGCGCCGCCGGGCAAGGTCTGCACCTTTCCGCTCTGCGCCTCGGCGGCAAATCTGCGCAACGCCTCGATATGCGCATACGTGAGCCCACGCATCGAGCCAAGTACGGCTTGTAACATCTGCCGCAGCACGCGCCGGGCCAGCGCGGGAGGCAATTCCGATAGCACCCGAATCGGGATACGCTCTTCCCTGCCTTCGCGCCCTCGCCAGGGGTGTGCCCTCTCGCGGGCGAGGCGCTCGAGGCAAGCTTCGTCATCCCGCGCGCGGTCCGCAACCTGGGTGAGCAGCGTAATGATTTCCGGGTTGTACTCTTTCGCCAGCAAGGGCAGCAGTTCCGCCCGGACTTTGTTGCGCCGAAGGCGGAGGTTCAAGTTGGAGGAATCCACCCGGTACGAAAGTCCCCGCACGCCAATTTCCTGCATTACTTCAGCGCGTGTCAGGCCGAGGAACGGGCGAACCACTTTGCTCTCAAGCACCGGATAAATTCCGCCCAGGCCACGTGTCCCCGCCCCTCGCAACAATCGCATCAGCACGGTTTCCGCCTGGTCATTGGCAGTGTGGGCCGTAGCCACGCGGTCCAGCCTTCCTTGATCGACCAGTGAAAAGAAGTATCGATAGCGTAGATCCCGCGCCACCGCCTCCACATTGTCGCCGCGCTCGCGGGCCGTGCGCCCCACTTCCGCGCCGCTCCCCAGAAATTCCAAACCCAGAGAGGCCGCAAGATCACGCGTAGATGCTTCGTCCCCATCAGATTCCGCCCCGCGCAGGTGATGGTTGAAGTGGACGACGGACAACGTCAGACCCGTCTCCGGCGCCATCGCTTTAAGGAAGTGCAGCAGGAGAACGGAATCCGGCCCACCCGAAACCGCCACGCCTACACGCCACCCGGCGTGAAAGTATTCCTTGCGGCGCATTTCGAGCGACCAGCGCGTGTATATATCAGGGCGGCGATGCATGAGAGGTTTCGCTCACTCAGATTGTAAGCGTCTCGCGGTTGGTTTGTCAGGGTGGTTTTTTCATACCACCCACCGAGGTCTGCTGAAGGTGCCAGGCTTCAAGCTGGAACAATCGAGCTCATTACAAGACTGCGTACATTGCCATACCGCGATAGAACCGCGCCAGTGCGGCGATGTTGTAGTTGTTCGTGGAGCGCTGGTCCTTGCCCTTGAACGCGTCGACCGGCTTGTGAAGATACTCGCTAATCGAGAGCGGCAGCGAGTTCTTCGCCCGGTTCGGCAAAGCCGTAAAGGTTCAATCCGCGGTTATGCGGGTCAGCCAGGAAATTCTTTGGCGTCGTGGTTGGGCCAACCCACCACGTTCTGGATCATCCGCGTTCCGCTTCCCACCATGCGCCGGCCGATTTCATACAGCTTCGGGTCCGGTGATTCGTTCATCACCCAATCGGATTCCCGCATTAACGGAGAGTTCTTAATGCAGGGTTTTGAGAGGTCGCTCACAGTAAGCCACAGGATGCACTTGGGGTTTGCCTGATCGCGGGCGTGCTTGATGCGCGCCCAGCAACGGTTGATCGCCATCTGCTCGTACTCCAACTTATCCTCCACCGCCGGCCGACCGCTCTCGGGAAATTTCTTCCCGGTCAATTGCGTATACAACCTCCGCTCGGCCGGCAGCCAGCCGTTGGCACGCAGGAAGTCCGCCGGGTTCCAAACCCAGTCGATGATCGTGCCGTCCATTCCGGTCTTCTTCATAGCATCGGCCATAGACCGCGCGAGGTAATCGAGATATGCATCGGTAAAGGGAATGTGGACTTTGGAAGGCGTGCCGTAACTCAGATCGGGATGATCGGCGCCCCACCGGGAGTTAGCCCCGATGCAGAAATAACCCATCGCCAGCATCCCTTTTTTGTGTGCGAGGTTCACAACATCGGGAAGGAAGTTATGCTTCAATCCGGGCTGTGCCGGGATGACTCCCCCCTGATACCACGCATACCCATTGCACGAGACAGCAAAGGTCTGAATCACATTCGCGCCCAGCGCTTCATACCATGCCACGTGCTGTGCGGGAGAGGCGTCCGCCCAATGTCCCGGCGGAGCGAATTTGCCGTTTGCCCAATTAAAATCAATGCAGAAGGCCTTGATTTGGGCAGGGCCATCAGACCGGCCGGCACCGGATGCCGCAAGGCTCCCGGCGCTCCCCCTTAAGCCGGTGATACCGGCTGCGCAAACAACCTTCTTTAGAAATCTTCTTCGCGTTTGCATGGCGATTCTCCCGGGTAGGCGACACAAGAATGGGGCGCCTCTTTCGGGGCGCTGTCCCGGCCGCTCCATACCCATTGTCCCGGCTACTGTATAACACTGCCGGGCAAGCATCAAGGTATTGGCTTTATGGCGGCGCCGTGTGGACGGCCAAGCGTCAAAGGGGAAGAATCCCGGCCCTGCGGACGCCGCCTCTGCGAAAAAGCAGCAGAAACGGCACGCAGGCAAGAGTCAGAAAAGCCAGCAGGCGAAAGTCAGTCACGTAGGCCCAGAGCGTAGGCACAATATTCCACAATCTCATCTCGAGATTAAGGCCGCCGAGAAGGAAGAGTGACCATGCGCGAATACTGAGAGTAGATCGGCCCCGGTACCCGCTGCACATGGAGAGTTCAGTTCAGCCTGACCTCGATCGATTGGGTGGTGTCCGCAGTGAAAGTGAATGTTCCGGTCAGTTCCTGGCCATCAAGCTTCACCGTAGCTTTGTAGTCGCCATAGAATCCGTGAAATTGCGCGCCACCGTGACGTGATACGCGGACCTCGGCGTGCGTCCACCATCGGCCCTTGATGAGCTTCATCAATGCGTCGTACGCAGGCTTGGGGGTCATATCGGCACGCACCAATCCGGCCGGCGCTTCCTGCCATGCCCCCTGGTCGGAGAAGTCCCACCAGGTAATCCCCTGCACGGCGGGATGACTGAACAGGACCGTGTAGAAACGCGCGACTTCTTCCGCCTGCCGCTGCTCGCCTTCGGGAGTGCTAGTCCAATCAAATTGCGCGCTTTTCTGCTTTAGTTCCCAACCGGATTGGCCCGAAAGGATTGTGGCTTCCGTAAAATGCAAAGGCTTGCCCGTTTTGGCAAAGCGCTCGCAGATGTCCCAGGTCTTCTCGGCGGACCAGACGCTCGTGTGCTGATGGCATTGAATGCCGATCACGTCATACAGCGGCTGCCCGGAATCGTCCACCAGTTTTGAGATCACTTTTTCGAGGTAATCGCCTGTGGTAACGTAATCGTTGATGACCAGCGTGGCCTGGGGATTGGCTTCACGGGCCCGGGTGAACGCCGTTCGCAAGTAATTCTGCACACCCATTTGCGCGATAGCGGCGGTCAACTTGGGCGCCTGCTTGAGCGTCTCTGCACGTTGAAATTGCGTGGCTTCGTTGACGACGTCAAATATATCGATTCGACCTTTGAGTCTCCCCACAATGTCGGTGATGCGCTGCATTTGCAAACGCATAACCTCCGCCGGATCGGAGGGCAGCCACGACGGGTCGACATAGTTCCAGGCGAGTGGGTGCCCCTTCATCGTGATCTGATGGGCCTTGCACCAGGCGGCCACAGGATCGGTGCGCTCGTAATCGGGATGACCCTCCTCGCGTTCATAATCCCGCCAGTAGAAAGGCACCGTGGCATAGTTAAGAAGCGCGGAGAATTCCTTCCCGTAAGCAGTATTGTCTGCCTCGGTCTTACACCTCCCAAGCATGAAGATGTTGCTGCCAAACAGAAAGCTGTGCCGGGTCTGCTGGAGGGTGACGCTCGTTCCTTTCTTAAGCGCCTTTCCATCGGGGGTGAAGAGACGCAGTTGGGCATCGCCGGTGCGGTATTTCTGGATGCGCGCGTCGGCTTGGCTGAGGATTTCGCTTTCCGAAAGCGTCTGGGCAGGAAGGAGTTGCACCGCCCCGATCGCCAAACTAAAGAGACAGCAGGGAATGAGAATTTTTTCAGTCATCGTGGCCAGGATTATACTCCCGTCCGCAGATCCGCGGGAGGACGGTCCAATCAAGTGTAGACGCTCCCCAGTGAGAACATGACGGTTACGGCGATTTGTCTACACCAGCATACGGACGGTATCGTCCTCCGGTGATGGTGCCGGCGCCAGATAGGGCATCCACCCTTCTTCGTAGACCACCTGATATCCCCGAACGTGGCACTCCATGTCGTGATAGTAATGAACGTGAAGAATGCTGGCGGGCTTAGTCTCCTCCGCCCAACTATTAAACGCCGCTTCCAGTACCAGCCGATTGGCAACATCAGGCGTCACAATCGTCGTCGCCTTGAACGATTTATCCTGCATTTCATACTCTCCTTGACGAAAAGTCCCGGAGCGTCGCCGCACACTGTCACCCGTCCCCACTGCCTGCCAACGCATCGGGTCTAAAAACTCCATTTCCTTTATCGGCGAAATCAGGCGAGACTTAAGTTATATGTTTCTCATTCTGCGCACCGCGTAACGAAACTGCGGTGGAACTGCCGGCAGGTTGACCGAAGGGTCAAAACTGACAGTCCTGTTTTTCGATCGATCATTTTAGGAGGGAAAAAGTCGGTGGGCGCTACGGTTCCAGGTCTTCGTCCACCACGATCTTCAGGGCGCGGAGGAACTGCGTGTCTTGCATCGTCAAGTGGAACTCGGGTTCAATGCGGCCTTCGGAGCGGAGTTTCTGACGGTGCACCAGGTTCACTTCACCGCGCTTGTTGAAACCAATCGTAACCTCCAATACCAGGATGAGGTCGTAACCGGCGGTGCGGATTCGGGACATCACATCGGCGATGCGCTCGGAATCAGAAAGAGACTCGTTGATTGCATCGCCGAGCTCTTTAATCAGCCTTTTGAAATTGTCGTCTAACTCCAAGACTCACCTGGATGATCGAGGCTGGCTTTCAACCCCCAATTCTAGGATTGCCGTTGGCGCACGTCAAGCGCAATCAGCCTCAGAGAGTGGAATCGACTGAAATCAAACGTGAAAAGGGCTGCCAGCCTGTACCCTGCGCGTTGCCGAGCGCCACCCGATCGAGAACGGCATTTGACGTCGCGGCGGTTTGTCCTTACGATAACATGGCGGAAAAGGGGAAGAGCCCGGGTAGGGCGGAAAGGGAAGCTTTGAGTCGCATCGGGAGTCTGCTTCATTACTGGTTTCTTAACGCCAAGCGCTTGTTTCATATGCTTGTTGCCTTAGCTTTCATGATCCTGACGGTGGCCGGCGCTACACTGACCTACGACGAGTGGCTGCATTATCGTGAGGCTCCGCAACTGAACGTCACCCGCATCACGATGTTCGGATTTGGAGCATTCACCGTTTTTCTGGCCATCCTTTGCCTTTATTCTTTTGTAAGGGCCCGCAACGTGCGCTGACGGGTGGCAGGGCGGAACCGTATCCGGCCCCTGGGGATTCGGAGTAACGCCGGAGTGCCAGGTTAGGTGAATCGAGGGGCAGCACTGCTGGCGCCTACACATCGCGAAATGGGCAAAGAAACCAAGACGAATTTCGCAACTGCCTCAGGGTTGGAACTCAAGCAGTTCTATACCCCCGCAGACCTTGCCGGCTGGGATTACCAGAGCCAGGATGGCTTCCCCGGCGAATTTCCCTACACACGCGGCGTTTACCCCTCCCTTTACCGCAGCCGGCTCTGGACGATGCGCCAGTACGCAGGTTTCGGCACGGCACGTGAGTCAAACGCGCGCTATCGTTATTTGTTGTCGCAAGGGCAGTCGGGTCTCTCCGTCGCGTTCGACCTTCCTACCCAGGTCGGCCTGGATTCCGACCATCCGCTGGCGCGCGGCGAGGTGGGGCGCGTTGGCGTGGCCATCGACTCGCTCGAAGACATGGAAACGCTCTTCGAGGGAATCCCTCTCGGCCGCGTTTCGGCGTCGATGACGATCAATGCCACGGCTGCCATCTTGCTGGCGCTCTACTTCGCCGTAGCGGAAAAACAGGGTGCTGACCTCAATCGGCTGTCGGGCACAGTCCAAAACGACATCCTGAAAGAATACATCGCGCGCGGCACCTATATCTATCCGCTGGTGCCGGCGCTTCGTATCGTGACGGACATCTTCGCCTTTTGCCGCGAGCATGCGCCTGAATGGAACACGATCTCGATAAGCGGGTATCACATTCGAGAAGCGGGCTCGACGGCGGTGCAAGAGGTGGCTTTCACGCTGGGGGACGCGATTGCTTACGTCCAGGCGGCGCTGGCTCGGGGCTTGGCAATCGACGACTTCGCCCCGCGGCTCTCGTTTTTCCTGAATGCGCACAACGATCTGCTGGAGGAAATCGGCAAGTTCCGCGCCGCGCGGCGGCTGTGGGCGCGCATCATGCGGGAACGCTTTCAAGCCCGCGACCCGCGATCGTGGATGTTCCGCTTCCACACGCAAACCGCCGGCTCCACCCTCACCGCGCAGCAGCCCAACGTAAATATCGTGCGCGTCACGCTCCAGGCGCTGGCGGCGGTGCTGGGCGGGACGCAATCCCTGCACACCAGTGCGGGCGACGAGGCTCTGGCCTTGCCCACGGAAGCTTCCGCGCTCCTGGCCCTGCGGACCCAGCAGATCCTGGCGGCCGAAAGCGGCGTCGCCAACACGGTTGATCCGCTGGCCGGCTCCTACGCAATCGAAAAGCTTACTGACCAGATCGAAGCCCGCGCCCGGGAGTACCTGGACAAGATTGACGCTATGGGCGGCATGGTGCGCGCCATCGAATCGGGCTACGTGCAGCGCGAAATCCAGCAATCGGCCTACGAATACCAGAAAGCCATCGAGAAGGGCGAGCGCGCGGTGGTGGGCGTAAACCGCTTCGTGGAACAGACGGGCGTTTCACCTTCCATCCTGCGCATCAATCCCGAGACTGAACGCGGTCAAATTGAGCGTCTTGCCAGCCTGCGCACCCGCCGCGACGCCACCCGCGTGAAAACAACGTTGCAAGCGGTGGAGGAAACTGCGCGCAGCAACCGTAATCTGATGCCTGCCATTCTGGACGCCGTCAAGGCCTACGCCACCGTAGGAGAAATCTCAGACGTCCTGCGCCGCGTCTTCGGTGAGTATCAGGAATCGGTGGTAATTTGAAACAGCCTGCCTTATTTGGTATGTTTGCGGCATGAGCAAATGCAAGGTGCTGGCTTTCCTGCTATGCGAAAGTGCTACCAGAGATCGAGATGAGAAGGTGACCCTACATGGCCTTTTCGACAGGATCATTATTCCGCGAACTCCGAAGGATGATAAGCTCTTCTTCGTTTACTACAAAGTTTTTGTGGAGGGGAAGTGCACCGTTTCGTTACGAGTCACTCATTCCTGCGGCCAAGAAATCTCTGGCAATTGGCGCCATGAGCACTCGCATCTCGGCCCCATCCAGGCGGTTTGGCTTTTAGCCGCCAGTCTTTTTAGACAGCCGGGGCGCTACGAATTGGAGTTGAGGGAAGAGTCTGAAGACGCAGAAGCGCTGTCGCTGGCAAACACGCAGTTGGTCGTAAACCGGCAGGAGGAGTAGATTTCGATGAATGGCACGATTCTCTTGGTTAGTGACACTCCGATTTGTGGCCCATTCGGCCCCGAGGCAGGGCCAGAGAAAGCCCTTTCTTCTTCCCGAGAGGATGCCATTCGCGCTCGGCTGGCTGACACTGCCGCCCAGGGAGCGCGGCGCCGACGCCTAGAGGAAATATTGAAAAGACCGACTCCGGCTTGGAATCCTGACGACCATCCGGAAATCGACGCCGCGGGCGGGGCCGCAGAGTGGGTAATGAAAATGCGCGCGGAGGCGGAGTTGGGCTTCAGACGGCGTACGGGCGTGGACGAGACGGATGACTATACTTCTTGACACATCTGTAATCATCGATGCCCTGCGCGCACGGCGTGGGCGACGCGAATTCTTGGACCTGAGGAATCAAGCAGGTGACACTCTAGCCTGCTCTACCGTTACCGTAGCGGAGATTTATGCCGGCATGAGACCTGGCGAGGCCTCTGCCACGCGGGAGTATCTGGAAAACCTGATATGTATCGAAGTCACTCGGGAAATTGCGCAGACGGCCGGAACCTTGAAGTATATTTGGGCACGCAAGGGCCTAACCCTCGATATTCCCGATGCCATCGTTGCGGCTACCACGCTTACGTTCAATCTGCACTTGGCTACGGATAACCGGAAACACTTTCCAATGCCCGAAATAATTCATATTCAGATTCCGACATCCTGACAACTATGTCAACTCTAACGTTTCTTGGTGCGACCGGCACCGTAACCGGTTCGAAGTACTTGCTGGAAGCCGGCGGCGAGCGATTGATGATCGACTGCGGACTCTTCCAGGGCTTCAAAGAGCTTCGCCTGCGCAACTGGAACCCGCTGCCGGTACCGCCTGCCAGCATTCAGTGGCTGGTGCTGACGCACGCGCACCTGGATCATATTGGCTACATCCCGCGCTTGGTGAAAGACGGTTTTCGCGGCCAAATCCTGACGTCTTCGGCCACTTTCGATCTCGCCAAGATCGTGCTACCCGATTCGGGGCATCTCCAGGAAGAAGATGCGGATTTCGCCAACAAGAAGGGCTTCAGCAAACACGCCCCGGCCCTGCCGCTTTACACCTATGAAGAAGCCCTCCAGTCGCTCGAGTATTTTCGCGCGGTGAATGCTCTGGAGCCGCTGGAAATATCCCCGCACTTCGCCATCCGCGGCTTCTTCGCGGGGCACATCCTGGGCGCGCGCATGGTGGAAGTGACCGTTCGGGAAAACGGGGCGGCGAAAAAGCTGCTGTTTTCAGGAGACGTTGGCCGCTTCCCGCAGTTGGTTATTCCCGGACCCGCTACGCCTGAGGACGGGTTCGATTACTTGTTGCTGGAATCCACCTATGGTGACCGGCTGCACCCCAAGGAAGACGTCGGCGGACGCCTGGCAACGATTGTCGAAGAGACGGCGCGCCACGGCGGTACGGTGGTGATCCCCTCCTTCACGGTCGGCCGCACGCAGGAACTGCTTTATCTGTTCCGCGAGCTGATCGAAGACAACAAAATGCACTCGCTGCCCATCCACGTGGACAGCCCGATGGCCATCGACGTGACACAGCTTTATGAAAAGCACCGGGAGGACCACAGCCTGGAGCTGGACGCCTTGGAAGCACAGGGCATCAAGCCGTTCTCCCCTCCCAACCTGCACTTTGACCGGACCGTGGAGGCTTCCAAACAGCTTAATGACACGCACTATCCCATGATCATCCTGTCAGCGAGCGGTATGGCGACCGGCGGGCGCGTGCTTCATCATCTTGAACGCTGCCTGCCCGATCATCGTAACACCATCCTGTTTGTAGGTTTTCAGGCGGCGGGAACGCGTGGCCGGGCCATTCAGTCCGGCGCCCAGGAAGTAAAAATGTACGGCCACCAGGTGAGCGTGCGGGCGCATGTTGAATCCATCGAGAACCTGAGCGCGCATGCGGATTATGGAGAGATCATCGGCTGGCTCAAGCGGTTCCCCAAGACGCCCGGCAAAACCTTCCTCGTGCACGGTGAGCCCAGGGCCAGTGAAGCGCTGCGGCAGCACATCGCCGAGCAACTTCAGTGGGATGCTACCGTTCCTACGTACCTTGAAAAAGTCGTGTTGTGATTCGATTCCCGAACGGAGGGGAGCATGGTCCGCACCTTGTTTGTTCTTCTTGTTATTTGTGTTGTTACCGGCGGAGTGGGAGCGCAGGGACAGCAGACGATCACCATCAGGCCGCGGGGGATTGACGACGTGCTGGTTAACCCCGGCATCGGTTTCATGACGTTTCAACGCTTTAATGGCGACCAACTCAACCCGGGCACGGGCTGGACAGAGGGCTACCCCATCCAGTATCAGCCGTTCACCGGTCGCCTCGAGAATCCCCATCATCCCATGACCTCGATCGCCTACTTTCGTATCTATTGGAAGTTCATCGAACCGGCCGAGGGACAATACCGATGGGAGCTGATCGACACGGCCTTAAAGACCGCACGCAGCCGCGGCCAGACGTTGATGCTCCGTGTCGCCCCGTACGGGACAACCCCTGACAATGACGTCCCGGACTGGTATCGGGCGAAAGTGGGAGACGAATCCAAGAACTCGCTGATCCCCAAGTGGCGGACTGATCCCGAGAATCCTCTTTACGTTGAACGCTTCACCCGGCTTGTCCGGGAACTGGGGCGTCGATATGACGGGCATCCGGATCTCGAATCCGTGGATGTCTCCATCGTCGGAGCGTGGGGCGAAGGCGAGGGCACCGACAGGCTCCGTGAGTCTACGATGCAAGCTCTGGTAGACAGCTACTTGGATTCCTTCCCGACCACGCCTCTGGTGATGCAGCCCACCGATCGACGAACCAATCTGTACGCCCTTTCCAGAAAGAACGTCGGCTGGCGGGCCGATTGCCTTGGCGATATGCGCTGCGTGGACGGCAGGTCGTGGTGCCACATGTTTGATGCCTACCCCGAGAGCATCATCGATGTCGGGGTCCAGGATGCCTGGCGCAAGGCTCCCGTGACTTTGGAGGCGTGCTGGGTGATGCAGCACTGGAAAGATCAGGGCTGGGATATTGATTACATCATAGACCAATCGTTGAAATGGCATATTTCCTCATTTAATAACAAATCGTCGGCTGTTCCAGACGAATGGTGGCCGCAAGTTAACCGTTGGCTGAAAAAGATGGGGTACCGTTTGGCGTTGCGCAAGTTCACCTACCCCGCCGTGGTGCGGCAGCAAGGCAAACTGGCGTTCACAAGTTGGTGGGAAAACCAAGGTGTGGCGCCCTGCTACAGGCAATTTCCCTTGGCGATTCGGCTGACCAACGGCAAGAACACCGAGGTGCTGGTTACGGACGCGGATATCCGGTCGTGGCTCCCAGGTGACAGCATGTACGACAGCGCGGTTTTTGTACCGGCGGAGATGCCCGCGGGCGAATACGATTTGAGCATTGCCCTCCTCGACCCTGTTACCCATTCACCGAAGGTCAAATTGGCAATTGCCGGCAGGGAAGCCGACGGGTGGTACACGATGGGGAAGATACGAATTGAGGAATAGGGGCCAAGTGTCAGGTGTCAGGTGCCCGGTGTCAGGTGCCAGGTGTCAGTTGTCATCCGGCCAGCCGCCGGCCAGTTGAGAAATACGAAATTCGAAACTGGAAATTCGAAACTCGAAATTCGACACGCAACGACCGAGCTTCTCTTTTCAACACTGGAGCTTCGCCCTTTCCTGCATCTCCGATGCCCCCAGCGCCTCGCCTGTGACTCCTTGGCAGCCTGCTGATTTCAAACAGTCGGCAGTTCGGTGAGTCACCTCCTGTTCGTTCCGAGTAAGCCGGCGGTGGGCCTCACACCTGACACCTGGCACCTGACACCTGGCACCTGTCTTTTCGCCTAAGCGGCCGCAAGACCGAGTTGGCCGGCGATCTCACGCATGGCAGCGACGCAGAACGTGATGTGCTCATCCAGGGGAACGCCCAATTCTTCCGCACCTTTGATGATGTCCCCGCGATTGACGGAACGGGCGAAGGCTTTGTCCTTCATCCTCTTCCTCACCGACTTCGCTTCCAGGCTGGCAATGCGATCGGGCCGGACCAACGAACAAGCAGTGATGAAACCTGCCACCTCATCGCAGGCAAACAGCGTCTTCGCCAGCAGCGTGTCACGGGGAACGCCCGTGAAGTCGGCGTGGGCGAGAATGGCGCGGCGCACCTCTTCCGACACGCCTTTTTCCTTCAGAATCTCGCTTCCCTTTACGGGATGGTCGGGAGCGGCCGGATACATTTCGTAATCGAAATCATGGATTAATCCGACCACTCTCCACTGCTCTTCATTCGCGCCGAATTTGCGGGCGTAGGCGCACATGCACGCTTCTACGGCCAGGGCGTGCTTCCGCAAGTTTTCATTCTTGGTGTACTCGCAGAGCAGTTCCCATGCGGTTTGACGGTCCATCACGTTACCCCCAATAGAAAGGTCCCTGATTATAAAATGCCCCGCGTCGCTTCCCCACCCCGAATTGCCCATGCGCATTGCACTGCCTGTCGGTTTGCCATACAATCCCACGCGAATTCTGTCCTATGGAAGAATGAGGCCATCGATGAGACCCAAAATGCTCCTGTTAACCTTTCTGCTCGGCGCATGTAGTACGGGTGCGGCGCAGTAGCATGCCAGGCGGCCCGTTAAGCCTCCGGACCCCGGACCGGTAACGGTGATGCGCTCGGCCACGCTACAGGTTTACGTCGCCAGTGACGCGGTGAGCGTATTCAGCTATCTCTCGGATCAAGGAAAGCTGGCCGCGTGGCTGGCGGATCAGGCCATTCTGGAGCCGCAGTTCGGAGGCAACTATCATCTCCGCTGGAAGAACCAGGAACCGGTGGACGGCCTGGTGACGGAATTCGTGCCCGCCAATACGCTCGCCTTCACCTGGAAGCATCCCACGGACCAGGCAGAAACCCAGGTGCGATTTAGGCTTTCGCCCCAGGGCGGGCGCACGCTCGTTCAACTGGATCACCAGGGATTTCAATCCGCCGAAGCCCTCGACAAGGCCGTGGCATCCTGGGTCTTCTACCTGAAGAACCTGAAATCCGTGCTTGAAGACCAAGTGGATCTGCGACGGCGGGTCCCGAAGACGCCGGTACGCTCACGCGCGCGAACATAAACTGTGCGGCTCGCGCCAATCAGCGGTCATTACCTGCCCGGCGGGCTTGGCCGTTTGTAGACTACTCCCTCTTTCATCACAAAATTGACGTTTTCCAAAACGTCGCTGTCAGTCAGCGGATTGCCTGACAGGGCGTCGAGGTCCGCCAGTTTGCCCGGCTCCACCGTACCGATTTCGTCCTTCAGGTCGAGTAACTCGGCCCCTGAAACGGTGGCGGACCGCAGTGCTTGAGCGGGCGTCATGCCATATTTCACCATCAGCGGAAACTCCTTGGCCGGATTGATGGTCCACTCGAAGCCGCCCACGTCCGTGCCGAAAGCAATCTTCACGCCCGCTTCAAGGGCCCTTCGAAACGTTTGAGCATGAATTTCGACGCCGCCATTCCATCCCGGGAAGCCGCTCGCCTGATGGATTTCCTCGGAATAGATGAAGATGTAGAGCGTCGGCACGTACCAGGTCCCCTGCCTCACCATCATCTTCAGATCATCATCGGAAATGTAAGCGCCATGCTCGATAGAATCAGCCCCCGCATACAATGCGCTGTGAACACCTTCCAATCCCATGGCGTGGGCCGCCACCTTGTGACGTTCACGGTGCGTTTCGTCCACGATGGCGTGAAACTCTTCCGGCGTAAAGGTCGGAATGCTGTGCACCACGTCACCCACGGTGTAAACGCGCTGATCGGCATAGACCTTTATCCAGTCGGCGCCATTGCCGATCTGCTCCCGCACGGCTTTCCGGCACTCATCGGGCCCGTCCACCACCTGGACTCCGTGCGGCAGCTTTAATGCGGGGTCATAACCTAGCAGGGCGTAAGCGCCCGTGGTGTCAAGCGCGCGCGTCACCACCTGCATGCGCGGCCCGGGGATCACGCCTTGTTTGATGGCGTCGCGAATGGATACGTCGGCGTAATAGGCACCTTCGGTCTCCAGGTCGCGGATGGTGGTGAAGCCGTACTCGAGAGCGCGGCGCGCCGCTTGCGTCCCCCAGATCGTGCGGTAGGGCAGCGACCATTTCAGAATCTGCTCGTCATACTGGCCGGGCCGCTGGTCGCCTTGCAACAGGACGTGGGTGTGCGACTCCACCAAACCGGGCAGGCATGTTTCGCCCGAAAGGTCGATGAAAGTCGCGCCGGCCGGTTTGGCAAAGTCCGGGGTGTACTTCCTGATCGCGCGGAACTTGCCGCCTGCAATCTCAATCAACGTATCTTGCCGCGGCGTATCCGACACCTCGTCGATTAACGTGCCGCAGTGTACAAATGTCACCTGGTCGCTGCTGCCGCCCTGCGGAGTAGGAAATGCATCCGCGCTTATGGGTCGGCAGAACAAAACAATAAGGAGAACAGCTACATGAATAAGGCAGGTTCGCCATAAAGACTGGTATTTCATCCGGTCCTCCGGGTGTAAAGAATGCGTTGAATGCAAATCAATCAAAGTCATGGGAGCATTCTGCTTGCGTTGCTCCAGTTTGGTGATTTACCACTTGAAAAACCAGCGAATCAGCAGGCCGATGCCGGCAAGGAGTTTTACGCCGTCCAGGCCCGTGTACGACCCGTGCAAGGCCCAGAAGCGCGGCATGACGGCGGGCGGGGGATTGCGCGGAAGGAAATCGATGCTCCGTCCGATAGAAACGAGCATCGGGGTGATGACCAGCGTCAGGATCACCGACAGACCCAGCATGGTGGCCACCACACCGACGTCAATTGCACTTCGCGGAGTTTGCCGCCACAGCAGCAGGAGAAGAATCGCGCCCAGGCCGATCTGAAGCGCGCCGTACCCCCAGAACAGTGACCGGTTGATTTCCGACGCCAGATACCGGAGCACTGCGCGCGTTGAGTCTTCCCCCAGGGGCTTGGTGGCTGCTACAAATTGCGGCTCGGCGCGCTTCAGCACCCTTTCGACGGTCGAAAAGCTGCGTGTCGCGGCGAACCACATGCAGAACGTCGACATGATCCACGCGCCCAGAATCGTGACCGCCACCCCATGCGCTTTTCCCATTGGATTCTCCGCGTAAACTTGAATCACCATTGTCGCTCGGATGAGCCTATCTGGCTATTATACCGTCTTCTGCCATTGGCGATATGCGCGGCAAACTCAAGGCGCTTTCGGGAATTCTCAATATGACCTGCTGAGGTTTTTCTACGTCGGGTGCCGATCGTTGCCTCAGGCACCCGCATAGATTTTTCCCGGCTTCATGGCGTGGCCCCAACTCAGCGTTTCGCCGTCCGGAATATCGTAATTGGCGCCGGGGATTTGTTCCGCTTCGATCAGCGTTCCAAGCTGGAAGTAAACGGCGTCCATGTCTGAATGCTCGTGCTGATAGTGGCCGAATCCCCCGTCCGGGTTTTGACAGGATAGCGCCCACGCCGCCGCCCGCCGAATCGCGGCCCGCGCAGCGGGAGAAGTCCACGCCAACTGTCGCAGGATGAACACGGCATCAAAACACGAGTGCACGTCCCAATCGGGTGGGGCGAGGTGCCACCCGCCGTCCGGGCGCTGATCCCGCAAGACGCGGCTCACTACAGCCTCGGCGTGTGGCGTGGGCTGCCCGATCAAACGGAAAAAATGCACCATATGGAACGTGGCGGCAACGTGATCGCCCAGGTAACCATCGGCAGCCTGGTTCTGGACGATATGCGTGCTGATGGCCGTGCGCTCTTCGGGTGGAAACGGCTTGCCCAAAGCGGCATAAAACAACGGATAGAAGCTCAGGGTATACCACGGGAGTTTCTTGAACGCGTCTTTTTCAAAGAAGCGGTCCAACACGTGGGCAGGATCGAACTTGGGTCGCGCCCCCAACGCCCTCAGGCTGACGGCCCCCTGGGTGGTGTTGTAAAGAACGGCAAGATCCTCCTGCGGCTTGAACTTGCCGGCGAAATTCGTAAACACGCCGTTCGGTTGCTGATGGCGCTGGATGAAATCCACGGAGCGCTCGGCGTGCGGCAATTTCCACCCCAAAGTCTTCGCCAGGGTTGCGGCGTAAGTGACAGCAGCCAAGTCGCTCTCGCCGGTGTCGGAGTCGCCGGGGTAATGCGGATCAGGAGAAGGCGCGTACCCACCGTCGTCGCGCGCACATTTCTCGATAAATCTAAATGCCTCGTTTTTCACCTTGTTCCCGTCAATTTGAACGGAAGCGGGTCCAACCGGGGCGACTGGGGCGGCGTGCGCCCGGAATGTACGTTCGGCGGCCACCGCTAACGTCCATCCTAAGAGTCTTCGTCGTGAGATCGTGTCGTGCAACGTAGTCCTCCGTTAGTGCGGAATCTGAAGCTACAGGCGGCGACAGAGTGGCCCAATTTGAACTCGCGTGTCAAGCCCATGTGTGGCCGGCGACTCGAATTCGGCTCACTGTCCGGGTTTTTACTCGTCTAAACTCCCAGCCAGTCATTTGCGCAATGCCGTTGAACCTGTGCACCCTGGCAGGCCTAATGGCCCGTTCCCCTCTTCCGGTCCCGTTTTTCCGTGTTGACACCGAAGACGTCACCCCGAGACGCCGAAGTGTCGAAAAATGCTGCATGGTCACGTCAAAATGTCACCACGTTGAACCAAAATGTCCGATACTTAAACCAAAATGTCCGTTTGTTCTCGGTCATTGTGTCATTCTCTCATTTGTTTTCAATAACTTAGCGGCTTCGTTCGTAAATTTTTTTAGTGGGCTATCCGGTTGACTCAGGTAACCCCAACATCTTGTGGTTTTCGTTTCTGGGCTCCGCGGTGAACAATCGCGTCGTAGGGCGCCGGTTCCACGGCGACGGCCTGTTGCACCAAACGGTAGAAGAGTTTGCCCCGGCTCTGGGACTTTCGACGATTGAAACGGAAAGCAAACTCGTCGAGGTAGTAATCCAGGTGTTTGTGACTCACCGCTCCCTGATGAGTCCCCATCAGCCAGCGCTTCAGGAGCGACACCACTCGGTGCACCCGGGGCAGGAGTTCGGACGCGGCTTTCTTCTGCCCGCGAAGCGGAATGATCTCATGGATGTAACCTTTCGTTGCCAAGGGGGCGTAGCCACGCCAGCCGTCCGTGCGCACCACGCTCTCGGGTGCAATCGACTCTTCCATAAAGGGCAGCAGGCTGTCCGCGGAAGCATCGGCGATCTGCCGCAGGCGGATCCGTCCAATACCCCGCCCATCTTCTTGCGCCGCAACGATAATCAGTGTTTTGGTACCCAGGTGCCGACCTCGCAGACCTTCTTCCACTCCCCCAAAGTAAGTCTCGTCCACTTCGACTCTCCCCGCCAGCCGGTCGCGCCCAGGCCGAACCATCGCCCGGCGCAGTTTATGCAGCCACGTCCAGGCCGTCTCGTACCGACGCAAGCCCAACACTCGCTGCAGTCCCAAAGCGCTGGCCCCATTCTTCTGGGTCGTTACCCACCACATCGCGCGGAACCACAACCGCAACGGGGTATGGGTGTCCTGAAAGATTGTCCCGGCCGTCACCGAGGATTGATAGGCGCATTCAGCGCACTGCCAAAGCATGCCTCGCAAAGACCACCCGCTGCCATGCCCACAACGCGGGCAACGGAAACCATCCGGCCATCGGAGACGAAAAAGATATTCCCGACAAGCTTCCTCCGTCGCCAAACGACTTTCGAATTCAGTGAGATCGCGAGGATAGTCCTCCATCGAGCCGTATACTACAGGTTGGGGTTACCTGAGTCAACCGGATACCCCACTTTTTTTATTCCGCCACCTTCCTTGACCTCGGACGGAGTATAAATTGCCGATTTTCGATTGCCGATGGGCACGTCCGCACTTCCAGTTTCCAATTTCCAGTTTCCAGTTTCCAGTTTCGAATTTCGAGTCTGAGGCCATGGGGAAGGTACCTGGCGGAGCCGCGCCCGAGCGCGTCAGGGGCGGCCAGGAGCCTCGCGAGCCTACCGGGCTGCGCCATTCCGAGCAGAAGCCACACCTCCATCCGGTACGGCTAGCAATTTTTATGCCGTTATCTTATGGATTATCTACCAAGAGATAAAAGGAGGCATGCATTGTGATCTCACCAGAAGCGACCTCGACGAAGCCCTGCCTTCCCACCCTTGCCGCCATTCACCTAACTCTTCTATAATGCAGGGGCAATGAAAGATTTGCAGGAGCAATCATGTATAGATTTTTCAAGAAGAACCGCGAGGCGGTAAAGAGATACCTGCTGATTTTCTTCCTCAGCATCGTGTCAATCGGTATGGTCATTACTCTGGCGCCCCTGCCGAGCGGTGACACGACCCGCACCGAAGGCAACGCGCTGGCGTCGATCGGCGGAAACTCCATTACCAGCGCGGAATTGGATCAAATGATTCGGGACCGGTTTAGGAATTCGCCCATGAATTTTGACCGCCGCATGATCCCGATGGTCGCGCCCACTGTTCTGGATCAGATGGTGACCGAACAGGTTTTGATCCAGCAAGCCGCGAAAACGGGTATAGAGGTTTCGGATGAGGAGGTGCTGAAGGCCCTCCAGGGCATTCCTTGGTTGTATCCGGATGGAAACTTCGTGGGCGCGCAACGTGCTGCCGACATGGTGGCCGAAAATACGGGCAAATCCCTTGCTCAATTTGAGAACCTGCTGCGCCAAAGCCTGCTGGAGGAAAAAATCCGCAGCATCGTGACGGACGATGTGCAGGTAACCCCCGCTGAAGTCCTGGCGGAGTTCCGGCACCGCAACACCAAAGCCAAGATTGATTACGTGGTCTTTGACCCCAGCCAATTTCTCAAAGAAGTCAAAGTCACGCCGGAAGGTCTGGACGCGTTCTTCAAGAAAGATCTAGCGCGTTACAAACTTCCCGAGCAACGGCAAGTGAACTATGTGGTAATCGATCCTGACCAGGTGCGAGCGCAAATGAAGGTGGACGAGGCGGAATTACACGAGTACTACGCCCAGCACCTTTCCGATTACCGGGTGCCTGACCGCGTAAAGGTTGCGCAGATCCTTTTCAAAACCACCGGTAAAACCGCGGCGGAAAACGCCACCATTGAGAAAACAGCGGCCGATGTGCTGAACCAGATCCGCGCCGGCGCCAATTTTGGCGACCTCGCCAAAAAATACTCCGAAGACAGTACAGCCCAGGCGGGTGGCGAACTCGGTTGGCTGGTTCACGGGCAGACGGTGCCGGAACTTGAGACTTTGATGTTTGCGCTGAAACCGGGTGAAACGAGCGGGTTGGTGAAAACCGGCTACGGCATCGTGATCGTAAAGGTGGAAGACAAACAGGTGGCACACTTGCAGTCGTTTGATGAAGTGAAGGATTCCATCCGCGCGGAGATGGAGAAACAGCGAGTTGCCGACGCGCAGGGGAAACTAGCCAACGACCTGGAAACGGAACTCAAGGCGAATCCACAACAGTTTGACGCGATCGTTCGCAAGGCGGGGTTGGATCCCAAACAGTCGCCGCCGTTCAAATATAACCAGCCGGTGCCTGACCTGGGGAAGACGGATTCGTTCGAAAACCTCGCGTTTCAGCTTCGCCTGAACGAAGTCGGCCCGCCCATCTCGGTGCCCAAGGGAGAAGCGATTATCCAATTGGCGCAGATCGTTCCCGAGCACATTCCGTCACTCGACGAAGTACGCGCGCAGGTGGAAGAGGACTATCGCCACGACCAGTCCATCGCGCTGGCTCAGGATAAAGCGAAAAAACTGGCGGAACAGGCCAAGATGGGGGATTTTGACAAGGCGGCGAAGTCCCTGGGGTTGACCCCAAAAATGAGCAATGACTTTAGTGAGAACGAGTACGTGGAGGGCTTGGGTAGCGGTAATCAATTGGCCGACGCCTTCACGCTGAAGCCGGGAGAAATGAGCGGAGTCATTTCCATCGGCTCGAATGAGGCATTGTTCAAAGTGGTGTCGCACACGCCTGCCAACGATGCTGATTTTGCCGCGCAACGTGACCAGATCCGTGAGGAGGTCCTGGACCAGAAACGCGACCTTCAGTTCGAGATTTATCGCCAAAACCTGAAGGAACAGTACCTGCGGTCCGGCCGGTTGAAGATCAATGACGCCGCCCTGACGCAGTTCCTGGCCTCCTACGCAACACAGTAAAGAACATTCGGAATTCGAAATTCGGACTTCGGAATGAACCCTTGGGAGCAAGAACCCACGAGGAAGGGGGAGGGGTGTGTTCGCCCCACGATTCCGATGATAGGGCAGCAGAATTCCCGCGTCGATCCAGGTCCAGAGAAATCCTCTGAGCCCACGTTTGTGACGGTGCCCGCCGGCGAGTTTCTGATGGGCTGTGAGCAAGGCCGCGATGATGAGCGCCCGGTGCACCAGGTCTGGGTGGATACACTTGAAATGGCGATATACCAAGTGCGCAACCGGGACTTCGCCGCTTTCATGCAAGCCACCGGACATCCGGCGCCTCCCCATTGGGGGCAGGCGGGCTTCGACGATCCCGATCATCCGGTGGTTTCCGTAAGTTGGTTCGAAGCACAGAAGTACTGCCAATGGCTAGGGAACGTGACGAGGCGGCCTTGTCGGCTGCCGTCCGAGGCGGAATGGGAACGCGCCGCGCGGGGCGGCCACGGTAGCCGGCTTTATCCCTGGGGCGATGAACCGCCGCAGTTGCGCGCCGGCTATCAGCAGCGGTGGGGCGGGGACGTATCCGGCCCGGTGCCGGTGGGGCGGGGCGAGCCGAATCCTTACGGCATTTACGACCTCTGCGAAAACGTGCATGAGTGGTGTGCGGATTGGTACCAGGCTAACTACTACGCGCAGTCGCCGACGCATAACCCGACAGGACCCGCCACCGGTGAGCGCCGAGCATCGCGCGGAGGTTCCTGGCGGCACCACGTCAGGGTGAGCCGCGTGGCTGCCCGCTCCAGTATTCCACCGACCTTTCAATACGCGGATTACGGCTTCCGGGTGGTCCGCGAAAGGGAATAGCAGGACACAGAAGGCCGGTGGCCTTTGAAAGCCCGCGCAGCGGGCGCCGTCATCTAGCCCACGGCGAAGCTGTGGGATAAAGGTAACGATGAGAATCTCAGCCCCGCAGGGGCGACGTCTGGCCGCCGGCGGGGCCGAGATTCGATCACGCGTGACCCGACGGCGGCCCTCCGGGGCTCACGTGTCTGTTGGCGTGACCGGTGTCCCACGGCTTCGCCGTGGGCTAGATGACGGCGCCCGCTGCGCGGGCTAAGAGGGCGGGTCAACGTCAGGATTCGGCTTATCTTAAAGCCCATGGCCCCCAACCCCTAGTCCCTGCCCTTACCCCTCATCCCTATTCCCTTATCCCTTGTCCCTTATCCCAAAAAAAGGAAACCCTTGGCACGCGCCCGCGGTTGAAATTAGAATGCCGTGGCATGTCGAGACTTCATTGCGTTTTCTGCTTAGCTGTAATCCTGTTCTGCCCCGGGGCGCTGATTGCTCAGGAACAGGTGGTAGCACCCACGCCGGTTGTGGACAAGGCGGCAAGACCGAAGGCCGAGGCCCAGCCGCACAAATTCTGGGACACCGAGAACATCTACCTCTTTACCGGCGTCGGCGCCGCCCGCATGTTGGACTATGCCTCCACCCGTCACTTCCGCGATCAGGGAAATCCTGAATGGCTGCTTTCCAACTCCGTTGTCGATGACCGGCCCTTGTTTATGGGAATAGAGCTTGCCGGGACCGCAGCTTCCATTGGCGTGTCCTACCTCTTCCATCGCACCGGCCACCACCGGCTGGAGCGCTGGGTATCCATTGGGCACATCGGGGTCGGCGCGGGCGGGTCCATCCACAACTATCTTCTAAAGCCGCCGCCACACTCTGCTGAGCCAGCGATGACGATTCAAACTGGACGTTAGCTGGTACAAAGCAGGGCTCGTGAGAATCGCCTGCTTGCGACGGTGACGTACCGGTCCATAATCCCTTTTCACTTTACCCTTTACCCTTTTCCCTTATCCCGTATCCCTTTCCTGTCCCTTGTCCCTTAGTTCCCCCTGCGCCATAATAATTCAGACTTAGCATTTAAGTGTTTGCGGCGCGGAGGATTGTGATGAAGCATGCCCCGGGGTTCCTGAAGCTGGTGGACGAAGCGAAGAAACGGATTCGCGAGGCCACCGTTCACAACGTCAAAAAGCGGATCGATGCCAAGGAAAGCTTTACGCTGATTGACGTGCGGGAGGAGAGCGAGTGGGCCAAAGGCCATCTTCCGGGCGCCATTCATATGTGCCGAGGCATCATCGAGCGTGATATTGAGAACGCTGTGCCGGCCAAGGCGACTCCCATCGTGCTCTATTGCGGCGGCGGATTCCGTTCGGCGCTGGCCGCGGACAACCTGCAAATCATGGGCTACACTAACGTGATCTCCATGGACGGCGGTTGGCGCGGATGGAACGACGCCGGCTTCCCCACGACGAAGGACTGACGCTCTACACCCGGGAGAACTGCCTACGTGAACACAATTGAACTGACGGTCCTCATCTGGCTGGGGTCGCTGGTGGCGGGCTTGTTGGGATCGCTGACTGGGTTGGGCGGCGGCATCGTCATCACCCCGCTTCTGGCGCTGGCGTTCGGCGTTGACATCCATTACGCCATGGGCGCGAGCCTCGTCTCCGTAATCGCCACCTCTTCCGGCGCCGCTGCCGCGTATGTGAAGGAAGGCATCACCAACATGCGGATCGGCATGTTCCTGGAGATCGCCACCACCGTGGGCGCCGTGGTGGGAGCGTCCATTGCCACTCGTCTGCCGGCTTCGGCGATTGCCATTGTCTTCGGGGTGGTGCTTCTCTATTCGGCCTGGGCGTCCACGCGCACCAAGCACGCAGGAGCAGTGCGAGGCCCCGACCGCCTGGCCACCCAGCTCAACCTTGACTCCGAATATCCAACGGCGGCTGGGCCCCAGCGCTACCACGTGACCGGCGTCCCGGCGGGCTTCGGCCTCATGTTTGTGGCGGGCAATCTCTCCGGGCTGTTGGGGATTGGCTCCGGAGCGCTGAAAGTAATCGCCATGGATCAGGCGATGCACATTCCCTTCAAGGTTTCCACCACCACCAGCAACTTCATGATCGGCGTCACGGCGGCGGCCAGCGCGGGCGTCTATCTGCAGCGCGGGTACATCGATCCCGGCCTCGCCATGCCCGTTATGCTGGGAGTCGCGCTGGGGTCGCTGATCGGCGCGCAGGTGCTGCCCCGCACGCGTACGGCGTCGCTGCGGCTGGTGTTTGGCATTGTGGTCGCCGTGTTGGCGATCGAGATGATCTATCACGGTGTGACTGGGAAACTGTAGCATTACGCGGTGGCTGCTCGTGTGGGCCAGCTAACCTTTGACCAAGGGGTGAGGGGGCCCAAGTCTGTTGTCAACCCTAAGACGGGACAGCGCCGGGCTTGAGACGAAAGCGAAAGGTTCAACACTGCAATGGAAGACACTGAAAATCGCTGGTCGGATCAGCGCGTGGAAACCATGATCGGCAACGTGCTGCGCGCGGGCGTCTTGTTGGCGGCGGCGGTGGTGGCGCTCGGCGGCATTGTATTTCTTGTGCGCCACGGCAGCGAGATACCGCACTATCGCACCTTCGTGGGGCAACCGGACGAGTATCGCGTCATTCCACTGATTCTCGCGCGCGCGGCCACGTTCCACGGCCGCAACATCGTTCAACTCGGCCTGTTGCTGTTGATTGCCACGCCGGTAGCGCGCGTGGCGCTCTCGGTGGTTGCCTTCGCCCTGAAGCGCGACCGGATGTACGTCGTCTTTACACTGATCGTCCTGGCCGTGCTGGTCTTCAGCCTGGCCGGCGGACATCTGTGATGGATAAGGGAAAAGGGAAAAGGGTAAAGGGTAAAGGAAGAGCCTGCTTCCTGATCCCGTATTCCGTCTCCCGTATCCGCCTTTCTGTTCGCAGGAATAGTCGCGAGCGCGGGTGTTGCGCAAACACCTGGGCCTCACTCAATGGTCGGCCCCTCCGGGGCCGGAGCGGTGATGGCCTTCCGTCTCCGTAGGGTTCACCTTTACCCTTTACCCTTTACTCTTATCCCGTATCCCGTGTCCCGTATCTTCATTCCGCTTCCACGACGCACCGGAACCCTACAGTGGCGGAGCGGTCCGTACTGGGAGCGATCAGCAGGTATTTCCCGTGTTCATTCAGCTTGTACGCCTGCGGGAAATACCAATGTGATCCTTGCGGCTGGTAGTAGCTGCCGCCGCGCAGAATCGCGGCACGCGTGTGCAGGTCGGTGAATTCATCCGTCCATTGCCAGACGTTGCCCACCAGGTCCGTCACTCCAAACGGACTGGCGCCTTGCGGGTACGCGTCCACATCGGTTGGATCCCGCATCACGCGGCGGGTTTCCACCGGCGGCACGGCGGCGGCGTTCCACTCATTGCCCCACGGGTACAAGCGCCCGTCCGTTCCCTGCGCGGCGTATTGCCACTCGTAATCGTGCGGCAACCGTTTGCCCGCCCATGCGGCGAAGGCACGGGCGTCCTCCAGCGCAACCCACGTCACCGGCTTGTTGCCCCAACCCTCCGGGTACGCGCCATTCTTCCAGTCGCGCAGGAAATTGTGGTCGTCCTGCGGGTGGTAGTGCGTGGCGTCAGTGAACCTCATGAATTCGGCGTTGGTCACAGGAAACTTATCGATATAGAACGGACGCATCTCGATCGTTTTCAGGTGGTGCCGGCGCGGCGAATCTTCCCAGTGGAACTGCACATCCACGCCCGCGTCGTTCTGGCCTTCAATCTCGATGCCCGACACGCGAAACTCAAAGCTTCCGCCCGGAATTCGCACCATTCCAACGGGTGCAGCGGCGGCGGGCGGGGTGCGGGCAATGGTCACCTGCTGTTGCGGCAGAAACTTCCATTCATGTGAGTAGTCCTGCAAGCGTTTTGGGGAGAGCTCGCGCATGTGCGCCAGCAGCTTTTGTACGTGTTCGTCAGGCTCCTGCGTCGTGGCGAGTACGGCGCCGTAGCCGTGCGCCTCGATTTCAAAGCTTAGCGTGGCGGTGGAGGTACTTCCCTGCTCTTCCGGCTTCAACTCAGCGCCATGCCACAAATCGTAATAGCGCATGCCCGGCGCGTGCGGGACGGCAATCTGGCGGCCCGGCACGTCATACTCGTTGCGATTCACCAACGTCCACAGCGTACTGCCCTGCCCCGGAAACTTGCTGGCGAAAACGCCGTAGCGCAGCGTGGGCGTATGCGGCTCCCAATCCGCGCTGATCAGTAAGGGAGCCATGGCGCGCTCGACGCTGGCAATGCGCCGCAGGGCTTCCGCATCGCGCGGCGTGATTTCATTCCAGATGCCCCAGATGTTCTCCCAGCTCTCGTATCCCACGCCGTTGAAGAATGCGTGCTGAAGGTCATCGGTTTTGTCGCGTCCCCAGCGCCGGCAGATGTTCACCATGTGGCGCGACTCCAGCCACTTGTATTTGCTCACCGTCGGCACAAACGAATAGTCCCAGTACGCCCAGCTCAGGTTGTTCCACGCCAGTCCGAGATCGTTCGTCAGGTTTTCCGGCTCCAAGGCCAGCGGGTGGCCGGTTTCATCGGACTCCGTGCGGAACGGGCGAGGCACCGCATCCAGCGTGTCGCCATTCACGCCATCGGCGCTCACTTCCGCCAGCAGGCGCGCCGTGGCGGTCCAGTTGGGCACACCCTCGTCGCGCGTGCCCTGGTCCCAGACCATCACCGGAAAGAGCACCCGCACGCCGCGGCGGTGGAAGTCGGCAATCATCTGCCGCACGCCCGCGATGCCGCCCGGCATATCGCGCAGCAGATCGTACTGGTTACGATTGTCGATGCCCATGTTCGGATACGACTGCCACACCAGCACGCTGTCAATCCCGCCGTAACGGCGCTCCAGGTCATCGAGATAGCGATCCACCGTGTATCGGCCCGCCGTGGGATCGTAGAAATAGCGGTCGTGAATCATCATCTGCGGCTGGATGAAGCTCGACTGGGTCCACACGAGTTGCGGCCGCAGGTATTGTGCATCGTCGTAGCCAATGCGGATGCGCCGCTCCATGCGCCAATGCTGGATGTCGGCAAGCCATTTGGAAAAATCCACGCTGTTGGCAGGACCGGGAATCTGCGACCGCTGCGGCGGATATTCGGTGTCTTGCCCGTTCGCGAAGGGTTGGATAAAGGTGATGGAAAGCAACAGGAAGAAAAGACATTTGCTCATGGCTGTTCCTGGAACCGCGAATGTGAACGCCCGCCTATGTTACTGTCAGTGCGCTCCGGAACCAAATGGAAAACATTTTTCGCGGGCGCGGCTATCCAGCCGGCGCGTTGGTCGTCTAAGAAACGGAAGAGGACGTCCGCCGGGTTGGGCGGTCTTTCCACAAGGGACAGGTCGAGGGTCGTACGGAACGAGAGCCGATTTTTGAAACTTATCGGCTCGTTAAAGCGTAGTTAGGATCAGAAGCACGGATCGGGGCGAAGGGAGAGTCAACATGATATTGCAAATGAACGGCCCAATTCGCATTGAAAACCTCCGGCACTATCCCTCGGAGACGGTCGACCGGCTGCGCAGCCTGCTGCTGTCGGGCGCGTCCGCCAGCCCCAACCCGCATCGCAAGAACTTTTACGATCTTGAAGACGGCGACCACGCCTACTACATTCACATTTCTCCCACCGGCGCCGTTCTCCTGCTGGCAAGTTGGCCGCGCGACGGCGTGCACCTTGCAACGTTCCAGGAGGCCCTCGCCCGGGCCGTTACCTGCGCCGACGGCGGAGCAGCAGTGTGCCTGTTCTGAATGATGCCGGACAGAATGAAGTTCTGCACGATCATCAGTCGCTAACCATTGCAGAGCCAGCGAGGCGGCGCGCTTTGAGGTCCCGCATCGGCGGTTGACCGAAGAAACGCTTGTACTCGCGGTTGAACTGACTCGCACTCTCATACCCGACTTCGAAGGCAGCGCTCGCGGCATCAAGCCCCTCCATGAGCATACGCTCTCGTGCGGCCTGTAATCGAAGCTGCTTCTGGTATTGCAGCGGGCTCATGGCCGTCAAGGCGCGGAAGTGATGGTGCAGCGTTGACATGCCCATGCGCGCGACTTCTGCGAGTTGCTCCAGGCGTAACGGTTTCGCGTAATTGGCCCTGAGCCAGGCTACGGCCTTCGCCGTTCGTTGACTTTGGTCGCCCAGCGTCGCTATGGCGCGAAGACGCTCTCCTTGAGGCCCTCGGAGCAGGCGGTACACAATCTCGCGTTGGATGAGAGTGCTCAAGAACGGTATGTCCTCTGGAGCATCCAGAAGGTCCAGGAGCCGCAAACAGGGCTTCAAAAGGTCGGCCGTAGTTGTCCCGATTGCGATGCCGCGACCCTGGAACGAGCCCTCACGCCGTTGGAACTCCTCCTGGCTGAGGATCCCCCGGACCATGGCCATATCGAGCTTTAGCAGCATCGACAGCAAAGGCACCTCCGCGCTCGCGGCGACGATTTCGCTCACCACGGGTACATCCAGGGAGCTTAGGACGAACGTCGATTCGTCGCAGAGGTACGACGTTCCGCCCAGGGTTATGCGTTTGCGTCCCTGCACGAATACGGTGAAGCTCGGCTCGTAGGTAGCAGGATAGCAGGGACTCGGCTCAGTCCGCCGAAAGAGAGTGAGGCCCTGTACCGGAGTTGCCTGCGCTCCTGCTTTGGGAGCGTGAAGGGCAATTTTCCGCGCCAGTTCTCTTCGCATCTCTATCACTTGCAGATCAGCATCACTGCTCGTATTTCTACTATTATTTGCCTTGCGAGTCATTGTTCATCTCCTGGTTAAGAGTACCTCGAAAATCCGATCAGCATGAACGGAATTCCTGGTAGCGACAGGAATAGGCAATAAATAGGAAGGATTGGTATACCGCTCTCACGACCCTCGGCCCTAATCTGGAAATGCGAGAAACGATCTCGATGGAGGGACAATGAAGAAACGCATACTAGGAAAGAGCAACCTGGAAGTTTCGGCCCTGGGACTTGGCTGCATGGGCATGAGCTTTGGCTACGGTCCGGCTGCCGACAAGCGCGAAATGATCGCGCTGATTCGAACCGCAGTCGAACGGGGCGTCACATTTTTCGATACCGCTCAAGTCTACGGCCCGTTCGCTAACGAAGAACTGGTGGGCGAAGCCCTTGCTCCGTTCCGTGGGCAGGTGGTGATCGCGACGAAGTTTGGGTTCAAATTCGCGCACGACGGCGCTCCGCGCTCAGTTGGCCTGGATAGCCGGCCGGAGTACATCAAGCAGGGCGTCGAAGGATCGCTCAAGAGACTTCGAGTCGAAGCCATCGATCTGTTCTACCAACATCGAGTTGATCCGAACGTGCCCATCGAAGACGTGGCGGGAGCTGTCAAAGATCTGATCCAGGAGGGCAAGGTGAGGCACTTCGGCATGTCGGAAGCAGCGGCGCAAACGATTCGCCGGGCGCACGCCGTTCAGCCGGTCACTGCCGTCCAAAGCGAATACTCGCTCTGGTGGAAACGTCCTGAGGCCGAAGTTCTGCCAGCGCTTGAGGAACTTGGGATCGGTTTCGTCCCGTACAGCCCTCTGGGCAAGGGATTCTTAACCGGCAAGATCAACGAGAGCACGACCTTCGCCACCACCGATTTGCGGAGCCGCATCCCTCGTTTTACGGCAGAGGCCCGAAAAGTGAATCAGGCCCTGGTTGAGATGCTTATCGCCATCGCAGATCGGAAGAAGGCGACCCCTGCTCAGATCGCGCTTGCGTGGCTGCTTGCCCAGAAGCCGTGGATCGTTCCCATCCCAGGCACGACGAAGCTGGCGCGCGCGGAGGAGAACATGGGAGCAGCGGCCATTGAACTAACGCCCGATGACCTCCGTGAGATCGACGGTGCCGCCGTAAAGATTACAGTCCAAGGGGCTCGGTATCCCGAAGAGCTGGAGCGGATGACATATCGCTGAGCCGAGCGCCGCGCCATCAAGGCGCTGCTGCGTCCGTAACGTGCTTCGTGCACGCGGATGCAAGATGCGCTGAGACTTGGAGACTTTCGTCTAAAATTCTGTGGGGAGTGATACCCGTTCGACCATTCACTTGAGGAGGATGGAAATGAAAGTTATCGCTGCAAGGAGCCCTCTTTTAACACTGAACAACGGCGTCAAGATGCCGGCCCTCGGGCTGGGCGTTTTTCTGAGTTCCCCAGAGCAAACCGCGAGTGCTGCCGAATTCGCGATAGCCAAGGGCTATCGGCTCATCGACACCGCAGCGGCGTATCTCAACGAGCGGCAGGTCGGCGAGGGCATCAGGCGAGCCGGGATTAATCGCTCGGAGGTTTTCGTTACGACCAAATTATGGATGACCGACTACGGTTACGAGCATACCCTCCGGGCATTTGATGCAAGCCTGCGCAAGCTCGGGTTGGAGTACGTGGATTTGTATCTGCTCCACTGGCCGGTTCCA
The DNA here is from genome assembly GCA_963804755.1 of uncultured Acidobacteriota bacterium. Lineage (GTDB taxonomy): Bacteria > Acidobacteriota > Terriglobia > UBA7540 > UBA7540 > Bog-366. The sequence continues at coordinate 113,687 of CAWDRP010000024.1, forward strand.
TCGGACTTCGACGCGACCGTGGCATCCTACCGAGCCGCCGAGAAGTTGCTCGCCGAAGGGCGCGTTCGCGCGATCGGTGTCTCCAATTTCAGCGCAAAGCACTTGGAAACCCTCCTGGCACGCGCGGTGGTGGTACCTGCGGTGAATCAGGTCGAACTGCATCCGTTTTTCATCCAGCGGGAATTGCGTGATGCCAACCAGCGCCTCGGCATCGTCACCCAGTCATGGTCGCCGATCGGTGGAGTATACAATCGCAGCGCCCACACGGTCCCGAAAGCGGCGAAAAGCCCTCTCGAGCACCCCGCCATCGTCAAACTGGCGGCGAAGTATGGCAAGACCCCGGCTCAGGTCGTGCTCCGTTGGCACATCGATCACGGGCTCTCGGCCATCCCAAAGTCCGTGCGGCCGGAACGCATCGCGGAGAACATCGACATCTTCGATTTTGTCTTGAGCAAGGATGAAATCGCGGCCATCGATAGGCTCGATACTGGCGCGCGCGCCGGCAGCAATCCCGAGACGGTCGATGCCAAAACGTTCCCCATCAGGGTCGAGGACTAGGCATAGAGAGGAGACATGGTAATACAGATGGGGCAAGCTCTAACAAGAAGCCCGGATATGATGAGAATGACCAGTGAGTTCGCGTAGTAGTCCAATTCAAGGAGTTCAGAAAATGGAGATCAAAAGAGTGGGCTCGCAACCTTCCGCCAGGGGACCGTCAGAGTGGTTCACTGGCACGGTGCGGATTGATCCGCTTTTTCATGCGCCCGAACCCGGCGCTTGTGCAAGGCGCCAGCGTAACTTTTGAGCCGGGCGCACGTACTGCATGGCATACGCATCCGCTCGGGCAAACGTTAATCGTAACGGCCGGCTGCGGCTGGGTTCAGCGCGAAGGCGGACCCATCGAAGAGATCCGGCCCGGTGATGTCGTCTGGTTCTCGCCCGGCGAGAAACACTGGCATGGCGCGACGCCCACCACGGCAATGACGCACATCGCGATTCAGGAAAGTCTCAACGGCAAAGTTGTCGAATGGCTGGAGAAGGTCAGCGACGAGCAGTACCAGCGCTGAAGCGATGTTCGTAATGGCGCCATCTGCCGAGCAATTCTTGAAAGCTTGGTCCAACCGGGCGTCTATGGTTCGGGCTATGCGCAAGCTGGACAGAGGCAAGTCAAGTCGACGGGAAAACGCCCTGGCCGCCTTCTGGGATCGGCGTCAAGTATCAAGGTGTAACGTCTGCCCTGAGCCTGCCGATGCCCGTGGCTTGTAGCGCCCGGCGGCGCTGGCCCCAGGGTGCTATGTGGGCTTAACCCGTCACGCTAAGAACTGCAATCGCGCATGTCACGTGTCCAGGTTTGCCCGTCGAGCTTGCGACCCCGCCGCTAATATCGATGCGCCCAAGCCAGCCCGTCAGGCTCTCCGCCGAAAGCGCGTGATACCGGCCAAAGCCGTAAATGGAAACATAGGCTTTGGTGCCATCGGAAGACGCAATGACCTCGTGCGGGTCGGGTCCGACGGGAAGGCGTGCGATGATCTTCAGCGTAGCCGGGTCCACAATGGCCAGCGTGTGGTCGCGTTTGGAGAGCGCCAGCAGACTCCACTTGGGCGTGGACTGCGCGGCGCCCGGTTGAATAACGCAGAGGGCCACTGTCAATCCTGCCACAGCCAACAACCATTTGGTTCGTTCGCATAGCATACGGTCGCTCCATCCAGGGCGTAGGGGCGCTTCGCGAAGCGCCCCTACGTCCCACATTCTGGCGTTCGAAGGGAATCGCCTGTAAACAAGTTCCCGCTTTGCTCATCGAAGACCACCAGCGAACCAGGCGTGTGCCCGGCGCAGCATAGATAGCCAGCGAGCGGTCGCCCAAGTCAACGCGATCGCCGTCATGAGCGCTCTCCACGTGGCTCGCGATCACACGATCGGGGATGCCACGGTTTCTCAGAAAGCGCTCCAGTCCTGCTTTGTCCGCCTCCCCGATATGTTCCACCGCATCGCAAATGAATTGGTCCGACTGGCCGATGTGGTCGGCGTGATTGTGCGTGAAGATAACTTCGATCGGCATGCTGCCCGTAAACTGTGAGAGGTACTCTTTCAGCGCGCCCCGCCCCATACCGCTGTCGATCAGCACGTACTTATTCGCACCCTTCACCAGAAACATCTTGTGTGTATTGAATATACATACACACATCGGTAAGTACAATGCGGCTTGGAACGAGACCATCCCGTCGACGATTACGCTTGGATGACGCGCCACTCGGAACGAACCAACAATCTCATTCAGCCCGTGCAACGGGCGACGTCACTTAGCTCATGGCACAAGAAGGTGGGAAAAAATCGAATTTTCGGTCTGTAGCGGCGGTCTCCGACCGCCGCAATTGTTGATTTCAAAAAGGCGGCGGTCGGAGACCGCCGCTACAGCCTTGATTTTTTCACACCTTCCAAGCCATGGGAGCAGAAACGCATCAACAGATTTCATCCGGCTCGCGAAGCGGGCGGCAGCAATCGGGCAATATCTTTTGGCCGCGCGTGCCAGAATGGGACCGAGCGTTGGAGAAGGCTCGCCGGCCTGCCGCAATCCGCCGCACGCGGCTATAATGGCAGGCGCGAACATGCCTGCTACCGGCCAACCCGAGCCTCTCCGCGAACTCCAATGCGAGGTCGAACGCCTGCTGAAACTGCTCCATCATCCCGTGCTGGTGGAAAGCGGCGTCGAGGTGATGGACCTGACGGCGGCGCAGTGGCGTCTCAACCTGGAATTCGGCAAATTGATGTTCACCGCCTGGAACTCGGGAAAATCTCTCGCCCGGCGGGTGGAAGAAGTGGCCTACCGCGACCGCGACCGCTTCGGCATCTTCGTGCGCAAGCCGGGCGGGCGCGAGACGACAACGCTGGAGTTTCGGGAATTGCTCGCCGCGGCGCCCGTCGGACGCACGCTGGGTCGCACAGGGTACCGCCAGCAACTCCTGGCGCTGCTGGAACGCGAATACCGCGGCTGGAAATTCGAGCGCGTCAGCAACCGCTCCGACCGCGAGCACTCCTTCTCCGCCTGGTACACCCGCGGCTTGGCCGTGCAAGGCCGTTCCGCTTGGGCGTTCCTGGGGCTCAGCGAAGAGGAAGGAACCGCGGCTGCCGATGGCGCGCTGGCGTTCGGCCTGATTTGGCTCCACTGGCTCCGCAACCAGGCGGACCGCTTCGCGATTACCCACTTGAAGCTGTTTCTGCCGCCCGCCGCGATTGCCGTAACCGCCCATCGCGCCGCGTATCTCGACCCCCGCACCGTGAACGTGGAACTTTACGAGTGGCAAATGAGCCGGCCCGCTGCCACCCCCGTTGACTTGAAAGATTTCGGCAATGTTGAAACCCGGCTGGCCCCCCGGCGGCAGGCAGAACTGCTGAAACAGGCCCACGCAACCGTGCTCACTGAAGTTCTGGGGGACCTCGGGGGACTTGAGGTGATTCCCGCCGCAAGCGGCACATTTTCATCTTTGCGCATCGCGGGCCTGGAAGTGGCTCGCATGGAAGGACAACTGGCGCCGCGCATCTATTTTGGCCTGGAGGGCAGCTTCCGCCGGCTGGAGGCATCCGGGCACGAGGACTTTCGGAACTTTCTCCGCGAGGTTCAAAGGCTTCGGCGCGCCGATAGCCCGGACCCGCAACACGAATTCTATCGCCTTCAGTCGGAACGCTGGCTCGAAAGCCTGCTTTCCCGGGATATCACCCGAATCGATCCCGCGCTTTCGCCCGAGCATGTGTATCCGCAGGTCCCGGCTTTCTCGGGCACGGATCGAGGTGTCATCGACCTGCTCACCACCACCCGCCGCGGACGCCTGGCGGTGATCGAACTGAAGGTCCAGGAGGAAATCAATCTCCCGCTGCAAGGCCTGGATTATTGGCTGCGGGTGAATTGGCTTCAAAAGCGAAAGCAGTTTCAAGAGTTCGGATACTTCCAGGGCTGCGAGCTTTCTCCCGAAGCGCCTCTGCTGTACCTGGTGTCACCAGCCTTTCGCTTCCATTCCACCACGGAGAAACTGCTGAGTTACTTTGGTCGTCACATCAACATCATTCTGATCGGGATGAACGACAACTGGCGCGGAGAGCTCAAGGTTCTTTTTCGCCACCAATCTTCCGGCACCGGTTCCGGATGAGAATTGCGGACGTAGGCGATGAATTACAGTGACAAGCTGGAGGGTGTCGTGTGGCTTTTGATATGACATTAGGTTTAATTCACGACAAGCGGCGAGCGTTCATCCATACCGCGTGACTCCGGCCACCGAACCTCTAAGCATGTCACTAAAACGCTCGATCCGAATCCAATAGCAAAGTCACCGGCCCATCATTGACAAGTTCCACGTCCATCATGGCGCGGAATCTCCCCGTCTCCGTGCGGATTCCCTGGGTGCGCAAAGACTCCACGAAACGTTCGTAAAGGAATAGCGCCTGCTCGGGAGCGGCGGCCTGATCGTAACTCGGGCGCCGGCCCTTTCGGCAGTCGCCATAAAGCGTGAACTGCGACACGCAGAGCGCCTGCCCTCCGGTTTCCAGCAGCGACCGATTCATTCTTCCCTGGTCATCATCGAGCACCCGCAGGTTGGCGATTTTTTCAGCCAAGACCTTGCCTGTGGCTTCGGTATCGTTCTTTCCGACGGCCAAAAGAACGACGAGGCCGCACCCAATCCGGCCAATGACCTCCTCGCCGACCCGGACCTCCGCCCGCCTAACCCGTTGTACCACCGCTCTCATCTCGGGAAGCGCCCCCTTTCGTCGTGTAACATCTTTGCACAGTCTACACTGAACCCGCCGTCCAGCCGTCCGCCGATTTCACCTCGCACGCCGCGTGCCACGATTTTTTCTGTCACTTCGGTGTGCTAAACTAGGCGACGCTTAAAAGGGTTTGCTTCGCGTCCAGGTTGGCCCTTTTCGGCTGCCCGACGCCCACCCGGCGAAGCACTCTGGAAGGTGCACAATGGGAAAAACGAGCAGTTCACTTCCGTCACGACGCAGCGGACGCGTGAACATTAGCTGCCCGGTTAAGATCTCCGGCATGTTGCCGAACGGACCTTTCCAGGAAGACGCCCGGATCGTAACGCTCAGCAAGTTCGGGGCGAAGCTAAAAACGCGTTTGGCACTCAAGGTGGGAATGCAAGTCACCGTACAACCCCTGATGGGAGAAAGGTCCGGCATTTTCAAAGTCGTCTGGGTTGGCCGCGAGGGCACGCCGCGCGCCGGCGAGGTGGGACTTGAATACACGCAGGGAGTCGTTACCATACTAGGTATCAGCTTCCCGGAGTCCACAGGACCTGTGAAATAGCCGGGATCAGCCGCGGTAGCGTCGTCAAGCCTTGCCACCAGCATTCCTGGCTATTGTGCTTCAAGCTGCAATTATGAATTGCAGCGCGACTACGGGTAGAATACGAATGCTGATCCGGGAGGTGTTACCTATGCTGATGCGTTGCGTCGTCCTGGTTGGTTGTCTGCTCTGTATCCTGCAACTGGAGCCACCGGCTTTATCGTCTACTCTGCGGGCTGCCTCCCTTTCCGCTGGCGGTGCGCAAGACATGAATTTCACGCTGGAAGGCAAGATCACCGAAAAGTCTGAAGGCAAATTAACCGTGACCAGCGGCGAGAACATGCTCTTTCACGTCCTTTACAATGACAAGACCGAAATCAGGAAAAAGGACGGGAGTGTGGGCACCGCACAAGATTTGCACACCGGCCTGAGAATATCGGTGGCGGGTGATCTGGCGGAAAGCGGAGAAATCACCGCCAAGAAGATTGATATCGAAGATGATGGGGCGGAAAAGAAGTGATGCGTGACGAGAGGCGGTCCGAGAACCAGATTCGGCGCTACCGGTTATTTTCGGATCTGCGTGAGACGGGACGGAACCGCTTATCCCCTTGATTCTTGTGCCTTGCTAAGCAGCTAATCAATTTGCAATTCCTTTCCTCTGCCTTGGCGCAACGCCTGCTGATATACGAACCCCGCGACGGCCACATCCCACAGCGCAATTCCGTGTGATTTAAAGAGCGTGATTTGGCCGGCCGACGACCGGCCCGGGTGCTTTCCCGCAACCACGGAATGCACCTCGATGACACTCTCCCAAGTTTTCCCGGTATTCGCCAGTCCGTGAATGAGGTCGCCCGATTCCTCCCGGCTTTGCTCGATGGAATCCACTGCAATCAGGGTGGCACGCCGGATCGCCTCGTCATCCAGTTCGCGGCGGCTGGCCATATTGGCGCCGATGGCATTGATGTGGGTGCCGGGCTGTAAGTATTCACCCAGTACTACCGGTTCTTGGGCGCTGGTCGCAGTGGTCACGATCTCCCCGAAGCGGGTTGCTTCCTCGGCGCTGGCAGCCGCCTCTACGGGTAAAGCAAGATCTTCTGACATCTCGCGGCAAAAACTTTGCAAGCGCTCTTGATTCCGGCCAAAGGCTTTCACTCGAGTGAGCTTTCGGACTCGGGCGATGGCCTGAAGTTGCGTGCGCGCCTGCCGGCCCGTGCCGATCACCGCCGCCCGGGAGGCCTCCGGCCGCGCCAAAAACTTGGTGGCCACGCCGCTAGCGGCTCCAGTGCGAATGCGCCCCAGATGGTCCGCCTGCATGAGAGAGAGCAGCCTGCCCGTCACCGCGTCGAAAAGCAGAACCAGGAATCGCAATTCTTCGTGTGTGACGGTGTAGACCTTCATGCCCACGTGCTGAGATTCCGGCAGCGCTCCGGCCATATAGTGTAACGACAGATGAGGCAGCAGAATGCGTTCGCGCGAACGATTGATGGCGTGGTTCTCGTCTTGCGCCAGGAAGCTGTTCTCCACGCACTCCAGGGCGCGGTCCATCGGCAGCAGATCACACACGTCGGATTCCGTCAGAAAAAGGGTCACGTTAGCCTCTCGAGTACTCAATCGTGAGTCTTCCGTTCTCAGCCACCTATCCGCCCATTTTGTGATTAATGTGAGAGAGGTCGAATACTGGATCCCTGATACCCGCCCTGTACTTGCCACCAACCACTGACGACCAAAAATTGACTACTGACTACTGAATACCTTCCAGCGCCCGGTCGACGCCTTCGAGCAAATCATGCCGCAAGCGCTTGACCTTTCGCGTCAACCGAGGGATGGTCAGCGAGATAAACAGCAGACCGATTTGGGGCCGGACCAGCCGCCAGTATCTCCACAAGTACGCGCCCGCCACCGGCAAAGAAGGCGCATAATAACCCGCTGCGGCCCTGCCCAGCCAATGTGCCACCAGGTATATTTGGATGATGTAAATGCCCAATATCAGTGCGCCGCGGAGTGTCCACTCCTTCGAGCGCGCACGACTGTTATTGGGTTTGAACGAACCAGCCAGAAACAGCACCAAGCCGATCACCAGATGATTCACCAGCCCGTAAAGGGCGAGCGGCAAACCCAGCAGCGCCTCCAACCAATAGAGCACGCGTCGCCAGCCTGGGTCCGCGAGGGATCCGGTCTCATGGACTTGCAGTTCCCGCAACGCGCACCGCCGTTCCACCCGGCGGTAATCTTCCACGGATTGACGCAACGCCACCAGCCGCCCAGGGTCCAGGTAGTTCGTCTGCTTCGCCCAATCCATCAGCAGGCGGCTCAGTACAAAACCATCGGTGTCTTGTTTCCACTCCGGGCGGGAAGCCCAGTCTTCCTGCAAGTCGGTTCGCAAGATGTCCTCGAGATCCGTGAGGAAATATTCCAGGTCCGCGGGCCGAAGCTGAAACGCATTTTCTCGAAAGCGGGATTCCAGAGTTTCGGCAAAGGATTGCATCTCGCCCCCCGACGAGGGCGGCGTTGATTCACCTTCCGGGACAGCTAGAGGCGAGTCGACATAGATCAGTATTTCGCGCGATTGCATGGCTGATTCGGGCAGGAAAAGGTGCACGGGATGCACCGCAAGGCGCTGTCCCGGATGCTCGGCCTCCGAACGCCAAGCCAGCATCGCAGCGGTGGAAGTGAGCGCGCCTGGTTCGGGCGATTCGTTTGCGGTTGGGTCCGCGAACACCGCCAGCCCCCCGCCACCCGCCAGGACTTCAATTGCCTCTTGCAGGATCGCCTCGGAATTCGGTTGGTCACCCTCATAAAGGATAATGCCCATGCAGCGGGCAATGAATTGGCCCAGCGGACCACGAGCGAGATTACTGGGGAGCAGACACCGGATGGGAGGGTCGATGGCGGTCGTCAGAACGAGTGCATGCAAAAAAACCGGCGGGTGACTTATCGCGAACAGTGCCGGGCGTTCCGTGGTCACATCCCCCGCTTGCAGCAAGCGTACTTCTCGCCCGGTGAGCGCCAGCCAGCTGCGAATGAACCCGTTACAAACGCTGTGGCGCGGAGAAGTTACTGGACCGTTTTCCATCGATGAGTTCAATTTTGTCGCCGCCCGGAACGTCTGTGGTGTTGGGTTGCCGGCGCTGCGGGCATCGCATCGCTCTCCCAACCCGGCACCGTCCCAACCGCGCGAGTTATGGTATCAAAGAGACCGTAAACTTTCTGATATTTTTCGCCCTGTGCGTCCATCAGCCGCAGACGGAAATACGGAACCCCATTGATCACCGCCGTGCGCATGGGAAAGTACCCGTTCAGATCGCTTTCCACGTAGGCGGTCACATATTCCTGATGCTTGATCCACCACGTGAACACCCGGATATGAGAAAAGTCCGCCTCCTGCGTGCCCATGCGGTCGGCGGTCAGATACTCGGGTACTGCCTGGCCCCCATCGTCGACGGTTTTCAGGACCACCCACGCGACCATGTTCGAGCCCTGGGCAAATGGGGCGAGCTTTTCCGGAATATCCAGCGCCACGAAACGCCCGAGCAACCAGCCGGCGTGAGAATCGGTGCGGATCAGGTACCATGCGTCGCTCACCTTGGCCGCCGCGGCGGGCTGGCCTTCCGCCGTGGGACGGGCCAGCCACTGGCGTCCAAAGATTTGCAGTTTGACGTTTTGCGGCAATTGCGCAAGCTGCGGAGCATCCCGGGCTGCTTCCAGGCGCAGGTTCACAATGCCGCTTGTGTGGCCTTCCGCCTGCACGGGGACGTCGTTGAGATCACGCAGCAGTTTCTGGCCTTCTTCATAGGTGCGGGCGTCGAGCAGCACGTTGTTCTCCACCCAGCCCGTCAGGTTACCGGCTGCCCGGATTTCTGCCCAGTTGCGGGTTCGTTTTGTGATCTCGACGCGCTCGCCACTTTTCACCACTCCGACGACCATGCGCACCTCAGCCGGCGTGTCAACCACGCTCACCGTTGGCGGCAACACGTACCCCGCCTCAACCGGAAACGTGTGCGCGGGCCGATACACAAAGTAGTAGTAGGCTGAACCTGCCGCCGCCAGCAGCGACAGCAGCAAAACTAATGTAATCCGAATCGAAGCACCTCACACCGATGATGACGCCAATGCCGCCAACATTCTACACTATGTACAGATCTCAGCCCGCGGCTTTAGGCGACAACGGAGAGCTGGGTCTGAAGATGAGTCGAACGCCTTTTTCTCTGAGGTGATCTACGAAAATCGACCGAGCGTTTATTCCCGGTCCAGCCGGGCCGCTGGAAGCGCTGCTGGAGTGGAACCCGCAGGTCATTCCCCGGCAGGTAGCGCTGGTTTGCCATCCGCACCCTATGTACGGCGGCACGATGCACAACAAGGTGGTGTTTCGCGCTGCAAAGGCGGCTCTCGTAGCGGGCCTGCCCACCCTGCGGTTCAACTTCCGTGGGGCAGGCAGAAGCGCAGGGACGTTCACCGGCGGAGACGGTGAACGGGACGACGTTCGCGCGGCGCTGGATTACCTCTCGGGACATTTCCCGGGGTTGCCGGTTTGCCTGATGGGATTCTCCTTTGGGTCCTGGGTGGGCTTGGCCGTGGGAGCAACCGACGCGCGCGTCTCCACCCTGGTGGGCTTGGGAGTGCCCATGAACACGCTCGATTTTGAATTCCTGCGTGGCGTCATCAAGCCCAAACTCATCGTCCAGGGAGCGCACGATGAATATGGCTCCGTCAGCGCCGTTTCAGGGCTTTACAGTTCGCTCGCCGAGCCCAAACAAATTCGGTGGGTGCAAGGCGCTGACCACTTTTTCACCGGCAAACTGGATGAGGTTCAACAAGTGCTGCAGGAGTTCCTCGCCTCCATCGTTGGCGAGGTCCACCAAGTGAGTGAGCTATGACCGAACCAACCGCCCGAGAACGCGAACCGCTCTATTGCCCGAAGTGCGAGACAGAAGTGCCTGAACCGCTGGTTTGCGGTGACTGCGGCGCCGTGATATGCCCAAAGTGTGGCACTCCAATAGAGAAGATCGATGAGCTCGGTATCGGCTGACGCGGCGAGCGATCTGACATTATCCAGCCTACTGGGCAGGCAACTTGCGGCGTTCCCGACAGAGGAGGGGGGTAACCTCTAACCACCATAGGCGCTAAGAAAGATAATCCGCCTTATATCGTGTACGGCTGGCCGCGATTGGTTTTAGCCCGCTGAGCGGGCGTCGTTATGCAGCCCACGGCGAAGCCGTGGGAAAGCGGTCACGCCCACCGATTCGTCAGCCCCGGAGGGGCGACGTCAGGTTACGCATGGTTCAGTCTTGGCGCTGGTAATGCCCAGACGTTTTCGGGGCTGAGATTCCCATCGCTGCCATGATCCCACGGCTTCGCCGTGGGCTACATGACGACGCCCGCTTCGCGGGCTTTCAAGCTGACCGTCGGGCTTATCTTAACGCCTAAGCCTCTAACCACTAATCACTGGCCGCTGCTTTTCAATACGCTGCCAGCGCTCGCGCCGCCTCTACCACATCCGCCGGCTGGGGAAGCACGGTGTCTTCCTGAACGGGATGGTAGGGGATGAACCCGTCCTTGGCCCCGAGCCGGCGAACCGGCGCATCGAGGAATGTGAACAGTTCATCAGCAATGCGGGCCGCGATTTCCGCGCCATAACCCCAAGAAACACAATCTTCATGAAGAACCAGCACGCGGTTGGTCTTCTTCACTGAAGCCGCGATCAGGTCCCAGTCGTAGGGGTTCAGCGAGCGTAAATCCAGGATCTCCGGCTGAATTCCGTCTTGTTCCAGAGTCTTGCTCGCCTGCACGGCCCGAACGACCAGCGAACCGTATGTCACAATCGTCAGCGAAGTACCCTCGCGCACCAACTTGGCCTTGCCAAAGGGAATCATGTAGTCTCGTCCCGGATAGGGTGCGCGGTTGTGGGTTTGCCGATACAGGTGCTTGGGCTCCAGGAACAGCACGGGGTCATCACAACGGATGGCAGTGCGCAGCAGTCCGTTGGCATCGAGCGCCGTCGCCGGCATCACCACCCGCAGTCCAGGTAAATGGGTAAAGATCGATTCCCCTGACTGGCTGTGATAGATCGCGCCCCCGGCCAGATAGCCGCCAATCGGAGCGCGCACGACTACGGGACAGGAGAAGGCGTTGTTCGAGCGCCAGCGCAACACCGTCAATTCGTCCCGGAATTGCATCATCGCGGGCCAGATGTAATCGAAGAACTGGATCTCCACCACCGGCTTCAGGCCACGGATGGCCATGCCCACTGCGCGGCCCACGATACCGGCTTCGGCCAGCGTCGAGTTATAGCAGCGCGCACTGCCGAACTGCCTCTGGAGGTCGTGGGTGACTTTGAATACTCCTCCCTTGCCTTTCAGCTTGGTTAAATCATTCTCGTGGCTGCAATCGGCAACATCCTCCCCGAAAACCACCACGCGGGGATCGCGGGCCATCTCATCCTTCAAGCAGGCATTGATGAGATCCACCATGGTCTTCGGCTCGCCATGAAATTTCGGCGGACGATCAAAGTGTTCGGAAGTGGGATCCACGGTGGGCGAGTAAATGTACTGGAGGACGGTGGCGGGCGACACCACTTCCGCCGCCAGCGCCAGGTCGGCCGCTTCGCGCACCTCGCGGTCTGCGGACGCCGCGACTTCCTTCAATTCCTTTTCCGTAGCGGCTTTTTCCTCTATCAGCAAGCGGGCGATCAGCGTTACCGGGTCGCGTTTTGCCTCTTTGTGGCGTACTTCCTCGGGCTTGTAGGCACGCTCGTCATCGGAAAGCGAGTGAGAATACGGACGGATGACGTGGGCGTGGATCAGTGCCGGTCCCTGGCGCAGCCGCACATATTCAACCGCGGTGCCGGCAGTTTCGTAACTGTCCGGGAAATCGGTGCCGTCGCATTCCAGCGTCAGGAGATTCGGAAAGCTCCTGACCAGCCCGGAGATTTTGCCTCCGGCTGTTTGCACGTCCACCGGAACGGAGATGGCGTAGCCATTGTCCTGCACCACGTAAAGTACCGGAAGCTTGCGGACGCACGCCCAATTCAGCGACTCCCAGAATTCCCCTTCGCTCGTGGCGCCATCGCCCAAAGAGATGTAGGCAATCTCATCCTCGTGGAAGCTGGAAGCAAGTTCCGCCGCCTCACGTATGCATGAGTAATACCAACTCGCGTCGGCGGAGCCTACGGCATGCCAGATGCGGGTTCCCGTAGGGCTGGATCCGGTAACGATGTGCAGTTTCTTCGATCCCCAGTGCGACGGCATCTGCCGGCCGCCGCAGGCCGGATCGTCCTTCGCACCCACGGAGGCGAGCAGCATTTCGTACGGCGTCGTGCCGATTTGCAGGCAGAACGCCCGATCGCGGTAATAAGGGTAAAACCAGTCATAGGAGGGCCGAAGGTGGTGGGCAACAGCTACCCCGATGCATTCGTGTCCGACCCCGTTAATCTGAAAGAAGGCCCGATTCTGACGCTTAAGCTGGATCTCTTTGTCATCCACTCTCCGCGACATGTACATGGTGCGGTAGGCGCCCAGAAGTAACTCCTTCGAAAGCGTCGCGGCTCTCTGTAAGTGATTTGTCGTGGTGGCCATAGACCCTCGCAGAAGGCTATTTGATGGCAGAATCCCTCGGTTGGCAGGCAGATGTTTCGCTCACACCTGGAATTATCATATTATGAAAAAGCAAAGTCAACCGACTCTTTGTCCTGGCAGCAATTTCGTAAACCTGCCTCGCCGTGGGCCATCCGCGCTTGATTGTGGGATGGTTCGGCGACCGGGACCGGCTTGAGCGTTTTTCTTTCCGGCTGGGGGCCAAAACAGCGCCCTTCGGACATTTTGGGTCTTGACATTGCTAGGCCAGAGAGTATACTAGACGCGTAGCAGTTTAGAGGAGCCCGCCCGGAATGTCCCTGCGCAAATCCCCCACCCTGACTCCGGCTCTGCTTGCCGCCAACCGCCGCAACGCCCGGAAATCCACCGGCCCCCGCACCGCGCGGGGCAAGGCCCAGGCGCGCATGAATGCGCTGCGCAGGGGGGATCGCTCGCGCCTCCGCCGGGGCTTGCTGGTGTCCCTGCTGAACGCTCCCCCGGGCGGAGTGGCCCGTTTGGCGCACGCGCTGCTGACGCCGGAAATGTCTGTCTGCCCGCTCTTGCGGCAGACAGCAGAAGTCGTCATCCAAGCAGAGCGGGAGGTGGCGGCGAGTTTCCACCAAACCTATCTCAGGCAAAAGAGGATGCGGAGAGAATCATTTTTTGTACCAACGAAGCCGGAATGTTGTTGAAAACAAAGGGCACCATTTGGATGATCCCACAATGTTGCTGAAAACAGGCACGTTACCGCTCCCAACCCAGAATGTTCATGAAAAGAAAGGTGGTTATTCGAAAATTTGGGGCTGAGAAATCGGCTAACCCACAATGTTACTGAAAATAGGCATGTTATCGCTCAGAACCCACGATGTTTATGAAAAGAAAGGTGGTTGTTTGAGAATTTGGGCTGAGAAACCGGCCACCCCACGATGTTGCTCTGTATACGAGGGGCGTAGTATTTCATAGGAGCCCGCGCGGGATGTCCCTGCGCAAATCCCCCCTGCCCAACTCCAATACGTACTGTTTGGAGGCAACGGCTGGCTGTGCTAAAGTGGGGGAGCGAATAAAAGGCGAAGTAACGTCCGCTGGCCTGCCGACACAGTCGGTAGAACCTCCTGCTTACCGGATGGCCAGATTGCCTGATTCGAGGAACCCACGATGGATCCGAAATCCGACGCCTTGGCGAGTTTCCGAGCGCGCGAGATGGCGCCGGTGGAAAGCGCGCTGAAAGAAATTGAAGAGAAGTTCCGCGCCTCACGGGCCCAGGGCGGCGTGACCGCCATACGCCATTTCCCCGCGCGCGAACCGCGTGTCGCACCCTTCCCTTCTACCCTGCCACGACGCCTGATCGAGATTCTCGAAGCTCGTGGCTTCGCTTCCTTATACACGCACCAGGCACTGGCGTTCGATGTTGCTCAGGAAGGCAAAAACCTGGTGGTGGTCACGCCGACGGCGTCGGGCAAAACGCTCTGCTACAACCTGCCGATCCTGAGCGCGTTGGTGGAGAACCCGGAAGCTCGCGCGCTTTACCTGTTTCCCACCAAGGCCCTGTCGCAGGACCAACTGGTGGAACTGAATCGCTGGACTGAGCAACTGGGCGACGAGGTGCGCACCTTTACGTACGACGGTGATACGCCGCAGGACGCGCGCAAAGCCATTCGCGCTCGCGGCAATCTGGTGATCACCAATCCCGACATGCTGCACGCCGGAATCCTGCCGCACCACACCAGGTGGCAGCGCCTTTTCGAGAACCTCCGCTACGTGGTGATCGATGAGCTCCACTATTATCGCGGCGTTCTGGGCAGTCACCTGGCCAATGTCCTGCGCCGGCTCAAGCGCGTGGCGCGATTCTACGGCAGCAGGCCGCAATTCATCTGCACCTCGGCCACCATCGCGAACCCGCAGGAACTCGCCGCACGCATTCTGGAAGAGGATGTCACGCTCATCGATGACAATGGTGCACCCGCGGCGGAGAAGTACTTTGTCTGTTACAACCCTCCGGTGGTCAATCCGCAACTCGGCATTCGCCGTTCCTACCTGAATGAAACGCGGCGACTGGCCAGAACGTTTCTGTCGCGCGGGCTTCAGACGATTATTTTCGCCAACAGCCGGCTCGCCACGGAAATTCTGGTGAAATATCTTCAGGAGGATTTTTCCCAAGGGCCTGCCATGCCGCAGGCGGTGCGCGGCTATCGCGGTGGCTACCTGCCCTTGGAGCGGCGGGAAATCGAACGTGATTTGCGCAGTGGACGCTTGCGCGGAGTGGTGGCCACCAACGCCCTCGAACTCGGGATTGATGTGGGCAGCCTGGATGTGGCGCTGCTGGCTGCCTACCCCGGGACGATCGCCTCCACGTGGCAACGCGCCGGCCGGGCGGGGCGAAGGCAGGGAACATCCGCCGCGGTGCTCGTGGCCTCCAGCGCGCCGCTCGATCAGTTCATGGTACAAAACCCCGACTATTTCTTCGGCCGGTCGCCCGAGCACGGCTATGTGAATCCTGACAATTTGCTGATCTTGCTGAATCACCTTAAGTGCGCCGCATTTGAGTTGCCGCTGCGGGAGGATGAGAAGTTTGGCGCGCTCGACCTCCGGCGTCTCTGCCAATATCTGGAAGAATCAGGCTTCCTGCATCACACGCAGGACGGCTGGCACTGGGTTTCGGAAAGCTACCCTGCCGACGCGCTCAGCCTGCGCTCCGTCTCCTCGGACAATTTCGTAATCGTCGACAACACTCATGAGCCGCGGATAATTGGAGAAACGGACTTTACGAGCGCGCTCACCACCCTGCACGAGAAGGCCATCTATATTCAGGACGGCGTGCAGTACCACGTCGAGCGCCTCGACTACGACGATCGCAAGGCTTACGTCCACCAGGTGGATTCCGAATACTTCACCGATGCCATCTCCTACACGAAGATCAAAATCCTCGAGACGTTCGATTCTGCTCCCGTGGGTTCGGGTGGGAGCACTCCACGGCATGCACCCGCCGAGATTGCGCCGGGGCGCCCTTGCCCCGAGACGGCGCGCAAGAATCATGGCGAAGTTCAGGTAAACACGCAGGTGGTGGGCTTCAAGAAAATCAAGTTCTACACCATGGAGAACGTCGGTTCGGGCGAACTCACGTTGCCGGAACAGGAAATGCACACCACCGCGTTCTGGCTGACTTTGTCCCGCTCTATGATGGATTCGTTGCCCTATAATTCCACCGACCGCCTGGACGGTGTAAACGGTTTGGCGAATGCACTCGGCGCTATTGCCACGCTGCTCGTCATGTGCGACGCTCGTGATTTGGGAACCTCGGTGGGCGAGAACGCCGAACTGGAATTAACAGCGAACGTAGAGCCGGGCTTTAGCCCGACACCTGCCGCCCTCAAGGGCGGCGGTACCTCCGAGCCTGCCGAGGAGGACAATAGACAACCTGGCAAGCGAACTGTAGTGCGCAAGATCTTCGAACCTAACATTTATCTTTACGACTCCTATCCCGGAGGCGTGGGGCTCAGTGAGCCACTGTTTCGAATGTGCAATTCGTTGCTCGAGAAAACGCACAAACTGATATCAGAATGCCCCTGCCTCAACGGCTGCCCATCCTGCGTTGGCCCGGCAGGCGAGATTGGGGAAAAAGGGAAGGAAGTAGCACTGGAAATACTTAGCCGGCTCGCGAAGGGAAGTTAGGGAAACGCGCGTCATGGGTCCTTTGCCATTTGCCCCTGCCGTAAATGCCCCCCGGCCAGAGCCATTGGCCAATGACGCCCAACCGCCGACTGGTGACAAAGGACTAAGGATGGATGACAAGATCTGTAAACTGTCAACTGTAAACTGTTAACTATTTTTATGACCCTGGACGAAAAGCTTCGCCAGCTCAAGAAGACCTCGCAGCCCCGCGACCCCAATCGCGAACTTGAGGAGACGCTTGCTTACCTGCGCCGTCTGGAGCAGCCACCCGCGCCGCGACCGCTTCCCGCGCAACGGGCGGCCAAGGGCATCGAAGCCTACGTCGAGGGCGTGATCGAGAAAAACGATCTGGGTGAATACTTTGTGGCCCGGCAGGCATTTCCGTTTGGCAGGCCGTATGGCAAGTTACGCATCGGTGACATCTCGGCCGCCGACTTAAGCCCGCTGAACCTGTTCTTTCCCCAAGCCCTCCTGCCGGCGCCGGAGAAACTGGTCTATCTCGATACGGAAACTACGGGCCTTGCCGGCGGCACCGGCACCTGTGCGTTCCTGATCGGCATCGGTACGCTTGACGGGGCGCAATTCGTAGTCAGACAGTTCTTTCTGCGGGACTATCCGGAGGAGAAAGCCGTTCTGCACGCGCTCGCGGAAATACTGGGCACCTTTGACGGCCTGGTGACTTACAACGGCAAGACCTTCGATGTGCCGCTGCTCGAGACGCGTTACGCGCTGGCGCGGCTGAAGTCTCCCTTTGGACGATTGGCGCACCTGGATGCGCTACACCCATCGCGGCGCCTGTGGAAACTGCGCCTGGAAAGCTGCCGACTTACGGACCTGGAGAGCGCGGTGCTGAAGATCGAGCGCGAGGGCGACGTACCGGGCTCCGAAATCCCAGGGATATACTTCGATTATCTCCGCACCGGCGATGCCCGCGGCCTGCAACCGGTGTTCTACCACAACGCACTCGATGTCATGACGCTCGCAGCACTCACCGTGGAGTTGGCGCGGGCCCTCGGCGACGGTGGCGCCAGCACGCTCGATTCGCCCGTGGATCTCTTCAGCCTCAGCCGCATCTACGAGACCGCCGGTTCCAGGGCGCAGTCAGTGGCCACCTGCCAGCGCGCGCTCTCCGGAGGATTGCCGGAAGAAATCGAAGCCCGCGCGCTCTACCAGTTGGCCACGCAGTACAAACGCGAACGCCGGCACGAATTGGCCACGGAAACCTGGCTGGAGCTTTCGCGCCGGACTTCAGACCTGGCGCTGGAAGCTTTTAAAGAGTTGGCCATCCATTACGAGCACCACCGCCGCGACCTCGAAGGCGCGCTGGAGTTCACGCTAGCCGCGCTCGAACGCCTAAACGGAACTGCTTTAGAGTCCAGTGTCGCCGGCCAAGCGCCAGATGCCGTTTTGCCCTACGGCTCATCGCTGCGCTACTCTCTGCGCAACCCGATGTTGCCGCACGCCGCGCGCTTCACCCGCCGCCTCGAAAGACTCCGGCACAAGCTCGCGCGGATTCAACCGGTGATTCACTTACCATTAGGTTAATGGTACCCGCAGGGGTTCGGCACAAACCAGTTATCTCCCGGCCGTGCGCGCCAGATGCCTCGATACCATGTCCGCCTTGCCTGCAAATGACTGCTCTTACTAATAGCCTCGCTGAAAGGTTCGTGCGGTTATGAAGTGCACACTGGCTCCGGGCGCGTCGCCACGTCGCCGGGCTGCTCAGCGTTGGCCGTCGCCGAACCCCGAACGCGCCTTGCCCAGTGAAGCACCTTGGGCGCGCCGGTTTCTGGTCGCCCGCTCGATGGGTAGCCGTGTACTCAAGCGAAGGGACATCATCAGCTCGGCCCCGCCAGGCTTTCTCCGCTTAGTGGGCGCCAGGACGCACGGCCCGCGCCAGTCGCACCACAGTGCCATGAACCCGATCCCACAGTTGGACCATGACCGCGACACTTCGGCTAAAGGCCCCGCACTTGGCGCCCGCGCCGAAAGTCGGCACTTCCGGCCTCGCGAAAAGCAGCGCTATAGCCATGATCATTGTCACCGCCAGAAACTGAATGAAAAAGAACATAAGGGCAATCTGAACGAACAATTCCACGCTGACCTCCCCCGCCAACCGAGGTGCGCGATTACCCGGCTTCGCCGGACCTCGCAGCCAACCTGTTAATCGGCGGGTGAGGCAATCTTCGTGAACAATTTTCGACGGTGAAAAGGAAACCCTTACCCTCAATCGCGCCAGATCGCTCCGGCAGATTCGTCCAACAGAAACGTTTCCCGTTCCGCTGCCTGCCGCTTTCGGTCCTCCTGCCGGGAGTCGTCGGGCTCCCCTTCGGAAACCCCGAACGGCGCGTACATTAACAGCGACTGAGAGGGCTGATGCGATTGAAAGTGTTCCGCTTCCGCATCCGATTGGAAAAGTCGGTGGTAATGGCAGACCGTAGTTGCTTGCGAGAGGGCAGGGAAAACGCAACCTTTTACTGAGCATCGCGCCGACCGCGACGCCGGGACGAGAATCCCTTCCGGCAAGGGAGACGGCTTCGAAAATGACGACCTCGCAACAACATGGGCACGGCAAGGCTGCACGGCGAGCGCGCCGTTGGCCGAGTGGGATGGAGTGGGGGGTTGAATTCTAACGATTGGAGACCAGATGGAGTCAGACATGTAATTAGTCCTCTTTTGTGATGGAAAGGTCATAAAGGCAGTGAAAGTCGACAGGGCTCGAGCCGGGAGGGTCCCCGCTGTCCTAAAGCAACGGATAGCTGCCCATTCTGGGCTCCAGGACGTGCAGGGGCGGTGGGCCATCCGGTGCACGCGGACTGGGCCAACGCGAGGAACTTCCCAGGTGCGTGTTCGATAAGTAAATTTGTGTTGCGCAGAAGCTCGCAAGGCGTGGTATCATAGGCGGCGTCCGAGCACGCTAGCCGAGAAAGTGCCGATACGTAGTAGGCCACGAGAAGCGAACACTGGTCTGGAGCCAGGTGAGGAGCCGGACATGAATGGGCAATCGCGCACGACTTGCCTTTCGGCGGCACACGAACCCAATGCAGACATTGGGCGAGGTGGCAGCCTAGGAGATTGGGTCCGGGTGGCGCGGACAATGCGACGCCGGCCGGGAAAAACGGGGCAGTGTTTTGGGCGATTACCTTGGGAGTATCGTGCACGTTTCGTTACCTCTTCCGCCGCAGTTCCCCCGGCGCAGTGCGTGGGAGGGAAGGGCGCCCGCTGAAGGGTGAGCGCCAGCGGGGCGGGGCCTGGCCCGGGAAGGACTCCCGGACCACGTGGCGAGCGTAGCAGACAATAGGCTAGAATCGAAATCTTGTCAAGAACTATTTTGAAAACGAGGTGCACTGTCATGGAACCACTGACCGCAGCAAAAGTTGTTCGCAAAGTTCGAAAGCGAATCGAGGTAAGCCAAGAAGGCTTGGCTCGGCTGTTGAACGCCACCAAAGGCGCAGTTCAGCATTGGGAGCGAGGACGCAACAATCCGGATTTGGCGCGGCTCAATGCCCTGCGGCAACTCTGCCCCCCCGGAGTCGAGCGGAAAGAGTTGGATGCGCTCATCAAGCAGACTCAGGCCCGGTTGGCGCCCTTGCCGGATATCAAATTCGGAGAATCGGGAAAGACCGGTGAAACCGGAACTGGGACGCCGATCGGAGTTCCGGGCGGCAGCTTTATTTATCTTCGCCGCGAGAACCACAAATTGCAGCGCCAAGTGACGCGGCTGGAATCGTTGGTGCAGCGCCGGACCGAGCAGCTTCGGATCCTGGAGGACCTGGCAACCGAGCTTCAGCGCGAGATGGCAAAGCTCCGGGCAGGCCAGGAAGTTGCGCCGACAGCGCCAGCGGCTGTCCCGGTCGAACCCGCACCCTCGCAGGAATAGTCCCCTCTGCGGGACACACTACCGGAAGTTGCCCACGCATGTCGCTTCGTGGCGCCGGAGGTGGGGTGTTGGCGGCGACGCCGATTCATAGTCGCGGATGACCGGCAGCGACACGCGGAGGGTTGCGTGCAACGGTCAGAATGTTTGCATTGGTATTCGCGTGAGCTGCCGATTAAGATTTCCGCAATTGTGTGACACGGACGGAGAGCATAAGCGGCGCAGCGTTGACGTCCTTTTCTCGTCCCAGCATTTCCAGAAAAGCGATAGCTTGGGAGAGTAGTAGGTGAGCATTCTCGCGTTCGCGTAAGTCTAGCAACAGTCCAAAAGCATGCCGTGCCATTTTTTGCATAGCGCTGGGTGTTGTTTTCATGCTTGGTAGTTCCCCTTTTCCCATAGAATCCCTACAGCCGCAGGCGGGAGAGGCGGGAGTAATCTCAGGTCCCCAAACCTGAAATTGAGAGTTAGTTTCACCCCCCGCGCAATGAGGGTGGTTCCGCTCTGCCAGGCCACAGGGTAGGCTTACTGTCTAGTACCTTTTAAGCTATTGGCACATCCGAAGTCAACCCTCTTGTTGTTGTGCGATGAACTAAATATTCGCGCTGCACTCGCCGGTTGCGAGAAAATCCACATCATGTTTGAAGTCACGCTGGTCGCAGCGAGAAATTCGATCAAATTCGTAGTTGCGTCTTTTCAACCTGTGACAAGACGTCGCAGATTCAATCTTTTCCAGATCAGCACTCCGGCTAGGTTGATTGGCAAACAAGTTGCCTGCAGTCCAATCAGATGAGTAAATAGAGACCCTTCCAGCGATGTGCTGGATTCACGACTTTGGGTAGTGATGGCGAGGAGTGGCCCGATCGCCTGCCCTCCCGTTTCAATCTAATCCGATTCTCCCGCACCACTGCCTCTCAAAGTAAAGGTTAACCGGAGCGTCGAATGCGACCCCTCATCCTATGTTCGGTCTGTCTGGCTCTAACTCCCTGGGCGGCATATGGGCAAGAAAATCATTGGGATACACTGATTACATCCGCACAAAAATCCTACGGCCAAGGCCAGTACCGCGAAGCGGAGTCGCAGTTTGTGAAGGCGGAAAAGGCGGCGGAGTTATTTGGACCCTTTGATCGTCGATTAGCCATAACGCTAAATAACCTGGGTCTGCTTTTGCTTCATCAGGCGCGGTACTCCGAGGCCGAACCCGTATTCAAACGCGTCCTAACCATCTGGGAGAAGCTTGGCCAATCGGCGCGCAAGGACAAGGCCGCCAGCCTGAATAATCTGGCCGTATTGTATGTAAACCAAAGCCGGTTTGAGGAAGCTGAGCCGATCTACCGGCAGTGTCTCGCTTTACGCGAGCAATTGCTGGGGCCGGAGTCTCCTGATGTGGCGAGCACGCTCAACAACTTAGGGGAATTGTACTGGGAGCAGAACAAGCTTGCGGAGGCGGAACCGTTATACCGCCGAGCTGTCTGGATCAAAGAGAAGGTCCTGGGACCGCGCGATCCGGATCTCGCAAGCAGCCTCACCAATCTGGCCGCTCTCTATGTTCGCCAGAAGCGATATGCCGACGCCGAAGCGATGTTTAAAAGGGCGCTAACGATCCGGCAACAAGCCTTCGGGCCCGAGAATCCGGATGTCGCCAAGTCTCTTAACAACCTAGCGGTCCTGTACGTCCGACAAGGCAGGTATCCCGAGGCCGAATCACTGTTCAATCAGGCATTGTCCATTCGGCGTTCGACCATGGGGCCTGAACACCCGGATGTGGCGAACTCCCTTAGCAACTTGGCGGCTGTGTACATGTTGCAAAGCCGATATGCCGACGCCGAAGCGAATTATAAGCTCTCACTCAAGATTGATGAGCAGTATCTGGGCCCGGACCATCCTGATATCGCCTCGGGATTGAGCAGCTTAGCGGACCTTTATCGCACCCAAAAGAAATACGACGAGGCGGAAGCCCTTTACCGGCGTGCGCTCTCCATTCGGGAAAAGACGTTGGGCGCAAACCATCCCGATGTGGCGCAGAGTCTGGATAACCTTGCCGGAGTATTGATTTTGAAGAGTAAGGAAGTGAACGTAGAACTGCTGTACCTGCGAGCCTTAGCGATCAGAAAGAGGGTATACGGGGCAGAGAGTCCCGCGATCGCGGCTTCCCTGAACAACCTGGGCGTTGCCTACGCAGCAGAGGGAAAATTCCGGGAATCCGAAGCGGCCTTGTCCGATGCTCTTACCCTTACTGCGAAGCAGTCGAAATCGGATCCTGCTGCTATGGAGAAAGTCTACGCCAACCTGTCTGACCTTTATCAGCGCGAGGGAAAACACAAAAAGGCCAAGAAAATGGCAGATCAAGCCAAGGCCTTGGGCGGCCAGGTACATTCCCCCAGCTAGTGGGCTATTCGCCTTTATCTCACAGTAGCACCTCTCGCCACGAGCGGCGCATCCACCGGGCTTAAAGTATGCGAGGCCCGAAACTCTCAGAAGTGAAATCCCAACTCAACGGTCAAAGCGCGCGGCGTAACGTAGTGGGTTCCGCTGAAAGTGGAAAAGAAGTTATAGACCGAGTCCTTGTTTGCCACGTTGATGGCAGTCAACCGCACACTCCACTTGTAGTGGTCGCTATGAAAGATGTTATCGTAGCCGACGGCCAAGTCAAACAAGCTCCGTGGCTGGATTCGCTGCGGGTTGTGGTCGTCGTTCTCCGTGTTCGGCGCGGGGATTTTCACCAGAGCAGACCCGAGATCGGACGCGGGGCAGGCGAATGGCAAAGGCTGCCTGGGAGTCGCGGCTACTCCGTTACAGGTGAGGCCGGCCTCGAACTCCTGATCGGCAGTAAGGGGCAATCCGTTGACGTTATTCACCATGGCGATATCCCCCATCGGAACACTGGCTAGCCCCATTCCACCAACAAGATCTGCCGCCGACGTCGACAAGGAGCACGTCGCAGTTTGTGCCTCGCAGGGTACAGCGCCGCTCACCAGCCCACTGTCATACCGCCAGTTGAACCCAACCCAGGGTGAACGCTTAAAGGGTTGATATTGCGCGTGGAAGGTCTGGCCGTAATGCTCGTCGTGATCGATGCGAAATACGCCGGGAGGCTGAGGGGGGGCGATTCCGCTGACGGTGGGAGGGAAAAAGCGGGCCGCCACGCTGGACATCACGACAAACGCCGACAAGCCGTGGAAATCCGGAAGACTTTCGCGGAAGGCGAAGCCCGGTATTTTCGAATGGCTCCATTCGATGGGGAGGGTAATGGGGCTCGTGCCAAACACGTTGAAGTCGTATCCATTGTGGGTGTACTTCCAAATGTACTCGCCGCTGAAGACAAAATATTTGCTAAAAGCCTGCTGGAGACCGGCGTGGAATTCATTGCGAAAACCCGGGGTGAGGGGAGAAGTGACGCATGCGAAGCCTTGGGCGAGGGTCATGATCGCTTTGACCACCTGATCCGTGCATCCCGTGCCGGAAAGGATCAGGTTCTCATTGAAGGGGCTTTCCAGCGTGCGAGCGTAGGAGATCTGTAGCACCGTATTCGAGGGCTTGATGTCATAGGCAATGCCGAGGCGGGGCTCGAGTTGCCGGCCCACGGCTTCGAGACCGTTATACTCATCTCCGCGAAGTCCAAGATTGAAGCTCCAAGGCCCTTTTTTGATATTGTCCTGGACGTAGAATGCGAACTCCCGGATGTCGGCATGTCCGCGGTAGCCGTAGAGATGCCCGCCAATCGTCAAGTCGTACGGTAGCAGCGTTGTACATGCGTCGCTCGTGCAACCCGGAAGCAGGCCGGGATTCACGATGCCAAAATTGTCGTTCTCGGTCAGAAAAGTGTGCTGGAATGTAACTCCAATGTCGAGATTGTGAATCCCATTGACGTAGGAATAACCAGCGCGCGCACCCATGTTGGTCAGGAACCGGAACTGAGCGACGGTCTCGTCCTGAAGCGGCCCCAAGTCGGAGAAAGGATCGTTGCTGGGGTAATAGTTATATTCATCGTGTCGAGTCCAGAGGCCGAAGGTGAAGACGGCATGCGTGCTCATCAATCGGGTCAATGTGGGTGCAACGTTAAAGGTCCGGATTTGCGAGCGCTGATCGGTAGGGCTCAAGGGAACACCGGTGATCGGATTGAGCGCGAAAGAGCCGGTTGCGTAGGGTGCGCCGTTGCAGTCCGCTGTTAAGACCGTACAGAGTTGAAGCTGTTGGTCCCAGGTGTTGGGTGTTTGAAACCAGGAACGTGTGAATCCGAGATTTAGCTGGACTGTGTTTTTATCAGAAGGCTTAAAATCCGCCCGATCGAAAATGTTCTCTTCATTGCCCTTGGCGTGCATTACGTTATATTCCGGCGGATCCAGGAATCGACTGGTATTCAAGCCATTGACGGAAATAAAGTTGCCCCACGAGTTTCCGCCATATCCGAGGTCGAATCCTCCGTTCGAAGTCCCGAAGTTACCGTAGGAGGCCGTCACGTCACCGTGCGGGTGGGTCTCTCCCAGTCCCGACCGTGTCGTTACCTTAGCCACCACGCTGGTCTTGCCTCCGTATTCGGCGGGTGGGGCGCCTTCGATCACTTCCATGGACTGAATGGAGTCGACGGGAATCTGATTGGAAAAAACCTTGCTTTGCTGGTCGGTTATCGGCTCGCCGTCCACCGAGAACGAGTTTTCCGCGTGGTCACCGAGCCCGTGGAATAGACCGTTCGAGTCAGCGACGACTCCTGGGGATGCCAGCGTGATCAGCGAGCTCAGTGACGACGACTGACTCTCCAGCGGCAGCTTATCGAATAAGCCGCGGTCAACGTCGGTATGCGTGATGGGGGTCTCTTCGATCAGGTCCTCCGCCCCACTTGAGACCGTCACGGTAGTAGTGCCCCCCGAGACCTTTAGGGCAATTTTCAACTCTACCGGCACCATCGAGCGGACATCGACGTCCTGCGCTTGGGGGGAGAATCCAGTTGCCGTGACTGTCAAGTGGTACGGATTGAACGGTAGGTTGGAAAATTTAAAATTTCCCGAACTATCGGTGGTGGTGGAGCGAACATAGTTGCTGACGGGGTTATCGATGGTCACTGTCGCATTGGCTATCACCGCGGCGGACGGGTCTTGCACCGCACCGGTGATTGAACCCCCTCCCTGCGCTTGCGAGAGGCGCGCAACTCCCAGCAGCATTGAAAACAACAGGGCGGCGATCGCTCCTGCCCGGCTGCTAAAGTAAGACACCCTGCGAGAGCCACTGCGGGAATTCAGCCTTCGCGAGGACCGCCTGAACACGAATAAATGCATAGCACTCTCCTTTTTCCTCTCAAGATTTGTTTGGTAATTCGAAATGAGGCAAGGCTTTCAGGAGAGAGGAGGGGCGCGGGCAAGAAGCGACGGTGCAAGAATGCGGGAATAGCGGGCCGGTGGAGTTAAAGGCTGATAAGTGGATTGCCGGATAGGATTTGGAATGAGCGATTGGACTGCGGGGCGAACCGAACTGCTGCGAACGATTTGGCAAAGTGGGCAAATCGGGCTGACTTCCGGGGCAGTGTGCAGGTAAGGCCCGCCCTGATGCTCGATTTGGCAGATCCTCGCAACTTCGATATGGTGATGGAGGATTTCGGCGGAAAACAGGTGAACTTCGGCGCTGAGTAATACGACCACCAGCACCGACCGCACCCAAGCGTGACGAGATGTTCCCCGGCGTCTCAATCTGACCGTGTTGCCCTTCTTTGGTCCCAAACGGCTAAGCCCCTTTATAGTATCAGGCAAGCTCAAGAATGGGAAGCCCTAAACGACTTTACCTCTGGTGCTTATAAAGATGCGCGCACGGACGGAGTAGTTGCAGATGTTTCGTTCAATCCTCTTCGGCAGAGCTGGATAAGGACATTTTAGCACAGCACGATTCGGGCACAATGTCGTGCCACTTTCGCCTTTCGCCTATTTCTTTGTAAGTAGGTTTGTTTTCAGAAAGTTCTCAGGTTCGGGAGGGTGAAAAACGCACTGCTGGCCATTTATTTTCAGTAACTTCCCAGGTTTGGGCGTTCTTCTTCCACAAAGACATTATGTCGTGAAGCCACTGGTACGTTTTGTCCGCGCCCTCCCTTGGGAGCCGGCTTCGCACCAAGTGTCAAAACAGATTGGGCTTGACCCGGAGACAGCGAGAAACGGCAGAGCCCGTTCATATCATCTATATTCTAGCCTAAGCAGTTGGCCATTGTCAAGCAGGAAAGGAAGGGCGGGCCGGATTCCCGCCGCTTCGGGCCGCGCATAGGACATCCTTTGTTTTTACAGCGCGAGAATCTTAAGCATCACCAATCAGGCAGAGCCGGGGCCCAAAAGGGTCAACGCGAGCGCCGCGGCAATAGCCTCGTAGAATTCACAATAAACGTCAATTCCGACGCGACGTGGATGACAGCCGCAAGCAGCGGATTCAGATAGCCAAAGGCGGCCATTCCGACGCCGATGCTATCCACGGACAATGTGCCCACAAAATTCTGCATAATGATGCTGCGGCAGCGTCGTGCCAGGCGGAGGGTGGCAACAAACTTGGACAGATCGTTGCCAATCAGAATCACATCCGCGCTTTCCCGCGCCACATCGGTTCCTGAACCCATCGCGATTCCGACGTCGGCTTGAACCAGGGCTGGCGCGTCGTTCACCCCGTCCCCGATCATGGCGACTTTGTGCCCGTGCGCGCGGAGCTCACTCACCCATTGGGCCTTCTGGTCGGGCAGAAGTTCGCCCAGCATTTCATCCACCCCAAGGTCGCGCCCTACTGAAGTCGTAGCAGCCTGGGTGTCACCACTCAGGAGAACGGTTCTCAATCCCATTGCTCGCAGCGCGGCCACGGCCTCTTTCGCTTCCGGCCGGAGAACATCATCAACGCGGATGCTTCCCAGCACATTTCCTCGCCTCGCGACATAAACCTCGGAAGCTCCGCCTGGCGGGTTACTTGGAGCACTCTGTGTCCCGTTCACGCCGTGCTCCATCAGTAGCGCCCGGCTCCCGACCAGGATCTCCTCGCCTCGCAGCGTCGCACGGATACCCCGTCCGGGCGCATACGAAAATTCGTCGGGATCTTCCATGGGCGCGCCTAGGTCGCGAGCATGCGCGATGATGGCCTTGGCCAGAGGGTGTTCGGACTTTCGCTCGGCGACGCTGGCTGCGGCGAGGATCTGCAACGGCGTGACGCCGTCGGCCGCAACCACTTCCCGAATCTGCGGGGTTCCGAATGTCAACGTGCCGGTCTTGTCCAGCACCACCGTGTCTACAGCGGCAAGCACTTCCAGATAGAGCCCGCCCTTTACAATGGCGCCCTGGTGCGCGGCACGACCGATGGCGCCGAGGATGGCCAGGGGAGTTCCCGCGGCGATGCCGCAAGCCCCGGCGACGATGACCACCGAAATCGTGGAGCGGGCGTTATGCGTGATGACAAAAGTCAACGCTGCCGCTCCTATCGCGAAATACACCAAATAGCCGGCCAGGCGGTCCGCCGTCTTCTGAATCGGCGCCCGCGATTTCTCCGCCCGCTCGACCGCGTCAACGATTCTCCCGAACGTCGTATCGCGCCCCAGCCTCTGCGCTTCGATTTCCAAAGCGCCCGACTGGTTTATCGTGCCGGCATAGACAGGGTCTCCCGGTTCTTTTTCCACCGGCATCGCCTCACCGGTGATCGCCGCTTGTTCCACAAATGAATGCCCGTTCGATACGAAGCCGTCAACCGGAATATGCCCGCCCGGTTTCACAATCACCTGGTCGCCGGCTTGAACCCGGTATGCCGGTATCTCAGCCTCGCGGCCATCACGCCGGACCAGGACCGTGTGGGGAAGAAAATCCAGCAGGTCCCGGATGGCGCGCCGGCCCCGGCCGACCGTCAGTTCCTCGAGTACTTCCGCCGCCAGGACGAATCCCGTAATAACCAGAGCGGTGAAAAACTCGCGGATGGCCAAAGCCGCGACCAGGGCAATGGTCATCGAGAGTTCCATCGTCATCCGGCGTTGGACAATGTTTTCGACGGCCTCTTTAAAGATGGGATATCCGCCGACGAGGGTGGCCGCAACTCCTATAACACTGAGGTGAGGAAACGGCTCCCACACCCGGAACCAAACGGCCACCGCAGCCAGCGTTACAAAGGCAATGCGCGCCAAATCCACCCAGGCCAGTCCGGTACGATGCTCCGCTTGCTCCGCCATTTCATGCCGTTCCTGGTGACGATTGCGGCACTTGAACCCGGGTTGCGGCGTTGTTCCGTGGGGCTCGTTGGCAGCAAAAGGGGCACTCATACCACTTCTCCTCGTCCCGCAGCGGGCGCCAGGTCATTTCAAGTACGACTTCACCATGGCGATCACTTCATCGGCGGCCGCCAACTGTTCCGCAGTGGGGCGTTGCTTTCCGTCGAGCACGTGGTTTCTGATGTGCCCTTCCAGCAATTCGGCCATGAGGCTGTTCATTGCTCCCCGTGCCGCGCTCATCAGTTGCAGAATGTCAGAACACTCACGCTCCTCCGTCAGACCACGCACCAGGGCTTCGACCTGCCCCTGAATGCGTTTGGCCCGGAAGATCAAGTCCTGCTTATTTTTTATGGTGTGGCTCATAGGTCCGCCTTCATGAATTATATACCATACCGGGTACCGTATGATGCATTTTGGGGCTAGCTCTTTCCCAGAATTCCAGTAGAATAACTTGCCGTGCAACGCACCATCGCTCGCCAATCCAGCGTGTTGGGTTCTTACCTACTGGTGTTCTTGCAGATGCACCTTCTGGGCATTGCCATGCTCCATCGGCATGGCGAGATGCCAGCGCCGTGGCAGCACGTTATTTCAGTCTCGGCCTGCGAAGTCCAGTCGCCGGCGACGTCTGATAGCAATCTCCTCTGCACGGCGTGCCAGATCGTGCAGCACAGTGCGGCTCAGCCTGGCGGCGCTGCTCAGGTTTCTCCTTCCCTGGCTTCAATCCCCCTGGTTCGGCGCATGGTCCCCAGCAGCTACCGCTCGGAGCTGCCGGCCATGAATCACGGCCGGGCACCTCCCCTTGTCTAGGTCTTTCTCGTACCGATCTTTGGCTACCCCCTGCGGCTCTTGGCACGCGCGGGGCCGGTCATTTTACCAACCAATGTTCACACGATAGGGATCACGCAATGATGAACCATAGCAACAGACGCTCGAAAAAAGCCCGGGGGGCACCGGCAGCCGCCATATTCCTGCTCGGGTGGACCATCGGGGCCACCGTGGCGCGCGCGCAGCAGGCTCCCCCGCCCGTGCGGATTGACCTCGACCAGGCCATTCAGCTCGCCATCAAGCACAACCATGCGTTGAAAGCGGCGGAGAACACCATTCAACAGAGCGAGGCCGGGGAGATCACGGCGGGCATCCGCCCCAACCCGGTGTTCACCTACGATGACTTGTACATACCGCTCTTCACGCCGAGCCAGCTCAATACCTCCACGTTAGACCAGGTCACCGAATTCGACTTGGGCGTCAGCTATACCTTTGAGCGCGGGCACAAGCGCCAGGCGCGCATCAGCGCCGCCCGCGACGCCACCGCTGTTACCCGCTCGCAGGTGAAGGACAACGAGCGCACGCTGATCTTTAACGTGGCCCAGCAGTTTATTGGCGTTCTGGAGGCCAAGGCGGACCTGGCGCTGGCCAACGAGGATCTGGCGAGCTTCCAGCGCACGGTGAACCTGAGCGAGAGCCAGTACCACGCCGGGGCCATTAGCGAAGGCGACCTGTTGAAAATCAAGTTGCAGTTGCTGCAATTTCAGACCGACGTCTCCTCCGCCAAGCTGGCGCTGGTGCAATCCCTTCTGGCCCTCCGCCAGCAACTGGGCTTTGAGTCCGTCCCGCCTGATTATGACGTGATGGGTGAGTTAGCCTATGCTCCTCTGCATGGGAATCAGGAGGACTTGCAGGCCTTGGCGTTGCAGCAGCGGCCCGATCTTCAGGCAGCCCAATTGGGCGTAACGGCCTCCCAAAGTCAATTTCAACTGGCGAAGGCTAACCGGGCTCGACCGCTGACCACTACGTTTGACTACACGCACGTTTCGGACTTGAATGCCGCTGGGTTCACCCTCAACATTGAAATTCCCATCTATGACCGTAACCAGGGTGAGATTGCCCGCACGCACTACGCCATTACCCAAGCCGATGAATTGCGGGCTGCCGCCGCTGAAACCGTAATGACGGATGTGGGCAATGCTTTTCAAGCGATGAAGGTTAATGACCAGATCGTCCAGCTTTACACCTCGGGCTACCTGAAGCAGGCCCAGGACTCGCGAGACATCAGTGAGTACGCCTACAAAAGGGGCGCAGCGAGCTTGTTGGACTTTCTGGATGCGGAGCGCAGCTACCGCTCTACGCAACTCGCCTATCGCCAGGCGCTGGCGACCTACATGCTCGCCGTTGAGCAATTGCGGGAAGCAGTAGGCACAAGGAATTTGCCATGACAAGGACGTTGAGTCGTAAGCAGTGCAACTTGCCGGATCGGGATCGGCTGGAGTGGAATGTCATACCGCACGCGAGTCCCGGAGGGCGGCGGGTGATTTCGGATTTAGCGGCGATCTTGCTGATCACAACGGCCGTTATGTCCACTTCTTGCGCGCGGCGCGCGGCGGACGCCAATCCCGCCCCTGCCAGTACCGCCGCCGGAAGCGATGATTCGCGCGCGCACTTTTTCTCGGTGCCCGAGGAACAGATGTCGCACGTAGAGTTAGTGACCGTTAACGCTACCGTGCTGCGCCGCGTGCTGCGACTTTCAGGGGCCGTCGCCTACAACAACTTTGAAACCACGCCCGTGATTACCCAGGTTAGCGGGCCGGTCTCCAGGATATTGATTACGCCAGGAGAGGTCGTAAGTGTCGGCCAGCCCATGTTGTACGTGGCCAGCCCCGACTTTGCCCAAACCCGCACCAACTATCTCAAGGCTAAGGACGCCTACGCCTTGGCGCAAAAAAGCCACGCCCGGGCGCAGGACTTGTACCAGCATCACGCCATTGCTCTGGCCGATCTTGAACAGGCCGAATCAACCGAAAACCAGGCGCAAGCTGACCTCCAAGCTGCGGAGTTAGCCCTTAAGGTGCTAGGCATCGAGCATCCCGATCAGCTCTCCAAAGACACCATATTGCCCGAAATTCCCGTGCTCGCGCCCCTCGGCGGCGAGGTGGTGGAAAGGCTGGTATCGCCCGGGCAGGTGATCCAGGCGGGCGCAACCCAGGTATTTACGATCTCCAACATGGAGTCCGTGTGGGTTTTGGCGAATGTCTACGAACGCGACATCGGTGGCGTGAATAAGGGCGATCCAGTGACCATCCAGACCGACGCGTACGCGGAGGAGTTTCACGGGCGAATTTCCTACATTGGCGTGGCGCTCGATCCCACCTCCCGCACCTTGCCGGTCCGGATCGACACCCAAAACCCCGGTAAGAAACTGAAAAAGGACATGTACGTTACGGCCATCATTCAGGCAGGCTCCATCCCCAACGCTCTAACGGTGCCGGATTCCGCGATTCTGCGCGACGCCGAAAACGAGCCGTTTGTCTACCTCGAGGTGAGCCCGAACCAGTTTGGCGAACACTCGGTAACCATTGGCGACGCCGCCGACGGCAAAACGCAGATTTTGCAAGGCCTGAAAGCAGGTGACCGCGTCATCGCAGACGGCAGCTTATTCTTGCAGTTCCAGAACTCGTTTCAACACTGACAAAACCGGAGGTATAGGAACAATCCTGTTCGCTTGCCGTTTTCTCGTCGTCGGGGAACACAAGTGAACAGTCTCGGGATTAGGAAGAATCAGCACTGGTACGAACCCAGCCCCCAGTCCCCAGTACCTAGCCCCTATTTATGATTCATCACATCGTCCAATTCGCTTTGCGCCAGCGCTTCCTAGTCATCATGCTGACCGCCATGGTTGCGGTGATCGGGGTCATCACCTTCCACCGCATGCCGGTGGATGCCTATCCCGATTTGTCTCCGCCCATGGTGGAGATCATCACGCAATGGCCGGGCCACGCGGCGGAAGAAGTCGAGCGCCTGGTGAGCCTGCCGACCGAAGTGGAAATGAACGGCACGCCGAATCTGGAGGTGATGCGCTCCATTTCGCTCTATGGGCTTTCCGACGTCATCCTGACGTTCCAGGAGGACACGGATAATTACTTCGCCCGCGAAGTCGTCTTCCAGCGGCTGAGCGAAGTGAATTATCCCGCCGGCGTGACGCCAACCCTCGCGCCCCTCTTCAGCCCCAGCGGGCTCGTGTATCGTTATGTCATCGAGAGCCCTGACCGTTCGCCCCAGGAACTGAAGACCATCGAGGACTGGGTGATCGAGCGCGCTTACAAATCGGTGCCCGGTGTGGCGGATGACTCGGGCTTCGGCGGCACGGTGATGCAGTATCAGGTCCTTCTTGATCCTTCGCGGCTTTATGGGTTTCACCTTACGGTTCCGCAAATAATGCAATCTCTGTCGGTCAACAACGCCAACACGGGTGGCGGCTTTTACTCCCAGGGCGGACAGTTTTACTACGTGCGAGGCCTGGGCCTGGCCCGCGACACCAAGGACATTGGCGCCATCGTGGTAGCCAGCAACAACGGCGCCCCGGTGCGCGTGCGCGACATCGGCGATGTCGTTATCGGGCACGCGCCGCGACTGGGTGAGTTTGGTTTCCAGAAAAACGACGATGCCGTTGAGGGCGTCATCCTGATGCGCCGCGGCGAGCAAACCCAAAACGTTCTGAAAGGTGTGGAAGAGAAGACCAAGGAACTCAATGAACAAGTTCTGCCCAAAGACGTGAAGATCAACGGCTATTACGACCGCAGCGACCTGGTGCAGTTGACCATCGATACGGTGGAGGGGAACCTGCTGCGCGGCATGGTTCTGGTGTTGATTGTGCTGATCTTTTTTTTGGTCAGCGTACGGGCCGCGATTATCACCGCCCTCACTATTCCTCTGGCGTTGCTCTTCTCGTTCATCATTCTTCATGCCCACGACGTTTCGGCCAATCTGCTTTCGATTGGAGCCATCGACTTCGGCATCCTCATTGACGGCACCGTCGTGATGATGGAGAACATTTATCGCGAACTTGGACTACGGCACGGGCGGGAGTACAAGCTGCATGAGGTGATTGCGGCGGCGGCCCGCGACGTGGACCGGCCCATTTTCTATTCGGTGGCCGTCATCATCGCGGGCTATCTTCCCATTTATGTGCTGCACGGACCCTCCGGCCTGCTCTTCCACCCCATGGCCGACACCATGTCGTTTGCGCTGGTCGGCGCCTTGATTCTCACCTTAACCCTGGTGCCGGTGCTCGCCTCCTACTGGTTCAAGGGCGGCGTGCGCGAGCCATCGCACCGCGCCTACGAATGGATCAAGGGCGAGTACGGAAGCGAGTTGCGTTGGTGCCTCAATCACCCCAAGGTGAGCATGATCGTCGCGGTGCTCATCTTCGGCGCCACGCTGTTGTTGGTTCCCACCATCGGGGGCGAGTTCATGCCGCATCTGGACGAAGGCGCGCTGTGGGTGCGCGCCACCATGCCCTATACGATCTCGTTCGAAGAGGCGGGTATGATCGCGCCCCAGATCCGCGATATCCTGAGGTCTTATCCCCAGGTAACGACCGTAGGTTCGGAGTTGGGCCGCCCCGACGACGGCACCGATCCCACCGGCTTCTACAACGTCGAGTTCTACGTCGGCCTGAAACCCTACAAGGACGGAGCGTGGAAGAGCGGGTCGATTCACACCAAGGAGGAATTGACCGAGTCAATTCGCCGCAAACTGGAAACTTACCCGGGCATCATCTTCAATTTTACCCAGCCTGCCGAAGATGCTGTGGATGAGGCCCTGACCGGCCTCAAAAGTGCGCTTGCCGTTAAAGTCTATGGGGCGGATCTAAATATTCTTCAGGAAAAAGCTCTGAAAATCAAGGACGCGCTCGAAAAGGTACCGGGCTTTACCGAACTGACTGTAGTGCGCGAGTTGGGCCAACCCAGCCTGATCGTCGATACGGATCGCGAAAAGATCGCCCGCTATGGGATTAACGTGGCCGACGTGGAGGCGGTGGTGCAAGCGGCGGTGGGCGGCCAGGCTGCCACGCAAGTCATTCAAGGTGAAAAACTTTTTGACCTTGTCGTGCGCATGCAGCCGCAGTTCCGTTCGAGCGCCCGGCAGATTGGCGACCTGCTGGTGGGCACTCCCACGGGGCAGCAAATCCCTCTCAAACAACTGGCGGAGATTAGCCAGGGCAACGGCGCATCGATGATCTATCGCGAAAACAACTCGCGTTACATCGGCGTCCAGTACAGCATCGAGGGCCGTGACCTGGAGCGCGCCGTGTCCGATGGCCAGGCGGCAGTCCGCAAGGCCGTATCTTTGCCTCAGGGCTATCGGATGGAGTGGGGAGGAGAGTACAGCGAATTCCTGGCAGCCAAATCCCAGCTCGTGGTGATCGGGCCCATCACCGTCCTGCTGATCCTTCTGATCCTCTTCGCCCTGTACGACAACTTTAAGTTCCCCATCATTGTGTTGGTCAGCGTCGTGCTTACGGAGCCCGTTGGCGCGCTCCTGGCTTTGAAGCTTACCGGCACGCCGTTCAGCGTGTCTTCCATTCTGGGGCTGCTGGTTTTGATGGGTGTGTCGGTAGAAACAGCCGTCATCGACACTTCGTATATCAACAAGTTGCGCCTGGAGGGGCAGGATGTGGAGAGCGCCACATTTGAAGCCTCGATGGTGCGCCTGCGGCCCATCATGATGACGGCGCTCGTCGCCTGCCTGGGTCTGCTGCCGGCCGCATTCTCGCACGGCATCGGGTCAGACTCGCAGCGGCCATTCGCCATTGTTATTGTGGCCGGCCTGGTTTCCAGACTGTTCCTCGGCCGCATCGTGAGTCCCGTCCTCTACAAGATGGTGGCCCGCGAGGGCGACGTGCTACAGGTGTGAGGCGTCGGTTGACAACCATTGGACTCAGTTGTCGCTGATGCCCGCCTACCTTGTGGTATGCTTGCCGAGAATTGACAAGGATGGAGTTGCTGCTATGAATCGACGCAAGTTTGTGACCACCCTCGGCGCCGTGGCCGCCGGAAGCGCCGCGTTGCGCGGCTCTAACGCCCGCGGTGGCGAGGAGGCGATTTCGGTCAAGGTCCCCCGCGCCACTTCGGGTGATCCCACGGAACCGAATTGGGCCGAGCGCCTCACGCTCAGCGTTGGCCCGGAAAAGGCTGACTTGGTTGGTTCCAATGAGAAAGTGATTCAAGCGGCAGTTGACTACGTCGCGCGCTGGGGTGGAGGAACGGTAAAGATTCTGCCCGGCGCCTACCGCTTTCGGAACGCCGTTTACCTCCAGAGCAACGTTCGCATTTTGGGTAGCGGAACCGATTCCGTAATTACCAAGGAACCCTCGGTTCTGGCGCGGCTGGCGGAAGATGCGGATTGGTTCGACCAGGAAATCACGTTCGTAAACGCGCGCGATTTCCAGATTGGCGACGGCATTTGCATCCGCGCAAACGACGCGGACAAGGGCGAACTGAAGGTAATAAAGCGCACGCTCGTGGCGCGCAACGGCAATCGCTTCAAGCTGGACCGCGCCCTGCGTGATAACGCCTTTTTGCCCGGTGAACCCAAGGTGGAAAGCCTGTTCCCCCTGTTCAGCGGCGAGAACATCGCGAATGTGACCATTGAATCGCTTGCGCTGGACGGGAACAAGGCCAATAATGCCAACCTCGATGGCAACTGGGCCGGTTGCGTCTGGGTGCAGGACTGCAACCGCATCACGCTGCGCAACCTTACCGCTCGCAACTATAATGGTGACGGTTTGAGCTGGCAGGTTTGCCACGATGTGGTGGTGGAAAACTGTCACAGCCACAACCACACGGGGCTCGGGCTTCACCCGGGCTCCGGCTCGCAGCGATCCATCATTCGCGGGAATCGCCTGGTGGATAACGATCAAGGTCTTTTCTGGTGCTGGGGCGTGCGCTGGGGGCTGGCGGAAAAGAACGTCATCGAGGGGAGCAAGCGCTACGGCATCTCCATCGGACACCGCGACACCGATAACGTCATTCGCGACAACGATATTCGCGCCAGCGGAGAAGTGGGCATCTTGTTCCGCCAGGAACCGGAAGCGGCGTTCCAGGGAAATCGCAATCGAATTGAAAAGAACCGAATTGTAGGACTCACGCAGGAACGCGGCATCGGTATCGACATCCAGGCGCAGACTAAATCGGTTACGATCGCCGGGAACGAGATTCGCGAAACGCAGGCGCCGGGCCAGCGCGTGGGGATTCGCATCGGTCCCGAGGCGGAGCAAATCACCCTGGACGGGAACCAGATTGAAGGCTTCGCTCAAGCCGTGCTCGACTTGCGCAAGCAGCGCGGTGCATCGTGATGCGCGGACGATGTAGAAATTTACTCCTACCAGCCGCTAGCGTATAATCGGTCTCCCTGGGCATTGCGAAAAAATCTGCCTCTGGGTAACCGGCGCTCAGCGTGAGCCGCGGCAGGCGGTTTTCGCTGATAGCTGAAAGCTGAAAACTGAGAGCTTATCTATATGTCTGCACGGACCTTATACGAAAAAATTTGGGAAGCCCACGTAGTGGCGCAAGAGCCGGGCCAGCCCGCAATCATTTACATCGACCGTCACCTGGTGCACGAAGCGACGTCACCCCAAGCTTTTTCGGGCCTCAAAGTGGCCGGGCGGAAGGTGCGCCGGCCCGACTTGACGTTCTCGGTGGTTGACCATTCGATCCCGACGAAGAACCGGCATCTCCCCATTACGGACAATGTGGCGGCTGCCCAGATGGAAGCCCTCACCCGCAACTGCCGCGAGCATGGGATCCTGCTTTTTGACATGGACAGTCCCAATCAGGGAATCGTTCACGTCATCGGTCCTGAATTGGGAATCACTCAACCCGGTCTGACAATTGTGTGCGGCGACAGTCACACCTCGACCCACGGAGGATTGGGGGCGCTCGCCTTCGGCATTGGTACGAGCGAAGTTGAGCACGTGCTGGCCACGCAATGCCTGCTGCAGTTCAAGTCTAAAACCATGTTGGTGCAAGTTGACGGGCGCTGCGCGCCGGGCGTGACCGCCAAGGACATCATCCTGGCCATCATCGGGAAGATCGGCATTGCCGGTGGCACCGGCCACGTCATCGAATACGCAGGGCAGGCGATTCGCGACCTCTCCGTCGAGGGCCGCATGACGGTGTGCAATATGTCGATCGAAGGCGGCGCGCGCGCCGGCATGGTGGCGCCGGACGACACCACCTTTGCTTATCTCGAGGGCCGGCCATTCGTGCCGCGCGGCAAGGATTTCACTGCCGCAGTGGAGCACTGGAAATCTCTGGCTACTGACCCGGGGGCAACATTCGACAAAGTCGTCAAACTCGACGCCGCCGAAATCGCGCCGCAAGTTACTTGGGGCACCAATCCGGGCATGGTGACGGACGTTACCGGCAAGGTGCCGGAACCAGGTTCCTTTGCGGATCCTGTGGATCGCCAAGCCGCAACTCGCGCGTTGGAGTACATGGCGCTGAAGCCCGGCACGCCCATTACGGACATCCCACTCGACTACATCTTTATAGGTTCGTGCACCAATGCGCGGCTGGAAGACCTGCGTCTGGCCGCACGGGTGGTGGCGGGCAAACACGTCGCCAAATCGCTCAAGGAAGCCTTGGTCGTTCCGGGGTCAATGCAGGTGAAAGCGGCGGCGGAAAAGGAAGGCCTGGACAAGATATTTCTCGATGCCGGCTTCGAATGGCGCGACGCGGGATGCAGCATGTGCCTCGCCATGAACCCCGACGTACTGCCGCCCGGTGAGCGCAGCGCTTCAACCTCCAATCGGAACTTCGAAGGCCGCCAAGGCAAAGGCAGCCGCACGCATCTGGTGAGTCCCATGATGGCCGCCGCGGCAGCAATCGAAGGACATTTTGTGGATATTCGAGATTGGAAACTCAGGTGAAAATATTGGTGATTGGTGATTTGTGATTGGTGATTGGTGATTGTGATTGGCGCTAGTTCCTTCTCGCATGCGCGGGAGGACGACGCAAGCCTCGGCAACCACAAATCACCAATCGCAAATCACCAATGCAAAGGACAGAATTTATGCAGCCTTTCACTAAACACACCGGCTTAGTCGCTCCCATGGATCGTGTGAACGTTGACACGGATCAGATGGTGCCCAAGCAATTTATCAAGTGGTTGACCCGCGAGGGGTACGGCCGCGTGCTGTTTTACGACTGGCGCTACGTTGACGATGGGAAGACGCCCAACCCGGAGTTTGTCCTCAATGCGCCGCGGTATCAGGGCGCGTCAGTGTTGGTGGCGCGCGCCAATTTCGGCTGCGGCTCCAGCCGCGAGCACGCGCCGTGGGCGATTTATGACTATGGCTTTCGAGCCATCCTGGCGCCGAGCTATGCGGACATTTTCTACAACAACTGTTTTAAGAACGGTATCCTGCCGGTCACGCTCAGTGATACTCAGATCGAAGAAGTCTTTCGCCGCGTGGCCGCAACGGAAGGGTATCAGCTCACGGTTGACTTGAAAACCCAAACCATTACGGACGATGCTGGCCTTCGCTTGGAGTTCCGCGTCGATCCCTTTCGCCGCGAGTGCCTGCTGAACGGCTGGGACGACATCGGCCGCACGCTGCGGATTGCCGATCGTATCGCAGAATACGAGAAATCACATCACCCCGGGGCGCCCATGTTTGCGCCGCTGGAGACCCTGGCCGCCAAGTCCAACCCGGCATGGTGATGCCAATCGAGAACTTCGGATCGCAGCGTACCCCTTAACGAACCAAGCCGTGGCCGCCTGGCCCGCCCAGCTTTCTTGATTCCGTATTCCGTATCCCGTTTCCCGTTTCCGTATCCCGTCTCAGAATATCTCGAACCGTTCCTGGTGAACCATGGCGTCGCTCTTAACAATGACGTCCTTCTTCGTGATCGATTCGAGTTCAGAGACCAGGCCGCCTTCGCGCGACTTCAGCGCTTTCGCGACCTCGGGGCTTACCCGCAGCGTAAGGGTGTCGCCGTCGATTCCCTTTGCCATTTTACGGGCTTCCGCCAGGATTTCTTTGCAAACGGTGTTCACGGATTTCACCCAACCCGAACCACTGCAATAACTGCACGGCTCGCACAGGCTTCGTTCCAGCGACTGTTTGACGCGTTTCCGGGTAACGGCGACCAAGCCGAAATCATGGAAGGAAATGACTTTGGTGGGGGCGCGGTCGGCGCGCAGGGCCTCTTCCAGGGCCTGCACCACCTTGGCGCGATTCTTGCGCTCGTCCATATCGATGAAATCAATCACGATTATGCCGCCCAGATCGCGCAGCCGCACCTGCCGGACAATTTCGTTAACGGCATCGACGTTGGTCTTCACGATGGTGTCCTCGAGCCGGTTCGTTTTCCCGACAAATTTGCCGGTATTAACGTCCACGGCAACCAACGCCTCGGTTTGGTTGATGACAATATACCCACCCGACTTCAGCCAGACTTTAGGTTTCAGCGCCTTATCTATTTCCTGCTGGATGCCAAATTCCTCGAACAGGGGCGTGTCGCGGCTGTAGAGCTTTACCTTACCGACCAGGGCAGGCTGGCAGCGGCTGACGAAATCGAGTACGCGCTCGTAATCAATTTCGCTATCCACACGCACCAGCTTGAAGTCGGGAGTTAGCAGGTCGCGCAGCAGCCGCTGAACGAGATCGAGATCGCAATGGAGCAGCGCGGGCGCCCGAAGCCGGTCAGCCTTCGCGCGAATTTCATTCCAAAGCGTCGAAAGAAACTTCAGATCGGCTTTGAATTCCTCGTCCGTACGGCCTTGGCCCGCAGTCCGGACGATGAAACCTCCGGTGAGCGACCCCCGGTTCTCCATAATGATATTGCGCAGACGCAGGCGCTCCTCTTCCGAAACGATCTTGCGGGAGACGCCAATGTGTTCGATGGTAGGCATGTAAACCAGATATCGGCCCGGCAACGCCACGTGCGAGGTGATGCGTGCGCCTTTGGTTCCCAGTGGCTCCTTGGCAATTTGCACCAGGATTTCCTGTCCTTCTTTCAGCACCTCCGCAATCTGCACGGGATGATGATTGCCCGGGCGAGAAGAATCGCCGGGCCGGTCAAAGCGGCGCGGGCCGCCACCCGGTCCGCGGCGTCCACGGCGACGGCGCGGGGCAAATCGCGGACGCTGGTGGGGTTCACGTAGAGTATAGGTGCGGTCGCCCGGTGTCTCGCTGCCGGCAGCATCCCCAACCCGAGCTTCGGACCCAACGGGCTGAGCTTCGCCTTCCGATCCGGGTTCGGCCCCTGCCACAACTTCACCCTCGGCGGGTTCACCTTCGGCTAACGCTTCAGCTTCAACGCCTTCGGCAAGCTCATCTTCGCTGCCTTCGGCGCCATATTCTTCTTCCGCCGCATCTTCGTCTTCCCTAACTTCTTCCAAATCGTCGAGCTCCGCACGTTCCGAGGGCGATTGCTCATCACGCTCGGAGTGGGATTGCGGAACGGGCTCGGACGTCGATCCCTCGGCACGCTCAGAAGGGGATTCGGACTCGGTCGGTAGGACTGGCGCTGCCGCGGATCCAGCTTGCTGCGGCTCCGGTTCTCCGGACAACAGACTGGCCGGCCCCTCAACTGAAGGAGACGCCGCCACTTCCTCCGGGTAAGAAGGCGTGGAAGGTGACGCGGGGATTGCGGTTTCGCGATCTGGATGGGTAGCCGGCGCATCAGTGGGGACCTCGCCGACATCGCCAGACACAACTTCGGGACCAGTCGAGGCAACGCTCGCTGGGGTCTCCCCAGGAGCCAACGCCGGCATGGATTCAGTTACGACTCCACTCAGAGCAGCCACAGGCGCGTGACTTGAAACCTCGGCGCTCGCTGTGGGCGCAGCTTCTGCGGCCTCACTGGCGGCTTCATCTAACGAAGATGCCGGCTGCGACCCAGAGGGTACGTTATCGGTCTCTCCGTAGGCTTGAACGGCGGGGCTGTCCTCCAAAGCGGGCTCGTCATCCCTCTCGGACATACTTGCCGACAGTGGCGTCATATCCGATTGAATCGGTTCCTGTTCCAGTGCAGGCCCGCTCTCCGCCGGCGGAGTAACTTCCGCCTCTTCAGCCGCCGATCCGGCTAGATGGCTGTACTTCGCCAAAGTCTCGCCCGGAAGGATCTGAAACTCATGGGTCTCGGTGGACGGCTCTTCAGAACGATACGGTGGTGGGAATCGCCGGTCTCCATGGCGGCCCTCGGCGAAATCGGGTCGACCGCGATGACGCCGCCGGCGGCCACGCCGTGGATCAAAGGGCCGATGGTCGTGTGATTCCCTCGGGGCTCCCGTTGGTGCGCCGGCAGATTGCGACGGAGCAGCAGCTTGCGACGGAACTGCAGGGGCTGGCGACTCTGCCGCAGGCTGTGCCGGTGGGGAGGGCGCAACAACTTCGGCAGGCGGAGGCTCCGTTGCCGCGCCACTCGCTACCAGCTCTGTCGTGCCCGCGGTTTCGCTTTGCGGCATCGTAAGCTTGGTAGCGCGCGCTTCGGCTTCCTCGAAGACTTTCTCGTATTCCTCCTGGTCCTCGTAAAAGAAATCGGAAACATACAGGAACGCGTCCCGGTCAAGGCCAATATCGACGAACGCCGACTGCATGCCCGGGAGAACGCGGTTAACGCGGCCCTTGTAAATGCCACCTACCAGGCCGACGTCCGTATCGCGCTCGAAATACACCTCTACCAGTTGGTCGTCTTCCAACACTGCGACCTTCGTCTCGTGTGGAGACGAGGAAATATACATCTCCTTCGACATGGAAACTCCTTTTTCCGGAACGCTGGGGAATCAACCCGCCACGCGGGGATCAGCCAACGGCGTTCCTAGCCAGCTGGGCGTCACGCAACCCGTTGAGGGTATGGGCCTCGACCGGCTTAAATGTTAGTTCCGGCTCGGTTCCAGGGCCGCGCTCCAAGCGCCAGCCTCGCTGGACCGAACCAAGTCGCGATCCGCGGCTGACACCTGCCAGCGAATCGCAAGGTTTTATGCGCCGCGCGGGGAGTGGGACTTAACCCCAATCGGCGGCTAATGGGCTGACCTCAATTCACGTATCGCCTTGCCCTCACGCTCATCGCCAGCCCCAGCCCAAGAAACGTAAAAAGCAATGAGGAGCCGCCCTGGCTCATGAGCGGCAAGGGGATGCCGGTAATCGGGAACACTCCAATCATCATCCCCGTATTGATCACCACCTGAAAGAAAAGTACCGCTGCCAAACCGATCAAAAAGAAGGCCCCAGCGCGGTCTGGAGCCATCTGCGCTCCGTCGAGCAAACGCAGGAACAGAGCGAGATACAACAGAACCACCAACAACGTTCCCACAAATCCCTGTTCTTCGGCATAGGCGGCGAAAATGGCATCCGCGTGGGATACAGGGATGAATCCCAAGCGGCTCTGCGTACCATTACCGAACCCCTTTCCCCAAAAGCCGCCTGAGCCAATGGCAATCTTGGTTTGAGTAAGCTGGTAGCTGGAGGTCTGGGTATTCTGCCCGGGATGCACAAAGGTCATAATTCTATCGCGCTGGTAGGGTCTAAGGAAGTGCCACCCCACCGGCAAGGCTAGGATTCCCGCCAGGCACAAAACGGCAATGTGCCGCCAACGGATTCCGGCAAAAATCACGCCGACAGCAACAATCGGAATGAATGTCAACGCTGTGCCCAAGTCGGGCTCCAAGGCCACCAGGGCCGCCGGTATCCCGGCCAAGATCCCTAGTTTTAACAGGTCCCCCCAGGTGACTGCCCTACTGCGCCGATTGGCGAAGTAGGCTGCCACAACCAATATTATAATCAACTTCACGATTTCTGACACTTGGAAACTCATGGGCCCCAGTTGTAGCCATCGGCGTGCGCCCGCAATCGCGTGGCCTGCCACCAGAAGTCCCAACAGCAACAATACGGAAACGCCATACATCCAAGGCGTCTGCTCCAATATGATGTGGTAATCCAGGCGGCTTGCAACCAGCGCCAACACGCAACTCAGAACAATCCAGTAAATTTGTCTCTTATACTGGCCTGCCAGGACGGGCGCGTTATGGGTGGTGCTGTATATTTCCGCAACGCCGATAATGGCAAGGGCCAGCGCCAGTCCCAAGAGGAACCAGTCAATGTCATGCATTCGGAAACGTCTGCTCAATTTTGCTAACCTTTACTAGGGCCTAGATGCGCCTTGCGACTGCTTAGGCAGTATCGCTGTTCCTAGTTGGCCCACCACCGTCGCTTGGTTTTCGGACGGACTGACCGAAGGTTTCGTCCCAAACTTCTTGTCAAAATACGCCTTGATGACGTCCCGCACTACAGGCACAGCTACGGCCGAGTGCTCGCCCTGCTGCACCAGCGCCGCCACAACAATTTCCGGGTTGTCGGATGGCGCGTATCCCACGAACCAAGCCGTG
Organism: uncultured Acidobacteriota bacterium; assembly: GCA_963804755.1. GTDB lineage: Bacteria > Acidobacteriota > Terriglobia > UBA7540 > UBA7540 > Bog-366. Next base: position 157,456 of record CAWDRP010000024.1, read on the forward strand.
TTCTTGTATGACGCACTCTTCGCGGATTGTTGTAGGGCTTGGCTGACCACCTGTGCCGTGCCAGTTTTCCCCGAGACTTCGATACCCGGGCAGCGCGCGGCGCCGCCGGTTCCTCCGCCTTCGTTCACCACCGCCCACATGCCAGACTTCAATTGGGCAACGGTTTCATCCTTGAGCGGAAAAGTGAGCGGCGACATATCCGGAGGATCCTCGCCCAGTGCCCGCAATTCTTCGGGCCGCACCACATGTGGGCGATACAGGACCCCGCCCATGGCGATGCCACCGATCGTATGGGCCAACTGGAGGGGCGTAACCGCGTCCGCCCCCTGGCCAATCGACACGGAAATGGTTTCGCCCGCATACCACTTGCGTTTAAAGACGCGCTGTACCCAATCCGGAGACGGGATCAACCCTGCCGCCTCGGATGGCAAATCGATGCCCGTTCGCTGCCCCAGTCCCAAGCCCTTGGCGTAGTAATCGATCTTGTCAATCCCCAGCATCTTCCCAATCGTATAAAAGAAAACGTCACAAGATTCACGGATGGCGGCATGGACGTTTACGGCACCGTGCGCCTTATGTTTTTCGAATACCCAGTCGTGATAGAGGTGCCCGTAAATCGTCACCGAGCCGGCGCAGTTCACAATGAAATCGGGTTTGATGGTTTCGGTCTCGAGCGCGGCGGCGGCCATTACGATCTTGAAGACCGATCCCGGTGCGAGTTGCGCCTGAATGGCCTTATTCATGAGCGGCTTCATCGGGTCGCTCATGAGCGCATTCCATTCCTGGGGATCGATCCTCTTGGCAAAGTCGTTGGGATCAAATGAAGGATGGCTAACCATCACCAGGACTTCGCCCGAGCGCGGGTCCAGAGCTACCACTGCGCCGGGGCGGTCGCCCATAGCGGCTTCTGCGGCCATTTCCAAGTCCAGGTCGATGGTGAGGCGCAGGTCGTTTCCCGGGTGCGCATCGATGGTCGAAAGCACGCCCACTTCCTGACCGCGGCTATTCACCACTACGCGCCGCATGCCATCGCGCCCGGCCAGCACATCGTTGTATCTGCCTTCCACGCCGAATTTTCCAATCACATCGCCGGGCCGATAAGAGGAGCCGAGCTTGGCGATCATCTCCTCGGGGACTTCGCCCACATAACCCAACAGCGCCGCCGCGGTTTGATGGTTGGGATAAAGCCGTTGCTGCACTTGGATCAAGTCAAGTTCCGGATATTCCACGCGGTGGGATTCGAGGAACGAAATATCCTCGAGCGTTGCGGGTTGCTTCAAGGTTATGGGCTGGAAGCGCGGCAGGCTGGCCGTGCGCTCAAGGGTGCGCCCAAGGTCCTCCGGATCCAGTTGCAAACCGCGTGCGATGCCTGCGATGCGCTCCGGCGAGAGCGTGGCGGCAGATTCCCGCATCAGGAGGACACTGAACGCGGGAAAACTGTCCGCCAGCACGCGGCCCTCCCGGTCCAAGATGCGCCCACGCGGTGCGATGACCGGAAGGTTGCGAATCCGGTTGCGTTCAGCCAGTTCCAAATACTGGCGGTGCTGTCCAATTTGGAGTCGCCAATATCCCGCCAATAAACCTAAGAAGCTTGCGGCAATGACGTACTGAAGGAGAGCAATCTTCCAGGCGGGAGGGCGTTCGTCACTGGGAAATCGAACTACCATTCTTACCCATTTCGCCGGGGTTGAATTTCAGCACAAGGCGTCACGCCTATGGTGAGGCCATGGCTCACTTGCTATGTAAGCAATTCAGACACCAATGACCGTAACACATTGTACGTGCGAAGACAAGAAAGGAGCTTTTCTTCTTGAATTTTGAATCTTGCATGTTGAATCGTCAGCTTCCTGACGGAAAGCTGGTGTCTGGTGTAAGGAGCTTCCTGGCACGCAATTCCCTCCCCCAAGAACCCACCAAAGACACTATCGGTCAAGAAGTCTGATACTTCCAGCTCCTTCTTCACTATTGCCCACATTTATAGCCTCTAGCGGTGCAAAAGGTTCGAGATGCGCAGGGACGGGGAAAGAGTGGTGATCCGGGGTCTGCCATCTATCGAAATACTGGTAAATAATCGGCGCATCAGTGCACGCCCCGATTCGATTTCAATAACCTGGTCCCGGAAATCGTCTGGGAGAAATGGATGAGAGTGGCAAGATAAGCAAGACACTCTGATCCGTTCCCATCATGAAGTGGCGATCCTCCCGCGGTCACCCGTTGCGCGTCCGGGCCCAACCTGTCGGGCCGGAAGGAACGGTTCATCCCTATATGTTGGATATATCGTTGTTTTGTAGGTGTATCTTTGTAGGTAAGGCATGAGTGATAGCTCTCCTATTGGTAACGGGAGGTGATAACGGTGCGTTTTTTCTAGTACCTTTGTGTCATTGAATTAGAACGTCCTTACTTTCATTATGCGGCGCGTCGTCTTTTGGTCGTTTCTCCAACACTAATCTGTGACCTTAGCGCTGGGCGTCAGGAGAACAGTGCATGTGCTGGGCGATTTGCCCCTCTTGCTTACAATTCGACCTTTGGCTGAGAAGGTCTGGCGACTCTCTGCCACAATTGAAATCGCCTAATGGCGAAATACGGGGCGCCGGAGCCCATCGGAAGGGCTCATCGGCGGTGGCTACGAGCAAATTCACCCGCCCACGCTTCGTAACGCCGGTTAGACCCGTTTCATTGAGAACCGATCTACATCGGACCTGAGGCCCAGGATTACGTTTCACGCACGTTTTTGCCGGCGCACGCCGAGCACGCTACTAGTATTACTATGTTAAGTCGTATCCTCAAAAATTTGTTCAAACTTCGTTCCGCAGAAGGGACAGAGTCCGCTCCATCTCACCAGCCAGGGCTGGATCGTGCGGAGAATCTGTTCCCACGTCGCACCAGAAGTTTTTTTTACGCCGTAAGTAGACGGTCAGGATAAAGAGATAAGCCACGGCGGAAAGCACCAAGTGATGATGAAAGCCTCGCCACGAGCGGCCTTCGAAATGGTCCAACCCCAAGTCATCCTTGGAGCGCTGGAAGTATTGTTCGATGTGCCAGCGGGAACGGCTCAGTTTCAAGCAACGGGCCTTGGTGGGAGGAGCGTGGAGATGGGCCAAGTAATAATGATAGGGCGCAGGGTCCCCTGCCGGCCAGTCCACCACCAGCCAGACTTTTTCCAGTTCGCCCCCCGCGTGGCGCAAGTCGTGTTGCAGAAAAACCTCTCGCCAAGCCAGCCGCGTGCGCTGGGTTTGGCCGCCCGCCGTTACCCAAGAACACTTCTTCCATTCGTTCTCCGGGATGCGGCCGGTCAACTCCGCCAAGGTGGTGGCGGGAGGTTCCCCGTCACAGACGTAACGGCGCACCCGCTTGACCTCGGTCCGCACTTCGCGGTCCCATCCCTTGAGCGCCTGCCCGTCGACTTGCAGAAAAAACTCCATGTCCAACGCCCGCACCCCGGCGCGAAAATCCGCGTTGTTGCCGTAGGCGCTATCCCCCAAGACCGGTGCCGGAGGAACTCCGTCGTGCCGCGCTTGGCGCAGGATCCCCAGCGCCAGCTCCGGCTTGGTGGCAAACCTCACTTCCGGCGGGACTCCGGCGGCCTGGCAGCGTTCCCGGTCGGCGGTCCAGCGCTCGGGCAGATACAGCCGCCCGCCCACCGGCGCGGCAATCCATCCGTCGCTCACCACCACTTCCACGCTCACTTGACAGTTGGCCTGCTTGCCCACCGCCCCACAATATTGATGCGAAACTCCCACCGAGTGCGAGCCCTGTTTGACCCAGCCGGTTTCATCCACCACCCAGGCCTCCAGCGGCTCCAAGTGCGGAATGATCTCCTGCCGGATCGCGCGCCACAACTCTTCCTCGCTCCAGGGACTGTCGGTAACAAACTGCTGCAGACTTTGCGAGTCCACACCCAGGCGCTCGGCCATGGGGATGATCGATTTGCGCTGCCCCGGCATCAACAGCCCTTCCACGTAGCGTGTGGCCGCCACGCGCCGCTCACTTCGGCCCAGCCCGGCAATCAGCGGATTCAAAAACTCAAGGAATTGTGCCACGCTTTCTTTCCAAAGCTTGCCATTCCAGCGCATGGGCTTCATGGGCCCATGCTAAGTCATTCGAAGGAGAATTTCAAGAACTACTTAACATAGTAATACTAGAGGTGTGTGCAAAACATCAACGCAGCCAAGTAACACCGACAATATGAGGTTATTAAAAGGAGGAAAATTGAAACGAAATTCGATCGTACTTTTGGGAATACTGCTGATGGCAGCCACTACCGCGTTCGCGACCACGAATGCGGCGAACAACAACACCGTATCGCCAACCCTGGTCATTAACGCTACCGTTGAAAATGCGGTCTCACTAACGTTGAAAACCGGCACGCTGAGCGGAATCAGTCATTGCACCATCGCAACCGGCGGCGGCGGTGACTTCAATATGAGTTTCGACACCGTTGACGCCCTCGCTGTGAACACCGGATGCGGGAATGTCTTTTCGCCCACCACACCTGGGCAAACTCCTGCTGTTTACTACACTGACTATCAATTGACTCCCTCGTGGGCCGGCCTGACGGCAACGAGCGCTGCCACCCTTACTGCTTACACCTCGACCGCGCCGGAAACTGGAGTCGCGATTCAGATCCCGAACACCAGCACCGACCAAAGCACCACAAGCGGTTTGAGCGTCAGCACGTGGACCACGATTGGCGCGACGGCCGGAACGGCGACCCCGGTGGTTTCGGGGACGGTATTGTCTGGCGCCGGCGCCGACGGAACCGCCGTTACCCGTTTCCTGGGACTCTCCGTTTCACCCACGGCGACGGCCGCCACAGGGGGTGGAACGGCAATCAGCGCGACCGTGACCTTCACCATGACGATTAAGTAGTCAAACGATCCGACTACTTGTTGTCAGGTGCTTCATGCGTTGCTCCTTTTGGCTTTGTGTAGAACCTGAATCGAATCCCCTCACCCCTTGCCGCACATGCTGGAAAGGGGTGAGGGGCTCCTCGTTCATCCTGCAGCGGCAAATAGTTTCTGACGCGGGAAGAGTTTAGGGAACGTGGCAATTTCAATCAAAACAGCGCTCCGCATTCCAGCCCTGGCGATGATGACGATGCTGATGGCTTCGGGAATGTCCATGGGCCAGAGTTTTTCGCTGCTCGCCGTAACGGGCGGCATCACGGGGACACTAAACGGAAGCGACTACGTCAATACGTTTGGAACGATGAACGCCTTGGGCATCGGCACGCCGGAGACCGGCCTAACGCTGGCCGTGCTTAGTAATGGGGCGCTCTACTTCAGCGAATTCCAGGTGCAGTTTACCGGTCTGGCGACCGGCCATAACGCCAGTTTCACAGCGTATGTGAGCCCCAATTTCACTCACTCGGGGGCCCAGGTGGTTGAGATGTGCACCAGTACGGGCGCTTGCACCAGTTCCTCGGGATACGCTGCCGTATCTTTGAGTTCGGCATCACCCAGTACGATCATTGCGTCGATGGGAAACACGACGGCCACCGTCGGCATCGGGGTTTTTCTGCCCGACAATGACGGTGCGGCCGCCTTCACAGGGGCCGATGGCGCGGCGGTCGTGAACCTCGTCATGACTGACACGACTAGCGGCCATAAGGCGACGGCCACCTGGACCTTCAACGGTACGCCAAGTCAGACCGTGCAGGACGCGGTGCAACTTAAATTGAGCACCGCTCCCGGGGGACTCACGATTTCCTCCGGCACCAGCAGCGACTTTTCTCTGGCGTTTGGGAATGTAAACGGGCTGGGGGTAGGAGCCACCAACACGGTGTCAGCCTCGGGCGGCACAGTTTACTACACCCCCTATCTGCTCACTCCCGCTTTCACGGATTTCACTTCGACCACTGCGACCATCAAGGTGTACGCCAGCACGACCTTTGCTCACCCCACCATTCTGCAGCTTAAGGATGCGGCTGCATCGGGTGGACCGTATACCGTAATTTCAACCACGGTCGGGTCGCAGACTCAGATCACCAGCACGGCCGGTGACCGGACTTCCATTACGCGCTATCTGGGCTTGTTCGTCGGTTATGACAACGCGGCCAGCCCTTTCCTGGGGGCCGACAGCGCCACCCTTACCTACACCATGACGGTGCCCTGAATCATGATTCGATTGCCTCGTTCGACACAGTTCTTGCTGATCGCATCGCTGCTCTGGCCGGCCACTGCGTTCTCCCAGGCGGTGGGCCTTGCGCCCGCACAGGTGGTGGAAAAATTCAAGCCGGGGGTGGCATTCGAGTTTTCGCTGGCTACCATGAATAGCGGCGATACGCCGGTGGAAATGAGCGTCCAGATTACCGACCTTTGGTACAACGAGAAGAATGAGAAAACCTTCTCAGCCCCGGGGACCTCGCCCCGGTCAGCGGCCAATTGGATCCAGTTCGTACCGGAACACTTCGAGATTCCAGCCCACGGCACGCAGAAAATGCGAGCTATCGTCACCCCGCCGCCGGATGCTCGCGGAGGCTACTATGCCGTGCTGTTCGTGCAATCGCGGCCTGTCGCCACCAGCCACAAGACCGAGGACGGCCGGACCATATTTGCCAATGTGCGAGTGGGGTGCCTCGTCCTGCTGACGGCGGAAGGCACGACGGACTATAAAATCGAACTACAGAATGTGAAGTTGACGCCGCCCACCGGCAATCAAGGCCTCGCCGTGGAATTTGACGTCGCCAATACCGGCAATACCCACGTGTTTCCGCAGGGACACCTGGCGGTGCTGGACGCCAACCGCAAACTGGCCGCCAAGGCCGAGAGTGAAATGATGCGCATGCTGCCCGGCCAAAAGAACTCCATGCAAGTCTATTGGACCGGCAAGCTTCCCGCCGGCAATTACACGGCGGTCCTTACCGTGACCTACGCCGAAGAGGGCGTGGAGACTAGAGCGATCCCATTTGTTGTCACTGGACAATAACCCGCGGAAATGAAACGGCCAAAACAATACGTGAAAGGTGCGCTTATCATCATGGCGCTCCTTTGTGTCGCGGGCATACGGTTGCGTGGCGAAGACATCGCGCCGCCCACGCTGGTGGAGGTCTATTGGCAATCCTCCAAGACGATCGTCGCGCCCAACCTCACGAACCTGATTACCCTTGACCCGGATATTGCCGCGGCAGAAGTCAGCAACGACACCGTGCGCTTCACCGGGTTGGAGCGCGGCGAAACGATTGCGGTGGGATATATCAAGGACAAGCCCGTCAGCATCCGTGTGCGGGTCATTGCCAAGCCGGTGGCGCCGGTGCCGCCGTCACTGCTGCGCCGCCAGGAGGAAATGGCGCAAGGCACCGTCAGTTCGAATGTCCAGATGGCGAGCAGCGGGGGAAACACGACGGTGGGGCTGTTGGACGGCGTCTCCTGGTCTCAACTGGCGGGTCCAAACGGGTACCTGGATTTCGCCAGCCAGATGGAACAGGACAACTATTCCGGTGGTCACGGATTCAATCTGCGGACGGGCTCTCTGGTGTATACCGACCCCAGCCGGCAAGTGCAGGTGGGCGACTTCACCGCCAATCTCATCGGCAGCGGTCCGCAGGGGGCTCTGAACGCCTATTCCTTCAGCGATTTGACGGTGCTGCGCGGCGCCAGCATCAGCTTGCGGCACGGCAGTAATGAATATGATGTATTCGGCGGGACCACTATCCCCTTCTACTATCTCACACTCGGGTCAACTCGCGATGTAGCCGGTTTTACGTTTCGCCGAAAACAAAGTGACAAGCTGGGGATTTTCGCCACGACCAGCTTCCTTAACGCGCCCCTCAACTTCTTCGGCCTGGCCGGCGGGCGGCGCGATAACTTCATGCAGACCGCCGGATTCGCGTTTATGCCGAATCGCCAGTGGACCCTGAAGGGCGCCGCCGGGGCCAGCAACCACGGCGGCATGGCGCGCGCCGAGTTGACTTACCAGAGCGCGGCGATGACTGCCTACGCGGCGGGAATGCTCTCCTCCGTGTTGTTTCCGTCCAATCAACTGGGATCGCTGATCACGAGCACGAATACTTTTCGGGCGGGCTGGGCCTTCCGCAATACCGATTGGCTGACGGAGACCGTGAACTACCAGCACATCGCTACGCAGCCCGTGGCGGGAATCACCACCGCCGGCAGTTCGGACTATCTCAGTCCCAGCGTCTGGCTCAAGCTGGGTCACAAACAGGATATCGACGTCGAATATGATTACAGCCACAACGTGGGCGGCTTCTCCGCTGAAGCTTCCACTGGCAACCGGGTTAACAGCTATTGGCATTACCAACTCTTTCCCCGAGTTTCCAACACGGCGCAGGTGACGGTGGGATCGTTGCAGGACCCGCTGCAACTGAACTCCGAGGATCAGTTTATGGTTCGGGATTCAGTCTATTTTCCCGTCAAAGGCGGCAGCCTCTCGCTGGCGTTTGAACATGATGAGACCAATCCTTCCCTGGTCTCGAAACTCCAATCGGAACTGAGTCTGTTGAGCCCCGCCTTGCAAGCGCTGTTTTTAAGCGATCCTGTAGCTTTTGTAAATTCCTCGAGTCTCCCGCCGGAAATTCGCGCGCTGCTCGAAGCCCAACAGCCGATTGGCAATTCCGTTTCGGCCGGCGGTCAGTTTCACGCCGGACGGCGGCTGGAATTCGGGCCCAGTGTTTCACTGGTCCGCTCGACCGACGGGACCTCGGAGACATGGTCGCCCTACTTCGCTTACGGCCTGCGCTTCCAGGTGACCCGCACTCTGCAATTTACCTCCAATCTGAGTAATGTCTGGCTGCTGGCGAATTCTCACGGCGCCGCTCAACACACCGCGGTTTACTCCTTCGGCCTCACCAAGAGCTTCCGGGCTTCGCCCAGCTTGTTCCGGTCCACACTGCATCACGGCTGCGTCATCGAGGGCCGGGTATTTCGCGATGACAAGGTCAGCGGGATGTATGTCCCCGGCGAGCGCGGTTTTGAAGGAGTTCGCGTTGACTTGGACGACGACGTTGCATCCGTTTTGACAGACGAGCTGGGCCGCTACAAATTCAGCGGCGTCAGCACGGGCCAACACCGCGTGTCTCTGGGCCTTGCGCAGTTCCGCCAACCGGTGCGCATGACGACAGCCAGTGAGGCGGAAGCGGACCTGATCCGGTCCCGATCCCAGGTGATTAATTTTGGCATGGTGGACTTCTCGCGCTTAATGGGCAGCGTCTTCAACGACTTGCGTCTCGAAGCGAAGCGGCAGCCGGATTCCAAGGGGATGTCGGAGGTCCGCCTGGTGCTGGATGACGGCAAGCAGAAGCGCACGATTGTGTCGGAAAACGGCGACTTCGAAGTGGTGGATCTACCCCCCGGCAATTACACCCTTACGGTGGACCCCACCACCGTCCCGCCCAACTATATTGTGCCGAGAGATTCGTTCCCCATCCATATCAGCCCGGTTTCCACAACCGTGCAGGATGTTCCGGTGCGCGCCTTGCGCTCGATCGCCGGCCGCGTCTTCTTGAAAGCGCCACAGGAGGCCGGGCAAGGAGCTGCCAGAGGTAATCAAATGCCGGGCGCTACGCCAGACGGCAAGGGCTACACGCTGGTGCCGATGGCGGGTATTCAACTCCAGGCCGGACCCGCTTTTGCCGTGTCCGACAAGGACGGACGCTTCCTGTTGCGCGATTTGCCGGCCGGCGATTTGACCGTGACGGTGGTGCCGGTAAAACCCTTGCCCCCGGGAATGCAGACGCCGGCGGGCGCGGTTCATATGCCGCCAGAGCCCATCCAAGTCCAGGGCGCCACGATTGTCATCAGCAATCCCGACTTGGTTCCCTACTTGATCGGAAAGACTGCTCAAGAGGTTTGCGATTCCGCGCTCGCGCAGAACCGGCTCTAGTCGTTGGCCTTGGCCTTCATTATTCTCCCGGATGCCCCGAACCCTCCGCCGGTGGGGTGTCAGGCGCCGGGCGCCAGGGGTAAGCTTCGCCGCCTCGCGTTCTGAATGCGCAATGCTTGAAATGCTCCGCCGCATTCCCAGTCCACTCGAAAGCCTCGTCGAAAACTCGCACGTTCCGTTGGGGTTGCTGACATGACTTCGTTGCGATAAGTTATAAGCCAGCGATCGCACGAAGGCGCTCCAGGTGAGCGGGAACGGCCACGCGCTGCATATGCCGGACGAAACCAAGGAATCGGCAAAGGTATCCGCAAAGACCAGTGCGGGCCGCGATGCGCGTTTGACGGAAGGCGAGCACGATCTCAACATTCCGTCGCCCAGTCGCCGGCTGTGGCTGGGCTTGTGCGTGACGCTCGCCATTTTCGCCATTTTTGCCACCTACACCGTCCGCGAAATCCGATGGCTCCAGGACTTCCAAGTGAACGTGGTGCAGAGGAACCGTAAGGCTTCGCTCGAGCTCTTACGCTTGCAGGACGACACGTATCAGCTTGCGGTCTCGCTGCGCGACATGACGCTGCCCGAGAGCCGCTACCCGATTTCTTATTGGAAAGGAGAATTCTCCCGGCTGCGCGACGACATGAACAGCGCCCTGGCTGCGGAAGGTCAGTTCGCCGCCCACACTTCCGCCGGCGATGAGCAGCGGCGGCAACTGCGGGATGTCCTGGATACCTTCTGGTCGCTGGCGGACGAAGCATTCGATCTCGCCGGCGGGGGTCATGAGGATTCCGCCCGGTACCTGGTTCGGTCGCAACTCGAAGAGCAGCGGGAGACGATTTCCCGGGTCGTCTCACAATTGCTGCGCATGAACGACCAGGCCCAGCAGGAAGCCGGGTTGCGCGTGAGCCTGGTGTACGGAAAGGTTTCCAGGGACATCTTGCTGCTGATCGGAGTGCTGTTCCTGGTGGCGCTGGGGACCGGACTGTACACGGTGCAGGCCAACCGCAAAACCTTTGAGCGCCTGCACCACCTGGCGGAGAAACTCCAATCGCAGTCGGAGCAAATGCGCACGCTCTCCTGGAAGCTGATTGAAGTGCAGGAGCAAACGCTGCGCCACGTGGCGCGCGATCTGCACGACCACTTTGGGCAGATTCTCACGGCCATTGGCCTCACCCTGGGGCGCGCGGGCCGAAAGGCCGCCGAAAACAACGACGCCGTTTTTGTGCAGGATGTGCGCGACGTCAAGCGGATTGTGGAAGATACCTTGCAGAGCGTGCGCGACGAGTCCCAGATCTTTCGTCCCGCCATCCTCGACGATTTTGGCCTGCAACAAACGCTGGAGTGGTTCGTGGAACAATTCACGCGTCAAACGGGCGTGCAGGTACATTGGCAGGGGGAGCTTGCCGATGGAATTTTCCCGCCCGAAGCGGCCATCCACGTGTACCGCATCGTGCAGGAAGCGCTGAGCAATGTGGCGCGGCATTCCGGGGCGCGGGAAGCCTGGGTCACGTTGGGCGAAAAAGAAAACCAGCTAGACCTGGAAATCCGCGATAATGGCGTAGGATTTGAGGCGGATACAAAGAGAACCGCCAGCCATGGCATCGGGCTAGTGGGTATGCGGGAGCGCGCCGAACACCTGCAAGGCTCGTTCTCGATTCGCTCGGCGGCGCATGCGGGTACCACTGTGAACGTACGCGTTCCCCTGCGGCGGTTATCCTTGCGTTCTCTGGCCGCGGAGGATGGCAGGCCAGAGTAGCGCAGAGGCGTTAACTTCCGAGTCCAAGGGTTGAAAAGTCGAAGAGTCGCAACTGCTTTCCAACTTTTCAACTTTTTGACTCTTCGACTTTCTCGGGATCCCGCTCCTTGTTGAGGCATTACCTGGAGGACTGATCTTGGCTACACCTGAAGCCGGAAAAACTATTCGCGTGTTGCTGGCCGAAGACCACACACTGGTGCGGCAGGGATTCCGTCGCATTCTGGAAGACGATCCCAAGATTACCGTGGTGGGAGAAGCCAGCACCGGACTCGAAGCGATCGACCAGTGCAAAACCCTTAAGCCTGACGTCGTGGTGATGGACCTTTCCATGCCGGAACTCGGTGGGCTTGAGGCAACGGCCGAAATCCTCAAAGCCGACCCTGAGATCAAAATTGTGATCCTCAGCATGTACTCGAACCAGGCGTATATCCGCAAGGCTTTCGAGCTTGGGGCCAAAGGTTACATCCTGAAGAACGCGATTGAAGTTGACCTGAATCGCGCCATCAAGGCGCTGTCGGAGGGCGAGGCGTATTTCAGCCCGGGAATTTCCCACATCGTGCTCGAAAGCCTCAAGACCGGATCGTTCCGCGACACCCCGCAAGACCCTTACGAACGCCTTACCTTGCGGGAAAAAGAAGTGCTGCAACTCATAGCCGGGGGAAAATCCAACAAGGAAATCGCCGTGCTTCTCAACATCAGCGTCAATACGGTGGCGGTGCACCGCGCTCGGGTGATGGACACGCTCGGTTTCCACCGCACGGCGGAACTGGTCCTTTTTGCGGTAAAGAAAGGATTAGTCCAACCCTAACGAACCGGTACTCTTACGAAAGCAGGCCTCCCATTCCCGTTTTCTCTCATCTAAGGTGAAAGTGTCCGATCACGTCGCGGTCCTTTCGGAGATGGTGATTAAATTGCTCGATCCTCACGGAACCCGGTTGGTACTATTTGTCGCTACGGCGGCTTGACGCCGCCATGTGGCGGGTAAACGCGCCGCCACGAATTTCAAGGTGAGACCGTAGTTGACTTGGCACAGATGACGAGAGGGCCGAAGGCCTTCGTCAAAGGAGGGCGGTTCGTGGCTGACTCAAAGGTGACGATGAAATCCAGTGCGGCGCTTGCCTTATGCATGTTGATCGCGGCCTCGGCCATGACGAGGAAGGGACACGATTTGGAGCCTCCGTCTGCTCTCCAGAGCGCCGCGGCGACGGCTTATGACGCCAGGCGAGATCCGGCCAAGGATCTTCAGGACGCCATCGCGCTCGCCACGAAGACAAATAAACGGATTCTCCTGCAGGTCGGCGGCGACTGGTGCGTTTATTGCAATATGCTGGACGAAACCTTTAACAGCCATCCCCAGCTTCGCAAGGCGCGCGATTCCAACTACGTCACCGTACGAGTCAATTTCAGCAAAGAGAATCCCAACGAGGGGTTCCTCTCTCATTACCCCAAGATTCCCGATTACCCCCACTTCTTCGTCCTGGATTCGAAAGGCGCCCTGCTGCATTCGCAACCCACCCACGGTTTCGAAGAGGGGAAGAAATACAATTCGCGGAAGATCGATGACTTTCTGAAGAAGTGGGCCCAACCGCCCCACCCATGGTTTCGAAGTATAGGTTAGTGCATGCCGGCCAGTGTGTCGCCGCGAGCCACCGACGGGGAGCTCAGGAGCGAGCGGCATAAATGCGGCCGACCAAGTTGCAAATTCGCCAGAGCCCGGTTAGAAGTTGGTCGCAAGTCGCATCGCAAAACTCCTCGATGGGCCAATCGCGTTACCCGAGAATAAGCCGCCGAAGTCGATGACGTCGAGCACGTTGGTGAGATTCTCTCCATCTATCTGGAAGCGCACCGACATGCGGTCTGACTTGTAAACGTCCGCGCCTGCCGAGGCATTGACTTGAAACGACGGCTCGATGCGACCGGCGGGGAAGTCGATGCGGCTTACCACCCGGGGGCCATATTCAGCGAGTGCCTGATCGGCGGTGCCTTGAAAGTCGAACGGCAGACCGGAGTCATACTGAACACCCCCGGCAACCCAAACGCGCGTCAAAATGCGATAACGAACACGGCCGCGGAGGGTGTTCCGCTGGTCCTGCTCGAAGCCTCACGATGAGGTCGTCCGTTCAGTGCCGATTGCCTTGCAGGAAACCGTTCTACGGGAGTATGGCTTGCCGCCATCGCGAGAGCAGAGCTTCGAGATTGACTTTCTCATTTCCCCTGGCCTGGGAGGCGCCGAGAACATCCGCAATCTGTGGCCCGAGCCCCGCTATCATACGGTGTGGAATTCTTTCGTGAAGGATCAGCTCGAGGACTATCTCCACCAATCGGTGCGCGAAGGAAGGGTCAACCTGAGAAGCGCCCAGCAAGACATTGCCCGCAATTGGATTGCGGCCTACCAAAAATACTTCCACACCACGGAACCGCTGGCCATGGTTTCAGAACTGTCGGGCGCGAAAGCGAAGGTCCTCGTCGCGGCGTGTGCTGATGCCGACGGAAGAGACTGCGACACAACGCGAAGGTGGTAAGGGTCCGTGGCCGTCAGCCGCCGAACAGGAAGGAAAACCAGCCTCGTTTTCTGTCGGCGGCGTTGCCATCCGTCCAATCAGGCTGAGGGGGCAACGGGAGTCCCTTGATGACGGCTTCCGGGTTCTCGCACATCAGTATGTCGGCCACTTCCCTGCCCATCGTTTTTTCCAGCTTCTGGTAACAGCGCGAGAGGATCGGCGGGCGTCTCTTCAAATCGTGGGCGTCGCTGGCAAAGAAATGGACCAACCCTTTTTCCAGTAGTCGCTCCGAAAACTTGCGGATTCGGGAGCCAAACCCGCCGGTGTACGATTGCGCCGTGACTTGCACCAGGCAGCCGTTGTTAACCCAGGTATCGAGCAGTTCGGGTTTACGTTGAAGCAGCGCATTCCGTTCCGGGTGCGTAATGATCGGCTTAAGCCCGGCCACCTGGATCTCGTAATACACGCGGCTGATGTGGTCGGGAATGAACTGATCGGGAAGTTCCACGAGCAGGTATGCGGTTTGGTTGATGGTGAAATCTCGGGAATTCTGCGCGCACTCCTGAATGTTGTCGTAGGAGAGATGGAAGTCGCAACCCAGCAGGAGTTTGGGTTTTTCGCCAACGCTAGCCTGAAGCTCTGCAAGGAGTCGCCGGTTGAGTTCGACGTCGAAGGTATAGGTGTAATTGCTGTGCGGCGTAGCAACCAAATGGGTAGTGCCGTCCGCCGCCGCCATGCGGCACATTTCGACCGCTTCTTCGAGCGAGGCGGCGCCGTCATCGACGCCCGGCAAAGGATGACAATGGATATCAATCATATCGGGCATATCGGCTACATCGGCCCGGGAAACGGGCCGCCGCCGCGCCCGTGACGCGGCACCGTGCAAGCGTTTTCGTACGCAAACCCAATCGACTACTGAGATTCCCAGACCGGAAGCGGTGGACCGTGCGGATACCGGCTTGGAGCTTTTAGCAGGGTAGGATAACACGCCTGTGGACGCTTGCGTCAAGCAAGTTAAGGTCCAGCGCCGCGCTGCGCATAAGGCTGGAGGGGCAGCGAGCGCCGGCAGGATGCCCGCGGTAAGAGAGATCTGGTGCTCCAGGGCTGGAACCGTCTGGAACAGTAAGGAAAGCGGGCGTGCTCTTCGCCGACACCTTTAGCAAGCATGAGTCGGGTAGGGGAACCGCAGCAGTACGCCTCAAACGCCCTACTACGATCCCTTGGATAATTCAGTATTTGGGATTTCAAATATAGAAGAATTTGATGGTTGCTAGATGGACCTGGTGGTTCCCGGATGGTGCGACACATCTCAATCTGCTGAAAATGCCACACTTATACTTATTGTGCGGCGCCAGTGAAAAGGGAAGTTGATTGGAATGCCGTTTGCTCTAACAAGAAGCGAGCCGACGTCGGACAAACCTAGAGGGTAGCCAGCGACGGCTCGGAGTTTAGACCCAAGACCCGACGCTTGGAGGGGGGAGGGGACTTCCCCCTCATTTTATTTTCGGGTCAATTCAGGATCCACTTAGACAACCTCCTTACCCAGCCCCAATCACAGTCCATGCGAAAGTTGATGGCTGATTCCCAGGTTTCGGACATTGGGGACCCATAGGCATCGCTTAGGCACCTTCTACGGATTAGATGCATCGCAATATTGGGCGCTGGCGCGGGGCAAAATGAAATCGACCGATGCCGTACCTTTTATCTGCGCGGGCTCGTCGGTAACATAGGTTAATCATTATGCGCATTGGATTGACACACATCATGCGCTCTGTTAGATTTAGGATTGAAATCTTGCGAATTGCACTATTTGAGCTAGAAAAGATACTCTGCGGTTTAGTCCTTGCAGCCCTGTTCCTGGTGACGCCGGGATGCGTGGTGCGGAAGGTGGTGCACGTCCACGCCCCGCCGCAATCCGTCCCTGCCCGAGAGGCCGCGCTCGCCGAACTGGTGGCCAGAATCGACAGTTGGAGCCGTCCCATCCGCACCATGGTGGCCACTGTGGACCTGACTCCCACGGCCGGCTCGGTCTATTCGGGAGTTATAAAAGAGTATACCGACGTTAAGGGCTTTATCCTCTTGCAAAAGCCCTCGACGCTCCGCCTTCAGGGGCAAGCACCGGTGGTTGGGACCAGGATTTTTGACATGGTTTCGGACGGTGATGAATTCCGCCTCTTCATTCCTGTCAAGCGCAAATTCATCATCGGCAAGGACACTTTCCACCGGCCCGCCAAGAACTCGCTTGAGAACTTGCGGCCGCAGCACATTTTGGAGGCCTTGATCGTTCCTCCCATTGACCCGGAAACTGAGACCACATATCGTCGAACAACCAACTCCCGAACCGAACCGAAGCGTTACTATGTGGTAAACGTAGTCGAAGCCCCATCGCAAAAGCACATCATCCCACGGCGGAATGTATGGTTTGACGCCTCGAACCTGGAGTTGGTGCGGGTCCAATTCTATGAGCCGGACGGCACCTGTACGGAGGAGGTCGACTACGCTAATTACCAGAATCTCCAGGGCATCCATTATCCGACCCACATTGAGATCAGCCGGCCCGAGGACGATTACGAAGTCACTCTCACGATCGAAAAGACCACGTTCAACGAAATCATCCCTCCAGCGAAATTCGAGTTGAAGCAGCCCGAGGGGGTGGAGGTAGTCAATTTAGACCAGCCGAAGCAAGGGGCAAGCCAAGATGGTCAATAAGCTGATCATTTCCAACGTGTTGCACCGGCCAATCCGCACCGCCGTGAGCGTGCTGGCCGTGGCGATTGAAGTGGGAATGGTCATTCTGGTCGTAGGGCTTTGCCATGGGTTGGTGAACGATAGCGCCCGGCGGACTGAAGGCGTGGGTGCGGACATCCTGGTGCAGCCTCCCGGCGCTTCCTTCATCATGGGCATGACGCAATCCCCCATGCCCGTCAAGATCGGCGATCGGCTCGCGGAATTAACCCATGTACGCGCCGTGGCCCCCGTCCTGTTCATCGTCAATTCCGTGCGGTCGTTGAGCATTATTGACGGCATCGATCTCGCCAGCTTTGATAGCGTTTCCGGTGGCTTCGTTTATTATTCAGGGGGACCCTTCAAGGGACCTTACGACATCCTGGTGGACAATATTTATGCCCGCGCTAACCATGTAAAGGTCGGACAGACACTCAATCTGCTGAACCATAATTTCCGCGTGGCCGGCATCGTGGAGCAGGGCAAAGGCGCGCGGATGTACATCCCTCTGGCCACCGCCCAGGACCTGATGGGCGCGCAGGGCAAAGCGTCCATATTTTACGTAAAGTGTACGGATCACGCTTATACGGACCGAACTGCGGATGCCATTCGCACGTTACTTGATGGCTATTCTGTCATGCCGATCCAACAGTACATGACGCTCATGACCTCGAATAACCTTCCCGGCTTGAATTACTTTATTACGGCGATGATTGGCATTGCGGTAGGGATCGGATTTCTGGTCATATTTCTCTCAATGTACACCACCATTACTGAACGCACGCGCGAGATTGGCATTTTGAAGTCCCTGGGGGCTTCGAAGGTGTATATTGTGTCCGCTATTTTGAAAGAAGCCACGCTGCTGACCGCAGTCGGCATCATCACCGGATTCATTGGATCGGTCATTATGCGGCGTGTACTGGTGGGACTCTTCCCCACCCTGCCGGTGGAGATGACTTGGGACTGGAGATTCTACGCTGCCTGCCTGGCTTTCGTGGGGAGTTCGGTGGGGGCGTTCTATCCAGCTCTGAGAGCTGCCCGGCCTTGACCCCGTGGACGCTCTCGCGTATGAGTAACCCTTCTAATGGAAGGTTCGTCTGCCGTAACGGGTGGGTGAGATTGTCTGATCGGCCGAGGCGCTTTTCGACCACCGGCCACAGTAAGATGAGGAGAATGTAAGTTCACGTGGAACCAATTATCTGCACCAAGGGGCTGAAGAAGACCTACCACATCGGCAAAGTGGACGTGCCCGCCCTGCGTGGTGTGGACTTGATCGTCCAGGAAGGCGAGTTCGTAGCCGTGGTGGGGCCATCGGGATGCGGGAAATCCACGCTGCTTCACATTCTGGGCGGCTTGACGGGGCCGACGGAAGGCGAGGTGTGCGTGGACGGCAACGATTTTCGTCTGATGTCCGACGCCGACCGCACCCGCTTCCGGCGTCATAAGATTGGCTTTGTCTTCCAGCGTTTCAACCTGCTGCCCACACTTTCCGCCCGAAATAATATTGCAATTGCCCAACACATTCAGGGCAACGGATTTAATCCCCACCGATTTGAAGTCGTCACCGGGATGCTGGGCATCCAGAACAAACTGGACCACCGCCCTTACGCGCTCTCCGGCGGTGAGCAACAGCGCGTGGCGATTGCCCGGGCGGTGATTTGCGAACCCAAGATTCTGCTGGCTGACGAGCCCACGGGCAATCTCGACACCGAGAATTCCCAGGCGGTGCTCGATCTGCTGCGCGAGCTTAACCGAACCTTCCGGCAAACGATTCTGATGATCACCCATAACCCGGATGCTGCCGCCGTCGCCGACAGGACCATTCACATGCGGGACGGGCGAATTATTTCCGGTTGATTCTTACTGCGTTTCTGGCTATCTTCCATTTTACGAACTATGGCCCAAAGTACTGACATGCATCAACCCGCGCTGCCGCGAGCGGCGACGACGCCACCGCCCGGCTCCGCTGTAACGAAAACTGCGTCCAAGTTTAAGCTCGCGGTCGTCCACAGTATCTTCTGGTCCTACGAACGCGGCAGTTGGCAATACGACGTCATCGTAGGGGCGATCCTCGCCTTCATTTTTCTCTCTCCGCGTGCGTGGTTCAACGACCGCCCAACGTTGCAAATGACTGATTTGCGCCACCATCAAGGCATCATAGAAATGAGCCGGGAGAATAAGGAAGCGCGATACCTGGTGGACGCCCGCCTGGTGGATTCGCTCAATCAGAAGCCCGAGGATGCCATTCCTGTTATCCTCAAGCAGCATATTCAAAAACCTTTCACCGTAAAATCCATCGATGCCGTGCGCGACCGGCACCAGGTGATTCTGGGCTATACTGTGATGGTGGAGGAATAGCTCAGCCACCCGCGGTTTCGTTTCGCTGCCGGCAGAAGCTGGGCCGTACTTGCGACCTATGCGAACGTCTCTCAACCTCTCGATGCGATTGCTTCTGGCCGGCGCCTTGGCGCTGATGCTCACCCCGGCTGCCAGCGCCCGCAAAGGCAAACACCCCACCGACGTCACGGAAATTCTGGAGCACATGAATGAGGCGGGCAAGCGCCTGAAGACGGCCTCTGCCAACTTGGAATATACCAAAGTGACGGTGCTGGTGGACGACAAGTCAACGGAAGCGGGGCAACTCTTCTTTCGACAAGGCAAGCCGCCGGAAATCCGCATTGACATTCAAAAACCCGGCGCCAAGGTCCTGCTCTTCAAAAAGAACAGGGGCTACATTTACCTTCCCAAGATCAACCAGGTTGACGAATATAACCTAGAGCAAAAGAGCGACCTCGTGCAACAGTTCTTGCTTTTGGGCTTCGGGTCCGACACCGGCGAACTGAAGAAAGACTATAACGTGAAGTACGTCAAAGAAGAGGACATGGAAGGCGACACCACCGCTCTGCTTGAACTAACGCCGCGCAAGCCCAACGCCGCCGCACAGATCACCAAGATTGATCTTTGGGTAAGCGAGGACTCCTGGTTGCCCGCGCAGCAGAAGTTCTATCAAACTGATGGCGACTACCTGATCGCGCATTACTCTGGTGTGAAGGTGAATCGGGGTATTTCCGGGTCCAAATTTGACCTGGATGCACCCGCCAGCGCCAAGCGCGTCACGATGAACTGACCGGTCCTTCGCTGCGCTTCAATACGACAGGGCTTCAGGAGCTTCTCAGCATCCTATTCTGTCGGTCCCCTTCTGCCAGTCAGGTCTCGGCGGATTTCGTCTTGGCCGCCACAGCGATCAGTGCGTCGAGTCCGATATCCGTGGTGAATCCCCAGAAAAACGCAGTCATCAAATCCCCCGATGTGCCCACGAACTTGTCTGCGAACAGCAGATAGCCCACCACCGCAAGTCCTATGGCCGAGAGCGCGGTAAGCAGTCCACGCGCGAGGAATAATTCCCGCAAGCTATTGGCTTCGAAGATTTCCATGGTAGGCGGCTGCTTACGCCTTGCGGGGTAGAACGACTCGAACAATGCCGGCACGGAGGGCGCCTCCACCTTAGCGGAAGGCGCCCCAACCGCAACGGCACCGCCCACAAACGCGGAGAGTGGCGGCAGAAATCGCGTTGGCTCTCCACCCTGCATAGTCTCGGTTCTGCTTTTGCCCAACTGGGTGGCCGCGCCGACCCAATCGCCTTTGGCAAGCACTTCCATCGCATCTTTATCTGCGTGCAGCGCCTGAAATGCCTTCCTCCAGGCCGTCGCCAACTTAGCAACCCTATCTTCTAATTGCCGTATTTCACCAAGTTGGCCACACGCAGAACGCAGCCATTCGCCAAACTCAAGGGTTGCGGTGTCTGCCGTTTTCCACGGCGCCTGGTCTGACAACCCAGTTGATGCCAGGGCCGCGGTCATGGCTCGAAACGTCTCCAACACGCCGACCCGCGCCTGGTTCAGGAGCAGCCTGGTGTGTTCCAGAACGTTATCCAGCGCCGCTAAGATCGTCTTCAGACTTGCCTGGTCATTGCCCTCCAGGCGATCCGGGAGTTCCTCACTAAGCGAAACAGTTTTCTGCACCTCTTCGGAGAACCCCTTCTGCTGGTCTGAAGGGAGAAGGCCCGCGGCGCTACTGAGGCCTCCGCGCAAGTCTTGAGCATTCTGTTTCCAGCGCGCTGCGTACGCCGCCACCGAATTCGTCAGCGTCTCTTGGGTGGATGTAAGCAACTGGAGCGCGCCATCAGCGTCCCCCTGCTTGTTAAGTTCCTGCGCGTGCTCAAGGGCTTTGGCCGCGGCGGCCAGTTGCTCCAGCACTTGTTTCGGCAGCCGCCACTGCGTCTTCACGACAACCGTCAGATCTTTCAATTCGTCGGCTACCTTTTGCGAACGTTGCTGAAGATCGGTAACGGCCGCTGCCAAGGCCTGCTGCGCAGACGAGACGACGTCGGTCAAAGCCGAGATCTTATCCACGCGAGAATCCTTGATGGCCTTTTCCAGGTCTTTCATCGCCTGGTTCAACCTGCCGCAAAAAACGGCATCGCGCGCGCCGTCGCGTTCTTCCTTTAAGCTTTTGAACAACTCGATTGCTTTCTGCCGCGCTTCGCCAAACTGAACGCGCTGTTTGAGAACATTCCTCATCAGAAACCCGAGAAGCAAGCCGGACACGATGCCAATCACCAGCAGCACCTTGCTGCGCCGGGTCCGCACCTCAACCGGGACGGAAAGCGGCGATTCCATTTCGGGGGCTGTGATCGCCAAGGTTGCCTTTGCGGCGCCGAGCGGGAAATCGCCGGTCACGACGTAGGGAATCGGCTTTGTTCTACCGGGCTCCAGGTCAGCGGACGCGAATTGCAGTTGGCCGTTATACACGCCGCTGCTGTCTGCAACGTGGTCCTGTTGCACGATCGTCACCGTAAGCGGTGACTTGTGACCCGTTTCGGCAAGCAGAAGAGGCGGCGCATACCCATCGGGGGCGCCCAACAACGGCAGCACGCGGGTGACAAGCAGCGCCGGCGGCTGCATCAATACGGCGCTTGGGATGGCCGCCTGCAATGCAATGGATTGGGTGGCCCCTGCCGCGCCGTGCGCCGTCAGCAGAAGGTCGTAAGTGCCCCGCGGTACGGTGGCCTCATCGCGGGAGATGAGGTCGAATGCCGAAATGGCGCCATGGTCCGGAATGCGTCGGGGCGGAAGGAAAAGGCTCGTCAGATGCGGATCGGTTCGCGCGCCATTCGCAACGCCCCGCAGCGTGACGGTGACCTCGACAGCCGCTTCCGATTTGGGTGTCACGTACACGCGAGCGATCCAGTGTTTGCCGTCGCGCGTCATCTCATACACCTGCCCGCGGTCCAGCGTCAGCAATTCCTGTGCGCGGGCCGCAGTCCACGCTGCGCTGCAGATCATCATCAACATCGCGAACCGATAGATTGTGCTCATGTTGTTGCCCTTTTCAGTTGCACATCCGCGCATCCGATGCCGGTGAAAATGAAACCCAGGGGATCGCCGCGCTGGAGCATTTTCCGCCGAAAATCCAACATGGCCTGGCCTAATGGCGTCTGGTTGCACAGGGCTAACGTGACGTCCTCGCCGAAGGCCGAGAGCAGGCCTGAAAACGCCCTGCACTCGACCCCGACGATAGCGCCCGCCCGCGCCCGGTGCAACGCCATGACGAAATCGTACAGTGTCTCAGGGCCGGTGGCCGCAGATTCGCAGGCCATCAGCATCACGATGGCATGGGGTTGCTGCCACGGGGAATCACGAAAGCGGTTTGCCAGTTCCCGTCCCACCAGCCACGCGGAGGGCGATCCATTGTTCCGCTCAAGCACAAGGCGTGGGCCGACCGGCCCGCTGTCCCCCGACTGTTCCAGATGACCCAGTAGCATCACAATCGGCGGGCGAGTGCCACCCTCCGCGAGCTTATCGAGGAATCCGGCGGCCGGCCCCAGGCTCGCCGCGTTGTCACCAAGCCTCCGGTCGAGGTTCTGGATCAGCTTCTCCGTGCAGACATCCTTGGTGCTGATCAGATATCCCAACACGGGGCTCGCCGCGGCGTGTTCGACAGTGCTGATGCGTCTGGCGCCGTTGGTCCCAATCATTTCCTCCACCTGGTGGCGATAACCCCAGAACCCGCGTACGCAGTAGACCTTGTCCTTGTGCGTGTGACCGCACGGGCCGCTCTCCGTCACGCCGCGGCACACCTTCGGCGTAATTCCATAGAACCTTATGGGGAGTTGGTAATCGTAAAAGATCTGCCACGGGAAGGCAAACCTGGGATCGTGCCAAACTACGCTGATGATCCGGTCGGACGACTCGCGGACGGATCGAAGCATGCTGCGAACGGAGTCGTCATCCTCGTAGAAGCAACCGTTATACAAGTCCGAGCCGAGGTCCGCCAAGCGAGAGAGGAACTCGTTGGAATCCGCGGGATCGGGAGCCTCTCCGGCCGGGAACCGCGGGCGCGTGCCGTCCGGGGTGGTCGCGTGCTCCAAAAGGTCACGGTACTTCTTTACCGACGCGCGAACCAGGCTCTCCGGCACCGAGAATGGGAAGGCGCCAAGCTCTCCTTTGACGAGAAGCGTGTGCGTCTGCGCGCCGTCGCTGTTGACGGTGACCGAAAGCGCGCGCTCCGGCAATTGTGCAAGATCCTTGAAACCGTCGGTCTGAGTGAATTCGAGTTTGCCCACTACGCCGCGGTCACCGGCTTCCAGGCGATACTCCTGGTCCGCAATCTCCGCGCGGATCAACACTGCCTGCACCGGCTGATTGCGCAGGTATACGGAAATCCGCAGTTCGGCGGCGCCGTACGCCTGCGGGGCGTGAATGCCGAGCATCACCGGAGCCGAGGGGCCACGGCGCGGCAGGTAGACGAATTGCGAGCGTGCGGTGCGCAGTTCAAAGCCCTTCTCTTGTAAAACCACCTCGAGCAACTGCCCGCCTTCGTGCCGGTTCCCAAGGATACCACCGGCATATTCTTCCTCGCCGTATTGGCCTTTCACGATGCTGCTCGGCAGCATTCGCCCAATGTGGATATGCAGGAAATAGTCGGCTCCATTCAGAAGCGTGGTGCCCCGGTCGAGCAGTCGCGAGAGCCCCGCCCGATAAGTGCCGCGCAGAACGTTGATGTCCAGTGCCCTGCTCTCTAACTCATCAAAACCCGATCCTGCCGTGGAGGGAACCGAAAGCGACCTCAGCTTGGCGAGGTTCCGAAAAGCGTCCCGGCCCGAGACCACTGGAACCGAAGGCGGCGGCAACTCCGCGCCTGGTCCCCGTTGGTAATTGGCGCGGACGAGCAGGGCCTCGATTCTGGCCATATCTTCCAAGTCCTGAAATCGCAAACTCTGGTTTATCGAATCGTCCAGGATCAGCTCAACCCTGGTCCCCGGTTGTCCCCCCCAACGGTCAGCGGCACGGAACGAAGCCCGCTCCATACTCATATCCTTACCGATCTCTTCCAACAGGGCGGGCATGAAACTGGCGGCTATCGCCTGGGGAACCATCAGCAGCGCAACGCCCCGGGGGAGCCGTCCGATACTCAGGTAGGGTGCAACGCGGCGCTCGCGGACGCACACCACCAGCCGGGGCAGTCGCTCTCCGGGCCGGTCGGACCTGCCGAGCACCCCGAGCAGGCTGCGCAGGTTGTGATCGTGGACGACAATCACTTGCTGGGGCGGCTCGAACCGCGAGTCTTCGACCTGGTCAACATGGAGCAACGTCAGCGCCCCATCGTCGATGGGTTCCGTTCCGCCCTTCCACGTTTGGAGCGCGCGGCTCACCTCGATGCACCGATCGCCGATGGTCGCCACCCGGATGGGCGCCGCGAAGGGCAGGCGCAGGGGACCGTCAGCGGGCACGCGAAACAGGTCCACCCACGCCGGCAACCAGCGAGAGGATGGGGTGGGCATAGGCCTGGGTGTTTCCGGCTCAAGCCGGACATCGCCGATCCATCGCTGGGGAACCAGGTGCGACGCACGCACCAGCCGCCTCAGCAATACGCGCCCAATCAGCAGGACCCGCATCGTCCCTCCTCTCTGTTGTGACCGTCGCCCGTTCAAAATTCTCGCGTTAGGAAATGGTGACTTGATGAAATCACGACTGTACCGTTGCGTCAAGCGCAAAGCGTAATACCCACGGACGTAGCGGGGCGACGTGCGGCACTATGAACTGGTGGGGATGTCCATTGGGACCGGGAGCGGGTGGATGCGCGAGCGTGACTGGAAGTGGAGTCGTCCCGCGAAGCGGGAAACCGTGAGTAGCCGTAGGTGAAACCTACGGAAACGGAAGGACATCATTGCTCTGGCCCTGCCGCGCTGCAGGTGCAGGTCACCTGGCATTCATCCTGAGAATTACTTCCCCACGCCCTCCGGATCGAAGTCTCCCTCCAAAGCCGCGATCTTGGGCAGCCAGGCTCGATATTGTGCCAGCGAGAAGGGGGGCATCCCCTGCAAATAGTGATTCCCGTACTTCTTGCCGTTGGCGGTCCATTCCATCAAGAACATACGCTTGTCCGAATGGAACACTGGAATCCGTCCGACTTCCAGGTTCTCGTTAGCCTTTGACGTGTAGTCCCCCTCCAGCAAGGTCTTCCCGGAGTCCGCGTCCCAGACGCGGAAGTGGCCACTGGCATCTTCGCGTGAATCGTTGCCGACGACCACCGGGCAGTACCAGTCCTTGGGCTCATCGACCATGACGCAGACCGATTGCTGCACGCGCCGGATAAAGTAATAAGCCAGCTTCTTGTTGAAGTAATAATCCACAATGGCGTCCGAGAATTGCGGCCAGCCGTCCATCACGTTCCACCAGATCAAGCCGGTGCTCCGCCACTTGGCCAGGCGGGTCATCTCCACAAAAAACTTGTCCGCCTCCGCCTGGGAAATCTGCGAGGCCACCACGTAGTCGGCGAGGTTGTCAGGAACAGCTCCGAACAACTCCTTCACCTGATTGGCCATCAGGTTGATGCGATAAGGGTTGCCGGACATGTCCGTGGAGTGCAGGTTCCATTCGGCATTATCCGCGAAGGGCCAGAGGTGTTGTTCGTCGATAAAGCGTTTGATCGACGAAACGCCCGGGCATCCGTGGTAACCAATTTCGCTCACGAAATGCGCCGCGTGCTGCGTGTAGAAAGGGCTTTTGAAATAATCGCGCGGTCCCCACAAATGGTCCTCCGGCATGAGCCGCAGGTTTCCGGTCGCAATCACTTCCGGCGCCATGTAAGGCGAGCTGGGAAGGTACGGCCGGTAGGGATCGCACTGGAACAGCACCTGGGGCAGAATCTCGCGTGTAATTCTGTTGTGCGCAGGATCCAGGCCATTCCAAGAGTAGAAGAGATCCACCTCGTTGTCACCCGACCAAAGTGCCAGGGAAGGATGGTTGCGCAACTTCCGCACCACCGAGATGGCTTCCTGCCGCATCACTTCCCAGAACTCCGGCGTCTGTGGGTAGATCGCGCAGGCCATAGCAAAGTCCTGCCACACCATAATGCCGTGGCGATCGCAAATATCGAAGAACGCATCGTCTTCGTAAACATTCCCGCCCCAGCTCCGCAGGAAGTTGCAGTCCAAGTCGATAAACAGCGCCAGTATTCGTTCATAGCGCCCCGCGTCGCGGCTGTGGAAAGCGTCCGCAGGTACCCAGTTGGAGCCTTTCACGAGGATCGGAACACCATTCACCTTGAACAGAAACTGGCCGGGCTTTTCCATGCTCGTCGTCTCGGTGCGAAGGAGTTCCACCTTGCGTATCCCCACCGTGTCCTCACGCGCGGCCAGGACCTTTTCGTTCTGAAGGAGTTCGGTCGTAACCTGGTAAAGATTCGGTTCACCATATCCGTGCGGCCACCACAGCCTGGGGTTGGGGACCTCCACCTCGAACCGGCCGGCCGAGAACTCAACCTTGTGAACGTAGGAGAAGGAGGATTCACCACAATGGCCTTCCACCCTGAGCCGCAGTTGGGAAAGCAGCTTCAAATCGGTCGAGAGCTCATAGGAAATCCCCAGCATGGCGCGCCCCGGCTCCGCCGCGCGCGTCGAAAAGTACAGGTCGGAGATTTCATGCGGCGCATGCACAATGAGCTCCACCGGACGCCACAAGCCCGCCGATAGGGCCCGCGGCATGATGTCCCAGCCGTAGGAGTGGGCAGGCCGCCGGATCCAGATGGCCTCTTGATTCGTCTTCCCAGCGGTGATGGTGTACGCCGGATCGTACGTCTTATCGGCCGCCTCGATAATCGGGGACCGCAGCCTGACCGTGAGCACGTTAGGTCCCGTCGCGCTCAACCGGCCCGTCACGTCAAAACGATGCTCCACCATCGCGTCTGCCGATTCGCCCAGCTTCCTGCCGTTCACCCAGTAGGTGGCCAGGCAATCCACACCCTGGAAGCGAAGCTCCACCCGCCGTCCCGCAATATTCCCGGGAGTGGGAAACTCGCGCTGATACCACCACTCGTAGAGTTCGTAGGGCCGGAGCTTGGTAATGTTGTCAGCGAAGAAAAGATCCGCGGGTAACTCGCCTTTCCGCGAAAGATCAAGAGGCGCCTCGCCCGGGACCACGGCCGCAATCGAGCTCAGTCCCTGCGCCTTCAACTGCTCCGGGTTGCTGATTTGATACTTGCCCTGGGGAAAATAGAAAAGCCGCCACGGGCCATTCAAACTGATGTGGTGCGGTTCCAAAGCCGGTTCCGCACTCCCAGGTCTGGCCGCCGCTCCAGCCTGAAGTCCGGCTGACGTGACCATAAGAAAACATACGATCGAAGGAAGCCCCGCTCGTTTCATGCCGGTAAGTCCTCCATACCTGTCACTCCGGGAATGCCATTCCGCATTCGCCACCAGCTTACTCGCCGTTTGCGGGAAGCACCGACGATCCCACGCCACCCTACGCTCGTCTGGTTATCATGTCAGCGACGCAGGCCGTGCAACGTACAGCCATTCACGACTCGCGGGAATGGCTTCGTATTGCGGGAGGAATCCTATCTCAATTGACGCCCATCTCTCAACAACAGGCGTTGCTGGGTTGCTGGGTAGCGTCCTAATAGTGTGTTGGTGATGAGAATGGAGAAGAAGGCCACTGTGGGTAGTTAACTGTGAGAATAGCTGTCTGGGGTTTAAGATTAACCTTCCCACACGTTTTACAGGAATACTTGAAGCCGATTTCAAACCACTTGAATATTGTAGGTGTTTTGAGGTCGGTTTCAAACTTAGAAGTTGCAACGCCAGCATTCAGGGATCCAAACATCTTATGCCTCTCCAAATCGCTAATTCCAAGTGGCTTATCAAATCCCTCTGGCTCTTTCGCATAAGTGCATTCCGAACAAATAACAATCCAAAATTCTAGATTCTCCGCTGGCACATCTGACGAGTTTCTTGCTGTCCAGTAAACCTTGTAGGTGCCATTCTGGTCAGGCTCGATGGAATCGGTTAATTTTGGAAAGTCTTTTGTTTGATCGACCCACAAAGAAAACTCAATCTGTACCTGTTTTGGGGGTTCTGGTTTCCCGACCTCCCCGATGCGCTTGCCAAGATTTGATTGCATCTGATTCATCAGATCAGTTAGGCCGTCTTGAACTGATTTGACCTGGCTGGTGGACTTGGAAGTTTCCGAATCTAGGTGCTGTTGTAAATCATTGAATTTTTGGTCTGCATGTTCATTGGATTTTTCTATAGTCGTTTGCTGATCGTGCCTCGCCGCAGAAATGTTAACCGATTGCTGATACCATAAGATCACGCTATAAGACAATCCTACGGCAATTATTCCGATTCTCCAGACTGGTCTCATACGCTCTGCCTTCTCGAAGTCTGGAATGAATGCAACGAATACAGAAACAGCAAACGGAAACCACGCAGCGGCGAAATTGATGAGTTTGTACTCCCGGTCTGGATCGGTCCATTGTAGGTATGCCCGGACCAAGAAGTAAGCAACAAGTACCAGAACAGAAGCGACAGCGGCAGCGCGCAGAAGCTTGCGCCACACTGGAGAACGGCGCGACTGTTGGGCCAAGTCCAGACCAGAACGATAGACGTGCTCTGTGATGGACCTGATCTTATCCGAGAGTATGCTGAGAAAGTGGATCGTGGGCAATAAAATTGATCCGTTTCGATTTGGGCCGGATGGATTGCCATCTCGGCTCCCGCATGGGAAAACAATGCGGGGCCGTGCCGTGTGCAGCAGGTGCGCCAACACTTTTGCGCCGAACAGCCTTAGACTACCAACGTCTTCCCGCCCTCATGACACCTCCGGGCGCACCGCTAAATCTATCATCGGAGTGTGCCCAATATCAACATGGATACGCAGGATAATTAGGATAAGAAAAGGCAGGAGACCTCTGTAGGACTGGTTGCCAGGACGTTGTCGTGCCCGAACGATTTTCTCCGTGGCCTCTGTGCGCGTTTCTCGGCGACCTCTGTGAGAAACACCGGGGTTCACACAGAGGCCGCAGAGAGAAACATCACGGAGGTCGCGGAGAAGACCTTTGGGTTGCGGCTACAGGTCCAGCTCGCGAAGCAGGGACTCCGTGGTACGCCAGGATACCCCGACGCCTCCAAAGTCCTTGTCATTGGACCAGACGGGAATGTTGAAGGTAATGGCGAGGGCCAGGAGCTCCGCATCATCCGGGTCCCGCTGCCCAATGCGGTTCAACGCCTCAGGAATTGCCGCGGCATATTCAGACCGCTCCACAATGGTCACCGGCAGGGTACCCACGGCCAGAAGGACCAGATCCTGCGCCAGTCGCTTCTTTCTTGCCAGCAGACAGGCGTACTCCTCTACTTCCGCAATGACCGGCTCGACGGTCAGAATCTGGTCAATTTGTGGGGATAAAAGGACGAGCTTGGCGCGGCCGCCGACGACCGCCGAAAGGAGAACGTTAGCGTCCGCGGCGAGCCGCACGGCGCTCCTTTCGCCAGCGGGCGAAATCCGCCACTACGTCGCCCTCGCTGAGACCCCGCCGCTCGATTTGGCGCGCGACAACCTGGCTGAGCATGCCGAAGAGTTCCCGCTTCATCTCGAGCGGCAGAGTGGCTTGTGGGCATGGGAAAAATATGCCCGCCAACCGGCCCCGGCGGGTGACCAGCACCGGGTCCTTGGAACGGAGTAGTCCCGTTGCGCCGTCGCGGAACTCCCGAACTGTGCTGATCTTCATGGTGGCCACCCCAGTGACCATTATACCCGTTTTTTGCCTGGCCTTTATGAAGCCTTCCGCTTGGCTTGGTCGGCTACGGCCTGGGCGGCGCGGGCTACGGCCTCGGGATCGCCAAGGTAATAGTGGCGCAGCGGCTTCAGATCGTCATCCAGTTCGTAGACCAGTGGAATTCCAGTGGGGATGTTCAAACCCACGATGTCCGCCTCCGACACGTTATCCAAGTACTTCACCAGCCCGCGCAGGCTGTTGCCGTGTGCCGCGATGATGACGCGCTTGCCCGAGCGCACCACGGGGGCAATCGTCTGGTGCCAATACGGCATAGTGCGCGCGATGGTGTCTTTCAGGCACTCGGTAAACGGCAACTCGTCGCGCGTCAAGCCGGCGTAACGCAGATCCTTGCCGGGAAAGCGGTCATCATCCGGCGTGAGCGCGGGCGGTTGAATGTCGTAACTGCGCCGCCAGATTTTCACCTGCGCCTCGCCGTATTTCTCCGCGGTCTGCGCCTTGTTCAACCCCTGTAGCGCGCCGTAGTGCCGCTCGTTCAAGCGCCACGTGTTGTGAATCGGGATGTACATCTGGTCCATCTCTTCCAGCGCCACCCAGAGGGTTTTGATGGCGCGCTTCAGCACCGACGTATAAGCGACGTCAAACACGAAACCATCCTTGCGAAGCTGGCGGCCGCCCTCCACTGCTTCCTGAAGGCCCTTCTCGCTCAAGCCTACGTCCGTCCAGCCGGTAAAAAGATTCTCTTTGTTCCAAATACTCTCGCCGTGCCGCAGTAAAACGAGCTTAAACATGAAAGCGTCTCCTTGTCGAATAGGTGCCTTACGCAATTTGAACCCGTTATTATATGCGGAATCAGGGGTGGTAGCACAGGCACTCCGAACATGTGAAAAAATTGATTCTGCCGATTTCAGCACCACGCATTTTCAATGCTTTACACAGTTGATAACAGGTCCAAATTCAATTTTTTCACACGTTCCCCCTGCCTGTGGTCGACTCTGGCTATGGCGGCGTAAAGCCGCCGCTACCGGCTGAACTATTTACTTCGAAATCATCCCGATCGTCCCCAGCCACGTCTCCACCAACTGAGGCCACCCCGTGATAGGAAACTGCGTACGCCGCAACCCGAACGCATGGCCGCCCTGGGCGTATAAATGCATCTCCACGGGAACCCCGGCCTTCTTCAGCGCAATGTAGTAAGCCAGCGCGTCGTCGACGTTGTCCACGTGATCATCTTCCGCCTGCAACAGGAATGTAGGTGGCGTCTGGCGGGTGACAGGAATTTCGGGATTCAACGTAAGATCTTTATCGGCAGCCGCCGCATGGGGAACCACAAACTTTTTGGCGCCCTGCTTGGCATCCCATTCCGCCGCGGAAAGCGACAGATGCCCCGGATAGATCGCCACCGCGAAATCGGGGCGGCAGCTCTCCTGGTCGGCGGCATCGACCACCGGGTACAAACGATGTTCAAAATGCGTGCTGATGGCTGCCGACAAGTGCCCGCCTGCCGAAAAACCCAGCACTCCAATCTTGTGCGGATCGATATGCCACTCCGCCGCGTGAACGCGCACCAGACCGACTGTCCTCTGCGCATCTTCCAACGCCATCGGTGATTCCGGATAGGGCCCCGATTTCGGATACGGCCCCACATCGGTCACGCGGTATTTCAACAGCACACACGTAATCCCTTTCGGGGTCAGCCAATCGCAAACCTCCGTGCCTTCAAGATCGATGGCAAGAGCCTGATAGCCCCCGCCGGGAAACACGACCACCGCGGCGCCGGAATTCTTTCCCTTCGGCGCATAGAGCGTCATGGTAGGCCGCGTCACGTTGCTCACGCTAACCGCCGGCCTCCCGGCAACAAGAAAGTCTCTGCCCGACGTCGCAGCGGCCTCCGGCCCCGCGACCGGCTGCGGATCAGGGGCCGCCCCCGGCCATATCGGTATCTGGGTATGTCCCGGCGATGGCTGCCAGGCAGGTGTCTGCGCGCTCAAACCGCTAAACGCGAACGCCAAAACCACATAGATAGTTAAGAGCAAAGGCTTCATCACAATCCTATCTTAATCGATCCTACAAAAATATGACCGGCGGAGCGATCGCCTCCGGGCTTTCATCCCCGACCTCGCCGTTCGCCTCGGCGCCCGCTGTCGTCTGTGATGAGCTTCCGCCATCAGGCCATGGGGCGGTCCGAAAGTTGAGTGCCGCCGGCGAAGCCTTTGGAGTGCGGCCGCGAAGCTGCCGCTTTTGATCTTGTAGATCGCCCTCTGCCCTCAGCAACTGGTATTCACACTGAAAGATCCAAAGCGGCAGCTTCGCGGCCGCACTCCAAAGCGCTTCGCGCCGAGGCAGGACACCTCAGGCAAACACGCCACTGGCCGCTGGGCAGCCCCCCTGCCGCTTAACCCGACTCTTTTCCCGTCGTCGGGGTCGCGTGGGCGGCAGACCCAAGGCGCTCGATGAAGCGGATTTAAAGAAGGCGCGGGCACTGCTGCGGTCTGGGGAGTACAGCAAAGTGCAGGAGGCCCTTAGGGCTTTGCGGACGGCGGCTGCCAGAGCTCAATCTTATTCCCATCCAGGTCATAGATCCAGGCAAAGCGACCGTAGGATTCATTCATTCGTTTGGCGTCAATCTTTACTCCCTCTTGTTTTAAGCGGTCGAGCAAAGCATCCAGATCGTCCACGATGTAGTTGATCATGAACGGCGCGGGGCTGGGATCGAGATAGTGCGTAGAGGCGGGAAAAATAGTCCAAACTGTAACGTGTTCCTTTTGCGGGTCGTCGTGTTCGCGCCAGGGAAGCATCACGCCTTCGCCTTTGTCAGCGAGTCCAAGATGCTTCGAATACCATTCGCGCATCTGATCACGATGAGCGGATTTGAAGAAGATACCGCCGATTCCAAGGATGCGCCCGCGCTGCTCCATTTTGACAGGCGGCTTCGACTTGTCAGGTTGCGGAGATTGCACTTCCTGTCCTCCTTTTGAGCACACTGAGATGAGCAACAGCGAGCCGAGCGCAATGGTGCTCCAGGGCATTCCTTGCATGTGTGGATTATACACAGTTTCGATTCGAATGGAGGACCGCTTGCGGGGGCGGCGACGTCGCGCGAACGCGAACGTCAAATAGCGCCGAAGAAAGGCCCGTCATTTTTCTCTGAAGATCACACTGCTGATCTACTTTTCGTAAATCACTGACGACGCAGTCCCTACGATTTGTTCAGTACCAGGTCGTGCTCCTCATTGAAGCCGTTGTACCGAAGCCGATACCTATAGCTGCCGGAAGCATACTTCGCCGTGTTCCATGCCGCCATGTGGTAGCCGGCTTCACAGATCGAGTTGGAGATCACTTCCAGGTTTCTGTCACTCGTGTCGAGGATCTCTACCAGCACCCATCCCCTTTGCGGGACGCTGAACTCGATGGCCAATTGGGGATTATGCGCGTTCGGGTAATGCTGGTTGAGCACCCGCGTGGTCGGCTTGGCGGGGATGCGGAGTTTCTTCTCGTTTACCTTGGAATAGTCGAAGGGCTCATTGCAGAGATGCCATAGCGGCTCTTTGGTGCGCTGCTGGAGGTAGAAGGTCCGCAACGGCGTGCGGGTGAAGGCCGCGAGCGGACGGCGGACGGCAATCCCATCCTGCCACTCGTACACGGGGATATTCATGGGATTCATCACGTCAAGCTTGCCCCGCTCCATCGCAATGTGGAATAACCCAAAGTTCCCGGGCTCATGACCGCCCAGCCAATGGCCTACGATATCGACGAGGTAGGGGCTTTTGCCGAAGATGACAACGTTCGTCATGTAATCCCAGGCTCTCCCATCGTAGTTGTTCTCGTTGCCGAAGGGGTTCGGCCCCCAGTTGAAGTCCCCGTCCCGCCCGTAGATCCCCTCGATAATGTGAAGCCCTACGGGGGACGCGGCGTGATTGTCGATGGTCCGGTGCGCCCACAATTCCATGCACAGGGCCGTGTAGTAATACTGCTCATTGTCGCTGCGTTCGTCCTGCGGAAAATCCGGGGTATCCCAACGCGGAATCGTGCGCGTGTGGCGCTGGAAGCTCGGTGCCACGACCTCATGAACATGGGGTTCGATGCATTCCTTGCCGATCACCTTCTCCAGTTGTTGCAGGGCATGGATATCGGGCCAATTGCCGCAGTATTGCTGGAAGGGTGCGGGATGGGCGCCCTGCCAGTTCTTTGAGGCCAGGGTCAACCCCATTTCGTGCGCCTTGAACTTCGCTACGTTCAGGTTCCATGAATCCTTCGCGTTGAAAGGCCACAGGTAAGGGAGTTGTGTATTCACCACGCCGCCGGGAACCTCTTTCCAGACAAAGGCCTCGTCATTCTTCGCATCATCCGCGGTCTTAATGGTGTTTATGACCGGGCGAACCGTGGCCCCCACCCGCTCACCCATGGCGACGTATCCACGGGGTTCGATCACGCCGCCGCCATTGGCATCGCGAGTGTGCATCCTGGCGCCTGCGACACCCAGTTCCTTCAATGATTCGAACAGACCCTCCATGAAGTACACATCGGTTGCAATCCCCATTGTGTCCTCCAGGGTGAATCCTCTTTTCGCATCGACGGCGGCGTGAGCGGTGAGGTTCGGCTTGGCCGCGATGTTGTAAGTCACCGGAATGCCGGTATTGTCCATGGGAACGAACACGGACCGTCCCAAATCGAGTCCGGCCCGCTTGCACGCATTGGAATTCGTCTTGTAATCGACATGCGTCCGCAGGATGAAGACCGCTTCCGGGTGCTGTTCGACGAACGGATGCACACCGAAAAACCCGCACGGCTTCGACCCGCCGGCAAAAATGGAAGTCCGGCCGATTACGCCCAGGCTGCCACACACCATGGCCGAAGACTTAAGAAAACTCCTTCGACTGAGCATGCTCACCCTCCTCCCATGCTGTCACCTGCCATCTCGCTGACCGCATCTCGAGCGGTCACTTTTGCCCAGGGACGAATTCCTCGGACGGCGCAATCTTAGGTCGCACTTTTGACAATGTCAATGCAAGCCAGGGGTCTACTTCTCGGCAGCGGCCCGGGCGATTTCCAGAAATCTTTTTGCGGCGGCGGACAGGGAAGCGTGACGGCGGTAGGTGAGCCGCAGACTGCGCTGGATGCGCAGGTCTTTTACCGGCACGGCGAAAAACTCCTGGCGCGCCAGCTCCTCCTGCACGCACATGCGCGGCACGAAGGCGATGCCCATCCCCATCGTCACAAATCGCTTGATGGTCTCGATGGTGGGCAGCTCCGCCACGATCTGAAGCGGAGTCTGGGTGCGGGCGAATGCCTCAATCACGCTCTGCCGGTAGGGGGATGAGACGTTGTGCGCAATGAACTGCTCGCGCCCCAGTTCGTGAATGCTAACCCCGGCCGATCGCGCCAACGGATGCTGGGCAGGAACAATCAGGCAGAGCTCGTCCACGCTCACCACCACCGATTCCAGGTCCGGATTCTGCGGGTTGTAGGAAAGCACGCCCAGGTCGATTTCATAGCGCAGCAGGGCGCCGGGGATTTCCCGCGATAGACTACGCTTTACGGCTACTTGCACGTGCGGGTGCTGCTGGCGGAAGCGCTGGAGGACCGGCAGCAGGTAAAGCGCGGTGCTCTCGTTCGCGCCGATCGTCACCTTGCCGCTTTCGAGCGCCCGCAGCTCCGCCAGGGACGCGCGCGCTTCCTCACGCAGGTTGAGAACCTTTTTGGCATAGTCATACAAAAGGCGGCCGGAAACCGTCAGCACGCCGCTTTTCGACGAACGGTCAAGCAACGGCTCGCCGGCCCACTCCTCCAGGCGATGAACCGCTTGGCTGATGGCCGGCTGGGTCCGCAGCATGCGCAACGCAGCGCGCGAAAAACTCTTTTCTTCGACCACGGCTACGAAGGCTTCAAGCTGGGTGATTTCCATTGGCAGTTCCCCACAAAAGCCTCGAGCGTTCTTGCCGGGCGCGAGGGGCTCTTCTAATAAGTTTTGCTTATGATATCAGAAAAATTATAAACTTGACTCCGCCGACCGACCGGTCGGACAATCGGGCGTGCTGGGGAGTGGTTACAAGTCTCGGGATTTGCGGGGTTATCCACAATCGAGTCTTTTCGAACTCTGGTTGCAGGAGAAAAAATGGAAGACAAAATCTATATCTTTGATACCACCCTGCGCGACGGCGAACAATCCCCCGGCTGCAGCATGAACTTGCCGGAAAAGATCGAGATGGCCCGCCAACTCGACGCCTTGGGCGTTGACATTCTGGAAGCGGGATTCCCCATAGCTTCACAGGGCGACTTTGAAGCGGTGAAGGCCATCGCGGGAGAGATCCGCCGGCCGATCGTGGCGGCGCTGGCGCGGGCCAACGAACTCGATATCGATCGCGCGTGGGAAGCACTGCAGGAAGCGGCGCGGCCGCGCATCCATACCTTTCTCGCCACCTCCGACATTCATCTTCAGTACAAGCTGCACAAGACGCGCGAGGAAATCCTCAAGATGATCAGTTGGTCGGTGGGGCACGCCAAATCCAAGTGCGAGGACGTAGAGTTCTCGCCCGAGGACGCGGGCCGCACGGACCGGAGCTACCTCGTCGAATGCTGCCACGCGGCGGTGGAAGCGGGCGCCACGGTACTGAATCTGCCCGACACGGTGGGTTATTGCCTCGAGCCCGAATACGAGAAGATGTTTCGCGATGTGCAGACGCGCGTGCCGGGCATGGATCACGTCGTACTAAGTACGCACACGCACGACGACCTGGGCATGGCGGTGGCGAACACGCTGGCGGGAATCCGGGGCGGGGCGCGCCAGGTGGAATGCACGATCAATGGTATCGGCGAGCGCGCGGGCAACGCGGCGCTGGAAGAAGTGGTGATGGCGATTCACGTGCGGCGCGACGCTCTGGCCGTCTTCACCAACATCCGCAGCGAGGAGCTTTATGCGTCCAGCCGCATGCTGACCCGCCTGACGGGTGTCGCCGTGCAACGCAACAAGGCCATCGTCGGCCGCAACGCCTTCGCCCACGAAGCGGGCATCCACCAGGACGGCGTGCTGAAAAACGCCATCACGTACGAGATTATTACGCCCCAAACCGTGGGCATGCCTTCAAACTCGATTGTGCTGGGGAAGCATTCCGGCCGGCACGCCCTGGCCAAGCGCTACGAGGAACTGGGCTATCAATTAACGAAGCCGGAGATTGATCGCGCGTACGCCCAGTTCACGCAGTTGGCCGACCGCAAGAAAAACATCTATGACGAGGACCTGCTGGCCATTGTGAACGAGGGATTCCAGCACATTCCCGAAATGTATTCCCTTAAGCTCTTGCAAAGCGTGTCGTCAAGCGAAGGCCGCTCCACCGCCACCGTTGATCTGGAGAAGGATGGCGAGACCTTTCACGACTCAGCCACCGCGGAAGGGCCTTGTGATGCGGCCTTCCGGGCAATCGATCGTATCACCGGGATTTCAGGAACGATATCCGACTTCTCCGTGCATACCGCGGGCTCGGGCACGGACGGCAGTGCGGAGGTCTGCATCCGCGCCCGCTTCGAAGCGCGTGAGTTCGCCGGGAAATGCACCAGCCACAATGTGGTTGAGGCGGCCGCGCGGTCCTACTTGCAGGCAGCGAACAAGGCCGCGTATGAAATGAAACGCCAGGAGGAAGCTGCGGCGGTCACATCGGGCTCGATCCACAAGAACCATGAGGTCGACAGGTTATTCCCGGGGGGATACTAAGGTGATCGCTCCAACCAGCGAAAACCTCAAAAGGCGGTATCCGCCGCCAGGATGGCGGCGTTACGGAAATCGCAAGCTGCACAAATTAAAGCCTCAAAGGCTGGGCACGGCATCCGCGAAGCCAAGCGCAACCCAACTGTAATCAGCAGATAATAAGCGACTTACGTATATACGACGGTTTGGAGTTGGATTTTTGGATATGGGTTGCAATTCCGTGTCCGACTCTTATAAGATATAGATAAGTAACGATATGCAAAGCTTGTATCGGATTGCGGTGTTGGCGGGAGACGGGATTGGGCCCGAAGTGACGGCGGAAGCCGTGAAAGTCCTTAAGGCTATTGAGGATATCGTTGGGCCTACCTTTCGCTTCCAAAATGGTCTCATTGGCGGTTGTGCCCTCGATCAGACGGCGTCGCCCCTGCCTGCGGAAACAATCTCCATTTGCAACAGCGCCCACGCCGTGCTCCTGGGTGCCGTGGGCGGTCCGCAATGGGACACCAAGCGTCCCGAGTTGCGCCCCGAACAGGGCTTGCTTCAAATTCGGCAGCGTTTGGGGCTTTACGTCAACCTGCGGCCCGCGAAGGTGATGGACGCGCTGGTCGGCATCTCCGCGCTGCGGCCCGATCGCGTGCGGGGAACCGACCTCGTCATCGTGCGCGAGTTGATGGGCGGAATTTACTTTGGGAATCCGCGCGGTATTTTCACCAAGAACGGCGAGCGCTTTGGCGTGAATACGGAAATCTATCGCGAGCACGAAGTGGAACGGGTGGCTCATCGCGCCTTCCAATTGGCGCGACTCCGCCGGCGCAAGGTGACCTCCGTCGACAAGGCCAACGTGCTGGAGTCCTCCCGTCTATGGCGCGAGGTGGTGACTCGCGTCGGCCGCGCTTATTCGGACGTCGAGCTTGACCACCTATACGTCGACAACTGTGCGATGCAGTTGATCGACCGGCCAACCACCTTTGATGTGGTCCTTACGAACAACATGTTCGGCGATATCCTGAGCGACGAAGCCGCCATGCTGACGGGCTCCATCGGCCTGCTGCCCTCCGCCAGCCTGGGCGAACACTCTGCGCTCTACGAACCCATCCATGGCTCGGCGCCCGATATTGCCGGACGGAATAAAGCCAATCCCCTTGCCACCATCGCCTCCGCGGCCCTGATGCTGCGCTACTCTTTGCGCATGGATGCCGCTGCTTCCGCCATCGAGCAGGCCATCGAGCGGGTGCTGAAGCGCGGCGTCCGAACCGCAGAACTTCCAGGCAAGTCCCGCGCTGTCTCGACCAGCCGCATGGGCGACCTGGTTGCCGAAACCACCCAGAAAATCCTGAAGTCCTCCCACTCGCGAAAGTAGGCTCGCAGCTTACCTCCGACGGGTGACAAGTGTCGCCCGTGGAATTTGCACACCTGACAGCTCGAAGCTTATAGACCGCAGTCAGGAATGGAGAGGGCGGACGAAGCGTTCTGTCGCAACATTGCGTAGCGTGGTAGAAACAGCATCAGGGCTGCCGCGCACGCCATGGCCCCCGCCAGCAAAGTCAGCAATGCGTTATACGATCCCGTAGAGTCAAACGCCCATCCCAGGATTACGGGCCCCACGGCGCCGGCGATGGCATAGAAAGTCCAGGTAATGCCGTAGAGAGTCGAGAAAGCGCGCAGCCCGAAATAGCGAGTCAACAGGTAGGGAACGATGTCCGCCTCGCCGCCCGCCCCAACCCCCACACAGCCTGCGGCTACACAGCCCCAGAGCAAAGTGTCAGCACGGCAGAGCAACAGCATTCCCGCCCCCGTGATCATATAGAGTACGAACGCCACATGGGCGCCAAAGACGCGATCCAGGAACCAGCCGACCGCCAGCCGGCCCAAAAGGCTCGAGGCTCCGAGCATGGAAGCGCTCAGGGCGGCGCCGCGCGCGCTGACGCCCCGGTCCGAGAGCAGCGCCGCCAAGTGAGTAATGGTCCCATTCATACTCATGGAACTCACCAGCAGGACAACCACAATGATCCAGAAAGGAAACGAGCGTAGGCCCTGCTGCCAGGTGCGGCCGGCCTGAGGGGCCACCGATGAAGCGTGAACGGCCGTGCGCTCGTGGACATAGCGCCAGGTCGAAGGGAGCGCGACGGTCAAGGCCAAGGCGCCAAGGCAGACGTACGCCGCACGCCAACCCGCCCGGCTGATAATGGTTTGCGTGACGAACGGAAGGATCGTTGAACCCAGGCCGGCGCCGGCCATCACCAACGCCAAGGCAATTCCCAACCGCTCGCGAAACCACGTGGCGATGGCGCGCGAATACGCGAGGTGTGCCGCTCCGTTCCCGACCGCACCCAGCAGGATGCAGGTGGCGTAGAACTGCCATAGATGGGGACGCAGCAGAGCGAGCGAGGCGATAGCACAGCCGAAGACCGTCATGCAGGGCAGAATCACCCGGCGCGGGCCGAAGCGGTCCAGGGACTGGCCAATGATAGGCGAGCCGAGCGCTACCGAGAGAGCAGCCAAACCGAAGCCGCGCGAAATGGCCTCGCGGGTCCAGCCAAACTCGGCGCCCAGGGGCTTCATAAAAAGGCCGAAGGTGTAAACGAACAACGACCCAAACCCCACCATCACACCGAGGGAAGCGGCAAACACCACGCGCCAGCCGAAATAGCTGCGGTCGGACTCGTCAACGTTAGCAGCGGTCGCGCTAACTTGGATCATCGTTGTTGAGACACGCCCTTTTCCTCCGTGTGGGCGTAACCCTCCGTCGCCAGCCGATGGCCGGACATTTGATAGCCGAACACAGGCATATCCTGTACACCCGCCGCATCTATCCAGCGGTTATAGAAATTGAAGATAGCGCAGACGCTGATGGCGTCGTAGAGCGCTTCGTCCGTCCAGCCCGCCGCTTTGGCTTCAGCAATGTCTGACGGGCCGATGGTGTTGGACTGGCGATTCACCTTGTCGATGAACTTGAACAGGGCTCTTTCCGCATCGGAGATTGGCGCCGTGCGGTAATCCTCGAGCACCGCCTTTACCTTCTCCACATCACCTAACAGTTCCGCCGCGACCGCGGCGTGACAGCCGATTCAAAATGGGCATTGATTGCGGCTGGACGTAAACGCTGCAATCAACTCGCGCTGTCCGGGAGAGAGCGGCGACGGCCCGCGCATGAGTTCCTGGGTGAAGCGCGAAAGGTGGTCGGTCATGCGCGGCTTGAAGGCGAAGAGATACAGGATCTGCGGCACGGGAATTCCCGCTTGCTCCATGGCGGCGAGTTGTGGGCCGGCCGGACCGGCCTTGGCCGCCGCCTCAACGTCCTTGAGATAGACAGGGTCCATTTCATTCATCTCCTGTGTTGCAATTTCCGAGACTCGGGTTCTAGAACAGCAACTTCATCGCAAACTGAACCTGCCGGGGCGGCGCCGCCATTTGCACCTGTCCGAACGTGGGCGAACTGATGTCATCATTGGGTACCCCGAAATTCACGCGATTGAGCAGATTGAAAAACTCCCCCCGGAACTGCAAGGTCGCGGACTCGGCAAGCCGAAAATTCTTAAAGAGAGCAAAATCCCATTGTGAAAGGCCTGCGGCCCGCACGATATTGCGGCCGGCATCCCCAAATGCCCCAAGCTGAGCAACTTGCTGAAACGCGTGCGTGTTGAACCACTGGGTTGCCATTTTAGGACCGGCGTTGGGATTGCCCACCAGGTTTGGACGATCGCCGACGAAACCAGAGATTTCCGGCGATTGTCCTTGGAGCGACGGATCGCTGGAATCATAGACCGTGAAGGGCGTCCCAGTGGCGGCAGAGAAGATGCCGTTCAACTGCCAGTTTCCCAAGGCTCGCTGATACCAAGCGTTCGCATCCTTCCAGAAAGGAAGTTGCCACCCATAGCTGAAGACCAGGCGCTGGCGCGCGTCGAAAAGGGAGCGGCCATATTCCGCAGCCAGATTTCGCGGGTTTTGGGCGAGGTCGTTTTCGCCGGCGACCAGTTGGGGCGCCGAGCCCGTAATATTGAAGCTTGAGACATCGTCCAGCGCCTTGGCGTAGGTATAGGAAGCGAGGAACCCCATGCCGTAACCCCATCGCTTTTGCAGGCTGGCCTGAAGGGCGTTGTAGCTGGAATTCGTGACACTGGAGATCAGCCCAATCGATCCGTAGTTGCAATTAGCGGGGTCTGCCGGAGTGCAGCCCGAGTAGGGCCGGTAAAGGTTAATGTCCTGCTGCTCACCGCTGATGCAGGAGGCCTGTTGCCCGGCCGGCAGATCTGAGCAAAGTATGGCGGGGTTGCTCTCGACGAAACGCGGCAACTTGGTGCCCTTGGTGCCAACGTAGGCGACCTCCGTTAGCCAACCCTGTCCCAAAGTGTGCTCCACGGTGAAATTCCAATCCTGGGCGTAGGGCAGGTGAAGGTGTGGATCGAGCGTGAGGAGCGTCAATGATTGCGCACCCGCAAAGATAGGCGCAAATGGATTGGAACCGGCCGGCAGCGGGTTCGAGAAATTGGAAGGAAACGGCTCCTCGATGGTCTTGAACCAGGGTGGAGCGCTCTCCGGCGCCTGAAGGGGCCCGCCTTCGCCGTTGTAGTAAGGATCGTAGAAGATACCATAGGCGCTTCTCAGCACCCAACGCCCGTGGCCGGTGGGGTCCCAAGCGAACCCAACGCGAGGGGCAAAGGCGCGATATTCACTCGGGATCAGACTTCGCCCCACTCCGGCGTCACCCGGATAAAGCAGACCCGGAGGGGCGCTCGGCATGACGCTCGATTGCATGTTGGGCACAAACAGCGCATCTTTGTTGTGGATTTCGGAGTAGGGTTGCGGCAGTTCGTAGCGCAGTCCAACATTAAGCGTCAGGCGCGAGGTGGCCTTGTAACTGTCCTGCATGTACAGGTTGTAGTTGCCGGCCCGCATTCCGCGCGGAAGGTCTCCTCCCCCTTGCAGGAAAACCACCGGTTGGCCGATCAGGAAATCCGCAAAAGCATTGCCGGTGATAGGCGCCGGGGCAAAGACGAAGAATCCATTGGAGGCAATACCCAGCATCGTGTTCAGTTGGTCGCGCTGAAACTCGCCTCCGAATTTGATTTCGTGTTTTCCCCGGACCCAGGCCAGCGAGTCCGTCAATGAGAATGTGTTTTGATAATCGTTGGCGGGTCCCGTGATGGGATTGCCAATTGAAGCAAAACCGCCGACTTCAACGAAAGGGATTCCCACTTGGCTTGCCAAAGTAGGGGCATATTGGAAGCCCAGCGAAGCAGGAGGTGTGTTGTTCTCTGCCTGGCCGAACAGAAATTTGTTGCGGAGAAACGAAAATCGGACGACATTCACGACGGAGGGAGAGAACAAGTGGGTCTCTTCAAGGATCGCATCCTGATCGCGAAAGTCTTCTCCCACCGGAAAGCCAGGTACGTTAGCGCCGGCAATGGGAAGCGGGTCGAATCGCGAACCATTCGTGAAGAAGTAATGGAAGGCCATCGAGTCGCGCGCCGAAAGATAGTGGTCAAGCCGGATGCCGAACTGGTCTGAAGTGTTGTGCATGTCCTGGGTTGTCCCGTAGGCATTCGGCCCGTATGCGGGCAAGTTGGGCAGCGGGTAGAGCGCCAACAGGCTCTGCGAAATCGGGCTGATCGCGCCCGCGGGGATTTGGTTAAAAACCAGCGGTTGCGGCGGTGAAGCGAAAACGTTCACCAACTGCGTCCCGTTGGGATCGGCACAGAATCCCTGCGGCGTGTAGCTGGAACACAACGCCTCAAAGTTTCCCTGGCGCTCGTCCGCCGTCGGGACGGTCGTCAGTTGCGTTTCCCCCTGTCGATTGCGAAAGCCTTCGTAATAACCAAACAGGAAAGTCTTGCCGTGGCGGAGGGGCCCTCCCAAGGTGCCGCCAAACTGGTTTTGCTTCAGGGGTTCCACGTTGGTGGAAAAGAAATTACGGGCGTCCACCGCGTCGTTGCGCAAGAACTCGTACACGTCACCGTGAATGTGGTTCGCGCCTGAACGGATAACAATATTGGTATTCGAGCCGGCGTTATGGCCAAACTCCGCGGAAGCCGTATTGGTTAGAATGCGGAATTCGGCGATGGCATCGGGGGGAGGCTTTAGAACAAATCCGGCATTAATCGTGTTGTAGTTCTCGGCGCCGTCCACCAGGAATTCATTGGATTCCGGGCGCATCCCGTTCACGGAATAAGACTGGCCATCACGCATCGACCCACCCGCGACCTGTAAACCCTGGGTAAGCGGAGCCGTCCCGGGCAGCAAAAGCCCAAGTTGGGAGAAGTTCCTTCCGTTCAGCGGAAGATCGACCGCCTCATCGCCGTTCACCGTCTCACCCAAGTCATTGGTTGTAGCCATGAGCGTAGCATTGGCTTTAACCTGCACGGTCTCCTGCTGCAGTCCAACTTGGAGGTGAACAACCACTTGTGCCACCTGATTGACACTGAGACTGATGCCTTCTTGAACGTACCTGCGAAATCCCGGCGCGCTTACGTCCAGCCGATAGTCGCCAATCGGCAGCAGCACCAGCGAATAGTTGCCATTGGCATCGCACACGCCATTACGCGAGTAACCGGTTTCCACCTGAGTGGCCGTGATCTTGGCCCGTGGCACACGTGCCCCACTGGGATCCAACACGGCGCCACGGAGACTCGCCGTGGTTTCCTGCGCGCCCAATGCCGTTACCAAGAAGAGGATTGCCAGGGCGCCCCCCGAAACACACTTTACCCCCCTGCCCATAAAGCACTCCTTCTCGATGCAATTCGTGCGGCACTAGCCCTTGAGCCCGACGCAAACCTTCAATTCAAACAAATCTGACGGCTGGATTGTGTTCAGTTGCCCTACCGCAAAAAGTATCGGCACATCCATCATTACCGTCAATAATTGAAACCAATAGGAAGCCAGGCATTTATCGATTAGGCTTGACGGTAAATCACGGCGTATTAGGATGTTGGGGATTTGGAGCGCGCAGGATCAGGGACCTTACCTTACGGCTCAGGGCCTCACATGCTCGTTGGCAAACGCCAGCGCTTCATCGTAAACCCGCGCCCTTTC
The DNA here is from genome assembly GCA_963804755.1 of uncultured Acidobacteriota bacterium. Classification (GTDB taxonomy): domain Bacteria; phylum Acidobacteriota; class Terriglobia; order UBA7540; family UBA7540; genus Bog-366. The sequence continues at coordinate 202,076 of CAWDRP010000024.1, forward strand.
GCTGGGAGCTACGCCATACAGCACGTGGCCGCCGCCGGGGACGGAGATGAATTGGTGGGGCACCTTAAAATGCGCCAACGCTTTATCCATGGCGTCGGATTCTGCATACGGCACATCGGTGTCAGCGGTTCCGTGAATCAAAACGGTGGGTGGAAATTCGGCGGAAACATTGCGGATCGGGCAATAACGGTCAAACCATTGCGGCTCCATTTCAGGGTTATGACCGGTGACTTCCTGCGGCCAAATCCCATTTTGCCGGCAATAAAGGTAAAACTTGCCCCGCGAGCCAGCTCCCTCCGTGACGCACGTGCTCCCCACGGAGACTAAAGCTTCTTCTTTGGAAACAAGCCCCTGCTGCATGTAGTAGGCGCTGGGCCGGGTGTACCACGGTGCAACGATATCACCATAGCCCGAAACAGAGGTGAGCGCGCCCGGACGTGGCCTGACGCAGAAGCCCGTCATCAACGTCAAATATCCTCCCGCCGAACCGCCAGCCACCACCAACTTACGGGTGTCGATGTTCAGAAGGCGTGGGCCTTGTTCGTGGATCCAGCGGAAGGCGTCCCGCACGTCTTCGATGATCGCCGGCAATTTCGTTTCCGGCGCCAGGCGGTAATCAATGGAAATCACCACGTGGTCGCCGTGCGGGTTTAGCCACGGGGGAACGCCTTTTCGGGAGCCGATCATCAGAGCGCCGCCGTGGATGTGAACGATCGCAGGCTTTCTGACTTTTGGATCCGAGCCGATGGCGTCCAGTTTGATCTCACAGCCGCCCGCAGTCTTGTAAGTAAAGGTTTTAGTTTCCAGCGGCTCATCGTCCCACGTCCAGCGCGAAACAACGAGGGACGCCGCCCCAAGAGCCGCTGTTCTCAGAAAGATATGCCGGTTCACCGTTCCTCCTCGCACGGCCGAGGTGCGCTACAGCGACGTCACCCGCCCAACGTTAAATCCATCCACGGTAATGCTAGGCGGCTCGCCTCGCGTGTCGGTGTGCTCCAGTTCCGTCAGGATGGTGCGCCGCTCGCCCGGCATCAGGGCGATATAGTTATCACTATAGATTGCAGGCAAAATGCGATCCCCCGTCGTTTCCCTCACGACTTTCAACCGGACCATCAGCGCCGGCCGGTTGGCAGGGTTGTAAAGGTCGGTGGTCAATACCCAACGGGTAGCCTGGCGCACGGTGCGGGTGTGCGCTTCCAGGTCGACTTTGGGCAACTCGCGAATGGCGCGGTAATTGCCCTCCGTAGGACCTCGCATATAGAAGTTCGTAGAAACGACGTTGCCTTCGCGGGTCAGCGAGAGCTTGAGGAAATGCAACGGCGTCAGGCCGGATGGATACTCCATCGGGATACAGGAGACCATGCTGTCTTCCGAGCTATCGACGGTAGCGGATTTCTCCCATTGTTTCGTTCCATCCAGGTTGAAGACCTCGACGCGGGCGGCCAAGCCGGCAGCATTGCCCCCGCTTTGATTCACCACCTCGATGCTTTCGGTCACGGGATTCCATTGAATATGGAGCGGCTCGCAACCCTTCTTGCAGCCGAAGTAGGCGGCTGTCGGCTCAAAATAGTAATCGTAGGTTTGCCAAACGAACGACGGCCAGCAGGGATGGCTCATCCACAACAGCAGGCCCATCCGATATTTGCTCTGGCCCTCGAACATGGCACGGTAGCCTTCATAGTTCACGAACTGCGCCAGGCGAACCCATTCCTCCGCACTGTTCGCGCCGCCGTAATTAAACTCAATCATCTTGTTGAAGGTTTCACCGCCTTGCGCGCCGCCCAGGCAGAAATCGTGCAATCCCCATTCGAGTCCCTGCGGCCAGAGCGCGGATTCAGGCATCATAGCGCGCACGCTTTCGATGGGAGGAATGTTCGGCATCCCCATTTCGCTGTGAAACTTCTTATGCGCCCCGGCCGTGAAGTAGAAGCTGAGGGGCATGGCCATGTACGGGCCGCCCCCACCCACAACGCCCTCCGCCGAGTTGGAAATGTAGTGGAGACCGGGGTGTTTTTCGGCCAACACCTTGCGAATGCCGTCATCCAGGGGCTTGGGCGGATTGCCCTCGTTGCGGCCGCAGTAGAGACCAATCGAAGGGTGGTTGCGAAACCGGAGGACCGAGTCATTAGCGTTGCGCATGAACAAGGCGTCGTCTGCGGGATCGGGTCCGTCATACGGGTTGGCCAGCCAAAACTCCTGCCACACCATCACCCCGTGCCGGTCGCACGCCGCGAAGAGCGCTTCATCACCTATTTGGCCCACCCAATTGCGTATCATCGTGAAATTCATCTCACGGTGATAGCGAACGGCAGCGTCGTATTCGCGGCTTCTATAGCGCAGCATGGACTCGCTGAAGCCCCAGTTCCCTCCCCGCGCAATAAACCGCCGGCCGTTGATCCAAATCCGTAGAACGCCGCCCTCTTCGCTGTACGTCATTTGCCGCAAGCCAGTTTGGAAGGCCAGGCTGTCCGAAGGCTTCTTCTGCTTCCGGACCTGGAAGCTCATTTCGACAGGATACAATCGCGGCTCGCCGTACCCCACCGGCCACCACAATTGCGGATTCTGTATCCGTAGGCCGGGCGTTGTGGAGGGATCGAACTTCGCCATCCGGGTAGCAGAAGCATCAATCGTAATGCGCTGTTCGAATTCAACCTCTCCCAGGCGGCCACGCAGGGTTCCCGTCACCGGCCGAGCCGAGTGGTTCACCAGTTCCACCTCGATCTTCACATCGGCTTGGTGGGTATCCGGCAGCGGCAGCGTGGTCGCGACGAATGGGTTGGCGAGTGTAACCGGCCCGCTCACACTAAGAAATACGTCCCCCCAGATGCCGGTGTCGCGCCCACGAATGGTGGGGATCCAATCCCATCCAATAGACGCGTGGTACGTGGGGTTATCGTACCCGAGCGCACCTCCGTTCTTGCCCGGATTGGTATAGGTCTTCTGCTTCGTGCTTCCGGGCGTGTCGTTCTTCTGGATGCGCACCGCCAGCGCATTTTTGCCGCCAGCTAGCAGGCGCCCGGTAACGTCAAAGCGGCCGCGCATGAAGCCGCCTTCGATGCGGCCGAGCTTCTCGCCATTCAGGTAAACGTCGGCCTTCCAGTTGATGCCGTCGAAGTTCAGCGAGGCGCGCTGGCCTGCGGTTAATTCCGGCGCCGTGAACTCGTTGCGGTACCAGAAATCCGCGTAGAAAAACGAGTCGGAAATCAGCAACTGGTTTTCGCCGTAGTTGGGATCGGGGATGGCGCCCACGTTGAGATAAGACGAAAGCACCGTCCCCGGCACCGTCGCCACGATCCAGTCTTGATCCGCAAAACCGGCCTTGGAGAGGGCCTCACCGCCGGCTTGGACCAGCGAATCGCGCCGGAGCTGCCACGCGCCACCCGCCAGGTCGAGGCGCCCGTCAGTCCGAGGGGAGGACGCGGGCTTCGACTGTGGAACGGGGCCGCCGCGCCCATAGACCTCCATTTCGCTGAGAATATAACCATCCGCCGACGTGGGCCGTTGCATCAGCACGCGCACATACCTGCCCTGGGCAGGCGGCGTGAGCCGAAGGTCGTCCGTATTCTCGGTGCGATCGGGCAGGCGTTGAATATCCCGCCAGCTTTGCGCGTCGTCGGATACCTGCACAGAACCTTCTGCCGCCCGCGCGATCCAGCTCAACACCACGCGGTCGAACTCACATCGCGCCCCCAAATCGACGTAGACCCACTCCTCACCCAGGCCTGCGCTCATCCAGGCGCTGGTGAAGCTGTAAGGGCCGCCGACTTCCACGCGCTCATTCTGGCGGTAAAACGCCACCTCAGCAACCTGCCATTGCAGCGCGTACGCAGGTAGCGGGGACTCCAGAGCCATTATTTCAACTCGATAGAACCGCTTCTGAGACACTGCGCCCAGGGAAATGGAGGGATTATACAGGCGCCTCGATTCCGGATATCCAATCGGATAACCGGCAAGCGATTCGAGCGCTGGATTCGTCACCGTGCCGGCTTCTTTCCATTCGCGGCCGTCTGCGGATACCGACACGGCGACACTCAGGCTTTCCGGCTTCACTTCCTCGGGGCCCATGAAGAGCACTTCCACACGATCGATTTCCGGCACGCTCGAACCCCCGCCGAGTTCCACCTGCACCCAACTTTGCGGCCCCCTCAACTCAACGGAGGTGATGGGGTTGTGGTCCAGGAAATACTCGCGCTCTTCCTTGGAGAGTGCGCCGCTGTGGCTGAGCGACGTCGCAACCCAATTGGGCCGATGAGCGTCCTTGATGCCATCCGTAATCAGTTGCGCCGTGAGATTGTAGTCGTAGCAACTGGATTGATACGCGGGCCGATGCAGCGCCAGATTGCGATACGTCGAGGCGTCTGGCGTGAGCGAGGGCGCGAAATTCTCGCCGGGGTCGCCGGGGTAGATCCCGACCCCACGGGTGTACACTTCCGTGCTTGCCGGTCCCGCCGCCGTAGCCGGTATGCTCTGGATACCGGTCGCCGGACCGCCTGCACGGTTCGAGCCGCCCGGACTGATTGCGAGGGCTCGTAGATCACCCATCACCAACCCTGCACCAGCCACAGTGCGTTTTAGGAAGCCCCTTCGGGAAGTTGCCATGCAGTGTCCTCTTTCGTTCTTCGTAACGTGAACCTCGGAACGGCAGGAATCGCGACGTCAAGTTCGCGGATTGTATCATTGATCGGCCGACGCGGCTCACTCTTAATGGTACCCGTGCAGGGCCCCCTCAAAGTTGTTGAAGGACGGGCAGAGAAGAACGGGCAGGCGACGGGGGGACGCCAACACCGGATCGCCGGGAGGGTCGGAGGCTGCCGGCGAGCAGGGGCCGACGCGGCGCGACGCAACCGATCGGCCGGCAGCTCCGCCGAGAATCACTGGAGGCTAGGTGCTAGCTATCAGTGACAGTATGTCATGTTATTTTCAATTTTCCATAATTGCAAGAAGTGCTGTGTTTTCTGTATGTTCTCAGGTTTAGGAGACGAAAACAGCGTTTTCCAATCTTTTGTTTTCAATAACTTCTCAGGTTTGGGAGGATACGCTTGTGGCGGACAATATGTCTGCGTCCATATTGCGCCGGGTTGGCCTTTTGACTAGCCATGAGCCGATCAAATTTCTCTGCCGCTGGGAGTACCGAAGCTCCGGTTTGGAAACGCCTAGCCCTAGCCATCGACTAAAAGTATAGCCTATTGATGGGCTTTGTCAAGGTGGAATTTCGCTCCGGCTTCCCTCTCCCGCGGGCGCTCGCTCTTGTCTTTATTCTTGGCTGAGATTCTCTTTCATCGTTCGCAACGGCAGCCGGGATTTCCTCGGGCCCTGCGGCGCCAGTGCCTGGTTTCAAGATGGTCATCGCGGCCACGGGTCAACCACTTTGCCGTGTCCCTGGGTGCTGGAGCCCGGAATTCCGCGTTGCCATCGTCGGCCGAATTGGAAATAATGCAGGCGGCGGGCAAGCCGCTGCTTGCAAACCCGCGCCATTCTGTATACAACGATGCTTGAGATCAAGGGAGATCCAGCCATGGGTTTAACGCGACGTCGATTTCTTCAGAATTCCGTGTACGCCAGCGCGGGGGTGGCGGCTTCCCCTCTCCTCCAGCCAACCGCCGGTGCGGCGGCGAGAGTCGGGCTGGCACAAGGCGCGCGCCCGGCGTCAACACCTCCGGAAGAAGTCGTGCCGGCGCCCACCGTCGATTGGATGACGAACACGCCGGCCACCCTGTACCGTGCGTATCGCTCGCGGCCTGCGAAAACTGCCGATGCCACCACCTGGGTGCAGATTGATTTGGGCCTGAGCCATAAGATCGATCTGATTAAGATCTATCCCGCCAACGAGAAGGGCAAGCCGGGGCTCGACGCGCATTGGGCGGGCGAGGCTTTTCCGGTGCGCTTCAAAATTGAATCCGCCGACGAGCCGGATTTCACGGCCCCCAACATGATTGTGGACCAGACGGCCGCCGACTTTGCCAATCCCGAAGGGCGAATCCAGAAATACGAAGCGGCGGGCGCGCGAGGGCGTTACGTGCGCTTCACCGCTACCCGGCTGCCGGACCTCGGGCAGCATGGCATTTACCTCGCGCTGGGCAAGATTGAGGTCTTTTCCGGTTCCGTGGAGGTTGCCACGCTCCGCCCCGTCACCGTCGATACCGTGTACGGGGATGATAGCGACGCGGCGCAAATCACGCGTCCGGCCCGTCCTGGCGGTGAACTCACCTTCACCGACAATCCCGGCAATGTCACAGAGCCGAGCACGTGGAAGGCGCCGGTTCACAAAGCGCGCGTTCCGCTCACGGGGGTCGCGCTTCAGGGTGGAGTCTTTCAGACCGCGCTTGAAAACAACATTCGCTATTTGCTCGGTTCGTATACCGTGGATGAACTGCTCCGCCAATTCCGCGACCGCGCGGGCATCGCCAATCCCGCAAACCTCGCCCAGCCGAAGACCAAGTTCTGGGAGGCTGACTTGGCGGGGTCAAATGCCGGCCGCTTCCTGATGGGCGCGGGAAACACCCTGCGCTGGATCGATCACCCGGAACTTCGCCGACGGCTGAATGCCGTAGTGGACGGCATCGCCCAATGCCGGCAGCCGAACGGCTACATCATGGCGTACCCCGAGAACACCATCTTCTTTTCGGAGCGCGGCGCCTACACGCGTGCCTGGCTGGTGCATGGGCTTATTGAAGCAGGTTACGCGGGAAATCCCAAAGCGTTTGGATTGCTGGGCGGATACTCCGACTGGTTCAACCAGTGCCCCTACCTCCCGCAATTATTGCGCTTTGCGGTGCAAGGCGGCCAGGGCATGATCGCGAACACGCGCAGATACTTCACGCCGGTGGGCAAGCCTGCCGATATCCAGGTGATTCAGCGGTATTTTCAGGAGAATTATTGGATGGAGCAGTTGGCCGCGCGGGAAGACCGTGCCGTGTGGCAGTATGCCTATGACCGTCCGCACTGCTATCTGCTGACCAACCTGGAAGCGTACATGGACCTCCACCGTGCCACCGGCGATCCGCGCTACCTCCGTGCGGTGGAAGGCGGATGGGACCTTTACCACGATAAATGGGAGAACGCCGGAGGTTCCATATCTATTATCGAATTCGTTGAGTCGCCGCCCAAGTCCTACATGTTGCACGCGGAACTGGAAGAACTCTGTGGCAACTCCTTTTGGGCTTTCTTGTGCCAGCGCCTTTATCTGCTGAATCCCGGGCAGGAGAAATACGTCACCGAAATCGAGAAATCGATTTATAACGTGGCGATGGCCAACCAGGCGGGTTCAGAGGGGCTGCGGTACCATGCCTTGCTGGCCCATCGTAAGGAGAAACCTACGCAGATCAATACCTGCTGCGAAGGACAAGGGACGCGCCTGATCGGCTCTATTCCCGAACACATCTACGCGCTGGCCGACGATGGCTTGTACGTGAACCTGTTTGAGCCTTCGACGATTCAGTGGAAGGTGCGGGACGCAACCCTGCGGTTACAAATGACAACGCGATTCCCCTTTAACCCCGAAGTTCGCCTGCGAATCTCAGCAGCCAAGCCGGCACACGCGAGAATCCGCATCCGCGTGCCTTCCTGGGCCGTCCGCGAGATGTCCGTGCAGGTGAATGGCAAGGCGTCAGGCGCTGGAAAGCCTGCCAGCTATGTGACGCTTGACCGTACGTGGTCGGAAGGCGATACCCTTCAGTTCACGCTCCCGGCTGCGCTCGTCGCCGAGCGATATACCGGAGTGGATCAAATACCCGATCACGCGCGGTATTCAGTAAGCTACGGCCCCATTTTGCTGGCCGCGGTGGGTGCGCCGGAAATCCGGTTGCGCCTGGAGAATATCAAGCGGCCGGAAGACCTGCTGAAGCATTTGATACCCAAAGCCGGTCACCCCCTGCACTATATGGTGGAGCGCAATCCGGGAATCGAGTTCATGCCTTACTGGATGGTGGACCAGGAACCGTTCAATTGTTTCCCGGGAGTGCCTTCTCTGTGATCTCTGTGCTTAAAGGACTTTCTCACAGAGCCCACAGAGCTGCTCCGTGCCCTCTGTGAGAAACCGGTTCTGGGCACAGAGGCCACAGAGAAAACCGTCGCGCCACAGAACGTGGAGGGCAGAAGCGCTCGGCTTGAGCAACCAATGACAAACACAAAACTGCTTTTGCCGACGGTACTTTCTGTTTTGGTAATGGGATTATTCATGTCAGCATCAACCCGCGAAGAGGATTTCTCTTCCTCGCAATCACACCATGGAATCACGCGAGGTGCAGATTTGGCGCTGTTGCACGGGAAGATTTGGACGGGCGAGCCCATGTCACCGCCGGGCGGCAACGCTACCCCCGCACAGTTTGCCCAGGCTTTGGCGATCGCGAACGGGCGCATCCTGGCGGTGGGCAGCGACGCCGAGATTCAGAGCTACGTCGGCGCCAACACCCACGTCATTGACCTTCAGGGCCGCCTTGCTGTACCGGGGCTTATCGATAGTCACGCCCATTTTATACAGGGCGGGTTTCAACTTCTCTCCATTGATTTGAAGAATGCACGAAGCGAGGCAGAATTTACCCGCCGCATTGCGGAGAAGGCGAAAACGCTGGCATCCGGGCGCTGGATGCTGGGCGGCGGCTGGGACGAGCAGGCGTGGGCGTCGGCCACGCTGCCGACCCGGCAAATGATCGACGGCGTCACGGAAAAGAACCCCGTCTTTCTCAGCCGTTACGACGGCCACGCGGCGCTGGCCAATTCACTGGCGCTCAAACTGGCCGGCGTGACGCGCGCCACGCCCAATCCCGTGGGCGGCGTTATCGTGCGCGACGCGACGGGCGAACCCACCGGAGTATTCAAAGATGCCGCACAGGGTCTGATTGCCCAGGCCATCCCTCTTCCCTCCGAAGCCGAGATGACGGAAGCGCTGCGCGCCGCGCTGGCGGAAGCTGCCCGCGTCGGCCTGACCACCGTCCACTCGATCACGGTTGATGGGGAATCGTGGAATGGCAGCTTTACGGGGGAAGTTCAGCTCCTGCGGCGCGCCGGGCTCGAAGGCCGGCTGACCTGCCGGATGTACGAGGTCGTCCCCATCGCGCAGTGGCAAAAGCTGCGTGATGCGGGCCTGGAGCACAACATGGGCGACGACTTCATCAAAATGGGGGCGGTGAAGGCGTTCGCCGATGGCTCGCTGGGCTCGGCGACCGCATGGATGTATGAGCCTTTTGCAGACGACCCCGCCAATCGCGGCATCCCGCTCCCCCTGATGCACCCGCCATCGAGAATGGAAGCCCTGGCGCCCGGCGCCGACGAGGCACAAATCCAAATCTGCATTCACGCCATCGGCGACCGCGCCATCGCGGAAATCCTGGATATTTACGAGCGTCTGGGCGGGGGCAACCCGGCCGCGCACCGTTTCCGCATCGAACACGCCCAGCACATGCACCCCCAGGACTTCGCGCGTTTTGCCAGGCTGGGCATCATCGCCAGCATGCAGCCGTACCACGCCATTGATGACGGCCGCTGGGCGGAAAAACGCCTGGGGCATGAACGCGCCCAATGGAGCTACGCGTGGCGGTCGATGCTCGACGCGGGGGCGCCTTTGGCGTTCGGGTCCGACTGGCCGGTGGCGCCGCTCAGTCCCATTCTGGGAATTTATGCAGCCGTCACCCGCGCCACGCTCGACGGCAAGCACCCCGGCGGATGGTTCCCCGAACAGCGCCTGACCGTGGAACAAGCCTTGCGCGCCTACACGCTGGGCTCTGCCTACGCCGCCTTCCAGGAAAATGAAAAAGGCAGCCTCGCGCCGGGGAAACTGGGAGACGTTGTGGTCCTCTCCGATGACCTCTTCAGCATCCCGCCCGCCCGAATTAAAGACACGCACGCCGTGATGACCATTGTGGGAGGAAAAATCGTTTATCAAGCAAGGTGAATTATGGAGGGCATTCGCGCTGTTTAGTGACCAGCACCGACCTTGACCCTCCGATCAAGGCAGCGCTGATCAACCATGGCTGTAAGACCCCAGATTGTCGAGGGGAGCGGGGGTCAACGTTATTGTGGTCTGGCCGATCTTCTAGTAAGATCATCTTACTATGCAAACCAAGCTTTCCACCAAGGGTCAGATTGTACTGGCGGTGGCGATACGTCGCCGGCTTGGCTTGCAACCAGGCGACTCTTTAGACGCAAAAGTGCAAGCCGGGGGGGTCGTATTGACTCCGCGGAAGAGGCGTTTCTCGAAAGCAACACTCGTTGTCGATCGCATTACCGGTCTGCCGGTTCTAAGCGCGGGAGTAGATGCTCCGCCGTTGAGCAGCAAGCAAGTCCACGAGATTCTGTTTGAATTTCCATGAGATACCTGCTCGATGTAAATGCCCTCGTGGCGCTCGGATTCCTCGAACATGAATTTCACCAGCGGGTGGCTCGATGGGTACATGGACTGGCCGCAGACGCCACTCCTGATTTGGCAACCTGCTCGATTACCGAGTTGGGCTTCGTCAGAGTGCTGGCACAGGTGCCACAATACGGCATCACAGTTGGGCAAGCGTGCGAGCTGTTGAATCAGCTTAAGGCGGCGCGAGGAGTCAGTTTTGCGTTTATTCCTGATGATCAAGACATTACACATCTCCCCCGCTGGGTGAAGTCCGCGAAACAAACTACTGACGGTCATCTGGCGCAACTTGCGAAGGCACACGGCGCAGTCCTTGCAACACTGGACAGGCGGATCCCGCCGGGATTCCTCATACCCGTGAAAAAGTGAATTAGTAACCGCCGAAGGCACGATCACCGTCATCTTGCCCGCCGACCTGACTTCTAATTCCTGCTTCTCGAATTTGAAGGTGCATCCGGCGATTTTCGCGCTCACGCGCGCAGGTTGACTTATTGAACGCACTTCTGTTAAATCAGTCGCGCTGCGCGGGTGCGAAGTTTCGTGCGGCACCGGCAATCGGGTCGAGCTGGAACCATTTCGACGGAGGGAACCATGAAAAGGTCGGCAGGTGCTGGATATCTACGAACGTTGTTGATAGCGGTTGCGATCGTCACCGTTTGCCAGTGCGCCACGGCTGCTTCCCAAGCGGTCTGGCAGATTGGCAAATTCGATCGGTCGTCGGGCGAGTTCACCGGGCGCGGCGTCGCTGCACCCAAGCCGGGCTCGGGTCAAGGTCAGAATGAAGTAGTTTTCGTGGTGGGCAAGAGCAACGCGAATACGGACTGGCCCGCGTTCCAGCCCGGATCGTCCAACGGGCAGGCAGGTTACCGGCCTCACCCTTATGCCATTCAGTTCGATCTGCCCTCCCGCCCGCAAGGGTTGTACACGCTGAAAGTGGCCTTGCTGGTGGAAACCCCTCGCGTTTCACGCCTCGAAGTAGCGATCAATGGTCATCGCGCGCTGTACTTCCAGCATCCCGTGCTCGATTATTCGGGTGGCGACGTCAGCAACGTTTTCCTGCCGAATTACTCCGCTGACACCATCACCGCCGAACTGCCCACGAACTTCTTGCGCCAGGGAACGAACGAACTGGTACTGACGGCCAACGACGCCCCCGCCGAGCGCGATGACTATACGGACCCCGGGCTTTATTACGACGCATTGGAACTCGACCAAGATGCCGCAGCCAAGTTTTCACCGGCTGAACTCACCGTTCAGACTGTGCCCACGATTTTCTTTGTGCAGCAGGGGAGCGGCCTAGCGGAGTTGGTGGACGTGTTTGTTCATCACAATTCGCCGTCGGCCGGCGGCCAGGCCGTTTTGGCGCTGGACAAAGCAAAGTACACCGCCAAGCTCGGTTCCGGTTGGGATTTCGGCGAGCAGATGGTGGAGTTTAAGGTTCCCGAATTCCAGGCCGGGGCGCGGGGTGAACTGGCCGTCAGCCTGAAAGGCCACACGCGACGGTTTCCGGTGACCCTCGATCCGGCCAAGAAATGGAATTTCTTCCTCGTTCCGCACACCCATTTGGATGTGGGCTACACCGATTACCAAGCCAAGGTGGCGGAGGTCCAAAGCCGCACCCTGGATGAAGCGATGCAGATGATTCACGACCATCCCGATTTTCGTTTCAGCCCAGACGGGTTCTGGTGCGTGCGGCAGTTTCTGGCGGAACGTACGGACGAAGAAAAACAGCGGCTTTTCGAGGCGGTGAAAGATAAGAAGATCTTTGTGCCGACGGTCGAGGCGAGTTTGCTTACGGGCTTCCCCGCTGTCGAAACGCTCATCCGCTCACTCTATCCGGCCTTCGAGTTTAATCAAGAACATGGAGGCGACCCCATTTATGCGGACATCACGGACGTGCCCTCGTACACCTGGTCGTACGCCTCGGTGATGGCGGCCGCAGGGCTGAAATATTTCGCCGCCGGCAGCGACAATTATCGCGCGCCCGTCCTGTTGCAAGGCCGCTTGCATGAGAAAGCTCCATTTTGGTGGGAAGGGCCCGATGGCGGTCGCATTTTGATGTGGTATTCCCGCCACTATCACCAGATGCGGAGCCTGTTCGGGCTGCCGCCCACGCTCGCGGGCGGGCGCGATTCCCTGCCCCTGTACCTGCAAATCTACTCGCGGCCCGATTACAAGTCGGACGCCACCATCATCTACGGCACCCAGGTTGAGAACACGGACCTGTTCCCGCAACAAGCGACCATCGTAGACGATTGGGACAAAGTCTACGCCTATCCCCATTTGAAATACGCGGGATTCTCCGAGGCGATTGGTTACATTGCCGGACAGTTCGGAAACGACCTTCCGGTGGTGCGCGGCGACGGCGGGCCCTACTGGGAGGACGGCATCGCTTCCACGGCCCGGGCAGCGGCGCTGGAACGCACGAACGAGCAGCGCGCGCTGGGGGCGGAGAAGTTCTCCACGCTCAGCAGCCTGATTAATCCGCGCCTGCATCCGGAGGCAGACACCCTTAAGCAACTATGGAACGACATGGTGCTCTTTGATGAACATACGTGGGGTGACAATCGCAGCGAGTCGAATCCGCAGTGCCAGGAAGCGATTCGGCAATTGGCCATCAAAGAAGACTTCGCCCATGAGGCGAAGAAACGCGTCGATGATGTGCTGTGGCGCAGCCTGGCCGCTTTGGCGGACGCCATCTCCGACCCTCCCAACACCCTGCTGGTCTTTAATCCACTGAGCTGGGAGCGCTCCAGCCTGGTGGAAATCGACTTGGATAAAGGACTGGAACTCTTGGATCTGGCAACCAACCAAACGGCTCCTTACGAAATCCTCTCCACCGGCCCGGCCTACCACCATATTCGCTTCGTCGCGCAGGGTGTGCCCTCGATGGGCTACAAGGCATACGCCATGGCGCCGGCAGCGCAACCGCAATCCGATCCCCAAACTACGACAGAAGCCACGGCAGAGAGTCAGTACTACCGGGTGGTGTTCGACCCCGAAAGCGGAGCGATAAAGAGCATTTTCGATAGGGAACTCAACAAAGAACTAGTCAACACATCCAGCCCCTATCGCTTTGATCAGTATCTCTACGTCACCGGAGCGGACCAGCGTCCCAACCGGGTGTTGCAATATAGCTCCGCCGTGCCCGTGCCGGAGCTCACCATTCATCCGGCCGGCGGCGGGCGCTTGGTATCGGTGACGCACGAGCCGTTCGGCGTCGTTGCGCATCTGGAAAGTCAGGGGATGAACACGCCGAAGATTACCACCGAAGTGATTCTGTTCAACCGCCAGAAAAAAATCGAATTCATCAACCACGTGAACAAGACAGAGGTGTACACCAAGGAAGCAGTTTACTTCGCCTTCCCCTTCGCCATGGAACGTCCGCAATTCACGTACGAGATTCAAAACGGCGTTGTCGATCCGAGCCGCGATCAAGTGCCGGGCGCGGGAAAGGAATGGTTCTCCGTGCAGCACTGGGTTGCCGCGAAAGAAGGAGGAGCCTCCGTAGCACTGGTGCCGCTCGATGCTTCCTTGGTGACCCTGGGGGACATCTTTCGCGGCACGTGGCCCACGGAATTCGGGCAGCGCCCGGGTACGATTTTCTCTTATGTGATGAACAACTATTGGGACACCAATTATGCCGCCGGGCAAGGCGGTGATTTCACCTTTCGCTACGTGCTGACCAGTGGCGACAACTTGGAATCTGCAAGCCTGAGCCGGCTGGGTTGGGAAGAGATGACACCGCCGGAAGTCGACCAGATTACCTCGCAGGATAAAGCCTTGGATTCCAAACGGCCGCTCGACGCGGCGCAAGGCAGCTTCGTGCAGGTGGACCAGCCCAACGTGGTCCTGGTCACCTGGAAAGCGGCTGAGGATGGGGACGGCACGGTTCTGCGCTTTCTGGAAATCGGCGGCCAAGCGAACACCGTAGGGGTAGAGATCCCCCACCTGGATGTAAAGGTGGCCTGGAACAGTGACGCGTTGGAGCGGAAACAAGCCGCGCTGGAAGCCTCTGCCCACGGCTTCCGGTTCTCCGTGAAGCCTTTTCAGATTGTCACCGTCCGGCTGGAGGGAACGGGAAATGTGCGGTAAAGAAGTGACGAGTGACAACGGCCTTTGCCTTTCGCTCTTAACTCGTCACTCGTCACTTGTCACTCGTCACTGCTCTTGTCACTTGTCACGGTTCTTGCTACTTGTTTGCCGTACCCGGCCAGTGTAGAATCTGAACCGTTGAGGCGCAACTTGGGGCAAGGAGTTCCTTATGGAGGGACAGCGCCGATTTGCTATGTGGTTTGACAAAAAAACTCGGCCGGAGGCAGAACCGTCAGGCGGCCGTCCTGCGGAAGTCCCGACGACGCCTGAGGAAGCGAAGATTTCTATGAGCGAACCGGTATCAAAAGCGACCGCATCGTCCGCGGCAACAAGCTCGCATACAGTTTTGGGCCGCACTGCCGTTGTACAAGGGCAGTTATCCTCCAGCGAGGACCTGCTGATCGAGGGGAAATTCGAAGGGAACGTCAACCTCAACGATCATTGCTTGACGGTGGGTGCGGAAGGCCAGGTCAAGGCGGAGATCCGCGCCCGGCAAGTCGTCGTTCTGGGGTCCGTAACCGGCAACGTTGTGGCGCGCGAGAAGATTGAGATCCGGCGCACCGGGCACGTCGTAGGTGATCTTGTGGCCGGATCGGTGGCGATCGAAGAAGGCGCTTACTTTAAGGGAAGCATTGATATCACGCGCGGCGACACAGAGGCTTCGCGCGGCGCGACTGTGCCGAGCACCTTAAGATCCAGTGCTTGAGCTGATTTTGTTAGCGCGGGGCTGCGCCAAGCGCGGGCCGGCAATCGATAGGTGAAATGCAGAGCACGCACCGGCGTCGCGCAACGCAGCGTGTTTTCGTTTTCCCGCCCCCGGTTTCGCAACCAGCAATCCCGCCCGAAGCGTGCAGTTGGAGATGGCACTCATCAAGAGCCAGCAAGAGTTCGGCCGGACGACTGCGGCCTCGTCCACCCCAAGCCGGGGTCTGGAATGGCTCTGGCAACACCTCTCGCATTTGCGACACCCTCAATGTTTCGAATGCGGTCCCATCAGCCAGTCCACCCTGAACGTCCTGCTGGAGCGCGGCGCCAAGCTCTACGTATCGGACCTCATCACTCCCCTGCACCGCAACAATACAGCGTTCTGGTCGCACGAAGAGGGCAAAACTCCAATCTTCCGAACCGAAGCTTTCCTGGACCAGGTTCCCCCTATTCCCGTCGAATCGCTTTCGCTTATTTGTTGCTGGGGTCTCCTGGACCTGCTGCCCCGCGAGGTCCTGCCCATGGTCGTTGAGCGTCTTTATTCCTGCCTCCAACCGAACGGTGTACTGTTCTCGATCTTGCGCGAACCGCAGTTGACGTCGGGCGCCGAAACCCACTGGTGGTTCGAATCCCTCACGGTTCTCGGATCGAGCGACACCAAGAAGAAGCCCTTCCCCTACCCCGCCGTAACCAATCGCGAGATGGAACGGCTCGTTCCCGGCGGAAACATCAAGACCTTTTTGACGCGCTCCAGCCGGCGTGAGGTGTTGGGCGTTAAATGACCTCTTGGTGGGGAGCTGGGGACAAGCTCTCTCCCTGCGTCGTCCTACCGGGGACATCAGGGCTTTGTCAGCAGGCTGGGGTCGAATGCGGCTCGATCGAGATGCGGCTTCTCTGCGCCTCGGTTGATAATCAGGAACGACGCTCCGGGCTTGCCTGCCGCTCTGCACTCAATCTGGCTGGCGGACCATACGCCTTTCACCTCGCGCAGCCCATAGTAGATGAACGTCCTCACCTCACCCGTGGACTTCACGACCTTCTCGACCTTGACCGGATGCAAGATCTCCCGGTCAAGCCACGAGGTTACTGATGCATATTGGGAGTTATCCTCCGGGGCGGGCTCGCTTCGCAGAACTATGCAGGTGCGAGCTCCGTACTGCGCCTCTGCGAGCACCGCTTGCCGCCGCCACATCACGGAGTTCTCAAGGAGGTCCTCATAGCTAAAATCAGTACCCAGCAGGCGATCGCCCCAGTGTTCAACGGGCAGTTCTTTGGATGACCGGTCGCCGGGATGGCCAATGCGGATGCTGGCGTGTCCGTTGGGCGGGATAAACAAAAGCAGCCGGGCGTGCGTTGACGCCGGGCCGGTTAACTCGCAGAAGATTCTCAGGCCGTCCGGGAAGGCATGCGCGCGAAAGCTAATCGGAAGGCTGCTCCGCTCTCCCGAGGCCGAGACGCGGACCAAGCGCCCGCTGGCCGTGAAGTCGGTCGCATTGCGCTGGGTACGGAGTCGCGCCAGCACTTCGTCGCGCGTCGCAGCTCGCATGAACATTGAGAACACGAGCAACACGAGGAAGAGTTTCGTCGGCCTTAACATGGATTAAAGCGTCCAGATACAGCCGTCGCGGATATGCACGGTGCGCGAGGCCAGTTGCGCGATAGCGGATTCGTGCGTGACGACCACCAGCGCCATGTGGCGCTGAGCTTGGATGCGCCTCAGCAACGCCATGATCTTTTCAGAGTTCTCACTGTCAAGGTTGCCGGTGGGCTCATCGGCGAGCAGGATTTCGGGGTCGTTCGCGAGGCTGCGGGCGATGGCGGCGCGCTGGCGTTCGCCCGGCGGAGAGCTGATTCGGGATGCTGCCGGAGGCGGTGCTCATAGACCCACCTCGCCGCAGCAGGGTCGCGGCTTTCTCTTCACGTTCGCGCCGGCTCAGCTTGGTTTCGAACATGGGTACTTGAACGTTCTCGATGACGCGCGAGCGTGGGCAGCAAATGGAAAGCCTGGAAGATGAAACCCACCCGCCGCGAGCGGTAGGCGTCCAAGTCGAAGGAGTTGGCCAGGGTGTGCCCGCGGAACAGGATTTCCCCGCTGGTGGGGTGGTCCAGTCCGCCCAGCAGGTGCAGCAGGGTGGATTTGCCGCTGCCGCTGGGGCCGGTGATGGCCACAAACTCGCCGGCGTTGATCGCCAGATCCACGCCGCGCAAGGCCTGAATGCGGCCCTCATCGTAGTGCTTGGTGACGTTCCTCGCCTCCAGCAGGCAATCATTCATAGCGCAACGCCTCCACGGGCGAAAGCCGCGCTCCGCGCTGGGCGGGCACGAATCCGGCCAGCAGGCCAACGACCACGGCGATGCACAGCGCTTCCACACAAGTGAGACTGGGAATCGAGCTGGTGACAAAGCTGGCGGTAAAGGGCAGGCCGGCCAGGATGCGCAGCGCCAGCCAACCGCCCGCGACGCCGAAACAGCCACCCGCCACGCCCAGGATGACGGCCTCGATGAGAATGAGCTTCATCACCCGCGTGCGCCGCCAACCCAAGGCGCGCAACACACCGATTTCCTTCGTGCGCTCGAAAACCGACATGGCCATGGTATTGGCAATGCCCAGAGCTCCTATAAAGAGCGCGATCAGCGACGTTCCCCATGCCATGGAACGGGCCAGCACAACAAGTTGGTTGTTGCGCGCGCGGACGCCGGCGGGAAGAGCTTTCAGACCGGGGAACGCCGCCTCAATCGCAGCGCGGGCCGCCTGCATGCGCTGCGGGTCAGGCTCTCCACCAGCGTTCTTACGCAGGTGCACGTGGAAACGCCGTGACCTTGCCCCCCAGGTCAGAAAGCTTCTGCAACTCCCGCAGGGGCAAGACGGCAGCACCCGCTTCCAGTGCGGATCCGCCTCGGTAGACTCCCACCACTTGAAAAGGTGATCCTTGCAAGTCCATCATATCGCCCGGCTTCTTGCCCAGGTTTTCTGCCAGCACTTCACCCAGCATGATCTCCGGCTTGTCGTCTTGGAACCGGCGTCCCTGAAGAATCGTAAGAGTGTCCATCTCGTAAGGAATGGGCAGGCCAAGCATAGACCAAGGCGTTGACTTCCGGCGTGAGGTCCATCAGATTCACAATCATCGGGTCGGCGGCAGCGACGAAGGGAAAAGACCGCAGCTTGTCACCCACGGTCTGATCCACAAACGTGTTCAGGAAGCTCTTCTGCACCACGGCAATATCGGTGCCCGAGCTTTCATAGAATCTAAGCCATTGCTCCTCGAAAGCGCGGGAGAACCCCACCAGGGCCACGAACGCAGCGATGCCCACGGCTACGCCGCAGAGCGTAAGCGCGGTGCGCAGCCGGCGGCGCAGGAGGTTCTCGAAAGCGATGTGAAAGAAAGACATTATTCGGACCTATGCATGAGAGTCGCGGCCGGAGGTGCCCTCGCCCGAGGTCAACTCTGCCAGTTTTGACCAGAACGCCTCTTGGGACAGGCGGCAGCGCGGCGACGGCTTGGCATATAACGGATTGGCGGCCATTGACTCCCAGATCTCCCGCAACGGGCGCTGGCGAATATTGCCGAAAGAATAGGGGGTGAAATCACACGGGCTCACATCCCCGTTGGCCCGCAAGTGCAATTGCACCATGCCGGCCGGACAGCCCTCGGCCACACAGGGGTAGGCGATGCTGGAGAACATGGTCTGGTGAATGATGCGCGGGTACTCGGGCAGAGCTGTATACTTGGCACGAAAGTCCACAATGCGGCGTGCGTCATTCTCGCTCAGCATGCAGTCGCGCCTCGCGGCCAGGCGCCCCGTGGGTATGACATCAAACAGGAAAACTTCCAGGACGCCAAGCTCACGGGCCACGTCCATCATGGCGTCCAGCTCGCCGCTCTCGATCTTCTCTTTGGTGGCGTAGGTGGAAATGCCGGTAAGAATACCGGCTTTTTGACAGAGCTTCAGGCCGCGGCAGGCCATTTCCGACAAACCCGGGCGTTGCCGGTGAGCATCGTGCTGCGCAGCGTTGGCGTAATCCAGGCTGACGTACACGCCGAACGCCCCCGCGCGTTTTAGACGTTGCACCGTGTGCTCGCGCAGAAACTCACCGTTCGTAAACAGCGTACACACGCTGCGGGACTTGTCAACGGCGGCGACGAGTTCATAGATGCGCTCGTACAGCAAAGGCTCGCCGCCTGTCAGAACGACGCAGGTAGTGCCCAGGGCGAGGCACTCATCGATCGCCTTTTTCAGTTCGTCCAGATGGAGGGCACTCTTCTCGCGAAGCGTTTTCGCCTGATAGTCGACCGCCGAGCAATGCAGGCACTCGCATTGGCAGTTGTAGGTAACTGCGACCGTGATGGTGTGCGGTGTTCGTCCGGCCGTAGCGAATTGCACAGGGGCTGGGGCCGCCGCGTTCGCCTGAAGCATATTCCCCATGATCAGCTTCACGCGCCGGCGGGCCGCCAAAGACCCAAGTGGCGGGGTAAGTAACGAAAAAGCCTTGGTGCCGTCCTCCAGTTCGACTAAGGCCTTGCCCTTGACGTAATAATTCTCCTGCGCTCTCCGATAATTCGCCATCGTGTTCCGGATCGAGCTGCGCTGCCAGGCCTTTAGATCTGATTGCGAAGATGGTCCCATTGTTCCTCCTGCCACGACCAATTTCGACTGCTTCCCTGTGGCACGAGGCCGCAATCGCATCGCCAAGCTCGGCATGTCTGCCCCGCTTGCCGTAGCGGGAGATTACAGGAAATTGGCTTTGTGCGCAACCACTTCTATCGTTCCACCAGGGCTTCGTCAAGGTCGCTTTTAGTGAGATCACAATGCATGCCTCCTTTTATCTTTTGGTAGGTAATCCATAAGATAACGGCATAAAAATTGCTGGCCGTACCGGATGGAGGTGTGTTTTCTGCTCGGAATGGCGCAGCCGGGTAGGCTCGCGAAGCTCCTGGCCGCCCCTGACGCGCTCGGCCGCGGCTCCGCCACGTGCCTATGCCCATGGCCTCAGACTCGAAATTCGAAACTGGAAACTGGAAACTGGACACGGCCTTGCGTTTCGAGTTTCCAGTTTCAAGTTTCGATTTTCCCTAACCCTAACGCCACGGTCAGGAAAGGTGGGCGGAAGAAAAAAATTCACTGCAAAGCTGGTAACATATTGAAAACAAAGGAGCGCTTGACAAATTGACCGATAAAAAGCGGACATTTTGGTTTAAGTATCGGACTTTTTGGTTTAACGTGGTGACATTTTGGGGTGGCCATGCGGCATTTTTCGGACACTTTGGCATGACGGGGTGACGGCTTGGGCGCCAACACGGAAGAACGGGACCGGAAGAGGGGAACGGGCCATTTCCGACTTACCGATGTTCAGCGCTCCCACCGTCCGAACCGCCGCGACTTTGACGTGACCCTGATCGTTCCACTTCGATCGTTCTGTTATCGGACGACATTCCGTCGCTCTGTTAATGTTGGGGGTTTCGCAAATCCGAAAAACTGTTTAAGATTGGAAAGAGAAGGGCCCACGGTATTAGCAGCCAAAGGCTGGACTTAGTACCTGCGCATCATACGGTTGCAAGCACCGGATGTCTTGGGGAGAACTGGGAGGGTGCCAATGAAATCGTCCAACGCCGTGACGGAATCCGCCAACTTCGCAGAGCTTTTGTGCGGAGTCGGCCGGCCGGCGGCAGGCAGCATGGAGGAGCGCGCGCGGTTGGAAGATCCGGCGTTGCTCAAGTCCATGCTGGAGCAAATGATCCTGGTCCGTCGTTTCGAAGAGAAAGCCGCAGAGCTGTACACCCTGGGCAAAATCGGGGGCTTCTGCCATCTTTACATCGGTCAGGAGGCCGTGGCGGTGGGAGCGCTTTCCACCACGCAGCCCGACGATTACATCTTTACGTCCTACCGGGAACACGGCCATGCGCTGGTCCGGGGCATGGATCCCGGCGAAGTAATGGCGGAACTCTGCGGCAAGCAAAGCGGCGTCTCCAAAGGCAAGGGCGGGTCGATGCACTTGTTTGACAAGCGGCGCGGTTTTCTGGGCGGTCACGCCATCGTAGGCGGACAGATTCCCCTGGCGGCGGGCGCGGCCTTTGCCTCCAAGTATCTCAAGCAGCCGCGCGTTACGCTCTGCTTTTTCGGGGAAGCGGCCGTCAACATTGGTTCGTTCCACGAGTCGCTTAATCTTGCCGCACTGTGGAAGCTTCCCGTCATCTTTATCTGTGAGAACAATCGCTTCGGCATGGGGACGCCCATTGAGCGGGCTTCGTCGCTCTATGAGCTTTCCCAGAAAGCGTGTGCCTACAACATGGCGCGCACCTGGGTGGACGGCATGGATGTTCTTGCCGTGCGCGACACCCTGAAGGAAGCGGTGGAACGCGCACGCAAGAACAATGCTCCCACGCTCATCGAGGCGCGCACGTATCGATTCATGGGCCATTCGATGTCCGACCCCTCCCACGGCCATTACCGTACCAAGGTTGAGGTGGAAGAGCAGCGCCGGCACGATCCCATCAAACAATTCAGCTCGGCTTTGGAGGCGATTGGCATCATTGATCAGGCATTCCTCGACGAGCTCGAGCAGAAGGTTCGCGACACCGTGGAAGAAGCCGTGGCGTTTGCGGAGCGTAGCCCGGAGCCCGATGCGCAGGAACTCTACACCGATGTGTACGCGGGCTAATAATTGATGATTGTCGATTGACGATTGACGATTTGAAGAACCGTAAGGGGACCAATTACTGTTCATGCGATTTCGATTGACGATCGGGTATTGAATAATCGTGAGCTGATCATTGTCCCTTCGAGGTTCGATTCCCGGTTTAGAGTTGATGCGCAGGGTTTCAATCGGCAATCGGCCATCGTCAATTCCCTGGGGTGCTCAATGTCCATACTGACCTATCGCGAAGCCTTGAACCAAGCCATGCGCGAGGAAATGCATCGCGACGAAAACATCGTGCTGATGGGCGAAGAAGTAGGTTTCTACAACGGCGCTTACAAAGTAAGTAAAGGCCTGCTGGAGGAGTTTGGGCCCATGCGCGTGCTGGACACGCCTATCACGGAGCTGGGCTTTACGGGGCTGGGCGTGGGTGCCGCCATGTCCGGATTGCGGCCGATCGTGGAGATGATGACCTTCAATTTCTCCCTTCTGGCACTCGACCAAATCGTGAACAGCGCGGCCAAGATGCTCTACATGTCGGGAGGGCAATTCCCTATTCCGATGGTGGTGCGGGGACCAGGGGGAGCCGGCCACCAACTCGGGGCGCAACACTCGCAGTCGCTCGAATCCTGGTTCTGTCACGTGCCGGGGCTTAAAGTGGTGGCCCCTGCGACACCGGGAGATGCCAAGGGGCTGCTCAAGACTTCGATTCGCGACAATAATCCCGTGGTGTTTATCGAGTCGGAAGTGCTCTACGGCACGCGCGGGGAAGTCCCCGAGGGAGAGCACCTTATTCCTTTGGGTGTCGCTGACGTTAAGCGGCCTGGGCGGGACGTTACCATCATTGCGCACTCCAAAATGGTGCTGGTGGCCTTGGATGCGGCGGCGGACCTGGCGAACGAAGGAATCGAAGCTGAAGTGGTGGACCCCCGCACCCTGCGGCCACTTGACACGGCCGCCATCGTCGCCTCGGTACAGAAAACCAACCGCGCGGTGATCGTCGAAGAAGGATGGGAGTACTGCGGGGTGGGAGCGGAATTCGTGGACGTCATCCAGCGCCTGGCCTTCGATTATCTCGATGCGCCCATCCTCCGCGTGACCGGCGCGGACGTTCCCATGCCCTACGCCAAGAACCTGGAGCACCTGGCGCTCCCCGACAAGCAGCGCGTGAAGGACGCCGTGTACCGAGTGCTGTACCGGCAATGAAGAAAGGCTGAAACTAGAAACTGGAAATTCGAGTTTCCAGTTTCCGCTTCGACGCGAGGGATTCCCATGGCCGTTAAGGTAATGATGCCCAAGGGCAGCGATACGATGACGGAAGGCAAGGTCCTGAAGTGGCTCAAGCAGGAAGGCGACGTCATTTCCACCGGCGATACCGTGGTGGAAATCGAGACCGATAAAGTAAACATGGAAGTGGAAGCAATGGGCAGCGGTGTGCTCCGGAAGATCCTGGTAGCCCCTGACAAAGTGGTGCCCGTGGGTGCACTGCTGGCCGTGATTGGCAAGGCCGACGAGGACATCTCCACCTTTGTAAAAGGAAACGGGGCAGCGGCCCCGCAGCCAGGACTCAAGAGTCAGGAATCAGGAGCCGGGACCCATGCTCCGGCGGTGGTGCAGACAGCCCAGCACGCAGCGTCCGGCCCCCAATCCCGGGCCGCCGGCCCTCGGCCACCCGTGCCTGGACCGCTCCCTCCCATTCCGACTCCGCACCCGCCATTTCCACCTCAGCCCCCACGTCCAGAGCCGCCCGCGCCCTCTTCCGAATCTGTAGCCGTCGCAGGGCGCGTGTTCGCTTCGCCTCTGGCCAGACGCATGGCGAAAGAAATGGGCCTGGAGCTTGCCCATATTACCGGTACCGGCCCCAATGGAAGGATTACTCGCCAGGATGTGGAGCGCCGCGCCGCGATCGCGCCGCCACCCGTCGCGGCCAGTACCGCGGCGGGCGGACCCGTGCCTGCGCGTGCGCCTGCCCCGATAATCCCGCGCCGGCTCGTCCTTTCGCCCGCAGGTCCGGAATATACTGACGAACCGCTCAGTTCCATGAGGAAAGTGATCGCTACGCGGTTGGTGCAAAGCAAAGCGCCCGTTCCTCACTTCTACCTCGCCATCGAGGTGGATATGAAGCGCGCCAAGGAGCTGCGAGAGTCCGCGAACCTGCTCAGCCCCGAGTTGAAGATCAGCTACAACGACATTATCCTTAAGGCGTGTGCCGCGGCGCTGCGGCTGAATCCTGAAGTAAACGCTTCTTTCCAGGGCGAATCGATCCGCTACCATCACCGCATTCACTTGGGGATGGCCGTGGCCATTGATGGCGGACTCATCACCCCCGTTGTTCGCAACGCGGATATCAAGAGTTTGGCAGAGATTGCGAGCGAGTCCAAAGACCTGGTGGCCCGCGCGCGCACGCGCAAGCTGCTTCCCGAGGAGTATACGGGCTCCACCTTCTCCGTTTCCAACCTCGGCATGATGGGCATCGATGAATTTTCTGCGGTCATCAACCCGCCGGAGGGCGCCATACTGGCGGTGGGTGCGGTCGCCGAGAAAGCGGTGGTGGTAGACGGACGCGTGGAAGCCGGCCTGCGCTGCCGCTTGACCCTGTCTTGCGATCACCGCGTCGTGGACGGCGCCCTCGGAGCCA
Source organism: uncultured Acidobacteriota bacterium (assembly GCA_963804755.1). GTDB lineage: Bacteria > Acidobacteriota > Terriglobia > UBA7540 > UBA7540 > Bog-366. The sequence continues at coordinate 226,493 of CAWDRP010000024.1, forward strand.
AGTTTCTGCAAAGCCTGAAGCAAATTCTGGAGAATCCTGTTTATCTGGCGTTCTAAAACAGTGGCAGTGGCTGGTGGCCAGTGCTACCATTTAGCTTGAGCCAGTTGCGAACGGGAAGTGCCGGAAAATGGTTGAGCCGATCACCAATGATTTCGCTAGCCACTAACCACTAGCCCCTAACCACTTGCTTCGAAGGACCACCGGACACCAACTACTTCCTGTATGCCTTTAGAAAAAGAACTCGAAGTCGCACGTTGCATCGCCGACCAGGCTGGGCGGTTGGCGCTGGAAAACCACGCGCGCGGTTTCAAAACGGAAACTAAGCCTGACTATTCCCCCGTAACGTCAGCCGACCGCGCCAACGAGCGGCTGATCACGGAACTTCTGGAAAAGGCCTTTCCCGACGACGGCCTGCTGGGGGAGGAAGGCGCGGAACGCGAAGCGCGCAGCGGGCGCCGCTGGATTATCGACCCCATCGACGGCACCCGCAGCTTCATGCGAGGCATTCCCCTCTGGGGTGTCATGCTGGCCCTCGAAGCTGATGGCAACGTGGTTGTGGGCGCGTGCAATCTGCCGGGACTGGGTGAACTCTATTCGGGTGCCGCCGGACTGGGCGCTTACTGCAACGGCACACGCATCCATTGCTCGCAGGCGGAAACTCGCAGACAGGCCATGCTTTGCCTGACAGGTGTTGACAAAGTTTTGCGGCGCAGTTGGGGTGAACGCCTCCTTCCCTGGATCTCCCACTTCTGGTCGGTGCGAAGCATGGGCGGCTGCGTGGATGCCATGTGTGTGGCCTCCGGCCGCGCCGAAGTGTGGATGACGATGGAAGCCAAAGCCTGGGACCTGGCGCCCCTCAAGATCATCGGCGAGGAAGCCGGCGCCAGGTTCTTCAACCTCGACGGGAAATCCACCATCTATGGCGGCGATTGCGTGCTGACGGTGCCCGCGCTCGAAGCGGAAGTGCGCCAATTCCTGGGCTTGTAATCGGGAGTGCCCGTGGACAGCGAACGGAGGCAAGAATGAAAGGGCAGCGATGGGCAATGATTCTTTCCATCAAGGTCACTATCCGTGATCGCAGCTGCCGAGGCAAGAATGAAAGGGCAGCGATGGGCAATGATTCTGCTTCTGAGTGTGTGGATAGTCGGACCGCTCGGTATGGCGCAGGCCAATGCGCAGGCAGCAAGTACGGGCTACCACGAGTTCACCATCACGGCCAAGAGCCATGAGTTTGACCCCAGCGTAATCACGGTAAAGAAGGGCGAGAAGGTGCGCCTGCTGATTACCGCCGCCGATCGCGATCACGGCTTCAAGCTGGAGGGTTACGATATCGATCAAGTGCTCAAGCAGGGTCACACCGAAACCATTGAGTTCACTGCCGACAAAGCCGGCACGTTCACTTTCAAGTGCTCCGTCTACTGCGGCCGCGGGCACGGGAAGATGAAAGGCAAGCTCATCGTGGAAGAATAATCGACTGTCAACTTCAGATCACCATGGTGGCCACGGGGACGGTGCTGCGTTCGCCGCTGATGACGACGATGCCGGACCCGGTGACGTGCCAGCCGCGGGCACGGTCGGCCTCCAGATCGTAGCCGATGCGGGCGCCCTCGGGAACGCGGACGTTCTTATCGAGGATGGCGCGGCGCACGCGGGCGTGCCGGCCGATATCGCAGTTGTCCATGATGACGCAGCCTTCCACCAGGGCGTTCGTGTGGACGCGCACGCCCCGGCCCAGCACCGAGTTGCGCACCGTGCCGCCGGCCAGGATGGACCCGCCGGAGACGACGCTGTCAATAGCCTCGCCGCGCCGGTGGGTCTCATCGAACGTAAACTTGGCGGGAGGATCGGCGTAGCTCGAAGTCCGCAGCGGCCACTCGCGATTGTAAAGGTTCAGCTCCGGTTTCACGGAGCGCACGTCCATGTTGGCCTCGTAGTAGGCGTCGATGGTGCCGACGTCGCGCCAGTAGGGCACATAGGGCTCCGGCTTGCCCGGGATGCGGTTGGTCTGAAAATCGTAGGCGTAAATGGGTGCGTGGCCAGCCAGCTTGGGCAGGATGTCCTTGCCGAAATCGTGATGGCTCTCGGGATTGTTCGCGTCCTCACTGAGCAGTTCCAACAGCGTCTTCTTCGAGAAAATGTAGTTTCCCATGGAGGCGAAAACCTGCGTGGGATCACCGGGCAACGTGGGCGCGTTGGGGTTCTTCTCATGAAACGCCACGATGCGGCCGTCCTTGCGGGCTTCGATGACGCCGAACTCGGCCGCCTCCTTCTTCGGCACTGGGATGGCGGCAACGGTCACTTCCGCGCGCCGGGCCACGTGAAAATCAATCATGCTGGCCACGTTCATGCGGTAGATGTGGTCGGCGCCGAATACCGCCACCACCTGGGGGTCCGACTGCTCGATCAGGTTGATGTTCTGCAAAATGGCATCGGCAGTACCCAGGTACCAGGATTCGTGCTCGGAACGCATCTGCGCGGGCACCGGAATGATGAAGTGGCTCTTCAGCAGCCCGCTGAACTGCCACGCCTCACTCAGGTGCTGTAGCAGCGATTGGCTCTTGAACTGGGTGAGCACGTAAATGGAGTTGATTCCGGAATTGATGAAATTGCTGAGAACAAAATCGACGATGCGGTATTTGCCGCCGAAAGGAACCGCGGGCTTGGCGCGCTCGCGCGTGAGGGGCATCAGCCGCCTGCCCTTCCCGCCGGCAAGGACAATGCCCAGCACGCGCATGGTCAAAGCTCTTTCCACAGCAACTGCGGGATCAGCTTGAAGAATAGTGTCCATCGCACCCCTGCTCCTGCGATAAGAGTCGATTTGATTTTATCAAAGGCAGGTGTCGGTTGACAGTCAATCCCTACAGGAGGCAGCCGGTTGCGGCGGTTCAGGGGGAAAAGGAGAATGGCTCACCGGCGCGCGTGTAAGAACGCTGCGGGCCTCGGGTTCGGCTGAGCGCTGGTCGCGGCGTAGGAGGAACTGGGCTGCGAGTTATTGATCAGCCGGATGAGGTCCCGTTCGTCCATGGGAGGGCAGAGAAAGTCGTAGGCACCCCGTTGCATGGCTTCAAGGTAGTCCGACATCAGCCCCAGCCTCGACGTAACCACAACCTTGGTCGCCCTGTCCTCGGCGCCCAAGGCCGCGAGCAAGCCGGCGTATGTTCCACTTTCGGCCTCTACATCAAAAAACACAAGGTAGACCGGAACTCTCCGGATCAGCGGGACGACCCAATCCTCCACTCCCCTGGCCCGGAATACGGTGCATCCGAGCGTCTCCAGGGTATTGGAGAGAACGCTCAGGTGCTCGGAATCTCTTCCTATCACCAGAACAAAAACGTGCGGTGGCTCACTCATGGGACCCTCTCGCCGAGGCGCGGCACGAACTCGACCGCGCTTGCGCCGCGCCTGATCGTAGATTGGCTTCCGACAGCCTAAATGGCTTTGCTGAAAAAGTGCGCGACCTTATGACCAGCTTCCTCGGTATAGTAAACGGTCACCTTGCCGGATTTTTCTGCTCCTGCGGAAACGTCCTTGCCAGCGTCTTGCGCCGCGTGGTCCGTCAGGTGAAATACTTGCTCGGATCCGTCCGCCGTCCGGACCGTAACGGTTTTGGCGCCACGGTCCAAGTGCGTAACGGTACCTTCGGCGGACTTCATCCCGCCCTCGCCAACGCGGTCAATCTCCTCTGCGGTTTCTCGGCTTCCCTTCCTGCTGTAGTGCATCACCACGTGACCGCCTTCCTTCAAACCGTGGAATGAGTCGTTCGCCGCTGCGTCTGTCTTCTCCACCCCGTGGACGGCAGTCCGCCCCACGAAATGGAACGTGTGTTCGGTCCCGTCTGCCGCCTTGACAACGATCGTCCTGGCCGTGCGGTCAAACCGCTGGACGGTGCCCTCAACGGCAGTAATCGCATATGCCGAGGCGCACAGCAGCGGAAGGACGACAAGAATGAAAACCAGCGCTTTCCTCTTCATAATTTTCCCCCTTGTGCGATTCGCTCGTTCCGGCTTCGGTTCCAGGGCAACCCTTTATAGGGCTAGGGCATGCCCCACCCTACCCCTACCCCCACATAACGGCCCCGTGCGTTCATGGTGATTCCCTCCACGGCCCCTTCGCGGGGTAGGGCACCCGTTGCCCCCAAGAAGAGGGTTGACGCCACGTTGCCACCCGTCTGATAATGGTTCGGACACTTCGCGGGGGCTGCTGGTTGCCTCATGGATGAGCCGGAAGCTACCATTAAGTTTTTTTGGCGCAAGTCCGTTTGCAGGCAACGCTTTCTGTGAATTGAAACTCTAAAATACGAAGTGGCCCGAATTCTACTGAACGTCAATCACCACGTAGGGGGAACCGGTTTGGTGCGATATCTTCGGGAGGTGTCGTTCCGGGGTACCGCGGTCGCGACCGCTGTGGGTCGTCTGCTTTTTGCCGTCATCGCGGTGCTGATCGTGACCGTGGGTACGGTTGCAGCCGGATCGCGGCTGCCCACCGTCCATCGCTGCTCGGCGAGTTGGCACACAGCCAAGATCGTCCGCATGACTCAGAATGACGGCGATGAAGCCGAGACACTTCAAGTCGAAACGGTTAGTTCGTGCCCCCGTGAGGTAACAGCCCAACCGAAACCCTACCCTGCCGGTCCCAGTCTACCCACCCTTACCGGCGCCTTTCCGCAACACGCTTTACGTGCTCCACCCCGAGCCTGAACGCACCATTGCCATCGGCGCGTCCTCCCCTGGCGGGGAGGTATTACACCATCGGGATGGAGGTGAAGCACGTGAACGCTACTCTAGATTTAGAGTACACGAGCACAGAAACCACATATGAAGGACCGGAAGCCGCTGTTCCGGCAATCCTCGGCACTCCCGACGAAAACGGGATTTTCGAAATCCCGCCCGTTTTGGACACTGGGGCAGACGCCATCTGCAATGCGATGGGGGGGCAAGCTCCCATCGCTGTCTCGCGCGACCCACTTGCTCAATCTTATGGCGCCGGGGAGTTGGTTGCGGAATCGGCGCAAGGGCGCACCGCGCAGCCTCGCCCGCACCAGCAGCCTCAGGCTTCCCACGCCCCTCTGAGTGGGGCGGAGATGCACAACCTATACTGCACGTACCGGAAGCGCGTGTATCGACAATGCTTGCGGATGGTGCGGAACTCGGAGGACGCGGAAGACCTGACCCAGGAAGTGTTTCTTCGGTTGTTTGAAAAGATCCATACCTTCCGCGGCGAATCGCGGTTTTCAACCTGGCTGCACAGCTTGACATTCAACCTGGTGCTGATGGAATTGCGCAAACTACGCCGGCGGCCGGTTGCGTCCGTGCCCCTGGGTGGCTTGCCCGGATTGGATGACGATAACCCGCTGGTGCACGAGGTAGAGAAGACGCTCGCCGTCTCCCCCAATTCAATTGTGGACCGGGTCAGGCTGGACACAGCCTTGGCGCGGTTGCCTTCCGGCTACCGCGAAATCTTCTTCCTGCACGACGCGGAAGGTTACGGGCACGAAGAAATTGCAAGCCTGCTTGGCATCAGCGCTGGAACTTCAAAGTCACAGTTGCACAAAGCACGCTACAAGCTGCGAACTTTGCTCCAGAGCGACCGGCCCAAAAACCGGCGTGGCGGGACTCGTCTTGACTTGCGGCGCCGCACTGTTGCGACCGCTAAACATGTTCAGGGAGGCGTCCGGTGGGAGGCCGCTTGACCTAAACGACACTAAATCAGTTGAGTAGGCCGCCGGTCATGCCCGACGGCCTATATCATCCGGAATAGGAGGGTGAACCATGGGAACACTAATCATGGAGGCATCCCCGGCTCAATCGTCGAGCACTCGATTCAGAGCTAAGCTCCTCGTGGTCGATGCGAACGCCGACGATCTGCTCTACTACTCGACGGTGCTCCGCCGGGCCGGATTTGACGTCCACAGCGTCGCCTCTTTGACCGACGTTACAGTGCCAGTCGAAGGCGAAGCTTTTGACCTGATCATCACCAGCCGCGGATGTTCGGAACCGACTGCATTACTGCTGGCGCGGGTTATCGAGCAACATCGCGGCACACCGGTCCTGGCCCTGGACCGCCACACCGAAGCGGCGTTATTCCTGAAGGTCCTGCCGTTCCCATCTCAAGGTTACGGGGAAAAACCGTTGCAGCCTTCGGAAATCGCCTGTTTTATGGCGGCTTATATGCCGGCTGGCAAAGCCCGGGAGGAGGAAGTTCAGCAGGTTTGAGCCGCGGCCACGGGACCAGCGAGAACGGCGCGCATGGGGTCCACAATTGCCCCTTCGATGAAGACTGCTCGCGCGTCCGCACCGGCGCACGAGTCATCGCCGCGCTCCGCAACCTGGCCATCTTTTTACTCCGCCACGCCGGCGGCCGCCAATGGGCAGCCCGAGGTCGTGCAAAAGCACGTCATCCAGATTGAATCCGTAGCGCGCCTCGCCCATCCGCACCTGCCTAGGCACCAGAAACCCTGCCCGGCGGTACGTCTCTCGGCCAATCTCCGCAAACCAGACCAGCCGGCGGCACAGATCGACTCGCACGGGATGAAACGTACACGTTGCGAGCGTCGATTTCAGATCGGGGTTTGCCATCATTACTATCCAATAACACACCGGGTCGTGCTGCAGTCTCCGCCTCTGTCATAACGTTCGGTAGTGCAGGTCGTGTACCAGCCGGTGGTGAAGCCATCCACCATACACGCGCATTCGTATCAGCGGGGGCATTCGTGGTTACAGCATGTGAAGGAGGTCATACAACAGTCGGGCGCAGTGGACGTAACGCACGTCGCACAGACGTCAACCTCATCCTGCGGAGCGGGGCCGCCCGCGGCCACGCCCGGCGGGGCGGGTAGAGCTGCTGAGACAGGAGCAATCCCGCCCTTCCCTGCCCGCGACTTTGACGTGGCCTTTCCATAGCCTCGTGCTTGACAAGTTGGATAGCTGTGTTAAACTAGCGTAGCACTGGTGCGGCGCCGGCTTGACGGCGGTGGCCGGCCAGGGCTGATTCAATGCCACGGGATGGTCCACGGCAGAGGTCGGAACCGGCGGCGCGAAACGCCGGGGGCCGTGGAAACTCGAAATTCGAAACTGGAAACTCGAAACTGGAAGTGCCGGACGCGCCAATCGGCAATCGGCAATCGAAAATCGGCGATTTATACTCCGGCCAAGGGCACGGAAGATGGACGGAAGAAAAAAATATTTACGAACGAAGCCACCAACTTATTGTAAACAAAGGATCACGTACCAAATCTGCCGGAAAAAAGCGGACATTTTGGTTTAAGGTGATGACATTTTGGCGTGGCTATGCAGCATTTTTCGGACACTTTTACTAGGTGCCAGGTGACCCCGGCGGCCAGCGTTTTTCCGTTTGGAAACCAACCGCGTGAAACAAAATTTGCAGGAATAACCCGAGAAGTTATTGAAAACAAAAGACGATGGATTTAAAGCTTCGGAGCATCCGGCGATGTTCATGAAAACAGGATACTCTCTCGCACTATAATAGTGCCGCTGCACAATGCCTGTCTTAACTTGACCCTCAATCTCATCAGGGAGGCGATGCGAGGATGCGACACCGCTCTATGCGAGTCCGATGGTCCGGCCTGGTGACCGAAGCCGTTGCCGTTGGCGTCGCGGCCGCCGGTTGGTGGGTTTACAGCCTGCGGGCCGTGCAATCACCGGGCGAGCCGCATCCGCCCAAAACCATGACGGAACCGGTAACCGACAACTACCACGGCGTTCAGGTGGTCGACCCCTACCGCTGGCTGGAGGACCAATACAGCCCCACCACGCGCGCCTGGATCGATACGCAGAATCGCTACACGCGGTCGTTCCTGGATGCGTGGCCGCAGCGGCCGCAACTGAAACGCCGTATGACGGAACTGCTGAAGATCGAGAGCATTGGCGTTCCCACGGAACAAAACGGCCGCCTGTTCTTTGTGAAACGAAGGGCGGACCAGGACCAGGGGGTTCTGTACCTGCGGCGCACCCCGGACGGGCCGGATGAGGTCCTGGTCGATCCTAGCCCGCTCAGCCCGGACCACGCTTTTTCCGTCAGTCTCAATGCGGTATCCGACGATGGGGCCCTGGTGGCGTACAACCTGCGCCAGGGCGGCGAAGATGAAACCACGGTGCACTTTCTGGACGTCGACAAGCACACCGAACTTCCGGACGTGCTCCCCAAGGCGGTCTATTTCGATACGCCCATAAAACCTGACCACAGCGGGTTCTATTACTCACGCGGCGGGAAGGAGCCACGGATCTTCTACCACGCCTTTGGCGCGAACCCGGCAAAGGACCAGCTTGTTTTCGGCGAGGGTTACGGCGCGGACAAGATCATTATCGCTGACCTCTCGGAAGGCGGGCGCTACCTCATTATTCACGTCCTGTACGGGTCGGCGGCAGACCAAACTGAGATCTATATGCAGGATCTCCGCACCCACGGCTCGATCAAAACCGTCGTGAACGATGTTCCCGCGCGATTCTCCGGCCAGGTGGGCGGGGACACGCTTTTCGTTCAGACCAACTGGAAGGCTCCCAAGAACCGGATTCTGGCCATCGACCTGCAAAATCCCGAGCGCGCGAATTGGCAGGAAGTGATTCCCGAAAGTTCCTCGGTCATTGATTCGTTCGCGCCTGCCGGCGGGAAGCTGGTGGTGATCTATAACGAAAACGCCAGCTCGCGTGTGGAAGTGTTTGACCCACAGGGTAAGCACCTGCGCGACGTGCCGCTGCCGGCCATCGGTTCCGTAAGCGAACTCAGCGGCCGATGGGCAGGGGATGAGGCCTTTTACGGTTACACCTCCTTCCACATTCCCTTCCTTGTCCAACGGTACGGGGTGACGACAGGCAAGCAGGACCAGTGGGCAGAGGTCAAGGTTCCGATCCACGCCGAAAATCTCGAAGTCAGGCAAGTGCGGTACACGTCGAAAGACGGAACTAACGTGCCCATGTTCCTGCTGAGCCGGAAGGGAATGCAACCGGACGGTGCGGTCCCCACGCTGCTCACCGGATATGGCGGCTTTAACGTGATCGATTCACCTTACTTTTCGCCGATGGCCGCATTATGGGTGGAAAGCGGAGGCCTGTTTGCGATGGCGAACCTCCGCGGCGGCGGCGAATTCGGCGAGGCATGGCACCGCGCCGGCATGCTGGAGAAGAAGCAGAACGTCTTCGATGATTTCCTCAGCGCCGCCCAATGGCTGATCGATAACCATTACACGCGCCCGTCCCACCTGGCCATCATGGGACGCAGCAACGGCGGGTTGCTCGTAGGGGCGGCGCTTACCCAGCGGCCCGACCTCTTCCACGCAGTGCTCTGCATGTACCCCTTGCTCGATATGCTGCGCTATGACAAGTTCATGGAGGCGCAGTACTGGGTTTCAGAGTATGGGTCAGCCAATAACCCGCAGCAGTTCAGTTACATCGCAGCCTATTCGCCCTACCAGAACGTGAAGCCGGGCACCAAGTACCCCGCCGTAATGTTGATGAGTGGCGACGGCGATACACGCGTCGATCCCCTGCACGCACGCAAAATGGCGGCGCGGCTTCAAGCGGCCACGGCTTCCGATGCGCCGGTGCTCCTCAGGTACGACACGCAGGCGGGACATTCGCAAGGGATGCCTGTTTCCAAGCAAATCGATGAATTCACGGATGCGGAGGAATTTCTGATGTGGCAACTCGGCGTCAGCCCACCTAATTGAATCAAAAAGATAGCGGTGTTCCGATAAGCCCGTCCAAGCCTGGTAACGCCTTGCGGCCTGATCGGCGCGGACACCTCGCTCTCCCGGTTGCGCCTTATCTCGCAGCCACCCCTGTGAATGTCGCTCAGTATCCGAGGATTGCTTCGAACCTACTCGGTTACCTCAAAATTGGGCGTGGAAGGGATGTTTTGGGTGCGGCGCAAGCTTCGCAACGCAAGCTGAAACTCGGCCTTGCTCGGCAGGGAAATAGCGCCCGTATCGCAGTTCTCGACGCAGATATTGCACCCGGGCAAGCATTGAAGCCAGTGCGCTACGATCGGCCGGCCGGATTGGGGATCCCACTCAAAGACGTCGTGGGGACAGGCGTTGAGACATTGAAGGTCCTTCCGGCAGAGGTCAATGTCGATGGTCGGAAACCAGGGGAATTTCTCCCTCAAGTGGTTGAGTAAAGGCATGGTTAGTTCCGTATTTGAACGTCCAGATCGGAAGCCCGGGGTCAGAAGCCGCGGGTTGCAAACGTCGCGCTCAGGCTCCTGGCCTTTCAGTTATCACACGAATAACCCGACGGGTTATTTCCCAGCGGGCGTCAATGGTGCGACTTGCTGGGGTCGGCAAGCTCCTTCAGCCGCTCGCGAATTCGCTCCAGGATACCGTCATTCGTCGTATTGCGGATGTCCACCGGCACGAAATGACCGGCGTCGAACCCCGTGTTGCGCAAGGCCTTCTTGAAGAGCTTGGCCTGCGTATCCTCAGCGCAGGCAGCCACCATGACGTACGTGTCGGGATCATCCTCGGCAGAGTGGAGCACGTCTTCAAGGATTCGATTTCCACCCTCGCCACAAAGTTGTGGATGCATGGCAGCGTAGGCGACGTCGAATTCGATCTCGATCTCGAACGGCAACGAATTCATGTCGGCGTAGCGGAAGGGATCAAGGCCCTTGCAGTTGCAGACCAACGTCTTGACCTTCATCGGAATCCTCCTCACCCCAAAGCCAACTGCTCAGTTAGACCCGTAAACCGTGTGGCGAGTTGTACTACCGGACTTCCTGACACTGGTTTTCCCTGCACCTCTGTTGCCATACACAAAGGTTAATGGCGCCGGCGGCCCGCAACCAAACCGCCTCGTGTGACACGTGATAAGCGACAACAAACGGGGGATGAGTGACGTATCGCAAAATGTCCCTTGACGGAGTATCGGGACAGATACACGAACACGGGAAGCAGTGTCTACAATAGGTGTCGCTTTTGTCATGGGTGACTCCTGTGGGAATCAGATCGATTACAAGTGAGGTGCATGATATGGGCCAAATCTTCTCCAGGTCTGATATAATGTCGATGTCACTGGGAAGGGCCGTTTCCTTTTTTGTACAGAGCGCCGTAATTGTGGCGTCGTTCTCCGTACGCCGAACGGCGGTCAGGAACCGTCGCTACAATTTATTGCATAATCACCTATGTGGTTCCGTATAGATCGCGAAGTAGAACTCGGTTCCGGGTTGCGGTCTGGGCAGAATGTTGGTTCCTCCGTCCCGTGGTCCCCCTCGATATCGCTGCGCTTTGAGCACCTCGCACCTCGGAAGAGGCGGCCGGATCCGGGCGGGTGCGCCACGGGGACAAATGGCAAACCATTCCAAAGTGTGAAAGGGAACTCAAGGGGAATACGATGGCAACCACTCACGTTGAGCCAAGGGAAGAAGTAGCACCTTCAGGGCAAGCACAGATCGTCAATGACCTCAGTATTCAGGTAGCAACCGTAAACGGCTCGGGCAGTCAAACCGCCAACCTGGTTCTGCTCCGGGCGATTTTCCAGATGGGCATCCCGGTTTCGGGCAAAAACCTGTTTCCCTCCAACATCGCCGGCCTTCCCACGTGGTTCACGATCCGGGCCTCCAAGCACGGCTTTATCGCGCGGCGCAGGGACAGCGAATACATGGTGGCCATGAATCCCGAAACGGCCGAGGAGGATGTGTTGGCCCTCAAGCCCGGCGCGGCGTGCGTCTACGACGAGCGCCTGAATTTGCAGCGCCTGCGCGATGACGTGACCTTCTACCCCGTGCCGTTCGACCAGTTGGTAACGCCGGTATGCCCGGACGCGCGCTTGCGCAAGCTCGTGCGCAACATGATCTACGACGGCGTGCTGGCAAAGCTGTTGAGCATCGAGATGGAGGAAATCCACAAGGCGCTCCAGAAGCAATTCCGCAAGAAAGCCAAGGCCGCGGACCTGAACTGGAACGCCGCTCGCGTCGGCTATGAGTTCGCCGAGAAAAACCTGATAAAGGCGGACCCCTATTTCCTGGAGCGCATGAACGCTACGCAGGGCAAGATCCTGATTGAGGGGAACGCCGCGACCGCCCTGGGCGCTATGTTTGCCGGCGTCACGGTGGTCACGTGGTACCCCATCACGCCGTCTTCCTCGGTCTGCGAAAACCTGACCGAGTACATGAAGCGCTATCGCATCGACAAAGAGACGGGGAAAGCGACCTTTGCCATCGTGCAGGCGGAGGATGAACTCGCCGCGCTGGGCATGGCCTTGGGCGCGGGCTGGGCCGGGGCGCGCTCCATGACGGCCACCGCCGGACCCGGCATTTCGCTGATGGCGGAGTTCACAGGATTCGGATATTACGTGGAGATCCCCGCGGTGATCTTTGACATTCAGCGCGTGGGGCCCTCCACTGGCCTGCCCACGCGCACCGCGCAGGGAGACATTATTTCCACCGCGCTCCTCTCCCACGGTGACACCATGCACCCCATGTTTCTGCCGTGCTCGGTGAGCGAGTGTTTCAGCATGGCCATTGACGCCTTTGACCTCGCCGAGGAATTGCAGACACCGGTGTTCGTGATGAGCGATCTTGACTTAGGCATGAACACCTGGATGTCTGACCCGTTCTCCTATCCCACCAAGCCCATGGGGCGCGGCAAGGTCCTGAGCGTGGAGGAGGTGCGCCGCATGGGAGGGTTCGAACGTTATAAGGACGTGGACGGCGACGGCGTCGGCTATCGCACGCTGCCCGGCACGCCTGACCGCCTGGCGGGCTGGTTTGCGCGCGGCAGCGGCCACAACGAAAAGGCTATCTACAGCGAACGTCCCGATGTGTATGTGAATAACGTGGACCGGCTGGCCCACAAGTTTGAGACCGCCCGCCTCAAAGTGCCCGGCCCCGTCGTCAGGGACGCGGAACAACACGAAGTGGGCATCATTGCCTACGGCACCAGCAACTGGGCAGTGGAGGAAAGCCTGGAGCAACTGCGCCGCGAGCAGGATATCGACGCCGGTTACTGCCGCCTGCGGGCTTTCCCGTTTACCCGCGAAGTGCATGACTTTATCAACCGTTACGAGCGCGTGTACGTAGTGGATCAGAACCGCGACGCCCAGATGCTGGGACTGCTGCGGCTCTATTGCAGTGCCAACGAAATTGCGAAACTGCGCAGCGTGCGGCATTACGACGGCTTGCCCATCGACGCGCGCTCCGTAACTGACCAAATCGTTTCCCAGGAGGCGGTAAACTGACATGGCGAGCACGACGGTTCCTTCGTCCCCATCGGCAAAGACCAATCGCGTGGGCCTGGAGATGACCCACTACAAGGGCAACAAGAGTACGCTCTGCGCGGGCTGCGGCCACAACGCCATCTCCGAGCGCATCATTGAAGCGTGCTTCGAAATGGGCGTCGAGCCCCACCGCGTGGCCAAGCTTTCCGGCATCGGCTGCTCATCCAAGAGCCCCGCCTACTTCCTGAACAGCGCCTACGGTGTGAACGCGGTCCACGGGCGCATGCCCTCCGTGGCCACGGGCGCCGTGCTGGCCAATCGCCACTTGATTGCCATGGGCGTGAGCGGCGACGGCGATACCGCCTCGATCGGCATTGGGCAGTTCGTGCACCTGATGCGGCGCAACCTGCCCATCGTGTACATCATTGAGGACAACGGCTGCTACGGGCTGACCAAGGGCCAGTTCTCCGCCACCGCCGATGTGGGCTCGAAGCTGAAGACGGGCGTGGTGAACGATCTGCACCCCATTGACACTTGCGCGCTGGCCATTCAGCTTGGCGCCACGTACGTCGCGCGGTCCTTCTCCGGCGACAAGCGGCAACTGCTGGCGCTCATCAAGGGCGCGCTTGCCCATAACGGGACCGCGATGCTCGACGTCATCTCCCCGTGCGTGACCTTCAACGATCATGAAGGCTCCACCAAGTCCTACAGCTACGTTAAGGACCACGACGAGCCGGTGGCAGAGGTGAGCTTTATTCCCTTCTTCGAGGAGATATCCGTAGACTACGATCCCGGTACCGCCACCAGCGTCACCCTGCACGACGGCTCGCAGATGCTGCTGCGCAAGATCAACGCGGATTACGACCCCACCAACAAGGGCAGAGCGTTGCAAATGCTTACCGAGTCTCACGATAAGGGCGAGATCGTTACCGGGCTCTTCTACGTGGCTCCTCAGCAGCCCAATTTCATCGACCTGCTGAACCTGATGGACGAGCCGCTGGCCACCCTGCCGGAATCCAAGGTGCGCCCGCCGAAGGAAGTGCTAGATGAGGTGATGCAGTCGTTGATGTAGGATCAGACGTCAGTCGCTGACTTTGGTTCCGTAGGGCACGATGGGCTGGACCGGCTGTGCGCCGTCGAGGCTGACGATCTTCCAGCGCGTCCCTTCCCTTTTCAGCCGGACGTTCTGTACTTCGTTGTGGTCGGTGTAGACGTACTCCAGGCGTATGCGGGCTTCATCAGCGTTGGGCCGGTCGGTGACGGTCACGGCCATACCCTGCACGGCAGAGTTCTGACGCTTCAAATACTCTCTGAACTTTGTGTCTTCCTTCGCGCTGGCCGCCAATTGGTCGCGCAACGGGCCGGAAAAGCATTCGAGGTATGCCTTCCCGTCACCGGCGCGAGCGGCGTCGAACATGGCGTAAACGCCGTCTTCGGGAGTGGAGGGCGCGCGCCGGGCCGTGAAAGCGCTCCAGCCATTCCATGAGAACGGCAAGCGCCAGTGGTTTGAGCGCAGCAGGGCGATGACGAGGAGGCCCAACAGCACTAGCGCGGTGCCCACGGTCTTCCGGTCAATTCGGCGAATCATTTCGAGGGCGCCCCTTCGCTCTCGTCCCTTCCGATAATCGAAAGGTCGAGGTTTCCGTTGGAATCCACAATCAACTTGCGCAGCTTCGGAAGGATTTGCTCCATGGCCTCCACGTAAACACGGGTGCCGGTAACTTCCGGGGCCTTGGCGTACTCGGCGGCCACCGCGCTGAATCGCGCCGCGTCACCCATGGCCCGATTCACCTTCCCTTCCCGGTAAGCCTGAGCGGCCTGCTCCATCTGCTCCGCTTCCCCGTGAGCGCGCGGCAACAGGTCGTTGGCATAGCCCTGCGCCTCATTCACAATGCGGAGGGCGTCCGCACGCGCCCCCGCCACATCGCGAAAAGCGTCGGCGGCGTCGGGCGGCGGGGCCACGTTCTCAATGTTGACGCTGGAGAGCGATACCCCGACATGATAATGCTCCAGGCATTTCTGGGCCGCCAGCAGGACATCGTTCTGGATGGCCACTTTCTCGGTGGTCATAATGCCGTCCACGGCGGAGTGCCCCAGGCGATGGGCTAACTCCGATTCCACGGCCGCTTTCACCACCTGGCCGACGTCGACCGCCTGAAACAGGTAGTCGCGTGGATCGCTGACCGAGTATTGAACCACCACCCGCACGTTCAGCAGGTTCTGGTCACCACTGAGGAATTCGGAGGCGGCGGGCTGCAAGCGGCCCAGGGGAATATCGGCCACGTCGCCGCCAATCACCGTGCGGCGAAGTTGGTGTACTTTCAGCTTGTATACCTGCTGGACGGGCCACGGCAGGGCGTAGTGCAGACCCGGCAGGACGCGCGGCGAGGTGACCGCTCCCCACGTCGTCACCACGGCCTGCTGGTCGGGGGAGACCAGGAAAATACCGGAAAGCAGCCACACGCCGAGAAGGCCGAGCCCCCAGGAGCGCCAGGATCTCAGGGGCGCGCGGCGCTCGCCTGAGGGGCGAACGCCGCGCGGCCCTGCTTCGCGATCCAACAATAAAACAGAACTCATTTCAACCTGCCACCCTACTCGCCTCGGCCTCGGCGTGCCGTGCCCGAAGCGCCTCCGGCGCTTCCTGCTTTTTGGGCCGAACGCCGTTCGGCCCTACTTCACTCCGGCCTCACCCTGCATCAGGATTTTCAGGAGGGCGGAGTCCGAATTCAGAATGATCGTCGTCTTATCGTCCAGCACTTTCTTGTAGGGACTCGAGCGTCCGCAGCAGCTTGTAGAAGTGCGGGTTCTTGGAATACGCCTGCCCGTAAATGCGAGTGGCCTCGGCGTCGCCTTCCCCGCGAATCTTCTCGGCATCCTTGTACGCGGCGGAAAGTATCGCCTCTTTTTCGCGATCGGCGTTGGCGCGGATCACCAGCGCCTGCTCCTCCCCTTCCGCGCGATACTGCATGGCAATGCGTTCGCGTTCCGCCCGCATGCGCGCAAACACCGCCTGTTTATTCTGGTCGGGTAGGTTCAGCCGCTTGATGCGAACGTCCACCACGCGAATGCCGTACTGCTCGAGGGCGGCGAGGTCAGCATGGGTGGTCAACATATCCAGCATGGCAGCCGCTTGCGTCTTATCCGCCGAAGCTGACACCAGCGATTCCAAGTCGAGCGTGCCCAGCGCGGCTGACAAGCCGGACCAGATAATGTCATGCAGGCGCATCTCCGCCGAAGACGTATCACCCACGCTTTTCACGAAGCGGTCTGGGTCCGCAATTCGCCATGCCACGTAGTTTTCAATCACCAGGTTCTTCTTGTCGCGGGTGAGGAACTCCGAGGGCCGGGGATTATACACCCGCAGCCGGCGGTCGAATCGCAGTATGGATTGGAACGGCCACTTTACGTGCAGGCCGGCGTTCACCACCGTCCGCACCGGACGTCCGAATTGAGTGATCAGGGCGAATTCGGTTTCTCGTGTGGTGTAAAACGTCAAGTACACAAGAAGCAGTCCGCCCGCAATGGCCGCGGCCACGATTTTCTCTTTTCGCTTCATAAAACACCCACTCGCTACAGTCGTAGCGGCGAGTTTACCTCGCCACCTGGCGGCGTAAAGCCGCCTCTACTCCAGCGGACGCAGTCCGTTGGGCAGCGCGATGCCGTCGCGCAGCAGCATCAACTGCCGCCGGCCGCCCTTGGCGTCGATAATCACTTTCTTCTTTCCCGGCAGTACCTCTTCCATCGTTTCCAGGTATAAGCGCGTTTGCGTGGCCTGCGGCGCGGTGCTGAATGCTGCTTCGGCGGCGAGGAAGCGGCTGGCATCGCCTTCGGCGCGGGTTTCGCGTCCCAGGCTGTAAGCGCGGGCGTTTTCCAGCGCTGCCTTGGCATTCCCTTGGGCCAGGGCCAATTCCTCGTTGCGGTAACCCTCCGCCTCATTAATCAGCCGGTTTTTCTCCTCGAAGGCGTCGGAAACGGCCCGAAAAGCGTCCACCACTTCGAGCGCCGGATGCACGTCTTCGAGCTTCACTTCCAGCACCTCGACTCCGGCGCCGTATCGATCCAGCCGGCGCTGCAATTCGGTCCGCGCCCGCTGCTCGATCTGCCGCCGGCCTTCCGTGAGCACGTCGTCAAGCGGTGATGCGGTCACCACCGCTTGCATCACCGATTCCGCCGCCACGCGCACCGTGGCGTCACCATCCAACTGGCGGAACAAAAAATCGTCCGGATGCGCAGGCACGTAGTGTACCGTGGCGTAAAGCTCGATCATGTTTTGATCGCCCGTCAACATGGCGGATTCTTCGGGCACTTTTTGAAAACGGCCGGTGCTGTGCTGCGCGTTCCAGTCGTAGGAAGCGGGCTCGCTTTCGGGCGCCGTCGGTACCGTGCGAAATCCAATTTCCACCGCGCGCACGCGTCGCGCCTTGATGCGCGTGAGGGCGTCCACCGGCCACGGCAGCTTGTAATGCAGCCCCGGCTCGCGATAAGGCAGCAGCTTGCGCCCGAATCTTTCAATCACGCCGCTCTCATCCGGGCCCAGCATGTAGAAACCGCTGCCCACGTACAGGGCCACGGCGGCCAGCGCCAGGGGCTTCCGCAATCGCGGCCAGTTAGCAATAAGCCAACCCATGATGACCCCGAACTCCAACTGCGACGCGGCGTTGCGTACGGCGGCCCCGAAACGCTCGGCCTGCAATGGCGAAACCAGACGAGCCCAAGCGCGGCGGAGCATGGACCCATAACTTGACGACACGCGCAGCAGCCGCACCGAGTTCATCATGACCAGGAAGGAACCAAGCTGGTGAGTAACCGCCGCTCCCACCGGGCCGATAACGGCAGTGGCGGCCAGGACTACCGCCGCGAAGTTAAAGACGCCTGCGAACAGAATGATGTTCTGCCACGCGGTGCGCACGGCGCGCCGGCTGACCCGGAAAAACTCCGGCAACTTTTCCAAAGACTGAGGAAGATAGACGGCGTCGGCAGCCTGGGCCGTGATATCGCTGGCGCCGGAGACCGCGATCCCCACCGTGGCGCTGGCCAGGGCGGGCGCGTCATTCACGCCGTCACCCACCATCGCAGGACGGCGGCCCGAGGCGGTGAGCGCCTGCACGCGCTCGAGCTTCTGGGCGGGAAGCAAGTCCGCCTCGACGTGCGACACGCCCACCTCTCGCGCGATGACCTCGGCCGCGAGTCGGCGGTCGCCCGTAAGGATCACATAGTCGTACAGGCCGAGTTCACGCAAGCCTGCCAGCGCTTCCGCCACCCCTCGACGAATCCGGTCGCGCAGTAGGATGGCACCCGCCAGGCGGTCTCCAACGGCCACCAGGATCGCCGTGGCGCCCGCCGCGTCGGCCTCTTGCAGCAGCGGATCAGCCCCCGAGATGCCCGACTCGGCGAGAAAGGCCGCGTTGCCGGCACGGATCTCCCTGCCGCCCAGCCGGCACGTCGCCCCACGGCCGGGAGTAATCTCCGCCGCTTCGGGCTCAGGAATGGGCAGGTGGCGCTGCATTGCCTCTTCCACAATTGCGCGCGCCAACGGGTGGCTGGAAGCGCGCTCGGCGGTCGCCGCCAGGGCCAGCAGGTCTTCTTCCGAACCCTCCAGCGGCAGAATCCGCAGGATGGCGAAATGGCCTTCGGTGATCGTTCCGGTCTTGTCAAAAACCACCACGTTGGCCTTGGCCGCGCGTTCCAGCACCGCCCCACCGCGCACCAGGATGCCGCGCCGGGCCAGTCCGCCCATGGCCGCCACCATGGCCGTAGGCGTTGCCAGGATAAGCGCGCACGGACACGCCACGATGAGCACCGCCACCGTGCGCAGCCAATCGCGCGTGAACCAGAACGTAAGCCCGGCCGCCAAAAGAAGGGCAGGCAGGAAGAACTTGGCGTAGCGGTCCGCCAGCCGTTCCACGGGCGAGCGCCGCTGCTGCGCTTCCTTGACCAACTCAATGACGCGCGCCAGCGTGGTATTCGCGCCGCTGCGCGCCACCCGAATCCGCAGCAGCGCATTTCCGTTGAGGGTACCGGAAAAGACCTCATCACCCGGCGCCTTGTCCCGCGGCAGGGGCTCACCCGTCACTGAGCTTTCGTCCACCGTGGAGACACCGGAATCAATCACGCCGTCGGCGGGAATGCGCTCGCCGCTGCGCACCAGGACCAGGTCGCCCGGCGCCAGCCGTTCCGCCGCAACGGTTTCCTCCCGGCCATCGCGCAGCAGCGTGGCGGTACGCGGCATCTGCTCCACAAAACGCTCAATGGCGTCCGTGGTGCGGCCGGCAGCAAAGGACTCCAGACCCTCGCCCACCAGCACGATGAACATGGCCTCCGCCGCCGCGAGGTTCTGGCCCACGCACAACGCGGCAACCACCGCGATGCATAGCGCCACATCGGCGGAAATGCGCCGCTCCAGCAAAGCCGAAAGTGAGTTGTAGAAGGTTTTGTAACCCGCCAGCAGTGCAATCAGGATAGCGGTGTCAATGCCGAAGAACGTCGTGAAGACACCCAGGAAATTGAGCAGCAGGAGCACGCCCAGAACGGCCGCAAAGCCGTAATAAACAACCCGCTGTTTTGAAGCTTCGGTCATAAGTACGAGTTATGAATTATGAAGCTGCTCGCCTAATAATTCACAATTCAAAATTCATAATTCACTGCCCAGTATATTTAATCCACATCGGGGAAACCCAAACGATCTCGCCGTCGTCTTGCTCGCCGCGAACATAGTAATAGCTGGTCTTATCCTTCTGGGGCTGATTATCCCGCCAGGAGAATTCCACCTCCTGCGTGTTGGGTGAAGTCGAGTACACGAACTTGCCATCGCGAATGATGACGACCTTGGCAAATTTGGAGGTGCCGTGCAGTTTGACGCGCAGCGCCGGCACGTCGGCGGTGGAGAATTCGTCGCCCATCATGTGCGCTCCACTCTCGACGTCGGCAAGAATTTCATCGGTGGCGGCATAAACGTGGCGCTGCTTGAGCGCCTCCAAAACGGATTCGCGGGTCAAATCCTTCACGTAGAGGTTGGCGTAGCTCATGTGGGTGGATACGTGGTCGGAGCTTGACTCAAAGCCCAATCTGTAGCCTTTGGCGAGCGCCAGATTGATAAAGCCCTTGGGCCGCCAGCCACCAATCGAGTCCTCCTGAGTATTGGCGCGCGGGGCGCCGGGCATTTCGTAATCCTGGCGGAGGCCCTGGTAGATCTCCACCACGGGCTCGGCGTTAGGGTCATTGTCGCGCCAGTCCGTGCCCATGTTAGTAGCGCTGGTGTGCGATCCCACCACGCCGTTGAATTGCCTCAGATAGCCATACAGCATCTGGGTGTCCGGAGTATGTTCAAAACGCTGCTTTTCCGCCGGTGATCCCAACCAGGAGGGATCCAGGCGGGGCAGGGTGTGGATGCCGCGCTGCACGAAGACGACGTTGCGGTGGCCATCGGGATAAACCACGCTGCGCTCGTAGGAGAACATGGGAGCGAACTTGCCGGGCGTGTAGAACACATCCGTCAGCTTCTGCGTGATCCACCATGAGTACTCGCGTCCGCCGCCGTTATCATGGTCGCAGCAGCCCACCCAATCCAGGGCCACGGCGTCGCGGACGTAGCGGAACTGATCGAAAAGCGTCCCGTCGTTCCCGCCATCCATGGAGATTTCGCTGTGCCGATGGAATTCACCCCGCACGATGCGCAGGTTGCGTGCCGGGCCGCCGCGATAGGCGTGGATGGCCTGCACGGCGTCGACGCGGGTGCGATCAATGGCATCGGCCGGCCCGCTGGGGCGCGGCGCAGCGACAACCGGAATAGCCTGGCTCGCCGGTCCCAGGTCAATTTCCGAACTCCACAGGTCGTTGTTGTAAGGGTCCGGAGGAAACTTGGAGTGTGCGGGGTTGTCCGTTTTGGCCGGGCTGGAGTCGCGCCGGCCGTCGGATGAATTCACGATGAGCAGCCGGCCGTTCCCCAAAGGAGCCAAGGCCGGCCGGTTGTCCAAAATGTTGTCCGTGTGATCCAGGAACACCGGCGGGGTCCAGGCTTTTCCGTCAAACGACACTAGGTACTCGTGCCAGACCGTACCGATGGAGCACCACCAGTTGGGGTGCGGCGTTCGAAACGCCAGCCACATTCGGCCCGAGCCGTCAACCGCGAGCCGCGGCAGGGTATTCTGCGCGCTCCGGCCATAGTTAGCAGTGAGGTGTGCGTCCGGAGCCCGATGCATGGCAATGGCAGGATTCGGATCAATGGATTCCGAATCCGTCTGGCTCCCCAGGCGATCCGGGCGGTTCGTGGGAGGACCCACCAGGACCATATCCAACGACGCGTCCAGGTCAACCAGACTACCGTTGGGCTCAAGGCCACGCAACTTGATGAATCGGCCCTGATACAGTGCCGTGCCGGTGGACGCATACGCGCCAAAGTCTTTCCCCCAGCCCCGGCCACCTTCTTCGTACGCGATCCACAGCCGGCCCGTCCCGTCAAAGGCCAGGGAGGGATAAGCCTCATAGCGTGCGGTGGCGGCGATCGGTATTTCATCGCCCCAGGCACGGCCCAAGTAGGTACGCTCATAGACATCATAGTTGCCGTTGCGATAAGAATCCCAGGCCACTGCCACGCGACCTGACTTGTCCGCGGCAATGGCGGGATCCCATTCATCCTGGTCCGAGTTAGACACCTTCACGGGCTTGCTGAAGGCTCTGCCCTCCTGACGCGCGGCATAGATGGCCGCAATGCCGTTCCGCCAGCCTTGCCAGGCAATCCAGACCCTGCCGCCTGCGTCGGTGGTGGCGACGGGATCGATATCGGCACCGGGCTCGTGCGTAATCTGCACCTGCTCGCCGGGTCCCGCTGCGTCAATGGCGCGCGTGAAGATGTCAAAATTACCCGCGTGATTCTCCGACCAGAACACCCACGCGCGCCCGCTGCCATCCACCGCCACGGCGACCTTGTAACAATCTTCACCCGCCGGAGTCACGGCGATATTGTCACCCCAGGTGCCGCCGGTGTACCTTCGCGCCCAAATCTGATCGCCGCCGGTGGGCTCGGCATACATACTGAAGTCCTTGGGCGCCTGGGGTAGATTGGCGCGAATCTGGTCGGCGGCGGGGCTGTGATGAAACTGCACGTAGGCCAGCCAAACGTCGCCATTGGCGCCGGTTGCCAGGGCAGGGGAGTCCTCCTCTTCCGGCGTTTCCGTCAAGCGCGCCGACGTCGGCACGCGATCCACGTAGACGCGTCCGCCCAGCTTGTGAATACCTCTCCCGTAGGGGACGGCGGCGGCGCGGAAGCTGAAGTCGCCTTGCGCCGTCGAGAAGGAGAATTCGCTGCTCTCGGTCACGGCAGTCGCGCTGATAATGAAGCCGTTGGCCAGCACCTGCGCCGCGTTCGCGCCGCCAAAAAAACGCCCGGGATGATTCGACACGTGAAACACGTTTCCATCAATGTCATCCGTACCTTCGAAACGCCATTGGTCCAGACGGTATGGTCCGGCCTGGGTGACCTGCAAGGACCCATCCCAGCGCGTCGGGCCGGACTCGTTCACGCCCAACAAAACTCGAAAAGCCGCCGGTGTCTGCGCGCGGGCACCGCTGAGGGTGAGAAGGGCTACGAAAATGAAGGCCAGGATGATTCTTCGCATCTTCAACCCCTTTCTAACCCGATCAGTGGCAAGTAGTCGATCAATGCACGGCCTGAGGTCCCCGGCCTGTCGAGGGGGCTCTGTCCTGGATTAACTCCCTGTATATCTGATCCACATGGGGGAAACCCAAACCAGCTCGCCATCGTCCTGCTCGCCCCGCACGTAATAATAACTTGTCTTGTCCCTGTTGGGCTGGTTGTCGCGCCATGACAATTCTACCACCTGTGCATCAGGCGAAGCGGAGTAGACGTACTTGCCGTCCCGGATGATCGTCACCCTGGCGATTTTGGACGTGCCACGCAGTTTCACCCTGAGCGTGGGCGGATCGGCCGTGGAGAATTCGTCGCCCATCATGTGCGTTCCGCATTCGACGTCGGCCAGGATATCGTCCGTAGAGGCGTAAGCGTGGCGCTGCTTGAGCGCATCCAAAACCGACCGGCGGGTCACATCCTTGACATAGAGGTTCGCGTAGCTTAAGTGCGTGGAAACGTGGTCGGAGCTCGCCTCAAAGCCCAACCGGTAACCTTTGTCCAAGGCCAGGTTGACGAATCCCTTGGGCCGCCAACCACCGATGGAATCCGCCTGGCGGGGGGCACGCGGCGCGCCGGGCATCTCATAATTCTGGCGATCGCCCTGGTAAATCTCCACCACGGGCTCGGTATTCGGATCATTGTCCCGCCAATCGGTGCCCATGCCGGTGGCGCTGGTATGCGACGCGGCGATCCCGTCAAACTGCCTGAGGTAACGATATAGCATTTGTGTATCCACTGCGTGCGACCGGCTGGTCGGCGGCGGGGGCGGCAACGAGCGTCGAGCTTTTATAGCGTGGCAGCGGGCGGATTCCCCGTTGCACGAAAATCACGTTCCGGTGACCTTCGGGATATCCCACGCTGCGCTCGTAGGAGAACATGGCGGCGAACTTTCCCGGCGAATTGAAGATGTCAGTGAGTTTCTGGGTGATCCACCATGAGTATTCGCGCCCGCCGCCGTTATCGTGATCGCAGCAGCCGACCCAATCCATCGCGGCGGCGTCCAGAACATAGCGCCATTGATCGATGAGCGTACCGTCGTCGCCTCCGTCCATCGAAATTTCGCTGTGACGATGGAAGTCACCCCGCACAATGCGCAAGCGGCCGCCCGCTCCGCCGCGGTAATCGCGGATGGCTTGAATGGCCGCGACGTCTGCGGGATTATCCGTAGGGGCCTCCGCCCGGTTGCCGCGGTCCGCAGCCACCACCGAGATAGCCTTTGCCGCCGGCCCTAAATCAATCTCGTCACTCCAAAGATCATTTTGGTACGGATCGGCAAACGGACTCTGCGTCAAACCAAACTGGTTCGAGTTCCCTTCGGTGGGCTTCAGGTTTCGCCGGCCATCGGACGAGTTTACGATCAGCAGCTTGCCGCTTCCCGTTGCCACCAGGGCGGGACGGTTATCCAGAATATTATCCGAGTGGTTCAGGAAAATCGGCCGTGTCCATTCCTTGCCGTCGAAGGAAACCAGGTACTCGGTCCACACGGTTCCAATCGGATTCCACCACGTGGGATGCGGGGAGCGGAATGCCAGCCATATGCGCCCCGAGCCATCGAGCACTAAACGCGGCAGCGTGTTTTTGGCGGTTGCGGAATAATTGGCGGCGCCGTCACTATCAGCCCGGTGCCAGGCATTTCCCGTATCAGGGTCCATCGCCGCTGAATCGCTTTGGCGGCCGGAAAGGTCCGGCCGCAGGCTGGGCGCACCCGCCAGTCGCGACTCAAAAGAGACCTCGGGCGCCACCAGGCGGCCGTCCGGGTCCAGCCCGCGCAACGCAATCCGTCGGCCCTGGTACACCGAAATACCGGATGTGGCATAGGCGCCAAAGTCTTTGCCCCAATTTCGGCCGCCTTCTTCGTAGGCAATCCACAGCCGGCCACTCGGGTCATAGGCGATGGAGGGATAAGCTTCGTAGCGGGCGGTGGCCGCGATCGGAATCTCGTCGCCCCAGGAATCACCGTAATAAGTTCGCGCATAGACGTCATAATTGCCGTTGCGGTAGGAGTCCCACGCCACGGCCACATGGCCGGCCTTGTCCGCCGCGATGGCCGGGTCCCACTCATTTCGGTTTGAATTGGATATCTTCGCTGGTTCGGAAAAGCCGCTGCCCTGCTGGCGAGCAACATAGATGGCCGCAACACCATTGCGCCAACCCTGCCACGCTACCCATACTTTGCCACTGGCATCGGTGGCCGCCGCGGGGTCAATATCCGCACCCGCCTCGCTCGAAATCCGGAATTGCTCTTTCGCGCCGGAGCCATCCACGGCGCGGGCGAAGATATCAAAATTACCGCCGTCGTTTTCCGACCAGAAGACCCAGGCGCGCCCGCTGCCGTCCACCGCCACGGCGGTCTTATAGAGATCACGTCCGGGCGGCGTCAAGGCGACGGCTTCTCCCCAATTGCCGGCGGCGTATCTTCGCGCCCAGATCTGATCGCCGCCGGTGGGCTTGGCGTATTCCGCAAAGTCCTGGGGGACTTCAGAAATCGCTGCGCGGAGCTTGTCGGCATCGGGACTGTGGTGGAACTGCACATAGGCAAGCCACACGTCGCCATTCGGGCCACCTGCCAGCGCGGGATAATCTTCTTCCTCGCGTGTATTCGTCAGCCGCGCCGCCACCGGGATGCGATCCACATAAACGCGGCCACCCAACTCGTAAATCCCCTTGGCGTAGGGAACCTCCGAGGCAAGAAACCTGAATTCGCCCTGCGCTGTCTTGAAGATAAACTCACTGCCGCCCGTCGCGGCGGCGGAAATAATCAGGCCGTTGGCAACTATGGCTCTACCTTCGGATTCGCCGAACCGGCGCGAAGCTCGCGTGGAAAAGTGAAAACGGTTGCCGCTCGCGCTGTCATCGTCTTCAAAGCGCCAGCCCTCCACCGTGACCGGTCCCGCGCCTTTGGCCTTCAGCGATCCATCCCAGCGCGTCGGCTTTGCATCCGTTACGCCGCACAAAACCCGAAACGCCGCCGGCGCCTGGGCGTACACATTTGCACAGGGAATAGATAAAATGACCAGCAGAAGCGCACGTCCGATTCGCCCCATTGCAACCCCTTGTCGCAACTGTCATTGCGTTGGCCCGAAGCCACAAAACGGCAGTAATATACAACCGCCAGCGTGCACGTTCAACGGTGGCATGGATATGTTTTCGAAGCGACGTGAGAAAGGCTCCTCAGCGGCAGACCAGCGCCGTCCCAGAGTCACGGCAAATTCGCGAGGGCGCACCGCTCCCGCAAGGCGAGTTTTGCGGTGACCTCTTCCGGAGGCTGAAGCGGCCATTTTGCGCCATTTTGCGCTTGACAAACAGCCCGTGAAATGCTAGGCTATCACACGTCTGGGGGTTCGCGCCACGACGACGGCAGAAACAGAGAGCGCCGGCCCTCAGCGAACGGACACAATGACAGCACGTTCCCAAACCTGAGAAGTTACTGAAAACAAAGGACGATACACCCCTGTTTTCCCCCACCAAACCTGAGAACATATTGAAAAATAAGGTTGTTAGCTAAATAGCGAATAAAAGGCGAAATAGCGACACTTTGCCCTCAAGACGAAGGCCGACTTTCGCGGTCCCAGAGGGCGTACAAGTCGCGGGCTCCGTGAATGAATCCCAAGATGTGGATGTTGTCGGCTGAAAGAGAATAGATCAGACGATAATTCCGCACAAATATCTCCCGGATGTTTGGCCGGCCGAACTCCGGAACCACCCTGCCGCGGTGTGAAAATCGGGAAAGAGAACGAGCTGCGGTGCGAACTTCGCGGGCAAATGCGGCGGCGTAATGAGCGGAATCCTGATAAATGAATTGCACAGTCTTTTCAAGGTCGCCCCACGCCGTCTCGGTCCAGATTACTCGCCGGTCCATCGGCGCATCCTTTGCTCCACCTCTTCTTGGCTGATCACCCGGCCTTCTTTCACATCTTCCAAACCGCGTTCGATCTTCTCCCGTACATAGATGTGATACTGGATGTCTTCGAACGATACATCGTCGGGAATGCCATCAAGAATTCTCCGAACCTCGTCTTTAGCGCTGCCCATACGTTTCCTCGTCTCTTGTGTTACTCTGATGATACCCTGGTTCCAGCCCCGCCAACAACCGGCCTGCACAGTGCAGCGCGCTCGTTACCGGGGCCGCTGCTAAATCATCTTTTCGATGATGCCCGGCACGGCTTGAATAGCCTCGTCGAGCCTGGCAGGATTCTTGCCGCCGGCTTCCGCCAGGTTCTTGCGCCCGCCGCCCGAGCCTTCCACGTAGGCAGCCGCTTGCTTTACGATCTTGCCCGCGTCGAGCTTGGCGATCAGGTCCTTGGTGACAGCGGCGATGAGTGCAACTTTGCCGTCGGCCACACTGCCCAGCACAATCACGCCCGAATGAAGTTTGGCGCGCAGGTCGTCCACCATCTGGCGCATGGCGGAGCGGTCCGTCACCTCCACGCGCGCCGCCACCACCCGCACGCCTTTCACCTCGCGCGCCTGTTGCGCTAAATCGCCGGCTGCCGAGGCGGCGCGCTTCATTTGCTGCGCTTCCAATTCCTTCCGCAGCTTCTTCTCGGTTTCCGTGAGCTTCTCGAGCGCTTCCACCAGCGCGTCAGGCTTCGCACGCAGGCTTGCGGAAAGCAGCGCCAAGGTCTCGCTTTCTTTGCGCATTTCGTCGAGCACCCCGGTGCCCGTCAAGGCTTCAATGCGACGCGTGCCTGCCGCGACGCTGCCTTCGGAAACGATCTTAAACAGGCCGATGTCCCCCGTGCGCCGGACGTGCGTGCCGCCGCAGAGTTCCTTCGAAAAGTCGTTAATTGTGAGCACGCGCACCTGGTCCGCGTACTTTTCACCAAACAGCGCCATGGCGCCCGTGTTCACCGCTGTATCGAGATCCATTACGGTCGTCACGACCTCTTCATTCTTGAGGATGCGCTGATTCACCAGGTCCTCGATGTCCAGCAGGTCCTGCGGATCCAATCCAGCGTAGTGGGTGAAGTCGAAACGCAGACGGTCCGGCGCCACGAGCGACCCGGCCTGCTTTACGTGCGTGCCCAGGGTTTTGCGCAGCGCCGCGTGGAGCAGATGCGTGGCAGTGTGATTTCGCCGTGTCGCATCCCGCCGCTGGACGTCAACTTGGGCCGTCACCAGATCGCCAACGCGCAGCACATCGTGAGCGACGGCTTTGTGAGCTATCAGCCCGCTCACGGGGGAGTACGTATTCGTGATGTGCGCCAGTTCGTGTTCGCCCCCCGGCACAAAGAAATGGCCGGCGTCCCCCACCTGCCCGCCCGCCTCGGCATAGAAGGGAGAGTGGTCGAGAACGACTTCCAGTTCCGCCCCTGGCTTCACTTCATTGACAGGCTCACCGTTCTGGAGCAGTCCGACAATGCGGCAATCGGCCGAGGTGGTCTGAGAATATCCTTCAAAGACCGTCTTGCCTTTCTCCGCCATCGCTAAATATGCCCGGCGAGGCGGTCTTCTTTTCGACGCCCTTCCAAGACGCCCGCGCCCGGTTGCGTTGGATCTGCATTTCATTCTCGTATCCATGCAGATCGACCGTTATGTGATAGTTTTTGACGACGTCCTGCACAAAATCCGGCCGTAACCCGAACGTATCGTGCAGCCTAAAAACCACGTCTCCCGGCAGCGTTCCCTGCTTTCCGCCGAATGCGGCGCCGGGCTGACGCAGGTATTCACGCCGCCAATGGCTAAACGAGTGTGGCGTCCCGTCGGCGTCGTACACGGTCGATTCATCCAGCTTTTCCAATCCGACCTTGGTGGTATGCGCGTACTGTTCTTCTTCTTTCTTGATGGCTTTGGCCACATGCGGCGCGGTTTGGACAAGCTCCGGGTAAGCGCCCTTCATCATGTCCACAACGCGGCTGCTGATTTTGTAAAGGAACGGTTCGTTCAGGCCCAGGGTTTGCCCGTGGTAGAGAGCGCGGCGCATGATGAGGCGCAGCACGTAGCCGCGGCCTTCATTCGAGGGCAGCACGCCATCGGAAATCAGGAACGTTGACGAGCGTGCGTGGTCGGCGATGATGCGCAAGGAGACATCAGTATCATGATTGGCGCCGTACTCGACATTGGCAAGGCCGGCGGCCTCGTCGACGAGCGGCCGGAAGAGATCAGTATCAAAATTCGCCAGCTTGCCTTGCAGCACACTCGCCAGGCGTTCGAGGCCGGCGCCCGTATCGATGCTGGGCCGTGGCAGCGGGGTCATCACGCCCTGCTCATCGCGATTGAACTGCATGAAAACCAGGTTCCACAACTCCACGTAGCGCCCGCAATCGCAAGGGAACTTGCAGTCCGCATGGCCCTCTCCGCTGGCCGCCGGCCCCAGGTCATAGTGGATCTCCGAGCAAGGCCCGCAAGGGCCCGTATCGCCCATCTGCCAGAAGTTGTCATGCTCATCCAGGCGAAAGATACGTTCGCGGGGCACGCCGACGTCCTGCGCCCAAATCTCCTCTGCCTCGTCATCTTCACGAAACACCGTCACATAGAGCTTTTCGCGCGGAATCGCAAACTCCCGGGTGATCAGTTCCCAGGCCCAGGGGATGGCTTCCTTCTTGAAGTAGTCGCCGAAGGAGAAGTTGCCGAGCATTTCGAAGAAGGTGTGATGCCGGGTGGTACGGCCCACTTGTTCGAGGTCATTGTGTTTGCCGCCCGCGCGCACGCACTTCTGCGAGGTCGTGGCGCGCGAATAGTCGCGGCGTTCGCGTCCCAGAAACACGTCCTTGAATTGATTCATGCCGGCGTTCGCGAACAAAAGCGTCGGGTCATTGGCCGGAACCAAAGAAGACGAACCTACGATCCGGTGTCCTCTCTTCTCAAAGAATGCCAGAAAGCGTTGTCTGATTTCATTCGATTGCATGGGTTATTTTGATCCTTTGGGTCTAGAAAAGACTTTAACACAGAGTTCGCGGAGACAAGCCTCACAGAGGCCACGGAGAAGAACTTTGGGTTGCGGCTCTGCCGCGGTGTGCCCTCCGGGTTAGAGGCTTTCAAGCCCTCCCGAGCCCGATCCCTCTCCAGATTCTTCCAGGTCCAAAGTCTCGACGGCTTCCGCCGTGTTTTGCAAGTTCGGCCGGGCGCGTACTGCTTTGATGATATCACCCGCGCTGAACCCGCGGCGCATCAGGCTTTGACAGAGTGAATGGAACCGTGCCGGAGTGAGGGGCAAACGCGTGGTGCGCAGTTTCTTGTCGAGCGCATGTTCCAGCAACTCGCGCGCTGGGGCGTCTTGATAGGCCCGCTCAATGGCCGGCTCGATGTACTTGTAATCCACCCGCCGCGCCTTGAGTTCGCGCCGCACGCAATGGGGCCCGAAGGTGCGGTTTTGGACAAGCGAATAGGCGTACTGTTCGGCCAATTTGCGGTCGTCCAGGTAGCCGAGTTCGCGCAAGCGGGCGATGGCCTCCGATACTTGTTCGCGCTGAGGGTATTTTTTTTCGAGTGCCTGCCGCATTTCAACGACAGAAAAGGGCCGGCGGGCGAGCATGCGCAACGCCGCTCCGAGCGGGTTGGGCTGCCCTGCGCTTTGCGACGCGTTCTGAACGCCCCCTCCGGCCTGTTGGCTGCGGCCCGCCGGCGGGGCCGGCTTAGCTTTTCGCAAACCGCTCCACCTGGCTGGCTCTCTCCATCTCTTCGCGGGCGGCCTCGGCGGTATTGCTGATCCCGGCGATGCGCAGCTTGAACTCATCCGGATTGGTGGAAGTCCTCAAGGCTTCATCCAGCGTGATCAACCCGCGGCTGTGAAGATCGTAGAGTGACTGGTCAAAGGTTTGCATCCCATATTGCGAAACGCCCGCCGCGATGGCGTCGTGGATCAGGCGCGTCTTGTCCGGATTGATGATGCAATCGCGAATGTACTCCGTGGCCACCAGCACTTCCACCGCTGGACACCGCCCGGTGCCGTCGGCCCTACGGACCAGGCGTTGCGAAATAATCGCTCTCAACGTGCTCGCCACCTGCAAACGGATCTGCTTCTGCTCAGGGGGCGGAAATACCGCGATAACACGCTGGATGGTTTCCATGGCATCGGTGGTGTGCAGGGTGGAAAACACCATATGGCCCGTTTCCGCCGCTAGCAGGGCCGTCTGGATGGTTTCC
Organism: uncultured Acidobacteriota bacterium; assembly: GCA_963804755.1. Lineage (GTDB taxonomy): Bacteria > Acidobacteriota > Terriglobia > UBA7540 > UBA7540 > Bog-366. The sequence continues at coordinate 257,390 of CAWDRP010000024.1, forward strand.
AGGTCGCGCATTTCGCCCACCAGGATCACATCCGGGTCCTGGCGCAGGGCAGCGCGCAGGGCCACCCCGAAGCTCGCCGTGTCCACCTCGACTTCGCGCTGGTTGACAAAACCCTTCTTGTCGCGGTGAAGGAACTCGATGGGATCTTCGATGGTAATGACATGGTCAGTGCGTGTGGAATTGATGCAGTCCACCATGGCCGCCAGCGTCGTCGACTTGCCGCTTCCGGTGGTTCCCGTCACCAACACCATGCCGCGAGGTTCCTGGCAGATGCGATCGATCACTCGTGGCAGAAGAAGTTCCTCCGTAGTGCGTATTTTGGTGGGAATGACCCGGAGCACCATGCCGACGTTGCCGCGCTGCTGGAACACGTTGACGCGGAAACGGCCCAAGCCGGAGACGCCGTAAGCCATGTCGAGTTCGGCATTTTCCTTAAATTTCTGTTTCTGCCGGTTCGTCATGATGCTGAACGCCATATTCAGCATGTCTTCACTGGAAACACGGGTGTACTGCGTCAGGGCTCGGAGTTCACCATCGACACGAAGGTAGGGGTAATTCCCGACTTTGAGGTGCAGGTCGGAAGCTCTGTTCTCGCAGGCAGTCCGAAGCAGCGTATCAATATTCAGGCCATCGGGGCTATTCGGCATGGGGACCCCCTCCCTAGGTCAGTAAACCGTGGACAGCGAACAGTCACCGGCCCACTGCCACGGGCTGGTTGCACAGTGTGAGCCAGCCGTATTGATCTTCCGCCTGGCCCTGCACGATGGAAAGGAAGTGTTGTTGCAAGGCTTTGGTTATGGGTCCGGGTTGGCCCTGGCCGACCACGATGCGGTCAACCGAACGAATGGGGGTGATTTCCGCCGCGGTACCCGTAAAGAAGACCTCATCGGCGATGTAAAGCATTTCGCGCGAAATGTTTTGCTCGCTCAATGGGTAGCCCATTTCGTGTGCCAAGGTTGCCACCGAATCGCGCGTGATGCCCGGCAGAATAGAGGCGGAGAGCGGCGGGGTGTAAATCTTTCCGTCGCGAATGACAAAAATGTTCTCCCCGCTGCCTTCGCTTACGTGTCCGCTGACGTCCAGGCTAATGCCTTCCGTATAGCCGTTGGTGAGCGCTTCCATCTTCATGAGCTGGGCGTTCATATAATTTGCCGCAGCTTTGGCCATGGCCGGTAGGGTGTTGGGCGCAATGCGTTGCCAGGACGACACGCACACGTCTACGCCTTGGCGCAACGCTTCGTCACCAAGGTACTTGCCCCAAGCCCACGCCAGAATGTAGATGTCGATGGGGTTCCTGAGGGGGTTGACACCCATTTCTCCCTCGCCGCGAAACACGACGGGACGGATGTAGCAATGCTGGACGTGGTTCACGCGCACCAATTCCACCATGGCGTCCGCCAACTGCGCGCGCGTGTACGGCAATTCCATCCGGTAGATCTTGGCCGAGTTTACCAACCGGTCGGTGTGCTCCTTTAAGCGAAAAATCGCCGGGCCCCGTGGCGTATCGTAGCAACGAATGCCTTCAAACAAGGAGGATGCGTAGTGAACCACGTGCGCCGAAACGTGGATCGTGGCCTCCGCCCACGGAATGAATTTGCCGTTGCGCCAGACTTTTTCGTAGTTATCCACTGCCATCGGTTCTTCTCCCGGTCTTCGTTGGAATTCTGGAATTCCCTCCTGCCGCTGGGCGCACGAGCCGCAGTGCTAGAGGGACGAGATTATAGCACGGGCAGGCTGGTTGCTGGCGGATTCGCCCCGCCCAAGTCCGCTCGCCTTGGTTCCACGTGCCGCTGTCTGAGCCGGTCCACCTGCGCCCAGGAGCAAGATCACGCGGCGCGGTTCCGCCGTCCGGGTATAACCCCCTCACCTCCACGTAGGGTATTGCCTAAGTCGGAAACCCGTGCAGAAAAAACTCTTATGACAGCAACCAAAATTAATTGCTTGCCATCTATCTCAATGTAGTGGCATTTTATCCACTACGCGATAGAAATGGGAATCGTACGCAGGAAAGAGCACCGGGCACCAGGCGATATCGCCAATAACGGGAGGGTTCGCCTAATTTTCATGGCCTTTATTCGAAAACGCGGCGATTCGTACTATTTGGTTCATAACGTACGTCAAGAAGGACGGGTGCGCCAGATCCATCTGGCGTGCCTCGGTCGGCGACCGCGCATCAGCGACGAGGTCGTCCGAGGGGTTGCGTCCAAACACCCTTTTGTCCGAGTTGACTGGAAGGGACTACGCGACAGAGCGTCACGAGATGTGGTTCAACCTTTCGAGCAAGACTCGCGATATCTCCGGGATTTGGTTGTGGCAATTCGGAGTCTTCATATCGACCTTGCGGATTTGCCTTTGCCCTTACTCGATTTAGCGAAAGATCGCGAGTTGTCAGCCCAGTTGATTGCGGGGCTCAAATTGCTTCGAGGGACCCTGGATGTGAAGCTCCACGAGCTTCGCAGGGTTAAAGCGCCGGCTTATGACGCGTGAACTGCAAGGGGGGTGAGTATGGACGCTCGTCAGACATTACTGGATCCAAGCCTGAACAGCCCGGAAGTTCGGGAGTTTGAGAAGGCTCTGCGCCAGCGGGTGGTGGGACAGGACCGGGCCGTGCGCCGCCTAGCGCGCGTTTATCAGGTTTTCCGCGCGGGGTTGACGACCCCGGGACGCCCGGTAGTGAACCTGCTCTTTCTAGGGCCCACGGGCTCCGGTAAGACCCGAATGGTGGAAGCCACCGCAGAGGTCCTCTTCGGTGAATCGCGCAAACTCCTGAAAGTGGATTGCGCGGAATTCCAGCACAGCCACGAGATCGCCAAGCTGATCGGCTCGCCTCCGGGATATCTCGGGCACCGCGAAACCCAGCCTCTGATCACCCAGGACGCGCTGGATCAGCAACACACCGACAAGATCAAGCTTTCACTCGTGCTGTTTGACGAAATCGAAAAGGCCTCCGACGCGCTATGGCAGCTCCTGCTGGGCATCCTGGACAAAGGCGTTCTCACGTTGGGCGATAACCGCCGGGTGGATTTCTCGCGCACGATGATCTTCCTTACATCCAACCTCGGATCTCACGAAGTGATGAACCTGATGAGCGGCGGGCTGGGATTCGCCGCCAAACGCAACGAAGAGGACCAGGAACTGGACCAGAAGATCTACCGGGCGGCCACCGAGGCGGCGCGGCGGAAATTCTCCCCCGAGTTCATGAACCGCATCGACAAGGTTATCGTTTTCCGGGCGCTCACTCGCGAGCACCTCGAGAAGATCCTCGATATTGAACTGGCGCAGGTACAGCAGCGCATCATTAACGCCGACGAAGGACGCAAATTCGTGTTCAGTTGCACGCGGGCGGCGCGGGAGTTCCTGCTGCGCGAGGGAACGGATATGAAATTCGGCGCACGGCACCTGAAACGCTCCGTCGAGCGCCACCTCGTCTTCCCGCTCTCCAACCTGCTCGCTACCGACCAGATCCAACTGGGCGACCTGATCTCGGTGGATTTCGACGTGGTCTTAGGAAAATTGATGTTCTCCAAGGAACACCAGGGCGCGCTGGTGCATAGTGAGGACGAAACGACCGAGGAAACCGCGACGGTGGCGGTTTCCGTCCGAACGGAAGGGGTCTCGCGCGCTCTCGCGCGGCGCGCCAGTCCGGAAGTGCATCCGTAACCGTATTTTCATAAACCTGTTTAGTGCTCTCCATTCGGGGCGAACGAGCGTCCTGCACGCTCGTGTTTCTCCGGGGGGTGAAACGAGCCCGGTAGCCCCACTCTGGAAAACAAGGAGAGAATTGCGTGGGCAAACTCACCCGCCGCACCATGCTGCGGCTGTCGTCGCAATCCGTCGGACTGTTGGGTGCAGGGTTACCCCTGCTCGGGGCGGACACAAGCACAAATCCCCCACGAAAACTGAAAGTCGTAGTGGTCGGCGGGCATCCCGATGATCCCGAATCGGGTTGCGGGGGAACCATCGCGCGCTACTCCGACCTTGGCCATGAGGTGGTCATTCTCTACCTGACGCGCGGAGAGGCGGGAATCGAGAACAAATCGTACTCGGAAGCTGCCGCCATTCGGTCCGCCGAGTGCGAGAAAGCTTGCGCCATCCTGAAGGCTCGTCCCTTGTTTGCCGGCCAGATTGACGGCAATACCGAAATTAACGCCCGTCGGTACGACGAATTTTGCAAGATTCTCGAGGCGGAACGGCCCGACATCGTTTTCACACACTGGCCCATCGATTCACACCGCGACCACCGCGCGGCGTCCTACCTCGTCTACGATGCGTGGTTGAAGAGCGGCAGGAGATTCGAACTCTATTACTTCGAAGTGGATGAGGGCGGCCAGACCCAAACGTTCCATCCTACCGATTACGTTGACATCACACTCACGGAAGCACGCAAGCGCGCGGCCTGCTATGCCCATGCCAGCCAGAACCCCGTGAACGGGTTCTACGGCACCTTCCACGAAAAGATGAACCAATTTCGCGGGATGGAATCCGGGTTTGGGCTCGCCGAAGGCTTCATTCGGCATAACCAGAGCCCCACGGGGGCAGTACCGGGGGGCTGAGCACGGGGCGGCCGTGCGGCCGGCGCGCGCTCGGTCGTTTCAGCGGAACCTGAGAATACTCAGGATGTTAGAGTAGTCATCCGTCCACACGCGCTCGCCCGGCGGCACCGCAACTTCCCTCCAGCGCGGGTCGGTCCGCAGCGGTGTCAGATCCTCCGGACGACGGGCCATCAGCACCCACCAAGACGCGAACTTGCCCTCTCGCCTTTCGTCCTCACTAACTTGCGCCTCAGTATTACCCAAACAGAATAAGCCTGCGTCGTGCGCCAAGTTGCCGAGGACGCCATGAAGCTCCACGTAGCGATTGCTGATGTGAAAGGCCAGAACACCGTGCGGGGACAGCTTGGACAGGTAAAGGGCCAAGGCCTCGCGAGTTAAGAGATGGGTGGGGATGGAATCACCGCTGAAAGCGTCCAGCACGATCATGCCATACGCGTACGGGGGCGCCTCACGCAAACGCAGGCGCGCGTCACCCAGCACCACCCGTGCGTTCGGTCCGCATTCGGAGAGGTAGGTGAAATAGCGCCGGTTCCGTGCTATGCGTAGGACCGTCGGATCGATCTCATAAAACGTGAACTGCTCGTGGGGCGGTTGATAACACGCCATTACGCCCGCACCCAACCCGACCAGCGCTACCTGGTTTTCCACCGTGCTATTCCCGAACGCCTGAAAGGCTTGGCCAATGGGACCCGTGCGGGAGTAGTAGGCCAACGGTTCGCAAGCGCGGGCGGGGTCAAGGCTCTGCACTCCATGTGAGGTGCCGCCATGAAACAGCACGCGGTAATCGTTTTCGACATCATCGCTAACCCGGTATACGCCAAAAAAGCTGCGCTGGTGGCAAAGAACGTGGCCGAACGGACCGGAGTAAACCTGGCTCGCCAGGATCAGGGCCGCCACTCCCATCCCAAAACGCCGGGGCCGCGCGCTAAAACGGAGACAGCAGATCGCGGCAGGCCCGAAAATGACCAGATTAAAGAGCCGGCCTGGGGCAACGCCTCTCGCTTGCATTTCCAGCGTTGCTGCCGCCACGGCGAGACCGAGCGCGGTCGGCAGAACATAATCCAGCCGGCGGGCGCGAGGCGTTTCCTCCACCGCATTCCTCGGCGGGCACAACATCGCCGCCAGCACCAGGGCGATCGGGTATTCCAGCACGGTTCTGAAGATGATTGGCGCCACGAGGGCGTTGAACACGCCTCCCAGTACTCCCCCCACAGAAACCCAGAGATAAAACTCAGTGAGGCGCCGGGCGGGAGGCCGAGTGCGAGCCAGTTCCCCGTGACAGGCCATGGCAACCGCAAAGAGGGTCAGCAGGTCAACGCCAACCAAAACGATGAGCGGCAGCGCGCCCTTCAACGCGATCGGCAGCGCCGCGGCTAAAATCAGGAGGGGCAATCGCCGCGCGAGCCACGGGTGAAGAAGAACCGGCTTGCGCGCGAACACCAGCACAAAACTCAGCAGATAAAGGGAAAGGGGAAGAATCCAAAAGAGCGGAATGGGGGGAATGTCAGTGGTGAGCGCCGTCGTAACCCCCAACATCAGGCTGGACGGCACAAACGCGAGGGCCACCCAGCGCAAGCACCCGCGCAACGTAGGCCTGCCCGCTTCCTCAGCCGCCGCTTGTTCCATCTGCGCTCCGGGGTTCGGGGCGCCGGGGGCAAGCCGACCCTTCAACGGCGAGGGCCACACTAAGAGAATGCAGCCGGTTACCAGTGCCAAAAACGCTACATAGCCCCAGGTCCAGAGCCGGGTTTGCTCGCTGAGTCGCAGCAAAGGCTCAAGCAGGAAGGGGTAACTCAACAGGCCCAGCAAGCTCCCGGCATTACTTGCGGCGTACAAAAAGTATGGATCACGGGCGGCGCGGTGTCCGGAGTTTGCGAGCCATTGCTGAAGCAAAGGAGTGCTGGCGGACAACGCGAAAAACGGCATACCTACCGCCACCACCAGCAGGCGTAGTAACCACCACACCGGGTCGGGTTCGGGAGGCGGCGCCCATCCCTTGGGGACATGAACGGACAGGAATGCGCACGAAGCGAGCAGCATACTCGCGTGTACGGCGACTTGGCTGCGCTTCCCCAGCCATTTCGCTGAGGCATGCGCGTACAGATACGCTGCCAGCAGCGTGAATTGAAAGAAGACAATGCAGGTAGTCCATACGGCAGCGCTCCCACCGAGCAGGGGCAACGCCATCTTGGCGAACATCGGTTCGACCACAAATAGCAATGCGGCGCTCAAAAATAGCGCAGCCGAAAACGCGGGAACCGCAGGCCACCACTGAAAGGCCACATTTAGGGTGGAGCGCATCGGCTCCGAGGTGTCGGTGGGAGCAGCCACCCCTCCGCCCTGCAAGGACGAAACTGCCGCGGGCGAATGGGATAGGTTTAGAGGCTTAGAGGACGCGCGTCGAAATACGCGGAAGTTTTGCAGCTTGAACGAAACCAGCATGGCGGCTTCCCATCGGTTCAGGCCGGAGAATATCTCGCAGCCGTACCGGATCTCAGTTTGTAAACAGGCAGCACTTGGGACGAATTGCGGGCTCGCTTCTCCAGATCCCGATTCGCCACGCCGCAGAGTTTACCACGGCGGCGGGCGCGTAGGTACTTGACGCGAGATGGCACAGACGGCTGCCGCCTCGTCGCCGCCCGGGCCGTCAAGAAAAGGTAAGGCTGGGTCCGGGCAGCGGGAGGCAAGCAAACAAACGATTTCTCGTTTATAGTTTTTCTCACAACCTGTCGAGAAAAACGGAGGAGTTGGTAAGAACGATGACCACAAATGGACTTCCCATGAAGATCCCCATCAACTGCGGCGCGACCGGCGACCAGGGGTTCCACGTGGTGGATTTGACCGCCGCGCTGAACGATCGGACGCCGTGCTACCCCGGCGATCCTCCCTTCACCAAAACCTGGCACACGCGGTTCGACGAGCAAGGCTATTGCGTATCGAAATTGGAAATGGGAGCCCACTCCGGCACGCACGTGGACGCGCCGCTACACTTCCTGGGTGAGGCGTTTCCCGACGTGGTGCGAATGCCCGTGCAATGTTTTATGGGCGAAGCCGTGGCGCTCGAGAGGCCGAAAGGGCCAGGCGAAGATCTGGCCGTGACCGACGTGACCGGGGCAGACATTCGCGCCGGTGATATTGTGCTATTTCGGACGGGCTGGGATAAACGCGCCGCATCTGCTGCGTTTTTTCAGGATGAATGGCCCGGCTTCCAGCCATCGCTAGTCAGTGAATTGATTCGCCTGGGCGTCAAAGCGATCGGGGGCGATATCGCTTCCGTTGATAGCCCTGCTGCCCTCGCCGCCGGAGCCCCGGCCCACAAACTGGCCGCACGCGCCGGAATGCCGGTTTTCGAGGCTCTTGTCAACCTGGCTCAAGTAGTGGGACAGCGCTTCTACTTCATCGGTCTGCCGCTCAAGTTGCAGGGAGGTGAAGCGAGCCCGATTCGCGCCGTAGCTCTGGTGCCAAACTTCATCGTATGAGTCGGTCGCACCGGACCGGGTGTATAATGACCGGCTCCTTTGCGTCACTCTACCAGGAGTCGCGCTGCAGATTGGCGGCATTTCATTGAGGATGCCCCATTCCCAGCTTAAACAAGCCAACGAGGAATCCATGACCTGTACCGCTCAGCATCGAACGCCAGCACGAGGCTCGAAGCCAGCTCCCCTTCATACCGCTGCAGTTCTCATCACAATGTTTATGTTTATGGCCGTAGCTGCAATCTCCGCCGTCGCACAAGACAAACCGGGGGCGCCGGCGAAGCCCGCCTCCACCCACACAGGCCCCGATCTTTCCAAGCCAACCCTTTATGCCGTCGGTTATGCGCATCTGGACACCGAGTGGCGGTGGGAATACCCGCAAGTGATCAGCGAGTATCTCTCCAAAACGATGCACGCCAATTTCGCCCTGTTTGAGAAATATCCGCACTACGTTTTCAATTTCAGCGGCGCCAACCGCTATCGCATGATGAAGGAATACTTCCCCGCGGATTACGAAACGCTGCGGGTGTGGGTGAAAGCAGGGCGATGGTTCCCCGCCGGCTCGTCGATGGAAGAGAATGATGTGAATTCACCTTCACCCGAGTCGATCCTCCGCCAGGTCCTCTATGGCAACGAGTATTTCCGCCATGATTTCGGCGTCGCGAGTGAGGAATTCATGCTGCCCGACTGCTTCGGCTTCCCTGCCTCTTTGCCGAGCATCCTGGCGGCGGCCGGGGTGAAAGGTTTTTCCACCCAAAAGCTGACCTGGGGCTCATCTGCTCCCGTCGGGGGGCCCGGGTCGCCTGAAGACACCCCGCGGGGCATTCCGTTTAACGTTGGCATTTGGGACGGACCGGGTGGAAGAAAGGTGCTGGTGGCGTTCAACCCGCTGAGCTATTCCAGCAACATCGATTATGACATCAGCAAGAGCAGCCCCGCTTACAGTCACGTGCCGGACTACGTCGACTGGCCCAAGCGGCTGGAAATAGACAGTAAAGCCACCGGACTGCCTGTGGATTATCGCTATTACGGCACGGGTGACATCGGTGGCGCCCCTTCCGAGGAGTCGGTAAAGCTGATTGAGGCCATCGTCACTCGGGGTCGCGCGATTCTGCCATCCCCGCTCGAACGGGCAGAGTTTGGGCGGGAGCAAGCAGTTCCAACCCACGGCGCCCCCGTCGTGGTAGGCGATGGCCCGGTACACGTCGTTTCTCCCAAGGCCGATCAGATGTTTCTAGACATTCTGCGATCTGGCGACACCGGGCGGCTGCTGCATTACAAGGGTGACCTGGAGCTAACGAATCACTCGGCCGGCTCGCTGACTTCTGAAACGGTGCACAAGCGTTGGAATCGCAAGAATGAGTTGCTGGCCGACGCCGCCGAGCGCGCCTCGGTGGCAGCGGCGTGGCTGGGTGGCCCTGCCTACCCGCAGCAGCGTATGACGGACGCATGGGCGCTCGTCCTGGGCGGGCAATTCCACGACATCATGGCCGGCACCGCTACACCCAAATCCTACGTGTACTCCTGGAACGACGACGTGATCGCAATGAACCAGTTCGCGGGCGTGCTCACCCGCGCCAGCGCCGCTATCGCCTCCGGCATGAACACGGAAGTGCAAGGCACGGCCGTAGTGGTGTACAACCAGCTCAATGTCGAGCGCGAGGACGTTGTGGAAGCAAATGTTTCCTTCGTCCAAGGCAAACCGCAAGCCGTTCGCGTGTTTGATCCCGACGGCAAGGAAGTCGCTTCGCAGCTTGAGGGGTCGGGGCGCGTACTATTCCTCGCCAAGGTGCCTTCCGTAGGCTTCGCCGTCTATGACGTACGCCCTGCCGACACGGCTTACGGCGCATCGTCCGGCTTGAAGGTCAGCGAAACCTCACTTGAGAACGCCCGTTATCGGATTTCGGTGAATACGGATGGCGACTTATCAAGCATCTATGACAAGCGCATCAAGCGCGAGTTGCTGGCGTCCCCCGCCCGACTCGCGCTGCAAACGGAGCACCCGTTCGACTGGCCCGCATGGAATATGGACTGGTCCGATCAGCAGAAGCCGCCGCGCGCTTATGTTTCCGGTCCGGCCCAAGTTCGCGTGGTGGAACAAGGACCGGTGTGCGTGGCCGTGGAAGTAACCCGCGCGACGGAAGACTCCAAGTACATCCAAACGATTCGCTTGGCCGCAGGCGACGCCGGAAACCGCGTGGAATTCGCGAACGTCGTCGACTGGAAGACCAAGGAAGCCGCGCTCAAGGCCACCTTCCCGCTCACCGCCTCGAATCCGCTGGCAACTTATAATTGGGGCCTGGGCACCATTCAACGCAGCAACAACGACGAAAGGAAATTCGAGGTTGCCTCCCACCAGTGGTTTGACCTCACCGACAAGAGCGGAGCTTACGGCGTCACCGTGCTCTCCGATTGCAAGACCGGTTCAGATAAACCGGACGACAATACGCTGCGCCTGACCTTGGTTTACACGCCCGGCCTCGGCGGCGGCAACGGGCGCGATTACGCCGATCAGACCACCCAAGACTGGGGCCATCATGAATTTATCTACGGCCTCGCCTCGCATGCCGGCCATTGGCAGCAGGGCAATACCGATTGGCAGGCGCAGCGGTTGAACGCTCCGTTGATCGCTTTTCAAAGCGCCAGCCACCCGGGCGCACTGGGAAAGAGCCTTTCCTTGATGCACACGGATAGTGAGCACGTGTTCGTGAGCGCGGTGAAAAAAGCTGAGGAGAGCAATGAAGTCGTGGTCCGCCTCATCGAGATGCGCGGCGAATCCGTACCGGCCTTGCACGTCGCTTTTGCGGGCCCCGTTACTGCGGCGCGTGAAATCAATGGCCAGGAACTGCCCCAGAGCGAGGCCACCGTGGCGAACGGCGAATTGCAGACCTCGCTCGAGCCTTACGGAATCCGCACGTTCGCAGTTAAGCTGGCGCCGCCCGCACATAAACTGATGCCGGTGCACTGGCAGGCCGTCGATTTGAAATACGATCTCGTTGCGGCCAGCGAAGATGGGTTGCCCTCCACGACTGGTTTTGACGCCGCGAACAACAACCTCGCCGGCGGAGATGCTTCCCACCACGCTACCCTTCGGCGGAATCATCTTCCGCCTGGGGCCGGCATGGATTGGGCATCTCAATGCCGTCGTCGCACATGGCCAAACCATCTCTCTGCCCAACGGCAAGTTCAACCGCGTTTACATCCTCGCCGCCGCCGATGGGGACCAAACGGGAACGTTCCGAGTGGGCGATTCCAGCACTGATCTGAAGGTCCAGGACTGGCTTGGCTACATCGGCCAGTGGGACACGCGCACGTGGACGGACCGTAGGGTGGAAATCCCCACGCCGCCTGAGCCCGCTGCGGACGATCACAGCCCGGAAGCTGAAACGATCCGCAGCGTCCGCGCCTACGTCGAGGCACACGCGCCCATAACGCGTGTGGAAACCGAGTACACGGGCCTTACGCCCGGCTTCATCAAGCCCGCCCCGGTGGCCTGGTACGCCTCGCATCACCACAACGCACAAGGCGCCAATGAGGTGTACGCATACTGCTATCTATTTGGGTATTCGCTCGATATACCCGCGGGCGCAACCACGCTGACGCTGCCCGACAATGACAAAATCCGAATCATGGCCGTCACGGTGGCCGACGAACCCGGCCAAGCCCATGCCGCACAGCCGCTGATGGATATGGCTGCGGTAGGCGGAAGGGAGTGAGGGGAAACCGCTGCCTTCTGCTACACCGCCAGCGTGCGGGCGTACGCCAGAACCACGAACCCTAAAATCAGGAAGAAGATGCTTCCAAACATGCTGCCCAGAGCCTTGCTGCCGGCGCCTTTCCATTCACCGGTGGCCATTCCCCACACGTTGGACGCGATGATAATCGCAGACATGAACAGCGGCCAGCCGAGGACGGGGCCCATATCGCCCAACCGCGCCAACACTGCGCCGTAGATTACCGTGCTGCTGAACCAAAGCAATCCCATGAGGGCCCCGAATACCCAGTTGCGCCCTGTTCCGGAAGCAGTAAACAGGCCCGCCGTGTGGTTCTTCTTCCAGAGGTAAATGCAGTAAATGATGTAGGGGATGAACGCCGCAGTATTCACCGGCGCCCAAATCACGTTGGCCTGACTGCTGGCGCTTGCCCCCAACTCGTGGGCGCGCGCCAGGAGGGGAGCCCCAAATGCGTATCCAAAATTAATCAGCGGCGAACCCAGCCCGGCCAGAATACAAACGAAAAGGCCCGCCCCAAAACTCATCGAAACCGCGGCCGACTCGCGCGGGCGTGGGTCGGCAGCCTCCAGGTGCTTGTCCTTCATTTTCCCCGCAACGGCACAGCCCACAATGCCCAGCAGCATCAGAAACAAACCCGCGAAGATCGTGGCGCCTTGCCGGGTGAAGATCCTGTTGCGCTCATGAGCCAGCAGCGGGACCAACGAGCCCAGCACCGTCGAAAGCCCGATGGCGATCGCGAAGTTCAGCGCCATGCCGATGGCGGCAATCCCAAGTCCGAAGAAGATTTGCGCCAGGCCGAACCCGATGCCGAACGCGACCATCATCATGACTGACTTCGCGGCGCCCTGATACGCGTGCAGGGCGTTAGGAATGGTCAAAAAAACCACCAGCCAGGGAAACACCACCATGCCAAAAACCGCCCAGACCGCCCAGATGTTTTCCCATTTCCAGACCTTGGCGTACTTGATGGGAGCGGGGAAGCTGCCATTAATAATGCCCGCTATGATAGCCAGAACAATTCCAACCGATAGTCCCGACATGAAATTACCTCCGCAAAATAGCTGCTCCGAGTGTCTCTCCAGATTGCAAGCCATTGACTACCCGGCAAGGCCTGCCGCACTCCAGGAGCGCTGAAGATTACCACGAGATTTCCCGGCTGTCACTCAGTTGTCCCTAACGGGGCATCGTCGACGCAAACCGGTACGTCCCCGAACCCAGTTCATAAACTGCCGCCCCGGACTCTGTGCGAAGATACTTCACCCCGCGTGCTTCGCTGGCCGGCCTTGTGCCCTCGGTGACCGCCGCCTGGTCCTGTGCCGGCACATACGCGGTTGCCATGGTGTTAGGCGGAACGGTCACGTTCCAGAGGAATCGCCCTTCAGCAATCTTCCAATCACTTCCGATCTTCCCATTGGGGGAATTGTACCAACATTTCACGTACGTCAGGTTTCCCACCGGAGTGGGGCGCATGATGATGTGCTTAAACGCCGGCTGGGCGGGGTCAGGCCGAATGCCGGCCTCATTCTCATACAGCCACGTGATGAGGTCGCCGACCAGCATCAGGTGATTTCCAGAATTCATTGCCGGGTCCGCCGTGTCGCCGTTCCAGAGTTCCCAAATGGTGGTGGCGCCGTGCGTGACCATATACCCCCAACTCGGATACGTTCGCTGTCCGGCAATCTGGTAAGCCACGTCGGGGCGGCCTATGGCCGACAGCGTTTGCATAAGCCATTGCCCGCCGACCAGCCCCGTCGAAAGATGACCGCGTCCCTGATCTTCAATCTTCCGAACCAGTGCATCGCCCACCCGCTCCCGGTCAGCTTCGGGAACCATTCCAAACGCCAGGGGAAGCACGCTGGAGGTCTCCGAGCCGTTGCTGTACCGGGCATGCTCCGCATGGAAATAGGTTTTGTTGAACGCGGCAAGGAGCCTGTCCGCAACCTGCGAGTACTCGCTCGCGTCGTCCTGTTTGCCTAAGAGAGTCGCAAAGTGCTCCATCAGGCGGAGCAGGCGATAGAAATAGGTTGTGCCCAGCACGGTGCCGTCGGTTTTGCGGGCCGGGTCCTTGGAATGGATCAACTCGGGAGATTCCGGCGGAACGCACCAGTCCCCGTAGGTGTCGCGCGGCATCAGGTCGTCCTTGATGTACGACTCCATATGCGTAATCCACTTCCGCATGCCGGGATAGTTCTGCTCGATCACGCGTAAATCGTGATATTGCTGGTACACATGGTCGGCCACCATGATGAAGCTCGCCGGCCACGTGACGTTGTCGTTGTAGAGCGGCCAATAGGCCGGCGAAACATCGCTGATGCGGCCCTCCGGATCCTGGGCATCGTGCATGTCGCGAACCCAATTGGCATAGAACGCGGCGACATTAAACAAATAAGTTTCGCCTAGGGTTTCTCCCGAACGGTCTCCCAACCAGCCCTGGCGCTCGTCGCGCTGGGGGCAGTCCGTGGGAATGCTCCGATAGTTATCCTTCATGCCCCAAACTACCGCTTTATAAATCTGGTTAAGCAGAGGATTTGAGGTGGTAAGTTCCGAAACCCTGTCGACATCATCGTGGACCTCACGTCCTTCGATGGAAGCAAGCGTGGGTTTTCCAGGAAAGCCCTTCAATTCCACATACCGAAATCCGTGATAAGTGAAGCGGGGCTCATAGACTTCCGTGCTTTTGCCCTTCAGAATGTAGGTGTCTGTGACTTCCGCTGAGCGCAGGTTATCCATGTAAAGCATGCCGTTGGGCCGCAGCCTTTCAGCATGCCGAAGTGTGACGGTGGCGCCCCGCGGCCCCGAGACCGTGAGGCGACACCAGCCCACCATGTTCTGGCCCATATCAACCACGAAAACGCCGGGCCGCACTTCTTTCATTGAAACCGGCTTCAGCGCCTCAGTGACGCGAATCGGCTCAATGGACTGTGCAGCCAGGACGCCGGCTGGCCCGTCCACGGTCTGGGCGTTCTGCCAATGGCGTGGCTTGAAAGCCGGGCTGGCACCAGCCATCCATTTCCTTGCGCGCGTCGTAAGTCTCGCCGTCGTACTCGTTGTTGGCGCGAATAGGTCCATCGGTGGTTAGCTTCCAGCTCTCGTCGCTCACCACGCGCTCAACTTTTCCATCCGCCAGTTCCATTTCCAGTTGCAAGCGCAGCTTGGGATAGCCAAACCCGCGCATGACCGTGGGAATGTTGTGGCGCGGCGGGAAGAAGCGGCCGTTGCCTAGCATTACCCCAATCGCGTTCGCCCCCGGCCGCAGAAGGTTCGACACATCGTAGGTCCGGTAATTCACGCGTTTTTCGTATTCGCTCAGTGCGGGCACCAATACATCCTGGCTGACTTTCGTCCCATTCAAGTAGGCTTCGAACAGCCCCAGGCCTGCGATGTAGAGCGTTGCGCGCTTGACTTGGGCAGGCGCCGTGAAATCCTTGCGCAGCATGCGCGCTGGCAGGACGGTGCGCCACGCCCAGCCAACCTCACCCCACGGCGCCATACCGTAGGGACCCAACACCTTGGCCATTTCCCAGGAGGAGTCATCGAAACCGACCTCAGCAAACTCGGGCGCTTCGCTCGCGGAAGCCCGCCACTGGCCGTCGGTGTGAATGACTACGCGGGTCCCGTCGGCCAGGTTCAGCTCGATGGCGCCGATCAGGGCCGGCGAGCCGCTCTCTCCGGCAGTCACGCTCCCCGCCAGAACGTTGGCGCCCGGGTGCAATGCATCGGTGATTTCCATGGAGACGGGATCCCCGACGCCTTTCGACTTCTGTGTGTGGCCTCCATTAACCGACAGGGTGGTGGCGCCCGAACCCACCATCGATCAAGAGCGCGCTCGAAACGGGGTTGTCCTTTGGAATCTCGAAGGAGCGGCGGAGATAGATCGTTCCGGAGGCAGAGTTCGCCACGCTGATCCACTGCGCACCAACCAACTCCTTGGGATTCCCTTCTCCGCCGTCGAGGCCAATCCATTTTCCTTCCCAGTCGCTGGCGGCCAGGAGACCCATCGACCAGCGGGCCGGCTCGCTCCACGCGGAGGGATTCGCGTTGTTGTCCCAGACGCGCACTTTCCACCACACCGCCTGGCCGGTAGACAACGGCTTGCCAGCATAGGGAATCTGGATCGACGTGTCAGCATTCATTCTGCCCGTGTCCCAAAGATCGCCCTGGTTGCGCATCAAGATCGCTTCGCTGCTGGCCACCAGCACTTGATACGCAGATTGGCTCAAGCCACGCGCCGCGGCGTTGGTCGCCTCCAGCTTCCAGCTCAACCGGGGCGCGGCAGCGTCAATACCCAACGGGTTCACACGATATTCGCAACGCAAAGACACCGGGCGCAAACCCCCGGGCGCGCCCGCCGCCGACATGGCCGGAATGGCACTCAGCAACGTGAAAACAACGGCAAGGAATCTAGGCATGACAATGCTCCTTTTCGATGACACCGATCCTCTTCCGCGCGTGGCCCGAGCTGCGGCGATTGAAGCGACCGTGTTTTATGAATCGTAGTAGCCGTATCGTTCCATTTCATCCCACATGGCCAGGACGTTTTCCAGCTTGGCGGCGGGATGAACCTCAGTCGTGGAGCCGAGCCAGAGCCGTCCCTTCGCACCCGCATCATCGATCGTCTTCCGCACGGCCGCGCGCACTTCCTGTTCGGTTCCAAAAGGAATGAGCTGCGAGACGTCAATCCCGCCCATCAACACCCAGTCCGGGTATGACTTGCGAACGTCGCCCGCGTACATTCGCGACAGGGGTTCGAGCGGATTAATGCCGTCGATCCCTGCCTGGCGAAAATCGTCCAGCACTGCCCACAGGTTGCCGTCCGAGTGGTAAATCACCTTGATGCCGTGCTCGTGCCATTCCTGCGTGAGCTTTGCCAGCCGGGGGAAAAACTCGCGCCGCAGGAACTTGGGCGAGAACATCAATTCACTTGTGCCCGCAATGTCTGCATACACCAGCGCCACCGGTGACAGCGCGGGATCAGCCGTCTCATGGACGCGCTGGATCTCCGCCCAGTTCAGCGCTTCCAGCCAGTCGGAAACCAGTTGGGGATTCTCGGCGTAGGCGTAGGCCAGCAGGTCCAAGCCCGCGCGCACGTGGGCGGTGTCGAGGCCCACCGGGCTTTCATTGGGGAAAATCACCGTGTTCTCGCCGACTTTCTCTTGCAGCTCCAGGTACTGCTCCCGCGGCGATTTCGACGATGCGCCCCAAACGTTGCTCTTCCCCGCGAATGTGAACATATCACCGAACCTGCGATTATGGATCTCCTCGATGTTGCGCGGAATGTAATCCAGCAGGCCCGCCACATCATGGAAGGGACGTTCCACCAGCCACGTGGTCCACCACTCCTGTTTGTACACAAAGCCGTCATCCTGCGCGATCGTCTTCTCCTCTGCCGGAGCGGCGATTCCGCGCGTGATGTCCAGCCGCTCGCCGATCGTTTTGCAGAGCAGATCGAGGCCATTCTTGAGCGTCAGCTTTTCACCCGTGACATATTCAATAAGGGGGATGTGTTGGATCAGATCAAACACCGGCACGCGATCCGGCATCTCGCCCCGCAACGTGCATTCAATGCGTTGACGGGCCGTCATGCGGTCGCGAGGAAGTTTGCGCATCGTTCGTTTCCTTTCACGAAAAGAAAAGAGGTATTCGTACCACGTCGCGAGAGGCGCTGTCATGCAAAAAGTGAACGGATGCGGTTTTCCGATCGTGAGCACATAGTGACTTTCTGCATATTTTGGAGCGCCTCCGCGCCTACCCGCGCATTGTGGATAAACCACTACAGCCGGCATCTCGCCGTGCAAGATCGAACAAAATCCCTTGACAGTTGTAAAACAATCGTTTCATACTGCTGTTTGGAACGGTCGTTTTGGCTTCTCCAATGGCGAACAAAGCTGCTGGGCGTGACAACGAGACCCGCAATCGCGTGCTGAAACTTGCCGTGCGCCTCTTTGCTGAGCGCGGCTTTAATCACGTCAGCATCCGCGATATTTGCAAAGAGGCAGGTTCAAATATTGCGTCTGTCAATTATCACTTCGGCGACAAAATGGGCCTCTATCGAGAACTGATTTCCACCGTCGCGGAGGGCATGAACGCCGCCAAGAACACCGCATTTGGGGAAGGTGCAGGGCGCACGCCGGAAGAGCGTTTGGGCGGGTACATTCGCGGCTTTATGCATCAACTCCTGAGCCAGAGCCCTGAGGGGGCCTGCTGGCTGGAGAGGTTGATCGCACGCGAGATGACCGAGCCGACGCCCGCCCTGGACCTGATCATTGAAAAGGGCATCCGGCCCGCTGCCGAGCGCCTTACCAGGCTGGTCAGCGAGGTCTCGGGATTACCCGTTAGCGACCCGCGCGTCCGAATGGGCGCCGGCGCCATTCAGGGTCTGTGCATTTGGTATCGGTCCTCGCGGGTCGTGGCCGAGCGCATGTTCCCGGAACTTCAGTTCACGCCCGAGCGTATCGATCAAGTGGCGGATTTTGTAACCGAATATTCACTAGCCGGGATACGCGCCCTGGTGCAGAATAAGAGAGTGGAGCAGGAGGTTCCGGGTAGATTGGCAGCCCAGGAGGCTCCTCCCAGGGCTTAGAAGATGTGAAAAGATCGAATATTCGATCTAAGGCGGTGGTCGGAAACCGCCGCTACACGAGCGATTCCTTCCCATCTTCTTGACCGTCATTTCAAACGTCAAAGTTAGAGGCATCGATTCTTTTATATGCCGCCCCGTAACCTGTCTTCGTTGAAGATTGACGATGCGGCCCGCTCGGGTTCCGGCGGAAAGTTCTGGCGCATATTCTCCGCCTCGCTCGGGGTGCTGGTGCTGCTCACTGGCGGGCTATTCGCACTGCGTTACCGCCAGTCGGTGGTGGAGGTGGCGGAGGCGCGTCCGGCGAACACCCTCCAGGCGGAAACCCTGCTCAATGCCAGCGGTTACGTAACGCCCCGGGTGCGCGCCACGGTAGCCGCCAAGATCACCGGCCGCGTGACGGGCGTGTACTTTGACGAAGGCGTGAGCGTTCGCGAGGGTCAACTGCTGGCCACCTTGGACGATTCCGACGCCAAGCGCGCGTTGGAGGCGGCCCAGGCGGATCGCAAGTCCGCCCAGGCGGCCATTGCCGATTACCAGGTCCAGCTCCAGTATGCGGAAATCGCCCTGCGCCGCACGCAGCAGCTTCACGCCGACCAGATCCAGAGCCAGGACGCGTTGGACATTGCCCGGACCAACGTGGACAGCCTGAAAGCCAAAATTACCCTTGCCAAGGACCAGGTGGAGGCCTCGGCGACCCGCATCGAGCAGGCCCAGCAGAACGTGGATAACTGCGTCATCAGTGCCCCGTTCAGCGGCATCATTGTCTCCAAGGACGCCCAGGTGGGCGAGATGGTGTCCCCGCTCTCGGCGGGAGGCGGATTCACTCGCACCGGCATTGCCACCATCGTCGACATGAAGTCAAATGAAATCGAAGTGGACGTCAACGAGGCGTATATCGCCCGCGTTCACCCCGGCCAGAAGGTGACGTCCACGCTCGACGCCTATCCCGACTGGCAGATTCCCAGCCACGTGCGGACGATTATCCCCACCGCCGACCGCCAGAAGGCGACCGTAAAGGTGCGGATTTCTTTCGACAAGCTTGACCCCCGGATCCTTCCCGACATGGGCGTGAAGGTGGCATTTCTGAACGAGGAACCCACCCGCAAAAAGGCCAGGAAGGGCGATCAGCCCCCCGCCGCCAAGGCCATTATCCCGAAGAGCGCCGTGCGCGGCGTAGGCGACGGTTCCTACGTGTTCGAGGTGCGCGACGGCAAGGTGGAGCGCCACGCCGTAAGCCTCGGCCGCGGCATCGCCGACGACGTCGAGGTGACCGCCGGAGTAAACGCCGGGGATCAGTTGGTAGTTAAAGGCCCGGAAAACCTGCGGGATAGCGAAAAGGTGGAAGTGAAAAGCAGGGACTAGGGACTAGGGACTGGGGGCTGGGGGGCTAGGGACTCGGGATTGGGGACTGGGTTGGTTAAGCCCGCGAAGCGGGCGCCGTCCTGTAGCCCATGGCGTAAGCCATGGGGAGGGTGAGGGATAGATTATCAATTGCATGGAAGCCCGCGAAGCGGGCGCCGTCATGTGCCCATTGCGAAGACGGCGTGAAAAAATCGAATTTTCGGTCTGTAGCGGCGGTCTCCGACCGCCGCAATTATTGATCTCAAAAGGGGCGGCGGTCGGAGACCGCCGCTACAGCCGCGATTTTTCACACGTTCGAAGCCGTGGGACAAGGGCAACCACGAGAATTTCAGCCCCGGTATTGGCGACGTCTGGGCCCAGATCGAACCACGCGTGATCTGACGCCGCCCCTACCGGGGCTGGCGAATCTGTTGGCGTGACCGGTGACCCATGGCTTGCGCCATGGGCTAGAGGACGGCGCCCGCTTCGCGGGCTGGGCAACCGGCCGATGAGCATCGAGGCACGTATAATTCGTTATCTTAGCGCCTATGAGGTGAAACCTACGGAAGTGGACCCAGAGCAGGATGGTACGGATCCTTTTTGAATAACTGACATTTCTCGACCGCCAGATCCTGAATATCTTCCGGAAGTTCAGCGAAGAGGTTCCAGAAGCGCGAGGTGGTGGAAGATTGCAACGGGCTCACGGCTTCGGATTGGGCGAGGAGCGTCGGGCGCGCGTCTCGGATAGAAACTGTTCGAGAGGCTTTGACCTTCCGGCAAGGGCGTCGGCTTGCGCCTCTTCCAGGAGCGCCATCCCGGGGCCGCCGGGCGAAAAATCGTCGCGGATTTGCTGATCCCATTCGTCCAGGTCCTGTTGAAGGACCCACGCGGCCAGACGGGTCTTTTCATCCGGGGGAAGTTCCGCAATCGCTTCCTTAATGGCTTCAACCGTCATGGTTTAACTTCACGCGAAAGTGTCTGCTGCCGCAAACGGAATTTGGTACCCTTAGCGACTGCAACCCGTTAGTCGCTCGGCAGATTGCGCGATACGCGGCCTGGACGGTAGGCTTAATTCTAAGGTAATCTGAAACTTCCACTTGTGCCGCGATAACGAAAGACAGGAGTGACCATGGTATCCGTCAACACCAACGGCACGTCCGCTGCCCTCATTCAAGTTCGCGGTTTGAATAAGACCTACCGCCGGGGCAGCGAGCAGATTCAGGTGCTCCAGGGCCTCAACCTGGACGTGGACAAGGGAGACTTTGTCGCATTCATGGGACCGAGCGGCTCGGGCAAGACCACGCTTTTGAACCTCCTGGGCGGGCTGGACGTGCCCACTGCCGGCGTCGTTTCCGTGGACGGCGATGAGATCACGCACATGTCGTCCGGCCGGTTGACGGAGTGGCGTGCCCGCCACGTCGGTTTCGTCTTTCAGATGTATAACCTTGTCCCCGTGCTGACGGCGTACCAGAACGTGGAGCTTCCGCTGTTGCTCACGCGGCTTTCCCGGTCCCAGCGGCGCGAGCACGTGGAGACCGCGCTGGCCATCGTGGGGCTCGAGGACCGCGCGCACCATTTTCCCCGCCAGCTTTCCGGCGGGCAGGAGCAGCGGGTGGCCATCGCGCGCGCCATCGTTTCCGACCCCACCTTTCTCCTCTGCGACGAGCCCACCGGCGACCTGGACCGCAAGAGCGCCGATGAAATCATGGCCCTGATCGAAGAACTGGTGAGCAAACACGATAAAACGGTCCTGATGGTGACGCATGACCCGGTGGTGGCGGCGCGGGCCCACACGGTGCTGCACCTTGAAAAAGGAGTGCTGGTGGAGGGCTCCCGCCGGAACGTAGTGGCAGGGGGTGAGGCATGAAATTCGGCCGCCTGATTCTGGCCAACCTTTTCCGCAAGAAGGTGCGTCTGCTCCTCACCCTCGGATCGTTTGCTGTGGCGATGTTTCTCTTCGCGTTTCTCGCCGTCGTGCGCGACGCGTTCACCCGCGGGGGGGACCTGGCCAGCGCCAACCGCCTGGTTGCCATCAATCGCGTTTCCATCATTCAGCCCTTGCCGCTTTCGTACTCCGACAAAATTGCCCGCATTCCGGGCGTTCAGTACGTCACCCACGATAACTGGTTCGGCGGCGTGTATCAGGACGAGAAGAACTTTTTCCCGCAGTTCGTGATTGACCCGGCCAACCAGCGCCAGGTGTTCCCTGAACTGGTGGTTTCGGATGACCAGTGGAACGCGTTCGTCAAGGACCGCCAGGGGGCCATTGTGGGCGCCAGCACCGCCCGGCGCTTCGGCTGGAAGATCGGCGACCGCATCCCCATCAAGTCCACCATTTACGGCAGCGCCGGGGCGTGGGAGTTTAACCTCGTCGGCATCTATCATGGCGCGCGCCGCCAGGACGATGAGACGCAGTTCTGGTTCCAGTGGGATTATTTTGAGGAGCGGGTGCCCGAGCACTTCAAGGGGCAGACGGGCTGGTACACGGTGAAACTCAATTCGCCGGACGACGCCCTGCGCGTGGCCAAAGCCATTGACGCCGAGTTCGCCAACTCGCCTTACGAAACCAAGACGGCGACCGAGTCGGCCTTCGCGGCAAGCTGGGTGAAGCAGTTTGGCAACATTGAAACCCTGATCCTGGCGATTGGGACCGTGGTTTTCTTCACGCTGCTGCTGGTAACGGGCAACACCATGGCCATTTCCGTGCGCGAGCGCACGGGCGAGCTGGCCATTCTCAAGGCTATTGGGTTCAAGGACGGTTCGGTGCTGTTCCTGGTGCTGGCGGAGGCCCTGGCCATCGCGCTGTGTGGAGGCATTTTGGGCCTGGCGCTGGCCGTGCTCGCCATCCCCGTGCTCGGCACGGCGCTGGCCGGGCTGCTGCCGGATCTTATCTTGTCCAAACCGGTGCTGGCGGCGGGCATCGGCTTTGCCCTGTTGGTGGGAGCGTGTAGCGGAATCCTGCCCGGCCTGGGAGCCATGCGGCTGCGAGTGGTGGAAGCGTTTCGGAGAATCTGAAAGGCAGGGGCTGGGGGCCATAGGCGTCAAAACAAGCCCAACGGTCAGCTTGAAAGCCCGCGCAGCGGGCGTCGTCATGTAGCCCACGGCGAAGCCGTGGGATCAAGGTAGCGATGGGAATCTCAGCCCCGAAGACATCCGGGCGTTGCCAGCGCCAAGATTGAACCATGCGTGGCCTGACGCCGCCCTGCCGGGCTGAAGAATCGGGGGGGCGTGACCGGTGTCCCACGGCTTCGCCGTGGGCTACATGACGACGCCCGCTGCGCGGGCTAGAACCAATGGCACCAAACCAGTCCCTAGCCCCTGGCAATCCCGGAGTTAACATGGCCATTCCTGTCATTTACAACGTTCGTAGCGTAAGGGCCCGGTGGACTTCGGCCATTGTGGCCGTGCTGGGCATTGCCGGCACCGTGGGCGTGTTTGTTGCGGTGCTCTCCCTGGCGCGCGGGTTCCGCGCCACGCTGGTTTCCTCGGGTTCCCCGGACAATGCCATCGTGCTGCGGGCCGGCGCCACGGCCGAGATGATGAGCGGCATGACGCTCGATGCGGTGAGAATCGTTCAAGACGAGCCGGGCGTGGCGCGGCTGAACGGTGCGCCGCTGGTGACGGCGGAAGTGGTGGTGGTGGCGCCCTTTCCCCTGCGCACCACCGGCACGGACGCGAATGTGCAGGTCCGCGGGGTATCGGCCAACGTCCTCACCGTCCGCCGCAACATCCGGATCATCGACGGGCAGATGTTCCGGCCCGGGCTCTCCGAACTGGTCGTCGGCCGCAATGCCACGAACACCTACGCGGGCTTGACGGTTGGGAACAAGGTACGCTTTGGCGGCGGGGAATGGACGGTGGCGGGAGTGTTTGACGCGGGCGGCTCGGCATTTGACTCGGAGGTGTGGTGCGACGCCCGGGTGCTCGACGACGTGTATAAGCGCCCGAACAACATCTTCCAATCGGCCACCGTCCACCTTACGTCGCCCGAGGCGTTCCAGGGCTTCAAAGACGCCATCAGCAAGGATCCGCGGCTGAACCTGGACGTGACCCGCGAGATCGATTATTACGCCAAGCAATCGCAGATGATGACCCGCCTGATTACGGTGCTGGGCGGCCTGGTGGCGGCGGTGATGGGCATTGGCGCAATATTCGGCGCGCTGAATACCATGTATTCCGCCGTCGCCGAACGCGGCCGGGAGATTGCCGTGATGCGCGCGCTCGGTTTCGGGGCCATCGCCGTGGTTCTCTCGTTTCTGGTTGAGGCGCTGCTGATCTCGTTTGTGGGAGGCGCCCTGGGCTGCGCCGCCGTTCTGCCCCTCAATGGCTTCACCACCAGCACCATCAACTGGCAGACCTTTTCCCACCTGGCCTTTGCGTTCCGCATAACACCCGATCTGCTGGTGGGCGGCATCGTGTTCGCCCTCATCATGGGACTGGCCGGCGGCCTGCTGCCCGCCATCCACGCCGCCCTGCGGCCCATCTCCGCCGCGCTGCGCGCTTTGTGACGACAATCCGCAGATTACGCAGATTGCACAGATTGACTGTCGAAACCTTGTGCAGGTCCGCGAAATCAGTTTCGGTTTGTTGTGTCAGTGGATCTGTGTAATCTGCGTAATCTGTGGATCATCGTTAGTGCGATAATACGGGTTCGTCGTAGTCACAGAGAGGAGCAACCCCATGAAACTCCGCCTCGCCGGCTGCACCGTATTCGGATTCTTACTTTGGATTTTGCCTGCCTTTGCCGCCGAGTCCCAACTCACCATTTACAACCAGAACTTCGCGGTAGTGCGCGTACTGATTCCGCTCGATCTCAAGCCGGGCGAGAATCGCGTCCAGTTCACGGACACCACCGCTTTCCTGGAGCCTGACTCCGTTATTCTGCGGGATCCCACGGGCGCGCGCGCCCTCCAGATTCTCGAGCAGAACTACCGCGCCGACCCCGTTTCGCAACAGCTCCTGCTTTCGCTGTACGAGGGGAAGACAATCGATTTCCTGGTGCAGCGCGGCGACCACACCGAAACGGTGCAGGGCAAGATCATTCGCAGCGGATACGTCCCCCCGCAGCCCTTCTCTCCCTATGGCAATCCCTACGGATACCCCGGCAATCCCGCGGCAATGCAGCAAGCCATTATTGAGGTGGACGGCAAGCTGCGCTTCGACCTGCCCGGCATCCCCCAGTTCCCTGCCCTGGCTGACGACACCATCCTGAAGCCCACGCTCAACTGGATCCTGACGACGGACAAAGGCGGCGCGCTGAATGCTGAATTCAGTTATGTGACGGGGCAGATGGACTGGAACGCGGACTATAACCTGGTGGAGCCCGAAGAAGGCGACCAGCTTGATCTGGTCGGCTGGGTGACCATCCACAATCGCACCGGCAAGGCCTTTGAGAACGCTAAAATCAAGCTGATGGCGGGCCAGGTAAACAAGATTCAGCCGCGCTTCGCCGACAGTTTTGCGGCGCTCCAGGGTGGTGTGATCGGGGGCGTTGCCGGCGGCTACCCGGGCCAGGTCTCGGAAAAGGCCTTCGAGGAATATCACCTCTACGAACTGCATCGCCCCACCACGCTGCACGACCAAGAGAGCAAGCAGGTGGAATTCGTGCGCGCCGGCGGCGTGAAAACGGAGCGGATGTACGTCTACGACGGCGCCAAGATCAATGAGAACCAGTATCGCGGCTGGAACTCCGAGATGATTCGGCAGAACAGCGAATACGGCACGCAATCGAATGCGGACGTATGGGTGATGCGGGAATTCAAGAACTCCGAAGCCAATCACCTGGGCATGCCCCTGCCGGCGGGCCGCCTGCGATTCTACCGGCAGGACACCGACGGCCAACTGGAATTCACGGGTGAAAACGAGATCAAGCACACCCCGCGCGATGAGACCATCCGCGCCTTTACGGGCAGCGCCTTCGACATCAAGGGCGAACGCCGGCGGACCGATTACCACATGGACATGGGCCGCCGCATGCTCGACGAGTCGTTTGAAATCAAGCTGCGCAACCACAAGAAGGATGCGGTCGTAGTGCGCGTGGTGGAGCACTTGTATCGCGGCGCGACGTGGGAGATCACGGATAAATCCGCCACCTACCTCAAGACTGACGCCCAAACCATCGAGTTCCAGGTGCAGGTGCCGCCCGACGAGGAGAAGACCGTAACCTACGCGGCGCACTACACGTGGTGAAGACACGCGCGTAGCGCCTTGGAGTGCCGGCCGCGAAGCTGCCGCTTTTGGTTTCGTTGACGGTGAATGATCAAAACCAAAATGAGCTGCCGCCTTTGGTTCGTCAATGGCAAATGAAACCGATATTGCGGCAACATTGCTTGCTTGAGCAGCGAACGGATCGAAAAGGAAAGCGGCAGCTTCGCGGCCGGCACTCCAAAGCGCTGCGCGCAAGCACCTTTTCCGGAAACCGCAAAACCTTGCAGAGCTGCGGCATAAGGCCGCCGATTGAGGCTCGTCATGCGCACCCCGCTACGCCTCGTTATTTGTATATCAAGCGCGCTACTCGGACTTGGCGCGCAGTCCGTTCCAGCAGCGCGGCCGAGACCAGCACAAGCCGTTGCAGCCGGACAATCTGCGGCAGGACAGTCCGGGCCGGCGCCCTCCTGGCCGGTGGACCCCACCCGCATCAGCCGCGTGGCGCAGGACTCCACGGGCCAGGTTTGGGGAACCAGCACCTTCACGGGCGGCGGCTTGTACCGCTGGGAAGGCGACAAATGGAATTTCGTATCCACCGCCAACCTTCCCGCCAATCCGGCCAGCGCCGTCTTGACCACCGGCCCGGATGGCGCCGTCTATTGCCTTTGGAGCGAACGCGGGTCCCGGGGCGAGAGCACGCCGCAAACCGTGACCTGGCACAAGGGCAACCTCTCGAAGACCCTGGCGCAGTTTGCCGCCGACGTCGGGATGATGCCCAACCTCTTCGTGGATCCCCATAAGAACATCTGGGTCACCGGGCGCAGCACCCACATCTACCGCGTCACCCCCGACGGCAAAGCCGAGTGCGTTTACACGGTTGAATACGACCACCGCTATGAATCCAACCTGCCCAGCGGGGCGCTCCTGAATTTCGACCCTCTGTTTGCCACCGCCGACGGCCAGGGGCGAGTGTGGTTCTGGACGGGCGGGCCGATGGGCGGCGGCGTGCCCACGCTGGATGGCATCCTGACTTTCGATGGCACGGACTTCAAGCTCCACACCAGCTTGCCCGGTCCGGCCAGGAAGCGCTACGCGGTGGTCAAGCCGGACGGGCCGGACCACATGTGGCTCGCCGGCAGGTTGGATCACCTCTACCGGGCTGACACGCACACGCTGCTCGCCGAAGTGGCGCCCGAACCGGCATCCGGCGTATTCCGGTACGTGCAGAAAATCTTCGACGCGGGCGGGGCCACGTACGTCCTCACCGCGCAGGGCAACATGCCGGTGGCGGAACGCGGCGGCGAGGGCCGCATTGGCACTCTCTGGCGGCTTCAGGATGGCCAATGGACGCGCGTGCTGAACGGCATTGATATGCGGCCGCCAAATCCGTCGGACCCGCCGCGCATGTTCGTCGAAACGCCCCAGGGACTATGGCTGGGCGCATACGGCACAGGCCCCTGGTTCATCCCCAACAGCCACGGCGAGCCCATCCACATCGATTGGCGATATGGGTTTTCTCTCGAAGAGTCAGAAGGTTTACTTGCGCTGCCCGATGGGCGCCTGCTAGTGGTGGCGGGCAATGGGGGCAACATGGCGGCCCAAACAGGCACCATGGCCGTCAAGCCGGCGGATCTGCTGGCCTCGTTGCAGCAACCGGACAACGTCGAAACAATCAATCCGCTGCGCGTGTTTGTGCCTGACCGGCAGAACCACCTGTGGGGCTTTCTTTCCGCCGAACGCAAGGTGATCAGCGAATGGGACGGCAAAACCTGGACGGAACACGTGCTGCCGGACAGCATTGACCCGCTGCGGTTCTGGAATTACGGCGTGGACTCGCTGGACCGCATCTGGCTGCACCCCATTTGTGAAGGGCGAGCGTACGTGTTCAGTCCCACATCAGGGAAAACGGACTCTTACCCGGATTTTTCGGCGGCGCTCCAGGCACAGTTGCCCGCGCACGAAACCTTCCCGCTGCACGGCGATCGGTTCGCCCTCCCTTCCTTCACCCCCGCGGGCCAAATCGGGTTCCATGATTCCTGCGGCCAGGCGCACTATTTTAACGGCCAGAACTGGCAGTCGTGGCGGCCACAGGATATCGACCCATCACAGCCAGGCGCGTTTGACGGCCCCGCATTTTTCGACCGCGCCGGCAACTTCGCGCTGAATATGGCCGGGAAGACCTGGGAGTATACCCCGGCGCAAGGCTGGCACACGACGGCGTATGAGAAGGGCTTGGGCACGGACCAGGAACAGCGGTTCCCCCGCACGCCCCAGCCGCCCCCCGGTTGCGAGGCGGGCAATCCGGAATCCGTGGCGCAGGATCGCCTCGGAACCTATTGGCTGACGGCGCGCGGCCAGTTGTATCGCGCCATTCCGGGGCTGTGCGTGCCGCAGTTTGCTCCCGGGCAGCGCCAGCCGTTTCGCGACTTGCGCACCATCCGGACCGCCCTGATCGATCCGGAAGGAAATGCGTTCCTCGAAACCTACTTCCACAGCCATCCGAATATCGGCGAATACGTCATCGTGAAGGCGCGGGCGCCCCTACCCCACACCCGGCTGCGGGCCACGGTGGAGGAGACGGGAAACGTCAAGTTACAGTTTGCGAGCCAGGCCGCCGGGAAGGTGCGCTACACGTGGAGGGTCGATGGCGGCGCGTGGACCACTCCCAGCGAGAGCACCGAAACCACCGCGCCCTGGCTGGCCAACGGCAAACACACCATCGAAGCCGCAGCACTCGACGACCGGCTGCAAATCGATCCCACCCCGGCCACCGCCGAGGTGACGATCCACGTCGATCCCCAGAAGCAGCTTGCGGCCCTGGTAGAGCAGTTGAAAGATCCCGATTACTCCAGGCGCGATGCGGCCGTGGCCGGACTGGTCCGCCAACCCGCCCTGGCGCTGCCGCTGCTGCAATCCGCACGCGAGAATGCCAGCACCGATCAACTCTGGTGGATCGACGCGGCTATTGAACAAATCAAGGACCGGCTGGCGAAAGAGAAACCGTAATTGGGAACTATGAATTCGGTATTACGAATTCCGTATTACGAATTCCGTATTACGAATTCCGTATTACGAATTCGGTATTATGAATTCGGTATTATGAATATAAATTGTACCTTCAATGCTACGATCTGTAGGTTTTTGATCGGCGCGCAAGAAATTCTCTTGCTCGTCACATGTCACTTGTCACTTGTCACTCGCCGCAGTTTGATTTCGGCTCGCACGTTTTCTAAGACTTGGGGTTCTTCAACATGGCTATCGACGATGAATTCGCAGTGCCGCGCCTGCCGGTAACTCGCCGGCAATTCATCAAAGGGTCGGCGGCCGCCGCATCGCTGCCCGCTTTGGCGCGTGATGCCGCACACAATGCACTGGGCGCGCCGGACGCCAGCAAGAAACAACCCAACATCGTCGTCATCATCGCCGACCAATTTCGCTGGGACGCGCTCGGCGCTTACGGCCTGAATTCGATGGGACTGACACCGCATCTGGACGACATGGCGCGGCGCGGCACGCTCTTCCGCTCGCACCTGTCCAACCAACCGGTGTGCGCGCCTTCTCGCGCGAACCTGTTTACCGGGCAATATCAGAATCGCCATGGTGTGTGGGAGAACGGCCTGGGCCTTGCGCCCGATGCCGTCACCTTGGCCACCACGCTGCGCCAAGCCGGCTACACCGCGAATTACATCGGCAAATGGCACTTGGCCCGCCCGGAGGATCACCGTCCTGCTCCCAATGGCGCCGTCCCCCCGGGCCAGCGCGGCGGCTTTGACGATCTTTGGGAAGCCGCTAATGTGCCCGAGTTCACCTCGCATCCCTACGAGGGCGATTTCTTCGACAATGACGGAAAGCCAATGCACTTCGCGGGCGTGTATCGGGTGGATTTCCTCACGCAACGCGCCGTGCGGTTCCTGCGCCAAGCCTCGCATCAACCCTTCCTGCTGGTGGTTTCCCAGTTGGAACCCCATTTCCAGAACGATTGCAAGTGCTTCGTAGGACCGCAGGGGTATGCCGAGCGCTATGCCAATCCGTTTGTTCCCGCCGACCTTAAGTTCTTTCCCGGGGACTGGCAGAAGCAGTTGCCGGATTATTACGGATGCTGCACCAGCATTGACGAATCGGTGGGCACGATTCTGGGCGCGCTGCGGGAGTTGGGGATGGAAGACAACACCATCGTCGTCTTCCTGAGTGACCACGGGTGCCACTTCCGCACGCGCAACAGCGAGTACAAACGCAGCCCGCACGAGAGTTCCATCCACATTCCGCTGGTGATTCAGGGACCGGGATTCAACCGGTCATTGAGCGTGCCGGAGTTGACGTGCCAAATCGACGTTACGCCGACGCTCTTGCAGGCCGCGGGACTGCCGATCCCCGCGTCGATGCAGGGCCGCAGTTTCCTCCCGCTGCTCGACCGGAAGGTGGAAGGATGGCCGAACGAGGTGTACGTTCAGATTTCAGAATCCCAGACCGGCCGGGCCTTGCGAACGCCGGAGTGGACCTATGCCGTGGTCGGCGCGAGCTCGGGCTGGAAATCTGCCGCCGCCAGCGACCGCTACATGGAATATCAGATGTATAACCTTTTTGATGACCCGCACCAACTCCTCAACCTTGCCGGGCGCCAGGACAACCCCAGCCTCATCCACTACCAGGGCGCCCTCTCCGTCCAGGAAGCCGCCGCGCATCTGCGGGAGCGACTGCTGGCCCGCATGGTGGAAGCGGGCGAGCCTGAGGCCGAAATCGAAAAGCGCTATCTGTACCCTTAAACCAGCCGACAATGGTTCATCCGGGAAGCGCGACGCCGTGGTTTGCGCACGCTACGGCCTGCGGAGGCGCGCGGTAACCTCGCCGGCCTTTTGCTGCCCGATCCAATCAGTTGGCGCAAGCGAAGGCGTGCCTTGTGGAGTTGCGATTTCGACGTGCCCTCGCTGATGCCGAGCAAGCCTGCGATCTCAACGTGGCGGTACCCTTCCACGTCATGAAGGACGAAGATCTCCTGATACCCCAAAGACAAGTGCGCGAGGGCAACGGCAACGCTGATCTTGTCCAGCGGGTTCCCCGGCGGCACCGATAAGGCGCTCACCACTGGGGAGAGGTTAGCCGCCCCTTCATCGGATACCGGTGCGGCATCCACGGAAACCATGGCCCCGCGCCAGCGGCGGTTGCGGCGAATGTGCATGAGCACGGTGTTGATCGTCATGCGATGCAGCCAGGTGGAAAAGCTGGATTCCCCGCGAAAAGTGTGAGCTTTGCGGAACACTTGCAAAAACACCTCTTGCGTCAGGTCCTCGGCGTCTTCCTGATTTCCCAGCATGCGATAGCACTGGCGAAACACGCGGCGCTCATACTTGTGATGCAGGGCGTCAAACTCGATTAATACAGCCGCGCCAGGCGAAGGCGGAACGTGCGGTTCGGGAAGAAACCCGCCGTGCGCGAGCCCCTCGACATCGACGGGTAGCGGGAGAGCACACTGCCGCCGACACGAGCTCCTGTCCCGCGTTCCCGTGTTGCGCTGAACTGCGGCGTCTGCGGATTCCGAGAGGATGCTCTGCATCATGGGCGCACTCCGACAGAGTATCTTCGTTGGTGGACCCGGCCCCGAACGCACTGAGCATTGCCGATAGGCGTCACCCTTACATTAGATGAAACCGGCCGGAACGCGCCATCGGGCCAACACCTCCAACTGCGTCAGGTCTTGGCCGTACTCAAATCGAGGATTGCCGGTAGATACACACATCTGCCAAGGGGCACGAATTTTGACCTGGAACACGGGCGTTGCCGCCTGACAGCAACTTTTCCCGGCCGATAGGGTTATAATCATCGGAGGGCAACCCATAAAATTGTTGGATGCTGTTGCGCTTCCCGTGTGGGGGGCAAAACGGCTTGGCGCCTTTTAGTTTTCACTGGCCGCCAGAGGCTCATCTATGAAACCAAGCGCTGTCAAGACGCTTCCGGACGAATTAGCCGACTGGCATTTCCTAAGTCGAACGAGTTTCGGCCCACGCCTGCAAAACATGGAAAAGGCCAGGCAGACGGGCACGGCCGCGCTTCTGGAAGAGCAACTCCATCCTGAAGCCATCGACGACGCCGACATGGAGCAAAGGATCGCGGCCCTCCCGACCTTGGCGATGAGTCCTGCTGAACTGATCGAGGACTTCCCTGCCCCTAAGCTCCGTACAAGTGCGGAAGCAAAAGGGGCGCCCTTGGGCGGGCAAGCCGGACTGAATACCATGGCCGAAGGCGCGGCCACGCCGCTTCCCCCCGACCGGAACCCGACGATGCAAGCCGCGGGACCGCGCTTCATCATCATGGAGCTTGGGCGCGAACAGGTGTGGCGCGCTATCTACAGCCAGCGGCAGCTTCAAGAAGTAATGGTTCATTTCTGGATGAACCATTTCAATATCTACGCCGGCAAGGGCGTCGACCGGTGGCTCTTGACGTCTTTTGAGCACGATGCGATTCGGCCGAATGCGCTGGGAAATTTCTCGCAACTGCTCACCGCCACCGCGCAAAGCCCGGCCATGCTTTTTTATCTCGATAATTGGCTGAGCGTCGCACCCAACTCCGGGTGGGCCCAAGGCTTTTTCCAAGGCCGACGCCCACCCTTGGGGCTCGGCGGCGCTGCTTTGGGACCGTTGGCAACGGCGGCGAAGGGCCAGGAAACGCCAGTCGAGCGCCGTGGCCTGAATGAGAACTATGCGCGCGAGTTAATGGAGCTGCACACCTTGGGGGTAGACGGCGGGTACTCCCAGCAGGACGTACACGAGGTAGCGCGCTGCTTTACCGGTTGGACCATCGACCGCCCGCGTCAAGGCGGCGGATTCATTTTCCGGCCGCGCCTTCACGACTACGGGGAAAAAGTGGTCCTGGGCCGCACGCTCAAGGGAGGGGGTGGCATCGAAGATGGCATGGAGGTGCTTCAGCGGCTGGCGGCGCATCCCTCCACCGCGCATTTCATTTCACTTAAACTCTGCCGCCACTTTATTTCCGACGATCCGCCTGCCTCTATCGTCGATCGTGCCAGCCACACATTTGCGCAATCTCAGGGCGATGTTCGTTCGGTGTTGAGGACCATCCTGACCTCACCCGAGTTCAATTCTCCCGCTGCCTTCCGGGCGAAAATGAAATCTCCTTTTGAACTGGTGGCGAGTTCTTTGCGGACGTTAAACGCTGAAACCGACGCCGGTGTGCCGCTGCTTGGCCTGATCATGCGGATGGGCCAACCGCTGTTCCTATATCAGGCGCCCTCGGGCTTCCCCGACCGTGCCGGCACCTGGATCAACTCGGGAACGCTATTGACGCGTATGAACTTCTCCATGGCGCTCGCGGCAAGCCGGATTCCCGGAACACATCTAGATCTTGAAGCCCTGACGCCTTCCGACGGCACAGACGCCATTTGGAATCATTTAGTGCGGCGCACCCTGGGCGGTTCCGTATCCGCTGAAACGCAGGCTGCGATCATGAAGAGTTTGGACGAACTGGGCAGCGCCGGAGCGGGCGTTGGCCGGTGGTTCCCGACAACCATGTTAATGACGGCGCTGCTGCTGGGGTCGCCGGAGTTCCAAAGGCGGTGACAGAAGGTGCCAGGTGTCAGGTGTCAGGTGCCAGGTGCTGGGTGTCAGGCGCTGGGTGTCAGGCATTACAGATTAGGGCCCGGACTTCGGTTGATACTGACAATTTCGGACCGGTTTGACCGGCACCTGGCACCTGACACCTCCTGGCAATTCTTGACCAATCGAGGTGAAGTTGATGATTTCCCGACGCTATTTCCTGAAAACCACGGGACTGAGTCTTTTCGGAGCGGGTTTCGTTCCGAGTTTTCTGCGGCGGGCGGCGTTCGCGATGGACCAACCCGGGCGCAAGAAAATTCTGGTTGCCATCTTCCAGCGCGGCGCGGCCGACGGGCTGAACATGGTCGTGCCCTTTGGCGAAAAGAACTACTACACCATGCGGCCCTCCATCGCAATCCCGGAACCGTCGACGCGCAGCGACAGCGGTCCGAGCGCGCTGGACCTTGACGGCTTTTTCGGCTTGCATCCCAGCCTGGCCTCCCTGAAGCCCCTCTTCGACGCTCGCCACCTGGCGATCGTTCATGCGGCCGGGCTCGCCGGACAGCACGCGCTCACATTTCGACGCGCAGGACTACATGGAGACCGCGACCCCGGGGGTAAGGTCCACGCCCGATGGGTGGCTGAACCGCTTCCTGCAAGCCGCGCCATGTACAGATGCCTCGCCGTTCCGGGCGGTGGCCTTTGCGGCTTCCACACCGCGCACGATGATGGGCCCGGCTGCCTGCCTCTGCACGCAGGATCTGCAAGGGTTCCACCTGGCGGGCAAGGCGAATCCGCAGGTGCGCGCCGTGCGAGTGATCGAGAATGCGTTTGAAGAGATGTACGCCTCCGCGCCGGACCAACTGCTGTCCAGCACGGCTCGGGAGACCTTTGAGGCCATTTCTACCCTGCAGCAAATTCAAATCGGTGAATACCGGCCGGACAACGGGGCCGAATACCCGCGCGGGCCGCTGGGACGCAGTTTGCAGCAGATCGCTCAGCTCATCAAATCTGACGCCGGGCTGGAAGTGGCGTTCGCCGAAGTGGGCGGATGGGACCACCACGTAAACGAGGGCAGCGTTAATGGCCAACTCGCCGCGCGCTTGCGGGATTTCGGTGATTCGCTGGCCGCCTTCTACAACGATATGGGCGGCCGCATGGCCGACATTACCGTGCTTACCACGTCGGAGTTCGGCCGCACCGCTCGCGAAAATGGCAACCGCGGCACAGACCATGGCCACGCGAATGCAATGTTTGTTTTGGGTGGACCGGTGAAGGGTGGGAAGGTCTACGGCGAGTGGCCCGGGCTCAAAGACGATCAGCTCCACGAAGATCGCGACTTGGCGTTGACCACCGATTTCCGCGACGTCTTCGCCGAGGTCGCCATGCGCCATTTGGGAGTGGAAGACGCCTCGGGCATTTTCCCTGGCTACGCCGTTTCGCCGGCCCGCTTCCGCGGCTTTATGGGCTGATACTGGCAATCATCGATTTTAGAGAATCCGTGGTGATCGTGCGGGCGGTAGGCGGTAGACAGTATACGGTAGACGGTAAACGGGGCCAGGAGGCCCACGCGTCCCCGTATGCGGTATACACTATGCGGTGGACGGTAAACGGCATACGGCGCCCGGATGGGCATGTGTCCCCGTCTACCGTATACTGTCTACCGTCTACCGTTTACCGTTTACCTTCTGCCGTCTACCGGGTCCTCAGTACAGTAGCCCTTTCTGCACGGATTCATCGAACCGGCCCAGCGGTTCGAGAAGTTGCTTGGCTCCTTTCGCCATCAAACCAATCTCGGTCATGGTCTGGAACCAGAGAAAGCCCCAATCGGTGTATTTCGTGATTTGCTCGGGCTGCTTGACCGGCAAACCCAGAATCTTATTGTTGGCTTTGCCTGCGGCCACGATCTTCTTTAGCGCATCCTGGACGCGTGGATGATCGGTTTGCCCCCGGTAGCCCATCGAGAAGGAAAGGTCGCTGGTGCCGACAAAGATGACGTCCACGCCGGGCGTAGCCGCGATCGCTTCAATCTGATCCACGGCGCGCTCTTCCTCCACGATCACCACCACCAGCACATTGTTATCCGCAAACGTGTGGTAGCCCTCGGGCGATGGCCAGCGAAACGCCGCCAACCCCGGCCCCGAGCCGCGCCGGCCCAGCGGCGGATATTTGCATGCGGCCACCGCCTGCCGCGCCAATTCCGGCGTGCTGCAAAACGGAAAGATGACGCCCAGCGATCCCGCATCCAGCACGCGTTTCGCCGTCCACAGTTCGTTGACCGGCACCCGTGTAATGGGCACGGCTTTCAGGCCGCGGGTAGTCAGAATGATCTGGCGCAAGGTTTCCAGCGTAATCGGACTGTGTTCCATTTCAATCCAAAGGAAATCAAAGCCTAGTGCAGCCAATTGCGCGGCGGTCTCGGCAGAAGGTACCGTGATCGTGGTGCCAATCACCGCCTTTCCCTCACGCAATTTAGCCTTCAAGGGATTTCCCCGGTTTCCTGGCGAACTAATGTTATCAGCAGACATTCATATTCTCCTTTTTTCCAGTCGGGGATTATGCGCTGATGCTCTCGAGCAGTCAACCGGTAAGGCAGGACAGGCTGGCCCCCTATTTGCCGTTGCCGACAGACGTAGTTCTTGACAAACGTTAATCGTAGGCTATAATCCTAACGCGTGCCGGCGCGCCCTCTTCCGGATGGTCCAGTCCCGAGAGAGCACAGCGCCGGCAGGACGGCCGGCTAGCGGGCGCGGGAAGGCGTTCCGGCATGCTCTGAAGATATGAGCCACTTCGCACAATCCCGCAAAGGCGCGGAACGCACAAACGCAGGTCCGCACAGTTGCTCAAGTCAGGGCGGTCGCGCCTAGGCGCGCAGGCGCGGTCTATGTGTTGCCTCAGAATGTAGACCAAACTTGCAGGGATAACCCGAGAAGTTCATGAAAACAAAGAACGAGCATAAAATCACTTCCCGCCAAGGCGCAGTGAGCCCCGCGGAAAGCCAGGCCTCTCCGTTGGGGCGCGTGGCGCGTCACCAGCTCTCTTGCGAAACGTTTTTGCAGGAATAACCCGAGAAGTTTATGAAAACAAAGACCGAAGATCAGAAGGTGGAATTGTCACGCGCCAAAGTGGACGTGGTAGGGCTGGGTCTAAATGCCACCGACACGGTCATGGCCGTCCCTAACTTCCCCCCGTTGGGCGGCAAGGAGCGCGTCGTAGCGTCGTCCATGCAAGCCGGCGGGCAGACGGCAACGGCTCTCGTCACGTGCTGCCGCCTGGGGCTGAAAGTGCGTTACATCGGCAAACTGGGTGACGACGCCGCCGGACGGTTGCAGCTCGCCAGCTTGCGGCGCGAGGGTCTTGATATAGCGGGCACGCGGGTGGTCCCGGGCGTCCCGACCCAATACGGCTACATCATTGTGGACCAGGCCACGGGAGAGCGGACCATCTTCTGGGACCGCGATGCGCGGTTGGCGGTCCAGCCGGATGAGCTCGAGCCCTCCGCCATCACCTCCGCGCGCCTGCTGCACCTGGATGGGTGCGACGTCGAAGCCGCGGTGACGGCGGCGCGTTGGGCCCGGCGCGCGCGCATCCCCGTAGTGGCGGACCTCGACACGGTTTACAAGAAGGTGGAGACGCTGTTTCCCTATATCGACTATCTGATCGCCTCCACGCATTTCCTGCCTGCGGTTACCGGCCATGCCGACCCGCTCAAGGTGCTCGAATACATGGCGCGCGAGTACCAGGTAGGCACCCCCGGAATGACGCTGGGCCGCGACGGCGCTTTGGTTTATCATGCGGGGCGGTTCTACTATTCGCCGGGGTTCGTTGTCGAAACGGTGGACACGACCGGCGCAGGCGACGTTTTCCATGGCGCCTTTGCCTACGCCCTGCTGGCAGGCTGGGATATTGCGCGCGCCCTGGATTTTTCAAACGCCATGGCCGCCCTCAACTGCACCGCCCTCGGGGCGCGCGGCGGCATTAAATCCCAGGCAGAGGCGGAACGCCTGATGGCCGCCGGCGCCAGGCACGTGAATGCCGCCTACGACCATCGGAAGTCCGGGTGATTAACTGATCGGGCCATCGGGTGATTGGGCCATTAGGAAATCGGGTCATCGGGAGACGGGGTCATTGGGTTATCGGGAGGTCGCGAGATCGTGTGAGCAAAGACTTTCGATGAACATTGATTGGTTCTTTCGCTAGCCCGATCATTGCATCACCCAATTAGCCAATGCCCCAATCACCTGGTCTTTCAATCTTCCGATCACCAATGACCCGATGGCCCGATTTCTCAATGATTCGACCATGTTGCAACGAATCTCACTACTGACGGTTGCGCTGTACGCCATCTTCGCTTGGAGCATTGCCGCTCCTGTGAGCGCACAGGGATCCAACCCGGCGGCCGGCATCGACGAGATCCTTTCGTATGCCAGCGACGTCACCGTGAATCGTGATAGCACGCTGCTCGTCCGCGAGACCGTTCGCCTCTATGCCACGCGGGCGCTGGCGGAGTCCGGCATCTATCGGGACTTCGCCACTCGCTACAGCGATCGTTTTGGCAATCCCTATTTCGTTCATATTGAAGTCGACTCGCTCGAGCTTGACGGCGACCCGATAGATTTCTATCTGCGCAAGCTCGCCAATGGCGTGCGAATCTATTTAGGCGCAGGGGCCACAACGATTCCGCCGGGCGAACACACGTACGAACTGACCTACACGGTAGATCGCGCATTAGGACTGTTCTTCGACCACGACGAGCTTTACTGGGATGCGACCGGCAATGGCTGGGCGTTGCCCATTCAAGCGGCGTCTGCCTCCGTCCATCTGCCCGGGGGCATCGCGCAGGAAGCAATTCTGATGGATGCCTACACCGGCCGCCGGGTTCGGCGCAAACCGGCTACACCGCATCCGCCGACAGGCAGGGCAATATCACCTTCCGTACCACGCGGCCGCTGGAACCGTACGAGAGCCTGACGATTGTAGTCCGCTGGCCCAAGGGATTTGTCAGACCGCCGACCGATGAACAGAAGCAGCGCTATTTTTTGGAGGAGAACCGGCCCAGCCTCATCGGCCTGCTGGGGATCGTGGCGGTACTCATCTGTTACCTGATCGCGTGGACGCTGGCCGGCCGCGATCCCAACCGGGGAGAGATCGCGCCTCGCGCTGAGCCCCCCAAGGGATTCTCCCCCGCCGCCCTGCGTTACGCCTGGCGCGCGGCCTTTGACCAGAAGGCGCTCGTCGCTGATTTAATCGATCTGGCAATCAAGGGGCGCTTCGCCATTCTGGAAGATGCCACCGGCGCCTTCATTCTGGGCCGGGCGGTGCCCAGTCCTCGGCCCGGCCGTTCGGGCCGGAGCGCGGGCGACCGTCGCACCCGCACCGTCACTCGCGATGAGAAGCTCGTGCTCGAACGGATTTTTTCGGGTGAGGACACGATCCGGCTGGACCTCGCCCGGCGCGCTCGGGTGGGCAGCGCGATCGAGGCGCTTCATCAGCGACTGCGGTCCAAGATGGAAAGAGTCTATCTGGCGGCCAACAGCCGCTATCTTGGTCTGGGCTTGCTGATCTCAATTGCTACGGTCGTGCGCAGCGGATGGGCCGTTCAGGGTTCGCAAAGGGTCGCCCTGCTGTGGGGCGCCATGGGGGTCTTGCCCGGGGGCCTGGCGTGCATGATCCTGGGGACCTCTGCCCTTGCGGCATGGAAAAACGCGCTCTCGAACCCGCACTATGCGCCCGCCGCGCGCAAACGGGCCACCTTAACGTCACTGGTCTTCATCGGGTTGCTGGTTGGGGAATTCGCCGGGTTGGTGCTGGTGGGCTGGGCGTCGACGCCGTTGACGGCGATTCTCCTGTTGATCCTGGTAGCCATCAACTGCATCGCCCACGTGCTCCTCAAAGGCCCCGCACGCTCGGGCCGGGCGCTGATGAACCAGATTGAGGGCCTTCGCAGCTTCCTGACGGCCACGGAGGAGACTCGCCGCGAAGCGCCCAGTCTGCTCAAGAGCCCCCCTGAAGTGTTCGAGAGAGTCCTTCCCTATGCGATCGCCTTCAATCTGGAGAAAATCTGGAGTGAGAAGTTCGCCGCCATAGTGCCCAAAACCGCTCGAACGGGAACGTCCGCTTATTCGCCCAGTTGGTACTCCGGCCCGAGTTGGGATCCCGTCGCCGTTTCGACGTTCGCCACCTCGTTGTCCGGGTTTTTCTCGAGCGCCATATCATCGTCGCTACGGGCGCCCGGCTCAAAGGCACGCCACTCTTCATCTTCCCAGGATGATGAAGCGAGCAGAACATGAACCGAAGTGCACAACTCATCGGCAGCCCGACCTCTTCCCGACGCATTTGCCTTACACCGGCGAGTATTACCTTAATTTATATTCCTAGTTAAGGAAATAGCGCTTGTCAATAGAGAGGGAGACCGCTGGTCGTCCAACCCCGCATGCCGCAGATCTTCATCGGTGCAGGTTCAGCAGTTGGGCGTAAGTTCCCGCCGGGCTTGTGGATCGGGAGAAGTTACTTTGCGCCGGTTGGGTCTTCGGTCTTGAGCTGCAGGGCGCGCTCGCCACGGAGGTAGTTTTTCAGGATGCCGCCCCACTTGCCTTGCGCGGTGAGGATCAGTTCAACGGCCTCGCGCACCGCGCCCGCGCCGCCGGGACGGCGAGTGCAGAAATGGGAGTGCTTGCGCACCAGATCGTCGCCGTTGGCCACGCAAACGGCCAAGCCGACGCGGGTGAGCAACGGCAGATCCGTCAGGTCGTCGCCCACATAGCAGACCTCGGCGTCCGTCAACTGGGCGGCGTCACGAATCTTTTCATAGGGTCCGATCTTCTCCAGCGAGTTCTGCTGAACGAAATGGATTCCCAGATCCCGGGCGCGATATTCGATGACCGGGGACCCGCGTCCCGTAATGATGCCGGTCTTCAGGCCGGCATGATGGGCCAGGCGGAGCCCCAAGCCGTCGCGGGAGTCGAAACCCTTGGTCTCCAGCAGAGTGCCGTCGGGCTGCGGCACGTAATAGAACTTCCCGTCGGTCATGACCCCGTCCACATCCATCAGCAGCAGCTTGATCTTCTTGGCGCGGGCCAGTAAGGCTCGTGAGTATTTTGGCATGTGTATTCGTCTAGTGCGCAGATTTAGAGCCAAAGATCATAACACACCTCTCCCACTTCGACGCACAGCGGGGGCGGGCCGCAACCCAAAGGTCTTCTCAGTGACCTCTGTGGTGTCTTCTCTCTGCGGCCTCTGTGTGAACCCGGGTGTTTCACACAGTCGGTCACGGAGACGTGCACACAGCGGTCGCGGAGAAAAGCGTCGCGCCAAAACGGTGTCCAGGTAGCAAGTGATACAGCGATCAGGAACAGCACAGACATCGAACACAAGCAAGACCTTATTCAGCTCAAGGTTTCGCTTGGGGAGATCGTCTGGACCGGGCGCGTCGCGCGCGCGATCCACGCGGCGATGCCCCACAGGAGTATGCCGGCGATGAAGCCTTCGACGACGCTCGACGCCAGTCCTCTCGCCAGGCGGAGAGGAACGTCTCCGCGCGAAGCGTCGAAGAAGTGCGTCTTGAAAAAGGGCACGAGGGCGGCAAACACCGTGGCGAGGTAAACCCACAATCGCCAGATCCAACCCAGTACGAGGGAGGGAACGAAAAGCTGGCGGGCCTTCGTCAGCCCCGTTCGCGCTCCTATTCCGCCCAGGAAAAAGGCGCCGAGGAAGACAAGAATGGTGGAACTCCAGGCGGCGGTGCGCAATGGCGGGAGCCCCATGACCTCTGTCCAAAAGCGCATGATCACGAATACCCCAAGCATGGCGCCGGGAGCCACCGTCACGGGCCACCGCCACAGCACATGAACCACCGCCATCAGCAGCACGACTATTACAAACAGCACGCCGATTTCAGCAATGTGCCCCAGCACGTGCCTGCCCAGATGACGCCAGTTGCCGAAGTCCTCTGCGAGGGCAAAGTGGCTTCGGCTAAGATGCAGGACGGCGGCGATGATCGTCATCAGAATGATCCACGCTTCCGTCCACGCGGCCAGGATCAAGGCCGGCAGAAGAAGTTCCCTAAACTTGCTGAACCTGCCACGCAGCGGCCCGATGGCCGCAAGGTAGATCGCCACGAACAGCAGCCCGATGGTGCTTGAAACATACCGGGCCGCAGTCTGCGGTACGCCCGCAAGCTCCAATATCAAACGTGCGATGACCAATGCCGCCAGTACAGCCATCGCCCCGCGCATTGAGTAAGTGATCGGTTGATGAGTGAGTTTTTGCGATTCCAAAGACATGGCTCCCTCCTTATAGGAGCAGAAGTCAGAAGCTGAAAACTGGAGAGCCGAAACTGGAAAATCGAAAATCGGCACCGCTGGCGATCTTGAGTTTCGAGTTTCGAATTTCCAGTTTCGAGTTTCCAGTTTCCGAATTCAAGTTTCGACTTTCCTATTTCAGCATCGCCTCTCGTTTAGCCTTGAATTCCGATCCCGGCTTCCAAGCCGGGTAGGTATTGCCGCTGGCGATCCGGTAACCGACTTCGCCC
The DNA here is from genome assembly GCA_963804755.1 of uncultured Acidobacteriota bacterium. Classification (GTDB taxonomy): domain Bacteria; phylum Acidobacteriota; class Terriglobia; order UBA7540; family UBA7540; genus Bog-366. The sequence goes on from CAWDRP010000024.1 coordinate 299,298, forward strand.
AGAAGACGCAAGTCCTCCACCGTCCCGCTCAGATCCCAGTACGGTTTGATCTTGTCGGACGGCTTGTGGTAGTCCTCCGCCGTGTACTTGTCGCGCATCTGGAGACCCCAGCCGTCCGGCTTGCCGATGTATTCCACGCCGCTTCCCGGATCAAGCGCCGGCACACCCTGCTTGGCGAAATTGAAGTGGTCGGAACGGTAGTAGAAACCCTTTTCCGGCTCGGCATCAGGTTTCACCACCCTGCCCTGCTCGGCGGCCACCGCTTGCAGCACGTCATCCAGCGTCGATTGGCCCAAACCGACCACCTCGATGTCCTTGGTTCGCCCGAGCACGTTCAGACCATCCATGTTGATTTCCGCAAGGGTCTTGGACAAGGGATACAGGGGATGCTCGGCATAGTACTGAGAACCCAGCAGACCTTTTTCCTCGGCCGTAACGGAGAGAAACAGGATCGAGCGGCGCGGCGGCGGTTGCAAGTGGGAAAATGCGTCGGCAAGTGCCAACAGGCCTGCCACGCCGGAGGCATTATCCACGGCTCCGTGGTAGATCTTGTCGCCGTTGACCTCCGGACCGATTCCCAAGTGGTCCCAATGCGCGGTATAAACCACGTACTGGTCGCGGAGCTTGGGATCGGAGCCCACCAACTTCCCTACCATGTTCTTCGAGTCGATCGAGCGGATGGAATTGCTCAGTCCCAGCGAAGCTGTCAGGTGCAGGTCCACCGGGCGGAAGTCGCGGCTCACGGCGGACTTCTCCAACGCGTCGAAGTCCTTACCGGCCAGAGCAAACAAAGCCTTTGCCTTTTCGTACGTAATCCAACCCTCCACCGCGGATCGCGACATTCCATGATCGGGGGTCTGCAAGCTGAACTGCTCGCCGGTGTTGCTGCTCCGCACCACGCCCCAGGGATAACCAGCCGGCCCCGTCTGGTGCACGATCAAGCACGCCAGAGCGCCCTTCGCAGCCGCTTCCTCAAACTTGTACGTCCAGCGGCCGTAGTAGGTCATGGCTTTGCCCTTGAACGTCTTCTCGTCCAGCTTGGAGGGATCGTTCGGGTCAGGCACCGGCGGGTCGTTGATCAGCACGACGATGACCTTGCCTCGAACGTCCACTCCCTTGAAGTCATCCCAGCGGTATTCAGGGGCCACCACACCGTAGCCCACGAAAACCACGTCAGCTTCAACATGGACCGCAGGCTGCACGCGTTTGGTCCAGGCCACGAAGTCATCGCCAAACTTAAGCGTCTCGCGCTTTCCCCCGGCCTTGTCCTCGAACACAAGCTGCGCCGCGGGATCAGCATGAATACCGACCATCGGCACGTTCTGGAAGTAAGTACCATCGGGATTGCCGGGCTTCAGCCGAATCTGCTTGAACTGGTTCTCGATGTATTCGGTGGCCAGCGCTTCCCCCTTGGATGCGGGCGCGCGTCCTTCGAACTCATCCGACGAGAGAACCTTGATGTTCTCCCGAATCCGTGCGGCATCGATGCGGTCCCAGCCGGATTGCCCGGCCGCATTCATCATTGTCATAAGAACCCCGAACACCAGCAGCGTCCCGGTCGCCAGACACGAAACGTGCTTGATCCATTCCATACGGCGTTTCCCCTGAATGTATTTCGGCGTGCATCGTACTTTAGCGGCAAATTGGATTCAACACGTTTTCGCTGGGCACGCTGGACAACGCATTGTGGATATTCCGATAATCGCCTGTTCTGCCCCCCGATAGCCCGCAACCGCGATTGAAATGAAATGGACAAACTGTCATACTGTGCTCGTTGGGCTTTTTTCAGGGCTTGGTCGTAAAGGCTATTGACAGCGTAGATATGACCCCCGCGTCGCCACGGTCTTGGCGAGGCGGCCGACTAGTTTCCGGGAAACTGGAGGCATGATGAGGAATCGGGATGTGTTCCCGGCGTGGGCCCGAATCCTGCAAGGCCAGCGGCCCCTGTTGTCGATCGAGATCACCAAAGAGTGCCCCCTGCACTGTCCCGGTTGTTACGCCTATGGCCCCGACCATCTGGGAGCCGCCGGTCCGTTACGTCAGCTCAGCGACGCCAAGGGGGATGCGCTGGTGGAAGGCTTCCTCGGACTGGTTCGACGCTACCGCCCCCTGCATATCTCGATTGTGGGCGGTGAGCCTCTGGTCCGTTACCGCGAACTGGATGTGCTGCTGCCGAAATTGGACCGCATGGGCATCGAGGTGATGCTGGTGACCAGCGCGGTCCGGCCCATCCCGCAAGCGTGGCGCGCGCTATCAAACCTCCACTTGTCCGTGTCCATTGACGGACTTCAACCCGAACACGACCGCCGTCGCGCGCCTGCCACCTACGATCGTATTTTGCAGCACATAGCCGGGCACCACATCAACGTTCACTGCACCATTACGCGGCAACTCCTTCAGCGGGAGAATTACCTGAGGGATTTTGCTGCTTTCTGGTCCGAACGGGAGGAGGTACGGAAGATCTGGTTCAGCCTGTACACGCCGCAGGAGGGCGAGTTGAGCGCGGAACGGCTGAGCCCGCAAGACCGCGCCAATGTCCTACAAGAGTTGGACCGCCTCCGCCGCATCTTTCCTGCTATCGACCTGCCCAACCGGGTTCTGAGGGGATTCCAGGACCCGCCCACGTCGCCGGAGGAGTGCATCTTCGCGCAGACGACCACATGCGTCTCCTCCGATTTCAAGACCGCCATCACCCCCTGCCAGTTTGGCGGCCGTCCGGTTTGCTCGGAATGCGGTTGCATCGCCTCCGCCGGGCTCGCCGCATTGGCCAAATACAAGCTGGCCGGACTCGTGCAGGTTGGCGCGCTTTTTGCCGCGTCAAAAAAGCTGGGCGAACGCATGGCCGCGCCCCAGCCTCAACTGCCGTACTAATTCAGACACTCGGCTTTCATTTGGGCTGATCTTTACCCATATCTTCGGCTGCACACCGGGGTGAGTGAGCGATGTCAGAAAGCAGTTGCAGATGGGTTGGATCGTCCAGTCCTTGTAAGTCGAGCCTGAGGGAGGTGCCTTCTCAGCCCCGAAGGGAGGTGCCTTTTCAGCCCCGAAGGGGCAAAATAACCTAGCCCAGGCCAACGAAGCTGTGAAAGAATCGCCTTCGGCATCGGTAGATTAAGTTTCGACGATGTGTTTTGAAGGTTGTGATGATCGACGAGCTGCAAGGATTAAGGTGATTTCATTGAGTAACCTTCCTTTCCGTCCGGCCTTGGGTTCTGGCGCTTGCACCTTGGACCCTCGTGTTTCTCCCTTCGGCTCAAGCGGGCGCCGTGGCCAGGCGAACTTTCCAGCGCAGGCGGCACCATTGCTGGAGGTTATAAGTCAGGCACGCCCACAACACCTCGCAGCGGGCTTTCCGCAAGCCGCGCACGCAGAACTGCCGCAGTCCGAGTTTGGCCTTCAGCCACAGGTTACTGAACTCCGCCACCGGGGCGCGCCGACGATAAGCGGCGCGCGCCGCCTCGGTCTGCATCTTGGCCGCATACGCCGCCACCGCCGGGACATTCTCCGTGCGCACCAACGTGCGTCCCTGCGGCCCCGCTCCACACTGCGCACGCAGCGCACACGCCCGGCAATCCGCCGCTCGCGCCCGATAGAGGTGCCGCTCCACCCCCAAGCGGTCGTGTTTGGTATAGCTAAAATGCAGCACCTGGCCGGCCGGGCAGAGGGAGGTGTCGGTCGCCGGGTCGTAGCGGAAGTGTTGGGGATAAAAGGCCGGATCGACGCCGCGTTTCTCCAGGCGCCGCGTGGTGGCTTCGGCATCGGCGGCGAGCGTCCCGCCGATCAAGTCCAGGCCGCCGTCGGCCGCCGCCAGGATATTCGCGCGCGTGGTGTAGCCCTCGTCGACGATCATCTGCGCCGGGGCGCGCCCGTTCTGCTTCTTCACTTCCTCCACCGCCGGCAGCAGTTGGTGCTGATCGTTGGCGTCCTGGGTAACGCTCACGCCCACGATCATCCCGTACGCCACGTCGGTAGAGGCCTGCACATTGTGACTGGGAGCATAACCGCCATCACCTTGTTTCATGTTACGCGCTTCCGGATCGGTCGCGCTCACGCGGCGCTCCCTCGGTTCGGCCCGTCCCTCGGGGGCGGCTTGCACTTTCTGCAACTCCTCCAGGGCCTGCTGCAATCTCTCCACCTTCTCGCGCGCCGCCCGCTGCCGCGCCGCCTGCCGGCGCCGGTCCACCCCTTCGTCCCGCGGATCGCCCATCGCCCGCACCCGCTCCTCGGCCGCCTGCAGATGCACCCGCAAGGTCTTCTCGCGATGAAACGAGTTGCCGCTGGCCGCGGCCTTGATCTTCGTTCCGTCGTGCGCCACTTGCTCCAGCGTGATCAGCCCCTCGTTACTCAAGATCGCCAGCAGTTGCGCGAACAACCCGTCCAGCGCCTGCTGGTGCTCGACGCGGAAGTCCGACAGGGTGTGGTAATTGATCACCTCGCACCCCGTCAGCCACTGATAGGCGGGATGGTAGGTGCAACGCCGCTCCATTTCCCGCGCCGAGCTGACCTTTTCACTGTAGGCGTAAACCCACAAGCTGATCAGCAGGCGGGGATCGATGGCCGAACGCCCCGCCCGGCCTTCCACCGCCCGCACCTCGGCGGTGTAGGCGCTCAGGTCCAGGCGCCCGGTCATTTCCCAAATCGCCCGCGCCAGATGGTCGGGTTCCAGCAACTGCTCCACGTCCACCGCCCGGAAGACCATCTGCTGACGGTTAATCGCTTGCAAGCGCGCCGCCGGCGGGTGTGCCGACTCCGTGTCCGGCGGCTCCGACACTCGCACCGGCAACTCGCCCTCCGGCCATATTCCCGGCTGTCGAGGATCCTCGGCGTTACTCATGCGCTCGCCTCCGCGTGGGGGAGGAAGCCGCTCGCCCGGGAGCCCGCTTCAAGATCAGCGTGTGCTTGTCCGCGACCACCCATTCGATCACCTCGCCCTTCTCGATCTCCAAAGCTCGCGCCAGGGGCGCGGGACAGATCAAATACCACTGCCGGTTCTTGCCGCCCCGCTGAATCACCTGCACGGTGGATTCGTAACCCATGCCCGACCTCCTTCCCAGAACGAAGGAAGGAGGATATCATAGCTATAGCGCTAGTCAAGTACTTTTTTGATTTTTTCACAGCTTCAACGGCCTGGGACAAAAGACCCAAACCCAAACATCCCCGGCCCTGAATGGGCGGGATAAACCGCCTTGCGCCGTAGCGCCCGGTTTGGTGCCGTATCTCGCCCCTTCAAGGCTTGGGCGGCGCGGTCGCGTCATGTCCCAGGCCTGCGGCCTGGGCTAGGCTATTTCGCCCCTTCGGGGCTTGGGCTAGGTTATTTCGCCCCTTGGGCTTGGTTCAGCACCCCCGGTGTCCAGCAAGAAAATTGGAACACGCTCAGTTCATTTGAAAGCAGGCTGGCTGGCCAGGAATTCCGAAACGGCCTTTTCATACGGCTCACGGGCTTGGTTGAATCCCTCGCCGTGCCGATGCCCGGGCAGCACGATGATCTTCTTCAGCGGACTCGCGGCGTGGGCGTACAGATTTTCGGCAATGGAGGGCGGCATGCGACGGTCGCCCGCGACAGCTACAAAAAGGATCGGGCGATCGCCCATCCGTTCCACCGCCTTCACCACATTAAAATCCGAGGGGCGAAAGTGGCCGCGCCGCGCCGTCCAGTAACCCACTTCGTCGGCTATGGGAAAGCCGGGGAGGTGCAGGAAGAGCCGGAGATGGTGGCGCAGCGTGCCCATAAACGTATCGAACGAACTATCCGAGATTACGGCGGAGATGTCCGGCGACTCGGCCGCCGCCAGCAGCGCCGCCGCGGCTCCCATGGAGACGCCCCACACCACCACGGGCCGCGCGGCGTGCTCGCGATCGAGGGCGTAACGCACCGCCGCTTCCACATCCAGCCGCTCCTGGTACCCCAGCGTGGTCGTCGTGCCACCGCTCATGCCTTGGTGGCGAAAATCGAAAAGCAAGCCGTTGTATCCCAGGCTGTGGCCAAAGACCGCGTCCGGCAGCATCTCCACGCGCGACCGGTTGAGCCCGTGACAGTAGATGATGGTGCCGTGCGGCGCGCCCTCCGCCGGTATGTACCAGCCCCGCAGCAGAACTCCATCCGCCGAGGTGAAATCTATCCACTGGAAATCAATGTTAAAGGACTTCGGCGTTTTGCCGTCGTTGCGGTCGGGGTAATGAAATTGACCGTGGGTAATGAGCCCGGTAAAGAACCACGGGACAACCACAAGGAAGAATACCGCCACCAGCGCGGCGAGCGTCCACGCGATGATTTGGGCAATTCTGAGAATGCGCGAGCCGGACGGCACTGATGCCTCCGCCTCTCATTGTAACATTTAGGGAGTCCGAATCGGGTAGAACGTAAAAAGCTATTGTCACTATTAGTACCCAGTCCGAGCGGCGGATACAGCCGGGCCGAAAGCTACTTATGGACGGCGGCGAACCGGCAATTTGGGAGGTAGGCGCCTACGGAGGAGTTCAGATACAAATCCCGCTTTTGGGATCCCGCTTGGCAAAAGAGCGCCGCGTTGTCGTTCAGCGCGATAATCGGGAATGCAAGCTGCTGCTGGGGGTAGGCGGCGCCGAAGGCCAGAAGTTCCGGCAACGCCGCCGGACGCAGCCCCATCTTATCGAGTTCGAGCAAAGCATCCTTGCTCTGCATCTGGCGATCGAAACACACCAGGACGATATCGACCCTGGCGACGTCATGACGGTTTCTACCGGGGCCCGCCTGCGCGCTGCCGTGCTTCCGGTCGTACTTGCCGAGTTTGATCATTTCCCCCAAGGTTTTCTTGTAGTCCACTGTGACCGGGAAGGCGGCGCTGGCGATGGTAACTCCCGGCCGCGGAATGTGGACATTCTCTTTTAGGTAATTCCATAATAAAAACGATGACGATGCCCCTAATAAGCCAACCAAACAGATGGTCTTGGCCCATTCGGAAAGAGGCCTTGATGGTGAAGGGGAGCGGCGAGCGCTGAACAACAGGCTCAAAAGCCAGAGACCTACACCACATAAGGCCCATACGTTGACGGCTAAGAAGAGGCTATGTTCTTTGGACTCGTTCCAGGCGAAGTGGTAGAGGAGATAGTTCATCGCTCCAAAAGTGAGCACAAAGACTCCCTTGGAGAGGATGATCATCTCAAGAGCGGCGGAAAGGAGCGACGTAGCGAGGATCACGTTAAAGAGCCCTCCCCCCGCGCAAAAATAAGAGGCCGTCACATAGGCGAGAGGAAGGGTTACGAACGGATGCACTTTCCAAAGTACGGAGTTGGCGGTTTGGAGGGTTCTTCGTGACACCCCCAAGCATGGCCAGAAAACGAAAAATGTCGGCACACACGCCAGTACAAACAGAAGAACAAAGAACAGGCTGGCCAGGACGCCGCCCACACCCCCAACGAAACCTCCACCCCCTCCGCCCCCTCCGCCGGTGGATTCCGTCGCGGGAGGCGCCGGGTTCTGGTCGATGAGGTCTCGTTCACGGTGATAGGCTCGCTCTCGGATCTTATCTTCTTCGCTCCGCGGAACGGGGAGCGGAATCATGTCGGCGAGATCATGGAGGACGTTGTCGGAAGCGCTTTCATTCCTGGCTTGCTTCTGGCCTTCCCGGCTGGCGGCGCTATGACGATCTTCCCCACTGTCAAACATTCCGAACCCGAATAAACCGGGCATAGGCATAGCCCTCTTTTCTCTTAAAGACCGTCGGCTGGCGCCCCCGCCACTCTGGGGCGTCCGCGGTCTCCCGAAGGCCCCCCTCGGGTAAAATCGGGCTCAAATATACTCGCCGCCTGCGCGCCGTTCAAGATGACGAAAGTAACCTGTCCGGATGATGGTCGGTCCACAGAACACCGGGCAAGAGCGAGTAGCGCGGCCTTCCATCGCTTTCATCTAACTGCACTTCTTGCAAAGCGCGACCACTGTGGTGGGCGCGGGGAGGAGGACGTAGCGCAGACCGGCCTTTGGCCGCAACCAAACCGATGTCGTAGGGGCACCCCTCGTGGGTGCCCTTGTGGTGGGCACCCACGAGGGGTGCCCCTACGAGACGCGCAAAATGTTTGCTAACAAAACAAGAATTTACGGGGGCCGGCGCAGACACGCGGTTTGTGTCTGCGGCTCGTGAGGGCCACATGGAACTGGGGGGGCGCGGCTGCTCTGAGGGTCATGACCCTGTGTTCCCAAGATGGGCATTAACAAATAGGATAAACGCAGACATTGAAAACCATGTCTGCGCCAGCCGGCGCGAAGGTTCTAAGGATGGAACAACGCCGCAAGATCGCGGCGGCCGTGTACCACGCGCATGACGCACACCCCCGGTTCCGTGATGCGATAAAAGATGAGGTATTCGCCGGTGGGAAAGCTGCGGTAGGACGGCCGCAACTCGTCGCGGCGGCGGCCCGCTCGAGGGTTTTCTCCCAGTATTTGGAAGTGGTGGATGAGCAGGTCAATGAACCGGTCCGCCGCCGGCTCGTCATCTTCCGCGATGCGCTGCCAGATTTCGAGCAGGTCACGCCGGGCGTGCCGGGTAAGGCGATAGGTGGCCATTATGGCTGGCTGGCGCCGGCGCAGGTCTCGCGCCTCGCGCTTCAGTTCCTCGGCCAGCCGGGGCAAGGTGGCGTCCGTGTAGTCGGTGTAGCGTCCGGCGTCCAGATCGGCCTGCGCGGCGTCGAGGGTCGCCAGCAACTCCACCCGCGCCCGCTCGCGTTCCTCCCAGCGGGCCATGGCGTCACGCACCGCGGCTTCCGCGCTGGGATAACGGCCGCTCGCCACAGCTTGGCGGATGAAAGCTTCCTGGTCGGGCGTAAGCTGAACTTCCATAGCCCCAGAGTAATGCGCACAGGCGCTGCTGTCAACGCGGAAAAACCGCCGGCGGGTTCGGGGATATGCCTGCGACAATAAGCGAGTAGCGCGGCCTTCCATCGCTTTCATCTAACTGCACTTCTTGCGAAGCGCGACCACTGTGGTGGGCGCGGAGAGGAGGACGTAGCGCAGAGCGGCCTTTGGCCGCAACCAAACCGGTGTCGTAGGGGCACCCCTCGTGGGTGCCCTTGTGGTGGGCACCCACGAGGGGTGCCCCTACGAGACGCGGCTCGTCCTCCCGCGCCAGCGCCTTGCGGTCCGGCGGTGTCTTCGCTCCCATGTTACAAGCGCGTGCGCGGATCGGTGGGCAGCAAAACGCGATCCACCGCCCATTCGGTCGGGATCACGGGCGCCCGGTTCATCGTACCCGCGTAGTCGTGCACGCTCGACCAAGGCCAGCCTTCGGGGCGTTCCACCTACCCCACGCGCAGCGTCTTGGAGTGCGGCCGCGAAGCTGCCGCCTTCCGTCCCTTCGGCAGGAGGCAGCGAATGTGAGGCAAAGGCGGCAGCTTCGCGGTCGCACTCCAAGACGCGACGCGATCGAAAAAGCGCGCCATAGCAACTTTGCTACCGCGGCGGAAAAACGAAATGCAGATTCTTCGCCCAAACGGCGGGCTCAGAATGACGGGGTGGGGGAGAGTGGGTGGGGGAGAGTGGAAGGCTTTCAGCGTCGCCGCCGGACGTAGTGCCGGGCTTTGCCCCGGCAGGCGCCGCCCTAAAGGGCGGCCCTGCCGTAACCGTATTATCGTAACGCAACACTGGATGACAACCCACCGACCGCGGGCTGGGAAGCTCGCTAGTAACCGGTTTTGCCGTTGTGTTTCTCATTGTAAATCTGTTGCGATTGCTTATTCTGTTGCTGGTTAACAGCCTTGCGGTCACCGGCCGTCAGTTTCCCGCCGTTGGCCTGGCGCATACCGCTGACTTCGCGGTTCAGGCCCTGCTCACGATTTTCCTGCCGCGCGGCTTCTCCCGGTGTCATTTGGCCGCTCCGGATTCCTTGCGCGATGCGATCCTGCTGGTTCTGGCGCCGCTGCCCGATCTGGCTGTTGCCGTAAGTGGCCGTGCGCGCGTTGTGCTTGTCCTGGTAAATCTGCCGCGAAATGCCATTTTGCTGGCGATTCAGTTGGGTGCGGTCGGCGCCGGTGAGCTTGCCTCCGTCGGCGGCGCGCATCTGCCGGTCGTTGCGGTTCAGGTTGGCTTCACGCCGTTCCAGGTTCTTGGTTTCGCCCGCCGTGAGCTGCCCGCTCTGGACACCGTTGGCAATCCGATCCTGCTGGTTCTGCTTGCGCTGCGCGACGGTCCCCGGAGGCGGGGCGCCGCCCGTTTGAGTATTGCCCGTCTGTGCCAACATCGTGGAGGCTGCCATCGCTAACGCCGTGATGAGAATGAATAGTCGAGTTTTCATACTCCGCTCCTTTTGTTGATGGCCGCTCGTCCTCATGTGCGAGGGTTCTTTGAAGGCCATCTGCTCGTCTAAACACGGATGTTGGAGAGATGTTGCGGTGTGGCGGACAAAGAGTCGACTATGCGAATTGCGGATGGGCTAACCGCGGCCCCGAAGGGACCTGACTGGTCCGGCCCCTTCAGGGCCGAGGCGCATTTTTTCGGTTCTTCTTTGTGGGTTTTACCCACGGCTACTCACGGTTCGCCCTTCGGGGCAATGCGCCCCGCTGACCTCACATCGTCAGAACGACGCGAAACTCTGCCTTGCCGCTCATCATGCGCGCGTAAGCCTCGGTCGCTTTCTCCAGCGGATAGGTTTCAATCATGGGGCGCACTCCAGTCAGTTCCGCGAAGCGCAGCGTGTCCTCGGCATCCGCCGGCGTCCCCGCGGCCCAGCCTTGAATGCTTCGATTTCCAACAATGAGCTGTACCGGTGTGACCTGAATGGGGTCAGGGCCCACACCCACCACCATGAGCTTGCCATTCGGCCCCAGGCCGTCGATCAATTCGGACATTGCTTTCGAGCTTGGGGCGGTCGCCAGAATCACCTGTGCGCCGCCCAGTTTTTGCAATGCCTCGGCGGCGTTCGTCACCTTGTTATCGATGTATACGCTGGCTCCGAGTTTCTTGGCGAGCGGTGCGTTTTCGGCTCCGCGTCCGATAGCCGCGACCTGATAGCCAAACTTGTTCGCGAACTGAATTCCAAGGTGACCCAGACCGCCAACGCCCAGCACGGCGACCAGATCGCCGGGCATTGCACCGCCGTGCCGCAACGCGTTGTAGGTGGTAATTCCGGCGCAAAGCAGCGGTGCCGCTTCCACGTCCCCCAGACTTTCCGGTATGGCCGTCAGTGCCTCGACGGGCGCCACCATGTATTCCTGGTATCCGCCGTCATAACTGATGCCCGGAACTTTCAGATTCCGGCAATTGCCAAAATCTCCGCGCCGGCACTCCCGGCACGTCCCGTCGTGGCCGCCGTGCCAGCCCACGCCGGTGCGCTGCCCCTTCTTCCATGTGGAAACACCGCCGCCCACTTCATCGATGATGCCCACTACTTCGTGTCCCGGCACGCGGGGGTACTGAATGCCGGGCCACTGCCCTTCTTTCGTGAACATGTCACTGTGGCAAACGCCGCAGGCCTGCACCTTGATGCGGACCTGTAATGCACCCGGCTTGGGAATCTCGCGCTCGACGAACTGGAAATCAGCTCCCCCCTTGGGAACCTGGGCCACCTTCATTGGCGCGCTTGCGGTTTTTGGAGTTGCCATAAGTCCTCCTTTGAATTTTTAGACATTGTCGAGAAGCTTTTACTCCGGGGCTGTCTGCTAGTAGATGCTATAAATCCGCGGAAGGACGCTATTAGTTGCCATGGGGACGATAACGGCAACCCCTTCTATCTAAAGGCGGGACCTCCAATCCTGAGCTGCGAACGGGTCTTCAGGCATATTTCGGAATCAATCCCCCTGAGGCTCCACGATGTGAGTGGTCAGCAGGATCGCCACAACCACGGTCATCACCGCACAGAGCGCCGTCACGCTGGCGTATCCTGATCTTTGAAACAGCACACCACCCACATAGGCCGTAGCGCCGATTCCAATCTGGGACGAGATGTTCCTCAAGGCGATGAACGAGCCGCGCTGCGCGGCGGGCACCATTTCCGTCATCAGTGCGGTCAAGGGCCCCTGGCGGAAGGCAGCGCCCAAACTCGCCAGCGCGAATACGGCCAGCAATCCCCATCCCCACCGCAGGAAGGGCACGAAAGCCAGCGCCAACGCCAGCAGAACGTTGCTGCCGATGGAAATAGCGCGCTTGCCCCAACGGTCCGACAGTATCCCGCCCAAGGGAGCGCTCCCCATGGCCACCGCCCCGCCCAACATGAAAACCCAGCCAATGGTGCGCGTGGGAAGTCCAAAACTCTTGTTCAACCACGCGCCGATATAGGTCAGGAATCCCACCAAGCCCCCTGACACCAGGAAGGCGATCACCAGCGCCGCGGCAGTATCGCGCCGCGACAGAAACGAACGGAACGCGTGCACCGTGCTCCGCAACTTCGAGTCCGACGTCCCAGGTCCGAAGTCGGAAGCCACCGACGCGATTCCGGATTTCGGATTCTGAATTTCGCATCGGATTCCGGATTTCGGATTCCCAATTCCGGACGGGATTCCAGATTTCGAATTCTGCATTTCGGACCGCGAGATGCGGTCGTGGGGCAGGCGCAACGTGGCTAGCGTGGTGGCCACGGCCAAGGCAGCAAAGAACAGGAACGCGCGCCGCCAGCCGAAGTGGTCCGCAATCTGCGCGGCAATCGGAACACCGAGGATCGGCGCGGCAAAATAGGCGGAAGAGATCAGGCCAATGGCGCGGCCGCGAACATTGTAGGGGAACCAATCAGCGGCAAACGTGACGGCGCAGGTGGACAGCGTGCCGGCCGCCAATCCGGTCAACGCACGCGCGAGAAGCAATCCATTTAGCGTACGGCTCTCCGCCGCACCGAGGGAAGCCACGGCAAAGAAGGCCACCCCGGCCAGCAGAAACCTCCGGCGCCCATAATGGTCAGAGAGCGTGCCGGAGACAAAAGCCGCTGCCGCCGCTGCCACGGAGTACACCACCACCAGCAGTCCCGCGGTCGAGAGGCTGATGCCGAAGGACTTGACCAGCGCCGGCAACAGCGCGGCAATCATCTGGTTGTCAGCCAATCCCAGAAAGAGCAGCAGAAACAGGTTGGCAATGACGCGTGAATTTGAATTCATCGGGATACGGGAAACGGGATACGGGGCTGTTGGTTCCTGCTCCCAGCCCTACGAATCAACGGCAAATCATGAGGCCAAGCGAGGTCGGGTGGGCCGCTATCGAACGTCCTTTCAGAATCTCAGGCTCCGGCCGATTCCCGTGCCCCGATGGTCGGACACGGTTCCCCGTATCCCGTGTCCCGGCTTTATTCAAAATGGTGAAGATCGAGCTTAATGGCCGCCTTGTCTGAAAAGTCCATCACTCCGGCCGCGGCGATGCCGATGGCCACCACGATCGCGTCGCTGATTTCGTGCTTGGTAATACCTATTTCCAGGGCCTTCTTCAGGTGTCCTTCCAGGCAACCTTCGCATTTTCCAAGCACCGAACACGCAATGGCAATCAGCTCCTTGGTTTTCAAGTCCAGTGCTGAGGATGTGAAATAGCTCTCCTTGTAAAACTGAAGATAAATGTTGCGCAGCCGCGGCTCAATCAAGCTCATTGAACCGGGAGTGTTTTTCTTTTCCTTTGGTGCGTCATTCGCCATACCCAATCCTCGCTCCTTAGTTTTTGAAGTATGCAATCGTGTTTCACATCTTTAGCCGGCACAAAATTGCCACGCCATAGACCCAAGAACTGTCTTCCTGTTCACCTCACCCTCATGAGAACGGCGCATGCGTGGATTCCACCTGCTCGGAAAAAGGGGCGGCAACGAGTTCGGGGATCTCCAAACGGATGGCCGTTCCCATGCCGTGTTGACTATCGATCTTCAGGAGGAAGTCCTGGCCGTACACTACCTGAAGGCGCTCCCGCACGTTGCTGATGCCGATTCCACTGCCACGGGCTTCCGCCGGTTTCTGCTCGGAGATGCCCACCCCGTCGTCGATGACCTCCATGATCAAACGCCCGTCGCCATGGGTGGCGCGCAGGGTAATGGTACCGCCTTCGACCTTGGGGCCGATGCCGTGCCGCAACGCGTTTTCCACCAGCGGCTGCAGAATCATGCTGGGGACTACCATGTCGAGCGTTTCGGGGCTGATTTCTTTGCGGATGCGGAGCTTGTCGCGTCCGAACCGCGCCACCTCAATGTCGAGGTAATCATCAATAAAATCCAACTCCTGCTGGAGGGGCGAGAAGTGCACCTGGACTTTCAAACGGCGGCGAAGGATGTTCGATAACTTCAGCAACAGCGTACGCGCCGTGTCGGGATCAAAGCGAATAAACGACGAGATCGTGTTCAGCGTGTTGAAGAGAAAGTGAGGATTGATCTGGCTGATCAGTGCGTCCATCCGCGCCTGCAGCAGCGCCTTTTCCTGCTCCGCCAGTTTGCGCTCAATGCGTGTAGTGTTCCAGATGCGAACCGGCAGTCCCACCGCAATCAGGGTGGTCAGGACAATCAGCACGCGCGTCCAGAAGTGCGGCGAACTGGGGTAAAACAAGGTGCCACGGGAGATGTGACCCACATTCATGCGGGCAATTTCCAACAGGATACAACTCAGCGAAAAGAGAACTTGCCAATCAAGGGCCGGATGCTTGAATCGCTGCCGGATGGAACGATACAGGCTTAAGTCCAGAAAGGGCGAGAATTTCCAGATTTCTTCCTTATCCGGACACACCCAGCGCAGCGTACCGGCCGAGACCGCATAGAGCGTCGCCATCGGCAAGGCCAGCACTTCGGGACGCGTTTGCGGGATCAGCAAGGCCGGAACCACGTGGGCCAGCGCCGGGGCGAAGGAGAGTACGGCCACCCACAACATGATCAGCAGAATCGGGAGGCTGACGATCAGCGCTACTGCCAGGCCCACAATCGTACCGCCCAGCAGTCCCGCCAACACCGTCACTTCCAAGCTCAGATCCGTGGTCGTATAAAAAGCGAGCAGGCGGGTCAACACACCCACCATGAACGGCAGCCCCAAAAATGCTGCGAACTGAATCTTTTCCCAGGGGCTGCGCTTTTCGACCAGCAATAAGCGGCGGAACATGCCGAAGCGCGCAATAAAGCCCGCCAGCAAGGCCATCAGCGCCAACTTCACCAGCAGGTCAACTACGGTAAAGGGCGGAGGATTATGCCAGGGAAGATTCATGATTTTCAGATGGACAGCCCGCAGCCGGCAACCTAGTTATCCCGCCGGCTGTGAGCTGTCGGCGCTAAGCCGCAGTCTGCGCCGCCACCCACAAAGTGTACCACTTCCAAACGATCACCGGGCTGAATGACGGTTTGGGTCCATGTGGATCGGGGGGCGATCTCGCGATTGCGTTCCACGGCCAAGCGGTCCGCAGGCAGATTCAACCATACGAGCAGTGCGGAAAGGGTGAGGTTTTCCGGGACTTCGCGCGGTTCCCCGTTGAGAAAGATATTCATAAGGCAGGCTCCGGGTCAGGCGGGTTCTGGGGAATGAACGGCAGGTTTGATCTCACCGCCACGGATGCGAGCGATAATGAGGCGATGTTGCTCTTCCAGACGACGCTGCAGTTTCTCGTCACTGAAGTCGGACGAATTCAGCAAGTCCTGGCAGGAACTCTGACATCGGTGAATGACGGCGCCGCCCAGATATACGGTAGTGTCAATGGCAGCCTTCCGGGATTCCGTCTGAACGTGATAAACCATACCGTCCTGCTTGACGTCGGTGTTGAACCCCATCACCATAGCATGTTCCCGCAACTACAAGATCCCCGGTGGGGAAAGCTGATGTTAATGACTCCCTCCCCTGCAAGCAAGAAAAAACTTGACACCGCTCGGACGCGCCCCGTATGATTTCTTGTTCGGGGATTTACATCAAACCTCCTCTAAGTGGCTGCAATGCTTGGAGTTTACATCCCTATACTGGTGCATTCTCTAATCGTCGTGGGCCTGGGCGCCGGCATGCTCGGCTTGTCCTGGTGGGTAGGGGTTAAACGTCCCTCGAGAGAAAAACTCGAACCCTACGAGTGCGGCATTTCTCCCGTCGGCGACGCCCGCGGCAGCTTCTCGGTCAGTTTCTACCTGGTGGGAATGCTCTTCATTCTGTTCGACGTCGAAGCCGTGTTCCTCTATCCATGGGCGGTCGTGTTCAAGAGTCTTCGGTGGTCCGGCTTCGTTGAAATGACGTTGTATATTGCGATTTTGCTGGCGGGCTATCTCTATATCTGGAAAAAAGGGGCCCTCGACTGGACCCGCTAATAATTGGTTGATCGGAAGATCGGGCGATCCGTTAAACAAAAATCCGGTCCCGGCAGAAACGATCGCTGGTTGCCGCGGCGCCCGACCGACTTTTGATCCGATC
Source organism: uncultured Acidobacteriota bacterium (assembly GCA_963804755.1). Classification (GTDB taxonomy): domain Bacteria; phylum Acidobacteriota; class Terriglobia; order UBA7540; family UBA7540; genus Bog-366. The sequence goes on from CAWDRP010000024.1 coordinate 315,588, forward strand.
ACCAGACCCTATGGGCGTCGATACCGAAGGTAATCTTGCTCTCCAAAAGCTCCGGGAGTACAACCCGGAGGCCGTCGAAGATGCTCGTGCTTTCCGCAACGAAGTGACCCTCTACATCCACCCGGCCCATTTTATTCGTGCCTGCGAGTTTCTGCGGGATGAACCCAGCCTGAAATTCACCTTTCTTGCGGATGTGACCGCGCTGGATCTTTATCCCCAGGAACCTCGTTTCGAGTTGGTATATCACCTGCTTTCGATGCAGACCGTTCAGCGGTTGCGCCTCAAAGTGCGCGTCCCAGGTGAGAACCCGCATTTCGTCACCGTAACTTCCGTTTGGACCGCGGCCAATGCGTTTGAACGCGAAGTGTTCGATCTTTTTGGAATCGCTTTTGATGGCCACCCATTCCTTCGGCGAATGCTGCTGCCTGACAACTGGGAAGGCCACCCGCTGCGCAAGGATTATCCCACGGGGGGTTTCCGCTAGATGCCGGTAACGCTGGAGAAAGTTCCAGGTAGAGAAGAACAGGTGATCCTGAGCATGGGACCGCAGCACCCCTCTACCCATGGCGTGTTGCGGCTGGTGCTGGATCTCGAAGGCGAAACGGTGGTTCGGGCCCTTTACGACATCGGCTACCTGCATACCGGATTCGAAAAATCGTACGAAGCGTTGACCTACCCTCAGGGAATAACCCTTACGGACCGAATGGATTATCTTGCGCCGCTCTCGAACAATTTGGGGTTCTGCCTGGCCACCGAAAAGCTGCTGAGCCTGGAGATTCCGCCGCGGGCGCAGTGGATTCGCGTGCTGTTGACCGAATTGACCCGCATCCAAAGCCATTTAGTGTGGTTGGGAACACACGCCATCGACATCGGGGCCATGTCCGTTTTCCTCTATTGCTTTCGCGAGCGAGAGGAGATCCTGCACATTTTTGAGTCGATCTCCGGCCAGCGGATGATGACCAGCTATTTCCGTATCGGAGGGCTGGCATTAGAGCCCCCCTTGGGCTGGCTGAAAGGCGTGGAGAAGTTTGCCAGGAGCTTTCCGTCGCGCATCGATGAATACGAGGCGCTGCTGACCCGGAACCCCATCTGGCTGCGCCGGACGCAGGGCGTGGGGTACCTTTCCGCAGAGGACGCGATCGCCTACGGCGTTTCCGGGCCGTCGTTACGCGGCTCTGGCGTGGATTGGGACATTCGCAAGCAGCAGCCGTATTCGAGCTACGAGAAATTTGATTTCAAGGTCGCCACCCGCCCCGAAGGCGATGTGTACGGCCGTTACCTGGTGCGGGTGGAGGAAATGCGCCAGTCCTTGCGCATCGTGAATCAAGCCGTGGAGGGATTGCCGGAAGGCCCGATTAAGGCCAAAGCTCCACACATCGTTCTGCCCGAACGCGAGAGCATGAAAACCTCCATCGAAGCATTGATTTACCATTTCAAGATTGTGACCGAGGGATTCCATCCCCCGATCGGCGAAGTGTACCAGGCCATCGAATCGCCGCGGGGAGAACTGGGTTTCTATCTGGTCAGCGACGGTTCGCCGAAACCATTCCGCTGCCACGTGCGGGCGCCATCGTTTGCGAATTTGCAAGTCCTGCCGAAAATGATCGAGGGACGATTGATCGCCGACGTGGTGGCGTGCATCGGCACCATCGACATCGTACTGGGGGAGGTGGACAGGTAAAACAATTGGTGATTTGTGATTGGTGATTGGCGATTGACCAGAATGCGCGCAGCTGGCAAACTTGGGAGTTCATGGCCGGGGGTTTTTCAATCACAAATCACCAATCGCCAATCACCAATGATGGACCACGTGATGCTTTCTGAATCGTTGTTGAAGAAATTCGATCAGCTTCTTGCGCGTTATCCGCTGAAGCGCTCGGCCATGGTTCCGATGCTGGTTTACGCGCAGGATGAAGTCGGCCACGTAAGCGAGGAGGTAATCGCTGAGGTGGCCCGACGCACGGACGCGCGGCCAATCGAGGTGGTGGAGGTCATCGGCTATTACTCCATGCTTCACCGCAAACCGGTGGGCAAGCACCACATCCAGATTTGCACCAACGTCTCCTGCATGCTGCGCGGAGCAGATGAAATTTACGAACATTGCTGCAAGAAGCTTGGCCTGAAGCACAAGGAGACGACGCCGGACGGTCTCTTTTCACTGGAGGAAGTCGAGTGCCTGGGGGCGTGCTGTGGCGCCCCAGCCATGCAGATCAATTATGATTATTACGAAAACCTGACGCCGGAGAAGATCGACGCGTTGATTGATGAGTTAAGAAACAAAGAACCCAAAATGTAAGGAACTGGAAACCCAGAATTCGAAGCTCGCAATCGGCACACGGAACTTCCAGTTTCGGATTTCGGATTCCGGATTTCGCATTACGACGATGCCTGGCTACAACAACCCGATGGGCAATAGCCCCCTGGAAGTAAAGGTCATCAGTAAGCGCTTCGGCCTGGCCAATTCCGCTTCCTTGAACGTGTACCTTCAGCACGAGGGCTATCAAGCTTTGAAAAAAGTGCTGGTCATGAAGCCCGAAGACGTGATCAATGAAGTGAAGAACTCCGGGTTGCGTGGCCGCGGCGGTGCGGGCTTTAACACGGGCATGAAATGGAGTTTTGTCCCCAAACAATCGGCCAAACCCAAATACGTGGTGTGCAACGCCGATGAGAGCGAGCCGGGTACCTGCAAAGATCGTCCGCTCATGGAATACGACCCGCACCAGCTTATTGAAGGCATTATTATTGCGGGTTATGCCATCCAGGCCCACCAGGGATTTATCTACATTCGCGGCGAATACCGCTACCTGCTGGACATTGTCGATCGGGCGCTCGCGGAGGCGTACGCAGCCGGGTACCTAGGCAAAAACATCCAAGGGTCCGGCTTCGATTTCGAACTTTGCACGCATACCGGGGCAGGCGCCTATGAGTGCGGCGAAGAAACTGCCCTGCTAAACTCGCTGGAGGGCCTGCGGGGCTATCCTCGCATAAAGCCGCCGTTCCCCGCCGTGGTAGGACTGTACGGCGGGCCTACCGTCATCAACAACGTCGAGACACTTTCCAACGTTCCGCACATCATGCTGAACGGAGCGGAGTGGTTTGCCAAGCTGGGTTCACCCAAGAACGGGGGCACTCGCCTTTTCTGCTTGAGCGGCCACACCAATCGTCCCGGAGTCTACGAATTACCCATGGGTTTCCCCCTGCGCCGGATAATTGAGGAGGTTGGGGGCGGAATACCCGGAGGAAAGAAGCTGAAGGCCGTGATCCCGGGAGGCTCGTCGTGCCCGGTGCTGACGGCGGACGAAATCGACGTCAACATGGATTTCGACTCCGTGGCAAAAATCGGTTCCATGTTGGGTTCCGGCGGCGTGATCGTTCTGGATGAAGAATCCTGCATGGTGAAAACCGCGGCCCGCATCATGCGGTTCTACGCGCACGAGTCGTGCGGATGGTGCATTCCCTGCCGCGAAGGGACGTCGTGGCTGAAGCACATGCTTGACCGGTTCCATGGGGGCGGAGGGCTGCCCGAAGATCCTGACACCGCCTTGGACGTTTCCTATAACATGCTGGGCAAAACTCTTTGTCCTCTCGGCGATGCCGCCGCCATGCCGACCATCAGCATTCTGAGGAAATTCAGGAACGAGTTCGAAGAGCATCTCAGACTTTGGGCTTGTCCGTACGAGAAGGCGGTGAGCGTCGCATGAAAGATCAGACGCACAACTCGCAGTTCGTTACCATCGACCTACCTCCGAAGCAGGAGAATCTGCAGGCCGCGGTGCCGTACACGCGCAACCCGAGCCTTTCCCCGCGCGCCAATCCCGCCGCCGAACCCGTCACCCTGAAAATCGACGGCAAGGAAGTAAAGGTTCCGGCGGGAACGCTGGTTATCGAGGCTGCAAAACAAGCGGGCATCGAAATTCCATCCTACTGCTACTACCCTGGCCTTACGCTTCAGGGCGCCTGCCGCATGTGCCTGGTCGCGATTGAAAAAATGCCCAAGCTTCAGACGGCCTGCACCACTATTGCGACCAACGGCATGGTGGTTTACACCGAGACCGAGGAAGTGAAGAACGCCCGCAAGGCCATGCTGGAGTTTCTGCTGACCAATCACCCGCTCGATTGCCCGGTTTGCGACAAGGGCGGCGAGTGCGAATTGCAGGACGCGGTGTTCCGTTACGGGGCGGCAGAGACGCGCTTCATGGAGGCCAAACTCCACCATGACGAGCGCCAATTCTCCAGTCTGGTTTATTACGACTGGCCGCGTTGCATCCTGTGTTACCGCTGCATTCGCGTGTGCGACGAAGGCATGGACGTGAACGCGTACGGCATCAATTTCCGTGGCGCGCACAGTGAGATTATTCCGAACCGAGGCGATAAGCTGGAGTGCGAAGAGTGCGGCATGTGCATCGATATTTGCCCGGTCGGCGCGCTCACCAGCGGCACGTATCGTTACAAGACGCGTCCGTGGGAAATGGCCTACACGGGCACAATATGCAACCACTGTGGAGATGGGTGCAAGACCACGCTGGGCGTTCGCAACAATCAAATCATTCGCGCCAACAATCGGGACCACTCCGGAATCAATGGTGAGTTTTTGTGCGTCAAAGGCCGGTTCGGCTGGGATTTCGTGAACAACAGCCAGCGGCTGACATCTCCGCTGATCCGCAGGAATGGAAAGCAGGAGAGCGGCACGTGGGAAGAAGCCCTCGGCGTGGCGGCGGAGCGGCTCGCTGGTATCAAGAATGAGCAAGGGCCGGACGCAATCGCCGTAATCGGCTCCAACCGCACCACCAACGAGGAGAATTATCTGCTCGGGCGGTTTGCGCGAACCGTACTGGGAACGAACAATTTGGACCACCATCGCACGGCCGACTTCCCTTCCCTCGTCCGGGCCCTGACGGCCGCTAAAGCCGAAGATCGCTACGCAACTATCGAGCAGATCGGTGAGGCCTCGAGCGTTCTTCTGATCGGCAACGATCCCACCCACCAGCATCCGCTCATTGCTTATCAGATCAGGCAGGCGGTACGACAACGCGATGCGCACCTGTACTTGCTGAACAGCCGCACGATCAAGCTGCAACGCCAGGCAAAGCAAGCCGTCATTGTCCCCACCGGGGGAGAAGCGGAAGCACTTCGGAGCCTCGCAGGAAAGCCATCGCCGTCGGGCGGCACGGCAACGAACCCCGGGGAACTGGAAGCCTTGGGAGAAAATCTGCGGAAGGAATCCGGTACTGTCGTCATTTTCGGGGACGAGATTCGCGGAAAGGATGTGGCGGAACTGGTGCAGTGGGGATTGGCGCTTCCCGGCCACACGCGCTTCGTCGCCCTTGGCGACTACGCCAACTCCCGCGGCGCCTGCGATATGGGCTTATTGCCTGACGTGTTTCCCGGCTACGCACCAGTCTCTGACGCCGCAGCACGCGAACAGATGGAATCCATGTGGCAAGCGAGAATCCCCGCCGCGCCCGGCCGCGATATCCGCTCAATCTTCGAAGGCGTCGAATCGGGAAACGTCAAGGCGTTGCTGGTGTTTGGCTCGAACCCCGTCAAGACCTTCCATCTCGCGAAAGAGCATTTTGGCAAACTGGCATTCTTGATGGTGGCAGAACTGTTCCCGACGGAGACGACCGAAGCCGCTGACGTAGTTCTCCCCGCGACCACCTTCGCGGAAAAATCGGGGACGGTGACGAATACCTGTGGACAAGTGCAACTTCTGAAGAAAACGATGCGGAAAGCGGGCACGCGCAGCGACATGGAAATACTGGCTGCGCTGGCGAGATTGCTAGGCCAAAGCTGGAATTATCGCTCGTCTGAAGACGTGCTCCGGGAGATTATTACGCGGATTCCCGGCTACAATATTGGGCTGCCGAATTTGCTGGCAGGTCGCGCCGTGGCGACCCATCCCACAGGCGCGCCTCCCGAGCTTACCCGCAACGATTTGATTTTGTCGTCCGAAGATTCCCTTTTTACATCCGGTACTGTCAGCCGATATAGCGCAGCGTTGAATTCTGTAGACGAAGCCAAAAAACCGCATGGGCACATTTTCTGACACGACATTCTTCCTCGTCGTCGCCGTGGTGAAAACCGTGATCGTGCTGGTCGTGTTGCTCACGGCAGTTGCATATGCGACTTGGCTGGAGCGCAAAGTGGTGGCGCACATCCAGGCGCGCTGGGGGCCGTATCTGGTAGGGCCGCACGGATTGCTGCAACCGATGGCTGACGGCGCGAAGTTCATTCTTAAAGAAGACATCATGCCGCTCGAAGCCGATAAGGTTATTTATTGGGTGGCGCCTTTGCTGGGGTTTGTCCTGGCGTTTCTCTCCATCGCGGTTATTCCTTTTGGCAATGGCTTCACATTTCACGGCCATCGGATTGAGTTTCAGATAACCGACATCAACATCGGCCTGCTCTTTGTCTTCGCCGTCACATCCCTCGGCGTGTACAGCATCGCGCTCGCCGGATGGTCCTCGAACAGCAAGTACCCGCTGCTCGGCGGGCTGCGATCGTCGGCGCAAATGATCAGTTATGAGCTTTCCCTCGGCCTGGCGGTGATTGGTACGCTGTTGATGGCCAGCACGCTGAGCTTGCGGGGGATCGTCGACGCGCAGAGCGGATTCTGGCATATTGCCGGGGTTAACACGTGGGTGCCGCATTGGTACGTCTTTACCCAGCCCATTGGCTTCTTTGTCTATTTCACGTCCGCGGTCGCCGAAACCAATCGCGTGCCTTTCGATCTGCCGGAAGGCGAAACGGAGTTGGTGGGCGGATACCACACTGAATACAGCAGCATGAAATTCGCGATGTTTTTCATGTCCGAATACGCCAACATGGTGACTGTATCTTGTCTCGCGACCATTCTCTTTTTCGGGGGGTGGCACGGACCGGTGTTTGCGTCGTGGCCGAACATTGCGCAGGCCCTGCTGCCTATCTTTTGGTTCTGCTTGAAGGTGTTTTGCTTTATGTTTTTCTACATCTGGATGCGGGGAACACTGCCACGCTTCCGATACGATCAGCTCATGGCTGTGGGCTGGAAATTCCTGCTCCCACTGGCTCTTTTGAACATTCTGGTGACTAGTTTCTTCGTCGCCTGGCGGGGGTGAAGGATGACGCAACAAGATTGGAGCGAGGACCGAGATCGTCTTCTGACTCCTAGCTTCTAACTTCTTGATTCTGTTTCTATGCCGATTCTTTTCTACATCGTCGCCGCCGTTGCCGTTCTGGCTGCTCTGAACGTCGTGCTGCAACGCACTCCTGTCTATAGCGCGCTTTCGTTAATTGTGGTGCTCTGCTCGCTGGCGGTGGTGTATTTGCTGCTGGGCGCGGAGTTCATGGCGGTCATTCAGGTCATTATCTACGCCGGCGCCATCATGGTGCTGTTTGTCTTCGTGATCATGCTTCTCAATGCCGGCCGAGAAACCTTGAGCCAACGAAGCCAAATTGCTAAATGGCTGGGCGCACCCCTCGTTGGCGGACTCCTGGCAGAGATGCTCATGGTAGTCTGGGCCCAGTTTCCAACCCATGCCGCTGGTTCATCCGTGCGCGTCAACGGGAGTCCCGCAGCTATTGGCCATTTGCTCTTCAGCAGTTATGTGCTGCCGTTCGAGGTTACTTCCGTTCTGATCCTGGTTGCGGTGCTGGGCGCCGTGGTTCTGGCACGGAAGGAAGTGCGAAAGGAAGCAGCGAGCAATCCAGCGTTAGGAAAAAAGAAGTGAGAAGTGAGAATCGGAAATTCTTTACGGGTGCCGGACACAATCGCTTATGCCAGATCGCAGGGAATTCTAGATACTAGCTTCTAACTTCTAGCTTCTGGGTTCTGGCTCTCAGGAAGGAAAATGGTTCCACTGGTACATTATCTGGCTCTTAGCGTCATCCTTTTCGTGCTCGGCGCCGCGGGATTCATCTTCCGGCGCAACATTATCACTGTCTTCATTTGTATTGAATTGATGCTCAACGCGGTCAACCTGGCCTTCGTCGCTTTTTCGCGCTTTCTTGGTAATCTGGATGGCCAGATCTTTGCTTTTTTTGTAATCGTCGTGGCGGCAGCCGAGGCGGCCGTGGGGCTGGCCATCATTATCGCGCTCCACCGCAATCGTAAGTCTCTAAACATCGAAGACGTCGATACGATGAAGTGGTAGGTGCGGAGTCGAGGGCCGGACCGGCGGAAGTGAAGCTTCACACAATACTTTGATGAACCTGGAAATACTGCTCCTGCTCATGCTGTTGCCTCCTCTCCTGGGTGCGGCCCTCAACGGCCTCCTGGGCCGTCGCCTGTCGCAGGCTGCCGTCTCGCTGGTCGGGTGCGGCGGGGCGGGACTGGCGATGGTGTTCGCAATTCTGTCAGCCTGGGTCTACTCTAAATCCGCTATTCAGCCCGAGGCTTTCACGCACAGCTATTTCACCTGGATACAAGCGGGTGAGTTGCGGGTGGAATATGCCCTTTACTATGACCGGTTGACACTGGTGATGACGCTAACGGTCACCGTGGTCGCTTTCCTGATCCACCTTTATTCACGCGGGTACATGGAGCACGAAGGCGGCTACTACCGGTTTTTTACCTACCTGAATCTATTCCTCTTCATGATGCTCACCCTGGTGACGGCCGCGAACTTCCCGGTAATGTTTGTGGGGTGGGAGGGGGTAGGGCTCTGCTCATACCTGCTGATCGGTTTCTATTTCCTGAGGAAATCCGCAGCGGATGCAGGCAAGAAAGCCTTTATCGTGACGCGCATTGGAGACGCGGGCTTCACGGTGGGCGTGGCCCTGCTATTCTGGACTTTCCACTCGCTCGATTTTCGAGCCATCTTCACTCGCATTGCCGGCTTACCCCAAGGGGAGTTGGAAGCTGTCCTGACAGGCATCGGCCTTCTCCTGTTCCTGGGGGCCGCGGGCAAATCCGCCCAGCTTCCGCTTTATGTGTGGCTACCCGACGCCATGGAGGGTCCGACACCGGTAAGCGCTCTGATCCACGCCGCCACCATGGTGACCGCCGGCGTTTACCTTGTGGCCAGGTCGAGCGTCATCTTTGCCCACGCTCCTATCGCCCTGGCCGTGGTAGGGGTGGTCGGGTGTCTGACCGCGTTTTTTGCCGCAACCATCGCCCTGACTCAGAATGATTTGAAGCGCATGCTGGCGTACTCCACCATCAGTCAGCTTGGATATATGTTTCTGGGCTGTGGCGCCGGCGTGTTCGCGGCGGGAATTTTCCATCTCATGACTCACGCGTTCTTCAAGTCGCTGCTCTTCCTCGCTGCCGGGCAGCGTGATGCACGCCATGAGCGGCGAATTGGACATGCGCAAGATGGGCGGGTTGCGTCACAAATTGAAAACCACCTACGCAACATTCCTCATTGCGACGCTGGCCATTAGCGGCGTCCCTCTTTTTGCGGGTTTTTTCAGCAAGGATGAAATTCTGGCGGGGGCTTACGAGGGACCTCTGGGCCGGCCCTGGCTCTACTGGTTGGGAACCTTCACCGCCGCACTTACGGCTTTCTACATGTTTCGCGGCCTGTACCTTACGTTTTGCGGCCGTTCCCGGGTAGAGCCTGAAACAGCACAGCACCTGCACGAGAGTGGTTCCAAGATGACGGTCCCGCTTATGGTGCTCGCATTTTTCTCCGTTGTAGCGGGCTACGTAAGTTGGCCCAGCGTCTGGCCCTTTAATGGCGCCGAGCGTTTCGACCGTTTTCTGGACCCGGTTTTTGCCCCCGCCACGGATGCCCTGCACAAAGTTTCTTCCAGTTATGGTGCAGATTTAAGCCTTGCTGCATTAATGGGGTTCTCCGTACTCGCGGCCCTGATCGGGATCATATTAGCGTCATGGTGGTACCTGAAGTCCACGGACATCCCCGCTCAATTGGCGGGCCGCTACACTGAGTTATACCGCATTCTGACGCACAAGTATTACGTGGATGAGTTTTACGATTGGCTCATTGTGAGCCCGGTGCGGACGTTTTCAGACAAGTTCCTGTGGCGGGTGGTGGATGCCAAGGTGATCGACAATACGTTGGTGAATGGGGCGGGCGGAGGCACGGCCAAAGTAGGGGACGAGTTGCGAAGGATCCAATCCGGCGACATTCCAAGTTATGCCACGTGGGTTCTTCTCGGCGCGGTTCTGTGGCTGTTATACATCTTCGTAGTCCGCCGTTAATCGCCGGCGAGTAGCCGTAACCGTGGTTAACGGTTGCACCCAGAACTGCCCGCTATGGGGCTCATGCTTTTGATGTGCAGACTGACAACCGTGAATTGTTGATTTTTGCGTTTGATTCTCAATCGCCATGTCCTGGTACACTGCGCATTCTCTTACGGTCGTAACGTTCCTGCCCCTCCTCGGCGCGGTAGTGTTAGCCTTCCTCCGGAACGAGCGAACAACGGCCATTCGCTGGGTCGCGCTGGCGTTTTCCTTAATTGTATTCCTGCTCATCGCCGGCATTTATGTTCAATTCAGTCCCCAGCGCGCGGGTATGCAATTCGAGGAACTGGTCCCGTGGATAACTTTGCCGCCTGTGAACTACCACCTGGGCGTCGACGGACTCAGTGCGCTCCTGATCTTACTCACCGGATTTCTTACGCCGCTTTCGGTACTGGTTTCCTGGAAAAGCATCACCAAACGGCCGAAGGAGTTCTTTCTGTTTCTGCTGGCGCTCGAAACAGGAATGATCGGAGTGTTTGTCTCGCTCGATCTGCTCCTCTTCTTTGTTTTTTGGGAGGTCATGCTAATCCCCATGTATTTCCTGATCGGCATCTGGGGACACGAGCGCCGCGTCTACGCCGCGATCAAGTTCGTCCTTTTCACCATGGCCGGATCGGCGATGATGCTGGCTGGAATCATCTATCTTTATACGATTACCGGCAGCTTTGACTTGCCCCGTATTTTGGATCACCTCTCTACACAATCCTCGTTAACTCCGCAGGCTGAACTGTGGCTGTTTTGGGCATTTTTCTTAGCTTTCGCGATCAAGGTTCCTGTGTTCCCGCTCCACACTTGGCTGCCGGATGCGCACGTCGAGGCGCCGACAGCGGGCTCCGTGATCCTGGCCGGGGTTCTGCTGAAAATGGGGACGTACGGCATGCTACGCTTCTGCCTGCCGCTCTTTCCCGAGGCATCGCGCGTGTTTGCTCCCATCATCTGCATTCTCGGCATCATCGGTATCATCTACGGCGCATTGGTCGCCATGGTGCAGCCCGACTTGAAGAAACTGGTGGCCTATTCTTCGGTTGCGCATCTCGGGTTCTGTGTGCTGGGAATCTTCGTCTTCCGGCCGGAAGCCATGGAAGGCGCAATCTACCAGATGATCAGCCACGGCGTTTCGACGGGCGCTCTCTTCATGTTGGTGGGGATGCTTTACGATCGGCGCCATACACGCCTGATCAGCGAGTTCGGAGGGTTGGCCACGCCAATGCCCGTCTATAGCACGTTCTTCCTGATTGTGGCGTTATCTTCACTGGGTCTGCCCGCCTTGAATGGCTTCGTCGGGGAGTTTCTCATCATCGTCGGTTCCTACCAAAACCACGCCGCGTATGCCGCCTTGGCTGCCGTTGGGGTGGTCTTGGCTGCCGTCTACCTGCTGTGGATGTACCAGCGCGTGTTTTACGGCGAAGTTAAGAACGAGAAAAATCTCAACCTGCCGGACTGCGATTTTCGTGAGAAGTTAATCCTGGCCGTGATGGTCGTGGTCATCATTGCCATGGGGGTTTACCCCCAACCATTCTTGCGGCGCATGGACCGGACCGTAAATTTCCTGCTACAGCGCGTGGAAGGGCAGCCGACGGTCCTGACGAAACGTGTGGTTTTCCCGATGCCGGTCTCCGTGTCAAGTACCCATTACGTACTATTCGCTCCCGGGGGTGACCGATGATCACCCTTCATCCAGTCGATATTATGCGGATTCTGCCGGAGATCGTTCTGTTTGCCTTCGCCGTGCTGATCATGGTGCTGGAACCGTTCGTTGGCGCCAGCCACAAGAAGCTACTTGGTTGGGTGGGACTGGTGGGCATTCTTGCGGGCGCCGCCGCAGTCTCCTGCCTTTTTCTCTACCCGTGGCCCGGCATGGGCCCTGCGTTCGGGGGCGCGGTCGCCGCAGACGAATTCGGACTCTACTTCATTTACTTATTCTTGCTCGTAGCAGCACTGGTTATTTTAGGTTCCCTGGATTATCTGGACCGTGAGCATGACCAGCACGGTGAATACTATGCGCTCGTTCTGATGGGAACGGTAGGCATGTGCTTCATGGCCGCCTCTACGGATCTCATTATGATTTTCCTGGCGCTGGAGATTTCCTCGATCTCCACCTACATTCTCGTCGGCTACCGGCGGGGCGACCTCCTTTGCAATGAAGCCTCGCTGAAGTATTTCCTGCTGGGGTCCTTCGCCACGGCATTTTTCCTGTATGGAATTGCTTTTGTATACGGCCTCACGGGAACTACCAACCTCATGGGGGCAAGTGCGAAGCTCGGTCAAGCTTCGCAATGGCCCGCGTTCACGGAGGTGGCCTTGATTCTCGTGTTCGTCGGCCTGGCGTTCAAACTCTCCGCTGCTCCGTTCCAAGTCTGGGCACCCGATGTTTACCAAGGCGCGCCGGCGCCGGTTACGGCGTTCCTTTCGGTGGGTCCCAAGGCCGCCGCCTTCGCGGTTCTTCTTCGCGTATTTCTGGGAAGCTTTTCCTCCACCGCCGGCACGACTTTCTGGATTCTCTGGATCTCCGCCGCTCTTACCATGTGCGTGGGCAACCTAGCGGCGCTGTGGCAGTCGAACGTCAAACGCCTGCTGGCGTATTCATCGATCGCTCATGCGGGTTATGTGTTCGTTGGAGTCACGGCAGGCGGTTCCCGCGGAATATCTGCCGTCATGTATTACCTGGTGGTCTATGCATTCATGAACGTGGGAGCTTTCCTGCTGATCGCGCACCTGGCCGGCGCCGGGGAACGGCTGGTTAAAGTCGACGATTACAAGGGGTTAGCCTTCGCACGCCCTGCCGTTGCTGCTTGTCTCACCGTGTTCTTGTTATCTCTCGCCGGGTTTCCTACCACTGCGGGTTTCATGGCGAAGTTTTACGTTTTCCGTGCGGCCCTCCAATCGCGCCTGGTCGGCCTCACCATCCTGGCTTTGCTGAATAGCGTGGTTTCGGTTTACTACTACTTTAAGCTCATCGTTGCGATGTATATGCGCGAGGGGGAAACTCAGGCTTCGAAGACAGTATTGCCATGGCCGGTGCAGGCCGCGCTGGTGATCAGCGTTCTGGGAATTTTCTATCTCGGACTGCTGCCTAACAAGTTGGTTGACCTCAGCGCCTTGGCAAGCTCTCCGCTCCTCCGCTGAGGAACGTCACGGACTCAGGCGCCCCTCCGCCCCGCAACCACGAATTGCGTGAAGTATGGGATGGGTGATTTGCAACTTACCCGTCACATGTAACATCAAAGATATTAGATCGCAGGTGTTGCGCAACCACGTAATAGAGGCTGCACATTCGTGACGTCGTCCAGTGGGAGGCGAGCGATGAAACCTGGGACCACCGGCTTCACCCGAAAGTTCCTGCGTGCCGCCGTCCGGCGCCTTCGCCAGTTCGCCTATACACCCGCCATTGCTAAGCATCGAAAGGAGCGAAACTCTGTACCCGTTCGGCTGCCAAGGGTCGGGTTGGCGCTAGGGGGCGGGTTCGCGCGTGGCGTGGCGCATGTTGGCGTCCTCAAGGTCCTTATTGAGAATGGTATCCCGATCGACGCCTTGGCGGGAACCAGCGCGGGCAGTTTGGCGGCAGCGGCCTTCGCCAGTGGCTGTACCATCGACGAGTTGATCGCGGCGGCCCGTAAGCTCCGCTGGAACAGGCTGGCGCGTTGGACGTTTTCACGTCTTGGGTTTGCCACCAACGAGCGCATGGAGGCATTGCTCGCCGAACTGCTCCGCTGCCGGACCTTCGAACAACTCAAGATTCCCCTGGCGGTAGTGGCGGGCGACGTAACCACCGGTGAAGCCGTGATCTTCCGCGAGGGCAACCTGATCACCCCCGTGCGTGCCAGTTGTTGTTTCCCAGGGCTGTTCACTCCCGTCGAGTATAGGGGACGCTTGCTCGTGGACGGCGTGATTGTGGGCAGCGTGCCCGTGATGGCCTTGCAACAGATGAATGTGGATGTAATCGTGGGCGTGCACATGACGGGCAACGGCAACCCGCCGCCCCGGCCCACAAATCTCTTCCAGATCGTCGGCGAATCCTTCCAAATCATCCAGAATCTGAACCAGGCGCACTGGCGAAGCCAATGTGATCTGGTCATTGAGCCCAACGTCTTGGATATCCGGTGGGATGAGTTCGAGCGGGGCGACGAGTTGATTGCCGCGGGAGAAGCAGCGGCTCGGGCGGCCCTGCCTGCGTTGCGGCTTCTATTGGAGGTCCGGGCAGCAAACTCAACCCAGCCCACCCGGAGTACGCAACCTCGCTCCGCGGCGGTGCTTGAACCCGGCGCGGCCGCAAGTTAGTCAGGCGAATCCTCGTTGTCAGCGAGAGAACCGGCGGTCAGTCTGTAGACGCGCTATTAACCTTAAATATCAAAGGGGAGGCGGGAGCCCCCCCCTTGATTCGAACTGGCGCAGATAACAGCTAAATGACCTTGATGAAGATAATGGCGAAGGTGTAGAGCGCCATGGACTCAATCAGCACTAGGGCCAGGATCAAGGCGAATTGAATGCCCGCCCGGGCGCCTGGGTTCCTTGCCAATCCCTCGCATGCCGACGACGCCGCCTTCCCTTGCGCATAGCCGCAGCCGGCGGAAGCTATCGCCATGGCAAAGCCCGACGTAAGCGCTACCCAATTCACGCCGCTGCCGGCAGCACCTCCTCCTGGTACCTGCGCGAAGGCGGGCGCGGCAAGCAGCATGCCGGCGATCGCCGTTAACCACATAAGTACGTTTCGTCTCACCTTTTCTCCTCTCGCCCCTGCCCGATGTCGCGGCCGAGGCTCTAATAAATTCCGCCAGGAGGTGGTGCCCCGCCACCCCTCGTGCAGGCAGGACTCACGCTGGCGGTCCTACAATGCCCGGCAGACCGAATGCCTGCCCTAAACTCTTTAATCCTCGGATGATGTTGCCATGCTGATATAGATTGCGGGAAGCAGCATGAAAATATATGCCTGCAAAGCTGAAACAAAAAGATGCAAGGCCATGAACAAAGCCGGAACGGCAATCGGAATCAGCCCCGTGAACACTCGTTCCAGGATGTCGCCCACAAACATGTTGGCGTAAAGACGGACGCTCAATGAGAGAAGGCGGCCCACGTTCCCCACAACTTCAATGGGGAACATGATGATAGCCATCATCATGACCGGTCCGCAGAAATGTTTCAGATACCCCAGAATCCCGTGGTGCCGGATCCCCTGAAAGTTGTAATAAAGAAAGGCCGCCACCGCGCAGCCGAGGGTCACCTCGATGCGCCCGGTCGGCGCCTGCAAGGTCGGAATCAATCCCAAGACATTGCAAAGACCAATGAAGATCCCGAGTGTGCCGATCATCGCAATGTAACGCGAGGAGCCGTGGCCAATGATCTCCTCGTTCATGTCGCGAACGAATTCCACAACGGCTTCCATCGTCTGCTGGAACTTGCCCGGCGATTCCACTGACAATTCCCGGCGCAAAATGATTGCGCCAATCAGAATAATCAACGCCACCAAAATCTCCATGGCGATGTAGTTGGGAATGGGATGAAGAGGATCAGCCGCGGGATGACCCAGACGCACGAGCAGGGCGGCCACGGGCCCGCCCAGGATTTTATTCAAAATTGCCGTAAACCAGACCTGATGTTCCATAATCGTAAGAAGGTGTAGAGTGCAAAGCTCAAAGGCTGAAAAATAAGCCGGCCCGCTTTTGGGCTTTAGACTTTACGCTTTAACCTTGATACCTTCCTTCAACAAAAAGATTGCTTCCATCAGGACTCCGCCCACCGGCACGAATAAACCACCCAGAACTGCGGTGAAGGGCAGCCATCCCGATTTATAGAATAGATATACTCCAGCAAACATCAGCGGATATCGGACAAGAACTTTGGCGAGAACGCCCTTGCCCGGCCGCGCCCTCCCGGAGTTCACCAACGCCTCGACAATATGATGAAGCCAAAGATAATTCAAAATGCCGAGCGCTGACCCAATCGCAAACCCTGCCCCGAATCGCACATGGGTAGACAGCAGGATACAAATGGTCCCCACGGTCGCCAGCCCGAGCATCCAACGCGGTAGCCGCGCTTCAGCCTGTGCCAGATCCGCCGTTGGATTCGTCTGATTCATCTCGTTTTTCACTGCGTGTTAGAATCCGCAGGATTTCGATTATTCCTGCCGCCGCCCCTACTAAACTCAAAGCTAACGCAAAGAGCGGGGATGTGTGCAGCCGCCGATCCAGCCACCACCCCAGCCCAAATCCTCCCACCACGCCGGCGGGCAAAATCATCCCCAGGCTGGAGTAAAACCCGACTTGTGCCCACAGACCCATTCGCTTGTTCGGGGGCGTGGGCATCATACCCCTTTCACGAGAAAAATGGCCGTGCCGCTTCACGGGCTATCGTAATAATCGGCTGGGGATAAATGCCGATCAGCAGCGTCATCGCCAGCGTCACTCCCAGCGCCACCCGTAGCGCAAGACTGGTGGCGTAAGGCACCTCGTTGAGTGGCCGCTTCATGAACATGACCACAACGATGCGAAAGTAATAATACAGCGCAACTACGGAATAGCCAACCCCCAGCAGCGCCAGGTAGTAGTGCCCCGTTTCGATCAGCGACAGGAAAATGTAATATTTGCCGATAAACCCTGCCGTCGGCGGGATTCCGGCGAGCGAGAGCAGGAAAATGAGCATCAGCAGCGCCAACGCCGGCGCACGCGACATCAATCCGGAAAGGTCATCAATTTCGTCCCCGATCACATCCCTCCGGCGCATCATCGTAATGACGGCAAAGGCGCCGAGATTCATAAACGCGTAAACGATCAGGTAAATGACAATGGCCCGGAGCCCATCCCCGTTCCCGTCCGCGGCGGCCACCAGCCCCAGCAGCAGGTATCCCACATGCGCTATGGTCGAGTAGCCAAAAAACCTCTTGATATTCGTCTGGGTGATGGCGGCGAGATTGCCGAGTGTCATCGTGGCAACGGCCACGCCAATCGTCAAGGCCTGCCACTCCGCTCGCATGGGCCAAAGTCCCATGAACAGAATCCGGACGATAAACGCAAACGAGGCGACCTTCGGCGCCACGGAAATAAACGCGGTGATCGTGGTCGGAGCGCCCTCATAAGTGTCAGGGGTCCACTGGTGGAAAGGCACGGCGGCGATCTTAAAGTACATTCCTGCCAGCAACGTGATGAGCGCGACCCAGGACAGGGGGTCGGATGCCGGCCGTTCGCGCAGACGTTCCGCAATGACGCTTAGTTTCGTCGAGCCGCCGATCGCGTAAAGCAGTGACATGCCATAAAGCAGCAATCCTGAGGAAAACGCGCCCAGCAGGAAAAACTTCACCGCCGCTTCGTTGGACCGCCTATTGCCCCGCAGGAATCCCGTCAACACGTACTCGCAAAGCGCCATCAACTCCAGAGCAATGAAGAGCACAATCAGGTCGGCCCCCGAGACCATGAACATCATGCCCACGGCGGCAAAAAGCAGCAGCGCGTAGTACTCGCCTTCGTTCGCATGTTCGATCTCCAGGTACTTCATTGAAAGTAGCGCCACCAGTGCCGTGGCCACCACGATGATCAATTTGGCGAAGAAAGCGAAAGAGTCGAACACAAACGTCCCGTCAAACCCCAAGTAGGCGGGCGGACCGAAACGAAAATACCGAAGCCAGAAGATGCCAAATTGCAGCAGCGCAAATCCCAGCCCGATCAGGGCCGGCACCGCGGTGAGATACTTATCGCGCTTATCCCTCACGAAATCAAACAGGAGGGCCGCCAAGCCGAACATCGTCAGCAGTATTTCCGGCTTTATGGCCTGATAATCCAGCGCATTGAAGAATGCGTTCCCCATTAGCGGCTCGCTCCCCTCGCTGTAACTGAAGCGCTAAAACCGGCGCGCGCGTTCGCCGGCACGGGTGCTGCGCTCGATGATTGCGGCGCCTGGAAGAAGTTGGGATTCAACCGCTCGACGATGGCGGTAACAGGTTTGTTTAACACATTGAAAAAGGGCTTGGGGTATAGGCCAATCCAAAATGCCCACACGATCAAAGGCGCCAGCGTCATGATCTCCCGAAAATTCAGGTCCTTGAGAATCTGGTTCTTGGGATTCTCGCAGGCGCCAAACATGGTTCGCTGGTAGAGCCACAGCATATATGCGGCGCCCAGCACGATGCCCGATACCGCCCACGCGGCCCAGTGCCAGTTCGCTTCGTACGCCCCCTGCAGAATCGTAAACTCTCCGATAAATCCATTGAGAAGCGGCAAGCCAATAGACGAAAGCATCACGATCATAAAGAGCGTCGCATACACGGGCATGACATTGGAAAGCCCGCCGAACTCCTTAATCTCGCGCGTATGGCGGCGTTCATAGATCAGGCCGACAATCAAGAAGAGCGCCCCGGTGGAGATGCCGTGATTGATCTGCTGAATCACGCTTCCCTGCAAGCCATGCGGGTTCAAAGCGAAGATCCCTAGGGTACAGAACCCAAGGTGGCTTACCGAGGAATACGCGATCAGCTTCTTCATGTCCTTCTGCATCAGTGAAACCAGCGCCCCGTAAATGATGGCGACGAGTGACAGCCATACCATGACCTTCACCACGGTCGGATTCGTGCTCGCTTGCGGCAGAAGGGGCAGGGAGAAGCGCAAGAAGCCATACGTGCCCATTTTCAGCAAAACGCCCGCCAGGATCACCGAGCCGGCCGTCGGTGCTTCGACGTGTGCATCGGGCAGCCAGGTGTGAAACGGGAACATCGGCACTTTAATGGCAAAGCCAATGGCAAAGGCGATGAACACCCAGATCTGCATGGTGAAGGGCCAGGCATTCGTGTGCTTCATCAGTTCAATCAGGTCGAACGTATGCCGGCCATCGGGCGTCGTATAATTCAGGTACAGGGTGAGGATGCCCAGCAACATCAGAACCGATCCAGCCAACGTATAAAGGAAGAACTTGATAGCCGCATAGAGCTTACGGGGGCCGCCCCACACTCCGATGATGAAGTACATCGGAACCAGCATGACTTCCCAAAACACGTAAAAAAGGAAGAAATCGAGCGACATGAAGACGCCCAGCATCCCCGCCTGGAGCAGCAGGAACATGGCGTAGTATTCCTTCATCCGCTCCTGGATGGCCGTCCACGACGAAAGGACAGCGAGAAAGCCCAGCACCGTAGTCAGCATGATCAGCAGAAAGCTGATGCCATCAATCCCCAGGTGATACTGCGCGCCGATGGAAGGAATCCAGCCGTGCACCTCGACGAATTTGAACTGCTCAGCCGGTGTTTCGCTCGAAAACCAGAAGACCAGGGGCAGCGAGGCGAGGAAGTCCACGAAGAACACGATGTTCCCCCACCACCGGATCGCCTGCTTGTTCTCCGCGGAGATCAGAAATAGCGGAATCATCCCCGCCACCGGGATAAACAAGATGATGCTCAGAATGTGGTCATGAAAAAATTGCATTGCTAAGCCTCGAAAGAACAGGTGTCAGGTATCAGGTATCAGGTATCAGGTATCAGATTGCCGTTGGTTGTGTCGTGTTTTACCCTGGCACCTGACACCTGGCACCTGACACCTAAAATCTACACATGCACCAAATAATAAATCATGAAAATCAGAACGCCGACGGTGATGAACCAGGCATAATTCTGCACCAGGCCCGTCTGTATAATCCGCGCCGGCCAGCTCATAACTTTCACCAAGAAAGCCATGGCGTTCACGAAACCGTCAATCACCCAGGTATCCCAAAGAATCGACACCCGGCCGGAGATGCGCGTGAGCCAGCCCGCGCCGTTCACTCCGCCATCCACCACGCCCAAATCGAACGCCGCCAGCGCGTTCCCGATGTTTTTAATGCGATTCACAAAGATCGCGTCGTAGAGTTCGTCGACGTAGTACTTGTTGAGCAGCACTCGATGCATGCGCCCGAACGCGGCAGACACTCGGGCCGCCAGCGCCGGCTGCTGCACGTACATCCGAAACGCAACACTGATACCGACAATCGCGGTCACCACCGAAAGTCCCATCAGGAAGTATTCCATGCCTCGTCCATAGCCCAGGGGAGGCAGCGGCGGATTTCCTTCCAGAACGGGCTCCAGGAACTTCCCGAACCATTCTCCACCCAATAAAGATTTCGGCCAGCCCACGAAGCCGCCAATGGTGGACAGGACCGCCAGAACGACCAGCGGAACCAGCATGGGCCTGGGGGATTCATGAATGTGGTGTTCGACCTCGTGCGAAACGCGCGACTTACCCCAGAACGTCATGAAGATCAGGCGCGCCATGTAGAAAGCCGTAAGGCCGGCGGTGATCCATCCGATCGTCCAGAGCACCTTATAATGCGCGTAGGGTCCGGCAAAGGATTGCCAGAGAATTTCATCCTTGCTGAAGAAACCGGCAAACGGCGGCAGCCCTGAAATCGCCGCCGCCGCAATCACCATGGTCCAGCACGTTACGGGGATTTTGTTTTTCAGCCCTCCCATTTTGCGCATGTCCTGTTCACCGCTCATGGCGTGAATCACGCTCCCGGAGCCCAGGAACAGGAGGGCCTTGAAGAAGGCATGCGTCATCAAGTGGAAAATGCCTGAGACAAACGCCCCGACGCCGCACGCCAGAAACATGTATCCCAACTGGCTCACGGTGGAATAAGCGAGCACCCGCTTGATGTCGTTCTGTACCAGGCCGATCGACGCCGCCCAGATGGCCGTCGCCGCCCCAATCCCCGCCACCAGCGCCAGCGCGGTGGGCGAAAGCGCAAACAGCGCATTCGAACGCGCCACCATGTACACGCCGGCGGTCACCATGGTAGCAGCATGAATCAAGGCGCTGACCGGCGTCGGACCTTCCATGGCATCGGGCAGCCAGATGTACAGCGGGATCTGCGCGGATTTGCCCGTAGCGCCAATGAACAGCAGGATGCAAATGGTGGTAATGACGGCGCTGCCCATTGGAAATTGACCACTACGCGCGGCTGCCGTAATGGAATGAAAATCCAGGGTCCCAAACGTCATGACCATCAGCATGACGCCCAGCAGGAATGCCGCGTCGCCCACTCGATTGACAATAAATGCTTTCTTGCCTGCATCCGCCGCCGATTTGCGCTGGAAAAAGAAGCCGATCAGCAGATAAGAACAGAGCCCCACGCCCTCCCAGCCCACAAACATCATCAGGTAGTTATCGGCGAGCACCAGCACCAGCATGGAGAACATGAACAGGTTGAGATAGCCGAAATAACGGTAGTAACCACCTTCATGCGCCATGTACCCGATGGAATACACATGAATGAGGAAGCCCACGCCCGTCACAACCAGCATCATGACGCAAGAGAGCGGGTCGAGCTGCATCCCCACGTTGACATTGAGGTTTCCCAATGCGCCATTCGAGAGATGGAACGCTCCGGCAGGCAGCCACGTGTACAAGTGCTTTAGAAATACGTGCTGGGACGATTCAGGGAGGCCAAGGAATTGAATGAAACAGCCTACCGCCCAGATAAACGACAGTCCGGGCAATCCCACCGAAACCCAAGAGACCGCCCTATGCGGCAACCGCCGGCCAACAAAGAACTGGATGGCTGCGCCCAAAATCGGGAAAGCTGGAATTAACCAAATGTAGTCAAGCATGGTTGGTCAAAGGTTAAAGTGTAAAGGCTAAAGGTTGTTTACCATTTCAACAAGTCGATTTCATCCGCGTTTACGGTCTCTTTGTTGCGGAAAAGGGCGATAATTAGCGCGAGGCCCACTGCGGCTTCGGCGGCAGCATCGGTGATTACGAATATGGCGAAGACCTGGCCATCCACGGAGCGGAAATACTGCGACAGCGCCACCAGGTTTATATTGACTGCATTCAATATCAGTTCGATCGACATCAGGATGATCAGCACATTACGCCGAGTCAGCACCCCAATGACGCCGACCGTAAACAATCCGCTGCCGAGAAAAAGGTAGTATTCCGTGGGTATCATTCCAGTTTCCTCTTGGCCATGATGACGGCGCCGACCATCGCGACCAACAGTAGCAGGGAGGCGATTTCCACCGGCAACATGTAATTCTGGTAGAGTGCCATGCCCACCGCCTGGGTATTGTGCGCGGGAGGACTCACCATCGGTTGTGCGGGAAGGTTCAAACCGTGTCCGTGGTTGTAAAGCGCATAACCGACTTGCGCGAGCAGAAGCACGGCCGTAACCAGAGCCAACAGCCATTGCCGGGCGAAGCGCGCCTGCCTCAAAGCCACGTCGATGTCCACCAGCATGACCACAAACAGAAACAGCACCGTAATCCCGCCGACGTAAAGAATAATCTGCACCGCGAAAAGGAACTCGGCATGTTGCAGCAGGTAGATCCCGCTCACGGCAAACAGCGCCACAATAAGCCAGATGACGCTGTGTACGGCGTTCCGGCGCGTGATGACCATAACGGCGGACGCCAGTGCCATGACCGAAAGGATAAGAAATGTAACAAGTTCCAACATGGTTTCCAAAAAAGGGTAAAGTCTAAAGGGTAAAGGGTAAAATCTAAAGTTTAAAGGTTAAGGGCTAAAGGGTCTCCGCTTTTACCCTTTACCCTTCACCCTTTATCCTTATTCTTACCGAGTGTACCGCGCCGGCTTAGGCCCCTCCTCCAGCGCCTGCCGGTCCCAGATCATGCCTTCGCGCGAGTAATTGGCGATCTCGAAATCCTGGGTCAACTCCAACGCGTCCACCGGACAGGCGTCCTCACACAGCCCGCAGAACATGCAGCGTGACAGATCGTACGTGAAGGTCGTCAGTCGTTTCTTGCGATCTTCGGTGCGCGCCCAGCCCACCACAATCAGGTTTTCCGGGCAGGCCAGCGAGCACAAATTGCAGGCGATGCACAGCGTCTCGCCCGATTCGGGATGATTGTTCAATCGCGGCGCACCGCGATAGCGCTCCGCTACGGGCGGCCGTTCCAGCGGATACTGCTCCGTATAGGTCGCCTCCGGCCGCTGGTAAGAAAACGTCAGCCGCAAGCCGTTGATCAGATCGATCAGAAAAATACGCCGGAGAAAATCCTTGAAACTCATCAACAACCTCACCTACTGCTCATCTGCCGAGCCACGCCATGGCCCGTGTAGCTTGGTGGGCCAGCCAGAGATACCTGCCTACGGCGGTCACGATCAGGTTCGCCAATGCCAGCGGAATCATCCACCGCCAGCCGATGTTCATCAACTGGTCGTAGCGGTAGCGCGGAAACGTGGCACGATACCAGATGAAAGCGTACAGAAATACCAGCACCTTGGCGCTGAACCAGAATATACCCTGAATGGCGTTCAGCACGGGCGGATAAGCCACCAGGGCGGCGAGCACCACAAACGTTGCGGTGAGCGCCGTAAAGAAGTAGCGCTCCAACTTCACCGCGCTTTTCACACCCAACCACTGTACGAACCCTGCCGCTCCCAGTAATGCGGCAATCGGTGCGAACTTAAGAAAATCCAGCGCGGCATAATGGGCAAACGGCCGCAGCCACCCTCCCAGGAAAAGCGTCACGGCGATGCACGAGACCACCACCATGTTCGTGTATTCCGCCATGAAGTAAAGCGCAAACCGAAAGCCGCTGTATTCCGTATGGAAGCCGGCCGTAAGTTCTGATTCCGCTTCGGGCAAGTCAAAAGGATTGCGATTGGTCTCCGCCACCGCGGCAATGACATAAATCAGGAAGGCGACCGGCTGCAAGAATATGTTCCAGGTCCGCATGCTGAATTGCCGGTTCACAATTTCAACCATGCTGAGGGAGTTGGAAAACAGCAGGACGCCCACCAAGGCTATACCTGCGGCAACTTCGTAACTCACCAATTGCGCCGAAGAGCGCAGCGCTCCCAACAGCGGATAATGACTGTTTGACGACCAGCCGCCCAAAATGATTCCGTAAATGCCGAGAGAAGAAATGGCCAGGATAAAAAGGAGGCCGATGTTGATGTCCGTCACAAAGAAATTGCCTGCGAAGGGTATGGCAGCAAACACGGTAAGGGCGGCGAAAAGGCTGATGGCCGGTGCCATCAGGAAAAGCCATTTATCGGCGCCCGCGGGTATAATGTCCTCCTTGAGAAGCAACTTCAAGCCATCCGCAATCGGCTGCAACAGCCCCCAGGGTCCCACCCGCATCGGCCCCAGTCTCGCCTGCATGAACGCCAAGACCTTTCGCTCCATGTACACCAGGTAGGCAACGATCCCCAACACGACAGCCAGAATGATGAGGATCTTGATGAAGGCGAGCAGCAAGGGGCTGGCACTGAGGAATTTGATTGTACTTTGAACCATCTTGAGTCCGTCGTAACGGGCGATCGTTGCCTGCCGATAGCCCGCGGTCGCCGACAGCAACCCACGGCCAGTCAGCAATCATTCACCAATCACAAATCGCAAATGACTTACCGATCCACTTCTCCCAACACGATGTCGATTGTCCCGATGATCGCCACAATGTCTGCCACCAAGTGGCCCTTCGACATAATGTCTAATGCTTGCAAGTTGATGAGCGACGGCGGGCGGACGCGCACGCGGTAGGGATTCACCGTCGCATCGCTGACCACGTAATAGCCCAGCTCGCCCTTGGGCGACTCGATCGAGTGGTAAACCTCGCCTACGGGCGGCTTGATAACCTTTCCTACCTTCCCAAAGATCGGCCCGGGCGCCAGGCGCTCCACGCATTGGCGAATGATGCGTACGGACTGGCGCATTTCCGCCATCCGCACCAGATATCGATCGTAGGTGTCGCCGTGCTCGCCGATCGGGATATCGAATTCCACCTTATCATAGGCCTCATACGGCTGGGCCTTGCGGATGTCCCACTTGACGCCCGAACCGCGCAGCACGGGCCCTGTTACGCCCAGCGCGATCGCGTCTTCTGCCGAAAGGATACCCACCTTGCGCGTCCGGTCCATCCAGATGCGATTCTTGGTGAGCAGTTGTTCGTACTCATCGATTTTGGGTGGAAAGTAATCGCAGAACTTCACGACATTGCGTTCGAACCCGTCGTAAAGGTCGTATTGCAAGCCGCCGATCCGGAACGCGTGGGTAGTCAGGCGGGCACCGCAGTATTCTTCGAAAATCTTGAGAATCTCCTCGCGCTCGCGAAACGTGTAGAAGACTGGCGTCATGGCGCCGATGTCCAATGCGTGGGTTCCGAGCCAAAGCAGGTGGCTGGCAATCCGCTGCAATTCCGCCAGGATCATGCGCGTGTACTGCGCGCGCGGAGGGATTTCCACTCCCAATAGCTTTTCCACCGCCTCCACATACCCCATGCCGTTGGTGACCGCGGCACAGTAATCCATGCGGTCAACGTAAGGCGCGAACTGGGCGTAGGTGCGGTTCTCGGCGATTTTCTCCACCCCCCGGTGGAGGTACCCGATGATGCACTCCGTCCCCAGCACGCGTTCGCCATCCAGCTTCAGCTTGACGCGCAGTACGCCGTGCGTGGCTGGGTGCTGCGGCCCCATGTTGATGACCAGTTCATTGGCGTCGAGAAATGTAGCTTCCGGCATAAGTTAAAATACGCTCTCAGGGTTCGGAGAGGTTTTCCCGCTTGTCACTCGTCACTCGCTACTGCCCTACTGTCCGTTCTCAATTCCCAGGTTGGCTTTGACCCAATCTTTATCTTGCTTCAGAATATCATAGTCCTTACGCAGGGGGTGGCCCACCCATTCATCGGGCATCAGAAGGCGCTTGAGGTCCGGATGCCCCTCGTAGACCACACCAAACATATCGTAGATCTCGCGTTCCAGCCAATTGGCGGTGGGCCAAACGCCGGTAACCGAGGGGACCTTCTCGTCGGCGCCCACCTGCACCCGCAACCGCAACCGGTTGTTCCGTCCAAAGGAGTACAACAGGTAGATAATGTCGAACCGCTTTTCCCGCTTGGGGTAGTCCACCGCGGTTTCGTCCGTCAGCAGGTTGTATCCGCCGCCTTCTGCACTCTTCAAAAACTGGCAAACGGGCACCAACTGCTCCATGGACACATTTACCGATGGCAAATTGCGAAAAATCACCGCCTCGCTGATCGCGCCCGGGAATCGTTTCTGGAGTTCGTCCAACAGCGGGCTTGCCCACGGGTCGGGTTTGACGGGAGCTTTGGGAACAGCGGGCTTGGGCGGCATGGTGGCGGGCTTGGCCGGCGCCGGAGGTTGGGGAGGGGCACCGGTTGCGCCTGCGCCCCCGGCCGCGGGTGCGGGCGGCTTGGCCGGCGCGTCCGGCTTGGCTCGGGAACTTGCCTCGCTCCCATCTGTAACGGTCTTTTGAGCAGTGCTTTCAGCCCCTTCGGCCGCTTTGGGTGGTTCCTTTTTTTCGTCGGTCATTCGCCTTGGTAGTGCCCCCCAATTCCCTTGCTAACCCCGCTTGAAGCATGAAATTCTCGCATACGGCACCCGGCCTGTCAACAATCGCGGACTTCAGGAACTTCGAAAATCACCCCCGTCCTTCCGAGCCCGGTTTGGGGCGAAGAAACTGCATCGGCACCTGACGAGTGTCCCGTCACTCGCCCTCTCATTTTCAGCCCGGCAAGCTACCCCACCGTGGCCTTGCTGGTCTTATGACTAGACCCGCTATCTAACCTACATTTTGCCTTGCGGCCCTCCGCTGCCGTCCTGGTTGCTTCGGCGCCCATAGGCTACGGCAGCAAACGTGCAGAGAATTCTCCTCCCGGGTGGAATTGCGCACCCTGGAAGCCGTGCTCAGGGCGAGTTGATGCTAACGGTCGAAAACCGCCAATTGTACGCTGCTCATACTCGGGTCTATGGAAAAACCGAACTTACTTGTGTACGGCCGTTCCAGTGCTCGAATCCTGCTTGGAACGGGCAAGAATACGAGCCCCGAGGACGCACGCACAATAATGAAGGTGCATCCGGCGATGTTGATGAAAACAAAGGTATAGGCTATCAAGTCGGCGTAAGTACGGGCTGAACTGCACGCTTGACTTGCCCGCCAAGCCCGACTTACATTCTGACCCATGGCTAATTGGATTAAGACCGAAGAAGAATTGGAAGACCGACTTTCAACGCCCAGCGCCGCAGATGTAGCCTTCTTGCGCGATCTCGAAGGTGATCTGCTTATTATCGGCGTAGCCGGCAAGATGGGCCCCAGCCTGGCGCAGCGGGCGGTGCGGGCAGCCCGTGAGGCGGGCGTTCCCAAGCGTATCATCGGCGTGTCCCGCTTCTCCACGCCTTCCTCCGAGCGGTTCCTCCAAGCGGCGGGGGTGGAAACCGTACGGGCCGACCTGCTGGATCCGGGTGCGCTTGCCGCATTACCGGACGTCGCCAATGTAATTTTCATGGCGGGACGCAAATTCGGATCGACCGGGGCCGAGAGCTTGACCTGGGCGATGAACGCCTACCTGCCGGCCCTGATCGCCGACCGCTTTCGCCACTCGCGGATCGTGGTGTTTTCGAGCGGCAACGTCTATCCGCTCGTCCCTGTCGATTCCGGGGGAGCGACGGAGGCAACGGCGCCCCTGCCGGTAGGTGAATACGCGCAATCGGTGCTGGCGCGCGAACGCATGTTCGAGCACTTTTCCCGCTGCCACGGAACCGCCGTCACCTTGTTGCGGCTGAACTACGCCATCGACCTTCGGTACGGCGTCCTGCTCGACATCGCGAGCAAGGTTTTCGAGGGCCGCAGCGTGGACGTCACCATGGCGGCGGTCAATGTGATTTGGCAGGGCGATGCCAACTCCGTGGCCCTGCGCAGCCTCGCCCACGGCCAATCGCCCCCCTTCATCCTGAACTTGACCGGCATCGAGACGCTCCCCATTCGCGCGCTGGCCGAGCGCTTCGGCGAAATCTTCGGCAAGCCGCCGATGCTGGAAGGGCATGAAGCCTCGACGGCGCTGCTCAATAACGCCAGCCTTTGTCGCCGCCTGTTTGGCCCTCCCTCGGTAACGGTGGAACAGATGATCGAGTGGACGGCGCGCTGGATAATGTCCGCGGGCCCCACCCTGAATAAGCCCACTCACTTCGAAAGCCGGGACGGGAAATTCTAGTGACCCAAGATCTTTCTGTAGCCTTTCTTGGCCTCAGCCATTTGCATCCGCGCAGTTACGTGCCGCTGTTCCAGGCTGTTCCGGGGGCCACGGTGGTCGCCGCCGCCGACTCCAATGCCGCCGTGCTCGAGAGTTTCACCAAGGACTTTCCCGTGCGGGGATACGCCAATTGGCGCGACTTGCTGGAGCGCGAGCGCCTGGACCTGGCGGTGATCTTTCTTCCCCATGCGGATTGCCCTGATGCGGCCGTGGCCTGCGCCCGGCGTGGCGTGCACGTGCTGGTGGAAAAGCCCATGGCCGCAAGCGCTGACGGGGTCCGCCGGATGATCGCCGCCTCTGAGCAAGCCGGCGTAATCCTCTCCACGTCTTACGTGTGGCGTTACCATCCGGTCGCCCTCCAGATGAAGAAACTGATCGAGCAGGACGTCACGGGGCGCATCGTGGGTTGCACGGGCCGCTGCGCCGCCGGCCGCCTGTCCCGTTACACGGACGCCCACGCCGGCTGGATGCTGCAAAAAGCCCGGAGCGGCGGCGGCCCCATGTTCAATCTCGGCGTCCATTGGATTGACCTCTATCGCTGGCTGCTGGCGGACGAGGTGGTGGAAGTCATCGGGAAAAACGTAAAGGCCAATTCGGAGTACGACATTGAGGACAACTCCTTCGCGATCTTGACCTTCTCGCGCGGTGCGGTCCTCGCGCTTGACGTCAGTTATACCGTGCCGGAGTCGTATCCCTTTGGACGCGATCTCTACCTGGCGCTGCGCGGCGCCACCGGGATGCTCGAATGGAGCCCGTCGTTTGCAGGAGTAAAAGAGCGACTGTTCGTGTGCAGCGACAGCGGCGAATACTCCGAACCCTCTCGCCAAAACCTGGACTTCGATCTCCCGCCGCAAACCGGGTACGCGGGAATCATGGGCCACCGTTTTCTTGCCGATTTCATCGAATCCATCCGCTCGGGTAGGCCGCCTGCCATTACGGCCTATGACGGACTAAAAGCCCTTGAGGTTGTGGAAGCTATCTACAAATCCGACGAAAGCGGACGGAGCGTCAAGCTGTGAGGCTTGCGTAAAGAAGGTGTCAGGTGTCAGGTGTCAGGTGTCAGGCGGGCCGCCGGATTGCCGCCTCAAAAAATGAAGGTGCATCCGGCGATGTTGATGAAAACAAAGGAAGGCGAAAAAAGGTGTCAGGCATAAGTCGGGGCAGAAGCAGCACACAGACAGTTAGAGTGGCCCACGATGCTCTGGGACCTGACACCTGGTAGCTGGTACCTGGCACCTGACACCTTTCTCGCGCTGGGCCTCAAAAAATGAAGGTGCATCCGGCGATGTTCATGAAAACAAAGGAAGGCAAAAAAGTGTCAGGCACTAGGTCGAGGCAGAAGCGGCACACAGACAGTCAGACTGGCCCACGATGCTCTAGAACCCGACACCTAGCACCTGGCACCTGACACCTTTTTCGCGCCGCCTCAAAAAATGAAGGTGCATCCGGCGATGTTCATGAAAACAAAGGAAGGCAAAAAAGTGTCAGGCACCAAGTCGAGGCAGAAGCGGCACACAGACAGTCAAACTGGCCCACGATGCTCTAGAACCGGACACCTAGCACCTGGCACCTGACACCTTCTTCAGGGCTGGAGGTTTCTGTGAACCGATATCGCTACCTGATCCTGCTCCTTCTTGCCGCGTGCGCCGTCGCGATTCGGGCGGGCGCGCAGCAGTACTCTCCGACCCTGTACCAGGAGATGCGCTGGCGCATGATTGGACCCTACCGCGGCGGCAGAACCCGCGCGGCCACTGGCGTGCCTAGCCAACCCAACGTCTTCTACATGGGGCAAGTTAATGGCGGAGTCTGGAAGTCGGACGATTATGGCCGCACTTGGAAGCCGATCTTTGATGACCAGCCCACGCAATCGATCGGCGCGATTGCCGTCGCGGCTTCCGATCCCAACATTGTCTATGTGGCAAGTGGCGAGGGCCTCCAGCGGCCGGATCTCTCAGTAGGCGATGGAATCTACAAGTCCACGGACGCCGGGAAAACGTGGACCCACCTCGGCCTGCGTGACGGGCAGCAAATTCCCACCCTGGCCATCGATCCCCGCGACCCCAACTGGGTGTTTGCCGCAGTGCTGGGTCATCCGTATGGCCCCAACGAAGAGCGTGGCCTTTATCGTTCCACCGACGGCGGCCAATCGTGGCAGAAAGTCCCCTATAAGGATGAGAACACTGGGGCGTCGGACGTGGAGATTGACCCGTCGAACCCGGATGTGGTCTATGCCAGCCTGTGGCGGGCGCGCGAGGGACCGTGGGAGGACCGGAACGACTACGGCGGGGCGGGTGGCGGCATCTTCAAGTCCACGGATGGCGGAACTACATGGGACAAGCTCGCCGGGGGTTTGCCGGAGGATTTAGTCCAAGCTTACATCGCCATCGCACCCAGCGACCCGCAACGGGTCTATTCGAGCTTGGCAACCGTTGAAGGAACGCACATCTACCGCTCCGACGACGCGGGCGCACACTGGAGCCAAATCACTACAGACCCGCGTCCCGCAACGCGCATTGGCGGCGGAGATTTGGCCGTTCCCAGAGTGGACCCCAAGAATCCCGACGTGGTTTACACCACCAGCATCGTGGCGTGGCGCTCGCGAGACGGCGGCAAAACCTGGACCGGCTTCCGCGGCGCCCCGGGCGGCGACGATTACCAGAACATGTGGATCAATCCCAATGATCCCCATACGATTCTGCTGGTGAGCGACCAGGGCGCCATCATCACCGTAAATGGCGGGCAAACCTGGAGTTCCTGGTATAGCCAACCGACGGCGCAACTGTACCACGTCATCACCGATAACGGTTTTCCCTACCGCGTGTACGGCGGGCAGCAGGAAAGCGGGTCGGTGGGAATCGCGAGCCGGGGCAACGACGGTGAAATCACGTTTCGCGAGTGGCACCCGGTGGGCGCCATTGAATATGGTTACATCGCGCCCGACCCGCTTCACCCCCACATCGTCTATGGAGCCGGCCGCAGCGAAGTCTCAAAGTTCGACTGGGTTACCGGACAGGTGCAGGACGTGACGCCCATCGTGCTTCACGGCAGCGACTACCGCACGGACCGCACTGAGCCCATCGTGTTTTCCCCCGTAGATCCGCACATCCTCTACTACGCCGCGAAAGTCCTTTTCCAGACGAACGACGGCGGCGTCTCGTGGAAAACCATCAGCCCGGACCTCACGCGGCCTCATCCCGGCATTCCTCCGAGTCTTGGCGACTTGGCGGCAAAAGACGAATACGCCGCCAAGGTGCGCGGGGCCATTTACGCGGTGGCGCCGTCGTTCAAGGACGTCGATACGCTGTGGGCCGGGACGGACGACGGCTACATTTGGATCACGCGCGATGGCGGCAAACACTGGAGCAACATCACGCCCCCGGAACTCACGCCGTGGAGCAAGGTGACGCAGATTTCGGCCTCGCATTTCGACAACAACACGGCATTCGCCTCGGTCAGCCGCTTCCGCATTGACGACCTGCACCCCTGCATCTACCGCACGCGTGACGGCGGCAAGACGTGGCAGAAGATCGTCACCGGCCTGCCGGACGCGGGTCCGGTGGACACGGTGCGCGAGGACCCGGCGGCGAAAGGCCTGCTCTTCGCCGGGACGGAAAATGCGGTGTGGGTATCGTTCGATAACGGCGATCATTGGCAGTCTCTGCAACTCAACCTGCCCCACACCTCGATGCGCGACCTCTGGATTCATCAGGATGATCTTCTGGTGGGCACGCACGGCCGTTCCTTCTGGGTGCTGGATGACATTACCCCGCTTCGGCAGTTGGCTGCGGCGGTGAGCGCCCCCGTTTATCTCTTCAAACCCGCTCCGGCTTACCGCGCCCGGCGCGACACCAACACCGATACGCCCCTGCCTCCGGACGAGCCCACGGCGGAGAATCCGCCCGACGGCGCGGTGATTGATTACGTGCTCGGCGAGGGCACAACCGGACCCGTCACGCTGGAAGTTCTGGACGCCGCAAGCAAGCGGATCCGCCGTTACTCGAGCGACGACAAACCCCCGTTCACGCTCGAATCGCTGCGCCCAACCTTGACGATACCGCTTTATTGGGTGCGCACGCCCCGCATTCTCTCCAGCGCGCCCGGGATGCACCGCTGGGTATGGGATCTGCACGAGACCACGCCCGAATCATCGACTTATAGCTATCCGATTTCGGCGATTCCGCACGACACTCCGCGCGAACCCGTAGGTCCAAGCGTGCTGCCGGGGCGGTATACCGTTCGGCTCACCGCGGGCGGCAAGGTTCTGACCGCGCCGCTGACCGTGCTGATGGACCCGCGCGTAACCACTACTGCCGCGGGGCTGCGACAGCAACATGACATGGAAGTGCGCCTGGCGGCGATGATGGATCAGACGTTCGACATCCGGGCCGAATGGCGTTCACTCGACCAGCAACTCGAAGCGCTGTCCAAGCAGGCGAGGGCGCCGGTGGCCAACGCCGTGGCCGCGCTGCGCAAGAAGGCGTCGGCGCTGGAAGCAGGAGGCGGAGAACGTGATGCCCCGCCCCCCCGGGCCGTGACGGTTTCCCTTGTATCGGGCGAAGTGGGCGGGCTCTACGGCGCCGTGAGCCAGTCGGACGCCGCCCCCACCGCAACGCAGGCCGCAGCATTCGCCACCATCGAGAAGGAAGAGGCGGCCGTGGTGACGCGGTGGAAAGCCATCAAGGCAACCGACATTCCCACCCTCAATCGGCAGTTGAGTGGCGCCGGGCTGACGGTGATCAAAGTGAAGGCGGAACCGGAGCCGGCGTCGGAATCGGAAGACGAGGAATAAGGTCGGCGGTGCAGAAACGCGAGGAAGTTGCTGGACTTTGATTTGACCGCTGCCGGCGATTATTACGCTTGACGTAACGCGTAAAGAGAGGTAGACTCATTAATGATTGCGAACTACCGGGACAAGCGCAGCAGAAGCTTCGCGGCAGGTCAACGGGTTAAGGAGTTTCCCGGCATCGAACGCGCTGTCCGCCTGAAGCTGGACCGGCTGGACGCGGCCTTTGCGCTTCAAGATCTCGCGGCGCTGCCCGGCAACCGCTTCGAAAAGCTGAGGGGAGACCGGGAGGGCCAGTACAGCATCAGGGTCAACGACCGGTGGCGCATCTGCTTCGAGTGGAATGAAGGCGCGCCCGGCCCTTCGAACGTAGAGATCGTCGATTACCATTAGGAGAATGACCATGCCCATAATGCCGATTCATCCGGGAGAGCATCTCGCGGAAGAACTCAAAGAATTGGGCTTGAGCGCAGCCGAGCTGGCGCGACAACTGGACGTGCCCACCAACCGCATCACCCAAATCTTGCATGGGCAGCGGGCTATCACCGGCGACACCGCTTTGCGGTTGGGGCATTTCTTCGGCACGACTGCCGAATTCTGGCTCAATTTGCAGAGCCTCTACGAGATTCGCGTGGCCGAACAAGCCGCGGGCAAATCCATCAAAGCTTTGCCCACCCTCAAGCGCTTCGCACAAGCTCGTGCCTGAGGGGCCCAAGGTGAGGCCCCCCCTCGCGAGGCAGATGGTCCCTATGAGTTGAGAAAGGTAGGGCTAGGACAACACCGAATCAGCTCATTTGGAGGCCGTCTGCGTAGGATCAGAAACACCGGCCAGATGCGCCCAGATGTTCCCCAATAGGATTCGCCAGAAGTTCCATCGGTACAGCCACACCCCCACGCACGTGCCCAACGTGTTGGTCATGAGGTCCGTGGTGCCGGAATTCCGTGTCGGCAGAAATCCCTGGAGAGACTCGATGGTCAGGCTGATGAGGAAGCCCAGGAGAATGGTGGTCAGCGCGGGCCGCTTGATTCGCCGCACCAACGAAAAGTAGGCGAAAAAGAACCAGCCGACGGGGATGAATCCCGCAATATTGATCAGGACATCTTCGCAGTAGTCCAAGTTGGGAGTGAATTCGCGCCAGAACGGCTCGAAGAAAACCTCGTGCAATTGCCTATAACGTTCCGGAATGTACAGCCCGACTCCCGAAGGCACTTCGTTATGGATCGCACGACCTGCTCGCTCGTCAAACAGGTACAGCGCGGTGGCGTGTTCATTTTCGGAAATGGTTGGGCGTCCGTTTTCTGCCCAGGTGGCGTAGTGCTGGCGGACCTGCGCCGGCGCGAGTTCCTGGTCATAGAAGGCGAGACCTCGTAAGCTGCCCGACCAGCTATCATTTGCAGTGGGTGAGTTGGCGATGACGAGATCCCCGCCAAAATCGCTCGCGGCGAGCGGAAAACTCGGCTGCACCTTAGCGAGTGCACCATCGATGTATACGGAAGTCCGCCCTTGGTTTGCCGTGATCGTTATGAACACCGGCTTTCGCCAACGGAAAATGTCGTCAACATAGAACCTGACCAGTCGGGTTCGATAACGTCCGGCTTGAAGATGACTCGTCAAGGCAAGGTCGGAAATGGATTGGCGCAGCGAGAATTGCCGGCGTTGATCCGGTGCGTAAAAAGCCAGAATCGTGGCAGAGGCAGTCGCGCTGTTTGGTTCTAACCAAATCTCGATAGTGCACGGAGCGTTCTCCGGCCCACTCGGCGCCTTGAAAGCACCGGTGCTCAGGATTGTCGCATGCCGTCCAAATAGCAGGCCGTTACCACCTGCGAGCCATGTGACGTCATTTTTGGGGGAACGGAATGGCCAGAGTCCTGCGACCAGGATTACCGCTAAGACGATCCCGCACATCAGGCCGAGGTGCTTGGCGAAGATCACCTCCCACTTGATCTTGCGCATTCTCTGTTGCCATTCGGCGAAAACGACCGGCTGAGTGGAAGTGATGTTACCCGGATTCTTTTGGATCATCGTGCTCGCCCGTGCGGTCTCCTTCACGAGATCATAACACTTATGCCTCCGCCTTGTCGGACCGGAATACGGGCGTGCAAAGTCTCACTCTTCTCGCGGAGTTGGCGGCACTGGGCCTGGCACCGCTGTTCTGGTTGGGCCGATAATTCCGGGTTTTGCACCACTATTCTGAAGGCTTCTTGCTCAGTCGCCGGAAATATTCCGCTACCGACTCCTCATATCCATCGGGCACTTTCATGTTATCGCCGCTCCGCACCTGGCCGGGGTGTTTGTCGTCCAGGTCGCGGCGGATTTGTAACTCAAGCTTATCCACCCCGGACAGCACCTGGCTGTGGAGTTCGTCCAGCATGGCCGGATTTCCCGGAAACCGTCGCGGGTCCAGATGGCTAATCTCGCGTAGCAACTCTTGAATGTCGCCTAACGGACCCGGTTCACCGCGAACGGTTTGGCGCAGCGCGTTCAGATCTCTAATCGCCTGCTGGTAAGCACGCTCGATGTCCGCCTGAGTAATCGGAACCTGCCGTCGCTCGGGACCTTGCGGCCAGGAGAAGCCGCCCGGGTCGTAGCCGCCATAGAAACGGTCACCGTCCCAACGGCCGCCATTGTTCGCTGAAGCCTGGCCATTCCGAACGATGTCGCCGCTGCGCGTGAGTCCGCCAGAACCATTCTGGATGGCGGCCCCAGGCTGCCTCCCTTGCCCAGATTGGTTTGCCTGGCTTGGCTGGCCGCCCTGCCCGCGCTGCCCGGCTTGGCTGTTGCGCGCGCCCAGCCCTCGGGAAAGCGCGTCCAGTTGGCTCCGCAAGCTCTCCAGCCGGTCGAGCGCCTCTTCCGGATTCTGTTGCCCGCTGCCCAGCGACTGTTGAGCCTGGCGCAATTGTTCGTTCAGCCGATCGAGCCCGGACGCGATAGCCGCCTCGCCGGAATTGTCGTTGGGATTCATACCTCGGCGGAGCATGTCCGAACTCCGCTCCAGGCGCCCGCCGAGTTCGGATTGCTGCATGTCACCCAGAGCATCGCGGAGCTTGGAGGCCGCCGCGCGCTGTCCTGCGGCCATATCGCGCGTTGCGTCCCGCATCTGCTTTTCCAGCCGATCGAGGTCATCGGCCAAACCCTGCCGGTCATCAGCAAGCTTCTCCAATTGCTCGAAGGACTCATCCGACTGTCCGCCTTGACCTTCACGCTTAGCGGCTTGGGCGGAATTGAATGCCCGCTGGATGCGTTCAGCTTGGTCGCGCTGTTCGTTCCTCAGCCGCTCGGCTTCGTGTGCTAATGCACCGAGCCGCTGGGAGGAGTCTTGGCCCTGAAGCTTGTTCAACAGATTTTCCGCTTCCCGCAGCCGATCTGCCGCGCGGCGCGCGTCAGCACTATTTTGCCCCGGCGACGCGGCGCGACGCATATCGTCATTCGCTTGCTGCAGCCGTTGCAGGGCTTGCTGCGCGGGGGAATCGGCACCGCTCTGGGATGTTCCGGATGATGGCTGGCCGGAAGAAGCTGAACCGTTTTGCTGTGAATTGTTGCGGGCAAGCTGCGCCATCTGCTCCCGCAGCTTCTCCGCCTCGCGGCGTAGCATTTCCTGCTCCCAGCGGGATTGGAAATCCTGCGGGTTGCGCCGTTGCTGCGCCAGTTCCTCCTGCCGGCGCGCCAGTTCATCGAGTTTCTGAAGCGCCTTGTCAATTTCGTCCGCCCGCTGATTCGCAGAGTTGGCCGTTTGTTCAGTCTCGTACTGATTCTTCTCCGTGTCCAGCTCAAGATCGAACAGGCTTTGGAGGTCCCGGCCCGATCCTGCGCCACCGCCGGCCTGACTGCCAAACGCCACCTGGATTTGGCGGAAGGTGGCTTCGGCCCGCAGCAGGAATTGCAGCGCCTTCTGCTCCTGCGGCATCGCCTCTTTCCATTTCTGTTGCCCCAGCGCTCGTGCGGCAGGAACCATCGCCTGCGCGGCGGCGTTCATATCCTTCTGAAACTCACTGAACTCCTGGTTCTCTTCGGTCAGCTCGCGCCGCTCCAGCCGTCCCGCCAGAGACAGCGACTGCTCCTGCAACCTGGATTGCACGCCGGAAAGGAACTTGGCGGCCTCGGACAGCTCCAGCGGGGAAGCGTTCTTGCTGAGTTCGTGCTTCCACGTCTCGGCGATGATTTCCTTTTCGCGCTGGGAAATCTGACGCTGGTCGCCGCCCATGCCACCGCCTGCGCCCCCGCCGCCCATCATCTGGGATTGCGAGTACTCGCGCTCGAAAGGCTCGGCTTGGATGAAGGCCATATCGGTGTGCGACTCGGAATGCGCATCCTTCGCGCTTGCATACACGCTGACCAAGTCGCCCGGAGACAGCTTAAAGTCTTCGAGAAACACCGTGGTGGAGCCGTCCGCAGCCTTCGCGCCTTTTTGCTTGAATAAGGACACGGTGTGTTCGGC
The DNA here is from genome assembly GCA_963804755.1 of uncultured Acidobacteriota bacterium. Classification (GTDB taxonomy): domain Bacteria; phylum Acidobacteriota; class Terriglobia; order UBA7540; family UBA7540; genus Bog-366. The sequence continues at coordinate 352,952 of CAWDRP010000024.1, forward strand.
GCCGCCGTTGACGGCATAATGGAGCGCCACGTCGCTCAGTCCAAAATCATCATCGGCGTGAACAGAGACAGTGACCTCTTCGATGGGGCTGGCGTGGTACTCACCCATGGGCCGCGTAATGCGCACGTCCGGCGGATTCACCTTGCGTGCTTCGATGAAGAAGTCATCCGACAAACGAACCGGCTGCCCTGCATCGAGCGTCGCGACATGATACATCCCGTCCTTTTCAATGCGCACTGAGCCGTTGCGGAAATTGTGGCCGCCGGCAGGTAACTCGATCTTCCTTCCATCATCGAGGACCAGAAATGCCCGGCTGACGGGCTGGTTCAGGAACACGTTCAGATCAGCTACCGTGCCCTCAATCGCGCGGAGGTCGCCGCCGTGTTCTTCCACGGAATCCTTAAGTCCCGTCCAGGCAGGGAAATGATAGGTCACGCGAATCTGCTTGACGTGTGGAAGATCCACCACGGCGAGTTTGAAGTTGCGTGAGCGCAAGGGACCGGCCTCGACGTAATACTCAACGCTTTCGGGCAGCCCGGCAAAGAGGAACTCAAATGCTGACGCGTGCGGCTGGGGTTGCATAGTGACCTGCTCCCATTTGGAAGCGTCGCCATAACGCGCGTAAAGGCGGGCGTTCTCCACTGGAAGCCCGATGACCTGCGCGGTGACCAATTGGTTCGCACTGCGGCGGACGGCGGCATTGCCGGGCGTTACTTTGATTTGATAAAAAGGAGTTGCGCGGTGCAGTGAGCCGGCCCATAGCTTCGCCGCCCCGTAACCGAGATACCCCGGCCCCGCCGCAACGATCCAAATGAGTATGGCCAGTGAAGCCGCGCCGCAGGCAATCCACGCGCCCAGCTTTCTATTCGGAACCAATGACGCAGGCGCCGCGTTGCGGGCCACCTCCAGCGTGTCGGCCGCGAGCAGATCGAGAAATGGATCACGGTTCGCCTTGTCGCGCTCCGCAAAGGTTACGAGGCGCTGACCGAATTGTGGAAAAGCCGCCTCCGCCTGGCGGGCAGCCCGCCGCCGGTTGAGCGCGCGCCAGGGTATCGCCAAACCCCACCCCAGCACTCCAGCGAGCGTCAGAACCAGAACGACGCGCGCAAAGATCATGCTGACGTCAGAAAATGCGAGCGCATTGGTGATCAGAACCAGAACCACGGTGGTCATCAAGGCGATCGAAATCAATGCCGCCGTGCCACGCAGCACCGCGCCGAGGCGGAGACGTTTTTCGAGTTGCCTGAGATACGTAGCGAGCTGATCTCGTGCGTTCATGGTTCCTCCCTTACCTTGCCCAAATATCGGTCGCTTACCAGGGATTCCGCCACTGTAGCTGCCAAAAGGGCCAACATGAAGTACCACCACAGGCTGTGGGTGCTCGTTTCCTGCCCGGCTGTGCTTGCGGCAGAAGTGTGTTGCGAAGTTTCGGCCGGCTTGCCTTGCCAAAGCTTCAAAACATCCTGGGGGATGACGTCGAGATCGGACTCGCGGCGGTCCGCGTTTACGCCCACCACTTCGTGCCGCCCGTTCGCGAGGCGCAATTCGTAAAAACCGGCACGATTGAACTGGAACGTCTGCGTGGAAGCGGCCTCCTTCAGCGAGAGCGCACGATGGCCGTCGGGATCGATAACCTCCACGCTCGCGGCAGGGTCTTTTTCGCTGCGCAGTTCCATGTATGAGTCCACCAGGCGCGAACCGGCCCGCGAGTCCATGCCGGAAAGATATCGCGCCGTCTGCTCAACAAACGGCACGAACGTCGGCTGCATGGGAAAGTCGTTGGTGAGATTGTCCATGCCGGAGGTGAACAGGAGGACGCGTCCTTCGTTGAGCTTCTTTTCGAGCAGCAGAGGCGTCCCATCGGTCAGCCTGGCGATGACGTGGGAATCAGTGGCGTCCGGCTGGAGGGCGAAGTAAAAATCCACATTGGCCCAGCGGTTCGCTTTCGCGATGGATGGGTAGCCGGGGTCAGTATCCCCGACGGTCAGGAACCGAACGCCATCGCGAGCGTAATCGCGGGAGCCGAGGATTCTGACGCCGATAACCGGCACACGTGGAGACCGCGCTGCGGACGTGCCCAGAGCAATCAAAACGCTGCCGCCACTTCGAACATATTCCCGGAGCTCCGCTTCGAACCGCGAAGGCAGTGATGCCACATCAGACAGAACGACGAAAGCATACTGGGAGGGCTGCGTACCAGGCGCCTGGTCGGTGGTAACCGTTTGCACGGTGAAACCCGCCTCAGCGGAAGCCGTGAGTGCAGAACGGAAATAGAGCGGCGAACGGGAGTCGTCGGCGTCGTGAACAAACAGCACACGGCGGGCATCGGAGCGCTCGACGGAAAATAAGTAATGATCGTCGGCGGGCAGGGGGTCAGCCGAGTCAATCCTCATTTCGCAATGACTGAATCCGTACGGAACGTCGAACGCGTCAAAGTCAATGCTCGCGCGCCCTCCGGCAGGCACGTTGACACTGCGGGTGGCGACGGTCTTACCGTTGATAACCAAAGAGATGGTGCGCGTGGCTGCCTGGGTGTGGAAGCCCGCCACCACCGCTTGGACGTGCGCCTTTTTGGGTTCCCACACCTGGGCGGGCGCGGTGACGCTCTCCACCGCCCAGTTCGGGGCCGCGTCTTTCGTAACCGCGTGCAGAACCAGCGTGACGTTAGGCGGCAGGTTCATTTCCTGGAAACTGGCGGGCTTCTTGGATTTCTCGAGGTCGCTGAACAAATGGAGCTCGATGGGAGTAGCAGCAGACGCGGCAAGGGAGCGGACCTCGCGAGCGAGTTCGCCGAAATTCGCGCAGGAGTCACTCGGTGAAATGCTCTGTACCGCTGATCGCAGCTCACCCGAATCCTGCTCCGGTAGGGTCAGCGCGTGCAGGCGCGAACCAAGCGTCATCACCTGCGTGCGAAGGCGCGGATTCCTCGCGCTTAGCACGGATAGCGCGGCACTGCGCGCGTCGGCCAGGCGTGAGCCGGCCCGCATGCTGAAAGAGTTATCAATCACCAGGAGAACCAGCCTGTTACCGCCGGTGCCCGTCGAGCGCTTAACAAACGGGTTCGCAAAGGCCAGCGCCAGCAATAGCAACATCGCGATGCGCAGCGAGAGCAGCAACAAATGCCGCAGGCGGCGATGCTTGATGGAACTTTGCGTTCGCCGTTCAAAGAACATCAATGAGCTGAACGGCTGGGGATCGGTTTTATGGCGGCGCAGCAGATGCAGATAGATGGGCAGGGCCACCAGGGCCGCACCTGCCAAAAACCATGGAGAAAGAAGGCCCATTCACGCCCTCCCTTGCCGTATGACCAGGTACTCCCGCAACGCGTCGTCCAGCGGCCGGTCCGTGACGAGCAGGTGGTAGTCCATGCCCGACGAGCGGGCGCCGTCACGTAGCGCCTCGATATGGGAGTCAATCTTCTTTCCGTACTCCTCGCGCGTGTACTCCGGGCTGACTTCCAGCGAATCGTTGGTCTCAAGGTCGATGAGTGTGGTTGGCCGCCGAAGCTGAGGCCGGATTTCTTGAGGATCGAGGATATGAAAAAGCACCACCTCGTTTCCGCGAAACCGCAAGGGCTCCAGCGTACGAATGATCCGCTCAGGGGCTTCGTAAAAATCGGAAATGATCACCGCCACGCCGCGCCGCCGGAGAAATTGCTGGAAATGATCCAGAGGTTTCGCGTAGTCGGTGCGAGCACGCGGCTCAGCCTCCTCGAGCCCGCTCAGCAGCCGATAAAGCTGTCCCTGCCGGTTTGAGGGTCGAATGTAATTGCGCAACTCATCGTCGAAAACAATCAGGCCCGCGGCATCGCGCTGGGTTTGCGTGGTGAGATAAAACAAGGCCGCGGCCGTGTAGCGGGCGTAATCCATTTTGCTGACCCGGTGTGAGGTGTATTTCATCGAGTTGCTCGCATCCAGCAGCACCGTGAGCAAGGTATTCGTTTCACCACGATATCGCTTTAAATAGGCCCGCTCGGTGCGCGCATAAACGTTCCAATCGATGTGGCGCACATCGTCGCCCGGAGCATAGGCGCGGTATTCGGCAAACTCCTGGCTGAAGCCGAAGTTCGGCGAACGATGCAGGCCAGCCATGAAGCCATCGACGACGGTCTTGGCGATCAGGTCCAGGCCCGAGATGCCGGCCAGCACGTCGGGATCGATAAAGCGTTGCACGGCTAACCTCCAACGGGCGGTGGCATCTGCTCGAGCAGGCGGCGAAGAATCTCGTCCGCATCGATGCGGTCCGACTCCGCATGAAAGTTAAGGAGAATCCGGTGGCGCAGAACCGGCGTCGCCAGCGCGGTGACGTCTTCATAGGAGACGTGATAGCGGCGGTGCGTCAGCGCCCGTGCTTTGGCGGCCAATGCAATAAACTGCGCCGCGCGCACGCTGGCGCCGTAGTTCACATACTTCTTGACGAAGTCCGGCGCCGAACCGCTGTTCGCGCGCGTGGCGCGAACCAGCTTCACGATGTATCGGGTAATCGACTCTGCAATGGGGACCATCCGCACCAGCCGCTGGAATTCCAGAATCTCTTCGGCGTCGGTCACCGTGCGAACATTGGGCGTGCGAGTGGTCGTGGTCAAGTCAACCACCTTCACCTCATCCTCGGAGCTCAGGTAATCCAGAATGGTCTTGAACAGAAAACGATCAAGCTGCGCTTCGGGCAGCGGGTACGTTCCTTCCAGTTCAATGGGGTTCTGCGTGGCCAGGACGAAGAACGGCAAAGGCAACTGGTAGTGGTTGCCGCGCACGGTACAGGAAAGCTCCTGCATGGCCTCAAGCAAAGCCGCCTGGGTCTTGGGCGGCGTGCGGTTGATCTCATCCGCCAGGATGATATTCCCGAAAATGGGCCCTTGCACGAAGGTCCAGCGGCGGTGGCCCGTCGTCGGGTCTTCTTCAATAATATCCGTCCCTGTAATGTCCGAGGGCATCAGGTCCGGTGTGAACTGAATACGCTTGAACACCAGACCCAGCGTCTGCGCAATGGTGCGGACCATCAGCGTCTTGGCGGTGCCGGGCAGGCCCGTAATGAGGCAGTGGCCTCCCACAAAAAGCCCGATGAGAATCTGGTCCAGGACGTCGTCCTGTCCGACGATCACTTCCCGGACCTGCGCGAGAATGTTGTCGCGCACGGACTGAAAGCGGTCAATGCGGCTCTTCAACTGTGTGGAATCCAGTTGTACCTCGGTAAACGTTGCCATGCTTATTTGCTCCCTTTCGGAGAGTCCTGAAGTTCTAACAGTAACTTTTGGGCGGGGCGGTACCCCGGCGCGGCCTCGAGTGACGCCAGCACGTGCTCCTGGGCCTTGTCGCGATCGCCGCCCGCCAGATACGCCTGCGCCAGATTGAACTGCGCGGAGGCGGAATCCAGCGGATGCGTGGCTACAACGGCATTGAGTTCACGGATGGCGCCCGCGTAATTCTGTTGGGCAAGCCAAAGCTGGCCGAGATGACGATGTAATTCCTCGTCACCTACCGGAGCGATGTAGTTAATGCGGTCGAGGGTAGCGGCAGCTTCTTTCGGTTCGCCGAGTTCCTCGTCCAGCGCAGCCAGCCGCTTGAGCGTGTCGGGGTCCTGCCCGCCGGCTTTTTCATACAACGTAAGGACCGCAGCGGCCGCGTGCTTATCACCTTTCGCCAGATGGGCTTGAGCAAGAAACTCATACGCACTCGCGCCCTCGACATATTGCGGGTACATGCGGCGGACGTTTTCGCCGTCCTTAAGCACTTCATCGTAATTGCCCTGTTTGGCAGACTCGGCCACAGCCTTCAGCTTTTCACGCCAGTCATCAAAACCCACCGCGGTCTTGCCCAGCTTGCCATACAGCCACGCCTGAAACTGCTTATCGAATTCCTGCGCCGGCATGCCGAGGTTTTGCTGAAATGCCTCCGGCGTGGTCTTTCGCGCCGCAAAGGTGTGTACCATCTCAAGCAGCTTGCCGTCGCCCCAGCGGCTCTGAATGTAGTCGCAGATGCTGCCCGCCTCGAAATAGGAGACGACGACCTGGGCGGGATATTCCGGCCGGACGAACCCGCGGTCAAGCTGCGCGACCGGCAGCAGTTCCTTATCACGCAAGGCGATGAGGACGTCCGGCGTGACGCGATCGCTCCACTCGGGGGAAGCTTCTCCCTCCTCATGAACGGCCAATCCTTCGGTGAACCAGCGCGGCACGCGGTGGTGGGTGGCGGTGAGGATATAGACGTGGCTCATCTCGTGCCACAGCGTGCTGCCCCAATTGAAATCACCGGGTTTGCGGCCGGAGGGGCTGTCCATCGCGATGACCTCGCCGAATGTAACACCCAGGGCGCCGAGTCCGGGCATGCCCATGGTGCGCACGGCAAAGTCTTCGTGATCCGGGTAGACTTCCACTTGCACCGGGCCGGGCAGTTTCGTCTGGTATTTTTTCTCGTACACCGCCATGCACTGTTTCAACTCGGCTTCAAAATAGGGACGAAGCAGCTCCGCCTCCTTCTTGTGCAGTTTCAAAATGATGCCGTCATCCTGATAGCTAATATAATTCTTATAGCTGTCCAAGAGCCGAAGGCTGTTCACCGTGGCGGCGTCGCGGTAGCCATTGGCGTAGGCCAACTCCAACTCCCGGCGGGCTTCTCTGTCTTCCCCCAAACGCATCAGGTTGACGCCCAGCGCCGAGTGCGCCGGCCAGAGTTGCGGGTCAAGTTCCAGCGCCTTGCGGTAATAGGCAACGGCGTCCTCGTAGCGGTAGTTCAACAGCAGGTGATGGGCGATGATCGCGCACCCCTCGCCATAGCTGGGATTAATTTGGCGGATTTTCTCAAGCCAGGCATCGGGTGAACGGTCGGCCAGTACTTCGACCGCCGCGTGAACGGCCAGGGCGTCGAGCGCGTCAGGAGCGATCGCCAGGGCCGCGTCCGCCTGTCGCAACGCCTCGGCGGTGTTTGAATCCTCCAGCGCAAGGTTGGCCAACAACTCGTGCGCCTCGACGAGCTTGGGATCGAGTTGCAGCGCTTTGGCTGCCCATTTGATGGCCATTGAGTCAAAGCCATCGGCGCTGACCAGGGCAAGCCCGAGACAGGCCTGGGCATTCCGGGGGTCTCGCTCCAACGCCTCCTTAAACAGATCTTCCGCGTCGGCATTATTGAATCGCTCGTGCAACAGGCGCCCCCAGCGCACGCGGAAGTTGGCATTGCGATCGTTTTGGGCCACGGCGTCGTGAAACTCATTGTTCGCGTTCTCGTACATTTCCAGGCCCCAGTAACCTTCGGCCCGGAGATAAGGGTCGCGCGTTGCCGCGAGCGATTGGTAACAGGTTCGAGCTTCGGCGAGATGACCGTGCCGCCGTAGCGCCTGGCAAGCCTCCGGCGTGGCGCCGTAAGCGAGGCTCGCGGCAGCGAGCAGCACCGTCCCCGACCACCGGATTGGGCGAGTACGTATCACTTGTCCAATTCCTGTTGCACGCGCGCCAACTCGACCAGCGCGGCGGTTAGTTGCCTCTTGTAATCGTCGTCCGACATCGCGGCTTTCTGGTATTTCAGCGTATCGATCTGGCGCTCGAGCTCATCTTTTTTGGCCAGCAGCGCGCGCTTGGCCGGATCGTTCGCCGCTTTTTCGGCCGCACCGAACCGAACCAGAGGGAAACTCGCCAGCATCAACCCCTCGCCGTTTTCACTCGATGGGGCGCGGACCGCCTCGTTTCTGCCGGTGTCTTCGAACACCGCGTGCTCGGTGGCCAGGCGCTTTTCCGATTCGAAATAAGCGGCCGTCTTGCGGCTGGCGTACTGAAATGCTTCCAGCGCGCTGATGGTCTCGTTCTTGTCCACGTCAGCATCAGGGTTGTGCAGCGCCTGGACCCAGTAACGGCAGAAAACGGTGGCGTTTTTTTCCGTGCCCGTCTTGGTGGCGGCGATCACGGCGCGGCCAGGCCGTTGGAGCATAGCGATGGAGCCGCCGCTTGCGCTGGTGCTGTTCACAATCAACTGACGTTTGGCCGGGACCCGATCGCAGAGCCGTGCCAGTTCTTCGGCAGCTATGTCCGGGCCCACCAGGTTGAATTTGTATTCGACTCCGTCAAACGAACCGTGACCAATCAGGACCACCACAAGATCGTCCTCCGGCTTGGCCTGACTGGCGATTTGGCCGAGCGCATCGCTCATACGGGCGCGGGATGCGTCCTTTCCCGTTAACGTATAGACGTGCGCATCGCCGCCCGACGCTTTGAAGACCTTATCAAGGTCATTCGCCCAGCCCGTGAAGCGCTGATCGTATTCCGTTTCGCCACCCAAGCCCGCGACCGTCAGGTAGTACACGCCCGCTCTGGCCGGCAGCGCGGACAGAAGCGCCAGTGCGATCAGCAAGACCCGAAGTCCGGTTGTCACACGATCCCCCATCGCCGGCGCAGCAGCCATTCCGAGCAGCCCAACAGCAGAATCAGCAGGAACACCACCGGCATATTCCACAAGTCCTTGGTTTGACGAAAGCTGATGCCCGCTTCCGAATAGGGAATGTCGCGCGCGAGGCGCGAGGCATCGTCCGGCTTCCAGTACTCTCCGCCGGTCTGGGCAGAAAGGCGTTCCAGCAGGCGGCGATTCTGTTCGCGGTGAAAACTTTCTGCGACCCCGTCAACTCTCTGGAAGGCGATCGCGTCGCTGCCCAGGTCCGTGTCCGCCTCCTTCGCGGTCACCAGTACGGAGTACGATCCAGGCCGATCCGCGTTCCATTCCGCCTGGAACCGGCCGGGCAAACTCGGGTCAGGAGACAAGGGGAGCGTTGCGCTAGTGCCGTCGGGCCCCGAGATGTGCGCTTCCGCCAGAGCGTTCAGGGCGGGCGTAAAATCGTTCTTGCGCACGTCCGCCGAGATTTTGACGTGGCCCTCATCGAACAGCGTTGGGTTCGGAATCGAGGCGACGACCGGGCCCGGCGTATCCGCAATCAGCCAGCGCAGCAATTGGCGCCAAAACAAGTCGTGGGAATGGTCGTCCAAGGGGAGAGTCATCTGCCAGCGCCACGTGCCGCCCGTGGCGAGAATCGCCGTACGCCCGCGGCCGTAGTTTTCGGTGATCAGCAAGGGGATCTTGCGTCCGCCGGCGTTCGTGCTCACCAACACCGCCGCGCCGGGTTTGGGTGATCCGGGATCCTGGTAATCCTGGAGATACGGAAGCTTCTTCCACCGCGCCTCGTTACGTCCCGGATCTTCCACCAATCGGCAAATCACGCTGTCGGCTCCGGCCGCCGTCAGTGAAACCGTAACAGGGTCGCGATGGAACGTGCCCTTCTGTCCCGGCAAAAGAGCGGGAAGCACGTCCGCCAGGCCTGAGGCGCCCCAGCCGCCGTCGGCCAATGCCAGCCGGCCACCCAGCAGCAGGAGGCCGCCGCCGCGCCGATCGACGAACTGTTCGATTAAGGCGCGCTGGGCGGGAGTAAAGTAATCCGCTTCCACCGAGCCGATGATGAGCCCCTGGTAAGCAAACAGTTCTTCCGCCGAAGCAGGAAACCCTTGCGCCAGCTCCTTCGGGTCGTCAATGCCTTGCCGGTAGATTTTGTTCTCGGTGGTGCGCAGCATCGAAACCAACTGCACCACCGGGTCATCGGTCTGGGCGCGCCGGACGAACTTGTATTCCCACCGCGGTTCACCTTCGACATACAGGATTCGGCGGCGGCCGGACTCGACATTCACCAGCCGCGTCACTTCGTTGTTTTCGGTATTCTCCTCGTTGGGCAGCACGTCGACGGAGAAGCGCAGCGCCTTGGCGCCGGGCTTTCCGGCGTTGAACATCAGGTCCTCGGACTGAATCGCGCCATCCTGGCCCAAGGTAATGCTCTGCGCGGCCAGCATGGTTGCGCCGTCACGAACCCGCAACATGGCCTTGCGCCCGGCGTAGCCGTGCTGGTGCAATCGGATGGTGGCGGCCAGGCGCGAGTCAGCCAGCACGCGCGGGGCAACACTGGCGTCGTCAATCTCCACGTCCTGCCTGGCCTCTAACCTGCCGAAGCCCACGGTGTGCACGGGAATCCGGCTGGATCGGAGAGCGGTGATGGTGTCAAGATCAACGCCCCCGGAATTGTCGGAACCGTCGCTCAGCAGAACGACCGCGCCCACCGGCAGATCACTGTTCTCCGCCACCAGTTGCTTCAGGCCCGCACCGATATGCGTCGCCGGCGCGGAAGGTTGCAGTGCGTCCAAGTTCGAAATCGGAGTTAGTTGGCCATCCAGACGATATAGACGCGTCTGGAATTGCTTTTGGAGATCGGCGAGAACGCCGCCGTGAAGGACCTTCAAGGCCCGGTCGAGTCGGCTTGCGCCGTCCTCTTCCGTGGCCATGCTGCGCGAATCGTCAATCACCACGGCGACGACGTTTTTCTGTGGCTCGAGTTGGGAGACCACAATGGCGGGCTGCCACAACAAGAGGAGGATCAACGCCCCCAGACAAGCCTGGAGAAGCCAGATGACCGCGGCGCGCCAATTCCGTACGCTCGACGCGGCTTGGGGCAGACGGCGACGGATCTGCACGGCGAGAAAGCCCGCCAGCGCCACAATCAGCAAGCCCATAATCCACCGGGGCCAGCCGCTGAGCAGCACCAGCTCGCCTCGCCCAAAAACCGCGCTTGGGTACTTGAATAGAAACTGAAACATGTACGGGACCTATGGCAGCCTTAATCGCCGCCCCCCATACTTGCCCGCAGCGCCTACGTGAGTATTCGAGTGTCGTGATTGCGCTTTTTTTCGAGACCCTGATTACGCTTTCTAAGATGCCCTGATTCCGCGTTTGGATGGCAAGGTAATAGGATACCAGAATCTGCGCGCCGGTACTAACCGTGCACATCCGCGCCAGCGATTCCGCATCCGAGGTTGGAGGTGCGCGAAATAGTTAGTCCGGGCGCGCCGGAGGCGGTTAGGCAGATTCGCATAGGCTTTGTCGGCGGGGCAGGGCGGGAAAATACACCCGGTGAGGTCGGCACTACGGCGAGAGGGGCGCAAGTCGCCGCACGCGGCACGAAGGTTCGGCCGAAGCGCGGGGCGGAACTCCGGGAGGGGAGGAGAAGACTCTTAGGGGGATGAGCCCTCGGGGAAGCAGGGGTCCTGACAGAGTTCGCGGGCTATGAGGCGTGCCCAGTAGCGTTGCGTTCGGCCGCGACGGACGGCCGGTTTCAGATTGAGAACCCAGAAAGCATGAAAGAGGTTGTAGGCCAGGAAGGCGACGAGCAGAAAGGACTCGATGGCCTGGGGGTGGTGTTTATACACATGGTCGGAGTGCCACTCGTTGGCCAGCTCGTTGAATCCATAGTTCTCAATATCCCAGCGACGATGCCCCAAGCCGACGGCTTGTTCGGTCGCTGCCTGCGTCACCGGTAGCGTCGTGGCCCAAACCCACTCGGTCATAATCGACTCGACCTGCTTCGTCGTTTGACGGCGCACCTGATAGGTTTCTCGCGAACGGATGACCCGCACGGGGGCGTTCACTTGAGGCCAAGTGGTGAGGTCCGACACGTCCCACCACTGGCAGTGACGCGACCGATACTTTCCCTCTTCGGGCGGCGTCACCCCAAACAAACCGCAGGCATCCTGGTAGAGGTCGCGCCGCTCGTCCTTGAGGACCACCAGCGCGTGCTTACCGTGGGCCAGCAGGAGATTGAAGAAGGGGGCCTGGGCATAGAGACCATCGGCCAACAGCAACTGAAACGCGCGGGGGTAACGGGCCAGGACGCGATCCAGCAAGCGCCGGGCCGTGGTCACCTCGTCTTCGCCGGGCCGCTGGGGTTCCAGATCGAGCAGGATCCGCAACTCCGAACCCGTCAACAACTGCAGCGTGACGTTCCGATGGTAGTACTGAATCCTCTCGCCTTGCTCGGTGTGCATCGTCCGCTGCAAGCATCCCGAGCAGCGACGGCGATAGCTGGCGTGGGTCTCGTGACCGTCGAGAACCGCCACGCCCAGTCCACCGATGTCCGGCAAGGCTTTGTTCCGCTTCAGGCGGGAGTAGACGTGATGCAGCCCCTCGCGCAGTTCGTGGGCGACGAGGCCGGCGTGCACGCGCCCCAGGGTGTCGCTACTTCCGGGCGAACACCCCAGCCACTGTTTCCAGAACCGCGAGAGGCGGTGCTCTTCCAGCGCGTTCAAGCTGCCCAAGCGGGACCAGAACATCACCAAGCTGGCTTTCAGGAGAACGGCCGCCGGGATACGGGGTTGTCGTCGGGGATCCTGGACCGCCGCGACGATCCGTTCCGAAAGACCGTAGACAGTCTCGCCATACCGGATCAGGCGGCGGAGAACGGGATCACTCCTTGCGATCGAGCAGCCGCTGCCACTCGACCTCCGAGAGTTCCTCCAGCAGTTGCTGGATTTCTTGATAGCCCTGAACGCTCTGGCGGATGCGCTCTTCCCACTCCTTGGGCACGAACACCTGGCGCGGCTTGCCCCCCTGGCTCTGCACGAGGTACAGCGACGCGTGCAGTTCGCCGTGGGCACAGCGGCAGTTCGGTTTCCCGCAGCGGCGCAAACGAGGCGCCAACGTCCCGCGGAGAAAGCGCTGGCCCGAGACGATCTGCGTCAGGCGCGAGCGGCGTTTGCGCTCGCCTACCGGAAGACTGGAGCGGGATATCGGAGGGTTTTTCATCTGATATACTGCTACTATATCAGACAGAATCGGTGCTGTCAAGTCAAAAACGAATGCGAATCTGCTCGATCAGCGGGGACTGGGCAAAGCAATTGCAATTTCAAAGGGTTGAAGCAGGAAGGAAAGCACGAATGCGGAATCGCTGCATCCGCGCGGGGGTGCGACATAAAAGTTGGGGATGGCGGTGCTGCAGAGTTTCTTGCACGCGTCCTTGCGCAGTCCCTACGTCATGGCCGGGGAGGACGCCATCTCGCCGAAGCAGCCAGGCTCGGCCAGCCCGGCCGCTTTCAACTCGAAGCCGCAATTCAGTCGGTACACGCTGAGCAGTCGCGCACCGCGTGTTCGTGGGCTCGCACGAGAATGTGTCACTTCTCTGGCGACTTGAACGCCGAGCGCAGCTTGTCGGCGAATGTCCCGGGGCCCTCGGCGGGAGGAGCATTGCGTTCCGTCCACTCGCGCACTTCCTCGGCCTCGCGCGCTTCCGCGACGGCCTTCGCGCTCAGGCGGATGCGCCGGCCTGACGGATCGACTTCCAGCACGATCACCTCGACGTCCGCCCCCACCGGAAGGGCTCGCCGGACATCGGCTTCCTTCGCGAGGCCGGTTTCGCTCAAGGGGATGACGCCGGTACGCCCGGGGGCCAGGAAGACGAACACGCCGAAGTTCTCGTGCCGCTCCACCTTTCCCGTCAGGCGCGCGCCCGGAACGATGCCCGGCCGGGCTCCCGCAGCCCCCTCGGCCCGCGCCCAGCTTTCCGGAACGAGCGCCACGCCGATCCGTTTCTGTCCAAGGTCGATGGTGAGAATCTCGAATGTGCCTGTCATCCCGGCAGCGACCTGACTCGACCAACCTCCCGATCGTCCGGTCGGCTCGAACGTGGAAGCATGGGCCAGCGCCTCGACGCCCGGCTCGAGCTCCACGAACGCGCCGAACTGCGCCACGCGCGTGATGCGGCCCGGCAGACGTTGGCCTACTTTGTACACCTCGGGCACTCTCGACCAGGGGTCGGCAGAGAGCTGCTTCAACCCGAGCGATATTTTCTGCTTTGCCTCGTCCACGCGCAGGACCTTGACCGTGATCTCCTCGCCCGCTTTGACGATCTCCGCCGGGTTCGAGACGCGGGACCACGCCATCTCGGACACGTGGAGCAACCCTTGGACGCCGGCTCCGAGATCGACGAACGCGCCGAACTCGCGGACGGAGGCGACACGGCCGGTCATGACTGCACCGGTAACGAGCTTGTCACGGACCTTGGCGGCGTTTGCCCGCTGTTCGTCCTCGAGGAGCGCGCGCCGGGAGACGACGATGTTCTCGCCGCCTTCCTTGTACTCGATGATGCGGAATGGGTAGACATGCCCTTCGTGCGCCGACGCGTCCGCGCCGCGGAGGTCGATCTGGGAAAACGGACAGAACCCGCGACGCCGGCCGATGCGCACCTCGTAGCCGCCCTTAATCTGCCGTTCGACCTTGCCTTCCACCGGCAGGCCGCTTTGAAAGGCAACCTCGAACTGCTGATCGCTCGCGGCCGATCGCCCCAGCCTTCGCGAGAGCGTCAGCCCGCCGGTCGTCGATACCACCATCGCCTGAATGCGATCGCCCAGCTTGACCTCGACCACGCCGTCGGCATTCTTCAGCTCGGCGATATCCATGACCGCCTCACCCTTGCGACCCACGTCAACTAACGCCACCTCCGGGCCGATGGCGACGATCTTGCCCTCGACGAATTCGCCTTGATCGAGGCGCTTGGCCTGGACCGAAGCCTCGAACATTGCGGCAAAGTCTTCCGACTGATCACTCACGGCATACTCCTCTTCATGATTGCCCTTCACCCGCCGGCGCTCATTCCCGCGTGCGTGTACGAACGGACACCCAGCGATTGTACCAGCAGGATCGAATCATAAGAAGCGGGAACTGAACAGCCTGCCAGCAGAAACTAAGTCGGTTCCGGCGCCGCATTCGGTATACCCGGGGCCGGGACAGGCACCATTTGCCCGATTTTGAAATACCGTCGGCAACCGTTCTTGAGCCCCAAAGGGGCGATCTAACTAAGCCCAGGCTGAAGAAGCTGTGAAAAAATCAAAAAAGTACTTGACTAGCGCTATAGCTATGATATCCTCCTTCCTTCGTTCTGGGAAGGAGGTTGGGCATGGGTTACGAATCCACCGTGCAGGTGATTCAGCGGGGCGGCAAGAACCGGCAGTGGTATTTGATCTGTCCCGCGCCCCTGGCGCGAGCTTTGGAGATCGAGAAGGGCGAGGTGATCGAATGGGTGGTCGCGGACAAGCACACGCTGATCTTGAAGCGGGCTCCCGGGCGAGCGGCTTCCTCCCCCACGCGGAGGCGAGCGCATGAGTAACGCCGAGGATCCTCGACAGCCGGGAATATGGCCGGAGGGCGAGTTGCCGGTGCGAGTGTCGGAGCCGCCGGACACGGAGTCGGCACACCCGCCGGCGGCGCGCTTGCAAGCGATTAACCGTCAGCAGATGGTCTTCCGGGCGGTGGACGTGGAGCAGTTGCTGGAACCCGACCATCTGGCGCGGGCGATTTGGGAAATGACCGGGCGCCTGGACCTGAGCGCCTACACCGCCGAGGTGCGGGCGGTGGAAGGCCGGGCGGGGCGTTCGGCCATCGATCCCCGCCTGCTGATCAGCTTGTGGGTTTACGCCTACAGTGAAAAGGTCAGCTCGGCGCGGGAAATGGAGCGGCGTTGCACCTACCATCCCGCCTATCAGTGGCTGACGGGGTGCGAGGTGATCAATTACCACACCCTGTCGGACTTCCGCGTCGAGCACCAGCAGGCGCTGGACGGGTTGTTCGCGCAACTGCTGGCGATCTTGAGTAACGAGGGGCTGATCACGCTGGAGCAAGTGGCGCACGACGGAACGAAGATCAAGGCCGCGGCCAGCGGCAACTCGTTTCATCGCGAGAAGACCTTGCGGGTGCATCTGCAGGCGGCCGAGGAGCGGGTGCGGGCGATGGGCGATCCGCGGGACGAAGGGGTGGACCGGCGCCGGCAGGCGGCGCGGCAGCGGGCGGCGCGCGAGAAGGTGGAGAGATTGCAGCAGGCCCTGGAGGAGTTGCAGAAAGTGCAAGCCGCCCCCGAGGGACGGGCCGAACCGAGGGAGCGCCGCGTGAGCGCGACCGATCCGGAAGCGCGTAACATGAAACAAGGTGATGGCGGTTATGCTCCCAGTCACAATGTGCAGGCCTCTACCGACGTGGCGTACGGGATGATCGTGGGCGTGAGCGTTACCCAGGACGCCAACGATCAGCACCAACTGCTGCCGGCGGTGGAGGAAGTGAAGAAGCAGAACGGGCGCGCCCCGGCGCAGATGATCGTCGACGAGGGCTACACCACGCGCGCGAATATCCTGGCGGCGGCCGACGGCGGCCTGGACTTGATCGGCGGGACGCTCGCCGCCGATGCCGAAGCCACCACGCGGCGCCTGGAGAAACGCGGCGTCGATCCGGCCTTTTATCCCCAACACTTCCGCTACGACCCGGCGACCGACACCTCCCTCTGCCCGGCCGGCCAGGTGCTGCATTTTAGCTATACCAAACACGACCGCTTGGGGGTGGAGCGGCACCTCTATCGGGCGCGAGCGGCGGATTGCCGGGCGTGTGCGCTGCGTGCGCAGTGTGGAGCGGGGCCGCAGGGACGCACGTTGGTGCGCACGGAGAATGTCCCGGCGGTGGCGGCGTATGCGGCCAAGATGCAGACCGAGGCGGCGCGCGCCGCTTATCGTCGGCGCGCCCCGGTGGCGGAGTTCAGTAACCTGTGGCTGAAGGCCAAACTCGGACTGCGGCAGTTCTGCGTGCGCGGCTTGCGGAAAGCCCGCTGCGAGGTGTTGTGGGCGTGCCTGACTTATAACCTCCAGCAATGGTGCCGCCTGCGCTGGAAAGTTCGCCTGGCCACGGCGCCCGCTTGAGCCGAAGGGAGAAACACGAGGGTCCAAGGTGCAAGCGCCAGAACCCAAGGCCGGACGGAAAGGAAGGTTACTCAATGAAATCACCTTAATCCTTGCAGCTCGTCGATCATCACAACCTTCAAAACACATCGTCGAAACTTAATCTACCGATGCCGAAGGCGATTCTTTCACAGCTTCGAAGGCCTGGGTCAACGGGACCCAAACCGATACCCGAGCCCTGAAGGGGCGGAACAATCCTCTTCAGTCTCAAACGTACCGCTCATCGTAGGCAATTCCGTGCGCGTCGAGCAGTTTACGGAAGACCTCTTGAAAGCGACCACGCGGTGACGGCGTTCTTGTTGCGCGATGTACTGTGAGCTGCGAAAGAGATTGCGGAATGAGGAAACACCTGTCTCGCCCTTGCAGGGCTGGGCAAGAATCGCAGTGGGGAGGGGATTGATGACGGGCGGGGGCGGCGATAATCTGCGGCGCGGAGCGCTTTTTGAGTTCTCGCCTGGAGGCGACGGTGGCCGCGGCGGGTTGGGGTTTGATCAGCAGAGGAAAGTGCTCGGCCATCAACACCCAGCCGAGCTGAAGGGACCCGGTTTCCTGGCGGACCTGGCGCAAGGTCCCGACCAAGGTCCCACAGAAGCGCTGACCGGTGCAGAGGCGGCTGCGGCGATAGGTGCTGGTGGTCATGAACTTCAACCGGCCAGGCGAGAACTGGCGTCCCCAGATCGGCATGCAAGGAATGGGAATGGCCAAGAGACGTGAGTCACAGGGCTGGGCTCGCCCTGCGCCAGCCGGCCCATCTCGCCGTGCCTGGGAGAAAGCGGTGCAGAATTAGGGGGGCGGATGGAAGGCCCTTAGACGGCAATAAGACGAGATGGAGTCCCTAAGCCGGCGATCCTCACTGCCGCTGAAACGCTAAGAGATGTTCGGGCGGTAGAAGGGAAGGCTCGATGACTTGCTTTCAGGTAAACCTCAACCCGGTCCGTCGTCCAAGTGGCGACGCCGCTACCAAATAGGTCTTGGTCTTCGGTCCAAATGGGCAGGTCGAGCAGCAAGGCCACGGCGACCACCGGCCAGTCATCCGGGTCGCGAATCTCGATCCTCTCCCGCGCCAAGCGCTCATAATCGGCATAAAGGCTCAGGTCCACTGACTCCACGAGCTCGCTGAGCTGCGCGAGAACACTGAGCCCAGACTCAGGGTTAAGACCGCGTTTTTCGAGGACTTGCGGCACATAGTGCCGGGCATCCTCAAAGCAGACGTCGGGACTGTAAAAGGCCGCCCCATCTTCGTAGAGTTCCAGCAGTTCGCGCACGCGCCGGCCTAATACCGCGCGCATCAAGATATTGGCGTCGAGCACCAGCCCTCTTCGCGGGTTCATTTACGCCTGCCGGTGCGCCAGCGCTTGAAATCCTCGATGACTTCATCTTCGTGGAGGCCTTCAGCGGCAAGTATTTCCTGTAGGTGGGCCGCTGCCTCCTTCAATGCGGCACGCTCGGTTTCGGAACGCTTACGGCGGGCAGGTAGATAGTAACCCACGGTATCTCCGTGGCGGGTAATGGCCACCGGCTTGTCCGTCTGCAACAAGTAGTTGGCGAGCTTTTCCCGAAACTCACGAATGCCGACTTTGAGTGTCTCCATAGGTGTTCACCTGTGTACACATTCTAAGCGATGTCCAAAGGCTTGTCAACGGCCGTTCGAAACGGCTGCTCGCGATCACCGTGGAATAAAAATGGTGTCAGAATAAAAATGGTGTCAGGAAGCTGTAAAGAAATTCCGGAACGAGCAAAAGTACCTCGCGCAGAGACGCAGAGGCGCGGAGTCGACAAAGAAAATAGAGCATTTATTTATTTCAAACCTCTGCGCCTCTGCGTCTCTGCGCGAGATTGTAAATTTTTTCTCACGTTCCAGGAACCATTTTGACGGCAGATGAAAGTGCTCGGGCATCAACACCCCGCCGAGCAAAAGGGACCCGGTTTCCTGGCGGATCTGGCGCAGGTCTCGACCAAGGTCCCACAGAAGCTCTGAGCGGTGAAGAGGCGGCTGCGGCGATAGGTGCTGGTGGTCATGAACTGCAACTGGCCAGGCGAGCAGTGGCGTCCCTAGATCGGCATGTAAGGAATGGGAATGGGCAGAGACGTGAGTCGCAGGGCTGGGCTCGCCCTGCGCCAGCCGGCCTTGATGTTGAAATGTCCACCGACGATCAGTATCATTCCCGCACTGTTTACGAGGACGCGTTACATGGAAAGAGGCACAGTAGTTCAGTGCCATACTACGCAAATGGAAGGGAATACGATGTCTCTAAAGATAAAAGTGGTAGAGACCAAGGTTTCGGCGAAAGGCGATTACCGGGCCATCGTCCGTGTACTTCGTTATGAAGATGCAATGGAAGCATTGAAATCGTTGTGCAAGCCAGAAGAGTTGATCGAGTTTGAGAAGGGTGAGGCCGAGAAAGCTAAGACATTGGCCGAGTTTACGATTGCGGGTTTCCAAACAAGAAAAAGACAGTGGGGCAAGGGGTGGATAGCCGAGGATATTGAGCGGCATGCCAGGAGGGAGGTCCTTAATTTGTGCCGTGAAATCATAAAAAACTTGGAGCAAGAAACTAAACCCAATCCTCAGCCTTCGCATGGTTAGGTTGTTGCCAAAAGATAAATAATGGTACAAGCAGGGCGCCGGGGGAGAATCACCTATGAACATCAGAGAAGGAATGCGTCGAGTCGGAATCGTGCTTGGGGCTCTCGGATGCGTTGCGGGCGGAATTTTTGGTTATTGGAATCTCAAGAATGCTTGGAGTTCGCACACGAGATTTGAACGGCTTCTAGCGTTGCCGGTTATGCATGATGTGAACGCAGCCATAAAGGATGACCTAGACTCGTTAGCAAAACAGTGTGGGCATATGAGGTTTTCGAGTTTATCTCCCGATGAATTCATGAAAAATCAGGGTAAGACTTCTGCCAATGCAGTTTTAACTCCTTCCAAGCCTCCCGAATCTTCCGTTGCCGATTTTGAGAATTGGAGAAAGCAGGAAGCGGAAAAGAACCGCCGGGCGCGACAAGCGCCGAATTCCATTCCAGCTAATAAGTCAGAATTTACAATTGGGCCAGTCGAAACTCCTAATACTTCACAAGTAACTATTAGACCTGATGATGAAGTAACTATAACACCTGATGAAGAGCCAAAAAAGCTAAATTCTGAGGCGCAGGGCTTTGACGTTTACGAAATCGAGGCTCCCGACAAGTCACTGGAGGGGATCACGGTTATTGTGAACGGCACCGAAGGCATTCAAGCCGCGAATGCGGATAAGACCGGCGCGATTTATTCAATTGCACTCACAACGGGCGAGTCGGTGTACAGACGGTCGAAGACACTCAAGGCCCGCTTGGCTTTTATCGCCACTTTGCTCATGTCTTTTTCTTATCCAGCGATCGGTTTCCTACTTCCTTGGGGAACGATTAAAATTTTTGTTTGGGTCGGAACTGGCTTTGTCGAGCCAAGAGGCTCAGCCTGACCGGGACTGGCGCGCGCCAACCAAGCCCTTTTGTCGCCGCACAGGGGGCGCATCATCCAGTCGAAAGGCGCGTGCGGCACCGGGTCGTCAATGGGCGCAGACGTTGCCCGGATTTGGCGGGCTGGCGCAGGGCGAGCGCAGCCCTGCGACTTGGTGCGGGTCAGGCGAGGCGGTCCATGGTCAAGACGGAGGAATCGTTCAAATAGTAGAAGCGAAAGCTTGGCCAGGACCATTGATCGGGAGAAATGACCCGTCGTCTTATGGCCGGGTTGTTGTGCGTGTAATTGAGGAGGATAATGGTGTCAGGAACGTGTGAAAAAATTGGTTTTAATAATCTTGGCACCCTGTATTTTCAATAATATACAGTGTGGACAAGGGGCCGAATGCCAATTTGTTCACACGTTCCCGGAACCATTTCTTCCCCCATTTCTTCCTTCCCAATCTGAATAAAATGGTTCCTGGAACATGTGAAAAAATTGGTTTTACCGATTTCAGCACTAAGCATTTCCAATAAGTTACACGGTTGATAAGGAGCCCGAGTTCAATTCTTTCACATGTTCCTGACACCATTTCTCTTACCTCTCCGGGATTTGTGTTGTTCCACATATCCCTTAGCAGGTTCGGGCCACGATGCGCTACCCCTTTCGATCTATCGCACCTTACCCACGAATTCCACGGAGGAACCAAATGAAACCGGTCATGCGAGTTTTCCGTCGTTTTTCAGGTAGTTTCTGCCTGTTGCTGCTGTTTCCCATACTCTTGCCGGCAGCGCCTGCCCCGCAAGGCACTCCTTTCTGCGCCGATTCCGAGTGTGCGCAAACCCGGGAATTTTTTAAGCAACTCTGCGATTATATTGTCAAAGAAAAGACCACCTATCCGGTGATCTTTATTTCCGGGTACTACATGCGGACTTTGGTGGCAGGGTACGAGATTCTCGGCGAGCGGCGCTATCTGGACGCGGCAGTCGAGTCGGCAGACGGCCTGCTGAAAAAGCAAAATCCCCAGGGTTACTGGCCGACCGGTTACGGCGGCATCGAGCTTGCCGACACGGGCAGCGCCCTGGGGCTGTTGAGCGTGCTCTACAAGCACGTTGACAAAGACCGGCAAGAAAAATACGTTTCCGCTGTACAACACTACTTCAACGCGATCGAGAAGGATGGGCTGATCCTTCCCTCCAGCGCACTGGGCTATGGGTGGGCAACCAACTGTGCCCATTCGGGCCATTCTCACTGCGCACCTTCGGGGGGGCTGGAGTCCGAGGAAATGACCGCCCTTCGAAATGGTGCTTACACCACGGCCTCATGCTTGACCGGCGGAGAAGGTTTCACGTGGATGTATCACGTAACCAAAGAAGATAAATATCGTCGCGTGGCGTACAACTCGCTGCGCTGGGTCTTAAGTACCATGAGGAAGGACGGGGTCATCCCGTACGTGGCCGGAGACGAAGGGGTGTTCTGGGAGAAGCAGGGCGACCCCGCGAATGACTTTCGCCTGTGGGACCGGGTGCCTTATTTGAACTCCGCCTATCTCGGCGAAGGTCTTCTCTCCTTCGATTTACATTGTGACCAACCGGAGTGGAAAGCAGACCTCCGCGGAGAAATCAAACCCCACATCGAATGGCTGCTGCGGACCCAAAACGCCAACGGGAGCTGGGGGATCCGAGACAACCGCACCAAATCGGAGTGCGATGCCGTTTTTGACCCGACCCGAAGCCCCGGGATTGCGAACCTGCTGATTTGGTACTACGAGCAGGTTGATCAGGACCCGCGCATCGTGGGCGCGGTGCGCAAATTTGACCAGTTCCTTCTGAATCCGGAAGAGGCGAAGGCGTTTGGGCTGCTGAACATGGGAGCTCCTTCAAGCCGGGGGTGCGAGGCTTGGGATGCAGTAACCAGCCTCTCCGGATATGCGCTCTCGGACATTCTCGTTCCGGAGATTTCCTCGAAGTGGTAACTCAAGGTTTCGTTTCCTGTCGCCATGACCGGCTACCACCTCGAGTCGTTGCCCGGGACGAGTATGTCACCGATCGCGCGGCCGGTGATGCCGGTGACCGTGTTGCTATTTGAGCAGATACTGTCCAAAGTCGCTCCGGCGCTGAGCAGTCCGAAGGCTTTAGCGTTTTCCGGATCCAGCAAAAACCGGTCAAACGCTTGCACGGCTTTCACAATCCGCGGGTCTTGGTCAACGTTCTCGTAGTACCAGATGAGCAGGTTCACAACCTCCGGACTGCGGGTCATGTCCATCTTGCCCAAGCAATGCCGGGTCTTCTCCGGCGGTAGGAGTGGAAAAAAGGTGTCAGGAACATGTGAAAAAATTGATTCTGCCGATTTCAGCACCACGCATTTTCAATGCTTTACACAGTAGATAACAGGCCCAATTTCAATTTTTTCACATGTTCCAGGAACCTTTTTCGGGCGTTGACGGTGAGTCGAGGCTGCGCAGTCGTCGCGGGCGAAGCTTCCGACCCCGCCTCCGCCTTGGCGCGACGTTCGAGGGCCTGCCGGAATTTGCCCAGATGGCCGGCGGCAGGCCGAAGGGATGGGGGACGGGGAATTGGACAGTACGGATTCAAGATGCAAGAGAAGGTGCGTTCCGGTTCCTGAAACTGCTTTCCCTGCACCCAACACGGCTTGAGATTCGATGGCAGTTTCCTCGGGTGTCATCCGTGGTATATTTGGTCATGGCCCTGACCCTGACTCTCGATCCTCATGGCGAGCAACTCGTCGCCGCCCATCTCCGCACCGGCCGCTATCACTCTCCCGAAGAGGTGGTCACACGCGCGCTCGAAATCCTCGCCGAGACGGAACCGCCCTCGAACGAGCGGAAGAAGACCCCTGCCGAAGCCGTCGCCGACATTCGCGAGCTGCGCAAGGGCGTTACCCTCGGTGGCTTGAAGATCAGGGATCTCATCAACGAAGGTCGCGCCTGACACCGTTCCTCCCGCCAGCGACATTTTGTAGCCTCCGCTTTTCATTTTTTCCTTGACAGGCAATATCTATGTGGTAGATAATCATCTGGTATTGGGAAGTGAGCAACCGACGTGCCGCTTCGCAAGTCGCCCACCCTGACTCCGGCCCTGCTTGTAAAACTCGAAACTGGAAACTAGAAACTCGAAACTAGAAACTGGAAACTCGAAACTGGAAACTGGAAGTTGGAAACTCGGAACTGGAAATTCGAAACTGGAAGCGCGCGACGCGGCAATCGAAAATCGGCAATTTATACTCCGTCCAAGGTCAGGGAAGGTGGGCGGAAGAAAAAAATCTTACGAACGAAGCCACCAAGTCATTGAAAACAAAGGATCGAATGACAATTTGACCGAGAAAAAGCGGACATTTTGGTTTAACTATCGGACATTTTGGTTTAACGTGGTGACATTTTGGCGTGGCCATACAGCATTTTTTCGGGCACTTTGACATGACGTGGCGACGTCTTGGGCGTCAACACGGAAGAACGGGACCGGGAGAGGCGGACAGCTCCTTCGCCGTGGGCTACATGCCGACGCCTGCTTCGCAGGCTGGCAAGCTGACCGTGGGGCTTATTGCGCTCACGCATAACGAAACAGGGCCTTGAAGCCAAAATCCATGTGCTGCTGGTTGTGGCAATGAAAGAGCGTGAGTCCGGGCTGGTTCGCGACCAGGTCCACGGCCCACGAGTGCCGAAACCACGCGACGGGCATGCCGCTCCTGCGTCCCGACAATCCCCGCCACTTCGCCCCGCCGCAGCTCTCCCCGGTACAAGACCGCTTCCAGCACGTTCCCCGACCTTGGCGGCAGATGGCTAAGCCTGTAGTGTCACCGCCTTCTGCTGCCCACAAAAAAGCTTGACCTATTACAAGGTTGTTATAGAATCAACCCATCATGAAAGCGGGCGATTTGAGAGTGGAGCGGCGCAGGCGCGGCTGGGGCCAAGTGGAAGCGGCCGGGCGTTTGGGCGTGTCCCAGCCTTACCTGGCCATGCTGGAGCGCGGAAAGCGCCCCCTCACCCCAGCGCTGGCGCGGAAGGTGGTGGCGGCCTACGGACTTCCGCCCGCGGAGCTGCCCGTGCCCGCGGCCTTCAATCCGGCCGAAAAGGTGGACCGCCAACGGTTGATGGAGGACCTCGCGAAACTCGGCTACCCTGGCTTCGCCCATGTACGCACCGGAGTGAGAAGCAAAAACCCCGCCCAGGTGCTGCTTTCCGCCCTGGCACAAGAAAGCCTGGAGGGGAGAGTGGCGGAAGCGCTGCCCTGGCTGCTCCTGCGCTATTGGCGTATGGACTTCGGCTGGCTGGTGGTCGAGGCCAAGAAGTTTGACCTGCAAAACCGTTTGGGATTTGTCGCGAACCTCGCCCGCCAGCTTTCCGAACGAGCGGCCGAAGCGGAGCGCACCCAGGCGCTCGCTCAACTTGAATCCCTGCTCGAGGGCAGCCGGCTGGCGCGCGAAGATTACTTCTACCGGCCTCCCCGCAACCGCCGCGAGCGGCAGTGGCTCGCGCAAAACCGGCCGGAAGCGGCCCAACACTGGAATCTGCTGTCCGACCTGCGACCGGAGCATTTGCAATATGCCGGCTGACCGTGAGCCAAAGCCCCCGTACCCTTGGGACGGATTTCTGAAAGAACTCGACGGACTGCTCCGTGACCAGGTTCGCGTACATTGCATCGGCGGATTCGTGATCAGCTTGCGATATGGACTGCCGCGGCCAACGGCCGATATTGACTATTATGAAGTCCTGCCGTACCACCGTGTCGACGACCTTCAGAGGTGGGCGGGTCCGGACTCCACGCTGGCGAAGAAGTACAAGGTTCATTTGCAACATTTCCCTGCCGTCTCTTTGCCGGAAGACTATGCCACGCGGCTCTCCGAAATGTATCCCGGCCGGTATGAGAATCTGCGTCTCTACTCGCCCGATCCCTACGACTTGATTTTGTCCAAGCTTGAGAGAAACAGCCCAAAGGACCGTGATGATGTGGCCTTCCTCGCTGGAAATCTCCATCTCAGTCGCGAGTTGCTACGCGAACGCTACCAAAAGGAACTGCGTCCCTACCTGGCAAATGAAAGTCGTCATGATCTTACCGTTGAACTCTGGCTCGATGCCTGCTTCGAGTCGCGCCCGCCTAAGTCTTGAACCTTGCCGAAGCTCGCAGGGAGTGAGATTGCAACTCGCTTCGCTCCACGATGCGGTATACAAGCCATGAAAATCGGCCGGGCGGCGAGGCCTAGGGCAGAAAATAACACCGTTCGGACGTTTTGGTTATTGACAATGCTAGGCCATAGTGTATACTAGAGGAGTAGTGTTTTAGAGGAGCCCGCCCGGAATGTCCCTGCGCAGATCCCCCACCCTGACTCCGGCTCTGCTTGTAAAACTCGAAACTGGAAACTCGAAACTGGAAACTTGCACGCGTGCCCGCCCCCGCGTAGTAGGCGGCGCAGACCTGCAAATCGTCGGCGCCCGTGATGTACCGGCGCCCGGCTGCGCCTGGACGAAAGAGAAGACCCGGACCGCGCGGGGCAAGGCCGATGGATGCGCTGCGCACGGGAGATCGTTCGCGCCTGCGCCGGGGCCTGCTGGTGTCCCTGCTGAATGCTCCCCCCGGCGGAGTGGCCCGTTTGGCGCATGCGCTCCTGCCACCGGAAATGTCTCTCTGCCCGCGCTTGCGGCAGACAGCAGAAGTCGTCATCTAGGCGGAGCGGGAGGTGGCAGCGAGTTTTCCACCAAACCTGTCTCCGGCAAAAGAGGATGCAGAAGGAATCATTTTTTGTACCAACGAAGCCGGAATGTTATTGAAAATAAAGGCCACCGTTTGGATGATCCCACGATGTTGCTGAAAACAGGCATGTTACCGCTCCTAACCCAGAATATTTATGAAAACAAATAGGGTAACCCAGGATGTCACTGGAAACTGGAAACTGGAAACTGGAAACTCGGAACTGGAAATTCGAAACTGGAAGCGCGGGACGCGGCAATCGAAAGTCGGCAATTTCCACTCCGGCCACGGTCAGGGAAGATCGGCGGAAGAAAAAAATTTCACTACGAATCCGGTAAGTCATTGAAAATAAAGGAGCGATGAACAAATTGACCGAGAAAAAGCGGACATTTTGGTTTAACTATCGGACATTTTGGTTTAAGTATCGGACATTTTGGTTTAACGTGGTGACATTTTGGCGTGGCCATACAGCATTTTGTCGGGCACTTTGACATGACGTGGCGCCGTCTTGGGCGTCAACACGGAAGAACGGGACCGGGAGAGGAGGACAGCTTCTTCGCCGTGGGCTACATGACGACGCCTGCTGCGCAGGCTGGCAAGCTGACCGTGGGGCTTATTTCGCTCACGCGTAGCGAAACAGGGCCTTGAAGCCAAAATCCATGTGCTGCTGGTTGTGGCAATGAAAGAGCGTGAGCCCGGGCTGGTTCGCGACCAGTTCCACGGCCACGCGGCCGTAGTTCGGCACCACCACGGTATCCTTGATCACCCCGGAGGTCGGCTTGCCATTCACCTCGACGAGTTCAAAAACGTGGCGATGAAAGTGAACCGGGTGGGCATCATCGGTGCGATTGTGAAAGACCACGCGGTATCGCTCGCCTTCTTTCAGGACGAACTCGCGCTCGTGCGGATACGATTTGCCGTTCACCAGCCAGCGGTTGAATTTTCCGGGTCCCCCGGGAATGACTTCAAACACCATGTCGATCGTTTGCGCGGGGGCGGGCCGGCGCGAGGACAAGCCGAAAACCGTGTAATCCCATTGCAGTCGCGTGGGCGCCACCCACTGGGGATCACCGTGCTGGTTGGCGTATTCAACGAGGATTCCCATCCCGTCGTTGCGGTCGTCGTCCTTGGTGGCGCCCAGGATCCAGATGCCGGGGCGGTTCATCTCGACCAGCGCGTCGACGCGCTCGCCCGGGCCAAGCGCCAGCACCTGCACCGGCCTGGGCGAGGGCACGGTATTTCCATCTAAGGCAATAACATTGAACAGATGACCAGCAAAAGCAATGCTGCGATTTCCCGTAGCGCTGGCGTTCAGAACGTGCAGCAGCAGGCGCTGCCCCGCCCGCACGCGAATGGGTTCGCCCGCCCCCAGCGATTTATCGTTGATCGAGAAGATCCGGTAGCCGACTTCCAAGCCGTTCTGCCGCGTATCGGGGGTTGCGGGTTTTTCAGGCTGCGGTCCGGGGATCACCATTTCCGTTTCGTCCATATCTTCCAGCGTCAGGAAAGGCTCCCAATCGCGCAGCGCCAGGAAAACCTCCTGGTCGTAACGCCCCGGGTTGTTGGCCGATTCCACATAGACGAAACCGAATTGCCCGGTGTAGGTGCCGCGGTGCAAGTCGATGCCCGCCATCGTGTGGGTGTGATACCACCGCGTGCCGGCGGGCCGCGGCACAAATTGATATCGGCGGCGGCCGCGGGCAGGCACCATGGGAGTGCCTTCTTCCTCAGCGCCGTCAACCTCCGGTGGAATGAACATCCCGTGCCAGTGCACGAGCTCCGGCACATCGGTTTCGTTCACCACGTCCACCGTCACCGGCTTGCCCTCGCGCATTCGCAAAACCGGCCCGGGCGATGTGCCGTTGTACCCAATCGTGCCGATGGCGCGGTTCGGATCAAGCTGCACAATGACCGGAGAAATTCTGATGGTGAAGTCCGCGCCGGCGGCTTCCGGCATCGGCTCGGGAGGCATCTGCGCCCCGCGCAGCCACGCCGCACGCGCCGATGCGACGCCCGCACATCCGTATTGGATGAACACCCGGCGATTCATGGAATCGATAAGCCCGCGCTGAGCTCTGTAGAAGAAGCTCGAACGTTAGATGTACAGTGCTCCCAAGCGGCTGCTTTGCAATGAAGCCCCGCATCACTAACGGCAGTCAGTGGGTCATTCCGTAAATGATGTAGTTGATGCCCATGCGATAGGCGAGTGAAGAAAACCGTTCGGGATAGCGCGGATCATCAGCGTGTTCCCAGCCGTCCCCCAGGTGCATATTGTGGCAGATCGCCACCATAATTCGGCCTTTGTCGTCACGGATCGCGCGCCAGTGCGGCTCAATCCCGTCCCGCTCATAGGTTCTGCCCGTCCAGATGTACTGGTACCCGGGAATCTGAAATCGCTGGTCCAGGTCGTAGAGAACGTGAAAGATTTCGTCCGAATTCTTCAGGTCCTCGATCGGCCGCTCAGGAAAAACCTTGTGCATCCCGTCGAGAAATGTTTCCCATTCCGCCGCGCCGTGGAAACTATCTGCCATCAGAAAACCGCCGCGCAGCAGGTACGCGCGGAGCCGATTGGCCTGCGCCGCCGTGAAGTTCCATTCGCCGACGTTGACGGCATAGACCCAAGGCCAGTTAAAGATCTCATCGCTGTCCAAGTCCAGGACCTTCTCGGTGGATCGAATATCGAGCCGCGTGAGCCGTCTCACCCCTTCCGAGAACTGGCGGTCCGCTTTGGGGAAATCCTCCGACCACCCCAGCCGCCGCCAGCCGCCGAAAGAACTGCCGCTCGTCGCAAACCGCAGGCGCCCGAAAGTGAACTCCGCTTTCTCGTTGGTTTCCGTGGGAACGTCTTCAAACTGAAACCCCGGGGAATCGTCGAACTGAAAGGCCAGCAGGACGGTGCTCAACCCCAAGACTGCAACCGCCAGCAACATTCGTGGACGGAACCACATGGGTCACCCTTGGAGAAGAGTAACAAAATGTCGCTTTGTTTTCCAGTCGTCGTGGCAAGGAACTCGGTGGACTAATGTTCTGAACAACTTGGAGAAAGGGATCGCAGCTTATGGTTGGCAGTTCACTAGCAGGAACCCGGCCGGCGCAACAAGGGTCAGTGGGTCATCGCGTAGATCACGTAATCCACGCCCAGGCGAATTCCCATCTCGGAGTATTTCTGCGGATAGCGGGGATCACCGGCCCATTCCCAGGAGTCTCCCACATCGGAATTGAACGTAATGGCGACCATGATCCGGCCTTTATCGTCGTATATGCCGCGCCAGTGCGGCACCTTGCCGCCATTCTTGGAGCCTTCCAGCAGGTGCTCGGCGCCCACAATTTGATACCGGTCGTCCAAATCGAACACGGTGTGGAAGATGGGGTCCGAGTTGGGGATCTCGACGATGGGACGGTCGGGGAAAACCAGCTTCATGCTCCTTTCGAATACCTCCCATTCCAGCGGGCCGTGGAAATCATCGGCCATGAAGAATCCGCCGCGCAACAGGTATTCGCGGAGAACCTTCGCCTGCGCCGGCGTCAAGCCCCACTCGCCCGTCTGCACAGCGTAAAGCCACGGCCAGTTGAACACCTCGTCCCCATCATCCAGGTTCACCGCTTGCTCCACCGAGCGCGCTTGAACCAGGGTCAAGCGCCGAAGCGCTTGGGCAAAGTTCCGGTCGGCCCGCGGGTAGTCCTGGGTCCAAAGGGAAAGCCCCTCGCGCCAGTCTCCGTCGAACCGGCCGCGATAGCCGTCATTGGGGCCAGGAGGATACATCAAACGGGCGAACGTCCACTCGCCCTTCTGCTTCCAGTCAGAAGGCAACGGCAGGTACCCGTATTCCACCGAGGGATATTCTCGGAACGGGCGCTGGAACGCATACACAGCGGCGACGAGGCCAAGAACTAGTCCCGAGCCCAGTAGCGTTTTGGCAAACCGGTTACCGCGGATTCGCCATTTCAATTTCGACCTTCCTTTGGCCCTATCTTTACCACCATACGACGGCTGCGGTTTCTGATCAAGCTCAGTGGGGTTTATCGGACTGGGGTTCGGGTGGGGCGTCGAAATCGGTCGAGGAGTCGCAACGACGATACTAATCGGACCTGATCGGACACTTTCGGGACGCCAACTGCCTAATTATGTTCGTGCTGAACTGTATGATTGGAAGCGCAAGTGCTTCGATATGAATGAACTGGCGGAGAGGCAGGGATTCGAACCCTGGGTACAGCTTTTGACCGTACAACGGTTTAGCAAACCGCCGCCTTAAGCCACTCGGCCACCTCTCCGTTATTTTGTTTCAGTAGCTTACAGACTTGGCTCCTTCGTGTCAAGCCGTACGGCAACATTACGGCAACACTTCGCGACAGAAACATCATCTTTTCTTTCCCAGCCATCCAGCAGCTTCGAAGCCACGTCAGCCGCCGCGCGCTCCCCTTCCGCGTGGTTCTCAATGTACCAATCCGCGGTGGTTTGCCAGCGGGAGTGGCCTAGTCTTGCCTGGATGACATTAATCTTCACCCCGGCTCGATAGAGCATGGTTCCCGACCAATGCCGCAGTTGATGCCATGTGAGGTGAATCCCCATCTTCTCCGCGGCTTTCTGTAACCCGCAGCGAAGGGCGTTCTGCTCGGTCATCGGCCGGTCCGGGTGTTCCGGATGCGGAAACACCAAGTCGTTTTCTGTGGCGTTGGGAGATTGCGACTTGAGCTGTTTGAGCCTGGAGATCTCCGCCTCGGTGAGATAGAGAGGTTTGTTACTGCGATGGCCTTTGGTCAGGTGCTCTTCCCCAGCGTAGCTGGCAGTGAGAAACCATACGAGTTTGTCTTCGAAGTTGATGGCTCCCCACTTCAGTCCCAGGGCCTCTCCGATTCGACAGCCGGTCACCAAGACGAACCAGGCAAGGCTCTGGTACGGTTCTTCGAGTGTATCCAGCACCTTCTGCATCGTGTCGACGCTGGGCACGGCTCTCGGAACGCGAGGATTGGCTTGAGGCATCTGGATGAGTGTTGCGGGGTTGGCGGTGATGTATTCATCGCGGATAGCCTGTCGAAAAAGCGAGCGGATTACTGTCCTGACGTTATCGCAGGTGTGCCTCGACTTCCCTTGGTCGTGCTGGCGGTTGATGAGAAGTTGTACGTCCCGCCTAGTCACCTGGTTGATCTCCATGGCGCCGAATCCGGGCAATACGTGGGCCTTTAATATCTGTAGATAGCCCCTGCGAGTTCCCGGCTTGCGGTTGTTCACGAACTCCGGAATGTAGTGATTCTCAATGTAGGTTTTCACTGTCATCACCGCCCGCGGTGTGCGGACGATCTCCGACTCCATCTTGGAAATGATCTTCTGGAACCGGCTTTGGGCCTGCCTCTTCGTGATTTCATCTTTGTAACCGAGATTCTCTGATTTCCACTTTCCCCCTGGTTGGTCTTCCGATCGCACCCGATAAAGCCCCTGCCAGTAGGGCCGTTTCACGTCGTCACGAAGACGAACGTGACCTTCTTGGTGGCAACGCCGCGACATTTGTTTAATCCTCCTGTCACGGGCAGCCACGCTTCCATCTGCAAGGTTAACACAGTTCTGACTGGGCTCGCGAGCCTGGAGCCAACCCTCGACCTCAGCAAGCCTGAACCTCGGTCGATTTCCGACCCAGTTGGCTACGGGAATAGGATCAGGGGTATGTTTTTGGGTACGCCGGTAAACAAAACTGGGGCTGCACTTGAGGCGTGCCGCCAGTTCACCGACGGTGAGCAGTTCTGCTTGTTCCAAGTGACATGGTCACCTCGCGACTTCTGCCGGTCCCTCTGCAACGACAGTAGGCAGTCGCAACCTCTAAGGCTTTGCTCGCGTACTTCTTGCCAGCTGCAGGAGCTGAAGCAACGCGAGGTGCCTGCACACAATTTGTGATGTGTGCATCTTAAATGCCCAAGACCCCCTAAGTGGGGTGGGCTGAAAGGACGTATTTACAGGGTTAAGCCAACCCTCACGCAGGGTCGCCTTATTTCTACAATCGTTATTATATCACCAGTGCCTAAGGATTCCCGCCTCGGGTACACCCCGCGACACTTTTGAGGCGCTGTTTGGCCGCTGGCTGTCGCCCGCAGCCTCGCCCCCGTAGTGTAGCCAGCCGACAGAATGCTGACGCACGGGGTTGAGGTACGGAGAGCAGCACACGCCACTAGGCTGCGTGCTGCTCTGCTGACCCACACCGAATGCGGGCCATGGGGGCCTCGCTTGCACGATTGGCGGAGCCCTGGAAAGCTTTCGTCCGTTATCAGTCATACCGAAATGTCCTCCGAGAATGCTTTTGTCTGCTGCCTCTGCTGCTACGTCAAGTGTGCTCCATGATTCACCTTTCTTTGTCTCGGGCCTTGAGGAGCCGGGCGATTGCCCACCCCGGCCCCAGGGTGATTTAGCGTTCTGATTGAGATTCAATACTTCGTTACAAGTGCCGTCATGTTGTTGTTTGCGGGAGGGATCCAGGGCTTTGGTTCCCGCATGGGGACCTTCTCCTGCCTCCGGCCGGTGAAACGCCGATACCCTGCCACCGACATCGCCTCAAATTGCTACCGGACAGTAAAACCGGCACTTTTCGGTGCGGGTTGCGTCGTGAGCGCCTGTATCAGACGCCGCTCATTAACACGCAACCTCCTGGTATATTTCCTCTAGCTCGGAGATAACTGGCTGATCCCGGTGTTCTATGGCTTCATAAGTTGAAAGACGAGAGTAGATGTTCGTTTGGTAATCTGTCGGCTCCTTCATGCCCCACGCCATTTTAACCGCATCTTCTGTTTCTTCCCTGCTGAGGAATATTTCCTGAGATCGGGTGGGCCGGCCAAGACGGACATCGTGTTGTTGAACAACTTCTCCGGCACGCTGCCACGACTTCACGACATCGAAGCAATTCAGGATGCGGTTAGCCCTTGCTTCAAACTCTTTTAGCAGTGCACTCGGGAACGGCCCAAGTAGCATCTTGAACTGTTCCAAATCTCCCCTCGCATGGCAGTCGGGGCACAAAATGTATCGGTACCATTCAGGAAGCAGTCCTTGCTGTATTGCTCTTATTTCCCACAACGCCCCTGCTAAGCATTTTAGTAGGTCAGCCTCAACAAGCCTGATTGTTACTCCGTCCACGCAGGTTAGGCACAGATCGAGTTGATTACCACTTGTCTGCTCACGTGCCAATTCACTCACCGCATCCAGGTCAGTAACCAAGCCCGATGCTAATGAGGTTTTTATGCCAAGATCGGTCAGGTACCTGATGCCTATGCCCTTGATGGGAAATTGGCAATAGAAGGCAACAGATGCGTGTCCTAGTTCATGCATCAGGATTGTTTGGTTATAAACGAGGTTTTCTTCGACTGTCAGCGGATGCCAACAATTTCTGTCTCGCCAGACCTCTTTCCGCGTTGCTTCGGAGATACCATGTCGTTTGGCCAGCGAAATCCATTCACCTTTGGTTCTGAAAGCCCTGTTCTCAGAAGCGTGCTCCAACCCGTAAAACACTCGTCTCGCAAACAGCACTTCGCCGTAACCTGCAGAGCTCCCTTCGGGACGGACACCCCGGAGGGAACCGACCGCACGGTTGCTCTGAGTTGGTGGATATGCTTCGTCGTAAACCGCAACCGCCTCTGCCCCAAGAATCCCTGCCTTTCTGAAGATCGGATTCCAGTACGACCATGGCATCGGCTTATTCGGGTTCTTCCGCTTCCATTGTTCATGTGTCTTCTCAAACAGGTCTTGAACTAAGTACGAAGGCACATCGCTGTGGGGCGCGTTGACGCCGCCTTTGCCAATTCCCATTTCAAATTCCGTAATCATCTTGTTAATCATGTTTGATCTCTCCACGTATGCCGGTTCTTCAAACACGACGAGCGCGAGAGCCGGAGTGCGCCTTGCTTCCCGCCAACGATTCGAAATCGCTGGGGGGGGTCTTGCTCACTTCGGCCCCCCCTTGCGGCTACCGTTGACGCCTGCCTTCCGTGCTCTCGGTCTTACTAGCGGGCAGGTGGCCTGACGGCCGTCGCCATAACTCTCGATCAAAAGCTTGCTGATAAATAAGCTATCCAACAAGCATGTTAATACGATAGCTATAGTGCTAGCATATTGTCAAGCACCAATGTTGGTGATGCGCTAGTACTTTCGTAATAGGGAAAAATGTCGGGCCACTATTAGCGTCGCCACGTGCCGGGGTCGTTGGTTGGCAGTCTAGCTGCCGCGCAGGCTTCAATTCTTGTGTCAGGGAAATTGGGGGCAGGGTCAGAGGAGGATCGGCTTGACTAACAAACGCGGGATTGGCAGCACGTTGGAAGTCACAATGAAAGGGGATTCCAAGTCTCTAAATAAGAGCACAGGGTTGTGATACTTCCCTTCCAAACAGCGGGGCGAGGATTACTTTGGAATTCTATGGTTGATGCTACTCCTCTTCGGGGGTGTTGCGAACTCCGGTCGGATCGTGAAGGGATTTGGAGATGACGCTGGAATAGGTGGCGGGTGGTGCGTCAGGCAGGCTCATGCAACGGGCTTCTGCCGCCTCTTGCTAGGTCGTGTAGCAGTCTGATCTAGCGTCGTTGAGGCCTGGGTATCACCAGCCTGCTGCGGATTCGATTGGTATAAATGCTCGACAGATTGAGTCAATATCGTGGTGCAGAGCTCGTTCAAGGGCACCTTGAGTCCAGCCGCTAGAGTTTCGAGGCGGGACTTGACATCAGATGGAATCCGCAAGAATAGTGTTGTCTTCTCCCGGCTCTTTGCAAACTCCACAGCCAACTCTTCGAGCTTTCTCTGTGCATCTGGTGGCAGCAGGTTCGTTTTTATCATGGCGCTTGATTAGTTCCTTCCTTTTCCGGCTATGCATCAACCACTGCTATCGCTGCCGGTCAATGTAAACGATAGCTGTGATGATAGCACAAGTCAAGACATTATTGTGCTAACGTACCAGTGCATTCCTGCCCTTGGGAAGGCTCCCGCGAGCCTTCCAACAATCTGCTAAGATGAGTCACGCAGACCGCAATTGGCGCGGGCAGCCAGACCCTCAACAAAGAGGGTCACATCGTATGCTTCCCCAGTAGCTAGAGCACAGATCATTACGTGTTGGGCGGGGAGCGGGTTGACCGCTCCCGGTGGCGTCCACCTTCAAACCCACCCAACTCTTCCACACTGATCTTGCCAGTTCAGGTCCAAGACTCCGTGGGCGCACACCTCCCAGTGTGATCAGAACGGCCACCAGCGAGATCGTCGCGGCTAATTCCACGCACAACCTTCTGGTCACCTTGGGAAACCCGACTAACTCCATGCGCCATCGATTAGCTTCTTAAACTGGAGGCCTTCTTTGGATTGGCTCATCAACAATCAAGGAGGCCACAAAACAGAGATAACCTGCCAAGACACACCTACCCGGGAATTTGCCCGAAACTATATTTGCCCTGTTTTCATAGGCTTACCTAAAGCATTGAGCAAACCCGCATGAATACAGGGCGAGGACGCTTTGCCTTCCTATACTAACCAGGCATGAGGGGGCAAATGTCTGCCTCGTCAAGGGAGAGTCCTTGGGACATGAACGGAAACAACAATATTCACTATTCGCCAGCCCTTCCCGATTTCAAGTGGATCAACGCGGAGGTTCCCATCCTCGAAGTCGCGCAGAAGTTGGGTCTTGTGGTCCGGGGAAAAAGGCGACCTGCCCAGAGTGCTCGAAGCGCCGTCTCACCTTCACCACAGTCCACAACGGCTGGAAGTGCTGGAGCTGCGATCCTGGCGGAAAGATGCACAGCGTGATCGATCTGGTCACGGTGCAACGCAATTGCACAGCATACGAAGCGGCGAAGTGGATCGGTGAGAATTGGCGAGTAGCCGGACGGATCCAGATCGAGTACAGCGAGAACGCGCACGGCAGGGAACGTCACAAATACCAACGCTATCAACCCATCCGTGTACCGGACAAGTCCGAGCCCTCGATTCAGGCTCTAGTCGCTTCTCCGGGCTGGCGGGAGATGCCCCTGAGCGCCCGGGTGATCGCAGTGACCCTCTTTGCCATGGCGGATACTGAGGACAACGGTGTCGTGTCCATCAGCCGGAGGGCACTGGGAGAACTGGCGGGGATCAGCAAGTCGAACACGATCGCTCAGGCCGTGCGGGAGCTGGAAGCGATTGGCCTTTTCGCCGTGGACAGAGGCGCATGGGGAAACAGAGGGTACATCGCCAGCACGTTCAGGTTGACCTGGTGGAGCGAGGCACTGCAGGCGTGGTTGAGCCATGGGTACGCCACACCACCCACCATATCCCCACACCATCCAGCTAGTACTGGTAATTCGGAAACCCTTGGTGTCCAGCCCCCTGTTGAGCAAAGGCCGGAATCCGGTCTGAAAGTAATCCCCGAGGGAAATAGTCCCCGCGGGCAAAGTGATGGCTGCCACCCGGCCCTAACCGTAGGAGGAAACGAATCATGAAGACTCATTTTGAATCTGTAGTTCTGCGCTTGGATGTCATCCATTCTTTCATTGCCACCCGGGAGGGTTCTTGCAGCGTCTGCGGTCTTCCCGGCCACCTCGGTGGTTTGATGCGAGTTCCGGGCCTACTAGGCCGATTCTGCTGCGTCGAGTGCGTGGAGTGTCACCTCTTCGGGCCAGGCAGATGCCGCTGGTGCGGTTTCGCCCTCGATCCGAACCAGTCTGCCTTCTGCTGCGAGAAGTGCCGCACCTTGAATGAGACCTCTCCGTTCGGGTCCGGTAAGCGCTTCGCCCTTTGGTTGAACCGTCACCATCCGCGACTGTACGCCAAGCTCACTGGCACCGAGATTCCTACAGGCCTTGCTTGCCTGAATTGTGGGGACATCCTCGACGGTAAGCGCCGGGACAGCCTGTTTTGCTCCGTGAATTGCCAGCACAGATTCAGGCGATCCCGCTACAACCTCAAGCGAGAGGAACACCCCGGACACGAGGCCAGCGTTTGCTTAATTACGGGCCGGGTCGGTGCCAGGGGACAGGCTGAGCTTCGAGCGTGAGTTTTAAGAGGAGCCATGAATATGGACATCGAAACCTTCGCGAGTAATCACCACCTGAGACTGAAAGGAGCCCCAAAGGGGTACGAACCGGGTCCCCATCCCGACCGTCCCCACATTCCCGGGCGCCGGGGGTGGATTACTGAGAGCGCCGGCAGCATGAAGCTTTTCGTCCAGACCAGAAGAGTTGGCGACACGCTTCGACAGGCTGCGAAGCTGGGAATGCAGCCGCAAGGCCGGGGCGACCAGGAGCTGATGCTGCGATTCGACCCTACCGACCCGGAACAGGCTAAGTTTGCCCTTCAGACCGTGAAGGCGTACCGAAAGAGAAGTGTGGTGGTTACTCCAGAGATGCTGGCCCGCCTGGAGGCAGCTCGGGCGGTGCGTAGGATGCCATTTCCTGTAGGAAATCTCTATCAGGAAGGGGGGTTAGGAGCCCCTTGCCTCGTTACCCTGGGCACTGGGCAGTCCAGCGCAGTAATGGGAGCTTGAGAATAGCTAAGCAGAGGGAAGATTCCCGACGGTCGGAGCCGCGTATGCAGGAGACAATTGTTGACCGAAGTCGATCTCCGACGCCGAAAGAGGATGTGGTATTCAGGTTCCGACCTGACTTCGGCCGCCATGGTTAATGGCAGGGACACCCCAAAACACCTATACTACACTGGCAAGGCTAGCGAGGGCGCCGAAAGCGCTGGATGTGTGTCATAAGTCCCAGTGGCATCGTGGACGGACCTGGGGCGCACGCATCCACTGAACCAAGGGACTGCAAGGCGCCAAGCGAAATCCTAACGTATTTCGAGATCCCTCTCGTGCCGAATGCGCATCCACTCCAGGTCGACCATAGCGTATACTGGTCGGCCCTGCTAGGGCAATGGAGAGATCATGGACATAAGAGAAGAGAAGAGGCTGCTCAAAACGAAGACCATCAATAGCGCCATCGAAAGAGTAATCAGGGATGGCATCACAGACCCTGCCCGCGTGCATGTTGTCAACGAAGCCTTAGAGGCGAATGGATTCAAACCTCTTGCCAGAAATACTATCCAACAACGTATTACCGAGTTCAAAGTAGCCAATCCCGACTGGAAAGAGCTACGAAGAAGGAGAAGGAAGCCACTTTCTCAGGCTCAATGTGAACTTGCTACGAATGACTTGCTGGACATTCTGCGGAGGGAAAATAAATGGACGGATTTCGGGAAGCTGTATCAACTCGAACACTTTCAAGGCAAAGAGACGCTGACTTATCACCAAATAAGGAAACTACTAGAAAACTGTGGGCTTGTGGAATGGACAAACTGTCTTTTTGGTGGCAAACACTGGAGAATAAGGAAGAAGAGTAATGACAATGTGGATGTGTTCGTTAGGTTGTGCGGGCTGCTCAGTGGCATAAAGAAATACGGACTGTCAGGGGCGTTTAAAGGCATGGATATCCTTGGGTCGTTCGGCTCGAAGAATACAACCCCTGAAGAGCGAAGGGTTGCCAATTGGATTTTCGAAATGTTCGGTTGGGAGCCTATGCCAGAAGAACGGGTGAAGGCTCTTTCTGACAAACAGGCTGCCTAAGCGTAAGCGCCCAGCGGGGACCGCGTTGACGAGAGAGAGGTGGGTGTAGGTATCTACTTCCAGACTTTGGTGGGCACTTGGGTTGGTAGAGTTGGTCGAATGGGGCGACGGTGATTTCGGTTCCCAGCCTGCCCAGAAACGGCTTCGATATTGCCGCTAACGATCTCGATGACTTTCCACGTTGCCATGTGGCTCTCGATGCTCCTTCCGATGTATTTTACCAGGATGGGGAGCGAGAACCCGAAGAGGAACAGACTGGAATGGTCATTCAGCCGAAGCCCGGAACATACGCGCTGATCATTTCCTGCGCGAGCAGTGCCCGTATTCAGGTCGGGTACCTAGGAACAATGCAGCTCCAGCCCGGATATTACGTGTACCTGGGAAGCGCGTTGGGTCCAGGTGGTCTGCGTGCCCGGATCGCTCACCACCAGAAGCCGTCCTCGCGGCCCCATTGGCACATCGATTACCTGCGAGCGCACACCCGGTTTCATTGTGTTTGGTTTAGCTACAGTCCGCGGCGACGTGAGCACCAATGGGCCCGTGCGGCACAGAGGATGAGTGGCGCGAAAATCCCTCTCTTCGGATTCGGAGCCTCAGATTGCGACTGTAGGTCGCATTTTTACTTCTTCAAGGGTTTCCCATCGCGGATCAGCTTCCGGCGAGGCCTGGAGTCCTTGCTCAACCGACACCCTCCGATCGAGGAGTTCTAGCTGGGATCGCGCACACGGGCCGATACGCCCATACTGCTAAAACATTTGACCGGGATCTAAGGATATTCCCGAGTCCCGAAAGGTTCCGGCTGTCATGCCACTCCCGGCGCGTGCAGGTTTGCGGCTCACCAGGAAACACTAAATGTTTGCGATGCCCGCGGAACCGCTGTCACTGTGGGCGAACGACCTGATCATCCGCACGCAAGGCCTCTCGTAATGCCTGCACTCGGCTGGCCAGGGGTGAACCCGCTAAGGCTCGCTCACAACCATGCTGCAATACGTTTAGAGCGAGATGCGGGACGAACATGTATGGCCCACGGAATTCAATGAGCAATTGCTGTGTTTCAGCATCCCCGTCTGGATTGAGCGTTTGCCAAATCTCCGGCCATTGCGCGTTGGTCTCCTGGAGTTCATTAACTCGCTGGAGCACCTCGGCAGCCGACATCGCCGTGCGCTGGGGGAGGTAATGGGCCGACGGCAAAACTTCGGGGGCCTCGCCAGCGCTCCGTCCGAGCAATCGCTTAAACCATTGGATGATACCCATCTGCGTCTTCCTCCCTGCGGCCGAACGCTTGCGGTCAGCGGCCAGAGTACAGGCAGCGTGAGCCCCGGTCTGCTGCGCCGCGTCGGTTAGGCGACATCGCGGATAGGTGCAGTATGCTAGGAGAACAACTCATTCTCCAGAAGTCTCATAAACTTGTTGACGTAGAACATGTCG
Organism: uncultured Acidobacteriota bacterium; assembly: GCA_963804755.1. GTDB lineage: Bacteria > Acidobacteriota > Terriglobia > UBA7540 > UBA7540 > Bog-366. The sequence goes on from CAWDRP010000024.1 coordinate 392,624, forward strand.
GGCTCGTGCCGAGACGCGCGGACGCGGATCTCAAACTGTGGGTTCTCAGGCTTGTCTGCGTCAAACAGAATCAGTCCGAGTCCCAAGGTGCGGCAGAGAACATCCAATCGCGCGATGTCCTCCTCCTGGGACTGTGAGGGCACAACGATGTAAGACTTGTGCGAGAAGAGTTTGTAGGCGCAGGCCTGACCGAATGCAACGATAAGGCCCGTGCGCTCAATCTTCAGCTCGGCGGAAACAATCTCAGTTGCAGGCTTGATGATGTCGCTCTTTTTCGGCTCTCGAATGCCAATGACGTCCGGAGTGCCCCACTTGTCCTTGAACCTATTGCCTCCGAGCGCGATCGCCTTCGTACACTCCTCAAGCTCGCTTGTGATCCAGTCCGCGAACGGCTCGTAAAATTGCTCCTCTTTGAGGGTGACCTCTGGTGGCGGCAGTGGGACGACAACCTCTTCTGTGGTGTCTGCCGGTTCCCGATACTTGGTGGCCTTCCATACACCGCGAGCGGGCTTGTAGACCTGGCTGGGGAGCACAGTGTCGAGGTTCCATACATAGCCATGTATCGTATTCTTCGGAATGTCCGGAAGGGCTTCGGCGATTCGGGCGACTAACTCGGAATACCGGACCGCCTTTGGACTTGCATCGAGAATCTCGATAGCTTTCTTGTGGATGGTCTCCTTGCGCGTTGGCAGCATAAGCGCTCCTCAATGTTGGCGCGATTCTACGCCATCAAGATGTCGCTTAACAAGGGCCCTGCCAAAGTTACATTCTTAAATGGCTTGATACGGGGCCTGCTGAGCGGTCTGGATCATGCGCTGTCAAGAGCTTAGCCACATGTGACGCCATTTAGACCGGAGCCGGTAGCAGGTCGGATTAATTAACTCATTATCGTTTACCAGCAGTGAACTGCCGTCGTGCCCTTTCAAGTCAGCGCATTTCGCGCTATATTGCCCCCTGTTATTTCTCCTTTCAAGACCATGGCATTACTTGAAGGCGGTCAAAGAATTCGCAATACATATGAAGTCGAGCGCTTACTCGGGGAGGGAGCGTTTGCGGAGGTCTACCGCGTCAAGCACCGTTTCTTGGGCCGGCAGGCAATGAAGGTGTTCAAGACGCCTGGCATAAGTTTGGACGAGACGGTGCGAGCACTGAGCGAGGCTGTTCTGCTCTCCCGCCTTGGCCACCCGAATATCATCCGCGTCTTCGACGCGGACCTATTGGAATTGCCCACCGGCACGCACGGCTTTTGCACGATGGAGTACGTTGCGGGTGGCAGCCTCCAGCAGTTTTGGCAGTCATTCGGCCCAAAATTCATCCCTGTTGAAACAGTGATTGAAATCGTCCGCCAGATTTGCCGTGGCTTGGCTGTCGCACACGGCTCGAACCCGCCGATCATACACAGAGATATCAAGCCCCAGAATGTGCTAGTAGGGTACGAAGCCGAGGGCCTGAGAGTGCGAATCTCAGATTTTGGGCTCGCGAAACATGCGAATCCTCTGACGCTTCTGGTGAGTGCGCGCGGTACACGCTGCTTCAAATCCCCCGAGGCGTTTCGGGATTTCAACAGCGACTCGACTGCGGGGGACGTTTGGGCGGTCGCGGTAACGCTTTACCTACTCCTTACGGACAGGTTTCCGCTCTCGGTACCAGAAGATATGGGGGACATGGACCCCAAGTGCTTCGACCTGCCCATCATCCCACCCAGCCGGTTGAATGTCGCAGTAGACGATTCTCTCGATCGGATCGTTTTTCGCGGCCTGGCTGTGGATCCGAAAAGGCGATACCCAACAGCTCAAGATCTGCTGCGTGATTTGGAGCAATGGAGTCCGGAAAAAACATCTGCATCCCCTGTTAAACACCCGGCCTCCGCAGAGACTTCCAAGAGCGTATTGGGATCTCCGTCGCCTGCTGATGAGCAGATTGCGAGAGAGCGAGTGAAGAACGCTTTCGAACTCGCACGAGGCGGTGGGCGTTTGGTTCAAGCCGCAGACCTTTTGGAAGAAGCGTTTAACAAATGGCCTCCCCTTCGTTCTGAGTACGAATCGCAAGTCAAGCTGTGGAGACGCGGAATTGTAATGTAGGGCTCAGCGATGGCAGAACCTATTCTCAACCCGGAGTTTGAGCCTCTGCTCAAGGCGGCGCGACCGACGGTTTACCAAACGAATGCATTCCGGATGATCGGCGTTGCCGTTGATACTTCGGTTGCTGAGATAGGTCGCAAAGTTCAAAAGGTCGAAATGATGCTGAAGTTCGGCGTCGGCGATCAAGCCCTCCCGGGTCTGCTACCTCCTCCTTCAAAGCCATCGCTTGCTGCGCTGCAAGATGCTAAACAGCGACTTGGTGATCCTCAAACACGTTTGATTGAAGAGTTCTTCTGGTTTTGGCCAGAAGAACCAGGCGGCTCAAAGACTGATCTCGCCTTGCAAGCCCTAGAAAGACGAGATTTGCAGTCCGCCGCGGACATTTGGCTAAATCGGAGCAGAAACCCGACGGACACCGGCTCAATCCACAACCTTGCTGTATTGAATCACCTGCAAGCTCTCGAAACGGCGCCCCCTACAGGCAGCAATGGGGCGGTTGCGGAAGGTCTTTGGATCCAGGCGTGGAGGTACTGGAGAACCCTTGTCGATCACGACCCCTTTTGGAAACGGCTTGCCAACCGTATCCATGAGTTAGACGACCCACGGCTTACCTCGCAAGCGACTGGGCAGATTCGAAGCTCGCTAATATCGAGTATTCTCCAAATTGATCTTTCCCTCGCCGTTTCTGCTGCCGAAGCCAAAGATTTTGCCAGAGCTGGCGTGCACATGAAGGTCATGGTACAAGAATCTAGCCTTCCGGCCGGCGCCCTCCGCAAACAAACGGAGCAATCACTTGAATACGTTCGGACGTGGATCAAGCACCGGTGTGCTAGCGCAGACGTGGAAATATCAGCAAACGTCGATCAGACAGATCAGATTCTCAAAAGGTTTCTCCAAGATGCAAGGCCGAAGCTCGAAATTCTGAACTGTCTCTTGGGGGCTGGGGATAGGCTGCGTGATGCCGAACACGATCAGGTTGCCCAAACGGTGCGGGACAATATGGTTGCGTTCGGCAATAAGACCGAAGACTGGAAGGCTTGCGAGGAGCTACTCTGCGCAATCCAGCCCTTGGCGGTGAGCCCTTCAATTAAGTCCAAGATCGCAGATGACCTCGAAAAAGTCCGGGAGAACCGTGAGTTCAATACGTGCTGGTTCTGCAAGGAAAATAAACCTGACGAAAAAGCAGCCGCCATCGTCGACATGTTCGGAAATGTAACTCAAACGCCCACCTTAAACGGCACACATTATGAGTGGCGGCATTTACCTGTCAAAGTGCCGCGCTGTCGCCAATGCCGTCGGGTACATAGGGGCCGCAGGATCTTTGCCGCTGCTGCTGCCGGGATGGCCGCCTGTATTGTCGCCGCAGTCGTAGGATGGGATGCTTCGACTTATGCTATTCCTGCGTTCTTCGTAACACTTACAACTTGGATTGGGACTGTTGTCGCCCAATATATCGGCTGGGCTGGCAAAATACGCGTTCCTGACCGTGGCAAACTTCTTGTGCTACAGGAGATGGCAAAACGCGATCACCGCGCTATCGCGCAATTGAAGTCTCAGCAGTGGGCATTTGGAAAAACCCCTCCGCAAGTTACGACACAGGCCTCAGGATCGGCAGTTGGCAAGGTGGCTGCTTGGGTTGGAGTCTTTGCCTTGTTGACGTGGGTGTTTTCCGCCCTTGCAGATTTGACCCCCTCGACATCAACGCCTGTACAGACTCCCCCTCCCGTAGTCAGCACACAGCCATCAATCCCGGCGGCTTCGGACACGGCGGGTCGGCCCAATACCCCCATCACTGAGCAGGAAGGGTCTAGACCAAATGGTGTAAGTGGAGTCACGAGCACGGAAACGTCAGATCGCGCAGGCAACGCCTACATCGAGTCACTCCACCAAGAGATCGAGGCCAACAAAGTACAAATTGAGACACTTTCTGCTTCCTTCGAACAGTGTCAGCAAACGCTTGCGTACTATAATGGTCAGATTTCAGCGGACCGGCAACGACTCGACCAGATGGAATCAGATTCGAAGCTCGGTCAAAATGTCGACGAAGCTGAATACGAAAGCATCCGGACGCGGCATAATTCGAACGTCCGGCTGCATAACAGCGAACTTGAAAGCTGCCGTGCCATTGGGGAACAACACGACGCTCTGGTTGATGCCACAAACGCAAAGATTCACGAGTACAACAACCTTATCGGTGCGAAATGAAGAATCTTACAGACATTCGCCAACTCTTTTACCCGAGAGAGTTTCGCATACGAAGGCCGGCCTTTGATCTGATGGTGAAGTTTAAATCTGTCTCTGTTAACGAGCCCAGGGGTTCCGATGGGCGCACAGAGAACACGGATGGGTTGGATTCCAAGAAACAGGCGAAACTAGTGGCTGAGCTTGGAACTGAATTGTGGCGACTTCGACGCAGAATGACAGATGAGGACACCGGTGAACCGAGGGATGAACTGCGAAAGACTTTTCGACCTGTTGCGGCCGCCTGGGAGACACTTTCAGATTTTGGTGTCGAAATCCAGGACCACACGGGCCAACCATTCCGATCAGGACTTGCAATTGAAGCGCTTGCGTTCCAGCCAACGACGGGCCTAACGAAGGAGATCATCATAGAGACGGTTCGGCCTTCGATCTATTTTGGGGGTAGGCAGGTGCAACGAGGCCAGGTGATTGTTGGCATACCAGAGGAGAAGAGGTGAGTAATGGGCCGCTTGACGATTGACTACGGAATTGATCTGGGAACCACAAACAGCAGCCTAGCTGTAATGGGGAAACACGGACCTGAAGTAATCCGCAACCATGAGGGTGACGAATACACGCCTTCTGCTGTCTACGTGGGGCGTTCAGGGGAAATCCTCGTGGGCAAAGCGGCTAAGGAAAGGGTCGTCAGTGATGAAGCAAACTCTGCCTCGGAGTTCAAGCGTTGGATGGGAACCCCCCAAAAGAAGAAGTTTAAGCGTACGGGGCTTACGATGACCCCTGAAGAACTGTCGGCTGAAGTTCTAAAGTCGCTTAAGAAAGACCTTAAGCTGATGCGAGACGAAGAGTTGGAAACCGCAGTCATTACCGTTCCGGCAGATTTTGACACACCTCAGTCCAATGCCACAGACAAGGCGGCACGACTTGCGGGAATTGGTCACAGCCCTCTTTTGCAGGAGCCAGTGGCAGCCGCGCTGGCCTACGGTTTCGAGACCGAGAGTCACAAGGCGTTCTGGCTGGTGTACGACTTCGGAGGCGGCACTTTCGACGCTGCTATTGTGAACGTTCGCGATGGTCTGATCCAAGTTATTTCTCACCGGGGGGACAATCAGCTTGGCGGAAAGGACATCGACTGGAACATCCTGGACGGACTTCTCGTGCCTTCTCTGCACAAGCGATTCAGCCTTCCGGATTTCCATCGGGGCAATGAGAGATGGGCGGGTGCTTTCGGAAAGTTGAAGGAGTGGGCAGAAGCAGCAAAAATACGGCTTTCAGACCAGCAGCGTCCGTCTATCGACTTATTTCAGGAATACGTCTGTAAGGACGACAACGGCGACCAAGTTGAACTTGAGTATACATTAACCCGGGCTCAGGTCGAGTCCCTTGTCGAGCCACTTACGTTGAGAGCTATTGATATTTGCCGCAGCCTACTGTCGGAACAGAAACTTGGAGCAGCAGACATTGAGAAGCTCATCTTGGTTGGTGGTCCGACGCTGACCCCGCACGTACGAGACATGCTTCAGGATCGAAAGGTTGGATTAGGCATTCCACTGGAGTTCAGCATTGACCCACTGACAGTTGTCGCCCGTGGCGCCGCTATTTTTGCCAGCACGCAGAGGCGCTCTGTGCTTAGCTCCGCTCCACTTGCTCAAGGGACCTACCGAGTGGACCTAGAATACAAGCCGATGTCCTTGGAGACAGAACCTTTTATTGGCGGACGAGTCAGCGGAGCGCCGCAAGGACCACTGAATGATTTCTCGGTAGAATTTGTGAACCCTGAGTCCAAACCAGCTTGGCGCAGCGGCAAAATCCGGCTATCCACCGAAGGTGCATTTGTAACAACTCTCTGGGCCGAAGCACACCGTCAGAATACATTCCTTATCGAGTTATGCGATCCAACGGGCAAACAGTGCCGCGTGGAACCCGACCGCATTTATTATACCGTTAGTGCTGAGCCGGCCGGTCCTACGCTGCCCCACCACATCGGCGTTGCGATGGCCAACAATGAAATGGACATCTTCTTCAAAAGAGGAAATTCACTGCCCATTAAGAAGCGCCATCGACACGTTACGACGAAGGAGTTAAAACGAGGAGCCACAGGGCAGGTCATGCGGATTCCTGTTGTGGAGGGTATCTATCCCTCGGAAGCCGATCTCAACCGCGACATCGGGTACATCGAGATTCGTGCTGACCAGATCAAGAGAGACGTTCCCGTTGGTATGGAGATCGAAATCACTCTTCAACTTGATGAATCTCGCAGACCCTCGGGCTTTGCGTACATTCCAATTCTCGATGAGGAATTCCCCCTGCGGCTTGAAGGTACACTTGAGAAACCGATCCCTGACCCGGCGAAGTTGGGAGAAGACGTTGCTCGGCAAAAACGGAGAATTGAACAGTTTAAGGCCAAGGGGCAGCAGATCGAAGATCGCGAGGCAAGGCTTGAGATAAGCAAACTGGACAATCCCGCCTCGCTTGATGAGATCAATCAGCTTCTCGCCGGGGCACGAGAGGCGGATACGGCATTTACATGTCAGAACCGCCTGCTTGCATTGAAGGCGCTGTTGGCAGAGATCGAACGGGCAATCAAAGTTCCCGCCCTGAAACTCAAGGCAAAACAAGAGATTGAATGGTGCAGCGAGGTCGTCGAGGCGCACGGAAAACCGGAGGACCGCAATTTGTGGGGCGCCCTGAAAGTGGAACTGATTGCCGCGTTGGATGGTAGTCCCGAAGACCTTGACCGGAAGGTTGAGGAGGCAAACGATCTTCGGATGAGGCTTTCTCGCGACCAGATGTGGTGGTGGGTTGGACTCTACGAGTATCTAGGGGCTCACCGATCCGAGATAGCGGATCAGGACGCTGCAAACAAATGGTTTACTCATGCAGAGAGAGCAATATCAAGTGGAGACTTCGAGGCACTGAAATCCGGCTGCCGACAAGTTTGGGCATTACTCCCGGTGGAGGAGCAGCAACGCGGATACGGTGGCACGACGATTCTGGCGAAAGACGCCGCCTACGGGTCCTCGTCGGTTTAGGAGATGCTTCAGACAACGGACAAAACCTCGCACAGCAGTTCACCAGAGATCAGTGCACCCGTGGCGCTCGTCGTGGTGTTCGCAGCCGACCTAGCTCGGCGCGGACGGTACGTTGAGGCTGAACGGCTCCTGCTGGGTTTGCCCAACGATGTTGTGACCCCATCAGTGGCCGATCTTCTTGCTCGGGTTTACGCACAGCAGGCCCGTTACGCCGAAGCTGAGGCACAGTGGATGAACGCGGTTCAGCTTGATCCTTCGAACGAAGAATACCTCGCATGTCTTAAGGCTGCAGAACGCTTACGTTCCGGCGCACCCTGGCATCTAGGCGCGCGTTGGCGGGTCGCGACTGCCATTGCTCTAATTGCTATTGTGCTGTTTGCGGTTCTGGTAAAGAAACAGCCACGGTCGCAACCCAGCACAGTCAGCAAATCGCAAAGGGTCAGAATCGCGGCCCCAGTGGAAGGCCCGAAGTCCGAACTACCTACTTTCCATCTGGCGAAAGCGACTGTAACCCAAACCGACAACGCCCTCGAAATCAAATTTAATGATGGACTGTTTCCAGGAGGCACAAGGTTCAGCAAGGCGGGGAAAGAAAGCCTGCAAGAGTTTGCCGAGCAAATCAGTTCCAAAAGCTCAGGTTTGCGATTGGAAATACGCGGGTGCACTGATCCCCAGAGGATAAAGTCGGGAAGCAGCTATCGAGATAATGCGCAGTTAGGACTTGCCCGGGCCGAACAAGTGGCATTGTTCCTGCACCAGGCAGAGGGGTTTCCCTTGAACAGAATCTCGATTTCGACGGCAATCAGTGTTCCTGAATCTAAACTGCCGACATCGAGAAACTTGCCTGTTCTGTCTCAGCGCACGGTAACAATCAGGGTGTGGGTCGCCGAGGATTGAATAGGATGGACAACAAACAACGGGCTCAGAAAGTGGAGAACCTCGCAGTTTCCGCTCGCCTTCGGGACATTGCCCTCCAGATGAGTGAAGGCGAGACCAGCCGCCTCTTGAAGATTTATGCAGTACTCGAAAAGCTTGACCCTGGTGTGTACCTAATCGGTGCTGGGCCATACACTCAGGGCGTATTCTCGCTTATGTGCGACGAGGTTGTAATCGGACGGCTCGCCACCGCACTAGAGCAACCTTTGGATGCACCCGTCGATGTGATCGTGAATGACGCCGTGACGCTGACACCGCGAGAAGTCTCGCGGGTTCATTGCATGATTTACCGGAGGGAAGGGGTAACACAACACGATTATTGGCTCATTGATCGTGGCAGCACCTGCGGAACGTACCTCGACGGGGAGAAGCTCAACTCGCCAACCACAGCATCCCCAGAAGATGTAGCCCAGACGAGTCGCAGCCTCGCAGACGGAGATATCATTTCTTTAGGTCCTTCAGGAATCAACAACTTTCTGTTTGTTGACTTGCGCAAGTAAGGACGCCCATGATCGTGATGATACAGTTTCCGCAGCCTTTGGGAGACTCCTGACTAGGCAGGCTGGCGGAGGTCTTTGTGAGGAAGCTTCCGCGTTTGGTGTTTCTCGTAATTGCCCTCATCTTGTCTTCGTCGCCCTGCTTTCCATGGGGCCGAGAAGGGCATGAAGTTATTGGGCTAATTGCAGAAAGGTATTTGACGGCCGCGACGCTGGCCAGAGCGGCCGGTCTCTTGGATGGTAGTGCAATTGACGCTGTGGCAAGCTGGGCTGATGAGTACCGGCATGACCACCGAGAGACCGCCCCCTGGCACTATATCGACATCCCCCTTGCAGATTCCAAGATCGACATGGCCCGCGAGTGCGCTAACAGTGATTGCGTAATCGCCAAGACGGAGCAATTCCTTGCCGTTCTGAAGAATCCGAGTGCCGACAGGGTTGCCAAAACGCAGGCCCTCAAATTCGTGATTCATTTCGTCGGAGACCTGCACCAGCCGTTGCATGTTGCAGACAACGGCGACAAGGGCGGGAACTTGCGCTACGTAATCTTTGAACGTCATCCCGATAACCTGCACTGGGTGTGGGACAGAGGTCTGATTCAACACATCACCCGCAGTCCAACGGCGTTGGCAGCGGAGTTGGAGAGTCGGATAACCCCCAAGGACGAAGCTGAATGGCAAAAGGGGAGCATCGAAGATTGGGTGATGGAGGGGCACCGTCTCGCACAGACGGTTGCCTACGGAGACCTCGGCAATGAGAATCCAGCCCCGATTAATCCCGCGTATGAGCGGGAAGCAGACCCGGTGATCGAGTTGCAATTGGAAAAAGCTGGAGTCAGGCTGGCGTACCTATTGGATGCCAACTTAATGCTGGGTGCCGCTGGGCAAAACACCGAGTCCAAGGCTCAAACAGCCGTCACCCGAGGCAATCCCGATGTTAAAGTTTGGGTCAACACGAACTCTGGGGCTTACCACTGCCCCGGCACACGATGGTTCGGAAAGACTCATGTAGGCCAATATATGACCCAAAAAGAAGCACAGGATAAGGGCTACCACCCGGCAGCAAACCAGCCATGCATGTGACGCGCAGGCAGGCCGAACCGGCGATCGAGCTTCAGTTGGAAAAAAGCCGCAGTGAGATTGGCCCAATAGCTCAACGATGCATTGCGCTAGCGCGGAGGAAAAGATGGACTCGACACCGAACCGGCAAACCGTCAGCTTCGAGGAGTTGGCCTATTCGAACATGCTGACGTTGAATGCGCTAATCGAACTGTTGGACGAGAAGGGGCTGATCGGCAAGAAGGAGATTCTGGAGAGAGTGAAGCAACTCCAGGCCCAGACCCAAGTGGGGAAGAAACCTCAATAATTAGGCGTCCAACTTAAATACTTTGCTGCCATGTTGACGATTTTGACTTGCCGCGTTGCCAGATTCGCAGACCAAATTGCCTGATGATGCCCCTGAGCATCGTCCGTAATCAGGTCAAAGCTAACGTCGTAGATGGAATTGTCGGCGAGTTTGGCACTCCATCCGTCTGGCCCTCGGTGGTAGCCGGGAGACGACATGTTGTATTCAATGTTCTGGTCGATATCAGTCGAGGACTTTCCCATGTCAGGCACGGTGAGGACAGCCCTCTTTACAAGGTTGATGGCTTCGGCCTCTGGTGTGAGCGGCGGGAATTGGACAGCCTGCGAGTAGTCTAGTACTCTTGGGCTATCGACAACATCACGGTCGGTTTCTTTGAACATCTCCCCTTTAAGGTTTTTGCCTCCGGCTCCAACAACCTTTATAACCTCTGGTCTTTGGAAAACCGAATCGAAAGTAGTGGCGGTGTTTTCTGTAAAAGACGCATGATAGTGAATCTGTTTTCTCCCTGGAGGAAAGGGAACCTCGATGTATTTAGAATTGCCAGCATTTGGCAACCCCGGTTTGAAGTGGGTGTTCAGAGACTTTGCCATGAGTCTGGCGGTGCGAAATGAACCATTTTGGATTGTAACTTCTCCGTAAACTTTAGTAGGCACAACCTCAAGTTCTATGGTCATTCCGTCTGGCAGGTTCGTTGACCCCCGAACATAAATCTCCCCCTCTGCTCCGCGGGTGACTTCGGTTCTTAGGAAGAACTCTGAAGGTAGTGAATATGTAGGTTTAGGTGATGCCGGTTCACGACTGATTGGACTCCCGCCACACCCTGGGAATAAGACCGATACCAGCAAAATCAAACCCACCAGTTCTGATTTCCCCATGTTCGTTGCTCCTGTTCACATTCATCTCCGCCATCAGGGGCAGGTAACCCGCCACGGAATTTCTACCCTTCGGTCGCAGCAATGATATCTTCGAGATTGATCGACATCGTTGTCGCCCTCGTTCTAGCTTGCCCTGACTGCTCACTGAGCTTTTGTCTCTGAATCAACTCGATATGGCTTATGCTCGTACTCCGGCAGCCACGTGTAGGAGCTGATTTGCACTTTCAATGAACTCATATCTGCTTGGTCTCTGACCTTCAGACCAAAAACGCTCTCAACGTCCGAGACCGACAGGACACCATTCTCTACCGTACCGTTGAGCGTTATGTGACCCCTTTTGTTGCCCTGGCTGTCAACTATGTCGGCAGTGGCAAGAACCAAATACTTCTTCACCGGAAATTGTTGATTGTTCTGTTTGATATTAACCGTATAGCGAAGCTTGGGGCCGGCGTATTCATTTTCTCCGGGTGTGAATTCAACAGTGGCAAGGCTAAAGCTAAGTTCTGGATCGAGGCCAACATACTGGAACGCGCCTAAGTTCCTCTTCATCTCATCAATCTCTCCAGATCGGCAGCCCGCTATAAATAAAACTAAGACCATAGGTAATGCCAAGAATAATCGATTCAATTTCATCCTCCCAACGTAGAGCGGCAGTCGACCTGCAGATCCCACCAGCGAGGGCCGGCACTACGCGTTGCTGATTTGTACTCTTCGGGCGCAAAGGTATCACACCTGCCGAATTGAAGAGGTCATTTTTGATTGATTTAGATCTAAGTGGAGCCGACCTCAGCGGGGTCGACCTTTATGGATCAAACCTAAGCCTTTCAAGCCTGAGTAGGGCGACGTTTCGGAAGGCATAATCGAACTCTTGGCCCAGAAGGGCCTAATCCGCAAAAAGGAGGTTCTGGGGCGAGTGAAGCGATTCCAGGCCCAGACCCAATTGGGGAAGAAACCACACTAGATGACGCAGTGCGAACGAATGTTCCATCGATGAGAAGAGCCCGCGGTTATCACCGCTTTAACCGTGCCCACCCGCCGGGATAAAACAGCTTGACTTTATTACCAGACGGCGTAATCTGGGGAACAGCAATCTCAACCCACTGGAGCGGAAGGATAAAGGGAAATATGGAAACATCAAAGATTCGAAAAGCTCTCAAAACCATCTTGACCTCAGTTGAAAGGTTACTGACCAGTTCAGCACCTGTAGTTTTGAGTTCCGGCCTAATCGGGCTGTTCGGTGGTCAGAACGCAAACGCAACGCAGCCAAACGTACCAGTTTCGACGGACTCGGTGGTCTATGGCCAGCGGATGCGACCATTGGCTTCTCAATACACTCTGAAGACAGCAGCAGGATTAAATTCCTCACGTCAATTTGCCCAACATTCATCGCATAGTTCTCATTCGTCCCATAGTTCACATTCATCGCATAGTTCGCACTCTTCAGGAGGGATGTTTGCCTAGTTCCTTAAACCGGCAATCCTATAATGGAACACTCCCCACCGCCAATGCCATGGGTGCAGGATTTAACAGACGATACTCTTAACGTCTCCGTAAATACTGAAGTCTACCCGTTGGAGGTGCTATTCCGGACGTGCTACCAGTTCACAGATCGGTGCTACCTGTTTCTTGATCCTGCCGAATCAACTCCTCTTATTAAAATATCGTTTGCAAAGAAGGCCCTCGACGTTGACTTGGCTCGCGTAGCGGGAGAATTCTGCAATGAGTTGGTCAACCAGAGGGTGCGGCGCGACATTGCTGCAGAGACTAGGCCGATCAGGGAATTGATTGTCGCACAGGCCTTTGCAGAGGCCGATCTTTTGGACAGGGCGGCATCTGAGTCCGATTACTGTGACGACCCCAAGGGGATTACCAAATGAGTGTCAGGGTCGCAATGTCCCCTGCGATTTACGACCCCGAGTGTGTGGATCGTGCCACGCAGGCCTATTCCGAGGTTTGCTGCGTCAGAATTCTTGAGAGAACCCCGAAGAGGTACTGCATCGAAATTGAGGCCATACCGGGAAAGGCTGACGAAACACGAGCGACTCGAGAATTCCTGAACTACCTGCTTGATCTTTCCGTGGAAAGCTTTCTTTCGAGAAGCTAGAGGGCGCTCTGTGGGACAAACAAAATTTGAGGAGCCCGACTTCTATAGGTCAGACCAACACTATCGCCTATTGCCCTTCCAATTTATGCAGTTTTCCCCCGGAGAAACGCTCGTTGTGAACGAGGTTGGCGAGCACCTTATCTTGGCCGATGTGGAATTTAAGGCCCTAGCTGCACATCGCCTGGATGCGACCTCAAGCACCTACCGGGACCTCAAATCAAAACACTTCCTTTTCGATTCAGATTCGAGGGCCCCATTTGAGCTGCTCACAATAAAGTACCGCACAAGAAAGAGTTTTCTCTCCGGCTTCACAAAGCTGCATATCTTCGTGGTTACCCTGCGGTGCGAGCACTCGTGTCCCTACTGCCAAGTGTCGAGGGTTACGGTCGAGAAGTCACGTTACGACATGAACAGTGAAACAGCCTCTCGCGCCCTTGACCTAGTTTTCCGCTCACCGGCGAATGAACTCAAAATCGAATTCCAGGGCGGCGAACCCCTTCTCAACTTTGAGCGAATTAAGCAGATCGTCGAGGAGGCGGAATCCCGAAATGCGTCGGCCTGCAAGAACCTCGGGTTCGTTGTGTGTTCGAACTTGGCTTTGCTGGACGGTGCGGTGCTAGAGTATTGTCGCGTTCATCACATCGTGGTATCTGCGTCGTTGGACGGTCCAGCTTTTGTCCACAACCCTAATCGGCCGAGACCCGGAAACAACAGTCATGAGTTGACGGTACAGGGTCTGCGGCGGGTCCGAGAGGCATTGGGCGAGGACAAGGTCAGTGCACTTATGACCACGACACGTCTAAGCCTGCAATATCCTCATGAAATTGTGGACGAATACATCCGAAATGGCTTCCAGTCCATTTTCCTTCGACCTATAAGCCCCTACGGGTTCGGCCTTAGAACTGCGCGAACCAATGGGTATTCGATCGAGGAGTTTATCACCTTCTACAAAGCAGTGCTGACCTATATATTGGAATTGAACCGCGCCGGAAAGCATTTCGTGGAACTATATGCGCAGCTCATATTGACTCGAATTCTGACGCCCTTTCCTATAGGTTACGTGGACCTTCAGTCACCAGCAGGCGCGGGTGTCGGAGTTGCGGTGTACAACTACGACGGAGATGTGTATGTCTCGGATGAGTCTAGGATGCTCGCTGAAATGGGGGACAAGCAATTCAAGTTGGGAAACGTTCACACGAATTCATACGAGGAGATATTCGGAGGCGAGCTTCTGCGCGCACTGGTGGCTTCCTCATGCGTCGAATCAATGCCTGGATGTGCCGATTGCGCTTTCCAGACGTTCTGCGGCGCCGACCCTGTTTACAATTATGGAACCCAAGGGGACATCGTTGGTCACCGGCCTACAAGCGATTTCCATAAGAAGAACTTTGCAATCATTAAGCATCTGTTGACCTTGTATCATTCAGACTCCGCAATCCAGAAGATATTTTGGTCCTGGGTACAAAATACTCCCGTTCGGCAGCTTGTCGCTGAGGATGTGGCATGAGGCTCTACTCCGTCGGTAGCGCGACAGGAATCCATAAACCAATAGTCGCACGCGTAACGACTTCCGGGGTCCAGCCAATAGCCCATCGAAAGGACCATGTGCTTCTTTGGAAAGGCAGCTCTCCGCCAGACGATATAGCGGGGTATGCAGGCGTGGTAACGCCTAACGATGCGAGCGGATGGAATAACGTGATCCCCCACGTCCATTCGTTACGGGGCATAGACCACCTTGCGGACGGGGATGTAATTCGATTTGATCCGAACGGGTATGTTAGGACCCTTTACCGAAAGAACTCGCCCAACAATTTCGTCCTCGTCACAGAACAGTGCAACAGTTTCTGTCTGATGTGTTCGCAGCCTCCCAAAAAGGTCGATGATTCGCACCGAATGGCAGAGCACTTCCGCCTGATCGACCTCATAGACCCGACAACAACCGAGCTTGTAATTACGGGCGGAGAACCTACGCTCTTGAGAGATGACTTCTTAAGGCTCATTGAGCACTGCAAGAATAAGCTGCCCCAAACGGCAATTCACGTGCTGACCAACGGAAGACTTTTCTATTACAGGCGGTTAGCAGAAAAGCTCGGTGCCATTCGCCACCCAGATCTGATGTTGGGAATTCCGATCTACTCGGATGTTGATTCCGAACACGATAATGTCGTCCAGGCAAAAGGCGCATTCGAAGAGACGGTCATCGGCTTGCAAAATCTAGCACGGTACAATGTTCCAGTCGAAATTCGCGTGGTCGTCCATGCCCTCACCTATCGGCGGCTTCCGAATACTGCCGAGTTTATCGCTCGCAATTTCCCCTTTGCAGTTCAGGTTGCGCTCATGGGTATGGAAATGGTCGGATTTGTCCATAAGAACTTCGATAAGCTTTGGATCGATCCACACGACTATCAGCAAGAGCTCCACGACGCGACTTTGGCACTGTCGCTCGCAGGCATGAGGGTTCATATTTACAACCACCAGCTCTGCGTTCTGGACCGTAAGCTCTGGCCATTTGCCTACAAGTCTATTTCCGATTGGAAAAATATATATTTGGAAGGGTGCAGCGAATGCGCAGCAAGGCAAAAGTGTGGGGGCTTTTTCGAGTCAGCCGCTAAGAGGCATAGCGCTTACATTAAGCCGATTTCAGACTGTGAGATGGAGAACAACTGCCAATAAATCGATGCTTGCTTTTCTCGCAGTTCCCATCGAAGCGAGGCCGGACAGTGTGGCTGTCGGTAGCGCGTCCATGAGGGTGAAATTGTGGTCATGGAAAGAGGCCCACGGGCAATCGGATTATCATTGACTGTGGTTACCCCACTTGTACGGTAGGATCTAAATGCAGGTCAATGTGTGCACAGATTTTGACTCCAGGTCTGCGTGCGAATATGTTTGTTATAGCGCCCGCTGCTCACGGCATCCGTTTCCGCTCTAAATAGGTAGATTCCAGGCTGTTCCCGGACCACCCAGGCATACGTTTGAGAAGTGCTCTCCCCGGGAGAAAAATGCATGTTGAGCATCTCATCGCTGTCGATGATTTTCTTGCCATGCGCGATCTCCTCAAGGTCGACTGGTAGTACTGCCCCCGTCGTAGGCTTTGGTATCTCGCTCTGCCATGCCAGAATGTGGATACTCCGTACGTCGAATGAAACAATGCCCTGATTTGTTAGCCCGACATTCAAGAACACGTAACAAAAATCTGGAGCCGGGCCAGTTTTCTCTCCTCTTAGACTTGCAGTGACCCCCACACGTGTTTCCAGAGATGGTCTTTCGCCAGCGAGGAATCTTGTGTATGCCCAGTATGCGGCCGCGGCGAGTGCTATCACTTGTATCCACTTAGTTACGTTTTCTGTATTCGCCCAAAGCCATCTCACCAAGTCCACGGCCACTCTAGACCATCGCATGACGCCTCCTTCAGCTACAACGACCATTCCTGGATGAGACTTGAGGCCAAGAGGTAAGCTGCCCCCTACTTGGCCGTAGGATCATCACATTTGGTTGGTTGCTTGCCAGCGGGACTCAGGATCAGGTCGAGAATGACAATCTCACAATTGTCGTCCTTGTAAATGGAACGCCTCTTCAAAGTGTGAAGCACGTTCAGTTGGTTCGCGAACCTTTCCCTGCTCTCGTCAGTTCTGTAAATCGTTTGATCCAAGAACAACACCTGAGAGACGCCGCCCTGGTGCAATAGATTCAAGAGGTCATCTGTAACAGCGCCAATCTCAACAAACTTCGTATTAGCTCCGCCAAACATTTCGAGAATCAATGGTTCATACGTTATGAGGTAAGGTTTATTGCAACCCGTAGCTAATGCAATTTCCTCCGCTTTCAGTGCCGGCAGGATCCGATACGCCAGTTCCTCGCCTCCTAGGTCTTCCTTCAACATCGACGAATATACTGCTGAAAGAGCAACTATCCCTCCCAGGGCGAGCAGCCCTACCCCTGGCATGATCGTTTTCGGGAGGCTAAAGCTGATAATCCGGCGGAATAACGTCCATGCTCGTACCGTCCCAAATGCCACAGAAATCGATATCAGCCCAGACAAGTTGCAAAGATAGCGGAGCCATTCCAACGGGCTTACGTGCCCCAACAGGAAATAGAATCCGCGCACGTGGGTCAGGTAGAGAACCAGATACCCGGCCAACGATACGAGAGTGGTTCGAAGCAGATGGTGATTCTTCCTGAGATCAATGGTCAGAGCAAGCAGTAATGGTATCCAAGCTCCTAGAAACCAATCCCACTTACCTAGCGCGCCGAGGAGCGGCGGTAGAAGGTGGACGGCGTGTGAGAGGGAAAACGGGAAGGAGCCAAATTCGAGCGCCTCACTGTGCACCGTTCGAAGTATTCCCAACGTCAATACTGTCGAGAGTAGAACAATAGTACAAGCAAGCACACATCCCACTGTTTGCAGGAGAGAATTCGTTCTCCCATCCCTGGATTTAAACAACGAGATTGCTGATTCGAACATAAAAGCAGCAGGAAGAACCAGGTTTTCTCTTTTTACCAGGACGGCATAGAAGGGAGTGGCCGCGAGACCTGCCAAGACAATTACACTTCGCATCTTGTAAGTCCGGATATCAAGATCTCTGATCTGGCAATATACATACAATGATGCCGTAACCAGAAATGCGCTGAATGGCTCAGACAACGAGGACGTACCGTATACGACGAAAGCCGGCGTGAGCCCTAAAACGGCAGCGCCTAGAATGCCGAGGACCTGACAGCTATCGGTGCGAGCAACTAGAAGGTACAACAGAACGATGTTAAGGACGCTTGCCGCAAGAGCGAGGTAGTATCCGATATTATGTGTATACCCGATGAGGCTAATGATCATTGCAAGCAACGCCGGATAGCCAAGGTAATGCCCCGAAGCGGCGGTCCGCTCTTGACACGCCTCCAATGAGCCAACGGCGCAAGTATTAATCAGATAAGCTGAAAGTGGCGGGTCGGGCGGCACATGTCCATGCAGCGCGATGAGCCGAGCAGCAGAGACATACACGTATGAGTCTTCATATTCGAGCCCGTAGAATCTCGGGCTTGTGAAGGGGAGACGGAGCAGCAGAGCAGCGGCAGCAATCAGAACAACAATGACGAAGGGACGCCCGAGCAACTTCTTCCTGCAGTGGTCAGTCGCCACTAGGTAGCTGGTGGATAAGAGCGAAAAGATAGCAAGCGTCTGGACCAAAAGCAGTGATGGGCATTTCATGGTATTGGCGGTTCCAAGGCCTGCTGTCAGTCTAATCCTCTTGACCCACTGCAGCCTTGATTTCAGAAAGCGCGCTATCCACCTCTTCGAATGCGCTGTCGACCTCGGAATAGGCGGACTCCACATCGGAAACGACGTCTCTCCAATTGCTGACCCCGTCTTTGAATTGCTCTATTTGCGAGCCGAGGTCTTCTATTTTTGTGTGCAGGTCATCTATGCTTGACTCTAGACCTTCCAGGCTCTCTTTGACTCCCTTGGTTTTGCTGGACGAGCAATCAACGCTCGTTAGCGCAGACGTGGCTACAGTTGCGGCCACCCAGAAGATACACGCTCTCCTCTGGACGCCCCGCTGCATGCCCTCCATGTGCGGTGTCATGAGGATTCCCTCCGTGGTTGGTGTCTTGCTTGGACCGGCATTGTATTCCACGTTCGGCTGCGTTACCATCAGACACGCGTTTTTGTAGTTTTCGCAGACTGCCCAAAAGGGGTAAGAACTATGACGAAAGGGACGCGACTCCTTTTGCTTTTGGGCTGCGCCGTCACGCTGGCGACTATCGTTTGCCCGCCAAGAGTGAACGCTCAAACGCTGACTGCCGCCGAGGCCAAGAAGCACATCGGCGAGATGGCCACGGTGTGCGGCAAGGTTGTCAGCACGAGGTATGCGGCGCGGAGCCAGAGCCAGCCGACATTCCTTAATCTTGACGAGCCCTACCCCCGACAGATTTTCACTATCGTGATCTGGGGGTCGGACCGTCCGAAGTTCGGCGAGCCCGAGGCCACGTACCGGGGAAAGTCGGTCTGTGTCACTGGGCAAATCAAAGAATACAAGGGCGTGCCGGAGGTCCTCGCCTCTGAGCCCGAACAAATCAAGCCCCAACCAAATAGGGAGAAATAGGTTGAGATCCTAAGTCCTCGGGCCAACAGTCGTGTGCTCTCAAGCTAGCGTCATTCCGGCGGTCGGCACACCGAACATGGCGTGTAGCCCGCCGCCTTAGCATCCTTGAGAGTCATGGGAATTTTGCTGTGCGACAGGTACCGGCATCCATCACGATGATACTTCTTGCCGGTCTTCGTGACGTAGACGGTCACCGTCTTGGTGTCTTGCACCTGTTGCGCCGCTGGCGACCATGCAGGAAGCAGCGAGACAACTCCGGCACTCGGCCAGAACAAAGATAACGCGAAAAGCAGCAGGAATATCCGTTTCATGTGTATGTTCCTCCCTACGGTTGGCAAAACTACTCCACCCTTGCCGACATTGCAACACGAATCGGGAACACCTCCTGTCTATCACGCTCTTCCAGTAGAAGCCATCTGCTGATCGCCCATCCCCACACGGCCACCACCAACGGAAAGGACGCGGTCCGCGAGTTCCCATACGAGTGGCGAATGGCAGATAAAGATGACTTGGTGGAATCCACCCAGATCCATGGCCCGGCGCAGCATTCGCACGTACTCCTTACCATTGGCAGCATCCAACGCTCCCACAGTTTCGTCCCGGAATAGCGTTTCATATTGAATGCCCTCACCCTGCCGCATGTTGTAGATGGCGATGCCCAGGTTGACAGCTTCGTTGACGAGCACGAACTGCCCCCCAGATAGCTCATCCACCAGGCACGTACGGTCCAGATCCTTGTTGCGGACCTCGACATCAAAATCGTCTACCATCCCCTTGCCGTCCGCCTTGGGGCGCTGTGTCCTGAAGCGGATTTCAAACTTGTTGTCGAGGCATCCGTCCAGTAGAGCATTAACCAAAGTCGAGACTTGTGGTCCCGCTGCCTGGATCTCGCAGAGCTGGATCTCATCCGGACCGAAGACCCTGGCAAGATAGCTGTAGTCTTCCTGTTCAGCCCTCGCCGCCCCAAGTTCAGCATCGACCTGGGCCAGGCGGGTCCGAGCGGCCTCCTGTTGCTCCTGGCGCTGTTTGATTTGTGCTTGGCGGGCAATAAGGCTGTCCCGTTCACGACGGCAGGAAATGGTCAGCCGGTCAGAGTTTTCAATCTCCCGGCGTAAAGCCCCCAACTTCTCGTCGAGGTCAGCGAATGCGGAGAGTGCGGACTCCTTCCGCGCCAGTTCCTGGGCTAGCTCCACCCGGGCCTGATTGAGCCGGTCCAAGCCCTTCAACCGTTCCTCCCGGCGTGCTTCGACAGCCCGCAATTCCTCATAACGCTGTCGTTCCTGGTCAACATTCCTGCGGTCCCGCTCGCAGCCTTCGAGCGTCCGATTGAGTTCGGATGACGGCGTGGCAATCTGCACCAGCGAGCCCCGTTGGACCTCGACTTCAATTGACAGTGTGGCAACTTCTCCCTCCAATGTCGGAATCCTCGCGCCAGCTTCGATGGCACGTCCAATCTTCGGACACGACGCGTAGGGGCCCTCGCCCCGGCAGGGCACTTCCGCGAGCTCTTCACGCTCCACCCGCAGCCGCGCAAGCTCGGCCAGGTTGGTTCTAAGCTCCGTGTCTAAGTTTTGGACCGTGCGCTCGGTATCCCGATTAGATGTCTCGATCCCCTGAATCTCCCGGATCTGCCGATGGAGTTCTTCGATGCGAATAGCAAGGGCCGAGCCCCGTTCCGTCAAATCGGCGAGGTCCTTCTTTCCCGTCAGAAGGCTCTCATCTCTGCCGATCTGGCGTTTGGTTTCTGTGATCTCAGCGTCAGCTTTACGCAAGCGCAGTTTCAGAGCCTCAACCTCGGCCAGGAGTGGCTTCCGACTGGATTCTGTTGCCTGGAGTTCCTGCAACCGTTGTTGAGCCACATGCTTCTCGGCCTCCATGGTCTCAAGACGAGATGATACCTCCGCAAGCCGGGCCTCAACCTCCGTGGAGTCTTCAACCCCGGCCTCCACCAGTTCGCGCAGGCTTTTCACCTGGCCATCCAGACCGAGCGTGATCCTGGCTACTTCGTCGCTCTTGTCTTTGGCCGCGGCTGCAATCAGCCTCAGCCGGTCCAGCCCGAGCAATTCTCGGATGAACAACTCCTTCCGCTCGCTCCGGTCCAGCGAGAGGAAATTCCCCGTGCGCTTCTGGCTGGAAAAGATGCTGCTAAGGAAGAAGTCAGGCGTACCAGCGCACTTGCCGACAAACTCCTCAAAGGGCTCCTTCTTGCCGTTGGTAAGCGGTTTCCCCTCGCCATTGAAGAGATAGCTCTCCATCTGGCGGGACTTGGGGTCGATCTTGAGAAGGGACCGGTAGCGGGCGCCATTAACGCTAAACGCCAGCTCGATTTCGGGCTGGGGATGCGTGGCGAAGTCATAGAGCGACCGCTTCTGCCCAGGTAGTTGACGATACAAAGCTGCGAATGCCGATCCGATGAGCGTGGACTTGCCGGCGCCGTTCTCGCCCACGATGGCGATTAGCCCTTCACCCAGACTATCGAAATCGACGCAGACTTCATTGGGGAATGCCTCGGTGATTCCCCGAAGCCGAAGGTTATGCAGGCGCATCGTTTGTCCTCCTGGGGCAGTCAGATTTTGGGGATGGCTATTTATAAGGATGCCGGTGTTCAGCTCTCTTAGGAGGAGAGAGATACTTTCTCAACTTCCGCCAGCTTGGCCAGCAACCGTTCCTGACGATCCGCTGGTGGGAAGCCCTTCATCGTCCAGTAGGCACGAAGCTTTTCCTCGGCTGAATGGGCGGCAGCGATTGGTGCTGGCTCTACCGGAAGGTCTGAACCATGTTCGATCTTCAACTTCAGTTCAGCGGGATTGGCGGCCAACAACTTCTCCCGGAGAACGTCCTGCTGCTCGCGGCTGAGCAAGTGGTCGGGTCCATTGGGGACCGTCACTACGACCTTCACCCGAGAGTCATTCAAGGTGAGTGGATCCAAGTTTTCGGGTAGCCGCAGCTCGCCATCTTCGTAAACGGCGTGGAGCTCAACCATTCGGCGGGTGGGTGATATCCTGAACTCAACGTCCAAATCAGACAGGTCCGTGCAAATCCCGGGAGCTTTCAGTGTGACCAAGTGGTAGCCTTTGTCTTCGACTTCGCTGTAATCACACCGGGAAAGGGACCCGGCATACCAAATGCGCGGGGCGAGCTGCTGACGGAGGTGAACGTGGCTGAGCCCCACATATTGGGCCTTCAGGCTACGTAGAGGATCAAGAGGATACTCCGCGCAACGCCCGACCAGGGGTTGACCACTGCTTACCCTGGCACCCGCAACGCCGAAATGCCCAAAGAACAGGTTGTAGCTTCCAGCCCGCTGGTCGAATCGCTGGTTGAATTCATCGAGTTGCCCAGCGAAAGCCTCACCCAGACTGTGCTTGTTGCCGGCCATCTCAGCTTTGCGGGGATACGGGAAGACCGCGATAGCGGCATCGCCCAGCTCAATGAACTCCGGCTCGGTGCAAAGATATATAAGGTGCTTCCCCTTAGCCCGACCAAACACATACAAATCGCCCTCCAGCTCCGCTCCATGGTTTCCCGCCACGAGCATTACGGGCGCGTGGTTGGCCATTTCGACCAGCATGTCGACCCAGAGATTACGTTCTTTAATTGTGGCCTTGTAGGTTGTGAGGTCGCCGTTGATCACAAAGAAGTCGACGCTTGCCCGGATGGCATCCGCGACAAACCATTCCAGACACTGCGCGGTGTCGGCGAAGTAGCGGTCTTCATCGAGGTGGAAATCTCCGGCTTGACCGAATCGTAAGGGCATGAATAACCTCGCTTCGTGTCAAAACATTAATGTATCCTTCTGTTAGTAGGGAACGGTGGAGGGAATGAGTATCGTCAACTTAAAGGATGGCCTCTGCGCGCCATGAAAGCTACGAGAGGTCAGTCTGACCACAAGGAAACTTCCTCGAAGGGGACTTCGGGACAGGGAGACGTCAGCACTGAACCAATGGGGTAGCCAGCGGATGCTATTGGGCAAAGAGGGAGGGTTAAATCGGAGATTCCGGTTGACATGAAGAAACGGCCCTGCTAGACTAACTCCTAGACTATTTCCAACATTTCAATCTGATTCGAGGAGTGCACCATGTCATTACGCATCAACGACACGGCGCCGGACTTCGTCGCCGAAACCACTCAGGGAACCATCAAATTCCACGAGTGGATCGGCAATGGCTGGGCCGTCCTGTTTTCCCATCCCAAAGACTTCACCCCCGTCTGCACCACAGAACTTGGGTACATGGCGGGCCTGGAGCCGGAATTTGCCAAGCGCAATTGCAAGATCATCGGGCTGAGCGTTGACCCTGTGACCAGCCACAGTAAGTGGTCTACGGACATTGAAGAGACGCAGGGCCACAAGGTGAAGTATCCCATGATCGGCGACCCGGAGCTCAAGATCGCCAAGCTCTATGACATGTTGCCGGCCGACGCCGGAGACACTTCCGAGGGCCGCACCGCCGCCACCAATGCCACCGTGCGCACGGTCTTCGTGGTCGGGCCGGACAAGAAGATCAAGCTGATGCTCAGCTACCCGATGACCACGGGACGCAACTTCGACGAAGTGCTGCGCGTCCTCGATTCCATCCAGCTCACGGCCAAGTACAAAGTGGCCACGCCGGTGAACTGGAAGCACGGTGAGGATGTCATCATCTCGGGGGCGGTATCGGACGAAGAAGCGAAAAAGGTCTATCCCGGCGGCTGGAAGGCGCCCCGGCCTTATCTGCGGATCGTTCCGCAGCCAAATTAGGTCCCTGGCGGGCAACAGAAGTTCGCGCCCCGCGTGCGCGAAGGTCATTTGCTAATGTCATATCCCCAAGAAGAGCCTACCAGCTGAGATCATGAAGATCATCACACGGAAAGGGTAGAAACGATGAAGAGACGTGTGGTAGTGCTCGGCGCCGGCTTCGGGGGCCTCGAGCTGACGACGATTCTTTCCGACGCCTTCGGCGATGCGATCGACATCGTGCTCATCGACAAGGGCGATGTGTTTGTCTTCGGCTTCTCGAAACTCGACGTGATGTTCGGACGGCAGATGCCGACCGACGTGCGTCATCCCTACCGCGACATCGTCAAACCGGGCGTGCGATTTCTGCAGTCCACCGTGCGATCCATCGACCCGGCCGCCCGGCGCGTGGTGACCGACGATGGAACGTTCGAGGCGGATGTGCTGGTGGTCGCACTTGGCGCCGACCTCGATCCGGCGGCCACTCCAGGGCTTGTGGAAGGCGGCAACGAGTTCTACTCGGTGGCGGCAGCCTTCGCATTGCGCGACGTGCTCCCTCGGTTCGAGCGAGGCGCGGCCATCATCGGCGTGACCGGGAAGTCATTCAAATGCCCTCCCGCTCCTAGCGAGACGGCCCTGCTACTGCACGATTACCTGGCCGATCGCGGGCGACGTGAGGCGACCGAAATCTCGGTGGTAATGCCCTTCGGTACACCCATTCCCCCTTCACCCGACACCTCGCGGGCGATTCTCGCCGCCTTCGCCGAGCGCGGCATCAAATTCGTGAAGGACAGCCTGGTGCGGGCCCTCGACCCGGGCCGGAAGGTGGCCGTGCTGAGCGACGGGACCGAGATGCCATACGAGCTGTTTCTCGGCGTGCCGGTGCATCGCGTGCCGGCGGTCGTTGTCGAGTCCGGGCTTGCCGCCGATGCCTATGGCTGGGTGCCGGTGAACAAAAAGACGCTGGAAACGAACTTTCCCGGTGTCTACGCGGTGGGCGATGTGAACGGGGTGGGCACGCCCAAGGCAGGGGTCTTCGCCGAAGGCGCGGCGCGCATTGTGGCGGCCGCGATCATCGCACAGCTCCGCGGAGGGCCGTCACCCGAGACTTACAAGGGGGCTGGCTCTTGCTATGTGGAGTTCGGCCACGGTCAGGTCGGACGCGTGGACGTGGACTTTCTGAGCGGCCCAAAACCCACGGGCACTTTCCAGGAGCCAACCGAGGCGCTCGTCGCAGAGAAGGCCCATTTCGGATCCAGCCGGCTCCAGCGCTGGTTCGGACAACCGCCGCAGTAATTTGGGCGAGTCGGACGTGGGTGAGTCTGCCCTGGGGGGATCAATATGGCGAAGATATATCTCATCAGTTGCCGTGATGCCGGTGTTGATTGCGACTTTCAGGCCCGGGGTTCAAACCTGGAAGAGGTCATGCAACTCTGTGCTGACCACGGTGCCCAGGAACACAACATGAAGGCGTTTGGCCCTGAGCTGTATACGAAGATGCGACGTTGTGTGAAGACCTTGGAGGAAGGGACATCAGGGCCGCCGAAGTGACAGGCACCCGCCAGTCCCTTCCTACGTCACACTCTCGCGCGATTACTCCTGCCTGGTCGCCTAGGGTTGACTAAAGGCCGCGGAGGAGGTCGTTGGCGAAACTCAAAGGCCGTAGTGTCTATGAACTCACGTGGCCGGGGAGTTGGCTTACCGCAGATGGAGAGTCCGTGAACGCAATCCCGCGAACCTTCCCCACCGGGCTTTGGTTGAAGAGAACGCCGGCACCCCGGCCTTATCTGCGGATCGTTCCCCAGCCAAATTAGGGACATTGCCCGTGCGGTAATTCCCCTCCTGAATCAGGAGGGGTGGCGCACCGAGCGCCGGGGTGGTTATTCCCTGGAATCGAAAACTTTAAGTCGCCATCGACACCACCCCCTACCCCTCCTCAACGGAGGAGGGGAGTTGTTTTCATGGCAGCGGGGCGGCCGATCTGAGTTAACCACCACGAGGATCCGCTAATTTGGAGAGCCGTATTATGGAACCTGTGCAGATTGAGCGATTCTATCTGGGCTGCCTGGCCCACGCATCCTACGCGGTGGGCTCGGAGGGGGTTGCCGCCATCATCGACCCTCAGCGCGATGTTGATATCTACCTTGAGGCGGCAGCCCGCAAGGGTTGGAAGATCGAACACATTATCGAGACTCATCTACACGCCGATTTCGTCTCGGGCCATCGCGAACTTGCCGAGCGCACCGGAGCGCGCATCTATCTCGGCGCCGGGTCCGGAGCTCAGTTCCCTCACGTCGCGGTCGAGGACGGAGACGAGATTCAGTTCGGGCAGTGCCGCTTCCGGTTCCTCCAGACTCCTGGGCATACGATGGAGAGTATTTGCATCGTGAAGAGCGATCTGGGTCAAACGGAGCGGCCTCAGACAGTTTTCACCGGAGACACGCTTTTCATCGGCGATGTGGGACGGCCCGACCTCTCCGCAACCCACACCCCGCAGGAGCTTGCCGCGATCCTGTACCAAAGCATTCATGAGAAGCTCCTGACGCTTCCCGACGACACGGAGATCTTACCGGCCCATGGCGCGGGGTCACTCTGCGGCCGGCAGATGAGTTCGGAAAGTTCTTCCACGATCGGGAAGCAGCGGCAGACCAACTACGCTTTACTCGCCCGAACGTCGGAGGAATTCGTGCGCCTGCTGACGGACAATCTTCCTCCGCGGCCCGAGTATTTCGCGCGGGAAGTGGACCTGAATCGGCGGGGTGCGGCGCCCTTGTCAGAGTTGCCGCTGCTGGTCGCGTTCACCGCGCCGGAAGTTCTGCGGTTGCAGAAGGAGGGTGTGGTGGTGGTGGACACGCGGCCCGCGATGCAGTTCGCCGTAGCGCACGTGCCGGGGTCGGTTCACATCGCCCTCACCGGGCAGTACGCTTCGTGGGCGGCGCGAATTCTGGGGCTGGACACGCGCCTGATCATTGTCGGGGAAGATCCCGAACACATACGCGAGTCGCAGTTGCGCTTGGCCCGCGTCGGGCTGGAGAATGTGGCCGGATACCTGGCGGATGGCGTGGCCGGTTGGATCAAGAACGGCTTCGAGCTCGAGTATATTCCCCAAGTCACGGTGCAGGAGTTCGCCGAACTGCGGGAACAGGAGCCGGACCGGATCGCCGTGCTGGACGTGCGTGAGCGGGGAGAACTGAGCGGCGGAGTGATCGAGAAATCGGTGTGCATCCCGCTAGGAGAACTGGAGTCACGGACCGGCGAATTGGACCGCGAGAAACTTCTGGTGGTGCACTGCAAGGGGGGCTATCGCAGTTCGATCGCCACCAGCCTGCTGCGGCGCGCCGGCTTTCAAGATATCGCCAACCTGATCGGCGGGTTCGACGCGTGGAAGACAGCCGGCCTGCCTTACGCCGTTCCTGGCGGCGATCGAGGTTAGCAACTCGAATTTGATCGACCTGCACGTCGTGCCCCAGATACGGGGATCGAGGAAGTAGATTCTGCCCTGTTAGCTGGCGTTTTCGACGAATCCATAGGGGCAATCCCCGGTGCTGGCCGATTGACAGCTCCCATTAGCCAGTAAGAGACTGTGCCGGGGGCGTCTAGCCTCGCCCTTAACTCTGGAACAACCCCAGCTGATCTAACCTCGTGGCGGCACTCGATGGCCTGCGTGGGGCTTTACGCCTGTGCGCAATTTCAAGTGACCCACCGAACATCAGGAGCTGCGTCACCACTGCCGGGATCGGTGCTGGCGGTGGAATGACGACCTCCGGTACATCCCTTCCTGGAAGCTCTGGCTCCATATCCGATGGTGATATCTCCGCGGCCCGAACTCCAAACACTTCCGCCTGCTTCTCCACGAGCCGTTTCCAGATGGCGTCAGCACTTTCCCCGATGCCTTTCTCCGTCACCAGTTCCCGGGCCATCGCCATCAGGATGTCATCACCTTCATCGATCGCTTGCAGGCCGTCAGTGGCGAACTTCCCTTCCATCGCCAGCGAAACCAGCAGTTTCTTCCCCATCAACCTCAAACACGTTTCCTGCATAGTGCCGGCGTAGTAGAAGAACTTGACGTTGACGTTCGCCCACTGTCCAATTCTCCATGAGCGCCGGCTGGCCTGTCGGAGTGTGTAAATGGAATAGCCGGTTTCGTAGAAGAAGATGTCGGGCATGGCCAATAAATCAAGGCCGGTTTGAACCAAACGTGGATGGCAAATGCATACCTGAAGGCCTGAGCGTAACTGGCGTTCATACCAGGCTTCGCGTTCTTCCGGTGCCACTTGGGTTGTGAGGACTGATACCCGAATCCCTTCTTTCGCCAAGATGCTCTCCAGGCGCCGGGTCACGTCCCGCTTCTGGGTATATACAGCGTAGACCTGCACCTTCCTCCCCCGCTCAAGGGAGGATTTGATTTCCTCAACCAACCGCCGTTCCTTGGCGTAAACAAAGTTCTCATCCAAGTCACGCGTGGCTGCAATCAGGAAAGGCTCACGACGCTGGGTTTCGGGATTGAACTCACGCCCTATCAGGTCCCCAAAGCCGAAAGGTCGGTCGGGGTAAGCCAGCAGAGCATTCAGAGCGACGCTGGCAATCGACGAGTTGCCGCGATGCTCACGGAAGGCCTTCTTGATGTCCTCTTCCATGTCCTCGTAAGCCTTCTGCAAAGGCTCGTCCATCTCCACGCTGACGATTTCCTCCCTGTACGGAGGTAAAGCGTCGGAGATATCCTCCAGCGACACGAACGCGCCCAGACTCATCAGGAAGCGGCCAAACAGCAGGGGTGAGGCTCCTGGCCGGTGGCGGACCCGGGTGGTAACCCTTGCCTCGGAACAGGCGTTATCAGCCGGCTCAATCACGGTAATCTTTTCCAGCAGGCCATAGATTTCGGTGAAGGCTCGAACTCCCGCTTCGCCGTATTCAAAACCTTCCTCAAGCATTCGCGGTGCCCCAAGGCGAAACAAGATATTGAAAAGCTCGTCGGCGTAGCCCCCCAAGAGCGTCCCGGTGAGCACGGCGATGTGGCGGGCGGACTCAGCCAGTGTGCCCAGAGCGTTTCCCTGGGCCGTATCCCCACCCTTCAGTTCGTGAACTTCGTCAGCGATGGCGTAATCGAAGAACCCGTTCATGTAACGGCCGATGAAGTCAACGGGGGCAAAGCGGCGAATCTTCTTTCCATCTGCCTGCCAAAGCGCACTGTACAGTGGCCTGCGGGCGTGATTTGTCCCTTCCCCTTGGCCCAGCATTTCGCCGAGCTTCACCTTCTTGAAATCCATCGCCAGCAGGCGTTCGCCTTCACTGCCAAGGTAGACGGGAGACCCGCTGTCAGGATTGACAACGCTGCCTTGATAACGTCCGCAACGGGCGATCTGGTATGCGTGTCGCCAGAAGTACCCGAGCTTGGCACGGTCCCGGCCGACAACGAACAGTGCCGGAGAAGAACAAATTGAATCCCAGCGCTTTCTGGCTGAGGGAGATGTCTTGCGCAGACGTAATTCGGTCAGGCTGGTCCGCAATCCCTCCCGCACAATACGTTTGTTTCGGAGCTTTACTTCGTTCACGCCATGGTGACTGTTGGAGTTGGTGGGCGTGCGCAGCCCGTCGATGATGAACACCCGGACACACGGGAGCGTAAGCATGGCTTCCCGGCACCACTTCTCCACGAGCTGCGGTGGGACCATTGCGACAGCCGAATAGGACCGGTTCTCAGCGTGGGTTTGAATCGCACCGAGAGAAATCAGCGTCTTGCCCGTACCGCACTCCGCAATCACCGCTCCTGCGCGCGTCTGCTGCCAACGCCGGACCAGGCCCATGATGGCAAGGGTCTGGGCCGGATAAGGTTTCCGAAGGAGTTTGGCAATCATAGGTGACGGAGCGTCATCGACGGAATGTAACGGTGGGTGAGATTCAAGAATTCGGTTCCCTAACTGTTGGGCGTGGGCACGTAAATATGTTGAGATATCGGTTATGGGCTCCATGACTCTGAAGGCGCCTCCTGTGAGGTTTGGTTATCTTCGCCATGCTCCTGAATTGGTTCCTCCCTCAGCTCATCCTTCTCAACTCGGAAGAAACTTCGGTCCAGGCTCCAGCGGACCGGCCCATTGCAGCCAGGAACCTCAATCCGCTTCTGCCGCAGGGCGTTTCGAATCCATTTCAGGAACAACTTCTTGGTGCCGCTGACCAGCACGGGAGAGCATCCCAGGCCGATAAGCGGCTTGATCGCTCCACGGCGGTTGAGCTCCTCATTGAACCAGCCAGCCCACTCTGGCACGACTGGCAACCCAAACCGCTGCGAGATGCGGTACAGCACGAACGTCGGGTCGTTATCACACAGGATGGTTCGCCTACCCGATGGGTCAGCCCCTGGGCGTGTCTTGACCAGTTCCGCGGAGGTCGCCACCAGATGGCGGATTGGTTTGCGGCCGGGGATAGTGATAGTCCCGCGGAAGCATTGGGCTTCTTCACCTAGGCTGGCCGTCACCTGCTCGATCCCAGGGGCTTCCACGGTAAAGTGGTTCTGCTCAATGACGCCTGCCCAGATGGCGCCAACATCGGAATCCCCGCCCAGGACCGAAATGAGGTGGGCCTTGCCATTCCGCCCGTCTTCGACCTCGCCGATAAACCGGTCCAAGCGCAGCCGGATCCGCGTGGTGGTGTCCTTCATTCGCTTCGTATATTCCAACACGCCAAAGCGCTCGTGGGCATTCTTCATGATATTCCTCTGGGGATTGGTGGGAATGTGAAACTGATTTGTGGGAGGCGGGATTATTTCAGAATCGCTACTTCGCCCGTGGAATAAACCAGCGTCAGTTCGTTCGAGAATCGTTCTTTCTCTCTGACCGTGATCACTCCATCCTCTTCTTCCTCTGTTTTCTCGATTACTTTTACTGCCTGCCAAAAAGCAACATGTCGGGACTGATCATCTCCAAAGATGCCGTTCAGGAGGCCGGAGCAAGCCAGAAGTCCGACATGGCCTGCGTGCAAGGGTGTCAGAGGCCGGCCTGTGGCTGACACGGGTTCTGCAAACAGAATGCGTCCTGCCTGTCGATACGCCGCTGACTGCGGCAACAGGTCCTCGATTTCGTCCAGGGGCAGGCCACGGTAGACCAATTGTACCGGTCCGCTCACGGGTACGTTAAATCGCACCTCGGGCTCAGAAGGTAGGGCTGGGATTTGGGAGGGGTTCCTGGCCAGACTGGCGTAGTAAAGCCGTGCCCGGGTGATATCGCTGTCCGTAAGCCGTTCTTTCTCACGTCGGCTCCGTCGTGTTCCAATCACCACCACCTGCTTATAGCGCACACATTCAGGTGATTCCAGCCGGTAAACCCGGACGTCACGGAAATGCGTGGAGAGAATCTGACTACATTCGGCCAGCCGGTCGCCGGGGATAACGAATACAATTACGCCACTCGGTTTCAGCCAGCGATAGGTGTGGCTCAGGAACGACTGCTCCGTTCGGCGACTGTCAGCCGGCCCCAGTGTCTAATCGTAAGGGGGATTCAAATAGAGTAGGCCGAAGCACTCGACCGGGCACTGCACTTCCAGGGTATTTCCCTGCACGATGTTGGGAATCCGCTGCCGGGCTTGCTCAGCGCGGAAGGCATCAAGCTCGATGCCATGACGAAGCACCTCAGCACCGTTGGTGATAACCTCGAACGCCACGCCATCGCCAACGCAGGGGTCGATCGCGGACGACGGATCGACTGGGAACTGGAGGGACCGCCGGATCAACAGGGCTTCGGAAGATGGTAGCGGGTAGAAGCCGAGTCGGCTCTTACCTTGGAATCTCAAAGTGGGCTCCTTTCCCGGAGATACTCGTATGTGCGGCTTTACGCATAAAATGGCAGTAACTTTTCTTATCTGCCCAATGGTTTGAGCCACAGTCAATGCGCGATAATATGTGCTCAGCGTTTCAATCTGACGGGAATGGTAATGACAATGAAACCTCTCAGACCCATCACTCTGGATGACCTGCGCGGTCAACCCGGGCTCTCCCGGGCGGCCAGCGATGCGCTGGTGGCGCAGCAGCCTCAGACCGTAATGAAGGCACTTGTCATGCACGGCGTCGGGCGCAAGACAACCCAGAGGCTCCTTGCCCTCGGATTGCTCACCGATCCTGAGGGCGTACAGACGCGGAGAATGACGTTAGAAGAGTTGAGGGCGACTCGGCGCGAAATGGAAATAAGTAAAGCGAAACCCTCTCGCAGCGGTAACTGATGCGGTTCCCCACTGTACAGTGCGCCTCACAAACAGCCGAGGAGGTGGACAACGATGTAGATTGCGCTTCCAGCGGCCGCCGCCAGGAGCAAAACGCCAACGGCCAGCCAGAGGAATCCACGAATACCCTTAAATTGGCCTTCAGTTTCAGACATGCAGGGCTCCTCATGTGCTGCACCACGATGTGGAAATAAAGGTGTGTCAGTGACGGTGCCGCCACTGCCAACGGGCAAGATTCAATTCTGCAAATGACAATGGCGGGGGTGGAAAGAAGGTGCGCGCGTGGCATTTACGCTGGCTGTTATAATCAGCAAGCATGGATTCAACAAAGTCCGGACAAGACCAGCAAATCCGCTGCGCCCGTTGTGGCCAAGTCACACCGAGCTACGAGATTGTCAACTACGGCTCGATGGAACACGGATACAGAGAGATTTGCCTCCAATGCCTCAACACGGAAATGGCCGAGGCAATGGACTTGGTGGGATTCGAACACGTCAAGTTCGAACCGGTAGGTCTCACGGATTGCGCAGGCGAAGTCCACGAATTCCACTTTCGCACCAATCTGTTTGGGCCCGGAGTCGCTATTGATGCCTTCGAGCTTCGCGACGGACTTCCATCTGGCTACCAGTTCCAAATCATCGGTAATCCAGAGGACGATATGCTCGGTCTGCTTGGGCAATTGGTCCAAAAGATACGTCGCGGTCTATCCACCAAACATATCGTGGACAGCCAGCATGGATTGCAAATTGCCGACCATCGAGTCGTGCGAGGGAAGATTGAGTGGGATGATGCCCAGGATGGCCGAATGCCGCTTCTCATTATCGACGGCCGAGAGGTCGCCTGGGATGAATTGGGCCGGATGTTGATGACCTATGAGGGCTGGCAGTTCAAACTGACGGTGGCTGACAAGAGCGAAGAGTTGTAACCCACCTGAACCCAATCCTCATGTTTTGAGTTTCAGGCTGCTCTTGTTTGCTTCCAGGAAAGCACGCAGGTCCTCTCCGGCATCCAGGAGCCTGACCCACTGTTCATAATACAATGTGACGGGGAAGCGTCCCAATCCATAGACACTTACGCCGCCTTTATCGCCCACCCTAAATTCCAGCTTGCCGGACTTCTTGGATGCCGCTTGCTTCTCAAGTTCGGCGATGCGGGCCAGCAATTCTTCCTTCGTTGGCTCTGCCATTGGAACCATCCTCCTGTCGCCGCCATAGCGGCGTCGTGTGCTTGTTCAATCTCCGGGTGCGTTTCCAGCATCGCGGGTCAATCCTCAGCACGGAGGTCGCACCCGTTGCCAAGTTGATGAAACCACCATGATAGCTGATTTCTCCATAGCGAAACAGCCGGGCCAGCAAAGCCAGTGCGTGCTGAGCCAGTAGGGCGTTAACGAAGCATTCTTGCCTTTCAAGGGCCTCGATGGCGCTACAACTGGGTTCGCGGTCATCGTCGAGTCTGGGATCGACTATCTCTGGGAACAACTCAGCCACCGTTCGCAAACGGGTTCGTGACCGCTTGTTCCTCGCGTTCTGAGGCTCGCCCAGCACAAACTGCCCGCTTGAGGCGCTATTGCCAACATCGAGCGAGTATGCCACGGCACTGTAGCCTGAAGTGCTCGTGGCGATGATCGCCCTTGCGGCCCGCGTATCCACGCATCCAATTACAATATGGGCGCGGAGGTCATCGCCGGAATAACTGCGAGAAATAAAGGTTCCTGTGCGCAGATGGGTCGGGATGGCATCCCATTTCAATCCCCAAAATAGATTTATCCGGTTGACCAATACGATTGCCTTGTTTTGGCCGATCTCCGACCGAGCGAAAGGTTGCCGAACGCAGTTGGCAGGTGAAATCGTATCGCCGTCTACCACCGTGACATGCAATCCTCCAGGATGACCGCGCGCCACAAGCGACTGATGCAAATACGGCAGCCCGGCAACAAGTGCGCTACCTGTTCCTCCGCAACCGACCACCAGCACGCGCACCTGCCTTTCGAGCAACTCCGGGTGGATGCGGTGAATTTCCATGACCAACTCCTCAACGCTCGTTTCTGGGAGCGACGAAGTCTTGTAGGGTTTCGCCGGCATCGGTCAGGTACTGGACTGGGAACCTCTTCTTGCCAGCGAGACTTCTCCACAACCCAATAAATCCTTCAGGGTGGCGGGTAAGGCGTACCGCTCCGGCTGCGTGCGTGAATTCCGACTGAAAGAATGCGTCTTCCCACGATGATATCGACGCAACGTCAAGAGTGTCGGGTACACGCATACTGCCGGGGCAGACTCGAATGTCTGTGTTCCAATAGGGAGCGATCTTCATGGGCGTATCAGGGCTTGGCCGTGAATTCGTAGCGTTTGCCCGCACGAAGAGGTCCCTGCCTACGACTTTGAAGACCAGAGCCGGATGCGGGAAGACGAGACCATTCAGCTTCCGCGCTTCTTCATTTACCCCTCCGAAGAACATGACCCGCCGTCGTGGCAATGACCACCACACCAGCATGTCAGGAGTGCGCGCGAGGACGGTATCGGGGAGGATTTCCGGCTTTACCTGGGCACCGAGCCCTTGGGCGAGAGTACGTAGGAAGGCGGTGGTCAGGGCTTCACCAGGGGTGAGAAAGGGAATTCCATCCTCAGCCTGCTTGACTTGGTGCAGGCTCGCGAAGGCGCCATCGCCTCCACCCCGATAGATAAGCAAAGCTTCGGTAAGCCTGAATTCGGTGTTGGCTCCGATGTTGACGTAAGCTTTCATGGCTCTCACCTTGAAATTATCCATTGGTCGTTGCCGGGCATGAGGTCAATCACACGGCTTGCCGCGGCAATCGTCTCGCAGGCCACTCCGAACATCTGGAATGTGCGCTGAACGCTTGCCGTATCCGTGGGGTCACAGGGGATGATGATATTGGGTTCCGGCTCGACTTCCATCATTCCCTGAGCCTCTTCATCGAACGAACCCGAAATTGCGTCCCCTTCAGCAAACACGGCCAGCAGACAAGGCAGCGGTGGATTGCAATCCGACAGCCGCTCGCGAATGTCATCGTCAAGCTCGGGTCGCTCTACGCCGCGAGAGACGCCATCAAGGGCGATTACGGCATCCACCAGCTTTCTGGCGGTTGAATCGTTGATTCTGTCCTTGACGTGCACAAGCTCACTGTTCTCCAGCACGGCCAGCCGCATGCACGGTGGGACGGACCCGGCTACGTTGGGGAGTTCGTACTCGCCAGCGTCCGGCTCCTGCGCGGCCCATTCCCGCAGCGTCTCTGCCCGTTCTTCAGAATCTCGATAATCATAAATCCTGATCCACCTGTTAAGCGCTCCAACAAAGAGGTGGAAGAACGTCGCTGGGAGTTGCGGATGGACGTTCTCCAGCAACTGAAGCGTTGTCCCAAAGGTCGCGCAGCCACACGTTGCCTCGGAAGGCTCGACGATGAGGAACAACTGGTTGGGCCTGGTTTCATCACGCTCTGCCCAATCAGAGGGGCTGTTGCTGATTGCGGCGGAAAGCAGGAACCGGTGACGGATGGCTTGCCCTCCGTGCGTGCGAATCCATCGCTCAAGCGTAAACCTGATAAAAGACGTCGGGTCGTGTTCCGCCCTTTTCCAATCTCTGGGGCCGGCAATGTCCAGCTCCAGGAGGCTCTTGGCTAGCATCACCGCCAAGCGGTCATCCGCAACCAACCGATGGACTACCGGGACAGCATCGAGCCGTGGTATTAGCAGACCACTTTCCTGAGCCATTAGCTGACCGGAGGAAGCCAGCCTGGCGGGGCATCGACGGGTGTGCGATTGTTGGCGCGGGCGCTCGCGTTGATTGCGGCAGCGAAGAGAACGGCAGCGTTCAATAATTCGGGGCATCTGGCGAACCTCCCGACAAGGGTCTGGTAACGGGCGTGACGGCCCTGGCGAAGCCTTTCGAGTTCCGCCAGGACCGCACGCTTCGTTACCTCCTTCTTTTTGGGATTTCGACTCATGGGGTCACCCCTTCGAGCCGATGGCTCTCGTGAACTGATAACGCAGTTTGTCTCCGACCGCCTCCGGCCCGGTGATTGCGGCCGTGGCAATGTCAGGATACTGATGTGCGTACAGGGCTCGGACGTCCTCGACCGAGAGCTTGGTGTCCGGGTCCGGTAGCCTCTGGCCACAAAACTCGAAATAGCGGGAAAGTACATGGCTCTCCATCAGAGTGCGAGACCTCCTTGCGATTGGGATGTGGCAGGTGGGAACAGCCCGAGTGTCTGGCTCGGTGCTGAAGATGGCACTGCTTCACTGGGAGCGAGGGATGCGGTAGTAGAGGTTGCGGCAGGCGCAGTAGTTGCAGGCGATTTCACGGCTGCCTTCTTACGCTCCTCGGCCTTGCGCTTGGCTTCCTCCTGCGCTGCCTTGGCAGCAGCCTCCATTGTGGCTTTGGCTTCGGCCAAGGTGCTGGCGGTTTGCTGGTGGGTTTGGACGTAGCCGGCCAGATGCTTGCCGAGTTCGGCATCGAGTTCCTCGGGCGCGCCGGTATAGGTGAGGGGTGTGCTGAGAGCCGGGTTGTCGTCGGCCTTTCCATGGGGGATAACGTTTACACGAAGTGTTTTGTCATCCACCTTGGCCACCGTGATGAGCACAGTGCGGCTGGCGAGAAGCGGCATGAGTTCAACGAACATGCGACCTCCTTTGTGGCACAGACGCCACGAGTGATGTTAATTGGAAAGAGGATAGGGTACCCTTTTCGACAGGTACCTTTTTCGGGGGTCCCCGGTTCCGCAAGGTGTTTTGCAAGTCGAATTGTGCTGCCGTCTTGGCCACCCGTTTCTCCGAATGCCCACAGAAGAACAGCCTTCAACCTCAAACGAAACACTGCACCGCAGAGCTTCGCGCGTGGCAGTGGACTTTCGATCAGAAGAGGGCGATACTTGCGAGCGGCGCACAGGGGGCTGACGACTCGCATGCACAGGAACGACACGAATGCCCTGGTCGATAGTGTTCCACCGGACGAGAGTGGCGCGGCGCTGCCCTGTTTTCGCAGGTTTCTGACAATTCCCGCAGACATGTTATCGTGGAGGCATTCACCATGAAAAAGGGCGAACAAACCAATGCGAAGATTCAAGTTACCAAGGACGGCCCTTACGTCGTAAGCGGAGACTTGCCACTTAGCGAGGAGTGGATTGTCACCAACGCCGAGGGCGAGTCGCTCGAGTACCGGGAAGGAAAGAAGTACCCGGCTCAGGCGCAATATGCGCTTTGCCGATGCGGCCACTCCGCCAACAAACCGTTCTGCGATGGAACCCACAAGAAGGTCCAATTCGACGGCACGGAAACGGCCACTGATCAGCCTTATCAGGAGCAAGCGGAGACCATTGAAGGCCCCACGATGCTGCTGACCGACGCGGAGAATCTGTGCGCGTTCGCCCGGTTCTGCGATCCGAAAGGCAGGGTCTGGAACCTGGTTCAACAGGCGGACAACCCCGAAACCCAGCGGCTGGTAAAACACGAAGCGGGCCATTGTCCCGCCGGGCGTTTAGTGGCTTGGGATCGAGAAACAGGCAAACCCATCGAGCCGAAGTTTGAACCGTCGCTGGGACTAATCGAAGACACCGCCAAGAAGGTCAGAGGCCCGATTTGGGTGCGCGGAGGTATTCCGGTGGTTTCGGCCGACGGAAAGACCTACGAGATCCGCAATCGCGTGACCTTGTGCAGATGCGGCAGGTCAGACAACAAACCGTTCTGCAACGGTTCGCACGCGGGCTGATGCGGGTGACCAGCGATCTCCTTCGGGAGACGATCACTAAGAAAGCGTGTTCTTATAGAGTGTGCCGTCCTTTGAGCTTCACGGTCTGCTCATCGGCCAGGTGACCGTGCTCAATCGATAGAACTCCGGCGTCGAGAGCCCGGCATATTCCCACCATCCTTCTGATTCTGTTTGGGTTTCCTAAGGGAACTCCCGTTTGGACTCAAAGATGGTTTCGAGACTTTACCGAACCACCACCCTTGGCCAGCGTGCTTGCGCTATCGGCAACTAACGTTATTCGCATTCGGCATTGAAAGGAATGTAATGCTTGCCGGGGCGAACGTGAGGGGTCCAGAATGTGTCGGCAAACCTACCAACGGTGGCAAATTATCATCTGCGCCTAATCTCAGTTCGCTCCCGTTCAGCAGAACATGCGTATCCTTCAGATTTTGGGCCGTCATGGTGTAGCGTTTTGCTGCCGTGGAAAGCTGAAGGGATTGCGAAGCGGCACGGTCAGTATTGATCACTAGAAGCGCCACGCCCCCAGGCTCCCCGCGCAAACAGTGGGCGTAGAGATGCAGGCTCTCCGCAGGGGAAGGGCCGGGATTGAGCACAGTAGTGCCCATGAGTCTCCGCCATAACAGAGCTGCCCAGTAGTTGGGCCGCGGGGTCACCGTATTTTCATCGAGCAAGCCGTAATCGCTCGAGGCAAGCGTGTTGTGGGCGATGACTTGGACGCCCCGTTGGGCAAGACGGGCATGCTGATCGAGATAGCGAAACGTGTCGAGAAAGGTGGAGGCCCACGGGTTCCCGCCGCAAGCGGCATCGGCTGTTTCGGTAATCCAGAGGGGTCGACCAGGCTCAAACTCATTCCGGAGACCGGCATAAAACGTATCGACTGTGTCCGCGCGCGCAAGCCACTCCTCCGAAAGCGCCGCCGCGGCCGTTGTTTGCGCGGCTGCGCCCATGCTCGTGCACCGTCGCGACGCCGCTCCATAGAAATGGTACGAGAAGACATCGAAGGCGAGACCTGAAGCCCTGAGTAAATCCTCGGACTTCAGCATGCTGCTGCCCATCGGGATCGCGAGTGAGCCTCCCTCGCCGACGGACCCAGGACCAAGTAACACCGTGTCGGGGGCATCCTGCTTCATGAACCGGCGAAAGACCGCGATATCGTGCCCATAGGCTGCGGCATCGTAGCCTTTCGGTGCGCCGCCCATCGCTGCATAGGTCGGCTCATTCATAAACTCGGCTGCAGCGATGCTGCCGCCAATCGATTTGGTGTACGCGAGAATCTGATGCGCCTGCGCTGGATTCCAGACACCAGCAGCATCCCGGGTTCCCGGACTTGTGGCGAAAGATGTGACGATCTCCGCGTTCACCGCGTGGGAAAAATCGACGACCCCCTTCCATTGCCGGCGGGTCAATATCCCATTAAAACCTGGGGGTGCAGCTCGCGGCACCACATCATCTGAATTCTGAAAGTACGTGGTGTTTGCCCAAGTCCCGCTCACGCGCATGTAAGCAGGCCCGAGGGCCGCTGCCAGCTTGCGCAACCGCAGATTGCCTAAATCTATGGGGGGGCGCTGTTGATAAATGGCCGGATCCATGCCAACAGGATTCGCACCCGACTGCTTGGCAGACGGTTGCACATTGAGGGGTAGGGCTGTCTGCTTACGGTAGGGCTTCCAAAATCTTCCGCCAGTGATTTCAACCATTTCGACATTAAACGACTGAAAACGCTCATCAACCTTTCCAATTCGAGGCATATTCGCGGGTGCAATCGAGGCGAGCTGCCCGTCAAGAGAAGCCGGTACAAAACCCGTCCCGAGGAGCACCGCCAAGGCTGTGCTCACCCAAAGATCAGAACGTGCCTTCTTGTTCATTTTGCTCATTACGCCGCCCTCGATTCAAGAGGGATGTCAGCACGCGTTGCGCCCGCAATTGTATGCTCTTCCGGCGATTGGCGCTAAAAAGAGAAGTTGTATTCCGGAAAATGCCCGGCTGGGCATGCCTTGGTCTTTGGCCTTGGAATGGATGAAAAAAGATCGCGAGCGGAGGCAGATGGCAGTATATTGGTCTGCAGCCGGGAAAGCAAAATGGAAATTCCACGTACGTTACTTTCCCGCAGATTAGACATCTGCGGCCTCTCGAAACGAGGATGTCCTCGATAAGACCGGAAGAGGAGAAGAACGTATGCCTGACCAACGACTTGTGCCGCTACTCGCAAATCTCGACCCCCTGGTTCCGGAATTGGAGGCCATCTATAAAGACATACATGCTCACCCTGAGCTGTCGATGCAGGAGACCCGGACGGCTCGAATTGCGGAGACTCATCTGAAGACCATGGGGTTTGAGGTGACCGCCGGAATTGGCAAAACCGGGGTTGTCGGTTTATTGCGCAACGGAGACGGTCCCACAGTCATGCTGCGCGCCGATATGGATGCTTTGCCGATCGAGGAAGCGACGGGCCTTCCTTACGCCAGTAAAGTCGTAGGGACAAACCCTGAGGGCAAGACCGTGCCGGTCGCGCATTCCTGTGGTCACGACATGCATGTAGCCTGTTTAATCGGGGCTGCCAGCCTGTTTGCAAAGAGCCGTGGCGAGTGGAAGGGGACGCTTATGGTGGTCTTTCAGCCAGGCGAGGAGACGGCCCAGGGCGCTCAGGCGATGATAGACGATGGCCTGTTCAAGCGATTCCCAAAGCCCGAGGTTGTGCTCGGTCAGCACGTCATGAGCTTGCCTTCGGGAAATCTCGATTGGCGAGACGGGGTAGTGACTTCCGCTGCCGACAGCCTGCAGATTCGAATGTTTGGGCGTGGGGCGCACGGATCGATGCCCGAGGCCAGCATTGATCCTGTGGTCATGGCCGCTTCAACCGTCTTAAGGCTGCAGACCATCGTGTCGCGAGAGGTCGCGCCAACGGAATGCGCCGTCGTAACAGTTGGATCACTTCAAGCTGGTACGAAGGAGAATGTGATTCCAGACGAAGCGATCATCAAGTTGAACGTCCGCACATTCGATGAAACTGTCCGTAAGCGTGTCCTGGCGGCAATTGAACGAATTGCGACTGCGGAAGCGGCCGCATCTGGCGCTCCCAAGCCGCCTGAGATCACCCCACTGGACCGATATTCCGCTGTAACGAACGATGTTCTGGCTACAAAGAAAGTGGTTGATGCGTTTCGCCGGAACTTCCCTGACGGCTCCGTCGAACAAACAAAACCCACCATGGCGAGTGAGGACTTCGGGTGCTTTGGAGCAGAGTGGAACGCCCCGGCGGTGTATTGGTTCTTTGGCGGAGACGACGCTGACGTGTACGCCAAGGCTAAGAAGGAAGGAAAACTGAATACACTTCCGACTAATCACAACCCGCGCTTCGCACCGGTTTTGCACCCCACGCTGGAGACAGGAGTCAAAGCGTTGGTCGTTGCGGCACATGCTTGGATGGCATCATGAGCGGAGTTCTGACGGAAGCGCAACATCTGTTCGGAGCATTCGCGGTGGTGCTCGATCTAATCGGTACCCTCGTCTTTGCTTTGAGCGGAGCCGTAGCCGGCGTCAAGAACAGGCTTGACTTGTTTGGGCTCATGGTCCTTGCATTTGCGACGGGCAATTCTGGCGGAATCACCCGCGACCTGCTTATCGGTGCGGTGCCGCCTGTAGCTCTGTGCAATTTGAAGTATCTCTGGATTTCCATATTTGCAGGGTTTGCAGCCTTTTTCTGGAATCGCAAGATCGACGTTCATGGCAAGCCGATACTTTGTTTGGACGCCGCTGGCCTGGCGCTTTTCGCTGTCACCGGGACGCAGAAAGCTCTGGCTGCTGGATTGAATCCGGTGATGGCGGCGTTGCTGGGTATGTTGACCGGGATTGGGGGCGGCATCGTACGCGATGTGCTCCTGAATCAAACTC
The DNA here is from genome assembly GCA_963804755.1 of uncultured Acidobacteriota bacterium. Lineage (GTDB taxonomy): Bacteria > Acidobacteriota > Terriglobia > UBA7540 > UBA7540 > Bog-366. The sequence continues at coordinate 434,339 of CAWDRP010000024.1, forward strand.
CCGTAGTCCTCCAATCAGATCTCTATGCTGTTGCGGCGCTCGCAGCCGGCGCAGTCGTAGTGGGTGGATACATTCTCCACCTCCCTCCGTTCGTGGGAATGCTCGTCGGCTCGGCGATTTGCTTGGGAATCCGTCTGATGGCGATACTGCGAGGCTGGCATCTTCCCATGGCAAGGCCATCGCAGTGACCGCCTGCCAGATCGGGGAGAATTTCAGTGGGTTTAGCAGTCCAGACCATTTCCCTTCGGGTGGCGCCTTTTGAATCTAGCGGGTGGCGGAATAGCTGTGAATTGGGAATCCTCCATAAGACCATCCCACAACTAAAAAGATGTTTCATGCAAGCCTGTGCTCGCGGCAAAGACACGATTCCCCCTTAATTGTCTTGCCGATCATCAAAGTATTGTGTCGATCTTGCCCCTTGCGCACCTTCCGTTGAGTTGGACTTGCCTTGCCTGCGGTATGGCAGCCTTTCTTCGATAACCTGTCGCATTCCTCGTTTTGGGCACGTGGAATCCAGCAGTAGGTAATCTGCCATCCAAGCCCCTTCAGGTGAGCAAGCAGCTCGTTTGTTTCGATGGCGACGGAGCGGTACAGTCCTTTGCGGATACGCCATTTGCCATTGAGCTGGTTTATTACCAGTTTGGAATCTCCATGGATCGTCACTCGTCCTGGCGGGCGAGGAGCGAGGTACTTCAATACCTGGAGAACCCCGGCGTATTCCGCCACGTTGTTGGACATGGCACTGCCCTCGCCAACAAAGCCATGCTCCCACACAAGGACGGTACCGGCCCGGTCTTTGATCATCACTCCGTAGGTGGCTGTTCCTCCGGGATTGACAGGTCCGCAAGCTCCATCGAACCAAGCAAGATAATCATTCATGATCCACCTGGTGTTTTGCCGTAGCACGAGACATTTCGCTCCGAAATGTCGAGTGCGGAGGAAAGCAGAGTGACGGATCTTAGCGCACAGGGGTCGATAGTTACGGAGACGGCTTCGTGCACTTGAGATCATTACCGGTACAGCGCCGCCAGCCGGCGCTTCATGCGACCGGTGGCGGCTTATCGCTTCGAAGCGGGATCAAGGAACCACCGGCATTCAACTCCCTGCTCGCTGAATACTCGGAGTTACCACTCGCACCACAAGGGGTTACGGTCAGCTCGGAGTAGGAAACGCACAGAGCTCGAGTGAGTGTTCCCTTCGGTAGTAATCCCCCGAGACAGGGAACTACTGCCTACTCACACTCACCGACGTGCAGCAGCCCATCATGAGGTATCCGCCGTCACCGTCGCCACCATTGCCATCACGCCTTGCCATTTCCGTAGCAGGTATCCCGGTAATTCACCGATTGGGGACCTTCTTCAACCTACAACTCGGGTGCCGCTCTTTAAGCTGGCTGTGCTTCTCTAGGCCCTTGGGTCTATCTCAACCTGGTATGGACTCCATACCCTTTCCCGAGAGGTGATGCGAAGCTGACGTGTGTGATGGACTCTACCTTGCCTTGGAAGGCTAGCCATAGGGCGGCTATCTAATCGGTAATCCCCATGGTTGGCTACGTCGCCGGTGTGGATCCCCACTGTAGCGGCCGTTGCTTGCGTCACGTAACTGGCGGAGAGTTGTTTCTTGGTCAGCTTCATTGTGTTTCCGTAGAACTGTCCGAGGAGCTTTTGAGCCGTGAGGCAATGAGCTCCGAGGAACTATTCACTCGGGAATGATCCAAATGCGGTCAATTGTTGATGGGGTCGAATTACAGCGCGCATTGGGTTTCCCTTAATCCCCTGTTTCTCTGCCTCCGGTAGGAGGGAGGCCGGTAGCTACCGACTACCGGCCCTGAAACAAGGGAAAGCCAAACTTCTGTCCTTCGTACCTGGTTAGTATAGGCATTCGGGCCATCATCCCCGGATAAGAGCGAAATATATTTGGGTAGTTCGGTGGATTTACGATTCGCCGCCCGTCAAAATGGAATTTGATCTGTCGTTTCGCTTCCCGGCTCGTTAAAGGGATTGTCGCCCTCATCGACGGGCTCCGCGGGCTTCGAGGATTCGGCAGGCTTCGCACCGTTCCCGTTCTGGGGAAGTCGATCCAGAATCTGCATCTGGTTGGCCACGACTTCGATGGCGGTGCGCTTTTCGCCTTCGGGACCTTTCCACTTCCGGGTCTGCAACCGGCCTTCCAAGTAAACGTGCCGGCCCTTATTCAGGTACTCGCCGCAGACTTCAGCCAGGCGGGCGAAGCAGACGATTTGAAACCACTCTACCCGTTCCCGGGGAGCGCCTGCTGGGTCTTTCCACCTCTCGTTGACCGCAAGGCTGAACGTACAAACGGGCTTGCCTTGCTGGCTGAATTTGAGTTCTGGCGCATCACCCAGAAACCCTATCAGCATGACCTTGTTCAGACATTGACACATTGATTTGTTCTCCTCCCTCGTCGAATCGGAACTTGCGGCTAACGCGGTCACCAGCCAGCACATCCATCTGCGTGGCGAGACGTGCCATGCCCTCCCGAACCTGGGCTCGAATCAGCGGCATGTTCCGCAAGGCATCCGTGCTCACGCCCTCCAGCAGGGCTCGCGCCTTATCGACCTGCTCCTTCAACTCCTGGTCGTCTACGACGTTGCGTAGGTCAAACGTCCCCAGGAAATCGCGCAGCTTCTGCAGGGTTGACTCCCGCAGGCGCTGGGGCTTGCCGTCGGGTTGATCGGCGAGCCGGTCGCGGAGATGGCTGACCAGTTCGAGCAGCGAAGCGCGCATCACCTGCTGGACTTCCGCGCAAGCCTCGGACATCGCCTGTACGGCCTTGTCGCGTTCGGTCTGAAACATGCGGGCTGAGATCTCCCGAAGCTGTTCCGGAACGCCGTAGCTGACGTATTGCCAAGTGAAGGTGAAGCGGGAACGTACTTCCTCCACCGGGGGGTAGTCAGCGGGGTTATGGAGGGTGCGCAGTCGCCCTGCGGCCTCCTGGCACAGGCGGGGATAGGCGAACAGGAACACTTCGACTAACACCCTGCGCTTCTCCCTGAACTCGTTCAGCCTTTCATCCACCGTCTCCAGTAACCCCAGCGGTAGAAGATGAATGCCCACCTCGAACGGCAGGCAAGTGTCGTAAAGGAAGCGGCGAACGTCGCCATCGAGGGTCCTGATGGCTTGTAACTCTGGCGAGTCGAGCAGCGTCTTTGCCACCCGGATGAGTTCCTTGTCGGCGTCCACTTCGACCTGGGATGAGCTAACCTTGCGACTGTTGCCGAGCAAGCCCAGGTGAAGCTTGATGAAGACGGTTTTACGGGCCAAATCCGTGCCCGGTTCCTGGATTTCCAGAATTGGTAATGCTGTTGCCATTTCATCCTCCTTTGTTTAGTTGGGATTATTCAGACGGGACTTCGGTTTGCCAGAAGTTCTGTAGCGGGGCAAGGTCGGGGGAATCGCAAGGCAATCCCTGTACTGACCGGAAGGGTTAGTGGTGAAGCTCAAATTCAGTGGTAGAGGGTCAGTTTGCGGGAATCCGAATTGAGCCAGGAATTAGCCCGACTCGGCCAGCGTCAATTAGGGGTGGTAAGGGGATTTGCCAGCTTTCTCTGGTCCAACTCAGCATGGCCAACTTCCGAATAGCGACGATTCACTCGGAGGCAGCGTCGGCAGAGAGCTGATGGTGCGGCTCTGCGCCAACCCGTCTGCCGCCTTCCACATTCTTGCCGCTTTCTCTGGAAAGGCCGTCGGGTGTATGTTACAGAAGGGTAACCCCGTATGCCCTGCTTGGTCATGGCCGGTCGCGGAGCTTCGCCTGCTGACACGCGCGGCGGAGGTGCAGACGTGCGGTTCATCATTTACGAACCTGTCAGTACGGACGCGAAAGCGTTCATCAAATTCTGGTCGACTCGCTACACGGGCTACGATGACCGTTTCTATGAGGCGAATGTCGGCCAGGAGCTTACTGAGGCCCGCATACTGGACTGGTTCGAGTGGAAGAACGGCACGCCCCTGTCCGGACAGAAGAAGAACTCAGTGCTGCGGAACTTCGTTGCGCGTCGAGACGAACTCGCTGATCTCCGGGACGAAACGCCAGCAGAACTGCTGGCGCACTTCAGAGAGGGTGGCGCGATCTGGAGGATTTTCTGGCTTCACTGTTGGCAGCCCAAGCGCTTTCCGATTTACGACCAGCATGTCCACCGGGCGATGCGGTTCATCGAGACTGGTGCGCGGGAAGAGATTCCCGGCAAGGACCAGGATAAGATCTGTGCCTACATCGAGCAGTACATGCCGTTCCACGCGCGGTTCGTCGGACTGCCTCACCGTGCCGTGGATAAGGCGCTGTGGGCGTTCGGAAAATTCATTGGCGAGAATAACTTTCCGCTTGAGCCCATTCGATGACCGCGCGCAGATCGAAAAGTCCAACAAGCGCCTTCACGGGCGGCGTGAACTCCGCGCAGTCGATTTCGGTCACCGGATCGCCGTCCTTCCAGTCTTCCCGGGGGACAGAAAGCGTTCCTGACACTTTTGTTTCCCACCTGAACATCCAGCCGGGGCAGGGTGGTGTGCGTTGAGTCAAGCTTTCAGAATGCCACAACCATTTCCTTTCGAAGAAATCATTGCAGATCTCGATGCTATCGATTACTGGTTGCGGGAGCGCGGTTTGCAAGCGCACGATCGCATTCGCACCTACCGCAAGAACATTAGGCAGATGATCGCGGTACAAGAGTCGGATGAAAAACTAGAGACACTTCAAAACATCACAGATGAAAGGCTCCGGGAGATTGTCTGGAGCTACGTTGAGGCCGAGGAATTTGTCCGCGCGGTATTACCTTTGCGCGCAGTTATCGGCGCTGATCTTCTCGCCGCTCAGATAAAAAAGGCTCTTGATGGTCCTGCCGATCTCTATCTTGAGACGCGGAAGAACAACAGTGGCAGAAATTTCATGTTCGAGCTCATCATGGGCGGCCGGATGGCGAAAGGCGGTTTTATTCCCGTTTTTGACCAAGGGCCTGATCTTCAATTTCAACTTCGCGGTCTGCGCGTCGCCATGCAATGCAAGCGACCGTTCTCGATTGAAGGAATGGAAGAGTCGATTGGAAAAGCTATCGCGCAGCTCAAGGCAGATGCCGCTGACTTGAGCATAATCGCCGTCTCGGTATCGCGCCTTTGGAACGCAGGCGATCCCCGCGAGATCCCGATACTCGATCACCACACAATGGGACATCCGTTCTTGGATGCTAGGATAAAGCAAATCGCGCACGTATCGAGCCGGTTCTGGAAGGAAAAGCTTGAGCACGCAGCGATTTTCTTTTATGGGTATTCGCCGATACGTTGGCGAATGGAGAACGGACGGTTTGGAAATGTGACCGTGCGCGCCGAGATTATCTGCCCTGTGACCACCAGCGATGAGCCCACCAAGCAGAGGTTGAAGGTGTTGATCCATGAACTGGGACCGTAAGTTCCGAACTTACCCCCTTCAGAGGACCTGGGTGACGTGGGGGAGACCTATTTCCACTAAGCCAGATATGCCACGAATTATGCTGCCGAGGGTCGGGAAATGCGGTCGCGATCCACGGCCCAGCGTCTACCTAAGCCCGTCACCGATGCTGGCGGGGAATACCGTGCTGATGGTGTGCCGCACTGACTCACTGATCGTGCGACGGGGAACCCGGAAGTTGCACCCCGCAGCGCGAGCGCTGGCGCATGGCCCAGACCGGAAACCGATCACTGGCGAGAACAGCCCTTCTAACCACCTAACGGGTCCAATATCTGAATAGAACGCGCAAGCTTGAAATTGGTCGAACTGCCCCACTACCCCTGCAAAAGGCATTCAGACCTCGGATTTCGAGGGTGGCATGACGGTGAGGGGTCCGCTCAACTCTCTGATAACACGCCGGCCAGCCGCAGCAGTTTCCTCTTCATAACGGTAAACGCCTGGCGTGGAGGCGCTGATGAACTTCCCAGAGGCCATCTGGCGTAAGGCCTTGATCTGTTCAGCCGCTGAACGTGAAACGGGCACAATGTACCGGGATGCCTGGGCAAGAGTTATTCCCAAGCGATGTGCCTTCCGGCAGCACTCCTTGATTTCCGCCCCGGTCCAGCCTTCGTCGTTCGGCAGCTCGCCCGACATACCGTACTTCTTGAGATAGATTCGCCAGATTGTTGCCCGCTCGTCCACCGTGGGCAGGTCGAAGAAGAACGTACCCAGTGTGAATCGCCTACGCAGTTCGGGTGGCAAGCTCGCTATGGAGTTGCAAGTTGCAATGAACAGCATCCGCCCCTGGGAGACCGCGTCAATGATCTGAAGCGCTGCGCGCAGCCGTTCGGTGGAAGCACCTACCAGAGAACTCTCCATGGTGGGCAAGTCGAAAGCAATCGTGGGAATTCCTGCCGTACCGCCCGTCGCCTTCGCGGCTGCACTCTTGGCTGCCCCGGCCGGACCGACGAATACCAAACCATCGGCCTCGCGGTCCTGCATGTATGTGAGGATGGTCCCGGTCATCTCCGTCTTCACGCCGGAGAGGTCGGTGCCGGTTCCTGCAAACGCCTTCTCAATCTCGTCAATGAATACGACAACGCGTGGAGGGTCGATGCCAGCGAGGACGGCTCGGAGGAAGCTCTTAACGTTCTCGACCCCACCAATGTCGTCAAAGGTCTCACCGCCCCGCCACACTGACAGGCCTGGTGTTTGCTCAATGATTTGGCGCTTGCGCTCCCAGAGGTCCTCTGTGTCCAGCTGGCGTTTGACCAATGAAATTGCCAATGCCTGTTCTGCCGGGAATGCAGCCAAGCCAATCAGGGCATCTACCGCCTTGACGATCACTGGGCGCTCGGGCTCGCTCAAGTTGGCCGCGTTGAAGGTCTCCCGAACAATCTGCTCCAGGTGGGTAGCGGAAGGCAGAGGCTCATCAAGAATGAGAACGTCCTGGCACAATTCCTGCGGCAGTGTGGCGCCAGGTGCTGTCAGTAATACCAGCATCCGGCCCGTCGCCTTGAACGAATCTCGAAGGTCCCAGATGCCTTGCATAATGCCCGGGTCATTCCAGAAGCGGTGGGCATTCGAGTAAAGCAACAGCCCGTCATCGCAAAGCTGCTGGGCCAATAACAGGGAATCGACCGGCCCAATGGTGGCGGCCTGACGTTCGCCCAGCACACGCGCCAGTTCGTCACCGCTGTCCCGGCCGATCGCGTAAAGACCGCGAACAATATCCCAGCCAAGAAGGGGTGGAATCTTGCGGCCTTGCCTGAGAGTCTCGGTGATGAAATGCGTGGTGCTGGCAGGGTCCGCGGTGCGTATGGCCACAAGCGGCGTCGAGACACAACGGGCGGCCTGAAACGCAGACGTAAAGTCCTCCATAGACCGAATCATGTTCGTGCTCCTTTCCAGAAGAGGCTTTTGAAGGGAAAAGCAATGAGGAAAACCGAAGGTGGGTCCTACCAGGGCAAGCCAAGGGTGGGGAAACCCGTGATTTCCACCTGGCCATTTTCCTTGATGCTGACTTCAGTCAACTGATCGCTAAAATCGGCAGGATTATAGCGGTCGGTGAACAGCCGAAGAACCTGATTGCGACTTGTACGGAGCGGCATATTGCTTGGCTGAGCCTGAGTGAAGCGCCCGAGGATGGCGAAGTCGAGGTGCCCACGAATTTCTTGCCAGAGGTGTTTACGACGTTGTTCGGAAGAACCATCGCCCCAAATCCAATAGTGACATTTGGAGAGTTCGCGGTCCGTATACCCACTGAACATGCCAAAGCTTAGCTCTGGGGCTTGCAGGCGCAGGCTGTGCATCAAACCGAGCAAGCTGTCTGCTTGCTGCATGGGCTCGCCACCGGAGAAGGTTATGCCTTCCAATGTATGTTCTTGGCGTGCCCGCAACACTTCCTGAACTACGGCATCAACCGGGAACTCCACGCCATAAAATGGATGCGTTCCCGGGTTCCAACAGCCGACACAACCTAGTTTGCAACCCTGGAAGAACACCACGGCGCGCAGACCTGGCCCGTTAGCGCGGCTGGCGGGAATCAACGCATGAAGCAGCATGACAGGCCCCCTTCAGCGTTGGATTTTCTCTTGTTGGACCTGCTGGCCGGTGAAATAGGTGGGCTTCTTCCGCTCCACCTTCAGTGTGTCTCCGCCACGGAAGTCCTCAAAGACCTTCTCACAGCCTTTGCCAGCGAAGCCTTCGAGGTCCAGTGTGGAATTTCCCCACTCGTCAATTGTAATGGTGATGGTCTTTTCCTGCATTGTGGCTTACCTCCGTGTGGCAAACTGCAACCGCACCTGTTGGCCTTCCTTGGTCTGGATCACATCCCGACTTTTCAGGACGTAGCCCCTACTACGGGCCATGGCCAAGGTCTGCTTCTCCTTGTAAAGCTGCTGCACCTGGCCCAGCCACTTCGCTCCGTAGCCGTGGTACTCATCCAGTTCATCCTTGACCATTGCGAACTGGCCGTCCGGCTGGCTCGTGAACCCGATGTCACCGTACGCCCCACGGAGATGCTGGCGGCGGAGAATGATGTTTGCGGCCTTCGCTTCTTGCTCCGCGTAATACGAATTCAGTTGGGCACCCTCGGGGTGGACCTCAACCTCGTAGCCCATCGCTTTGAGTGCCTCGATGAGGTATTTCTCCTCCCGTAAGACGGTTTGAGTCTGGCCATATTTCGACATTCGATGCCTCCTTGTTCTGTGCGTGAACCCTTGAACAACCCAATGCTGACCGAATCATGTCGCTCGTGCAGCCGGCCCAGCAGATGTACTTGCGCGGGTCCTCGATGGAGATTGATAGGTTATCCCCACTGCGGTCGTGTCCCTCCTCGGCGCAGGATGGGCACCGGGTCACATTGTTGTGCCCGACTGTGCGGAGCTTGGTGCTGATGTGGTCTAGGATGCGGAATTCTGGCCCGCCTGTAGGTCTCCATATCACCGGTTCAGCCTGCGGCTCTAAGGGCAGGAGCTGAGGCGGAACGGCCTTCCCGGCAATCAATCTGGCGAGCTGGTCGCCGGTCATCTTGGAAAGCGAATTCAGGTAGCACATCTGCCCATCAAGATCTTCATCGGCACCGTCAAACCAGAAGCGCTGGGCGGCGCCCCGGTGAATTCCTAACGGTCCACGGATGGCATTCCCGTACCTGCCGGGCTTCAACGCATCGTGCTTCGGGAAGATTTCAACCCCTTCCTTCCTGCCCCTCTTTACCGGGATACCCAACCGCAAGGCGAGACTGTAGACGTATATTCGGCAGTCGCGCGCTGGGAGCGGCTCCGCTAGGAATATCCAGAGATGCCCGCCCCGACGGCTATTCTCAAGGGCCGGCTCCACCCCATCCTGCTTGAGATAGAAGCTGAGTATACGGAGATCCGCGAGCGAATTCTCATAGTCCGCGTCGATGGCCACCCACTTCGAGCATTGAGTTGCAGGGTTAATGGCGTACAGCCCGATGGTGATTTCGCCTTCGAGGTGGCGACGAACGGTGTCAAGCGTCAGGCTCAGACCCTCGCCAGTCTTGTTGTCGGTGGGCCTGTAGTAGTAATGTTGGCCGCTTTCTCGGTGCGGCTTATTCGATTGGAGGGTGTAAGCCCGGCGGTTGATGAAGAGGCGGAAGTAATCTGCTTCCACAATGGACGGGGCCTTCAAACGAAGGGTCGGCATCTTCTCCTCCGTCGCGGCAGATGACCATTACTGTCGCATCCTGCTCGATATCGGTGGGGGATGATGGCTTGCTGAGGTTACTTATTCCAGATCGTGACTTCAATTCCAATGGATGTGACAGATGGGCAACAAGGACAATGCCTACTCGTTCCCGATTAGCAGCGTCATCGGCTCGGAGAAGCTGGCGGAACTTCGGAAGAAGGCCGAAGACGCCATGCAGCCAGAGCATAAGCTGGCTCTATTTAAGGAGCTAGTGGCCGATGGCCGCAAGCCGTTCAACGAACGGAAGTGGAAGCGCCGCATCGGGTCTCTGCCAACGATGTGGTTGCGTGATGCCCTGAATCTGCCCGCCCCAAAGAAGGGGGAAAAGCTCAAGGGCAAGGGTAAGAGTAAGGGCAAGGACCAATGCCAAGCTCTCATTTGGAAGGCTGTTGATGAGGTTCTTGACGAGACCCGTCGCGCACTGGAGGACGGATCGTCCTTGAGCATCGTGGATGAGATGTTCCGCCAGACGAGCGATCACATCGCTTTCTGGGCCGGTCTGATTGGGCAGAAGGAATCTCCAGAGGTCGAAGCCCAGAGCTAAGCAATTCCTTTCGAGGTCTGCCGTCTTACGGCGGTCCATCGTCAGCATGTAGCGGGAAGAGTCGAAGCCATGAGTTGAGTAGCTGCTCGCAGTTTGGGAATATCGGCCTCGGTCATACGTCCGACATCACAGTACTTAAAGCTCCCGCCGCTTGCCCATTCCACCACATCGCCGATGGCCTGCTTCTTTGTCGTGGCAACACGCCGCGCCGCTGTCAGGAACTCGTTGCGAAGCTGGTTGAAGCCCGAACTGCCGTTGCCATTATTGGGGGTAGGCGTAGAAGTCGTCTCACCGGCACGTGGTTTAGCTGACCCGTTCCCGCCAGAAACCCTGGAACCGTTGCCAGCGGGCGGGGTCTCGCCTGGCGAATTGGACGGAGGGCTACCAGGAGTCGGTTCCGTGGGAGAAGCGGATTCGGTGGAATCGGTCGGAGAAGTGTCATTTGGCGACGACGGATAAAACTCAGCCGCGACCTCGGGCGCCTGCTCTTGTTCGTCCTCTACCACCTCCAACACCTTGCCACCCGACCCAAGCAGCTTCCGGGTTTCTGCAAACAGCCGGGCGTTCTCCGTCAGGTTGGCGATAAGTTTTTGCATGTCCTCGCCCTCGACTTCGAGACTCAGAGCCCAGATGGATGAAGTCTTCTTTCTCTTCTCCTTGCGGTCGAAGTACGTGGCCTCCTCCGGGCGAACCGTCAACTGGGCGGTGATGCCGGCCAGGCGACCTCCCGTGAAGGTTTGAATCTCTTGCAAGGCGGAGTGGATCTGGCGAATGGATCGGTAAGAGCACGTGTGGATACGGCAGACGCTGCCCAGCCGGGGAAAGTCCGCCAACACGAAGCGTAGGTCTCCACCCGGCTTGCATTGGCCCGCGGCAAGCTCCGGGCATCCGCTACCGCAGGTGTTCAAAGGCTGGCCGCCAGGCTTCTCAGCCGTGCGGCGAGTGGCCGACGAGCCGTCACCCCAACACTTACGCTCGGTGGCCGTCCACCAGGCATAAGAAGTGGGAAAGACGTTCTCGATGTCATCGTCGATCAACATAATGTGGAGTTCCCGGCACTCGGCTCCGTAGTGCTCGGTCAGTTCAGGATCGACTTCCCACCCCACTCGGTTGGCCGACTTCTTCTTACGCAGGAAAACGAAGTGGTCGAGCTTGGTGGGATGGTTACGATCTCCATTGGGCGGGAGCCCGATGGAAACCTTGGTAGAAACGGACAGCCGCTGAACGACACGGCCGTCTTGGTCGTGCGTGACACCAATAATCATGGGGATTCCTCCATTGCAGGATAAATTCCCTGTCAGCTCTCCCGCAGAAAAGGGGTTTGAGGCCACTATTCCAGTTTCAGGGCGAGAAGGTACGACCGCGGCTTCCCGAACGGTTCTGCGGGTGTAAAGCCCCACTTTTCTGGGGAGTCAAACGACGTAATGCGAGGTCCCGGGGGTGAGGTGGATTTGGTCTGCGCGTCGCTCACCTACTCCACCCAAGCGGCTCGTTACTTCTTCTTCCCCCTAATTTCACGCCACAAGACGGGAATGCCAATGAAGATAACGTAGAACAACGGGTTGATGTGGCCCTCAGAGATGAACTGCTGTTGTCCGAGCACTTCCGCAATGAAGTTGAACAAAACAGTGAGAACGGTTATTGCTATGTAGCCACCGATGACACCAACCGCAATTGTGGGGACCCAGCCCCATGAAGTGGGCCCCCTGCTACCGGTAAATGCGGTAGAAGCCAGTTTCCGAATAAGGTTAGGCTTGACCGTTGGGGACTGTCCCTTGCCGCAGTAACCACAGAAGTTCATATCAGGTGGGATTTCCTTCCCACAATGAACGCAGTATTTCATTAATCAATCTCCTTTCATTTCTTCCACCCTGCTGAGCTCTTGAGCCGATACATCATTGGGCGGCTCTGGATCGGGTCCGTGGCCCCCGCCAGGCTTTCGCTGTACAGGAGTAGTCCCTGCTCGGACTTGCTCGGGTGAAACCGGACGAATACTCCCGCCCGGATTGCTCCGCTTTCATTGACCGTCAAAGCTCTTACTTCCGCGATCTGACCCGTCAGCACGTCACGGTGTTGCCAAATCCATCGCCTCTGTTCGTTGGTCAACTGGAAAGAGCCAATCTCGCTCTCCACGCCGGTCGGTCCTTCCACAAGCATCGCGCCCAGGCTGCCCGCGAACTTTCCCGCGCCTTCAATGCAATGGGTGACTTTTACATCGAGGGTATCGTTCGCCTTCACTTTGAACCATTGGTCCTCGGCGTCCCGGTACTTGACAACCACGCCTTCGCTCCAGGGCAGGCCGCGGGGATCATTGATGATCGTTTGATAGAACTCCACGGGATCACCGTCTTCCGGCATGGCGGGAACGACATGGAGATGCCTATTGAACAGCCGGATCTCCGCGACCACGGCTTCGCAGAGTTCGCGCCGCTGGCCATAAGGCTTCTGGCTGACGTCCCGGCCCTTGAACTTTGCAATGTCCCAGGTGTAGAACTCGACAGGACCTCGCTCCTGTTGAATCCGGAGGGACTTGTCCGGCAGGGCATTCAGGATTCCGCCCACACGCGCGGCTCCGTCCGCATGGTGAAGCTCGCCTCGCAATACTGTTCCTTCCAGCTCGGGGCCTGGGAAAAACGTGCGGGCCAGCCAGACGGGAGAGTGATTGCGGAGGTCTTCGATGGCGGGGAGTTTGTCGTAATAGGGCTCCCCTTCCGGCCGGTGGCTGCGATAAACAGCGCGCAGGTTGTGAATCGCCACGTTTCCGAGACTGCCATCGTCCTTCCATTCGACACTGGCCGGGCGATTGGACTGGCGAATGGTCTTGAGGAACTCTGGTGGCTTCAGGTGAATATCGGGCTTCGCCACCAGGACAGATTCGTCCTTCATGCGGACTACCAGATAACGGTTCTTCTCGAAGACTTGCCGGAAGGCGTAGCGTCCCTTGAAGAGACCGTTGGCGATATTGATTTCGAAGGATTCCGTGTGCGGGTCAATGCCTTCGGCAACGAAGTCATAATGGAAGCCTGCCCTCTCGGCCTCGTGTTCATGGACATTGATCTTGCCAAGCTGGCTGCTCCCAGCGACCTTGATGATGCCTACACCTGAATAAATGAGCCTCTTTCCGCCCTTGCCGTAGCCTTCCTTGATGACCCCGTCGAAGTCATCCACGGAATGCGGCTCATTCTCAACTGCCAAGGCTCTGGGCCGCTGATCGGTGGGCAGGCCTTTCTTCAGGGTGAACTTGGCATATTCCTTCCCGGTCCGCGGACCTGCGAGTAAAGCCCCGTCAACACTCTTCCCTTGCAAACTGCGCGCGATGGTTATTTGCTTCAGGCTTATGGTGTCGGAATTTGGAGTGTCAAGGAGCCTTTTTGCCATTCCCATGGCCAGACCCAAGGCAATACGACCAGCCTCGTGCAGGGCGGTCTCTGCCACAGCCAGCGCGACTGCACGGAGGAGTTTCAAGGGTCGTTCCTCCTTATCGCCGCGGCGCCGAGGTCTTCCAGAAGGTTGACCTTGTGCTTACGGGCGCTCCGGCGAGTTGGGGGGAGAGTTGGTCTTGGCTGCGCCAAGATGAACGCCAGGCCAGCGAACAGGCTGACTAAGCCCGCGATAATGATGGGTGTCATGTGGGTCCTCCTTTTCCTCAACGTCACTTGAATATGAGTTTTGCGATATGCCAGATGAGCATGCCTGCCCCCGCGGCCATGCCGGCGATTGAGACCAGCAAGCCAATAAAGAGCCATGCGGATGTTCCGCGTGTTTTGCCCATCTCTTTGTCGAATCCGTCTGTGCTCACGGCGCTCCTTTCAATTTCTGCTTACGCAGTTACTTTCTGCACCTGCGCTTTCAATCGCTTGCTCGTCCTCGCCACAACCTGACCAGTGACCAAGTCCATGGCGAAGATGCCGGCAATAGCGATTGCCTCGAACAGGACTCCGGCAATGTGGGTAACGGCCAGTGCGGCGCCAAAGCCCGCGGAAACTTGCAGTACCTTGTTCTTGAACGGGCTGGTGAGCCAGATCACCACGTACATGAGAAGCAGAGCCGGTGCGTAAATGGCCAGGAGGATCACCAGTCCGGTGTCAATTAAGGCCTTGCCGAGTCGCCAGAGCCGGGACTTGCCGGGATAGCTCTGGGAGTTCTTCCAGAAAGCCAGGCCCAAAAGGGCTGCCATCAAGGCAGCCCAGAAGAGCCGGTAACGGGTTACGAGTGACATGCAGCCTCTCCTTTGACATCTGTGAGAGTTGCGGCGAGCAGCGTCAGCGGGACAGTCTGCTAGGCCGCTTGTTCGGTTGTTGACGCGGGAGTCGTGCCAGCTTCGCGGGCAGCGGTGATTTCGGTGTGAAGCAGGTTCTTGGCGAGGTTCCTGACGTACTTCCTGGCCGGGGTGAAGCCAAGGTCCTGGCCCGTGAAGTAGCGAAGGCCGAAGTAATATGCGACCGCGGCACAAACAACAGTGAGAGTGATGATGAGAGTTTTCATGATTCGATTTCCTCCTTGGGATTGAGAGATGGTTTCTTATCGGGGACAGAGATGGCGGACGATTAACGACGTTCCAGGTTCGACAGCCGGCACCAGATGGGCACGATGAACGTGACCATGAAGGCATTCACAAGGGTTCCGCCCAGTGCGAACGTAACCCCCAGCGGGCTCGAAATTCCATGCACCGAGTAGTTGACCGCTTCCGTGAGCGTGATGGTGACAACCTTGTGAGCATTGATCCAGCGCAGCACGGTCTGGCGGGGATTGGACTTCTTGAAGCCCACGAAATGGACCAGCTCATTGAGCTTGCCCAGCGTGGCCCAAACCATTCCCCAGAAGACCGCGCCGGCCGAGAAGCTACTGGTTGCTGACGGAGTGAATGTCATGCTCAGCCTCCTTCTGCTTACGCCTTTGTTCCTTGAATTTGGCGAAGCTGTGCTTTGACCAGGCTGAAGCTACCTTGTCGAACTCGATTTGCTCACGGAATAGCCAGAGAAATGCCCAGAACAGATCCGCCAGGCGTGAATAGGAACAGGGCAAGGGCGACTATCCATGTGGACTTCTTGAATGTGGGCTTGGGTGGCTCATCCATGGCTCACCTTCTTCTTGGTGCGCAGGCTGCGCCGGAGTGGTGAGTTGGACAGGAACACCGCGCGCATGAGTTGACGGAAGGCATCGAGCAGGACAAGCCTGCGAACGAGGACGGTAAGGCCGTCGGCCACCTTCACACAGAGTTGGTCCTGCCGGGTAATCACACGGCCGGTCTGGGCTCGTACCAGCTTGTCGAACGGAGACTTCTTGTTATGCGACGGGCGGAAATAGTTGACCTTGCTGGCCAGGAGCCGGTTGCGCCACGTGGCCAGGAAACCGATTCCGCTACCGATTTCGACGAGAGCGAACAGTTCCAGTATTCCGGTCATGCATGACCTCCTTATCCGAACAGGTGCGAGATCCAATGGGCCATGCCAGTCCCCAGACCAATCAGCGCACCGATTCCGATTGGCCCCAGTAATGCGGCGATGAGGATGCCGAGCGTCAGCCCAGCCTTGTTCCCAGGCACACTGGGAGCAGGATTGGCCAGCCGCTCCAGAGCGCACAGCGCGGGCAGCCGGGCCTTGAGAGTTTCGAGAGGATCGCCGGACTCGGTGGAATATTCCTGAACCTTGCTGGCGACCTCGTTAAAGAGTGTTTTGAATTCCCTCGAACCTGGCGGCAGGCCGTTGGCTTCGTGGCCTTGCGCGGCTTCGGAGGCGGCCACAACGGCCCACCTCAGCCGGCGCCAGTGCCAGCCGAGCTTGAGGGATTTGTAGACGTCGGCTCCCGGCCAGGAACGGCCAGGGATGCTCGTACCTTCAGCGTTCGGTTCGTTCATAAACGGATCTCCTTTTCCGGTCGCATTGCGACCTGTTGTGGGCGTTATGGGGAAAAACTGTGAGTGGATGAAGAGGTGGGATTGGCGAGATTTAGACCACAAGCACGAGGTCTTGCGGCGCGGGGGTTAAAGTCATTTCAGGAACTTGCTCCTCGGGAATGCCCGCGAAGAAGCAGCACGTCTCGCAGAGCCTGCCCCGCTTGGGTGGTGGGGCAGTGCCGAGATCACCCGGCTCAAGTTGGCCGGAGGTGCAATCGGTATTGAAATCCAAGATGCCTTCGCCCGGCAGAGAGCGATAGCGAGGGCAATACTTCCGAATTTCCTTGCGGGTTGCAAACACCATGGTGTGGAACTGCTCTTCGATGGAGCGTTTCAACTCGCCGTCCGGCGTCTCGCGGAGTAAAAGCGAAAAGGAATCAATCTTTCCGGCGAGCTTCACCAGATGGCTCGATTTGCTTCCTCAGAATCTCAGGAAGTTGAACGACTGCGACAGTCTTTGGCATACGCACATCCTTTCCCGGGTTTTGGCCCGGAAACAAAAGTTGAGATTTGACACAGCGGATTGCTGACCCTTCGACTTGCCTAAATACGTCGTTGAACCGTAGCGGTTCCCCATGAGTTCAATCAGGCCCGCGTACGAGGCCCTACGGCTCCCAAAACAGCCCTTGGACATAAAAGCATACGCGAAACATTCGAGCTCAATCTTCGCCGCGGGCAACGCCGCGAGGGCATCAAATTCCCGTCCGGGATAGCAATCTTCGCCACGACGATCCCTCAGCAGGCAATCCTTGCCCGACCCCCGTGTTCCAGCGGTCTTGCTCTGCAACCCAGAATAATCTTCGCCTCCGAGTTGCGTCCCCCGGGAATCCCGCCTGAGCCCTTGTAACTTTCCAGGGGTCTGACCTTGCCACCGCAGGCAATCTTCGCGGTGGGGGTCGGTCATCGAGAAACCCCGCGCGAGCCCCGTGTGGTGGATCGTGGCAATCATGGCGGTGAGGGCTACCTTCGTCCCAACTGAGTCTGTCGTTAACGAATTGGGACGACTTCGATGCAGAGAACGACGTGATGTAGTTCTGCATATTTCCTCCCGGCTCCCGGACTCTGAAAAGTCCGAATCTGCGAGCGCATAATTTGATGATTGTTTATGTCAACGGCGGGCGCCTTACTTGGGTTGGTCACAGATAAACGCCAATGTGTACGGTCCACTACCGGCAAGATGGCCGTGCATTTCACGCTTTACGGCGGGTATGTGCTCTCTCGCTATCCAGCCAAACTGGACTCCATCGCCATCCAGATACACAGCCACTGCGGGCTCAGCCACACCAGCCCTTACAAAAGTAGTTGGTCGTATAATCGCTCGGCTGCCAGCCTTGCCCTTCCACCATTTGAGGTCGCCTGGCGTAGCTTTCCTTTGGTTGATCCTGGACTGCCAGCCATTGACAACCTCCAGGGACGGCCCTTGGCTCTTCCGTGTTGGGAAATAATCCACCTCGGGTATCGGGTCATCCTCGATCTGTATCGGGACATTCTTTACACCCAGAGGTCGGGAAGGACGAACGCCCTGGTCGAGCGGGCAGAGAACCTTGAGCGTGTACGGGCCTCCCGAGACCAGCACCCCCGAGAGTTCACTTGTAACGACGGGCACGTGCTCCCGCGAGATCCGGGCGAGTGGCTCAGAAGTCCCTTCCAGGAACACTTCCGCAGCAGGCTCGTTCTCCTGGCTCTGAGGGTTGCGATAAGTCACCGGCTTGATGGTCACGCCATTACCGACCTGAGCCCGGAAGGCCTTGAGTTCAGCCTCGATCCTCTGGCGGTCTTGCTGCCGGAGTTTCTGGTCCTTCAGCCGTTGCTCGAAGTCACTCACCGCCACGAGAGCCACAGCAGGCTCTTGCGGCGGAGCCTCAGTCATGTCCCTGGTGACCACCAGGCCATGCTCCATCCGATATTGGCCGTCGGGCAGGTCCACGATACCGATCCAGTTGGCAGAGTTTGAACTGCTCCCTGCTATCCGTACCAGCGTGTCTTCCACGACGATATCGAGATTGAGGTCGCCATAGTCCTGGCGGACTCGGGCAGACTCCCAGGTCAAGGGCACATGGCGACGAGTCACGCCAGCGGCTCTGGCGATATCCAGCAGCCCTTCCATGGTGTGTGGCCCACCCAGAATGCCATCCGCTACGGGTTTCACCGTGCCATCGGGATTGCGTGGTGGCTCCAGGGTCAATCCCCGGTCGAAGACCAGTTTGACCAGTTCCGCGTAGATATCCAGATACATACCGCTGGCCTTGATCCGGTCATGGACATCTTCTTCCGCGTACAAGTAAGCGGCAATCCCGGCGTCTTGCTCGCCCGTGACCTTCTTCCCCCGATGGTCCTTGCCGGCCTTGAGGAATTCCGCTCTCTTGGCCTCGCGGGTGCGGTTATAGAACATCCAGAAGTCCCTTGCGGCAGCCGCTGCCTCGGGGCGAGTTGGGAAGCTCCGGATCTCTGGTGGCACTTGCCAGCAGTTTCTCCAGCTTTCCTTGTCGGCAAACCGGCGTGCCTTCTGGAACATTTCAATCCATTGTTCCCGGGCCACGTCCATGGCCGTGGTCACCGGAATGGGTTCATTGCCGTTTGCGATTCGATCGCGGGGAATGCGACCCTGGCTCTGGTAGCCGCCTTGCCACCAGAACTTTGGAGCCACGGGGCAGGACTGGCGGAACTCCGTAATCACCTCGTTCGCCCAATCAATTGATTTACCATTCATCTTGAGCGCGTCGATGATCTCCTCCAGCCGTGATGCCACCATCGGCATCCGGCTCTCGGGAAGTTCTTGCTCCATCCAGCGGATGGCCTCTGCGACCTGTGGGCTCGGTTGCATCTCTCGCAGCTCCTCCACGATGCTCTCCCGATGGAGCCAGAGGAGGTTGAACCAGGTGATGGCATTAACCACGTAGCCGATTCCGGTCTGACCGCGTTTCGCGTCCTGGACCATGCAGGCGACGAACCTCCAGTCGTACAGCTTGGCCCTGGGATTCCGGTCGAATAAGGCGTCACCGTCGTCGATCACGTGCACTTCGGTAGGTGTGGCCGCAACCCACGGATACGCGGGCAGGTTGTTCCAGTGCTGGACGATTTCCGGGTCTAGCAGGGCCAGCACGGAATCGTCGAAGTCAGCACCGTTGAAGCTTTTTGCCATACCTGGGGCGCCCTCCGGACTTGCTGCGAAGCCGAGATGCACGAACATCACGGCGCCCCGGTCGATTGCGGCAAAGTGCTGTAGCTTGGAGCCCCGTAGCTTGCCTGATTCCTTATGCGAAGCATTGGGGTTTCTCAGCGAGATGAACTCGCCATCAAACCCACCCAGATAGACCGAGTCCACGTCGGGTAACGTAGAACGGTCCCAGTAGGGGTAGCCTCGCTTGTCAAAGACAAACGGCTCGGGGAAGAGATACCTTCGCACGGCCGCTCCGGCGAGATCATTCGACTGGACCGTCATGAGATCCTGTGGCTCCCGGAAGCGAATCCGGAAGCGATCAGGGTCATTGTTCTCGGGAGATTCCATCTGGGTGCGATAGAAGGCGTCCCGGCAGGTCCGGAACTGCATCGCCGGCAAGCCCGCAGAGTACATCCGCCAGAGCTTCCAGCGATTCTCGTTGATTACCGGGTTCCCGTCTTCATCGACCCATGCTGCGGGATTGTAAAAGCCGATCTCCTCCTTGACTCGACCGTCGTCCCGCATCAGGTCGAACACATCGCAGGCGTATTGTTGGCAAAGGAACTGGATCAGTTTGTGATCCCGCACCTTGGCCAGGTCGAGGTTGGAGGCGGTTTGAACGTCCAGGTTGGCCGGGCCACCGTGGAGTTCATTGAGAACGCTGAGATAAATCTGGCCTCGCCATGCCCGGAGTTCCGGCTTGACGTCCCAGACCACGAGGTCGTGGTCAATGTCCCAGATCAGGCAGTTTCCTTTGATCTGGCCGTTGGGCATGGCGCCGGTAATCTGGATCAGATCACCGATCTTGACCGGATGCCCGGTCAGAATGGCACCACCCCGCGGAGAGGCCAACGCTGCTCCGGAAGTCGAGGCTTCCGGCCAGCGATTACTGGGATTGTAGGTGGCCACTTCGAAGGTAGTCTTGCCGTCGGCAAGCATCACCGTGTGGAGAAGATCCCACTCGTTGATCTCACGAGTTCCAAGGAGCTCGCCGAACAGGCTCGTCTTGCCCCGCGCCACGTCGCGCTTGATGCGCTTGGGGACGCTGGGCTTCCCGGCCGGGATGTCGAAGCCAAACAGGTGACAGGCGTCCTGGTACAGCATCGGTTCGCGTAGACACACGGCGTAGAAGCCGTCGTCCCGGACCCAGGGAATGACCGGATACCAATGCCCGTCACCGGGACCCTCATCCTTGAGCCCGTCTGTGAGGAGCACGTGCGCCCGCTCAAACGACGACGCATCGTTACCGAGTGCAATGCGCAGGTATTCCACCCCGGCGTGCTCGAGGCGAGCCGACAATTCTTCAACCCCGAAGTTCACCTTGGGGTCGGGCTTCTCGCCGGGCTGGCGCGCATGGCGGAAACGCAAACCGCCAGGGACAGTTCTGTCCTCGATCACATGCCACCGCTGGAATGGCTTAGCGGGAAACTGAAAGTGCAGATGTTGATAGTTCAAAATGCCTCCAGTTGTCTGGTATGTGCCCCAGACGGGCTTGGATTTGTGTTCACGATTGGGATCTCCTCTCGGACGAGAGGAGCAGAGGTGGGATTCCGGAATGCGGGGGCTAAGGTGGGAGCCCCATAGGCGTTAAAATAAGCATTGGCTTTTTGTCGCCGTTGTATTAGGCTCTGGCACATGCAAACGCCTCCTCTGCACGACGAACGAGAATGGCCTTATGTTGTTACCCTGCTTCCGCGCGACTTGGAAAATTCGGCGTGGCAGTGCGAAGCTCTGCTGCGCTGCCGCCACATCCCCGATGCCAAAGCTTTGCTGCGCATGGCGCTGGCGTATGCGGTGTCGGATCTTTCCTTGAAGGATGTGGCGGCGTGGGCGCATGCCTTGGGTGTGGCGGAGATCAGCGGTCCGGGGTTGTTTTATCGCTTGCGCGAAGCCGAAGGCTGGCTGCAGCACGTGTTGGCGCAAACGTTGCAAAGCCAGGTGGACAGCGCGGTCGGCAGCCCCCTGCGGTTGCGGGTGGTGGATGCCACGGTCATTCATGGTCCGGGGGCCAAGGGTACGGAATGGCGCGCGCATGTCCGGATGGACCCGGGCAGCGGGCGATTGCGCAGCGTGGAGTTGACGGATGCGCGGGGCGGCGAAGGGTACGGTCGTTATCCCGTGAGCGCCCAGGAGGTGATCCTGGGAGACCGCGCCTATGCCACGGCGCGGGGCCTGTGGGCGGTGCATTCGGCGCATGCTTACGTGCTGGCGCGCCTGAATCCGCACACGATCCGCGTCTGCGACGAAAAGCGGCGGCGCCTCTCGCTGGGCAACAAGGAAGGAGAGGTTCCGCAGATAGGGGGCGTAGAATTCAATATTCTGGTTCCTATCCCCCCAGAGAAGCGGACGAAGACGCGCAAATGGGGCCTGCGGCGGGCGATCGCCTGGGTACCGGCGCGGGCGGTCGCGGCGCGCACGCGGGAAGGAGCGGTCATTTGGCTGTTGACTACCTTGCCGGCCGAGCAGGCCTCGTGGTCGGAACTGATGCAGCTCTACCGCCTGCGCTGGCAGATCGAGTTGTTGTTCAAGCGCTTGAAGTCGTTGTTGCATTTCGATGCGCTCCCTTCCCGGCAGGGACCGACCGCCAAATCCTGGATGCTGGCGCGCCTTCTGGCCGCGGCTCTGGCG
The DNA here is from genome assembly GCA_963804755.1 of uncultured Acidobacteriota bacterium. Lineage (GTDB taxonomy): Bacteria > Acidobacteriota > Terriglobia > UBA7540 > UBA7540 > Bog-366. The sequence goes on from CAWDRP010000024.1 coordinate 456,218, forward strand.
CAAAGGTTGGTGCAACCGGCCGGTCCCCTTTCCCCCTGGGGGTACGAACTCGGTGCGACGCGGCTACACCCATAGTGCTTGGTCGCGCTTTCGCATGAGCCTGTGGGCGCTGCGCACCGCCGTGTTAGGGCAGGGGGCTTGGCTGGCAGCGGCGAGTGAGGAAAATCTGCAGAGGCTGGAAAATTCACCTCGTCGTCGAAAACCGGCCATGATTTCGGGGTGGACATAGAGTCACCGCTTATTTTAACGCCTATGGGTGGGAGCCCCTTGCTCCCCGGCAATGAGCCAGGGCTTTCCGGACTTACAGATGATTAGCTTTGCAGCCAGCGCAGAATTTGGGCGGACTGATTGTCCTTAGCGCGCTGGACGTCTTCACGAGTCCTGTGGATGCTGATCTGAAACTGCGTTTCAAGTGAAACCGGGAGAATTGATGGTGGCAGTCGAGCTGCCCGCTCCATGGCGATCTGGCCGAGCATCTTGGCCAGCTCGTCACGGTTCTCTTTGCGGGTTTCACGAGCGATCAAAGCACGTTCGGGTTGATACGTTCTCAAGGCACACCTCCGGTGTGGTCAGGAAAATGGAGTGAATTGGAAAGAGTCTTGACTACGGAGAGTTAAGCTCTAATGCGGGTGGGGAAGCGGTTACTTCGTGGTGCAGCAGTCGGTCAGCTTGGTGCCAACTTTAGCCAAGGTCTTCCCGGTTGCCACGGTCGCTTTCTGCGTAAGGTCGCAGACGCAAGGCACGACGGTTGACCTGGTGTAATTGATCGAGGTGGCCGCGGCCTTGTCGGCCGCCGTGAGCCATCCACCAAACAGGTTTGTGAAGATCCGATTTGTATCCATGTGTCCTCCAGGACAGGCCCGGTGGGGTCTCTCAACAGCGATGTTTCAAGGAGACCCCCCTGGGCTCGAAACGTTTGGACAGGGGCCCCCTATCCAGACGCCTCCTGGTGAATGCAGTTGTTGGCCAATCCGGCTCTCGCGCAATGCACACTTCGCCCTCCCCCCTGCCACGGAGGGTTGGGATTTGGGAGCGAAAGTACGATTTGGTCAGGTTTTGGCTAAGCGAAGGGTCTCGCGCGGGGAATTGCGTTTCGGGGAAGGGGGGTAGGGTCTGCGGGCACTTTGCATCGACGGTGTCCTTTCTGTAATATCGGCAGCATGAATGACCTGACTATCGTCGTGGCGGGAGCTACCGGTAATCTGGGCGGACGCATCGCTAGAGCTTTGCTCGAACGGGGAGCCGGCGTAAGAGCACTGGTTCGCAGCAGCACTCCGCGAGATAAGGTTGAGCGACTGCGCGAGATGGGTGTTACGATTTCCAGTGTCGACTTGAGCAGCGCTTCCCAAGTGGCAGCGGCATGCTCGGGTGCGGCGTGCGTGGTATCCGCGCTGGCGGGATTGCGGGACGTGATTGTGGAAGCGCAAACGGTTCTGCTCGATGCGGCAATCAAGGCAGACGTGCCCCGTTTCATTCCTTCCGACTACTCGATCGATTTCACCAAGTTTCCAGCCGGAGAGAATCGCAATCTCGACCTGCGCCGAGAGTTTCACCAGCGCCTCGATAAGGCTCCGATTCGGGCGACCACAATCTTCAACGGGGCTTTTGCCGAGATGCTAACTGGTCAGATGCCGCTCATTCTCTTCAAACGGAAGCGAGTGCTCTATTGGGGCGACGTGGACCAGCGCATGGACTTCACGACGATAGACGACACGGCCGCATTCACGGCGAGTGCGGCTCTGGATGCGTCCACCCCTCGCTTTCTACGAATTGCCGGCGATCAACTCAGCGCCCGGGAACTCGCGGCGGTCGTGGGTGAGGTGACCGGAAAGAAGTTCCGCTTGTTCCGAGCCGGAGGTTTGGGAATGCTCGGCGTGCTGATCAAAGTCGCGCGCACAGTCGCACCCGGAGAGAAGGAACTTTACCCGGCATGGCAGGGGATGCAGTACATGCGTAACATGTTCGACGGCCGGGCAAAGCTGGAGCCGCTCGACAACGATCGCTATCCCGGTTTTCGGTGGACGACTGCGCGGGATGTGCTCTCGGCGAATCAGGTTAGCTAGGCTGGGCAGCGCGTTTGCCCGGGGATCTCATGTGGCTGGGGCGAAAATGGGATGAAGACAAGGCACCGCTTTTCATGCCCGAATTTACGGCAACATTACGGCAACAATTGGGGCTAAAACCATGCAAAACAGAGTAAAATGGAAGCGTGGCTACCCTGTTTTTTCAATGAGTTAGGAAGGACTGACCGGGCTTGGCTTGGTTTAGCAAACCGCCGCCTTAAGCCACTCGGCCACCTCTCCGTCCCTTCCGGCTTGCTCCGAACTACCTGAAAATACTCATTTACAAAATCCGTGTCAAGCACTCGCTTGTGGCAACCCTGGCCCAGCGCAGATTTCCAACGATCCGTTGTACAGATGAACCGATGGTTTTACTTCGGGGTGAACGGCTCGCCGCCGTGGGGCGAGTACTGGGCCAGCGCTTCGTCCAGGGGGTTGGCCGCGGGCGGTGGAGGCACCACGCCCTTGAAGAGGATGTCCTCGGGAGAAAGCTTGCGGCCGTAAAGCTTTTCGTCAGCATCTTTATCCTGCTTGAACATCTGGCCGTCCAGTGAAACGCCCGCAAACGCGCCGCGCGAGCGCGAGTAAGTCAACATTTCCGCATGGAGTTGCAGGTCAGTCGCACCCTCCGCGCTGCGGCCCACCGGCCCGCCCGCCGCGGAAGCGTCGGCGCCGATCTTGGTACTGTCGTGCAGGAGTTTTTCCGCGCCCCGGGCGTTCATAATCAGCACGACGAAATCCGTGGCCTGGCCGCCCAACTCGAATCCCACGTTGGCGCCGCCCACCGTAATCATCGAAGGCGCGCCCCACGGGCCGTTGCCGTCACGCCGGCAAACCATCGCGCCCCGGCCATAGCTGCCGCCAAAGCCGAGTGCGAGCTTCTTCTCCGAGGGGATAATCGCCACGCACACCGCCTTGTCCAAAAGGTCGTGCGGAATGCCCTTTTCGGGAATTCGCATGATCTCGCCCAGCACTGCCGCCGAATTCTCCAACCGCTCCGTGTCCTTGTCCGCCGCCCAACTGGCGCCGGCAGTACACCACAAGCCAAACAGGAGAGTTATTGCCAATCCATATCTCATTGGGAAATCCTCCTGGGAATTTTACAAACCATGAATCGATGGATGCAACCCTGATACGTATGTCGGAACTGTTATTTTGCCACAATTACGAGGCAAAGTGCGAGTAACTCCGTCATAAACAGGAGCCTTGCACCGGCCTTTCAGCGATGCCGGCCGGCAAGCTACTCGAACTCGCTCAGGTCGATTCGCTCCAACTCCGGATCGTACGATTGGTTGGAGGCCAGCAGCTCATCCCAGGCTGTTTCGCCATGGCGGTACGCGGCCTGGCGGCCCAGGATGGTGCTCAGCGCGGTTTCCACTCCCACGGCCGCCTGATTGTGAAATTTGCCGCTGGTAATGCTCTCGATAAAGGCCTTCTCCTTTTCCGGGTCGGCTTGCGCGAGCGCATCATGGAAAATGCCGGCGGCCCTCTGCGCCGAGTCGTCGTAATCGGCGGCATAGATGTTGGCGTGTCCGCGCCGGTGCGAGGCCGGTCCGATGCTGCCTTCCCACTCCCAAGGTTGGTCACCGTAAATGCCCACTACCCCTTTGTAGTGCAACTCCGCCACACCGTTCGCGCCGAACAGGCGAATGCTGGCATCACTCAACGCCTTGCCCGCCTGAAACGAATTGAGGTTCACATGCACGTCGTCGGGATAGGTGAACGTGACGTCGTAGTGGTCCCAGCAGTCGCCGGGATCGTCCTTCACCCGGCGGCCGCCCGTGCCCATGGCTTTCAGCGGGTGCGACGCCAGCATCCAGTTGCACAGGTCCACCAGGTGAATGCTTTGGTCCACAAGAATGTCACCCGAGATGACGCGGTCCCACATGAACGTCCGGATGCGCCGCTCGAGCGGTGAGGCGTTGGGAAAAGGCGGGTAGAAGGCGCCCGTGGATTGGTAATAGGCTGCACCACACGCGAGCTTGCCGAGCGCTCCCCCCTGGACGCGGCGTGCCAATTCCACATAGGGCGGCGCGTGACGGCATTGGAAGCCGATCTCCAGACTGAAGCGATTCTGCACTTTTTCCCCGATCTGCGCCACGCGCCGGCAGCCGGCAACGTCCACCGCCACCGGCTTCTCGCAGTAGACGTGCTTCCCCGCCTCCACGACGGCCTCCAGGTGCCCCGGGTGGAAAATGTCGGGCGTGGAAATTTGCACCGCGTCGATCTCGGGGCAGTTAGCCATGACCTGGTAGGCGCGTGGCCCGCGAAACATCAACTTGAGATTGATTCCCGCGTAGCCGTGCTTGCCGGCAACCGCGTCAAAGTGCTTCTTGCCCTTGTCCAGTTGATCCTGGAACAGGTCGGCCAGGGCCACCACGCGGGCGGAGGTATGGTCGGCAAATGACGTGGCCACATGCGTGCCGCGGCGCCCGCAGCCGAGCAGTCCCAGTCGAATCGCCGAATTGGCGGCGGTGCCGCGCACCAGTTGCGGCTTGATGATCATGAACCCTGCGGCGCCCGCCGCGCCCAGGAAATGCCGCCGGCCGATCTTATCGTCTGGTTTCGTCATACCTTTTTCTCCTGTCTTTGCCGAAAGTGCGTGCGCAGACGCTGCCCTGCCCCGTGGGAGAATCGACCGCAGGATGGAATCGTTGCGCCTCAACGCGCAGCGCCTTGGAGTTCTATGAAGGGGGATGTCAAGAGAAATTTCTGCCCGCTGACGGGCAGAGGAAGTTCTCTTCGACGTCCCGCCCCTTGTGACTAGGGCAGCCAACGAAGTTTACAGGTCCTACCGGGTTCATGATTCAGTCGAGGGAACGTCCGCCGCGACGGGAGACGCGACAAGCTAACCTGGGGTCAAAGATGCCCACGATGGTTCTATCAGAGACTCATGGCCTACAGCTTTGTCGGGTGGTGCGAGGGGGCCTAGCGTGCGGAGGAGACTGGCGCCGTGGTGGCCGCTGCCTAAACTCCAAGTTGAGACTCACCCTCAACCCTCGGGCCTCGCGCTGCGGCGGACCCCGGCCGGGGAGAACCCGGGCGCGGAGCCGTGCCGACATCGTGAGGCTAGGCTGCTTGTTCTCTTCTCAGTCGCTGTGCGTCGAAACGTTCTCCTCTCTTCCACAGAGTCAAAACCAAGGTCGCGATCTTGCGCGCGAGGGTGAGGCGCGCCAAGTGCTCCTGCGTTCCTTCCCGCAGCAGTCGTTCGTAGGCCTCGCGCAGAGGACCGGGACGCTGGCAGGCGGCCAGGGCCGCGCCTTTAAAGATGTCTTTCAGGTGCGTGTTGTGGGCGGGATTGAGTCCCCGCACCATCACCCCTTTGGGGGAAACCACCAGTTCGCCTTTCTCCAGCCGATACTGCGCGCTGCCCCGGGTGAGCAAGCCCAGGCCTCCGTAACCGCACAACTTGCGCTTGTTGCGGAAGCGGTGAGGCGTCTGCAGCCAAGCCAGCAGCAGCGCCACGCGCACCGGTCCCAGGCCGGGAATGGTGCGCAGAATTTTCTGCGCCGGGTGCTGGCGGCTTTGAGCGAGCAACGCGCGCCGCGCCTGGGGACGGAGCTGGAGCAGCAGATCCAGCTCCTGGTAGAGCAACTTCGCCCGCTGGCGAGCGCCCGGTTCCACCAACTGCTCCAACCAGCGGGCGCGATGCCGAGGCGAGTACACTTGCGTTCCCCCACAGCGGATCCCCCGGCCGCGGTACAAACTTTTCAGCCGGTTCATCACCCGCGTGCCGTCCTGCACCAAGGTGGCATAGCTGGCGGCGAGTTCTTTCAGCGTGCGCATTTCCGGCGCCCCGTGATAAACCGCGCTCAGCGAACCCAGACGCAGCAACTCCGCCAGCTTCCGCGCGTCGATGGGATCGCTCTTGTTGCCCTGCTTGAGCAGAGCGTTCTGGCGCGGGTTGCAGACGATCAGTTTCTCCACCCAGGGCGAGAGCAGCGCGTGGAGCCAGGCCGAGTACGTGCCTTCTTCCAAGGTCAGATGCAACCTGCCGCTGAGACCGCGCACGAAGTCCACCAGCACGGTGCCTTCGGTGCGCAGCGTCACCTGCATCACCCGGTTGCCTTGCGCATCCAGAACCACCGCCGTCGTACTGTCTTTGTGAACGTCCATGCCGATGTACCGAACGACCCGATTTACGATATCCTGGACAAGCTTCATGGGGTGTTCCTCCTTGGATTGGTTTCTTTCCATTCTCCTGGAATTAACCTAACCCAAAAGGGGCACCCCTTCATAATGCGTGCGGCCGTAAAGCTGCCGCCTTTGCATCACATTTGGCGCCTCTCGCCGGAGGCATGGAAGGCGGCAGCTTCGCGGCCGCACTCCAAAACGCTACGCGCATGTTGATGCCCGGCACGGAGCGCACGCATCACCCCGGCTTCTGCAAGAAATGTGGGAGAGGGTCAGCGAGAACGGGGGAGGGGGCATCTTAACGCAATACTGCGCGACGTAAGTTGTAGCGTCGATTTCCGATCGACGACGGCGGTCGGAGACCGCCGCTACAGCTCAGGCAGCGAAAACGGCGTGGCCGCTATTTCCCCATCGCGGCCCGTGCCGCACGCACGGCTTCCACGTACGCCTGCGCCCTGGCGGAGATCACGTCGAGCTTGCCCTCGCGCAGAGCCTTGAGGTCCACCAATTCGCCGCCCACCGCCACCGCCGCCGCGCCCGCCTTGATGAATTCCGGGGTCGTCTCCAGATTCACTCCGCCGGTTGGCACGAAATCGATTTGCGGGAAAGGACCCTTGAGTGCCTTGATGTATTTGGCGCCGCCCACCGGCCCGCACGGGAAGATTTTCACCAGGTCCGCACCCGCTTGCCACGCCGTAACGATTTCCGTTGGCGTCAGCGCTCCGGGCATGCACGGTATGCTGTACCGGCGCGCCAGTTCGATAACGTGGAGATTGAGCGCTGGCGTGACAATGAATTGCGCGCCCGCCAGCAGCGCTGCCCGGCAACTTTCCGGGTCAAGAATGGTTCCGGCGCCCAGCAGCACCTTGTCACCAAATTTGTCCGCCACCTTCTCCATGACTTGAATGGCGTTGGGCACCGTCATGGTGATTTCGGCGATGCCGATATTGCCGGCAATGATGGCCTCCGCGGCCAAAAGAGCGTCTTGCGGGGAAGGCGCGCGCACAATCGGCACCAGTCCGACTTCCAGTATTTTTCTAAGCGATTCTTGCTTTGACCAGGACATGAGTTTCTCCGTTCTGTAAAAAGAAGGTGTCAGGTGCCAGGTGCCAGGGAAACGCAAGGTGCCAAGTCTTAGCGAATCGGATCATTGAATCATTGGGTCATCGGGTCGTTTGAAATCACCCGCAGACGAGCAGAACGCATCTCACTGACACCTGGCACCTGACACCTTGTTCTTCCCAAGTTTCCAGTTTCGAATTTCGAATTTCGTTCTTCCCTGGCACCTGACACCTGGCACCTGACACCTTCTTTTTCACCTCGCCACCCGCAAGCTGGAGCCTTTCAGCAGGCTTTCCACCTCCGCCAGGTTCGCCCAGTTGAAATCACCCGGCATCGAGTGCTTCAGCGCGCCGAAGGCATTGCCGTAACGAACTGCGTCTTGATAGGAATTCTTCACTAGCCGGCCATAGATAAAGCCGGCGCTGAAGGAATCGCCGCCCCCCAGGCGGTCCACAATTTCCAGTTCGTACTTGACGTCGTCAAAGAACTTGCCGTCGGCGTAGGCGATTGCCGTCCAGGTGTTGCGCCACACCAAAGGGTTCTCGCGCAACGTGATCGCCACGGCCTGGAAATGAAATTTCTCCTGAAGCCGCTGCGCCACTTCCTTGTACGGCTCGGCAGACACTTGCGCAAATGCTTGTTGGCTGGCCTTTTCCTGCGCCTTGATTTTAAAAACCACGTTGGTGTCTTCTTCGGTGGTGATCAGAACGTCCACGAATTCCATCAGGGGTTCCTGCACCGCCTGCGCCTTGTCGGGCGACCAGAGTTTTCCACGATAGTTCAGGTCGTAACTTACCGTCAGTCCCGCCTGCTTTGCCGCCTGCAAGGCTTCCCGCGTGACGGCCGCCGCCGAGTCACTGAGGGCAGGAGTAATTCCGCTGGTGTGGAACCACCGGGCGCCTTTCATGACGTGCGCCCAGTCCACCTCGCCCAGGCGGATGGCGCTGATGGCGGAATTCCGCCGGTCGTAGAGGACCGAACTGGGGCGCGGCGCGGCGCCGAACTCCATAAAGTACAGGCCCATGCGGCTCTCGGCATCGGCGGTCCAAATCAAGTGCGAAGTGTCAACTCCGGCCTGGCGCACGCGGTTCTCCGTCAACCGTCCGAGCGCATTCTTCGGAAGGCGGGAAATCCACGCGCTCGTCAACCCCAGATGCGCGACTCCTACCGCAACATTCAGCTCGCCGCCGCCAACCTGAACGTCCAGCGTGGCGGTCTGTTCCAGCCGCTGAAAGTGGGGCGGCGAAAGGCGTATCATCGCTTCACCAAAAGTTATGACGTCTGGCATGAATTCCTCCAGAATCCCATGGAATCAACAACAAATGATTACTATAGGACGTTTGCGAAGAATTGTAGATGATTTTTCGTCTCTCGACGGGACAACGGGGTGGGCAACATAAATGCGAGCAGCGCACGTTCTTGACTTTGCCGGTAGCCGGAGCATACATTGGCTGATTGCCGACGGAAACACGTTTCAGACCGGGAATGGAGTTTAGCGCATGAACGGAGAGCCTGGGACAACCGTCCTGGAGCAGATTGTTTCCGCGCGCCGGCGCTCGCTGGAAGAATCGCGAAGGACGATCCCGCTACAACGTGTCAGGCAGATGGCGGAGGCACGGCAGGAGCGGCGCGGCTTTGCTGCGGCACTCACTTCGGCCCTGGACGCCGGCGCACCGAGGCGGCTGCGGGTCATTGCCGAACTCAAACGCGCATCTCCTTCGCGGGGACTGCTGAAACAAAATTATCGCCGCTGCGAAATAGCATTGGGTTACGCAAGCGGCGGAGCGGCGGCGCTCTCCGTCCTGACGGAAGAGCAATATTTTCTGGGGTCCCTGCGGGACCTTACGGTGGTACGCCAAGCCGTGCGAATCCCTGTGCTGCGCAAGGATTTCGTCCTGGAAAGCTATCAGGTGTATGAATCCGTGGCGGCCGGCGCGGACGCCCTGCTGCTGATTGTGGCCGCATTGCCCGACCACGACCTGTGCAGTCTACTCGATTTGTGCAAGCAACTGCGCATCGCCGCGTTGGTGGAGGTCCACACTGATACCGAGGTGGAGCGGGCACTGGCGGCGGGCGCCCAGATCATCGGCGTGAACAACCGCAATTTGAAGACGCTGGAAGTGAATTTGGAGACTTCGTTTCGATTGCGCGCCAGGATGCCCCGGGATTGCGTGGCCGTCAGCGAAAGCGGAATCAAGACGGGCGCCGATTTGCAGCGGCTCAATGAAGCAGGTTTTGACGCGGTGCTGATCGGGGAACGGCTGATGACGCACCCGGACCCCGGCGAGGCGCTACGCCAGTTGCTGGAAGAGACCGCTTGATTTTGGATTTTAGATTTTGGATTACAATCGCGGGGTTGGAAATCGAAGCAGGCTAAACGCAACGGAATTCAAAATCGAAAATTAATTTTGGATTTTACATTATTAACCGCGCGCCTAAGCGCCGAAGCAGCTTAGATCGTGGGAATCCAAAATCGCAAATCCAAAATCGAAAATCGACGAGATGCCGACGCGCGTTAAAATCTGCGGAATCACGCGGTGGGAGGACGCCCAACTTGCCGTTAAACTGGGAGCCGCGGCTCTGGGCTGCAACTTCTATCCGCCGTCGCCCCGGTACATTGAGCCATCCGCCGCGCGCGCCATCATCTTAAGGCTGCCGCCGCTGGTCGCAGCCGTGGGGATATTCGCGAACGAAATAGACGCGGCGCATGTTGCGCAAGTGGCAAAAGCGGCGCGCGTCACGACCGTGCAGTTGCATGGCCCCCAGTATCCGCCGCTGGACGGGCCGCTGGCCGATTTCGCGCGCATTCGGGCCATAGCCGTTACTAGTGAATTTGAGCCCGCAAGGTTGCGCGAACTCGCTGCCGATGCATTTCTGCTGGATGCTTTCGACGCCAAGCTGCCGGGGGGAACCGGAAAGGGCTTCAATTGGACCTTGGCCCGGGAGGCAAGCCGATTCGGAACAATCATTCTGGCCGGAGGGCTGACGCCCGAAAACGTAAGGCAGGCAATTCGGGAAGTACGCCCCTTCGCGGTGGACGTGGCCAGCGGAGTGGAGTCCGCTCCGGGGAAGAAGGACCCCGAAAGGCTACGAGCATTTTTCGCAGCCGTGTCTGATGCCGACAAGGAAATTGGCCATTAAGTGTAAAATGGAACGTCGCCCGTAAACGACGGCTTGGGTAATGGCCGGGAAGGGCGCGTGAAAGCGAGGCCACAGGCAGTCTCGATCGAGCTAACGCCACAAAAATCCATGTCAACCGCTACCGATCTCATGCACTGGCCCGACGCGCGCGGGTGGTTCGGCGAATTCGGCGGGCGCTTCGCACCGGAAACGCTGATGGCCCCCGTCGAGGAATTGGAAGCCGCTTATCGCGCGGCAAGCGCGGATCCGTCATTCCGGTCGGAACTGCAACGCCTGCTCACGGACTTTGCCGGCCGGCCCACCCCACTGCTTCACGCCCGGCAGCTCTCGGAGCGGCTGGGGGGCGCACAGATCTATCTGAAGCGTGAGGACCTGCTGCACACGGGCGCGCACAAAATCAACAACTGCCTCGGCCAGGGATTACTCGCGCAGCGGATGGGCAAAACGCGACTGGTGGCGGAAACCGGAGCGGGGCAGCACGGCGTGGCCACCGCCACCGTGGCGGCGTTGCTGGGCATGGAATGCACGGTGTACATGGGCGAAGAAGACATGGCGCGGCAGGCTCCCAATGTCTTCCGCATGCGGCTGCTGGGCACGCAGGTAGTCCCGGTGTCGTCCGGAACGAAGACCCTGAAGGATGCCATCAATGAAGGCATGCGGGATTGGGTGACGAATGTTCACAACACCCATTACCTGATGGGCTCGGTATTGGGACCGCATCCCTACCCGATGATCGTGCGCGATTTTCAACGGATCATCGGGCAGGAGGCGCGCCGCCAGATTCTCGAAAAAACGGGAAAACTCCCGAATGTGCTTTGCGCGTGTGTGGGCGGCGGCAGCAATTCCATCGGCCTGTTTTACGATTTCATCCCCGATGCCGGGGTAAAAATGATCGGTGTGGAGGCGGGCGGCCGCGGGCCGAATTTGGGTGAGCACGCGGCGCGCTTTGCGGGTGGGAGGCCCGGTGTGCTGCACGGCGCCTACACGTACGTGCTGCAAACCGAGGATGGTTTGATTTCGAACACGCACTCGGTTTCCGCCGGTTTGGATTATCCGGCGGTAGGCCCCGAACATTCGGAACTGTACCGTCGCGGCCGGGTGGAATACACTCATGTGAACGACCAGGAGGCGCTGGAAGCGGCGAGCCTGCTGGCGCGGGTGGAAGGGATCATTCCTGCACTCGAATCGGCGCACGCCCTGGCGGAGGTCGCCAAGCGTGCGCCATCGATGCCGCGCGAAAGCATCATCATGGTGAATCTCTCCGGCCGCGGCGATAAGGATTTGGGAATCTTCCAGTCGGCGGGAATCCTGTAATTTTCGATTTTAGATTTTGGATTTTGGATTACTCAGTGGTTTCTGTGCCGGCCCGGAATGGGAAGCCTAAGCCGGGAATCCAAAAGCGGAAATCAGAAAACGTTGACCATGCCGTTACCTTCTTCCAGCCGCATAGCTGCGCGGTTTCGCGACTTGCGTAGTAAGAACGCGAAGGGCCTGATTGTCTATCTCACGGCCGGCGATCCCAACCTGGACGCCACGGGCGAACTGCTCCCGGCGCTCGAGCGGGCGGGCGTGGATGTGATCGAGTTGGGCGTACCCTTTTCCGATCCCCTGGCGGACGGTCCGGTAATCCAGCGGGCATCGGAGCGTGCCCTGCGCGCCGGGACGACGCTGCGAAAAATCCTGGAGCGATTTCCAGGCTGGCGCCAGGCGGTGCGCGTCCCCATTATTCTGTTCAGCTACTACAATCCGATTCTCCAATATGGGCTGGAAAATTTTGCCGCCGCCGGGTCGAACGCGGGACTGGATGGCGCCCTGGTGGTGGACTTGAGTCCGGAAGAGGCGGAAAATTACGTCGCGGTCATGAGGGCCAGGAACCTGGACACGGTCTTTCTGGCTTCGCCCACATCCACAGACGCACGCCTGGACCGCGCGTCACAGCTTTCCAGCGGTTTTCTGTACCTTATCTCGCGCACGGGGGTCACCGGTGAACGGACCGACATCGCTTGCAGCGTGGGCCCCCTGGTGGAGCGGGCGCGCCGGCTCACCTCGCTCCCGCTGGCCGTAGGATTTGGAATCTCCACTGCCCCACAGGTGCGCGAAGTCCAGTTGAATGCCGACGCCGCCGTGGTGGGCAGCGCGGTGGTGCACGCCATTGAGGAACACTACTCCCGCGAGGGGCCGGCAGCCATCGAACGATTTGTGCGGGGGCTCACCGCTGGGGCGGGAGGTGTACCCGCATGAGCGATACGGCGGGCTGGCGCAAGCGCATCGATGAGATTGACCAGCAGTTGGTGCGGCTGCTGAACGAGCGGGCGCAGTGCGCGGTGGAGATTGGGCACTTGAAGAAGGCGATGAATCTCCCCGCGTGGCAGCCGCAGCGCGAGGCGGAGATTCTGCGCAATGTGGTGAAGGCGAACGCAGGGCCGCTGGACGACGGCGCCATTCGCCGCCTCTTTGAACGAATCATCGATGAGGCACGCTCGCTGGAGCGGCATTCCATGGATGGCGGAAGTACCTTTGGAAAGGAGTGAGGTCTTATGGTGGTGGTCATGCAGGAGGGGGCGACGGAAGATGAAATCCAGCATGTTATTAACAAGCTGATGGATATGGGATTCGATATACACCGATCCACCGGCGCGCGCCACACCGTGCTGGGGGCGGTGGGGACGAAAGTGGATTTCGACACCCGCGACATCGAATTGCTGGACGGAGTGGAAGAAGTCGTACGCATTACCGCGCCCTATAAGCTAGCCAGCCGTCATTTCCGCCCCGAGGGATCAGTAGTGAATCTGGGCCGAGGCGTTGCCGTGGGAGGCCAGGAGGTGGTGGTGATGGCCGGCCCCTGCAGCGTCGAAAGCGCGGCACAGATCAATATTATTGCGGCGTCGGTGGCGGCGAATGGCGCGCGCGTCTTGCGCGGCGGGGCTTTCAAGCCTCGGACTTCGCCTTATAGTTTCCAGGGCATCGGCGAGCAAGGATTGAAACTGATGCGTGAAGCCGCCGATCAGTGCAATCTCTGTGTAGTTTCCGAGGTGATGGACCACGACCAGATCCCGATGATGCTCGACTACGTGGATATGCTCCAGGTCGGCGCGCGCAACATGCAGAACTACAACCTGCTGCGAGAACTCGGCAAGGTGGCCAGGCCCGTTCTGCTGAAACGTGGAATCTCCGCGACCATCGAAGAGTTGCTGCTTTCGGCCGAGTACATCATGTCCGGCGGAAACTACAACGTTGTGCTGTGCGAGCGGGGCATTCGGACGTTTGAAAGCTACACGCGGAATACGCTCGATATTTCGGCCATTCCGGTGATCAAGAAGCTTTCGCACCTGCCCATTGTGGTGGATCCTTCCCATGGAACGGGCCGGCGCGATAAAGTGGCTCCCATGGCCCGCGCTGCTCTGGCGGCGGGAGTTGACGGCTTGCTGATTGAAGTCCACAACGAACCGGACAAAGCGCTGAGCGACGGCGCACAATCGCTCTTTCCCGAGCAGTTTGAACAGCTCATGAAGGAGTTGCGGATGATCGCGCCGGCAGTGGGAAGAAAAGTGTAGGGCCGAAGGTCGAAACTCGAAAATCAAAACTGGGGTGAGGCGAAGGGTAGCGTGGACGACCAAACTTCCAGTCTCCGTTTTCGATTTTCGAGTTTCGAATTTCCAGTTTCGATTTTCGAATTGCGAGTTTCGTATTTCGGCGGACGCAGGATGCGAGACCAATCTCTCCAAACAACAAAGTCAGAACTTCCGTTCCGGCGCGTGGCGATTGCGGGCCTGGGCTTGCTGGGCGGATCGTTGGGGCTGGCGCTCAAGCGGGCAGGATTTCCAGGCCGCATTGTGGGTTACGCACGGCGTTCCGAAACGCGCGAGCAGGCTCTGGCTGACGGCGCGGTTGACGAGGTATTCGCCGATATCGCGGAGGCGGTGCACGGGGCCGATCTGGTGATCCTGGCGACGCCGGTATCGGTGATACTGGACCAGCTCCCGCGTTTGCAGTCGCACGTTTCGCCGCGTGCCCTCATCACTGACGTGGGGAGCACCAAGCAGCGGATCTGCGAGGCGGCAGCAGAACTCTATGCCGAGCGCCCGCTGTTCCTGGGTGGGCACCCGATGGCGGGCAAAGAGCGCTCCGGGCTTGAGCATGCTGATGCGCGGCTTTTTGAAGACGCCCGGTACGTCCTGACCCCAATCAGGCCGGAACATGTTGATGACCGCCGCGTGCAGGCGTTTCGAGCGCTCGCGGTGGCGATCGGCGCTCGTCCGCTGATGTGTGATCCGGCGACTCACGACTTAACCGTCGCGTACGTTTCGCACCTGCCCCAACTTCTCTCTTCAGCCCTGGCGAGCCTCATTGAGCAGAAGGACGCGGCGGACGGTTTCTGTCTGGACCTGGCGGCCTCCGGTTTTCGCAGTGTGACGCGTCTCGCGGACAGCCCCTATTCCATCTGGCGCGACATCTGCCTGACCAACACCGAGAATATCCAATTGGCGCTGGACGCGCTGATTCAGAAACTGGAGTCCATCCGGGTGCACCTGCGTGACCGCGAACTCGAGGGCAAGTTTGTTGCCGCTCACCGGCTTCGCGATAAACTGCGCGAGTTGCGCTAGGAATTCGACCTGCCGGCCCGGTTACCACTGCCGGCATTTACGGCAGATTCCACCTATCTCCAGACGAGGCGCGCATGGAGCTTAACAGCATCGTCATTCTCAGCCTCTGCTCACCCAAAGAAAAAGTCTGGGGGCAACTCCTGACGCTCGAGCCGAAAGGGGTCACGGTGCGGGGAATTGAGCTCGACTCGTTTGACGATCTGGTCCGCCAGCTCATTCAGCAGGACGAAGCGGTGGTCGGTCTGAGCACCGTGTTCTTCCCCATGCATCGTGTGGAGCGGATCATGGTCGACGAGCCCAGCGGTTCAATCCCTTCCGTCTCCCAACAATTCCACGCCAAGGTCGGGCAAACCATTCAAGAGTATCTGGGAATAGCGGCGCCTCACATTTAGGATGAACGCCGTTATTTTCGGCAATGAATCTCGAACTCAGCTTTGTCCGATCGAGAGTTGCCACTTCCGATCTGTACCCATCCATGGAAGTTCTGGCCTGGCCGGCCCAGCGTCCAACTGTAATGCACCGGCTTGGATCCTGCGGCCGCGAAGTGGAGAGTCTGGTGTCCCTCACCGGACCCGCCGTCGGATCGCTGAACGGCATAGATAACCGTGTTGGGCCCGTCAACCTGGATGGAACCATGAAAATTGATGGTGACCGGGCAAGTCCCAACATAATTGCTCCGGGACGCCGCGAGGCGCATTTCGGTGATCCGTCCATATCCAGCCGAGTCGCCAACTTGAGGCATCGTGAACACCAGACACGCGCATATCACTCCCAATGTCATAAGAATCCTTCTGCTGCACAAAGACATAGCGGAATCCCTCCGTGGTTGGATTTGTTTTTCAGTTTAGTTACTTCCGGCCCGCCCGACTACCCTCGGAGGGCCGGTTTATTGATGGAGAAAGGTGCTGCGCTTTCGACTTCGCCTTCGTGTGGACAAGCTCCACAAAGGTGTCGTCCAGTTTTCTTGAAGGGCAAGACTTCAGCGGGTGGGATCATACTCCTCACGTCACCGTTTTTCAAGCGCCTTTCGGTACGGCATATGAGAGGTGACAGCTTGTGATAGCATTAGCACCCAACGACACTTGAACGCTGCCAGCTTATCTTATCCGGCGATGCGTGGTACTGAAGTGACTGCGCCATGAATTATGTGGAGATTCTGGAACTACTCGCGTCTCGTCCTGACCCCCGAGCGGTGGAGGGAATGGCGCGGTACGGGATCGTGGCGAAGAAAGTGTATGGGGGATGGTCAACGCCAGCTTTGAAGACGTTGGCCCGCCAAATCGGCCGCGACCACACTCTCGCACGGGAACTTTGGGCTTCAGAGATTCACGAGGCACGCGCGTTGGCGACGTTGATCGAGGAACCTGGCAAGGTCACGGCGCGTCAAATGGACGCTTGGGCCAAGGACTTTGATAACTGGGCGGTGTGCGACGGCGCGTGCATCAATGTGTTTCGCTACACGCCATTCGCTCACCGGAAATGCGTGGAGTGGAGTGCGCAGCCGCAGGAGTTTGTGAAAAGGGCGGCCTTTTCCCTGATGGCGGGCTTGGCGGTTGCTGATAAAACGTCCAGCGATGAGGCTTTCCTGAAGTTCCTGCCGCTCATCGTATGTGCCACCGGGGACGAGAGAAATATGGTGAAGAAAGGCGTCAATTGGGCGCTGCGGCAAATCGGGAAACGCAGCGCGCCGTTGAACCGTGCCGCCCTCGGCGCCTGCCGCGAGATACGCCGACTGGACTCGCGCGCCGCCCGCTGGATCGCCTCGGACGCGTTCCGCGAACTCCAAAGCCCCGCGGTACAAAAGAGACTAGAGAAGCGTGCGTCCCGTAACGTCGCTTGACAGGGTCACGGCCCACAAGCGACAGACGTTGCACGGCAGGTCTACGCTACGGGTCTTTTCTCGGCCACGCGATCCCACCGGCAACCGCGGTCGCGGTGGCGGCCAGTTGCTGACCGGCACATCAAGGCTCCGGCTCAGCGGAATTGGGAACGCTCCGGCGCAGCATCAGGCCCGCGTTATGGCGCTCGGGCCGCACATAATCATTGAGAAGGTAGTGGCCGGATGGAAACTCGAGGTCGCGGGCGAGCGCGGGAATGCTGCCGACCGACGTATAGCCGTGCATGTAGAGCATGGGCGTATAACCCCAATCGAGCGTCAGGAAGCAATCTTGCTTCACCCACTTCCCTTCACTGTCCGGAACCCGCATCTCCGGGTTTAGGCGGAACAGTCTGGTGTAGAAGCGCTCCAGGGAAGCGGTCGACATCTGGAGTTTTGGGTACTGCCGCATTATCGCTTCCGCCGCCGGCCGCGCGAACAGGATCATGCCCGCGCCCGTTCCCCAGTTGATCGAATACCCCCAGCGGTGCTCGAGCACGCGGCTCTCATAGCTCCGCACCGTGGCTGCGCCGCACACGATGCCGTCATCCGCAGCCAGTTCGAAAAGGTTCATCAAGCGGCCAAACCAGCCGGGTTGCAACACGATATCGTTTTCAATGAGCCCTACGTAGTCATACCCGAGTTTCAGCAGACGGTCGAGCCCGAAACAAATTGCCCAGTCCGGACCGCCCCGCACGTCGTAATTCAACTCCACCAGGCGGGCGTTGCGGAATCGGAAGCTCTTCGGCAAGGCCCGCGCCTCGGGTTCCTCGCTGGCATCGTTCCAGATAAGGTCATAGCCGCCGTCCTGATCCATGGCTGCCAGGGTCTGGCGAGTGAAGTCCACACGGTCCTTGCTGCTCAACGCAAAGCCCACACGGTCACCCGGTTGCGGCCGGCGGCAGACCGTTCCGGTTTGGGCTTGCAGAAACCGGATCACGTCGATGACGGCAGGGAACGGCGCTGCGGTGCTGGGCTCCTGCTGGTTTCGAATGGAGGCGCTCCTGGCCACGGCCCCGCGCAGTTCCCGCTCGACGCGCGCCACCACGTCCTGCCAGCCTCCCAGCGTGGACTGGCGAAACAGGCGCGCCGTGGGGTACCAGGGACTATCTTCGCGGTCGAGCATCCAGCGCCAGTCAGAAGACTTGTGCAGCAGGATCCACACCGGCTTGCCCATGGCTCCGGCCAGATGCGCCACCGCACTATCAATCGAAATGACCAGATCGAGATTGGCGACAATCGCCGCCGTATCCGCAAAGTCCTGTTGTCCGTTCTGGAGATCGATAAGGCGCACACGGGAGCCCAATTCCTTGATCTGGGCGGCCGGCTCGCCGATCTGCAGGGAGTAAAACGCGGCGCCGGGAATTTTCGTCAGGGGTGCGAGGAGTTCCAAAGCCATCGAGCGCCAGCGATCGTACGGATGTTGCGCGTTGCCACCCCAGGCCAGCCCGATGCGCAGCGCATTCCCCCGCAGTCGCTTCCGCCATAACTCCGTCTGGGCGGGGTCTGCGTGGATATACGGGACCGGGGCGGGGATCGTGTTCAATTCCGTGCCGAAAGCCAGGGGCAAACTCAGCAGCGGACACTGCCAGTCGAAATCCGGAATGGCCTCGCCCGTGCTAACCATCTGTTCCGCTCCGGGCGTGCAGGCGAACAGCCGCCGCAGACGCGGCGGGACCTGCAGGATGACCTTGCCTCCCCGCGCCGCCACCAGCGGAGCGTAGCGCACAAATTGGAGGTTGTCGCCCAAGCCCTGCTCGGGATGAAGGAGAATGCGCGAACCGTGCAGGGGTTCGCCTTTCCAGAGCGGCGGCGCGAATTTGCGCCGTTGGCGAAGCCCGTAAAGCGTCTTCCAGCGGTACTCATACTCGGGCCAGCCGAGAGCGAGTTTGCCCTGCTGAAGATGAATGAGCCCCAGGAAGGCGTGGGCTTCGGCAGAATCGGGGTGCAACTGCCGGACGCGCTCGAAGCACGCGACAGCTTTTTCCCACTCGCCTCGCTGGACATAAGTATTTCCCAAATGAATCCTGGCAACGGTCCATTTTTCGTCCAACTCAGCAGCGTGCTGATAGCTGGCAGCGGCGGCCGCAAGGTCCCCTAACGACTCAAAAATGAAACCCAGGCCATCGATGGCTTGGGCGGAATCGGGCTGGAGGGCGAGCGTGCGCTGAAAGGCTTCCCGGGCCGCGTCGTACTGGCGGAGATCGGCGAGCGCCAGTCCGAGCTGATTGTGCAGATCGACGTCATTGGGATGCGCGGCCAAAGCGTGCCGGCAGGTCTCGGCCGCCTCAGCGAATGCTTCCTTTTTGTATAGCAGCCGGGCGAGGCTGCAGTGAAGCTCGGCGGCCTTCGGATCGAGAGCGAGGGCCCGCCGGTACGCCGCCTGGGCCTCTTCCCAATCGCCCACTTTCTCCTGCGCTTGGCCAAGCCGGTGGAGGTCCTCAACCGAGTCCGGGCGAAGCTCGGCCACGCGGCGGAGATAGGGAATGGCGCTTTCAATCCGGCCGCCCTCCAGGAAACTGGCCGCCAGACTGTCCAATGCATCCGCATCGTCGGGATCCAGCGCCAGGGCCTGGCCGATCAAGCAAATGGATTCCTGGTTCTGGCCCGCCTCCCGCGCCAGCAAGCCCAGCAAATGCAGCGCCTGCGGACACCGGGGGTCAAACGTAAGGGTACGGCGATAGTACCCTTCCGCCAATTTCAGGCGCCCCGCCCGGTGATGGGCGAGGCCCTGCTTGAGGAGTTTCCGGACGCGTGGATGAAAAGTAAGTTGCTTGGACACGAGTTGGCCTCCCCTGCGACGATTCTCTTCGTGTCCTCTGTGCACGCTTGTCCGTGACCTCTGTGTGAAAAACAGGGGTTCACACAGAGGCCGCAGGGCAAAACATCGCAGAGATCACGGAGAAAACACTTCTGATTGCAGTTCTTTCGCGTTGTACTGCTGTTCCCGAATTTCTTCGTCCGCCGCGAGGGCTTTTTGCCACGGGCTTGCAGCCCATACCCGAGCACGGCCAGGGCGTGCCTTGGGCTTGCGAAGGGAGGGCCGTGGCAGATGCTCACGGAGCCGGGCAGGTGACCCTAGGCACGTTGGATTCCGCCGGAGATGAGAAATTACTCATGCGGGAGAAGACGTCGAGTGGCGCGATTTCGTTGCCGGACACGGTAGGTCGGGAGGATGACAATGGCGTAATTGTGGCGCCGGAACCAGGCTCGTCCGGCTTTTAAGGTTTTGCCGGGAGTGCCGATAGGGCCAGTGGACTGAAAAACGGTTCCGTCCGTTGGCAAGAAGAACCACCGGCCCCGGAAAGGCGCGCCGCACGGCCTTGGGTTCTGCGGCCCAAGACGGAAACCCAAAACGAGAGGAGATTCTCCATGGGACTGAGCATTTTGAACAATATCCCTTCTTTGGAAGCGCAGAACCAGTTGGCGATGACCAACACCAACTTGCAGAACACCCTATTTCAATTGTCTTCAGGCTCGAAGATCAACTCCGGCGCGGATGATCCTGCCGGTTTGTCGATTGCGGACGGCTTGCAGGCCAACATCTCGGCGTTGACACAGTCGGCGCAGAACGTCACCGACGGCGTGGGCTTGCTGCAAACCGCCGATGGCGCATTGAGCCAGGTCACCACCCTGCTTAACCGTGCCGTCACCCTGGCGACGGAAGCCGCCAACACGGGGCTGACGCAAGATCAGCAGAACGCGTTACAGAATGAATTCACTTCGATTACGGCCGAAATCAATCAGATCGGCTCGAACACCACCTACAACAACACGCCGGTGTTTTCCGGAAGTCAGATGTCCGTGTTCCTCAGTGACGGTTCCGGGGCCGATGCCCAGGACCCGAATATCTCGGTGAATATGCCGACCTTATCCGCGTCTTCGCTCGGGCTGGCCTCTTACGCCACCGGCACGCTGGACCTGACCTCCAATCCGTCGGCGGGCAACACTGTGACGATCGGCAGCCAGACCTATACGTTTGTCGCCGCGGGCCAGGCCAATGCGGCCGGCGACGTGGCGCTCGGCAACACGGTTCAAAACACCTTGCAGAACCTCCAGGCGGCGGTGAACGGCGGCGCTGGCGCCGGCAACCTGTACGGTACGGGAACGGCCGTCAACCAGCAGGCCACCATTACTTCGGTGAACGGCGGTTCCGCGGTCGTGCAAGCATTGCAGGCCGGCACCGCCGGAAACTCCGTGGCGTTGTCCACCAGCATCACGTCGAACGTAGGCTCCGGTGGAGGCGTCACGCTCAGCGGCGGCAAAAATGCCACCTTCGACACAGGAACCCTGACCTTGCTGGCCAACCCCAGCCTTGCCACTACGGCCACAGGAACTGTCACGCTCAACGCAGCGCCGGATACCCTGACCGCGGCCTCGGGCGTCTTCAACATAACCAACAGCACTCTTGCAAACAATAACACGGTGACGGTCGGCAGTCAGACTTACACGTTTGTCACTGCCGGCACCACCAATGCGCTTGACAACCAAGTGTCGTTGGGTGCCAGCAACACAGATGCTCTGACCAACTTGGCGGCTGCCATTAACGGCACACTCACCACCTCCGCGGCCGGGCAGACCAATTTGAGCGGTACTGATAACGCCGCAGGTGTCGCGACGGCATACTATAGTGGCAGCGGCAACGTCCTTACCGTAACCGCGACTACTCCTGGCACGGCCGGAAGCGTGGGCGGCGCGAACCAGGTTGCCTTCACCTCCAATGTCGTCGGTGCTGCGGTTCCGAACGGGGGCGCCACAGGTTATCTCGGTGGGGGAACGAATGCCGACACCGTCACTGTGGGCGGCACGGCCTACACGTTTGTCGCGTACGGAACAGCCACGACGGCCGATCAAGTGTCGGTCGGGCAGGCCGGTAACGGCCTTACCGCCGCTCAGGCTACGTTGCAAAACTTGATGAACGCCATCAATGACACCGCCGGGACATCGGGCTTGACAAGCTTTGGCGCGGCTGGAGCGGCGGCCAACACCTACGTGCAGGCCACGACGATCAGCGGCAATACGCTGAACCTGCAAGCACTCAATCCGACCGCCGGTGGGGTTCTGACGGGCGTGGGCAATGGAATCAACGGCGCTACCGGTACCGGCAACACCGCCCAACTTTCGATGTCAGCCGCGGACGGCGCCATCACCGTGAGCGGCAGCGGCACACTGACCGGAGGCGCGAACAGCGATGCCATCACGATTGGCAGTCAGACGTACACCTTTGTCGCCGCAGGCACAGCGCAATCCGGCAATGGCAATGAGGTCGCGCTGGGCAGCACTCCACAAGGCACGCTGAACAACTTGATGGCGGCGGTTAATGCCACCGCGGCGGGCGCAGGATCGGGCGGCAGCTACTATGTTACCAACGTCCAAGGCAACAGCGGGGCCAGCATGACGGTCAACAATAACGTGGCCACCGTGCAAGCCCTCACTTCCGGCCAACAGGCCAATAGCGACATTGCGATCAGCGCAGTTTTCCAGAACGGCAATACGACGGGCACGTTCGGCACCTTGACCAATGCTTTTCTGGGGGGCGGCGCCGCGGGCGTCAAAGCCAGCGGCATGATCGACATGAGCGGCAACGCGGTGGCCAATGACTCGGTCACGATCGGCGGCACCACCTACTCGTTTGTCGCTTCTGGCTCAGCCACCAGTGCCGGAGCCGGTTACGCCACGGTAGCGATTGGCAGCACCGTGCAGGCGACGTTGACCAACTTGATGAATGCCGTCAATACCGCCGGCGCCGGAAGTTCCACCACGTTTGACAATGGTAGTGCGGCCAACACGGTGGCTTCCATCGCGTCGGTCAACAATGGCCAGGCGGTGGTGCAAGCGTTGGCCACGGGCGCCGGAACGTCAGCGGCCGGAACCGGCAACTACATTGCCCTTAGCGGCAGCCTTACGAACGGGGTCGCGGGTTCACCGGGTGGCGGAGCGGCAGCCAACCAAGCCACCGGATATCTGGCCCTGAACTCCAATCCTGGCAACGGCAACACCGTCACCATCGGCAACCAGACGTACACGTTCACGTCCAGCACGCCGGCGGCGGCCGACCAGGTAGCCCTGGGACAGTCCATCTCGGCCACGCTGAACAACTTGATGGAAGCCGTCAACAACGGTCCTACGGGGACGGGAGCGGGAAGCGCCTATGGAAGCGGTACGGTGGTCAACACCGAGGCGACTATCTCCTCCGTCAACGGCAACCAGGCGTTGGTGACAGCATTGTCAGCAACCGAAGCAGGTGCGGCCGGCAACTCCGTGGCGCTCAGCGCCAATCTTTCGAACGGCGCGGGCGGCGGAACGGTGGGCACGGTCAACTCGAAGCTGAGTGGTGGCGGAGCTAGTGTCGATCTGAACAGCACGAGCGACGCTGAAACCGCTCTAACCACCATCGCTGCGGCCATCGCCACGGTGGCGGCGCAGCGGGGCGACATCGGGTCAGGCATCAACCAGATGAACGCCGCAGTCAACGTCATGAACAACACGTCGCAGAACCTCACTTCTTCGTTGAGCGGCATTCAGGACGCGAATATTGGGCAGGTGGTGGCGAACATGTCCAAGTTCCAGGTGCTGGAACAGACCGGCATTGCCGCCCTGGCGCAAGCCAACTCCCAGGAGCAAGCCGTTCTGAAACTGCTCGGATAATGGTAACTGGGAATTCCGTGCGGAGGGGGCCATCCCGGCCCCCTCCGCAATTTTGTATTGGGTGAACGGCAATGAGCATCTCTCCCGCCGAAATGGCCCAACAACTCGCAAGCATAGAAACCGCTGCGGCGTCTAACCGCTCCGCTCCAAGTCCTTCCGCAAGTATTCCAGGATCGCCCACGGGCGGTGCACAAGATGTTGCAGCATCTCCCTCTCGGTCGCCGGCCACAGTGCCAGCTTCCCAGCTCAGCACCGACCTGCGCATCGATCAAGAGCACCAGCTTTATTACGAGGTTGTCGACGACAGTACGGGGAGCGTGGTGTTTGAGATTCCGCCCGAGGCGCTGCGCGCGATTGGAGAGAGTCTTAACGTGCCGCCGAATGGGGACTCCAGCGCTCCCGCCATTATTGATGTGAAATCGTAAACCTCAAGCTGATTCTAAATCTGCCGATAGGATGAGTGGCGACCGCTCTCGCGCCTGAAGCGTGCGCCGGTGGCGGCAGAAGGAGATTTGCATGAGCACCAGTTCGATCACGAATTCGCTCCTGTCGAGCTTGGGCATTTCCAACAACGAGTCGATCAGCCAGCTTCTGGGCGAAACCAGCACTTCCAATTCCTCGAGTGCAAGCGGGAACTCGGCCATTCAGGACGCAGTGAACGCGATCCTCAACTCCGCCACCAACACCTCCGGAAGCGGCATTGACGTGACATCCACGGTCGACGCCATCCTGGAAATCGATGCTCAACCCGAGGTGAATCTGCAGAACCAGATTACCGACCTCAATTCGCAGACGTCCGCGCTGCAGGGCATCCAAAGCGATTTGTTGGCTTTCCAGACCAGCCTCCAGGCGCTTACAAATTTCACCGGGGATTTCGGGGGGTTGACGGTCAGCTCCTCGGATAATGATGAAGTCAGCGCCACGGCAGCGAATGGGACGGCCACGGGAACCCACACGGTTTCCGTTACGCGCCTGGCCTCAACCTCAGCCGATTATTCCACGTATTTTTCATCGCCCACCGCGGCCCTTCCCACCGGGCAGTTTGCCCTTAAAGTTGGCACGAATTCCGCGGTTGTGGTGCCGGTGAATGGCGCGGATGGCACCAATACGTTGAACGGGTTGGTGAATTACATCAACAAGCAGGGTCTGGGCGTTACGGCATCCGTGATCACGGACAGTACGGGATCTCGCTTGGGCCTGGAAAGCCAGACGTCCGGCGCGGCGGGCCAAATAACTTTGTCGAATGACTCGACGTCGGCGGATTATTCAACCGGTTTCGCGTCGGGAACGGCGGCGCTCCCCATCGGGTCTTTCGAAATACACGTTGGCTCCTATGCGCCGGTCACCATCCCGGTAGACGCCGCGCACGGCACCTACACGCTGAATGGGTTGGCGTCTTACATCAATCAGCAGAACCTGGGTGTCGCCGCTTCGGTGGTCACCAACACCGCGAGCGACGGCACACCGGTGTCTCACCTGGCGCTCATTCCGCAGGGTTCCGGCGCGGCGGGAACCATAACTGTATCGAATGACACGACGGGCGGCGGCAATGGCATGGGCTTCTCCGGCGTGTCGGGGGGCGGCATGGGGTTCACGCAAGCTGCGGCCGGGCAGGATGCCGCCCTGAGCGTGGACGGGATCCCCGTCGACAGCGCCAGCAATACCGTGCAGGGCGCCATTCCGGGGGTGACGCTAACGTTATCTGGCCTGACGAATTCCAGCGGTTCGGACAACCCGGCGACCCTCCAGATATCTCCCAATCTGACCACAATCGCCACTGACATTAATAACTTCGTGAGTAGCTGGAACACGCTGATTCAGGCCGTCAATACCGGCATTCAGTCCAATGCCAGCACGGGCGCGGCCGGGACATTAACGGGAGACACCTCGGTTGACCTGGTGCAACAAGAGCTGCTGTCGGCAATCAGTTCGAGCATGTCGGGGAACAACGGCGTCGTCAACCTGCAGTCGATTGGGATTTCGCTTCAGAACGATGGGACCCTATCGGTTGACAGCACAACCCTGAACAACGCTCTTCAGAATAACTTTTCTGCTGTGCAGAACCTGTTTCAGTCCACCTCCCCCGCGGGCGTAGGCCAAACGCTGCAGACGGCGCTTTCGGCTCTAACGAATACAATCAGCGGTCCCCTGGCCGTGGACATGAGCGGGATCAGCTCGGAAACAACCGATCTGAATGGTCAGATCAGCGATTTTCAGTTGCAGCTCCAAAACACCCAGACGCAACTGACATCCGAGTACGACACCATCAATACGACGCTCGAGCAACTGCCGGAAACCCTGGCTTCGATCAACAGCCAGCTTGATGCACTAAATCCGCAGAATTCAAACTCGTGAGGCTTCCATGAGGCACCCGGCATCCGCCTACCGCCAATTAACCGTCCAAGGCGCCACGCCTTTGGGGCTGGTGGTCATGCTCTATGATGGCGCCATCGCCGCTCTGCACCGGGCGGTTGACGCTATCGAGGCCAACGACGTTCAGAACAAATGTGCTCACCTGAATCGTGTCCTGGCGATCGTCGCGCAGCTTGAAGGGACCTTGAACTTTGAGTTGGGCGGCGAAGTGGCGCGAACGCTTAAGTCGCTGTATGTATATGCCCGCGCCCAAGCCTTGAAGGCCAATGTTGAGAACTCGGCGGAAATACTGCGCGCCCTAATCGAAAAGTTTTCGACCGTTCGCGAGGCGTGGTGTGAGGCGGATCGCCGGCCGTCAACGTCGTCGCCGGCGCCCGACAGCGAAAAGTCCTCCCACGCGCCTGCGCCGGCTCCGGAGGCGGTTTCCTATGGGCAAGAGGCGGATCCGCGTTCATCAATCTCCCGCGCAACATGTACCGCCCAGAAATCTCCCTACGCGCCTGCGCCGGATTCAGATCTGGGCTCCTGGCGGCTGTCTGCCTAGTGCCGTGCCCCGTTAGCGCCCATGCCCGCTGGCGCTCTCCCGTCGTTACGAAGCTGGTAAACGGTGCTGCCCAAGCGGTTCTCGCGTACCGAAGTGAAGAGTTCAACGCTGTGGCCAAGGGTAGAGGTTTCGAGCGAACCTCAAAACAGCAAAAAGCGCATCAGGACAATCAAAGAATGGTTCCTAACCAAAGAAACTCTCAAGAAACGGTGTATTCCGCCGATAACAAAGATGGTGTGAGCGCAGAAGGATCTGCTTTCAGCGCGTAGTGCGAGTGATGCCGGCAACGGTCACACAATTCACCCGAAGGATACCCTGAGCCGGAAATTGACTTTCCAAACGCCATAGCGAGTCGGGGCTATTCGCAAGAAATTCGAACATGCCCGGCTATTGGCGGCCCAAATGGGAGGGAGAAATTCAGCATGGGCGACATGGATGACATCGTTAGGGAATTCCTCGTCGAAAGTAATGAGAACCTCGATCAGCTTGACCGGGACCTGGTAACGCTGGAAAAAGATCCGACGGCCCGTGAGGTTCTCGCCAGCATCTTTCGAACCATCCATACCATCAAGGGCACAAGTGGATTTCTGGGTTTCTCCCGGTTGGGTGCGGTGACACACGTCGGCGAAAATCTCCTCAGCAGCTTGCGCGATGGCCGCCTCTTGCTTAACGCCGAGATCACCTCAGCGCTTTTGGCCTTGGTGGACGCCGTCCGCCAGATGCTGGTCAACATCGAAACCACCGGTCAGGAAGGGGAGGGTGATTACACTTCCCTCATCGAAACGCTGACCCGTTTGCAAGGCGGCGAGAGGAAGGTGCCTGCTCCCGTGGCCACCGCCCCACCCCCTTCCCCTGCTGACCTGCCGTCCGCGGCCCCTCGCCACAGAGGCGCCGAGTCGCGAGCCAGAGCATGCTGACCCTGCTCTGCCCCTGGGAGAAATACTGGTGCAAGCCGGCCGGGCTAATCCTGAGGAAGTCAACGAGGCGCTGAAGCTCCAGCACGAGGGGGACGACCGCCGCCTCGGCGAAATCCTGGTGGAAAAAGGGGCGGCCAAGCCCGCCGCCGTCCAGGACGCTTTGCAGGTCCAGGCGGAAGCCCGCGCTCCGGCCCTTTCCGACAGCAATATTCGCGTCGATGTGAGCTTGCTGGATAAATTGATGAACCTGGTGGGGGAACTCGTCCTGGCCCGCAACCAGATCCTGCAGTTTTCCTCGACGCAACAGGACACGAGCTTCCTGAACACCTCCCAGCGCTTGAACCTCATCACCACCGAACTGCAAGAAGGCGTCATGAAGACGCGCATGCAGCCCATCGGAAACATCTGGAGCAAGTTCCCCCGCGTGGTTCGCGACCTGGCCACGTCTTGTGGGAAACAGGTCAACATTGAGATGGAGGGCAAGGAGACCGAACTCGACAAGACCATCATCGAGTCGATCAAAGATCCGCTCACCCACCTCGTCCGCAATGCCGTCGATCACGGCATCGAGACGCCGGAAAAGCGTCAGGCCTGCGGGAAATCCCCCGAGGGCCACCTCTTCTTGCGCGCTTTCCACGAGGGAGGGCAGGTCAATATTGAAATCTCCGATGATGGCGCGGGGATCGATCTGGAACGAGTCAAACAGAAGGCCTTGGAAAAGGGCCTGGTCACGCCTGACCAGGCAGCCCGCCTGAGCGACCGGGAACTGTTGAACCTGCTCTTTCTCCCGGGGTTTTCGACCGCCGAGAAAGTCACGAATGTTTCGGGCCGCGGCGTGGGCATGGACGTGGTGAAAACCAACATCGAGAAAATCGGCGGCACGGTCGATATTCAAAATCGTCTCGGTCAGGGGACCACCTTGAAGATCAAGATTCCTCTGACCTTGGCGATTATCCCCGCCCTCATCGTGACCAGCGGCGGCGACCGCTACGCGATTCCGCAGGTCAGTCTGTTGGAACTCGTCCGCCTGGAAGGCGAGCAGGCTCGAAAGGGCATTGAGAGGATCCACGGCGCGGCGGTCTATCGCCTGCGCGGAAAATTATTGCCCTTGGTGAACCTGAACCACGAACTGCGCGTGGAGGAGAGCGGAAACGGATCGGGTCAGGGAGCCCCGGATGGTTCCCACACCCTGGCCGGTGCAGGTTCTGATGCACAGGCTCTGGACTTTGCCGCGGCACGCAGTAAGCACATGCTTTGGAAGTTGAGGTTGCGGGATTTCCTGGATGGCAAAAGCACCCTGACCATGGCGGAGGCCAGTTCCCACAAGGACTGCGCCCTGGGAAAGTGGTTGTATTCCTCGGGATTACAGCAGTTCGGCAAACTGCCGGAGATGCAGCAGTTGGAAAACCTGCATCAGCAGTTTCATGGGGCAGTTCGAGAAGTCATTTCCTTGAAGACCTCTGGCGATACCGCTCGCTCGGAGCGGGAGCTCACGCGGGTTGAATCCCTCTCGGCGCAGATCGTTTCCCTCCTGACCGGGCTCGAACGCCAAATGGCAGAACGCAATGCTGTCAACATTGTCGTTTTGCAGGCGGATGACCGCCATTTTGGCTTGGTCGTCGATGAAATCAATGACACGGAAGAAATCGTCGTCAAGCCCCTGGGCAAGCAACTCAAGGGCATTTCCACTTTCGCGGGAGCAACCATCATGGGAGACGGTCAGGTGGCCCTCATCCTGGATGTCCTCGGGCTGGCCCAACGGGCCAACGTGGTTTCCGAGGTTCGCGACCGATCCGTGGGAGAGAAGGCCGCCGAAGCGGAGTCCCGGCACGACGACGGGGAATCGCTCCTCTTGCTGCGGGGGCCGGATGATGGACGGATGGCCATGCCGCTCTCCCTCGTGGCGCGCTTGGAAGAGTTCGCCACGCACCGCCGTGGAGAAAGCGGAAGGGCGGCACGTGGTTCAGTATCGAGGTCAAATATTGCCACTAATCCACCTCTCCTCCGCTCTCACCGAGCGCCGCCAACAACCCCGCAATCCGGGCCCGTCTGAGCCGGGAGCTGACGACGAGAAGATCCAGGTGGTGGTATACACCGACCAGGGCCGGAGCGTCGGGCTCGTCGTGGACCGCATCCTCGACATCGCCCACGAGGCCGTCAAAGTCCAGAAACACTCGGGCCGCCAGGGAACTTTGGGCTCCATGGTCGTCCAGGGCCGAGTCACGGAACTGCTCGACCTGAAAGGCATCATTCAGACGGCTGACCCCAACTTTTTCAAGGAAGCAGTGGCGGCTTAAAAGGGAAAAGGTGCTGGGGGCTGGGACTGGAGGAAACCCCAGAACCTAACGCCGAACCCCCAGACCCCAGGAGAGAGCTTATGGCAGGCAGAAAACAGTTCTCAACTTTCGTTGTTGACCAACTCCTCTTTGGAGTGGGAGTGGAGAAAGTCCAGGAGGTCATCCGCTACCAGGAAATGACCCGCGTGCCTTTGGCGCCTCCGGTCGTGAAAGGCCTCATCAACCTGCGCGGCCAGATTGTCACGGCCGTTGACCTGCGACGCCGCTTGGGCCTGCGCGAGCGCGCCGCCACCGACCTCCCCATGAACGTCGTGATTCGCCACGAGGACGGCGCCGTCAGCCTGCTCGTCGATGAAATTGGGGATGTCCTGGAAGTCGAAGAAGAAAGCTTCGAGTTGCCTCCCGGGACTCTCGCGGGAGAAGCACGGGAGCTGATTCGCGGAGTTTACAAACTGAAGGATACGTTACTGATTGCTTTGGATACGGACAAGATGCTGAATCTGGTGACGACCGCCGCGCTAGGCGCCTAGCCAGGAAAATACACCAATGGAGGATGATATGAAGAGTGAACCAACTCTAGGGAAGAAGAGCAAAAGCCTCGATGAGTTGAGTGCCTTCGCGGCTGAAATGAAAGTGATGAGCGATGCACACAACGCCGGGGACATCGATGTGGTCATGCCGGAGGAGAAGTTTGAGGGCATCTATCGGACGATGGCCAAGGGTGTCAATGACATGGTGCAAGGCCACATTACGGTCAAGAAGAAGGCGATGGCCTGCATTTCGGAGTTCAGCAAGGGCAACCTTGAGGCCGAGCTTGAGAAGTTCCCAGGCAAGAAGGCCTTCATTAACGAGAACATCGAACGGCTGCGCGTGGCAGTCAAAGCACTGATAACGGAAGTCAACCTGCTGTCCAAGGCGTCGGCGGAAGGCAAGCTGACAACCCGCGCCGATGCCACCAGGCATCAGGGCGACTTCCGCAAGTTCGTCGAGGGCGTCAACGAAATGCTGGATGCCATCCTGCTGCCCATCGGCGAAGGCAACCGCATTCTGGCCCAAATCTCCAACGGCAAGATCGACGAGCTGATCGCGCAAACCTACAAGGGCGACCACGAGAAGATGAAGCAGGCCGTGAACAACGTCGCCACGGTGCTGCAAGGCCTGCAGAAGGAGCTGGGGGGGCTGACGGAGGCATCGCGTCAAGGACAACTCTCGGAACGGGGCAAACCCGACCACTTCCAGGGCGCTTACGCTGGCATCGTAAAGGGCATCAACGAGATGCTGGATGCCATCCTGCTGCCCATCGGCGAAGGCAACCGCATTCTGGCCCAAATCTCCAACGGCAAGATCGACGAGCTGATCGCACAAACCTACAAGGGCGATCACGAAAAGATGAAGCAGGCCGTGAATAACGTCGCCACGGTGCTGCTGAGCTTGCAGAAGGAGCTGGGGCGGCTGACCGAAGCGTCGCGGGACGGACTGCTCTCGGAACGGGGCAAACCCGACCAGTTCCAGGGCGCCTACGCGGGCATCGTGAAGGGCGTCAACGAGATGCTGGATGCCATCCTGCTGCCCATCGGCGAAGGCAACCGTATTCTGGCCCAGATTTCCAACGGCAAGATCGACGAGCTGATCGCGCAAATCTACAAGGGCGATCACGAAAAGATGAAGCAGGCCGTGAATAACGTCGCCGCAGCGCTGCAAGGCATGGCGGGGGACGTCAACATGTTGGTGAGAGTCTCGATGGAAGGCAAGTTGGCGACCCGCGCCGACGCCTCCAAGCACCAGGGCGACTACCGGAAGATCGTCCAAGGTGTGAACGAGATGCTGGACGCGGTCGTTGCGCCAGTACAGGAAGCTGGGGGAGTGCTCCAAAAGGTCGCTGGAGGAGATCTGACGGCCCATGTCGAGGGCAACTACCAGGGTGACCATGCGCGCATCAAGAACGACATCAACCTCATGGCGGAAAAACTGTCGGAGAACATGGGGCAGATTAGCCATAACGCGCAAACCCTGGCCAGTTCCTCTGAGGAGCTTTCCGCGGTCAGCGCGCAAATGAGTTCCAACGCGGAGGAGACTTCCAGTCAAGCCAATGTGGTGTCGGCTGCCAGTGAACAGGTCTCCAAAAACATCCAGACGGTGGCAACCGCCACGGAAGAGATGAGTGCCAGCATCAAGGAGATCGCGAAGAGCGCTACGGAAGCGGCCAAGATCGCGACTGCCGCGGTGCGCACGGCGGAAACCACCAACGCCACCGTTGGCAAGCTCGGCGAATCCAGCGCCGAAATCGGTCAGGTGATCAAGGTCATTACTTCCATCGCGCAGCAGACGAACCTTCTGGCCTTGAACGCCACCATCGAGGCGGCCCGGGCCGGCGAGGCAGGCAAAGGCTTTGCGGTAGTTGCCAACGAGGTGAAGGAACTGGCGAAAGAGACCGCCAAGGCGACCGAGGATATCAGCCGGAAGATCGAGGCGATCCAGGGGGACACCAAGGGAGCCGTGGAGGCAATCGGTCAAATCACCACCATCATCAACCAGCTGAACGATATCTCCAACACAATTGCCAGCGCCGTGGAGGAACAAACGGCCACCACTAACGAGATTACTCGCAATGTGGGTGAAGCGGCCAAGGGAAGCTCCCAAATTGTGGAGAATATCGTGTCGGTGGCCACCGCCGCGAAGAGCACTACCGAAGGCGCCACCAACACCCAGACGGCGGCGCAGGAATTGGCCCGCATGGCGGCGGAACTGCAAAAGCTGGTCTCACAGTTCAAATTCGACAGTGGTAGAGAAGTTGGCGAGTCTGGCCCTCGCCCAACCAGCAAGTTGGTCCACGATGCGCATGTGGCGAACCGGGCCAAATCGCAGCCGGGCGCTACCGCCCGTCTTCAGTAGGCAAATAAGTTATCGGGCCGTGGGCAGCAATAGAATCTGGGAGGCCGGCTATTTGAAGCTGGCCTCCCATTCGGCTGCACAAGGCGTGGGCCAGGACGGCGTTCCGGGGCGCGTGAAAGCCGCTCGAGCGCCAGAATCGGTACCTCCAGCCCATGACCCGGCTCGACGACAAGATCCTTGTGTGCTTCGCCCTAATGAATCCCTCCCGGGGATGTACTTAATTGGAATCTGAGCCGTCGCTGGTAGCGATCCTTATATTCGCCGTCGCATGGACAACTGCGTAAGGTTTCATAGCCCAAGAAAAGTGCCCGTTGGGCTCGTCGTGGATTAAACCGGTGCATGGGGACCAGGTGATGACGACAGTATACGCGCCGGGGTGATTGGGCAGCCAACCCTCTCTGCCCAGAGTGCGTTCCAAAGGAACGACTTTGCCCTTCGCATATAACTTTCTCGGCCCGAAGCCATGACCCGTGCAAATTGACCAATTCGGAAAGCGCTCGTTTATGGGCAAGGGACGGCCACTGGCGTCGCGAACTTCGATGCCGACCTCCATGCAGGGATCCCACACAGGGTCCCAACCGTAGATCGGGACCTCCGCACCGAAATTCTCAACGGCGAGGTGCAGCAGGACGTCTTCACCGATCTGGTACACATCCTTGTCCAGGGTTATGTCCACGGCGATGCCCTTTACTCGCTCTCCCCATTGGCGCGGTATGGATTCCGGGTTTACAACCTGGATTCGTAATACGTTGGAAGACACAAACCGAAGTTGGGAATCGTCGCGAGGACCCACCAACTGAAAAACCTCGAAAGTGTGTTCCCCAACGCCTTGCCACTTGCTGTTGGCGCCGGAATCCAAATCGAAACCAGACCACCAATCGCCCGGCTGGTGCCCGAGAACAACGTGCGGACAACCCTTGAAGGCGAGAGGCTTAACCTCATCAATGCGGGTGTCGCCATCCGGCGATCTTTGCTTGAGGTACAGGGTAGGGCAACCCTCCGCTTTTGACGGTGGCTCCGGGCTAGGCTGCGCGAGAGCAAGGCGCAGAGAGAACGGCTCGCCTAGATCGTACGTGCTTTTACTCGCTGCCAGATCGAACGTGACGCCTTGAGGAGCGTTAAGGCTTTGGCCGTCGGAACCTGGAGACGTGACCAAACTGAATTGACTGACTTCGTAGTCCGCGCAAACCTGCTTGAGAAGAGACGGGGCGACGAGCAGCACTTGAACGCCCACCCACTGCGGTTGAAGACACATTCCAACCCCTTCCGCTGGTGTTGTTTTCCAGCGAAACATGTGTTGCGCCGTTTGGCCGGGTTTGAGGATTAACGGCGGGTCTTGGGGCAATCTCCGGTTCGGCATGCGGAGCTCGCATTCGTAACATTCTTTGAATGGCGGCTGGCCGGAAACACGGTCAGGGACAAAACTGGGGCCGTAAACCGGACCATCGAGAACGCAGGGGTGGCTGGATAGATTTCGTTGGTTCAATACGATGCCATAGTAATCCGCCGGACCGTTCCGAAATTGGACGGAGAGGTCAAAATCGCTCGCCGCACAATTCGAAGACCCCGTTAAGTTTGGACCCGTTCCTTGTCCCGAGTACAGCGAAGTCAGAGAGAACAGGCAGCAAACCGCCACAAATGCAAGAGCGCCCCAGCCAGATCGCCGCGAGCCGATCATGGATGCACCTCCCGGACCTTCCAGCTTTTGTAAGATGCCTGGTAGCAAACCGCCGATGGCCCGGTTCGAGAACCGCCGGACCATGACCAGCCGTGTACGGCCTAACCGCCGACATAGCTCAGAAATGTAGAAACTCCAGGGAAGGGCTCCGCCCTTCCAGGAAAGGCGCAGCCTTGCGTGTAGCGTCAAATTCACGGCACTCGCCGGGAAGCACGACTCCGGTTCAGCCGAGCGACGAGAGCAGCCCAACGGCTAGACACGTTGACAACTTGTCTCTTGACAGATTGGTCCAATAGGTGTAGGCTAAGCAGTGGTATGAGCGACGCCTGTCCCAACGCCGCCCTTTCGATCGCTTTCCCATCTGCAAAGGTACTCCCAGAACCATGCAGAACGAGAAGGCAGGTGCCAGGTGTCAGGTACCCGGTGCCAGACAGCAGTGCCCTTCTCCATCGTCGCGGCGCGGGCCATGGTGAACCTTTGCTACGTGATTTAAAGAGGTCAGCACACAACGCAAACGAAAATTTACAGGAATATCCCGAGAAGTTGCTGAAAATAAAGCAACGTCCCAGGCAAGGGCTCAAGCGTCAGGTGCCAGACGCCGGTGCTCTTCTCCGTTAGAAGGGACCAGAGTCAAGCTTTCCTGACTTCAGGGCTGGGTCGGCAGTCGCTTTGCGAAGTTGAGTTTGAACCCGGCGGACAGCAAATCGCCGGGGCGGTCAACTCGCTATTTCGGTCAGCCTTCGCTGAACGGCAGCATAAAACGGCGCTCACCGTTCCACGCTCGGAGCCTTGGACTGCCAATGCAGGAATAACCGCAAAAAGATTTACTGGCACGTTACTATTTGTTCGGACATGGCAGCGGAATTGCTAGCCTACTCTCTTCGGGGCGAAACCACGCAGCCCCGGCCAGGCGGGTTCCCGTCGCAGGGCCTAAGCCATCGCGCGCCAGGGTGCCAGACGCGCCGGAGGCCACCGCAACGACAGCTTGTTCATGTGCCCTTCTCAGCACCTTCGTGCCTTGGCCCGAAATGGTTTCCGGTTTCCAGCCGGATTTCCCGCAGGTGAACCACCCGTGGCCGCCTTGCCAAACCGTCCCTTGGAACCTGCGATGTTATTGATGCGCAACCACTTAGCACGACTAGCCGGGGACGCTGGTTATTTTGTAAGTTATTTAAAACAAGGAAGTTATCTTACGGAAACGAGGCGGCTGGCGGGAAAAGGGGGAATTTAATTTTGCCAGTAAGTCCTGCGATGTTATTGAAAAAACATGCTGAAGAAAAGAACAGTTCCGCTTATCCTGTGATGTTGTTGAAAAATAAGCATGCTATCGTCTCTAACCTGCGATGTGTTTGAAAAAAAGGTTGTTATTCAGAATCAAAGCGCCCGCTCCCAACGTCACCGATGACACAACTTACCCGTATGGCTAACATAAGTAGCCTCTCCACATAATAGGCAGGGGGAGCCGGAAGGCTGACAACTGCTGACTGAGCATTACTGACGACGGCGCGTTACCGGGTGTTCTTCAGCAACTCCAAGGCGCGCAGCAATTGCGTGTCGTGACTGGCTTGGAGTTGCTTGACGTCCATATCGCGAACGGTCTCCGGGAAAACCGGGGACGCGCCTGCCGGCAGCGCGACGACCATATTCGGCGTTATTCCCCGGTGCCAGATGACGTGGCCCGCGGGTGTGAGCCATTCCTCAACGGCCAGCAGCAGCGCCGAGCCGTCCGCGAGTTTGAACTCACTCAAGACGGTGCCGGTGCCGAACGTCGTATCGCCCACCAGCAGGCCCCGCTTGGCATCTTGCAGCGCGCCCGCAACAATCTCCGCCCCACTGGCCGTCCCTCCGTTCACCAGGGCCACCAGCGGAATGCTCGCAGCCTCAGCGCCTGTTTTTGCACGGATGGGCTTCTCCTCGCCGCGCGCATTTTTAACCACGACCACGTTGCCTCCATTTAAGAACTGACTGGCAACTCCGATTGCCTGGTCCAGCAAGCCGCCGGGGTTATTGCGCAGATCCAAGACGAGGCCAGCGGCAGATTGTCTCCTGATGTCCATCAGCGCCTGCCGCAGGTCCTTGGTGACGCCGCTTTCAAACGCTGCAATGCGCAGATCCACGATCCGGGAGTCCGGCAGTGTTTGCCACGTCACGTTGTGAATTTTGATCGTTGCGCGCGTCAGCGTGACTTGGCGGGTATATCCCGACGCCGGCGTGAGGATGGTCAAGGTCACCCGCGTGCCTGCCCGTCCCCCAATCTCCATCACCACCTGATCCAACGGCTCACCGGCAATGTCCCGGCCGTTGACCTGCAAAATCACGTCCCCAGCCTTTAGCCCTGCCCGTTGCGCCGGCGATCCGTCGAGCGGCGCCACGATCACTGCATGACCCGCTCTTACCTGCACTTCGGCGCCAATCCCCTGGAAGCTACTGCGTTCCAGTTCGTTCATTTCCTTCACCATCTGCGGACTGAGGAAGCGGCTGTGGCCCGTGTCGCCGAGAGCACTCACCATCCCACGGATGGCGCCGTAAGTCATGGAAGGCGCGTGCTCGCCGGCGCGATCCACGTAGAACCTGTCGATTAGATTCCACGCCTGGGAAATCAATCGAAAATCGGGTGCGGCGTCCTGGTCGGATGTTCCGGTTCTCCAAAAGTGGTCCAACCCCATGCCCGCCATCAATCCCAGCCCCAAAACCAGGATCATCAACGAGACTTGGACGTATAACCGGGCTTGCTTTCCGTGGAGTCGCATTAGAATACCTCGTGACTTTTCAGCGCTATCGGCTGGCTCTTATTCTGATGACCCGGACAGGCGATTGTCACCCAAGGTGGAAAAGCTCTCGTGACGCTGGCACACGCAGTTGCCGTCGTCTGTCGGGGATAGGTACGGCTTTAAGGACCTACTTAGACATGCGTGATGTCGGGCTAATAATCAAACGGGGGCGCGGCGCGGCTAATAGGTCGGCCGATGACAGCCTGGTCGCGGCCAACGTAATTGCGGAACACGTTCAGAAGCTTGGGGCTTGCCTGGACTTGCATATTGGAGAGCCCGCCCGTCACCGGGTCATTTTTGAACGTGGCGTTCCACCAGGAGAACCCCATGAGTTTCCGCCAGCGGCCGCCCAACAAATCTGACAGGGCGGCCTGTGTCCACTGCGCCTGGTGGTCGTCCTCGATGGTGCCGAACTCACAAACGATGAAGGGCTTATTGGTCAGCCGCTGCATGCGTCCGTACACCCAATCCATTTGGTAACGGAATGACACTGCATGGGGGTCACTGGGCAACTGGCGGCCATAGACGCTGGCGCCTACCCAGTCGATCCATTCGTCGCCGGGATAGTAGTTCTCGAATTTATTCCAACTCTCAACCGGTTCGTCCCAGGGATCCACATGGAACACCCAGCGAATATTGAATGCCCCCTCCTGGCGGGAGATGCGGATGATGTGACGGTAAGCCTCGCGGAATCGCGCCACCGAGTCCTGGTACGAGCCGCCTTCCTTATTATAGAGGCCATTCCAAGGGAACCACCAGCCATTGACCTCGACTCCGTACTCGGCGATCACCGGAGAGGCGAAACGACGGGCTTCTTGCATCCAATTCCGCAGAAGAGGGTCAATTTTGCCATCGATAATGTTTTGTAAGGAATAGACTGGATCGGGCCGGGGAATGGTTGGGCTGCTCAAGAGCATCAGCCGGACGTAAGGAACGCTTCCGTTGGCACGGACCCAAGAGGCAGTCTGGTAAGGAAAACAAGGACTTTCATACCAATTGTTCCAAAAGTACACCCACGCCAAGGACTTACCTACGGCGCGCTGGTACAATTTTACATCATAAAGTGTAATGTCGCCTCCCATGCCATTGCGGCTGCCGGGGAAAACCCCATGGTAGTAATTCCCCGCGGGCGGCGTCTCCAACCTTGTAATTGGAATCAGGCCCGGCTTGGGATCGCGGCCAATGCTCGCGGCCGTCACCAAGATGGCGGCAAGTACCCGCCACAGCCGATGCGAGCTTCGCGTTGATTGGCTTTCTGGGATCATCGTATCTCTAATCTATCTGAGAAGCTACACGCTTTCGAGCCAAAAAGTCGACCCGACCGACGCAATGGCCGGATTTTGGCATAGATTATGCTACAAAATACAGCGAGTTTCTCGTAAGATTCTACTCCGGTTGCAGGTCTCCGCACGTTTTCTGACCTGCGCATGATAATATAGCGGCTGGGTCTTATGTTTGTCTGCCTTCGTGGGTTCGTTAGCTGCTGCTGTCTCCGCAAGTCCTCGGTCGTCGTTCTGGTTTTTCTCACCACGATGTGGATGTTTTCGGTGGTGGGATTGCTGCGCGCAGCGGCGCCCGACGACGCTGAGGACTCGACCACCGCCGCCATTATCTTCGATAGCCAAGTCAACCCGCACGCTGATTCTTACATTCATGCACTTTTCCTACAGAACCTATTAACACACTTCAACCTGCGAGCGGACCTGATTCCCCTCGATCAATACAAACGGGGACAACTCGAGAGATACCACGCCGGATTCCTGATAATCTCCTCGCTTAACACAGTTGTCCCTCCTTCTTTGCTCGCTGACATCCGCGCCACGGACCACCCGTTTGCCTGGCTGGGCGGACACATCGATCAGCTTCTTGCCACGGCGGCCGCTCGCCGCCATTATGGTTTCAGCTTTGTCGAATACCGGAAAGATCTAGACTACCGGACGGTGGTTTACAAGCAAACGTCGCTGATCAAACCAGAACCCGACCTGAGTATTGTCTCGATTGAGGATCCGAAAACTGCAGAGGTAATGGCGACGGCAATCAATCAGAACAGGTTGACCAGCCCGTATGTGGTAAAGAGCGGTAACTTTTGGTTTTTTGCGGATAAACCCCTCTCGTACATGGGCGAGGGAACCCGATATTTGGTGCTGTGTGATCTTCTGCATGACATATTGGGTGTCAATCAT
Organism: uncultured Acidobacteriota bacterium; assembly: GCA_963804755.1. Lineage (GTDB taxonomy): Bacteria > Acidobacteriota > Terriglobia > UBA7540 > UBA7540 > Bog-366. Next base: position 495,398 of record CAWDRP010000024.1, read on the forward strand.
CCCACCGAAATGCGCGCGATGGTGCGCATTGAGGACGTCAGCATCGACGATGATCCGGATGATCTCGTGAGGATTGCCGCTTGGCTTTCAGGTCAGCATATTCCCTTTCAGATTGCTATTATCCCCATATTTCGCGATCCCGCGCATTCCCTTGAGATCCGCTTGGGTGATCGGAAGTCCACGGTGGAGGCAATTCAGTACATGATCGCCCACGGTGGCACTCCCATCATGCATGGAATCACGCACCAAGTTCACGGATTGAGCGGCGATGAATACGAGTTCTGGGATGAGCTGGGCAACAAGCGCGTAGGCGGTGATTCGGCCGAATTTGTGAACCGTCGATTGCGCCTGGGCTTCGCCGAGTGCTTCGCTAACGACATTTACCCGGTGGCGTTTGAGGTGCCGCATTATGGGGCCTCGGCGATCGACTACCGGACGCTGGGCCAAGCTTTTTCGCTCTTTTACGACCGGCCCATGGTCGTGCCCGACGATACCACCGCCCAGTTGGTGCCCTATCCCGTCGTGGACCAATACGGCCGTCACATCGTTCCCGAAACACTGGGTTTTCTGCCCGAGGATGATCCCGATCCCTTGAAACTCATCCAGTACGCCCGCAGTATGCGAGTGGTGCGTGACGGGATCGCTTCCTTTTACTTCCACCCCTTTTTGAAGCAAACCCTGCTTCAACAGGTGGTTCAAGGTGTTAGTGCTTTAGGCTACCATTTCATTTCGCTGCGGGAATTCGACGGCCAGGTCGATTTTGAAGGTCAGTATGCCGTTCGCACCACCTCGGGCCCGATTCGTCTTTCTCCCCAAGACGAGTACTGGCGTGTGCAGCTCTTCAATGCCAGCGGACAAGTGATTAAGACCGATCTGTCCGCCACACGGGTAAATGGCCCGGTTCAACTCCCGGTTCAGGTTCCGCCGGGGGGATGGGCGGCTGCGGAATGCCTGAAGCGACCGCCCGCCGCACCCGTGCAGGTGAATACGTGGTACCAAAGGGTCCGTATCTGGTGGGATAACTTGCATCCGGTGACTCCTGCTCCCTCCACCGTCGTGCGGGAGAAGTTCGCAGGTCCTCCCAACGCGTTGATCCTGTGGCTGGACAATCCGCGCGCTGCCGGGCACAACCAACAGAGTTACAAAACGGTGCTGGAGGCGCTTGGCTACCAGGTGAAGACGGTAAGCGTCACCAAGTTCCACGAGGCGCCCAAGACATCGGACGACACGCTCCTTGTGGTTCCTCATGGCGCGGGCGTCCGCCTTAATGACGCGCAGCAGCGGCTGGTGGTGCGGTTTCTCGGGGCCGGGGGTAACGTGGTGGCCGACGGAGCGCAGCCCTGGCTGACGAAAATCGGGTTGGGATTCAGCGGCCTTCAGATGATCGTAACCACGGTCACGGACGCCATTCATCAGGACATGAAATTGACCTGGCGGCCGCAAGAACGCGTGTCGCGCTTCACGGCCCCTGAGGACATCCGCGAATTAGCGACTGACGACGAGAGCGGCAAACCTGTCGCTATCTCCGGATCGTTTGGTGCGGGCCATTACGTCTATTTGGCTACAAGCCTCGACAACCATACCAATGAGGGTACCAGCCACTACCCCTATTTTCCTGAATATCTTAGCACCACGTTCGGCGCCACGACTTCGCTTCGTAGCCGCCACCTGGAAGTGTACTTTGATCCCAGCTATCGTCCCGGCGCGGACCTCAACCGGCTGGCTACCATCTGGCATCGGGCTGGGATCAGTAAAATTTACGTCAAGGCCTGGTTATTCACGCCCCAGTTCACATTCCCCTACGACGAGTTTGTTCGGGCGTGCCACCGCAACGGAATCGCGGTTTACGCTTGGTTCGTCTTTCCCGGTGTGGACAAGGTGGCAGAGGTCAAGACGCACACGATGTGGGATGATCATCCGGAATGGCGCGAGAAGACGGCGGCCGGCACCGACGGGCTAGTGGGTTGGCGCTACCTGATGAACTTCCAGGACCCCGACTGCTTCCAGGCGGCAATGGATTGGATGAAGCGTATTCTTAATTCCAGCGACTGGGATGGCGTCAATATTGCCGAACTGAACTTCGATGCCGACTTTAAGAATTACCTGCGGCCTGACAAGTTTGTGCCAATGAACGATATCGTGCGCGCGGACTTCAAGAAGAAGGCGGGCTTTGACCCCATCCAATTGTTCCGTCCCAATTCGCCCTATTATTACAAAAATGACCCTGCCGCCTTGGCCAAGTTTGAGCGTTACCGCGAAGATATCGTGGTGGACTGGCACCGGCGGGTGCTGTCCGAACTTGAGCCTTTACGGAAGCAGCATGGGTGGGAAATCGTTGTAACCATGCTCGATAGCCTGCACGACGACTACGTGCGGCCGGCCCTGGGGGTGGACTCGCGCCGGATTGTTGCCTTGATGCGCGAGTTCCCTTTCACCTTACAAATTGAAGATCAGGCGCGCTACTGGATGACTTCCCCGGAACGTTACCGGCGCTTTGGGGCGACTTATCTGAAGTTGGTCCCCGACCGGCGCCGGCTGATGTTCGACGTTAACGTCGTCGATGACCGGGACATTACGAATACGAATTTGCCCACCAAGACGGCCACCGGCACCGAACTGGCCCTGACCGTCCTGAGCGCTGCTTCTGCTTCCGGGCGAGCGGCCATATATTCCGAGCAAACCGTGTCCCCGCAGGATTGGGACCTCATCCAAATGGTCTTGAACCGGCCGAATTCTGTAACCGGCGGCCAAACCAGCATGGACGTCAATACCTCTACCTCCCTGGTGCTAACTCCCGCCGATGACCCCGAGTACTATGTGGACGGCCATCCCTGGCCCGCCGTATCGAGGGATGGTGTCATTATGCCCACCGGCCAGCATTCCATATCTACTGAACAGAGTTGGTGGCATTTCTTGGATACCGACGGGTTCCAGGCGCACCTTTTGACCACTTCGGCGGACTTGTCGGAGGCGCGCGCGGATACGACTGGCCTGAGTTTCCAATACAATGCGCCGGGACGAGCGGTTTTCGTTTTCGACCAGCAGCCCAATGAAGTAGTGGTGGACGGCAACGTTGAAACCTTGCCTACCGAGCGCAATGGGGGTGAGTGGGCAGTGGTTTTCCCCGGGGGCGACCATCGGGTGCGGGTCGCCACCAACACCACGGCCGGCGTTGCTGTGGACGTCGTCGGCTGGGCCTCGTCCTGGGCTATCGGGGCTTTCGGAGTTCTCGCCACTGCGCTGATGGTCGTAATTTACTTGCAAGTTCGGCTCGGGCGGCTTATAAAACGTAACGGGTAGAAACTATGTATGCATAATTTTCACTGGATTATTGACGGACTGTTTGTCTCTACTGTTGCCCTGATTTGGTTCATGCTGGGTTATCAGTCCCTCCTCTTTTTCCTGGGACATGCTTATTACCGGCGCACACGTCGTTCGGCTATAAACCTCCCGCCGATTTCAGACAGCGACTTACCTTGCATATCGGTGCTTGTTCCCTGCCATAATGAAGGGTGCGTCATCGCCCATACTATTGGCGCACTTCAAAAGCTCGAATACCCCCCGAATAAGATCGAATTTCTTCTGATCAATGACGGCAGTACCGACAACACCGCCGATGTGATTCGTAGCTTTGTCTCTGATGCCCGAGTGCGTTTGCTGGAAGTGCCCGCGCCACTCAGCGCGCGGGGAAAGTCCGGCGCTCTCAATTACGCGCTGTCGCAGGCGCGCCATCCGTTGATTGCCATCTATGACGCCGATAACCTTCCCGAGCCCGGCGCGCTCCGCCCTCTCGCCGCGCAACTTGTGCGCAATCCCAAGTTGGCGGCAGCCGTGGGGATTTATCGCGCTTGGAACCGGCGTCGCGCCCTCATCACGCGATTCGTGAATATTGAAGGGATCGGCTTCCAGTGGATGGTGCAGGCCGGCCGCTGGATGCTGATGCGCCTCACCATGTTACCGGGTACCAACTACGTGATCCATAAGGCCATTGTGGAAAAGATGGGCGGTTGGGACGAGCAGGCTCTAACAGAAGACTCCGAACTAACCGTTCGGCTGTATAAGGCCGGCTACCAGGTTCAATTGGTGCCCACCTCCGTAAGCTGGGAGCAGGAACCGGAATCGTTGAGGGTTTGGTTCAAACAGCGGCGGCGTTGGGTGCGCGGATTCAATTACGTAATGCAAAAGCACGCCACCGGACTGTTGCGCGCCAAGCCGCGGCGTCTTGCTTTTGAAATGCTCATGTCGCACTTGTTGTACTACTTTTTCTTCCTCGCAGTGGTCATTTCCGACGCCCTCCTCATTCTTTGTCTCACCGGACAGGTCAACATTCGGGTGCCGGGCCCCTACAGCCTGGTCTGGGTGCTCGCTTACGCGACCTTTGTCCTTCAGCTCGTCATTGCCCTATCGTGTGAGAAAGGGGAAGATTCTACAGGCAATATCCTGTTGACCTTTGTGATGTATTTCACCTATTGCCAACTCTGGATTCCTGTGGTGGCCGCGGCCTTCTATGACGATTTCATCATCCGCCGGGAAATTAAATGGGCGAAAACGGAACGCTACCAGGTGGGAACGGCCGGAACGGTCTGACCATTTTGGATTTTCGATTTTAGATTCAAAACACTAACCCGCCTCTGTTATCACCTCCTTGCGAAACCAGGCAGGGGAACCGCGTAAGTTCGTTGCTACGGAGGGGCGGCGCGCAACGCAGGGCAGCACGTAACACGGTGTGGTTCGCAATGCAAAATCGAAAATCCAAAATCGAAAATCCACATAATGTCTACCAAACGTCTTCACGTCCTCGTCGTACTCGGCACACGCCCCGAAGCCATCAAACTTGCTCCTGTCATTCGTGAACTGGGGCGGCATCGCGATCAATTCCAGACGCGCGTCTGCATTACTGCGCAGCACCGGGATCTGCTCGAGCCTATTCTGCGGTGGTTCCGCATCCCCGTTCATGATGATCTTGACGTCATGCGGCCCAACCAGGAACTGTGCGCGTTGTCCGCGATGATTCTGGACCGCTTTCACGAAGTCGTGGCCTCCCAGAAACCCGACGTGGTGCTGGTGCAGGGAGACACTACCACCGCCATGGTGGTGAGCCTGGCAGCTTTCTATCATCGCGTGGCGGTGGGCCACGTGGAAGCGGGCCTGCGCACCATGGACCGGTACTCGCCTTTCCCCGAGGAGATCAACCGCCGTCTGGTGTCGCATTTGGCCACCCTGCATTTCGCACCCACGTGCTGGTCGCGCGACAATCTGTTGAAGGAAGGCATTGCTCAGAAGCGCATCTTCGTGACCGGCAATACGGTGATTGATGCCTTTCTCGAAACCCGCGACCGGGTGGTGCGCCACCCTCCGGAGATTCCTCAGCTTGACGGACTCAAACTCGCTGGACGCAAGCTGATTGTGGTAACGGCGCACCGCCGCGAGAACTTTGGGCCGGGGTTAACGAGCATTTGCCAGGGAATTTCGCGCCTGGCATCGGAGCGGGAAGACATCGAGATTGTCTATCCGGTTCATCCCAACCCCAACGTGCAGGGAATTGTGCGCCCCCTGCTTGGCGGCAAGAGCCGGATTCACTTGATCGATCCGCTGGATTACCCGCTCTTTGTGTGGCTTCTCAGTCAAGCGTATCTCGCCCTCAGCGACTCCGGAGGCATCCAGGAGGAAATGCCCTCGCTGGGACGCCCTGCCCTGGTGATGCGCGAGAATACCGAGCGCCCCGAAGGGGTCGAGGCCGGAGTGTGCAAACTGGTAGGCACTTCGGCCGAGGTGATCTACCGCACGGTCACGCGGCTTCTCGATGACAAGAAGGCGTACGCCCAATTTGCCCGCCGGCGCAATCCCTTCGGGGACGGCAAGGCGGCAGAGAGGATCGTGGCCGCCCTGGGCAAGCACCTCTCCGATCCGTCTCTTTTCTCTTGAAAAGGGTATCACTAACCCTGCTAAGTCTGCCGTATGCTGGTCATTTTGTCAGGGTATTGATGATTTTCCATATATTCAATAAGTGGCTTTGTTTTCAGTATGTTCTCAGGTTTTGGAGCGGAAAATCGGCGTTGTCGCCCCTTTGTTTTCAGTAAGTTCTCGGGTTTGGGCACTCGCGCATCACTCGGACATCATGTCCACATGCGACTTGTGATCTGCACGCTAGCCTCCATCCTGGCTTCCGGCCCGTGCGGTGACCGTCACAGAACTCCATGGTGAAAAGCATAGCCTATAATTGTCATCTGTCAAGATGAAATATTGTCCGAAGGCGCCATCGTCGATTAAAACCCGGCTTTCTGGTAGACCAAACGGTAGATTTCACCTACGGCTGATGAAATTGCTCCTCTTTGGGGAACTTCCACCACGCGGTGGCGACGGAAAAATTGCTCGGCCGGACGACATCCACGCGGACGCGGGTCGGGTGCTTCTCCTGCACGTCGATGCGCAGGGTGGCTTGTTGACCGGGCGAGAGCTTGGGCAGGGCCGCTGATCCCTCCTCCATGGGCAGATCGTCAAACCCGAAAACAACCCAGCGCACTGTATAGCCCTCCAGCGTGTAGGCAGGTAGGGCTTTACGAGTTATTACGGTGGCGCTGAGCGATCCCGCGCCGGACGCCAAACGCAGGCTTTCGACGGGGCTCGCCTCCTGGCGTAAAGCCTCAAAGGAAGGCTTGCGGTTACCGTACAGGTCCACTACGCCGTGTACGCGTTGCTTCAGCGGTCCCAAGCCTTTGTCGCCCATGTGCGTGCGATAATCGTTGTAATCGAAGAAAATCGTTCCTGCTACAAAGTCGAAATCGCGGCAGGCCTGGGTGTGGTCGCGCAGGATTTCAATGCGCCGCTCGTCGCCGCCCAAGCGGTCAGACTTGCATTCGCAGTACCCATATTCTGAAATCACCACCGGCTTGTCGGGAAACGCCTCGTGAATCTGCTGCAAATTGCGCCGCACCGAATCGGGGGTTCCCGGGTACCAGCTTTCGTAATACTCATTCCACTCGATGAAATCCAGCAAGCCCGCAGCGTCTTCGGCGGGCGTCCGCTGAAGGGAGTTAGAGGCATATGTCAATAAGCGGTGTGGATCCAGGCGGCGCGCTTCCGCGGCCATGCGCTGAATGAAGACGCGTGCTACGGGGTTGTGGCCATTCACCTCGTTGCAAAGCCCCCAGGCAACGATGCAAGGGTGGTTGCCGTCGCGTTCAATCATCTCGCGCAATTGTCCGATCCCGTTCTGCATGATTTCGGGTGACGGTTCGTTCGTCATCCCGTCAAAGGTGGCGCCTCCCCACGACGGTACTTCCTCCTGGAACAGGATGCCGTGGCGATCGCAGTAGTCGAGGACTCGCTTGTCCTGTTGCCAGTGAACGCGCGTCAAAACACAGTTGAGTTCCTTCAGGTCGTCGTGGTCGTGTTCGATCCACGATGCCGGTTCGGCCATGCCAAAGCGCGGATTGCTGCCCGCCATGCGCTCCACGCCCATCAGCCACACGCGCTCGCCGTTCAAATAGATCGCCGAGCCCTTCACTTCAAATTTCCGAGCGCCGAAGGCCTGGGCAAAACTATGTATGGGGTTGCCGCCTTGGCCAAGTTCGACGACCGCTTGATACAAGTGCGGGTGGTCAAAATGCCAGAGCTTCAGTGGAACCTCAATGGTTGTTAACACAACGTTCTGGACGCTCCCTGCCCGGCAAGTGAACCGCACCTGCTTGTTCCATTTGTGTCAAGGCAACGCCTGAACCCTCCTCGAGAACGTGGTACGCGAACGTGAGGTCCTGCGCTTCTTTGCCGCTGTTCCGCACCGTAGCGCGAATCTGCAACGGCGTGCGCCCAGAAGCGAGGTTCGGGATGGCGTCGATCCACAGGCGCTCGATATATGAACTGGGAGTCACCAGCAAATTTACCCGGCGAGTGAGGCCTCCATCCTGTGCCCAATCATACGAGTCGTTCCGGGGAAGCATGCCAGCGTTGAAGGAGTTATCGACTTTGACGGCAAGAAAATTCCGGCTGCCCAATTGCAGCGCCGGTGTGGCATCCAAGGTGAAGGCCGTATAGCCACGGCTGGCATGCTCGCCCAGTAGTCGGCCGTTGAGCCATACTTTTGCGGTGTGGAACGCAGCTTCAAACTCGATTCGCACGCATCGGTCAGCCCAATGCGCAGGTGCATCGAATTCGGTCCAATACCACCCGACGCCCATGTAGCCGGCATTTTCCGCCGAAATCTGCCACGTGTGGGGAACCGTTACGTCCGCAGCCGCGCCGGGCCTGGCGCTGGCAGATTTAAACCAGCCCTGCGATTCTCCTGTCCCGGCGGGATCGAGCGTGAACGTCCAGCGTGCGAGCGGGACGACGGCCGTAGTCAGGTTGGCACAGTCGCCTTTGACATTTTGCTGTGAAGTTGCCGTAACCGGAGAGACTAATCCTGCCGCACCTGCGGCCGCGAAAGTTTTCAGAAATTTTCGACGCCGTTGCTTGGGCATAATAGAACCTCGAATGACGCAATTAGCAAACCATGGAGTGCTACGGAGAACCGTGCATCAGTTCAAATTCCCGCCCGATTGCTCCTATAGGCCCGTGCCCGCGACATCAACCGCTACAGACGGTGCAGGCTGGGCCGGCGGCCTCCTCATTGAGTCAGGGGTGAACCTCGCCCTGGCTGCGGCGCGGCTCGACAATCCACACGCTGCCTGAGACAGCCCCATTCTTGGAGCCTTGCAGGGTGATGCGAAGCGCATATCGCGCGGCCGTTTGCTGCCGGCCGACTGGCAGCCAGCCGATATTCGCGTCGTTGCTTTTGTCCAAAGGTCCGGGAAAGGCGACTTGGCCGGTCATATTTCCATCTTCCAGGAGCTCGACGGAGCGGACGTAAGTCCATTTCTCGCCCTCATCGCGCTGAATTTCTACTTGAACTTCGCCGGATTTTGGAATGTAAGGTGTCGCATCAAAGGTGAACTGACGCGGTGTATCGCCCGCAAGATCTAACGCCTGCCACGCTCCCACTTTTTGGGCTGGCGCGGCAACGTCACAGTATTGCGCGCCAAGCAACTGCAATCGCGCGTAGTGTGCGTTGACCCGTGAATTGAAATCACTCCAATCGCGCAGGGCTTGCGGCGTCCACGCCACTTCCGCCAGCGCCAGCAGGCGCGGGTAAAGCTGGTAATCGATGGCTTGCTCCGTGACCGCAATGTGTGTCCACATGCTCGCCTGCACTCCCAGAATGTGCTCAGCCAGCGCGGGGGTGAACTCGGTGGCTGCCGGATCGTACGAGTAGACCTTTTCCGTAGGCGTGGTGTGATAGGTGTAATCAAAATAGGTGTAGGGATTAGGCGTCATCACCACGTCGTGACCCATCTCGGCCGCCGCCACTCCGCCCTTGGTGCCCCGCCACGACATCACCGTGGCGCCGGGCGCCAGGCCGCCTTCCAGAATTTCGTCCCACCCAATCAGGCGCCGGCCCTTCGCTTCAACGATCTTCTCGATGCGCCGCATGAAGTAGCTTTGCAATGCCTCTTCATCTTTCAGTCCTTCCGCCTTTAGGCGCGCCTGGCAGCGCGGGCACCGGCTCCAGGCGTCTTTGGGAACTTCATCGCCGCCCACGTGAATGAAGGGCGAGGGGAAAAGTTCCATTACCTCCTCAAGGATGTCGCGGTACATCGCGAAGACTTTGTCGTTGCCGGCGCACAGGGGCTGGGTTAGTCCAGGAACACCGACCCAGAAGGGATGTACATCGAACTTATGTGGCTCGGGGAGGTCGCACGCGAGTTCCGGGTACGCTGTCAAGACCTCTTCGGAGTGGCCGGGCATCTCGATCTCCGGGACGATGGTAATATAGCGCTCGGCCGCGTACGCGATGAGGTCGCGCATCTCCTGTTGCGTATAGAAGCCGCCACTCCCCCCGTAGTCTGCCGCGTAGTGAGCGCCGATCGTGGTGAGTTCGGGATATTTCTTGATTTCCAGCCGCCAGCCCTGATCATCCGTTAGGTGGAGATGCAGCGTGTTTAATTTGTAGAGTGCCATGCGATCGATGGTGCTGCGCAGGTACGTGATGGGAAGAAACGTACGGCTGCAATCCAGCATCAGGCCTCGCCACGCATAGCGCGGCTGATCCTGAATCTCGACGCTGGCAATTTCTATCGACTTGATCGCGGCAGCCCGCTGCTCAATCTGCGGCGGCAGCATCTGGCGCAGCGTCTGGACCCCATAGAACAACCCCGCCGGTCTCTCCGCTTCGATGCGCACATTGTACGGCGTTACGCTCAACCGATAGCCCTCGGGCCCTAACGCCCGTGGCGCTGGTAAGGAAAGGAGGATGGCGCCGCGGTCCGGGATCGCGTTCGGATTAATCTGCGCGCGAATGGGAGTTCCCAGCGCATCGGAAAGCAATGTCGCCAGATACTCGCCCACCCAATGCGCGTTCGCGTCATTTGACAGCACATAGATCCGGGTCGCCGCGCCGAGACGGAACGCGCCGGCCTTCACTGCGATGTGCGCGGGCCTGGGGATAATTGCCGGAGATGAGCTGTCGACGGCCCGAATTCCGGGAACGGCACTCAGGAGGATTATGGCCAGGAAAATTGTTCGATTGAGTACAAGACAAGGTGTCATCGGGGGCTTGGGCATAAAGGCCGGCAGTGTCAGTTCAAAAAGTAATTGCGATAAAGCGTGTCGCGCTTGATGGGGCGGAAGCCTGCGTCCTTAATCATGCGGCGGAGTTGTTCTTCAGTGGAAGTGCGGGTGACGCCGGCGGCGCGCACCACGTTTTCCTCGATCAGGATCGATCCCACGTCGTTGCCGCCGAAACGCAGCGCGATCTGGCAGATCTTGTGGCCCGGCGTCAGCCACGATGCTTGCACGTTCTCAATATTATCCAGATAGATGCGAGCGACAGCGAGTGTTTTCAGGTAATCCACCGCCGTCACTTCTTCCTTGATGAAGTTGCCGAGCGATGTGTGGGCGCGCTGGAAGAACCACGGGATGAACGCCGTGAATCCGCCGGTCTCTTCCTGCAATTGGCGCACGCGCTCGAAATGATTTACCCGGTGCTCGAGCGTTTCGCCGCAGCCAAACATCATGGTGGCCGTGGTGCGCATACCGAGGGAGTGCGCTGTGCGATGCATCAGCAGCCATTCGTCGGTAGTGCACTTCAGGCGCGCGATGCGCCGGCGGACCTCGTCGTCCAGGATTTCCGCACCGCCGCCGGGAATGGAATCGAGGCCGGCATCCATCAGGCGCACGATCGTGTCGCGGAGCGTGAGGCCGGACACTTCCGCAATGTTCAAAACCTCCGGCGCCGAAAAACAATGCAGGTGGATCTGCGGAAAACGCCCCTTGATGTTGCGGAGAAGATCTTCGTAATAGTCGATTTTGAGGTCAGGATGCAGCCCGCCCTGCATCAGTACGCCCGTGCCACCCAGCGCTAGCGTTTCCTCAATTTTTTGGTACATGGATTCCAGCGGCTGGATATAGCCTTCCGGCGATCCAACGGGCCGATAGAAAGCGCAAAACGAGCAGTACTCGGTGCAGATGTTCGTGTAGTTGATGTTGCGGTCAATCTGGTACGTAACCACGTTGCCGGGATGAAGGTGCTTGCGAACAGCGTCCGCTGCCATGCCGACGCCCAGCAGGTCGTCCGAGCGCAACATATCCAGGGCTTGTTCTTTGGTCATTTGCATATTGCCTGGCCGTTCGATCCTGCCGCTCTAACTTGCAGGACTAACACGTTTCTGTGAACGAGATCTCTTTTTCCGCGGGAATGATCCCCACCTCATGCGCGAGCTTGTAAAAGAGCTTCAGCCCCTGCTGATTCTCCTCATCCAAAGAATAATCGATGTTTTCGGTCAAGTAAACCTTCACAGCAGAGGGCGTCAGGCCAAGCTTGGGAGCGTATTCGGCGGCGATATCATCAAGGTGGGCGAGCCCAAACTCGAGGGAGGCGGCGAAGTCCGAGACATGCGGGGCGAGATTCGCGTGCCCCATCCAGACGGCGAAAACGAACGGAAGACCAGTGAAGTTTCTCCACTCCGTGGCGAGGTCGTAGACGGCTGCGGGTCCGCTATAGGTCAGCGCCGGGTCACCGATCAGCAGTGCGGCATCGGCGCGTTGCAGCATCGCGCCGGGTTCAGGCGCAGCCGGTGAAAAACAGACAGGGCGTGAATAAAACTTCTGCATCAGGATTCGCACCAGCGCCGCGGAAGTGCGCGAGGATTCGTCCAGCGCCACGGTTTGCACTTTGTTTAGCGGCATCTTGCTGAGCAGCAGCACGCTTTTCACGACGCGCTTGGAAGCTATAGAGATGCCGGGGAGGATCTTGACCCCGTTTAACCGCTGGTATTCGATGGAAGGGACAATGCCCACGTCGGCCTGCCGCCCGGCAATGGCATTGGCACAACCGCTGGGCACGGTCAATTGCAATTCAAATCTGCCGCGTTGATTGCCGTGGAGTATGCCCCAAATGAGCGGAACCGTGTTGAGATACTGAACGACCGACAGGCGCAAAGCTGGCATGGTGGTCAGGGAGCTGCAAACCTCATTCTAGCGCACCCGCTCCCCCGCAGGCCAAATAAAACAGGACAATGGCGCTTCGGAGCCTGCCTCACTTGCCTGGGGTCGCGGCCTGCAGAATGGCTTGGATCAAATCATCGCCTGCGCCCGCCGCGCGGATATCATTCAGGTCCGCAGGCGTGGGGGTGAATTTAATCCCGCGATCTGCCACCAGCCCCGTTACGTGCGTCACCGGCACACCGCCCTGGAGAAGGGAGATGATTTCGTCCTTGCCCAGCGCCCGGGGATTGGCGGGGGCCGCCTTGGGCGAGAAGTGGGCAACAAACCGGAAGTAGGCGTTCGCCTTTCCGGGGCTGGTGGCCACAATCTCAAAAGCGTTATCGCCGGGCTTGAGGGTAATAGGATCAGACCAGAATTCTGCCGCATTCTCGCCTTTGGGCCGCAGCGCCGCCGGCGAACCATTGATCGCTACGGTGGGCAGGCCGGAGTTATCCATAGCCGCGCCGCGAATCGTCAGTAAGGATTCATGAACTTCCACCGTCTGGTTCTCGTCCGCTCCAGAAGGAACCATGAGCACCAGCGTGGGAGGAGAGGACGCCGGAGGTTTGGGTGGAGGCGCCACCGTGGGTTGTACCACAGCGGGTGGTGGTGCCGCGGCCTGCTGCTTGAGTTTTAGGTCCGCCACTACACCGTCAAAGTTCTGGAGCGCTCGCAGTATCAGGGGGGTGTAAAGGGCGTCCGTCTTAGTGACACTGTTAACGGAAGCATCCTTCGATTCCGCCGCATCCCAATGGTTTTGCGGCGAATAGCCAAAGAAGTGCCTCAACTTGCGAGCACGAAATCCGGCGGCGTTGAACTCAAAGGTGATGGCGGTGATTTCGGCCCGGCTGATCTCAAAGGCCATATCGGGTTCTTTGGCCATTCGCGACGGCCGGACCATCGTGTAACGAACTTGGTTTCGGTCGATTTCGAGCCAGCCGTAGGAAGCTCTGATTCGAGGCATCACCAGAGTCCAATTCAAGCTGGAATGGCCCACCGGTATGCGCAGCGTGGGGTTAGACTCCGCGTTGAGCAATTGCACATCATCGGGAATATTCGTGGCGGGAATGTAAACCTGCGGCGTTGGCGGTACGGGTCGGGCCGCCGCTTGGGGCAAAGCTCCCGCCCATCCGTTGCCCAGGAATCCCATAGCGACGAGGGCGAGGAGGGTCCCAATATATTTTGCCAGTCTTTTCCAGTCCATATTAATGGTGCACTGCTCCCATATTACGTTTGACAATAAACGAAACCCCCTCACCCGTCTCGCCTCGGCCGATGAACACGCCTCGTCGAGCCACCCTCTCCCCCAAGGGGGCGAGCGCAGTAAAAATAACTTTCCTCTCGCGCAAGTTTGCGCCGGCTTCCTTCATTTACCGGGCGCCACAGCCTGCTGGATTGCCTGGATCAGGTCAGCGGTGCCGCCCGCTGCGCGGATATCATTCATGTCTGCGGGCGTAGGCGTGAACTTGAGGCCGCGGTCGGAGACGAGTTCCGCGACGTGCGTCACTGGCACGCCGCCCTGAAGTAACGAGATGATTTCATCTTTGCCCAATGCCCGCGGATTCACCGGCGCGGCCTTGGGCTTGTAATGAACGCTGAGCTCGAGCTTGGTCTCCACGTGGGCCGAATTCGAAGCGACAATCCGGATAGGATTACTTCCTGCTTGCAACGGCAGCGGATCCGACCAGAATTCCGCCGCTTGCGAGGTTTGCGGGCGCATGTTGGCGGGCGACCCGTTGATCTGCACCACGGGGATTCCGGCGCCATCCATGGCGACGCCGCGAATGACGAATGTGGGCTGGTCACACTCGACCGTCTGGCCCGCGCTCGCGCCCGGCGGCGATGATACCACAATGGCCGGCGGCGAAGGCGGCGCAGGCTTGGGCGCGGGCGCCTCCACCACTGGTGGCGCGACGGGCGCCGGCGCAGGAGGTTTCACCAGCGCCATCACGCCCTCGAAATTCATCAGCGTCATGTAAATTGAGGAGGTCCCCAGGCTCCCACGGCTGGCTGCCTGCCCCGTGCCCGGGGCCGTATGCACTGATCCCCCAGCGATCTTGCGACAAATAGACGAGCATCTGCCGCTGTTTGGGGCTTTTGAACGACAGTACGTTGCTGTTCAATCGGAGGTCGTTGACTGCGAACCTGGAGACTTCAAAATCATGCCCGGATTTGCTGGGGGGCTGCACCACAGTGTAACGGATCGTATTGCTGCTTATGTCCAACCACCCGTAGGTGATGCTGAACACGGAACCGGGCATACTCATCACGGGAAAACGTAGCGTGGGGTTGGTCTGGGCGTTCACCAGCTCGGGCCGGACCAGGTTGGCAAGCTCAGAACCACTGCCCCACTTTGGATTCTTGGTCTTCGCTGCCAACCCCATTGAAGCTACCGTAAGACCCAGGAATATCAGCAGCGCCACGCGCCCCCAACCACCCGCAGAAATCCGACTCATTGGAAACGGTCCTCCACTTTCGCCCCCACTTGGCAGGTAGTTTAAGAAGCTAGTCGGTCGCGCCCCTCACTTGGGTGCGGCGGCTTGTTGAATAGCTTGAATCACGTCATCGCTTCCACCCGCTGCCCGGATCTCATTGAGATCGTCAGCCGTGGGATTGAATTTTATGCCACGCTGTTTGACAATTTCGGCAACGTGCGCAGGAGAGACGGACCCTTGCAACAGCGAAATGATCTCCGCCTTGTCCAATGCCTTGGGGTCCACGGGAGCCGCTTTGGGCGTGTAGTGAACGGTAAAGGCAACCGTAGTCTGCACATGGGCGGAGTTGAACGCGATAATCTGGATGGGGGTAGCTCCCGGCTGTAGCGGCAAGGGGTCCGACCAGAACTCGGCCGCCTGCGGGTTTTGTGCCCGCATGTTAGCGGGTGACCCGTTGATGCTCACAACAGGAATGCTCGTGCCGTCCATCGCCACGCCGCGGATGACCAATGGCGATTCAGATACTTCGACCGTTTGGTTCGCCCCGGCGCCCGAAGGGGACGCCACCATGATCGCCGGTGGTGCAGGCGGAGCAGCAGGCTTGGGCTCCGGCGGAGGGCTCGTGACCACCGGCGCAGGGGGAGCGGTGGCGGACTTCACTAGCGCCAGCATCGCCTCAAAATCCAGCATCGTTTTATAAATCGATTGCGTCCCGGACGCCCCCTCCTCGGTTGCGGCGAGGAACGCACGGCCGCCGTGAGCGTTTCCCCAGTTCTCCTGGGGAACGTAAAAGATCGAATTCCTCTTGTTCCCATTCCGGAAGGTAATGGTGTTGTTACGTTCCTCCAACTTGAGGTCCCGGATGTCCGCCGTCGCGGCATTGAAGGCGTCGTCCATCTTGTTGGGCGGCTGCACCACCGTGAAGCGAATCCCGGCGTGCGTGATGTCGAGCCAACCGTAGGAGACGCTGGTCACGGTAAGCCCCGCCCGCGCGATGGGGTAACGCAGCGTGGGGCTGGTGTCAGCATTCAGCAGTTGCGGCTGGACGGCAGTGTTGGACATGGCCGGATCGGCGAGTCGGGACATCTTTTTGGATTTCGCCTGCGCGGCCGCGACGGACGTCGCCGTAAGAATTAAGAACGATAAAAGTAAGATGCGTTGCAATCGGCTGACATTCGAGTGACTCATCACGGATGAACCTCCAAGGTTACAAAGTTTCCAAAAAATGAATATCCATCTCGGATCGGCGTGCGACGGTTGTAACGCCGGCTTCCACCCGGCACCTGGCCGCCAGGATGGCGGCGTTGCGGCCAGCAGCGCTCATGGCGCGGGCGCCGCCTGCTGAATCGCTTGAATCAGTTCGTCGTTCCCTCCGCAAGCGCGAATGGCGTTCAGGTCATCCGCGGTCGGCCGGAATTTGATGCCCCGCTCTTTAATGAGCGCCACCACACTCGCCGCAGGAACGTCGCCATGGAGTAGATCAACGATGTCCTGTTTAGCCAGTGCGCGGGGATTCACGGGCGTCGCCTTGGGTGTGTAGTGGACCAACACCGTCACGTGACTTTCGCCATGCGCCGCATCGATGGCAGAAATTTGGAATCGGTTATCCCCCGGCTGAAGTGGCTGGGGGTCTGACCAGAACTCAGCCGCCAGGTTGCTTTGCGGCTTCATGTTCGCTGGCAGGCCGTTGATGGTTACCACCGGAATGCCGGCGGCATCCATCGCTGCGCCGCGGATCACCAAAGGAGACCGATCCATCTCAACAGGTTGATTGCCATTGGCGCTTGCCGGTGCGGTCAGCACGATGTTGGGCGGAGTGACCGGAGCCGCCGGCTTGGCCGGCCCCGCAACGGGCGCGATGGGCTTCTGCTCGGCAGCCGTTACCGGCGGCTGCGCCAACGAAAGGGCGAAATCAAAGTTCTGTAGTGCCCGCAGAATCGACTGAGTCGCTTGCGTCCCACCCTCGGCGGCGGAAACGATACTAGTGCCGCTGTGCAGAGATGCCCACTCACCAGGGGGCAGATAAAAGATCCTTTGCAGCTTGGGATTCGAGAATGTCAGGAAAATACCTTGGAAATCCAGACTGCGGACCTGCTGCCGGGATGTTTCAAATGAATCCTGAGCTTTGCTCGGGGGTTGTTCTACATGATAGCGAACTGAAGCGCGGGAAATGTCGAGCCAGCCAAACGAGAGGCTGGAGTTCATGTACCCCATCCGGGCAATAGGGAAGCGCAGCGTGGGGTTGGCATCAGCATTCAGGAGTTGTGGACGGACGTCGTCATTCGAAGTGGATGCCGGTGTAGCCCTTTGTCGGAGGGTTTTTTGCTCTGCGCCGCCAGTAATGACCGGGAGCACGATGGCAAGAAGAAGCAAACTCCCCGTTCGAACTCGACGGTTCATCTGGTACTGGCCTCCGCCATGTTCCACCTTGAGGCGCGAACTCACCTACCCTGTGTAGATCGACCATCGGCCGCGAAACGTAAAGCGCGACCATCGGCAGAAAATGGTTCGCTCGTACACCGAGCGCGGGACATTGTCCACCGTTCCATAAGAACTTGCAATAGATCAAAAGTAATATTCCTAAAATACACGACGGCATGACATTAAGTCTGCTCCGCTCAATTGGGGCTCGCCAGGTCCGTTCTACTCTACCCGACACAGGATTGGTGCCTGGGCTAGATTTTACTCGGCTTCCACTTGCCGTGCGGTATATTACGTATATAATTATGCGTGGCTCGGGTTTGAAGAACGAACGACTCCCACCTGCGCCGGTTGTGACTCACACCAACAGCTTTGCAGAACTCCGAAACGGATGCTCCACAAAAAGATGTCAGAAAGATACGTTCGAAGCCGGAACGTGTATGAAAACAAAGGACCGACAGACGAGATACCCGATAAAAAACGGACATTAATGTCCAGAATTCGGCCATTTTCGGAATGTCTGACACGAGTTTTGCAGCAAACTACGCATCGGTGACGACAAGCTGCCACTTTAATTTGATTTGTCTCCGGGTTTTTCGTGCATAATTCAACCCTTACTTTGAGGTAACGAAGCACGATGGATGACTCATTACCGTTCTGGCTGGCATTGACGCGGATCGAGGGATTGGGCATCCGCGGGTGTCACAAGCTCATCGAGCATTTTGGCTCGCCGCAAGCCGCCTACATGGCCTCTCTGACGGAACTGGAGAGTTGCGGGGTTCCGGCGCGGGTGGCGCAGGCGATTTTTGCCCAGGCTGCGGTGAAGGACGCCGAAAAGGAAGTGGAGAAGGCGGTCACGGCCGGGTGTGAGCTGGTTGCCTTCGATAGCAAAGACTACCCGCCGCTACTTAAACAGATTCCTGATGCGCCCTTGCTGCTTTACGTGCGTGGCGATGCGAAAGTCCTCTCACAATACGCGGTGGCAATAGTTGGAACGCGGCGGCCCAGCGCCTACGGTAGTTCCGTTGCGCACCGGTTGGCCCATGATCTGGCGCTGCGCCAACTGGTAGTGGTAAGCGGGTTGGCTCGCGGCATAGATTCCGCGGCGCACCACGGTGCGCTGGAAGGCCAGGGCAAGACCGTGGCCGTCCTCGGGTCGGGAATCGATGTTATTTATCCCCGCGAGAACAAGCGTCTGGCGGAAGAGATCGCCAAATCCGGAGCGGTGATATCGGAATTCCCGCCGGGCACGGGTCCGACGCCGGAAAATTTCCCGATTCGCAACCGCATCATCAGCGGGCTCTCACTGGGCGTGGTGGTGGTGGAGGCGGCGGAGTACAGCGGGTCGCTGATCACGGCACGCCTCGCGCTCGAGCAGAACCGCGAAGTCTTTGCAGTGCCGGGAAATATCACCTCTGCACAAAGTTTCGGTCCCAATCATCTAATCAAGCAAGGGGCCAAGCTGGTGGATCAATGGATGGATGTGATAGAAGAGTTTCCGGCGGAAGTGCGCATGCAGCTCTTGCCGCCTGCCGAGACGCCCGAAGATGAGCCGATCGGGGCGCAGGCCACGCTCTTTGCGGCCTCGCTCCCTCCGGAACAGAAAGCCGTGTTTGAAGTTCTGCGTGCTGACCAGGTTCTTTTTGTGGATGATATAGCGAGCGCCGCAAACGTGCCCCATCCACGTGTTCTGGCGGCTCTGTTGCAGTTGGAAATGAACGGGTTGATCCGGCAGTTGCCTGGAAAGAATTTTATCCGTAAACTGTAACCCCGGGGAATCCTCGAAACAAGTTGAGGAATTGGAAGTCTGGTGTAGCGGTAGTGTTACGGGGTAAGGAGGCAGTCCTCAGTCGTCAGTTCCCAGTTGTCAGTGCAAGGTCTGATGTCCAAGAGTGAGAGTGAAAGTTTCGAACCTGGGCGTTTTCCTTTTACGGGCCATTGAAAACCAACGGCTGACCACTTTTTATGAGTAAATCATTGGTCATCGTAGAATCGCCGGCCAAGGCGAAAACTATTAATAAGTATTTGGGTCCCGACTTCACGGTGAAGGCCTCCATGGGACATATCATGGATCTTCCCAAGAAGGAGTTGGGGGTCGACATCGCGCACGGGTTTAAACCCACGTACATCACGATTCCCACGCGCAAGAATGTGACCGCAGATCTGAAGTCTGCCGCGAGCAAGTCCGACGCCATCTACCTGGCCGCCGACCCGGACCGGGAAGGCGAGGCCATTTGTCAGCACCTGCACGACCTGCTGAATTCGAGCAAGAAGAAATTCCATCGGGTCCTCTTTAACGAAATCACGCGCGACGCGGTGCGTGAAGCGTTTGAGCGGCCGGGGACCATCGATGCGCGGCTGGTGGATGCGCAGCAGGCCCGCCGCATTCTGGACCGCCTGGTAGGTTACCAGGTGAGCCCGCTGCTCTGGGACAAGGTGAAGCGCGGCATCTCCGCCGGGCGCGTGCAAACCGTAGCCCTGCGGCTGATCGTGGAGCGCGAGCGGGAAATCCAGGCCTTCCAAAAGAACGAATACTGGACAATCACCGCGCACGTGGAAGGCAAAATACCTCCGGTGTTTGAAGCGCGTCTGGCGAAGTACCAGGGGAAAGACATTGAGATTCCCAACCAGGCGGCGGCCGACCAAATAACGGCGGGGATCAAGGGCGCTCCCCTGATCGTGCAGTCGGTTACGACCCGTGAGAAACGCAAGAACCCGGTGCCTCCGTTCATCACCAGCAAACTTCAGCAGGAAGCCGTGCGCAAGCTGCACTTCTACGCCAAGAAGACGATGACGGTGGCGCAGCGCCTCTATGAAGGCATTGAACTGCCGCAGGAGGGCTCCGTGGGCCTCATTACGTACATGCGTACGGATTCGGTGCGCGTGGCGGAAGGCGCGCTCTCCGCAGTGCGCGATTACATTCAGAGAACGTACGGCAACGATTATCTACCCCCCGAAGCGATTCGTTACCGCAGCAAGAAAGATGCGCAGGACGCGCACGAAGCGATCCGGCCGACGGATGTAACGCGCACGCCTGATTCGCTCCGCAGAGTGTTGGGTCCCGACGAGTTCAAGCTGTACAAGCTGATCTGGCAGCGCTTCGTGGCTTCGCAGATGAACCCCGCCATCTTCGACCAGACGACGATTGACATTTCGGCGGCCGACTATTTGCTTCGCGCTACGGGCTCTGTGGAAAAGTTCAATGGCTTCCGCGCCGTCTACGAAGAGGGCAAGGATGAAAAATCGGAGATGGAGGAGGACGAGGAATTGAAGCACCGCCTGCCGCCCGTGACCGAAGGCGAGCGATTGAAGCTGCACAAGCTGCTGCCGGAACAGCACTTCACCGAGCCGCCACCGCGCTATAACGAGGCCACGCTGGTGAAAACACTCGAGGAGAAGGGCATCGGACGGCCCTCCACCTATGCCACCATTCTCTCTGTCATTCAGAACCGTGAATATGTGGAAAAGAACCAGGGCCGGTTCTATCCCACCGAGCTCGGCATGGTGGTCAGCGACCTGCTCGTAAAGAACTTCACCGATATTTTCGATGTCGCGTACACGGCGCGCATGGAAGAGGAACTGGACGAGGTGGAGGACGGGAAGCTTTCCTGGACCGACGCGCTGGAGGAATTCTACAAGAAATTCAAGAAGGACTTGCGCGTGGCGGAACGTGAGATGGCGGACATCAAGGGTGAGGGCATTCCCACTGACGTCAAATGCGAGAAGTGCGGCAAGCCCATGGTGATCCGATTGGGCCGGAACGGGCAGTTTCTGGCCTGCACCGGTTACCCCGAGTGCGACGGCACCAGCGACTTGCCGCCGGAACTCGCGGCCAAGTACTCCAGCGCTGCGCCGCCTGCGCCCGAAATCGAAGCGCAGAACTGCGAGAAATGCGGCAAGCCCATGGCCGTCAAGCGCGGGCGTTTTGGGTACTTCCTGGCGTGCACCGGCTACCCTGAGTGTCGCAATACTAAGAAGATCGTTATGAAAGAAGGGAATGCCACGGCGGTGGCCGATCAGCCGCTGGAAGAGAAGTGCCCCGAGTGCGGCAACCACCTGGTGATCAAGCACGGCCGATACGGGCAGTTCACGGCGTGCAGCAATTATCCGACGTGCAAGTACGTGAAGCGCGAGACGCTGGGAATACCCTGCCCGGAAAAAGGCTGCACGGGCGAGATCGTGGTGCGACGCACGCGGTTCAAAAAGACGTTTTATGGCTGTAACCGCTACCCGGACTGCAAGTTTACCGCCTGGGACAAGCCCGTGGCCGAACCGTGCCCCAATTGCGGCTCGCCCATTTTGCTCGAGAAGTTCAACAAGAAAACGGGAGCCACCACCCGCCATTGCCCCAACGAGAACTGCAAGTACCAACGGGCCCCGGCGTGACGCCGTCCATTTCATCATTCCCCTGTTTTCCAAGCCACGCCGGAGGGAGCGGATGAATCTTGGCCACAGCGTTGTCGCTCGGCTTTTGGATTTCCTCCCAACCGATCAGTTTGAGATTTGTATCGCTCGCTAGCAGGGCAATCGCTACGTCAAAAACCTTCTGCCGGACAAGGAGCCGCGGTCAGGAAGGCGCTGACGCGGCTACCAGTTCAGGGATTCAAAATTCAAGATTCAACAGTCACACCTGAACATCCAAGATTCAAAATTCAAGCGTGATCGAATGTGCGTGAATCCGTGCAATCTGGGGCCTCCCGACCTTATCGTTCTCCCCTTTCACTGCCAGGGGAAAAACAGGTACAGCTTGGAGATGCGCTCGTCCTCGCCGATGTAGACCGTGCCGTAGTCGTCAGCGGCCATGGCGCCAACCACATAGGCCTGCCAGGTGTAATACGGCCGGCGGTTCACATCCACGTAGCCGAGCGCATCGTAGGCGCCGGCGGCGGGATCGTAACCGAACAGATGCGCCATTTCGTTCCTCGTGCCGCCCACGCCGTACAGCTTTCCGCCCGGGCCGCGCACCAGGCCAGCGATCCGGTACTGGTCGAGCGGCTTCCCCAAGTTGGTAACCGTCAGGTTTTCCGGGTCAAGCCGGAACAGGTATCGGTCCGACGTGCCGCCGTAAATCGAGCCCGCAGGGTCCAGTAGAAAAGCATCGACGCGCGTCCATCGTTCCCGCCCAGGCACTGCGGGCGCCTGAATCTTCAACTCCTCCAGCTTTTGCGTCTGGGGAGAAAACCGGAACAGCGCTCCGTTTTCACCCGAGGCAAACACTTCCCCTTTCGCGTCCACCACCAGCATCCGCGACATCATCTTGTCTTTTTCAAATTTCTCGCCTTCGGGAACCCGCGTCGCCACCACGCCCAGGTCCGTGAACTTGCCGGTGGCAGTGGCGTACTCGAAGAAGTGGGCGTTCGGGGAGGTCAATCCGTACAGAACATTCGCAGCGCGATCGATGGTGAGGGCGAAGATGCTCTCCCCGGCGACGGGCCGGCCCAAATCGGTAACCGGCAACGGCTTGCCAATCTGAATGGGCTGGCTGAATTCATTGTGCGGCGTGTATTTCAGCAAATTGCCAGCGGGGGCGGTCCCAATGTAAACGTCCCCCACGGCCGAAACGGCCACGGCATTGGTGACCGACGTCGCGCCCGGAATGACGCCCAACGGCTGAACGTAACCATGGCGCGGAATCAGCAGAAACAGGTGCGAACGGCTGCCGCTGGTGGCTCCATAGAGATAACCATTGGGCGCCACCGTGAGCGACGTGACGCCGGACTCGCCGTCGGGAATAATATCGACTGGCGGGTAGCCGAGGTCGCGGGCGTCGATGCGGGTCTGCAACACCACGACCTTGTCGTAATCGGCGTCTCGCTGGCCCAAGGCCACGTGCGCCACTAGCAATGCCACAGCAACCAACATCAACAGGTTTCGAAAACGCATGTGGGATCAATCCTTTGTGGGATGGTAGATGAACAGCGCGAGCCGGTAGGGAACGCTGCCGATTTTGCCGGCGTAGTCTTGCTCGCCCGCGGACGGTTCAACGGTGACGGCCCCGACAAAATAGATGGTTCCGTCCGGCCCCGTATCGGCGGCATTGGTGCCAATCACGGCGCGGCCGTCGGGCAGATGCATCTCGCCCAGGTCTTCCATCTTTCCAGACTGCAGGTCGTAACGGATCAGGTGGGAAGCAGCCACGCCCGCACTGCCGGCATAATCGAATTCCTTGCCCGCGGCGGCGTAGTAGAGCCTGCGGTCGGGGCCCAGGGTCAGGCTGAGCGTGGCGTAGGGCACGTCGCGACGGCCCGCGAATTCCGGAATCGACATTTCGCCCAGGCGGCGCACCTCGCCATCCGGGCCGGCGTAGGGATCGAACGAGAACAGCGTCGTGGCGCTTTCTTCCACGCCATAAAACTTGCGGGTCTGCTGGTCCCAAACCACCACGCGCCAGGCGGTTTCTCCCTTGTTGTAGTCGCGCCCCAGCGAAATGCCTTTCTCCCGCACGGGCAGCGTGACGGAAAGCTCGCGAATGGTGTCAGTGCGCGGGTCGTATTTATACAAGCGTCCTCTCCCGAAACTGCCGTAAACATTGCCCTCGTCATCAATGCCGAGCGTGCGGCAGATGGAATCAAAGTTGTTCATGCGCCCCTTGTCCACTTTGGCGCCGGTGGCCACGTCGTAATAAACAAAATTGCCGCCGGGGTGCGTCAAACCATAAATGCGATTGAACTGGGGGTCGTAGGCTCCCGTGTTGACGCCTTGAAACCGCGGGCCGATGCCAAAATCCTGCACTTGCCCCGTCTTGGGATCGTAGGCCATATAATGTGCGCCGGGATAACCCTCCTGCGAACCCAGGCGCGCATAGTCAAACCACAGTCCTCCGTGGGTCGCAAAATAAATGCGCCCGTCTTTGCCTTCGCCAAACTTGGCGTGAATCTTGGACTGCGGCCCGAGGCCCAGGCCGCTCTCACCGGCCAGTCGCGTCAGATCACCAACGTCCACCATGCGGTCGGCCTTGGAGTCATAGAAGACCAAATGGCCATTGCAGCCGTGGCACGCCAGACCCACATACACCTTGCCGTCAGTGGCCGCTTTCAGGGCGGCCCAGTTGCCGTCCATTTGCGCCAGGTGCGGGAAGAATCGGTAATCCACCGTCACCGTCTTGGGACCGGCAATGGCCGGGGACGCAAGGGCGAACATCATTAAAAACCATAGGTACCTGCCCGGCCCTAACGCGTCCCAATATTTTTTCGTTTTCAGCTTCATCAACGGGCTCCTGTCTTCAGTCCGACTCGAACTATGGACGGTCCATTCTAGCAACAATGCGGAGATTAGGAATTAGAAGTTAGGAGAGAGGAGCTAGGAGTTAGGAGTTAGGGATTGGGGCTGGGGAATGAGGACGGGGGCTGGGGACTAGGGGCGAGGGGCTGGGGATTCAACATTCAAGATTCAAAATTCAAGATGACCGGAGAAAATGGACCAGGCATTCGTGTCCCGTCTCCTCTCTCCCGTAACCCGTAACCTGTGACCCGTGTCCTGTCTCCCGTTACTCCCTATCGAATATCCCATATGCCGTATACCGTATGCCGCATCCCGTGCCCCATAGCCCTTATCCCGTGTCCCGTAGCCCGTTTCCCGTTGCAGCGATTTCGTTTGAACTGGCCGTCCGTCCCGGCAATAATAGTCAGTCCCGAATGGGGACGAGGAGAACCGATGATAGGGAAAACAATTTGTTTGACGGCGCTGGCCGCGGCGCTCTGCATGATGGGCGGCTCGCTCTCGGCAGCAGAGATTACGGTCGAGGGCGGGCCCATGGACACAGGATTTAATAGCGGCTCACTGGCATATATTCATGCTACCGTGCACGGCCTTGCGGGCCAGTCGAAACGCTACGTTGTGTTCGCGGAAATTCAATACTACGGCACGTCCAGCGTCACCAGCGTGGAGATGGATCGCCTGCCGCAAACGCGCTCCGGCGTGGAAGAATTTCAGGTGGGATGGCCCATTCCGCCGCAGGCGCCCACCGGGCTTTACACCGTGGTTCTGCACGTGGAGGACCGCATCCAGCACTCGCCCACGGTCACCAAGAAAGTGCGCAGCTTCGTGGTATACAAGAAAATCGTCAGGATCACGCGCGTGACACTGGACAAGACCATTTACAACGTCGGCGAGCCGATCAAGTGCGAGGTGGGGCTGGAAAACGTTTCGGACACCGACATGAAGGATTTGCGCGTCGAGTTTTCAAATGCGAACTATCCCTGGATTTCCCTGTTTGCACAGCAGGGGCACGACAATCCCGAACTGGCCATCCGGGTGCTGCGCGATCACCTGGACCTGCCGGCGGGAAATGCAGCGGCTATCCCCATGATGGCGGCCGGGACGGCAACCTTTCTGAGCGGCTCGCAGCGCACGGTGATGGGCGCCGGCCTCGACCTCGGCAATGAGAAAGTTCCTCCGCCGGAAGTCGATACCTACACGGTGGCCTTGTGGAATGCCGACCGCACCACGCTGTACGACATGCAATTCTCCCCCGAGGCTATCATCCGGACGCCGGACCGCACCCTGCCCAAGCCCTACAGCCGCAACTTCACTCATCCCTACAATTCATTTATCGACTTCACCAAGTATCGGCAATTTTATGCGCCGGGACAGCTTTCGGCGGCGCTCGAAGTGGACCATTCGCACACGCTTTACCGCCCCGGCGACACGGTGAGGATCGTCACCACCGTGAAAGATACGAGTAGCGAAGCGTGGGACGCATCCGCTCTTCAGGCCTGCGTAACGGATTCCAAGGGCAACAAGGTGTATTCCGGCACACTCGCTTCCGGGATTGACCTGGCCGGCGGCGCCGCCCGGAAAGTGGCGGCCGACGCCTGGCAGATTCCGTCGTCGCAGGCCCCGGGCAACTACGCCGTGGAACTGACGCTCACCGGAAACGGCGGCAAACCGCTGGCCGCGACAACCACGGAGATCGCCGTGAATGACCTCCCACCGTCAATCATGCTAATCGGCGCGCACGAGGACGACGAGCAGGCTTACGCCGGGCTGATGCGCGCCGCCGCCGAATCCCATATTCCCACGCAGCTCGTCATTCTTACCGCTGGCGACGTGGGCGAGTGCGAGCGTTACTTCGATAAGCCTTGCGGCCCCAATGAGGCGCGGGAATTCGGCACGGTGCGCCTGGAGGAGTCCGCCGAGGTCATGGAGCACTTGGGCCTTTCACGCGATAACCTGATTGATTTGGGTTTGCCCGACGGAGGTTCGGGGGCAATCTGGTTTGACCACAAGACTTCTTCCAATCCGTTCTTCTCCATTTACCTGGCGTGCGACCACGCTCCGTACGAGAACATCTATAAACCGAATCTGCCCTACGCGCGCGACGCTGTGGTGGAGGCGGTGCGGCAGATCATTTTGAACTTCCACCCGGCAATGCTCGCCCTCACCCATCCCGACGAACGCCACGTGGACCACCGCACGGCGAACTGGATCGCTATAAAAGCTTGCCAGGAATTGTTGAAGCAGAAAGCCCTGGACCCCGCCACCATCGTGCTGGCTGACCAGGTCTACGGCGCCGGAGGCTTCAGGCCCGCCCCTTATAAATACGAAAACTACACCGTCTACCTGAGCGGTGAGGCCGCTGCCCTGAAACAGGAAATGACCTGGTTGTATCAATCCCAGGATGGCAACCTGGCCGAGGGCAACAAGAAAACGTTCGCTGAACTGCCCCGGCAGGAGAAGCACTTCCGCATCACGGACTGGCAGGAACACGAAGGGTGGAACGAGCAGGAAGAAGGACAGTGAGAACATTGGTGATTGCCGGTTTGAGATTTGAGATTTGACATTTGTGATTGGCGATTTGCGATTTCTGATTTCCAATTTGAGATTTCCGATTCGTGATTGATTTTGAAGTGCGTTGGCCGTTGCGAACCGCCTGTATTCACGAGCCCAATAGAGGAGGGAGTCTGGCGGGAAAAGGGGCAGGGGTGTGGTCAGAGTGAGATCAAACGGTAAAACGCCAATTGGGCGTCGCCGTGGCGGAGCAGCCGCGTGCGGTGGAGCGTGAGGTAATTCTCCTCCAGTTCGATATGCCGCGAGTGCTCGGCGACGACGAGCGAATCCGGCCCCAGCAGCGTTCCGCGCGCGAGCTGACGCAGCGTGTGATGATACTCGCGAATCTCCTCGTAAGGCGGATCAAGAAACACGACGTCAAAGCGTTCGCCGTCGCGTTCCAGGCGCTCCAGACCCGTCAGCACGGCGCAGGTGAGGAGCGCGTATCCGGAATCAATCTTCAGCGCCGCCAGGTTTTGCCGAATCAGTTGGGCAGCAGCGCGGTGATGCTCGATGAATACCACGTCGCGCGCGCCGCGGCTTATGGCTTCAATGCCCACCGCTCCCGTACCCGCATAGGCATCCAAAAACGCCGCGCCCTCCACGCGTAGGCCCAGGACGTCAAACAAGGTCTCGCGCATCTGGTCCGTGGTGGGGCGGAGATTCCCGCCCTTCAAAGTGCGCAAGTGGAGACCACGGTAAGTTCCGGCAATTATTCGCATGATCAAGACCTTAGATCGGGTGATTGTTAAGCAACGCTTGCCAAGCCGTAACGCCGCGGCCACTCGGTGCGGAGATAGCTGACGAAGGCCTCCAACTCCTCCGACGCGGTGGGATGGGCCACGAATTCCGCTGCCTCGCGTTTGGCCCACTCCAGGATTTCCTGGTCGCGCAGCAGGTTGGCAATCCGAAACGCCGGAATCCCCCACTGGCGCGTGCCGAAGAACTCGCCGGGGCCGCGCAGCTTCAGATCGATCTCGGCGATGCGGAAGCCATCAGTCGTCGCCACCATGGTGTTCAGGCGCTCCTGCGAAATTTCATTCCGGCGCTCATCCGCCATCAGCAGGCAATAGGACCGCTTGCTGCCACGTCCAATGCGGCCGCGAAGCTGGTGAAGTTGTGACAGACCGAAGCGGTCGGCGTGCTCGATGAGCATGAGCGTGGCATTGGGCACGTCCACACCCACCTCCACCACCGTGGTCGCCACCAGGACCTGCACCTCGCCGCACTTGAAGCGCTGCATCACATCTTCCTTTTCCGCGCTGGCCAGGCGGCCGTGCAGCAAGCCGACGCTCAATTCCGGAAAGACGTTGCGCGCCAACTGCTCGTACATGCTCACGGCGGGCTTCAGGTCCAGTTTGCCGCCCTCCTCGATGACCGGGCAGACTACATACGCCTGCTCGCCCCGGCGCACCTTTTCGCGCATGAACGTGTACGCCTTGTCGCGGTCGCGCTCCTCCAGGAGTTTCGTCACGATGGGCGTGCGGTGGGGCGGCAACTCATCAATTACGGAGAAATCCAGGTCGCCGTACAACGTCAGGGCCAGCGTGCGAGGAATGGGCGTGGCGGTCATCACCAGGACGTCAGGATGATAGCCTTTGCGTATCAGTTCGAAGCGCTGCAGCACTCCGAACCGATGCTGCTCGTCCACCACTACCAGGCCAAGCTGCGCAAACCGCACGTTCTCCTCAATCAGCGCGTGCGTGCCAATCACCAAGTTCACGGCGCCGGCGGCGATGTCGCGCTTGATGCCTGCCTTGTCGGATGCCTTACGCGCGCTGATGAGAAGCTCCACGCGATAATCGAGCGGGCGGAACAACTGCTTGATGTAGAGATAGTGCTGGGTCGCCAGAATTTCCGTGGGCGCCATCAGGGCCACCTGGTATCCATTTTCAATCGCCAGGATGGCTGCCTGAATGGCGACGATCGTCTTGCCGGATCCCACATCGCCTTGCAGCAGGCGATTCATAGGACGCGACGAGCACATGTCGTCCACAATCTCTTTCAGCACCCGCTTCTGGGCCCGGGTGGGATGAAAGGGCAGGATCTTGAGAATAGCCTGCCGGGCGCTCTCTTTGATCTGAAATTCAACGCCCGCAGCGGCTTTGGCCTTGCGGCGCCTCAGAGCCAGTCCTGCACCGACGCTGAAGAACTCTTCAAAGATGAGCCGGATCTGGGCGGGCGTGCGGAAGGCGCAGAGCTTCTCCAAATCCGGCTGGCCAGCCGGAAAATGCGCCTGGAGAACCGCTGTCGCTCGGTCAACCAAGCTGTTCTTCTGCACCACGGAAGGAGGCAACCGGTCCGGAAGTTGGCCATCAAGGTCCTCCAGCGCGGCCCACATCAGGCGCCGGAGCACGCGCGGCCCCAGCGTGCCGATCGATTCATAAACGGGTACGACACGGCCTATCTCCAAAGAGTTGCCGCCCTCCGCTTCCTCTTCGGGCAGGATTTCAAATTGCGGCTGGATGATCTCCATGGTCCCGGTGCCGTAACGGTCGCGGTCAACTTTGCCGTAAAAGAAAACCTGCTGCCCCGTGTGGAAAACCTTGTTCCTCTCCAGGTAAACCGCGTTGAACCACTTGCACCGCAACATGCCGGTGGAGTCGCTGGCAGCCAGGTCATAGATGTAAATGCCGCGGCGCGTCCGCATGAGGCCACAGGTCAGGACCCGCGCGAAAACCGTAGTGGTCTGACCGGGCACCAGGTCGCGAATGCGCGTCAAGCGCGTGCGGTCTTCGTAACGAAACGGGGTATGGTAGAGCAGGTCCTCCACAGTGCGAATGCCGTGCGAGGCCAGCAGTTGCGCGCGGGCAGGACCCACACCTTTCAGGTACTGAACGTCAGAGGCCGCTGTGAGTTTGGAAGTCGCCATTCTCCTCCGAATTGACTATTATAAGGGCATAACGCTGTGGCTGGTGCCTCAGCCCGCGTATCTTCGCCGGACGCGCCGGTCGGGGCTGCGGGAAAACCGAGGGGTACACGCGCGGTGCGCTGGCCTCCTTGAGCCGGCCAGGAAGGAAGGCCCTTCCCGCACTTATCACGCTCATGCACCTTACGCCTGCTACGTGGATCAAGTACCTGGTAGCCATCCTGCTCGGCAACGCGTTGTATTTTGCGCTCTCGCCCTACCTGCCTCCCGTCGCCCGACACGCAGAGCGCACCCTCGGCCTGGGAACGGTGGTCGACTTCTGGTTCTGCCTGCTGGTGTACGGGTTACTGGAGCTCGGCGCTTTTCTCCACCGCGATAATACACGACCTGGTAGACCCAAGGAGTAAGCCGAACGCGGTCGTAATCTCGCGGTTCCGCTTCACCTCGGCTCCGACCTAATCCTTATTCCCGCTATAACATTTTTTCGTTTGCTAAAGTGGCGTCGGAGGGACTATATTATCTTCTCACGGGTTGAATGGGCCTCGTAAATTAATAACATTGTGCGATCGAGCGTTCAAGCACTCAAGACCAAGCTGCTCCA
Organism: uncultured Acidobacteriota bacterium; assembly: GCA_963804755.1. Lineage (GTDB taxonomy): Bacteria > Acidobacteriota > Terriglobia > UBA7540 > UBA7540 > Bog-366. The sequence goes on from CAWDRP010000024.1 coordinate 526,011, forward strand.
CATGATGACCACGATGTAAGGGTTGACCTCGGCAGCAACACTCACGCCTAAACGCAAAAAGCTCTTTCGTGAGCAGGGGGAAGACTGCGCCGAAGGCATCGTTCTCGTCCAGGGCACACGAATTTCTCAAGTTTACGGCAGTGAATGCCGAATATACACAGGAGGTATGAAAGTGGAAATGAAAGAGCAAGTCGGAACTACAGCCGGGAAAATTTGGCAAGCGTTGAATGAAGAGGGGCCGCAAACTCTGGTTCAGTTAAGAAAAAAGCTCAACGGGTTGGGCGATCTCGTCGGGTTCGCCCTAGGCTGGCTGGCACGGGAAGATAAAGTGGATATTTCGCAGGATAAGAAAAGCTTCAAGGTGTCTTTGAAGTAAGCACGGCTGGCCCCCAGCAAGCGGTTCCAACCGTTGCCAGCCGCCGGAGAAGGTCGAGTGTTTCGAGCAAGTTAACTGCCGCACCCGGGTGTGACCATGCACACTGGATCGCAACCTACTCGTGCCGGGGATTTTTTGTGTTCCTATTGCGCCGCCCCACTTCCAGGCGGTGTTTGATGGGGATGGGGCGGCGAGAGAGAACCGTAGTCGAATGATCCGGAGCAACTGTGGAATACAGCCTAGATGTAACCATCGAAGGAGCCTTTATGACTGAGAGAATCAGCGCGCTGCTGGTCCACCATAATTCGGAGACGCTGGCCATGCTTAAGGCCGCTTTGGAGCGCCAGGGCGTTCGCGTCACCTGTGCCGAATCGCGTGCCCAAGCCAAGCGAATGCTGGGCGGCCCCAATCCACTCCCGTTGGTCTTCACGGATGTCCAACTGCCCGATGGAACATGGGCAGACATCCTGGCTTTGGCAGAGAAGGCCGCGCAGGCCGTAAATGTCATCGTGGTGGCTCGCATCGTGGACACTCGATTCTACGTGGAATCCATCGAAACCGGCGCATTTGATTTCCTGGCACCACCGTTTGTCGCGACGGATCTGGCTTACGTAGTGCGGGGCGCCTTCCAGAATGCCGCGGCCCGACGCGCTGCTCGTCCTGTTGCTGTTCCCGTCCCGGAAGGGACCCTGCTTTCTGAGGTGTCCGAAACGGCCTAACAGTCCGCAACCTCTTCGGGACCTATTAAGACCCCAGAGGGCCACGCCCTTCGTGTGCCTCGCCATGCCCGTACGTTTCTCCTCCACCTCCAACGTTAATCCCCACCGTGGCATCCATAACATTATGGTGAGAAGTGAAGGCGCGGACTTCGGATTGTCCATCTTCGCCATTCTTTTGGCCTGATGGGGGGGAGAAAGGCTCACCTCCAGAGCGATGGAGCGGGATGCTGTCTGTCTCCGGCCCGCGAGATGACCGAGAGTACAACTCTGAGTCCGTTCGGCAACCAGCGGAGGGTCACGATGAGAGGAAATCGTTGGAGGCATAGTCTTTTGGCGGGCATTGTGGCCTGCGCGGCTAGCCTGGCAATGAGTCCTGCGGGCTGCAAGGGCCTCACAGGGATGGCCGCAATGGGTCAGCAACCACCGCCGCCCCAGCAACCACCACCCCAGCAGACTGCTCCCGAGCAACCGCAGCCATCTAAGCTGACTCCCGAGCAACTCCAGCAACTACTTGCTCCAATCGCGTTGTATCCGGATGCTTTGATTGCACAAATTGTCGCCGCTTCCGCGTATCCCACTCAGATTGTGGAGGCCGACCGTTTCCTTCAGGACAACCCGAATCTGCAAGGCGCGGCGCTGGCCGACCAGGTTAACCAGCAGGATTGGGATCCCAGTGTCAAGGCGCTTACAGAGTTTCCTACCGTGTTGGCCAACATGGACAAGAATCTCTCCTGGACATCCGAGTTGGGCGACGTGAACTACAATCAGCCCGCAGACGTCCAAAATGCCATCCAAACCCTGCGGCAGAAGGCGGAAGCAGCGGGAAAACTGCAAACCACTTCTCAGCAAACCGTGACCAACCAAGGCAACACTGTCGTGGTCCAGCCCGCGAATCCAGAGGTGGTTTACGTGCCGGAATATGACCCCGAGCTTGTGTATGGCTATCCCATCGGGCTCTGGCCGGGTTTCGATCCATGGTGGGGGGTTACCGGCCCGTACATCTCGTTCGGCATCGGATGTGGCCTCGGCCCGTTCTTTGGATTTGGCTGGGGATGGCCGGCGTGGGGGTATCACTGGGGCTACGGTGGTCTGTTCTTCCACGGCGGACCTTATGCCTTCCACAGTCACGCGTTCTACGACCGCAACGCTTACTTCCACGGACATTTCCGCGGCTACACACCTTTTGCTCGTGGGGATCGGGGGTTGCGCGGGTACGGCGCGCGCGGAGAGGGCTTTCACGGCGGCAAGGGCGTCGAGCGTGGCTTCGGAGCGCCCGGGCGCGGCTCTGATTCTGCCAGGGGGTTCGCTGGCGGCCGGGCGGGAGGGCGCGAGTCAGGTCCTGCGATGCGGTCGTGGGGGCGCTCCGGAGCCTTTGGCGGAATATCCCGCGGCGGTGACGCGCGGACCTTCTCATCCCGCGGTCGAATGAGCATGGGCGGCGGATTCCACGGTGGTGGCGGATTTCATGGGGGCGGGCCTCGCCGGTGATGCGCCGCCTCGACGACGAAACCGTGCAGGCGAACCCGCGAGGGAGGAGGCTTGAAGGTCATGATTCGCAACCAGCGCAACAGCAGGTTCTTTTGCGTGAGAATCAGCAAGATCGCTACCTGCGTGATCGGCGCAGTCGTGATTGGCGCCTTCTGGTGTTCTGCCAACGCCCAACAGGCCGCCGGTCAGGAGACCTTTCCTTCCGCCTCGGCGGCGTGTCGCGCGTTGGTAACGGCTCTCCAGGAGAACAATGGCTCCATCCTACTGAGAATTCTCGGATCGGACGCGAAAGGAATCCTGTACTCAGGTGATGCGGTTGAAGACAGGGAAAACCGGGAGGAATTCGTCGCGAAATATCAACAGATGCACCGGTTGGTTAGGGAACCGGACGGAACAACCACCTTGTACGTCGGCGCGGAAAACTGGCCCACGCCCATTCCGCTCGTCGAGAAGCACGGCGCATGGTACTTCGATACCCCAGCAGGCACGCAGGAGATCCTGCACCGGAGAATTGGGAGAAACAAACTGGCCGTCATCCAGGTGTGCCATGAACTGGTGGATGCGGAAAAAGAGTACTATGCCGAGCCGCACGACGGGGACTCTGGCAGGGAGTATGCGCAGAAGCTCTACAGTGACCCCAATAAGCACGACGGTCTTTACTGGGAAGCAGGCTCCGGCGAACCCGAGAGCCCCATTGGACCCTTCGTAGCGGCGGCCGCGACGGAGGGTTACGCTAACGAACCCGGCCGAAAATCCGAGCCGTTCCATGGGTATTACTTTCGCGTGTTGAAGGGCCAGGGCGCGAATGAACCGGGCGGCGCTCGCAGCTATATCGTAGAGGGCAGGATGACCGGAGGTTTCGGCTTTGTAGCCTATCCCGCCGACTACCGGTCATCGGGGGTAATGACATTCATCGTGGATCAAGACGGGCTGGTGTACCAGAAGGATTTGGGACCACGCACCGCCCAGCTCGCGAAATCACTGACGCGCTACGACCGCGATGCAACCTGGCAGAAAGACTGACGTCTTAACGCCATTACGGCGTCACGATGCCATAAAATGCAGGAAAGAAGCTTTGCAGAGGCAGGCTGAAGATCCCGTCGGGGTCAGGGTGCCTCGCCCACGGGTTGCGAATCTTTACCGTCGAGGACTTGGAATCGTAGTTCAGTACCGTATAGCAATGGGCATTTACGTACCATAGGTCGGCGCCGGACGGTAAAGATTGGCCCTTGGCCATCTCCTGATAGAACCGGCTGCCTCCAGTGCACGCCACGATGGGCGCGCCGTTGCTGACGGCTTCGGCAAGGGCGCCGGCCGTCTGCTCTTCCGACTGGTTCTCCTGGAAGTGAGTGTTGCCGGCCAGGGTTCGCATAACGCGATCAGCAATGCCGCCCTGGCCGACGGCACGATACGCGCCAAAAAGTTCCCCATTCTGCTGAATCATCGTGACCATCTTGTCGAAGAACCCACCCGTTTCGAGCAGCCCGATCAGCGAATTCTTCACGGAATCAGGCACCATGATGGGCGCCATCTCTTGCTTTAGTCCTGCCTCCAGGTTAGCACGACCGATGTTTCCGTACTGGTCCACCTGCGCCCGGATGGCACGATCGTACGCCAGGACGAGCGCATCGTTCGCCGCCACTAACTCTTCGGCCGGCTGCTTGAGCATGGGAAATAGATCACTGCTATCGATTGCTTGCAGCAACGACGCGCGGAGCACGCGTTGGGCATATGCGCGGAACAACACCGCCACCCATTGCCCATCCGAGAGGTCATACCCACTGTCGCGAGTGTAACGAAGGTCTTCCGGATAGGCGGTTTCCTTTTTGCCGTCTCCGAACGTTACCGTGTAGCTGCCCTCCGCGTCGGAGTGGATCATCTTGCGAATGGAATCCTCGTGGTGCTGTGCCAGTGCGGCGATGACTGCGTGGAAGTAGCAACTCCCCAGTTTACCTTGGCGCACGGCCTCCGGGACTATTCCTTGCGGCCCGTACAGGCTGTCGGCCGCCTTCGGTGCCGGCAGGGTACACATACAGGCCACAACCCAAAGGACAACGCTGGTACGTTTCAGCATGGCTGCCCCCGCAAAGACATTCTCTGATAAGTGAAGCTGAACGTGTCGTAAGGATACAAGGTGTTCAGGAGAGCGTCAAAGGGTTTGTTCGGGTAACATCAGCCTACAAATCCAAGAGACTCTTAACGGTGTCAGTGTGCAGCCTCGGCCATATCGGGGGAATGGTCAGTCACGCGGGCCGGTTGCGTCATGCGATACAGGTGATTCAGCGGAAGGCGGCCGGGTCCCACGGGGAAAGCTTGACGTATGGCTTCAACTACATAGGCTTTAGCCAAAACCACGGCGTCGCTCAACTGTCGCCCCAAAGCGAGATTGGCGGTCACAGCGGAGGAAAATGTGCACCCGGTGCCATGCGTGTTATCCGGTTTCACATGATCGCCGGCAAAAGCTTCCATTTTGGATCCATCAAAAAACAGGTCGACGGCCTTATCCAGGTGCCCGCCGGTCACCACCACGGCGTGCGCACCCAAATCGACCAATCTGCGGGCCGCCGCCTTCATATTCTCAAGGTTATCGACCGGCATTTCGGCCAGCGCCGCCGCTTCCGCCATGTTGGGCGTGACTACTGTAACTCGGGAGAGCAGTTCCCGCCGGACGAATTCAAAGCCCTCCGAATCCAGGAGCCCGAAATTATCGGAGGAGCGGACCACAGGGTCGAGCACCGCCGGAAGGCCCCGATTGGCATCCAAAATCTCCGCGATCACCTCGCCGGTGCTCCGGTTACAGAGCATCCCGATCTTAACGGCTTTCACACGGCCGTCGGCGAGAAGGGACTGGATGGATGCTCTTAGCAGAGATGGTTCAACCGGGTGGACAGATGTTACTCCCTGGCTATTCTGGACGGTCAAAGCGGTGATCGCGGCAACGCCGTAGCAACTATGGGCAGCGAACGTTTTGAGGTCGGCTACGACTCCGGCGCCCCCCGAAGGGTCATATCCGGCGACACTAAGAACCACTGGCCATGCCGTACTATTGAAATGATTCATTCTTCCCTTTGCGTTCCGAGGATGAGCAAGACTTTAAATTGATTATAGGGGCGAGTGCCTGGTTGTCAATAAAGATTTCAAACCTTCCAATGACTTTCCTTGATTCCGACCCGTGACGGCTGTCTCCAGCGGAATTGAGGCCGCATCCGCACGCGACATCGATGGCAAAAATTAGAGTTGTTGGTGCTTTTGTCGTTTGGAATTGTTTCCTTCCACCGTCATCTCGGTATCAGACTGAATTTCGAGACGGGGACTTTGCTCGCTGGGGGCAATAAGGCCTTCCCTGTTTTTCATGAGGGCACTCAGCGTCTGGTGCAACGTGGAATGGTTCTGAAGGACGCGGCCATCGTCCAGGGCCACCAGAATGCGGCCTTGCCCCTTTCCGCTGATCTGGATATCCAGCCGCACACCCATGGCTTCGAGCTGCGGAAGATCTTTTCCCTTCCGCATATCGTCGAGCCCCGGCTTGAGCACATTTTCGAAGTGATAGTCCACGACAGCCGCCTTTACCCCCCGGTAGCGCGTCTTGCCGGAATAACGCAAGGTGCTCTTCCCCAGGACCTGGAAGGGGTAGTCCTTGAGCGGCTGGGCATCCAGCGTTTGCGACCACTCTTCGCCCACTTTCACGCGGTGGTTCGGATAGAGGGACTGTCCGCCCATTTGTTCCATGAACATTCGCAACATTTGCAGCAGGGGTTCCCGCACCGGAGCATCAATATCCCGGAAAAGGCTGTCGGCGCCCTCGATATCGAGCAGGCGGCCATCTCGATCGTAGTGTGCCGTCAGCGTCTGTCCCACCATGCGCTGGCTCAGCTCCTCTTGGGCCTGCACGATGGAATCACGAATGTTTTCAGGGAGTTCCCGCAGGTCAGACTGAACCTCGAACTTATCGAAACGGTGCACCACATCGGCTGCGCCATCCGGCTGTACTTTCGATACCGTTACGGTACTCTGCTGGTTCAGGCGCAATTCCGCTGGAAGGGGAGGGAAGAAGTTTCTCAAGTCCGGCGGATCGGAATCGATTTTGGAATTTGTATGGACGTTCGATACATAGACCATCGACTGGCCGGAATGGTATTTGCGGGTCAGCAAAACCTTGCCGCCGGCGCCCAGCGCCGGTGCCGCCGCTGAGAGCAGCATCAGGAAAAGGCCCACCTTCAGCCGCAGATATCGCGTGGCACAGCACGCGCGCCAACACCAAATTCCTGGCCAAACGCCGCGCCGCGGTAACGCCTGGCCAAGGTCTTCAGCAAGCAGCATGCTCAGCATCCTTTTGGTATTTTTCCAGGCACTCGCGGGAGCAGAAGTGCAGCGTCTGCGCGCCTCGCCCCAGTCGCTGGGAGAGTTCCGTGGAAACAAACATGCCGCACACGGGGTCGCGAACCATTTCTCCCCGATGCGGCGCCGCGGAGGAGGCGTCTGCCGGTCTAACCGCGGAGGTCCTGATCTTAATCCGGGATGAACCAAACAGAGACCCCAAGCTTCGAGTCATCGCCTTGACAAAGAGCGCCAAGATAATGAATTCGAGAATATCAAGCAAAAAACTTCCCATAAATGTCAGACGGCCTTTCGCCCCCGGGAGATGCCTGAAACCAGGTGTCAGGTGCCAAGTGTCAGATGTCAGGTTCCAGATATCAGGTGCTAGCCCCGCCACCAGCATGGCCGGAGATTTCTCGCCTGCGACTCCCTGGCAACCTACTGATTTCAAACCGTTGGCGGTCCGGGGAGTCACGCGCTGTTCATTCCGGCTGGCCGGCGGCAGGCCTGACACCTGGCACCTGACACCTAAAGTCAGTGCGCTCCTGCGGGGTTATCCCCCGCCCGCGCGGACGAAATCTGCTCCTTGAGGCGTGGCAGAGCGCTATTGTTCGGATTCAGCTTGTATAAACGGTCCCATGCCTTCTGTGCAGCGGCAACGTCGTGAGTGCCTTCCAGGTTCACGACGATGCAATTGAGCAGGGTGGGCTGGTGCTTGGGATCGAGCGTCAGCGATTTGTCGTATTCGCGCAGCGCATCCTGCGGCCGCCCCATATAGAAATAGGCTGTCCCCAAGTCAGTGCGGGCATCGATATTCTTTGGGTCGAGTTCCAACGCGCGCTGATACCACTCGATGGCGTTGCTGTACTGCTTGTGGTCGTACAGGAAGTTGGCGAGATTCAGGCAAACTGCCGGGTCTTTAGGATTCTGCGCCGCCATGGTCTCCAGCTGCTGGATGATTGCGGCGCTGTCAATGGGAGGGTGGCCCTCCGGCAGACCTTGAGGCGACGTTGCCGCGCTGCCCGGAACCGAAGGCGCGCCTTCGGGTGGCGGCATTTCGGAAGGCGTTGCGACGGCCTGCGCCTTTTGACGGGCGCTCCAGCTCATCTGCGCATCGGTGATGTACCCCGCCAAAAAGCCCACAGCCAGGAAAACCACCGCCGTTATAATCGTTTCCTTTTTCATTGCACCTTCTCAGTTGGCTTAATCGTCAGTCTAATCAACGCCGGGAGGAGGGTCAAGCTAATCGGGAGAACGGGCGAAGTGTCCGAAAAATGCTGCATGGCCACGCCAAAATGTCACCACGTTGAACCAAAATGTCCGATAGTTAAACCAAAATGTCCGCTTTTTCTCGGTCATTTTGTTCTGCGATCCTTTGTTATCAATAACTTGGTGGCTTCGTTCGTAAAATTTTTTTTCTTCCGCCCATCTTCCCTGCCATTGGCCGGAGTATAAATTGCCAATTTTCGATTGCCGACTGGCGCCTCCCGCACGTCCAGTTTCCAATATCCAGTTTCGAATTTCGAGTCTGAGGCCATGGGCATAGGCACGTGGCGGGGCCGCGGCCGAGCGCGTCAGGGGCGGCCAGGAACCTCGCGAGCCTACCCGGCTGCGCCATTCCGAGCAGAAGACACACCTCCGTCCGGTACAGCTAGCAATTTTTATGCCGTTATCTTATCGATCAGCTACCAAGAGATAAAGGCGCGGAGCCTTGTGGGAGGATTTCTGGGATGGCCTGGTGTCCGAATCCCGCCGTAGCGAGAAAACCATCCCGTACCACGAATATCCGGATATCCCCTGAAGCGTGCCCGTCCGCGCGCCTGATTACGTAACGCCGGCATCTTCGCCGGCACACCAGATTAAGGCCGCGCCGATTCGGCGGCGCCCGTGAGCCGGCAAGATGCCGGCGTAACGGATCGCCGCAAGAGCGTCAATTTTATATTTTCAACGTGCTGGTACCGCCGTGCTTCGCAGGCCTGTAACCACCCCCGCGCCAGCGGCGCGGCCCCTCCTGAATCAGGAGGGGAGCTTTGCTGCCCTCCTCAGATGAGGAGGGCCGGCGCTTTGGCGCCTGGGTGGTGCTGATCCGGAAATCGCCTCCTCCCAATATGAAGGGGTATCTGACACACTTTGCTCCTTCTTGCGCCTTGGCGAGAGATCCTTTGCTCTTCATCCCGACAATGGGTTTGCGTACCTGGAAAAGCACTTCTCCCCGCACGAGAATTCGGCTGCTTATCAAACTAACGTTTCAGTGGCTTGGTTCCCACTGCACAAAGAACGCCTTAATGCTCTCATAGCTCATGTGCCGGGCATCGGCAAATTGTCCCTGGTCCATGGCGTAAAGAAGTTTGCCTCGCGGGTCCAACACGGCGAGAGCGGGAATGCCCTGCTTGATCGGGAAATGATACTGCTCGGCCAAATCCAAGTTCTTGTCGTAGCGACCCACATTGATGTCGACAACAACAAAGTTCTTCTCGATAATCGAAGCGAGTTCAGCGGTTTGCATCTGCGCTTCCAGCGCATGGCAGTCGGGTCACCAATTGGCGCCAAAGATGAGCACAACGTTTCTTTGGCTGCTCTCCGCGTTTGCGATCGCCGCGGCAACGTCGTGGTGCGCGTCGGCCTTTTCGTTATAAATCGGGGAAGCGCTCTGGGAGGGTGTTCGCGCGCACCCCATAATTACTAAGAATAGAGCCAAAATCCAGTATCGTGCGGGCTTCATCGGTTCTCCTTTCGCGTCTATCATACTCCAGATAAGCTGGACGCCGGCGCGTTGAGTCAGTGCCGTCACCGCTACCCCACCCTGAGCGGGCTGTGTTAGCATCGAGCGCGGGACGGGAAGGCAGCATACGGGAAACAGCTACGTGAATCGTTAATCCCGCGCCCCCGCCACCGGAAAGGCATCGCTCATGGAGTATAACGGACAAGCCGCATCACGATTCGCATTTGCCGATATCCTGTATGAGAAAAAGGACGGAATTGGGCGGATCACCCTGAACCGTCCCGAGATTTACAACGCATATTCCTCCGACACTCTCCGCGAGATGACGGAAGCCTTTCGCGACGCCTCCATGGACGACAGCGTGGGGGTAGTGGTGCTCACAGGATCCGGCGACCGGGCATTTTGCGCCGGAAGCGATGCCAAGGAGTTTTCCCGGGAATTCCTTCGCCGTCCGCGAAATTTCTGGAAATTTCAAGGCTTGCTGGCGGAGGCGCTCAACCTGTTCCGCCATCTCGGCAAGCCGACGATTGCCCGGCTGAACGGCGTGGTGGCGGGCGCAGGGAACGATTGGAACCTGGCAGCGGACCTGGCCATCGCGGCGGACCATGTGCGCTTCATGCAAATGGGCGCGCGCGTGGGTCTGGTAGATGCCTGGGGCGCCACGCAGTGGCTGCCACTGGTCGTGGGCGAACGGCGCGCGCGTGAGATGCTCCTCACCTGCGACGAGGTCCCGGCGGAACAGGCCCTCAAATGGGGACTGGTGAATCAAGTCGTCCCCCTCAAGCAACTCGATCGGGCAGTGAACACGCTGGCGAAGAAATTGATTCAAAAGTTCCCGGAGTGCACACGCTACACACGCCAGCAACTGGATCTATGGAAAGATCTGGCGTGGACCTTTACCGCCGGCCACGCGCGCGATTGGCTGGCCGTACACAACACCGCCTGGGAGCCCTATGAAGGCATTCAGGCGTTTCTCGAAAAGCGCCCCCCTGACACCAAGAGTCTGCGGGAACTGGCTGCCGCGGGTAAATCCAGCGAATTTCTTTGGGGCGCCCCTACGCGCAAGTGCGAGAACTGCGGGACCAAGGGCATTCCTGAAAGATTTGAATATTGCGGAAAATGCGGAAGCAAGCTGAAGTGACGAGTGACGAGTGACAAGTGACGAGTGAATAGTGACGAGCGTGACAAGTGAATAGTGACGAGCAAGCCCTGTGAATAGAATGTCGATGCGCGGAGGGAATTCAACTCTCGCCTTGTGTCCGCTTGTCACTCGTCACTCGTCACTTTTCACTCGTCACTGTCTTTCACAGCTCTCCCAGCGATTTCTCGATATCATCCAGAGCCGTTTTGGAAAGCTCGCTCGGCAGCGGGTCGGTGGACCGTCGCGCGTAGACGTTATCGCCTGATTTCGCTGCGTCCACGATCTCGGTGGTGCTCTTCTCTCCGAATTGAACACTGAAGCGATAAGGCGACTTGGCGAGCCCCACGTCGGCAAGGCTTTTGTCCTTCGGGAAAGAGTCCGCACGCAAATCGCGCAGCTCGGTCAAAAGGGTTTCCATCTTGTCGGAATTAACGTCCTTGGACTTGGGGGCGGTTTCTTTCCACTTGCCGCCCTGCTGGTCGAAAACCCAATGTCCCTTGGGCGTATCGACTTCGACGTGCTTCGCATCGAAAGTGGAAAATGAGAACAGGTCCTTTTCGCGCAAATCCGCGGGGGTCTTCTTGAACTGGGTTAGAAAATCGGAGTTCAGTGTAAAGACCGCATCGAGCGCGGAGTTCGTGGCGTAGTAGTGATCCGAATCCTTTTCTTTCTTGCCGATGACAATCGTTTGCTCGCCATCGCTGGCCGTCAACTTCAGCCGCAGTTCGGGCGCGCCGAATCCGTAATCACCGCTTTTCTTTTTGTCCTCGGACGGAATCGTCTGCATGGTCAGGCCGCGCAACTGGCTCACCAACCCGTCAATCGTAAAACGGTCGGCACGCACGGGAGGCGGGAGCACCAGGTCCCAGACACCCTCGGGATTTTTCTCCAGCGTCCAGCTTGTGTCCTTGTACTGCACCCCGACCTTCTGAAGCTGATCGGCGTCCAGAGTCAAGGCGCGGCGGTCGCGCACGTCAAAGACTTTCTTTTCCAGGGACGTTTTCAGGTAACTCGCGAGAGTAAATACCTGCGGGTTTCCGCTAGCCTGCGCGTACACGCCGCCGCTCGTCGGTGTATCGTCGCCCAGGAGCAACGTGAAGGACTGAGGTTTGGCGTCCGACGTTACATCCAGCGTGAACGCGGGAGGGTCAAGCCCATATTCCTTCAGATTGGTGGGATGGGGATCAATGACCTCATCCTGAGTCGCGGTGGTCAAGCTGTTCAGGACGCCGGAGAAATTACCCTGGTCCACGGGCAATGGGTGCGGGTCGACAACGGCCCATTTCCCGCCTTCCCGGCGGCAGGTGAAAGCCTCCCCCTGCTGGGGCTTGAAGGCAATGGATTGGATGTGTTGCGCGTCGAGGGGAAATATCTTCACCTGATTGGTGGTTTCGACGGCGGGTTTTTCCGTGGCCTTGTGTTTGTCGTAATAGGTAAACGCTGCCCAAGTAGCCGCAAAGACCACCAGGGCGATAAGGGTAGTAAGGTATTTTCGCTTCGTCATGGCTGCTGCCACCACCGTGCCTGCTCGTCACTCGTCAATTGTCACTCGTCACTACTGTTTCTACCGTCGTTCCCACCACACCAACACGCCTGCCAATACGATGATCAGGGGTATTCCAAACACGCCCAGGTACAGCACCCGCCGCATCTGTTCCGAGTTCATGTTCAGATGCTGTGACTCCGGAGGCGTGGGCCGAATCGAAATAAGGTCTTCTTCGGCTGACAGCCAGTCGACTGAATTCATGATGAAGTCGCGGTTGCTTTGGAAATTCAGGAAGCTGTTCGCCGCAATGAGGGACGTTCCCGTCACGACAAACCGGCCTTCCGTCTTCTTTTCTCCCCCTCCCGTCTGCGAGCCCGCCACGGCTACAGTAAGGGGCCCTTTCAGGTCCTTGCCCGGCTCAAACTTGATCTCTTTTATCTTGGGGGTCCAGTCGCGCACATCATAGCTATCGGGGGAGGTCTCGCACAGAGAGTCGTCGCTCATGCCGGGCTTGGACTCCTTGGCCACATCAAAAGAACGCGAAAGGGGAAAGAGAGTGGCACGGCCGCTGAGAGGCTGGACAATGGCGTTTGTCCCGTATTTGACGATCAGCGGCATATAGGGTTCAGTGCCGAAGATCTGAGCCACGGGATTTTCATCGATCACGAGGTCGTTGCGCGGCGTGGCGCCCCAGTCGGCGATCATCTTCGTCAGGTCGGGAAGCTCCACCCCCGCATCCAACATGGCGAGCACGCGTCCACCATTCTGGTAGTACTTGTTGATGGCGTCAATTTCCGGAGGCAAATAGTCATTCTGCGGTCCGGCAATGACCAGCAAGCTGCAATCGCTGGGGATTTCCATTTTTTGCAGGAAGGGGAGGGCCTGTGTCTGGTAGCTCTCGTTGCTGAGCCCCGTTTTGAAGTGGTCGTAACCGTCGCGCTCCGTGCCGTCCAGACTGCGCTCGCCGTGCGTCGTAATGAAGCAGGCCGTGCGCTGGCCTTTGAGCACGCGAACCAGCGCGTTGGTGATTCCCTCTTCCGAATCGCCTTGGGCCTCCATGTGACGTTCGCCGGCGGCCACTACGACGGTGCCGTAACTGCGCACGCCGTACTCTTTGGCCAGCGCCGGCTGACGATCCGGATCAACGTAATTCACCTTGACTCGATTTGAAGCCGTGGCATACATCCCCAGCACGTCCCGGCGCTCGCCGAAGTTGCGCTCCCGATCGAAGGCGTAAATGTTGACGTTGCGGTTCAGGTCCCTCAGGATTTTGCGCGTCTGGTCCGACAGGCTGTACTTCTTGTTCGGCGTCATATCCACGCGCCGGTCATGGTTATTCACAAACCAGTTCACCAGCACGATAAGCGCAATCACGATGAGTGTGTAGAGAGCAAAGTTCGCTCCCGTTAATACGTGTTGTCCGCTGCGGCCAGCGAGGCGATCTTTCCAGGCCATGGCTACGGCCTCCCTTTCAGGGCTTCCATGGAGCGCGCGGTGAGGAAAATCCCCAGAATCATGACAGACAGGTAATACACCACGTCACTCAATTGGATAACGCCCTTCGAAAAATTATCAAAATGGGTTGTCAGCGCGAGATAGGACATCACCTGCCCAGACGTACTCTGCGAATACGCACTCACCCAATCCAGAAGGTAGAGGAGCAGGAAGCCGGCCAGACCTACCGCGCCCGCGATGATCTGGTTCTTGGTGAAAGTGGAGATCCACATGCCCAGCGCCATCAACGCGCCGCCATAAAGCAGGAACCCGAGGGCATTGGCAAGTAGCGGCTTGGCATTGGGATTGCCGTAGATGAAGAGAATGGCAAAGTAGACAAAAGTCAACGCCTCCAGGACAATAAACAGAAACATGGAACCCAGAAATTTCCCGAGGATGATTTCCATGTCCGTCAGTGGGGAGGTGAGCAGCAGTTCGATGGTCCCGGAACGCTTCTCTTCCGCGAAAAGCCTCATCGTGATGAGGGGGATCAGAAAGAGCAGCACCACCGTCAGAACACCGCCCAGGATGGGCCGGATGACGTACTCATTCAGGCTCAACGGCGGCTGGCCCATCCCCCCCCCCTGCGCTTCCATGCGAAATGACTGGAGGGCAAAGAAAGCCGTAGAACTATAAAAAACAAAACCGCAGATCGCGGTGTACACCGTCATGACCAGGTAAGCGATGGGCGAATGGAAGTAAGCTCGCAATTCCTTTCCCGCCACCGCCATAACATTGCGCATTGTATGTTTCCTTTCAGGTCAGGTGCCAGGTGTCAGGTGTCAGGTGCCAGGAAGAACCAAATCCCGCACCCGAACCAGGGATCTTCTCCCTGACACCTGGCACCTGACACCTTCGTCAGTTCGCCTTCTCCGTCTTCGCTGCGGCCTCTTCACTGAGGTCCTTGGTCGTGAGCTTCAGGAAGATTTCCTCCAAGCTCAAGCCGCTCGTTTTCAGTTCGTAGAGCTTCCAGCCGGATTCCACCGTGGCGCGCGCCAGTTCCGCGCGCACGTCCTTTTCTTTTTCCGAGTGGACCTCCAGGGTCACGCGAGTGCCGCTGGATTCACGGGGTTCGACCCAGTTCACACCCTCGACGCGCTGGAACTTCTCAATGATGTCTGCTGCCGGACCTTCCACGGTCACGAGAACTGATCCAAAGCCTTGCAGGCGGTGTGTGAGTTCGTCCGGCGTTCCTACGGCCACAATCTGTCCCGCGTTGATCACCACCACGCGCTGGCAGGTCTTGGAAACCTCCGGCAGGATGTGTGTGCTCAGGATCACCGTGTGCTGCCCCGCCAAACCCTTAATGAGCTCCCGAGTCTCGATGATCTGTTTAGGGTCGAGCCCGGCTGTCGGTTCGTCGAGAACCAGCACGTCGGGTTGATGGATGAGCGCTTGCGCCAGCCCCACGCGCTGCCGGTAACCTTTCGAGAGCTTGCCGATCTGCCGATTGCGCACCTCGCCCACCGCGCATTTCTCAATGATCTCGTCCACGCGAGTCTTTACATTGCGACGCGATACACCTTTGATCCGCGCCACGAACGCCAGGTACTCCGCCACACCCATGTCCGGGTAAATCGGCGGGGTCTCCGGAAGGTAGCCCGTGCGCCGCTTCGCCTCCAAGGGCTCTTCGGCCACATCGTAGCCCGCTACGCGGACCTTCCCCTCCGTGGGAGGAAGGAACCCCGTGATCACGCGCATGGTCGTGGTCTTCCCCGCCCCGTTGGGGCCAAGAAAGCCCAGTACTTCCCCCTTCTCCACGTTGAAAGTTACGCCGGAAACGGCCAGCGTGGGCCCGTAACGTTTACTAAGATTTTCAACTTCGATCATGGAAAGCCACCCTCCCGGGTTCCGAGGATATGCGACCGCGTCCGATCACTTCCGCCCATCATGTCGACGTGGGTTTTACGGACGATTGACGGACCAACTTGGACTTCCTCGCGTGCGGTTGCTAAACCTCTGCGGATTCCAAAACAAACTCAAGTCAATAAGAATTATCAGAAAAGGCCTAGGGTTGCCAAGTAATTTGATGAATCACTCGATATCTCAGGAAAATTCAGCCCCGCGCTCGGCCAGCAATTTCTTCAGAATGGAACGATGACACCGTTCCGCATTCTCGCAGTAGCAGCCCAATGAGAAGTTCGTCTGATGGGACAGAGCAGCCAGGAGATCCAAGAGTCTTGCCGCGTCGGGCTTTTTCATCTCGGCTCGAAATTTGCGTTCGAAAACATTCCATGACTTCTGGTCCTTCGATCGCAGCGCGAACGACACCAACTCCTGGCTGGGTGACAGGTTGGGCAACCACACATCGTAATAATCAAGCTTGGCGAACTGACTTTTCGGCACGCCACGGGGCGGCCTGCGAACCGTGCCGATCCGTAAGCCTTCATTGGGCCTTCTAGGAGACCCAAGCCTCAGCACTCCAATCGACATATTGGAATCCTCCTTTGCTCGGCAAAAGTAGCCGGTTCGTCGGGTTGGGGAGTGCGGGAGCAGCAGCTACCGCCTTGTACTTTTCGAGCTGGAAGGCGGCAGAGTTGGAAGGCGGCAGCCGCTGCCGCCGCATTCCAAGACGCGCTCCAAGATGCGCTACGACGCCGTTACCAACGAGCAAATAATCTCCCGCTCGACGAACGGCACAAGCCGCGCCGGCCCGTGCCAGCCATCCACATCAATGTTCTCGAGATGGGAACGCCAAGTCCCCACCGCGCGCGCGTTGCCCTCCGTATTGGCCACCCGGACCTTGAATTGGTTCTTACCGGCGTGGAGCTCTTCCGTCACGTCGAAGACGTAGGGTCCCCAGGGCCGCTTGCCCACCGATTTGCCGTTCACCCAGGCCTCCGCGCACACGCCCACCACGCCGCAGTCGAGAAGCACGCGCTCGGCCAGCACTGAAGGCGGCACGTCCACGGTCTTCTCATAGACCATCGCGCCAGAGAAGTGTTCCAACCCAGGCACTTTCCAGGTTCCGAGCGGAAGCACCGCCGGGGTCGTAACCAACGCAAAAGGACGATCGAGTATTTCCCGCGCGCTGACCCGCAGAGTCAACGTGTGCGCGCCGCGCGGCACAGCAATCTCCTGCGTGGCTGGAACCTGCTTATCGCCAACAAATACCAGATACTCGTCGCGCAGCGGGGGAATGCGGAGCGAGCGGGCAACGGGAGGAATGGGAAGGTTCAGCCAACGATAACCCAGCGGCTGCACGCCGGGATCATCAACCATCCTCGCATTCGCCACCAAGCCCTCGATCGCGGCGCCGTTAGCCTGCTCGACACGGCACGTAAATTGCGGCGCCTTGCCGTCATCCGGGCTATTATGAAGGAACTTGATCAGTACGCTGTTCCATCCTTGCTTGAGGGTCAGGGGAATCCGGGTGGTAAAACCGTCGATGGGATCGAAATAGAGCGGACGTACCCAGCGCGAATAGACCTTCTCGCGGTTCAGGAACACGGAGGTGGGATGCGGCGCGCCCAGCAACATCACCGCCTCGCCGCCGCGCGGGTGGTGAACGTTGGTTTGCAGGTAAACCGTTCCCTGCATGGGTTCGGCGCGCAGCACGCGGCCATAGTCGACGACGTAGTTGTGATCGCCATAGGGCCCGCCAGCCACCTCGATGGTTCCATTCCATGTAGCTGCCGAGGACGTAATGTAGTCGTCAGCCGAGTTGAATTCCACCCAGTGGAGTTGCTGCCCTTCGTTGCCGCTGTAAGCCTTCGCATAATCCACGCGCTCGTCGTGCTCCGGCGCATAGGTTTCCTCGAGACCGCGATCGTCAGGGTTGGGGAACAAACCGATGGCATTCCACTTCACGATCGAGCGCATCTGTGGAGCCAGCCATAGAGGCTGCCAACTGCTCTGATCGCTGGTCTGGACAAACCAGCGTTCTTTCAGGCCTCGGCCGGTGGGATCTTCACGCACCTGCGCATACGGCAGGTCGATGGAAGGTGCTTCTACGGTCACGTTCCACCCGGTGGAAATATCGATGGGAACTGAACTTTTGGAATGATACTCGCCGCGACAGCGGTTTGTGCCCTTTAGCAACTCGACGAAACCGGTCTTGGCATTGGGTGCGCCGCGCCCGCGCACTATCACCTGCTGGTCGCCAGGAAGGACCTGGAACTCCACCAGATTGGTCGCTGCGAGTGCCGCCGGTTGCTCTGTGCCCGCGGGATCGAATACCACATACGCGGCATCCCACGGCCCCAACGCCAGACGCACCAGGGTTTTGCTCCCCTGCGTCTCATAAAAGAGGGGTGAGCGGTTTCCCGTTGGCGCTTCCCATTTTTCCGGCCGCCCCTTGGCCTTGAATCGCAACATGTGCGTGCGCGGCTCGGCTGTGTCGTTGACCACCCAGTACAGATCAACGCCGGCGTTTCGCTTGTGCAGGGCAAACAGATGGTCGGCCGGCCCGTCAACCAGTTCGACATCGAGGTCCACGGCCTCGCGAATAACCTCGACGACATCGGCGACGAGACCCGGCACGAGGTAGGATCGTCCGCCGTTCGCGTTCTTGCGCAGGACATAAGACTCAACCGAGGGACGGAGGTCAAAGACTTCTTCCCAGATCGCCTTTAGTTCCGGATCTTCGCGGCCGCTTTCCACCGACGTGAAGGGCAGGCGCCGATGGGCAATCACGGTTCCCCCGGCCCGGTAAAAGTCGCGTACCTGCTGGGCTGTGCTTCGGCGCGTGGTGGACATGGGTGGAAGTATCAAAGCCTGAAAATCAAAATTGTTGATGTGAAGGCGGCCGCCTTCGACCGTGCTTCTTCGGAGGTAGTAATCGTCAGCCACCATGAAGTCATAACGCGCATCGGTGAGGCGCACTTTGAGGTCCGCGTATTGCTCGCTGGTCTCCACCGCGTCCGGACTCCAGTTGGAGTGATCGAGAATGCTGATGGAATGCTCGTCATGGAACGCCGCGGCTGCTTGCCCCCAAATGGAAACCTGCGGATAAAGCACCAGCACGTCAGCCACGCGCTGGCTCTCGCGGTTGATGAAGCTGATCCTTCGCATCTGGTCGCCATAAAAGCGAAACCATTCCAGGTACGGCTGCCCGCGGAACCAATCAGGCGGGTAATTGGTGCGCGATAAATCATAATTGAAGGCGTGGGGCACGAACTCGCCGATGTCCCACGTGCCCAGGCCGTTGGACGCCCGCCGCATCATTTCCGGGCTCAGGTAAGAACCGCTGCCGAGCACGCCCTGGTTCTCGCACACCGTGTGCTTGCCTTCGAACGCCGCCACGGATGTAACTTCCTTCAGCCAGACCGATTGTCGCCCCCATTCCATCAAGGTGTCGCAACCCGGCGTGGTCATGGAGCGCTGGATGCGGAAGAAGTCGCCTTGCCACGCCGGCCCCCAGTAAAGCGACTCTTCCCAAACATGGCCCGAATATTGAAGATGGTGCTGCTTGCACCAGTCGCCGACCTGCTTGAAAAAGCTCTCGGAATACAACTCGCTGACGGTGTCCAGCAGATCGCACCGGATCTTCTCTGTCAGTGGACCAATGTCGTACGTCAGACCGGGAAGGTACTTAGTCAGATCGTAACCCGCCTTGCGCCGGAACGTCTCGAACAGGCGCGGCGTCCAGGGCAACTTGCCTCCGTACGAGCCTTCGTGATCGGCGAACGTGGCAGGCATGGCCTTGCCAAAGTACTGTCCGTAGCGCTGGTAAAACTCTTCGTAATAAATCTTGATGAAAGTCGCGATGGCGTCGCGGTTCATCAAGTCCACGCGGCCCATATTGGCAATCGCCGGGACCAGATCGTAAACGGTAATCAGCCATTCTCCTTCCGGCACCGTCCAGGCCACTTCCCCGCCGCCGTTCTCCCAGGTCACGGTTTCCAGAGTACTGCCGTCCAGCCGGTCCGGACCCAGACGTCTGCCGGCTACCACGGCGACAGTTTTCTCCGTCACGGGCGAACTCCAGCGGTTCGGCCCCCGCACGACGCTTTCGGTCGGCTGCACGCGCCGTGAATGGAACTCGGGATTGGCTTCAATCACGTGACTCTTATTAATCCCCGGCATCCAGTAGTCGCGCGCCTCCCCGCTGGGCCACTCAAAGTCGTCCACCATGCAGAGCGAGAATCCGGCTTCCTTGGCCGCCTGTAGTGCCCCGCCGAGCGCCTGCCACCACTCTTCGGACAAATAACCCGTCTGAAGCCCGTCGCGATTGTGCGCGTAGGCACCGTACACGCCATGTTCGACCATCTGGCGAATCTGGCGACCCAACTCCTCGCCCGTCAGCGTGCCGTTCCAGAACCAAAACGGCCGGATGCTGTACTTTCTGTCCGGGTCGACAAACTTCTGGTATAGCGTCGCCAGCGCTGCCGGGACTTCCTCGAGTGGTGCGCCCGGCGCCGGACCATCCTTCAGGGCCAGGCTGCCCAAACCAGCCCCGGTGACCTCCAGGAAATCTCGCCGCGTCATCTTGACCATGAGTGCCTCCCGAAATTTCAATCTACTTCACCGCCGAAAGCCGGCAATGGATATTCCGGGCAGGAAACATCCAGGCGAAGTGCTTCTCGTAGAAATCTACAGATACTCTCGCGATAAGTTTGCCAAGATTATCCAGTAAGAAATTGCCGCCAAAAGTCAGATGCCGATCAAGAATGCGGAACCCCCCGGCGCCGTAAGTGAAATCTGCGAAACTGTCCTGCACGAAATAATCGAAACTATGAATCCCCAGATGTACGAGGTGCGTCGGGTCGGTGTAGGAATCCATCGAGCTGTAATGGGGCGTCACGATAATGACCTCGGCGCCGGGTCTGGCGACGCGGTGCACTTCCGCCATCGTGCGCAGGACATCGGGCTGATGCTCGATGAAATGCGAGAGGTAAATCCGGTCGGCGCAGGAATCGCGGAGCGGCCAGGGGAAATGCGTCAACTCACAAAGGACATCGGCATCCGAACCCGGTTGACGGTCCAGTCCAATGGCGCCGGCGACCTGTTTCTTCTTGCCACAGCCAATGTCGAGGACAAGCATCGGGGAAACCTCGGAAGACGGGATACGGGTTACGGGTTACGGGAAACGGATCTCAGGTGCCACAGTTCGGCGGCGCGAGTTTGACTACGTTCGGACCGACGGTGAAGATTTTGTACGTACCTTTAGCGACGCCGTGACCCGAGCCCCGTATCCCGTATGCCGTTTCCCGTGTCCCGCCCTTCACTCCACCACCAGCGCCGCATGGGGTGGCAGCCGGAGCGAACCGCGGTCCGGCGCGAGTCGTGCGCCGTCAAGCGTGTAAAGCTGGGACAATCTGTGTGCCATCCCGGCGAGGCCAGTCACGTGGCAATCGACGGGCAGTTCGGTGTAGTTCACCACCGCCACGCGCCCGCCTAGGGGATAGATGGCAACGCGCGGGGGCGCATCAAGTGAAGTCACGGTGAAATCGGAAGCCATGCGGCGCAATTCCGTCAACGCGCTGCGCAGTTCGGGAGTGAGTTGCTCCACCCGATTCTGCCCATCCACGTGCGTCAAGTGCGGTAGGGCGTCCGCGAACGCCACGAGCCTCCCGCCCCCGGCGTCGATGGTTTTCAGGTACTGATCTTTTTCGAGGTTGAGCGGGGCGGGCGTGGGCAATCGTGGGTCGCCGTTCAGCCGGTGCGCAAACTCTTGGCTGACGAAGGCAGTGCCGCCGGAAGCAAGGAAGCGCACCAGCTTCGGCACAAGGTCGGTATCCCCCAGAGCCTGGGTGGTCAGGATGGCCGCACGCGCGTCCCCGGGGAAATGAGCGGTGGGCATCTCAGGAATCCCCAACATCCCGATCTCATCAAGGATGTACGCTTCGTCGCCGGGGTCGCTGGAGACCGGCTTGTAACAAGGTATGCCGGACCAGCCGGAAACGAACGTAGCCAGCTTTTCATATTGGACCCGGCGCGGCGCCAGGGCAGCCGCTTGGGCCTCGTACTCCGGCGAGATCAGGGAGCCGTAGTGAAACAGGAACACCTCGGGCGCGCCCGCCAGGATGGTAGTGAGCGGCTGATCGAGGTAGAGCGTGGGCGTGGTCCCGAACGGGTCGAACCATCCCCCGCCGGTTTTGGGTCCGCCGATATCCCTCAGCCAGCGATACATGAAGAAGCCTTCGTACTGCTGCTTGTGGCCCCACTGGTCCGAGGCGGGATCGCGCAGCTCGGTGCCCACCCAGATTCTGTCAAACATGGCCGCTTCCTTGTCCGGCACATAAGCGCGATCCTGGAACCGATCGTACCACTGGGGAAACTTGATGATGACCTTGACGCGGGGATTCACGGCGTGCGCGGGGCCCAGCACGCGGTCGCGGCTGACTTGCAGCATCAGCTTTTCATGGTACTGGTCCCAGCTCAACGCGCCCTTCGCCGCCGCACATTCCGAGCATTGGCAGTCCGTGCAGAAGAAGTCATCGATCATGATTTCGTCAAACAACGCAGCGGTAAAGCGGAAAATGGACTCCAGGCGCTCCTGCGTGGGGCGATTGGTGAAACAGACCCAGGAATGTCCTCCGCTCGACGGCTTCCCAACCTGCACGGTGGTAACGCAGCCGGAAACCTCCAGTCCGGCCTGCCGGAAGAAGTCGCGCGCCGCCTTCAGCGTCGCTTCATCTGCCTGGTAGCCGGAGCGAAAGGTTTCAATGTAGACCTTGGTGACGCCCATCTTGCGGCAGAAGGCGAGCGCCGCCTGCCGGCCCTCTTCGGTCGCAAGGTGATCGCGCACATCCTGCGCGGTAAAAAGCGTGGACCACACCACGGCGCCGGCCGGGCGCGCCGTGAGCAACATCAAGCCGAGCAGCAAGATGGCGAATAGTGCCGGCCGGACCGGGCAGGGCCGCCACGTTCGAGATTGGGATGCTATCAAGGTAGGGCTCCTTGCGACGAATTTCCACCTCTATCGTGAAGCTAAGAGGATATATCACCGCGCAATACCTACTGTCAAAATGTGGATCGGACAAGGAGATTGGTCAGACCCCCCCGCAGAGCGGGTGGCTTGATGAAATGGGGCTTCCCCTTCGGGGGAAGGTGGGACGGTCCAAGGTTTTTTTATGGTTCTTATAAACAAAATTTATTGGTATGTGGCACACCTCAAGCGATACCATAGTGACGAGTCTATGTCCGAAAGCCTCTCAATTCGGTCGAAGTTTGCGCTTGTGCGGCTCCCTCTAGGCATCATTACCATCCTTATCGTCGGGGTCATTGCATCGGACCCCGGTTGATAGCTTCCAAGCTCTAGTTTTCTGAGGCCATCAACGGGAAACCGGATGATGGCCTTTTTTGTTTTGTGCACATTCTCTCGAGGAAAACGCGATGACGAGGCAAATCATGACGGGGGCGGAAATCCTGTTGGAGTGTTTGGCCCGGGAAGGGGTGGAGTGCATTTTCGGTTATCCCGGCGGCGCCACCCTGCCGCTCTATGATGCGCTCTACGACCACGGAATTCGACACGTGCTGATGCGGCATGAAGAAAATGCCTGTTTTGCGGCCGAAGGATACGCCCGCGCTTCCGGCAGAGTGGGCGTCTGCTGCGCCACTTCCGGCCCGGGCGCCACCAATCTGGTAACCGGCTTGGCCGACGCGCAATTGGATTCCATTCCCGTTGTAGCCATCACCGGCCAGGTCTCCACCAAAGTTCTGGGGACCACGGGCTTCCAAGAGGCCGATATCTTCGGCATATCCTTGCCATGCACCAAACACAACTACCAGGTAAGGAGCGTCGCGGATTTGCCGCGCGTCATCCATGAGGCGTTTTACATTGCTGCGGCGGGCCGCCCAGGTCCGGTGCTGATTGATCTTCCCAAGGACGTCCAGCAGGCAAAGGCCGCATACGTACCCGCGGAGGGTCTCAATTTGCCGGGATTCGATTTACCGGCAGAGGCCGACTCCGCCGTCATCGCGGAAGCCGTGCGAATGATGTGGGCGGCCGCCCGCCCCATGGTCTATGCGGGGGGCGGGATTATTTCGGCCGGCGCCTCCGCAGAATTGCACGAGCTTGGGACCCTTCTCGATGCCCCGACGGTATGCACCCTGATGGGCTTGGGTGCATTGCCTGCCGACGATCCTAATTTTGTGAGTATGCCCGGCATGCACGGCAGCTACGCCGCGAACATGGGTCTGAGCGAATGCGACTTGCTCATTGCGCTGGGCGTCCGTTTTGACGACCGCGTGACGGGGAAGTTGGCCGACTTTGCGCCACACGCCCGGGTGATCCACGTGGACGTGGACGCCTCGGAGCTTGGCAAAAACCGCAGCGCAGAGATTGCTATTGCCGGTGACGTCAAAAGCGTGCTTCGCCAGATGAACGCTCTCCTCCGCGAAACCCAAGACCGGTGCGCGGAGCAGCGCGCGGCTGAGCGCTCGGCGTGGCACCGGCAGGTCCGCGTATGGAAATCCGAGTATCCCTTGGGAAGCCCGGCGTCCCACGAGGTCATCAAGCCGCAGCACCTGATGGCGGAAATCGACCGCCTGTCCGGGGGGACCGCCATCGTCGCGTCCGACGTTGGACAGCACCAGATGTGGGCTGCGCAACTCATCCGTTTCAACGAACCCCGGCTTTGGCTCAGCTCGGGCGGCTTGGGTTCCATGGGGTTCGGCTTGCCCGCGGCCATCGGAGCGCAAACGGCTCGGCCGGACAAAACCGTGTTCGCCCTGGTCGGCGACGGCGGATTCCAGATGTCCATCCCCGAGCTGGCCACCATCGCCAACCACAACTTGCCGATAAAGATCGTCATCATGAACAACGGCCACCTGGGAATGGTGCGCCAGTGGCAGGAATTATTTTACGAAAACCGGCTGAGCCACGTCGAACTCGACACGTTTCCTGATATCGTGAGGCTCGCAGAAGCTTACGGGCTGCGCGGCCAGTCCATCGACGACCCCAAGCTGCTGGCGCAGGCGCTGCACGATGCCGCCCGCACGCCCGGGCCGTGCCTGCTGAACGTCAGGGTGGCCCCTTATGAAAACGTCTATCCCATGGTCCCATCGGGCGCCGGAATTCGGGATATGGTGCTGGGGCCGGACTATGGTGGCGATGAATCCAGCCTAGCGGAGCCCGCGGCTTCCGGTGCTAAACGGCAGGATGACCCTGCCCCGCTGGAACAGAAATCACTTGTCGCGCTGATCGAAAATGCGCCCGCCGCTTTGCAACGAATCCTGACCATCATCACCGCCCAGTGCTGCGCAGTGAAAAGCCTATCGGCCTTACCGGCGTCTTCGCCGGGGCAATTGCAGGTCACGATCGCCCTGGAAGGCCAGGAGAAAGCACTATGGCGGGTGGCGAAACGGGTGGGTAAGCTGGTGAACGTCCTTAAAATGTCGGAACCGAGACCTGAGGCCTCGGAGCGACCGACGGAGGCGCCCAAACCGCCGTCAGGGTCGCTTCCCATCGATGCCGAAGCGGTGGATCCTCTCACGGAACTACTGGGCAACCCACGGGAGCACGGGAGCGGCGGGCAAGGCACGCCAACGAAATCCTTCCGCACTCGCCGCAAGCGCTGGGCACAGGAATGCAACGCCGGCGGGAGCTTGGATCGCGAGATCCGGTAACTCGGCAAGTCAGGAAAGCGACGCTCCGACTGGGAGCCTATGCCACGCGGGTGCCCCCCTGGCATGCCTCGGTCTGATTGTCTACTTGCCGTCTGAGTTCCAGCGGATGCGCTATCCGATGAAACGGCTCAGGCGTTCCGCCTGTCCCGCGGACTAGCACACTCCCATACCCAAGGATTCTGCCGAGCAACCCTTCCTCCACATGAAAACTTTCGACTTTTGAGAGAAGGACCTCGCACGTCTTCCGGCTCAGTATCCCCGTCTTAATGATAACCCTTCGGTTCGTTACGGCCATTTCTGTTGCTGACCTCCTGAGGAAGCCACTAATCGCGGCAATCACGCCTATCGCGAATAGCAATAAACAACCGAATCCCGCAGGACCGGAATAATGAATCTGTCCCGTGAGAAACATTACGGCGATGACGAGGGCAGGCACGCCAAAGAGAGCTGCCAGGGAGAGCGGCCCGACGAGCACGATCCAGTGGAGTCCGGTCCGGTACAAAACGCTTTCGCCCGCTATGAGGTTCTTATCGATGTAGCTCATTGTACATTCCTTCCCGGGTTTGACTTCATTAACCCGATAACTCCCAAACTTTCGTTCAGGTGAGCCAGTGATTAAGGCGCTGATACTACTGCTCTCAAAAACGCATTTCAATGCTAATCATGTGATGAAGGT
The DNA here is from genome assembly GCA_963804755.1 of uncultured Acidobacteriota bacterium. Lineage (GTDB taxonomy): Bacteria > Acidobacteriota > Terriglobia > UBA7540 > UBA7540 > Bog-366. The sequence continues at coordinate 551,944 of CAWDRP010000024.1, forward strand.
AATGCCTCAGTCACGGGCGCGGCAATGAACGTAGCGCTGGCTTCCAGCCGGCCTGCCGTCAAAGCCTGCCCTGCGCAGGAGCGAAGGGAGAGCGGCGCTACCGCGCCCGCGACGGAGGCATTGCTGGTGCGTTACTATTCGTTTGGATATGGCACCGGAATTGCTAGGCTACCCTCTTAGGGGCGAAACCACGCAGCCCCGGCCACGCGGGTTCCCGTCGCAGGGCCGAAGCCATCGTGCGCCAGGGCGCAAGACGCGCAGGAGGCCACCGCAACGAGAGCTTGTTAATGTGCCTTTCTCGCCGCTACTTGAATTCCCGTACTGGCGCGAGGGTAGCGAGATATAATCCTCGCTTCCTTACAGGGGGAGCAGACATGAAGCCATCACGCCGTAGTTTCCTTCGAACCACGGTCACCGCGCCGTTGGCGGCACAACTTGGCCTTTGGGGACAGAGCCCCTACGAAGCCGTGGCAGCAGTGTTGCCCGCCGGGCAGATGCAATTCGAAAATCCGCAGCTCATTCGTTACGACGCGAAGTGTTTCACGATTAATGGCAAGGATACGCTGGTGGTGAGTGGGGCGTTTCATTATCCGCGCTGTCCCAAGGCGCTGTGGCGCGATCGCCTGCAGAAATTCAAGCTGGCAGGATTTAACACCATTGAAACGTACGTCTTCTGGAACTATCACGAACCGCAGGAAGGCAAGGTGGACCTCGCGGAGTTCGAAGCGTTTGTGAAACTGGTGCACGAGATGGGTTTCATGATGATCGTTCGCCCGGGGCCCTACGTCTGCGCGGAATGGGAACGTGGGGGATTTCCTTCCTGGGTTGCAGCCAAACGCTTCCCGCTTCGTACTCCCAATCCGGTCAGCCTGCAGACCTCGCAGCACTGGTACTCGGCCGTTCTTCCCATCATTATGCAGAACCAGGTGACGTTGGGCGGTCCGATCATCATGGTGCAGGTGGAAAACGAGTACGACTACCTGGAACTGCCCGATGACGCCAAGCGCGCGTACATCAGCGCCCTGGCGCAGATGGTGTGGAACACCGGGATTAGTGTGCCCGTCATCACGTGCTGGACAAAGCAGGCGCGCGAGAACAATTACCCGGATATGGCAAAGATCATGGACACGTGCAATTTCTACCCGCGCTGGAAGATCGTGCCGGAGCTCACGCCGGCGCTCGAGAAATTGCGTCGCGAGGAGCCTGGATCCCCGCTGGCCATCACGGAACTCCAAGGCGGATGGTTCAGCGAATTTGGCGGCCGGCTTTCGGTGAAGCAGGACGGGGTTGACGCCGCCCAGATCAGCATGCTCACCAAGACCGCGCTGGAGCTGGGCGTCACGTCCTTCAGCTATTACATGGGATTCGGCGGCACCAATTTCGATTGGGCGGCGAAAAAGTTGACGACGACCTACGACTATGCCGCGCCCATTCGCGAACCGGGCGGGTTGTGGGACAAGTACTACGCCGTGCGCGGCATGGCCCAGGCTTTGCGTATGTTCGGCAGCGTTCTGACGCGGGCGGTGCCGATGCCGGGCACACAATGTACGAACCCCAACGTGAGCGTAAGCGAGCGCACCAATGGTCCAAGCGCGGTTCTGTTTGTCCGCGAAAACGCCAATGCCCCTCAGCGCTGCAAGCTGACTTTCGTTGATCCGCACAGCCCGAGCAAACGCTTCATCTTTGCGCCCCGGGATGGCCAAATGGAATTGGCGCCCCGCGAGATGAAGATGCTGCCGGTCCAGATCCCCATCAGCGGCGGCAGGCTGTGCTACTCGACGGGAGAGTTGTTGACGCACGGCGTTAACCTGGACCGCGACTTCATGATCCTGTACGACGCGCCCGGGCGAATCTTGGAAATGGGCCTTGCCACTGTCGATGAACCGAAGGTGGAGGGAGACACGGCCTACCGCTATTGGGATCCGGAGTACGAAACTTCCGTGCTGGCCGTGCAAGTCGGGACTGCGGAAAAGATGCTGATGTACCATGAGCACTTGCAAATCTTCGTCGTGCCGCACGACAAGGCGCTCCACACGTTCCTCTGGGAATTCCCGCCCAAGATCGTCCCCGGCTCGGAGGAAACCAAAACCGTGGTGGCTCCCATCTTGAGCGACGCTTACGCCCTGGTGAATTCAGGCGTGCAAAAGAGCCGCGCCTGGGTGGACTTGGAGTTTCTCCCCGGCCAGCACGACGTTGCCGTGATGCTGCCGCCGATTCCGCAGAAATGCCGATTGGACGGCGACGCGACTGAATTCCACTATGACCGGCCGTGGCACCTGGCGCGCGTCCACGTGACCACGCCCGCGTCGCCGTTCCAGCCCATCAACTTGACGGCGGGCAAGGCTTGGGTGGAACGGTTTGATCCCAAAATCGGCGAATGGCTGACGAGCCCCTTGCATGCGCTTGAAGATCTCGGGCCGGTGCCTTATGGCTACGTTAAGTATCGCACCTCGTTCACGTTCAACGGTGAGGCCAGGATGTTCATTTCCACGCGGGCCGACGACGCCAAAAAGGTATTCGTGAACGGCAAGTTCGTGGCCGAGGCCTCCAATACGGAGAAGCTGACAGATTTCCCGCTCGCGAAGTATGCGCAACCCGGCGCGAACGTGGTGGAAATCTCCTACGAAGCCTTTGGCGCCCCCAATTTTGGGGAGAACCTTGGGGAATTGAAAGGGCTTGAATCGGCCGGTATCGGCGCGGATTACCCCTCCGCCAAAGGACTGGAGAGTTGGCAAATCCAGCGCTCTGCCGCGCTGATGCGAGGGCGGGAACTCATTCCGGAAGCCGCGCCGGCACAAGGTTCAGGCGCCAACGCGGCCGGCGCAGGCCAGCCACCCGCAAGCATTGCGTGGGCGCCCGCCTTATTCCTCGGCGGCGGAGAGAACCGGAACCCGCTTCCGGCTTTCACGTGGTGCCGCGCCAAATTCACCAAGCCCCAGGCCGAAGAGGTTTGGACCGTACCCTGCAAACTCACGTTTGACGCCGATTGCGACGCACTCATTTTTCTGAACGGCAAATTCGTGGGGCGCTACGTCACGATAGGGCCGCAGCGGGAATTCTATCTTCCCGAACCGTATCTTGCCCCCGGTGATAACACGCTCACGTTCCTCTTGGCTTATACCGACCAGGCGCAGCACTTGCATCAATTGCAGGTGGGGCCCTACCAGGAGTATTCGGTCCGCCGGACTCGGTTGGAATTTGAGTGGTAACCACCTGGTGCGGGGGCGCTCGTTCCGGGACAGAACGAGGATGAAGTTCTGGCCCTCAAACTCGGACGTTCACCCCCCGGCGATATCAGCATATGTCGTGCCGCCGGGTCGGTTTCGAACTTCTTCCGAGGGTTTTTCCTAACTGTGATAGAATCACCTGCCAATTATCCAAAGCGTGTAGATTCCAGTTAAATCTTTACCCAAAGGAGGGGACTCACATGCGTTTTCGCCAGTTCAGCTTCCTCTTCTCCATGCTCATGGGGCTGTTCGCCTGCGTGCAACCCGTAATGGCACAGAGGGGGAAACTTGTTGTCGTCGTTAATCCGCGCGAAGCATACATTTACGCTGACGGCAAGCCCGTCGTGGAAGCGAACAATCACTTCGTTACGCTCGAGGCGGGAGTGCACAAAATCGATCTGTACAATTACGGCTATAAACCCGTCTCCCAAAATGTCACGATCGAGGCACATAAGACGACGGTGATCAAAGTCACCATGGAAGCGATCCCGGGAACGGTTTCGGGGCCCTGGGGCTGTATTACGCTTGAAGGCGCGCCGCGTGCCGCGGTGTTGCTGAATGGCAAGGACCCTGCGGCGTTTTTCGTTGGCCATGGCGATGAATTCAACAATGAATGGGTCTGGAAACAGGAACTGATCGTGCCCCCGGGGAAGCACGAGTTGACGGTGGCATACGACAGCAATGATCCCTGGACCATCAGTGTCGATGTGCCGGCTAACCAGCGCGTCGTGGTTGACGCCTATAAAGGCGTCCGCAAGACCGTAGCCTGGTCGCGCGGCGAGCAACTGAAATCGCTGCCCCGATTCCAGGCAGGCATCGCCAGCGCCGAGGTGGCCATTCAGAAAGTCAGCGGGCAGTTTTCTGCTTCGCCCGCCCAACTCAATTGCGGCGAGTCCGCGCGGCTGACCTGGTCGTCCGAGGGGGCCGCGAAAACGGAGCTCAATGGCTCAGAAGTAACCGCCAGCGGCGATCAGACGATCCAGCCGAAGCAGACCACGGATTACAAGTTTACCGCCGCGGGTCCGGGCGGGGTTTATACCTCCGATGCCCCAGTAAACGTCAACACGGCCATTCCCGCTTCGCTCAGCGTGTCGCCGGCGGAAGTCCGTTACCACAAGATTGGGGATAAGGTTGATCAGCCCGCTAACGCCACCGTGACGTGGTCGGCCGCAAACGCGGACTCGGTATCCGTCGATCCCCTGGGCGCCACCGGGGCGAACGGGAGCCGCGAGCTTGCCATCACCCCTAACAAAACTTCCGTGGGACCGATTGACGAGACCGTCACCTATACGCTGCATGCCAGCAATGCCTGCGGCGGATCGGAGACGCGAACCGCCACTTTGCACATCACCGGCTCAAACGACGTGCAACAGGCGAGTGTGAGCGAGGCGACGCTCGAAACGAAACTTACCTTTAACAGCATTTATTTCCCCACTAATTTGCCGACGGTGGCGAACCCAAAGGGCGGCATGGTGCCCAGCCAGGAGATGCGGCTGGAAGAAATCGTCAGCAATTTCAAACAGTACCTGGCGATGCGCCCGGAGGCCAAATTGATCCTGGAAGCTCACGCGGACAGTCGGGGGTCGGTGGCGTTCAACAAGGCGCTCTCACAACGGCGTGCGGATTTGGTGAAGAGCTATTTGGCCGATCATGGAATCTCCGCCGATGCCCTTCAGACCCAAGCCTTCGGCAAGGAAAAGAACCTGACGAACGCTGAAGTGGAACAGTTGAACGCGCAGAATCCCAACGTCACGCCGGAAGCTCGCGAGCGCGTGGAGCACAATATCGTGGCTTTCCGAATGGCCAACAACCGTCGCGTGGACATTCACCTAAGCACTACCGGCCAGACGTCGCAGCGATTTTTCCCGTACAACTCTGACGATCTTAACGTTTTGCTGGGAGAACAGAAACCCGTCGCGAAGAAGATGGCGACCAAGAAGCCCGCCGCCAAGAAAGCTACGGTGAAAAAGTAATCTCGAGAAAGCAGCGCCGGGGCCGCACCAGCGGCCTCGGCGAGCCAGTCGCATTGTCACGGGCTTGAAGGGCTGAGTGTGTCCCGCCCAAGGTGTGCCGCAGCGACCCGTTTGCCCCGCCGCACCAGCAGGAAGATCGCAAAGGCGACAATCAGCAAATTGATTACGGTGTTCATCAAGACGCCGCAGTTGATCGTCGCAGCGGGGGCGGCCTTGGCGGCGGCCAGCGAGTCAAAATGCCCATACGAGAGATTGCTTGCCATTTTGGCGTGCTTCAGGGCAAAGTGAGTAAGAGATTTTGCATTTCATTCTGCAATGGGATTCACCGATGAACTCTTCATCTCGAATTCGCGCTGCCCATTCCGGACACCCAAAGCGTTCGCTGGGTTTGGGCGTGATCGGACTGGGAACGGTCGGAACGGGCACGCTGAAAGTGTTAGCCGAGCATCGGCGCGAGATCCAGCGGCGCCTCGGCTGCGATCTCCGGCTCAAGGTTATCTGCTCAAGGACCGTTCACAAGCGCGACCTCTCCTGGATGGACCAGCCCGTCCGGATCACTTCCGATTGGAAACAGGTCGTCCGCGATAAAGAAGTTGATATCGTTGTCGAACTGGTAGGTGTACTCGACACGGCTCGCGCCATTGCGTTTGCAGTGCTGGAAAGCGACAAGCACCTGGTGACCGCCAACAAACAGCTTGTGGCCGAGTATGGTGTGGAGTTGGTTGAACGCAGCCGCGCCCACCACGTGGGTCTGGGAATCGAGGCGTGCGTCGCCGGCGGAACACCGGTGCTGCATGCGATCCGCGAAGGGTTGGCCGGCGAGAACTTTACCGCTGTTTATGGCATTCTCAACGGAACGACCAACTACATCCTCACTGAAATGGAGCGCCGCGGTTGTTCATTCCGTGAAGTTTTGGCCGAAGCCCAGGAAAAAGGATACGCGGAACCCGACCCCGCCTTCGATCTCGAAGGTTACGATGCGAGCTACAAGATCGCTATCCTGGCGATGATGTGTTTTGGGCAAGCGGTACGGGTTCGCGACATTCCCGTAGAAGGGATTACGCGCATTGAGCAGGTGGATTTTGCGTACGCGCACCGGCTGAATCACACCTTGCGTCTCATCGCCGGAGCGCGCCGCCGCGCCGGTGATCGCCTGGAGATCTTTGTCCGCCCCATGATGATTCCCATCTCCTCGCGGTTGGCCGGCGTGATGGGCGCCACGAACAGCGTATTGCTGGTCGGGAACAAAGGCGGCAATACCAGCATTACAGGCCGCGGGGCGGGAGGTGAAGCCACGGGCGTGGCGGTGCTTTCAGATGTGGTGCAAATAGCGCGGTCGGTTGCGGCTGGAGGCGCGCGCTCCACCCCCTTTGGCTACGAGAACTGGCGTCCTTCCCGAATCACTCCACCGGATGATAACATCGTCGCCACTTATCTGCGGCTGGTAGTACGCGACCGCCCCGGCATCCTCGGGCGCGTCTGCACCATCCTGGGCCGCCATCGCATCAACATTGACTCGGTTCTGCAGGAGCCCGAACACAAGAAGCAACGTCTGCCTTTCGTGATGAGCCTCGAGCCCACCCAGGAAAGGCAGGTCACGCGCGCTGTAAAGGAGATCTCCCGGTTGCCCTTCTTGGCAGACAGGCCGCTGCTGCTTCCCTTTGCGGATTTGCCCTAGCCGGAAGGTTCGGGAGATCAGGTATTCGGGTGATCTGATGAACGGGCGATACTCTCACTGATCTTCGCTCAGCGGCTCACCAGATCACCTGACCTCCCGATTCTAACTCCCTACCAGATCAGCCACAATCCTAGCTGCAACTCTCGCGGCTCCCCCGGCCCGCCGGAGGCAAGCCCGGCGACCGGCTGAACGGTATTGAAAATTTGGCCGAAGCTGGCGGAGTTTACGATATTTTGGGGAATATCGAAGTTAGCACGGTTGAAGATGTTGAACACCTCCGCGCGAAACTGGACCTTAGCGTTTTCGTTCAACCGGAAGTTCCGCAGGATCGAGAAATCGCAGCTTCCCAACCCGGGCCCACGCAGGATGTTGCGCCCGGCATTGCCGAAGGTGAAAGCGCTCGGCGTACTGAAAGCCGACGACTGCACCCATTCTTGGGGAGTTTGGTGACTGGGATAGAAATTCCGGCTGACCAGGTTGGGGCGATCCGTATCCATCGGCACGCCTTCCTGCACCGTGGCGTTGTTGATCTCGTCCGCCCCGCTCACGTTCCCGGCCACCACTGGGGTGAAGGGCGGGCCTGACTCGACGGTGAGCACGCCCCCCGCCTCCCAACCCTGGATGAGGTAGTTAACCTGCCGTCTCTGGAACTTCGCTACGGTCGTGCCGAAGGGCATGTCCCAAAGATACGCGATGGACAATCGGTGAGGAAAGTCGAAATCCGACACTGCCTTCTCGGCCGCCACATCGTAGGAGTTCTGCGGGAAATTGGGATTGCGGTAATTGCTCAGGGGCCCGGAGGTGGTGTCGATGGACTTCGAATACGTATATGCGCCGAGGAGCGAGAACCCTTTGGAGAATCGCCGCTCCACCTTGATCTGGAGGGCATGATAAATCGAACTGCCCGCCGACTGGGTGTAAGCGAAGTTCCCCAGGTAGGGAACCGGTGATGGGCAACTGCCCATTTGACACGCTGCCTGCACCTGAGCTTGCTCGGCCGCCGGCGCATTGGCGGCGCTCGTCAGGTTCAACGGCTGATTCGGATCCGTCTCCTGCACCAGGTGCAATCCCCGCGTGCCCACGTATCCAACGTCGATCAGCCAGGAGTTGCCGACTTGTCGCTGCACGTCGGCGGTCCACTGCTGGATGAAAGCGTTCTTGAAATTGAGCTGAAACGGGCTCAGGGCGGGATAAGCCGTGCCCACTATGCTGGTGAGGGCGTTCTGAATGATGGCCCCGCTGCCGGGACAGTATGCACCCGTGGCGGCGCACGCCCCGACTAAAGGCAACGCTTCCCCTATGTTGCCCTCCTGGAGGTGAAGGAAGGGAGGATTGGACGCTTTTTGAAAATAGACGTCGCCAAAGGTCTGGTCATAGAAGATGCCGTAGCCGGCGCGCAAGACGGTTTTGGAGCTCTTGAAAGGTTGCCAGGCCAAGCCGATGCGGGGTCCCCAATTATCTCGATCCGGATATTGCAGTGAGCGGTTGCGCGCCGTGCTGCCCAAGTTGATGGTTTGCTGCGCACAGGTTTGGGCGGTGCAGGGCTGAGGGTTGAGCTGATACTGCCCGGTGTAAGGGTTCTGGCTCGGATTGAAGCTCCACAGCGTTGCGGCGCTCGTACCGGCCACCATCAGATCTCCATTGGCAAAATCGTAGTTGGAGAATTCATTGTCTTTCTCCGTCACCAAACTCTTGTACTCGTAGCGTAAACCAAGATTCAGCGTGAGGTGCGGGCGAACACGCCAATCATCCTGAGCGAAGAAGTCGTACTCGCCGAAGGCGCCGGAGATATATTCCTGGGATCCATTCAACCAGTAGTCGGGAAGGCCCAGCAGGGCGTCCGCCACGCTATTTCCGAACTGGCACTTGCCGGTTGCGGCGCAGGGCAACCCCATCTGCTCTGCCAGTCCCGTCTGTTCCTCCGAACTCAATTGACCCAGTCCCCCGGTTACCAATCCGCTAAACCCAAATTCTCCCCGGAAATTGTTATCAACAGTGAAGTTGCCCCTGCGGACGGAGCGCATATCGACCCCGTAAGCCAGCGTGTGGCCACCGACCACATGCGTCAGCGTGTCACCGATCTGAAACGTGTTCACGGCGCCGGTTTCCGGCACGCTGGCATCGCCGCCGATGCTGGCATACCCCGAGTACGTCATGTCGGGGACCCCTGCCGGCACCGAGCCGATTGTATTGACGCCCATGATCCCGAGCGTCGAGGCCAAGTCGTTGCCCAAATCCTGATTCACCTGCCGAAGCTGCCAGCGGTTGTACCCCAGCTTGACTTCATTCACTATTTTGGGATTGAAGATGTGCGTCCAATCGAGCCCTGCCATCTGGTACGAATTGTGGGAGAACCTGCCATACCCCGGAAGCGCCGTGGTGCTTTCTGGAACAGTCCCTGACGGCCAGAACTCTCGGTCAAGGTTGAGGCTGTAACGTGCAAAAACCGAGTTCTTGGTATCGAACTGGTGATCGACCCGGCCGGTCATGGTGTCGTAATAAACTTGCCGGTCAACCAGCGCAGTGTAGTTTGCGGCGCCACACGAACTGTTCGCAATGTTCGGCGCCGGGTACTGATTCACCAAGGCTTGCCCTACCGGATCCGCCTGCGGCAGGACTTGGTCGATGTTGGTGAAGGGTTGCGGCGAACCTTGCAAGAGCGCCAGCGGGTTAAGCAGAACCGTCTGGCTGGAGCAAGCGGGATTTAAGAGGTCAGAAAAGTCGCCCTGGCGGTCGGCCACCGTCGGGACCAGGAAGTTGTCGTAGAAGTCGCGATGCTCGCGCGTGCCCTCGTAGGCGAAGAAGAAGAATGTGTGATCGCGCCCGTCGTAAACCCCGGGCACCACTGCCGGTCCTCCGAGCGTAGCCCCGAACTGATTACGGTGCATGGGTGCCACGGAAGGATCAAAGAAATTTCGCGCATCGAAGGCGGTGTTGCGCACATACTCGTAAACACTACCGTGGAGATCATTGGTTCCGGACTTGGTCACCATGTTGACTTCGGCGCCAGCATGAGCGCCGAATTTGGCTTCGTAAACGCCGGTCTCCATGCGGAATTCCTGCACGGAGTCGAGAGGCGGCGCCACCGTGTATTGGCCAACGCCCACCGACGTGTCGTCCAGGCCGTCAAGCCAGTATGAGTTCATTGAGTCGCGCATACCGTTAACGTTGATGGAGCCACCACCCCCACGGGTGCTCACCGCGCTACCTGCCGTTCCGGGAGATACGCCAGGCACCAGCAGCGCCAGTTCCAGGAAGTTCCTCCCGTTCAGCGGCACATCGTTAACTTTGTGCTCGTCGATCGTCGTGCCTACGGAAGAGGTTTGGCTCTCCACGGTGGGCGGATAGGCCTCCACCGAAACGTAATTTCCGATCTGACCCAATTGGAGACCGACGTCCTCACGCAGGTGCTGATTAACCAGAAGCGGCATGGGCCCGCGCTGGAACGTATTGAAACCCTCTTTCTGGACAGTCAGAACATACCGTCCCGGCGGGAGCAAAGGGACTTCGTACGATCCGTCGTTTGAAGTGGTTGCGTTGCGTGAGAAACCCTTGTCTTTTTCCGTAATCGTCACAAGGGCGCCCGGCACCACCGCTCCGGAGGGATCTGTTACGGTCCCGGTAAAGCTTCCTTGAAAAGTTTGCCCCCAGACGAATGTGCAACTCACACTGAGCAGAAGGATTAGGGCCTGTAAAGCCCTTCGCATCGATGATGGCATAATATCATCCTCTCTATAGCGCTAATCCTGGTAACTCGCTCTGCCAACAAAGCCTTTCTCTGGCCCTTGCGGCAGCAAGACAGCTCAAAGAGTCGACTGAGCGACGGCGTGGGCTCCGTTGTTCGATCTCATCTTGGCACAGACGACACGAAGAGACTAATTCGTTCGCCCCACCGCGCTCTACATCAAGCGCCGAAATTGTTGTCTGCGTTTCGAATTCCGGGGTGCAGTTTAATCGCGGCTCCGCCGGGTTAGGGAATCCGGAACGCATCATTAATCTAGCGAAGCACACACCTGCGGCGGCAACCGACGTACTGGGGATGACGGTGCCTCCCCCGCAGGACAAGGAGTCGTTTCACACATTAGCACGAATCGTTTACGTTGCAAAGCAGTTATGAGCCGTCAAAGAAGCAGTGGCCGTAGTAGAGCAAACTCGCCACACCGATCATTTGCGCGGGGCGCGTTTCGTATACAATTATCCCGAGACGTGCGCAACCCGGTCTCCCTGCGGCGCGCCGAGTCTGCAGCATGAAGGGGGAAGAGGAAATGTTGTTGGAAAACGATACACTCGAGCTATTGCCGGCAGCAGTCAGAGCGTTGGAAGAGGGTTTTGCTTGTCTCCCTGAAGTGGAGACCGCCATTCCGGGTCAGGAGGGCATGCCGGCAATCATGCAACAGGTTGTTGCACGGTTGCATGACAACTACCCGTACTTTCATCCCCTCTACGCAGGACAAATGCTCAAGCCGCCTCATCCCATGGCCCGGGCCGCCTATGCTTTGGCCACCTGGATCAATCCCAACAACCATGCGCTGGACGGCGGGCGCGCCAGTTCAGCCATGGAGAAGGAGGCCGTGGCCGAGATCGCCGCCATGTTCGACTGGGGGAAGCACCTGGGGCATCTCGCGAGCGGCGGCACCATGGCAAACCTTGAGGCGCTCTGGGTGGCCGGCCAACTTCATTCGGAAAAAAAGATTGCCGCCTCTGCGCAGGCCCACTATACCCACCGTCGCATCAGCAAGGTACTGGGTCTGCCGTTCGTGGAAGTGCCTTGCGACTGCCACGGCAGGATGGACGCACAAGCGCTCGCGGAAATGCTCTCGGGCGGAGACATCGGTTGTGTCGTGGCAACAGTAGGAACTACGGCAACGGGCTCAATCGATCCTTTGCCCGAGATACTCCGCCTGCGCGCCCGATACGGCTTCCGGTTGCACGCCGATGCGGCTTACGGCGGCTATTTCACGCTGGCGGATAATCTGACGGAAGAAGTCCGTGGGGCGTACGATCAGATCGGCCAGGCGGACTCGATTGTGGTCGATCCCCATAAGCACGGGCTGCAACCATATGGGTGCGGCTGCGTGTTGTTTCGCGACCCAAGTGTCGGGTCTCTCTATAAACACGATTCACCCTACACGTACTTCACATCGTCCGAACTGCACCTGGGAGAGATCAGCCTGGAGTGTTCGCGGCCGGGGGCCTCCGCTGTCGCGTTGTGGGCTACCCAGAAGTTGCTACCGCTGGTACATGGAGGCGAGTTCGCGCGGGGCCTGGAGGCCTGCCGGGAAGCGGCCATTCACATGGCGGAGCGGTTGGCGGCTGACCCTCGCTGGCTCGTGCCGTTTGCTCCTGCGTTGGACATCGTCGTCTGGGCACCTGGCGCTGCGTCCGCCCAGGCCGCTTCCAATCTGTCACAGCGCATCTTTGACGCCGCCGCCCACCGCGGCCTGCACCTGGCGCTGGCCCGCTTGCCCGTCGCCTATTTCCCTGCCCTCGCCTCCGGATCGCCCGACGACACGGTGCTGAGCCTACGTTCTGTATTGATGAAGCCCGAGCACCGCGAATGGGTGGACCGGATCCTGAGCTTGTTGGACGCGGCGTTCCGGGATGCTGCCCAACCATGACGGGCGGCGGCGACCGAATTTGCCGGGTTGTGCTGAGCAAGCCTCGCGGCTTCCGCCCCTTGACGCTGGGAATAGAAACGCAAAGCTGCTCCCGGCGGCTCGCGGCGTGTCTCATACTCGATAGCATTGCTCGCTGCTATAATTTCTTCTTTTGTATTTTGACTGCACATTGAGGATGCATGTTTAAAACCATTGAATGGACGGACCAAGGCGTGCGCATGATTGACCAGACGCGCTTGCCGGCAGATGAGATTTATCGCACTTACAACGATTATCGTGGGGTGGCGGAAGCGATTCGCTCCATGGTGATTCGGGGTGCCCCCGCGATTGGCGTAGCCGCGGCGATGGGCATCGCGGTGGGCGTCAAGAACTCGCCGGCCAAGTCTCTGCCCGAGCTGCGAGCCGAATTCGAGGTCATTACCGACACCCTGGCCAAGACGCGGCCCACCGCCGTTAATCTGTTCTGGGCCATCAAGCGCATGCGCACTGTCTTTGAGTACTGTGTGTCGCGCCAGCACGACGAGGACGAACTCATTGAAATGCTGCGTGCGGCCCTGGAGGATGAAGCCAAGCGCATCCTAGCGGAAGACATCGCGATCAACGAGGCGATGGGCCGCCACGGGGCAGTTCTGATGCCCGACGCGGGAACGGTCCTGACACACTGCAACGCGGGGGCGCTGGCCACGGGCGGCTATGGCACGGCTCTGGGCGTGATTCGCGCCGCCGTGGGGTGCGGCAAGAAACTGCGGGTGTTCGCAGACGAGACACGGCCCTTCCTGCAAGGCGCCCGCCTGACCGCCTGGGAACTTGCCAAGGACCAGATTCCTGTCACCCTCATCACAGACAATATGGCCGGGCACTTCATGAAGCAGGGAGAGATCCGAGCCGTCATCGTGGGGGCGGACCGTATCGCCTCGAACGGTGATACGGCAAACAAAATCGGAACGTACTCCGTCGCCGTGCTGGCGCACGAGAACAGCGTTCCCTTCTACGTGGCCGCCCCCCTATCCACCATCGACATGAGCCTGGCTTCGGGCGAGCAGATTCCCATCGAGGAGCGCTCGGCTGCTGAAGTTACCCATGTGGCGGGCGTGGCCATCGCGCCAGCCGACGTTCCTGCGCGGCACCCGGCGTTTGACGTAACGCCGCAGCGCTACATTACTGCCATCATCACCGAGCGAGGCGTGGCCCGCGCACCATTCACCGAAAGCTTACGCAGGCTATTCGCGGAGTAGCTTTTCGCATTCCGCTGATGGTCCGACGGAAGAGCCTTCGACGATTTGCCGCAGGATGCCGGGAATTTCGTACACCGCCCGATTGCGGATGGCCGCGGCATTACTGCGGAAGCGCGCCAGATTTCCGTGCTTGAGCAGCTTCTTGACCGCCGTCGGCACTTCGTGGGCCCCGCGCACCACCAAGCCAATCTGCTTCTCCAAAACCCAGTCCGCATTATACCGCTCCTGGGGCAGCGTCCAGGCATTGCGCTCGACGACGACGGGCAAGTGCATGGCGATTGCTTCGCTGATGCTTCCAGGGCCTGGCTTGCCGACAAAGAAATCGGATAGCCCCATGTAGAACGGGACCTGAGCCGTGAATCCTTCCACAAAGGAGAGGATCCGGCTGTGCCGCCGGCGCAAGCGTTCCGCCAGCTTTTGGTTGCGCCCACAGATAAAAATGAGCTGAAGATGGTGAGGACCCTCGGTATCCAGGCAGTCGGCGATTTCAAGCATGGCGTCGGCCCCCTGTCCCCCAAACATCACGAGACCGGTGGGCAAATCCGGATCGAGTCCGCGCGTCGCCCGTTCCGTGCGCCGGTCGCAATGAATCGTTTGATAAAAGCGCGGGTGCAAAATCATGCCGGAGGTTTGAAAAATCCGGCCATCACGAATGCCGAGCGCCCGAGCCTGCGCCACAGCACGGTCCGACCCGCAGATCAGGTATCCCGCTTCCGGTTCAATCCAAAAATGGGGAGGATAATCCGCGATATCGGTGAGAACCGTAACCAGCGGCTTGGCAGGGCGCACCACAAGCAGACTTTGGGCAAGCGCACAGTTGAAATGTGGCACCAGTGAGACCACCACGTCCGCCGGGCTGGAATGCCAAAATTCCGCCAGTAACCGCACCGCTTCGCTATGGCGCAAGCGAATAAGGAATTGAAGCAGGCGGACGAGTTGCGCGCTGCCCAACGTCCACCCCTTTTTCAGCATCAGGTTGTAAACGTCCTGCATGCGCAGGCCGGTCAGCATGCGTACCCAATCCAGCGGATCAAGCACCTCCTGCAAATTCACCAACCGGACTGTCCACCCGGCCTGTTCTTCCATGACCAGGCGCAGAGCCTCTGCGGCGGCGCGGTGCCCGCCCCCGGCGTCAAAGAAAACCAAGTCGGCGTTTGCCATGGCCTAACCTTTTCACAGATCGCCTATCTTGTAAATAGGCAATAGCCGATGTTCATCGATAATTCATTCTGGATATACATTCTCGTAATCTGGGGGTCCTAACCTGTAACGTGCGATGTGACCTTCATGTCCATTCGATCCACTCCGGCATGTGCACCGTGCCGCTGCTGAAGGCGATCTGTCGCGAGTGCTATAGCGAACCGGAGGCGGTCTACCAAACGCTTCGGCGCAAGGGAATGGATGCGGTCACCATTTCCGATCACGACTCGATCGACGCGGCGGAGACGCTGCGTCATTACCCGGATTTCTTTATCAGTGAAGAGGTGACCTGCCGCACGCCCTGCGGCACCGAACTGCACGTGGGCGTGTACGACCTCACGGAGCGGCACCACGTGGAAATTCAGCGGCGCCGGAACGACCTGCCGCGTCTGGTCGCCTACCTCAACGAGCAGCAACTCTTTTGCAGTATAAACCATGCCTTTTCTGCCCTGACGGGCCGGAGGTCGCTGGAAGACTTCGTCTGGTTTGACGGCGCTTTTCCCGGCGTGGAAGTGCGCAATGGCCACGTTCTCGAGCGCTGCAACCGTTTGGCGGAACGCATGGCGCGCCACTCCGGAAGAGCTATGGTGGGCGGCAGCGATGCGCATACGCTGGATTCCCTCGCCAGCGCGTGCACCTGCGTTCCGGGCGCGCGCAACAAGACGGAGTTTCTGGAAGGCCTGCGGCACGGACGCGGGCGGGTACAAGGAGGTTCAGGCAGCCTTTGGCGCTTGACGCGCGACCTGTTGCAGATTGCCAGCGCCCTGATGGCGGAGAAGCCTGCGGCCACGCTTCTCACACCCCTGATGCTGGTCATTCCCGCGACGACGCTTTTGAATTATCTGGTCGAGGACCTGTTCGCACGTTATTGGGGAAGACGGTGGGAGCGCTGGCGGGGCTTTGAAGGCGGATCCTCCGCCGGGCGAATGCGGGCTGCCCCGGGAGAAGCCGGCGCATGACGCTTACCGGTCACATGCTCGAGTTCATTGCCGCGCGCGATCATCGGCTGATGCGGCGCGTGCATCGCTGGCGGCCGCCGCGCTGGTTTCGACTCTGGATGATCCTCGCGACGCGCGGCGGAGACGGCTGGCTTTGGTACGCGTTCAGCGTGCTTGCTCTGCTGTTTGGCGGCTCTGGACGTTATGCGGCGGTAACCGCGGCGTGGACTGCCTGCGGCGCCGGCGCCATTCTGTTTCTCGTTTTGAAGAAACTCACGGGCCGGAAGCGTCCGAATGCGCTGGTCCCGCACTGTTGGGCCACGCTGCTGCCGCCCAACCAATTCTCTTTTCCGTCCGGCCATACCATCACCGCGTTTGCCTTCACCGTGGCGGTAGGCAGCATTTGTCCAAATCTGATCGGAGTGCTGCTGTTCTGCGCACTGAGCATCGCCATGTCACGGATCGTGCTGGGAATGCACTTCCTGAGTGATGTGGTCGTGGGTGCGATTCTGGGCGCAGGATTGGGTTACGCCGGGTTTCTAATCTTTGCCTAGTAGCCTGATTTCCTCGGGCGTCGAGGATTCTCCTCCCTGAGCTGTCCTCCTCTCCGCTCATCCGATGCCACTCGGCGCCCGAGTTTTTTTCGGTGAATGGCTCCGCGGCGCCACCGCCCACCAAAATCCTTGTTTGCGATCGGATCCTCTGCCATTCAGGAATCGTCTCGCTGCCTGGTAGGTCACTTGTCAAAAAGGGCTTATTCGTGTCGCAGGGCAACGATGGGGTCAAGGCGGGCCGCCTTCATGGCGGGCCACATTCCGAAGAACAGACCGATGCTGACGGAAACAACAAAGCCCGTGATAACGGACCAGAGGGGAACCGCGGAGTACCAGCCCAGGGCTCGGATCACGAACGTAAGGGCCACGCCCACCAGGATGGCCAGCACCCCGCCCGTGCCGGTAAGGGCCATGGCTTCTAACAAGAATTGCCAGGTGATATCACTCCTTCGCGCACCCACTGCCTTGCGCACACCGATTTCGCGGGTGCGCTCGGTAACTGACACCAACATGATGTTCATAACCCCAATGCCCCCGACCATGAGCCCGATCGAAGATATCACCATCGTCACGAGCACGACCATGCCCATGACGTCCCGGAAATTGGAGATCAACGACTCCGCCGTTGCAATACCAAAGCTGTCGGGGGCAGTGGGCTTGTCATTGCGCACCCGGCGGAGCACGGCGGTGGCTTCATCCTTGGCCTGAGCCAACCTGCCGGGGAATGCCAAAGCCGTAACGAAGGTTTCCCTGGCCTTGGGATAAAGCGACTTGAAAGTGAAGTAGGGAACAAACACAACACGATCATTGCCGTTGTCACCCAGAAAGGACTTGCGCTTGGTCAGGGTTCCCACCACCTCGAAGGTATGGCCGTCCACCTGAAGCTCCTTGCCAATCGGGTCCTCTCCCAGGAAAAGCCTTTCCACCACGTCAGCCCCTACCACCGCCACATCGGCCCGATGCAAGTCATCCATGTTGGTGTAAAAGCGGCCGTCCTGAAGGTCGGCATTGATATTCTGAAAGTCTTCGGCGGTGGCGCCAACAAAGTTAGTATCGACCATCTCTACGCCTTTGTGCTTGGCCATCACAGCAGGCCCGCGGTTGAAGATTTCCACTCCGACCGCCTCTACGGAAGGACACAGTTCCTTGAGCGCCATGGCCTGCTCATAAGTCAGTTCCTTGCGTAGGCGCTCTTCCCGGGTGAGGGGACCCATCTTTCCCGGATCAAATTTGTAGATGAAGAGCGAGCGCGTGCCGAAACCTTCTGCAACCTCTACCAATTGCTGGTCAAGGCCCGTGAAAATCGAGGCAACGCAAATCACCGTCAGCGTGCCGATAAACACGCCCAGAATGGTCAGGAAGGCGCGGAACTTGTGGGTCCGCAGCGTATCCAAGGCAAGCAGCAGGTTCTCCCGGATTTCGTGGGACCTTCCGGTCGCCATGCTTAATTCTCCGTCCGCAAGGCTTCAATGGGATCGAGCTTGGCCGCCTGGCTCGCCGGATAAATTCCAAAGAACAGGCCTACCGCGGTGGAAAGAACCAGCCCCACCAGGACGGCGGTTAAAGGCACCGTAGAAGTCCAAAAATGGTCCACGATGGCGCTGACGATAAACGCGAGCAGGATACCGATGGCTCCGCCAGTGCAACTCAGCACGATAGATTCAATCACAAATTGCGTCAAAATGTCGCGTCGGCGCGCTCCCAGTGATTTACGAATCCCAATTTCGTGGGTGCGCTCGGTAACGCTGGCCAGCATGATGTTCATGATGACAATGCCACCCACTACCATGAACACGGCGACGATCCCAATGGTCACCGCAAAGATGCTGCCCATCAGCCGGTCCCAGAGGGCCATAATCGTTTGGGAAGCGTTGACGCCAAAATTGTCAGATTCGCGGTACGGGACATGACGGCGGGCCCGCAACAGGGCGCGCGCTTGATCTTCGAGCGCCACCATCTGCTGCGAGTCGTAGGCTTGGATGTTGACTTCCAGCGATAGCCGCGCGGCATAAAACTTGCGGTAGGTGGTGAGCGGTATGATGACGAAATTATCCTGGCTCTCCCCGAAGGTAGTGCCGATTTTTTGCGCCGTTCCGACCACTCGAAAAGGAAGGTCGTTGACCAGAATTTCCTTACCAAGCGGGTCCATATGGGAGAAGAACTCGTCCACCAGGTCGTGCCCAATGAAGCACACCATCGCCTCATGCCGATAATCCGATTCGCTAATGTATCGTCCGGTTTCCACCTTCTGGCTTCCAATGTCGATCATGGAGGGCGTGACGCCGTCGATGTCAGAATTATAAAGGGTGTGACTCTGGTAGCGGGCGGAGTTCTGATCGCTCCACGTGTCTTCCGAAGCGCCAATGTTCTTGTAACCCTGCAAATTTTCCTTCAGGAACTCATATTCTTCCGTGCGAATCGGCTTGTTCCGCCGCCGGGCTTTAAGCCACTCCTCATAGCCTTGGGCCCACTGGTACTGAGAAACGACAAATACATTCGCCCCGAGATTGGCAATATGATCGGCGATGTAGAGATTCATGCCGTTGATGACGGACATAACCACGATCAGGGTGGTGGTGGCAATCACCACGCCCAATAAGGTAAGGAACGACCGGAGTTTGTGAGCGCGCAAGGCTTCGACAGCAATCCAGAAGGCTTCGCGGGTGGATACCCACCAACTCGAACCCGCCCGAGAGCGTGCGGCGCCCGCGTGGGGGAAAGTAGCGGTTTGGCTAAGGGAAGCCATGTCTTTATCGGGGGATCGAGTGATCGGATGATCTCCCGATTCTCTCGTCTCGCTCGATCCGACCGTCTCGAACGTGAATAATGCGGTGAGCGTGAGCAGCGATGTCACGCTCGTGGGTCACCAGAAGGATGGTGTTGCCGGCGTGGTAAAGCCGCTCGAAAAGGGCCATGATTTCTTCCCCGGTCGCGGTGTCCAAGTTTCCGGTGGGCTCGTCCGCCAAAATGATGGAAGGATTGTTCACCAGAGCCCGCGCCACCGCAACGCGCTGCCGCTGTCCGCCGGAAAGCTCGTTGGGCTTGTGGTGCATACGGTCAGCGAGGTCCACTTTTCGCAGGGCTTCCTCGGCTCTCTCCAGTCGCTCTTTGGCCGGCATGCCACTGTAAATCAGAGGCAACTCCACGTTATGCAGGGCAGAGGCGCGTGACAGCAGGTTGAAGGTTTGGAACACGAATCCAATTTCCTTGTTGCGGATGTACGCCAACTCATCGTCGGACAATTCGCTCACCAACTGCCCATTTAACCAATAGGAGCCGTGCGTCGGGGTATCCAGGCAGCCGATCAGGTTCATGAGGGTAGATTTGCCCGAGCCCGAGGGCCCCATAATAGCAACGTATTCCCCGCGGTTGATTTCAAAGGAAACCCCACTGAGGGCGTGAACCTGAATGGCCTCACCCATGTCATAGGTCTTCCAAAGGTCGGCCGCCTTGATGACCACGCCGTCAGGAACCATTGGCATTTCCTGCATCGAGGATGCGATTGTTCGTGTTGCCATGGCTGTTTGCCCGTCCTTTTCATCGCACTGCCCCCGCCCGTGTGACGCCCCCTTTGGCGCCTCCGGTGCCGGCTGGAAGCCGGGCAGCACAGTTCCCGCAGCGGTCTTCGACTGTCGTCGCGTGCGGCCCTGAAGAGCGGCTCTACGGCAACCCTCTACATTCCCTTTCCTGGCGTCGTCACCGCTGTGTTATCGATCCTGACCTTCGTGTTGTTTTTCAGGGTGCGTAAAATGCTGAAGCTGCCTGTCACGATGACGTCACCGGGTTGGACGCCCTTCAGAACTTCCATGTCGGTTGAGCTCATGATACCGGTGTCGATCTGAACGAACGCCGCGCGTCCGTTTCGGACTACAAAAACACCCTGTAGCTCTTCCTTATCGTTATCGTTATCTTTATCTTTTGCCGGTGCAGTTAGATTACTTCCGCCAGAACCAGCCGTATTGACCTTTTCCACAAGTTCGCGGCGCATCCGCTCGGTAACAGCCTGAATGGGCACCGCCACGGCATTCTTCCGAGTTGCGGTGGTGATCTTGGCCGTGGCGGACAGGCCGGGCCGCAGGCCGGGGGGAGGGTCATCGACGACCACCACCACCTTGAAGTCCTTCGCCTCGTCAGCGCTGGTGGCGGAGGCGCCGCCGGTGGTCGTTCCGCTCGTGGCGCCGGTCGTCCGCCCCACGGCGCTTTCACCGATTTGTGTCACATGCCCCTTGAAGGTCTTGTTCGGGTAAGCGTCAATCAAAACCTCTGCCGGCTGCTCCAATTTGACGTTGGGGATGTCGGTTTCATCCACCTTAACTTCCACCGTCATCACCGAAAGGTTTGACACCTGATAGAGCAAACTTCCGGCGCTGTTCTGAATGCCCGGCACAACGTTCTCGCCCACGTGGACGGGGAGCGATGTTATATAACCGTCCAACGGAGAATTGTAGATTGTTTGTGCCAGCGCGTTCTTGAGGCCAAGCAGTGTGGCCTGATTCTGGCCCACCCGCGCACGGGCGGAGTCTCGATTGAACAGCGCCTGCTGGTATTGGGCCTTTGCTTGGCCTACCTGCGCCTGGGCAGAATCCTTGGCGGTCTGGCCAACCCGGTAGTCGCTGAGGCGTTGGTCGAAATCCTGTTGGGAGAGCAACTCGGACTTGAAGAGCTCTTGGCCGCGTTTGAAATTGTCAGTGGCCTGGTTGAGCTTGGCGATGGCCTGCGCCAGGTTGGCCTGGGCAGTGTCGAGCGCAGCCTTGGCAGAGTTTACGTTGGCCTCTTGTGCCGCCAAGTCAGCTTGGGCTGTTTTGACCGCAGCCTCCTGAGCCTCCACGCTCGCCGCTTGCTGTACGTCCTCCGTGCGCATTAGAAGCTGGCCTTTGGTGACGTGGTCCCCCTCCTTGACCAGAATCTCGGTGATCTTCCCCATCGAATTGGCGTTGACGTTAGCCTGATTCTGCTCGACGGGTTTAACCTCACCGTTCGCCGTCACGATCTGAGCCAAGTCCTGGCGCTGGACTTTACCGGTTTGGACTGTCACCACGCCTCGGCGGCTCCAGACCACCCCCCCAATGGCCAAACTGAGGAAAGCAACCACGGCCACGATGGCGAGAGTAACTTTCTTCCACTTTTTCATTCCCACGCCGTTACGCTGGCGGCTGGGAACTGGCATCCCTGTGTCCCCCCAACTGACGGTGCTCGTTTTCCCCAGTTCCAATTCTTTAGTCTCTGGCATGGAGGGCTCCTCTCACTCCTGGGCCTTGCACCAACGCGAAGACGTTTCTCCACCGCATGCTGCTATGTGCCCGCGACGCCCCCAAGTTTTTCGCCTGATGTGCGCGTACGCGAATTTGACTGCTCCCATTGCGTATACGCTGTTTGAGCACGAAAAGTTTCCTCAATACTCACGCCGGGAAGCGCTACACAACGGGGTCGGCGCAGGGGACGTTGGACTCTTTTCGCCCTCGCCCGGCATATGAAGCAGAGTTAAAGGCGGGGCTGCGCTGCCTAAGGATTGCAAGGCCTTCGTCTTATTTTAGCGTTTATAGCAGGGCGAAGAGCAAAAAAATTCTTGGGATGACCCTTTCGCCCCTCGAATCAGTCCAGCCCCCCACATCTGGCATTTTCGCCGGGGCATACACCCCGCTGCCGCCCGTCACAAAGCAGGTCGGCCACAGCTTAAGGCGTACCATTTATCATATGAGATGGGCAACGGATGCAGGGTTGTACGCGCTCACGGTATGTTTACACGACAAGCCACCTTTGGCGGTTATCGTGCATCAAAACCTACGCGCTGGGTTGAAGTCGGACTTCTCCTGTGGAAACGCGGCGCTTCTTGCGTGACTGGAAGTTAGAAGCTAGAAGGTAGAGGCGGGAAACGGGCATTTCGCCCGGTTGGATTGTGTCTCTTCTCGCATCTCGCTCTTCGCTTCTAGCCCTGGGAACGGAACTTGACTTTCGCAAACCAGAAAAATAGAATCGGCATGTGAAGCATTCGAGTTAGGAGTGGGGGTACTAGTGTCGAAGTCGCGTAACTTCTTTATCCGGCGTAGGTTGATGAGCCGCTGGACGCTTGGCGGGATCGCCGTGCTCGCACTCATCATTGGCGTAACAACCTTACCCGCTTCCCCGCCCCAGGGCGATCAGGACAAGGACCAACAGGGGAACACCAAGCCGAAGGTCAGCAAAGAGGAAAAGAGGCGTCAAAAGGCGATCCGAAATGAAATGGAGACGCCGTACAAGAAATGGCTCAGTGAAGAAGTGCCCTACATCATCACCGACCCGGAGCGCGCTGCTTTCAAGAAGCTAACCACTGACGATGAACGCGAATCCTTTATCGAGAATTTTTGGGAGCGCCGCAACCCCAATCCTGGCAGCCCCGAGAACGAATACAAAGAGGAATATTACCGCCGCATCGCTTACGCGAACGAGCATTATGCTTCCGGCATCCCTGGTTGGAAGACGGATCGCGGGCGGATTTACATCATGTATGGTCCGGCGGATGAAGTGGACTCTCATCCCAGCGGTGGATCCTACGAACGCCCGGAGTCGGAAGGCGGTGGCGAGACATCCACCTATCCCTTCGAGCAATGGCGGTATCGTTACATCGACGGAGTAGGTACCAACATCATCCTGGAGTTTGTTGACACCACCATGACGGGCGAGTATCACCTCACGATGGATCCCGGTGAAAAGGACGCCTTGCTGCACGTGCCGGGCGCCGGCCTGACCATGGCGGAACAGATGGGCATGACCGGCTCATCATCAAAAATGGATCGTTTCCAACGCACGGATGGTATGACGTCCGGGTGCCCAATGGGTGGCTGCAATGCCGGACCGGAGAGCATGAACGAGTTTACGCGGCTGGATCTTTACGCCAAGATCTTTCAGCCGCCGCCGGTTAAATTCAAGGACTTGAAGGCCGTTGTCACTACCAGGCTCTCTTCCAGCTTATTGCCCTTCGAAGAGCGTACTGATTTTGTCCGTGTAACCGACGAAACCGTGCTCACTCCAATCACCGTGCAGATCGCCAACAGCGACTTGCAGTTTCAGGATAAAGATGGCGTGATGCATGGAGTGTTGGATGTCTACGGGGAGATCACCAGTCTGGGTGGCCACATCGTCGACACACACGAGAAGAGCTTGGTGTTGGATGTACCCGAGCACGAATTCCAGCTCTACCAGAGCCACAAGTCAGTTTACCAGTATGCTATTCCGCTCCGTCCTGGCCGCTACAAGCTAAGTCTCGTGGTAAAGGACGACTTGAACGGGCACATGGGATCCGAGGAACTGGGAATCATGGTGCCGAGTTTCAGCGAAGACAAGGGGCTCACTCACAGCTCCCTTATCCTTGCTGACCAGATCCAGCCTCTCCCAACCAGCCAGGTCGGTACCGGAATGTTCGTGATTGGTGGAACCAAGGTTCGCCCGAGCGTCAACAACACGTTCACCCAAGATCAGAAGCTCGGGATTTACATGCAGGTCTACAATCTCGGTATCGACCCCAAAACACAGAAGCCTTCTCTGGACCTGCGTTACGAAATCGATAAGGATGGCAAGCCGTTGCTCGACCAACCGGAGGACACTGCGAACCTAAAGAAAGCTTCGCAGCAATTCACGGTAGTGAAGACGATGGGCCTTAAAGGGCTCCCCCCGGGGAAATACACTGTGCAGATCAAGGTTACCGATAATATCAAAAAACAAAGTGTTAGCCCTTCGGCCAGTTTTGAGGTACGCTAAGCCTCGCTTTCACGCCACGCTCGGGCGGAAGGCGTTATTTTAAAGCAAAAATCAGGCGGTATTTGCGATGACTGCACCTTCGGGGCACCGGCTAAAGACCCTGCTGCTCGTCAGCGGGCTGTTGCTTCCCTGTCTCTTCCCTGCTGCGAGTGTTGCGGCGGGTTACGGAAGCTTGGCAGGAGTCGTTTCCGATAATAAGGGCGTACCCTTGATGGGTGCCACCGTGGTGGTTATCGGACCCACATCCTTCGCCACTGAAGCCGCTGCCCAGACCGTCGAGCGCATGGTAACCGACGCACGCGGCCGGTTCACCATTGCCCACCTGGTTCCGGGTTGGTACTCCCTCAAAGTCAGTTCGCCAACGCGGTTGCCGGCCATGCGTAATGGCGTTCGCGTTGAGGCGGGAGAAACCGTAGTCGCAACCTTTGTTTTGACTGACGTATTTGCCCCGATCCGTTTTCAAGTGCCCAGCAACGCCGTTTCGAGCTGGGGTGATGATTGGAAGTGGGTCTTGCGGACCTCTTCCACCACGCGGCCTATTTTGCGTTTTCGCGAAGCTGCGAAGGTGGCACAAAGTGACACACCGCGTGCCAAGACGCCCTTGCGCGGGGGTGAGCGCGTCATGGGCATTTTGCCCGGATCGACGCCGCGTGATCCCCTTGCTGAAGACTTTGGCATGGCCAGCGTGTTCGCTTATCTCCAGCCGGTTTCTCCCGATTCCGACGTCCTCGTGGCAGGATCTTTCGCGCCCTTTGGCGGAAACGCAGGCACAGTGGGAACAGTGCTAAGCCGAAACGAGCTCAAGGGCGAACCGCAAGAGATGGGTGTGATTGTTCATCAATTCAGTTTGCTGCCCGGCGTCCCTGTATCGTCCAGCGCCTCGCCGAACGCGTTTGCATTGGCGAAGGGTATGGTCGCCACCTACTCGGAAACGCGTCTTTTGGCGCCCAAGGTGACCGTGACGGCGGGGATGGATATTGATTACCTGAATGCGATTGACAGCGTGCTGATGGCGCAGCCGCGAGTTAACCTGGAGTATCAGGCCACGGCGCAGACGGTGGTTTCCGCCCAGATTGGTTCGGCACGCGCCGACGGGTCGAGCTCTATGAGGGAGCGCCTGACCCTGATGAATGCGTTTCCACAGATCACCGAGCGTGACGGCCACTTGGCCATGGCGCAACTGACTCACGCGGAGGTCGCGGTGAATCATCGGGTGGGCAAGTCGGGTCGCTTGCAGGCGGCGGCCTACCACGACAACATGCGCAACGCGGCCATTTGGGGTTCAGGCGCCGCCGCTAATGGGCAGGCCTTTGCCGGGAATTCCCTTCCCAATCTTGCCGGCAACGGCATCGTGATTAATGGGGGCAATTATCAGTCGGCGGGCTTCCGCGCCGTTTATGGCCAGACCTTTGGTTCACACGTTGAGGTGCTGGGGGCGTATGCCAGCGGCCAGGCTCTCTCAGCACTTGGTTACAGTTTGAGTGGATCGGCGGGCGCGGAGCAGCATTTCCTCCAGCCCCGGCAGACCAATGCCTTCATGAGCAAGATCACCGCGGATGTCCCGCATACTCACACGCGCGTCTCCACCTCATACGAGTGGGTGCCCAACGACCGCGTAACGCTGGTCGATCCCGCCGGCCAGGCCAATCTTGAGTTTGAGCCCTTCCTGGGCATCCAGATTCGCCAGCCGATTCCCACGCCGAACTTCCTCCCCGTCCATATTGACGCCGTGGCCGATTTCCAGAATCTTCTCTCGCAGGGCTACGTGCCCGCCGGCCAGGGCAATGCGAAGCCGGTGATCCTGAGTTCGGGATACCATTACATCCGCGGCGGGTTCTCCGTGCAATTCTAAGCCGTCGCCCACACTCGCAGCCCAAAGTTAAACCCTGAATCCCCTACATCTCGCGTCGGCCTTCGAGGGCTTTGACCATCGTGACTTCGTCCGCGTACTCCAGTTCCGAGCCCACGGGAATTCCCATCGCGATGCGGCTGACTTTCACACCCAGTGGCTTGATGAGGCGGGATATATAAACGGCAGTGGCTTCACCTTCGACGGTGGGGCTGGTGGCGAGGATTAGTTCCTTCACCTTCCCGCCTCTCAGGCGCTCGAGCAGGTTCTTGAGCTTCAGCTGGTCCGGACCAATGCCTTGCAGCGGCGACAGGGCTCCGTGCAGCACGTGATATTGTCCGCGGAATTCGCGGGTCTTCTCCACCGCAATAACGTTGTACGGTGTCTCCACCACACAGATCACTTCGCCGTCGCGGCGCGAGTCCGTGCAGTATGTACACGGTTCCACTTCCGTCAGGTTGTTGCACACGCTGCACAAGCGGATCTTGTCCTTGGCGTCGAGGATAGCCGCCGCAAGACGCTGCGAATCCTCCCGGGAAGCGCGTTCCAGGTGGAAAGCGATCCGCTGTGCGGACTTCTGCCCGATGCCAGGCAGTCGCTTCAACTCATCAATCAGGCGAGCCAAAGGCTCAGCGTAATCGCTCATTGGTTTGGTAAAGGAAAATCAGAGTTGGATACCGGACGCTTGAGAATGGAAACTCCCCATCTACACGGGCTGCCTCCCGCGACTCTGACAACCGTGTTTTCGAGTTTCCAATTTCGCTTTTCCAGATTCTATTCTCGGCGCGTGTCAGGTAAGGCCTGGAATGTTCAGACCGCCCGCCAAGCTGCCCATTTGGCTGGCCATCCGTTCATCCACTTTTCGCGAGGCTTCGTTGATGGCAACCACGATGAGGTCCTGCAACATTTCCAGATCCTGCAAGGCAAATACCTCAGGATCAATACGCATCGCGTGGAGCTGCTTCTGGCCATTCATTTTGACGGAGACCATGCCACCACCCGCTGTGGCCTCCACCACCAGTTCATCCAGTTGCTTCTGCAATTGTTCCTGGAATTGCTGAACTTGCTTCAGCATCTGTTGCATTTGCTGCAGGTTTTTCATGGCTCACTCCCGGCTCAGGTCCTTCACATCCAACACCGCGCCATCGAATTTCTTGCGAAAGGCTTCCACGCTCCGGTCGTGCTCGGCGCGTTCCCGGGCGCTGGGCCGATCCACCCGCGCCTCCACTTGCTTATCCTCAAGTCTAACACAAATCCTCACGCGTTGGCCCAGCACATCGGTGCATACCGCCCGGAGTATTTCCTGCTGCTCAGGGCTCTTGAGCAGATCGGCAAAAAACGCATCCTTTTGCGCGTAAGCAAACGTCACTTCGCCGTTTTCAAACCGCCAGCTCGACATGTGCTCCAGGCAACTTCCTAGAAAATTCGAGCGGCCGTAAACTTTGGACTTGATGGCAGCCAACCTCGCATCTTCACTCGTGTGCGATTCAGGAGTGGGCAATTCAGGCGCGGGCGATTCCACCCGTGTCGGGGATCGCGACGGTGAACTCACCTGGGCCGGCGGTGTCGCCGCCTCTGCCGGTGCTTCGAGCCCGGAAGCGCGCGACGGACGCGGTTCCGCTCCCGAACGCGCCGGCGGAGCCGCGGCAGGGCGCGCCGTGGGTGAGCCTTTGCCCGGCAGTCCTGCGTTGCTGAGCCCGCTCAGCAGGGTCTCCAGTGACACCAGTCGCCGTGCGTGCACCATCTTCATTAGCGCCAATTCCAGATGGAAGCGCGGTGCGAGCGCGTACCGCATTTCACTTTCCGCACGCAACAGGATATTAAAGAAGCGCGAGAGGTCTTCCTCGCTGAACCGTGCCGCCATTTCACCGATGCGCTGCCGCTGATCGGTGGGAACTTGGAGCAGCGCGGTTTCCGGTCCGCAATTCCGCGCAATCATCAGGTCGCGAACGAAGCGCGTGAGTTCGCCGCAGAAGTGGGCGAGTTCATAACCCTCGGCAGCCAGTTCTCCCACCAGTTCCAGAACCCGCCGAGAGTCTGCGGCGTCGACCGCCTTCACGACCTCCGCCAACAGCTCGGTGGGAACCACGCCCAGAACCTGGCGCACCTTTTTTTCATCCAAGTGTCCGCCGCAGGCGGCAATCACCTGGTCGAGCAGCGAAAGGCCGTCGCGCATGCTGCCTTCTGCCGCTTGCGCCAGCGTCGAAATGGCGCCTTCATCGGCGTCAACTTTCTCCTCCGCAATCACCGCGCGCAGCCGCGTATAGATTTCCCCATAATCCAGGAGGCGAAAAGCGAAATGCTGGCAGCGCGACTGAATCGTGGCCGGGAGCTTGTGCGGTTCGGTTGTCGCCAGCATGAAAAGCGAGCGCGGCGGCGGCTCTTCCAGCGTCTTGAGCAGCGCGTTGAATGCTTCCGTGGTCAGCATGTGCGCTTCATCAATGATGAAGATCTTATAGCGGTCTCGTGCCGGCAGGTAGCGGACCGACTCCCGCAGTTCACGGATTTCGTCGATGCCACGATTGGACGCCGCGTCAATTTCCTGCACATCCACCGAGTTTCCCGCTGCAATTTCCACGCAGGAAGGACACGTGCCGTCGGGATTTACGGTCGGGCCCGCGACGCAGTTGAGCGCCTTGGCCAGGATGCGCGCCGTCGTGGTCTTTCCCACGCCGCGCGCTCCCGAGAAGATATACCCGTGGGCGACGCGGTCTGTCTGAATGGCATTCTTGAGGGTGTCGGTTACGAGGTGCTGACCCACCACGTCATCGAACGTCTGAGGGCGATATTTGCGGGCGATGACCTGATAGGACATGGGAGGTAATTAGGAACGCCAAGGAGGCTGAGTACGAAACTCGAAAATCGAAAATCGAAAATCGGGCTCACGATCAAGCTCTTCCGAGTTTCAAGTTTCGGGTCCGTACGAAACTCGAAACTCACGCTCTCACGATCAAGTTTTCCCGAGTTTCGAGTTTCCAGTTTCGATTTTCTGAATTCCGTTCTTTCGAGTTTCTAGTTTCGAGTTTCGAAATATGGTCAGACTTCGGGTTAATCTGCGGCACACGGAGAGGCTCGTTACCGTTGCTTCCTTCCGGACCTGGCGGGGTTCGCGAACATCCGTCGCACAGAGCCCGAAGTCTGACATGTTTTGTTCATGCAACCTGCGATCGCGATGAACAAACTCACCTTGAATGGTAACATGCACCGTGGCTTCCGTCGATACCCTTGGTTGCACCGCCGGCCCCGAGCCAGGAACAAGCGGACGCTTTACGCTCTGCCAGCTGTACCGCGTCGTTGGTCAGCGAGAACCAGGCGTTACGGTCGCGGCGGCTTTCGAGGAAGGGCTACCATTCGGCAACAGCGTAATAATGAAGTTGTCGACGTCGTGTTCGATGGATACCGTCGGTGGCCTGGGCGTGTAACTCCGTACGTGACCGTCCTTGTCCTTGACCGAAACTGGCGCCATTGGTGTTGGTGAGTAGCCTTTGACCGATGCGAAAATTGAGTAGCGGCCGGCAGCCAACCCAACAAATTCAAAGCGGCCGTCGGACGGCAGGGTTGCGGTTTGCGAGTCGAAAGCCGTCTCCGAACTGATCGTCACGGTCATGCCATTCGCGATGGGCCTGCCGTCACTCAGCACAACCTGGCCCCGGAGATGGTATGCAGCTTTGAGTTCGACGCCACCGACGTCCACGACTTCGCCATTGTGTTTTGTGGTGCAGGCGACATTTCAGGTAGCGCCGCGACTGGCGACCGATGCCATCTTGGCGTATACGTACCAATTTCCCGGAACGGGGACATTGCTTATTTCGAAGGTGCCGTCGGGCCGGGTGCCAATTCTGACTTCCTCGTAAGGGCTTCCTACCACCTTCAGATTGCCACTGAAAAGACCCCGTGGGTAACCGTAAAGCCCTATTTCGGCTCCCCCAATCGGCTTGCCATCCTGAACCAGTTGCCCACGAACAACCGCGCCAACTGTCACGGTGATCGAGTGCGGTTCGAGACCAGCAGGAATCACACTAAACGCGTCGGCCATGCCCCGCGCCTCAACCGAGACTAGGATTTTCACTGGCGGACCGCTGACGGGAGGCATCCACGCCTCGCGCCTTACGACGAAGGAGTCAATCACAAACTCCCTCCTGGTCGGAGACCGCGATCGGGTCAAGGCCCGGAATCGTACCGTAGCCGGCTGCTCCGGTTTTGGCGTCCCACAACGCGCCGACGGGTTGCACCACGGCATCCCGCTGGGCGACGCCGTGGACATCCACAACCCGTCCGCGAAAGTTACGATTGGGATCGCTGACTCTCGGCCGGGCTGCGAGTGTTGCGGTGACTGGTACGTCAGAGGCGGGAATTACCTTTTTGACGAACTGGGGTGCGTAACCGCTCCTCCCGACCAGCAATTCAAACCAAAGGCCTGCGCTCAAGTGAGGGATGCTGAACATCCCATTGCTATCGGTAATTGCGCGTTTGCCGCAATCCGGGTAGCAGCTTGGGCAGAACAAGCTGTAGCCGGCCGTGGGGCCCGCGTGATACACCATCCCGGTTGCGTCCGCAACAGGCTTTCCCGCGGTATCCGAGACTTTACCTATAATGGTCAGTTCGCCCGCCGCCAACGCGTCTTGGCAGCAGTACCCAGCAAGCAGCAGCGCTGTAATCCTGAGGATAAATCCGACCATCATTTCGGGAGTCCGCCGTGTCTGCATCGGAAACTCTTCTAAACAGGGCTCGCCGTGCTTGGCTGGGCCCTCGCAGGATTCCAACTGAAGCGTGCGCTTGACGTTACGTTCCTGGTTTGCACCAAGTCAAGTACATTCTGACCAGCGACTCATTCTCGAGAATAGGTCGGGGCTTGCCGGTCGAGGTTTTGTGTTTCGGCCCCCACTACGATGGCAGGAGACCAGTTGGACGTATACGGCCTTGCGAAAATGTAGAACTTGAGGTCCCGTCTGGAAGCCGGTGTTACGCCCGCAGCCGCTGAATCAATTGGGCAATGGAATCATATCGTTTCAGGTGAATCCCCACGGCGCCACCACCCGAATGGGTCTCCACAAATTCCGGGTCAGGCGACAAACCAAAGCGGCGATAGAAGGCCGCACGGATGAATTGTTTCACCTCGCTCAAACCGGCCTGGTGAGTGTCGACGTGGACCTGGAAATAATCTCCCTGCCCGGCCGCATTCACGCGCACGGCCACCGCCTGCGGTCCAAAAGCCTTTTTGAGCATCGCCTCCGCGAGGTCAATTAAGGCCAGCCCGCGGAAAAAATTCGACCCGTTCAGCCGGTGAAATTCCTTTTCGGGCGAAAGCTCGTGATCTTCAAGTCCCTGGTTGAAGTCAAACGGCACTCCCCCATGCCGGGCCAGCCACACGTTCAGGCGCTCTGGCCCCGTGGTTCCTGATTCCCACTCGAGTTCCCCTTCCATCGCCTCACGCGGGGGCAAGCGCTCCGCGTCAATTTCCACCGAACGGTCTCCGCGCTGCGACAGCGTGACGCATTCAATCCACTCCTCCGGATGATGGATGAGATAAAAGTTCTTGGCTACTTCGCCGAACAAGTAGGCAACTATGGCGCGGAGGGGAACGCCACGTTCCTCCACAACCTCACCCGCCGGAGTGGCGCGACGCAGCACGGGATCTCGCCATCCTGCGAACAGCGACTCCATCATGGCATCGGCCTTCCGGGTTGCTGCATTCCGGTCGATATCCGTCCCTTCCATCAACTGCCCAACGTACCAATCGCGATTGGCCTCCATACGCTGTCGCAGGTCTTCTTGCCGGGCCAACAGCGGAAGTTGCCGCAGGACAGAACAAATCCAGGAGCGGCTCTCGCGGTTCAGCAGACCATCATCCACCAGGTCGTCTTCGATCTGATGAAAGAAATCGGTGGCCAGCGGAAGTCGGGTCAAGAGGGCTGCAATCTCCGCGGCTTTTCCCGTCAGCTTGCGCATCTCTCCCGTGGTCAGGGCTCCGGCGGCGCCGCCCTCGCCATAAGCGCCCCACGACCATCGCCAGGCGCTGCGGTCGCGCTCGGCGGTGTACGGAAACACAATCTGAAACCGCTCAGCCGGAACCGAATACGTCCCCATAATCCGGTAATTGTTCTGCGGATTCGAGGAAATCAGCGTTCCCTGCCCGGCACGTCCCTTCTGCTCCGTCGCTTGATCCAGCGACCCGGCCCGCACGCCGGTGCCATACTCCGCCTGGCTTGCCAAATGGACAAGGACATCCGGTGGGATACCGATTTCCCACAACGCGTTGATCGCGTTCTTGGTGGCCACGGTCAGGGCGGAAGAACTGGAGAACCCGCCTTGCGGAATATTGCCGGTGGAAACCAGCCGGAATCCGCGAAAGTTGTCCCGCCCCAGATGTTCGCGGATTCTTGCCCCCAAAGTCCCGGTCCGCAAGGTGCGCAGGGACGCGATGGCGTTTCCAACCAGCGCAAATGGCCGTCGCATATTGCTTTCCACCCATAGCGAGGGCGGCGGCAGCGGCTTTCCTTTCTTTCGCCGCGCGTCCAGTTCTTCTTCACTGAAATAACCGAGGGAGAGCAGCAGAGCCTCGCTCATGCGCGTGCCGAACAACTCATAAGCATGCAAATCTGAAACGTCGTCGCTGGGATACATCGCCTCATTGTCCGACGGGACGAAGTTGATGCTTTCGCGGTACTTGGGGTTGATCGGAAACAAGTGGATGCGCCCGTCGTCGGCGCTCTGAACCAGCACCACAATCTGCTCGTCGCCTTGCGCGTCCGCCGCTCCGATGGGCGTTTGCCACGCCGGGCCGAAAAAGCAGACCATGTCCGGATGCATGAAGGCAATGCGCAATCTCCCGCCGGCAATTCCGATGCCGATGGGCCGGTCGGCATGGAATCCGAGTTTCTCTTTTGCCGCTGCCGATATGAGATCGGCCAACTGGCGCGCGATTGATGCCACTTGCCCGGGCGGACGGTCGGCGATAATCGCTTGCGCCGCTTCTTCCACCTCCACATCTTCCGGGAACAGCAGGCCGCGTGCCGAGGCCAGCAGGCCCTCCAGGAGAGCGAGATCCATGGGGCGAGTGACATCGGAGCAGAGCAAGTCATACTCCGGGTCAGAAACCCTGGTCGTAACCGTGCGCACATCTCCGCGATCGCTGCTGATCGTCTCGATGAGGTCCGTCAGGTAAAACTGGCCTTGCGCGTTGCCGTTCGTCAGCCGCAGTGCGTGGTGGTGCAATGTGGCGGCGCGAACAGCATAGAGGGGACAATTTCCTTCCGTCGTCTCCAGCAGCGCCTGACGCGTGGGCCCATCCGCCTCCCGCGCGATGTCTCCCTCCTCCACAATGCGCAGCACGCGGCCGCCCTGCCCGCGCAGGACACGGCCCTTCCCCCGGTTCCGGGGCGGTTCGTATTGCGCCGTCAGAAAGGTTATATCCGCTTCCCGCTCGCCGGAACGGTGCGTCTGATATAAGTGCCGGAAAATGGAGGAGGGAATGATCCGATCGCCATAGGTAATGACCAAGAGCGGGTTCCGTTTCAATAATTCGGAAACGCTCAATGCCTCGAACGCCGCGAAGCCCGTCCCGCCCGTTGGGTTGTCCGATTGAACGTAGATGTTGTCCTGTCCCAACGCCTGCACCACCTCACCAGCACGATAGCCGACCACGCAGATCACCGGCGACGGTTGAAAGCGCCGGAACGCGTCAATCGAATGCCGCACCAGCGGCGTTCCATACACTGGCTGAATGCATTTGGGCTCCTGGCCAAATCGCGTGCCCCGGCCGGCTGCCAGGACCACCAGGACGGGTGAGTCCGCCGTGATCCCACCGTACAAGCCGAGGCTGTTGGGATTCAGAATCTTCCCGCTCGATAACCGTGCTGCGTCTGCAAGTGGTTTGGGGCTTGTCATCGAACATTTCCCTCGCTTGATGTGGCGTCCTATTCTGGTACCACACCGCCTCGGAGTAAACAGCGTTTTGCGTCTTCCCCTCGCGGACTTGTTTTGCCGTGACCTCCCAGCCAGCCAAGCCTGGGAGCGGGCGGTTCACTTTACCCGCGTGCCCAACCGCAGAATCCGCCGCGGAGGGACCCTGATTTCGTGCATAATTGTGAAGCCGTGGCTAATTCAATTTACCAACTCTTATCGGAGTTCTTTGCACGATATGGATACTGGGTCGTGTTCTTTGGCGTCATGTCGGAGAACGTCGGCATACCTGTTCCTGGCGAGACCGTGCTCTTATTCGCCGGATTTCTCGCCTATCAGGGCGAGATGCACATCTTTACGGCTATCGTTACCGCCATTGCCGGGGCTACCGCGGGCGCCATTGGGGGTTATGAGATTGGCCGATATGGCGGCACTTCTGTGGTCAAACGATTTCTGGCTCGATTTCCCCGGCTCGGCAGGCAGTACGAGGACTCTCAAAGGAAATTCGTCAAATACGGCGGGTGGGGGGTTTTTGGAGCGCGCTTCGTCGCTGGCCTGCGCGTATTTGCCGGAATCCTGGCCGGCGCCCTGCGAATGCCTTTCTCCACCTTTCTGCTTTTCAGCTTCGCGGGTGCGGTTTGCTGGTCACTGGTGATCGGTTACATAGGCTTTCTGTTCGGAAGCAATTGGCAGAAACTTGTCAGCTTCGTGGTTCGAATGGATCGAATCGCCCTAGCCCTCATCGGCGGCGGGGTGGTAGTCATGATGGTGATTTACTTGATGCGGCGGAGAAATAGGCGATCGAACGCCCGCCCATCAATACTTTAATCCCTCCAAATCCTCCTCCGCAGCCTTAAAGTGAGGCCGGAGTTGCGGCGCGAATAGCATCTCCGCGTGGGCTCCGCTATTCTTGCCCTGGCTTGCGAGCAGGAGACCCAGCAACCGGTGAGCATCCGCACTGTCGGGCTCGCCGCCTTCCGGCTCTTGCGAAAGGTATTTCTTCACGTAGCCTTCGGCCCGGCGAAGTTCTTTGTGCCGTTCCAGCA
Organism: uncultured Acidobacteriota bacterium; assembly: GCA_963804755.1. Lineage (GTDB taxonomy): Bacteria > Acidobacteriota > Terriglobia > UBA7540 > UBA7540 > Bog-366. The sequence goes on from CAWDRP010000024.1 coordinate 586,898, forward strand.
AGGCTTGGGCCGCTTCGTAGTATGGACACAAGTCATCGGGGTCGCTCTTCTCCGCAGCCGTCAGGACCTGGTCGAGGTCGCTCCATCTTTCCTCGACGGCGTAAACCCGAGCCAGCACGCAAGGCGCCCCGATTCGCCCCGGATCAAGGTCCAAGGCAGATTGGGCATCTTTAGTAGCCTCATCGAATTTCGGATGCGCGGGTTGACTGTAAAACCTCGCGAGGGCTATCAGCGCCGCATAATTCCTGGGGTTCGCCTGCACCGCTTTCTCGTAATACATTTCCATCTGGGCCGCGTTCTTTTCCAGTTCGGCCAGGGTTGCGTGGGCCAGATACCCCTCACTGGCATTGATCAGTGTTATTTTTGCCGCCAGGGCATGTGCTTCGTCCTTGTCGCCGCCCATTAGTGTAGGCGCCTGAAACTTAAACTGCATCATGGAGTCCAGTGCGTCCAAATTCCGGGGGGCCAGTGCTAAGGCGGTCTCCACTTCTTTTCGGAATTTCACCGCTAACGGACCCGCCGCAAACATGCTGGCCCGGGCAGCCATTTGCCCGTAGACATGACCCAGGGTCAGGTGAAAATCGGAGTTCTCGCCGTCCAGATCAACGGCGTGTTGTGCAAGCCGCAGCGCTCCATCGAAATCCTTGAATGACATTTTCACTTGCGCAAGCAGGTAACAAGCGCGGGGATCGTTCGGATGGGCTTTGACTTCGGGCTCAAGAATGGCGCGCGCCCTTTTCCAATGGCCTGCCTCGATCAGCGCTGCGGCATCCGCGCCCGGCGCGTTCGGAGCAGAATCGCGGGCGAAACAGCGCCGGCTTACCGCTGTACACAACATGAGGGTGGTTAATGCGGCAACGCAGAACGCGCGCCGCGTAATCGCAAAGCACTCAAGAGTGGGTGGTAAGATAATTGCTATCCCCCGGTCCTAACATATACAGCCTAGTAGGCAGCAAGCCATGCATCTCGCATTGCCGCCTGTTCAGGCGTCGCCGAAACCAAAGGTGTAATGGAATACACGCTACGTCTCGGTGGGTCCAGCGTCACCGTAATTCTATCACGGCGGCCGTGCCGTTCCACGTTGATGGGAACTTTGGCGCCCGCCGGGTAGGCTTTGATGCGGGTGGCAAGGCTTTCCGTTGCCAGCGATTGATCGTCCACATCAATCAGCAAGTCATCGCGGCTCAATCCCGCGCGGTCAGCAGCGCCGCCCGGAACAATCGAAACAATCCGCGTTCCCCGGCTTTCAGGCTGAACGATGACGCCCAAATCCGGCGCCGCGTTGGGGGACGCTTCGATTTGAAGTTGGAGCCCCACCGTCGCGAGAGCCTGCTGGTAAGGCATGGCCTCCGCCCCACTCACGTAGCGGTCGAAGAACGGAGCGAAGTCTGATCCGGTAACGGCATCGAGAGCGTCCAGCACGTCTTTCTCCTCGAACCCCCGGCCAGGCCCGTAATAGCTCGTAGCCGGCGCCTCGTAGAATTCGTGGTACATATAGCGCATCACGTCCAGCAGCGACTTCTGCCCATGCGTACGCGAGCGAATTTCCAAATCCAGCAACATTCCCAGCAACGCGCCTTTGTTGTAGTACGAAATGATGCTGTTTGAAAAATTCGTCTCCTGCATCTGCGGCGATCGGTCGAAGAACCACGCACTGAAGCTCGATGCTTCCACGGACATCAGTTTGCTGCCGGGTTCCACCTCCAGTGTGTAAATCTCGTTCGCCAGACGGTCCAGGAATTGCTCGCGGCTCCAGAGGCGGGATTGCAGCAGGAAAAGGTAACCGTAATACGTGGTAATGCCCTCAGCAAACCAGAGCGAACGCGAATAATTCTCGCGCGTGTAATCGAACGGCCCTAATGCTGCCGGGCGGAGGCGCTTCACATTCCAGAGATGGAAGAATTCATGCGCTGCCGTTTCCAGCGCTTCCGGCGTAGTCTCGCGCACACTCCCTTGCAGAATGATCTGCGTCGAGTTCAAATGCTCCATGCCGTCTCCCATCGGGATGTCAGGCACGAAGTGGAACATGAACAGGTAGTGCTGGAAATCCGGCGGGGGCATTGCTGCCATTTCAACGCGCACCAGTTTCTTCAATCCGTCGAGAAGTTGGGACCGATCGTTGTCGTCATCGCTGTACGTATGCACTCCGACCTCGATCGTCTTCCCCTGTTCCTGAAACTGGTCAAGGGTGCAGTCGGCGGAGATTTCGAGCGGGGTGTCCGCCAGCAGATCGTAATTCCCCGCGCGAAAGGTTCGCTCTGTCATAGAGGTCGAATACCCGCTGATCACTCTCCACGCGGCGGGCGCCGTGATGGTCAAAGTGATAGGATCGGGTTTGTGCCCATCGACGTACATGAACACAGAAGGTCCATTCAAGTTGGCGTGCGCGCTCTCCACTTGTGAGAACGACCCGGTGAGGTCATTCGCAAAAACGCGGTAGTGAGCCCGAACGGTTCCTCCGGCATGAACCGCATCCACGCGCCATGTTTGCTTGTCGAGTTTGATCCAGGGCAGCGAGTGATCGTCCGCTCCCGCAGCGGAAAACTCCTGCACATTCTTGGCGAAGTCGTAGATGGCGTAGCGGCCCGGCGCCCAGGCCGGCATGACAAATTTCAGATCGGGTGTGTCCACTTTACGAGCGACGATTTCAATGTCGGCCAAATGCGTTGTCGGGCGATCCACCCGCACGTTGTAGACAAGATCGAGCGGTTGTGGCGCGCTCGCCTGCGCGGCTCGCAACACACCCAGGCAACATACCGCGATGCTGACCGAGCAAACGAACGCATACCCCCAATAGCGCGATCTGGCCGCAACCGAGTGCGGTGCTGACCCGTGACTTGATTTATGTTGCAACAGAAATCTCATTAAGGTTTGGTCCTTCGCTAGTCCCCCTTGTCCTCCACGACGCGATGGGTAGCAATCGCGTGCGGCCGGCGCAGCCGCGACGACAGCGGCAGCTAAGGCAGCGCACCGAATCTCAGCGCCTTCATTGGCCGGGTTCCAGCCTGAGCCGGTGAACGGCACCCTTCTCCACGGCCTCATCGCTGAACAGCATGGGGAAGCTCGTGCCGTTATACCACGCGGGAAACTGGTCGCGGTAATAGGGGCTGGACACCTGCCCGGATTCGCCCAGCGTGATGTTCTGCACGGACTGGTCCAAATCGGAAAAATCCACCACCATGCGCATGGACGGTCCCAGGCGCGTAGTGGTTTGCTTCACCGTTGTTCCGGTCCCCGCCTGGGGAAACGGTCCGACGTCCAGCCATCGCCCGAGCAGCGGCACCGCGTCAAGCGGATGGTGAAACGTCAGCGGAATGACATCGCCCCATTTCCAGGCGGCGTGATCGCGGCTATGAACCAGCGCGGGAATGCGGCCCACCGCATCGTTCAAGCTTTTCATCAGCGTGATGCTGAAATCCGCATCGCCCGGCGGCAGCCAGCGCGCCAGGTTCTGCGCCACGACATTTTGCAGGAACACCGTGCTCATGGCCCAGCGGTATCCCGTCAGGTTGGCGCCCAATTTCGGAGCGAGCACGCGCCGCAGCAGGGCTCCTCTGGTAGCCTCTAGCACGAGCGTGGCGGCGGAATCGGCCCGCGCTTCTCCGTCCCACCGCCTTACGGCCTCCAGCGCAAATCGCGCTTCGGGGCGGGAGGGCGGTTGTTGGGCGGCTGCCGCCAGCAATTGCTGCGCCAGCCACTGATCCTCCAGGCTCAGGATATCGGTCTGTATCCGCAGCATCTCCGGCACCGCAAAATCGCGTCCCGCGCGCAGCAGTTGGAAAATCCGCGCGGTTCGAAATGGCGCTTCCCAGCGGGCAGTGATGAAATACGGGTAATCATCGGGCACGATGCGGCCGTTGGCGGTGGCGATGATCCCGCCCGGCGGATTGAACGAGTGGGGAAGCGCGTCAAAGGGGATGAAGCCCGTCCAATCATAATCGTCGTTGCTGCCGGGAACGGGCACGGAGCCGTCACCATGCTTGCGGATCGGCACCAGCCCAGCAGTGTAGAAGCCGATGTTGCCTTGGTCGTCGGCATAGACAAAATTCTGCATCGGCACCTTGAAATCGCGGAGCGCGGCGGTGAACTCCTGCCAGTTTCCGGCCTGATCGATGCGCAAGAAGGGCAGGCGGACGGCGTGCGGCAACAGCAGCGTCCAATCCAGCGCCAGGTCGCGGCGGCCGTCGTGGGAAACGATAGGCCCGTGCCGCGTCACGGTGACGGTGAAGTGATAATCAGGCCGGCCGCGCACTTTCGCCACCTCATTGCGAACCTCCGCGTCCACCCACTGCCCATCGTGCAGATACTTCCCGGGCTGGTGGGGATCGAAGGCCTCGATGAAGAGGTCCTGCACGTCGGGCGCAGTGTTGGTGGCGCCCCAGGCGATGCGTTCGTTGTGGCCCAGGATGACCAGCGGCAGCCCAGGCATGCTGACCCCTGTTACGTCCAGCCCCGGCGCCTTGAGGTGAACCATGTACCACACGCTGGGCACGCTGTGGCCGAGGTGGGGATCGTTCGCCAGCAGTGGCTTACCGGATCGCGTGTGGGCGCCACTTAGGACCCAGTTGTTGCTGCCAAGGCCTTGAATTGACGATTGTCGATTGTCCATTGACGATGGAAAGAACCCTGCATCATTGTTAGTCAGTCGAGAATCGATACTCGAAGGGCGAAAATCGAAATCCGAAGATCGGAAATCGGCAATCGGTAATGGACCTTCGTTAATCGTCAATTCTGGTAATCGAGCATCGTTAATCGGCAATCGACAATCGGCAACCGACAATTCCGTCAATCGACGATCGGTAATCGGCAATTCCGCCGCTACCGGCACATCGAAGGGCGAGTGGTCCGGGAATACGTCGGCGGCGAGTTCTTTGCCCAGCTTGGCGGTGACGTGCTCGCGCATCAAATCGCTTCCCCAGCTTTGGCTCAGGGCGGTAGCCAGGTTTAGCGCCACCGCGACCGAGTCGAAATCGCGCCATGGTTTTGGCTGGTATCGCAGCAACGCCAATTCCAGGGGCAGACGGTCGCGGTGGCTTTCAATGAAGGCATTAACGCCTCGCGTATACGCACTCAGCAGGTCGCGGTCCTCCGGTGAAAGGTCGGCCAGCGCGCCTTCCGCCAGCTTGGGAAGTCCCAGCGTGCGGCTCTCAACGTCCAAGTTCAGGGTGCGGTCGCCAAAAATTTCGGAAAGCTCTCCCTCGGCACGCCGGCGGCTTAAATCCATCTGCCACAGCCGATCTTGCGCCGTCGTGTAGCCCTGCGCGAAAAGGGCGTCGGCAATCGACTGGGCGCGGATGTGGGGAACGCCGCGCGCGTCACGCAGAATCTGCACCCGCGCCGTGAGGCCCGGCACGCGGATGACGCCATCCAGCACCGGCAGGCACACGCGCGCCCGCCAGCGTAACCACCCTACGCCACCCAAAACGACGAGCAGCAATACACCAACCACCGCAAGTGACAAACGCCCGAGCAAGCGCTTCATAGGTTTTCGGTCCTCCGACCCCTCCGAAGCAACACGCGCATCTTCAGCACTTAAAAGGCTGGATACTACTAGAGATTGGCGGGCTGTGGCAACAAACCGGATGATTGAACCAGGGTCACATCAAAGTCGCGGCGGTTCGGACTGTGGGAGCGTTAAACATCGGTAAGTCGGAAATGGCCCGTCCCCCTCTTCCGGTCCCCTTCTTCCGTGTTGGCACCCAAGATGTCGGCACGTCATGCCGAAGTGTCCGAAAAATGCTGCATGGCCACGCCAAAATGTCACCACGTTGAACCAAAATGTCCGATACTTAAACCAAAATGTCCGCTTTTTATCGGTCAATTTGTTCTTCGATCATTTGTTTTCAATAACTTGGTGGCTTCGTTCGTAAATTTTTTTTCTTCCGTCCACCTTCCCTGACCTTGGAAACTCGAAACGGGAAACTCGAAATTGAAGGCCTAGTCCAGTTTCCAGTTTCCAGTTTCGAATTTCGAGTTTCCACGGCCCCCGGCGGGCCGCCCCACGGGCCGGCGTCAGGCGAGTTTTTTGCTGAGCCCATGGGCATAGGCACGTGGCGGAGCCGCGGCCGAGCGCGTCAGGGGCGGCCAGGAGCCTCGCGAGCCTACCCGGCTGCGCCATTCCGAGCAGAAGACACACCTCCCTCCGGTACGGCTAGCAATTATTATGCCGTTATCTTATGGATTATCTACTAAGAGATAAAAGGAGGCATGCATTGTGATCTCACTAAAAGCGACCTTGACGAAGCCCTGATGATTGAACGCCCTCACCCGCCTCGCGGGGCCAAAAAGGCTACGGCGCGCCTGGCTCGCTTTGGCCGTACAGTTGCTGATCTGAAAAGAAGAACCCGTACTATGGGCGAAGTACCCCTATAAGCCCCGGGATCTGCCCTGTTGTGCCGGAGTGTAGAAACGTGTTACGCCAACAAACGTCCCCAGTCGTTCTTGCGATCGTTTTCGCCCTGTTCTTTACCACGGGGCTGTTGGGCGTAGTCTGGCCCCGGTCCGTGCAAGCCTTCGAGCTCGAATTCTATCCGGAGTTAAGCCCGTTCTTCCTGGTTTCGATGCTGCGAAGGTACGTAGGAAGTGACGCTTACGTTGCGCAGTTGCGGATCGTGGGCGGGTTTTGTCTGCTCGTGGCCGGCGGGTTATTTTATGTGGTGGTGAGTCAAGGGTTAGGAATTAGGAGTTAGAAGTTAGAAGTTAGAAGTTAGAATAAAGGCTACGCCTTCTCGCCGGCGCTTCGTCTTTGCCTCCCTTCACATTTCTGGGCCTTGTTGATACACATCCCAAGGGGCAGCCAAACTTGCCCAGCCCTCCCCAAGGCCATTAAGCGCTGGCGTCTCAGAGCCGCCCCAACCGTGGCGTGACCCGCAGGCATGGTCCGGCCCCATCAGGGCCAACGCGTCTTTCCGAATCCGGGTTCGTAGGTTGCACCTCATAAGCGGTAAAATACAGAATATCCCCAATCATTTTAACGCTATGTTTTACGTCCCGCGAAGCGGGAAACCGTGAGTAGCCGTAGGTGAAACCTACGGAAACGGAAGGACATCACTGCTCCGGCCCTGGCGGGGCCGACCATCTCGTAGTCAACCCCGTTGGGGTTGATCTGGCACACGGGAGGTTCCCTCATCCGCAGGTTAAAACCTGCGGCTACTCACGGTTGGCCCCTTCGGGGCCATCGAGGCGAAGTTCCCTCATCTCGGGGGTCCCATCGTCCGCAGGTTAAAACCTGCGGCTACTCACGGTTGGCCCCTTCGGGGCCAAGTGATCAAGCCTTATCTTAGCACTTATGAGGTTGCACCCACGGCTAGTCACGGTTCTCCCGCATCGCGGGAGCGCCGCTCCCCACCCATGACACCGGGTTAAGGTGCGATGGGCGGCGGTCCGCGGGCGGCAGCCGTTCGCCGACGTTCACGTGGGCAAGCCGACGCGGCGTACGAGGCCCTGAAAGCGCGAGTCGGATCGCAGGTTATCGAACCGTGGCTCGGCCTGGAGGCTCATCAGTAACGAGAAGGAGCGCTCCTCGTAAGCCTTTTCCAGCCAGGCGAACGCCTGGTCCTTGTCGCCGAGCCCGGCGTAAAGCAGCGCGAAGTCGAACGCGGAGACAAACCTGGATTCCGACAGACAGCGCAATTCTTCCAGCACTTGCCGGGCATTCTCCTCCTGGTTGAAGACCGCATAGGCGTGGCCGAGTGCAGCCACTCGGTTGGGACTGCCTCCAAAAAGCACCACCGCCTTCTGGAGATGGCGGATGGCTTCCTCACCCATGTCCTTCTGTTCGTAAGCACACCCGAGGAAGTAGTGGGCGGCCCCGAACTGCGGCTCCATCTCCAGCGCCTGCGAGTACTGTTCAATCGCTTCATCGTAACGCCGCGCCCGATACAGCATCAGGCCCACATGGGTTCGGATGATGAGTGAAAGCGGATCGAGCTCCTGGGCTCGCCGCATTTCGCAAAGGGCTTCCTCCACCCGTCCCAACATTCCCAGGCAGAACCCATACCAATGGCGAGCCGTGGCGAAGCGGGGAGCCATCTCGAACGCCCGCTGGAACCTGCGCTCCGCTCCGGGCCAATTCCAGTCGAAGGAAAGCACGGCGAAGGCCAGGGCGTTGTGGGCCTCCGCCAGGCCCTCATCAAGCTCCAAGGCCCGGAGGGCGGCAGCCTTGGCCCTGGGGAAGGCCTGCCGGGCGGGAAACACCCGGAAAAAGTCCGCGAGATCGTAGGCAGTGGCTAACCCCGCGTGCGCCACGGCGTAGCCGGGATCGTGCCACGTCGCCCGCTCGAAGTGCTCGATGGCTTCCTTGAAGCCTTCGGACGTTCCCTTGCTCAAGGAATAGCGGCCCCGGAGGAAGGCCTCGTGAGCCTGGGGGTTGGTGGTTGGCGCCTCCCGCCGAACGGCCTGATCGGCGGGAAGCAGTTCGATCTCGAGGGACCGCGTGATGCGTTGGGTAAGCCGGTTGGGGACGGCGGGGTCCTCCGCCTGACTGTGCTGGTAGCTTTCCGCCCACAAGTGCCGCTGGCCTGCCACTTGAATCAGTTCGGCGGAAGTGCGCACCACGTCGCCCGTGCGGAGCACCCTGCCCTTCAGAATGTAGGCCACGCCCAGCTCGCGCCCGATCTGGTCAATGCCCTTGCCGGTATTCTTGTAACGCATCGCCGAAGCGCGGGCGATTACCCCCAGGCGTTGCTGGTTCAGCCGCCCAAGCTGCCCAATCACTTCTTCCGTCATGCCGTCGCAGAAGTATTCCTGCCCGGGGTCGGCGCTCGCGTTCTCGAACGGCAGCACCAGCAGCATGGTCCTTGGCGTTCCCGGCGCCGCATCCGGCTTGCCGATGAACCGGTACCCCCGCGCGGGCAGCGTTTCAATGTAGCGCGGGCTCTCCGCCGAATCTCCCAACACCTGGCGGAGTTTCATCACCGCGGTGGCCAGGCTGTGGTCAAAATCCACAAAAGTGCCGGCGGGCCAGAGACGGGTCTGAAGCTCCTCGCGGGTCACCAGTTCCCCGGCACGCTCGAGCAGCAGCGCCAATATTTGGAATGGCTGCTGCTGAAGCCTGACCTTTATCCCGCGCTTGCGCAGTTCACCTGTTCGCAGATCCGCTGCGAAAGGCCCGAAGTGAACGAAATGCGGGGGGCCCGAATGGTTGTTCATGGGAAGGCTCAGTATAACACACCGTCCGGACCAAATTGTCGCCCCCCACAGTCATCGCCCCACCCCGAGTTCTCCTTCCCCACGTGGGAGTTACGTGTTGATTCAAAGTTGATTGGGAGTTTATCCGCCGTGCATTGAAGCTTCGCCCGACTTGGAGAAGAGTGGGTGTGTGGCTGGGCCGAGGTGCGGAATTTTCTTCGAGAACGCGACCCTACGACCCGGACCACCGTTCAGACGCTTGGAATTCAGGGCCTCCATTCCACAAGACGACGGAGTTAAAAACACATGAAGCGACAAGTGCTCGGGTCATGGGCTCTGCTTGCGGCGCTGTTTCTGGTCTGTCCCCTTCCCGGCGTGGCCGTACCCAAAACAGCCAGCCTGCGCAGCGATATGGTGGTGAACCGGACGTATCTTCCGGCCGGCGTATACTTGGTGACGTGGAACACCCACAGCCCCCGGGCCACCGTCCAGTTCATCAATAAGCACAGCGTTGTCGTTTGCCACGGACGAGTGGAGAAGCGGGACGAGACCTACCACGAGAACACGATCGTGTACAACACGGCTGCCGACGGAACCCGGCATCTCGTGGAGATTCGTTTCGCTTTTTCCCACAAGGTCCTGGTTTTCGGGAGCTGACAACCGACGCCCATTCTCCTGAAAGCCTGCGCGGCTCCGACGATCCGGCAGCACCACAGCGGCTGCAGCATTCCCCTTCCGTGCCGGCGTAAGCGGCCGAATCCCACCGAAAAGTAAAACTTTATTCGACGCCCCGGCATCAATAATATTGGCTGGAGCTTTGGCGCAGTTGTTGTCGAATTGAATACCGCTGAGGGACGGATTTCGAATGAGGGCATTTACGGAGCATCGGCCCTGATGACATAATAGAGCGAATTCCGTCTAACTGTACGAGGGGCCCTTTGGCAAGATGCCCGGCGATGATTCCGGCAGGGAAGAACGCCAATCGAGCAGGGGTGGCGGGTCCCTTTGAGGCGCCGGCAGGGATTTTCCCGGCGCGAATGCAACGACCGGTGCAACCGGCAAGAGAAACTGGCGAACCCAATCAACCGGTCGCCTGAAGGAGGAACACCATATGCGGTTTGACAAACGGTTCCTGCGGGAAAACCTGGCAGGTTTGAGTTTGACGTTGATCGGGGTCCTGATCCTGGGGCTGTCGTTTATGCTCTACCAGGGTAATCACCTGTATCCCGGTTTTGCCCTGGCGCAGGGAAAGGGATTGGACGGCCCCGATATCGACTTCTTGGAGCGGCAGAACCAGGCGTATGAGCGGATCGACAAAGCCGTTACGCCCGCCATCGTCGCCATTCAGTCCACCCAGGTCATCAAGAACGTTCAACAGTCCCCTTTCTTGAACGATCCATTTTTCCGGCAGTTTTTTGGGAACATCTTCCCCCAAGTTCCCCGTGAGCAGCGCGAGCACGCGCTGGGCAGCGGCGTTATCGTGTCGCCCGATGGGTACATTGTGACGAACAACCACGTGGTTGCGAAAGCATCGGAAATCGAGATCACGCTCTCCGACAAGCGATCGTTCAAAGGCAAAGTGGTGGGCGCCGATCCGCAGACGGACGTCGCCGTGGTCAAGATCGATGGCAGCAACCTGCCCACGGCCTCGTTCGGTGATTCCGATCAGCTAAAGGTTGGGGACATTGTGATGGCGTTTGGCAATCCCTTTGGGCAGTATTTCACCGTGACGCGCGGCAGCGTGAGCGCTCTGGGGCGCACCGCGGGTGGGATTGAAGATATTCAAAACTTCATTCAGACGGATGCCGCCATTAACCCCGGGAATTCCGGCGGCGCTTTGGTGAATGTCCGCGGACAGGTGGTCGGCATTAACACCGCCATCCTGAGCGGAAACATGGGACCGGGCGGGGAGGGCGGATCAATCGGCATCGGCTTTGCCATCCCCTCGAACATGGCCAAGCATGTGATGGAGGAGTTGGTCAAGACCGGCAAGGTGAGCCGCGGCTATCTCGGTGTTACCATCGCGAACCTGACGGACGAACTGGCCAAGCAATTCAAGGTGCCGGATACGTCGGGCGCGCTCGTGCAGGACGTCGCACCGGGCGGGCCTGCGGACAAGGCCGGAATCAAGAATGGCGACGTGATTCGTAAGCTCAACGGCAAGATCGTGGGAGACGCCAGTCAGCTCACACTGGGCGTCACCAACCTGAACCCGGGCAGCACCGCTACGTTGGAAGTCCTGCGGGACGGCCAGCCCATGACCATCAAGGTGTCGCTGGGCGAGCGGCCTACCAACGTGGCCAGCCTGCGTCCTGGCGGCGGGGGCAGCATTCAGCAGGGGACGCTGCGCGGAATCCAGGTCCAGAACCTCACTTCTGCAATCCGCGATCAGTTGGGGCTGCCCGCGAACGTGTCGGGCGTGGTGATTTCGCAGGTCGATCCTGAGAGCCCCGCGGGCCAATACGGCTTGCAGGAGGGCGACGTGATTGAAAGCATCAATCGCGAACCGATCCGCAATGTGGGGGATTTCAACCGCCTGGCTGGGAATGCTAAAGGCCAGACGCTGCTGCGAATCAATCGCCAGGGCAGCGGCATCTATGTGGTCATCTCACCCGACGGCGGTGATGAGGGCGGCGATAACCCGCAATAGAGTGCGGAATTTGTAAGGCGTGATGCCGGCACGGTCGTGCCGGCGTTACGTCTCATGATCGCCCGCCAGGGCTTCTCTCCCGGGCTTATTTCCGTGGTGGTCCCCCTAAAGGCCGCCGCCAAGAATCTTCCTCCAACGCGCCCACGCTTCGTCACGGGCGCGGCGATTGGCTTCACTGGCATCGGGAGCTTCCCCGGCGCGCATAAAGCCGTGGCCGGCGCCCTCATACGTGACCGGCTCGAATGTTTTCCCAGCCGCTTTCATCTCCTCGCGCGTCTCGGGAAGAGTCGCACCGATGCGAGCGTCGTTCCCCGCATAATAGCCGTACACGGGCGCGGTAATGTTCGCCATCGCCTCCCTGGGTGGAGGCGATCCGTAGAAGACGAAATCGGCGGCGAGTCCGGCGCGGTGAGTGGCGAAACGAAAGCTCTGTCCGCCGCCCCAGCAAAATCCGGCCACGAATAGCTTTCCGTTGAAAGCGGGAATCTTCTCGGCATAGTCGGCGACGGCGTCGAGGTCGGCGGTAATTTGATTAGGGTCGAGATGGCTCACGGCCTCCACTGCGGGACTGCTCATTCCTCCCTGCCCCTGGGGGAAGGCGTTGCTGCGGCCACCGTTTGGCCCCATGCCGGAGAGAAGGTCTGGCGCAACCGCGATGTAACCGGCGGCCGCCACTTGGTCGGCCAAATCCTGCACCCAATCCGTCATCCCGAAAATCTCGTGAATCACCAGCACCACGGGGGTCTTGCCACTCGTTTCGGGATAGACCACAAAGGTTTCCACCGCACGTCCGTCGTGCTTGATCGTGACCCACTCACGGTGCCGCGGAGACCTTTCCACACGCTCGCGCGCCCAGTCCTGCGCGCACATGGGTAAAGCACTCACAAGAAAAAGGGACCACACCATGAGGTGCCGCATCTGTTTCTCCTGATTATCCGGTGCCCTGTGGCAGTGTCGACCCGATTGCAACGTCGGGTGATGCCTATAAAATAATACACGTCATCTTCGAAGCCGCGCAAGCTCGCAGCAACGCGGGCACCCGGCTGAGTTGAGGGTCCGGAGGGTTGGCTGGAGACGCGGCGGTCATTTCTGCGCAAACCATTATCTGTTATCATTTTGTCTCGCTCGGGCCGGTAAGAGCGACCAGCTAGCAACGCATTCTGCTTCAGGAGGAGGAGAGGCATGGAACAGTCATTGTCGGCTAAGGGCCATACGGAGCCCAGCAAGAACGGTTTGATCGTCATCGCGGGGGCCGGTGGATTTATTGCCGGTGCCCTTACGCGATATTTCAAGGACCGGGGGTTCACGCGCATCCGCGCGATTGACAAGAAGCCACTGCCCGAGTGGTACCAGCGCGTGCCGGGCGTCGAAAGCCTGTGTCTGGATTTAAGCGAACAGCAAAACTGTGTTCGTGCCTGTGAGGGCGCTTGGGAGGTCTATAACTTGGCCGCCGATATGGGCGGCATGGGATTTATTGAGCGTTTTCGCATTGAATGCTTGCGCAGCGTCCTGATTAATACTCACTTGATTGAAGCGGCAAATCGCGCCGGCGCGGAACGGTACTTCTACTCTTCTTCCGCTTGCGCCTACAACACGGACTTGCAGAAGGATCCTCACGTCCGCGCCCTCAAAGAGTCGGACGCCTACCCCGCCATGGCTGAGCGCGGGTATGGATGGGAAAAACTCTTTTCCGAAATGGTCTGCCAGGAGTATTGGGCGGAGCGCGGGATGAAGACCTTTATTGCTCGCTTCCACAATGTGTATGGGCCCCTCGGTACGTGGGACGGCGGCCGGGAAAAGGCCCCGGCGGCGCTATCACGCAAAGTGATCGAAGCCAAGGATCAGGGATGCAACAAGATCGTGATCTGGGGCGATGGCACGGCCACCCGCAGCTTCATGTACATCGATGATTGCGTGAAAGGCATCGACATGATCACGCATTGCGACGACTTGATTGCCAAGCCCATCAATTTGGGGTCGAGCGAATTGGTCTCGGTTAACGAACTGGTGGACATCGTGGAAGCCATCGGCGGCACCAAGTTGCTCCGTGAATATGACCCGACCGCGCCGCGTGGCGTGGCGGGCCGCAACAGCGACAACACCTTGATCCAGAGCATCCTGCATTGGGAACCGCGTACCCCTTTACGTGAGGGGATGGCCAAAACCTATGCCTGGATTGCCGAGCAATGCGCCGATCGTAAAGCCGGGAAACGGACCGTGAGCTGACGTCACGGAAGGTAGTGCAAACATTGTGGGGCCAGCGGTGCTGGCCCAAGGCCGAGTGCCGTTTGGTCGGGTGCCGAACGCCGTTCGGCCCTACGTGGATTGTGCAGGGCCAAGGAGAGTCACATGGCCAAAAAATTCAAGGACCTTACGGAGCGCGAGATCCTGGCGCTCGCCATTACTCTGGAGGAGGAGGACTCGCGCGTCTACGGCGATTTCGCTGACGGGCTGCGCGAAACCTATCCCGCGACGGCCAAGATGTTTGAGGAGATGCAGGAAGAAGAATCCGGGCATCGCCGCGCATTAATTGAAACCTTCCGCGAGCGCTTCGGCGAGCATATTCCGCTGATCCGGCGGCACGACGTGAAGGGTTTCGTTCAGCACAAGCCGGTGTGGCTGGTGCGTCCGCTCGGTATCGACACCGTGCGCAAGCAAGCAGAAATCATGGAACTTGAAACCCGGCGATTTTACGAGTGCGCCATCAAGCAGGTCACCGATGCGTCAGTACGCAAGTTGCTGGGCGACCTCGCGGAGGTCGAACGCAAGCATTCCGTGTTGGCGGGATCGCTGCAAGAAAAGTACGTGACGCCGGACGTGCGTCGCGAGGAAGAGGCCGCGAGCCGCCGACTATTCGTTCTTCAGATTATCCAACCGGGTCTGGCGGGATTGATGGATGGCTCGGTGTCGACGCTGGCCCCTGTTTTCGCCGCTGCCTTCGCCACGCGCAGCAGCCCCGATGCCTTTCTGGTAGGCTTGGCCGCGTCGTTAGGAGCCGGCATCTCCATGGGGTTCGCGGAAGCGCTTTCCGACGATGGTTCACTGACAGGCCGGGGACATCCGTGGGTGCGAGGCGTGGTCTGCGGGCTAATGACCGCGATGGGGGGCATCGGTCATACGCTACCTTTCTTGATTCGCAATTTCGGCTTGGCCCTGACGGCCGCCGTCGCCGTGGTGGCGGTCGAATTGGCATGCATCAGCTATATTCGTCATCGCTACATGGACACTCCGTTTCTCTCGGCTGCCTTTCAGGTGGTGGTAGGCGGCGTGTTGGTGTTCGTCACCGGGATTCTGATTGGAAGCTCGTAGACCATCGGACCATCGGCTGATCGGGTCATCGATTCATCGGGCCATCGGGTCATCGGGTCATTGAACAGCTCTCTGTCCCCGGTCCTTCGTGTCAGGACGACGGCCGATAGCCTTAAATGGCCCAATGACCCGATCTCCAAATGACCCGATGAATCAATGCCCCGGTTGTGAGAGGAGACAATATGCGACTGGTGTTGGGCGCGGATCATGCGGGCTACGAACTGAAGAAAGAGCTAGTTGAGTTTCTGAAGAGCTTAGGTCATGAGGTGGAGGATGTGGGCACCTATAGCACGGCGCCTGTGGACTACCCCGATTATGCGCAGGCCGTGGCCGAAACGATTATCGCCGGCAAGGCCGAACGCGGAGTGGTGATTTGCGGCAGCGGTGTGGGTGCGTGCGTGGCCGCCAACAAAATTCCAGGCATCCGCGCCGCCATTTGCCATGATGAGTATTCCGCCCATCAAGGCGTGGAACACGACAACATGAACGTCCTCGTGTTGGGCTCCCGGATCATTGGTAGCGAACTGGCGAAAGATCTCGTGCGCGATTACCTCGGCGCCAATTTTTCCGGTGAGGCACGCCACGTCCGCCGTTTGGGAAAAGTGAAAGCGATCGAAGAGCGGTACCTGCAACAACGATGATCGATAGATCTCGAACCGTGAAGGAAGCACTGTCAACGAGAGACGGGATCGTGGTTGGTGCCCTCGCGTGGCAGATTCAAGTTCCCACACCGTGCCGGAATCCTTTCCCGTACTTCGTCCCGCCGCCGGTGAACTTCGCGACGCATCAGCATATTATCCCGACGCATGTATCCTGACGCTCGCGAACGCCTTCACCATTAGCCGCGCTCTGTGTTAGGATGCGGGACTAAAGGAAATTTGGCTGGATTCGATTGTCAGGGCCCCCTCCAAGGCTTGACAAGAATAACTCAAAGGACGTAAAGGCAAAACGTGAACCTCGAAACTCCTCAACGCCCGCGTATTCTCAGCGGGATGCGGCCCACAGGCAAACTTCACCTCGGCAATCTGGTGGGCGCCCTTCAGAACTGGGTAAAACTTCAGGATCAATACGATAGCTTTCATTTCGTCGCCGATTGGCACATGCTGACCACCGGGTACGAGAATACGCTCGATTTGCATCAGGATACGTGGGAGATGGTGGCGGACTGGCTGGCCTGCGGTCTCGATCCCGCCAAGGCAACTTTTTTTGTCCAGTCGCGCCTGCCAGAGCACGCGGAACTGCACCTGCTCTTTTCCATGGTAACCCCACTCGGATGGCTGGAGCGCGTGCCTACGTATAAAGAACAACTGGAAAATATAAAAGACCGTGATATCAACACGTATGGGTTTCTTGGTTATCCCCTGCTCCAGGCAGCAGACATCCTGATGTATAAGGCTAATGCCGTCCCCGTAGGCGAAGATCAGGTGCCGCACGTAGAGTTGACGCGGGAAGTGGCGCGTCGGTTCAACGATGTCTTTGGGGAAGTTCTGCTTAAAGAAGAGGGCGGGCACGCTCCGGACGCGCCCTTTTGGGATGAGCTTGCGACGAGCACGGGTCTCGGTTCCCTTGCTTCCGAGTTGCTAAGCGCCAAGGATAAGGTTAAGGCCATCAAGGACGCGTTTCGCCGGGCGCCGCTGGAAATGCGCGCGCTTTACCTGAATCGCGGACTGGGGACAATGCACAACATCTTCCCGGAGCCGGAAGCGCTGCTCACCTCCGCGCCACGCTTGCCGGGTACCGACGGCCGCAAGATGTCAAAGAGTTACGGCAATGCAATTTTCCTGACCGACTCGCCCGAGACGGTCGGGAGCAAGCTTGCTCCGATGGTGACTGACCCTGCCCGCAAGCGGCGCCGCGACCCCGGCAATCCCGACGTCTGCCCGGTTTTTGACCTGCACAAGATATTCTCCTCCCAGGAGACAATAGACCGCGTGAATCGCGAGTGCCGCACGGCAGAAATCGGGTGCGTGGACTGCAAGAGGCTGTTGGCCGGACATTTGAATGCATTCCTGGCGCCCATTCAGGAACGCCGCAAACCGTTTGAGCGCGAACCGCAAAAAGTGTGGGATGTTCTTGCGGACGGGACAGAGCGGGCCCGTAAAGTGGCGCAGGAGACGATGGCCGAAGTCCGCAAGGCGGTAAATCTTGCGCCGTAAGATACGGGATACGGGTTACGGGATACACAAGAAGATCTGGCCGGTCTTAGTTTAGGCCGTTAGAGCGCTTGCTCTCACCTTGTCCATCCTACGGGGCGAGAGTCCGGCTGTTGGGTGAGGCCGGCAAGGAATGCCGAAGGCTGAGAGCTGAGAGCTGAGAGCTGACGACTGAGAGCTTTTCCGTATGACCAACGAAGCACGCGAGCCCAATGCGCCAACGCCTGCGCCCACCGATAAGCCGGTGGGCGAAAGCCCGTCTGCGGCTGGTCCCGCCGATCCTGCGGCGAGCGTGGAGACCAACGACGTTTCTGCGCTGCCTGCCAAGCGTGTGTCGCACTCGGCGGCGCCGCCTCCACCGGTGAAACTGGGGAATTACGAGGGCGCGCTCGACCTGCTGCTGGACCTGATTCGCAAGCAGCAAATCAATATCTATGACATTCCTATCGCCCAAATCACGCAGCAGTATCTGGACTACCTGCATCTGCTGGATGAATTGAACATCGACGTGGCCGGTGAATTCGTCTTCATGGCGGCGACGCTGATTTACATTAAGTCCCGCATGCTCTTGCCGCCCGATCCCACGGTGCCGCCCGAAGAGCTCGAAGACCCGCGTGCGGAACTGGTGCAGAAGCTTCTTGAACACGAGCAGTTCAAGAATGCGGCGGAGATGCTTAACTCGAAGCGCCTGCTGGAAGACGCCATGTGGTCGCAGCCGGGCATTGGTGAATTTACCGAAACCGAAGATGAGCCGGGAATGGCGGTCTCGGTGTTTGACCTGATATCCGTGTTCCGCGAGATTCTGGAGCGCGCTAAGAAGCGGCCGCAAATGCAGATCCGCCGGGAAGAGGTCACCGTGGCGCAGATGTTGGAGCATGTCAAGCAAGTCCTGCGCACCCGCACGGGACCGGTTCCACTGGAAGATTTGATCGGCGACTTTGTCTGGCGGCAGGCCTTGATCGCTTTATTTCTGGCAGTATTGGAATTGGTGCGGGTCCGGGCCGTACTGCTTCGACAAAAGAGTTTATTCGCAACGATCACGGTGGCCCGGAGCAAGCGGTTCGAAGAAGTGCTGGCCGCCACCACCGCGCACGAGCTGGCAGCCGGCTTGGACGATCCAACGCCGTAAGTGTAAAGAGTGAATGATACGACCTTATGCTTAGTGATGAGATTCTAAAGGCCCTTATCGAGGGCATCGTTTACGTCGCGCCTGAACCGGTTACGCTTGATGCTATCGTCAAGACTCTGGAGGGCGAAGAGCGGGAGCGGGTGAAAGCCAAGCTGGAAGAATTGGTGGCGGAGTATGAGAAGAACGAGCACGGCATACAAATCCGCCCGGTGGCGAACGGATATAAGTTCTCGACCAAGGTTGAGCATCACGAAATCCTGCGCAATTACGTGAAGAGCCTGAAGCCGCCCATACGTCTCTCCAAGCCGGCGCTGGAAACCCTGGCGGTGATTGCATACCGGCAGCCGGTAACCATACCGGAAATCGAAGAAATCCGCGGTGTGGATGCCGGCGGCGTCATCCATACACTGCTCGAAAAGAAGTTGGTGGTTACCTCGGGCCGCAAGAGCGTTGTGGGCCGGCCGATCCTCTACCGTACGTCCAAGGACTTCCTGGTGCATTTCGGGCTGAAAGACGTGGGAGAGTTGCCCAGTCTGAAAGAATTTGAAGAATTAGCGAAACGCGCCTTGGGTTCCGACGTGGTGGGTGAAGCTGCGCCCGCCCAAGCGGCGGAATTGGTCCCGCCCTCCGGCGAAATGCAAGCTCCGGCGCCTACCGACGCTGCACCTACTCCGGAAGAACGAGCGGGCGTGGCCAACGGGGAAGTAGCCGCGCCATCCACGACAGGCCCCGACGCCACTTCCGCACCCATCGCACCGGCCGACGACACGGCGATTGCTTCACCTTCAGAAGCTCTCCAGGAAGCACCGCCGGCCGTTACCCAGGAAAGCGCGGCGGCAGAAGACGCTTCGGCAATTGAAGTTGCAGGCCCGAAACCAGAACAAGCCACCGCGCCAAATGCCGAAGAACTCACCGCCCCAACTGAGAACTCGGAGCACACCGCTAACGAGCTGGTCCATACGTCCGCGCCGGATCAACCCTCACCTCTGCCAGTCCCGGACGAGGATGCTCCGCCAGAGCA
This sequence comes from uncultured Acidobacteriota bacterium, assembly GCA_963804755.1. Lineage (GTDB taxonomy): Bacteria > Acidobacteriota > Terriglobia > UBA7540 > UBA7540 > Bog-366. Next base: position 606,289 of record CAWDRP010000024.1, read on the forward strand.
TTCGGCGACAGCCGAAGCGGCTTTCGAAGAAGCCCCCGGCGCGGAGCAGCCGACCGGCGAATTCTCCGATTCGAAATTGCCACAAGCTGCCGAGGATCACTCGACGCAACCCGCTGAAGACACGCCGGCCCCCGAGACCACCTCGCCTGATCAGCAACAAAACTGAATCACTGCTTAGTTTTGGAGCGAAACCAACAACCGGCCTGCGACATCTTAAGCCGTAGTGGCATTTGCTCCGATCAAGGGGCATGCAGGGAGAGGAGCGAACATGAAAATTGGCATTATTGGCGCCGGGCAAATCGGCGGCACGCTGACGCGTCGGTTCACCGAACTGGGACATGAGGTGTGCGTGGCCAATTCGCGAGGTCCCGCGTCCCTTGCGGCTCTCGCCAAGGAAACCGGAGCAAAGCCGGTGACCGCGGAGCAAGCGGCACGGGCGGGGGAAGTGGTTGTGGTGACGATCCCGGAAGGAAAGATTCCTGGCCTGCCCAAGGGCTTGTTCGCCGACGTGCCGGATAACGTCGTCGTGATCGACACGGGCAATTACTATCCGCGCGAGCGGGACGGACGCATTGAAGCGATCGAAGGTGGAATGGCGGAGAGCCGATGGGTGGCGCAGCAACTCGGCCGGCCCGTGGTGAAGGCGTTTAACAACATCTATGCGGAACACCTGCTCAAGCGGGGCCGCCCGGCGGGCACGGAAGGCCGCATTGCCCTCCCTGTCGCCGGCGATGACCCCCGCGCGAAGCAGATCGTTATGCAGCTTGTGAATGAACTCGGATTCGACGCCGTTGATACCGGCGATTTGGACGAATCGTGGCGTCAACAGCCTGGTACGCCCGTTTACGCCGCCGATTTCGATGCTGAGGGCGTCCGGCGCGCGCTGGCCCAGGCCAGGAACGAGCGCACAGCCAAGTGGAAAGCCACGGGGGCCAGCCCGGGCAGTTTTTCACGGCCGGCGTAGTCTTACTCATGCTCGTCATCGTGTAAATATTCGTCGGGGACGTCGTCTTCCGGAACCTCGTGTGTCCTGACTTCGTCCTCATCGGCATCTGAAGCGTCTTCCACACCTTCCACGATCCCAGCCTCCAAGGCGTTTCCTTCCTCCAGCAGTTCATCGACGCTTTCGGAATCGGCGTCCGGAACGTCGGAGAGACCTTGCAGTCCCCCTGCCTGACCGGCAGCACGGGTTTCGGATTCGTTGGGCGCAAGCTCCACTCTCGGCAAACGCCGGCTCCTCCCTCGCGCCGCTTTCTTGGACAGTGCGGAAGCTCTCTTGGGGGCAGCCTTCTTCGCAACAGCTTTTTTCGTCCTATTTTTCGCAGTGTTTTTTGATTTTTTCTTTTTGAGCGCCATGTTCGCATTCTAGCACGTTCGTTCGGCCGGACAATAGCTCTGACAAATCCATAGACGTGACAAATCCGAATACTGTCTCAGTTTGAAGGTTTAGCGAGAACGTGTCGCCGACCCGGGAAGTGATGGCAGCGAAAAAACACACCTGTCGCCCGTTTTACCTTTTAGTTAGGTAATCGATAAGGCACTGGACTAAAAATTGCTAACGATACCGCAGGGCGACGTGTCCTCTGCCCGCAATGACGCAGCCGGGCAGGCTCGCGAGGCTCCTGGATGAGCCTAAGGCGCCCGATGGCAGCTCCGCCGCGAGGTTTCCCCCATGTCCCTGGTAAAAACTCGCATGACCCCGGCCCGCTGGGCGGCCAATCGCCGCAACGCGCCGCATTCCACCGGCCCGCGAACCGAGCGGGGAAAAGCAAACTCGCGCCTGAACGCGCTTCGCCACAGCGGCCGCTCGCGCCTTTATCTGGGCGTCCTCGATGCTGTGACCTTTGCCCCGCGACGCCCCAGCCCTCGCCAGCCGGTGACACAGCCACTCCTGGCTGTGTCCTGCGGGGCACAGGCAGAGCCTAACCTGAGCTTGCCGAAGGGAGTGCCTGTGCCACCGGTCAGCTTTAAAATGACGAAGAGGAAGAAAAAAAATATTACGAACAAACCCGACAAGTTATTGAAAACAAAGAAGGTAGTTACAAAATGACCGATAAAAAACGGACACTTTGGTTTAAGTGTCGGACATTTTGGTCTAACGTGATGACATTTTGGCATGACCTTGCAGGACTTTGTCGGACATTTTGGTTTGAAATGGTGACATTTTGCTCCGAGAAAACCAACTGGGAGACTACTCAAATCCGAGTGCAGCGCGACAGGTCGCAACACTGTGCCTAGGCCATCCCTTCGGCGGGCTCAGGGCAGGCTCTGGCCGGCGTTCGAGCGCGGGCGGGAACGCTCGTGGCATGAATTGGCGTTCTAGAACCAACCGCACCAGTACGCAAAACCGGCGGCCGTGAGTTATTCTAGTGCAAGGTCGTCGCTCACGCGGGAACGGTGACGGGACCAAAATTCGCTCGTCGACTTCGGAGCTGGGACTCTCACTATGCAGGAACGCCTTCAGAAGATTATCGCGGATGCTGGAATTACCTCCCGCCGTAAGGCCGAGCAGATCATATTGGAAGGCCGCGTCAGCGTAAACGGAAAGCTCGTTTCCAAGTTGGGATCGAAGGCTGACGTGGAGCACGATCGCATCTGCGTGGACGGCCGGCTATTGAGCCGTCCTACGGAGTATGTGTATCTGCTGGCGAACAAGCCGGTCGGTTATGTCTCGACGGTCAAAGATCCGCAGGGCCGCCCGACGGTGATCTCGCTGGTACGCGGCATCAAGGAGCGCGTCTACCCGGTAGGACGGCTGGACTACCACTCCTCCGGCCTGATCATTCTAACCAACGATGGCGAGTTGGCGAATTTCCTGATGGCGCGGGCATCGGCTGTCCCCCGCACGTACATGGTGAAACTGGAGAGCCGGCCGGAAGCTGCGGACATTGCCAAGCTCGAGAGCGGCATCGTCCTCGATGGGCGCCGGACCGAACCTTGCCGCATCCGGGCCTTAGGCCAGCGGGACAAGCCATGGTTTGAAATCACCCTGGTGGAGGGTCGATATCATCAGGTGCGGCGGATGTTTGAGCGCATAGGATCGGCAGTGGTAAAGTTGAAACGCGTGCGGATCGCCTTCCTGACCGACAAGGACTTGGCGCCCGGCCAGGTGCGCCGCCTGACCCGTGCCGAAGTCGCGCGATTGAAAGCGTGGAAACAAGAAACGGCAAACGATGAGGGATAAAAGTTAAAATGCAGAAGTCCAGAGCTCCTAAGCGCAACTCCAAAGCCAAAGCGCAAGACGCAAACCTCAAATTTAAGGGGCTCAGCGGCTTTAACTCGATGCCTTCTGTCCTTTACCTTTTGAGTTATCTTTACACTTGACCTTTTATCCTTTACGCTTTGAAAGCCATGCCTCGCTCCCCGATTTATGAAATCCTGCCTCCCTGGTCCAGCCGTATACGGACCTATCCGCCCGGTAAGCCCATCGAAGAAGTTGAACGCGAACTGGGTCACCCGCTCATCAACCTGGCGTCCAACGAAAATCCTCTGGGACCTTCTCCCAAGGCACAGGAAGCCATACGGAACTATCTCGAGCATATTCATCTTTACCCGGACCGAGGCGGATACTACCTTCGCCGGAAGCTGGCGGAGATTCATGGCCTGCCTCCGGACCAGATCATCCTCGGTGCAGGCTGTACCGACCTCATTGAACTGGTGGCGAAGACGTTTCTTGCCGGTACCGGAGACGAAGCGATTACATCGGAATCTGCATTCTATGTCTACCGATTGGCTATCGAAAGTATGGGCGCAGGATTGGTGCAGACGCCGATGCGCGATCTAACCTTTGACCTGCCGGCGATTGCCCACGCGATCACCGCCCACACGAAGCTGGTTTATCTTGCGAATCCCAACAACCCAACCGGCACCAGCTTTACGGCCGAGGAGCTTGACCGCTTTCTGGCGGCTATTCCAGCGCGCGTGTTGGTGGTCCTGGATGAGGCCTATTTTGAATATGTACAACGCCCCCATTATTCCCACTCGGTCGATTGTGTGCGGGCAGGGAAGAACCTGCTCGTGCTGCGGACCTTCTCCAAAGTGCATGGCATGGCCGGAATCCGGCTTGGGTATGGCATGGGGCATCGGGAACTGATCGAATGCTTGCAACGTATTCGCTCGCCGTTCAACGCCTCCAGTGTGGCGCAAGTGGCGGGAATGGCGGCGCTGGATGACGTTGAACATGTTGCCCAGTCGGTAGCGAACAATCGCCGGGAAATGAGATTCTTGACGAGCGAGATGACGCTGATGGGCGTGCATTACACGCCCTCCGACGGAAACTTCCTGTTGATCGATACCGGCAGGGATTGCGAGGAAGACTTCATCCGCCTGCTGCACGAGGGTGTGATCGTTCGACCCATGAAGCTGTACGGCTTCCCCACCTGCCTTCGCGTGACCGTGGGGAAGCATGAGGAGAACCAGCAGTTCCTGGAAGCCCTGCAGCGGGTGGTGGCAAAGGCAGAATCGAGAATCTAGAAGTTAGGAGTTAGAAGCTAGGAGTTAGAAGTTAAAAGGTAGCTGGAAGGCAGAAGGGAGAAATGGGGGAGGAGAAATGGTCTGGGCGGAACGCAGGTTCGTGTCTCGCCAACCATTTACGACTACCTTCTAGTATTACTATGTTAAGTAGTTCTTGCATTTTTGCTCTGGTTGACCTAGCATGGGCGCATGAAACTCCTTTCTTGGAATGCCCGTTTGTGGAAGGAAAGCGTGACGCAGTTCCTTGAGTTTCTGAATCCCCTGATTGCCGGATTGGGTCGCAGCGAACGGCGCCTCGCGGCGACGCGCTACGTGGAGGGGCTGTTGATGCCCGGTCAGCGCAAAGCGATCATTCCCATGGCGGAGCGGCTGGGCGTGGACGCGCAAGGTCTGCAGCAGTTCGTGACCGACAGCCCCTGGAGCGAAGAGGAGATGTGGCGGGCGATCCGGCAAGAGATCATTCCGCACTTGGAGCCCCTGGAGGCTTGGGTGGTGGATGAAACCGGTTGGGTCAAGCAGGGATCCCACTCGGTAGGGGTGGCGCGCCAATATTGTGGGGCGGTGGGCCAGTCGACCAACTGCCAAGTGAGCGTGGAGGTGGTGGTGAGTGACGGTTGCATCGCCGCGCCGGTGGCGGGGCGGTTGTATCTGCCCGCGGCTTGGACCGAGGACCAGGAACGCTGCCAAGCGGCGGGAGTCCCGGCGGACGTGGAGTTTGCCACCAAGCCCGCCCTGGGGCTGGCGATGCTCCGCCAAGCGCAGCACGACGGCGTGCCTCCGGCGCCGGTTTTGGGAGATAGTGTTTACGGGAACAACGCGGCGTTTCGCGCCGGGGTGCGCGCTTTGGGCCTGGAGTTTTTTCTGCAGGTCGAGGGGGCCGCCCTGCAAGGATGGGACCACGAAGTGCGCACGGAGGTCAAGCGGACCCGTCGTCGCGTTCCGGCGGGGGAACCTCCTCCCACCCCGCTGGCGGAGTTGACCCGGCGTCTCCCCGCGACGGCCTGGAAGCCGTGCTCTTGGGTCACGGCGGGCGGACAAACCCGACGTACGCGTTTGGCTTGGCAGCCGGTTTTTATCCAACCCAACCTGCGCCAGGGCGGAGAACTGGAAAAACTCTGGCTGGTGGTGGACTGGCCGGCGGGCGATGCGGAACCTTATCACTATTACTTGGCGCATCTCCACCGGCCTCCCACCAAAGCTCGTTGCCTCAAGCTGAGCCGCTCCCGCTGGCATATTGAACAATACTTCCAACGCTCCAAAGATGACTTGGGTTTGGATCATTTCGAAGGCCGCTCGTGGCGAGGTTTTCATCATCATCTGGTGCTTTCGGCGGTGGCTTATCTGTTTATCCTGACCGTCTACTTGCGCCGTAAAAAAAACTTTTGGTGCGACGTGGGAACAGATTCTCCGCGTGATCCAGCCCTGGCTGGTGAGATGGAGCGGACGATGTCCCTTCTGCAGGACGAAGTTCGAGAAAGTTTTTGACGATACCACTTAACATAGTAATACTAGCTCCTAACTCCCAGCATCTTCATTCCCATGTCTGACGTAATTCGTGAAATTCTCGAACGTGACAAGACGCTGGCCGTGGTGGGTATTTCTTCGAAAGCCATGCGCCCCAGTCACGGCGTGTCAGCGTACATGCAGCGCCACGGATACCGGATCATTCCGGTGAATCCTCACGAGATATCCGTGCTGGGCGAGAAGTGCTACGCGACGCTGGATGATCTGCCTGAGGCTTTCGATGTGGTCGTGATCTTCCGGCGCTCGGAATTTGTGCCGGAAGTTGTAGACGCCGCGATTCGCAAAGGCGCGAAAGTGATATGGATGCAGGAAGGCGTGATTCACGAGCAGGCCGCCGAACGCGCCCGCAACGCCGGGCTTAAGGTGATAATGGACCGCTGTATTTTGAAAGAACATGCCAAGCGCTTTGTGGCGGAGAGGATATAAGAGGAGTTCCCAGAAGGCGATGTAATCGCCAACTGTTACAACCTCCTGTTGAAATTTATAATGACCGAGATAACGGCCTCAATCAAGCGGGGCGCAGAAATCTACGGCCCCGACGGAATTAAGAAAATCATTATTGCGTTTTTTCATGTTAAGAGACTACCAAAAAGGCTACATCTCGCAAGAATAGGAGGATGCTATGCAGGATGCCCACGTTAGAATTGCCAAAAACCTTGATCGCATCGTGCGAGAATTACAAGAGATCAAGGAAGTTCTAAAGTTTTTAGCTCATCCCCAGACTGCTCAACGGACTGAGAAGACTCAGCGTTAACCTATAAAGTTTCCATACTCAATGCCACGACCTATTGGGTTTGTCAAAGGCATAGTTCCGGGTAATTTTCTGCTAAGGATATCATCTCAAAATAAAACAGTCCTGGCGAAAAAACGGCAGCCCCAAAATTTTTCGCGGTTTACAGCCTGAAGCATGGCTTCAGGGTCTTGAGCAGTTATCGAACCACCGCAGGCGATACGCTTTGGCTGATTACCGAAGCGGACCGCGCCAGCACAACCATTCTTTTGCCCCAGGAATACTAAATCCCACGTAAATCGGCCTATGGCATCTGGTCATAGAACAGGTTCCGTAGTTGTTTGAGCGCTATAACGAAATCGCCTGATAAGACGGGCCGCCCCGTTTCCCTCAGTGTGCAGCCGGCTCCGTTCGGCGTTGTTTGGCCTTCCGCATCAGCAGCACCAGGGGAGCGGCGGCCAAAAAGAGGAAACCCATAATCCGGAAAGCTTCCACAAAGCTGATCAAGGCCGCCTGCTGCTGGAGCACGCCGTACAACACACCGAGACTGCTGTGGCCCGCCGAGCTGTGGTCGAAACCCTGGTGGAAAAAGAGCCCTCTTACCGCCCGCAGAAACTCTTCACTCCGCGCGTCGTAAGGTGTCAGGTGCGACACCAGGACGGACTGATGGAACTGCGACCGCCGCGCCACCCAGGTCGTCACGAATGACACGCCCACGCTCGAGCCGATATTGCGCATCACGCTGAACAAACTGGTGGCGTATCCGGTCTCCGCCTTGGGAATAAACTCCATGGTGAGGAGCGTCAACGTCACGAAGACGAAGGCCATGCCTCCTCCCTGGTTGATCTGGTGCATGAGGATGTCCCACGTGCCCGATTCCAGGCTCATGTGGGAGTACCCGAAGTACGACATGCTGGCAACGACATACCCGACCACCAGGAGCCACCGGGCATCCCATCCCTTGCCCAATAGGTAGCCTATTATCGGCATGCACAAGGCGGTGGCGATCCCGCGCGGGCTGGTCCAAATGCCGGCGGTGACCGCCGTCCATCCCAGCAGCGTCTGCATGAAAAGCGGCAGCAGCACCAGGCTGCCGTACAGCACGAATCCCTGGATCGTAATCAGCGCTATGCCGGCGCCAAAGTTGCGGTATTTCAATAACCGGAAGCGCACAATGGGCTCCGGCGTGTACAGTTCGCGGATCACAAAGGCTGTAAGCATGACCGTCGCCACCACCGCCAGGGTTACGATGAAGTGCGAGGCGAACCAGTCGTCTTCCTGGCCTTTGTCCAACATGATCTGCAATGCGGCCATGCCGACCGCCAGCATGCCCAACCCCCACAGGTCCACGCGCAGCTTCCCGCGGCGGATGTGTGGAGGGTCATAAAGAAACTGGGAGATCATAATCAGGCTGATGATGCCGATGGGCAGATTGATATAAAACACCCAACGCCACGAGTAGGTGTCCGTAATCCAGCCGCCCAGCGTGGGTCCCAGGATAGGGGCGGCCACGATCCCCATTCCCCAAAAGGCCATCGCCTGGCCCCGCTCCTCAGGAGGGAATTCCTCCAGGAGTACGGCTTGGGACAGGGGTTGCAACCCTCCGCCGGTGGTGCCCTGAAGCACACGAAAGAAGATCAGAGAGCCCAGGCTCGGCGCCATTCCACAGAGCACGCTCGAAATCGTAAACCCGGTCACGACAATCAGCAGGAGGCGCTTTCGCCCCACCATATTCGCCAGCCACCCGCTGATGGGCAGAATCACCGCGTTGGCGATCAAGTATGAGGTCAACGCCCACGTTGACTCATCGACGGTGGCGGAGAGGCTGCCGGCAATGTGCGGCAGGCTGACGTTCACCACTGACGTGTCCAGCACCTCCATGATGGCGCTCGACATCACCGAGATCGCGATAAGCCAGCGATTTACGGCAGGACGACTTGGGACAGCAGAATCCATTTCGCGTATTCAGGACGGAAGAAAACGCCTGTGGTCGTGAGCGAATCCGAACCGCAGCCCGGAATCGCGATTTAATTTATCCGCGATGGCCCCGGGGAGGCAATAGTCACTTGGCAGAAGAGCGCAGGCGACGTGAATCCTCGGCAGGTTCGGAGTAGCAAGTGGTGCTTCGCCGCACGGGAGGTTCCACGTTGGCTTCCAATTCTTGTATACGCAAAAACGGATAAAATGTCGCTCCACCCGCTGGTCTGAGATCATTTCATCCATGGTCCTCCCTAAGTCTTTTAATAACAAAGCGATCCCGGTCATCTAAAATCCTTGTCGATGGCTTCCTACTTGCATTGACTGATTGTGCACAGGGCTTGTGTAAAAAAGTGAGAAAACTCGGGGATGGGAATCTCCGCGAATCCGAAGGTTTTCATTCCCAAGGAACGGTCGAAATGGCCAATCCCGCACCAACCCTCAGCGGCAATGTGTCGGCGAGAGTAGGTGAACATTAAATTAAAGGAGGAACTATGAAGTCTGATTATGGGAGATCCCGGGACGTCCGTCTGCTGTTAGCGTTGGTAGTTTTGGTTGCGCTATCGGTTCCCATGGCGCTACGCGCTCAGGAAATAACGGGGTCTATCACCGGGACGGTTACCGACCCTTCTGGGGCAGTCGTTCCGGGCGCGCAAGTGACCGCCACGAACGTTGCGCAAGGTACAAACTGGACGACGACGACCAACTCGGCGGGCGTTTACAACTTCCCCCGGCAGCCTGTGGGTCCGTATACCGTCAAGGCCGAAGCCAAGGGCTTCCAAACCGCTGTCCTTCAGCAGTTTGACTTGCAGATGAACCAGGTCGCGCGGATGGACGTCAAGCTGACGGTGGGAGCGATGACGCAGACCGTTGAAGTGACCACGGCTCCACCGCTGCTGCAAACCGACACCATGCAGGTGGGGATCGTGACGAGCGGCAATCTCAACGTTAACCTGCCGCTCGCCACACGCAACTTTATTCAGCTTACGTTGCTCACGCCCGGGGTGACTACCGTCGATCCGAGTTCGTTCACGAATGGCCAGCGCACCGGCGGCGGCGGCCGGCCCTACGTCAACGGCAACCGCGAGGAGGGCAATGATTTTCTTCTGGATGGAATTGACAACAACCAGATTTCTGACAATTTAACTTCTTATCAGCCCAGTCCGGACGCCATCCAGGAATTCAACATGATCACCAACAATGCTCCGGCGCAGTACGGCCAGTTCGAGGGGGGAGTGATCAACGTCACGCTGAAATCCGGAACGGACCACTACCACGGCGACGTTTTCGAATTTCTGCGCAACGATGCGCTGAACGCCAACTCCTGGTCCAACGATTGGAACGGCACGCCCAAAGCGGCCGAGCGCTGGAACAGCTTCGGCGCCACTTTCGGCGGCCCCATCATCAAAGGCAAGCTGTTTTTCTTTGTCGATTACGCCGGCGAGCGGTTTGACTTTCCGCCATCGACTTCACCTTATACGGTGATGACCGCGGCGGAACGCCAGGGTAACTTCTCCTCACTGTTGAGCCTTTCCACACCGCGGCAGCTCTATAGCCCTTGCGCTTCCTTGACCGGGCCCTGCACCGCGCCCACGAACCCCGCCGCCGTGCGGGTGCCGTATCCGGGGAACATTATCACCAACACCATTGATCCTGCGGCGAGTGCGCTTTTCGCTTCCGGGGACTATCCCGGCGCCTACAACGGCGCTACGGCGTTGATTGACAATGCCTACCAGACCAGCAGCTCGGGCAACGTCTTTAATGATCAGGGCGACGTTAAGATCGACTATGTGCTGAACGAAAAGAACCATTTGTGGGGCAGCTTTTCCGAGGGCTTCCAAACGCAACCCAGCAGCAACTCCGTCCTCCTCCTGGGGCAGGGCTTCAACAACTCGCCGTTTCACGGCGGTGTAATCGACTGGACACACACGATCTCCCCCACCTTGGTGATGGACGCGAAAATCGGCGTGAACCGCATCTATCTGAATGACGGCACGTTGGTATCAGGCCTCGGCAACTTCGCGGACACGCTTGGCATCGCGGATGGCAACGTTCACGGCGCCGGGTTGCCGGCCATTAACTTTACCAACGGCTATGCGAGCGACATCGGCACTGCGGATAACGAGGAATTGTTCGCGGACACAACCTTGGAACCGACCATCGACTTCATCCTCACGCACAACCGTCACACCTTCCACCTGGGCTTCGAAGCCATGCGGCATGACATCAACACGTACTACTCCGGGAACAACGGAAAGTATGGCCTCCTGGATTTTAGCGGCCAGTACACTGCCGGACCGAACCCCACCAACGTTGCGGCTACGGGTTCCTCGAAAGGGTTGTCGGAGGCAGACTTTTACTTGGGGCTGCCCAGTACCATCGGTTTGGGAATTCAGGGAGCGACGTGGGGACAAAGAAGTTGGGTTTTCGCTCCTTACCTTCAGGACGACTGGCGAGTTACTGATAACTTGACGCTCAATCTCGGGCTGCGCTGGGAGTACAACCAGCCTTGGTATGAGGCCTACAATCGCCAGTCGAACTTTGGGCTTTACAGCGGCACGGAATACCTCGCTGGCCAGGGTGGCTGCGCTTACAGCGATTGCCGCGCCCTGTACAATGCTTACTATCGTGACTGGGAGCCCCGCATCGGCTTCGCTTACTCGATCCACAAGAACAACGTCGTGCGCGGCGCCTATACCATCTCGTCGTTCTTGGAAGGGACGGGAACCAACTTGCGGCTCGCCCTGAACCCACCCTTCCAGACGGAGACCGGCGCGATCTATGACCTCACCAGTGCTCCGTTCACCCAATATTTCCCCGGCTCGACCACGGATGGAGGTTTTAGCACCTTAGCCTCTCCCTCCAATCCGTATGCGGGGGCATTAATCCGCCTCTGGGATCCCAACGTTCGCCCGAACGTCGTGCAACAATGGAATCTGAGCGTCGAGCACCAGTTTGCAGGTGATATGCTTTTGTCCGTCGGCTACGTCGGGCAGCACAGCACGCGCCTGATGACTCCCATGCCCTATCTCCAAAAGCGTTTGCCGGGAATCGCCGGGTGCTCCTCGACGGATACCAGTCCGTGTACAAGCATTTTCATGGCGGGAAATCCGACCCTACAGAGTGAGATTTCACAAATTTCCGGCACTGCTTCCAACAGCAACCAGGCCTATGACGCTTTGCAGGCCAGCCTGACCAAGCACCTGTCCCGCGGGATGGAATTTCAATTGTCCTACGCGTACCAGAAGACCATGACCAATGACACCGGCTACTACGGTGAAGGAGGCCAGGCGAGCACTTCCAACTACTACTGGGAAGACCTCTACAATGAGGCCGCGGAATGGGGGCCTGCCTATTTCAGCGATCGAAACCTTCTCACCTTTTCCTATGTCTACCATTTGCCCTTCGGGGCGGGACAGAAATTTGGAAGCTCGTGGAGCGGCCCAACGAACAAGATTTTAGGCGGTTGGCAACTCAGCGGGATTGTCACTTTCCACTCCGGCTTCCCGATGGATATTACGGCTACCGACGCCTCCGGGACGGGCAGCCGTGGCTACCGGGCCAACTGCAGCGGCGCAATGACGTATCCAGGGGGCGTGGGGCCGGACACCACGTGGTTTGGCACGTCGCCGTTTTCTCAGCCCAGCGCCGGAACCTTCGGAAGCTGCGCCAACGGCACGACGATCGGCCCTGGCTTGAAGGACTGGGACCTGGGAGTCGAGAAAGACTTCCGTATCAGCGAATCGAAGCATCTCGAGTTCCGGAGTGAATTCATCAACTTCACCAACAGTCCTGTATTCAATGCCCCGAATACCAGCGTGGATAGTACGCAGTTCGGCTGGGTCACGGCCTCGCAGTATGCACGTAACGTCCAGTTCGCGCTGAAGTTCTACTTCTGAACCCTGCGTGGATTAGCGCGCGTGGCAACGGGGTCCGAGAGCGCCAGCTTTCGGACCCCGTTCGTTTTTATGTGCGCGAGAATTTTTCACGCTTTAAAGTGGGCGTTCGTAAGGTGCCGCGAAATTTAGATCCCTGAATCCCACAAGTGCACCGTAGAGCACGTCACGGGCTGCCCCACCCACGCCTCCTTCAACAAAGCATGAGATGGCCACCTTGGCTGGATTTGGTTTATCATGGTTCGCTCGTGTCTAACTTAACCCACCTCGACCCGGCATGACCATGAGCCACAACGAAGAAGTCAGGTTGCTGAAAAATGTGAATGAGTACCGCCAGTGCGAACGCCTCCAAACGCATGTTTGGGGTTCGCCGGGCGCCACCAGCGAGATTATGTCGGCGATACAGAAATACGGCGGAGCGGTCGTCGGCAGCTTTGTCCAGGGCAAGCTCGCGGGTTTCATCCTGGCGTTTCTGGCCCAGTACCATGGCCGGCTGGTTCACTGGTCGCACATGATGGCGGTGGAAGCCAAGTACCGCGACCAGGGGCTGGGGTTGAAGATGAAACTCGCGCACCGCGGGATCGCAATGGAGCGCGGCATTAAGTCTATCTGTTGGACATTTGACCCGCTTCAGAGCCGCAACGCACGCCTGAATATCTCGCGCTTGGGTGCTATTCCCGAGGAGTACGTGCCCGATTGCTATGGGCGCTTTCCCAGCTTGCTGGAAAGAGGCCTGCCCAGCGATCGCTGGGTGGTGAACTGGCGCATTGCCTCGGCGCGGGTTGAAGAACGGTTGCGGGGAAAGACTGCTGCTTTCAACCCCGCGCTGCCGCGTGTTAATGAAACCCGGCTGATTGCCCAAGGCTTTCCACAGAACCAGGCAATTCGGCTGGATCTGACCGACCGCCGCCTCCTGGTGGAGATTCCCGCCCAAACCGATGCGATGCGGTCACGAGCCATGCCATTGGCTCGGCGCTGGCGGATGGAATCGCGGCGCATCTTCCAGGCATACCGGGCCGCGGGATATCGTGTGGAGGACTTCTTCCCACCCCAAGCCGCAACCGAAGGGCGTTGCTACTACCTGCTTCAGCGCCGCCCGACAGAACCGGCCCAAAAGGAATACCCCAAAGGGAATCATCTTGACAAAGCCAATTGATAGGCTATAATTTTAGTCGATGGTCAGGGTTCGGCGTTGCCAAACCGGCGCTGCGGTACGGCGGATGGCAGGGGAATTCGATCCGGTCATAGCTAGCCAAAAGGGCAAGATCGCGCAAGTCTCACAGAGACATAATGTCCATCATGGGTGCGTCCTCCCAAACCTGAGAAGTTGTTGAAAACACAAGGACGGGAAACCGCTTTTTTGACCCCCCGAACCTGAGAACATACTGAAAACAAATCCAGTTACGTCAATTATGAAAAATTGGAAACAACACGACACAATGTCATGTATGGCTAGTAGCTAGCCTCCAGTGGTTTACTGGCCCGCAGGAAGCCAAGTTGCGCCGGCCGTAACTTGCAATTCGGCGCCTGCTGCAGCCGAGCCGGCAGAACAAGTCAACCGGCAAACGAACTACGGAGTTGCGCCACGCAGTCAGCGCATTGCGGGATATGGCCCATCACCAATCACAAATCGCCAATCACCCAATGTCGAATTGGCCCGGCTTGACTTAATTCCTTCACGCAAGGTATCTTTAGTGCTTGCATTGATTCGCAGGAAATCCAAGCGGGGAGCATTGCGTCTTGAAACGTACCTTTCAACCCAACCGCCGGCGCCGGGCAAAAACGCACGGCTTTCGAATTCGTATGAGAACTCCGGGAGGGCGCAATGTGCTGCGGCGCCGCCGTCAGAAGAGCCGTCATCGCTTGACTCCCTAAAGAGCTCGTTTGACCTCTCAAGCTTTCCCCAAGACTTTTCGGCTGCTGCGCCGAAGCGAGTTTCGGCGGGTTTACGACGAAGGGCAGCGCCGCAGCGCCTCACTATGCACGCTATTTCTTCGGCCCAACGGCTTACCCCATTCACGATTAGGCATCACCACGCCGGGGCGGCTGGGCAACGCGGTGCGGCGCAATCGTCTGCGACGGCGGGTGCGCGAGGTGTTCCGCCTGAACCGGGTGAAGGTTGCGGCCGGCTGGGACATCCTGGTGAATCCTCGCGAAGCGGTGGGAAAGGTGACGTTTGGGACACTCCAGCGGGAACTGTTGCGGCTGTTTCCGCAGCAACCGCCATCGCCGCCACCGGGAGGGCAGAGCGCAAGCTGAAGATGACGAATGCGCGGGATAAGTTTCAAGACGGAGTGCACACCTCAACGCGCGTCGGCCCGGGCGGGCTGCTGAACATTCTGGCTTGGTTCGTGAAGCTACTGGCCTTGGGAATGATTCGTTTCTATCAGGCGTGCCTTTCGCCGGTGCTGCCCGCCGCTTGCCGATACCATCCTTCCTGCTCCGCTTACGCTTTTGAGGCGATCGACCAATGGGGAGTCTGGCGAGGCGTTCGTCTTGCCGCCGGACGGCTGCTTCGCTGCCGGCCTTGGGGCGGGTATGGTTATGACCCAGTGCCGGAAAAGCCGGGGCTGGGGACTGGGGGCTAGGGACTAGGAAGTACAAAGTTGATGGTTCGGTCTTGACTTTCCCCAGCCCCCAGCCCCGAGAACCCAGGTCCTGACACCTGGCACCCGACACCTGATACCTGGAATTTACCGTGAGCCTAGATCAAGAAAAACGCGTAATGCTTGCCTTCGCCCTTTCAATTGGGGTGCTGCTCCTCTTCCGCATCTACTTTATCAAAGCGCCGCCGCCAGCGGCGAAGAAGGAGACGCCCGCGGCCGTGCCTACTCCGGGCCGGCAGCCGGGCGCCAAGCCTTCCGAGACGCCTTCAGCCGCCGCACCGAGCGCCCCCGCAGCGCTGCCGGTGGTGCAAGGTAAGAAAGCGGAAGACATCGTGGTAGAGAGCGGCGTCTACCGGGTCACCTTCTCCACGCAAGGAGCCGTCATCAAGCGTTGGGTGCTGAAGGATTATCGCGACGCGAAAGACGAGTTGCTCGATACGGTTGACACCCAGGCGTGTGAAAGCCTCGGCTTTCCGATGAGTTTGAACCTGGCGAATTCAGCGCTCAGGACGCAGGTAAACCAGGCAGTTTATGTAGCCACGGTCAACACCGGCGACAATGCTTCCCCCGCTCAGGAACCGGCGCATGCGGGAGCCAGCTACGCCCCACCCGTCACGTTAACGTTTGCCTATAGTGATGGCCGGGTTCAGGTTAAGAAGCAATTCTCCTTTGGCCCGGCGTATGTCACCAGGATTACGGTGAGCGCATTCGACGGCCAGAATGATCTGCCCGTCGAGGTCAAGTGGCCGGGCGGATTTGGAGATGAATCCCTGCCTTTCGCCACCATGGAGCGCTACAGTCAGGGCGTTTACGGCGCAATCGGCGACCTTACCACCGTCGCCGAGGGGAAACTGAAGGAGCCTCGGATAGTTCCCGGCCCCCTGCAACTGGCGGGACTCGAGGACAAATTCTTCGCCGATATTTTCCTTCCCGATTCACCCGACCAAGTCGCCTTCCGGCTGGCGCGCCAGGAGTGGTTACCGCCCAATTGGACCGAGAAGGAAAGGCCCAACGCTCTGGAAGCCACCCTGGCGGAAACCCAACCCAAGGCTTTGGGATTTCACCTGTTTGTCGGTCCCAAGGATTTGCAGGTGCTCAAGTCCCTGAGCCCGCCACTGGATTCGCTGGTGAATTTTGGCTGGTTCAGCATTGTCGCCAAGCCGCTGTTCATCGGCTTGCGGTTTATCTACGAACATTGGGTGCACAATTTTGGCTGGGCCATCATTTTGCTCACCCTGATCATTACCATGGCCATGTTTCCGCTAAAGCTCAAGAGCCTGCGTTCCGCGCAGGAGATGCAGCGCATTCAACCGATCATCAAGGGCATCCAGGACAAATACAAGCAGTACAAGTTCAACGATCCACGCAAGCAGAAGATGAACGAAGAAGTAATGAAGGTGTACAGCGAGCACCACATCAACCCGCTGGGCGGCTGCCTGCCCATGCTCCTGCAGATGCCCTTGCTGTATGGATTTTACGAAGTACTCGACGTTGCCATGGAACTTCGGCACGCGCCGTGGATCTTGTGGATCAAGGACCTTTCTGCGCCGGACCGGCTGATGATTCTGGGGTTTCCCATTCCGGTGCTGGTCATTCTGATGACCATTGCCCAATTCATCCTGCAAAGGATGACCCCCATGGCGACGGTTGACCCCAGCCAGAAGCGAATGATGATGATGATGCCTGTGGTTTTCGCGTTCATGTTGTATCGCCTTCCCAGCGGCATGGTTCTCTACTGGACCACCAGCAACGTCGTGCAGATTCTTCAGCAAGTTTTCATCAACCGCCAAATGCCACTGCCCGCCGCTCTTCCCGTTCCGCGGAAACCCGCCGAGCCGAAGGGATAACCCATGGATACCGATCCTCCATTTGCCGAACGCGCCTCCCACGACGAACCAAGCCGTGAGGCTGTGGATTTGGAGAAATACCTGAGCGCGCTGGAATCAGTGCTCGACGACATCATTGGGCAGAGCCCGTTCGATCTGAGTTTCTCAGTCCGGAAAGCTGCGGCTGACGCGGACGACCCCGAGACGCCGGAATATGTTGTGGATTTTTCCGGCCCGGATGCCGATTTGCTGCTGGAAAAGAATGCCGCCCTCCTACATGCCCTGGAGTACGTGGCTCTGAAGGCCATCCGGTTGGATGAGGACTACTTCCGGAGAATCGCGTTCGACGCCAAGGATTGGCGGCGAACGCGATTGGAGGAACTGCGGCTCATCGCCCAGGTGGCGGCCGACCGCGTGGTCGACACCGGCGATCCTTTTGCCCTAAGCCCCATGAATCCACGCGAGCGCCGCATCGTCCATTTGGCGCTCAGGGACCGGCCCCAGGTACGTACCCAGAGTGAAGGCGTGGGGCCCGAGCGCAAAGTGGTAATCTACCCGGCCAAGTGATCGGGAATCGGGTCATCGGCTCATTGGGTGATCGGGCGATCCGGCGATCGGGAGGGCAAAAGGTAAACCCAACATGTCGTTGTTCACCCGATCATCGAATTTCCCGATCTCCCGATGACCCGGTCCTATGTCTTCCGACGACACCATTGTCGCCATATCCACTCCTGCCGGCCGAGGCGGGTTGGGCGTCGTACGGCTTTCCGGCCCGCGCGCCGTCGAGATTACAACATCCCTGCTTAGGGTACCCAAACTTCCGTTGGCAACTCAGCGGGCCACACTGGGCACGTTCGCCCACGAAGAATCCGGCCGCGTGCTCGATGAGGTGGTGGTCACCTGCTTCCGTGCGCCTCATTCCTATACGGCCGAGGACGTGGTGGAAATCTCCTGCCACGGCGCTCCCGTCATCTTGCGGCATCTCGTGGAGCGCTGCCTTTCCCAAGGCGCGCGGGCGGCGGAACCGGGCGAGTTCACGATGCGTGCCTTCCTGAACGGGCGCCTTGACCTCACCCAGGCGGAAGCGGTCCGCGACCTCATCGAATCGCAGACGCTCTACCAGGCCCGGGTTGCTGCGCAACAACTCCAGGGCTCCGTCTCGACGCGCCTCAAGCCCCACAAGCAGATTTTGCTCGAACTCATCGCGCGCCTCGAGGCGGGCATCGACTTTGCCGAAGACGACGTTGCGGTGATCGAGTGGCAGGATATTCTCAGCCGGCTTGACCGCATCAGCGCCGACCTTCGAGCTCTCGTCGAGAGTTACAACTTTGGGCGTATCGTGCGGGAAGGGCTGACGCTGGCGATTGTGGGGCGTCCCAATGTGGGCAAGTCGAGTTTGTTCAATCGCCTCTTGAATGAAGAACGCGCCATCGTGACCCCCATCCCCGGAACCACTCGCGACCTCGTGACCGAAACGGCCAATATCGGAGGCATTCCTCTGCGCTTTGTGGATACCGCCGGAATCCGCGAAGCACTGGACGACGTTGAGAAAATAGGGGTGGAACGCACGTTCAGCGCTATCGCCGATTCTGATTTGCGGCTTCTGGTGGTTGACACATCGGGACCTTGGACAGGGGAGGACGCCTGCCTGCTCGAAAAGCTCCGCCCGCTGGGCCGGCTACTGGTTGCATTGAACAAATCGGACCTGCCTCCGCATCATCCATTGGCCGAACTCGCCAGCGTCTTCTCCGCAGGCCTGGATGCGGGATCGGCGCTTCCAGAGACGGTTCGCACCTCGGCGCTTACAGGAGACGGCATTCACGAACTCAAGGCAAAGATTCTCGCCCTGGCGGCCCCGGCTGGCGACCTGGGAACCGAGGGTGAATTCATAACCAACTTGCGTCACCAGCAGCTTATGGAAAGCTCATTGGCGGCGCTGGCCAAGGCTCGCGGCGCTGCTGAGCAAGAAACCCCCCACGAAATGCTGCTGCTGGACCTCTACGACGCGTTGCGGCCCCTCGACCTTATTACGGGCGCAACCTACGCGGACGATATTCTGGACATCATCTTTAAGACGTTTTGCGTGGGGAAATAGCGGCCGGCATTCCGGGACTACGTACTGACCCTGGCGCGACAAACGCTAGGCTCGATTGAAGGCGTGAAAGCGGGCGAGCAATCGCGAAAGGTAGGCGTCAACCTCCCGCACGCGGAACAACTTTGCCAGCAGCGCCGTCAGAACGAACCCTACCACACTCACGATCACGAGAACCGCCAGCGCGTGCATGGCAGTTTGCCAGCCGATGCGCGTGTGCAAGACCGCGACGAGCTTGTAGCACACGCCGGCGGCGAGCGCTGATGCGGCGGTGATCTTGACGAAGAACCAGATCATGTCCGGCCACTCGCGATTGCCAGTGCGGCGGTTCAGCAGCACGAAGAGCAGGACCGTATACGCGATGATGCCCAGGGAACTCGCCATCGCCAGTCCCTGGTATTGGTAGTGATGAGCCATCCACCGGTAAACCGGCAGGCTCAAGAAGGTTAACGCCGTTCCCGTAATGGCGGGCGTCAGCGTATCCCGCGCCGCGTAGAAACCCCGCGCCAAGATGTTCTGCGCGCCCCAGGCAAACATACCCAGGGAGTACACGGCCAGCGCGGCTGCGGTGGCTTGCAGGTCTGGCGCCTTCATGCGCGTGTGAGAGTAAACCAGGTAGACCAGCGGCGTCGCCTGGGCGATGGTGAGCGCGGAAACGGGCAGTAGCAGCACGATCAACCCCTTCATCGTTGCGTCCAGGGTGCGGTTTAGCTCCTCCGTCTTGCCCTCGGAGTAAAGCTGCGCCAGGAAGGGGAAGGAGGCCACTCCCACCGCCTGTCCCACCACACCCAACGGCACTCGCATCAGGGTCTTGGCGTAATTCAGCCAGGAAATGGAGCCTTTGACCAGGAATGATCCGAACCAGCGTATGATCCAGTCGTCGGTAAACACCAGCGAAAGCGCCAGCATGATGGGAATGGTGAGTTTAATGAACAACCAGAATCCCGGATGGCGAACATTCAGGTTGGGTAAAAAACGAGCCCCGGCGCGGCGTGCCCCATAAACCTGGAGCAAGAGGTTTCCGGCCAGGGCCCCGGCAAGAACGCCGACGGCGAATCCGGCGATGCCCATCCGGGGAGACAGCAGCACGCCGCCCAAGATGATGCCGACGTTGTAAACCACGGGCGCCAGGGAGGGCACCAGAAACTGTCCCTTAGCGTACTGAACGGCGCTCAGAATGCTGCCCTGGTAAAAGCAAATCTGCGCGGGCATCATGAGGCGCGTCAGGAATATAACCCGGGCCTTCTCGGCGGGACCGAAGCCCGGGGCGATCAGTTGCACCACCTGCGGGGCAAAGATCTCTCCCGCCAGGACAACGGCCCCCAATAGGAACCCCATCACTGTGACGACCGTGGAGAATACGTGCCAGCCCTCATCCTCGCGGTTTTCCGCGACATATTTGGTGAAGACGGGAATAAACGTAATGCTGAGCGATCCCCCTGCTACGAGGTAATTCAGGAAATCAGGCAGGGTGAAAGCGGCATAGTACGCATCGGTGATGGCGTTGGAGCCGATCTGGTGGGCCACCGTCCAGTCACGAAAGAACCCCAGAACCCGGCTGGCCAGCACGCTCGCCATGACAATACCCGAGGCTTGTGCAATGCGCCGCGTTAGGTGGGCAGAGTTCATCCGGACAGAGGTATTACTTTGTACTGAGATATTACCTTGCAGTGCGTTAGGCCTAAGCGCCGCTTTTCCGCCTTAATGAGGAAAAGGAAAGCGGTTGCCGCACCTCAAGCAGCGTGCCATGCGTGGGCGCTTCATCAGGTGTTCATACCATCGGCGTCGCGAACGGCGATAAACGGTGCCGCCGCACTTTGGGCACAAACGATAATCTTCGCCCTCGTCAGGCGCTTCGGCAACCCCGACGGATGATTCACGTGCCTCACCGGGCTTGTGTGATTCTTGCGCGGAGTCAGGAGTCATTGTTTCCCCTGTGCTTTCCGGAGTTTCGAACGATTTCGTCAAAGTTTCGGCAACCTTGCGATTGAAGCGTTCCCGGAGTTCTTCGGCTGTCATGTCGTCCGGGTGGTGGCGGGCCGGGTCCCCTCTCTTAAAAATGCGCCGACGATTGCAGTATGAGCATCGACGTAAGTGGTAACCCATGTTCCAGAGGGTGTTGTGGATAAACCCGTGTCGAACCGATTCGGTCTTTGTCGTTCCACAACGGGGGCAAGGGCTGGCCATTCACATACCTCTGGTTTTCAGGGATGACGCGGACACTCTGCGTGCGAAGGGTGGTTCGGACAGGTTGGACTGCCCAAGGCCCATTTGCAGATCAAGGTCGCGTTAATCTCCCATGGCCGGCGTGGTATCCGGTGAACTGCACGATCACTGTAGCACACGCAGGCAGAATAGCCAACCCACTCGCTTCGCCGGCAGCGATTCCGCATCCGAGGTTGGAGGTGCGCGAAATAGTTAGTCCGGGCGCGCCGGAGGCGGTTAGGCAGATTCGCATAGGCTTTGTCGGCGGGGCAGGGCGGGAAAATACACCCGGTGAGGTCGGCACTACGGCGAGAGGGGCGCAAGTCGCCGCACGCGGCACGAAGGTTCGGCCGAAGCGCGGGGCGGAACTCCGGGAGGGGAGGAGAAGACTCTTAGGGGGATGAGCCCTCGGGGAAGCAGGGGTCCTGACAGAGTTCGCGGGCTATGAGGCGTGCCCAGTAGCGTTGCGTTCGGCCGCGACGGACGGCCGGTTTCAGATTGAGAACCCAGAAAGCATGAAAGAGGTTGTAGGCCAGGAAGGCGACGAGCAGAAAGGACTCGATGGCCTGGGGGTGGTGTTTATACACATGGTCGGAGTGCCACTCGTTGGCCAGCTCGTTGAATCCATAGTTCTCAATATCCCAGCGACGATGCCCCAAGCCGACGGCTTGTTCGGTCGCTGCCTGCGTCACCGGTAGCGTCGTGGCCCAAACCCACTCGGTCATAATCGACTCGACCTGCTTCGTCGTTTGACGGCGCACCTGATAGGTTTCTCGCGAACGGATGACCCGCACGGGGGCGTTCACTTGAGGCCAAGTGGTGAGGTCCGACACGTCCCACCACTGGCAGTGACGCGACCGATACTTTCCCTCTTCGGGCGGCGTCACCCCAAACAAACCGCAGGCATCCTGGTAGAGGTCGCGCCGCTCGTCCTTGAGGACCACCAGCGCGTGCTTACCGTGGGCCAGCAGGAGATTGAAGAAGGGGGCCTGGGCATAGAGACCATCGGCCAACAGCAACTGAAACGCGCGGGGGTAACGGGCCAGGACGCGATCCAGCAAGCGCCGGGCCGTGGTCACCTCGTCTTCGCCGGGCCGCTGGGGTTCCAGATCGAGCAGGATCCGCAACTCCGAACCCGTCAACAACTGCAGCGTGACGTTCCGATGGTAGTACTGAATCCTCTCGCCTTGCTCGGTGTGCATCGTCCGCTGCAAGCATCCCGAGCAGCGACGGCGATAGCTGGCGTGGGTCTCGTGACCGTCGAGAACCGCCACGCCCAGTCCACCGATGTCCGGCAAGGCTTTGTTCCGCTTCAGGCGGGAGTAGACGTGATGCAGCCCCTCGCGCAGTTCGTGGGCGACGAGGCCGGCGTGCACGCGCCCCAGGGTGTCGCTACTTCCGGGCGAACACCCCAGCCACTGTTTCCAGAACCGCGAGAGGCGGTGCTCTTCCAGCGCGTTCAAGCTGCCCAAGCGGGACCAGAACATCACCAAGCTGGCTTTCAGGAGAACGGCCGCCGGGATACGGGGTTGTCGTCGGGGATCCTGGACCGCCGCGACGATCCGTTCCGAAAGACCGTAGACAGTCTCGCCATACCGGATCAGGCGGCGGAGAACGGGATCACTCCTTGCGATCGAGCAGCCGCTGCCACTCGACCTCCGAGAGTTCCTCCAGCAGTTGCTGGATTTCTTGATAGCCCTGAACGCTCTGGCGGATGCGCTCTTCCCACTCCTTGGGCACGAACACCTGGCGCGGCTTGCCCCCCTGGCTCTGCACGAGGTACAGCGACGCGTGCAGTTCGCCGTGGGCACAGCGGCAGTTCGGTTTCCCGCAGCGGCGCAAACGAGGCGCCAACGTCCCGCGGAGAAAGCGCTGGCCCGAGACGATCTGCGTCAGGCGCGAGCGGCGTTTGCGCTCGCCTACCGGAAGACTGGAGCGGGATATCGGAGGGTTTTTCATCTGATATATTGCTACTATATCAGACAGAATCGGTGCTGTCAAGTCAAAAACGAATGCGAATCTGCTCGATCAGCGGGGACTGGGCAAAGCAATTGCAATTTCAAAGGGTTGAAGCAGGAAGGAAAGCACGAATGCGGAATCGCTGCTTCAGCGGCAGCGATTCCGCATCCGAGGTTGGAGGTGCGCGAAATAGTTAGTCCGGGCGCGCCGGAGGCGGTTAGGCAGATTCGCATAGGCTTTGTCGGCGGGGCAGGGCGGGAAAATACACCCGGTGAGGTCGGCACTACGGCGAGAGGGGCGCAAGTCGCCGCACGCGGCACGAAGGTTCGGCCGAAGCGCGGGGCGGAACTCCGGGAGGGGAGGAGAAGACTCTTAGGGGGATGAGCCCTCGGGGAAGCAGGGGTCCTGACAGAGTTCGCGGGCTATGAGGCGTGCCCAGTAGCGTTGCGTTCGGCCGCGACGGACGGCCGGTTTCAGATTGAGAACCCAGAAAGCATGAAAGAGGTTGTAGGCCAGGAAGGCGACGAGCAGAAAGGACTCGATGGCCTGGGGGTGGTGTTTATACACATGGTCGGAGTGCCACTCGTTGGCCAGCTCGTTGAATCCATAGTTCTCAATATCCCAGCGACGATGCCCCAAGCCGACGGCTTGTTCGGTCGCTGCCTGCGTCACCGGTAGCGTCGTGGCCCAAACCCACTCGGTCATAATCGACTCGACCTGCTTCGTCGTTTGACGGCGCACCTGATAGGTTTCTCGCGAACGGATGACCCGCACGGGGGCGTTCACTTGAGGCCAAGTGGTGAGGTCCGACACGTCCCACCACTGGCAGTGACGCGACCGATACTTTCCCTCTTCGGGCGGCGTCACCCCAAACAAACCGCAGGCATCCTGGTAGAGGTCGCGCCGCTCGTCCTTGAGGACCACCAGCGCGTGCTTACCGTGGGCCAGCAGGAGATTGAAGAAGGGGGCCTGGGCATAGAGACCATCGGCCAACAGCAACTGAAACGCGCGGGGGTAACGGGCCAGGACGCGATCCAGCAAGCGCCGGGCCGTGGTCACCTCGTCTTCGCCGGGCCGCTGGGGTTCCAGATCGAGCAGGATCCGCAACTCCGAACCCGTCAACAACTGCAGCGTGACGTTCCGATGGTAGTACTGAATCCTCTCGCCTTGCTCGGTGTGCATCGTCCGCTGCAAGCATCCCGAGCAGCGACGGCGATAGCTGGCGTGGGTCTCGTGACCGTCGAGAACCGCCACGCCCAGTCCACCGATGTCCGGCAAGGCTTTGTTCCGCTTCAGGCGGGAGTAGACGTGATGCAGCCCCTCGCGCAGTTCGTGGGCGACGAGGCCGGCGTGCACGCGCCCCAGGGTGTCGCTACTTCCGGGCGAACACCCCAGCCACTGTTTCCAGAACCGCGAGAGGCGGTGCTCTTCCAGCGCGTTCAAGCTGCCCAAGCGGGACCAGAACATCACCAAGCTGGCTTTCAGGAGAACGGCCGCCGGGATACGGGGTTGTCGTCGGGGATCCTGGACCGCCGCGACGATCCGTTCCGAAAGACCGTAGACAGTCTCGCCATACCGGATCAGGCGGCGGAGAACGGGATCACTCCTTGCGATCGAGCAGCCGCTGCCACTCGACCTCCGAGAGTTCCTCCAGCAGTTGCTGGATTTCTTGATAGCCCTGAACGCTCTGGCGGATGCGCTCTTCCCACTCCTTGGGCACGAACACCTGGCGCGGCTTGCCCCCCTGGCTCTGCACGAGGTACAGCGACGCGTGCAGTTCGCCGTGGGCACAGCGGCAGTTCGGTTTCCCGCAGCGGCGCAAACGAGGCGCCAACGTCCCGCGGAGAAAGCGCTGGCCCGAGACGATCTGCGTCAGGCGCGAGCGGCGTTTGCGCTCGCCTACCGGAAGACTGGAGCGGGATATCGGAGGGTTTTTCATCTGATATACTGCTACTATATCAGACAGAATCGGTGCTGTCAAGTCAAAAACGAATGCGAATCTGCTCGATCAGCGGGGACTGGGCAAAGCAATTGCAATTTCAAAGGGTTGAAGCAGGAAGGAAAGCACGAATGCGGAATCGCTGCTTCGCCGGGGTGCGCGACATAAATGTGGGAAACGCAGTCCCGCTGACAGGCCGTTTAGTGAATAGCCGCAGGCCCAATCTAGCCAAGGCGGAGGCCGTTCGCCCCTGCGTACCGCCGGCTTCCAGACGGGCTTTTGATCAGCCGGGCATCGATCAAGACGGACTCACGCGATTTTCATCAGACATACTGGCGAGTGAAGTTGTGGTGGGCAATTGCGGTTCCTTCCACCCGGCATGACCTTTCTACGTGAGGTGCTGCTGTCGCATTCGTATTTGTCGGGGATGCCGCGGTTCTTTGGAACGATTAGGAAGCTGGCGACCCTCAGTCGTCCAATCTCTTCAGATAGTGTTTCGCTGCCTTTAAATCGGGCCTGTCCAGAAGCGCCGTCTGAATCTCCTTACGGGCTAGAGTATTGCGACCCTCCATCTCAAGCACTCGGCCCAATAATAGGTGTGCCTCGGCAGGATCGGGTTCTTCGGCCTCAGGCTCCTCCGAAAGATATTTCTTTGCATAGTCCTCAGCTTTTGGAGAGTCCGCGCCCACGTCCAAGAGTCCCTGTGCGGCTTCGTAAAAAGGACGGAAGTCATCCGGAACAGCTTGGGCCGAGAGGCCGAGGATTTGGCTAAGATCGCTCCACCGCTGCTCATGCGCGTAAGATCGCGCCAGAATCCAGTATGCCTCAACGCGCTTACCATCAATGCTCAAGGCGTATCGCGCATACTTTATGGCATCATCATATTTTGGCACCGTAAGTTGAGCGTAAAATTCCGCGAGTGATGTAAGTCCCACATAACATTTCGGGTTCGTTTGCACCGCTTTCAACAAATACCCTTCCACTTGGGCCTGGTGGTGTTCCAACTTGGCGAGCTCGGCTAGTGCTAATTCTAAGTCGCTTTCAAGATGAGACTAACTATGATACAATCGCGGCATGTCAAGGCCACGACGAATCGATTGGAAACTCGTCTCGAAAGCGCGAGCCATGGTTGCCGAAAGCCGCGATATTCGGCAGTTGAAAGCCGCCCAAGCCGTGTTGCTGCCGGCCCTCACTGGCACCACCCTGGAACAGACGGCCTCCTTGCTGGGCGTGGGACGGGCGTCGGTGCATCGCCTGCAGCAACAATTTCGCCACAGCCTGCAGACGCCCTCACGGCCCCGCAAGAAATGGGGCGGACGGAGACGGGCGTTGCTGAGCTGGGAAGAGGAAGAGGCGTTCCTGACTCCGTGGGTCGAACAAGCTCGGCAGGCGGGCGTTCTGGTGGTTTCTCCGCTGCGGTCGGCGCTGGCGGAAAAGTTGGGCCGCAAGATCGCTCCGTCGGTCGTGTACCGTCTCTTGGCGCGGCACGGGTGGCGAAAAGTCGCGCCCGATACGCGGCACCCGAAAAGCGATCCGGCGGTCCAGGCGGAGTGGAAAAAAACTCCCCGAAACGCTGGCAGCCTTGCTGACCCCCGCGGTCGTGCAAGGCCGCCCCGTGCGCCTGATGTTTCAAGACGAGGCACGCTTCGGGCGCATGGTGCGCCCCAAACGCTGCTGGGCTCCGGCCCCGCTGCGCCCCGTGATGGGCAACGGTTACGAGCGCGAGTTTGTTTACGTCTATGGCGCGGTCAGCCCCCTGGCCGGCGAGTTGGATTGGCGAGTGGGCCGCGAAATGAACACGGCCCGCATGGGCAAGTTTCTGGCCCAAGTGAGCCAGGCCCACGCGGGCGACTTCATCGTCATGGCGCTGGACGGAGCTAGTTCCCACAAGGCCAAAGACCTGCCGATCCCCCAGAACATCCGGCTGTTGGCCTTGCCGCCTTACGCACCCGAACTGAATCCACAGGAACATGTTTGGGATGAATTGCGCGAAAAGGAGTTTCCCAACCGGGTGTTTAACCATCTGGATGCGGTCATCCGACAGTTGCAGCAAGGCTTGCCCCGGCTCGCTGCGGATCGGGAAGGCTTGCACCGTCTCACCGCTTGGCCTTGGATAGTTAGTCTCAACTTGAACGCGCATTAGAATAAGTAACCTCTGTGAGCGTCGAGATGGCATATTCGCAGAGCCAGTGCACGCGCCTCCTCCTTGCTTCCCCCTATGATAGCTGGAGCTCGATACTTGAACTGCATCATCGCGTAGAGCGCTTCAAGATTGCTGGGGTCAAGTTCTATAGCGAGCTCCACTTCTTTTCGGAATTTTATCGCGAGCGAGTGCGCCGAGAGGAAACTCGCCTTGGAAGCCAACTCACCGTAAACGATTCCCAGTTCAAGATGGTAGTACGAGTTTTTGTCATCGAGCGCCACGGCCCGCTGGGCCAGCGTCAGGGCTTCATCGAGTTTATTGAATGCCACTTTTACTTGCGCCAGCAAGTAAAGGGTCTGAGCATCCTCGGGATGGGCATCGAATTGTGGATCGAGAACTGCCCGCGCTCTCTTCCAGTGTTCAGCATCGATCAACTGTTTGACGGTGTCGTTCTGCTGGTCGGGCGGAGCAGCCCAGACATACTCGGAAAACAGAGGCCACAGCAAGATGGCTAAAAAGATCAGGACGAAAGTGTTGCGGACCATCCCGAAGATGGCCCTTGGGACGACTTCGGATCGCATATCTGTGTTCGATGCGCCCCGCCCGGGTTAGGATTCAGGGGCTGTCCGCGCCATCGGCGCAAGGGTGCGCCACCCGCCGCGCTGAACAACCAGATTGTCCAAAGGGGTAAACCCGCCGCCGGGTAGGGCCGAACGGCGTTCGGCCCAGTATTACTATGTTAAGTGGTATCGTCAAAAACTTTCTCGAACTTCGTCCTGCAGAAGGGACATCGTCCGCTCCATCTCACCAGCCAGGGCTGGATCACGCGGAGAATCTGTTCCCACGTCGCACCAAAAGTTTTTTTTACGGCGCAAGTAGACGGTCAGGATAAACAGATAAGCCACCGCCGAAAGCACCAGATGATGATGAAAACCTCGCCACGAGCGGCCTTCGAAATGATCCAAACCCAAGTCATCTTTGGAGCGTTGGAAGTATTGTTCAATATGCCAGCGGGAGCGGCTCAGCTTGAGGCAACGAGCTTTGGTGGGAGGCCGGTGGAGATGCGCCAAGTAATAGTGATAAGGTTCCGCATCGCCCGCCGGCCAGTCCACCACCAGCCAGAGTTTTTCCAGTTCTCCGCCCTGGCGCAGGTTGGGTTGGATAAAAACCGGCTGCCAAGCCAAACGCGTACGTCGGGTTTGTCCGCCCGCCGTGACCCAAGAGCACGGCTTCCAGGCCGTCGCGGGGAGACGCCGGGTCAACTCCGCCAGCGGGGTGGGAGGAGGTTCCCCCGCCGGAACGCGACGACGGGTCCGCTTGACCTCCGTGCGCACTTCGTGGTCCCATCCTTGCAGGGCGGCCCCCTCGACCTGCAGAAAAAACTCCAGGCCCAAAGCGCGCACCCCGGCGCGAAACGCCGCGTTGTTCCCGTAAACACTATCTCCCAAAACCGGCGCCGGAGGCACGCCGTCGTGCTGCGCTTGGCGGAGCATCGCCAGCCCCAGGGCGGGCTTGGTGGCAAACTCCACGTCCGCCGGGACTCCCGCCGCTTGGCAGCGTTCCTGGTCCTCGGTCCAAGCCGCGGGCAGATACAACCGCCCCGCCACCGGCGCGGCGATGCAACCGTCACTCACCACCACCTCCACGCTCACTTGGCAGTTGGTCGACTGGCCCACCGCCCCACAATATTGGCGCGCCACCCCTACCGAGTGGGATCCCTGCTTGACCCAACCGGTTTCATCCACCACCCAAGCCTCCAGGGGCTCCAAGTGCGGAATGATCTCTTGCCGGATCGCCCGCCACATCTCCTCTTCGCTCCAGGGGCTGTCGGGCACGAACTGCTGCAGACCTTGCGCGTCCACGCCCAGCCGCTCCGCCATGGGAATGATCGCTTTGCGCTGACCGGGCATCAACAGCCCCTCCACGTAGCGCGTCGCCGCGAGGCGCCGTTCGCTGCGACCCAATCCGGCAATCAGGGGATTCAGAAACTCAAGGAACTGCGTCACGCTTTCCTTCCACAAACGGGCATTCCAAGAAAGGAGTTTCATGCGCCCATGCTAGGTCAACCAGAGCAAAAATGCAAGAACTACTTAACATAGTAATACCAGGGCGAGCGCCGCTCGCCCCTACGAGCCGCCGGTAGGATGCCAGCGGTACGTGCGCCTGAGAGCGCACTCAGAGCCCTGCATTTTTCCGGTTTAGTATTGCTTCACATCTGCCACCTGGTCGCCATCGAAGGTGACAAACAGTACGTGAGGAGGGTTTCCGTAGATCCAATCTTCCTGTTCCGAGCCATCCCGAACCTCGCGCACGCGCCGGTCCGGTGCGCCCTTGGCGGAAAGGACCGCGTCACGATCCATCCCCACAATCACCTTGTGGTTTTTGATCGCCTCTTTCACCGCCGGCGTCACGTTGGGCGAGTACAGGACGGTCGGCGAGTGCCGCTCGAAATCGAGGACGCCGGAAAGGATCTTCTTCACCTGCGGCACCGTCAGGTTCGGCAGGGCCTTGCCAAAGTCCATCGTAACGGATGACCCGTACGCAGCAACCGATTGCTGTTGCTGATCGACAGGTCCCATCTCCGGACCCATGCCCACCTCAATGTGTTGGTACCACTTCTTGCCGGATCTCCCTCCCCCGTTGACCTCGAAAACAACCTGGTTCCCCTTGAACTCTATCCTGGTAATCTCTGCCGGCGTGCCCGATTTCATCGCCACGCCATTGAAGTGCATTTCCTTCTGGGCATCCGCGAGATCCAACTTCCCTTGTCCATCCACACGTACCCCCTTCTTGCCGCGAGGCAGAGGTACTTTGGTGACGGCCACTTCCCGCAGCAGGCCTCGGATGATGTCAATTCGGGCGTTGCGGTCCATGCCCTCTTTGGAAAACGCCGGCACAACCACGGCCAACATACACGTCACCCACAAACTCCGCCACAGCCAACCTCTGACGGCTATTCCAGAGCGGGCTTGGTTCTCTAAACGCCGGGCATTCATCCGTTTGAATCCGCGTTCGCCTCTTTCTCGGGAGAGGCTGGGAAAATGGTGATCGGCCGGTCGGACAGCAGGGGCGCCGCCGAATCTGTCAGGGTTCTCATTTCCTCACTGATATAGATGCTTTTTGAGAGCAACAGGTACGCCGTGGCGGCCAAAATTGCTCCCATGGCCAGCAATCCCCCTTCCGGGCCATACGGGCCGCCGGTAAGCCAGACAGGGCCCCGCACGCGCGCAGTAAGGACGCTGCCGGTAATCGTAATGCCACTAACGGGCAGCCCCAAAAGAAAGCCCAACAGGAAATTCCAAATCAGGTGTATGCCGATGGGCATCCACAACGCCCTGGTTCGCAAATACGCAATGCAGAAGGGAATTCCCACCAGGGCCGTGTTGAGAGTAGAGACCCACGTGCGATGCGGGTTGGCGAAGTGGGCAAAGCCGAAAAAAGCGGAGGTGACGGCAATCGCCCCGGCAGCAGTAATGCACTCAACCAAGCGCTGGAACGGGTAACCGCGGAACAGGATTTCTTCGCTGGCCGCCGCCAAGGCAAACATCACCAAGAGAAAGGTTCCCGCCCGCAGCATGGGATGCGGCGTGAAGGAGAAGTGCGCAAATCCGCAGCCCCACTCCGGCACAATCGCGAGGAACAGCATGGCGGCGCCCACGACCACGCCTCGCCCCAGTTCCCTCCACCAGCGAGAGTGAAATGCTAATCCGATGGAGCGCAAGGGACGCCGCTCGAATACCGCCGTCATCACTTTGGATGCCGCGATAATTGCCGCCAGGCCGGCCACCGTCTGCCAGAATGCAGCCACCCACAGGCTGGGATGCGCCTTCGTCATGGCGAAGGCTGCTCCTACCACCTCCACCGCGACTAGGACAGCGGCGTAGAGGAGCACCACGGAGAGCAAGAACCGCCAAACCGGGCGCAATCGGTCCTTGTCAATGAATAATTCCATTGCATTCATCGCGTTTGCCGGCTTCGCTCAACTTGATCGGCGCGAACTTCCAGGCCCGTGCTCGCTATGGAGAAATTGATAACCTGTCCTCCCAGTTGGGTCAGGGCGTTTTCGACGGCTAGCTTGGTGCCGGGGCGGACCATAAACACCACACATCCACCGCCGCCAGCCCCGCAAACCTTGGCCGCCATGGTTCCTTGCTTCCGAGTGTGTTCGATCATGCGGTCGATTTTCGGGGTGGAAATGCCTTTGAAATTGCGTTTGCGGTTTTCCCATTCGAGCGCCAGAAGTTCCGCCACATCATTCCAATCGCGCGCCAGCAGCGCTTCGCGCATCTGGCTGGCGATGGTGGTGATCTGTTCGAAATTCTTGAGGACGTGCTCGTCGTTGTCGATGTGGGCCTTCATCACTTCCCAGTTGTTAATGGCGGAATTACGCGGCTGGCCGGTGTAGCACAGCACAAACCTTTTCTCCACGTCAGCGAACGGCAGCGGCAGGCGCTCCACCTTCACGCCATCGCGCTCAAGATGGACGGAATTGGCGCCGCCGTAAAGCGCCGGAAAGTAGTCCTGCCATCCGGTGGGCACACGGATGACAATTGCCTCCACATTTTTGGCGATCTCCAGGATCGTGCCGCGCGTCATGCGTTTGCCCGTGACCCGCGCCAAGCCTCCGCAGAGCGCGATGTTCAGCGCTGAGGAGCCCCCCAGGCCGGCGCCGGCCGGCACTTGCGAGCTGGTCTTGATGGTCAAGCCGCGCCGCGGCTCAAAGAACATCACCAGTTCCCGCAGCAAGGGCAATTGGGAGGTTCCGAGAGAAAGGTCGGTGAGATTTTCCCACGTTTCCCGCAGTTGCTGATCCTGCGAGATCAGTACGATGCGCCGGTCAGCACGCGTGTCAATTACGCACGAAGCGTAACACTTGATGGCGATATTAACCGTTTGTGCCCCGGGATGAAAAAGATACAGCGGCCAGATATCTACGGTCCCGCCTGCTAAATCCACACGCGCGGGCGCGCGGGCTTCAACTCGCATGCCAACCTCGTCTGAACTGGATTGGACTCCATTGTTAACAAGCTATTGCTGCACCACCTGCATCGTCTCATCGATCGAAAGCGTCGGCCATCCGGCCCTTGCTGAATCCGCAGGACTGGCCATAATTCTGAAATGCTGGCCGTCTTCCACTTCCGCCGTGTAATTGTAGCCGCGCCGGTTCGTGCCGGAAAAAGTGATCGAGCCGTCCTTTTGAAGCTCGTCCACCGAGGCGTAGGAGCCGTGGCTCGCCAATTCCATTCTCTCCGCCTCGGCGATGGCCAGGAGGTCGGCTTTCACGCCCACCACGTCAATGATCTCTGCCGGGGGTTGCGAATTGGTGGGACCTTGTGAGAACTCCGACTTCACCACCAACCAGACGATTGCCATTACGACGACCAGTCCCACAATTACGCCTGACGCTCTCATAAGCTCCCCTTATCGGTACTCGGTTCTCGGTTGCCGGCCGCCGGTGAAACCCGCCGGGGGCCTGTTTAGTTCTGCTCTTCCACTCTTCAACTCTGATGTACTGACGACTGGCGGCCGCCGACTGATAACGGACCCTACCGGCGGCCCTATTCTGACGCGATGCGGGCGCGGATGCAACAAGCAGTCGCAGCAAGAGGGCCTCTGCAGGGTCACGTCAAAGTCGCGGCGGTTCGGACTGTGGGGGCGCTAAACATTCGGTAAGTCGGAAATGGCCCGTCCCCCTCTTCTGGTCCCGTTCTTCCGTCTTGACACCCAAGACGTCACCACGGCATACCAAAAGTGTCCCAAAAACGCTGCATGGCCACGCCAAAATGTCACCACGCTAAACCAAAATGTCCGATACTTAAACCAAAATGTCCGTTTTTTCTCGGTCAATTTGTTCTGCAATCCTTTGTTTTCAATAACTTGGTGGCTTCGTTCGTAAATATTTTTTTCTTCCGCCCATCTTCCGTGACCGTGGCGTTAGGGTTAGGGAAAAGCGAAACTTGAAACCGGAAACTCGAAACTCAAGGCCGTGTCCAGTTTCCAGTTTCGAATTTCAAGTTTCCACGGCCCCCGGCGGGCCGCCCAGCGGGACGGTGTCATGCGAGTTTTTTGCTGAGGCCATGGGGAAAGGCACCTGGCGGAGCCGCGGCCGAGCGCGTCAGGGGCGGCCAGGAGCCTCGCGAGCCTACCCGGCTGCGCCATTCCGAGCAGAAGACACACCTCCATCCGGTACGGCTAGCAATTTTTATGCCGTTATCTGATGGATTACCTACCAAGAGATAAAAGGAGGCATGCATTGCGATCTCACCAAAAGCGACCTTGACGAAGCCCTGGGGACCTCCGTGACCTTTCTTGCCCTGCCTGGCGAATCTGTGCAATCTGCGTAATCTGTGGAGGCGATTATCCCGCATCTGGAGGCGGAGCCGTGGCCGATACTGCCGACGTGGTGATTGTGGGCGGAGGGGTTGTGGGCGCGAGCATCGCCTACCACCTTGCCGAGGCCGGATGCGCGAACGTCGTGGTGCTGGAGCGCGAGCCTTATCTGGGCCGCGGTTCCACGGGCAAGAGCATGGGGGGCGTGCGCGCGCAGTTTTCCACGGAGATCAACATTCGCCTGTCGCTCTACGCCCTGGATTTCTTTGCGCGCTTCGAGGAGGCCACGGGATGTCCGGCCGGATATCGTCCCCAAGGCTACCTGTTCGTCGCTACCCGCGAAAACCACATGGCCTATTTGCGGACGAACTACCAATTGCAAGCGGCATGTGGGGTGAAGACAGCGGAATTGCTCACGCCCGCCGAGGTGCTACGCCGCATGCCGCATCTGCGCCCGGACGACATCGTGGGCGGCAGCTTCAGTTGCACCGACGGATTTGTGGACCCCTATAGTGTAATGACGGGTTTCATGCAGCGCGCGCTGGGAAAAGGTGTGCGCCTGTGGAAAGGTGCGGAGGCCACGGCGATTCGGCGGGACGCACAGGGCATCGCCGGCGTTGAGACCCCGCGGGGCGCCGTGAGCACAAGACGCGTGGTGAATGCCGCGGGGGCGTGGGCCGCGCACGTGGCAGCGTTGGCCGGCGTAGATTTGCCGGTGGAACCCCTGCGCCGCATGTTAGTCCCCACCGAGCCGTTCCCCCTTATTGCGCGTGAGGCGCCCATGACCATCGATATGGCCACGGGATTTCACTTCCGCCCTGAAGGTCTGGGACTCCTGCTCGCCTGGAACGATCCGGAGGAGACGCCCGGGTTCAAAACCCAGTTCGATCCGGCGTTCGTCGAAAAAATTCTGGTGCGCGCCGTGGACCGCGTTCCCTGCTTTGAGGCGCTGGAGGTTAATCCCAAGCGCGCCTGGGCCGGGCTCTACGAAATGACCCCGGACCACTACCCCATTCTCGGGCCCGTGCCGGAGGTTCCCGGCCTGTATCTTGCCAACGGCTTCAGCGGCCACGGCGTGATGCACTCACCCGCTACGGGCAAGGTTCTGGCGGATTTGATCCTGCGCGGCTACACCAACCTGATTGACGCCCACGCCCTCGGCCTCGCCCGCTTCGCCGAAGGAAGGTTGATCCACGAAACGGCGGTGCTGTAGAGATGGACAGTTCAGGAGCGGAAACGCGATATAATCTCTTGTATTCGAGAGACGAAAGCGAGAGTGTGAGAGAAGATAGTGTGAACTTAGGAGGAAGGGCCCATGACAGTACACACCCTTACAGCGGTTATTCATAAAGAAGAAGATCTATACGTCGCCACATGCCCCGAGGTGGGAACAGTGAGTCAGGGCCCTACGATTGAGAATGCGCTCGCCAACCTTAAGGAAGCCACCGAACTCTATCTGGAATAGTCTCCTCTTCCCCGCGCCGATCGCGCGTTGTTGACCACGTTTGAGGCGGTACATGCCTAAACTCCGCCGGGTTTCGGGGGTTGAGGGATACGGCTCAAAATTCCTTCAAGGCCACTTCTGCGCTCCGTGAAGAATGCGCACCACATAAATGATCTCGCGGGTGATTTGATAAATCACGATATAGGGAAGAGGTGCAAGCACAAGTTCGCGGGTGCCCTCTTTCCTGCCCCTGCGGCCACGGTGTGGAAAGGTCAGTAAGACACTGGGGGCATCGTAAATCGCACGTACCAACTCGGTGGCGCGAGTAGGTGTATTTTGAAATAAGTAGTTGGTAATGTTTTCGAGGTCTGCGGCAGCTTGCTCGCTCCAGCGAATCTGCCGTTTCATGCGCGCGGCTGCTTTGCGGTCAGCAACTTTTCCAGGCGCGCCCCGACTTGCTGATGGCTCAGGACTTCGCCGCGGGCAATTTGCGCCAACCCTTTGTCTACTTCCTGCATGAACCAATCGTCATAGTTAACGAAGCGCTCAATAGCTTCGCGTGCGAGCGCCTCAGCATCACGTCCTTGTTCAGAAGCAAGGCGCTGAAGCTTTGCTTGAATATCGGCGTCAAGGGATACGTTCATAATCGAAGTTTAGTTCGTGTCTGACTGGCTGTCAACGGCGGCATGAGGCCGAGATGTCTCTGCCCGGTTCCTTGTCAACCTGGGCACGGGGCCTTACAATAGAAGGGTTGAAGTCTCACAGGCGGAAGTGTGATCTCGAATCATGGGAAACTATCTTCAGTACGCACTAGGCAAGGTTCTGGGAACCAAGAACGAACGCGAGTTAAAGCGTCTGAGCGCCCGTGTGGAGGATATCAGCGCTCTCGAACCCGAGATGCAGAAGCTCCCGGACGCCGAGTTCCCCCTGCGCACCCAGAAGTTCAAGGAGCGCCTGGCCGGCGGGGCCACGCTGGATGAGATCCTGCCGGAAACTTTTGCCTTGTGCCGGGAGGCGGGTCGTCGCACGCTGAATATGCGGCACTTCGATGTGCAGCTCATCGGCGGTATGGTGCTGCACGAGGGCAAGATCGCGGAAATGAAGACCGGCGAAGGTAAGACGCTGGTCGCCACGCTGCCCGCTTACCTGAATTCCCTGGAAGGCAAGGGCGTGCACCTGATCACGGTGAACGATTACCTGGCCAAGCGCGACGCCGCCTGGATGGGGCCCATCTACCGCCTGCTGGGCCTGACCGTGGGCGTGATCGTCCACGACCTGAGCGACGAAGAGCGGCGCTTTGCTTACGGCTGCGACATCACCTACGGCACGAACAACGAGTTCGGATTCGACTACCTGCGCGACAACATGAAGTTTGACCTCAAGGACTACGTCCAGCGTGTCCACCACTACGCCATCGTGGACGAGGTGGACTCCATCCTGATTGACGAAGCGCGCACCCCGCTGATTATTTCCGGCTCGTCCGATGAAGCCACGGACAAGTATTTCCGCGTCGACAAGGTCATCCCCCACCTGAAGGAGAAAGACGATTACGAAGTGGACGAGAAGCATCGCCAGGTGACGCCCACGGAGTCGGGAATCGCCAAGGCCGAGAAGCTGCTGGGGTTGGAGAACCTTTACGACCCTGCCAACATCGAGTACAACCACCATTTCCAGCAGGCGCTGAAAGCTCACACCCTGTTCAAGCTGGACCGCGATTACGTGGTGAAAGACGGCGAAGTGATCATCGTGGACGAGTTCACCGGGCGGTTGATGCCGGGCCGCCGCTGGAGTGACGGCCTGCACCAGGCGGTCGAGGCCAAAGAAAACGTTAAGATCGAAAGCGAAAACCAGACGCTGGCCACCGTCACCTTTCAGAATTATTTCCGCATGTACAAGAAACTGGCGGGCATGACCGGCACCGCGGAAACGGAAGCGGCGGAATTCGAGAAGATCTATAACCTTGAGATCGTTATCGTCCCCACCAACCAAACGCTGATCCGGCACGAATATGCCGACGTGGTTTACCGCACGGAGCGCGAGAAATTCAACGCGGTGATCGAGGAAATCAAAGAGGATCACATGTGCGGCCAGCCCGTGCTGGTGGGCAGCATTGCCATCGAGAAATCCGAGCGGCTGAGCGTGGCGCTGAGAAAAGCCGGTGTGACGCCGTTGCGCCTGCAGGAGCTGGGCAAGGCGGCGGGGCTTGATGGCCCGAAGCTGAGAATGTGGATCGAGCGGCTGGCGCAGGTTCCCCATCCGGGGTTGGAATGGCTGCTGCGCGCGGGCGTGACGATCTCCATCGTGAAGGAACTGTTGGGCGAAGGGCGTTTCAAGAGCCTGGCCACGGATACCAACGGCACGCGCCAAGCGTTTCTGGAGGCCGTGCTGAAGCACGCGCCCCGGGGATACCCCTACGACGGATTGCCGTCGGCAGACGAATCCGTCCTTCCCGACCTTATCGCGCTGGCGAATAACCCCGATGGGAAGTACCTGCCCCTGATGGACTACCTGATTGAGCGTCGATGCCATCCGGCCCGCGTGGCGGAGGTGCTGGGCCTGAAGGAAGTGCGGCACAACGTGCTGAACGCCAAGCAGCACGAGCGCGAAGCGCTGGTGGTGGCGCAGGCCGGACGCGTGGGCGCCGTCACGGTTTCCACCAACATGGCCGGACGCGGCACGGACATCCTGCTGGGCGGAAATCCCGAGACCATGGCGCGCGAGGAGTTCCGCAAGTCGCCCGATAAATACCGCGAGCAGGGCATCAACCCGGATCCTCCCGAGCGCCCGCCGGAAGGATCGAGCGAAGATGTGTTTGGCGCGTACGTCGAAGCTTACGCCACGTGGAGAAAGGACTGGGCCGCATTTGTGGACCGGTTCAAGACGGTGACCGATGTTGAGCACGCCAAGGTGGTGGCGCTCGGCGGGCTGCACATCCTCGGCACCGAGCGGCATGAGGCCCGGCGCATTGACAACCAATTGCGTGGGCGCGCCGGCCGCCAGGGCGATCCCGGTTCCTCACGATTTTACCTCTCGCTTGAAGACGACTTGCTGCGCATCTTCGCGGGCGAGCGCATTTCCAACATCATGCACAAGTTGGGCATGGAAGAGGGCGTGCCCATTGAATCGCGTCTGATTTCCAAGCGTATCGAGTCCGCCCAGAAGGCCGTGGAGGCGCAGAACTTTGAATCGCGCAAGCACTTGCTCGAGTATGACGACGTAATGAACAAGCAGCGCGAGACGGTGTACGGCCTGCGCCGCCAATTGCTGGAAGGGACCGACCAGAAAGAGACGGTGCTGGAGGCCGCCGACCGTGTGGTGGCCTGGCTGGTGGAAAGCAACTGTCCCAAAGACCAGCACGCCGACCAGTGGAACATCAACGGGTTACGCACGGAATTCTGGGGCAGGTTTGGAATCGACCTGAAGAAGCACGAGCTTCCACTCGATCCCAAGCGCCTCGACGAGCTCACCGACTTGCTTAAGGAGTTGGTGCGCAAACACTACGACGAGCGCGAGCAGGTGTGGGGCTCCGAGCGCATGCGCCTGCACGAACGCATGATCATGCTCCAGGTGGTGGACGCGCAGTGGAAAGACCACCTGCTGGCCATGGATCACCTGAAAGAAGGCATTGGCCTGCGCGGTTACAGCCAGCGCGATCCCCTGGTGGAGTATAAGCGCGAGTCCTTCGAAATGTTTGAGGCCATGATGGACCGCGTGGACGACGAGACTTTGCGCTATCTCTTCCTTATGCGTACACCCGATGAAGAAGAGGAAATGATCCGCCAATACCAGCAGCGCAAGCGCCGCGAACAGCGGGAAATGCAGTTTATGGGTGGCGGGGCGGTGGAGAAGCCGCAGCAGGTGATCCGGCGGGAAAAAATTGGGCGCAACGATCCCTGCCCCTGCGGCAGCGGCAAGAAATACAAGAAGTGCCACGGGGCGGGGGGCGCCGTCGCTGCCGCCCCGACCAAAGGCGGCGGTCCAGCCAAGCCTGCGGCGGGCGTGAGAGCGTAGAACGGCTGAAAGAGCAAATGCAGGTCCTTCGCCCCGATAAACTGCATGCTATTGGCCTATGGTTTGTGGGAAGCTCTACAGAGAGCAACGTTCTGCGGCTATCAACCCGGAAACGGGGGAATTGAAACGCAGAGATGCGTTCTGCGCAACCCGAATTCGGGGGAAGCGGAACGTAGAACTGCGCTCTGCGCGACCCGCAGAGTTCAGCGCAACCCGCGGCCCGCTCTTCTGGTAAAATGCAGGTGGATCGAGGCGCGCAATGGGGTCCGCGAAGATTTCTGCCGGACGGATTTCGCGGAGGGCGTTGAGTTTCGCGCTGCCCGTGTTTTGCCTGCTCGCTTGCGCGTTGAGCGCTCCCCCCGGCTCCGCGCAACAATCCCCCAACCCGCTTAATCTGCTGAAACAGTTGAACACTCTCACGTTGGATCCCACCCAGGTCTATGTGATCCATGACGCCCACCTCGCGCGCTCGCGGATGAATTTGTATCTGAATCGTGGCTTCGTAGCTCTCACCCGGCCAGTGAACGGCGAGGTGACCGGGGCGATCTTCTCCGGCGAAGGCGAAATCCTGATGATCCCGCCGGACCGGGCGGAAAAGCGGAACCTTGACCAGTTCACGCATTCGCCCATCCTGGAAGAGAAGGTTGAATCCGTTTACATGCGCTTCACGGATCACACCGCGCAGGAGTTGCTGGCCGCCTCCCACAAGCCCGACCCGGATGATGCCGAACAGCCCGGCGACTTTGTGCAGGTGTGGTCCGAAGCGTGGCAGGTGTTGAACGCTGAGAGTTCCGTGCGCATCCTCACAGACATGCTCGGCGACCGCAGCCATCCCTACTTCTATGCCCGGCTCAAAGGGGAGGAGTTGGGCGTGTTTGACGTCATCGACGACGAGCGGCTGCCGGAACCGTTCTCAATCGGCTCGTTACGCAAGGTCGGTTCTGAGGCTTTCACTGACGTCTGGTGTTCCTTCGCAACCCAAGGTTCGGAGCGCAAGCCGCCGGGCGCGGAGCATGGCACACCGCGGGCGCTGGCGTACACGCTTGACGTGCGGATCCAGCCCGACCGCAGTTTGGAAGCCCGGGCGGACATTGAACTCGAGTCCCGTTCGGCGCAGGATCGCGTCATCTCGTTCCGGCTTTCACGGTGGCTCTCCGTCACGGGACTGGAGGACGATCGTGGACGCAGCATCACCGTGATTGGAGGCCAGCCGCCGGACGGCAATCCGGCCGAGGCGCGCGCGTACGATCACGTGGAGATCGTCCTCCCCCACCCCTACCCCGTCGGCGGGCGGTTTCGGTTGAGCTTCAAGTATCGGGGCAATGTTATCGCCGACGTAGGAAACGGAGTGCTGTATGTGGGTGCGCGGGGAAGTTGGTACCCCAATCTCGATTTCAAAACTCCCAGCAGCTACGACATGACGTTTCATTACCCGCGAAAGTTGGTGCTGGTAGCCACCGGCACGCGCGTGGAGGAAAAAACGTCAGCGGATTGTACGGAAAGCCGCTGGAAGTCGGACGGGGTGTTTCGCATTGCCGGCTTTAACCTGGGTCCTTACACGTCGGTCGAGCGGCGCGAGGGCAGGACGACCATCACGGTTTACGCTACGCGCGGAGCGGAGAGCGTGCTCGAAACCCGCCGTGATGCGGTGCCGCCGATGCCCATGATGATTCCCGGATCGCGCGGAGCAGCCATGAATTCCGTGCACGCGGAGCCGCTGCCGTTGGCTCCTTCCGACCTGCTGAATAATGTGGCCGACATCACTTCAAGGGCCGTGAAGTATTATTCCACCCTGTTCGGTCCGTTCCCTTACCCGCGTCTGGCCATCTCGCAGGCGCCGGGCAGCTTTGGCCAGGGCTGGCCCGAGCTTGTCTACCTGCCCACCCTTTCCTTCCTGCCCAAGATCCAACGCTCGGAGATGGGCGTAAGCCGGGGAAGCGGTGATCCGTTGGGGCCGGTCATCATCGCGCACGAAATTGCTCATCAGTGGTGGGGAAATGTGCTGGGCTGGCAGACCTATCACGATCAGTGGCTCTCCGAAGGACTGGCCAGTTACGCCGCGGCGCTCTTCCTCGCACAACATAGGGACGGCAGCCGCGAGTTCCGCGACCTGCTGCGCCTCTACAAAGGCGATTTGCTGGCCAAGACCCCCGCCGGCGCCACGGTCGAATCAGGCGGTCCCATCTGGCTGGGGCAAAGGCTCTCGACGTCTCTGGATCCGCAGGGATATTCGAACATCGTTTACAAGAAGGCCTGCTGGGTTCTTCACATGTTGCGAGGACTGATGACCGACCCCAGGACGGGTTCGGACGCGCCCTTTTTCCGCATGCTCGGCGAACTGATCAGCCGCTACCAGGGTCAGGCCATCTCTACCGAGGATTTCATTCGCCACGCGGAAAAATACATGACGGCGGCGAGCGACGTGGAACACAATCACTGCCTCGATTGGTTCTTCAGCGAGTGGGTGTATGACACGGGCATCCCGGCTTACACATTCAAGAGCGAGGGCCGCGCTCTAGCCGGTCAATATGTTGTGCAGGGCACGATTACGCAGAGCGATGTGCCTGATAGCTTTGAAATGCCGCTCCGGGTGATCGCGGTTTATCCCCACGACAAGCGCATCACGCTGGGCCAGGTGGTGGTGGGCGCAGACGGGGCTCACTTCAAATTCACCGTGCCCACCAAGCCGGCGCGCGTGATGCTCGATGAAGATAACGTGCTGGCGGTTGTGCACTGAAGGTCGGCAATCGAAAGTCGAAAATCGAAACTCGAAAATCGGGGTTCGCCAATCGGCGTAGGGTGCGGCAGGGAATGCCCAGATTCGGCAATCGAAAATCCAAAATCGGCAATCCAAAATCGTTTATCCGGGCGGCCAGTGAAAGGTGCGGCCGCCCAGCACGTGGACGTGGAGGTGGAACACCGATTGCCCCGCCCAAGTGCCATTGTTGATGACGGTGCGATAGCCCTTTGATTCCAGCCCGCGCTCCCGCGCTAATTGAGCCGATACGAGGAACATGTGCCCCAGCAAGGCCTCGTCCTCCGCCGCGGCGTCTTTGAGTGAGACCAAGTGCTTTCGCGGCAGCACCAGCAGGTGGACGGGCGCTTGCGGGTGAATGTCTTCAATAGCCACCACGCGATCGTCCTCGTGAACGATCTTGGCAGGGGCCTTGCGTTCGATGACGCGGCAGAAGAGGCAATCCATAGTTAATTCATCCTGACGACAAAAGTAGCGGTAGCCAGATTCGCGTTGCGCAGTTTTTCCGCAAGGTCGCGCGCGGCGTCCTCGGAGGCCTCGTGCCCCACGCGCACGCGGTAAAACATGCCATCGCCGCGGTCAAAGCTTTGGATGACCACCGGCCCAAAGCTGGGTTCGATGAGCGCTTTCAGTCGGTCGGCGTTGGTGGGATCGCGAAACGCACCGACCTGCACGGCAAACACGGCCGGCTGGGAACTGCTGCCGACGCCCAGAATTTCCAGGCGCACCCAGGCAAGACCGGGCATACCCATGGCCTGCGCCGCGGCATAAGAAAGGTCGATAATGCGGCCTTCGACAAACGGGCCGCGGTCATTGATGCGCACCGTCACGTCGCGCCCGTTGTCGAGGTCGTGCACGCGCACCATCGTGCCAAACGGCAGCGTTTTATGCGCCGCCGTCATGTCGTACATGTTATAGATCTCGCCGCTAGCCGCCTGACGCCCGTGGTAGGGATGGCCGTACCAGGAAGCAATGCCCTCCTCCCCTTGCACGATGGGCGCCGCCTGGCCCGCCGGCGGCGGCGTGACGTGGACGGAAGGCGCCGCCCGCTTGTGGTGGTGTAGGCAGCCCGTGGCACAGAACAGCAGCGCTGCCGCCACGATGATCCGGGCAGCCGGTGAAAGCAGGCGTTCCAGCGGTCCTTCCGTAACGCGGCTCAGCACGAGGTTAGGGTTTCGTCTTGTCCAGTCGTTCTGCCAGCTTCGTCAGGCGCTCCGCCGCCCCGCGCAGGAACTCCGCCATCTCCTGCCGAGTCTGCGGACGGACTTCCTTAGCCAGGAATTCGCGCAGTTTCTGAACTTCGCGATCCACGGCACGGCCCGCATCTTCAAATTTCATGATCCTTGCTCCGGCTAACGTTGACTATTCTAGCCAAGCTCGGCACGGGCTACAAATGAAATTCTTCAGATATGAGGCGTTCAAAACTCTGGCCGATCAACGGCGTGTTTCGTCGGATTTTCGACACGCGGTCAGATATAATCAGAGTTCGTGCCGCGCGAGGCAGGAATACCCTTGAGTAAATTGCGGCGCTGATCCGGACTTCGGACATAAGATGCCTTTACCTCCCAGACTGTGGTTCCAATGGCAGCGCATCAAGAAGATGTTCTCCTCTTCGTTGAGTGCGCAAGAAAGCGTGCCGGCCAGCACGGTGCGCATGTGTCCCCACTGCCGTGCCCTGATCGATCGCGACGCCAAGGTGTGTCCCCTCTGCGGGGAAGCCACCGGCCGCTTGCGTGCCCGTGGCAGCAGCACGCCGGGCCGAATCATGGGCGTGATCCCGATTCCCACCACCGCCACCTCCGTGATCGTGGTGGCGAATCTGGCGCTGTATGGCATCTCCTGGTACCTGACGCAGAATACGGAGGCCGCCCAGTTGTATGGATCGCCCTCCATGGGCGGCATTGACGCCAATGTGCTTTTGCGGCTGGGCGCCAAGGCCCCTTATATCATCCTGGCCGGGCAATGGTGGCGCCTGGTAACGGCCATGTTCCTGCACGCTGGCCTGCTGCACATCGGAATGAACATGTGGTGCCTCGTCGATCTGGGGCCGGAAGTAGAATCGCTTTTTGGCACGACGAAATTCATCGTGCTCTATCTCGTGACCGGCGTCCTGGGATTTGTCGCCAGCCTTTGGTGGTCTCCCATGGGCCTCTCCGTGGGCGCATCGGGCGCCATCTTGGGGCTGGTTGGAATCCTGATCGGCGCCAGCTTTCATCATGGGCACCTGGGCAGGGAATACCGCAGCACACTGTGGCGCTGGGTCATCTATATCGCGATTTTTGGGATCTTTTTCGCCGTGGATAACGCCGCCCACTTTGGCGGTTTGGCGGCCGGTCTCGCGCTCGGTTACCTGATTCCGGAGGGCGAACCTGCCACGCGCCCCGATGAGACCCTGTGGAACAGCCTCGCCGTGGTCTCCGTCCTGGTCATCGCCGGGTCATTCGTGATGATGGCGCTGCACCTGGGATAGCGCACCCATTTCTGTGCATCTTCAAATCCGTTGGTGATTTGGGGTCAACGAGAGTGGTAGAGCAGACGTATAAGCAGCAGAGAAAAGTACGTTTGCGTCCAAAAAGAGGCGGTCCATTCATTCGGGCCGACGGTGGGGGATCGAATCGGGGTTGAGGCCGAGTTTCTCCACTTCCTGTCGCGCCCGCCGGTAATCCTTCTCAC
The DNA here is from genome assembly GCA_963804755.1 of uncultured Acidobacteriota bacterium. Classification (GTDB taxonomy): domain Bacteria; phylum Acidobacteriota; class Terriglobia; order UBA7540; family UBA7540; genus Bog-366. Next base: position 650,872 of record CAWDRP010000024.1, read on the forward strand.
CCGTAGCAGTGGACAGGAGAAACTCCGCTTTGCGCTCCGGTGTGTATCTTTCTGTGGGACCCGCGGTCGCTGGGCGAATCAGAACTCCGTCATCACGTGCCTCAGCAGTCACCAGCGCGCCTTCCCGAATGCCGTAACGTTTCCTCAGCTTAGCCCAACCTTCGCAGATGCGCACTTTTTTGCGGGAAAGTTGATCTGTCATTCGGGCTAATCCCTTATCAGTCAGTGCTGCGTTTTCTGAAGGGCGGTGTAGTGCCGACCTACCCTCTTTACAAGCCCTCCAGGAAGCTGTCAGGATGCGCGCTGACGATGTTTCTGCGCAGCAAGAGGCGAGTCAAAGACGGCAAGGAGCACCGCTATTGGAGCGTGGTGGAGAACCGGCGCGTGCGTGCGGGGCGGGTGGTGCAGCGGCAGGTCTTGTTTTTGGGAGAGATCAATGACCGCCAGCAGGGAGCGTGGCGGCAGACCTTGGAAGTCTTTGATGAAGCCGCGCAGCGGGCGCGGACGCTGAGCTTGTTTCCAGAGGATCGTGCAATTCCGGCCGACGCACTGGATGGCGTGCAGGTGAAGCTCAAGGAGATGGAGTTGCGGCGGCCGCGGGCGTTGGGCAACTACTGGCTGGGGTGCGAGCTGTGGCGGCAGTTGGGGTTGAGCGAATTTTGGGAGGAGCAACTGGGACGAGGGCGAGAAGAAGTGCCGTGGGCGAAGGTGCTGGAGTTGCTGGTGGTGAGCCGGTTGGTGGCGCCGGGCAGCGAGTTCCGTTTGCATCGGCAAGGGTTTGACCAGAGTGCCCTGGGCGATCTGTTGGGCACGGGCTTTGCCGTGGCGGAAAAGGACCGTTTGTATCGCTGTCTGGACCGCTTGGGGGAGCACAAGACAGCGTTGTTCGATCACCTGCGGCAACGCTGGCAGGACTTGTTTCAGGTCCGCTTCGACGTACTGCTGTACGACCTGACGAGCACCTATATCGAAGGCGAAGGCGAGGAGATTCCCCAGGCCAAGTATGGCTACAGCCGGGATCACCGTTTCGACGGTCGGCAGGTAGTGATCGCGCTGGTGGTGACGCCGGAAGGATTGCCGCTGGCTTACGAAGTGCTGGCGGGTAACACCTCGGACCGCACCACGCTGCGAGGATTTCTGGCCAAGATCGAAGCGCAGTATGGGCAGGCGCGGCGGGTGTGGGTGATGGACCGGGGCATTCCCAGCGACGAGGTGCTGGAAGAGATGCGCCAGCCGGGGCGGGAGATGTTCTATCTGGTGGGTACGCCACGGGGCAAAATTCAGCAGTACGAAAAGCGGTGGTTGGAACTGCCCTGGCAGAAGGTGCGCGAGTCGGTGGAGGTGAAGTTGTTCGCGGAGGAGGGCGAACTCTATGTGCTGGCCAAGAGTGCAGGGCGGCGAGCCAAGGAACGAGCCATCCGCCGGCGCAAGTTAGCCCGTTTGCTGAAGACGTTGCGCAAGCTGCGCCGGAGCGCTCCGGCGCGCGATCAATTGCTGCTGCGCATCGGAGCGGCCAAGAAGGAAGCGGGGCGGGCCTTCGCGTTCGTGCCGATGCGGTTGCCCCAAGAGGGAGAAGCCGTCACCCGCCAGACGTTCTCTTCTCAGTTGAACAAAGAGAAGTTGCAGAAGGCGGAGCTGCGCGACGGGCACTATCTGCTGCGCTCGAACCTCGTGGGCGAAAATCCCTCGGTACTGTGGGAATGTTATATCCTCCTGACGCAGATCGAAGCCGCCTTCCGCACCTTGAAGAGCGAGTTGGGGCTGCGTCCGATTTATCACCAGGTAGAGAAGCGAGGGGAAGCCCACATCTTCGTGGCCTTCCTGGCTTATGCCCTCTCGGTGACCCTCAAGCAGCGGCTGGTCGCCTTAGCGCCGGGTCTGACGCCCCGCGCCGTGCTGGAAAAACTGGCCACGATTCAGATGCTCGATGTCTGCCTGCCCACGACCGACGGACGCTGGCTGATCATGCCCCGTTATACCCAGCCGGAACCTGACCAGTCGCTGCTGCTGCACCAGCTCAATCTGTCCTTGCCTGCACAGCCGCCGCCCCGCATCAAGGCCCCGCAGGAGGCTGCGCAGACCTTGCCGCGGAGACTGAAAATGTAGTGCCGACCCGGGCAATCGATTTGATGAAAAGAAAACACTTACGACTGCAATATGCCGTCAACTGCGAAAGTTCGGTTAGACGGAACAACGATGGCGCCGCGTTTTCCCACCTTTACAGCTTCCATAAAACCTCTTATGCAAGTATACCAGAATCACTGCGCCAGGCCCGGTGCTGACTGGAACCTTACGCCGCTGCTGTCGCGCGCGAGATGAAAGGCAGGGCTACCACCTCTGCGGTGACACCGGAACCGAAACTGATTTGGGCGCCGGGGTCTGAGTATTCGCGGCGCACGTAGGCAAGGGCGATTGTCTTGCCGAGCGTAGGTGAAACGCAGGAACTCGTAATTTCCGCCGCTTCTCTTCCCTGCACTACGGCTTTCTCGCCGGGCGCAAGAGGTTGCGGCGCATTCACGATCAGGCCCGCCAGCTTCCAGTTCACATGGCCGCGGCTGCGGGTGCGCTCCACGATTTCCTGCCCGATGTAGCATCCCTTGTCGAAGCTAAGCGCGTTCCACAGTCCGGCTTCGAGGGGAATCACATCCTCACCCAGTTCCGCTCCGTAGCGCGGAATGCCGGCCTCGATGCGCAGGGTCTCCAGCGCCTCCCAGCCGCAGGGCAGCGTGCCGTAGGTTGGCGCCTGGCCGCACGCCGCGCCCCAAACCGCCTCCATTCCGGCGGCATTGACCCACACTTCATAACCTTCCTCGCCGGTGCTCGAGGCGCGAACCACGCGGATGGGAAAGCCTGCGTAGTTCGAAGCAAAATGGTCAAGCTCCTGCGTCGTCGGTAAATCGATGTGCAGTGTCTTCTCCAGCAGTCCGCGCGCCCGCACGCCCTGGAACGCCAGCGCGTAAAGATCGAGCGGTTCGATTTCCACCTGGTCGGCAATGATATAACGGCGAAAAGCCTGGATGGCCTTGTCGCGCAAGTCGGCATCGGTATTAACCAGGAAGCATCCCTCGGCGCAGTAGAGGAGCAAATCCACCACGATGTGTCCCTGCGCGTTGAGCAGGGTGGCGTAGGTGCCCTGGCCCGGCGCGAGCTTCTTCACATCGTTACTCACCAACCGCTGAAGCAAGCGTGCGTGGTCGCGGCCCTTCATCAGGAACTTGGCGCGAAAGGAAAAATCGAACAGCCCGGAGGCGGCGCGTACGGCCCGGTGCTCGGTGGCGGAATCCGTGAATCGAGCAGGGACGAGAGCCCCGTGATATTCGCCGAGCGTCGCGCCCTGGGAACGATGATAATCAGCTAGAGGAGACGTGGTCATCGGTGATTGTGCCATTGGTGATTTGTGATTGGTGATTTGTGATTGAAACCCATCGCGTGAACTTTGCACTTCGTGAATGTCAATGACCGATGAATCGGTAAATGACGATCGGTGATTTGTGATTGATGATTTGTGATTGAAACAAATCGAGTGAACTTTGTGCTTCGTGAATGGCAAGCCGTTTCCTATGACCAGCGGCGCGCCATAAGGAGCAATCACAAATCACCAATCTCAAATCACCAATCTCAAAAGATTCCCAACTGCAGCCTGGCCGCCTCCGAAATCATATTCTTATCCCAAGGCGGTTCCCACACCACTTCCACTTTCACGTTCTTGACTTCCGGGATCACCGAGATTTTGTCTTCCACCTCGCCGGGAAGTACGCCGGCGGCGGGACAACCGGGCGCCGTCAAGGTCATCTTCACGTGAACGTCGCCGGTGGGCTCCACGTTAACGTTGTAGATCAGACCCAAATCATAAATGTTCACGGGGATTTCCGGGTCGTAGCACGTGCGAATGGCTTCCGCGATCTTGTCCTGCAGCGCTACCACCTCGGAGACATTTAGCGTGCCCTGCGGATTTACAGCGGGCGGAATTTGATCAGGCATAACCTGGCTCCTCAAGCGAAACTCGAAGATCGAAACTCGAAAATCGAACCCCGGTTAATTTTGGCAGTTTCGATTTTCCAGTTTCCCAACCTACTCCGTGCTCGCCACGGTCTCGCTGCCCTCCAGGGCGCTGCGCAGCGTGTGCCACGCCAGCGAGGCGCACTTGACGCGTACGGGGAACTCGGCCACGCCGGAGAACACCGCCAGTTTGCCGAGGGCAGGCGCTTCGCCAGATTTTCCCGCCCGGCCCGTCACGAGGTCATGAAACGCGTTGAACAGCGTCTCGGCTTCCGCGCGGGTCTTGCCTTTCAGCGTCTCCGTCAGAATTGACGCGGAGGCAGTGGAGATGGCGCAGCCGGAACCCTGGAAGCTGATGTCGGCAATGTGATCGTCCACAAGCCGGAGGTAGATGGTGACCTTATCGCCGCACAGGGGATTGTACCCGTTGGCCTGACGGTCAGCATCTGCAATCGGGTGGAAATTCCGCGGCCGCTTGCTGTGATCGAGAATCACCTCTTGATACAACGAACTCAGGTCCGACATGATCTGCACCAGCTTTCAGCTATCAGCTATCAGCTTTCAGCATCCACTTTAGCGGCGAGCTGATCTCAGCCTTTTGTCCAGTGTTTCGCACCTTCCAGCTTCGGCTTTGGCTGAAAGCTGAGAGCTGAAAGCTGATAGCTGAGTGCTGAATGCTGCCTTATCCAAACATCGCCCTCGCGCGTTGCAGTCCCGCGGCGAGCGTGTTTATCTCCTGCTTCGTATTGTAGAACGCCAGGGACGCGCGCACCGTGGCGGGCACACCGAAGCGCTCCATCACCGGCTGCGCGCAGTGATGGCCGGTGCGCACGGCGATGCCTTCCTGATCCAGCACGGTGCCCACGTCATGCGGGTGAATTCCCTCCATCACGAACGAAAGCACGCCGGCTTTTTCCCGGGCCGTGCCGATCAGGCGCACACCGGGGATTTGCCCGATGGCCTCGGTGGCATACGTCAGCAAGGCATGCTCGTAAGAAGAGATGTTCTCCATGCCAACCCGCGTCAGGTAATCGAGCGCGGCGCCCCACCCAATCGTCCCCGCGATGTTGGGCGTTCCTGCCTCAAACTTGTGCGGAATGTGGTTGTAGGTGGTCTTCTCAAATGTGACCGAGAGAATCATGTCGCCGCCACCCTGGTACGGAGGCATGGATTCCAACAGCTTTGCCTTGCCATAGAGCGCGCCGATCCCGGTGGGACCGAAGATTTTGTGGCCAGAAATCGTGTAGAAATCGCAGCCCAGCGCGCGCACGTCTACCTTCATGTGAGGCGCGGCCTGGGCGCCGTCAACGACCACGGGGATGTTTCGCGCGTGCGCCATTTCCACAATCTGCTTCACCGGATTGACCGTGCCGAGGGCGTTGGAAACATGGGCTACGCTCACCAGGCGCGTCCGATCGTTCAGGAGTTTTTCGAATTCGTCCAGTATCAGCTCGCCGCGGTCGTTGATGGGACCCACCCGCAGCCGGCAGCCCTTCTCCTCGCACAGAATCTGCCAGGGAACAATGTTCGAGTGATGTTCGAGCCCCGTAATCAGAATCTCGTCGCCGGCCCGCAGATGCTGCCGGCCATAGGTCTGCGCCACCAGGTTGATGCCTTCCGTCGCCCCACGCACAAATACGATTTCGCGCGGCTCGGCGGCGTTCAGGAACCGGTGCAACTTGACGCGCGTATCCTCGTAGGCCTGTGTGGAACGCTCGCTGAGCACGTAAACGCCTCGATGAATATTGGCGCAATCGTGGAGGTAAAAGCGGAGCAGCGCGTCAATGACCACCTGAGGCTTCTGGCTGGTCGCGGCATTATCGAGATAAACCAGCGGTTTGCCGTGCATTTTCTCTTTCAGGATGGGGAAGTCCTCGCGGATTTTCCGCACATCGAAAGTCCGCGCCGGGACGCCTGTCAGCACCGGGTTTGCGATCTCGCGAAGGGTAGCCATGAAACCTCCGAAAACCAGAAGCGAGGAGTGCAAGGCTAGAAGTGAGGAGTTAGAATGCTTTTCCTCCTGGCTCCTGACTCCTAGTTTTTAGCTCCTCACTTCTCACTCCTAACTTCTCAATCTTGCAACCAGCCGCTCGGCCAGTTTTTCGCGCAGCGGCTGGAACTTGATACGTTCCATCACGTCATTGGCGAAGGCATAGGTGAGGAGTTTCCTTGCCTCGAACAGATCGATGCCGCGGGAACGGAGATAAAACACAGCCTCGGGATCGATCTGGCCAACCGTTGCGCCGTGCGTGCACTTCACGTCGTCCGCGAAGATTTCCAGTTGCGGCTTGGTGTTAATGATAGCGTCCTCGGACAGTAGCAGGTTCTTGTTGCTCTGCTTAGAATCGGTTTTTTGCGCGTCGGGACGGACGATGATCTTGCCGCTAAAAACGCCTTGCGACTTGCCCTCCAGCACGCCCTTGTAGACCTCGCGGCTGGAGCAGTGTGCCTTGGCGTGATCGATGGTGGTGTGATTGTCCACGTGTTGCCGACCCGTAATCACATACAGGCCGTGCAACAGTGACTCCGCGCCTTCGCCGTCCAGGACGGTTTGGACTTCCTCGCGCGTCAGAACGCCGCCCAGTTGAAAGGTGTGCGTCGTCACGCTTGAGGACCGCCCCTGGTGCACCTGCACGCGCCCGTAATGAAACGCCGCGTCGCTTTCCTGCTGTACCTTGCAGTAATCCACCAGCGCCCCGTCGTGCGCCACAATTTCAGTCACCGTGTTGGTGAACGTCGTCCCTCCGTCGAGGCTTAAGAAGGTCTCAATAATCCCGGCCTGGCCGGTGTCACCAACCAGGATCAAATTGCGCGGGTGCGACACGGTTTCCCGCCCGGCTCCATACGAGATCTGCAGGATGTGCAGGGGCTTCTGCAGCACCGCGCCCCGGGGAACCTCGATGAAGGCGCCATCCTCGAAAAATGCGGTGTTGAGAGCTACAAAAGCGTGCGTCCTGGCGTCGGCGTAACGCGCCAGGTGACGCTCCAACGTGGGGCCGTGGTTTTTCCACGCTGAGGCCAGGCTGCCCGCCTTCAGTCCCTGGGGAACCTCCCGCAACTTCGAAAGTTCCGGCACGTATCGGCCGTTCAAGAACGTCAAGCGGCTGCATCCGAGGTCCGCCAGCGGCAGATGTTCAATCTTGTGCCGAACGTCGTCCGTCAGCTTCACGTGAGCCGGCGCAAAGGGCGTAGAGGCGAGTTCCGAGACGTTGGTATAGCGCCAGTCCTCATCATGCGTGGTAGGAAAACCGAGTTCGGCAAAACTCCCGATGGCGGCATGGCGAAGCCTGCCGAGCCAACCCGGCGCCTGCTCGTTGAGCGTCTTCTCCAAACGCGTGAAGGTGGAAAGATAAAGGCCTTCTTGTTCCTTTACAGTGGTCATTCAGTTCTGTCCTTTGTTACGCTAATCCCTACTGACGGCCCACGGCTGACAACTGCCCATTCGCGTCTTCCTCGAGCCATCCGTATCCCCTGTCCTCCAATTCCAGAGCCAGCTCCTTGCCGCCGGACTTCACGATGCGTCCGTTATAGAGGACGTGGACAAAATCCGGCACGATGTAATTCAGCAGCCGCTGGTAGTGCGTCACCACGACGACGGCGCGGTCGGGCAAGCGCAGGGAATTCACGCCGGTGGCCACGATCCTGAGCGCGTCGATGTCGAGACCGGAGTCGGTCTCGTCCAGAATCGCAAGCTTCGGCTCCAGCACCGCCATCTGAAATATCTCGTTGCGCTTCTTTTCGCCGCCGGAAAATCCTTCGTTCACGGAGCGCGACATCAGGCTCTCGTCCATTTCCAGCAGCTTCATCTTGCCGCGCACGAGGGTGAGGAAATCCATCGCGTCGTACTCCTCAAGGCCCCGATGCTTGCGAATGGCATTGAACGCCGCGCGCAGGAAGTAAGTGTTCGAGACGCCCGGAATTTCCACCGGGTACTGGAAGGCCAGGAAAATGCCTTCCCGCGCCCGATCCTCCGGCGACATTTCCAGCAGATTCTTGCCCTCAAACGTCACCTCACCGCCGGTCACGGCGTACAGATCGCGTCCCGCCAAGACTTGCGCCAACGTGGATTTACCGGAGCCATTCGGCCCCATGATGGCGTGCACTTCGCCCAGGTTCACCTGTAAATCGATTCCGCGCAGGATTTCCTTATCTCCAACCTTGGCCTGCAGGTTCTTGATCGTTAACATTCAGTTCTCCCGATTTTGGATTTTCGATTTTGGATTTTGGATTCAAACCGGCTCCGCCCCCGGTCATTGGCGCATCTGACGCTCCGCACATCAGCATTGACATTCTTGCCCCGCTGGCTGGCCTCATCAATCCAAAATCCAAAATCGAAAATCCAAAATGACTTCACGCCTTGCCCCGTGCTCCATCCACGCTCATCTTGCCTGCGCCGCGCACGCACAAATATAGGAAGAAGAAGCAGTAGAGCACGGCCAATTCTCCGTGGTTCACGATCGGCCAGAACCCGTGCGGATAATGTGCCTTGAAATACGCAACCGCCATTTCTCCGCACAATACAAACGCCACGGGTTGCGTAAACAAGCCCAGCGCGATCAAAATCCCACCGCAAAACTCGATGATCCCGGCGGACAACATCCATGGGTCGTGAAGCATCGGATGGCCGCCGAAAGCCCCGAACAGCTTCTGTGCCCCGTGACAAGCGTACATAAAGGCAATCGCAATTCGCGCAATCGCAAAAACCACATCGTCAGCTTTGGACATGTTGCCATCTCTTTCACAAGTTTGCGTTGCCCTGCCGCTTCATCACCGGGCTAAAGCCCGGCGCTACGACCTAGCGCTAACTGCCTGCGCATCCTTCATCACCAGGTAATCGATGGCGGGCGCTGCGGCACCCAATTGGCGCAGCAGAGTGGTGATTTGTCCGCGGTGGTACGTCTGGTGATTGATCACGTGGAGCAAACTTTGCCCTAAAGGGTAAGTGCAGTTCTCGCCTTTCAGATTCTTGTAACTCAGGGGCCGTGCCAAGTCCGTCTCACTGAGCCCCGCCAGGAAGCTGCGCACATGGCTTTCCATGAATCGCCAGCGTTCGCGAACGGAGGTCAAGTTGGGGAAGGTCTCGGCGGCAAACTCTTGGGCGTCAACTTTGGTCGGCGATTTTCCACGCCAACGCTCGTGCCAGATCCACTCCACGGCCACCAGATGAGCCAGCGTGTCTCTGACCGAAGGGAAACTGCTGCCCATCGGCAGGAGAAACTGCTCTTGTGAGAGCGCGGCGCAGGCTTCAAGCTGACGGTCCCGCGCCCAGTAGTTGTAGTCGAACAAGTCGCGTAATGTGCCAAGCGGCATCATGAGCGTTCCAGAAGTTCCGGAAATTCAGTGCGCCTGCCCCCTCACCCAATCTACAAACCCCCGCGGGATGAATCTTTATCCAACGCTGCCCTCCAGGCTTACGCCCAGCAGTTTTTGCGCTTCCACGGCGAACTCCATTGGCAGCTCTCGGAACACCTGCTTGCAGAAGCCGTTGACGATCATGCCCACCGCGTCCTCCGTGGACATCCCCCGCTGGCGGCAATAGAAGATCTGGTCTTCGCCGATCTTCGAGGTCGAAGCCTCGTGCTCGACGGTGGCCGTGGAGTTCTTCACTTCCAGGTACGGGAAGGTGTGCGCGCCGCACTTGTCGCCAATCAGCAGCGAGTCGCACTGCGAGTAGTTCCGCGCGTTGGCGGCGCCCTTCAGGATTCGCACGGCGCCGCGATAGCTGTTCTGGCCGCGGCCGGCGCTGATGCCCTTCGACACGATGGTGCTCTTGGTGTTCTTCCCGATGTGAATCATCTTGGTGCCGGTATCGGCCTGCTGGTAATTGTTCACCACGGCGACCGAGTAAAACTCGCCCACCGAGTTCTCGCCCTGAAGGATGCAGCTCGGGTACTTCCAGGTGATAGCCGAGCCGGTTTCCACCTGCGTCCAGGAAATCTTGGAATTCACGCCGGCGCACTTGCCGCGCTTGGTCACAAAATTGTAAATGCCGCCCTTGCCGTTCTTGTCGCCCGGGTACCAATTCTGCACCGTCGAGTACTTCACCGTGGCATTGTCCAAGGCGACCAACTCCACCACGGCGGCGTGAAGCTGATTCTCATCGCGCATGGGGGCCGTACAGCCTTCCAGGTAGCTGACGTGAGCGCCTTCGTCTGCCACAATCAACGTGCGCTCAAACTGGCCCGTTTGCTTGGCGTTGATGCGGAAATAGGTGGAAAGCTCCATGGGGCAGCGCACGCCCTTCGGCACGTAGGCGAATGAGCCGTCGCTGAACACGGCCGAGTTGAGCGTGGCGTAAAAGTTATCCGTGTACGGAACCACCGAGCCGAGATATTTGCGGACCAGGTTCGGGATGCTCGCGCACGGCGTCCGAGAACGAACCGAAGATGATGCCCAGCTCGCGCAGCTTTTCCTTGAACGTCGTGGCCACGGACACGCTGTCAAACACCGCGTCCACGGCGACGCCCGCCAGCAACTCGCGCTCCTGCAAGGGGATGCCCAGCTTCTCGTAGGTCCTGAGCAACTCTGGGTCAATATCCTCCGGGCGCTTCGGAACCGCCTTCTTGGGCGCGGCGTAATACCGGATGGCCTGGTAGTTAATGGGCGGGAATTTCACGTTCGCCCACCGCGGCTCCTGCATGGTAAGCCAGTGGCGATAGGCTTTGAGCCGCCATTCCAGCAACCATTCGGGCTCATCTTTCTTCGTGGAAATCAGACGGATGACGTCCTCGTTCAACCCTGGCGGCACGGTTTCCTGCTCGATGTCCGTAACGAAACCGTACTTGTATTCCTGGGTCGCCAGTATCTCAACGTCAGTTTGCGGTGTTGCCATCAGTACCTCCAGTGCTAGCCACTAACCACTTTCCACTAGCAACTCCGTTCACGCCGCGGCGGTCTTCCCCATTTCTCGCAATCGCTTGACCGCCTCCACCACGCGGCCAATCGCGTAATCAATCTCTTCTTCCGTCGTAAAGCGGCCCAGGCCGAAACGCAGGGGCGTGCTTGCCACCTCGTCCGAGACGCCCAGCGCCCGCAATACATATGAAGGCTCGGGGCTCCCCGAACTGCAGGCGGAACCGGACGAGAGTGCTACGTCGCTCAAGGCGCCCATGAGCGCGCCTAGATCCAGCCCGGGGAAGCTCACGTTCAGGTTGTTGGCCAGCCGGTGTTCAAGGCTGCCGTTAATGTGAATATCGTCGAGTCCCGCCAGCAGTCCTTCTTTCAGCCGGTTGCGCAACGTTGCCAAGCGCCGCGACTCTTCCGGCATGACCGTGCGACAGGTTTCACACGCTTTGCCCAGTCCCACGATGCCCGGGACGTTCAGCGTTCCGGAGCGAAGCCCACCCTCATGGCCGCCGCCGTCGGTGACCGGCACCAGGTTCACCGGCGACCCACGCCGCCGTACGTAGAGGGCGCCTATCCCCTTGGGCCCGTACATCTTATGGCCGGCGACGGACAATAAGTCGATTTGCATGGCCTCTACGTCGAGCGGAACCTTCCCCGTGGCCTGGGCCGCGTCTGTGTGCAGCAGCGCGCCGCGTTCGTGGCAGATTCGGCCGATTTCCGCAAGCGGCTGCAACACTCCAATCTCGTTGTTGGCCGCCATGATGCTGACGAGCAGCGTCTTATCGGCGACGACTTGCTTCAAATTCTCCAAATCGACCAAACCATCGGGCTGGGTACGCGCGTACGCGACACAGAAGCCGTCCTGTGCCAGGCGCTCGGCGGAATGGAGGATGGACTTGTGCTCCCCCGCCATGGTCACAATTTGGTCGCGATCGCGCCGGCCGCACGCCAGACCCTTGATCGCAAGGTTGTTGGATTCGGTGGCGGAACCGGTGAAAATGATCTCCCTGGGGCTGGCGTTGATCAGTCGAGCCACCTGTTTGCGGGCGTTCTCCACCGCCGTGGCAGCGGTCCAGCCAAACTTGTGGTTGCGGCTCGCCGGGTTGCCAAAATTCTCGGTGAAGTAAGGCAGCATCGCCTCAAGAACGTGCGGATCGACAGGGGTGGTAGCGTGGTAATCCAGGTAGACCGGAAGCCTCACGAAAGCACTCCGATCTGCACGTAACCCGCGGCATCGCCGGAGAGACTCGACATGCTCACGGCGCTCAGGGCTTTCACCAGCGCCTCATTCACCCGCTGCAGAGGCTCGCGCACGGTGCAGCGGGTCATCTGCCCGCACTCGCGCTTGTCGGTGACGCAGCTCGTTATAAATAAAGGACCTTCGATGGCACGGATCACCTCGAAGGCCGAAATCTCGTTGGGCGCGCGCGCCAGCACATAGCCGCCATTCGTCCCATGCTGCGACACCAGCAGCCCGTTCTTGGCGAGCCGCTGGAGGATCTTGGCGAGCAATTCGGTCGGAATTCCGTAGGCCCGTGCAATTTCCTTCGCGCTGCACGCCGTCGGAGGGGCCTGCTGGGCCAAATGCCGGACAGCGATCAATCCGTAATCTGCCTTCTTAGACAGTTTCAGCATAAGCGTATATCCGACAAATTCAGTCGCCTATAGAATGCGCCCTCAGGAGCCCGCCTGTCAAGCAAGAAATCGGGCGTGCATTGCCTCAATAACGGTGGGCGTTAGTGGTAAGGAACTCTCGATCGGACTCTATAGAGGATTGTAACTTCGCCCTCAGAAATCCCGCTGTCGCAGCAACCAGCTTGTGATAACCTGCTTTTAACACTCAAAAGCGAGGGCGCAGATCGGGTTGGGGGATATCCTCTTGAACCGAGAGGTGAAAGATCCAAAGAAAGTCCGGTGGCTTACCCTGCTTGCCGCTCTTGGGCTGCTGTATGCCGGGCTCGACAGGATGTTTTTCGACAGTATTGTAGGTGGCGATCCACAGGCTTGGATCGAGAGAACATTAGCCATCTTGGTTAGCACGTTACTTATCGCCGTTAGCATCGGCCTCTTTGTGGTTGCCTGGACAGGCCGTCCCCTAACCGCAAAAAACGCCGACTCCATTAAAGGGAAGCTATTGGCCCATGCCTTTTGCCCTGCACCCTCAGCGTTCGTTTTTGGTTTTTTCCTCGTACGCACAACAAAGTATCTGGACATTCTGGACTTCACGGCCGTGGTCTTGTTCGGAGCCCCTCTCCTGTTCGTGCAGTTCTGGACGCGCCGGGCGGTCCGGCAATTAGCCACCAGCGAGACTGCAAAAAAGCGTGCAACTCAATTTCTGTGGTCTTGTATTTTCTTCAGCGTGCTTTCCTTGATGGTTGGTGTGGCAGTGTCGGGCTACGTTTGGCTTAGCACCGATTTCCTGCGGAAATTTGGCGTGGTTTTCTGGAGCGCAATGACGGCGGTTGCGATTTACCCTGTCTGGCGCGATGCGAAACGCCTGGCCGATGCAACAGGGCCAAGCTAGATCACTCCTGTGCTAAGAAGGCTGTGCCCGGTACGCTCCCCGGTGAATCCGGTCCTTCAGATCGGTCAACCGACCTGCGATGATGCGCCCCGGACACTCGGAAGCCAATCCGGGGCGCTCACCCTACCGTGGCAACCGGATTGAACTCCTCCGGCTTTTCACTCATACCAAGGGGAGCCTTTTGTCGTCGGCGCTGCCTCACTCCTTCGCATTATTTGACCCGCCCTCCACGGTCACGGGAACCGCACAATCGCGCGTCATGGTGCGAACTTGAATGCTGGTCTTTCCGGGGCCGACGGCAGTCACTAAGCCGTCGGCACTCACGGTCGCGACGCGCGGGTCGGCGGAGGTGTAAGTCGTCTTGCTGGATTTCGTCAGTGTTTCCTGTGAGCCATCGCCAAATGCGCCGAGCACGCGCAACGGAATTCGCTCTCCGGCACCCGCGAAGAGGATGGTTGCAGGCTTGGTCCAAATGCGCGTGGGTTCTTCTGCCTTCTCCACGTCCAGCGCCAGCGACTCCTTTACCGTTTCCCCTCCGGCGAGTGTTCCGATCGCCGTCACGTGATAGGGTCCGGGGCGGATGTCCGTCGGAATCCTGACCTGAAACTCGAACGGTTGTGCGACGCCCAGGCCGGGCGCGACAACTTGGCTAAGCGGCAGCGGGTGTTGTCCGAGCAGAGCGAGCTTTTGCACGGATGGATCCACTGCCACCGCAATCGTGACCGTCTGCCCGGGCTGGACGACCGTCCCCGCCGCAGGCGATACAAAGTGAACCGGCGTTTGCTGCGCGCGGGCAGAAGCCGTGACCAATTCCGCCGCCAGGATCAAAATGCCTACGACTCTCCAGGTGGGTTGCATGATGCTCATACCGTCCTCCCTTTGCGCATCGCGCCTAGCGTTTTGGAGTGCGGCCGCGAAGCTGCCGCTTTCCGACGTTTCATTGATGCCGAATGAATGCCACGCAAAAGCGGCAGCTTCGCGGCCGCACTCCAAAACGCTGCGCGATTTCCCAACAGAAGCTGCGCCCCTCCCACAACAAATCCGCGGAAGAGCTTCTAATGAAAATCGCTGCCCGTCGGCTCCTCATTCAGCAGAGTGATGACCTCATTCGAAATGTTAGACGCCGGATCGAGCACCGACGGCCCCTTGAAATCCAGGGTCTCGAGCGCCGCGGTATGAATGACCCCGGAGTATTGCAAACCGGTGAGGTTATTCAAAGCGCTGTCCAGCGGCACGATGGTGTCATTGCTCTGCCCATAAATCGTGGTCCATTTCGTGGCCGTCAGGTCCTTCGCCAACGGATTGCTCGAACACGTGATTCTCACCACTTCCGCGGTACAGAATATGCAACTCAGGCCATTCAGATTGGTGGATGTTGCAATTCCCGCAATATAGGCCGTCTTGAAAGGCTGCGTTGATTTAAAATTGGCCAGCGCGGGGCTCAAGCTGCTGCCAAATCCATTACCTTCCAGGTCCCCTACCGCGCCATCCGCCGTTTGCCCGGAGAACGTGATCGACGCCAGCGCGTAGTCCTGGTCCGAAGCCAGGACGTTGCGCACGCAGGCGTTGTTGCTGGCCAGCAAGTCGGCAGCGACCGGCGTGCCGAGATGCGGCGTGGCGATGGTGATCAGCTTGTTGATGGGCCCGGCGCCAAACGTCGGAAACGTCGAATTGCTCAGAAAGTTCGGCAGCAAAAACATCGTGCGCGAAACGTCACCGCCCATGCTGTGCGCGACGATGTCAGCCTTGACAGCGGCCACGTTCGCACTCGTCCGGTAGTTGGCAATGAAATTGTTGATCTGCGCCAGTACCGAAGGGGCGTTATAGGCAAAGCCCAGGGAATTGGCCTCGATGGGGTCACTCGCCGGGTACGAGGGTGTCGTGCTCGTGATGCCGGTGATCGCATTGTCATAGGTGGCGTAGTTCACATCGAAAATTGTATCGGTAGTCAGAGGTGTGAAGTTGGAGAAACTCGACGCGCTTCCCCAAAGGCCGTGCACGAGCACTACCGGGGGCCTGGCCACCGTAACCGCGGCCGTGCCGGTAATGGTGCCCGGCGGCGACGCTACTTGCAGAGTCACGCTGCGCGTGGTCAACGTATTGTCGGATGAGGAGCGCGAGAAATTCACCGGCGCCAGATAAATCGCGAAAGCTTCCGCGCCCCCGGTAATCGCGACGGCGTTCACAACGAGGGAACTGGCGGCGGAGTTGGGGCTGCCTCCCAACGCAAACAGTCCGCCATCGTTCGGAACCGAGGTGCTCAGAGCCTTCGCATCATTGATTACGGTGATGGTGAATTGCTGGCTCGCGCTCGAAGCCGGAATGCGCAGGATGACCTGCGTCGTGCCATCTGCCGCTGTTCCCTTCACCACCCCCTTCGTGGCTGCGGCAATTGTGGCGGTGTTCGTGGTGACGGACGAGCCGCTAACCAAGCCCGCCACCACGGGGTCGATCAAGTTGTAGGTGGCACCCTGCCCCAGGGCAGCCACGGGAACAACCGCTGCGAGAATCAACGCAAAAGCCAAATGCTTTCCCATTGGTCCCCCCTTTTGATTATTGATGATTGACTGTCTGCCTGTAATACCAAGATACACAAAGCCTCCGCCGAACGCAATAGTCAATCCCATCTTGACCTGCACACGGAATTCCGATAGCGTTGCAAGTTCGTGAGATCATGGCGAAACCGCGTGTAGCTCTCTTTATCACGTGCCTGGCTGACCAGTTCTTTCCCCAAGTCGGCGAAAGCGTGGTGAAAATCCTTCGCAGGTTGAACGTGGAAGTGACGTTCAACCCGGCGCAGACGTGTTGCGGCCAACCGGCTTTCAATACCGGTTATCGGGACGAAGCGCGCAGCGTTGCCCGCAAGGTTCTGGACCTCTACGACGACGCCGAGTACGTCGTAGCGCCCTCGGGCTCCTGCACTTCCATGGTGCGCGTCTTCTATCCCGAGCTGTTCGCCGATGATCCCGCGCTTCTGCGCAGGTCACAGGCATTGGGAAAGCGTTTTTTTGAGTTTTCCGAATTCCTCGTCAAGGTGTTGAAGGTGGAGGATCTGGGCGCGCGCTTTCCGCACCGGGTGACTTATCACGACTCGTGCCACCTGTTGCGCGAACTCGGCATCAGCGAAGCGCCGCGCCAACTGCTCCGCCAAGTGCGGGACATTGATCTGGTGGAGATGGACGACCACAAGCTCTGCTGCGGATTTGGCGGCACGTTTTCCGTGAAGTTTCCCGAGGTCTCGGTGCCTATGGGGGACGACAAGATTCGCGCCGCCACCGCCACGGGCGCCGAATACCTGGTGGCCGCCGACGGGAGCTGCTTGATGCACCTGGCCGGGCTGATCCACCGGCAGGGCCTGGCGCTCAAGACGTTGCATTTGGCGGAAGTGCTGGCAGAAAGGTGATGAAGGTGTCGGGTGTCGATAAAAGGTGTCAGGTGCCAGGTGTCAGGTGTCAGGTGCCTGATGTCAGGTGCTAGAGGCTAGGCGTCAGGTTGGAAAACGAGGGTAAAGTGTGAAGGCAAGTATGGTCTTTTCTCGTCCGTTTAGCATTTTCGCTTTACTCTTCGACTTTTGATCATGCTGTTACCCTGATGTTCCCTGACACCTGGAACCTTTTCTTTGGCCCTGACACCTGACACCTGGCACCTGACACCTTTTATGGCACTCAACAGCGCGGACATTCACGAAGCCGGCAGCGCGACCATGGCCAATCCCGGGTTGGCCGAGGCGTATCGTTCTTCCACCGTCCGGTTGTATACGCACCGGCTGGCCGCGATCAGCGAGGTCCCCGGCTTCGATGGCCTCCGCGACATGGCCCGCGAGGTGAAGCGGCACACGATCGAGAACCTCGACTATTACCTTGCGCAGTTTACCGATGAGGTGGAGCGCAGCGGCGGCAAGGTGCACTGGGCTGCCACCGCCGATGAGGTTTGCCGGATCGTGCTGAACATCGTGCAGCAATCGGCAGCGCACGAGGTGGTAAAAGCCAAGACCATGGTCGGCGAAGAAGTGGAACTGAACCACGCGCTCGAGGCGGGGGGCATTCGCGCCGTCGAAAGCGATCTGGGCGAGTTCATCATTCAACTGGCGGGCGAGCGGCCTGCGCACATTGTGGCCCCGGCCATCCACAAGACCCGCCAGGACGTCTCCGACCTCTTCGTGGACCGCCTCAGCGCCGAACGCACCATGGTGCCCGAGCAACTCACCGCTATTGCGCGCCGGGCATTACGCGAGATGTTCCAGAAGGCCGGCGTGGGCGTGACCGGCGCCAACTTCGCCGTGGCCGAAACCGGCACGGTAGTAACCATCGAAAACGAAGGAAACATCCGCATGTGTACCACCGTGCCGCGGGTACACATCGCGCTGGTCGGCATTGAGAAGCTCATTCCGCGGCTGGCCGATTTGGGCATATTCCTGCGTTTGCTGGGCCGCTCGGGGACGGGGCAGAAACTTACCAGCTATACGTCGCTGCTCGCCGGGCCACAGCGCCCGCATGAAGACGGTCCGCAGGAAATGCACGTGGTCATGGTGGACAAC
Source organism: uncultured Acidobacteriota bacterium (assembly GCA_963804755.1). Lineage (GTDB taxonomy): Bacteria > Acidobacteriota > Terriglobia > UBA7540 > UBA7540 > Bog-366. The sequence goes on from CAWDRP010000024.1 coordinate 668,778, forward strand.
GGCCGCACGAAGGCGCTGGCCGATCCCAAGATGCGCGAAATGCTCTACTGCATCCGCTGCGGCGCGTGCCTGAATACCTGCCCGGTTTATCGCAAGATCGGCGGCCATGCCTATGGATGGGTTTACAGCGGACCCATCGGAGCGCTGGTTACGCCGGCATTCCTCGGCATCGGCGCGGCACGGGAATTGCCTTTCGCGTCATCCTTGTGCGGCGCGTGCCGGGAAGTGTGCCCGGTGCGAATCAATATTCCCGACCTGCTGCTGTACTTGCGCAGTGAGGCACAGGAACGTGCGCCCAAGCCCGCGGAGTCGCTGCTTTCCGAGCGCACCATGTTCCGCCTGTGGGCCTGGGCGATGCGCCACCCCTTCGTGTATACAATGGGAAGCCGGTTCGCCCGCTGGGGGCAGTTCCTGTTGGCGCGCCATGGCTGGATTCGAAAAGTCCCCGCTTACCCTGTCTCGCAGTGGACCCGCGAGCGCGACTTCCCTGCCCTGGCGCCAAAGTCGTTTCGCGAGCGTTGGAAAAAACTCCAGTGACAAGTGACGACGGACAGGTCGTCGTGCCGAACGCGTCGCCGACGATCAGCGCCGTGTCGTGCGACCTGACCAGTGAGGCCGGGGCTTCGTCAAGGTCGCTTTTAGTGGGATCACAATACGTGCCTCCTTTTATCTCTTAGTAGGTAATCCATAAGATAACGGCACAAAAATTGCTCGCTATACCGCATGGAGGTGTGTCTTCTGCTCGGAATGGCGCAGCCGGGTAGGCTCGCGAGGCTCCTGGCCGCCCCTAACGCGCTCGGCCGCAGCTCGGCGAGGTGCCTTTCCCCATGGCCTCAGCAAAAAACTCGCATGACGCCGGCCCGCGGGGCGGCCCGCCGGCGACGGAGTATAAATTGCCGATTCTCGATTGCCGATTGGCACGTCCCGCACGTCCAGTTTCGAATTTCGAGTTTCCAGTTTCGAATTTCGAGTTTCCACGGTCAGGGAAGGTGGGCGGAAGAAAAAAAATTTTACGAACGAAGCCACCAAGTTGTTGAAAACAAAGGATCGAAGAACAAATTGACCGAGAAAAAGCGGACATTTTGGTTTAAGTATCGGACATTTTGGTTCAACGTGGTGACATTTTGGCGTGGCCATGCAGCATTTTTCGGACACTTTTGGTATGCCGTGGTGACGTCTTGGGTGTCAAGACGGAAGAACGGGACCAGAAGAGGGGGACGGGCCATTTCCGACTTACCGATGTTTAGCGCTCCCACAGTCCGAACCGCCGCGACTTTGACGTGACCCTGACAGTGCGGCCAATCCGCTTGACGGACGCTTTGCGCAGACTTAGCATGGAAGTTTGGGGTTTTCTCGAAATTCCTCACTGTAGGGTTCAGGGCACATGATCGACCGGATTACCGTTAGGGGCGCGCGCCATCACAACCTGAAGAACATCAGCGTCGAGGTCCCCCGCAACGCTTTGACGGTCGTCACCGGACTGAGCGGGTCGGGGAAATCGAGCCTGGCGTTCGACGTGATCTATGCCGAGGGCCAGCGCCGCTACGTGCAGACCCTCTCCGCCTACGCCCGCCAGTTTCTGGATCAGCTTGAGCGGCCCGAGGTGGACACGGTTGAAGGCCTGAGCCCGGCGATCTCGATCGAGCAGAAAACCACCAGCCGCAGCCCGCGCTCCACGGTGGGCACAATTACTGAGATCTACGACTACCTGCGACTGCTTTACTCCTCCATCGGCGTTGCGCACTGCCACCGGTGCGGCCGTCCAATTTCCCGTCAGACCACGGACCAGATTGTGGCCTCGATTATGGACTTGCGGAACGGTGGCGCCAGCGGCAATGGCGAGGGCGACCGCGTAATGATCCTGGCGCCCATCGTGCGCGGGCGCAAGGGTGAGTTTCGCAAGCTTTTCGAGCAACTGGCGGCGGATGGCTTCGTGCGCGTGCGCGTGGACAAACAACTGCGTCAACTGGATGAGGAGATCAAACTCGACCGGCGCAAGAACCACACCATCGAAGCGGTTGTCGACCGGCTGCTGCTCAAGGCCGGAATCGAGAGCCGTTTGGCTTCTTCCGTTGAAACCGCGATAAAGCTGGCCAAAGGCATCGTCGAGGTGGCCGTGGTCGACGGTGAGGAGCGCCTGTACTCACAGGAGTGGGCGTGTGTTGAATGCGGCATGAGCATTCCCGCCCTCGAGCCGCGCTCGTTTTCATTCAATAGCGTTTACGGAGCCTGCCCGGCTTGTCGCGGATTGGGCAGCCAATATGCGTTTGACCCCGCCAAGGTCATAGTGGACTGGTCTCGGCCCCTGCTGGAAGGCGGCCTAGGGCCTGGCGCCGGCTCGGGGTTTCTCCAGCGCAGCCTGATGCGCGCCGCGGAGCAGCTCGACTTCGACCTGAAGACACCCTTTGAGCGGCTTCCACGCAAGATCCAGAACCTCGTCCTTTATGGAAAAACCGCGGAGGGAGGGTCCGCCTCGACCGGGTTTTCCGGCATTCTGCCGCTGCTTGATCGCTGGTACGCCGAAGCTCGCTCGGAAAATTTCCGCGAGTGGTACAGCCAATATATGTCTGCCGTACCGTGCCCGAAATGCCAGGGCAAACGCCTGAAGCCGGAGAGCCTGGCGGTGACGGTAATGAATCTCTCGATTGCCGACCTCACCGCTCTGCCCGTGACCAGAACTGGCGAAGTGCTGGGCGAGCTGAAGCTCACACCGCGCGAAGAAATGGTGGCGCGGCGCATCGTGAATGAAATCGGCGAACGCCTGGGATTTCTGAACGCGGTGGGCCTTGGGTATCTCAGCCTCGACCGGTCGGCGTCCTCGCTGTCCAGTGGCGAAAGCCAGCGAATTCGCCTGGCCACCCAGATCGGTTCCAAGCTGCGCGGAGTGCTCTACGTGCTGGATGAGCCCAGCATCGGGCTGCACCCGCGCGACAATCAGCGCCTGCTGGATACGCTGGAACAGTTGCGCGACATGGCCAACACGGTGCTGGTGGTCGAACACGATGAGGAGACCATTCGCCGCGCCGATTATGTGATTGATCTGGGTCCGGGAGCGGGACAACAAGGTGGGTACCTGGTGGCAGCGGGGTCGCCCCAAGATATTGCGGCTGCTCCCAATTCGCTGACGGGGAAATATCTATCCGGCGAGATGCGCATCCCCATTCCGCAAAAACGGCGCTCCGCGAACGGGAAAGTACTCACGGTGCTGGGGGCGCGGGCCAACAACCTGAAGAACATCGACGTGCCGTTTTCACTGGGACTGCTGACGGTCGTGACGGGTGTCTCGGGCTCGGGAAAATCGACCCTGGTGAACGACATCCTTCATCGCGCCATTGCGAAAAAGCTGTACCGTGCGATCGAAGAACCGGGCGCGCACCGCTCCATCACGGGACTGGAACATCTCGACAAGGTCATCGTAATCGATCAGTCGCCCATAGGACGGACCCCGCGCTCCAATCCTGCGACTTACACCGGGGTTTTCACACCGATTCGCGAATTGTATGCCATGCTGCCGGAATCGCGGCAGCGTGGATATCGCGCCGGGCGCTTCAGCTTCAACGTGAAAGGCGGCCGTTGCGAAGCCTGCCAGGGAGAAGGGCTGCGGCGCATCGAGATGAATTTCCTGCCTGATGTCTTCGTGACCTGCGAAGTATGCCGCGGCCGGCGCTATAACTCTGAGACGTTGGCCGTGAAATACAAGGGCGTCTCCATTGCCGACCTGCTTGACCTGACGGCAAAGGACGCGCTGCCCCTGCTCGAAAATATTCCGCAAGTTCGCCTGAAGCTGCAGACAATCGTGGATGTGGGCCTGGGGTATATTCATCTGGGCCAGCCGGCCACCACGCTTTCCGGCGGCGAGGCGCAACGCATCAAACTGGGCCGGGAACTCAGCCGACGCCAGACGGGCCGGACGCTTTACATTCTCGATGAGCCCACTACGGGTCTGCACTTCGACGACGTCAAACAGCTCTTGGAGGTGCTCAACCGCTTGACCGACCTCGGCAACACTGTGATCGTCATCGAACATAACCTGGACGTGGTGAAACAAGCCGACTGGATCATCGACCTGGGGCCCGAGGGGGGCGAGGCCGGCGGGCGGATCGTGGCGCAAGGTACGCCCGAAGAAGTGGCCCGCGTGAAAAAGTCGTACACCGGGCAGGCGCTGGCGCCTATGCTGAACGGGGTTAAGGAAGTGCGAGTGACGAGTGACAAGTGACGAGTGACAAGCAGATAAGCTAGGTAAGCGCGTGGTTTGACACATCGTCCATACCTGGCGTACGCTTCCATTATGGAAGCACTTTGGAAACGCAAGGGTGGGACATGGCAACACTGACCATTAAGAACGTTCCCGAAACACTTCACAAGCGGCTCAAGGAGAGCGCCGCGCTGCACCGGCGCAGCATCAACAGTGAAGCCATTTGCTGCTTGGAAAAGGTACTCGGGGCTCATCGCGTGGATCCCAAGCAATTTTTAGCAGAGGTTGATGCCATGCGGAAGCGGATGCCCTACGTGAATCTCACGGAGGAGTTCCTACGTGCGGCCAAGAATGAAGGACGCCTTTGATCGTCGCTGACACGAACCTCATCGCATACTTCCTTATCAAAAGCGGCTTTACACCGGACGCTCGCGCGGTGTATCAAAAGGATCCGGAATGGATGGCCCCTGAGCTGTGGCGGTCTGAGCTCCGGAACGTGCTGATTCAGTCGTTCCGGCATTCGCTGCTAAGCTTAGACGAGATCCTAAGCGTTATGAACCGCGCCGAAGGATTAATGAAGGATAACGGATATCATATGGATTCTTCCCGGGTTCTCCGTCTGGCTGCCGATTCGGGTTGCTCGGCTTACGACTGCGAGTTTGTGGCCTTGGCGCTGGATCTTGGCGTCCCGCTGGTCACGTCGGACGGCGCCCTGATCGAGAAGTTTAAGCCCGCTGCGGTGTCCATCAAATCTTTCTGCTCATGATTTCGGATCTTGCAGGGCCGGACGGCGTTTGGCCTTCCAGGGCGGGCAATGCTCCCTCCCACCTGACGCAAATATGCTGAGCGAACCTGAGAATCTCCCTACCGAAGCTGTCGGCCCGCCCCCCGAGGGTGCGCTGCCGCCAACTCCCGCCCCGCCGCTTCGTCCGCGCGAAATCTGGAGCGCGCGCGACTTGCTGTTGTTCGTCGCCTCCCTTCCATTTGCGCTTATATTGTCGAAAATCGTCGTCCTGGTTGGCTACGTTGTGCTGCGGCCCTTCGCCGGATGGCGCGCGCCAGCGGAAGCGGCGCAGTCCGAGACGATTTTCTTGTTGGTCGAGCAGGGGGTGTTCTACGTCCTTATTGTGGGATTCCTGTTTCTCTTGGCGAGGCTTCGACATCATCAGCCCTTCTGGAAGTCCATGGGATGGAAGATGCCGACCGTGACCCAGGCGGTGATTTACCTGGCCGGCGGAGGAGGGCTTGCGCTGGTTGTGAGCCTGGCATTATCCGTGCGGCCGGATTCACAACCATTTCCTTTGGAACGGCTCTTCAATTCCAGGACCGCCTCCTATGCCATCGGTATGTTCGCCATTGGTGTTGCGCCTGCCGTGGAGGAATTGGTTTTCCGGGGTCTGCTGTTTGCCATCCTCGAGCGCGCGGTGGGATTGCGCTTTGCGGTAGTGGCCACGGCGGCCCTCTTCGCCGGCCTGCACGTTCCCGAATATTGGCACGCCTGGCATCACATCTTCATGATCCTGGTCGTGGGCCTGGTATTTTCGTTCGCGCGCGGCTCGACGGGCAGCCTTGCCCCCAGCATCATTCTTCACATCGGGTACAACGCCCTCATCATCACCGGCCTGTTCTTTTCAACTCAGCACTTCCGCACCGGTGCCGGCTGGTGGATCAGAGGCTGGTGAATTTCGAAACCAGTTCTTTTAATCGTGAATGGCGTAGGCGGTGGTATGGCCGTGATCCGGGGTGACAACGCGTGCTTTAGCTCTCGCGGTGGCGCTTGATATCGATTTGCAGACGCTTGATCTTCTGGTTGAGGGTGGACAGCGGGATTTTGAAGCGCTCGGCGGCGTCTGTCTGGCTCCAGTTCGTGCGTTCAAGCATGTCGAGAATAACGCGGCGCTCGCAGCCTTCCATGATCTCGAACAGGGAGCGTCCATCCAAGCTTTCGGCAGGGAAGGTTCCGGCGTCGCGGGCGTTGCTCTGGAAGAGTTGTTCGGGCAGAAGTTCCGTTCCCAGCGAGGAACCCGAGGACAGCACGACGGCGCGCTCCACGGCGTTTTCAAGCTCACGAACGTTTCCGGGCCAGTAGTAGTCCATCATCGCCTTCAGGGCGTCGGGAGTGAATTGCAAGCCCGTCCGGACGTTCTCGGCGGAAAACCGTCGCAGGAAGTGTTCCGCCAATTGAGGAATGTCTTCCTTGCGGTCTCGCAGGGGCGGCAAAGCGATCGCAATGACATTCAGACGGTAGAACAGGTCTTCGCGAAACCTGCCCTCCACCACCATCTTGCGCAGATCGGCGTTGGTGGCGGCGACGACCCGCACATCCACCTTGATGGTTTCGGTGCCGCCCAAGCGCATGAATTCGCGCTCCTGAAGCACGCGCAGCAGCTTCGTTTGGGTTTCCACGCCCACCGTGCCGATCTCGTCAAAAAAGATGGTGCCCAGGTTTGCGACTTCGAAAAGTCCGCGCTTGGTGGCGATGGCGGAGGTAAAGGCCCCTTTGACGTGTCCGAAGAGCGTGCTTTCAAGCAAATCCACGGGCATGGAGCCGGTGTTGACAGGAATAAAGGGCCGGTCAGCGCGGGGACTGGTGGCATGGATGGTCTTGGCCACCAGTTCCTTGCCGGTCCCGCTTTCGCCGGTAATCAATACCGTGGCTCGGCTGGCGGCGACCTGAGTGATCAGGTCCATGACCTTTTGCATCTTGTCGCTCCTGCCAACGATGTTGGGCAGGTCGTAACGCTTGAGGGCGCGACGCAGTTGGATGTTTTCAAGCTGCAACCGCGATTTAGCGAGCGCGTTCCGGATTTCCAACAGGAGCTTATCATTGTCCCACGGCTTGGTAACGTAGCTCTCCGCACCCTGCTTGGACGCCTGAAAGGCCATCTGCGTGGAGGCATAGGCGGTAATCATGATGACCCCAATTTCGGGGCTCTCGCGCTTGATCTGCTGCAGCAAATCCAACCCGTTGCAGTCCGGCAGGTTGATGTCCAGCAGAACGAGGTCGAAAAGGCCGCTTTCCAGACTCTTCAGGCCTTCGTCGCCGGTGGCGGCGGTATCGACCTTATAGCTCTCAAGCTTCAGGAGTTGCTCGAGGCTTTCCCTGATTTCGGATTCGTCGTCAATAACGAGGATGGAGCCTTTAGGTGACATTAACAGGTTTCCTAACTGCGGGGAATTCCAGCCGGAACGTTGTTCCGCGGCCAACTACGCTGTCTACCTGGATGGCTCCGGAATGCTCACGGATGATGCCATATGTAACCGCGAGACCCAGACCCGTGCCCCGACTGGTACCCTTGGTAGTAAAAAACGGATCGAAAATCTTATTGAGCTGATCGGCGGGGATTCCCACGCCGTTATCGGAAACTTCCACCTGCACGGCGGAGTTCTCCGTTTCCGTGGAAATCGTTAGTTCGCCCCCGCGCGGCATGGCGTCCCGCGCGTTCATGATCAAGTTCATGAAAACTTGCTGGAGCTTGCCGGCGTTGCCGTACACGGGGGGCAGCAAGGACTTCAATTGGGAACTGACGGTGATCTTTGCCGCCTTCAGCATGGGTTCGACCAGGGAGAGACTCTCACTGATGACGCGATTGACGTCCAAGTCGGAAAATTCGCCGCCGCCGACGCGCGAGAACTTAAGCAGGTTGTTGGCAATTTCGGACGCGCGAAAGGCCTGCGTAACGATTTTGTCCAGCGTGCGCGTGCGCGGGTCTTCGGGATCCATCTGTCGCATCAATAACTGGGCGTTGGAAGTGATAACCGCAAGGGGGGTATTCACTTCGTGGGCCACTCCTGCTGCCAGCAGGCCAATCGAGGACAGTTTCTCAGCCTGCATCAACTGGTCTTCCAAGTTTACGCGCTCCGTCAGGTCGGTGAAGATCAACAACTGCCCAATCACCTGGTTCTCATTCCCGATCAGCGGAACCACGGACAGGTTGACAATCAGGGCGCGGTCCTCCGCATTGCGCAGACGGAACTTGTACAGGTTGAGCGTGTGATGGGGATCGGAAACCCGGGACAACTCCGTCCTGAGTTCCGCCGGGAAGATCGCTTCCAGCGTGCGTCCCAGCGCCTCGGACCGGCTAAGTCCATACAGCCGCTCCAGGGCGGAGTTCCAAGCCTCCACCGTGCCTTCCAGGTTGCAGGCCAGCACGCCGGCACTGATGGATTCGATGATGTTCTGACTAAAATCGCGCAGAGCCTGGTACTCGCGTGCCCGCATCTCCAACGATTCGTACAACCGGGCGTTCTCGAGCGCGATCGAGACATAGCCGGCGATCGTTTGCAAAAGGTCAATGTCCTCGCTGGACAGGTAGTCGCCGTCGCGCGTTTTACCCAGTCCCAGGTAACCCAGCGTGTGCTCCTTAATCCTAAATGGCAGGTAGTAGTGCAGCCTGAGCTGCTCGATGGATTTCTGTGCCGCCACCGAATAGCCATAGGCATGCTTCACATTGTCAAAGAAAAGGTAGCCTTTGGCCAGCGCCGGCTGAGTCGGGTCGAGAAAGCTGGTGTCGGTCTTGGCCGTGAAATTCATGCCTCGCGAGCGCACCAAGCGGAAGCCGCTGGATTCCGATGCCAGAAACACGGCGAGCCGGTCCACTCCCAGGGTTTCGGACAGGCGGTCAGAAATCTGCTGGAGCAGGCTATCAACGTGCAATTCCGAAGTGAGTTCGCGGGCGAATTCCAGCAACGTTTGGCGGTAATCGTAGCGCTCACGGTTAAAAAAGCGGTCCACCCACTGCTGAATATAGTTCACCACGGGTTGAAACAGGACGGCGGTGCACACAATTGCCACAACCCACGCACCGCGGCTGTTAATGGGCGGAAACGTGGCGCGGAAGAAATCCGCAAACAAGGCAATGAGCGCAAAATACAGACCTACTATACCGGCGGTGGCCAGCGTGTAGGAGATGCCGCGCCGGAAGATGATGTCCACGTCCATCAACCGGTAACGCACGATGGCGTAGCCAAACGTCACGGGCAGCACTGCCAGGAAGAGCGCCGAGGCGTTCATCCAGGCGTTGGGAACAAATCCCAGGAAGTACGGCAAAGCATAGAGCGTGGCGAACGGCACGATGGCCACCCAGGTTCCGCGCGTCACCCACTTCAGTTGGTGCTTCAATACCGGGTCGGTGGAGCGGGCGTAGGCATGATGCAGCGCCAAGGCGCCGGCTAGAAAGTACGCCCCAAGGTAAAACAGCTCCACTCGGTCGAGCAGCCAGCGCGCCTGCAAGAGCGGCAAGGGCAGAACTAGGATGTCCACCGCTACCAATGCATGGATCGCTCCCAGCAAGGCTCCGGGAAGGTAGAGCAGTGGCACCAGGTAGCGGCGCTCGCGCAGCAAGCTGGAACGCTCAGGAAAGGTCAAGCAGAAGTGCAGAAACAGCGCGGGCTGCAGGAGCGTCGCCGCCACATTCAGCCAGTAAATCGTCCAGTCGAACGTATTCAGTTTCGATGAGTAGACAAACGTGTATAAAACAAAGGAAGCCAGGCAGAAGACATAGAAATGGCGGGACTTGCGCGCTGTCCAGCGGCGGAAAAGGATGAAAGTGCCGATCAGCAGGTAAAGTAAGCCCACTAGGGCCAGATAGTTGCGTACCGAACCGGCGGTGCTTTGCGCCTCCAAGACAAGACTGGCGTCAAAGGGCTCGCCGTTCCGAGTCAGGCTGTACGCCGCAAGCGACCAGACACCCAAGTGATAGATTTGCTGGACCGCTTCCACAGCTGTGGTGATGGGCTGCCCATTGATCGCCTTCAGCAGATCGCCTTCGCGGATCCCGGCGCGGTCGGCGGGTCCCCCGCGCACCACAATCCAGGCGGTCACGCCTTGCGGAGACTCAATCCAGGAAACGCCATCGTCGGGAATCGGATACAGTCCACGCTGCTGGTAGTTGAGAATTCCAAATCCCACCAGAACAAGGCTCAAGAGGGCGAGCGAAAGCGTGGTTAGCCGAAAAGCTGGAATCCTGGTCATTACCGCAGTCCGTTTGGTGCCTTGAGGAACAGTAACTCGTTAGCGATTATAGCACGTTGACTTCCAGCGACCGAGGCAAGTATGCGTTTTAACCATATTCGATTCTGTTGGATAGGAGCACACGTGCATTATGTCAGAAGATAATACAGAATTCGGGATTCTTGATCCATTTTTCTGTATGGTCGTAATCGACCTTGATCTGCCGGATCTCGCTCAACAGTGCTATTTCGGGTCTGTGCGTCGGCAAAGTGGCGCTGCCCGGATTTCAGGACCCTGAGTTTCGCATCCGTCTAATTTATGTCCCGCTTTTCAGTACTCTTGGCTCTGCTGCAAACCCGGGTGAGCCTAATTGATCTGTTCGTCATCGGGCGGCCCGTAAGTGGGTTGGGGCAAATAGCGGTCGCGGTCGTAAGGCGGGTCTTCGTGTTCCGGCATAACGCAGTCTGGGTCCTCCTTGAGCCAGTCTTCGCGCCACTTCTCGTCCGCGAAATACTTGAGATACAGGTAGGTATCCTCTTCGCTGCCGCTGCCCAGCAATTGATAATGGCACGCCGAGTCCTGGTCCAACGCGATATCTTTTGTTTCTTCGCGTAACCCATCACTCCATAGCGTGGTGTACAGCTCGCGATCGCTCAGGTGATCGGTCTCTTCCAGGAAGATCCGCATCTGCGCAAGTTTGTTGATGACTTCCCAAAGCTTGGCTGTGACCTCGTCATCATTGAGCGCATCGGGCGGCGGCAGGGAAACGCCGGCTCTCTCCAGTTGCTGGAAGTGAGTCGTCCAAGGGGCCTCCTCATATTCCACCACGTGTTTCCAGAACCCTTCTTCAACCTCCGGCGGTGTAGCGGAATCAACGCCGCTGTTCATGGCGCCTCCGGTAAGTTCTTCCGCGCGGCGCTTTAACTCCTCGATCCTTTTTTTCTGCTCGTCTGCTTCATCGTTTGCCATACGGTTCTCCGGGACAGTTGCATGTTTTCACAAAACGGTCAAGCGCGGCCTATCGTACACGCAATGCCCTGGGTTTTCCACGCGGTTTAAGGTTGTGTTCGTAATTTCGGTATCGAGGTTCCGGTATCCACAACGCTCCGGTTATAATCTAATCCTTTAGTACTTGTCCGTCTCTGGGGACAAGATCGAGACGTTTGAATCACGGGGCTCGGATGCTCGACCGCTTCCGTCCAATTCGGCCGTACCTCGCTCGTTATAAGACACGCTTCATTGTGGGATTCGTGTGCCTGGTTCTTGCACAATCCATCGGAGCCCTCGTTCCGTTGGCTATCAAGGCCGGTATCGACGATCTGACACACCACGCGCTGCTGCGCCAGTTGGCGGATGTGGCTGCCGTGCTCGTGGGCTTGTCGCTCGTCAAGGCCATCTTCCAATTCTGGATGCGTTGGATCCTCATCGGTATATCCCGCGATGTCGAATATGACTTGCGTAACGATCTGTATCGACACCTGATGCGCCTTTCGTCCCGGTATTACACCGAACACCGAACCGGCGACCTGATGTCGAAGCTTACGAACGACCTCAACGCCGTTCGCAACATGATTGGCCCCGGCATCATGTACTCGGCCACGACGGTTGTGGTGGGCATCGCCACGGTAACTTTGATGATTCATCTCGATTGGCGGCTGACGCTAATGGCGATCGCCCCGCTCCCGCTGGCCTCCGTGGCCGTCAAATACTTCGGCGCCAGGATTCACCGGCGGTTCGAGCAGATCCAGGCACTTTATTCGGAAATGACCGAGCGGGTGCGCGAGAACATCTCGGGGGTGCGGGTGGTCCGGGCCTTCTGCCAGGAAGACGCCGAGATGGCGACGTTTGGCGTGATGAACCGGGATTTCGTTGAAAAAAATAAGGGTCTGATCTGGATCACCAGTTTTCTGTGGCCGGCCATGGGATTGATGTTTGCCATGGCGCTGATGATGGTGTTGGTGGTTGGTGGACGGCACGTGGTGCAAGGGATCATTAGCGTCGGGACTTTTGCCGCCTTCAACGTTTATCTGGCGAATCTCATTTTTCCGATTATCGCCTTGGGCTGGGTGACCAACCTCGTACAGCGCGGGTTGGCGTCGCAGGGACGTTTGATGACCATCTTTGAGGCTCGACCCGAGATCGACGATCGCGACGTTCCGCCAAACCCGCTGACCACCATACGCGGCGATATCGAGTTTCGGGACCTGAGTTTCAGTTATAACGGAACGGCCATTCTGCGGAATATCAATCTGCATATTCCTGCCGGCAAGACACTCGCCGTGGTGGGGGCGACAGGCTCCGGGAAAACCACCCTGGCCAACCTCATTCCCCGGCTGTACGACGCTCCGCCAGGTACACTAATGATCGATGGCGTTCCGATCCGGCAGATCCCCCTCCGCACGCTGCGCGAACACATTGGATTCGTGCCGCAGGAAACATTTCTCTTCAGTGAAACGATCCGTGAAAACGTCAAGCTTGGTGCTGCGACCGCCACCGATGCGCGAGTGGAGTGGGCCGCCGAAGCTTCCAATATTCTCCCGGAAATTAACGGTTTTCCCAAGAAGTTTGACACCCTGGTGGGCGAGCGTGGCCTGACGCTCTCAGGCGGGCAGAAGCAACGAACGGCCATTTCCCGCGCGATCATCCGCGATCCACGCATCCTGATCCTTGATGATGCGCTTTCCAGCGTGGACACTTACACGGAGGAAAGCATCCTGCGGCAACTCACCGGTGTTATGGCGGGCCGCACCACCATTTTGATCTCGCACCGCGTTTCGACTATCCAAAACGCCGATGAAATCGTGGTGCTGCACGACGGTGAAATCGCCGAGCGCGGCACCCACGCGGAATTGCTGGCCATGAACGGCTACTATGCAGAGCTTTATAACAAGCAGTTGATCGAGGAGGCCCTGGAGAAAGAAGCGTAATTTTCAGCGCCTGCTCCATCTTACAGGAAATCTGAATGCCAGGCAGTCACCAGGAAGAGGAAATTATCGGCCAAGCGTACGACTCGCGGCTCATGCGGCGGCTGCTGAAGTACCTTCGTCCGTACTGGCGCATGACGCTGTTTGCGCTTATCACCACGCTCCTTTACGGAATGCTGCAGGCTGTGCCGGCGTATCTGATGAAAGTGGAAGTGGATCGCTACCTGGATCCCGTGCACGGCCAACGTCTGTTTCCGGCCCTCGCCCATTTTCTGAGCCGCAATCCCATGGTGGGCATCGCGCAAATTGCGTTCGTCCTGTTCTTTCCCACCGTGATGGCCAGCTTCTTTTTAGAATTCTCACAGTCGTTCGCCATGCAGTTGGTTGGCCAGAAGGTGATGTACGACCTGCGGAAGCAGATTTTCCTTCATTTGCAGCGGCTGGAAATGAGTTTCTTCGATAGCAACCCCGTGGGCCGCCTGGTAACTCGGGTGACCACCGACGTCGATGTGCTGAACGATCTTTTTGCCGCCGGGGTGGTGGCGATCTTCGGGGATTTCTTCACGCTCTTGAGCATCATGGTGGTGATGCTGTATGTGAACGGGAAGCTGGCGCTGCTCACGTTCTCCGTGCTGCCGATCATCATGATCATTACCGTAGCGTTCAAACGGGTCGTGCGCGAGTCTTATCGGCGCATTCGCGTGGCGATTGCGCGCATCAACGCCTATTTGCAGGAGCATCTGTCGGGCATGTCGGTGCTGCAACTGTTCAATCGCGAAGACCTCAGCTTCCAGGAATTTGAGGCAGCCAACCGCGCCCACATGGAGGCGTACAAGCAATCCATCCTGGCGTACGGCCTTTTTTATCCCGCGGTAGAACTGGTGGGCGCGATTGCCATCGCCATCATTGTCTATATGGGCGGAGGAATGGCCTTGCGCGGCGCGGTCACCGCCGGTACGGCGATTGCCTTCATTCAGTACTCACAGCGGTTTTTCCGGCCCATTCAAGACCTGAGCGATAAGTACAACCTATTGCAGGCCGCGATGGCCAGTTCGGAACGCATCTTTAAGCTGCTCGATACGCCGGTGACCATCGTGGACCCGGTTCAGCCGAAACTGCCTGCACATCCGAGTGGGCTGGTGGAGTTTCAGAATGTTGGGTTCGCTTATAACGATAACCACAAGGTTCTGGACAAGATTGATTTCGCCATACAGCCGGGTGAAACGGTAGCGGTGGTGGGCCACACCGGCGCCGGGAAAACCACCCTCACCAACCTGCTGTTGAGGTTCTATGACGTGCAGGAAGGCCGCATCACGTTTGATGGCATTGACATTCGCGACCTGCGCCTGCGTGACTTGCGCAAGAATTTCGGGATTGTGTTGCAGGACCCCTTCCTGTTTTCCGGTACGATTGCGAGCAATATCCGGCTGGGCAGTGAGGGCATCTCGGACGCGCAAGTACGCTCGGCGGCACGGCAGGTGAATCTGTGGGAGTTTATTGAGAGCCTGCCGGCGGGCTTCGGTGAGCCCGTCAGGGAGCGTGGTGCGACGCTCTCCGTAGGTCAGAAGCAATTGCTTTCGTTCGCGCGGGCGCTGGCGCACAATCCGCGTATTCTGATCCTGGACGAGGCCACGTCCAGCGTTGATCCCGAGACCGAACACTTGCTGCGCGAAGGATTGAAGCGCCTGGTTGAGAACCGCACCTCGCTCGTCATTGCCCACCGGCTTTCTACAATTCAGAACGCCAGCAAAATTGTCGTGATGCACAAGGGCCGCGTGCGTGAAGTGGGTACCCACCAGCAACTGCTCGAACAGCGTGGCATTTATTTTAAGTTATATCATCTCCAATACAAGGACCAGGAAGTGCCGGCAGGGCGCCAGCCCGCCGAGGCGGTGTCCACGCGAGAGAGCTTGCCGGAGCTTTCCTAGCCAGCAACCCCCGACTTGGATTCAGCACTCGGAACTGCGGCGAGGCTGAAAGCTGCATCAACGGAAGCCTTCAGCCTCCGGCTTTCAGTGATCCGCAAGGGCCTTTGCACGCTCACGCCGACAGTTTACCGGGGCTTTTCTCGGCGGCTGCTTCACCCTGGTGCACCAACAATCGAATGTTGCGCGCGATATCCACGATCACGACCACGGCTTCGGCCAGAAAATAGAAAACGATCAGCGCCGCAAAGGACGCGAGAGCCGCCCACACCAGGAACAGCACTCCATCCATAAACGTGCCGCCGGCGACTGCGGGCAACAATTGTCCCGCCCCGGGCAACATCTGCGCGGGGTTCAGGCCGGAAAGCCAGATGAACAAGCAGCCGCCTACGCCTATAGCCACACCGGACGTGGCATAGGTTTCCCCCATGGTTCGAAATAAAATGGAGAAAATCGGGATTACCGTAAAGGCTGACTCACCCAGGTTGCGCACGCTCTCCGCGCGATAGAACAATATTTGGGTCAGCGAGGCAATTGCCGCGACGAAAATGATCGCGAACAGCAACCCGCCAATGGTTCCCTGGGCCGGCAGTTGAAACGAGAGTTTGAGGATTTCAACCAATAGGTAAAGCCCGGCTAGGACGGTCAGTACTCCCAGCGCTCGGAGCACAAACACCACGGCTGTGCGGATAACATCCCCCCGGTCAAGCGCGTCGAGGATCGGGTGGAAGAAACGAATTGGCCACATAACTACCTCCTTGAGTGATTTGCTGAGTGAGTAGCAGAGCGTGCCGATGGGAACGCCAGGTACTCTCGTCCTGAATGAGAAGTTAGTGTCGGCGGCACTCCCCTTTTCACAGCTAAAATGCCGTCAGGAATTTTGGGGGAGCTGATTAGAACGTCTAAACCGAGGAGGGCTGCTTCGCGATCGTTCGGCATGGTGAACTTCCGTGAGGACAACGGAAAAGCTCAATGCGACCCTGCCAATGGAACCACATAGAAAGCTGGATGAGAAACGGGCACGACATTACCCGAGCACAGATCGGCTGTCAACACAATTAACTTGCGCCACTTCACGTCGGGAGGCGTACGTTGCACTTACAGCTACTCGCGGAACGGCCCTCCAACCGTCATGGGCAAATTTCGATCAGGGCGAGGCCGTGGGGCGGAAGATCCACATGAAGCAGAGCGGGATCGCCGGAGGGGATTTGGCGAATTTCAGGCGCGGGCAGGCGGCCCGCTTCCCTCAGCACCGCCTGCTGCTCACGTGAAGGAAAGTCCGGGTTGCCCATCGCCTGCCAGGCGGTGAGGGCCGAACCGTGCTGGTCGTCCACCTGGAAAATGATGGCGTGGCGCAGAGATCCGAGGCCGCTAAAAGATAAGGTGATTGCTCGCGGTTCACCCGATTTCCCCGGCTGGGCATAATTCCAGGCAGCGATGGCGAGGTCGCCGTTCTCCCGCCGCGTGGCCAGCACCGAACCGGACTCCGCCGGGAGCCGCTCCGTGCCCAGCCGGTGCAGCAGCGCGAACGCGTTGTAGGCGGCTTTGGGAATATCGCCTTCGGCCATCAAACCGTATCCGCCGTAAAAGGGCCGTTTCACCACGCCCTGCTCCTCGAACACGTCGGAGAAGTCCCAGTAGGACAGCATGTTCACCCAGCCGTCGCACTGGCTGATGGTGTAAGCCAGCCACGGTCCCATGAAGGCGGAATCGGTGACGTCCGTCTCATTCATGTAACTGGCGTTGTATTCGCTGAAAATGATGGGAAGCTCGGGCCGCGGCGAGGCCCTGACCTCATCGTAAACTTTCTTCACCGCGCGAATCACCATCTCCTGTCGCGAGATCTGCTCGTGCGTGCCGAACACGTCTTCGGCTTGGTCATTTCCATAAACGTGGGTGGAAACGAAGTCCAGCGGGACGCGGTTCGCAACGCAGTGGCGGATGAACTCGCCGATCCACGCGGTCTGGGCGGTAGCGGGCCCACCGACGCGCAGTCGCGAGCTTTCGTCCTTCAAGGCGCGCGCGGTGGCATCGTAAAGGGTGAAATAGGTTTGCTGCTTGGGCACACCGGCCCAGAAATCAATGTTCGGTTCGTTCCACACTTCAAAGTACCAGTGAGACACTTCGTCGATGCCGTAACGCGCGATGAGATGGCGCGCGAAGCTGCCCATCAGGTCCCGCCACCGGTTCCAATCCTGAGGGGGCAAGACATAGGGGTGATACCAGAATGCTTGTCGCTGGGAGGTGGAGGCCAGCGCCTGCGGCATGAAACTGATCTCCACGAAAGGCCGCACTCCGTTCGCCAGCAGCCCATCGTAAATCTGGTCGACGTAAGAAAAGTTGTAAGCAGGAGTCGCACCGGGCTTGGCGTCATACAACCCGACGTCGTTATCCAGGATGCCGTGGAAGCGGATATAACCGAGATCAGTGGCTTTCCTGACTGCCCTCAAGTCGTCCCGATAGCTTTCGCGCAGCGCGAGGATAGCGCGCCCTGAGCCGAACATCTGTTCCCAATAGTGCGGGAAGGGCCGCGATGGCGCCTGGGCGTCGATCGTGACCGTTTCGCTTGCTGCCGTTTGCCCGGCGGAACAGGGAACTGCAAGACAGCAGCAAAGAACAGGGGGCAAGAGCCAGACGCGAGACGTTACGAAACTCCAGGCGGAAAATATGACGCCAGAGGCATCAGAAACAAGAGTCCGAAAAAGTTTCGAATGTTGACGCCGCGCTCGTGGCATTTCACTCCTCACTTCTCACTCCTAACTTCTCTCTGGCACTCATTTGACCAACGTATAGCCGGGCTTCAAACTGCATTGATACGCCTTGGTGTGATCCGCGGTCACGGCTTCGCTGCACGCAGCCCAACTGAGGAGCGGTTCCGAAGTAGGCGCGAGCGGAAACACGATGGAATCGTGGTCAACGTCCGCTTCGAGGTAGACCCCTTCAGCATCGGCGGGCACGGTAAAATGCAGCGTTGGACCGAAAACGACCGGATACGATACGCGCACGCTGCCGCTGCGCATCAATCGGAACACTTCTGCCTCGAAGAGAAACACGGTGGGATCGGACCAGTTGAGAATCGCCACATGGATCGACGGACCGCCGCCAGAAAAGCCGTCGGAGCGTATGCGCGTGAAGGGACAAGGGCCGGCGATGCAGGAGACTCTGGCATTGGAAAAAACGTTCCCGCTGGGTGCCTCGAGGCTGGCTGAGCCAATCGATGCCTTCCATTTGCCGTCCGGCGAGCACGGGTAGTGACCGTTGCAGGGCACGTTGCCCTTGTTCGAGACGTGAAACGTCTTCGCGACGCTGCCGGTGTTGAGCAAGGTCGTGGCTTTGACGGAGTATCTTACCGTGACATTCGCAATGGGCACTTGTCGAACCGGGAGGGTAGCGGGGCTGGGCTCGAGGATGGGAGCCATGTCTGCCAGACAAAGCCTGGTTGCGGTCAGCATAATGCGGTCGAGGGGCATGTACTCCGGATGGCGAAACTGGAGAATGAACGGTTCGCCTCGACGATTTTCGAATTGCAGCTCAAAGAAGCCCGTGGGACCCGAGGTGGCGGCCGGCGCGGTGGGGTCGTCTTCAATGGTAACCGTGACATCGCGGATGGGCACTTGCTTGTCCACATCGTCACTGCGCACCACGACCGCGCCCCGCACTGTAACCGTCTGCTTAACCACAAAATGGTTCAGCAACACTGGAACGGCGCATCCCGCCGCCCACACCGCCAGGGCCACGATGATTACCATCCGGGCACGGCTCATTGCACTTACATTTTACACCGGCGGGCTCCGGCACGGTGTGGTGCTGTATAACGGGCTTCGCATCAACCATTTCAGGAATGTCCCTGAATCGGCCATTGTATAATTCGCACGTGGGGCTTGCAGAGCGGATGTCAAAGCGGTTGTGTTCGCGGCGGGAGTGTCTGATCCGGATGGCCGGCGTCACGCCTGCCTTGGCTTTGAGCGGCTCGTCCGGCTTCGCCATGGCGGGCCAAGCTCCGAATGCACCCTCTGCACCCGTCCAGGCGGCCGTCCAGACGCCGCTTTCACCGGAAGACGACCTTTTCCTCGAAGAGCTGGAGCGGGCGGCGTTCCAATTCTTCTGGGACCAGGCCAGCCCGGAGACCGGCCTGGTGAATGACCGGTGTACTGTCCGCGGGACAGACAACAGCACCGTCTCCAGCGTCGCCGCCACCGGCTTTGGACTGACGGCCCTCTGCGTGGGAGAGCACCGGCGTTGGATTTCTTCTTACCTGGCCCGTGAGCGCGCGCTCACCACGCTGCGCTTCCTGTGGCGGAAACTGCCCAACCACCGCGGTTTCTTCTTTCATTTTGCGGATATGAACACAGGCGCTCGCCTGTGGGATTCCGAGGTCTCTTCCGTGGATACGGCCATTCTTCTCTGCGGCGTCCTGACCTGCAAAGAACATTTTGCGACGACTGAAATTCGCCAACTGGCGGAGGACATCTTCAACCGCGTGGAATGGAATTGGCTGGCTGAGGACACTCCGCTGCTTTCGTTGGGCTGGATGCCGGAGCTGGGTTTTCTGCCTTACCGCTGGCAGGACTACAGCGAGCTGATGATGATGTACCTGCTCGGCATGGGCTCGCTGCTTCACCCGCTCAAGCCGGACACCTGGGAGGCGTGGCGGCGCATTGCCTTTGAGTACGACGGCTTGCGCTACATCGGTTCATTTGCTCCGCTGTTCGTGCACCAATACTCGCAAGCTTGGTTCGATTTCCGCGGCAAGCGCGACGCTTATGCGAACTACTTTCAGAACTCCGCGATTGCCACCGAAGCACATCGCCGTTTCTGCCTGGACCTGAGCAAGCAGTTTCCCGATTACAGCGTCGACTTGTGGGGCATCACGGCTTCGGATTCGCGGGGAGGCTACGTGGTTTGGGGCGGGCCGCCTGCCATCGGTCCCATCGATGGCACGGTGGTGCCGTGCGCCGCGGGTGGCTCGCTGCCGTTCCTGCCCGCACCCGCGTTGCGCGTGCTTCGCAACATGCGGGCGACTTACGGGTTTGACGCCTGGAGCAAATACGGGCTGGTGGATGCGTTTAACCCGTTGACGAAATGGTACGACACTGACGTGATCGGTATCGACCTGGGAATCACGCTCGTCATGGCGGAAAACCTCCGCACCGGTTTCGTTTGGAACACTTTCATGAAAAATCCGGAGGCCCAGCGCGGCATGAAGCTGGCCGGCTTTAAACCAGCGCCGCACGCCTGAGTTTGTTCGGAAGTGCAGCTATCAGCCACCAGCTTTCAGTTATCAGTTTTCAGAGAGGCCCTCGGGGCCGTCAGCGGAAGCATAAGCGCGGAGGTGCGCACCTGTGTTATGGATGCCGCGAGGATGTCCGTTTCTGCTTTCGCAACATTCCGTCTTCCTCTGACTTCCATTCGATGTGCTGTCTGGCCTGCTGCCCATTGCAGCGGTGGTTTCGCATCACCGGCATCGTTGTACTATTTTTTAATTGACATGCCATTGGCTTAGGTGTAATAAATTGTAGGAAGGACCAGAAAACGAAAACATACGATGCAAATGAAAAGCGCCACCGGCCTCGTTGCTGCCTGTGGCCTTTGCGCCTTTTGCTCGAAGCAGCGATGGGCGTGGATAAACTCTTCCAACAAATTGACAACCAGTGATTTTGGGAGGGTATTTGCCATGGCAAAGAAGATATTGACGGTCGTTCTTTGGAATGTGTGGGTGGCTTTCGCGATTCTCTGCGCCGGGGGGAACCTCTCGGCAGAGGTCGTTGGAACCATCAGCGGATATGTGACTGACCCAGGGGGCGCGGTTGTGCCTGATGCGACAATCACCGCCACCTTGGTGCAACAGCAAATGAAGCAAGTGGTGCAAACTAATGCGGAAGGGTTCTATACCTTCAACGCCTTGCCGCCCGGAAGCTACACGGTGATGGCGGAAAAGTCCGGTTTTGAGCGGATCGTTCGCACCGGCGTTACTCTCGCCCTGAACCAGAATGTTCGTCTCGACTTCTCGCTCCAGGTTCGGGCAGATCACCCAGGAAGTCACGGTGACCGGGCAGGCTCCGGCGGTTGACACGCGGTCGGGCGCGCTTTCGAGCCTGGTTAATCAAGAGCGGGTGAGTGAGCTTCCGCTAAACGGCCGCGACGTGGTGGGTCTCTCCGCCATTCTTCCCGGCGTGGTCAGCGTGTTTGCTCCCCAGCAAATGAGCGATTCGCGCAGCGGGCCGACGATGAACGTCAACGGCAGCGAGTTCACCCAGAATATGTTCACACTCAACGGCGGGTACTTCGTGAATCCGTCGCGTTCAACCGGCATGATTTATCCACCCCCGGACGCCGTGCAGGAGTTAAGCATCCAGGCGCTGAACTTCTCTCCGGAATACGGCCGGAATGCCGGCGCCCAGGTGGACGTGGTTACCAAATCCGGGAGCAACCAATTCCATGGCGACGCGTTCGAATACGTCCGCAACACCGCCTTAAACGGGCGCAACTTTTTCTCTCCCACCCAGACCCCGTATAAACAGAACCAGTTTGGCGGTACGGTGGGCGGGCCGATCCTCCGCGACAAGCTGTTTTTCTTCGGCGCGTACCAGGAAACGCTGAACCATAGCTCTTCGCTTAGTGCGGTGTCCACCGTTCCTACGGCGGCGGAACGGACGGGCGATTTCAGCGCTCTTTCCACGACGTTAACTGACCCCACGAACCCCGTGACCGGACAGCCGATGACCAGCCCAACCGGGGCGCCGTGCGTCCTGAATAACGTCGTCGATCAAACGTGCTTTAGTGCGAATGCCACATATCTGCTGCCGATGATCCCGCAGTCCCCTACGGGTCAGGTGACCACTTTCGGCGCTGAGCCCTGGGACGACGCGCAAGTGCTCGGTCGCATCGACTGGAACCAGAGCACCAAGCACACGTTCTCCGGCGACTTTTATGTCGACCACGATTACCAGAATTACGAGAACCTGCTTGGCGGTTCGATTCCCAACTACATGACGGGCTTCACCAGTTCGCAGACCACCATGATCACGCTGAATGACACGTATTCTATCAGCCCGAACCTGGTGAACCAGTTCACGGCATCCTACCTTCGCACCATGACGGACATTGGCGTA
This sequence comes from uncultured Acidobacteriota bacterium, assembly GCA_963804755.1. GTDB lineage: Bacteria > Acidobacteriota > Terriglobia > UBA7540 > UBA7540 > Bog-366. The sequence continues at coordinate 690,887 of CAWDRP010000024.1, forward strand.
AGCAAGACGATCGCGCCGACCGACATGGGTATTGACTCACCCCTTTACGCAGAGGGAGGGGCCGTCAGTGTGAATGTGGGCAGCCTGTTCTCGTTTTTCGGCAGTTACGGCCCGGTATTCTTCCGCAGCCACAACTGGCAATTCCACGATGCGGTCACGTGGACCAAGGGCCGGCACAACCTGAAATTCGGAGGTGAGTGGCTGAGCCTCAGCTTTGACCAGATCTTCCTGGGTCCGGCTACGGCCACGTTCAGCGGCGCGGAAAGCGGAAACGAAATTGCGGATTTCCTGCTGGGCGCTTATTACAATTACGGCGGCGGCTTTGGCGTGACTACCAATGACGATTACCAGAAAGCGCCAAGCCTCTTCATTCAGGATGAGTTCAAGGTCATGCCGCGCTTCACGCTGACCTTTGGCCTGCGCTGGGAGCCGCTCCTGCCGTGGTATGACAAGTATAATCGGCTGTCGAGCCTGGCGGGCATCGCCAATCCGTCCACCCAATCCACGGTCATCCCCAGCGCGCCTCCGGGCATCCTGTTTGCCGGTGATCCCGGCGTGCCGCGCGGCATCAGCCCGAGACGGTGGAAGTACGTCGCTCCCCGTGTCGGCTTTGCCTGGGACGTTACCGGCAACGGCAAAACCAGCGTGCGCGGCGCGTACGGTGTGTTCTTCGATTCCATTGATGCCGATTCGGTTTCGCAGCAGAGCGGCCCCTGGACGGGCGTTTACAACTTGTACAACGGTCTGATCAGCGAGCCGTTCAGCTCCGTCAACTTCCCCACTCCGCCGGTCCTTCCCACGACGTTTGGATGCGTCAAGAATCCCACGTTGAGCTGCCCCCTCTACCCGCTGCCTCTCTCGGGGCTTTACGATGCCAGTAACCTGCTCACGCCTTACATCCAGCAATGGAACCTGACCGTCCAGCGTCAACTGGCGCAATCGTTCATGGTGCAGGCCAGCTATGTGGGTAAAGAGGCCATGCACCTGGACGGCTGGGGCAGCCTTAACCCGGCCATCTTTGAGAATGACCCGTTCACCGGGGCGCCGCCCTCCGAGGCGAACGCCTACGATCGCGTCCCCTATTTGCCGGGCATTCTGGCTCCGAGCGTGTTGGAGATGGCCAATCCTTATCGGAGCTGGTACAGCGCCCTGCAAGCCCAAGTCATCAAGCGCGCCAGCCACGGCGTGAGCTTTACGGCGGCTTACACGTTCAGCAAAGCTATCGACAATGGCTCCAACGCGATCTGGGACTACGAATTCGACGACCCGTTCAACCTCCGATACCAGAAGGGCCTGTCGGATTTCGATCGCCGGCACGTGTTCACTGGGTCGGTGCTCTGGTCGCCGCAGTGGAAGTTCAATAAAGGGTATGAGAGGGCCGCGCTCGGCGGCTGGACGTTCAGCGCCCTGCCGGCCTTGGAAAGCGGCAACCCGGAAACCCTTTACGCGGGTGAGGACATTGCGCTGGACGGCACCGGTGGCCGGCAGCATGCTCAACTCGTGCCCGGAGTGAGCCTGAAGCGCAATTTTGCCAACAAGGCAGACGAGGTGAATGAGTACTTCAATACCGCCGCCGTCGTCCCGCCGGGCCAAATGGTTGCGGGCACGTACGGAAACAGCGGACGCAACATCGTCACCCTGCCCGGCTTGTACGTCGTCAATTTCTCCGTGATCAAGGACTTCAATTTCACGGAGCGCTACCGTCTGCAATTCCGGTCGGAGTTTTTCAACCTCTTTAACCACGCCAACTTCGGCTGCGGCGGCGGGGACTTTTCACCGCTCATCCAAGGCAACTGGAACACCTCCGGTGGCTGCGGTGACCCCATAAATACGGCGAGCTCAAGTAATTTCGGCGAGATTACGACTGCGGGCGAAGGCCGGGTTATTCAGTTTGCCTTGAAGTTGTTCTGGTAAGCTTGGCACTACCACGCGCAGCATCTTGGAGTGTGCCCGCGGGCCAGCCGCCTTCCTTTCGTCAGTCGCGACGCAGGGAAAGCAAAGGCGGCAGCTTCGCGGCCGCACGCAAGACGCTGCGCGAAATTCCATGCCGGCGCAGTTGCTTCAGGTAACGCGGTAATACTCTTTGCAAGGAGAATAATCAAACATGCCAGGCAGATCGATTTCTCGCCGCGAATTCATTCAAACCTCAGTCGTCGGTGCGGCAGCAGTGGTTGGAGGTCAAGCGCTAAGCGTTCCCGGCTGGGCGTGGAGCACGGGCCAGGCGGGACTCGGCCCGGAGGTTCGGGTACGTACGCTTTGGAATGAAGAGTGGAGCTTTCGGCGCCAGGTGTCGCCGGGGAGCGCCACCGAACCGGAATTCGTGGGCGCGGAACGGGTTGGGTACGACGATTCCGCCTGGTCGCAGATCGGTCTCCCTCACACCTGGGACGCTACGCCGGACAATCCCTTTGCAACGACGGGGCATTTTCATGGCGTGGGTTGGTATCGGAAGCGGTTTGAGGCCCCCGCGTCGTGGCGAGGCCGCCGCGTGCTCATTCATTTTAATGGGGCCTTCCAGGTGGTGGACGCGTGGGTGAACGGGCGCCGCGTGGGCCAGCACGTGGGCGGATTCACCAGCTTTGTGTTCGACGCCACGGACGCGCTGGAGTTCGGGAAGACGAATCTGCTGGCCGTCAAAGTGGACGACATGATTACTCCGTACGTCGCGCCCGCCGAGGAACGGAATGTCGCGACCTACGGAGGCATCTACCGCAGTGTCTGGCTGGAGGTCACCGGGCCGCTCCACGTCGGCTATAACGGGACGTGGGTGACAGTGGAGGGCGACGAGCGGGCCCCCGTGGTGCGCGTTCGCACCTGGGTAGTAAACCAGGGGGAGAGCTCCGGTGACATCCGGCTTGAAAGCCAGGTAGTGGACGCCGCGGGCACGGCGAAGGCAACCGTGAGCGAGCACGCCGAAGTCGCTGCAGGCCAGGAGGCATCGTTCGACCAGAAGACCGATGCGATTGCTGATCCGCAGCTCTGGTCGCCCGAGTCGCCTTACCTCTATCGCCTAATGACCACGGTGCGGGAGGGCGACCGCGTTTTGGATCGATATGTCACGCGGTTTGGCATCCGGTTTATGCGCCACGACGCTGCGAACGGGTTCACTCTGAATGGGAGACCGATCAACCTGCACGGCGTGGACCGGCGGCAGGACTACGGCTTTATGGGAGACGCCGTGCCGGAGGCCGTTGGCGTGCGCGACATTCGCCTGATGAAAGAGATGGGCGTGAACTTCTTCCGCACTTCGCATTACCCGCAGGATGTAGCGGTGCTGGACGCGTGCGATGAAATGGGCATCCTGGTGTGGGAGGAAGTTCCTAACATCGCCATTCACATCTACCCGCCGCCCGAGGACGGGACCGATCCGGTTTACACGACACGGTTCCCCTGGCCGCTGATGGAGAACCTGCATCAACAACTGAAAGAGATGGTAGAACGGGACCGCAACCGTCCCTCCGTCATCATCTGGGGTTTCGCCGATGACCTGAGCGAATATCAGTTCCCCGAGGACTTTGCTGAGCTGTCCGACTACACGCACTCGCTCGACCCAAACCGGTGGACGGCTGGCCGGGCGCCGCATGTAACGGACATCATGGATGCGACCACCTACGACGACCTGTGGGGTGAGCACGAGAAGCACCCCGAAAAGATGTACATCTGGAACGAATGGGGGGCAATTCCCTGCGAGCGCGAGCGCGAAGGTCCCGCGCTGATCGAGCATGACCGCATCCAGGCCGTCTCCGACAGCGTGATGGCCCTGATCCAGGAAGGCTTCCTGATGCAGTGGAACGCCATGCCGTGGCTGGGCACCGCCAAGTGGTGCATGTTTGACTGTGGCGAAACGAATGGCACCGTATCGCGCAGCCTGTGGACGCCGCCGGATGACAAGTTGTTCTTGCGCTGGCCGTTCAATGACTATCTCGGTATTTCTGACATGTGGCGCCTGCCAAAGAGCGCCTATTTTCTGTTCCAGTCGCAATGGACCGAGACCCCGGTGGTACACATCGCTGGTCACTGGACCTGGCCCGGGCAGGAAGGCAAGTTGCGGCCCATCCGGGTCTACAGCAATTGCGAGACGGTGGAATTGCTGCTGAACGGGCAAAGCCTGGGTGTACACCAACCGGCAGCGCAGGATCGGGTATGGGCGGACTTCCATGCGGTGGCGGAGAAATACACCGAGCTGCGAACGGATCAGTTTGCCCACCGGCTCTTGCCAGGCGCGCGCCTCGCCCACCCGCCGTTTATCTGGGATGGCGTGCCCTACCAGCCGGGCACCCTGGTGGCCCGCGGCATCAAGCACGGCGCCACGTTCCAGCACGAACTGCGGACGGCGGGGGAAAGCCGGAAGATTGTTCTAAAGGCCGAAAAAACCAGCCTGGCAGCGAACGCCATGGATGTGAGCTTTATTGAGGCCGACGTGGTGGACGAGGCCGGCACGGTGGTGCCCAGCGCGCGTCCCTGGATCCATTTCACCGCTCAAGGCGCGGGGAAGTTGTTGGGTGGGACAACTGTCATCGACGCCATTACCGGCCGGGCGGCGATCAACGTACAAAGCACCAGAGAGCCCGGGGAAATCGTGGTCACGGCCGCTGCCACCGGCCTGGAGACAGGATCGGTGCCCATTCGCACCACGCGGAGTTAGGCCCCACGTCCCGCTCGCGGCTTGCGCCGTGCAGTGCGCGCTTTGTTCCTGGGCTTCCGGGACCCACCAACCGGGTGGTCCGCCCGGAGCCGAGCGCTTTCATCTTGGCTACCCCAACCCGAGGGAAGGTCATCGCCGGCGCAGGGGGATCTCCCTTCCCGGCTCGGGCCAGAATGCGAAGCGTTTCGGGGCGATTGGCGCGGCGTGCGCTCCTGAAAATACCTCCCTCAACCTCGTGCTGGACAAAGACTCCCGAGAATGCTCCCGCAGGGATTTGAACCTTGCGAGTGGGGTGGTTATTTCTTCCACGTCTCTGGGTTCACGAGGTTAGGGGGGCGCTCGCCTGCCAGTGCGGCGAGCAGGTTATCCGTCGCTGACATGGCCATGGCCAAGCGCGTCTCACCGGTGGCCGTGCCCATATGTGGACTTACGACCACGTTGGGCACGGCGAGCAGGGCGGGGTGAATCCGGGGTTCAAATTCGAAGACGTCCAGGCCCGCCCCGGCAATGCGTTTCGACTGGAGCGCTTCCACCAGGGCGGCTTCCTCAACCACCTTTCCGCGTGAGGTGTTGATAAGAAACGCGCTGGGTTTCATCAACGCAAATTGCGGTGCGCCAATCAGGTGGTGTGTCTCCGGCGTCAAGGGTACGTGGAGGCTCAGGAAGTCGGCTTCGCGCAGCAGCGTTTCGCGATCCACGAATTGAGCGCCAAGCTCCTGTTCCCGCTCCGGCGTTGGGCGGTCAAGAGAATAATAAAGAACACGCATGGAAAACCCACGGGCGCGGCGCGCTACGGCTTGGCCGATGCGGCCGAAGCCGTAAATGCCCAGCGTCTTTCCCGCCACATCGGTTCCCCACATGCAGCCAAACGTCCAGAAGTGCCATTGGCCGTCCCGCACGAATCGGTCGGCCTCCACCACGCGCCGGGCCACGGCCAGCAGCAAGGAGAAACTCAGGTCGGCCGTGGCTTCAGTAACGGCGGTGGGGGTATTGGTCACCAGGATGCCGCGCCTGGTGCACGCCGCGACATCGATGTTGTCGTAGCCGACGGCCACCGCCGAGACCACGCGAAGGCGCGGCGCATCTTCCAGGATTTCCTCAGTTACCGGGGTACTGACAATCACCAAGCCATCGACGTCCCGGCAGGCTGCCGCTACCTGCGCCGGGGGCAGCCGCACGTCTTCCGGGTTCAGGGTAACTTCACAGCGCGTCGCGATCCGCTCCACCGCCGCACGCGGCAGCGGACGAGTAATGAAGACTTTGAAAAGGCTCAAGGGATTCTCCGCACGTCAAGGATTAAAAGTGGTTGATGCCCTAAGCACCGCCGCAGGGTCAACCATCCAGCGCCGCTCCCCGGGTTTCAACGTGCGGGAGCGGAATGTTTGCGCAGGAATTCTTCCAATTGCGCCAGCGTAGGCGCGGAATCGGCTGCGCCCAAGCCGAGGCAGGCAAGCGCCCCGGCGGCGTTAGCATAGCGCGCGGCGTGCTCCAGCGAGGGGTCGCGACAAATGGCGCCCAGAAATCCCGCGGCAAAGCAATCACCGGCCCCTGTGGTATCCACCACCTGCACGGCATAGCCCGGCGACATGAACGAACCCTGCGGTGATTCCACGTAGCAACCCGCCGCGCCCAGCTTGATGACAACGGTTTTTACGCCCCATTCACGCAGCCGAGCCGCGATCATCGGGGGCTCGGATTCCCCCGTTAGTTGCCGTCCTTCGTCTACATTGGGAAATATCACATCCGTGTGGGCGAGGGCAGGCTGAATGGTCTTGAGCCAGCGGCCACTGACATCCCAGCAGATGTTCATGGACGTCACGCAGCCCAACTCGTGAGCCCGCTTGAGCGCCGGCGCGAGGGACGTTTCATCGAAGGCGGGGATGGCAAAGGCGCTGCCATAATGGAAAATACGGCAGCCCTTTACTTCTTCCCAATTGAGATTCTGTCCTGAGAAGAACGCGCTGACGCCCCGCAAGTGCAGGAATCGGCGCTCGCCGGTTGCCTCGACCAGGACGATTGAAGTAGATGTTTTGGCGTCAGGAAGGGTCACCAGCCCCTCGCTCGCAATACCCTCGGCACGCAACCGGTCGCGGATCAAATGCCCGAAGCGATCATTGCCCACGGCTGCGGCCACGCGCACGGATATCCCCAGGCGGGCGAGCGCGATTGCGGTGTTGAGGCAGTTTCCGCCCGGGCCCAGCGTGACGTCTTCAAGCGGTTGACTGGTTCCACGCGGGGCCAGATGATCCACGGGCCGGGCCAGAACGTCCGCCACGGCGTTCCCAACGCAAAAAACTTCACACGGGCTCACCTTTGAATTCGTTGTCAAATCAGCATTCCTTCTGCGCGAAACGAGCCGCCCCTTTTCTTGAATGGTCGTGGTTTGGCCGGGAGACAGATTATATCTGTCTTATCAAAACCGAGAAAGTGTGAAAGCTAATTTTGGGGATGTTCTCGATCAGGCTACCCCGGCTCATTCATGCGAGAAAGCTTATTCAAATCGGACTCAGAATTGCTGCATTGTCTGTCGGAGTGCGTTTCGTCCTCAATCTTAGGTCACGCTCGAACGGTAGTGGCTTTTTTCGACAGATGACAGGAGGTCATGCTTTCCGAACTTCGGGCGCGTCCTGCCTTTACGCCCAATTTCCGTATCGGTTATGATATTCTGTACTGCCAAAGTATCCTCACGCTTTCCTAAGACACTCTTCGTGAGATTACGTTTCGGAAAAGCAAACATACTTAGCTTGGGAGCGCGTCGAGGAATTTTCGATCGGAGGAAAATCTGATGCACGTTCTTGCGATTGCACTAGTAGGTGTGCTTACATTACTTCTCTTTGACGCGGCCCAAAAGCTGGTGGGAAAGACGCTTTCCAGCGGTTGGGCGCGCGGTTCGCTGGTTGCGCTGTTCGTGGCCCTCGCGACGCCCGCGGCGTATGCCGCAGGCGACCAAGCAGCCGCGGGTGAAGCCAACCTGAAGCTGCCCGATCTCCGAACGGTAACATTTCTAGGTGTCAACGGCCATAGACTGCTCCTGGTCGGAATCGTGTTTTGCCTATTCGGGCTGGTGTTTGGATGGGTGATCTACAACAGCCTGAAAAACTTGCCGGTTCACCGCTCGATGGGAGACATCTCGCAGTTGATCTGGGAAACCTGCAAGACGTACCTGATCCAGCAGGGAAAGTTTCTTTTCCTTCTCTGGGTGTTCATTGCAGCCATCATCGTGCTTTATTTCGGCGTGCTGGAGAAATTTCCCGCCGGCCGTGTGGCCATCATCCTGGCGTTCAGTGTGATCGGAATCTGCGGCAGCTACGGGGTAGCATGGTTTGGCATCCGCGTTAATACGTTCGCCAACTCGCGTACTGCCTTTGCCAGCTTGGGTGGTAAACCTTTTCCGGTTTACAGAATCCCGGTCCGCTCGGGAATGAGCGTCGGCATGATGCTCATCAGCGTCGAACTCTTGATGATGTTAATCATTCTCCTCTTCGTTCCGGGAGATTATGCCGGGCCCTGCTTCATCGGGTTCGCCATTGGCGAATCCTTAGGGGCCGCGGCCTTGCGCATAGCCGGCGGCATTTTCACCAAGATCGCGGATATCGGTTCCGACCTGATGAAAATCGTCTTCAAGATCAAAGAAGATGACGCTCGCAACCCGGGCGTGATCGCGGATTGCACGGGCGACAACGCGGGCGATTCGGTGGGACCAACTGCCGATGGATTTGAAACCTACGGCGTGACCGGGGTGGCGCTGATCACCTTCATTCTGCTGGGCGTCAAAGATCCGATCATTCAAGTCCAGTTGCTCGTGTGGATCTTCGTGATCCGCGTGGTGATGCTCATCGCCGCTGCCGCCGCTTACTTCATCAACGCCGGCATCTCCAAGGCCCGTTACACCGGGGTGGATAAGATGAACTTCGAATCGCCCCTGACCTGGCTGGTGTGGATCACCTCCTTCGCCTCCATCGCCCTGACCTATGTGATCTCCGCGTTCATCATTCCCAACGTCGGCGGCGACCCCACGCTGTGGTGGAAGCTCTCCACCATTGTTTCCTGCGGCACGCTGGCCGGGGCTCTGATCCCGGAACTGGTGAAGGTTTTCACTTCCACCGAATCCCGGCACGTCAGGGAGGTGGTGGCCTCGGCGCGGGAAGGCGGAGCTTCGCTGGATATCCTGTCCGGCTTTGTGTCCGGCAACTTCTCCGCCTACTACCTCGGGCTGGTGATGGTGGCGCTCATGGCCATCGGTTCGTGGGTCAGCTTGCGGGGCTTGGGAAACATCATGCTGGCCGCTCCGGTCTTTGCTTTCGGCTTGGTGGCCTTCGGCTTCCTGGGCATGGGCCCGGTGACGATTGCCGTGGATTCTTACGGTCCGGTGGCCGACAATGCCCAGTCTGTTTATGAGCTTTCGCTCATCGAGCAAGTCCCAAACATCAAGGAAGAAATCAAGCGCGACTTCCATTTTGAGCCGAACTTCGATCGCGCCAAGGACATGCTGGAAGAAGGCGACGGCGCGGGCAACACCTTCAAGGCCACGGCTAAGCCCGTGCTGATCGGGACCGCCGTCGTCGGCGCCACCACCATGATCTTCGCCACGATCATGGCTCTTACCCACGGCCTGTCAACGAACGTGGACAAGCTCTCCCTGTTGCACGCCCCCTTTGTGCTGGGGTTGGTCAGCGGCGGAGCCATCATCTATTGGTTCACCGGGGCTTCCACCCAGGCCGTTTCGACGGGCGCCTACCGCGCGGTGGAATTTATTAAGGCCAACATCAAGTTGGAGGGAGTGGAAAAGGCCTCCGTAAAAGACAGCAAGAAGGTTGTGGAGATCTGCACCCAGTATGCGCAAAAGGGCATGCTGAACATCTTCATCGCAGTCTTCTTCGTCACCCTGGCCTTTGCTTTCCTCGACCCGTTTTTCTTCATCGGCTACCTGATTTCGATTGCCGCTTTCGGCCTCTATCAGGCCATCTTCATGGCGAACGCCGGCGCGGCTTGGGACAATGCCAAGAAGATCGTGGAAGTCGAGTTGAAGGAAAAAGGGACGCCCTTGCACGATGCCACCGTGGTGGGTGATACGGTGGGCGACCCGTTCAAGGACACCTCTTCGGTGTCTCTGAATCCCATCATCAAGTTCACCACGCTGTTTGGATTGCTGGCGGTGGAATTGGCGGTTAAGCTGACGGCGACCAGCGGCAGCTTGTTGACCCGCGTCCTGGCGGCAGTGTTCTTCGCTATTTCGTACTTCTTTGTCTATCGCTCCTTTTACGGCATGCGGATTGGCGTTGGCGCAGCGGGCGCCGCGGCCGAATCCAACGAAAAGGCAGCCTAAATAAACACTTGCGGGCACGCTCGCACAATCGGCGTGCCCGCTGCCTTCAAAACCCCTTCGTTTCTTCCCGGATTTTCTTTGCCAGCTTCTGAATTTTCTCGACGCGATTAAGGACTTCCAGGGAAGCCGCCTTCGCGTTGGGCTTATTCAGTTCTTCCCGGAGTTCCTTGGCGAGGGTGGCCAATTCCGCCGCGTCGTGTTTCGACGTTTGAAAATTGGCGCGCACAATCCTGGCTCTCTGCTGGGGACTAAGATGCAGGCCGTCGGAACGAACCCCAAGATTCTCCTCCTGGTCCGTCATGACACGGTGGGCCGCCGAATGGTCATCCATGGTCATCTGGGGCCCGGGGAACTGCTGCGACTGCGCGGAGGTGGGCGCCGGCGCGAAGCACTTCGCAGTGATCAACGCGGCGCATAGCAGACTTACTTTGAAGAGTCTGGGGAAAAATTGACCCGTCATGATGCCCGCCCTTTCCGAACCGTCCCGAGGATGCCTTAGGCAACTTGGTTGGTGCCGCACGATAAACCTCATCCCGAAATTCACTGATGCACCCAAGGGGTTATTCCGGCCCTCTTGGGAGACGACCCTTAGTGCGCGTTGGCCTCGTCTTTAATTTTCTTCGCCAATTTCTCCAATTTTTCGGTCTTCGCAAGAACGTCGAGCGAGAGGACGTTAACGTTTATCTTGTTCAGTTCGTCCCGAAGTTGCTCCGCCAACGCGGAAAGCTCTGCCGCATCCGATTTTGTCTGGTCGAGATGGGATTTCTCAGGATCTGTTTTGGGACTAGCATTCGTCAGCGCGGCTTGGGCGTTCACGGGCGGGGGAGCACTCAAAGCCTCCCCGTTCTTGGGAGCCGCAGCATTCTGCGCGCCCGGCGATTTGACGGTGATCAGCAAAACCAGGACGGCAAGGGTCGCTACTCCCAGTGGAAATACAATCCCGCCGAAACACGTTCTTGTTCGTCTCATGGAGGCACCCCTTCGCGACCGTGGCGGAGATTGCGCCCGGTCGGAGCCTTTTCCCTTTGTCAGATTGTAGCGCCCCGCCCTGCCGACTGCAACTGAACTTCGTGGCGCACCAAGATGCTGGCCAGCCTCCAGGCCCAGCGGTTCCGGCAAACCTCCGCGGCAACGCCCTCCGTGTAGCCGCGTGTATCGGCCGCGAAGTCCCACGCGCCATTGTCCATGACGGCCCGGTTCATGAACTGGGTTCGCGCATCGTGCCTGTAAGTATTATCATCAAACAGGACAACCAGGGAGAATTTCCCGGCCGTCATGGTGATGCGCGAGGCCTCGACGTTGCCCGGAACCTGATTCTGGCCGCTCGAAGCAAACTCGGCATCGCCACCGCGCCCCCATGTCTGAGATCTGCTGATTGTTTCCGGAAGGTTGTACGGTAGGAAGATCCTGATCCTGTCCCCACAAAACCGTGCACCGCAGAAGGCAGTCAAGTATTACTGCCCAATGCAACCGCCGCAACCCACGCCGTAAGGCGAGCCCGCTGACGCCTGAGATCTCTGGATATAAGGCATACCTATCCTGCGTCCTTCCACGGTAGGAGGAACAGGAAAAAGCCGGGGAAGATGGGTTACTTACTCCAACACGCGGTGCTTGACGTTCATCACATCGCGGCAGGGGACGGCCCCCAGGATGACGTTGTCCACGCCAACCACCGGGAGGGCTTTGAAGTCGTACCGGGTGAACAAATCCAACGCCTCTTTCATGGTGCTACTGGGGTTGAGGGTGATCACGTTATCAACCATCAGGTCCCGCAGCAGTTCGTTATCTCCTGCCATGAACAGGTCTTTGATGTTCGCCACGCCCAACAGTCTGTCGCTGGGATCCACGATGTAGAGGTACATCACCACGTCAATTCGCTTGGCCAATTCGCGGCATTTCAACTGGGCCTGCTCCACCGTGATATCCGGGGGAAACTTGAAAAACCGTGTGGAGGCGAAATTGATAATGTTCAGATCCTGTTCCTCCAGGATTTCTTCGATCTTGATCACTTGCGAGGGCTCGAGCAGCTTCAGTATGGCTTTCTTATCATCTGATGGAAGCACCGAGAGAATATCCGCGGCTTGCCCCGGTGTCATTTCTCTGATCAGTTCGGCCACACGATTCTTGTTAAGAGAACGTACGATATCGCGCTGGACAGCCGGCTCAACCTCTTCCAAGGTGTCTGAGGCCTGTTCCGTGTCCAAGCCTTCCAGGAGCGTGGCCCGCTGAGAACTATCGAGGTCTTCCAGGATATCGGCCAGGTCGACGGGGTGAATGTCGGCGAGCCGTTCTTTCAGGATGCTAAGCCTCAGGTCGCCTTTCAGCGCTCCCAATTGGGGCGGCAACGGCTGGACGTAGGACCAGGGAATGAGGTTCTTTTCGCTGTCGCCGCTACGTTTGGATAGGTGGTTGGCAAGCGCTTTGAGCCCCAACTGGCGGAGCAACCCGTAGCGGCTGATATCGACCTCGCTCAGGTATACCTTATCGCCGGTGACCGCCAGCCGAACGTCGTACACCACTTCAACCTCGCGGCCGTCGATGTCCAGTACCTTCTTGTCCAGGAGATAATCCCTCAGCAGGATTTCTCCGGGCAAAAGGCCCCGCACATAGTTCTGGGGAGCATCGATGTCCAGGACGATTTCCCGGGGGCTAAGCGATCGCACGTTTTGCTGGGGTACGATCAAGGAGGGATCGCCAAAGGGCCGGCCGATCTGGAGATGAGTAACCTCCGCTAGCTTGCCTTGATCGACGACGATGACGTCGGTCAGTTTACCCACCTTTTTCCCCTGCACATACGCGCGCGCCCCGATGAGTTCGGTCAAGAAGTATCGCTTCTCCACGCCGTTCCGGGCCGTCTTCGTTTCGATCATGCGCCACCTCTCTTGGTAGGGGAGGGCTGGCCCCACCCCTACGAACTCAATGCAGCATCGTAATGAACCGGTAGACCAGGATGCCCACCAGGAATATCAAATACAGCCGGAGCGACAAGAGGGAGAACTTCACCCACGGCGTCATTTTGATCTGCGGCTTGGAGTACTTCTGGTTGATGGACCGCACGGTGCTGGCAGTGTTTTTAAAGAATTCAAGAATCATGGTTGAGCCTCGAAGCTGGCATTCACTTCAGAATGTTAGGAAACATGGCGCTGATTCCATACGCCGTTGAAACCAGGATGATCAGCGTCACAATCGTGATATTGGCTACGTTCTGGAACACGGTATTCTTGTACCGGCCCATGGCCTCCTCGTTGTTCAGCAGCAGAATCAGGAACACCAGGGCCGCCGGCAGCAAGGTGACCGCGATCACCTGCACAAACAACGTGATCAGCACCAGCGGCGCGCGCGGAATCAGCACCACGGTGCCGGCCAGGACGATACCGAAAAAGTAGTACGCGTAGAACCAGGGCGCCTCTTTCACTCGATTGTTCAGCGAGTGGGCCCAGCCGAATACCTCGCCGAACGCCCATGAACTGGCCAGCGAGATGCAGATGGCGCCCAGAAATCCCGCGTCGAACAACCCGATGGCCAGGAACGTGCCCAATTCCTTGTTGATGCCCATGAACCGGGCGGCGGCCGAAGCGGCGTCGCTGATGTCCTGACCGGGCAGTAGCGTGCCGGTAAGGATGACGCAGAAGGCCGCCACCACCACGGTGAAGAACGAGCCGATGGCCGTGTCCACTCGGCCGGCCGTCACATCTTTTTCCTGAAGGCTCTTGTCCACCACCGCGCTTTGCTGGAAGAAAATCATCCAGGGCGCAATGGTGGTGCCGATGTTGGCCATCAGGAAGAAAAACAGTTCATTCGTAAAGCCCCCCGGTGGAAGCCGTGGAATCAAACAACCCTGAAGCACCTGGTGGATCGGCGGGTTGATCATGAACGCAGCGGGGATATAAATCAGGTTGAGCGCGCAAAAAAACAGCGCCGCCTTCTCCCACGTCCAGTAGCGCCCCTGGATGACCATGGTCCCCATCATCACCGCAGCAAGGAGCACGGTGACGATTTTCGGCACGCCGAAAATGCTCAGGGCCGCCGTCATGCCGATGAACTCCGTGATCATCGTGAGCCAGTTCAGGATCACAAGATCCATAAGCGAAAACCATCCCCAAAACGATCCGAACGCATGAAAGATGGCTTCCGCATGGCCGCGCTTGGTCACCGCGCCCAAGCGTACCGTCATCTCCTGCACGTAGTACGCGACCGGCCCCAGCAAGATGAGAAACCAGATCAAATGAAAGCTGTATTTCGCTCCTGTGGCGGTATAGGTGGTGATGCCGCCGGCATCGTTGTCCGCCACCATTACAATGATGCCGGGTCCGGCGACGATGAGAAATAACCGGATAACCTTCAGGAACTTCTTGTAGCGGTAGTACAGCTTTGAGACCGCGTTCATGGAGACATCGCGCTGTCCGGTCCGTGGTGGCTGATCATTCACCGCGGGCAATTGTTCCGTCGCACTCCGATCCACGGATTGCCCGGGGAACTGGTTTCCCATGTCAAATCTCCTTTTATTACAAGTGCCATGGCCATCCCCTCGACTGGCTCTGACCCTGGTAGAGCGCGGGCAGGATGCCCGTGGCACGCAAGCACAAAATACACATCTCCCCCTGTAAATTTCCTGCAAACAGGATCCGTAATGCCCGTGCGTCAGGCGCGGAACCACAAGCTTTTAGCGGCGCTTAGACTTTGCCCTCAACGCAAGGGGACGCGCTGTACGGAGCAGGCCGCTACCCTCCAGCGTTATAGCCTGTGGCTCTTGTTCGGATTTGAAACGCACATGCGGTGAGAGAAAAGGTGTGAAGAGGCAGGAAGCAAAACGAGACGAGCCCACTCACATCCGTTTCTATTCCTCAACGCCGTGCGCGCCTTGACCGCAAGGCTTGTCGCCGGTGTTTCTCATATACCTTTCTGGAAGGTGAGACGTGAAACCGAGGGAGGGAACAACTCTACCCCTCCCCAGGAGACAGAGAAGGGGCTAATGCCGAGGGCTGACCTCAAGGCCCAAAACGTGCAGCCTTTCTCGAACCGGTTGTCCCCACTCGCCCAAGCTTCAGCACCGCGCGCCGTAAGAGGCTCTGCAACCTCAGCCACCTTAGACAAACCCTTAATCCGGGAGTGCCTGTTCTACCCATGCCATCGGTATCTTTGGACACCGACTGGGCAGTGGCTTGTGTGCCGCGCGGACGCCTCGCCTACCGAGGATCCGGACGCTGTAGTGCTTTGAAGCCCGCGATTCAGCGTCCTCTTGCAAAGTAAAACAGCCTTTTTGCGACTGTCAAGAAAAATCGCATTAACTTAAAGAAAATTCACCTTTTGAACTCGGTAGACGGCATACGGCATACGGGAAACGGGACGCGGGAGACGGCGTATAGAGTCAGACGCCACCAACTGAGGCGCGATTTTGGAGTGCGGCAGCTTGCTGCCGCTTTGACGCCCGCGAACGTAGTTGTGCCCGCTAATGTGCCGGCGCCGGCCCGTGTGGTAGCGCCAACCAGTTCTGCTGGGGCGGACAGGGACCGGCGGGCGAGCCCTCGGCTGGGAAGGGAGCGGCAAGCTGCCGCACTCCGTATCCCGGGCGCGTGATATCTGGTTCCGTACGCCGCACCCCGTGTCCCGTATCCCGTATCACGAATCCAGTGTAGAATTCACCTCTATGAACCGCTTTTTGATTGCTCTGCTATCGTTCGTTTTTTTGGCTTCGACTTCCGGCTTGTCGGCCGAGAATCAGCCGGAGGCGCCCTCCGGGCCGCTCGTCATCAGCGAACGATGGCCGCAAGCCACGGACCTGGTTTCCTGGACGCGCGACGTGATACGCCTTGAGCACCTGGAGCACGCGTCGGAAACGGCGCAGGCCAAGGTGTTTTTTGAATGGTTGCGGCTGTTTTCGCGCATGGCCGTGGGCGGCATGATTCAACCCTATGAGGGCGGCTACGGCCATGAAACCTACGTGACGGACGAGCAAAAGACCTTGTTCGTTTACGGCTGGGGTTATTGCGACACGTTCAGTCGCATCGCCGAGGCAGCCTGGAAGGAGTACAAGCGCGACCCGCTCGCCGCCGAGCGCGTGTGCGTCCAGCACGCCGACGGCGGCTATCACACCATGTACCGGCTACGCCTCGACGGCCGCCACGCCGCCTTCGACGCCCGTTACGGATATTACCTGGTTGACCATGACGCGCCCGACGCCCGGATTCTCGATTGGGCGGAGTTGCGCGGGAATTTCCTGAAGAACCGCGAATTCCACTATCGTTGCCGGCCGTTCTTTGAAATCTTCAGAGAGGAATGGAACCGCGCCCTCCTGCTTCAGCCCGTCTATTTCGAAACCCAGGAGGCATGGGAGAAAGCCGGGTCGCCCAAGGAATCAGTCTTCGGCAACACCCAGTATGAAATGGGAACACGCCTGCACGACATGTCGTTCCGGATGCCGCGTGGGACGGTGATCGAGCGATTCTGGGACAACACTGCACGCCGTTTCTACGCTCCGGTGGCGTCGCGAACCCTGGCGGAAGGAGCCTTTCTGCCCTCGGGGCGATTCTACCGGGTCACGGATGTGTCGCTCGACGGGAATTGGCCCAAGTACGATCCCAACTACCAGAAGGCCAAGCCGTACGTGGTGAAGGTGCCGGCCGGGGAAGGCTACCCGGCGGACATGGTGGGCCACATGACCATCGGCCAGGCGTGGGGCCGCATTCGGTATACGCCGAATCTCCGCGCGGGCGTGAATGATGCGCTGGCGCCGGGCTCGACGCTGATTCATGCGGATCTGCCGCCCTATTTGCGGGCAAGTCAACCAGCAGACGGCGGCCAGGCCACGTTTGACTTCTACAGCCCCTACGTTCTGGTGGACGGCACACTGAACGCCGACTTGGCAGGAGCCGCGCGGGACGACGTGAAGGTTGAGATACGAACCTTGACGGCCAAGCCGGCAAGCGAGTCCGCGCCGGGCACCTGGTCGCCATGGCAAATGCTATGCACCGGACTTGGCCACAACGCAATTGAGTTGGGAAAGCCGCGATTCAACGGCAAAGACGCCAGCATCCACGGCGTGTACCGGTTCCAGGTGCGCGTCTCAGTGAATCCCCGGGCCGGCCGCACCGCGCCCGCGGGCTTAAACGGCCTCGGCATGGAGTTGTACTTCGAGAACGGTATCATGTCGATTCCGCAGATCTTTGCCGGCGCCAACACGATTCAGTTCAAGCTGCGCGACGCCAGCCAACAGTGCGGGCCGGTGCGGGTGACCTACACCTATCAAACTGCGGCGGGAGAAAAATCTCACACTCAGATCCTGCATCCGGCAGACTTTCACGCCGGCGTGGCGCGCTACTCCTTCAACGCGCCCGGGTTGGTCCGCTGCAAATCACTGGCAATTGCGTATTGAGATCGAAAGCTGTGTTTTCAATAACTTCTGGGGATATTCCTGCAAGTTGTCTGCCAGCGTAAGCCGGCATCGGAGCTAACTCCTCACTTCTGACTCCTAGTGTCCTGTCCCGGCTAACGATTTACAATAGCGGTCGCGACCGGTCGTCGTCTCGGTTGTCAACAATTACGCGGGACACCACACTAGATTCTATCTTCCCCGCAGTCATTTCATGCCGAGCGCGTGGCCGTCCAGCCCCGCCGGCGGGGCGACTTCCAGCAGTTTCAGCACCGTGGGAGAGATGTCCAAAATGGAAGGCGGGTCCGGGACGTGTCGGTTGGAAAAGAAGATTCCCTGCGTATCGCTGGGGTCAGACGCGCAGTGGTCGCCGCTCCATTTTTTCATGTTGGCCACCACGATGCCCGCCGGCACCGCGCCCAGCGAGGTCTGCCAAGATGTGCGATAGCCGTCGCGAAAGCTCATTTGCAGGTCCGCGGCTTCGCTGGTGCGCGATCCGTGGAAAATCTCACTGGCGAAGTAGACGTTTTCAATAACTTTCGCGTGGTTGTCCGGATCTTCGACGGCCAGCAGTTTCGTCCGCAGATCGTTGAGAATCTTCTGCGCTTCAGGCCCGGGGTCGACAATGCCATACTTCTCGCGCCCGCGCAGGTTCAGGTAGACCTGTCCCAGGCCCACGGCGTAGGCCTGCGTGCGGCTCCAATCAGTGTTGGGGAAAAAGCTTCCCTGCCCGAACAAGTTGTCCAGGTTATACTGCTTCTCCTCCGCATTGGGATTCTTGAGCGTCATGTAGCCGTTTTGCACCAGCCATGTGTTGGTGTTGAATCCCTTGCGGAACGAGTGGAAGCCGTGATCGGAAACGATGATCAGCGTGGCATCAGGCTTCATCAAGCGCATCACGTCGCCCACGATGGCGTCCATGCGCTCGTAGGTCTGCTCGATGGCGTCGCCGTATTTTGCCGCCAGCTCCGGATCGTAGCGCGGGTGTTGCGGGTCGATCAAGCGGTAGAACATGTGGCTCACGCTGTCCGTCGCGGTGAAGACGGCCACCATCAGGCTGGGCGGATCGTTCTTCAGCTCATCCAGCAGGATTTCCCGTTCCTGCTGCATGGTGCGCCAGCAATCTTCCAGGAACACGCCCTCGTCGATGCGCTCTTCGTTCAGCGCCCACGTGTCATGCCACCAGCCCAGCGTCTTCATAAGGCCGTGCTTCCTGGCTAACTGCGCTGAGTAGGCGGTTGGCGAAGAGACGGGAATCGGCGAGTCCTCCGGATCCAGGTTGAGCGGCGACATGTAAACCTGCAGATCGGGCGACGCCTGCAAAATGTAAAACCGGCAAATCGAGCTTAACCGCAGGAACGGCGATGCCCGGAAGCGCGCGTGGAACCAGCCGCTCCATTGCCGCTCCGCCAGCGCGGCGGTTTGGCCCTGCAACTTGATGGTCACCGCCTTGCTGTCGGGCGTCACCTGGAAATCAATGGGGATGGAGAGGCGTGTGGATTTGTCGCTGGTGGGGTCCACCGGGCCTTCGATGGTCGAGGCGGCGTGGCCTTCGTTCAGCTCCAACCGCACCAGCTTGCCGCCAAATTCCGTGTCACCCACGTCCCACGGCGTCAGGTCGGAACTGAAGTAGAAGAACGTGCCCCACGTGCCGCGCAGGTCCGGCACGCCCAGGCCCGCCCACAATTTCCCGCCCGGAATCGTCGTCGGGGGAAACTCGAGCGGCATGCGAACGACGGTGGTCTTGTATCCCGCGCTGGCCGCCGCTTTGTAGAATGGCACGCCGCTGCGCAGGTTGGTGACTTTCGGCAGCTTGAGGGGAATCAGGCCCCACAGGAATTTGCCGCGCTCGCGGGAGACGAGCGACAACTCCGGCAGGTACGTCTGCGGGTCACGCTTCAGGAAATCGTAAATACCAGTGCCGCCCGGATTCAGCCCCGTCGCAAACGATGCCCACGCCACGGGCGACTCTGGGGGATTGGTGGTACCCAACGGCGTAAACGTGCCGTCGCGCTGCAGCCGCGCCAGGTTGGGTAGCTTGCCTTCCTCAATCCATTTGGCCGCCAGCTTGGGGTCGGCGCCGTCAAACCCCAGCACCACCACTTGCTTTGTTACGGGGCGTGTGGCCGGCCCGCGATGACAACCCGCCAGATAAGCGCAGGCCGCCAACGCCACGGCAATCAGCGGAATCAGGACAGCTCGCTTTAGATCGTTCAACATGAGCCTGTCATTGTATGGAGAACTGCGGCAAGTGGCAAGTGACGTGGAAAAATTGACTAGTTCGTCTGCCGTTTAACTCTGTCAGCGACATTCGAGTCCGGACGAGTCGGTAGCATCTCGGAAGGAACGTTCGTGTCAAGCAGGAAGCCGGTCATGAAAGGTCAATAGGGCGGCTGGTGGAAGGGTTACGGGCGATCATTCTTTGCCCAGCCTGGAAAACGACCGGTCAATGGTGAATGACAGGCTGGCGCGGGCATTTTCGACATAGCTGCCCAGGGCCTCGCGGTAGAACGTCAGGCTGCGATCGCGCACTTCGTTTTCCGGGGCCTGGGGCGCCACCATGTGGTGGGTCTCGTGCAGCAGGACACTGAGCAGGCGGTAGCGCAACCGCTGGTCGTGGAACTCCTTCAGGCGGCTGCCGGCGATGAACTGGGTGTCGAGCGCCGTGTCCGTAAGCGGCAGCGCCAGCCAGCGCACGACGGGGTCGAACGCGATGTCCATCTCGCCCACGGTAGCGTCGCCGAACGCGTCGTGCGGCTCGGAAAAGGGTATTTCCTTCACGATCACGTGGCGGTGGCCCAGGCATCCGCACACATTCTTGCGTCGCAACTGCACCACAATCAGGCCCGGCGCGCGGGTCAGGACGTCCCCGTACATTTCGCGGCAGCGCGCGGGCGCCCCCATCCAATCGAGTTCAATGGCCCGCGCCAGTTGCGCCGCGCGCGCCGGCGTGCGGTCCCGATGCGCAATCACCACCACGGGCTGCGGGCGGTCCGGGAAAGCCGCCAGGTCGTACTCGCGCCCGGCCAGCCACTCCAGCCAGCGCGCCGCCCGCGGCCGGGATTCAAGATAATTTTTGATTGCCTGCGCCAGAGGTGGAAAGGATGACGCCATAAGCTTCATTTTATCCTGCAGACCGCTGCGCATGTCCCTGATTTTTCGCCGGACGGGCGTGAAGCATGGACGCGCGGCCCACTGTGAAATTCGCGCAGCGTCTTGGAGTGCGACCGCGAAGCTGCCGCTTTTGATGGGTTCGATATCCACCACCCATCGATTCGCTATTGGAAAAAGCAAAGCGGCAGCTTCGCGGACGCACGCATTATGAAGGGGTGCCCCTTTTGGGTTAGGTTAATTCCAGGAGAATGGAAAGAAACCAATCCAAGGAGGAACACCCCATGAAGCTTGTCAAGGATATCGTAAATCGGGTCGTTCGGTACATCGGCATGGACGTTCACAAAGACAGTACGACGGCGGTGGTTCTGGATGCGCAAGGCAACCTGGTGATGCAGGTGACGCTGCGCACCGAGGGCACCGTGCTGGTCGACTTTCTGCGCGGCCTCAGCGGCAGCTTGCATCTGACCTTGGAAGAAGGCACCTACTCGGCCTGGCTCTACGCGCTGCTCTCGCCCTGGGTGGAGAAACTGATCGTCTGCAACCCGCGCCAGAACGCTCTGCTCAAGCAGGGCAACAAGAGCGATCCCATCGACGCGCGGAAGCTGGCGGAGTTGCTGCGTCTGGGTTCGCTGAGCGCGGTTTATCACGGGGCGCCGGAAATGCGCACGCTGAAAGAACTCGCCGCCAGCTATGCCACCTTGGTGCAGGACGGCACCCGGGTGATGAACCGGCTGAAAAGTTTGTACCGCGGCCGGGGGATCTCTTGTGGGGGAACGCAGGTTTACTCGCCGCGGCATCGCGCCCGCTGGTTGGAACAGTTGGTAGAACCGGGCGCTCGCCAGCGGGCGAAGTTGCTCTACCAGGAGCTGGATCTGCTGCTCCAGCTCCGTCCCCAGGCGCGGCGCGCGTTGCTCGCTCAAAGCCGCCAGCACCCGGCGCAGAAAATTCTGCGCACCATTCCCGGCCTGGGACCGGTGCGCGTGGCGCTGCTGCTGGCTTGGCTGCAAACGCCTCACCGCTTCCGCAACAAGCGCAAGTTGTGCGGTTACGGAGGCCTGGGCTTGCTCACCCGGGGCAGCGCGCAGTATCGGCTGGAGAAAGGCGAACTGGTGGTTTCCCCCAAAGGGGTGATGGTGCGGGGACTCAATCCCGCCCACAACACGCACCTGAAAGACATCTTTAAAGGCGCGGCCCTGGCCGCCTGCCAGCGTCCCGGTCCTCTCCGCGAGGCCTACGAACGACTGCTGCGGGAAGGAACGCAGGAGCACTTGGCGCGCCTCACCATCGCGCGCAAGATCGCGACCTTGGTTTTGACTCTGTGGAAGAGAGGAGAACGTTTCGACGCACAGCGACTGAGAAGAGAACAAGCAGCCTAGCCTCACGATGTGGGCACGGCTCCGCGCCCGGGTTCTCCCCGGCCGGGGTCCGCCGCAGCGCGAGGCCCGAGGGTTGAGGGTGAGTCTCAACTTGGAGTTTAGGCAGCGGCCACCACGGCGCCAGTCTCCTCCGCACGCTAGGCCCCCTCGCACCACCCGACAAAGCTGTAGGCCATGAGTCTCTGATAGAACCATCGTGGGCATCTTTGACCCCAGGTTAGCTTGTCGCGTCTCCCGTCGCGGCGGACGTTCGCTCGACTGAATCATGAACCCGGTAGGACCTGCAAACTTCGTTGGCTGCCATAGTCACAAGGGGCGGGACGTCGAACAGAACTTCCTCTGCCCGTCAGCGGGGAGAAATTTCTCTTGACATCCCCCTTCATAGAACTCCAAGACGCTGCGCGTACAGCTTGATGTGGGCAACGATCAGCCCGGACCGAGCGGAGAAACGGTTTACGAGCGAAGGTTCGGTGTAGAATGGCAGGCTCACTCATTCGCGCCCATAAGGGCGCGGTGAGGTGCTTTGACAATCGAGGATTACGGACCGAAAAAGAATGGGCGCGGGCGCCTCCATGAACTCGGGCACGCTGCTATCCCCGCCGCAGGCGGCCGGGGGCGAATCCGGAGAACTGCCTGCCGGCGTCTCCCGTTTCCCGGCGTGGACGGGAATCGCGCTGGTCCTTGCCCTTACGTTCGCCGTCTACATCCCCACCTTGCGCTACCAGTTCGTCCACGACGATCGCGGGCAGATTGTGGAAAACCCTGCCGTTCACACCTGGCATGCGGTGCCCAGTTACTTTACCTCCCAGGTATGGGCAGGGGTTAAGCCGGACGATTTGGGCAACTATTATCGCCCGCTGTTCCTGCTGTGGCTGCGGGTCAATGACGTCGCATTTGGCAAT
This sequence comes from uncultured Acidobacteriota bacterium, assembly GCA_963804755.1. Lineage (GTDB taxonomy): Bacteria > Acidobacteriota > Terriglobia > UBA7540 > UBA7540 > Bog-366. The sequence continues at coordinate 713,619 of CAWDRP010000024.1, forward strand.
CGGGCGTGGGGCTGGCATCTTACCACCATCCTGGCCCATCTTTTCACCACGCTGCTCGTGTATCTGCTGGCGCGGCGGTTGGCAGGGGACCGCGACGTGGGGCTACTGGCAGCACTGATTTTCGGCCTCCATCCCGCCCACATTGAGGCAGTCGCCTGGATTTCCGGCGTCACGGAGCCGCTGCTGGGCATCCTGCTGATCGGTTCGTTCCTTTGTTACCTGCGGTGGCGCGGTGACCCGACCCGCAAATGGCAGTTCCTTTCCCTGCTCCTGTTTGTCTTCGCCATGCTGGAGAAAGAGACGGCTCTGATTTTGCCGGGGTTGGTGATTGCCTATGAGTGGATTTTTAGGGCAGAGCCGGGGCGGGAGGCACTTGCGCCCGCACGTGAGCCGGCACTTGAGACCGGACATGACCGCTCCCTTGAGCCCACAGTTGACCTTTCACCCGCCCTCGTCCCTCGGCCACCCTCTCCCCTTGGGAGAGGGCTGGAAACAGCTTCGAGCCAAGCCTCTCCCTCCGGCAGAGGGGTGCAGCCTCACCTGCCATCGCGGGGGATCCTTGAGTTCTGTCGGACTGCACTGGAGCGGACTTGGCCTTACTTTGTGCTCATTGCGCTCTATGTTCCCGCCCGGATTTATGCCCTGAAAGGGTTCAATCACGTGGTTGCGCCGCTCAGCACCGGGCAATTGGTCTCCACGTGGCCGGGGCTGATCTGGTTCTGGATTCGCCACCTCGTCTGGCCGGCCGGGCTCAGCACGTTCTATAACTTCCCGGCGGTATTGCAGCCGACCCTTCGGAATTGCTTTCTGCCCGCCATTTTCGACGCTTGTGTTGCGATCGTGCTGGTCCTTTTGGTCCGCCGTTCGCGCCCCGCCGCGTTCTTCGCCGCTTGGCTAGTGCTGCCGTTGATCCCGCTGCTCAACATCCGCGTATTCATCGCCAACGACTTTGCCCACGACCGCTATCTCTACCTGCCGTCGGTGGGTCTGGCCGTGCTTGGCGCGATGCTGCTGAAAAGGGCGTGTCCGGGACAGCCGCGATGGCTGGGCGTCCCGGCGACCCTGCTGGGTGCCGCGGTGTGCCTGGCGGCCGTGATGAGCTATGGAACCATGACCCAGAGCGGCTATTTCCGTGACAACTTAACGTTCTACGCCTATAACCTGAGCCGGGCGCCGCATAATCCGGACGCCGAGTCCAATTACGCCACCGTGCTAGCCGAGGACCACCTCTACGGGCCGGCTCTCGAAAAGTTCCTCGACGTGATAAATCATTATCCGAGCTACTGGACCCCAACCTATAACCTGGCTCTTACCTACTACAAAATGGGAAAGCTGGCGGAGGCGGAACAGTATTTTCTCCAGGCGATTCGCATCAAACCCAATAACGCGGACGAGTATTTCTACCTGGGATTGACGCGCTTCAAGTCCGGGCGCACCGCCGAGGGGATTGCCTGCGAACGTCAGGCCATCGCGATCCGCTCCAATGGTTTTGTGTATCATTTTGCGCTGGGAATGATGTTGAAGACCCGGGGCGACCTGGCCGGCGCCTTGCAGGAATTCAAGCAGGAACTGGCCGTTAACCCGGGCGAGCCGGCCGCGGTGGCGCAGATCAAGGAAATTGAGGGTCGGATGCAAACGCCGCCCGCCCGCGGGCGCTAATGGTAGGGCCGAACGGCGTTCGGCCCTGCCGTGGGATGCAAGGGCCGAACGCCGTTCGGCCCTACGCCCGCACCGCGGGCTCACAAATATGGAAACTATTCTTCAATTCTTCCGCCGCCGTCCGGCATTCCGCAGCTTTACGCTGCTGAGCGGGAGCATGTTCTGGCTGGTGGGATTTTTCCTGCTGCCCCTGGCGTACTTGCTGGCGGTCAGCATTGCGCGGCGCTCGCCCTACGGCACCATTGACTGGACCCTGGGTTTTGGCAATTACGCGCGCGCTTTTCAGCCGCTCTACCTGGAAGTTTACTGGCGGTCGTTCTGGATGGCCTTGATGACCACGGCGCTCTGCGCGCTGCTGGGCTTTCCCGTGGCGTACACGCTGGCGCTGCGCGTCTCGACGCGATGGAAATCCGCGCTCCTCCTGCTGGTGGTAATTCCGTTTTGGACCAGTTTCCTCATCCGCACCTACGCCTGGATGATCATCCTGCGCAGCGAGGGCGTGGTGAATAACGTCCTGCTGGCTCTGCACCTCGTTCACGACCCCTTGCGTCTGCTTTACACCCCGCTGGCGGTGATCATGGGGCTGGTCTACGGCGAATTGCCGTTCATGATCCTGCCGCTCTACGCCGTGCTGCAAAAGCTGGATCCCACGCTGCTCGAAGCGGCGCAGGACCTGGGCGCGCCGTGGTGGTCTACTTTTTTGCGCGTCACGCTGCCGCTCTCCTCCCCGGGACTGGTGGCTGGGTCCATCCTGGTTTTCATCGCGTCCGTGGGGGCCTTCGTCACCCCGGACCTGCTGGGCGGTGCGCGCACGATGATGGTGGGCAACCTCATTCAGAACCAGTTTGCGGTGGCGCGCGACCAACCGTTTGGCTCGGCGGTGGCGTTTCTCTTGACGTTTGTGGTGCTGGCGCTGGTGGCGGCGGGCTTGCGCAAGAGCGAGCGTAGCGCCGGGGGGATGTTCTGATGCCCGGCGCGCGCCGATCCTACGCATTGTCCCTCACCACTGCGGCCGTCTACCTGTTTCTCTACGCGCCCATCTTTGTCCTGATGGTCTATTCCTTCAATCGCGCGCGGCTCTCGGCACATTGGATGGGCTTCACGGGCGAGTGGTACGCCGTGCTGTGGCGCGACGAGCAGATCTTTCAGTCGCTGGAGAACAGCCTGCTGGTGGCGGCGGCCGTCACCCTGGCCTGCGTCGTGTTCGGCACCATGTCCGCGCTGATCTTTGCCCGGCCCCGTCGCCGCGCCAAAGCGCTGCTCGACGGCGTGGTCTATCTGCCCCTGGTCATCCCGGAAATCGTGATTGCCGTTGCGACCGTCATTTTCTTCAGCCTGCTCACCCTGAAGCTGAGCTTGTGGACCATCGTCATCGCGCACATTACTTTTTGCATTTCCTACGTCATTATCGTGGTGGGCGCGCGGCTGGCCGGGATGGACCGCTCGCTCCAGGAAGCCGCGCTGGATTTGGGTGCCAACGAGTGGACCACCTTCTTTCGCGTGACCCTGCCCATCGCCGCGCCGGCCATTCTTTCCGCGGCCCTGCTGGTTTTCACCACCTCGTTCGATGATTACCTCATTACGTCATTTGTGGCGGGCGTGCGCTCCACCACGCTGCCGCTCGAAATCTACTCGCGCCTGAAGCGCGGCATCACGCCAGAGATCAATGCCATCTCCACCATCATTCTGGTCACCACCATCCCGCTGGTGCTGGTGGCCCAGTGGCTGGAACGCGGCTCCATGAAGCTGCGTACGGCGCTGGCCAGCGCGGGAGCAATCTTCCTGCTGATGGTCACGCCGGTGGTGGCGCGCACCTGGCCGGCGGGCGGACAACTGCCGCAACTGAACATTTATACCTGGTCGTCTTATATTTCCCCGCGCGTCATCCATGGCTTCGAGCGCGCGTATCACTGCCGCGTCAATTATGACCTCTACGATTCGAACGAAGCGCTGCTGACCAAACTGCAGGCCGGCAACGTGGATTACGACCTGGTGGTGCCCAGCGATTACATGGTGGAAATACTGGTGCGGCAGGGCCTGCTGGCCCGGCTCGTTAAGTCGCGCCTGCCCAACGCGTGGGCGAACACCGATCCGCGCTTCCTCGGGCTGCCGTTTGACCCGCAGAACGACTACTCGGTGCCCTACGCGTGGGGAACTACCGGCCTGGCCTATCGCGCCGACCTGGTGAAAGAGAAGATCGATAGCTGGAACGCGCTGTTTGATCCCCGGTTCGCGGGACACATCCTGCTGCTCGACGATACACGCGAAGTGTTTGGCATGGCGCTGAAGTACCTCGGCTATTCGCTGAATTCCACCGATCCCGACCAGGTGCGGCAAGCGCGCGACCTGCTGCTGCGGCAAAAGCCAATGGTGAAGGGCTATAACAGTTCCAACTTTGAGCAGGACCTCTCCGCCGGCGACGCCTGGCTGGCGCAGGCCTACAACGGCAACCTGACCTTCGCCATGCGCGACGAGCCCCGCATTCGCTACGTCATTCCCAAAGAAGGCTGCACGATCTCCGTGGACTGCGCCTGCATTCCGCGGCACGCTCCCCATCCACAACTGGCGGAAGACTTCATCAATTATTTTCACCGTCCGGAAGTGGCGGCGCTGTTCGTGAACGATTGCGGCTTCAATACGCCCAACCGCTACGACCGGCAGGAAATCGATCCGTGGCTACTCGCCAATCCCGCCGTATTTCCCAACCCCCAATCCCTCAGCCGCTGCGAGTTCATGCGCGATCTCGGGCCAGTGATTTCGCTGTACGACCGCTACTGGACTGAGATGAAGGCGCGGTAAAAAATGGGAATTGGAATTACGAATCCGGAATTCTGAAGGCTCCCTTTGCATTGGGCGAAACAGGCCGCGTGATAAAATAAATCAAGATATCGCGATGCGTGAATTCCCGTCACCACAAGAGGTTCTCGGCGTTTTCAAGCGCGAGCCGGGCAGAACGTTTCGGCTTCGCGAACTCGTGGTGGAACTCGGCTTGCGATCCAGCCAGGCGCGCGAGCTCAAAAGCGTGCTGAAGGAGCTCGCGCGTCACCGTCGAATCGAGTATCTGAAAAAGAACCACTTCGCCATGGCCGTCCACGAGACCAGTCCCAACTCCCGGGCCCCGAGTCCCGGCGTAGCGCGGCCGCGCGGAACCAACGTCACGAGCGGTCGCTTGATTGGCCATCGCAATGGGTACGGCTTTGTGGTGCCGGACGCACCGGTGGCCGGTACCGATCAGGACATTTACGTCGCCGCCGATGCTATGGGCTCCGCCCTGAACGGCGACCACGTGGAAGTGCAGGTGCTTCGCGCCAAGCCCGATGGGCGCATGGAAGGCCGCATCCTGCGCGTCACCGATCGCGCTCAGAAGACCGTGGTGGGGCAGTTTCATTGCGGTCAGCGCTACAACTACGTGATGCCGTTCGATCACCGCATCCCGTTTGAAATCGTGATTCCGCGCGGAGAAGAATGGCCGGCGGAAGACGGCCGCAATCCCGAGTCCCAAGTTCAGGGCAGCCGCGATCGCCAGTTCGGGGGCAAGTCGGAGAAACGAGTCCGAACTCCGAGGTCCGAAATACGAAGCACGCAGAGTCTGGATGGCCTGGTTGTTGAGGTTGAGATGACCAGCTATCCACGCCCGGCGGCCTTGCCGCGTGGCCGAGTGGTGGAAATCCTCGGGCGGCGCACCGATTTCGGCGTGGACGTCGAAATCATCATCCGCAAATTTCACTTGCCGCACCGCTTGCCCCCGGACGTCCTCGCGGAGGCTGAAGCCGCGCCGCAATATATCCCCGAGCATGACCGCGAAGGACGCCGTGACTTTCGCTCACTGCCCATTGTGACCATCGACGGCGAGACAGCCAAGGACTTTGACGATGCTGTGCTCGTCGAGCGCCTGCCCGGAGGGAATTACCTCCTGCACGTGCACATCGCCGACGTGGCCCACTACGTACGCCCCGGCACAGCGCTCGACCGCGAGGCCCGATTGCGCGGCACGTCCGTCTATTTCCCCGATCGCGCCGTGCCCATGCTGCCGCTGGAGCTTTCGAACGGCATCTGCAGCCTGAATCCCCACGTCGATCGCCTGGTGATGTCGGTGCTGATGGAAATTGACTCGCAAGGTCAGATCGTCAAATGCGAACTGATGCCCGGCATCATCCGCAGCGCCCATCGCATGACGTACACAGCAGTCTACGAAATTCTGTCGAGTGGGGATTCCGCCGCGGCTGGATACGGACCGCAGTGCCCGGATTTTAAGCTGATGGAGGAACTCGCGCTCATTCTTAACCGGCGGCGCGTGCGGCGCGGTTCCATCGATTTCGATTTGCCGGAACCGCTGATTGAGTTCGACGAATTGGGCCGCATGGTCGGCATCACGCGCTCGGAGCGGAACACTGCCCATCGTCTAATCGAAGAATTCATGCTCGCCGCCAACGAGTGTGTGGCCGCCTATATCGAAGGCCGCGGCATTCCCTCGCTCTACCGCATCCATGAGAAGCCCGATGCGAAAAAGGTCATGGAGTTCGAGGAGATCGCGGCGACATTCGGCTACTCGCTGGGGGTGGAGTTGCCCGCTGCGCAGCGCTTTCGGGTGAGCCGAAAAGATGACCGCGACCGTCATGCACGCGCCCTCGAGCGCGTGGAGAACAAGGATCTGGAGATCAGCCCGCGGCACTACCAGCGGCTGACCCAACGCCTGGAGGGCAAGCCGGAGGAGCGCATCCTTTCCTACCTGATGCTGCGCTCACTCAAGCAGGCGCGCTATTCGGAAGAGAACGTAGGCCACTTCGCGCTCGCGGCCAACACTTATACGCATTTCACTTCACCCATCCGCCGCTATCCGGATCTGATCGTGCATCGCATTCTCAAGGCTGCGCTCGCCGGGTCCAGCGGCGTTCGGCCCGCCGGCCGAGCGCCGGCCGGCCCCACCGGCGGCGTGTTCATCCTGCCGCAGGAACTGCACGCGCTCGGGCTGGCTACTTCGGATGCCGAGCGTCGGGCGGCCGACGCCGAGCGCGAGTTGATCGAGTGGAAGAAAGTCTCCTTCATGGCGCAGCACGTCGGCGACGAGTTCGACGCGCTCATCATTAGCTTGATTAAGTTCGGATTCTTCGTGGAGCTTACCGACCTGTTTGTAGAAGGCTTCGTCCCGCTCGCCACTCTGGGCGATGATTACTACGTGTACCGCGAGCGAGAGCGCGCCATCATCGGCCAGCATACACGTCGCGCGTTCCACTTGGGCGAACGTATACGGGTACGCTTAGACCGTATCGATCAGTTGGGCAGTAAGCTTGAATTCTCGGTCGCCGCCGACCGTTAACCGCCGACAGCCTACTGAAGCTATGGGTTCGTCTCCCTCAGGCTTCTTTGTACAGCCAGGCGGAAATCAGCGTGGCCAGTATGGCGCCCACCCAGAGGTCGAGCATCCACCCCAAGGCAATCGCGCGACCAGACACCGCCCAAGCCGCATTCGACAGGCTGAGAGGGAAGCTCATTGCGAACCCCAGCAGCAATCCAACCCGCAAAGCGGTCTTCGGCCCCGGCCCGAGGGTGCCGCGTACCGACACATACACCCAGGTCAGAATGTAGGTGAGGAGGAACAACGTCACAAACCAATAGACCACAAATAAGGGATAGCGCGGTTGGAACCGCAGCCAGTGGTTCGCTTGCGCCACCTGGTATTTCGACTTCAGGATGACCATGTTCATGATCGTGCTCCAGATACCCCAGACTACGCCGCCTGCCAAGGTACCCAGGGCAACCCGTCGTACGCTGATTGTAGCCATAACGCTCCTTTTAATTCGCGTGTCGGAGAATGACTTTGTCGCCCGGCATCCTATGGCCGGATAAAGGCCGTGTCAAGTAGCAAACCATCTCCCGCGATAAGCTGCTCGATAGCTGACTCTCAACTATCAACTATTGTCTAGACACTTTCCGCGCAAGTTCGACGGGGAAAGTGCCGATATAGAGTTTGGAAGATTGTCAGCAGCGGCAGTGTGTCGCGACGGCGGGCCGGCATGCGAACGAGGTGGGGCCGGAGGCCGCAGCTTGGGTATTGGCTCCCAGAGAGCAGGATGTTCACGTCATGATTCGTTTGACCCGGCTAAACAATCGGCCGCTGGTGGTCAACTCGGACCTCATCAAGTTCATCGAGAATGCGCCCGATACCGTAATTACGCTGGTCACGGGCGAAAAGATCGTGGTGCTTGAATCGGCCCAAGAGGTGATCAGCCGGATTGTCGAATACCGCCGGTGGCTCCGGGCGCCGCAAGTGGCTGCGCCCCCGGAGAACTCCGTCGCCCCGCCAGATCCGGGCGCCGAACCGAGGCGGCCGGAAGCCTCCGAGGAGACGTCCGAGATCGAAGGTTAAGGGGGTTCGACGTTGGACAAAAGTAGTTGGGGTGGAGTGCTGATTGCCGTCGGAGGGATTCTGGCCGGCCTGCTGATCGAGGGCGGAAAGATCGCCCAAATCCTTCAGCCCACGGCCGCCATGATCGTTTTTGGCGGCACGATGGGGGCGGTCATGCTCCAGTTCCCCCTGCCGATCGTGCTGGCAAGCTTCAAACGGCTGGTGCACGTCTTTTTCGATCTGCAGGCCGATCCGCAGACGCTGGTGAAAGAAATCGTCGGGTTCGCGCATCAAGCTCGCAAGGAAGGCATTGTGGCGCTCGACCGCGAACTGGAAAACATCAAGGAGCCCTTCCTGCGCAAATCGCTGATGTTGGCGGTGGACGGCACGGAACCCCAGGAACTGCGCAAGATGATGGAACTGGATCTGGAAAACCAGGCGGAGCACGAAGAACGCATCCCCCAGGTGTTCGAGGCGGCCGGCGGATTTTCGCCCACCATCGGCATTATCGGGGCAGTCCTCGGCCTCATCCAGGTGATGCAGCACCTGGACAACATTGACGAGGTGGGCCGAGGCATTGCCGTGGCCTTTGTGGCCACCATCTACGGCGTTGGCTCCGCCAACCTGCTCTTCCTGCCCTCGGCCGGCAAGCTCAAGATTCGCCTTCGCACCGAGCAACACATGCGGGAAATGATGCTGGAAGGCGTGGTCTCCATCCTGGAAGGCCTGAACCCGCGCATGGTCGAAACCAAGCTACAGGGTTTTCTGGCGGATGCGCCCCCGCCGTCGGAATCCCGGGAGGCGCCCGAATGAGCCGCCGGAAGAAAGCTGCCGAACACGTCAATCACGAACGCTGGCTGGTTTCGTACGCGGACTTTATTACGCTCCTGTTCGCGTTCTTCGTGGTGCTGTTTGCCTCCTCGCAGGTTGATAAACGCAAGGTGGGAAAAATCTCGATGGCGATTCAGGAGGCCTTTCAGCAGATGGGCATTTTCCAGGCGGCAAACTCGCGCGTTCCCCTGGTCACCACTGATCCCCTGCCGGTGGAAAACATACAAATCATCGAAGACGGCAAAGGCATATCGGGCCGTGGACACATGGCCTCTCCACTCGAGCAAATCAGGGCCTCCCTGCCGCTGCAAGCGGGTTTATTGCAAAAACAGCTTGCCGCCGCGCTTCGCCCGCAGCTCGAACGGCATGAGGTGGCGCTGCAAGCCACACGCGAAGGATTGGTAATCAGCCTACGCGAGATAGGCTTTTTTGACAGCGGATCGGCACAATTGCGGCCTGCGTCGGAAGCTGCGGTGCAGCGCATCGCTGAGGTTTTGAGCTCGCAGCCCAACAACATCCGTATCGAGGGCCATACCGATAACGTGCCCATCCACAACGCGCACTTCGCCTCGAACTGGGAGCTTTCTACCGCACGCGCTACCGAGATGGTCAGGCTGTTCGTCACCCGCTATGGCTTCCCGGCTAGCCGGCTCTCGGCCGCGGGATTCGCCGAGTACCACCCCACGGCGGGCAACGATACGGACGAGGGCCGGGCCCAGAACCGCCGCGTCGATATTGTCGTGCTTGGCGTCGCGACTGAAGGGGCGGAGATAAAGAAGAGGGAATAGGGAGTAGGGAGTAGGAGCAGAAGGCAGTAAGCAGTAGGCGAAAGTCGGTAGGCAGTCGGCAGAAGGCGGTAGGCAGTAGGCAGAAGGCGGTAGGCGGTAGGCAGTAGGCAGAAGGCGGTAGGCGGTAGGCAGTAGGCAGTAGGCGGTAGGCGGTAGGCAGTCGGCAGTAGGCAGCGGCAGTGAACCGTGGGCAGAAGGCAGGAGGCAGCGGGCTGAAGACGGTCGGGAGGGGGCGATGGGCAGAGGAGCAGAGGGGCCGATCTACCGATCTCTCCCCTACCCGATTGTGGTCGTTTTACAGCCGACCGCCTTGCTGCGTGGTGCGACCTGTCCCGTGTCACCTGGCCGCCTGCCTATTGCCGAGTGCTTTCTGCCTTCTTCGCTCATGTTCCACCCCACCTCTGCCGATAAGGGACAGGGGGGCAATGAATTCCACTATGACGCCCACACTCCGAGAACTGATTCGCGAACGCGTGGAACGGTTGAACTCCATCCCCACGGTTCCGGCCATCATCCGCCCTCTGATGTTCTATCTCGAACGGCCGGTAGACCAGATGGAGGTTCAACGGATTGTTGATTTGGTGATGTGCGATGAGTCGATCTCCGCCCAGTGCCTGAGGGTGGCGAATTCGGCCCTCTATTTCCGCTCCCGTGAGGTGAAGTCCGTGCACGGCGCCATCATCGTGCTCGGCGTCAGGCAGGTGCGGGAAATACTCCTCTCGTGTAGTCTTCTCAACCTCTTACCCAAAGAGAGCTGGGTCATTGATCCGCTCGTTTTTTGGGAGCATTCGCTGGGCTGCGGATTGGTAAGCCGTTTCTGTGCCCGCAAGGCTCGCTACCGTGAGCCGGAGCGAGCCTACTTGGCGGGATTGCTGCACGACTTGGGCGAACTGGTGAACATGATGTCATTCCAGGAGGAATTCCGTGCGGCGGCCCAACTGGCGCGATCCGAACAGATCCCGCTGCATCAGGCGGAACGCTCGGCTTTGGGCTTCACGCATTGCGATACGGGCAAAATCCTCGCCGAGCACTGGCGCCTGCCGGAGGACATCGCGGAAGTCGTGGAACACCATCATGACGTCCAGCAGGCAAAGCTCCATCCGGTACTGGTCTCGCTGGTGAGCTTGTCCGACCAGCTTTGCCAAATCCACGAACTCGGTTACGGCGCCAGTGGGTCGCCCGAATGGAAGCTGGACGAAGATCCCGCCTGGACGATCATCACGCGCGATTATCCTGCTCTCGCCCGGACTGACCCGGCCCGCTTCCTTCTGGAAATGGAACAGTTCGTAGTGGAAGCACGCAAACTGGTGCGCTCGATCTTGCGGACGTGAATGAGCAGCAAGGAACTACCACTGCGAAAATTCATCGGTGTGGGTCACAAATTCCGGATAAGCCCCGGCGCCCAATTCATAAAGGTCGGCGCCGTGACGCTCCTCTTCCGGGGGTATGCGTTGTGGAAAGAAGCGGTCGAGCAACCAATTCAGCGAATAGGTGAAGGGCAACACGAAGCCCACGAGGGTGGCAGCGCCCACGAGTTGCGCCAACATCTGCCCACTCGGAATGACCGCCGGTGTGCCGGTGGAAGGCAGAAGGCCGCTCGTCGTGCGTGGGAACAGTCCCACCGCCAGGACTCCCCACAATCCACCCAGCGCATGAACGGAGATTGCTCCCGCAGGATCATCCAATCCCAGGTGCGACTCCATCCAGGCAACGGTGTAGGTTACCAAGGCTCCGGCGACAAGCCCGATGAGCAGCGCTGCGGCCGGGGGCACATAGGCGCAGCCGGCGCTGGAAGCCACGAGCCCGCACACCCAGCCATTAGCGCTCAACGAGGCGTCAGGTTTGCCAAAACGGTAACTGGTGATGGCGGCGGCCGCCAGCACCGCACCGGAAGCCGCCAGCAGCGTGTTTACCGCCACCAGCACGGTGCCGCCCGGCGTGATCCCGGCATAGAGAATCGAGCCCGCGGCGTTCAAGCCCATCCAACCCATCAGCGCGAGGACACAGCCGAAAAGCACTAATACGATGTTGTGTCCCGGCAGTGCGGCGGGCATGCCTTCCAGGTTGTACTTGCCCCGGCGGGGTCCGAGCAGCCATACCGCGCTCAGTGCCGTCAGCCCCCCTACCACCTGAATGGTGGAGCTGCCGCCGGCGTCGAGAAAGCCCGCACCCAGGCCGTAGTTGACGCCCAGGCGCTCAAGCCAGCCTCCTCCCCAAACCCAGTGGGCAAACAGCGGATAAGTGATGCCGGCCAGGATGGCAGTGGAAGCGCAACAGGCACGCAGACGCCAGCGCTCTGCGGCGGCGCCGATCGGGATTAGCGCTGCCAACCCCACGCTCAGCAACTGTAAGAGCGCCGCCAGCGAGACCCGGGACCCGTCAAAAGCAATGCCTCGGAAGAAAAAATGTCCCGCGCCGAGCCAGCTCCACTTGGCGCCCAATACGGTCAGCGTGTGGGCAGCGAGACCCGGGTAGCCCTGCCAAGCGAAGCCGGCAACAAAGTACACGGTGACTGCGACGCCCACGCCGCATACGGTGGACATCATCGAATGCGCCGCGCTACGCGACCGGCTGAGGCCCGTGTTAATCAGGGCGAGTCCGGCCAGGGCGAGCGGAATGAGAAGAATGAAGAAGATGCACAAGGCCTGGGGAACTTCGGGCGTTGCCGGAAGCGCCTGGAAACTCACGGGGTCCCCCCTTTGGCCGTCAGATGTGAGCGCGCAAAGAGAACGAGTCCCAGGATTTCCACTCCGATCCCGGCGGCGACGAACACGTGTTGGGCCATGAATGTGTGGAGCAGCGCCAGAGCGGACAATATGATAAACCACCCTGCCGGCAACATCAGCAGCCCGGCAACTTTCATTCCTTCAGCTCCTCCATATTGCAAGAACAAGCAAGCAAGAATGCCCCAGCGTAGTGTCCAGCCAGAGGCTGGTCCAATTGATTATTTTTATTGCACCTAATTATCTTGGGCCTGCTTCTTTTATCTTACTCCGTTTTCGCTCCGACGCGCTTCCTGCGCAAGGCGATGCGCGCGTGTCGGCAGGCGGTGCAACAGCTTTGTATTCAGGTGCTTGAACGCCTGCATCCACATACCCCGCGGGCCGGCGCGAGAACCCCCACACAAGAAATCGTTATCGCTGCCACAGTTTATGCTTGGCCAAACTATTTTTATCGGCCACACAAAATCTATTACTTTGACCTTCTCGTGAGCCATTTCGTAAGGTGAATGTGTCCGTCGCTAAGGCGAGGCTCTCACCTTCAAAGACGAGGAGGATGGTAATGGCGGAGACTACCGCGCCGGAAATGAAACGCACATTAGGCCTGACAGGATTGACGATGAATGCGATGGCGTTGATCGCGCCGGGAGCGTTTCTCTGGCTGACCTTCTACATTCAGGCCACCACCGGAATCACAGCGCCTTCGATGTGGATCGGAATCGTCATCGCGTTGCTGCTCTGCCTGGCCACGGCCGTCTGTTACGCCGAAATGGCCAAGCTGTATCCCGGTACCGGGAGCTCCTACTACTTCGCCGAACAATCCTTTCTCAACCACGACAAGGCCTGGCGCTACGCGCGCGTTTCCAAGTTTGTCGTGGGTTGGGGCTCGCACCTTTATTACTGGATTTATCCGGGCGTGATGGTGGCCGTAATGGGAATCCTTTGCGGATACCTGGTAGGCACGCTGTGGCCGAACTTCATGAGTGCTTCGAACCCTGGACCGATCTTTATGATGCTCGTCGCGGCGGCCTTCTCTTTCGTTGTCGCTTACATTGCCCATCGAGGCGTTACCGGATCCACGGCGGTCAACATTGCGATCAACGTTATTCAGATCACGGCGCTCGTGGTGTTTTCCGTGATGGCGCTCGGCTACCGCATGAATCACCCGCCTGGGACGCAAGCCTTTCAGTTTGATTCGACCTCGGGCGAAGCCTACACCTACGAATTTGCCACCACGAAAAGCGTGGTTAACGGGCAGGAAACGCAAGCCATTGTCCGCGACCCCAACAACGTTCCGCAACCAAAGCTGGATGCCGCCGGAAAGCCTGTGCCTTACCTGATTGCCTACCCCGCCAAAGATGCCAGCGGTAATTTCCTGTCGCACAGCAGCGCCGCATCGGTAGTGGGACTGCGCAACCTGGGATGGGCATTCATCCAGGCCACGGTGGCCATTCTGATCCTGGTAGGATTTGAATCCGTTACCGCCATGGGAGGTGAGGCCAGGAACGCCAAGCGCGACGTGCCGATTGCGGTGATCGTTTCACTGCTGGTGCAAGGCGTGTTCTGCTATCTGTTTGAATACTTCGCTGCGAACTATTTCCTCAATGGGGGGTACACCATGCAGAATGCGGCGGGTTCGGCGGCGCCCATCGGCGACATGATGGTGGTGGTGGGCGATGCGCTGTTCGGTCAAGGGCACGGCCGCGCGTTCATGCTGGTGGAGGCCTTCACGGTTTTCCTGGCGCTGATCGGCACCACGCTCTCCTGCATCAACACCGGCGCGCGGGTGACCTACGCCATGGGGAAGGATGAGGCAGTGCCGGAACACTTCGGAATTCTGCACTCCAAGAACCTGTCTCCGCACCGGGCTATTTGGACGTTGGCGGTGATTTCCGCCGTCGTGGGTTGCCTCGCCGTTGTCCTGGCATTCGGTGACGCCGGCGCTCCCACCGACGCGGCCATACAGGCCTTGCCGCACGGCTTGTTCTCGAGCTTCGGGTATCTCACGCACGATAAGATGGCGGCGCTGCCCAACAGCCTGCTCACCATGACGCTCGCCTCGAATTTCGGCACTTTTCTGCTCTATGGGTTGAGTTGCATCATCTGCATGGTGGCTTACCACAACCACCCCAAGTTCAAAATGGTGAAACATCTGCTGATTCCTATCTTCGGCTTGGGTGCGAACCTCGCTTGCATGGCGTTCTACCTGGTCGGACCGTTTATGGGGTACGGCACGAAGATGGAACCGCTGCTGGCCCTGGGAGTCGCGGTGTGCTGGGCCATTTTCGGAGGCATCTACTTTGTCCGGTCCAGCAAGCGCGCCAATCGGACGACGCTTATGGAGAGCAAGGCGGTGGCTTCCTAATGTCCGATTCGTTTTTTCAGCCTCGTCCGCAAGTGCGGAGCGCTCTAAGGACGTCGATGTTGGACGTGGAATTTGGCGAATACACCGACATGGGCAAGGTCCGCGACCGAAATGAGGATGCGCACGGGCACGTGGCTCCGGCTAATCCGGCGCAAGCCCGTTCGCATGGCTGGCTGTTCGTGCTCGCGGACGGGGTAGGAGGACACGAGCGGGGCGAGGTTGCATCGCGGCTCGCCGTGGAATGCTTGCTCGAGGGCTTCCGCGACTCCCGTGCGGGTGAGCCCCACACGGCCCTCCTGCCGCAGCTCGCCGCGAGGGCCAACCTGCGCGTTTATGAGGCCGGGCGGGCCGCCGCACCAGGCGGGGCGCGCATGGCCACCACGCTGGTGGCGTGTGCCTTGCGCCACGATCGTGCCGTCATCGCCCACGTCGGCGATTCGCGTTGCTACCTGATCCGGGGTGGCTGCGCCTTCCTGCTCACCCGCGATCACACGGTGGCAAACGAGCATCTGCGCCTGGGATTGATATCAGCGGGCGAGTCGGCACTCTCGTCGAATCGGCATCTGTTGCTGCGCTCCCTGGGAAACGATCTCTTTGTGAACGTCGACCTCGCCCAGACGCAGGTGGTCCCCGGCGACGTGCTGCTGCTGTGCTGCGACGGATTGCATGGCGCCCTGGAATCGGCCGACATGGTCCGCATCGCCAACCAGAACGGCGATGCCCGTGAAGCCGCGCGACAATTGGTGACGCTTGCCAACGATCGCGATGGCAGCGATAATATTACCGCTCAGGTGGTTCGCATTAAGGACGTGGAACGCGTGGGCATGTACCGGGGCCGGCCTTACAAGCTGCGCTAGCGTTGTGTCAGTTACATACGCGGAAGAAGGCAGCCAGCCGTAGGCAACTAACCGGAACGCCGCCTCGGTTCGCTAATGGTGAAGGCCAAATAATATGTAGTCTGGCCGCGTATTACCTGTTCACTGTCCACCGTTCACTGTCTACTGTTTCCTGTCTACTGTTTCCTGCCGCCTGAGCAACCGCCATCTTCATGACGCCAGTCCACGCCGGGGACCAACTCGATCACTACCAGATCGAAGAGCTCGTTGCGCGCAGCGGTATGGCTTCGATCTACCGGGGCACCGATACCCGCACGGGCCGCCCGGTGGCCATCAAGGTCCCGCACCCGGAAATGGAGTGCGATCCCGCCTTTTTCGAGCGCTTTCAGCGTGAAGCAGAAATCGGTGCCAAGCTGGATCATCCCGGCGTCATGAAGGTGTTCGTTGACGAAGATCGGGCTCGCATTTACATGGTGATGGAGTGGGTGGATGGGCAGTTGCTCCGCCGCGTGATGAACGAGCAGCGGAAATTCCCTGCCGGGCGCGCCGTTGAAATCGCGCTGCGCATCCTGGACGCGCTGGGCTACATCCACAGCCACGGCGTTGCCCATCGCGATCTGAAGCCCGAAAACGTGATGATCGACCCCCAGGATAACATCAAGCTGATTGACTTTGGCATTGCGGCCAATGCCGGCGCGCGGCGGATCACCTTTGCCAAACTGAGCAATACCATGGGCACGCCCGACTACATATCTCCTGAGCAGGTAAAGGGAAAGCGGGGAGACGCGCGCAGCGACCTCTACGCTTTGGGTGTGATCCTGTATGAAATGTTGACGGGCAAGGTGCCGTTCCAGGGAGAAAACCCTTTTGCCGTAATGAACGACCGCTTGCTGAATAACCCCATCCCGCCGCGCGAGGCCGATCCCTCTGTCAGCCCGCAGCTTCAGGAGATCATCTATCGCGCCCTGGAACGCGACCCCGCCAAACGCTATCAGACAGCGGCGGAGTTTGCCCGCGACCTCCAACATCAGGACGAAGTGGGAGTGGCTGATCGCCCGGAGGTGCGCGATTGGAAACGACGGCGTTCACCGCTCGTCCGCCGCGTCCTCTTCTATATCATGCTCGCGCTGATTCCCATTCTGATCTTCGGCGTGCTGCTCTACGTGGCCAAGCATACGTGAGGCGGATTTCGGTCAGATTGACTGAAACCTGTCCCCAGCCGACCGCTCTCCTGATCTCACCGGCCATAGACTAAAACGTGAAAGGTTCCGGGAATAGCTGTTCGTCGCGGCCCCGGCCGTCCCGCGGTGTCGCTGGCAGGTGCACCGAAGTCTGCCGTATCCACAATGACGTTGTGAGTTTTCGTATCCAGGCCCATGGTTTTGGCGCCGAACTCGGTTTTGACGGTCTGGACCTCGCTGAATTTGTCGGGTGAGTCCTCGTGAAAAATGTGAATCATCCCTTCGCGCGTAGAGGCGAAGACGAAGCCAGTTTCCGGGTCGTAAGTGGCGGCATCCACTCCTGCCGAAATCGGAAACGACTGGACGACCTTTCCGTTGTCAGCGTTCATGATTACGAGCATCTGGGGGTTGCGGCCAGCACTGAACAGCCGGCGGTGCTGGATGTCCATAGCGAGTGCGCTGGGCCCTCCCGCCGGAACAACTGGCCAGCGTGACTTAATTTGCAGCGAGTGGGAATCTACGGCGATCACCTGGTTCTCGCTTACCAAATTGATAAAAACAGTTCCTGTGCCGTCCGCCACCGCGAATTCGGGCGCCCCGCCAAGATCGATGGTCCTCACCATCGTCCCGCTCTTGGCATCGATCACTGTGGCGCTGTGCGGGTCTCCTTCCATCACGAACACCCGCTTCGAGGCCGGATCGTAGACGACACAATCGGCGTCATTCTCGGCCTTCGCTTCGCCGATTACCTTGAGCGTCTTCAGATCGAAGATGATCACTTTTCCCTGGGCGCCGTCGCTGATGAAGCCGCGGCCAAACTCGTGGGCGATGGCAACTCCGTGATCTTGTTTCAGACCGGTGATATTGCCGATCAGGGCACCGGTATCGGCGTTGATCACTTTAATCTCCGTGCCGTGTGAGAGATAGACGCGGCGCGCGGGAGAATCGACCGTGATGTAATCGAAATACTCCCGTGTGCTGCCCTCTGCCGCTCCGAGATGGTACGTTTTGACCAAGTGATACCCACCCGTCGCCGCCGTCGCCAGCACGAAAGCGCCGAGGAGGACAAAGACCACAACCAATACCAAGTGCGCGAATCGATATCCTGTTTTCATGTTAGGCACTCCTTCACTTTTTAGTGCAGCAGCTTAATTTCCTGCAGTGTCATTCCGTACCCGCCGCCCGGAGGAATGGGGCGGTAATGCGTATTCCAGTTGGGATTGCCATTGGTAAAGTTCGCCGCGTAGCAGAGCCATGCCGTCCGGCCGTCGGCACTGATGAACTTGGAAGGAATGTTCACAAAATAGGCCTGCTCACCGAACTCGTGCATGTAAACGACCAGCTTCCAAGGGCCGGCGACATGATCAGACTCCAGAATATAGGTGTTGAACTTGGAAATGGTGTTGCCGCCATCGGTAATGCACATCAGGAACTTCTTCAGAGGCGCGTCGTATGTCATGGTAACGCAACCGCAGTTGTTATTCCAATCCACAAGTGGCTTGATCCGGGCAAAATCGTGAGTCCAGATTGGGCGTTGCTGGCCGTCATAGCCGGCAAAGAACTCATACTTCGCACGATCGTTTATATTTTCGACACTCGGCCTGACCCGCGCAATGTAGATTTGGTCCCCCGTAATCCAGCTCAGGTTCGCGGGGCGCGGTTTGGGGTCTGGATCGGTGGCGCCTTGGCCCACCAAGTAAGCCCTTTTGTCCGGGGAGGACTGCATGTTCTTGCCGAAATCGACAAAGTGGGGAGAGCCGATCTTCACCTTCCCGCCCGGACTGGTTGGCTCGGCGAATAACGGGTTAGCGGGCGTGTGCGGCGTATCGTGCCAACTCTTTCCGTAATCCAGCGAATAGCGGAATCCGACAAATGGCCCAAGGATATCCCAGTTCAGCCCCTTTCCCGGATCATGATCGGAATCCAGCAGGCAATAAGTCCCGTAATACCACACCCCCTGATAAACCAAGCTCCCACAGGGGTATCGTCCCTCATATGGCGAAGGGTCTCCGGGGTAGGTGCCCACGTTGGTGAACTCCAAATGGAAAGGGTCATCGCCCAAAATGGTGGCAAACCCGGTGGTGGCGTCCTTGCCATACGAGCTGGACCTGACCGTGCCGACCTTGCCGTCCGTCCAGGGAGAATACAGGTTCCCATTGGCGGCCCAGGACGGATACCACGTGTCCGCGTTGGCATAGCGAACATGTCGCCCGGTGAACGCAATGCCCGTTATGTCTGTGGAATTTTGGAAGGGACACCCCTCCGGGGGCTGCGAAGGCCACACCATGTAAGGGAACGGCTGTTCCTGCGCCGCGCAGACGTGCCTGTTATTTGCAGTCCATAGAACGAGAATCAGGCCCAGCACTCCGAATGCAATGCATAGGCGTACCACCACCGATAACCGAAGTCCATTTGCTCTCATATACTTTGGCGTTCCTTTCCCGCCGGACGATTAAGCCATGCGAATGCTCACGGTCCCCGACGCGAAATCTTCCGGTAGCATAATAGACCCATCCGGGCGGCGCGCGAGTCTCTTTCCGTCGAGTTCGGCGTGCCTTATTTTTCCGCTGCCTTCGATATTCAGCCGCAGGCGGCCTTTCCGGAAGCGCAAGTCGGCAGACATGCGCGGGCTTTGCGGATAGAGCGAAGGTTTTATCACCGTGCGTGCGCCCTCGAAACGGACGCCCAGAACGTGGCGCACGGCGAACAGTGCAATCTCGCCGCTGGTCCACGGGATGATTCCGCAGTATCGGGTGTTCGACCGTAGCGTCGGAATCTCTTCGAACCAGAAGCCTGTCCTTCCACCCCGCACGGAATTAAGCCATTCGAGAACGCGACGGCTCGGTTCATACTGGCCTGCTTCATGCAACGCGCGCAGGATAAAGCAGCTGGCGAAAGCCCACGGGCCCGGCGTGTCCGGCTGCGAACTCGAGTTGTACCGCTCGTACCCCCCGCCAAACCAACGCGCGTTCCAGAGTAATTCGAGCTCATCGAGGGTCTTCTGGGCGAGAGATGAGCGCGCATCCACAATTCCCAGAGCAATGGGCAGCGCCGCGGAAGCGTCAGGGTTCAAGCGATTGTTCTTTTCAGTCCGGAACGGCACATCCGATAGGCCGCCGTGCCCCGTGGGAATCAAATCGGCGATTTCGCCTGTCACATTCCGCCTTTTGATGAGGCGTCCATCCGCGACCAGCGCCCGCGTGGGATGGCGTAGCATGGCTTGGAGCGTGCGATTTGCCTCGTTCTTCCAGCGATCCACCCGTTCTTCCGCATTCAGCAGGGGGGCCAAATCGATGGCATCGAGCAGTCCCCGCACCAGGTACGTCTGGTAACTGAGTTCATAGGCGTCGTCGAAGGTGCGCTCCCAGAATTCGCGACGGTTGTGAACCATGCCGGTGTCGTCACGGAAAACAGGCTGCAAGGGCCTTTCAATGAGCGCCAGGAGTTTCTTGCGATGGCCGCGCACGAGCGACTCGTCGCCGGTCCAGTCGCGGTAGCTCTTCAGGACATGGATCAGCTCACCCATCTGGTCAAATTCTTCCTGGTCCGGATTGTCATAATGGCCGGCGATGGCGGTGGCCCCTTCGTCACTGACCAAATCGGTCAGAACGCGCGTCAGCGCCGCGTTGGCCAACTCGAAATGTCCCGCGTGCAACGCTCCCAGTGCGCTATTCGATGTGTCGCGCACCCATTGCCGACCGTACTCAAAAATGCCGGCATCCATCGTGCCATCGTCAGCAATCATGCCGGGCAGGCCGAAGCGGGCCTTATCGTAAATGTCCTGGAGAGTTTTGTCCTGGGTCGTGATCGCAGAGCTTGTGGCCCATGCCAACCGCGTATTCTGCCGCTGAATGTCGATGCCACCCGCCAAAGATCTGGCTTGATCGAATAGAGCGTCAACACCGCGCGACGGGATCTGGAAGAACCGCAGCACTTGAACCGAAGCCGCTTTTCGAGGGCCCGCCACCAGGGGACCTATCATGAGCCGGCCTTCCGCTTCCTCGGTGCGCGCCGGCGCCTCACCCAGAACCGCTATGCCGCATCCGTACACATCGTGATTTTGGACTAGCACCGATCCGCTTGCGCGCGTCTGGCCGCCGGGCAGCAGGAGTTTCACGGTTACCGCGTCGTCCCCGGCCAGGCTCGATCCGTCAAGCTGAATCGTCTCTAGGAACGCCTGCGCATCGGCCAAGGCGATAATATGCTCAGTTACCTTGACGCCGCCCGCCCACCAGATCGCCTCGACGGCCGGAATGCCATCCGCGTTCACCCAGTGAGCCTCCGTTTGTTCGCCGAGGGCTGTGAACGAGAACCCGCCAAGTTCCACTTGTAGAGCAGTGGAGCTGAATCCTGATGCCGGGTCAAAGTTGAACGCCCGTTCCTTTCTTTCGTTTTGGGAGGCGGTTTCGACATCAAAGACCATATGCGTAAACGCCGGGCCTACGTCGGCGCGATCAAGCTGGAAAATCACCTGCGCGCGGCCGCTGCGGAGAACAAAGTATTCCCGGCCGTGGAAAAACGGAAGCTTGGCTAACTCCACCATCTGAGAACCTGAACAGCCGGCCGTGGCCTGCGGTGCTGGCGATGCGTTCAGCCTGACCTCCGGCACGCCCACCGCCAGGGCCGTAGCGCCTGCCATTTCCATGAATGCTCGTCGTTTGATTCTCATGCCGTCCGCTCCCTTGCTCCCACGTATCTTCTCGAAAACCATCAACTCACCGACCCGGTCGCCAAAGTCACTCCTGCCTTTTTCAGAGACGATCGCCGATTGACTTTGCGCATCTCGTTCCGTTTCTCCGTCATCCTGAACGCCGAGCATTTCATCGGGGCGAAGGACCTGCATTTGTGCTTCCTCCGAACTCCAAATCGCTCGACCGCTTAAAGCCATTTCCGTTCGCGGCGGAAAGGTGCGATTGTAGCCCTTCGATGGCGAGCAAACAAACAGTCTTAGTACGAAAACGACTCATGCCACCGTGCAACTCTCCCAGATCCATGGCGGAACTAACAGCCAAGTGTTGCCGACAAGCATCTAACGAGTAGAATTCTCGAATTTTCCTTCTTGACCAGCCGCACTTGTGGGAATACGATGCGGGCAGTCTTGGAGCTGGCGTGCCGGAACAAATGATCCCAACGAAAGGCATTGAAGCGGTCTGGTCCCCTAGTGTGAATGCTGGTGACACGTTCCTTATCCCAGATGGAATCGGAACTCACCTGAATTTCGTCCTGCCCGCACCGCGCCGCAGATGGCTCAGAGTACAATTCAGACCTCGTAGAATGTGATGTGCCTCGCAAACGGAAGGAGAACAGCAGATGGATGAGAAGGCAACCATACTAGCATGGCTTCAAGGAACCCTGGATACGATGCAAACAGAAGCCGACGCCCTATGGGGCCGGTACAACGACCATATAGCAGGTAGCTGCAACGCCAGGGAAATAAGGGACCTCACACGGCGGTCGCTAACGACAGCAAAAACGCTGGAGAAGTTTGCCGCCAAGCTAAAGGCAGCACAGGCGACGTCGAAGGCTGCCTGAAATGAGAAGCGCTCTGCCGGGTCTTGCGAAAGACGGAGAAGAAACGTGAGAACCTGTGAGCTGGGATACGCGTAGCGATACCAGAGACATCTTGCTCGGATTCTTGGTGCGCTATACTTTCGAATCTGCTAGCTTGAAGCCATGTTACCCCCCAAAGCACGAAACTCGATCTCCCCTGTTGTGATGCGCTTCCTTATCCGCCTCACGGCCGCATTGATGCTGCTCGGTGCAAGCGTCGCGTGGGGAGAGTCCCCTTTCCGATACCAGGAAGTCATGGTTCCTATGCGGGATGGCGTTCGCCTGCAAACGGTTATCCTAACCCCCATCGGCAAGAAAGAACCGC
Source organism: uncultured Acidobacteriota bacterium (assembly GCA_963804755.1). Taxonomy (GTDB): domain Bacteria; phylum Acidobacteriota; class Terriglobia; order UBA7540; family UBA7540; genus Bog-366. The sequence goes on from CAWDRP010000024.1 coordinate 736,220, forward strand.
TCCCCATTCTTCTCCAGCGCACTCCCTACGGGGTGCCGGAGAAAGCTCCTGAGGGGATTCCTCCCAACCTCCAGGAACTGTCGGAGGACGGATACATCTTCGTATTCCAGAATCTGCGCGGGCGTTTCAAGTCGGAGGGCGTGTTCGAACTCTCGTCCCGGGTTGACCTGAACGACCCCAAAGCCGTCAACGAGACCACCGACGCATACGACACCATCGATTGGCTGGTTAAGCATGTCCCGTCGAACGGCAGAGTGGGAATCTTCGGAGTTTCCTACCTTGGCCTCACCGCCGCGATGACCCTGTTACAGCCCCATCCCGCCCTGAAGGCCGTCAGCGAACAAGCAGCGCCCGTGGACCAGTGGATGAACGATGATATGCACCGCTTCGGCGCGCTGCGGCTCAGCTACGCATTCGAGTATTCGGTGATGGAGCAGGCGGACAAGAACCAGAACACCCATTTCGCCTTCTCCGCCTATGACACTTATCAGTGGTACCTGGATGCCGGATCGGTGAAAATCCTCAATGATCAGTATCTGCATGGCTCCGTGCCTTATTGGAATTCCATGGCATCACATCCTGACTACGACGATTTCTGGAAACGCGAAGCCTGGATTCGGCAGTTGCACAACGCGCCGGTCCCCAATCTGAATGTCGCCGGATTCTGGGACCAGGAAGATCCGTGGGGGCCCTGGCAGATCTTCCAGCACTCTGCCGAAAGCGATCCGAACCACAACAACTACCTGGTCGCGGGCCCTTGGCTCCATGGCCAGTGGCAAAACCCGAAGGCCGAGAGCATCGGCAGCTACGGCTATGGCGGGCATGACACGGCGAGAGAATTCCGGCACGATATCGAGGCGCCTTTCTTCCGCTATTTTCTGCATACTGATGGCGACCGCTTCACCTGGCGGGTGAAGACCTTCCAGTCAGGATCGAACACCTGGCACACGTACGACCAATGGCCGCCGCAGGGAGCGGTGGAGACAAACGTGTATCTGCGCTCCGACGGCACATTAACGTTCGAACCGCCCAACGGGGGCAAGCCGTACCGCGAATACATCTCCGATCCGGCCAATCCGGTGCCGTATCGGCCGCGGCCCATCTCGCCCACCTATCCGGGCGGCGATTGGCCAGCATGGGAGACCGACGATCAGCGATTTGCCGATCACCGCCCCGACGTTCTAACCTACGTGAGCGCACCTCTGGAGAAGGACCTGGAGGTAACCGGGAAGCTGGAGGCAGACCTTTATGCCTCGACATCCGGCACGGATAGCGATTTTGTGGTGAAGGTGATCGATGTATTCCCGGAAGATGCCCAGGACGCACCCTGGAAAGCCGTGCGCACCCGCTCCGGGCGAGTACGGCAAGTTGCTGAACGGCTACCAACTTCCCATCGCCATGGAGGTGCGTCGCGGCCGCTACCTGAAGAGTTTCGAGAAACCAACCCCATTGCCGTCAGGCGTTCCGGTGCTGTGGAACATCCCGCTGCGCGACCGCGATCACGTGTTCCGCAAAGGCCATCGCATTATGGTGCAGGTCCAGTCCACCTGGTTCCCGTTGATTGACCGGAATACGCAGAAATACGTTCCGAGCATCTACCAGGCGGCGCAAGACGATTTCATCAAGGCCACGCAGCGGGTTTATTGCACGCCAACCATGCCGTCCCATGTGGTGCTGCCGGTGATCGGCGGGAATCCCGGCCCTTCAGCCCCATAGCCGAGAGGGTTCATTGCGGGCCGTCAGAACGTGAGGTTTGAAGGGCTAATGCCCTGGTGGCGGATTCCTTCCGAACCGGAATTCGCTTTTGGGGCGAAGTACCTGCATTCAGTTTTCCCCAGCTCGACCCCTCCCCCGCCACGTCATTCAGAGAGGCCGCAGTTTGGGCGAAGAATCTGCATTTCGTTTTTCCGCCGCGGTAGCAAAGACAAATGCGGATCCTTCGCCCCAAAGAACGGGGTTCAGGATGACGAGTTTTGCTACTGGTTCTGCCAATCGCGTATCGCGAAGTCGCAAGGTGAAAGCGCGCATGGTGGTCATCCAACCTCAAAACACCTAAGAGGTCGCAGTACCGTAGTCTTTGATCTTCAGTGGCTCGCCGCCTCGCAAAGCCGATTGGTGCGCGATAATTCCCGGTAGCGTAAATGCGATCGCCTCATAGACGTTCACGGTCGGCCAGCGGTCTTCGATGATCGCGCTGATGAACTCGTGGGTGAGGAACGTGTGGGATCCTCCGTGACCGGTCTCGACCCTCATCGACGGCGGCAGGACTTCCCAATGCGTCGGCTCCTTGTAAGGTTCGATCCTCACCTTGCCTTCGGGATACCCGTTGGCATCGATTGATGTTTTGCCCCCTTTGCTGATTTGTATTACCGTATCCGGCGCTCCCTCAGGACGCTCGATAATGTAAGACATCCGGTCTCCGTAAATGCTTCCCCGCTCGATCTCGGTATTGGCCACATGCCAGAAAACGGAAATGCGGGAACTGTGTCCGCCCGATGTCTTAAAGAAGCCGGTGGTATTCCAGAACGGGTTTCCGTACTCGTTGGTCGCCAGCACCTCGTGCCCATCACCCCAGCCGATGGCTTGAACCTCCGTCAATCTCTCGCCCGAAATCGGAACCACGATGCCAACACAGTGCGTGGGGTAATGCATGGGAGGCAGGCCACAACGCCAAGTCGGGAATCCGCGTTCATCATACATCAGCGCCAGCAGGCCCTCATGGTGATACTCCGCCTCGGTGTAGAAGATGGTTCCGAACTTATTCTGGTGCGCCCATTCGCGGCAGGTGATCACTTGGGGCCGATAGTAGCTGGTCTCCGCCATCATGTACTTCATTCCCGTTTTCTTGACGGTCTCCAAGAGGAGCTCCAATTCTTCGGCGGAATACCCTGCCGGCACCGCGCTGATGACATGCTTGCCCGCTTTCATTGCTTCCGTCGCCATCCAGACGTGCAACGGCAACGGTGTAAAGACGGCCACCGCGTCCAACTCCGGGTGCTTGAGGAATTGCCGGAAATCCTTGTACTTGGCGGCCGGCCCATAGGTCTTCACCAGATGATCCAAGCGGTCGTCACGCAGGTCGCAGACTGCCGTGACCTTGCAATTGGGATCCAGGTGCCATTGGAATTGCGAACCGAAGTTCCCGCCCACGACTCCTATCCTAACGACTTTGTCGCTGGGCGTGCGGGGAGTTACGCCCCCCGCTGCTGTAACCGGCGGCGCAACGGCCGCAACTGCGGCAGCGCCAACGCCCTTCAGGAAGTCGCGGCGTCTTAGGGTGTACGGATTGCTAATCGACATCAGCGTGTCCTCCTCGTTATCTTTCAATGGAGAAGTTTCCGCGTGCTTAATCTCCACTGGCCGTAAATCTGCGCAATCTCCTGGAATCCGCATCGGTCCGCTTGCGGACGACGCCAAGGGCCCTCAACATTACGGCGTTGCTGGGAATCACGGACCAGCGATCGACTCCATAGTCGAGCGGATGCTGGAACGCCACGGTGCCCTTCAGCCGCACTTCGGTGATCACTTTCCCGGGGCGGGGATTGACCCATTCATAGGCAAAGAACGTAACTGGAGCGTCCTTCCCGCCCAGAGATACCGCATCGCCGGCATAGCAATAAGTCGTAGCGGGCTGGCCGGGGCGCCAGTTCCATTCCAGCAGGTTCACTCCATACTGGATGGGAATACTGGCCACAAAGCCATCTTCGTAAACTACTTCGTACCACCCGAGCATATCGGCAGTATCAGCCATGTCCCATATGAGGTAGTACGAGATGTTATTTTTTGCGGGTTTGGCACAGGCATGCAGGAAGATGAGGCTGGTGGCGTCCTCACCCACGCGAATACCGGTCACTTCGTGGGGCAGCAGGGTTTTGTGATCGCCCTCTGTCCCGACGACCACGGCGGCTTTGCCGTTCCGCGCGGGCTCATCGACCTCGCTTAAATCTACGCCGAACGTGGAATCCCGAACCGGCATGTTAAAGCAGTCGGAGATATCCACGGATACGACGCTGTCGCCGGTTTCACTCGGGGGCGCCTCACCGCGCAGCCGCCGGCGAATTTCAGGCATTAATGCCTGCGCGCGGCGCGCCACTTCGCTGTCGGCCAACACCCGGCTGGACCAGAGGAGGTTTGCACATCCCAGGCAGTTGAGCATCAGGTCCTTGCCAAACGTTGGCTCCGTGGTTTCCTCCCAGGCGGAGGGAGCCCCGCCCAAAATTGTGCTGCGCCGGCTGCGTTCGGGATACTCCTGGATGCTGGTGCGGAAATTGCCATAGATCTGGGTGAACCCAAATGCCTCGAGTTGTTCTTCCCTCGCTTTAGCCCTGGTCGCATCGGTGCTTTTGCCTTCGTCGACAATCCAAAACCAATTGCCGATCAGGATGTCCTTAGGCAGCTTCTGAACCTGCTGCGGGGTGAGCGCTCCCGCCGTTTGGTAGTGAAAGCCGTCCGAGGTTACGTGGTTTTGTGGACCCTTTCCGCGGACGTCTTCGAGTAGCATGTCACCCCACATGCCCATACGGATGTTGCGTTTGCTCAGATACTCGTACACGGCAATAAGGTCCTCGGCAAAGAGTTCGCGCAGGTCTTTTCCGCGGCAGCGGGGGCAAAGATTGATAGGAGCATACAGTTCGTCGTGGCCAACGTGAACCATGTTAGGTTTCATCACCTCGATGTATTCATCCAGCGTTTCGAAATAGAGTTGCCGGCTCTGGGGATTCGAGGGGCAGTAGGTATCCGGCCATCTCTCACCGGGCACTTCGGAGAGCTCCGGGTGCTTCGTCAGCAAATAGTAACTGTGGGTCAGGGAGGGAATCTCGGGAATCACGTCCACGTGATACTGCCGCGCCCAGGCCACCAAGTCCGCCACTTCAGACTTTTCCACGAAGCTTCCGTCGCCCGTGTCCTGATGCGAGGCGTTCTGTTCCAGTCCGTGCGGTGGTCCTGCGGGATAGTTGAGCCGGCTGTAGTTCGCGTCGCGCGCAAACTCCACCCAACCGGTGTTCAGCTCCGGGTGCTGGTCCAGGCGCATGCAGGCGTTCACCTCAATCTGTACGATATTGAACTTGTACAGGGCCATGAAATCTCGCACGAAGCGCTTGAAGAAGGGAATGTTGTTGCGGCCAGGCAGGAAGAGGCGTATACCGCGGAAAGGTTTGTCCGGCCAATCGCGCGCCTGTACGGTACGAATCGCCAAGCCGTTTTCATCGCCGTGGATGAGTTGCCGGAGCGATTGGAATCCGTAAAAAGCGCCATCGTCGTCAGCACCGGCAACCAGGGCGACACTGTCCGTGACCTTCAGGACATACGCGGACGATTTCCCGTGGATTGGTTCGATACCCAGTTGCGCGCAATAGGACTGAACCAGGGGATTCGCTGTGGCGCCGAGTATGATAACGTTCTGAGCGGAAGGAACGACCGGCAATTCCCGAATCGCCGCTACGAAACCCCACCGGTCACTCAGTTCTTCACGAAGAAATCGCGCCAGCCGTCGATCACCTTCCGACGCATCAACCGGAAGCGCAATCACCGTCTGCGCTCCCAGGGGAAAGCGGCCCGCGGACACACTGAATTCCTGTGGCTCTGGGAACACCAAAGGACGTGGAAAAGCGGATGCTGACTCCCCCTCAGGACCGACACCGGTAAACTTCCAAGCTGATCTCTCAACCGAGGGCGGGACATTAGTATCGGAATCGAAACTGCGATCGAGCGCCGCGGCAAGCTCGGCAGGATTCTTCCCGTGGGCAGCTATTGGACTGCATCCCACTGCCGCCAGTCCTGCTGAAGTGCGCCCCATAAACTCTCGCCGCGTCAAGTTTTTGCTCAGCACCGACATGTCCTCCTTCAAATAGGCGGAAAACCGTCCGCTCCGATTCGACCGCCAGAATGAACTGCCGGCCGCAGCCACGCTGCGTCACATGGCGCGCCACATCCACCGCCACCACCGGAGCCAATCGCGCCATGGGCACGCAACATACCAGAAAACGTTTCCCCTGTCGCTCGCTTTCTGGCACGTCGCTTTCTGGCACGTAGATTCCCGGTTTTCAGGTTCCCCATCATCGTGCCGACCGCCTTCATTTACATGAAAAACACCGCAACGTTCCAACTATCTCCACTTTCCCGCCATCGCAAGGGCCGAGCCTCCCACTCCGGCCGGATCCGCGGAAAGCCCGACGGCAAGGCAGGTAGACAACTTGTCTCTTTACAGGTGTCAGCCATCGGCATGGCCGGAACGAACGGCGTGTGGCTCCTCGGGCCGGCAACGGTTTGAAATCATCAGGTTGCCAAGGAGTTACAGGCGAGGTGCCGCGGGCGCGGCGTCAGTCGGGCGCGCGGCGCAAGCGCACCTGCCAACTGGTAAGGGAAATGCTCACACTAGGTAATGTGCGAGGCATTTTACGCACGCCACGATCGAGTCGAGCTCGCTTCGTTCGTAGCTCGTAACGGCAATGTGGACTTTCGGACATTGCCTCCCCCCCTTGCGTAGGTCGCCATGTGTACGGACACCCCGTCAGATCAGCGTACAGTGAACAAGATAAAAGCGCGTCTCATCGTGATGTGTTGCCTCGTGATCTGGGTGCCCGTGTCTATTTGCCAGACTCTTCCGTGGAACCAGACCATAGCCCAAGCTTTGAATGAGTACAACAAGGGCCGATTCGTCGAAGCTGAACGACTTTATGTCCAAGCTGAGAAGCAGGCGGAAACGTTCGGCGCTCAGGACCGCCGCCTAGCCGCAACCTTGAACAACTTGGCCGATCTCTACGTCCAACAGGCTAAGTACAATGAGGCGGCGCCGCTTTACCGGCGCTCGGTACAGATTCTGCAGCATTACGACGGACAGGAACAGGTTCGCCTGGCCACTGCCTTAAGTAATCTTGCGGGGTTGTACACACGCCAAAACAAATCAACCGAGGCGGAAGCGCTTTTCGAGCAGGCGCTTACCATCAGGAGGAAAGTGCTGTGTCCGGACGATCCTGACGTGGCCGATAGCTTGACGAATCTGGCCGAGCTATATCGCGAACAGAGGAGGTTTCCTGAGGCCGAGAAGCTTTTCCAGCAGGCGCTGGAAATCTGGAACAAGAGCGGAGGATCACACCGCGTGAATACCGCCACCTGCCTCGATGACCTGGGAGCGCTCTACCAGGCCGAAGGCAAGTACGACCAGGCCGAAAGCCTCTTCAAACGTGCACTTTCCATGCGGGAAAGTGCGCTGGGGCCGCAGCATATCGATGTTGCCCAGAGCCTCGAGGACCTTGGAGGACTTTTGCTCCTCAAGGACAAGACCATCAACGTGGATCAGCTTTTTCTTCGCGCTTTGGCTATAAAAGAGGAAGCGTTTGGGCCGTTCCACCCAGCCGTTGCACTGTCACTATCGGACCTGGCCACTGCGTACACGCTCGAGCGAAGATTCGCTGAGGCCGAGCGGGCTTTTCAACGAGCGTTAACCATACTCCAGACCCAGGCCGTCGTCGACAACTCCGCCTTGGCAGCCGTTTGTGCGAATATGGCAAATCTTTACCAGCGCCAGGGAAAACTCGCAAGGCAAAAGATATGGACGCCAGAGCCAACCAATTTCGTGCCCTTCAGAAATCAGCGTCCTAGCACCAATTAGCCCCTGTTTAAATACTCCTCCGCACGTCTCATTCAATAGAAAGTGACGCCTTCATAGGTCGCTGCTACGAACAACGCCTCGATGCTGCGGCCCCCCATGTTCTGGAATTGGTGGACCAGCCCCAGGGATTCGTCAAGGTCGCTTTTAGTGAGATCACAATGCATGCCTCCTTTTATCTCTTAGTAGATAATCCATAAGATAACGGCATGAAAATTGCTAGCCGTACCGGATGGAGGTGTGTCTTCTGCTCGGAATGGCGCAGCCGGGTAGGCTCGCGAGGCTCCTGGCCGCCCCTGACGCGCTCGGCCGCGGCCCCGCCGCATGCCTTTCCCCATGGCCTCAGACTCGAAATTCGAAACTGGAAACTGGAAATTGGAAACTGGAAATTGGAAACTGGACGTGCGGGAGGCGCCAATCGGCAATCGAAAATTGGCAATTTATACTCCGGCCAACGGCAGGGAAGATGGGCGGAAGAAAAAAAATTCACTGCAAAGCTTGTAACATATTGAAAACAAAGGATCGAAGTACAAATTGACCGAGAAAAAGTGGACATTTTGGTTTAAGTTTCGGACATTTTGGTTTAACGTGGTGACATTTTGGCGTGGCCATGCAGCATTTTTCGGACACTTTGGTATGACCGGGTGACGTCTTGGGTGCCAACACCGTAGAACGGGACCGGAAGGAGGGGGACCGGCCATTTCCGACTTACCGATGTTTAGCGCTCCCACAGTCCGAACCGCCGCGATTTTTACGTGACCCTGGGACCAGCCCGGAATCCCGAATGCCGCTCTTCACTTGTGCTATAATTCCCCAACTCCCTTTGCATAGTTCATTCTGCTGCGTTGGAGGTCATGATGAGTGGCAAACTCCGGGTTGTTCTCATCATTCTGGGTGTTCTGATTCTCCTGGTCCTTGTTGCACCATTTCTAATCCCCGTCAACCAGTTCCGACCGACCATTGAGGAGAAAGCTACCGCCGCGCTGGGACGCAAAGTGCAGGTCGGTAACCTCAGCCTCTCGCTCCTCGGCGGCTCATTATCCGCCGAGAATCTGTCGATCGGTGACGATCCCCAATTTAGTTCGGCGCCTTTCCTCACCGCCAAGTCACTGAAGGTGGGGGTCGAAATGATCCCGCTGATTTTCTCGAAGACCGTCAACGTCACGGACATCACGATTGATAGTCCACAAGTGACACTGGTTCGGAATCCGTCCGGCCAATGGAATTATTCTTCCCTGGGTGGCTCTTCCGCAAAGCCTTCGAGTGCGGCAACCCCGACTCCTACTCCACCCGCTGGCTCGACAGCGACACCGCCGGCTCCGTCAAGTTCTTCCGTGAACTTCTCCGTTAAGAAGCTCGACCTCAAGGACGGCAGGATCATTCTGGGCTCCACGAATTCGCAGAAGCATAGTACCTACGATCACGTTAACGTCACCGCCTCGGACGTTTCCTTGACCTCGAAGTTTCCGGTGAACGTCACTGCCGATCTTCCCGCAGGTGGCAAATTTATGTTGGAAGGCAATGTCGGCCCGGTTGATCAAGCCGACGCGTCGCTGACCCCACTCGAGGCTAAGCTTCAAATCAGTTCGTTGAATCTCGCCGCGACGGGTTTGCTCGACCCCTCCCTGGGACTGGGGGGCATCCTCGATCTGGACGGCACGCTCGCCTCACAAAACGGCGAAGCCGAGACCAAGGGGGACGTCAAACTGTCGAAAGCCCTTCTGATTGCCGGGGGGGCGCCCGCCGGCGTTCCGGTCACCGTGAATTTTCAAACCAAATACGATCTGCGCAAGAATGCGGGCGTCCTCGATCCCTCTACTCTGAAGATCGGCAGCGCTGCCGCAACGCTCCAGGGCACTTATGAATCCGCGAGCGAGGCCACCGTCGTCAACATTAAACTTGACGCGAAGAACATGCCGGCCAAAGACCTTGAGGCTTTTCTCCCCGCCCTGGCGATCAATATTCCCAAGGGTGCCTCACTTCAGGCCGGAACGCTAAACGCCGATCTCAATCTCGTGGGACCGACGAACAAGCTGGTTACCACCGGTACGGTTGGTTTCTTCAACGGAAAGCTGGCGGGCTTCGATCTCGGCTCAAAGATGTCCGCCATCTCGTCGCTCGGTGGCATCAAGACCGGCAAAGACCTTGATATCGAGAAGCTCACAACCAATCTGCGCATGGCGCCCGACGGCCTCCGCGCTGATGATTTCGACGCCGTTGTTCCTACCCTTGGCACTCTTACCGGAGCGGGTACAGTCGATGCCAAGAACGACCTGGACTTCAAGATGTTCGCTACGCTCACCGGTTCCACGGGTGGCGTAGCTACCGTGATTAAAGGTGAGCGCATTCCGTTCCTCATTCAGGGCACCACTGCGGATCCCAAGTTCGTCCCTGACGTCAAAGGTCTCGCCAGTGCAATGCTCAAATCACGACTAGGTAGCCTTATTCCCGGTTCCTCGTCACAGCAGGGCGCCAATCCGCTCAGCGGACTCGGCGGTCTCTTCAAGAAGAAACCTTGAGCCGGCGGAATTGATCGAGCAGGTTCGGGAAAATCAGTCCGGCGGGCTTTGCCGTCGATGCGGTCGACGTCGAAACTCCGCTTGACAAACATAATCTGAATATGGAAATACTGTCATTCATCGATATATCCAAGTTCTTATGGCCGGCATCTTATGCCGCAGCTCACCGAGTTCAAAGTTGAGTTCTTCAAGACACTTGGGCGCTCGTTGCGCATAAGGATTAGTGGCGCTCTTCGCGACGGCGGGGTCGGCGTCAACGATCTCAGCAAGCGTCTCCATATCGAACAAACAATTCCTTCGTCGCGACTTGCGATTCTGCACCGTCGAAGTTTGGTTGAGGGAGGATCTCATGCACATTTTATGGTGGATCATCGTTGGCCTGATCGCTGGATGGGCGACAGGAAAAATCATGAAGGGTTCCGGATACGGAGCCCTCATGGATATCGTGATCGGCATTGTGGGGGCGCTCGTCGGCGGGTTCATTATGCGCTCCCTGGGATTTGTGGGTAGAGGCGGGATGATTTACACGATCGCCATAGCTATTGTGGGTGCCGTCATCCTGACTGCGGTCGCGCGGCTCTTTCAGAGAGCATAGGTAGCTATACGCAGCGACATAAGTCCTTGCGCATCCGCCTGTAGCGTCGGTCTCCGACCGCCGTCGTCGAGCGGAGATCGACGCTACAATTTATGCCGCTGCGTATAGAACTCGTCGAACTCCCGCGGCCGTTCCCAGACGGTTGGCAATGATCGGCGTTTCGTTGTTGTTGTCGGCTGCAGTCTTGGTTAGGGGCATGGAGATTCCGGGCCGGCCGCTCTCTGGAGTCTCAACGCCTGCGTCGGTCCCGACACCCAAACGTCGTCGGGAACGCCACAAGGTGTGGCCAGTGACATGATAAGCGTATTCGAACGAAGCTAAATCAAAGCTAAGGGGGCAGGCATGCTGAAGGAATTCAAAGAATTCGCAATGCGTGGCAACGTGCTCGATATGGCTGTGGGCATCATTATCGGTGCAGCCTTCGGCGGAGTCGTCAGTTCCGTGGTGAATGACATTATCATGCCGCCGATCGGCCTGATTTTGGGGCACGTCGATTTCTCGAGCCTATACATTAATTTGTCGGGAAAGCATTACGACTCGTTGGCGGATGCCAGGAAGGCGGGAGCGGCCGTAATCGGCTACGGTACCTTCCTAAACACGGTCATCGATTTTCTCATCGTAGCCTTCGTGGTCTTCCTGCTGGTGAAACAGGTGAACCGGTTGATGAAGCCACAGCCGGCCCCCGCGGCGCCGCCCACCAAGGAATGTCCCTATTGCATTTCCGGGGGCATCGCGCTGAAGGCCACCCGGTGCCCTCACTGCAGCGCAGAGCTTAAAGCAGCGTAGGGTTATTACCCGTTCACTGCCCACCTCTCTTCCTGCGGCGGCTCGGGCTGGGTTCCTGGCAAGACCAAGGGCGAGAGCCACGCGTGTCTGGTTTGGCGCCATTCGGCTCTTGTGTGCCTGCGTATTCCGAAGAGAGTAGGGCTGAGGTGTGGCAAACACGGTGATCATTATGGGTGAGGAGGAAACCATGGATAGGGCAAAATGGTGTAAGGAAATTCCGTTCGTTGCCGCATTAGGGGTATGGTTGCTGTTCGTTCCAACATGGTCTTGCGATCGAGACCACGACTGCGCCGCTCGTATCCGCCGAGCCGAGGAGAGGCTTCAAAAAGAAGTTGACCGCCATGGCGAGCACAGCCGGCAGGCGGAAGAGAAGCGTCGTGAGCTGGAAGAGACGAAAAGGGCTTGCGGCGGCGAACCCCACGTACACTGAGACCGTGATTCGCGCCTGGCCTCACACGGAAATCCCGCCCAGGAGCCAGAGTCGTTTCGTGGTCTTCTTTTCAACGATGGCTGCTCGAACCCAGGGTCCCCTCAAAGTTGTTGAAGGACAGGGAGAGAAGAACGGGCCGCCGGTCGAGGAGAAGCAAAGACCTGGGCCCGCGGCGTGCCGGGCGCGGCTCAACCTCGTGCCGGGCAGCGAATTACTGGAGGCTAGATACTAGCCATGTGTGACATTGTGTCATGCTGCCTTCCGTATTCCATAATGCGCGTAACCGGGTTTGTTTTCAGTATGTTCTCAGGTTCGGCAGTCGAGAAAGCTGGTTTTCTACCCTTTGTTTTCAATAACTTCTCAGGTTTGGGAAGATGCGCCCAAGGCGGACATCCTGTCTCCGTGTATGAAGCGCGTCGTTGGTCTTTTGACTAGCCATGGCCGGAGCGGATTTCCCTGCCGTCGGCAGTACCGAAGCGGCGGTTTGGAAACACCAAGCCCTAGACCATCGACTAAGATTATAGCCTATCATCTGGCTTTGTCAAGATGGGTCAGCTTAAGTCTCCACGGATGAAACCGGCATACAGCCTATGTTGATTTGGACGCTTGAAGACCAGCACAAGCGCATCAGGCAAGTCCTTAAACTTCCCGTCATGCCGTGATACACTCATTCCGTCATACGTTCGGAATTCGGTTAGGCGAATACCGGCGCTGACGCGTTCACCATGATGAAGGTGATGGGAAAATCGAGGACGCCAAACAAGTCGTTTAGATTCAGCGTGCGGGGGTGGCGGAACTGGTAGACGCAAGGGACTTAAAATCCCTCGGTCCGCAAGGACTGTGCGGGTTCGATTCCCGCCCTCCGCACCATTCTTTTCTTACAGGTTACAAGTGCCTGGAGTGGCCTATTTCCACCGCCTTCGGGAACGCTGGGTAACGATTTGGGTAAAAAGCCCTCGATCCTTTCCACCGCCATGCCCAGATTTTCCCCGCTCAGGTGGGCATACCTTGTGGTTGTAGTAATCGACTTGTGACCCATCGGCTTCTGAATTGCCCGCAGAGGAACTCCTTCTATTGCCAGCGATGATCCGAAGGTGTGCCGATACGTATGGAGGGTGATGTTGGAGGGCGGGTCGGACTGAAGTTCGCACTGTCGCATGATCCTCCTCATCCAGTCAACGTCAGAGAATTAAAGGAGGGGGAACGCTTGCGCCCTCCCTACCCGTATCAATTTGTGTCCCTCCGTATAAGAACGGATATAAACGAGGGAACGGAAGGCCGCGGTGCAACGTACCGCGATCATAAGCACGGTGGATAGACTAGCAGCGATTTCACCCCAACCAGTAACTTATGCCCCAAGTCTCAATTCGCGTCTGACATCACGTGCCAAAGCATCGGGAAAGCGGTTAGACTGTACTTTGGCCGTGACACCGAACCAGGACTGAGAATTGACGTGGAAAACCCAACCGAGTAAAGGCTTGCAGCTATCCCAAACGCCGAGCTCACTGCGGCCGTTGCAGAGCCCCCTGTAGCGCACCTACTGTGAAATTTCCCGAAATCCTGTGGGAAATGCGTTGGCGAAGCGATGAAAAATGCAGGGCCAGCATTCCGCAAGACCTTTCGAGGCGGGGCATTTACTTATGAACATCCTCGGCATCAACGCCTTCCATGGAAACGCCTCGGCCGCTCTGGTGTGCGACGGTCAACTCGTCACAGCGGTTGAGGAAGAGCGTTTCAACCGGGTTAAGTACGCCGCAGGATTTCCAATCCAGGCGGTTCGTTATTGTCTGGCGGAAGCGGGTCTTACCCTTGAGCAGATTGACCATGTGGCCAGCCCGCGCGACCCGTATGCGCGGCTGGGGAGGAAGATCTGCTACGCCGCCCGGTTACCGCGTCTGGCTTGGGAACGAACCAAGGTGATGTCGCGGGTCATGGGCTTAAAAGAAGAACTCGCACACGCTTTGGAAGTTGACCCGCGCCGCATCCGTGCCTGCTTTCATCGGGTTGAGCACCACGCCGCCCATGCGGCAAGCGCCTTTTTCGTTTCACCGTTTGAGGAGGCGGCAGTGTTGTCAGCCGATGGATTGGGCGATTTTGCCAGCACATTGTGGGCTACTGGCCGGGGCAACACCCTCAAGACCCATGGTTCCATCTCATTCCCGCACTCGTTGGGATTTTTTTATACCGCCATCAGCCAGTACCTCGGCTTTTGGAACTATGGCGATGAGTATAAGGTCATGGGCCTCGCGGCGTACGGGCAACCCGAGTATCGGGAGGAATTCCGGCGCATCGTACAGTTGCAAGGCGCCGGATTTCGCCTGGGGCTGCGGTATTTCCTGCACCACCGGACGGGTGCGCAAATGACGTGGAGCGACGGCAGTCAGACGCCGCAGGTGGGCCAGCTATTTTCGCCTTATCTGGAACAACGGCTGGGCCCCAGGCGTCATCCGCATGAGCCCCTCGAAGCGCGGCACAAGAACATCGCCTCCTCACTACAGGCGGCTTTGGAGGAGGTTTACTTCAAACTGTTGAACGTCTTGTATCTTTGCAGCCGGCAGCAGGCGGTGTGCCTGGCAGGAGGTGTGGCCTTTAATTGTGTGGCCAACGGCAAGATCTTTGGTCAAACTCCCTTCACGGATGTTTACATTCAGCCGGCCGCCGGAGATGCCGGTTTGGCCCTGGGTGCGGCCTATTCGGTGCATCACCAGGCGCTCGGACGCCCGCGCAGCTTTGTGATGGAGCATGCATATTGGGGACCGAAATTCACATCCGCGCAGATCGCGGGCGCCGTGGCATCGAGCCCGTTGGGCGACATCAAGATTGACCAGCTTGCTGAAGAGGAGTTGGTCCGTATTGCGGCAAGGCGCCTGACGGACGGCAAGGTGGTGGGATGGTTCCAAGGAAGACAAGAATGGGGGCCGCGCGCGTTAGGGAATCGGAGTATTCTGGCTGACCCTCGGCGCCCCGAGATGAAGGATCTCCTCAATGCCCGTGTTAAACACCGGGAGCCCTTCCGGCCGTTTGCCCCCTCGGTTCTGGAGGGATTCACAGGGGAGTATTTCGACCGGGATTATGCCTCGCCCTTCATGAATTTTGCTTTCCTGGTGCGTCCGGAAAAGCGGATCGCGATTCCGGCATGCACGCACGTGGACGGTACGGCGCGAATGCAGACGGTCAGTCGCCGGACGAATCCCCTGTACTGGTCGCTCATCCGCGAGTTTCATAAAATGACGGGCGTGCCCGTGCTCTTGAACACTTCCTTCAACGAAAACGAGCCGTTGGTCCTAACCCCCGAGGAGGCCATAGATTGCTTTTTGCGAACCCGGATGGATGTTCTCGTGCTGGGAAATTACCTGATCGAGAAGGGGCCGGTAGACCGGAGTTAGAAACGGCATACGGCAGATCCGGGAGAAAGTTCGTGCCGTGACCTTATACCCGGCGCACCAGTCATCGGATTCCGTTGCCGGAACGGAGGAGGATTCAAAACCGTGAAAATTCTGCCTATCCAAGAGGCTTACAGGAGGAAGTTTGAAAGACAAAAGCAGATCAAAGAGCTTGAATATCATGCCGCAGGTCACTGCGTCCATATCGGGAAATTGTCGCCTGGCTGTCGAGCTTGCTTCGTGCCAGATCCATTCAGACGGAATCTATTGGCAGGTGTAAAGTGCAATTTAAACTGCCCCTATTGCCCATATGAGCTTCCCAAAGAACCTGAAAAGATAGAGCGTATTGAGGAAAAGGCCGGACTTCTGCGGGACTCCCGTTCTCCAAACTACAGTCCTACGGCAATTAGTTTCACCGGCGGCGAGCCCTTGCTGTATTTGGACGTGATCGCCAAGTTAATGGAGTTCTTTCACGAGATAAACAAGAAAGACGGTGGGGAAAGGCCCTGGTATTACCTTTATACAAATGGTCTCTTGGCTGAGCCGGAAACTCTTTTTCGATTGAAAGACTTGGGCTTCGACGAAGTTCGGTTCCATTTAGGAGCGTCCAACTTCTCCCAAAAGGCATACGAGAATTTGGCGAAGGCTGTACATTACTTCAAGGCTGTAACCGTTGAAACGCCCGCTTGGCCGCCTCATAGAAAGAAGCTATTTGAAATGCTTCCCTTGATCAACGATATCGGAGTCAAGCATTTAAACCTGGGCGAGATAGAGGTAACGGCGCACAGCTACAACCGAATTGCCCAGATGTGTCCGGATGGAGAGATTTACCAATGTTATGAGATGCATTTGTATGATGGCGGCTTAGTATATGACATTATTGAGGAAGTCTTGAGCAAGAAATATTCTTTTTCAGTGCTTGATTGTGGCTGTTTCGTAAAGAGTATTCAACGAAGTCCGGCCAAGCGGGTTTGTCACGAGGACGTAGGCGGCCTGCACGCAGAATATTAGATAGTTTCGGAACCGGCGCTCGTGATCAAACCGGAATTGCATATCACCCGCACCCCCAAACCTAAAGCGGCAGTTATTTGTTCAGCACCGGGCGATGCGGCCTCGGATTGTCCTCATGAGCCGGCGCAGGGGACGGAACACCCAGTACAACGGCCAGAGGATCTTGGGAAGCATGATGAATTGCCCGTCAAGATGCGTCCGGCCGATCAGTAAACCGAAGGTCAGGCATAGCTTGTCCCATAGGCGTTCTTTCACCCGGATCTGGAACATGGATCTTTGGACTTCACCAGGGGATGACCAGGCCGTGATTTTTGCCAGGACTTTATCGGCCAAGCCCGGGATCTTCGAGTCATTCCGAATCTCAGCTCTTACAACCTCCGGAAGACCGGCCTCCGACAGCATTTCAGTGAGACGCAGGCCAAGCAGCAGCACCCGCAGCCCACGGAGTCGGCTAGCCTCCCGGATAACGGAACCCCAGTCCAGGTCCGGATTACTGTGAATCAACGCCGCCAGATCGCATAACCTTCGCACGTCTAACCATTGATCTTGAGCTCCCTGCGAAGCGAGGTAGAGGGCCAGATCCTCCGGCACGAATCCCAACAACTTTCGTCCCGCAACCTGAAGGGGGCGGAATCTCGGCCAAAAGTACGCCACATCCAGCGGCAAGGCATTGTTCTTGACCGCAACCCGCCAGTGCAAGTCGACGGGCGGACCCCCTTTCGGATTGGCAAACACAGATTCGCCCTGATATCTCAGGAACTCGAGTTTAGTGGCAGGATCCGCCTCCCAGTCGGCGCGGTAGCCCGATCGTTGGAGGATCGTCTGGGCCTTCGGGAAGTCCGCCTCTTGCACCAGCAGATCCACGTCGTCGAACTCCCGGAGTGTGATGCTGCCATAGACCTGCTGCGCCAACACCGGCCCTTTGAGAGCGACGACGGGCACATGCTCCTTCTCGAAGGTGTTTATGATCTTCAGTAACGTGCCGGTAACGCGAAGGGCTTGATGGCTGAGGGCGCGAGCATGGCGCTGCCACTCCTGCTGCATCTCCGCGGGCACAAAGTCCCAGCAAAACCGGGTAAGGTTCTCGTATACAAGCGGCCGCACCCGGAACTGCTGGGCGAGACCGAGAAATGCGCGCCAATCTACCCCCGCCGCCGCTAAATTGCGAAGACGCTCGGGCTGGGGCTTTACCTGTGTCGAAAGCAGCAGGAGTTGGAGTTCCGGAGGATACTTCATCTCCTCTCCTGAAGCGCAGACCAGCCGCGTGCATAGCGGCCGCCGGCTTCGAGCAACTGCTCGTGCGTGCCGGATTCCACGATTCGTCCCTCGCTCATCACATGAATCACGTCGGCGAACATTGCCGTCGAGAAGCGGTGGGTGATCATCAGGACCGTGCGGCCGCCCGCCAGCTTGCGGAAGCGCGCCATCCAATCGGCTTCCGCCCAGGGGTCCATGGCGCTGGTAGGCTCATCGAGCACCAGGATGGGCGCACGGCGCAGAAAAGCTCGAGAGAGGGCGACCCGCTGCCACTCCCCGAGGCTGAGCTCCGTTCCCTCGGCGAACCACCGGCCCAGCATGCTGTCATAGCCGTGGGGCAGGCGCGCGATGATGCCCTCAGCGCCCGCTGCCCGCGCGGCAATCTCCACCGAATCGGAGGGCGCACTCAAATCCCCGTAGGCGATGTTTTCCCGCACCGTATCGTTGTAGTGCACCGGCTGCTGGAACAACACGGTGATGCGGCTGCGCAACTCCTCGACATCCAGCCCGCGCAAGTCGATGCCGTCCATGGTCACGCGGCCGGCCTCCGGGTCGTAGAACCGGCAGAGCAGCTTGATCAGCGTGCTTTTACCCGCGCCATTTGGTCCCACCACTGCCACCATCCGCCCGGCGGGAATCTCGAGATCGAAATCCTCCAGCACCAGGCGCGTGCTACCCGGATACCGGAACCGCACGCGGTCAATTCGAATACCGCCCTCCAGATCGCGCGGTGCAGGCGCCGGGTCCGGCGGACTGATCACGCGCGGCTCCAGCCCCAAAAACTCGTAAAGATTCCCGAGGAAGAGCAGGTTGCCATAGAGCTGACCGAGGCTCTCCAGGAGACCGCGCATCAGTCCCATCCCCTGTTGGAAGGCTTGGTAGAACATCGCCACGTCCCCCAGGGTAGCAAGACCGCGCACCGCTCTCACCACCATCCAGGCCAACACGCCCCCTGTTACCGCCAACCCCAGGGTCCCTGCGCCGAACTCCGCCCACACCTGCTGCCGAGCCAGGTTAAGGCGCTCGCCGCGCAGGCCCCGGCGTATGGTCTGATAGGCGGATTCGAAATGCCCACTCAGGCCGAACAGCCTCATTTCGGGTGCTGTATCGCCGGTCGTGAGCAGCCAGTCGTAGTACCAGGCCCGGCGCTCAATGGGCGTCACCCGGCGGCGCCACTGGTTCTGGACCACCGCATAGCGCAGGGTCACGTAAAGCGCCGGCGCCGTCCCCACGAGCAGTGCCGCGGGCACCCACGCCCCGAAGGGAACCAGCACCGCCCCCATGGCTACCAAGGTGATCGCATTCTGGACCAATCCTCCTAAGCCTTCGACCAGCGCGACGGGGCGGTAGGAAGCTTCACTCCGGGCCCGGTGCAGGTGATCGTAGAATTCCGCCGAATCGTAAAAGGCCATGTCCGCCGCGGCCGATTTGCCATGGATCAACGCGCTGATGCGGTCCTGGACCTTTTCGGACTGCGCGGTGCGCACATAGGCGGTGAAGCTGCGCAGGATTTGCAGGGCAAGCTGAATGGCCGCCATCAGCGCTACCAGCAACAGCGCCGGACGCAAGCGCTCCCACCCGCCGCCCCCCCGGATGGCCGCCACCAGGCTATTCACCAGCAACCGCGTCACGTAGACCGTGGCCACGGGCAGCAATCCCTGAAGCAGCAGCAGCACGCTCCACGCGGCCGTCCAGCCCCGCGCGGCGGACCACACCAAGGCGAGGGTTCGCGGCAGGTATCGCGATTGCGCGAGCGCCGCGCGCAGCTTAGGCATGAGCAGTTGGAATGTGCGTTTCAAAGGTCTTATAAACCGCCGAGGTACGGAGGGGCGGAGGCCCGAGATTGCAGGGCCTATGCTCAACACTTCAGAACTGAAACAGATGCACTGAACTCCCACCGTGAGCGGAGGGCTTGAAACGGGTGAGCGTCATTGCCTATGTTTCTGATGACGGAACGACTAAATCGTGACTGCCCACTAGGAAGCTTTCGCGAGGATTTGCCGCTTCAGAAGCTCTTCCGCCAACCCCAGCACGTCTTTCTCGATCTTTTCGGGCGGTCCTTCAAACTCGCTCGCAAGTTCCGCCGCCACTTCACCCAGGCTCTTCTTGCCGTCCAGGCGGTCCCACATCGCCCTGCCGGTTTCGTTAAGGGTGTAGAGCTCATCCTCAAGGCTCCCTACCCCTGCCGTCAAAGGCACGACGATCAACTCGCCTTCGATCTCGCGCGCGACAATTTCTTCCGATGGCTTGCAAATGGTGTGTATCGTGCAAAGATTACTATCCATAGGTCCTACTCCGTGAGTCTCCTTTCGCAAAAGCTGGTTTGATTCCGAAGAGCTTGCCCGCCCTCAGCCTGACCGGGTGTCCACTGGTTCGGTCGGGCACGGACCACGCTTATATGGAGGACATGTACAGTCCCCACGCGTCTTGGGAGAAACGGGCCGAGGGCGTGATACGAAGATAATCGCCTTTCTTTTCGATGGCCCCTTTCTCTTCCCACCCCTTTATCGCCATCACAGTTTCTTTTTGCCACTTTCGAATTCCTTCGATGGTCGCTTGCGGACAATTCCTGAATATCGTGAAATAATCCAGCTCCAGTCCCGGATTCGTTACTAACTCCTCCAAATCACACCCGTAGCGCTCGCTAAAATACGGCATGTAAATCCCTCCTGGGAATAGCAGCATCCTGTTGATTCCTCTCAAGGGATTGTGCGGCGTATCTTTAGGAAACATCCCGCAGGAGACAGGTCTAGAAATATACGTCTTGATGTCTGCAGGGTTATCCCCCAGCCAACTTGCGGCCCCAGCTCCTATGCCGATATGAGGAATATCGTAAGAGTAGACCAACTCCGTTATAGATTCCCGTCCGCTCTTCGAGAAATATTTATGAAAGTAATTCTGGAACCCCTTCTCGCCGAGAAACTCGTGTACACGTTTCGCCCACTCGTTTCCCCTCGTTGGAACCTGATCGTTCTTCTCCGATCCCGTTTCAAACAGCACACTCTTTACCGGCAGCAAGGGAGATGGGGATATGTGCTCCGGATCAATTCTGACAGCCACTTCAAGGTCACTTATTACATCTTCAAGGGTTTGGCTTGGAATATCATATAATAGGTCGATATTGATATTCTTAAACCCAGCCAAACGCGCGCGGTCGAAAGCATCAAAAAACTCTTCGACGGAATGAGCGCGGTTCAATTTGTTCAGGGTCTGCTTCTGGAATGTCTGGGCTCCGATACTTATCCTGTTAAATCCTGCATCTCTTAACTGCTTCAGCTTGGAAAGCGTCAACGAATTGGGCGTTGCCTCGATGCTGATATCTTTTATGTCTTCGACCTTCTGACCGAACGACCCTGCGATGCAAGCAAGGATGTCCTGCAAGTCCTGAGCTTCAAGTAAGGTCGGAGTGCCTCCCCCGAAATTCACCGCCTTCAGATTCACCCCATGCTTTGCGGCAAAATAAAACGCTTTTACTTGAATTTCATGTTTGAGAGCTTTTAGGTATGCGCTTTTCAGTTCCTGCAGCGAGAACAAGTCATTGACGAACGCCCGTGCGAAACAACAAAAATGGCATCTGGTTTCACAGAAAGGAATACTTACATACACCAAGGATATGTCTTTTGAATTCCTCAGCTCATCGTTTAGAGGTCCATCCATTTTCCTTCCTTCCCCAGTCTGCTATTTTCACGGTCCCGATTCCCCATGTACAAGGACCTCGTCCCCGTAGAACCTCATGGACATGTTTATCCCACTCATGAATGGCCCTGCAACAGGCCGGACGTTGACATTTAAATGGCGCCTTAATACAACGTTGCATCCAGCGCCGCTGCCCGCTCATGCGCCACCTTGCAGAAGTAGGGCACGGCGCCATCCAGTTGGCCGGTTTCGAGGTACGCGTGGGCAGGGCACCACAGACAGAGGTTGATAATGGGGCAGGCGCGGCAGGTTTCCAAAAACTCTTTCCGTTGCGACCGCAGGTCACGCACGTTGGGGACGAGGTTGCGCCACGCATCCATGAGGCTCCCTTTCCTCAGATCACAGGTACATTCAGGATGGCACAGCGAGGAACAAAGCCGGAAAAGACCGTCATGGCTGACGTAGAAGTTCCCCCGGCCTACCTCACAGTGGAAAAGGTGGTCGCAGCGGTTGTGCGCGAGGTCCGGCACGATGAGTTTGTCGCAGGCGTTCTCCATTGCCCCGAAGCGCGCCGGGTCCGCGCGTTCCAGCGCCACGATTTCGGCTGGAAAGAGGCGCTCGCTGCGGATGTCCGCATTCTTCTGCACATTGCCGTCGAACCGGAGGTGCAGCAGGGGATCGAAACGGAAATAGTCCTTGGTCCGCTCACGGCAGAAGCGGGCTATCTCCGGCAATTCCTCGAAGTTCGAGCGTAGCGCCATGGCCTTCAGGCGCACGCCGATCCCGCTCTCCCGCAATCGTTCCAAGCCCCGCCGGAAAGCTTCGAATGATCCAGGCCGCCGTGTGACACGTTCATAAGTTTCGCGCGTCACACCGTAAACGGTTATTTCGATCAGGCGTGGTGGATATTGGCGGAAGAGGCGAAGGTGCTCGTCGGTGAGAACTTGGCCCGTGGTAAACACCGAAATTACCAGGCCCTTACGCTTTAGAGCCAGGTAGATTTCCGGGAAGTCTTCGCGCAGCAGCGGTTCACCGCCGGTGATGAGACACCATACCGCCCCCAGGGAGACAGCCTCACCCGCGATGCGCTCGATTTCCTCCCGCGTCAGTTCCTTTCGCCGCGCTTCGCGGTCGCCGGCCGGCAGGTTCACGTAGCAGTGACGGCAGTCGTTCATGCACCGGGCAGTGAGTTCGAGGTCAAAGGACAATGGCGCGGTGCGCGTTGTCATCCTATCCCACAGGGCGAAGTCGCGCAGCCCCATAGTGACCAGGTGTTTGTCGCTCATCTCCCGGGACTCCTTGGAAAGAGCCATTGATGCAGCTTTCTTGTTGGCTTCAGCACTACAGGCAGCAGGCCGGCACGGCTCAAGATGGCGATAAGAGCACGGTCGGGACCGAGGCCCAGCCGAAGCCGACGCCCCTCTCGGTCCACTTTGATCACCCGGCCAAGAACCTCCGAACCAGGGATCAGCCCGTCGATCTCGGGGGCGTTATCTCCCTTCATCAAGAACGAGTCGTACAGAACTCCCACGACCCGGTGGATAGTCAGGTGATCTGTGCCGCCGCGTCTGAAAGCGGCGATATCCCCGCGGCGCAAATTCGCGGGGGAAACCGGCGCCACGGTAATGACGTCACCGTCCCTGATGAATGGACTCATGCTGTAGCCCTTGGCTTTAAAACGGAGGGAACCACCTCTGGCCAGGAGATCACCCAAGAGTCCTCTTAGATCCCGGTCGGATAAGGAGAGTTCACGGAGTTGGGAGTCGGAGTTCACCGGCTATCCCAAGGGTACTTCGACAAGCATCCTGCGCCTCAGCAGTTCCGCAGCGAGCCCGATGGCATCTCGCTCGAACCGATGGGGCGAGCAGTCAAGCTCTGCCGTCCCTTGCTGCAGCCTGAATTCTTTCCGTTCACGCGTTCTCGGGTTCCCCAAGCGGTTTCGCTCACGGTGCAAAGCCGTTCACCCACGTCCACTCCCCGGGGGATGGGCGGACCCAAGGTGAACTCGTCCGGTCAGGCGAAACGCAATATCCGGGGACTACAAATACCCGATCTCTGGTGCGTTATGCAACGCTCGCCAGTTAGATCACCGCTACGATTGTGTGCTGCAATAGGTCGGGCAGCCCGCGGCGGCGCCGCAATTATTGTGGTGGGTACCCGTTGCCCCGCTGCCGGCGGCGCTCTTGCATGTCGCAAGCACTGATTCTTCCGGCGTGCTCCGCGCCAAGACAATTAGCTTCGGCTCCTGCCATATTCTTTGCTTCTCCATGAATACACCTCAACCTACGACGCCCTGTTAAACTAAGAATGCTAGCGTCGAAAATAAAATCTGATCAACAACCGAACGATTGCAACCACTAGGCCGGTTCACTTACCAAGTTCGTGGACTTCGGTTTGTACCATCTGCTGTGCCTCGCCGCCACATTCCCGTGTCTTGCAGCGAGGTTCGGAATTCGGCGCCTCGGCCAGCCTTTCCAACCGACGGCGGGAGTCTAGCACCTTCCATGCTTCTTCGTCAAGACCGATCAGTCCTAGATCGCGGGCTTGTTGGTGCGCGAACTGACAGAAGTATTCCAAGGGAGTGTCCAAGGAGCCCGTCTCAGCCCAGGACTTTGCCGGGCACTGCTCGCACAGGCCCTTCAGGAAGCACCGGGCGCAACGCTCCAGGTACGCGGCGCTGGTCGCCCGCAGATCTCGCAGGCGAGGGAAGAAATTCTCCAGAGCATCCCGCAGGGTCCCCCGCCGCAGGTCGTAGGTCCACTCGGGCGCACAGAAGGTCATGCAGGGCCGAAAGCCCCCGTAGGGATCCACGCAACCGCCCCCGCCCGCCCCGCAATCGAACAGCCGGTCCCCCGGCACACCGGTGAACTTCCGGCAAAAATTGAGGGTCTCCTCCCGATAGCGCGCACCCATTCGCTTCAATACGCTTAACCCCTGCTCGGGAGTGGCTCGCAATGACTTGATAAGACGGTCCCTTTCGGGGCTGTCGCGGCGGTTACGCAGGTCGAAGCACATCGCGTACTGCGGCGGCCCGTCCATCCACGGAATGGTGGCGGCCCACGTCTCGAATTCCTCCAGTTCATCCCCGTTCGGCGGCAGCAAGGCGCCCTTAACAATGAAGGGTACCCTGCGCTCCAGCAGCAATTCGATGCCTCGCCGGAACTGCGCGAACGATCCAGGCGCCCGACTGACGGCTTCATATGACTCAGCCCGCATCCCGTATACTGTCACTTCGATTTCCATTCCCGGGGGAATTCGGGTAAACAGCGCAGACAGACGGGGTGTAACGAGCCGGGCATTCGTGAACAAGAGCACTTTGATGCCCAGTTTCCGGGTGAAAAGATAAAGATCCTCGAAATCTTTCCGGAGCAGCGGCTCGCCTCCAGTAAAGCGCACCCGAAGGCACCCCAGGCTGGCCGCCTCCCGCAGAATAACTTTGATTTCCTCAGTCGAAAGCTCCCGTGCCCGTGCAGCGCCATCGCCGGCCGGCAGGTTGACGCAGCAATGGATGCAGTCGTTGTTGCAGCGCTCCGTCAGCTCCATATCGAGCCACGGCAACAACGGCTCCTTCCCTTGCCACAAGGGGGAGCTTGACGCCGGAACGCGCTGAAAATAATCGCTCATCCGATACTCACCCGATTGGGCTGGGATCGAGAACCTTCTCCCCTCCGGCAGGGGCGCCCGCCAGATCGTCCAGCAGTGCGACAATATCGCCGCTTTTGTCGAATTCAAGCTCGTAGCACGGCGTTTCGCGACTCAGGAGCGCAACCACTTCGAGAGTCTTCTCCCACCACTCTGCCGTAATCACCGGTCTCACGACGCACGCCAACAGCAACCCCAGGATCGTCTGCCGGTCTTTGATCCTGGTGATGCGGTTGCGCTCCGACTTCTTCAGGAAGAGGACGGCCCGCAAAGGGGCGCTGGCGGAGGACACAATCGGGATGTCGCCGTGGCTCCAAGTGCCGTGAACCTTGAAGCCACTTGGCCACCGGCGCACAATGATGCGGTCGTCACACAAGATCTCGGCTCGCTCCCGAATCATGGTGACCATGGTTGACTTGCCGGCCTCGGAGTGGCCCATAAAGAGCAGCCCCTGGCCTTCCAAGATCACACCCGCCGCGTGGAGCAAGCAGGCCGAGCGCCCGGCAAGGAGGGGGCCAAGGAGCACTTGGTCGGTGGGAAACAATGTGAGGGAGCCCAAGCCGCCTTTAGTAAAATCCTTTGCGTTAAAATTGTGAATTTCGCCCCGGGTATGCTCTTTGTTGAAAGCGGCGACACACTTTAGGCTTGTACTCCCCGCTTCGGGCGGAATGGCTAAATGGAGGCGATAGATCCACGTATCGGCTTTCCGCGAGATGACCCAAGCCCGGACCCGGCAGATTTCCTGGCCAAGGTCGCGCCCATTCAATTCTGGGAGCTCGAAATGATGGCGAAGGGTAACGGTGTCTTCGCCAGGCCCAGCCACCTCAAATTGCCGGAACTTTGGGTGGAACGTTGCCTCCGTGAACGGCACGTCGGACTCTACCTGTATCGTGATGCCGGCAATTTGGAAGTAGCGGCGGTGATCGCGGAGCCAATCGTGCTTGAAGCGCTGTGCCTCCTCGGTTAAGGAGCAAAGGTACGGGACGCGTGCTGATAAGCGGCCCTGCTCCAGGTAGCCGTAAGCGGGGCACCAACAGCAGGAGGTGCCGTGGTTCTCGCAGGAGCCGCAGTTTGCCAGGTACTCAGGGCCGCCGCGGACCGTGGCGCCAAGTGGGGGAATGAACTCTTCCCAGCCCTCTCGGAACGTGCCGAGACGCAGGTCGTAGCGGAAGGCCGGCCCTGTCAAGAACGGACAGAAAGACATCGTGCCGTAGGGATCAATGTGAAAGCGATTTCCCATGCAGGAAGCGAAAAGGCGGTCGTCCCCCGGTTGTGGCGAACCGCATGGTTCGGGGCCTTCCACGACCGCCTCAAGCTCCTGCATGCGCTCGTCGTAGGAGATATTGGGCGGATCCAGAGCCAGCGTCTGCCCTGGATCCAGCCGCTCGGCAGCGATCTCGGCGTTGCGCCGCGCATTCCCGCGAGCGGAAAGGTATATCCATGATTCGGCCAAACGCCAGCGAGGGCTGAGACTCTTGGCCAGGGCTATCATGGCTTCCCACTGGTGATAGTTGGAGCGCATCGGCATGAGCTGCACGATGAATTCGACGCCCGCCTCCTGGAGATAGGCAAAGCCTTGCATGGCCTGTTCGAAGCCGCCCGGGCGGCGCGCCACTTTGTCGTAGACTTCCGGCGTCGCTCCATAGAGCGCCACCATCTTGACGCCTTTACGTTTCATTAATTGGGCAATGGCAGGGGTGATCAGCGTGCCGTTCGTATTAAGCGAATAGGCGGTCGATTTGCGCGTGAGGTAATCGAATATCTCGGGGAAATCGGGGTGCAGCATAGGCTCCCCACCCGAAATTTTCCATTTCCGGCAGCCCATGCCGCGCGCATCATCGGCGATGCGGCGGATTTCGTCAAATGACAACTCGTGCTTCTGCTCCGGAGCATTTTGGGGCAGCCATACCCAGCAGTGACGGCAGGTGTTGTTGCAACGGTATGTCAGGTCGATTTCCCCTTCCAGGGGAAGACGAGGAAACTTTTGGGATTTCTTTACCCGAACATAGCTAGACATAATCGACTTGGGTCTGGGCCTCCACGCAAGATCGGTACCAGTCTGGTCAAAATAGTAGACGCATGGTAGACGATAACCTGACAAGTGTCAAGTACTCGTATCGCGATTTAAGCCTGGATTTAGCAGCTTCGGAATTCGCGTATAGTGAGGATCGCTGGAAACCCGTTTGGTTTTCATTCGACTCGGGAATCGCGGCGGCGCGGTCAGCCGATGCCTATTTTCGAAGCCCATTTTTTGGTGAATTGCCGCGATGTAATCAAAAAACTGTCAAGATTTATCAGCTAGGCCGTTAGCCGAGACGTGTTAGGGAATCACCCGGCCGGAGTAGTTGGTTTCCGGGAGGGTAACAGAAGAGTCGCCGCGGCGCCCACTAGAAACGCCAGGCTGAGCAATCCGAAGGCATACCGGAAATCGCGGGTGCGCTGGACCAGAAACCCAACCGCCAGCGGGCCGAAGTATCCTCCCAGGTTGCCCAACGCATTCACCAGCCCCATGGCCGGTCCCGAAACCGAGCGCGGCAGTGTTTCCGTGGGAATCGCCCAGAATGACCCCAACATGCCGTAGGATCCGGCGCCCACCAAGCAGATGGCCAGAAAGCCCAAGGCGGGCGCGGCACTGCTGAGAAGAATGCACGCCAACATGCAAACCCCGGCCCACGCCATCCCGAACGCAACGTGGCCGCGCCGTTCGCGGTGCTTGTCGGAATGCCGCGAGAGAAGCACCATCCCAACGGCCGTCACAACGTAGGGAATGGCCATGAGGACTCCCACCAGGAGGTTGCTCATTTTCTTCGCGTGCTCCAAAGCCGAGGGAAGCCAGAACAGGTATCCGTAATTTCCCATGTTCTCCACGAAGTATACACCGACCATGACGAGCACAATCGGGTTCATCAGAGCTTGCCCGAACCTGAGCACCGCGCGCCAGAATAATTCGGACTCGGCCGGCCCCGGCGCCGCGGCCGAATCGATCTCCCGGGATTCGTCGAGCAGCGTTGCCTCCAGATGGTCGCGCTCCTCGGTGGAAATCCAATTGGCGTGTTTGGGGTAATCGTCGACGAAGGTCAACCAGATCACGAGCCAGAAGAAGGGCAAAGCGCCTTCCGCAATCAGCAGCACGCGCCAGTTCCAGCGGCCCAAAATCCATCCGGAAAGCGGCGATGAAACGATCACCGCGATGGGAAGGCACAGCATCCAGTAGGCGTTGGCGCGCGCGCGTTCCCCACGCGGAAACCAGTGGGAAAGGAGCACCAGCACGGCAGGCCATACGCCGCCCTCCGCCACCCCCAGGAGAAAGCGCATCACCAGGAATTGCTGCCAGGTCCGGACCAAGCCGCAGCCCACCGAGCATACACCCCACATGACCAGGGCAATGGCGACAAAGCGCTTGGCGCTCCAGCGCTGCGCCAGGTGCCCGCCCGGAATCTGCAGCGCCACGTATCCCCAGAAAAAAACGCCCGCCGCGCCTCCGGCGAGTGTCGGGTTCATGTGGAGCGCCCGGCTCAACGAGGGCAGAGCCAACGAGACGTTGGTCCGATCGATGAACGCGATCGTGTACATGATGAACGCGACGGGAATGATGTGTGACCAACGTTGGGATTTCATGGTGTCAGGCAATTCGAGGCGGCAGCATAACAGCAACGATGGGGCGAGCGCAATGCACGCGCCCCTGGTGCCACCATCACCCACCCTTCGTAGGGGCGGTTCGCGAACCGCCCCTACGTCGAGCGGACCCATCGGCGCTGGGATCAGGTCTGAGTGCGGGCTGCTTCCCAGGCCAGCATGGCCTTCTTGCGCGCCGTGCCCCAGTGGTAACCGCCAAGGCCTCCCGCTTTCCGGATCACGCGATGGCAGGGAATCAGGAAGGCGATGGGATTCCTCCCCACGGCCGCCCCCACCGCGCGCGCGGCGCGGCTGCTGCAAACACGGCTGGCCAGATCTTCATACGGAATTACCGCACCCATGGGAATCTTCAGCAAGGCTTCCCACACTTTAATTTGAAAGTTGGTTCCGTGCAGCACGAGCGTGATGGGCCGACCGCCATTCCGCGCGTGAGCGCCGAAAATGCGGCCAATGTAGGGTTGCGTGAGCTTGGGATTCTCTTCCCATTGCGCTTCCGGCCAGCGAGCCTGGTAATCGCGCAGTATCTCGTCGGGGCCGGCGGGGCCCACGAACCCCAAGCCGCAAATGCCCCTTTCGGTCACGGCCAGCAGGCACTCGCCGAAGGGACTGGAGTGGAAGCCATAGCTGATGCGGAGGCCCGCTCCTTTCGCTTTGAAGTCTCCCGGCGTCATGGCCTCAATGTTGACGAACAGGTCGTGCAGCCGCCCGGGACTGGAGAGGCCCGCGTCGTAGGCCGCGTCCAACACCGTGTGCGACCCTTCGAGCAACTTTTTGGCGTGTTCCAGGGTCAGGAACTGAATGAAGCGCTTGGGGCTAATCCCCGCCCAACGCCGGAATAAGCGCTGAAAATGGAATTCGCTCAGATGCACGCTTTCGGCTACCTCGCGCAGTTCCGGTTGCCGATGATAGTTCTCTTCGAGGAAGAGAATGGCTTTTTCGATTCGCGAATAATCGGAAACGGGAAACGGGAAACGGGATACGGGACACGGGGTTCGGGTTTCGGGATTTGGGGCGCGTTCATTTTGCATAAGGCTTCGGCTCCTTAATTCATTCTTGTCCCATCATGAAGCGATCGTCACGGTTGAGCAACCCGGTTCTTGCTGAAAACGGGATACGGCATACGGGGCAAGGGACACGAGGTTCGGGATTCGGGAC
Organism: uncultured Acidobacteriota bacterium; assembly: GCA_963804755.1. GTDB lineage: Bacteria > Acidobacteriota > Terriglobia > UBA7540 > UBA7540 > Bog-366. The sequence continues at coordinate 765,879 of CAWDRP010000024.1, forward strand.
CCGAGTTCGTTCAGTTCGACTTGTCAGTTTGATTCTTGCTCCATCATGAACCGATTCGACTCGCGATTCCGTATCCCGCATGCCGTTTACCGTATGCCGTATTCCTTTTCCCGTATCCCGTGTCCCGAGTCCCGCAAAATCAGGGCGACCGCGCCAACAATAATCCCCGTTGCAAGCAATTCACGGGCTGAAATGGCTTCTCGTCCGAGGAGCCAGCCCAGGAACACTGCCACGATGGGATTCACGTATGCATACGTCGCTACACGGGATGTGGAGACTACGCCCAAGAGCCAGATATATGCCGTAAATCCCAACCACGAACCGGCCGCGATCAAATAAATCAGCCCGGAGGCTGAGCGGAAGGAAATCGCGCGCCAGTGCAGCCGGTGGACTTCAAATAGCACGCCCAAGACGATAAGCATCGCACCTCCGGCCATCATCTCCATCGCCGCGGCGAGGAACGGGGAGGGCGGAAGCACGGCGCCGCGGGAGTAGAGCGAGCCCGCCGCCCAGCAAAACGCGCTGAACATGAGCACGGCTGCCCCCAGGGTATCCAACCGCGAACTTCCCCACAGCTTGGCCGGGCCAACCAGAATCGCTATGCCCGCCAACCCAATCATCAGTCCCCACGCCACACGTCCCGTTAGCTTGGGTCCGTTCTTGCGGAGGCAATCCAGCAATACCAGCCAGAGGGAAATGGTGGCGAGAATGATTGCGGCCAGACCCGAGGGAACGCGCTGCTCGGACCAAACCAGGGAACCGTTTCCGCCCACCAACAGAAGGGCGCCCACACTCGCCGCGCCTAGCCAGTGCTTCCGAAGCGGAGGCGGAGTGCCCCGCAACCGTAACATCACGTACATCAGCGATCCCGCGATCACGAACCTCACGCCTGCCATCCAAAAGGGAGGAATGGTCTGGACGGCGAATCTTATCGCCAGGTAAGTGGAGCCCCAGACGATGTAAATAACACCAAACGCCAATACAATTTTGGCCCGCGCCGGGCGGGTGGTATTTAACAAGTCAATCACGTGTCCTACTCTGCAATTCCAGGCTGCTGCTCATCATACTTCCGCATCCTAATTTATGGGACTCTGTTTTTGAAAGCGACGGGAGTATGATGTTTCAGGCGTCCGGCGGCGCCCCCTAACGACTTATGCCCAAGCTCGGTTCCACCACCACGCTTGCTCTCATCCTTTTCCTCGGCGCGCCCCTGGCCCAACCTGCCGATATTATGAACGTCAACCTTGAACCGCAGACGCTGGAGGCATTCAACCGGTACATTCGGGCCACGGAAGCGCGGATTAACAAGGAGGTAACGCGGCCGGGCGCCTTCCTCTACATTGAAGGTCTGCCGGAATCCAAACGTGCGGAGATTCTCTCCAGCCTCCATAAGGGCGACATCTACATGGACCGCCTGCAAACCCAGGATGCGTCGGGTTCGGACATCACGGCCCCGGACGCGTTGGTCCATCATTGGATCGGCGACGTTTTTATCCCGGGCGCGTCCCTGCGTCAAGTGCTGAGCGTAGTCGAAGACTACGACCATCACGCGGACATCTATAAGCCGGAGGTTGTGCGCTCGCGCCTGCTGCATCACGACGGAAACAATTACCAGATCTTCTACCGGCTGCGGAAAAAGAAAATCATCACGATCACGCTGGACACCAATCACGATGTCCAGTACTTCCCGATCGACGCCACCCACTGCCGAAGCCAATCCATCGCCACGCGCATCGCGGAAGTCGTGGACGCCGACCAACCCGGTGAGCACGAAAAACCCGTTGGGCACGATGGTGGATTCTTGTGGAAGCTGAATTCCTACTGGCGTTTTGAAGAGAAGGACGGCGGCGTTTACGTCGAGGTGGAGTCCATTTCGCTGACGCGCGACATTCCCACCGGCTTGGGCTGGCTCATCGGACCGTTCGTAACCAGCATTCCCCGCGAATCACTGCATATGACCCTGGACTCGACGCGCTCCGCCTTGGAAGCCGGTGACAAGTGACGAGTGATGAGCAAAAGAATTCTTCGCGTACCCAGAGGAAAAGCGCACACAGTCACCCAGGCACTCAATTCCTGGCGTGATTCGCTTTGATTCCTCCCAGGTTTATCCCGCCAATTTTTCCCCGGTGTGCAAATTTGAACCAGCAAGGCCGTTCTCGGGTGCACTCGACGAACGCATAACTATCAGAAAGGCTTTGAGTTGCGGGGCACCGGTGGTCTGGAACTCATAATGCAAGTGAAAGGTGGGGCTTTTGACTCAGATATTGCCAGAGACGAAGTTGAGCGGCAGACCAACGTGTGGTCTGGCGCGGCTCTTAGCGCCGTGGCTCGTTAGTCTTTGAGATGCAGATTGAGAAGCACACCACCCACCCTCCCGCAGCCAAACCGGGATGGGTGCAACTGCCGGGGCGAACCCCAGTGAAGGACCGCCTCGCGCTAGGCGCCGATCGAAGGCCGAAGCCAAGGCGAAAATGGCCCATTGTTTGCGGCGCGGCGCTGCTCAGCGCAATTATCGCCGGCGCGTTCGTTGCGCGTGGCGCAAAGGGATGGCTTGCCAGCTACGTACGTGAGCGCACGGTGAGCACACTGCGCCAGACCTTCGCGGGTGACGTGGAGTATGCGCACCTCTCGGTTTCTGTTTATCCGCGGATTATTGTTCGGGGCGATGGGCTCGTCCTGCGGCAGCACAACCGGTCCGACGTTCCGCCGCTGATTCGCATCAGAAGTTTCTCGACGGACGTGGGTCCCTGGGAGCTGCTTTGGCCCATTCGACACGTGCAAAAGATCACCCTCGAAGGTTTGATGATCGCCGTGCCCCCGGGAGCAGAACCGCGACCTGAAATGCCCGCCACCAAGCCTCGTAAGAAGAAAGTGCGTCCCTTCAAAGTAGTCGTGGACGAAATTAGGGCCGATAATGCCGAGCTACAGATCCTTCCGAGAGACCGTAACAAGCTGCCGCGCGTGTTCTATATTCACCATCTCGAGCTCTACAATGCCGGGCTCAGGCACGTGATGTCTTACCGGGCCACCCTGAGCAATCCCCGCCCGGCGGGTGAAATCGCGAGCCGGGGAGAGTTTGGTCCCTGGCAGGCGGATGATCCTCGCCTCACCCCGCTTTCCGGCGCCTACACCTTCACGCACGCCGATCTCGCCTCATTTCACGGTCTCAGCGGCATTGTTACTTCCCAGGGGCAATTCAGCGGCAGGCTGGACCGGATTGACGTTCGCGGTAACACGTCTACGCCCAATTTCAGCCTGGGCATCAACGGTCGTCCGGTGCCCCTGGAAACCGAGTTCCATGCCGTCGTTGATGGCGCGACCGGCAACACGATACTAGATGACGTCCACGCGCGGCTCCTGAATTCGGAAATCAGGGTCCACGGGGGCGTTATCCGTGATCCTGGCCAAAAATACCGCAAAATCCTGCTGGATGCCGAGAGCGAGAACGCCAGTTTGCAAGACCTATTGTGCCTGGTCATCAAGGCACATGAGCCGCCGCTGACCGGGGCGATCAGTTTCCAAACGCAAATCGAGATTCCGCCCGGACATGGCGCCATAGCCGAGCGCCTCCGGCTGAACGGCCAATTCAATGTCACCTCGGCGCGGTTTAGCAGCCTCAACGTCCAGAAACGACTTGCAGGGCTCAGCCGGCGAGGACTCGGAGATGCCGAGGCGGAAAGCCCGGGAAGCGTGGTCTCCAACCTGGCAGGGAAATACGCGCTGCAAAACGACGTCATGAACTTTTCAACTTTAACGTTTGGCGTACCGGGCGCGTTTGTAGACCTGGATGGCACTTACGCGCTGCGTAACGAAGACGTCGACTTCCACGGGACCTTGGGACTTCAGTCTAAGCTCTCCCAACTGACCCATGGCTGGAAGGCTGTTATGCTGCGGCCATTCAACCGCATCTTTGAAAGACGGGACGCCGGGACGGTTCTGCCCATTAAAATAACCGGCACCCGAAGCGACCCGAAATTCGGGTTGGACATCGGCCGCGTGTTCTAGGCTGCTCATTTTATGACCGCCATATCGCGCGCCGTATGCATCAAATTCAACGTAAGGGCACCCCTGGGAAATGACTTACACGCGCTATCGACTGCGGGCACTTCATCGCGGATTCGGTTCACGTCATGCCTACACGCAGGAAGACCAGCCAGGAAGCTCCCAGCGACAGATTGAACACGCCCCACGCCGAGCCTTACCAGCCCATCGAAAACCACGGCATCATCGGTAACATGCGTACCGCCGCCCTGGTGGCGATGGACGGATCCATTGACTGGCTCTGCCTTCCGCGATTCGACTCCCCCAGCGTGTTTGGCGCCCTGCTGGACCACGCCAAGGGTGGACACTTCCGAATTTATCCGGCCGCACCAGACTTTATCGGGCGGCAATACTATTGGCCCTCCACGAACGTCCTCATCACCCGGTTCCGCTGTTCCGCCGGGGCGGCGGAAATCACCGATTTCATGCTGATGGGCGACTCGAAACAGCGCGACGCGTGCCCGCTGGTGCGGCGTGTTCAGGCGGTGCGCGGTTCCGTCGCGTTTCGCCTGGACTGCCGGCCGGCCTTTAACTACGGACGCGATGGTCACCGGGTGGAACTCACCTCGACAGGCGCGATCTTTCGGTCTCAATCGCTGCGCCTAGCGCTCTCCTCGCCTGAACCGCTGTGCAACGCGGGAGACGGCGTGGCGGTGGAATTCACTCTGAAGGAGGGTGAGTCGCGCGCCTTTCTCCTACAAACGACAGAATCCGGCGACGACCCGCCGCGCTGTGTTTCGAGGGCGGAATCGGAGGCATGGTTGGCCGAGACCCGGAACTATTGGCTCAACTGGCTTACCAAGTGCAACTATTCCGGGCGCTGGCGTGAGATGGTGGAACGCTCTGCCCTGGTGCTGGAACTGCTGGTCTACGAACCTACAGGAGCCGTGGTTGCCGCTCCCACCACCAGCCTTCCGGAACGGATCGGCGGTGAGCGTAACTGGGACTACCGTTACAGTTGGATTCGCGATTCCGCGTTTACGGTTTATGCCCTGTTGCGCGTGGGACTGACCGATGAAGCGGACCGGTTCATGGGCTGGCTAAAATCCCTCTGTGGCCAGGCGGCCAAGGCGGGTGGATCGCTGCAAACGGTGTACGGAATCGATGGACGCGAGAACCTGGAAGAAGCGGTGCTCGGGAATTGGGAAGGCTACCGGGGCTCGCATCCGGTTCGAATCGGCAATGGCGCGTATCAGCAGCTTCAGATGGATGTCTACGGCGAGCTGATGGATGCGGTGTACCTTTACAACAAGTACGGCAGCCCTATATCGTCGTCGTTCTGGTGCGACCTGCGAAGGCTGGCGGGCTGGGTGTGCGACAATTGGAATCGCCGCGATAGCGGTATCTGGGAAGTAAGAAGCGGGCCGCAACACTTCGTATATTCCAAGATGATGTGCTGGGTTTCGCTCGACCGGGCCCTGCGCCTGGCGGGCAAGCGTTCTTTTCCCGCCGACTTCCAGCGATGGAGGAGGACCAGGGACCAGATCTATGAGCAGGTGTTGCGGAAAGGATGGAGCCCGGCGCGTGGAGCGTTTGTTCAATATTTCGGCGCCGCGCCGCTCGATGCAGCATGCCTCACCATGCCACTGGTGTTTTTTATGTCTCCGAACGACCCCAAGATGACTCAAACCCTTGACGCCATTTGCCGGCCGATTTCGAAGGGGGGATTGCTGTCGGACGGCAACGTCTACCGCTACGACACCAGCGAAGCCGAGGATGGCTTGAGCGGCGGCGAAGGCACGTTCAACATGTGCAGCTTCTGGCTGATCGAAGCCTTGACGCGGGCGGGACGAACGGATCCCGCTCGCCTCGACCAGGCGCACCTGCTCTTTGAAAAAATGCTGGCCCAGGCAAATCATCTCGGCCTGCACTCGGAGGAAGCGGGCCTGCGCGGTGAAGCGCTGGGAAACTTTCCGCAGGCTTTTGCCCACCTCGCCCTGATCAGCGCGGCGGTGAATCTTGACCGCGTGCTGGATGGAAACTAATTCGTTCCACCGCCATCTGATTTTCATGACCTTCTCCGCGAAATTCGCTGCCCACGGGCTTCAGGGCTCCATGGCAGCCGCATTTTTTGTGGCTTTTTCGTGGGAGTTCGCCTAAAATCTCTTGACAGTTCGAATGTAATTGTCTAAATTGACGCCCGGTGTTCATGACATATTCTTACTAAAACTACACGCAAACAGGAGAGGAGCAGCAAATGGCGAAAGTCATGACCAAGTCGCAAGTCGTATCCCACCTGGCAGAAAAGGCTGGGCTGCAGAAGAAGGCGGTAGCGGGCGTTCTCGAGGAACTCGTCGCCCTCGCAACCAAGGAAGCGAAGAGCGGGGGGCAATTCGTAATCCCGGGTCTGGGGAAAGCCGTAAAGGCGAACCGGAAAGCGCGCGTGGGCCGCAACCCACAAACGGGCGAGCCAATCAAAATCCCGGCCAAGACCGTGGTCAAGTTCCGTCTGGCTAAGGCTTTCAAGGACGCAGTGGTGCCTCCCAAGAAGAAGTAGTGTTTTTGAGCCGCAGGCTGCACGCGCAGCCTGCGGCTCCTCCCCTCCAAGGGTGGTAGTTGTGCGACGAATTCGATGAACGGGAGCGGTCTCTCCGCTTTGCACCGCGAGTTGGGGGAGATTCCTCCGCCCGAAGCGGGCCGTTGGCCCGCGGTGTGGTGGGGTTTTCTGCCACTTCGACCGGCGTGGGGGAGCGCTGTAATGCAGTTTCGGCTCGAGAACCCGCTCGGCGTCGGAACGAGGCTTTAACGCGCTCCTAAGCGGTGGCGTCTCACGTACGCGCATGCCCCGCGTTTTTTTCGGGAGCCGCCAGGTTCACGGCGACACATCCCCTCGTTACTTTCCCAGAATACTCCTGGCGATGGTCTGAAGCTGCATAAACGAGGTACCCTCGTAGATTTTCCCGATTTTGGAGTCGCGCAGGAATTTCTCCGCCGGATAATCGCGTGTAAAGCCATACCCCCCATACACTTCCAGGCATTCTGAAGCCACCCGTTCGGCCACCTGTGCGCAAAAGTACTTGGCCATGGCAGCTTCTTTCAGATACGGCTTTTTTGCGTCCTTCAAGCGCGCGGCGTTGTAGGCCATCAGGCGCGCCGCCTCTACGTCTGTCGCCAGACGGGCCAATTGGAACTGGATGGCTTGAAACTCGGCGATGGGCTTGTCGAATTGCTTGCGCTCGTGCGCATAGCGGATGGCGTTTTCCAGCGCTCCGCGCGCCACCCCCACCATTTGCGCTGCGATGCCAATACGCCCTTCATTCAGGGTTTCAATCGCGACCTTATAACCCTGTCCCACCTCGCCCAGTACATTCTGCTTGGGCACGAGGCAGTCTTCCAAAATGAGTTCGCATGTGGAAGAAGCGCGGATGCCGAGCTTGTCCTCTTTTTTGCCAACCGCAAAACCAGGAAAGTCACGTTCCACCAGGAAAGCGGTGATGCCCCGGTAGCCGGCATCGGGATTCGCGTTGGCAAAAATGACGAACAGGCCGGCTTCCTTGGCGTTGGTGATCCAAAGCTTTCGGCCGTTCAGAACAAAGTGATCGCCGTCCACGCGCGCGCGCGCCGCCAGGGCGAAGGCGTCGCTGCCGGAACCCGGCTCTGAGAGGGCGTAGGCCCCCACCGTGTCGAGCACCAGGCGGGGGAAGAGTCTCTGCTTCTGGTCATCCGTTCCCCACCGCGTGATGGCGTTGTTCACCAACGTGTTCTGAACGTCAATCACCACCCCTGCCGAGGCGTCAACGCGAGAGAATTCCTCAATGGCAAGAATCGCCTGGAAAAACGAGCCGCCGCTGCCACCGAAGGCCTCTGGAACCTCGATTCCCATAAAGCCCTGCGCGAAGAACCTTTCCAGCAAATCGTGATTGAAGACGCCTTCGCGGTCCATCGTCTCCACGAGCGGACGAATTTCCTGGGTAGCGAATTCCGCCGCCATGGCCTGGAACATCCGTTCCTCTTCCGTTAACGCAGTGAGGGGACCATTGGCACAGGTTTCCACCGATTCAGCCATCGCACACTCCTGATTCAGTAATAAACGGAGAGAAAAGCATGCTACAGCGTTCGCCGCCGCGATACAAGGCAGTTCGGCAGCTTACGTAATACCTCTCTTCTGCAACTCTTATTCGAGTGTTTTCCGCAGCGCCCGTGTGACTTCCCGAACCACTCCCTGCCATTCTCCGGGGCGGCGTTGGCGGAACAGGCGCATGGTGGGGTACCACGGGCTATCCTCGCGGTCCAACATCCAGCGCCAATGGGCCTGAAACGGCAGAAGCACCCAAACCACCTTCCCGAGCGCCCCGGCCAAGTGCGCGACCATGGTATCAACCGTGATGACCAGGTGCAGATTCATGATTGCGGCGGCGGTGTCCATGATGCCTGTGGTGTGCTCCTCGAGAGGGACAATCCTGGCCGTAAACGCGGGATTCGACGGTTGATCTGCTTCGGTCCCGCGTTGGAGGCTAAACAGGGCTATCTTGGAAAACTCATTGAGATCTGCCAATGCAACCAGGGGGATGGATCGAACCTGGTTCCATTCGTCGGCGGACCATACCAGACCCACACGAAAATGCCCTTCGTGTCCCACGACGCGGCGCCACTTCCGTATGGCTTCAGGGCTCGCGCTGACGTAGGGGATGTTGGCAGGTATGGTTGCAAGAGTAGTTCGGAAGGCGTGAGGAAGTTCCGTCGACTCGATGTCGGGCAACCCCGGCGGCAGCGGGTCGCCCAGGCCGACTACGTGGTCGACTCCGGGCGCGGACCGCACCAGGGGCGCCACGGCGGGATCGGCTTCAACGATGACCTCCCGGCAGCGCTGCTTTAATAGCGGCGCGTAACGCAGGAATTGGATGGTGTCGCCCAATTCGTGATAGCACCGCACGAGAACGGTTTCGCCGGTCAAGGGTGAGCCGTTCCACACCCTGCGGCAGCGCAAGGGCAAGTGGTCGCAGCGTGCGCCCGTCCTTCTCCGCTCGGCCAGGACGTCGTCGCTCCACTGCCATGCGCTCGCGAAATCGCCGAGCATCATTAAGCTCGTCCATAGGCGTTCGCGAGTTGATTCCGGGCAGATTCCGAGTTCCAGAGCGCGGCGATAATACGCCAGCGCCTGGCGAATCTTGCGCGCTTCGAAGCACTCATGGCCCAGCGATAGGAATCGCCCGCAGGTTGCGTTTTCGGCGCCGTCCATGGCGCTCCCTTCCCGGTAATCGAAACCCGCAATATCCTGATTTTAAGCATATTCCACTGTCTTGGATATGAAAACCGGCCGGGCGGAAGTCTCGCTGATTTAGAAAATCAGACTCCTCCCCCGAACGGGACGAAACGAGCACAGATGGTTGGCGAGGTTACCGCAAGGGGCGGGACTCCGCAGTCTCTTCGAGTTCGCGCCGGCCATACCGCTGCCTCATCAGGAACACGTAGTGGACCCCGGAGGCTAACGTCAGGGCTGCGGCCAAATAAATCAAAAGCTTGACCGCATCGGCGGTAGCGTATGGAACGTGGGCCTGGCTGCAGACCACTGCAAAGAGGGTCGTCACCTGTGCTGCCGTGGACGCTTTCCCCACGAGCGACGGCGGGAAGGGCCGGTACCCTGCCACCAGCGAGATCAAGAGCGCGGTCATGATGATCGCCACATCCCGGCTCAGCACGATGATCGTCAGCCACCAGGGCAATGCACCGCGAAGCGCCAGGGTGATGTACCCGGTGGTCATCAGGATCTTGTCCGCAATCGGATCGAGCGCCATCCCCAACGGGCTCTCCTGCTTCAGCAGGCGAGCCACCGTGCCGTCCAGAACATCGGAGAGGGCCGCCGCAGTCAGTACGGCCAGCGCTGCGCGATAGCGGCCGTCCAGGACCAGAATCGCAAACACCGGCACAAACACCAGCCGCAGCAGGGTGATCTGATTCGAGGGCGTTAGGATTCGAGTAGTCATGACTACGCAGCTAATTTAGCGGGTTGGATTGGAGCCTGTCAACGCCGCTTCTCCGACGGCGGAGGGTCACGTCAAAGTTGCAATGGCGCATCGGCCCCGCTGGGCCGAAGGTTAGTCGCCGTCAGTGAGACCAACGGGAATCGCGGCGCGCGGGAAGGTTCGACCCTCCGACCGGCCGGCACCTGGAGCGTGCTACGCGTGTGCACTCCGTCATCCACCGGAAGTGGCCACATCCAGCATGGCGCGGACGTTCTCGTCCGGGGTGCCATGATCCATGTTGATACAGCAGAGGCCCACGTTGCTGGTGTCGCCGACAGCAGCCAGCAACTGTTCCGCGTCTTTTCGGATTTCTGCGGCGGTGCATTGCAGCATGCGGACGGGGCTGAGGCGCAAATTCAGGAAGGCGTGAGGCAGTTCCTTACGGCAGCGCGCCACGTCGGACCCCCAGCCGACGTCAAAGAACGCCACTGGCAGGCGGCAATAGCTCTCCGCAAAGAACTGAAGATTATCGCCGCAATGATGGATACCATAGGGCGCGAGTCTCTCAGCCAGGTGCTTTTCGTAGGGCAGTAGAAATTCTTCGTAAATCCGAGGCGAAATCATTTGCACAGAACAATTGGAGTGCAGAAAGATGGCGGGATCGACATTCGCGGTGGAGCGGTTCGTGGAAAGTGAGAGGGTTCCGGTTCGGGCGCGCACATAGCCTGCCACCCCAATCTGCGCCTCCGTTATCACTGAGAACAAATGATGCACGAGCCGCGGCGCGTCGTAGAAATCCATATAAAGCTGCTGGCCGCGGATTTCCAGGGCCGTGTTCAGGACGCCGTCCAGGTCAAAGTCCCCGCACACGCTGCCAAACTCGCGCTGCAGGCTGTCCATATCTGCGATGAGCCGGTTCATCGGCCAGGTGGACGCGAAATCGGGCACGGTGAGCGCTAGCGTCTGCGCTGCGCCCAAGTTGCGCGGAATGGGCGTCGGCGGCGCGTCCGCCTGGAACCGGATTTCGCAGCCGAAGAGCGCCGGCATCACGAAGCCGCCTGCAACGTGCTCCGAGCCCACAAGGGGGCGCGGTTGCGGATTGGACTCGCCGAAGCGGAATCGCTCGTACCGGACCCGTCGCATCTGCACGTCGTACTGAATGCGGAGCGCGCGGTCAAAATAGAACTGTTCGTCAAAAGATATCCCGTAATTCCGATGCCACCAGTTGGGATTGAAAACGACTTCCACAGGAATCGGCTTGGCCATGCACCGAAGCATAATGCTCTGCCGGGAGGTCGGGCAAGATAAACATGCAACGCCCTTCGATCCGCAGCCGTGAAGTGCTCACCCGACACACCCTCTGCCTCGCACTTGCGAGTCAGGAAGTCAAGGGAGTGGCGAGAATTCCCGGTATGACAAGATGAGGTTGCGCGAGCTTGTCATCCCATGGGCGCAGCACGGTTCGGCACACCCGGCAGGGCCTTTTTGTCTGCACGACAACTTGTCGCAGTATCCGCGATCAGCATAAAACTGCTAGAATCACCGGCGTCGTATCAGGAGGATCTTAAGGCGGCCTCGCCAGTTCCAACACGGCCGGGCGTCGAACATAATCCGCATGACTCTCGCACCTCTGGACTGGTTCATCGTAATCACCTACCTCGCGTCCCTGGTGGCCATGGGAATCGTGGCCAGCCTTCGCGTTAAGGACACCAAGCACTACTTCCTCGGCAAACGCCACTTCGGCAAGCTGATTATGATCGCGCAGACGTTCGGCGTGGGAACCCATGCCGAAATGCCTGTGAGCCTATCGGGAGCGGTCTACAGTTTCGGCATGTCGGCGATCTGGTACCAGTGGAAGAACCTGTTTGCCACGCCATTTTATTGGATCATGGCGCCCATATTCCGCCGCGTGCGGCGCACCACCACGGCGGAGATGATGGAAGACCGCTACGGCGCCGGCATGGCGGGGCTTTACACTTTATTTGCGTTCGCGTTCTTCATTATCAACATGGCCAGCATGCTCAAGGGAGCGGCCAAGGTGTTGCACCAGATGCTGGGGACGAACCTGGACACCAACTCGATTGTGTTGGGCCTGGCGCTGATCTTCGTTTTCTTCAGTTTCATCGGGGGCCTGGTAGCCTCGGCGTGGAGCAACTTTCTGCAAGGCTTCCTGCTCATTGTGCTGTCCTTCATGCTGATTCCGCTTGGCTGGGGCGCGGTGGGCGGTTTAGCCGGGATGAAGCACACGCTGCCCGCGCATGACTTCTCCCTGGCGACGCCCAGGGAAATAGGTCCGTGGTTCATCGTGATGCTGACGCTGAACGGGATTATCGGCATCATGGCGCAGCCGCACATCCTGGCGGCGGTGGGCACGGGCAAGGATGAATACACGTGCCGCGTAGGTTTTTTTCACGGCACCTGGGCCAAACGTCTCTGCACGATCGGCTGGGCGCTGGTGGGATTGATGACCGCGGCCATGATCAAGCGCGGCCTCTTTGCCTCGCAACCCCTCAAGGACCCGGAGGACGCTTTCGGTTTCTGCTGCCAGCACCTGTTGGCGCCGGGCTTTCGGGGATTGCTGATCTCCAGCGTCATGGGAGCGTGCCTGGCTGCCTGTTCCGCCCTCATGGTCGATAGCGGCGCGCTTTTCACCCATGGCTTCTACCGGCCGCGGCTGGCGCCGAAGAAGTCCGACCAGCATTACCTTTGGGTGGGCCGCATCAGCGGATTCGCGGCCGTGGTGGTTGCGGTGTTCTACGCGCTGTTCCTGATTCAACGGGTGCTTTACTCGTTTTTGCTTACCGAAACGCTGGCGGCTTACGTGGGCATCAGCATCATGGCCGAACTCATCTGGAAGCGGGCCAATCGCTGGGGCGCCGCCAGCAGTATTCTGGTGGCCATCAGCACGAATTTCTCTTTGTACCATTGGGAGCACCAGCGCCTGGACTATTGGCGTCCGGGCATCTTCTTTGCGTCCCTGGCCGCCGGAACCGTGACGTTGATCGTGGTGAGCCTCCTCACCCCCGCAGAGGATGAAGCCCGCGTTGCTCCCTTCTTCGCCAAGTTGCAAACGCCCTCGGACCGGCCCTCGGCGGGTCCTGGCGAGCAGGCAGGCGTGGCGGAGGACCACGAAGAAGGCATGGATTGGAAACAGGGTGTGGCGCCGGAAACCAGCAAATGGGCGGCAGAGCACGGCCGTCAGCTACTCCTCGTCAACCTGCTGCATCCCTTGCGGGGCGCGTGCGGAGTCGGCTTCTTAAAGGCCTATCGCGATGACTTGTACGGTCTGCTGATTGGAGCGCTTCTCAGTTCCGGTCTCGTGTTTGGTTTGTGGATCCTGCTGCGACTGTGAGCATCCCTTCTCCCTCCCCGATCGGAGAGAACTTCGCCGCCGGGGGCCTCCGCGTCGCCCGCTTTCCTACCACGATATCCACGGCTGCGGTCCCGCGGTGCCTTCCGCCGGCGACACTACTTAAGCAGGGCATTGAAGCCGGCTTGCTCAAAGTGCCGGTCTCCGCTCAAAGCGTCACGGATGCTGTGTTCCCGCATGATGACGAACGAAATGCAGTCGGTGAGTGACCAAGCCTAGTCCGGACGCCGGATGTAGAGTTCCACACCTGCGTCGAAAAGATCTTGGGTGGCCGAAACGATCAGGCAGGATCAGCCCGCAGCGCGGCGAGCAGACGCGGAAAGCTTTCGCGCATACCCGGGACCGCCAGCGCGTCAGCTACCTCGGTAAGAATCCAGGCCGTGGTAACGAGCCGCTCGGAACGGTTTTGGGAGGCTGTTAACGCGCGGGCGTGGGCACGGTCTTCTGAGCGCAAAAGAGCAAGAAAATAAAAGGAGTCGGCGAATATAGCTTTCACTTCTTGGGTGTCCCGTGAAGGTAGTGGTCGTGATTTTCCGCCAAGTCGGGAGGGCCCCCGCGCACGATTCCAATAACGTCGCCCAGACGTTCCGACAGGGTCTTGGCAGGCATAGGCTCAATGCGGACTTCCGTGCCGTCCGGCAAATTCGCGTCCGGCGGCTGGTTCGCGTGCGCGCGCGAGGAAGAGCCGTCACCACGGCCAAGCCGCGCGGGGCCGGATACGGTTCGCGTGCGCGCGCGAGGAAGAGCCGCACAGGAAGCCGTCCGCCGACGGATAGCGCTGCCCTCACCTTCATCTGCAGGAGGGGCTGAGCCCCCAGCCGTCCGGGGGGCGCAATTCACAGACTAGGCGCCATCGTAAACTTGAATACTCAGATTCCGAGGAGTAAACTGCACCCCCAAACTTCCATTGGGAGTTGACTGTCCGCGACGGTGTGAATTCAACCACCAAAGTTGCGTTTCCTAAAGCGCGGGCTCACGCTATATGCCGAATCGGACAAGTGTCACAGGTAGCGAGCTATTCATTGTCGATAACAGCGATGAGGACTGTGCAAGCCCCAATCGGCGTTAGGCCGACTTTGAGGGCCTGGATGGAGTTGTCGTGAACTCGCCGAAGGCGTCTTGGACTGCGGCCGCGAAGCTGCCGTTTTTAATTTTAGCCGTTGCCGCCCTTCTTGCAACGTTTCGCCCATCAGGCAAAAGGGTTAAAGCGGTAGCTGCGCGACCGCAGTCCAAAAGCGGGCTTTGCCCGCAGCATTTATGAGCGATTGGCCACACAGTCCGGTGCATCGATTGGGTCACGCCGGGTCCTATATGGTTACGTGCGGCACTTATCTAAAAGAGCACACTTTCGAGGAACGCAACGGCTGGAGTTTCTACACGATTCCCTGTTAGGCCTAGCCGAGGAGTATGGCTGGAATCTCCAAGCGTGGGCGGTGTTCTCGAATCATTATCACTTCGTGGCAATCTCCCCGCTGAGCGCCGAAAGCCTTGTCCTCTTTCTAAAGAAGCTTCATTCGGACACGGCGATGGCAGTGAATCGCTGGGCTAGCGCTCCCGGCCGTCAGGTATGGTTCCAATATCGGGATACCCACTTGACCTTTCCCAAGTCGCACTATGCGCGGTTGAATTACGTCCACACCAATGCCATGCATCACCGCGTGGTGGCGGAGCCATCACTTTATCCGTGGTGTTCAGCCGGCTGGTTCGAGCGCCGGGCGACGACAGCGTTTTACAAGACAGTAATGGGGTTTAAGTCTGATCGCGTTAATGTGCCCGACGACTTTGAAGTCGACTGGCGCCCGTACGAAGATTAAGGCGAAGCCTTTTGGACTGCGGCCGCGAAGCTGCCGCTTTAATCCCCTCCGTCAACACCGCTTCCAAAATATCGCAAGGAAAAGCGGGAACTGCTGCTTCCGCAGTCCAAAGCGAAGCTGCCGCTTCGGGTTCGAATGCCCAACCCGGCGCCTCAATCGAGGGCGCGGCGAAAAATTCCACAGATGAAAGCGGCAGCTTCGCGGCCGCACTCCAAAGCGCTTCGCGCAGAGGAAGGGTGCACATCAACCCCAAATGCTGGTTCGAGGGTATTCCCGAGAACGTCTGAAACTTCCACATCGGCGGCTATCAGGTCTGCGAGAAGTGGCTGAAGGACCGCCACGGCCGGGTGCTTTCCGAAGAAGAGATCGCCACTATCAGAAGATCATCGTCGCCCTGAACGAAACCATCCGCCTCATGGCCGAAATCGACAAAGTAATCGAAGCCCGCGGCGGCTGGCCCGGAGCATTCATCACCGGGAAGTAGCTGTGACCTGTCCCAATGCAGGCTGGTATGAGCCCTCAGCGTAGGATACGCGATGAACACATCCTGGTGGTTGCGAGTGAGCCGTTTGAGACCTATACATCATCCATATCCGGTGCTCGGAGGCTTAATAGGAAAAGCCGGGATAAATGAATGCGCCGCGGATGGCTTCCGCGTCATTCTCTGAGACGCCGCAGGCGCGAACGGTACCGTACCAGTGCCCGACTTGCTCGCGCGTGTCTCGGATGATCTTCTCCGCCGCATCCTTCTGCAAAAGAAAACGGGCATGCTGGGAAAGAATGTTTTTCGCGTTGGCGAACCGGCCCTGGTCTCCGCATACCATCGCCAGATCTCGGCGGTCGAGGCTCACAGCAGGGGAAGGGGTGAGGTCGTATGCGGGAGACAGTGCCCAATCAAGGTTTCAAATTGCACGTCAAAATGCTCTTGAAGGCACGTTAAGTTAGATAACATGCTCTTAAGAGCACTGTCTGTGGCCCGACGGGTCCGTGCTTGCCGCCTATGGAAGTGTGCTTACAATTCGACGGAACGACGTACGGGATCATTGCTTCCCGAGCTAGAAGCCTCTTGACGCGGGTTCGACAGGGTTCTAGCGTATCGGGTGGCGGAGTAATCCACTTGACTCTATCACGAGGCAGAAATGAAAAACCGATGTGGTCGTCGTGAATTCCTGAAAATCGTCCCTGGCGCGGCGATGGCTCCTTACATCCTCCAGGCTGCGGAACCTATGCGCTTGGGAATCGGCAGTGCCCTGGGGCCAGCCCGGGACCAATTGGTGCTGGCAAGCCATCCCGTTCCGAACTTGCCCCTGGGTGTGGGGAAAGGTCTTCATCCGGGACGCGTCGTTTGGGCACACGATCCCAAAGCCACAAACTGGCAGGGGCCCGGAAACGGGCACTGGTGGGAGTCCGACCACACCGACCAGGCGGTGGTCGACAGGATGATGTCAGGGCTTATTCAGCAACTCGGCGGCAAGAGCAGCAACGTCAAAGCCTGGGATGCCCTCATCAGACACTTCAACCGCACGCATGGCAACGGGAATGTCGGATACAAAAAAGGGGAGAAAATCACCATCAAAGTGAACCTGGTGGGCTGCCTCACGGGCTGGGGGGTCGATCCGAAATCTTACGATTTGGTGCGCGACGTCGATTACATGAACGCTTCGCCGCAGATGATCCTCGCCCTGCTGCGCCAGCTCGTTCACGAGGCGGGAATGCGGCCGCAGGACATTGCCGTGGGAGATCCGCTATGCCTGTTCCCCAACCAGTATTTAAGCTATCTCCACCGTGAATTCCCGGAAGTCCGTTATCTGGATCATGACGGTGGGAATGCTACCTTTCCGCGCGTCCGCGTGCAGTACTCTTCTGTCCCATTTTATTGGAGTTCCCGTCCGGCCGGGTCGGCGCAGGACTACGTGCCGCTCCCCTATGCGGAAGCCAAGTACATGATCAACATGGCCAACCTGAAGAGCCATACCGGGGCGGGCGTTACGCTGTGCGCGAAGAATCATTACGGCTCAGCGCTGTCCCAAGAAAGTTGGGGCACTTGGCCATAACTACTTGATTAAACCGAAGTAAGAGGTCGGGATGTTATTTTTCGATTTCAAGTTTCGGCGGCCTTTTTGGCATGATGGGGCTATTTCCCAGCCCCTGCCGGAGGCATTAGGTGAACGTTGGCCGCAGTGTTTTCTCGCAGCTTTTGGATTTCCTCCCAACCTACCAGTTTCAGCTTTGCGTCGATCGCTACCAAGGCAATCGGTACGTCAAAGATTTCTCTTGTTGGGATCAGTTCCTTTGCTTGCTGTTCGCCCAACTTACTTTTCGCCGCAGCTTGCGCGATATCGAAGCGTGTCTGCGCGCCCAGCAGCCCAAACTCTATCATATGGGTTTCCGCGGGCAGGTTTCGCGCAACACGCTCGCTCACGCCAACGAGGTTCGCGACTGGCGTATCTACCGCGACTTTGCTCAAGCGTTGATTCGCCTCGCCCGCGACCTTTACCGCGAAGAATCCTTCGGCGTGGACCTGTCCGAGACGGTGTACGCCTTCGACTCGACCACCATCGATTTGTGCCTGTCGCTCTTCCCTTGGGGAAAGTTTCGCCGCCACAAAAGTGCGGTCAAACTGCACACGCTTCTGGACGTGCGCGGCAGCATTCCGACCAGTGTTTATGTGACCGGCGGGCAGGTCCACGATGTCAACCTGCTCGACGAACTGCTGCTGGAACCGGGAGCCTTTTACTTGCTCGATCGCGGTTATGTGGACTTCGCGCGTCTCCATCTGTTCACGCAAGCTTGCGCTTTTTTCGTCACGCGCGCCAAAAGAAACTTGCAGTTCTACCTGCGCACCTCGCGTCCCATCGATCGCTCCAGCGGCCTGCGCTGCGACCAAAGGATTCGCCTCACGGGACCGCGCACGGCGCAACGCTATCCCAACCAGTTGCGTCGCATCGTCTTTTACGACGCCGAAAAAGACTCGCGGCTGACCTTCCTGACCAACAATTTTTCCCTTCTTCCTTTGACCATCGCCCAACTCTATCGGGTACGTTGGCAGGTGGAATTGTTCTTTCGCTGGATCAAACAACATCTGCGGATCAAAGCTTTCTACGGCACTTCCGAGAACGCCGTAAAGACCCAAGTGTGGATCGCCCTGGCGGCCTACGTCCTCGTCGCCATTGCCAAAAAGCAACTCGGGCTGGAGATGAGTCTCTATCAAATTCTCGAAATTCTCAGCGTCACGATTTTCGAAAAAACCCCGATTTTAGAGGGTTTTTCCAATTTCAACGATCAATCTACCGATGTCGATCCAGGTATCCAGTTGAGCCTGTTCGGCTTGTAATGGGACAGCACTGATTACGGCTCGTTAATCCGGAAGCCGCCCGACAAGGGCTACTACGACATGCATGTCAGCCTGCCGGGCGAGGTCCAGGGCTCTGGCCGTTATAGGGCTCTGGTCGACCTGATGGGGCACGCGCAGACGGGCGGCAAGACCCTGCTCTATCTAATCGATGGTCTGTACCCGGGAGTCCACCCCATCGAACATTTTCCCCGCAAGTGGTCTACCCACCCTTTCGACGGGCAATGGGCAGCCAGTGCTTTTGCCTCCCAGGATCCAGTGGCAATCGATTCGGTGGCCTTCGATTTTCTCTGGGCGGAATGGAACGATTACCCGCACATGTCGGGAGCCGACGACTACCTCCACGAAGCGGCCCTGGCGGATCATCCGCCGTCGGGAACGTTCTACGATCCCAACCACGTTGTGAAGGTGACGCGCTTGGCCAGCCTGGGAGTCCACGAGCACTGGAACAACGCGCAGGACAAGCAGTACAGCAGAAACATGGGCGGGAAAGAGGGCATCGAATTGGTGGGCGCCAGCCTGGGCGCCGCTTAGCCTCTCCGGTAACTCCCAGAGAGGAAAAGCGTGTCAGCGGGTGGACACGTTTTTCCCCCGTATCACTCTACCCATGGCCGAATCCTGCCACTCCGTCCCCGCAATGTCGCCCTTTTCGCTTCTGCGCAGAAACGGTTCTGACCGCCGGTCCCTACCTGCTTCGCCCTCGCCACCCACAGGACCAGCGCCGCTGGTCCCTACGTTCGGTCCGTACCCGGCAGCCACAAGCACTCTCCGCCGCGCAACCCGTCAACATTCGGCACCACCGTAGCCCACGGCCGAAGCTTCAACTTGACCTTTTTGGCATTACCGCCGCCCACGTAGAGGCGATCGAAGTTAAACGCCGCGCGCAGTTGCTGCATGGCCTTATGTAACTGCCGGTTCCAACGCTTTTTCCCGAGCTTCTGGAGCCCGGCTCTACCCAACATGTCCTCGTAGGTAGCGCCCTTGCGAAAGGGTTGATGCGCCATCTGGAGGTTGGGCACGAGCTTGCCGTCAACAAAGAGCGCAGAACCCAGGCCGGTGCCCAGCGTGATCACCAGCTCCACGCCCTTGCCGGCGATACACCCGAACCCCTGCACGTCCGCGTCGTTGGCTACACGCGCGGGTTTGCCCAATCTGGCCGTAAGCTCTTTCGCGAGCGGGAAGCCAACCCATTTCGAACTCAGGTTATAGGCCGTCTCCGTCACGCCATTGCGCAACACGCCCGGAAATCCGGCCGAGATGCGATCAAATTTTCCCTGTTGTTTTACCATGCCTTCAATGACCTTCAGCACGGCCTTGGGCGTGGAGGGATCGGGGGTGGGCAAGCGCAGACGCGGGCTGATCGGCTTACCCTGGGCGTTCAGCAACATCGTCTTGATGCCGGTTCCGCCGATATCGATAGCAAGCGTTCGGACAACTTTTTTCGGAGAAGGTCGTATGCGTTTATTGGGCATCGTTATGCATCCTCGCTCTGGATCTTTTTCAGTTGCGCCAAATGATGGAGCGTGTGTCCGGCCATGATGCGAATAACCGTTTCTGCCTTTTCGGGACCGCGCTCCGGGTGGGTGGCCGTCTTGTCCAAGTCTTCCTGGTTCAGCAAACGAAATAGTGAGAGGTTCCAGGCGCGAAGCACCTGGAACGTGTGAGCCGCCTGCATGGCATCCATTCGATCATAGTGATGGGCCCAAAGGTCCTGATCGAAGGGCTGAATTGCCAGGTTTGGCTCCGCGATGATCTGCCGCACGCGAAAACCGAAGGCGATCTCGCAATCGGCAAGATGCGCAACCACTTGCGCAGCGCTCCATTTTCCCGGCGCATAATTGCGCTTTAAACCGGCGACCCCTAATGCCTGCGCGATGGCGGGAATCGATTTCCCGGTTTCCGCAAGCACATCAAGCGGAGCGCGGTTGCCCAGAACCTCTGCGTAAGGATGAGTGCTGTTCATCGTTTTAGGTCCTCCGTGTCGTGCCACGTCGACTTTCAGGTTCATTCCGTCAACGTGTTGCCCGTTCCCCTATCATGGGGCAAGCGACATATCGTCGCAACCGGTTTCTGTGGGGGCGGCCTTCGGCGCTCCCGAGAAGCAGGAAAACACCCGGCACGGGAATTACCGCTTGAATTTCGCGTGAAACTCGGATACTTTGTCCGTTGGTAGCAGGGAAGGCCCAAACAGACTAATCAGGCGAATTAACTCTTCGTTCCCATTGCGGCGAACCAACTTTTCGGCCGTATTAGCCAAGGCGTTGAGTTTGGATTCGGTGTTGGTGCGGAGTTCTCTGAGCTCCTGGAATCTCGCGGTCATACGCTTGGCCAGGGGGATTTCTTCAATATTCGTAACGTCAGTACATCGAAAAAGGAGGGAAGGATGAGCAGCGTACGGCTGTTGGTAGGCACACGCAAAGGCGCCTTCGTTCTGACGTCGGATGGCAACCGCAAGCGGTGGAAGGTGAATGGCCCCCACTTTGCCGGCTGGGAGATCTACCACGTCAAAGGCTCTCCGGCCGATCCCAACCGGCTGTATGCGTCACAAAGCAGCGGCTGGTTCGGACAGGTCATCCAGCGCTCGAACGACGGTGGCAAGACGTGGGAAGCGCCCGGAGGCGGGGTGACGGTGGAGCCCGGTCAGATGCCCAAGGGCGAAAGTAACAAGTTCGTGTACGATACCAGCCCCGAAACCGGCAAACCGCTCACCACCCACATGTGGTACGACGACACCCAGCACCCGTGGGAGTTCAAGCGGGTCTGGCACCTGGAACCGTCACGGACCGATCCGGACACGGTGTACGCCGGGGTGGAAGACGCCGCGCTATTTCGCTCTACCGATGGCGCCAAAACCTGGCACGAACTCTCCGGACTGCGCGGCCATGGCACCGGGCCCAAGTGGCAGCCGGGCGCCGGGGGCATGTGCCTGCATACCATCTTAATCGACCCGGGCAATCCCGATCGCATCTACGTGGCCATTTCGGCCGCGGGCGCGTTCCGCACGGACGATGGCGGCAAAAACTGGAAGCCGATCAATCAAGGGCTGAGGTCGCAATACATTCCCGATCCGACAGCCGAGATTGGCCACTGCGTCCACCGCATCGCTCTGCACCCATCGCGTCCGGACAGGGTGTTTATGCAAAAGCACTGGGACGTCATGCGCACGGAGAACGCGGGCGACCACTGGACGGAAGTCAGCGGCAACCTGCCCACCGATTTCGGGTTCGTGATTGACGTGCACGCGCACGAGCCGGAAACCATCTACGTGGTGCCCATCAAGAGCGATTCGGAGCACTACCCGCTGGACGGCAAGCTGCGCGTGTACCGCAGCCGCTCGGGCGGAAACGAATGGGAGCCGCTTACCAAAGGCCTGCCGCAACGCAACTGCTACGTGGACGTGCTGCGCGACTCCATGTGCGTGGATCAACTGGATTCCTGCGGCATATATTTCGGTACCACGGGTGGGCAGGTCTACGGCTCGGCCGATGCCGGCGACACCTGGTCGGCCCTCGTCCGGGACTTGCCGCCGGTGCTTTCCGTGGAGGCGCAGACATTGCAATGATCAGAGTGGTCCTTCCCTTCCATCTTCGGACCCTCGCCAAGGTGGACAACGAAATACAGATCGAGCTCGCGGGGCCGGCCACGCAACGCGCCGTGTTGGACGCTCTCGAAACGCGGTACCCGGTGCTGTGCGGGACCATGCGGGACCACGTCACACTTAAGCGCCGTCCCTTCATCAGATTTTTCGCGTGCTCCGAGGACCTCTCCAACGAATCGCCGGACGCCCCGCTGCCCGATGCCGTCGTGAACGGGGCTGAACCTTTCCTGGTGATTGGCGCCATTGCGGGGGGTTAGCGTGGGAGAAATGGATCCAGGGCTCTCAATAAACCAACTTCAGCGAGAATTGGATTTGGCGCGATGACCCGGCCGTATGATTAATGATGCCGAAACCCGAGCCGCGCAGAATGTTGAAGGGTAGTCCGAAGCTAACCAGGTTGAACGCGTTGAAAACCTCGGCGCGGAACTGGAGAGTCGCGGCCTCTCCGTCGGCGCGGTGCCCCAGTTCCGTGTCCTTGATGAGCGAGAAATCAAAGTCGTGGTAGCCCGGTCCGCGGAACGTATCGCGGCCCAACGTTCCGAATCTGCCTTCGTTCGGACCGGTTCCCCCAGGCACACCAATGGGAATGCTGAAAAACGAAGCGTTGTCATCCCCAAGACCGAAGTAATCTTCACGCACTTTGCGGCTGGTTGAGAAGACTGGCGCCCCAATTTGATCGGGCCGGTCCGCAGCATTCACCCCGACGCCGGTTTGTTGCACACCGGAATAAACTGTGAAAGGCGGTCCGCTCGCGATGCTGGAGATGTTCAGGAGTTGCCAGCCGGAAGCCGCTCGGCCCAGCCGCCGGAAAGAAGGAATCCGGTCAAAGGGCAATTCCTGGACCAGGCTCACCGAGAAGGCATGGGTGATGTCGAACACGGAAGGCCCTTTGTCCGCCCCGGGATTGCGCGGGTCCTGTGGGGCCGTCTGGAGCATCGCGGAGGAATAGGCGGTGAAGAATCCCGGCAGCGCCGTACTGGTGTCATCCAACGACTTTGAAAGCGTGTAATTGGCCGTAAAACCCAAACCTGCGCGCCGGGAGACTTTGGACACACCGGTCTGCAAAGAATGAAACGTGGAGTGCGACCGCGTGGTCATGAGGCTGATGAGCCCCACTCCGCCCACCATTTGCCCGTCAGAATTGTATTGTGTAAAAGGCGTAAAGGCGGGGGAAGCGCCAGGGTAGCCATTGAGTGACTGCATGCTGGCGAGTTTGATGCCCGCGGTGCCCACGTACGAGGCGTTGAACTTTATCTGGCCGAAGTCGTGATCCAGTCCCGCGGTATAGGTCTCGATGTAACCATTGCGGAAATTCTGCGCGATGCCCGCCATCGGGTAGGGACTGATTGGGCCGCTTCCCGTGTCCGCAGCCAAGTCCTTCTCGAATCGCTCCACATCCAGTGGCGTATTGGGAGCAACCGTGCTGGTGGGTTGGCCGGGAGGGTACACGAGTTGGCCCGAAGGTGTGTACATGTCCGGCAGATTGATAGGGGAAACGGAGTCCTGGAACAGCACCGGCGCACCCGCGGCGGCAACGTCCAGGGGGGTGATCACGAACGGGGTGCTGCCCGTGAGCATGTTGCTCACCCAGGGATTGACCAGGATGGTGGTAATGGCGCCGCCGGCGTGCCATACCGTCTTATCCGTAACGCGCCAATCGAGCGCCATCCGGGGCCCCCAGCCGTGCCAGTCAAAAGCATAGGGCGGCTGCGGATTCACTAGAAACTTAACCTGCGCATCGGCATCCCAGGAGCGCGACGGGCCGCCGTCCGGGTTGATGAAAATAGGCCCTGCCGTAAGCTTATGGCCCGCATGCAATCGTGTGGTCACTTCGTAACGCAGGCCGTAGTTCAGCGTGAGGCGCGGGGTGATCTTCCAGGCGTCCTGAAAATAAGCGTTGTAGGCCTCGCGGCGCACCGCAACCTCTCCCATGCGATCCCCCTGCGGAAACATGGGAGGGGCGGCCGAGATGGAGAAGGCGTGGGCATTTCCCGTGAGCAGGGCGCTGAGCGTGTCAGGTAGGATGTCGCCCACGGGTACATCGTGCAGGCCACTGAGCGATGGAATCTCCGTTTGCGCGTATGCGGGCCCGCCGCCAAAAACATAAACGCCGTTAACATTCATCCCGTACAGCGTTGTGTCACGATTGATCCTCGCCTCGCCCCCCCATTTGAAGGAGTGATTGCCATAGACGTAGGTAAGATTCTGCCGGGCTTGAAACAAGTTCGTGAAAGCCCCCAGCACCGATCCCGCCGCGGAGTTGAACGATTCAAATGTGCCATCGGCGAAGCCCACGCCGGGCTGGGTGTGGTTTTGCGTGGGGTAGTTGGGCGTGGTGCGGATGAACCCGAAGGAGGATTCGGAGGTCATCCGTGGCGAAACCGTGCGGGTGTAGGTTATGCCGAAATTGCGTTGGTGGTCGTAAAAGCGGATGGCGAAACTGGGATCGATGGCCGTCTGGTCAGGATTAGTGAGCGGGCCGGACACATCATTCAGCGTGAACCGCGCGAAAAGCGTGCCCTGCGCGGAAAAGCGGTGGTCAAGGCGTAGGGAGAACTGGTCGCTATCGGTCGAGACTTTTGAGGAAATGGCGTACGTGCGCGCGCCGAAAGACCCCTCGGGATCGTCGGGCAGCGGATAGCGTGCCAGCACGGGAGCGATCGCGGGACTAACGGGCACCAGCAGCGTATCACCGGGGAAAGCCGTGCTGTCCACGCCCTGCCGTTCTGCGGCCGTGGGCACCGGAAGAATTTGCGTGGTCCCCAACACCTGCCGGAAGCCTTGATACTCTCCAAAGAAGAACATCCGCTCGCGGCCATTATATAGTCCAGGCAATATCACCGGACCGCCGGCGGTAACGCCAAACTCGTTGCGTGCGAAAGGCGGGATGCGGCCGGGCTGAGCGAGGGATTGTTGATCGAAGAAGTTGCGCGCATCGAAGGCGGCGTTGCGGACAAACGAGAAAGCCTCGCCGTGGAATTGGGAAGTTCCACGTTTCGTGATGATGTCGGTGAAAGACGCGGCGCCCTGGCCGATTTCCGCCGGCATCACGCCTGAATTGGATCGAATTTCCTCGATGGCTTCCACATTGAAATTCGAGAAAGTTGCCCCACTCATTTCCGGGTCGCTGGCGAAAATGCCGTCCACCGCGAACACCGCAGTGGTCCCGCGCTGACCGTTTACGGCGAACTGCTGGGTGAAATTCGAGGAGCCGTTCGTATCCGTCTGGGTGCCGCCGGCGAGCAACAAAAGCTGGCTGAAATCGCGCTTGTTAAGCGGCAGGCTGGAGACTTGCTGGCTGGAGAGTTGCTGTCCGCCGCTGCTTTGGGGATTCGCTGGCGGCGCGGCATCGGAATTCTCACCCGAGGTTCGCGCATCAACAGCACGCTGCCCTGTCACAATATGGCGCCCGTCCGCAGAAAGCGTCAATTCAAGATGGAGATTCTCACCTTCCGCAACCACAACGGCTTTGTCACTGGAAGCAACCTGGCGCTGCCACGTTGCCGATACCCGGTAAGAGCCAGGGGGTACGCCGGTGAAGTTGAAGGTCCCGTCTTTATTTGTGACGCCGTGCCGGGTTACCCCAAGGCTTGGGGAGAGTATCTCGACGACGGCGCCCGGCTGGACGTTACCGTGTGCATCGCGCACTCTGACTTGGCAGGAGGCCTGCGGCCCCGCCACGAGAGGGGTCGCAACCGATACCGCAATGCACACGATCAGTACAAGTTCCAGAAGGTGTTTGCACGCTATGCGAAGCTGAGACTTCAAAGGAACAGTCTCCTGCCTGAGGGGCCGGGGTCATTGGGCGATTTTAGTGTGACGGCAAGCTCGCCTCGCCATCCGGCGGCGAGTTTGCTTTGCCATGTGGCGGCGTAAAGCCGCCCTCTCGCCAACCTGGAACCCTAACTTGCGTGCCAACCACTTGGCACTCGGGCAAGGGTCAGGGAGTGCTGACGCGGGCAGTATCCTACCACATAACTAGGGCCAAAGCGTCAAGCTCCGTGACAGCGATTCCGCATTCGTGCTTTCCTTCCTGCTTCAACCCTTTGAAATTGCAATTGCTTTGCCCAGTCCCCGCTGATCGAGCAGATTCGCATTCGTTTTTGACTTGACAGCACCGATTCTGTCTGATATAGTAGCAATATATCAGATGAAAAACCCTCCGATATCCCGCTCCAGTCTTCCGGTAGGCGAGCGCAAACGCCGCTCGCGCCTGACGCAGATCGTCTCGGGCCAGCGCTTTCTCCGCGGGACGTTGGCGCCTCGTTTGCGCCGCTGCGGGAAACCGAACTGCCGCTGTGCCCACGGCGAACTGCACGCGTCGCTGTACCTCGTGCAGAGCCAGGGGGGCAAGCCGCGCCAGGTGTTCGTGCCCAAGGAGTGGGAAGAGCGCATCCGCCAGAGCGTTCAGGGCTATCAAGAAATCCAGCAACTGCTGGAGGAACTCTCGGAGGTCGAGTGGCAGCGGCTGCTCGATCGCAAGGAGTGATCCCGTTCTCCGCCGCCTGATCCGGTATGGCGAGACTGTCTACGGTCTTTCGGAACGGATCGTCGCGGCGGTCCAGGATCCCCGACGACAACCCCGTATCCCGGCGGCCGTTCTCCTGAAAGCCAGCTTGGTGATGTTCTGGTCCCGCTTGGGCAGCTTGAACGCGCTGGAAGAGCACCGCCTCTCGCGGTTCTGGAAACAGTGGCTGGGGTGTTCGCCCGGAAGTAGCGACACCCTGGGGCGCGTGCACGCCGGCCTCGTCGCCCACGAACTGCGCGAGGGGCTGCATCACGTCTACTCCCGCCTGAAGCGGAACAAAGCCTTGCCGGACATCGGTGGACTGGGCGTGGCGGTTCTCGACGGTCACGAGACCCACGCCAGCTATCGCCGTCGCTGCTCGGGATGCTTGCAGCGGACGATGCACACCGAGCAAGGCGAGAGGATTCAGTACTACCATCGGAACGTCACGCTGCAGTTGTTGACGGGTTCGGAGTTGCGGATCCTGCTCGATCTGGAACCCCAGCGGCCCGGCGAAGACGAGGTGACCACGGCCCGGCGCTTGCTGGATCGCGTCCTGGCCCGTTACCCCCGCGCGTTTCAGTTGCTGTTGGCCGATGGTCTCTATGCCCAGGCCCCCTTCTTCAATCTCCTGCTGGCCCACGGTAAGCACGCGCTGGTGGTCCTCAAGGACGAGCGGCGCGACCTCTACCAGGATGCCTGCGGTTTGTTTGGGGTGACGCCGCCCGAAGAGGGAAAGTATCGGTCGCGTCACTGCCAGTGGTGGGACGTGTCGGACCTCACCACTTGGCCTCAAGTGAACGCCCCCGTGCGGGTCATCCGTTCGCGAGAAACCTATCAGGTGCGCCGTCAAACGACGAAGCAGGTCGAGTCGATTATGACCGAGTGGGTTTGGGCCACGACGCTACCGGTGACGCAGGCAGCGACCGAACAAGCCGTCGGCTTGGGGCATCGTCGCTGGGATATTGAGAACTATGGATTCAACGAGCTGGCCAACGAGTGGCACTCCGACCATGTGTATAAACACCACCCCCAGGCCATCGAGTCCTTTCTGCTCGTCGCCTTCCTGGCCTACAACCTCTTTCATGCTTTCTGGGTTCTCAATCTGAAACCGGCCGTCCGTCGCGGCCGAACGCAACGCTACTGGGCACGCCTCATAGCCCGCGAACTCTGTCAGGACCCCTGCTTCCCCGAGGGCTCATCCCCCTAAGAGTCTTCTCCTCCCCTCCCGGAGTTCCGCCCCGCGCTTCGGCCGAACCTTCGTGCCGCGTGCGGCGACTTGCGCCCCTCTCGCCGTAGTGCCGACCTCACCGGGTGTATTTTCCCGCCCTGCCCCGCCGACAAAGCCTATGCGAATCTGCCTAACCGCCTCCGGCGCGCCCGGACTAACTATTTCGCGCACCTCCAACCTCGGATGCGGAATCGCTGGCTCCGTGAAGCATACCAGGCACGGAGAACTCTTTTGTGATACCCTCGGATGCATCGGCGAGCGCGACGTGTCGCCATTCTTCCGATGAACTCGCAAAATGCGCATAGGCTGGCAACGCGCCAGTGTAGAATGCGAATCCAAGCGTGCGTGCTAGGAGCGAACATGAAAATGACACAATGTCGTGTTGGTTTGGCAGTACTGCTTTTTATTTTGGTATCGGGCCTTTTTGCCTCGATGGGGTTCGCGGACGCCGGTGATCCTCCGGGTCGCGTTGCCCGCTTAAGTATTGTTCAAGGCAAGGTTTCATTTCAGCCTTCCGGTGAGTCCGATTGGAGTGAGGCTTCGGTGAATCGCCCGGTTACTACCGGCGATCGTATTTATACGGATCAGGGAGCTCGCGCTGAACTGGAGGTTGGCCCTTTCACCGTGCGCCTTTCGGAAGCCACGGACGTCACGTTGGCCAATTTGAGCGACCAGATCATGCAACTGGGCGTGGGGCAGGGAACTCTCCGCGTCACCCTCTATGAAATGCCGGAGAACAATTCGGTGGAGATCGATACGCCCAACGGCGCGCTATTGTTGCAAGCCGCCGGCTCTTATCGAATCGAGACCGCCGCCGACGGCAACTCAACCATGGTTACAGTGAATGCCGGCACGCTGCAAGTCAGCGCCGGCGACCTCTCGCAGACGCTGCAAAGCGGACAGGCCGTGCAGTTGACGGGCACCGGTCCCGTAGCGGCTGTTAGCCAGTCCGTTCCGGCGCCGGACGATTTCGACAAGTGGTGTGCCAGCCGCGATCGCCGCATTGAGCAATCCCCTTCGGCGCAGCAAGTGGGCACGGCGGTCCCGGGCAGCGAAGACCTGGACACGCACGGGGCGTGGACCGAGAAGCCCGATTACGGGACGGTGTGGGTTCCGAGCAATGTCCCTCCCGATTGGGTTCCCTATCGTGATGGAAGTTGGGCCTTCATCGAACCCTGGGGTTGGACGTGGGTTGAGGCGGAGCCCTGGGGCTACGCGCCGTTCCATTATGGCCGTTGGGCGCATATTGGACCCGTCTGGTTCTGGGTTCCCGGTCCCGTCGTAGCGCGGCCGGTGTACGCGCCGGCGTTGGTGGCGTTTGTCGGCGGACCCGGCTTTGGCATTGGCATTGGCGTAGGCGTTCAGGCTTGGTTTCCGCTGGGGCC
The DNA here is from genome assembly GCA_963804755.1 of uncultured Acidobacteriota bacterium. Classification (GTDB taxonomy): domain Bacteria; phylum Acidobacteriota; class Terriglobia; order UBA7540; family UBA7540; genus Bog-366. The sequence continues at coordinate 795,080 of CAWDRP010000024.1, forward strand.
GCGCGAGCCGTACGTGCCCTGGTATCACTATGGACCGACCTACATCCGCCAGATCAACGTCGTGAATGTGACGAATATTACGACCGTTCACTATGTCAATCGTGGGATCGGCGTGACGGCCGTATCGGGCGAGGTCTTTCGCGGCGGGCAACCGGTGCAGCGGGGCCTGATTCGGATGAATCCGCAACAGCTCGCCCGGACGCAAGTGATCCCGCACCCGGAAGTGGTCCCAACCGCACATGCGGTTTACGGAGCGAGGGCCGTGGCGCCGCCGCCCGTGCGCGCGGGTAGGTTTGCACCCGCCCAGCACGCGGCTATAGGCGCTGCCACGCCTCGCGAAGTAACGCGTGCCGGTGGTCCCCCCAGCACTCCGTTTTCACGGCCCAGTACGCCCGCGTCCGGCCCAGCATCGCGCCCGGGTGGTCCCCCCAGCACTCCGTTTCCACACGTATACAGTCGTAACACGCCTGCCGCCACCAACGCTCCGTTCAGCGCGCGGCAGGATGCCTATGCCTCTCATCCTGGCCGCCCTCTTGAGCCGCAGCAGATGAACAATCTGCGCTCGGGAAAGCCCGCGGGACCGATGAAGGACAAAGAGAGCATCCCCCATCCCGCGAAGGAGAGCAAACCGAGCAAGACCTCCTCTGCCAAGGGAGACGGGAAACACAAGTAGGAGAGGGTGCGTTATCCTGGCTGAGGCACTGGGAGGATGAGGGCCAAACCCTGCTACCCGCACTCCCCGGCGCCTCGGTGGTTACATCTCAGAACTGACCGGGGTGAAATGCGCATGGCCAAAGTACGCGTGCGGTACACCGATTATTTTGCGCAAACCATGCAGCGGATGCGCGAGGACGGCTTGCTGCTGGCGACTCAGGGCGCCAACGGAAAACCCAATGTGATGACCATCGGCTGGGGTACGATTGGGGCAATCTGGGCGCGACCGATTTTCATCGTGATGGTCCGGCCCTCACGCTACACGTACAGCCGCCTGGAGGAGATCAGCGACTTCACCGTGAATGTGCCCCCTCGGGAACTGGCGGCGGCCGCGAGCCACTGCGGAACCGTGTCCGGGCGCGATCACGACAAGTTTCAGGAAGCGCACCTGACCCCCATTTCCAGCCGCGAAGTGCGCGCGCCCATTATCCAGGAATGCGTTGTGCACTACGAGTGCCGCACCGTGCACCGCAACGATGTCGTGCCTGACGCGCTGGCCCAAGCCGTCCGCGACGAAGCCTACCCGGAGGGGAATTTCCACCGGATTTATTTCGGTGAGATCGTAGCTGCCTATGCTGACGAAGACGCAGAGATGCGACTGCGGGGCGGTCAAGGGCGCCTATCACCCTGAACAATTCGAATAACGCTAAACACCGGTGGGTTGGCGGCCGGCGGCAGCGGCGCGCTTGGGCAAACGACTCCGGATCAATACCATCAGGTCTTCCACTAGAAACGGCTTCGGAATCAGGGTCCAGCCATTTCGCGAAATGAGATCTTCATCTGAAGAGGATAGCCCTTGGCCGGTCATGATGATCACCTGAAGACACGGCCGGTCCACCTGGAGGGCGGCACTTAACTTGAACCCGTCCTGATCGGGCAGGATGTAGTCCACCAGGCTGAGATCGATCCGCTTCTCGCGGGGGACGCTGATGGCCTGCTCCGCGGTTTCCGCCGCGATGACCTCCATTCCTTGTGCTTGCAATACCGTCGTCAAGAACTTAAGTAGAATGGTATTATCATCTACGATAAGGATCGTTGGCTCCACTGCGGTGTGCGGGTCCACCGTGGCGCCGGGAACCGCATTTACTACCAGTGTGTCGCCGGCGGAGTTGATATCGACCAGGACTTTCTTTGCATTTCCCGTGCGCCGCTCTGCCACCATGGTGGCCAGCGGCTGCGTCAGGTGACGATGAACGATGCGCTTAAGTTCCCGCGCTCCATACTCGATGCTGGTGCCCCGATCGATAAGGAATTGTTTCGCCCGGCCGGTGAGTTCAATGGCAAATGACCGCTTCCCCAATTGGGAGTTCACATGGCTTTGTAAGCCTTCGATCTGCTGTTCCAGGATCCTGGCGAGCGACTCAGGGCTGAGAGGCTGGTAGGTCACCACCGCATCGACCCGGTTCAGAAACTCGGGGGAAAATTTCTTCCGGACCGCATTCATCGCGATGCTTTCCAGTTTCTCTGCGATCTGCTCCTGATCCAGGGCAGCCGGGGAATGGAAGCCCAGCGTAGGACTCAACGCTCCCATCATGTCGCGGGCGCCCAGATTGCTGGTGAGGAAGATAAGGCTCTTTTCGAAGTTGACGTCGGTATTGTCGCTCAGTGTCAAAGCAGCCTTGTCGAGCACTCCGAGAAGCAACTGGTTTAGCGACGGAGCTGCCTTCTCAATCTCGTCAAAGAGGACCAGGGAAATATCACATGCCGGGCTGGTGGCTTTGGCGAGTTTCTGGACCGAGAGTAAGGGCGTGGTCTCTCGATGTCCGGTGTACCCGGGGGGCGCGCCGATTAACCTTGCCACTTCGTGATCGAGCTGAAACTCGCCGCAATTGATCGAGAGGAAGTGCTGCGGGCTCCCGTGCAGCACCTCCGCCAGGACTTCAACGGTGCGAGTCTTTCCCGTTCCCGTAGGCCCGAGCAGCAAAAACACACCGAGCGGGCGCCCGCGTGGCGCAAGTCCTGACAGGTGCGTTTGAATATAAGGCACGATCTGCTGGAGCGCGCCCGGCTGCCCGACCAGCTTGTGAGCGACGATCTCCTTCAAAGCAGCAAGGTTCCGCGGTTGCGGTGAACTCACGGCGTGATCGTCGGCGGCGTTGTGTGGCCCCTCATTCATTTCTGGACTGTGCCCGTAACGGAATGTAGTCGGCAGGGGGTACAATCCGCCCGCGCTACCTTTGATTACTAGAGCCCTTGGAAAGTAGACCATAAGTTCTTAGCCAGCGTCAAGCCACAGGACGATAGTTGTCAGTTTCAGGACGCCGGCTGCCGGGAGAGTTGAAGACTCGAAGTAGTTGAAAAGTCGAAGAGTTGAAGACCGAAGGCCAGCGGCCAGACCTTTGTGACTTTTGACTCCTCAACGTGACACTCGCACTTGACACCCGTCACCTGCAAAAAATGCTGCATGATCACGCCAGAATATCACCGCGTTGAACCAAAATGTCCGACGCTTGAACCAAAATGTCCGAAAGTTAAACCAAAATGTCCGTTTTTTCTCAGTCAATTTGTTCTTGTTTCTTTTGTTTTCAATAACATAGTGGCTTCGTTCGTAACATTTTTTTTCTTCCGCCCATCTCCCCTGACCTTGGGAGTTACTGAAAATGCGAGACTTGAAACTGGAAACTGGAAGCCCAAGGCCCGTGTCCAGTTTCCAATTTCCAGCTTCCTGTTTCGAACGTCCAGTTTCCAGTTTCGAATTTCGAGTTTCCACAGGCACGTAACGGGGTCGCTGCCGAGCGCTCGAAGGGCGGCCAGGAGGCTCGTGAGCCTACTCGGATGCGCCGTTCCCAGCAGAAGACACACCTCCACTTGATAGGCTAGCAATTTTCATGCCGTTATCTTATGGACAAAAAGATAACGGAAAGACGTGCATTCCTACGGGTACGGAGCGGGGTGGGCCGGCGACGGTTGCTCCGACACGCCATACTCGAACGATGCCTACTTTGAGCTCAGCGACCCGGTCCACCAGCCGGACGTCTATACGCTCCAGAGTGATCATTGGGTGATAACCTATTTTCTGGTATTTGATCCCGATACCGGCGAGTACGAGTATTACAATCCTGAGGGTTTCGAATCTGGCGAGGGCGGCTCAGGGGGCTCCGGCATCGACTTCGGTCCAGGCGATGGTTCTGTTTACCTTGTTGAGGAAGAAGCAATGTACCGGCCCCCGCCATTACGGGCGTGAGCCCCAGCACATGACCGGCGGGTGCGGTGAACCTGCCGGTCACGATCACGGGGAGCTATTTCGGAACCAACCCGTCCGTAACCGTGACCGACCCGAATGTCATCATCGTTGGGACGCCATCTGTCAGCCCAGGGTTCTTGAGCGGTGGCGGCCTGGCTCCCACGCAGACGATCACGATCCAAGTGAGTGTTGGAGGCCCCGATCCTGGAGGCCCGTCGGTGCTCTATGTAACGTCGAATGGGTATGGGTACGGCTTTACCACTCCCCCTCCGGGAGGTTCGCTTTCGGCGACATACCCTGTGGCAATCACGCCGTTCCAGCCCCTTACTTGATCATGATGTTAGCGGTCAGCGGCGCCGCCATGGCTCAGAACTTGCAAGGCTCGTCCAAACCGTTGCCCCTTTCGCTGACCATCAGCCCCGAGCAGCAGACCGTTGTGGCGGGCTCACCGGTTATTGTCAAGACTATTGTGACCAACACGTCTGGCCAGGACTTTGGGATGTGGATTCAGTTAGGCGACCCTTTTCGGGCGGATGTTAAAGACGCGAACGGTGGGTCGCCGCCCCCCACAAGGTGGTGCTTTTACAATGATCCCCGATTCGACGTGGGGAGGGTGCTGGGTGCCTCGGGCGATCTGGACATGCGTTTGCTCAACGGCAACGGCCTTTACGTCACGTATAAAGCCAACGGGTCCTACGCAAGCAGTGCCGACATCCGTTATCTTTACAATGTTGAGGAGCCGGGAACGTACACGATCATATTGCGTTTGGCGGCATTTCCGGCGGTGAAATCGAACCCGGTTGCCGTGACGGTGGTTCCGGCCGCCCCCTCGACCGCAGCAGCACAACAGATACCAACCACGCCTCCCTTTTCGCTCGAGCTTCGCATTCCCGCAACTACCCCCTCACCGTACCCTGCCAAAGTGGGTGCGCCTATGCCTCTTCAGGTCATAACTAAGAACGTGTCCACGCACAGTATTGTTTTGCGGAGGCAGGAACACGAGCACGACCGGGCTATGCTGGGTTCCGTCTTCCGAGTCGACGTGCAGGACACCCAGGGAAACCCTGCTGCGGAGACCCCGCTCGGCGAGTCCAAGAAGCTGCGAGACCAGAGCCCTCCAGTCCCGGCCGCTATGGCCTCTGCACGCGCTGCCGGCACCCTTATTTGTCTCAAGCCGGGTGAAGACTGGCGAAACACCATCCGGGTCGATGACCTTTACGACCTCAGCAAGCCTGGCCAGTACACGATTCAGGTTCGCCGCTGGGACGATGAGACCAAAACGTGGGTGAGATCCAACACGATTACCGTCACAGTCACACCCTAGCGCCGGCTGCCGCACAGTGGAACGGTGCGATCCCCAATCGCAGGGCTTTGCCCGGCGCCAGCCCCGAACTCGGCTCACGTTCCGGGTTTCTTATCGTCTAAGCGCGGAGTTGTTCGCACGCCAGAACTACTCCGCGGCTCTTAAATAAGTTAATGTAAACATCATTGTTAATGCTAAATACTACGAGTTTCTTCTCGGTATCGGGCATGAAATTGACTTCCATAAGTCGTAGCATACCGGAAAAGGCTCGTTCGGGCAATCGCGCCCGGGCGCCGGTAGTGTCCTAAGTTTGTGTTGCTGGAAATAAGTCCATTGCGAGAAAAGTAGATTTATTTCACCTCGATCAATTCTGTGCTGTATCCCAGCGCCTTTAATTCCGCTTCCACTTTTGCCGTCTTGCCCTCGAAGTATTGGGTGGCCGCCCTTTCCTGTACGTGTAGGCCATAGCCTGGGATATTTACGGGTGGGTTTTCTCTCACCTCTGGATTGGTTACTAAACCCCCGGCGAATGGCGGGCCTATGTATCGGCCCTTTTGATCTCCTGCCGTGATTCGGATTCTATATCGCCTAATGCCCTTCGATTCGGATGCCATTCTGGTTTCCTCCTGAGAGTGATCCATTACCGCTGGAATTTTAGTCTTGAATTGTCTCAGTGGAAAGAGTAAAAGAACAGAGAAACCAACGTGTCGAGATGATCTTGGCGGTGCATCATGATGGGTATAGCAGTAAGGGTGGGACAGAATCGCATGGTAGAATCTACGGGTTATACGACGATGGGAACCGTCACTTGCGACGAGTGTAAGGTCGAATTCATCATTAGACACGAACCGGCATTTAACAATAAGGAGATAGCAGAAAAGCAATCAAAAGCTTTACAAGAAATACTAGCAGAAGACCACCGGTTGAAGCAGGTCCACAAGGACATCGTAGACCTGAAATGGCCTTGAGGAGCAGGTAGCGCGGAGTTGTTCCCACGCCAGAACTACTCCGCGGCTCTTAAATAAGTTAATGTAAACATCATTGTTAATGCTAAACACTACGAGTTTCTTCTCGGTATCGGGCATGAAATTGACTTCCATAAGTCGTAGCATACCGGAAAAGGCTCGTTCGGGCAATCGCGCGCGGGCGCCTCAATGATTCATTGACGGATACAGCAGGTACTGCGCGCGCAGCGTCTTGAATTTCTCCAAATCCGTCTGCCAGTCGTAGCGGATACGCGAGGGGCTTTCGCCGGCAAGAATCGAATCCATTACTTTCTGGCTGCCTACCAAGTGTACGGTGTCGCCTAGTTTCAACGCCGTTGGATAGAGTTTCCAGAGGGCCGCGAGCAGTTCCACGCCCATTTCAGTGGGCTCCAACGCCTGGCGGTCGAGCAGGACGATCTGCGCGCCATGGCAGACTTCACCGGCGAACGTATCAGAGCGCGGCGTGAAGTCCATCGGCATAAAGCGCACCCCCTGAATCTTTCTTTCGTTCAAATAAGCGGACAATGCCCGGCCATCGATCCACGGCGCCCCTACCATTTCGAAGGGCGTGTCGGTGCCGCGGCCCACGCTGACGTTGGTGCCTTCCACCAGGCAGACGCCGGGGTATAGGGTTTCTTCGGTAAGATTGCGCAGATTCGGCGAGGGGTTGATCCAGGGCTGGCCCGTTTCGTCGAACCAATCGGTGCGCTGCCATCCCTGCATCTTGATGACGTGCAGCCGGGCGTTCAGATGATTTTCGGTGTCGTACATTTCCGCCAGTTCACCCAGCGTCATTCCGTAACGAATGGGCATGGGAAAGTAACCGACAAACGAGCGCAGCTCGGGATCCAGCATGGGCCCTTCGACCTCCGCGCCGTTAATCGGATTCGGCCGGTCGAGGACGTAGAAATCAATGCCCTTCTTGCCCGCCGCCTCCAGGCAATATCCCAGCGTGGTGATGTAGGTGTAGAAGCGCACGCCGACGTCCTGAATGTCATACACCAGCGCGTCAATGCCTTCCAGCATCGGTGCGGTGGGTCTCTGTACGGCGCCATAAAGGCTGTAGATCGGCAGGCCGGTGGCGGCGTCGCGGGAGGACTCCACCTTGGCGCCTTCCGCCGCTGAAGCCTCCAGGCCGTGCTCAGGGCTGAACAGCGCCACAAGCTTCAAATTTCGGGCGTGCGCCAGCTCGTCGATGGTGCGCCGGCCATCGGTGTCGCGGCCGGAGGCGTTGGTGATCAAGCCCACGTGTGCGCCATTCAGCGGGGCGAAGTGTTCCGCTTCCAGCACGTCGATGCCGGTTTTCACATTGCCGTTGCGGAGGCCCTGCTCCCGGTAGCTCTTCATCAGCTCGAAGTAGCCGGTCAGGGAGCGGCGGCTGTCCAGCACCTGCTGCGCTGACGCCGGTCCGAGCGCCGCGGCCACCAGCGTAGCAATTCCCACTCGCACGCTCCCCACGTCGCCCTTGTCATGGGGGTGCACGCGATTGGTCAGGATAATCACGTACGTTTTCGTTACGGGGTCAATCCAGAGGGACGTCCCGGTGTAGCCGGTGTGCCCAAACGAGCCCACGTCAAACAACTCGCCCCGATTGGAAGCGAAGGGAGAGTCAATATCCCAGCCCAATCCCCGCACCACCATGACGTCGGGAGGCGTCTGCGGCGTGGTCATCTTTTCAATGGAAAGCGGGCTGAGGATGCGGGCCCCGTTGAAGGCGCCGCCGTCCAGCAGCATCTGTGCGAAGATCGAAACATCATCGGCGGTTGAGAACAGCCCGGCGTGCCCGGCCACCCCACCCATATAACGGGCCGTCGGGTCATGCACGACGCCCCACAGTATGGGTCCCCAGGTGTGGTGCTCGTATTCCGTGGGTGCAATACGGTCGCGAAGAGAGGCGGGCGGTTTGAACATGGAGTCTTTCATGCCCAGCGGCTTGAAAATGTGCTCCGCGCAGTAGGCGTCCAGCGGCTCACCGGAAACACGCCGCACGATTTCCCCCATAGTTTCGAAATTGATATCGCTGTAGACGAAGCGCGTGCCGGGCGGGTCCGTCAACTTGGCGTCCACGATCATCCGCATGGCGGTGTCGTAGCCCTTCCACTCGGGTGTCAGGTCCAGGTCGGGAGGCAATCCGGAATAATGCGTCATCAATTCTCGAATCGTGACCCGCTCTTTCCCGTTCTGCGCGAATTCCGGCCAGCAGTCGCCAACGGGATTACCGAGAATGATCTTTCCTTCTTCCACAAGCCGCATCACGGCCGTCGTGGTGGCGATCACCTTGGTAAGCGAGGCCATGTCGAAAATCGTGTCCACGGTCATGGGGTGGCGCTCCGGCACCAGCGACCGCTCACCGAATGCTCTGCGGTAAACAACCTGTCCCTCGTGGCCAATCAGGACGACGGCGCCGGGAATTTTCCCGGCCTGGACCGCCGCATCCACAATCGGAGCAATCCCATCCAGACAGGTCGCATCCAGCGCCGGCGCGGCTCGTCCTACTTGGGCTGCAATTGCAAATAGAAGCACTGTCCATACAAGCCGCGTAACCGAAGCGTGCGAGAATCCGGAGTTGGTATTCAAGGTCTGCCCCTTTTATCGCCTGGAAGTCCCTTTCGTTATGCGTCCTCTTCGGGTTGCACACGGGACTCTATGCAGTTTAAACCCATCGGGAGCCCCTTTTGCTATATACTCGCCCCTTTGCGCCGTCAACGGAAAGAAGCTGGCAGCTCACAGCCGACAGTGTACATTCATTAGGTTGTAATCCATTATCTGGCAGCGCTCAGCTTCATAGAAGGGATTGTGTGATATGAAACTTACTCTTGCAGATTGGGTGGTGGTTGCTGCCTATTTTCTGCTTAACCTGCTGATCGGGCTCTACTATCGCAAAAAGGCGAGCGCCAGCACGGACGATTTTTTTGTATCGGGCCGCGAGGTCTCCTGGTGGCTGGCGGGCACGTCGATGGTGGCCACCACATTTGCCGCGGATACCCCACTGTGGGTGACGGGCCAGGTGGTGCGCCGGGGTGTTGCCGCCAACTGGTTTTGGTGGAGCTTCCTGCTTAGCGGCATGATGACGGTCTTCTTTTTCGCCAAAATGTGGCGAAGGGCGGAAATCATCACGGACGTGGAACTGGTCGAGTTGCGCTATGCCGGCAAGCCGGCCGCATTCCTGCGGGGCTTTCGTGCACTTTATTTCGGCATCCTCATCAACTGCATCATCCTGGGATGGGTCAACCTGGCGATGGAGAAGATCCTGGGAATTTCGCTCAACATCCCGAAATTCTGGGCGGTGGTCATCTGCATGGCCATCACCGCGATTTACACCTCGATTTCCGGCTTGTGGGGCGTACTTTGGACGGACTTGGTGCAGTTTATTCTGAAGATGGCGATGCTGATAGTTCTGGCCTTCTATGCAGTGCGCGCCGTTGGCGGCATCAACGAATTGAAGATAAAACTGCACGCGGTGGATGTGGCGCGGGGCGCGGCGTCGGGGGGATCCGGATCCATCCTTTCCTTTGTCCCGGACTTGCATTCTCCGTGGATGCCGCTGATGACCTTCCTCGTTTACATCGGGGTATATTGGTGGTCAGTCTGGTATCCGGGAGCGGAACCAGGCGGAGGCGGCTTTGTGGCGCAACGCATCTTCTGCGCCAAGGATGAAAAGAACTCGTTGTGGGCAACACTGTGGTTCAATATCGCGCATTACGCGCTGCGGCCCTGGGCATGGATTCTCACCGCGCTCACGGTGGTAGTCCTTTACCCACAACTGAGCCTGCCGGGCGCCGACGCCGAGGGCGGCTTTGTTCGTGTCTGGGTGGATTACCTGCCCGGAGCGCTTCGCGGGTTCATGCTTGCCGCTTTTGCCGCCGCTTACATGTCCACCATTGCCACGCAACTCAATTGGGGATCGTCGTACCTGGTGAACGATTTCTATCGTCGCTTCGTGGCGCGCAACCGCTCTGACAGCCACTACGTCGTCGTTTCCAAAGTCTCCACCATGGGGCTGATGGTGGTGAGCGCGGCGGTGTCCTACATCATGCACACGGTCGCGGGCGGTTGGGATATGGTGGTCAACATCGGCGCGGGCACGGGACTGGTATACCTGCTGCGCTGGTACTGGTGGCGCATCAATGCCTGGTCCGAAATCTCTTCCATGGCCACCGCCGCGGTGGTGTCCATCACGCTGAAACTCCACAGCCCCTTCGCGGCTTCCGACCCGAATCAGTTTGCGAAAAATCTGGTGTTGACCGTGGCGCTCACTACGGTGGTTTGGGTGGTCACCACGCTCCTGACGCAACCGGAGCCGCAATCCAAGCTGCTTGAATTCTACCGACGCGTGCGTCCGGGCGTGGCCGGGTGGCGTCATGTGGCCGTGCTCGCGCCGGATATCACTCCCACCCAGGATGGCTGGTACAATTTGATGGATTGGGCAATGGGTTGCGTGATGGTTTACATGATCCTGTTCGCAATAGGCAAACTATTGCTCGGCTTCCCCCGCACCGGCCTGCTGTTCCTGGCCATCGCTGCCGTCTCGGGATACATCATTTACTGGGACCTGTCGCGACGCGGGTGGGAGACGCTTTCGGGTAAGGAAGCACAGGACGTGCAAAAGGCGTCGTAAGCTCTTGTTTCCCTCGATTCGCGTGGAAAACACATTTCGCTCGGTTGTGCGGTGTGGCACCGTTGGCGGAGAAACAAAGGGCATGCTTCAGCATTCCTTCGACCACGCAAGCGTTCGCGGTCGCAGGGTAAGGCAAGAGGGAGTGACTATCGCGAAAGGCAAATCGCTCAGTCGCAAATTTGGAGAACGGGTCACCGAACAAGCGAATCCCGCCTCGGTGTCACTGGACACCAAAGCCACGCGAGAGATTCTGCGCATCATTAATCGCGAAGATCATCGGGTGGCGCCGGCGGTGCGCAAAACGTTGCCGCAGATTGCGCGCGCGGTTGATCTGGCCGTGGAAGCCATCAGAAACGGCGGGCGCCTGGTCTACTTGGGATCCGGCACCAGCGGGCGGCTGGGTGTGCTGGATGCATCCGAGTGCGTTCCTACCTTCGGGACCGACCGCGTGCTGGCCATCTTGGCCGGCGCCCCCGCTTCCCTCACCTCCGCCGTGGAAGCGGTTGAAGACGACGCCCAGCAGGGCGTGCGGGACTTGAAGAAAATCCGGTTGGGCGGGAACGACGTTGTCGTGGGAATCTCCGCCGGCGGCAGCGCGCCTTACGTTCTGGGCGGAATGCGTTGGGCGCGGCACGTGGGTGCCAAGGTGGTGGGCCTTACGTGCAACCCGGATGCTCCCTTGATACGCCTCGCTGACGTCGCCATAGCACCCGTCGTTGGGCCGGAGGTGATCGCAGGCTCCAGCCGCATGAAAGCAGGGACGGCACAGAAACTTGTGCTTAACATGCTTTCCACGGCCACCATGGTGCGATTGGGTCGAGTGCTTTCCAACCGGATGATCAACGTTCAACTGACAAATCAGAAATTGCGCAAGCGCGCGGCGGGGATTTTGACCGAGCTTACCGGCACCAGTCCGGCCACGGCGGGGAAAGCGCTGAAGCAATCCCACCGCAATCTGGCTGTCGCTCTTTTGAAGCTATTGAAAAAGATCCCAACCTCGGAAGCCGCTCGCGAACTTCAGGAAGCGCCGAGCGCGGCAGCCGTTCTGCGCGTGGCGATGAAGAAAGCCAACCGAAACCGCTGAGCAACGCCACTGCGGCATTGATTCGCCTCATACACGACCTTGAATTAACTCCATCTGCAGCGCGGCCGTGACAAAAGTCATCGTCACCCACACCCCGGATTTCCTAGCATTGAATTCGAAAAGCGTGGCCATTAGCATTGAATGTTGGCCTCGCGTGGAGGAAACGATGACTGAGTCGACGGAAAAAACGGTACGAGAGTTGGCGCTCGAACAACCGGGCGCTGCGAGGGTTTTTGAAAAATTTGGCATCGATTATTGCTGCGGCGGGAAGCAAACGCTTGATCAGGCGTGCCGGGCGTCCAACGTCCTGGCTGCGGAAGTCTTGGGCGCCCTCGAAGCGGCGCACGCTGCAGGCGAACCCTCCGCCAACACGGGTGATTGGCAAAAGGAACCGCTCGCTAATCTGATCGGGCACATCAAGAACAAACATCATAAGTACACGCGCGAGGAGATCGCGCGTCTCATGCCTCTCTTCGATAAGGTCTGTTCGGTGCACGGCGAGCGTCATCCCGAGTTGTTGCAGCTTCGCACCACATTTCAGGCTCTGGCCCAGGAACTCACCACGCACCTGATGAAAGAAGAAATGGTCCTGTTCCCATACGTCGAGAGGATGGAAGAGTCGGTGATTCAGAGCGAGCCCATCCTGCCCTCGCCCTTCGGCAGCGTGCGAAATCCCGTATCCATGATGGAGCACGAGCACGATTCCGCGGGCGAAGCGCTGCGTGCCCTGCGGGCAGGCAGCAGCAACTATGCCGCTCCCGCGGACGCGTGCGCGAGCTACCAGACGCTCTACCAAGCCCTGGCGGAGTTTGAGGCCGACCTGCACCAGCATATTCACCTTGAAAACAATATATTATTCCCCCGGGCGATCGCGCTTGAAAACGCCCACTAACCGGATCGGAAAACGAAAGGCGGGTACCCATGCCTTACAAAAAGCTGTGGATTGCTCTGGCGTTCGTGCTGGTGATCTCGTTTGCGGTGCTGGGCGGAGTGGGGATAAAGGTCCTCACCAACGCCCCGCCCATTCCGTCGCGCGTAGTGACCACCGAGGGTCAGATCCTGTTCGACGGCAATACCATTCGCGACGGCCAGGGAGCGTGGCAATCGATCGGCGGGCAGGAAGTGGGAACGGTTTGGGGCCATGGTTCTTACATTGCGCCCGACTGGAGTGCGGATTGGCTGCACCGCGAGTGCACGTTCATTCTGGACCGCTGGGCGAAGGACTCAGGCGCGGAGAACTATGCCGCGTTAGGCGTGGAGCAGCAGGCGGCGCTGAGGGCGCGGTTGCGGGAGACCATCCGGCGTAACACCTACGATTCCGCCACCGGCAACATCACCATCGATCCGGTGCGCGCCGCGGCCTTCGATGCACTGTGCAGTCACTATTCCGACGTCTTCACCTGCGGGCGGGATGAGTACGCCATTCAGCCCAATGCCCTGAGCGACCCGCAAAAACTGCGCGCCATGAGCGCGTTCTTCTGGTGGACGGCCTGGGCGGCTTCCACGGACCGTCCCGGCGGCGACGTGACCTACACCCAGAACTGGCCGCACGAACCCCTCATCGGCAATCAGCCCGCGGGCGGCGCCGTCGTCTGGAGCGTCATCAGCTTCGTCTTGCTGCTGGCGGGCGTGGGCGGCATGGTCTGGTACTTTGCCTCACAACCGCGCGTGGTGTCCGAAGAACTGCTTCCGGAAACCGATCCGCTGCTGGGCCTTAAACCCACTCCTTCGCAGCGCGCCACGGTGAAGTACTTCTTTGTCGTCGCGGCCTTGTGGGTGGTGCAAGTCGCCTTGGGCGCCATCACCGCGCATTACGGCGTGGAAGGCTCCGGCTTTTACGGAATCCCGCTCGATCGTTGGCTGCCGTACAGCGTGACGCGCACCTGGCATCTGCAAATCGGGCTCTTCTGGATCGCCACGGCGTGGCTGGCCACGGGCCTTTACATCGCGCCCGCCGTGAGTGGGTCGGAGCCCAAGCGCCAGCGGCTGGGGGTGAACGTGCTATTTGCGGCGCTCATCTTCGTCGTAGTGGGCTCGCTGGCCGGCGAATGGCTGAGCATTCAGCACAAACTCGGCAACCTGTGGTTCTGGTTCGGGACGCAGGGCTACGAGTACGTGGACCTGGGCCGGGTTTGGCAAATCCTGCTGTTTGGCGGACTGGTGTTTTGGCTGTGGCTGATGTGGCGCGCCCTCAAACCCGCTCTTGCCAGGCGCGACCAAAGCCACGCGCTCCTGCTCATGTTCCTGCTCGCGAGCATCGCCATTCCCCTGTTTTACGCAGCGGGCCTGATGTACGGACAGCACAGCAACCTGGTGACCGCCGAGTATTGGCGCTGGTGGGTGGTGCATCTCTGGGTGGAAGGCTTCTTTGAAGTGTTCGCCACCGTGGTCATCGCGTTCCTCCTCACGCGGTTGAAACTGCTCTCGGTTCCCACCGCCACGAAGGCGGTATTATTCTCCACGGTCGTCTTTCTCTCCGGCGGCATCATCGGGACCTTCCATCACCTGTATTTCGCCGGAACGCCCAACATCGTGCTGGGACTCGGCGCCGTATTTAGCGCGCTGGAGGTGGTTCCCCTGGTGCTGATCGGTTTCGAGGCATGGGAGAACATTCGATTGGCGCGCTCCCGCGAGCAACATATCTGGGTGACAGCGTACAAGTGGCCCATCTACTTTTTTGTCGCGGTGGCATTCTGGAACTTCGTCGGCGCGGGCTTGTTCGGCTTCCTGATCAATCCTCCGATCGCGCTCTATTACATGCAGGGATTGAACACCACCCCCGTGCACGGGCACACGGCGCTGTTCGGCGTCTACGGCATGCTTGGCCTGGGCTTGATGCTCTTCTGCCTGCGCGCGCTGCGTCCGGGCAGAGCGTGGAAGAACTGGCCACTATCATTCGCTTTCTGGGCCATCAACATTGGGTTGGCGCTGATGGTACTGATCAGCATGCTCCCTATAGGGTTGATGCAGGCGTGGGCATCGGTTGAATACGGCACCTGGTATGCCCGGTCTGCCGAGTTTCTCCACTCGGGTGGCATGAACCAACTCCGGTGGCTGCGCATGGTGGGTGACACCGTCTTCGCCGCCGGCGCGCTGGTGCTGGGCTGGTTTGTCCTGGGACTGGTCACCGGCCACTCGTATGACCCGCATGGCTACGTCCAGGAAGGCGAATGGGAAGTACACGCCCAAACGGCGGACACGGATCGTCGGTAGAATGCTCCAGGCGAAGGTACAACAAGGTGCGGAACGCCCCCGGCATGCCCGGTGCGGCTCACCGTCGGGCCGGGCGATAAATGCCTGGAGGCTAAATTCCCTTCGATCGTTGGCGACGGCAGCCAGGATTTTCTCGGGCGATACGCCGCCCGTGCCTTTTTTTCATCATGGTAATCGAGGCCACGAGTCGACCACTGTGATGCGACCCTGCCAGGTGTGCTGCGCAATTTGACAGGCCTGCGCGCATGGGTTAATCTAAATTTTCGGGGCTCGATTTAGACATTTCAAGCTTTTACGATGGTGGCGCCGACCAGCCGCCGGTGGCTTGTCTTCCGCAGGGAACGAGGGTTTGTTTTTCCGCAAAGAAGACGAGGCGGCGCGCCTTCGACACTTTCAACTCCAGAGGAGGAGATATGCCGTTCACGCTGCCTGCGCTACCCTATGCTCCCGATGCCTTGGAGCCTTCCATTGACAAGATGACCATGGAGATCCATCACGGAAAACACCACAACGCCTACGTGACCAATCTGAACAAAGCCTTGGAATCCGCGCCCGATTTGGCAAACAAGAGCTTGGAGGAATTGCTGGCCAATCATTGCGCCATCGTCCCGGAATCGATCCGCACCGCTGTCCGTAACAATGCGGGCGGGCACATTAACCACGCGATGTTCTGGCAGATCATGCGCCCGAGCGGCGGTGGCCAGCCGGGCGGCTCGCTGGAGGCAGCCATCAAAAGCGCTTTCGGTGATTTTCACCAATTTAAGGAGAAATTGACGGCTGCGGCCATGACGCGCTTTGGCTCCGGTTGGGCGTGGCTCGTCGCCCATAACAACAAGCTCGACATTTACTCCACCGCCAACCAGGACAGCCCCGTCATGGAAGGCAAATACCCCGTCATGGGCGTCGACGTGTGGGAGCACGCCTATTACCTGAAGTATCAGAATCGGCGGAATGAATACCTCGCTGCATGGTGGAACGTGGTGAACTGGCCGGAGATCGAAAAGCGCTTTCAGAACGCCATGTAGTGGCCTGTTCGCTGTGCTGCTCACTGTGCATTCGGGAATGGCTGACGCAACGAAATGCGGCAGCCGCTGGTACAGATACTGAGGATCGACGCATTCGGCTCTGGTTTCGGCATCGTTCACGGTTGTACCTTGTTCGGTTGCCCGAATACCACCCCCGTTGCCTGAATACCACCCGCAAGCGCTGCGCATCGGGGGTGATCCTCAGTCGGATAGCGGTTTGTCCGCTTGCAGTTTTCGTAACGCCCACGCCGCGTGTTCGCGGACGAGGGCGTCCGTAGATTGGGCTGCGGCCTGAAGCCACGGCACGAACCGCGGGTCGCCGGAGTTTCCCATCGCCACGCATAGGTTACGCAGCCAGCCGCGATACTTGGCGCGCTTGAGGGACGAGTGCGCAAAAATCTTTCTGAAATCCTCCCCTGTCAACGCCGCCAAGTCTTCCAACCGCGGATTGAATAGGGAAAAATGGGCCGGCGAGAATCGGGGCTCTGTACCCGAAACTTGAGGCCCGGAACTCGAAACTCGGGACTCGGGACCGGGGGTTGGGGATTTGACAAGAGTGACGTGCCCGCCCGAATGCTGAGCCTCAACCTGCATGGGCTGGAATTCGGAACGATCGGTGGTCGCCGCGCCTCCTCGCGAAGATGCGCCGCCTGAACTGTTGTCGCGAGGGACAGAGCCAGCCAACGGACCAGGGACAATGGACAACGGTCGGTTGTTCCACGGACAAACATCCTGGCAGATGTCGCAGCCGAAGACGTTGCTTCCCATCGCGCTCCGGAATGCCACCGGGATGGCGCCCCGCAATTCGATGTTGAAGTAGGAAATACAGCGAGAGGCGTCCATCACGTAGGGCTCAACTAGCGCGCCGGTAGGGCAAGCCTCCAGGCAGCGCGTGCAGGTGCCGCAGCGATCGGGAGCGGCAACATCGGGCGCCAAAACCATATCAGTTAGAATGACGCCCAGGAAAAACCATGACCCTTTGCCTTCGTTGATAAGGCAGGTGTTCTTCCCCATCCAGCCGATGCCCGAGAGACGTGCGAACGCCCGCTCCACGATGGGCCCGGTATCAACGTAGACGCGCGTTTCCGCGCCGGGCGCCTCGCGGGCGATAGCGGTGCGCAATTGTTCCAGCATTTTGCGCATCAGCTTGTGGTAATCCCTTCCCCAGGCATAACGCGATATCCATGCTCGCCGTTGCATCTTTTCTGTGGCCGTGTACTGGGAAGCCTGTTCCACTGCACCGGCGCGGCCGGCCTCCACAGAATACGGATAGGGCGTGTTGTAGATGAGACCGACACAGATGATGGATTTCACGGACGGCAGAATTTGGCGCGGATCTTCGCGGCGGGGGTCAGCGAGGTAGCGCATCTCGCCGCCGTAGCCTTCTTTGAGCCACCGGCGGAAGAATGCGAAATCGTCGAGGGCGGAAGGCGGCGCAATCCCTACCAGGTCGAATCCGGCCGCGAGAGCTTGCCGTTTGATGGCGCTCACCAGAGACATACCTATTCATGTTAACCCGGCGGGCAGTCTGGGTCGAAACGCTTTTACACGACACGCTAACACTCCCCGTCATCCTGGAGCCCCGGTCTTTTCGGGGCGAAGGACCTGCATTTGCTCTTGGCAGCGAACCGGAAATGTGTCTCCTTCCGGCACAAACAAATGCAGATCCTTCGTCCCGATAAAAAACATCGTGACTCAGGATGACGGGGGGTGGAAGGGAAGTAGTGGAGATTTATGGAGTGCAGCAGCGCTCAGGAGGACGGCGCTGTGGCCACACTCGCCGCCGATCATTTGCGCAGAATTCTCTGAATGGACAGGGCGCGGCCCGACTGCGGATCAACTTCCAGCAGTGCGCCGGCGAGGCGAACGTCGCCCTTGGCGACTTCGAACCGTGTAGGCAACTGGTCCAGGAACTTCTGAATAACTGCTGCTCGTTCCATACCAATGATGGACTCATAGGGGCCGGTCATGCCGACATCGGTAAGGAAGGCGGTGCCCTGCGGAAGCACCATTTCGTCGGCCGTGGGCACGTGCGTGTGGGTTCCCAGCACGGCGGTCACCCTTCCATCCAGGTACCAAGCCAGCGCCTGCTTCTCAGAAGTCGCCTCCGCATGTATATCGACAATCCGGATCTTCACTTCCCCGGGAATGCCGCCGAGAAGCGCGTCTGCCTTTCGAAATGGACACTCAAGGGCCGGCATAAAAACCCGCCCTTGCAGGTTGATGACGGCATAACCAATACCTGCCGCGGTCTTCCCCACAAACAGGCCGCGTCCGGGCGCTTCCTCAACGTAGTTGGCGGGCCGCAGCAATCGGCCGTTAACTTGTTCGCGCAGGTAAGGATAAATCTCTTTCTTGTCCCAAATGTGATTGCCCGAGGTCAGGACGGCGATGCCGAGGTCGAGCAACTCCTCCACCAGCGAGGGAGTTATTCCAAACCCACCCGCAGCATTTTCCGCGTTCGCCAGAACGAGGTCGGGGTGCAGCTCATCACGCAGCAGCGGCAACATATCCTTCACGATCCGCCGCCCAGGATGCCCAAAAATGTCGCCAATAAAGAGAATGCGCATAGGTAAATGAAGGTGTCAGGTGCCAGGTGTCAGCGTCGAAATTCGAAAATCGAAATTCGAAAATCGGTCCGCTGCGTACCAGCTTCGCGTTTCGGCCAGTGCGCGGGTGCGCTCTCCAGTTTCGCAATTCGAAAATAGGAGTGCGGCCAGCTCAAGTGCGATTTTCGAATTTCGATTTTCGAGGGTCGGCCTTTCCCTGACACCTGGCACCTGACACCTTTTTTTCACACCGCATCTTTCAGGAATTCATCGAGCGCGTGGGTGCACTGTCCGAGCTTCTCGTCCAGGTTTTGAGTGACCTGCTCATGCCGCGCTTTCAACTGGTGGTACTCATCCGCCACATTGAGCGCGGCGAGGATGGCGACGCGCACGGTGTCAACGGTGCGTGTGCGCTCGGCGATGGCGCGCATCTTCGTGTCCACGTATTGCGCCAGCTTCTGGATGTATTCCTCATTCAGGTCGCCGCGCATGAAATACTCTTGGTCGTAGATTGAGACTCGGATGCTGCGGGATTCCTTTGCCATGATGAACACCTTAAAGCAGTGGACAGTGAACAGAGAGCAATGAACCACTGCTGGCTAATTACTTCTTGCTCGTAGTACGTAAAAGCAGTAAACAGCGAACTGCGCTTCTCCACTCCTCACTGTCCTGTAAACTGTCCACTGTCCACTCTTCTTTGTTCACTTTTCTTCGGGGCCTGTCAATGCGTCCATGCGCTCGAGCAGTTTTTCGACGCGGGCGCGAACGTCTTCGCGCTCGCGTCGCAGAGCAATCAACTCCCTTTCCATGGATTGGCCCTGTTCCTTGGATTGCGCCTTGAGCTTTTCCACCTCTTGTTCCAGCGCGCGCTTTTCCGTCTGCGTGCGCTTGAAGAGGTCAATTGCTTTCAAGAGCTTTTCTTCCAGCCGTGCAAATTGATCGTTTGGGTCCGCCACGTGTGCCTCATTGGTGATTTGTGATTGTCGATTGCCGATTGGCGATTGACCTGTACATTTTTCAATCGTCAATCTTCAATGCATTTCTACGTCCGCAGTCTTGTTCCCAGCGCCGCGAGCGCCGTCAGCACCCGCTGGCCTAATGCCGCAATCTCCTCACTGGTCAGAGTATGCGTTTGGCTTTGGAACGTGATCCGCAGCAATAACGCATATTCGCCGGCGGCGAGGGACGGCACCTTGGAACGGTCCGCGCGATCAGCGGGACGGAACGTGCAAATCTCCTCCATCGCCAGGCCGGCAATCGCTGAGGCTAGCCGCGCGTAAGCTAACGACTGGGGTACGACCAACGAGAAGTCGCGTTCCACGGCAGGGAACTTGGAGATGGGCTGGAACTTCCGGGGGCGGAGCGGCATGCCCAGGAGGCGCTCAAAATCGACTTCGGCCACCCAAACCTCCTGGCGCAACTTGTACTCCCGCGCCAGGTCTTGTTGGATCAGCCCGAACACAGCCAACTCGGTTCCCTGGGACGTCATACGCCCGACGCGGTCTCGCGCGAGGTAGGACCGCTCGCCGGATTCAAACCTCAAATCCGGCACATCAAACGCGCCCAGGATGGTTTCGAGATCGCCCTTCACATCAAAGAAGTCGAGCGGCGCCTCGCTATCGTAAACCGACGCACTTCGGCGATGTCCTGTGGCTCCGAGCGTCAGTACGCGGCGCTCCTGGGGCTCGCCGTCAGTAGTCATGCCGTAGACCTTTCCCATCTCGAACAGCCGCACATCGTTGCTGTCGCGATCAAGGTTCCACCGAATCGCGCGCAACATGCTGGGGACTGCCGACGTGCGCATGGCGGAGGCATCCTGGCTCAACGGATTTGCCAGGATCACCGGACGCAGGGGCGCAATGACCTCAGTATTCGGCGAGGTGACCTGGCCGTCACAATCCGGCGGCGGCGTAAACACACCGCTGCTAAAGCGCTCGGTTTCCGCCGGGTCAACCATCGAAGGGGCGATGATTTCTGAATAGCCCAATGCCACGAGCAACGATGACGTGGTCACGACCTTGTCGCGGCCCGTGTCCCTCTCGACGGTGGGCGGCGCGGGCCGCACGCGTGCCGGCAACCGGTCATATCCCACGTGGCGCGCCACTTCTTCCACCAGATCTACTTCCAACGACACATCCACCCGGAACGACGGTACGGTGACGCTCCACGTCTCACCGATTCCGCGTTCAACCTGAAATCCCAGGCCGCGCAGGATGCGTTCAACTTCATCTGCGGGAATATCGGCGTCCAGAATGCGCGTTATCGCGCTGCGCCGGAGGCATAGTTCGACTGGGGAAATGGGGCGGGGATAAACGTCAATCATGCCCTCCAGGATTTCGCCCCCGGCAATTTCCTGGATGAGCGCGGCCGTGCGGTCAAGCGCCAGGGGAGCCATCTGGATGTCGGCGCCGCGCTCGAATCGGTGCGACGCCTCGGTGTGCATACCCTGAGATTTCGAGGTACGGCGAATCGACACAGGTGCAAACCACGCGCTCTCCAGCAGGACGGCGCGCGTGCTTGCCGCGATTTCCGATTCCTCGCCCCCCATAATGCCCGCGAGCGCCACGGGGTGCGTGCCGTCCGCAATGACCAGGTTATCGCGCGTCAAGAGGCGGTCCACGCCATCGAGCGTGCGGAGCGGTTCGCCCTGCTTGGCGCGCCGTACGATAATCTTCTGCTGCCGTAAGCGGGATAAATCGAACGCATGCAGCGGGTGGCCCAATTCCATCAGCACGTAATTGGTGGCGTCGGCAACGTTGTTGATGGGCCGCTGTCCAACAGCCTCCAGGCGTTTCGCCAGCCACGATGGGGAAGGACCTACATTTACATTTCGCACCACGCGGCCGCAATATCGCGCGCACAGGTCCGGGTCAGAAATCTCAATCGATGCCGCTGCCTGCGCCGGCCCGCCCGACTCCTTCACGGATACTTCCACCTTTTTCAGGGGGAGGCCATAAAGCGTGGCGAGTTCCCGCACCACGCCATAATGGCTGAGGCAATCCGGCCGGTTGGTGGTTACCTCCACGTCCAGCACCCAGTCATCACCCACCTGCGCCACTGACTCGGTGTTCAAGCCGATCATGGTGAGGTCCGACTTGAGCTGGCGCGGGTCGCTGGAAAAGTTGACGAATTCTCTGAGCCAGTTGATGGAAAGCTTCATAGTGAACTATGAATTCGGAATTCAGAATTCAGAATTGTCTTAGAAAACGCAAGTCGCTCTGGAAGAAGAGCTGAATATCGTTAATGTCGTACTTCATCATGGCAAAGCGTTCGATTCCCAAGCCAAATGCCCAGCCCGAGTATTTCTCCGGGTCGATGCCGCCGTTGCGCAAGACCTGGGGATGAACCATGCCGCAGCCCATCACCTCAATCCAGCCGCTTTCTTTGCAGACGCGGCAGCCTTCCCCGCCGCAGAAAATGCAACTGATGGATACCTCGCCGCTGGGCTCGGTGAACGGGAAAAAGCTGGGCTGGAAGCGCGTGCGAATCTTTTCGCCGAAAAGCTTCTTGGCAAAGAAGTCGAGGGTACCTTTCAGGTCGGCAAACGTGATGTCACTCGCGATGGCCAAACCTTCAATCTGATGGAACATCGGCGAGTGGCTGGCGTCCGGGTTGTCGTGACGATAGCACTTCCCGGGGATGATGATGTGCAGCGGCGCGCCGTATTTTTCCATCGCCCGAATCTGCACGGGCGACGTGTGGGTGCGCAAAACCGTCTTGGCGTCGATGTAGAGCGTGTCCCAGTCGTCGCGCGAGGGATGACTTTCCGGAATGTTGAGCGCGTCGAAATTGTAGTAGACGGATTCAATCTCCGGCCCGTCTTCGATCCGGAAGCCGAGACTAAGGAAGATTTCTTCAATCTCTCGCTGCATCTGCGTGACCGGATGCAGGGAGCCCAGCGGGCGACGATTGCCGGGGAGGGTGAGGTCCGTGAAACCCATTTCTGCTTGGATTTCAAATGTTGGAGTTACTTGCCGGAGGGATTCCGCCGGGATTCCAAGCGTTGCACTTACGTGCCGGGGAACATCTTTTGTTAATGCGGCAATTTCAAGTGCTGCGGACTCCTGCCGCAAGCCGTTGAAACTACGCCCGACGAGTGGCTTTACTTCTTTCGGAGAAGCTTTCAGCCAGTTTTCATCGATGAACGACAGAAGGCCGTTCTTGCGCGCTAGCCAGCGGTCGCGGAGTTCCTTGCACAACCTGTCACGTTCGGATTCGGAGGCTGCGCCGCGCGAGACCAAGCCCGATCGCTCCGCCTCCATGGCGGTGCGCACCTCGGCGAACAGGGCTTCCACGCCTGCAGCATCGCTGACGCCGAGATCGGCAAGCTTCTTCCGAACTTTTTCATCGATGATCATAATTGGCTGCGTAGGGGCGGTTCGCGAACCGCCCCTACAGACAATTTAACGCGCGCTTTCATCCACCATGGCGAGCCGGAGGCCCATGAAATTTCAGTTCAGGGCGAGAGCAGAGCCCTCACTACCATCGCAGGCGGATCGAGCAATTCTAACTGTTGACCGGCGAGCGATCACGGGCGACTGCTTCTGGTCCCAAGTGTCAACTGCCGACCGGCGACTTTCGACCGCCTTGTGGCCCTGACTGGACTGTCGACTGCCCCACCGCCCTAACTGTCAACTGTCGACTGTGGACTCTCGACGACTTTGGCAACGGTTTGCTTCACCCGCCCGGCCAGCTCCGCGAAGCCCAACTGGTCTTTTACGGCCATCTCCGCCAACATCTTGCGGTCCAGTTCGACCCCCAGCGTCTTCAGTCCGTGAATAAACTGGCTGTAAGTGAGTTCGTGTGACCGCGCGGCGGCACTGATGCGAAGAATCCACAGCCGGCGGAAATCGCGCTTGCGCCGACGGCGGTCGCGGAAAGCATAGCGGCCGGCCTTGTCGGCAGCTTCCTTCATCGATCGGTAGAGTTTGCTTTTGGTGAGGAAATAGCCTTTGGTCTGCTTGGCGAGTTTCTTCCGATTGGCGCGGCGCACAGTGCCGCGCTTGACTCGAGGCATGGGTTTCTCCTTTTCTGAAGAATTTAGAAGTTAGAAGAGAGAAGTTAGAATGACCAGCGCAGGGCGACCGGTGTTTACCTTCCGGCTTCTAACTCCTAACTTCTGTTTTGTGGGGCAGTGAAGGCACCCGGCCTCGGAAAGCCTTCCCGCGCCCAATGATTGGGAATAGGGAGTAGGGAGTAGGAGACGATTCCCTATTCCCTACTCCCAACTCCCTATTCCCATTCGTTCACTTTCCATACGGCAGCATGCGACGAAGCTGCGCCTCATCCGACGGCGCCACTTCCGATGCCTGGGCCAGACGCCGTTTGCGTTTACTGGCTTTCGACGTAAGGATATGACGCGCAAAAGAGTGGTGACGCATGATCTTTCCGCTGCCGGTGATCTTGAACCGCTTGGCAGCTCCCCTATGCGTCTTCAGCTTAGTTTTGACTTTCGTGACCTTAGCCAATCTGTCCTCCTGAAGATCCTTGCGAGCCTGCGGGCTTGGCCGCCGCCGACATGGATGGGCTGGGCTTCGCCGGCTGTTGCGCCGGTGGCCCCGGCTGGCTGGCCGCCGGACGCGGCGGTGCCGCGCCGGCTTTGCCGGCCGCTTTCTTGGGCGCCAGAATCGTCGTGAGGTTGGGGCCCTCGAGCCGCGGCCGCGCTTCCACCTGCCCGGCTTCTCCCACCTCCTGAATCAAGCGCTCGACCATGTCAAAGCCCAGGTTCCGATGCGCCATCTCCCGCCCACGGAACATGATGGTGACTTTGACCTTGGCCCCTTCCTGGAGAAAATCCAGAACCTTGTTCCGCTTGGTCTCAAAATCGTGTGTCGAGGTGCGGGGCCGCATCTTGACTTCCTTCAGCCCAATCGACTTCTGATGTTTGCGCGCCTCATGTTGCCGCTTGCTGAGCTGGTACAAGTACTTTCCGTAATTGATGATGCGGCATACCGGTGGATTGGCGGTCGGGGCCACCTCCACCAAGTCCAAGCCCTGGCTCCGGGCAACCCGCAGGGCTTCGAAGGGGGGCATAATCCCCAGTTGCGCCCCTTCCTCATCAATTACACGTATTTCTTTGGCACGAATCCTTTCATTCACTCGGACGAATCGGTCGGCGATAAGTCTTCCCTCCCAGCCCCCACGGGGGCCCTCAAACTCTGTACCTGACGTTCAGGCCTGGAGACTACCCCATCCAAAGGCTTCGCCTAGCTTACCATTTCGCGGCGCGGGTGTCGATAAGTTGTCGCACCCAGGCCACAAATTCGGTAACCGGACGGGAACCGGCAGCGCCGGTGTCCCTGCGGCGAACCGCTACGCTGCGGCTTTGGGCCTCGCGGTCACCCGTCACCAGCATAAACGGAATCTTTTGCAATTGCGCGTCGCGAATGCGCGCATTCAGCTTCTCATTGCGGTCGTCCACCTGCGCGCGGATCTTGGCGCGGCGCAATTCCTCCACGACCTCACGCGCATACGCCGCGTGCTTATCGCTGATGGGCAGCACCACAGCCTGTACCGGCGCCAACCATACGGGAAACGCGCCCGTGTAGTGTTCAATCAGCACGCCGAAGAACCTTTCGATGGAACCCAGCAAAGCACGGTGCACCATGACCGGCGTGTGCAGATGCCCATCAGGGCCGACGTATTCCAATCCGAAACGCCGCGGCAGGTTGAAATCGAACTGCACGGTGGTGAGCTGCCAGGGCCGCCCGATGGCGTCAACCAGTTTGATATCGATTTTGGGGCCGTAAAACACCGCTTCCCCCGGCATGTACTTGAAGGGAATATCCATGCGCTTCAGCGTGTTCATCAGCGCGCTTTCGGCCAGATTCCATTCATCCACGGTGCCTGCATAGTGCTCGGGATCTCCCGGATCGCGGGCGGAAAGTTCTATCTGGTATTGATCGAATCCGAATGTCTTCAGCACCAGGTGCGCAAATTCCACGCAGGACTGGACCTCGGCTTCCAGTTGGTCGCGCATGCAGAAAATATGGGCATCATCCTGGGTGAACCCGCGCACGCGCAACAGTCCGTGCATCACGCCCGATCGCTCGTAGCGGTAAACCGTGCCGAGTTCCGCCAGCCGCATGGGAAGTTCACGGTAGCTGCGCGCCCGCGACTTGTAAATCAGAATGTGGCCGGGGCAGTTCATGGGCTTGAGCTGGTATTGCTCGTTCTCCACGGTCATCGGCCCGAACATATTCTCGCGGTAGAAGCCCGTGTGGCCGCTTGTCTCCCACAAATGGAGCCGCATGGCGTGCGGCGTGACGACCAGGTCGTATCCACGCGCCGTCAACTCATCGCGCAGCCAGTCCTCAATTTCCCGCCGAATCACACCGCCCTTGGGATGCCAGAAGATCAGCCCCGGTCCGGCCTCGTCTTGAATGCTGAAGAGGTCCAGATCCTTGCCCAGCCGCCGATGATCGCGCTTCTTGGCCTCTTCCATCTGCGTCAGAAATGCGTCCAGGTCCTTCTGGCTGAAGAAGGCTGTTCCATAGATGCGCTGCATCGGATGCGAGTTCTCATTGCCCTTCCAGTGGGCGCCCGCCACGCTCAGCAGTTTGAACGCCTTGATCCGGCCGGTAGAGGGGATGTGCGGCCCGCGGCAAAAGTCCAGGAACCTGCCGGTGCGATAGGCGGAAAAGACAGGGTCCGCTTTCTCCTGAATCAACTCGCACTTCAGGAACTCACCCATCTGATCGAAAACCTTTAGCCCTTCTTCTTTGGGAAAATACACGCGCTCGTTCGGCAGGTTGGCCTGGGCAAGCTCGTGCATCTTTGCCTCGATCTTCCCCAGGTCGTCTTCCGTAAAGGGCTTCTCGCGATAGAAGTCGTAGTAAAAACCGTTCTCCGTCGCCGGGCCGATGCCGGGATGCGCGTCGGGGAACAGCTCCGTAACGGCGGCGGCGAGTAAATGGGCCGAGGAGTGGCGGAAGATTTCCAGCGCTTCCGCAGAGGACGGCGTGATGAATTGGATGGGGTTGTCACTTTCCAGTTTGGTTGACAGGTCAATCAGTTGGTCGCCTTGCTTTGCGGCCAACGCCTCGGCCGCCAGGCGCGAACCGATCGACTTGGCAACTTCCATTGCGGTGACGCCTTGGGGGAATTCTCGGGATGCACCATCAGGAAATGTAATGTGAATTGCCATTGGCTAGACATCTTTCTGACTGCAAGATACAGCCTGTTAATATAGCAATGACCTCGCGAATAGGTCAAACCCCCAATGCTGCTAATGATATGATCTCCTGTTTCGCGCGGCGGCCGGGACGGGCCAAGGGGCGCGCCGAACCAGGGGTGGCCGAGAGGGATGGAGTTCATCGGCATCTCCGGCAGCCTGCTGGCGCTCAACGGATTGGGGAGGCGGAAATGTTCCGACCACTGGTGACCATCGTGGGACTGGGTTCCTTGCTGGCCTGGGCGGCAAGCTGCGGAAGCTCCGGAGGCGGTTCCGTTAGTGGCGGCAATCCCCCACCCGTGACGCCCCCCAGCGGCGCCACGCTGAATGCCGGACCCACTCGTACCTACACAACGCCTTGTGCAGCCATCGCGGCGGCCTCGGCGGGGGACACGATTCAGATCGATCCCGGCCTTTACCAGAACGACTCATGCGCCTGGGCGACGAACAACCTTACCCTAGTGGGCCTGCTGGACTCACAGGGCAACCGACCGCACATCGATGTTTCGGGGATGACGGGCCAGAACGGGCAACCCCACATCGTCGGATACCAGGCCATCTGGGTCCCTTCCGGCAGCAATACCACGGTGGAGAATATCGAGTTCTCAGGGGCAACGATTCCGGTTGACGAGGGAAACAATGGCGCCGGCATCCGCATCTCCGGGCAGAATATGACCATCCTGAACTGCTATTTTCACAATAATCAGGACGGAATCCTGGAGAGCAACATTGCCGGAAGTAATATCGTCATCAAATACTCGGAGTTTGTCTCGAACGGAGCCGGCGACGGGCAGTCCCACAATCTCTATATCGGACACGTCGCCTCGCTGCAATTCGCCTTCAATTATTCTCACGATGCCATCGTCGGTCACCTGCTCAAATCGCGCGCGGCGGTGAACTATATCCTGTACAACCGGCTCACCGGGGAGAACGGCAGCGAAAGTTATGAGATCGACCTGCCCAACGGCGGGACCTCCTACGTGATCGGCAACCTCGTGGAGAAAGGGCCCAACGCCCAGAATTCCACCATGCTAGCCTACCTTGAGGAAGGCACTAACGCGAACAATCCTGGGCAGGATCTCTACGTCGTCAACAACGCGTTTGTCCACCCCACGTTGGGAGGATACTTCGTCGAGGATGCTTCGGCTACCCGCGGGGCGTTGTTGCAAAACAACATCTTCTACGGGACGGCGGCCATCACCAACCAAGCCGGCGCCAGTCTTATCACCAATTCGACGGCCAATCCGGTATTTGTAGATTTGAGCAACTACAATTATCAGCTTGCCGCGGGGTCGCCCGACATCGACGCGGGTACGGCGCCCGGCGCCGCCAACGGTTACTCGCTCACACCCCAATACCAGTACGTTCACCCAGCTTGCGGTCAGGCCCGCACCAGCGTGGGAGCCATCGACATCGGCGCCTATGAATTCGGTGGCGGCGGCGCCACGCTCCAGTGCCACTGAGCAATCGTCGGTATCTCCGGTGGAAAGAGATGGGGTGCAGGAGGGCACTATTGACGTGACACGCGTCAATTTATTATGCGTAAGATGTCTCATTGAGAAATGACTCATAGTCACCATCCGCGCAACTTTTTCTGCCATACAACCAGTCAAAACCACCATTCAGCACAAACTTCTTAACTCTAACTGGCCTAACTCGTATGATTTAGGAGGATGGGTGGGGCGTCGAGATTTGCGGACATTTGATCCCGATCATCCGTGGAGGCGCTAACCAGGGCGCGGCATCCCCGAATTGATTGCCTTTACACCTGTGATTTGCGGGGATTTCAGGGTGTTCACCCGTTCGATTCGAAAGTCGCGGAAGCTACGTCGCTCTACTTGGGTCGATGGATCGTCATTTTGAAGGGGAGAGGATAATTCGCCATGCCAAGAATCAGAGGTCAGCGGCTGATGAAGTATGTGGACCAGGCGGTCAGCTCTACCGCTTCGGTCGTATTCAACACGGTGCAATTCTTCAATAAATACCGCCCGAGTCCGACGTTTATTCCCAAGTGGTCGGACAAGCCGCTGTTGAAGTCCTGGCAAAAGACCAAGCCGCCGCTCGGCTGGCCCCGCCAAACCGATTCGCTGTGCCCGGAGTGCGTGAAGGAAGCACGTGCCAAGATTATCAATGGGGATGAGAACTGGCAATCGCTGCTCACGGAAAAAACCGGTGAGATCAAGGCCAACATCATCGAACGTGACGGCCAGGTATGGATGGTGAAGGATTGCCCCATCCACGGGCGCTTCGAGGACATGATGGCCATCGACGTCAAGTTCCTCAGTTGGATCGAGGCCAATTTCCCCGGCCGCGACATTCGCGCCCACAATGACGAGGGCCTCCACAATCACGGCTCCAGTTCCATCAAGCACGGGCGCGGCTCCGTGCTGACCGTGGACCTGACGAATCGCTGCAACATGATGTGCGATCCCTGCTTCATGGACGCCAACCAGGTCGGCTTCGTGCACGAGCTAACCTGGGAAGACATCAAGGAGATTCTGGATAACGCCGTCAAGATCAAGCCGCGCCGCCAGATGTCCGTGCAATTCTCGGGCGGCGAACCCACCATGTCTCCGTACTTTATCGACGCAATTCGCTACGCGCGCAAGCTGGGCTACAACAGCGTGCAGGCGGCGACCAACGGAATCGAATTTGCCAAGAGCAAGGAGTTCTGCCGCCGCGCCTTTGAGGCGGGCCTGCGGTACGCCTATCTGCAATTCGACGGCGTCGGCAACGACGCCAACAGCCATCGCCAGGTGGGCAACCTGTTCGACGTCAAGCTGCGCGCCATCGAAAACATGCACGAGGCCGGCATCGAGATCATCCTGGTCATCACCATTGTGAACAACGTGAACAACGACCAGGTGGGCCCCATCGTGAACTTTGCGCGGGAGAACCCCAAGAAAATTGCCTTCGTGGCGTTCCAGCCCGTGTCGTTCACGGGCCGCGATGAAGATATTACCCCCAAGCGCCGGTTGCGCCAGCGCTACACGCTTTCGCATCTCGCTGCCGACGTGAAGAAGCAGACGGGCATCACCGAACCCACCCGCGACTGGTTCCCCATCTCCATGTTCAGTGCGTTTGCCGACTTCGCCGACCTGGTAAAAGGTCCGGAGGCGCAGTGGGGCATGGTGAGTTGCGGATGTCACCCTAATTGCGGCGTGGGTACGGCGCTCATGATCAACAAGGAAACCAAGGAATGGGCGCCGGTGCCGGAATTTCTCAACGTTCCCGGCCTGGTGAAGGACATCCAGAAGGTCACGGACGCCGGCCGCGGCAGGAAGTTCTCAAATTTCATGCTGGCCATGGGCATCCTGAAAAACTACAAGCCGTTTAAAGCGCCCAAGAGCCTGGCGCTGATGGACCTGATCAAGAAATTTGACAAATCGTTTGCCCTCTCAGGCGAAAAGAAGACGCGTGAGAAGTACGGCGCGTCAGACCCGAACCGCACGCTGGAAGATGCCTTGAAGCGGCGCTCCGACCCGTGGAACTTGCTCTTCATCGCCGGCATGTGGTTCCAGGATCTGTTCAACTACGACTTCCGCCGCACGGAAATGTGTATCATCCCGTATGCGACGCAATTGGGAGAAATCTCGTTCTGCGCTTACAACACCGGCATCGGCTGGCGGAAGATCATCGAGAATATGTACAAGAACGCCAGCGTGGCGGAGTGGTACAAGACTCACGGCAAACACGCCATCTATGCCAAGGGCAAGAGCGTGGAACTGGCCAGCACGGAGCACTCGCTGACGGTGAATGCCGCCGACGCCGCGCGCGTGCGCACGCTCGAACATGACGTTCCTCTCACCGCCGCGGAAGAGGAGAAGGCTCGGCGCAAAGCGGCGTGGGAAGCGCAGCAAGCCGCCGAAGCCCGGAAGGCGTATGAGGAGCTCGTGCTGCAAAAACCCAAATCCGAGCTTGTGCAAATCGGCGCCGCTAAACCGGAAGAAGAAAAGGTAACGGTTTGACGGGTTGGCTGGCTGTGTCGAGAAGGGCCGCCCTCGGGCGGCCTTCTGGCCTGGGATAGAATGCAGGCGATAGCAGCTTGGCGATGCGAAGTCTGTGGGAATTCCAAGCTCAGTCCCGTATGGCGTTGCAGGCGACATGAAACTGTGATACTTGTAATACAGGTGCAGGAGTTAACATCTTCGCATGGCATCTTCAGTGCGGTTAGGAATGGAACTTGAGATGCGGCTGGAGCGGCTGGCACAGCGGACCGGCAGGTCCAAGTCCCTCTATATCCGCCGAGCGGTCGAGGAGTACCTGGACGAGCAGGAAGATTATTTGATCGCGGCCCAACGCCTCGAAGAGAACCTTCCCTCCATCCCACTTGATAAGGTTCTCGATGAGCTCAACTTACGCCGTCAGGCTCGACCCCGGCGCGGCCGCTGAACTCCGCAAGCTCGACCGCGCAGCGCAAGAGCGTGTCGCCCGCTTCCTTTCAACGCGCATTCAAGGCCAGGCAAATCCCCGCGAATTGGGCAAATCGCTGACAGGTGACAAGGCAAAATTCTGGAGATATCGCGTCGGGGCATACCGAGTGGTCTGCCGCATTGACGATGCGGCCAGGATCGTGGTGGTGATGCGCATTGCCCACCGCAAGGACGTCTACCGTTAGGGGGACGCGGGCTCTTTCATTTGGCTGGCGCCAGCAGCGTATCCATGTCGGGCATCTTGCGGCGGACCAGTTCAATTTGTTCGGGCGTGAATAAGTTGTTCTTCAGCGAATCGGCCAATTTCTGCGTGGCGTCAAGTTTGGCTTGGGGCGGCGCGTCCGGATCTTGCAGTATTTTCTGCCAATTGTCGCGAGCCTTTTCCGCCTCCCTGATCTGGACGGCGGCCTTGTAGGTCAGGACAAACTCCCGCATTGAAAGCCCGCGCTTCGTGATAATGTTCTCCACCCCAGGCTGTTTTTGTAAATTGGCAATTTCCGTTTCGAGGTCGCCGCTGCCGATTCTAATGCGAAGATTGTTGCCTCGCAGATCTCCGAGCGCGCCCAACGTTTTGTTGAGAGCGTCTTGGGTCAGAACGGACTTCGTGGAATTGTCCGCCGACGCGGTAACGCTCGCCATGACCCCAGCCAGAACGAGCGCCGAAAGGAAGAGCCGCATTGCGCCCAGCCACGACCACGAATCACGCACCTTTGCCCTCCTCGGAACCAGAATCGAATCCGCAGCACCAGGTGGCGCCGCCCGGAAGGAGTGGTGCCTAGTCAGTCGCGCTATTCGTGCCGGTCCGGCAGCCGCACCATCGGTCGCGCCAGAAAATCGGCGCAGAATACCCGGAGCAACTGCAGGCTTGCCTCGGTATTTTGGAATTCGAGTCCCACCTGGTCCTGGTCGCCTTTCCAGGCGACCACGGCATGCGTGCGGAGTTCCCGGCCTTTCCACGCCAGGGAAAAATCGCATTCCTGGTGAACTTCAAGGGCCGGGCAGTACTCCAGCAGGCAACCGAGAACGCACAAGTCTTCCACCATCACGGCAAGGGCAGTGTTGTCGCCCGGGAGCGTGACAGTGGCTTTCACGTGAGCTGAGTAGCGGGGAACTCGCCGTCTCTCCTGGATCATGGCTGGTGAGTGTACTGCCTCTTGGCTTAAATCGCAATGTACTTTGGTCATGATATTGCTAGCCTACGCTCTCCTGGGCGAAACAACGCAGCCCCGGCCACGCGGGTTCACGTCGAAGGGCTGAATCCTTCTCGCGCCAGGGCGCAAGACGTGCAGGAGGGTACCGCAACTACCGCTTGTTAATACGCCTTCTTTCCGGTCTCAGGCCGGATTTCCCGCGGATGAGCGACCCGTGTCCACCTTGCAAAACAGCACTTGGAACCTGCGATGTTATTGATGCGCAATCACTTAGCACGACTAGCTGGGGATGCTTGTAATTTTTCAAATTATTGAAAATATGCAAGTTATCTTACGGCGACGGTGCGGCGGGCGGAAAAAGGGGGAATTTAATTTCGTCAGTATATCCTGCGATGTTATTGAAAACAATGACATAATAAATTGACCATCCCGCTTATCCTGCGATGTTATTGAAAAATAAGCATGTTATTGTCAGTAACCTGCGATGTTTTTGAAAACAAAGGTGGTTATACCAAACTTAAAGCGCCCGCCCCGTGTGTTACAGGTGATATCACCTGCCCATCTGGTAAACATGTGTAGCCTCTCAGTGAACCACGGTTCCAGGTGCAGAGGAGCAAATTTACGTATGGGGAACAACCAGCTCAACAAGACGGTGGGTCTGGCCGGCATCATAGCGTGCATACTTCTGCTAGGGATGCCTGTAACGAGCAGGGCCCAGGCATCAGCCATATCGTCCACGAGCGCCGAAACAGACGCCCAGCGGACTAATTGGTTCAGGCGGGCCAAATTCGGCATGTTCATCCACTGGGGTCCGTATTCCCTGGCGAGCGTTGAGGCTTCGTGGCCCATCATGGTTCCGGCGCACTGGAACATCACGGAAGCGGATTACACGGCGCTGTACCACCAGTTTAACCCCGTCCAGTTTGATCCTCAGGCGTGGGTGAGCCTGGCCGAGAAAGCCGGAATGCGCTACATGGTGTTTACCACCAAGCACCACGACGGATTCTGCATGTTTGACACGTCTTTGACGGATTACAAGATCACCAGGACGCCTTACGGCCGGGATGTTACCGCCATGCTCGCCAACGCCGCGCACCAGGCAAACATGCCGCTAGGCTTTTATTACTCACCGCCCGATATGCACCATCCGGGCTATCGCGACACGACGAAACCGGTCAAGGACACGTGGCACGGAGACCCGACGCGGCCGGAATGGGCAACCTACCTTGATTACATGAATGCCCAGTTGCGGGAACTGCTTACCGGATACGGACCGGTGGCAGTGATGTGGTTCGACGGGCTCGACCATGCGGAGAAGTACAAAGGCGATCAGGTTGTGGAGCTGGTCCACCACCTTCAGCCGGCGACGCTGGTGAATAATCGCATCGGCGTGGCTGGCGATTTTGCTACGCCCGAGCAGTTCGTTCCTGACCGGATTCCCACCAGGAACATGGCGGACAAGCTGCGGGGCATCGCCAAGCCATCCGACGCTGCATCAGCCGCACTTCCTTCCGCCGATGACTTCCAACTCTGGGAAAGCTGCATGACCATCAACGGCACCTGGGCCTATAACAAGAACGATACCAACTACAAATCGGCCAAGGAGCTGATCCAGGACCTGGCCAACGTGGCGAGCAAGGGAGGAAACCTGCTGTTGGACGTCGGCCCGACGCCCGAGGGAACCATTCAACCGGAATTCGTGGAGCGGCTTGAGGCCATGGGGAAATGGATGGCGGTTTACGGCGATTCCATCTACGGCACCACTTATGGCCCGTTGCAGAACCTGCCGTTCGGGAAGACCACCGCAAAGGGGAACCTGGTTTATATCCACGTGTTTGACTGGCCCATCGAAGGTGAACTGGAAGTGCCGGGCTTCCACGCGCGCGTCGCGCAGATCACCGTGATGGGTGCGAAGCGAAAGCTGAAGTTCCAACAGCAGGAAGATAATCTGGTCATCCAGGTGCCGCCCACGGCGCCCGACGCCAGCGACAGCGTTCTGCAAGTCGTGACCCGGTAGCG
This sequence comes from uncultured Acidobacteriota bacterium, assembly GCA_963804755.1. GTDB lineage: Bacteria > Acidobacteriota > Terriglobia > UBA7540 > UBA7540 > Bog-366. Next base: position 829,532 of record CAWDRP010000024.1, read on the forward strand.
CCGGTTACCCACGGCGGTGCGTCCGTTCCAGCCGCATCATCAGTGCACCGGATTCACCGCATGAAAGCCGGTTCGGGGTGTCGGATCATAGGAGTTGTAGAAATGGCCCTGGCCGTCGGCGAAGTAGAACGGCTCGGCGCCGATACTGATTTCAGAGCGTGTGCCGGTGGTGGGATCGTTCACCGTCACGGTGCCGTTGATGACGTTTTGATCGAAGGCCTGCGTTTGTCTCAGGGCGTTATCCAGGGAGTCTCTCGCCGGCCGGGTGGCGGCAGCCGCGATTTGACTCGCGCGCGCGTTCCATGCGGAATCGAATGCGCAAGTATTCCTCATTTTGTCCCATACGGCGACGCCGGTGGCCGCACGGTCCTCCCGGGCCAGCAAACAGGCAAGGTATAACACATTCCAGCCTATGGACATCGGCACATGGTAGGACTGCAACGTGACCATGACCTGCCCGGCATAGCGTTGCCCGCTCCGCAGGCAGGTAAAGCGCACGAGGTGAGTTTCGACCCTGCTTTGCGGAATAGTAGACAGGCCCGCGGGCGTCGGCAGGGCATCCGAACCGGTGAAGGATGGAGTGCCGCAGCCCAACTGCTTTGCGAAACCGGCGCTGTAGGAGCGCGCGTACTGGTCGGCAGTTTCGAGCCGTCGTACGATTATCACGGATGTGCCGGGCGTATAGATTTGGCCTGGCCGCCAACCGGGAATATCCGAATAGTCCTTGATGCGCCAATCCCCAAGCTGGATAAAGATGCTCCCATCCGGCGTCATCGCCTGAACGAAAGGCGCAATAGTGACGGGGCCATAGCGAACCAATCGGCCGCCGACCCGCCACCCTGCCGGTACCTGATCCGTGAACGCCCTTTCCGCCGGGTCGACCCAACGCACGAAGCGTATGCTGGTTTCGCCCGCCGTTTCCTTGGATTGCGGCATCGTAGTTGGTGGCGCCGGTCCGTTCGCGGCGGCCGCCACGGCGCCTAAATGGCAAAAGACGAAGATGCCCACGAGTGAGGCTGCTAATGCGCTGCGCATCACAAGTCCTCCCTGATTGTTGTGTTAACCCTACTCAAGACTTTAACACATATTGGGAAACGCAGAAGGTTCAACATCAGGCATGAATCGTATGGCCGCCGGAAGAGCCCACGGCCAGGACACACCTGCTCCGTTCGCGTGGATTCTGAGGGGCTGCCGCCCCGGAATGATGCAGCAATTGCGCGTGGGCCTCTCAAACTGAAAGTGCTCAAAATATTCGTTGGTTTCTCGCATCTTGGAGGGCTGGATTTGAATCAATAAAGGGGGTACATTCAATACAATTGCGATTGGGGGCAAGCGGAATCTGAAACTGGCTTTCAGAAGAAGTCTCCGGCGTCCAGAACGGGGCAAGGCAACCTTAGTCTGATCGGTCAGGAAGCGCCATGGTACACGGATCGAAGACACTAGGGTTTTCCGCATCCGGCAGTTGGTTCCGAGGCCGGCAAGCATGTACATCCTTGGCTTTGGGGCGAGCAGCGCTCCTGCTCCTTCTGTGTGTGCTGTGGGAAGTGGGGCAAAAGCCAGGCTTCGGGCAAGAAAAGCCGAATTCCAAGCTCTTGTTCCTGGTGGCCCGGCAGTCCATCCAGGATCCTACTTTTGAACGGTCCGTGGTTCTGTTGCTGCCGTTGAGCGGGGAACCGCTGATTGTCGGGCTCATCGTCAACAAGCCCACCCGTGTGCCGGTTCTTAAACTCTTTCCGCAGAGCGCTGCCCTGCGGGACCGTTCCGAGAACGCGTACATGGGAGGACCCGTAGACCTGGCCACCCCTGCCCTGGTTTTCCATGCGGTGAAGGCTCCCAAGCAGGCGATGCTGCTCTACGACGATGTTTATTTAAGTTTCGATCCGAAGTTCATCTCCAAGCGGTTGCAAGACCCCAAATCGAGCGGAGACCTGCGCCTGTTCCTGGGACGCGCGCAGTGGGCGCCCGAGCAGTTGCAGGGCGAGGCGCTGGAGGGCTCGTGGTACAGCCTTCGCGCCGAAGGTGAAGTGATTTTCGACCGCGATTCCGACCACCTATGGAAACGGCTGCACGATCGTGCGCGGCCGTCCTCGAGCGTGGAAAACCACCTGCCTGAAGACCCCCAAACGCGCGCGGGGCTCTAGCGGCCGATTCTAGGTTGTTGGACGAACAGATGAACCGCCGTGGGTTCCGCAGTTGAATCCGGGCCATGAACGCTGCAGTTTGACCATGAGGTATTGCGCACCCATCCCAACCACCTCTGCTGCTTCCCTTTCTGTGCGAGACAGCGATGCCATTCCAAGCGAAGTAGGGCTTCGGAATTTGCAAATGAAGGATCGGGAGCAGAAGCGGCGTATGGCGATTGCAAATCCCTAATCCCTGACCCCTAATCCCAACCCCCTGATTGCGCTTGACGCTGTTTTCGTTAGTGGGCTAACGTGATAGGGCACCTTTAAGCCTAATTCGTCCGCTTGCTGCAATTGCGAACGAGCATGGTTCGAGAATACCCATGGACCTTTTTGAGCTCACCAAAAGTTTGGTCAACATGGCCTCGGTGACCGGCCACGAGAAGGCGTGCGCGGAATTCCTGAAGGAACACCTCGCCCAACTGGGGTTTCAGGCTGAGTTGATGCCCGTCTCACGTGACCGTTCGAACGTCTTCGCCACGTGGGGCAAGCCGGACGTCGTGCTGAGCACACACCTGGACACCGTTCCGCCCTTTTTCGCCGCCCACGAAGATGGGGAGTACATTTACGGCCGTGGTTCCTGCGACGCGAAAGGCATTGCAGCGGCGCAGGTGGCAGCCGCCGAACGCCTGAAGAAAGACGGTGTGAAGGATTTCGGTCTGCTGTACGTCGTGGGGGAAGAAACCGTAAGCGATGGCGCGCGCGAAGCTAATCTGCACCCCTGCGGTTCACGATATATCATTAATGGCGAGCCGACGGAGAACAAGCTGGTGATTGGTACCAAGGGAAATGTGCGAATCGATCTGCGCGCGCGCGGCAAAATGGCACATTCCGCCTACCCGCACTTGGGCGTGAATGCCATCGAAAAACTGCTGGATGTGCTCGCGGACCTGCGTCGGATTCCCCTGCCCGTCAGTCCGGTGCTGGGACCCTCTACTATGAACATTGGCGTCATCACCGGCGGCCGCGCGGCCAATGTGGTGCCTGATGAAGCGGTGGCGCAAATCCTGATTCGCATTGTGGAGAACTCCGAGTCCCTGCGGCAAAAGATTTCAGAGGTCATCGCCCGCCGGTGCGAGTTGGAGTTGGTGCGCGACACGCCGCTGCTCCTGATGGAAAAACTCGATGGCTACGAAACGGACGTCGTGGCGTTTACCACTGATTTGCCGTCGCTCACCAATTGGGGACGTCCCTTGCTGCTTGGACCCGGGTCCATCACCGTCGCGCACACCGACCACGAGTGCGTTCGGAAGAAGGATTTGATAGCCGCCGCCGATCTCTACTATCGTATGGTGCGCGACCTGAAAAACAGGGATTAGGGGTGAGGGATCAGGGGTTAGGGGTTACGGATTGGCAATTGGGATCGGGGACAGGGACGGAGTGCGAGGATCGCGAATGACTAATCCCTAATCCCTAACCCCTAATCCCTGCCTTTAAGAAAGGAGAGGTGGAAGTAATCCGCCGTTATTGTTCATGAAGAAACTTGAAGTGGGAATTCTCGGAGCTACAGGGATGGTTGGGCAGCGCTTTGTGAGCCTGCTCGAACACCACCCGTGGTTTGAAGTCAAATGGATGGCAGCCTCCGAAAGGTCAGCGGGCAAGACTTATCGCGAGGCGTGCAACTGGCGCCTGCGTGACCCCATGCCGAAGGGCGCGTGGGATCTTCCCGTACACGAGTGCAAGCCGGGCGGCGCCCCGCAATTGCTGTTCTCCTCCCTCGATTCCAAGGTGGCCGGGGAGGTGGAGAAGGCCTTTGCTCAGGCCGGGCACGTGGTGGTTTCAAACTCCTCAAATTTCCGCATGGAACAAGATGTGCCGCTGCTGATCCCCGACGTCAATCCCGATCACCTGGCGCTGGTTCACGCACAACGCCAGCAGCGGCAATGGAAAGGCATGATCGTGACCAACCCCAACTGCACCACCGTGGGTCTGGTGATGTCGCTGGCGCCGCTGGAAAGGACCTTTGGATTGGAGAAGGTCTTGATGACGAGCATGCAGGCAGTTTCCGGCGCCGGCTACCCGGGCATCCCCACTCTCGACATCCTCGGCAACGTGGTGCCTTTCATCGGCGGTGAAGAAGAAAAGGTGGAACGCGAGACGCGTAAGCTGCTGGGTAAGCTGGTGGATGGCCAGGTGAAGATGGGCGAATTCGCCGTAAGCGCTCACTGCAACCGGGTAATGGTGGAAGACGGCCATACGGAAACCATTTCCATGTCGCTGAAAAGCAAAGCCACGATCCCCGACATCGTCCACGCTTGGCGCGAATATCGCTCGCTGCCCCAGGAGCGCAACTTGCCTTCCGCCCCCAAACATCCCATCGTCGTGCGGGAGGAGCGCGATCGCCCTCAACCGAAATTTGACTTACAGACGGAACAGGGCATGGCCACGGTGGTAGGCCGTCTGCGCGAGTGCCCGGTTCTGCAATTCAAATACGTTGCGCTGAGCCACAACACCATCCGCGGAGCCGCCGGCGCTGCGCTGCTGAATGCGGAACTGATGAAGTCGGAGGGGTATCTGGATTGATGATCGGCCTTGCACTGCTCGGTTACGGAAAAATGGGAAAGACACTGGCGCAACTGGCGCCCCAGCGCGGGTTTGAAGTGCGCCTCGTGATGGACATTGACGTCAACGTGCAAAGCCGTGGCATCACGCGTGAGAAGTTCCAGGGCATTGATGTTGTCGTGGATTTCACCTCGTCGGACGCCGTGGTGGAAAACGTTCATCGGGTGGCGGCTTTGGGGGTGAACCTGGTGGTCGGCACCACGGGCTGGCAGAAACATCTGGCGGAGGTCCGCAAGGTCATCGAGCATGCGGGTGTGGGGATGGTCTATGCCGCGAACTTTTCGATTGGCGTCAATCTGTTTTACCGGCTGGCGCGCGCGGCAGCAGAGATTTTCTCGCCCTTCTCCATGTACGACCCTTTTCTCACCGAATCCCATCACAAGTTGAAAAAGGACGCGCCGTCGGGTACCGCCCTCGAAATCTCCCGGCAAATTCAACCGTACTTCGCGGACAGGGACATCCCCATCGCCAGCGTGCGCGCGGGATACATTCCCGGGATACATGAACTGGGTTTTGACTCGGAGGCGGACACCGTGGTTTTGCGCCACACCGCGCGCGGGCGGCAGGGGTTCGCGGAAGGGGCGCTGTATGCCGCCCGATGGGTGGTCGGTAAGAAGGGTTTCTATAGTTTTGCGGAAGTGCTGGAGTTGGGTACTGGGGGCTAGGGAGCAATGCCGGGGTGATACGGGTACTAGTGAAAGGAAAATGTTGAACTAAGCATGCATGATTGAGTTTATCGTTTACCGCCCACTATGTCCGGTCGTTAGTCCCCAGCACTTGGCCCATCGTTTGGGAGTCCCCAGCGTCTAGAACCTGGCACCCAGTCCCGTTTCTTGGAGGTCCCATGAGCTTGGAACTTCGCGGTTGCGGCACGGCGCTTGTCACCCCCTTTCGAAAAGACGGTTCCGTGGATGAAGTGGCGCTGCGACGGCTGGTGCAGTTCCAGCTTCGCGCGGGGATCGATTTCCTTGTCCCCTGCGGCACCACGGGGGAGACTCCCACGCTCGAGCACGGCGAGTATTTAGGGGTGATTCGCCTCGTTATTCAGGAAGCAGGTGGAAAGGTCCCCATCATCGTGGGCGTCGGGGGTAACAGCACGAAGAAGGTCTGTAAGCTGGCGACCGAAGTCGAAGAGCTGAACGTACAAGGCATTCTTTCGGTGGCGCCGTATTATAACAAGCCGACGCAGGAGGGCCTTTACCAGCATTTCAAGGCCATTGCCGAATCCACTCATCTGCCGGTCGTCCTGTACAACGTGCCGGGGCGCACGGCATCGAACATTGAGCCCGCCACCGTTGCCCGCCTTTCTCAAATTCCCAACATCGTGGCCATCAAGGAAGCCTGCGGCAACATCGTGCAACAAATGGAGGTGCTGAGCGCGGTGAAACCGGGATTCAGCGTGCTCTCAGGCGACGACGCGTTTACGTTCCCGCTGATGGCGCTGGGAGGAAAGGGCGTCATCTGCACCTGCTCAAACCAGATTCCGGCACAGATGGTGAGGCTGACCCACCTGATGCTCGAGGGCAAAATCGACGAAGCGCGCCAATTGCATTTCCACCTGCTGCCAATTATGCAGGCGAACTTCCTGGAAACTAACCCCGGTCCCGTAAAAGCCGGACTCGCCATGATGGGCATGATTGAGGAAGTCTACCGCCTGCCCATCGTCCTCATGAAACCTGAGAACCGCGCCAAGCTGGAGAAGGTTCTGGCCGCACAAGGTTTGCTTCAGCCGCAACATCAGTAGTCTTGCCCACCGAGAATCTCGACCGATTTCGTGGAAGGCTTTCACTCGCCGGTTGTGAGTGACGGGGGAGGGTATTCCGGAAGCGTGGACTTGTTTCTCTCCGCCCGTTTCACTTCCAGTTCGTCAAACAGGATGGACGGATTCACGATGCTGTGGAGTATATTCTGCGTCCGGTTCCCCACATAGGCGTCGTCGCCGGCCGCAACCACGTCATTGCGCAACGAGCGGACATCGAGGTCCGCGAAAACCGCGCCGCGGACGAGTTCCTGGTGCCCATCTTTCGCCCAGATCCTATAAATCAAGTTGGGAGCACGCAGGCCAGCGAGGTTCTGCACGTAATACCCATACGGCTGCTCGCGCTGCCGGCAAAGCTCGAGGAGTTTCTGTTTCAACTCATCCGGCGAGTCCTTCGCGGACGTAGTGACGATCAGGTTGCCCACGCCGGGTTCGGGTGGTCTGCCGGGCAAGCGAGTTCGACTGTGGCCATTAGAGGTGGGAAAGTCGCGAATCGGCTGCCGTCCCATCAGGTAGTTCACCAGCGTGCCTTTGTCAACCGCCAATACGCGTTGCGCCTTCACGCCCTCGTCATCAACCTCGTAGTGGCCGAGCAAGGGCCTCCCTTCATACGATGACAGCGTCGGATCATCCACAACGGATAAGAAGTCAGGAAGTACGCGACTCCTATAGCTGGCTGAGAAGGCGCCTCGCGTGCGGGCAGGCTGCCCCAAGTTGGGTTTGAGACCGCGGATATTCTGGCCGACCAGATCCAGGAAAACGGTGGAAGCAGCGTGGCTGGAAAAGAGTACAGGCCCTCTGTACTCTTCATCCGCCACGGGCGCCGCACGCAAGTCTTTCAAGGAGGCGATCATTTCTGTAGCGCGCGCCAGGAACTTCTCCGCCGTGGGAAGGTCCTTCAGCTCTTTTCCGACGTACCCGGCTAACTGGTCCAGTTGCATCCCATCAGAAGCTTGGGTACTTGCTTCAAGGCGCACCTCGTGGCTTGTTTCGCCGGTGCGGACGATACTGCCTTCGGAACTGACGAAGTAACGGTTCACGGCTTGGAATTCGATGGAGGAAGTCATCGCCTGGACTTCCGGATCCGTCTTGTAAAGCGCTGTCGCATCCTGGATGGCTCTAAGCCAGGGCGCAGCGTCGCCTTCCAGGTTGGCCAGCGGTTCAATGTATTGAATGGGATCAGCGTGGGCAAAATCATCCACCGGCTGGTCAATCGTCAACTGTTTCAGTTGCGCCTGCTTGGCGGCCAGCGACTCCGTGGCAGACTTGTAAGCTCGGTCGGTGGCCAGCCAGAGGTACTTGCGCAGGGCGAGTTCATCGTCGTCCAAGGGCGCGAAATCGAACGTGCCCTCGCCCTGTCCAAAGTAGCTGTCCTGCTTGTAGTCTCCCACCCGGACGACGACGCGCAGGAATCTGAACCTCATGTGCAGATCAGACCGCAACGCGCCATAAGCCGCTTCTGCCATGCGGCCGTCCATGTCCACCACGTGATAGTCGATGTAGTACGGCGCCGCCATCTGGTCCAACCGGAGCTGCGATTTCGAGCGTTCCAGTTCGATCTTCATGGCCCGTAAAACGGGATCGTTCTCCGGCACATTGGCTGGGCTTCCCCCTGTGGTGCGGACCCCGACTGAAGCCAAGACGACAAGCACTACCGCAACTCGCGTGATCAAGCGGCTGAGGAACCCTCTCACCGCCAGCCCCTCGGTTCTGCGACTCGCGGCGGCCCGCAATGCTAACTTTGACAATCTCTTTATCCGAGGCTTCATTGGGTCCCTCCCGATTTCGCCGGCGCGGCAGCCTGGCTGTCGTCGAGACGAGGCGGCGGCAGGATTGGCGGGCGGTTCAGCGAGTGTTGCCGTTTCTGTACCTCAATTTCCGAAAAGAGCATGGCCGGGGCCGCAGCGGAAACTGGCACACTTCCTGACTCTGCACCGCAGATGCCGTTGAACACGGCAGTGGTATCACCGGTCAGCAATATGCGATTCAGGGCAGCGAGTGGAGTGCCCACGATATCGACACCGCGCACCAGTTCATCCGGCCGGCCGTCAGCGTAGACTCGCCACACCAAGACGGGCAAGACCTGGAACACCTGCGGTGCCGCCCGTTCCGTCAAAGTAAATCCGCCCTGAATATCCTCGAAATACAGGCCGTAGGGTTTGCCCTGCCGCTTAGTCTCGTCAATGAGTTTCTGGCGAAGTTCGGCATCTTTTACCGTGTGGCTGGAAGATACGATCAGGTTTCCTTGCCGGCCCGTCGGCATTAATCCGGGCTCGGCGCGCCCGTGGCCATTCGACACGCTAAACCCCTTGATGGGCAGGCGCGACATCAGGAAGTTCTTCAGAACACCGTCCGTGATAACGTTAACCGCAGTGGCCGGCATGCCTTCGTCGTCATAGGCGTACCAGCCGGCGAGCTCGACGTCGTTCAAGGTACGCCGAGTCGGATCGTCGACCACGCTCAGAAACTCCGGCAGAACCTCCGTGTTCACCTTTTTGGTGAACGTCTGTCCTTCTTCCTCCCCACGCTGCCGATGACCTTCCAGCCGGTGTCCCAGGACCTCGTGAAAGAACACGGCGGCGGCCCGGCCGGAAAGCAAGGCGGGACCGTCATAGGGCTCGGCGAGGGGCGCCGCGCGCAGGGCCTTCAGGTCCGCTGCGATCTTTTCCACTCGCTTATCGATCTCGTCCTGTCCCGGCAAGCCCCCCACCGAATCCGCTTCAAACGTTTCGACCCGGAACAATTCCATCCCGTCATCCGCCTGCGTTTCTCCTTGAATAACCAGTCTCACCAGGCTCGATGGAACCACCTCTTGACTGCCCTCCGTCGAGACAAAGCGCCGCTGGGAAGCCTCTAACATTACCAACACTGCGGAGCGGTAAATGTACGGATACTTCCGAAACGGTTCCGAGTAAGCGCGCACCATCTGTTCCAGGACATGCTGGTCCGGAAGAGTGAACGGCTCACTGTAATCCATATGGACTTGCGGTGACTCGGTGGAGAAATCGGGCGATGTGTCTTCTTCCTTCGCATTGACCTCGGTCGTCGTCTTCACGTTCAGGTAGGCTTTCGAAGCATCCCGGTATTGGTGGTAGGTCAAGTGCCAGAGCGCGCGAGTGACGGCATCTGAGTCATTCTCCAGCGGAAGTTCTTCCGAACCGATAGCCGAGGAACGGCTCGCCTGGTGGCTGTTGTCCAACGCCGGACTTCCAACCCGGATGATCACGTCGGCGGTTCGTGCGCGCGAATGAGTGGCATTGACCAAGCTTCCCTGGCTGCCCACGACCGCCGCCACATTTCGGTCATAAACTGAATAGCTCATGAAATAAGGAGCGGGATCGCGCTTACCGAGTTGCTCCCGGGCTCGTTGCAACTCTCGCTGCATCGTGGTGAGCAGGACGTCGTCTTTCTTCTTGGGCTGCCTCGGTTCCGAGCCGCCGGAAGCAATCGCAAGCGCCAGAGCTATCAAAAGCCCGATCATAGCAACGTGAAACAGGGTCTTCATCGCGAATCTTCCAATCTCCCGGGTTGGCGAAAATTGCTCCGGGTGCGACGTACGACGCATTAACCCAACAAAGCACAACGCAGGCTTACCCCGCCGATATCTTCAACCAAGGATCACGGCGTAAAGCTGCTGCTATCTCGTTTTTATCACCTGACTAATGACGTCATGGAGGCAGTGAGAACCCCTGCTGTTTTCTGTTGACGTTCGCCAATGCCAGGGCAGGACTTGGTGAACCTCGGCAGTGTGGGCCAACCATCTGTAGAGCAGGGCGTTAGCCCAGCAGGCGCGTACCGACCTTTCGCTCGGCTCAGGCAAACCCTGAAGGGCGGCTCTACAGTGAAGACGTTTCCCAACAACCACACGAACGTGACCGCAGCCTAAATATACTCGCGGCCAGCCCCGCAGACAACAGGTTAGCAAGCTGATCGCCAGAGAGCTCGTAAGGCAAGATGCACCTTTACGGGGTCATTCTACTTTTTGACACTTGCCCTCCGCTGTGTGAAGATAGCGCGGGAGACACCCATGCGAAGAGATCGTCGAATTCGGATTATTGTAGCGTTGGCTCTGTTCATTTTGATTTTCCTGCCTCTCCTTACCAATGGCGTGAGCCTGCTCGTAGACTGGCTGTGGTTCAAGCAGGAAGGCTACCGCCTGATCTACCTGACCATCCTGAAAGCGCAGATTAACCTGAGCGCAATCGCGGGCTTGGGATTCATGTTGGTGGCCGGATTGAATCTTGCGCTCGTCCAGTACCTGGCGCACCGACAAGGGATGCGGATCTACAGCGGAGAGATCGATTTCCCGCCTCTGCAACGGTTCGGGGCGTTGTTTAAGTGGTTGATCTGGGGCGGCGTGCTCTTTGTGGGTTACATCGTGAGCCAGTGGGGCATGGGCCATTGGCTCATCTATATGCGGGCGCGGCACGTGCCCACGATGGGCATCGCCGATCCCCTCTTCGGGCGCGACTTGGGTTTCTACCTTTTTCGATTGCCCTACACGTGGTTCATCTACCACCTCGCGCTGATTACGATCATCGGCTGCCTGCTGACCGGCGCGTTCTTATATCTGGCGGAGGGCGGTGTATGGATAACGTCGCGTGGCCCGGTGATGGCTCGCACAGCACGCACGCATTTGATGATCCTTGGCGGCATCCTCTTTTTGCTCATTGCTTACCGCTTTCGCCTCGCCATGTACGATCTGCTCCTTTCGCCCCGGGGAATGGTGTTTGGGGCGGGGTACACGGATGTTCACGCCACCCTGCCTGTTCTATGGGTTCTGCTGGTGCTGGCCGTGTTGACCGCCGCGGTTTTCTTCCTGCGTGCCGGCACCAAGGACCTGCGCACACCGCTCTTCGCGATTGGCGCGCTCATCGCGGTGGGCATTCTAGGCGGATCGGTCTACCCTGAACTCTTGCAGCGTTTCGTGGTAGCCCCCAACGAGATCGACAAAGAACGGCCGTACATTACCAATACGATCGAGTTCACGCGCAAGGCCTACGGGTTGGATCGCTTTGAGGAACGCAGCTTTTCGGCCGTGGAGGACTTGACGCTCGACGACATACGCCAGAACCAGGCGACTTTCCGCAACGTCCGCCTGTGGGACCACAAGCCGTTGCTGACCACCTTTGCGCAGTTGCAGGAAATCCGTACGTACTACGATTTCATGCACATTGACAACGACCGTTACTGGATCAACGGAATCTACCGGCAAGTCTCGCTGTCGCCCCGGGAATTGAATCCCGAAAACCTGCCCGGCCGGAATTGGATCAACGAATATCTGACGTATACCCACGGCTACGGCTTGTGCCTGGGGCCGGTGAATGAATTCACCAGCGAGGGCCTGCCGGTGCTGTTCATCAAGGACCTTCCCCCCGTTTCCAATGTCTCCTTGAAGGTGACCCGGCCGGAAATCTATTTTGGCGAGCAAGGGAGCGATTACTGCTTCGTCAAAACGAACGCACAGGAATTCGATTACCCCCAGGGTGACAAGGACGTTTACACCAGCTACGAGGGCTCGGGCGGAATTCCGGTTGAGAATTTCTGGCGTCGCCTGCTCTTCACGCTGGCGTTTGGCGAAAAGAACATCCTGTTTTCCAGCGATATTCAACCCGATAGCCGTCTGATGATCTATCGCCATATCCTGGACCGCGCCCGCCGCCTGACACCGTTCATCTACTACGATCACGACCCCTATATGGTGATTGCCGACGACGGCGCACTTTTCTGGATACTCGACGGATACACGATGTCAACCCGTTACCCCTACTCGGAACCGGCGCTCGACGGCGAGAACTACATCCGCAATTCCGTGAAAGCTACCATCAATGCCTACTCCGGAGAAGTGCGGTTTTATATCAGCGACCCGGAAGACCCGTTTATTCAGGTCTACGCCCAGTTGTTTCCTGGAGTATTCCATCCGCTGGCGGAAATGCCGAAGGACTTGCGCGCGCACATTCGATACCCGGAGGAATTTTTTGACATTCAGGCGAACATGTATGCGCTGTTCCACATGACCGATCCGCGTGTGTTCTACAACAAGGAGGATTTGTGGCGCGTGGCCCAGAGCGCCGCCGGAGGTCCCAGCGCCCCGATGACCCCCTATTACAACATCATGAAGTTGGCAGAAGTGGGGACGCGTGAGGAGTTCATCCTCATGGCGCCGTTCACACCGGCCCGCAAGGACAACATGATTGCCTGGATGGCGGCGCGTTGCGATGATCCGAACTATGGCAAAGTGCTGGTGTTCACGTTCCCCAAGCAGAAACTCATTTATGGCCCGCAGCAGATTGAATCGCGCATCGATCAGGAGCCGGCGATCTCGCAACAGTTGACGTTGTGGGGGCAGGGTGGCTCAAAGGTGATTCGGGGCACGCTGCTCGTCACGCCGGTGCTCAACTCCGTGCTCTACGTCGAACCACTGTATCTCGCCGCCGATACCGGCGGTGCACTGCCGCAATTACAGCGGGTGATTGTGGCGTACTCGGATCACGTGGTGATGGAGCCAACGCTGGACGCGGCATTGACCAAAATTTTCGGTGGCGGTGTGAACACCGCCGAGGAACAGCCCGAGGCCACGCCGGGACAGCCGTCCCCAGTTGCCGCTCCTGCCAACGCAAAGCCTGCGGCAGTCGCGCCTAACATTCAGGCGCTTATTCATGAGGCTAACCAGCACTTCCAGCGCGCGCTTCAGCTTGAACGCCAGGGCGACTGGGCGGGATATGGCGACGAAATCAAGAAGCTGGGCGACGTGTTGAATAAACTGGCGGCGCAGCAACACTGAAGGCCAGATGACTTGCTCTCTGTAACAACAGCGCGTTTGCAATGATAATGCGCGAAGCGCTTTGGAGTGCGGCCGCGAAGCTGCCGCCTTGACCTTCGTCCTCATTGCTACTTTAAAAGCGGCAGCTTCGCGGCCGCACTCCAAAGCGCTTCGCGCAAGTGGGAAAACGATGAACATGCGAAAAGTTCTCGCCATCCCGATAAACGAAGTTCGCGAGCATTTCGCCCGCAATTCCCGTCAGGACGTGAAAGTGGTTACCCCGGAAATCCTGGCGGGAGAGCTCATCGCGAAACTCCAAGCTTCGGGTCGCGTGCTGAAAACCGAGCAACGCCTCGACGGGATCGAATGGCGCCGCTCCGCAAGCGATGCTTCCAACCAACTCTGTGAATCACGCGAATTTGCCGCTGGGCTGGCGCGGGAAACGCAGGGCCCCTTTGCGCTCTGCTTCGCTAACGAAAAGGGTCCGCAGGACGCCCATTATCATCCGCATCATGTGGAAATCTATCTCTCCGAGTTTACGCTGGAAGCGGAATACCGCGCCCACGCCAACTCCCCGGTTGAGCGCGTGAGGCTGGAGAACGGTGGAGTACTCATCTTTGCCAAAGGAGTAGTGCACCGCGCCCGGCTGGGAGGCCTGACTGCGGTGCTTGAAATTCCGGCAGTCAAGGACGACAAAATCGTCACCGCCTTGTAACGACGGTGGCCGCCAAATTCCCACGACGCGTGCAGGCCGCCTGTTGCGGAGGTATTCGGTGCGAGCTACAGAGTTCGAATTCCGGATTCGCTTTATTATTATCATGGCAGTCTTCATCGCTGGCTTCTGGTGCTACGCGTGGGACCCCGTCTGCGTGGCCGCGGCGCTTGCGCAGCCGTTCATGGGACATACCTTCAACCCAGACGTTTCCAGCGACCGACGGGCAGTGCAGGCGGTTTTTGGAATTGGGGCGACACTCACGGTTCTGGCCGCGCTGGTGCGTACTTGGGCTGCTGCCTACCTCCGCAGCGAGGTTGTGCACGACATGCAAATCCATGGTGAGGCACTGGTGGCAGACGGTCCGTATCGTTATGTTCGCAATCCTTTGTACTTCGGCAGCGTCCTCTTTGCGGTCGGATTTGCCATGTCCGCCAGCCGCCTGGGGTTTGTGGTGATCGTGGGCGGGCTTAGCTTGTTTTTCTATCGACTGATTGCGCGCGAGGAGTCCTTGTTAAGTGCAACGCAAGGCGAATCGTACCGCAGGTTCGTAGGATGCGTTCCTCGGCTCCTGCCGAGCCTGAGGCCACGGCTTCCCGCCGGGGGACTCATCCCGAGGTGGGGGCAAGCGGTGGTTGGGGAAGCGTTCATGTGGTTCTTTGCCTTTGCCGCCGTATGCTTCGCCGCTACACTGAATCGGCGAGTGTTCCTGATCATGACTTCGGCCGGGATCGCAGCCTCCGCCCTCGCCAAAGCTGCGATGCGGAGAGCAGCGCCCCCTAAGGCCATTAATCCCTAACCGACCCAGTGCCTGATAAGCTTCGAGGCGAAGGCCAGAATGCACGCCTTGCTTTCTGCATTCAGCCTTTTGCTTTCTGCCTTCTGCTTTCTGCCTATTTCGTCCTGGGAAGTGTGCAAGTTTGAAGAGCCCCCGAGGGGTCAATGGCGTCGGAGCCCTCATCAATGTGGCGAATGATGCCATTCTTATCGATCACGAATGTGACGCGGCTGGCAAAAAGGTGAGTGAAATTCAGGACGCCGTACGCCTTGGCCACTTGCTTCTCGGTGTCACTGAGTAGGGGGAAACTGGCGCCGGTTTGTTCGGCAAACTTACGGTTTCTTTCGGGGCTGTCGAGACTGATGCCCAACACCTGCGTGCCTGCGGCCTCGAACTTGGCGATATCACCCTGATACGCCTTGATCTCTTTCGTTCAACCCGGTGTGGAGGCGCGTATATAAAATGCCAGCACCACAGACTTTTTGCCGCGGAACTTCGCAAGCTTGATGACGTTTCCGTTTTGGTCCGGCAGAGAGAAATCAGGAGCGCGATCGCCGACCTTCAAGGTCGCAGACGTGGCAAATAGTGGCATAAGCAGTATGCTCAGCAAAGACGACGCAACGAATTGTCCCGATACAAGCACCAAGTGGAAAGGCTCGTCGCTTGTCA
The DNA here is from genome assembly GCA_963804755.1 of uncultured Acidobacteriota bacterium. Lineage (GTDB taxonomy): Bacteria > Acidobacteriota > Terriglobia > UBA7540 > UBA7540 > Bog-366. The sequence continues at coordinate 844,958 of CAWDRP010000024.1, forward strand.
CTCGTCACTTGTTAATTCCCACCGCTTTTCCGGTGTTCCAGCAGGCTGCACGCCGCGTGGGCGTTGCTGGGGTCCAACGCCTCACTTTCGCGGTCGATATGGCGAATGATCCCTTCTTTGTCGATGACAAACGTGGTGCGATGGGCCACCGGGAACTTGTCGTTCAAGATCCCATACTCGGTGGTGACGGCGCGCGTAAAATCACTAAGAAGGGGAAAGGTGACGCCAATCTGCTGGGCATAAGCCTTGTTAGCGAATTGGCTATCTACGCTGACGCCCAGCACTTGCGTTCCGGTCTGCTCGAATTTGGCGGTATCAGCCTGATACGCCTTGAGCTCTTTGGTTCAGCCGCCAGTGAACGCAAGCACATAAAAGGCCAGCACGACGTTCTTCTTGCCCAGAAACTGGCTGAGCGAGACCTTGTTGCCGTTTTGATCGGGCAGAGTAAAGTCCGGAGCCTTGTCACCGACGTTGAGCGGCGCGGATTCCGCCGCCAATGTGCTCGCCAGCGCCAACAGTGCGACGCCCGCTGCCACACGAAGCCGCGTCTGCATAGAGTGGCCTCCCTCAGAAGATTTGTTGTCAGCCAAAGCCGTTCATTATTATACCTCCAAATTCTCCTGGGAGAAATTGTAAGTTCCGATGTCAGAAAGCATTATCGTTCTAGCAGACCGGGCCGATGCCCATTGTTACCATTCCTCGACTGTCTGTTTTCCCTGCTCCCCCGTGATAGAATCCATTTTGATGGGCCTGCGCAATCGACTGCGGAGTCTGTTTCGGCTCTTTCTTCTCTTCACGGTTTTGGTGGCCGTGGCGCTCGTCAGTGCTATCACCACCATCCGGCTTACCATTCATGGCCGGCAGGAGAACATGCCGAAGCTCGTGGGAATTTCCCTCGAGTCAGCCCAGCGCATCACCTCCGGATTGGGCCTGGAACTCAGGGTTGAAGACAAGATCTACAGCACCCAGTACGCCGCCAATCAGATTGCCCAACAGATGCCACCGCCGGGAACGCCCTTGAAGATTGGACAGCATGTGCATGTGCTCGTCAGCCTGGGACTGCCGCAAGTGGCGGTTCCCAACCTTGTGGGCGATAGCGTGCGCGCTGCAAGGATCACAGCCCTTCAGCGTGGATTAACCGTGGGAGAAGTCGCCGTGCTCCCCTGGCCCGGCAATCCTGATGAGGTCGTCGTCCAAGATCCGCCTCCCGCAACTGCCGAGGTTCGTACACCAACGGTTAATCTGCTGGTCTCCAGCGGCGAAGAATCCCCGGCGTACCTCTGCCCGCGACTCATCGGCCAACCCATAGCCGAGGTTCGCCACATCTTGGAAAGGAACAGATTCAAGATCGGTCAAGTAACGCCGGTGCCCACCGGCGGTGGCTCCCAAGGTATCATCCTCACCCAATCACCTCCGGCTGGGAGCAAAATCGGCGCCGACACCGTTTTCAGCTTCCAAGTGACGCAGTGAATGCAGTTAAAGTGGATAAAGGGCAAATCCACGTAACAGGATGTATAAGCGTGACAACGAGAGCGGACTGTTTGTCCCGAATTCGTAAGTGCGAAAATAGGGCCTAAAACGCCACATTCTGACTGTTTTGTTGGACTCGGCGACTCCTTGTTTCAATAAGTTAGGTTGTGCCATATGGCCGTGAACCTGCTCGTTTCCGGCGGCGCCGAACCTCTCGCCTATCTCTGCACCCGAACTGTCGGCCAGCCGCTGGCCAGCGCGCGTCGAGTTTTGGAAAAGAATGGATTCAAGGTCAGACAGGTCACTTCCGTGGCCACCGTTCCCACGGCGTCATCCTGGCGCAATCACCCATGCAGCAAAATCGGCTCAGGCGCAGTAATCAGCTTCCAGGTCACGCAGTAGCTTACCGATAGGCAAAGATAGCGGCGTAGAGGATTAGCCCGATCAGAACCAGGCCGACCAGTAAGGCAGAAAAGCCGAAACGGCGCCAGAAGGTGACGACGATCGGTTGGGGGGCGGGCATTAGGCGTTTTTCCAACTCTCCCTGCTCCACGAGTTGCTGGTATTCGCGTGGGCGGTCGAGCTTAAATTTCTCCAGCGGCTCGCCGCCGGTGAACACCACCGTATCGATAGGAAAACGCTCGGGGCGGAAGTGCGTATTGAAGAAGTGCACGGTGAAGATGAACCCCACGGCAAGCAGTGCCTCGTCACTATGAATGATCGTGGCCACGTTGATCATCCAGCCGGGAACGAGGCGCGTGAAGAATTCCGGGAACCAAAGTAACAGGCCGGTGGCGCCAATGACGGCGACGCCCCAGAATACCGCGAAGTAGTCGAATTTCTCCCAATAGGTCCAGCGGCCGTACTGCGGCCGTGGGCCCCGCCCGAAAAACCACTTGAGAGAAGCGGCGAATTCCCGCCAATCGTTGCGGTTGAAGACCGTGCTTTCCGAACGGAAGATGAACTGGCGCCATGTTTGGCCGGCCTTGCGGCGCTGACGAGCCAGATCCCAAAGGTGCAGGCCGAAGTACGTAAAGGTAAGCAGGGCACAGAAGCGGTGGATGAGCCCGGCGGCCTCAAATCCTCCGAGTAGGTGGGACAGCATCTGCGCCCAATCGGTGTAGGAAAACTTCAACGTCATGCCTGTCAGGGCCAGGCCAATGAAGCTGGTGATGACCATCAGGTGAAGGTTGCGTTCGAACGGGCGAAAGCGACGTACGTAGAGGTTTCCTTCCGAGGTGCCATTGGACTTGAGTTCCCGGCTGTACTTGAACGAGCGTGGCAGCCAGGCCGCCGTATGCAATCCCGCCACCACCAGCGTGCCCATCAGCAGGGTGGTCATTCCCCAAAAGGCGTAGAACAACCACGGATATTTTTTCGGGTCATGATGAGTGGCGTGGGTTAGGTATCCCGCAAAGCGGCGATGCGAGCCCGGATGGCACTGGGCGCAGGTCTTCACCACGTTCGCGCGGCTGAGCCGGGAAGCAGGGTCGGTGACCGGCAGAATGTCGTGCGCGCCGTGGCAGTCGTAGCATTTGGCCGTTTTCACATAGCCCAACTTGGAAACCTTACCGTGGTAGGTTTCGAAGTAGGTCTGGGCGATGGACTCATGACAGCGGCCGCACTGGTCCATGATGTGGAGGCGGAAGTCCGCCAAGTCAGTGCGCTTGATGGTGTGGGCGGAGTGGCAATCGCTACATACGGGAAGAGCCTGCCTAGTCTTTGTTACATTGGGGGAATGGACGCTGGAGATGAAGGCTTCGTAGATTCCCTGGTGGCACCGGCCGCACGTGGCAGCCACATTTCGGGGATTCACACTGGAGCGGGCATCGGCGGCGGGCAGCTCGCGGTGGGGAGTGTGGCAGTCGGCGCAATTGGCGGTTACCGTTAGCCCGCTCTTCAGCAAACCTTGGCCGTGAATGCTCTCCTCGTAATGTTCCACCACGTTGATCTGCGTTCCCTTGTAGCGGACGGCGGCCCGCTCGCCCGCACGATGGCACTTACCGCACAGGTTCGGCACGTTGCGGGAAAAAGTGGGCGAGCGGGGATCGCTTCTGCTGAGAATGTGGTGCGTCCCGTGACAATCCGCGCAGGCCGGTGCGTCCGGGCTGTTGCGGGCCAGCAATTGTCCGTGGGTGCTCTGCTGGAACTGCTCGACGGCCTCGGCGTGGCAAACGGAACAATCGACTTTAGTGTTAATCGTGGCGCACGGCCGCACCTGCGACGGGTCTCCACCCGTGTGGCATTGCACGCAGGCCACACGCGCGTGCCGCGACTCCTCCAAATCGTGCCCGCTGACAAATAGCGAACGCGCGCGCCCTTCGCCCGAGGCCTTCAACTCCGGATCGCTATGGCAACGCAGGCAGTCGCGATCCGACATCCCCTGGGCATAGAAGACTCGCCGGATTTTGTGGGGTTCGTGGCAGTCCACGCAGGCCGGGACCAGGTGTGGCTGCTTCTCCCACAACTCGCCGCGAATCACCTTGCGGTGTACAGCCTCAATCTGCGCATGGCACTTCGTGCAAGTCTTGGCGATGTTCTGCTTGGCGATCGAGGATCGGCTGTCGGTATGAGGCAGAACAAAATGGGCCGTATGGCAACTGGTGCACACCGCCGTCACCACCAGCCCACGGCGAAAGAGACCTTCTCCGTGGATGCTTTCGGTGTAGTTCTCCAGAATCTTGTCCTGCGGAATGCTGTGCGTGAGCTGGACGGGAGAGCCCTCGTGATGGCAGCGTCCACAAAGAAGGGGAATTTGGGTGATGTAAGTGGGGGAGTTGGGCGCCGACGGCGGCAGGATGTTGTGCGTTCCGTGGCAATCCGTGCAGCGCGGAGCCAGCACATCACCGTGTTTCGCAGCCCTGCCGTGCAGGCTTTCCACATACTGCTGCTGTTCGTCGGCATGACACGAACCGCAGTCGACCGGCTTCAGTTTCTCGGGATGGGGAAGCTTTTTTGCGTCCACCTCGCTGTGGCAACTCGTGCACTCGAGTGCGGCGTGCGGAGAGGCCCGCAAAGCCGCTTCATTAAACGGCGGCGGCACGCCAGGCTGCCGCTTGCCTACGCGGTGCCCGGCTTCGTGGCAATCCAAGCAAGGCTCGCTCCCCGGAAGGGGCTTGGGTTGCTGAGCTCTTACACTCCCACCCACCAAAACAAACCTTGCGACAGCGAGCATCAGAACCAGAAGAGCGCGACGATATCTACCTACAAGCATACAATTTGTCCGGTTGATGGACCAGCGATGGTGGGATTTCGCAACACCTGTGCTGTGGGAGCAATTCAAGTGCCTATCACTCTAGACCTCGCCAGTTTCAGACTCTATGTCGCCGAATCGAGCCTCATGGAGTCGAATTTTGCGGCACTCGAACTGCGATACCTACAGAGAAACCAGGAAAAACTGACGCGGAGTCAACAAAAGTCTCCTCGTCGACCCAAGTTATGCGTAATTTGCCCCAGTCTGGTAACGCGAAGAGGACGACGGTGATCCCCAAACGAAAGATGCAGTGGTTGCAACGCCTACTAGAAGGAAGGGCGCACAAACGGCATTTCATCGGTCTTTTTGTCGTGCTTGCGGTCGTCCTGGCTTTATCGGTGAGGACCGCGTCACTTCTTGCTGCGGAGGATTGCCTCTCCTGCCATGCGCCCGCCACCGGCATGGTGAACTCGCAGGGAAGACCGATCACGGTGACCCCGTTTTCTCTCGCACACAGTGTTCACAAGGACCTGGGATGTGTCGATTGCCACGCGGGTGCGGCGAAGAGCGGACACACGGCGAAGACAGCGTCAGCCTCCTGCCTTACTTGCCATGACGATGTTGCGGCGAAACTCAGTGCCAGCGCGCATGCGGCGCTGGGCGACCCCAAGGACAGCTCGGCTTGCATTGCCTGTCATGGAACGCACGATGTGGTGAAGCCTGCCGCGCGTGGTCCCGAGTTCTGCGCCACCTGCCACTCCACGGAAGTCAGCCAGTACAAATTGAGCATCCACGGCCGGGCGCGCGCCAAAATGAACGGGGATGCCCCGGCGTGCCAACAGTGCCACGGCCCGGCGCACCAGGTGGCGGCCTCCAGCGACGCGAAATCGCCGGTGAATAAGGCGAATCTTCCTGATACCTGCGGCCATTGTCACTCCAACCCTGTCCTCGTCGCCAAGTACATGTTCGGCGTGGCCAAGCCGGTGGAGGCCTACCAGTCGAGCGTGCATGGCCGCGCCATTCAGCAGGGCAAGCTGAACGCCGCGTCGTGCAACGACTGCCACGGCGTACATGATATTCTTCCCGCCTCCGATCCGCGCTCGAAGATTTGGAAGCAGAACGTGGCCGCCACGTGCGCCACGTGCCACCAGGACGTCTACAACACATATCGGGAGAGCATTCACGGGCAGGCCGTGGCCGCCGGAGTGCTGGACGCGGCCACCTGCACCGACTGCCACGGTGAGCACCGCATCCTGGCGCTGGGCAATCCGCAATCGCCGGTCTCGATGGCGAATGTCTCGCAGGTCACTTGCTCGCGCTGCCATGCCAACACGCGGTTGATGGCGCGCTTCAACGTACCGGCCTCGCGCGTCCCTACGTACGAAGATAGCTATCACGGGCTAGCCTCCAGCTCCGGCCAGCAGACCGTGGCCAACTGCGCCAGTTGCCATGGCGTGCACAATATCTTCCCCTCCCGCGATCCGCGCTCCACCGTCAACAAGGCGAACCTGGGCAAAACCTGCGGCAAGTGCCATCCCGACGCGGGCGAACGGTTCACCATCGCGTCCGTCCACACGCTGCCTGCCGCCACCGCCGGCGGGCGCGCCTTGCGGTTCGTGAAAGCCTTTTACCTGTTGGCCATCCCGGCGATTCTCGCGTTCATGATCGTGCACAATTTTCTGGATTGGTGGCGCAAGGCCCGGCGCACGTTGGAGCAGTACCGCATGGGCCACGGCCAGGTGCGCCTGACGCTGAACGAGCGCGCCCAGCACGTGCTGCTGCTGGTCAGTTTCATCACCCTGGTGATTACCGGCTTCGCGCTGAAGTATCCGCATTTATTCTGGGCGGAGCCCATTGTCCAGTGGGAAAGAAGCTTCCCCGTGCGCGGATGGCTGCATCGCATCGCGGGAGTGGTGCTGATCTGCGCTTCTGTGTATCACGTGATTTACCTCATGACCAAACGCGCCGGCCGCCGCTGGGTGAAAGACATGCTGCCCAAAGTTCGCGACGTGCAAGACGCGGTGCAAACCGTGGGCTACAACCTGGGATATCGCCGCACCCTGCCCCGCTATGCGCGGTTCAATTACATGGAAAAGGCGGAATACTGGGCGCTGGTGTGGGGCACCATCGTCATGGCCATTACGGGAATCCTCCTGTGGGCGCATGACTGGGTACTGGCCTACCTGCCTTATCCGATGTCCGTCCTGGACGTGACCACGGCCGTGCATTTCTACGAGGCCATCCTGGCGACGTTTTCGATTCTGGTCTGGCACTTCTATTTCGTGATCTTCGATCCCGACGTTTACCCCCTCAAGTGGACCGCCCTCACCGGCCGCGCGCCCGAACATGAGGTGCGGGAACAAGAGGACGAGGCGGAAGAAGAAAATTCGGAAAACGAAGAAGGACGTGTGAAAGAGGAAGAGGCGGAAGCCAACCAGGAACCAGCGACGCCCCTGCCCGCGCCGCAGATAAAATCCCGCGCTAACGATTCGGGCGATACCGCGCCCTCAACCACGAGTGCGGTTTCTGAAGCTCCCGACCCCCCGGCCCAACCCAAACTCCCATCCGGCCGCCGCCCCAATTAGTCCCTGGTTCCTATACTGAGCCACACAGACGATAGGGGTAGGGCAGGGCTCCGTCAAAGTTGTTGAAGGGGGACGAACCCCAACCGGCAGCCCCGGCCGGCCGCGGCAGCAGAACGTTCGCGGCGTGCCCGGCGCGGCCCACCCTCGTACCGAATGGCAAACCCCTAGAGGCTAGACGCTAGCCATGCATGACATTATGTCATACTGCTTTCAATTTTTCATAATTGACGTAACTGGATTTGTTTTCAGTATGTTCTCAGGTTCAGGGGGTGAAAAGCCGGGTTTCCGATCTTTTGTTTTCAATAACTTCTCAGGTTTGGGAGGATGCGCTCTTAATGACATTATGTCTCTGTATAAGTCGCGCGTTACTTGCCATTTGACTAGCCATGATCGGATCTGATTTCCCTGCCGCCGGCAGTGCCGAAGCAACGGGATGGAAACGCCGAGCAGTGACCATCGACTAAAACTATAGCCTATCACATTGGCTTTGTCAAGATGGAAACTTGTCCGGGAATCTTGTTTCAGCTCTCAGTCATCAGTTTTCAGTTCTCCGTCCTCAGTTTTCCGTTGGCCGATCGTGCTTAATCAGCGATCTTTCGTCTTCCGCATCGCGAATCCGTCCAATCACCAATCATCAATCGCCAATGATCAATCACCATTCACAAATCACCATTCACCATTGACTGTATTCGTTTCCTTCCAGCGAAACCCCTTCCGCCCCGCTGTATACGTCCACGATGCCGAGGGGCGTGGAACTGTCCGCCACGAGCGGTTCCTCCTTGGTCACCACTTGCCACGTTTCGTTCGAGCCGGTGAACGGGTCAACGGGAATGTTGCCCATGTAGCCTTTATCTACCAATTCCTGAAGTGTCGTTGGCCCGCGCTCGTTGTCCTGCGTGAAGCGGTCAATCTGGCAGCGCATCGTAAACAGGTCCTCCCGCAGCACCGCTTCGTGCGCGTGCACAATGATGGTGCGGTACATGGGCATGGCAATGCTCGCCAGAATCATGATGATGCAAATCACCGCCATCATTTCCAGGAGGGAAAAACCGCGCAATCCGCAATTGTGCTGGTTGCTGGTCACCGCTACTCCTTTAGGAAGAACCCGTCTGCCCTCGCGTGCTGAGGGCCTTGCCGTACGCGTTATCAAGGGCGTTCCCAACGCTGGACAGCAGCGAGCCACTCCCCGAATCGACGCTCCAGATGAGGTTACCGGGGTACCATTCTTGGTCGGTTGCAGGATTCACATAACAGCCGGGGCAGTCGGCCTGTGCTCCGGTCCCGAACGGAATGTAACCCGGAGGCGTCGTCGTCGCCAGATCCAGCAGATCGAACTCATTCCAGTTCGAGCCGAACCCCATCTGGTAGATGCCCCACGCGCTGAGGTACCAGTTGGGATTAACGGCGATGCTTGAGCAGTTGCCCTCGTATCTCGCGGGTGCCGCATACATAAAAGGCAATGTATGCGCCACCCGGCGATTCCTCCGTCTTGACCATGGACCGCCTGGCCTGACCCGCACCAAGTCGCAGGGCTGCGCTCGCCCTGCGCCAGCCTGCCCAAGAGCTAATGCAGATACGAAAACCACAACTGGGCGGCCGCCCCGAGCATAAAAGCCAAACAGGCTATCGTGCTGCTTGGCATGGTACCGCCCCGCAGCAAGCCTACCCACACGAGCAAAGAAAAGTAGAGTAGCGAAATCACCCAGAGATGGCTATCATTCGGCATAGTGCGCCAGTGGCGGGCGGCCATTAAACCCACGGTGAGCCACGCGATTGAAAACGCCGCACTAGATAAACCGACGTAGAACTTCCTTACGCGCTCTGATGGCCTTGTGAGCGCTGCCCACGCCCTTTCCAGCATTAAAGTCGCTCCTTTACGCAAATATCCGCACGCCAACAAGCCTGCATCTGCCACTACCTACAAAAGGCTACATAGTACAATCCGAAAACGGTGAAATTGATCGCTGCCGCTTCGCCGGTCCCTTCTAGGACGGCCGCCACGGGAGGGATTTCCGCGAACACCATGGAACCCAACAGTGAAAGTCCTCCGAGAATTACAGTGCCTTTCATAACCGTCTTGACGTTGCCACAAACTGCGGGTGACGGGTGGCTGAAATTCCAGCCTTGGGCCGGTTGTGTTGCGGCTGCATTTTGCTGAGAACTCGTGCGTGCCGACCCATTAACCTGGACAACTATGGTTGCGACTGGAATTGGGGGGATGGGCACGGGAAATGGCATGCCTGTTTCCGTACCGTTGATAATGCAAGTTAACGGGAAAATGAGACAAACCAGTTGCTGGGGAATGCCTCCGATCTGGGGAAAACCAGCGTTGCCGGGAAAGCCAGATTGTGGGAAGCCAAGGTTTCCGGGAAACCCAACCGCAGGTGGGACCGGGCTGCTGGTGCCGGGTGGCGGGGAAGGCGCCCTGCCGCCCCCGCCACCGCCATGGGGCGGTACAATGGGCCCGCAGGGCTCGATGGTAGGATCACACCCGGGGTCGCACGAGGGATCGCCCGGGTCGCAGGGTGGCAACCCCAAGCAATCATCACCTTCGAATTCCGGGTAACACGCTAACCCCAAGGGGTCAACGTTCGATTGTGGGTTGTTGAGGACGTAGGGGTAGCGGTTCAGCGACTGCGGATTGATCAGGTCGCCGCCCAGCGGATCGGGGCTCATCCAGCGGCCCTGGTAGGGGTTGTACATTCGGAACGGCGTTTCATTCAGCCCCGACTCCGGCATGGTCATTTCCTGACCGGCGAAGTTCTGTTCCCAGTAGTCGGTCCCCAGGTCCGCCCACGGCTGTCCCCACGGGTAGTACAGCAGGTCACGGGAGAGCGCCCCGGACTGTAAGGTAGATTGACTGGTGGTACCGAGCGCGTTGGCGTGCGCAAAAAGGGTAAGGTTCCACGGGTACATGTAGTAGACAATGCCGCCGCCCGGCAGCGCCAACGCCGTGTCCACCTGCGGATAGGCCGGGATGGACCCTCCGATGGGCCGCCCGGAGGCGTCGTACTGGTACCCCACCGCCTGCCAGCCCGCGGGGCTGGATGGCAGCACGCGCTGCGCCATCTGCCCCAAGCCGTTATACATCATGCTGGCCGTCGCGCCGCTGTCCACTGAGATCAGGCGTCCTTCCGCGTCCCACTGGTAGGTGTGTGTGCCATCGGCCGTCACATGGCCCGCCCCATCGTACGTGTAGCCTGCCGTGCTGATCTGATTGTTGCCATTGTAAGTCCAGTTCGGGCACAGCCCGTTGGTCTGCCCATTGGTCTGGCAGGCCATATTGCCGTACCGGTCGTAGGCGAAGGTGAGATTATAGAGCGCGCTGCCGGTGGCGGCAGAAGTGCTCAGCCGGTTCAGGGTGTCATAAGTGTGCGTGGCCGTGTGACTCAGGCTGGGGTTCACGTTGTCCTGGTACCAGTAACCCATCACATTGCCGTCGTTGCCGCTGCCGCTGGTGGGCACCGAACTGGGGCTGGGACAGCTTGTGGGCGGCGTCCAGCTCGAAGCGTAATTGTACACCAGACCCATGCGAAGGCAAATCCCGCAATGAAATTGGCCTTCCTGGCAAAATGTGAGAAGATTGAATGAGGCGAGAACCCGTTCCGTGATCGAGAACCCCGAGTCCCGTGTCCCGAGTCCCGCATCCGCAATCTCGAACCCCGCAACCCGAATCCCATGTCCCGCAACCCGCATCATGATCGTGGCGGGGGAGCGCTCCGGCGATATTTACGGAGCCGGTCTGGCGCAGGCTCTGCGGGTGCGTCTGCCGGGCCTGGAGGTGTTCGGATGTGGCGGTGACGCCATGCGGCAGGCGGGCGTGGACACCACGGTGGATGCGCACCAGATTGCGATTGCCGGCATTACGGAAGTCGTCCCGGGGATTCACCGCGCTTATCGCGCCTTCCACCATCTCCTTGATGAGGTGGACCGCCGCCGGCCTCAACTTGCCGTCCTGATCGATTTCCCGGATTTCAACCTGCGCATGGCCCGTCAACTCAACCAGCGCCGAATACCCGTGGTTTACTTTGTAAGCCCGCAGGTTTGGGCCTGGCGTAAGGGGCGCGTCCGGACGCTGAAGGAACGCGTCGCGAGGATGCTCGTCATCTTCGATTTTGAACAGGACATTTACAAAAAAGCCGGCGTGCCGGTGGAATATGTGGGTCATCCGCTGGTGGACATGGTGCGGCCGCAACTGACGCGCGCGGAGTTTATCGCGAAAACCGGCTTGGATGCCTCGATTCCCACCGTCGCGCTGCTGCCGGGAAGCCGCTCCAAGGAAGTGGCGGCGAACCTGCCAACCATGCTTGACGCCGCGGCGCGCTTGGCGGTGAATCGTAAGCTCCAATTCGTCGTGGCCGTGGCGCCTACTATTGATCTGGGCTGGCTGGAAAGCGGCTTCTTGCAACATTACGCCAGCCGGATAACGGTTCGTGCCGCCCTTCACGCCACGTACGACGCGCTGCAACACTCGGACGTTGCCGTGGTCGCCAGCGGGACGGCCACCCTGGAGGCGGCCCTCTGCGAGCGGCCCATGGTGGTGGTGTACCGCGTCTCTGCCTTCACTTGGCTAGTGGGGAAGCTCCTGGTGAAGGTTCCCTATTACTGCATCGTGAATATCCTGGCGAACCAGGAGCTGGTGCCGGAATTGATGCAACGCAATTTCACTGCCGCCCAGGTGGTCGCGCGGGTAGAATATTTGCTGGATCATCCGGAGGCGCGGGAGGAGATGATTCGAGGCTTGCGAGCCTTGAAACCCAGGCTGGGACAGGGGGGAGCTATCGAACGCGCTGCGGATGCGGCGGTAGGGATACTTCAATCTGATCCAGCAAGTCGAAAGGCTGGATGAAGGATCCGGGTTTCGCCAAAATGATGCTGAGGGCAAGCAACGCGGCAGTCTGCCCGATAATCCAATCCAAGGGTTGCATTTCCTGCTGGCCGCAGGGCGGAAAACCAACGCGCGGCCTCAACGCGGTGTTTAAATTAGAGGACCAAGCGCCTGCTCCGGGCCAAAAGAGGAGATTGTCCCTGATGCAATCGAGCTGTCAAATTAGAACCTGATGCAATGGAGCTGTGAAATTAGAAATTGGCAGGGTGGAGTTGCCAGTGCGGCGGTTACATCGGAAGGACTTTGCCAGGGGAGCCAAGAATGACCGGTTTCAGAGCTATGGACGTAGCTGTGGTTTCGCATGCTATTCGCCAACATCGCCGCTGGATGTTTCACCTGGGGCTTTTGGGCATGGCGCTGGGCTTGGCGTCGGGGTGGGGACGGGCGCAAGGAGTCGCTCCGCGCTTCGAGGTCAAAAACTACGTCATCGATGCCGAGCTACTCCCGTCTCAGCACCTCCTCACCGCTAAGGCGCGGGTGGACATTATTCCCAGCTCCGACATCACCACGCTCGGTTTCGAACTGCACAGCAGCTTGCGCGTGCAAAAGGTGGTGGACGCCAGCGGCCAGGACGTGGCGTTCAAGCAGGATGGCCTGGCCTTGAACCTTTCGCTGCTCAATCCGATGAGTGCCGGCAAGCTGTCGTCGATTACGGTGACTTATGGGGGAATGCTCAACTCCGCCGACGGCAGCCCGGTGGAGGGCATTAAGGTTGCCTACGTCGGTTCCGATGGCTCTTACCTCCTTTATGCCGGCCGCTGGTTCCCGGTTAGCGCTTATAACGTGAACCGCTTCTCGGCGACCATGAATATCACTGTCCCGTCGGACGAAACGGTAATCGCCTCCGGGAAAGCCGGAACGCCGGCGCGCGAACCCGGAAAGGTCACTTACAGCTTTACCTACGCCGACGCGTCGTTTCCGGGAACGGTGATGGCGGGTCCATACGCGGTGCAGCCGGGGACGGCGGTAGGAGCCGACATTGCACTGTACCTGAAACCCGGGCACGAGAATTTCGCTGCGATCTATGGCGACACCGCCGCCAGAATTCTGGCCTTTTACAGCGACGCGTTCGGTCCTCTGCCCAGCGCCCACCTGGCCATTGTTGAAATTGGCGACGATACCGTTAACGGATATACGGCCCCTGGGTTGGTGGCGCTTGCCTCGCACGCGTTCACGAACCCGGTGAATTACCGGTTGTTGGCTTATGAAATCTCGGAATTGTGGTGGCGCTGCCTGGTGAGCCCTGCCACCCCCAATGACGAGTTTCTTGACGAGGGCTTGGCTGAATACTCCAAGGCGCTCTATGTGGAGCACGCTGCGGGGCAGGCGGCTTTTGAAGACCTGATGCGCGAGACGGCGGTGGGCGCGCTGACCCACGAGGAAGTGGCGCCCATCGCTCAGGCGGGACAACTGCACGAGTTCACCCCCGAGTATCAGTCGATTGTCTTTGATAAGGGGTCCATGGTGTTCCACATGCTCCGCTGGGTGGTGGGCGACGAGGCCTTCGTCAAGACCCTTCGGAGCATGACATCACAGTATGCCTGGAAGTCAATTTCGATCGACCAATTTCAACGCCTTGCGGAGAAAGCTTCGAAGCAAGAACTGACTTTCTTTTTCGCGCAATGGGTGAATTCCACCGGAGTGCCGCAGTTCAAGCGCACCTGGGCTGTGTACAGGCTTCCAAAAGGCTATCAAGTCGTGGGCAAGATGCAGCAGGACCTCGATATCTTCCGCATGCCCATCGAGATTCGTGTCATATGCGAGGGTTCCAAACCGATCACGCAGCGAGTGGAAATGGTCGGCACCACGTCGGATTTTACGATCGACACGCGTACCAAACCCGTCAGCGTGCTGGTGGACCCGGCGAGCCGGATTTTGAAGTTCGATGAAAAAACGAAATACCAGGTGGAGATGGCGCGCGCCGACCAACTGGTGCAGGAACAGGCGTTTCTCGACGCCATCAAACAATACCAGGATGTATTGCAGCTCAACAGCAATAGCTCGCTGGCCCACTATCGGTTGGGCGAAATCCACTTGAAACTGCGCAACTATAATGCGGCGATGGAAGAATTCCGGCGCGGCCTGGATGGCGATTTGGACCCCAAGTGGATCGAGGTGTGGTCCCATCTCGAACTGGGCAAAATCTTCGATGTGACGGGCCAGCGTGATCGCGCGCTCAACGAATATCAGCGCGCCCTCCAGACCAATGACAACACTCAGGGAGCGCTGGACGAGGCCAATCGCTACATTCAAAAACCGTACAAAGCGCCGGCGCAATCGGCTGAAAGATGAGGAGTGAGAAGTTAGGAGCGAGGAGTTAGGAGTTAGAAGTATATGGCGTCGCAACTTCCTTCTTTTTGGGGTTATCCAGAGGTTTGTTAACCCAAGATTACCTTGGGCCACTCCTCGCTCCTAACTTCTCACTCCTGACTCCTAACTCCTCGCTCCTCACTCCTAACTTCTGCTCTCGAACTTCCATCCCATTAATTTGGCGCCAGGGAATCCCCGTTGTTGGAGCAGCACCTTAAAGATATTGCCCATTCCCTCCGGCGAGATCAGGCGCTTCAGTTTGAGTCGCGCGCTCAGCCTGTCCGGCTCGTTTTGACCAGGATCGTAGACATCCGCAAACTGGTTGCGCTCTCCGAGCGCCAGCAAGAATCTCTCCTGCGTCGTGAAGCCCGCCGGCTCAAGTACGTCGGCCTTACCGGCATCGATCAAGGCGCTGAAGTTCACGTGCGCGGTGATGTCCGTCTCCCCCGGTGCCGCGAAGAAGTCCTCGGTTGCCACGTGGCCGCGATATGCCAGCAGCGTTCCCCGTGGACGATCAGCAGTGAAGAGTCGATCCGCGGTATCGCCATAGTCAATCGTAAGCACAAATCCGCGAGCGAGTTTGGCAGCCACCGCGCGTATCCATGCCTGGGCCATCCGGTTCACCTCCACACGCTGGCATTCTTCAAGCTCATGCGCGTACCGGGCAACGTATGCCGCCACGGCGGGATCACTGATCGGACCCATCTTCTCGCCCAGCTCGTCGCCGTGCGCGACCACGTAAATCTCCTTCAGATGTCCTTCATCGCGCGTGGCCACATGAACGGGAAAGGCGTCCACCAGTTCGTTCGAGAAGAAACAACCGGTCGCTGGTGCGAGTTCTTCCAGATTTCGAAGCAGCCGCACCCTTTCCCGCACGCCCGCGCCGGCAAGCCTCGCCTCTATCGCGTGGCACTGCTTCTCGCCCGGTTCGATGGCCACGTAATCAAGCGCGGCGGCAAAGTCCGGTAATACGCCTGCGGACCAGCTCAAGAAATCTGAGGCGAAGACGCCGCGGCCCGCGCCCATCTCCACCCAGGTAAAGAGCGGTGGACACCCCATCGCGTTCCACATTTCGGCAGCTTGCCGTGCCAGCAGGCGAGCAAATACCGGATGCAAATCGGAGCTGGTGAAGTAATCGCCTACTACACCGGTGCGCTCCCGGCCCTGTGTGTAATAACCAAACTCGGGGTGATAAAGGCACGTCTGCATGTAGCGCTCAAAGGTCATCGGGCCGGAGCGCCGCAATGTATCGAGAAGCAGCTTTTTGAGAGGGGTATTGGCCATGTAAGCCGCGGCTGTTGGTCAGTGGCGAATGGCCGGAAAAGCAACCGAGCAGCTCACCGCTCGGTAGCCCCTGGCCACCACTGGCCACTGTTTCATGCAATTATTGCTGCCGGGCGCGCGGTGAGTTGCTGGTAGGTTTCTTCAAAGGCTTTCAGCGCCGCTGCATCGAACAGCACGAAGTATATCTTTTCCAGACAGGTGCGCATCTTGATGTGCTCAAGAACGACTTTCAGCATAATCGCCGCACATTCCGCGAGGGAAAACCCGGCGGCGCCCGTGCCGATGGCGGGGATAGCCAAGCTGCGAATCGTTTTTTCTTCCGCCCGCATCAGGCTGGCGCGGGTAGCGAGCCGGATGGATTCTGCCGTAGCCTTTTCGCCCGGCCGTATGGCAGCAGCGTGAATGACGAAATGCGCCTTCAAGTTCCCGCCAATGGTCACCGTCGCTGCGCCCAGCCGGATCGGCGCCAGGCGTTCGCAGTCTTCTTCAATGCGTGCCCCCGCCTTGCCGCGAATGGCGCCCGCTACGCCCGTGCCCATGGTGAGCTCTGTGTTTGCGGCATTGACGATAGCATCGACCGCCATTTCTGTGATGTCGCCTTGCAGGAATAGAACCTTGGTCGGCATGGTGCCGCGCTCCTTAGGGTAATCGGGTCATTTTATCATCGACTCATCGAGCCAGTAACCCGGTGACCCAGCGATCGGATGAGGCTGTCTATTTCGCTATTTTGCGCAGCCCTTCCTCGTCGTAACCCAAAACCATTTGTCCGTCGCGGATCACGATAGGCCGCCGAATCAGGTTGGGTTCTTTCGCCATGAGCTTCAGAGCCTCTTCGCGCGCCGGTGGGTGCTCCTTCATCTTCCGCTGGCGGTACACCTCATTCCGCGGGTTCAAGAACTCAACGTAATTGCGGGGACCGATCAGGGTATCGAGTTGCTCCGCTGTCAATCGCTCTTTCCCCAGGTCGTGCTCGTCCAGTTCCACGCCGGTTTCCAGCAAGAGACCTCTTGCTTTTCGGCAAGTGGTTCAGGTGGGCTTGAGATACATTTTTAGCTTGGTCATGGCGATCTCCTTCCAACGCCTTCAGTTCCGATCGACGGTTCCCTATAAACTGTTGCGACGCGCATACGGCTGCTTCCGCTACCGCAGCACACTCATGGTGCGCGCGATTTTCCAGGAGCCATCCGTGCCGCGCCGCAGAATCACGATGACCTCCGATTTCACTTGCGATGGCTCACCGCCCGTGACCGGAACGATATCGGTGTTTACCGAAGACCTATCGAAGGCCCACTCGCCGGCGATAATGGTTTCTTCGGAAGTTGCACTCTGGTTCATTCGGAACTTTCGAAAAAAATTCCGAAAGTCGTCGGCAAGTTCCTGCCTCCCACGCGTCGTCTTGCCGCCGGGATGCGCAGCCACAACGTCATCGGTCACCATGGTCATCAAATAGTCTACGTCTCCAGCCTTCAAAGCGCCAATCCACGCTTCCTGGAGCCTCTTGATTTCATCTGCCGCGTGCGAACCTCTCATGTGTTGCCGCCTTCTCGCGGCATTTCACTACGAATCGCACGAATATTTCGCGTTGTTCGGCTGAGTCGTTAACCATCTCCTCCGGGTGCCACTGAACCGCCATGAAGAAGGGATATGCGTCGGCGGATTCCACCGCTTCGACAAGCCCGTCTTCGGAGCGTGCCGTTACCTTCAGTCCCCGTCCCAGCCGTTTCACGGCTTGATGGTGCAAACTGTTGACCCGGCAAGCACCGTGAATGATGGCCCCGAGGTTCGATTCCACGTCCGTCACCAGAATGCCGTGAGTGGGCTCCTGCCGGGATTTGCCGAGATCCGTTTGCCGATGCTCGATTTGCGGCTCGGCATCCTCATTAATGTCCTGGTAGAGCGTACCGCCAAATTTCACGTTGATCATCTGCACGCCGCGGCAAATACCCATGATCGGGGTTTGTCGCGCCAAGGCGCCGTCAAGCAAGGAGAACTCAAATTCGTCGCGAGCGCGGTGGCCATGAACGTTGTCATGCTGCCTCAATTCACCGTAAAACGCGGGGTCCACATCATCCCCGCCGGCGAACAAAATACCGTCGAAATCCGCGGCGCGCACTCGAACTGCATCAGCCGCGGAGACCAGTTCAACTTCGCTTGCATCGGCGCCTGCGGCCACCAGCGCTTGAAAATAAGGGGACTCCGTACCTTTTCCTTTCTCCTTGTCGGAAACGGAAACTGCGATGCGCATTCTCCTGCCTCCCGCCCCGGCCGGTGCAAACTTCCGGGTGCTTAGATTTTCAAGAACAACTTTCTCCGATACATCCAGAATAGCACCAGCCAGTAACACAGCAGCACCGCGGCGCCTTCCATGAGGGGTTGAAGTCCGATTCCGGCAAACTCAAAGAAATGCGGCCCCAGGTGCGTACGGAATGTACTGACCAAAAATTGCTCCATGAAATGCGCAATGCAATACGCGGCGATGGAGTTCATACCGACGACCACCAGCGGAAACGCCCATGCTTTGCGCTGCCTCAGCTCGATTACCCAGCAGAATCCAGCTAGCAACAGAAAGCACGCGCCGCCGCTGAACAATGTCCAACTGGGTGTCCAGATGCGCTTTACCACCGGGCAGACGTGAGTAAAGTGGAAGAACAAGCCGCCGGCGATCCCTGTCACGCCGGCCACCAATAATTTCTTCATGGGGACTATCGGGGCCGTTTCGCGCAGCCAGCGTCCCGCAATGAGTCCCAGAATCATGGTGCCGAGTGTGGGAATGAAGCTCAGGGTCAGGTAGCCGCCAGAATCGTAGACGTAACGTTGGGGGCGCGGGAAGAGGTTCAAAAACCATTGGTCGAAGGCAATGCCTAAGTTGTAGTTCTTATTCCAATGGGCGGCGAATCCCGTGTAGTTGTGCTGCGCGTGCCAGGCTGCCGGCACGCCCACCGAGGCCCAGTCGAAAGCGGGGCCGGGCAGCGGGTAAAGCGCCCATGCCAGCCAGTAACCCACCAGGATCGTGCCCAGCGCCGTCCAGGCCCAGCGTGGCGGCCGGAAGCCCAAAAGGAAGAGAAAGGGATATCCGAGGCCGATCTGGGTGAGCGTATCGGTGAACATAAAACTGGTCTGCGACGCGTCCATGGAACGCAGAAAAATACCAAGCGCCGCGAGCGCGAATGCCCGCCACAGCGTGTGCGCCAACAGCTTGGAGAAAGTGGCGCCTTTCGCCATCCGGCTGGCAATCGAGTAAGGCAGCGCCACGCCGACCAGAAAGGAAAACGAGGGCTGAATGAGATCGTGCAGAGAGCATCCCGCCCACTCGGTATGCGTCTGGTTGAAAGCTAGGATATGCCAGATCCAACTCCCCGGGAAAGCCTGCGCCACGCGCGCCAGACGCAGGACCTCCGCCATCATCAGAACCATCACCAATCCCCGGTAAGCATCTACACCGACATTGCGGGTCACCCGTGTGCCCAAAGGCACAACGACTTGACGGGCTGGCACGCTGGGCACTTCCTGAACGGTATTCAAAGAACCACCTCCTATGCCGCGAACGTTACCACAACTTTGCCGCACGGCCAAGTGATCGATTGTAAGGTGCCGTTGGCATATGAAATGTCCGGTTCAATGAGCACGTGATCTATCCGCTCAAGGCGGGCGCGGGATAGGACATTCTACGGGAGAGGCAGAATGCGCCAGCCACTATCCGGCGTGCAACTTTTCAAACCGTGTCTTGGAGCCGTGTGGTAGAATCGCAGTCGGCACCTTGTTCCCGTACTTTCTGGGTGCTGCGCCGAATGTGGCTGACACGTGCTCCCGAATAGGGGGCGTTGTGCGGAAGTGGCGGAACTGGCAGACGCACCAGCTTGAGGGGCTGACGCTCGCAAGAGCGTGGGGGTTCGAATCCCCCCTTCCGCACCATCTGTCAAGATATTTCTCATAAAATACAGCAAACCTAAGTCCCGCAAGCAGTTGCGGGACTTTTTGGTTTTAGTCTCCTGTCTCCCCTATCTCTCCTGGGGATTTTCATGGACATTCCTGCAAGCTAAAGCATATCTATGGGTTACCGAGATTTTCCGACAATCGCTCTTTTGAGCAAGTGTGCCCGCGCATAGCTAAAGCCTAGCAACGGTAACGCTCGGATCTCGGGATGCTATTTCGGCCCCACCCTCGATTTGATGGAGTAGTCGGAGTTCTAATTAATCATTCCCCCGCACACCCTTGCTCATGTAGACTGGCCTCCAAACCTGATGTGGGATGTATTGTGTTCGCGCCGAAAGTGACGCTGACTCGTGACGAACTTTACGAAAAGGTCTGGTCGACGGACACCTGCCAGCCGCCGACGAGCGCATTCTCCACCTTGCCCGCGTTTCTGAGCCACGCTTTCCCTTTGCCGAACGGCAACGCATAAATGTAGTTGAACACTAACACGTGCCGTCGGGTGTATACGTTGTTGCCGTAATCCAGATTTTCGAAATTCGGATTCTCGGGACCGCTGTTCTCGCCGTCGTCCAAGCAGCGTGTCCATTGATATTCCGCCTGGAAACTCAACCCGGTGCCGAACCGCTTGGTGGCTTCCAGTTGCTACTGTTCCAGATTTTGATCAGCACCGCTACGCGTGGCGTAAATCGTTGACCACGGCTGGAAAGGACGCTCTTGTTGAGTGGTCTCATTAGGCGTTTGTATCTTGGGAATGTCGTAGTCGGTCTCGTTCCATTCCACATGTTCCGTCTTGCCCCCCACGTACGATGCGCGTGCGCTCCAGTTCTGGGTGAACTGGTGCTCCAGGGTCAAGTTCCACGGCTGCAACCTGGCATTCTGGAAATTTCGCTGCATGGAATATAGAAGCGGATTGCTTGCCTATATTGGTGTTATGCGTCAAGAACGACTCGCAAAACCTTCTCTAACAATCGAGAACTCCCCAAGCTCGGTTTTGCAGCGCGTGAAAATCTCCACTTTTTGTGGGAAGTTCGGGCCCTCGACGCCCCGCTTGTTAGAGCCAATTCACGGTGAAATCCTAATATGGCGGAGGGTGTCTTCAATAATGTTCAGGGCTTCGTCTACATCGGCCGCCGAATGTTGAGTTGAAAAACCGTGGTGCATGGTGTGTCCATAATCGTGGAAGTACAGTCCGCGCGCCAGGCAGCCCTTCAGGAAGCTGACTTCCATCTCGCGGTTGGTGCGCACCACCTGCCGGTAATCGGTTACGGGTTCAGTCAATCCCCAATAGATACCGAATCGGGCGCCGATGCCTTGAACCACCGCTGGAACTCCGGTCACGCGCAGCGCTTCCCGAATCCCTTGATACAGATGGTCACCCAGCGCGTTGAGGCGTTCATAGAATCCCGGCTTGGCAAGCTCGGTCTGGCAGGCGATGGCACCCATGACCGCAGTGAGGTGGCCGGAATATGTTCCGCTCATGACCACCGGCCCCAAGGGATTCAACTGCGCCATGATCTCGCCGCGCCCGCACACGGCAGCGATGGGCACGCCCCCGCCCAGCGCCTTCGCCAGGGTGCAAAGATCCGGGGTCACGCCGAAATACTCCTGGCCGCCTCCCAGGCACATACGGAATCCCGAGAGCACTTCATCGAAAATCAAGACGATGCCGCATCCACTACACACCCTCCGCACTTCACGCAAGAACGAAGGATCGGACGGAATGCAACCTTGGTTGTAACAGATTGGCTCGATGATGACCGCGGCCAATTGGTCTTTGTGTGCTTGAACAGCTCGCGCAAACGCGTCGGAGTCATTGAAGGGCACAACTACAATCAGCTCGGACAAGGACGGTGACATCCCGGCCGATTCGGGAAGGGGCTTGATAGTTCCGTCCTGCCTGATGGTTCCCACCCCTGCCCAGCAGTTGTACCAAAGGTATTCGTGCATGCCGTGGAAATGTCCTTCGAACTTCAAGATCTTCGACTTTCCCGTGTACGCGCGCGCAATGCGGATCGCTGCCAGCGTGGCCTCTGTGCCGCTATTGGCGAATCGGACCTTTTCAGCGCATGGCACCGCCTGGGCGACCATCTCTGCTAGCCGCGCGTGAAACTCCGTCTCGGCGTTGCAGATTACGCCCACTTCAAGGGCGTTCTCGATGGCCCCGCGCATGGCTGGATGATCGTGACCCAGGAAGTTCGCCCCGCTACCGGTGAAGAAGTCGATGTACTCCTTGCCATCCACGTCCCACAAACGCGAGCCGCGGCCGCGTGCGAAGTACAGCGCCCGACCCAGCACCGGATGGTAGCGCCCGCCAGCGCCAACCCCCCCCACCAGATGCTGCCGAGCTTGGATAAGCAGGTCGTCGGATTTCATGGTTTCGATCCCCAGGTCGGTTGCGATCCCGGCAGAACCACCTGGCCGTTCTGGGCGACCAAACGCCCATCCCGAAAGACCATCTGAACGTCCCGCAGGGCACGGATGTCGTGCAAGGGATCACCGACGACTACGATGAGGTCAGCGCGCTTGCCGGGTTCGATCGTGCCCAACTCCGAGTCTATCCGCAGGGCCCGTGCGGCCTCAGCGGTGACCATGCGAATCGTCTCCAGAGCTGTGAATCCGGCGTGGCGGACAATGATATCAACAGCGCGCGCCATGTCCTGAAACCCGGGCCAGAGCGTGGTGCCCGGCCATGGACCAAAACAGGCATCGGTCCCGAGGATGACCGGTACCCCCCTTTCCCGCATGTGGTGAAGAAAGGGCCAGCGGACGTTGAGGATATTCAGCCACCATTGCTCTTGAGTGGACGGTGCCTCACCCACCTCATCGGCGAAGAGGTAAGGGCGGGGAATGATGGTATGGTTAACCCGCACGCCGTTCTTTACCATCCAGTCCACGGCAGCTCCGTCCGTCTCGGGTGTCTTGCCGTCGCTGCCAATCCAAGAGCAATGCTCGATGGTATCCACGCCGGCTTCGGCAGCCAGGCGGATGCTGTCGGTAGAAATGGCGTGTGCGGCTATCTGAAGCCCCAAACGATGCGCTTCCTCGACCGCCACGCGCATTTCCTCCAAGGTGTACTGCGCCCGTGTGATATTCGTCCCCGGCGTGGTGGTTCCGCCGCTGGCCACGAGCTTAATGAAGTCCACCCTTTGCGCTGCCAGCGTCCGCACCGCTTTCCGGATTTCATCGGCATTGTCCACGCCCCAGCCGGAGTAGATGTGGCCGCCGGTAGTAGTGATCGGCCGACCCGAGGCCAGAATGCGCGGGCCTACGAATTCGCCGTGCGTTGACCGCATCACGTAGCGCGAGAACCGACAAATCGTCTGCCCCGCAGTCGCGCACCGTGGTCACGCCAGCCGCCAACGCCAGTTGCGCGTGGTGTCCGGCCCGCAGCAGTTGGCGCTCGGAACTGCGCGCGTGCAGGTGTGCCTGGTAATCGTCAGCGGAACTAATGCGATAGAGCGTTTTGTCCCATACCAAGTGAACATGTGAATCTATGAGCCCCGGCAGCAACGTCATCCCCCAGGCATTGAGGGCGGGAACGCCGGTCGGCACGACGACCTCGTGCGACCGACCTGCAGCGGCGATCCGACCGTCGTCGCCGATCAAAACCGTGCCCGTGGAAATTGGCTCGGGGCGCACGCCGTCGATCACCTGGGGTCCGATTATGGCCAACAAGGCGTTCTGTGGAGCAACCACGCTCGAGTTCATAGCTGGAAATCTCCCTCCGCTTTAAGCCGGACGACGATCCAGCGGTCGCAACGCGCCTACGATGAACCAGAAGGCCAGCAGGCCGATCAGAAGCACGACCGCGGCCAGCGCAAAGCCCGGCCGATAGGATGCGGTCCAAGTAATCAGGAGTCCTGTGATGACGGGGGCCACAACGCCAGCGAGGTTGCCGACGAAATTCTCGGTGCCTGTCCACACTCCGACTTCACCAGGGGGTGCGCAGGCCTGTACCATGACCAACAGATTCGCCGCGGCGGTCCCGACGAGTGATGCGCCGGCGATGAGAGCCAGTGCTCGCGTCGCTCCGGTCACCCCAGCGGCCGGGATCAAAAGCAGCCCCGTGAAGAAGGCCACCGTAATGATGCCTTTGCGCGTGCGCGTTTCGTCCCAACCGCGGAGAATGAGGCCATCGGCAACCCAGCCACCGAGCGGAGAGCCGACGCCGAAAATGAAGTAAGGCAGGGACGCGTAAAAGCCCGCCTTCAAGAGCGTAAGGTGGCGCACCGTCATCAGATAGTCAGGCAACCACGTGACCAGCAAGAACCAGTAGTAATCATAACAAAAGGCGCCGAGGCAGATGCCCAGCAGGTTGCGATCGAACGTGAGCGGACCCCGTTTGGCCGTGGCGGGCACTCGGGCCTCGCGTTGCGTTTCGGGGCTTGGAATCGGCAAGCGCCGCGGGAAGACCGCAAACCACGGAATCAACCAACACAAAGCTGAGAATCCAACCAAGAAGAACATGTTGCGCCAACCGTGGCGCAAGATCAGCCAGGCAAGGAGGGGAGCTCCCAAGGCAAGTCCCAGGCGGCTGCCGGATTCAAAGAAACCCGTAGGCAGCCCGCGTTCCTGGGGAGGGAAAATGCTAGCGACGATTTTCATTCCGCCGGGCAAGAAAATCGACTCTCCCATGCCCAAAAGTACACGAAACAGAATCAGTGCGAATAGACTTCCCGCCAGCCCCGTCAGGCCGCAGGCTAGTGACCACAGCGCGAACGTACCCGCATACAACCAGCGCAGATTGAACCGGTCGACACACCAACCGATGGGAATCTGCATCAGCGCGTAGGACCAAAAGAAGGCGGAAAGGAGGACACCTTTAGCTGCCGGGCTTAACATCAGGTCACGAGCAATCTGCGGCAGTGCTACGGATACGGTGGCCCGGTCTAGGTAGTTGATCAACGATGCCAAGAAAAGCAGTAGCATAATGCGCCAGCGACGGCCTTTTGGTAGGGTCAAGGCAATCATTGAGGAACGTCTGCCCGATTCCGTAACGGTGCCTGCATCCACAGTTGCCGCCATGACCTGCGCCTCACGCGCAAATGGTCTTGGGAGTTAACATCCCAACGCTAACGTAATCAATGAATTTTACCAACCCATTTCCGGGAGTTCGGATCGCTGAAGGCCAACGAAATACATGTTCCGGTGATTCGGAATTTCTTTGCGGAACTTGAGCGCCATGGGCACTCAGCGGCTTATATCAATTCACACCGACAGATTCTCAATTCGATCTTCAATTACGCCATCGAGAGCCGCGAGTACGACATGAATCCCATATCCTCCATTCCTCAGTTAGAGGAACGAAAGCATACCAGACTCCTCGATTTGAAGGAATGGCGGCGGCTTCTTACCGCGTGCAACGGTTATCCTGAGGGGAGATGCTTCGTAGTGCTCCTGCTGGCGGGATTTATGTTGGGCGAAGTGGAACTGGTCCAGAGTGGGCTGCGCGGGGAGGCGCGAGAGGCGGAAGCGGCGCTCGATCGCGCGACCATGGCGGGCTTCCAGTTCCTGATCGGCCAGCCGTTCCAGGGCGGCGGCAAAACTAAGATTTTCCTTCGCCGCCTCGTGCGTCATCGTCTTCAGCTTCTGGGCCATGGTCAGCAGGCGCAGTTGGGTCAGTTTCTCTTCCAGGGTCATCGGCAGACTCCTTTCGGGCCTTCAAGATGAAGGCGTCGTAGTCGAGCAAGGACAACGGGTCGGTAGTGAGTTGATTGAGTTCCGGATCGCGGAGCTGCAAAGGCGATTGCGGCTCCCGCGGCGACGCGCTTTGGTGTAAGAGATGGGCCACGTAAGCGGCGCCGAAAGTGCGGGCCGCAAGGGCTTTTCCCAAGGCCGCGGCAACCTGCTCCGGGCGATAAGTGCGGAACAGGGCCAGGTGTTCCTGGAGCTGGCGGAACAGCACCCGGTCGGAGTTGCCCAGTCCGCGCAGATAGGCTTCCAGCGTTTCTTGCGGACAGACCCCCTGGGGGAGAGTGCGCAGGCGTTGTTGCGCCTCCCAGCAGCGAGCGGCGGGACGCTGGGCCAGCAACTCTTTCTGGAAGCGCTCCCCGCCCAGCGTCTGGCCGCGTCGCCAACAGCGGAGATAGCGGACAATTTCCACGCCCTACTAGTGATCCAGCCCAGGCGCATGCCAGCTGTCCGATGGGGTCGGCCCAGGCTGCCGGGTGATGGGTCGACCGTGTCGCCCTTCAGGTTGGCACAGGCTGAACTGAAGTTCAGCGTCAGCGAAAGGAGGTCACGGGAAGCGATGACAGTGCTTTTTTGTAGACGCCCCGAAGTATACAATAAGGCCCGCGTCGCGCGCAGGGATGGCGAAGTGGCGCCTTCGCTCACGGCCGCAGAGGTGTGCGCGGCATCTCTACCTTTGTCCCGGAGGACTCTATAACCCATGCGCACATTCGTTAAAGTGTGGATCGCCCTTGCACTCGTTCCTGCCGGACTTTTCGCCCAACAGAAGGTCGTCCCTGCGATCAACGAAATTGAGCCTTGGCAGCAAGTCGGACAGCAGCCCTATGAGTTCACCTGGACGCAGCGTGAGCAGAATCCGCACACCCTGGTGGATTTTCAAAATCTCAGAGGTTGGACTCTGGAACTCTACGACGGCGCTCAGGGAGAATTGCGCCGCAGCCGCGAGCAGCAGTTGTGGGGTCAATTCGTGGCCAAGATTGATTATTCGGGCACGCGCCCGGAAAGCAGGGTCATTGCCCGGCCGCCGCAGCCGGTCCCTATTCCCGGCGGTTTCGACTCGATTGATTTGTGGGTTTACGGGAATCGTTGGGAGTATATTCCCGACCCCACCACGCCAGCCGCAGAGGTCTCCGTCCTGATTCAGGACGCGCGGGGGAAGGAATTCCGGATTCAACTCACGGATATCCGATGGAAGCAATGGTGGCTGGTTCATCGCCGCATTCCCCGCGACATTCTGGCACAGATCGTCCTGCCGGCCCACTTCTCCGGAATTGAAATCGGCAAAGCAACAAACCCGCAACTTCGCTACTTGTTCTGTGATTCGCTGGCGTTTTACACCGAAGAATTGATGCCGCTCACATTTAAACCCCAGCCGAAACGCGACCTCAAACCTTATCGCGACCAACTGGTGGGAACAAACACCGGTCCGGGAACGTTGCCCTTCCCCACCCGCGAGGAAACGATCCTGCCGGAGAATTTCGAGAAGAATTTCAAGGTATCGGTGCGGGAAGCCGGGCCCGGCCGTTTTGAACTGCGCTACGAAGGCCGGGATGGAACCGTCACCTACGAATATCGTCCGGCCAAGGGCCGCTTGAGCGAGTTAACGGTAAGTGTCAATGGCGCCGCACCTTTCCTGCCTCTCGATGGCGGGGGCGTCCGGTTTGCCGACACCGCCGCCGGAGATGTTGCAGAAGGTGAACTGGTTTCCGCAAAACTAGCCAATGACGCTGTGCAAGCCACCTTTCGTATGGGATCGCGGCAGGTCGATTACCAGATGCAGTTGTGGCAAAAGTCGCTGGTGCTCGACACGTGGTGCGAGGGCGGCGAAGCCACCGAACTGAACTTCGGGCACGTCTCTGGCATCACCCACCCCCGGTTGATTACCGTTCCCTACATCACCTATAGGGAGATTCATATTTCAGATGATTACGTTAACGCCAACCCACGGGTGCTGATTTCCGGCGACCAGACCCATCCTGTCTTCACCTCGATTTGGTTCGATTGGTACCGGTCAAACGCCTCGGAGCCTTATTTTACGCCCGACCCGAAAGTGACCAGCGATAGCGCTGAGATCAACGGCGGAATGCGGTATTTGCCCAAGACGGACGGTTTGCGTAACAACCTCTACGAGAGAATCTTCATTACCAACTCACCCAATTACGAGGAAACGCTTCCCACCATCGCCAATCCGCCTTCGATACGGCAGGTGGAGGGTAAACAGGTTCTCTGGACCGTAACGGCGCCGGAATCGTTCGTCAAAGACCACGAGCGCTGCGAGCGCATTCGCGCCTATGGCCTGGACAAGGTGATGCAGCATAGCCACGAGGTCACGTGGCGCGACGAGGGGGAGAGTTTCACGCTCAGGCTCCATGCGGCGCCACAAAAGGGCGGCGACGCCATGCTGAAATGCTACATCCAGGCCCAAAACGGCCTGGGGTGGCTGCAAGGCGTTTACACCAACTATTGCGACTTCAGTCCCGTCAACGAAAACTGGAACCCGGACGACGTGCAAAGATCGCCGGACGGCGAATGGCGCCGCGCTTGGGCGCGCAACTATGCGGAGAAGCCCGCCAAGGCCGTCGAGTTCGATGCTTACTACGCCCAACGCATCAAGGAAAAGTACGGCGTGAAGATGTCTTACACGGATGTTCAGACCGCCGCCGATCCGTGGGATTATACTGACTTCGATGCGCGTGTGCCGGGGGCGGGAACCTTTGCGGCGACCTTTTATGCTTACGGCCAATTGTTGCGTAATGACCAGCAGGTCTATGGACCCACCCAGTCCGAGGGCACCTACCAATGGCTCTATGCGGGGTTGACGTCGGGAAGCTACGGCTGGGTTTACACGCATGTAAGCCCCCGCCATGGCGCGCGTCATGCCCTTGACACGGTTAACCTGTTGACGGAGCCGCTGGACGTCTCGTTCATGTTGAGGAAGATTCATCCTCTCGAATGCGATTACGGCATGGGTGCAACGTCCTATTACTTGAGCCAAATGGACAAGGAGTGGGCCACATCGCCGAAGAGGCTGGAATATCTCGACCTTTTCCTGGCGACGACGATTGCCTACGGGAACATGGGCTGGCTGGTGACCGATTTTGATCCCTCCGGGCCCTTCCATGTCGAGGCCATGGCGCGGTCTTACTATATGATGCAACAATTGCAACAGCAATATGCGTTCTGTGAACCCAAAGTAATCGAATACGCCGATCGGAGTGGGAGATTCTTCACCCCCAGCGAGGCGATCGCCACCGGCGCACTGGCGAATGGCCATCTGCACGTGGTATACGAAAATGGAACGGAAGTTTGGGTGAACCGCTCGCCGGCAGGAACCTGGATTGTCAAAAATTCCTCCGGAAAACTCGTCGAACTGCCGGTTTCCGGCTGGCTGGTGATCAACGGCAGGAACGGCTTTTTCGAAGAGTCTGCCAACATCGGCGGACGCCGCGTTGACTATGTCCAGGCGCCCGAGTTCGATTTTCTCGACGGGCGCGGGCAATGGACGGAACAGGGCGGCTTGGCCGCCACGGGCAGCGTGGCGCTGCGCCACAAGGCCGATGGCACTTGGGAGTTGATCGATATTTACGGCAACGACCGAATCGCCTTCCGTGCCCCGACAGCGGCCGCTCTAATGGCCTATGACGCCGAAGGCAAAAGTCTGGGCAAGGTCGAATTCACGTCGCCCAAACCAGGCTGGTACCAGTTCAAACCTATCCCCGAAGGCCGGCGGTATGTATGCGCGACAGCGCCCTAGGAACCGCTCGGCCGTGCACAGGAGATTTTATGATGAAAACGTATCTTATTCTATTGCCGCTATTCCTGAGCCTTGCCGTTTGTCTCCCGGCTCAGCAAGCGACGATCCAGGAAGAAAAGCAGGCCATTGAGACTTATCCTTTCTCCGATCCCGAGCCGGTGGCGGCGGATCCCATCCGGCGTGAAGCGACGGGAGGACAAGCAATCTACCCGTACTTCTCCTTCGAAGACGAAACTTTAGGCGGCGCCGACCAGACCTGGAACGTGGTGCGAATGGAAAACCCCTACATCCGGGTGTTCATCCTTCCTGGGGTGGGCGGGAAGCTGTTGGGAGCCGTGGAAAAGAGCACGAATAAGCAATTCGCCTATTACAACCACGTTCTCAAATTCCGGGATCTTTCCATGCGTGGCCCGTGGACTTCCGGAGGAATCGAGATGAACTTCGGCATCATCGGCCACGCCCCCTCCACGGCCACGCCGGTCGATTACCTGGTTCGGAAGAATCCTGACGGCAGCGTGAGCTGCATTGTCGGCACCATCGATCTTCCCTCCCGCACCGAATGGAGGGTCGAATACCTCCTGCTGCCCGACAAGGCCTATCTGGAAGCCCGCACTCTCTGGTACAACCCGGGACCGCTGGAACAGTCCTACTACGTGTGGGCAAATAGTGCGCAGCATCTTTCCCAGGATGTGGAATTCATTTTCCCGGGAACGATGTGGATCGGCCATGATTACCAAGCCTCCAGCCAGCCCTGGCCGATCGCCCGGGACGGGCGCAATCTCGCCCTCTATAAAAATCATACGGAGGGGGGCAGCTATTTCGTCCATGGCGCGCTCCAGGATTTCTTCGGCGTGTACTGGCACGATTCGGATTTCGGCTACGGTCACTGGGCTCTGCATGGTGATGTGCCCGGCCAGAAGCTGTTTTTGTGGGCGCCTTCGCGCGCCGGACGCATCTGGGAAAGCCTGCTTACGGACAACGATGGCCCCTATCTCGAAGCGCAAACGGGTCGTCTGTTGGATCAGAGCGACATGGGGCGATTTGCGCCCTATTCCGCCGACCACTGGCGGGAGCTCTTTTTCCCTTATAAGCAAATCGGCCCCATGATGAAAGCTACTCCCTATGGGGTATTGAATGTGCGGAACACCGGCGACGGCTTAACGGTGGGCTTCTGCGCGCTACAGAAGATCGATGAAAAACTGAAGATTCTCTCAGGAGGCAAGGAGATATTCACGGACCGGATTGTTCTGCCGCCGATGGGGGTTTACGAGAAGAAGATTCCGGCGTCGGTCAAGAAAGGTGAATTGCAGGTGGATGTCGGTGATAAGCTCTCTTACACTGACGATCCGGATTCCGGACTCCTGAAACGCCCCCTGAACTTCCACAATTACGAGACGAACACCCTGGAGGGCCTCTATCAATCTGCGGAGCGCGAGATGGAGAGCCGGCATTATGAATCGGCACTACGGAAATATTTGTCATGCTTGGAGAAAGACCCCACCCACGTCCGCTCCCTGACGCGGGTCGCCACCCTCTATTACCGCCGGGGCGAATACCCGAAGGCGCTCGGCTACGCGGCGAAGGCCCTGGATTTCGTGATGTACGACCCGGATGCCAACTTTATCTACGGCATCATTTCCCGGCAAATGGGGGACCTGGCGGACGCCAAGGAGACGCTCGAATGGGCGGCGCGCTCGCCCATGTACCGATCGGCCGCCAATTGCGCGCTGGGCGGGATCTCCGTGACGGAGGGCAACTGGGAATTGGCGGAAGAGTATCTGCACCGCTCGCTCGATTATGACGCCTATAACCTCCGGACTTATCAAATTCTCGCCACCACCTATCGTCTGGGGAAGCAGCCGGAAAAGGCGCGCGGCACTTTGCAGAAGATCCTGGAACTCGATCCCCTGAACCACTTGGCCCGGTTCGAAGAGTATTTACTGGATCCCCGGCCGTCCACCCTAGATCATTTCAAATCCATGATTCGGAATGAATTGCCGCATGAAACCTATCTGGAAATCGCCGCCTATTATGCTGATCTGCGGCTGGATGGCGATGCGTTACGAGTGTTGGAAACCGCCCCGGAGCAAGCCACCATCCGGTACTGGCAGGCATATTTGCTGCGGGAGAAATCGCCGCAGCAAAGCCGCGAAGCGTTGGAGAAGGCCGCTGGCCTATCGCCGTATTTGGTCTTTCCCTTCCGCGAGGAGTCCATTCCGGTGTTTCAATGGGCGGCCACGGCCCTTCCGGGCAATTGGAAAGCCACTTACTATCTGGGCTTGATCTACTGGGGAATGGGACGGGAGGAAGATGCGCTGAAGATGTTCGAGGCCTGCGGAGAACGCCCGGATTATGCCCCGGTTTACGTCTCCCGCGCCTTCCTCGAAAAGGGCGCCGATCCCCAGAAAGCACTGGTGGATTATGAGAAAGCCCTCTCGGTCGGCAAGGACGATTGGAAAAACTGGTACCGCTTAGCCAGCTATTACCGCGATCGGGGAATGCCGGAGAAGGTGCTCGAGACCGCCTCCGGAGCGGTCCAACAATTCCCCAAGGAAAGCATCATGAAGGTGCTGCTGGCCCGTGCCGACCTGACCAGCGGCCGCTACGAGGAGTGCAATTCGACCCTGGCAAATACAACCATCATTCCCTACGAAGGCCAGCAGGACATTCACGATTTATTCATGAACTGCCAGGTGGGCCAGGCGCTGCACGATATGAAGCAGCATCAATACAATCAAGCCATCGCGCACCTGGAAACCTCGCGCGAATATCCGGAGCGCCTCGGCACGGGCAAACCCGACCATCCCGATTACCGAATTCAGGATTACCTGGAAATGTTCAGCTACCAGGAATTGGGGCAATCTGTCCAGGCCACCGAAGCGCGGGCAAGAATCGCTGCTGCTGCATCCATCAATGCAACCGCAAACCTAGAGAGCCAGAGAGCGCAAATGGAAAACTGGTACCGCGTGACGTTTCCAGCCGAACCCGAACCCAAATCGTTAGACGCGCTGACCTCGATCCTCGGAGGACGGCGGTACCGGCATTAAAAGGCTTTTCAGTTTACAGCGGGGCGATGTTCGTGCACTTGCGCCGCGGCTTCATTTCGCCGCAAGTTCCATGCGGCAACGTCCCGCCTCTCGGCGTCGTTCCAACGGCTTTCCAAGGCAGTGAGGGATTTGCGATATGCAACCGTGACGGGCGGATCGCTGTTGCCCAGGATGTTCGGGTGATAGATCGGTTGAGCCAGCGCCTGCCCCGGCGCGACGGTGACGGAGGAGATTTGGGCGGTAGGTTGAAACGCCGGCCAGCGCCACTGTTCTTCCGACATACCAGGACGCTGCGCCCGATGCCTCTCAACATTCAATTGGATTCCCCCAGGATCCGGGGATCCCAATTGGTCAAGCGGAATGGCAGCTTCGACGTTCCACGAATCGGCGTTAATCTTCGCTGCCACTAGGAAGCGATCGCATTTCTTCGGGTCGCTCGTATACCATTCGCGTTCGCCCGTCCAATGCCAACGCACCGAATAGGCGCCGAGCGGACCCACCTGCACCATCCAGTCATTTTCCTTGTACACACGCAGGATGAAACGCACGTAGTCCTCACCCTCCAGATACACCTGATTTTGCGGCGGCCAACCCCTGCGACAGTCCCCAGAACAGGACAGGCGGCGATTATAGAGTCTCAATCTCCCTTTCTAAATCAAACGTGTCTTGTGGGCAGGGTCACGTCAAAGTCGCGGCGGTTCGGACTGTGGGAGCGCTGAACAACGGTAAGTCGGAAATGGCCCGTTCCCCTGTTCCGGTCCCGTTCTTCCGTGTTGGCACCCAAGACGTCGCCCCGTCATGCCGAAGTGTCCGAAAAACGCTGTATGGCCACGCCAAAATGTCACCACGTTGAACCAAAATGTCCGATACTTAAACCAAAATGTCCGCTTTTTCTCGGTCACTTTGTCATACTATCCTTTGTTTTCAATAACTTGGCCGCTTTGTTCGTAAATTTTTTTCTTCCGTCCACCTTCCCTGACCTTGGAAACTCGAAACTCGAAACTGGAAACTCGAAATTGAAGGCCTTGTCCAGTTTCCAGTTTCCAGTTTCGAATTTCCAGTTTCCACGGCCCCGGCGGGCCGCCCAGCGGGCCGGCGTCCTGCGAGTTTTTTGCTGAGCCCATGGGCAGAGGCACGTGGCGGAGCCGCGGCCGAGCGCGTTAGGGGCGGCCGGGAGCCTCGCGAGCCTACCCGGCTGCGCCATTCCGAGCAGAAGACACACCTGCCTGCCGTATAGCTAGCAATTTTTATGCCGTTATCTTATGGATCATCTACCAAGAGATAAAAGGAGGCATGTATTGTGATCTCACTAAAAGCGACCTTGACGAAGCCCTGGTCTTGTGGGGCACACGAGATAAAAGTGGGGTCTGGGTTTTTGGCTTGATTTCTAGTCGTATATTGTGGTGCATACACTACAATGTGAAAAACCCCTCGGCTGATTACTCCATCCGGCAGCAGCAACATCAGCATTCCATGATTACCGACGCGTGGTCGTCCACCGCGATTCGACGCAGCACCTTTTTATAGCCGCGCAACCTACGAGGGCATTGATGGGATTGCACCGAAACACGGCCCCACCGGGGAGCGCGACGAAATAGTGGCCCGGCCAGCGGGCGGGCTCGGCCACGGGATAATCCGTGCTGAGGATTTGAGCGCCGCTCGCCAGCATGGTATCCCGGCGCCGGGTGTCGTGGGCGCGGGCTTCTTGGGTTTCGGCGTCGGTGCGGGTGCGGACGAGGTAGCCTTTTCGGACCAGCGCGGTAATCTCGGCGGCCGGACCGTCGTTGCGCTCGATGAAGGCGGCGTCCGGCTCGCCGGGTTCGGCATTGGTAAAGAGAATGCGGCCGCCGAGGGAGGGATGGCCTGCGAGGTAAACGGAGCCGACGGGACGCTGATCCATCAGGAAAACGACCTTACCCCGCGAGCGAGCCAGGGTGGGCCAGTTCCCGGCCAGCACCGCATGCTCCAGGGTGTCATAGGTGCCGCGCACGTCGTCCGGAGAGATGATTTCGCTGCGCGAAAATACAGAGCGGATCTCGGCGTCGAGAGCGTCGAAGGTGGCTGGGGTAAAGCGCTCCGGTTGGGTGAGTTGCATTTCCTGGGGATTGTCCTGCTTGGTCTCCACCAGGATGAAGATGGGAATGTGGTGGGGATGCTCGTGGGACCACTGGCGAACCTGCCGGAGGCAAGCGATGAACGGCTGGCAATTGCTGCGGTAGTCGACGTCCTGAATGTGCATGACCTTGAAGCCGGGTTTGAGCATCACCCCGGCGGGGTCGAAGTCGGGATCGGGGGGCAGACCCGCTTCTGCCACCATTGAAGGTCCAGAAGGATGGGCGTAGCGCCCGCCTTGGGTATCGGCAAAGATATCGAGTTCAATCTGCCGGACGCCACCGTCCAGTTGCTGGGGCAGCGATGGGTGCTGATAGTCGAGTTTCTGATACTCCTGCGGATTCTTTGCCTGCCACACCTTGGCCGCGTTGGGAGCAATGCCCGCATGATAGCTATTGTGGGTGCCGATGACCTGGATTTGGTTCAATCGGACGCTGCGGTCCGCCGGTGTTTGAGCTGATGCTCCGACGGCCTGGGCAGCGAGAAGGGCGGCTGTGAGGATGCACCTGGGGCCGGCGGCCCAAAAAACTCTTCGCATTACTTTCTCCAGCAGATTCAGCGCTAGTGTTCGGCCTGCGCGGCGAGAGCTGCCTTCATAAGTCGCCAGCGTGCGATCTCCAAGTGCCGGTCGGCATTCACCTTGAGTTTGCAGCATGGATTAGACCTCGGTTGTTCGTCTTCGAAGCCATTATGGCTGCGCCGCCGCACACAGCGGAGAGACGGGATCAGACATAGATGGCGGAGGCGTGGTGGTCCCCCAGTCTGTAGGGGCCGAGCCCAACGTGAACACCAGCGTTCCGCCCTCGGCGATCTGCGCGTGCCGGAACCACGAGGCATTGAGCGGCGCTCCATTCAGCGTCGCGGACTGGATATAGCGATTGATGTGCTCGCTGTCCATATTGCGCGCCAGGATGCGCAGAGTTTTTCCGGAAGCGAGGGTGATATCCGCTTCGGGAAAGCTCGGGGTACCAATCAGGTAAACGTCCTGTCCGGCGTTGGGGTAAAAGCCGAGGGACTGGAAGATGAACCAACTGGACATGGCGCCAGAGTCGTCGTTGCCCGGTATGCCGCTGCGCTGGTCAGTGTAGGCTTTCTCGAGCAGGGCGCTCGCGACTTCGGCGGTGTGGTCTGGCCGCCCAGCCCAGTTGTAAAGGACCGGGATGAGAAACCCTGGCTCGTTGGTGACATCGAAATGCAATCGATAAAACATGTTATCCAGGCGGCGAACAAAGGTCTGGTTGCCACCGGCCAGGGCGATCAGCTTCCGCACGTCTTGCGGGGCATAGAGGGAGTAAGTCCAGAGGTCGCCTTCATAGAAAAAGTCCGGCCAGCTTCCGCGCACGTCCAGGTTCGGCGCTGCCCAGGTGCCGTCGGGATTGCGCGGGCGCAGAAAGCCTCGAAAGCCTTCCAGGGTCAGATCCTTATCCCAAAGATGTTCCCAGTTGTGCGCTCGGGTGGCGAAAACCTTGGCTTCGGCCGGGCGGTTAAGGCCGCAGGCGACTTCGGCGATGGCGAAGTCGTCGTAGGCGTATTCAACGGTGCGCGAGCCCGAGCGCTCGTAGGCCACGGTGATGTAACCTCTGGCGTTGTAATCCAGAAGGCCGCCACGTCCCTCTTTCTGCGGGTCAAACGGGGGGACCGTGGCGTCTTTCAACATCGCCTCGAAGGCGGTTGGGTAGTCGATGTCGGTGAGACCCTTGACGTAGGCATCGGCGACGACGACGTCGGCGTTGCTGCCGCCCTGCGTGCGGCCGTTATCGTTGCCACTGCGGGCGTCGGGCATGTACCCGGTGTGGCGATAGATATCGATGAGGGACCGGATGAGGTCACGCTGCCGCTCAGGGGCAATGAGGGTGAGGAGGGGGCCGGAACTGCGGAACGTATCCCAGAGGGTGTAGTAGTCGTCGTAGTAAGGCTCAGTCGATTGCCAGTCGGGGTTTTCGCCCGTGCAATCGGAGGGCGTCAGCATGGTGTGATACATCGCGGTGTAAAACTGAATGCGTTTGGAGTCCGTCTCCCCACGGAGCTGGATTTTGGACAAAGCCTGATTCCAAGTGCGGACAGACGCCCCGCGGACGGCGTCAAAATTCCAAGCGGGAACCTCTTGTTGGATATTCTGGCGCGCCTGCCCCGCACTGACGAAGGAGATGGCCACCTTTGCCTGCACGACTTGACCTGCATGGGCGCGGAAGTCGAATGTGGCGCCGAGGGGCTGGTCTCCTTCGACCGAAGCTTCCAGGGCGGAAGTGAGCGTGCTGCCGGTCCAAGTTCGGGTGCTGGAGGCTGGCGTGTCGAGGACCATATAAAAGTAGACTCTGTACTCGGCGCCCTTATTCCATCCGCCGGCGTAGCGGCCAACCCCTTCGGCTTCGTGGTTGGAGAGGATACGAACCTGGCCACCCAGGAAGCGCTGCGACTCTGAGCCACGACCTTTATTAAGGCAGTGGGCAATATTAACGGTGAGATGCGCCTGCGCTGAGGCGAGAAAAGTGTAGCGGTGAAAGCCGACGCGACGGGTGGAAGTCAGTTCCGCCGTGGTGTTGTAGCGGGTGAGCGTCGCGGCATAGTAGCCAGGTTGGCTCACTTCTTCGATGCGGGGCGACTTGATGTCCGCGATGTCAAGTGGCCCGGTCACGGCAGCGACGAGGATGTTACCGTATTTGCCCGAGGCGCCGCTAAGGTGTAAGTGGCTGAAGCCAAGGATGCGGCCTCCGCTTTCATAGCCAAAATCCGACGGGCGACCGTCGTAGGTCTCCATGTCGGGCCCGAGTTTCACCATTCCAAACGGTACGGTGGAGCCCACGAAGGTGTTGCCTCCCCAATCGACACCGAGGAAGGGATAAACGTTGTGGACGTAGTCTTCCGCAATTGTCTTGGTTTCGACTGGGGCCGTGTGCCCGGCATGCGCGGTTAGAATCGCTGCCATGCCGACGACTGCAAGCAACAAGTTAGTAGGATGCCTCGTATGGAAAAACAGACTCTCTACCTCCTCCGGTAACATAAGGGACCATTTGGATGCCTCGCGGCAGATGGCATATTCGTTAGCAGGGACTTTTACGACCGGTTTGGAAGGGCGGAGCGGCGCCTGTCCCGGCAAGTCGAGGCAGGGGCCGCCCCGCCTACGCGACAGGATCAAGGCACGGGCCTATATGGAGGGCGCTCCAGGGAGCGCAAGAGTGGTGACTTGCCCAATTCCCGCCGGTAGGCCCAATACAAATCGCCACAACCCAGCAGATCAAACTGGCGCATGGTGAACCGCGCCGCGCCAGCCGCCGCCGGATTTCCGTAAAACGCTCCCCACTCGCCCACCAGCATGGGCATCCGCAATGTCCTGGCAAGTTTCCCGTGGCGCCGAAAGATGAGCGCCACTCGCTCGTTGCTGTACAAATCAAATGAATCGGTATCCGTCACGAGGTCGTAGCCGTGTGGGG
Organism: uncultured Acidobacteriota bacterium; assembly: GCA_963804755.1. Classification (GTDB taxonomy): domain Bacteria; phylum Acidobacteriota; class Terriglobia; order UBA7540; family UBA7540; genus Bog-366. The sequence goes on from CAWDRP010000024.1 coordinate 882,656, forward strand.
CATAGGCCTGTTCGGGGTCACGTTGTCCGGACTCGCCAGCAAGCGGTGTGAGGGCGCTGGGGACGCCCAGATTGGCGGACATGGCCGGTTCGAGGAAAATGATGTGGCGGGAATCCACTTCCCGGATGGCTTTGTGCACCCGCACATACATCGGGATCAGGCGGCCGCGCTCGAAATCCTGCATGATGGGCGCCGCTGGTTCCAGCATTCCCGTAAATAGCGTCACATCCTTTAGCCACTCAGTAATTTGCCTTGTCCCTTGCGGCGTTGCCTCCATGGCGAACAACGCCTCGGGCGTGGGAGCTTTTTGTCCCAGGCGGGCGGCGAGCATTTCCGACAACCTTTGCAGGGTACCCTGCAATACCCGCTGAGCATCTTTGCCTGGAAACGGCTCATTCATCAGGTCGTAGCCGATCACGGCAGGTTCGTCACGGAAGCGCTGCGCGACAAACTGCCACACGCGCGCGTAATGCTCCTGAAGGCCAACGCCATCGGGCGCGGCACTGTTGGACCAAAAGTGATCGAGCGCGGCTTGCACTGCGGGGCTGGCATAGTAGGCGTCACTCCACACGGCGCTGGCGGTAAAGGGCTTGCCCTCGTCGAGGGTGGCCCAAGCCGGTGCGCCATCGGAAAACTTGACACTGTAAAGGTCTTGATGCATGTCCAACAAGACATGAAGTCCCTGCGCCTTGGCCCACTCTACCTGCTGGGCAATACGCCCGAGATAGGCGCGGTCCAATTGTCCGGGCTGCGGTTCCAAGCCGTCCCAAAAGATGGCTAGCCGAATGCAATTCATGCCCCAGCTTCGAATCGAGGCATAATCGATCGGGCTGAGATCACCAACATAACCCTTTTCCGGCGATTTGTTAGCCACATTGATGCCGTGCAGCAACAGCGGCTTGCTTGACCCATCCAGAAACTGCATTCCAGAAACTGTCACCCATCCCAAGACGCTTGGCTTCTGGCCGCCACTCGGAAGCGCGGGAGGCGATAATGCCTGCCCGCCCAGCAAGCTGAACGCGAGTGTCAGGGGTAGGATTAAGCGAGGCATTCCTTCACTCTTGTGTCGTGACGGAAGCTCGATTCTGAGGCGATGACGATCGGACAGAGTTTTCTAACTCCAGCTAAAATTCCAGTCGCAAGGAAATTTGTCCGGTGCGATTGCCTCCAAAATCGGAGCCACGGGCGGAAAAGATCTTGCCAAAATTCGGATTGGTGATATCGAGCGCCGGGTCGTTTAAGTTCGTGTGGTTCAACACGTTGGTGAAGGTAACTTCCACGCTCAATTTTGCCCTCTCGGTAATCGCGATCTGTCTGTTGAGGCCGGCTGACCAGTTCACGGTTCCGGGACCGACGATATCGCCAACCCCCTCGTTACCGAAACGTCCAATCGGATTCGAGGTCACGCCTACGCCGCAGGGATTCCCGGCGTAGGAAGTGGCTGTATAGCCACTGTTACTGGGACAGGCAAAGGCCATGGAATTCACCCACTCGCTGGCGCTCCGATGAGCGGGACGAGTGTTTCCCACCAAATCAGGATGTTGAGGGCGGTTATACAGAATGCCTGACCCGTCACCGGAAGGATCTGCGTCGCCGCTGGGAATATAGGCTGAGAGATAAGGACCGGTTTGCAGCAGGAAGATGTTGCTCAACCGCCAGCCGCCCAGCATGCCATTTTCCAAGCGATTCATGTTGGCGCCGAACCTTTTGCCGCGTCCGAAGGGAAGGTCGTACACAGCGGTGGTGATCCAGCGCTGACGGCGAGTTCCATAGACATTTCCGTAAAAGAGCAAACGGTTCAACTGCGGCGATGCCACCCCTCCAGAGTAGCTTCCGGTTTCACCCACGAAAGATGAAGGCGCTGGTCCCTGATTGTCGGCGAGGTTCTTGGCCCATGTGTACGTTGATTCGAAGGTGAAACCGCCCTGAAAGCGGCGGTTGGCTGCCAATTGCAGCGATTCATAGTTTGCCTGTGCGGTCGGGGTGAGCATGTCCACGGCACCCCAATTGGGAAATGGGCGATCGGTAAGGGGGCGCTCTGTGGCAGGGGTGGTACTCGAATAGGACATATCGTTCAGATTGGGTCCAAAGGACAGATCGTTGGTCTGCATGGCGATATAGGAGATCCGCGTGCCAATATTCCCTGCGAACTGGTGGTCGATGGAAACATTCCACTGATACGATAAAGGATCTTTCCAGTTGATTTGGTCGGCGGTCGACATGCCTGCCGTGCCATACGCCGGCGACAGCGCGCCCCCTGGACTTGTCTCGGGCCAGGTATAGGCCAGGCCGGTGGGGGTGAGGGAATTCGTGTAAACGTTGGTCGCGGCCTGCAAGGTATCGGTCAGCGAGAAGAATATACTGCCCATTGTGGTGGTGTTATACATGCCAAAGCCGGCACGCACGGCGGTTTTGTCATCGTTGAAGGGCCGCCACGCGAATCCGGCGCGAGGCAGGATGCGGTCCCTTTGCGATCTGCGGAGGCTGGAGGGAAGATTGTCCTGGCTATTGGAGAGCACGGGAGTGCAATTGGCGTAAGCCGTGCTTGTCGGACCATATCCGCAAGCATCAAAGCTGTCCAAAAATGATGGATCGAGCAGATTCTGATGCCCATCGGGGTAGACCACGGCCCCGGTGCCGGCGTTGGTGGGATCGAAGTTACCGATGGCGCCTTGAGTGTCGTGATAAGCCGGATGGTATTCGTAACGCAGTCCGTAGGAGATTGTCAGCTTGGGTAACGCCTTCCACTCGTCTTCTGCGTAAAAGCCGTAACCAATTGACCTCCCGTCATTTTTGGGAATCAGCGTGTAATACTGCGTCTCCACAGGTGTTCCCGCCAGAAAGTCCGCATATTCGTTGGCTACCGCAGGCGCGTTCGGATAGGAGGTAATCTGACCTGTAAACGCGAAGACTTCAACATTATTGATTCCATAGGCGCCGAGCGTGGTAAGGGATTCGAAAGTACGGATATCAACACCGAATTTTAGCGTATGCTTTCCCTTTGCCCAGCTCAGATTATCGGCATATTGGACCAAATGGCTCATGGAGGTGGAATTGAGATTGCCGGCGGCCAGTGTGGTGAGGCCGGGGAAATAGATTTCCGTTGCCCCATTGGCCGGTTCGTTCGCACCCACCGGATCAAAGCCAGCGGCGGCCGTGATCGGGGCGCCATCCAGCGAGTTGCGAAGGCCGTTGTGCTCGAAGGTCAAGCCAAAGCGGAATTCGTTCACCAGATTCGGCGAGAAGCTGTAGACAAGAGAGCCGGCAAGGATCCGATAATTATCGAAGTCCGTGATGGATTGTATATTCAGATCCTGAGGCGCAAGAAGATCCAGGTTCTTGAAGGTAAATCGGGCGAAACCTTGCAGTTTCTCGCTGAAACGCTGGTCGATGCGGGTGTCGAACTGGTTGGAGTTATAACTGCTCTCCCGATTCTGGGCGTAGTTATACCCGGTGCCGGCTTCCGCGGCGGCCAAGGTCGTATAGTTGGCGACATTCGGCTGGGGGAAAAATTTCAGGAAGGGGTTGGCGGAAGCGCTGATCGGAGAGACGGTGGTATTCGGATAAAGCCCGAATGTGTAGGGATCGAGGAGGTAGGGCACTTCCTGACTGAAGTTTCCCTCCTGCATCAATTGCGTGGGCACCAGGTCCTGAATCGGGGATTGCCGGGGGAAACGGAACCCTTCATAAGTCCCGAAGAAAAACGTCTTGTCATGCCCGTTGTACAGGTGCGGGATGTCGACGGGGCCGCCTACGCTAGCGCCGAAGTCATTGCCGATCTTCTGCGGCTTTTCCGCCTGGCCGGTTACCGGGTTGACGGGCGTTCCAAAAGCGACGGCATCGAGGGCACGATTCTGGTGATACCAAAAGAGCCCTCCGTGGAGCTGGTCGGTTCCGCTTTTGGTTACAGTGGTGACTTCTCCCATTTGTCCGAACTCGGCATTATTGTTGACTCCATCGACGCGAATTTCAGCGACCGAATCCGCGGAAGGAAAGGCATCGGAGAGCGGCGAGTTTTGCCTGACGTTCTGTGTCGAAATGCCGTCCACGGAAGTTTCCGTTTGGAAAGGCAGGCCGCCTTGCACGGAGAAATTAATATTGGGGCTTCCATTGGCGATCGGGGTTGTGGTGCCGGGACCGGTATCGGGCTGCACCCCGGGGAGCGTCTGAATGAGATTGAGGGGACTGGTGCTGCCACTGGCGCGGAAGTTTGCCGGCAGGTTCATCACACTCTGTGTATTCAGCGAGGCTGCGATAGAGGAGGTTTCGGTGTCGATGGCCCCCGCGGTAGCGGCATTTACCGTGACTTGTTGCACGGTGGCGCCCACTTCCAGATTCACGTCGATGCGAAGCTCCTGGCGGGCGGTCAATACCAGGCCTTCGATCACCTTGGTTTGAAAGCCGGCCTTCGTCACCTCCAGCTTGTATCTGCCCGGAGGCAAGTCCTGAGCTTGGTAATTACCACCCGCACCGGTGGTATAGCTTGCCGAAGTTCCCTTGTCCGTGTCGGTGATGACCAATTGCGCTGAGGGAATGACGGCCCCGCTTGCATCCCTAACCGTGCCCAGGATCGTGGATTGGGTAGATTGCGCCAGCAACCACGCGGGCAACGAGAAAGATAAGACCAACAGAAAATAGGACCCGAGGGATCTCATGATCGACCTCCAGAGGTGAATCAACCGGCCGCCTAGACTGGGGAGTCGAGGTCGGAAAGAACATAAGCGTCGCTCGTATATCAGGGGAGGGCCGCAAAGTCAAGCCCAACTTTCAGTGGCTTAAGCCGGTGGGGGCGACTTCCCTCTTACCTGCCCGCCTTCAAACAGAAAGAGGGGTATATAGTTCCATGGTTACGAGAGCATGACGATACGGTTACGCAATATGATCAATGCGTGCACTAACCGGCTACATCTTGATTCCGATACCGCTCAGTATGCGCTGATGCCTTCAGGAATATGACCTCTGCGATAGCTTGCGGCGGCGCGGCGTTCATCTTTCAACAAGCGATGGTTGGCGATGATTCGAACCCAAACCGGTATAAACCCCATCCGGATGCCGGATGCCTTGGCGATAACATACGCCTGGCAGCATTTCTCACAAAGCTCAGTGTTGAAGAGAACCCGGTCGCAGGTCATTCCAAGACAGAGCAACCGCTCGCCCAGGAGGGTGGCGTTGGCCCCTCGTCTGAATGTCTTTCTCACCATGTGCCGGTGCGCCTTGTCCTCGTCCGAGAGCGTTCCGACAGATGAACCAATGTGTCTTACCTGTTCGTCAAAGATCGGCGGCAACCGGCCGCCATACCGGGCAAGCAAGCGTGCCCCCTTGGGACTCGAAATCGCGACTGCGCCGACATCGGCGCGCTCCTGATAGATCGCTGCATGAAGTCCGCTCAAACCCTCGTGGGCCAGAAGAGAGGCCGTATGGACATCGGCAGTTCCAATCTGCCGCCAATCCTCAAGCCCGCCTGTCAGGATCATTTCCATGGTCCCGGGGAATCGCATGGAGAAACTGTCCGCTGGGGTGTTAAGGAAACCCTTGGCGGCAAGCCGCCGGCATCCTGCCAGTAATTGCGCCTCAATCTGCGACCGCTCCACCCTAGCCTCCGGAATTAAACCAGCTTCAGGACGTCCTCAAAACGGTTCAGGGCATCGTCGATCACCGCATCGGTGTCGGCAAGGCCGGTATACATACGGCTGCCCGCGAGAGTGATGAGTCCATAGGCGCTGAAGGCCGCCCCCATTTCTTCCATCATCCGTTTGCGGGGTTCCACTTCTCTCATAAGTTTGAGCGGATTGCGCATACTCAAATGCATGACGCCCGAGGTATGCAGGTGGACAATCGGACCCAGGTTGTAAGTGACGTACGGCAAATCCAGACGGTCAATGATTTCGCCGAGCCCTTTCCGCAATCGGTCTGCTGCACGCCCGGCTTTCACCGCAGCATCCGTACGCCGCATTTCCAGAAGGGAGAAATAGCCCGCGGCACAGGAGAGGGGATTGGCCGACAGGGTTCCCCCCACAAAGGCCCGCTTGGAGGTGGTCCCGATGCCGCCCACGAGCAACATCATCACTTCGCGCCGGCCCCCAATCGCGCCCGCCATCGGGTAACCGCCGGTCAGGCATTTCCCCAGCACCGTGATGTCGGGTTTAACGTCAAAAAAGCCCTGGGCGCCACCCATGCCAAGGCGAAAGCCGGTAACGACCTCGTCAAAGATCAGCAGTGCGCCAAATTCGTTGCAGAGTTCCCGGAGTTTGTGGTTGAAGTCCCGCTGGACGGGACGGGTTCCGCTCTCCGGCCCCAGGGGTTCGACGATAATGGCAGCGGTTCCTCCCCGCAGGCGATTGAGCCACAACGTCCGCCGCAAAGCTCCCAGATCATTCGGGAACCGCTCCTGGATGCAAGAGGTAGATGCCCTGGGTATGCCGACGGCCTCTCTGCGGCCGGTACCGGGAATCCGCATCCCATACACCATCTGGTCACTCCATCCGTGGTACGCGCCCCCGATCTTAATCACCATCTTCCTGCCCGTGTAGGCACGGGCCAGCCGTAGCGCCGCCATCACCGCTTCCGTTCCCGAGCCCAGCATCCGGAACATCTCGACCGCCGGCATCGCTTCGCACACCAACTCGGCGAGTTTGACTTCATACTCATGCAACAGGCCAGTCACCGGGCCGCAGGAATCCAGGAGCGCGTGGATTTGCTGCCGGACATGCTCGTCATTAGCACCCAGCAGTGTCGGCCCTCCAGCCTTCAGAAAATCGATGTACCGATTGCCGTCACGATCGGTGAGATAGGCGCCGCAGACGCTGCTGACTGCCAGCGGAAACGGATAGTTGAAAGCAAGATTGTGCTGTATACCACCGGGAATGGTTCGCTCCGCTCGTTGTGAAAGACGCCGGGATTGAACGCACTTTTCCTGGAAATACTTGAGGACGTTTTCCATATTCTCACGGCGGATGGGACGGATGGGCCGCTTAACCAGCTCTGCCAGACGTGCGTAGATATCATCGGTATCGGGCCATTCGGAGATGCCATAAGCGGGCGCCGAAACTTTGTTATCAAGGCAGGACAGGTTTGCACCTGAGGTATTCATGGCACTGACTCCATTTCTCCGGAATTGACCAACAGGGGTAAGACCTCGGCCATCGAGGGTTCGGAAACTGAGCCTCCCCGATGGTTGATGGCTTGACGAAAGAACGCCGCACAGGCCGACTCCAGTGCCTCAACCCTGGCCACCGTTTCGCCCAGCGTCCCGCCGCAGCAGACCACGCCGTGGTTGCGCAGCAGATAAGCATTGATTCCCGGCCGGAGCGCCTTCCCCAATTTCCACGCCAGCCAACTTGTCCCGGAAGGTGCATAGCTGATGAAAGCCGCCATCGGCCCCAGAAGGGCCTGATGCCGCGGATGACGAATCTCCAGGGCACGTCCGAGCAGCGTATAGGCGCTGGCAATCGGCTGGTGCGTGTGAATACTGGCGCGGCAGTCTGCCCGCGCACGCAGAACATAGGCATGCAGCCGGTGCTCGACCGAAGGCTTGCGATCCCCGGCTACGCGCACAAGGTCGCTCAGGCGGAGCACCGCGATATTTTCCGGCCCCATCGCGTAATAATCGGTTGCCGAGGGCGTGACCGCAAAATGCTGGTTGTCGATACGATAAGCGACATTCCCCCCGGTTCCTGCCAGGTATCCCTTATCGGCCAGATCCAAGCAGGTTGCGATGACCTCGCGGCGCGCCTGCTCGAAGTTCATGAATGCACCTTCATTCGGAGATTCAGCCGCCGGTACAACGGCGCCAGACGCCGGTGGGCAAGCTTGAAAGATTCGAAGATTTCGTCGTACAGGGCCTTCCTTCTCGAGTCGGGGAGATAGGTTTGACGGATCGGCGCGAGGGCCGGGATATCGCCGTAAGCAAGAGCGCCGATGCCCACATAGCCGATGAAAGCTGCCCCCAGAGCGTTTGCCTGGATGGGAGCCTTCATTTGCCGAACCGGAATGCCCAGGATGTCTGCGAAAATCTGGCACCAGATGTCCGAGGTCGCACCCCCGCCCACCAGGGTAATTTGATCGAGCGCCTTCCCCAGAAAGCGATTAAACGGGGCGGCCATCCAGCGCGTGTTCAGAGCGACTCCTTCCAGGATTGACCGGATAATATCTTCGCGAGAATGCTGCAAGGACATATTCAGCAGACCGGCCCGCAAGCTCGGATCATCGACGGGGCTGCGTTCCCCGAAGATCCAGGGCGTATAGAGCAAGCCGCGGGCTCCCGGCGGTGCGGATGCCGCAATCCGGTCCAAAAGGGAATACACCTCGGGAGGCCGCTCGGTGCCCAGTTCATCCTCGGGAAATAGAACCTTGTCGCAAAGGAAGGAAAGGTTGGAACCCGCCGACGACTGGAGGGCAACGGCCAGGTAACGCCCCCTCACGGCACAAGGAACGGAGGCAATTTGGGCCCACACATCGGTTTTCTTGAAGGGAACGTGCGCCCCGATCCAGGATGATGTACCGATATAGAGATGAGCCTCGCCATCCCGCACCGCCCCCGATCCCATCGCCGCCGCGGAATTATCGACAGCGCCTGCCACGACCAGCGTATCCCGAGGGAGGCCCAGTTCTTCCGCGGCCGACGGGCACAGAGGACCGAGCACCTCGGTGCAGCGTACAATATCTGGCAGTTTCTCCGCGGCAATGCCGGATTGGGCCACCAGCTTCCGGTCATAATGGATATCATTAGGATCGCGATTGTTGGTAACCCAGGAGGTCAGAATAGAGTCCACGGTGGCAACGAACCGGCCGGTGAGGCGCAGGTTCATGTAGTCGAGGGCGTTCAAGAATTTATAGGTCTGGTCGTAGATTGCCGGCCACGCTTCCTTGATGAAGGCTATGTGTCCGGCAGGGTCTTTCCCCGAGAGCGCCGGAGCGCCGCCCGCGCGACTGATCCAACGCCATAACTTGACTGGATGATAACCGGCCACAGCCAGCAGTCGGACCCCAGCCTGGCGGCGGATAGCTTCCGCCCCACGCATATCGATCCATAACATTGCCGGATGCAGCGGTCTGCCTGTCCGATCGACCGGGACCGTACATTCTCCCTGGCAGGAACAGCAAATGGCGGCGATTTCCCCACCCAGCTCCGGCACCATTCCTATAAGCTCCCTGGCTGCGCCGACAAACGCGCTCCACCAATCCTCCGGCGCCTGCTCGGCACCGATTTGATCCACGATGTGGAGGGGAACAGGGCGGAAGGACCATTTCCGGACAACTCCGTCGAGACCCACTAGGGCACATTTACACCCCGAGGTTCCCAGGTCGACGGCAAGCACAGACGGCTTGTGGAGCGTATCGGCCATTACTTGTCCTACCTCTTCTCTCGAACTCCAACGCCCCCAGGTCAGCCCTCTACGCTGGAAGCACACGCGTTCCTCGTCTTGCCGAGGCCGAACAATTTCAAGAGGATATGATCATTAGTCACATTTGTCAAACGGGTGCTTGCCGGGGCACCCACTTTCATCGACGGCCATTGACGGCGTGAGCCGCATCGACCATCCCAGGAATAGGGCATGGCATTGGCCAAGCAGGGTCCGGGCAGGGACTCCACACCCCTCTGTAATCCATCGATTTTCTCCGCTTCCCTGGAAGGGTGGATAGCTTGTATGATGAGCAACGCACCGATTCTGCGCAGAATTGTAAAGGCCGATACTCCACATTCCCGGGAAGGGAATCCATCCTTTTCCGTGGCTGTGCATGCGAGGGAACCATGCTTGGCGTTGAGAGCAGAACGCAAATAAAGCGCATTCCGCGTCAGGAACGTAGTCAAGCTCGCTTTGAAGCCGTGTTGGAGGCCGCAGTGCGCCTGTTCGCCGCGCGGGGTTATGAAAGTATCTCCATGCGCGAAATCGCTCGTGAAGCAAAGATGCCCATCGCTTCGGTATACCAATATTTCCCGATGAAACTGGCGATCGTGCGCGAAATGTGGAGCCGCTACACTTCCACAATTTCGGAAACCCTGGCGACGGGGATCCTCAGCTCCATCCAGGAAGGCAAGAATTACCCAAGCCACCTGATTGGCATTATGGTCGACCAGATGGCCGAGCTCCAGGCTTCAAACCCTGCCTTCATCGAAATATGGAGTTGCGTGGCCGCATCGATCGAACTACGCGCACTCAACATTGAAGACACGCTTCAAAATGCGCGGCTGATCGCCGATACCTTGCAGAGAGTGCATCCCCGGTCCGACCCGAGCGCCATCTACGACCGGGCCTTGATCGCGATCGAGATGGCCAGCGCCACCACCCGGTTCGCTCTCGCCCTCCCCGAACCGCATAGGGCTCGCGTCTTACTTTCTTTGAAAAGCGCGCTTTCCGTGCTTCTCGAATCCATGGATCCCAACCAGGATTCTTCTACGCCCCCCGCCGAGAGAACGCCCCGCCGCGCCGATGCCGTTCGTAGGGCACCCTCTAGCCGGAAAGCCGCAACCGCATAAGGCGGCCTTTCTTCTCCGTAGCGCGGTGCGGGAGAAGAGAATAATCAGGCCAGAGGAGCGGGCATCGGCGTTACTTGCGCACCGCGCAACTTGACCGCAGCATAAAGTCCCAACGCTACACCATTTAGCCCGAGAACGAATACCCCTACAGAAGGCGCGCCAAAGACACCGCTAAGGCCCGCTGACAGGCCGGGGCCGAGGCCGTTGCCGAGGGTGACCAGGCCCGTACTTACCGCCACCACTCGCCCCGTGCGATCCAGGCTAGCCGCCAAGCCAAGTTGGAAGACCAGGGAAGAGAGGTTGGTGACCGACTGGAGAACATTCGCCCCGATATAGATCCATTGAAATGCCATAGTGCTGACCAAAAGGATCGAGACCGCGTTGAGCATGACGAGACTCATCAGCGAGGTGAAACGTCCGAACCGATCGCCCGCCCAGGCTGCCCCCATGGCGCCCAGTAACAAGAGAAGAGTGGCGGCCGAAAGTAAGACGCCGATGACATGGCTATTGAAACCAGCATAGCTGCCATAGGTTTCTTCCATGCTCCAGAATGCACCCTGCCCCAACTGTGTCAGAAAGACGGCTACCACCACAAATAACGCGGACACGGCGAAGGATGGATGGAATGTCTGCCGGCCAACCTCCTGCCGCGTGGATACCGAAGGCAGGCGCCGCAACAGATAAGTGCCCGTCAAGCAGATCAGCAGAAGGCCAACATAGGGGCCCCGGTATCCGATTCTGTCGATCAGGTAGGGCAACACCGCAAGCCAAAACGCGGCGTTGACAATCGAGATGATCGTCACACATGCAATCAGCCGTTCCCGGGCGACTCCGAGTGACAAGACACTGGTGGCCTCGGCGCCCACTACGCCCGCTCCCAGTCCTGCCAGGAAGCGCGTAGCAAAAAGCACGGGAAGCCGCGGAGAGACGAGCGTGAGCGCTGTACCCAAAATGGTGAGAAGTCCGCCGAATAAGGCCCAGTGCCGACCCTTATGCTTGCGGACCCATGTCGCGAGACATAGTGTAGTGATCGCCGACACCGCCAGTTCCATGCTCAACAGGAAGCCCGCGGCCTTCCCTGACAGCCCGGCGTCAACCTTGAGCGTGTCGATCAATAACGGCATGAGGAAGAGGCTCGTCGTGACAATGAGCTGCGACCCGATCGCTGGAGGCAGAATCATCCTGTCCCGTTTCTCCGGAAAAAGCCTGCTCAACATGAACTCACCGATCTGCCCAACGGGAAACCTGAGCAATCCCACCTGGGGTTTCCATGTGAACTTTAGATTGCTTCCACCACAGATCATCTTATAAAAGCTGTGTTTTGCCTAATACTGTTAGTGGTATCGGACAAGCGGTCTCGAACAACTCCTCTGCAACGTTGGGTGCATGATAGAATCCCATGACTTTCGAGGAGGATTTGTGGCCACATGTCTGAAATTCATCCTTCCGCTTGCTCTTTTCATTTCGCTTCCTGCGGCGCCAGCCCAAAGCACGCGGCCCATTCCGCGCATCGAGCGGGCGGGGAATCAGTATCGTTTTCTGGTGGATGGCCAGCCTTTTCTGATGTTGGGGGGCCAGGCACACAACTCGAGCGCCAGCAGCGCGCAGGATCTTGAACCTTTCTGGAAGTCCATGGTGGGGATTCATGCGAACACGGCGGAAGTGCCCCTTTATTGGGAGCTGATCGAGCCTCAGCCGGGAAAGTTTGACTTCCACCTCATCGACGAAATCGTGGCGGGCGCTCGCCGGAACGACTTGCGTCTGGTGTTCCTGTGGTTCGCCACCTGGAAGAACGGCAACATGGATTACACCCCGGACTGGGTGAAGCGCGACCGCACCACGTACCGGCGCGTGATCGGGGCGCGGGGTGAGGAGATGGGGATCGTTTCGCCGCTGTGCGAGGCGGCTCGCGACGCCGATGCGCGGGCTTTCCGGGCGGTAGTGGAACACATTCGCAGCATCGATGACGCGGACCGCACGGTGATTATGGTACAGGTCGAAAATGAAACCGGGCTGGTGGGCACGGATCGCGACTATTCGGAAGAGGCCACCCGTCTGTTTCGCGGCCCCGTCCCTGCCGAGTTGATGGCCTACCTCAACGAAAATAGCGAGAACCTTTCAGCAAGTTTGCGGGCGGCGTGGGCGGGCACAAACTTTCGCGATTCCGGGACATGGACGGAGGTTTTTGGCGACCTCGCCTCGGAGGCGTTCAGCGCCTGGCACGTGGCTCGCTATGTCGACGCGGTGGCAGCAGCCGGCAAGCAGGCCTACCCGTTGCCACTGTACGTCAACGACTGGTTGGTGGAGGGCAGCGCAGTGCGCGCCGGCGATTGGCCCAGCGGCGGGCCCACTGTCCACGTTCTGGACATCTGGAAGGCCGCCGCGCCCCACATCGACGTGCTGGCGCCGGATATCTACTACCCGAAATTCTATGACGTTGCCGCCCAGTACACCCGACCTGACAATCCCCTGTTTGTACCGGAGACGAATCCGCTTCCCTACTTTGCCGCCAACGCCCTTTTGACCTTTGCCTATTTCAACGGTTTCGGCTTCAGCCCGTTTGGCATTGACAAATTTGTGGAGAACGGCGGAGTGACACCACAGGCGGCGGCATTCGAAGATATTTACAGGGTACTGCGGCCACTGCTGCCGTTGATCGCTCGCTACCAATACACAGGCAAGCTGCACCCCCTCTTGCAGGGCATTGCTCAAGGCGAGGAGTGGGCCTACTCCGCCCGGCTGGGCACCAGACTGGCTGCGAGCGTGGAATTTACCGCCAAATACGATCCCGAGAAGGGGCGCGGATGCGGGTTGATAATTGAACTGGGACCGGATGACTTCGTGGTGGCCGGTTCGGGGTTCAAAGTGAATTTCCGCGAACTGGAAGGCCCGTCGCGCGACGCGCAGATCCTTATGCTGGAAGAGGGGACCTTCCAAGGCGAGCGCTGGGTGTCCGCGCGCCGGCTGAACGGCGACGAATTGCATGTCGAACTGCCCGAGCAGTCAAAGATTCTACGAGTGCAGATGCTCCGGTAGATCGCGGAACTGGGCGAGCCAATCCACTACGGCTATTCCTATTCGCTGCCCCACCGCGATTTCATGACCAGCGGCGAAAGCGGGTAGGAATCGAACCTGAGAAAGATCGTCTTGGGGGGTAAGCATTGAGTCTTACCACTTTCGGCGAAGAGGCGACTTTTCATTCCCAATCCGATCGCGACAGAATCGATCGCGTGGAAGTCGCTGATGGGATCTGGACTTTGCAGGAGTCAGCCGGGCGGCAGCACATTTCCACAGGCAAGTTACGCAACCAAGCGGATCGAACAATAATTAAAAGCGTCCAAATATCCGCACTTTGCCCTGGACGGAGTCTCCGCTCGAACAAAAAGCGCTTTCTGAGCTTCGTTGTCAAGGTTACGGCTGTGCAGGTGACCACTTATTTCCCGGCAGGGGATGTTTTATCCACCGCTCACCAAGCCCTTACTACGGGGGACCCAATCCGATTTTTGCGGTCTTCCTGCGCACGGTAACGGATATGAGTCTGTGGGTCCAGTAGCTAACTGGTTTTTGCCGGCTGAAATCTTGCGGGGTATTCTCATCTCCGCGCTTCTCTGTCCGCTGTACAACATCCTGAAGGCGTGGCCGGCAAAACTGCTGCTCTTTTCCACCGGCGCGGACAATACGACAAGCCGGTCGGCTACTTGCCCTCGTTTTTTCGTTGCAGGCCCTCGCCTCCCGTGATATCAAACTGAAGTCGGAGAGAGGGGCTAATTAGGCATCGCGGGCCACGGGCCCCGCTGGGGTGAGTCAGGGCAATCATGCCTGGCGTTTTGTTCTCCCATCCCAATACACTGAAATAGGTTCGCTGGTCACATCCCCTTGCGATAACGTCTAGGCGGAACTATGGCTACAGCATATTCACGGCGTCGATTCCTCCACGACGTTGGTGGGAGCATCAGCTTTGCACTCGGCGGCCTGACGATTCGGGCCATGCCTGGCAAGTCAATTGGTGAACCTGGTGTGTCTGGACCAACTTCGGAGAAGAAATTCCTATTGGGAACGCAGTTCTTCCGGCCCCCGAATCCTCCCCGTGCTCAACGCCTGGAAATGCTGAGGACGATTGCCAGGGATTACGGTTTCAACCTCGTGCGTCTTTGGCCCAACTGGAGTTACTTCCAACCTTCAGCGGATCGATACAATTTCGAGGAACTCGAAGAAGTCTTGAACAATTGCGATGCGCTCGGCCTGCGGGTCTTGATGAGCGTTGTCATCGAGACGGCACCCTACTGGCCGAGCAGGCCCATCCGGAAACACGTTACGTGGACGCCCTGGGTAATCCGCAGCGTCTCATTGGAGTATCGAACGATGTCACGGGCGGTTGAAGCTGTGAAAAAATCAAAAAAGTACTTGACTAGCGCTATAGCTATGATATCCTCCTTCCTTCGTTCTGGGAAGGAGGTTGGGCATGGGTTACGAATCCACCGTGCAGGTGATTCAGCGGGGCGGCAAGAACCGGCAGTGGTATTTGATCTGTCCCGCGCCCCTGGCGCGAGCTTTGGAGATCGAGAAGGGCGAGGTGATCGAATGGGTGGTCGCGGACAAGCACACGCTGATCTTGAAGCGGGCTCCCGGGCGAGCGGCTTCCTCCCCCACGCGGAGGCGAGCGCATGAGTAACGCCGAGGATCCTCGACAGCCGGGAATATGGCCGGAGGGCGAGTTGCCGGTGCGAGTGTCGGAGCCGCCGGACACGGAGTCGGCACACCCGCCGGCGGCGCGCTTGCAAGCGATTAACCGTCAGCAGATGGTCTTCCGGGCGGTGGACGTGGAGCAGTTGCTGGAACCCGACCATCTGGCGCGGGCGATTTGGGAAATGACCGGGCGCCTGGACCTGAGCGCCTACACCGCCGAGGTGCGGGCGGTGGAAGGCCGGGCGGGGCGTTCGGCCATCGATCCCCGCCTGCTGATCAGCTTGTGGGTTTACGCCTACAGTGAAAAGGTCAGCTCGGCGCGGGAAATGGAGCGGCGTTGCACCTACCATCCCGCCTATCAGTGGCTGACGGGGTGCGAGGTGATCAATTACCACACCCTGTCGGACTTCCGCGTCGAGCACCAGCAGGCGCTGGACGGGTTGTTCGCGCAACTGCTGGCGATCTTGAGTAACGAGGGGCTGATCACGCTGGAGCAAGTGGCGCACGACGGAACGAAGATCAAGGCCGCGGCCAGCGGCAACTCGTTTCATCGCGAGAAGACCTTGCGGGTGCATCTGCAGGCGGCCGAGGAGCGGGTGCGGGCGATGGGCGATCCGCGGGACGAAGGGGTGGACCGGCGCCGGCAGGCGGCGCGGCAGCGGGCGGCGCGCGAGAAGGTGGAGAGATTGCAGCAGGCCCTGGAGGAGTTGCAGAAAGTGCAAGCCGCCCCCGAGGGACGGGCCGAACCGAGGGAGCGCCGCGTGAGCGCGACCGATCCGGAAGCGCGTAACATGAAACAAGGTGATGGCGGTTATGCTCCCAGTCACAATGTGCAGGCCTCTACCGACGTGGCGTACGGGATGATCGTGGGCGTGAGCGTTACCCAGGACGCCAACGATCAGCACCAACTGCTGCCAGCGGTGGAGGAAGTGAAGAAGCAGAACGGGCGCGCCCCGGCGCAGATGATCGTCGACGAGGGCTACACCACGCGCGCGAATATCCTGGCGGCGGCCGACGGCGGCCTGGACTTGATCGGCGGGACGCTCGCCGCCGATGCCGAAGCCACCACGCGGCGCCTGGAGAAACGCGGCGTCGATCCGGCCTTTTATCCCCAACACTTCCGCTACGACCCGGCGACCGACACCTCCCTCTGCCCGGCGCCAGGTGCTGCATTTTAGCTATACCAAACACGACCGCTTGGGGGTGGAGCGGCACCTCTATCGGGCGCGAGCGGCGGATTGCCGGGCGTGTGCGCTGCGTGCGCAGTGTGGAGCGGGGCCGCAGGGACGCACGTTGGTGCGCACGGAGAATGTCCCGGCGGTGGCGGCGTATGCGGCCAAGATGCAGACCGAGGCGGCGCGCGCCGCTTATCGTCGGCGCGCCCCGGTGGCGGAGTTCAGTAACCTGTGGCTGAAGGCCAAACTCGGACTGCGGCAGTTCTGCGTGCGCGGCTTGCGGAAAGCCCGCTGCGAGGTGTTGTGGGCGTGCCTGACTTATAACCTCCAGCAATGGTGCCGCCTGCGCTGGAAAGTTCGCCTGGCCACGGCGCCCGCTTGAGCCGAAGGGAGAAACACGAGGGTCCAAGGTGCAAGCGCCAGAACCCAAGGCCGGACGGAAAGGAAGGTTACTCAATGAAATCACCTTAATCCTTGCAGCTCGTCGATCATCACAACCTTCAAAACACATCGTCGAAACTTAATCTACCGATGCCGAAGGCGATTCTTTCACAGCTTCGTTGGCCTGGGTTGTGTCTCGATTGGGAGCCTGTGCGGCAAGCGGCCGCGGGTTTCATTCGGGAACTCGCTAAAGTCTCTGCGGCGCACTCCTGCCTCTATGCCTACGATTGCTGGAACGAACCGCACATTGAACCAGCATGGCAATCCAGCATTTGGTCGACCCCGCCGGAGGAGATTTATTGTTACTGTTACAGGACCATCGCTGAATTCCGCAACTGGTTACGCAACCGTTATGAGACTCTGGACGGCTTGAACCAGGCTTGGACCGAGACGTTTCCAAATTGGGAGGCTGTGCAACCACCCCGCGCGCACGGGACGTACGCTGACTGGGTCGACTGGCGGCGCTACATGATCGAGCGAAGTACCCGTGAAATGCATTTTCGCGCCGTCAACGTGCGGGCCTCTGACTCAGTCCATCTCCTCGAAAGCCACGCCACACATCACCCGCCCGTCCAGGCGATGGCAGTGCTAGGAACAAACGGGTGGCGCCTCGCAGAAGTCATGCAGGTTTGGGGAGCCTCGATGTTTCCGCGCTGGCAAGTTCCCCTTGTTTCCTTGGGAGCCGCCAAATTGGAAGTTACTCGTGCCAACGCGGCCGGGAAAGACTTCTGGTTGACCGAACTGCAAGGCGGCGCGCCTTACCTGGGCTTATATGCAAGCCCCGAGATGCGGCCTCGGGACATAAGGCTTTGGAACTGGCTGGCCCTCGCCGCCGGCGCCAAAGCCATTATTTACTGGAACTATCTCGCCGAAGCCACGGGGCCGGAGGCTACCGGGTTTGGGCTTGTGGATCGAAATGGCGCGCCGACGGAGCGCGTGAAGGAAGCCGCCCTCAGCGGCCGCCTGATTCAATCGGTTTGGGACATCCTCAAGGACTACCGGCCTGAAACGCCAGTCGCGGTTCTAACCGACCAAGACAATGCGTTGCTCACCTATGCGATGTACGGAAACGAGGATGCATCAACCAGTTCTTTCTTCGGATATTACCAAGCGCTTTGGAATATGGACTTCTGGGTAGACTTCATCGAGCCGGCGAGCATCAGCAATCTCCGTCACAGCGTTTTGATCGTACCCTGGCATCTGATCGGCAAAAAAGCAACGTGCGACCAACTGGCTAGTTTTGTTCGCAACGGCGGAACCCTGATTTTAGAGGGCGGATTCGGAATGTTTGATGAGCGCTTCTACTACAATCCTGTCACGCCTCCCAACGGTCTCGATGAAATTTTCGGCTATCGTGAAAAGAAAGGTCTGGCAGTACTCGCCGGGGCGCCCCCTCAAGCCGCAGGTGGGCCAGAGGGAATGCCTTCCTCGGATCAAGTCCATTATCAGCCGAGAATCCAATTCGCCGCGCCCTTTGAACGGCAGGTGAAGGGGCACACCTTTTTGGTGCCCATCGAAGTAACTTCCGCATCCGGGATCGCCCAATGCGAAGGAATGACCGTAGCCGCCACGAAGAAAGTGGGGCGTGGCCAGGTGTATTACACTGGGACAAACC
This sequence comes from uncultured Acidobacteriota bacterium, assembly GCA_963804755.1. Classification (GTDB taxonomy): domain Bacteria; phylum Acidobacteriota; class Terriglobia; order UBA7540; family UBA7540; genus Bog-366. The sequence goes on from CAWDRP010000024.1 coordinate 901,050, forward strand.
TGGGGGCGAGCATCGCTATGGGAGATTTGGAGGGGGTAGAAATTCTGCGCACGATCGTGACTCGTGTGGTCCAGCCCTCCGTCACGGGATTACGATTGCGGCCAAGGCTTATCGAAGGCTTGAAGCGCAGCCTTCTCCTGGTCTTCAACGATAGTACGGAAGACGTCGGGGAGAATACCAAGCTGCCGAGCCGTTCTCGCCGCGCTACAGACATTCACCGGCAGGTAAGTCGCGACGTGGAGCACAATGCCATCCAAGTGACTGTGCCATTTCAAGATGTCGTCGTTTTGCTGATCGAGGAGTAATCTTAAGCAGACGACCGCCCACTGACAGATGTTCCGGAGTCTCCTCATGAAGGCGAAGCCCGCATTCAGTCTGTTTGGCAGTTGCTGCCTGTTACCGATTCTCTGGACAGCGGGCTTGACCGTGCACCCCGGGCATGCCTTCGCAGCCGGTCGGCCGGGTCAAAACACACCTTCTCCTCGCCTCTTCGGAGAACGGAACATTGAAACACCCTTTCTCCGGTTTTCCGTCTCCTCACGCAACGGTCAATACCAAATCGTTGACAAGCAGTCCAAGGTCGAGTGGGATTCAAATCCTTTTTACCAGCGTTTTGGTGAGGTGGCGCTGAACGTAGCGGGACAAAAACAAAGCTTCCCGCTCGACCGCCCGGAGATTCAGAGAGTGGGCTCTGGTTTGGAACTGACCTTTCATCCAATCCGCGAACGATCTACGGGGTGGTTGCGAGTTCTGGTCAGCGCCTTCGACCACGGCAAGACCCTGGAATTCAGTTCCTCCTCCTCCGCTGATCTAGCAGTTGAGAGTGTCAGCCTCCTGGACCAAGCCCTCTGGGTCACGGATCACGAGCGAGGGTACGTCGTTGTTCCCGCTCGGATGGGCCAGCTTATTCCGGCCGATAGTGGGAAGGTGTTCAGGGAGACTTTTGATACCTACGACAACGAAGGCTGTGACATGGAGATGCTGGGGATCGTCAAGCGGGGTGCCGCACTATTGCTGACTTGGAACGATCCGTATGTCGAGGCGGCGATTCGCAGCAATCTTCCCTCCGCTGGTCCGCTGGCAGGTCGACAGGTCCTATCCGCCTCGCTCACGTTGCGTAAGTCGGCCAAAGCGTTCCGGCTCCAATTCGAAGGGCCGGGCGATTACGTCACCATTGCCAAGGCGTATCGGAGAATAGCAGCGGAGCGCGGGTGGCTTGTGACTTGGAAAGACAAACTTCGCGATCATCCCGAACGTGCTTGGCTTTTTGGGGCCGTCGATTTCCGCGTGGGAACCCTGAGACGGCGCATGAACCCGGAAAGCACGCAGGAAGAGTCCGTCCAGGTCGAGGAGACGTTTTCTGAAGCCGCCCAGATCGCTGAGCATCTGAAAAACGATTTGCAACTCGATAAGGTCCTGTTTCTGGTGTCAGGTTGGATCCGAAGAGGGTACGACAACCAGCACCCGGATATCCTGCCCGCCGCTCCGGAATGCGGCGGCAATGCCGGACTTTCGGACATGGCGCGACGGGTGATGCGGTTGGGTTATATCCTGAGCCTCCATGACAATTACCAGGACATTTATCGTGACTCCCCCTCCTGGAACGAAGACGTGATCATGAAGGAGCCCGACGGCAGTTTGGCCAAAGGCGGGGTATGGATGGGAGGCCAAGCTTATTTTATCTGCGCGCAAAAGGGTCTCGATTTGGCAAAGCGACCCCAGAATCTGCCGGCAGTAAAGGCGCTGACGGAGGCAAATTCCTATTTCATCGACACCACGTTCGCGGCTCCATTGCGAGAGTGTTTCGATCCGAAGCATCCCTTGACCCGGCAAGACGATATGAAGTGGAAGCAGGCGCTATCTGACTACGCGCGGGACGTGTTCGGCGTGTTCGGAAGCGAAGATGGCAATGAATGGGCGATACCTCACAGTGACTACTTCGAAGGACTGATCGGGGTGTGGGGGCGATACTTCTATGACCCGGATTTCGCGACCAAATTCGCGGGGACAGAGATTCCTTTGTTTGAACTCGTTTATCGCGACTCCATCGCCATGTACGCCAAATACAACTATGATATTTCCCAGGCAGCAGACTTTGTCCTTTATCATTTAAGCATCGGGCGGCCACTACTGTATTCCGCCGCCTCGCCGCACCTGTACTGGAGAGAGGTAACCGAGAAATCGCGACCACTTCCCGGGGTTGCGACGCATTCCGCGCCGGATAGCGCGCTCTTTACGCGGGCCGATCACGGCTGGGCGGAGGGGCTGCCGGCGCTCGACCGATTTATAAAAAACACTTACGAGATCCTTTCCCCTCTGAACGAACTCACGGCGCAGGTGGAAATGACACGCCACCAATTCCTTACACCGGACCGCAAGGTTCAATACTCGGTTTTCGGAGAAGGGGCTGAGGCCGTGCATGTAGTCGTGAACTCGAGTCCACAGGACTACCGTTGTTCCTCCAGGGACGGCATAGTCGTGCTTCCGCCGTTTGGGTTCTTGGTGGAGTCCCCCACTTTTGTGGCGTTCCACGCGCGGAACTGGGCAGGCATTTCCTATGCTGACCCTCCCCTGTTCACGCTGCGTAGCCTGGATCGGAAGCCCCTGAATCGCTCTTCGAGGATCCGCATCTACCATGGTTTCGGCGACACCCGGGTAAAAGCAGGCAACGCGACGCGGCGAGTTGAGAGGGAAGCCTTAGTTTCCTCCGATGACCTTCAACATAACTAGGCTGTGGGCCGCTATGGTCCCGCGGAAGTAGGCACCGTCGGCGAGGGCGATATCGGCATGCTTCCACAAGTCCCGAACCGTTCTCGCTGGTCAGATGTACTCCGAGACTTCCATCGGCTTGTCACTGCGATTCAACAACACATAGGCCATGCCGTCGTCGGCCAATTGCTTGCGCCAGACTTCCAGTGCCCTGTAATCACGGTACTTAACTGCCTGGTGACCCAGCGGATCCTGGTTGACTGCGATCACTTCCTTGTTGGTCAGGATTTCGCGGATCTCTGCGGGCATGGTGCGCAGATCGTTCCCCGCCATCAACGGCGCCGCCAGCATGCACCAGAGGCTAAAGTGCGCGCGGCTTTCTCCAACGGATAGCCCGGGATTGCCGACCTCCAGCATATCCGGATCATTCCAGTGGCCGGGGCCGGCGTACTCCCAGAGTTCTGTCTGGGCGTCGAGAATCTGCATGGTGCCCCTTGTGTACTGACCCGTACAGCTCCAGCAATCCGTAATATCGCCCGTCGTGCGCCAGAAGTTGCCGATGTCCGCCGCCCACGCCCAAGGTGTCTCCTCGCCTCACTCGCAGAGGCTGAAAACGATGGGGCGACCAGACGCCTTCAAGGCGTCGCGCATCGTGCCATGGGAAGACTTGACCTCTTGCGTCCCGTGGTTGCACCAGTCGTATTTAAGACAATCGACACCCCAGGCGGCCTCTCCATCTCGGCTGACCTGCCAGCAGTCATCGATTACAAGACACTGATACCTGGCATCCCTCATTCCGCTGGTGACCATGGCACCCGCCGTCTCCTTGATCAGTTTCTCGCTCACGTCGCAGCCGAATTTGTTCCAATTGATCCAGCCCATTGGTGGAGTGCGCGCCAGTCCACTTTCTAAAGATCGCGCCGGGACCAGTGCGATAAAAATGTACGCAACAAGTAAAAGCATCATCCGTTTCACACAGACCTCTTAGATCTCGCAGATTACAAAGGATCGTCGAGCCGCAGTTTTGCAGGATCGCAAAATCGTGTAATGACGTCTCGAAAAGGTCATTTTCGAGATTCCCAAAATATTTGCTTGACATCGGCTGAAGATGCAGGTAAAAGAGCTTTAAACTTAGTTAGTAATCTTTAGGAAGTAAGCGCACCAGATGGGGCAACGATTCACCTTTTTCGGCGGAATGGCTTTCGGGCGTGCTGTACCTTCGCCTCGGCCTGAGGAGTGGAATTTGAATTGGTGGCAGTATCATCGCCACCGCGTGGCTGCCGCTGTGAGCCAAAAGTTCGCAGGCTTGTCATTAAACTGCAATCTGACATTGCTTACAATTATGCGGTGACGTCAAGACAGGGCGGACTTCAAGTCGTATGTGGAAGTGATCACCTCCAGGCGCTGCGCGAGACAATGCGTGCCGCCGTGAACATTTTCGAAGGAAGAGACAAAGCAGCAGGGGCTTCGCGAACTTATTTCGCCAAGTCGAGGTCCGGGTTTTTCTGCAATTTGCACGATTGCGTCGCAGGGTTTCTAGGGTCGATCGCCATTTAGGGAAATGGCTACTACCTGGAAAAAGGAGACGTTCGCGTGAAAAAACCACGTACAGAAGTGTGCAAGCGGGACGTTAGTGAAAGTCATCAGGTTTCGTGGATGGTCCCCAGCCCGAACTCAATCGCGGTGGCGGTTGGGATTCTTCTTTCCTGTTTGGTGACCCCCGCGGCGGCCCAGACGACCTTCGGGACGATTACAGGCACGATTACCGATGCTTCAGGGAAAGTTGTGCCCGGAGCCTCCATCACCGTTATCAATGACGCCACCGACATACAGCGCGCGGTCAAGACGACAGGGACAGGTGTTTATGTGGTCCCGAACCTGGACGTAGGCAGTTATCGCGTGCAGGTCGCAATGGCTGGTTTCCGCACCTACGAAAAGACCGGAGTTCACCTCGACGCGGATCGGACCGTAACCGTCGATGCCCAACTCGAGGTTGCTGCCACGGGGACATTTGTGGAAGTGACCAGCACTGCGCCCGCGCTGAACGCTGAAACCGGGACGATCTCCAATGTGACGCTTCCCGCCCAATTGCAGGAATTGCCGCTCATTACAAGGCAGAAAGGCGATGAGGGCCTGTACGGCTATGAACTTTACAACCCCGGCGTCAGCAGCAGTATTTGTGCCGGGTGCGGGTTCGTCGCCAACGGGGAGAGGGGCGCCGGCTATCACACGCAAGAAACAGTGGATGGCGTTACTGTGATGTCGAGCATGGATGGCGTGGGGGGCAGCACCGTGCAGACGGGCATCGAAGCCACCGGGGAGGTGAGCGTGCAACTTGCCAATGCCCCGGCCGAGTTCAGCCAACCCGTTCAGATGACCATGGTGAGCAAGCCAGGCACGAATCAGTTTCACGGCAGCGTGTTCGAGGATTACAACGGCAATGACCTCAACACGCGGAACTTTTTCACCGCCACCGTTCCCTTTCGCGTCTACAACTCTTTTGGTGCCAGCGTGGGCGGTCCGATCAAAAAAGACAAAACATTCTTCTTTGGCAGCTACGAAGGTTCGCGGGAATCCACGGCGGTGATTGACACCCTGAACGTACCCCTCCCCGCCTGGCGCAACGGCGATTTTTCGGCCCGTTGCACCGCTGGCTTCGATGCCAATGGCATCTGCACGAACACGAGCCAGCAAGTGAAGAATCCGTACACCGGACTGCCTTTCGTGAACAATCAGATCCCCTCAGGCATGATTAGCCCGGTCTCACAGAAGATCCAATCGCTCTATTTCCTTCAGCCCAACTACGGTCCCTCAGGCCTGACGGCGAACAACTATGAAAACTTGTTCCACCCCGGGAACAATGGTGTGACGATTTACGATCGCTTCGACACCCGGCTTGACCATAATTTCAGCTCTCGCGACACCATGTACGGGCATTTTGGTTACAACCGCATGCCCATCGATGCCTATGTTTCTCATGCCATTCCGCCCTTTGGATTTCGCACATCTTTGCGTGTGGCGAATACGGGGGCACTCTCTTGGACGCACACCTTCAGTCCCACTCTTTTGAATGAAGCCCGGTTCGGGTATGCGCGGGACAATAATCAAATCAAAAGCCCTGTCGTTGGCAGCCAGATTCTGCAGCAGCTTGGCATCCAGGGAGTCGCCACGACAGGAATACCCACTTACCCGTCTTTCAGCATTAGCGGAATTACCGCACCGGGCGGGGTCCCCTACTTTGGGGGCGTCACGACGAACTTTGAGGGGACTGACGCTGTGAGCTGGGTGCACAGGTCGCATTCGATAAAATTCGGCTTCGACTTTATTCGTGACCGTGACTCCTCCTTCTACGACGGGGGCAACGTCTATGGCACGTACAGCTTCACCAGTTTCTTTACGGGATTTGCTTACGCAGACTTCTTACTTGGACTTCCCCGATCTACGAGCAATACCGTGCCTACCCCCATACCGCATTGGTTCGGCACTTGGTGGAGCGCCTACGCACAGGACCAGTTTAAAGTGACCCGCAAACTGACCCTGAACTATGGGATTCGCTGGGAGGACCAGGGGCCGTATTACGACAATCGCGGCACGCTTTACAACTTTAGCCCGGTGACAGGTGCGCTGGTGGTTCCCGACGGAGGCGTTACCCGCATCAACCCTCAATTTCCGACCAACATTCCAATCGTGACGGCCAGCAAGGCAGGTTTCCCGGCTAGCACGCTGGTCGCGAACCACCTTGCTTACTTCTACCCTCGGCTGGGTTTCGCCTACCGGCCGTTTACAAATGGCAAAACCGTGGTTCGGGGAGCATACGGGATTTACAGTCTGGCGACCTACGGGGGTGCGACCGGCTTCTTGACGGGTGGACCCTTTTCAGGAGGCGAATCCTTTACAAACAACCTGGTGGGTACTACGGCGCCCTTCACTACGACGTTCGGCTTTCCCGACCCGTTTCTGACATCCGGGGCAACGCCGGCGCAATCGGTGGATGGAATTAATTCTCATCTGGGCGTAGGTTATACGCAGCAATGGAATTTGACCTTGGAGCACGAAGCAGTTGGTTTCGCTCTGTCGGCGAGTTACATTGGAACGCACACGGTCAACATTCCCTATTACTACAACATCGATCAGCCCCAGCCGAGTCTGACGCCTTTCTCCGCCTCCGAGCTTCCCTACCCTGCCTATATTTATGTTTTGTGGTCGGACGGCGGTGCAACTGACAAGTACAATGGGTTGCAGCTTACGGCGCGAAGGTCGTACGGCAAAAACTTGTTGGTCAACACGGGATTTACATGGGCAAAAGACCTTACCGATCAGCAGGACTCGTCCTGCTACGGTTGCGCAAGTCCGATCCTAAATGCCTACAACCGTGCCGCGGATTATGGCAATAACGCCTCCTATCCGGGCAAGACCTTCTTTGCGCAGGTGGTCTACGGCTTGCCGTTGGGGAAGGGACAGCGTTTTCTCGGGAGCACAGGGAAGGGAATTGACCTGCTGGCAGGCGGATGGAAAATGGCCTGGGCGGTGGATGCCCACTCCGGGTTCTATTTCACTCCTTCCTTTGATAGCTACGACACTTCCAACACGAATAATCCCGGCGGGCGACCTGACAGGGTTGCCGGCTTAGACCCTTACGCCGCACAACGGACAATCACCAACTGGCTCAACCCGGCGGCATTTAAGATACCCGGCTGCCCTGACTCAACCCCTCTGTGTACAAATCCTGCCGACATTGGGCGATTCGGAAACGCCGGCGTGAACACTCTTGAGGGTCCCAATCTAGTTGACTTCGATCTCTCCCTCATGAAGGATTTTCATGCCACCGAGCACCTCACAGTTCAGTTCCGGGCCACGGCTACCAACGTGTTCAATCATCCCAACTTTGGTTTGCCTTCCGCAGATATTGAGGGGACTTACGGGGCCATCGGCGGCACCGCGATGGACTTGCCAGGCCAGCAATCGCGCTTCGTCGACTTCATGCTGCGCGTGATATTCTGAGCGTGGTCGAGGGGCGATCCCTAGGATCGCCCCTTCCACATCCCGCAGAGAGCAGCAAGGCGTTCTGTTTAGCCAGACACATTCTCGAACTCTTGGGCCCCTCTGCTAATGGCAAAGCACCACATGGTTATCAGGAGTTCCGTTGACAGGGAAAACCAATTCCCCGGCGACTGGGAAGGTGGCCTCGGTCGGCCGGAACTGCTCCGGCGGGTGAATGCGCGCAGAGTGCTTCGGCTCCTGCGTTCACGCGGCCCCTGTTCGCGTGCCGATCTTGTCCGGTACTCGGGGCTCAGCGCCCCGACGATTTCCGGCCTGGTGTCATATCTCCAGCAAAACGAGCTCGTCGAACCCTTGGGGCTGGGCCATTCGAGCGGCGGCCGTCGGCCCAACCTTCTCCGCTTTAATGCAGGCTTCGGCTATGTCGTCGGGGTGGATATTGGAACGACCTTGCTCCGGTTCTACGTTGCGGATCTCAATGGAGAGGTCATCGTGAAGTGGAGCGAATCCACGCAATCTCAGAGCACACCGCAACAGATCTTGCTCTTGGTCCGCTCGTGTCTGCGGCGACTCCAACGCGATCACAAGATTCTGCCGGAGAAACTCCTAGCGCTTTCCACGAGTGTCCCTGGCATGACAAACGCCGCGACAGGCATGGTAGTTTCGGCATCACCCCTGCCTACAGGATGGCCCAATATCCCGCTGGCTGAAATGCTCGATAAGGAGACTGGAATCCCTACTCAAATTGAGAACGACGTGAACTTGGCGGCCATCGCAGAACATTGGCGTGGCTGCGCTCAGGGAGTTAAGAACTTCGTGTTCGTCGCCATCGGGGCTGGGCTCGGCGCTGGAATCTTTGTAAACGGGCGGCTTCACCATGGCTCAGACGGGATGGCAGGAGAAATTGGATACCTCTACATTCCAGGATCAGACGAAAATCCCTTTATCATTCAGGAGCCGGGCTGGCTCGAACGGACGCTGCGCGCGGAAGGCATCGAGCGGTCCTGGCGCAGCCTCTCGAGCCACCGCAAGGACAACAGCCATGAGGCGACCCAATTGACTGCTAGGAGAATTCTCGATCTTGCTGCCAAGGGACAGGAGGGGGCCGCCGAGGTCCTGCGACAGAATGCCCGCCATCTAGCCGCTGCCATTGTCAACATTTGCGTGATTCTCAATCCCTCCCTTGTGGTGTTTGGCGGACGCATCGGGTCGCACCCGGCCCTCATTGAAGCCACACGAGTCCTTGTGGAGCAAAATGAATTCTGCCGGCCCCGGCTCACCGTCAGTCAACTCGGGCAGGATGCACCCGTCTTGGGGGCGATCTGGCTTGCCTCGCAAACGGCACGGGAAAACCTTCTTCCTCCTACCTCTGAAAATGCGGGTCGTGGAGCTGCGCCTGATGTCGTTTCAGCGGGGGAGCGGCGATGAGTCGACCGCGAGCCCGCCTAAGATAACCGACACGTACCGGGGAATCCTGGTGCAAAGTTGAATGAACAACTTTCGAAGGGCTAGGAGAAGATATCCTTCAAGGAGGAGTTGAACGGTGCGAAAGAAGCGCGAGGACGACAGTTCGTTGCGGGTTGAGAGTACTCGGCGAGAGTTCATAAAGGGTGCCACCTCGGTCGCCGCCGGGCTGGCCGTACCAAAGGCGTTCCGGGCAGAGGGTGCTGAACTGCTACCGTCTGTTGCCTTCGGTCCGCATCGCGTGACGCGGCTGATTGTAGGCAGCAATCCGATCTACGGCTATTCCCATTTCAACAAACTCTATGACCAGCACATGCTGGAGTGGTTCACGGATGAGCGCATCGTCAAGCTGCTGGTGGACTGCGAGAAGGCCGGAATCAACACCTGGCAGGCCAGCTTTAATTGGAACATGCGGCGACAATTCCCGAAGATTCGTGGGGCAGGGTGCCAGATCCAGTTCATCTGTCTCGTCGCTTCGTGGCACTACGACGAAAACATGGCGCGCACACCGGAAGCCATTCTGGATGGAACGATCAAATGTGCGAAAGCTGCGGCGCAGTTTAAACCGTTGGGTGTCGCCTTCCATGGCGGGGCTACGGAAACCCTTGCCCGGGCGGGGAAGCTGGACTTGATCAAAATCTACCTTGACCGTGTCCACGATATGGGAATGTTCGCTGGAATCTCCGTGCACAATCCCGCTACCCTCGATGCGCTGCACGCCAAAGGCTGGCCGAACGACTTTTACATGGCTGGGCTGCACAATCTTACGCGTCAGCCGGAGGACTGGATTAAGGAAATCGGCGTCCTCCCGGTGCCGGCGGGAGAAGGGTTCATCGCCTCGGACCCACCGAGGATGGCTGAGGCGGTGCGCAGGGTGGACGAACCCACGCTGGTTTATAAGGTTCTGGCGGCCGGCCGCAAGTGTGACTCAGAAGAAGAGAAGAGCAAAGCCATTGAATGGGCGTTCAAGAACATCAAGCCCACGGATGCCACAATCATCGGCTTGTACCCGCGGTTTTCGGATCAGGTCACCGAAACCACCCGCATGGTGCGCACGATCTTGGCCTAAAGGCTCTTTTGCTATATGAGTCGAACAACCCCGCCGTCAACTTCCAGACGTAAGTTTTTGAACAGCGCCATCGCCGGTACAGTTCTGGGCGGGCTTGCGGATATCGCCAAAGCTTTCGATGTTTCCCCTAGCCCGGGGTCACCTGAGCAGTGGAACGAGCAGATTGCGATCGACCCTCTCGGCGTTATGGGAGATCTGGCAGCCCCTAACCTCCAGTTCAAGACACCCGTCAACTCGTTTACACGTCGCTGGCCGTATATCAGTTTCCTGGGTGGGATGGCGATGGGTAACAGGTCCGAAGATCTGGAATTCTTTTGTACCGAGCCTTTCAAATGGCACTCAACAATCTTTGACTATGTGCTCGAAGACGAGGGAGACATTTACGGACTGCGTGCCAGAATAGTTCCTTACAAAGAATTGGGCGCCGCCAAGCCGCTGCGCGGTTACCTGCTGCACATTCGCACGGACGTTCTCCTGGCTCAGTATCATCCCAGCTACATTCACGCCAACGGCCGTCGGGCGTGGGATTACAAAAAGCACAAAATGGGTGCGCGGGGAATCGATGTTCCGTTCAGCGTCGAGGAACCTGCTGCCCCCTTGACCGACATTGTTGTGGACAAGGAATATACGCCTGACACCCGGGGTTTGGCCTTCCGCATGTTCTTCGTATATTACCTGAGTGAACCGGGCATAAAAGTAGACCTGGCCGGTGACGAGCCCAAGGCCTCTGGTTCCCCAGCGGACAAGCTCCAGTTCTACTTCGGTGCAGGAGGCATGCATGGGCATATCGACAATTGGGGCGGCACTGCGTGAACCGCGGAGCGCGGGAGCCGGCAGCCCGGCGCTTCCTGCCCAGCGGCTGGTTTCGCTCGATGCCTTGCGCGGCTTCGATATGTTCTGGATTATTGGCGGTACTGAAATTCTCGTGGGTCTAGGGAAGGTCGTGCACCGCCCATTCTTTGACAAATTTCTTGAACAGTTCCATCACGTGCCCTGGCAAGGGCTGCACTTCTATGACCTGATTTGGCCACTGTTCATGTTCATTATGGGAACGGCCATTCCACTGGCGATATCCAAGCGCCGGGCCAAGGGCGAAAGTGACCGCACTTTACTACTTCACGCCGCTTGGCGGGCCATTGTTTTGTTCTGCCTGGGGACGATCACGCAGGGCAACCTGCTCTTATTGGATTGGTCGAAATTCCGCCCCTGCTACAGTGTGCTCCACGGACTCGCGGCGGGGTACTTGATCGCGACCGTGGTGGTGGTAAAAGTGAACTCTAAATGGCATGTCGCCACCGTCGCCGCTTTGCTTCTCGCTTATTGGGCCGTGGTCATGTTGATCCCGGTGCCTGGAATCGGTGCGGGAGTCCTGACCCCCAAAGGGAACCTGCCCACGTACGTCGACCACGTTATCCTCGGCCACCTGCATTACGGTGAGAACACCTGGTTCCTCACCTACCCGGCCTTCGGTGCGTCCGTGTTGCTGGGCGTGCTGGCAGGACAACTGCTCATGTCCGACCGCGCGGCGCAGAGCAAGATCTACCGCCTGCTCCTGGCCGGCGGAATTAGCTTGGTTGGGGGGCTCTTCTGGAGTTTAGGGTTTCCGGTCATCAAATTGATGTGGACAAGCTCCTACGTACTTATTTCGGGCGGCCTGAGCTTCATGGCCTTGGCATTTTTTTACTGGATCATTGATGTGCGTGGATACAAGAAGTGGGCTTTCGGATTTGTGGTGATCGGAATGAATTCGATTGCGGTCTACGTCGCGACAAGTCTGTTTGATTTCCGCGCCGTCGGCAACGTCTTTGTGGGTCACCTCCTGCCGCGCATGGGATGCTGGGACAACTTGTTGGAAGCCTCTGCGGCATTCAGCGTGATTTGGTTGTCCCTCTACTGGATGTATCGGAAGAAGGAATTTATCAGAATCTGAAGAATGCCCATGGTTAATCTTCGTCGAAAAAACATAGATAAAATGATCATCAAAAAATCAGATCGACAACAACGAACAGGGAGATGGGCCGTGCGCAGGCGGGCAGTCCGAAGCTTTTGTCCCTGCTTGGCTGGCCATCTGCCTGCGGTTTGTTGGTTGGCTTTGTTGTGTCTTGCCGGAGCATCCCTGGGACGAGGCGCGTCGCCGCATGCCACAATCGTGGGACGGGTCCTCGACGCTGAGAGTGGGCAGGTGATTCCTTGCACGGTCATCATTCGGAACCGCGATCAATCGGTGGATGTGGACGATTCTGACTTCTCGGGGCGTTTTTACTCCACCGGCCAGTTTGAGAAGGAAGTGGCGGCGGGCGCGACTACGATGGCGGTCGGCCGGGGGTTCGACTACGTGGCGGAGCGGCGGCAACTCGACCTCCATGCGGGGGAACGGGTCCAACTCACCTTCCGGCTCGCCCATCAAGCGAATCTACGCCGCCTCGGGTGGTACTGCGGCGACAACCACGTCCACATGTTCCATGGGCCGGTCCAAGGAGAGTCGTCCGTGGATTTTCCTTTTGTGGCACGGGTGGCGCGGGCGGTGGGGCTCGATTATTTGTCCATCGCTCAGCACTGGAATGTCCCGCCATCTGAAACCACCCCGGCGCGCTTGGGTGAATTGTGCAAGGCTGCCAGCACTGGGGATTTCATTCTCACCTGGAACATGGAGGGGCCAAAGAACTACTGGCGCGGCGACGTAACGCACTGTGCGGGGCATTGCTGGTTTGTAGGCATGCGGGGGGATACGCCCGAAGGTCACAACGTCATCGAAGAACTGACCCAGATGAGCGCGCACGATTATGAGAGCGAAAAGGCTCCCACACCTAATTTCGAATCGCACGCACTGATTCATGCCTTGGGAGGCACCATTGCTTACACTCATCCCTGCCGCTGGGGCTGGGGGAGATGGGGAGGTGAGGGAATATACCCGGCGGAAGAGGGGAAGTTTGTTTCCAACCTGGCACAAGAACTTCCCTACGACACCGTTGTGGGTCCCACTTATGACACTCTAGATATTCTGATGCAGTCGTGGGACCGGAATAATTACCCGGATGCTCAGCGTCTGTGGTTCATGTTGCTGAACAAAGGGTACCGAATCGCCGGCACCGCTTCTACCGATGCTTCTTTCGACCGTGGCGAGGATGCGGTGCCGGGAATCGTGCGGGTCTATACGCGCGAGGACGGACCACCCAGCATTGCTGCCGTTGCCCACGCCATGAAGGCCGGGCAGAAACTTCGTGACCAGCGGCCCGCTGCTTTTGCTCAAGATTGGAGAGCATTCAGTTGGGGATGTAATCCCCATTAGCCAGCCAACCGAGTATCGAGTAACCCTGGAAGCTTGGCCCTCGGGGGCGGTTGCAGGGGAGCACCTTACGCGCGTGGAGTTGATTCGAAACGGTGAGGTCATAAAGCGATTTGAGGTGAATGGCCGGGAACGGAGATTTGCGGCCGAATTTAAGATCCATGAGAAGCAAACTGCATGGTACCTAGCGCGCTGCTTCGGTTCCAGTGAATTGCAAGTGGCTGTCACCAATCCAATTTATTTTGAGGGGTCGGACTATCATCCACCTCAGCCTACCCTGGCTCGCGTTATCGGTATCGTGACTGACCGGAGCACCGGAGAGCCGCTGGCCGGTGACTGCGAGATCACGCGCATGGTCGGACTCACTCCCGTCAGAATATCAAGCCACCAATTCAAGGACGGCCGATTCAGGTTGGAAGCGCCCGGAACGGCAAGATTGCGCGTCGACGTACCAGGCTATAAACCCATGATGAAGAGCATATTCATGGACTACGCCCCGCTCTTGCAGATGATGCTGAATATGCGTGAGGCGGAGCTAACGGATTGGCGGACCTTTGAGGAGATTTCCGATTTGCTGGGCAGCGTGCGGCTGGATTTCCAACTCGAACCATCGAAAAGCGCGCCCTGAGGGGAGGGATACCTTGCGCGACGTTAGGAGGAGAGTGCCAGTTTGGGTTTCTTCTTCATCTTTTGGTTCCACTCCGGACTAACAACCCTGTTGGGGTCAAGGCCGATGTAACGGAGAAAGCAGCGGACCAGCCCGTAGCGGTCGGAGCGCGTGCTCTTACAGTCGCCCCGCAGCTCAAGAGCGCGGTCAAACGCTACAACGTCATCCTCTGTGACCTCGTCCGGGTACACCTTTTGGCGTTTCGTCAGAAACTCGGCGAACTCCTTGCCTACAAAGGTGTACTTGCGGATGGTGCTGTCAGACCCATGGGCATATTTCTCAATATACAGCGCGCCTAACTTGGAGAGGGTCTTGCGCTCCACCTCCCGAAGTTCAGGCATTTTGATTCCAAGGTCCTGCTGCAACGCTTCGTATTGCAGCTTCTTCTCGAAAAGAGAAAAGGCGGTTAGGGAGACATCGAGGTCACTTCCAACCGGTTTGTGGAGGGTCTTGGAACCGTCGTAGTACCGAATCTCGTACTTGCCTTGCGGGCAGTGGACCTGCTCGCCGTTGTACACCATGTAGTCCGGTTTGACACGCCCGTTCTTGGTCCTAATGAGAGTGCCCCTACGCCAACCTACCTCCGGGATTTTCGCGCAGCGAACAAGGGTGGCTTTGCGATTGGCCATATCGTCTCCTCGGAGACATAATGACCAAGCTCGATGCATGGCCGCTTGGTCCGTCTCCGGGTTCCTAATACCCGCCGCATCGCAAAAGCCTCGCAATAAAAAACTCGCATTTGCGTAACTAATTGACGGGAAATAGGTAACCAACACAGCCCTATCGTTCCCCCCTTCCGCACCATCTGTCAAGAAAAGTCATATCAAACGGTCGAAACACATCCCCTTCGTCCGTCTCGAGTCTTTTTAGCTCTATCGAGAGCACATCAATCCTACGCATTCCGGGGCGTCCTTGTCGCCAGCGTGGAAAAAGCGGATGCCGACATGGGTCTTGAAGGGCACGGCATAGACGGTTGTTTGCTGCCCCTTTGTTTCCAATAACTTCTGGGGTTATACCTGCACATTTTGAGCCTGCGTGCGCTGATCCCCCGTGAATTACAAGATAACGATTCACGATGGAGCATACCGAAACGCCACGGGTGTTGTCGACCTCCGCTTTATTTTCAACAACTTCTGGGGATACACCTGGATATTTTGCATCTGCATCGCTGATCCCGGCAAATTTCGGCTTCGAACGTGTCGGCAAACGTTCTTTTTGTTTCCGGTTGGTTGTGGAAGTACCTTCTCGGGTTGGAAAGCCACAGAAGGGGCAGCGCTGGGCCGAACTTCGTTCATACTATTTATTAGCCTACACTAATGCCGCTATTTGTCAAGAAATAAGTTGCCCAACTTGTCTAGCCTTCTGGTTGCGCGCATGAACTGCAAATCCGTCATGTCGCCGATCTGAAAGCGGCAGCTTCGCGGCCGGCACTCCAAGGCGCGCTAACGGGTTTTCCACTTCAACGCCAGCAGCGCGATCTTCTCCTCGAGCGTGGGTTCAGGCTTCGGTTGCGGCTTGGGCGGGGATTTGGGCGGGGATTTGGGCGGGCGGACTTGGAGAGCCTTCATCGAGAGCGCAATGCGCTTCGTCCTGGGATCCGCGCTTAAGACCTTTACCTTGACGATCTGGCCGGCCTTCACGACATCGGATGCGTCCTTTACGTAGCGGTTGGAGAGTTCACTGATGTGGACCAAGCCGTCCTGGTGGACGCCGATGTCCACGAAGGCCCCGAACTTGGCCACGTTGGTCACCACGCCTTCCAGCACCATTCCAGGCTGTACGTCCGCGAGTTCGCGAACCTGATCGTCGAAGCTGGGCGCCACGAATTGTTCGCGCGGGTCGCGGCCCGGTTTGCGCAACTCCTCGAGAATGTCATTCAGCGTGTACGTTCCGGCCGAGATCCGATTGCGGTCCACCTTTTCGAGAAGTTGTGGGGATTTGATCAGGTCCTGGATGGGAACACTCAGGGACTGAGCAATCTGTTCCACAATCTGGTAGGACTCAGGGTGCACGGCCGTCATGTCCAGCAGGTTATCGCCGTTCCGAATCCGTAAGAAGCCCGCTGCCTGTTCGAATGTCTTGGGCCCGATGCCCGGGACCTTTCGCAATTGGGCGCGCGAACGGAAGCTGCCGTTCTCATTGCGAAACGTGACGATGTTCTGGGCTGTGCGCTCAGTGATGCCGGCCACATAGCGCAACAACGTCCAGGAGGACGTGTTCAGGTCAACCCCCACCCGGTTGACACAACTTTCGATCAACGTTTCCAGCGATTGTTGCAATCGGCGCTGGTCAACATCGTGTTGATATTGACCCACCCCAATCGATTTGGGGTCGATCTTGACCAGTTCGGAGAGTGGATCCTGCAACCGGCGCGCAATCGATATCGCGCCGCGCACGGTAAGATCGAGATCCGGAAACTCCTGCCGGGCAATTTCCGAGGCCGAATAGACGCTGGCGCCCGATTCGCTGACCGTTACCGAAAAAACGTGGTCAAGGCGCCTCGTCCGCAGGAATTCACGCACAAACGCATCCGTCTCCCGGGAAGCCGTGCCGTTCCCGATAGCGATGGCCCGCACGTTATGCCGCTGCAACAAGGTTTCAAGCGTCCTGCCAGCGGCTTCAGCCTCGCCTTGGGATCGATGCAGATAGATGACGTCGTGGGCCAGGAATTTCCCGGTTTCGTCAATCACCGCGATCTTACAACCCGTGCGCATGCCGGGGTCGATGCCCAATACCGAAAGGGGGCCTGCCGGGGCAGCCAGCAGCAGATTCTGAAGGTTCTCGCGAAACACCTGGATGGCCTCTCCGTCTGAGCGCTGCTTTGCGTCCAAGCGGATCTCGGCCTGAATGGAGGAGTCCAGCAGGCGCGCCCACGAGTCTTCTGTGGCAAGTTCGAGCTGTGGCGTCCAATCGCCCGGCTGGCGCAAAATACGTGATTTCAGTATGGATACGACTCGCGAGGGCTCAAGTTCGATGGAGAAGTTCAGCACGCCTTCGCTTTCGCCCCGACGCACCGCCAGCATGCGGTGCGAGGGTATTGATTTCACCGGCTCGCGGAACTCGTAATACATCTTATATTTCTCTTGTTCATCAACCGCGTCGGCCCGCTTGTTGCTCACCACCACGCCCTCTTCAGACATCATCTGCCGCAGAAGCTTGCGCAAATCGGCGTCCTCGCTGATCATCTCAGCAACAATGTGCCGGGCGCCCTCGAGCGCCTCTTCCACACTGTTGACGCCTTTTTCGGCATTCACAAAGGTTTGTGCGAAGGTTTCGAGCGGTTGGGCCGCCGGCTCCTGTCCCCACAAATACAAGGCGAGCGGTTCCAGCCCCTTCTCACGCGCCATGGTTGCCTTCGTCCGGCGCTTCGGCCGGTAGGGTAAGTACAAGTCCTCCAACTCGCTCTTGTCGATGGCCGCTTCAATGCGGCTTTTGAGTTCATCAGTCAGTTTTCCCTGCTCGGCAATGGAAGCAAGAATCGTCTCCCGGCGCTCCACTAAGACGCGGAAATACTCGAGCTTTTCTTCGATGGCGAGGACCTTTACCTCGTCTAAATTCCCAGTCGCCTCCTTCCGGTAGCGGGCAATAAACGGGACAGTGCCGCCGTCGTCCAGTAACTCGATCACGGCCACGAGGCCGCGCATCGGGATATCGAGTTCCTGCGTGATGTGAAGGAGCAAATCAATGGGGAGGCTTTTTCGGTCCGTCATATTGAAAATCTCACAAATATCAATGGATTGCCGGCGCAAGGGCTGGAATCAGCGTGTAGCCCGGGCGCGTCTGGTATTGCCGAAGATATTGCTGGTACTCCGGCGTGCTTGGGAATCGATCGCCGGGACCCGGCGGGTAATTGGACATTGCGCCAAACGGCAGGGGCTCCACGGTCCACGCGAACGCGGTGTTGGGTTCGCCGTCTTTGGCGTACCCACGCAGATATAAGAAGAAATCTCGTTTCCAGCCCGGCCTTAGAGCCGGCAGATGGCATGGGCTGAACTCGACGGTCATCTCGTCGCCCGTGGCCATCACCACCAACTGATCGTCGGGCCGCGCTATCAACTTCTCCACAGAGCCATAGCGTGTGTACCTACCCCGCAACGGGTTCCAAGGCGCCGCGCTCATCACCCGCTCATAATCGAACGTATCCGGTTTCTCGTGCTGGGGGTCGGTTACGAGCGTCGAGAAGCCGCGGTAGTGCAGGTCCGCAGCGACGAGTGGCAACTCGATCGTCGAGGGCGCAGCAGCTTCGCGCGTGGTGAAGAAGATTTGGTCCCAGTAGACACAAAGATTGGTCACGATTCGCACGTGGTGATCGGAGGAGAGGAATTTTCCCGTCAAGTCCACGCGCATGGTGCGGTTCGTGGCGCTCGGCATTCCCATGTCGGCGATCACCGTCACCCAGCGTCCATTCGCATCGCGAACCTGTAGATACGACGCAATCATCTGCATTTTCTGGTTCGAAGTTAGAGCGCGAGCGCCGTTGGAGTCTGTCCAAAACACCCAGCCATTCAGCCATAAGCTTACCGGTGCACTCGGGGGCAGCGTGCCCAAATCGAGCGTGAGTGAGTGCAGGTCCGCCATGCCCAGAATGCGATTGCGCCCGAAGCCGGTCGGATACCGGCCATCCTGCTTCAATAGCAACGGTAGTACGTCGCGGCCGGCGTCGTCCACGGCCGATACCGGGAAATGCCGGTCGGACACCGCGTAGAGCGCGGGCGCCGGGGGATTATCAGCGTAAATCTCATTCGCGTAAATCTCTTCGCCTGCGGGGTGATCCACCGCCACAAGTTTGACCTGATCAAAGAAGTCGGCCTCGCGCATCTCATCGGTCAACTGGAAAACGTAGTCGCCCTTGGGATCAGGTGTCAGGCGGGGCAGGCGCACAAACTCCTCGGGAAAAGGCTTCACGCGAGTGCCGTCCGGCGCGAGTTCCCCCAGCGGGGCCACGCCCAGCACGTCGGTCACGTACCCGAACCTGCGGCCGTCCCATGCGTAGAGGAACGGGCAGGAGCTTGCC
The DNA here is from genome assembly GCA_963804755.1 of uncultured Acidobacteriota bacterium. Classification (GTDB taxonomy): domain Bacteria; phylum Acidobacteriota; class Terriglobia; order UBA7540; family UBA7540; genus Bog-366. Next base: position 920,257 of record CAWDRP010000024.1, read on the forward strand.
AGGCGTTCGGATTCCCTGACTTCGATTGCCTTATCCGTTCCGACGTCAATCCAGTTCTGTACGACAGCGTTCGGCCAAGTGACGCGGATGACGTCCAGTTTTGTCAGATTCCCGGTGAACACGCGAACGGGATTGCTGGCTACAATCACCTTGTTGTAGTAATTGCCGGCTTTGAATTCCACCACGCTGCCAATGCCCCCGCTGTTGCTCTTGTAGCCGTTCATCTTCACTTCCACCCAGTGCGCGGGCAGTTGTTCCTTCTCGTAGACGTGCAACTGGCCGGAGCCGGTTGTGGCGAGGAGATCGAGTTGTCCGGGATTGCCCAGCCAGGCGGAAGTCAGCGACGTGAGCGGTGGACTGCCGCGGTCCGGCAGCGCGATGGATCCTTCCCGGAATTTCCCTTCGTGATTTAGCAAAAGGTGCAGCCCGCCGTGCGTGTCGGCCGTTAGAACATCAGCAAAGCTATCGCCGTTCAGGTCCGCCACGGTTCCGCGGAGGGCGAACCAACCGGCGGGTGCGGAAATGGCCGGCATCGCGGTAGGCGCAAACCTCCAACTGCCGTGGTTGAGCAGCACTTGACAGCCATTGAGAGTCCAGACCGCCAGGTCGAAGTAGCCGTCATGATTGAAGTCGGCCACCTGCGCGTCCAGCACCACGGAGTTGCCCAGCGCTGCGCCAGTTTCCCGGCGAAGCGCAAATTTGTTCTCACCCTGGTTCTCATACAACAAGGGAGCGCCGTCATCGCGGAATAGAAACAGATCGGAATAGCCGTCGTTATTAAAATCAGCAAACACCGCTCCCCGCATGCGGCCGCGCGCAGCGGCAAGACCAGCCGCCGCGGTTTTCTCGGTGAAAGACCCGTCGCCATTGTTGCGATAGAAGTGCAGCGTCGCGCCGGGAAAATCGTTGGGAAAGAGGAAAGCATCTTTGCGGGGGGGGCGGTTCAAGTTGGTGTACGCGGTGATGACGAGGTCCACAAAGCCGTCATTGTCGGCGTCAAACAGCACGGCGCGGGTGTCAACCTCGCCCGGTTCGGGCTTCAGTCCTGCCTTGTCCGTAATATCCTGAAATGTGCCGTTGCCCGCATAACGATAGACTTTCACCCCATTGAGCCCCGCCACAAACAAGCTCATCTTGCCGCTGTTGTCAAAATCGGCGAAGGTGGCGGATAGGCTGGCGCTCGGACCGGCCACCCCCGCCTGCGCCGTTACGTCGCTGAAGGTCCCATCGCCGTTATTGTGAAACAAATGGTTCCCGGCAGAAGGCACCACTACGTACAAATCCGGATGGCCATCGTTGTCGTAATCCCCTACGGCGATGGAAGGGCCGAAGAGGGGGACAAGTTTCTCCCGGCCGAATTCCAAAGAGTAGTCCGTGGCTTTGATCGGCTGATGCGGATCGAAGGTCAAGGCGCCCGTAGCCGGACCGATGAGCCCCAGCTTCTGGGTGATCTCCGCGAACGTCACCCGCTCAAGGCCCGTGTGCGCAGCGGCTTCTGTAGGCAGCGTGGACGCCACCAGGATGCTGCCGTATTTGCCGGCTTCCAGCGCCGGATCCTGAAGAGAAATGTTGGGAACCTTGTCGCGCATCCCTTCCCAACGGTTCAATACTATCTGAGCTTCTTCCTGGCGTTTCAATCGAACCAGCACCGTAAACGAGCGGAACAGCGCGGCGACACAGAAGTTTTGGGCGCGGCCGAAGCCCATATCGATCACATGGTGATACGCGTCCAGTGACTCGTTCAGTTTTTTCTCGGAGAAATATACGGTTCCCAAGTTGAACCAGGCGGCCGGGTCGTCGGCGTCAGCCCGAATCACTTCCCGCAGCGCCGCTTCGGCATCCGGGCTGCGGAGTTCCCGCTTATAGAGAATGCCAAGACAGTAATCCACAGCGACCAGATGGGGATCCATCTGCTTCGCCGTGGTCATTTCACCGAGCGCAACGTCGAGTTGATTGGCGTTCATCAGCGCCAAGCCCAGGTTCAAGTGATCGGTGGCCAGCGCCTTTCCGGACGCTACGACCTTGCGAAATTGTTCGACGGCTTCGACATACTTGCCCTGTTCGAAATAGGCTTTGCCGATGTTGCGCAGCGATTGCAGCGATGCACTTGGCGCCCCGGTGGTTGCCGCGACGTGCGCCCCGGCTCTTATGCCACGGGGGGGTGTTTGTGGATAGATGGCGATACCGGCAAATAGGAGGGCCAAGCTGGCAGCCCGGCAATAAAAAGAAAGGTGGATAGATCGCTGCATTCCGTCCTCGGATTGGCTGAGCTCAGGAAGCTCCGCACGATTGCCTGCAAGCGGGCATTATACCTTGCCGGACTGAGTTTTGAGTGATTTCGCGCGAGGTCAAGCCAAAATCCGAGCCAACCTGGACGTTCCCGTCTATTTTTCTGCCTATCCTGCCAGGAGGCTTCTCATCCGACCGATGTAAGGTATAATGACGTGTGAAATTTCCGCATGATGCGCTGGTTTTCGTGGTACGAACAGGAGAAACACGAGGGATGTCGATCGTTGGTCACACCTCAACGCTGGCATGAAATTCTCACGTCGTAAATGGCTGGGGTCTTCGGCAATACTTCTGGGACCAGGAATTCTTGATGCTCTCACCACACCGCTGTGGCGATGGAGCGGGCCTCTGACGCTTGAGGCGGCCCCCGCACCTGCTTCCGAAGCGCCAATACCCGTCACCTTTGTAGATGTGGCGAAAGAGGCGGGCCTTAACGTCCCCAACGTGTGGGGCGGCGTAAAGCACAAGAACTTCATTATCGAAGCCAAGGGCAGCGGGCTGGCGTTCTTCGATTACGACCAGGATGGCTGGCTGGATATCTACCTGACTAATGGCGACCGCCTGCCGGGCGAAGAACCCTACCCCGACGGCAAGACGCCCACCCAGCACCTTTTTAAGAACAATCGCGACGGCACGTTCACGGACGTGACGGAGAAATCCGGTTTGGGCCGCACAGGTTGGGGCACCGGCGTTTGTGTGGGCGACTACGACAACGATGGTCGGGACGACCTGTTTTGCGGGTATTGGGGCCACAACATCCTCTGGCACAACAACGGGGACGGCACGTTCACCGACGTGACAAAGCAAGCGGGTCTATGGGAAGACCGTGTGCGTTGGGCGTCAGGCTGCACGTGGCTCGACTATGACCGCAACGGATTCCTTGATCTGTTCGTTTGCAACTACATCGAGCTGGATATTCACAAAGTGCCGATGCCCGGGCAGACCGGCTATTGCCAATGGAAGGGTATTCCGGTGATGTGCGGCCCGCGCGGCCTGCCGGGCGGAATGAACATTCTCTACCATAACAACGGCAACGGAACTTTTACAAATGTTTCTGAGCAGGCGGGCATCTTGAAGCCTGGCCCGCGGTACTCAATCACGGCCGTCTCCTACGATTTTGATAACGACGGCTGGCCTGACATTTACGTGGCCGTCGATTCCGAGCCCAGCATTTTATTTCAGAACAAACACAATGGGACGTTCGAAGACATTGCGGTCATGGCCGGATGCGCCTATAACGAGGACGGCCAGGAGCAGGCCGGCATGGGCATCGGTGTGGGCGATTACGACGGCGACGGCTGGTTTGACATCTTCAAGACTAATTTCTCCGATGACACCCCTGACCTGTATCACAACAACGGGGATGGCACGTTTACCGATGTGACCTTTGTCTCCGGCCTGGGCGTCAATACGCAGTACGTCTGCTGGGGCGCCGGGTTTATGGACTACGACAACGATGGCTGGACTGACATCTTTCACGTCGCCGGCCACGTCTATCCGGAAATCGAGGATTTCCACATCGACGCGCACTTCGCCTGTCCCCGGTTTGTCTATCGCAACCTGGGCAACGGGAAATTCAAGGACGTGTCGAAGGAAATGGGGCCGGGAGTAACCGAGCAGTATTCCAGCCGGGGCTGTGCGTTTGGCGACTTTGACAACGACGGCGATATCGATGTGCTGGTTCTCAACATGAACGATTACCCGTCGCTCTTGCGGAACGACGGCGGCAACAAAAACAATTGGATTACCATTAAACTGGTTGGCGACAAGTGCAATCGCACCGCCATTGGCGCCCGCGTGCGCGTGGTGACGGGGAAGCACGCGCAAATCGATGAAGTCCATACCGGGGGTAGCGTCATGTCGCAAAGCGACCTGCGTCTCCATTTCGGTCTCGGGACATCCCCGCAAGCGGACGTAATCGAGGTCAAGTGGCCCACCACGCAGAAGGTGGAGAAATTCACCAACATCGCGGCCAACCAGTTCCTCACCATTAAGGAAGGCGCCGGAATCATCAAACGCGACAAGCCCAATCCAACCGCAAAGTCGTGACGAGTCGATTTCTATTTCAGTTTTGAAAGCGTAATAGGTGAAGTGTCGTTGCCGGCGTGATCGAAGGAGATGACGCCCGACGCGCCAGGGAAGGCAGTAACACCCGCCAGAGCGTCCCGCAAGCGCGCGCGGTTGGGTCCGGCGTGACGTAGCGAAACGGCGAGCACGCGGACGGCGTCATACGCTTCCGCGGCGCCCGGGCCGGGCTCAGCGCCGAAGCGATGCCGGTATGCTTGTGCAAAGGCGGCGCTCCGGTCTGATCGAATGCCTGCTGGTTCGGCAATCCATATCCCACCCTCACCGCCGGACTTACTCTCGCGCGGGCGACGCGCCGCCTTGTGCTCAACCCGCGCGTTCCCTTCCGCCTGCACCGCTTTCCGGCACAGGTAAAACGGTGCGGCAGGCATTGCCGCTCGTGCGCGTGCGACGAGCGGTTCAGCCGTCGCGGCATCAGTCCAAAAAACGACAGCTTGCGCACCCGGAAAAACGTAGGGCCGAACAACGTTCGGCCCACCACCACTGGCGTTCCGCCCACCCCCGGCGCCGTCCAGCCCACCGCTAACCGAGTTCGGGCCACCGTCTACGCCGCTGCGGCTCGGACCCGCGCCATTTTGTACAGGGCCAGCGCCGCTGGCCCCTACAGGTACGCTCGCGGCCGGAGCCGGTACCCCGATGCGGGTGGGTACGACTGCACCCAATTCTGCGGCAGCTTTTTCAAATGCCTCCCCCCCGGCGCGGCCATCGTGATCGTCTTCCGTGACCAGCAGTACGCGCTGGAGCTTCCTCTCGCTGTAAATGTCGCGGGCAAAGGCGCGCGCTTGCGCCGCATCCGTGGCGCCCAGACGAAAGATCCACGGCAAATTGATTTCTGTCGTGGTGACGTCGGACGCCAGCGTCAGGACAGGCACGCCGATCTTGTTTGCCACCTGTTCGGCCAGGTGGGCCGACGCGCCGTCCGCAGACGTAATGAGAGCTACCGCGTTATCGTCAAACGTCATGTGCGCAATTTCGGTGGCGGCCTGTCCCCAGGGACCGCTCTCATCGCGGACAACGAGCCTCAGGTGGACGCCGCCGGGAAGGCCGACAGCGTTTTCGTCCTCAATAGCCAACTCCGCCGCGCGCCGCAAAGCCACACCTTCCGCTTCCTGCGGTCCCGCGAGTGGCGCGAGCAACCCAATGCGAACGTCCGGCCCGATCAAATCGTGCCCCACATCGCGACCCGGACCGTTGTAGCTAACCGAGTTCCGGTCAATCGCAGCGTAGGGTTGAGTTGACGGTTCCTGGGCACAGCAGATGGTTGTGCAGATGCCGACAGCGATAAGCGTCAGATAGATGCGTACTGTGTGGATTTTGGGGAGCATTTCACCTGTGCTCACGTGAGCGTCGAGCACTTAGTTCCTACTGCTCTGGGCAGGCCCCTCGTGCCCCAATTGCCGTGGCGCCAGCCAGTACTCGAATTTGCCGTTTTTCACCCGGGCCAGGTTCAGGGGCGCGAGGTTGTTGAGCGTGTGGTCAAAGTAATCCGTGCCAGCCACACCGTGGTAGGTCTTCATCTGGTAATCGCGCAGTACGTCCATAATGCGGCCGCGGTTCAGGCCGGCCTTTTCGATGGCAGCGATCAGGATATTCGTGCCGTCAAAGGAATAAGCTGCATAGTCGATGGGTTCCTCGTGGAACTTCTGCCGGTAGGCGTCGCGGAAAGCCACCCACTTGGGATCTTTCCGGGTGGGGTCCAACGGCGTTGTGACCACCAATCCTTCCGCGGCAGGTCCGGCGATTTCCAGCAACTGCGGGTATGCCAGGCGGCTACCGCCGAACACCGGCTGATGCATGCCCATCTGTCGCATCTGTTTCAGAATCAGGGCGGCCTCCGGAGCCTCGCCCCAGATCACCAAGCCTTCGATCCGGGCATCCCGCAGCATCTGGAGTTCGTGGGTGAAATCCGTGTCGCCGCGCTCGAACTTAACTTCCAAGACCGGCTGGCGTCCCATGCGGCGTGCTTCGTCGATGAACTTTTCCACGCCGATGCGCGCGTAGCGGGTCTGCGTGCGCAGCACGCCGATACGTTTCAGCTTAAGATTTTTGAAAACATAATCGGCCAGGGTGTAACCCTGCTGGCGGTCATCGGAAAAATCGTGGAGGAGCCACTGAATGCGAGTCTCGGTGACCGTGGGGTCCGTAGTGCCGATGTCCACCATGGGAACTTCCAGTTTCAGCGAGGTGCGCAAGAGGATGTGACAGTTCTGGCCATCAATGCACCCCACCATGCCCCAGCAGTTTTCATCGAACCGCATCTTGATGAGTTCGGCGGACGACGCGCCCCACAGAGCTGATTCATTGTGGAGCTTCAGAGCGTAAGGTTTGCCTTTGTAGCCGCCGCGCGCATTGGCTTCTTCGACGGCCAGTTGCGCTCCATGGAGGGCCGGAATGCCGAAAACCATCTCGGGATTGTTTTCGACCGGCGAGAAGAACCCGAGGGCGATTTCCTTCAGGCGCGCCGGGTTGCCGTCCGGGCGCTGGTCAGCCGCTCCGTAGTATTGGAGCGTGTCCGGCTGTACAAACCAGTCGTAATAAGGCTTGGTGAAGCGCCGATAGGGCACGGCCTCATCCGGCATGTTGGCATAGCGGCCCTCCGGCTTCACGTTTTCGTCGCGCTTGATCACCGCGTCTTTGGGAGTATCGTCCGGATCTTTATACTGTTGAGCGCCCGCCGTCCGCGGGGAAAACAACCCTATGGTTAGCACCACCAAGACACCAAGACACCAAGGTAACAAGGACGGAGCAAGAACACGAAAGCGTACACCACGGAACACACAGAGGCGGCGGAGAAGAGCACCCCTCTGCGAGATCCTGAAGCTCACAATATCTCTTGAACTTTGTGCCTTGGTGTCCTGGTAGTGCATCTTAAGGCTCCTGTAATGCAATGGCAGCATCAAGCGGCGTGCTCCATGACGGAGCGTTCGTAGTACCCATGCGCGAATCTCACGATGCGCGCCAGCGTTTCGCCATCGATTGCCTGGTCGGCGTCGCAGCGCGGCCGTCCCAGGCCGAAGTCAGCGACCTCGATCATCAGGCCGTGGCTGCCAAACTCCAGCGCCGCCCGGCTGGCAGGCTCCACCATGGAGGCAACCCCGGTGGCGTGGCTGGGATCCACGATAAGCGGCAAGAACGTATTGGCTAGCACGGCGGGAACAACATTCAAGTCCAGCATGAAGCGGGAGTACTCGCCGGCCGCAAACGCCTTGATGCCGCGCTCGCAAAGAACAATGTCGAGGTTGCCTTGCTTGGCAATGTACTCGGCGGCGCCCAGCCACTCGGCCAGGCTCGCGGCCATGCCGCGCTTCAACAGGACAGGCTTGCCCGCGCGGCCCACTTCCGCCAGCAGCGGATAATTCTGCATGTTGCGCGAACCGATCTGGAGCATATCCGCGTACTCGGCCACTTGCTCCACCAGGCGCGTGTCCATAACTTCCGTGACGATGGGTAGGCCCGTTTCCTCTCGTGCGATCCGCAGGATGCAAAGCCCTTCCACGCCCGTACCCTGAAATTCATGCGGCGAGGTGCGGGGCTTGTAAGCGCCCCCGCGCAGCATGTCGGCCCCGGCGCGCTTCACGGCACGAGCCACGGCCAGGGTTTGGTCGTGGCTTTCCACCGCGCACGGTCCCGCAATCACCACCGGCCGGCCGGTTCCAAAGCGCACTTCGCCTACAGCCACCGCGCGCGTCTGAGATTCGCCGAACCGGGGATTCGTCTGGCGGCAAAGGAGCGGACAAACCCGCGGCAAATCGTGCAGGGTGAGTTGTCCCGAGATTTTCATGGCCACTCCTCCCAAGATCAGTGGTTAGTGGCTAGCCACCAACCACTGCCTTTCTCACGCCGCGATGGCGTTATCCTCGCCGTTCCTGCCGGACCCGCGATCGGAATCAAAGATGGCCATCGCTTCCATCTCGACCAGTAAATCCGGGCGGCACAAGATCGCCTGGATTCCCGTGGACGCGGGCAGCGGGTTAAGCCCCTGCTGGTGGAAGAATTGAGTGCGAATCTCGTTGAATGCTTCGTAGTCGCGCTCGATGTCGCGCAGGTAGCAACTCGTCCGGACCACGTCTTTCCACGTCGCGCCCTCGGCGGCGAGCAGTTTGGTGATGTTCTCGTAGGTCCGCCAGGCCTGTGCGCGGAAATCGCCCACGTGGACCGTGTTGCCGTCCTCATCCACGCTGGCCGTACCCGAGATCAGCAGAATGGCGATGCCCTTGATGTCCAGGCGCAGCCCGCGAGAGAACGACGACGGCTTTGGGTAGTGGTACGCTTCGTTCAAAATTTCCGGCGCACTAATGGCTTTCTTGGGAATGGCCTTGTGCGGTGTTTCCGTGTTGACGAGCAGTTGTGGCGTTGGCATACAGTTGAGTCTCCTTCTGAGATTCACGAATTCCGTGGCTCAGCCCCAGGGCTGTAGCCACCCAAATATCTTCCCCTTGAAAATCCATGTTCAAAATATAGTTGTGGGCGAGGGCCGTGGGTGTGGCGAGCTTTTCCTTCTTGCCATCAGGCCAGGTAATTTCAATTTCGCCCTGTGGCTTCTGTTTGCCGGGCCGGTAGCTGACCCAGGTGTTGGCCGAGTAATCGAGCATGCTGAGGCCTTTATCCGTGCAGGCCCAAACTTCGTTGCGACGCGACTTGAGAGCATTGATGAAGTCGGAAGCCAAGCCGCTGTCCTTGGTGAGATAGTTGTGCCAATTGCGGCCGTCGTAGCCGCTGAGGCCGAAGTAAGTGGAGGCCCAAACCATCTTGGTATCGGGGTTCCACGCGACGCCCGAAACGATGATGTGAATCAATCCCTGGTTGCGGAAGAGAACGATTTCCATCTCTTCGTCGGGATCGGTATAGGCCTTCATGTAGCCCTGCTCATCGTCGTACTCGATCAGCCCGCCGCCCCACATGGCGAAGTACACTTTGCCCAGCTCGGGAGCAACGGCCACGCCGTAACCCCACGGTTCGTGGAACGGCGCGTTCTTTTCGCTCCAGTCGGACCACTCGCCCGTGTCTTTGTTGTAGCGGCTGATGCCCGCCGTGGTGGCTACCCACACGAACTTGCCCTGCACCGCGATCCCATAACAGATGTCGTTCAGCAAGCCGCTGGTAAGATTGCCGAAATTCTCAAACTGCCCACCGGAGAAGTGGCTGACGCCGCCAAACGTGGCAATCCACAGGTCGCCGGTTTCATGGTCTACGGCGATACCCATGACCACCCGATGCGCCAGGCCGTCCGCAGGCTTATAAACTTTCGCGACTTTGCCGTTTTCGATGAGTACCAGGCCGTCTTCCGTGCCCGCCCACACGCGTGGTCCGTCCACGGTAACGCAAAACACCTTTGCGTCAGGCATCCCGTTCGCGGTGGTGAAGTTTTCCCAACGCGTAATGAGGTGCGGGCGCTCGGCGGCGGAAGACAAAGAACAAGTCAAAAGGCAAAAGACAAAAGTCAAAAGGCAAAACTGGAAAAGCCGGGATATCAGAGCGCCGGCAAGGAATGAAGGCCCGGATCGGCCCGAGGCGCCCCGGTAGCTTCGAGAGGCTTGGTCTGCCATCGTTCCCACATTCTTGCCGTTTGCCTTTTGCGTTTTGCCTTTCGAATTGTTCGCCATATGCGTTGCTTTACCTGGCATTCGTTCTGTGGAGTTCATTCCGCAATCCAAAATCTAAAAACAGAATCACTACAGCGTCTTCAAGAACTCGACCAGATCGTTCAACTGCTGCTTGCTCATATCCGAGGTAATGCCGTGCGTATCCTTGTTGTTGAAGACCGTCCAGATTTCCTCCAGCGTCAGCGCCTCGCCATTGTGCAAATAGGGCGCGTCTTCGTAGACCCGCTCAAGTTGCGGAATATCAAACATCCCGTCGGTGTCATACCGGGTCGCGGATGCGACGTCGGTGCTGATGCGGGCGGTGTAGTGCGTCGCTGCCGGATGGCACGTGTCACAACGGTTCTGCATGGGAATTACGCGGCCATCATTGGTGGACTGGCGATAAAAAATGGTTTTGCCGCGCTCCTGCGCTTCCGTCAACTGGCCATCGGGCGCGAGATGACGGTTGGGCGCGAGTGGGATGTAATTCAGATAGGCAAGCAGCGCCTCAAGTTCATCTAAGTTGAATCCCTCCGAGCGGAACAAGAACTTAGCGATGCGCGGACCGCATTGCGTGGCGAGGTCGGGATTGTGGCCATTCCACTTGTAAGGCGCCGTCTCACGAATTCCCCGCAGGGTGCGATTGGCCACGCGGTCGCGCCCCAGTTGTGGAGTCTCGAGATTCCACGATAAGCCATCGAGGTGCGAGTTGGGATGGCAGGTAGCGCAGGCGAACTGGCCCTGGAAACAGTATTTCGCGGCGTGGAACAATTGCTCGCCGCGACGCATGAGGGTGATTCCCTTGGGTCCGCCCAGATCGATGGTGGTCACCTGGAACTGTGACGTCGATCTCAAATCGACGAACCGGCGGTCCCCGGTTTGACTGAGGCAAGCTCCGACCGCCGCTACAGCCGATTTTAGGTCCACGACGGTCAGGGAATCGTCCAACCGATTGGCGATGTATGCCCAGCGGCTATCGGGTGTGACCGCCACCGAAGTTGGATTGTGGCCCGTCGGCAGCCGCCCCGCAACGAAGGTGACGGCGGAATCGAGGCGGTTCGCAAGTTCTTCCCGGGGGACTTGCTGGAGGCGGCGCGTCAGCCTGCTGGTATCCAGGATGGAAACGATGTCAGCGTCGGAGGAAGTTACCAGCACCCGGCGGCCGTCCGGCGTAAAGGCGACGCCATCATTGCCCGCAAAATAGTAATCAATGTTGTCTAGAAGAACTTGGGTCACCTTCGATTGTCCCTCGCCCGCGGGCGCGTTGCGGTTGGGATGGACCACCGCTATGCCGTGGGTCATGGTCCATCCCTGGTTGACCTGAATGAGCGGTCCCAGGTTCTTAGGGCGCACCACGGGCACCAGAAGATCTCCGGGCTGTAGCGGCGCTCTCTGACCGCCGTTTCGTCGATCGGGGACCGGTGCGACCATCGGCGGTGCTTCCGCAATGTGGCGGAGCTCGATAGCGCCGGGAATCAAGATGCGCTCGGCCACGACTTGTTTTATGGTGTCGAGTGCAAGTAATTCGGAAACCGGGGGCTGATCATAAGGTCCCAAGTGAGGCAGGACATTGGAAACGTAAACCCGCTTCCCATCCCGCGAGAGCACCACCTGCTCCGGATAGCGGTGCGTGACGAAGCGCTTAATTTCCGCGCCCGAGTCGAGATCGATCAGCGAGACGCTGTCGGCAATGCTGTTGGTGACGTAAAGGGTCCTTCCCAAGCGATCGGTAGTGAGGCCCACCGGGCCCCAACCTGTCTTGAGCGTGCGCTTCACTTCGAACGTAGCCACATCTACTTCGCTGACCGTGTCGCTCCAGGAGTTCGACACGTAAAGCGTCCTGCCGTCCGGCGAGAGGGCAAGACCCCGGGGCTTGTGGCCCACCTTCGCGCGCGCCGCCACGCGCCTGCTGCGTGTGTCAACGGCAAGAACGGAATCGGCATCCTCGCAGACAACAAAAAGCCTGGCGCTGTCGGCCGAGAGCTTCATTTCGACGGGCGTGAGATACTCGGGTTCTGCTGAAGCGCTGGCCCGAGAAGGTTCACCACAGATTGCACAGATCACGCAGATAGAAGCAAAACAGATGGTGCGGAACGTGGCCAGCATCAAAGTTGATAATGGGTCGCCCCGGAGCTCACTCCCGCGGATCTCTCCGCATCCTCCGTGTGCGCTGTGGTGAAAGCTCTCCGTTTTTTGCTCGTCACTCGTCACTTGTCACTCGTCACTTTTCTGTCGTCACTCGTCACTTGTCACTTTTCTGTCACCGTCAGAATCTGGTCTGCCTTTACGTGTTCCAGCACCTGTTGTGTTCCGCTAGGCCAATGGATAATGAGCTTATCCACTTGGGCGTGTTGCCCCAGCCCGAAGTGCGGCCGCGGATCGCCTTGCGAGAGATAGCCGTTCTCCGCTGCCGCCTCGACGTACTGGTGTGAGTCGCCCGCGATGGCTTCCAGCCGCGCGCCGTATCCGTCCCGATTGCTCTTCGTGCCCACCAGCTTGATCGTCAGCCAGTGGTTGCGCGGGCCTGACGCCGGCGGCTTCGCATGCAGCAGAATGCCTTTGCCGCCCAGCACCACAACGAACGCGTCCATGTAGCCGTCGTTGTCGTAATCGCCAAAGCAAGCGCCCCGGCCGACTTTCTTAAACTGGAAATAGCTGCCCGCTTGCGATGACACATCGGTGAACGTCGAGTCGCCGTTGTTGCGGAGCAGGGAATCTTCCATGGGAATCAGCCAGTGCAGACCGCCGTTGACGATGAACAGGTCCTTCCAACCGTCATTATCGTAATCGTAAAAGCCGTCGCCCCATGCCACATACTGCCCGGAAACGGCTGCTACGCCGGTCTCCACCGTGGTGTCAAGCCAGAAGCCCTTGAGGCCGGGATTGTGAAAAAGGCGGTGGTAGCGCATGTCGGAAACAAACAGGTCCTGCCAGCCGTCGTTGTCGTAGTCGCCGAAAATGGGATTCATAGCCGAGGTCGCTTCCCCGTTTGCCCCGAACGCCGTGTTCACCTGCGGCGCCACGTTGGTGAAGGTGCCGTCGTGATTGTTGTGGTACATGTAACTTTCCATCGTGTCGTTGGCAATGTAGATGTCAGGCCAGCCGTCGTTGTCATAGTCGCCTACGGTCACGCCCATGGCGCGGCCCATCGGATTATCGATGCCCGCCTTGTGCGAGACGTCGGTGAAGGTGCCGTCGCCATTGTTGTGGAACAGCCGATCGGCGTCGCCCTCGTAATCGAGCGGGCCGGGGAAAGCATCGGCGGAAAAGAATTCGCGCTTGGCATTGGGATCAAACTTCAGGTAGTTGCCCACGAACAGATCCAGCTTGCCGTCGCGGTCGTAGTCGATCCAGGTGGCGCCCGTGCCGAAATGCGGGTTCTCCACGCCCGCCTTCGCGGTGACGTCCGTGAACGTGCCGTTGCCGTTGTTGTGGTACAGGATGGAAGAGCCCCAGTTGGTCACGAAAATGTCTTCATAGCCGTCGTTATCGTAATCGCCCACCGTCACGCCCATGCCGAAGCCCTTGCCGCCCACGCCGGCTTCGGCGGTGACATCCGTAAAGGTGCCGTCGCCGTTGTTGCGGTAGAGATGGTTGGTGGCGTCCATACCGTCGGGCTTGGAAAACTTGGTGACGCCGTCAACATAGCGGCCGCTCACGACGTAGAGGTCAAGAAGCCCATCATTGTTGTAGTCAACCCAGGCGCAGCCGGAGCCGGTGGCCTCCATGATGGAACTAAGCTTCTGCTCGCCGAAAGAGTGCTTAAAGTGAATGCCCGCTTTTTCCGTGACGTCTTCGTAGGTCACTAGCGAGGTGGGTGGCGGGTTTTTCGGCGCCGGGTTCTGGCCGGGGGCACGCAGATTCGTCCACAGCAAGCTGGCGGCCATTGCCGCGAGAACCAATTGTCGAAGCAGAGAAATCTTCATTACTACCTCAATGTGCGCTTACGGGATGGTCTACCACTCCCAGGCGCGTGGGCGTGTCAAAGCGGCGCAAAGCCAGGGGCCAGCGATTCTCCGGTGCCAGGGCGTGATCCTCGTGGCAGCCCACGCAGCCGCGCTCCTCACCGGAGCGCGACCAGATCCAGCTCCGCTGCGCACGGACCACGCGGCCGGCGGCGTCAAGCACTTCGAATCTTACCGGCTTGTCGGGCGGCACGGCGATGTAGAACGAACCATCAGCCTCGATGGGCGCTTCTCCCAAAAGGCTTTCCTTTTGAGTGGCGGCATCCAGGGCCAGCACGCGCACGCGAGCCAGCGTGGCCGCGATCTTCCCGTGCGGTATGCCATCCGCCAGGTAAGCATTGAGGCAGACGAAATAGCCGCGGTGAAGGTCGGGATTCAGCGTACTCCGATACCAGCGAGGCGGTTCGTGGGCCGCGACGGGAACGGCCTCCACCGCTGAGAGCTTTGGGTCCTTGTAGACGGGACGAATAAACCTGCCTGCCGCCGCATCGAAAGCGTAGACAGCCAGCTTCTCCGGTGTTCCTGTCCTGCTTGGGGATTCCCGCGCCACCAGCACCTCATCAGCGCTGGCGGCCTGCGGAGACAAAACGACGGTGGGTGCGGACGTGAGCGGTGCGTTGTGCAAGGCACCCTGGCGAATCCATGCCAACTCTCCGCCCAGCTTGCGGTCGCCCAGCGGCGCCTTGACAAATATCACCGCGCCGTCCTCGAGTTCACTAGCCTGGCTGCGAATCGCCGGGTGCTGATGATCGCAGCGGAATGTTGCCAGGCCGCTGCCGTCGGGCCGCAGCGTGTAAAGTTCGCGATCAGCCGGCAACCCGTGCGAAGGAATCAGCGGGGAGCGCGCCGTCGCCAGGATCGTGCCATTTCTTAATACCGTTTCCACTTGGAAATCACCCGGTCCGAAAGTGATCGGGTGAGCATTCGACCCATCCAGCTTACTGACCCAGATCTGGGAGCCTACGTTGGGCCCGGCGACTGAAGCGGACACGCGAACGTCATTCTTCGCTACTACGCTGCTTCCGGTTTTTCCCGCGGTTTCCCGGCCAAACGCGGTGTAGACGATTTCGCCACGCGGGAGGTAGGCGGGCTTCACACAGCCGCCAGAGCACTCGGTGAGTTGCCGGGCGCCAGAACCGTCAACGTTCATTTCCCAGATCTGCCAGGGCGAACCTGCCGTTTTTTTGCCGGCGAAAAGCACGCGAGCGCCATCGAAAGAAATTCGCGGGTCGGCGGCAGCGAAAAAGCCTGAAGTTAAGCACTCAGGTGCAGCTTCGGTGGGGTCAAGCCTTGCTAACCGGCTGCCTTGGGGAAAGCGTTCCAGCAGCCCACCGGGACGCACCTCGGGTGCCAGGACAATAACCACGGCAGGCGGCGTCACATGCTGAGGTTGCGTTGTCCCCTCTTGAGAATTCCTCACGCGATTGGTTTTCAGGCATAGGTTACTGTACGACCGTTTGAGGCTGTGCGATCCGGCCGGGAAGGTCCACGGCGCGAGCGACAACCACAGCCCGGCGATGAGCACGACGCGGGAAACTCGTAAGCACCTGGTCATCGATAAAATCGGCGGACTCCAATCTTACGTGAGCGGCAAATTCACCACGCCACCCCGGGTCGTCTGAGCTTGAACACCCACTCCCGTTTCCGGTCCGGGACGGCTGCAAATAGCGAACCGGAATGAGTTTTAACCCTACCGTGGCGGAATGCGCACGTCGATGACCAAATCTAGTAAAGCGCCTGATGAGGATCAGTCGAACCGGAGTAGTTGATTTGTTGTTGCCGACTAGTATTTATATTTTCGGTGACTGTTTATATCTGGAGGAGACTCGGGTGAAAGGTGTTTCAGGGCTTGGTATGGCCCTGCGTGATCGTGCTCAGCTTGATTCCGGAAAGCGGCAGTTCAACCATGCCGTGCAGCTCACCGTGCCTTTTCACGAAGTGGTGGCGCTCTGACTGGCGAATTTGGTTTTTCGCCAAAGCCAAACGGCCACCGCGATCATGCCCAGCCAACCGACGGCCCGGACCACGGCGGCGATCTTTGTGTCGTACTGCAAGACACCCCATTGCGAGAATAGGGTTTGCCAGTCATGCTCGGCAAGATCGGGGTCGCCAACCGTAACATATTGCAACGCCATGCGGCGCGAGTCGGCCATGTAGGTGGCCACCTTCAGGAAATTCTCAAAAAAGAAGAAAGAACAGAAGGTGGTTCCTGGCACCTGACGCCGGAGCGCAAAGTAAACGGCGAGCATTAAGGGCACGCCGAGTTGCAGAATCGTTCCGCCCGCCACCATCAGGGTGTGGCCGAAGTAGCTGAACAGCAAGTGCCCGCCCTCATGAATGGGTACGAACACGTAATCGATGAACAGATACCCGGATTTATTTGCCAGCGCGTACAACAGAAAAAGCCCGTAGAACACCAGCCAGCCGATGCGCGCCGTTCGGGATACGGGCTCCCAGTCCTCGCGCAGCGGGGCCAGAAATGCGAGATCCATCGGCGTGCTCCTCCGTTGCTCGTTAGCGAACCAGGGCGTGGTCTCTTCGCGGCAGCGGCTACTTGCCGTTTGCCCCTTCCGGGCACGCGTTGCGTCCGAGGTATTGCTTGATGAAAGCCTCCGCCTCTGACGCGGTCGCGTACGGAACGATTGTGCAATTCGGGTGGCGGTTACCGGTAATTAAATAGGAGATTTTCGCTTCCACATCGCTCTTGTAAAGCAGGATTACTTTCTTGGTGGTCGCGCCGAGCAGATACCCCGCCTCGAAGCCCACGCCAAACGACGAACCCGACGCTTCCGCAATCAGCAGGTCGCATTCGCGGAGCCACGCCATATCGCGCTGGTATACCGCCAGAGGGCCGAGCAGACGATCACGTTCGCGGGCATCCTCATTTACCAGATGGCAAGTGAGCACGTCGTGTCCCAAGCCTTCCAGCAGTTGGACAATGCCGCGCGCTGCGTCCAGCGCCGAGCGGTCACCCGCGACGGTGAAACCAAAGTAAATTTTCATGCTGATTCACGTCCGCAATGCCAGGACCAAAATGATGGGCACAGATTTTCACGGGACGATTCTAGCACGGCGTTGGTTCTCAGCTTCTCACGCCTGCATCAGGGATTGCAGATCGCTGAAGGTGCGCGAGCCGAGCAGGGATTGCCCGCCGTCACACACGCAGATGGCGCCGGTGATGTAGGCGGCGGCATCGGTGCATAGGAACAGCGCCAAGTCTGCGATTTCGTCCTTGCTGGCGAAGCGGCCCAGCGGAACGCTTTGCATGGCCACGCGGCGCGCTTCCTCGGTGGGCGCCAGCCGTCTCATACCTTCGGTGTCATCCACCGGCCCGGGGGCGATCACATTCACGCGCACGCCCGCCGCAGCCCATTCCACGGCCAGCGTTTTGGAAAAGATGTCGATGCCCGCCTTGGCGGCGCACACGTGCGACTGGTACGCGATGGGAATGAAGGCATGGGTGGCCGAAATGTTCACGATCGATGCTCCCGGCTTGCGCAGATGCTCGTAAGCGGCCCGGCAGGTGTCGAATGTGCCCAGCAGGTCGATATCGATGACTGCCTTGAAGCCATTGGCCGACATGCCCAATACAGGCGCGGGGAAATTGCCGGCCGCCCCGCACACCAGAATGTCGATTGCGCCATACGCCTCATGCGTCTTACGGAGCGCGTTCGCACAGTCTTCGTAATTCCGCACGTCACCCGCCATGCCCATGGCAACCCCCCCGGCCGCCCGAATGCTTTCGGCCGCCCGGTCCAACTTCTCCTGCTTGCGTCCCATCAGCGCGAGGCGGGCGCCTTGTTCGGCAAAGCGCTCCGCGATCCGCAGATTGATGCCGCTGCCCCCGCCGGTGATAAACGCCACTTTACCCTGCAACAGGTGATCTCGAAACACTTGAGTCATTCGTGCGTGCCTCCCGTGGAATGGCCGTGCGGGCTGCCGCGCCACGACGAGCCGGGTCGCCGCCCGCCGCCGCCTCGCCCCACGTCTTTTCCACTTTGGGGATTTAACTCTTGCTTTGATACTACCACAAGCGAAACAACGATCTGGAAGCAGTGCAGGGGTTCGAGGTGAAATGAGGTATCCGCGACGGGAAAGGACGTATCCTGACTTATCCCCCCTCACGTTGTGGCGTTAATGAAAAACATCATCTGGCAAAGTGAAGACCGCCTATGGCTTCAATACCTTCACCACAAAGTAACTGACTGAATGCGGAACTTCTTTGAACCAACCAAGGCTATCCCGTCACCGGGTCAAAACGTCTTCGACAGCCGAAGTACGTACGACGTCCCTTGGGGCCTGTTTCGAGCGTCCGTTTCAAAGTAGGTATCGAGGTAAATCCAGAAGCTTTTCGTCGGATGCAGCTCCATTCCTGGCCCCAAACCGGTCACCCGTTCGAGGGACCCCGGCTGCGAGACGCCATTGACCTTGTTGTCGGTGATCTGCTCCAACGCATACCCGTTCATTCCGACTCTGACCGTCTTCGCAACCTCGTAGGAGACGGCGAAGTTCTGATGTAGAGCCTGTCCCGGCTGGACGTTCCTTACGTCCAGGCCGAAAAATGGTTCGTTGTTTTGCGAGTTCCATAAATAGTGAAGACGCGCACTGACCTCCAGTTTATCCGACGCCACAAACGTAAACGCGTAGTAGGGATTGAAACTTACGACTTTGCTCCCGATGTTGACTGATCGCGTGCCGCTGTACTTTCCGGTGGGGACCACAATGTCGAACATCACCCGCTGAAAGAATGGCGCTCCAGCTATTTTTGTCTTCGTCCACTGCAGGCCGAACGGCGCGAAAATCAGATCGCCGATGCCGCTGGCCCTAGAGTCCGGACCAAAGCTGGTATTCGGATGAGCATTCGCCACTGAAACCAGCGCTTCAACCACGTAGAACCCGCCGAGAACCCGTTCATTTGAAATGAACGCAACATGCGTCAGCGCGCTCGCGGAATTCAGCCCATTGACGCCCGCAATTTCATTTCCTTGCGCATCTTTCCATTGGCCGGCATGGTAGTAGTTTGGGATTTCTTCTACCAGCCATCCGGGAAATGCAATGGCGTCCTGAAAACTCGTCAGACCGAGATTGACCGGTGGCAGTGATACTTGTGCCGCCGTGGGTAGGGGCATCATCACGGCGCAGGTGAGGACCAGGAAAATTGGTCGCCACATTTCCGCTCTCGGTTGCGTCACTTTCGCGGGTCGCAGGCAGGCGTGGAGCTTGGGTGGCAGTGGCGACCTCCTGATCAAAATGCGATGAGCGCCCCGTGGCGGTAACAAGCTCATCATATAATAGGGATATTCCACGATCAATTGAGCTAGGGGCGTTGTGAACGGACAGTTTTCTGAGGAGGCGCGAAGTGACAAAAATTGCCGCAGGCATGATTTTGGGCATTCTTATCGGAGCGGGTTGTCGCTGGTTCGACATCCCCGTACCGAGTCCGCCGAAGCTCGTAGGTGCATTGCTTGTCGTAGCGATGACGGTGGGTTACCTCACGACCGACAAACTCATCACAACGAAATTCACCGCCCGGGGACCGGCGACGACAAAAGAGATGTGCGGAGGACCTACGGGTACACCCGCTTAGCACGCAAATCGCCGTTCATCGCTCAGATAAGGCGCCACGGACAATGCCGTGCGGAAGGATGCGGTGTGCGGCAGTGAATTGTAGAAGGAGGTGCACGCGATGGAGGCTTTGGGGTTTAACCAATTCGGAACGCCGTCGGTGCTCTACATCGAGGAGGTAGCTCGGCCCGAGCCGGGCAGTGGCGAAGTCCTGGTGCAGATCCAGGCTGCTGCGGTTAACGCCAGCGATGTGAAGAACGTGGCGGGACAATTTTCCGCCACCACACAGCCTCGGACGCCGGGGCGCGATTTTTCGGGTGTTGTTGTCGCCGGGCCACGCTATGAAGGCAAACAAGTCTGGAGCAGTGCTCCTGGTCTGGGCCTCACGCGTGACGGGGTTCATGCGGAGTACGCAGTCGTTCCCGCTGAATGCTTGTCGTTGCTGCCGGCCACGCTGACCCCGCAGCAGGCGTCAGTGATCGGGGTACCCTTTATTACCGCCTGGGTTGCTCTCAAACGGGCTGCGAAGCTCCAGGCAGGAGAGACCATCCTTATCGTTGGGGCCTCGGGCGCCGTAGGTCAGGCGGCGACCCAGATCGCCATCTCGCAGAAGGCACGCGTGCTGGCGGCAGCCACCAGCTCTGCCCCCGTCGCGGGCGCCGAGGCGGTTATCGATACCGCCAAGGAAGACGTTCGCGAACGTGTGCTTGCTTTGACCGACGGCCGGGGCGTTGACGTCGTGCTCGATACCGTGGGCGGCCAGATGTTCGAGCCAGCATTGCGATCCTTGCGCATCGGCGGCCGGCACGTCGCCATCACCAGCACTCGTGATCGGCGCGTGAGTTTTGATCTGGTGGATTTCTACCACCACGAGCTGCACCTGATCGGAGTGGATTCGATGAAGCTGACCCCGCGCGAAGTGGGAGAAATCGCTGATGAGTTGCGCCAGGGCTTTGAATCGGGCGCACTACGAACTCATTCTCTGGAGGCGGTTCCTTTCAGCCAAGCCGTCACCGCCTACGAGGCTGTCGCGCGTGGCCAAAGCCGGGCAAAATATGTCCTGACGTTCTGAAGGAATTCGGGCAGGGGCCGTTCCGGACGGTGGACCGAAACGCGCTGTTATTGCGAAGATTGTCCATAAGCTACACTGTAGTCTCTGACCAGTACAAAAACGATGCAACTTAAGCGTTCTGAACTCCTCGCCGCCAACCAGGCCCGGCAGGTTCATTTCAGCCTGAAATTGTTCTGGTAACGCCTTATTCGTGGCGATAGACTTCATTACTATGCGGGGACATTCCAGAAGAGTTTTCTTGCAGGCAGCGGGCGGCGTTGTGCCCACGGTGACGCTGGCACTCGGTTCCGCTGTGCCGCAAGCGGGTGGAGCCACGCGCCGCCCACCTGAGCATGCAAGCGCGAAGGCCACACCGATTGATCTCTCGCGTTACTTCACGGGCTCAGCGCTTGCAATGGGTCCCCGTGAACAAGCTAAAGAGCTGAAGGGTCGATCCAAACAGGACGGACTGATTCGAACACCTGCCGGCTCACAGACGCTGCGGGGACTTCCCTTTCTCTTGGGATCGGCGGGAATTCGATCCAAATCATGGTTGGTCCTTAGCAAGCTTCAGAAACCCTGGGCGACCGCGGGCGTAGAAATCCCGACTCCTCCCCGGGCAGGTAAGGCGAGCTACATTTGCTTGGCGGCTTTTTGTGATTGGGATCCGAACGAGACGCCTCCCGAGCACGTGCAGGACGCCAGGGAGCAAGTGGGCCAGGTCCTGGCGGAAGTAACTCTCCTTTATCAGGACGGCGGGAGCCATGTTACGCGCATTCGCCGCCGCTTTGAGGTGAACGCTCCCACCACCGTTTATGGACACCTCTGCTTTGCGGCGGTTCCGCATCTTAAAGACGTTCCGCGGAAGCTCACCGACCCTTTGCCGAACGCCTTGGATTGGGGTGATTTGCAGCTCGGCGTCTGGTACATGACTTACCCGGCGGGCCCGTGGACGGGTGATCCGCATCTCTGGTTGTCAGCCCTGGAAAATCCCGATCCGGCGCGTCCGATTCGAGCAATTCGGTTCGCGGCGGCTTCAGAAGATCTGCTCATGGTCTGCGGAATGACCCTGTTTCACGGTGAAGATCATCCCTTACGGTACGCCAGGCGAACCTATTACCGGTTGGATTTACCTGACCGCACCGCCGATCCGGCGCGATGGAAGGTGGATGCCGATCTGGGTGTCGTCACCCGCACTTTCACGCTCGATTTCAACGCCACCCCATGGCTCGCCTCGCGCTACCCAGGGTTGGGAGAGAGCACCGCCGGCCACGCGAACCATCGTTCCTTATACGCTGAAGTCGTCGCCAGCGCGGAAGCGGTTTTGTTCCTCAGCGACACACGAACCGGAAAGGAATATGCGTTCGAGTTGAAGAAGGTCAATGCGGAAAACCAAACCCGCCGAACCGGCGAAGAAGCTTCCGTCGAAGTCATCGAAAAAGAGAAGGTGTGGCTGCACGGCAGGGTTCTGGATGCAGGAACCGGCAAGCCCACCCCGGTCCGCATCGCCTTCCGCTCCCCCGATGGTCGTTACATACCTCCCCACGGACACCGGCGGGACGTCAATTCGGGATGGTTCCAGGACTATGGCGCCGACGTCCTATTGGGCGAGAGTTCATTTGCCTGCATCGATGGAACTTTTCAAATTGAGTTGCCGGTCGGCGAAGTTTACCTGGAGATCTCGAAAGGGTTTGAGTATCAATCGGTGCGCACGAAACTCCGCATCGCGCCCGATCAGCGGAACCTGGAACTGGAGATCAAGCGGTTTGCCCGGCTGCAGGAGACGGGCTGGGCCTGTGGCGATACCCACGTGCATTTTCTATCGCCTTCGACCGCGATTCTCGAGGGCGAGGCGGAAGGCTTGAATCTCATCAACCTCCTTTCCGCGCAGTGGGCCGAGCTGTTTTCGAATGTCGGCGACTTCTATCACGGCCCGCTTACTTCGCGGGACGGCCGCATGCTGGTGTGGGTGGGCTCGGAAAACCGCCAGCACATGCTGGGTCATTTGGGAGTACTGGGTGTCAAGGGCAGCCCGGTTTTCCCCTTATCCGCCGCCGGTCCGGAGGAGAGCTACGAAGGCGACCCGCTATGGAATACGTTAGCCGAATGGGCCGACGAATGCCGCAAGCGCGACGGGTTGGTGGTTGCTCCCCACTTCCCTTACCCCACCGGAGAGATCGCCGCGGACATTGTACTGGGCAAAATCGATGCGGTCGAAGTCTGGCCGACGGGTAACTACTTTAATACGCTTCGTGTGCTGGATTGGTATCGTTACCTGAATTGTGGATACCGGCTGCCCTGTGTGGGCGGGACCGACAAGATGGGCGCATGGACCGTCCCCGGCGCCAATCGTGCCTATGTCTATCTGGGGCAGGACGAGTTCAATTTCCCGAACTGGGCCAAAGCCGTACGACGTGGAAACACCTTCATGACTTCCGGCCCCCTGCTCCAGTTCCAAGTGGACGGGCATGCGCCGGGAGAGGAGATCGTGTTGGGAGCGGGTGGCGGCACCCTGGAGGTTCGGGCTGAAGCCAACAGTTACGTCGATATTCATTCGATCGAGATTGTGTTTAACGGGCGGGTGGTGGCCAGCCGCGAGGAACAGGCTGGCGCTCGCCAAATCGCCCTCCATGAGCACGTGCAGATTTCCGGGCCGGGCTGGATTGCGGCGAGGTGTGCGGCGCACTTGAATCCCACCGTTGCGTGGGAGTTTGGCGTCCAAGCCCATACTTCCCCCGTGTACGTGCAGGTGCCGGGGCAGGAGCTCTTCTCGGCACCCGATATTGCCTATATGCTTACGCTCATCGGCGGCAGCGAAGTGTGGGTCAACAATTGGGCAACGCGGCCCGACGAACAACGCCTGGCAAGGATTCGCAGGATTTTCTCCGACGCACGCGAAATTCTACACCGTCGGTTACACCAAAACGGTCTCACCCACTGATGCCCATGCTGCGGCGTCGACGGGGATTGGGTTTCGAAACGGCAGCTTGATGTTCACGTGGGCGCGAGTGGCCAAATCACTTGCATGACCGACCCGTCCGGTGTATGTTGCGGGCGTTGTGAAGCTCCTTGGTTCGAGGCTGCCCATGAGGCCCCGCTTACTAATCACATTGTGTTTGACAGCCTGTTCTGTGCTCCCGCCGGCACAGGCCCAGGATTATCCCCACCTGGAGAAACGTGGCACAGCCACGCAGCTTGTGGTGGAGGGCAAGCCGTTTCTAATGCTTCGGGGGTGAACTCTACAATTCCAGCTCATCCAGTCTGGATTACATGCGGCCGATCTGGCCCAGGCTTGCAGCCCTGCCTCTGAACACCGTGATCACCCCGTTTTCCTGGGAACTGGTGGAGCCACGCGAGGGCAGCTACGATTTCACTCTGGTCGACGGCTTGATCCAGGATGCCGGGAAGAACCACCTGCGGGTGGTGTTTCTGTGGCTGGCGAGCTGGAAGAACGGCATGTCAAGCTACGCCCCGCTTTGGGTGAAGCAGGATACGCAGCGGTTCCCCCGCGTCACCCTGAGAGATGGCAACCCGGTGGAAGTACTGAGCCCGCTGGGGAAAGAATCAATGATGGCCGATGCGCGCGCTTTTGCGGCGCTGATGCGCCACCTCCGCGAGGTGGATGGGCAAGCCCACACCGTTCTGATGATGCAGGTGGAAAACGAGGTTGGCGTGCTGGGCGATTCGCTCGACCGTTCGCCCGCCGCCAACCAGGCCTTCAAGGCCCAGGTTCCGAAGGAGCTGACGAATTATCTTCAGCAGCATCGGGAAACGCTGATCCCCGAATTTCGGCGCAGGTGGGAGGCCGCGGGTTCAAAAGCCGCCGGCACATGGGAAGACGTTTTCGGACCGGGGCCTGAAACCGAGAAGATCTTTATGGCCTGGAATTATGGGCGCTACGTTCAACACGTCGCGGCGGCTGGAAAAGCTGAATACCCCATTCCGATGTACGTGAACACGTGGCTGGCGAAGTCCGATGCGAAGCCGGGCGACTATCCCAGTGGGGGCCCCTTGCCGGAAGTCATGGACGTCTGGAAGGCGGCGGGGAATGCGATCGACATCTACTCGCCGGATATTTACGCGCCCAATTTCACCGAATGGTGCGACCGCTATAACCGGGCCGGTAACCCGCTTTTTATTCCGGAAGCTCATGGCGGACCGGTGGGCGGATCGGAGGTCTTTTACGCCATCGGCCAGCGTGACGCGATGGGTTTCTCGGCTTTCGGAATTGATTCCTTCGCCGAGACGGAACGCGAACTTCTAACGGACCCGAATGACGATCTGGGCAAGAGCTATGCGGCATTGCTGCTCCTCGCGCCGATGATCCTTAAGCACCAGGGCAGGGGAGAGATGGCGGGGTTCCTGCTCGACCAAGACCATCCCCATGCCACCGTGGCGTTGAACGGCTACCAGCTCAATGTGCGGCTCGATGAGATATTTGAGACGAAAGCCCGGACGGGTGCCGGCCTGATCATCAGTACCGGCCCCAACGAATTTCTCGGCGTGGGCAGCGGGTTCCGTGTTGATTTCAACCGCGAAGGCTCCCCCGCCTCTCACGTGGGGATTGGTTCCATCGACGAAGGAACCTTCTCCGAAGGCGGATGGGTCCCCGGCCGGCGGCTGAACGGCGACGAAAACGACCAGGGACGATACTGGCGATTCTCTTCCGAACGCATCCGCATCGAAAAGGCTCTACTTTACGAATACAAGTGAGCGCGGAGACTTTTTAACCATTCAGCATACGCATTAAATGGTGCCTTGCGGCGGCTTCGCTCGGCCCGAAAGAGCTCGTTTGTTCCCCGTCACCAAAAGGGACAAAATAACCAGTATGACGTCTCGTTTTCTCCGTCCGCCCCAAGGCGGCAGCTTCGCGGCCGGACTCCAAGGTGCTGCGCACCGCCAAGGCCGGCGGCCGCGGCTACCTTCGGAGCCCCGCCCCTCGCCCCGTCATTCAGAGCCCCGCCTTTTTGGGGCGAAGAATCTGCATTGGCTTTTCCCCCCGCAATCGAAAAACGAAATGCAGGTCCTTCGCCCCGATAAAAGGCATCGGAGCTCAGGATGACGAGCTTTGCCAATGGTTCTGCCAAATGTGCCAATGGTCCTGCAACCGCAGGCGGGCGTCTGTTGCCAACGTTTCGGCTACGGGCTAGCTTATTTTACTTGACAAGGAGGGCAGGCCCTTCGGCGAGCGTGGCGTCAGGTTATCGTGATTTCCAATTCTCCAGCCGCTTGAGAATGTCCGGCTGAACCTTCTCCTCCGCAGGGATGCAGAGATAGAGACCGTCCGGATTCATAGCCGCGATAAAAGGTTCCAACTCGTCCAATTGAATGTCGATGACCACCCCTTTGCCGGCCGCCTGGACTCTCTTAATGACATGTAACCACTGCACGATAGGAAGATCATCTCCAACACCCTGGACCCATTGAATGGCATGGATTTGCGGAAGGCTCAGGATGCAGTCCAGATGACGAAGTACGCCGATGCCGTCAACGTGGAAGATATTGTGGGTTGTGTGTCTGACTTCTTTTTGGAGGGCAGGGAGGTAGAATTCGCTAAAGGCCTTAGGGGAGATCAGAGTGGAAAAGTCGCAGCTCGGGATGTGCATTTTGCCGCGCGAGGGGATTCCCATCCAGGTGCTGGAAAGCTGGCCATGCGCCTTAAGCACCTCATCGTAATAGTCGAAAAGGAGCAGGAAGTTCTCATTGGCCAGCCGCAGCAGGGCGTGGACCTTTTCCGGACAGTCTGCCATGTCCAGGCAAAGTTGTTCCGGGCCGCGCCAGTCCGCCACACAGTCCAGGCTGCCGTGCAAGTCCGTGTAACCAACCATGAATTTGCCGGGGCATTTCTCGAGTGCGACTTGCGTCAGGTTCTCGATGCCTTGAAAGTATTCGTTTTCATGGCTGAACTTCAACCCGCCAACATCCTCCCATTCGAGAATGGTGTGCTTGATCCAGGAAGTGACTTCACCAAATTCAAGGCCCGGACCATGAAATGCGGCATACACGTTGGGCCCCAGATTGGGCGAATAAATCGGAAAGGTCTCACCGTAGAACCTGCGGCCGCGGATGGACTCGAGAAAGAAATCCACCTGAAACTCCGCATCGAACCAGCGGGCTTTCAGGTTCGGCCAGGAGCGGCCCGCCAGCGCGTGCGCCCTGGCAAAATCAGCGTTGTGTTCGGAAAACCGAACTAACGGGCGGTCGAGCGTTTCGTGGTTGAACCATGCCTCGACTCGTTGAAGGGCACTTTCAAAATCGGGTTTTCCCTGAAGTTCCATGGGTGAGGAAGAGCACCTTCCTATCGTATGTTTCTCACGCTGCAACGCGCAGCGTCTCGCCCGCGTCAATACCATCCCAAGGAAGCACGCCCGCACCCTGTGCGGCCCGCACGGGATAGATTTCGGCCCGCACGCCGGTCGCGGTGAGATAGCCACGGCGGGTGCTCTCCGCGAATGCGTCGGCCTGCTCCTTGCGAACGATTGCGACCATACAACCACCAAACCCGGCTCCGGCCTGGCGGGCGCCGATAACCCCCGGTGCATTCATCATGGCGTTCATCATGGCATCCATGGCCGGGGAGCATATCTCATACAAATTCCGGGCGCCACAGAATGAT
The DNA here is from genome assembly GCA_963804755.1 of uncultured Acidobacteriota bacterium. Classification (GTDB taxonomy): domain Bacteria; phylum Acidobacteriota; class Terriglobia; order UBA7540; family UBA7540; genus Bog-366. The sequence continues at coordinate 947,410 of CAWDRP010000024.1, forward strand.
TCGGCGCACAACTTGCCGATCTGTCTTTCGATGCCGCTGGACAACGCCTCGGCCATGGGAAGCACGCGGGCATCCTCCTCCAGGATGAACCGGCAACGCTGGAAAACTTCAGCGGTGAGGATGGCACGGTGTTTCATCAGGTCTTGAGGCGCCACGTCACAGAGAGCCCCAGCGCCCATCCGGCGGGCGCCCTCCTCGCATTGCGCCCGGCGCGAACTGTATTCGGACGCCACGAGCTCACGTTTTGATCGGGTGTCGCAGATAACCACTTCCAGGCCAGAATGAATTTTCCGGCAGTGGTGCGACACTACCCGGCAATCCAAGACGAGCACCGAATTCGCTTGCCCAAACAACGAAGTATATTGATCCAGGATTCCGCATTTTACGCCGACCCACTCATGTTCAGCCCGCTGGCAGAGGAGGGCCATCCGCGACGTGTCCAACGTCCATCCACCGGCCAGTTGAAACGCAACGGCGGCGGCGCACTCGAGGGCCGCCGATGAACTCAAACCGCTGCCAATGGGAACCGTCGAGTGAACAACCGCATCCATTCCGCGAAGGGTGAGGCCCTCACGCGCGAGCATAGCTGCGACCCCGCGCACGTAGTCTCCCCACCCGGTCCGCTCTCCCGGGGTCAACGAACCGAGGTCAAAGCAGTGTTCGTCGTCAAGGCCCGTGGAGTATATGCGGACGCTGGGGTCGTTTCGCACCCGGCCGGCAATCCAAATGTCGCGGCTAATCGCCATGGTCAGCACATGGCCCAGGTTGTAATCGGTGTGACTCCCCATGAGGTCCACGCGCCCGGGTGCGCGGACTAAGAAAGCAGGTTCGGCCGCATAGCGGGCACGGAAGACATCGGATATCTGCTGGTATCGATCTTTATCGTTGTGCATTTCTCATCGGAATGCGGAACCGGTTCGCGGAACCCCCGAACACGTTCTTCCCCCGCTTTGCGCCTTGGCATCTTTGCGGGAATATGTGCCGCGGCTTCTGAGCTTGACAACAAAAGCAGCTTCATCCAAACCGCCGCCGAGATGGAAAACGCTTTGCGGATTCTGTAAAACGCTCAGCTGATATCATGACGGTTTCCCCTTGTCAACCGTGATTCGTGCGAGACAATGCCACCGCAAAGGGCAGCGGCCCCTCAGTAAGATTGTTCTTCGTCTTCCCCGCGATTGGGCCATCGACGGTCCCTTCCATCCCAAGCTGGACCCCCAAACCGGTGCCGTGCTGAGCTTCGGAACCGGCTGGTATCGCAAGCGGTTCTCCCTTCCCGAAAGCGCCAAGGGCCGCCAATTCCTGATCGAATCTGATGGCGCCATGGCGAACTCCACGGTCTGGCTGAACGGCCTAGGGCGATCACCCGGGTGTTGCCGTGCGTTGCGGAAGAGCAGAGAACGTTTTGGCGTACCCGGACGGACAAGATGTCTGTGCAAAACGGTACTTTTGACGTTTAATGGCGATTTGCGCAATAACCTGTTTGCATTGTGTACCGTCTGGGCATACCATGGGCGCGCAAGGAGCGCGAATTCGACGTGCTTGGCAAGACGTTATCCCATTACGAGGTTGGAGAACGCCTGGGGGAAGGCGGTTCAGGAGTGGTTTACCGCGGACGCGACCTGCGACTCGAGCGGCCGGTAGCCATCAAAGTCCTGGCGGAGGCGCTGTGCGACGATGAGTTCGCCTGGGGCCGGCTGCTGCGCGAAGCGCGGCTGGCTTCCCAGTTGAACCACCCCCACATCGCGGCCATTTACGATTTGGGAGAGGAAGACGGCCGCAACTACATTGTGATGGAGTATGTCGAGGGATTGCCGCTCGCGGACCTCATCCCCGAAGGCGGCATGCCGCTCGAGCAGGTTAAGCGCTATGCCCGCCAGATAGCCGGCGCCCTGGCTTTCGCGCACGAGCAAGGGGTTATTCACGGAGACATAAAGGGATCGAACGTCATCGTCACGTCGGACGGCAATGTCAAGCTGCTGGATTTCGGACTGGGACGCCGGATTCCCCGCCAGGGCGTGGCGGAAATTACCAGCGCGTGCCTCCCTCTGGCGGATGCGGGCGCCACCGCCGGAACGCTGCCCTACCTTGCGCCGGAACTCCTGCGCGGCGGCCCCACCAGCGTGCAGAGCGACCTCTGGGCACTGGGAGTACTAACTTATCAGATGGCCGTGGGCGAACTGCCCTTTCGCGGCGCCACGCCGTTCGAGATCAGTGTGGAGATCATGGTGGGCACGCCGCCCAAGTTGGCGCAACTGTCGGAACCGCTGCAGTCCGCACTGGGGCGGTGCTTGGAAAAGGATCCCGCGGCGCGCCTGTCCCAAGCACGCGACCTTGTCCGCGCCCTGCCGGGGCAACCAAGCGCAACCGAGCCCGGCGCGTCACTCGTCCCCGTCTGCGAATCCGCCGCCCGCCCCGCATCCGCCGAGCCTTCAGCGGCGGGTCCCGCCTCACGCCGCGGCAGGTGGTGGGCGGCAGCAGTAGCCGTGGCTCTATGCGCGGTGCTGCTGGGTAGTCTTTATATCTGGCACGCCAGAGTCTGGCGGCACTCAGCTCAGCCCAGCGCCATGCCCCAGGCGAACATCAGTACCGGCAACCCGGATCCCAATACGAAGGTTTGGGTCAACACGAATTCCGGGACGTACCATTGCGCCGGCACCCGCTGGTACGGAAAAACACAAGAGGGCCAGTACATGACCCAGAAGCAAGCGCAGGACCAGGGATATCGTCCCGCCGGAAAGCACGCGTGCCGGTAACGCCGGCGATAAGCGCGCAGCGCCTTGGACGGCGGCAGCTTTCCGGCCGCAGTCCACGGAGCTTCCTTCTATTTCGGAAGTTCCACCTCTGCCCCGCGGCGTTCGGCGGAGAGGTAAGCGCTGTAAAGCACGATCATGGTATCGCGTGCCAGTTCGCCGCTGGAGAGCGGGGCGCGGTTGGCCGCTATGCTGGCCATGAAGTCCTGAAATTCCTGCGGGTAACCATGCTGCCAGTCCTCGTCCGGCGCGGGATTGCTCCACCCCTGCTTGGTGCCCAGCTTTTCCGTCAGGTAAACGTCCTTTAGGATTTCTTCCCGCGGGTTGTAGGTCTTGATGGCATTGATCGGATTCAGATTGCACCGCGTACGGTGATTATTGGCGAAGACCTCCATCCAGTTGTCCACGCCGCCCAATACCAGTTCGGTGGAAAACACGTCGGCCACCGTGCCGTCCTCAAACACCACGTGTACCTGGCAGTAGTCCTCGATGTCATCGTAACTGGTGCGCAGGAATCCGGCATCGCGGAAACTCTTCAGGCGCGTAATTTCATGGGTGCGGGCGGATACGCTGGCGGGGCGAATGGGCTTGCCGTCGCGCGCTTCGCCCTCCACACGCTTCAGGTGGAGGACGGCGGACATGGGGTGGCATCCCTTGCCCACCATCGATCCGCCGCCCGAGAATTTCCAGATGCCGTAGTACGGTGAATGCGACCCGCTGTGCGATTCTTCGCCCATCATCCACAAAATCTGGCTGCCGCTTTTCGCCACGATTTCCCGTTCCTTGGCGATCGACGGAGCATAAACAAAGTTTTCGGCATAACCAAGCTGCTTGCCGGACGCCCGCGCGGCATCCAAAATGCGATCGCAGCTTGCCACCGTTTCCCGTAGCATCACTTCCTTGCTGAAGGTGTCGCCGCGAAAATCGTCTGTCCCCGGACCGAAGTAGCCGGTGAAGGGCTTTTCGATAATCACGTGCCTGCCGCGACGGAAAGCCGCGACGGCCAACGGCTCATGCGTCGAGGGCGGCGTGCAGAGATCCACCACGTCGACGGCGTCGCACAATCCCTCAAACGACGGGAACGCCTTGATGTTATGCGCGCGCGCAAATGCTTCGCTCGACTCGGCTGATTTGGCCGTCACGCCCACCACCTCCACCGGCACGCCATACACGCGTTGCAACCCCTCCCAGTGGAAGCGTGCGGCAAAGCGCGCGCCCACCAATCCGACTTTGATCGCTCCTGCCATAAAGAACCTCGATGTTGGGATTTGTCCACGGGCGGCGCAAGCTGACCCGCCACTTGCCGCCTTCCGAAGGACGCGAGGATTTTACCACGGAGTGAAGAGCGACGAGTGGCGTCTGATGCGAGTGGCAAGTGACGAGTGACGAGCACCCCATTCTTCGGGTGCCGAGAAAAGATCTACGAATAGCAATGCAGCGCGGCAGGGCCTCAACCAACAGGCCTTCTCCGCGGCCTCTGTGACGCTTTTCTCTGTGGCTTCGGTGAGAACCCCGGTTTTCTCAAAGAGGGCGCGGAGAATCGCGCACAGAGGACACGGAGAGAATCGTCGCGGAACAACGTCACATCCCAGCCCTGCTGGCCCCCATCCTCCACAGGACGCAAGTTGCAAGTGCGAAACTTCGACAGGTGGGAGTATGATATTGGAAGGATTGATGCATCATCCTGAGGAATGCTTGCGTAGTACAACTTGCGGCGTGGCCCCGGGTGAAAGAGGGAGATCGTGGCTGAAGAGCGGTTAAAAATCGCAGTATTTGTTGATTTTGACAATATCCAAATCGGAGTCAAAGAGACGCTGGGCAAGGATTTCGACGTCTCGATTGTTCTCGAAGCGCTGAAAGAGCGCGGCGAAGTGGTGAGTAAAATTGCCTATGGCGACTGGCCGCGCGCCAACGAGTACAGCCGTGAGATGACGCAGCATGCCATCCACATGGTGCAGCGCAGCGTGACGCCGCGCGGCGACAAGAACGGCGCGGACATCAACCTGGCGCTGGACGCGCTGGAAATGGCCTTCACTCACAACCACATCAACACGTTTGTGATCGTGAGCGGGGACAGCGACTTCATCGCCCTGGTGGAAAAGCTGAAACAGTATGACAAGCGCGTGTTCGTGGTCGGCGGGCGCCAGTTTACCAGCGGCATCCTGCAGCGGAACTGCCACGAGTTCATCTCGTACGAGAACCTGCTGAGGACGGAAGCCGACACGGCGCGTGCCGCCCGCTCCCAGCGCGCCGTCCCGCGCACGGCGGAGGCCCGCCCCCTCGCGGGCGCGATGCCCAACATCCAGCGCGCACTCCAAATCCTGGCGGAGCGGGAGGTCGCTCCGCAACTCGGCCTGCTGAAGAGCACATTGTTGCAACTCGATGCCACGTTCAGCGAGCGCGACTACGGCGCTTCGTCATTCCTGGAATTTATCCAGAAGCTGCGCAAAGCGGGCTTGGTGGAAATGCGGCGAACCGACCGCGGTTACCTGGTGGAAGCGCTGGATGGTGAGGCCGCACGCGAAACACCTGCCGAAGCGGTGGCCCCGCCCGCCGTTCCTGCGATCGAGCCAGAGGCGGCGCCCGCGGAACCTCCGGTCATTGAGGCTCCCGTTGTTCCCGCCGAGGCGACCATAGCGACCACCGCTCCTGCTACTCCCGCGGAGCCTGCCGCTGTTGTGCCGCCACCACCTTCGGCCCCGGAGGATTCCCTGGCCGCCCTGCGCCAGGCGTTGACCGGCCATTTTGAGAAGGTCCCCAACCGCCCGCTTTACCTGCGCCAAATTCGCCAGATCATGCGCGCGGTGGGCATCCCGGTGGACGAGCGCTCGGGTTTTCGCGGCCTGCTGGATTTGCTGCACCAGGCACAGCGCGAGGGTTGGCTGCGCCTGCATCGTGATCGCAAAGGCGTTTGGCGAGCCTTCGCGGCCGCCGGTCCCACACCGGCCGCAGTATCTCCCGCCGCGCCGCCCGAGGCTGCCATTGGCGCGCCGCCGGAGTCGGAACCGGGAATGGAGGCCGAGTCCGGGCTGGAAATCGCAGCGGAGATTGGGCCGGAAATCGCAGCGGAGATCGAACCCGGGATCGAACCGGACCTGCTTTCAACGGTGGAAGCGGACGTGGATTGGGAATCGGAAATCGCGGCAGAGGAAATTTCCGCACCGCCGGAACCTCCCGCTGCCACCCCGGAGCCTCCCGCCGCGCCGCCCGAGCCCCCTGCCCCACCTCCGCCGCCTGTTGCAGTGGAGGAGGGACCCGCGGAACCGGCCGTGCAAGCCAAGCCGCGCAAGTCGCGAGCCGCCAAAGCAGGGACCAAGAGCGCCAAGGGCAAAACCACCACCAGGCGGCGCAAAACCAAGGAACCGGCGAGCCCCGCGTAACTCGCCGGCCCTCGTAAAGACGCGTCTTTGGACTGCGGCCCCACGCCTCAGCCGCCAGTTATACCAATCCCTATTTTTGCAGTCCTGATTAGTAGAGGATATCCAACGCACTATCGAAGAAGCGGTGCTGGTTGCCGACGAAGTGGCCGAAGTATGGCGACGAGATATTATTGAAAACGTCGCGCGGATTGGAATGATCCGTCAAGTTGAAGACCGTCAGCGAGCCGCGCATCAAGTGGTTCTTGAGGAGAGGGAACGGAAGGTGGAATTCCTTGTCCAGCTTCATATCGAGTGAGAAGAACTGGGGAAAGCGTTTGCTATAAGGGATGCCGATATAATCCTGGTTCACGTCGATCGGCGCATAGGGAAATCCGGAGTGGTAATCGACCACCGGGCCGGATTCAATGCCCCAGAGGTGCGTCTTGAAGCGTCCCCAGCTCACAATGCGATTGGGAACGTCCGACGCCAGGTTGCTGTAGGTATCGGGGCGAAACACCGGCTGCTCGAAGGGAACGAACAATTGCGAGAGCGTGTTCAAATCCCCTCGCGCCTTACTATGCACGTAGGAGACGTTCCAATCAGTGATCCGGTTGATGCGAAAATGCACGGTGGATTCCAGTTCGCCGTAATCGGAACTGCCGCGCGGCGTGAGCAGCATGGCGGGACCTGTGGCCAGTTCGGTGAGCGGGTTCACAATGTACTGATTGTAGGCCCGGCTGGAGATATAGCTGACCCGCAGCATCACGCGCGGAGTCAACTCCCGGTCCCCTTCCAGGCTCCACGTCCAGTTGTACGGCACCACGCCGGGGAAGGTTGGGGAGGCCACCAAAGCGCCCGCATTCACGTCACCGTAAGCGTTCACGTAGGTAACGGGCGGTCCCAGCAGGTTTCCCAGGCTATCGAACGAGCTGACCTGGCGGCTCTGGCTCATGGAGAACGCGCCCGCCAGCAACGGGGTACGCCCGTAGAAGCGGCCCACGCCGCCCCGGAAAACCGTCTTACCGTCGTGGCCGGGAGAAAAAGCGATGCCCAGGCGCGGCGCCAGGTCCGCCGCCTCGCCCAGCGTTTGGCCGGTGTACCGCAGGCCGAGATCAAGCGAGATCCGGTCGTTGGGTAACCAGTGATCCGCCACAAAGACCGAGCCTTCAAAATCCCGTGCTGCCAGCATGCCCGGACCCAGGAAGTTGATCTGTTCCGAGACTGACCCATCCGGCCGCAGCAAGCTCACCGGGCGGGATTGGCTGCTGCCCCTGAAGTTCCGGTTCAGGCCATCCATGCCCACGGACCACTCATGTTTCCCCAATCGCTGCAAGCGAGGCAACTTGTAAGTTTCGGAGAACTGTTCCTGGTCGCTGTTGCGCCGGTAGGCGTTGAAGAAATTGCCGCCCCAGCCGTTCGGGGTCACCAGCATGTTTTCCCCGCCCTCGCCGTGGCCCCAACTATCGAACTCCATGCCGTCAATGAGCGTGGTAAAGATGCCGCCGTTGCTGGTGATGTATTGGTCCGTCACGGTGAGCTTAAACCCCTGCTGGCCGTAATCGGAGGAGGCCGAGATGGGAACGAGGGAATTGATATTGGCAAATTGGCGGCGCAGGGGGAAGACATTGGCCGTAATGGTGGCCAAATGATGGGGCGAGAACACGTAGTGAAAGTCGGTAAAGGAATTGAAATCGTGCGTCCAGATCTCGTTGTGCGGCCACGCCAGTCCACGGACCGGCTGTTTATCGATGTCGTATCCCAGCGACTCGGAGAAACTCAACCGGTTGGGAATTAATGGACCGGTGAAGTAAAGCCGCGGGTTATAGTCCGCCACGCCAACGATCGAACCATTCTTGATGCGGGGATTGGGAGGCAGGTTCTGCACCTCGAAGGCCCACCGCTCACCCGGCGGCCGCGTGTGGACGGTGGTGAGCCCGCCGGTGAACCCGCCGTATCGGGCGTCGTAGGTGTTCTTGTAAACCTGCAAGGAATCGATGGCCACCACCGGAACGTCAACGGCCAGATTGCCGGTGACCGGGTCGGATGACTCGGCGGAATTTACGAGCAACAGACCCTGGCTCTCCGGAACCCCTTTGATGTTGATCCTGCCATCCGGCGTGCGGATCACACCGGGAAGATAAGGCAGCGCGGCCTTAAACTTCTGTTCAACGAGCGGCAGGTTGGTGATTTGGGAGCCACCCAATTTGGCGGAAGGCGCATCCTGGCTGGTGGCCACCGGCGAAACCTGCTCCCGGACATCCACCGATTGATGCAACACCACCTCCGGCGGCAATACCAGTTGAAACTCCGGCAGGGCGGCCTCGGTAATCTCAAAGGTGCGACTCAGGGGTACGTGGCCGGCGGCACCGCACACCAGCGAGTACTGGCCGGCCTGCAGGTCCAGGAACTCAAACCGGCCCTTGTAGTCGGTGGTTGCGGTAAGCCCTTCGGTAGGCAGCAGCCGGCTGGTGAGGGTACAGACGGCCTCAGGAATGGGTACGTTTTTCTCGTCGAGTACTTCGCCGCGAATCGCCTGCGTAGCAGGCAAGGCGTGCGCAGAACACAACCCCGCCAGCAGAAGCCCTGCTGCCAAAACAGGCGCCGTCGCACTGCATCGGAGCCGCTGGATAAACATCGTAAGACCGGCCACGGAGTCTCGCTGACTCCGCGTATTTTTGTCACCTTGCGTCTTCAGGCTGTTGATTTCGAGATCCCCTGGGCTGCCCGCCGATTGACGATTCAACGCCCGGACTGCTCATCGCGATTGATTAACGCCCTCCGCGCCGGAAGGGCAGACCCCCCTCCTTCCGGGTCAGCGATTTTGCGTTTTGGCAAACCTGACTAACAGAAGTCCGTCACACAGCAGCCGAGCGGTGGGTTTATACCACCAAGCGTAGGGGACTGCCCCGGAAGCATCGCCGATGGAAAACTCGCAGAACGGTGCACCCGCTCTCTGTTCGTTCCCCCGCATCTGCCGCGCAACACGGGGACGAAGCAGCATCGGTAGCTTTGTTCCCTCCCAACTCAGGGGCGTTAAGGCACACACCCCCACCCAGCAACGGACGCACGTCCATCTGCGCAATAAAGTCTAATCCCCCGGCAGGCCATTTACAAATGGTTTTTGACCGTTCGGTCCGGCGGTGGACGCCCTGCTTGCGCCTGGATAATCGCAACGTAGCGCCCGGCTTAAATTTGGCTCTTCTCTGGCAATTCTCGGCGGGGCACGCTAGAATCGCCTTTCGAGGGCACACCGGATGTCTGAAACCCGCTTTGAACTCGCCTCTACGGTAGCCGCTTCGCCCAGTGCGCGAATCGTCGCCATTGCCATTCTTTTTGCCTGCATTTACTACGCGAGTTCGGTGGTCATTACCCTGATTTGCTCCATCCTGATCGCGTCGGTTCTGGAACCGGGCGTGCGGGTGATGGAGAATTATCGAATTCCCCGCTGGCTGGCTTCGCTCATCATGGTGCTGCTCATGCTGGCGTTCGCATACTTGGTGATCTATGCGATCTACGACCGCGCACAAGCCTTTATGGACGAAACGCCCCGGCTGATGCAGAAGCTCAAGCAGGTCACCGCGCACATCCAGTCGACGGCGAACAACATCCAGCAAAGTACCCAGACCATCATGCCCGCATCCCCGGAATCGAACGTGCCCACGGTGAAGTTGCAGCAGGAGTCCCCCTACATGCAGTTCCTTTTACGCGGCATCGGGTCGGTCTACGCGTTTGCCGTCACCGTGATGTTCATTCCCTTCCTGGTGTTTTTCATGCTGACCTCGAAGGAACAACTGTGGGCGGCGTCATTAAACCTGTTTCCCATCCAGAAACGCCAGCAAGCGGAAGACGTGATCCATGCCATCGCCCGCATGCTGCGGCAATTTGTGGTCGGCAACCTGTTCGTCGGGCTCATTTCGGCTTGCCTCATCACGCCCGTGTTCGCCGTCATCCATTTGCAATACGCGCTGCTCGTGGGACCGCTGGCCGCCGTTCTCAGCCTGGTGCCCTATATCGGCGTGGCGCTGGGGATCCTGCCGCCGTTGCTGATCGCGCTCATGCAGTACAACTCCTCGGGGCCCTTCGTGACGATCGGCGTTACCGTCGCCGTGGTGCATTTCTTCGCTGTCAACGTCCTCACGCCCAAGCTCGTTGGCCAACGCGTCAACCTGAATGCGCTCTCGGTGACCATCGCCATGATGTTCTGGTCGTGGCTGTGGGGCGGCTTCGGATTGGTCCTGGCCGTGCCCATAACCGCCGCCATCAAAGCCGTGTGCGATAACGTGGAGTCCCTGAAACCGTACGGCGCCTGGATGGGCGAGGGATGATGCGATTCACCATTTTCTATTTTAGATTGGCGATTGGCGATTTGAGATCTGCGATTCTGGATTTTGGAATTGCGGGGGCCGTGCCAGCTTAAGCGAGTGACAACGACATCGTATCATCGCGCGGAACGGCGAAAAAAGGCGCCGGTCTGACCTTGAGCGACCAGAAAGTGGGTTCGAGACTCGAAATTCATAATCAAATTAAAAAGATTCCCGACGGTCCGTTGTGGCGCGTATTGCGCGCACCGTTTCCTCAACCGAATCACAATCCTGAAAGATTCGAATCCCGGCAATTCCCGCTGCTCCATTCTTCAGGCAGAGCGCGGCGCTTTCAATGGTGATCCCCCCCAGCGCAAATACCGGCGTGGAAATCTGTGAAGCAGTCTCGCGCAGCTTGTCTAGTCCGAGCGGAGGGCCGTACTGAAGCTTGGAGGGCGTTGCGAAAATCGGTCCCAAGAGGATGTAATCCGCGCCGGCCGCTTCCGCATTCAGAGCTTCCTCTAGTGAGTGGCACGAGACCCCTACGATGAATCCACCGGGCGCCAGCCTCCGCACCCAACCTGCGCCGATCGAGCGCGTGCCTAAATGCACGCCGTGGGCTTTGGCCGCAAGCGCGACGTCCAAACGATCGTTCACGACTACGCGCGTGCGTCCCTGCGGACGCGCCCACCTGAGGGCAGCTCGCGTCAGCGCCAGCAGCCGGCGGGCAGGAAGATCTTTCTCCCGAATCTGCACCCAATCCACACCCGCGGCGATGGCTGCGGCAACACAGGAATCAAGCGCGCGGGCCTTGATTTGACTGCGGTCCGTAATGTAGTAAAGCTGGAGGGACGGCATGCTGTTTTCGATTTTTCGATGAGAGAGAGTCAAACACCCGCCGTCTGCGATAAGGAACGCAGTAACCAGCGCCGTTCAGTTCACAATTGGGCAATACAAGATGTACCTACGGATTCGGGCGGGAACTTACAAACCCTAATTTCCGGCGGAGACGCCACAACTCGAAGAAGGCGAGCCAGACATCCGCCAAGCCAAGACCGGAAACCGCCCCTCGCAAAAAATAGTTCTGCGCGATGCTGGCGAACCACGGATAGTGACCCACGAAATAGTTCTTGCCCCAGAGCGAAATCCAAGGGAAGACGAACAGAAACACTCCAATCTCGAAGCAGAAGACGACGTATACGATGGTAAGCAGACGCTGCATTTATTTGATCGATCTGGAGAGTTGGGATCACGAAGCCGATTGGGATCACCCCGGAGCAGCGGGTGGAATGCCCATTAGGCTTTCTGGTGGAGCAAGCGGACTTTCTCCGCCACATCGCGGAAATCGATGTTCTGGCTATAGACCTCGGTAAATTTCTCCAAGGCCCGGTGAGAGTCGCCGGCTTGTTCGTATGCCACTCCCAAATCATAGTGAAGGGCCATGACGGCCTCCTCTTCGAGGCCGGGCGTCTCCAGCGCTCGCGCGTACCACCGGACGGCAATCGCAGGCATCTTTTTTTCCATGAAACAGGCTGCCAAAAGCGTACACGCCTGAAGGAAGTTGGGTGGAAAATTTCCTTTGCGCGAGCCCTTCACAACTTTCTGAAACTCTCCAATAGCTTCGTCCAACAGTCCCATCTCGCGAAAAGCCACACCCAAGTTGTAGTGTGTCTCCGGATCGTCCTGGACGGGACCACCGAAGTGTTCCATCTCTTCGAGCAAGCTGCTGAGTTGCGAGGCCACCGGAGGTTCCACCACAGCCGGCTTATTCTCTGGCACAGCCGGCACCGGTTGAACCGCCGGGGGGGGCGCTCCGTCGGGAAGTTCGGGGATTCGCCGCCGGAGTTCTGCCACAAAAGAGTTGCCAGGGTACTGCTGTTCGAGAGCCGCCACAGCCTGACGGGCCTCATCGACAAAGCCATTTTCAAGGTAGAACTCAATTTCAGTCCGGCTATCCTTCAAATCAGTAGGAATTGCTTCCTCAGCCGCTATTTCAGCTCCATGACCTTCGATGGGCGCCTCAACCGTTGGCGATGACTCCTGCACTTGACGTGGCGCAACCGTTTCTTCAGGGGGCGCCGGAGCTTCGGCGATCGAGGGCACCACCATCAAGCGGGAAGCAGGAGATTCCGGAACGGAGGGGGAAGCAGCTTGGGTTTCAAGCGCTACGAACGATTCCAAGTCGCCGGATAGATCGAGCTCAATAGCTTCGGACGGCACAGAAAATGGGGGGAGGGGCGCAACCGGATTTTCGCCGGGAGCCTCGTCCAGCGGGAGAGTAAGGGCTACCGCTTCCGGTGGCGCTGCGGTCGCCGCGCCAGTGAGGCCCTCTGGCAGCCTCGCGGCAATCGACGTTTGCTCACTACTTCCCAAATTGGGTCTTTCGGGAACGGCCAGTGCTGTCGCTTCAGATTTTTCTATCGTCGTGGCAGGGGAAAGCGGAGTTGGCGGAGGCTCCTGAAGAGCGCCGGTTCCGGACGCGATCGCCTGGTATTTGCTCGCGGTCTCGGTGTCACCACGGTCAGTAAAGATTCGGGCTAACTGCGCGGCCGCCGCCGCTCCTCGCTGCGGGAGCCCTTTGCGAGAGATCTCCAGGATCCGCTGGTAAATGTCTATCTGGTTGGGATAGACCTGCAACACCTTTTCCAGTTCGGCGATCGCCTTATCGGCCAAGTGGTACCGGGCGAACAGATCGCTGTTCTCAAGCGCGTCCTTAACCATCGCTTGCTGCTTGGCATCAACATCCGCCTGCCCCGTAGGGGGTGTCTCCGCCGCCGCAAGCGCTTCTTTGGCTGAGATTTCTACGGCTTTGGTCTTCCTGCCCAACCTCTGCTGCACCGCATTCAGCAACTCGCGGTAGTTCTCGTTCTCGGGTTCGCGGTCAATAAGCTTCAGGTAGGCCGCTTCGGATTTCTCCAAATCCCCGGCCTCTTCGTGCGCTCGGCCCAGTGCTTGCAGCACTTCCGGCAACGTCGATTCGTCCGCAGTCTTTTCGCAGATCCGGTGGATCAATTCCAGCGTGGGAACGTGCTTGGGGGCGCGATTCCAGATGCGGCGGAGGGCTTCCAGGAGAGGACCGGAGTTTTTCTGCGCAACGAGCTGTTCTGCCACGCTTGCGAGCAACCGGTATGCCGCGTCGAAATCCCCTTTTTCCACCAGGAGCGCAGAGACGCTGGAAATCGGCGCAAACTCCGTGGGGTTTGCATGGAATAGCTCCAAACCCAAGCTCTCCGCTTCGGAAAGCTTACGGGCCCCGAGACAGGCGTCGAACAGTATCGGCTTGCTTGCCGGATCCGATTGCAATTCCGGCGAGGCATTGATGATTTTCTCGGCCTCCTCCGGTTGCCGGCGCGCGATGGCCGCGCGAGCTCGCAGAATCTGGATCTTTAAGTTCTTCGGATCCTGGTTGGCGGCCTTCCGCAATACGGTCTCGGCCCCCTCCGGGTCGTCACGGCGCAGCAAAATCTCCGCTGATTCCAAGTAGGCCTGAGCCGCGTCTGTCCCTCTGCCCGCGGCTTCGCATTCCGCCGCCAAACGGCTACGAAACGTGGGGTTTTCGGGATCAAGCTGCACCAGTTTCCTGAGAACCTCCAAAACGCGTACGGGCTGCTGTCGCCTTTTGAAGAATTCCGTCGCTTGCAAGTACAGTTCGCGGGCCTCGCGGCTGAATCCTTGGAGTTGATATAGCTCTGCCAGTTTTAACAGAGTCTCCCCGGAAGCGGTGCCGACCTTGCAAATCTTCCTGTAAATGGCTATGGCCTTAACGTTGAAACCTTCGCGAACGTAAGCCTCTGCCAGCCGGTGGAACTGCTTCACCCCTTCCGTGATGTTTCGATCCCGGATGTACAGATCACCCAGGGTGTTAAGCAGGGATATGTCGGAGGGGTCGTTATCGAAGATTTCCTGATACTGTCTAATGGCTTGAGCAGTCTTGCCCTGAGCTACGGTTCTCTCAGCCTCTTGCAGTGCTCTAGCCTTCTGAAAAGCCATTTAGATACTCCAACTCCCCGCCGATTGTGGGTAGTCCCACGAATCGCCGCTAAACTAACATATGCCCCAACCCAAGTCAACGAAATGAGCGAGGCTGAGCAACCAATGGCTGGCTGTAATCTATTGCAGCGATTGGCGTTGGCAAGATCCCAAGCCACGGCGTTCGGCATGATCCCCGGGCTTCGGAAGCGAGATGACATATTGTCAGGCCCGTTCGACCCCAAGGCAATGGCACCGCGAGCGTCGCAAATGTCGAGTCAGTCACGGCGGTCACAAGGGCTGTCTTTTAGGCAGACTTGGCTACCGGGGGCGGTAGGACTCGCGCCTTAACCTCGGACTGAAAATTCACCTTGCGGTGAGTGCCGTCGCAAAAGGGCTTATTGTCTGAATGCCCGCAACGGCAAATGCCGACGGCGGTTCGGCCGGACAAATCGAACACATTCCCGGCCCCATCGCAGATCGTGAACTCTCCTTCCACCCGAATGGAGCCGTTATTGTTAATGGTGATTTTTGTCAAACGATCCTCCTCTACCGAGATTCAACAACGCTGACGTAACTGGTACCCAAACCGCGGCTTTTGCCCCTTGACTCTGCCAACCGGTGGACCGTACTAAAGGGCCTAGTCAGCACCAAAACCAGAACTACAAGAAAAACGAATGAGATCGCGCCATGTAAAAACATGCATTCGCGACGACTTACCTCGACGTGTCCTTTTTGGAACGCCTTCGCCCGAAACGTTAGCCGCAGGTCGAGAACCACCAGAGTGGCTACCAGAACCAGTTTTGCCTGCAACCAGTGCTGCCGGAGATAGTCTGGCTCCGAATGCAGCAGCAGAAGACCCGTGATCACCATGAGGGCTGCCCCAGGATGCGCCAAGCCCCTCAAAAGTCTCGATTCCAGACGTCCCAAAGTATCCCGGGTGTCTGGAGATGGTTCCTCCGTGTGAATCGCCAGGATCTGCGTGACCACCAGAAGAGTCCCTACCCAGAAAACCATGCCAATTAAATGAAAAACCAACGTCCAAGCTATCATGGCACCTCTGAAAGATCAGTGGTCGTTGTCTGCCCTAGCCAACACCCGCTGCTTGTCGGCGTCCCAGCCTGCCTGGGCGGAAATGTCTTAGCGTTGGAGCAACGAGCGCCAACATGTCAATAGGCAGTGCCAACCCTCACAGGCCGATGCCGCCCAATCAGCCGGATGGGACCCGTCAGACCCGACGGTATAACGCCGATCAGGTCATTCCCTTGATCCTGAAATCTCTCGCCGTAGCGAGCGGTGAGCGCCGTGCGATTGGGCAACGGGTGGCCCGCCATTTCGTTAACGGCGGTATTGCCGACCACGATGCGCAGGTCGTTTTCGCCCTCGTGAAGAAATGAAACTATATCCAATTCGTAAGGCGGATGCCAGATCGTACCCGCACGCCGGCCATTGACGAACACTTCTGCCGCTTCGCGTACCGGGCCGTCCAGCCATGCCGGGCGGTGGTCACCGCCGGACCAAACCACCACCAACGCACCATGATTTTCGAAGCGTCGGGAGGTACTCGAAAGTGGTCCTGGAGAGCGGTGATCTCAGCCTCAGCGGCAGACTGAGCGGGCTGAGACGCAGCGCCACTGCAGCGGATGCGATACAACCCGGCACACGCGAGAGCCGTTAGGCCTGCTGCCAGAAAACGAACGGATTTCATCTTGCGAACACGCATATTTTCCCCGGGTGCGTGCGTTTCCGAATCCGCAGATTGCCCAAGTTTCGCCGAGTGAGCGCGTGAGTCAAATTAAACGGACGACTCAAGCCGAATGCGCGGCCCGACCGAATTCCGTTCCGATGGTGTCAATTGCGTCCTCGCTCAGCGTCGGGGGAATCGAAAGCAGGCTGGTACGTTCGATCAGCCCGTCGAGGACCGGAAGCGCGCCCTTCTTATATACATAGTTCGCGGCAAACGCGTTTAAAGGGTCAGTCCAGGGGCGGCCGGCAGCGCTCAGCGATCGCTTCTCCACCAGGCTCACGTTGTTGTAATAGATATGCAGCCCCCAATCGGTCATGGGGATGTTATTGAGGCCGAGGCTTCCGGTCTGAATACCGGACGCGCGCGTCTTCTCCACAATGCGCAGGCAGGTGTCCCGATCCTTCCAGATCATCAACATGAACGGGCCGGTGTCGCCGGCGGGATCAATGATACGTCGAAAAGCGATGCCCGGAATGCCGTTCAGCTTGCTGCGCAGCGCATATTTGGCCTTCCGCATAGCCGCGGTAATGGCGTCCAGCTTCTTCAACTGGGTATACACGACCGCAGCCAATAATTCCGGGTAGCGTGCTCCCTGCCCCCAGAGTTGCAGCGCTGGATCGGTGGGATCCAAGCGGCCCTCGGCAGTGCGCGGGTACCCTAGGTCGTGGCAGGCCCAGGCGCGCCGGTAGAGGGTTTCGTCATCGCAGACCACCAGGCCACCTTCGCCGGCGGTAATGTTCTTGTTCAGTTGAAAGCTGAAAATCGCCAGGTCGCCGAAGGTGCCAACCGGTTTGCCATGGAAGCAGGCGCCGTTGGCCTGGGCGCAGTCCTCAATCAGGGGCAGCTTGTGCGCCCGGCAAATCGCCGCGATCTTATCCACTGCTCCCGGTGCTCCACTCATATGCGTAAGCAGCACAGCGCGGGAGTGAGTGCCGATCTTTCGCTCCAGGTCAGCAGGGTCCATGCAGAAAGTGTCATCCACGTCCACCAACCGCGGCATGGCGCCCGACCGGACGACGGCGGCAATGCACGAAACCCACAGGTAACCCGGAAGCAGCACTTCATCGCCGGGGCCGATGCCCAGCGCGCTCATGGCCAGTGAGAGAGCCGAAGTGCCGCTATTGACGGCGAGTGCGTGTTTCCTCCCCAGCCGTTCGCAATAAGCGCTCTCCAAGCGGTCTGCATATCCCTGCAGAGCGTGACCATAAAAACGGAAGGGGCTGCGCGCCTTCAAAACGGATGCTACGGCAGCCAGTTCTTCCTCGCCCAGAAAATAAGATCCCGGCCATTCGTAAGGGATCAGCGCCTCGTTCACATTCCCACTCTTGGATATACGGTTGTCTGGCATGATTCGATCACCCTTCCTTTCCGCCGGCTTCAACTCCCACGGAGAAATATCAGCACCGCCGGGCCGCAGGAAACGCCACCTGCCTCGTCCTGTGTAAGCGCTCGCCGACAGAACACGCCCCGCCAGGGTCAGAACTGGACCTCGATCACCTTTATTGCCACCGCCTGTACGGCAATAAATCGTGTCCCGGTATTTTGTCACCATGGGGGCGAAATTGACCAAGGAAAAATGACACGGATTTCATAACTTCATGACAACCGCACTGGAGGCTTCGTTCATAGTTGACGCTCACACAGCATTGCACCGTTCCGGCACGATTTGAGATAGCGGAAGCCGCGAGTGACGAGTGACAAGTGACGAGTGGCGAGAAGGAACCTGGCACATCGCTTGTAGGCCCATAAACCGAGAAACAAAATCACAACGAAGGAGAGCCTCATGAAAAGCAGTATGACGAGGAACGCATCAAGGGTCGGGGTTCAAGGGCTCAGGGCCGGAACGAGAATCCTGGTGGAGAAATCTCTGATCATCGCAGGCGCGCTGATGCTGATGATCCTGTGCTCCAGCCCGTTGCGAGCGCAGGACTGGGATGAGCACCATACATTTCTTCCCGCGGCGGTACGCGGCCTCTCCACTGTTCCCAGCAACGGCGACGTTAACCCGTATGGCGTAGCTTTCGTCCCCTTTCAGTTTCCGTCGGGAGGAGCCGCCAACCCTGGAGATATCCTCGTCTCCAATTTCAACGACAGTCAAAATCTCCAAGGCACAGGCACGACCATCATCCGCGTGCCGGCGAACGCGCCACCCACCCTCTTCTTTCAAGGACAGGTGCCTCTGGGCCTTACCACAGCCCTCAACGTCCTGCAAAAAGGATTTGTGCTGGTGGGCAACTTCCCTTCCTCTGATGGGACCTGCGGGAACGCTCAATCAGGCTCAATACTTGTCATTAACAGCGGTGGCCAACTGGTGAGCAGCATCACGAATCCCTCATTCATCAATGGCCCCTGGGATTCGGCGCTCTTCGACCGGGGAAACACCGCCAAGCTTTTCGTCGCTAACGGCTTGAGCGGAACGATCTCGCGGCTTAACCTGGCCGTAAGCGCCGGCGGCGTTTCGGTGGTGAGTGCGACGCAAATCGCTTCCGGTTACACATTTCAGTGTGATCCGGTGACCTTTGTAGACGCTCCCACCGGTCTTGTCTATGACTGGCAAAGGGACGTCCTCTATGTAGCTTCTACGGCCGACAACGCCGTGTTTGCGGTTCCTGATGCAGGCGACACAACGCGCGACCAGGGCAGAGGAAGAGTGATTTACGAAGATCCCATACACCTGCATGGGCCATTGGGAATGGTGATGGCCCCCAATGGTCACTTGATCGTGAGCAATAACGATGCGATTAACTCGGACCCGAACCAGCCGAGCGAAATCGTGGAGTTCACAATTGAGGGCCAATTCGTAAAACAGATTTCAGTCGATCCCCTTCAAGGCGGCGCGTTCGGACTTGCGGTGGCAGCGTTCGGCAATACGGCCAAGTTTGCTGCTGTGGATGACAATACGAGTCTCCTGTTGATCTGGACGTTCCCATTCTTTTAAGCAGTTGCTGTTGACCTGGGCTGGCGCAGACGCTCGATCTACAGCGTCTGCGCCCGGCCGGGACACGATATCGGCAAAGCTCTGCCGCGTCTGCCCGACGCCGAGCAATCCCGCACGACCGCGGAGGCGAGCCTATGTTGGGTTGTACCGAATCTCCACCTTGCTCATGCAGTGAGTACGACCACTTCGTAATCTTCGACGCTGGGAATTACGAAGTTCACGTGTTCGGCCTGTTGGTGAAAGGAAAGAGACGCACCCGATTTCAGCGCACGCACGCTCGTAATCGGCCGGGCGGTTCGAAACTCCACTTGCTGCGGGCCAAGGGGGTGGAATCCACGAAAGGGCGGCCGCATGGCATTGGGGTTTGTATAGTTCAGCACGTGCAAGGCATAACCAGGGTCGGTTTCCCAGGCATAGATCTCCACCAGCCCCTCACCGTTCACGGTGGCGGGATGGCTGTTGCCTGAAAGCAGCCACCGAATGGCATTGGCGATCAGTCGAGACAGGTCCTGATTGCCGGACAACCAGAACGGGCGGTCCACATCACCAGAAAAATAGGCTACTCGCGAGCGGCCCGCTTCCCGGAACCAGGCCGCGGGTTCCTCGGTGCGCGATGTCCGTGGGTAGACCATTTCCGGCGGATAGGCGGGATAGCTGGGAACGACCGTCAGGACCGCGGGCGCGCTTTCGCGCTGCCGAACCGGCAGCCGGTACTCGGGCGCCGGCAAAAGGTTGGTTCCTTCAAAACCCGCGGTCACCTCGTTGCGCTGCTCGATCCGCATGTAGCCATTCGCCTGCGGCCCGATGACCTCTCCGGCTAAACTCACACCTAGAACGTCGGACAAGCCCAGTTCCTGACGGGGATCGCCCCACTCGTTGTAGCGCGAGGTCTCAAACGTCGCGAGCAGCGATCCGCCCGAATTCACGTACTGGCGGATGGCCTCGCACTCCCGATCCCGGAGATAGGCCGCATTGGGAATAAGCAAGGCCCGGTAACGTGACAGGACCTCCGGGGAGAGATTCTCCTGGTGTACGAAGTCGAACAGAAAGCGCGCCTCCAGCAGCGCATAGTACAGACCCTGAAGATAATCCGTCACTGCCGAATCGCGGCCGCCGCCCCGCCGATAAAACGCAATGGTGCTCTGGGGATAAAGCACCGCGAGGTCCGCGAGCGAACGTCGATTACGGAAGTGAGGCTCGTTCGCGGCAAGCCACGTGTAAAAATCACGGCCCACATCACGCCAACGATTGTCCTCGGGAGATCCTCCCAGCCAGTGGAACCAGGGGACCATGCCGCTGGCGGTGGTCTGGGCAAGCCACATGCGCATTTCCGCCGGACTTTGAGCGGTGTGACGCCACTCGGGCCGGCCCACCGCATATGCGCCGGTTACGTTGGTAATGGTTCGACCATTCATTACCGACTGGGCCACGCGCCCCTGTTGCGCGCAGTTCCAAATCGGCGTCGTACCCGACCGTCCCTGGTGATCGGCGTTGAACCAGGCGGCCACCTCGGCGAGCTTCTTCACGCTCTTCACGGTGTCGATGCCGCCGCCCAGATTGCCGACGTAAACCGCGTCCGGCTTCTTTTCTTGCGCGATGCTCTGCCATAGCTTCCAGATTTCCAGAACACGGTCCATGTAAGCGGCATAATACCGGCGGTAGAGCAGGTTGGAAGCGTCGGTAGTATCAGGCGGCACCCCGCCCACTTTCTCGCGATAGACCCTTTGGCAAGCATCACAGTAGCAAACCGGCAAGGCCCCCGTGGAAGGCCAACCATTCGTAAAGAAGCCGTCCACCGGATAATGCGCGTTGATCTCGCGATAAATGGCGGGCATCTGCTCCGTGAAGTAGGTGCTGAAGGTGCAGGTTCTGTAGAGCCAGGGGCACTCGGTATGCGGCCGCGCAGAGCCATCACGGTTACGCTCGAACCATTCCGGGTGCGCGTCCAGCGCTTCCTGGTAAGCGAGGTTGCAATCCATGCGTGCGATCACTCGAAAGCCGCGCTTCTTGCCTGCCGCCACCATTTCACCCAGCACATCACGGGACCCGAGGAACTCACTGCGGTGGTGATAGGGGACGTGGGTGGGATAGAAGGCCATAATGCCGCCGCCATTCACGAGCACGGCATTGACTTTCAGCGAGGCCCAATAATCCATCCAGGCCTCGGGATCGATTTTAAGCGGATCAATTTCGTTGTAATTGATCTGGCCGCAGCGTCGCATCGTGGCGTACCAAGCCGGATCTGCCGCACGCGCCTCAGCACGCCAGGGCTCGATCAGCGTGGCCGCCGGAAGCGCGGTGGCAGCGGTCAGAAAGGTCCGGCGCGAAATAGTGGTCGCTGGATTCTTAGCGTCTTCCATGAGTTTACCTGTCCTCTTCCCCAGCCCCGCAGGGGCGTCCTAACAAAGCCCAGGCCACCCAGCCCCGCAGGGGCGGACTAACCCAGCCCAGGCCGCAGGCCTGGGAGATGACGGGACCGCGGAGCCCCAGCCCTGAAAGGGCGAAATACACGCCCAAGCGGGCGCCACGCCGGAACGCAGTTTATCCCGCCCTTTCAGGGCTGGGGATGTTTGGGTTCGGCCTTTTCCCCCAGGCCGTTGGCCTGGGCTAGGTTATTTCGCCCCTGCGGGGCTCGGGCGGCACGGTCGCATCATGTCCCAGGCCGTTGGCCTGGGCTAGGTTATTGCGCCCCTGCGGGGCTTGGGCGGCACGGTCGCGTCGTGTCCCAGGCCGTTGGCCTGGGCTAGGTTATTTCGCCCCTGCGGGACTTGGGCGGCGCGGTCGCGTCATGTCCCAAGCCGTTGGCCTGGGCTAGGTTATTGCGCCCCTGCGGGGCTTGGGCGGCACGGTCGCGTCATGTCCCAGGCCGCTGGCGGCAGCAACAAAGCTCCCCTCCTCAAATGAGGAGGGGCAGTCCGTCACCTGACGGACGGGGTGGTTTTCAGGAAAACAAATGTGGTGACCGCCGCTAAATCCCCACGCCTTCCCGCTTCCGGAATCTGCGGACGTCCAACCCTTCGATGTCGGGTTCGGCGTCGCACTCAATGGCGAGCGTCGTGACGGGCCTGTCCGGCGCCTCGAGGGGCAGGCCCGTGAACCTCACATAGTAGTCGCCCTGGTCGAAACTCACCGGTTTGCCGGAAGCGAACAGCCGCGCGGATTTAACCTTTGGGCGCAGCCCGCCAATGGCCACTACGCAGGGCGGGTTGAAAAATTCCAGCCAGTTCGACGCCAGTGTCGCACCCGGCCAGTTGTTGATATGCATGTAGAGGGTATTGCCTTTGCGGGTATAACTGGCGTACACGTGCCCTCCGGGCTTGCACGGTTCCGATTCGTAGATCGTCGGACCATTCTTCTCCATCCACTTGCCGACCTCCGTCAGGATGCTCACCGATTCCTCGGGGACCGAACCATCAGCCTTCGGGCCGATATTCAACAGATAATTGCCGGTGTCGCGCGCGCAGGCGATGAGATTGCGCACGATGGTCTCCGGAGATTTCCAGTTGTCGTCAGCCTTCTGGTAGCCCCAACTGTCATTCATGGTCATGCAAGTTTCCCAGGCGCGGCCGGTGCTGGCTGCCTCAATGTGCTGCTCCGGCGTGGAGAAATCACCCGGCAAGCCGTTCCGGTTGTTCACGATGATGTCCGGTTGGAGTTGAAACACCATCTTGTTCATCTTCTCGGATTCCCACTGCTCGGGGGTGAGCGGCCAATCGACGTCGTACCAGAGGATGTCGATTTTTCCATATTGGGTCATCAGTTCGCGGATTAAGCCGTGCGTGTATTCCACAAAGCGCTGGCGCGCTGCGTCGTCGGTCGCGCACCGGGCGCCGTCCGGATGGTGCCAGTCCATCAATGAGTAATAAAAGCCAACGCGCAGACCTTCGCCGCGCGCCGCCTCCACAAATTCCGCCACCAGATCGCGACCGCACGCCTGTTTGGGCGCGCAATAATTGGTGAGCTTCGACTCAAAATTGCAGAAGCCCTCATGGTGCTTGGTGGTCATCACCATATATTTCTGGCCGGCGCGCTTGGCCAGCTTCGCCCATTCGCGCGCGGCGTGGGGCTGGGGAGTGAAATGCTTCGCTAATTTCTGGTACTGCGCCACGGGAATGCCCTCGACTTCCATGGCCCACTCGTGCTGGCCAATGACGGAATAAAGGCCCCAGTGGATAAACATGCCGAATCTCGCCTCATGCCACCACTTCATTCGGCGTTCGCGGTCGGCCTGCTCTTCCGCGCTCGACTGGCCCGGCGCCGGCTCCGCACCCCATGCCGCATGGGTAGCCAGCGGCAGAATACCTGCCGCCGAACTTGCAAGGGCGGTCGCGCCCGTACCTAGGAATCGCAAATGGTCACGCCTCGACATCTTCGCTGGAATCATCATCCGTTGTCACTCCTCCGCGTCAATTTGCCGCGTGGGACGGTGCTGCGGCGTCCTGCCTCAGACCACCGTCACGTCCCACACTGAATTAGACTGAATGAAGAAAATACGTCAACTCGAGTTTGAGTTCAAATGATGGGCTTCCGGCTATGGCTTGAACAAAAGGACGTCGGCCCCCGGAGCATCAACTTCCATCGTCCATTGGCCCACCCACACGCGCCATTGGGCGGTAACGGGCAGTACGGCAATCGCATCGCCGTGCTTCGGGATGAGCGGCGCCTCGCCTTCCGCAAACACGTCGTTACCCAAGGCAGCGGGATTGCGCAACCGAATCTTCACATTCCGGGCATCCTCGTCCCCGAGATTGATGACATAAGCCCGCATCATCTTTGGCTCAGCCATTTTTCCGCTGCCATCCTCGTTGTAATTGGGTTCCACAAAGCTGGGCGACGCCACCAGTGTCGGTTTTTCATACCGGCGGGAAAACGTTTTCGCGAGATCGCGGACCTCGGCCGGCAGCCCGGTGCCGTCCGTCGGATACCGGAAGAACTGCGCGCCCAAGTCGTCAGCCGCGCGCAGCAGTTCGGGCGTACCCGAATAAAATCCCACGCCCGGCGATTCGGGAGCGATCAGGCGGACGAAGCGGATTTGCTGTTCGAGTTCGTCTTTGGTAGCGGCCCAGACTTCGCCGGGATTGCCGCCTTTTCCCAACCCGAGCACCGGGATCGTTTTCGTCAAGATTCCATAATGCCGCGCGGACCAAACCTGGCTGGCAATAAACCAGTACTGGCGCGCACTTCCGACATAGCTCTCCAGCATGACGAGATCCGCCGAGTCGCGGTACGCCTCCGCCAGGACTTGGGGAATCGGCCCACGCATATCCCAGACCGCGAGGGCTAATTCCGGTTTCTTATGCTTCGTCGCGCGGAGAATCTGCGCGGATTTCTCGTCCACATTGCCGCCGAAATCAAAGCCGAACTCGTCAATCATGATGACCGGGTGCGGATTTCCCCCGTAATCTTGTGCGGTCAGGATATCCACGGCCTTCTCGATCGGCGAGCGCAGCAGGTCGAACCACGTATGGCCGATTCCAGTGACCACGCCCCGCGACGCCCAGTACTTCCAGTCGGCCGGGCCGACGGGACCCAAAAGAGTCACCGAGCGCAGTTGTTTCGGATCGAAGTCGTTCCCGGGGCTATACCCAAATGCGATGATTTTCTTCAGGCCCAGGACCTTGGTCTTCGCCGGCCGGGCCGCGTGAAGATGCACCGCAAGCGACCCACCCACCGCGGCGAAGACCAAAACGCCAACAATGATCCGACAGATCGAACCTGCGTGCCTCATAATGACTCCGCTCCGCCAAGTCTCCCCGAATTGAGTTTTTCATTGTGGACCCGCGGAGCGGGAATGTCTACAGTTGGCGTGAAAGGCGGTTGGGGGGCATAGGCGTTAAGACAAGCCCGGCGGTCGCATTGAAAGCCCGCGCAACGGGCTGAATGAGATTTGTTGGTTCGTTTCCTGGTCCCATGGCTGTCGCCATGGGCTAAACGATGGCGCCCGTTTCACGGGCTGAGCGAGGTTTGTGGATTCGTTCCAGCCGGCGACACGAACCCTTCAATCCTGGCGGTGAAGTCCTGCCACAAGTCCTTGACCTTACCGCACCGGTATGGCAGCCAGCCGCTTGGGACCGGCCTCCAGCACGTGTTCGGGGCATTCGCGCATCATGAGCTTGAAATTCTCGATGAAGCGCGCGGCCAGGGCGTCGTATTTCTTGTAGTATTCGTCGCGGCTCGGCCAGGTGTTGGCGGGATCGAGAATATCCGAAGGCACGCCTTCGCAGGTCTTGGGAACGTCGAATCCGAAGACGGGATCCTGGTAATACTCGACCTTCTGGAGCCTTCCGCTCAATGCGGCGTTCAGCAGTGCGCGGGTGTGCTGAATGCTGATGCGCTTTCCCACCCCAAACGGCCCGCCCGTCCAGCCGGTGTTCACCAGCCATACGGCGACGCCGTGCTTGATGATCTTCTTCTTCAGCAACTCGGCGTAAGCGTAGGGCTGGTGGACCATGAACGGCCCCCCGAAACAGGTGCTGAAGGTGATTTGCGGCTCGATGCCCAGGCCGATTTCGGTCCCGGCGATCTTGCTGGTGTAGCCGGAGATGAAATGATAGATGGCCTGGTCAGGGGTCAGGCGCGCGATAGGCGGCATTACACCGGAGGCGTCACAGGTGAGGAAAATGACGTTCTGCGGATGACCCGCGCGTTTCTCAGGAAGATGATTGTAGATGTACTCCAGTGGATAAGCCGCCCGCGTATTCTCAGTGATTTTGTCATCGTTCAAATCGATATGACGGGATACCGGATCAAACGCCACGTTTTCCAGAATCGTCCCAAAGCGGCGGGTGACCGCGTAAATTTGCGGTTCGGCTTGTTCGGAAAGCCGGATGACCTTCGCGTAGCAGCCGCCCTCGAAGTTGAAAACCCCGTTGTCGCTCCAGCCATGCTCATCGTCTCCAATCAGATGGCGGTTGGGATCGGCGGAAAGGGTGGTCTTGCCCGTGCCGGAAAGCCCGAAGAAAATGGCCACGTCACCGTCCTTTCCGACGTTGGCCGAACAGTGCATGGAGAGTACACCCTGGAGCGGCAAGAGGAAGTTGAGAACCGTGAAGATCGTCTTTTTGATTTCCCCGGCGTAGTTCGAGCCCCCGATAATGGCCAGGCGCTCGCGAAAATTGAGAATGATGAACGTATCCGTGCGCGTGCTATCCACCATGGGCGAAGCCTGAAAACCCGGTACAGCGACCACGGTGAACTCCGGTACGTGCTTTTTCAGCCTGTCTTGGTTCTGAATTTTGAGGAATAAAGTTCTGGCGAAGAGGCTGTGCCAGGCCTTCTGCGTGATGATGCGAATTGGCAAGGAGTAGTCGGGATCAGCGCCGGCATAGCAGTCCTGCACAAAAACGTCGCGGCCTTGTAAATACCCTTGCAGGCGCGTGAGCAGGGAGCCGAAGTTCTCGCTCGTGAAGGGACGATTGTAGGTGCCCCACCAGACGCGGTCTTCCGTGGATTGCTCGCGCACCACGAATTTGTCCGCCGCCGCGCGCGCGGTATGCTTGCCGGTATTCACCAGCACCGGTCCCAAATGGGTCAGGGTGCCCTCGGAACGAAACACAATCTCTTCGTAGAGTGCGGCCGTGCTGAGATTCCAGTACGCCCGCCGCAGATTCACCAAGCCGTGGTTCTGCAGCCCGTAGTCACTCGCCAGAAGTCCGGCTTCCTTGGAGGCCGGAGAATTGATGTCTAGGTAAATGTTCATAAGGAAGTCCTCAGTTATCAGTCGTCGGTCGTCAGTTATCAGTCGTCAGTTTTGAATAGCAACGGTGGCCGCAAACCAAGACTGACAACCATTTTTTGACTACACACGCGTATCCAGTTACCAGAGGCAGCTCTTACTGACAACTGATAACTGACGACTAGTCTTTACATCCAGTCTCTCACCAACTTCCGATCCCCAAGGTACAGTTCGTTGGGCGAGTCGGGGTCCAGTGCCCACTGAATGCGTTCCAATCCTTCTGTGATGTCCTTCATGGTGCCGCAATAGCTTAGACGCAGATGGCCCTCGAAACCGAATTCCTTGCCGGGCACCGTCACCACCCGCACTTTTTGCAGGAGGAATTTCGCCAATTTTTGTGAGTCTTTCATGTACGCGCTGAAATCCGGGAAGCAGTAGAACGTTCCGTCGGGTTTCGCCACTTTTACGCCCGGTATAGCCTCCAAACGGTCAAGCATGACGTTACGGTTGTTCTCGAGCGTCAAGCGCAGGGCTTCCACCGAGGACTGCACGCCGTTCAGCGCCCCCACCGCCGCCCATTGCGAAGGCGCCGACGGCCCGGAGGTTTGCTGGGACTGAATGTTCCCCATGGCTTCCGTCAACTCGCGGTTGGCGATGGCCCAGCCGATGCGGAAGCCCGTCATGGCGTAAGTTTTCGAGACGCCGTTAACGACCACGAGCTTCGATTGCTCAAGCGGGGCCTTCATAAAGTCGTAGCAAATGGGCGCGCTTTTGCCATTGAAAACCAGACGGTTATAAATATCGTCCATAACCAGGTAAATGCTCTTCTTCTCGCAAAATTCCACCATCTCGCCGATGAAGTCGCGGCAGTACATGGCCCCGGATGGATTATTGGGGCTATTGAGAATTATCGCCTTCGTATAAGAACCCACCGAGTCCGCGATTTCGCGAACCGTTGGATAAAACGTGCCGTCCTCAGCCGTCACCACCACGGGCACGCCGCCCGCAAGCTTCACCATCTCCGGGTAGCTCACCCAATAGGGAGCCGGAAAGATTACTTCTTCCTTCGGGTCCAGGATCGCGTGCAGCAAGACCATGATGGCCTGCTTGGCGCCGCCTGAAACCAGGACGTTATCCGCGGAGACCAGCTTGCGATAGTGCTCCTCGGTATAACGTATCACCGCTTTCTTCAAAGCCGGGATGCCGTCCGGCGGTGTGTAGCGCACTTCGCCGGTATTCAGCAGCGCGGTGCAGTTAATCACGGCATCGATTGGTGCTTTGCTTTTCGGCTCGCCTCCGCCGAGGTGAATCACGGGTTCCCCCTTCTCCCGCAGCAAAGCAGCGGTTTCGTTCAGCTTAAGAGTGGGCGACTCACTTATAGATCTGGCAAGTTGACTGAGGCTCATAGTAGTTCATTCCTTGTCTAAGGTGTTCCCGCTGGTTTCCATAAGCGCAACGGCACTTATGGTCGCCAGCTTCGCTTTTTTGTAGGAAGCGTGGCCCTTCCGCAAGAAGACGGCATACGTGTCTTGGTACGGCAAAGTTGTTGAGGGAGAGGACTGCGAAAAATACCCCACGTCATTTCAAAGGTGCGCCCGAGGTGGTCGCTTGGCCTGAAATGCTCAATCCGACGTGCTGAGCAGCTTTGGGGCAACTGAGTCATTTTGTTGTAATCATTGTTTTGTTTTGCAATTGCGTTGCCTTTCCAGAGCCTGTCAGATGCGACGATCCACATCCGTGTGCCAGGTGTTCCGGAACCAGCGAGCGCTGAGACCTCACTCCCTGAGAAACCAACCAATAAAGTATCAGGGAATGAAGTCCAGAGATAGTTTTTTTCTTCCCAACGCGAGCGAATCTGATAGGCGGATCGACCGGACACCGCGCGCATGGCTCCTGCACATCCAGAATGGCACCCTAAGTGCTTTGCTAGCTTATGAATCGGGGGAATATCAGATGCCGTACGACGCAACGCAGATGCAGGACTGGCAGATTTCCGAAGCGGCCGAGCAGCACATGCCGGGTCCTCGCGAATGGCAGGAACGACTAGGGCTGCAACAAGATGAGGTCATCCCGATGGGCCGGCTGGCCAAGCTGGATTTCCTCAAGATCATCGAGCGCCTGAAGGGCCGCCCGGACGGGAAATACATTGAAGTCACCGCGATTACACCCACACCGTTAGGTGAGGGAAAAAGCACAACATCCCTGGGTTTGATGGAGGGATTAGGCCAACGCGGCAAGAATGTGGGGGGCTGTTTGCGTCAACCCTCGGGCGGGCCCACCATGAATGTGAAGGGGACGGCGGCGGGCGGGGGGAACGCCTTGTTGATTCCCATGACCGAGTTTTCGCTCGGTCTTACCGGCGACATCAACGATATTGCCAACGCCCATAACCTGGCCATGGTGGCGCTCACCGCGCGCCTGCAGCACGAAAGGAACTATGGCGACGAGCAACTGGCGAAGCTGAGCAAGATGCGCCGCCTGGATATTGACCCCACGCGCGTGGAAATGGGCTGGGTCCTGGATTTCTGCGGACAGGCGCTGCGCAACATCATTATCGGGATCGGCGGTAAGCAGGACGGCTTCATGATGCAGTCGAAGTTCGCCATCACGGTCAGCTCGGAACTGATGGCGATTCTGGCCATCGTCACCGATCTGGCGGACCTGCGCAAGCGGCTGGGTGAGATTACGGTGGCCTACGACAAGCAGGGGAAGCCGGTCACCACGGGCGATTTGGAAGTGGCCGGGGCCATGGCCGCCTGGATGCGCAACACCATTAACCCCACGCTGTGCAGCACAGCGGAGTATCAGCCCTGCATGGTGCACGCCGGGCCCTTCGCCAACATCGCCGTGGGGCAATCCTCGATCATCGGCGACCGCCTGGGCCTGAAAATGTTCGATTACCACGTCACGGAGAGCGGCTTCGCGGCGGATATCGGCTTTGAGAAGTTCTGGAACGTCAAGTGCCGCTGCAGCGGGCTGAAGCCCAACGTCTCGGTGCTTACCACCACCATTCGCGCGCTCAAGATGCACGGCGGCGGACCGCGCGTGGCGCCCGGCTTGCCGCTCGCCGAGGAGTACACCAAGGAGAACTTGCGGCTGCTCGAGCAAGGGCTTCCCAACCTCCTGCACCACCTCTGCATCATTCGCCAGTCGGGCATCAATCCGGTGGTCTGCATCAATTGTTTTCACACCGACACCAAAGAGGAAATCGCGCTGGTGCGGCGGGCGGTGGAAGCTGCCGGGGCGCGTTGCGCATCTTCCCAGCATTGGGCGAAAGGCGGCGAAGGCGCCCTCGAGTTAGCGGACGCCGTCCTCGACGCCTGCGAGGAAGAAGTGCACTTCCGGTACCTCTACCCGACGGAGATGAAATTACGCGACCGCGTGAACCTGATTGCCAGGCGGGTGTACGGGGCCGAGGGCGTGGCCTGGACCCCGGAGGCTGAAGCCAAGGCGAAACAATTCGAGGATGACCCCAGGTTCGCCGACTTCGCCACGAT
This sequence comes from uncultured Acidobacteriota bacterium, assembly GCA_963804755.1. Classification (GTDB taxonomy): domain Bacteria; phylum Acidobacteriota; class Terriglobia; order UBA7540; family UBA7540; genus Bog-366. The sequence continues at coordinate 977,646 of CAWDRP010000024.1, forward strand.
GATGGTGAAGACGCATCTGAGCCTGAGCCATGACCCCACGCTGAAGGGCGTTCCCCAAGGTTGGGTGTTGCCCATTCGGGATGTGTTGGTCTATTCGGGCGCGAAGTTCCTGTGCCCCTGCGCGGGCACCATCAGCCTGATGCCGGGAACATCGTCCAATCCCGGTTTCCGCCGCGTGGACGTGGATGTGAAAACCGGGAAAGTGAGCGGATTGTTCTAATGAAGTCATTGTGGATAAGCCCCTACATCCCCCCAATGCATAAGCAAAGCCTGAACAGGCTTTTCGCTTTTATTTCGCTTTTACGGCTTGTCCCCCTTAAGGAGTTCTAAATGTCCGACAATCTTCAAGCCCCATCCGTCAACCATCTGCGGACGGCGCTCGAGCAAAAGCAGTTCTTCTGCACCGCGGAACTGGTGCTGGGCCGGGACCACAACGTTAAGGAAGCAGAGACGTTCGTCAGCGACGCCGCGGCAGAACCCAACGGCATCAAGGTGATCAGCGTAACGGACCTGCCCGGTGGTAATCCCGCGCTTCCACCGGAGGCCTTCGTAGCGGGCATCAAGGAAAAGGGCCTGACGCCGATTGCGCATCTCACCGGCAAGGACGGCAACCGCGCCTCGCTGGAAAGCCGTCTGCACGCCTTGGCGCACCTGGGCGTGGAAAACATCCTGGCCCTCACCGGCGACGCCCAGAAGGAGGGGTTTGCTGGCCGATCGAAGCCCGTTTACGACCTGGATTCGGTGCTCATCGTCTGGCTGGTGGAAGCCCTGCGCAAGGGCATTGAGTACAACGTGGGGCCGCGCACGGTGCGCAGCACTCCTTTTGACTTCTTTGCCGGCGCCGTGGTGAACCCGTTCAAGGTCCACGAGTCCGACCTGATGATGCAGTTCTACAAAATGCAGCTCAAGATCGCCGCCGGCGCCAAGTTCATCATCACGCAGTTGGGCTACAACCTGCGCAAGCTTTACGAACTGAAGCAGTACATGGAGCGCGAAGGTCTGGGGCACGTGCCGGTGCTGGCCAACGTGTACGTCCCGACGGCGAAGATCGCGCAAATGATGCAGGCGGGGGACGTGGCCGGCTGCGTCATTCCCAACGAGCTCATTCACCGGCTGGAGAAGGAAAAAAAGCCGGAGCGGTTGGAGCGGGCGGCGTTGATGGTGGCGGCGGCGAAGGACCTGGGTTTTGCCGGAGCGCACATCGGCGGCTTCAATCTCTCGCATCGGGATTTCATGACCATCAGCGAACGCGCGGCGGCGATTGGCAGCGACTGGCGCAACCACCTGGAGGAGTTGGTGATACCCTTCGCCGGCGAATTCTACCTGCTCCCCCGGGGCCGCGACGGCCTGAGCGACGGCGACGGCGAGTATCAGCTCGATAGCAACAAGCCGCACGCCAAGTTTTCGCAGTGGCTGTCGAAGCAGGTGCATCGGCACTTCATTGCCGACGGCTCCTGGGGCGCACGCTTCTTCGGCGCCCGTCTGAAGACGAACGGGAAATCCGATTCCTGGCGGCATGGCCTGTGGTACAGGTTACTGGGGCCCTCCAGCCTGTATCGCCAAGCCACGCTGGGGTGCAAGAACTGCGGCGACTGCCTCCAGGATCACCTCGACTACGCGGGCTGCTCGATGCGCTGGTGCTATAAGGAACTGCGCAATGGTCCGTGCGGCGGGTCGCGGACCGACGGGAACTGCGAGGCGCGCCCGGAACAGGAATGCATCTGGAATGTGATCTACCGGGGCGCGCGGGCGATGGGCGACGATCCCAGGAAGTTCGCCCATAAGCTCATCCCTCCGCGCGACTGGGCCCTGGACGGCACCAACGCCCTGGCCAACCGCTTTACCGGGCTGGATAACGTCGCCAAGCGCCTCGACGTGGGAGTAGGCGGAAAGCAGTAGGCAGAAGGCAAAAGGCAATAGGCAGCTCTGCCACCTGCGGGGCCGGATTGAATAGCCTGTGACTAAGGTAGTCACAAGCCAGGAAGCAGAATGCACAAGGCAGAAAGCAGATAAGCAAAGGACGAAAGGCGAAAGGCAGTACGCAGAAAGCAACAGCCGGGATTTTCTGCGAAAGACCCCGAAGGGGTCGCCAGTTGTATGTCACCCAACTGTCTTCAATATAAATTATTGATATTGAAAGCTTATTTACAGAAACCTATATTTTTACAATTGTTGTAAAGTATCGCGTGGTTGTAAACTAAATCCATGGTTGTCGTAGGCAAAAGGTCCTCTCCCGGTTGGCTTCTGCGCACACTCCAGCGCTTGAAGGGATTGCAGATCCGACAAGACACGCGCAGTTCCTCGATACATGTGTTCGTGAACGGATCAGCCCCTGCGGTCTTCGAGGTGCGGTACTTCCCCGTCCTGAGTCGAGAGCGAGCAACTGAGCTTATCAAAGGAGAGGCGCTGCCTCAGAGTGGAAAGCGAATACTACTGGCCACTCGCCGGCTGGCAGAACCGACCCGCGAGTTGTTGCGGGAAGCAGGCATCTCCTGGGTGGAGCAACTGACCGGTGTTTGTCGGTTAGTGAGTCCTGGGTTGCTTGTGGAAGCTACAGCCAATAATTTGTCTCAAAAAGGAATGGTGCGGTCCGTCCGTGCCCGTCTACGGCAACGGTCAGGCTTGATTGCCGAAGTGCTCCTGCAGGCACCGCATCAGAATAGGGTTCACGCCCGGGATCTCGTTCATCAAACAGGTCTTTCGGGCGGCCTCGTCGAGCCGGCTCCTTCATCGGCTTGCGAGCTTGAGCGTGCTCAAGATTAACGGAGCGGGCCCGAATCGCTATTACCAACTCGTTGACCCAGGCGGCTTGTTAGACCTTTGGGCGGAGGAGGAAGAAATGCCGCCCTCCACCGGCCTTTACGTTTGGACTCGATCGCCCAATGATCTTATCAAGAAACTTCCTCTCCTGGACGAACTCAGTGAACATTGGGCTCTTGGTGGTGCGGCGGCGGCGAATGTATACTTCCCCAGGCTCACCGTCACTCCGGAGCCGGCCGTTTGGTTCGACGCGCGCATTCCTGCTGAGAAGGCGGCGCTCGCCCTGGGTGGTGAGGTTGTGGATACGGGAGCGAATTTGCGGCTGTACCAATCGGAAAAGGATACCGCCTTAACTCTCGCAACTCTGTGGAGACCTAAGGACACCGCAGTGGAGCTAGGCGGGGTCCGAATTGTAACGCGAGCCCGGGCTTACGTCGAAGCCCTCAAGGAAGGTCGGCGCTCGGCCGAAGTCGCCCAGAGTCTTCGCGAAAGAATTCTCACAAATGCCAACTGACCATGCCACACATCCCCGCGCCGTCTACACTCCAGCAGCCCTGGCCGCGTGCGAGAAGGCATTACGGACGATCCTAACGAAGGTCGGACCCTGGGGGCAGCGCTTGGTGCTTATTGGCGGACTCACGCCCCGCTACTTGGTGGGCGAGCTTCCCGTCGACGTGAGAGAACACGTCGGAACGACCGATCTTGACGTTGTCGTCGGAATTAGCATCTCGACCGAGGAGGAAGAAGTTTACCGTACGCTGCAGCAAAATTTGAAGGACGCCCAATTTGGACCCGCCCGGAATGTGGACACAGGCCAAGAGGAGACCTTTCGCTGGACACGTCAGGTGGACGGGGTGGGAGTCCAGTTGGAGTTCTTTTGCCCGGTTGGAGATGGTCAGCCGGGCAAGCTTCTTAGGAATCCCGGCTCGAACGCGGGTTCAAGAATTAGCGCAATTCGGACGCGGGGCGCGGAACTCGCGGCGCTGGACAATGTGGTCGTTTCACTTGGCGGGGAATTGCTCGACGAAGGAGGAATCCAGGAAGCGGTGAGCGCCCATGTGGCCAATCTGCTGCCTTTCATGGTGCTTAAGGCATTTGCGCTTGACGAACGCGACAAGGCCAAAGACAGCTATGACCTGGTGTGGACGCTCAGTGCGTATAAAGACGGTCCCGCCGCGGTCGTCCAGGAAATCGCCCAAAGTCCCGTACTTGCGCATCCCGACGTGGGCGCCGCAATGACGCTGCTGAGAACACACTTTCGAACGCCAGAGCATCGGGGACCTTGCCAGTATGCCAAGTTCGAACTGGTTGGGCAGGACGAAAACGAGAGGATGCGGCTGCAACGCTATGCCCATGGAACTGTGGCTGACTTCTTTCGTCACTGGAAGGAATGCAAGCTGCCTGGATGATGCTTCGGTTTTGGTAATCCGCAGATCCCGATAATTGGCTGGGCTAACCAATTGGTTGTCAACTGGACAGTCTGAGAAAAAAGAACGAGAGCCTACTTTTCAAGTTATGGAGGAAAATGGCATTTATGCTTATCATCGGAGAACTAATCAACTGTACGCGCAAGAAGGTTGGCGCCGCGGCGGCGGCTCGCGATGTGGAATTCTTCAAGGACATTGCCCGCAGGCAGGTGGAAGCGGGCGCGGACATGCTGGACGTCAACGGCGGCTTGCCGGGGCAGGAGTTGGACGTCCTGCCGTGGCTGGTGAACATTGTGCAGGAGGCGGTCCCGGTGCCGCTCTGTCTGGACAGTGCGGACCCGAATGCCCTGCGTCGCGCTTTGCCGCTCTGCAAGCAGCGTGCCATGATTAATTCCATCACCAACGAGCCGGCGCGCATCACCGCGCTCATGCCGGTGCTGAAGGAGTTCAATCCCAAAATCATCGCGCTATGCCTGGGTGAATCGGGTCCGCCGAGTACCACCGAGGAGCGCGTGGCGCACGCGACGCATCTGGTGGATTTGCTGACCGCCGAAGGCTATAAGCTGGATGACATCTACGTGGATGGCTGCGTGCTGCCCGTCAGCACCGCTCCCGAGCACGGCAAGGCGCTGCTGGACGCGGTGGGCGCCATCACGTCGCGCTACCCCGGCATACACGCGAGCGCCGGCGTCAGCAACGTGTCATTCGGCCTGCCGCTGCGCAAGCTGCTGAATGAGACGTTTTGCTTGCTGCTGATGGCGCGCGGCCTGGACGCCGGTATCGTGGACCCCTGCGACCCGCAGTTGATGGCCAATATCCGCGCCGCGGAAGCCTTACTGGGCCGCGACGAATACTGCGCTAACTACCTGCGCGCGTTCCGCGAAGGGCACCTCGAGCCCCCAAAAGCGGCGTAGAAGAGCAGTGACGAGTGACGAGCGAGCGAAAAACGGAATTCGAAAATCGAAAATCGAAAATCGTCAGGTCCGCGCCACACCTCTTGAGACCTTGCAGGGCGCAGTGTGTAGCGCAGCGCGGCGGAGCCGCAACCAAAATGTAGGGCCGAGCGGCGCTCGGCCTGGCTGGGCCGAACGCTGTTCGGCCCTACATCGGCCAAATGTTTGCCAAAATAACAAGCATTCACGGTATTGCAATGCAGACCTGTTTTCTATACGCAGCGACATAAGTCCTTGCGCATCCGGCTGTAGCGGCGGTCTCCGACCGCCGTCGTCGATCGGAGATCGACGCTACAATTTATGTCGCTGCGTATAGTTCGCGGCTCGTCCCCGGTGCGTAAGGAAAAGCTGTACACTGTCTTGGGTATACGTATTCAGCATGGCAATTAAACCCGCGGAAATCGTCTCCCTGGCGGGAGACCTCGGTAGGTACAAGGCAAATCTGGACGTCCCGAATCTCCTGGTGCGGGGCTTCATGGCGGGCATGTTCATCGCCATGGGAGCCACCCTCGCCACGGTTTGCGGGACGGGCGTGGACGCGGCGCTGGGACCGGGCATCAGAGCCATGGTCGCGGGCGCGGTCTTCCCCGTCGGCCTGATCGTTATCGTGATTACGGGCATGTCACTCTTTACCGGCGACACCATGTTGATGCCGGTGGCGGCGCTGCAAGGCAAGACGACGTGGCGCAGGCTCGGGTGGGCGTGGCTGTGGGTTTACGCCGGGAATTTTGCCGGTTCGCTCTTCTGGGCGGCCTTGATGTTCTGGGGACCTTTCCATAAGGCCGGGACGGCGGAACTGAACGCGTTCGGGCAAAATGCGGTAGCCATTGCCCAGCTCAAGACGCTGCCTTACGCGGCGGCGGGAGCAGTGGGGTGGGGAGCGGCGTTTACGAAGGGCATTGCGTGCAATATTCTGGTGAACCTGGCCATCCTGCTGGGCCTATCCGCCGATGACACGACCGGCAAAGTCCTGGGAATCTGGTTTCCCATCATGGCCTTCGTGGCGTGCGGATTTGAGCACAGCGTCGCGAATATGTATTTTGTGCCAATGGGCATCATGCTGGGCGCCGGAGTTACCTGGCTGAAGTTTATTGTTTGGAACCTGGCGCCGGTAACGTTGGGCAATATCGTGGGAGGCTCGGTGCTGGTAGGCGGGGCGTACTTTTTCTGCTTCCGGCGGGAGCTTGCGCCTTCCAGCAAGCCCGCGCTGGTGGACCGCAAAGCAGCCTAAGGGCATTGACGATTGTCGATTGATGATTGATGATTGACCGCGATTGCCGATTGACGATTGCCGATCGTCGATTGTAGGAGACGTAATTCCGATATTTGCTTTTCAATCGACAATCGACAATTCCGACGGTTGTTTTTCAATCGGCAATCGACAATCGGCAAGCGACAATCGACAACGCCGACCGTTGTTTTTCAATCGGCAATCGACAATCGGCAATCGACAATTCTTTATGCATACCTTAATTGAACAACTCGTTTCGCACGGTCCCGTCCTCACCGACGGCGCTTGGGGGACGGAATTGCAGGCGCGCGGTTTGGCGGCCGGTGAGTGTCCTGACCATTGGAACCTGACGCATCCGGAGCGCGTGGAAGAGGTTGCGCGCGCTTACGTGGAGGCAGGCAGCCAGGTGATCCTCACCAACACGTTCCGCGCCAACCGCATTGCGCTGGCGGGTCACGGGCTCGCCGCCCAGGTCCGCGAGATCAATCAGCGCGGGGTGGAAATTTCGCGTCGCGCCGCCGCGGGACGCGCCCGCGTCTTCGCTTCCATGGGGCCCAGCGGCAAGCTCCTGATGATGGGAGAGATTGCCGAAGACGAACTGCTTGCCGCTTATGCCGAACAGGCCCAGGCCCTGGCCGAAGGCGGCGCGGACGCGCTGATTTTTGAGACCATGAGCGACGTGGCGGAAGCGAAAATTGGCGTGCAGGCGGCGCGCGCCACGGGCTTGCCGGTAGTCGTCTCAATGGCGTTCGACTCCGGGAAAAATCTGGACCGCACGATGATGGGAACCACGCCGGAAACGGCCGCCGCCGAACTGACCGCGGCGGGCGCCGACGTGGTGGGGGCCAACTGCGGGCAAGGCATTGAAACTTATGCCGCCGTGTGCAAACGGCTGCATCTATCCACCCCGCTGCCGATTTGGATGAAGCCCAATGCCGGCCTGCCGGAATTGGTGGAGGGCGGAACGCGCTACCAGACAGTGCCGGAAGCGTTCACCCGCCACGCCCCGGCCCTGCTCGCCGCGGGAGCAAACTTCCTGGGCGGTTGCTGCGGCACCAACCCGAAATTTATTCAGGCGTTGGCGGCGGCGCTGGGGAAGGCCGAAGGCAGAAGGCAGTAGGCAGAAAGCAGTAGGCAGAAAGCAGATTTAAGCCCCGAAGGGGCGGGCTAGCCCAGCCCAGGCCGCAGGCCTGGGGGCACGAGAAAACCCCGGAATTGTAAGCCCTGAAAGGGGTGAACTAACCCAGCCCAGGCTGTAGGCCTGGGGCAGGAGGGAACCCCCGGAGTTGATGATTGTAAGCCCTGAAAGGGCGAACTAACCCAGCCCAGGCTGTAGGCCTGGGGCAGGAGGGAACCCTGGAATTGATGATTGTAAGCCCCGCAGGGGCGAACTAACCCAGCCCAGGCCGCAGGCCTGGGGGCAGGAAGAAACCCCGGAATTGTAAGCCCTGAAAGGGCGCGCTAACTTATGTCCCAATCATTATCCAAAATCTATGTGCATCTGATATTCAGCACGAAGAACCGCGAGCCCCTGCTTCTGTCGCCGACGCGGTCGCAGATGCATGCCTACCTGGCCACCGTCCTTACAAATCTCGACTCACAGGCCCTCAAGGTCGGGGGTACAGGCGACCACGTCCATTCCATATTTCGCCTTTCGAAGAATTTGGCCCTGGCGAAGATCGTCGAGGAGATCAAAACGAGCTCGTCCAAATGGATCAAGACGCAGGGGAGGGCCTTCGCCAATTTCTATTGGCAGAGCGGGTACGGAGGTTTCTCGGTTAGCCCAAAAGATGTGGACAAGGCCATCGAATATATCGAGCAACAGGAAGCGCATCATAAGTTGGTGAGTTTCCAGGAAGAATATCGCAAGTTTTTGCACAGTTACGGGATTGAATTTGACGAGAGGTATGTGTGGGATTGAATTGTCCGCGATATGTATATCGCCCTTTCAGGGCTTGAGAAATCGGACGGGTGTTTCCTTTCCCAGGCCGTTGGCCTGGGCTGGGGTAGAACGCCCCTCATAAGCGCTAAGATAAGGAATTATGCGTGCCTCGACGCTCATCGGCCGGTTGCCCAGCCCGCGAAGCGGGCGGCGTCGTATCACTCGTGTCCAAAATAACTTTTTGGTGAACGCGGCAGTTGCCCTCCTGCGACGGCGGCTTCAGAATGATGTTGTTCACACATCCCTGAACGTCGTCGAGGAGGGCGCAAGCCATGGTACAAGTCGCCAGCCTGTTTAATCAACTGTTGTATCACTTTCCCCGTTTGGAGTTCGCCGCTTTGGTCAAGAAGCATCGAGCTGAGCGTGCCGCCAAGGGATTCAACTGTTGGACGCAATTCGTAGCCATGCTGTTCTGCCAACTGGGTCATGCCGATTCCTTGCGCGAGATCTGCAACGGTTTATCGTGCTGTTTGGGCAAGTTGGTGCATTTGGGCATCGCCCATGCTCCCAACAAGTCCACCTTGTCCTACGCCAACGAGCATCGTCCGGCGGCGCTCTACGAAGAACTGTTCTACACCGTCCTGGCGCGCTTCCGCTCGCAGGAGCAATTGGGCGTGCGTAAGCGCACTTTCCGCTTCAAGAACAAGCTCCTCTCGCTCGATTCGACCACCGTCTCGCTCTGCTTATCCCTGTTCCCCTGGGCGAAGTTCCGGCGCACCAAGGGCGGGGTCAAAGCGCATGTGCTCATGGACCACGACGACTACTTGCCGCGCTACGTCTTGCTCACCCCCGCCCGCGCCTCTGACGTGCGCCTGGCCCATCATTTTGATCTGCCGCCGGGATCGATCGTCGCCGTCGACCGCGGCTATAACGATTTTCGCCTCTTCACGCGCTGGATCACCGGCGGCGTTTACTTCGTCATCCGCCCCATGCACCACATGGTCTTCGAAGTGCTCGAATCACGGCAACCGCCGCCCACCAGTAATATCCTCTGCGACCAGATCATCCGCTTTACCAGCAAGAAGGCTCGGCAAACCTTTAAACACGCGCTGCGCCGGGTGGTGGTCTGGGATGAGGCGAAGGCGCGCGAGATCGTGCTCCTGACTAATCACTTCGACTTCGGGGCCACCACCCTCGCCAACATCTACAAAGATCGCTGGGAAATCGAACTGTTCTTCAAGGCCCTCAAGCAGAACCTGAAAATCAAGAGCTTCGTCGGTACCAGCGAGAACGCGCTCCACATCCAGATTTGGACAGCCTTGATTGCCATGCTCCTGCTGAAGTGGCTCCATCATCTTTCGCAGGCCAACTGGTCGCTCTCCAATCTGGCCACCATGCTGCGCCTGAACTTATTTACCTATCGGGACTTGCGCGATTGGCTGCAGAACCCCTTTGGCACGCCGCCGATTGTTCCTGGCCCCCAGCAACTGGTACTTTCACTGGTATGATTTGGACAGGCGAACGACTTATGAAACCTAGACCTCCTCCCCAACCCTCGATTCTCCCTGTCCTAAAGCCTTTCCCTGCAATGGCGATGCTTAGGACTACCGGTTATCTTGGACAGCAGTGGCGTCGTATAGCCCACGGCGAGCCAGCCGTGGGATAACGGCAGGCCCGCAACCCATTCGCCGGCTTGATCTTCCCACGGCTTCGCCGTGGGCTACATGACCGCGCCCGCTTTGCGGGCTGTGAGGCGACCAGCGAGCTTATCTTAGCGCTTATGAGAACGCCCCTACGGGGCTGAGGCAGAAGGCAGTAAGAAGTAGGCAGAGGGCAGAAGGCGGAAGGCATGCGTCTAAAACTTATCAGTTGTGAAATTTTCTTCCGCGAGTTATGCGCTTGCGTGGCACGCTCGCCGCACATCGTTGATTTTGAGTTTCTCCCCAAGGGTCTGCACGATATCGGATGCGAGCAGATGCGGGCGCGCTTGCAGGCCGTGGTGGATCGGGTGGAGGAGCGCCAATACGACGCTCTGCTGCTGGGTTACGGGCTGTGCAACAACGGCATTGTGGGCCTGGCGGCCAAGACCATCCCCCTGGTGGTTCCGCGCGGACACGACTGCATCACGCTTTTCCTGGGCAGCGCGGCCCGTTACATGGACTATTTTCAAAACAATCCCGGCGTCTATTTCGAGACTACGGGCTGGCTGGAGCGCGGCAAAGCGGACGGCGAGTTGGGCCAACTGGCGCTCGGGAACAAGCTGGGATTAACTCAAAGTTACGAAGAAATGGTGGCCAAGTACGGCGAGGACAACGCCCGTTATCTCTGGGAAGAGTTCGGCAAAAACCTGGCCCGGCACTATCGCAAGATGACTTTTATCGAAATGGGCATCGAACGCGACAACAGCTTCGAACAGCGCGCGCGCGAGGAAGCGGCCCAGCGCGGGTGGGCTTTTGAGAAAATCGCCGGCGACATCGGCCTGATTCAGCGCCTGGTGGACGGTGAATGGGACGCGAAGGAGTTTTTGGTGGTCCCGCCCGGCCACCGCATCGCCGCCAGCTATGACGACGGAATCATAAAGGCAGTGACAAGTGACAAGTAAGAGAAAGATGAAACTAGAAACTGGAAACTGGAAACTAGAAACTGGAGGCTGGAAATTGGGAGGAAGGGCCTGGAACTCGCGGTGGTGTTCGAGTTTCCAGTTTCTAGTTTCCAGTTTCGGTGTTTGATATGAATTCTCTTCAGCGTGTTCGGACGGTCCTGGCGGGGGAGATCCCTGATCGGGTGCCGGTATGCCTTCACAATTTCATGCTGGCGGCGCGCGAAGCGGGCGTACGCATAGAAGACTACCGCGCGAACCCGGAGGCCATTGCCCGCGTACACCTTCAGGCGGTCGAGAAATATGGGCACGACTGCATCCTGGTGGATACGGACACGACGATGCTGGCGGAAGCCATGGGCGCCCGCTCGGAATGCGCTCCCAACGAACCCGGCCGTATCGTGGCGCCGGCCATCCACAGCCTGGACGAGGTCGATAAGCTAAAGGTCATCAATCCCGAGCGAGACGGCCGCATTCCCGCCTTGCTTGAAGCTGTCCGCCTGATGTTCAAACAGGTGGGCGGCGAAGTGGCCATTCGGGGCAACGCCGATCAAGCGGCCTTCGACCTTGCCTGCATGGTGCGCGGCATCGAGGAGTTCCTGATGGAGTTGATGGAACAGCCGGACAATCCTCGCATCGCCCAGCTTTTGGAGATTTGCTACCAGAGCCACCTTGCCGTGCATCGGGCGCTGGCCGGGGCCGGGGCTCACCTGACGTCGATGGGCGACAGCCTGGCGGGCCCGGACGTCACATCGCCCCGCATGTTCCGCCGCTTTGCGCAACCGTACGAGGAACGCCTGGTGAAGGACCTTGCCGCCGACGGCATCTTCGTGGTGATTCACATTTGCGGCGATACCAGCCGCATCCTCGACATGTTGGCGGGATATGCCCCCTGCGGCTTCGAACTCGATTACAAAACCGACGCCGCCAAGGCCAAGCAAACCGCCGGAAAGCGCCACGTTTTGTTTGGCAACATCGACCCCAGCGGCGTCCTGGCCAACGGCTCGGTAGAGCAGGTGCGCGCCGCAACGCGGCAGCTTTTTGATATGTGGAAGCCAGGCGGCCGATTCATCCTGAACGCCGGCTGCGCCATCCCGCCTACAACGCCGCCGGAAAACATTCGCGCGCTGGTGCAGGCGGCAAAGGATTACGGAACGTACTAGAAAGCAGTGACGAGTGACGAGTGACAAGTGACGAGCATTAGAACCGAGTGACGAGTGACAAGTGACGAGCAAGCGGCCAAACGGCAGCAGCAGGCTGGAGGGCGGCGGATACTTAACTCGCCACTTGTCACTTGTCACTCGTCACTGCTTTTGTCACTCGTCACTTCTTTTGTCACTCGTCACTGCTTTCTGAGGACCACGTCGATGACGAAGGCAGAAGGCTATGAGGACCTTTTAGTCTGGCAAAAGGGGATGGCGTTGGTGAAAATCATTTACGCTATAACCCGGTCGTTTCCGCCGGACGAGAGGTTCGGTTTAGTATCTCAGATGCGGAGAGCAGCGGTCTCGATCCCCTCGAACATCGCCGAGGGCCAAGCCAGGCATTCGACTGGGGAGTTTGTGCTCTTTATTTCTCATGCTGAAGGTTCCGTCGCAGAACTGAGCACACAGCTCGTACTCAGCGTCGAACTCGGATTCTGCTCCGCTGACCGCATAAAGGAAGCAACGGAGTTAGCAAAAGAGTTGCGGCGCATGCTTAACGCACTGCGAAGGAAGCTGGAACAAAGACAGTGACAGAAAACAGTGACAAGTGACGAGTGACAAGTGACGAGCAAAAGCATAAAAGCAGTGACGAGTGACGAGGAAAACGATAAAAAGTGATAAGCGAAGAGCATGCAAAGCCGTCACAAGTGAATCGTGAATACCAGAAGCTGCGGTATGGTTTTACTCGTCACTCGTCACTTGTCACTTGTCACTGCTTTCTGCCACTCGTCACTGCTCTTAAGTTTTTCCTCGTCACTCGTCACTCGTCACTCGTCACTGGGGTAGAAACATGACTGGACGCGAACGCATTCTTGCTATGCTGGATGGCAAGCCCGTAGATAGCTTGCCGTTCATGCCCATTACCATGATGTTCGCTTGCGATCGGATTGGGGCGCAGTACCGGGATTACGCCACCGATTGCCAGGTGTTGGTGGAGGGGCAGATCAAAACGGCGGCCGAGTTCGATTTCGATTACCTGAACACCATGTCCGACCCGGCGGGGGAAGCGGCAGACTGCGGCGCGCCCGTTAAGTTCTTCCCCAACCAGCCGCCCGCCCTCGATGAAGCCAACGCTCTGTTGGCCGATAAGCAGACGTTGTCTAAGCTGAAGGTGCCGGACCCCTACACCAGCCCCCGCATGAGCAACCGCCTGCGAGCGCTCTCACTTTACAAAGAGCGCACGCACAACGAGAAGCTGCTGGAAGGGTGGATTGAAGGTCCCGTGGCCGAGGCTGCCGACCTGCGCGGCATTAACAACCTGATGATGGACTTTTTCGATGATCCGGGCTTTGTTACCGAGCTCTTTGAATTCGTCCTGGAACTCGAAACCACATTCGGCAAGGCACAGGTGGCCAGCGGCGCGGAACTGATCGGCGTGGGCGACGCGGCGGCCTCACTGGTGGGCCCCAAGATCTATCGGGAATTCGTGTGGCCGTTCGAAAAGCGCATGATGGACGCCCTGCGCGCGGCGGGAGCGCGTACCCGCTTGCACGTCTGCGGGAACACCCGGCCCATTCTCGGCTTGCTGGGACAACTGGGTTGTGACATTGTTGATCTGGATTTCATGGTCCCGGTGTCCGAGGCGCGGGCGAAAATGGGGCCGCAACAAGTGCTGCTGGGGAATATCGATCCGGTGCGAGTGTTGCGCAACGGAACGCCGGAAGCCGTTTACACCTCCGTCGCCGAGTGCCACCGCGCGGCCGGCGACCGCTTCATCGTTAGCGCCGGCTGCGAAGTAGTCCGCGACACGCCGTTGCAGAACGTGAATGCCATGAGGCGGTATGCCAGGGAACATGGGGGGAAATAGGTTCCAGGTGCTCAAAACAAGGTGTCAGGTGTCAGGTGCCAGGTGTCAGAAACACAGGTGTCAGAGCACAACGAGTTTGCATTTCAAGGCATTAGGCGAAGCGAGCACTTGTCAAATCCTGCGAACGAAAACGCCTGCTCTCCGGATGACGGAGGAAGAACCGCAATCGGCAGCCTGACACCTGGCACCTGACACCTTGTTTTGAGCACCTGACACCTTCTTTTAAGCACGTGGCACCTTGCTACCAGGAATGAGAATCAACCATGGATAGTCGTTCCCGCGTTTTTGCGATGTTGGATGGCCAGCCGGTGGATTGCCTGCCGGTCATGCCGATCACGATGATGTTCGCCGCTGACCAGATTGGCGCCAAGTACTTCGCGTACACCACCGATTACCGCGTGCTGGCGGATGCGCAGATTCGCACCGCCGAAGCATTCGATTTCGATCACGTCTCGGCCATCGCCGAAACCCGCGAGGCGCCGGACTGTGGGGCGGCGGTGGAATACTTTGAGGACCAGCCGGCCTCCATCATCGAGGCGCAGTCGTTGCTGGCGGATAAGAAAGCTTTTGCCCGATTGAAGGTCCCCGACCCCCTGGGTGGCGGGCGCATGCACGATCGCGTGAAAGGCATCGCCCTGCTGAAGCAGCGCGTGGGGAACGACAAAATTGTGGAAGGTTGGATGGAAGGACCGTGCGGCGGGGCGGCGGATTTGCGCGGCATCAACCGGCTGATGATGGATTTCTATGACGATCCGGTTTTTGTGCGCGATCTGTTCGATTACGTGCTGGAAGTGGGCATGAGATTTGCCAAGGCACAGGTGGAAGCAGGGGCGGATGTCATCGGGATCGGCGATCCGGCTGCCTCGCTGGTGGGGCCGAGGTTGTATGACGACTTTGTTTGGGCCTACGAGAAGAAGATGGTGGACGGGTTGCACGCCCTGGGCGCCCGCGCTCGCCTGCATATTTGCGGCAACACCCGGCGCATTCTGGAGGGCATGGGGCGGCTGGGCTGCGACTTTATCGATATCGATTCGCTGGCGCCGCTGACGGAAGCGCGGGCTAAAATGGGGCCGGCGCAGGTGCTGTTGGGCAATCTTGACCCCGTCCGCGACCTGCGCAATGGCACGCCGGAATCCGTCTACGCGGCCGTCGCCGAGTGCCATCGCCAGGCGGGGCCGCGCTATATCGCGGGAGCGGGCTGCGAGGTCCCGCGGGATACGCCGGCGGCAAATGTGCGGGCGATGGTGAGAGGAGCGAGGCAGAAAGGTGCTTAAGATAAGGTGTCAGGTGCCAGGTGCCAGGTGTCAGAAACACAGGTGCCAGGTGCTTAAAACAAGGTGTCAGGTGCCAGGTTCCTTGACTCGCGTTGAAACTCATTGGTGCTTGGGACCGGAGATTTGAAATGCTGAAGAGCTACAAGGAGCTTAAGGTCTGGGAAAAAGCGATGGAACTGGTTGTTGAATGCTATCGCATTACTAAGCTCCTGCGGCCTGGCACCTGACACCTGACACCTGAAACCTATTATGTCGAATGAGCCCACCCACCGCATCACCCTCCGTCCCGTGCAGACGGAACTCACGGCTCCTGCGGGAACCGCTTTGCGCGACCTGCTGTTTGCGCAGGGTGTAGAATTCCCTTGCGGCGGGCAAGGCCGTTGCCGCGGCTGCCGGGTACACGTGCTGCAAGGGCATGCGTCCATTAACGCGGCGCAGCGGGAGCGCTTGAGCGCGGAGGAATTGGCGGGCGGGTGGCGCTTGGCGTGCCAGTGCGTGCTCGAGGATGATCTGGTCATCGAGTTGCGGCAATGGGACGCCGCCATCCTGGTGGATGACACGCCCTTTGCGTTCGAGCCGCGCTCCGGCTGGGGCGTGGCCGTGGACTTGGGAACCACCACGCTGGTGGCGCAGTTACTCGACCTCAGCACCGGCCGCGTGCTGGCGGTGCGCACGGCGCTGAACTCGCAGGCGCGTTTCGGCGCCGATGTCATGAGCCGCGTGCAGTTTGCCGTTGCGAAAGGTGGTGCACAGCAACTGCGCGATCTGATCCGGCAGCAGATCGGGAGCTTGATCGAGCAATTGGTGTTTGCCGCCCAGGGGACGCAACCGGAAATCACGGATGTGGTGGTGGTGGGTAACACGGTGATGCACCACCTGTTTTGCGGACTGGAGGTTGAGCCCTTATCGCGGTACCCTTTCGAGTCGGAGCATCTCGGCTTGCAAACCTTCCGCGCCGCGGATTTAGGCTGGAAGCTCACGGGTGCGCCGCGCGTGCGTTTTCTCCCTTGCCTCGGCGGGTTCGTGGGCAGCGATATCCTGGCCGGCATTATGGCCACTAATCTTGGGGGACGCGCGGACCTGAACGGATTGGTGGACCTGGGGACGAATGGAGAGATTGTGATTGGCATTCGCGAGCGCCTGCTGTGTGCGTCGACGGCGGCCGGCCCGGCCTTCGAGGGGGCGCGAATCTCCATGGGCATGCGCGCCGCCACGGGCGCGATTTCCGAGGTCAGAGTGCAGGACCACACGATTAATTGCGGCGTTCTGGGCAACGTTCCGCCCCTGGGGTTGTGTGGCAGTGGCCTGGTGGACGCCGTAGCCGCAGGTTTGGAATTGGGGCGAATTCAACCCTCCGGACGCTTCACCAACGGCAGCGCCGCGTGGGAACTGGCAGCGCCCGTGGTGCTGACGCAAAGCGACGTCCGGGAACTGCAACTGGCCAAGGGCGCAATCGCCGCCGGCATTCGGATGCTGCTGGACCGTTTCGGCGCTTCTGCCGCTGACGTAAAAAAACTCTATCTTGCGGGGGCCTTTGGCAATTATATTAACCGCACCAGTGCCCAGCGTATCGGGTTGATCAATTTCCCGGCGGAAAAGGTGGAGGCGGCCGGGAACACCGCCCTGCTGGGCGCGAAGTTGGCGCTTTTTTGCTTGGACGGAGAGGACGGATCTTTTACCGGCCTTCGCCAGCAAACCGAGCACGTGCCGTTGAACGCGGATCAAAGTTTTCAAGAGACGTTTGTGGAGGAAATGGCATTTCCAAATGCGGGGGGCTAGGAACTGGGGGCTGGGTGCCAGGAAAAGACCGCAAGCCAGCATTCAGCGCCCAGTACCCAGCCCCCAGAACCTACAACCTACAGGAGACTCGTATGACTCAATTCGAAGAACTTCAACAGGCGATCATTGATGGAAAAGCTCCGGTGTCCAAAGCACTGACCGAAAAGATGCTGAAGGAAGGGGTTCGCCCCGGCGAATTTTTCCCCAAAGCGATCATCCCCGCCATGGACGAAGTGGGCCGCCGTATGCGGGAGTGCGAATTCTTCATTCCCGAAGTGCTGATTGCAGCACGCGCGGCACGGGCGTCGAGCGATATTCTGCGCCCGCTGCTGGTGGGGGATGAGGCGATTCAGTCTGCCGGCACTGTCGTGTGCGGCACCGTGAAAGGCGATCTGCACGATATTGGCAAGAACATTGTAGCCATGATGCTGGAAAGCGCGGGCTTCAAGATCATCGATTTGGGCGTGGATGTTAACGCAGAAAAGATCGTAAACGCGGTACGCGAGCAAAACGCCAACATCGTCGCACTGTCGGCGCTGCTCACCACAACGATGGTAAACATGAAATCGGTGGTGGAGGCACTGTCTGCCGCTGGTCTGCGCGACAAGGTAAAGATCATGGTGGGCGGAGCGCCCGTCACGGACGCCTGGGCCCATTCCATCGGCGCCGATGGCTACGGTAAAGATGCGCCGGCGGCCGTGGAGTTGGCGCGTCAGCTTACCGCCTAAGTGAGTTGGCAAAGCAGCCACGGGGCAGAGTAGGCAGAAGGCAGAACGTAGGAACACAAAACGGAAGGCAGTTTCGCTAACGGCCGTATAACAGCGATATCACGCCCGATTGGGTGGTGCGGGTTCCGGGTTGCTGAGGCGGGCCGCCGTGTCATCTGGTGGCAACAGCCGGGTACGGGCTTCCGTCTGCTGCCTTCTGCCTTTCTGCCTGCTACTTGCTGGCCACTCAATGGAGGAGTCCCATGATGAGCTCACGGGAGCGAGTTCGCCTCGCCCTCGAGCACCAAGAACCCGACCGCATTCCCCTCGACCTGGGCGCAACGACGGTGACGGGCATGCACGTGGACACGGTGTACCGTTTGCGCCAAGCGCTTAACTTGGATGCGCCGGGCACGCCCGTTAAGATCGTCGATCCTTTTCAGATGCTGGGTGAGATCAAGCCCGACCTCATGAACGCACTGGGCATTGATACAGCCCTGGTGACCGGCACGGGCACGGCGTTCGGCTTCCCCCTGGAAGGGTGGAAAGAGTGGAAAACGTTCGGCGGCACACCCGTGCTGGTGCCGGGCGGTTTCAATACCCAGACTGAACCGAACGGAGACTTGCTGCTGTACCCCCAGGGCGATCGCTCCGCGCCTCCTTCCGGCCGCATGCCGCAAGGCGGATTCTACTTTGATTTCATCGTTCGGCAGGAGCCGTTCAAAGAAGAGGATCTCAGGGTTGAAGACAACCTGGAAGAATTCAGCGTTATCTCCGACGCCGAGGTGGAACATTTTCGCCGCCGCGCCGAGGAACTTTACACGCAAACGGACAAGGCTCTGGTGGTAAGCCTGGGCGCCCTGTCGCTGGGCAATATCGCCCGCGTCCCGGGGCCGGGTCTGAAGCATCCCCGCGGGATTCGCGATATTGAGGAGTGGTACATCAGCTTGAGCACGCGGCGCGATCACATCTACAAGATCTTCGAGCGCCAGGCGGAGATCAACCTGACCAATTTGAAGAAAATCCACGCCGTGGTGGGCAGCCGCGCCTCCGTGGCGTACCTGAGCGGCACGGATTTTGGCGCCCAGAATGGGCCATTTGTATCTCCCCGAACTTACCGCAATCTCTTTATGCCTTTTCACAAGCAAGTGAACGATTGGGTACATCAAAACACGACGTGGAAAACGTTCATACACAGTTGCGGTTCTGTTTGGGCTCTGCTGGACGATTTCATCGCCGCGGGCTTCGATATCCTCAATCCCGTTCAGTGCTCTGCCGCCAATATGAATCCTTACGATCTGAAGAAGAGATTCGGGGGGCAGGTCACCTTTTGGGGAGGAGGCGTCGACACCCAGCGCACGCTCCCCTTCGGTTCTCCGCAGGAGGTCCGCGAGGAAGTTCGCGAGCGCATCAGAGCGTTTGGGCCCCGGGGAGGATTCGTTTTTAATGCCGTTCACAACGTCCAGGCGCTCGTGCCGGTACAAAATGTATTGGCCATGTATGAGGCGGCGCGCGAATACGGCGCCTACCCGTTGCGACTCGACAGTGCGGCGTAGTGCTTAGTTACAGTGCCGAGTGAGAAAAAGCGAGATTCGAAAATCGAAGCTCGAAGATCGCCCCGGATTTCGAGTTTCCATCTGAGATTGCGTCCCGATATTCGGATTTCGATCTTCGAGTTTCGAACGGGAAGCTCACCCCGATTTTCGAGTTTCGATTTTCGAATTTCGCTTGTCACTTGTCACTCGTCACTTGTCATTGCTTTTGGGAGGTACTTTTATGACATCGCGTGAGCGCGTCAATCGCGCACTGAATCATCAGGAACCTGATCGCGTCCCGGTGGACCTCGGAGCCAGTCCCGTGACGGGCATGCAGGTAGACACGGTTTACAATGTGCGCCAGGCGCTGGGACTCGATGCGCCGGGCACTCCGGTAAAGGTGGTGGAACCTTACCAGATGTTGGGCGAAATCAAGCCCAACCTCATGGACGCGCTCGGGATTGACGTAGTCGGCCTGGCTAAGCTTTCGAACATGTTCGGCTTCAAAAACGAAGGTTGGAGGCCTTGGACCACCTTCGCCGGGACGCCCGTGCTGGTGCCGGAAGGGTTCAATACGGATCCGGACGAAAACGGCGACATCCTGATGTACCCGGAGGGTGATAAGTCCGTGCCACCCAGCGGCCGCATGCCCAAGGGTGGGTTTTATTTCGATTCGGTGCCCCGGCAACTTCCGCTGGATGACGACCAGCTGAAGCTCGAAGATAATCTGGAGGAGTTTGCTCCGATCTCCGACGCGGATCTGGCATATCTGGGGCGTGAGGCGGAACGGCTCTGGACCGAGACTGACAAAGCCGTACTGGCCAATTTCGGTGGCACCGCATTTGGTGACATCGCGCTGGTCCCCGGCCCGTGGCTGAAACACCCGAAGGGTATTCGGGACGTCGAAGAGTGGTACGTCAGCACGGTGGCGCGCCGCGACTTCGTCCATAAGATCTTCGAGTTCCAGTGTGAAATCGCCATCAAGAACCTGGAGAAGATCCACCAAGTCGTGGGCGAACGCGTGAACGTGGCCATGCTTTCGGGAACGGACTTTGGACAACAGAACGGTCCGTTTATTTCGCCTAAGGCTTATCGGGAGCTTTATCAGCCGTTTAATAAAGCGATAAACGACTGGGTACACAAGAACACGAAGTGGAAGACGTTCATCCACTCGTGCGGGTCGGTGCGCGCCTTGCTCCCGGACTTCATCGCCGCGGGCTTTGACATTCTCAACCCCGTGCAATGCTCGGCGGCCTGCATGGCCCCGGAAGAACTGAAGCAGGAGTTCGGGGATCGTGTGACGTTCTGGGGCGGCGGCATCGATACCCAGAAGACCCTGCCTTTCGGATCGGTGGAGGATGTTCGTCAGGAAGCAAGTTCGCGCGTGAAGATTTTCGGCAAAGGCGGCGGGTTCGTATTTAACACCATCCACAATGTGCAGGCGCGTGTGCCAGTGCAGAACGTTCTGGCAATGTATGAAACCGTGCGCGAATATGGCCGGTACTGAGCCTCAGATCTGCAAGCCTGCCTACCTCCGTCTCTTCGCAGCGGTCCACTCGTGCGTCGTGTCGAGCATGCCGGGGAAAGCCTGCGAAACGGAATCGGGTAATTAATCCGACACCAGCGTGTATACTGAATGGGCGCGAGAATCACGGCGCGGGAGCGGAGTGGCGCCCATATGAAAGTCAGCGTGCTGTTTTTCGGGATCACTCATGACGTTACCGGCCTCACAGAGGAACAGGTAGATCTGCCCGAAGGAGAGACCATCCACGGGCTCCGGCGCCGTTATGAAGAGCGCTTCCCACGGCTGACTTCGGGGCCGCTTTTGCTAGCTCTGAATCAGGAAATCGCGCCAGATTCCGCCCCGTTGCATAACGGCGATGAGGTGGCCTTGCTGCCGCCGGTGAGCGGTGGCTCAAGCGGCGACTTTTTCCGCATCACCCGCGATCCGATTTCAGCCGCAGAACTAGCGGTGCGACTTCGCGCTCCACAAGACGGCGCGGTGGTGATTTTTGAAGGGATTGTGCGCGACCATTCCGGCGCCCGCACCACACTTTACCTGGAATATGAGGCGTACGAGTCCATGGCGATTCGCAAAATGGAAGAGTTGGGTTGCGAAGCCAGGCAGAAGTTCGCGATTGATAGTATTGGAGTGGTTCACCGCCTGGGCCGCCTGGAAATCGGTGAGACCAGCGTAGCGATCATCGTCACGGCCGAACATCGACGCGCCGCATTCGAAGCGTGTCAGTACGCCATCGATCGTCTTAAGCAAATTGTGCCGATCTGGAAAAAAGAGTACTTCTCGGACGGCGCCGTGTGGGCGGAAGGAAAACAGGCGGAATAACGAATTGGCGCGTCAGGTTGGAGAAAGGCTTTCAGCAGTCAGCTTTCAGCTATCAGCTTCACCCCACGACTTAGCTGAAAGCTGATAGCTGATAGCTGAGAGCTGAAAGCTTATCATTGGTCGCAGGTGCTTCGAAATCATGCCGGATTATCTCAATGCCGCAGTCGAAATCGCACGAGAAGCCGGGGCGCTTCTTGCCGAAATGTTCACACAGCCTCTGGAAATCAGTTACAAACGCCGCTCGGATTTGGTGACGGTGGCGGACCGCCGCTCGGAAGCCCTCATCGTCACGCGCCTGCGCGAGCGCTTTCCCGATCACGCTATTGTTGCGGAAGAAGGGGGCAACCATCGATCCGCTTCCGAATACTGCTGGTATGTGGATCCGCTGGATGGAACGACAAACTATGCGCACGGCTTCCCTGTGTATTGCGTTACACTTGGCCTGGCCTATCGCGGCGAGGTGATTGCGGGTGTGGTTTACGACCCCACCCACAACCATTTCTACACAACCGAGCGCGGCGCCGGCGCTTACCTGAATGGCGAGCGCCTGCACGTTTCCCACACAGAAAAACTGAGCGAAAGCCTGCTTGGCACGGGCTTCCCTCCCTTCGCGACCAATCACGATTTGAATATCAAGTTCTATTTTCGCTTCACGGAGCTTTCCCACGGCATCCGGCGCGCCGGTTCAGCGGCGCTCGACCTGTGCACCGTTGCGGCAGGCCGCTTCGACGGCTTCTGGGAACTAAAGCTCAATCCCTGGGACAAAGCCGCAGGCACATTGCTTGTCACCGAGGCGGGCGGCCGCGTTACGGATGTGCGCGGGGCGGCATTCAATTTGCTCGGCGAGGATGTGTTTGTCTCAAACGCCTTGATTCACGATGAGATGTTGAAGGTCTTCGCCGAAGTTTTGGGGCAGTGGCGCAAAGCTGGCCAGGTTTGAATGCCGCCTCGACCCTCACCCCCGGCCCCAACCATTAAAACGGGACGGCACACTTACCGTCCGCCCGGAAACTTCGGCTTGGTGGCTTCTTCCCTTTGCTTGGCCACTTTCTGGGCCGTGTTTCGGATCACATCCGGCACATTGCGATTCAGGGACAAGCCCTTCAGGTCCTTACTATTCAAACGCACGACCAACGGTAGGGTGATGTCGATGGGCGCGCGGGGGTTATTGACCAGCGCTCGCATCACCACATAAAGTTTCATGAACTTGCGGTTCATGGCGATCAGGCGCAATACTTCCTCGGAGACATTCTTCGCGGCGGCGTAGCCTTCGGCCTCTGTTTCGGTGATTTTCGGCGACTGCAGCACGGCGCGCGACACCGTCTTATTCGGGTCGCGAATCAAAAGCGCGCGCGTTTCCATGTTTCCGGTCAGCGCCGCTTTCATTTTTTCCACCGCCGTCATTCTACTGACCTTCTCAATCAGGGTTTCCCGGTCTTTCTGGGTCAGCTCGTCGTCCGGCATGGTGGTTTCGGACGGAACCTCAACGGGCGCGCCTGTCAGCTCCTCAATCTTCGCACCCGCCGCCAACTTGGCCAGCATCTCGACGGCCGCCTGCTGCTCGTCAGCTCGCTGAGCAACTTCGGACGGAGGACTGCCAGGAGAATCCGTCGCGACGTCTGAGGTCGAGAGCGCAGCCATGAATTCCGGGCGACACTGATCAGGCACCTGCACCGGAGTCTGCTCGAGCAGTTGGTCAGGCGCTGGCCCGGATTGCAGCAGGTCGCGGGTTTCTGCCGGTAGACGGGGATTCTCCAGCAGTATCTCTCTTAGCTCTTCGTGTTCCGCCAACAGCCGCTCTGCCGCGAACCGGAGCACTTCGGGCGGGGTGTTGGGGCTGGACATAATCCGCCGAATCTCCAACCTGTTCCACAACCCCAACGTTTCGAGGGCCTTGTCGCGAAACTCCGGTTCCGGCGCGGTGGCCGCGAGCAAGACCAGAATCTCGATGCTATCCTCGGCTGCCACCGGCAGAGTTCCCGCTGCACCCTTTCGGAGGATCACCTCGGGCGCTTTTCCAGAGCGGATTAAATCCACCAGGCGCTGGGAAATATCAGGACCTCACGGAGCGGAGTTTTTCAGTGTGTCGAGCGTCAGATGGAGGGACTTCACCTCACCGCGCCGGCCCAATGGTTTCAGCGTCTCGCCGTTCAAGGTGAGAATGACCGCCTGCGCGTTACCCGTAATGAAATCAAAGGCTTCGTGCGCCCTCACCGTCCGCACTTCGTTAGGAGTCATTACACGCTCGATCAGCGTGTTCCCGTCCGCCTTCACTCGGACCCAGGCGCGGTCCGTCGCCGCGACTTGCAGCACCAGATCCCCTTCGCCGAGGGGTTTCACAGGGGAGGGATTTCCCGTTTGCGGGTTGGGCGGTGCCGCCGATTGTGTAGCTGCCGCCGGTCCTTTCGGATTGGGCGTGGAGCCGGCCGCGGCACTTGGGGTGGTTGCGGCCGAGCCGGGCGGAGTACCTGGCGCCATAGTGACGGAGCCCGGCGTGCCTGGGGTCGTGCCCGGCGTCGTGCTGGGAGTGGCTCCGGGGGTGCTCGGGGCCGCGGCTCCCGGCGCCTCGCTGACCCCGCCAGGATTGAGGCCAGGAGCAGTTGTGGTAGTACCCAAGCCCGCGGGGGCGGGAGCGGTAGGAGCAGGAGAGGGCGTGGGCGTCGCCACCGGGGTGGGCGGCGTGGACGCGGGAACCTCCGCGGTGCGTGGTACATAGCGGAAAAGCGCATAGCCACCCGCCAGCAGCGCCAGCGCGACCAGCGTTGCAATCAGTGGAGTTCGTGACGCCTGCCGCCCGGAAGTGGCGTTTCCCGATGACAGACGATGCAGGTCAAAATCCTCCTGCGGGTGCGCCGACATCTGGTACTCGGCCAGAACCCGTTCTTCGTCCAAC
Organism: uncultured Acidobacteriota bacterium; assembly: GCA_963804755.1. Classification (GTDB taxonomy): domain Bacteria; phylum Acidobacteriota; class Terriglobia; order UBA7540; family UBA7540; genus Bog-366. The sequence goes on from CAWDRP010000024.1 coordinate 1,002,042, forward strand.
CCCAGGCACCGGGCATAACTGCGGATGAAACTACGCGAGAAGATTCCCCCGGGGAGCTTGGAGAAATCTTCCCGTTCTATGGCATCCAGAAACCTCAAGCTAATCTTGGTCGCGGCGGCTATTTCCTCCAGGCTCACTCCTCGCATCTCTCGATCACGACGAAGATTCTCACCAAAGGCGGGCATATGAAGGTCTTCCTTGCTTCTTGCTACCATAAAATCTCCCCAATCATATTTTCCCGCGCCTCGGGGTGTCAAATGCTTTGAGATGATATCTCTGAATCTCCCCTGAGGGTACCCCCTGATAAAAGGGTTGAAAAGCCTCTCCCAATAGTTTAAAAGGTCTATACGCGTTTTGTTGCGACTCTGGTTTGGGAATGTGATGAGTCCAGAAGAAGAAATTGCTGAGTTGAAACGTCAGGTCGAACGCCTCTCCTTGTTTCACGAGGTGGGGAAGGCGCTTTTTTCGACTCTTGACTTGCAGAAGATTCTTCAGACCATCATGGAGAAAATCAGCGACCTGCTCCAGCCGGACACTTGGTCGCTTTTGATGCTGGATGAAGCCACACAAGAGCTGTACTTCGAAATCGCGATCGGGGTCGGCGCGGACAAGCTGCGGGACGTCCGTTTGAAGCTTGGGGAGGGGATTGCAGGGTGGGTAGCTCAGCAGGGCGAGCCCGCCCTGGTGGAGGATACCGCGAACGACCCTCGCTTTACGCCGAGAGTTGATGAGGTGATGCACACGCAGCCGCGATCCATTATCTGCGTGCCCATCAGAGCGCACGATCACGTGCTGGGGGTCATCGAGCTCGTCAACGGCACGGATAAACCCAGTTTCGTTACTGAGGATATTCCCATCCTCAGGAGTTTGGCGGACTACGCCGCCATCGCGCTTGAAAACGCCCGCTACGTACAACGGATCCACGAACTCACCATTACCGATGACTGCACCGCGCTCTACAACGCCCGTCATCTCAACTTTGTTCTCGATACGGAGATTTATCGCTCCAATCGCTACGGTTATGAATTTTCCGTCATTTTCATCGACATCGACTATTTCAAGAACGTGAACGATAGATTCGGACATCTGGTGGGGTCGAAACTCCTCTGGATGATTGGCGACACTATCAAGGTCCACCTGCGGATGATCGATTACGCGTTCCGGTACGGTGGTGACGAGTTCGTTGTGCTGCTGCCGCAGACTTGCAAGGAAAATGCCCTGATGGTGGTGCGCCGCCTGCGTGACCTGATGGTTAATCGCGTCTTTTTCACCGAGGAGAAGATGAACATCAAGGTGACCGCCAGTTTCGGTGTTGCCTCCTTCCCCGTCGATGGCCGGACCCGCAAGGAACTGCTGCGCAGAGCGGATGAAGCCATGTACCTCGTCAAGAACACCTCGCGCAATAACATCGCGCTTGCCGGCCAGGGCATCCTGGGGTGATTAACCGCCGGCCATCATAGCCGTTAAGATAAGCCCGCATCCTGAAGTCGGCGGCTCAATGCCCGGCTTTTAGCCCGCGCAGCAGGCGCCGATCCGCCCTCACCCACCGCCTTGCGGTCCCCCCTCTCCCTGCGGGAGAGGGCAAAGGATTTTAAACCCTCGCCCGAAGGGAGAGGGGGGACCGCAAGGCGGTGGGTGAGGGCGCAACTCATTCGCCAGCCTTTCCACCGGTCAAGCCGCTGCCTCTGCCGCCACCTTCAGCAGCCCTTCCATTGAGCGTTGAGTCGTTTGCAGGTGCGACATCCCGGGCGCGTGGTACTCGCACTCCAGCGAGATTGTCCCGGTGTAGTGGTCCCGGCGCAGAGCGCGAAATTGGCCTACCAGGTCGATGATGCCCTGGTCGGCGAAGGTTTCGTGGCATTGCTTGCCGGGCGCCGCGCACTCCATTCCTTTCGCATGGATGTGCCAGATGCGGTCCTTCGGCAAAACCTCATATCCCGACGGATAGGAAACCTCGCCGCCGACCCACGGATTACCCACGTCCCAGTTCGCGCCCACGTTGCGAGCCTTTACACTGGCGAGGAGCCGTGCCAGTTCGTGCCCGGTGCGTACATTACAAGACTCTTCATCCTCAATCGCCAGACGCACGCCGGCACGCTGCGCCACGGCGCCCGCTTTCTCGAGTTCGTCGGTAATGCGTGTGGCAATCGCTTTGGGATCGGCGACGCGCCGGAAGCTGAAGCCCCGCAATGTCTCGGTGCCCCAGGCGTGAGCGCGGTCAGCGGCACGCTTCAGCAAATCCATCTGCCCGGAGTAGGGGTAGGCGTCCCGCTCGTGTCCCACCGGCTGAGTGCCGGGCAGGGTGCATTTGTAGAGCGCCGTGCTGACCACTGAAACGCGAAAACCATATTGATCCAGTAACTCGCGGACGCGGCGAATCTGTTCCGGGCTCGCTTCCGTGTTGTAGACACCCCATATCTGGCGAATCTCAACCCACCGCAGGCCAAAGCCCTTCATCAGCTTGAGCGCCTCTTCAAAATCATTCGAGAAGCCGTCGGAGATGGCTCCCAGCTTGAAAGTACGCAGCGCCGCGGCGGTTTCCGTGGCAGGAGCTTCCATCGGCACCAAGACCGCGGCCGAGGTAGCCAACAGGGTTTTCAGGAAGCTGCGCCGAGCCAGTTCAGACATGTTCATCTCTCCCGGAATACGGGCGCGGTGAGAGCCACTCCTTGCTCTACCGCTCTCCCCACTTCAATTTTTTCTGAAGAATTTCAAAATACGACGTCACCGGTGGCCGCACCAACTCCACAATGGAATCGGCTTTGCGCATGCGCACCACGTCTTCGCTATGGGCGGCGATGCCCACTTGACCGTCCACAGTCAGGTACGCCGCCTCGCGCAGGCTCTTCACGGTCACTTCAATCTTGACCGTGTTGGGGAGCACCAACGGCCGCTGAGTGAGGGTGTGGGCGCAAATGGGAGTCACCAGGAACGCTTCCACGGAAGGCGTCACGATGGGGCCCCCTGCCGCCAGTGAATAGGCTGTCGAACCCGTAGGGGTGCACACGATCAAACCGTCTGACTTGTAGGTTGAAACTCGCTCGCCGTTCACCCGCAGTTCAAAGTCAAAAATGCGCGCAATCGCGCCCTTGTTCAACACCACATCGTTCAAGGCCAGGAAAGACGTCAGGATTTCGTCTGCCCGGATCAACTCTCCTTCAATCTGGACGCGGTGCTCGGTTTGAAAGGTGCCGGCCACCACCGTTTCCAGCGTGGGATAAAGCTCTTCGCGCGTGATTTCAGTCAGGAAGCCGAGCCCTCCCAGGTTCACGGCCAGAATGGGTACCGGTTTGCGATTCAAGGCGCGCGCCGTGGCCAACAGGGTGCCGTCTCCGCCCAACACGATCACCAGATCCACCTGGTTCGGCATTTGGTTGCGCGTCAGGCAGTGCTCTTTGGTCTCCATGATGGCCCCGGTTTCCTTGTCGATGCAGGCCTCGATGTTGTGCTCGCCGAGCCATGCGAGCAACCCCGGCAGAATCTCGCGAATCTCCGCCTTTTTCGGTTTGGAAATGATGCCAACGCGTTTAATGGGAGTGGTCATGGGTGAGAGCATTTTAGCAGGATTTGGAATCGGGGATGCTAGATCCTGAATCATACTTCCACACGGCGTGGAGGAAGAACTCACGGTTTCCTTCCGCCCCCAGGATGGGGCTTTCCATGGACGCCGGCTGGCTGAATCCGAGTCCCAACAACGTGCGTGAAACCCTGGCAATGGCCTCCTGGTGCTGTGACGGGTCACGCACGATACCACCCTTCCCCACCTGCCCTTTGCCTACCTCGAATTGTGGTTTCACCAATACCAGCAGGTCAGCGGAGGGCGCCAGCAACGGAACGAGCGCCGGCAGAATCAACGTGGCGGAAATGAACGACACATCCATGGTCACCAGCTCCGCCCGCGTGCCGATGCGGTCAAAGCTCAGGTAGCGCGCGTTGGTTTTTTCCAGAACCGTAACCCGCGCATCCTGCCGCAATTTCCAATCGAGTTGATTGGTTCCCGCATCCACGGCGAAAACCCTGGCCGCGCCATGCTGGAGCAGGCAATCGGTAAAACCTCCGGTAGAGGAGCCAATATCCAGGCACACCTTCGAATCAGGATTAACGGGAAAATGTTCGAGCGCCCCTTCCAGCTTCAGCCCGCCTCGGCTAACGTACCTGGGAGGCTCGCCCAACAACCGTAACGCCGCCTCCGCGTTCACCAGCGCGCCGCACTTCTCCACCTTCTGCTCGTCCACCAGGATCTGGCCCGCCAGGATAAGGCCCTGCGCCTTTTCGCGGGAGCCCACCAGCCCCCGCTCCACCAGGAGGCGGTCAAGACGGAGCTTTTTCGACTGACTGTTTGACATGTTGAGTTGGTTCAAACCAAAATGTCCGAGAAAATACTGCAAGGTCATGCCAAAATGTCATCACGTTAAACCAAAATGTCCGAAAGTTAAACCAAAATGTCCGCTTTTTCTCGGTCAATTTGTTCTGCGATCCTTTGTTTTCAATAACTTGGTGGCTTCGTCCGTAAATATTTTTTTCTTCAGCCCGCCTTCCCTGCCCTTGGCCAAGGTATTCGTCAGCCGCCACAGTCGTCGCAGGCACAAATCCTCCGTTTTATGCATGTGGCCGGCTGCCTCGCCCTCGGGAGCCGCGAGCGCCGGTAGCGAGACTAGCCGGCTGGGCGATTCCGCGCAGAAGACACATCTCCATTCCGCATGGCTCAGCAATTACTTTTCCATTGTCTTGTCGATAACCTGTCAAAAAAGTAAATGAGCACAAAAAGTCCATTTTTGCCGCCATGACCTTTTGAAAGCCCGCGGAGCGGGCGCCGTCATTTAGCCCACGTCGAAAGAAGCTGTGAAAAAATCAAAACAGTCTCTCGCAAAGGCGCCAAGTCGCAAAGGCCGTGAAGCACAAGTCTCCTGTTTTCTTTGCGACCTTTGCGACTTGGCGACTTTGCGAGAACATATTTTCGCACTTCGGAAGATTCTTTCACAGCTTCGAAGCCGTGGGACTGGAGTTTCTGAGCGCTGTCTTTGCGTCAACTGGGGTGAAGAAAGCCGTTGACAATGCTTTATCTATATATGTAGACTTTCCGATGCCTGTCGGCAAAACAAGGAGACATGCATGAAATCACTTCGAACGTTTTCACCGGTTGGTTTTCTGGTGCTGGCGCTTTTGGGAGCCTGCTTCAGCACCGGGACGGCGAGCGCTCATGATCCCAAGGGGCGATCAAGCGGTTGGGATAGTCTCAAATCCCTGACGCCGGGTCAGGAAATTCGCGTGGTGATGAACAACGTCAAATCCTACCAAGGTGAGTTCGAGTCGTTGAGCGACGGCGGAATTACGCTTCGGCAGGCCGCGGGTGAGCAGACGCTGGCCCGCAAAGACATCCTTCGCGTCTCCCAGAAGATAGGGCAAAACCACAGTGGGCGAAACGCGCTGATTGGCACGATCGTGGGAGCAGGCGCCGGCCTCGTGATTGGGCTAACCCCTTATATGATCCAAAGAAACTGTACCGAAGGCCCCGCCTTCGCCTGCGGTTACCCCCCCAATCCGCACCGCGCGGAGGCCCTTACGCCTGTAGGTGGTCTAGCCGGCGCCGCTATCGGCGCATTAATACCGACGGGTGGATGGCATGACGTCTACCGCGCCCACTGATGGCCTGCGGGTGGCGCATACGGCCTGACGATTCTTAGCAGAGCGTATCCAACCCACCTCCTTGATCGTGCCTGAGCGTTTACCCTGCGCCTGACTTCCGATAAGCAGAAACTCCAGGCTCGCGGCGAAAGCCGTGGGAACGCGGCATCATTTTTTCGATCAGCCCCGGAGGGGTGGCGCCAGGTACGCCCGCTGCGCTGCCAGATCGCGATCTCTGGGGGTCTCTTGGCCGCCATGGGCTAAACGATGGCGCCCGCTGTGCGGGCTGAATGAATGGAATTCGTTCATTCGTTCCTTGTCCCATGGCTGTCGCCATGGGCTAAATGACCGCGCCCGCTACGCGGGCTGAGAGCAACAGCATTAAGCCGTAGACGTGGGAGCCGGCTTATCGAAATTCTCGCTACTTCCTACCCCGTACTCTTCATTCCAAACGCAATACCACCAACGGTTATTTGAAGGAGGTGAAGCACTGCCGCATCTTCGTTTTTTCGCGATGCTGATTCCTGACGGCTCGCGCCGGACTGCTGCTTCCGGCGGCGCCAGCGTTCCAGGAACCGGGTTTGCAGGAAGTTGAGGGGATCAACGTAAGGATTGCGGAGGCGAATTGATTCCGCAAGGACGTGCTGGCCGGCCAGCAGCGTTGAAGAACTAGACGTTTCCAGCACGCCGCGCACGCTGCGGTGATACTCCTCCTCAATCTGCCGGAAAATCTGTTGGCCGAGCCGGCGCGGACGAACCAGGGCGGCATAGAGGCTGGCAATGTAGAGGTCGGTCTTGGCCAGGGAGTGTTCGGCGTTGTTTATCAGGTCGAAAAAGAACGGCCAACCCTCGTGCATGCTCCGCAGAATGTCGAGGCCGTGCGGGGCGTGGTCGCGCTGGAATTTCTCCAGGGCGTGGCCAAGCCCATACCAGGCGGGAAGCAAGTGCCGCGATTGCGTCCAGGCGAACACCCAGGGTATCGCCCGCAGATCGCGCAGGTCGCCGGCTCCCCAGCGGCGGGCGGGCCTCGAACCCAACCGAATTTGCTCGATCAAATCGATGGGCGTGGCCTGCCGGAAGTACTCCACAAAGCCGGGCGTCTCGTACACGAGTTTCCGGTAGAAATCACGGCTGGCAGCGGCAAGTTCCGTGGCATAGGTTTCCCACTCGGGGATTTTCACCGCCTCGACGCGGCGGAAGTGGAGCAGGTGCGCGTCGAGCACGGCGGTAACCAACTGCTCGAGATTCCGCTCAGCGATGGCGGGATTCGAATATTTCAAGGACACCACTTCACCCTGTTCGGTAATGCGCAGCCTGCCGCCGGGCGCCGCGAAAGGCTGGGCTTGAATGCTACGATGCGATTGCCCGCCACCGCGGTCGATGGTGCCGCCTTTGCCGTGGAACAGAGAAAGCCGGACGCCGTGGCGTTCCGCCACCAACGCGAGGCGCTTTTCGGCGTGAAAGAGTTCCCAATTGGCGGCCACGTAGCCCCCGTCTTTCACGGAGTCCGAATATCCCAGCATCACTTCTTGAAAGTCGCGGCGGGCCCGCAGAATGCGGCGATAAAGCGGGTCGGCGAACAGAGCTTCCATGATGCGAGGCCCCGCTTCCAGATCGTCGAGCGTTTCGAACAGGGGAATAACGTCGAGGTAGGAATGCAAGCGGCGGCCGCGCGGTTCCACCAGGCCGGTTTGCCGCGCGAGTAACAGTACGTCCCATACATCAGCCGCACTGGCCGTCATGCTCAGGACGTAGCGGTGCGCCGCCCCCTCGCCGTTGCGCACCTGAATGGTGCGGAGCGCGTGAAACTCCTCCAGGACCCGCCGCGTATCCGGCAAAAGCGAGGCGTGCACGACCGGGCCAAAAAGCATTCGCTGAATCGAGGCGATGCGCGCTTCCGCCGGTTGTGCGGGCAAGTGCGCTTTCCGCAAGATCTCCTCGGCGGCCGCGCGTGTGGCGATCGAGTGGGTGCGGAAGTCCAGGCTGGCGCCGTGAAAACTGAATACCTGGGAGGCCACGCGCAAGCGGCCGGGCCCCAACTGCGCCACGCGGGGGCTGGGATAGGCGCTCAGGAGTTCCGCCAGCTTGCGCAACTCAGCGGTGAATTCCTGCGAGTCCGCGTAGGCGCCGGCGGCGCGCTCCACGGTGCGCTCCAGCCGCCACATGATGGTGCGCAGCTTGCGCCGGTAGAGTTCGCTCGGCTGGTCGAGGGCGGCAAAGGTCCGGGTTTCGGGAAAACGCCGCATGTCTCGCTCGATCTCGCGGCGTAGCGCTTGTTCCGAGCAGAGCGCAGGGGCGGAGTCGAGGCCGGCTTTGCGGCAGGGGAACGAGGCCCAGCCCAGAATGCGCCGGCAGGCCTCGTGGTAATAACGAAGAATGCCGCGCCGCACCTGTTCCGCGGCGTCCAGGCTGGTCTCCGGCGTCACAAAGGGATTGCCATCGCGATCGGTTCCCACCCAGGACCCAAAACTCAAGAAGGGAGCCGGCTCCGGCAGACGCGGATAACGGCGAAGCATCTCGGCGCAAAGTTTTTCCCAAAAGCTCCCGGCCAGATCGTAAATGGTGCGTTCCAGGAAGAAACGGGCATTCTCGCTTTCCATCGCGGGCGTTACCACGCCCTCCCGCACTTCATCCGTCAACCACAACGCTTCAATGCACGGGTCCACATCCCGCTCTGCCGTGCTCTCCAAGTCGCCGCAGGCGGCATCCAGCGCTCTCCCCAGGCGCAGAAGGTGATTCAGCACGCTGCGCCGCTTGGCCTCGGTGGGGTGGGCGGTCAGCACCGGCTCAATGTGCATCGAGTCGAGCAGTTCCTTGACGGCCGCAGCCGGGATGTTTTGGCGCCGCAATTCACTGAACGTGTGGCGCAGCGACATCGGTGCGCCGCTCCCCTGCCGGTCGTGCGCCCGCAGGCGGCGGATTCGCTCCCGCTCCTCGCAGAGATTGACCAGGTGAAAGAAGAGGCTGAAGGCATGCGCGACGGCCTCGGCCTCCTGCACGGAAAGGCCGTTCACCGCGCGCTCCCGGGTCCGCAGGAGTGCGCTATGGCGCGGCTCCGGCAGGCCACCGGGCTGGAAGGACCCGCCGTGGCGTGCCTCCGTCAGGCTCTGGCGCTGCCGAATCTCTTTCGCAACTTTTCGCAGGCCTTCGATGGCTGCAAACACGCGCGGCCCCGATTGTTCGCGTACGATCGCGCCCAGCCGCGTAGTAAGGAACCGAACTTCCTGGCGCAATTGCTCATTCATCTCGGAATCGAAGAAGTCCCCCGGCTAGCAAGCCCGCGCAGCGGGCACCGTCATTTATCCCACGGTGAAGCCGTGGGATAAAGGTAACAATGAGAATCGCAGCCCCGGCAGGGGCGACATCCAGGCGCCATAGGGCCGAGACCGAACCACGCGTGACCGGACGCCGCCCCGGCAGGGGCTGACGAATGAGTTGGCGTGCCCGGTGTCCCACGGCTTCGCCGTCGGCTAGATTACCGCGCCCGCTCCGCGGGCTAAAATCAATATCTCGCCTCGTCTTCAAACAGGTCTTGCGGACCAGTTTGCCCGGCCTGCGGATCGTTGCCAGGAAGGCCGCAAAAGCCGATGACCTCGAATGCGGGTGCGCCCCGAACGCTCGAACAGCCTTCTGCTTACTGCCTACCGCCTTCTGCCTTCTGCCTTCTGCTTTCTGCCTACTCTCCCTTCAAGGCCTTCTTCAGTTCGCGGCGAAGCGCGTCCAGGTTGGGCTCCACCTGCAAGCGCTGCGTATTTTCCTGGTCGCCGGAGCGATGACGCATGATGTATTCGGTATCTTTAAGCTGGTGGCCGGTAAGGACGCAGACAACGTCGGCATGTTTTTCGATCTTACCCGCCCGCACCAGTTTTCGCAGCCCGGCAATGGTGGCGGCAGAAGCGGGCTCACAACCCACCCCGTCCTCGGCCAGGGCGCGCTTGGCCTCGAAAATCTCCTCGTCGGTCACTGACTCGCAGAAACCGCCGGTCCAATCGAGCGCGCGCTTCGCTTTTTTCCAATTAGCAGGATGGCCGATGCGAATCGCCGTGGCCTCTGTGCGGGGATGATCAACCGCCATCAGATCGGGCGCGCCGGCGCACAAAGTTTGATAAAAAGGACTCGCGCCCGCTGCCTGAACAATGACAATGCGCGGAACCTTCTCGATAAAACCCAGATCCTTAAGCTCACGCAGACCCTTACCGATGGCGGAAGAGTTCCCCAGGTTCCCGCCGGGGCACACAATGTAATCCGGCGGCTGCCAGCCGCGCTGTTCCAGCATTTCGGTAACGATGGTCTTTTGGCCTTCGATGCGAAAGGGATTGATGGAATTGACGAGATACAGCCCCAATTCCGGGGCGATATCGCGCAGCAACCGGAATGCGTCGTCGAAATTGTCGCCGGTCTCCACCACCAACGCGCCAAAATCGAGCGCCTGGGCCAGCTTGGCGGCCGAGATCTGCTTATACGGGACAAACAGCAGCGCCTTCATGCCGGCGCGCGCGGCGTAAGCGGCCATCGACGACGAGGTATTACCCGTCGAGGCGCACGCTACCATGCAGATGCCCCGCGACTTGGCACGCGTAATGCAGGCGGTCATCCCCAAGTCTTTAAATGAGGCAGTGGGATTGTTGCCCTGGTGTTTGATGCTCGCGCGGACCGGACCTGCCCACCAACCCGTTCGCCGCACTTCGACCAAGGGGGTGGAGCCTTCGCCAAGCGAGACGACCGGTGCGCTGGAATCTACAAACGGAAGCAACTCGCGGAAGCGCCAGACGCCGCTGCGGTCAATCGGTTCGTCGCTGCACCGGCGCTCGCGCCACGTGTGCTTGAGCTGCTCCGGATCGATGGGATCAAATTCGTATTTGACATCGAGCAAGCCGCCGCAATGTGCGCAGGCCTGCGCGTCGGTGTTCAAGTCCTGGCGACGCCCGCAGCGTTCGTCGATGCATTGAAGATAGGAAGAAGACATAATTAAGGCCGCGGCACGTGGTATACGGCAGATGGGCTGGCGGTGGGGCCGTTGGCTATCTGCCGTGTGCCGTCTACTGGCTTCTCGCTCCTGACTCCTGCAGTTTAAACTCCTCGTGTACCGCTTTCACCGCTTCCTTAACGTCGGCAGCCTTCACGGCAAAGGAAATGCTCAATTCGGACGAGCCCTGAGCGATGGCAATGATGTTGATCCCGCGCCGTCCCAATGAGGAGAAAGCCCTTCCGGACAAGCCGGGGGTGCCCTTCATATTCTCTCCCACCACCACCACGATGGCGATATGGGGCATGACTTCAATCGATATCCGGTCGTCATGCAGCATTTCCAACTCGAAGGTTTTTTCCAGTTGCGCTTTCACGCGACGCAGATCGGCATCGTGCACGGCAAAGCACAGCACATTGTCCGCGGAGGATTGTGTGACCATCAGCGTGGGAATATCGCCCACGCTAAGTGAGCCGAAGGTCCTGGCGGCAAGTTGCGGAAAGGTCACGGACTCCTTGCCGGTAATGGTGACCATGTGAGTTTTGCTGAGGGAGGTGATGGCCTTCACGCCATTCTGGGCATTGCTCGCGGAGGCGACAATCCGGGTGCCGGGACAGGAAGGATTGAAGCTGTTCTTGATCCAAACCGGGATCTTCTTTTTCATCACGGGCTGAATGGTTTTAGGATGCAAGACCTTGGCGCCGAAGAATGAAAGCTCGATGGCCTCACGATAGGAGATTTCCGGCAGAATGCGCGCTTCCGGAACCAGGCGGGGGTCGGTGGTCATGACCCCATCAACGTCGGTCCAGATCCAGACCTCGTCCGCATCCAGCGCGGCGCCCACAATCGTGCCGCTGTAATCGGACCCGCCCCGGCCCAGCGTGGTGCAAGCCCCCGCCGGGGTGGCGCCCCGAAAGCCGGTGATAATCGGAATCACCCCGTGGCGACGCAATCCCGCCAGGCGCTGCCGGGTCTTGGCATTCGTTTCTTCGAAGACCGGCGTGGCGTTGCCGAAGTGCTCGTCGGTAACGATCAGTTCAGTGGCGTCCACCGCTTCCGCCGGCGTGCCTTGCGACCGCAGGATGGCCGCCATCAAGTCGGCCGACATCACTTCGCCCAGGCTGGAGAGCGTGTCCATGGCGCGCGGGGTAACCTCCCGCACCAGGGAAAACCCCGAGCAGAGGTTTTCAAAGTCGGCCACCGAGTCGGCGAGGCGCGGCAGAACGGCGGCCTGCTCCCCGGCTTTGAGGAGCTGATCGGCGACCTCGCGGTGACGGTGGGCCAGTTCGCGCCGCACGTTCTTCCAATTATCGCGGTCACCCTGGCTGGCTTCAATCGCCGCGCGGATCAGCATGTCCGTAACCCCGCCCATGGCGGACACCACTACGACCACTTCCGCCCGCTGGGCATTGTCGGCCACGATCGCCGCTACATTCTTCATGCGCTCCGCATTGCCGACGGAGGTCCCGCCGAATTTCATCGTGATGAGCGGTTTCTTGCTCTTGCTGGGAATTGGATTTTCTTTCACCATAGTTTTCAAGCTTTCCGCGATCAGCCTAACCGCCATCACAAATGACGGTTAGTCTCTCCCGATAAAAGTACGGCTGTTATTCTCTTCCTCCCCAAAAGTTTGCAGAGACGCCATGGCGTATCCCTACGCCCGGTGAACCGGAAAGGATGCCCTGCCCGCCGGTTCGTTAGCGAGTCGTCCCAGTATTGTTGGTCGCAGAGGAATCAGTGGCAATGTTGGACTTGGTCGATTCGCGCACGACTTCAATAAAGACCTTGGCGGGAAGCGACAGGTAGCGGTCCCGGCGATATACCAAGCCTAGCTCCCGGTAAATCTTCTGGCCCTCGAGCGGGATCAACTTCAGCAGGCCCGCAGCCACTTCCGGCTGCACGTAAGCCCGGCTAACCAGGGAGATCCCCAGTCCGGCGCCCACAAATTTCTTGATGGTCTCCACGCTCGCCAGCTCCATGGAAATCTGCAAGTGATCGCGGTGCTCGCGCAGCAGGCGGTCAATAACTACGCGCGTGTGCCCGGTCTTCGGCAGAATCAGCGGGTAGTGAGCGAGTTCGTCCACCGCCACATACTTGTTCTTGGCCAGCGGGTGCGACTTCGGCACCACCACCTGCACCTCATCGCGGAAGACGGGGAACACTTCCATGTTGTTGGCTGTTGTGGGCAGCGTGATGATTCCCAGGTCCACTGCCCCTTCCTGGACCTTTTGCAGGATCTTGTGGCTGAAGTTCCGGTAGATGCTGATCTGGACCAGCGGGTAGAGCTGCTTGAACCGGGCGAAGGTTTTGGGCAGAACATAGAGGCAGGTGGCTTCATTGGCGCCGATGAAGAGCTTGCCGCGGGGGGTCTGGTTCAACTCCGCAATGGCCTGAAGCGCTTCCTTGTGCATCGCTAGCATCTTTTCCGCATAGCGGTAAAGAATCTCGCCGGCCGGTGTGGTCAAAACCTTTTTCCCGCTGCGGTCAAACAGCTTTTCGCCGCATTCCTGTTCCAGCAGGCGCACCTGGGCGCTAATCGCCGGCTGCGTACGAAACAACTTTTCCGCCGCCCGGGAAAAACTCTGTAGCTTTGCTACCTCCAAGAAACTTCCTAATTGGTCATAGTCCATTGTAATTGCAGTGCAGGTCTGCGCGCGTCTATTGTAGCAAATTGCGCCAACCCGGGTGCGGAAAAGTGACGGAGAAAAGTTCGATCGTAGAGCCGCCCTTGAGGGCGGCACCGAGCGGGCTGATCACCCGACTCCAATGCCGGGCTCAAGCCCGGCCCTACCTTACAGGTTGATCGGCGGCGGCACAGCAACCCGCAAAATGGGCATCTCGACTCGAGATTTATTCAGGGGCGCTCCCGGCGTGCGCGAGGGGTGCGCTGACGCGGAGGCTTCGGAGCTGGCTTACGTCGCTTGACTCCAAGCGCTTGCTCAAGCAGGTCCTCAAGAAGCTTTTTCTCGGGCTCCGTCACCATCCGGGTGAACTTGTCGGGCCGCTCGGCGACGAGGGCTTGCACTCTGGCCAGCCATTCGAGCGACGGGGCGGCAGGATGATCACCCATCTCGCGGAGGACAGCGAGCGCGGCCGCAAAGTCGGGGATGGCTCGATAACATTTCAAAGCGGCTTTCAGGTCGCCCGCCAGCCGGAACTTCTCCGCCGCACCGCGCAGGTTGCCCAAGGCTTCGTGGCATAGGGCTTCCAGTTTGGGCTGGGGTTGCGCGAGGCTGCGGAGCACATACAAGGCCGAATCGAAGGACCTTTCCTTGATGAGCAACTGGATGGCGCTCTGGCGTAACGCTTCGATGCGGCTACCAGCGTTTGGGACACCCAAGGCCCCATACAGCCCGGGCAGGGTATCGATCACCTCGACGGCGTTCAGCCCGTCGACGAGGGCACCCTCCTCCAGGGCATCGATCCAACTTTGGGAGTGGGCGGCGATCTCAACCAAGGCCCAGCTCTCAAGTTCGGCGTTGTGCTGGGGCAAAACGCGTGCGAACTCGGCCATGGCCGGGAGACGCTCGCCAGAGGGGGCACGCTGGATGCGCCCGATCGCTCGAATGATGGCCGCCAATCCCGCGCGGTGGGCTTGAATGGCCGCCTGTGTCCCCTCGCCAAACAGATCGGGTCTACCCAGTTCGGCAGGCAGGCGCGCTTGCCGCACCGCCAGCAAAAAGCATATCTCGGCGAGGGTGAGATATGCAGTGTCTCGCACGGTCTGGTCGGTTACGGCTGCGGGCAGTCCCGGCCGACCGAGAAGCGCCACAGCCTGCTGGGCGCGGGACCACGCCATTTCCGGCTTGACCTCGAGATACTGCCGTGCGTCCGCCTGGCAGCGCTGCACGCGTTCTTCCGTGTCCAGTTCTTCTTCCTCGAGCGTTCTTATGATGGCGGCGGGCACGGCCGGGGAAACCAGGCCCTCAAGAGCATCTCCATTGAGGAAGGCCAAGCTTGCGCCGACGACGCCATCGGGCGGATTGATGTCAATCCATACCAGCCGCTCGGCGGGCCGGCTGACGGCGACCCGTAACTGATCGATGGCTAGGCGTTTGCGCAAGCCGAGCAGGTTGGAATCGCCGCGCCACCGCCACTCGTGTTGTACGATTCGTTGGAGATGACGCCCGGGGTCAAGCACGCACACGGTGTGAAAGTCGAGACCCTTCGCCTCGGAAACCGTCAAGACCGCGGGCCGGACGGATTCTGGAACAAACGCGGGCGCCTTCTCCTCTAAGGTGATCAGGGCGAGTCCCTCGCGGGCGGCCAGCAATTTGAGGAGCTCATCCAGTTCCGGACCAGGCGTGGCAGTGCAATAGAGGATTTGATCCGTCGCATCGTCTTCGATTTCAGCCTGGCCCGCGCCCCGCGGCCGTTCCTGCTTTTCGATTAGAGAGTAGAAGTCCCAGACCCGGTTGACAAGATCCGCGATTCGGTGAGGGCTGCGCAGGTTGGCAGAGAGCTTGTATTCCGAGGGAGCGCCCACCCGGTGATGCAGCAAGTCGCTGAGCCATGCCCATTCGAAGTCAGTCGGGCGCACCGTCTGGGCCTCATCACCTGCCAGGAGCAAGGAGGTAGGGGCCTTGCCCCGCCGGAAAGCGAGCGTGCACAATTCGACCAACACCAGCGCTTGGAGGGGAGTAAGGTCCTGCACTTCGTCTACGGCCAAGCAGTCGAATTCGAGCCCGTCAGGGCCGGAAGCCGGCACCGCGCCTAATCGCTTAACGGCTCGCCAAGCGAGCGCCAACTCCGGAAAGTAACGTTCCGCCAACGTCTCCGCCTGGCGCTCCAGGCGGGCGGCCACTTCCAGCGCCGCGCTCACGGCCGGGGCGCCAATAAATTGCGTGCGGCGGTCGCGATAGGCCTTGTCCGGCACCCGCGGCGTCTTGCAGGCCGCAAAATGCCCGGCGCCGACGGGGAGCGCGGCCCCCACCAAATGCGCATAAAATTCGTCGTAGAGTGCGGCCGAGTTGTTCGCCCACGGCCCCAGGCCGCGCGCGTAGATCCCGAGGTCATCACTAAATCGCTGCCGTAAGTCGCTCTCCAGCATCGCCGGCGCGCTGGAGCCCACGATTTGGCGCACCAAGTTCGGGAACACCACCACCTCGAAGCGCTTGTGCGAAGAACAGTAGCGGTCAAAGTAGTCGCGCGCCAGGGCTGCGAGGTCGCGCGAGTAAGTGACGTAGAGGATGCCTTCCGCCCCGCTCGAATCTGCGGCGTGCCACAACGCCGTGGTTTTTCCCGAGCCGGGATGACCCTTGAGCAATCGCACCCGTTGCCGCGCCTGAGCGAATCGCGTCTGCGTGGGCGCCCAAGGTGGCGGACCATACTCTTCGCCGCGCAGTTCAGCGACGCTCACTGGCAGGTAATGCTCCGTGAATAACTGGGGTGAGAGGCGGGAATGATGGTCATGGTGGCGAATATCCCGGAGGAAAATGGCGCCCTCGGGAGCCTCCGCAAAGCCTCCGCCATCTCGGAGGGGCGGCGCATTCTTCGGCGCCCACCAGGCATAGAAGTGACTGCCCTGGTTTCCTCCCAGGCGGGACCGGCGCCAGCCGCGATTCTCGCCAAACGTCGCCTTGTAGTGCAGCCGGCGGGGAGCGACGGCCAAGCGCTGCATCAGGTACGTGGCACGCCGGCCAATTGCCGTGTTGCGCTGCTGTGCGAGCTTCTCCAAGAATTCCTGATGGCAGAAGATCGGGTTGGACGGTCTGTTGGTTTCAAATGCCCCGAGAAGGCCGAGTTGTTGTTGGGTTTCCATTACCCGTACGGCAAGCAAATGATTTTAGCACCGGTCGAGCTTCGGGTGGGGGCCTCGCGAACCCGCAGTAGCGGTCCTGTGCGGCGCTCGGGACCCCGCGTCAACATCACGGTTCCGGCGGCGCCGGGCGCTGAAGCTGGCCGTATCCCGCCAGCGTCGCGCACAGTTTGTCCCAGTCAAAACCCACCTCGCGGAACGCGGCGCGCAGGTCGCGCTCACGATCGGCCGCACTCATGGCGAGAAACTTCTCCGTCGGTATATAGAAGGGATTATCGCGAACCAGCGTGCCGTCCACCATCAGGTGGCGGTGGACGGAGATGGCAGAAAAAAGGTCGGGTATTTCCATGTGTTCGGTGTTGTACTGGCACACCGCCACGCTGGGATATTCCTTCACCAGGTAATTTAAGCGGGAATGCAGCGCGAAGAACTCCGGCACCGGCATCCCGGCGGGCTTGCCCCAGAGGCCCTCTTCGAACCAGCGCACCGCGGGAGCGTGGGCGGCCTCGGCATCGGCAAAGAACCGGATGGCGCAATCGACCAAGTCGGCCGGTTCCTGTGCCGCGGGCGGAAAAAGCAGTGTCCCCTCGTGCAAGTGCCAATCCACGTTCACGCCGCGGTCGCGCAAGCCCACCAGCATCGACCGGCGCGAGGTGACCGGCGCCACACAGCAACACCGCTGGCCCCGGCGCAGGCCCTCGCTCAGGTATTCTGCCGCCCGCTGGGCCCAGGCGTTGCCACGGTGCATGATGGCCACATGCTCGTGGCAGAGCACTGGAACGCTCTCCCCGATATAGGTGAAGACGTACGGTGAAGTTGGGGGTTGGTCCGGCAAGCCACACCCTCCCCTCGCGGACTCTGCCCGCACACACACGGAAAGGCCCAGGACGTCCGCAGGTCTGGCCTGCTGAAAACCCTGCGGAAACCGCAACCGCTCACCGCATGTTCTGTTTGGCCGCGATTATGCGTTCCCCGGGGCAGACTGTCAAGTCGTAACCTCTCAAACAGAATACCACATCTCGAAGCCACCGCCCCGCAAACCCTGGCAGAACGTTGGTAAGGGCCACAAATCCGCAACCCCTGCTACCCACAGGGCATCACCGGTATCCGTCAATTGCAGGATTCCTGTGCGGCTCTCCACCCCACCCTCGCGCCCGACGCGCCATTCCCTGCCAACGGGCGCCGTTTTGTGCTATTCTGCCGCATTCGTTTCGCCTTTAGTTTCGCGGCAGGGGGCGGCCGCGAATTCAGGAAACGAGTATTGATGTATCACGGCAATCCCAACCGTGCCGGCTGCGTTCACGCTGGATGCGCAGCCAACAAATTCAACTGAATCGCCGCTGTGGTTGGATGGCGGTTCACATGGAGATCGAGTATGCCTGATTATCGTTATCAGCTTTCCGAACGCGATATTCCCAAATTCTGGTACAACGTAGTGCCTGACTTGCCCGCGCCGATGGCGCCGCCATTGCATCCCGGGACGCTGAAGCCGGCGGGGCCGCAGGACCTGGAAGTGATTTTTCCCCACGCGCTGATTGAGCAGGAGATGACGGGCGCGCGCCAAGTTCCCATTCCCGAGCCGGTTCTGGACATCCTGCGCCTGTGGCGGCCCACGCCGCTGCACCGGGCGATGCGGCTGGAAAAGGCATTGGGAACGCCCGCCAGGATCTTTTTCAAGAACGAAGGCGTGTCACCCGCCGGCAGCCACAAGCCCAACACGGCCATCGCCCAGGCCTATTACAACAAAGCGGCGGGCATCAAGCGCCTGACCACAGAAACCGGCGCGGGACAGTGGGGCAGCGCGCTGGCGCTGGCCTGCAACGTGTTCGGCATGGAGTGTATGGTTTACATGGTAAAGTGCAGCTTCTATCAAAAGCCGCACCGCCGCACCATGATGGAGTGCTGGGGCGCCCAATGCGTTCCCTCCCCCAGTGACCTGACGCAAGCCGGCCGGAAAGTGCTTAGCGAAGACCCGGAAACCCCCGGCAGCCTGGGCATTGCCATCAGCGAAGCGGTGGAAGACGCCGCCGCGCACAAGGACACCAACTACTCGCTGGGCAGCGTGCTGAACCACGTGCTGCTGCACCAGACTGTGATCGGGCAAGAAGCCATTGTGCAGATGAAGATGGCCGGCGCCTGGCCGGATATCGTCATCGGGTGCTGTGGCGGCGGCAGCAATTTCGCCGGACTGGCGTTCCCGTTTGTGCCGGAAAAGGCGGCGGGGAAGGACATCCGCCTGATCGGCGTCGAGCCGGCCGCGTGCCCCACCATGACCAAGGGCATTTACGCTTACGACTTCGGCGATAAGAGCGGCATGACGCCCCTCTTGAAAATGGACACGCTGGGACACGACTTTATCCCGCCCGGCATCCACGCGGGCGGACTGCGCTACCACGGGATGTCACCCCTGGTAAGCCTGCTGCACCGTGAGGGCATCGTGGAAGCGGTGAGCTATCCCCAACTGAAGTGCTTCGAAGCCGCCCTGAAGTTCGCGCGCGCCGAGGGCCTGATCGTGGCGCCGGAGACTTCGCACGCCGTCTGCTGCGTCATTGATGAAGCGCTGAAGGCCAAGGAAGAGGGCAAGGAGAAAACCATTCTCTTCAACCTCAGCGGTCATGGCCATTTTGATATGGCCGCGTACGAGAAGTATTTTGCCGGCGAGCTTTTCGACTACGAATACCCGGAGGCGAAAATCCGCGAGGCCTTGGCGCATTTGCCGAAAGCGTCGTGACGCACGTGCCACTTTTCAAGCGTCTTTGCCGAAAGCCACGACAAAATACTCGGACGGCGTCGCCCCGATGTTGCGGACTCCGTGTTCGTCGTTCGAAGCCGCGAAGCCCACCGAACCGGGCCCCAGCGTGGTGGTCTGGCCGTTGATGGTCACCTCGAGGGTTCCCGACCGGATCAGGAACATCTCTTCGTGAACGTGGTGATGAGCCGGGTGCGGCATCGCCCCCGGCGCGAGCCGCGTCTCGTGGACCTCCACGTAAGATCCATTGTGAAGCTCGCCCGCCAGCACGGGGCGGGATTCGTTTTCACCGTGCTTTCGTACGGGCAACGTGTCGTAAGGGTAAGCCTTGCCCGGCAGCGTGGCCTTTTGCGCCGCGATGCCCGGGGATGCGGCAAGCGCGGCAAGCAGGCACGCCAATTCTCTTCGCGAATAGACCATTTTTTCCTCCAGCCCTTACACGTTTGGTCCTCTCGGTCCCGCCAAAAGCATATTCCCACCGTCGGAGATTACCAGTATAGTTTGATGCCACGCTTCAGCGCACTGCCTTTGCGGCTGGAGGTGTGACGATTGCACCGAATGGGAAGATCGGTTCGCCGGGACAACACTGAGGAATAGGAGAACGCCTGTGACTACGTCGGAAAGCAAACTGCTGGTCGGAATCGATATTGGCGGCACGAAAACCGCCGTCCTGCTCTCCTCAACGCCGCCGGAAGTTCTGGCGCGCAAAGAATTTGCCACCAACCCCGCGCAGGGCCCGGAGAGAGCGCTGAATTTGATCAAGTCGGGCATCCACGAGATGCTGGCGGAGCAAGGCGCGGACACGACAGCCATCGCGCGGCTGGGCGTAAGCTGCGGTGGCCCGCTGGACCGCGTGCAGGGGATCATCCAATCGCCCCCCAATTTGCCCACCTGGGACAACGTGCCGATCACGGACATCCTCCAGCGCGAGTTTCACGCCGAATGCCTGATTGAGAATGACGCGAACGCGGGGGCGGTGGCGGAACACCGCTTTGGCGCCGGCAAGGGCTGCCAGAATATGGTGTTCCTCACGATGGGCACCGGCCTCGGCGCCGGGGTCATCACTGACGGCCGGCTTTACCGCGGCACCAACGACTTGGCGGGCGAGGTGGGACATCTGCGCCTGACCCGCACCGGCCCCATCGGCCACAACAAAAAAGGTTCAGCGGAAGGCTGGGCGAGCGGCGGCGGCATGGCCCAGGTAGCGCAGAAGTCTGTAGCCGCGGCGATCAAGAACCAGCGGCCGACAGCGTTGGCGGAGTTATACCAATCCGGTAATCCGATTACCGCGAAGGACATCGGCACGGCGGCCCGCCAAGGCGACCAGGTGGCGTTGGAAGTGCTGGAAAGCACCGGCGAAAAACTGGGACTGGTGCTGGCGATCCTGGTGGATTTGTTGAATCCCGACCGCATCGTGATCGGGGGCTTGGCCATGCGCCTGGGGGACTTACTGCTTGAGCCGGCCCGCCGCGTGGTGAAGCGGGAGGCACTGGAATTGCCCGCGCGAACCTGCCAGATCATCCCCGCCGAACTCGGCGAGAGTATCGGTGATGCCGCTGCGCTCTGCGTTGCCATGGGAATCTAAAGCCGCGACGACTGGGAAGAGCGCAAGGTGTCACACTGCAGGCCTTTACTGCTGCCCGACCTGCGCTGAGGCGCGAGCGTGCTGCGGGGCGAGTTGCCGGCAAACATCGCCCACCGTATCCTGGGCAAGGTCGGCGGCGTGCCAATTGTAGGTTTTGGGGAGCCAAAGGGTTCTCTGCACGTCCTGAACTGTTTGTCCCTCCTTCAAGCGCATTTCCACCTGCGCCACGAGCCATTCCAGGAATGTGCGGAAATCCGCCAGGTCCTTCTTGGTGCCGGGAGCGCCGTGGCCGGGAACGTACGTGTCAACGTCCCAGCTCTCGAGTTGCCGGAGCACCTCAATCCAACGGTGGACGTCACGCGAACCGATGCGAGGAAAGTACTGGTTGTCGTAGAGTTCGCCCAGGAAGAGCGTCTTCGACGCAGGCAAATACACCACGGCGTCACCACTTGAAGTCTCGTCGCGCATCATGCTGATCAGGCGGATCTCCTGGCCACCGGCGGTGAGCGTCATCTTGTCGTCGAATGTCACGGTGGTGGGGGTCACGTGGAAGCCCCGCATGCGCGCCTGTAAGCGCCATCCCTCTTCGCGGTGCATGCGGGCGAAAAGCTCGTCGCGGTAATGTTGCATCTCCGCTTGCGCCGCCCTGGTGGAAATCAGAGTGGCTTGTTCATCCGTAAAAACTTCGTTGCCCAACATGTGATCGCCTGCGGAACTGGTGTTAATGACGTATTTAACGGGAAGGTCGGAGTGCCTGCGAATCTCGTAAAGCAGGTCGCGCGCGTGTGTGGGGCTGTTCGACGTGTCGATCACCACCACATCCTCTGCCGTTACGATGAACCCGGCCGTGGCCGGCCGCGTGAAAAGGGGATCGCATTCCAGGTCAATCACATCGTCGGGCACCCAGACAAAAATCTTGGGCTTAACCTCCTGAACGGTATACAGCAACAAAGAGGCCGATAGACCGTGCCGGGAACAAAAAAGCGCCACTGCCGCCAGGATGCAACCCAAGATCAAAACCAACTTATGATTACGCCTAGATATCCACATATACCTGTGCTCGCCACCCCTGAGGGGTCTTCTCCAGCGCGAGTTGATGATAAGTAATGGCCTTCACCAGCACTTTAGCTCGGTGCCGCGACCTGTCAAACTTTTCTCCCCGGGCCAGCGCGTGCAGCGAGTCGTCTTGAAGGTTCCGGACCTCAAACTCCCGGAAGAGCCATCCTTCGGCGTCGTGCAAATACAAAAGCTCACTCAGCCAATTCACCAGAACGCTTTCGGGATCCGGCCCCTGGACGCTTACAGACACCTCCTCGCGCGGATCGATCGTGTCCAATTCTACAATCAGGTAGATCAAGGCGCGAGCAGCATTGGCAAAGGCCTCCTCGCGCGTCGAACCGAAAGCTTCGAAACCCACATCCGCCGTGTGTTCGAGAATTCGAAACGCTTGCATGTCAGCGCACCCGGCTAGCAACCCTCGGCAGGGCGATTTCCCACCCCGAAGAGAAGCCGCGCGGCCCACCATCATACTGAAGAGAAGCCCGCTTGGGTAGACCTGAGGTGTCGGAACGGCAGAGCCTTGCTCTGGGTTTTCACCTGCGGCTAATGACATTGTTCGCCTGCGAGGGCGAATCGAACAACGCATTCGAGGTTTGCTCGGCGGAACCCTTGAATGCCAAAGCTGTATAATAGTACGTTTGGAGGATTACAGAGTGGCCAAACTAGGGAAGATTCTGGTGGTGGAGGATGACCCCCACGCACGACAAGGGTTGTGTGATCTCCTGGGGGCTTGGGGTTACGAGACCGAGTCGGCCGGCGACGGCGATGTGGCGTTGGAGAAGATCGATGCCTTCAATCCCGCCGTCGTCATCTCCGATCTTCGCATGCCGCAATTGACCGGCATGGAACTGCTGCGCCGACTCCATCATTTGCGGCCCGGCCTCCGTTTTATTATGCTGACCGGGCAGGGCACCATTGAGGAAGCCGTCGAGGCCACCAAGCTGGGCGCCTACAATTTCCTGGAAAAGCCGGTCGACCCCAAACGGCTTCAGGTGGAATTGCGCAACTGTGTGGAGCGCCAGGAGGGCGAGCGGCAGTTGGAGGTGGCCCATCGCCGATTGCGCGATCTGGGCGTATTGGGCAGCCTGGTGGGCCGTTCCGTCAAAATGCAGGAAGTGATGCGGCTGATCGGCATGGTGGCGCCCTCGACTGCGTCCGTGTTGATCACCGGCGAAAGCGGCACGGGGAAAGAGTTGGCGGCGCGCACCATCCACGAACTCAGCCCCCGGCAGCCCCAGGCATTTGTGGCGGTGAACTGTGCGGCCATTCCCGAGACCTTGATGGAGAGTGAAATCTTCGGGCACGAAAAGGGCGCGTTCACCGGCGCGGTGGAACGGCGCATCGGATGCTTCGAGTTGGCGGATGGCGGCACCTTGCTGCTGGACGAAATCGGCGAAATGCCGCCCGGCACGCAGGCCAAGCTGCTGCGCGTCTTGGAAGATTCGAAGGTCCGCCGCTTGGGCAGCAAGTCGGAAATTTCCGTCGACGTGCGAGTACTGGCGGCCACCAACAAAGTCCCGGAGGAGGCAGTGGCCCAGGGACTGCTGCGCAGCGATTTGTATTTCCGCCTGAACGTCGTGCACGTCGCCATGCCACCCCTGCGAGAGCATCTGGACGACCTGCCGGATTTGGCGGCAGCGCTGCTCGACACTCTGAACCGCAAGCACGGCCGCTCCGTGCGGGGCATTACCCCCGAGGCGCTGGAGACCTTGCGCCGGCACACGTGGCCGGGAAACGTGCGCGAACTGCGCAACGCGCTGGAACGGGCGCTGGTGACGTGCACCGGCGAGGTCCTGGCAAAAGAAAACCTGGGACTCGACTTTGGCCGGCCGGTAGTGGCTGGCGTGAACGACGTCCTGCGCCTACGCCCGGGAATGACGGTGGAAGAAGCCGAGCGCCGCCTGATTCTCGAGACCCTGACGTTCACCGAAAACAACAAGACGCGCGCGGCGGAGCTGCTGGGAATCAGTTTGAAAACCCTTCATAACAAGTTGAAAGAATATGAGGCTGAGCCTCAAAGCTAAGCTTACGGCCCTGATAACGGTGTTGGTTCTGCTGGTCGTGGTCGTGACCTCCACGATCGACATCTCGAACCTTACCAGCCAAGCCCTTCTCGAGATTGGCACTCGGGGTGAATACGTGGCCAGCGAGGTCTCTCACCAGGCGGGCGCCGCGCTGAAGGGAAGCCACATGCCGGAGGGCGAGAATCCGCAGGACTTCCAGGCCGTGCGCAGCTTCGTCCAAGCGCGCCTCTCTTCCGACCCGGAGATGAAGTCGCTCATGGAATCGGCCGTGGGATATTCGCCCGTTGTCGACTACGTGGCGATTACGGACACGGACCTGGACGTTCTGGTGAGCAATCCCGAGCAGCCCGGCCATCATCTCACGCCGGCCCCGCATTATTCGCAACTGCTGCGCTCGGGCCTCTTGAAGCAGATCGGCGTCATCTACGGCCCGCCGACGGACTTCGAAGTGACGCTGCCGCTGGAGATCGGCGCCAGGCCGCTGGGCGATGTGCGGGTAGGCGTGTCGACAGTGTTGCTGCGCGGGGAAATCTCACCGAACCTCCGTGCTGCGCTCCTCCTGTCACTGATGGCCATCGCCTTCGCCACGCTTTCCGCCGCCATAGTCTCATTTCGCGTCCTGCGGCCGCTGGAGAACATTTCCCAGAGTGTCGATCAGCTGGCGCGCGGCGAACTTTCCGCTCCCCTCACCCTCAAGCGGAGTGACGAGTGGGGCATTCTCTCCTCCAAACTTCATCTATTGGGCGAGCAGATTCGCGGGGAAAAAGCGGCGTACGTTCAACTGCAAGAGAACTTGGACCAGTTGTTCAGCAACCTGAGCGATGGACTGCTGCTGTTCGATCAGCAGGACCGCCTGGTGCTGGCCACGCCTGCGGCCCAGCGTTTCCTGGGCGCGCCTGTAGATACCGCGGCGCACCTGCGGGCGCAGGAAATCTTCTCGCAGCCTACGCCCTTGCACCAAATGCTGCGTTCGGCATTCCAATCGCGGCGGTCGCTGATGGGGAAAACACTCGAACTGGCGGGCGAGCCGCGCACCCGCATTGCGGTGACCGCGCAGTTCGTGGGCGTGGGCGACCAGCGCGTGGGATGCCTCGTTACGCTGCGCGACACGGGGTCGCGTGCGGAATTTCAGGACCAGCTTGACACCACCACCAAGCTCGCCGCCATCGGTCGGTTGATGTCGGGCGTTGCGCACGAGGTGAAAAATCCGCTCAACGCCATGGTTCTGCAACTGGAAGTCCTGAAAGCGCGATTGGGAGACGAAGGCGCCAAGGTGAAGCCCCAGGTGGAAATCCTGGGCGCGGAGATTCGCCGCCTTGACCGCGTGGTCAAGACCTTTCTCGATTTCACCCGGCCCGTCGAGATTCATCCCGTCGATGCGGCCCTCGCGCCCCTGGTGCACGAAGTCTTCGCCCTGGCAGAACCGCAGGCCCGCAGTAACAATGTTCAGCTGATTTATGCGGGCGACGGCGCTACTCCGCCGGTACGCGTGGATCGCGACCTGATTAAGCAAGCCCTGCTCAACCTGGTGTTGAACGGATGCCAGGCCATGCCCGACGGCGGCGACCTGACGGTTACACCCCACGCCCTGCCCAACGCCGTGGAGATCGAAATCCGGGATAACGGCGTGGGCATCCCCCAGGAGGCGCAGAATCGAATCTTCTCCCTGTTCTACACCACCAAGCCCGGCGGCACCGGCATCGGGCTCGCCATGACCTTCCGGGTGGTGCAAATCCACAACGGCACGATCGACTTTACGAGCGAAGTCAACCGCGGCACAACCTTCCGAGTCACTCTGCCCGCCGGTGAGCACGCCGAACCCTGGTCAGAAGCTCAGCCCGCCTGAGAACGGAGTGTTAACACCTTCTTCTTTCAACCGATACACCTCGAAATCCGAAAAATTGACCGCCGGCTGGTATTGGCGGCGCAGGAGGCCGTCGAGGGCGGGGTAAATCTGCAGGTACTGTTCCGAATCCCGCCACGTAAATGTGAGGCTGAAGATCATGTCGTGGCGCTCAACCACGAGGTAGCGGGGGCGCGCGGCCTCCAGGGTTTCGACCAATTCCTCGCGCCAGCGGTCGGGAGCCCACGTTGACATCAGACCGATGTTGGAAACAAAGCGGCTGGGATTTTCCCGCTGCGGTATGAAATTAATGAGGGGCGCCGTACCCCAGACGTAAACCTGATCCTGCGGCTGGGAATTGGCCTTCAGGTAATCGATCACGCGAAACTGGTCGCCGAACATGTCGAGCGGAAGCTGCCACCAGTACACTTGGTAAGACAGTTCGGGGTTGCGCCACCAATCGGCCAACAGCGTGTACTCCGAAACAGCCCGCACACTTTCCTCCGGCAGGAACGAGACGACGATACCCGCAAACACCACCCAAACCAGGGCGCCGGCCAAAGCCCAGCGTCGCGTCAACAGCGCCCGGTACAGAAACTTGAACGCCTTATAGGTGCTCGTGAGCACGTAGGCCCAGAACATGGCGAAGAACGGGTAGCACGTTTCGAAGTAATAGGGGTGGAAGCGTCCTTGCATCGCGGTGGAGAGGTACCCGGCGGCCGCCATCAGCACGATCGGCGCTAACAGCCTCATTTCATGCCGCCTCCAGGCAAAAAGCAACGCGAGCGCCGGCATCAGTTCCCACCAAACCCCCATGTGATTCAGCGTGTGTTCCAGAGCAAAGGCGAGAAAAGCGAAATTCCAGTGGAACACCATTGCGCCGTAGCGGGGCAGCACCTGAAACTGGACCTCTTTCATGGCCGGCCACGCGCCCGCGACCCGGAAATAAACCAGCACCGCAGCGACAGTGAATACAAAGGCCGCCGCTACCGTCAGCATCCGCCCGAACCAGTCTTTCCAGGGAACCAGCAGACGCAACCGCAGCCGGCCGCGGTCGAGCTCGTCGAAATCGATAAACGGCACGAGCGCCAGGAAGGGAAAGAAGGCTACGGCGCTATACTTCAGCCAGAATGCCGCGCCCAGCAGCAAACCGGCCGCGATATTGCTCGCCGGCTTCCAGCGCGTCGCCCCCAACAGGAACCACGCGCCAAACACGCAGAGCATGAGGAACGCTTCCGGCTGGGCGGCGTGGACGTATCCCTTCTGGCAGTGCCGGAAGGCGTAGAAGATCACCGATAAGGCCGCGCCTGCATTGCCCAAGTAGCGCCGGGCAAAGTAGAAGATGCAACAGGAAATAACAAGCAGCCAGAGGATATCGACCAGTCCCACGGACCACATCACCGGCCCAAAAATCTTCACGATCACTGCGTAAATCCAGAAAATACCGGGAGGTTTGTTGTCCCAAAGGTCGCGATAAAGCAGTTTGCCGTGCAACAGGCCTTGGCCGATTACACAATACGTGGCCTGGTCGCGTCCGAGGGGGTAGCGGAGGCTGGGGAGCGCGCGGAGAAGAACCACCACCAACGTGCCAGCCAGCCACTTGTATTGGGCGGCAACGCGGGAGAGGCGCGAAATTGCGGGGGAATCCGTCATGACAGGCATACTACGGGTCCGGTGGGATGACCGTAGGCTGGTTGGCCCTTTCCTTCCGACTGGAACTGATACCAAATTCAGGCCTAGCACCGGCGTAGAAGCAAAGCTAGTCTTACCCCTACATCATCCAGGCTCATCGCCGGCGGTATGCTACCACACAATCTGTGTATGGCTAATGACGGGATTTGCAGGTACAATCGCCCGCTCGTATGACTGACTCGGCGGGAACGCCAAAGGCGTAGCATGGTCTTTTTCTTCGAGTACATTGTCGTAGCTATTCTTATTCTGGTGGCGTACCTCCTTCGCGACTTCCCTTCCCGATGGATCGAGGTGGCGGAGAACTGGTTCAACCGTCTGGCGCGGAGGCGTGCCCTGGCCGTCCTTGTCGTGGGCGTCCTCGCATTAGTGGTGCGGGCGGCCCTGCTGCCCAACGTGCCGGTCCCCCAGCCCGGATTTCACGACGATTTCGGCTATTTGCTGGCAGCGGATACTTTTGCGCACGGACGCCTGGCGAATCCAACTCACCCGATGTGGGTTCACTTTGAGAGTATCCACATCAACCAGAAACCCTCCTACATGCCAATGTACTACGCGGCTCAAGGGCTGGTGATGGCTTTGGGCCAGGTCATCACCGGCAATCCCTGGATCGGCGTCTGGCTTAGCGCCGCCGCCATGTGCGCGGCCATCTGCTGGATGCTGCAAGGATGGTTGCCGCCGGGTTGGGCTCTGCTGGGTGGATTGCTGGCCGTTATGCGGCTCGCCAGCTTCACGTACTGGGTGAACAGTTACTGCGGCGGCGCGCTGGCGGCCATTGGGGGAGCGCTGGTGCTGGGAGCGCTGCCCAGGATCAGGCGGCACCGGCGTCTGCACGACGCCTTGGTGATGGGCGTGGGTTTGGCTCTCCTGGCCAACACGCGGCCTTACGAGAGCCTGTTCTTCGGTATTCCCATTCCGATAGCGGCTTTGGTGTGGATCCGGGGGAAGAACGGTCCGCCCCTGCGAGAGCTAGTGCAGAGAATTGTCGTGCCGGCGGGATTGCTGTTGGCCGTCACGGCGGCGGGCATGGGCTACTTTTTCTGGCGAGTGACGGGCAGCCCCTTTCGCATTCCCTACCAGGTCAACCTCGACACCTACGTCGCGGTCCCTTACTTTCCCTGGCAGCCCCTGAACTTGAAACACGTGTACCATCACGCCGTGCTGGAGCGGTTTTATCTGCACGGATGGCAGATGTACTTCTATTACCATGCCCGCCGGCTTCCATTGGACGTGTTGATGGAGAAGGCCACAGATACGTACCGCTTCTTCCTGGGTCCACTCCTCGCGTTGCCGCTGGTGCTGCTGCTGGCCATCAACCCGCGGCAGTTCTTTCGGAAAGCGGTTACGGGCAAAACCAGTTTCCTGGTGGCCGTGTGCGGCGCCACGTTCATCGGGGTGGCGCTGCCCATCTACTATATTCCACATTACGCGGCGCCGATTACGGCGGCCATCTATGCGCTGGTCTTGCAAGCCATGCGTTATTTGCGGTTGTGGCGTTGGCGCGGCAAACGGGTGGGGCTGGGCTTGGTGCGCGCCATTCCCGTCGCCTGCGTTCTGCTGTTCCTGGTGCGCGTCTTCGCCCCGCAATTGCACATTCCCACGCCCGTCGAATGGAAACACACGTGGGAGTCCGAGCATTTCCAGAACCTGGACCGGGCGCGGGCATTGGCGCGGCTGGAGCGAATGCCGGGCGAGCAACTTGTGCTGGTCAGGTACAATCGCTACCACAGCACGGACAATGAATGGGTGTATAACCGGGCCGATATAGACAACGCCAAAGTGGTGTGGGCGCGCGACATGAATGCCTCCGAGAATGCGGAGCTGATCCGGTACTTCCCGCATCGGAGCGTGTGGCTGGCAGAACCGGACCTTGCGCCTCCCCGGTTGACACCCTATAGTGCCCTGCCGGACCAAGGGACTCCGCTTTCGTCGCGAGGCACTGAGACATCCCCTTCTGCAACTCGCCCCTGACGAACGGTCCGCGTGGCTGTGGCGAGATACGGTGCTGTCGTCCAGAACGCCAATAGGGAGACGTTGGGTTGAACGTTTGGGACCATGCTCGTAATCGAATTTTGACAACGTTGTGTATTTCGGTGCCGTGCTGTTGCCGTCCCGCGGGATCACCGAAGGGGCCACGGGAAGCCGGACGGCCCCCGATACCTCCCGCCCTCGGCATCGCCGTACTGATCGTAGGCATCTGGGTATTAACAGCGTTCCTGATCCATCCCAAAGGCGAATTCCCCCTCAATGATGACTGGGCGTATTCGGCGGCGGTGAAGGCGCTGCTGGAGGGAAGAGGTCTCAAACTCTCGGGATGGATCTCCACGAACATCATCGCCCAAGTCATTTGGGGAGCCCTATTTTGTCTTCCCTTCGGTTTCTCATTTACGGCCTTGAGGATTTCGACCCTGACGCTCGGGGCAATCGGCGTCCTGGCGTCATACGCGCTCCTTCGGGAGGTGGACGCGGACCGCGGAACCGCTATCTTTGGGGCGCTGTTGCTGGCGTTCAATCCCCTTTACCTGGGGCTCTCTTACACCTTCATGCCCGATGTTCCGTTCGTGGCTTTTTCCGTCCTCTCGCTTTATTTTCTGGTGCGGGGGATGAGACGAAACACAAAAGTTGCCGTAACAGGAGGACTTCTCCTGGCCTGCGTGGCGTTACTCACACGGCAGAACGGAATGGCGATTTTCATCGGTTGTAGCCTGACGTATCTGGCAAAGTCCGGTCTGCGATTACGCAAGGTCCTCTTGGCCGGCATTCCTGCGGCGCTGGGGGGGACTGTACAGATACTGTGGCGATGGTGGATCGAGCACAAGCGCGTCCTGCCAGCCCGTTACTCGATGCAGGCGGCGTGGATCCTGGCAGACCCCCGCTCGTTCGTTTCGTGGAAAGCGGCTGAGGCATTTGCTGCTGGACTCGTCATGGTCTTAGTGTACCTGGGCCTGTTTGCGTTGCCGATATTGCTCTTTTTGAGCCGAAGGAAATTGTCCGGGCTTTTCCGCTCGCGCCTGCTGACGGTGGCGACGCTGGTGTTCGCGGTCTTCGCTTCGTTTGAATTGAGCTTCCGGCGAATGCCCCTGCTGCCGGGCATCCTCTATGATCTCGGGCTCGGCCCCGCAACCTTGCGGGATGCCTTCCTTCTTAATTTGCCGTCCTTGCCCAAGGCGGGCGCTCTGTTTTGGTTTGTAATCACGTATTCAGGATTCATAGGGGCGGTGGCTCTGGTCCAGGTAACTTTGGTTGCCATTGCCAAGGCGCTTCAACTCCTGCCCACTCCCGAGCGACACAGGGAGCCGCTGCTGATGCTGCTGGCGAGCGGATTGGTCTACCTTGCGCCCGTGGCCCTTCTCGTTTTAAATGGCTGGACCTTTGATCGTTATGTGCTTTTCCTGGCGCCGTTGGGGATTGCTGTGGCCGTGCTTGTGGTAGGCGAAGTCCCTGCGGGTCGTGCCGGCTTTGCGGCTGTGCCCCTGGCCATCGCGAGTTTAGTTTTATATGCTGCATTTTCCATTGCTGGAACACATGATTATCTGGCCTGGAACAGGGTGCGTTGGCAGGCGCTCGATGAACTGGTGACCCAACAGCGGGTGTCCGCCCGCGAGATCGATGGGGGTTTCGAATTCAACGGTTGGTATATTTACGACTTGGACTATCGCATCACCCCGGGAAAGAGTTGGTGGTGGGTAGCACGAGATGACTTCATGGTCACATTTGGACCTGTCCCGGGATTCACCGAGCTGAAGCGCTACCAGTTTCGGCGATGGCTGCCTCCGGGAGAGGGCAACATCCTGGTCCTGCGACGAACGGCCCCCAGCACTCTTCGTTAACATGCTCGTTTGCACCTGTTCGTCACTCGTCCGTCGTTACCCGCAGCGATTTGGTTCCGGCCCTGCCGCGCCATATTGTACCGATTCTCATGCCTGAGGAGTTCGTTGCGTTGTTTATCGATCAAATCCGCATCGTGATGCCTGCACGTTCCGCCTCCGCGCAGGTGCGGGGGCGCGCATGACGCCGATCCAACCTGTTGCACAAAATCGGAGAACCTTGGTGCGCGGGTACAGGCCGTTGCTGCCTTGCGCGTCTTGGGTTGTCGTGTTTGGCACGTACGTCGTGCTGGGATGGAGATTACTCCGAATGATCTCGCAGCGGGCGGTGAATATTCTGTACCGCGACCAGTGGGATTTCGACAATGCTACCCTCTTCGAGAAACACTCGTGGTGGGAGATCTTCCGCTGGCAGCATGGACCGCATCGGCAGGGTTTGGGGGGAGTGCTGGCGAAACTCCTGGAGCCCTCGTTTCGATGGAACAGCCGTTATCAGGACTTGGCCATTGGCGGCATCATCATTCTAAGTGCGATCCTGGCGCTCTACCTAAAATACCGGCTGTTGGGCGGCATAAGCATTTCCGATGTGATCATTCCCGGATTTTTCCTGACGCCGGCGCAGTTTGAGAATCTGTTCGCAGCCACCAATCCTTCGCACGGCTGCCTGCCGCTCTTGCTTGCGATGCTCTACTGCCTTTCCTGGACTTTAACCTCATGCTGGTGGAGATATTTGTGCGTGCTGGCGACCAATTTCCTGCTGATCTACACAGGTTTTGGGATTTTTGCCGGGTTCCTGACGCCTCTATTGATTGCAGTTGACTGGTATCGCAATGCACCCCGTAGGGACAAGAAATATCAAGCGTGTTGCGCCGTGGCCTTGCTGGCGTCGATCGCGTCGCTCGCCTCTTTTTTTGTAGGTTACAGATTGGAGCCGGCAGCCGCTTGTTTCTCACTTTATCCTGCCAGCCCAATCCGCTATGCAGGTTTCATAAGCCTGATGTTCGCCAACGTCGTCAAGGGAAGCGGGCTTCCGCCGTTGGCGCTGGGAGGATTGCTCCTTGCGGCCGTCGTGATTTGCCTGGTGAACGCTTCAGCCAAACTCTTCCGGACGGAGGCGGGTGCGTGGACAAGGCACGCCATCGTGGGCTTCTTGTTGGCGTACACGCTGCTGTTCTGCCTCAATACCGCTTACGGGCGGCAGTGCTTGGGCATGGATTTTGCTACGAGCCCCCGATACGTTACTTACACTGTACTCGGTTTCTTTGGTCTCTACCTGTTTGCCTTATCGATCCCGGGAAGGCGCGACATCCTGATATTTGGGCTGTTCGCGCTCGCGTTGCTATGTTCGGGGCGTATGGATGACCACGACCGGATGGCGGCGAACTGGGTCAGCAATGGCAAACGCGCCTGGCGGGAATGCTACCTGAAGCGGCACGATGTGCAAGGGTGCAATGTCCTTGCCGGATTCGAGATCTATCCCGGAGACGACAAGGGTCAATTGCAGCGAAAGTTGGATTTCCTTGAGCGGAACCACCTGAACCTTTTCGCGGAGTCGGACCCTGACCCAGGCCGACGATTGACGGAAGGCCGCTAAGCCGTTAAACTTGCTTTTTCGGGCTCTTGCGGGAAGGACTGCCAGTTCTCCACCTGTTTTAAGCCCCACCTCAGTTGAATGAAGGAATAATATATGAACGCGAATGATCTACGGCCGGGCATGATCATACGGCACAACAACGAACTGTTTACGATCTACAAAGCTGAGCATCGCACGCCGGGCAACCTGCGGGCCTTTGTGCAGGCCAAGATGCGCAATCTGCGCACCGGCGCCATGAATGACCACCGCTTCCGTTCAGAAGATGATGTGGAGCGTGCCGTCATTGACGACGTCGAGATGCAGTACCTCTATGCCGACGGCGATTCGTTTTATTTCATGAACACCGCAAATTATGAGCAGATTCGCCTCACCAAGGAAACCGTGGGCGACCGCGCCGCTTACCTGGTGGCCGACGTCCTGCTGAAGGTCGCGTTCTTTGAAGGCCAGCCCGTGGACGTCGAGTTGCCCGCTACGGTGGATCTGAAGGTCATTAAAACCGAGCCTGGTATCAAAGGCGGATCAGCTACCAACGTTACCAAACCCGCTACCCTGGAAACCGGCGTGGTGGTGCAGGTGCCGCCGTTCATCAATGAAGGTGAAACGATCCGCGTCGATACCGCCGAAGGCAAATACCTCGAGCGGGCTAACTAATTTTCGATTTTGGATTTTAGATTTTGGATTCGGCCCGCGACGCTCTCCAGAAAAGCCCCCAATCGGTCGTAGGGGCACCCCTCGTGGGTGCCCTTGCCCCGAGGGGTGCCCCTACGACGATTGGACCCCGCACTAAAAGCTCTCGTCCAAACTGATCTCAGCCAGAATCTTGTCGAGTTGGTCAGAAGCCTGCTGCCGCTTGGCCTGGAAGTCAGCGATTTGGCTGTGCAGCGCCGCCAGCCGGTCTTCCTGCTCATTTAACTGCTGGGTGTAACGCTGCACCAGCGCCCTTTCTTCCGCGCTTCCTGTTCTGCCTTCTGTTCTTGCGGAAGCTGCGGGGTGGTTGTACACTGGCGTCTCAGGGTAATTTTTATTTGAGAGTAGAGAGTGAGGTTGTTTTATGTCGTCTCCAATTCGCGCCGCGTGGGTTGAGAAGCGTAGCGGACCCATCGTGACGCAGATGCATTACGCGCGCCAGGGCATCATCACGGAAGAGATGGAGTTCGTAGCGAAGCGCGAAAGCCTGCCGGCAGCAACCATTCGGGACGAAGTGGCGTGCGGGCGCATGATCATTCCCGCCAACCTCCGCCACGTGGAGCTGGAACCAATGGCAATCGGCGTCGCCGCCAAATGCAAGATCAACTCCAACATCGGCAATTCCTCCACGGCCTCCAACATCGATCAGGAGCTGGAAAAACTGCATACCTCCGTGCACTACGGTGCGGACACGGTGATGGATCTTTCCACCGGCGGCGATATCCACCAAATCCGCGAAGCGATTCTGCGCGCCAGTCCCGTGCCGGTGGGCACGGTGCCGATTTACGAAGCCCTCGCGCGCGTCAGCAAGGTGCGCGAGCTCACGGCAGCGATCATGCTGGAAGTCATCGAAGAGCAGGCGGCGCAAGGGGTGGATTACATGACCATCCACGCCGGCGTGCTGCGCGCGCACATTCCCCTGACGAGCAAGCGCATCACCGGCATTGTCAGCCGCGGCGGGGCCATCATGGCGCAGTGGTGCGTGGAGAATAGTCAGGAGAATTTCCTGCACACGCACTTCGAGGACATTTGCAAGATTTTCCAGAAATATGACGTGTCATTCTCGCTCGGCGACGGCTTGCGGCCCGGCTGCCTGGCGGACGCGAGCGACGAAGCGCAATTCGCCGAACTGAAAACACTCGGCGAGCTCACCCAGAAAGCCTGGGAATACGACGTGCAGGTTATGATCGAAGGTCCCGGCCATATTCCGCTGGACCAGATCAAGCTCCAGGTGGACAAGGAAAAAGAACTTTGCTACGAGGCGCCCTTCTACACGCTGGGGCCGCTGGTGACGGATATCGCCCCCGGGTACGACCACATCACGTCGGCCATCGGCGCCGCCATGATCGGCTGGCACGGCGCGGCCATGCTCTGCTACGTGACGCCCAAGGAACACCTCGGGCTGCCGAACAAGGATGATGTGCGCCAGGGCATCATCGCTTACAAGATTGCGGCCCATGCGGCGGACGTGGCCCGGCACCGGCCCGGCGCCCGCGACCGTGACGACGCCCTCAGCTACGCGCGCTTCCTCTTCGATTGGAACAAGCAGTTCCAGCTTTCGCTCGATCCGGAAACGGCCCGCTCCATGCACGACGAAACGCTCAACGATGAGTATTACAAGGAAGCTGCGTTCTGCTCCATGTGCGGTCCCAAGTTCTGCTCGATGAACACCACCCAAGTCATGGAAAAGCACCTGGGGATGGACCAGAAAGGTCGCGAGCAGAAATTTGTGGAACTGCTGACGAAGGTGCAGGGATGAGGTCCCGTGCCGAACGATGATTGACCTGAAGTATTCACTGGTCATCGAGGCGACTGAAGACCCTAGTTTCTTCGGGTTTTGTTCACCCGATCTTGAGGGCTTTACCGGAATCGGAAACTCCGTTGAAGACTGCCTCTACAAGGCGCGATGGGGAATGGCGGAACACGTTTCCATGCTCCGCGAGCAGGATCTCCCCGTTCCCCAGGAATCCGATGATCCGAAAGTAACGATTCAAAACGCGCGGGCCGATCCGGTGTGAACTTTAAAGTTTGACCATCCACTCAGGGCACGATTGAAAGCCGAATAGAGCTGAAACTAAGCGCAGGGGAATCTCTGTGCTTACGAGGAGGATTTTCCATGGGACAACCCATTACCTCTGGCGTTCAAGGGAGACCACAGGAAAGAAGTGTTCAGACGCCCCCGGCGGCTGCCGCCATGCCCAATCCCGGGCGACTCTTCCAAATTTTCAACGCGTACCAGCAGACAGCCGCGATGAAGGCGGCCATTGAACTGGATGTCTTCACGGCCGTCGCCGACCGGAACACCACGGCACAGGAAATTGCGCAACACGTGGGCGCGGCGGAACGCGGCATCCGCATCCTCTGCGACTATCTCACGGTCATGGGCTTCCTGACGAAGAATGACTCCCATTACGGACTGGCTCCTGACGCCGCGCTGTTTCTCGATCGCCGGTCGCCTGCCTACATGGGCAGCGCCGCGCGGTTTCTCGATGCGCCCGATATGGTCAAGGCGTTTGAAAATCTTGCGGACGCGGTGCGCAAGGGCGGCACCACCTGGGGCGAAGAGGGATCGTTGAGCTTCGAGAATCCCATTTGGGTGGAATTTGCGCGTTCCATGGCGCCCATGATGATGATGCCCGCCGAGTGCATTTCCCGGTTGGTGGAGGCGGACAAGGGCGGGAAATGCCGCGTGCTGGATATCGCCGCCGGCCACGGACTATTCGGCATCGACATCGCCCGCCATAATCCACAAGCCGAAATTGTGGCGCTCGACTGGGCCGGC
Source organism: uncultured Acidobacteriota bacterium (assembly GCA_963804755.1). Classification (GTDB taxonomy): domain Bacteria; phylum Acidobacteriota; class Terriglobia; order UBA7540; family UBA7540; genus Bog-366. Next base: position 1,038,230 of record CAWDRP010000024.1, read on the forward strand.
GTTCTGGAAGTGGCCATGGAGAACGCGCGGAAATCCGGCGTGGATTTCCGGTATTCCACGCTTCCCGGAAGCGCTTTCGACGTGGAGTTCGGCGGCGGGTATGATTTGGTGCTGCTCACCAACTTTCTGCATCACTTTGATGTTCCCACGTGTGAAAGGCTATTGCGCAAAGTGCACGCGGCCCTCGCGCCGGGTGGCCGGGCCGTGACGCTGGAATTTGTGCCCAACGACGATCGCGTCACACCGCCCGAGGCCGCCACCTTCAGCATGATCATGCTCGGCTCCACGCCGCACGGCGATGCTTATACGTTCGCGGAACTGGAACGCATGTTCGGCAACACCGGGTTCGCGCGCAGCGAACACTTCCGCCAGCCGCCCATGCCGGAGTCGGTGATTATCTCGTACCGATAGTAGGCAAACAACAGTGGTGTGCTCCTTTGTGCTACAATGAGTACAGGAGCATACAACTGATGGCACCGACTGCAACTTTCACCGTCCGGGTTCCCGTCGAACTGAAAAGACGCCTCGACCAACTCGCCAAGGCGGCGGAACGAAGCCGATCCTGGCTGGCGGCAGATGCCCTTCAGCATTATGTAGACGATCAGCAATGGCAACTGGAGGAGATTGAGGCGGGCGTACAAGATGCGGATGCCGGCCGTGTCGTCTCGCACGAACAAGTTGACCGCTGGTTAAAGTCCTGGGGACACAAACGAAAGCTTCGCCCGCCCACATGCAAATAGTCTGGACCGCGACGGCCATTCGCCATCTTGCCGCCATACAAACTTATATCGAGCGGGACAAACCTGAGGCGGCCAGGCGTGTGGCAAGTGCGATTCGCCAAACTGTCGCGTACCTCGCAGAGCATCCCTATCTTGGACGTGCAGGCCGAAAACCGGGCACGCGCGAGCTGGTCATTGCGGGTACTCGCTACGTGGTTCCTTACAGGGTTAAGGGCGACCGCTTAGCCATTCTGGCGGTACTGCATGGGGCGCAGCGACGCAATGTAATGTAGGATGAAGCGCTATAGTGGTTCGTGATCAGTCGAGGACCATTTTCCCAGGCAGCCGGGTATTACCTATGACAAAGTCTGACACTTCGGGCAAAGAACTTCTTCGCGAGGAATTCAACCGCTGGGCGGAGGCGGGACGCGGCGAAGCGATGGAGGAAAGTCATCTTCCTATTGTTACTCCCACGCTGGCGTTCATGGATTTGCAACCCGCCGATCGCGTGCTGGATGTGGGATGCGGGAGCGGTTGGCTGGCCCGGCGCATTGCCGTGCTCGTGCCCAAAGGTTCAGTTACGGGCATTGACGTGTCGGATGAAATGATCCGGCGGGCGCAGGCCGGCAGCGCCGATCTCTCCAACGTCCAGTTTCGGCGCGGGACTGCCGAGGAGATCCCAGCGCCGCCCAACTCATTTACCAAGGTCATTTCCGTTGAATCCGCTTACTACTGGCACGACCCCGCGCGCGGCCTGCGCGATATCGTTCGCGTGCTTGCGCCGGGTGGTTCCGCGTGGGTGCTGATCAATTTCTATCGTGACAATTCCGACTGCCATCAATGGCGAGATCACTACCAAATCCCCACCCACTTGCTCTCCGCGGCGGAGTGGAAGGCTCACTTCACGTCGGCCGGCTTTCACGACGTGGGTGACCGCCGCATCCCTGATCCCTCGCCCACGCCGGAGGTCTATACGGGCCGATGGTTTCGCGACGCCGCCCAGATGCGTCGATTCAAAATGGAAGGCGCCTTGCTGGTTACCGGAACTAAAGCACTATAGACGTGGCCTCCCCTGCCGGATTAATCTGTCGCGAGACTCGTTGATGATGGAACCGAGGATTTTTGCTCCGTGAGTCCGGCAAACACTCTGGAAGACGCTCCCCGCGGCGATCCCGCCTGGGTGCGATGGATCGCTAGGCGCGGCGTCGGCGAGACGCTGGCCTGCGCCATCGCTTTTCTGGTTTATGTCCCCACCCTCGGCTTTCAGTTTGTCTATGACGACAAGCCGCAAATCGTGCAGAATCCGGCCATCCACGCGTGGCGCTATGTGCCGCATTATTTCACCGCGCACGCCTGGGCGGAGTTGTACCCCAATGTCCACGGTGATTATTATCGCCCGCTGTTTCTGCTTTGGTTTCGCCTGAACTACGCATTGTTTGGAGCCAAGCCGGAAGGTTGGCACTGCACGACGGTCCTTTGCCACGTCGCCGCAACGTACCTGGTGTTGTCCCTGGTGCGCCGCCTGACGGCAAATTCCGGCCTGGCCTTGGGCGCTGCCGTGCTCTTTGCCGTTCATCCGGTTCACATCGAAAGTGTCGCCTGGGTGTCCGGCGTGACCGACCCCCTACTCACCCTGTTTCTGATTGGGAGTTTCCTGGCGTACTTACGGTTTCGCGAGGCAAACCGCAAGGGTTGGATGGTTCTGGCGCTGGCGCTTTTCGCCTTAGGCTTGCTTGAAAAAGAGACGGCCGTCGTTCTGGGCCCCCTGGTCTTCGTGTTTGCAGGGCTCTACCCGGTGGGACGCACTGGGTTGTCACGGATCGTTTATGCTCTAAAGCACGCCCTGGGGTTCCTCGTGCTGACGGTAGCGTATCTTGCTCTGCGCGTACGCGTCTTGCATGGGTTTTCGCATCCCGTGACCCCCATTACCTTGCGTAACATGGCGCTTACCGAGCCTTCCGTCATCTGGCTGTATTTTCGCCACTTATTGTTTCCGGTGGGGATCAGCGGGCTTTATGGCCTGCCTTACGTTGAAAGCCCGGCGTCGGCAGCGTTCGTGGTCCCCACGGTACTGCTGCTGGCGCTCGTGCTGGCGCTGGCCCTGGGCATCCGCCGCCTCCGGGACGCCCGCCTGGCGGTATTTGCCTGCTGTTGGATGTTGCTGCCCATTATTCCCGTCCTCTGGCTGCGGACCTTTTCGGAGGGCGATATTGCTCATGACCGATATTTGTACGTGCCCTCCGTGGGCTTTATCCTCCTCGTGTCACTGTTCCTGGTGGAGATTGCTCAGCGCTGGCACGCCGGCCGCAATACGGTGCCGCTCGCTGGCCTTGCTGTACTCGCCCTGGCGTACACTGCGGGAACGGCCGTCCAACAAATCTACTGGGCCAGCGACCTGCTTCTGTACCAGAGAGCGTATCAAATGGCTCCTCGAGACAATTTGATCTGCTCCAACCTGGCGACCGCGTTGATGGATGCAGGATACTCTGACGCCGCGGTTGCTCTGTACGGCAAAGTCTTGGCCCGTGAACCGGACTACTGGCTTTCCGACTACAATCTGGGCTACACCTTCTATAAATTGGGACGCTTTAAGGAAGCCGAAGGTTTTCTTCGGCGGGCCATCAGGATCAATGGAACGGATTCGGATGAGTACGTTTACCTGGGCCTAACTCTCTGGCGCCAAGGGAGACTGGACGAAGCAGCCGAGGACCTGGAGCGCGCGATTCAAATTCGTCCTTCCGCGCCCGGATACCATTATGTGATGGCCATGATCCGGCGCGACCAGAACGACATCGCTGCCGCAAGAGCCGAGTTGAACCTGGAACTTGCGTACCATCCGGAGAGCACGGCGGCCCGACAGCAGTTGGCGGCGTTGGATTCCAATCACAAGTGAGACGATTTTCAGTGCCTGTGGACAGGAGTTTCTCCTGCCGGTAGGAACTTGGTGAATAATTTAGTTGACAACATACCAAGGCTATCTTACTATCGCGCCCTATGGTTGCTGTAGCCCGCACCGGGTCTCCCCTCATTCGTCATTCCATCCCATTTTCAGTCCGACGGTTCGTAAGCGCCTGTCTTCAGGTCGACAGGAGCGTACCCAAGGCCCGCTGGGCGGCCCGCCGGCGACGGAGTGTAAATTGCCGATTTTCGATTGCCTATTGCCGATTAGCACGTCCCGCACTTCCAGTTTCGAATTTCCAGTTTCGAATTTCGAGTTTCCAAGGTCAGGCAAGGTGGGCGGAAGAAAAAAAATTCACGAACGAAGCCACCAAGTTATTGAAAACAAAGGATCGAAGAACAAATTGACCGAGAAAAAGCGGACATTTTGGTTTAACTATCGGACATTTTGGTTCAACGTGGTGACATTTTGGCGTGGCCATGCAGCATTTTTCGGACACTTTGGTATGACGGGGTGACGCCTTGGGTGCCAACACGGTAGAACGGGACCGGAAGAGGGGACGGGCCATTTCCGACTTACCGACGTTTAGCGCTCCCACAGTCCGAACCGCCGCGACTTTGACGTGACCCTGGCCTTCACTTCAGTACTATTTGTTCTTTCCCGGTTTGTAGTTATAATCCGCCGGGATTATCGATGACCGCGCGCCAGCCGGCGTTTTCCCCAACCCGGTGGGCATGCCGCGATCATTTTCGATGAAAGGCAGACCCGTGCTGGAACGCTGGAATCGCTGGACTCGAAATCATCCGCGCTGGTCGGGTGGACTGCTGTTTCTCACCACCTATGTAGTTTTTTGCGGCACGCTTTCCAACCTGTTTGTTCATGACGACATTCCCCAGGTTCTGGAAAACCCCTTCCTGCGGAACGCACGGGAGTGGACGCGCATCTTCACCGGGTCGGTATGGTCGTTTCGCGGTCCGGCCCAGCACGACAACATGTATCGGCCGCTCCAGTTCTTCACGTACTGGCTCTTGTATCGGCTGAATGGGCCGAATCCGGCGGTGTTCCATCTCTTTCTTCTGCTGTTCTATGCGGCCTCCGTTTGGCTGGTTTTCCGATTAGGCTGCGATTTGTTGCCCGAATACGGCGTGGCGTTTGCCGGCGCGTTGCTTTGGGCATTGCACCCCCTGCACGTGGAGACGGCCGCCTGGGTTTCCGCCCTTCCGGATCTTGGCGCGGCCTACTTCTATCTGCTCGGGTTTCTGCTCTTTGTCCGCGCCGACCGTTCGGAAGATCGGCCGGCACGCCGGCATCTGCTTGCCGCCGCTGCATATCTTCCCGCCCTGTTTTTCAAAGAAATGGCGCTCAGCTTCCCCCTGCTCATCCTGGTCTACTGGTTGTTCTTTCCCGGCAAGCGTTCCTGGAAGACCAAGGTTGCTCACGCGATGATCTACGTCGGCGCCGTGGCGATTTATCTGGCCATTCGCGTGACGGTGCTGGGACGATTTTCGGAAGCGCCCCACTTGTTCCAGGTCTCCTGGCGCGTGGCGGCGGGTGCGGGCGCCTTGCTGGGCCAACATGCCAAGCTTTTCGTCTGGCCCGTTCGCCTCTCAATCTTCCGGTCCTTTGACCTCTCATCCAGTCTGCGTTCGCCGTGGCCCGTAGCCGTCGTATTGGTCCTGATAGCCGCCCTCTTCCTGCGCAAGCGGCAACCCATGCTGGGATTCCTGCTGATCTGGTGGGGAGTGACGCTGGCGCCCTGTCTGGACATTCGCCAGGTGAACGCTGCGGTGTCAGACCGCTTCTCGTTGCTGCCCACGGTTGGCCCTTGTCTGGCCCTGGCGTATGTAGTCTTCGATTGGTTGCCCCGCCGCCTCGCGCGCCCTCAATCCGCCCTTGTCCTGGCAGGTGTCACGGGTCTTCTGATGGCCTTGTGGATGGTTCAAGACGTGAGGTCGGTGCGCCACTGGCACGATAACGTCACGCTTTGGGACCAGGCCTACGTAGCCTCGCCTGATTCCGCCGTGGCCCACATGCTGCGCGGCGCGTTGCTCCAGCAGAGGGACGGCAAGATGGACGCCGCGGCGCAGGAGTATCGGCTGGCGCTCAAACTCAATCAGGCCAGTGTCCGCCCGTTGCCGGGGATCGTCGCGGAATGTAGCGTGCTGCTCGGAGAGGTTGCCAACCTCCAGGGCCGGACGGAAGAGGCGATCCGTGATTACGACCAGGCCCTCCGCGCCGTCCCCGGGTACAGCATGGCCTACAAGGCGCTGGGCATCGTTTACTTCCCGCGCGGCGACTATGCGCGGGCGAAAGTCTACTTCCAGAAAGCGGTGGAACTGGATCCCCAGGAGGTGGAGTCGCGCTTTTACCTGGGGACTTGCTATTTGAAGCTAGGGCAACCGCTCGCGGCGGCGGCGCAATTTCGTGCCGCGCACCAAGTGGATTCCACTTATATTGAAGCCTACCAGGCGGAAGCACGCGCGCTGGAGGCGGCCGGCGATAAGGCAGGGGCGGCGCGGGTTCGCTTGCTCGTGCCAAAACAACCGTGATGGGGCCGCGCATCGTTTTCGGAGGTTGGCTTGCTGAGTCGTTGCGATAATTTGTTGCGCCATCATCCGGCCGTCGCCAACTGGCTACTGGTCCTGGCGACGGTCGTGGCCTTTGGCGGCATGCTGGGCAACGGGTTTGTCTATGACGACGGCAAACAGGTGCTGGAGAATCCCTTCGTGCAGAACCCGCGGCTGTGGCGGCGCATCTTCACGGGGTCCGTCTGGTCGCTTCAGGAAGCCCGATCCGCGGGGAATTTTTATCGGCCGCTCCACATCTTTTCCCATTGGCTGGTGTGGCGGCTGGCGGGCCCGAACCCCGCATTTTTCCATCTTTATCAATTGATCCTTTACGTCATCACGGTGCTGCTGGTTTACCGGCTGGGCCGTGAGCTCTTCGCCAGTCATGTGGCGTCCTTTGCGGGGGCGCTGCTCTGGGCGTTGCATCCCCTGCACGTCGAGCCGGTTTGTTGGATCGCCGCCGTGCCTGACGTTGGCTGCGGCCTGTTCTTCACGCTGGCCTTCCTGGCTTTCCTGCGGGCGGAGAGCGCAACGCGCGGGCGCTGGGGCTGGCGCCTGGCGGCGGCCGCGACGCTTTTCACGGCGCTGCTCTTCAAGGAAACCGCTCTCAGTTTTCCGGTGCTCGTGCTCGTTTACTGGTTCGTGTGCGGCCGGCAGGAGAGTTGGCGGCAACGAATTCTAAGTTGGCTGCCTTACGTGCTCGTGACCGGCGTTTACCTCGCAATTCGCATCAGGATTCTGGGGCAAATCTCCCATGCCGCGCACCTGTGGCGGATTTCGCCGCGGGTGGCCGCGGCGGCGGCCGGGTTGTTGGGCCAGCACGCCAAACTTTTTGTCTGGCCTACAAATCTAAGCGACTTCCGCGTGTTCGAGCTCGTGCCCAGCCTGCTCTCCCCCTGGCCGTGGATCGCGCTGGCAGCGATTGGGCTGGCCCTCGGGCGGCGGCGCGCGCCCGCCGTGCGATTCCTGATTCTCTGGTGGGCGGTGACGCTGCTGCCGTGCCTCGATGTGCGGCAGCTCAGCTTCCCGTTGCTGGCGGAACGCTTTTCTTTCCTGCCCTCGGTGGGGGCGTGCCTCGCGGCGGGGTGGTTTCTTATAAAGGTTTTGCCGGACTGGCTGGCGGACCGCCCTGCCGTTCGCCTCCTCGGCCCGGCGCTGGCGCTCGTTCTGGTGCTTTATGGTTGGGAGGATGTGGAGGCCGTACCTCGCTGGCGGGACAACAAGACCCTTTACGACTACTCCTATCGCGTCTCGCCGAAGTCAGCGGTCGTACACGTGCAGCGAGCGCTCGAGCTGCAATATCGGGTGAACGACATCGCCGGCGCGACCCGCGAATATGAGACGGCGATGCACCTGGGTGACCTGGGCTTCGAGAACACGGCACAGGTAACCTACGATTGCTTGATCGGGCTAGGCCAGATCGCTTCCAACCGGGGAGACACAGATGAAGCCCTGGGGTATTTCCGGAAAGCGGCGCTCGACAGCCCTCAGCTCAGCCCCGCGTATGACGAGTTGGGTTCGGTCTACTTTCCGCGCGGTCAATACGCGCGCGCCGCGGAATACTTCGAGCAAGCGGTGCGCGCGAACCCGATGGACGTGGGCGCGCGATACTTTCTGGGAACTTGTTGGGTGAAATTGGGCAAGCCGGCGCAGGCGGCCGGGCAGTTCCATGCCGCACGCGACGCGGATCCCGAACTCACGCAGGCTTACCTTGCCGAGGCAGCGGCTTTGGACTCCGCCGGTGATAAGGCGGGCGCCGCCCGCGTCCGCGGCGAGATGGGCCGAAAGTAGCGGGCGGGCAAGGAGCAATCAACGTCAACTAACGCCCCAGGATTTCGTGGACCTTGGCGACAAGGACGTTGGGATCGTAAATGGGCTTCTCCAGATAATCATTGGCGCCGGAAGCAGCGAGCAGGCGCTGGCGGTCGCCTTCCATTGCGTGCGCGGTGGCGAGCAGAATGGGCAGCGATTTGCCCTCGGGCATCTGGCGAATCAGGCGCGCGAGTTCAAGGCCATCGATCGGGCGCCCCTCGTACCGGCAATTGCGCAGCGAGACATCGAGGATTAGCCCGTCGAATGCGGAATTCGCGACCTGCGCCAGGATTGACTCGACATCTTCATCGAGGCACACTTTGAAACCGCCGGCGCGCTCCAGCGCCAAACGATAGAATTTGGCAACCAGGGGATTGTCTTCCACGACGAGAATATGAAGCATAGCGAGGTTCGATTAATTCAAGATTCAAGATTCAAAATCAGCGCTGTCCCAAGAAAGTTGGGGCACTTGGCCATAACTACTTGATTAAACCGAAGTAAGAGGTCGGGATGTTATTTTTCGATTTCAAGTTTCGGCGGCCTTTTTGGCATGATGGGGCTATTTCCCAGCCCCTGCCGGAGGCATTAGGTGAACGTTGGCCGCAGTGTTTTCTCGCAGCTTTTGGATTTCCTCCCGACCTACCAGTTTCAGCTTTGCGTCGATCGCTACCAAGGCAATCGGTACGTCAAAGATTTCTCTTGTTGGGATCAGTTCCTTTGCTTGCTGTTCGCCCAACTTACTTTTCGCCGCAGCTTGCGCGATATCGAAGCGTGTCTGCGCGCCCAGCAGCCCAAACTCTATCATATGGGTTTCCGCGGGCAGGTTTCGCGCAACACGCTCGCTCACGCCAACGAGGTTCGCGACTGGCGTATCTACCGCGACTTTGCTCAAGCGTTGATTCGCCTCGCCCGCGACCTTTACCGCGAAGAATCCTTCGGCGTGGACCTGTCCGAGACGGTGTACGCCTTCGACTCGACCACCATCGATTTGTGCCTGTCGCTCTTCCCTTGGGGAAAGTTTCGCCGCCACAAAAGTGCGGTCAAACTGCACACGCTTCTGGACGTGCGCGGCAGCATTCCGACCAGTGTTTATGTGACCGGCGGGCAGGTCCACGATGTCAACCTGCTCGACGAACTGCTGCTGGAACCGGGAGCCTTTTACTTGCTCGATCGCGGTTATGTGGACTTCGCGCGTCTCCATCTGTTCACGCAAGCTTGCGCTTTTTTCGTCACGCGCGCCAAAAGAAACTTGCAGTTCTACCTGCGCACCTCGCGTCCCATCGATCGCTCCAGCGGCCTGCGCTGCGACCAAAGGATTCGCCTCACGGGACCGCGCACGGCGCAACGCTATCCCGACCAGTTGCGTCGCATCGTCTTTTACGACGCCGAAAAAGACTCGCGGCTGACCTTCCTGACCAACAATTTTTCCCTTCTTCCTTTGACCATCGCCCAACTCTATCGGGTACGTTGGCAGGTGGAATTGTTCTTTCGCTGGATCAAACAACATCTGCGGATCAAAGCTTTCTACGGCACTTCCGAGAACGCCGTAAAGACCCAAGTGTGGATCGCCCTGGCGGCCTACGTCCTCGTCGCCATTGCCAAAAAGCAACTCGGGCTGGAGATGAGTCTCTATCAAATTCTCGAAATTCTCAGCGTCACGATTTTCGAAAAAACCCCGATTTTAGAGGGTTTTTCCAATTTCAACGATCAATCTACCGATGTCGATCCAGGTATCCAGTTGAGCCTGTTCGGCTTGTAATGGGACAGCACTGATTCAAAATTCAAGATATTCCCTATTTCCCCACTCCCTATTTCCCCACTCCCCACTCCCTACTCCCGACTCTCCCTGCCTTCCCCGCCGGCGGGCGCGCTCGACTCTTTAGGCACCAGCTTCGACCCGTGAAGAATCTCATCCAGGCGCGCGAGGAACTTTTGATAGTCCAAGGGCTTCTGCCAGATCTCCGGCGTGACCTGGAGAAGCGTGAGCCGCTCGCGAACTTCCGCGGCGGAATACCCGGTGACCATGAAGCAGAAGATCTCACCCACCAGCGCGCCCATTTGCAGTTGGGCGACCAAATCGGCGCCGTCGCCGAGTTCCGCTCCGGATCGCTGGGGCAAGGCCAGATCCACCACAACCACCTGTGGGCGAAAGCGGCGCGCGGCGTCCAGGCCGTCGTCGGCGGTGGCGGCCGTCAACACATAATAGCCGTGTTTCGTCATCAGGGTCTTGAAGTAGTGGCGAAATTCCGGATCGTTATCTACCATGAGGATCCTCGCGCCACTTTCATCTCCCGCCGCCACCAGAGCTTCCTTGCCCTTTACGTGTACCGCGTCCTCTTCTTGCCGCTGCACCGGCAGCGAGAAGGTAACGGTAGTTCCGCAACCGACGCCCGCGCTCCAGAGCTTGATGCGCCCGCCCATCATTTCCACCAGGCTGCGGCAGATGGCCAAACCGAGGCCGCTGCCGCCCTGCTGGCGAGTGAAAGAGCTGTCCAACTGTTGGAACTTTTCGAAAAGGTGCGTCTGCTTGGCCGGCGCAATCCCGACGCCGGTATCCTGAATTTCCAACTCCACAAAGCCGCGTTCGGCCAAAGAGCGGGCGCGCAATGTGATCCACCCCTTGTCCGTGAACTTTACCGAATTGCTCAAGACATTGATCAGGACTTGTTTGGCGCGCGCCTGATCCGCGATGATCAGGGGCAGGGGCAAGCCCTCGGTCTCGTCGATCAGGGTCAAGTGCTTGGCCGTCGCCTGGACGCTCACCACGGCCTTGGCCTCTTGAATCACTGACTTCAAGTCAACGGTGCCCGGCACCAAGCGGAGTTTTCCCGCTTCGATCTTGGCCACGTCCAGCAGGTCGTTGACGATCGAGAGCAGATGTTCGGCGCTGGAGTAGACGTCGCGAAGCAACTCCCGTTCCTCATCGCGGCTGTCGCATAGGCCGTCGAGAATGAGGCGTGTAAATCCGAGAATGGAATTGAGGGGCGTGCGTAGTTCATGCGAAGTGGTGGCCACAAACTCGGTTTTCACGTGGCTGAGTTCCGCCAATTCGAGGTTCGCGCGTTCCAATCGCCGGTTGAGCTCCCGCAGATGGCGAATGCTCTCTTGGAAGTAGGATTCGCACATCATGTTCAGGTCGATGTTCAGGACTTTGTCCAAAGCCTGCCGCGTGATTTGCAATTGGACGGGATCGGAGGGGTAGACTTCGCCCAGCCTGTCCATGAGATACGTGCGCACCACACCCATGGCGCTGATCATGTAGCGCTGAGGCAGGCCGATCAGCACGTGGCGGACCCCGATCTTGTAGCGCTCGGAGGCGTAATCCTCGTCGAAAGGACCCCGAAACAGCCGCCCGGCGTAGACCTGCAGCGTGCGCTTAAGGCGGTCAATTTGCTCTTGCCCTCCCGTGAAGACCTTTCCCGCTTCGGGATGACGGGTGATCTGGTCGTAGAAACGCTCCGACATGCCGGGCAGATAGGGATCCATGCGGGCTCCGACAGCTTGAAGCACACGTGTATCCTGTTCCGTAAACCCGACGTACCGCTTCATCTCCTCGAAGAATGTTTCGGGCTTTCTGGTCACCATATGAGCCTTGTGGTAAAATTAGCCATGAAGTACCACTGAAAGGGACATATCATACCATTGGACCGGGTACGGCTAAAACGTCTTTTGCGGTTCCCGCCCACGTTTCAACAGAACCTGGCGGTGCTGGTAGGTTCGCTGGCCGGGATCGTCTTGCTGGTGGGTGTGGAAACCTATCGGCACGGGCTGACTTTCACCGTAGCGTTGGTCGTGGCTTTGCTGGGGGCACTCTCGGTGGCCGTGGGAATGCTGATCTATCAGGAGCGCCAGTCCTGGGCGCTCTTGGGCGACTTGCGCAAGGCCATCAGCAAGATCGCGCCTACCTACAATTCTCTGGTTCAGGTCGCACCGTCTCCGAGCAGCACGGTGGCCCTGGAAAAGGAAATCCGGTCACTCACCGAAAACTGGCGAGAGTTCTGCGATCACTGCCAACGCGTCCACGACACGGAGATGGTGCAAGCCGAGCACTTGGCGACGATGGGGGAACTGGCCGCGGGCGTGGCACATGAAATCCGGAACCCTCTGGCGGGCATCACCGGCGCCATCGAGATTATCAGCAAGGACTTCCCCAAGGACCACCCTGACCGAGAAATCCTGGAGGATCTCCGGCAAGAGGTGCGGCGCATCGAAAAGGTGCTCAGCGATCTTTTGACTTATGCGCGTCCCAAGGCGCCGCAGTTCGGGATGGCGGACCTCAAAGACACCGTGGCCCGGACCCTGCAGTTTGCCCGACAGCAAATTGGGACGAAGAACGTAGAGTTTTCCATCCAAATTCCTTCGCCCCTGCCGCGCTTCCGGATGGATCCCGAACAACTGCACCAAGTATTGCTAAACCTGGTGCTGAATGGTATCCAGGCGCTGCCCCAGGAAGGTAAGATAACAATTCAGGCCCGCGTCCTGAGCGGCTCCGGCCCGAGTCGGCCCAATTACGTCGAGATCTCGGTCAGCGACACCGGCCCGGGGATTTCGCGTGAGCAAATCGAGAAGATATTCAGACCGTTTTATACGACCAAGCGGGGGGGCACAGGTCTGGGGCTTTCGCTTTGCCGGCGCATTATTAGCCAGCATGGTGGGACGCTGACGGTCGAGAGTGAAGTCAATAAGGGGAGCCGGTTTATCATCCGCCTTCCGATGCGCGAAACCGTCGAGGAAGTACAAATGCTCGGGGCGAGGGACTAACGAAATGATGAATTCTGAATTATGAATTATGACTGGCTGCGTGCTTCGGCCCCGTGGGCCGGGTGATTGAGCTTTTATAGTTCATTATTCATAATTCATCATTCATAATTGACTCGGCCTCCAGTCATCAACACCGAGGACGGTGTATGCCTAACGAGAAAGTTCTAATTGTCGACGATGAAAAGCTGATCCGCTGGTCGGTGCGCCGCCAGTTGGAAGAGTGGGGTTACATTGCCATCGAGGCCGAAAGCGGCACCGGCGGGCTGGCGCAGATTCGCGGGGAGACGCCGGATCTCATCCTGCTGGACGTGCGGTTGCCGGATTTGAGCGGTATCGAAGTTCTACGGGAAATCAAGCAGAACAACCTTTCCGTGCCTGTCATTATGATCACGGGTGACCCGCAGCTTGATGATATTAAGACAGCCATCAAACTGGGCGCGCTCGACTTCATTAAGAAACCCCTCGATTTTGACGAACTGCAAATCACCATTGCCAATGCCATTGACCGCTCGCGGCTGCGCTCCGAACGCGACAGCCTGCGCGACGAGGTGCGCAAGCGCTCTGGGTATCATGAGGTGGTGGGGAAGTCCCCCCGCATGGTTGAGTTGATGAATTTCGTGCGCAAGGTCGCCGTCAGCGAAACCTCCACGGTGCTCATCCAGGGTGAGAGCGGTACGGGCAAGGATCTGATCGCCAAAGCCATCCACTACGACAGCGGCCGCAATGACAAGCCGTTCGTCACCATTAACTGTTCGGCCATTCCCGAGACTCTGATGGAAGCCGAGCTTTTCGGGCATGAGCGCGGCGCCTTTACGGATGCCAAGGCGCAGAAGAAAGGCCTTTTTGAAGTCGCGGATGGCGGCACCCTTTTCCTGGACGAAATCGGCGAGTTATCGACATACCTTCAAGCCAAGCTGCTGCGCGCCCTGGAGGATCAGACCATCCGGCGCATCGGCGGCGTGAAAGATATCGGGGTGGATATACGCGTCATCGCCGCCTCCAACCGGGACCTCGAGCAAGGGGTTCGGGAAGGGACTTTCCGCCAGGACCTGTTCTACCGGCTCAGCATCATTCCGATCTTTATTCCGCCCCTGCGTCATCGCAAGGAAGACATCCTGCCGCTCGTGGAATTCTTCATTGAACGCTACAATTTCCGTTTTCGGAAGACCGTGAAAGGCATCACCCAGGAAGCCCGCGACCTGCTGTTGCAATACGATTGGCCGGGAAATGTGCGCGAACTGAAGAACGCGGTGGAGCGCGCCATGATCCTGGAGGACTCGGAATATATCCGTCCCACCTACCTGCCGATTCAGGTGACGGGCCAAGCGCAAGGCTACGATGCTTCCATGCCCGTGAGCGCGCCTTCCGGTGAATCACCGGAGGTGCCGCTGGTGGTCACCACCGCGGCCACTTGGCGGCCGCTGCCCACCGGAAGGATGGTTCCGGTGCTCGAATTACCGAAGCAGGGCACCTCCCTTGAGGAAGTTGAACGCGAACTCGTGGGCCTCGCGCTCAAACAAACCACTGGAAACCAGACCCACGCGGCCAAATTGCTGGATATTTCCCGCGACGCGTTGCGCTATAAGATGAAGAAATTCGGCTTCGACGCCGAAGCGGAAACGTAGCCATCACAGGCTGCTGTAGACGTACACACCGCCCATGCGCACGCGAACCTTGATGTCCTGGTCACCATCCGAATTCCAGAACATGATTCTGCGGCCCCAGCCCGCGCTGTCTTCCCCATGCAGGTCGCTTTGCACGTAGCCTAGGATGGAGCGGGCATTCAATGAGCGAAGCCGGTATACCGAAGGGACGTCAATTTCCACGTCGCCATAATTGACGCTGATGTTCTGCTTGCCGATCAGGCCGCTAACCCGCACGTCACCATCGACGCATTTCATCGTGAGGTTCGCGTCAAAGGGCATGTGGATGCGGAAGTTGACGGAGAGCCTGGACTCGCCCCGGAAGGGCCGCCGCACGCTGCGCGGGGGATACTGGGTGCGCAGCAGAACTTGTTTGTCCTGCCCGGCCACGACCACTTTCACCAGTTCATACGTTGGCTGAGCGTGCTTTTCGTCCTTCGCTTCCACCACCTTCTCGGCTTCGATTTCCAGGCGCGGCTCGTCCCAACCCTCTACTTGGATGTCGCCCGTCCGCGTATCGATGGTCAGCGTGCCAAAGGAGAACATGCGGACGGAATAGTGCAGAGTCTTGCTGAACTCGTCGGCCCAGGCGCGAGGCGCTGCGCCCAGCGATGCGCCAAGCGCCAGGATAGCCAAGGCGGCAGGCGGAAGTTTCGCCAGGGTTCTCACCTTATGATCGTACGACCGGGAAAATGGCGGAGTCAATCGGGGAGCGTTAGGGGCTTCCTCTTTTCGATCGCTTCTTGACGCGCCACGTCTTGATCACATAGTCTGGACCCCTCCCATGGAATCGAACTCGCTGGTTCCGGTTCTCACCCCTCACGGCCGCCTCATCTTAAGTCCGGCGGACGAGGGGCCGGTTTTGGAGCCTGGCCTCGCCCGGCGTCTTCAAGAGTCTTTTGCGCGAGGGTCCGGTCACGGCCTTTTCCAACTTGGGGCGGGGGAAGTAGGCGAGGCACTTCCGCCGGCGATCGCCTATTGGCGGGAACTGGGAGCCCGGTATGTGACGGCACTGTGTACCCTTCCCGAGGCAGGCGCCGATCCCTCCAAAGTCCATGTTCCGGCGCCGCCCCTTGGTGAGCTGCAGCCGCTGGCCTTGGCCTCTCCTCCCATGACGGGAGCAGAGTACCTCACGGCGGAGGTTCTCCAGGCGCTTTGGCAGGAGATGGACGCGGCTTTCGCCCAGGAGCTTGCCGAATCGGGATGTTCCATCCAGGATTTTCTGAAGCAGAAAAACGCTGCCTGGAACCTGGTGGGCCGCGTACATTTCAATCTCGCGGAGAACCGCCGGGACAACGAATCCCCTTTCGCGTTCCTCGCCACGTATACCACCCGCCTTTCCGCCCACGCGAAAGCTCAACACCTGCCGCTCGGCCAGGCGCTCCGGGAATATGCCGGGGCGGCGAACAAGGATCGCCTGCTCTCGTTGCTGTTGCCCGTCCAGCGCTCGGCTGAGAACTGCCCCTGGCTCAAAGCGATGGTGGACGCGGGTGAGATCTTCCATCCGTTGCGATGGAAGCCTGCGGACGCTTTCCGTTTCCTCCAGGACGTGGCGCAGCTTGAGAGCGCCGGCGTGGTGGTGCGGATGCCCGCCGGTTGGCGAGCCAATCGGCCGGCACGCCCCAAGGTCACGGCGACGGTGGGCGGGAAGGCTCCTTCGAAGCTCGGCATGGATGCGCTCCTGGATTTTAACGTGGAAGTCTCGCTGGACGGCGAAACGTTGACGGCCGCTGAAATCAAGGACCTGTTGGCGAAATCGGACGGGCTCTGGCTGGTGCGCGGACGATGGGTCCAGGTGGACCATGAGCGGCTCAAGCAGATGCTGGAGCAATTCCAGGCCGTCGAACGGACCGCTGCGGCCAACGGGCTTAGCTTCGGAGAAGCGATGCGCGTGATGGCCGGCGCCGATGCCGCCGCCGATGAAAGCGCCCGCGCCGATTGGGCCCAAGTGGTGGCGGGACCGTGGCTCGCCGAGACGCTGAAAGGATTGCGTAGTCCCGAGGGCCTGGCGAGCGTCGATGCGGGCGCGGCACTGCATGGCGCCTTGCGACCCTACCAACAAGTGGGCTTGCGCTGGTTGTACTTCCTCTCGCGGTTGGGCTTGGGAGCTTGCCTGGCTGACGACATGGGCCTCGGCAAGACGATCCAGGTGCTGGCTCTTCTCCTCGTGCTCAAGAAGCCGGTGATTGGGCTCTCGAACTCAGCGCCGAAGGGTCCGGATTCCACCCCGATGCCGCCCGCCGGAGGTGGCGGCGCCGTGAATACGGGTGGCCCCGTTCCGTGCGGCGGTGCAACCACGAAACTGCCGAGCTTGCTGGTGGCGCCCGCTTCGCTGCTGGCCAATTGGGCAGCGGAAATCGGCCGCTTCGCGCCAAGCCTCGCCGCGCTGGTCGCCCATCCGTCGGCGCTCCCTGCTACCGAGTTCAAAGCCCTGGGACCGGACCGGCTCGCTGATGCGGACCTGGTCATTACCAGCTATGGCTCGCTGCTTCGCATACCGTGGCTGGCCGAGATACGGTGGCACCTGGTAGTGCTCGACGAAGCGCAGGCCATCAAGAATCCCGATGCCAAGCAAACCCGGGCCGCCAAGCAACTCCGCGCGCAGGCAAAATTCGCGCTCACCGGCACGCCGATCGAGAACCGGCTGGGCGACCTGTGGTCAATCTTCGACTTTCTCAACCCCGGGCTGCTGGGATCGTCAAAGGACTTTACCAGTTTGGTGAAGCAACTTGGGGAACGGCCCCACAACCCGTATGCGCCTCTCCGGGAGTTGGTGCGGCCGTACATCCTGCGGCGGCTGAAAACCGATAAGACCGTGATTTCCGACCTTCCCGACAAAACCGAAGTCCGCGCCTACTGCCAGCTTAGCCGCAAGCAGGCGGCGCTCTACGAGCAATCGGTAAAAGAGCTGACCAAACATCTTGAAACCACCGACCAGGGCATTGAGCGCAAGGGGCTGATCCTGTCGTTCCTGATGCGATTCAAGCAAATCTGTAATCATCCTTCCCAATGGCTGGGCGACGGCGCCTGGGCGGAGGCAGATAGCGGCAAGTGGGCACGCCTGCGCGACATCGCCGAAGTCGTTGCCGCCAAACAGGAGAAGGTCCTGGTCTTTACGCAATTTCGGGAGGTCACCGCGCCGCTCGCGGCCTTCCTGGGAGCGATATTCGGGCGCGCTGGCTTGGTTCTGCACGGCGAGACACCGGTCCGAAACCGCCAGGAGTTGGTGCGCCGGTTTCAGGAAGAAGAAAGCGTGGGATTCTTTGTGCTGTCGCTGAAGGCGGGAGGCTCCGGGCTGAATCTCACCGCCGCCTCGCACGTCGTGCACTTCGATCGCTGGTGGAATCCGGCCGTTGAGAATCAGGCCACCGACCGCGCCTTTCGCATCGGGCAGAAGAAGAACGTGCTGGTGCACAAGTTCGTGTGCCGCGGAACGGTGGAGGAGAAGATCGACGAGCTCATCGAATCGAAGCAGCAGCTCTCCCGCGACCTGCTGGAAGGCGGCGCCGAATTGAATTTGACCGAGATGAAAGACGAGGAGTTGCTCAAACTCGTGGCGCTTGATATCAACGCCGCGCGAAAGGAAACGTGAGCGTATGTACTACGATGATTACTGGCGGCCTTATGTGCCCGTAGCCGAGCGGCGGCGGATCGCCGCACTGGAGATGGAGAAGCGCCGGAAGAAGGGCCACCCGGTCGCGCCCGTGGTCATCGAAGGCCGTACCATCGCCAGAACATTTTGGGGTAAAGCTTGGTGCGAAAACCTGGAGCGCTACAGTGACTATGAGAACCGGTTGCCTCGCGGCCGCACCTACGTGCGCAACGGCTCGGTGGTGGATCTCCAGATCAGCGGGGGTGCCATCAACGCGTTCGTGAGCGGTTCGGAGCTTTACAAGGTGGCGGTGAAGGTGACGCCGGTCTCCAAGAAACGATGGCAGGCGATTTGTGCGGACTGCGCCGGCGCCATCGATTCGGTCGTCGAGCTTCTGCAAGGGCGCTTCTCCCAAGGCGTTATGGAACGCCTCTGCCGGCAGGGTACGGGGCTGTTTCCGTCGCCGAAGGAAATCAAGCTCACCTGCAGTTGCCCCGATTGGGCCGGCATGTGCAAACACGTGGCGGCCGTGCTCTACGGCATTGGAGCGCGGCTGGATGAACACCCGGAGCTTCTGTTCCGGCTGCACAATATTGACGAGAATGAGCTGATTGCTAAGGCAGGCCACGGGATGGCGCTACGCGCAGAAGGGCCAGCGGCCGACAAGATCCTTCAGACTGAGGACCTCTCCGCGATCTTCGGGTTGGATATGGCTCAGACGGCCGGCGCGCCGGCTTCGTCGCCGGATGATGCCTCAGCCCCATCGTCCACGCCTCCGGTAAAACGAGGTAAGGCAAAGAACCCCGTAATTACGGCAGCAAGATCACCGAAGCGTACGCGCCGAGGCAGAAAGGACAAGCACTCTGCTGCCTGACGGGTGACGGCAGGCTATCGGGAAGAACCCGGTTACGAAGACTCAGGTTCTGGGCTATTGTCCCAAACCGATCCGGCAGGCGTGGGCTTCGCGGGACTGGCGTTCCTGATCGAGGTAGGCGCGGGTCCGGCGGGTCAATTCCTCGAAATCCACCTTATGGGCGTCGAATTCGGGACCGTCCACGCAGGCGAATTTCACCTTGTCGCCCACCGTCACGCGGCACCCGCCACACATACCGGTGCCGTCCACCATGATGGGATTCAGGCTGGCCATGGTCGGCACGCCCCATTCGCGCGTCAGCGCCGAGGCGAAACGCATCATGGGAATCGGGCCAATCACGTGCGCGGCGCCGACGGGCGACGTCTGGGTGGCCTTCCAAGCTCTCATCAAATCCACCACCGTGCCGTGCATTCCTGCCGAACCGTCGTCAGTGGCCCACTGAACTTCATCCGCCACGGCGCGAAGTTCCTCATCGAGAATGATCTGCGCTTTGGAACGTGCTCCGCACAATGCGGTAACCCGGTTTCCGGCTTTGCGGAACGCTCCGGCAACAGGCAACACTTCCGCAACTCCCACTCCTCCCGCCACGCAAAGAACATGTCCCACTTTTTCGATTGTCGCCGCCTGCCCCAACGGACCCAGCAGGTCAGCCAGGACCTCGCCGGTTTCCATAGCCACCAGCGTGCGGCTGGTTTTGCCAATCCCTTGAACTACGAGCGTAATGCTGCCTTTTTCCGGGTCGCCTGCCACGAGGGTCAACGGGATACGCTCACTGTTCTCCCGAGGGCGCAGAATCACGAACTGCCCCGGTTTCCAGTGCCGGGCAATGCCCGTGGCTTGCACCTCGAACCAGGCAATCTCCGGGGTTATCAACCGCTTGGCAAGGATGCGATTTTCCACGCGCGTTTCTGCGGACGGCACGTCAAGCCCGGCCGGCGCCACTGCCGGGCTAATGCTTGGCGGTGCATCGCCTGTGCCTGTAGACGGCTGGTGATCCCGCAGCGCCTCATGGATGGCGGCCGCGGCGGCTCGTCCATCGCGCATCGCCAAAATCACGGTGGCGCCGCCCCGTACCACGTCGCCGCCCGCAAACACCCGGGCCATGCTGGTCTGCCCTTTCGGATCCACCACAATCTTGCCGCGGCTGGTCATCAATTGCGGAGTGGAGCGTTGGACGGTAGGGTTCGGGCTTTGTCCGATAGCCATCACCACAGTATCTACTGGTGTGCGATACTCCGAACCCTCCATGGGAACCGGCGAGGGACGGCCGGACTCGTCGGGTTCTCCCAGCTTCATCCGGATACATTCCATCTCGCGCACGTTTCCCTTGTCGTCGCCAAACAAGCGAACGGGCGCTGCCAGGAATTCAAAGTGAACGCCTTCTTCCTCGGCGTGCTCGATTTCCTCCAGCCGGGCACGCAGTTCGGCGCGTCCGCGGCGGAACATGATGGTGGTTTCGCTACCCATGCGCCGGGCCCACCGGGCGGCGTCCATGGCGGAATTCCCGCCGCCCACCACCACCGTCCGCGCTCCGACGCGCACGGGGGTGTCCGCCTCCGGAAAGCGAAACGCTTCCATCAGATTGAGCCGCGTCAGGAATTCATTCGCGGTATAAACTCCCACCAGGTTCTCGCCCGGGATGTTCATCAAATGCGGCAGGCCCGCGCCCGTCCCCAGGAATACAGCCTCGAAGCCTTCGGCAAACAGTTCTTCCACGGAGTAAGTCTTGCCCACGATGATGTCTTTGCGGAACTCCACCCCCATGGCGCGCAGGCGGTCGATTTCCCCGCGAATAATCTCCCGCGGTAGCCGGAAATTGGGGATGCCGTAAGCCAACACGCCCCCCAGTTGGTGCAAGGCCTCAAAAACCGTCACGCGATAGCCATTCCGAACCAGATCGTAGGCGGCTATCAAAGATGCCGGTCCGCTGCCGATCAGCGCGACGCGCGCCCCTGCGGGGATACTTCCTGCCGTGCCCCTGCCATCGCCGGCTGGACCCGAGGATTCCACATGCTTGTCCGCTGCAAAGCGTTCGAGGGAACCAATCGCCACAGGTTCAAGTTTCTTGCCCAGCAGGCACGCTTTCTCGCAGAACAACTCGTGTTGACAGACTCGTCCGCAGATTCCGGGGAAGGGGCTTTCCTCACTGATTTTCTGGAAGGCAGCGTCAAAATTTCCCTGCGCCATTAAGTCAATAAAGCTCTTTACGTTGATATGGAGAGGGCAGGCTTCCACGCACACGGGGTCTTTGCATTGCAAGCAACGCAGCGCCTCGATTCGCACTTGATCCAGAGTAAAGCCCTGCGCGACTTCCACCGCGCCCTTTACGCGCTCCTCCGGTGATCGCACCGGCAACACTTGTCGAGGCGCTTTCGGATTCCGCCGCAGCTTGGGCTTGGCTTCCACTGGGCGTGATTTAGCTTCGTTGGAACTCGTTGAATCCACCGTTTTCCCCCTTTAACCACATTGGCGTTGCGCGCTTATACCCAGCAAACGCGTTCAAACACAATAACTTCCGCCTTGTTGACGACCCCCTAGGGATTGGAGCAATTCACGTGCCAGCCAACGCGAGCCAGAACGGCACTCTTAACAGAATGGTAGGAGTGGATCAGTAATCGGAAATCAGTATCGCATTCACGGGCAGACCGCGAGCCGTCATTACCGCCGAGAAGGAACTAGAGCTACATTCGAATGTGATGATCCCAGGTCGAGTCGTCACGCTGAGGTGAGTGATAAGTGTCCAAGATGTGATCGTACCAACAAGGAAACAAGTAACCGCATTTTCACATCGTGATACAGACAGATTGTCGTGCATGACATAGTGTCCGTGACAGCCGAATACCAGTTGTATTTGATCAAATGTTGTTTCATACTCCCGCAGATTGAATTTAAGTCTCTCGCAAATGGGGGTGTTCGAATGGCAGCAGCAACTCATATACCAACTCAAGCAATAAAGACGGCTTATGACTCCGCCATGGAGAATTTCGATCTTGCGGCGGATGCTTTAAATTTGACTGTTGACGTCCGTAACATGATCAAGTACCCGGAGCGTATTCTGCACGTGAATCTCCCGGTCCGGATGGACAATGGACACATTCAACGGTTTGAGGGTTACCGGGTTCAGCACAGCACGTCGCGCGGCCCGGCCAAAGGAGGAATTCGTTATCATCCAGGAGTTACGCTGGATGAAGTGAAGGCTCTTGCCACGTGGATGACATGGAAGTGTGCGGTGGTGAACATTCCATTTGGCGGAGGTAAAGGGGGAATAACCTGTAACCCGAAAGAGATGTCGCTTACGGAACTTGAGCGCATGACGCGCCGTTATGCCAGCGCAATTTTGCCGCTCATTGGTCCGCAACAAGACATTCCTGCTCCGGATGTCTATACCAACTCACAGGTGATGGCCTGGATCATGGACACGTACAGCATGACCAAGGGCTATCCCATCCCTGGAGTCGTCACCGGAAAACCGATTGCGTTGGGCGGTTCGCTGGGACGCAATGAAGCCACTGGACGCGGTGTTTTCTACACCATCCAGAGCGCTGCCGAACACCTGCGCATGTCGATCAAGGGCGCGAAGGTGGTGGTGCAGGGCTTTGGTAATGCCGGTTCCATTGCCGCGCAATTGCTCGACAGCAACCAAGCATACGTGATTGCTGCCAACGATTCGCGCGGTTGCGTGTACAACGCCAATGGGCTCGATATTCCCAGGCTCATCATGCACAAAGAGAAGACTGGAAGCGTGGTGGGCTTCCCCAACTCAGAGTCGATCAGCCCGCAGGAATTGCTCGCGATGGAGTGTGACATCCTTGTTCCCGCCGCTTTGGAGAACGTCATTGACGATAGCAACGCGGGTGCGGTGAAGGCCAAGATCGTAGGCGAGGCGGCCAATGGTCCAGTCACGCCCGCTGGCGACGCCATCCTGGAGGATAAAGGGGTGATGGTGATTCCTGATATTCTCTGCAATGCCGGCGGCGTTACAGTGTCCTACTTCGAGTGGGTACAAGACGAACAACACCTGTTCTGGGAAGCGCAGGACGTTTACAACCGCCTGGAGCGGGTGATGAAGAGCAGCTTTGCCGAGGTGCTGAAGATTCGCCTCGATCACAAGGTCAGCATGCGGACCGCTGCCAACATGCTCGGCATCAGCCGTGTGGCTGAGGCCACCGTGCTGCGCGGCCTGTATCCCTGATCGGGGGTCTTGGATATTCGCATTGCTCGCGAGCCCAGCCGGGGCGGCATATTGCTGCCCCTGGCTGGGCCGCTTCGTTTCTAAGCCTTCGCTGCGGCGAGGGGAATTGAGAGACATGAAAACAGGGGCCCGCCGTATAGCAGTCGTGCTCGTCGCGTTGGTTATTTCCCCGCTCCTCAGCGGCATTTCGGCGCCTGCGGCGGACGCCACACCTGTCACGCTGGGGATTGACACATCGCGTTCCTTGGGGCCGATCGATTTTACCCGGTACGCACTCGGTCAGGGCGGCTTGAGTGAGCAGCCGATGTTTGGCGACCGCGTGGATCAAATCCGCCAGCTTCATCCTCAGACGATTCGCCTTTTCGTGCAGGAGTACTTTGACCTTTACCCCGCGCATCAGCAGTATCACTGGGCAGACCTCGACCGGGCCATTGCAACGATCCTTGCGACGGGCGCCAAGCCCATTATGAATCTCTGTTTCAAACCGCGCGTCCTCTACCCGCATATCGACCAGGAAATTGTTGATCCCACCGATTACGCGGAATGGGAGGAGCTGATCTACCGTTTGGTGAAACATTGCAACGAGGATCGGAATTATGGAATTCAATACTGGGAAGTGGCCAACGAGGGCGACATTGGCGAGTCCGGCGGGTGTCCTTACAAATTCACGCCGCAGAAGTACGTCTCGTATTACCTCCACACAGTTCGTGCGATTCGCCGCGCCGACGCTCAGGCAAAGGTGGGCGGACCGGCGCTCGCGTATTACAAGAGTCCGTTGGGCGACGCCCTGATCGATGCTGCCGGCCAAGGGCATGCTCCCCTTGATTTTCTTTCCTGGCACCTTTACAACAGCGATCCCAGGGAATTCGGGAAGAGCATCGATTACATGAAAGCCAAGCTTGCTCATTATTCAAACTTGCGCCAGGTGGAGACAATTCTCGATGAGTGGAACATGTCTCTGGAAGACCCTGTTCTGAATCCGTACTTCCAACCGGCGTTTATTCTTGAAACGGCAATGGGCTTCCATAGGCACGGACTAAGTCGAGCCGCCTACTACCATATTCGCGACTACTTTGTCGACGCTGCGACATTTTCGAAGTTTATGTCAACGCCAGGCGTCGCCATCATGGCCCACTGGTGGAACGAAATGCCACAGTATGATGGTCTTTACGATAATCAGGACCGGGTGCGGCCGGCTTACTACGCCTTTAAGCTTCTCAGTCTGATGCAAGGACAGGAATTGCCCGTAACCGGCTCCGGTTCTGGTCTCAATGCGGTGGCGGCGCGGGGAGGACCCTGGGTTAACATGATGATGTGGAACTTTCCCCTGGAGGGCGCGGGAGAGCCGCACGAGGTGACCGTGCAGTTTCCCTCTGAGAAGAAGGGCAGCTTTAGGTTGGTGGGACTTAATCCGGAGAGCTCCATCAACACACTGGCACAAATTCGCAACGGAAGCATTTCCGAGTTGAAGCGCCAACCGCTTCGAGTAATGCTTCGTCCTTACGAGATCTTTTGGGTTGAGTTTACGGAATAGGGTAGCGTTGTCTCGCCCCTCGGCGACACGGACATCACCTCGGGGACGATTCACGGTGACAAACTCGATATCCGGATTGAAACCTCCGACGTCACGTATGTTCTGACGGCAAAGCTCGACAAAGGGGCACTCACCGGGAATTGGTCGACCGAGAACGAAAAGGGCACGTGGACCGGCCGTAAAGTGACCGCCAGCTCCAAATAATCAGAGGGCTCGCCTGGCCCGAGGGCACGGCCCTATCTCGGGAAAGGCGGCTCCTGCTGCTTTGGCTTTACCCGTTTGACGACCATGCTCACCGCGGCAAGGACTACCGCGTTGGAGGGGATCGGCTTTCCCATATCGTTTTTGAACCCCTGTGAGCCTACCAGCCGAATCGTTTTCACTTCCTTCCCCAGACGTGGATTGGTCCACTCAAAAGCATAGAATTTCGGTTCATCGCCGAAATCGACCCAGTCGGCTTGATAGGCGACCGCACCAGCCTGGTTCCGGAGATCCAGGATGTTCCACCCGTACCGCAGAGGCACGGTGGCAGTCAGGCCGTCGTCGTACTCAATTTCGTAGGAACCCAACAAATCGGCCGAGTCCGGGAAGTCGAACGTGCTGTCGTATCCCTCGGTTGTGCGCGCCGGCTCCGCCAGTGCGTGCAGAAATATTATGCTGGTCACGTCCTGCCGGATGGGTATGAGGGGTGAGTGCGGGGGGTAGGGATTGTTGTCCGTACCCGTGCTGCCGACCACCAGGACGGACTTGTTCCCGCCCGAGCCGTTCACCAATCGGAACGCCAGCCGACCGCGGGAGACGCTTCCCGCAGCCCAGGGCGACGGCCGAATGCCGGGCACGTGAGAATTGAGATACGCGGAGATGTCGACGGGCATCACCGGGTCCGTTGCGCTGGGTGCTTCAGAACCACTCAGGTTCCGGCGGATGCGAGGCATTAACCCATCCAGTGCCTGCGACCGGCCATCGGCGCTCTGTTCCCGGCCGGACCACAGCAACTCCGCGCAGCCGGTGAAGTCTGCTATGCGGTCCTTACCGAAATTGAATTCCGTGACCGCAAGCCAGGCAGAAGGGACACCGCCGATGATCCGCGAGCGTTGCGTCCTGGCGCCAAAGTTCGTAATCGATGCTTCCAAATTACCGTAAACCTGTTCAAATCCCCAGTCGCTAAGGCGCTCCTCGTTGGTCACGGGCGGGAAGTGCGGGTCCTGTGTGTAGCTCCACAACCAGTTGAACATCAGGATGTCTTTTGGAATCCAGCGCTTCACTTGGTCGGGCGAAAGCGAGCCGGGAATCTTGTAATCGTAGCCCGGCGCGTTCCACCATGGTGGCGCGAGCTTGGCGCCGCGAACGTTTTCGAGCAAATGATCGCTCCACATGGCCGTCCGAATGTCCTTACTCTGAAGATATTCGTGAACCTTATTCACGTCTTGCGCGTAAAGCTCGCGTGGATCCCGGTTGCGGCAGCGTGGACACACACCCCACGGCATCCGCCACTCGTCGTGGCCGATATGGATCATTTTGGGTTTGACGACCTCGATATATTCGTCGTAGACGCCGAAGAGCAGATCGTAAACCGCAGGCAAAGATGGGCAGTAGGTGTCCGGCCATTCCTCCTGAGGAATCTCGGCGAGTTCGCGGTGGCGGGTGAGCAGATAGTAGCTGTGGGTCAGTGAGGGCAGTTCTGGGATGACCTCAATGTAATTCGCTTGCGCCCAGCGGACCAGGTCGGCGACCTCCTCTTTCTCCAAAATGCCGCCATCCGCCGTATCGTAATGGCTCGAATTGCCTTGATGGAACCATAACCCGGGAGGATCCAACAGGCGCCGCAGACGCAAGTCGCGGCTCAATTCGAGCCCGCCGGCGTTAATCTCGGGGTGGCGGTCCAGGCGCATGGCCCCGTTCATTTCCATGACCAGCCGGTTGTACTTGTACATCGCCATGTAATCGCGCACGAAACGCTTGAAAAATCCAATATGCTCGCGTCCCGGGAGATAGAGCTTGATGCCCCGAAATTGTGAGTAGGGCCAATCGCGGATCTTCACGCAGGGGATACCGACGCCGGAGGCGTCAGATGTGATCAACTGCCGCAATGTTTGGAGACCGTAAAAGGCGCCGCGGTCGTCACTGCCGGCGATAACGGCAGCTTTCGCGGTGACGCTCAGAACGTATCCTTCCGTGCCCGGGTGGGCGGCACTGACGTCCAGACCCTGCCCCGTGCAAAACTCCTTGACCAGGGGGTTGCCAACGGCGCCCATCAGAATGAAGGGGCCATGCTCCGGCAGATGAGCAAGAAATTCGCGGCGGACGGCAAAACCATGGCGGCTGCTGAGTTCTGCTGAGAGAAGGCAAGCCAGGGAGTTGTCGGCTTCAGACGCTCCCGCCGGTGAGACGATGGCGACGCTTTCGTCCAACGTGAGCCAGCCGTCGGAAAATTGCATTTCCCGAGGTTCAGGAAAAACCTTCGCCGTACTGGAATTTCGCGGCGGCGTGACGTCACGGGGAAGGGGTGCTAGAACGTTCATCGCGGCTTCGGGCGCCGAAGCTCTGAAACCAGCCGCCATGGTTGCGCCCGCTTGCAGAAGTTGACGTCGATTGATCTTAAGGGCCATGGTACCTCCCATTCTTGCCTTCGAGGAAACTGTATCGAATCTCGAGCCCTTTAACCAGTCCTCTTGGGATACCTGGTGTTACATGCGCTAGCCGTTCGGTCAATGGATGGATCCGAAGGCATCATAAATCGCAGAGATTCAACGGGTGAAAACCGGGGCCGGAGCGTTTCAGGGAAGACTCACCACAGAGGGCACAGAGGAAAACCGGCGGATGCTCCGTGCCACAGGCTGCCCGGGCGGACCCGAACGGCGAAACCTGGTGCATTCTCCGCCGTCCCGCGCTCGAATGGCGCTATACTGCACCGTAAACGCTACGAAGAAACTCGTGCACAGGACGTTGGCTGACCGCCCCATGACCCCCGCGCGCAAGCGCAAGCTGGCGCGGGTGGCGGCGCAGCCCGATTCGCAGATTGAGGGATTCCCCCGCTCACGGAGAAGTTCTGGGAAAACGCTGTCCGCAATCCCTTTAGACACCAGGCACTGCTGTTGGCGGCTCGTAGAATCGGAATTTCGACCTGTTGGCAATGAGAAAAGGCCGCGGAAGAATTCGGTTCCGAGCCAAATACCTCGCGCTACCCCGCTCGCTCCTGCCCCCACGTGACGCCGTCCCCCAACTGTGGTATAAAGCCATCAGGAGGGGGTAAGGGTATGGCAGCACTCGATTGGTCCCAATGCCGCGCTGTGGAGAGCATCCCCGGCAAACGCAGCGGCGCCTGGGTGTTCCGGAATACGCGAACGCCGGTTTCCGTGGTCTTTGACAATCTGGAAGCAGGCGCGTCGATCAGTGAGATCATGGAGTGGTTTCATTTGTCCCACGAACAGGTCGTGGCCGTGATCGAATTTGCGGCGCGCAGCCTTGACGCGCTACCGGTGCCGCCTGTTGCCCCCAGGGCCGATGCTCATCCTATTTGATAACGGTACCCCCGCCCCCCTCCGGCATGCGCTTAACGACCATGTGGTGGTTGAAGCCTTTGAACGGGGATGGGACCGGCTTCTTAATGGCGAATTGATAGCAGCTGCTGAGGCGGCAGGTTTCGACGTTTTGCTGACCACAGACAAGAACATGCGTTACCAGCAAAACCTGAAGGGCCGAAAGATCGCCTTCGTGGTTCTCGGCAATCAGCAATGGCCCACTTTGCGCCGTTACGTGGAAAGAGTCGTGGCCGCTGTGAATGCAGCGACGCCCGGCAGTTACACCGAAGTGGATATACCGTTCAATTGAAACCCCTCCCGGAAATCCCCATCGGAGAACACGAGCTAAGCCCACAACCTTAGAATCGCCTCCCAGCTACCCGCTTCACCCCGAAGGCGCCGAGGCCGCGGATTCACGCGGATGGCCACGGATCACTTCATCCGGAAATAATCCGTGATCATCGGTGTCCATCTGTGGCTCAAAGGTTTGACCACGGAGGCACAGAGGAAAACCGGCGGATTCTCCGCGCCAGAGGCTGCTAGGGCGGACGGGCCCCACTCCTGATTCAGAGCTTCTCCTGAACGCAGTGAAGGGTGACCTTTCGGGAAGACTGCGCAAATCCTGCTGGGGCGTAGAGATTCAGAAGCAGGAGCGTTGTGCTACCCAATAGGGCCGTCACCGATGGACTCCGACAGCATCCTCCAAATAATCATTTGCCGGGCGGCGGGGGAACGCTTTCCTTTGCTCGCTTCAGATCGAAGTGCGCGTGCAGCAGTTTGTCCCCTGGTAGCGTGAACGTCCAGTCTTCTGTGTGGTGGTCCACGTCGATCATGCTAAACACGAAATGACTCAGGTATGCAGGCCTTGGGCTACCAGAAATGTCGACGAAATCGAACTCCACAGTCTGCTGGTCCGGCGACCTGCGAGCCACCATCCGGGGCCGGTTTCCAGCTTCGCAGTAGTGAACGAGTGTCAGGCGATCACCCTCCAAATAGACCATGGTCGGCTCTGGTACTCCCCCGGGCGCAATTTCATGCACCAGAACGTTTCCGCGGGAGGCCACGCGCAGCGTGACTTGGATGGGCCCGTTTATGTCGGGATTAGGCGGATCGGTCGTGACTAGGCCGGTCCACGTGCCCGCCAGACTCTTCAGGGCACCGAATGAGATTTGTACGTCCGACGTCGCGGGGATTGCTTTTTGCCCCGGCGAAGTGTTCTGCGCAAAGGTAAGACGACACAGCGACAGCACACCAATACAAAGCACCAACGGTAGTGATTTCACGTGATAACTCCTTGAAAAGTTAACCATTCCAATCGTCTCGTTGAGATACGTCGGGTGGCCCATACAGTGCCTTTTACGTATGCGGCACCCGCCACCTCATGTAGACTGCGCACCTGCCACGGCTCCGGCACTTCTACGATCACCATGATCTCCATTACCTGACCGCCAGCACCTATCGGCGGATGCGGGTTTTTGACTCGCAGCGCTTCAAGCTGAAATTCATCCGAACCCTGGATGACCTGCGGACGGAATTGGACTTCAGAATCCTGGGTTACGTGCTAATGCCCGAGCACTGCCACCTGCTCATCTGGCCGGGTGCGGCGGCCAACGCTTCCCAGATCATGCAGAAACTCTCCGAGCGCACCGCGAACTTCATCTTACGCAATCTGCGGAAGAATCTGAAATTCCCGTGGTGTCAAAAGATGCTGAAAGGCTTTGCCTTGCCCCCGACGGTGCACCATCATGCGCACTTCCGGGTCTGGAACCGGCGCGGCTACGATATGAACGTCTGGAGCGAAAAGAAGCGCGTGGAAAAAATAGATTACATGCACAACAATCCCGTGAAACGAGGGCTGGTAGCGCAGCCGGGCGACTGGCCGTGGTCCAGTTGGAGGTTCTATTATCTGGAGGACAGCTCCGTCCTGACCATGGATCGCATGCCGTGACGGGCGGGTGACGCATACATACAATTCAATGTATGCGCCACCCGCGGGCCGAATTCTAATTTTTCACACGTTCCTGACGCCGTTTTCCCCCCTTCCAAGAGCCCACACGGTCAGAAAATCGCTCATCGTGGCTACCCGCTCTCCGGTCGCCGTGCATTACCGCGCTAAGCGTTGCGTAGACCGGAAAAACTCGAGGGCCCTTCGCACGTGTTGGTCGGCAAGCGCAGCGCTGGAGATTTCGTGGCCCTCACCCGGGTAAACGGCCAGACTAACCGGCCTGCCTAATTTACGCAGCGCTTCATAAAATCGCGTCGTGTCGTTGTATCGAGTATCTTTCTCCCCGATTACCAGCAGTAATGGAGTCACAATCTTGTCTACCTGGAATACCGGAGAAATGCGACGGTACAGCTCGAGAGAGTCCGCCGGCGTTCTGCCACCCAGAAAGCCTGGAATTGTTTCGTCTCCCAGTGGGTGGCGCATCTGGTAATATCCGAGCCAGTTGGACACACCAGCGTGTGAAACTGCGGCCCTGAAGGCGCGGGTCTGGGTGAGGAGTTGATCGACCGCGCTGGCGCCGTTGCTTGAACTATAAAGGAACAGTCGGTCCCGGTCCGCCACGCCGCGCCGGACGAGTTCCTCGATTCCGGTCATAACATCATCGGTCAAGACATCCACCGGGTCGCGATCCTTCGAGGCGCCCACATAAGCCTCCCCAAAGGCCATTTCCGGAAACGTAAACGGCGCGCGATGGTCCGGAAAGAAAACCGCGAAGCCCGCCTCTACAAACGCGTAGTTGCCCAGAACCGGGATGTTCAAGAACCGGTTGCGCCAGCTTGAGTATGGATCGACGAGTAGCGGTGAACGCCGGCTGCCCGTGGGCCTAGCGAGAACTCCCTGCAACTCCTCTCCGTGTCCGTTCTTCCACCGAACCACTTCCTGCGTCCAACCTAGACTCCATTTGGCTGTTTGTGGATTCGGGTCCACAAGTACGCGGGACTTTCCGGCCCGATCGCGGACCCATATCGTCCCGTGGTGAGAACCGTCGCTCTGCACCCATGCGAGTACATCGTTGGCCGCCGCCAAACCGCCGATGCGGCGCATTGCGGCGCCCTGGGTCACCTGCTCAAAACGTCCGGCGAAGCTCAGGCGCCCAAAGGGTTCGTCAGCGCCGTTCGCGGCGATCACCCATAGTGATTGGGAATCCCGCGCCCACTGGAATGCAAGAATGGGCATCTGCGACACGGGCCGCGGCTTGCTGTTTTCGTGCTTATCGCCACACACGCAGAACAACAACAGGGGGCCATAAGGCTTTTCGGTATCGAGGTAAGCTATGCACCTTCCGTCCGGTGATCTTCGTGAGCTTGGAAGGTGAGAAGTTCCTTGTGCCTGAGGCGGCTTAGCTGTGTCCATAGTCGCGTGGTTGTCCACTCGTTTTGGCCGCGAATTCGGAGCAGTATCGACCTCCCACCATTCCTGGCCGAACTTGTACCAAATTCGCGAGCCATCGGAGGACAAATCGAGTTGTCCCGGGGCCATCAGCCCGTACAGTTCGCTTACGGACTGCCCAAAGCAGATAGCAGGCAGGAAGAGTAGCGAACAGATAAGCACTGCGCCAAATCTCATGGGTCTGCCCCTTGCGGCTTTCCAGAATGTTAGAATCACGTGCAAGGTACCACGATTACCGAGTGTGGCGACAGATGTTAGGGCCGCGCATTCGAAACGGCCGCGGCAAATCGGAAATATGGTGCCTGGAACGTGTGGGAAAATTGGTTTTAATAATCTTGGCATCCTGTATTTTCAATGATATACAGTGTGGATAAGGGGCCGAATGCCAATTTTTTCACACGTCCCTGTCCCGGATTTTCCTTTGGATTTTCCTTTTGCGGCTAGACTCGCAGTTTGCTGGCGGCCAGTTCGGTGCCGACCACACGGGCACGAATCTTCCCGAATGCCGTATCTCGCCCCGTCGAAGTATCGTCGCTAAAGGGAGCGAATCCGCAGTCGTCCGTCGTGCCGAGTTGTGTCAGGGGGATATATTCGGCTGCTTCGAGTACCCGGTCCCGCACCTCTTCGGGTGTTTCGACCCGGGGATCAATAGGATCAATGACGCCGACGAAGACCTTGTGGTCGGGCCGGGCATAGTCTTTGATCATTCTGAGAACCCGGGGCCGGTCTTTCTCGCTCGCGAGCTGGATATAGAAGTTGTTCGCATTGAGCTTGAAAAGCTCAGGGAGCAGGCCGGCGTAGTCCACGTCGGCGCTGTGGGTGGCATCCTGATCGCCGCCGGGGCACGTGTGAATGCCGATCCGGCGTCTCTCCTCCGCGGTAAAACGGCTCAGGACCTGGTTATTGAGGCCGATAAACTGTTGCAATAAGCGCCCGGAGGGATCCAGCTTCAGAGACAGCCGGGCTTCGGTGAAGTCGATCTGCACCTTGTAGGCGCCTCTTGCCAGGCAATCACGAACATCCGTCTCGGCTTCGCGGATAAGATCACCGAGGAATTCTTCTCGGGAGTAGCCGTTAATCCCTTCTTGAGGGTAAAGCAGACTTAATGCCGAAGCGGAGATGACGGCCTGCTTCAAAGGAGTCCGCGTGTACTGTTTCGCTGTTTCCAGATAGGCCGCTGCATGGGTTTTGTAGCGAAAGGGCCCTGACGTCAGGCGAGGCAGTTGTCGCACGTGACCATCCGCAAAGGGAATGGAGATGCCGTCCGGCGCCAGGTTCGTAAGCCCGTGGATGGGATACGTGGCAAAGCTCGGCTTCGTCTGCTCCCCGTCGGTGATCACGGGCGATCCGGTCGCCTCAAAGCGCTGGATCGTATCGCGCAGCGCTTCCGCATAGAGCGCATCAAGCTTCTCTCTCGCGACGCCGCCCGCCTGAAACGCCTTGATCGCTGCAATCAACTGCAGTGGCCTGGGAATACTCCCAATGGGTTCCGTCGGAATTGGCATGGAGAAAAGTTTATTCCAGGGCAACGTATATGTCAAAAAGCAGAATTCCTGTCAGAACTCCATGAGCATTGAGGAAAACCGGCGGATGCCCTGACCTGCGGACGGAATTGGACTTCAGAATCCTGCGTTACGTGCTGATGCCCGAGCACTGCCACCTGCTCATCTGGCCGGGCGCGGCGGCCAACGCTTCCCAGATTATGCAGAAACTCTCCGAGCGCACAGCGAACTTCATCTTACGCAATCTGCGGAAGCAGGTAGCGCCGAGGTGTCCGTCAGTTGACGGATTCCTCGGCGGCTCGTCATCTGTGCACCGTGACGGACCATCTTTGGCACGGCAATCCAATACGGCGGTTTCCGTCGGTACGGAATCATCCCCTTGACACTATATTCTGACCTGCTATTCTTGCAAGGGGGAGTTGAACTGTTCAACTGATCAACTTCTATGGCGCTGGTTTCTGTTAAAAACAAATATCAGGTGGTCATTCCGCTGAATGTCCGCAAAAAGATTGGCGTCAAGGTGGGCGACCTTTTGGACGCTTCGGTCGAGCGAGGCCGCATTACGTTCACCCCGAAGTCGGTGATGGATCGTGACCTTGTCGAGAGTTTGGTGGACTTCAAAGAAGGCCGCGCTTACGGGCCCTTCGCCAGCGGCGCCGAACTGGTGGCGTCGCTTCATAAAGAAGTGTCGAAATTGCGCTCGAAGAAGCCTGGCCGCAAGGCCTCGCGGCCATGACGGCCCGGTACTCGCAGAAGTTCCTTCGGCAATATGCTTCCGCACCCACGGAGGTGCAGAAGGCCTTCGACAAGCAAATTGGATTCCTGCTGGAAAACCTCAGTCATCCATCCTTGCGAGCCAAAAGGTACGACGAAGCACTCGGCCTCTGGCAGGCGCGCGTGAATCGCAATTGGCGATTCTACTTCACCATTGAAAGAGACGAGTGCCGTTTGCACAGCATCCGCCACCATCCGAAGTAAGAGCGGGTAGCACAGGTTTCCGTCAGCCCGTCAGTAGCCGGGTCTTGCGACCGACGGGGGAATCCGGGACAGGCACGTGTGAAAAAATCTACAATCTCGCGCAGAGGCGCAGAGGTTTGAAATAAATAAATGCTCTATTTTCTTTGTCGACTCCGCGCCTCTGCGTCTCTGCGCGAGGTACTTTTGCTCGTTCCGGAATTTCTTCACAGCTTCCAGGCACGATATTTCCTATTTCCTGTGGCCATCCTTCAGGGGTCTGAGCTTCGTGCGGCGTCGTCCCTTGCCTCCCCGGCACCGGGTCACGGCCCCGGCTTCACTTGGGAACAACCAGACAAGGGACAAGTGACGAGCAGGCAAAGAAAGAAATTCCTCCGGTGGCGGCCGTTAACCCTTGTCAGGCGTCCCCGCCCATAGCTAACGATCAGATTCGCGAGAGCCGTGCTGAAAATGGAGAATTTCCACAAAGTTTGGGGATAGGCTCACACGGTAATAGATCAAGATCGGCGTATGCACCAACTGGCGCACCCCAGGGCGTCCCTTAACCCTGCTACCGATATAAGGGAAACTTTTGAGAAGTTCAATGTGGTTCAGAATGGCGTTGCCGAACCGCTCGGCGCCGGCGGGAAAGTTAGCTCAAGAATAAGCGAGGATTCTCTCAAAGTCGGCTAACGCGGCTTCTGTGATTCGAATTTGGAAATCCACTGGGGAACGAGTTTCCGAGCTTCCTCAAGAGATACCACCCGGCCCGCATCCGCGTCAGCGGTGCCCCGGTCAATGGCCGCTAGTGTCTTAGCGTCGACCTCAACTTCCTCGGTTACCGGTACTTCGAGCTTTAGATCTTCCATACCGGCACGGTAGCCCAAATCGCTCTGAAATGCAATTGCCGCCGTTGCTTCGGTCGCTTCGAGATCGTCGGCGGCCCGCGCCGTCCACCTTACTTCAGCGGAAGAATCCGGCCGGGCACGATATTTCCTATTTCCTGTGGCCATCCTTCGGGGTTCTGAGCGGCGTAGCGCAGAGTTATTTTTCTCCGAGAAAAATTACTCTGCGGTACGCCTTCAAATGCGTGTGCGCAGGCCGGCGGGCAACAAAACGCGATCGACCGACAAACCGCTGGGAGTTGCGGGCGCATCGGTGAGGTTACCCGTGTAATCATGGATGCTCGACCAAGGCCAATAAGGCGGGTAGAAAATCGCATGCCAGTGGCTGGGCAGGAACACCCAGGCACTCAGGAGGAAGCCGTGTTTCTTGCGGCGTTCGTGGATTACCCCGCCCAAGCAGGCGAATTCCGAAGCCGTGAGAATTCCGCGCCAAGGTAAGACGCGACAAGAGATAAAGAACCAACTGTCCGATACCACCAAGCGCCTAAGTCGAGACATGGCGCCCAGTATATGCCTCAAACCCGTCACCGCAATACGTCATTTCCGTATGGGTTCAATCCCCCATGGCGTACCGCAGAGTAATTTTTCTCGGAGAAAAATAACTCTGCGCTACGCCGCTTTACTTTATCGCCGCACCCCCGAGTCGCGCACCCGTCAAGAATGGCTCCCTAATCCCTGATCGCTAATCCCTAATCCCTGATCGCTAATCCCTAATCCCTGATCGCTAATCCCTAATCCCTAATCCCTGGAAAACACATCCGTCAACGCCACTTTGCGTCCTTTGGTCATATTCTCGAAGAGGAAGAGCCCGGTTTTTCCTCCCACGACGATGTCCAGGTCGCCGTCGTGATCGATGTCAACCACGCAGACTTGCATACCGCCGCCGGTGCGCCCTCCGTAATCGATGATGTGCCGCCGCCACTGGAGCCCGCTGGCCGTCTGGACGCGCTCGTACCAATAGACGCCGAGGGGTTCGTTGGCGCCCTTATCGTGCTCGTGGGCGTAGTAGCGCTTCCCGGTCACCAGCACCGGGTGGCCGTCGCCCTTCAGGTCGGCGATGGTGAGGGCGTGGGCCTGCGACCAGGCGTTGTCAATCACGTGCTTCACCCAGGTGCAATTGCCCTGCGCATCCTTCTTCTGCTCGTACCAAAAGATGCCGTAGTCGTGGGCCAGCGTGGTGACGAGGTCGGGCAAGCCATCGCCGTTCACGTCCATAGTGTAAATGAACCCCGTATCGCCGAGGACGAATTCGGGATGGCCGCTCTCCGCGCTCACGAATGTGTGGAACACCCATTGGCCGTTGCGCGGGTCGGGCGGCGCCTCAAACCATCCCTTGGGCGTAATGATGTCCGTGCGGCCGTCGCCGTTCACGTCTCCGGCGCCGATGCCGTGGCCGTAACTGTGCGGGCTCACCACGTGCCCAACCCAATGCGCGTCCTTGCCCTTGCCCGCGATTTCGTACCACGTCAGCGGGAAATGGCTGTCGCCGAATTGCGGCAGCAGTTGCTGCGGCTTGCCCGTGTTCAGGATGTCCACCAGGAAGGAGAACTCGACGGGCGAGCGTGTCTCAATGACGTGCTTAACCCAGGGCCCGCCGGACTTGCCCGGATTCTCCCACCAGGCCAGCGGCGTGGTCCAATACGAACTGGTCACCACGTCGGGATAGCCGTCACCATTCACGTCAATCGCCAGGTCGCCCAGGTCTTCCAGATAGCCGCCGGTGAAGGGTAGATCGCGAAAATGGTGCTTGATCCAGCGCGGACCGTCCTTGCCCGGAGCCATTTGCTCGTACCAGTTCTCGCCGGAAATGATGTCAAGCCGGCCGTCGCGGTTCACGTCAGCCACTTCCGCCGCTTCGCTTTGGCCCAAATCAATCGTGTGCTTGTAGAAAGGAATTTCGTCGGAGCCCTGCGCGCTCACGCGACCGCTCATCCAGCAGATGCCGGATAGAAGCGCCAGGAAACCAACAAAAAGGCAGATATGGGGGCCGGCCCGACGGAGCATTGGAATCGGTCTGCTAACCAGGGAAGACATGGGAATCTCCTCGATGAATTCAACTCGCATGGGCGGTGGGACAAATTGTCTCAGGCTGGTGCGCCTCTGTAGGCACCAACGCTAACCATTTTTGGGTTATCCACAATGATTTTTGCCAGACCCCCCGCGCCCACATTCACATTTGCAACTCGGAATCCGCTCTCAGCGAATGCCCATTTTGCGCGCCAGGCCTTTGGTGAACTTGAGGCCTTGGCGGGCGAGGTCGTCGCCGGACGTCGCCAGATCGCGCCAGATGGCCGCGGCTGCGGCCAGCGCCGGCTCGGGCTGGGCAAATGATTCAATCGTCAGCCAGCCGTCATAGCCGATTTCCTTAAGCACTTTGAGAATGCCCTTCCAATCCACGTGGCCGGTTCCGGGGATGCCGCGATCGTTTTCAGAAAGGTGAACGTGTCCCAAATCCCTGGCCACGGCGCGCAGGGCCTCAGCCGGATGCCGCTCCTCAATGTTGGAATGAAACGTGTCGAAGTGGATCTTCACGTTGGGCGCGCCCACCTCGTGCACCAGGCGAGCGGCGTCTTCGAGCGTGTTAAGGAAGTAAGTCTCAAAGCGGTTCAGCGGCTCGAGGCACAAGCATACGTCGCGTTTTTCCGCACGGGCGGCCGCAGCACGCAGGCCTTTCACGGCCCACGCCCACTCCTTCGCGGTGCGCCGGGCGCCGGTCATGACGCCCAGGCCGGCGTATAACGGGCCGCAGACCAGGTGCGCGCCTAGATCGGCCGTGCGGTCGACACACTTTTTCAAAAACGCCAGGCCGCGCGCGCGGGTGGCGGCGTCGGCGCTCACCAGGTTGGCCTCGCGCGGCAGCACGCAGCACGTGGTGCGGTCCAATTGCAAGCGGTCGAGCGTGGTGCGCACGGCCGGAAGGTTGGCGGGCTCGTCGGTAGAGAGAAAGAGCTCCACTCCGTCAAAGCCCCACTCCTTGATGCGGGCGAAGAGCGGGTCCTGTTTCTCCCCCACCTGGGTGGTCCAAACCATCGTGTTGACGCCGAATTTCATGGTGGTGTCCTTTCGGTTAGCTGAGAGCTGACGGCTGATAGCTGACAGCTTTCAGCTCTCAGCTATCAGCAGACAGCAACCACCAAGCTGATAAACGATCAGCCGGCGAACGCTGTAAACTGTCGGCCGTGAACTGTCAACTGTAAACTGTCAACTGCCTTTAAATTACATCCCACGGTTTGCGGCGCTGTTCGTTCAACATCTTGTTGGCTTCGGCGTCGCCGATGAACTGCTCGCTGTCGCGATCCCATCGCAGCTTACGTCCCAGCCGGAGCGAGACATTGGCGATAAGGCAGGCGCTGGTGGTACGGTGCGTCGTCTCGATGTCGGAGTTCGGCTTCTTCCGCGACCTGACGCACTCCAGGAAGTTAACCACGTGGGGCTGGTGCTGGGCGGTGCTATCGCCCTTTTCGATCGTTGTCCGGCCGTAGGTTTCCCACACATCGGTGGAGGGAGCAGGCGGCCAGATGGTATAGCCCTCGCGATTGATGAACAGCGTGCCGTCGGTTCCGTAGAACTGGGTCCCATACGAGTGCTCGTCATACCCCCGGCCCAGGTGGAAACTGAAGCGGGCGAGAAAGCCGGCGGCGTTGAGCGGGCAGGGCGGGTATTCGTAGAGAGCTTCGAACGTGTCGGGCGTCTCGTAGATGCCCATGCTGGCGTATCGTGCGCCCGAGGCGGTGACCGTGAGCGGGGCGTCCACCTGCATGGCCCAGTGGGCCACGTCCATCAGGTGCGGTCCCCAGTTGGTGGTTTCGCCGCCTCCGGTTTCCCAGAAGCCGGTAAAGCCACGGCGGCTGCGATTGTAGTGGTGATAGGGCGCCGGCCCCAGCCAGAAATCCCAATCAAATCCCGGGGGCGGATCGCTGTCGGGCGGAGGCACTTGCTTGCGGTTTTCGCGCGTAAATCCGCCGCCGTGGAGCCAGGCCTCGATATAGGTGACTTTGCCGATCCTGCCACCCTGAATCATCTCCACCACTTTCTGGTAATGCTCGCCGGAGCGTTGCTGCGTG
The DNA here is from genome assembly GCA_963804755.1 of uncultured Acidobacteriota bacterium. Classification (GTDB taxonomy): domain Bacteria; phylum Acidobacteriota; class Terriglobia; order UBA7540; family UBA7540; genus Bog-366. Next base: position 1,077,163 of record CAWDRP010000024.1, read on the forward strand.
CCGCACGTCACCACGCGGTTGTACTGGTTGGCCGCTTCCACCATCTTGCGACCCTCGTAGACCGTGTGCGAAATCGGCTTCTCTACGTATACGTCCTTGCCCGCTTGGCACGCCATAACCATGGGAATGCCGTGCCAGTGTTCAGGCGTGGCAACAATGACCACGTCAATATCCTTGCGCTCCAGGATGCGGCGAAAGTCGCTGTAGCCCACGGTCTTGCCCGGCGGCGTCCCGATGGCATCGAACGTGATGGCAAGTGGCAGCGAGTAAACATCGGCGACGGCGATGGCGTCCACCTGGCCCGTGCGCATCATGGCGCTGAAATCGAATCGGCCTTGGCCGCCCGCGCCGATCAAGCCGACGCCAATGCGATCGTTGGCGCCGATCACGTTGTGAACGGGCGGGCCCGCCGAAAGAGCAAGACTGGTAACACCCAGCGTCGTGGATTTGTGGAATTCCCGGCGCGTCATCTTGGATAAGTCCATATTTTGGCCTCCCGACTAAATTGCGTCGCGGCGTGCCGGCGGGACAGGGCAGGCGCCCGGGGCAGAACGGCGGTGCCGCAACATCGGCTCCGCATGGTAGCACGTGCGTTTGTCGGGTGGAACAAAAAACGGATGATAGCCTGGTGATGCTGCGCACTGTTGCGCCAACTTACACGCGCTTCAGCACGCCGAACAGTAAGTCCCTATGCGGCTTGCACTACGCTACACGCCCTTCGCTATCAGTGCCCTCAGCAGCTTGGAGTGAACATTCAGGCGCGAGACCAGCGGCTCTTAAGTAACTCCTAGCTCCTAACGCCTTGCTTCTGACTCCTAACTCCTCGTTTTTCTAACTCCTCGCTTCCGACTTCTTGCTTCTGCTCGCCGGCGCCAGCACGGTCAAGGCGTCAGGCACGATTTCAAACGTAGCAGGCAGGATTCCCGCCAGTTCGCCATCAAGTTCAAAACGGATGATCGTAGAGGGGTCCTCCGGGGCGCAGGCCACCTCGGCGCAACGGTCCAGCGAGACGTCATGCAAGCGCACGTGCTGTCGCGCCAAAACGGCGCCCGCATACAACAGATACCGCAGGCGGTTGCGGCTAGGGAACGAGCACAGGACAAAGTGCGGCGCGAAGATGTCGGCGGTGGGCGCCAAGTGCAGCCACCCCGCATAAAGCCGGGTGCGCTGAATCACGGCAAACGTGCAGAGCCGTTCCTGGCCGCCGATGCGGCAGCGGAAACTTGGGAATGACCAGATCGCCCACTGGCGCAAGGCCTCCACGATGTAACCCGCCACGCCAAGATGGTCCTTCAACCAGGGGGAAAGTTTGTACACGATGTGCGCGTCATACCCGATTCCTGCCACGCTGATGTAATAACGGCAGTGCGTCTGAGGCACGAACTCCCCGCCCTGACGCGGAGGCCCCGCATCTTCCCAACGGGCACGGCCCAAGGCGATGCGCCGAGGGATCCAGGCAGTGAGATCGCGAGCTGCGGCCACCGGATTGAGAGGAAGGTGTAATTCGCGGGCCAGAATGTTGGCAGTCCCACCCGGCAGGATGCCCAAAGGCACTTGGCTGGTCGCCAGACCGTTAACGACTTCATTGATGGTCCCGTCACCGCCACAAGCCAAGACCACGTCGGCCCCGCTCGCCACGGCAGCGTGGGCAAGCTCATGCGCCATGGCGGGACCCGGTGTGGGCGCTAACTCGATTTGCAGCCCGGCGCGCTCCAGCACCGCCGCAGCGTCGCGGACTTCCTTGCCCCGAACGGCAGGACGCCGTCCCGCAACCGGATTGTAGATGAGGAGACCTTTTTTCAATGGGAGGCCCGCGGCTGCGGAAGGGGACTGACCCTGCAAAGAGTCTAATTCATCAGAAGCACGCCGGTAACAACCTTACGAGCAATAAAATCGCCGGTCTTCTTGTCCTCGTCAGCATCCACCCACACCGCATCGCCTAGTTTTACCGACTCGAGCAAAGTGCTCTTGCCGTCGCGTATAAACTTGGTTTTCTTGTTGAATTTGTATGTTTCATCCGCCCCAGACTTGGTCTTGGTCAACACCATCTGGTCTTTGTTCACGACCTTAACGATACCATATAGATAATCCGCGTACTTGCTCCCCGCGTTGGGGGCAATGTGCGGAATTGACATGGGCTCACCGGACGCGGCAGACGACGAACCATGCCGTTGCGCGCCAGCCGGAGCGCTGGATCCCAAAAACCCAATGACGAGCGCCACGAACAAAACCTTGTGCTTCACAACCCATACTCCTTTGAGCGTAGCTTCAACCTCATAAACCCGCAGCCTGATTTAGGCAGTGACAGAAGTGGAGGCAGGGCACACCGACTCCGCCCCTCGGCGGCTGCAAGCGCCAATCCGCCTTGCAGCATCGTCAAAGCATCGACGAGCTTCGCGGCGCTCTAGTTACTGTCCCGACGGGAGCACCGGGAAATCCACGCCGCTCACGACCTTCTTGGCGGTCATGACGCCGGTTTTCTTATCGGTGTCGGCGTCTACGTACAACTTGTCGCCCACTTTGAGGTTGCCGAGTAGACTAGCCTTGCCGTCCTGGACGAACTTGGTTTTCTTGTTCAGCTTGAAAGACTGATCCACACCGAACTTGGTCTGAGTCAGAATCAGTTCGTCGGGACTCTTCGCCTTGAGCACGCCATACTGGAAACCTTGATATTTGCGGGCAATGGACGTGGGGTCACCAAAGCGCCCCGTATCTGAGACGATCGGCTGTTTATCGGATTGCGGTGCCGCCGGCGTGGCGATGCAAGCGGTCGCGAGCGCCGCGGCCATTACGATTTTTCGGAAATGCATGGCGGAATTCCTCCATGTTCTTCTAATGACACTAGCAGCGGCATTGTAGCGCTGTCAAGGCGCGGGGTAGCGACGCTCGGGCATCACCCTTATAGGGCGAATGCGTTGGAATCAGGCAAGTTCCCGTATATACTGCGCAGAGCCCCTTGGCTAACATTCCGTACCTAAAAGGCCGAGCAATCAGGAGGTTCAGCCATCCATGGCAGCAGAGTTCCTGTCATCTGCTCAGTGATCGCAGTTTCCTACGCGGTACTGCTGTCTCGTCCCGACAGATTGGTTCCGGAAGCTCCGACCGGGATTCAGGGATGGCGGCGATGGGTAAGATAGCATGCGTAGCCCACGCACGGACGCATTGGCTTGCCATTTCTCGTCGTAACTCAAGGATGTAAGGCCCAACGCCTCTATCGTCCCCACGTTATAATTGGGTAGTGTACGTCCAACTGATCATTGAGGATCGCTATGGCCAAAAACGTCGAGAAGGAAATCGCCGAGTTGCGCGACCAGATTCGTTATCACGAACACCGCTATTACGTGCTCGATGATCCGGAAATATCGGATTCCGCGTTCGACAAGCTGATGCAGCGTCTGAAGGAACTGGAACTTCAACATCCTGAACTGGTTACGCCTGATTCGCCCACGCAACGAGTGGGGGGCGTGCCCGCGTCGGCATTCCCCAAGGTACGCCACTCGGCGCCTATGCTGAGCCTGGACAACACTTATTCGGTTGACGACCTGCGCGACTTTGACCGCCGCGTGCGGGAGTTGGCGGGCCGCGACCAGGTGGAATATGTGGCGGAGTTGAAGCTGGACGGATTGTCCATGGCGCTCACTTACCATGACGGCGCCTTGGAACGCGGCTTGACACGCGGAGACGGCGTGGTAGGGGAGGATGTAACCCTTAATGTCCGGACGATTCGTTCTGTCCCCTTGCGCTTGGCCCCGAAGCAGTTGGACGCCCTTGGCCATCCCGCGCGGTTTGAGGTGCGCGGCGAGGTCATCATGACACGCAGAGCATTTGAGCGAACCAATGCGCAACGCGAAGCCGCCGGCGAACCTCGATTCGCCAACCCGCGCAACGCCGCCGCCGGGTCCATCCGGCAACTCGATTCGCGCATCGTGGCGGAACGCAAGCTCGATATGTTCGTCTATTACCTCCAAATGAATGGCGCCGAACCGATGCCCCGGCATTCGCAGGTGCTCGAAACGCTCTCCCACATGGGCTTTAAGGTAAACCCCCATTGGCGGCGCTGCCCGGCGTTTGACGATCTGCTGGCTTACATCCAGGAATGGGAAAACCGGCGCGACACCCTCGAATACGAGATCGACGGTATTGTAATCAAAGTGGATAACACCCGTTTGTGGCCGGAGTTGGGCGCCACCGCCAAGTCGCCGCGCTGGGCGGTTGCCTACAAGTACCCGGCGCGCCAGGCGACGACGCGCGTGAATCGCATCTCGGCGCACGTAGGGCGCACCGGCGCACTTACCCCCGTGGCGGAGTTGGAACCGGTGGACGTGGGCGGCGTCACCGTCAGCAGCGCCACACTTCACAACATGGATGAAATCGGGCGGCTCGGCGTGAGGCAGGGCGATACGGTGCTCATCCAGCGCGCCGGCGAAGTGATTCCGCAAGTCCTCAAAGTGGTGAAGCACGCGGAGGACGGCATCGAGTTCGTCATGCCGAAGAAGTGCCCGGTTTGCGGTGAGGATATTCATCGCGCCGAGGGCGAAGTGGCCTACCGCTGCGTCAATTCGGCGTGCCCGGCCCGGCTGAAGGAGTCGCTGCTGCACTTTGCCAGCCGCCGCGCCATGAACATCGATGGACTGGGCGAGGCGCTGGTGGACCAACTCGTAGACAAAGGATTGGTGCATGACGCGGCCGACCTTTACCGCCTCACGCACGCTCAACTGGCTGATTTGGAGCGCATGGGTCCCAAATCGGCGCAAAACCTTCGGGATGAAATCGAGCGTAGCAAGCAGGAGCCGTTGGCGCGCGTGATCTATGCGCTCGGAATACGGTTTGTGGGCGAGCGCACGGCGCAGTTGCTGGCCGACCATTTTGGCTCGCTCGATAAATTGGCGCAGGCGCCCGCGGAGGAACTGGAAGAAGCGGAAGAAGTGGGACCCCGCGTGGCCGAGGCCATACAGGAATTCTTCCTCGAAAAGCGCAACCGCGAGGTCATTGAGAAGCTCAGGGAAGCCGGTTTGCAGTTCACGCAAGAGCAAACGCGAAAAACGGAAGGCGCGTTGGCGGGGAAACAGTTCGTCCTAACGGGCACCCTGCCCACCTATTCGCGCCAGCAGGCGACCGACTTGATCGAAGGACACGGCGGGCGCGTCATCGGTTCGGTGAGCAAGAAGACAGATTACGTGGTGGCAGGCAGCGATCCAGGCTCAAAACTGGAGAAGGCGCGCTCGCTGGGCATCACCATCCTGGACGAGGCTAAATTGCGCAAACTGCTGGAGATCTAGAGGTTGCACCTCCGGCTACTCACGGTCTCCCGCTTCGCGGGATGTACTAACAGACTCTTGCTGCCAACTAAAATGACATAATGTCATGGTCGGAATGAACTACTTTAGCATTTCTAATTTAGATAATCACCACAAGAGCGGCTTACGGTAAGCCTGCAATTTTGCGCCGTGGTGGAAATTCTTACATGCACACCCGATTCAGGGCAGACGTCTCTTCAATGATTACAGCTGGTTCGGCGGATCTTATTTGGCACAATACTTGCGGATACCTGTAAAGATCCGTGCGCATCTGCATGCGGCGAAGTCTGTATCCACCACCTGCATGAATCGGCCGCCTCCCCATCCGAGTTTTTGCAGGGAGTGAAGACAAGACACTTTCATACGCGTGCATATAGAAGAGGACCTTGGTATGCTCAGCCTGAAAGGAAAAGCGTTTTGGATTGCATTTCCGCTGGCGGTGACAGCGGTAAGTATTTTTGGAGTCAGCCGCCTGCGCCGGCACGCGAGGCCCACCTCCCCGCCTGCTGTTGCCCAAAACACTGCAGCTCCCGTCAGTGCGGAAGCGAACACGCCTCCCCCGCCCGCAGAGGCCCCGTCCTCGCAAGCCGCGCCCATCGTCATTCCTGCCAACACAGCATTGGCGGTGCGACTGAATCATCCGATCGGCACAGATCGGGTCGAGTCGGGCGCCTCGTTCTCCGCGACCGTGGCAGATCCGGTAGTCGTGAGTGGCCAGACGGTGATCCCCGCGGGCGCACCCGTAAAAGGCACAGTGGTCTACGCGCACCGGGCCGGACGATTGAAGGGAGTGGCGGAGATTCGCCTGGCGCTCACCTCAGTAGAAGTCGAGGGGAACCCTTACCGCCTTGATACAACCACCTGCACGCGCGTCGGCCAGAATCACAAGAAACACAACGCGGAGATGATCGGAGGCGGGGCGGGAGCCGGAGCATTGACGGGTGCGCTGGTGGGACACGGCAAGGGTGCTTTGATCGGCGCGCCGGTGGGCGCCGGTGCAGGTACAGCTACCGCGACCATTACCGAGAAACGCAATCTCATTATCCCGGCTGAGACCGCGATGACTTTCCGGCTGCTGCAACCTGTCGCGGTGACGCTCTAATAAGGCCGGCCTCAACGGCTTGACTATCCCTGATGGGGGGACTACTCTAAAGTCAACTGACGACTGCCCGAACCCTCGCGAGCAACGGTCCACGGAGGGCTGTTGATATGGCGATGCCCATCTCGACATCCTAAGCTCTAAGCAGGAGGTGCGCTATGCTTACCGTTCGCCTGGTGCAAATGATTGAGGACCACGCGGAGGAGTTAACGCGGGAGCTCATCAAAGACCTCCAAAGCAATCCACGAACCCCGCATTACCATCACCTGACGTACGAAGAGTTACATTTTCGCACGTACTCTGTTTATCGCAATCTCGGCCATTGGCTGAGCCAAAAAAGTGAGGAACCGATCGCGACCAGTTACACTGACCTGGCGCTTCGCCGGTACGCCGAAGGAGTACCGCTGGAAGAAATCGTTTTTTCCCTGATCTCGACGAAGAACCACCTGTATACCTACGTTCGGACCACCGGTCTTATGGATTCGGCGATGGAGTTGCACCAGGAAAGGGAACTCCGGCGAATGATCGGGAGCTTTTTCGATAAGGCGATCTACCAGACTGTAAAGGCATACGAATACAAAGCAGCCTCGGATCGTCCGAGCAGCGTGCTGAAGGTCGCGGCCTGATTCTGACCGTCAGCCGCTCGCGACGGCACAATAGTCCAGATGATGGAAGCCCGGCGGCGAACCGAGCGAATTGCGACGTGTTTCGTCGTCTGCTGTTCTTTGTGGATGAACACAGGAGACATCTGGCTTGGACATTTACGTGAAGCGTGAACCCGAATAGGTCAAAAAGTCCAAAAGGATATTGACAACGTGTCCGATCATAAGCCACAATCCCCGTTCGCAATTGTTATCGTAATTTGATAAAGACCACTTCAGATGTTCCTTGACGCACTCGCCTCGATTCCTCGGTTCTTTCCCGCATCCTCATTCTGGCGTCACAATTGTTGCAAGCCAACGCGTGGGTGATCGCAAGGCTTTTTGGTCGTCCCGCGTCGTCACCCGAAGTGAATTCCTTGTGGCAAACCGCTTGCGGGGAGTAAGGCGGGTGAGAGAAACGGCCCAACAGTTCGAATAAGAACGAATCGATCGAGAGTCACGTCCAAAGCCACGTTGGTGTTCCTGCCGCCATGGTGTCGCAAACACCGAGGATTGTCACCATCAGGCCGACTCCGCGATTAAACTTGCCAAACCTTGAGTCCCTCGCTCTCAAGGTGCCGTTGCCGTCATAGATGGCAATGTTGTCATCGGGTCCCTGCGCTGTAAGCGGCCCGTGACGTGGTGGTTTGGTGAACGCCAAGCCGCCAGGCAGACCTTCCTGACAATTCAAATGCGCCTGAGTTTGTTGTTCTCAGGTGCGCCAGCCGCCACGGCATGCGTGCGCGGCGGTGTATCCATCGGGGCTGATTCGATTTGCCCGGCCCGTGGAGTCGTGGACGTGTGCCCAGCCGGCGGCAAATTGATCAGCAAGCGTAACGCCCGATGGAGCAATCAATTGGCGCAAATCGTCGCGAGCAAATAAATCATTCAAGTCAAATTTGGAGGTGCAGATGAACTTTAGGAGTAGACTTTCCCGCAGTTTCCCCAGGAATGCCGCAATAATAACCCTGGTGAGTTTGTTAAGCTATGTGGCGCCCGCACTGCAAAGCGACTGCTGGGCTCAGAGTAGCGTCAGAGTTAGTGCCGGAGCTAACCTGCAAAGCCTGGTCGATCAGTACCCGAACGGCACCACTTTTCTGCTCGGGCCGGGGTATTATCGCCGTCAGTCCATTGTGCCCAAGAGTTACGATTCATTCATCGGAGAGCCCGGAGCCATCGTGAGCGGCGCCGATTTGCTCACCAACTTTACCCAAAACGGCTCCGTGTGGATCGCGCACGATCAGGTGACGAAACTGGCGTCGTACAATGGCCAGTGCGATTCCAACCATCCGGCCTGTATGTATCCGGAAGACCTTTTTTTCGACAGCAATCCCAAAACCAGGGCTACGAGTTTGTCTGGTGTGGGTCCGGGCAAGTGGTATCTCGACTACAGTACCGGCAACATCTACATGGGTGATGATCCCGCGGGCCACACGGTGGAAATCAGCCTTTCCACCTATGCGTTTTCCGGTGCGTCAACGTCAGTGACGATCAGCAATCTGGTGGTCGAAAAATACGCGTGCCAGGCGAGCAGCGCGGCGGTGGATGGAACTTCAGGGGTGTACTGGAACGTGGGAGGGAATGAGGTCAGATACAATCACGGCATGGGGATTCGAAGCGGCGACAAAATTTACATCCATGACAACAAGATCCACAACAATGGAGAACTCGGCATGGGCGGCGGCGGGACATCCATTCTGGTTCAAAGCAACGAGATCTCTTACAACAACTACAGCGGCTATTCCATTTACTGGGAGGCAGGGGGAGCGAAATTCGCGCTAGTCCAGGATCTAACGTTCCGGTACAACTACGCCCACCATAACGCGGGACCCGGCTTCTGGACCGACATCAATTCACAGAATATCCTGTGCGATTCAAACCAGTTCACCACGAATGAAGAGGCGGCGATCCTGAACGAGCTCAGCTCTAACACGACGATCAGCAACAACTACATCTGGAATGATGGCCACAACCCGAGCGGAACCGGGATTTATTGGGGCGCCGCCATCCTGATCAGCAATTCGTCATACGCTTCGGTCTACTTCAACCACATAAGCGGGAGCATGAGCGGTATCGTGGGATACCTTGCCCATCGGGGCAACGCACCCAACGGCCAACCGTATCTTCTGCAAAATGTGGATGTGAATAGCAACTACCTCACTCAAGGCAGCGGCATAGCCGCAGGCATTGTGGTGATCGGAACCGGATTCGACAATTCCGTCTACACAAGCTGGAACAATCAATTTCGCTACAACACATTCGACCTGGAAATCCCGTCCAGTCAATCCATCTGGTGGATGAATCAGCCCCTGACATTTGCCGCCTGGAGTGCCCTGCTGGGCGCCAATTGAGCAGTCGAGTGAGGCGTCTCAAGCCGGCTCCGCCAAAGTAAAGAGCGGAGGGGTGTGGGTATAGGAGTGCGGTTCGGCTCCGGTCCACCGCCGGGCAACGACTTTCCCGCCGGCGGCCTCGACCATCGCGTCGACGTTGTGAACAAATCTCAGGTCTCCGGGGCGGACAATGGAATGGGCAAGCTGGACGTTGTCTGCCGCCATGTCCGCATGACTGAGCAACCCCAGCAAAAGCCGAGTGTGCTCCAGCATGGTTCTGACTGCGAATCCGGCGGTGGGCTGATCCAGGTACATGAGTACGCCACAGCAAAGAACCACGTCGTACTTGCGGTTTCCCATTGCCTCCTTCAAATTCGCAATGTCGGCACATCGCAGTTCAATCTTTGAGCCTAAGCTCCGCAGGTAGGCTGAACCCGTGTCGATGGCATGCTGGTCCACATCTATGCCGCGGAAGCAGGTGGCGGAAGGAAACAGGTGTTCTTCTGCGTACCGCAACACGTATCCCAGAGAACAGCCAACGTCGAATACGGAACCGACATCACGTTCCGGAATTATGCCTCGGTCACGCAAACGCCTGCTCACCTCGGCGAGCAACTGGCGGCGGGAAGGCCGCAAGTTGCTCTCGCCAAATCGCTGCGAGATTTCATAGGTCTTCCCGTAGGCGAGACCGCCCGTGTGATGAGACCAAAGTAAGCGGTGAAATCCCGCCGGGTCGGTGCGGGCTAAGTCGTCGAGGAGTTCCCTGGCGAGGAAGGAATAATTAAGAGGTGGGTAGCGGCCCCAGCGCCGTAAGACCCAGATGCGAGCCGGGAGGGGAAGCACTCCGCGTAAAGGGGCAAAGCCGAGTTTGCACAGCCGCCGCAGCGGAATCGAGGCTCGATTCACAAGCGCCTCCGGAAAGCGCGGGCTGCCGGAAGGATGAGGTTATGTAAACCGCTTGATCCCTGTGAGCTCGAGCGCAACGTTCCACACGAAACGAGACCCATAGATGAGGTAGCGCCGCCAAAGCCTTCGGGGTTCTGTCACCAAACGAAAGAGCCATTCCAAACCGTGTTCGCGCATCCACAGGGGCGCTTGCCGGACCCTTCCAGTGAAAAAATCGAACGCCGCGCCAACCCCCACCAGAACGGGAACTTCGGTGCGCTCGGAGTATTCTGCCATCCAAGCTTCCTGCTTGGGAGTGCTCAGGCCGACCCACAAGATATCGGGCTTGCAATGTCGCAGCAGCGCCATCAACTCTTGCTCTTCCCGCGGGGTCAAATGGCGGAAGGGTGGAGAATAAGACCCTGCGACGCGGATACCAAAGCGCTGGTTGAAGATCTCGCCGAGCCTGTAAGCTACCCCCGGAACGCCGCCATAAAAGAAGTGGGAATACCGGTCGCCGGTAACATCGCAGAAAGTTTCCATGAGTTCCGGGCCGTAAACCCTGCGGTCCATGGCCAGGCGGTGGACTTTTCCCACCCAGACCAATGGCATGCCATCCGCCACCACCAATCGGGCGCGGCTAAGGATGTGCTTGAACTCCAGGTTACGTTGGGCCTCCATGACACCGTGCATTCCGGTGACCGCAATGTAACTCCCGACCCGCCGTTCCTCAATCCATTGGGTCATTCGGGATATCACGTCCGGTATCTGCACGGCATCCACCCGGACGCCCAGCACCTTGAACGATTGCGGTGCAGCGGTTTGAGGAATTGTCATTGGCATGCGGAAATCGCCTGGCGGTAGATATCCATCAGGGTTGCGTAGTTTCGTTCGGCCGTGTACTTTTCTTCGTATTCCAACCGGGCGGCCTTGCCCATTTTTTCCAGGGCGCAGGGATGGCTCCAGGCCCAGTCCAGTTTTTCGGCCAATTCCTCAGCGCTTCCGGGCGTGAAGTGCAATCCCGTTACCCCATCGGTCACGATCTCTTGCATCGCGCCGAGCCGCGAACAAAGGATAGGAGTTCCGCAGGAAAACGCCTCGACGATGGTGACCGGAAAATTTTCATAATTTTCGCTGGGCAGGACCAGCAGGCGGGCGCGCTTGATCGCCGATCGTGCCACCTCATTGCTCACAAATCCACGGAACCTCACCTGAGATAAGTTCAGATCGGAGGCCATGGCTTCCAGTTCTCTCCGCGCCGGGCCATCGCCCAGAATCTGCAAGGGAACACGTGCGGAAAGGCGTCGCCAGGCGAGCAACAGTATCTTCAGTCCCTTGCCTGGGGCAAGGCGACCGACGTAAATGACGCCTTCTCCTGCTTCATTCTTCTGGCCCGGATCGTGAAATATAAAATTCGGTTTCACCCTGATCTTGTCAGGGGGCAGCCCACCCTGGATGAACTTGCGCCGGGAAAACTGCGACAAAGCAATATAACCCGTGACGTCGTCGAGCCAGGTGCGCGCCTTTCGGTGCACCGCCAGCATGACCGCCGTTGTGGCCGTTGCGCTGTAGGAGTCGCGGTAACAAGCGTGGCGGACGCTTCGCCACAGGCTGAAGTCCTGGCATTCCTCGCAGATTTTTCCATGCCGGAAAAAGATTCCGCCCGGACACAGGAGCCGAAAGTTGTGAAGGGTCGTGACCACCGGGACCCGGGCTTCCCGGCAGACTCCGAAAATGGAAGGTGAGATCTGGGTAAAGGTATTGTGGACGTGCACGATGTCGGGTTTCTCGTTCCGAAGCAATTCCGTCATGTCCCGCCGCGCGTCTTTAGCCCAAATGACTCGCTTGGGCAGAAGCAGCTTTTCCCAAGGCGCGTAGCTGAGTAGCTCACTGTTGGTCCTCTCATACGTCACAACCTGGTGGCCATAACTCTCGAGAAGTTGACGTTCATGCGAAAAAACACGATCCTCGCCCCCCGGCTGCTGATAATAGTTGTGCGCAAGGATCACTTTCATAAGCAGAGCCCGCGAATTCGCCTAGATGCACGCTCGAAAAAATCCAGGAAAGCCGCGGCTACCCTTCTCGTAACCCCTTATCTTTCACTGTACCTTTTGTAACCAGATGGACGAGGGAAAGTGTTTCTGCGGATCGTAGATTCGTACGACCTTCTTAATTGACTCATGACCATTACGGTGCAGGAAGCTTTGGCACATCAGAATTTCGAAGGCCCGGTTCTCCATGAGAAATGCGCGCAACAATGCGGCCTCGTTCCAGAGCAGGGACTTCTCAAACATGGGGTGGCCGGGCGGGCAGGTCAAGTACGGGAAAGGGATGTCATGGATATGAACAATGACGCCTTTCTGGAGCCTGGGCAGAACTCCGAAGTAGAGGAAGTTGACGTCGCTGTCCACCTTGCTCGTGTGGCTTGAATCTATAAAAAGGATATCGCCCTCTTCTAGATGTGCAAACAGAGAGCTATCGACGTCTTGAACCTCGCACGCATAAAGGGTTACTTTTCGCTCAGCCACGAGCTTCCGGAGTTGAGCGGTGGGGTACGGTTCCACGCAGACCATGGAAGAGTCCACGCCATCCACCCGATTCATCTCTAGAGCATGTAAGGAAAAATACGTCGATACCCCCGAACCCACCTCGATGATTCTGCGGGGCTTGAAGCGGCGAATCAGGCAATGGAGTAGATGTGCTTCCACTTCGCCATATCCGAGGCCATAGCCTTTGGCGCTTACTTGTTCAAGCGTCGGCAATTTCTCACACTCCGCCCTGAATATGCCGAGGGACTCCACAAAGTCCCTTTGTCTCGCGAGATCCATTCGAAGTCCCGCGCAGTTGTCATCGCGGTACCACCGGTGAGAGTTCTTCTTCAGCGCGGAAACGTCGGGCAGAGGGCTGTAAAAGTGGGTGGGAGTGACGGGCAATTCATACCACACCTGGAACGCTCGCGAGACTAACCAATCCAGACCTTTTACGGCCCGCAGGGGCTGGACCATGCGTCCCAACCCTCGGGCGATTCGCTTCACGCGGGGCTTCGGTCTTAAGCTAATCGGGAGCACCATGAGATCCATCGCTTCCCTGCGGACTTACGGGGCTAAGACGCGTTGCTTCATCTCTTTCACGTGCCGGCTTGGCGCTGGGGGGCGGGCTGAGTGACGGCGGAAGCCTCAAGCGCGGGATCCGTTCCACACTCGGCGCCGATCCACTTCTCCGCGCGCAAATTCACAACCGAGCCGTTTCCGAGGTAGAGAACCCCGGGGCGGTTAGACACGTAGTCCAAGACCTGCTTCAGGCCGTCCCAAAGCCCAAGTTCCTCGATCTCCCAGGAATGTCCATAGAGGTGCCATAAACCGCCGTTCGACAACACGGAATCGAAAATGACTTTGGCGAATTCGACCCAGTCGTTCGCGCAGCGCAGGTGGGTGGCGTACACCCAAGTGCGCCGCACATTCCAGACTCTTGCCAGGTTCCGTAGGTAGTCAAAACGAGTGTGCGGAAAGACATGCACGGAACTCGGCATTCGAAACGGATCGAAGTTCAGGTCGAGTGCGAGCATCGCCGTGGTTCGCGCCCCGACGTATCCGGCCCGCTTTAGTGAGGCAATCACCTTCTCGTTGTGCCGCCCCCGCGGGTACGCAAACATGCAGACACGTTTACCCAAGTCATCTTCGAGGCGCCTCTTACAAGTCTCCACCTCGATCGTGAGCTGGTCTTCGTCACAACCGGTCAGATTGGGATGCGAAACTCCATGGCCGCCGATCTCAAGCCCTTGCGAGTCAAGTTGCAACATCTCCACCGATCCCATACGCTCGAATCGATGATGCCCCTTAACGGGAATATAAAAAGTTCCGGTCAGCTTTCTCTGCGCCAACAGTTCCGCCACACGGAGATCGAGGGGGTCACCGTCATCCCAACTAGTTGTAACAATGCGAGTTAACCGAGATTCGCCGGATCCCCCTGGCATGTCCACCTGGGAACCGGGCACATTGCACTTTGTTCCTTTCGTGTCTCCGGTTTTCATATGCTCGCTTCCCCTACGGAGGAACCCGGTTGGTAATCCTTCCCTAGAATCAACGGTGCCCAGTTTCTAGCGCGTCTCAGACTCCCAATCGCCGTAGGACAACTCTGCGCCACGCCACGCAAAGTACTTGGCATGGGGATCAGCAAGCTGAAACCGATTGTTGATAAACCGATTGTTCCTGGAATCGAAAACGTCGTTACCCAGGCCGCCCGCGCAGACAATCCCGGCGGCCGTCCCGGTAGATTGGATGACAGAATTGTCATGAACGTTCAGGTTTTTTAGCAGGTAGGGAGTCCCCCTGCGGCTCAACTCGCGCTGGGGTTGGGTCCCCACGATTCCGTTCATGCAGTTCTTGACGGTGTTACCGTAAACTTCTACATCTGAAGATCCTGCGATTACGATCCCGGCGCCGTACCACGGCGCAGTTTTGTGATAGTCGCTAACGCCATCATTCTCAATCAGATTATTGCGGATGATGGCCTTATAGCTGACCTCATGCTGGATCCCGGCGCCGCGGTTGGACGCGGTGTGATTTTGTTCATAAAGCGTGTTTTCGTTTTCCAGGTCTGTCCACAATCCCGGTCCATCATTGTCGTGCGCATAGTTGTTGCGGACAACCAGATCCTGGGTGAACGCAAATTTGCTCCCGCCCGCCTCCCAATCGTATTTATAACCGGCGTAATTATTTCGGGCGATTTCATTTCCGTCCACCAACCCATTTCTTCCGCCGCCACCCATCCCCAACTGGCCGTTCTCCAAGACCTTATTCGCGAGGACCCGCATGCCGTCCCCCATGCGGATTCCCATGCCGTGATTCAAAGTGACTACGTTGTTTTGCACCACCCAATTGAGGCTTAGGTGTCCGGAAATGGCCCTTCCGTCCACCGCTCCATCACCCGCCGCACAGGCGTATTTCTCAACGGTGAGGCCTTCGATTCGCACATTCGCTGCATCTCCCCTGATCGCGTAGGGCTTCACACTGATTTCTACGGCATGACCCGTGGGATCATCCGCGAAATATATTTCCTGCGCGGAATAGTCTAAATACCATTTGCCGGGGCTCACTCCCGACACATTGTCCACACGCATCAAGGGCCGGTTATCCAGGAAGAGATCCTCGGGATACTTACACGCAGGATGGGTATCCCAGCATTCCCCGCGGTAAGCACTCTGCTGTGCAGCTTGGACCGGCGCAGTCCATAGATTTCCGGAACGTGAGAACGTGGTTAGGGGTTGCGCACCGTCAAGTACGGCGCCGGGCGCGCCGATGAACGAATCACCCTCCTTGGGGATAATGGCCTGGAGCCGATATACTCCAGCCTGAAGCAGAAATGCCGTGCCGGGTGGAGATTGATCCACCAACGCCATGATGTTATCTCCAGGCTGCACGGTCACTTGGCGGCTGGGCAGCGGATTCGCAGCGGTACCTTCTTCAAGTATCCAGCAGCATGCGAGGAGTGGAAGCATCAGCAGCAGGGCTGAGACGGCCCTGGCCAATTTTCTGCGTCCACCGAAGAAGTGGCTTGCCATTCCGTGTTGCGTTTGTAAACCCGCGTGCCCCTCGCCTTGAACTTGGCGACGCGCGGGCGGGCTCATCTCTGGCGGTTTCAGCTTTTCCCTGAATATCCGTTGAATGATGTCGACCTGCGGGGTGCGGATCGCCACGCCTCATCCCGTTCCTCTTCCTCCGGCATGCCTGTTGAATCCGCGATGTTCAGAATATTTCGCGGGTCGATCCGGAAAAGGAACAAGTCCCGATACGCCATCAGATTGCCTTTGAGGCGCTTTTTGTAATCCGCCGCTTGTGGCTGCTTTAGCATAATGGCCCGTATCACGTTCGCGAACGTAGTCTTCATCCAGTACATCGCGATCAGGTCCGGCAAGCTGGAAATGACCGATTTTCTCCACAAGTACCAGGGGTTCGCGATTTTCAGATAACCGTATCTGACTTCAGAAGTTCTCCCCGAGCGTGTCGCCAGATGAGCAAGCAGCGCGCCCTGGTTGCGAACCATCTTTCCATATTTTGCGCAACGCCATAGGAAATCCCGGTCTTCGAGCCATCCGTATAGGGGCAGTCGTTCGTCGAACTTTTCCGTGCGCAAGATGTCAGTCCGGACGAACATGTTGCATCCGTAAAACTCTTTGATCTTGATGGCGGAACATCCGCGGCTGCCTCTGCTTTCGAGAACGGCCTCCACCGCAGTCTCACGCTCAATTCCTTTGCCGTCCTTCGCGCCATTTGCCACAATCTTGCCAGATGCGGCGGCGATGGAGGGATCCTCCGCGAAAACCCGCTCCATCTCCTCGATATAATTATCCGCAAGCTCCACATCGTCGTCGAGAAACAGGGTATAACGCGTGTGGGCTAACGGAATGGCGGTATTTCGCTGAACACTCGAACCCCGCGGGCCGAGGACGCAGTGCACCAGGGGCAAGAACCGCGTTTTCGCCAGAACGGAGCTTTCATCACAGAGCGACAGGATAATCGAATCCGGCTGGACCGTTTGTCGTAATAGGCCGAGTACCGTCGCGTGTAAGATAGCGGGTCGATTGACAGTGCATATGATCACCGTCGAATTCATGCTTTGCTCTCCCACTCAGGAACGGGCTCAGTGAGAGGATCCCCTTCGGCGACCGCCACGCCATCGACATAATCGGCGTCGCCCTCGATTCCCGCCTTTCGGCGACGTCGCAAGAACTCCACATAGCCCAGAATGACCAGAAAAGGCAGTGCGGGGTGAATGGTCAGCATGTTATTGAAGGCCGAACGGAGCGCAAGTAGAGCCAGGATGGCGAGCCCCTCATGAGCAAGTTGCCGTTCTTGTGGATCCCAAGAATCGCGGACATACCGCAATGCGAGCCACCACGTTCCTACCAGCGCCGCTATGAGAGGGATCAAACCCCAAATGCCCGTACCGACGATCACTTCCAAGTAATCGCTGTGCATGGTCCCAGTGATCCCGAATCCCGCTTTCGCCAGGACCACAAATCTGCCGACATAGGCACCAAAGCCCGTAAGCGGCCGCTGCAAGAAGGTTTGCCAAGCCAATCCCCACCACAGCGTGCGATTACTAAGACTGCTGATTTGCGCCGCGCTTTCGCCGCGTTCCATGAACGTCCAAATCAATCCTCCCATGGTACCGAGCGCGACCGCCGGCGCAACAATAAACGTCAATAACGCGCCCAGCTTCCCGCGCTTTGAAAATAGCAGGATGAAGAAACCTCCTAACAGTAAGGCTACGATAGCCGCTCGCGTTTGCGACATAACGAGGGAGATCATGCTCACCAGAAACAAAACGGTGTACCAGAGCTTGTCGTACTTTTCCTCCTCGGACGCTGGAAACAGCCGGGCGAGACAGAGCACTGCGAGGATGGACGAGAAGGTCGCAACATCGTTGGAACTTGCCAAGGGTACTACGCCGCTCAGGCGAACGCCTAAGGCCGCCCCTTGCATCAGGGTCTCTCCGTAGAGTGCTTCTTTCGGCCACAAGAGCACGTCTTTCCAGACACTAAGGAGCAAAAGGCCGTACAGCGCCCATGTCCAATTGAAAAAATTGCGGTACTGCTCCACGGAATCGAGTGTTTCAAGAACTGACGCCAACACTGCAACGTCAACCAGATACTCCCAGGATTTAAACAACGTCCATGCTGGAAACGCCGACCATGCCGTGGAAGCCAGGCAGACCAAGCCATAGACGCTGATAGCCCCTACCAGACCTCGGAACATCGATCCCAGCCAGTGAGTCCTTCGCAACGCGAGGCGTCCGAGCAAAACTAAAGCCACGATCATATCGACAGCGACGCGAAAAACCGCCCATCCATCCAGGGGATCGGAAGTGATGTCCGCCGCCAGACGCTTTCGGAACACCATCGCACTTACAAGCGTCAGAGCCCAGAGCAGGTGCCACCACCGGAGCGTGGGAAGAAACGAACGGGCATGAGCCAGTGCCTGACGTAGCGCGACACCCAGCGCGAGCAGGGCCGGAATGCCCATCAGCGCCCCCAGCATCACTACGAGCCCACTCTTGTGAAAATGTGACGCCACACTGAACAATTGCGTGCATACGAAGTATCCGGCGAGTGCAAGAGGAAGAGCGATCCAGAGCCAACCTTTTCCGTCATGCGCGTTGCGTACCACCGGTTTCTCGTGGTCAATCGTGGATGGCATTATTCGGATACCTCGCCGGGTTGCGGAGCATGCGTCTGCACTGCTCTTTGATTCGCCCCGGCATTGCGCGAATTCACACGGTCAGGCAATGCCCCCATCATCCGAGAGGTCCTTCGGTGCCCGCGAGGGTGTGGTTCCAGCCTCTTGCAATCGCTTTTGACATCGGTACGTGAGGACCACCCAAACGGCAGCGGCCGAAATCAGAATGCTAAGTAATCCACCCACCAAGCCGCCGAAGTGGGTGAAAGGAATGCCGAGTACAAATGTGAGAACACCTGATACCCCATAGGCCAGAAAGACCTCGGATGGCGCTTGCATGACCTGCACGGCGATCTCACTGCCCAACGAAGCGGCGATAAACACCAATGGGGCCGTCGCCAGGATGAGCAGGTGCGATGACTCGTCATACCGCCCGGCGTAAAGGAAACTCATCACCTTTTTTCCGAACAAACACAGAGCGCCGAAGTAGAACAGGGCCGTGCCGCCAAAAAGCAGGTTAAGCTGCCGTGTCCTGCGCTGAAGACCACGGACGCCTTCCTCGACGTAGCGGCCGGAAGCCCAGGGAAGTACGAGCAGCACGATCGCCGCCATGGCTCGATAACACGGTTCCGTGAGATTGCGCAGGGCGCGCAGCGCCGCGACGTCCTGCATGGGCAGCAAGGCGCCAACGATTACGTAATAGGCATAACCTGAAACCCAGTTAACAACTGTCGATCCCAGTACCCATCGGCCGTATCTCCAATGCTGGTGCAATACGTCCGCATTGGAAGGGCTTGAATGTTGGTCGGTTCCTGACCGCAGGCAAACGAATAACACGAGCACCGCGGGGATCGCGGCTAGCGACTGGATCAGGAAACCGGTGAACGGCGAAAGCCATCTTTTGAGTGTCAGCACCAGAATGAGCATCGCCACACAGTAGGTTGCGGAACCCACCACTGCCAGTCCCGGCGCAAACTTGAGATAAGCTGCACGGCGGACCAACCAGTAGAACAAAACGAGGGGAACCGCAATACAAACCCCCCACAGGGCGGACGTCAAATCGCGATCGTTCATGAAAAAGGGGACGATAATTGCTCCCGTGACCACCAGGATCGACAGAAGAATCGCAAATACGAAATGGAACCCAGCCAACTTCTTGACGTACCCGCCAATGCGACTTGCATAAGACTCAGGTCCAAAGACACTCATGGGCTCCAGAAAAAAGGCATTGTGGAAACCGGAAAGGAGGATGAATATCGAGAACCCTAGAGCGTAGGCGCCGTACGCGTCCCGTGTGAGCCAGCGCGCCAGCAGGACGGATAGAAGGAAGTTTGAGCCGGAGAGAAGCCCCTGGTCGGCTAACGCTAAACTTCCCTTCCGCAGCCAGACCAGTTTTCTGTCACGCCCGACATCCGCAACCGGCGCCGCACCTTCCGAAGTCTTGCGGAGTTCTAATTCCGTGGAGATTTGCATAAGCGAGTTCTACGAATTCGCGCGTGCTACCCCGCTCGCAGGATCCGAGAAACCATAAAATGTTGGAAAATACCCTTGTATATCAGAGACTTCACGCCGCCTTTCCAGCCCCTTCGGGCGCGCAGAGTCGAAATCCTGGGCACGCTGTAATACAGAAGGCGGTGGCTTGCCAGCGCATTCACCAGCAGACGGAGGTTCGGTGCAATGCTTCCGTAACCGAACCAGAAGGATTGCTCAAGCCGGCGGATGGCGCGCGGCGAGGTAAGCGGGTGAAGCAGTCGCTTGCGCAGGTCGAAAACGATCGTGCCGAGATCATGAAGAATTGACCGGTACGATGAGAGTTCGAAATCGAGCACCCACAGGTGCTCACTCCCTTCGTCCCAAATGAAATTTGCCAACGAGAAGTCGCCATGGTTCATGGCAATAGGCACTCGAATGGGGGTTCGCGGGCCGATTTGCCGGCAGGCGGCTTCCAAGGGCTGCAAAGACGACCTATCCTGCGGCGTTGACTCCGCGTGCTTCAACGCCACCGCGCGATGGGCCTGCTTAAGGACTTCGATGGGAGCCACGGACTCACAAGTCCGGAAGGAAACCTGATGCAGATTCCTTAGCCACGCGCCCGCGTGGAAGACTGCCTTTTCGGTGGCTTTGAGCCGTTGAGTCGCCGGCCAGGCCCACCGCGCAAGGTAGTCCGCGCGTACCCCCTTCACCTCTTCGAAAACCACTGTTCGTGTCACAAGAGAGTAACCTAATGGACCCGGACTATTGCGCCCTCCCACCAGGGTCCGCATCTGCTGAATCCGCTTCCACTCGGTCGCGATCTGTTCTTCCACCGGTCGGCAGACTTCCGCCCGGTGATGCAACTCTTCTGCGGGCACGGCAAACCGCGCTGGTACCGGGTACAGATCTACCAAGTAGATTTTGGCGCAGAAACGACTTGATCTTGCTGTCCCCGTGCAGCGCATGGTCCAGCCCGAGGGACTGACGCGCGAACCCTCAATCTCGATGAAATCAGGATCAATATCCAAGGCGGCGCCTACCCGGTACCGGATCTTCCTGGTCGAGTCGTCTGCCCGGCGGACGGCTAGTTCGGCGGTCGAACTACCCGTCGCCTGACCTGTCGGAGCGGGCGCCTGTTTCAATTGCTGCATTGGTACGCCTAACCTCTCTTGAATAAAGCGTGTTGTCTTAAATGAATCGTGATGAGTCAACCTTCTATGATCATTGCACCCCGTTTGCGAACGGCGAGAGTAACTCTTTCCGGCGCTGGGGACGTCACGGAGCGACCGGAGTTCCGTTGCACCAACAACGCACCCATCAAAAAAGCTACGCCGCTGGAAAGCCCCCAGGCAAAGACTGCGCCGGTTACCCCAAACCATCGGGTGGCAGGAATTCCCAGCGCGATAGACACCACGCATGCGGCAGAATAGGCGACAAACACCAACTCCGGCTTATTAATCGATTTCAGTACGGTAGTTTGGCCCGTGGCAGAAAGCCGTAGTATTGACCCCACCGCGAGCCATGGAATCAGCATCATGATCTGCGAATATTTGCCGCCGTAAAGGTGGTGAACGATAGGACTCCGCAATATAAACAGCACGACCCAATACGCACAGGTCCCTGATGCGTACAATCCAGTCAGCTTCCAGGCCAGATGGCTCCGGTCTTTCTCATTCCGGTCGTGCTGGGCGCGAGAAGCATAGGGAAGGCTCAGGAGCCCCACGGCAAAAAACGCCTGCCCGATGGGAGAGTTCAGATTCATTAGTGCCTTGAATTTGCCCGTTTCCGCCAAGGTGAAAAAAGTCCCCAAGAGGGGGTAGAACAAGGCGGCGGAAAACCAAATAACGGCCGAACTCCCCAGCGCCCAGCAGCCGTACCTCCAGTGTTTGCGCAACACATCTTTAGCCTGAATTCGCCCGGGCGGGGACAGCGGCAGCCGCCGCTTAAACCAGAAAAGCATGCCGGGCGCCGTGATCGCTGCGGCGGCCATCATCATGAGAAACGCAGTGAGGGGTGAGAGCGATCGCATCCGGTAGACGATCACCATTCCTGCCAGCATGGCGGCCGAGTAGGCACAAGCTCCCCAGGCGGCCTTTTGGGGCATAAGCAGAACATAAAAGCCCCGGCGGGCCAGCCAAAAGAGGAGCAAACACGGCGTCGCCACGCTCACCCCGACTAAAGCGAGGGGTAAAGAACTGGCAGGCTTCAGGATGTTCACCACCGTCGCAGTCGCAAAAACTCCCGTGGTGATGAGGACGGCGAACACACAATGAATGCGCAGCAGAATTCCGAGGTAACCTCTTAAATCGTCCCTGTACAACGAAGGCCCGAAAACGCTCATGGGCTCCAGCACCAACGAGCTATAAACAATGGATACGAAAAGGAAAACCTCGAAGGCTAGCGCCCATGTTCCATACTCGCTCGGCGTCAGCCATTGCGCCAGGAGGATAGCCACGACAAAGTTCGAGCCGGAGATGAGCCCCTGGTCGAGCAGGGCAAAAGCCCCGCGAACTGACCAAGCTCGTAGCGTGCTGACAAGTTGCTTCGCGCGTTGCCACATTTTTGACGTCAAGAGGACCTCGAATGTGGAATTGCCAGAGCTAGGATTCATCGAGATGGGGAAGCAGGTTCTCGGAATTCTCTGAGGCTCGGCGGTTGGGAGATTTAGAAGCAGCAAAGCCGTCTGCGCCGGCAGCGTCATATGTCGACGGAGTGGCGGCAGCGGTGGCAGGTCCCAGCGTCCTTACCCGGCCCGGACGCATAGTTCGGCGCCAGAGTTCACGCAGCCGGCTCAGGAACATGAAGGAAAATGGCAGTGGATCGCGCAGAGAAAGGAACGCCGTCTCGTCAACCCCCGAGAGAGATTGCAGCCAATCTCGAACGCTCAGTTCTCCTTCGCGGAAATATCGAAACGACGAAACCAAGTCCAGGTCCTCTACCATCCATTTGCGGCCCTCCGGCGCGAGACTCGGGACCACCTGCTGACCGGTGAGATCAAGATAAAGCGCGCGCGCTACATCCATCCCGTTTGCTCCCACAAACAGGCGAAAGGTGGCACCAATCCGCGGGTTAATATCCAGTACCTTAAACAGCCCATCGCGCGCGTCGTATCGATAACCAATATCCAGAATTCCGCGGTACCCGATCAGCTTCATAAAGCGTCGGGTAGTGTGATCCACCGCGAAGTTGGAGAGGCATATTCCCAGGCTGGTTGATCCGGTGTGAACGGGGCATTGCCTGATTTTCTTACCCGTGAACCCGATCAAGCACTTCGATTGATCGTCGAAATATCCGTTGAACATCCAAATGGTGTCATCGCCCCCGGGAATGTACTCTTGAATCATCAGATTCGGGCGGCCCAGGTCCTCGGTCAAAACGTAGAGTTTGAGCAGCTCATCACGATCCTTGACGATGTACATCTTTTTGCGGGTTCGCTCCCAAAGGGTTTGACCGTAGATACCTTTCAGGAGGACGGGGAACGTAAGCTGATCCAGCGATTCCACCAGCTCCCGGCGGGAGGAGGGGAAAAAGCTGTGCGGCGTGGGTATGCCATGCCGCTTGGCCAGGAAATACATCTCGCGTTTGCTGCAAAGTGTTTCCACCAACCTGGCAGGTTGCTCCGGGAATAGGAACAGGTCGCGGAGAGGCTCTTTCCACCGCTCCACGAACAATGTGGTGACATCGGTGGTGGGAATCAGGATCGCCTTGCTCCCGATCCGGCGCTGCACGGCCCTCAAATAAGCGAGCGAATCCTCAGCCGGAGCGTGTTCAACGTCCCATATGAAGTTACCGGCACAGTACCGTGAGTGATGAGCGGGGGCTGCCGGATCGGGATCGAGATTAAAGAGCTTAATCCCCAAGGGGCCGAGGCTGCGCATGATGTTTAAGCCACCGTGGCTGTGCGAACGCAGGATCAGCACCGGCATCGAGGTGTCGCGAATCGTCACTGGGCATACTCCGGCACGTCCTGGGAAGCCGGCAGGGTCGTATCGGGTCTGGGGAGAGAACCGGCGACGACCACCTCCTCCCCTTCCGACACGCAGGTATCTTCGAGATCTGCGACGTGAGAAAGGACGAAATCCAAGTCTTTTCCCTGACCGGTCCGAATCAGATAGTCCGCGCTGGCGCTGGCCAACACGCCCTGTAGGTCCCCGATTTTCCAGCGTCTTACCAATTCAAGGGTTTGCGCATTCTCACTTACAAAGCCCGCCTCCAGCAGCCGGTGGGCTATCCAGGCGCAACACATTTGATCTTCTTCGCGAAAAGTCCCCCGGCTGCCTGCCCCAATCACCGCGATGCGTTGGTGGCGGCGGGCGACATACCGTGCGACGCCTTCGAAGTTTCGCATGCACCCCACGTACAGCGTTTCGCATTGGCGGCCAAGACTGATGAGCTTCGTTCCAGACGAGGAAAGCACCACGAGAGCGCGTCGAACATCGGAGCGCAGGTCGAGTTCGGCAGGACTGTTGTTCATTTCGAAGCCCGGCGGCACAATGCCTGCAAGTTCACCCGCGCACAATGGGTTGACCAGGCGGGCCTTAATCCGGCCTGCCGCCTCCAACGATGAAACGGGGAAACAACGCCGTCCCCGTGCGAGCACGGTGGCAATGGTCGTCGTGGCGCGGATGACGTCGACCGCGACCACCGCATAGCCGCGCCTATAACGAAGAACGCTTTCCGGAAAGCAATCGATGACCACGCTCGGCTTCATACGGACTTTGAAGGCTCCTGGACCCCCATTTCCGGGACAGTCTGCACCTGGGCAGGC
Source organism: uncultured Acidobacteriota bacterium (assembly GCA_963804755.1). GTDB lineage: Bacteria > Acidobacteriota > Terriglobia > UBA7540 > UBA7540 > Bog-366. The sequence goes on from CAWDRP010000024.1 coordinate 1,101,833, forward strand.
CGGAGCTTGGAAATTCCAAAAGCATCGGAGTGCAAACCCCGGCGAAAAATCTCTACGCGCAACACCTCCTCCAGCCGCACGTTCGCCAAATGAACCTGCCTGCCGAAATGCCTGAGCAAAGCAAACTGGCTGGACTTGCTGGGCGCCTCGAACATCAGAACCTCAAGCCCGAACGCTCCGGCAAACTCGTCGGCATAAGCGGCATTTAAAGCCCCCTGTCCATCAAAGATCCCAATGTTCTGAGCGCTCTCGCGCGCCTCGATGACCAACTGCGCTGCTCCGGCATCCAGCCACCGGCGTCCCTGCTGAATCAGGCCACTCACGGTATCCTTCCGAAATGCTGGTCGGTGCTTTTTCCCCAACTCGAACTGGACTTCCAGATCGCGCTCACCGGCCATTTTCAGGACCTGCTCGGGCGTGAGCGGCAACCGTGTAAAACCTTCGCCGCATTCGACCCTCGCGATTCCCAGGCTGGCGCATAAATCGAGATAGGCGGGGAGGGCATTCTGGGCGACGGCAATTTCGAACGGGCCTCCACCTGTAACTACCGGTACACGGTGCTTTGTCGCCGCCGCGATTTTTCTGCGCGTGCAGTCTTCCCTGGCGATCATCCAGCACGCCATGGAGATTTTAAGGATCGAATACAAGTGCGAACTCTGTTCCAGGTGGCCTTCCAAGGTAATGGGGTCGTAGCCCGGATCGAAGGGGCTAATGAGAGGCGGGAGATCCGGCACGCCAATCTTGCGCAGGAAATTAGATGTCTGCGACAGCGCTAGGCTCGCCATGTTCCGTACCTTCTCCTTAGGGTGTGCGTTTCCGCTTATCTCCCGCGGAATCGTGGGGCGAAAGGATTCTCACGCTGCCCCGGAACCTCTCAAAACCGCCGGAATCGTGCCGGCGAGAATGCGCAAGTCCAACCATAGTGACCACTCATCGATGTACCGCATATCGAGCTCCATCCACTTGTCGAACCCGATGGAGTTCCTGCCGGAAATCTGCCACAGGCAGGTGATGCCCGGACGGACGCTGAAGCGGCGCCGGTGCCAGTCCTGGTCGAAGCCCTGGTAGTCCCTGACCGGCAGGGGCCGGGGTCCCACCAGGCTCATGTCGCCACGCAGGACGTTGAACAACTGCGGCAGTTCGTCCATGCTGGTTTTCCGAAGGATCCGGCCGAGCGGAGTAATGCGCGGGTCATGGGCCATTTTAAACGCCGGCCCATCCTGTTCATTCAAATGCTCAAGCGCAGCTTGTCTTCGTTCCGCATCCGCCACCATGGTCCGGAATTTGCGAATTCGAAAGATGCGCTTATTCAAACCCAATCGGTCTTGCAGGAAAAAGATCGGGCCCTCCGATGTGAATTTGATCAAGATCGCGAGGACGAGCAGTAAAGGGCAGAAAAGAATCAGCAGAAGTAACGTCAAAGTAAAGTCGATGACCCGTTTGAGAATAAACGGCCAACCGCGCATCGGGCCAGTCGAGAGCGTGATCAACGAATCGCCCTCGAAATCCTCGGCGCGCGAGCGGGCCAGCTTGAGATTAAATATTCCGGGCAGGAATCGAACGACAATCCCATGCAGTTCGCAGACCGCAGCGATACTCGAGGACTGCTCGTAATAGGACCGGATGGGCAATCCGATCACGACTTCGTCCACGACGGTCTTCCGAAGAAACTCTGGGAAGTGCTCGAGATCGCAGACCAGGCGATAAGGCGTGGACTGAAACTCGTGCTGGCCGCTCCAGGGATCATCGACGAAGCCGATAATGCGGTAGCCCGACTCGATCGTTGCCTCTATTTTCTGCGCGAATTGAATCGCGCGCAGGTTTGTTCCCACAACCAAGATGTGGCGGAGGTTGCGGCCCCGGCGGCGGATAGACTCCAGCAAAGACCGCAGGACGAAGCGGCTAAGGACCAGCGTTGCCGTGGTGAGGAGCCAAAACGCCACCAGGAATTCCGGCCGGACCATCCGGATGGTAAACAGCAGCGCTGCCACCCCCACGCACAACGTGCATGCCGAGGTTGCACGTATCACACACAGCAACTCATTCTTGAGCGAGGAGAGCCGCTGCGATTGATAAACGCCCAGTGACGCAAACAGGATGTGCCATGCCCCCATAATGGCGAGGAACAGAAAAAAGTTCTCCACTTTTATGCGCATCGACAGGAATTCGGTCAGGGAAATGCCTTCCCTCCCATGCGCGACAGGTACGGCGGCCAGCAAGTACACGACGGTCATCACCAACAGGTCGAATACCTTCAGAATATTCAACAGAAACCACTGACGCCGAGCGCCCATCGTGAAGCTCCTCAGAATTGGGGATGATTCAATTCCTGGACAAGCACCGGGTGCGAGATCGGGTCAAGCAGAGTTGCGCTGTGAGTTTTCTCAGGCGGCACCGGAAAGAAGGGAAACCAAGAGCCCGTTCACAGTCCCTCGAGGTCATAACCATCAATGCGCACGGCCACCGATCTGCGCAACAGTTCCACGGAAACCACTACCGTCTGGTCAGAGCCTTTGGAAACCAGGATCCCCTCCACGCCGTCCAGGCATCCGCCGTGGATTCTTACCCGCTGGCCGATCCGGACAAACGGATACGTGGAGAACGGCAGGTTGCCTTTTAAGACCGCCTGGATGTCGTCGATCTGTTTGTCCGGAATCGGCAGACCCCGCCCACGCTCGCCCACGAACCAACAGACACCCTCAGTCCCCAAAACCGACATGCGAACGGGTTCCGATTCGGGGATATGGACAAACATATAACAGGAAAACAAGGGCTGTTGGATGATCTTGAAGCGGTCGCTCCACCGGCGCTTTTCGGTGATCAGTGGAAGGTATCCCTCAACGCCCTTGGCCCGAAGCTGCATGCTGACCTTTTTCTCGTGTCGCGGGCGAGTCTGTATGGCAAACCATTTGGCGCTGCCGGCGGATAGGCGGCCTGGGAATGGCGTCGGTGCCAGATCTTGGTTGACGGTGTTCCAAACGGCCATAGCTTCGCCCTCTCAGTCCCATTCCGGGACTCTCCCTTTCGGCTTCGGAGGTGTAGACGTTCGCCCTAAGAAACTGGGGGCGTATCCCAATTACAGCCGGTCGTAAATGGCCTGAGGAATGGGATACGTGCGTTTGTTCAAGACAGCGCCGAGCAAGCGGGCGCCGGCAGCCTGCAAATTCTCTTTCGCCCGGCGCGCTGAGTCCCGCCGCGTCGTATTGGCGGAAACAATCAAAATAATGCCGTCAGCGCATTGTCCCAACGCGGTCGCATCGGAATAGAGGTTGGCGCACGGTGAATCCATCAGCACGAACGAAAACTTACCCCGCAGTTGCTCGACGCATGCCGCCAGCCGGGTGGGGTTCATAATGCCGCTCGATTGCGCGCTTCCCAGCCCGCTGGCCACGAACCAGATGTTTTCGCCGGGGAGTTTGCGGACGCAGTTGGGCAGCCGTTCCGGTTCCAGTAAGATTTCGCTCAGCCCTGGCCCACGATCAACCGCCCAAACTGTGTGCAGCGAAGGATGGCGGAGGTTGGCGTCAACCACGCAGACGCTTCCCGCCATCTGGGCAGCTAACGCTTCCGCCGCACCCAAACAAATGGAAGAGCAACCGGCGCCGGGCTCCGCGGCTGTAAACACTACCGCTTTGGGGGTCTGCTCCCCCGGCGAAAGAAAAACGGTCCGTACCAGGCGCACCATTTCTTCGCGCGATAAGGCGTGCGCGTCCGGCACCGGCCGCATTTCGTATGTCCGGCCGGGCAAAGCGACGGTGCGATTGTGTTGCTGCGTTTCCCGCGCTGCTCTTTGTAGCACGTCAAAGTTTCGGCTCAACGCTTTGCCTCCCGCTCAGTTCTTTCTCGGTTGGTTCAATGACGAAGGTGGAATTTTCGCCTCGCCGGCCGGTGCAACGCCCGGCGTCACGCGGATCTTCTTGGTGAGTATCTCGCCCGAGTCCAAGTGAAATCTGCTTACTACGGGCGGGGTCCCCGGCATCGTAATCACCTCACACACATGCCACCCTGCCGGCAACTCCGTTTCGACGCGGCTCGGCCCATACGCTTTGCCGTCGACAAACACCTGCATGCCCGGCGGGTCAGTCTCGACCGCAAACGTTGCATCATCCTCCGTGTCACCAAGCCCCCGAGGATTAGCAAAATTCGCCATCAGCCATTTCTCGTAGCCTTGCAGACGGACCTGTCGCGTCCAGGGCATGTACCCCGCTTTCAGTACGGTGACGTTGTAAACGCCACGTGCGAGCGAAAAGACGTGCGGCGTCACCCACTTGGGAGAAGTCCGGCCGTTGATGCTGATTTGGGCACCGCTCTCGCTCGACTCCACCACCAGCAGACTTCCGTCGGCTCCGCGGTACGCCCCGAGGTCGTCCCGAGCGTGCTCGTGCGCTGCCCGATCCGAATGCCGTGGCTTCTCCGGCGCGGTCGGCGCCGCAGGCCCCTCCCCCGTCGGGGGAGACACAGGCGATAAGCCGCTAACCGCGTCTCGCTGTGATACCGGTGGGGGAACGTCCGGCGTCTTACTGAAGGGCAGTGCTGCGGGTTGCGCAAGCGCCGCTGTGGCGTGATCCACAGTTTGCGAATTCACGGGCGGAACCGAACCAGGAACTATGGATCCTTCCCTTTGCGTCGCAGCCGGCGAAACTCCCGGCGTGACGGAAATGGGCCCACGCTCTGCGCTAGCCGGTCGCGGGGCGCTGCCTTCATGTGCGGTGAAGGTTGGCCCCATAAAAGACTCGAACGTCGCTTTCAGCCGTGGCGCCGCCCACAGCAGTATCGACAACAGCCCCACCGCCAGCAAGGACAGGCGAAGCTCTCTGCCCCCGCGGGCTTCAGCGTGGGGAAGCAGATTGAGCCCTTGCGACGGCTCCCCTGCGGCGGCCTGGAAGCGGGCGTCCTCTTCGGTGGCGGCCGACGCCAATTCCACGCCTTCGAGCAGCGAACCAGCGGCTGGCGGAGTCGGCGGTCCCCAGTCCTGTATTCTCGGAGATGTCCCCGGGGTGGGAGCTTTCGCGCCTCCCAGGCTTGGGGCGGCCACTCGCGATGATGGCGGCCGAGATTTCTTTTGGGTTCCAAAACGCTGCAGGTTCAGGTCAGAAATGACTTCCCGAAGGATTGCTTCGTTAACCACCTTCTGGTTTTGGGCGAAAGCGAGCGAGAGCGCCTGAAAACAAACATTGTTGATGGTCCGCGGCACCCCATGGCTGTACATTGCGATCAGCCGCAGCGCCACCGGCGTGAAGAGTTGCCTCCCCTTGTAACCCGCGGTCCGCAATCGGTGGTTGATGTATTTCGTCACTTCCTCTTGGGAAAACGGAGGAAAATGCGTGATGATGGATACGCGTTGCCGGAGCTGTTCCAGGTTGGGCCGCGCCAACTTATCCGCCAGCTCTTTCTGCCCAACCAGGACAATTTGCAGGAGCTTTGCCTGAGACGTCTCAAAATTCGACAGCATTCGAACCATTTCCAGCGTCGCATCGTCCAGGTTCTGGGCTTCATCAATCGCCACCACCACGCGCTTGCCGGCCCGCCATTCCTGCATCAGAACTTCACTAAAGCGCCTTTGCAGCTCGCCCATACCTTCACCGGGCGACTCTATCCCCAGATCCGCGAAAATGCTTTTGAGGAATTCCCCCGATTGCAGGTGGGTTTGAAATAGGAAAGCGGTGCGGGCCGAATCCTGCAAGCGCTCCATCAGCCGCAGCAGCACGGTGGTCTTGCCGAGGCCGGGACCGGCGATCAGCGCGACGAATCCACGGCCGCTCTCGATACCATAGACCAACGAAGCAAAGGCTTCTTCGTGCGCCGGGCTCATATACAGAAATCGCGGGTCGGGCGTTACGCCGAAGGGCTGTTCGTTTAGTCCGAAGAACTTCAAAAACATCTGTGATTCTCCCGCCACCAACGATGCGCTTAGGCTCCGCCTTCCGGCTGCAAGAACTTCTCCCCCGCTGGCGCTGCGATTGGATGTACAGCCCCCCCTGGCCCTGCTCCCATCAGTCCGAAGCGAGGCGGATGCCCGTTCTTTGCGAATGTGGCCAGCAAGGGCACGTCCAGGTACTGGACGACCTCCGCAGGAGTTCGGAACGACGGATTAAGATAATCCGCGACAAACGCTGCGGTGATGCTGATCATCAACGCCAGCACGGCCCCGGCGAGAAGGAGCAACCAGGGCGAATAGACGGGCAGAGCCGGTACCACCGGGGCCTCCGCGATGGCCACGTTGAGGATGCGATTATTGTCGAGCTGATCGGAGATCCGCGCCTGTTCCTGTTTTTGAACGTACAGCAGATAGTTGCCTTCCGTCGCTTTGATGTCGCGAATCAGGTTCTGCCGCTCGATGCCTTTTTGATCCACCAGCAGCGCCTCGCGACGATAAGCCTCCACGATCGGGGCGGTGGCGCGGGCTTTTGCCCGGAATCCGTTCAGGTCCTCATTCGCCTTTACCAGTTCGGACTGAAGCAACTCGTATGTCGGATTGCTGTTGGTGCTCTGCTCCTTCACCGGCTTGCCGCTCTCCGCGGCAATGGCGGTTTTCAGATCGGCGATCTGCTTGTCAATTTCCTGCACCAGCCGGTAACTGGGTTGGTATTTCACCAGCAAATCCGTGCGCTTGGTCTCCAATTCCGCCAGGTTCGACTTCAAAAAGGCCAGCAATTGCGGGTTATCCCCAACCTTCTCTTCTGTGGTGAAACGGCTCGGAGTGGTCCGCACCAGCGAGCTCAATTCGGTTATCCGCTTGCTGGTTTGAGAGATGGCGGCCTGGGTCTCCTCCAAGTCGCCGTCAAACTCGCCAGCCTTCCGGAGAAGGATATCTTTCTCGATCTCCGGGTCGGAGGTGTCTTTTTGCAGGTCGTAACTGGCGAGCTGCTTTTCCGCCTGTTCCAGTTCCTGCTGATAAAGTTGCGTCTGCTGGTGAAAGAACGTGTACTCACCGGGCGGCCGATAAACCACCATGTGCTTGGCCAGGTAGGCTCGATCGAGTGCTCCCACCACGCGCGCCGCCAGGTTGGGATTGCGCGATCGGTAGGAAACCTGGATCATATTGGACTGCGGCACCTCCGTAATCTTCAGCGTATTGCCCAGCTTGTGCGCGGCCGTCGCAATGCGCCAATTTTCATCACGCCCGGGAAAAAGAGGATTCCAGAAATGATTCTCACGAGCGTCTAGGCCGCTGGCTGTGGCCACCTCCGTTAGCAGGTCCTGGCTTTTCAACAGTGAGATCTCGGTGTTGATTTCGCGCTCCACGGGAGAATCCGTCGAACTCTCCGCCTCCCGGATGTTCGCATCCGTGGACACCACCTCCTCCGCGCGGCGATGCTTCACCAGGACCTGGGTGTCCGCCTCGTATTTGATTCCATACAGCGCGAACGCCAAAATCGCCGCCGCAAAAACGGCCAAAAACGTAATCCTTATCAGCCGAAGGTTCCTGAACACCACCGCCAGCAGTTCTCGTACTGCGTCCGGCGAAGATTGGTATCCCGCCGCGTTTCGCACTGGCCCGAGCCGGCGCGTTTCCTTCACAATTTCGCGTTGTTGCGACATGAATGTTCTCTCCTCGCACCCGCTTGAATCAGATCCGGCGCTCGTCTTCAGGGAATGGGCTGGTACGCGTTCATTCCCATCGACTCGTTGGGAATGTATGCCTTGACCTTGGAAATGACGTTTTGCGGGATGTAAACCATGTCACCCGGTTGCAAATAGGAGTCTTCGGTCAGGTTGCGCGTTTTGAGCATGTGCTTGAGATCAATCTTGGTAACCGAGGACCATTTGTCGTTTACACGGTGGAATAGCAGGACTTGGGAGTGTTTGGCTTGGGTTGTAAATCCTCCGGCCATCGCCACCGCTTCGGAAACAGTCGTATTGCCCCGCAAGTCATATCGGCCTGGGCGGGCCACTTGACCCAGTGCCATGAAGTACGGCTTATTAAAGTCCTTCAGATTGACTGTCACTACGGGTTTGGCCAGAATTTTCAGATAGGCTTGTTCAAGTTGGTGTTTGATCTCCGGGGCCGTCTCACCCTCCACGTGAAGATCGCCCACTTCTTTCAGCGTCACATAACCGTCGGGCTGTACCGTTACCGTTTGATTGAAGTCGGGGGTGAATTCAAATTGCAAATCCAGAACATCGCCATCCACCACCCGATACCGTTCCTCCCGGCGCTGGAGAGCGGCCCCAGAGGGCGAAACCGTATTGATGTTGTCCACTCCCTTGCTGAGCGACTGCATCACAGGATCGGTTGCGGGACCACTGTTATTCTTTTGATCGTCGCGCGCGGCGGCCCCCGCCACACCCCACAGCAACAACAGGCCAAGCAACCATGGTCTCACCTTGAACATCAACGCTCTCCTCACCTGAAATTCCGCCATTAGCACCTATTAAAACGGGCTCCCTTAATATGTAGCCAACAGCGGTAATAACATCAATACGGTGAAAACCGGACGCGAAGTCAGTCAGATGCCCCGCGCCGCGGTCGTCCCTGTGTGGCTCCCCTGCCACACCACACGCGGTGACGTTCGAACCTATATCAATTGGCAAAGCCTGTAGCTAACATATTGCACACGTGTGGCCTTTTTCGGAGGGCGAGTAAGTCTTTGACTAGCAAGGACATGTAGTCCGTTTCAAGGCGGGCTTCAGGGAGAGCAATTTCGGACAATTTACACTGTGGCGGTAGGTTGTACACGGTATGTTGACGTCGCCGCCATAAACGCATCGGTTGACGTATGTTGTAGAATAGTAACAGCTTCTGCTAGTTTCTGATACGCGGCGTCTTGGCCAGCAGCACGGAAAGCATGACCCGGAAATAGCACCATGGGGTGCCGTAGGGCGCTTTGCAAGTCATCGGTCACGGCATGCAATGGAGCCCGCTTTTGGCGGCGTGGGACTTGCATTTGTCCTGGCCTTGCGTCATCCGCACCGAGGCCGAAAACGAGCACTATCTGGAACTGCTCGCGCAACTTGACGCCCGCAGCGACCACTTAACCCCGGCGGAGAAGGAACTCGCAGATCTGCTGACCGTGTTAATCGAAGGCTTCGAAGACCAGCATCATGCGTTGAAAGCCACCGCGCCCGTCGAGGTACTGCGCGAGTTGATGCGAATTCACAACCTGAATATGGATGTCCCGGTTTGGGTTTTGGACTAAACCCACATTTCCATTTTGACTTGTACTTTTGAATCTTCCGATCGTCGTTTTCATCAATATTCAAACTGGTGCGAACGGGTTCAAGACCTTCCGGAGGTAGATACCCAGTGGGTGAGACACCGAATCATACGTTTCAGCTCTCCTTCAACGCCTCTCTCAGGATCGATTTTCAGAGTTCTCGCGTCACTTCCGATGGCGGCCTGATCCTGGTGCGCGAGCTCGACGAGCGACTCGGGTTTGGAGAATTGATCCAGCAGCATCTGACGGATTCACGCCGGGGCAAGAACACGCAGTTCCCGCTAACCGACTTGCTGCGGCAGTCGGTGTACAGTCGCTTGGCCGGATACGAAGACCTCAACGACGCGGAGAGGCTCTCTCAAGACCCGACCTTCCGGCTCATCGGTTCGAAAAAAAACTGGGATCGAGGAGCAGCCTTGACCTCGCGGCTGCAGACCTTCGAGACCGAGATGCTGGCCGAAGAGGAGAACTTTGCGGGACTGGGACGGCTCAACCGGGCGCTGATCGGAAGAGCGGACGCGATGGATTCCGTGTTGCTGCCGGAGATTGAGCGTCAGCAAGAGATGGGTAAGGGAGTCGCGTATCGGGCCGATGCCGCCTTTGCCCGACCGGAGGTCTACGAGGCGCTGGAGGAGCGCGGCGTGAAGTACGCTATTCGCATCCCGGCCAACGACAACCTGGAGCGGGACATTGCTGAGTTGCTGCCGCGCCCAGTGGGGAGACCGAGCCAGAAGCCATTCGTGGAGTACAAAGGGTTCCTCTACCAGGCGGCGAGTTGGAACACGGCGCGCCGGGTGGTGGCCAAGGTGGAACATCACGCCGGGGAGTTGTTCCCACGGGTGGGGTTCATCGTGACCAACCTAACCCTGCCGAGCCGCGACGTGGTGCGCTTTTACAACAAGCGGGGTACGGCCGAGCAGTGGATCAAGGAAGGCAAGCAGGCGGTGAAGATGACGCGGCTAAGCTGCCACCGGTTTCGGTCGAACGAGGTGCGGCTATGGCTCAGCGTGATCGCTTACAACCTAGGGAACCTGCGGCTGCGGATCAAGGCGGGTCCACCCGCACTGGCTTCCGCATAGCGGACGATTCTCCTGGAACCCAGCGGCCGCCCCATCCGCGGGTGGGCCGTAATTACGTCGAAGTGAACAGGCGCGCCGATCCAGGCATCCCACAACCCCGTTTGGCTCTTCTCGACCAGTGTCTAAATGCCGCCGCTAAACCTCGACGTTCGTCATCATGCCGGGTTCGTCCAGTAAGCCAAGCATCGGCCCAAGTCGTTAACCACAAAGCACTTACTTCCGTCGCCCGCGGGTGGGGCGGTGGTGTCGCAATTGCGCTTTCCGATGGCGTTGATCCAATCCATAAGGCTTATAACCAAAATGGCGTGGCGGAATCCGCATGAGAGTAACGGTGGCCCAGCTTCTCTTTGCAAGCAGTATCGAACGTCATGCCTTAGGCGTATCGTATCTGCTGGGCCAGGAACCGATAATGGAAATTCCGGTTGGCATTGGTCGGTACGTCCGTCCAATCGATTCGTCCTCGCGCTTCTGCCAATCTTGCCTTGAACAGTCACTCGCTCTGACATCGAAAGGAGTACCAAATGGACGGCACAAATGGACTGAAAGAGACCATGCGCGTGACCGCGCCTGTCGCGTCGAACACGCTTAGTGTGAACGTTTTTACCGCCCCGGGAAAGGCTATGGTCGGCGAGCGGCCAAAGCCCTTCGGCGAAGCGCTCGGCTTTGACCCGATCACGTCGACTTTAATCTTCGGCGAGCACGACGCGGTGCTAGTAGACGCAATGACGACGGTGGCTGAGGCCGAGGCTCTCGCGAATTGGGTTGCTCTGCACAACCGCAACTTGGAGACCATCTACATAACGCACGCCCATTTCGACCACTTCTACGGTCTGAGCATTCTGCTCGACCGTTTCCCGGGCGCTCGGGCGATAGCAACGCCCAAGACGGTGAACGCCATGCAGATGTCTTTCACTCCCACAGTGGAGCGGCTAGCCCGCCGGTTGTTTCCTGGGCAAGTGCCCACTAAGTTGGTTGCACCTGAACCCTATGAGCACGACACGTTCACTCTCGAGGGCTACGAATTGCGCATCATCGAGCAGGGCCGCACCGATAGTCCCGATTCGACGTCTCTTTACGTTCCATCGATCGGCCTGATCGTCGCTGGCGACGTTGTGTACAACCAATGCCGCATGTACGTCGGCGACACCACCCCCGAGAGCCGAAAGAATTGGATCGCGGCGCTAGACCGGTTGGCGGCGCTGAACCCGGCGATTGTTGTCGCCGGTCACAAGAAGCCTGGCGCGCCCGACTCTCCCTCGACGATCCAAGACACCAAGCGTTACCTGCAGGACTTCGATCGGGTGCAGAAAACCGCGACGTCCGACCAGGAGCTGTTCGATCAGATGACGGAGCTGTACCCGCATTGGGTAGCCAATCAGTCGTGGTTGATGTTCGGATTCCCGCAGCCATAACCCACATCAACCGCTGATGCGAATGTTTCCTCGCGCATGGTGGAAGGTTGTCCCTAGTTGAAAAGGCCCGGAAATCGCATGAACTTAAGTCTTAGTGCTGTATCGGAAGCGCGCCGGCGGGACCAGCCTCCGGAGTGGGAGAGACGCTGCGCGGCGCGCTTTCGATACAGCGACTTGAACGGAGCCGCCCGTGTTTGCGGCGGACGCGGGCAAATTATGGGTTTTGAATGGGGTTCAGCGGACCCGCCGTGGGATGGAGGGAAAGGTGGAATGGCTGTCTGCGGGCAAGAACGCGCGTGTTACCGGTCAACCCGAGATCTGTTGGAGATAGTGTGAAGGGAGAGGGTGAGGAGGGAGGGATTGCCCGCTTGTGACCAAGCACACGAGAGCGCGGGCGTAGCGGGCGGACGCGGTGTGATGGTATCGGAATGGGGTATTTCATGACAGCCTCGGGAGAATGGGCGGTGGAGAACGCAGGCGCATTTCCGCCGCGCTTAGTCGCTCCAGAATAATCATGGGGCCGCCGCACTGGGGGCAGGACCACGTAGAAGTGGGAGGCTGTCGGGTCGAGCCGCCTTCTTCCTCCCCGGGTTGTGGTTCTGGTGCGGGTGGCAAATCGATCGGTCGTCCCAGGAACTGGAAGCAAAGCGGCAAGAGAGCGGCGCGCCGTCGGTGAGCCAGAAAGCCGAAGTGGCGGATGCGCACGAAGCCGGGGGGAAGCACGTGGAGCAGGAAGCGGCGCAAGCACTCCTCGACGGCCAGGGTCATCAGGCGCTGCTGGTTGCCGTGGGCGGAGTCTCTCCAGCGGAACGTGACTTGGTTGTTCTCCAGGGCGACTAAGCGGTGATTGGAGATCGCCACGCAATGGGTGTAGCGGCCGAGATAATGGAGAACATGTTGGGGACCCCCGAAGGGCGGCTTGCAGTAGACGACCCAGTCCTGCCGGAACAGTGGGCGGAGGAAGGAGGAGAACGTCTTCGCTTTCGCGAGAAGCTTGAGGTCCCCGTAGAAGCCCAGTTGGCCGTCGTCGAAGGCCCGTCGGAGAGCGGCGACAAACTTGCCGCGGAAGACTCGCCCCAGCACCTTGACGGGCAGAAAGAAGCGATCGCGCGAGGGGATCCAGCGCTGGTGGTCGGGGGAAAGGCCGCCGGCCGGGACCACGCAATGGACATGGGGATGATGCTCCAATTTCTGATTCCAACTATGGAGCACGCCGAAGAAGCCGATTTCGCCGCCCAGATGGCGGGGATCACGCGCCACTTCGAGCAGCGTTTCGGCACAGGTGTGGAACAAGAGATCGTAGATGACCTTCTTGTTCTGCAGGGCCAGAGGGGCGAGCCGGCGAGGAACAGTGAAGATGACATGGGCGTAGGGGGTGGGCAAAAGTTCGCGGCGGCGCGCTCGCAGCCAACGGTCGCGAGCTTGGGCCTGACACTTGGGACAGTGTCGATTCCGGCAGGAATTGTACGAGATGGCGCGATACCCGCAGCGGGCACATCGATCGCGATGCCCGCCCAAGGCAGCGGTACGACAGCGCTCGATGGCCGCCAACACTTTCAGATGTTGGCCGGTGATCCAGCGACGACTCGCTTCGACGAATTTCTGTCCCGCCACCCGGATGAGATCGGCCACCTCCAGCGGCGGCCGACTCATTTATTTGTCTCCGGGCGGCTCGTCTTTCTTCACCGTCGACGCCAGCGCCAAGGCGTCCAGGGGACTGGCGGTGGCGCTGAGATGGCGGTGGGAAAGGTGCAAGTAGACCGTGGTCTCTTCCAAATCGTGGTGCCCGAGGAGCATCTGGATGGTGCGCAGGTCGGCGCCCGCTTCGAGCAGGTGAGTGGCAAAGCAATGCCGCAGCGTGTGCGGGTGTACACGTTTGTGGAGACCCGCGCGTAAGGCCGCCTGGTGGCAGGCGTGCCAGATCACCTTGGAAGTAATGGGACACGGGGCCGTGTGCGCACGACTACCGGGGAAGAGCCAAGTCTTGGGCTTCAGTCGGCGCCAGTACTCGCGCAAGGCTTCCAGCAGGACGGGACTGAGCATGACGTCCCGATCCTTCCGGCCCTTGCCGCCCTGGATGTGGACGACCATCCTTTGGCTGTCGATGTCGCTAACCTTCAAGCGAGCCACTTCGGCGCGGCGTGCTCCGGTTGCGTAGAGGGTCATCAGCAAAATGCGGTAGAAGGGAGTGGGCGCGGCGTTGATGAGCTGGGAGACTTCTTCCTGGCTCAGTACCGAGGGCAGGTGCTGCACTTTCTTGGGATAGGGCGTCTCCGCCACGCTCCAAGATCTCTTCAAAGTTTTAATGAAGAGGAAACGCAGAGCGGCCAGCCGTTGGGTAACGCTGCTGGGAGCCAGCTTTCGCTGGCGGAACAAATAGGCTTGGTACTCGCGGATGTGCTGGGGGCCCAAGCGGTCGGGAGAACGATGAAAGTAGCAGGCAAATTCTTCCACCGCATGGATGTAACCTTCGATCGTTGTTTGAGCGTAGTTTCGACGCTCGAGTTCTTCGAGCATCATTTGGCGTAAACGGGTCATAGGAACCTCCTTATGACCCGACAATACCTTGATTAAGCCAGTCCGCCTCGCATCACGCACGCGTAGCGTCCGCCGCACGGGCGGCTTCGTTCAAGTCCATTTATCGGAATTGGAGTCGTCAATGAGCAGCGTACAAATCGAACAAAAGAGCTATGAGATGCCCCCGCGGGAGGGGTTCACCGTCACACTTTTTATCACCGTCGCCGACATCGACCGATCGGCTCATTTCTATGAAGTGGTACGAGGGGTGACGGACCAGACTGGGTGATGAATTCCTCGACGAGGTCGATGCCATTCTCCGGCGGGTCATCGCCAGTCCTTTTCAGTTTCCGAAAATCAAAGACAATATTCCAAGGGCGCTGCTTCGCAGGTTTCCGTACTCCGTGTACTTCGGTGTCACCAAAGAAGCCGTCGAGCTTATCGCGGTGCTCCGCCAGCATCGCAACCCGCGCGCTTGGGAAACACGAATAATCGCAGAATAAGAGCGGGGGGGTTCCCAGGCACCGTTTTTCCAGAGGGAAACGGCGTCGGGAAACGGGGGGCGCCCTAGACTAGAAACGGTACCTGAACCGTTTCCCCCCGCACCTTTTCTCCTGTGTACCTTTTCTCCTGCCCCTTTGCGCACGGGGCAACCGTGTTCCACGTCATCATCGAAGGAAAAGTCTACGGACCCGAGGGCAGTGGCTGTCCGCTTCAGGTTGACCCCGGACCGGCACATTACGTGTCTAGCATGTCCCAATCGTCCCCGAGGACCCAACGAAGAGCAGACAGTTTGTCGCTGAGCATGCCCCATTCGAAGTCATCCCACGGGACAAGATTTTTCTTGCCGAATCGTTTCTCGGCAACACGCTTGGCCTTGAGCATTCCCTTTATGATGTACTCGGGCGTCCCTCGCGAACGATAGTGCCCCGCAGGGGCTGTTCGGCCATACCAGACCTTCGTGAAGAACTCATCCTCAGCTGCCAGTATCTGCTTAATGCTTCGAACGGGCATGTCGGTGAGGTCATACTTGCGCTGCAACGTCAGCTTTCGACGGAGCATGCGGGCAATCTGGGGCTTTTCCCAGCAGCGAATCTTGAAGGACGGCCGGTTGTTCCTTTGATACGTGTCCAGATACTCCTTCGCCGGGTTGCTCAGGAAATTTGAGGCAATGAATAAGGCTACATCGGGTCGCTCGGCTTCGGCCCATGCAAGCAGGTTTTGCAGTTCTTTCGGTGGAACGCCTCTTTTGAAGTGCTTACAGTCGATAAACCATCGCTCAAAGTGCTGACTACCGTCAGGCTCAACCCGAAGATGGTCGCAAACGATATCGCGCCCTTTATCGGCTGGACTGGTCGTAAGTCCTGTCCCCTTGCGCCAATCGATGTTCACGAACCCCGACGCTTGTAGCAAGTCGGCGCAGAACTCCTCGAAGTCGGTGCTCGAAAGCCCATCAAAGCTAATAGGCATTTGGTTTACTCTCTATAAGCGGGAAGCTGCGGTCTGTGTCGTACGGACCGCAGGACTTTCTCATGCTCGATACCGTTACGGCAACAGCAGATCGTCAACCGGAAGGAGGGGCCCCGCTATCGTCGCCTTCCCCCCAGCCAAACGGTGGTCATTCGACCACGGTAAGTTTTCAGCTCTCAGTTCTCAGTAAGAAAGGGGGGGGCAAGCCGAAGCCGACATCGATTCGCTGATTCCGGGTCCGTAGCCCCGAATCCCTAACCCTGCATCCCTAATCCCTAACCTACTCCCGTGTTCCAGTTCGTCATCGAAGAGAAATCCCGCGGTCACAAAGACATAGCTACCGATTTGCGGACGCGCAGTTCGGAGCCGATGATGCCGATTGAAGAAAGAATTGAGCCTGGCTCGATGCAAACGAAAGTATACTTTTCATCGGCGAGATAAATTAAACCCAGCTTGGATGTTAATAGAAAGTCGAAAGTCTAGAACCACAGAAAGGGGGAGAATGGAAGGCCTTAAATTTGTCAAACCTGAGAGGATATTGCTGGCCCGACATACAGAGTACCGCGAGAAATGGATTCAGGATCGCATTGCAGATGATCCATCAATCCTTGGTTTAGGAGATTTGGATTTGAAAGGCAAAGAAAGGGTGCAACCAAACGCAGGTCGGCTCGACCTGCTCTTGCAACATCCGGACCTGAACCAGCGATATGAGGTCGAGATTCAGTTGGGGTCAACGAACGAAAGTCACATTATTCGCACAATTGAGTACTGGGATATAGAGCGAAAGCGATACCCCCAATACGACCATTGTGCGGTCATTGTTGCTGAGGACATAACTACCCGTTTACTTAACGTTATCTGATTATTCAATAACCAACTTCCCCTTATCGCGCTGCAGATGCGAGCACTGAGATTCGGCGACATCATCACGCTTGTATTCACAACTGTTGTGAACAAATTTGAACTCGGCCTACCTGAGGACGAGGAAAGCCAATCCATTGTTGACCGCGACTACTGGGAAAACAAGAAGGGAACGCCCGCTACCGTCGCCATGGCGGACAAGCTCCTCGAAATGATCACAACTTTTGCGCCGGGGTATCAACTGAAGTACAATGCGATACGTATCGGGCTGTCGAAAGATGGTCAATCCCAAAACTTTGCGGCGTTTCACCCGCGGAAAGGCGCGCTGAATTTGGATTTCTGGCTCGCACGCTCTGATGAAATTGACCAGAAGCTGGAAGCTGCGGGCTTGGATGTCATGCCGTATGATGAGAGGTGGGCGAGGTATCGCCTGCGATTGACCGATGCTGACCTGAAAAAGCATGGGGAATTGCTCAAGGACCTGCCTGAACATCCTACGCGGGCTTGTTGCCCGCGTGCAGGCCGCATTCTTTTCGGGTAGCCTCCTCCCACCACCAGCGGCCTTCGCGCTCGTGCTGGCCGGGCAGCACGGCCCGGGTGCAGGGTTCGCATCCAATGGAGGTGAACCCGCGCTCGTGCAGGGCGTTGTAGGGCACGTCGTTATCACGGATGTATTCCCAGACCTGTTTCGAAGTCCAATTGGCGAGCGGGTTGAATTTCACCAGTTCACGGTCCGGTGTGGAGAAGGTGGGATCTGCCTGCACGACCGGGAGGGCGGCGCGCGTGGAGGGGCTCTGGTCGCAGCGCTGGCCGGTGACCCACGCGCTCAAAGTACCGAGCGCCCGGCGCAACGGTTCCACCTTACGAATGCCGCAGCACTCCTGGTGCCCGTCTTTGTAAAACGAGAAGAGGCCCTTTTCCCGCACCAGCGTTTCCACCGCCTCCGGCCGCGGGAAGAACACCTCAATGGGAATTCGGTAGCGCTCGCGCACTTCGTCGAGAAAGCGGAGCGTCTCCGGGTGCAACCGTCCCGTGTCGAGGGAGAAAACACGAAAGGGGGCGTCAAGCTTTGCCGCCATGTCCACCAGAACCACGTCCTCCGCCCCACTGAAGCTGATGCCAACGCTGGGCGAAAACATCTCAAAGGCCAGGGCCAGAATCTCGCGCGGATGCCGCCGCGCATACGCTTCCGCGAGTTCATCCAGTTGGTTCCCATTTACGACTTCAATCGGCATAGTTTGCCCTCTCGAATAAAGGAGTTAGGAGCTAGTCCTGAATCTTGAATTCTGATCTTGAATTTTGAATTTTGAATCTCGCATCCCGTTCGCTTCATCATCCCACCAGCAGCCGGGTTCCCAACGAGAAATACAGCACGGTAAACAGCCAACTGAAATAGCGCTCGGGCACAATGCGCGTCAGGCGGCTGCCCAGAACCACGCCCGGCAGTGAGCCCGCCGCGACGCGCACGAACAGGCCGGCATCGACGTGGCCCATTCCCAGGTGCAGGCTCCGGCTAAGGCCGTCGTGGCGAACCCGTAAACAAGGTCGGTTCCCACCAGTTCGGCCAGCGGGTAGGGCGTGAGGAGCAGCAGGAACACCATCAGCAAGCTGCCGCTGCCAACCGAGGTCAGCGCCACCAGAAACCCCACCACGGCGCCCACCGCCACCAGGTTCATCGGGGCACGGGCGGCAGGCGAGTCAATCCCAGCCGATGACCATTTCACCTTGCGCGGCCGAAGCAACGGCAGCAGGAATCCCACACAGAACAGCGTGGTACCCAGCACGAGCCGGAGAATATGATCCAATTCGACGTTCCCCAGCCGCGTTTTCAAAACACCGAGCAGCAGGATTCCTCCGATAGTGCCCGGTACCGTCCCGATCATCAACCAGCGGGCAAGCGGCCAACGCACCTGCCCCAGTCGCCGGTGTTCGAACACGCCCAGCAAGCGCGTCAACGCGCCACTCAGGATGTCCGTTCCAATTACGGTGACCGCCGGGTAGGGCGTCATGACCATCAACAGCGGCGTCAGCAACACCCCACCCCCGGCGCCGGTTAGGCCAATCAGCGTTCCCGTAAGAAATCCTATGAGCACTGTGAGCATGACGACGTAAACCAAGGTTGCGCGGGCGCGAGGTCGCGGACCCCGTTTCCGGCCGACCACTGCCCAAAAACAAAAACGCCCGCTGCGCATATTGCATCAGCGGGCGTCTCAGGTCTGGAATTGACCTTATGCTTTTACAAATCGCTGGTCCCCGAGAACAAGACACCGC
Organism: uncultured Acidobacteriota bacterium; assembly: GCA_963804755.1. Classification (GTDB taxonomy): domain Bacteria; phylum Acidobacteriota; class Terriglobia; order UBA7540; family UBA7540; genus Bog-366. The sequence goes on from CAWDRP010000024.1 coordinate 1,120,601, forward strand.
TGGCAGATGGCGGACAACAACAACACATCCGCCGCGGGTCAGAACTGCTCAGGAATGGACGATTCGTAATCATTGGCTCGAAATTCAGAAAGTAGAGACTAGCACGCACACAGCGGAGCGGTCAAGGCATTTTCTGACTTATTGTCGCGGCGGGATGGTTCGGCAAACCGGGGCACCGCGCGTATCCGGGCACAAGCGCTGCCAATAGTGTCTAACGCAACCATCTAATCGCGAAATCCCGATTCGGGAAAAAAATCAAAATATTGGTTTTGGCACGACGACCGTACTGCCCGGCTGGAAGCGGGCGTTACGGCTGGGCAATCGCGGAGGCTTCAGGGCGTGCGGTGGGACGGGTCCGTTGAAAGACCGCCAGTGCGGCTTGTCCCAGGCTGATGCCGCCATCGTTCGGCGGCGCCCAATGATTGGTCAACACCTCGATGCCGGTGTCGCTCAGCAGAGCGTGAACGTCGCTCAGCAAAAGCGTGTTCTGGAACACGCCTCCGGATAGCGCCAGCGCATCAACTCCCCGCAATTGGCGCAAGCTGCTCACGGCGGCCACAACCCCATGTGCAAGGCCCAATTGAAACGCGCGTGCCATTGCGTGCCGATCCCGGATGCGAAGGCGATCGGTGATCAGGGCGTAAAGCAAAGGGCGGAAGTCCAACTGGTTGTCGACGAATGGAAACGGATAGGGCTCGACGGGCGGCGCGGAACGGGCCAGGTGTTCCAACCACATCGCGGCCTGCCCCTCAAACGTGACCTCACGCGTGAAGCCCAGGAGCGCCGCCGCCGCGTCAAACAAGCGTCCCACGGAGGTCGTGGCGAACGTGCGCACTCCCTTGCGCACCAGCTCCGTGGCCGAGCGATATCGCGCCGGGAAGGCGAACGGCGGCTTGGCAAGGTCAGGCAGTCCGAACGCGCCGCTCACTTGCAGAAGGAAGCCCGCGGCCGCCTGAACCGGGTGGCGCGCCGCCGCATCACCGCCGGCCAGCGCCGCCGGACGCAAGTGGGCGACCCGCTCGAAACCTTCGGCCACGCTGCCCGCAAATATCTCGCCGCCCCAAATGCCGCCATCGTCGCCGTAACCCGTGCCGTCAAACCCTACGCCCAGTACTTTCCGCTCGAATTGGCCGTGTTCCGCCATCACCGACGCCACGTGCGCGCGGTGGTGTTGAACGGCGTGCTTTTCGCGGGCCGGGAACTTCTGCGCAAACCCGCTGGAGGCGTACTCCGGATGTGCATCGTACACCACGGTGAGGTCTCCCCACCGAACACCGTACATCGAGAGAAGGTCCTGAATAGTCTCCTGAAACGCGCGGAAACACTCGTAATGGTCAAGGTCGCCGATGTGCTGGCTCATGAACGCCTGACCATCGACCACGAGGGTGACGGAATTCTTCAAGTCCGCGCCCACGGCCAGCACCGGACCGTCCGCCGGCAACGTTGCAACGGCCCCGGGAGCGTACCCGCGCGCGCGGCGCAGAATCACCGGACCGTACGCGCCGACGCGGGCGACCGAGTCATCCACGCGGCGGGCGATGGGCCGCTCGCCAATGAGAAACGCATCGGCCAGGCCCGCCAGGCGTTCGAGCGCGTCCTCGTCTTCGTAGCAGATCGGCTCGCTCGAGCGGTTGGCGCTGGTCATTACCAGAACCTCCGGGGCGCCCGCCGCAAAAAGCAGGTGATGCAGGGGCGTGTAGGGGAGCATCACGCCCAGTTCGTCCGTGTCGGGGGCCACGCCGGGGATTTCCACCCGCGCCGTCGCCAGCACGATCGGCCGCGCAATCGAGGTGAGGAGCGACTCGGCTTCGGGCGATAGCTCCACCAACCCGCGTGCCACCTCCAGGTTCGCGGCCATCAACGCAAAAGGCTTTTCCTTGCGGTATTTCCGCTCCCGCAAGGCCAGCACGGCGCCGGCGTTTCGGGCATCGCAGGCCAGGTGGTAGCCGCCGAGACCTTTAATCGCCGCAATTTTGCCTGCTCGGAGCAATTCAGCGGTGCAGTGCACGCTCTCCTGATTCCCCCGCACGGTTTCGCCGCCCCTCCTCAGTTCATAATGGGGACCGCACGCAGGACAGGCCACCGGTTGCGCATGAAAACGCCGGTTCGCAGGATCGCTGTATTCCGAGGCGCAATATTCATCCAAGGGCCAGTCTTTCATCGTGGTGCGCGGGCGATCGTAGGGCAGCCCCAGTATCACCGTATAACGCGGGCCGCAGTTGGTGCAGTTAATGTAAGGGTAAAGGTGGCGCCGGTCGCCTGCGTCGAACAACTCGGTGAGGCACGCTTCACAGACCGGCAAATCAGGCGAGATGCGCACCGTGGGTTGGCGGCGCCCGCGACTCTCACGAATGGTGAAGCCGTTCGTGCCTGAAAGGGTTTCGGGGTGAACATCAATCGCAGTAATCTGCGCCGCTGGGGGCGCTTGAGCTTCAAGTTCGTGAAGGAACGCCTGAAGCGCCTCCCGGTCGCCTTCGACGTGAATCTCTACACCCTCTTCCGCATTAATGACCGAGCCGGCCAGCGCGTGCGCACATGCCAGGCGATAAACGAAAGGCCGGAAGCCCACCCCCTGCACCACACCGCGCACGCGAATGGAGTAAGCCTCTGCCATGCCTCTTATGATTCAATATTTGAAAGTCAAAATTCAAGAGGAGTGAAAGTCGAAAATCGAAACTCGGCAATAGTCGTCAACAGTGGGTAGCAGGGAATCCGGCTCTGGACGCGACGTTCGGCAACCGCAATCGGCGAACATGACCTCGGGCGAGGGCGGAATGATCATTACCAGCGACGAAGCGTGCGCCGCCCTCTGTGAATCCTGCACCAGTACTTCTACGCCCGTGATTGCCCCTTGAGCTGTGGGCATTATGAGGGCAGCGTTGATTACGCGAAATTCGAAGCGCTATGCCCGAACGCGGAGGGTGCCTGCCGCGAAGCTATATGGCTGGAACACCGCCTGCTGCTTGCAGAAAAGCAAGATATGGACGATATTGTTAGCGCGATCGCCAAAATCCACGAATGTCGTGACGCGTTCGCAAAGGATGCTATTCCATTGAGTAGGTAACATGCTCAAAATCGGGCTTATCGGACTTGGTCATATCGGACGCATTCATTGCGAGGCTGCCCGGCAGGTCGCTGGCGCGAAATTGGCTGCCATCGGTACCAGCCATTCGGACGAAGCGCGGCGGATTTGCGGACCGGAGGTGGCGGTTTGCACCAATTACGCGGAGCTGCTCCAGCGTGCCGACCTGGATGCGGTGGTCATCTGCGTTCCAACGTACCTGCACGAACAGTTCGTGGTGGAAGCCCTTGATCGGGGGTTGGCGGTCCTCTGTGAGAAGCCGTTCGCGCTCGATGTGGCTTCCGCGCAGCGAATGCTGGACGCGGCCCGGCGCAACCAAAAGTGCCTGATGATTGCCCAAGTCCTCCGATTTTGGCCCCCTTACGCCCGGATTAAGGAATTGGTCGCCGCGGGAGCCATCGGCCCGGTACAGGCAATTGCCGCTTACCGCCTAGCCCAGTACCCGCCTTGGGGCGATTGGTTTCGCGACCCCCTCAAAAGCGGTGGGGCGCTGCTCGATATGCAGGTCCACGACGCCGATTTTGTTTATTGGTTATTGGGATCCCCGCAAGAGGTCTGTGCGGCAGGCCTGCAATCGCAAACCGGCAGTTGGGACCAGGTGACTACGCTGATGCAGTACCCGAGCGCGGTTGCGAGTTTAGAATGCACGTATCTTATGCCGGAAGCGTGGCCTTTCACCTGCGGCATCAGAGTCACGGGTTCACGCGGCTGCCTGGAGTTTACCTTTCGCGTGGGCGGGAACGTCGAGCACAGAGATCAGGCCAGCACCAGTTTCGTGCTGTACGGCAACGACGGATCGGTGACGGAACCCGTCGTCGCCAAAGACGATCTGTACGTCGCACAAGTCCGGTATTTCGTTGAATGCGTAGCGCACCAGCAATCACCCACGCTTTGCCCCCCGGAAGAAACCTTTGAAGTTATGAAGGTGATGCGTGCGTGCCAGCAGTCCCTGTGCACTCACAGCCCGGTGCGCCTGTAGTGCCTGTCCAAGCCCCTTATCCCAACACGTTAGAGCTTGAATCCCAAATGCCAAAGCGTGGTCACCACCATCTCGCGCAACGAGTAGAGGGTCCGCGAGGTAGGATCATCCTCGATGGGACTATCAGGCGCCGGCGAGCCGTAGGCGGTGATGCCGAGGGCGCGAAACATCAGCTTGATGCGGTAGAGATGAAAGCCGTCGCTGACGACGATACAGGTGTGGGCGTGGCGCTGGGCTAGGATTCGCGCGACCGCCTTGACACTCTCATACGTGGTATCGCCGCGCATTTCGGAAAGGATTTTGTCCTCCGCCACGCCCTGTTGAATCAAGTAGTCGCGCGCCACGCCGCCTTCGGTGAAATGCCGATCCCCGCCGCTGCCGCCGGTAGTAATGATGGTGGGCGCCAAGTCGCGGTCGTCAAGCTCCAGCGCATGATCGAGGCGGGCTTTCAGTACCGGCGACGGCACGCCATTGTACTCTGCGGCGCCGAACACCACGATGGCGTCTGCGGGGCGGGCCTCATCATGGCTGGCCTGCCGGCGGACGGCTCCGTACAGAGCCCACTCTACCCAGACGCCAGCCAGCAGCGCCACGAGAAATATCAGCAGCAATCCGTAACGCAATCGCGGTGGGATCAGCTGAGATACTCCTTCAAGTCAGACTCCGGGATAGAGCCCTGGCGCACGATGCGGCCGGTCTCACCCGTGAGTTCGACGACGGTGGACGCCAATCCTCCACGCGTCAGGCCTCCATCCAGGATCAGCGGTAACATGTCGCCTAGCTGGCAGTCCACCTCGTCCGCCGTCGAGCAAGACTCCATATCGGAAAGGTTGGCGCTGGTGCCCGTCAGAGGACACCCCGCCGCCGCAATCAAGGCGACGACAAAGGGCGCCAAAGGCCATCGCAAGCCGACTTTGCCGGTGTTCGCGGTAACTTTGAGGGGAACTTGCCGGGAAGCGGGGACCACCAGCGTGAGAGCCCCCGGCCAGAACTTCTGCGCCAGCGTGAAGAATAATTTGGGGGGGTTGTGGGTAAGGTCGCCAGCCTGATCAATGGAATCAACCAGCAGAGGAAGTGGCCGGTCTGCGGTGCGCCGTTTGATGCGGAAGATTTCGCTTACCGCCGCCAGGTTAAAGGGATCAGCCCCCAACCCATAAAAGGTGTCCGTGGGGAAGGCCACAACCCTGCCCCGCATAATCAGGCGGACGGTGTACTCCAGAACGTATTCGAGTGAGTCGTTCTCTAGCTTCAGGATTTCGGCCATTGGACGAGCTATCCGCCACGCACGCTCGAAAAAGACCGTAACACAAGCATCTCAAAGGGTCAAGAACCCGCCACATGGAACACCATCGCGCGTCCGATCGCAATGTGAGGCTGCCAGCCGCAAGGGCTCTTAGACGGTCTTCTGGTCACGTCGACGGGCGATTCAGTTCCGGCAACAGCTCAGTGCTCCAAAAGTTGAATACGGACATCAAAATGCTCTTGACTTGTGCAACCGGCGTACCGCATAATACTTTTAACGGCTCCTTGACTTTATGGTCTTATTTTCCTAATTGAAACGGGGGTGTTAATAGCTTGGCTGAAGTTAGACTTCAGGACGGAGAGTCTTTAGAGAACGCGCTGCGTCGCTTCAAGAGGAAGGTACAGCAAGAGGACATCATTAAAGAAATCAAAAAGCACTCCTTCTATCTGAAACCGGGAGAGAAGAAGAGAGTTAAAGCAGCACTGGCTCGTAAGAGGGCTCGCAAAAAGGCCAGACACGAACAGGACTGATCGTGGGTGTGCTGAACACGGGTGGGGAGGGCGCAGGTTGCGTCCTTGCCTGTGTTGCAGTATATCATGGCGGCTGAGGCCCTGTTCAAAGGGAGCGAGGCATGGACTACCGGGATAGGGTTCTCAAATGTGTCGACTGTGGCGCGGACTTCGTTTTTACGGCAGGGGAACAAATGTTCTTTGCCGACAAGGGTTTCAAGAATGAACCCAAGCGGTGCAAGCCCTGCAAGTCAAAACGAAGTCAGATGATGAACGGCGAGGGGTTCCAACGCGTCGAAACCACCACTACGTGCTCACAATGTGGCAAGGAGACGACAGTACCCTTTAAGCCGACACAGGGCCGGCCAGTATACTGTCGGGAGTGTTTTCAGCAGCGCAGAGTTGCCACTTCCTCGACTTAGCCTTTTCCACTCACCTTCCCCCTAGGTCCCCTTTGAATGCGGGAGTGATCCTGCGGCCACTGAGACCGGGGGATGAGTGTCTTTGGCGAGGATGAACCCGAGCCAGAGCGTGAGGCACAGAACTTCGAGTTTTGGCTTCGCCGCCTCTGGCTGATCATCCACGCCTCAGCTACAATTGTTTCTAAGCATGCTGACGTTTCACATCCTCAGTTTTGGCTGTCGCGCCAGCCAGGCAGACGGAGCCGCGTTGAAGCAGCGGTTGCTCGAGGCCGGACTGCAGGAAGCACCGAGCGTCGAGACCGGCGCCATTGCGATCCTGAACACCTGCACGGTCACCGCTGCGGCTGATGCGGAAGTGCGCCAGTTCGTCCGGCGCATTCATCGACGGAATCCGGCTTGCCGCATTCTGGTAACTGGGTGTTACGCCCAGCGCGCGCCGGACGAACTGGCGCGCATGGAAGGCGTCACATGGGTGGTGGGCAATTCCCACAAGCATCTCGTGAGTTCGATCCTTGCTGAATCGGGTGATCGGGTGATCGGGCGATCACATGCCCTAGGGGGAAACCACCTCCCATCGGAACCGCTCGCTCACCCGCTCACCGCGCCCCTTGTGAAGATTCAACTGTCGGGAAGCAATAAAGCCTTGCAAGTGACAGAAAGCGCGCAAGATTTTCCTTCCCCCGAACAACCGATCACCCGATCACCCGATGCGCCTCAGATCCTGGTGGGCGAGATCACCGAAGAATTCCATTTCGCTCCGTTCTTTGCTGATGATCGGACGCGCCCCACGCTGAAAATCCAGGATGGATGCAACGCTCGGTGCTCCTTCTGCGTGATCCCCTCGGTGCGGGGAAAAAGCCGCAGTCTGCCGCCGGAAACAGTGCTGGGACAGATCCGCCAACTGGAAGAGGCGGGGTATCACGAGGTGGTGCTTTCAGGAATTAATCTGGGCGGCTACGGTCGCGACCTGGACCGACGAATCAACTTTCTGGGAATCGTAGAGCGCATTCTGCAGGAGACCTCTATCGCGCGCATTCGCATCAGCTCGATCGAGCCGATGGACGTAGGTCCCGCGCTGATCCGGTTGGTAGCGCAGGAGCCCCGCATGGCGCGGCATTTTCACGTTCCGCTCCAGAGCGGATGTGACCGCATCCTGCGCTTGATGAGCCGCCGATATTGGGCCCGCCAGTATGCGGAGCGGATCCTGGCCATCCACGAACAGATTCCATATGCCGCAATAGGCGCCGATGTGATGGTAGGCTTCCCGGGTGAGACCCCGCAGGACCATGCCGCCAGTCTGCGCTTCATCAAATCTTTGCCATACACGTACCTGCATATTTTCCCGTTTTCGGCGCGGCCTGGCACTCCTGCGTCCAATGCGTCCGGGCAAGTGAATGGCCGCATAGCCCGCGAACGCAGCCAGGAAATCCGCGCCATCATCACTGCCAAGCGGCAGGCTTTTGTCGCAGCGCAGGTGGGCCATGACCTTGCCGCCCTGAGCCTTGACGAAGCGGAAGAAGGCGCCCGCGTGGCCTTGACGACCAATTATCTGAAAGTCGCGCTGCCGGAGACTGAGATTCTCCCGAACCGGCTGCTCAATCTCCACATCGGCCGCGTTGTTTCCGGCAAGCTGTTTGGATACGTCGTGTCACAACCGGGATCGTAGCGCCGCGGCAACCGCTTCCTCTGCTTCGCTGCCGAGCTTGGCACCGCCGCGGGTGAGATAGAACACGTCGATCGCGCGCTGTCCCTGGGTATCAATCAGGGCTACTTCAATATTGCAGCCGAAATCGGCCAGTATCGAGCTGACGTCAAACAACAGTCCGGGACGGTCCTGGGCAACAAGTTCGAGCAAGGTGCTATGGGACGAACTCCGGCGGTCAAATCGTACGCGAGTACTCACTTCGATTTTGGGCTGCGACACCGCTTCCGCGCGAACCCTGCCGTCCAAAAGCTTTCGCAGCTCTAACGCACCGCCAAGAACATCGGCCAGGTTCTGCTTGAAGCGATTCGTCTCGGAGGCGTTCAGCTCAAACGTGCGGTGCAAATCAACGAACTTGAACGTATCCAGAATCACGCCGCCCGCGTTGGCGAAGGCATCGGCTTTAACAATGCTCATTCCCCACGCGGCAAGCGTTCCGGTAATTGAAGCGAACAGGTAAGCCCGATCGGCAGTGACGACGGTCAGCTCAAAATGAGCGTTGCGCGCCCGGAGTTCCATGGCGATCGGTTCGCGACCTAATCGCCGCGCTAACTCAAAGTGGACGGCGATTTGCTCCGGGGCGTGGGTAGCGGTGTAGCGCCGCGGGAATCCTTCCAGAAACGAAGTTAGTTCGGCAGCCCGGGAGGGACCTCCCAGCGCCGCCAGAATCTCCCCCATTTCGTCGGAGGGTGGTCCGGCGAGGCGCAACCGTTCATCGTCCACGCTCCGCATCAGGTAATTGGACGTCGCGGCATAAAGCTGCCAAAGAAGCTCGGCTTTCCAGGGCGTCATGGCTTCCGGGTTGACGGCGCAAATGTCGGCGTAAGTGAGCAGGCAGAGCAGCTTCAGGTGCTCCAGGTTGCCCACAATTTTGGCAAAGGCACGCACCGTTTCCGGGTCGAAGACATCCCGCCGCTGGGATGCCGCCGACATTTGCAAGTGGCTCGCGATCAGGAACTTAACAATTTGCCAGTCCTCCGCCGGAACCTGCAGACGCGCCTGAATTCCTTCCACTACTTTCAAGCTTCCCTGAACGTGATCCCCGGTCTCGGGAGACCCTTTGCCGATGTCGTGAAACAGAAGCGCCAGATAAAGAAGCTCCGGGTGCTCGACTTCAGCGAGAATCTCGGCGAATTTTGCCTGCCATGGTGCAAGAGCCGAAGCGCCTGCGCCGGACTTGCCGGAGGATGGGGCGGAGGGATGCTGCGGCCCCCCGGGTTCCTGCCAATGTAGCTCGTGAAGCTTCTCCAGGGTCATAAACGAGTGTTCATCCACCGTGTAGCGGTGATAGAAATCCCGTACCACGAGCGAATCAATCGCCTTGAATTCGGGAAACAGTCGCGTGAACAAACACAACCGGTGCATGCTGCGTAACGCCTCAGCGGCGCAGGGCTGAACCAGGATGCGTTGAAAATGGCGCCAGAGTTGCGGCGTCACTGGTTCGGCGCCGGCAGATGCGATCACGGCTTCCACCAGCTTTTCGGTTTCACGGCTCAGTGGCAACCCGTGCCGGGCCACCATCTCAAACAGACGCAAAAGCAGCCAAGGATCGTGCGCAAGTGCGGTGGGATGGCGGGGGAAAATACGGCCCCGGACAACCGAAAAATCGGCGTTCGACAAGCGCGAACGCCAGTCTTGATACGCCGCGTAAAGGCCAAAGCGGGCCGGTGCTGTTTCCTCAATCAGTTGGGCCGTCAGTTGGTTGACGGCCCGCGCCTGCCGAAAATACGTGCGCATCCAATCGGCCGCGCTCAGTTGTTGCGCGGGATTAATTCCGACGCCACGCGCGGCGGCCTGAGCCTGCAGGTCGTAACCCAATTGGTTATCATCACGCCCATAAAAATAGTGTAGGAAGCAGCGGGCGTCGGTGAGAAAGCAAAAAGCGTTCTGGGCCGCGGCGCGATCCCGCGCCGGCCAGAGTTGTTCCGGAGGCGTCCACCCGCTGCTTCTTCCCAGCTCCTCGATGCGCGCCAGCCAGCGGCACACGTGAAAGTCACGCAGGCATCCGGGGGCCTCTTTGAGGTTGGGCTCGAGATGGAAAATCGTGTTGCCGAGCTTCGCATGGCGCTGTTCCGTCAGTTCCACCAGATTACGCACCAGGTCCTCTCGGTCCCGCGCCACCAAATGTGGGATCACCGTGCGTCGAAGGCGTGTATAAAGGTCCGCGTCTCCGGCCAGATATCGCACGTCTAGCAGCGAAACGTTGAATTCCAGGTTATCGCGATGTAGGCGGCCACACTCCGCTAACGTATGGGAAGTGTTCCCCACCCGCATCTTGAGGTCCCAGAGCATCCGCACCATCGTGGTCATGGCGTCGCGGAAGGTCGATTGCCCATCTCCGTTCTCAGTCAGGAAAAGCAGATCAATATCCGAATGCGGAAAGAGTTCCCGTCTGCCGTATCCGCCCAATGCCACCAGGCAGAGCTGACGGGGTCCTTGCGGGTCCGCCGAGAAGAACTCCTGAAAGAGCCGCACTACAAGCGTGTCCACCAGCTCCGACCGTGCACCTAACACGGCGGCGCCCACCTGGGTCTGTTCAAAGCTCTGTTGAATCTGCTGGGACTGGGCGGCGCAATACTCCGCCAGGACCGAAAGACTGAGCGGGCCGGGACCGGCGGATGGAAGCGGCAACATACAAGAAAAGGGTAAAGGATAAAGGGTAAAGGATAAAAGACACATCCGGGCGGACGCGGACGTCCCCGCTTTTATCCTTTAACCTTTACACCTTAACCTCTACAGGGCGGTCTCGCCACGGTCTTCGTTGCGAATTCGGATGGCTTCTTCCACGGTCGTCAGAAAGATCTTGCCGTCGCCGATTTTGCCGGTCTTGGCCGACCGCAGTATGGCTTGCACTGCCGCGTTCGCCACGGAATCGGGAACCACCATCTCCACCTTAATCTTCGGCAGAAGATCCACGGTATACTCACTGCCCCGGTAGACCTCCGTGTGACCTTTCTGGCGGCCGTGGCCGCGGACTTCCGAGACCGTCATGCCCTGCACACCAACCTCCTGTAGCGCGTTCTTCACCGCATCGAACCGCGAGGGCTGCACAATTGCTTCGATTTTTTTCATAGCGAGTTTTCCTTTGTCAAAACGGTAAACGGCATACGGTAGACGGTAGACGGCATGCAGGGTTTTCTCCTGTCTACCGCTTACCGTATGCCGTCTACCGTATCTCGTGTGTTTTAAACTTCCAAATTGTATCCTTCTTCTCCGTGCTGCGACAAATCCAGACCTTGGATTTCATGCTCCTCGGCAACGCGCAGACCCACCGTCCAATCAACGATCTTGAGAATAACCAGCGTTCCGACCACGGCCAACACCCAGGCGATAAGCACCCCGATGAACTGGTTAAATACCTGAGCGGGGTGGCCATCGACCAGCCCCACGGGTGTCGCCATTCCCTGTGCATCTTTAAGTATCGGATTCACAGCTTTGACGGCAAAGACACCGGTCAGCAACGCGCCCAGCGTGCCGCCGGCGCCGTGGACACCAAAGGCATCCAACGAATCATCGTAGCCGAAACTGCGTTTGACGCGCGTGACCATGAAATAACAGACCACGCCCGCCGCCGCGCCGATAATCAACGCCGGCATGGGACCCACGAAACCGGCGGCAGGCGTGATGGCCACCAGGCCCGCGACCGCGCCGGAGATGGCACCCAACACACTGGCTTTGCCATTGACAAACCACTCCGCCGCGGACCAACCGAGCGCCGCTGCGGCCGCGCCGAAGTGCGTGGCAACAAAAGCGCTGGTAGCCAGGCTCCCCGCCGCCAGCGCGCTGCCGGCATTAAAGCCAAACCATCCAACCCAGAGCAAGCACGCCCCGATTACGCTCAACACCACGCTGTGCGGTGGGATGGGTTCCTTCGGGAATCCCAAACGTTTCCCCAGGTACAAGGCGCATACCAGCGCTGAGACGCCGGACGTTACATGCACCACCGTGCCGCCCGCGAAATCCAAAGTGGGGATCGCGCCGCCCAAGGAAGCGTTCAGCAGGCCGCCTTTACCCCACACCATGTGAGCCATCGGGTCATACACAATAATGGTCCAGAGCACCATAAACAGCAGCATGGCCTTGAATTTCATGCGTTCGGCAAAAGCGCCGGTAATGAGCGCCGGGGTAATGATGGCGAACATGAGCTGATAGACCATAAAGGTTTGCTGGGGAATCGTTCCCGCATAATCGGGGTCAGGAGCGGCGCCCACGCCGTGCAGGAACAAATATCCCAGGCCCCCGATGAACCGATTGCCTTCGTGGAAAACCAGGCTGTAGCCAAAAAAAGCCCATAAGACCGTAACTATCGCCATCAGAATAAAGCTCTGCATCATGGTGGCCAACACATTCTTCTTGCGCACCAGCCCGCCATAGAAGAGCGCCAGGCCCGGGCCTGTCATCATAAGAACCAGCGCCGCGCACACCAGCATCCAGGCGTTATCACCGGCGCTCCTGGCGTCCGTTACTTGTTGTTCGAGCGAGCGCAGCCGGGCCTGAACGTCCGGCGCACTCGCTTCCGCGCCGGCGGGCCTGAGCGCCGCGGCCGCTTCGGGTTGCGTCTTCGATTCGCCAGCAGCGGTGCCTGAAGCGGCCGGCGCCTGCGCAAAACCTGCCGGGGCCAGCAGGATACAAAAAAGCATGACAGCCACTACCTGTTGCGACACCTTTCGTTCCATCCGTTCTCCTCCCTTTTTCCCGGATGTGGGTTGAATCAGATGTAAGGATATGTTCCAGGCTGGCAATTCGAAAACTAATAGTAGATACTTCGGTTGTAAGCCCCCAGAATAACAACCGGCGCCTGGACCGCACAGAGGATACAGCTTTTTCCTTTAAAAATAAAGCGCTGTGTTGGGTTAAAAGTGTCGACCGGCCTCGCCGCCTGTCGCCGCGGCAAGTTCACCTCGCCCAGTGGGGGCGTAAAGCCGTCTCCACTCCGTTCACAGGGCTTCGTCAAGGTCGTTTTTGGTGACATCACAACGCGTGCCCCGTTTTATTTATCTCTTGGTAGGTAATCCACAAGATAACGGCCTAAAAATTGCTCGCTTTGCCGGATGGAATGTGTCTTCTGCTCGAAATGGCACATCCGGGTAGGCTCGGTCGTAAATTCGAAACTGGAAAGGGGAGATTCGAAACAGGAAATTGGAAATTGGAAACTGGACACGAGCTTGAGTTTCGAGTTTCCAGTTTCAAGTTTCGCATTTCCCCTAACCCCCAGGAAGATGGGCGGAAGAAAAAAAATTTACGAACGAAGCCACCAAGTTATTGAAAACAAAGGATCGCAGAACAAATTGACCGAGAAAAAGCGGACATTTTGGTTTAAGTATCGGACATTTTGGTTCAACGTGGTGACATTTTAGCGTGGCCATGCGGCATTTTTCGGACACTTTGTATGACTGGTGAGGACGTCTTGGCTGTCAGCACGGAAGAACGGGACCGGAAGAGGGGGACGGGCCATTTTCGACTTAGGAATGTTTAGCGCTCCCACCGTCCGAACCGCCGCGACTTTGACGTGACCCTTACTCCGTTCATCCTTGCCATTCCAACATAGCGAACTATAATGGCAAGCAGTAATCAAAGTCTCCTACCCGAGAGACCCTCGCCGTCCGCACGCAGCATAAGAGGAGAGGTGTCAGCGTGAAGAAAACCATCGGCTTTAAACTCAATGGTAAGGCGGTAAGCCTGGAAGTAGATCCCAGCCGCGCGCTTCTGTGGGTGCTGCGTTGTGACCTGGGTTTGACCGGCGCCAAGTACGGCTGCGGAGAGGGCCTTTGCGGAGCGTGCACGGTGCTGGTGGATCGTCAGGCTGTGCGGTCATGTCAGACCGCGGTCAAAGACGTCGAGGGAAAGGGCGTCACGACCATCGAGGGCCTGGCGACGAACGGCGAACTGCATCCTTTGCAGAAAGCCTTCGTCGATCACGATGCGCTCCAGTGCGGGTATTGTACTCCCAGCATGATCATGAATGCCTATGCCCTACTGCTCCAGAATCCCAACCCTTCCCGCAATCAGATTATCGAGCAGATGGACGGAAACCTGTGCCGCTGCGGGGCCCACAAGCGCATCGTCGAGGCCATCGAGAACGCGGCGAAAAATATGGCAGGAGGGCAGCGATGAAAACCAGCAATAGCACGTTAAACATGCAGGATTATCTGGCCCGGGATTTCGCTGATTGGGGGCGCACCGGTCCGGTATTGCCCCTCGATCGCCGGGAATTTCTGAAACTGGTGGGTGGAGGCATCGCCGTGCTTGTCACTCTTCCCGACGCCCTCACCGCGCAGGAGCGCCGCGGTCGGGGAGGCCGGGAGTTACCCCACGATTTCAATGCCTTCTTGCGCATTGGCGAAGATGGCCGGGTGACCGGTTTTTCCGGCAAAATCGAAATGGGCCAGGGCGTGATCACCTCACTTTCCCAAATGCTGGCCGACGAACTCGCGGTTCCGCTCAGTTCAGTGGATATGGTGATGGGCGATACCGAGTTGTGTCCCTGGGACATGGGAACGTTCGGCTCCATGACCACCCGCATGTTCGGCCCGGCGTTGCGCGCCGCAGCCGCGGAAGCCAAAGCCGTGCTGGTGGAGTTGGCCGCGGAATCGCTGCAAGTTCCGAAAGAACGCCTGAAGACCATAGACGGAGTGGTTTGCGAGGACGGCGGGCAGAAGAAAATCACTTACGCCGAACTCGCCCAGGGGAAAAAGATCTTGCGACACGTACAGGGCGTGCCCCTGGAGAAGCCGCCCGATTTTACGATTATCGGGAGACCTAGCCTGAGAAAGGACAGCGTCGCCAAGGTCACCGGCAAAGCCAAGTACGCCGGAGATATCGCCGAGCCCGGCATGCTCTTTGCCAAGATTCTACGGCCTCCTGCCCACGGAGCCAAGCTCATCCGCGTGGATACTGCCGCAGCGCGGGAATGTGAAGGCGTGCTAGTGATTCAAGATGGGGACCTGATCGCCGTACTGCATCAGTACCCCGATGCGGCGGAAGAAGCCCTCGCCAAGATCAAGTCTGAATACGACCGGCCCGCGCCCTCCTCGGATGACAAGACCATTTTTGATCACCTGCTCTCCGTTGCTCCGCCGGGCGAGACGGTGGCGCAGGGCGGTGACCTTGCAGAGGGGCAAAAGGCCGCCCACGTTGTGTTGGACGAGCAGTACGTGAACAGCTACGTGGCGCATGCTCCCATCGAACCGCACACCGCTCTGGCGAAAGTGGAGGGAGACAAAGCCACCGTATGGGCGTCCACCCAAACGCCCTTCGCTCTGAAAGAAGCGGCGGCATCGGTACTGGGCTTCCCTTCCCAGAATGTGCGCGTCATTACCCCGTATGTGGGTGGGGGCTTTGGAGGCAAGAGCAACATCCAGCAGGCGATCGAGGCCGTGAAGCTGGCCAAGTTGACGGGCAAACCGGTTCAGGTGGGCTGGACGCGGGCCGAAGAATTCTTTTATGACACGTTCCGCCCTGCCGCCGTCGTGAAGATCAAAGCGGGCATCACCGAATCGGGCCTGATCGCATTCTGGGACTACGGCGTGTATTTCGCCGGTGAGCGCGGAGCGGCGCAGTTTTACAACATCCCTCACCATCGAACCATGTCGTACGGATCGGGGTGGACGGCGCCCCACGGCGCGCATCCGTTTGCCACCGGGCCCTGGCGCGCGCCCGGCAACAACACCAACACCTTTGCCCGCGAGTCCCACATTGACATGCTCGCATCCAAGGCCGGCATGGACCCGGTCGAGTTCCGCCTGAAGAATCTTGAGGACGCGAAGATGCGACGCGTTTTGCAGGCGGCAGCGGAGAAATTCGGCTGGTCGCCGGCCAAATCTCCCAGCGGACGCGGCTACGGCGTGTCCTGCGGGACCGATGCGGGCAGCTACGTAGCCCACTTGGCAGAGGTGGTAGTGGACAAGAGCGCAGGAACGGTTCGCGCCAAGCGGGTCGTCTGCGCGCAAGACATGGGACTGTGCGTCAATCCGGAGGGCGCGGCGCTGCAAATGGAGGGCGCCGTCACCATGGGCATGGGCTATGCCCTAAGCGAGGAGGTTCACTTCACCGGCGGTGAAATCCACGACTCCAATTTCGATACGTACACGCTGCCCCATTTCTCGTGGCTGCCGGAAATCGCAACGGTAATCCTCGATGCTAAGGATGTGCCCGCCCAGGGCGGCGGGGAGCCGGCCATCATCGGCATGGGCGCGGTGATTGCCAATGCCGTGTTTGACGCCACGGGCGCCCGCCTTCTCCAATTGCCCATGACGTCGGAACGCGTCAAGGCCGCGCTCCGTCGCGGGTAAATCGCGCTTCAAAGACTCCGCGAGCCCGAAGAAACGTGAAACCTCCCACCGTTTTGCTCATCTAAGAACAAACGGAGGTGTGATCATGTACGCAATCGTGGGTGCGAGCGGGAACACCGGAAGTGTGGTTACCCGGAAGTTACTGGCCGAGGGGGAAAAGGTGCGCGTGATTGGGCGCGATCCCAGCCGCCTGGAAAGCCTGGTTCAAAAAGGCGCCGAGGCCTTCGTGGCCAACGCTGCCGATGCGGCCACGCTCACGCGAGCCTTCAAGGGAGCCCAGGCCGTCTACCTGATGATTCCGCCCAACCCGGCACACCCGAACGTGCTGGAGAGCGAGGAGCGCGTGACGGGCGCGTTGACGGCAGCGGTTCAAAACGCTGCGATCGAGCATGTCGTGGTTCTCAGCAGCATCGGCGCCGATAAGCCGGATAAGACCGGGCCGGTGGTGGGCTTGCACAACTTCGAGCAGAAACTGAACCGCGTTGACCGGCTGAATGCCCTCTACCTGCGCGCCGGCTACTTTATGGAGAATCTGCTGCCCCAAGTCGAGGTCATCCGCAACTTCGGCATCGTCGGGGGACCGTTGCGTGGCGATCTGAAACTGCCGATGATTGCGACGCAAGATATTGGGGCGGCCGCTGCTGAGGCCTTACTCACGCTCGAATTTGACGGCAAGAACACGCGGGAACTCCAGGGGCAGCGCGACGTGAGTTACCAGGAAGTGGCGTCCGCCATCGGTACCGGAATCGGCAGGCCCAACCTGTCCTACACGCAGCTTGCTCCGGCGCAACTGCGGCCCACTTTGATGCAGATGGGAATGTCGGCGAGCATGGCCGACCTTCTGCTGGAAATGGCTGAAGCCATAAACTCCGGATATATGACGGCTCTCGAGCCGCGGTCCGCCAAGAACACGACACCGACGTCGATCGAGACTTTTGTCGCCGAGCAATTCGTGCCCCGGTTTAGGGGCAAAACCGTTGGCGCGTAGCACCGGACGCTGCGCCTCTCAACGACCACACCCCAACCCGCGGCCTTGAGGGCAGGGTACATGCATTGGGCTCTGATCTCGGCTTCGTTCATGGTTGTATCTTGTACGGTCGCCTGAAGACCACCCCGTCCGTCAGGTGACGGACTGCCCCTCCTCGTTTGAGGAGGGGAGCTTTGCTGCCGCCAGCGGCGGCCACAGACACACAGTTCCCCTCCTGATTCAGGAGGGGCCGGAGCGCTAGCGACGGGGGTGGTTACGGGTAAGCCTTGCGCATCGGGGGTGGTTACCCACTCAACAATCGTTCCGCATCGGGGGTGGTTACCGGCCGGTGGTTACCGGCAAACGGTTTGATGCTTCTCCTCACGATTCCCCGCTAAA
Source organism: uncultured Acidobacteriota bacterium (assembly GCA_963804755.1). Lineage (GTDB taxonomy): Bacteria > Acidobacteriota > Terriglobia > UBA7540 > UBA7540 > Bog-366. The sequence goes on from CAWDRP010000024.1 coordinate 1,138,195, forward strand.
CGCCTGGTGCAAAATCGACTTCATCAATTCCTCCAGCGCCGCCAGCTTCTGCTGGTAGATCGCTTCAGGGCGCTGGGTTTCAGGCTCAATGGACTTAAGTTCTTAACCTGGGTCTGTTGTATTCTGCAATTGACCAGCGCCGGGTAGTTTAGCACCATTTTGGATCAGCCCGAGGGAGCGATCGGGCTGGCGATTTGCCGCGATATGGATTATCCCGATCCGGCGCGGATTTACGGCAAAGACAAGGTCGGGCTCCTGCTGGTTCCCGCCTGGGACTTTGACGTAGACCGGTGGTGGCATGCGCACATGGCACTGATGCGAGGAGTGGAATACGGCTACAGCATCGTTCGCTCGGCGAAAGTGGGATTCTTGACCGTGAGCGACGACCGCGGGCGGGTACTCGCGGAAGCCGGCACGACATCGAGTGCACCGTTCACGACATTGCTCGCCGCCGTGCCGGTGCGACACGACTGGACCCTCTATCAGACGCTCGGCGAGTGGTTTGCCTGGTTTAATCTGGTCCTGTTAGGCAGTCTCGCGGTGTTCGCATTCCTTGGGCGGCGCAAGCCCGGCCTGAACGGGCGCGAGCCACGGAGGAATCCGATGAGTGCGGCGCAAATTGACATCAAAGGAGAACTCGGATGAGCAAAGCAATCGAAAACCTTCAGGCTGCTCTGCAACGGGCCACGACGATCCGGCCCAAGGCCGGCGGCTTCCCGTATCTAGCGGAGGTACTGCGGCGCGCCGGCGTGACGCGCAATCTTTGGTTCCTGCCGGCCTGTGAGAGCTTGTATCTGACCGAATTGGGGCCGGTCGCGACCCAGGGCGCCCCTCTGGTCGACGGCACGGTGGACGTGCCGCCGTTTGACCGGGAAGCGCTCATCGCCGCTCTGCGAACCGACCAGGCTGGAAAGAGCACGTTCCCGGAATTTCTGGCCGCATCCTGGCGGGCGGGGGTGGTCCGCTACGACGTCGATTTCGCGGCGCGCACCGTCACCTACTATGGCTGTAAGGGCGAGGAGTACGTCGAAGCTTACCCCCGCGTCGAGATGTAGTTAATCTCCGGATCCCAAGAATACGGTGAACTCGGGACCCACGCTCCTAGGCCCCCAACCCCTGACACCTGACACCTGACACCTAACTGATCCCTAACTCCTGCCCTTCGAAATTTCCCCTTGATCCTGATCCAATTCCTGCGCATCATGAGCGTTCCCACGGGAGACGCTTATGACGTTTGATATCGATTGGGTCAGGACGCAGTTCCCTGCGCTGGCGTTAAAGGTGAACGGTTGCCCGGTCGCATTCTTTGACGGCCCGGGTGGCACCCAGGTTCCTCAGCGGGTCATCGACGCGATGGGCAGGTATCTGACGGGATCGAACGCCAACACGCATGGAGCGTTTGCGACCAGCCGGCGCACCGATGCGGTGATGGACGAAGCCCATGCGGCCATGGCCAACCTGCTCGGCTGCGATCCCGATGAAATCGTTTTTGGCCCGAATATGACCACGCTGACCTTTGCCGTCAGCCGCGCCATAGGCCGGGACCTCGCGCCCGGAGATGAAATCGTGGTCTCGCGCCTCGATCACGACGCGAATGTTTCGCCTTGGACGGCGCTCGCAGAGCGCGGGTGCGTGATTCGTTTTGTAGATATTCACTCCGCCGATTGCACGCTGGATATGGAAGAGTTGGCGCGCGTGGTGACGCCCAGCACGCGTGTGGTGGCCGTGGGTTACGCCTCCAATTCCGTGGGCACCATCAACCGTGTGGAGGAAGTGGTGCGCCTGGCTCATGGCGCGGGCGCCATGGCGTATATCGACGCGGTCCACTACGCCCCGCACGGACCCATTGACGTACGCGCGCTGGATTGCGATTTTCTGGTGTGTTCGCCCTACAAGTTTTTCGGACCGCATTCGGGCGCGCTCTATGGAAAACGTGAGCACCTCCTTCGCCTGCGTCCTTACAAGGTGAGGCCGGCGCCTGAGACCCTGCCCGGCCGCTGGGAGACGGGAACCCAGAGCCACGAAGCCTTGGCGGGAGTCACCGCCGCCATCGATTACCTGGCGGAACTGGGGCGCCGCCACGCCCCTGAGGCGCACGGGCAAAGGGCGGCGATCCTGGCAGCCTACGACGCCTTGCGCGCCTACGAACGCGGCCTGCTGGCGCGATTGGTTCCGGCACTGCTGGAAATCCCGGGGCTTACGTTTTACGGTATCGCCGATCCCGCCCGCTTCGATGAGCGAGTTCCCACCGTGGCCGTGCGCATCGCCGGCCGCTCCCCGCGCGAATTGGCGGCGTACCTCGGCGAGCGCGGCATGTTCACCTGGCACGGCAACTACTACGCGCTGAACCTGAGCGAACGGCTGGGTGTGGAGCCGGACGGCGGCATGCTCAGGATCGGCCTGGTGCACTACAATACCGCGGACGAAGTTGAACGATTGATCGCAGCACTGCGTGAATTGGCTTGATGAATCAAGTACTTTCAAGAGGTCTTATGAACCAACGTGTGATGTGCGCATTCGTGGTGGTTTTGTTCTGGGCAGGGGCATTGAGTTACGGCGAAGAGCACTATGACGTTGTGGTGGACCGTGACGTGCCCGCCAAGATGCGTGACGGCGTGGTGCTGAACGCGGACATTTACCGCCCCAAAGCCGACGGAAAATTCCCCGTCCTTCTTACTCGAACGCCATATGACAAGCGGGGCGAAGAGAGCTTCGGGCTGCTGGCGGCGGCGCGCGGCTACGTCGTGATCGCGCAGGATGTGCGCGGCCGCTACACCTCGCAGGGCGAATGGTACACGTTCAAGTACGAATCGCAGGATGGCTACGACACCGTCGAATGGGCCGCCGCCCTGCCCTATTCCAACGGCAAGGTCGGAATGTTTGGCGGCTCGTACGTGGGCGCCACGCAGATGCTCGCCGCCATTTCTTCTCCGCCGCACCTCGCGGGAATTCTACCGGTCGTGACCGCCTCCAACTATCACGAGAACTGGACGTACCAAGGCGGGGCCTTGGCGCAGTGGTTTGATCAATCCTGGACCACGGGCTTGGCGGAAAACACGTTCGACCGCCGCATGGGGCGGGAGTCCTACGCCTCGCGCTGGGACACCAAGCTGCCCTTGACCGATTATCCCCTCCTGGACCTCGGCATCACCACGGGCCTGGCGGACTATTACCAGGATTGGCTGGCTCACCCCAACTACGACGACTATTGGAAGCAGGTGTCGATTGAAGAGCATCACTCGCAGATTACCGTGCCGGCGCTCCACGTGGCGGCGTGGTACGACCTGTTCCAGGACGGCTCGCTGCGAAACTACATGGGCATCAAGGCCCACGGCGGCAGCGAGGCGGCGCGCACCGGTCAACGCCTGCTGGTAATCGTCGGCGGGCATGCAGGCTACGGGCCGATGATCGGCGAAGTGGACTTCGGCAAAGATTCGGTGTTTGACGAACCCGCAGTGATCCTGCGCTGGTACGACTACCTGTTGAAGGGTATCGATAACGGCATGGGCGCTGAAAAGCCGGTGAAGCTGTTCGTGATGGGCAGCAACACCTGGCGCGAAGAGGATGAGTGGCCGCTGGCGCGGGCCAGGGAAACGCGCTACTACCTGCATTCGTCAGGCAAGGCCAACACCCTCAGCGGCGATGGAGCGCTCAGCACCGCGGCGCCCGCCACCGAGGCTCCCGATAAGTACATCTACGATCCCGCCGACCCCGCTCCCACGCGCGGCGGACCTCTCTGCTGCGACGGCGTGCACGAGCCGGCCGGCGCCTTCGATCAACGCCCCGTAGAAAACCGCGAAGACGTGCTGGTGTATACCACCCCCGCTTTCCGCCAGGACACGGAAGTCACCGGGCCGATCACGCTTGACGTTTATGTAAGCTCTTCCGCGGTCGATACGGATTTCACCGGCAAGGTGGTGGACGTCTCGCCGCAAGGCTTTGCCCGCAACCTGACCGAGGGAATTCTGCGCGCGCGGTACCGCTCCTCCCGGGAGAAACCAGAACTGATGAATCCGGGCGAGGTCTACAAGCTCACGCTTAACCTCTGGTCAACCTCGACCGTGTTCCTGGCCGGCCACAAGCTACGGCTGGAAGTCTCCAGCAGCAATTTTCCCCGCTTCGACCGCAACCTGAATACGGGCGAGGACCAGGGCCACTCCGCCCACATGGTGAAGGCCACCAACACCATTTACCATGATCGCGAACATCCTTCGACGCTGATCGTGCCGGTGGTTCCGAAGTGAAAAAATCAGGTGTCAGGGGTCACGTGCCAGGTGTCAGGCCCGCCGCCAGCTTAGCCGGAATGAATGGAGCGTGACTCCCCGAAGCGCCGACTTTATAAAATCAGCAGGTTGCCAGGGAGTCACAGGCGAGCCAAACAAGTCGACTGTTGCGAGTTGAGAGTTAGCCAGTAGGAGGGTTAGAAGTTCTTACTTCTCGCTTCTAGCTTCTCGCATCCAACCTCTAGCTCCCGGCTTTCAGATTCTCTATGGACAACCTTACCCACACGCTGACCGCAGTCGCCATCAGCCAGACGGGGCTGAACCGCAAGACGCGTTTTGCCACGTTAACGCTGATCTTGGCCGCCAACGCCCCGGATGTCGATCTGCTTTCAGGCCTGAAGGGGCGACTTACCTATCTGGAGTACCACCGGGGGATCACTCATTCTTTCATAGGGATCACTGCTCTAGCCATTGTGCTGTGGGCAGTTATTTACGGGTTGGGAAGGAAGGTCCAACCCAGGCCCGGGCTTCCCCTCAACGGTCGTTGGCTACTGCTGGCTGCGCTAATGGGAACAGGCAGCCATCTCCTGCTCGATTTCACCAACCCGTACGGCGTTCGCCCTTTCCTTCCTTTCATCGGACGATGGTACGCTTGGGACATCATGCCGATCCTCGATCCGCTTCTGCTCTTTCTGCTGATCGCGGGATTGTCTGTGCCCTGGTTGCTGCGTCTGGTTTCAGAAGAGGTGGGAGCGCGCCAGCCGCGCCTGGTCGCGGGCGCCATCTTTTGCCTGTGTGCAGTGGCAGCGCTCTGGGGAATTCGCGATCTCGCACACCGCCGGGCGCTGAGCATTCTGAACAGCCATACGTACTCTGACGAAGCCATCCAACGCTTCAGCGCGCTTCCCACTGCTGTGAACCCTTTCACCTGGGTGGGCGTGGTCGAGACTGAGACCGCATTCCACGTCGTCCTGATAAATGCGCTCAATGCGAATGCCGTTCCCGTTGAGGCAGGGTCCTTTGAAAAACCGCAGCCTTCACCCGCTCTCGCCTCCGCCATGAAGACACGGGGAGGAAAGATTTTCCTGGGCTTTGCGCGCTTCCCCTGGGCGCAGGTCGACCCAACTGAAGATGGATACCACGTCAGCCTGTGTGATCTACGGTTCTATCGTCCGTCCGCCCAGTCCCGAAACTTCATTCTCGACGTGGAACTGGACAAGAACCTGTGGCTCCGCTCCGAAGCGTTCTATTTTACGGCCCCGGCGCAAGAGTGACGTTCGAGGCTCGGGATTCGTGACGAGTAACTTGGGGCTCCCGGTGCACACAATGGTGTTGGGAATCGACCGGGGATCGATCTGCATTTTGTTTTGAAATTACAAGGAAAAGCAAATACCGGTTCTTCGCCCAAAGGGCGGGGCTCCGAATGACGGGGGTTGGGAGAGACTCTGCATAACATAAACTCAGCCCGCTGCGCGGTCATTCAAGCCGTCCGCCTTCGAGCCTTTGTCCACCACCGCTGAAGCAGCACGAAACCGGCGATCAAAACGATGAGCGCCAGCGAGGTCCAACGCAAATTGTGGCGCAGGTACACTTCTGCCGTAGCGCCGTAACGCGCGCCCAGCCAACCATCCGCAGCAAATCTCAGACCGCGCCCCAATAGAAACGCCAAGCCAAAACGTACCGCATTCACGCGCAGTGCCCCGGCCGTGAGGATGAACACCTTCAGCGGCGCGGGCGGGGGCAGAATAGTAGCCACCAGGATGGCCGCGAACTCGTTGCGCTCCAGCCAGCGGCGGGCCTGGGACATCTCCTGTGACGTCACTTTGCGCCGGAAGAATTTTCGTCCACCACGGGCTGCGCCATAGAGAAGATAGGAGCCGCACACCGAACCCAAAGTGCTCGCCAGTGCATAAAGAGGCCACCGGACAGGCCGCTGGCTGGCCATCAGAATTAACGCCAGATCATTCACGCCAGGAAAAGGAACCAACGAGGAGTCCAGAAATGACATGGCGAACAGACCCCACCCTCCGTAGAGGAGCAGGAAGTGGCCGAGTTTTGCACTCAAGGACTTCAGCATGCTTTTCGCCGGACGGCATGTACCTGGCCCAGCCATTTTATGCGGTCATGACCCGGCGACGCAACGCCTGGAATGTCATGTCTACAGCCTCAGCATAATCAAAGCCTTGAACTTGCATTCTGCTCTAAGCGTCAGGGGAACTTCGGATCAAAGGGAATGCGTCAGACCTGCCAGGTTCAGCGGAAGAGCCACCAGATCCCCGAAGTGATGATGATGCTAGCCACGGCCCAAACCCGGTAGTCTGCAAATCCTGCCCATGGACCTCTCGGTCCCGCAAACATCAATCCCTTTACACTCTCCGGTTTCGGCGCCGCAGTCGCCAGGCTGACGACGACCATCACGAGAATGGTAATGATCCAGCAAAGCAGCGATCTGTGGAGGAACGAATTCAGATAGGGATGTGCCAGAAGCCGGAGTTTCCAATTCAAAGTTTGATCGAGGAAACAGATCAACCCGGCGGCAAAACCCACTACAGCCGACGTGATGGCGCCGGTGGTGTTGGCGCGTTTCCATAGCAGCCCAAGGAAAATCGCACCCCCTAGAGGCACCGAGAGATACGCCGAAATCTGCTGCAAGTAGAACCAAAGGGTAACGGAGTGGCCTACCAGCGGCGCGGCCAGGACCCCTTCGGAAACAGTTTTCAGTAAACAGTCGTCAGTTCTCAGTAAAAGCTCCTACTGATAACTGAGAACTGAAGACTGATAACTGAAAACTTCAGTTTGCAAACAACTTTCCCAACAGCTCCTCGCGCGGAAGGAAATTGGGGACAATGAAATCGGCGCCGACGCTCACCAGCCGCCGGCGTTTCCACTCATCCACCACCTGGCACTCCGGTTCGGCGGTGGCCAGCCCCACGGCGGTTCCGCCCACGTCCTTCACGTTCTTGATCTCCACGAAGCCGTCGCCAAATCCCAGCAATTCGTCACCCTGGCACTCGAGGCCGGAAATCATGCGTCGAATCAGGATCTCTTTGGAAAAGCTCTTGTAGTCGTCTTGCGCGCCGAAAATGCCGCCCTGGAAGTAGGACCGAACCTCGAGCAGGCCGGCTTCTTCCAGCGTGTAGACTTCGTCGGTGCCGCTGGCGCAGTACAACTTCAGGCCGCGCTGGCACAGGGATTCCAGAAAGGCGCGCGCGCCGGGCACCAGATACTGGTCCGGCGGAACGACGCCGCGGCGCAGGTCGGCACGCCGGTACTCGATGGCGGCCATCAGCCGATCGTGATACATCCTTTTGTAAACGAGGGGATCCAGGGGCTTGCCACCGCGCCGTTCCACCTGGCGCGCCAGCTCAATCATCTGGTAGATCGTCTGCTCGCCGGTAAGGCGCGCCACGAACTCGTCCACCAGCTTGCGCAATTCGGTTTCGCTCTCGCCGGTGTGAAGATCCAGCAGAATTTCCACCATCATCGGCACCATGATCTCCACCCACCCCGAACGGATCAGGGAAATGGTGCCGTCAAAATCAAACAGGCCCACACGGGCGTTCGGGGAGGGGACGTTGGGGTGCAGGACTTCAATTGTCTCCGTCAATTTTTCAGAATGCTCCTTGAAGGGGATTCCACATGATTTCTGTGAAAGGATACATCATGTGGTCTGTTGGTTTATGCCCGGGCCACGAACTGCGGCGGATTTGCGCAACCACTTCTACCAGTTGTAGTACCGATACGGGTCGTCACCCAGAGCAAAATCGTCGCGGTAGTCTGAACTGTAGAAGGCACTCGGCTGTTTCACCGGCTCGAATGTCCAGGGCCGCGTGGCTGCACTTGCCGGGATCGCCGTGAAAATAAGATTATCAACCGCGAACTGCCCGCCGAGATTAGCCAGCACCTGACTCAATGCCCGAGTCTGCCGCCAACGCGTGAAGCGAAAGTAGGTCTTAACGTCGGCATCGAAACGGTTGGGATCAAGTTGGCAGTACAACAACACGCCTCTGCCCAAAGCCTTGCGGGCGAGCACACCATCGGCACCCACATCCCCGCCCGAAGCAATCAACCATGCTTCGGTGTCGGTCCGCCAGCGCAGGTCAGAGGCACTAAGCCCGCAGAGTTTCCGGCCAGTCAGGCACATCGAGCGAACCGTGGAAGCTGTCTACCTTTTTCTGGATACCCCCCAGGGGCAGGTTTTCGCCACCGCGCGGCAGGACCATCACTTTGCCACCCTGCTCCACGAAGGTCCGGAGAGCGTCATCCGGGAGCCCAGCTCCCGAGCCGACTACAATCAAGTCAGCGCCAACAGAGATGGACTTGGCTTTCTCATAGAGCAGCCCCAGGCCGTCAAGCAGGTTAGCGCCGGCATCATCACCAATGTACAACGTCTTGCGCGCCTTGGGCGTAAGAGGGGCCGTCTCAGCATAACGCACAATCTGGCTTGCCAGGCGCATTGCCGCCGGGTCCGCAGCGGCGTGGTCTTCCAAGTCCAACATGCACCAAATGAGCCGGCCGCTGCCGTAGTCCAACTCCATTAGCGGAGAGTAGGCCAAGTCGAACTCAGCTTCGAGGATGGGCCGCCAGGATCCTTTGTGGGGCTTTTCCACCGAGGCGCTGGCCACGGCGCCGCGACCGCCCCATCGCCAACCGTAGAAGGCCATAGGAGGTTCGTAATTGAATGGAAACGCTTTCTCCCATGTGCCATTGGGGTACGGCTCCAGCAATGTGCTGCTGCCTGCCCAGTCGCTCAAATCGACCGCATCAAGACCTGCCATCACGGGATGGTTTGCCGAGACCGGGAAAACCCGGCGAGACATGTGCCAGGCGACGCGCAGGCCGAGCCGGTTGCGCATGAACTCGGGATCCTGGATAAACACGATGACTCGGACGCCGTTCTTCACGAGCGGTTCGAGGTTGCGCAAGAGGTCCGGGCGACCAGTGAGCGCCGCGCGTCCGACAACAATCGTCGGCTCAGCGGTCACCTGGTCCCACTGACGCACTGAACATCCCAGGCGGCGCAGCAACTCGGTGGTTTTGCCGGCGGGGTCATATACGGCGAGTTCGCTGGAGAGCCGCGCCGGCCTGTCAAAGACCCGGAACGCGAAGCTATCTTTGTGCGTTACTTGGCCGATTTTGGCAGACATGGTGATCTGGCCGTCCACCTTTGCACTGTCGAGGTGGTCAGGAGCGTTGAACTTGATAGGCAGGAACAGTGTTTGGGCCAGATCAATGATTCCTTCTTTCGCGCCAAATCCCACCCGCCGTCCGGCCACAGTTGCCTCCCACTGGACCTGGTATTTCTGGGACGAGCGGGTGTCATTCAACAGAGCGACCTGCTTTTCGACCGTCCGGCCAGCCCATAGGTTATGGTCTTTGGCAGTGAACGCTCGATCGGGACCGGGCACGCCGGGATTGGGCCGTCCGCCGGGCCCTGCGATCCATGCCAACGCTGGCTGATTATTTTCAACCAGTGCTCTACCGGCAGGCAGCATGCGGGCGGCTTGAGGATCCAGCCAGTGGAGGTTGGCTATTGGGGCCGTATGGAAGTAGTACCCGCGCCGACCCGGCACAAAGGGACCCAAGTCCACTTCTTTGTCGGCATTCGGCCCTAGCGCCCAGCCATGGCCATTCGACCAAGGGAACATGCCCCCGGTGTTGCCCATCGTCCGCCAGCTTCGCCACGTGTTGCGCAAGAACAACTCCTGCACCTGCTGGACGTTAGGGGCGAAAATCTCCTCGGGGTAGTCTTGCCACGACGCATAGGTTTGGCCACCCTGGAACATACTGCGAATTCGCGCGCGGTATTCCGGCGTCTCCTTGGCGTATGCCTGATTTCCGAAGTAGATGGCACAGAATTCTGCATCCAGCGGCTCGCTGATGATGGCGTTTCTGAAACCCTTGCGGCCACGGTGGTAGGTGGTTTGCAGCGGGGCACCAAACTCCGGGATGAAGTACGGCATATCTCCGTATGCCGCCCAGTAGCTCAGCCACTCTTCCCGCTCCTGCAAGGGGATCAGGTCCAGGTACATGTTGAGCGTATACACGTCGCCGACGACGCCGGAATGATGGGAGATGACGGGGCGCGTCCCGTCCAGCGAGCGCAGGAACTCAATGGCTTCTTGAAGCTTGGGGGAGCGGTCTTCAGCCCACGCACTTAGAGCGTTCCACGCTTTGGCCCGGTTGCCGACAGTGCGCGGATGTTCGTCGCCGCGGGCGTAGTTGGCGCTGGTGTTCCACATGATAATCGCGGGATGGTTTCGATAACGTTTGACCTGCGCAGTAGCGGCGACACGATACCGTTCCCGAGTTTTGGGGTCGCTCCAGGTGGCGGCGTAGGGCTCGAAAAACTCGAGCACGCCGGTAATGGGCCAGCCTTTATGATCGGCGCGTTCGTACCACATCCGATCATCGTCGGGCAGCCCGCGGACGTTATGGTCTTCCGGCCAGATTTCCTGGAAGTTGTACCCCGCCCACATGAAGGCGTCAATGTGGCCGTCCACTTCCTCGGCGACGGCACGTGCCATCGGATGGCCCATCACCGGGCGCATCCGGAGTTCCTTGCCATTAAGGAAGTACTTCGGACCGTCAATCCAGAACTCGCGGAAGCCAAAAGTCTGCTGCATTTCGTCATCGAGGCCCGCGCCTTGGACCTTGAGCACCAGGGTGTAGAGGTTGGGTCGGCCAATGTCCCACAACCGCGGGTTGGGCCACGACCAGGCCAGCCGCACCATTTGACTCTTGGCACGGCGCACGGGCAGATTCGTCTCAAAGCGGCGTTCTTCGCGGCCTTTCTGGTCGAGTGCCACAGCGGTAAAATGCACATCGCCGCTTTGGGACACGTCAGCCAACTCAACCTCAAGTGCGAGCTGTTTCCGGCGTGTCGAAGTCTTGACAAAGACGTTGTCAATGTGGGGACCGTCGGGACGGCTGTGCAGCAGAACGTCGCCGATTAGCCCGCGTGCGGCGAGGCTTTGATGGCCGTGCCGGTGATGGCCTTGGGCCTCCGCCTGCGGTTGGGAGGCCGGTTCGGGCTCATTACCTGCCAGCAGAAGCTTGGCATCTGACGCATTGGGCGTAGCCACGACCAGCACGCGCACGGTTGCACTCCTGCCCGGCGTCACCGCGCGTGTGATATCAACGGTACCTTCGGGCCAGTGAACCTCGCCGCACTCGCGATCGTTGACGAAGATACGGCCGTCGGTGCTGAGGCGCTGAAATTCGAGCAGCACGGCGCGTCCCGCCCAATCGGCGGGCACGTTGATCGGCCGCTGATACCTCAGGCGAGAGACCGCGTCGCCCCGAAAACCCTCCCATGGCCCGCCGGTGCCCTTGGCGATTATGCCGGGCACGCGATTCCCACCGTCCTGCCAACTGCCCGGCACGCGGATATAGCCCCACTGGGCAGCGGGCTGTTGGCGGGAATCGTTCACCGCGGGCATCGCCTGCCAGGTCCCGCTCAGGCAAATCGTGGCGCGCCGGCTGCTCTGGGCTTCAATGGGTTCCTTCCCCCAAGTCAACGGATCGTTTGCCGGCAGTTTCGTTGCGTCTGCCTCGTATGGGCCCAGGAGAGCTTTCGATCCGCCGCTGAGCGCCGCAACGGGTGCAGTACAAGCCGCAGCCGAAGCCTTTAGGAAATCCCTGCGGGTTGTCTGCAATTTCATCCAAGCCTCTTGTCTTGTCACGAACTGTGCAGATCCCCGGAACCTCCAGGATGCCCCGGGCACCCAATACCGTCGAGCAGTAATTTCAAGTAAGACCGGCGCAGTTTGCTTTTGTTCACCGCCCGAATGGTCCTAGCTGATGGTCGGGCTAAATTCCACTTCTATTTCTCTTCGTAGCGCCGGGGGCGGGGCTTGGGCTGAAAGGCGAATAATCAAGCGGTTACCCGACGGGTCAGCCTTCCAGCCTGTCGGCATCGAATTAAATTCGGCCGCTGTCAGCTTCGTCAAAACCTTGCCGTCCACCTTTACTCCGGAGGAGTCAGTTGTGCCATAAACCAGCAAGTAATTCGTTTCGGGAAGGTTTTCGAGTATCCAACCTAGGCCGTTACCCTTGCATTGCAGCGTCACTTTTGCCACTTCGTCCTGTGCATTGAGGAGAGACACGGTTTCATTCTTGTTTGACGGAGTCACCACCAGTGCGCTGACACGATCGCCGGTCATGCTCTGGCCAAATTGCAGCTCTCGACTTAACTGCACCGGCACGACGGCGCCGGGCTTCAGATAAACCGGAATCTCGTTCAGCGGCACGTTGATTTTCAGCTCGGCCGGACCCGAAATCGTCTTCCCGTTCCACAAGCTCGCCCACACACCGGACGGGAACAGGATCGTCCTGACGGTATCTTCAGTAACCACTGGCGCAACGAGCAAATCCGGCCCGAATAGGTATTGATCCCTGACGGCAGCCAATCGCTGTTCGTCGGGGAAGGCCACCGCCATGGAGCGCATAATGGGAATACCGCTCTCATGCGCAACGACGGCGGCATTATAAATATAGTTCGACAAGCTTTCCCGAACCCAGGCATCGAATTTATAGCTTGCCACAGCCGCCTCGCCGTAATCCCAGGGATCGCGCGTCGCTTTGCCATGAGGACGCATCCAGGGACTGAAACATCCGAATTGGACCCAGCGCATGTACACCGCCGGTTCCGGCAAGCCGAAATACCCACCGATGTCGCTGCCCCAATTCGAATAACCGCAGGCACACAGGTTCAGCGCTCCAGTCAGGACTGCCTTAAGTCCGTCAAAGTTGGACGGGTGATCGCCGGCGAACTGGCCAACCCACTTTTGTGTGCCGGGCGCGGCACCTCTGGCATACAAGACGAAATCGTTGCCCCGCTTCTCGGTGAATACTTCGCTGACTGTTCGTTGATAGTCGTAATAGAAAAGATTGTGCATCTTGGCGCCGTGTTTGCCGTCATAAAAGACCGCATCATCCGGCACCATATCGCCGAAATCCACCATGCTGCCAGCAACACCCAGGTCCAGAAGTTTCTTCAATGCTCGTCGGCAGAGTTCCTTGGCGTGCGGGTTGGTGAAATCCACGTAGGGTTCGTGCTCGGTTGGGCAATGCAGAATGGGAAGCTCGTCGGGTTTGAGTTCAGGCATCAACGATTTCTGCCGCGAGGGGCGAATCACGGGATAAAAATAACCCAACACCTTGATCTCGTGTGCCGCCATAAATTCATTCAAAGCTGGCGACATCGCCGAGGGGCCTTCAGCGTAAATTGCCGAGTGAGGGATGTCGAGTTCCGCGAAACGCCTAAAGGTATTTTCTTCCTGCGCCACCGCATCGTGAAGGGGGCCGCTTGCCCAAGCTTCTTCGCCTCTGCCCATCCACGGTTCAAAGGCCCATTTCGGAGGCAGAATAGGCCTGCCGGCTAAGGCCGTATAGGATTGCAATATCTTTTCGGGTGAACCGATGAAAAAGTAATAATCAAATATGGGGCCTTGCTGGGTGATACGGTAGTGGTTTGCGTCTGTCCTGCCGATGTCCGCCCTTAAGCGATAGGAAGAATTGTTAAAAACCATGTAGCCTTTGGAGCTGCGAAAGATCGGCAAGGGTTTGTAGGTTGTGTTTCTCAAACCCATCCCGTTTCCAACCCAGTCATCTGTTCCCCAAAGCGTCAACACATTGCCATGGTGATCGAAGTGATCGTACTTCTCGCCGAAACCATAGATCACCTCGCTGGGATCAAGGTCATTTTTGAAATCCGTCGCCAGGATTTTGCCGTCCGGACTGAACCGGAAGGCCAGGTTATTAGCGGCGATTTGGGTCACAGCGTCACCCACGGCATTGTCGAAGGAAACCGAAAAAGGCTTGCGTCGGATCGTAATCCTGCCGCCGGCCGCGGCAATGGACCACGATCCCGAGGACCCCATGACTTTGAATGGCAGCAGGTCCGTTGGTTTGATGTGACCTTCATCCTTGGTGAAGATCCTTACACCGCCTGTTTTCGGCAGCGCGAGGTGCAAATCAACCGTGTGGTCTCCGGCGTTGCACCGCATCTTTCCTAGGTTTCCGTCAACTTCCAGGCTCTCGGCTGTTGTAATCGGTTGCCATTCGTCTTTCCGAATGTCGCCCGGCGAGCCATCGGCATACCACCACCGGGATGTCGTATCGAGATGGCTCAGATAAGTGTCCAATATTTGGCACGCCTGCTGCAGGCCATTTTTTTGAAGAGCAGCGTTGATTCTCTGCCGCAAACAGGTAAGCGTCAGGTCGTACGTCAAAATCCCCCAGGCGCGTGGGAGAGGAGTGAACCCTTCGAGCGTCATCAGGTCCATCCAGCGCTCGGTGAGATAAAGCCGTTGGGGCAGCTTGTTCGCATCCGTCGGTGTGGTTAATGAGTTCTCCATCTGCAAGATCTTCTGCAACGTTTCGCAGTCGGGATAGGTCAACACGGCCGGCCTTTGCCAGCGGAATATGCCGGAGGGCAACCGGCACAGGCTGCTTTGCGATTCCTGGACTTCTGCTGTCCCGGAAAAGTGGGTTTCAATTAAGAGATCGACCGGCATGCCTTCATCAAAATCAATGGCTACCGGGCTGGTAAACTCGCCATCACGCCAGCGGGTCCGCATCGGCAGAAAACCGAAGTGGGATTGCGGCTTCCCTCCCAAGATCTCCCAGGGTAGTTGGAAGAACACCGTCCACGCGTCTGTCCGCTTGAAAACCGTCGCGTCAAACGCTTCGATTTTATTAACCTTGGCGGAATCGCGGGGGTGTTGGTTGGCAGCCTGGTCAGGATTGCCAGTCAGAAATCGCTGGCAGCCAAACTTTAAGCCCCCCAGTGTCGCCGCGAATTGGTAACAGGTGGGATTGCCGATATCGGGTTGAATTAGAAGGTCAACTTCGTCTGGGAAGGGGGGCCAAGAATCTGATGCCGAGGGCAGGCCACGCAAGGAATACCAGTCCGCCGGCTGCAGACCAGCAGGGAAAGACATATTTCTTTCCTCGCAGCGAAAAACTACCAGGAGTGCGTTGCTATTATAGGCGATACGACACTCGGTAGGCGTGGCCGGGCGATTATCACCGCCGGCACGATAAAAGCGATTCAATTCCAGCGTATGTTCCTGATCCGCGAGAAGGTCGTTGAGCGAAGGCAAATTGGTCCAAGGTGACTTTAGCGCCACCGCGTTGATTCCCCAAGCGAGGTGCTGGTCTTCACCGCTCGTTGCCAACCCGTGGGCTGGAGCGTGCGTGGTTATGGCGAGCGACTGACGAAGGTCCGCTCCCTCCGCTGTCAAACTGCGCGAATACAAGTTGGCCAAAGTCCCGATGCCAATCCCCGAGTATCTTAAGAAGGTGCGTCTTTGCACTTTATCTCCTTGAAAATGTATACCTGTTACTGAAGTTCCCCGTGCGTTGCAGGTTGGTGGGCACCGTGGTCAGGAGGCTAACCGGTTCGGAGTGGGCCAGCCGCACAAAATCGGCAAAAAAACATCTCGTTTCTAACCAAGCAGTGGTCAGATCCGCGACGCAAGTGCTGGTTTCTGCAATGGGGCGTCCACGCTCGTGTTAGTCAGAAGATAAAGGCGCAGCTTCCATGGGAGTCTGTAACGCACGTCTCAACCAACAAACCAACTTTTAGGCTATCGTCTTTATCCTCGCCCCTCAATGTCGTGCAACACATATGCCAGACCTGAGCGTCGATCGAACGGGAACCCGATTGTCCAGCGCCGAGAGTCTCAGGCTTGTGTTTGCGTGCCGCAAGGTTCCGTACAGATAAATTCTTGTTAAACGTAGAAAGCTGACTAAAATCAGGCGCTTGCAGTATTGACGGTGGCGTGTTAAGGTGGCCGTTAAGAACAATGAGAGTGGCCGTTAATGCACCTGCATACGGACCCAAAACCGGTAAAAGTCGACGACTCTTCGACGGCCCAGAGCGGGGCAGATGAAGAATTGCGGTCCAAGGCCCTTGCCGAATTAGAGCGAATCGCCCAGAGTTCGGAGTTCAATCAGAGTGAGCAGTCGAAGATCTTCTTGCGTTTCTTAGTTGAACACTCCCTCGACGGACAGGATTCCCTGCTCAGGGAACGCGCCATCGGGTCGGCGCTATTTCATCTAGAAAAAGGTTATGACACGAACGAGCATTCGGTCGTTCGGGTGAGGATGAACGAGGTTCGCAAGCGGCTTGGTAAGTATTACTATGAGAACCCCAATGTCGCCCTTCGGTTCGAAATCCCGGCCGGCGGCTATCGTGTCGAATTCAAGCTGGCGCCTCCCGCGTCCTCCGATGCAGCCGTCGCCGTCGCGCCAACACCATCTGTCGCACGCCATCGTCCGGTCTGGGTATACCTCCTGGCCGTGTTATTGTTACTTACTGTAGGCGGTGTACTCTGGCAAGGGTTTATCCAACGCCCTGACGTTCTGTCGTTGTTTTGGCAACCGGCACTCCGCAGTTCGATGCCCGTGGTCATTTCGACGGGCAACGTTGTCGTTTACGGGTTCGCCCCGTCGTTCCTCAACAGGGCTCAGGGACACGTCGTCGATAACTTCCGGTATTTCGCCGAAGTGGTTAAGTTGGATCCGAAAAGCACCGTTCCGGCAAGCGAAATTGTGCCCTTCGAAAACGACTTCGTGGGATTGGGTACTGCCGACACGGTGGCGCGGATTTATGGTTGGCTTACCCTCCAGCATAAAAACTCGGAAATGCGGTATGGGGTCGATTTGTCATTTATGGATCTTCGCAAGGGCCCAACCGTACTGATCGACGCGTTTACCAACACCTGGGCCGTAAAGTTCACGCGTGGATACCGTTTCGTCTTCGAATCCTCTGATTCTAAGCCGTTCATTCGGGATATCCAGACCGGAAAATCGTGGTCACTCCCGCACCTTAATGAGACGGGTGAGACAGACGAAGACTATGTTTTGATTTCGCGGACATTCAACTCAGAGACAGGGCAGTTTTTGGTCACAGGAGCCGGAATAACCCAGTTCGGCACGCACAGTGTCGGCGAGATTCTGACCCAGCCACGCGTGCTCGCGCAGGCCATCACAGGCCTTAAACGGGGCTGGGAAAGGCGCAACCTCCAGTTGGTGTTTTACGTGAAGGTCTATGGCAACACGCCGGGTCCCCCCCAGCTCATCGCTTTGTACCAATGGTAAAGTCTCAATTTTTAGGAGCAGCCCGCTTTGGCGAGAGCGGGCCATTCCCTGCGTCAAGCTTCCGCGGAAAATCCTGTTGGATGCGGGCGTAATGGAAAGTACAAAGAAGCGGCTCCTGGGACCCCGGCGCTACGATGCCTGTCAATTTGGCACCAAACGTGCCGTGGCGGTACAAACGGGCGTTTTGGTGTAAGTGTGGCGGCGCATTTCATTGCGACTGTGGGGTGTGAGCATGGATTCCAAACCCGGCGGCCCTATCGACAGTGGTAGAGAAACCCGAAAACAAAATGACCAGCCCTAGGAACGAGCTCAGCGTCCCTTTCACTCTGAGTACATCACTGGGCGCAAGCAAAATGGACTGGACGCGCACAGGGGCGAGGACCAGCTCCGCTCGGTGCTGGAGTCCTCGGGGGATGTGATTTACCGGCTGAATGTGCAAACGGCCGCTATGAGTACGTTAGCGTGGCGGCACAGGACGTGGTGGGTTTCTCGGTGGAGGAACTCATGGCCATGGATGAGGAGACCGGTATGGCCATGGTCCATCCCGAAGACCTGCCGGCGATGCGGGCGGCAGTGGCGCGCCTGGAGGAGACCGGACGAGCCGAGGCGCAGTATCGGCAACGAGCGAAGAGCGGAGAGTACCGGTGGTTGTCAAATTGGATGGCACTGACGCGGACGAGCGACGGCAAACCGCTGTATCGGGACGGAAGCATTCGCGACATCACGGAGCAGAGGAGGGCGGAGACGGCGCTGCGGGAGAGCGAGTCAGTACTGCGCAGTTTCTTCAACAGCCCCGGTGGGATGCGAGGCGTCATCGAGGTCGTCGCCGATGACGACGTGCGTCACGTCGCCGACAGTGTAGAAACGGCCCGATTTTTAGGCCTCACACCCGAAGCCATGTGGGGCGAACTGGGTAGTGAACTGGGGGAATCGCCGGAAATATTGCATTTGTGGGTCAGCCGCTACCGCGAGAGCGAGAGCAGCGGGCGCCCGGTTTTGTTTGAATATGTGGAAAAGCGGGGAAGGGGTGAAGCTTACCTGTGGGCTACGGTGAGTTATATCGGCGCGCCGGAGGGGAAACCGAGGTTCCCCTATATCGTGCACGACGTCACCGAGCGCAAGCGGGCTCAGGAGGCGCTGCGGGAGAGCGAGCGTCGGGAGCACGCACGGGCCGCGGAATTCGCAGCCTTGATGGAAGCAGCGCCGGTAGGCATTTTCGTCTCCCCCGACACCGAATGCCGTTGGATGAGCGGCAACCGCGCGGCCTACGACCTGTTGGGTAGGCCGCAAGGCAGCAATCTCTCCAAGTCCGGGCCGGAGGGCGAAAAGCCGGTGAATTTCCGGGCGTTAAAGGATGGAAAAGAGATTGGAAAAGAGATTCCTTTAGCGCAGTTGCCCATGCGGAGAGTGGCCGCCACCGGGCAGGCGATGCGCGATCAAGAGATGGACTTTATCTTCGAGGACGGCGTCACCGTGAACGTCCTGGGCAATATCGCTCCCCTGCTGGACGAGAGCGGACGCCCACGCGGCGCAGTGGGAGTGTATCTCGATATCACCGAGCGCAAGCGGGCTCAGGGGGCACTGCGCGAGAGCGAGGCCAAGTGCCGGGGCTTGTTCAACAGCATCCAGGAGATGGGCACGGTTTATGAGGTGGAACGCGACGATCACGGCCGGATCGTCGAACGCCGATTACTCGACGCAAATCCGGCATTCCTGCGCACGGTGGGAGCATCATCCGTGGACGAACTGCGTGGGAAGACATCGAGTGAAGTCTTCGGTGCGGACTGGTCGGCGGCCCACCGCGATGCAATTCAGCAGGCCATGGAGAGTGGCAAGACACTGACGCAAGAGGTTCATCGCCCCCGAGAACGGCCGCGACTATATCAGCACCGTCGTCCCACTTGACGCGAATACCTACCTTGGCACCGCGCGCGACATCACCGAGCGCAAGCAGGCCGAGATTGAATTGCGCGCGCGGGAGCAGCGGTTGCGCCTGGCGGCTGACGCCGCACAACTGGGGATTTTCGAGTGGACGGTGCAAGGGGACACGGTCGTTTGGGAAAACAAGCGGATGTACGAGATCTTCGGCATACTTGAGACCACCGATCCTGTGAACCGGGATCGATTCGTACGAGAAACTCTGCACCCCGAAGACCTACCGCGCTTTGAACAGGAGTTGGAAGAAAGCATGCAGCCCGGCGCTCTGTTCCGGGGGGCTTATCGCATCCGCCGTGTCAATGACGGGCAATGGCGCTGGATCCAATACTTTTCGAAATTCGAGCTGACTGCCGACGGCAAGTCCCTTCGCTTATTGGGCGTGCTGGAAGACATCACTGAGCGCAAGCTGGCCGAAGAAACTCTGCGGCAAAGCCTTGAACGGCTGGAGAGGGTGTTGGAAATCGAGACCGTCGGCGTGATGTTCTGGGATCTGAACACGGGTTGCATGGTTGACGCCAACGACACGTTTCTCAAACTCATGGGCTACAGCCGCGGCGAAGTGGAGGCGCGCGAACTGACCTGGCAAAAGCTCACCCCGCCGGAATACATAAACGTGAGCCGCGCTGAGGCAGAGAAATTCCTGGCGACCGGACGCGTCGGTCCTTACGAGAAGGAATATTTCCACAAGGACGGCACCCGGCAGTGGCTCCTCTTCGCCGGCAGTTCGCTCGGCGACAACCAGTGCGTGGAATTCTGTGTGGACATTTCCGACCGGAAGAAGGCGGAAGAGGCTCTCCGCGAGAGCGAGGAGCGCTTCCGGGTGGCACAGGAGCTTCCGCCCGATGGCTTCACGATTCTCAGGCCGGTGCGGGACGACGGGGGTCGCGTGGTGGACTTCACCTGGGTATATCAGAACGCCACCATCGCGGCGGCTGAATGGCACTGACCCGAAGCTGGTGGTGGGACGACGGTTATCGGAGGTCTTCCCCTCACATCCTGCTTCACGTTTCCATGAAGTTTATTGCAGGGTCGCCGAGACCGGGCAATCGGAGGTGCTGGAAGAACGCTATGAGGGTGATACCTTTCCCAGGCCGACGTGGTTTCGGGTGGCGGTAGTTTCGATGGGCGGCGACATTGCAGTGCTGGCCCAGGACATCACCGAGCGCAAGGCGTTCCAGGCGGAACTGCAACGTCTGGTGGATGAGCGGACGGCGAAACTAAAGGAGCTGGTCGGCGAGCTGGAGCATTTCTCCTATACGATCACTCACGACATGCGCGCGCCTTTACGGGGGATGCACGGGTTTGCCGCGCTGATGGCGGAAGAATGCCAAGGATGCGAGCGGCGGGACGCAACCGATTTCCTACGGCGGATCCAGACTTCGGCGCTTCGAATGGATGCGCTGATCACGGACTCCTTGAACTACAGCAGGGCGGTGCGGCAGGAGCTTCCGCTTGGGCCCGTTGATATCGGCGCCCTGCTGCGCGGGATGCTCGACTCTTATCCGGAACTGCAGCCCGAGAAGGCGCAGATTGTAATTGCCGGCGAGCTGCCGCTGGTGATGGGAAACGAGGCGGGCTTGACGCAGGTGCTGTCGAACCTGCTCGGTAATGCCATAAAGTTCGTGAAGCCCGGCCAGAAGCCCGAAATCCGCGTCTGGGCTGAAGTGCGCGCAGAAGCAGAGAGCGGTAATGCTGAGGGGGAGCGGGTAGGGCTTTGGGTGCAGGACAACGGGATTGGCATCCCAGACTCTATGAAGCCGAAGATCTTCGACCTGTTTTCGCGCGGACACCACACGTATCAGGGGACTGGACTGGGGCTGGCCCTGGTGCGGAAGGTGGTGGATAACATGGACGGCAAGGTGGGCGTCGAGTCCGAGGAAGGGCGCGGGGGCCGGTTCTGGGTGGAACTGAGGCCGGGTGATGTGAGGGTGAAAGCCGCTTAAGCCAAGGGCTGAACAGAAGCAAGCCCTTGCAGTGGTTGGACGCCCGGAGCGGCGCCAGCAATCGAATGGATCCTGACCGGCTTGTTCTGCCCTTTACTTCTGGCAGCCCGGACGCTAATGTTAGCTATGGGCGCGACGACAAATAACTGGGCCGTGTTGTATGCGGAAGACGAGGAACCCGATCGGATGTTCCTGGAAAGAGCCTTTCGAAAGGTGGGGCTCGGCTGCGCGCTCCGAACGGTAGCGGATGGCCAGGAGGCGATGGATTACCTGTCGGGAAACGGCGTGTATGGGAACCGGGACAAGCATCCATTGCCGGTGTTAGTTCTGTTGGACTTGAAAATGCCGCTGCTGAGTGGTTTTGAAGTACTAGAGTGGATGCGAGGACATCCCAACCTCGCGAGTTTGCCGGTAGTAATTTTCACATCGTCGCCGCGGCAGGAGGACAAAGAGCGGGCGAAGGAACTGGGGGCGAATCAATATATCGAGAAGCCTTCAGCAGTGGCAAGGTTTGGCGACGTTGTGCAGCGGCTGCGGGAGAAGTGGCTCGTCGGATTGCAGTGTCGAGGTTAGAGAGCATTATTTGGCCAGAGCCAGGCTCGCCAGTTCGGCGAAACATGCAGCTGCACTGCCGAACCTCTAATCTTGAGCAGATCTGTGCGTACCCACACGACTCGCGAGGGGCGCACCGAAAGGAAAACATCATTACCCTGAGGGACATCTTCTTTGAGGACCGTACTGCCTTCTGAGCCCGCCGGGGGAGTGTGCTGCCGGCGGCGTTCGGGAAGGAGATCTTGACGGTCTTGATTTCGTGATGCCCGATGTCTATATGAATCTCCCGCCCCTCCGGCGTAAGCGAGAGAGAACGCTCGGCTTTTTCCATCAAGTTGGTCTCGGCGGCTGCAGTTGCTGCTTCCGGCAAGGTGAGCCGCACCTGACAATCTTTTCCTTCAAATTCATAGAAGCGAAAGATGAGAGAATTGTTATCTTCGGCTTTCTTGATAGCCGTGAGGATGACGTTTGACGGACGAATCGCCACGAATGAATGCGCGGCCGGAAGCTTGCCCTCATGCACCCCTGCGGCAACGGCCAGCACCGGACAGTTCAACTCATACCCCTGAAGCTCCGTTCCCGCTTCCCGCCACCCACCGGCGTGGGGATACATCGAATAGACGAAATCGTGAGGTCCCTGGTCGGCCCGTGAATCCGGGTAAGTCGGCGAACGCAGCAAGGTAAGCCGGAGCGTTCCCTTTTCTACCGTGTCGTAACCGCACTTTTCTGCATTCAGCAGGCTGAAGCCGCGGCCATTCTCAGAAAGGTCACCCCATTGCTGCGCGCTGACTTCGTATTCCGCCGCCTGGGCCAGCAAAGGATCGTGCTGGGGGTGCTTTTCCTGGACGCCGGCCGCTTCCGTGAAGGGTACCCAGATGGAATCACCCGAGAACAACGATCCTGATCGCTTTCGCATTCGCTTCCGCGATCCTGGTGACCTGATGACGGTTCAGGCAAACGATCTCGCCGGAGCAGCCGTGCGACGCTACATCTTCCCCGAGCCATTTGTCCTTGACCGGCACGGTTACCCCCAGTGGGACCGGTCTACGCTTCCAGATGTCAACTCCGTGTATCTTAGCGGATTCGATGGCGAGTTCATCTCGCTCCGGAATCCCAACGCTTCACATAAGGAATCGGGCAGGTTGCGAGGTTGCAGACTTCAGCGCTTTGCCGACATCGACCGTGGCGCCGTGATGTTCGTGCATCTGGGCTTTGCAGCAAGCCCGGACGGCACTCCAGGCATGGCCAAGAGCTTCAATGGTGCTGACTTCGACGATTCCGTATTGGCGCTGCTCGATCCGGAGATTGTGAAACACTGGAAGTCCCTGCCTGCTTATCCGTTGGTCGTGGGCACGCCCACCGAGATCAAGATCATCGACGACGGAGATGACCTGTTCCAACGGCATCCCGCTGTCAGGCATTACAACCTCGATTACGTACGCTGCATGCTTTACGACGCAAGGCGTGGTCAGACCGGCATCGGGTACGTGGTCAACGCCATCACCTGGTTTAACCTGCTGTGGCTCCATCGGGAGAGCATTGTGGCGGAACTGAAGGCGATGCCACCAAGCTCCCAGGCCACGAATGCCATTCGCTGGATGGAGCAGGAACTGCCTAAGAGCCGCATGCCAATGGTCGCCTCACGTCTGGAGGAGATCATCGACGCCATCAAGTTGAACCGGAGTTCGATTGACTGGGCGAACGGTGTCATTACGGAGTTCCGCGACACCTGCCCCGTAGCTCCCAAGTTCTGGTGGCAGGGCGGCTTCCAGGGCCAGGGGCGAATTCCACGCGATCGCATCGAGCACGGCAATGCGCCCATTCCCGTCACTACGGCCATGGACGTGGCCCGTGAACAGTGGATTGAGCTTTACCAGAAGGCACGCCGGCATGCCGACAAGGAAAGCTGGAGACATTGCTCGCGAGTGCCAGCAGAAATCCGCAGCTTCCCTACCCGTCCGGAGGCAGCCACTGCCGCACGGGACTTCTGGATGTTCTACAACCGCACTCGAGAAGCCAAGAAGGCGGAGTTCCTCAATTCAGGCGTGGATCACCGCGGAAAGAAGATCACCAACGATCAAGACGCCGGCATAGCCGCTTACCTGTATGCGGAAGAGGATATCCACGACCGCATCAAGGCCAGCGGCATGTATCTGGATATCTACGCAGAACTGGTCAAGCTGGTCTTCGACCGGGGATTGACGCTGGAGCCACCACGCAATCCCGATGGCACGATCAAGCAAGTGGCGGATGGCATCCTCGGGGGTCCACACACCGTAGATGGCCTGCTGGGCATTTGCAGGGCCGCAGGCGTGACTCGTAGTCATGTGCCAATAACATGGGAATCAGACCGCGTACGCGCCGATTACCGTGATCTGAATCTCGATGTCGTCGTCGAAGACACGCTGGTGCGAATAGCAGGTACCACTGCCAACTGGATTGGCATTGTGGACCTGCCCAACGGCAACTATCGAATGGAGCATGGCCTGATCGTCACCAAGGACACCGGTGACGCTCCCTCGCAGGAGCCTGCTGTAGCTCTCGTAGCCGTGAACGGCTTCGAGCAAAGGCTGAAAGACAAGAATCTTGAGCGGGCAGATCGCCAGCGAATCGAAGACGAACTCAAGGTCTTCCGCGCTCAAGTTTGCAATGGCGTGACCATCAAACCGGTCAGCTATCGCAATCCGGAGAGCGAGGAAGACGAAGCGGGAGCTGAGGTGTATCTGGACGGCAGCTCCGAACCCCTTGGTTGGATCTCTCAGGAACACTTGCCTGCTGTCACCCACGAACTCAAAGGCGTGCTGATTTCGGGCGGTCAGTACTCGCTCAAGGTCCTTTGTCCCCTGCTCACCGAAAACGAGCGGTTACGTCCTCTGGGTGGGCAGGGCATCCCGCCGCAGAACGGACACCGGCTGTCCTTGGGTGTGGTAAACGGCTGGTACTACAAGTTCTTCCATGGGACCTAGGTGGCGTGAGGCATGAAGAACTGACGCCTCGCGGCTGTTATCGGAAGGTGCGAATAGACGAGAGGTGGACAAATATTTGTAAGGAGTTCCCACCGAAATCGGGTGGGTAAAAAGATGCCGTGCGAATACATTTGCAAACAGTGTGGTAAGCGGATGTTCGGTTCCCAAAGTCACACGGGAACAGCTTGCTCGGCTGATTGGCGGGAGGGCGATGCCAACCCAGCTTGTGCAGCCAACCCGGCTTTGGCGCCCGGGTGAACCGGAATTCCGCATTCTCGACCACATTCATACGCCACTTCATGTCGTTGGGCACAACAGTGTGACCCGGTGCCCGTCATGTGCGGAAGACGGCCAGGATCGCAGTGGAGACAATCTCTCAATCTCAATCGAAGACCCTCGCAAATACATTTGTTGGGCTGGCTGCACGGCAGACATGATCAGAGCAGCCGTTAGATGGAAACCTCGCAGCCTTTCAGCTTAATTCTCCCCGCGAAAGGAAAACCGATGAAAGCCTCATGTGTGTTCGACGCATTACGTGTTCTCGTCGCAGCTCGGAGGCCAGTGTTCGTCTGGGGACTACCAGGCGTGGGTAAGAGCGCCATTGTCAAGCAGCTTGCCGAAGCGTTAAAGGTGCGATTGCAAGACGTGAGGGCGCTATTGCTTGATCCGGTTGATCTACGTGGCCTGCCATTCCTGGGAAGCGATGGCCGGTCGAAATGGGCCACCCCGGAGTTTCTGCCTCAGGATGGATCGGGCATTCTCTTTTTGGACGAACTGAGTGCGGCTCCAGCCATGGTGCAGGCCAGTTGCTATCAGTTGGTTCTTGACCGGAAGCTCGGTGAATACACTCTCCCCGTAGGCTGGGCCATTATCGCTGCCGGAAACCGAGACTCGGATCGTGGCGCTACGACCCGAATGCCCACACCTTTGCGGAACCGGTTCGTGAATCTTGAATTTGAGGTGGATATGCAGGATTGGTCTGAATGGGCGATTCAGGCAGGAATCCGTCCGGAGGTGATTGCCTTCCTGCGCTTCCGCCCAGAACTCATCAGCGCCTTTGACCGCGACGCCCATGCTTTTCCCTCACCACGGTCATGGGAGTTCGTCTCGCACATCCTCGATTCGCAGCCGAACCCAGCCATTGAGCACGAGGTGATTGCAGGAGCAGTGGGAACCGTGGCTGCTACCGAATTCTCGGCCTTCCTCAGAATGTTCAGGGAATTGCCCAACATTGATGCCATTCTGTTGAACCCTCTCCAGGAGCCGGTCCCAGAGAACGCAGCGGCACAGTATGCGGTGGCTTCCGCCCTGGCGAGGTGTGCCTCCGATAGCAACTTCGACCGAATTTGCTTGTACCTGAACCGGCTGCCTACGGAGTTTCGAGTGCCGTGCGTGCGTGATGCTACCCTCCGGGTGCCAGCCATTCGGTGCACTGCTGGCTACACCAAGTGGGCCGTGGAGAACTATCACGCGATCGCCTAGTGATGGTCAACACTACGCCGTTACCCGCGATTAATCCGTGAGTGCTCTGCCAAGACAAACTTCCTCGAAGGCGACTTTGGGATCGGAATAACTTCGGAGTGCCGTCTCGATGCCGCCCGGGGCAACGGTATTTGCCCGAATTCCGCGCGATCTGTATTCGTACCTTGCGACCGCCTCTACAGCTCCTTTGCAAGAAGCATAGACGGCGTAGCCCGGTAGATTGTAGCGGTCGGCTGCCGCGGTGATAAAAACGACGCCACCCTCATCGTTCATCATCGACAGGATCTTCTGGGTGGGGAATACGACGCCTTTGAAGTGGATGTTCACGAAGGTAGGGGATGAATTGGATTCCATTTGAAAGTGCGGAGTTATGCCGCGCCCAGGAACATTACTCCCAGGGTTCTCGTCATAGGGCATTGATAGATATGGGGATGTTATCTTGCCGAGAACCGCAGAGGGAGGTAAACTGCGCCTACCTCTGCATTGCAAGCTCGTGAATTCGTGTTTTTTTAGCAAGAATTCTCGCGGACGTAGAACTGAACAGCGTTCGGCCCCGGACACATCTGCGGAGGTAGCGCTAACCTTGAGGTCAGCACGTGCCTGCAATTTCGTTGCGGCTACGCCGCGTTGCGCTACCCCGCTGGACGCAATGGGAACGCAGTATCAGTTGACAGTGTTGTTCCAGGCCGCTAGCGTCATGGGCTGATTATTCCAGTAGAAGTACATGCCCGTGGACGGAGCCGTCAGCACAAACGTATTACCGGAGAAGTTATTCCCCATGCTGGTGTAAACGGCGGTGGTTCCGGCTTCCGTGCCCTCCGTCACTATCCCCATCGCATATCCCGTGCCTTGCGTGATGGTGTTGCCGTTAGCTACGACATTTGAGAGGGAGTAAGGCACGCCGCTAGGATTGTTGCCCCGGTCGGAGTAGATTCCGCCAATTCCGTCCATGCAGTTGGTAATGGTGTTGCCGGAGATCGTTACATTGCTGGAGGTCGAGATAAGAATTCCTGCTCCGTAATACACACCATTTTCGCCTGCCACAAATCCATCATTCACGATGGTATCGTTGGTTATGGTGACGGTATCGCTGATCTCAATAAGGATCCCTGCCTCGACATTTCCGGAAGTCTGGTTCCCGGTATAGGCGACGGTCTCGCTGTTAATGTCGTTCCAGAATCCCGGCCCGTTATTGTTAAAAGAATTGTTGCTCTGCACAGTCAGTCCGGTGACGCCTGCGAACTTCGCTCCGCCTGCTTCCCAGGTCCAGTCGTACCCGCTGGCATTGTTATAGGAGATTTGGTTGTCGCTTAGAGTTACGTTCGAACCGCCGCCGCCTACTCCAAGATTACCGTTGTTATGGATGTTGTTGTTCGTGATGTTCATTCCGCTAGTGGTTGAAACCCCGCGGCCATGGTTAAACCGGACTTCACTGCCCTCGACGGTCCACCCTGTACCGTAGGGCTGGATAGCCGCGGATTGAGCCACGGCGGCGTACTTTTCCACCACAAGGTTGCTGATCGTGACATCGGAAGCGCCGCCACTAAAGGCATAGGGCACTTCGCTGATTTCCACCGTCTGCCCCGATGGATCGTCACCGATGTAGGCGGTCTGAGCGGTGTAGTCGAGATACCAGGTACCAGGACCGACATCCGTTAAACTTGCCACCCGGGTCTTCAAAACGTTGTTGAAAAACAGGTCTTCGGGATACATGCAGACAGGAGACGTGGAGAGGCAGGCGCCGGGATAGGATGCCTGCTGCGTGACGGAAACCTGGGCCGTCCAATAGGAGCCATCCTGCACGAAATTGGTGAGCAGGGCGGCGCCGCTGAGAATGGCGCCCGCCTGACCTACAAATGAGTCACCATTTTGCGGGACGACGGACTGGAGGCGATACATTCCGGGTGCGAGCGAGAACGTGGTGGATGCCGGGTATTCATTGACCAGGGTTTGCAGGTTGTCCGAGGGCACCACGGAGACGGTCTGTCCAGGCGCAGTAGTTGTTCCCGTTCCCGTCAAACTCACCGTCTGCGAACTGCCGCTGGCATTATCGGCGACGCTCAAGGTGGCAACGAGAGCCCCAGTGCTGGAAGGCGAGAAGGTGACGCCGATCGCGCAGTTGGCGCCTGCTGCCAGCGAACTTCCGCAACTGTTGCTCTGACTAAAGCTGCCGGCGCTGGCGCCCGAAATGGCGACGCCGCTGATACTCAAAGGCGCCGTGCCGGTGTTGCTCAGAATAACCGTCTGAGCCGGGCTCGTCGTACCGACGGGAAGGCTGCCAAAAACCAGGCTGGCAGCAGAGAGGCTGGCCGCTACTGTGGATCCCGTCCCGGAAAGACTCACGGTCACCGAATTGCCCGTGACGCTGTTTACAACGGTCAGCAAGGCGGTAAGAGCTCCACTGGTCGAAGGCGAGAAGCTGACAGCGATGGCGCATGTTCCGCCGGCCGCCACCGAACTGCCGCAGTTATTATTCTGAGCAAAGCTACTGGCGTTTGTTCCCGAAACCGCCACACTGGAAATGCTCAACGCCGCGTTGCCGGAATTCGTCAACGTGACCGATTGGGCGGCGCTGCTACTCCCGACAAGTTGACTCCCAAAGGATAGGCTGGTGGGGGAGATGCTGAGGGCACCTGTGGCGCCCGTTCCCGAGAGGCTCACCGTTTGGGGGCCGCTGCCTACGCCCGCGGCAATGCTCAGCGCGGCCGTGCGACTTCCAGTTGCGGAGGGAGTGAATGTAACACGGACCGTGCAGTTAGCGCCGGCCTCAATAGAGGTGCCGCAGTTGTTGTTTTCCACGAAGTCAGCGGCATTGGTGCCCGTCACTCCTAAGTTGGTGATGTTCAGCGTCGCACCACCGCTATTGGTAAGGGTGACGTTTTGTGCTCCGCTGGACTGTTCCAGCGGCTGGCTGGCAAAATTCAGGCTGACAGGAGACACACTTAGGACAGCGGTGTTAACCGTGCCAGGGAGCGATTGTGTCCCTCCTCCGCCACAGGAAACGCAGAAAATCACCGCCAAGAGCAGAATCGAAAGCAAGGCTGGTCCGTTTATGCGCTGCGCTTCGAGCCTTTGGATTCTCATTGAAGAAACCTCTCTAGAGTTCGTCCGTAGAGAGCCCATGGGCAGTACTCACACGGTCAGTTCAGGGCTCCGGAAGACAGACCTGTACCCACCGGTGCTTAAAGTGAAAGCACCGGAAAAATCCGTTCGAAGTCTGTCAAAAGGACTTTTTGTTGACGTCAGAGTGAGAGGCGACCAATGAACACCCGCAGCGAAATCTGGCGTCGGAGACCGTTCCCAGCGGTCTCCTACGGACATGGAAAAAGCATCTATCGGACCAAACGCAGCACACTAGCCCACTACTTTCGTACTCCTGTTTGGTTTCACTGCTCATCGAGCGGCTAGATTATTGAGTTTGTTGATATTATGAGCCGGGGGCCTTGGCCGTCTAACGCGGTGGCCGCTGCTCGACAGACAAATTGACCGGGTTCATTGCGGGTTATCGATGTCAGAGGCAGGATTGGCGGACAAGCTACGGCTCCTTTGGGCTATGCAAGATGACACAAATTGGCACATTGCTTCTTTCAAGGTTGGCTTGCGACAATCTATTAGGCCGTCAACTGCGGGTTCAGCAAGTGAAATTTCTATGGCCAGAGCGTCGCATACACTGCAAGAGATTTTTCGGGTCTCCTTCTCAACACAAAACTTGCGGCGCTATGCTATGAGCGATGTCGAGCCGGCGGAGCAAACTCCACGCCCGGAAATTGGGACGAAAACGCTCTGAAAATCGACACGACCACCTCCGACCTGGCATGAGTAACGATTAGTCGCTAGCCTTCATCGGGAGTGACTCGGCCCAAGCGCGGGGACTTTGGCGAGAGCAGCATCATGACGGGCCGAGGCACTCCCGATAAGGGGACTAGAACGAACCCGCTGGCGCGCACGACCAACTATGGAGATTGAATGGTTTTTGCTTTGGTTTGGGGGTTGGGTAGATCTGGAAACAGGCGGCGAGGGTGGAAGGGTTGGGCGTCGGGGCGGTGGGGAGAAGGCGGGATGAGGGTTGAGAGCTAGCGTGGACTTCCGGACGTAGGGGCGAAGAGACTCTCAAGACACTCCCACGGGGGCGTGCGGGGTGCACGTCAGGGGTCCGGTTTTGGGACGCAGTTTCAGGAAGAATCAAAGTAAGTGCACCGTGAAAGTGATTCTCTGCTGGCGAATCGCTGGAGGAAGATCATCACCGCGCCACAGTGAGGGCAATGCCAGATGGCGGCGTCGGAGTGGGGAACTTGCGCTGGGGCGGGCGGCAAGAGGGGTGCGGGGGCCAGCAATTGCCGTCAGAGTTGGACCCGCGCGGCGCGGAAGCGATTGCCCAGGAAACCGAAGTGGCGGATGCGCACGAAGCCTTTGGGCAAAACATGCAGGAAAAAGCGGCGTAAGAACTCCGTGGCCGTGAGCGTCATCGGCCGTATCTTGCCGCCGTGGGCGTAATCTTTCCAGCGAAAGGTGACGCGCTCGCCATCGAAGGAGACAAGTCGATGGTTGGAGATGGCCACGCGGTGGGTGTAACGGCCCAGGTAGTGGAGCACCTGTCGGGGTCCGCCGAAAGCCGGTTTGGCATAGACCACCCAATCCTGCCGGTGGAGGCGGCGTAGCAGTTGGCGGAACTGCTTCTCATCGGCCAGTGCGGCGGAAGGTGCAGCGCAGCGTAATTGCTTCCGGCGGTAAAGGCGTTTGAGGCCGGCGATGAACTTGCCGCGGAAGACTCGGCGCAGCACCTTGATGGGGAGAAAAAAGCCGGGATAACGAGGATGCACCCAACGGGTATGATCGCGAGCGATGCCTCCCGCTGGAATGACGCAGTGGATGTGCGGATGAGCGAGCAGGTTCTGGCCCCAGGTGTGGAGAATGCCGAGGATGCCGATCTCCGCACCCAGGTGCTGGGGGTCCGCCGCGATTTCCAGCAGGGTGGCGGCAGTGGCGGTGAACAAGAGATGATAAAACTGACGCGGGTTGTCTAGCGCCAGGAGGTTGAGCTCGTGAGGGACGGTGAAGACCACGTGAAAGTAATCCGTGGCCAGGAGTTCTTGTTCCCGTTTGGCGAGCCAGCGTTCACGCGCCTGGGCCTGGCACTTGGGGCAGTGCCGATTGCGACACGAATTATAAGAGATGGCCTGAAATCCGCATTGGGGGCAGGCATCGAGATGACCTCCGAGCGCGGCGGTGCGGCAGTTCTGGAGGGCGCGGAAGGCTTTGAGCTGCTGGAAATCCAAGCTGGCTCGATACCGGTCAAGAAAACGCTGGCCCTGAGCGCGGAGGATATCCGCCACCTCCACGGCGGGCGGGTTCATTTTTTATGTAGGCGGCGCGAGCGGTGAACGGTTTCCAGGCTGGAAACCTGCAGGGTGTCCAGGGGGTTGGGAAAAGCCTGCAGGTGCCGGCGGGAAAGGTGCAGATAAACCGCCGTGTGTTCGAGTCGGACATGGCCCAGCAGGAGCTGAATGGTGCACAGGTCGGCTCCCGCTTCCAGCAGATGCGTGGCATAGGAATGTCTCAGAAGGTGAGCGTAGACGCGTTTCTTGATGCCGGCCCGCCGGGCGGCGAACTGGCAGGCGTCCCAGACCACCTTGGGAGTGAGGGGTTTATCGGCGCGCCAGTTGTGGACGGTGCCTGGAAACAGCCAAGTCTTCGGTTTCATCCACCGCCAGTACTCCCGCAAGGTTTCCAGCAGCTTAGGACTGAGAGGAACATAGCGGTCACGCCCACCCTTGCCGCGCTGAATATGGATGAGCATGGACTTGCTATCGATGTCCTTGACCTGGAGGTGGCGCAACTCGCAATTCCGCATGCCGGTGGAGTAGAGGACCATGAGGAGCGTGCGGTCCAGCAGGTTGCGAGCCGAATCGATCAGCCGGGCGACTTCCTCCACGGTCAGGATCGCGGGCAGCCGGCGTGGATGCTTGGGATAGGGAATGTCATTCGGCGGCAGGTGGCGCTTCAAAGTTTTGTTGAAGAAAAACCGCAGCGCAGCGACCAGCCCCACCACGGTCCCGACCGCCAGCTTGCGATCCCGCAGCAGGTACGCCTGATAGCTTCGAAGCTCGTTCCGTCCCAGCCTGTCCGGTGACCTGCCAAAATGCCGAGCAAAATCCGCTACCGCCTGCAAGTAATAGCGGATCGTTTTCGTTGAGTAGTTCCGACGCTGGAGTTCCTCCAGCATCATTCGACGTAGTCGAGTCATAAGGACCTCCTTATGACCCCACACTACTCCTGGTTACAGGGAAGGTTTTAAAACCTCACCCACGCGACCAGCGTCCCCCGCGCCAGCGGGTTCGTTCTTGTCGCCCAGCGTTTACCCATCATTGGGCGGGGTTAGTCCAAGATTCTTCACTTCATCACGACTGCCGGAATTGCGAACGATCGTCAGAAGGAAACTACAACCACATTTTTAATCCGCTTGTGAAACCCCGCCGCTAGCGAGAATCGAGAAAGTCTGTTTCTAGGTTCTTGAACCTCCAAAATACTTCCCCAACAAAGGAGACAAAAGCCATGAACTCCATCTCAGTTGCAGAACCGTCGCTGTGTTCCCGCGCCATGCTGTGCTCGCTTTCTATCAGCATGTGGTCGGCCCGTAAACACGACCCCGACGCATCTCAAGAAATCGCCCAGCGCCATGGTGCCCAAGCCGATGCCGGCCGCTACCACAAGGTGCTTCTTCCCAAGGAGGCCCTTGCGGAGGTCCAGAAGATCGTCAGCGATGCTCGCCAGCAGCATTACTTCATGACGCTGCCTTGGGATGACAACGGTTATCGGGTGCTCCCCAGTGCCGCCTATATGGACCACACCGAGAAAATGCGGGAGCTATCGAACCGCTTCATGCCGGCTGTTGACGCTCTTGCCCATGAATTCGGAAATCTCGTCGAGCAGGCCAAGGTGCGGCTCAGTGGTTTATTCCGGTCCGAGGACTATCCCGCCCCGGACGAGCTTCGTTCCAAGTTTTCCTTCGACACCAAGGTGATGCCACTTCCCGATGCCGGCGACTTCCGGGTCACATTGGGCGAGGAAGAAAAGGAGCGCATCAAACGGCAGATTACTGCCACGGTGGAGGCATCGCTTCAGATCGCAAGCCGTGATCTTTGGCAACGCCTGTACGAAGCCGTCAGCTATCTAGTATTACTATGTTAAGTAGTTCTTGCATTTTTGCTCTGGTTGACCTAGCATGGGCGCATGAAACTCCTTTCTTGGAATGCCCGTTTGTGGAAGGAAAGCGTGACGCAGTTCCTTGAGTTTCTGAATCCCCTGATTGCCGGATTGGGTCGCAGCGAACGGCGCCTCGCGGCGACGCGCTACGTGGAGGGGCTGTTGATGCCCGGTCAGCGCAAAGCGATCATTCCCATGGCGGAGCGGCTGGGCGTGGACGCGCAAGGTCTGCAGCAGTTCGTGCCCGACAGCCCCTGGAGCGAAGAGGAGATGTGGCGGGCGATCCGGCAAGAGATCATTCCGCACTTGGAGCCCCTGGAGGCTTGGGTGGTGGATGAAACCGGTTGGGTCAAGCAGGGATCCCACTCGGTAGGGGTGGCGCGCCAATATTGTGGGGCGGTGGGCCAGTCGACCAACTGCCAAGTGAGCGTGGAGGTGGTGGTGAGTGACGGTTGCATCGCCGCGCCGGTGGCGGGGCGGTTGTATCTGCCCGCGGCTTGGACCGAGGACCAGGAACGCTGCCAAGCGGCGGGAGTCCCGGCGGACGTGGAGTTTGCCACCAAGCCCGCCCTGGGGCTGGCGATGCTCCGCCAAGCGCAGCACGACGGCGTGCCTCCGGCGCCGGTTTTGGGAGATAGTGTTTACGGGAACAACGCGGCGTTTCGCGCCGGGGTGCGCGCTTTGGGCCTGGAGTTTTTTCTGCAGGTCGAGGGGGCCGCCCTGCAAGGATGGGACCACGAAGTGCGCACGGAGGTCAAGCGGACCCGTCGTCGCGTTCCGGCGGGGGAACCTCCTCCCACCCCGCTGGCGGAGTTGACCCGGCGTCTCCCCGCGACGGCCTGGAAGCCGTGCTCTTGGGTCACGGCGGGCGGACAAACCCGACGTACGCGTTTGGCTTGGCAGCCGGTTTTTATCCAACCCAACCTGCGCCAGGGCGGAGAACTGGAAAAACTCTGGCTGGTGGTGGACTGGCCGGCGGGCGATGCGGAACCTTATCACTATTACTTGGCGCATCTCCACCGGCCTCCCACCAAAGCTCGTTGCCTCAAGCTGAGCCGCTCCCGCTGGCATATTGAACAATACTTCCAACGCTCCAAAGATGACTTGGGTTTGGATCATTTCGAAGGCCGCTCGTGGCGAGGTTTTCATCATCATCTGGTGCTTTCGGCGGTGGCTTATCTGTTTATCCTGACCGTCTACTTGCGCCGTAAAAAAAACTTTTGGTGCGACGTGGGAACAGATTCTCCGCGTGATCCAGCCCTGGCTGGTGAGATGGAGCGGACGATGTCCCTTCTGCAGGACGAAGTTCGAGAAAGTTTTTGACGATACCACTTAACATAGTAATACTAGCCGAACGCCTTCAGGCGTACAGGGTGACGGAAGAAGGCGTGCAACACCCCTTTCGGGACACGATTGTGACGAACTTGGTCAAACTCGTCGATGTCCTGCCCAAGCTAAACGTCACCGGTGATCCCGAGCTGGAGCGACTGGCATCTGAGGTGCGTGCCTCGCTGTTGGTCGATCCGCAAGAGCTACGGAAGTCGGAATCAGTTCGGACCGAAACCGCCAAAGCGGCGAACCGCATAGCGGCCAGGATGGCGGCGTACATGGGTTGTTCAGTTCCTGAATCGAGCGTCGGGAGGATAATGTGAGCGGTCTTCTTCAGACGACCACGGTTCAGAAGCTGACCAGATCTCGGGTTCAGCTTCTGCTCATGCAGCCGTTCTTTGGCACGCTCTGCCTGCGGTTGAAGCTGTTACCCGGCGATCTGCCCACGATGGCGACATACGGCTCCCGGATCGTTTACAACCCCGCCTTCGTGGACGAACTCAAGCCAGCGGAACTCGAAGGGACACTGGCGCACGAGGTCATGCATTGCGCTCTTGGCCATCAATGCCGGCGTGGTACCCGTGTAGGCACCCGCTAAGAAACGTAGAAATCTGAACGCAGGCCGAGGGATGAGATCGAGCCATCCTCATCGCCGCAGGCGGCTTTGGCTCTGAATGTCATCGCCGCAGGCGCGTGCGCGGACAGTGGGATTTGGTAGGATGAGTTCCTGGAGATGTAAGGAGGAGAACCCCGGTTGTTTGCCCAACCGGGGTTTTTCATTGGTGGCCCCGGTCAAAGGACCTCCAAGTTCGTCAGCGAGAGTGATCCTGCCATGATCGTCGCCGGTTGTCCAGTGCCCTCTCTCGAAACCGGTGCCGGTTGCTTGTTCGGCTGTTTTTCGCCAGCGCGTGTGTCACTTTCCTCCCTGTGGCGCGGTGTTTTATCTCTGCCAGCGCTGTGACCGCGGCCAGCGTTATTGCCGTCCCCATTGCCGGGAAAAATCCCGCCGTCTCCAGCGCCGCGAGGCGAACCGCCGCTATCAACAAAGTCTCGGCCTGGATGGGCGCCTCGACCATCGCCAGCGCCAACGCGAGTATCGCCAGCGCTTAAAAGCTCGCGTGACAGATCCATCTTCCCTTGGTGCTTCTCCCTATGTGAATCTGACGGCGCCTCCGGTTCGGCAGCTGGCCGCAGCCCCTCTGGCGGCAGTTTTTTTCCCTGGGTCGGACGCTGAGTACGCGGCGAGCGGGGTCGTCTGTCAGATCTGCGGGCGCCGGGGGCGATGGGTGAATCCTTTTCCCGAGGTGAAACATGATTGCCGATGAACAAGTCGCTCAAATCCGTCATCTGTTTCATGCCGAGCATTGGAAAATCGGCACCATTGCGGCGCAACTGAACCTGCATCCCGATACCGTGCGCGCTGCACTGGACACCGATCGCTTCCGCAGCCAGCCCCGGCCACGCGTTCGCCTCACTGATCCTTATCTTGATTTTCTGCGCCAGACCTTGCAGCAATATCCTCGCCTGCGTGCTACCCGCCTCTTCCAGATGATTCACTCGCGCGGTTACCCGGGCAGCATCAACCAACTCCGCCGTGTTGTGGCCGAACTACGCCCGCCGCAGGGTGAAGCTTTTCTCCGTCTTCACACCTTCCCCGGCGAGCAAGCACAGGCCGATTGGGCCCACTTCGGGGAAGTAACCATCGGTCGCGCCCGCCGTCGTTTGTCCGGCTTCGTCCTCACCCTCTCCTACAGCCGCGCTTTGTGGCTGGAGTTCTTCCTCGACCAGAGCCTGGAGAATTTTCTCCTCGGCCACGTCCATGCCTTCGCCGATTGGGGTGGGGCGGCGCGAACCGTTTTGACCGACAATCTCCGCAGCGTGGTCCTGGAACGCCGTGGCGAGGCCATCCATTTCCACCCCCGTTTTCTCGAACTCTCGGCCCACTACCATTTCGCCACTCGGCCCTGCCGTCCTGCCCGGGGCAATGAAAAAGGCCGCGTGGAGCGCGCCATTCAATATGTCCGTCACAACTTTTTCGCCGCCCGACCCTTCACCACCCTGGCCGATTTCAACCGTCAGGCTCTCGACTGGCGCAACCAGGTCGCTCATCAGCGCCCCTGGCCCGGTGATGACTCCCGCACTGTCGCTCAGGTTTTCGAGGAAGAGAAACCGCGCCTGCTGCCACTTCCTGCGCATCCTTTCTCCTGCGACTTGACCACCACCGTGCGCGCCGATAAAACCCTCTGGGTCCGCTTCGACCTCAACGACTATTCCGTCCCGCCCCAGGCCTTGGGCCGCACGCTGACCTTGGTGGCTTCCCCTACCCGCGTGCGCCTGCTCGATGGCGCCACCGAAATCGCTTCCCACCCCCGCTCTTATGACCGGCATGAACTCGTCGACGAACCCGCACATCATCAGGCCTTGCTGGAACAAAAACGCAAGGCTTTGGGTTCCACCGCGGGAGGTCGCCTCGCCATCCTGGTCCCGGAAAGCCCGGCCTTCCTTCAAGCCGCCTTTGAGCGCGGTGAATCCACCGCTCGGCTGACCGTGCAACTTCTCCGCCTGCTCGATGACTATGGGCCTGCGGAACTGCGCGCTACCCTCCGGGAAGCCCTCGACCGTCACACCCCACGCCTTTCTTCCGTGGCCTTTATCCTGGCGCGCCGCCATCGCCAACGCCGGCAACGCGCTCCCTTGCCCGTCAATCTCTCGCGCCGCCCCGATCTGGAAAACTTGACCGTTTCAAACCCCTCTTTGGAGGCTTACGATGAACTCACCCAGGACCCCGACGAAGAACCCGAGCCCGAATCATGATCTGGCCGCGCAACTGAGCCATATCGGCCTGCCCGTCACCGCCCAAGGTCTGGATGATCTCCTGGCCCGCGCCTCGACTCAGCCCTGGAGCCCCCGCCAGTTATTGGAAGAAATCGCCCGCTCCGAAACCGCAGACCGGGCTCGCCGCAGCCTCGAACGCCGTCTCGCCCAAGCCCGCCTCGGCCGCTTCAAACCGCTGGCCGATTTCGATTGGCACTGGCCCAAGAAGATTGACCGCCCCTTAATCGAACGCGCCCTCACCTTGGACTTCCTCGCCTCCGGCCGCAATCTCATCCTCTGCGGCACGAACGGGCTGGGCAAAACTTTAATTGCCAAAAACATCGCCCATGCCGCCGTGCTCGCCGGCCACTCGGTACTGTTTCGCACCGCCGCCGATCTGCTCGCCGATCTCGATGGCGATTCCCCCGGCTTACGTCGCCGTAAGTTCCGCTTTTACGCCCGCCCCACTCTCCTGGTTATTGACGAATGTGGATATCTGGCATACGACGCCCACGCCGCCGACCTGCTCTTCGAAGTGATTAACCACCGCTACGAACGCAATTCTATTCTGCTGACTACCAACAAGGCTTTCAAAGACTGGAACACCGTTTTCCCCAACGCCACCTGCATCGCCGCGCTGCTGGATCGCCTCACTCATCATGCCGACGTCACCTTGATCGAAGGCACTTCCTACCGCGTCCGGGAAAGCGAACTGGAAGCCGCCGCGCACAAGAAAAACTCCGAAAGGAACCCCCGTGCCCAGCGATCTTGAAACCTATCGCCAAACGCTGATCGAGCTCTATCTCCGCCTGCCCGATACACCGCGTCGTCTGAGCCGCTTCGACCTGCGTCTGGTCCGTCAACTTTGGGAGCGCCAGATTCCCCTGACGACCGTTGAAACAGCCTTCTTGTTAGCCTCATCCCGCCGCGCGGCTCGTCGCCCCGACGCCATGCCCCTCGGACCTATTCGCTCCCTACATTACTTCCTGCCCGTCATCGAAGAACTGCTCGCCCAACCGCTCCCGGAGTCCTATCTTGCCTACTTGCGCAATAAAGTCCCCCTTCACCCCGCAGCCAGCAAAACAACCGCCACCACCACGGGCTGACATCCAACCCCACCCCGGAAAACCGGCCTCTGTTAAAATTTATACGTTTTCAAATGGTCGCCGACAACCCGGGATCCGGAACTCTGGAATGAAGCAGCAGACTTTGCCATCAACCCCATCCTCATCGCAAATGGCTTCACCCTCCCCGCAGGGGCATTGATTGATCCTGCATTCGCCAACTTGAGTGCTGAAGAGATCTACGCCCGGCTGCCCCAGAAGCGGAACGGTGGTGACGCGGCACCTAAGCAGACACCCCAGCAGACCAATCCTGGTGGTGGAACGGCTGGCGGCCAGCAACAAACATCAGGCCCTACACCGTCCAGTCCGTCGCTTGGTTGCACCCCTCAGCCAGTTTCAAACCCAGGCGGACCACCGAACCGCCAAGGGTCGGGCTCTACATCGACCCAGCCAGGGCGGTTCGGTGAGGTGATTGATGCTACCGATGAGCAAGGCCAGCCTGTATCGCCTGCTGAACAGCGTCGCCAGGAGCATGAGTGGGGCATTGCGGCAGAGCAGGCTCTCCGGTCAGCCAAGGTGTGCGGTCATGATCCAGTGGGAGTCGAAAGACCGCTTACCGAAAGCCGGCAATCCCAGCAGGACTGGCGAGCGATCCTGCGTGATTTTGTGGCGGCTACTGCGCCTTCTGATTACCGCTGGACGCCACCTAATCGTCCGTACATCGCAACAGGCCTCTACCTGCCCTCAGTCGAGCGACGTGGATTGGGCGAAATCGTGATCGCCGTCGATACCTCGGGCTCGATCGGCAAGCTTGAACTGGAGCAGTTTGCAGGTGAAATATCCGCCATATCGGAAGAAGTGCAGCCGGAAGCCATCCACGTGGTGTATTGCGACGCGGCAGTTCAGTCCTCGCAGGAGTTCGCAGCTTCAGAGCCTGTACGGCTTGAACCCAAAGGCGGTGGCGGCACCGACTTCCGCCCTGTGTTCAATTGGGTCGACGAAAACGATGTTGCGCCGGTATGCCTGATATACCTCACCGACCTGTGCTGCGATTCCTTCCCGGAGATCCCGGAATACCCGGTGCTATGGGTGACGGACTCCCGCCGAACAGCACCATTTGGCGAAACGGTCCGGATCGGCCTTTAATGAAACCGTCCAGGCTTTAGTTCATTCAGTGAATCCAGAAGAAAGGAGAATGTCAATCATGCTCAATAAGATCATGTTGATTGGTTATGCAGGTGCAGACGCCGAAATGAAGTTCACCGCTTCCGGCATCCCTGTGGCGAATTTCTCGCTGGCCGTCAACGATACGTACAAGACCGGTAATGGCGACAAGAAAACGAACACGTTGTGGATCCGCTGCGTGGCTTGGCGACGATGGGCAGAGATCGTGGGCGAATTCGTCAACAAAGGCAAGTTCCTCTATGTCGAAGGCAGACTTCAGCAGCGCAGTTTCGAGGATCGTGATGGGAAGAAGCGTGACGTAACTGAAGTGATCGTGGGTATGCTCAAACTGCTAGGGCCAGCAAAGAACGGCAACGGCTCCGCATCTCCGCCATCCTCAGCCCCTACCCGGGCACCTGAGGAGAGTGATAACCCGTTCAATGAACCAGCGGGCGAGGAACCCGATCCTGATATACCATTTTGAAGCTTAAGCCGCTTTGCTTTGACGTTTACCGGAGCTCTTACCCTTCTTTTTAGCCCACCACGCCTTCTTCGCTTCCGCTAGTCGCTGCCGTGCTTCGGCACTCACCTTACGACGACGTCGGTTGCTGCTCTTCGCCGCTGGTGCGGGAGTGGAAGGAACAGGGCGGGTTATGCCTTCGAGTGCAGCAATGGCCTGATCGATTCTTTGGCGTTCAGATTTCAGTTCAGAGAGAATGGATTCAATCGACAAGTGAGCTCCTTTTTTAGCTGAGGGTCAGTTATCCGTGAATCAGCTTGGGGTACAAAACAAAAGTATAGCTTCGTGGCGCTGGAGCCTGCTAGTCTCGATCGACTACTTGCACACCTAGTTACTCACCAGACCTGGGCAGGCACGGAGGTTTGTGGCGAGTTTTTGGCCAAGGTCAGGCACGTGTACTTGGAAGGCCGATTTCAGACACGGA
The DNA here is from genome assembly GCA_963804755.1 of uncultured Acidobacteriota bacterium. GTDB lineage: Bacteria > Acidobacteriota > Terriglobia > UBA7540 > UBA7540 > Bog-366. The sequence goes on from CAWDRP010000024.1 coordinate 1,178,927, forward strand.
TATGGAAAGGTCCTGAAGGCGATAAGCGCACGGCTATCGGAGTTGCGGCGAACCAGATGCAGATTCTCGACCCGGCACCTAAGAACGGTAACGGTGCAAAGACAGCTAGATTTTCGAAGCGGGTGGAGCCAGTCGATGAGGGCGACAATCCATTTGCTGAGCTGGGAAGCGAGGCCGCGGAGCAAGGTCCCTTTTAATGGGCTACCCCGGATAGCGCCCACATTTTGGTACTTGCAGCGCGGCCCCTAGCGTGCGCTTTTCCTACGACCGCCCTGGACTCACTGGCCTCGCCGAGGCCGTACCCAATGCCCACTGGCCCGTTTCCAAAGCCGACGCCCGCGAACGCTGTCACGGTCCCACTTCGCGTTTCTCACGCCGGGGACATTCGTAAGCCCCAAAACGCCAACATTCGACACCTTGCCTAGACTGAAACCTCGGGCTTTGCCAATCAATCCTTGCGGACTCTCAAACAATCCGGTCTGCACTTGTTCCGCAGTGTCCTTCTTGCTGACCATTTCCGCCGCGCTAGGAAAGACACCGGTGCGAACATGGATGAAGTTCGTGCTGTTTTCAATTGCCAGAAACGGGGCTGTACGGCTCGGCTCCGACGAAACCAACGAAAGGTTCCGCGTTGCACGGGCCGAAAGACTCTCAGGAACGATTGGGTCATTCGCCCAAGCCGTCCCGGCCGCCAAAACGAGCAGAAGGATTGAACTAAAAACCGCTGTTGGGTTCCTGTACGTCATCTAGTTTTTCCCCTCGTGCTGTGGGGGAACCAGCCGGAGGTTCGATTTGAATTCCCCCAAAGTGCTTACTTGCGAATCCCCGATTGCGTATCCGCTGGTGTTTTTCCCCTTGCGCATGAAGCGGGCATCTAAATTGCCGGTATGAAGAAATGGGATTGGTACACCATCCCTCTCTGTCCGTTTTCTTCAAGAATGGGCAATATGCGCTTACACGGCTGCCGGGGTCAATTGACCGTGTGAACTAATTCTTTTGGGTAATATGCGTTTCAAGGACCGGTAGGCGCCCCTGCCGCCCTCCATTCTGCCTGATCGTAGAGACCCTGGGGAACCGGCAAGGTCGGATGCGAATCGCAGTTCGATCTCATCAGCAATTCCGATCTCTCGTGGAATCAGCGACATGGCAACGTGCCGCCAACATGCTCGCTTTTAGCCTGCCATTGGCGGCAGGTGTATTACATGTACAACCTTTATTGTGGTATAATGCATCTGATGAATAGACCCACGGAGCTTATTGCCTCACGGCTTACCAGCTCCGGATCATTTGACCCACCATGCCCGTATCCCTTGCCCACGGGCAAGCTCCCTGCGGCGGTACTGGTCCCGATAATTCCGTGGTGGCGGACAATCCACCAAGCCTGGCAGGCTTAACCTGCCCCTTGGAGTGAATGGAACAGATGAGGGTATGGAGTAATTATAAATCCAGGCTCCGCCTGCCTGCGACCTGGTGGGTAGAACTCCTACAAATCCCTCCTGGATGATGCGTCTCTCTCAAGGTAAAACAGTTCGTGAAGGTAAGCTGGGATCAGTACTCCCCCTCTAAGACCTCATAGAGAAGCCCAGAACGCTTGTAGCGGACGGACATACCAGCATTAAACCCTGGGGCAAGGAACTACTACCCCATATGGCGAGGTGTATCAAGTGCAAGGTAATGGTGATATATTGACAGGCATTGCCTAGTGTGATATCATTATGTTGGTTGATTTATACGGATTCGTCGGAGCCATTGGCTCTGCCTCACAGCTCCGATGGCAGTAAACATGAAGCTGATGAAGAAGCAACTCTCCACCAGTCACGCAGTAACGGTCGCTCTCCTACGGGACATCGACGGCGTGGCCAACCATGGGAATTCTCGATTAGATCGCTGTCCCATGGCTAGCCCCTCCAAGGCTAAGTAGAGTCCATCACACAAGTCAGCTTCGCAAGACTCTTGGGAAAGGGTATGAAGTTCATACCAGGGATAGCATCCCCACGGGCCTAGAAAAGCACAGCCAGCTGGAAAGCGGCACCCGAGTAGTAGGTTGAAGAAGGTCCCCAATCGGTTTGTACTGGGATACCTGTTACGTAAATGACAAGGCGTGATGGCAATGGTGGCGACGGCGAAGGCGGATACCTCGGTATACTTCACGTCGGTAAGTGTGAGTAGGATTTAATCCCCTGTCAGAGTAGGTTTGGAGAGACCTAGGTCAGCCTCTGATGGGGGATTAATACCGAAGGAAGCACTCACTCGAACTCTGTGCGTTTCCTGATTCCTTCACGTCGTCGTAACCCCTTGCATTGCAAGTGGTTACTTCGAAGTATCCAGCAGGCAGCGAGTTGAATGCCGGTGGTTCTTCGATCCTGCTTCGAAGCGATAAGCCGCCAGCCGGCAACGACCGGTGGCGGCGCTGTACCGGTGCCGAACTCAAATGCACGAAGCCGTCTCCGTAATAATGATCCCCTTGTGCGCTAAGGTTCGTAACTGTGCTTTCCTCCACACTCGACATTTCGGAGCGAAATGCCTCGTGCTACGGCAGAATCCACCCTGCCAGGTGATTGTAGTTTGGAATTAATTGGAATTAGAAGGAGAAGTGTGCCGTAATGACAACCCTGCCAGCTAAGTCTTTTGCCCTACCCATCACCCACCCCCCATTTTCGCTCACCCCCCTCCCTCTTCCCTCCTCAGCCACAGGAGGTTCGGTGAGTAATGATTACCTTGCTTGGTTCGATGGAGCGTGCGGACCTGTCAATCCCGGAGGAACCGCTACCTACGGAGTGGTGATCAAGGCCAAGGACGGTACTGTCCTTCTGCGGGAACACGGCTATCTTGGCCAAGGCAGCGGCATGTCCAATAACGTGGCGGAATATGCCGGAGTTCTCCACATCCTGAAGTATCTAAGTTCCCGTCCGTCAAGACCGGTGACGATCCATGGCGATTCCAACCTGGTCATCAAACAACTCAGCGGGAAATGGCGAATCAAGAAGGGACTCTACCTCGCAACCGCCATCGATGCCAAAGATCTGCTCGCTCACCTGAAAGGGCTCGGATGGCAGGTACGCTTCTGCTGGATTCCCCGTACCCAAAATGAGGAATGCGACGCGTTGTCGAGGAGGATGTGACCTTCGAGGGTAAATCCCATCCACCGATTAGAAGCAATACATCCAGGGGTAGCGACTTGTCGATACGTCGCCGCCGAGCGGCAGGCAGTTCATTGCCCTTGGTCGGGGTGGACCGCATGACCGTTCATCTCGAGGAACAATCGAGTGGCTCGCGCGATCCCCTCTAGAATCCGCAGCCCTTCGTGCATTGAGCCTGTATCAAACTGCTCTCCCTGATGGTCAATGGCGTTGCTGACCATGACAACGGAGGCTACGGAAGCCTGCCTGGCAACGCCAAACGCGAACAGCGACGCTGTTTGCATCTCGACCGCCAGAGCGCCCTCGCCAGCCCATTCCTCAAGTTGCCTTCTCGTCTCTCGATAAGGGGCATCCGTTGTCCAAACCTTGCCACAGCGGACGCTCCAGCCAGTCGAAACCAATTCCCGTTCAAGATGCGGAATAATCGGCGTGGGGCACACGACTTCCGTGCTCGGTGGCAGGTAGTGATACGAAGTCCCCTCGTCCCGAACCGCGGAGGTCGCCACCACGAGGCAAGGGAGCGGAAGTTCGGGTGCCAACCGACCGGCAGAGGTCAGTCCGACGATGATCCTGGCTCCTGCGGCCTGGAGTTGTTCCGCAATCAATACTGCATACGGTCCGCCGATCGTTCGCGCGACGATCCCGCACATGACTCCTTCGAGATGCATTGCGAACATGGTTGTGTGAAAACATGCCCACGATGGGAAAGGCTTGGCCATGCCTTCCCGCACAACCCAGTCGGTAAGGTCACCGTCAAACTCGAGAATGCAAAGGGGAGGAACAACACCATCCGGAACCTTGCGGATTCGACGAACATCCTCGATCAGTCCCCTCGCGGTAAAGGCGGAAGGCTGACCGACCGCGTGGTTCAGGATGGGAGGATTCGAATCCCTGGACATGGTGGTGGCCCAACCGCAGAGTCTCCCCAGAGTGACTGGGGCCGCTATTCCACTACACAGTAGCAGTAGAGAAACTGTTGCGTGGTTCCAAACGGCGTTTGGTGCGGCTCCTTCGAGCTACTGATCAAACGGAAACGCGACCCAAACTCCGCGTGCAACGAGTCGGCGTCGTAGCGAACGACCTCAAGACCACTGCACTTCATTGGACCCTCGGGTCCGAAGGCACTGACGATCACATGTCCTCCCCGCCTCATCGCACGCGCGACTTGCCGGACATAGGCGGCGCGGTCACTTTCTTCGGTGAGGAAATGAAACACAGCGCGGTCATGCCACACATCATACGCTGCTGACTCCAGATCCACCCGCGTAACGTCGGCGACGACCCACCGGACCAAATCAGCAACGTTGCCCAATCGTTTCCGATTCGCCTCGATCGCTGTCGATGAAATATCGAGCACAGTAACGTTCGTGAATCCCCGGGCGAGGAGGTCGTCAACCAGCGTGGCTTCACCTGCCCCGACATCAATGATTGCCGCGGAGCGCCCAGCGGATCCCTGTTCGATGAGTGCCAGCGAAGTCTCAAGGTGTGGCCGGTACCAGCTCACCTGGTCCGGTGCCTTTTGCGCGTAGATTCTCTCCCAATGGGTCTGCATATCCATAGCTTTTCCCCAGCTCTTATTCCTTGATTCTTCCACACAGTCTTATTGAAAGTAAACGTCTGTGGCACAAAGGAGGTCCTGTGTTCGTTGAACTCATGCCGCTCCTCGCCGGTCGCACTGTGCTCATTACGGTGGCCAAGCTGGATGACAAGACGCTCCGAGTCAACATCATCCCTACCCAGGCCAAGGCCGACGACAATCCGGCTCTCGGTACACCGCTCACCTTTACCGGCTCACCCGAGGAACTAGACGCTGAACTCGGGAAGTATCTGGCCGGTTACGTCCAAACTCATCAGCAAACCGCCAGCACCTTGGCCGAAGCCAAAGCCACCATGGAGGCTGCCGCCAAAGCAGCGCAGGAGGAAGCAAAGCGTAAAGCTGAGGAGCGCAAGAAGGCAACCGTGAAGTCACCTACAACTGCGCCTGTCTCAACGCCACCCACTGCATCCCCAACTTCTGGTGACGCTGTGCCCTTTTCAGCATCAACGGGTACGCTCGGGCTGTTCCCACCCGCCACAAACCAATCGCAAGGAGGTCTCGCACTCTGATGGAAGCTAAATTACTGTCCCGTTGCTTCGAGTTCCATGGCGTGAGGCTCCCGGACCCCAACCCGAAGCTCTCCGTCGAGGAAGTCAGAGCCATCTATGCTCATCAGTATCCCGATATCGCCACGGCTGCAATCACCGGGCCGGAAGCCGTTGGCGACAAGCTGCGTTACCAGTTCACCCGAGCCATCGACTCAAAGGGATGACCCATGCCCCGAGACTCCAAAAGGAAGGAGGTAACGAGGCAGGCCGTCCTGGCGGAGCTTGAAAGCCTTCGTCAGGGCCGTCATGCCCGTTACCAGACACTGCTCGGGAGGTTTTCACGATGCCGGGATTGGCAACAAGCCGCCTCTCTATGCGCAGCCGCAGTCGATGCAAGCGGTCGCACTTACAACCGCACGCCGCTCGATGCGCCTCCCGGTTGGCTTCCACCAGTCAGTTGATGCCGCCGGGAACCGGCCTCTGCTCGTACCGCGATTCGATGGCATAGCGTTGGTCCACCGGCTGGTCGCTGACGATCGCATGGCGGTGATGCTGGCGAAGACCCTGGTCGAGTTGGACATTGCCGTCCCTGGAGATTGGGCAAGAGCAGACCACGACCCAATATCCTTTGTCAGGCTCACGCTTGACCGATGGATTCAGGCACATGGCGGCCCGGCCATCCGGCGTCGGTTCCTCCTTTCTGTGGCTATCAGCAACAGTCCCAGCGATTGGGCCGAGCCTGATCAATCCCAGCCAAACCGGCTATTCCTCATTGTCGAGCCGTCGGAAGCGACGTGCGGCTGTGCGAACTTCGGGCCAACACTGCAATTACTGGAAGGCATCAACCCACAACTACCAGCCACGTTCTATCGGCTCTTCGTCAGTGCGCTGAACACATGGACGAGAATTTACGATTACCGTGATGCTGAGGACCGGGTAGACATGCTGCGGGAGTGGGCCGCGCAAGAGCCAAATGCTGACGAGTATGAAATCCCCGACGTTGCGGGATCGACCCCGCCATGCCTGAAGCAAGAGCCACTGGATGACGATGCGCTTGTTCGCCTAACGGGACAAGTCACCGATGAACTGGCCATGAAGCTCATGGAAGGTGCAGTTGCGCTCCATCACCTGTCCGCCCAGGCGAAGCATCCCGAACTTAACGACAACATCCGCGAGCAGCTCTCCGACTGCAATCCGCCGCTGCCCTGTTTACTTGCCTTATTTGCTGAGGCCGATACAATTGCCGCCTGCTTCGACGAGGAAGCCCAAGGAATGCTGGAAGTGGAGCCGGAGCCGAACATCATCCTCCCGTTTGATCCCACCGACACGCAGAGCGTCCGACAAGCATTCCAGACCTTCGGCGTGGCCTGCCAGACCATTGCCGCTGCAAGCCGGCTGATTGACCTGATGCCCGGCAATGATGAATGGATCATTAGGTGAAGCCATGAAAGCCTACGTCAACATCGGATCGAGCCGCGAGTTCAAGCTGGCTGAAGCCATCCTTATATATCGAGGTGGAGGGGACGGCGCCTTCGCCAGCCTGCACCAAATCAAGCAAGAAGAAGATACCATTCCGTATCTCGCCCCGGGTGAAGCCGTAACCACGGCATTCCTACGCACTCTTGCCCAGGGCCTCGGAGCACAGGTAAAACCGGAAATCCTCCCCGATAACGTCCTCGCTCGCACTCCCGATATGCTCATCTGGTGGTCCCGGCCGAAACGGCGGGTCATGTTCTTCGGAGGGGTGGATGAAGATGCGCGGAAACTTAATAGTCTCCTATTCCCGCATCCGGCATTGGTCTTAAAAGTTGCAGGCAGGGACCTCTTCGTGCGAGCTATTGCAACTGATTCAAGGCCCGGTGCCGCCACACCGTTGAAAACCGCACCGTACTGGAACACGAATGTTCGAGTCTGCCCCGGCAGTATGCGTGTGCCAGACAGCTCCGATGTAGCTTCGATATCGCAATGGGAAGACGCATTCTTTCAATCGGAATTCACCCATGCAGCCGGAGCGGTCCGGCTTACCAACCACTCTGAAGGCTTCATCGGTTTGTGGAGAAGTCTTGCTGGCAAGAAGATGTTCCCAGTCCAGCACCTAACCGATGCCGGTGAAACATTGCAAGAATTCGTCGCTGCCGGGAACGAGCGTTGAGGAGCAGGTCATGGAGATTCACCACATCCACCCGGAACTGTTGCAGCGGCAGGTGCGAGTGCTGGTGGTAGGCTGTGGCGGAACGGGAAGCGCAGTAGTTGCGGGATTGCCCTACCTGCATCAATCACTCATGGCACGTGGTCATCCCGGAGGACTGCATGTCACGGTCATGGACGGCGATACCATTTCTGCCACGAACTGCGTCCGTCAGCCTTTCGCTCGGTCGGAGATCGGCCAAAACAAGGCAATCGTATTGGTCAACCGCATCAACCTTTTCTGGGGGCTGAAGTGGGAAGCAGTCCCTGTCCACCTCAAACCCGGAACGTTCATCTCCCGCAGCTACTCTGGCGATGACCTGCGTGCCCACATCGTGGTGGGATGTGTGGATACTCGGGCAGCACGGGCCACGATTCGTGATGCGGTTGGAAAATGGAGCACGGTTTCTTACTGGCTCGACGTCGGCAACAATGCAGACAGCGGGCAGTTCATCCTGGGCGAACCGCTTAACGAGCGGAATCACAGGTCAAGGCTGCGCCTCCGCACAGCTGCCGAGCTTTACGGAGAGATAGTGGATCCGACTCTCGACAATGACGGCCAGCCAAGCTGTAGCGCCGCGGCTGCCCTGGACAAGCAAGAACCATTTATTAACGCAACCCTCGCCCAGCACGCCCTGGCGTTGTTGGCTCGGCTGTTTCGTTACGGGGAGATCAGCTATCATGGTGGTTTCATCAATTTGGGAAGCGGGGCAACATCGGTACTCAGGATCGACCCACAGTACTGGAAGCGAAGCCAGAGGCTGAGCAACCATAAACAGGGGTATCGAGCAAAGGAGGATAGATCCAATGGCAGAGCCAACCAAGGAAGAGCTTATGGCCCGGATTGCCGAGCTTGAGAAGCAAACGGCATCAAAGAAATCCGGCAAGCTGGAATTCAAGGTAAGCGAGAAGGGCGCTATAAGCGTCTACGGCTTAGGCCGTTTCCCTACGACCCTTTACTACGAACAGTGGACCAAGCTCCTTGATGCTGGCGAAGACCTGCGGGCCTTCCTGGAAGCAAACAAGAGCAGCCTGAAGCTCAAGATATGAGATCGGCGCGCGGCTTAGCCCTCCACGGGCAACCCCCCGGCAGCCTCAGTCTTCTATTTTGAGGAGATTCTTGACTTCGCCCACACCTGGCGCGGCCCAGGCAGCCCGCTCCGCGTCCTGATACTCCACCCAAGTGCGAACGGTCCCACTCAGAATGACCTTACCACCTTCGGCCTTCACCGTGATCCGCTCCGCCTCAACAACCGCGCTGCGCTGGAAAGCTGCTTCGATCTTCGCCTTGACCTCGATTGGCTCGACCTTCGGTTTGAGGACAATCTGGTTATTGACAGCCGTGACCCCCGCTAAGTGGAGCACCACTTGGAGTGCGATCTCCCTCTCGAATTGCTTCTCAACCTCGCCTTCCAGAGTGATCCGCCCTTTTTCTACTCTCACCTTAATGCGGTTTTGCGGCACGTGGGCATGCCATTTGAGTACGTTCTCTGCCGCCCGGGCAAGATCCGCGTCGGTTAGCTCGCGGAAGCGAGTAGGTTCAACTCTTATCTCAACGGCCAACGCCTTGACGCCAGACACTCGCTTGGCGGCCCCGTCGGCCGCCCACTTCTCCGCGAAGGATTCAACACAGCCGGCGAGCGTCACCAGGCCGTCCTTCACTTCGACCCGAATCTGCGCGGCATTGACAGCTGGGTCCCACTTGAGTTCGTCCAAAACATCTCTTTGCAATTCCATATCACTCTTCATAGGGTCGCTCCTTTCGCTGTACCCATGATGTTCGATCAGTTATATTCCTCCGCAGGTCACGATGCGCTGTTTGTCGATCGCGTCCGGTCCTTCCCTGGCAGATCGAGTTTATCCGGTTCTTCAACCCGGAACGGAACCAGTCCGGCTTGCACTTCCGCTTGTGCAATCCGGGTGGCGCGCTTCGACGGTGTCTGGATTAATGGCCTAGCGCCTGATTGCAACTGTCGTGCGCGCGCGGCCGCGACCAGAATGAAACGGAACTTGCTGTCAATTCCCCGTGGAAAATCCATCCAGCTTAGCCTTCAAACTGGAATTCCATTTTCGCCTTCCAGCGGCTCCGATTATACATCCATCCGTCTCCCCTTGGACGATGCGTTGGGAACGCTCTTTCCGGCGAGGTTGCCGTGGCGTGTCACCCTGGACTACAGTGCGGGAAAACAAGTCGATGCCGTGAGGCTCGGCGGTGAGATAGATCAGATGCCGGACTGCCGAGTCTCCACGACGACAGTTTACATTCGTTCGAAAAAGGAGCCCAACCTTGCGCTTTCAGGGCAAGAGCCGACTCGGATTCTTTCCGCTGCCTTTGTCCGAAGCCCAGCGGATTCGCCGATTCCTTTGGTTTCCAGATGCTCCGTCATCCGCGATCGACCCCTGTGTTGGCGATGGCGTTGCGTTCGAAGCCATCACCAGCGGCGCCCAAGTGCTTCGCTATGGCATCGAGTTGGACGCCTACCGAGCCGAACAGGCCAGAGAACTAGTATCCAATGTGGTCCAGGGCAACACGCTGGAGGTTCAATGCCAGGTTGATTCCTTCGGATTACTTTATCTAAATCCTCCATACGAATGGACACTGGGACCTGCTGAGAGCCGACGCACCGAGCACGCATTCTTAAGCCATGCCTACCGGTGGCTGAAACCCGGTGGGATTCTCGTGTTCGTCATCCCCGGCGAGAGGATCACCGAATGTAGTCAGATTCTGGCGACCTAATTCCGTGACGTCAGGGTTTACCGCCTCGAAGCACCTGAGTGTGTGCGCTACAAGCAAGTCGTGATTCTGGGAGTGCGCCGGACCAGACGTGAAAGAGACCGCCTCACGGACAGTGATATCACCAGAGCCCGGCTCCATTACGCCAGCCTTGCCAGGAATCCTTCACAAATTCCAGCCCTGGCTTCCAAACCTGACACGCACTATGCCGTGCCGGAGAGCGGACCAGCGCAGCTTATCTACCGTGGTCTACCCCTGGACGAAATCGAAGATATGCTTCCGCAGTCAGCGGCCTATCGACAGGCAGGACGCATCCTCTTTGCTGAGGCTGTGTCTGCCACGGGCCGTCCGCTCACACCCTTACACGCTGGTCACGTCGGCCTCCTGGCCTGTTCAGGGCTTCTGAACGGCATCTTTGGAACCGGAGATCAACGGCACATCGCCTTTTGGCAGGCCATCAAGGTAGTGGACAAAACAGAGGAAGAAGAGGACGGCGTGATCACAGTCCGAGAGAAAGAACGATTCTCGAACGAACTGACCTTGGTCTATTCCACCGGCGAAGTTGTTATCCTAAAGTAGTCCCGCCACTCTCCAATTTGCCCCACCCGAAGGTCACCACAACCCAGTGAGAAAACACCATGAAGAATGCCCACGAGCGCTTCGGAGTGCTGGAATACACCAAGCGCATGAAGGACACCACCACACGAATTCGCCTTAGGCTGGACCGGTTCATCGGAAAGGTTGAAGAGGGCGGGGGTGGCAAGGCTCACCTAATCTCGGTCCTGGGTGGCGACTCCGACGTGGGCGCCATCTGGGCAGCCGTCATCGAGCAGAACCTCTTTACCGTGGAAGCTCCGGGGATCCAGCCGGTAACCGTTGGTCTGGGTGAAGACGCCCAATGCTTCCGCGGGACGATCACCATCGCCGGTCGCAAACCTGTCCGCCATTTGGTTGCAATCTCGGCCGAGCTGGCCAAGACACGTCCAGGGGCTGACCCGGCAGGCAGGCGCACCATATTGTGTGACAACGACCCCACGTTTATCCTGTACCGCATCTCGCAGCGGTTTGGATTGCCGGTCGTGCCGGAGTGGGCCGCTTGGTTCGATGAGGAACTCAACCGCCGTGGAGCGATCAAACCGCTTATCGGTCTGGGATGCTTTCCGGTGCTGGTCAGCGGCACCAAGAAGCTGTTCCTGAAATGGATTCGAACCGCCCTCCGGCAGAAGCGAATTGAGGTTCCTGACTGCAATGGGCCGGTCCGCTGGAGCCTGGACCACAGTTTCTTTCGAGTTAGCGAGACCGGCCTGGAAGAGGAGACCCGCCAGGAGACAGGCGAGGACACTTCCGCCACCCCGACGGAGTGTGAGAACACGACATTATGCGAATCGCATTAAAGGTCATGGGCCGCAACCCCAATATGCCTCGCCAGCGCCGTTACTGCGGGTTGAACCAACTGCATTTTAGGATTGCCAGTACTTACTATCTTGATCTGTCCTTCTTTTTTGGCCTATTTATATCGGATTACTTCATTGCCCGCGGTTGAGTATCGATGCCCGCCAGACCTCCGATAACATTGATCAGTGAAGAATTTGTAGGCACAACGATTTTGGAATTGTTGGTGAGCGATGTTTCTACCGCCTGTAGTTGCCGAAGCAGTTGCGCATTGCCTTTGAAATAAAGGTCGGCCGCTTCATTCACGAGCTTAATGGCCTGAGCTTCACCATCAGCCACCAGTACCTTGGCCTGCTTCTGACCTTCAGCCTGCAGGATTGCGGCCTGCCTTTGTCCTTCAGCCACCTTGATAGCAGCCCGTCTTTCGCCGTCTGCCTGAGTTTCACGAGCCGTCGCAAAGTCAATCGCAGCAATCTTTTCGTTACTGGCTTTAACCACTTTGTTCATTGTCTCTTGGACGTCAGCAGGAGGATTGATTTCCTTAAGTTCGGTACGGACAATCTCGAGCCCCCAGCTCTTGGTCTCCGTGGAGAGGTTATTATACAGTGCGCTGTTGATTTTACCGCGCTCGCTGTTGGCATCTTTTAAGGTCATCGTACCGATGATGTTTCTGAGTGTTGTTCGCGCCAGAGCCACGATCTGCAGCATATAGTTGAACACGTTATACTGGGATGCTTTAACATCCTCTTCATCAGAACGTACTTTAAAGTAGACTTGGGCATCAACCTGGGCATTCAGACTATCGCTGGTGATAATCTCTTGCAGTCCGGCATCGATCATATTTTCTGTAATGTTTACGCGAATCAGGTGCTCGATAAACGGCATCAGAAAGATAATACCCGGGTTAGCAAAACGGTTGTATTTGCCAAACCGTTCGATTAAGCCTCGACTGGTCGGCCTGACGGTACGAATGGATTGCCCTAGCAGCCAGATTACAAGGATCACAGCAACGACGATGATAATCATAGCGGTTCCTGACATGGTAAACTCCCTCCTATTGAAATACTCCTTTGGTCTCTAGTGATCGCTGTTTAACATCTTCTCCCGGCTTGACGATGATAGTCGTGTACCCCTTTTCCCGGGATTTCCATTTTGGGTTCCCGAGCCGCCGTCGGCACACTCACAGGCTTTTCATGTTCTGACTTCTAGCAAGGTTTATAGCATCCTCGCGGAGTCGGGTCTGTGTCGAACTGCTCACCATGCAAATGAATGCTCCAGAGCCCAAATCTGCTGCTCGTGGCGGTCGATATCTCAGACACTTCTCGGATCCTGGTAGCGCTGGTTCGAATTCCCGATTCTCCACAGCCTCGGCTATCCCGCCAGAAGGGACAGCCCAGCTATCCGCAGGAGCACCAACCGTAGAGATACCACTCGCCATGCTTGAAACCGCAGCAGTTATCAGTGCTTCGACCACTAGCGCTTGACCCGCCGAGAATCGCTTGTGTCTCACCTAAACCTCACAGGAGGCTCATTCAGAGCAATGGAGCCCATTACCGATATCCCAACATATTTGCGTGCCCAGGCCCAAGAGTTAGGGGACCGAATCCTTCAATCCTGCCCACCATTGCACTCCATCGACGAGCCTCCGTCACCCATTATTGGCAAGCTCCTTCGGAAACCTTGTCCGGCTCAAACCCTCGCCATTATGGGTCTGGTCCGTCGCTGGCAGCAGGCCAAGGCAGGTGCGGTGATTGCGGAATGCGGAACGGGTAAGACGCTGATCTCCCTTGGTGCAGTTCAAACCCACGCTGAGGATCGACGCTTCACTGCAATTGCAATGGTCCCTCCACAGCTCGTAGAGAAATGGTGCCGGGAAACAATCCTCACGCTTCCCCGTGTTCGAGTGTTCGTCATCGACGGGCTACGCACGCCAACCTCTTCCAAAGCACATTACGGGGTCAACGAAGTGAAGCTGCGGAACGGGCGGATACTGCGGGAGGGGTTGAAGACCAGCCTGACCGAACTGCGCCTGCGGAAGAATGCGCCGTCTGCCCGTAAGCGTTGGGATACTCTTTGCCACTGCCCGGCGGTATTCATTGTCGGTCGTGATCGAGCCAAGCTCGGATATTTCTGGCGCCATTCCTACCAGGTCGCCCGTTGCGGCCGCTACCAAGGCAGCGTCGTCAATCCTGACAGTGGGTCTCCGGTATATCTCGGAGAAGATGGCGAACGCCTGCTGGCGATGGACTTCAAGAAGGTCAAACTCAGTCAAATGCTGGGCCAAGGCGAAAGCCCCAATCATGCCCGGAGGCCTCTCTACAGCGCACTTTGGCAAGCGGATGGCAACAAGGTGAGGCGTTTTGCACCCATCGACTTCATCGGCCGGTATATGGACGGCTTCCTCGATTACGCCATCGCTGACGAAGTACATGAGCTGAAGGGCGGAGATACGGCACAGGGCAATGCTCTGGGCACCTTGGCAGCTTGTGCCGGGCACATCGCTGTGCTTACCGGCACTCTCTTGGGCGGCTATGCAGACGAGCTATTCAACATTCTCTTCCGGCTCGGACCATCTCGAATGCTTGGGGAGGGCTTTGAGTACGGAGAAGCAGGTGTTCGTGCCTTCACCGAGACCTACGGCCTATTGGAGAAGATCACAACGATTGAGCCCGCTGACAACGCATGCTCTGAGGCCAGGGTAACCACCCGGATTCGCCATCGGCCAGGAGCCTCTCCGCTGCTGTTTGGCCGGCATCTCATGGACCTCGGGGCCTTCGTATCGCTGGAAGACATCTCCGATGCCCTGCCTCCCTACCGAGAAGAAGTCGTCAGCGTGGAGATGGACCAGCCCCTGCAGAAGGCTTACGAGGACATGGAGCAGGATATCAAGGAGGCACTCCGTGAGCATCGAGGCAATCAGTCGGTCATCAGCGTGGCCCTGAATGCTCTCCTGGCTTACCCCGATCGACCGTACGGCTTCGGTAACTTAATTGGGCGGGAATTCAATCCTGAAACCCAACGCCGCGAGCCATTCCTGATCGCAGCTACGCGTGACCTGGATGAGGATTTTGTTTATGCCAAGGAACGGCGGCTGGTCGAGGAAATCAAAGCCTCGCTTGAGCGCGGGAGGAAGGTTCAGGTCTTTGCCGTATATACGCAGAAACGGGACGTGACGAGGCGGCTGGAACGAATCTTGGCCAAGGAAGGAATCCGGGTTGCGGTTCTCACCACGGAAGTCGCTCCGGAACTGCGAGAGGCTTGGTATGAGCGGCAACTGCGGGCGGGCGTTCAGGTGGTCATCGCGCACCCGCGTTTGGTACAGACCGGGCTTGATTTAGTGGAATTCGTAGATATCTACTTCTACGAAACGGGATATTCCATCTACACCTTGCGACAAGCCAGCCGGCGGTCATGGCGCATCGGGCAACGGAATAACGTCAACGTCAAGTTCTTCTTCTACAGCGGAACTATGCAGGAAACATGCCTGCGGCTGATGGGAAAGAAGCTCCTCGTCTTTCTGGCGATGGAGGGGAAGTTTGCCAGTGACGGCCTTCAGGCAATTGATGAAGGCGACGACATCCTAATGGCGATGGCGCGCGAGCTGGTAACGGAGAAGGGCATCGGGGAGAGTGCAGATGCCGTGTGGAAGCGGCTCGTGGAGATGCACGCGGAAGTGTTCGGAATTCAAGACGCGGAGACATCACCGGCGGATATTGAAGCTAGACCTTCCGAGAGGGGTGTACCAGAAGTTGTCATTCCACCGCCAACACCAATCCCGGCATTGGTGACGCAGCTTCTGATGTTCGGTGGATCACTTGAAATTGCCCACAGGCGTAAAGCCTCGCGCAGGCTATCGAGTGCCACCACGACATCAGATCAGCTGGGATTGTTCCAGAGCTAGGGGTGAAGCGGTGCGCGCTATGCAGCAGTCGCTTACGTCACACGATCGACCGCACAACGCCGCCGTCCGCTCGCAGGGCTGCCCCGTTCGTTGCCGACGCTAACGGGCTGCACACATAAGCGACTATTGTCGCGACTTCTTCCGGACTGGCGAATCGCTTTAGCAATGAAGACGGGCGCACCGAGCGAAAGATCTCTTTCTCAACGTCGGCCGTGCTGCTCCCCTGAGCTTTCACCATTTGTCGCAAAAATCCCTCAACACCTTCGCTGAGTGTTGGTCCGGCAAGCACCGAATTCACAGTGACGTTGGTTCCTCCCGTTGTTTCAGCCAAGCCGCGGGACAACGAGATCTGGGCTGTCTTGGTGACGCCGTAGTGGATCATCTCGACGGGTATATTCAGAGCGGACTCGCTGGAGATGAAAACAATCCGGCCCCAGTTCTTCTTCAGCATTCCCGGAAGATAGAATCGGCTCAAACGGACGCCACTCATGACGTTGATTTCAAGAAAATGCAGCCATTCATCATCGGTAATCTCGCTGAACGGCTTCGCTTC
Organism: uncultured Acidobacteriota bacterium; assembly: GCA_963804755.1. Taxonomy (GTDB): domain Bacteria; phylum Acidobacteriota; class Terriglobia; order UBA7540; family UBA7540; genus Bog-366. The sequence goes on from CAWDRP010000024.1 coordinate 1,194,919, forward strand.
ATAGATGCCGAGATTGTTCACGAGTATGTCGATTTCTGGCACGGCACTTGTGAGCTTCTCCACGCCTTCCCGGGTGCCAAGATCAGCCGCTACTCCCGTGACATGCAAATCCCTTCGCTTTTGTCGAATACGCTCAATACCCTCATCTACACGTTTCTGAGAACGGCCATTCATCAGTACGGCAGCTCCTTCTTGGGCGAGGAGCGAGGCTATTGCGAAGCCAATTCCGGCTGTTGAGCCGGTCACAAGAGCGGTTCTATTTCTTAATTGCAGGTCCATTAGTCTTCCCCCTTTCGAATTGGTTCGCGTTATCTGACTGTCTCGATAACCCCTTCAACGATTACTGCTGCCAGTCCCCGTCGAGTGCCCTGTACAGCTGCACGAGATTCTGTTTGAAAAATTCACGGCACTTCATTGAGACTCCAACCTCCTACTTGCGTGCTCTGGCTTCGGACTAAATGTTTCGGACGGCCTTGATTATCGGCGAGATGTCCCAATAGACCCGATAGTGGGTGATCTTGCCGCCTTCGATCCTGATGTTCTCCGCTACGTAGACATCGTATTCGTTGTTGTTGGCCAAGATCTGGCCGTGTTCGTGCACAATGCCGACTGCTTCGGGACCATCCACTATCAACCTAAGCAGCTTGAACGACAGCAAGCGCGCATGCTTCGCCCAAACCTCGATACTCTTCATGGCTGCCGGCACACCGTGGTAAGTTCCCAGCCATGGTGCCAAATCGCTGACGCCCGGCGTCGATGGAATGTTTTCCCACACAACGTTCTCATCCAAAAGAGCCTGAGCGTTTTGCAAGTTGCCCAGTTCCAGGCTTGAGAACCACGCTTCGGCGACCTGCCGTGGTGACAGCGTCCCCTGTACTCCTACTTCCGTTGCGATAGTCATATCCGTCATTTTGAGCCTCCTCTTATTTGTTTCCGGTTTTGGGTTTCATCGCGCAAATCAACTTCTTGTTCACAAACTCCTGGATGCCGAGACTCGAAAGCTCCTTGCCATATCCCGAGCGCTTGATTCCGCCAAATGGCAGTTCGGGAGCGCTGACAAAGGGATAGTTGACAAAAACCATGCCGGTCTCGATGCGGCTGGCGACCTGCTTGCCGTGCTCGATGTCGGATGTGTAAACCGAGCCGCCCAGTCCAAAGGGAGAGTTATTGGCTAAGGCAATCGCATCCTCCTCATCTTTTGCTGGGAAAAAGAGAGCGACCGGCCCAAAAAACTCCTGCCGGAAGGCGGGATTATCGGGCGTGACATTGGTGAGGATCGTCGGCTGCATAAACGCGCCTTGATGGCGGATACGATCCCCTCCTGCGAACACTCGCGCGCCATGAGCAGCAGCTTCGCGGACCTGCCTTAGCAGGAGGGTCAGTGCGGTCTCAGAAGCCAATGGACCCAGTGTAGTGCTTTCATCCAATGGATCGCCGGGCTTCAGTTGCGCTAACGCGTCACGAAACGCATTCAGGAACTGTTCGGCCCTCGGCCCCACCACAATGAAGCGTTCCGCGCCGATGCAGGTTTGCCCTACATTGCCAATGCGCCCCAGAACGGCCATCTTGACGGCGAACTCAAGATCGCAATCCTCCAACACGATGAACGCGTCGCTTCCACCCAACTCCATCGTCGATCTCTTCAGGTTCTTGCCAGCGCGAGATGCCAGCGATTCGCCCGCCTGCTCCGATCCGGTAAGAGCCACGCCCTTGGTCCGCGGATCATCCAGCAACGCGCCGACCTGATCGCTTGAAACAAAGAGATTCGTGTAGGCGCCGCAGGGCGCTCCGGCATCTGTGAAGAGCTGCTGGAAGGCGAGAGCACATTGCGGCACGCTTGACGAGTGCTTTACCAGAAGGACGTTGCCGGCCATCAGGTTCGGAGCGGCAAACCGCGCAAGCTGGTAGTAGGGAAAGTTCCACGGTTGAACACCGATCAACACCCCAAGCGGAGAAAATTCAAGGTGCGCGTCGCCCATCGCTGTTTCGATGACCTGCGGCGCAAGAAACGCCTCGGCATGATCGGCAAAGTATCGGAGAATAGCGGCGCTCATCTCCACCTCGTCGCGACCTTCCGAAATCCTTTTCCCCATTTCAATGGCTGCAAGGCGAGCCAGACTCTCCTTCCGTTCCAACATCAGAGATGCGACCCGTCCCACGACCTCGGCACGGTCCCGAAAAGTTGCTTTGGACCATATGTGCTGAAAGGTGCTCTCAGCCTTTGCCAGCGCGCTTTCCATCTCCGCATCGGTATGCTGGTCGAACCTTTGCAGTAACTCGCCGTTGAACGGATTAATTGTTTGATATGCCATAATGTTCTCCTCTTTCTTTTCTTACGCTTGCATTCGATGTTTTCGATCAGTTCTGTTTCCTCGTCACTGTCCGAATCCATTCGGCCCCTCCCGTGTCTGCGCACCCATTCCCATCAATCGCAGGAACCTGAGCGTTAACGGCGGCTCTCGAAATATTCGGCAAGAGACGGTGCCTTGGGAGACCAACCGAGCCGCCGCGCATTGACCGCGCTTACCAGGCTGTTGGAGGTCACGCCGTAGCGACCGGCATCGCCGTATTGCCGCACCACATCCTCTACACTCACGCTGACGGTTTTACCGCCGAGCCCAAGAGAGCGGCTAATCATCTCGGCAATTTCCTTGAAGGATGCGTCGCCGTTTTCCGCGAGGAAGAATGAACCTCCCGAGGCCTTTTCCATAACAAGTAGATACAGGTCCACGAGGTCGTCGATGTGCACGTTTGAGTAACGATTGAGACCTTTTCCAAAGTAGACGCCTGCGCCCAATTGTTTGGAGAGTGCAGTGAGTTTCGGGAGTTGATCGCTGTCCGGCTGCAAGCCTCGCCCCGTTCCATAGATCATGGTAGGGCAGATAACGACAGAGCGAATCCCCTTATCGATGGCTGCCTCGCGAACGAAGCGATTCATCGCTGCGCGGGGCCGGCGGAACGGGACTGGCTCGAAGTATGTATCCTCTGTGAAGACGACAGAACTTGCGTACTCACCATCTGCGGAATCCGCGACAATGCCCGAACCCGTTGTGCAAATCAGTGTCTTTCCGCTGCGTTCGAGCGCCGCGACCAGCGTCACGACTGACCCTGGATGATCGGCGCTTGCTGCGTGGATTACTGCATCTGCCGCATGCGCGGCATTAGTGATTATCTCTGAATCATCCAGAGTTCCGAGAACCGGTTCAATCCCGCGGTCCTTCAGCAGACGGGCCTTTTCCGCAGTCCTAACCAGCCCCACTACCTGATGACCTGAAGCCATAAGGCGTTCTGCGACCGAACCGCCAATGTAGCCCGTTGCACCAGTAACGAATACCTTCATATTCCACCTCCGTGTAATTCTCGATTGGAGTATTACCTCTCTCCTCCGGCTTGCTTTCGCTCACCGATGCCGATAAGGGCAAGGCCGATGCCAACCCTGGTGTATTTAGGCAACGAAGCAAGTTCTTGAGGGGTCGAGAGAGCCCACCGGAAGTTTCGTCGGATCAAGGCTAACGGAGCGCTGCTAAGAATCTGGCAGACCGCTAATTTCTAAGTACAGAGAGGAGTTTGGAGGCAGGAGGGGAATTCGGAAGGAGGAGCTGAAACGAGCGCTTATGCGGAGCGCCTTGAAATTCCGAGCTTGCGCATCCTCACTTCAAGGGTCGACCGATTCATGCCAAGGCGGGAGGCCGCGCCATTTGCGCCGGCAACGACCCAATGGCACTGCTTCAGGGTTTCGAGGATCCGCTGCCATTCGGTTCTTTCAATACGTCCCGAAGTGTGCCCGTCGTCTTTGCATTCGAAGCGCCGCCTTTTCGTGGCGCGTTGGAGAATACCGGTTTTAGCAGATTCGTTCTTCCCCACCAGGCAAGTCACGTCCTGAATATCGAAGGGCGTAGAATCTCTGACGGACTCAAAACTCTTGACGTGTAAGCGCGTAAGTCTCATCAATCCCCTCCCCGCGTGCGATAAGTTTCCCGGTCGGCCTCTGCCACTTCTTCAGGTGGCACCAACGCGCAGTGCTTTTCGGCAGTTACCATACACCTGTCCTCCTGTGTATGCAATCGCGGGACCGGTTCGGAAGCACCGCCATAGCCACACGTGA
>CAWDRP010000025.1:0-462639 GCA_963804755.1 uncultured Acidobacteriota bacterium
AGACCACTGCATCAAGGTGGTCCTGACGAACCGGAGGGTTATCGCAAACCGCTCCTTGGAGATGACGATAGGCATCCGAACCCAAGCAGCGGTAGTAATACAGCTTGCGGGCCGAGGTGCGCGTCGAGCAACGATAAAGCGCATAGCCGCAGCGCTCACAAACCAACATCCCCTGCAACAAGGAGGGCTCGAGCGTGCGCCGGGGAGAATGACGTTGGTTTTGCTCCAACTGCTCTTGCGCCAGGGCCAAGGTTTCTTCGCTGATCAAAGGCGGAACCGCAATCTCGATCCAGTCCGAGCGGGGCCGCTCGTGGTTGGCACTGTCGCGGCTTGCCAGTCCCCCGCGTTTCCGCAAGGCGCGCGTGATGCGCTGTCGCGGGCGGAGTTCGGTCTTCCCGTAGCAAGCGCGGCCCCGGTAGGCCGGGTTGCGCAGCATCCCCCAAACCGTGGATCGCTCCCAGCGCGTCCCCCGTCCGGGTGGGAATCTGCTCCTCGTTCAGCCGCGGGCAATGGCCTTGACGCTGAGTCCTTGCTGCGTGTACATCTCATACACCCGACGCACCACCGCCGCCTCTGTTTCGAGGACCTCGTAATACGCGGCGGAAGTGTCGCTCTTCTGCACATAGCGATAACCGTAAGGAGCGCCCGAGAGTACGTTGATCGATCCCTGGCGGGCCCGGTGGCGCTTGCCCCGGCGCGAGCGCTCGGCAATCTGCGCCCGCTCATACTCGGCGATCATGCCCTGAAACTGCAGCAGCAGTTGGTCTTCCGGCGTGGCCCCGGAGGGAGAGTTTAAGAAGACCAACTCCACCCCGCAGCGGTTCAACTCCTCGGCCAGCAGCACCTGATAGGCATACTTGCGACTCAGACGATCCGGCGAGTAGACCAGCACGGCTTGCAGTTGCCCAGCGGCCGCCAAGTCGCGTACGGCTTCCAGCCCAGGGCGCAGTAGCGTGGCGCCGCTGTAGCCTTCATCCTGAAAGCGCCACTCGGCGGGAACCTGATAGCTGTGGGCCTCGGCGTACTCCGTCAAGGCGGCTGGCTGGCTGGCAATCGGGTGGTTCTCCTTCTGGCGGTCCGAGGAGACACGGGCGTAAATCGCGGCCAATTTCGTCATTCAGAATCTCCTGGGAGCTGGTAACGGACGGGAAAACGGCCTGGCCGGTGAGCTGGTCAGGGCCCGGCAGCAGACATTCATAAGCCTGGGCCAGTTTCTCCGCCCCCAATCGATCATATTGATATTCCAACCGCAGCGTTCGAGCCCGACTTGCCGGGCGCTCAGCCACGGCCTCCCCCGCGCTGCAGAACCGACTGTACGGCTCGGCTGACAATCTCGCCCAAGGTCCAGCCGGTGGAGGCAGCGTACCTTCGCAGCCTCTCCACTAAACCGCGGGAAAGCTTGACGGTGAAAGACACCTTGGCGTCTTCCACGGGAACCGGCTGTTTGAGATGTTGAGCCTGCTGCAGGTAACGATAGGCTTGACGCTTGGACACCGACCAGTCCCGGGCCAGGCGTTCGGCGGCCTCGGGCAGCAGTGCATGCGCACCAAGGAGGGTACGAGCTCGATTGAGCCGCTCGGCCTTCTGTGCATCGCTGGCACGAGGCATAAGACATATAAGTACGTCCATTTATGTCATAAGTCAACAGCTTTTTCACGTTCTTTGACCCCCCTGCCGATACCTCACAGTCCGGTCAAAGTTGAAGTTATCTTTTGCGTTCAGACAGTAACCACTGCCCCTTGCGGCGTACCGACCTTCGTCTCCGACCACGCGCCGTCCTCACTGACTCCCGCCTTCAACCATTTCTGGATCAGGCGCAGAATCCGTTTGTCGGCCACCCGGTGTTGGACAAACTTCATCGTCCATTCGTGGTTCATGTTATCGAAGGACACCGCCACACACTACCCACCCTCGGAACCTTCCCGAGAGGGTGACGATCACCCAACCCCATCATCCGTTTGAAGGCCAGTCTTTGTCCGTTCTCCGGCGCTCCCACCGACAAGGGCATTTGTATTTTGTTCTGATCTTACCGGACGGGAGTAAATCCTTGATTCCCGGGGCCTGGACCGACGTTGACTCCGCCGCGCCTCCCTTGGGCGATCACCCTCTTGTGGGCTCTCTGGAAGACTTGCTTCACCTTCGCTCCATCGTCGATGCTCTCCTCGGCCGAACTGTCGTGTCGGCCCCATCCGTCGCACCCCAGGAGAGCCATGCCGCAACTACCGCTGAAGTTCCTCGACGACCTTCCCCGTCCCGAGACGTGCTTGTGGGAGCAGATCGACGACGAGCGCAAGCGCCTCGTAGTCGAGACTCTCGCACGCCTCATGACCCAAGCAACCCGAGCCCACGAACCCCAGGAGCAGAGCCATGACTGATCTCGCCAAAATCCAACCGACCCATACCCAGCGAGCCGCCTGCATCTATGTTCGCCAGTCCACCCCCACACAGGTCGAGCACAACCGCGAATCCACTGCTCGCCAGTACGCCTTGGCGGATCGAGCCTGCCAATTGGGCTGGCCCCGCGAGCAGGTCGTCATCATCGATGAAGACCTCGGCCTGTCCGGCAGCAGCACCGACCAGCGTTCTGGATTCACGCGCATGACCAGTGAAGTGGCCCTGGGCCACGTGGGAATCATCCTGGGTCTGGAGGTCTCGCGGCTGGCCAGAAACAATGCCGACTGGTATCGTCTGCTGGAACTCTGCGGCCTGACCGACACCCTCATCGGTGACAACGATGGGGTTTATCATCCCGCTCTGTTCAATGACCGGCTGCTCCTCGGCCTCAAGGGCACCATGAGCGAAGCGGAGTTGCACATCATCCGCGCCCGGCTGGACGGAGGCATCCGCAACAAGGCGGCGCGCGGGGAACTGCGCCGCGGCTTGCCCGTTGGTTTTGTCTGGGGGGAAGCCGACGGAGAAGTTCTCTTCCATCCTGATGCGGCCGTCATCGGCGCGATTCGCACCGTCTTCGAGCGCTTCACCGAGTTCGGCTCGGCCCGCCGCGTCTGGCTCTGGTTTCGCTCCGAAGCTTTGTCGTTCCCTCTGCAAGATGGACCGCAAGGGCAAATTCGCTGGGTCGCTCCCACCTACACCGCCCTCCACCACATCCTCACCAATCCGGTGTATGCTGGCGCTTACACCTATGGCAAGACTCGCACGGAGCGCTACCTCGATGCACAGGGTGCCGTCAAAAAACGGATGCGTCATCTTCCTCTCGAACAGTGGGCGGTCCTCATCCCCAACCACCATCCCGGCTTCATCGCTTGGGAGACCTTCCAGGCCAACCAAGCGCGGCTCGATAGCAACACTCGTCCGCGGCCGCACCAAGGGGGAGGCGCGTTGAGAGAAGGCTCCGCGCTGCTCCAGGGCCTGGCCACCTGCGGTCATTGCGGGCGACGGCTCCACACTCATTATCGCGGTCGAAACTCCACTCCCGGCTATCACTGCGCCGGCAAGGACATCGTCAACGGACGTGGGGTGTACTGTTTCAACCTCGGAGGTCTGGCCATTGACCGGGCCGTGGCCGACGCTTTTCTCACCGCCGTGACCCCGGCCGCGGTCGAAGCCACCTTGCTCACGCTCCAACAACTTCAGAGCCACCATGACGCGGCGCTCGCTCAGTGGCGGCTGGAGATCGAACGCTTGCGGTATGAGGCGGAACGGGCCGAGCGCCGCTACCGAACCGTGGACCCGGAAAATCGACTCGTCGCGCGCGGACTGGAAGCGGAATGGGAAAAGCATCTTCGTGACCTCGCGGCAGCGGAGGCGGAACTCCGTCGCCGGGAACAGCAGCAACCGACTTCGATTGGCCCCGCACAACTTCGGCGCCTCCGCGCGCTCGGCGCCGATCTGCGCGAAGTATGGAACGCCGCCACCACCACCGACCGCGATCGCAAAGAGCTGCTCCGCACTCTCTTGGAAGAAGTGATGTTGGACGTGAAGCGCGCCCAAGGCCAGGCGCATCTGACTCTGCGCTGGCGCGGAGGCGCGATCACCACGCTCGATGTCCCCGTGCCGCGCTTCCGGCCGATGGGGCCGCGCACCGACGAAGATACCGTCTCGCTGTTGCGCCGTCTGGCCGCGCTGTATCCGGATGAAGTCATCGCAGGAATCCTGAATCGTCAGGGCCGCAAGACCGCGATGGGGGAACGCTTCACCGCCAACCAAGTGGGCAGTCTGCGCCGCTATCGGAATATTCCTCGCTTCCAACCGCCGGCTGAGCCGCCCTCTGGGGAATTGGTCACCATCCGCAAGGCCGCGCAAATTCTCGGCATGAATACCTCCAGCATTCACCGCTGGCTGGCCGATGGCTTCATTGCCGGCGAGCAAGTCACCCCCGGCGCTCCCTGGCAGATTCGCATCACCGAGGAGTTGCGCGCGCGCATCGTGCCGCAGGCGCCGCCGGAGTATCTGCCCATGTTGGAAACCACACTGAAACTCGGCGTTTCGCGACAAACTGTGTTGCAGCGTGTAAAGCGGGGTGAGTTGCAGGCCGTCCTGGTAAGGCAGGGCCGACGTAAGGGCTTGCGAATCAAAGTGGTGGACCACCAGCCCGCGCTATTCGAACAACTTTCATGAATCAGGGGGCAGTATGAAGCAGGATCCAAGAACCCACGAATGTCCGCGTCCAGAATCCAGTTCACCCGCTTCCGTTGGATGCCCACATTCAGCGCATCGAGCGCTGGATGCGGGCCGCGTCCCGGTCGAAACCCGTACGAAAAGCCCCGAAAGTCCACCTCGTAGATCTCGTTGAGGATGGTCACCACGGCTTGCTGGACGATCTTATCTTCCAGCGCTGCGATGCCCAGCGGACGTTGCCGTCCGTCTTCCTTCTGGATGTACACTCTCCGCGAGGGCTGCGCTCGGTACGCTCCCCGGTGAATCCGGTCCTTCAGATCGATCAGCCGACCCTCCAAACCTTCTTCATACTCCTGCCACCTCACGCGGTCCACTCCCGGCGCCGCGTTCCGCTTGAGCGCGTAGTAGCTTTGCCGCAGCAGATCGAGGGTCAGATGGTGCAGAAGGGTGGTGAACCGTTCCTGCTTCCTTTCCCTCGCCACCTTGCGCACACCCGCCAAACCCTGGGACACGCCGCGCCCGTCCTGTGCCGGTGGCGTGCGACTCTGGCCGGTGTTCTCCTTGGTTCGCGCCCTTCCCTCCACCGCCTCCTCCGAGGCTTGCGCCCCCTTGTTCGGCGGCTTCATCGGTACTGCGACGCGATCCGACTCCTCTCCGGCGTACACGTCCGGCGTGCGGCTCTGGGCCTTCCCGGACCGGTTCCCCGTGGGGAACACCGAAGAGGTCTCCCGGTTCTCGTGCATGCAGTTGCTCAGCGTGCCTGGGGTCTACGACTACGCGGGATCACCCGCCGGCTCGCGCTATCCGTCGGCGCGTGTGTGGCCTTCCCCCTCAGGAAACAGGGTCGGCATCCCGATTTATGGTTTTCGCAGCTCGATACCCTGCCCACTGATACCTCTGTCTACGCTTCGACGGCAGCCTCGCGACTGCCTCCGCAAGACTCGAGGCCAGGCGGTTCGCTACTCCTTTCCTGTAAGACTCTTTCATTCTCGACTGCATGCCGGTTTATCCCGGCGCTCTGTCAGCGCACCACGGACAACGGGCCAATTGGACCTTCTCGCGGAGGGTCCCACAGATGGCGCAGGCTTCCAGTAAGTCAGCAACTACGTGCCGGGAGTATCTTTGCCACATCTCCAAGACTTCCCGTTCTTCCCGCATCTTCTCGAGGTCGTCGCGGCTGAGCATGAGTTGCTCCCTATCCTGTCGCATACCCAGCTTAGCGGATTACAAAACGCTGACAATGGCCCTCTAGTGGAGTTGGAATAGGACGATTAGCGCACATCTCAGTGGCACTAAGATGTCATCTTTTGGGGTGTTTGGGGCACGAGAGGCACGGCGGTAAAGACGGTGGAGATTATTAAGATCTGTTACGGAGACAGATTGGTCAACCTTTGAGAAGTGGTATTTGAAGGATGTCTTGCACTGCTAGCCTGATCAAATCGCCGCTGTAGAATTGCGGGTGGCGGAGACCGAATGCCATGACAATGTGATCACCACAGGCATACGCACCCCACGTGAACTTCGGGTCAAAGTTCGTACCGAGTGGGATGCGCTTTTTACCAGCTTCCTGCTCGCTGGTTCGAGGAAAGTCATCCCATCCCTCAACATCCCGGGATCGGTCACAACAGCGAATTCCCATCGCTGCATGTTGTTAGCCGTGGCCGCCAGACGCCCGCAATCAACGATGTCCTCGATAATCCTTCTTGGCACCGGTTCGGCCTTGAAAGTGCGGACAGAGCGGCGCGTTTTCAACACCTCAATCGCGTCCATGGCTGTATTCCCATTCTGGCTGTCACGCCGCCCGCACGAGAACAGGTGGCCGCGACGACTCGAAAACCTGGGAAACGTCCGTCACCCCGTGGCATACACCCCGTACTCGCGCGCGGCATCGAGCATGGCGAACACGTTTCCCGTCGGCACGTTGCGCTGGATGTTGTGAACCTGGGTAAACACGTAGCCACCGCCGGGCGCAAAGATCTCGAGCCGCTCCCGAACATGTTGCCGCACTTCCTGCGGCGAGGCTCCACCCAGTACGCTCTGCGTGTCGCAGCCGCCGCCCCAGAACACGATCTTGCCACCGAATTCCTTCTTGAGCCGGACGGGATCCATGTTCGCCGCCGAGGTCTGCACGGGATTCAGAATGTCAATGCCAGCTTCGATGAAATGGGGGATCAGGTTGTAGATGGAACCGCAAGAGTGCAGGAAAGTCTTCCAAGGCGTGCTCTTGTGGACCCATTCACAAAGGTTCCGGTAGTGAGGTTTCATCATCTCCGCCCAAAGGCTCGGTTTGATGAACTCCCCGCGCTGCGTTCCGCTGTCGTCGGAGGCGATTCCCCAGGCAAAACAGCGCTCGCCCACGGCTTGGTGCAGGAGGGTCTAGGCACTTGATGCTGGCTTCCACCGACCGATTCATCATCTCATGACAGGTTTCTTTCTCCGTCAAGAGCATCATCATCCATTGGTCCGGCATGCCCATGGTAACGTTTGAGCGCGGGTCGGTGATGATGCTCAATCCCAAGAAGCACACCCCCCCCCACCCGAGCAGAGCGCAGTCCGTGCCGTGGTAAAGCTGGGAAGAGTATTCCTCAATCTGTTTCAGCACTGCGTCCGCGATGTCATCAACGGGGTGGAACTTCGCCGGGTCAATTCCTTCCCTGCGGTTGAAAGAGACATCATCGAAGTAGTAGCCGTCCTTGGGCATGCGGTATGAGCTAGGGGCACCGTCTTTGTCAAGTAGCACCCAGCTTCCATCCGCCTCTTCGTGGATGCGGGTGCCGGGCAGAAAAAGCACGTCTGTACCGGAGAAAAGGCGACGTGGCACCCAATGACTCTCGGGGGCCATCAGGCCAGGGATCATGGTGATATCCACTGGCATCACGTCAAGGCTGAACCGTTTCCGCACTGGCTCTTCCACGACGGCGGTCAAAACCACCAATCGGCCGGTACAAGTGGCGAGGGTTCCGAGAGCGTTACCTTGGGCGGTATCCCCTGCCGTCAGTTGATGCACTTCGTCACCGATGCCGTAATCAAACCAGTCGGGCAGATAACGGCCGATGAACTCCAGGGGAGCCACGCGGCGGATCCTCTGTCCATCAGCCTGCCACAGCGGGCTGTAGCGGCCTCGCCGGGACTTGACGCTTCGGTCGCCTTCTTCCTGACTGGCCTCACCGATGATTTCGCTGTGTCTCACCTTCTGGAAGTCGGAAGCCAGTAGCCGGTCATCGCCCACGTAGACCGGGCGCTCGGTATCCGGATTGACGACGCTGCCTTGATAGCGGCCACAGTGCGCGACCTCATATGCATGCCGCCAGAACCAGCCCAATTTGGCTCGATCCCGTCCGAGGATAAAGAGAGCCGGCCCGGAGCAGATCGTCCCTTGCCAACGTTCGCGGGCCGTTCGGTAATGTTTGCGCAGGCGCAGATCGGTCAGGGTGGTATGCAGACCCTCCCGCACGATCCGCCCATGACGCAGTTTCACCTCGTTGACTCCGCACGGAGCTCCATCCCGCACCCGATCGCGCAGAGCATCGATGAAAAAGACCCGCACCCCCGGCAGAGTCCGGAAAGCCTCGCGAGCTGTCTTGGCTACCAGATGCCCTGGCACCATCGCCAGAGCGGTATAGGGCCTCCCATCCGAGTGACAATGAATAGCCGCCATTGCCACAAGAGTTTTGCCTGTTCCGCACTCTCCGATCACTGCGGCCGAGCGTGCCTGCTCCCACCGCCGGATCACCCCCATGGCCGCCAACTCTTGGGCGGGGTAAGGCTTGCGGAGCAGGGTTTTCATTCGGGGCGAAACTGGATCACCCGGTTTGTGCAGCGCCGGAAACATCTGGATGATTCGCTCTCCCAACTCCGGGGCGCAGGCCCTGAGATAATCCTGAATAGTTTCTGGGCAAGGCATTGGATATTCCTCGTCTGAAAAGTTCCCTCAACACGCGATTACGAGTGGGCCTCTGCGGCCTTTGTGTTTGGCCAACCGCGAATGTCATGTGAAATAAGAAAGTCGCTGTCCATTTTTGTTCGCCTGCGTCTAAGCCGGGGAGTACCGAAAAAGGGGACCGAGGCGAAATGAGCGAGGTGAGGTGCGAGCGTTATCCGCGGCTGGCAGAGTCAAATCTGGGGCGCCGATGGCTTACGATGCAGGCGAACCTGGGACTTGCGCCAAACACCATCGACGCCTATGGTCGCGCCCTGGAGGACTATCTGAGCTTCAGCAACTGCCACGCGGCCAACGTGGTGAGCGCGACCCGGGATCATATCGCGGCTTATGTTCGCGATTTGGCCTCGCGCCCCAACCGGCGCGGAGCCAACGTCGTCGTGCTCGATTCCGGCGCGGGTCTTGCCAACGCCACTCTGCAACAGCGTCTGACCGCGGCCCGTCTCTTTTATGACTTTTTGATCGAAGAAGGCCTTCGCCCAAACAATCCCGTTGGTCGCGGCCGCTACACGCCGGGCAAGGGCTTTGGCGGCACACGTGAGCGCGGATTAGTTCCCCGATTCACCAAGTTGCCCTGGATTCCTAACGACCAGCAGTGGCGCTCGGTGCTCGAGGCAGCTCGGACCGAACCTTTGCGGAACCGTTTCATGCTGGCGTTGTCCTACGACGCGGCATTACGGAGAGAGGAACTTTGCACCCTAGACACCAGCGATTTCGATCCTGCACATTCAATTATCACGATCCGAGCCGAGAACACCAAGTTCCGGCGGGGGCGAGTCGTGCCCTATTCATCTGGCACAGCCGAGTTGTTCACGGCTCACCTGGCCCGGCGTCGCGATTTGACCCGGAACCGCGGCCCACTTTTCGTTTCTGAGTCCCGGCGCAATCGAAGCCAGCCGATCTCGGTCTGGATGTGGTCGAAGGTGGTAAAGAACATCTCGAAGCGCGGCGGCGTCCTGGACTTTACGACCCACACCTCCCGGCACCTGTGCCTGACAGACCTCGCCCGCGCGAACTGGGATATTCACGAGATCGCCACATTCGCCGGGCACCGAAGCATCCAGACAACGCTCCTGTATATCCACTTGAGCGGCCGGGAACTGGCGGCGAAGCTTGCTCAAGGCATGGCGGAGATCCATGCCTGGCGGACGCGCATGCTCAAGGAGATACTCTCTGCATAAGCTCTATATCAACCGCGCTTAATCGTCTGTATCACAGGTAGGGCCGGACTGGTCGTGGCCTGTCGACCCTTCGAAATACGATCGGTCTCATGACCTCCGGCCGGACGAGGCCTCTGCACTTTCCTACCTGGTGTCTAGACAGCGGCGGTGTGGCCATTTTCCCTCATGGATTCAAAACAGCCTCCTGCGCTTGACAAGCGTGATCGATGCGGTCATGACTGCGATCGAAGCACCCAAGCAGCCGCGCGGCGGGGTCTTAACAGTGTTGATTCTGGAGATGCACCAGCGCCAATCGGCCTTTTGGGGCTGGACACAGGCGGAATGGCTTGAGATTCTCTGCGCCTCGAAAGAGACCTATGAAAGGAACCACCCCACTGTGATAGGTGACAGCCGACATTTCCTCGTGGCCGGCATGTATCTCCTCCGAATATTCGATGAATTCAGAAAGCTCGGCATCATCGACAGAACCGTCTTGGCGTGCAGAATCTTTGGTCGCTGGTGGGTCGAGGGCGCCATCAAACGCGTCGTAGAACTCATCCGCTCCTGGGGATACGGGCGATCCAAGGCGCAGGAAGTCCAGTGGGCCGTTTGTACCGCGCTCTTGGCGAACAAGAGTCCACATTTGGAGGACCCCACAATCGGTTGTCCTCGAGGCTGAAAGAAGTGCAACCACCGTGGACAGCCACCGCGCCAGCATCGGCGTTTTATCCCGTGCTCTGGCTGGTCTCGGCATTGTTCCCCAGGCCCTTCCGAGTCGCTGCCACAACCCCAGCGCGGGGAATCCACGGAATGGTGTCGCCCCCGAATGGGTCCAGTGGGTGGATCGATGGCGCGCCACCAGTACTTTGCAGCCCAGCAGTCGCAACAGGCACTATAGCTGCTTGCTCAAGGCGGCCCGGGCGGGTCACCGGGACACATCCAGATTGCGCTTTGCCTGACCAATGGACCCGCGAACTCGCGGAAGAGTGGGTGGCCGTGGTCTGCCGGATGAACATCGGGGACTGGACTCAAAAGGATAAGAAATACTTGAAGCACCTGGGCAAGCCGCTCTCTGCCAAAGCCCGGGCTCATCATCTCTCATCACTGAGCACTTTCTTCCGCGACATCCAGGAATGGGAGTGGATTCCCCGCCGCTTCGATCCGCGCCGGTGCTTTGCTGCGCCTCGAAGCCTGCGCGCTCTGATTTCTCCAAACCCCAGAGTCATCGCGGACGATGTCTGGGCGAACCTCCTATGGGCGGGACTGAATCTCACGGAAGCTGACCTGACCACCTCGTACAAATGCGCCACCCACTACTATCCCCTGGCCATGTTCAGGGCCCTGACAGTCGTCTGGCTGTTCTGCGGGTTGCGAGTGGATGAGATCCGGCGCCTCCGCGTTGGCTGCATGCGTGAGCAATGGAATAAGCCCCCCGAGGTGACCAAGGGAATTTGCAATCTTGATGTACCCGTGAATAAGACCAGCCGAGCCTTTACCAAGCCTGTAGATCAGATCGTCGGCGACGCTGTGCGCGCCTTGGAGACTCAGCGACCCGAACAACCAGCGGCACTCGACGAGAAGACGGCCGAGTTGGTTAAGTTTCTCTTCATGTTTCGCGGCCATCGGATCGCTGGGAAGTATATTAATGATACCTTGGTTCCCATCCTTTGCAAAAAGGCGGGGATGCCCACCAAGGATGCCCGCGGAAACATCACCAGCCATCGGGCGCGCTCGACGATTGCCTCGCAACTCTTCAATGCCAAGGAGCCCATGTCACTCTTTGAACTCCAGAAGTGGCTTGGCCATAAATGGGCGAACTACCTCGATATCAGCCCCACGAAACTGGCTAACTCCTACCGCAATGCCGGGTACCTCGCCCGAAACGTGCGGGCGATCGAAGTCCTGATTGACCGCAATGTCGTCAAGAACGGAACAGCGGCACGGGAGCCCTGGATGTACTTCGACTTAGGCCACGGCTACTGTACGTTTGATTTCTTCGAACAGTGCAAGTTCCGTATGGTGTGCGCCAAGTACTCATTTTACCGGCCGAAGGCCTCTACGGAGGCTCACTTGCTGGAGGGCAAGAGTAACCTTATGAAACTTCGGCAGGGGATCCCGCTGACCGAAAAAGAACGGGCGGCGGTGGACGATGGAGTGGAAGCATTGGAGAAACTGCTAAAACAACTCGCCGACGTGCCGACACCTGCTTGCCCCACTCCTCGTCAACTCCACGCTTCCGAGCTCGTTCAGCTAAGTGTCACACCTACCAAGCTCATGCCCAGCGACGGAGGAGATGATGGAGCGCGTTTGGGTTGATTTCAAAGCCGTGAAGCAGACGGTTTCGATGGAGATGGCGGTAGCCTGTTATGGGGTGATGATGCGGCGAGTCAATCGTAGCTATTTGCGAGGCCGCTGTCCCCTGCCCACCCACCGATCCAAGAGAAGCAACCGTACTTTCATCGTGAATACCGACAAGAATGCGTGGGCGTGCCATTCTGATTCTTGTGCCCGAGCACGAGACGGGCACATTGGTGGCAACGTGCTGGACTTTGTTGCAGTGATGGAAAGCTGCTCGCTTCGCCATGCGGCGCTCAGACTTCAGGAATGGTTTGTTGTCACGACTGAGCCGCCGAAGGCGCTGACGCAAACGCACCCCCAGGATGTTCCATCGACTGCGGGAACATCGTGTGCGCCGGAGTCATTATCCGGAGAGATTCGCAACAAGCCGCTTCTGTTCACGCTCAAGGGCATCGATTACTCACACCCTTACCTCGGCGGGCGAGGGATCACGGAGGAAACCGCCAAACACTTTGGCATCGGATTCTTTCCGGCTAATGGGTGTATGAAGGGCAGAATCGTTGTCCCGATCCGCAATGAGGATGAAGTCTTGGTCGCTTATGCCGGGAGGGCGCTTGCGCAATCCGAGCCGAAGTACAAGTTCCCTGCGCTGTTTCGAAAGTCGCTTGTGCTCTTTAACCTTCACCGGGCCGTCAAGCATGGCAGGACCGTCATTGTTGTGGAAGGCTTTTCGATTGCCTCAAGGTGCATCAAGCTGGGCTGCCCTGCGTCGTGGCACTGATGGGGTGCTCGCTGTCGCGGCGCCAAGAACATCTTCTCCGAGAGCAGTTTCGGGATGCCGTTCTGCTGCTGGACGGCGACAAGGCCGGACGGACCGCCGGGGCGGTGATCGCCGGACGCCTCGTTTCCAAGCTCTCGACCAGGATTGTCGTGGTTCCAGCGGGTAGCCAGCCGGACCAACTCAGGGCCGATCAGATTCGGTGTCTTTGCATTCCGAGATTTTTCTGACCAGATGTTACCTCGACATCCGACTGAACCTCCGAAGATTGCTCACTCCAGCGGCAGTAACCAGATTCTTGGGTGTACTCTGCGGTCTTAGAGAGCCTATCCTGACGCGCAGCTATTTTCCGGAAAGCGGACAGGCCGGATCCACGAAAGCCAGTGGAACTGTCTGATCGCCAGTAAGGTTCAATGCGACGGGCGAATAATCCTTCTTTTCCGGCCGACGATCCGCTCGATGATCCTCGTACCCCAACTCCGCCGGGATATGCCGAAATAAGTATGCATGTCCGCGGAGACGAGACAGCAAACATGCAGAGGGATATCTGAGAACGGTCGCGGATAATTCGGCTGTCATCAGTAGAATGTGATCGTGGGGAAGCACACCTGCGGTCCCCCGCCGGCAGATCCGTCGTATTTGCGAACTCTGTTCACCGAAATAATTGAAGGCGCGTAAGCTGTCTAGCTGATCCTGGGGACCATGCGCAAAAAACAACTTGACATCAGCCATTCATTATAATAAGTATAGTGACTGTAATGGCGGAATAGTCTCCAAACCATTTGGTCCATTTCTTGGAAAACACAGATTTCGTTCTGTGAATTCCAAATGCGTATGATCGGCCACAGACTGCGACCCGTCGGTGAGGGCAGGTGAAGCGCGCTAGAGTTCCGGTCGGCTGATCGAGCCTGACTGGCCTTAAGTGCAGAGTCTCTGTATGAATATTAAGGAGGCCGTTTATGATGCGACGCAACGCGTATCTGGAACTTGTGGCATTAGTGGTTTTTCTCTCTTTAGCCCCGTTCGCCAAAGCACAAGCCGAATTGAATCGTGGGGTGATCGAGGGTCTCGTGACTGACCCGCAAGGTGCGGTAGTTCCGGGAGTCGCTGTAACAATCACTTCGTTAGAAACAAATGTTTCAGTGACGACGAAGGCCAACAATGCGGGTTACTACCGGGTGGTCGATTTGGTTCCGGGGAGATACCTTGGCCACTTTGAGCTCGCGGGCTTTGCGCCGCTCGACATTAATGGCATCCAGGTATTAGCCGGCCAAGTGCAGCGGGTCGACACGGGGTTGACAATAGGCACCACGCGTCAAGTGGTCGAGGTTTCGGCCGCAGCGGTGATGCTGCAAACTGCCCCCACGAACGCCAGCACTACTCTGGAGAGTCGCGCCATCGAGGATATTCCCCTTTCGGGCAGGGATATGCAACAACTGGTATTCCTTGTGCCGGGAGTCAAGAGTTTTGGGGGGCCTGTGGGGTCCCTTTTCGGCTTCAACAGCCAATTCGGTAACTTTCCCGATCCCACCCATGTTCAGGGGTCCAATCTTTCCGTAAACGGCGGCCAGGGGGGGGCCAATACCTGGTGGCTGGACGGCAATTACAATATATCAGCTATGGCCCAGAATATGGCAGTTGGTCCGTCACCGGATTCCGTAGGGGAATTTCAGACGATTAGCAATTCCTTCGCGGCCCAATACGGTGGCACCGGCGGCGGTGTCTTCAGCGTGGTTCTGAAGTCAGGAACCAACCAGGTCCATGGCGACATATACGACTACCTGCGCAACGATGCGCTGAACGCCCGCAATCCTTTCACATCGATCGATACGCAGGGCCACATCATCAAGTCTCGCCAAATACGCTACAACGACTTCGGTGGCACGTTAGGCGGACCCATCGTGCTCCCGCACATTTACAACGGGAAGAACAGAACGTTCTTTTTCTTCTCCTGGGACACTAGCATCTTGCACGTGTTAGGTCAGCAGACTCTCAGCGTGCCCACGGCGTTGATGCGCGCCGGGGACTTCAGCGAAGATCCCAACACTGCCACGTATGGTCTTTGGGACCCTTTCAGCATAGTGGGTCCGAACGCACAGGGACTATTTGACGCAACCGCTTTTGGCACTCCGGCGGCTGGCAATCCCAACGGCTGCCTTGCCTCCCAAGTGAACGCCTCGGGCGGCACGAGCTGCACATTCGCGACGTCGCTTCCTTCGGGCCGCCTCGATCCCACTGCTAAGACCTTCATGAAATCATTCCCCTTACCGAACTTTAACAGCCCCAATAGCACTTGCCCCATGGGGTCGGGGGGGTACAAAATCTGCAGTAACTACCTCGGCGGTGTTGGCAATTTCCAGGATACGGATAATTTGTCCATCAAAATTGACGAGCAATGGAGTCAGAAAAGCAAGTACTTTTTTGAATGGGTCTTCAACCCAACGAACTATGGGTTCTACCAAGAGCCTTGGACCGGGCTGACGTTCCCACAGCCTGAGATCGGATACAATGGTAATTACCCCTTCACCAACACGAGCCAGATTGTTGGAATCGGAAACACTTACACTCTAAGCTCGACGTTGATCAACGAGTTCCGGGCGAACTTCACCCGGCAATTTCTTACAACCCACCCCGATCACCCTCTACCCAGTAGCATTGGCGATCAGCCGGAGTTTCAGCAACTTATGGCGGCCTCCCAGATCCCCGACGGCGATGGCTACCCGTACCCCATTTTTGCCTTTTCCGGACCTGCGGGGGCCAACTACGAATTCGGAGCCGCATACAACAACGTGCTCAATATGGCTGAAGCTTACACAATTTTGGACAATGTGACCAAGGTCAAAGGGAGACACACCATCACGGCCGGGCTCATGTACCGGCTGGAGCACACAGCCACAAGCAGCAACTTTCCCACCAATCTTGATTTCGGCGCAGACGCCGGGAACCCGGTAACAGGACTGGGCGGAGGAGCCGGGCTGGCGGATTTTATGTTGGGAGCCGTTGACGAGACTTCCGGCACCGGCGAATTGGCAGCGCCGTATAGTAGTGGAACCTCCTGGGGGATATACGCGCAGGATGAGTACCGCGTCACCCCCTCCTTTACCTTAAATCTGGGTCTTCGATACGATATTTTTGGCTGGTATAAGGACCGTTTTCCAGACGACGTAAACTTCTGCTACACTTGCGCCAACTCGCTTACTGGGCTCCCTGGAGAGATAGTGTATACCAAGGGAAATCAGCCCGTTGCTTCGCCGTATAAGGCCCTGGCGCCCCGATTCAATTTCGCTTGGACGCCTTTTAAGGACAAGAAAACCGTCCTCCGGGGCGGCTACGACATGTTTTACAGTAACGCGGCTGATATGGAAATAGCGCCAGGCGAAGGCGGCCCAAGTCAACAGACCGGGTGGTATGTTGGAAATGCCTGGGTCCAGAGCTGGAACCCGAGCCAGTGCCAGTCCTTTACAGGAGAATGTGTAGCCTTTCCCTTGAGCGACACCACGACACCGAAAGGCGCCATAGCCTTTCCAGCTGTTGGCACCCAGTACCCGGCGGAGCTGAAGACCCAGCAATTCGGCTACAGCGGTTGGAGTCCCACCGGTTGGCCGGGTTTGGGGGGCCCCCCTCACGATCCCTATGTTCAGATGTGGGAGCTGGAGGTTCAGCGTGAGCTGCCGGGTAACCTCATGATTACCGTCGGCTACACGGGAACCCACGGAGTCCACCTGCCAGGCGATCATTTCCGGCGCGAGAACTATGTTCCGACCGCCACGATCCAAAAATTGCAAGAATCGTACTTCGGGACCGCCCCCATCACGAACTACTATTCGGGACAAACTGCCCAGGCGCTCACCCAGCTTTACGGATCCTCGAGCTTGCCCCTGAATTTGCTTTTGGCGCCGTATCCATTTTGGGGCGGGATTAATCCAACCTTCACCCTTGATGGAGAATCGGCGTACAACGCGCTGAATATCAAGGTCCAGAAGCGACTTTCACATGGTCTTAACTATGGAGTCGCCTATACGAATTCCAAGATGATTGATAACTGTTGCGTTGCGCAGATGCTTTCAAACGTCCTTGACTCTCTTCACGGCGAGGAGGGGCAATCTTCGGGCGGGGAGACGTTAGTAGTTGGCAACGTTAGAGGCCAATTGTACCAAAACCCAGACGACCGCAAGATTGATCGTGCTCTCGACAAAAACGACATTCCCCAAGTCCTGAGCATTTTCGGGAGCTATGACTTACCTTTCGGGGTGGGGAGAAGCTTCCTGAATCACAAGGGTGTTCTGAACCAGGCGGTGGGTGGATGGAAGCTCACAGGGAATTTTATTGTGCAATCAGGGCTACCGCTTCCCATTAGCTGCCCGGGGGATACGCTCCAATCCGCCATAGACGACCAGGTAGGGGGAAGTACCGCTAAAACAAACCGGTGCAATCTGGTCGGTGATCCGCATTTCTCTGGAAATCGTTCGAAGCAACAGCAGATTGCCGACTGGATTAACCCCAACGCTTTTGAACCGTCCTTCGGCTCAAACCAGAGCGTCTGGGCGAATTACGATCCTACCCAGCCTTATGCCTGGCAATTCGGAAACATGGGTTCGGTCCTACCAAACATGCGCTCTCCCGGATTCTGGAACCTGGATACTGCCTTGACCAAGAATTTCCACGTCACGGAGAGCAAATACTTTGAGTTCCGCTGGGAGGCCTTCAACGCCCTGAACCATATGAATCTAGGGTATCCCAATACCAACTTTTGCCTCGCGCCCACGGCCAGTGGCGGGACGGACCGAGTCCATAGGGCAGGTTGCGGGTTCGGACGAATCACCAACATTCAGACCGATCCACGCTCTATGGAATTCGCTCTGAAATTCTACTGGTAATGTGGGCTTCACCCTGGGAGCGTGTCCGCGAAATGCACTTTTGGCATCGGCCGGACACGCTCACGGGGTACCGCCTTCGCTTCGAAGCTATATTGTTGGCTGAAGTCCGCGCTCGTCAAGGGCTCGCATGAGTCTTGACGGGTGCTTCTTTTGACCTCGAGAACGGGCATCTCCGTTCCGAAAGCGGGCCAAAGCGGGAGAGGCGCCCATAACTGAGCGATCCAGCCCGATGCCAAACTTTGTCCCAAAATAGGGAGAAGCAATGAAAGCAATGGTTTGTCTGGGTCAAGGACAAAGTTCGCTGTGCTATTTGGGGATATTTTCCGTCCTCATGTTGACGACCAGTGCGAGTCCCGTTTTGTGCCCCGGAGAGACGGACCAGGTGGATGAACTTTCCGTACAGGTGGGAAAGACGGTGGAAATCACGGCTTCCTACAACTATTGCTGGTACCCAACAGTGCATCGGTTTTCGACGGGCGAGATCCTCGCAACGATGCGCATGAGTGGAGACGACACGAACCCCGAAGGAGAGCTCTCTGCCTATTGCATTTCGAAGGATGGAGGGCAAACGTGGAGCCGGCGTTATACGATGGGAACAGGCGCCAACGTGGATGCCGCGTACACTCAAGTGACTCGCGAAGACGGGACAATTTGCGTCCTAGGAGCTGGCTACGACTCATTGGAGGCAAACCCTCCCGGCCAGGCAACGTATTTTCACGCCGCGCTGACGAAGCTTTCACGGGGTGGAATGGAAGTTGATCAAGTCAGAGATCCGAGAATTCACGTGTCCGAGCCTGCCTGGTCCACACCACCAACCGTGATGGCCACGGGGAGAAAAGATGCAACAAAGCTTAGTATAGTTTATGAGGCCAACCCCTGGGGAGCGATTGTTGACGGGCCGGGCGGGGAATGGCTAACGACGCTCTACTACATGACAGAACGCGATCCGCGGCAGCGCCGGCTAGTTTTGATTCGTTCCACTGATCAGGGCCAGAGTTGGGACGAATATGGGATTATTGCCGCAGTTCAGCCCAATGAGGCGCCATGGCCTTGGATGGGCAAAGAAGGACCGAATGAAGCAGCACTGGTTCGGTTATCGAAAGGCCGTTTGTACTGTCTTTTTCGAACTGGCGGCGGTGACTTCATGGGTGAGGCTTGGTCCGCGGACGACGGCAAGACGTGGACAGCGCCTGTATCAACCGGCTTCAGAGGTGTAGCCCCCCACCTAAGGTTGATGAGTGACGGGCTGTTGGCATGCACGTACGGCCGGCCCGGCCCGGTAACTATTATGTTTAGCTCCGACGAAGGAAAGAAGTGGACTAACATCACGCCCCTCTTCAGCGGTATGAGCACACGCTACACCGACCTGATTGAGGTAGAGCCGGGCAAGCTCCTGGTTGTATACGACAGCGTTCCCTATGGATGGCATATGATCCCGCCCTCGGATAGTTCATCCAAGAATGCCATCTACGGCACCTTTGTCGAGGTTCGGAAACGATGATGTTGGAATATCAATGTGGAGCGAACGGCAAGAGCTGCTGCAATTCTCGCGCCGCCTTCGCAAGAATGAAGCTGGTTCGTCGATGCTCCGGAGTTACTTCCGTAATTACGAAGAAGTTCCAAAAACAAGGACGTGAAAATGGGGTGATTGAGTCGGCGTCGAACTATACGGCGCTTAATTCCCTGCCTACGTTTGGAACGGGGGACCGATGAAAGCAAGAGTTTGCACGGGTCGAAGAAGAGGAAGTTCGCTACGCTATCTTGGGCTGCTTTTCGTCCTCATTTCGACGGCCAGCTTGAGTCCCATTTTGTGCTGCGGTGAG
This sequence comes from uncultured Acidobacteriota bacterium, assembly GCA_963804755.1. Taxonomy (GTDB): domain Bacteria; phylum Acidobacteriota; class Terriglobia; order UBA7540; family UBA7540; genus Bog-366. The sequence continues at coordinate 19,455 of CAWDRP010000025.1, forward strand.
GCAGACCTGCAAGATGAACTTACGGTCCAGGTGGGAAAAACAGTAGAAATCACGGCCTCGAACGTCAATTATTGCTGGTTCCCGACAGTGCACCGGTTTTCCACGGGCGAAATACTCGTAACGATGGACATGAGCGGGGACGACCTTAACCCTGAAGGAGAGTTCTCCGCTTATTGTATTTCGAAGGATGGCGGGGAGACGTGGAACAGGCGTTATACGATGGGAACAGACGCGGTGAACGCCGCGTACACTCAAGTGCCGCGCGAAGACGGAACCCTCTGGAGTCTAGGAGCTGGTTACGACTCATTGGAACCGAGCCCACCCGGCCAGACAATGGACTTTCATACGGCTCTGACGAAGTTTTCGCGAGGCGGACTGGAATTTTATCAAATCCGCGATGCAAGAATTCACCTGTCCGAGCCTGCCTGGTCCACGCCGCCAACGGTGACGGCCACGGGGAGAAAGGATGCAACGAACCTCAGTGCTGTTTATGAGGCCAACCCATGGGGAGCAATTATTGAGGGTCCAGACAGCGAATGGTTGACCACGCTCTACTACATAACAGAACGCGACCCACGGCAGCGTCGACTCGTGTTGATTCGCTCCAACGACCACGGCCGGAGTTGGGACGAGTACAGCGTTATTGCCGCCATTCAGCCCAATGAGGCGCCCTGGCCTTGGATGGGCAAAGAGGGACCGAATGAGGCAGCGTTGGTTCGGTTATCGAAAGGCCGTTTGTATTGCCTGTTTCGAACTGGCAATGGCGGCTATCTCGGTGAGGCTTGGTCTGTGGACGACGGGAAGACGTGGACCACGCCTGTCTCAACCGGCTTCCTTGGTGTAGCGCCTCGCTTGCAGCTAATGAAAAACGGGTTATTGGCATGCACGTTTGGTCGGCCAGGCCCAGTAACTATTATGATTAGCTCCGACGAAGGAAAGAAGTGGACTAACATCACGCCAATTTTCAGTGGTATGAGCACCCGCTACACCGACCTGATTGAGGTAGAGCCGGGCAAGCTTCTCATGGTTTACGACAGCGTTCCTTATGGATGGGATCTCATTCCGTCCTCGGACAAGACATCTAAGAATGCCATCTACGGCACGTTTGTCGAAATTCGGAAGCGCTGATCTCAAATTCAATGCATAGGACCAACTGCCGCGATATGCTTCCTTTAATGCGATGGACTCGCCGGCTGCCTTCACTCCTACCAGCGCCCGCGACAGGCAGCCCGCGTTCTCGGTCACCCTTCGCCGGATGTATTTCCTGTCTGATAGACAGAGCTATACTATTTCGCACCAAAACCAATTTATGAACCAACGTAATCTTTCAATTCAACTCCGAAGGAAAGCGAGGGATATCTGAATGAAGCCCAACTGGAGCGGCGTGTTTTTCGTTCCCCCGACACAGATGCGAAGTGACGAGACAATCGACTATGAGGCGACCCAGGGCCTCGTCCAAGTGCTGCTGGATGCAGGGGCGCATGGCATCATCATGCTCGGCGCGTACAGCGAAGTGATCGCCATGAAAGCTGACGAAAAGCGCAAGGTAATGGCCGCAGCCAGGGAAGTCGTCCCAGACAGTGTTCCGCTTCTGGCCGGCGCGTTCGAGACCAATATGGGCGATCTCATCTCCTATGCCCGCGACCTCGAGAAGATGGGTATTCAAGGCTTGATGGCGCCGACTTTGCTTGGCTACCCCCCTCGGGCGCACGAGGGCAAGGCGTTTATTCGCCGACTGTCTGACTCCGGCGGTCTGCCCTTCATGATCTATAATGAGCCGCAAGTGTATGGGTTGGACTTCACGCCTGCTTTTCTCGATGAGCTCAAAGACGTCAAGAATCTGGTGGCCATTAAGGAGGCGACTGACGATACGCGACGCATCACGGAAATTCCGCGACAGTGCGGCGATCGTTACCTGACGTTCTGCGGTCAGGACGACCTTGCCTTCGAATCATTTGTTCTTGGTGCAGACGGCTGGACATGTGCGACTGGCTGCGTATTCCCGCGCGAAACGATTGTGTTTTATAAACTGCTGAAGGTTGGGCGTGTCAAAGAAGCGCTTGACCTCTATCGCTGGATGTATCCCGTGCTGAATCTGGATCGCCGGAGTACTTTTGTCCAGTGCGGCAAGCTCGCAGGGCAGATATTCGGGCATGGAACTGAGATCGTCCGCATGCCACGGCGACAACTTCAGGGTGATGAGCGCAAAGAAGTCATCTCCGTCGCCGAGCGCGTGCTTGCCACGAGACCCGAACTTCCTGTCCTTGCAACCCAACAGAAACATGCCTAGCATAGTGCAAGGTGGGGGGGCGAAGGTGTTCCCGAGCTCCGCGAATGTGGAGCTCACAGGCCGCCTCGGCGTGTTGCTGGAGAATGAAGTGGTGAGCACGGACACATGGATTTAGTATCGGTGTTGGCCCGGTAACCCGCCCCCCTGAATGCCCGTGCTCCGTCGCTGCGTACGGCCGTTGTCAGAAGACTTTCGCCTTCCCCCTGATGTGACCGACTCATGGCGAGGGTGTCTAAGACTGCAATCATCGCTCGCGTCCTTGTGAGCGTTTGCCTGCTCGCTTATGCAAGGACAGCAGTTGAAACACAATCTTCCGCAAATGTGTCCCTGGAGTGGGCCAAATCGGCTCCTTTTCCCGAACCACGGGCGGGATACGCTGCTGGGGTTATCGGCGGCAAGCTCGTAATTGCCGGCGGAACGTACTGGGACGGTACCGAGGGTCATTGGACCAGGAAACGCTATTCAGCCAGCACCCACGCTTTCGATCTGGCGGCACAGCGTTGGGAAAGGCTACCTGACCTGCCAATACGTTTGGGTTATGCAGCTTCGACCGTGGTTGACAACAGATTGTTCGTGCTCGGCGGATATACCGGCAACAATGTAAATCGCAAGATCTTCACATTGGGCAAAGTTGGGAACCGATACGTTTGGAGCGTTTTTGGAGAAATGAGCACTGATCGCGTTTTTGCGTCAGCGGTTAGTGTGGGAAGGTTAGTCTACTTGGTGGGCGGCACCACTTCGTTTGAAGCTTTTGACGCGGCGGGCACTTGCTGTGCCACCAACACGGTGACCAACAGCCTGTTGATATTCAATACGGATCCCCCGGCGAAAGGCTGGCGGCAGCTCGCCCCGTTTCCAGGCCGAGGTCGCTGGCTACCGGCTGCTACGACTGACGGCAAGGCAATTTGGCTGTTCGGAGGCATGTTTCAGCCTGATTCCAAGGATCCCGTCACAAACTTCCGCGAGGTGCTGAAGTACGATCTCGCCCGGGAAAGCTGGGGCGCCATGCCCCCCCTTCCGAAGGCCATCGCTGATATGCAACCCTTGTGTTCCCTCAAGATCGGGGACCGCATTTTTCTCTTCACGGGTCTAAAGACGGTATGGCAGTTTGATCTAGGCACGGGGCGTTACTTCGAGACGACGCCGATGCCGGAAGCCGTTGCTGTCGACCAGTTCTTTTGGCTTCACGACAGAATCATTGGTGCCGGTGGAGAGAGCCAGATGGAAGGGCCGCGCCGCAGGTCGAAATGGACGTTTGTCGCTCGGATCGTCTCGGCCAATAGATAGGTTCTTCATTGGTAGTCAATGTCCGACAGTTCCAGGTCCGGGCAAACACACCTCTGGCCCACCCCTACAATTATGAATTCGATTCCGCATTGGCCCTCAAGGCCACGCGAACCAACGCGGGCGTCTCCTGGACGGAGGGCACGACCACAACATCAAAGCCCGCCGCCCTCCCACTGGCCGCACCGACGATGGAATCTTCAACCACCAAAGCCTTGGCTACACCCAGCAGTTCGGCGGCCTTGCGGTAGGGATCGGGAGCCGGCTTCGGCCGTGGTGCATCCTCGCGGCATACAACCACGTCGAAATAGTGCCCCACTCTGGAAGCGGTGAGTACAGGCTCGACCTCGGCACGCCCATTGGAACTCACCAGCGCGAGGTGATAGCCCGCGAGAGATTCCAGGAGAGCGCGCACTTCCTTGATGATCGGCTCGCCTTCAAGGATCAGTTGACGGAAGCGTTCCTTTTTCCTCGGATACAGTTCCAATAGAAGATTGAGATCGAGAGGCGGATCATGCAGCGTGCTCAGCACCTCGAGCAGGTTCCGATCTGATATTCCGCGGCATCGTGTCAGGTAAGTCTTCCAATCAAGGTTGACTCCCAGCGGAGCCAAGGTCTCACGCCAGCAAGCAAAGTGCAGGGGTTCGCTGTCGACCAGGACTCCGTCAAAATCGAACAAGATAGCCTCGTAGGCTGCCATATTCAAGTCCGATCCCGCAAAACGCACCCGTCAACTCGCTGCGCCCCAGAAACACCCGCACGGGCCCACACGTTCCATCGACGATCCTGGATTTGAAATCGACCACTTATTGTACTTCACCGGAATTTCCGCGTTCAGCTTTCGCCCGACCGCCCCTGAATGCAATCGTCCAATCGGGTTTTGGCTGTTGAAGGCCTCAGCGAGTACGGAAGCCCCCTGGACTACCCCTCCTGAGGCTTCTGCAGGCACTGGATTTTCCTTCCTGCGTCGATGGTGGTTGCGTAGAGCGTTGGCTCGATACGGGCTCGCTTGATATAGGCACAACCGCTGACCAGCCGTTCATCCGGCGCAAGCTTCTCCTCGATCCCCCTTATCCCGCGCTCGATACTGTCATTGAAGTATGGGTTGAAGAATCGCTCCAAAAGCTCCAGGCCGTACTGCTGCACCTTCTTTCTGTCTGCGGACGGATGTGTTTGCACGATCGCCGGCACTACCTCCTGCAGCACAACTTTGCGCGCCCGCTCCCGAATCGGGACCGGAGTATCCTTGAAGAATCGCACACCTTCCAGAAAAGCGTGGTACGAGATGAAGGCGTGCACGCCATTGTGCAAGTACAACTTGATATCCTCCCAGCACAAGAAGTCGGCATGGCTCACCATTGAGAACACCGGGCTGAACGGACCAGGCGAACAAAGATCGGCATCAAGCGGCAGGTAATCGTAATCCTCGGTGACCAAGGACTCGCCGCGGGTCCACATCGGTTCGTAACTCGTCTCCTCGGGGCGCGCGAACCGACACATCCGCGACATGACGGTGTCGACCAGCACGGTTTGGGCTTCAAAACAGGGCGCGTAGGTCCTGGCGATGTTCAGCCCGTTCTCACAGAACAGCAGCCAGGCTTTTGTCGGGCGGGCATTCAGGACGGGGGCAATGTCGCCCACCACCTTGCCCAGAGCCTTTCTTTTGGTGGCAGTGAGAATCATATCTGCCTCTCGGAACGCCCGGGTCAGGATTCCCCCGCCTTCCGCGGTGCCGACGATGGCGGTCTCGAAGGAGCCGATTATTTTCCTGACGACGATTCCGGCGAGGCCGCAGACGTTCACCGCGAAGCACTGATCTCTCTTGAGGCGGGTCAGTATATCTGACTTGGCGCTGGTATCCGCCAGGCAGAGATCGTACCCTTGTGCCATCCTCTCCGCGAGGAATCCCAGGCCCAACGCACCCGCCCCGACGATCACCGCTTTCCCACGCTTCATCTCATTTCACCCTTGGGCAAAGCACGGGCTTCCGGCCGTCCGCCTCCGTTGTGAAGAACTCATGAGGGTCATCATCCAGAGTGAAGCGGCGCGCGGCCATGAAGCCGTTGAGGTCCAGCCTGCGATTACCCAGCCACCCGAGAACAGTCTTCATGCAACTTGTCGAACAGCCGCTGGTGCCGATCGTTTTGCCGGCGCGATAGTGGTTAATGTCGATGTCCGCGGCATCCACGAGTTGATGCGTCCCGCCGAAACACGCGCCCACGGCATATCCTTCGCGGGTAAAGAGCTTGAGCATCAGACGCTGTGCGGAGGCCGAGCCACAAGCAGCTATAACATCATCGAAGAGATATTCTCCGGTCAGGCGGGCGAGGTCCACTACGACGGCTGCTTCCGCCGCCAGAGTCCCGGGCGAAGCGTCATCAGCAAGGCCCGGTGCCACATAGACCTTCACCTTCTCCCCCAGCAGATTCTTCACGAGCTTCTCTTTGGCCGCAGACCGGACCACCATCACGATCTGCTTGCCACCCTCAAGGATAGCCAGGAGTGCGTAGATCATGCTTACCGTGCCGGAACCGATCACACACACATTACCCCCAGGTCGAATGCCCGCCATGTAGGTGTGCCGTCCATCTGTATCGACGCCCACCGGGTGCGGAGTTGCGAAGATGGACTCGAGGGCGCAGGCGGAAGGTTCCACCAAGCAGGCCTCCTCATCGCTAGCGTTTTCCGGTACGCGCAAGACCGACTCGGAGCGGATCATGGTCTCTGGGACTTTCATGTATTGCGAGAAGCCGCCGTTGATTTGGAATGAGAGATTGGCGAGCGGCTCGGGTATCAACATAAGGCCGTGCTTGTTGTGGCGCGCGATACGCGACTGGAACACCACGCGTTCTCCCTCCTGGAAGTCCAGATACTCCTCGGAAAGCGCATCTCCCTCTCGGTAGCCGATTCCTTCCTTCAACTCACAAACCCGGCTTCCCACCTCCACTATTCTGCCGACGAGTTCATGCCCCAGGACCACCGGCGCATAAGGATCAACGTTCGGATGGCCGTGGCGGTAGATGGTCTTGTCCGTCCCGCAGCGGGAGCACATCAAGACCTCGACCAACAGGTCGCTGGGGCCGCAATCGATTGAGACCGTCTCTTTGGTGACGGCCCCCGGCCGTCCCTGATACACGAATGCTCTGGATTTATATTCTCTCATTTGCCTCTCGCTTAGAGTATGCGCCGTGCTGGCCAAAGCCCGGGCCACAGGTTGCAGCGTGGAGAGTTTCTGCATACCTGCGCCTTCCCTCCTACTGCAGTTCCAGGTTGACAGGAGCAGCGGTCTCGCGATCGGCACAGATCAACACCGTGTTCTTAGGATCAGGGTGTTCCTGGACAAATGTCACGGGGCGGTCCAGGGTAGGCGGGTGCATGCAGGCCAGGCGGAATGTTGTCTGTTGCTTGTCGAGTATCCAGCCGTCGCAGTAGAGCTCGATCCGCCTTGCCTCCAGAATAGGTTTCATGCCGAGGGTGACTGCCATCGGTGGCAGCGAGTAGCAGTTTCCCCCGAGGCCGCAAAGGCTGTTGATGACGAATGTGTCCTCCCGCAGAGGCACGACGCGCGTCCTGGAATTCTTGAACTCCCCTGGGGTCAGGCGGGTGAAGTAAGTGGTCACGGCTTCATTGAAGGCAATATGGCCGTGATAGCCTATGCCGCCGTAGGCGACGTCGATCCCGCCCAGCTCTGCGATCTTCCCATCGATGGCATCCGGGTTGAACGGGTCTGGAAACCAAGTTTGCGCCGCCGGGATGCGGAGTTCTTCGTCCAAAAGCTGGAAGAGCTCCGTAACCATGAATCGTCTGAAGCTCATGGGGTGATCGATGCCGACGGGGCGTCCTTCCCAGTCCAGGTATTCATCCATGTTAAAGGTCCAGACCTTCTTCCAGCTTATGCGCTCCCGATTGCACAGGGCCGCCAGAATACGGTACTGCGGGCATGGCCCAACCGGAAGGACGATCGCTGTGGTCTTCCCCTCCTGGTTGCTTTTCTTGATCGTGCTGGCTATCGAGCGCGCGAACTTGTCGTAAAGCGCGTTCTTGTCCTCGAGCACCTCGACCTTCACCGGACTCCACTCGTCGATCTCCTCTGCGGGCAGGGTGAGCAATCTGTGAAGTTCTTCAGAACTGAGAACCACCGTGGCGACTTGTCCCTGGAACCTGGGCATTTCGAGTCAACCTCCTGGATTGTTATTTACTCTCAAAGGAATAGCAGCGAGCCCTTGGCAGACTCACAAGCGACTCCCGTTCCTTGCACAACCTATGCGCCGCCGACTCATCTTCCTCGACGTTCGTAAACGGGCTGACAGGCCCGGCAGCGCCAGGATCTACCGATATCCGTGGCGCACTCGCGCCTGGGCAATCTCTCGGATCCGTATCCGCAATTCGGTCAGTGGATCCTTGTGGCTGCGCCACTGGTATGTCCCTCGGTTCAGCCGGCCCGGCCAGCAAGCCCTTCGCTCGCTGACTCCGTAAATCCCGCACCAATGCTCGACCACTGGGCGCCGTCGCGACGGCTTCCATATTTTCTTGAGCGCACCTCCTGCAGCCTGGGCAGGTCCAATTCCTGTTTGCTGTCAGAAGGCAAGATTGCGGAAGAATTCTATTTTGACCCCCTCAAAGAATGGCTGCTGTTGCTTGAATAGCACGTCGTGCTCCACATCGCGCGCGCAGAAGTCCAGTGCTTTCTGCGCAGAATCTAGATCAGGGAACTCGCATTCCCAAATCAATGTGTTCCGCACCTCAGTGCCGGCAATGGGTTGCATTCGCCTTCCTTTGGGAAAGTCGTCCCGGCGGGCTTCCAGCTCCGCAAATTTCCTTTCCAGCGCCATGAAATCTTCCTCATGCTTGAAATCAAACCGCTGGATCACGCGCATGGTAATACTCATATGACTCCTTTCTCCACGTACATAATTGACATTGACTAAACCAGTTCTATCCGCCAGGCCGTATCTTTGTGAGGCTGCCGGCTACATATCGGGGTTGACCCTGTGTGCCGACCCTTGCACCCGGAGTTCCTCTTTGAGCACCTGCACGGTGGCCTCGTAAACTGCCTTTTGGGCGGCCTCGAGAGATTGCTTCCTTGCCTCCTCAAAAGGCTGCCGTATGGCGGTGGCGACATTAATCTTCGTAATGCCGTTCTGAACTGCTTCCCACACGCATTCCTTCTTAACGCCGGATCCGCCGTGCAGAACGAGCGGTATCCCGGTTGTCTCGTGAATTCGTCTCAGATGATCAATATTCAATCTCGCCTGGATCTTCTTGTTGTGGGCGGCGACTCCGGAAATGGCGCCATGGACGTTTCCAATCGCCACGGACAGCCAGTCAACTCCTGTTTCTCGAACGAATCGGTTTGCATCTTCCGGACGTGTAAAACCCCTGCCCGTCGCATAAAGTTCCTCGTACGAAGGTAGCGGGCCGGCTTCGTGGCCCAGCACCGCGCCCAATTCACCTTCGACCGGGATGCCGGTCGCGTGGGCAATCTGCACAACCTCTTTTGTCGCCTGAAGGTTCTCGTCGAATGGAAGACGCGAGCCGTCCACCATCACCGACTGGTATCCAAGTTGGACCGCTTCACGGATCACGACCAAGTAATCCACTCGCAAGTTGTCTTCATCAATCACGGGGACGTGGTCCAAGTGCAATCTCGTGAACTTCTCATCTTTGACCCGCTGGTACTCGTCATAGATTGCTTTGGGACTTCGCGCTTCAAACTTCATCCATTCCGGGCGCGCCACAGCGATGAGGCCGAAGCTCTCCATATCGCGCAACGCCGCCACGACAGGTACCATCATGGGGAGATAGGGAATGTTAAACGCAGGTATGACTGTTCCTGCCTTTCGGGCATTTGACATGTATTCACTGGTCGTCATGGGCTTCATTTGTCCTTTGCTTATAGACCATCTCCCCTCACCAACCCGCCGTGATTCACTTTTCCGCTTCGCACCAGCAACAAGGTGAGGGCTGTGGCGATTAATGGAAGAATGCCCGCTCCTATCAAGATTGGGCCAAAGGAGTAACGATCCGACACAAAGCCGATCAGATATGTTGCGATGATTGTTCCTATACCACTGGCCGTCCCGCTCATTCCGCTGACCGTGGCGACTGTGTTGCTCGGGTACAAGTCTGAGTGCAAAACAAGACTCATGGTTATCCATGCCACGTAAGAAAAGGTCGAAACCGCGAAGAGCATCGTGAGTAGGAACAAATTGGAAACATAGATCGCAGGAATGAGAGCCAGCATACCCGGTCCAAACAACGAGAGCACCATTTTGCGCGAACGAACTACAGGCCAACCACGGCGGATCAGCCAACTTGACATTCCAGCTCCAACAAAATTGCCCAGATCACCAGCAACAAACGGTACCCATAAGGCCAGGACACTCGTTTCAGCTCTAAAGCCCTTCGTTACCAATACGATAGCAAACCACTCCATTATAAAGAAGAACACTGGATCGATGAGGAATCGACCTGAAACAAGGCCCCACGTCTGAGGGAGTCTCAGCAGTTCACGTAAGCTGAGAGATTGAGGGAATTCCTTCTCCCGTAGACCGCTTTCCGCTTTGTCCCGCAAGATCATGTCCCTTTCTTCTTTGGAAATCCGAGGATGAATCTCCGGCCGATAGTAGAGCAATCTCCACAAAGTCAACCACACGAAGCCTAGCATCCCAGTGACGGCAAAAACCAATCTCCAACTCCCAAACTTGGCGTATAACCACACTACCATGGCCGGTACCAGTGCACCTCCGACTGCAGATCCGGTGTCATAAATGGCGACCGCCCAAGCGCGCTCCCGAGCTGGGAACCACTCAGCAACCGCTTTGCCTGCGGCGGGGTAGTTGGCGGACTCGCCGAAACCAAGTAAGAACCTGAAGACGCACAGGCTACGCAACCCTGTTGCAAGCGACGTCAGGACTGCCACCGTCGAATACCAAGCAACCGAAATCGTCAGGCCCTTGCGCGTTCCAACCCGATCAATCAGGCGGCCCATAACCAACTGACCACCGGCATATGCAATTCGAAAAGCGATCAGAACCAACGCGAAGTCTTGATTGCGCCACTGCAACCTGATCTTGAGAAACGGCGCGAGCGCCGCAAGACTTTGCCTGTCAATGTAGTTGATCATGGTCGAGGCGAAAAGCAGACTGCAAATCCACCAGCGCAGGCCGCGCACAATTCGACCACTGGTCATTCGGTTTCCTGCCGCGCAAATCTCGGTCCTTGCTTGTCCCATGGACGATGTGGGTGCGGGCGTCATTGATAGGCGCCTGCATCTCATTATCATGCCACCCCAGAGATTCCGCACTCTTGCAGTAGTTTCTCGACTTCTTTCATCTTTTCTTCGGGCATCGCACGAAACGGCGTGGATACAGTGCGCCCACAGATTCCCACCACCTGTAGAGCTGCCTTCATCCCCATAAAAAACGCCCCATCTGTCCATCCGCCGCCTATCGCATACAACGTGCACAATTGGAGCAGTCGGCTCTGTAGGTTCATTAAGTTGGTTAGCTCATTGGCCTTGGCAGCCTGGTACATCTTGACGAACAGGGTTGGTGCAACGCTCGCCAAGGCCGCTATTGCGCCATCGGCCCCCATCATCAGGCTTGCCGCTACAAGTTGGTCGATGCCTTGAAAGATTGTGAAGGGTCGTGTCTTCCTCATCGTCACAAGAAAATTCTGGAACCTGATAAAATCGCAGGTACTATCTTTGAGTGCAATAAGGTTGGGGCACTCAGCCATTTCCAGGAGAGTCTCAAGCGTGAGTTTAATTCCTGTGGACGGAAGATTGTCGTAGAGAATGACGGGTAAGGGAACTGCTTCAGCAATCTCCCGAACGTGCCGTATCGCCTCTTGTTGATCGACGATAAAGTAAAATGGCAAGGTTATAAAACATGCGGCCGCACCCGCAGATTGTGCGTCTTGGGCGTTGGTGATGATCTTCCTCGGGTCGTTGTCGATGGCGCCTACGACCACAGGAATTTGACCCTTGGAGCGACTTAGGGTGACTTCCAGAACCAGCTTGCGTTCAGCACACGAAAGCGCCGGGAATTCGCTCGTACTCCCAAGAACCCACAGCCCGTGCACGCCCGCTCCGACAACGTAGTCCACCAGCTTTTCGAGCCCTTGGATATCCACCTCACCGCTCGCCTTCAGAGGAGTAGGCAAGGCAGGGAAAATACCGCCTAAGCGATCATTCGTAGAGATTGGCATGATGGGATTTCCTCGCTTCCTGGTCGCTGGCCTTCCTCGCCACCAAGCAAAGGACTAGAATTCCTCTGACATCTACTGGAACCCGAACCCCTGCGCTCGGTAAACCGCACGCCCGCGAGAAGGCCGCTACAACTTGCTACCCATTGGGCAGCATTACTGCCTTAATGACAGGCTGGCTACCGTCTACGATGCTGCTCATCACTGCCCTCGCATCGTCGAAGCCGAAAGTATGAGTGACAATCGTGCTCGCGTCCACCAATCCGTCGCGCAGCAGGCGAAAGGAAACGGGGAAGTTGATGGCAGGTTCGGCAAAGGTGGGCCGCAGCGTGATCTTCCGGAAGATTAGATCGTTCACGTCCACCTCGATTTTGCTCTTGCCACCGAAATGTATGCCAAAGAAAGTGATAATGCCGCCGAATCGAATCACCTTTAAGGCATCGTACATGCTTTCCGGCGGTGCACTAACGATGACTCGGTCCACTCCTTCAGGGAATCTTGACTTGATTTCGTCCGCAACGCTCTGCTTGCCCACTTCGATAACCAAATCGCACCCAAGTTTCTGCGCGAGTTCAAGGCGTGCTTTTGTCAGCGGATTGTCAGCCCTCAGACCGGTAAGCGCAACGAATCCCGCTCCGCGCAGCTTGGCCAGTTGCGCTGCCATCAGCCCGAGGGGACCCGAGCCAAGGACGACGACACTCCCGCCCAGCGGGATCTGCGCGTTGATCACAGAGGTCAGCGAGACGGCGAGCGGTTCGGTCAAGCACGCCCACTTGAAATCCAGGCCCTCGAATTTATCCAAACTGTTGAAGCGGACCGACAGGTACTGGGCCATGCCGGGCTGACCTTCCATGTTGTACATGTTGCGGCAGAATTGCGGCTGGCCGCTCTTGCAGTCCTTGCAGATTCCGCACATCGTGCAGTCTTCCACGATCACGCGATCGCCGGGCTTGAGGCTCGTTACATTCTTCCCGACCTCGAAAACTTCGGCTGCGATCTCATGCCCGAGAGGCATCGGGTCGTCGGGCCAGTCGCGGACGAGGTTGATGTCGGTTCCGCAGACGCCGCAGGCGCGGACCTTTACGATTACGTGGTCATCGTCTGGTCTGCCGATGTCGACCGTGCGCTCATCAATCTCGAGGCGTTTCTTGCCCCATAACCCTTTGCTTTTCATGTGTTGCTCCCTTCTGGGTGGCGCCCCCGAAAATCACTAACGTAACGGCGCTTAGCGGCCGCGCTTTTCTGTCCTACCCGGCGCCGTAGAGCTTAGAGTCGGCCCCCGGGTAAATCGCGTCATCGGCATGGGCGATGGCCGCATCCAGGTTCCCAAACACCCGATGGAAGGCCGTGAGGATCTTGTCCATGAGTTCCTTGCCGTTCGGCGGATGGATACCATGCACAATGGTATAGGTATCGCACAATTCTTTTGCGACAGGGTAATTGTCGACGCAGTAATCGTACCTGACGGCTTTGGCCTCATTGATCGCCCATGGATGGTGCGATCCGCCGTAACCGAGCTGCGTTTGGAAGAGGTCCTGCGCCGGAACGGGCATGGTCTGCCATTGACCGACCAGAACTCCTTCCGTATGTAGCGCTTTTTCGACGGCGATCCGGAAGCGGCGCGGATCGCAATCGACACCGGCAGCTTGAGGATCGAATCGGACGTTGTACATGAAGTAGACGTGCTTGTGGCGGGGCGGGCAGTAAGGTGGAATCACGCCCGGAATCTTGCTGAGCTCCTGAGAGAGATATTCGGCGTTGGCAATGCGGACGGCGTTGTTTTCGTCCAGGTGCATGAGTTGAGCGCGCGCCAGCGCTGCGGGCAGTTCCTGGCTGCGATACATGTAGCCCAGGATCGAAGCGTTGTAAATGCGCCGGTGGCTGACCTCGTCCACCTCATCGCCGAAGCAGCGCAGAAGTAGCCCTTTATTCAGGAGTCGTTCATCGTCGGTGTTAAAGAATCCGCCTTCTCCGCCACAGAGGTTTTTGAAATTGTTCAGGCTGAAAGCGCCAATGTCGCCGAGGGATCCAACCTTCTTTCCTTTGTACAAGGCGCCGTGCGCTTGGCAGGCGTCTTCGATCACGAAAAGGTTGTGTTTCTTTGCGATCGCCAGAATGCAATCCATTTCGGCGGGGCAGCCTTGGATATGCACGGGAATGATGGCCTTCGTTCGCTCGGTGATAGCGGCTTCAAGCTTCGTAGGATCGATGCAGTAGGTCCGCGGATCGATGTCCACAAAAATCGGAATAGCATTCTGGTGCAGCGCGCAAGAAGCCGAGGCCAGGAATGTAAACGCGGAAGTAATGACTTCGTCTCCAGGCGCGACCCCTACGGCGGCGAGCGCCATGTGCAGGGCCGCGGTACCGCTGTTTGTCGTCAGGCAATATTTTGTGCCGACATACTCCGTCCACTCCTTCTCGAGGGCCTTTACCTGTGGGGCGGTGCCTCCGGCCAGGATGCCGCTGTCCAAAACTGCGTTAATCAGGCGGCGGTCATCTGCCGTGATGGTTGGCCAGTTACGGTAGTCACGTCGCTCGATCACCGGGGTTCCACCGTCGATAGCCAATTGCTTTGTCAATACGGTGCCCATAATCTTATTCCTTTCGATGAACTGTCTTACCTTGCGGACCCGAGTGCGGAGCTGCTCTGCAGTGATAGCTGCCACGCTCGCCGCGACTCTCACTTCTTACAGGCCGCCTGAATGCTCATATATATGTTATGCACGCGAGATAAGTCGCGCTCGATCAGCCGACCAGTCAAGAAATGGACCAAACACCTAGTGGCCCTTGCTAAACTTACATTACTTATACTTATTATAATGACTGACCGAAGTCAAGCTATTTCTGCCTGCGCCCGTTTTTTCCCTTCGCACTCAAGCTAATTTTGACGTACGAGCTGGTGGGTCCTACTCTCCTACGATGCCTTGTTTGGTTTTTCTTTGGGCCAGGAGCACGGTTCCCGATAACCGGCAGCGGTCGCCGCGGTATCGCGTGACGACGTTCATGATCGCTTTCTCGGTCGAGTCCATTACGGTCTCACTCGTCACGAGCACCGGCACGGTGGGATCGATTTGTAGCTGTTTCTGCTCTTCCATTGTTGGAATGTTGACGGTGATCTCGTAGTGCGTGCGAACCAGGTTCCTGTGGGTCTTTATTTGCCACAGGTGCGCGAAGAGGGGTGACGCAGCAATACCGTCGTCAATTGCCCCAGCGAAGGCCGGGGGCATGAAGACCTCATCGACCGATAGTGGTGCGCCGCCTTCGGAATCGAGTCGCACCAGATGACGAAGCATTGAACCTGGCTGCACGCTTAGTTTCTTAGCCACTGCGGTCGACGCAGGGATTAGTTCGTCGGCGAGGAGCGTCCGAACGATGCGTAGGCGGCCCGAGGCCACAGAGGACGTGAAATTCGAGAGCCCAATGATCACGCCATCACGCGGTCGCTCGCGGACGAAGTTGCCTATTCCTTGGCGAGAATCCACAAGACCGTCGAGTGCCAGCTCGTGCAAGGCACGGCGCACCGTAATCGTGCTGACCCCAAATTCCTTGCGCAGCTGCACCTCGGTAGGCAGCATAGTGCCGCGCCGATAGATCCCGGCATTGATGCGCTCGGCTAGTTTCTCGTAGACCTCTTGGTAGAGTGGACTCATTGCGAAATTAATATAAACCACTGCGAGCGTCATCATTATACTGAATATACAGACAAAAGTTGTAATCATTTCGATCCCCACGCCTGCAGTGGGAGATTTCACGCGATTCTGTAAAATCTGCTTAAAAATCAGTCACAGTTAAGCTCAGGCGTTGAACCAGGCATCTTTGGTGCGCCGGCCTGGACTGGCTTCAGGCACTGCGCGCGCTCCCATGAACTCCTCTATCCTTTTCAATGGGTCGGTCTTGGATTTGGACACAAAAGACCACATGACGATTCCTTGCATCCCGGTCATTGCCGCGTGGGATCCAAACGTAACTAATTTCACGACGAAGAACCGTCGCCCGTTCCCCCGCCTCGTCATATTCCACATAATCAAGGCCGGTTTGAACCAAACGGGGATGGCTAATCACCACCTGGACCCCGGCTCGCAGTTGCCGTTCATACCAAGCCTCCCGCAGTTCCGGAGCGACTTCCGTGGTGAGAACGGCTACCTGGATTCCCTCCTTGGCGAGGATACGTTCCAGCCGCCTCATTACGTCACGCTTCTGCGTGTAGACCGCATAGACCTGCACCTTCCTACCTCGGTCAGGCGAGGATTTAATTTCCTCAAGCAGCTGCCGTTCCTTGGCGTAGGCGAAATTCTCATCCAGGTCCTGGGTATCCGTAATCAGAAACGGTTCCCGACGCTGGGTCTCGGGATTGAATTCCCGCCCGATCAGATCGCCGAAGCCGTAGGGCCGGTCGACATAGGCCAGCAGGGCATTCAAGGCCACGCTGATTACCGACTGGTTGCCACGGTGCTCACGGAGCGCCTTCTTGATGTCCTGCTCCATCTCCCCGTAAGCTTTCCGGAGAGGCTCATCCATCTCTACGCTGACCACTTCTTCCCGATACGGCGGGAGAGCATCGGAGATATCCTCCAGCGACACGAAGGCTCCAAGGTCCATGAGATGCCGGCCAAACAGCAGCGAGGAGGCTCCTGGCCGATGACGGACCCGCGTGGTCACCCTGGCCTCCGAGCAGGCGTTGTCGGCTGGCTCAATGACTGTGATCTTCTCCAGCAAGCCGTAAGTCTCTGTGAAAGCACGAACGCCAGCTTCCCCGTGTTCAAATCCCTCTCCAAGCATTCGGGATGGCCCAAGCCGGAAGAGGATGTTGAATAGCTCGTCGGCATAGCCGCCCAAGAGCGTGCCGGTAAGGACAGCGATATGGTCAGCACAGGCTGCCAGCGTGCCGAGAGCGTTTCCCTGGGCGGTATCTCCGCCCTTCAACTCATGAACTTCGTCTGCGATGGCGTAATCAAAGAACCCGTCCATGTACCGGCCGATGAAGTCCACGGGTGCGAATCGCCGTACCTTCTTGCCATCTGCTTGCCAGAGTGCGCTGTACAGGGGCCGGCGGGCATGATTGGTTCCCTCCGCCTGGCCCAGCGTTTCGAAGAGCTTCGCCTTCTTGAAGTCCATCGCCAGCAGGCGTTCGCCATCTTTTCCGAGGTAGACCGGAGCTCCACTGTCAGGATTCACGACGATGTCCTGATAGCGGCCGCAGCGGGCGACTTGGTAAACGTGGCGCCAGAAGTACCCCAGCTTGGCTCGGTCCCGGCCGACAACAAACAGTGCGGGAGAAGAGCAAATTGAATCCCAACGCTTGCGGGCTGAGGGAGATGCCTTCCGCAGACGCAACTCGCTCAAACTGGTCCGCAATCCCTCCCGCACGATACGTTTGTTTCGCAGCTTTACTTCGTTGACGCCGTGGTGACTGTTGGACTTGGTTGGTGTACGCAGCCCGTCGATGATGAAGACACGCACCCGTGGCAACGTCAGGATCGTTTCCCGGCACCACTTCTCCACAAGTTGGGGAGGAACCATGGCGATTGCCGTAAAGCGTTGGTCTTCGGCATGGGTTTGAATCGCACCAAGAGAGATCAGCGTCTTGCCGGTGCCACACTCTGCAATCACCGCACCTGCCTTGGCCTGCTGCCAACGTTTGACCAAGCCGAGGACAACGAGGGTCTGAGCCGGGTAGGGTTTCCGAAGGAGCTTGCTAATCACCGGGGACGGCGGGTCGTCTATGGAATGCAACGGCGGGTAGGTTTCAGGGATTCGATCCCCTAACTCTTGGGCGTGGGCACGCAAATATGTTGGGATATCGGTTATGGGCTCCATGACTCTGAAGGTGCCTCCTCTGACGATTGCGTGCGATACGAGATGGGAGTGATTAGTCTGATGTGGGTATTTGTTGAGCTGTCAGGGGACAGTGCGGTTGTCGCACAGACCTCTACCGCACTACACTCTTTGCGAACGGTTCAGCACCATTCATGGACAAGGAGCAGCACTATGCCGCCAACCGACGAGGTTTATTCGAGACGAGCGAGGATTTTGAAGAGGGTGCTGGATTGGATAAACCAAGATAAGTTCCAGGATCTCGACTCGTGGATGCTCTTCGGAAACAGGTCGGTCTATACGGTAACCGACAGCGAAAACGGTGAGCAAGAAGTATTGTGCGAAGGCAACAAACCTGAGGATGAGCGGGTCCACCAAGCGTTGGGGGACCTTCGGGTTTATGATGGGAAGGTACTCGATGCAAGAAGAACGTCACTGAGTCCCCGATCCCCTAAAGCGGTTGTTCGTGGCCTCGAAGACTCGGCAGACATCGAACCTGGCCCGGATTGGCGTGCCATGGAGGAACCTAATCCGACCGAGAGGGCCGAGGACTTGGATGCACTCTACTCTTCGGAGCTCATTGGAAAGCTCGATAAAATAGTTGAGCGAGCTACATCGCTCGATCCGCACATGGTCGATGCGTGTCAAATCCCTGACCCCAACATCCGTGCCTATTTCGAGGAGGCGCATCGTTGCTATCTCTACGGATTCAATGCTGCTTGTGCGGTCATGTGTCGCGCAATCCTCGAATCTGCCCTCAAAGCAAGAATCGATCCGGATGGCAGGATCGAATGGGAGTTGCGTAAGGCTAAGGTCGGTCCACATGCCAGTGTTGAAACGGGCTCGCCAAAAGAGAAATCTCTTTTCCAGACGCTCGTTGAGAAATCAGGGCTTAGCGAGGATCTGAAGGTCGGCGCAAAACAAGCAAAGAAGTGCGGAGATTTCGCAATCCATAATTACGAAAGATTTCAAAAGGAGTATCAATGCCAAGGGTTGGTAGGAGAAAGTCTCGCCGTGACACGGGATGTCCTCGCTAATCTCTACCCTCAACCAACTGACCCTAGGATTTGAACAAGGTACGCCAAAGCCGACCCTGCGAGTTCCAGAGTCAAATGCGTGAGGGCGAATTCATACCCCCATGGCGATACTCGTTGTTGCTCGGCACCTTCAAGACGATTCGTATGTCGCTGCCTCCTCCGGGGTACCGGTGGTCTCCTCGCTGATCTCCTGACGGCCCGCCTCCCGCAGGTCATTCTGGTTGATTCGGAAGAAACTGCTGCCCAGGCTCCAGCTTACCGGCCCCTTGCAGCCAGGAACTTCAATTCGCTTCTGCCGCAGGGCGCTTCGGATCCATTTCAGAAACAGTTTCTTCGTGCCGCTGACCAGCACCGGAGAGCATCCCAGGCCGATAAGCGGCTTGATCGCTCCACGGCGGTTGAGTTCCTCGTTGAACCAGCCAGCCCACTCCGGTACGACCGGCAATCCAAACCGCTGCGATATGCGGTACAGCACAAACGTGGGGTCGTTGTCACACAGGATCGTGCGGCTGCCTGCTGGATCAGCCCCTGGACGTGTCTTAGCCAACTCCGCCGAGATGGCCACCAGGTGACGGATTGGCTTGCGGTCGGCGATAGTGATAGTTCCGCGGAAGCACTGGGCGTCTTCACCCAGGCTGGCCGTCACCGGTTCGATGCCAGGGACTTCCACGGTAAATAGGTTCTGCTCGATGACCGCTGCCCAGATGGCGCCAACGTCGGAGTCACCACCCAAGACGGAGATGAGATGGGCCTTGCCATTCCGTGCGTCATCAACTTCCCCGATAAACCGGTCCAGCCGAAGCCGTATTCGCGTGGTGGTGTCCTTCATGCGCTTGGTGTATTCCAGTACGCCGAAGCGCTCGTGGGCATTCTTCATGGTGATTTTCCTGTTGGGATTCGTGGGAATTGTCGGCGAGAGGAACTGTGGTTGGAGTGGGAATTATTTCAGAATGGCTATTTCGCCCGTGGAATAGACCAGCGTAAGCTCATTTGAGAATCGCTCCTTCTCTCGTACTGTGATAACGCCGTCCTCTTCTTCCTCAGTCTTGTCCACTACCTTGATGGCCTGCCAAAAGGCGACGTGCCGTTGATCTCCGGTTCCAAAGATGCCGTTCAGAAGGCCCGAACATGCCAGGAGGCCGACATGGCCGGCGTGCAAAGGCGTGAGCGGTCGTCCGGTGGCCGACACGGGCTCAGCAAAGAGGATACGCCCTGCCTGACGATATGCCGCTGATTGCGAAATTAGGTCCTCGATCTCGTCCAAGGGCAGGCCACGGTAAATAAGCTGTGCTGGTCCGCTCTCAGGAATGGTGTATCGGACATCAGGCTCGGAAGGCAAGACCAGGAGTTGGGATGGATTCCTGGCAAGGCTGGCGTAATAGAGCCGGTCTCGGGTGATATTGCTGTCCGTGAGCCGGTCTCTTTCACGCCTGGTCCGGCGTACTCCCAGAATCACGACTTGCTTGTAGCGTACACATTCAGGTGCTTCGAGGCGGTAAACCCTGACGTCACAGAACTGCGATGCGAGAATTTGACTACATTCGGTGATCCTGTCACCGGGGATCACAAACACCAGAATACCACCGGGTTTCAGCCAGCGGGAGGTGTGGCTTAAGAAGGCGTGCTCGGTGCGGCGACTGTCAGCCGGTCCCAATGCCCAGTCATACGGAGGATTGAGATAAAGAAGCCCGAAACAGTCGACTTGGCATTGCACTTCCAGCGTGTTGCCCTGGACGACATTGGGGTTTCGCTCCCTGGCCTGCTCGGCCCGGTAGGCGTCCAACTCGATGCCGTTGCGAACCACCCGGGCACCACTGGTGATGGCTTCGAACGCCACGCCGTCGCCAACACACGGGTCGATTGCGGACGAGGGAGTGGCATCTGGAAACCAGAGGAATCTGCGATCCTGCAGAATTGGAAGTTCGGCACCTCTAATTGGTAATGATCCATTGGTCGTTGCCTGGCATCAGGTCGATCAGCTTGCTTGCCGCGGCAATGGTTTGGCAGGCCACTCCAAACATGTGGAATGTACGCTGAACGCTCACCATATCTGTGGGATCAAAGGGGATGATGATATTGGGTTCCGGCTCCACTTCCATCATTCCCTGGGCCTCTTCAAAGCAGGCCGTTATTGCGTCACCTTCTGCAAATATGGCGAGCAGACATGGCAAGGGTGGATTGCAGTCTGAGAGCTGTTCACGGATATTATCATCAAGGTCAGGTCGCTCTACTTGAGCAGACATGTGATGGAGGGCGAGTACGGCATTCACCAACGTCTGGGCAAGTGGGTCGTTTATATTGTCCTTGAGGTGGGCAAGCTCAGCCTTACTGAGTGTGGTCTGCCGCATGCATGGTGGTATGGATCCCTCAACGTCGGAGATTTCGTACTGTCCAGCGTCACCCTCCTGGGCGACCCATTCAGGCAGCATTTCAACTCGGTCTTCGGCATCACGATAGTCGTAAACCCTGGTCCAGCAATTGAGAGCTCCGACAAAGAGCTGGAAGAATTTCGCTGGCAGTTGTGGGTGGGCTTTTTCCAATAACTTGAGTGTTGGCCCAAAAGCAGCACAGCCACAGGTGGCGTCGGACGGCTCGACGATGAGGAATAATTGGTTGGGCCTGCTTTTATCCGGTTCGGCCCAATCACTGGGACTGTCGGTGATTTCCGCACAAAGTAGGAACCTGTGACGGATGGCTGGGCCACCATGTGTGAGGATAAAACGCTCAAGAGTAAGCCTGATGAAGGATGTTGGATCGCATTCCGCCCTCTGCCAATCTCCGGGGACGGCAATGTGTGGTTCCAGGAGAGCCTTGGCCAGCATTACCGCCAGGCGGTCATCGGCAACCAACCGTTGAACCAGCGGGACAGCGTCCAGTCGTGGTATCAGCAGGCCACTTCCCTGTGCCATCAACTGACCGGAGGAAAGCGTGGGATTGGGGTCCGGGAGTTTCACGCCGTTGAATTCGAAGCAACGAGAGGGTGGTTTGGATTGCATCAGAGGGCAAGACCTCCTTGCGATTGGGTTGTGGCAGGCGGGAACAGCCCGAGTGTCTCCATCGGTGCTGAAGATGGCGCACCGTTACCAGGAGTTGGGGATGCGGGGGCAGATGTTGAGGTAGGCGCAGGCGCCGTAGTCATGGGCGACTTCACGGTTGCCTTCTTGCGCTTCGCTTCCTCCTGGGCAGCCTTGGCGGCAGCTTCCAGGGTGGCCTTGGCTTCGGCCAGGGTGCTGGCGGTTTGCTGGTGGGCTTGGACGTAACCGGCCAGATGCTTCCCGAGTTCAGTGTCCAGTTCCTCGGGTAAGCCGGTATAGGTGAGTGGAGTGGTTAGAGCCGGATTCTCGTCGGCCTTGGCCTGGGCGGGGATGACGTTAACGCGGAGCGTGTTGTCATCCAGTTTGGCCACTGTGATGAGCACAGTGCGGCTGGCGAGGAGCGGCATGATTTCAATAAACACAGGACCTCCTTTATGGCAAGGTTGATTTCTTGACTGGTCGGAAACTGCGGACTTAGGTTGCGAGTCAAAATTGAGGTGACTTAGGCTGAGTAGCGAACTGGGACATGGCTCACGAGATGGGAGGGAGAAGCCAAGCTAGGGATTGACTTGCGAGATTTTCGGATGTACGGTTGGCTACCTTGCGGGGAGAGTCCCTTACGTCACGAACCACGATTGCGTAATTGTGAGGCTTCAATGGCAAAGCACATGGCTTGCATGACCTTCGATTTTGATGCGATGTCAGGTCTCATCGCCCGCGGAATGAAAAGTCCGACTGCCATATCGCGCGGCGAATTCGGAGTCATCGGTGTGCGTCGAGTGCTGGCGCTGTTGAAGAAACACAACATTCCAGCGACTTTCTACGTGCCTGGGGTCGTGATCGAAATGTACCCGCAGGTTTGCGAGGAAATTGTTGCCAGCGGCCATGAGATTGGCCACCATGGTTGGAACCATGTGCCGCCGGGAAAACTCGAGGCGCAAGAGGAAGAGCATCTTCTCCGAGGCATCCAAGCCATCGAGCGTCTCACTGGCGTCAAGCCACGCGGCTACCGCTCCCCTTCATGGGACCTCAGCCCTGTGACGGTCGAGTTGTTGCTCAGGCACGGCTTCCTTTACGACAGCAGCATGATGGGGAACGACTACAGCCCATACCGGGCTCGCATAGGGGATCACATTGAGGAGGATGGACCGGTTGTCTTCGGTCGTGAAACCACGCTTGTGGAAATCCCCATAAGTTGGTCTCTGGACGATTTCGTCCATTTCGAATACCTGAAAACCGAAACGGCGATTATATCCGGACTGATGAACGCGAATGGCGTCCTTGAAAACTGGACAGACGACTTCGCATACATGACACGTACGACGGAACAAGGCGTGCTCACCTACACCTGCCACCCTTACGTCATCGGTCGGGGACACCGCATGATGATGCTGGAGCGTCTGCTGCTCAACCTAATGGAGCGGAATGCCGTATTCCGCAGGGTGGAAGATGTTGCCAGGGAATACATCACTACCCCAAGCGAATTCAAATAAGCTTATCTTGCGTATGGCAAGGGTGATGAGCACAGTGCGGCCGGCGAGTAGCGGCATGAGTTCAGCGAACATAGAATCTCCTTTTCGTGGCACAGGCACCACGAGAGTTGTTGATTGGGAAAGAGGAATGAGTAGAGGTCAGCTTGCGAGAAGCGACACTCCCGGTCACAGGGACTGTACGCCGATTACGACCAAGTGACGGGAAATTGCTGAACACAGAGGACGATGAAGAAAACACGTGCGGGGTAAGCCCTTCCGAGCGATTACGCACCAGGCGGTCCTCAGCAAATTTGATTGTACTGGGTAGAAGGTGCACACTGGTCCGATCATATGGAATCGGTCGAGGTGGCAGTGAACGCGACAAAGCCCATGTTGATAGCGTCCTTGTTTCTCTGCCTTGGAAACGCCTTCGCGCAGTCCGTTGATAAAGAACCTGCCGCAGTCGTTGAGCTTGGTGGAGCTGCTGGCTGGAGCCTCAAAGGCGGCGGACCGAGCGCCGGGCCCACTGTCGCGGCTGAAGTTACGCCGAAGGAGAACTGGCTGGAACTCGAGGGAGGCGTGACGCGGCTTTTTGGTCGTCACTCGACAGAATGGGATGCTGACCTTCTGTTTAAGAAGCCTTGGACTCTGTCTCATAAAGCCGAGTTTATGTTCGGCGTTGGTCCGGATTGGATTCATTCGAGGGCAAACGACGTGTTAACGAACTCAGTTGCGGGTGAAGCCGTGCTAGATTTCATGTTTTGGCCGTCCGGGAAGCATCGATTCGGCTGGTATCTCGAACCGGGTTACGAGTACGATTTTGGGCGAGGGCATGAGCAATCGGTTGGCATAAGCGGCGGTCTGCTGATCGCGATCCCTTGACCGAACGATGGTCATCATTATTCAGAGCTCGCAGGTGCGGAGCCGGTGCCAGCCGGTTCGTTCTTATCGTCCAGGGATTACCGATGTGTCCGCTCCGGACGTCGTACTCGGAGTAATCCACTTGGCTGTAAACGCCCATTCAGGGGACTGACCCGGTACCGAAGATTGAGTTGGTCGTACAGGTAATCGAGGGGATGCTGACAGTGAGCAATGCCCGACTCCATGCCGCCCCCACGTGATCCGGGTTGAGTGTGGACGCTTCCAGGGAGAAAGCTCCAGAGGCGTAGTCTTTCAAGGACCGTTTCCGTCGCGTCATCAATCCCCAACCAGGTCGGTTGAATTTCCGTCGTCCCACATGTAACCTTATGGCATGCCTGACAACACACCATCAGTTAAGCGCCCGGCGGAGCGTAAGCGCGTCCAAATAGCAGTGACTCTGATGATAGACGGTGAAGTGGCCGAATACCTTGGTAATACCGTTGACCTCTCCCCTTACGGTTTGCGACTGCAATCCGAAGCCACGCTTGCCCCAGGTCAGCCCGTGGGCCTCCTTCTTGCTACCGAACCCGCCTCCTTCATTAAAGCGCGTGTAGTCTGGGTAGGCACGGCTGACTCAGCCCAAGCTGGTCAGGCAGGGTTCCAATTCATGAACCCCCTTCCTGGGCCTGTGTGCTGAAGTGCGGCTTTACTGGGAGGATTGCGGGCAGGACAGTACGTCAAGAGACACTTCTACCCGGCGGAAATGGATTTAGGGGGAGGAATCCACATTGGGCAGGACAAGTGTACCCGACAGGGAGGGTTATCCTGACTCGACTAACCCGCCATGGCCAGCAGTAACCAATATCGAAAACTCACCCAGCGCTCGCCCGAACGTTCGTTGCCCGTGGTCCCTTTTCAGTCTGTTCTACCTCAAATTCCACGCTCGTGCCTTCCTTCAATCCTTCAAAGGGCAGTTGCTGAAGACCATTTCGGTGAAAGAAAACCTCTTTCCCATCAGATGAGAGAATGAAACCAAAGCCCCGATCCCGGACGACACGTTTGATAGTTCCCTGCACACATACCTCGATTATCTGAGCGACCTTCCTGGCTTGGAGTTCAGATCGCAGGAGTTTTATACATTAGGAGGATTCGAATGTCTGGCCAAAAGTGCTCATCAGAGAGGAACTGCAGAACGGGAGCCATTACCATTTGGCTGCCATCGGACGAGTGAACCCAGCAGTCAATGATATGCTGACTTGACTAACCCGCCATGGCCTGACGGCTAGGCTCAGATACATGCAAAGCTGGACGGCAGGCACTTGGAGCTGGCATGGTGGTTGATGCAACTGAAGGATCTTGGGGCTGCACTTCATGGTCGAGACCTCCACAATTCCGCGTACGTCCATGCCTCACACCCCATCCATGAGTCAGGAACTCTCTACCGCACGAGCATCGGCATACCCACCAGTCGCTACCCCTGGATGGATCAGCCCTGAGCACGGTGATTCTGGTAGTCTTGATCGTTCTGCCGATCATCAAAGCATCGCGTGCATCTGGTTTGTGCTTACGTGCTTTCTGTGATCGTGATCTGTCCCTCGCATGGCAGTCTTTCTTCGATAATGCGTCGCATTCTTTGTTTTGTGCACGAGGGATCCAGCAGCAGGTTATCTGCCAGCCGAGACTGTGCAGGTGAGCAAGCAACTCTTTGGCTTCCATGGCGGTTGAAAGGTATAACCCTCTGCGTACGCGCCACTTGCCCTTGAGTTGGTTGACTACCAGGTTGGAGTCGCCGTGAATGGTGACTCGTCCTGGCACGCGAGGAGCGAGGTAATTCAAGATGTGCAGTACGCCTGCGTACTCCGCCACGTTATTGGACATGGTACTGCCCTTGCCGACCAAGCCGTGCTCCTTCAGGAGGACGGTACCCTGACCATCTATGACCACCACCCCGAACGTAGCGGTTCCTCCGGGATTGACAGGTCCGCAAGCTCCGTCGAACCACGCAAGGTATTCATTCGTCGGGGAGGGAAGAGGGAGGGGGGTGAGCGGAATTGGGGGGTGGGTGATGGGTAGGGCAAAAGACTTAGCTGGCAGGGTTGTCATTACGGCACACTTCTCCTTTTAATTCCAATTATTCCCAAACTACAATCACCTGGCAGGGGTGGATTCTGCCGGAGCACGAGGAATTTCGCTTCGAAATGTCGAGTGCGGAGGAAGGGCAGAGTTACGAACCTTAGCGCACAAGGGAATCATTATTACGGAGACGGCTTCGTGCATTTGAGATCGGCATCGGTACAGCGCCGCCACCGGTCGCCACCGGCTGGCGGCTTATCGCTTCGAAGCAGGATCAAGGAATCAACTCCCTGCCTGCTGAGTACTCTGAGTAACCACTTGTAATGCAAGGGGTTACGACGACGTGAAGGAATCAGGAAACGCACTGTTCGAGTGAGTGCTTCCTTCGGTATTACTCCCCCATCAGAGGCTGACCTAGGTCTCTCCAAAACTACTCCGACAGGGGATTAAATCCTACTCACACTCACCGACGTGAAGTATACCGAGGTATCCGCCTTCGCCGTCGCCACCATTGTCACCGCGCCTTGCCATTTCCGTAGCAGGTATCCCAGTACTTGACCGATTGGGGACCTTCTTCAACGTTACAACTCGGGTGCCGCTCTCTAAGCTGGCTGTGCTTCTCTAGGCCCGTGGGCGCTCAAGGCGCCTGACATGAACTTCATGCCCTTTCCCGAGAGGTCTTGCGAAGCTGACTTGTGTGATGGACTCTACCTTGCCTTGGAAGGCTAGCCATGAGACGACTATCTAATCGGTAATTCCCATGGTTGGCTACGTCGCATTGGGTCCACCTACCTGGATAAGCCTGTTCATTCAGGCTCGTGGAGGCCGTTGCTTGCGTCACGTAACTGGCGGAGAGCTGTTTCTTGGTCAACTTCATTTTTACTGCCTATCGTGTTATCGAATACCAAGCCCTCGCAGGGAGCTTGCCAATGGCAAGGGGTACGAGGGGTGGCCAGAAGCCAGTAAGCCATTAGGCATTGGCTCCAATACGTCTATTATAGCATAAAATAATGCCCAGTCAACTATGCCACAGTTCAGGCAGGATCAGGCATATCAAACCGGCATATTGATAACGGGAATGATGAGAGCGAGCTAGGGCAGGCAATCAACTTTCCCGGATCCCTCGCTCCTCTTCCTCCGGTAGGGGGAGGCTGGCAGCTACCGGCTACCAGCCCTGAAGCAAGGGAAAGCCGAACTTGTTCGTTCTCTCCTGGTTAGTATAGGGAAAATCTGACTCGCTCCGGGTTAAGCGTGAGGGATATTCGGCTGGTTTGACGGGGTGCCATTCGCTGAGGGATCCAGTCAGAGAAGCTCGATCGGGGCCATGGATCGGAGACAACGACGGAGCTTCTCGCTGGGGTTGGTGAAGAAGTGGGGACGGCTGGTGATCTCCGCCCGGGATTACTGTTGCTGCTGGCGGAGAGTCCCTTCACGCGGCGCCGGTTTGGGGCCACGCTGCGAAGGATTGGGCCGATCCCCTCACCAGCAAGATAAGCGAGCCGTAGACAGAAAGAGATTTTGGTGCTGAGCTAGACTCGAGAAAGTGTTTGAGCAATGGGTGGGAAAAGTGTCACTTTCCCGCTTTGAGGTTTTGCGGCAGCCGTCGGAAAGGCTCTACCCCACAAACCTGGCGGTGCATTTGCGTATTGACGGGGTTGGGTGTATCGTATCCGTCGGGCGTAAAGTCAAAATTGAAATCCCGTACGAACAGCAACCGTGGGCATGGTGCATCACGAGTGGACTGCTTGCGCTTAAACTCAGAATCCAAATCGTAAATTATCATGAAAAGGAGAATCGACCATGGCGACTAAAATCACCGGATCGTTTTCTGGAAGAATCAGTACGCAGGCTGCGGCGGCGCTTTTCCACGAGGACAATCACGCCCTCACCCTTATCCAGGTGGTAGGGACGCAGAAATCCTCCGACCCTCTGTGGAATGGGTCGCGGATCACCTACTGGGGCACGGGCGATCTGGTCAATGGTAACGGTCCCCAGAAGGGCTATTGGTGCAACGAGCATGCTGACGGTGACCGTGACTGGGGCACCTTCGAGGGCAAGATCACTATGTCGGACCAGCAGGGAAGCATGGAGGGCACGTTCAAATTCACGGGTGGCACCGGCAAATTTAAGGGTGTTACCGGTGGCGGCAAATACAAAGGCCACTTTCCTTCCGCCACGGAGGTTGTCAACGAGTGGAGCGGTGAATATACATTCGCCGCAGCCAAGGCCGCACGATAGACCAGTTCTTCCCGTAGCAGGCGCAGACCTCCTCCGGCCTGCGCTTGCTGCTGGGAGCCGTTCCAACCCGCGTGTCCGCCGTGGCTGCGCACCTTTTCCTGTCCACCACTCGTCATTCCTCTACCTGGCCATGAATACCTGTTAGCCCAACTTTCGCAGTTGAGGCCACAAGCGCCGGCTAAGTAGTTTATTTTCAGCAAAGCGATCTCCAAGGTCTACACTAGATTTTCAGCTGCACCGGGTGGCCGGTGACGGTCTCCGCGGGCTTGATTCGCGGCGGCGGTTGCGAGGGCAGTGACAGGTGAAGTTGGTGGAGCAGGAGCATCTGCTCCGGTTCCGGCTGCGTGTAGCGGGGCATGATCCGCCAGCGTCCGTCGGTGGTGGGCAGGCAGACATCAAGCATTTGAATCGTGGCCAGTTTTTCCAGCACGGCGCGGGGTGTCAGTCCTGGAGCGGAGGGGGCCAGTCGCTGCTTGAGCGTGACCGAGAGGGCGTAAGCCAGGAAAGCTACAAAGATGTGGGCTTCCACACGCTTCTCCACTTGGTGATAAATCGGACGGAGTCCCAGTTCGCTCTTCAGGGTGCGGAAGGCCGCTTCGATCTGGGTCCGTAAGATATAGCGTTCCCACAGCACTTCCGGCTTTTCTCCCAGCAGGTTCGAGCGCAGCAGATAGTGGCCATCGCGCAACTCCGCCTTCCGCAACTTCTCTTTGTCCAAGTGAAAGGTGAAGGTCTGGCGGGTGACTTCCTCTCCCTCGCCGGGCAAGCGCAGAGGCACGAAGCCGAAGGCGCGGCCAGCATCCTTCTTGGCGGCGCCGATGCGCAGCAGCCGTTGATCGCGCGCCGGAGCACTGCGGCGCAGCTTGCGCAAGGTCTTCCGCCAGCGGACTAACTTGCGCCGCCGCAGGGCGCGTTCCTTGGCGTGCCGCCCTTCGCTCTTCGCCAGCACGTACAGTTCGCCATCCTCGGCGAATAACTTCACTTCCACCGACCCGCGCACTTTCTGCCAGGGCAATTCCAGCCACTGTTTTTCGTATTGCTGAATCTTGCCGCGCGGCGTCCCCACAAGGTAGAAAACTTCCCGTCCCGCGGTGCGCATCGCTTGCAACACTTCTTCCGTGGGAAGCCCCCCGTCCATCACCCAGACCCGTCGCGCCCGTCCGTACTGCGCTTCGATCTTGTCCAGAAATCCTCGCAGCGTGGTGCGGTCCGAGGTGTTGCCCGCCAGCACTTCGTAAGCCAGCGGCAATCCCTCCGGCGTCACCACCAGCGCGATCACCACCTGCCGGCAATCGCCGCGATGATCCCGACTGTAGCCGTGCTTCGCCTTCGGAATCTCCTCCCCTTCCCCCTCGATGTAGGTGCTCGTCAGGTCGTACAGCAACACGTCGAAGCGCACCTGAAACAGCTCTTGCCCACGTTGCCGCAGGTGATCGAACAGCACGGTTTTGTGCTCCCCGATCCGGTCCAGACAGCGCTACAAGCGATCTTTCTCCGCCACCGCGAATCCCGTGCCCAACAGATCGCCCAGGGCGCTCTGGTCAAACCCTTGCCGGTGCAGACGGAACTCACTGCCCGGCGCTACCAGCCGGCTCACCACCAGCAACTCCAGCACCTTCGCCCACGGCACTTCCTCCCGCCCCTTACCCAAGCGCTCTTCCCAAAACTCGCTCAGCCCCAACTGCCGCCACAACTCGCATCCCAGCCAGTAGTTGCCAAACGCCCGCGGCCGCCGCAACTCCATCTCTTTCAGCTTCACCTGCACGCCGTCCAGCGCGTCAGCCGGCAGCGCCCGGTCCTCGGGAAATAAACTCAGGCTCGCCGCTCGTTGCTCGGCCTCATCAAAAACCTCCAGCGTCTTGCGCCACGCCGCTTGCTGGCTATCATTGATCTCGCCCAAATACAGCACCCGCCGCTGCACCCCCCGGCCCGAACGCAACCGCCGGCCCTCCTCGACGCTCCAGTAGCGGTGCTCCTTGCCCTCTTTGACTCGCTTGTTCGCACCCAGGTACATAGCTGGCAGCCATTCTGCCAAGCTTCGCCCGCCCTGAAAAGAGGGTAGGTCTACACTCCAAGCTCTCACCTACAACCCATATTGAAGATTCAGCAGTTACCGCCACGCACACACCAAATTTCACCGGAAATGACCCGGAACTGCGAAAGTCGGGCTAGGCGAGAGTTGTATTGCGACTGGGCCTGGAGACTTCGATAACCGTGCGCCTTTCGCCTTCAGGTCTTTTCCACTTCCGTGTCTGCAACCGGCCTTGCAAATATAGATGCCATCCCTTGGCGAGAAACTCGCCACAAACCTCCGTGCCTGCCCAGGTCTGGTGAGTAACTAGGTGTGCAAGTAGTCGATCGAGACTAGCAGGCTCCAGCGCCACGAAGCTATACTTTTGTTTTGTACCCCAAGCTGATTCACGGATAACTGACCCTCAGCTAAAAAAGGAGCTCACTTGTCGATTGAATCCATTCTCTCTGAACTGAAATCTGAACGCCAAAGAATCGATCAGGCCATTGCTGCACTCGAAGGCATAACCCGCCCTGTTCCTTCCACTCCCGCACCAGCGGCGAAGAGCAGCAACCGACGTCGTCGTAAGATGAGTGCCGAAGCACGGCAGCGACTAGCGGAAGCGAAGAAGGCGTGGTGGGCTAAAAAGAAGGGTAAGAACTCCGGTAAGCGCCAAGGCAAAGCGGCTTAAGCTTCAAAATGGTATGTCAGGGTCGGGTTCCTCGCCCGCTGCTTCATTAAACGGGTTATCACTCTCCTCAGGTGCCCGGGTAGGGGCTGAGGATTGCGGAGACGCAGAGGAGTTGCCGTTCTTTGTCGGCCCTAGCAGTTTGAGATACCCACGATCACTTCAGTTACGTCACGCTTCTTCCCGTCACGGTCCTCGTAACTGCGTTGCTGGAGCCTGCTTTCGACGTAGAGGAATTTCCCTTTGTTCACGAATTCGCCGACGGTCTCTGCCCATCGTCGCCAAGCCACGCAGCGGATCCACAACGTGTTCGTTTTCTTGTCGCCATTACCGGTCTTGTACGTATCGTTGACGGCCAGCGAGAAATTCGCCACAGGGATGCCGGAAGCGGTGAACTTCATCTCGGCGTCCCCACCGGCATGGCCAATGAACATCACCTTATTGAGCATGATGAACGTTCTCCTTTCTTCGAGATTCACTGAAGGCGCTAAAGCCTGGACGGATTCATTCAAGGCCTATCCGGAGGGTTTCGCCAAAGGGAGCCGTTCGGCGGGACTTGGTCACCCAAAGGACCGGATATTCAGGCGTTCCCGGAAACGAATCGCAGCACAAGTCGGTGAGATAGATCAGGCAGACCGGAGCAATGCCGTTCTCGTCGACCCAATTGAACACCGGACGGAAGTCCGTACCGCCACCGCCTTTGGGCTCAAGTCGCACCGGTTCCGACGCTGTAAACTCCTGGCTGGACTGAACTGCCGCGTCGCAATACACCACGTGGATGGCTTCCGACTGCACTTCTTCCGATATGGCGGATATTTCACCTACAAACTGCTCCAGTTCAAGCTTGCCGATCGAGCCCGAGGTATCGACGGCGATCACGATTTCGCCCAATCCACGTCGCTCGACTGAGGGCAGGTAGAGGCCTGTTGCGATGTACCGACGATTAGGTGGCGTCCAGCGGTAATCAGAAGGCGCAGTAGCCGCCACAAAATCACGCAGGATCGCTCGCCAGCCCTGCTGGGATTGCCGGCTTTCGGTAAGCGGTCTTTCGACGCCCAATGGATCATGACCGCACACCTTGGCTGACCGGAGAGCCTGCTCTGCCGTAATGCCCCACTCATGCTCCTGGCGATGCAGTTCCGCTGGCGAAGCAGTCTGGCCTTGCTCATCTGTAGCATCCATCACCTCGCCGAACCGCCCTGGCTGAGTCGATGTAGAGCCCGATACCTGACCACTTGCTTGATCGCTTTGGCTTGACACCGGCTGAGGGGTGCTACCAGACGACGGACGCGACGGTGCAGGGCCGGGTGTTTGCTGCTGACCGCCAGCCATTCCCCAGCCAGGACTCGCCTGCTGCGGTATCTGATTTGGTGCCACATTACTCCCATTCCTCTTGTGGAGCAGTCGGGCGTAGATCTCTTCAGCACTCAAGTTGGCGAATGCAGGATCAATCAACGCCCCTGCGGGGAGGGTGAAGCCATTTGCGATGAGGATGGGGTTGATGGCAAAGTCTGCTGCCTCATTCCAGAGTTCCGGATCGCGGGAGCCACGGCGGCACTGATGGCCTAGCGCAATGCATGACCTCATACGCCAGCGTTCCTTCAAGCTCCGCTGGCTTGAGTTGGTTCACGAACGCGGGGTTGTAAACAACCCGCGAGCCATCCGTCGCCATGGTGGGCAAATCGCCGGAAATCAGCTTCAACCGCAGGCATAGCGTGCCGAAGAACGGCTGCATAAGCAGAAGTTGAACGCGAGCTCTGGTTAGCTTCTGAACTGAGGTCGTCCGAAGAAGTGAAATTTGACTCATAAGATATCACCAATAAATGCATAAGTCGGCAGCGGCCATGTCCCCCCTTTGCCCGAAAGCTGCGTAGGGCCATGGTCGTGCTTGGTTTTTCGATTTATTTCCTTGGGAATGAAGGTTCTCTCGGTGGGGGCTCTAACGAGACCAGATGGCAGCTACCGTCAGTGTATCCTCCATTCTGCTCTTACTGGCAACTTATGGTTCAAGCCGGCATTGGATGTCCAGGGTGGTTGTATTGATCCGAACGGAGGTGTAAATATTCCTAACGCGAGGCCCGAGGTTCCGGTTATGTTCGACGTCGGTACCGCGGGCTCGATGAGGAGTCAAACGTGGATCGAAGTCGTAGTTCGATGGTCGGCATCTCGTTCAGGGAGGCAAAAGAAAAGGGGGATTATGACACGGCTTTTCACGATACTGTTGACTGTCTTCTGTCTATCCAGTGCTCATACCGGATCGCATAGCGCAAAATGGGTCGCGGTGGACAACGGCTGGATCGACAAGCCGAACAACGATCAAGTTTGTAATTTGGCTACGGCTGTTACGGTAGCGAATGGTCTGTTGACGCTTACGGCACAGCACCAGACTGTTAACTGCGGGGGTGGTGTCAACTACGGCCCAAGCATCAAGCACTGGACCGGCGGGACGGTATATACGAAGTCGTTCAATTTCCTGTATGGCTCAATTGAGGCCCGTATCAAATCAGCCGGATACGGCGTCCATTCCGGGCTGCTGTGGTTGATGGGTTCCGGGTGTCAGTCAATCATGTATCAGCACTCTAGCTGGTGCAACGGAACATGGCCCAACCCGAACAACGAGATCGACGTTGCCGAGATCAAGCCGGGAACGTCAGGTAACCTGACAACGGTCTATCAGAATCTCCTCGGTGACAACCACCATTGGCATGATGGCCACGGCAGCACTACCGATGTCAGCCAGAACTGGCATGTTTACCGCTTGGAGTGGTCCGCTTCCGCGCTGGTATTCAAGATCGATGGAGTTGCGACGACCACCTTCACGACCGACATTCCTTATCGGCCCATGTTCCCCATCATCAGCACGGAGTTTGAGGATAGTTCCGGCGGAGTGCCCGACCACGGCGCTTTTCCACAGACGATTCAGGTGGATTATGTGCGCGTGTGGGACCGTTCCGGAAAGCTGATCTTCTCTGATGATTTTGATGATCCAGCGACGGTGATCAAAGGAAGTCCGTTGCGGGGCAGCGCCCCGTAGCCGCCATCCGCGGGAGATACGTTATCCAAAGCAAAAAACGGCAATCCCCTGCTATGGTTCAAAGGGCTGCCACTTTTTCCTTCAAGTGACAACGAGACCGCTCACATGATCCTACCGTCGGTCGACGCGGAAGCAGAACAACCCATGTACGCCGCCATCGTGGTCGCTATGCGGTTCGCCGCTTTGGCGGTCTCGGTACGAACTGACTCCGACTTCCGCAGCTCTTGGGGATCAACCAGCAACGATGCACGCACCTGGTCCGCCAGACGCTCCAGCTCGGGATCGCCAGTGACGTTTAGCTTGGGCAGGACATCGACGAGCTTGACCAGATTCGTGATCACGGAATCCCGAAAGGGGTGTTCAACCCCATCACCAGTCACCTTGTACGCCTGAAGGCGGTCGGCCAAGTGACTGACGGCTTCGTAAAGGCGTTGCCATAGATCACGGCTTGCGATCTGAAGCGAGGCCTCCACGGTGGCAGTGATCTGCCGTTTGGTGCGTTCCTTTTCTTCGTCACCAAGTGTGACCCGGAAGTCGCCGGCATCGGGAAGTGGCATCACCTTGGTGTCGAAGGAAAACTTGAAACGAAGTTCGTCCGGGGCGGGATAGTCCTCGGACCGGAACAACCCGCCAAGCCTCACCTTGGCCTGCTCCACGAGATTTCCGAACTCATGAGCCAGAGCGTCAACAGCCGGCGTGAACCGGTTCGACAGCTCCCGCATTTTCTCCGTGTGGTCCATGTAAGCTGCGCTGGGGAAGCACACGATAGCCGTTGTCATCCCAGGGCAGCGTCATGAAGTAATGCTCCTGTCGGGCATCGCTCACGATCTTCTGGACCTCCGCAAGGGCCTCTTTGGGAAGAAGCACCTTGTGGTAGCGGCCGGCATCGGCTTGCGCACCGTGGCGCTGGGCGATTTCCTGCGATGCATCGGGGTCATGTTTCCGGGCCGACCACATGCTGATCGAAAGCGAGCACAACATGGCACGGGAGCACAGAGATGGTTCGGCAACAGAGATGGTGTTCATGGCATTGGTCTCCTTGTTGGGGAAGTATTTTGGCTGGGCGACAAGGCAGGACCTACTACCTGAAAGTTCGTCTGCGGGCGTGCTCCAAGTTCGTGGTGGTGAGGTTCGAACAGCCGGAACGGAGGCATTCCAAGCGACAATACTAAACGGCAAGTAGCAGACTGCGACCTAAGGCCCCAGTCACCTTATCCTGCGCCATCAAAGCCGAATCACGCGCTATCCCTGTGAGGGAGCGAAGATGGTCGGCGAAGTCCCAAGCCAAATCCCGCGCAGCGCGGACATTCCAAATCGCAAGAAGCCTTCCAATCTTCCCGGTGTCCTGCGCCAAATCACCGAGGATTCCCGTCGCCAGGAATTCCAGGGCTTGAGGAAGGACGTCTTCCAGGATCCCGTTCACGTGCTCAAAATCGTCATGTTCCGGGCTCGTCTTCCCCGGAATCATGTTCAGTTCGGCGTCGGTCTGAAGCAGCGCCAGTGCCAGATCGTGATTAATGTGCGCGTTCATTCCAGCCAGCGCGAACTGGATGCGCTCAATTCCAGGACGGAAGCGCTCTTCGAATAGGGCCCTCCACGAACTGGTGACGTTTACGGGGTTGTTCAGCCAAGTCGAAATTGCAGTGAGATAAAACTGGGCAAAGACGACGTCGAGACGGGCGAGCCATGCCGAATCTTCCCATCCTCCTGGCGGGGGACTACTGTCTACTTGCTGAGTGACCCGCAGATAGAGAAGGTTGAACCACTTGAGCCCGTCGCCATTCGGGAGTAGATCGTTGATTCTGCGCATCAGGGTGAGCACGTCGGCAATTGTAGTGGGCGGAGGGCCACTAGTGATTTCGATAAGTTGACTGTCGGTGGCAGAGCCGTCCATGGCCTCCTCCCGGAAGACTTAGATTACTGACAAAGCATGATCGGTGGAAAGTTGGAACGGGCTCCCAAATCAGGCAGACCAACGAATGGAAACTTGTTTTCGGCTTGTCCGTCTGCTTGCGTAAAGCCCAGCTTCTTAGTTTAGAACGCTGTGGAAGGGCAAGCAAGGCAGAACGTATACTTTTATCTTCCATCCACGAGCCATTCGCTATTACTTCCGAGTCGGCCATCCGGGAGTCGGGCGATTCGATCAGCAGAACCGGGTCATTGAGCGATCGGGTTATCTGGTCATAAGGGCTGTAGTGTTGACCATCACTAGGCGATCGCGTGGTGGTTCTCCACGGCCCACTTGGTGTAGCCAGAAGCACAACGAATCGCTGGCACCCGGAGGGTGGCATCACGCACGCACAGCACTCGAAACTCGGTAGGCAGCCGGTTCAGATAGAGGCAGACCCGGTCGAAGTTGATATCGGAGGCACATCGGGCAAGTGCGGAAGCTACCGCATACTGGGCCGCTGCGTTCTCTGGGACAGGCTCCTGGAGCGGGTTCAACAGAATGGCATCAATGTTGGGCAACTCCCTGAACATTCTCAGGAAGACTGAGAATTCTGTTGCCGCACCGCTTCCCACTGCCCCTGCTATCACCTCGTGCTCAATGGCCGGGTGCGGCTGCGAATCGAGAATATGCGAGACGAACTCCCATGACCGTGGTGACGGGAAAGCATGGGCATCTCGGTCAAAGGCGCTGATGAGTTCTGGCCGGAAGCGAAGGAACGCAATCACCTCCGGACGGATACCCGCCTGGATAGCCCATTCGGACCAATCCTGCATATCCACCTCGAATTCAAGATGCACGAACCGGTTCCGCAGGGGTGAGGGCATTCGGGTCGTCGCTCCCCGGTCCGAGTCGCGGTTTCCGGCAGCGATAATGGCCCATCCCTCTGGGAGACTGTATTCGCCGAGCTTCCGGTCAAGGACCAACTGATAGCAACTGGCCTGCACCATCGCTGGGGCAGCGTTCAGTTCGTCGAGGAAGAGAATGCCTGATCCGTCTTGCGGCAGGAACTCCGGTGTTGCCCATTTCGACCTGCCATCGCTTCCCAAGAATGGCAGACCGCGTAGATCGACTGGATCGAGCAGGAGTGCCCTGACGTCTTGCAGCCGCACCTTTAACGCTTCCGCAAGCTGCTTTACGATGGCACTCTTGCCCACGCCAAGCGGTCCCCATACGAACACTGGTCTCCGAGCTGACACGAGAACACGTAATGCGTCGAACACACATGAGGCTTTCATCGGTTTTCCTTTCGCGGGGAGAATTAAGCTGAAAGGCTGCGAGGTTTCCATCTAACGGCTGCTCTGATCATGTCTGCCGTGCAGCCAGCCCAACAAATGTATTTGCGAGGGTCTTCGATAGATATCGAGAGGTTGTCTCCGCTGCGATCGTGTCCGTCTTCCGCACAGGATGGACACTGGGTCACGTTGTTGTGCCCCACGACATGAAGTGGCGTATGAATGTGATCGAGAATGCGGAATTGTAGTTCACCGGGGTGCCACGTCCTTTTTGGCCGCACCACCTGGGGTGGCATAGCCTTCCCAGCAATCAAACGGGCAAGCTGATCGCTCGCAACTTTGGGAACCGACTTGAGGTAACGCATCTGCGCTTCGAGGTTCCCTTCAGCGCCACAAAACCGGAACCGTTGCCCTGCGCCTCGGTGAATGCCTAAAGGTCCGCGAATGGCATTGCCATACCTGCCGGGCTTCAAGAAATCCTGCTTTGGGAAGATTTCGATGCCTTCCCGCTGCCTACCTTGCTTAATTGGAATTCTGAGCCGCACGGCCAGGTCGCAGACATATATGCGGAGCTGACGGGCTGGCAGCGGTTCAGCAGCGAAGATCCAGAGATGTCCGCCACGACGGCTGTTCTCAAGTGCTGACTCCACGCCGTCCTGCTTGAGGTGCAAGCGAAGCCTGGTAAGGTCCCGAAGCGCATCCATGTAATCCGCGTCCATGGCCAACCACTTCGAGCATTGGTTGGCGGGATTGATGGCGTAAAGGGCAATGGTGATTTCGCCGCCCAGGTGACGGCGGATTGTATCCAGCGTCAGGCTCAGCCCCTCGCCGGTTCTCTTGTCCTTGGACCGATAGTAGTAATGCCGGCCACTTTGTGAGTGTGGCCGGTTGGATTGGAGGGTGTAAGCGCGACGGTTGACAAAGAGGCGGAAGTAATCCGCCACCACGCTGGGCTGTGCTTTCAAACGAAGGTTCGGCATTCTCTCCTCCGTGAAGCCAGGTGGAGACACATCTCCATAAGGTGGGTGGTTGAAACTGAGGACTTCTCTGCCAAATGGGCAGGCTAAAGGCTCTGTTGGTAGTCGGAAGGGAACAGAGTGCGCAAACGAGCCGTTACTGTTTAGACCGATGAATCAGGGGTCCGATGCTATCGCCGGACTTCGATCTTGAAGTCGTTACGTGAAACGATGTGAACCTGAATGCCTTTGAAGAAGCCAAAATGACCTTCGCGAGACTAAACGTGCGGAGCAGCATTCTCCGGACCGGGAGATTTGTCTTGCAGGATGCTAAGGCGCTCAGCCTGCTCAGGGGAGAAGAAGGCGCGAAAGAACCACACCAGCGAGCCCCATCCAATTAACAATCCAAGCAAAATGGAGAGCACTATCGCCCCAATTTGCGCCACCACTTCAGTGAGTCCGTTCATCTCCTTATTCCTCACTTGCGGTCCGAAGCGGATCTGAATGTCTTCTTCATACGGTAACACCCGGAGCTATTTGGCGGCCGAGGCCTTTGCCGCCTGACGAACATACGAGGGGATTACCACGGTGGGCAATAGTACGGGTGTACCACCCGCCGTCCTCATCCTCGTGGAAGCCGAGAGGCTCCGTTCGCTCATGTGGGCAAGACCGTTGAGGCGTTAGGGGTTCAAGCGCAGGCCAACGTGGGGGAAGAGCACTCGTGGTCAGCGCGTTGCGCCAGCGGGGCCCGAAGCCATGAGTTCAGTGGCTGCCCCCAGCTTGGGGACATCGGCCTCCGTCATGCGCCCGATATCACCGTACTTGAAGCTGCCGCCACTCGCCCATTCCACTACGCCGCTAATCGGCTGCTTTCTGGCGATGGCAACACGCCGTGCTGCCGTCAGAAACTCATTGCGGAGTTGGTTGAAAGTCGTCGAGCCCGCCGCTGACCCATTGACATTCTTGGGAGTGTAGGCACCCGCTAAGAAACGTAGAAATCTGAACGCAGGCCGAGGGATGAGATCGAGCCATCCTCATCGCCGCAGGCGGCTTTGGCTCTGAATGTCATCGCCGCAGGCGCGTGCGCGGACAGTGGGATTTGGTAGGATGAGTTCCTGGAGATGTAAGGAGGAGAACCCCGGTTGTTTGCCCAACCGGGGTTTTTCATTGGTGGCCCCGGTCAAAGGACCTCCAAGTTCGTCAGCGAGAGTGATCCTGCCATGATCGTCGCCGGTTGTCCAGTGCCCTCTCTCGAAACCGGTGCCGGTTGCTTGTTCGGCTGTTTTTCGCCAGCGCGTGTGTCACTTTCCTCCCTGTGGCGCGGTGTTTTATCTCTGCCAGCGCTGTGACCGCGGCCAGCGTTATTGCCGTCCCCATTGCCGGGAAAAATCCCGCCGTCTCCAGCGCCGCGAGGCGAACCGCCGCTATCAACAAAGTCTCGGCCTGGATGGGCGCCTCGACCATCGCCAGCGCCAACGCGAGTATCGCCAGCGCTTAAAAGCTCGCGTGACAGATCCATCTTCCCTTGGTGCTTCTCCCTATGTGAATCTGACGGCGCCTCCGGTTCGGCAGCTGGCCGCAGCCCCTCTGGCGGCAGTTTTTTTCCCTGGGTCGGACGCTGAGTACGCGGCGAGCGGGGTCGTCTGTCAGATCTGCGGGCGCCGGGGGCGATGGGTGAATCCTTTTCCCGAGGTGAAACATGATTGCCGATGAACAAGTCGCTCAAATCCGTCATCTGTTTCATGCCGAGCATTGGAAAATCGGCACCATTGCGGCGCAACTGAACCTGCATCCCGATACCGTGCGCGCTGCACTGGACACCGATCGCTTCCGCAGCCAGCCCCGGCCACGCGTTCGCCTCACTGATCCTTATCTTGATTTTCTGCGCCAGACCTTGCAGCAATATCCTCGCCTGCGTGCTACCCGCCTCTTCCAGATGATTCACTCGCGCGGTTACCCGGGCAGCATCAACCAACTCCGCCGTGTTGTGGCCGAACTACGCCCGCCGCAGGGTGAAGCTTTTCTCCGTCTTCACACCTTCCCCGGCGAGCAAGCACAGGCCGATTGGGCCCACTTCGGGGAAGTAACCATCGGTCGCGCCCGCCGTCGTTTGTCCGGCTTCGTCCTCACCCTCTCCTACAGCCGCGCTTTGTGGCTGGAGTTCTTCCTCGACCAGAGCCTGGAGAATTTTCTCCTCGGCCACGTCCATGCCTTCGCCGATTGGGGTGGGGCGGCGCGAACCGTTTTGACCGACAATCTCCGCAGCGTGGTCCTGGAACGCCGTGGCGAGGCCATCCATTTCCACCCCCGTTTTCTCGAACTCTCGGCCCACTACCATTTCGCCACTCGGCCCTGCCGTCCTGCCCGGGGCAATGAAAAAGGCCGCGTGGAGCGCGCCATTCAATATGTCCGTCACAACTTTTTCGCCGCCCAACCCTTCACCACCCTGGCCGATTTCAACCGTCAGGCTCTCGACTGGCGCAACCAGGTCGCTCATCAGCGCCCCTGGCCCGGTGATGACTCCCGCACTGTCGCTCAGGTTTTCGAGGAAGAGAAACCGCGCCTGCTGCCACTTCCTGCGCATCCTTTCTCCTGCGACTTGACCACCACCGTGCGCGCCGATAAAACCCTCTGGGTCCGCTTCGACCTCAACGACTATTCCGTCCCGCCCCAGGCCTTGGGCCGCACGCTGACCTTGGTGGCTTCCCCTACCCGCGTGCGCCTGCTCGATGGCGCCACCGAAATCGCTTCCCACCCCCGCTCTTATGACCGGCATGAACTCGTCGACGAACCCGCACATCATCAGGCCTTGCTGGAACAAAAACGCAAGGCTTTGGGTTCCACCGCGGGAGGTCGCCTCGCCATCCTGGTCCCGGAAAGCCCGGCCTTCCTTCAAGCCGCCTTTGAGCGCGGTGAATCCACCGCTCGGCTGACCGTGCAACTTCTCCGCCTGCTCGATGACTATGGGCCTGCGGAACTGCGCGCTACCCTCCGGGAAGCCCTCGACCGTCACACCCCACGCCTTTCTTCCGTGGCCTTTATCCTGGCGCGCCGCCATCGCCAACGCCGGCAACGCGCTCCCTTGCCCGTCAATCTCTCGCGCCGCCCCGATCTGGAAAACTTGACCGTTTCAAACCCCTCTTTGGAGGCTTACGATGAACTCACCCAGGACCCCGACGAAGAACCCGAGCCCGAATCATGATCTGGCCGCGCAACTGAGCCATATCGGCCTGCCCGTCACCGCCCAAGGTCTGGATGATCTCCTGGCCCGCGCCTCGACTCAGCCCTGGAGCCCCCGCCAGTTATTGGAAGAAATCGCCCGCTCCGAAACCGCAGACCGGGCTCGCCGCAGCCTCGAACGCCGTCTCGCCCAAGCCCGCCTCGGCCGCTTCAAACCGCTGGCCGATTTCGATTGGCACTGGCCCAAGAAGATTGACCGCCCCTTAATCGAACGCGCCCTCACCTTGGACTTCCTCGCCTCCGGCCGCAATCTCATCCTCTGCGGCACGAACGGGCTGGGCAAAACTTTAATTGCCAAAAACATCGCCCATGCCGCCGTGCTCGCCGGCCACTCGGTACTGTTTCGCACCGCCGCCGATCTGCTCGCCGATCTCGATGGCGATTCCCCCGGCTTACGTCGCCGTAAGTTCCGCTTTTACGCCCGCCCCACTCTCCTGGTTATTGACGAATGTGGATATCTGGCATACGACGCCCACGCCGCCGACCTGCTCTTCGAAGTGATTAACCACCGCTACGAACGCAATTCTATTCTGCTGACTACCAACAAGGCTTTCAAAGACTGGAACACCGTTTTCCCCAACGCCACCTGCATCGCCGCGCTGCTGGATCGCCTCACTCATCATGCCGACGTCACCTTGATCGAAGGCACTTCCTACCGCGTCCGGGAAAGCGAACTGGAAGCCGCCGCGCACAAGAAAAACTCCGAAAGGAACCCCCGTGCCCAGCGATCTTGAAACCTATCGCCAAACGCTGATCGAGCTCTATCTCCGCCTGCCCGATACACCGCGTCGTCTGAGCCGCTTCGACCTGCGTCTGGTCCGTCAACTTTGGGAGCGCCAGATTCCCCTGACGACCGTTGAAACAGCCTTCTTGTTAGCCTCATCCCGCCGCGCGGCTCGTCGCCCCGACGCCATGCCCCTCGGACCTATTCGCTCCCTACATTACTTCCTGCCCGTCATCGAAGAACTGCTCGCCCAACCGCTCCCGGAGTCCTATCTTGCCTACTTGCGCAATAAAGTCCCCCTTCACCCCGCAGCCAGCAAAACAACCGCCACCACCACGGGCTGACATCCAACCCCACCCCGGAAAACCGGCCTCTGTTAAAATTTATACGTTTTCAAATGGTCGCCGACAGGGAGTCGGGGATGATGAAATCTGATCGCTACTGGGCTTTCCGGAACCGTTCCCGCCACTGGTTGAGGTTACGCTTCCAGGAGGTAGGGTCTTATTCGTTGAGGCTGATGGAGTACACATCCTTGAGTTCGTTCGCTGACGTGCCATTCGCCGATACCGGGTAGAATTCCGCCGTAATCTCCGGTGCCTGGTCCTCCCCGTCCTCGACCACTTCCAGGACCTTGCCACCCGAACCCAGCAGCCTCCGCGTCTCCGCAAACAGCCGGGCATTCTCCGTCAGGTTGGCGATGAGCTTTCGCATGTCGTCGCCCTCGACTTCGAGGCTCAAGGCCCAGATTGAGGCGGTTTTCTTCCGCTTCTCCTTGCGGTCGAAGTACGTGGCTTCCTCCGGGCGAACGGTCAGCTTGGCGGTGATGCCGGCCAGCCGACCTCCCGTGAAGGTTTGAATCTCCTGCAAGGCGGAGTGAATCTGGCGAATGGAACGGTACGAGCACGTGTGGATGCGGCAAACGCTTCCCAAGCGGGGAAAGTCTGCCAGCACGAAGCGCAGGTCTCCGCTCGGCTTACACAACCCGGAGGTAACCTCAGGGCAACCGTTGCCGCAGGTATTCCAAGGCTGCCCGCTAGGCTTCTCAGCCGTGCGACGGGTGGCGGAGGCACCATCACCCCAACACTTCCGCTCAGTGGCTATCCACCAAGCATAGGAACTGGGGAAGACGTTCTCGATATCGTCATCAATCAGGATGATGTGAAGCTCCCGGCACTGCTCGCCGTAGTGCTGGGTCAGGTCTGGATCAGGTTCCCACTCGACCTTGTTCGCTGACCTCTTCTTACGCAGGAAGACAAAGTGGTCGAGCTTGGTGGGATGATTGCGGTCTCCGTTGGGTGGCAGGCCGATGGAGACCTTTGTGGATACGGACATCTCCGTCGTCGATGATCTTGATCTCGGTGGGCGTGCCCACGACCAACGGATAAGCAGGCAGGGACTTCCAGTGTTTCACAATCTCCGGATCGAGCAGCGCCAATACGGAATCGTCGAAGTCAGCACCATTGAAGCTCTTGGCCATGCCTGGAGTGCCGTCCGGGCTTGCTGCAAAGCCCAGATGCACGAACATCACGGCGCCACGGTCGATGTCGGCAAAGCGCTGAAGTCTGCAACCTCGCAACCTGCCCGATTCCTTATGTGAAGCGTTGGGATTCCGGAGCGAGATGAACTCGCCATCGAATCCGCTAAGATACACGGAGTTGACATCTGGAAGCGTAGACCGGTCCCACTGGGGGTAACCGTGCCGGTCAAGGACAAATGGCTCGGGGAAGATGTAGCGTCGCACGGCTGCTCCGGCGAGATCGTTTGCCTGAACCGTCATCAGGTCACCAGGATCGCGGAAGCGAATGCGAAAGCGATCAGGATCGTTGTTCTCGGGTGATTCCATCTGGGTACGATAGAAGGCGTCCCGACAGAAACGGAACTGCATCGCTGGGAGACCTGCCGAATAGATTCGCCAGAGCTTCCAGCGGTTCTCGTTGGTTGTCGGATTGCCGTCTTCATCGACCCAGCTTGATGGGCTGTAGAAGCCGATCTCTTCCTTGACCCGATCGTCGTCCCGCATCAAGTCGAACACGTCACAGGCGTACTGCTGGCAGAGATACTGGATCAACTTGTGATCACGGACCTTGGCGAGATCGAGATTGGAGGCGGTTTGAACATCCAGGTTGGCGGGACCACCATGAAGTTCGTTGAGAACGCTGAGA
The DNA here is from genome assembly GCA_963804755.1 of uncultured Acidobacteriota bacterium. Classification (GTDB taxonomy): domain Bacteria; phylum Acidobacteriota; class Terriglobia; order UBA7540; family UBA7540; genus Bog-366. The sequence continues at coordinate 63,765 of CAWDRP010000025.1, forward strand.
TAGATCTGACCCTGCCAAGCCCGCAGTTCCGGCTTGACGTCCCAGACCACGAGATCATGGTCGATGTCCCAAATCAGGCAGTTCCCCTTGATCTGCCCGTTGGGCATGGCGCCGGTAATCTGGATTAGATCGCCAATCTTGACCGGATGACCGGTGAGGATGGCACCACCTCTTGGAGAAGCCAGAGTTGCTCCAGAAGTCCACGCCTCTGGCCAGCGATCACCGGGATTGTAGGAGGCCACCTCAAATGTGGTCTCGCCATCGGCTAGCAGCACGGTATGGATAAGGTCCAATTGATTGGGTTGGCGAGTTTCCAGCAGCTCGCCGAACAGGCTTGTCTTTCCCCTGGCCACATCGCGCTTAATGCGCTTGGGGACGCTGGGCTTGCCGACCGGGATATCGAAGCCAAACAGATGGCAGGCTTCCCGGAATGGTATGCGTTCGCGCAGGCACACGGCATAGAAGCCATCGTCCCGAACCCATGGGATGACGGGATACCAATGCCCGTCGCCGGGGTTGTCTCCATAAAGACCAACCGCAAGTAGGTCACTCGCCAAATCGTACGACCAGGCATCGTTACCGAGCGCAACGCGCATGTACTCTACCCCGGCGTGCTCCAGCCGAGCTGACAGCTCCTCGGCCCCGAAGTTCACCTTTGGGTCCGGCTTCTCGCCCGGCTGGCGAGCATGGCGGAAGCGCAAACCGCGAGGGACACTTCGGTCCACAACGACGTGCCACCGCTGAAATGGCTCAGCGGGAAACTGAAAGTGCAGATGCTGGTAGTTCACGGTGTCCTCCAGTTGTCTGGTCTGAGGCCAGGTAGGTTTGAGATTTATGTGAGCGATTGGGATCTCCTCTAGGACGAGGGGAGCTAAGGTGGGTCTCCGGAATGCGGGGGCTAAGGCAAGAGCCCCTTGCTCCCCGGCTGATGCCGGGGCTTTCCGGCTTACGTGGGATTAGCTGCGCAGCCAGCGCAGGATATGGGTGGATTGGGCGTCCTTGGCACGCTGGACGTCTCGGAGGCCGTTACGCACGGTTGCTTGAAAGTGCGATTCGAGCGAAGTCAATTCCGGTGGTGGTGGCAGTCGAGCCGCTCGCTCCATGGCGATCTGACGGAGCATATCGGCCAACTGCTTACGGTTCTCCTCGCGGGTTTCACGAGCGATCAATGCATACTCCGGTTGAAATGATTTCAAGGCACACCTCCGGTGTGGCTGGGGATTCGAGTGAATTGAAATGGAGTGTTGGCTACTGCGGGTTTAATGCGGAGATCAGACGATCACTTGCGGTGGGATCTCTTTACATCAATTTCCAAAATAGACCCACCGGCTCGGTAGAAAAAGGCAGGGGCCCCCTATTCATGCTCTACCCGGTGAACACGGTTATTGGCGAATCGAGCCCTCGTGCCATGGAGATCCGGTGTGCTCCTGTCGGAGAGAACGTGATTTGGGAGCAATTGGACGATTTGGTCAGGTTTTGAGTGCGAGGTGGGCCTCGCGCGGGAGATTCGGTCCGGTAGGGAATCGTGAGGGAGGCTTTTCAAAGCTCTCTTGCAACTCTAAGATGAAGGGCCGGAAGTGTGACAACCTCCGGCCCTGACTCAGTGCCGTTGAGTTTTGCTGCCGTAACCACTTGCTCTTCTTTTCTCCCTGTGGTACCGGATTGTCAAGGCATTCTGGCCAACGGATATTTGCGGCAGGGTGTTTTAGGTCTTCCTTATCGCCACTATCCATAATTAGTTTCGATACTCCCAATTTTATGAACAGATGGCTGGCCACGGCTAGTGCAATTTGTCTGGCACCAGGAAGGCTGCTCGGTATTTCAAAGAGTACATGCCAGCCGTAACCGGTCTTCCCACCAGGGAGAATCCTCCGCACGCCCATAGCTATCTGGTCCCCCTCAGACAGAGTATGGGCGCGATGGCACCTTATTTCAAAGGCGAAGTTCTTGAGAGGTCTGTCTTCACCGCCGAGGACTTCCTCAAAAGTGGCCACAGGTAATGGCTTGAACCCTGCCTTGGCTAATTCCTTGTTGACTCTCTTGCAGGCAGCATCCCGTGTGAAGCGGTATGGCCTAATTAGGGCACCAACATACTTGGCAGACCCAAACCGTCAGTTGCCTCTTGTATGCCCGTGCTTCCGGGTGTAACCTCCTCGCTTAAAATCTAAAGCGGGGAGAGAAGCCAAATGGACGGCGTAACTAACAAAATCCTGATTCAGCTTGCCAGCCTGACAGCGGACTTGGCTCGTCAAGTTAAATGGTATCGGAAGCACTTTGGAGAGATTGCGCCGAGTCCTGATTCTGCTTCTCAAGCTGAGCGATTTCAGCTTCCACTTCGTCAACTCGAAACAACGGTTGGAAACCCGGCGGTGTCGGACCAGCAAACCGCCGCAGCGCTACACAAATTTTTAGCCACAATAAATACACTTCTGGAGACATAAAGCACCCCCATTAACTGGTTTCCATAATCTTAATACTGTGAAAACCACGAATTGAATGTCGGAGGCGAGGATGAACAAGAGTGGGCTTATCGGAATGCTGGCAGTGGTGGTACTTCTGTCCGGGTTTGCTATCTGGCAACATCTTCAGTTGTCAGCCGCAGCACAGGCTGAATCTGCTGAAAAAGCACGCAGTACCGAACTCCAGAAGAAGGTCGAATCGCTGGAGCAGGAAGTGACGACACTGAAGGAGACCGCCGACTACTACTTCCAGCAGGGGGTTGACCAGCAGTCTGCCGGGAACCTCCAGGAGGCAAAGACGGCGTTCGAGGCGGTTGTTGCCAAGTTTCCCATGAGCAGCCTCGTGGGGACCACCCGGCAGCGGCTCGCAGCCGTGAATGAAGCGATTGAAAAGGCGGAAGTTGAGAGGTATGCGGAGATGCAAAGGCAGGCGGAGGAAAAGGAAAAACTGACAAGGGAACAAGGCGAGCCGATTGATTACAAGCTCTTCTACGCAAGGTCGGCAAGCAGTGGTTTGCCGATTGATAAGCGTTTCAGGTTTACCGCATTGATTCACCACAATCTTGTGCTTTATGCGCCAGATTATAGTGAGTATCCTAACCTGAATGACCAGTTGATTTGTGAAGCAGCATTCGACGATGAGGCGCAACACCAGCAGTTCCTTCTGGGTAAAGACCTGACGAACCGCACAGTCGTCGCCTCAATGGGAGCGGACGGAAATATCAGAATCCACAAGGTTGAGTAGACGCCCAACTTCAATCCTTGGATATCGCCTTACGCCGCTTGTCCCTCGCCAGCTTGGTTGTCAGGGATTTCTTCGGCACCCGCACGAGCCTGCCGAGCAGCGCCCGGAACTTGGTCATCGCCAGGTCCGCATCCTGCACCACGATGTCTTCCGCCTTGGGCTTCATAGAATCAATGTACCGCTATAATATCTTTCCGTGGATGAGTGTTATGCTGCCCATTTGCTCATTTGCAGATTCATCCGCATACGCAGCAGTTCGTCGGCAAACCATTTGACCTTCGCCCAATCACAAACGGCTTCAAGTTCATTCTTGACCAGAGGATTCAATATGCCGTTCGCTACCATTTCATCATAGATGCCAAGGATACGGTTATGGAATCCCTCAGTGCGGTAGCGAGCTTGGAAATTTTCGTTCCATGCGGGGTACTCAGTATTTTTTTCAAACCACTTTGGTTCCGGTCCTACACTTTTCCAAAACGCATACAGGTCAAGAACCAAGATTTCTGTACGGTCTTCCAAGGTCTTGACTGGTATTGCCTGCGGCACGGCAACCGGAGATGTTTTTCTGTGCGTGTCGTATATTACATAGCCAAACATCGCCCATGTGCATGTCAAGAGGAGAACCCACAGGGCCGGTGGGTTTGGAGACGTGGGATGGTTATGGTGGTAGACGGAATAGGTCACAGCCGTCAAGCCCAACACGATGAGAACGGCAGCCCAAACGGTTTTCAGATGTCTCTCGAAGACGATGTACACGCCCACTCCAGCGATGGTGTACCCGAACCAAGCCAGCGCCTCATTGAATCCCATCGGAATGACCTCAACGGAAGGATTGCAAGAGGTCACTCGTTCGTCAAGTGAATAATACTGCCTTATTGAAAATTTCTTGGGCGTCACTCCGTATCCCCAATCAACTCCTTGTAGGTGATGCGGCGACCTATCGTCTGCCTCATGACCCCGGCGAACCTCTGGGCATCGTTCCCGTGCCTTGCGTTGTACCGGAACGCCTGCTCGTCCAGGTAACGGACCAGGTGGAAAGGCTCGACGCTGACATACGTCCCCTTGACGGTGCGCTTCAGCAGGCTCCAGAAGTTCTCCAGCCCGTTGGTATGCACCCGCCCCCGGACGTACTCTACCGCGTGGTCAACGAATTGGTGGTCATACTTGCCAGCCAGACCGTCATAGGATGCCAAGGCGTCGGTGTAGACGGCGGACCCGCCCGCTACCTGCTCCCCCACAAGGTTATGCAGGGTCTTCCGCTTGCGGTTCGGAATCACCGTGGCAATCACCTTCCCGCCCCGCTCCAGGCACCCGAGCACCGGGGTCTTGTCCTTGCCACCAGTCCCGGTAATATTTGCTTCCCGCCTGTCCTCGTGCATGTTCTTGGAAAGTCCGCCGATGAAGGTCTCGTCAACCTCGACCTCGCCAGAAAGCTTCATGAAGGAGCCGGTCTGCATGGCCTTGCGGATACGGTGCAGCATGAACCATGCCGTCTTCTGGGTCACGCCGAGGGCACGGTGAAGCTCGTAGGAGCTAATCCCGTTCTTGCACACCGTCAGGAGCCACACGGCGGGAAGCCACTTCTCCAGCCCGATGGGGGAATCCTCGAAGATGGTCCCGACCTTGAGCGAGAACTTGGGGCTCTTGTGGCCGGCGTAGCACTTGTAGACCCTTGCCTTCTCCAGGTAGGCAACATGGTCCGAATTGCACTTGGGGCACCGGACCACGCCGTCCGACCAACGGACCTCGACCATGAACTTATGGCAGTTGGCATAGTCGTCGAAGAACCTGACCGCTTCTAGCAAAGTATGGGGAGAATTTAATGTTTCCATACCTATAGTATACATCGGAGATTAGGGTCTGTCAGGTACAAAATTTAGTTTTCCACGGGTATTTTAGGTAAGGTTAATGACAAGAAGCATCGGGAATAATTCTACGACTTTCTTCCATTTCTTTTTTAACTTCAATCTCTTTTTCTTCCCGCATTCGCTTCATCTTTGGGTGCTCCAGCAATTCAACCAAGCGCCATGCCGGTACAACGGCGGCGATACCAGCGCTCAGTTGCTTCTCACGCTTTGGCGAATGCCCGCAGTCTATCCCCAACAGCAAGCTGGTAAACCTCTCTGGTCGTACATTGTCCAAGGAAGGCGAGGTTGGAACGTCATATACAAACACGGGCGAACCGCTGAATCCGCTTACCGACCTGACCTCAACTAGAAAGTGCTTTCTTTTCTTTCCGATGCCATTTTCAATCTCTTCCAAAGGCATCATTGCAATGTTTCCGAAGCGAGCGATGGGAATGTTCCTCCTTTCCCCCGAATGGTCGATAAAACGACCGACCATAAACACTTCGTCACCCACACCGATGTTGAACTGGCGTAGCTTATCCTCGTCAACACATCCGGTGTCTCTTACGAAATTGAAATCATGGTCTGGGAAAAGCATGATGGGGCAGATTGCCAGGTCATCACCGTCTGGATGTTCCAGCCACATAGCAGGATGAGATTCCAGAACGTCATATCCCTCGGACTTCTTGTTGATTCTGATTACTGAAAAGCCATCACGAATAACGTGTGCGTTGGTGGCAATGTAGTAGGGCATTCCTGTAAAGTGCGTAGACTCATGGTAAACAACGAACCCACTAGCGCCCGCATTTGCATTTTCTTTTGCATCCTTGCGGTCTTTGTAGAGATAAACGGCGGTCTGTAGGAACTGGTCATCTATCCTTGGCATTGGGCATTCCTGTATAAGGAAACTTCCACCACCGGATGGTATCTCCACCCACTTCGGATTCTGCGGAATTTGACTATGCATCGTCAAGGTATATCTACCAGTCCTTTAGGAGGTTTGGGTCTGCCAAGTATGTTGGTACCCTAATTTGCTCCTGTCTGATGATTTCGTAGATAAGGTCCAATTCCCTGCGGAGGTCTGCCTGTCTTACTTTCCCGTGATACTGCTGCATGATTCTGCGAACAAATCTGCTCCATTGCATGTTCTTGGTGAGTCTTAGTGCCATTCTAATCGTTTCCTTTCTGCCGGGTCTTGTTATCCGGCTCGGTTGGGGGCTCCTGGTCAGGCTGAAACCAAAGTGTTCAGGTTTTTATTACAGGGTTAGCCTCGCGCGGGCCTCCCTGTTGCTCGGGAATATGACCCGGTCGCGCCCCGTAAAACTCCTTGATCACTTTCAACTTGAAGAACCGTCTCGTAAGCGCGGGTCTTTGCGTGGCGCGGCACAACCGTTGGGGCTTGCTGGAGCCCCCATTGCCCATCCGAGCCGAAATTCCGGACAGTATTCTGGAATGATACCTTTGAGATTTATAGAAAGCATATACTCAAGAGACGTATCTTTATCCGGCTTAAAAAACACGAAACATACAGGCATAAATGACCAGTTGAAGATCGCAGGGTCCAACGGGCAGGCCAGATGTCGGGGTAGCTTCCTTGTATCGTTAAGAAGTGCTTGTAAACATTCCGGGTTATGGTCCGAGCACTGTGCCACTCCCACGGTGGCCAGACATTCGTCGATTGCGGGTGGGGGGCATTCTGTCATTCCTAGGTCGCGCAACTTGTTCTCAGTGTGTTCGCAACATACCAGCGGAAGGTAGGCTTTACCCACCAGAACTGCGTTCTTAAATACGTATTCCATTAGTTCTGTTTTCGCCATCTTACCGGCCTCCTTGCTGCTGGGTCTTGTTGTCCGGCGCACCGATCCGGTGCCTGCGCAATGCCTTCTCCCGGGCTATGCCGTGCATGGGGGTATCGACTATCATGGGTTTCAGGGCACTCCAAACTGCTTGGTTTTCAGACAGCTCCCGATAAATTCGAAGCGGCCTAGCAAAAGGGGTGGTAAACACCTTGCCGTCAAGAATACCCTGGACCAAATCAAAGAATTCAAACCACACGTCGCTCGTCGGACTAATGCGGCCATAGTGACCGTAATCCGGATCATTTCGCGTGGCTCTGTTGAGCATCCTTTCCAGGAAGTCGCAGATCTTCCTTATCAGCAGCATCTTCTGTTCTGGCGTTTGGTTTACCGGTTTCACCGTCATTCAATTCTCCGTTTCTGCCGGGTTTCGCTGTCCGGCACAGCAGGTTGTTAATGCTTCTTGGTTATTCACCGGGGTCTCCGGTTGGTTCGGTTTTCGCTTCCACGGCTTTGTTCGTCGTTTCCTAACCGACTCCGCACTTCAGGACCGCTGTGATGAGTTCCATTTCGTCTGCTGTTCATCGCGCTACCCTTACGGTGTCTCAATCGAGCCGACTGCAAACGCTTCGTGTGGTTTTCGGGCTGAAAGTTTTGCTTGATCACTGCCCAGTTGGTCGGCTTCCCATGGGGGTCGTAAAAGTAGGATTCGATTGAGATGAAGAACTGAAGCCCGAACTGCTTCGCATGACTGGTCGCCAACTCTTCCAGCTTTTTGGTGCATGCTGGGTCCTGTTTTCGACAACCCAAGCAGACGATGATCCTTGATTGCCCGTCCAGAACCGAGTGGTACCGCCCGGTGTTGAACAACCGCGAAGCCAGTTTCAGCGCCGTTGCCTTAAGATCTGGGCCGGTGTGCTGACAGAAAGCCAATGTCGTGTTATAACCATCAACCCATGTCGTTTCCGTTGTGACTCTGCTTTTTTGGGAACGCTTGGCTGATGTTTCACGTCGTTGGGCAGTTGATCGATCCATGCTTCTGGTTCTCCTTTTCCGGCTTCCGGCCTTCTGGCCCCAACCTTTCCTGGTTGTCAGAGCCGAGCTGGCGTCGGTTCCTATTTGCTGTTGACAGCTTAAAAGTGGTAAACATCAAAAGTCCTTAGAAGGTCGCTCAAAAGTTCTAAATTGTGGTGTTTCGATGGACCAACAAGATGGCAGCCCGGTCAGTTACAAGTTTGGGCCGTTCATTCTCAGCGCACGTAGCGACCGCCTTACAAAAAGCGGAGAACCGGTTCGCTTGAGCTCGAAGCCGATTAAAGTGCTTCGAGTCCTCGTGGAACACGCACCCCAAACAGTCACTTGGGATGAATTTGTGGAAGAAGTGTGGGAAGGGTGGGCCCTAGAACCCAACAACCTTGACCAGCAGATTTGGATTTTGCGAAAGGCGCTGAGTGATCCCAGATGCAACAGTGAGTACATCGAGACTGTCCCACGTGAAGGATACCGGTTCGTGGCACAGGTTGAGTCGCTGTGGGAGTCTGAATCGGAGTGGCTTGCCATGAGGGGCGAGATTGAAGACTTCCTCGGCGATCCTGCTAAGGAGAAGCTGGACACGGTATTCGCCCATATCCCGCATAGCGAGCTTCTGGATCAGGAAATCCCTCAAAGCGTAAGCGAGCAGGACGTACGAGAGTTTCGTGAAGATTTGGTGTACTTTGATTCCGTTCTCGATGAATTCGAGGAACTCGCCACCCGCTACGAGGAGGGCCTCATTACCGACGCTGGGTTTCTTGCAGGTATGACAAGGGTCTGGCTCGAACTCAATGCCAGGAGCCTAGGTTCAATAGCCAAGAGTATTGGTCAACGAAGAATAGGCATCAAGCGTGTCTTGAATCTTTTTAATCTCGTAAATTCCGCTCCTCGTACTGATGAACGAATCCCTCCACCGAAGTCGCTCAATGAGGTACTAGCTTACATGGAAAACAGAAGGCGCCTAATCAGACGAATCGCCGACATGAGTGATGGTGAGGTACGGACACTTCTGGGATTGAGCCCCGAACAGCAAGTGAGAATCTTCTCTGCACTTGACCATGAATTTAAGGCGTCGATGAAACGCCCTGCGGATCGCGCTGACCGCAGTTTGTCTCAAGAGCCGACGGGCAATATTCGAAGCAAGAATAGCAGCGGCTGCTCCCGTCTGGAAGTCCCTGGGCTTCGCGAACTCCAGCGGGTCGACGCTTAGTTAATTGGCCGGAAAGCGCTTCCTGAATACGGTTCACCTCCAACCTGGGTCATGAGGGGAGATCCAGTCAAAAGGAAAAGCCATGAGGCAAACCACGAAAAAACTAGTAATTGGAGTAGACCTCGGCGGGACTCACACCAGGACCGGGGTGGTTGAAACAGCCACCGGCCGCGTGCTTGGGTTGTCCAAATCGAAGACGGCTGATCTCACTCTCGAATCACTCTGCGCAGCTTTGGAACGCACGGCCAGCCAATATGCCGGCAAGATCGCGGGTATCGGGGTTGTGGTGCCGGGCTGTTGCAGTGCAGACCTGCGTCGTTCGATCAGCACGGACGGTATCGTTCCTTTCCTGGATGGGTGCAACCTGGCGGACATCATCGAGAAGCGGGTTGGCATTTCGGCTCGAGTCGATAATGATGTTAGAGCTCACACCATCGGTGAATTGCGCTACGGTGGATGGGGAGAGCCGCGCTCGCTGCTGGTTATCACTTTAGGTACGGGTGTCGGCCTCGGATGGCACGTGGACGGCCACCTTTATCCACCACCCGATCATGGCGCGCAAGGTGGGCACATCGCGGTTTCATGGACGGGCGGCAATCCTTGTTACTGCGGGGCTCAGGGTTGCTTGGACGGGATGGCGAGTGGGACGGCTATGGAAGCCGCGGCAGCCGAAAGGCTCAGACGCCTTGTGCCGTCCCGTCTCAAGTGCCCTGCCACGGCCGAGCAACTCTGCGGCGCTGCAAAATCCGACGCCATGGCACGTGGGTGCATCGACCGCGCTATCGAGGCGCTGCGCGCCGGACTTCATACGTATCACCACCTGCTATTTCCCGATCTCGTCGTGCTGGGAGGCGGCCTGGCCCGAGGACTCTGGCCCTATCTGGGAGAACTGCGAAAATGGTTTGTCACGACCCGACGGTACGATGGCCGGAAGAACCGCTTGGCGTTATCACGACTCGGAGACAAAGCGGCGGTCTACGGCGCTGCTGAACTAGCTTTGGGAAGCTACGAATAACCGCTTGAGCCAACCGAGCCAGTTTAGAGTCGCACAGGCGAGGCCAACCCAGGACGGCACGGATGCTACCTCCAGTCAATCTTGGGGAAGTTTCTGGGAACGATCCCAACCCCTTCCTTCACGGTGATGATCTGATTGATGGGGATGTTCGTGAGCTTATCCACTATACCGCTGGGCCAGGTTATTCGTAGAGACTCGATGGTTTTTCTCTGTCCGAGGCCGAAATGGATGCGCGGATCCTGCGCCGACATGTAACTCATGCCACCCTGGGCCTGCCGGTATTCGACAAATCCCTCCGAGGTAAGTTTCAGCGCGGCGCCGCGCCCGTCACGATTTGATTTGGTCCCCACGAGCATGACTTCCAGCCAGTGGTTGGCATTGCCACCGTCGTTCCGCAGCAACTGCGGGAAGTCATCGCTGTTGGAGACGGCAATATCCAGGTCTCCGTCATTATCAAAATCGCCCACCGCCGAGCCACGTCCCACGGTCGGCTTCATGAAGTCAGCGCCCAGTTGCGGCGACACCAGGTCGAACTTCCCCGCCCCCAGGTTGCGAAACATCAGCTTGGGCTCCTTCCAGGCGACTTCGTTGTGATAGAGGTGAATATTGTCCAGCATGCTGCCGTTAGCCTGGAATATATCGATCCAGCCGTCGTTGTCATAGTCAAACATCCGTCCGCTGACCCCGCTCAGCATGGTGGTCTTGTTCCCCAGACCCGAACTGAAGGTGGCATCGTCAAATGACTCGTCGTGGTTATTCCGATATAGGCGGTTCAGTTCAAAATCGAGATGGGTCACGTAAACATCCAGCCAGCCGTCACCATCGACGTCGGCTGCGTCCACACCCATGCCCGCCTCGTATTTCCCATCTTCGCTCGCCGCCACGCCCGACGTGAAAGATACATCCCGGAAAGTCCCATCGTGGTTATTGAGGAAGAGAAAATTCGGCCAAGTGTCATTTGCCACCATGATGTCCGGCCAGCCGTCATTGTTGAAATCCGCCAGAACCACACCCATTCCCTTGGCCTCGGGCTTGCCGACACCCGAGACATCGCTCACGTCGGTGAAGGTGCCGTCGTGGTTGTTGTGATAGAGCTTAAGCCGCTCGCCATGATAATTGTCAGGATGGCAGTAGGCGCGATATCCGTGCTTGTGCTCGCCGCACCAGAGATTGGTTTGGGATGACCATTGGATGTAGTTGCAGATGACCAAGTCGAGATAACCGTCTTTGTCGTAGTCGAACCATCCCGCGCTGGTTGACCAGTTTCCTTCGTCCGCCACCCCTGCCTTGGCCGTCACATCCGTAAACGTCCCGTCACCATTATTGTGATAAAGAATAGTATGGCCGTAGCCGGTGACCAGTAAATCGGGATAACCATCATTGTCATAATCGCCTACTGCTACACCCTGACCGTAAAGACCTTCCGCGCCGACGCCGGCCTTTTCCGTGACATCGGTGAACGTCCCATCACCGTTGTTGTGGTAAAGGGCCGAGCGCAAGGGGTGCGGAGGTTTGTACCAGTCCGTGGCCGCCGACTGCACCAGGTAAAGGTCCAATAACCCATCCTGGTCGTAGTCGATCCAGCCCACGCCGTTTCCCATGGTTTCGATGTATTCCTTTTCTTGGGTCATGGTAGCGTCATGCCGGAAGGTTATTCCAGCAGCTTGACGCACATCCGTGAAATGCACCGGGATAGCGCGAACAGCGGGCGAGGAAGGTTGCGCGTCGGCGGGATTCCTCGCGATTATGCCTCCCATTATAGCGATGCTGGCCAGGAACCCAATGGCCAGCCCAAAGACCTGTCGATTCTGCCTGCTGACCGGTTCTCTCAATTCTCCTCCTTGCCTGGATGGCATGAAAACTATAGCGCGACGACGCCGCTGACCTCAATTATGATTTGACTGTAGAAACGTAGAGTGGTTAATGATCTGCCCGCCGACCGCTGCAATCCTCGGAAGGATATATCATTGCGGCGTGGAGTTTGGATACCAGTTCGGATGCGCCATTTTAGGGCCGTCCCACCACCGACGGGGACGCGCGCCGGGCGTTCCCATGAGAGGCTACATATATGTACGGTTGCGCTCGGAATAGGCCCTTTCACTTTTGGATAACAACCTGTGTTTTCATAAATATCGCAGGTTACTGACAATAACATGTTTATTTTTCAATAACATCGCAGGATATACGGGATAGTCCATTTCCTCTGTTATTGTTTCCAACAACATCGCAGGATATACCGGCCAAATTTAATTCCGCTTTTTCCCGCCGGCCACCCCGTTTCCGTAAGATAACTATCTTGTTTACATTACCTTACAAAATCGCTAACTTGCCCGGCTAGTCGTGCTAAGTTATTGCGCATCAATAACATCGCAGGTTCCAAGGGACCGTTTGGCAAGGCAGCCACGGGTCGTTCACCCGCGGAAAATCCGGCCTGCGACCGGAAACCATTTCGGGCAAAGGCACGAAGGTGCTGAGAAAGGCACAGTGAAAAGTATTCTTGCGGTGGCCTCCGGCGCGTATGGCGCCCTGGCGCGCGATGGCTGCGGCCCTGCGACGGGAACCCGCGTGGCCGGGGCTGCGTGGTTTCGCCCAGGAGAGCATAGGCTAGCAATTCTGCTACCACATCCGAACGAATAGTAACGCAAGAGTAAATCGTCGCACTGGGGAGGTTTCCTCACCCGCAGGTTAAAACCTGCGGCTACTCACGGTTGGCCCCTTTGGGGCCATTTGATCAAACGTTATCTTAGCGCCTTTGACGTATTACCCGGAGGTTGAGCGGTGAGCGCCCCTTTTATCCTGCCGTGCAGCGAAGGCTGACCGCAAAAGCGAGTTGACCGCCTCGACGATGTGCCGGGCTCCGCCGAGTTCAAAGTAAACTTCGCACAGCGACTGCCGACCCCACCCTGAAGTCAGAAGAGCTTGACTCTGGTTCCTTCTACACGGAGGGACATAAATGCTTGCGTATTCGGTTGTAGCGCCGGTCTCCGACCGCCGTTCGTCGATCGGAGATCGACGCTACAATGTATGTCCCTTCGTATAACAAAGAAACTACATGTTAAGCCCTTTCTCTGACCACCGGCAGCAGGGTAGTAGACGTAGTTCGTGCGGAATATTGGCAAATGAACTCAACCTGAGCTTGGAGGAATTGGCGATGAGAAAAGTACGGTGGTTAGACTCTGTGAGCCTTGCGCCAGAAAACAAGCAAGGAGGGGAGAACTCCCGGCGGAGGTTCCTGTTTGGCGCCACTGCCGCTGCCCTCGCCGCGGCAGGGATGCCTTTGGACGCCCATACCCGGCAGACCGCCCATCAGCCCGTTGAGACCCCTAACCCTCAGCACGCCAACGGCATGTTCGACTGGCAGTTCCCGACCAAGGATGCTGAGAAAACGTGGAAGGAGCAATCATTCAGTATTGACCGCTGGTGGGGCGAATTTGCCCGTGACCTTCCTAATCAAATGGATATGTTTGCCGATAACCCCTGGGCTGTCGGCCCTTTCACGAAATACCCCGGCAATCCGGTGCTGGCTCCCACTCCCGGCGCCTGGGACCAGGGACACTTCAGCGGAGGGGTTCACAACGGCTCAATCATCGTGAAGGATGGGCGCTTCTACTACGTCTACCGTGGTGAGCGGCCCATCGACGTGTCGCAAAATTCGGACATCGATTACATCTGCGACATCGGGGTCGCCGTCAGCGATGATGGCGTGAAGTTCACCAAGGACACCCAGCATAGCCCATTCTTCCGGAATGGGCCTGATCGCAAGTACAGCTACGAAGATGTGAATATCGCGAAGATGGGGGATACCTACTACCTGTTCTGTAACCAATGGTTATGGGAACGGCAGGGGGACACTTCGATCAACGGAACTTTCCTGGCGACCTCCCAGGATCTGCTTCACTGGACGAAGGTTGGCATCGTTTTCCCTCATGCCGGGCGCATTCACCGCAATGCGGTTGTACTCCAGAACCCCCGGAATGAGGCGGTCAAGGTAAACGGTAAATACGTCATGTACATCAACGACAGGTTGATCGCCTACTCCGCGGACATGGTGCATTGGGAGTCGCGCGACAACTCCCATCACTGGCCCGGGGGCGAGTGCTGCTTCGCACTGGCGGACTACAATCCCCAACGGCCGGATGACATTGTTCTTTTCACCGGGGAGCGCACACGGGCCATTTCTATGCAGCGGGTGAGGTGCTGCTGTCCAAAACCGATCCCGAAAAGCCCCTCCGGTGGCTGCCACGCCCGGCTTTATTCCCGGAGCCGAAGTACCCCTTCGAGCATGGGTTTACGGCTACTGAACCACACAAACTGATCTCAAGTTTCTCCGACTGCATATTCTTCAACGGCCTCACGCAATACGGCGGCAAGTGGTGGCTCTACTACGGCGGCAGTGAGTACTACACCTGCGTGGCCACTTCGACAGCCAGGTAATGGTCATTAATCGATTGATTTGTAAGGACGTTAGTTGGCAATTCCTCGCACATGTGGCTGCCTTCCGCCCTCCGCCTCGCCATGCACCGATAGAGTCGCTCGGAGGGCCGGCAGTGTGCTTCCGGCATGTTTTCACAGAGGGGTTAACAATGAATTCACCTGTGAATACCTTTCGTTTCCTATTAGTCTGTTCTATAAAATTGCCCAGTAACGGGAAGGCCACTCCCTGGAAATACTAGTTGTTTTTTTGCTTTGAGTCCGGCTTGAGCAAGAGTATTGTCGGTATCAGGGCACTTTAGCTTGTCATCCTTTTTATGCGTCGGGCGGGTCCAGTGTAGCGCTCGGGGTAAGGCGCTTGCGGCGCCCCCCCCGGGCACGTGGCTCACATTACAAAGGAGGGTTTCCATGAAAGTTTTGGTGTGCAGCATCCTCTTTGTGCTGGTTCTGCCGCTCTGCCTCTTGGGGCAGACCGCCGACGGGACAATTCGAGGTACGGTTGCGGATAACTCCGGCTCGGTAGTGCCAGGAGTTTCCATCACCGCGCGCAACCTGGATACAGGCTTGACGGTTACCGTGAAGACCACCGGCGCCGGACTCTACACCATTCCCAACCTGCCACCGGGGAGTTACTCGATAATCGCCGAGGGCGTCAAAGGCTTTAAGCGGTTCGAGCAAACCGGTGTTACGGTGCAAACGTCTACAACCACTGACCTTAACATCACCTTGCAACTGGGCGCGGTGAATGAGACGGTTACCGTGGAAGCCAACGCCCAGCAAATCGAAACCAGCACCTCAGATGTAGGCACAACCGTCCAGACCTCTCTGGTAGGGAACCTGCCACTCGAGGTCTCGGGAACGCCCCGCAACCCGGTACAGTTCATCACCCTCGTTCCGGGATTTGTGGGGCAGGTGGGAAATGATCCGGCGAACAACGCGACCGATGACTGGAAGCTGAATGGTGGGCAGGAGGGGGGAGCGGATATCCTGGTGGACGGCCTCTCGATCTCCTTGGTGAGTCCTAACACCCAGCAAAATAAGGGCATATCCCCCGAAGCTGTTGAGGAGTTCAAAACCCTGCAAAGTAACTTCTCGGCTGAATACGGTGAGTCCGGCGACAGTATCGTCAACCTGTCGATGAAATCCGGCACCAACCAACTGCACGGTGACGCTTACGACTTTCTGCGCAACCGCGCTTTGGACTCCAACAGTTGGACCAACAATACCGGCGGCGTGCCCAAGAGCGTGGACACCCAGAACGACTTCGGATTCTTGATCGGGGGACCTGTTTATCTGCCGAAGATTTACAATGGCCACGACAAGACGTTTTTCATGTTCGCCTATGAGGGGTTCCGATTCAACACGGGTGGCAGCGGGGTTACGACTGTACCGAACAGCGACTTCCGTCAAGGAAACCTGTCGGAGGTCTGCACCGCGTCGGCAAGCTTCAGCACCGCGGGGATTTGCTCCGATCCGACGCTGCAAATCTACTCTCCCACTACTCATAGTGCGGTTCCCTTTGACACCCTGACGAATGACCCGAACTATAAAGAGAGTTCGGTCATGACCAAGGCGTTCCAATACTGGCCGGCCGCTACGAGCAACAGTATCACCAACAACTACATTGTTACGACTACGACGCGCGTACCGGCCAACATGTTTGACATCAAGATCGACCAGAACGTTTCCGATAAGCAGCGAATTTCGTTCGGCTTGGATTACGACAACACCAACAATATCGGCGCCTCATCCGAGGGAGCCCCGTTCGGCAGCGAGACCCCCCAGAACACCCGGTACGTTCGGTTCAGCCACGACTACACCCTGACGCCAAGCGTACTCAACCACTTCCTGGCAGGGTTTAGCCGCCGCTACCGTGGTGAGCTCAGCACCAGTATTGGAGGCGGCTACCCAGACAAGTTGGGATTGATCGGTGTCCAGAATAACGTCTTTCCTTGCTTTGTATTCGACGGCACGCCGTACAATCTCGGGGGCTGTGGCGATTCCGAGTTCGCCGACAACAGCTTTCAGGTCGCCGACGCCGTGAGTTGGGTGCATGGCAAGCACACCCTGAAGTTCGGTGGGGAGATGCGAGATATGCAATTCAACGTGCGGCGTCTCACCTATGCCTCCGGGTCGTACACTTTCGACCCCGCTCAGACCAGCTCCACGGGGAACGCCGCCGGCGAGGGGGGATACGCCATTGCCAGCGCCCTGTATGGCGACGTCTTCCTCGGATATTTGAACTACGGAGGCTTCAGCGGGATTCGCTTCAAGAACATGGCGTTCTATGCGCAGGACTCCTACAAGCTCACCTCGAAGTTGACCCTCAACTACGGCCTGCGCTATGACCTTGACGTTCCTGTGAGCGAGGCCTTTGATCGCCTGTCAGTCGTCGATCCCACCCTGCCCAACCCAAGCGCCGGCAACATTCTGGGAGCTTACACCTATTACGGAACGGGACCGGGGCGGAACGGCCAGACTCGTCCCCAGGACATCTACCCGAAGGACTTTGCCCCGCGCGTAGGCTTCGCCTATGCCCTCGATAACAAGACCGTGGTGCGGGGAGGGTATGGCATATTCTACGAACCGCTGAGAGAGCCCAGCTTTGCTGATGACGATAGCTTTGGGTTCTTCAATCAGGAGCATGTCACCACCCCGTTTGAGATTGACGCCGGGATCCCGCACATTGTCCCCCCCTCCGGACCTCTGACGCCTGACGGGCAGAACGGAAACAGCAGCGTGCCCATCGCACCCGCTAACAGCGGTCATCCGGGCGACATTCAGTCTTGGAACCTCGATGTTCAGCGCCAAATCAAGGCCAACCTCATGTTTGACGTCGCCTATGTCGGTTCCAAAGGCACCCACCTACCGGCTACGGACATCATCCCCAACCAGGTCAATCCACAGTATTTGTCTTTGGGCCCCGAATTGGGGATGGAGGTGAGCTGCCTTAGCAACGGTAGTTGTCCCAACTCCATTGCGGCCGGTGTGAAGGTTCCCTTCTCCGGCTTTTCCAGCCTATGGGGCAGCGCTGACACTATCGCCCAAGCCGTGCGCCCGTTCCCGCAATACGGCAATTTCGATACGGGTGACGACTCTTACAATTACGACCACACAGGTAATTCCACCTACCACTCCTTGCAGACCCGCATCACGCAACGGTATGCCAATGGACTCAGCTACCTCGTTTCCTACACCATCTCGAAAAACATAACGAACTCGGATTCGATGGGCGAAGGTGTTGCAGGGTTCATAGGGACGGGCTCTTACGTTGCTCAAAACACTTACGACCGCCGGGCGGAGAAGGCGGTGAGCGAACTGGATACACCGCAGAGCCTGGTGGCGAGCTTCTTCTACCAATTACCCATGGGTCATGGAAAACGGTTTCTGAATCACACGGGCCCGTTTGATCGAGTAATTGGCGGGTGGAACGTCGGCGGTATCCTCAACTATAACTCCGGCTGGCCGACCGAAGCCTACGGTCCCTGCAGCGGGACGGCGGCCGGCATCCTCTATGGCGGATGCGTGATTGGAGGAAACGACGGCCGTCTTAACCTGATCCCCGGTGTGCGGGAGACAAACAAGAGCGGCAACTTCCAGCCGGCCGCCACCTCGTTCTACAATTCCGCGGCATTCGCCTTGCCCTCGGAGTTCACTCTGGCCACTGAACCTCCTGACTTGGATCACGCGCGCGATTGGGGCGGCAGGAATGAGGATTTCGTGTTGGAGAAAGATACCCGCTTGATCGGGGAGAAAGCGACGATCAAGTTCCGAGCGGAGTTCTTCAACCTGTTTAACCGCCACATTTACACCGGCCAGGGGGGAGCGTGGGCCACGCCTTTCACTACGCCGTTCGAGCCTGTCGGATCGCCAGGGTGTAGTGGACCGTTCGCCTGCGGATTTGGCGCTGTCACCGGCTCCAGTGGGCCGCGAAGTATTCAGCTCGGCTTAAAGATCGAATACTGAGTTACCACATGCCACCGCGCCTCCGGCTAGACGACCTGCTCTTCTGCCGGGCGCGGTGGCACCCACAAATGTCATCGAACTCGCGCGCCGGCGGGGATGTTCGTCCCGTTCCTAAAAGACTTCGTACGGCTGAACTGGCGTTGTGGTTGGCGGGACTGGGCGGCGGCACGCAGACAGAGACACCATAAATCCTCAATCCAGCACCCCACCGAGGGCCACACCATGAAGAGGCGCACCTTCCTCAAAACTGCCGGCGCACTGAGTTCACACCTCCTATCAGGCCTGCCCTCACCGACTCTCGCTACCGATGAGGCTCACGGTTCCGGGGCGATGGCGGACTCGTGGGAAATCGCCAGTGACCGCCAACGGATCGTGGTCACAAGCGCTCAGAACGCAGTGACGTACCAAAGCTTTGTGCGCGACGACAAGGGTGGATGGAGTGCCGGCTCCATTCCCAGCAATCAAATTGTCTCGGGGCCAAGCTTTCACCCCGAACTCGGGCGTGGAAGAACGGTGAAATCCGGCTCCGACACCGCGATTGAGCTCACCGGCGCCGGTCACGCGAAGGCGAAAGAGGGTTCCCCTCTTGAGTACACATGGAATACAACGATCACCCGTCGAGCCGGGTCTCCGTGGTTTCGGTTTGAGACCAAATTACGGCTGCCACGCGACATGCGACTGCAACAGCGCCAGGTCCTGGAGCCGCAAATCATTCTCTGGCTCAGCTCCGTGTCAACCTTGATGGAAGGCCAGTCGGGAAGCTGGAGGAGGATTCTGCTCGAGCAGCCGACGTGCAATTCCCTCGGCATGGCGGGTAACGACCTGCCGGCGGTCTACCTTCAGGATGCCAACGCTGGAATCGAGACCATGATGTTCTTTGACATGAGCTCGATGGCATGGATGTCCGGCGCGAACATACCCCGCTTTCTCGGCTACCGCTGCTCGACGGTATCGGTGCTGGAGCCGGGCGGCAATCAACGCCTGGGAATCGGATTGATCGCTATTCAGGCCACGGGCGATGTGCTGCCGGCGGGTGACGTGCAATTTACCTATTACCTGTTGCAGCGAAGCTTTAAAGATTTGATTACCGAACGCGAAGCCGTGAGACGCTGGATGGAGGCGCTGCTTCCCCTGTTCCAGGAAAACGTGGCGTGGCCGAAGTGCGCCGGCAATTGGAAACAATTCGCGGCGGGAACCGTCCAGGACATTCAGCAGAAGGATGTGTCGCTGATCAGCGTGAATGGGCACAGCGGCCTGCGCGCCTATGTGAAGGCATCCTCCGAGCTCTGGCACGAAACGGGACAGAATTTCGAGCTGATGACGATGGCCGACGTCCTGTGGCCCTCATTACTTTACCTCCAGGTTCATCCTGAACCGGCGTACCAGCAAGTGGTCAATGATCTGCTCGCCAGCCTGCCGTTCTTTTACCACGAAGATACCCGGACGATCGGCAACGACATCATCCGCGGCGAGGACGAAACCGCGGATTCGTGGTATCCGTTTGAGAACGGCCTCGTCAAGTACCCGGTGATCGGCGCGCTCTCGCAATCACCGGCGCTCACCGGCAACTTTGTGCAGGCTTACGAAACTGCCGTGCGCTTGGCCCATCGTTACGACTACCTCTTCCCCATTTACTTCCGCACCGCCGACTTCGAAGAGAAGGGCGCGGGCACAAATTACGCCGTGGGCGGGCTCTACGCCTGGGGCGGGGTCATTGCGCATCGGCTGACTGGCGACGCAAAATACCTGGATGAAGCGCGCCGTGCGGTCGAGGTCATGACGACGGTGCGGGCAGCCAGCCTTTTTCATGAACCGCAGGAACTGGCGTACGGAGCATTGGCCGCGGCCGAACTGAAAATGGAGGATGCAGCCCGCTACCTCTTGTACGAACAGTTGCGGCTGCTCTACTGGTACAGCGATCCCAGCCAGAAAACGCACGACATTCGCGGCATGTTTCAGGCGTGTGCGTCCATCCTCTATCCGGCCTTCAAGGAAAACGTGGAAGCCATTCTGCCCTGGACGGGTTTGCTGAAGCGCGGATTGATGGTGGAGGGATTGCTTCCCATCCTGGATCAGCAGCGGCGCAACAATTTTTATTACTTTGACGCTTGCCACGACGAAGCGGCCAGGCATCCCCTGCTGCCCTTCATCCCCTACGAGAACCTGGGCACGCTTGAGCTGGGCGGACAAACAGGGGTGGTCGGGAAGGAGATCTACGGCTGCGGAGAGGTTTTGTGGTTGTACCTCATGTTCGAAGCACTCGGCACCACCAGTGACCGCGAGTTGATGCTCGTGAACCTGGATCTGCTGGACGCGTTTAATGCCCGTGGGTTCCCCCCCCGCGAGTTGAATTTCATTCTTTTCAACCCTACCAATTCCCCCCGTACTGCGGAGGTTTCCATCCCTGTCGCGCGAGGAGCTCCTGTGAAACTTACGGCTGGAGGCGAGGCGGTGGAGGGGCCGATTCGCCTCGGGGCGGGAAAATACGTTCGGATCAAGGCGGAGTACTGAGGCGCGAAGCTTCTGGCGCCTTACACCGCCCGGGTAAGTCCCTGAGGAAGGAGACGGAATTCGATGGCCGGTCAAACTCGTTGTATGATTCGGACGGCTGCCCTGCTGCTAAGCGCGGTTGGCCTTTTTGCTGCATCTCAGTTCACGCCCCCATTCGGCTCGTGGGAGCGTCTTTCGCCCAATCCCGTGATATCCCCGCAGGGCGCCGATTTCGAATCTGCCGGGACGTTCAATCCCGCCGTGGTGGAGAAAGACGGCAAGGTGGTGATGCTCTACCGGGCACAGGATAAAAAGGGAACGTCAAGGCTTGGATACGCCGAGAGCGTGGACGGCATTCACTTCCGGCGCTCGGCCAAACCGGTCTTTGGCCCCGAGGCGCCCTATGAAAAGGGTGGCGGGACAGAGGATCCCCGCATCGTGGAGATCAACGGAACCTACTACCTCACCTACACCGGTTACAACAACGTTGACGGAGTTGGGCCGGGCAAGCGCGATGCACAGTTGTGCCTGGCCACGTCGAAAGACCTGGTCCATTGGGTGCGTCACGGAGTGATCCTGCCTGCTTACCGGGGCGGCTGGAACGTGGGCTGGACGAAGTCCGGGGCAATACTTTCCGAGAAAGTCAACGGGAAGTATTGGATGTACTACTTCGCGGACGCCACCGACACCGCGGGGCAGATGGGCGTGGCATCTTCGCAGGATCTCTTGCATTGGACGTGCGCGTTGAACCATCCGGTCATCTCGCCGCGTCCCGGGCATTTCGATTCGAAATTGACGGAGCCAGGGCCGCCTCCGGTGATGACTCCCGAAGGCATTTTTCTGGTTTATAACGGCGCTGACGACCAACTGGTCTATTCCACCGGCTGGGTTCTCTTCGACAAGACGGACCCGACCAAAGTGCTGGCGCGCGCCGACCACCCGTTGTTTCGTCCCAGCCAGACTTGGGAAAAGGTTGGACAAGTTCCCAACGTCGTCTTTGTGGAGGGGCTCATTCGCCGCGGAAACCGCTGGTTCTTCTATTACGGCGGCGCGGACAAGCAGATTGGAGCCGCCGAGGCGGACTCGCTGTAGCGGCGCCAGGTTGTGAATTGTTAAACAGAGATTCCCCAGGATTCCCTCGCGGGAGAGATACTGGATAAGGGGTTAAATCTCGATACTCTGTGTCGAAAAACCTAACGGGGCAGACCATTCCGCTCGCGGTTGTGGAGTGCACGTGAAACCATTGGGGAGGGTTACTCGGCGCCAGTTCCTGGAGGGATCGCTTGCGGGCGGGGTTGCCGCACACACGGGGTGGTATGCGAACCCACGGTCGGGCGGACCGTTCCCCGAGGATTCCGGCGGCCTGACGCTCGCGGTCAAGGGTGATTCCCAAACAGGGTTTGGCGTGATTATCCAATTCGCCGGCGGCCGCTTGCCCGGCACGACAGCGGCGGGGAATTCTCCGCCGTTTTTCAGAACGGCGACCGCAGCCTGGAAGATCGCATTGAAAACTGGAAGGCGACGGCGTGGACGGGCGACGCCACACATGTGACGCTCCAAGGCGAATGCCGCCTCAAGCATCTAAACACGTCGGTGCTCGTTGTGGTGGACTATGCGGTGATCACGCCTCAAGTGGTCTGCAAGCAGATTCGGTTCCACCAATCCGACATGTTCATGCTTTTCCACCAGGTGAGCAACCGCCTGGAGCCCGCCGAGCCGGCGGCAAAATATTGGAGCTTCGATCAGGTTGACTGTGTGGGCGGAGTGTTGCACGAATATTTTCCCGCCGCGGGCTTTCGCACTCGCGACGGCGTGACGGTGGGACTGCTCACCGACGCCGGATTCCGCAACCAATGGAGCCGAGTGATTCGCCGCGACGGCCAGCCTGTGAAACCTGCTCCCAACAGAATCCCGGACGCTCGCCTCTACTCGCTATGCCGCCCTGAGGAGCGGGCCGACGGCCAGTTCTTTGTCGAGCAGACCTTTGGCGAAGCCTTGGTGTGGGAGGCAGACAATAGTTCGGCGGAGAAGATTAAATTGGGATCTCCATCCTCATGGATCAGGCGCGGCGATGTGCGCGTCGAAGAGCAGGAGGATGTCACCGTCCTCGCGGCCCGAACCCCTGAGGATGGGGTGATCATCCCGTTCGCCGCTCGCGGCGGCGAGGTGTACTCCTTGCGCCTGCAATACCGCTCGCCCCGGGCCTTTGCGGTTGAGGTCTGGGATGTGGATGACCATCAGCAAAAGCTCCAAGCCATTACGCTTTATAACGACCGTGTGCCGGAATCCCCTGGCGCCTGGGCCGAGTTTCGCACCTCCGTGTTTTTCCACTCGCGGCGCGGGAGCGGTGGCGCTCTTTTCCTCTCGCTGCCGCAATCCGAGCAGGCCATCAGCGTGCAGTCCCTGGACAGCGCAGCGAGAGTCGAACTGCGAGGGTTGGAACTGCGCCGAATTCCCATACGCCCCGAACCGTATCATCGCCTCGAGATGGACCAGCCGGAACAGAAAACGCTTTTCATCTTTGCCACTGACGCCGCGCCTGACACGCCACGCGGTTATCGTCTGGCGAGCCAACTGCATCTGGCAGATGCGCTGGGATTCCACGGGGGAGAAACGGAGAAAGTCCTATACGCTGACCTGATGATGCTCTGCTGGAGGGCTGACCCGGACACAGCCCGGCCCATGGTGGCGCCGAGCATCTGGTATTCCGCGGCCGGCGAGATGTACCTTCGCGACAGTTTCTTTGCCGTGAACGGCGTGTACAATCGCGAATTGAATGAGGGTGTGTTCGATCTCTGGGCCGCCAATCAGGGCGCGAACGGGGCCATCAACACCTTGGTGGAACCCAACCTCGCGAACCTCGAGCGCAAGTCCAATGACTCCACGCCGCTGTGGCTGATCTGGGCGCTTCAGAACCGCCGGCGGTTTGGCGCCAGTCTGCCCATGGATAAAGTCCGCAAGGCGGCGGAGTATTGTCTTGCGACTTACGATCGCAACCACAACGGCATCTGTTGGGCGCAGTACGTGATGGGCCAGTGCGACGTGGTCGATTTTCCCCAGGGCACCACCGACATCACTGAGAACCAGGGCATGCTCGCCGTGACCCTGCGCGTGATCAAGGAGTTGGCCATTCCTGGCGTGAGTGAGCGGATTTCCGAAACTTACCTCGCAAAAGTCGAGGAAGCTTATCGCCGTTACTACGATCCGATACGGAAGCGAGTTCTCCCGGGGCGCGATATCACAGACGCGATCGGCTTTGACGAAATTTTCCCCGAGTTCCTCTCGCTCTGGCTTTTTCAACGGAAAATCCTCACGGATGAAATGGTGGTAAATCACCTCGATCACATTCCGGTGCTGATGCCACGGGCTGACTGTCCCTACCCGGAGGAAGGCGGGACGGTGCGGCCAATCTGTGTCGGACTCCGCCCCGGCGGCACAGGTTGGAGCTATTTCACCAACACGTGGCACCCGATGATCAGCAATGAGCACGGCGCCGGTTACGTTCGTCACAGCATGGATGGCATCTACTACAACGGCGGTAGCTGGATGCGGATTGAAATCTGCGGCTACGTGGCGGGCAAGCTGCACGGCTGGCCGAAGGCCGACAAGGCAATCGCCAACCGTATTTGGGCGGAGCTCAACCTCGCACCTGACTTTCCCACCAGCCAGGAATATCTCCCCACCGATCCGGCACACCCCTTCTTTGGTTATCATCGCGTCTTCGCATGGAACTCCTTTGTGCTTCTGGCATTGGAATTGGCGGGACAGCGCCATCCTCAACAGGACCCGGATCATCCTTCGCGCCGGTCTTCTTAAGCGAACTAACTACTTTTTTTTCATAAACATCGCAGGTTTCCAGCGGATAAGTCTCTTGTTTTCATCAACATCGCAGGATAAGCGGAAGCCCTTAATATTAATTCATTTATTTTCAAGTACATCGCAGGACTTAGCGACACTTTTTATTTTCCCCTTTTCCCTCTGTTTGTGTCGGTCTACGACATAAGTGTTTTATATTCAATAGCATGGAAAATAGACATTTTGTCTCTGTTGTCACTAACTGTCCTTATTTACTATAACATCGTGGGTTCCCCGGCCCTATTCGCCTAAAATAACCTGCGTCATGACGTCGACGGTTCGATGCCACTAGTTTTACTTTCCCGGCCCCGGGGGACTTAAGGCAGGCTTCCCCGCGCCGGACATAGACTACCCGACTAACTTATCATTATGGTAACTGTGTGTCAAGTAATTAATCTTGATATTCGGCAGAAAGGCGGCCGCGGCGGGACGACGCGGCATCGGCGTTAAACCGCAGATGATGATCAAACGGCAGGAAGAATCGTCGCGGGTCAGTTGCTGTGCGGTGCCGGATGATTAGCCTGACGGTCACTCAACACGCCGCCCCAGCCCAGTGATTTCGGAAGGCCGCGTCTACGGGGGAGGGCTTCATAAAGTCGAGCCCAAAGAAGTCGGGCAAATCCCGGCCCGTGCGGTGCTGGAAGGCACTAACACTCACAGCACGGAGAAGCCGCTACAACCTTGACACATCCCAGAGGATGTTACATCCTATAGAGGGTCAAAGGTGCTAAGGGTCGTTCTCGACACTTCGGTCGTGGTGCCGGGGCTCCGCAGCCGGCGGGGAGCGGCAAACGCTCTCTTGCGCTTGGTGGCTAGCCGGCGCCTACGCCTTCTTGCCACACCGCCCCTCTTCCTCGAGTACGAGGAGGTGCTCAAGCGACCGGAACAGCGGCTGACCCACAAGCTGACTCTGGAAGAGGTCGACGCATTGCTCGCCGAATTGGCGGCGCTGGTCGAGCCGGTGGAAATTCACTTTCAGTGGCGCCCCCAAGGACGCGATCCGAGCGATGAGATGGTGCTGGAAGCAGCCGTAAATGGCCGGGCCGACGCTTTGGTGACGTACAACTTGGCGGACTTTGCCGCGGCGGGGGCGCGGTTCAAAGTAGCGGTTCTGGGCCCGGCCGAACTGCTCCGGAAGGTGAATCTATGAGCAAAGCAACTTATCCCTTGAAACTCCCGCTTTCCGTCAAGCAGGCGGCCCAACGGCTGGCGAAGGAAGACGGCGTGTCGCTGAACCAGTGGATCGCGGCAGCCGTCGCGGAGAAGGTTGGGGTGATGGAAACCGCCGCCCATTTCTTCCAGAAACGCGCCGGCAGCGCCACGGGAAAGGGACTGATGAGGTTCTTGAAGAACGCTCCCAACGTTCCTCCTGAACCGGGGGATGAAACGCGTTAGCGTCCGCTCCGCCGGAGGCGAATCCGTTCAGAAGGGTGCTGGCCTCGAAGGCCGCGGGCGGGCGCATGGCGAGCACGCCATGCGACTGGCGATCCTCGCCGCGCGGGGCGATACGTTCTTTGCGCCCATCGACGAACCTCATTTCGAGCCCGTGCTGCCCTGATCATTTCTCGAAACGCAGGGCTGCGCCCCGCGCCAGCCGATCTGATCCATTAAAACCCTCTTCCAGGAACAGTCCTCTTGGACGTCGCGGCGTGCGATGACGGCGTGAGGCTTTTCTTGGCCTCGCTGAAGGCGGACCCTTCCAGTTCGATGCGCTCGCGCGGAACGCGTTCGACCCAAC
The DNA here is from genome assembly GCA_963804755.1 of uncultured Acidobacteriota bacterium. Lineage (GTDB taxonomy): Bacteria > Acidobacteriota > Terriglobia > UBA7540 > UBA7540 > Bog-366. The sequence continues at coordinate 90,349 of CAWDRP010000025.1, forward strand.
TCTTCAGGCCGGTGGCGCGATGCAGACGCGCCAGGAAAACCGCCGCTGTCCGATGAAATTAGGTCAGAGAATTGGGGCGCATTCCGGTTATACTAGGCCCATGGAGATTATGGTGCAATTGCCCGAAGACGTGGCCAAGCATCTCGCGGCGAAGTGGCAGAATCTGCCTCGCGCCGCGCTGGAAAGTCTAGCGCTCGAGGGCTACCGGTCGGGAGCGCTCACGCAGTCGCAAGTGCGCCGCATGCTGGGTTTCCAGACGCGCATGCAGGTGGACGGGTTCCTGAAGGACCACGGTGTGAGCCTGGAATACACGGTGGAGGACCTTGACCGCGAAGGTGCCAGCAGCCGCCCAATTTGGGAGCGCCGGCAGGCGGAACTGGCAGGTGAAGCGAAAGAAGAAGGCCGCCCATCCCGATGATCGTCATTGCGGACACCACCCCCCTGAATTATCTCATCCTTATCGGCCAACCTAACTTGTTGCCCCGCCTCTATGGCCGGGTGTTGATCCCACCTGCAGTTTACGAGGAACTCCAAGCAGAGGGCGCCCCCGCCTCGGTCCGAGACTGGGCCGTCCACCGACCTGCCTGGCTCGAAGTGAGGCCAGCGCTCCTCCCGCTGGATATAGGCCATGACCCACTCGACGCAGGTGAGTGCGAAGCAATCGCCTTAGCCCTGGAGTTGAAAGCAGATCTTCTGATTCTGGACGACAGGGATGCGCGAATTGAAGCCTCGCGACGGAGTCTGGTGGTTATTGGCACGCTCCGGGTGCTCGAAGATGCCGCGCAACTTGGGCTGGTCGATCTGCCGGACGCCTTGCGACGGCTCCAGCAGACAACATTTCGCGCTTCCGCAAAACTCCTCCAAGACATGCTGGACCGCGATGAAGTAAGAAGGAAAAGGGAACAATCCTAATCGACTCCACCCCCAAGCAGTCCAAACCAGCGGGACAAACTCCAGGGAGGGGAGTTGGGGTGAGTGTTTCAAGATGAGAATTGCGGAGGGGACGGTTTGTGCTTATCATTCCGGCATGATGCTCTGGGGCTCGAAAGGACTTCATCGCTTGCTGCTGTCGCGGCTCGCGGCTGCCTGCGTATTCCTCCTTCTGGCTGTGCCAACGACGGGTCAGGAGACGAACCCGACGCTGCCTCCCGCCGCCGAGGCGGCCTGGGCCGCAGCCCAGCAGGCTCAACAACAAAAGGACTACGCTACGGCGGCGCAGGAGTACCGAAAGGTTGTTAACCTGGTCCCCCGGTTCGCCGAAGCCTATATGAACCTGGGGCTCGTCTGTGAGCTTCAAAGCCGCCTCTCGGATGCCATCGCCGCATTTGAGAAAGCCGTCCAGTTGAAGCCGGACCTGGTGGGCGCACAATTCTTCCTGGGTGTTGATTACAGCAAGAGCGGAAATGCGAAAGCAGCTATCCCGCACCTTGAAGCGACCGTTCACGCCCGACCGAATCTCCCCGATGCCTGGTCATGGCTGGCGTCAGCCTACCAGGAGATTGGGCGGCCGTCCCGGCAGATTGAAACCTTGCAAGCGGGATTGCGCGCCAATCCTGACAGCATCGACCTGCTGTATCTCCTGGGCCAGGCATACGAGCAGCGGGGCAAGGACGTGGTGGACCGCATCCACCAGAAAGATTCCCAATCAACCTATCTTGAGGAGTTGCTGGCGGAGAATTACATCACTACGGGTTATCTCTCCGTTGCCTTGCTGCACCTTCAGAATGCCATCCAGGAAACCCCTGACCGTGCCGGCCTGCACATCAAGATGGCGGAGGTGTTCCTGCATGCCGGCAATCTGAAGCGCGCTGAGGATGAGATTGCCGCGGAATTGCGCATCGCTCCGCAGAGCTTGCGGGCACTGGTCCGGCGCGGCGAAGTGGAGCTGGTGCAGGGCGCGGTCTCGCAGGCCTTGGCCGACTGGTCCCAGGCACTCTCGCTGGACCCGGCGCGTTGCGAGGTGATTCTCGGCGTGCGTGAATTGGGTTTGGGCGACACCACCCGGGAGAAGTTGCCCGATGACCTGCGCAGTAAATTAGCCGGGCTCCGCGCCCAAATCGAATCCCAGGCCGGCCCCGCAAGCCGTTTGGCCCTGGCGTTCATCGCCACCCAGGAAGATGCCGCGGCGGCGGTAGCGGGGCCGGCCAGTGCGGCGGACCTGCAACCTGGCAAGTTCCTTTCCCCGTGCACCGTGCCGCAGATCCGGACCTGGCTGGGCTCCGATCTACTTCAGCCGGTAGCCGCTTGCGCCAATACGATTCTCAAGCAGCCGGCGGCCGCAAGCTTGCGCCTGAATATAGCAGGGGCCCTTTACGAGACGGGACACGTGGAGCAGGCCCTGGCCACGCTGGAGGGCATGGCCGCTTCGCAATCCGATTCGCCCCCCGCGCTTTATGGGAAGGCCCGATGCTACATCCGATTGGCCCTGGCGGCACATCTGCGGCTCTTCGCCGTCGACTCGGATTCCTATCGGGCGCACCAGGTGCTTGGGGATATGCATGCGTTACGCGAAGAGAACGACAAAGCGATCGCGGAGTACGAGATTGCACTCGCCAAGCGGCCCACCCTGCCCAACCTTCACTACCAGATTGGCCACCTGGAGTGGAAATCGTATAAGACGGAGGAAGCGCGCAAGGAATTCCAGGCGGAACTGGCAATGAATCCTCGCCGCGCCGGCGCCCTGTTCGACCTGAGCAGCACCTACCTGCGCGAGCACCAACCGGAAAAGGCCCTGGTTTATTTGGACCAGGTTTACAAGTTGAATCCCAATTACCCCGACCTTCACGATTTTCTGGGGATTGCCTATTCCCAACTGAATCGGTACACCGAGGCCGAGAAGGAACTGGAGCTTGCCGCCCCCTCGGATAAGGATGGTTCGGTCCACTACCAGTTGGCGCGCATTTACACGGCGCAAGGGAAGTCCGCGGAGGCAAAGCATGCCTTCGCGGTTTCGAATCAGCTCCTGGTAGTAACCCACCGTGCCAACGAAGACCGTGTTCACCGCGTTGCGGAAGCAGAGGCGGCGCTGAAACAGCCTTGATGAAAAGTACGGCCACCATTTCTTCTCTCGTTATCTTTCTTTTCAGCGTGTGGGCGTCCGCGCAGGCGCCCTCGTTGTACCAGCAGGGCTTGTTGGCGCTGCAACAAAACCGCCCGTCGGAGGCGCTGGCGGATTTTACTGCCGCGGAACGCGAGAGCCCGCGCGATGCGGTCATCCGCAATTTCCGCGGCATTGCCCTGGCGCAATTGGGCCGCAGCAACGAAGCCGCCGGCGAGTATCGAGAGGCGATCCGCCTGGATCCGCAAATGGTGGATGCATACCGCAACCTCGGCCATCTGGAGTGGATCGAGCGGCATCCGGAGGACGCGCGCACAGCGCTGAAGAAGGCGCTGGAACTATCGCCGGATGATCCCTTTGCTCATTTCTACCTGGCCCGTGTGGAACTGGATCAACAAAACTACCCCGACGCGGTGGCCCATCTGGACAAATCGAAGAGGGTGTGGCCCCCGGATGCGGACTTCTTGCTGGCAGCGGCAGCCGCGTATGCCGGCGTGCATCATGACGCCGATGCGCGCGCCGTGCTCACAGGCCTCTCGCAATCTCATTTGACCGTGCCGCAGTCGGTTCAACTCGGTGCGCTACAGATTGCCTGCCACCAACCGGACGAGGGCATTGCTGTTTTCGAGCGCCTGAAGGCGAAGGCCTCGAACGCCGATTGGGCGCAGTTTGACCTGGCGCTCGCTCATTTGGAGGCGCAACATCCGGCGGACGCGGAGAAATTAGCCCGATCGCTTGTCAAGGCCAAGCCTTCCGCGCCAGCCTGGACGGTGATCGGCATCGCCGATGCGGCAATGCAGCATCACGAAGAAGCCATCCAGGCGTTCCGGAGCGCGGCGGAAATCGCCCCGCACGATGAAGCGGCATGGCTGAATCTTACCCGCGAACTGATGGAGGAACTCCACTACGTCGATGCCGTCGCTGCCGCGCAACAAGGGGTCAATGCCCTGCCCCGTTCGTACGCGCTGCGGCTGCGCCTGGGCGCGGCCTACATGAAGTCCGCACGCTATCAGGACGCCGAGCAGGTGTTTCGCGATTTGATTGCGAAAGGCGATCCCCAGCCGACCAGTGCGATCGGATTGGCCCAAGTTCTCGTGCGCGAGGGCAAGGTTCAGGAGGCCACCGCAGTGCTGGACGAAGCGCAGAAGCGGCTTGGTCCAACCTTTCTGCTGGCATACTTTCGCGGCATTATGTTGGGCAGGGCCGGCAAGCCGGGAGAGGCGGTGGGGCCGCTCCGGGAAGCCGTGCGGCTGAATCCGCAGAGCGCGGTGGCGTACCAATGGCTGGGCAAGGAGGAGTTGCGCGCCATGCAGGTGGACCAGGCCATCGCCGACTTGAACGACGCCCTGAAGCTCGATCCGGATAACCGGGTCGCGCGCCGCCTTCTGGCCCAGGCGTACGCCATCCGCAAACAGCCTGACCAGGCCGCCAGGTACCTGCGAGAGATCAAGCCCGGTGAAGTTCCCAAAACAATCGGGGATGAATCAGCGGATTTCCTGTTCCCCGCATGGCAATCACCGTCGGCGCTTCCGTGATCGGGGGTTAGAAGCTCCGTGCCGAATCCGCCGCTTTCTTCGCCTTCACGGCGTTCGACAGCTTTTGGAACACCGCCATCTCCCGCGCGCTCGCGTCCGCGTCGTTAGTGTCGCGGTACAACTGCGCCAGGAGGTAATGAGGCTGGGGATCGGACGGATCTTCCTCCGCCGCCTTCAGCAAGGCGTCTTTGGCCTTCCCGGGCTGGTTCAAACCGCGGTAGCAACGTCCCAGCAGCAGATCCGTTTGCTCGAAGTTCGGCTGACCGGCTTCGGCCTTCTGAAGGTAATCCAGCGCTTCATTGAATCGAGCCTGTTTGACCGCGATATCGCCAAGATAAAGGTTGGTCATAGCGTTGGCAGGGTCTTCGTTCAGGGCGCGCAGGAATTCGCCTTGGGCTTCGGCCAGGTGGTTCTGTGCCCAGTAGGCGATGCCCAGCGCGTAGTGAATGCCCTGGGCATCGGGACGTTTGGCGAGTGCGGCCTGGTACTCGTGTACGGCGTCGGAGTAGCGCGCATCGTCGGCGTAGACCTCGCCCATCAGCGCGTGCAACTGGAACGAGTCGGGATCGAGATCATGGAGCATCTGGATGGCGCGCAGCGACGCATTCTTGTGGATTCGCGCCAGTTCGTAGAGCGCGTCCGCCTGTTTCGGACTCTCCGCCACCAGCTTGTCGAGTTGCGTAATGGCTTCACCCAGGCGGCCTTCCGCTTCCAGCGCCAGCGCCAGGTAGTATCGGCATTTCGGGTGGGGATTGGGCGCGGCCAACTCGTTTTCGAAGCTGCCGATCGCGCTCGCGTAATTGTTCAGCGCATAATACGACACGCCCAGGTAGAAATTCGTTTGCGGGTATTGCGGTTGCGACGCCAGCACATCCTGAAACGCGTGAATGGATTCCGGCAGCTTCAGTTCAGTCTGGTATAGGACGCCGAGCCGTTTCAACACCTCGGGATCGTGGGGGGAAATTTCCAGCGCCTGTCGATACTGCTCCTCGGCGGCGGTGTACTTCTGCTGAGCTTCGTACGTGCGGGCTTGGTCGAGGAGCGGCTTGACGCTCGACTGCCCGCCCGGTGCGCTTTCCACCGCCACCATCAGCATCAGGAGCAGCGGCCACGACCGGGCGGTGGAAAGTCGATTCGTTCTCGGCATGAGGTGTGTACTCACGGATTCCCCGTGCCCGCTGGCTCATCCATCGAAGCGGATGCGTGGACGCGAGCGGCTTCGGCGAGCAGTGCCGTGAGGAAGCGCCGGCAACTCAGCGCGAGCGCCAGTGTGGGACTCATCGGATCAACCGTGCCGCCACGATGGCTTCCGAGTTCGGCGCCCCGGCGACGGCCTGGGTGCGAATAAGCGCCTCGAACCAGATCTTGGTTTTGGGGTCGGAGGTGAAGCCCAGCGCCTCCCGCAGCACGCGCCGCTGGTTGGCGTCAGCCAGGAATCGTCCCGCGGCTTCGGTGCCCTCCTGTTGCAGGCCTTGCAGGATCAGGATGGGCCGCCCGCTGGCGGGGCTGGGCACCAGCGCGATATCGGCGTAGTCTTCTCCCTCCGTGCCGGTAAATTGCAGCCCCACGTAGGCTTTCTGTTCGCCGGGCCGTGGCGCCTTGTTGGCGAACGCCTTGGGCCCGGCACCCACTTTCTCTTCGGTCTCCTGAAAATTGAGCTGCCGCTGGAACAATTCCACCCAGGGATTGGAGCCCGGGCTCCCCGCAAAGATGTAGTTGCCCTCGTTCAGGTCCCGCAATCGAACGTCCCGGGGAAAGCGGATCGACAGCCGGTCCCGTTCATCACCGGCCAGCCGGATCAGCGACTCCAGCACGGAGACATCGGCGTTTGACGTGAGCCCGGAGCCCGAAATGTAGTTCATGATCAACCCCTGGTCCTTGGCGGCGAGGGCGGGCATAAAACTGCGCGGGAAATCGGGCTTAAGGTAGTCCGCCAGCGAGCCGGGATTCTGGGCGATGATCCGCATCATCCCGTAGTTCACGTCGGACACAACGAAGTACGTGAGATGGTCGGGATCAAAAAGCTCGGACAGCGGCCAGGGCGGATGCACGGGAGCCACCGCGTTCGCCGCCCGCTGGTAGACGGCCACGCGCGTCGCCAGGTAGGCGCACGCCGCGGCCAGGATGGCACACAGGATCCAAGGCACAGCACGGCCAAACCGCGAGCGCCCGGGAACGGTGGCCTTGGGGAGCGCACTCGGGACCGGCGTTTCCGCCACGGCGCTGCGGAAGACAGGGATGTAGCTTCCCTTGGGAATTTCCACGATGATCCGTTCCGACCGGCCGAACGAATCGAAATACTCGTGCAGGCGCAGCCGCAACTGGCGGGCGTGCACGCGCACCGAGCTGTCGTCCAAGGGACTGTAATCGGGCGGCTTACCGAATACCACCCGGCCGATCTCGTGTTCCGTCAATTGGCTGGCGCGGCCGTGCAGCGTCTGCTCGGTGATGTAAAGCAGCAGCTCGCGCAGCCGGGCAGACTTCTGAAAGCCTGGGCTGGCGGCAATCCGTCCGACCACCTGCCACCGCTCGTCATCGGCCAGAGAATTCTTTTGGTCTGCTGAGGTCACCTGTTCCCGCATCGGGTCGCCCGCGAGAAGCCAACGCTTCGCACGCTGACGAGGCCATAGTAGCACACACGGGTGGACAGCGGTTAGTGGTTAGTGGTTGGTGGTTAGCCTGGAAGTGAAGCTCGCCTCGGTGGCGCTACCAAAAGACCCATTGCAAGACGACGAAAATTGCGAACGAAATCACCGCCCAGAAGATTGGGCGTTTGTAGAGGGGCATCTGGCCTTCGCTGGGAATATCCGTGCAGCCGTAAACGAGGCCGCTCAGTTCTTCCGGTGGCTTCGGCACCGTACACAGGCTGACGATGATGATAACAGCGAACGCCACCACGCCCGACCAGAGCAGGCGATACATGCTTTCGGCCATGGTTTTGGCGTGAATCGAGAGGGCTATCCAGGCCAGCTTGGAGGGATCGAGCTTTACCAGCAACCACATGCCCAGGGAAGACAGCGTGCCCATCAGCAGTCCCCAAAAGCCCCCGGCGGGAGTGGCGCGTTTCCACATCATCCCGAGAAAAACGGTAGCAAAGAGCGGCGTGACGAAAAAGCTAAAGACCACCTGGGCGTAATCCATGATGCTGGCGAACTGCATCACCAGGTATGCCGTGCCGATGCTAATGACCACACCCAGGATGGTGCACCAGCGGCCAATGGATACATAGTGCGCATCCGTCGCGTGCTTGCGCAGGAAGGGCCGGTACAGGTCATACGTCCACACCGTCGCAAACGCGCTGACGTTGCCCGCCATGCCGGACATGAACCCGGCAATGAGTGCGGTAACGCCCAAGCCCAGCAGACCCGGTCCGCAGTAGCGCGCCAGCATCAGCGGCAGCACTTCGTTAAAGCTGTGTTGGCCGGGCCCGGCCGCGCTCTCCGGCACCAGCTTGAAGGGCAACAGGCCCAGTCCGAGCAGTCCGGGCAGAACCACGATCAGCGGCACGGCCATCTTGAAATAGGAGCCGATAATCGGCGCCAGCTTCGCGGAGCGGAGGTCCTTCGCGGCAAGCGCTCGCTGGACAACCAGGAAATCCGTAGTCCAATAGCCCAGCGATCCCATCAGCAATCCAAAGGCGATGCCCGTCCAGTGAATGCCCATGGGGTTGCTCGTAAAGTGAGCCATGGGACGCCACAAGTGAGTGTAATCGCCTTGGGGAAAATTGCGGTGAATGCGCGCAACCAGGTTCGACCACCCCCCGGCTTCCACCATGCCGAGCATGGGAATCATCAGCGCACCAAACCAAATAAGGAAAAACTGCAGGACCTCATTGAAAATCGCCGAAATCAGTCCCCCCAAGGCAACATAGACGGCCACCGTCAGCGACGAGATCCAGATGCTGAGGTGAATGTCCCAGCCCAGCATCACCTTCATGACCACGGCCATGGCGTACATATTGATGCCTGACATCAGGATGGTGAGAAAAACGAATGACAGCGCTCCCACCACACGCGTGGGTTCGCCAAAACGGAGTTGCAGGTAACCCGGCACCGAATGGGTTTTGCAGATGTAATAAAAGGGCATCATGACGACGCCCAGAAACAGCATGGCCGGGATCGCGCCATACCAGTAATAGTGCGCGGCTAGAATTCCATACTGGTACGCGGACGCGGCCCATCCCATCAACTCCAGCGCGCCCAGATTGGCACAAATGAAGCTTAACCCGGCCACCCAGGCGGACATTTCGCGTCCCGCCAGGAAGAAATCCTGGCCGCTTTTGGCGTATCGCCTCAGGTAGATGCCGATGGCGAGCACCACGACGAAATATATGGCGATGATGAGGAAATCCACGGCGTGCATGGAGAGAATCGCGTGCGCGCCGGGCGCTTCGGCAAAGGCGAGCGGAAACAAGGTGGTCATGCGGAGCGGTCCCTACGACTTCCTCGGCCGGTAAAGGCCAACGTAGACGGCACCGATAACCGTCAGCAGCGCCCCCCACCAAACGGCCGGGTGTCTGACGGCAGGAGGCATGTGCGAGAGTGCCTCCAAAGGCGGGCGGGAGAGTTCGGAGATGCCGGAGCCCAAAATAATCAGTCCATAAATCAGCAGGATGACGCCCACGAAGAACCAGACGGGAAGCATATGGTGACCACGCGGCTTGTGATCTTCCACATCCACCGCCACGGGACGCGCGCCACCGTCACCGCCTCCTGCACGAACGCTATCAGGTTTCTCTTCCATATAATCTCACTCCTGTCATCAGGGACTGCGGAACTACCCTGTGTAGGGCCGAACGGCGTTCGGCCCGGGGGCGAGCGTCGCTCGCCCCTACCAGAAGATCCACTGCAGAACCAAAAATATGACCAACGAGATGGCCGCCCAGAAAATCGGGCGTTTCCACAGCGGCAAATGCCCTTCGCTGGGCAATTCGGTGCATCCGTAGACGAGGCCCTTGAGCTCTTCCACTGGCTTGGGTTTGGTAAAGTAGCTGACGACCACGGTGACAATCGCACAGATCAGCCATGACCACAGCGCCCGATACATATTCTCCGCCATGTCCTTGGCATCACTGGAAAGTGCGATATAGGCGAGCATGTGGTGATTGAACTTTACGAGCAGGAACATGGCCACCGAAGAAACGCTCCCGGCCAGCAGCCCCCAGAAGCCGCCCGCGGCGGTCACGCGCTTCCACATCATGCCGAGCAACACCGTGCCTAGCAGCGGCGCGACAAAGAAGCTGAACAGCGCCTGGACGTAATCCATGATGCTGCCAAATCTCATGACCAGGTAAGCGGTGCCGATGGAAACGATGACGCCCAGAATGGTGCACCACCGGCCCATGCTGACGTAGTGGCTATCCGCAGCATTCTTGCGAATGAAGGGGCGGTAAAGGTCGTAAGTCCAAACCGTAGCGAAGGCGCTCACATTCCCGGCCATTCCTGACATGAACCCGGCAATGAGGGCGGTGATCCCCAGGCCCAGCAGGCCGGGGCCGCAATAGCGCGCCAGCATCAAGGGAAGCACCTCATTATAACTGTGCTGGCCGGTGACGACAGCCACTTCCTCCGGCGCCAGCTTGAACGGCAGCAGTGCGAGCCCCAGCAACCCGGGCAGGATCACGATGAAGGGAACAGCCATCTTGAAATAAGAACCGATGATCGGAGCCATCTTGGCGGCGCGAATGTCCTTGGCGGCGAAGATGCGCTGCACCACCAGGAAATCAGTGTTCCAGTAACCGAAGGAAATCACCCACCCCAGGCCCAGCACAATACCGGTCCAGTGAATGCCCATGGGGTTGCTGGCAAAGTGGGCCATGGGCCGCCAGAGATGCGTGTAATCCCCTTGCGGGACATTCTGCTGGATGCGCGCCACGAGCCCCCTCCAGCCGCCTGTTTCCACCAGGCCCAGAATGGGAATCAACAGCGCGCCGAACCAGATCAGGAAGAACTGCAGCACCTCGTTGAAAATCGCAGAGAAGAGTCCACCCAGCGCGACATAAACCGCCACGGTGATGGATGACACCCAGATACTGAAATGGATGTTCCAGCCCAGAACCACCTTCATCACCAGGGCCATAGCATACATATTAATGCCTGACATCAAAACCGTCATGAAGGCGAAGGAGATGGCGCTGAGCGCGCGCGTGGGTTCGCCGTAGCGAAGCTGGAGGTAACCGGGCACGGAGTGGGTCTTGGAAATGTAGTAGAACGGCATCAGGACGAGGCCCAGAAACAGGATGGCGGGGATGGCGCCAATCCAGTACCAGTGCGTCGCCAGAATACCGTACTGGTAACTGGCGGCCGCCCATCCCATCAGTTCCAGGGCGCCAAGATTGGCGGAAATGAAGCTCAGTCCCGCCACCCACGCCGTCATTTCGCGGCCGGCGAGAAAGAAATCCTCGCCACTCTTGGTATGGCTTTCCAGGTAGAAGCCAATCCCCAACACCATCAGGAAGTAGATGGCGACAATCGCCATGTCCACCGGATGCAGGTGAATGAGCCGCTTGGGAATCCCTGGGGCCGCGAACCACAGCAGAGCCGCCGGAACCGAGAGGGAAGACATAATCAATTATCCTTAAGCTGGTGTAGCGCGAACCTGTTTTGCAGGTCCTCGGTTTTCACTCGCCCATGCGCCACGAGCCGCAGACCTAAAGAACAGGTCTGCTACGCTCGCTCGTCACTTGTGATTCGCCACGGCCTTCTTCCCCGGCTGCCCGTACCAGGTATGGTATCGCTCCCACCACTTCTTCACTTCTTCCGGAGGCAATGAGGGAGGTTTGCCCAGAAGCAACGCCAGGTGCACGGTTTTCGAAACATCTTCCAGCATCACCGCCGCTTTGAGCGCGGCGCGCGGTGTGGGCCCCCAGGCAAACGTGCCGTGATTGGCCATCAGGATAGCCGGCGCCCGGTTCCTGTATTTGACAATGGCCTGGCCGATGTGGTCCGCCTGGTTATCCACGTAAGGCGCGCACGGAATCTCATCGCCGAATTCGTCGGCAATGGCCGTGAGGTAGGCAGGAATGGGCTTCCCCATCAACCCCATGGCCGTGGCGTAATTGGAATGGGTGTGGATGATGCCGCCCACTTCCGGGCAGTGCTTATAGATGTAGAGGTGGTCGGGCAAGTCCACCGAAGGGTTCCATTTTCCCTTTGATTTGCGGCCTTCGAGGTCCGTCACCACCATGTCGGCCGGCTTCATGCAGTCATAATCCATGCCGCTCGGCTTGATCATCACCAAGCCGCGCTTGCGGTCGATGCCGCTGGCATTGCCGCTGTGCATGGTTACCAGGCCGCCGCGCCAGATGCCAAGGTTGGCTTCGTAAACGTCGCGCCGGAGTTGTTCGAGTGTAGGCATAATTCATTGATGATTTATGATTAGTGATTTGTGATTGATAATTTGCGACTGGCGAGCTCTCACATTTAGGGAAAGCACAAAATCAGAGAGCTGCAATCACAAGTCACCAATCGCAAATCGCCAATCTCCAATAATCCCTTACTTCGAATTCTCCCTTCTTAACGCCTTCAGCCTTTTCATCACATCATTTCCGCCGCGGCCGAAATAATCGTGCAACGTGTGGTATTCCGCAAAGAGTTGATCGTACGCCGCTTGGATCTTGGCGTTGGGCTTAAACGTCAGCTTCTGAACGCGCGCCATCTTGCGGGCGGCGTCGACAATGGAATCGTATCCGCCGGCAGCAGCGCCTGCCGCGACCGCGCCGTGCATCGCGGATCCCAGCGCCGAGCACGTTTGCAGCGGGTCCGCCAGCTTGATTTCGCGCCCCGTGACGTCGGCATAAATCTGCATCAGCAGCCGGTTCTTCTCCGGCAAACCGCCGCAGGCCACAAGTTCGTTTACGGCGATGCCCTTTGACTCGAAGGCCTCGACGATGGCGCGCGTGCCGAAGGCCGTGGCTTCAATCAGCGCACGATAGATTTCCTCCGCGCGTGTGGCCAGCGTCATGCCCAACAGCACGCCCGTCAAATCCACATCCACCAGAACCGAGCGGTTGCCGTTCCACCAGTCGAGCGCCACCAGGCCCGATTCACCCGGCTTGAGCGCGGACGCGCGTTTTTCCAGCACCGCCTGGAAGGGAACCTTCAACTTACGCGCCTCTTGATGAATGTAGTCGGGCACCGCATGTTCGAAGAACCAGGCAAAGATATCGCCAACCGCCGATTGCCCCGCTTCATAGCCCCACAGGCCGGGCACGATGCCGTCTTCCACGGTGCCGCACATGCCTTCCACCATCTGCTTGTCCTTGCCGAGCAGCATGTGGCAGATGGATGTGCCCATGATCATCACCAGGGAGCCGGGTTCGGTGACCGTGCACGCCGGCACGGCGACGTGGGCGTCAACATTACCCGTGGCCACGGGCGTTCCTTCCTTCAGCCCCATCTTCTTCGCCCAGCAGGCAGTAAGACCACCGGCCTTCGAGCCCAGCGGAAAGTACTCTTCCCCGACCTTTTCTGCAATCACGTTCTCCATGCGCGGGTGCAGCGCACGGAAGAATTCGGGCGATGGGAACCCCTGGCCCTTCACCCACATGCCTTTGTACCCGGCCGTGCAGGTATTGCGCTTCTCTTCGCCGGTCAGTTGCCACACGATCCAGTCTGCCGCTTCGATGAAGCGGTCCATGGCATCGTAAATGGCAGGCGCCTCGTCCAGCACTTGCAGGAGTTTCGAGAAAAACCATTCCGAGGAATACTTGCCGCCATAGATCCGAATAAACTCCTCGTTGCGCTCGCGGCCAATTTCGTTGATCCGGTTCGCTTCTGGTTGCGCGGCGTGATGCTTCCACAGTTTGACGTAGGCGTGGGGAGTCTTGCGGTACTTGGGAATGGCTGAAAGGGCAGTCCCGTCCGCTTTGGCCGGCATAGGGCTGGAAGCCGTGAAATCCGTGCCGATGCCGATCACGTCCTCGGCTTTCACCTTGGCTTCCTTTAGCGCTTTAGGCACTGCCTTCTCGAGCACGTAGAGGTAGTCGAGCGGATTCTGAAGCGCCCAGTCGGGCTCCAGTTTGGGCCCGCCCGGCAAGCGCTCATCGATCACGCCATCCGGGTAAGGTACAACGGATGACGCCAGAAGCTTTCCATCGCGCACGCGTACCACCACGGCGCGGCCCGATTCCGTTCCATAATCAATACCCAACACAAACGCGTCTTTGGACATGAGGTCTCCTAAAACCGGGCTATACCTCAAAACAAGCAGCCTTCTCGACAACACGGCGCCCTTGGGCATGGCGTCCGCCTTGATCCCCGCCGGGCCGCCACCCACGCCGCTGTCTCTCAGGTCGGCAGATAGGAGTCATCCGGGGGCGATCCGAGAGGAAAACATCATCTACGAGCGCGTGGCAGAGCGCAAGAGGGAAAAAGGGATTTCGGCACGGCAGGGGGTTACCGCACCCGCCTGCCGATATTCCGGCGCTTTGTTCGTGCGTAAATTCTTCCTTGTTGACGAAGATTTGCACGCCAGTTCGATACCTGAACGTACATACCTTCGCCGCTATGTCGCTGAAAACTAACAAGACACTGCGGCCCTTCCCATGTTTGGCAAAACCCTTGCCATCTTATCATCGGGCTCGGGGTTAGAAGAGCGGGGCGACTGTTCAGGGATCATCAGCAGGGCGCCCCGCCTAACGGTCTTAAGGCCAAAAAAACGCATCGAACGCGGTTTTCAAAAGGAGGTGTAAACGAGGCCTCATGAAAACAGGTATTGTTTGCCGGATTTCAGCCTCGATCATCGTTTGTGTGTTGGCTAGTTTTGTAAGCTCTGCACGAGCCGCCGGCTTCCCCGTGCGTTTCGGCGTGCAGTACGGGTTGGCCAGTTGGTATGGCCCGGGCTTTCAGGGACACCTGATGGCATGCGGAGAACGGTTCGACGAGTACGCCATGGTAGCAGCTCACCCAACTTTGCCGCTTGGGGCAAAGGTGGAAGTCACCAATCTTCGCAGCGGACGTTCCGTGGTGGTCCGGATCATGGATCGCGGCCCCTACGTCGCAGGCCGTGCGATTGACGTGTCGAAAGCGGCAGCCGAACGGTTGCGATTCACGCATCGTGGATTGGCTCGGGTCAGAATACGCGTACTGAGTACGCCCGGGACGCATCCCGGGGAAGCAGAAGGCGCCGAGAAACTCTGGCGCAAATACCACGACGCTGCCCCGCCGGAGGACCAGCGTCTGGCCGGTCGGGTTCCCCATCCGGCATCCAACTTCCGCGAATAACGCCGATGCGAGGCGTGGCGGCTTGGATGCAAAGCGTTCACTCCGCGGCATGAGAGGAAGTGAGCGGCTCGATCTTCACCCACGCCCGCTTCCTCCATGATTCCAAGCCTTTTTCGGCAAGCTGCAAACCCTTGGCGCCTTCCAATAAGCTCCAGCGGAACGGCTCGTCTTTCACGACGTGGCGCAGGAACAATTCCCACTGCCGCTTGAATGCGTTTTCGTAGGCTTCCTGTTCCGGCACTTTTTGCCAACCGTCGAAGTAGTTCAGCGCGCTGGGCACATCGGGATCCCACACCGGGCGCGGCGTGGCGCCGTAAGGCTGAATCCAACAATCGCGCAACCCCGCCACGGCCGAGCCTTTGGTGCCGTCCACCTGAAGTGTAAGCAGGTCATCGCGACGAACACGCACACACCACGAACAATTGAACGGCGCCAGGATGCCGCCTTCCAGCTCGAACGTCGCGTAGGCTGAATCGTCAGCCGTACATTCGTACGGCGCTCCGTCCTCGTTCCGACGCTCGGGAATGTGCGTGGCGCCGCAGCACGATACAGCCTTGACGGGCGCAAAGACGTTGTCGAGAACGTAGCGCCAGTGGCAGAACATGTCGAGGATAATGCCGCCGCCGTCCTCCTTGCGATAGTTCCACGAAGGGCGCTGCGGGGGTACGGTGTCCCCTTCAAAAACCCAATAGCCGAATTCTCCCCGCACGGCTAGGATGCGTCCAAAAAAGCCCATGTCGCGCAACCGCTGGAGCTTTAGCAGCCCCGGTAGCCACAACTTGTCCTGCACCACGCCATGCTTGATTCGCGCCGATTCCGCCATTCGATAAAGCTGCAGCGATCTTTCCAGCGTCTCGGCGATGGGCTTTTCGCAATAGACGTGCTTCCCTGCCGCGATAGCCTTGCTGACCGCGTCAAACCGCTGCGCCGTCGTCTGCGCATCGAAGTAGATGGAGTATTCCGGGTCGGCGAGCGCGGCATCAAGTTGGGTGGTGTAAGGCAACCCCCCAAACTCCTGCGCTATGGCTTCAAGCTTGGCGGCGCTTCTTCCCACTAGCAGCGGACGCGGCACGATGGTTTCCGCGTCGCTGATTTTGACGCCGTCCTGTTTAATAATGGCGCCGATCGAACGACGCAGGTGCTGGTTCAATCCCATGCGCCCGGTCACGCCGTTCATGATGATGCCGACTGTGTGTGTCATTGATTCTCCCCTGTTCGCCTAACCTAATCCGGTGATCGGGTGATCGAGTGAACAAAAGACAACATAGCGAATCGTGGGTTGAATTCACCGGATCACCGGATCCCCCGATCACCCGATTAGCTATCTCTCGGTCCCCGTGTGCTGCGGCTGTGCCCCATCGGGGAGCGCCGGAGCCTCGTCTCCGGCGCGGGGCAGCGTGCCGTCCAGTTCCTGGCGCCAATGCGCTACGTCACCGGCTGGCCCGTAGCAGTAAAGCATGCGCATGATCGCCGAGCCCGTATTCGTAAGCTGGTGAAACACGCCGGACGGAATGTAGACGGCTTGGCCTGCCCTGACCGCTGCCCGCTCCGTGCCCAGGCACATTTCGCCCTCGCCCTCCAAAATCAGGTAGACCTCCTCCTGTTGCTGATTGTGCCAAGGCACTTGGCCTCCATGCGGCTCCAGGGTGACGCAACCTAAAGAGAAGTTTGTGGCCTGGATGGGGCTGGGGCCACCCACCAAGTTTTGCGTTCGACGCCGCGCGGGGTAGGTGCGACCGGATATCTCGGCAAGATCAGCAATAATCACAGAAAACTCTCCTTCAACCCATGTCGATGCGAAGCACTCAAGATACTCTGGCCGCCCTTTTAAAATCAAACTGGCGCTCGCTTGCGGCCAGACTACCCCCTCCTATCAGCCTGAGGCCGCCTGGACAGATAGTTCTAGACAGACGGCTGTTCGACAGGGTCTTTGTGGTGGACGAGGCGGACAAAGACAAAACCGAGGCTGCCAAAAAACATGCCCGGCGAGTATCGTCAAGCTTGCCCAGAAAATGAGTTGAGGAAAGAATCCAAGCCAGAGATATTTGGCGAGCAAGCCGAGGCCTTCGGGCATATCGGGCATTGTCGCGTCATAGTGAGTTCCCCAATCCTGCCAAAAGGCGAAGAACGTTATGATTGCCACCGGCACGCGCGCCGCATAGGCGTATGCCGCCAGCGTGCGGAAGAGTGCCGGCCACCCCGGGAAAGTAATAAGCGCTGCCGCCGCAACAATCACCCAGATATAAATAAGCCGTGCCCGGAAGCTCTGCTGGACCTGCATACACGAGGCCACATGGCTGAACAACACCACGAGCACCATGCCCAACAAAGCAAGGCCGACGGCGGCCATGCCGCGCAAGCCGGATTGGGGCCCCTGGCCGTGCGCCGCCAGCTTCAAGGCAAAGTAGACGCCGAAAAGGGGCGCCAGCCAGATGATGCCCACAATGGCCCAGAGACCTCCCGCCTCGGAATTGAACAATATTTTGGGACCGTGCAACAGCTCGCCCGCCAGCCGCGCTGCCGTCACGGCCAACGTAATCAGCGCGGGAAATACAATTAGCTCCTTGGTTTCAAGATACGCTGCGGAAGGTGCGTTCACAGGGGTCTCCTCTTGACGTCTGTACAGAGGCATCACCCGGCCGGCGCGGGGGAGGCGGGGCAATCAGAAAGACGTGGTGCGGTTCAAACTGCGGCGGGGCTTGTCTTGCTGTGGACCACCAGGGCGCTAGCAATAGCACCCACCAGCGCGCCCACCAGCACCGTAAACGCCACCCACATCACCATTTGCGGCACGAAGGCAAGATACATATACCTGCCGAAAAAGGACGCTGGCAGTGACACGTTGGGAGGCAGCGCGTCGTAGTGCGTTCCCCAATGTCCCCGCAGCGCGAAGAACATCAGGACGGCCACCGGGATGCGTGCGGCGTAGCCGTAAGCGACCAGAAGCTTGAAGAGCGCGGGCCAGCCCAAGGTGACCAGGCTCGGGCCCAGCACAATCAGCAGAATTCCGAGAATCATTTTTCCGGGGAATTTCACCTGTGGCGCAAATAAGAGGAACATGCCCGCCACCATGATGACCATACCGAGCACGGCCAGCCCGACGGTTTTCCAAACAGCCCCGCCCTGCCCCAAGCGTGCCAGTTTGATAGCGAAATACGGCCCAAAGACAAAAGGAAGCCAGGAAATCCCGACGATGGCCGCACCGCCGCCGGCGCCGCGGTTGAAGAATAGCGGCGACCAATGGGCCAGTTCTCCGACTAAGCGCAACAAGGTGATCCCGAACGTCACTAAAGCCGGCATCCAGATTAAGCTGCGAACGTTCACAGAAGCATCTGATTTCGGTTCCAGCATGACTACCTCCTCCCGCGCCAAGCGGTCCCCCTTCAGATACGTAGCCCGGGGTTATGGTTTTGTGAAGACGTCCAACTGGCTGCGCATTGTACCCGATTTGGCGGGCGAGAACCAGCAGCAGCCGTCACCTGCGCCGTCGCCCGTCATCGGTGTCCCTCACCCGTGAGGTCCGCACCGAAAATCGAGAACGGAACCACTACCGCCGCCCAACAACAACGGGGTACTAGGCGAGCCAAGGCCGTGTCCGGTCCAAGTTTTCCGCCAGGATTTGCTTGGCAGTCGCCACATCTTCTTCAAGTTGAAAATCAAACATGCCGGCGCAGATGAAGTCCGCGCCGCCCCGGAAAGCAAAGCGGAAGGCCTTTTCCGGGGGGATGGCTCCCGCCGCCATTACCTTAAAGGCAATCCAAGGCTTGTGAAACGTGGCCATAAACTCGCGGGTTGCTTCGGGTCTGATATCCCAGATGTTGTCGTGATTGTGGGGACCCTGCTGGTCCACCACGTTCTCAGCGCGCTCGGCGCGAGGCGTGGCGGACCAATAGTCGTCCGCATGGTAGGTCTTCATGAAGAAATCGGGCAGGAGGCCCGCGCGCGCGCAGGCCTTCGGGGTTTCTATGGAATGCGCCCCGAGGCCGGAGGGCAGACCGCTCTTCTTCATCGCCTCCAGGGCCTCACCCAGTTCATCCAGCAGCCCCCGCTGAGCCAACGAATCGGTAACCCCGCCCTGGATGTAGAAAGCACTGGGTTCATTGTCAAGGATCTGCGTAAGGTTCTCTTTCAGGTCGGCCAGTCGGATCTCGTCATAAGGCTTATGGGGGTGAACCTCCGAAATCCATTGGATCTTCCCTCCCCGCTCCTTCCGGTATCGTTTCATGATCCGCACCGGCTTGTCGAAGGGGTCGGAGAGCACGGTGTTGACACCCTGCTCCTCGGCCAGTTGCCAGGTGTCCAACACGCGGTCATCCGTCTGGTATTCCCGCATCAATCGGCTCACATAATTCAAATCACGAGAATGGGAATAACCGCTCACCTGATTGCATCCCAGGAACAGGCGGGTGACATTGAGCGTTCCCAGCTTGCCCGTAGGAAAGCCCTGATGAAACGTCTGAGGCATGCTAATGGCAACGGCCCCGGCAGGCGCGGCAAGCACGCGCTCGTCCGGCGTCAGTGCGGCGGCGCCCCCAAGCGCGGCCAAAGCTGAGCTTTTAAGGAAATCGCGGCGGTTAGGACGGCCAGACATAGTAAATCTCCTTTCAGCCAAGTCAGATCGGGCAGAAGAACGGCCGTGCAACGGCTGTGAGACCGCAACTCCAGATCCCGAAGTCAGTACCCGCTCTACGGCCACCAGCCTACTCGCATTTCGCGTGCGATTCAAGCCGCTATGAGGGGCGGCCAGGGTCACGTCAAAGTCGCGGCGGTTCGGACTGTGGGAGCGCTAAACATCGGGTAAGTCGGAAATGCCCCGTCCCCCTCTTCCGGTCCCGTTCTACCGTGTTGGCACCCAAGACGTCACCACGTCATACCGAAGTGTCCGAAAAATGCTGCATGGCCACGCCAAAATGTCATCACGTTGAACCAAAATGTCCGATACTTAAACCAAAATGTCCGCTTTTTCTCGGTCAATTTGTTCTGCGATCCTTTGTTTTCAACGACTTGGTGGCTTCGTTCGTAAAATTTTTTTTCTTCCGCCCATCTTCCCTGACCTTGGCCGGAGTATAGATTGCCGATTTTCGATCGCCGATTGCCGATTGGCATGTCCCGCACGTCCAGTTTCGAATTTCCAGTTTCCCGTTTCGAGTTTCCACGGCCCCCGGCGGGCCGCCCGCCGGGCCGGCGTCCTGCGAGTTTTTTGCTGAGCCTATGGGCATAGGCACGTGGCGGGGCCGCGGCCGGGCGCGTCAGGGGCGGCCAGGAGTCTCGCGAGCCTACCCGGCTGCGCCATTCCGAGCAGAAGACACACCTCCATACGGTATAGCTAGCAATTTTTGTGCCGTTATCTTATGGATTACCTACCAAGAGATAAAAGGAGGCAGCATTGTGATCTTACTAAAAGCGACCTTGACGAAGCCCTGGAGGGGCGGCCGATGTGAGGGGCTGGAACCTCTTGAGTGCAAGACGTTCCAAATTTTCCATTTGCATATGGATTATGCCATTGTAAAATGGCGTCATGACAACCAAGGTGTCTATCGACCGGGCGGGGCGGCTGGTTCTTCCCAAGGCTTTGCGCGAAGAGATGCAGCTTGGCGCCGGCGACACGCTTGTTCTGGAAAGTGAAGGCGAACGCATTACCTTGCGACCGGTACGGCCGCAGGCGCTTCTCCAAAAAGAACGGGGCGTCTGGGTGTATCAGGGTGAACCGAGCAACGCCTCCATTCCCGACCTGATTGATCTCGAGCGCGCCAAGCGGCTCCGCGAATCCTTCGCCTGATGAGAGACTTCTTCGATACATCCGTTCTCATCTTCAAACGATCGCTCCCAGTCTCGCCCACCGCATCCGCACTCCGTAGCAGCCGCGCCGCCAACGAGAACGGTGAAGGCGTTTTCTCCGGCGAAATCCCGACCCCACAGCGATTGCGGCTTTTGATCAGCGCATCAGGGAGCAATCGTCTCGGTTTCAACTTCGATGGTCTTGCCCCTCCACTCCAAGCGGCGGTCGCCGAAGCCGCGGTAGATGCGCACCTGGCGCGAGGAAGTAAGCGGCGCCGCATCCAGGCTGCGCAACACGAACAGCGACGGCTGCATGAATTTCGCGTCGCGATAGCTGCGGGCGTGGAACGCCACTAGCGTGGGGCTTTCTATGATAAAGCCGTACTGGGGCAGCACCGTGCCCCCGGCTTTGAAGTCCTGCAAACCGTAGTTGACGGTAATAGTCACTTCTTCGCCAAAGCGCGTGTTTTCCACCTGCCGGTCCGACGTGAGAAAGCGGTGATCGGTCATGGGCAATAAGGCGGTCACACGATTCAAGGGGCTGAGCACCTCATAGGTGTTCTTGATAAATTGGTCGATCAGCCCAAATTGGCCTCCGCGTGCGAATACCAGACGATCCTGCGAACCTGGAGCGGGGTGGAAATCCCTGCTGGCATCCGTCCAATAGCGCGGCCCACCAAAGTAATAGACCGGCATTTCAGCGTACAGGATATGATCTAAAATGAGCGCGGGATCGTCGGGGAACGCCCGTCCGTCCTGGTGGCAATAGATCGAGATCGAATCGCCGTACACCAGCTCGAACAGTGGAATCACCGTGCGGCTGGCCGGCATTTCGGCCTGCGGGCTGCCGGAAGCGCGGGATAGCACCTTGTGCCACAGGAGACCCTCGAAATAATCAGCATGGGGCACGGCCCATTCCTTTCCCTCTTCGCTGCCGAACAGTCCGAACAGCGCGCGGGCGTACTCGGAAAGACGGATTTTGTTCTGCACGTCCCCGGCGAGTGAAACAGGATGCCTCGGATCAAAACACGCATAGGGCGGAGAAGCGAAGGTGGTGTCGATAAAGTACAGGTTCGGGGCGAACAGCCGTTTGACTCCGGGGAGACTCTGCGGCCGCGCGGCAATTTCCAGTGCCTCGTGGGAGCACGCCAGGTAGGCTTGGCCGCCGTTCCACACATAGCCTTCCTGAAGCGATTGATCGGGCTTCTTGGCGATCCAGCCCTCGTTCCAGGAAGGCGCGTCCTTGTACATGTCGCGGTAATTATCGTGCAGCCCGAACCGCCAGCCGAGCGCCTGGACGCGGCGGGAGCACTCGCTTAGCCCCTCGTTCCCGCCAATTTCCGGCGCGGCGGGTAGAATATCCGGCCACTGGCGATCATAGCCGCGGTGATTCCAGCCGGCCAACACCAGCATGGCGCGATCGATCCCCAGATCATTTTTCATATGTTCAGCGAACGCGGCGCAGTCAGAGAATTGGTAGCCAATGCTGACGGCTTCCTTGTTGCTGGGGTTCCAAGGGGTGTTCGGCACACGCGTGGAGAAGACGAACGGCTTGAAGTCGGCCGCCCCGAATAACTGCTCGACCGTGGGATTTTGCCGCATTTTCTCGGAGAAGGTCTTCAGAAAACCGCGTTCTCGTGCAACCGTGCGGTAGGCCTTGGCGATTTCGACATAGCTGCCGCGGCCGAGCGGCTGCAGCCGCAATACGCGTGACCATTCGCTATAGCCCCCGCCACCGAGCGGCGGCAGCCCCAGCACGGGTGATGATTTGTAGAACGCCAGGCTCGCGCTTAATTGGTGGGCGGGCTCAGTGGCATAGTCGTAAAGGATGTCAGTGTAGAAGTCTTCCCAAGTGGCGAGCAGCGCGGACCCGTTTTTCACGGCACCGAACATCGCCATCGAGTAGCCGGGACCTTCGTGGCCCGGCCATCCTGAGAAAATGGTGTAGGGGATCAATCGCCGCGAGAACGGCTTTTCTCCCTCGACGGGCACCAACACGCCCATACGGAACGGGACCACATAGTAATTGTCCGGCCCCGCCCCCAGCGCCAGGGCATTGTGAATCAAGTGGACTTCCCGGACCTGCGGAGCGGCCGTGTATGAATAGAGGAGGGCAGGCGGGTCGTTCTGCAACTGCAACTGCAAATGGAGTCGCGGCTCCCTGCGCTTATCCCAATAGGCCGGATCCTCCGCTGCAAAGCTTAAGACGTCGCCCTTTTCGGTGACTTCCTGGACGGGGCGAACGTGCAGGGTACGCTGATCATCCAATTCGACTTGCGGCAATCCGAGCGGCCATTCCACGCCGGTGCTCTTGTCCAACAACTGCACGGTCCCTTCTTCCGCATCTATTGTCAGGCGGAGGGCGCCGTTCTCCACCAGTCCTGAGTCCTGCAACTTTACTTTCTGATTCTCTTTTTCCAGAACAAATAAATCCGCGCCTGACAGCGCGATACCCCCAAGAAATGCCCGGCGGTTAATCGGAAAGGCCATTACTAACTCCCCTTTTAGGCGTTTTGACCCATAAGACCTTACACCATAATCTCCGGATATTTGCAAAATAGCGACTCTTGCGTCTGGCGTCCCGCAAATTCGGCAAGTTCTGGAAGGGCCGTTTCGGATCATTTACAGGACCACAACAGCGACACGGGTCCAAACGGCAGGTCGGGATTTCGTGCGGGCGGTGCCGATGGGTAGCGAGATAATGAGCGGCGCGGTGGCGCCCTGATCGCGTTGGGGGCGGTTCGCGCCCTGGTTGCGTAGGGGCGGTTCGCGAACCGCCCCTACGGCCTCTGGCGAGGCCTACGCGCGGCGATAAGGTGTCAGTACGCCATTCCCGCAGCGGAAAACAGCGGGCCCGGTGCTCTTCCTTCCGCCGTTGCCTTGAGGCGATACATCAGTTCGCCCCAAGTGGCGGTGCAGGCCACAAAGTAGTCTGTTTCGGCCTGCCAATCCGCGTGGGTAAACCTCAGTAGAGTCTTTCCATTGGTTTGCGTTAGGCCAAACAAGAGCCGCGTGCCAGCCCATTCCTGCCCGGTCAGGCAACGCCATTCCGCCTCGCGCGGCTCAACGCCCCGCACGAATTGCAGCCGGTAAACGGTGGCGCGGTTGAAAAAACCAAGCTCAACCGTTTCGGCAGTTTCAGTTATATCGGTGGCCCACCATCGGGAAAGACCGCGGGCCGTGGCCACCAGGGGGTAGACCTGTTCCGGCAAAACATCAATAGGAATTGAAAGTCTGATCTGCGCCATGTGCGGACCTCCCTCTTTCCCAAAATGTTGGGAATCATTCTTAGTCGGCTCCCGGCGCTTGCATGCTTCTTCAGGGGGAAAGCCCCAGCAGCACGCGCAACTTCGCGCGGAGTCGCATAGCGGCATCGAGGGACTCCGTTGCCTCCTGGCGGTCGGCTGACTCTCCCGGATAGCGAAAATCAACCGCCGCGCGGGTCAGGAAGCGCAATTCCTGCACGGGCCAGGACCACTGCGTGCATACCGGTGCCAGCAAACGGCCCAGTTCCGTCAAATCGTGGGTTCTTGGGGGAACGCTGCCCAGGTGAATCAGCAGCGCCTTCATCAATTTCTCAACGCATTGCTGGGCGTGAAAACAGACCGCATCGAAATTGGGAGAATCGGGCGCCTTGAGTTCGCGGGTGGCGGTTGCGTAGTCCGCTTCCGCCTTGTCCGTCCACTCCTTAGTGGTGCCTTTCATAGAGCACCTTTCCGCGGTCCAGGGCCTCCCGGATCAGGGGGTCGCCCTCTTCGTAACGGCGGGCCGTATCCTCCGGACGGCGCGCCACGATATCCACAGAGAAATCGGGGTCAACTCGATTCAGGATTTCCAGCGACTTGCGAAAGCCTTTGCCGTCAAAAGCCAGCACTACCAGAAGGTCCACGTCGGAGTCCGGGCGCGGCTTGCCGTAGGCGTAGGAGCCAAAGAGGATGATGCGCTCCGGTTGGAATTCGCGGGCAATCCTCTCGCCCAGCGCGGCGATCTTTTTCTCGTCAATCATCGGCTTCTTCGCATCAATTTAACACGCAGGTGATTCGGAAACGCTACGGACGATTATACCAGACGCCCGTTGTAGGGCCGAACCGCGTTCGGCGCTGAGACGAGGCCCCCGTTGCAGGTTCCCTTGACCGGAGGTTTGGGATCAAGGAAAAAGCGCAGCGAGAGAAAAACGCCGCCCGCGGCCGCGCCCTGGTCGCGTAGGTGCCTAAGATTTGCCCCCTGTGGTCGATCCAAAAAGGATAATCTGTCTATTATTGGTCAAGAAATTGACAAGCATCAAGGGTTGGTTTATTTTGGAGTAATCCCAGGGCAAAAGAACGGTCACCGACACCGAACCGCAACTATACCAGCTCACGCGACGACCGAATCGTATCCTTGACCGAGAGTTCGAGATCGAGTTTCGGAACGACTCTGCTACCACGCTTGAAAAAGCGGGCGAGGCTAACGTTCGCATGATGAGCGGCGACGCGCAGTTCCGCGTTGTCCTAGCGATGCGAAATTCCTCGACGCTGCAATCAAGCAACCGTGCCAGTACGGGTCTATGGCCTCGCATAGGGGGGACCCGGTCCGCACCAGTCACCGGAGTTTTCGTTATGAAGTATCTTGCCGCGTGAAACGCATAGGACGATAGAACAAGGCGAATCTGAAATTCGAGAATCGCCCACAAACCAAAACTCCCAAACCACTTAAAAGGAGGACAGCATGGCCCAAACCAGTGCTACCCAACGAAGCAAAGAGAAGTCAGGTGATCAGACCGCTATTCGTCCGTTTCATGTGAATGTCCCTGAAGCGGAGCTTACCGAATTGCGCAGGCGCATCAACGCGACCAAGTGGCCTGAACGGGAAACGGTCGCCGATGCATCGCAAGGAGTGCAGCTCGCGACGGTTCAGAAACTCGCGCGCTATTGGGCGACAGATTACGATTGGCGCAAGTGCGAGGCGAAATTGAACGCGCTACCGAATTTCGTGACCGAGATCGATGGGCTCGACATTCATTTAATCCACGTTCGCTCGAAGCATGAGAAGGCGTTACCGCTCATCGTCACGCACGGATGGCCCGGCTCGATCGTCGAGCAGTTGAAGATTATCGATCCGCTCACCAATCCCACGGCACATGGCGGGAGCGCGTCAGATGCTTTCGATGTAGTGATTCCGTCGATACCAGGCTACGGGTTTTCAGGCAAGCCGACCGCTGCTGGCTGGGGCCCGGCGCGCATTGCAAGTGCCTGGGTCGTGCTCATGAAGCGCCTGGGATACACGAAATTTGTGGCACAAGGCGGCGACTGGGGCGCGATCATCACCGATATCATGGCTACACAGACGCCCCCGGAATTGCTCGGCATTCACACCAACATGCCTGGCATCTTTCCAGACGACATTGACAAGGCAGCTTCTTCCGGGGCGCCGGCGCCTTCGGGTCTCTCAGCCGATGAGAAGGTCGCCTACGAGCGCTTGCAGTTCGTATATCAAAAGGGAATCGCCTACGGCTACCAGATGGGGCTCCGACCGCAGACATTATACGGAATCGCGGATTCACCCATCGGCCTGGCGGCTTATTTCCTTGATCACGACGCGCGCAGCTACGCGCTGATCTCACGCGTCTTTGCGGGAGAATCCGAAGGCCTCACGCGCGACGACATCCTCGATAACATCACGCTCACCTGGTTGACGAACACGGCGCTTTCTGGCGCCCGTCTCTATTGGGAGAGTTTTGGCAAAGTCGGGTTTTTCAATGTCAAAGGCGTCTCCATCCCGGTTGCCGTGAGCGTCTTCCCTGACGAACTCTATCCAGCCCCGCGGAGTTGGGCGGAGCGGGCGTACCCCAAACTCATCCATTACAATAAGCTCGCCAAAGGCGGCCACTTTGCGGCCTGGGAACAGCCGCAACTCCTCTCAGAAGAGGTTCGCGCGGGCTTCAGATCACTGCGCAACTAGTGGAGCGGAAGAGGGCCGAGTGCGAGCGGTACGCCTTTAGGGACAAGTAGCTCTGTTGTCAGCTTACATCGTTAAATCACGCGTCTTTGGAGGGAGGACATTGGTTCTCGTTCGCCTAACCCGTGCGGCGCGATCGAGACCCTCGTTGAAGGTGCGTAGAACCGGCCGGAACCGCGCACCTGCCGCGGGCTTAAAGGACAAGGGCGATGTGACTGGCCGATTCCGGATTGTGAGCGGCTATGGCGCGGTTACGCCATGGTTAGAGGCTGAGGCCTGCTCTGTTCGCTTTAATGAACGCAAAGAGCCGCTCCGCAATTGGCTCGGCGTTCTTGAAGTACGCTTCGTCGCACCGATTGAGTTTCGCAAGCCGCTGTTCATCAGCTAAGGCCATCGCACTGCCGATGGCCTCAGCCGTCAGGTCTGAAATGCCGAGTGCTTTTATGGCCTTCTGAGTGATGGTCGCAGTCTTGTTGCAACCAATGCGTTGGAGAGCGTCCACAATCGGTGGGGCGAAGTGGCGCGACGAATTAGTAAAGAACTGATTGTATCCGCCGTTGTTCACTTCACGTTCCAGTGCTTCCACCGCCAGCACGATGCGTTCCTCGTCAGTCAGAGCTTGGCCTTCCTGGCGCTTTCCCTTTTGCCTAATGGCCTCCTCGAATACCAAGAGCAGAGAGTCGATTCGGTATTTTCCTTCAAGGGCCAGCAGTTCCTCAACCGTCTGGCCCCTATATCCGTCCAGCCAACCGAGATTTCCATACAGCGAACCCCTGGGAGAGCTGGTCACGCGCTCTCCAAATATGGGTTTCCTCATGGAAAGGTCCTGTACCCGGTAGCGCTTCGGTACGTAGTCGTTCCCTTCGAGCGAGGCCGTTAACGCAGCAACCCTTTCCCATCGAGGATCATCTTCCCCGATTTCAAGAATCGCACATTCCCCCCGCGTTCCTCGCGTGACTGCGGTGAACTCGACCCCAGCCTCCAAGAAGGCCGTTTTTTCCTGTTCGCTGATAAAAAACACTGTGATGTGGTGGAAGGGCTTCATGGGTGTAGTTGGCTCCTTTCCGGCGGGTTAAGCTGCCCCCGTTGCCGCCTTTCCCAGCATTTCGTAAATGAGTGTTTGATAGGGCATCGACCGCCGGGCCGCGCGGTGGCGGATTTCCGCGAGTAAGCGCGGCGCAATGCGAATGGCGATGTCGGGGTGGAGATCTCCAGAAGCCGGAGCCGACGGTCAGATATGGCCCCCCGTGTAGATGACCCAAACCGCCAACGCATTGAACGCCAGAGCCGCAACGCCGATTCCCAAGGCGGCCCACAACGAAGCGAGTCGGCCCCCACGGCTTTTGTGTCCTTCGATCGAAGAACCTTGAATTGCCTTCGCGTACTTCATCGTGAACAACAGGATCATCGCGTCTAACATCAGCGCCACTTGTCCCCAAGGCAAGAATGAGACGAAAAGCATCACGAGACCCGTCGCGACGAGTCCAACCAGGATGGTGAACGCCGCGAGCGTAGCGCCCTCGCCCAGCCGGAGATAGTTGATGGCGATAAGGATCGAACCCCCCAGAGGCTGGCCGAAAAAGGTGGCCACCCAAACCGCCCGATGGTCAAACAGCGTATAGGCCGGCGTGGGAGCGTAGGCATGGCTCGATGGCGCGTCGAGCCCTTTCTGGCCCGCCGATTCGGCGGTGAAAGCGTATCCACAGTCGCAGAACATGGCACCCGGCGGATTAATCTGCTTGCATTTTGGACATTCCATCATCTCTTCTCCACCTTTATCGCTATCCTTACCGCATTGGCTAGTACTTCGTATTCTTGACGCTGGTGGGTCAATATACACCTAACCGCCGGCCTCGACCGAAGAAGCGAAGATAATGGAGGGCTGTGGGTCGACTGGTGGGGCCTGCCACATAGGTTTTGAGCCCGCCGCGATCCAAATACAGTCGCCAAGGGTGGCAGTCTTCTGGCCGCAGACTAGTAAATTCCGGCCGGGCGCTGCTGATACGGATTGTTTCGACGCCATTTCCTAACCTCCGCAGTGTGTATACGACGAGCAATCGCCGAGGCGCCGGTTTCCGACCCTGCCGACGGAGTGCGCGGAAGCCGGTGCAGCGCTGACCCTTCGTTACACTCAGGGCAGGCTCTTGAGGTCAGCACGCGTAGGGCCCAGCAGCGCTGGGCCAGGCCGAACGCTGTTCGGCGCTACGAACCGCGATAGCACTTGCCACACAGCCGGCACCTGAGACAAAATAGACTCACACTCAACAAATCACCAGGGGCGGCGGCTACCAGATTTCTATTCGAGGGTCTGGTGACGGAAAAGGAGGATCCGCCATGAAAGTCAGGATCATGGATCAACCCGTGACAATCTCCGAGCGTCCGGACGCCGGTGCGACGCCGATCGCACAGGTGGCGGTGGGGCAGGTGGTGGAGGTGGGCGGACTCACGATTAATCAGGGGAGAAAATGGGTCGAGGCCGCACTCCCTGATGCCCGGCACGGCTATATGCCCGCAGACGCCTCGGTCTTGCCCCTGAGGCGCGTCGTTCTGGGTCAGAACGATGTGAACGCATATGCGCAGCCTACCCCTTCGGCCCCGGTGGTCGGCCGCTACGGGAGGTCAACGAAACTCCATCTTGGCGAAGTGGTTGAATCGCGCGGCAAACGCTGGGTCACCGTCCTCGACTCCCAGGGAAACGAGGGCTTTATTGACGGGCAAACCCGTTATAAAGCAGTCGCAGAAACCACAAAGTCGCTGGGCAGAAAGAATATGCTGGTGGGCGCCGTATGGTGCGTTATCGGCATCGTGGTCACCGTAGGCAGCATAGCCCTTTCCGGCGGCGGAACTTTCGTTATCGCCTCGGGCGCCATTGTGATTGGAATCATTCGCTTCTTCCAGGGATTTGCCCAGTTTGTGAAGGCGCCGATTTGAGGCCAGCCGTGCAAGCAGGCAGTGGCGTCGTGGAATGGTCACAGCGCGGCTTGACGGCCGCATCCAAAATTCAAGATTCCAAATTCAAGAGCAAAAATCTTTGCGCGCTGCGAAGAAGTTGGGAAATAGCAGCTCAGAGCGGCCTTTGGCCGCAACCAAATCGGTCTCGTAGGGGCACCCCTCGTGGGTGCCCTTGTGGTGGGCACCCACGAGGGGTGCCCCTACGAGACGCGCAAAATGTTTGCTAACAAAACAAGAATTTACGTTATTGCAATATAGAGGAGCTAAAGGAAGGCAGGGGCAGCGGCGGGTTGAGTTGAGGTGCCTGCTCGCACACCCTTATTCACGTCCGTGAAAATCCCAGCAAACGTGTTGCGGACCTGGGGTGCCGGTCCGCCGCCGAGTCCCACCCGCGGTCAAACAAGTGATCTTCAGGGAGCCAAGTCTAATTTCTCGATAAGGGCCTTTGCGTCTTTCGGCTCTTTCGCGTCTTTGATGGCGCCTTGTTGTTGCTTGACCTTTTCCTGCAATTTGACGGAGGCATCGTGCTGAGCCTTTACCGCCGCCACTTCTTCTTTGGGCAACGCCGTGTTCTGTGCGGCCTTATCGAGGCAGCTTACCAGTTCTCCCAACATGATGTTGTGTAAGCCCAGCTTGTTCACTGCACTCTTCTGGTGGTTCATGGTTTTAAAGTCCGCGAGGCTTTCCTTCTTAACCGTCTCCGTGAATTCCACCACGGCCTGTTTGGATCCGTCCACCATGGAGACCTCATCCTTGCAGGCCTGCGCGAAAACATGCTGCGGCCCAAGAAAAAGCCCCACGCCGATCCCTACCAGGAAGGTTATTCCCCATGCCTGTCTCATGGATGCACCCCTCCATTCGGTTATGAACTCGCCCGGAGGACACTGCCCGAAGGCATTTCTTTCTGGAACCTCTGATTGAACCTGGCGCTGATGCTAGCACAACCCCTTGCGATTTGCTTGAATATCGCCCTCCCACGATCGCGGGTGGCGCAGGGTCGAAAATTCGTCAGTTCACGGCGCAGGGTATTTCAATGTATGCGTCGCCCGCCCTCGCCAACGAGCCTTCGCATCACCAGCGCAAAGCGCTCCACGTGACGGGCACGTGTTGTAAGCGGTGCCGCATGTCATGCCTCCAGCATTTCTACGATCACAACGACCTGCGCTTTCTGACCGCGTACCTGCACCATAATCCCGTGCAGCGCGGCTGGGTGGCCCACCCCGGCGACTGGCCGTGGTCCAGTGGGAGATTCTATGATCTGGAGGACGCGTCCGTGCTGGCCATGGATCGGATGCCGTGAGAGGCCGCGGGTGACCCATACATTGGGAGTCGATGTATGCGCCACCCGCGATCCGGGAGTTGGCCGCATCGTAAACGCCGCAGCGGCCTTCGCGGTCTACGCGGCGAGTGCTGTACCAGCACAAACTTCCTCGAAGCGGACTAGGCCTGGAGGGAGCACCTGCGGAAACGGAAGGGTAGAGGCAACATGCCGGGCATAAGGGAAGTGGACGGCAACTCAGTTCTTGCAGGACTGACAGGGCCTACTTGGCATTTGGACTTTCAGCCCAGGCTCTACGGTTACTGGAAAGTACCTCCAAAGCAGACTTCTCAATCATGAAGGTTGGAGGTTTGAGCACCGGAATCTCAAACATCCTCTCCAAAACTGATAATCCAACCCCCAGCGGTCCCGCCTCGCTTCCTAGCGTTCCGTATCGGAATTCAAGATTTACCGTCGAGCGAGCGAGTGCTTGCTTCCTGACGACGCGGGTTATTTGCTCGAGAAGACTCGGGCCTGCCGACGCCAACCGATGATCCAGAACCACTAGGGAGGGATTGAACAGATTGACGAGGGTCGCAATGCCCAGGCCCAGATATTTCCCTAGCTCCTCGACGATGGCGACGCAGGTTTTGTCGCCCAGCTTGGCTGCCTGCAGCACTGTCCAACCCGTGATCTTTCCGGCATCACCGTTGGCCAGCTGTAGGGCCTGCGAGTTGCCGCCTTCCTGAATCGCCTTGCGGCAGCGTGTTTCGATTGCTGATAAACCTATGATGGCTTCCAGACACCCAAAGCTTCCACAGTTACAAGGAGGCCCGTTTTCGATCATAGGGATATGTCCAAACTCCCCGGCAATGCCGTTGTGACCATAGAGGGCCTTCCCTTCGCTAATGATGCCTGCCCCAATTCCCTTGCCGTACTGAATGTAGATCAAGTCCTCGGTCATCTTTCCGGCGCCGAGGATGCGCTCGGCCACCGCCTCAGCCCGGGAGTCACTATCCAGGACGGTGGGCACTCCGAACTCTTTTTCGAAGAGTTCCCTTAAGGGAACTTCTTCCCAGAAAGCGATGTTGGCGGAGCCGATGGAAGTCCCTTCTCGCATATTGACCAGGCCGGGATCGGCAACCCCAATGCCCACCACCTTTTCGCGCGGGATCCCCGCTTGTCGAATGGCATTATCCGCGCATGCGAACAACTGGCGCACGAGTCCCGCCTTTCCACCCTCCAGAAGGGTCGCTTCGGTGACCATGCTCTTGATGCGCGGGAAGAGGTTCATCACCGTCGCGGAAACGGTTTCAGGATCGAATATAACCCCTACGATAAACGCGTGGTCTTCATTGAGGCGAAGCAGTATCTGCTTTCGGCCCCGCGGGTTGCTCGATCGCCCGACTTCCAGGAGCTTGCCTTCGCTGATGATTTCCCGGACCAGATGGGAGATTGCTGTCCATCTCAGGTGCGTGAGTTGACGGATCTCCGCCCTCGACAACGGGCCGAAGCTCCGCACCACGGCCTCAATGACCGCCTTGTCCCTCTCCTTTTTGCCTTGTACGTGTTTGATCATTGACCGTTTCCAGGGTCCCCAAGGCGCCCC
Source organism: uncultured Acidobacteriota bacterium (assembly GCA_963804755.1). GTDB lineage: Bacteria > Acidobacteriota > Terriglobia > UBA7540 > UBA7540 > Bog-366. The sequence goes on from CAWDRP010000025.1 coordinate 122,699, forward strand.
ACCCAGTTCAGCGCTTCCAGTTTCGAATCCTGGCTCGAAGGTTGATGGGACACCTGCCGTCCAGGCAATGGCATGTGCTGTTGTGGCTCATCTGCCTCGCTACGCGCGACCGGTCATAGGCAAAACGCTCTTGGCCTATTCTGCGACTCTCCCTTCCTGACAGAATCGCGTCTGAATCCAGAAATAACCAGTTGGATGCTTTCAACATCTTATCCCACTTTCCTGGAGTCTGGTTCAAATTACAAATCGGAAAAATCCATCTTCGCCGGTTCCACTCGAAAGCCCCGCGTCCTGATTGCCGCGTACGCCAGGCCCGCTGCGAACCAAATCCCACCTGCCCATTTTGCTGGCGCTGGCAAGCTCCACCAGATCCCCAAACAGAATAGGAAGCCGGAGCCGGGGACCAGCAAGCCGGTTAGCAGGTTCCGCGTCCGCCCGGCCTGAGGATGAAGATAAAACTGCCGGATACAGGCAACATTGACACCCATGAAGGCCAAGAAGGCGCCGAAGTTGAGTAGTTCTGCGGCCCGCTCGTAACCGAGGGCCAACGACCCGACCAGGGTCAGGAATCCGATCACGAGGACGTTTAGCCCGGGAACGTTGCGCCGTGCATCCAAACGGGCGAAGAGCTTTCGAGGCAGGAGATTGTCTCGTCCCATTCCGTAGAGCAGACGGGCCGCTCCCGCCACTCCCGCCAGGCCAGATCCCAGGCAAGCGACAATCAGAATCACGGCCATGGCCTGAAAGAGCGCTGCACCTCCCACCCGCAGGCACACATCAAGGAAGGCGGTTTCAAGACTCGGAAAGGTGTGGTAGTCGGGCCATGCCAGATGTCCCAGGTACACTTCGAGCGTGCTGAGGATTCCACAAATCAGGCAAACCAGCACGGTCGCAATGGGAACCGTACGCCTGGGGTTCTCGACCTCTTCTGCTAAGGTGGTTACTCCATCGAATCCAATATAGGTAAGGGCTGCCAGCGACGTCGCCGTCCGGAGGGCCCCAAAATCAAAAGTCCTTGGGTCATAAAATGGCTGCAGTGTAATCAACCCGCCTATCCCGTGAACGTGAAGGAGATAGCGGATCGCGGTGAAGAAAAACGCCACGACTACAAGGGATACGATGGCGAGCAGAATCTCGTTGGCGCGAGCGGTAACCCGGATGCCCCGCAGATTCAAGAAAATGATGATCCCCACGACCAGCACGGCCCAGGCGGCATACGGTACTGCCGGGAACAATCTCTTGAACGTCAGAGCGGGATAGATCGTGTTCACAATCGGTATGAGCAGGTAATCCAAGACCATGGCCCAACCAATCAGGGAACCAATGTGGGGGTTGAGTCCGCGGCTCACATAGGTATAGGCGGAGCCGGCGGAGGGATACACCGCTGCCATCCGGCCGTAGCTCCAAGCCGTCAGCATCATGGCAGCCATGGCAACCAGCACGGCAGTCGAGACATGCCCCCGCGAGATTTTTTGCGCGACGCCAAAGATTCCCACCGGGGCGATAGGTTGAATGAGGATAATACCGTAGAAGACCAGATCCCAGATTCTCAGGACGCGGCGCAAGTGGGGGGGGGTGGCTGCGGTTTCAGTTTCCATCATCGAGACCCATCTGTTCCGCAGACTCCCTTGTGCATCCGTTTCCCTTCCGGCCCCGTGGGGGATTACGGGCTGGCCAGAGCGAGGTCTAAACTCGTCCCCATCCGTTAGCTCAAGATCAGATCCTGGTGTCCCCAACCTTTTGGATCCAATTCCGGACCCATTCCACAGACTCAAAACCCTGGTCCATGGAGGTGGAGCCGTAGAACATTATCCCCTCGATTCGGCCATCGCGGAGCGCCCGCAAGGCCTGTTCGCACGCCTGTTGCATGGCTGCGACCGGCATCCCCGTCCAGGCTGGGACTTTCTTTTCGTTATAGTCCGTCTCGTATAATCCCAGCATCTTTCGGGATTTCGGAGCGAGCTTATCCAGCAGTGCCAGGTTTTCGTCCAGATGCGCCAGGTCCTGAACGTGCCCCGTCCACAGGATAATCACATCAATTAGTTTCAGGTAATCGCCCCATGGCTTGTGCAAGAACTGCGTGTAGAAAGTGACATACGTATCCAGTTTCTTACCCGGTCCTTTGAGTTGCAGCTGAAGCGCTCGCAGTTCGTCAACTGACAAGCTCCCGGGGTTCTGGCTCCTTTCTTCCTGGAAGAAATCGTCCATGTAGACGCCGACGAAGTTGGGGGTGCGGCGGGCCATTTCCAAGACTTGCTTTCGTTCCCAATCCTTGGTAACACCCCCCGCGTCGACGATGGACCACACGACCCGCTTCAGCATTTTCAGCGGGAAAGCATATTGCTCGAAGGGTGGCTCGAAGGGTTTGTACCATGACTCCTGGCCGGCTTCCGGATACTGGTTGACCATGGCGATGTTCGGCACGCCGAGATAAACTGCGCCTTCGAAAGGGCTCATGACGGAACGCCGGCGCAGTGCGTCAAAATCAGCGTTAATGGGATTACAGAACACCCACAATCTATCACGGACCGTCCCCTCCTGCGGCAAACAGACCTGACCGAAAAGGGAAGAGGAAAGCCCACTCGCTGCCGTGACCGTGGCTGCGGTTTGAAGGAACTGTCGTCGATTAATTTCATCCGTCATGATTTGTTCCGTCCTTTTCACTCTATATTGGAGAGAAGAATGTGCGAACTTGCCTGCTCGCTTTTGGCGGCGTCGGTTTGTTCAAAAGTGAAGCTTCGCCGCGACTTGGCCAATCCGCGGGCTGAGCGCCGAAGTGATTTGGCCGAAATTGTCCGCCGTGAAGTTGCCCACCGGATTGCTGAACTGGGCGTGATTGAAAACGTTAAAGAACTCAGCCCTGATATCCATCGAGAAACGTTCGGAGAAGCGGATATTCTTGAAGAGCGACACATCCCAGTTATTCAGCCCCGGACCGTGAAAGAAGCGGCGGTTGGAATTGCCGGGCACGCCCAGTTGTTCCGAGCTAAAGACATCGGTCGAAAAGTACTGGTAACTTGAAGAGGTCCGCGGATTGAAGAATTGCATGGGTTGGCCGCTGTAGTTCGGTAGGTCCACGGCTCCTGTGCCCAGGCTCTCACACCCGCAGAGCGATAGATCGCCGCTTTGGGAAACTGCAACCGGAGTGCCAGTAGTAAAACGTGTGATGCCGGCCAAGTGCCATCCCGCCAAAATCCCGTGCGCTACACCGCTCTGTGCGTGCACCAGGTGTTGGAAGGGTAAATCGTAAGAGTAGCTGGCCACAAAATTCTGGGACATATCGAAATTAGACAGCGCCTTACTGACCCTGAAGTCGTACGGGTTAATAAGGTCTCCGAACAACGACGCGTTGTCGAGAGATTTCGACCAGGTGTAAGCCACCAGGAAACGCGCCGGCCCCACCGTCTTATTGATCGTGGTTTGCAGGGAATTGTAATTGGAGTTCCCCATGGTCGCCTCCCAGGTATTGTCCCCGAAATCCAGCAAGCCCTGGCTCAGGTAACGTCCGGAGGTGACCGAATAAGGCCGGGTCCCGTTAAAAGTCTGTCCATTTATTGTGTAAATTGTGTCTTCGCCAAAAGGACCGCACCCGTTGCCCGGCTGGCCGGCGGCGTTGTACAGATTTAGGATTTCAAGGCATTGGGCGGCACTCCCAGGGTTGAATTCCACTTCGGAGAACAGGTGGTGGCTGCGCGTGCCCACATACCCTACTGTCAGGATTGCCGATCCGGTGATTTCACGCTGGATGGTGAAATTGAAGTCCTCCGCGTACGGCGTAACGTTGGTGAGCTGATAACCGGGAGAACCCGCGAGGGGCTGGAATGAGGCGAAACTCTCGCTGGGCGACAGGGGTGGGATCGGAAACCGCTGCCCCGGGTTATTACCGTTTACCCGGCTCTTGAAGGGTTCTTCCAGGTAAATCAGCGAGGGGCTCACGTAGTAGTTCGAGAAAGGAGCGTCACCCTCTTCATATCCCGGCCCTTCGGTATCGAACGACGTGTAAAAAATGCCTGCGGCAGCGCGGATACTGGTCTTGCCTGGGCCTCCGAAGATCTTCTTGGCCAGGCCGTCCTTCGCTGCAGGAGAATACGCAATTCCCAACCGCGGCGCGAAGTTATTGTAGCGAGTTGGCGCAAGCGTTTTGGGAATCCCGGGGTCGCCGGGGAAGACCCATCCCGTCGGGGAGTTCGGAAACTTCTGAGACTGTCGTCCCGGAACAAAGGCCTGGAGCCTGTCATAGATATCGTACCAGGGTTGGCCCGGCTCCCAACGCAAGCCATAGTTCAGTGTTAAATTCGATTCCACCTTGAAGCTATCCTGGACGTAAAGCGAATTACTTTTCATACGCATATCTGACAGAACCTGGTTATCCTGCTGGAACCTATCGGGCGCGCCAATCAGGAAGTCAGCAAAATCGTTGCCTGTTTCGGTGCCATTGAAGCTGAAGCGCCCATCGAGGCTGCCTCCGGCGCGAAAATCGTTTTGGTTGTATCCGATAGCGCCGCCGAATCTTAAAGTGTGCTTTCCAATGATCTTGGAAATACCATCCATCAGGTGATAGGCGTCCTCAATGTCATCCGACGGAAGGGAGATACCGAAAGAGGTACCCAACTGGTTCAAGCTTATTCCAGGAACTCCCTCGAGTTTCGAAACTTGGGGTAGCAAGCCCAGTCCACCCTCCTGAAAACCGAAAGTGCTGACCTTACCTAACCCGCTGGCGGGGTTGCCGGGCACGTAGGTAAAACGGTTGAAGTTAAGGCGCAACTCGTTGACAGTGGTGGGACTCAGGATGTTGGTGTTGCTGACGTTGACTTGCTGCGTACGGGACGGGGTATTCGACGCAAATCCCGGAAAGCTGGAGCCTCCATAGGGGTTGAAGACCGTCGCGTCGTCAAGATGATAGTAGAACGCCCAATTGCCCGTGCGTTTGTTGACGAAGTCGATCCGAGGGGCAAGCTTGTTGTCGGTAGTTGTCGTTTTAAAGCTGGTGGTCGAGAAGAACGGCTGCCCGCTCGGCAGGATGGCGGTGGACGGGGGAATGAACTTCAGTAGGCCCGTTGCCGCCGAAGACCATGCCGTTTGGGGGATTGTCTCGTTAGGAAAAACACACATCCCCGCCTGGGCGTTGGCCAGTGTGCTGCAGCCCGGTACCCAATAGGGCTCTCCGGAGGTCACCGTGTACCCCAGCCTCTGGCTCAGCACGGTGGGCATGGCGCCATCGGAGGGGTTGTTGTCACCGCGAACCGCCCCGGTAAACGGCGCATATCCCGTGGTGCTCACGTCCGAAAAGTTCCCGTTTCGCTCCTCCACTGATGGCAGCAGGACCGTACCACTCGACGTGCCGATCGCCGAACGGGTTCCCTGGTAATCGACAAAGAAGAAAAGCCGGTTCTTCAAGATCCGACCGCCGAAAACCCCGCCGAACTGGTTTTGCTGGAATACTCCCTTGGCGCTATTCGGGATTTGTTGTCCAGTGAGCGGGTCAATCTGATTTTGATCAAAAAACCCGCGAGCATCAAGATCCTGATTGCGCAAGAAATCAAAAGCCGTTCCATGGAACTGGTTGGTGCCCGACTTTGTAATGACATTTACGACTCCGCCCGAGAAATTCCCGTATTCGGCGTCAAAGGAGTTGGTCAATACCCGAAATTCCTGGATGGAGTCCAGCGTGGGTACAATCGACGAACCGTTCAGGTTGGTCTCCTCCACATTGCTGCCGTTCACCATGAACGAATTGGCGTCCTCCCGCTGTCCGTTCACGGATAATCTGCCACCTGTAAGATTGCCGGAGACCGCCTGAGCCCCAACTGAGGTAGTGATGGGTACGATACCCGCTTGTAAACCCATGAGGTCCAGAAAACTCCGACCGTTCAGCGGCATGTCCTGCATTTTCTTGTCTTCAATCACGTCGCCGAGCTGGGTGCTGACGGTTTCCACCTGGGCGATGTTTCCCGAAACGCTCACCTCTTCCTTGACACCGCGCACTTCGAGCCGAAAATTCGCAAGGAACCGCTGATTGACGAGCAGCCGGATGCCCGTTTGCGTGGATTTCTGGAAGCCCCGCGCCTCCAGTTCAACCGAGTAGTCCTCTCCCACCGGGACGGCCAGAAATTCATAATTGCCCGAGGAATCCGTCAAGGCCTCGCGCACCAGGCCGGTGCTGGAGCTTCGCAGGATGACCTTGGCGCCAGGAACCACCGCACCGCTGGCGTCCGTAACGGTCCCAAGCACCGTGCTGAACACGTCGGCCATTACGGGTGGAGTAGTCCAAATCAAAACAGTCATGAGTGTAAGCAACCCGATACTGACATCACGCTTCAATCTCGCGAGCATCGTCGCCTCCTTTTGGAGCCCAATCGAAGTTTAATGAAAATCAACCTCACGGCCGTGGCCCTGGTTCGACCCGCGCATCCCACCCCACGCAACTGCCGCCCTTCCGCGTCGCGGTTCGCCTGCCAGGGCGCCTCAACTCATTTGCCCAACCTGCTTGTACTGCTTCCCGCCAGCCCTGCCTTGGAAGAATTCCCGCTTATCTTCAGTGCCTGTGATATCCAAAGCGCTAGCGAAGCTAGCGGCTGTCCTTTCGGAGTCGCGGTCTGTCGCCAATCCGCGGGGTCAGCGAACCTCAACCACCCTCCTGGTTCGTGCCGATTCGTAACATGCTTCCAGGACCATTTGGGCTCGCAGGGCAGCGCCGCCCGAGAGCTCCGACGTTCTGCCCTCCAGGATGGCTTGACTGAACTCCTCAATCTCCGCCCGGTAAGTGTTGACCGAGGGAGGATTCAGCTCGATGCCCTTGGCCGAGTCGCGGCTTTGTTGGGCGTCGTACCGGTCGATCTGCGCCCGGGCTCGCAGCACCATTTCTCCTCTGCTGCCCTGTCCAATGGTTCCTTTCGCCAGAATGCTTCCCTGGGAGCCATAGAGTTCGAGAGTGTTTTCGCAGCCCTCGTCGGGAATGCAGAAGAACGTGTCCACGGTGGCCAAAGCTCCGTTTTCAAAAACCAGCGTGGCGACCGCGCTGTCCTCGCTCGGGTAGTCGTGAACCAAATTCCCCAGCGCGCAACTTACCGATACCACCGGACCAAAAAACATTTCCAGCAAATCCATGCAATGCACTCCCATATCCACCAGGGAGCCGCCCCCACCCAGACCCGGATCCTGTCTCCACGCGCCTTCGAGGGGGGGATACCAGCAGGAAAGTTGCGCCCGGCCATAAACCGGCCTTCCCAGCCTTCCGGATCGTATGACCTTGAGAGCCTCCCGGTGTTGCGCGTGGAAGCGCATCATGAACGCGGCACCAAGCTGCACATTTAGGTCCTTCGTCAGAGCCATGACCTCCTGCGCGTCCTGAACTGTCCGCGCGAGGGGTTTCTCGCAAAGGACATGCTTCCCGGCCCTCACACACTCGGCAATCTGTTCACGGTGCACAAACACCGGCGTGGCGATGTAGACAGCATCAATTCCCGACCCGACGAGATCGCCGAGGCTCCTGAAAGCCTGAGCCCCATGGAGCTGGGCAACCTCAGCATTCACATTCAGATTGGCGTCGTATACCCCGGCAAGTTCGGCGTTGGAGGCTGGAAGGATTCCTTCCGGTATGGTCCGACGGCGGGCAATTCCACCTGATCCAACGACTCCCCAACGGATCCTGTTTCGCATCAATGACCGCCCTCGGCGCAGCCGGACGTGCAGGTTTTGCGCTTCTTCTGAGAGTAAGCGTCGATCACCTTCACTAAAGCGTTCGCGATTTGTTGCATGTCTTCTTCCGTGAACGTCGGGTAGGCAAACACGGTGAAGGTGTGCGTCTCGTGCCAGACCGCGTTGGGAACTTCCACTCCCGAGTAATCCACGCTGGCCGGGTCGGTGTACTCCGTGGAACGGAAGGGGAACCCTGATCTGCCAAAGGAGTTGAACTCGCGGAAAGCCCGCTCCGTGTGACACTGTGGCCAGAAGACCTTCCAACAAGGTGCGCCTTCGGCGACCGCAGCCTTAACGAACTGCTGAATGTCGCAGTCCATGTTGTCGATGTCCAGGGAAACGGCCAGCGTGTACCAACCGTTGCGACGCTCCTCTGTGTGGATGGGTAGATACCTTACCTCCGGACGCTGGCGGAGGACGTCAATGAGAATCTTGGCGTTGCGGCAGCGCCGGGGCAGATTCCAGTTGTCGATTCGCTCCAGTTCCGCCAGCCCAATGGCCGACTGCATCTCCGTCATCCGATAATTCCATCCCACCATGTTGTGAATGTAGGGAAGCTTCTGTTCCATCTCGAGCAGGTGCAGACGCTCCTTGACGTCATAGCCATGGTCACGAAAACTCCGCGCCCTCCACGCCAGATCCTCGTCGTCCGTCGTGACCATTCCTCCTTCCCCACCCGTCGTGAATGTCTTGTTCTGGCAGAAGCTGCAAGCCGCCACCTGCCCCAGCGTCCCCGTCTTCTTGCCCTTGTACATCCCGCCAAAGGCTTGGGCATTGTCCTCGAGGACATAAAGGTTGTGCCGCTTGGCTATGGCCCAGATCTCGTCCATCTCACAAACGTTCCCGTAAAGATGGACAGGGATGATGGCCCTCGTCCGGGCATTGACGAGTTTTTCGGCCGACTCCACAGAAAGGCAATGATCTTCCAGGTTCACATCCGCAAAGCGCGGAATAGCTCCAGCCTGAAGGACGGCAAAGCTCGTCGCGATGAAGGTGTAGCTCGGAACAATCACCTCGTCGCCCGGGCCGATGCCTAGGGTGCTCAATGCCACATGCAGTGCGGCCGTCCCGCTCGCCACGCTGATGGCGTATTTGCTACCCTGCCACTCGGCGAACTTCTTCTCGAAGTCCATCCCTTTCGTTCCCGTCCAATAATTGACCTTGCCGGACTTCAGGACTTCGGTGACCGCTGAAATCGCCTTGTCATCGAACTGCGGCCACCCTGCCAGGGGGTTGGTGACAGCCTTGGGGCCGCCCTCAATTGCCAGGTTGTCCATAATAGCTATGCTCCTCAGAGTTCCGTAGGTTCCATCGCTCAAGAGCAAAATAAAGAATCAGGTCCGGTGTCGGCTTCGGAACCCCATGCCTCAAGACTCGCCATCTTTACCAAACCGTTTGGGTGCTTGTCAAGAGTTATTTATGAAAAAGGTGTGAATTATCGGATTTATTTGCAATAATGCCGTTAATCGACACCGTTTTTGATGTTAATTTTTAATCTTGTTTGTCTTCATAGTTCTGGCCCATCATCGGTGCCGACCGCCCATCGATGGTAAAACCGAAGCCTGGATCGTACGTATCGCCAGAGAGAGCTCCGGCTGGGGATACGATCGGATCGTGGGAGCCTTGGCTTACCTTGGCCATCGGGTGTCGGATCAGACGGTGGCGAACGTGCTCAGGCGGTATGGCATCGCACCGGCACCGAAGCGGTGCCAGAAGACCACCTGGGCGGAATTCCGGGAGACGCTGGCCGCAGGAAGTGTGAAGTGCCTGCGACTCCCTGCGCGTAGCCCGAACTTGTATGCTTTTGCGGAACGCTGGGTGCGATCGGTCCCGCCTGCACCAGAGGGCAGCGGACCCTCGATGCCGAGGCCCCAAACCCCGGCGCGACACACTTCCCCATATCGGTTATCGGCGGTTTTGCCGCGAAGATGAGCCCCGTTCTGGCCGACAGCCGTCTCGGCAAGCCGGTCAGGGAAATACCGCCACCGTGGCGAACGGTCCCGCCTGCGCCACAGGGCAGCGGACACTCCCTGCTGAGCCCCAAACCCCGGCGTCACACACTTCCCCATATCGGTTATCGGCAGTTTTGCCGCGAAGATGAGCTTCGTTCGTTTGGGCCGACAGACGGCTCGGCAAGCCGATCAGCACCAGAGAAATACCGCCACCGTAGCGAGCGGGCCCGCCTGCACCAAAGGACAGCGGACCCTCCCTGCCGACGCCCCATACCCCGGCGTGACACACTTCCCCATATCGGTTATCGGCGGTTTTTGCTGCGAAGATGAGCGTCGTTCGGGCCGACAGACGGCTCGGCAAGCCGGTCAGGGAAATACCGCCACCGTGGCGAGCGGTCCCGCCTGCACCACAGGGCAGCGGACACTCCCTGCCGAGGCCCCAAATCCCGGCGTGACACACTTCCCCACATCGGTTATCGGCAGATTTTGCCGCGAAGATGAGCCCCGTTCGTTCGGGCCGACAGACGGCTCGGCAAGCCGGTCAGGATCAGGGAAATACCGCCACCGTGGCGAGCCGTCCCGCCTGCACCACAGGGCAGCGGACCCTCCCTGCCGAGGCCCCAAACCCCGGCGTGACACACTTCCCCGTATCGGTTATCGGCAGGTTTTGCAGCTAAGATGAGCCGCTTCGTTCGGGCCGACAGCCGACCGGGCAGGCCGGTCAGGAAAATACCGCCACCGTAGCGGGCGGTCCCGCCTGCACCACAGGTCAGCGGACCCTCCGTGCCGACGCCCAAAACCCGGGTGTCACACACTTCCCCACATCGGTTATCGGCAGTTTTTGCCTCGAAGATGAGCCTCGTTCGGGCCGACAGACGGCTCGGCAAGCCGGTCAGAGAAATACCGCCACCGTGGCGAACGGTCCCGCCTGCACCACAGGGCAGCAGACACTCCCTGCCGAGGCCCCCAACCCCGGCGTGACACACTCCCCCATATCAGTTATCGGCAGGTTTTGCAGCGAAGATGAGCCTCGTTCGCACCGACAGACGGCTCGACAAGCCGGTCAGCATTACAGAAATACCACCACCGTAGCGAGCGGTCCCGCCTGCGCCACAGAGCAGCAGACACTCCCTGCCGAGGCCCCCAACCCCGGCGTGACACACTTCCCCACATCGGTTATCGGCAGGTTTTGCTGCGAAGATGAGCCCCGTTCGTTCGGGCGACAGCCGGATCGGCAAGCCGTTCAGGATCAGAGAGATACCACCGCCGTGGCGAACGGTCCCGCCTGCACCACAGGGCAGCGGACACTCCCTGCCGAGGCCCCAGACCACGGCGTGACACACTTCCCCGTATCGGTTATCGGCAGTTTTTGCCGCGAAGATGATCTTCGTTCGGGCCGACAAACGGCTCGACAAGCCGGTCAGGATCACAGAAATACCGCCGCCGTAGCGAGCGGTCCCGCCCGCACCAAAGGGCAGCGGACACTCCCTGCCGACGCCCCAAAGCCCGGCGTGACACACTTCCCCACATCGGTTATCGGCAGTTTTGCCGCGAAGATGAGCCCCGTTCTGGCCGACAGCCGTCTCGGCAAGCCGGTCAGGGAAATACCGCCACCGTAGCGAGCGGCCCCGCCTGCACCACAGGGCGGCGGACACTCCCTGCCGACGCCCCAAACCCCGGCGTGACACACTTCCCCATATCGCTCATCGGCAGATTTGGGCAACAACATGAATCTATTTGACGCGAGACCGCATCGAAAGTGGTCGCGGCGCACCCGCGCTCATCGGCACTCCGCAGTCCTAACAGCACAATGACTCCGCCCTGACCCACCTGCCTGCACAACCCCGAGTGTCGCACCTACCGCTGGCCGGCCTTCCGCCTTCTGCTTTCTGCCTTTCGCTCGCCCTTACGACCTGCAACCTTCAATAAGCCGCCTCTGCTACAATGACCGCATCACCATGACTGAGACGGAACACGCACGCCGGACCATCGATCCCTTTTCCCGCGAGGTGCTGGAATTCCCTGCGGTTATCAATCTGCTGCACAGTTATCTTTCCGGGCCGATCAGCGAATCGCTGCTGGAACGAGTGGCCCCGCACACCGATCTGGAGAAAATTCGGCGCGACTTGGAACTGGCCCGCGAGGCGCGCGAGTACTTGCGCGCGAGCGCCCGGCCCAGCCTGGGAACGCTGTGCGAGCCGGACCCGTTGCTCGAAAAGTTGCGTGTGGAGGGATTGTCACTCGCCGCACTGGAGATTCTGGCACTGGTCGAGCTGGCGCGGGCCGCGCTGGATATTCATCGGACCTTTGCGCAGGGCCCACGGCCCGCCGAGCGCAGCCGCATGCCGCAACAGCTTTCATCGCCGGGCGCGGCCGAAGCGTTGGATGCAGGGGGGCGGGCGCCATCGGGTGCGGCGGCGCCGTCGGACCTGCCTCGACTCACCGAACTGGCGCGCGCGCTGCCGGATTTCCGCAGCCTGGTAGCCGACTTGCACGGCAAGATCAACCCCGACGGGACGCTTGACTCTTCCGCCAGCACCGAGTTGGGCCGCATTCGGCGGGCCATCGAGCGGGCCAAGGTCGAAATCCAGTCGAACCTGGAACGGATGCTGCGCCGTTTCTCCCAGGAGAATGTGCTTCAGGACACCGTGGTGACCCTGCGCAACGATCGCTTCGTTATCCCCGTCCGCGTCGAGGAAAAACGCCGCGTGCAGGGCGTGGTGCACGGGGCGAGCTCCTCCGGGGCCACGGTTTACATCGAGCCGCTTGAAACCCTGGCCCTGAACAATGAACTGGTGGAGTTGCAGGACCGGGAGGCCGCGGAGGTTCAGCGCATTTTGGGCGCATGGTCCCGGCGGCTTCAGGAAAGCCGCGATGACCTGTGCCGCGCGACGGACATTTTGAGCGAAATTGACTGGGCATTCGCCAAGGGTGAGTTCAGCAGGCAATTCGACTGCTGCGTTCCGGAAATTCACGAAAAACGGGCAGTATGTCTGCGCGGGTTTAAGCACCCGTTGCTACTATTAGCCGAGCACGCGGGGCATTTGCGGGTTATCCACCTTGACCTGGAACTGGACCCTCCCAAAACTCAAATGATCATCAGCGGTCCGAATACGGGCGGCAAGACCGTTGCCCTGAAAGGGCTTGGCATCGCTGTGTTGATGGCCCAGGCAGGGATCCCCGTGCCCGCCGGCGAAGTCAAGCTGCCGCTGTTTGGGCGCGTCCTGGCGGACATTGGCGATCAGCAGTCGATTAAGGCGAACCTCAGTACGTTCTCCGCCCACGTGACGAACATCGAGGCGATGGCGGAAATCGCGGGGCCAAACGACTTGGTGCTGCTCGATGAGATTGGCGCCAGCACCGAACCCAACGAAGGCGCCGCGCTGGCCGTGGCCATTCTCGAGCACTTCCGCCAGCGTGGCGCCATGACCATGGTCACCACCCATCACTCCCGGTTGAAAGCTTATGCCGCCGAAACCATGGAAGCCGTGAACGCCGCCATGGAGTTTGATGAAGCTACGCTGGAGCCCACCTACCGGCTGCTCGCCGGCTTGCCGGGAAAATCCAGCGCGCTCGATATCGCCGCGCGATTGGGGCTGGAACGCAGCATCGTGGAAAAAGCGCGCTCGCTGCTGCATCCGGCGGATGCGGAAGCCGCCGCACTGGTGGCCGGCCTGCACCAGCAACGCTCCGAGATGGATCGCAAACTTGAAGAGATGGAACTCCAAAAACGCGATCTGGAAGAGCGCCGCGAACAATTGGAGCGCCAGTTTCAGCAGGAGCGGCGCGCCAAGCTCCGCGAGCTTGATTCCCGCCTGGACGAAACGTTGCGCCAATGCGCCACGACCTGGGAACAGTCCCTGGAGCAACTGCGCCGGCAAGCCGCGCCCGCGAGCGTCGTCAGCCGGGGCAAGCGCAGAGCCGCGAACCTGGTGCAGGACGCACGCGAGGAGTGGAACACCCAGGTGTTGGAAGCGCTAGGCGAGCCGGCATCCGCGCCGCCGGCTGTGCTTGGGCCCCTCGCGGTCGGCGACCGCGTTCAGGTGGAGAATCTTTCGACACCCGGCGTGATCACGGCGCTGCTGGAGGGCGATCAACTGGAAGTGGCGGTAGGGCGATTGAAGATGCGGCTTAGCAAGCAGGAGATCAAGCCCCTGATGCCGGGCGGCGCGGCAGCAAAGGATGCAGCGGTGGCCGGCGCGCCGAGCGAAGAGGTTCCCGAGGAGTTCAACGTCATCGGCAACACCGCCGAGGAAGCCCGCGAGCGTGTGGATAAGTTTCTGGACCAGGCATTCCTGGGTGGACGCTCCCGCATCCGCATCATCCATGGATTTGGCAAGGGCATACTGCGCAGGACCCTGCACGAGATGTTCACGCATCACCCCCATGTGGAAAAGTTCTATCTGGCCGCGCCGCAAGAGGGCGGGGGCGGGGCCACCATCGTCGAGCTAAGAAATTGACTTTGGACAGGGGAAGCCCCCCCGCACGGTTGCACGTGGTACGACTCTGCAAGGAGAGGCGCTTTTACGCGCAGTTGCACGCTACAAAAATCCACAGGCCGGGGACGGCAAGTCTGGGCATCCGAAGTCGGGCTGCGGCCTATCAATACGCTCACTTCCGGGCGACTTCACGCAGCCGGTGTGGGTGGAACCGCGACTTGCTCGGGAATGCCAAGTTCAGAGGAGGGGTCGTTAGGTTTTAATTGACCGGTTGGAACTGCGCCGGTGGTTGCCCTTACGCAGGCAGTTGCGAACCACTGGCACCAATTCGTCTGACTTTATGGGCTTATTCAGGTACTCCGTTGCCCCGGCATTCATGGCCTCCAGGTATGTATCCACTTCGCCATACGCGGTAAGTATGATAACCGGAACCTCGTTTCCACCGCTGCGAATGCTCTGGAGGATGTTTAAGCCGTCGCAATCGGGCATGCGTAAATCGCAAATGACTAAATCGAACTTGCTGGAACGCAGAAGTCCGACCGCATCGCAGGGGTTTGCCGTCGCCGTGACCGCAAAGTTCTCACCCGACAAGATCCGGTTGAGGACCCGCAGGAAATGCGGATCGTCATCAATAATCAGGATGCGGCCGCTGCTTTCCTCACCGACGGGTAACGGCGGTACCGGCTTTCCTTCCTGCTCGGGATATTCAACGGCGTCCGGCATAAGATACACACCTGGGGAGTGGTTTTCTTGGATCCCACGCCCCGGAATGAATGGAGCACGTAAGTCACCAATTTGGGCGGCGGCGGAGAGAAAACGCGATAGCGCTGGAGACGTGACACTCTGTCTCCAACAGAAACCGCACCCTGAGTCACCGAACGCTCGGGTGCGGTATGATGAGGAAGTATTTGCGAGGGCGGGTCCTGCGCAGATGACATTGCGCGGTCGTGCTTATGAGAACGAATTACAAGTTAGGCTGCTCGTGAGGTGGAGCCGAGCGAGTCTTTCTTGCCCAAACGGCGACGGATCGTCCGCGGGTTGATCTGCAGCAGTTGTGCAGCGCGCAGGCGATTGCTACGCGTGTACGATAATACCGTACGAATCACCGTATCATGAATTTCCCGCATTGACGTTCCAATCGAGAACGTGAGCGTGAAGGTGGGTTGGATTTCCATGGGAGAGACCTCTTTAAATGGTGTAACGGGCCGGGGAGCAGCAACGAATTCCTTCACGTCGGTAGAACTGTGAGCAGCAGAAAATGGTTTCATCATTATCTCCTTCTATATGAGAACTGTTTCATACCTGCCCTTTTGTCTGCATTTCAAGTTCCTTTCTGTCTACCTCAATCTTCTTTTAAAACCGCTCTGCTTGGCTTCCCTGTGCATGAAAAACGGACAAATTGCGTATGGGGACGCAATTTCATGTGGCTTTTTCCCCATAATTTGAGCCATTTGCTTCCTGTTGCTTGCCGATCCCGGTCGAGCGCCCGTCCGTTTCCGGCCCATAATCATGCAATTATGGACCGGGGACATTTTTCCCGTGCTGGCAATGGAGATGCCAAACAAGGATTTGCAAGACCTTTTGGGAAGCCCGCCCTATGGAACGAGGAGCGCTTAATGCGTAGTCATCAACCCAGCTTCGACAAGTTTCTGCAATTCTTCAGTTCGCTCAAATGCGGGCTGCTCCTGCTCGGGTTGGTCGGAACGTCAGTAATTCTGGGGACAATCATTTTGCAGAGGCCCCTGGCTCAGGAGGGGCAAATCGAGCAGGTCTATGCGCCGCAGACGGTGCGTCTGTTAAGCGCCCTCGGACTGTTCGACGTCTTCCACGCCTGGTGGTTCATCATTCTCTTGGGGCTTTTAGGCGCCAACATCGCACTGGCATCCATTGAGCGCTTCCCCCAAGTCTGGCGGCTATATACGCGCCCACATTTTGTAGCGGATGCGGCTTTTGTTCGGGCGCTGCCTTTCCGGCGGGAGATTCCCCTGGGTTCGCACACTCCCCACGAGGGCTTGGCGCTGGCTTCCCTGGCGTTGGAGCTCCTGGGCTATCCGCCTCGGGCAGATGTGCTTGGGAAAGGTACGCTTTATGTGGAAAAACACCGGTTGGTGCGTCTCGCTCCGTACATAGTTCACGCCAGCCTTTTGATCATCTGTGCCGGGGCGATCATCGACGGCATCCATGGCTACAAAGGCTTTATCAGCCTGCATCCGGGGATGAGCGCCGATAGGATTGAACCGCTGACGATTCCAGGCGCCCCCCGCCACCTTGATTTCACGTTACGCTGCGACGCGGCAGGCATGGACACCTACCCCGACGGCTCTCCCCGGCAATACTGGACCCAACTCACCGTCCTGGAAAATAATCAGGAAGTGGCCCACAAGAAGATCTTTGTTAACGATCCCTTGACTTACAAAGGAGTGCGGTTCTTCCAGGCGAGCTACAGCCCTACGGGGTCACCCCGCAAGCTGGTGATGGAAGCGAATTGGCTGGAAAGCGGCGTGGAAAAACTCCAAACGCTCTCCCTGGTCCCGGGGTTGCCCGCGCCGCTGGACGAGCAGGGCTCGACCGTGGCGCTGGCCGATTTCGTTCCCGATTATGTGCTGCAAGGAGACCAACTTAAGTCGCGGTCGGACGAGCCTCGCAATCCCGCCATTGAGCTTGAAGTGGTGCGGCCCGGCAGTGCCCCAACGCACGCCTGGATTCTAGCCAAGTCGCCGCAGTTGACGCCGCCGAATGACACCGGCATCAGCTTTCGGTTCGTCAGCGTGGAAATGGACGCCATGACAGGCTTGCAGGTGGCGCATGAACCCGGGCAATGGCTGATTTGGGGAGGCTGCCTGCTGCTGATCACCGGGCTGATGATGGCCTTGTATTTCTCGCATACCCGCGTTTGGGGAGTACCGGGGGTGGACGCGAAGGGGCAGTCCGTATTCCTGCTGGGCGGGCAGCCGAGCAAATATCGCGAGAATTTTGAGCGCAAATTCAATGAGGCTGCGCACGCCGTTGAACTCGCGTTGGTGGAAACGCGCGAAGATGTTGGTGCGATCCCCTCGGCAGCGCACGGACGGGCCTGCTGAGGGTTACAGAATGAAGCTTGCTGTAGCGGCGGTCTCCGACCGCCGAGGCGACGCGGCGGTCAGAGACCGCCGCTACAGCATTGCGTTACGGGAGGAATCATGGCGAAAGCGATAACCCACACGGCGGAGCGCAGCCAACTCAGCGCCGCCAGTTGGATCCTGCTGGTGGTGAGCGTGGGGGTGTTGACGGTGCTGGCGATCTCCGTCCCCCATCTGGTCAGCACCGAGGGATGGTTTGTGGGAACCCGCGCGGGCGAAAAATATCTGTTCGTGGCGCTCGTTGCCTATCTGGGAGCATCGGTGTTGTACGGCTCTTCCGTCGCCTTACGCCAGCCCGAACTGCTGAAGGGTGCCGTGTTCTTCACGCGCGGGGGACTGCTGCTGCACACCGTCGCCATCCTGGCGCGCTGGTGGAGTTCCGGGCACGCGCCGCTTTCCGACATATATGAAATGGTGCTGGTGTTTTCCTGGGCCGTCGTGGCGCTCCACTGCCTGGCAGAATGGAAACTTAAACTGCCGTTTCTGGGCGTGATTACGATTCCCATTGCTGCCCTGGCGCTCATCCTGATGCAGGTGCTGCCGGGTGAGATTCGGCCGCTGGTGCCGGCATTGCAGTCCACCTGGCTGCAGATTCACGTGACGTTGGCCATGCTGAGTTACGCGGGTTTCACCATCTCGTTTGCGCTGGCGCTGCTTTATCTCATCAAGGACGGCGTCACGCCCCGGACTTTCCTGAGCTGGTGTGCGGCGCTGGTGGTGGGGGTGTACGGCGCCATTGCCGCCGCCTGCGTCAGTTCCAACATGGCGTTGAACCTGGCTGCCTGGGACGCCGTGGCCCACCAGAAGGTGATGGTGGCCGAACATCAACCGTTGCTGGTACCGCTCGCGAGCTTGGGCTGGCCGTTCGTGATCGCCTTGGCTGCGGCCGCCGCCACCCTGCTGCTGAACCTTCAGGCTAGCTACTCGGCCCGGCCCGAACGCTTCGAGAAGATCGTCCATTGGGCGTTTCTGGGGGCGCTTGCCGCGCAGGCGCTGGCGTTGGCGCTTCTCCTCGTTAAAGTGAACAGCGGTCCCTACTACCTGCCGGAGTACGCCCGGAGCTTCGACGTTCGCCTGGCGGACAGCCCGTTTCTGCTGGCAGGCGTGGCGACTGCCTTGTTCGCTTCCATCGCCTGGAAAGTGCTCGATTGGAAATACGATTCCATTGTCGGCTATCTGCCCACCCGGGACGCCCTGGACAACCTGATTTATAAGACCGTGGCCATTTCGTTCCCGCTGTTGACGTTTATGATCATCGCCGGCGCCTATTGGGCCAATCGCACCTGGGGCGCTTATTGGAGCTGGGACCCGAAGGAAGACTGGGCGCTCATCACCTGGCTCACCTATGCGGGTTACCTCCACATGCGGCTCACACGCGGCTGGCGCGGCCGGCGCTCCGCCTACTTCGCCATCATCGGCTTCGGCGTCGTCATGTTCACGTTCTTCGGCGTCACCTACCTGCTGCCGGGACTACATTCGTATTCGTGAACGATTGTTGCTCCGCCTGGATCAGCGTGCCCGGAGTCTACGACTACACGGGACCACCCGCCGGCCCTTGCTACGGTCGGCGCGGGTGTGGGCTTCCCCCTCCGGTATACAAAGCGACAAACGTCTCGGCTCGGAATACTGCGGAGATCAAGCCCGAGGATTCACGAGTTTTTACACGAATCTAAGGGGGGGCGTTCGGAACGCTGACATGTAAGCTGTATGTTGCTGGTCCAGCTCCGGTTTGTGGGTTATACACCGCAACTTGAATTTCATCGCCGGCGTTCAGCTTCCAGAAGCCCCGGCTATAGGCGCTCCCAAACCCCGTTACCACGATTTCAGAATCAGTCCAGCTGGCAACGGTCAAGGTTACCTCATCATAATTGCGGTCAAAGATTCTTCCCGCCGTCCAGCCCGCGGTTTGATCCCGAATGGCCAAGAAAGGGGTATCGACATTGCTAAAGTTCGTGTAGCTGCCCAAGCCGTGACCTCTGATCAAGATTGTTTGATTTGGCTGTGGGAGGATTGGCGTCACGAAACTAATCACCGGTGAGTTTATCATGCGCGCCCGCATCGCTATGATGCCCAACGTCATGACACCCCCGATGATGACAATCGCCGGCACAACGAACGATTTCTTCCAGCGAAGCTTGGGCTGCCACCATTCATGGGGGATGCTATGAACCTTGCCCATCTTGAGGCGGTCTAAAGGTGTTGTCGGACGCTCAGGGGATGACTGCCGGGCGTCGGTTACTTGCACCTGGGCGATGAATCTGTAGCCGAACTTGGATATCGTCTCGATATATGCCGGATTGTGCGGGTCATCACGCAGGGCATCCCTGATCTGCTTTACCTCGAAATTTATCCTGCTGTCAAACTCTCCCGCTTCTTGCCCCGGCCAGAGCTGGTTGCGGATCTCTTCTCTTGTCACTACCAGGTTGGGACGGCCAAGAAGCAAATCGAGGAGCACGCCCGCCTGGGGCTGTAAATGAATCTTGACACCCTTCCGGTATAGACTCCGTGTATTCAAATCGAATTCGAAGAGACCAAAATGGACCGGACAGTCACTTGCTGTTCCCATAGGATGTTATCCCTCCCACGGGTTGTTTGCTCCCCCGATTGATCGCCAGCGCCCTTGTGGCCCGCCCTTCAGACAAAAATACCTCAACTCATTTGCTCAGTCAAGTTACAGAATCTAAATGTATTGACCGCTCAGAATTAACTCATAAGAAGAAATTTGACAGGCCCTGCTCAATAAGGAGCATAAAAGTTGCATACCATAAATTTGCAGGGCGTTGTCTAGGTAAAGTCCAAGATCGGTTTCTTGTATCTACCGTCCGTGGTAGTCGGACGAGCGGATAACCCTAGGGTCTGGCGCTCCGATTGGGAAACACGAGAATTTGCAACACATCCGGCTGGAAGGAGGGGCAGAAAATGCAAGCGTGCGCTCAAAGAAGGGTCGACAAGAACAGGAGATGGACCAGTCGGACAACCGAACAGACCGCGTGGGCGGTTGCTGCTTGCCTGCTGACGATACTACTCAGTGGAATGGTAAAACCGACCTTCGCACAGATGACCACGGGTACCATCCTTGGCACCGTGAGTGATCCATCAGGAGCCGCAGTGCCACGGGCGAATGTGACGATTACAAACACCGGAACGGGAATTTCCGTACAGTTCCTGACAGATAGCTCTGGAAATTACCTTGTTCCGTACCTTTTGCCCGGGACCTATGAGGTATCCGCAGAGTCCGCGGGCTTTAAGAAATCCGTAAAGACCGGCATTGTCCTTCAGGTCGACCAAAAGGCGCGTGTCGATTTGTTGATGGAAGTCGGAGCCGTCTCACAAAGCGTTACCGTCCGCAGTCAGGTGCCGTTGGTTCAAACCGCGAGCTCCGAGCAAGGTCAGGTAATTGGCACCAACACCATCGTCGACATGCCGCTGAGCAGCCGCGATTTCGCTCAGCTCGTGAACCTGAACTCGGGTGCCGTCCCGAATTCTAACAATTCCATTGGAAGCAATGTGGCCGTCTCGATTGGTAGCGATAACATGGTGGGAATCGAAGCCACGCAGGTAAATGGGATCGAGGCCGACGGCACGAATTGGAACATTGACGGGGTAACCAACGATGAAGCCTTTTTTAGCGAACTCACCGTCAATCCGTCCGTAGACGCCGTGCAGGAATTTAAAGTCACCAACGATAGCTACGCGGCCGAGTACGGCCATGTGGGGGGGGCCAACGTCCAGATTGCGATCAAGTCCGGCACCAACCGGTTCCACGGAGACGTGTACGAGTTTGTTCGTAACAAGGTGTTTGACGCCAATGACTTCTTCAGCAACAGCACCGGTACAGCAATTCTGCCGTATCGCCAGAACAATTTCGGCGGGACGCTCGGCGGGCCCATCAAGAAAGACCGCGCCTTCTTCTTCGGTGACTACGAAGGGTATCGTAGTATCGAGGGAAGTAGCGGGCTGGTGACCATCCCCACCATGGCGCAGCGCAGTGGCGATTTTTCCGCCCCCGGCAACCCCGTGATTTACAACCCCTTCAACATCAATCCGCAAACTGGCCAGCCGGTAGCATTCACGGGCAACGGCATTCCCCCAAACCTCATCAACTCGGCTGCCGCGAACGTCTTCGCGCTTTTCCCTCCGCCGAATGTGAGTGCGCCCCTCGGCCAGCCAAATTTCATAGGCCTGAGCGCAACGACGTATAACTTCGACAAAGGCGACGGGCGAGTGGACTACCAACTTCGAGATAGGGACCAACTCTTTGTTCGCTACAGTTGGATAAGGGGGACCTACGACCAGCCTCCCTACCTGGGCCCCGTTGTGGGGGGGCCGGGGTTCGGCGGAACACAGTTCACGGCGCTTGCCACCGCGTTCGACCAAAATGCCGTCATTGGTGAGACGCATTCATTTAGTCCGACCACGCTCAATGAGTTTCGCCTTGGGTGGGACTATGTCAAGAACCGATCTAAAGCGTACGACTGGAATCTGAACACGGACAACCAAGTCGGCATTCCGGGGATTAACATCTGCTCCCCGATTTGCAACGGGTTGTCGGAGATTGACATCGCCGGCCTCACTCAGCGCTTTGGATCCCCCAGGTTCGAGCCGAGTTACCGGACTGATAATGTTTTCCAATGGGTCGACAACGTGACGTTGATCCGCGGCAAGCACACGCTCAAGTTTGGAGGCGATATCCGTCAAGTGCGTGGAGATTTGTTCGAAACCGGCCGCGGCAAGGGAGTATTCGCATTCGACCAGCACTTTACGAGCAACCTTGGCGCGTCGGGCACCGGCTCGGGAACCGCAAGCTTCCTTTTGGGCTATCCCGAGGCCATCTCGCGGAATGTCGTGAACAGTTTTCCTGACAATCGCGCCTACCAGTTTTTCGGATTTGGCCAAGATGACTACCGTGTTAGCTCGCGACTGATGTTAAACCTCGGCCTGCGCTGGGAGGTGTATCCGCCCACGACCGCCACGGCCGGCAACCAGTCCAACTTTAATTTTCAAACCGGCAATGTTCAGGTCGCTTGCATTTCCGTGAGTTGTACGGGAGGGGTGACCACGGATCCGGACAACTACGGGCCGCGCTTCGGCTTCGCCTACAGCCTGGATAGCACTCGAAAAACGGTTCTTCGAGGCGGATTCGGGATTTCCTACTTTCAGGGTCAAAATGGCGGGTTTGGCACATTGACGGACAATTATCCCTTTATCGTTTCTCAATCCTACAGTGCGGCAAACACCTTAACGATCAACACAGCGGTTGACCTGAGTCTTACGCAGCCCCTGGGTCTCCCCCCTCCGCCCCAAAACCGGCCTGGGGCGGCTGTCGGCAACTACTGGTTTCCGGCGTCGCTTCCCTTGAGCATCAGCGCCTTCAATGATCACGCTCAAAATACGAAGGTCATGTCATGGGACTTGGACCTTCAGCGGCAGATAACCCCGAACCTTATGGTGGATGCGTCTTATGTCGCTAATGTCGCCAGCGACGTTATGAACAATCCTTACTTCAATTATCCTGAGCCCGGACAGGATCTCATTAATCCCGTAACCGGGCAGCCCAACAGCATCCAACAACGCCGGCCTTACTACTCCCTCGATCCGGGATTGACCGGGGTCAGTATGAGGGATTTCGGCGCCCGCTCGGATTACAATTCATTCCAGCTAAAAATCGAAAAACGGACTTCCCACGGACTGAGTTTCCTTGCGGCGTATACGAATTCCAAAAACCTTATCGGCGGGGAATACTTTAACAACCCCGACCTTGTCATGTCTCAATACAGCTTGACGCAATTTGACATCTCCCAGCGGCTCGTCGTTAGCTATAGTTATCTGTTGCCCTTTGGCCGTGGCCAACAATTCGGCGCCAACTGGAATCGCTGGCAGGATGCGCCTCTGGGTGGCTGGAAGGTAACAGGAATCACCGTCTACGAGGGCGGATTTCCCTACAATCCTACGTGGAGCGCCAGCAGCCTGGATAACGGCAACTCCAATAATCCGAACCGCATCTGCAATGGGACTCTTTCCCATCCAACGCTCGCCGCATGGTACAACATCAATTGCTTTGTGGAAGCACCGACGAACGTGTTTGGAAACAGCGGGTTTGACTTTCTCCGTGCCCCAGGCTTCGTAAACTGGGACATGGCCCTCATGAAGAACTTTACCTTTACGGAGTCGAAATATCTTCAGTTTCGGGCGGAGTTTTTCAACATCTTTAATGAGGTGAATTTTGGTTTTCCCAACGCCTCCCAGTGTGGCGGCACCTGCGGCGAGGGGACAATCAGCAGCCTGGCCACCGGCTATAATCCCAGGCTGATTCAGTTCGCCTTGAAGTTATACTTCTGATTCCCGAACCTGGCGGATTTAACAGGGTAATACTAACGTGCCGCTTGGTGCCCCGGCGGCGTACTCTTTCCGAATCGGAATTCGCTTTTGGGGTGAAGTACCTGCCTTCAGTTTCCCCCCAGCTCGAGCCCTCCCCCGCCACGTCATTCTGCAGAGCCCCGCTCTTTCGGCGAAGAATCTGCATTTCGTTTTTCCGCCGCGGCAGCAAAGACAAATGCAGATCCTTCGCCCCAAAGAACGGGGCTTCTGGTACAATGGCGCGCCGTCAGGAGCGGCCTACTATGAAGACACAGGAGACAGTCACCAGCAAGCCTGCCCCGATGTCGTCACGAAAGCAGACGTCCACGGCCTACCTGATGGCCACGGCGTGCGCGGGACTGTTCACCTACGGCGTGATGACTTCGTTCCTGGGGACGATCTTGCCTGAACTGAGGATGCGTTTCCATCTTGATCTGGTCCGGAGTGGAACGTTGTTCAGCTTTCTCTACTTTCCCCAAGTCCCCATGGTGTTCCTGGCCGGGCCCCTGATCGATCGGTTCGGCAAGAGGCTGGTAATGACTGCCGGCTTTTTGGCCAGTGCCCTGGCGCTGCTGGCGATAGCATACGCGCCCAGTTACAGCGTGCTCGGACCACTGCTAGTCGTGCTTGGGTTGGGCGCCAGCTCCGCCATGGCGGCGGCCAATACACTCATTCCTGACCTTTACCCGGATAACCCCTCTTCCGCACTTAATCTGGGCGGAATCTTCTTTGGTATGGGAGCAGTCTTCTTCCCGTGGCTCACGGCGCTTATGATGCGACAGTTTGGGCTGGTCGCCACCGTGTGGTTTATAGCCATCCTGGTGGGGCTGGTGGCCTTTGTGGCGCTGGCGCAGAAATTCCCCCCCGCCAGCATGGCGGCAGGATTCGACTGGAAGCAGGCCAAATCGCTGATAACCAATCCCGCCGTCATCATTCTCGCGGCCGTGCTGTTCTTCTATTCCGCTTTGGAGATCTCCACTCCCGGCTGGATTCGCACGTACCTGGAGAGAGACCTGGGTGCTTCCGCCAGGAGTTCCACGTCCATCCTGACGGCGTTCTGGATCATGATGATGTTGGGCCGGTTGATTGCCAGCCAGGTGGTGAAGAGGGTGCGCGGGCCGCAACTGGTGCTGGGGTGTTCCGTGGGGGCTATTGCCGGGCTGGCCCTGATAGGATTGGCGCCCAACGTCTGGATGGCCGGCGCCGGCATCATCGTCTGCGGGCTTTGCAACGCGCCCGTGTTTCCTACCACGGCGGGAACCGCCAGCACCTACTTTGCCCGGATCTTCGGCACGGTTTTCGGCATGCTGATGGCCTTCGCGTTGTTGAGCGGAGCCGTGGTTCCTCCGGCCATAGGCTACATCGCCCAGCGCCAGGGCATGCGGTTGGGATTCTTCACCCTGGCGGGCATTGCCTGTCTTTTGCTCGCGACTCAGGCCCTCTTCAATCGCTATGAACGGCGGAAATTGCTGCCGCCAGCGCCGCGGCTGGCCTGAGCCGATGCCCGTCCCCTGCTGCGGCCCCGGCTATTCGGGTGCCGGCTGATGGCGCGCTGGAGGCAGGCGTGGCAGCTACACTCGCGGCGTCAACCAGGAGTGGGCTTTCCAGCACCATTTCAAACTGCCAGCCGGTGTCAAACAGCACGCTGCTGCCCAAGCGATGATAATGCCCCAGGAGTGCAACCGCGATGACAGCGGCGACGCCGGCAACTCCCAGACCAACGACAAGCCCCATGTGTGACGGCAGCGGTTGCACCGCGGGTAGCTGCCCGGTAGGTTGTGTCCCCACCGCATAAACGGCTCCGCTCTCACTCGGGAGCGCCGCCCGCTCTCCAGATTGTGAATTGGGAATGGCAAGTTGGGCCTGCGTGTTGGCGCCTTGCATGGCCACGCTGTAACCATTGCTGTAGAGAAGGCGAGTGAAGTGCATCTTCACGCTGGGGCCGGAGCGGCCGGACTTGGTCACCTTGTCGATGGCGCCTTCCACGTAACTGCCCGCAGGAATCGCCAATTGAGTGCCTACCGTCACGGGGAACCCTGTGGTGGCGCGCACGGCATCGCCAGCGTGTGCCTTGGCGGAAATGGGGCTGGCAAGCGTTAAGGGAATTCGCGTCCCTGCCGGAATGGTGATCATCTGTTTGGGCGGGGCGGCTGGGGCGGGAGATGGCGGGGACGGCAGATTCGGTTCCTGCGCCCAGCAAATCGACGCAATCAGAACTGTAATAAATGCAGATGCTCGCATAAAGCTCGTCCCTCCAATCTGAGATGGAAGCGCATCACAGGGTCATTACGTGATGAGGATCGATGCTGGCCGGGCGGCACGCGGAGGATTCTTGCCGCTCGGCGGAACATTTCATGCGGGAGGCAGATCAAAGTACAGCGCCACATTCTGGCCCGCAAACCGTAACGACCGCAAAACGAGCGATCCGTCCGAATTGGCGCGCATACCCGGCGTGCTGGCGGGCGACTGCCTGTTCAAAAGGACCACTCGTGCGCGCACGCCAACGATAGTACGTCCGTGTTGTAGGATATCCACCTGCGCCACGGGGCCCGATCCTTTCCACGTGACCTCATAGCTTCCCGCCGGTAGTGTCTTTCCGGCAAGCTCTACCGGCGCGTCGAGTTGGAATGTTTCCCGGAAATTCTGCGGCTTGGGGTTGGTGGTGATGACAGGAGGGCCGGGGCACGGCACATACGGCGAGCCGGGACTTCCGGGCAAAACTGTGTCCGGCGTTCCCGGCGTTCCGGGAGTGCCCGGTATAACGGTATCCGGCATGCCGGGTCCCCCGGGAATTACGGTGGGCGGTGTACCGGGCGTACCAGGAGTCCCAGGTATCACCGTGTCCGGCGTGCCAGGCGAGCCGGGAATGGGCCGGCATCGCGATGCGGATTTGAGCTGTGCCAGTGGCGCAGGATTGGACTGGCGCACGGCAGTGGCCACCTCAGCCGCATTCAATTGGAGGGGAACCTGAAGCACCATCTCGATCTGGGAACCGTTATCGAGAATGACGTCGCTGCGAGGACTGACAAGCACGTATGGGGTCGCCACCGCCGCGATCACGTCGTCGCTTGCCGCGACGGGCGCACTCGGTGTTCCATTGCCCTGCGACGAAGGCGGTTGGTCGGCGTTCACCGCTACGGGGCCGCCCAGTTCCACGGTATAGCCATTGGCGAAGATCAGTTTCGTAAAATGAATCTGGAATTGTGCATGGGGCGAAAACAGGCCTGGCCGCGTTAGCGTGTCAATCTGCCCCCGCACATACGTGCCAACGGGAATCGCCATCTGATTGTCCACGGCCACCGGAAACGCCGTCTCCGCATAAACGCCATCTCCAGCCTTTGCGGCATTGGCCCAGACAGGGTTCGTGAGGGCCAAAGGAACCGTGGTTCCCGCAGGGATTTCGATCCACGATTTCGCTGCGGGGCTTGTGGCTTGCGTCTGGCTTTGCGAATCAGCAGGCAAGACCGCCGTTTGCGCGGCAAGAACCAATGAAACTGCTAGTATTGCGCGTGCGAGTCGTTTCATCGCCGCCACCTCCGGCCATGTGCTCACTGCTATGATAGACGGCCAAGGATACACTCAGGTTGCACTTTCTAATAGTACAAGCTGTCAGACGATGTGTCTGATAATCTAATCACCTGTTGTTGCTTTTACGCCACCAACGTTCGTAAGTATTCTCGACCGGTATAACAACAGGATTGCCGCCACGGTTCGGGACATGAGAGAATCTCACGCTGTCCATGCATATGCCGTGATGGTCATCTGCAGCGGGGTAAAAATTGCCGGGTATAATCTCATCTCGCGTTTTCAAGGGACACTGCTCGTTCGGCTCTGGCGCCCGGCAGGGTTCATTTCGACAACAGTTCACAGGACCAAATTCATGATGGATACTTCCTTGAAAGATTTTTTGAAAGCCAGATCGGGCGAATACTCTAGGAGCGCGCGCCTGGCGCAAGAACCTCATTGTAAATTCGCAATCATCTTTTTTCTTATTGCCGTGCTGGTGACACTGGCAGTCACGCCGGCCCGTGCCGCGGACGCGTTCCAACCGAGAGCCGTGCCACTGGTGACCAGCGATCCGTATTTCAGCATCTGGTCTTTCGCCGACCACCTAACCGATGACGACACGCGTCACTGGACCGGCGCGCAGCAGCTCCTGGAAAGCATGGTGAGGATTGATGGCGTCAGTTATCGGCTTATGGGAAGGTCATCCGACCTGGAAGCTTTGCCTCAGACGGGGCTGGCCGTCTTTCCCACGCGCACGGTTTACGATTTCGAAGACGCAGGCGTTCATATCAAGCTGACGTTCCTCACGCCGCTCCTGCCCGGCAACTTGGATGTGTATTCCCGCCCCGTTAGCTATCTGATATGGGAAGCCCGCGCGGTGGACGGCCGCGCTCATGCCGTCTCCGTGTACTACGCCAATACCGCGCAGCTCGTGGTGAATACGGAGGACCAGGCGGTGGTCTGGTCGCGCGACAAAATCGGGAACCTCACGGTACTCCGCATGGGGTCGGAGGCGCAACCGGTTCTTGCCAAATCCGGCGATGATCTGCGCATCGATTGGGGCTACCTTTATGTTGCCGCACCCGCCAGCGCCACGTCTGCAAGCAGCCTGGCGAACGGTTACCTAGAGCGCCAAACGTTCATGGAGAATGGCGGTTTACCCGGTGATGATAAGCGCCACCCGCCCCTTTCCGCGGGTGAAGCGCCGCTGATGGCTTTTGTCTTCGATCTGGGTCAGGTTGGCGCAGAACCCGTATCGCGTCACCTTCTGCTGGCATACGATGACCTCTACTCGATCGAGTATTTTCACCAGCGCCTCCGCCCTTATTGGCGCCGCAATGGCGCTCAGGCGTCCGATCTGCTTACCTCGGCCGAGCGCGAATACGAATCACTGCGGGCCGAAAGCGAGAATTTCGACCGCGAGTTGATGGCGGACCTCACCCGCGTGGGCGGCGAGAAGTACGCGCGCATAGCGGCGTTGGCTTACCGGCAGAGTCTGGCGGCGCACAAATTGGTGGCGGCGCCCGATGGCCAAACGCCGTACTTCTTCCCCAAAGAGAACTTTAGTTGCGGCTGTATCTCCACGGTGGACGTCATCTATCCGGCGGCGCCGATCCTGCTGCTCCTAAACCCGCATCTGGTGGAAGCCTCGCTCGCGCCGGTGATGGACTACGTGAAGGCGGGCAAGTGGCCGCATCCATGGGCGCCGCACGACCTGGGCACGTATCCGCTCGCCAATGGACGCGACCCGTACCATATTGAATCGATGCCGGTGGAGGAATCGGGCAACATGCTGATCCTGTTTGCCGCGATTGCCAAGGCCGAGCAGAGTGCCGCGTTCGCCGCAAAGTACGCGCCGATTCTCCAACAATGGGCCGACTACCTTGTCGGTAAAGGCCTTGATCCCGAAAACCAGCTTTGCACGGATGATTTCGCCGGACACCTGGCGCACAACACCAACCTCTCCGTCAAAGCCATTCTTGGCCTCGGCTCGTATGCGCAGATCCTGGACATGCAGGGCAAGAAAGAAGCAGCAGAGCATTATCGGGCCAAGGCGCAGGAGTTCGCCACCCGCTGGGTGCAGATGGCCGGCGACGATGACCATTACCGGCTGGCTTTTGACAAGCCCGGTACCTGGAGCCAGAAATACAACCTGGTATGGGACAGAGTTTTGGGTCTGAATCTGTTCCCTGCCGAAGTGGCTCGCAAGGAAATCGCCTTTTACGAAGACCACCTCAACCGGTTCGGCCTGCCCCTGGACAGTCGCAAGTCCTACACGAAGTTGGATTGGGAATTCTGGACCGCCACCCTGGCCGAGTCGCCGGCAGACTGGCAGAAGCTCATCTCGCCGATTTACGATTGGGTCAACCAATCACCAACCCGCGTTCCCGTCACGGACTGGTACTGGACTCGCGACGGCACGCAGGTGGGTTTCCGGGCGCGCTCGGTGGTGGGAGGCGTCTTTATCAAAATGCTGGCGGACCCTGAAACGTGGAGGTCGTGGGCCGAGCGAGTGCAACACTAAGATAAGAACTTGACAGAAGCCCGGCCACTCAGTCGGTAAACCCCAGGGAAAGGCTCGCACCCTTCCCGAGCCTGGCTCCCCTTTTGCGCCCTCTCTCGATCCGGCGGAACTGCGTCACTGCCCGGACGGGTCAAACTCTTCTCCTACTTTCAGTTGACACAATGTCGTCGGTTGATCTATATTTGTTTTCGATATCGAAATAGGGCATCGACAATCGACATGGACGATAAGAGCCTGTACGCGGGCTTGATCCGCCTACACATCCTCCATCATGCGGCCGAGGAGCCTCTGTACGGAATCTGGATCGCAGAGGAACTGGCGCGCCATGGGTACAAGCTAAGTGCAGGAACCCTTTATCCCATCTTGCACGGGCTGGAGAATAAGGCCTATCTGCGCTCTCACCTGGAGCGCAACGGGAAATCCATGCGGCGGATCTACAGAATCACCCCTTTGGGGCGGCAGGCATTGCGAACGGCACGGCGGCGGGTAAAGCAGCTTTTCGGCGAAATGTTTGAGAACGAATAGAGTCGGCGTTTCGGGGTGAAACATGCCGAGGTCGACTCCGACTCTACATTAAAACGGACAGGTTGCGATCATGCGTAAAGGGATGAAGATTAGCATGACGCGGAAAATTCAAGCGGGCATCCTCACTCTGTTATTGATCTCCGTTTCAGGGCGAAACTTGCGCGGCCAGGCGCTGCCCTCGCATCCCTTGAGCCTGGGCGAGGCGATTGACTACGCCTTGGCGCACTACCCCGCCGTCCGCGCCGCAATGGAACAGGTGGAAAGCGCGCGGAATGGTGTGGCGTTGGCGCGGACATCTTATCTGCCTCAAGCTAATCCCATCTATCAGGCCAATCGCGCCACGCAGAACCAAGTTACAGGGATCTGGTTGCCGTCCTCCATCACACCTTCGGTTGAAGGCCCGGTCCAGCCGAATTCAGCCACAAGCTTTTGGGATGCGCAAGCCGGCGCGTTGCTTTCGTGGGAACCTGTGGATTTCGGACTGCGGCACGCTGAAGTGGAGCAGGCCCGCTCGGTCGAGCGCAAGTCAGATGCTGATGTGGAACTGACGCGTTTGCAGCTGGCGTCCGCCGTCGGTGGTTATTTCCTCAACGCGGTGGCTGCCCAGCAGACCGTCCTTGCCGCCCAAGCGGAGGTCAAGCGTTGGCAAGTGTTTGACAACGTCGTGCGCGTGTTGGTGCGGCAGGAACTCCGGCCGGGCGTGGACGGCTCGCGAGCGGATGCAGAACTGGCGATGGCACGAACCCAATTGTTTCAAGCCCAAGCGGCCGAGCAGCAGGCCGAGGCCATTCTCGCTTCGCTCATGGGAACAGCGGGTGAGTCGATACAGGTTGAAGCCCACCCGCTCCTCGGTTCTCCGCCTGCTAGCGCGCTGCCGCCGGCCGCGCCTGCGGGCCATCCCCTGGCTCGCGATCAACAGGCAAGCGTGGAGGAATTGCGTGCACGAGAGCGGGTCATCGACCATACGGACTATCCACGGTTCTTCGTGCAAGCAGAGGCGTTCGCGCGCGGCAGCGGGGCGAATCCCGACGGCGCCTTCGCGGGCGGCCTGAGGGGTCTGGGTTTCGACCGCGGCGACTGGTTGGCGGGCGTTTCCGTCGTTTTCCCCAACCTGTTCGACTTCTCCGCGCGGCGCGACCAGAAGCGCATGGCCGAAGCGCAGGAACGCAGCCAGGAGGCAAGATACCAGCAAACGTTGCAAGACCTGACGGGCCAGGCCGCCGCCGCGCAGGCCGCTTATCAAGCCGCGGCCCGCATCGCTCAGAATACGCCGATTGCCCTCGAGGCTGCGCGCCAGGCGGAGAGCCAGGCGCGGGTCCGCTATCAATCAGGACTCACCAATCTCGTGGAGGTGGCGGAGGGCGAAAGCTTGTTGGCCCAAGCGGAACGCGATGATGCGGTAGCGCGCATCGGCGTATGGCGCGGTCTTTTCGGCGTTGCCGTGGCGCAAGGTAATCTGGAATCGTTTCGAGCCGTGTTAAAGGCAGTTGATTGAGGATGGTCAGCCGTCACGTTCAGCTATCAGCTTTCAGCGATCAGCGCTCAGCTAAACCAGGAACGCACAGCGGTGTTTCCCCGGCGCTAAAAGCTGAACGCTGCCAGCTGAAAGCTGATGACTGAAAGCTAATTCCCATGTGGCTTATCCAAACCGCTTTGCGGCGGCCCATCACGGTGCTCGTTCTGGTGATCGCAGTGGCGCTTTGCGCCGTCCTTGCCACTCTGCGCATGCGCACGGATATCTTCCCCAACTTGGATCTGCCCGTGATTTACGTCGCGCAGCCGTATGGGGGCATGAGCCCGGCGCAAATGGAAGGGTATCTGGTCTTTTACTACGAATACCACTTTCTCTACATCAATGGCATCGAGAGCGTGGAGGACAAGTCGATTCAAGGCAATGGCCTGTTGAAGCTGACGTTCCATCCCGGCACCGACATGAGCCAGGCTCTGGCCCAGACGATCTCGTATGTCAACCGAGCCCATGCCTTCATGCCGTATGGAACGGTGAATCCCTTTGTCATCCGTTTTGACGCGGGCACGGTGCCGGTGGGCTATCTGGTATTTTCCAGCAAGAGTCGAACCATCGGCGAGATTCAGGACCTGGCACTCAATCGGATCCGTCCCTTGTTTGCCACGCTGCCGGGCGTGTCCGCGCCGCCGCCCTTCGGAGGCAATCAGCGTACGATCGTGGTCACGGTGAACCCGGACCGGCTGCGTTCCTACAACTTATCGCCGGACGCAGTGGTGAATGCGATCAGTTCCGGCAATATCTTGATGCCCGCCGGCAACGTGCGCACCGGCAGCCTGCTGCGCATCGTCTCCAGTGATTCCATCGCCTCCGATTTTCACGACTTGCTGGACGTACCGATTCGCACCGGGGCGGGTCCTGCCGTCTATTTGCGCGACGTCGGCGCAGTGGCGGATAGCACCGATATTCCCACCGGATACGCCCTCGTCAATGGCCGTCGCGCCGTCTACATCCCCGTCACCAAGCGCCCGGACGCGTCCACTCTCACCGTGGTGAGCGAGGTCAAGCAGAACCTGGCGCGCTTTCGCACGTTGGTGCCATCCGACATCGACATCAGTTATCAGTTCGACCAATCGGCTTATGTGAAGAGCGCGCTGATGTCCGTGGTGCGGGAAGGCCTGCTGGGCGCGCTGTTGACCGGTCTTATTGTCTTGCTTTTTCTAGCGGACTGGCGAAGCTCCTTCATTGTCATCACCACCATTCCCTTCGCGCTCCTCACGTCGCTAGTGGGGCTGTGGGTGTGCGGGCAGACGATCAACATCATGACGCTCGGAGGACTAGCGCTGGCGGTGGGCATCCTGGTGGACGAAGGCGTGGTGGAAATTGAAAACATTGACGCGACGCTCCTTCAAGAATCCAACCTTCCCGTCGCGCGCGGCGTGCTAAACGCAACCCGGCGAACGGTGGTCCCCCGCTTCCTTTCGATGCTATCCATCGTGGCGGTTTTCGTGCCATCGCTCTTCATGACGGGCGTTGCGAAAAACCTGTTCGTACCGTTTTCACTGGCTGTGGCGTTCGCCATGGTGGCTTCCTTCCTGCTGTCCAGTTCATTGCTGCCGGTGCTGTTTCTGTGGCTGCATCGCGGACGCGCAGCGGACACAGTGGCGCCGCAAGCCGATTGGTTGAAATTCGAGCGTGTCCGGGAGCGTTGGAGCCTCGTCCTTCGGCGCCTGGCGCCGCTCCGTGTGTTGGTAGTGGTGATCTACGCGGTCGCGATGCTGGCGTTGCTGGTACTGTTGGCCCCAAGAGTCGGCCGCGAGCTTTTCCCCAATGTTACGGGGCATCAATTCCGCCTCCGTTTCGATGCACCCACCGGCACGCGTGCGGAAGAGACGGCACGCCTTGTCACGAATGTGCTCGACGAAATCCAAGCCGCTGCCGGGACAGGCAACGTCTCCATTAGCCTGGGGTATGTCGGCACGCAAGGTGCGAGTTACCCCATCAATACGGTATTCCTGTGGACCAGCGGGCCGCACGAGGCGGTGATGAACGTGGCCCTCCGGCCCGACGCGGGGATCGAAGTGGCCGCCCTGGAAGAGAGACTCCGCTCCGTCCTGCCTCCCAAATTCCCGGGTTGTACCTTTTCGTTTGAGCCCGGTGACATCGTGAGTCAGATCATGAACTTCGGCGCGCCGACTCCGGTCGAGTTGGCGGTGACCGGTCCGGATTTCGAGGCGGCCCGCGCCTTTGCAGGAAAGCTGCTCGACGAACTGAGCAACGTGCGCGGACTGCGCGATCTCAAGTTTGAACAGCCGCTCAACTATCCGAGCGTGGACGTGAAGGTGAACCGCACGTTGTCAGGTCAGCTTGGGGTAACGGCGGAACAGGTTGGCCGGTCCCTCTCGGAAGCCACCGCCTCCAGTCGTTTCACGACGCCCAACTATTGGGCCGATCCGAAAACCGGCGTTGCTTATCAAGTGCAGGTGCAGTACCCGCAACCGAGAATGACCTCCGTCCAGGACGTTCAAAACATCCCAGTCATGTTGAGCGAGGCTCAGCATCCGCTGGTGGGTGACGTGGCCCGCGTAGCGGAGGGCACGATTGTCGGCGAATACGATCGTATCAACGGACTGTGGCTGCTGTCCCTCTCGGCGAATACCGTACGCCAGGACCTGGGCGGTGTCGCAGCCAGCATCGATGCGGCAGTTCGGAGGGCCGGAGCGCCACCCCGGGGTGTGTCGGTGCAGGTGCGAGGGCAAATCGCTCCCATGCGCGCTACGCTCTTGAATCTCGGAATCGGGCTGCTGGTGGCGGTTGCGGTGATCTTCCTGTTGCTGGCGGCCAACTTTGAATCGCTACGCCTCTCGTTTGTGGTTTTCACCACTGCGCCGGCCGCTGTCTGCGGCGTCCTCCTGATGCTGCTCATTACGCACACTACGTTGAACATTCAGTCGTACATGGGAGCAATCATGGCCATCGGGGTAGGGACGGCAAACGCGATCCTCCTGGTGACTTTTGCCGAAGAACACCGCCGCGCCGGTAGTTCAGCCCTGGACGCGGCCATCGAGGGAGCGCGCCTTCGCATGCGCCCCATCGTGATGACCAGCGCCGCCATGATTGCCGGCATGATTCCCATGGCGCTGGCTCTAGGGGAGGGGGCGGAAGCGGCCGCGCCCCTGGGTCGCGCTGTCATTGGTGGACTCGTGGCCGCGACCGTGGCTAACCTGACCGCCCTGCCCTTCGTATTCGCGCTGGTGCAATCGCGGGCCAGCACCGCGTCGCCATCGCTCCACCCCGATGATGCGGAATAGAAAACGGGTTCGGGACACGGGCTCGGGAACGGACTTGTCGGGAAGGAGGAACCTCTGGCTGAGGGTACACCTATGAAGCTCACGCAAACCGCCACCGTCCTTATGCTCGCGGGCGCCACTTTCGTCTGCGCTGCTTGCAGCCAGGCTCCCGGCGGGGCAACCCCCATGGCTTCCCAATCGGCAGGGAACGCAACGTCGCCCGAACTGGAGGTTACACGAGTGATCGCGCAGAAGCTGAATACCACGGTGAAACTGCCGGCCCAGCTTACCGCATACGAGGTAGTCGACGTCTATTCCAAAGTGACGGGTTTCGTGAAGTGGATCAAGGTGGACCGCGGCTCGCGCGTGCGAGCGGGCGAGCCGATTGCCCAACTCGAGGCGCCGGAGTTGTTGGCACAGCGGGCGGAAGCAGAATCCAAGTTTCAAAGCGCCCAGTCGCAACTTTCCGCCGCGCAAGCCAAATTCGCCGCCGACCAGGCGACCTACCAGCGTATGAGCACGGCCGCCAAGACACCCGGCGTGGTGGCTCAGAACGATCTCGAGGTCGCGCAGAAAACGTCCCAGGCCGACCAGGCCAATATTGAAGCGCTGGCGAAGAGCGCCAAGGCCGCGCAAGACGCGCTCCATGCGGTTTCCCAATTGGAAGCGTACCTGAGCATCACGGCGCCCTTTGACGGCCAGGTCACTAACCGGTATGTTCATCCCGGGGCGTTGGTAGGGCCGGGCAGCGGACCGGGCGCCATGACGCCAATCGTGCAGGTCCAAACGCTCACTCGTCATCGCCTCGTGGTGCCGGTCCCGGAATACGATGCCGCCGGAATCCCCGAAGGGACGGAAGTGAGTTTCACCGTGCCGTCGTTTCCCGGCCGAAGTTTCCAGGCGCCGATCGCCAGAATCTCCGGTGCGGTCGACGTGAAGACGCGCACCATGCCGGTGGAGTTGGACGTCAGGGACCCGAAGGCCGAACTTGACCCCGGCACATTCTGTGAGGTCGCGTGGCCGGTGCGCCGCGCGTACGCCACTCTGTTTGTTCCCGCCACTGCGGTGGGAAGTGACCTGGCACGCACCTTTGTGATTCGCGTGCTCGACAATCGCGCGGAATGGGTGGACGTGAAAACGGCACAGACGGCTGGCGGTCTGATCGAAGTGTTCGGCGACTTGGCCAAAGGCGACATGATCGCAACCCGCGGCACGGACCAGATTCGCCCCGGCACTACCGTCACCCCTCGACTCGTCACGCCGCACTAACAGGCCGCAAACTAGCAGGCGATGTTGCGCGGCGCACGTGTAGACCACCGTTCCCTAACATCTTTTTGGGCCAGCGCCCCGTCACGCCGGCTTCCCCCGCCACCGGAGCCCACAAGATGGCGGGTTTAATACCGTTAGCTTCGGCAAAATGTACTGTGCGCCGGCGGTTGGTAGGCGACGGCAAGGTGTGGCGTTTCGAGGCGCTCGTGGTTTTGTACTTTCGACGCCAGGCAGCTTTCCAGAATGCCGCTCACCAGAAGCGTCCGTTCGATGGGGTACGGCGCCACGCGGGTCTGGAACATCTGTTCGATGCCGTGCACCAGGCACGCTGAATAGGTCACGTTGGGGTTGGGGGTCAGCAGGAACTGCAACGCCTGGAATCCCGGCATGCCTTTCACCCGGGCGGCAAAGTTGAAGTCCTTCAGCGCGCCATCAAGCATCAGCAGCGTGGCTTTCAGACCGTCGCGGTATTCGATAAAGTAGGCCGCGGGGTGGGCGACGATTTTGGGCAATTGGCCGGACGTTACCAGGTCTTCCGGCCTGGACTCCGCCTCGTCGGTGCCCAGGGGCGTGTCGCTTCGTGAGAGCGCGGAGATCAGCAGGTCCTTCGACCAGCGGCCCTCCTCGCCCGCTTTCCACACCGCGTCGCCTTCAATCAGTTGGACGGCTTTGACGCCCGTCTCGCCGTGCCCGCGTCGTTCGACCATGCATTGCAACCCTTCGAGTGCGTGAAAGTCCATCGCATCGGACCCGCCCTCGCCCACCATCAGCGCATCCTCGATCTCGCATCCCAGGGGCAGTTCGAGCTCGGGCAAGCGAAACGTGACGGGCAGCGACGAGCCACCCAGCATGGGAAAGCGGAGGCGACGCGCCGTATCTACCATGTCCTTCGCCTTGGTGAAGCTATAGGATAGGTGCTTGTCGTTATAGACCGGCACGGAGCGGCCGCTGCGCTTGAACACCTCCGCACACTGTTGGAAGAACTCGTAGCGCGGATAAAGGATCTGGCCCTTTTCGTTGCGGGGATAGTCGCCGTGCTCGGCCACGATCAGCACCGCGTCCACCGCCAGCTTGTTTCCGCCGCAGCACAGCGTCTCGCCGATGGTGGGGTAGACCTGGAAGCCGAATTCGCGGGCGCGCGCGGCGCTCAGGTCACCTTCCGGCTTTTGGTCCACGTAGAGCGAAACTACTTTTATATTGGGCTTGTGCCACGCGCCGGCATAGGGGTAACCGACGAGAAACCGGTCGCCGATATGCTGCGCGTGAGAGAGGTGCCGGTATACCGTGGCAACGATGGCCAGGCGCTTGGGTGCCGGAACCTCCGCTCCGCTCAGCAGAAGCCCGGTGGCGGCGGCGCCGGTTTGAAGAAATTCCCGTCGAGTCAGCATCGCTTAAGCCCTCTCAAAGGTCGATTCACGCGTCGGCTGGTAGGTGACCGCCAGGTGCGGCGTGTCATAGCGTGCCTGCTGGCGATACAGGCTCTCGACACCGGCAGCCACCAGTCCCGTGGTGAGCAGCGTGCGCTCAACGGGATAGGTGGCCTTGCCCGTCAGAAACATCTTTTCCATGTTGTTCACCAACGGACTGAAGAAATCGGCCAAGGTGGTGCGGCCGTCGGGCATGGATAGATACATTTGCGTCGAGAAGGGATCGCCGCGGCCCCCCACGTCAGCGGCGAAGTTGAAGTCCTTAATCAACGGCGCGTAAACCTGTGAACTCGACCGATGGTGCTCGACATCGGCGGCGAAATTGAAGTCCCTCACCAGTCCGTTCAGCAGAAGCATGGTGCAGACCAGGCCATCCGCATGCTCGTAATGGTAAGCAATGGGCTCCTTCACCAGTCGGCGCAGGTCGTCGTCGGTTGGCAGGATGTCATTAAATCCTTCGCGCGCTGGCGTGAGCGTGTGGCTGCGGCACAGAGCTGCCTCCATCAGGCGGTGCGACCACACGCCGTCGCGCATGGCGTCCCAAACCTTGTCGCCTCGATAGGCCTGCATCCATTTCACACCCATTTCACCGCTGCCGCGCCGCTCCACCATGCATTGCAGCGTCTCGAGCGCGTGGAAATCGTAGCTGTCCACGCCCCCGTAGCCCACGCATAGCGCTTCCCGGATGCGTGACCCCAGCGGCATTTCCACGGAGGGAATGCGCCACGTCACCGGCAGGCTGGAGCCCGCCATAAAGGCGAAGCCCATCCGGTGCGCCGTGTCCACCATCTGCTTGGCCCAGTCCCAGTTCCAGGACAGGTGCTTGTCATTGAACACCGGCACGGAGCGACCGCTCTCCTTGAACACCTTGATGATCTGCTGGAAGAACTCCCAGCGGGGGTACTCCGTCTGGCCCTTCTCATTGTGCGGGTAGTTGCCGTGCTCCCCCCCCACGACAACGCCGTCCACGGCCAACTTGCTGCCGCCGCAGGTGAGCGCCTCGGCGATGGTGGGATACATCCGGAGATAGGGAAATTGTGCCAGGCGCTCGTGGCTCAGGTCGCCTTCCCCCACCTGGTCGACATAGAGCGCCACTATGTCCATGGGCGGGTAATGGTGGGTGCCCTGCCATCCGTAACCGTACAGGAACCGGTCAACGATGTGCTGGGCGTGGGAGTATTTGAAGTACGTCGTGACAATTGCTGCAAGCTTGGGACGATGGTTGCTCATAGGTTGAAAGATGATCTTAGGCGTTTCTTTCCTCAAATAAAAGGGTAAGGGATAAGGGTAGTGTTCTGATTTGAGCTGTAGCGTCGGCTTCTAGCTGGCACCCCGCGCTCGCAAATTAAAAGGCAGGTCCTTCGCCCCGATAAAATGCATCGGTGCTCATGATGACGAGTTTTGCCAATGGTTCTGCCCATCGAATAACACGGAGTTGGCCGAAAGCGCGGCTACCGCGAACCAAACCGCGTGATCCGGACCGGGGTGTGGGTGGATCGCGTGTGCGCAAATTCCTGTTCCCGCGCCTTTTGGACATGGTAGAATCACGTGTATTCAATTGTATTAGGAGTGCATCATGGCGACCACGCCGGTAGTGACCGTACGCTTGGAACCCGAGCTGCGGGAACGGCTGGACCGTTTGGCGAAGGCGCAGCGCCGCAGCCGCTCGTTTGTGGCGACGGAAGCGATCCGCGAATATGTGAAGGTCAACGAGTGGCAGATCGAGGAAACCCGCCAGGCGCTGGCGGAAGCTGACCGGGGGGAGTTTGCTTCTCCGTCCGAGGTTCGCCGCGTGGTGAAAAAGTGGAGCAGCCCCAGGCGGAGCGCACGTGCCCGATAGACCGCTGGAGATCCGTTGGCTGAAACGGGCGCTGGCCAACCTGAATGCCGAAGCCGCCTTCATCGCCCGCGATAATCCCGCCGCCGCTGCCCGCGTGGTGGAAGCCATTGCCACTACGGTGGAATTGCTCGCACAGCATCCCGCCCTGGGCCGCCCCGGGCGCGTCGAGGGCACTCGCGAGTTGGTGGTCCCCGATACTCCGTACCTGGTCCCCTACCGCGTGCGCGGCCGCGCTGTGGAAATCCTCCGCGTCTTCCATGGCGCCCGCAAGTGGCCGAAGAAGCTCTGACCGCTTTCGCGGTGGACCTCTTCAGCCCGCGTTGCCCCAACTGATGACTCCGATGGCCAAAAAGAGGACGGCGATCCCGGCGAGGCAATACGCCCGAGCAGTGCGGCTGGCGCCTTTCCATTCGCCGCTGAAGAATCCCCAGAGAATGCCGGCCAGGATATCGATAGACATGAACACGGGCCATCCGACGATTTTTCCGAGCGAGCCCAGCGCGTCGGCGCCCATACCGTACACCACCATGCCGCTGTACCAGAGGAGACCCATCAGCGTCCCCCCAAGCGTGTAAGCGGCGCCGCCGGATTTTTCCCAATAGACATTCCACGTGCGGTTCCGATTCAGCAGGTAGACGCAGTAGCCGGCGTTGGCCAGGAATCCGGCACTTACGGCAAGGGCCCAGACTGCATTGCCCGACATGGCGGTGGAAGCCCCGGCCCGAAGCGAGACTTGACGCATCTCCTCACCGAACACAAACGCGAAATTAAGCATGGCGGAGAAGACGCCGGAGAGTATGCAGATGAAGAGTCCGAGGCCGAAGCCCGCCCGTTCGGACGTGGCGGCGCCGGCGGACTGGTCGCGCTCACGGCGCGTGCCGGCCATCGCCAGAAACACCAGACCAACAATCATGACCAGCGTGCCGGCAATCAGCGCCAGCCCTTGCCGCGTACCGAGTTGGTCGGGATGGAGAATGACCAGCGGCAGCAGGGATCCGAACGACGAGGAGATGCCGAGAATCACCGCGAAGCCCAGCGCCAGACCGACGCGGGCAATTCCCTGGCCGAACAACACGGCGCCAATTCCCCAAGCGAATCCAAAAAGCGCAACCCTCACCAGCACGCTGCCCGAAGTTTGTTGCAGCACGGCACCAACGCGGGGGACCGTGACCAGCGCAATCATCCAGGGAAAAATCAGCAACCCGGTGAGGGCATAGACCAGCCAAGTGTTCTCCCAGCGCCAGCCGGAGAGCCGTTTCATGGGAGCGGCAAAGCTGCCGTTGAGCATGCCTCCCACACACACCAGGATGAGGCCCCAGCCGATTTGATGACCCATTGTTCCTCCGGTGGAAAGCAATACCAGTTCTTCGCACCACGACGCCCACACCGTCTGCCCCTCCAGTGCCGAGTCCCGCCGCCTTCGCTCGTCATCGTGAAGCCTGCTGTTCAGGGCTAAAGACCTGCATTGCATCCACGCCAAAAACCCAATGCAGGTCGTTCGCTTCCGTTAAGACACATCGGGGCACGATTTCACAGCGGACTGCGGTTCCGCGCCGTCATTCTGGAGGGGCACGCTGAGGGCATCAGGACGCTGAACTGTAGGATTTTACGGCCGCGTCGACCGTGTCATACACATCAAACACCGTCACCAACTTCGTGATATTAAGCTGCTCCCTAAAGCGCTTGGTGAGATTGGCCAACTTCAGGTTGGCGCCCTGACCCCGCGCGGAAGTAAATCCCGCCACTAACGTGCCCAGACCGGCGCTATCGATGTAGGATACTTCGGCGAGGTCAAGGACCAAGCGCGTTTTCCCCTGACTCAGGAGTTCCTTGAGCTTGGTGCGGAGATGATTGCTCTCGTCTCCCAAGACCACCCGGCCAACCAGTTGCAGGACCGTAACTCCGTTCACTTCCATCTCCACCATCTTCAGTGCCATGTTTTTGCCTCCTGATTATTTGGTTTCCAGCGTTGCCGTTTGCCCACGCTCGTCGCCACGGCCTGCTCCGGCCTTAAAACCGGACAAATCCCGATAGAAAACGCTGGGAAATGCGAGGCCCGGCACGCCACGTGGATTTGGAGTTCATCACCCCACACGCAGGAACGCGCATTGTACAAGGCGCGGGCGCGAATGTAAATGATTCGATGCATTAGTTTGCGGCAGAAGGGCTGTTCCAGTTGGCGGAGACGCGTTCGCTGTCAACCTCCACTCTAAGCGTGGGAATGAAGCCTCCCGGCACAGGCATCTTCACCGTTTTGCTCATGTCCATTGCGCCGTCTCTGGCTACGACACGGATGGAAAGCTCCTGCGCCCCCGCCGGCACGGTGACGCTGTGCGTAAAAGTTCCCTGGTAGGAACCCTTGATGCCAAGGAATCCCGCCTTTTTCCGCTTCGCCTTGAACGTATCCTCGAAAAGCGTCTGGCCGCCTCCGGTCATCGTAAATGTGGCCTCCTTCAACTCGAAATTGCAGACCACCTGCACGACGCGCGGCGTGCTGGCAGCTTTGGCGGCCTCGGCCCGTGCAATCTCTTGCGGGCTGGGCGAGGAAGGCGCAGGGTTAGCTGGGGGCGCTACCGCAGGCTCAGGTTGGGTGGGCGGCGGCGCAGGTCCCGAAGCATGGGCCGGCTTCACCCGATGCACCGCGGGTTTCTTTGCGGTTACGGGAGGAGCGCTCAGCGGCGGACTCGGCGTCTCTGTCGTGGCGGGAGGGGCGGGGGTGGAAGACGCTGCCGGGCCTGAACTCGGGACAACCGTGGGCGAAGCGGCCGGCTGGGTTTGCGCTGCAGCCTGTGTCGCTGGCGCAGGCGCGCCGCTGCTGCGATGAAACTTCCAGTAAATCCACACGCCTTCGCCCAGCAGGATAACTGCTACCGCACCAAACAAAACGGGGACGAGCTTTGACTTGCGCGCGCGCGGAGCCATGACGGAAGTCGCCGCCAATTCAGTGGGAATCACGACATCAGGCTGCGGCAGTGGCGCGAATGTGTCCGGCGGAGGTCCGGCCGCCCCTGATACCCCGGAAACGCCCGGCAACTCAATTGGGACGGTGCTTTCCATTGAGGAGAATTCCACCGGAATCGATGGCAGCGGCGCCCCATTAGCGGATGGCGATGCCGGGGAGGATTCGGCGGAAAGGTCCGCCGCCGACGCGCGAACCGTTTGCTCCAGCAGTGTCGGCCCGGCATCTGCGGATTCTACATCCGCGGCGGGTTGCATTGGCGGCACCGAGGGCGCAAGGGCGGAGTCACCCGGCGCCTGCACGGTCAGGGTTTGTGCCAAAACAGGCGGTTCGGTCCGGTCCGGGGCGGGTACAACCTGTGGCGGAACGGCCAGGCTGCTCGGCGATGCGGGCGCTGCCGTAGACGGTGAAGGTTGCGCTGCCCCTTTCAGGAGGCCTGGAATCGCCATGGCGAGCGTTCGCTTCAACGAAGAAGGCCCGGGCGCGGGCGGCCTGCCAGGCGCAGGCATTTGAGCCGCTACCTGCGGAGGGGGCGTCCAAGGCGTCTGACTGCTCGCCGGCCGCGGAGGTGATGGTGGCGGCGCAACGCTGCCTAGTCGGGGAACCGGCATCGCCAGGGTCCGATCGGGGTGTGGCATCACCTGAGCGGCGGGCGCAACGGCCACTGGCCGTGAGCGAGGCCGCCGGCCATGCTGAAGATCATCCAGGTCATCAAGCAAAGCGCGCGCCGAGGCGTAACGCTGATTCCGGTCCTTCGCCAGGCACTTCGCCACCCAATAATCGTGGTCAGCCGTTAAACGAGGATTGACGCTGCTGGGTTTCGGTGGTTCTTCGTAAACGATCTTGAACATCACCGCAGCCGTATTTCCGCCGAACGGTTTCTTCCCGGAGAGCATCGTGTAAGCGATGATGCCCAACGAAAAAATGTCGGTACGGGCGTCAACGTCGCCTCCCCTCACCTGCTCCGGAGACATATAGGAAGGCGTTCCCATCATCCCCACGGTGCGCGCCAAACCTTCGCGCGCGAGGACCTTCGCAATGCCGAAATCAGTGATCTTGGCGCGCCCCTCCTCTGTCACCAGGATGTTCGCCGGTTTCAGGTCGCGGTGAATCACCTGATTGCGATGCGCGTAATCAAGTGCCTCCGCAACCTGCCGGACCAGCGAGAAAGTTTGTTCGACGGACAGCGAACGGCCGGACTCGAGAATCTTTTCCAAAGTCACGCCGGGGACCAGCTCCATAACAATGCAGCCGGTCTGATTTACGGGATCGTCGAACGCATCATGAATGGTGACAATGGAAGGGTGAGCCAGCCGGCCGGCGGCCCGAACTTCCCGGATGAACATTTCCTGCGGGCTATTGGTCCCTTCACCAGGACCGGCAGTGATGGTCAGCACCTTAAGCGCCACTTCACGGCCGATCGTCGGGTCGGAGGCCTTGTAGACAATTCCCATGGCCCCCCGGCCCAACTCGGAAATGATGTTGTACCGACCGACCTTATGCATAGTTCGTCTTGATTAAAGGAGTGACCCGCGCCCCATCAACATACCACAAATTGAGGCACGCGTGGGGTGCGCGGCACGCCGTTACTGCGGACCAAGTGTTCTTCTCAATTCGTGCAATTCCCTTTCCAACCGCTGCTCGCGTCGATGGACAACCCAGGCGTAGAACATGAAGATACCCCAGAGGAATCCATACGCCACCACCAGATAAACATTGCACATCATAGCCCCCTAAGGTAAGCCGCGCAATCGCTGCATTTGAGCGATCTCGCGCTGAAGCGCCGCCAAGCGTCGGTACTGCCGCAACAGGTAAGTGAACAAACACAGGAACGCGCCCCACGTCACCAATAACGCCACCCACATGCGTGGGTCGAGGCCGGAGCCCTCGCCACCGGCAATCACCGGCTGGGGATGCTGCGTCCGCCACCATCGAATCGCCATGTAATCAATGGGCACATCGACGAAACCCATGATGCCGACGACCGCGGCCAGAACGGCGGCCCGGCCGGGATTGATCACGTAACTGCGCAGCATGAGGTAAGCGACGAACAGCAGCCACAGGACAAAGGTGAGGGTCAGGCGCGCGTCCCAGGTCCACCAGATGCCCCAAACCGGTTTTGCCCACAGGGGGCCCGTTACCAGCACACACGTGCAAAATACGAACCCGACTTCGGCCGCGCCATGCGCAAAATCATCCGCTCCATCCTGACGCTTCCACAGATACCCCACGCTGCCGAGAAAGACGAGGAAATAAGC
The DNA here is from genome assembly GCA_963804755.1 of uncultured Acidobacteriota bacterium. Classification (GTDB taxonomy): domain Bacteria; phylum Acidobacteriota; class Terriglobia; order UBA7540; family UBA7540; genus Bog-366. The sequence goes on from CAWDRP010000025.1 coordinate 167,328, forward strand.
CAGCATGGCCGTCCACGCACATGATACGTGGATATAGAAGATCCGCTGCACCTCGCCCATCGTGTTTTCCTGCGGGGCGTAAAAGAAAATCAAATACGCGGCCACCAGCAACAACGCAAAGGTAACTACAAGGTGCAGAGCGGGCGGGAAGAATTTTCTCATCAAGATTGTTCCCCGGTCGTAATCCTCGCAAGGTTCGGCCGCTTGTGGCCGCCCCACCGATTCATCCCGTACCGTAACGCGTCGCGGACTGCATGTCAAATAAACGGACTCTCAATGCGGCGGTCGCATTTTGGATAAGGTAAGCGAGTTGATTCTCACATCTTCTTAATCGCCGGTGCATCGGCTATACTGGATGGAGCAGGAGGGCTTATGACAAGGAGTATTGAGGCAGTGTTCGATGGCGTGACGCTGCGGCCGGACGAACCCATTGAGCTTCCTCCCAACACTCGTGTGCGGCTGACGATTGAGAGCCTCGAACCACCCTCACAGCCAAGTTCGTTTCTTCGCGCTGCCCGTTCCCTGAGGCTGGAAGGGCCACGCGATTGGTCCTCAAACCTCGAGACTTACCTCGGTCTGTGAGGTGCGGCACACAATCGCCAATCACAAATCGCAAATCGCCAATTCTACCGGCTATTCTTCCAGAACATATTCAAACAGCAAGTAAGACAACACCACAAAAACGACGCTGAAGCCTGCCGCAAGTTTGATCCAGTACGCATAATCACTGACAGGATCGCCTTTCAGGGCTCCGGTTGAAGCCTCGACCCCGGCGATAAAGATGGGTACCGCGACGGGGAACTGGAGCACCGGGAGCATGACCTCGCGCATGCGCGTATTGGCGGCGACGGCGCCAAACGTGGTGCCGATCGCGACGTAGCCCAAGGTACAGAAGAATGTAATCAGCGCAAACCATCCCAGCGCCGGAATGAAAGAAAAGTTATACCAGAGGCTCGTCGCGAACACCACCACCACCTCGGCAATTCCCATAAAGAACAGGTTGGCAAGCATCTTGCCGAGATAAATGGCGCCCGGATCGACCGGAGCCAGTCGCATGCCCTCCAGTCCCGCGTTCTCGCGCTCCGCCGCAAAGGATCGGTTGAATCCCAGCACACCGGCAAAGGCAAACGCAATCCACAACAGCCCCGGAAGCAGGCGCAGCGTCTCCTCCCGCGCCGGTTCGAAAGCGAAGTTGAACAGGAACACGACGAGAAGGCCGAAAATGCACATCGACGCAAGCGTCTCGCGGTGCCGCCACTCGACGCGCATGTCCTTCATGAATATTGCTACAATGACTCGAAGCGTGTGCATGAGAAGCGAGAAGTCAGAAGTTAGAAGCTAGAAGTTAGAAGCAAGAATGAGACCGCCCGATTCCTGTTTGTAATCGAGAAGCCAGAATAAGAACCGCACGGCGAACCTGGCCGCTGACTCCTAGCTCCTGACTTCTTAGCTTCTAACTCCTGGCTCCTGCTTCCACCGGCCCATCGTACTGCACCCTTCCATCTCGCAGCGTCACCAGCCGCCGGGCGATCGCCTTGCCCTGTTCAAAATCGTGGGTGGAGAAAATCAGGGCCTTGCCTTGGTCAGGCAGCCGCCGCAGCAGGTCTTGCAACGACTCGGTAGAAGCCGCGTCGAGCCCGGTGAAGGGTTCGTCCAGCAAGAAAAACTGTGGGCCGTGCAGAAACGCTCGCGCCAACGAAACCCGCTGTTGATAACCCCGCGAAAGCTCGCGCACGGGTGTTTCGGCCCGTTCGCCAAGCTCGAACAGGTCAAGAGCCTCAGTCAATCGTTCCTGGAGGCGGTTCAATCCGAAGAGTTTGGCTACAAATTCAAGGTTTTCACGGGCGGTGAGTTCCCCATACAGGAAAGTTGAGTGGGAGACGAAACCGATGGCGGCTTTCGCCCGCTCGGGGCTCGCTTGAACATCCTCGCCGTCATACAGCACGTGGCCATCGCTAGGACGGGCCAGCGTGGAAAGCACGCGCAGCAGGGTGGTTTTGCCGGCGCCGTTCGGGCCGTAGAGCAGGATGGAATCCCCCGGCTCGACGCGCAGGGAAACCCCGCTCAAAGCCTGAAAGGCGCCGAATTGTTTGGAGACGTCGCGCAGTTCCAGCGCAGGCCTAGCGATGGGCGTGTCGGATGGCATAGGACTCGAGCAGTGCGGGCGGGGCTTTCTTCAGCGCCGCCACCAAGTGCGCTTTCAGTTCCAGGCGCTCTCTCCAATAGGGCTTTTCCGCAATTTTACCCTGGGTAAAGAGCTCGTCCAAATCGGCGAGAGAATTAAACAACTTTTCCACTTCGGTTTCCAGCGCCTTTTGAACCTGAGCCGCGCTCTGCTGGGCTTTCCATTTGGGCCACTCCTTCGTGACGCGCACTCCCAGCCCCCAGAGCAACACCAGCAGGAAGCAGGCGAGCAGCGGTCCTCCCATGTCCGTCATGGAATTGGGCAGGGTTTTCACTTCCGAGTCCGACTGGCTGGAAAGTGCTTCGCCCGCTGCACCTTCTCCGCTTACGCTTGCGGCTAGTTCTGTACTGGGCGGCACGTTTTGCGCCAGATACCTCTGGCTTCCCGACTCTGCATCGGCGCCCGCTGCCTTGAAGAGCGGGGAATCAACATTGAGCCCGGGAGGGGATAGCATCAACTCCACACTGTCAATGGGGTAAGCCACCGAGTCCCCGAGGTCGAGCTTGTTCGATGCGTATCCGCTGTCGTAAGCCACCATCATGACGGTGAGGCCGGGCTTCAAAGGGTATTGGATGGAAAAATCACCTGCCGCTTTCCCGGGGTTCACGGGCTGCGGCAAGGGCATGTTCATCAGGCCGGTTACAGCCGCCGTGGGATCGCCCGCGGACTTACCGAGGTGGAACAGGAATGTGCCGTCAGGGTTCACGTAGCTGCGCGGCGGGCTGGTGGCGTTGCGTACGGCAAACATCTCCTGCACGTGAATCTTGTTATCCTCCGCATGCACGACGATGCGGGCGGATTGAATGCGCAAGGGCGGCAGCGTGCGCGCGGCCTCGTAAACGGTAATGTCCACGCGGGCTTCGCCTTGAGCATCGAACTTCACTGGCGCGTGATAATCTACACCCTGGTAAACAGCCTGGAGAAGATAAAAGGAGTCGGGGGCAGCATCGGTTGAAGCAATGGTGAAACGGCCGCTCGCATCGGTAACGGCGGTGGCGACTTGCTGCATCCCGCCGCGCGACATGAGAAGCTGAAGCGTCTGGTTCGCCACCGGGCGGCCGGTGGTGCCGTTCACCACCTGCCCGGAGATGTTGCCCGCAGCCGAGAGCCAAACGGAACCTGCTCCTCCCAGAAAAATCCCGGCGGCCACGGCCATCATGATCTTTGATCGTAACCATCTCACGATGTTAATCCCGGAAATTGAATTCCGCAGTTTCACAAATTGGGGATCATGCAAGTGCGCCCTGGTCCTCCGTTGTCACCCTCGGCACTGAAGCGCACGGTTCCGCGCTAAATCTCGCTACTTATCGTTGTACTTGCCCTTCCCTCGGACATCAATACGCGCACCGCATTCGCCGCAGAACTTTACCGGCACCGGATTCTCATGGCCGCAGGCAGCGCACAGGTATTCTTGGGGAGGCTCGGCCTTGCGCTCTGCCCGGCGGGCAGCGATTTCGCGCTCCACCACGGCATCGTCCTGCTTGAGCAGTTCGGCCTCCTGGCTTGCCGCCATCAGGCTTGCGGCCTCACCCAGATAGTTCGCCCGCAGCGCCTCATAATCCTGGCGCGCGATCTTGCCCGACTGGAACTCGAACTCCAGATCCTTCAGGTTGTCGTAGACCACCAGCCGCCGCCGCTTCAGGTCGCCGAGCAGGGTGACGTCCATAGGCAGAGGCGTACCCGCCGTTTCCGTGCTGAGCAGTGGGAAGACGATGTACACCGCCATGCCCACCGCAATTAGAGCTGCCACGCTAAGTAACATAATGGCCCCAAATGGACAAAGAGCATACAGTAAAGGGTAGCCGGGATACGGTAGACGGTATACAGGAAAAATGGTAGACGGCAAACGGTATACGGGAAACCCAACGACTCCCGTATACCGGATCCCGTCCCCGTATGCTGTCTACCGTATGCTGTCTACCGCCTCACTCCTGTCTACCGTATGCCGTCTACCGCCTCACTCCTTACCGCAGCCCCGTTGATTTCATCTCCTCTTCCATCGCGGTTAGGATCTTGGGGTCCAGGGACGTCCCGGCCGGCGTAGCCGGCGCGGCTGGTTTGCGTTTCCAGCGACGCACGATGACTATGACGACGCCCAGCCCCACCAGCAGCCCTACCCCCGGCAGAATCCACACGGTCAGGTCAAATCCCCTGGCCGGGGGTGCGGTGAGCACCTGCACGCCGTACCGAAGCGACAAGTCCTGGAGAATGGCTGTCTCACTTTTGCCGTCCGCGATTTCCTTTTTGATGAAAGCCTGCATCTCGGCTTTCTCGGCGCAGTCAATGTGGGGACACTGGTTCAACGGGGCAACGCAACCACACGTGCATTGAACCTCATTCCCCAGCGATTCCAACGTAGGCTTGCCAGCGTTCGCCGCCCGAAGCGTCAACGGTGCGGCAAACCACAGGCCACCCAAGAGAAGCAGGGCCAGAATGACCTGATGCGACGGCTGGGAGAGTCGGCGTGTCCGGCCGGCGGCGATGCCCGCACCGGCTACGACGAGACGGGGGGCCTCTCCGGCTGCTAGGCCCTCACCCAGTGCGAAGCGGCGGGGAATCTGGTCGGTTGCTACACCCTCACCCACCGCCTTGCGGTCCCCCCTCCCCCTTTGGGGGAGGGCAAGCGGATTGTTTAAGTTTTGAGTTATCAATTCACTGCCCTTCAGCCTTCGGGCCGTTCTTCTGGTCACTTGTCACTCGTCACTGTCTTCCGCTTTTTCTCGCCACTCGTCACTAGCCACTAGCCACTGTTCTTCAGAATTCTTCCCCCGCCTGTAGTGCCAATTCCTGCGCCTGGCGCATTTCCGCCATTTCGCGTTCCACTCGGCTGGGGATCAAGGCGAGCAGGGTACCCAGCAGGGTCACCACGCCGCCGATCCACACCCACATCACCAGCGGGTTCACGAACACCTGGATGATGGCCTTGCCGGAATCGGCGTCCATTCCGGCCAGCACCACGTAAAGATCCTCGGACAAAGTCGGGTGGATCGCCACGTAGCTGGTGGGCTGTTGGCTGGCCTTGTAGAAGCGCTTCTCGGGATGCATGGAGGTGAAGGCCCGGCCGTTTTTCGTCACGGTAATCAGGGCGCGCGTGTACTGGTAGTTCGGATTATCGCCGGTCACCAGGCCGTCGCAGCGCAGCAGGTAGTTTTTCACCGGGAGCAGGTCGCCTTCCTGCATCAAGCCTTTCGCGTCGGTTTTGAAGGCCTGCCCGGCAAAGCCAATGAACAGCAGGACGATGCCGATGTGCACCACGTACCCGCCGTAGCGCCGCGTGTTGCGCATGGTGAGGTTGTACATAGCCCGAGCAAAGTTTTCCCCGGCGGTCCTCATGCGGGTGCGCGCGCCTTTCCAGAATTCGCCCAGGACGCAGACGAGTACGAACACGGAAAGGAATAGGGTCATCCAGGGGTAGAGACTCCGCACACCTGCGGCAAACAGCGCCACGCCCGCCGCCAGCGCCACGATGAGCGGCACGGTAAAGTTCCGTTTCAGGCTTTGGAAGGAGGTCTTGCGCCACGCCAGCAGCGGTCCGGCGCCCGTGAGGAGCAGCAGCAGCAGGCCCATGGGAATCGCCACGCGATTAAAGAACGGCGCGCCCACGGTGACCGTGGCGTTCTCGACGGCCTTCGAAATCACCGGGAACAGCGTCCCCCAGAACACCGCGAACACCAGCGCCAACAGAATCCAGTTGTTAAACAGGAAGCCGCTCTCGCGGGAGACGATGGAATCCAGCTTGTTCTCGCTTTTCAAATGATCCAGGCGCAGGAAAAGCAGCGTCACCGAGAAGAATAGAATGATGGCGAGGAAGACGGCGAAAAACGGGCCGATATTCGACTGCGCAAACGCGTGCACAGACGAAACGATCCCGCTGCGCGTGAGAAACGTCCCGAAAATACTGAGGAAGAACGTAAGGATCACCAGTGCCACGTTCCACACCTTCAGCATGCCGCGCTTTTCCTGGATCATCACCGAATGCAGGAAGGCCGTGCCGGAAAGCCACGGCAACAAGGAGGCGTTCTCCACCGGGTCCCATCCCCAATAGCCGCCCCAACCCAACACGGCGTAAGCCCAGTTGCCGCCCAGCAGGATTCCGCAACCGAGCAGCATCCACGGGACCATGGTCCAGCGGCGTGTCGTGCGAATCCAGTTGTCGCCCAGTTGCCGGGTGATCAGGGCCGCCATGGCAAAGGCAAACGGCACCACCATGCCCACATAGCCCAGGTAGAGCATGGGGGGATGAATCACCATAGGGTGATATTGCAGGAGCGGGTTCAAGCCGTTGCCGTCCGGCGGAGCGAAGGCTTGCATCCCCGCGCTCGTCGTGGCCGCGAGTTCCTGGAAGGGATTGGCTACGAAAAACACCAGCGACGAAAAAAAGGTACCCGTGCCCATCAGCACGGAAACCACGTAGGGCATCAACTGGCGGTTCTTGCGGCGATTCTGCCACACCACCAGGGCGCTATAGAGGGAGAGCAGCCACGTCCAGAACAGCAGCGACCCTTCCTGTCCGGCCCACAGCACCGCCACCTTGTAAAAGGTGAGCAAATCGCGATTGGAATGTTCGGCTACGTAAGCATTGTGGAAGTCGTTGGTGAGGATCATGTACTCGAGCGCCACCACCGCCACCGTGATCATGAGGCAGAAGGCCAGGGCGGCGCGCTCGGCGCTCCGGGTAATCCGCGCGCTGCGCAGCTTGCCTCCCACCGCTCCGGCAACCAGCGCATAGGCGGCGAACGCCAGTGCGGCGATCAGACCTACGCTGCCGACTTGGTTCATAAATGCTCCCGCTCGTGCCACGGGATCCCCGCCCGTGGCCGGAGTTTCTACATTTCAGCACCACCCCGTCCGTCTATCGACGGACTGCCCCTCCTCAACTGAGGAGGGGAGCCTGCCCGGCAAAACTCCCCTCCTGATTCAGAGCTTGTCCTGAACGCAGTGAAGGAAGGGGCCGGAGCGCCAGCGACGGGGGTGGTTACCGGCGCGACCCCGCAGTTGGGCGGTCGCGAGAAAGCGCCGCATGTCACTTTGCCCCGGTAAACGCGGCTGTCGGCGAACTCATGCCAGGCTTGCGTGAACCCGGAGCCGCCTGGTATTTCGATGCGCATTTGGCCTGAATTTTCTCGGCGCGAAACTCACCGTCCGTCAGGTAGTCCCCGTCGATGATCGCTTGCGCGCCCGGTTTGAACGTATCGGGTAGCGTGTCGGTCCCCACGTAGGTGACGGGAACGGACTTCTGGTCCTGGGCGAGCCGGAAGACCAGTTGTCCGCCGCGGCGCGCAATCGACCCCTGCGCCACCACGCCGCCCACCCGCACATGGCGGCGGGCCGTCTGCGCCTGGAGAAGCTCGCTTACCGTTACATAGTAGGTTTTGTTCTCTTGGAATCCGGAGAAGCCCTCCCAGGCTACGATGGCCAGAATGATGCCGATACCGATGCCAAACTTCCATTTCTTCTGGTGCATAAGATGTGCCGCGCGTGAGATCCGGGGACGCTAACCTGAGCTTCCGAGGACGTGCTTGGCGCAAACCTGAATTATCGGATTCTGAAGCCCCAAAGGAGATTCTGCACCGGCTGCCGTTTAGAGTCAATGAGAAAGAGACGAAATGACATCGGGAGTTTGAGGAATAGCAAAAAAGTTGAACAGAAGCAAGAAAAGTGACGAGTGACAAGCGAGGAGTGAGAAAATTCTTTGCGTTCCCAGAAAAGACCTGAAGATAACACTACAGCGCGGCAAGCTTGCGACTCAAAGCTCCAGAACCATTTTTTCGGCAGGCTCAGGGCAGGCTTTGGCCATGCTCCAGCACGGGGCTGGAAGCCCTCGGCACAATCGGTGTCTGGATCTTCTCCAGCCCGCGGAGCGGGCGCGATCATCTAGCCCACGGCGACAGGAGGCGTGAAAAAATCGAGGCTGTAGCGGCGGTCTCCGACCGCCGCCTATTTGAAATCAACAATTGCGGCGGTCGGAGACGGCCGCTCCAGACCGAAAATTCGATTTCTTCACACCTTCACAGCCGTGGGACAGGAACGGAATAATCAAGTTTTCCCCAGCCCGCGAAGCGGGCGCGATCATGGGCTGGAGGATGCCGCCCGCTTCGCGGGCTGGGGATCGCAAAGCCCGGCCCAATCCGGAGCCGCCTTGGTAATTTGGACAGGCCTGGTCTCCGACCGCCGCAATTATTGATTTCAAAAGAGCGGCGGTCGGAGACGGCCGCTCCAGCCGAGATTTTTGAATTAAGCGCCCGGCCCGTAGGCCGGCCATCCATTCAAAGAAATCCATTCAAAAAAGAGTTGAAAAAGTCCTCGCCCTGGTGCTAACCTCGCCGTGTTGGCATAGTTTAACTATGTCAAGGAGTCCCAGCCCCATGCACCATGACGAGATCCCTCCCGGAACGCTTTACCTGCTGATTCTCAAGGCCCTGGCTCGGGGCGGCGAGCTGCACGGCTATGAGATCGCCACGTGGATCGAGCAAGTTTCTGACGAAGTTTTGCAGGTTCAGGAGGGCTCACTCTACCCGGCGTTGCAGCGCATGCTGATCAAGGGATGGGTCACGGCGAAATGGGGCGTAACGACCGGAAATCGCCGCGCGCGCTATTACCGCCTTACGCCCCTCGGCCGAAAGCAGCTTGAGGTTGAGGTTTCGCAGTTTGAACGGGTCGTGCAAGCGATAACGCGGGCAATTCAGACGGCGTAAGGTAGCTTTCAGCTCTCAGCTTTCAGCCGTCAGCTATCAGCTTTCAGCTACTGCCTGGCTAGCGGTTAGACCTTTAGCTGAGGACTGGAAGCTGACGGCTGAAAGCTGATCGCTGAAAGCTGAGAGCTGATAGCTGAAAGCTGACAGCTCAAGGCCCTCAAGGCCAAACATGCTCGCTGAATTCCAACGACGTCTCCTGATGCTTTTTCGGCGTCGGCGATTCGAGGCCGACCTGGACGAAGAGATGCGCCTGCATCGCGAGTTGCGCGCGCAGGACGAAATCGATCGCGGGTTTTCACCGGAGGAAGCCCACTACCCTGCGCAGAGGCGCTTCGGCAACGATCTGTTGTTAAGAGAGGAGAGCCGCGAGATGTGGGGATGGACCGGCTTGGAAGCGGCGCTGCACGACGTGCGCTACGGTTTTCGCTTGCTGGTGAAGAACTCGGGTTTCACCTGCGTGGCGGTTCTGACGCTGGCGCTGGGGATCGGCGCCACGGTGGCCATTTTCAGCGTGGTTTATGGCGTCCTTCTGCGGCCGCTGCCTTATTCCCAGCCTGACCGGCTCGTCGAGTTGAACGAAGTGAATAGCCATGGTGGGCGGATGAATTTCGCCGACCCGAATTTCGCGGACGTGCGGGCCTCGAGTCAAGCTCTGGACGGCGTGGCGGAGTACGCCGCCTGGCTGGAATCGGTGTCGGGCACTTCGGAACCCACGCGCACCATGACCGCCTCGGTCTCGCGTGATTTCTTTCCCCTGATGCGCGTGCAGCCGGTGCTGGGGCGAGGTTTAGCGCCGGAGGACGAACATTTCGGCGCCGCTCCCGTGGCGCTGGTGAGTTACGCCTACTGGAAACAATACCTGGGCGGCGCCGGCGACCTCTCGCGCCTCAAGCTGAACATTGAAAACCACGACGTCTCCGTGGTGGGAGTGTTGCCCGCCGGTTACCGTTTTCCCATGGACAGTGACGTCTGGGTGCCGCGCGAATTGTGGGAAACGCTTCCCAGCCGCACGGCGCACAACTGGCACGTGCTGGCCCGCCTGCGCGAGGGTGTGCTCCTGACCCAAGCGCGCAGCGAGCTCACCGGAATCGCCCGCCGCCTGAAGCAGCAATTCGGCAAGGACACGATGATGGAGGATATCTCCGCCGTGCGCTTGCAGGGTTTCCTGACCAGCGATGTGAGCAAGCCGCTTTACATTTTGCTGGGCGCGGTGGGATTTTTGCTGCTCGTAGCGTGCGCCAATGTGGCCAACCTGCTGCTGGCCCGAGTGGCGGCGCGCGAGCGGGAGTTCGCCATTCGCGTGGCCCTGGGAGCGGGACGCCTCCGCCTGGTGGGCCAATTCCTCACGGAAGCCCTGCTCCTGGCGCTGGCGGGCGGAGCGCTCGGCGTGCTGCTGGCGCAATGGGGAGTGGACGCGCTGCTGGCCATTGCCCCGGTGAACCTCGCCCCGCCGGAGCATGTGGCGGTGAACCTGCCCGTCCTGCTTTTTGCTTTGGCGATGGCGATGGCGGTGGCGCTGAGCCTGGGTTTATTCGCCGCGTGGCGCGCCGCCCGCGGTGACACGGAGCAAGCCCTGGCCGAACGCGGACAGGGTTACCTGGGCACGGTGCACGGGCATCGGCTGGGGCGCGCGGTGGCGTCCGCGCAACTGGCCATTACCCTGGTACTGCTGGTGGGTGCGGGATTGCTCGGCCGCAGCCTGCTGCGCGTGCTTTCCGTCGATCCGGGTTTCCGCACGGATCACATCCTCACCGTGGACCTGGCCTTGCCGGAATCGGTCAGCTTGGCCCCGGACGCGCCGCAAGCCAAGCAGGATGCAGCAAAGGCGGAGCGCCTGGGATTGCTCAATAACCTCTTTGCACAATTGCAAGTAATTCCCGGCGTCTCGGAAGTGGGAGGCACCGGCGGACTGCCGCTCAGTGAGGACCTGGCCGACGGCACTTTTGTGATGATGAATCCCGGTGAAAAAGTGCCGGGCATGGACCAGCTCGAGAAGTTGTTCCAAAACGCGACGCGAACCGGCGACGCCGATTATTGCGTGGCGAGTCAGGGCTATTTTCACGCCCTGGGCATTCCCCTGCTGCGCGGCCGCATGTTTGCTGATTCCGACGCCCTGAACTCGCCGCACGTGGCGCTGATCAGCCAGACCCTGGCGCGGGAGAAGTGGCCAAACCAGGACCCCCTCGGCCAAACCTTGGAATTCGGGAACATGGATGGCGACACGCGCGTGCTCACCGTGGTCGGGGTGGTGGGCGACGTGCGCGTTGAAAACCTGGAGTCCAAGCCTCCCGGCATCATTTATGTGGACTACCAGCAGCGGCCGCAGTCCACCTCGCACTTTACCGTGGTCATGCGCACCAGCCTTCCGCCGGCCACCTTGATTCCGGCGGCGCGCAAGATTTTGCGGGATCTTGCCCCCAACGTTCCGCCCAGCTTCAGCACCTTCACCAAGGTCTTCGCGGATTCGCTGAAGGCGCGATACTTCAACCTGCTCCTGGTGGGAGTCTTTGCCGCCACCGCCCTGCTGCTCGCCATGGCGGGGATTTACGGCGTGATGGCTTACTCCGTCGCCCAGCGTACCCGCGAGCTGGGCGTGCGCATGGCGCTGGGCGCGGAAGTGGCAGACGTGCTGCGCTTGGTGCTCCGCCAGGGGTTGGTGATTGTAGCCGTGGGCGTCGCGGCGGGCATGCTGGGATCTTTCGCCCTGACTCGCACCATGGCAACGCTGCTGTTCGACATCAGTACAACCGATCCGCTCACCTTTGCGGCCGTAACCATTCTGCTGGTGCTTGTGGCCATGGCAGCAGTTTATGTGCCCGCCCGCCGGGCGACCAAGGTGGATCCCATGGTGGCGCTGCGGTACGAGTGAGGCAGTGAAAAGCGGAGAGTAACGCAGTGACAAGTGACAAGTGACGAGCAAAAGAATCATGCTGCGGGTGCGTGCTGCGGGCTGGTCGGATGTGTCGGCTCAACACAGGTCGCTCGCCACTCGCCCTCACTCGCCACTTGTCATTCGCCGTCCTCCGCTGGCGCCGGACGCATCCAAGCGCCCCACGGGGCCGGTTCGGCAGGCGATAACCGAGGCTGCGGGTACGTCATTTTGTCCGTGTCTAATGAGTGGTCTTGCGCGGGATTAGCCCTCCTTGATGGGAAGTTGCGGTTTATCCACAATGATTTTTCAGGAGGCCTATGGCAGAGCAGAATACTACGCAATGCGGTCTCACCGAAACGTGGCATCTCAATAACCGCGTGAACCTGCGTTTACTCGACGCGCTGACCGACGAGCAACTGGCGACGACCATCCTTCCGCGCGGCAGAACCGTAACCAGCTATTTCGTCCACATGCACAGGGCACGGTTCTATTGGCTGGAGCGCCGCGCGCGGACTTTGACCAGGAACTTCAACAAAATCCCGGGTGGGACGGCTCCCCGCGCGGTGCTGCGGCAAGCGCTGATTGATTCCGGTAAGGCGATGGGGGAGTTGTTCGCCGAGGCTGAGCGCACGGGGCACATCAACGGCACAAAGCTGGGGCCGGTGGCGTTCCTTGGTTACACCCTTGCGCACGAAGGGCACCACCGGGGCCAGATTCTCCTTCACCTCAAGATCGCAAAGAAGCCCCTGGACCGCGCCACCGGCTACAGCCTGTGGTACTGGAACAAGATCTGAACGGCAGTGACGAGTGGCGAGTGACGATTGACGAACCGTAAGTGCGGGCGCACCGCAAGGCTATCAGCTCTCGGCTATCACTACATGCCGCTGAGGGCTGAAAGCTCGGAGCTGATAGCTGAGGGCTGAAAGCTGAGAGCTCAAAGCTAATGACTGAAAGGCTGGTAAGTTCTACGCCGCTTTCAGAGACTGCATCGGAAGCCACATCGCGGCGCCCGCGTTGTCAAGAAACTGCACGAATTCGGGACCCGGCACGGCCGGGCTGAAAAGGTAGCCTTGCGCCTCGTCGCAGCCGTGCTTTTGCAAAAACGCGAGTTGAGCCTCTGTTTCCACGCCTTCGGCGATGGCGCGAATGCCAAGGCTATGCGCCATGGCGATGATAGCCACCGTAAGGGCCGGGTCGCCCTGATTATCGGAAAGACCTTTCACAAAGGATTGATCGATTTTCAGGGCGTCCAGTGGCAACCAGCGGAGCTGAGCGAGGGAAGAGTACCCGGTCCCAAAATCGTCGATGGAAAGCCGGATTCCCAGTTCACTGAGCTTCCGCAGGATGACCTTGGCCCTCGGCACATCGGCCATGATGGTGCTTTCCGTAATCTCCAGTTCCAGGCACTCCGGCCTGAGCCCCGTCTCATCGAGCAACTCGGTCACGGATTTGTAAAGGTCGCAACGTTGGAACTGTCGGGCGGATACGTTAACCGCCACGGTGACAGGAGGCAGCCCGACTGCTTCCCAAGCCTGCATCTGGCGGCAAGCCTCCTTCAACACCCAGTCTCCCAAGGGGACAATCAGGCCCGTTTCCTCCGCCAACGGGATGAATTTTCCGGGGGAAACAGGACCAAAGCCCGCGGTATTCCACCGGAGCAGTGCCTCGGCTCCGGCCAGGCGTCCCGATTGGGCTTCGATCTTGGGCTGAAAGGAGAGATGGAATTCCCCGTGCTCGATAGCACGGCGCAGCTTGGCTTCCATATTCATCCGTTCGACGGAGGTCTGGGTTAGCGATTCCGTATAGAATTCAAAGGTGTTCTTCCCTTTCAGTTTGGCGTGGTACATGGCCGAGTCGGCGTTGCGGAGGAGCGTCTTGGCATCATCACCGTCCGAAGGGGACACCGCAATCCCGATGCTCACGCTGCCAAACAGTTCACAACCTTGCACCACATACGGTTCCGCCAGGGAGCTCATGATGCGGCGTGCGACGAGAGAGGCTTCATGCTCGTGTTGAAGATCGACAAGCAGCAGTGTGAACTCATCACCTCCGAAGCGGAAAACATCCAGCTTGGGGCCCGCCTTGCCTGGCCGGGAGATCAGGTCACCGCACCGCACGCACGCAGAAAGCCGGTCAGCGACTTGCCGCAGCACCTCATCTCCACTGCCGTGACCCAACGAGTCGTTAATCGATTTGAAATTATCAAGATCCAGAAAGAGCAACGCCATCGGCCGCTTGGTTCGGCGCGCCTGACGGAGCGCGCGTGGGACCTGCTCCGAGAACATCTGCCGATTGGGCAAACCGGTTAACCCGTCGTAGTAAGCCAGGTACCGCACTCTCGCCTCGGCCTGGCGGCGCTCGGTGAAGTCCTGGACCGTACCTTCCGCGTACTCAGGCCGGCCGTGGTCGTCAAATTTCACCTCCGCCTGCTCCGCCACAATGCGCGAGGTTCCATTGGGTAAGATCAGCTTGTACTCAATCTCGAACTTTTCCTCACCCCGCAGCGCCGCCCCGAACAGGTGAATAACCTGGTCACGATCATCCGGGGCAACCACCTTAAGGAGGGCCTCGCGATTGGCGGGGCGCTGTCCCTGGGCGAAGCCGAAGATCCGGCAGACCTCCTCTGAAAAATGCCATCGGTCCTCGCGGATATCCCAATCCCAATGCCCTAATTGGGCCATGTGTTGTGCCTTGGCGAGCCTTGCTTCTCCCTCTTTCAGCGCGCGGTATGTCCGGTTCGCACGCAGGACGTAGCGAACGCGGTGTCCCAGGAGCGCCCAATTGAATGGCTTGGAGAGGAAGTCCGTGGCGCCAACCTCAAATGCTCGATTAACCGACTCCACGTCGTCGTGTCCGGTAAACATGAGGACGGGAGTGTCCTGCCCGGCCGGTAAGCGGCGGAGGGCCGCGCACGCCGCGAAGCCGTCCATGGTAGGCATTTCCACATCCATGAGCACGGTCTCAGACGGTGCTTCGGTAAACATTTTCACCGCCTCCGCACCGTCTCCGGCCTCCCGGACCTCGAATCCCGCCAGCTCGAGCGATTCGCGCATCAGCAGCCGTAGCGCCGGGTCATCATCCACCACCAAGACACGTGAACGCCGATTAACCATTTCTAGCTTGGCCATCACCAGCTCCTGTCAACTCTTCTTGTAACGCTGCTACGACGCGACTATGCTCTGTCTTGATCCGCTCCCAGAGGGGCTGGGTATTCTGCATGGCTCGGGCGCGTCCCGCGTCCTCTAGTTCCTTGCTCAGGCACGCAAGCTGCTTGGCCCCAAGGTTTGCGCTGCTCGATTTCAGGGCATGAGCTGCCTGGCGAGCTGCCTCAGCTTCTCCGTTTTCAACCGCCTGCCGCAGTTTCTCCAGCAGGTCGCGGGAACTCTGGAAATACGTGGATATCACTTTCTGGACCAGGGGCGGCGCCCCGGGCCGCTGGAGCGCGGCGATATTCGCGAGGGCACGGTAATCGATCGGGGACTCATTCGCGGCAGCCCGGAGCATGTCGGAAATTGGGATCTCAGCCGTCTTCGCCGCCGGCGGTACGGTCTTGGGGCTGGCAGTAACTTGCATTGCTTGCGCCAAGCTCGGCCGGGACAACAGCCATTTTTCCAGAACGCTGTAAAGATCGTCCTGGGTGAAGGGTTTGGCCAGGTAATCGTCCATCCCCGAAGCCAGGCACCGTTCCCGATCGCCCTCCACGGCGTCGGCGGTCAGGGCCACGATGGGGAGGTGGGTCTTCGCGGGGTCAGTGGCCTCTCTGCGGCGGATCACGGCCGTGGCTTCGAACCCGTCCATAACCGGCATGTGACAATCCATCAGGACGAGGTCGTATGTCGTGTCTCTGATGGCATCCACGGCCTCTCCACCGTCTTCCGCAACATCGACGCGGCACCCCATCATCTTCAGCATTTCCTTAGTAACTTCCTGATTGACGGCATTATCCTCAACCACCAGAATGCGGCCCCGCAAGGATCCGGCTTTGTCCGCCGGAAACGCGACTCGTGATTCCTCCAGGCAGGGGGCGTAAGGCCGCCTCGGCATCGCTCCCACACAGTTGGCGATACAGTCAAAGAGCTGCGATTGTCTGACCGGTTTAGTGAGATGGCACTGGAATCCCGCTTCACTCAACTCCTTGGCGCCGCAATCATGGAGGACGGAACTCAGGAGAATGAGATGCGTATCCCGCCCGGCAGCGGTGCCTTTGATCACCCGCGCCAGTTCTATTCCATTCATGTCCGGCATGGTGAAGTCGAGAAGGGCCAGGTCGAAGGACTCCCCCCGCGCCGTCGCCGCGCGGAGGATTTCCATGGCCTGCACAGGGCCATCCGCGTTGATACTCGAGATATTCCATGCGGCCAACTCGTGCTGGAGGATCTCGCGGTTGGTGGAATTGTCATCCACGATAAGGGCTTGCAGGTGCATGTCTTGCAAAAGGAATCGCTGTCGCAAAACTCGGGAACTGGTGGTCTTGGCAAAATGTACCGTAAACCAGAAGGTTGAACCCTTGCCCGGCTCGCTCTGAACACCGATCGAGCCACCCATCATCTCCGCCAGGTTTTTGCTAATCGCCAGGCCCAACCCCGTTCCTTCGTACTTTCGTGTGGTCGTGCCGTCAGCCTGGGTAAACGAATCAAAGATCCGCGCTTGGTTCTCCGGAGCGATGCCGATGCCGCTGTCGCGGACCTCGAACCGCACCAACGCGCCGCCCTCCGTTTCCCTGGCTATCTCGGCACGAATGACGACCTCACCGCGCTCGGTGAACTTCAAGGCATTGCCGATCAGGTTGGTCAGGATCTGCCGCAAGCGGGCCGGATCACCGCGAAACGCCGTCGGCATGTTGGGAGGGATGGCGCAAACCAACTCCAGGCCTTTGTTGGAGGCACGCTCTGCGAGCAGCATCACCAGGTCTTCCAACAGCTCGCGCAAATCGAAGTCAACGGTCGCAAGCTCCAGCTTCCCTGCCTCAATCTTGGAGAAATCAAGAATGTTGTTGATGATCCCCAACAACGACTCGCCCGAGCGCCGGACGGTATCCGCAAAGCGCTGTTGCCGGTCGGTCAATTCCGTCCCCAGGAGCAACTCGGTCATGCCCAGCACGCCATTCATAGGGGTCCGGATCTCGTGGCTCATCGTCGCCAGGAACTCGCTCTTGGCTTTGCTGGCCGCCTCGGCAGCCTCTTTGGCTTGTTTCAGTTCGCGGGTGCGCTCTTCAACCCGGGTCTCCAGATTCTCCCGTGACTTAAGCAACTCGATCTGTGCCTGGGTCCGCTTTATCACTTCCTCGCGTAGGTCATGAGTTCGCTCTTCGACCCGCGCCGCAAGCTCCCGCTCTTTCCGCGCCAGGGTCTGCACTTTCAATTCGTGGGCACCCCCCAACAGGCTGACCAGGAGCAGGCCGCACAATCCGTAGAACCAATAAGCCTGGTAAAAATGCGGGGCAAGGTAGATGTCACGGGGGACGCTAGCCTCATTCCACTTTCCGTCCTCCCCTCTCGCCATTACGCGGAAACGATAGTGCCCGGGACGAAGGTTGGTGTAATAAGCCACACGGCGGCCTCCGGCCTCCACCCACTCGTCTTCAAACCCCTCGAGCATGTAGCGGAAGCGGATGTCCTTGGGGGAGTGAAAACTCAGCGCCGTGTAAAAGATATCCAACTGGCCCTTGCCGGGCGGCAGATGACCAGCCCCGGCCGGATCTTGCAGACGCCCGCCGACGCTCAGCGCTTCAATCCGCACCGGAAACGGCAGGGCGTCAGCGCGGTGACTCGGATCGACAATCGACACGCCTTTCATGGTGGGGAAACAGAGGTGGCCGTCCCGCGTCTTCCAACCCGCGGGCTGAAAGCCGCCGTTGCACTCGACCGACTTCATGCCATCGGGAACACCGAAACTGGTCGAGGTGATTCGGGCGATCTTGCCCGCGGCGAAGTCTTCGAGCTGCTGCTTGCTGACGCGGAAGATGCCGCGGTTGGAACTCATCCACAGGTTGCCAGAGTCATCTTCGAGAATGCGGAAGATGGCTTCATCGAACAAACCGTCGCGCATTCGGTAGCTGGTAAACTTTCCGTCGCGCATGCAGTCCAGTCCGCCGCCCTGGGTGCCGATCCAGAGGCGCCCCCGGGCATCTTGATGCGTCGCTAGCACCACGTCGCTCGAAAGGCCTTGCTGGCTCGTGTAGACCGTGAAAACGCCGTTCTTGAAGCGATTCAGCCCGCCGCCACCCGTGCCTACCCACAGACTGCCTTCGCCGTCCTCCTCAATCGACATCACGAACTCGTTCGACAGGCCGTCCTTCTTGCCATAGTTAACGATCTTGCCGTTTTGGAACCGGCTCAAGCCACCCCTCCCGCCGAGCCACAGCACCCCTTGGCGATCCATGTAGGTAACCAGCACTATGTCATTGGCCAGACCCTGCTGCGTGGTGTACACGGTGAACTTGCCATTGTGAAAATGATTAAGGCCCTTGCGCGTGCCGATCCAAAGGCTGCCATCGGGATCGCCAGTGATGGAGAAGATGAAGTCGTTCGAGAGGCCGTCCTTGGTGGTATAGGTCGTGACCTTTCCGTCCTTGAGCCGGTTGAGCCCGCCACCGGCGGTGCCCAGCCAGAGACTGCCATCCTGCCCCTCGTACACCGGCAGGACAACGTCTCGGGATAAGCCTTCGGGCGCGGCAAAGGTGGTGACCCTACCATCCTTGAAATGGTCCAGCCCGCCGCCGGTGCCGACCCACAAGCTGCCCTCGCGATCCTCGAAGATGCTTTGCACGTCGTTGCTGGTGAGGCCGTCACTGGCAGTGTAGGCGGCGAAGCGTCCGCCCCTGAACCGGGTCAAGCCGCCACTATTGGTGCCGATCCACAACGTCCCCGATTGGTCTTCAAACAGGGCTAATACGTCATTGCCGGAGAGACCGGCCCGAGCCGTAAAGGTAGTGAAGGCGCTGCCGTCAAAGCGGCTCAGCCCGCCGCCGTTGGTGCCCACCCAGAGCCTTCCCTGACGGTCTTGATGGAGGCAGCGTACGTAATTAATCGGCAATCCCTCCCGAGTGGTGAAGGCAGTGAAAACCCCATCCTTGAGACGATTCAGGCCGTCGTGCGTCCCGATCCAGAGGCTTCCCTGACGGTCCTCGGTGATGGCGAACACCATGTCGTCGATCAAACCCGATTTGGTAGTATAGGTTTGGAACCGGCCGTCCGCGAATCGGTCCAGGCCGCCCCCGTCGGTGCCCACCCACAGATGACCGGAATGATCTTCATACAGGGAAAGGATCGAGTCATTGGAAAGTCCCTGGGCCGCCGTGTAGGAAGTGAACTTTCCATTTTTGAAGGATACGAGCCCGCCGCCTTGGGTGCCAATCCACAGCCGTCCCAGGTGGTCTTCGAGCAACGCCATGACCACGTTGCTCTTGAACTCGGGCGTGTTGCCCTCATCAAACACCGTGAATTGCACACCATCGAAACGCACCAAGCCCAGTTCCGTTCCCATCCAGATGTAGCCATCGTGCGTCTGAGTGATGGCGGGAACGGTATTTTGCGGTAGTCCCTGCTCAGTCCGCCAAATCTCGTGAGCATATTGCGTGATGGCCTTCGTGGGATCCAGACTGGCGTTGCTCCTCGCTGCTGAGAAGAGCACCGCAAGCGTGAGACATCCTACTAATTTTGAGCCCGAGTATCTGCGCATATCGTTATCCCCAACGGTCGTGATCATTGCATGGTGGATGTACGCCCTGTCGCGGGCCAGGGCTCGACTGGGAACCGTTTCCTATTCCCCGCCGGTCAGAATGATCGAAGAATCAGCAGGAGTTGTTTGTGACCAAAGGGACTGGGCTCCCCAGAGCGTCTTCGAGCCCCAGAGGGTCTGACTGCCCCAAAGGGTCTGGCTGCTGTCGACGATCTGCGCTGCGCCCCAGACGCTTCGCGAAGCCCACAATGTCTGCGTGTTCCAGATCGTGCCTGGAGCAGGAACCAGCGTCGCGGTTCCCGTGCTGGCATTAAAAGTGGCGGTTGGCGAAAGCGCGCAGCCGGAGGTGCTGTAGGTGCCCTTGCAAACCGCCAGGTTCGTGTCGGCAAGCGCCGCCGCAATATCAAGATAGCCGGCGCCCACGGTGAAAACGTCATAGTAATCCGTGTAGACAATCCCCCCCGCGGTGACGCTGGTGGAGGTGGGGAACGACTTATAGGCGGTCTGCATCAGGAGGGCCTTCACCTGGTCCGGCGTAATGTTCGGGTATTGCTGATTCAACAGCGCGGCTACCCCGCTCACTACGGGCGCGGCCATGCTGGTTCCGTTCAACATGAAGTAGTTGGCGGAGATTGCTTGGGTGTAGCCGTTGGCATAATACGACATCAACACCTGGGTGCTGGGATACTGGGCGAAAAGCGTGGCCGAGGTGGAGGCGAGGTCGGAAACAACCTTATTGCCGGGAGCAACGATGTCCGGCTTCACCACGTGATCGATCATCGTGGGTCCCTTGGAACTGTAGCTGGCGATCGTGTCGTCGCTGCGTTGCGGCGTCCCATTCGTCTTCATGGCGCCCACGGTGATCACGTAGGGATCGTTGCCCGGCGCATAGATGGTGCCGTAACCGTTGGTGCCCGCCGAGTCATCTCGCCCGTCGTTGCCTGCCGCCACCACCACCACGATGCCGGCCTTCCAGGCTGCCTCCACCGCTTGGCACAGCGGGTCCACCTTATAGCTTTCGAATACAGGACGGCCCAGCGAGAGGTTGATGACGCCAATGTTGTACTGGCTCTCAAGCGTCACGGCTTCCTGGAGGGCGGCGATGACTTCGCTGTCCGTGCCCTGGCCATTCTGGTCCAACACCCGCAGGTTGATGATCTGGGCCTGGGGGGCCATGCCGATAAACGAGCGGAAATCACCGCTGTAGCTGCTGGCCTTGCCGTTCCCGGCGGCGATTCCGGCCACGTGTGTCCCGTGACCGTACAAATCTGTCGTCACGCCCTGGCCGGTAAAGTCCTGGCTATATACGATTCGCGAGCTCCCGGCCCCCATCAGCTTGAGATCGCTCGTCAAGGTGACGCCGCTATCGATGATGGCGATGCCGACGCCCGAGCCATTCAAGCCATACGAGTTCCAGGCCGTGGGCGCATTCACTGCGGCCGCGGTCAGGTCGAGCATGTCTCCCAACTTGCGGTCGGGTGAGATGTAGACGACCTCGGGATCATTGGCCAGATCCTCGAGTTGACCGCGCTCGATCCTGTATGCCCCGCCTTTCACCAGGTCAAGCTGGGCCCTGAACAGGCCACCCCGGTTCAGGACCTTCGCATGATATCGTTCGGTCGGAGCTTGGTTGAATTGCACGATCACGTCGACGTTCGTCGACGGTTCCACTCCGTCCAGGTCAGGCGACAGCTTGGGGTTTCTGGCAAAAGCCGGCTTTCCCAGTAGGAAGCAGGCTACAACGATCAACACCACTTTCCACGTTCTCTTCCATGTTGGTTTCATGTTCGTTTCTCTCTTTGGGATTTCGTCACCCGGAGAAGCGATATCCTCCGCGGTGTCCGCAATGTGCGACGACTTCATTGCGACTCGTCCGTTCTGCCTTGCTATTCAACTACCCGAGGGCATAAGACCGATGATGTTTCCCGACGCGTGTGATTGTGTGTCCGATGGCCGTACTCGGTAAATGGTGCAGGGGTACCAGTACTTTCATGCCGACTGCGCAAGGGGGCGTTGTCCCCGGCACTCAATCGATCGTAGTAGCCTATTGAAAGTTGAGGGGTAACCACCGCCCGATCCGGGGCGGCACGGGAGATAAGCTCACCGCCGGATGGGCCCTGATGGCGGCGGGCATCGAGAGGAGCCGCTTAATATGGGCTTGCGGTGATTCCTGGCGACCTCATTGCCAATCCTTGATCCTGCTCTTGTCTACGATTCACGGGAAGGCGTGCGGCCAACGAACTTTCCTTAAAGCCGTGATGGTTCCCTTACGGACTGGACCGGGTGAACAGTGCCGACAGGCCAGTACTAAGGTGCCGGAGGGCGTGGTGCTCTCCCGGTACCTGGCCCTACCTGTCGTGCTGTTGGCCGGTGAGGGTACGAGTCTTTGGATATGCCGCGAATTGGCCGCATCGCCGATGCGGACGCACGGAACGGGTGATTTCTTGGAGGGAAGCCCGAGCAATAACTTCAGGCGAACTCTATGCCGTCGGCGGCTGAATACAGCAGGAAATTGCGGCGAGCCTTACCTCGGCAGACAGGGTAACGATTCTTCGCAGCTACCCTGTAAACCGCTTCAACAGCAGCGCGGCGTTGGTGCCGCCGAAGCCGAACGAATTGGAGAGGGCGTATTCCATCTCGGCCTGGCGCGCCTGATTGGGCACGTAGTCAAGGTCGCAATCCGGGTCGGGGTTCTCCAGGTTAATGGTGGGGGGAATGATCTGTTCCTTCAGCACCAGGGAGGTGATGCCCGCCTCGAGCCCGCCCGCGCCGCCCAGCAAGTGGCCGGTCATCGACTTGGTGGAGCTCACCGGAATCTTGTAGGCGTGATCGCCGAAGAGCTTCTTGATGGCTGTGGTTTCAATGCGGTCATTGTAAGGCGTGGATGTGCCGTGGGCGTTGATGTAGCTCACCTGTTCGGGAGCAATGCCGGCATCGGCCAACGTGGCTCGCATGGCGCGTACGGCCCCATCGCCCGTCTCATCCGGAGCCGTGATATGGAAGGCGTCGCCCGACATGCCGTAGCCCGCCACTTCGGCCAGAATCGGCGCGCCGCGTTTAACTGCAAAATCCAATCCTTCCAAGATCAGGATGCCCGCGCCTTCGCCGATCACGAAGCCGTCGCGTTGCTTATCAAAGGGCCGGCTCGCCCTCTCGGGCTGGTCATTCCGTGTAGAGAGCGCCCGCATGGCCGCAAATCCACCGACGCCCATGGGTGTTATGGCCGCTTCCGCACCGCCGCAAATCATCGCGTCGGCAGCGCAGCGCTGGATCAATTTGAAGGAATCGCCCACCGCATGAGCGCTGGAGGAGCAAGCCGTGCACGTGGCGGAGTTCGGGCCCTTGGCCCCGTAACGGATGGAGACATGACCGGAAGCCAGGTTGACGATCGCGGCAGGAATGAAGAAAGGTGAAATCCGGCGTGGGCCGCCCTGCATAAGTGCCGTATGCTCACGCTCGATCACATCGAATCCGCCGATCCCCGAGCCGATGAAGACGCCCACGCGACCGGCGATCTCCGGCGTGATCCGGAGTTGGGATTGCTTCATGGCCTGCTGTGCGGCGGCCAGCGCAAAGACAATGAAGCTCCCCATTTTTTTCAGTTCTTTCTTCTCGATGAACTGAAACGGGTCGAACCCCTTCACTTCGGCGGCTATGGTTGCGCCAAAGCCGGTGGTATCAAAATGGGTGATGGGTGCCACCCCGCTCTTCCCCGCCAGGAGGTTCTGCCACGACTCTGCCGTGTCGAGGCCGACGGCGTTGAGCAACCCCACACCCGTAACGACGACTCTCCGGTCCAAGCTGTACTCCTCTTCGAACTGGATCACTGACCCAGTGAGCCCCTGAATTAACGAAGTATTGCGCTATATGATTCGACGACGAACCAGCTCGGTGAGCCACTGAGCCAGTTCCCCACCGGTTCAGCTCTTCTTGGTGTGGGCCTGTATGTAATCGATAGCGTCTTTTACGGTGGTGATCTTCTCCGCGTCTTCGTCGGGAATCTCGATCTCGAAGGCCTCTTCAAAAGCCATCACCAATTCCACGATGTCCAGGGAATCGGCGCCGAGGTCGTCGACGAAATGCGCCGTGGGCGTCACTTCCGCCTCATCCACTCCCAATTGTTCCACAATGATCTGTTTTACCTTCTCTTCGGGCGAAGCCATCAGTCTATATCCTCCTCAGGATTACATAGGGCCGCTAATTCTAACATTGACGATTGGCGATTGTCGATTGAACTTCGCAATCGGCAACGTTATGACATGTACATGCCCCCGTTGATATTCAGCACGTGGCCGGTGATATACGTTGTTTCCGGCGAGACAAGGAACAGCACGCCATGGGCCACTTCCGCGTCCGTGCCCATGCGTCCCATGGGTATTATGCTGAGCATTTTCTCCTTAATTTCCGGGGGGAGACCCTCCGTCATGGGAGTGGCGATAAAGCCCG
Organism: uncultured Acidobacteriota bacterium; assembly: GCA_963804755.1. Lineage (GTDB taxonomy): Bacteria > Acidobacteriota > Terriglobia > UBA7540 > UBA7540 > Bog-366. The sequence goes on from CAWDRP010000025.1 coordinate 191,206, forward strand.
GGGCGATGGCGTTCACCGTAATGTTTCGCCGCGCCACCTCGGCGGCTACGGCCTTGGTGAGGCCGATAATACCCGCCTTTGAGGCGATGTAATTGGCCTGCCCCACGTTCCGGCCTGAGCCACCACGGACGCGATGTTGACGATGCGCCCAAAGCGTTGGCGAACCATGTGGGGCAACACCGCCCGCGTGCAGAAGAATGTCCCATCCAGGTTGGTTTTGAGCACCGCCTCCCAATCCGCGGTCTTCATGCGCATCACCAGATTGTCCTTGGTGATGCCGGCATTGTTCACCAGGATATCGATCTTGCCCCAGGTGGCGATCGTCTGGTCCACCATTTCCTGCACGGCCGCGACGTCCGTCACATCCACGCAGAACTTCAGCACTTCGCGGCCCATGTCCTTCAGTTCCTGGATGGTCTCATCCAGCTTGGCGCAGCGGATATTGGTCAACCCGATTTTGGCGCCCGCATTGGCCAAAGCCATCACCGTGGCCCGGCCGATTCCCTGCGCCCCACCCGTCACAATCGCTACGCGTCCTTCCAGGCCAAGCATACTCGTACCCACTCCCCTTGAATTTGAATTGCCCAACCAACGTACCGCACACGCCGCGCGCTCGCGCGGGCCAACCGTGGGGTATCGCTAGGTCAATCGCAATGTGACCTCGTTCAGGGTGGCTGAATCTTCAACGCGCAGACACTCCGCCGTGCGGTCGATTTGCCGGACCAGCCCGGAAAGGACTTTGCCGGGTCCAACTTCCACGAACAGCTCAACGCCCTCGGCGCGCAGGCGGCGTACGGATTCCTCCCAACGCACCGGCTCCGTTACTTGCTGCTTCAGCCCCTGGCGCACCAGGCACGCGGACGTTACCGGTTGGGCGCTCACGTTGTTGACCAGCGGCACGCAGGGATCGGCAATCGTAGCGGCACCCAAGTCAGCGCTCAGGCGTTCCTGTGCGGGCTTCATCAGGGCACAGTGGAATGGTGCGCTGACGTTGAGCATGATGGCGCGTTTGGCGCCGCGCGACTTGGCCAAGTCCACGGCCCGGGCCACCGCCGCGGCGCTGCCGGCGATGACAATCTGCCCAGGCGAATTCAGATTGGCGGGTGACACAACATCCCCTTGCGCCGCCTCCTTGCAAACCGCATCCAGCACGGCGGAGTCCATTCCCAATATTGCCGCCATGGCGCCCTGGCCGGCCGGCACGGCTTCCTGCATGTACTGGCCCCGCTTCCGGACCAACCGCACCGCATCCGAAAGGGTTAACGCACGCGCCGCCACCAAGGCGGAATACTCACCCAAGCTGTGGCCAGCCACGAAATCGGGCCGCACGCCTTTTTCCTGCAACACCGCGGCGGCCGCCACGGAAACCGTCAAAATCGCCGGCTGGGTGTTCGCGGTGAGCTGCAACTGTTCGGCGGGACCTTCGAAACAGAGCTTCGAAATAGGGAATCCCAACGCCGCGTCCGCCGCCTCGAACACCTTGCGCGCGACGGCAAATGTCTCCGCCAGCTCCCGGCCCATGCCGGGGTACTGCGAACCTTGCCCGGGGAATATGAATGCAACCTTCACTACAATAGTCTCTTCAAAAGGGTATAAGGGTAAAGGCTAAAGGGTAAAAAAACGACGTTTCGATTTACCCCTTACCCTTTATCCTTGGTCCCTTGCCGCCGTAAGACCAAAAGATATAAGGGGCAATTCGAACCGCAGTTTCGGTTTTTCAACCCTTTACCCTTCAGCCTTTACCCTTTATCCCTTACCACCGCATGAGCACCGCTCCCCACGTCACGCCGGCGCCGAACGCGGACATCAGCACCAAGTCTCCCTTGTTCATACGGCCGGACTGTACGCATTCATCCAGACAGATGGGAATGGAAGCGGAGGAGGTGTTTCCGATCCGGCAGATGTTGGAATAGACCTTTTCGGGTTTCACCCCCAAGCGTTCCCGCACCGCCTCGGTAATGCGCTGGTTGGCTTGATGGGGGATGAACAGGTCGAGGTCGTCCGCCGTGACCCCGGCCTTGGTCATGACCTGTCGCGACACATCTTCCAGGCTGCGGACCGCCACCTTGAAGAGCTCGTTCCCCCGCATCTTGATGTAGTGCGCCCGCTCATCGACGGTGTGGTGGGAAGCCGGCATGGCCGTACCGCCGGCAGGAATGAAAAGGTGATCGGCATACTGGCCTTCCGTGTGCAACTCGTGCGTAAGAATGCCGGAAGGGGGTTCGACCGGGCCGAAAACTGCCGCCGCGACGCCGTCGCCGAAGATGACGCACGTGGCGCGGTCGGTGTAGTCGATGTAGCGCGAGAGCAGTTCTGCGCCGATCACCAGCACGTACTTCGATGCCCGCGTGCGGATAAATTGCTCGGCCACGGTCATGCCAAAAAGGAACCCTGAGCAGGCGGCGGCCAAATCAAAGGCGCAGCAGCCGTGCGCGCCGAGCTCGTGCTGGATGAGCGAGGCGGTCGAGGGCAGCGGCATGTCGGGCGAAATCGTCGAGCAGATGATCAGGTCGAGGTCCGTAGGTTGGATTCCCGCCCGCTTGAGGGCGAGCCGCGCGGCTTGCACGGAAAGGGTGGAAGTGGTTTCCTGGGGTGCGGCTTGGCGGCGTTCGTGGATGCCCGTGCGGCTGGTGATCCACTGGTCGGAGGTATCCACTATCTTCTCCAGATCAGCGTTCGTAACCACCTTCTCCGGTAAGGCCGAACCTGTTCCAAGCACACCTGCTAAACACATACGGACTCCTGCATATGCATCAGTGGGTCACCAGACCACTGAATCGCTGAGTTACCGCCTCATTAAACCAATTCCCTCGATCACTTCACCGACTCAGGTGATGGCTCACTGATTCGATAACTCAGTTCCGTTGGGCGGAGGGAACGCGGCGCTGAAACTGACACCCTTGACTACCCGTTAGGATTTCCGAGGGAAGCAGCCGCTAATTCGCGTTCGATCTTTTCATTCACTTTACCGGCGGAAAATTCCGCCGCGACGCGGATGGCATTCTTAATAGCGGTGGAATTCGACCCGCCATGGCAGATGATGCACACGCCCTTCACGCCTAACAGCGGTGCGCCTCCGTATTCAGAGTAATCCACCCGTTTCTTGAAATTCCGGAAGGCTTTTCGCGCCAGCACGTAACCCACTTTGGAGGAGAGAGTGCTGGATAGGGCTTCTTTCAGGAGGCTGTAAACGGCCTCAATCAGCCCTTCGCTGACCTTCAGGGCCACGTTGCCGATAAAGCCATCGCAAATAATCACGTCCACGCGGCCATTATAAAGGTCGCGTCCTTCCACGTTACCGATGAAATTGGCAGGGAGTTGCTTGAGCAACGCCAGCGCTTCGCGCGTCAGGTCGTTTCCCTTATGGTCTTCCTGGCCGATGGAGAGCAGCCCCACGCGCGGCCTCTCCACGCCGAAGATGACGTGGTAGTAAGTCTCTCCCATCACCGCAAATTCCACCAAGTGATGGGGCTTGCAATCCACATTGGCGCCCACGTCAAGCAGCACAGTGGCCGTACCTCGGGAAGTGGGAAACACCTGGGCAATAGCCGGCCGGTCCACACCTTCCAGGGCTCCGAGCACGATCTTGGCGGTGGTCATGACCGCGCCGGTGTTGCCGGCGCTGATCATCCCGTCCGCCTTGCCCTCGTGCACCAGGCGGGCCGCCACCCGCATTGATGAATCGCGCCGTTGGCGAAAGGCCTTGGTGGCCTTGTCGCCCATCGAGACGGCCTCGCTGGCGTGGACGATGTCGATGGGAAGGCCCTCGGCGTTGCGCTCGCTCAATCCGCGCCGCAAGTGGTCCTGGGGCCCTACCAGCAGAACCTCCGCGTACCCCGCGCGTGCGGCCTCAACCGCTCCATCCAGTTCCGGTTCAGGCGCCGCGTCGGTGCCCATCGCGTCAACGGCAATACGTCGCATCGTGGTCAATTCAGACAATTCGTGCGGCACGCCATCGTGTGCCTTAATTCGCTGCCTGCCGGTCTCTTAAGATCGACAGAGAGCAATGCTCTGCTTATGACGTAAAAGCTAGGCTGTCTCTTTCACCAACATCATTTCCTGCCCATTGTAGTAACCGCAATGGGGGCAGATCTGATGAGGCATCTTCGCTTCGTGGCAGTGCGGGCATTCGGCAATCGCCGGCTTCGTCAGATGGTCGTGGGACCGCCGGCGGTTCTTCCGCGCTTTAGAATGTCGTCGTTTAGGATTCGGCATCTTCTTCCCCAGACTGAATCACTGAGTCAGTGAGTTACTGAATCAATGAGGCAATTTTGTTTCCAATGATTCACTGACTCAACGACTCAATGAATCACTATTCTCTACCCTTCCTTAAGCGAAGCAAAAGGAGAGTCTTGTTGCGGCGGGGCGCAGTCGCAGCGCGCTAGATTACGATTGACGCCGCAAACCGGACACAAGCCCCGGCATTCGGGGCTGCAAATCACCTTCATAGGCACGGACAATATCACCTGTTCCGTGGCCACGTCGGCTAATTCGATTCCATCTCCGGAGTAAAAACCAATCTCCATCTCGTCCGCCGGCACTTCGATTTCCTCTTCCTTGGCAATTGTCTGCATCGGCCGATAGACGAGGTCGAAATCGCACTCCACCGGTATTGGTACCCGGGCCAGGCATCGGTCGCAACTGGATTCCAGCCGGGTCACCAGGTGCCCCCAGATGCGGACTTCCTGGCTCACCAGCTCAGCGGTGACATCGATCTTGAGCGGCGCGGTCTGCCGCAGCTCGGCCCCCTGGTAGTCCACAAATCCCGGAGCATAGCTCTCCGAAGCATTTAGACGGTGAAGTTCTAGTTCTGCAAGGGTTATGCGCACCCCAACCTCATCCAAACAAAACGCTAATTATAGCTTGTGGCAGGGGCTTGTCAAAGCCTAATCCAAGTCGAAGTCCCGGAGGGGCCTTCCTGTGGGCTGATCCTTGGTTTTCTCGAAGGCTTCCTTAAACTTGCGGTCGAGCAACTCTGCCTTGATTTTCTCTTCGTCCGCGCTTTGGCGAAACAGGGCTTCGCGACGTTCCGCTTCCTGCTGAAGAAGTCGTGCTGCGTCATCCAGGTCGGGTCCCTTGTCAGTCTTGGGAGGGGCTTGATGGAACAACACCTTACCGAATTCAGCATCCACGGTCAGGGTGGCGCCACAACACGGGCAAACGACTTCGAGCTTTCCGGGTTCGCGCTGACGTCGAGACATGGCGATAGCATGCTAACGCGGGGCAGGCGGCAGTGTCAACTCGCGAGAACGAGCCGGGTGTGCGACATGGAAGTTAGGAGCAGTGGATTTTCTTTTTTTGTGCTATAATTCTGAGCGTATATAGATGCTCAGATAGGAGGCTTCCATGCCTGACTCTCTTGCTGCTTTAGAGGCGGACCGATCCCTGCTCCTCGAGGAGTTTCTGGGGCTGGGCGATCTTCGCCCGGGCTCGATTACCGCCGTGGTACGCCGCTGTGGTAAGCCCACCTGCCATTGCGCGAAGCCTAACGACCCCGGCCACGATCCTCAATTCCGCCTGACCCGCCGGGTCGCGGGCAAAACCGTCACGGAAAGTTTCCCCAACCCTGCCGCCTTACGCAAAGCGCAAAAGGAGGTCGCCGAGTTCCGTCGTTTCCAGAAGCTCAGTGCGGAACTCGTGACCCTCAATGAAAGCATCTGTGCGCGTCGCCCGGTGGAGCCAGCACGCGGCGGCTGGACCGAGGCGGAAAAAAAACGGCTGCTGCTATCCATCAGGAAGTGGGGCGGGAAATAAACCAACTCCTGGGCCGGATCTTTGCTCAGCGCCATAAAGACGGTCGCACGGATCTGGAGGCGATCGAGACCGCCGTGCGCTCGACCGTGCATCAGGCGGGCGCCGCGGCCTTGACCACGTTGCTGCAATTTCCGGCTCCCGCGGCCGACACCCGGACGCTGCCCTGTTCCTGTGGTCAGGCGGCCCACTACGGGGGATTACGCTCCAAGCCCGTGCTCACCGTGGTGGGCCGGGTGGAGGGGTCGCGGCCCTACTATTTATGCCCGGACTGTCACGCCGGACAATTTCCCGCCGATGGCGAACTGGACATCCAGAACACGGAATTCTCTCCGGGAGTGCGCCGCATGCAGGCGCTGGTGGGCCAGGAGGCCCCCTTCGATCACGGCCGGGAGCAGATGAAAGTCCTGGCGGGCTTACAGGTGACCGCCAAATCGGTGGAGCGCACGGCCGAGGGGATCGGAGCCGAGGTCGCCCAGCGCGAACAAAAGGAGAGGCAGAAAGCCCTGCAGTTGGACCTGCCCGTAGCCGGGGGGGAGCCCCTTCCCATCCTGTATGTGCAAATGGATGGGACGGGAGTTCCGGTGGTGAAGAAAGAGACACTGGGTCGGCACGGCAAGGTCGAGGGCCAACCGGCGCATACGCGGGAAGTCAAGCTCGGGTGCGTCTTCACCCAAACGACCTGGGATGAGGAGGGCTACCCCATCCGCGCTCCCGATTCCACTACCTATACCGGAGCGGTGGAAACCGCCGAGGAGTTCGGCCGACGCCTTTATCGGGAAGCCGGGAAGCGGGGTTGGAGCCGTGCCCTCCTCCGGGTGGTGATGGGCGACGGGGCCGAGTGGATCTGGAATCTGGCCGCCCTGCACTTTCCGGGGGCGACGCTGATTGTCGACCTCTATCACGCGCGCCAGCATCTGTGGGAGTTGGTGCGCAGCCTGTACCCCCATGACCAAGGGAAGTGGAAGGCCTGGATGCAGGTCCATCAGAAGCGCCTGCTGGATCAGGGGAAAATCGAAAAACTCGTGGTGGCGTTACGTTCCCTCGCCTCCCGTAACCCCGAGGTGGCGGAGAAACTCCGCACCGAGGCGGACTACTTTGAAAGGAATGCGGAGCGCATGCGATATCCCCAGTTCCGCCGCCAACACCTTTTTGTAGGCTCGGGCGTCATCGAAGCCGGATGCAAATCGGTGGTCGCTTCGCGCCTCAAACGCTCCGGAATGTTCTGGACCGTACGCGGAGCCAACGCCATCCTCGCCCTCCGCTGCGCTTGTCTCAATGGCCGCTTTGAGGATTACTGGGAGGACCGCCGCCCGGCTATCGCCGCCTAACTCCAACTTCTATGTCGCGCACCCGAACGAGCCGGGCGTTTGCAACCCCTCCGGGTTAAAGGTGCACTTCGCTTCGGGCCTGATCGCCCGCGGGCTCCCACAGCGTCTCCGTTATTTGTTGCTGCGCAGTAGCTCATCAATTAACTGAAAGTAAGCATCTTCAGACGGCAACCCGACGATCATTTTCCCGTTAAAGAACAACGTGGGCGTCTGGTTTACGTCGAGGCGCTTGGCTTCCGCAACGTCGCGTTGTATGCGGGGGTATGACGCCTTGGAATCGACGCAGCCGGCCAGGGTCACGCGATTCAATCCGGCCTCTTCTCCATAATTCAACACCACTTGCCGCACGTTGGCAACATTGATTAGTTGCTGATTTCGGAAAATGGCTGTGCGCAGGGGAACGAAAGACGCGGGATTGATTTCATAGGCGCACTCGCAAGCGATCGCCGCCGTCATGGACCAGTCATGCATCGGTAAGGGATACTCCTTGAAAACGACGTGCACCTTGTTGCCGTAGCGCGGCACCACTTGCGTCTCCAGGAACTCGTGCACGCGCGCACAGGTTGGGCACTCGAGATCCGCATACTCGACAATGGTCACAGGCGCATCCGCAGGTCCCTGTGAAGGCTGGTCGCGCAACGAAATGGTGCGCAACGCTTGCTCCCGCAGATCCACTCCCAAATTGTAAAGCTCGTCTACCAACAGGTATTTGCCATCCCGCGTGAGCAGTACAGGTTGCTCCTGGTTGTTGGGACCGCCCGTAATGGTCAGGGTCCCGGTTTGAAAATCCGGGGAAGCCGAGCGCTTGAATCCGCCCACTGAGACCTTCAGATTGGCCGGAACTTTCAACGCTTCCTGTACGCGCTGCGCCATTACCGCAGGAGAATCCTGGCCCTGCTGGAGCTCAATGGTGCCGTTCGGACGAAGCACGACCAAAAAACGTGCATCTTTCGAAATGAGGATGGGCTGCACGTTCTTCTTCGTGCCCTGATCGACCATCACCGGAGCCTCATTGAAGCTCGGAGCAAGCGACGAAGGGTGCAGCGGCCCCATGGTAAGCGTGACGCCGGGGGGCACGCCAAAGCGCTCCCGAATATAGCTCAAGACCTTGTCGCGGGTGGAATCACTGAGCGATCCACTTTGGGCGGCTGGCGCGCCGTGACCCACCACCCATGAAACTCCTCCTCCGAGTACCAGAACAAGTACCGCCAAGAACCGCCAAGCTCTACCGTATGTTACGTTCAAGAGACCTTTCCCTTTCACAGAAGTGACCTTGCACAGAGCGGTCCACGCAGAGCAGTACGATTCGTAGCTACCACTGCGTCCATCGCAATCCGCCGTTCCTGGCGGCCTAAGATCCACGCTCCGGCGCCGCGCTAGCCCTGCTCTAACCAAGAACGTAAGCACTTGTTTCGCTCTGCAATGCTAATTCTAATGAATTTACCTGAAACAAAGCAAACGTGAACTTCGTTGCAAAGCCTTTACGTTGACACATGGCGAGATCGACTGGCCGTTACGGTTTGCCTCAGCGCCGCGCTCCGCTTGCTGCGACGTATGCGCGTTGGCCAGGTGATGACTAGGGAATACACGTGGCCACTGGCGCTCGTCACCCCGAACGTGCGGCGTGAAGGGGCCTAGGCCTGCTTGTCGCGTAAGAGATCCGGCTCGTGGCAAAGGCCTGCTAATCTTACATGCTCGACGGGGCCTTGCACTTGTCCAGGGAGTGATTGTTCGCCTTATAGCACTTGCCGGTGTCGTTCAGCTCCGGCTTGCCAGCCGTGGTGTGACAGTACGTGCACTTCTTGCCTTCTTTCTTCGCGTAGGCCGGCGTGGCTTTGGAAACAGATATCAACGAGCCACTGAGAATGGCAAGCACTACCAGGACTTGGAACAGCCTCATGGATTCCTCCTTTGGGAACACGTGTTTTGTGCAAATGGTTGTAAAAAGCCCGCTTGAAAGACCTATTACTGAAACGATAAGTTGCTACTTTCCGCCTGCCAATTCCTGCAAAATCTTGGGGTTGGGCTCATCCATGGCCAACAGCGAGTGACAGGCGTTGCAATCCTGCGTAATTTCGCCGCCCGCTTTGGATTTGTGATTGCCATCGTGGCAACGGAAGCAGCCGGGAAAGTCGTTATGGCCCAAATTGTTGGGATAAGTCCCCCAAGTGACGTTCATTTCGGGAAACACGTTGCCATCGTAAATGTACACAATGCCCTTCGCTGCCGCTTCAATCTGCGCGCGTTGGGAATTATAAACCGCGAAGTAGTTCTTGCGATAGTATTCACGTAGGGCGTCGGGTATCTCGGTCTCCGCCTCCAGGCGCGTGCGGTAATGGTGCTTCAGCAAATCGATGGCTTCCTTGTGAATGAAGGGAAGCCCCGGGCTGATGCGTCCAGCTCCCATTTCCCGGTCCACGGCGTTCTCCGGCAAGTCAAAGGTGTGCGTGGGGCGGTTGTGACAGTCCATGCAGTCCATCGTCCGCCGCTCACCGTTCGCCAGTAACTCGGGTTTCGGAGGCGTATCCGTGGAGGCGTACTCTGTGGTTGTTCCGTCCGCATTGCGATAGCTGACCCACAGGATCTCCTGCCGCTTGGTGTCCGCCGCGAGATAAGTCACCCAGCCCAGATGGCGCCCGTGAATTCCAACCAACTTGCTGTCCGGATTGCGGCCGCCAATATGCACCAGAAGGACGTCCTTCGTCTCCGAATTTTTCTCGTCGTCAGCAAACTTGGATTTGATCACCAGTTTATCGCCGGAGAAGCGCTCGGGCCAGTGGCACTGCTCACAGGTTTCGCGCGCCGGGCGCAAATTGTGGATGGGCGTGGGAATGGGCCGGGGATAAAGGTTGAACGTCACGGCCAACACCTGGTAGCTGCCGGAGAGCTTGGAACGCACAAACCAGGGCGCCCCCGGGCCAATGTGGCAGTCCACGCAGGGTACTCGCGCGTGCGGCGATCGCTCGTAGGCCGCGTATTCCGGCTGCATCACCTGGTGGCAGGTCTGGCCACAGAACTTGGTGGACTCCATGTAGACCGTTCCCCGGTAACTGGCGACCGCAAATATAGGAACGTTAATAGCCGTCATCACGGCGACAAAAAGAGAGTGCTGCGCACCCCCGCGTAGGACAAATCGATCTTAGGGTACACCGAGGGAATTTCGTCCGTGCGCCGTCGCCGCCGATAGTCCCTCCAGATCCCAATCGGAATCAAGATCAGCCCAAGGGCAAAGACCGTGGGCAAAATCATGAAGACCAGAATCCCCGCATAGGGGTCCGGTTGATAACCCACCAATAACGACGCAAAGGCAATTACCAGCGTGATCCCCGCCGTGGTGGTCAACACCACCCCGACGCGGCTGATCAAGTTCTGGCTGAGGAAAAAGGCGGGACGAATGATCTGTGCAACGGACTCGCGCAACTTGCCGCGCGCGTCCAATTCATTGTTTGTGGTTGGATCCGGCAAGCGCAAAGCCCTTTCGCGTCCTTGGGATACCTGCGAGCAAGTCCCGATTATTCTATCACTACAGACCGACGCACGCCGCGCAGATTCGTACGGCGTTGGCCGCACGCGTCACTTAACACCAATGCTCCTCGGAAATATCAAAGGGGGGAGGACAACCCCACCCCTATCGTGAGGCAACGGCGGCGCACTTGAGAAACAGTGCTTACTCGCTGATACCCGAAACCCGGAATCCCGGCCGCAAGCCCACGAAACGCCGGACGTCGCCGCGGTCTACTTGTCGGCGGCCGCCTTGTATCCTTCCAAGGAATGGTTGTGATCCTTGTAGTACTGTCCGGCTGCGGTGAGTTCCTTGAATTTCCCGGCCGGGTGGCAAAACGTACAGGACTTGCCCTCTTTCTTAGCATATTCGGCTTTTCCCAAACCCAACGGCAACGCCAGCACCACGGCAAAGACTAACAGTACGAATGTTCGAATCAATCTCATGAGACGAGTCCCTCCCAGAATTCGGTCGTAAGAAACTACATCATGTCGCGAAACCGACACTTCGGATCGTCACAGAGCATTCTAAATACCAGCCAAGAGGCAAGTGTAAAATTTTTGTGCACCCAGAATCCGCCTGAACTTAGCGATCCCTGCCTTCATGTACTTGATAGCAAGCAAACGATTTGCGCGAAAATACTAACGCTGTTGCGGAAAATAACACAGCAAACAATATACCTGTAACATCGGACGGCAAGTCACAAAGTCTAAGACATCTGTGCATCTGCATGAACATAAAGGCCGAATATGCGCCATTCATTGTGGAATACTTCATCATGAGCTTGCCTCTAGGACTGGCATACCGCTTGCCTCGCCTCAAGCTTGTGGGGCGTTAGCATGTAGGCTGCGACCTTCACGTTCGCGAGTTTGCCTTTAACCGTGTCCAGGATCTCGAGTCATGAATCTGGTCGTCGCAGGGATCAGTCATAAGAACGCACCGCTTGAGTTGCGCGAGCGCTTTGCGCTGAGCGCGCAGGCGGTCCCAGAAGCCTTGAGGCACCTCCAGAATGAAGAGGAGATCGAAGAAGCAGTCATCATCTCCACCTGCAATCGGGTGGAGTTCGTGCTTGTTGCCTTTGAGAAGCAGGATGCGATGGCCGGGTTCCGGCGGTTTGCCGAATCGTTCTACGGAATTCGCTTCGATGAATTCGCTCACTGCTTCTATGTTCATCGCGATCAGGAAGGCGTGCGTCATTTGTGCCGGGTGGCCGCGGGCTTGGACTCGTTCGTCGTGGGTGAACCCCAGATCCTGGGCCAGGTGAAGCAAGCGTACTTTGTGGCCAAGGAAGTAGAGGCATGCGGCAATGCCCTGGAGCCGGTTTTCCATCGCGTGTTCAATGCCGCCAAGCGCGTGCGTACGGAAACCCGGGTGGCGGAAGCGCCGGTCTCGGTGAGTTCCGCGGCCGTCGACTTGGCGGAAAGAGCGCTGGGCGGTCTGCAGAACAAGACGGCAATGATCGTCGGCGCCGGGCAGATGGGCGAACTCGCGGCGCGTCACCTGGTCTCCAAAGGGGTCAACTCTGTACTGGTGAGCAATCGCACGCATGCCCACGCCGTCGCCCTGGCGCAGGAGTTGCGTGGCATGGCGATCCACTTCAGCGAGATCTGGCAGGCCATGCGCGTGGCTGACATCATCATCACTTCTACAGGATGCCCGCACGTCATCATCACCCGCCAGGAGATGGAACGTCTGATGGCGGAGCGCGAAGGTCGGCCGATTCTGCTGATTGATATCGCGGTGCCCCGTGATGTGGACCCGGCGGTGCGCGAGGTGGCCGGCTGCACGCTCGTCAACATCGACGGTCTGGAAAAAGTAACGCACCGCAATCTGTGCGAGCGCCAAAGGGCCATGGAAGCAGCGGACCAGATTCTGAACGAAGAGATGGAACTCTTCCGCGAGCGCCAGGAACAACTCAATGTGGTCCCCACTATCGTTTCTCTGCGGCGGCGGGTGGAGGAAATTCGCCAGGCGGAAATGAAACGCATGCGGCGAATGTTCGGCGAACTCACACCGGAACAGGAGCGCGCTCTGGAAGCCCTGACGCACGGACTGGTGAACAAGATTCTCCACACACCGTTTACTGAGATCAAGCAAGCCGCCCTGCGGCCGGACCGCTCGGAATTCATCGATGTCGTCCGGACCATCTTTCATCTGCAAGAAGACACACCCCCTTCTGTTTCTGCTACAGTTAATTAGGCTCTTGGAAGTTTCCATTTCGGGACATCCAGGGCTCATCGCCGAGCGTCGCCGACGTGGAAAGCGACGCCGGAGTCACCGTGGGATACATTCGAGGAGGGCTTATGAAACTGCTCACCTACCTGAATTATGGTGGTAACTGTGCGCAGGCCTTTAGGTTCTACGAGCAACATCTCGGAGGAAAGATCACGATGATGATGACGCACGGAGAACAGCCGAACGCCGGCGACGTGCCGCCCAATTGGAAGAACGGCATCCTCCACGCCCGTCTGAGTATCGGCGAAACCGAGCTCCTGGGAGCCGACGTCCCACCTGAGCGCTTTCAGCCCATGCGCAGCGCTTACCTTACGCTCAGCGTCGATAGCACGCCGGAGGCGGAGCGAGTTTATAGCCTGCTTTCCGATGGCGGCCAGATCTTTATGCCAATCCAGGAAACGTTTTTCGCCTTTCGTTTTGCGATGCTGCGGGACAGATTCGGTACATCGTGGATGATTCTCCACGAGCGCCCGCGACCGGCGACGAATTAACGCAGAGTGTTACGTTAGAGCATCACCCGGAAGAGCGTTTTTCACAGGCGAGGTCTTTGGGATGCATCGCCCGCCCTGGTAATCCAAAATCGCAAATCCAAAATCCAAGACCCTCACTCTGTCTTTTCTACCGCTTCATCGAACACGCGATAACCGGGGTTGGGTGGAAAGAGTTCCGCCATCAGGTCCATGCGGCGGCGCAACTGTGCGATGGGCAGATGCTCGGGGCCGATGCGAATCTGCACGTCGTGCCAAAGCCCATGCATGTACTCGGCGGCGGTGCTCACGAAGGAGATATCGCGATAGCGCTCGAACTGCGCGCGGACGCGGCGGCCCGAGCGGCTGGCCAAGTATGCTTGCTTTGCGCCCAGGGCATCCTCGTCGATTTCACCGCGGATCCCATGGTGGACTTCTTCCTCCAGAACGTCGGTGTACGCCACCATCTCGGAGTGGGTCATCCTGGGGCGCAGCAACTCTGCCACACTGCCGAGGAGTTCAAAGCCCGTGTCGTGGGCGTCCAGTTCGCGGCAGGCGAGTAAGAGGCTGATGCGTTCAGAGGTCTCCACCCACGCAGCGGTATGCGCCTCGCCTTTTGGCTTCTGCCGGCTAACGACGTCGCCGGTCTCGAGGCAGGCGATGTATGTCACCGCCAAGACGCGTATTTTCCCCAGGCGGTGAGCAATCGACGCCGGTATGGCCTGCACCGGCTCGCGCACCATGGTGCGCTCCTCCGCCGGGCTCAGTGGCAGTGCCGCGTGAAATTCCCACTCATGCGTGAGGCGCGAAATCGGAACAAAATTCCCTTCCACGTAATCGGTAACCGGCATCAGGTCTTTCGGAGCGATCGGGGATACTCCCAAGGTGCACCATCCCGCCGGAGGCCCCACGGCACGCAAGTTCTTCGGGCCTCGTTGATATTCTGCGGAATTATTCCGTGTGTGTCCAGCGCCGTATTGCCCCTCACTCTCGCGCGTGAAGTTCAATAACCGCAGCTCGCCATTCGGAGTCAAGCTGAACCTGCAATCCCGCCACGGAAAGCGCCGTTCCCCTTGCATCCGGCGCGGCCTTCTGATCCACCGAGACATGATAGACACATGCCGGGTCAAGCCCCCGCAATTTGAAGACCCTCGTGGCTGCGCCACCCGCCAGACGATACGCCAACACGACGCTGCCTTTCCTGTCCGGCGATACATACTGCAGGGCCGACCAATCCCTCGGGTCATCATGGTCAGGCTGCACGGTCAGATGATAAACGTCCGCGCCCATAATCACCGGGCGGAGACGCTTATAGAGGGCCACATTGGCCGCAGCGTTGCTGATCAGCTCAGGCGTCCAGTTGAAAACCCGGCTGGAGATTCCGAACTGGCCGTTCATCGGAACACGAAACATAAAGTCCCACCAACCCGAGGGGTTGGACAATGAGACCTCCCCGTCCGACTGATCCCCAACCATCCAGTGGTTGCAAACTTCCGGAAGGAACTCCACCGTGCAACCATACCCGAGCTGCAACGATGGCAGAGGAAGGACCGCGTCTGACAGCCACGTTGTGTGGGTATGGCCGATGATGCCCAGATCGAATCGAGTCCCGCCGCTCGCGCAGTTCTCGATGACAAGCTGAGGGTACGCGGCGCGCAACTGATCCAGCCAACGGTAGTAGTTGGTGAGGTGATCGCAGAGTACGTGTCCCTGCCGGGCGCTGAGATCGGAGGGGTCAAAACGCTCGCCGATGTCAATGTTGTAATCGATTTTTAACCACCCGATTCCATAGTCCTTCACGAGGCGGTCGATGACGGAGCGCGCCCAGGCCCTTACTTCGGATTTCGCGAAATTGAGATGGTAGCGCTCATCCGCGAGCAAAGGGGTTCCTTGATAGGCAAGACACCAGTCCTGGTGAACGCGAAACATCTTCGATTCCACACCGAGGTTCTCTATTTCGACCCAGATGCCGAACTTCATGCCTTTGCCCACGACGTATTGCGAAAGTTCCCTGATGCCGTGGGGGTATTCTTCCCGGTTCTCGGTCCAGTCGCCCAGTTCGCGGTCCCAGTTCTTGCTGCTGAACCAGCCAGCATCAAGCACAAACACTTCTGCGCCAAGGCGGGCCGCCACATCAGCGCACCGCTTCATGTCGTCCACTTCCATTTTGCCGGGGAAGGGATACCACGAGTTGAATTGGACCAGCAGGGGTGTGTTGGCCGCGGAGTGGGGCACGACATAACGGCGCTGGTAGCGGTGGAGTTGGTTGGCCCCGTCGTCCAAATCGCCGCCCGTCGCCGTAAAGGCCACCGGCGGAAGCGCGAATGATTCGCCCGGCGACAATGCCAGCGGCCCTCCAAAATCGGGGCGCATGCCGAGCGACACTTGCAGGTCCTCTTCGGCCAGTGGACGAGAGCCCGGCTGCCGGGTGAACCGCATTTCCCAGTTGCCGGAGTACGCAAGCTGGGCCAGGAATCGGGTTTCGAGCTCTTTGCTATGCAAGCAAAACCACGGCGCGTAGCCGTTGGTGGAGCGCCCGCGCGTGGAGGTGAAGACCCTTTCTCCGCCCGTCAACGGTTCGGTTGCCAGTTGCCGCTCACGGCTCCATCCGCCAAAGAGGTAGGTTAGATCGTACTGGCCGGTAGGCAGGTCGAACGACAGGGAGGGCAATGATTCGATTTCGATCCGCTTTGGGCCGTGGTTCACCATGGTTATCTGCCGCGTGATGACTCCGGTATCGCCCCACGTGAAATACTGAACGGCGATATCGAGGGGCAGCCGCCGGTGCCGATAGATCAGTTGAAGGCCATCCACGTCACCTGAAGCCGGCAGGCTCTGCTGGGACACCAGTTCCAAATCCTCGGGAGTCAGGCCGTCACCTTCCGCTGTGCCCTCGAGGTCGTACCGCCGGACGGGGCGCGCCGCAGAAACGTGTCGCAAAGTTGAGGCGTCCCAGTCCGGCCTTCCCGCCGGGCCGAAGTACGCCAGGTAGAGCCTCCCGTCGACTTGGCGCAAGCGATACTCGACTCCGCCGGTCGCAAGAATCCACCCGTTCTGAGGCTCACGACGAACGGTGGCCCGGAGGCTCCGCGCCCCACCTGCGAACCCCATGAGCACGAAGAGAACAATTCGAACTGCCCTTATCATTTTCAGTTTCATCTTAGACCCCGATTCACCCAATTGGAGGCTAGCTACCTGTGGCCCGTCCCGGCAAAGGACGAGGCCGTCTTATCCCCACAAGCATGGCAGAGGAGCAGCGAAAAGGCCATCGCCGAAGGGGACGGCGCTCTCGCCGTCGTAGAGCACAATCCCCAATTTGAAGTCGGCGCCGCACGCCTCCGCCAGTTTGCGGAGCCCCTTGAAGTCCTTGGTGCTCACGGTGGCAGCGGCTTTGACCTCCACACCTACCACCGCACCGGCGCCGTTTTCGATGACGATATCGACCTCGTCTTGATCTTTGTCGCGGAAGTGGTACAGAGCGCAACCTTCTCCTAACCAGGACGCCTGCTTCCAGACCTCCCCGAAAACATAGGTCTCCAACAGCGTTCCAAGGATCGAACGCTCTCGCTCGGTGCGCTCCGCCGTCGCCCCTTGGAGCGCAGCAAGAAGGCCAGAGTCTACAAAGTGGAGTTTGGGGCTTTTCACCAAGCGCTTCAGCCGATTCCGAAACCACGGTTGCAGTCGGCGAACGAGAAACAACTGTTCCAGGATGGCGACATATTTCCGTGTGGTCTTGTCGTCAAACCCTATCGCACTCCCCAACTGCGTGAAATTGACGAGTTGGCCGGACTGGTGGGCAAGAGACTGGAGCAGCCGCGGCATTTGGTCGAGTTTTTCCACGTCAGCCACCTCGCGCACGTCTCGCAGCAGGATGGCCCTGATGTAATCACGGGCCCATGCCTGACGGCGCCGCGCGTCCGCGCGCCGCAGCATTTCGGGGTAACCCCCGACCAGCACCGTTTCCACCAAGTCCTTGCCGAACATGATTTCAGCAGGCTTACTGAGTTTGCTTTCGAAGGCCATTTTCAGGAAGGTCGGCTGTTTGCCGAGGACCTCCGACCGCGAAAGGGGAAAGAGATCTACAATCTCCATTCGGCCCGCCAGACTTTCCGAAACCTTTGGCAGCGTCAAAAGATTGGCTGAGCCGGTCAACAGAAACCGGCCGGCTCGGCGATCTTTATCCACCGACCCTTTGATGGCTCGGAGGAGGTCCGGCGCCCGCTGGATCTCGTCAATCGTCGTCCTGTCGAGATCGCGCACCAACCCAACGGGATCGCTGCGTGCCGCCGCTAACACGGTGTCATCGTCCAGAGTGATGAATTGGCGGCTCCCCGGCACCAGATTGCGGACCAGTGTCGTCTTGCCGGACTGACGCGGGCCGGTAACCATGACCACGGGCGTGTCCTGGAGCGCGGTGGTCACGAGTTCGGCGGCAAAGCGGGGGAAAAGCACTTCAGGAGTGTTGTCCATCGCGGATGAAGCTTCCGTCCAATTCGGATTTGTGTTCCGTCTATCTCGGATTATAGGTCCGTCCAATTCGGAACGCAACAAGCTGTCTGGAGTCCGAACCTCTCGACAAAACACGCCGTGCTTGCCCTTCCCGGCCCGATAGTGAATAATCTCCGAACGAGGAGGAGACTGATGATTCGTCAACAATTTCTCGACTACTGCCAGGGCCTGAAGCAGGCTCTCGACACCATCCCGACTGACGCCGCGGAGAAGTTCCTGCAACTCCTCGAGGACGCTTACCTTCAGGGCCGCCAGGTGTTCATCATGGGCAATGGGGGAAGCGGCAGCAGCGCCTCCCATGCGGCCGGCGATCTGGTCAAAGGCGTGTCGTACGGCCGCGAGAAGCGCTTTCGCGTCTTCAGCCTGAATGACAACATGGCCACGGTGACCGCCTACGCCAATGATGTCTCTTACGCGGATGCGTTTGTCGAACAGCTTAAGAACTTCCTGAACCCGGGCGACCTGGTCATCGGGATTTCCGGCAGCGGCAATTCTCCGAGTATTCTGAAGGCCGTCGATTACGCCAACCAGCACGGCGCCACCACGGTCGGGTTGTGCGGATTTAGCGGCGGGAAACTGGCCGGCCTGGCGCAAGTGCCGGTACACGTTCCGGTTCACGATATGCAAAAGGTCGAGGACATCCACATGATGCTCTTCCATGTAGCCATGCAGGTTCTGTGCGCGCGCATGGATGCCCCTGTCCCGGCGCCCTCTGTTCCTACGTTCTGAAATGAACATTGCCCTTCTCGGCCTCACCGCGACGTCCGGCGGCAGCCTAACCGATTGACCATCGGGTTATGCTCTTACTGTTGGGCCGCCCGCGCCCCGGGCTCGGCGCCGGGAGGCCGAATCCATCGCACCGGAAAGGAGGAATTAGCCGCAGCCGCACGCCACCGGCGCGGCCCGGAATAACGCCTTGCGCCTGTTGATCCTCAGTATCCGATACGCCCCCGAGTTCACGAGTAATTCCGTGGTCATTACGGGACTGGCGCAGCAGCTCGCCGCGCGCGGGCACCAGGTGACCGTGCTGGCGGGCACGCCGCATTGCCAACTCCCCGGCGTTCCTCCGCCCTATCGCTGGCGGCTTTTCCGCAGCGAAGTCGATGCAGGTGTAAAGGTGATTCGGTGCTGGGCATTCCCGAGGTCCGAGGGGAAAGTGGCGAAGTTCCTGAACTATGCCAGCTTTAGCCTTACGAGCTTGATGGCGGGCCTGTTTGCCGCCCGGCCCGAGGCCGTCCTCGTTGTCTCGCCGCCTTTCTGGCTGGCGTTCAACGCCCTTGTCCTGCGCGTATTCCGCGGCTGCGCCGTCATCTACAACGCCCAGGACCTGTTTCCGGATGCCTATGTCGCCAGCCGCGAAATCCGGGATGGCTGGCTCACCCGGATGATGGGCGGGCTAATGAATCGCGTTTACCGCAGTTGTGACCGCATCACGGTGATCACTGGCTCCTTTGCAAAGACTATTGCCGCGGCAGGCGTCGATCCGGGAAAGGTGTTCACCATCCCGAATTTCGTCGATACCAGTGCCATCACCCCTCTTCCCGGAAACAACTCCTTCCGCCGGCAGCACGGTTTGGACGGCCAGTGCGTTGTGATGTACGCAGGCAATATCGGGTACACGCATGGCGCGGAATTGCTGGTGGACGCGGCGAGTAAGCTGTCTGCATTTCCCGACCTCGTTTTTCTGGTGATCGGCGGAGGCTCGAGGCAGGCGAGCCTGGCGTGCCTGGCCCGCGCGCGGCGCCTCGGAAATATGCGCTTTCTGCCGACCCAACCTGCCGAGCTGCTCCCCCAGATGCTGGCCTCCGCCGATGTGTTCGTGTTCACCTCCAAGCCCGGCGTGGGCAAGACATCGTTCCCCTCCCGGATATATAATTTCCTCCTCGCCGCCCGCCCGGTGGTGGCGAGTGTCGATGAGAACTCTGACTTGGCGCAGGTCCTGCGCGCCGGAGCCGCCGGCCTGGTGACTGCCCCTGGGAACGTTGACGACCTTTGCCGCGCGCTTACCACGCTTTACCACGATGCCGCCCTGCGCGAACAGTTGGGGCGCCGCGGAGCTGAATTCATGGCACGTCACTATTCGTCGCGCGCCGTTGTGGAGCAATACGAAACCCTACTGGAGGGACTGGCCGACCGCTCAAGGTAGACCTCTGTAGTCCGATGAAGGCCTCGATACGCATCAAAATCAAGCTCTCGCTCCTCGCGGGAGATTTGATGATCCTCGTTATCTGTCTGGCCGCGGCCGCCTACTTCCGCGTTGACGACGTCCGGGTTCTTGGTGAAGATTACCTCACTGCTTCCTGTCTGTGCCTTGTCATCTACCCGTTGTGTCTCTATCTCACCCGGTCGTACGAGCTCCGGCCCGAAGCGAGTTCTGCCGACAATTTGCGCCGGCCGCTGTTCGGGTTGCTGATCGCAGCCTCCCTCTCATCCGTCTTCTTCTACCTCGTTCCTGCGGTTCGTTTTGGACGAGGCATCTTCGCCATCGCCAACGCCCTTTACGTCTGCCTGCTGCTCTCCTGGCGCCTCGAGATCTTCCTGCACCTGCGCCGCCGGAGCCTGGCAATTCTGCTGATGGGAAGCCCCGGTGAGGTGGAAACGGCGCGCGCGCTGATATCCGAGTACTCCCCCGCTTCCCAAACGCATGTTTGGCAGCCCGCTTCCGATCCCGGCAATACGCTCGCGGCCCTAGACCCGCACCAGGTAGATGGCGACAAGGACCAATTCGACCTGCTCATCCTGGCCGGCCAATCGCATGACCCTGGCACGCTGCGCAAGGCCGCAGCGCTTCGCTTGCACGGCGTGCCGGTCTGGAACCTGCCGCGTTTGTACTCGGAATTCGCGGAGCGGTTGCCCGCGCAATACATTGACGAGGCGTGGCTGGCCACGGCTGAGGGTTTCCGCTCCCTTAACGAAACGAGCTTTCTGGTCATTAAGCGGCTCACGGATGTCTGCCTCTCCTCCCTGGGATTGCTGCTCAGCTCGCCACTCCTTGCGCTGGCGGCAGTTCTGATCAAGCTGGATGACGGCGGCCCGGTGTACTACTCGCAGGAAAGGGTGGGCAGGGGCGGCAAACCTTTCCGCGTACATAAGCTGCGCACCATGGTGGGCCGGGCCGAGGCGCGCACCGGTCCCATTTGGGCCTCGCCCGGCGACCCTCGGGCCACCCGCGTAGGGCGCTGGTTACGAAAGCTGCGCATCGATGAGATCCCTCAGATGTGGAATGTCCTCAATGGCGAGATGAGCCTGGTGGGCCCGCGCCCGGAGCGGCCGGTGTTTGTCGAAGCCCTCCAAAGCAAGTTCCCCGTCTATTCCATGCGGCATCTCGTGCGTCCCGGGATTACGGGCTGGGCGCAAGTTCGTTGCCCGTATGCTGCCAGCGAGGAAGACAACCTGCGTAAGCTCGAATACGACCTCTATTACCTCCAGAATGCTTCCATGCTGTTCGATTTTCGGATCTTCCTGAAGACGATATCCACCGTTGTCTCTGCCCGGGGCTCGTGGTAGCCCGTCTCCTCGAGGCCGATGCCCGGTTGTGACCCCCACCACGCCCCAGTGCTTTCGCGGCCCAGCACCCAGGATGCAATTCCCCATTGAGCAGCTTCGTTTTCGTGTACAATCTGCTGACGCTTCCTGGGCGGTGTCTTGCGCCCCTCCCTAGTGCAACCGCAACTAAGTGGTATTCATCTGAATGTCTGTTAAGGAACATCTGGAGATGGTAGGGCTGTTGATTTCCTTGGCGGAGGCGAAACGTGAGAATACTGGTTTTGGGTGGCGATGGTTATCTGGGTTGGCCAACGGCCATGTATCTTTCCATGCGTCATCACGAAGTCGCCGTCTTGGACAATTTCTCGAAACGCAATTGGGAACTTGAGCTCAACGCGCAACCCCTTATCCCGGTCAGCCCGCTCCTGAACCGGGTGCGCGCGTGGCGCGAGGTCACCGGCCGCCACATCGGGATCTTTGTGGGCGATTTGTGCGAGTACAACCGCGTGCGCGAGGTTTTGCGCGACTTTCAGCCTGACGCCATTGTTCATTACGGCGAGCAACCTTCGGCGCCCTTCTCCATGATGGACCAGCGGCGCTGCGTGATGACCCAGGTGAACAACATTACGGGAACGCTCAACATCCTTTGGGCGATGCGCGAGTATGCTCCAGCGGCCCACCTGGTGAAGCTCGGCACCATGGGAGAATACGGCACGCCCAACCTCGACATTGAAGAGGGCTTCATCGAGATCGAATACAAGGGCCGGAAGGACGTGCTGCCCTATCCCAAGCAGGCCGGTTCGTTCTACCACCTCAGCAAGGTGCATGACAGCCACAACATCACGTTCGCGTGCAAGGTCTGGAAGCTGCGCTCGACCGACTTGCACCAGGGCGTGGTGTATGGAATCGCCACGGACGAAACCGAGTTGGACCCGCGGCTGGCCACCAGCTTCCACTACGACGAGATCTTCGGCACGGCCTTGAACCGCTTTTGCGTCCAGGCCATCGCCGGAATCCCGCTGACCGTCTACGGCAAGGGCGGCCAAACCCGCGGCTTCCTGAATATCCGCGACACGCTGCGCTGCGTGGAACTATCGATCCTCAATCCCCCCGGCGCCGGTGAGTACCGGGCCTTTAACCAATTCACGCAGATGTTCAACGTTTTGGAGCTGGCGGAAACTGTCCAGCGTGAGGGGCGGGAACTGGGCATGGAGGTGGCCATCAGTCACTTGTCCAATCCCCGCATGGAAGCGGAAGAGCACTACTACAACCCGCGCCACCAGAAGCTCCTGGATCTCGGGCTGCAACCCCACCTGCTCTCTGACGTGTTGGTTGACAGCATGCTGACCGCCCTCCGCGACCACGCCGGCCGCATCCGGCGCGAGGTGATTCTGCCGCAGGTCCGGTGGGATGGCGCGTCACTGCCGGCGGCCCAACCCCTCGCCCTGGTACCATAAGCCACCGGCCCGCACTCATCCCGGGGGGTTCACGCTGCCGGTCCGGGGGCGCGGCGGCGGGCGAGCTGGTAACTGCTGATCTCGTGCACCATCTTCACCAGCGCCACGACGTTCTCATAAGGCGTATCGGGCAGCAGACCGTGTCCGAGATTGAAGATGTGTCCGGTGCGGGACGCAGCCTGATTGAGGACGCGCCTGACGCGCCGGCGGATGAAGTTCTGGTCGCCAAAGAGCACGATGGGATCCAGATTTCCCTGCACGCCCACGCCATCGCCCAGGCGCTGCCAGGCGTCATCGAGTTCCACGTGCGCGTCCACGCCGATCACGTCGCCGCCGGCATGGCGCATCGCCTCTAGCAGCATCGCCGTTCCCGTTCCAAAATGGATAATAGGCGTGCCCGGCTTGACGGCTTGCAACATCATCCGTGTGTACGGCTGAACGTACTCGCGGTAGTCGGCGGGTCCCAGGCAACCCACCCAGGTATCGAAGACCTGTACGGCCTGCACGCCGGCATCAATCTGGCCGTTGATATACCGCGCCAGGCTGTGCGCCAGGCGCTCCATGAGCGCGCGCCACGCGCCTGCGTCGCGGTACATCAGCGCTTTGGTGTGCCGGTAGTTCTTTGATCCTCCCCCCTCGATTAAGTAAGAAGCCAGCGTAAAAGGGCACCCGGCAAAGCCAATCAGCGGAAGGCGCGGATTCAGGTCAGCGCGCGTCCGGCGAATGGCGTCATAGAAGTATCCCAGGGACTGCTCCGGATCGACGTCGCGCAGCCGGTCAATGGCCGAGGCATCACGCACGCCGGGACTGATGACCGGTCCTTCCCCCTGGTCGTATTCCAACCGCAAACCCATCGGCTCGACAATCAGCAACAGGTCGGCAAAGATGATGGCGGCATCTACGCCCAGTTTTTCCGCCGCCGTCACCGTAACGGCTGAAACCAAGTCCGGATTCTTGCACAATTCCAGGAAAGGCACGCGGGCGCGCAGGTCGCGATACTCCTTCATGTAGCGGCCTGCTTGCCGCATCAGCCAGATGGGAGTGGCATCCACGGCCTCGAAACGGCAGGCCTTCAGGAAGCGGGAGTCCTGCCACGGAGCTGGCTGGGGGCTAGGGGCTAGGGGCTGGGGACTAGGGGTTGGGGGCTGGGCGCTAGAAGCGGAGGGTTCCCCTACTTCCCGTCCCCCATTCCCTACTCCCGCCTCTCTCTTCCCTACTCCCCATTCCCTATTCCCTACTCCCGCTTTCTTCCTAAGTATCTCCCTCGCCCGCTGCGCCGTCTCCTGCACCAACGGACCCATCTTGGGATGAACCGGCTCAACATCAACGCCGATGCCCTGGCTTGCCAGCGCGGCGCTGCACTCCGGGCCCACCGAGCCTACCACCACGTTCTGAAACGCTGCCAGCAACCGGTCTTTCACGCCGTCCTCAGCGGCGACGCGCAGGAGATGTTCCACTTGCGCCCGGTTGGTGAACAGTGCCGCCTGGGTCCGGCCGTCCACCAACGCTTGCATGGCGTCACGCAAGGGCTGAAGGTCGTCGGGCAGCGTCCATTGGTAAATCGGTACGCGCAGCACCTCCACGCCGCGTTCCTTGAGCGCCGCGATGAAGTCCTGATTGGGCGCGCCATATTCCTGCACCGCCACTCGGCTGCCGGCCAGCGTGAAACCGCGCGGGTTCTCGTCCAACTCTTCCAGGACTTCGTGCCAGGTGTTGGGCTCCGGCACGCTGATGGTCACGGGCACCTGGTACTCGCGCAGCACCTTCACCGGCTTGGGACCGCGCGCGACCACCGTAATTCCCCGGAGCGCCTGCACAACTTCGTCGCGGGCATGGCGAGTCTCCAGCAACTCCAGCAGCCGGCGTGTGCCGACGCCGGTGGTGAAGATGACCGCATCCAGGCGCCCCGCGAAAAGCTCCGCGCCAAATGCCACCGCAGCGGAGTCTTCCTTTAGCGGAACCTCCTGCATGGCGGCAGCGATGCGCGGCACGCCGCCCAGCCTGGTAATCAGGGTCGCCATTTCAGCGGCGCGTCGGCTCTCAAACGCCACCACTTCCATGCCGTCAAAATTGGTGCCGCCGCCTGAATTGTCTGTCATGTCCATCGAATATGCCCTATGGGATGGCACGCGTCAACGCCAAGTTCCATTGTGACGCGGACCGTGGCGCAAATTGGGCTGATTCGTTCAGCCACAAGCAACACAGCGGCGAACAGCGAAGGTTCGAGATTCCAAGCCTGCGCGTAGCGCTTTGGACTGCGGCCGCGAAGCTGCCGCCTTGGGCATTTCCATGCATTCGTTGTTGGCGAGAGAAAGGCGGCAGCTTCGCGGCCGCAGTCCAAAGCGCTGCGCGCGCCCAACAGCACGCATACCGTGCCGGATAGCGCGTACACTCCACCGACCCAACTCAATCACCAATCTCCAATTACAAATCACCAATGACTCAATAAGCAACTTTGTGTCTATGCGGCGGCGGCCTTGCTAGCCCCCGAAGCACCCGGCTGAGCTTTGCTATCCGACTTGCGGTCCCTTTCGGCCTTAACGCTGGTCATGGATGCGTCTGCGGGACGAGCGACAGCGGCTGGAATAGGGTCAATCTGTCGTGCGTCAACATTGCCCTTCCCTGTGTTTTCATACACATCGCCGGATGCACCTTCATTTTTTGATGTGCTTTGGGTGCTCTCTTCGGACTCGACCGCCAATTCCTCCATCCCGATCTCCGCATCCTGCCGGATGCCGCCGGAATGGGGCCGGACGACGTCCATGGTAGGCTGAACATCGCCGACGCCGGGCCGGATGCTGGCCGAGCAGGGGTGAACGCACTGCTCGATGGGCTGATCGCCCTCCATGATGGGCTGAACGCCCTCTATAGCGGGCCGAACGCTGTTCGGCCCTACGGCGCCGTTGGGCGGGACGGGTGTGTTGGGGCACGAGCCTACTGCGGAATCCTCTTCCATTCCGGATTCCGAATTGCGGACGGCGCGCTCCGGCTCCATTCCGGATTCCGAATGCGGGACCTCAGACTCCGCTTTTGTTTCGGATTCCGGATTTCGATCCTCGTGCTCTGGTTCCCTTTCGGCGTCCTGCGGTTTCGCCCGGTCCTGGATGTGCATCAGGAAGTTCCCCAGCCGCCAGAGCTGCCGCAGGCACGACTCCTCGTGCCGCCGCAGTCTGTCCAGCCGGGGTTCCATCTGCGCCGCCACCACATCGCGCTCCGCCGTGGTCAGGGGCTGCTGGCCCTGCGCAAAGAAGGGCTCCCACACCGCTTCCTGCGCCTGCTTCTCCAGCCGGACCAGCGCGCTCAGCTCTTCCCGCAATTCGTCCCGCTCCGCCGCCTCCTGCGCCACCGGCACCTTCGGCTGCGGCACGGGGGTATCGTCCTTCTCCGCCCACCAGGCCAGCGCCGCCTCCCACTCGTGGTCGTCGGTAGCCCCGGCCGGTAGCGGCCCGCGTTGCCGCGGCCGCTTTTCCGGTTCCCGCAACCGGTGCAACAACTCCAGAATCCGCACCGCCTGCCCTTGCAACGGATCCCCATAAGCGGTGACGAACTCGTGAATCAGCCCGGGCGGCGCGTAGAAGTCGCGGCGCGGCACGCAGCCCTGCAGCACATCCAGCACATCCACCCGGTCGACATAGCGGTAACGCAGCTTCACGGTCTTCTCCTGGCGCTCCGCCGCCACCTTCTCGACGTGCGCGGCCACCACGTTGTCCTGCATGCGCTCGGCGCGGTCCATACGCCATTGCAGGCGGGCCAGGTGTTCCACGAGCTGCGCCTGGCTGCCATTCGAGGGCCGCCACTGCTGGTACGACCCGTCGATGAGGGCGGCCAGGTCGGCCGGGGTCCTCCCCCAGGGCGGGCAGGGCTTCGTTGCGCAGCTTGGAGTACATTCCGTGCCGCAGGTTGGCGGCGCGGGCCCGCTCCTTGCCGGCCGGGGTCGCCGCCCCGTGCGATTGCCGGCCGTTGCGGCCATGCGCTTCGAGGTTTTTTTCGGTCATGACGGGATGATTAACGAGTGCCATACGGTCTCCTTTGCAGTGCCGGGCGGGCGCGGGAGCGGCGGAGAACCGGCCCCGTGCCCGCGGCGGGAAGGTCACCCGTAGGTGCCGGGCGGGATATTATACACATGGTACTGCTCTTGTCAAGCACAATCCGCTAGAACTTAGGCAAGGATGGTAGCTCGTGGTTAGTGGCTAGTGGCCAGTGTGGCCAGTGTGGCCAGTGATTAGTGGATAGAGATTAGTGATTAGCGCGCATCGCGTCTTGCCAGCCACCGGCCACCATCACGAGCCACCTCATTGCGTGCCACTAACCACTAACCACTGGCCACTGGCCACTAACCCTGCAGAACCACCTGCAAACCTGGCAGAACCCTGTGCAAACCTCGTCATCCTGAGCGCCGATGCATTTTGTCGGGGCGAAGGACCTGCATTTCGTTTTGGTGGATTGCGGGGGAAGAGCCAATGCAGATTCTTCGCCCAAAAAGCGGGCTCAGAATGACGGGGGCGGGGCAGGACGTGCTCAGGAGGACAGCGCGGCGGTCCGTTGCTCATCACTAACGCTAATTACTAACCGCTGGCCACTACCGCCACTAACCACTAACCACTAGCCGCTGACCACTAACCACTAGCCACTAACCACTGTCCACTAGCCGCGGTGCGGGGAGCCACCTTGTTTTTTTCCTGTTGCCAGGCGAAATGCATGTTAAAATCGGCTTCGCAGTTTGGGGTGATACCGCTGTGTCACGCAGCAGCCTTCCGGCTAGAACGGCATCTGCTCTCGCGATCCGCGGCATTAAGTGGGGCATCATGAGCGAATAACCCTGCTTCACAAATTGCCATTCCAGGGGCTGAAATTCAGTAAGGGCCGCGCTTTTCCTGGCAAGCAGGAAGATGCGCGGTCCACGATTCAACAGTGTCGTGCAAATTAAACAGGCGCGGGCGGAGAATCGGCGTCGCCCGGCCATCGGGAGCATGAGATATGCCGCAAAAGTTATTCGTGGGGAACCTTCCACACGAAACGACGGACGACGAACTCAATCAGTTCGTCGTCAATGCAGGTTTTCAGGTCGCGTCGGCAGTCGTCATTCGCGACAAGACCACGGGACAATCACGGGGCTTCGGATTCATCGAATTGGCGGACGGCGAGGATATGGAGCGGGCGATTGCCGGGCTCAATGGGCAAACCTTGCAGAGCCGCCGATTGACGGTCAATGAAGCGCGGCCGCCTCGCAACGACTTCGGAGGCGGAGGGGGCGGCGGGCGGCGCCCCGGCGGCGGAGGGGGCGGCGGCCGTGGCCGCGGGCACTCCGGCGCAGGCGGAGGCGGGGGCGGCAGACGCCGCGAATGGTGATCGGAAAACCAGTGGCTAGTGGTTAATGGTTAGTGGCTGGCGAGAGGGGATCCATAGCTAACCACCCACCACTAGCAACTAGCCACTAACACCAAACACTAGCCACTTATTCTGCACCCACCAAACGGCGGTAGACATACCGTAGTTGCTGTCGTGTGTCGTGCAACTTTACCGCCAGCGTTTGCCCATCGGCGACCAGATTCCAGCGGCGCGCCACGTTTTCGGTGGCCTCGAACTCGGCCGGATTCTCAGGCAAGCCGGTGGGCGCCTTACCGGTCACCAAGCGGATAATATGGTCCAGGGAGCGCAGGAATCCCGCCGCGTCGGTCAAGGTGGCGGCGTCTTCGGCGGAAATTGCGTCAGCCGCTCGCAGTGCCGCTATTTGTTCCGGCATGTTCGCGCCCGGCAGGGCCTCCACGCGGCGCCGCAAGCGCGTGCAAGAGACCGCGAAGTCCACATCGTAATACCCGCCGGGGGCGGTTTTGGTGTTGCTGCTGGGCACGGCCACCTCCCGTTCCAAGCGCCGCCGCATCTGGTGTAGCTTCCCTTCAACATCGTGAAAATCCGCGAATCGGTCATAGATGGCGGACCGAAGGCTACTGACGGCCAACCGGGCGAGTTGCGGATCTCCGGCAACGGGATGGGCCTTCAAATAGGTGGGCAACTCCCACGCCTGGGCATTTTCGGCAATGTAGTTAAGCAGCGCCTCGAGCGTCACCACCAACTCCCCTTCCTGTCCGCGCGGACGCAAACGTGAATCCACGGGGAACAGCACGCCGTCGCGGGTGTAGCTGGAGAGCACTTCAATGGTCTTCGCCGCCAGCCGGGTACAGTATTCCAAATCTTCCCGATTGGCGCCCGAGTGGGCCACAAAGACCAGGTCGGCATCCGAAGCCAGGTCAAACTCGCTCAGTCCCAGGCGGCCCATGCCAAAAATGAAGAAGGGCACGTCGGTATTTATCCCGGTTTTTTCCTGCGCGAACAAGGTGCGCGAAATCGCCAGAGCGCTGGAAATGCTACACGCCGCATTATGCGTCCAACGCTTCAGCATGGCGAACACCGAGCCGCCGGCGGCCAGGTCGCCCGTGCCCAACGCCAGCAGGCGGGCGCGGTATTGGCGCCGCAAGACGGCCATTTTCTCGCGCAGGTCCAATCCTGGCTCGGAGGCCCAGGGATAGGGCCCGGGGATCGATAAGGGTTCCAGGCCGATGTCCAATTGATTCGCCGCAGCATCGTCGGCAGGCGCGCACACCGCAAGGTCGAGGGTTTCCAGGTCCTCGGGATGATAAACCAGCAGATCGGTAAGGTAGGCGCTGGTACCCACCAGTTCGATGGCGCGCCGCAAGCCGGCAGGCTTGGCGCGGGCGGCTGCAAAACGTTCCGGCGAACTCACGATGGCTGTCAACAAACGCACCGCATTCCGTTGCGCGCGCTCCGGCAGATCGGCTTCGCGGACGATACGGGCCACTTCGGGCGCCTGCGCGTCGAAATAGCTCAATACCGCTTCAAAGGACGGACGCCCGAAATCGGGCAAGAAGGCGGGCGCGGGCTTCAACTCAAAAGCGGTTCCCGGCGCGGCCGTGGCGACGGGATGAATCACACGCTGGTAGATTTCATCCACCACGGCGAAGGCCCCGCGAACCCTGTGCAGCAGTACGTCACCGGGGCGCTCGCCCGAGGCCGACTCGAGCCCGGTGCGGCGCCCCAGCCGATCGAGCGCAGCCGGGTCCGTGGGCAGCCGATGGGTCTGCTGGCCCGCTTCCATCTGAATGCGGTGCTCCACTTTGCGCAAGAACTCGTAGGCAGACGTCAGGGCGGCGTAATCGCGATTGGATAGCCAGCCTTTGTCGTTGAGTTTACGCAGCGCGAAAAGCGTCCCCCCCGACCGCACCCAGTGATCGTGCAAACCGTGCAGCCGTTGCAGGCATTGCACCAGGAATTCGATGTCGCGGATGCCGCCGCGGTGGCGCTTAACGTCAATCGCCTGGCCCCGGCTTTCCCGCAATTTCTTGGAAATACGCTCGCGGGACAGCAGGATGCTCTCCACCGCCACGAAATCCCCGGGCGAGCGGTATACATACTCCTCGACGCCGCGCAGAAACTCGCGCGTCAGCCGGGCGTCGCCCACGGAATGGCGGGCCTTGATGAGCATCTGTAGCTCCCAGTCCCGCGCCCGGTGTTCGTAATACTCACGGGCGGAATTCAGTGAAATCGCCAGGTCCCCCTGCTCGCCCTCGGGGCGCAGCCGGAGGTCCACGCGGAAGACCTCGCCTTGCGACGTGGCCTGCGTGATGGTGCGGGTTATGCCGCGCGCCACGTGAACGAAATATTCCTTGTTGCTGATGATCGATTCGCGCTCGCTCCCTCCCGCGGTCTCGCCGTCATTCGAGTACAGGAAAAGCAGATCGATATCGGAGTTGTAATTCAGTTCGTTCCCGCCCAGTTTGCCGAGCGAGACAATGCTGAAACCCGCCCGCACGATGCGGCCCTTGGCATCGCGATATTGCGGTTGTCCATAACGCTTCTCCAGCTCGCGATCGCAAAACAGGTAGGCGTTGGAAAGGATCACATCGGCGAGGGTGGAGAGCTCCAGCGTCGCCTCGCCCAGAGTCGAAGGGCCCAGCACATCCTTCAGCACGATGCGGAGGTAATTGCGGCGCTTGAAGCGGGCCAGCGAGGCGGACAGCCACGGGTCAGGATTGGTGGTGGAAAACCGGGCGAAGTCCTGCATCAGGTCTTCTTTGGATTTCAGCTTGGTGAAGTTCCGGTCGCGCGCGAAATGCAGCGCCAACTGCGGTTCGGCCAGCAGCGTCTCCGCCAGGTAGCCGCTGTAACCAAAAATAGCAATGAGGTAAGAGAGGGCCGTGGGATGGCGTGCCAACTCAGCCAGAACCTGCGGCGGCGCGCCCTGTGCATAGCGCTCCAGGAGGTTAAGCGCCCCATCGGGGTCCGGTGACTGCGAGAGCAGCGAAGTCAAGGGAGCGAGGAGGGTGGGGGCCAACTGTTCTTCCAGGCGCGCCAGGTTGCCCTCAGCCCTGGCTTGATCTTCAAACCTTATGGCCTCGAATTCCGGTCGCATCGGGGAGATTATAACCTGTCCGTGGCCGTTGTCGCGGGTTCGTTGCTAATGAAAAGGGCAAAGCGGCTACTGAGAGCTACCTGCTTCCGCTGCCTGGACCGTTTGAGTTAGCTTTTGCTGCGTGGGTGTATTCTACGAACAAGAGGGCGTCGAACTCTTGGGTAACTCGAATGGAGGCAAAGAAGCTGTTTGCACTCGGTTCGCTGTAAATCGCGCCCACTGATCGCGACAGGTGCGGCGAACCTAACCATTTCTCGACGGGTCCCGGCGGTACTCGGCGCAAGTCCACTGCGTAGATTGGTTCGCCGATCTGTGCTAGCGTTGCATCAAGACTTCCCTGGGGTGCCGGGCCTGCCGTGAAATCCCGCAGTCCCTTACCTGATGGGGAGGGCATTTCCACGGCCCGAAACGAGCCTTGATTGAAAACAAAGCCGAAGATCACCATTTGTTCACCATAAATCCGTCGCAAGTGAGCGCCCATCGATCGATAGCCTCCAGCCGAAACGTGTCCATTGTGCGCCCAAACCACGATTTTCGCTCCTGGACCTTCGGTGTCGAGTACCCATTTCACATTGTCAGCCATGAACCTATCCCGGATACCGAAACCTTCGTTTCCGGTTCGATACTGCTTTGTCTGACTCACGATTTGGAGGTTCTGCCGGGCCCAGTGATAGGCTTTAGTTCCTGAACGCTCGATATACTCCTGTTTCTTGTTGTCGAATCGCTTTAGAACCTCGCCGACTCCCGCGGTGCTGCTCTCCGAGCCCGAGAGGATTGGTTCTATCGATTTCGCGTATTCCGGGTCAACCCTGTTGAGACAGGCCATGGTGTTTTGCGCGGCCACCGTGGGAATCTGCATATCAAACCCATAAAACTTGATTTTGTGGGTGTGTGAAGGCTTCTGATTGTAACGGCGCATCCAGCGGATCATGTCCAGGACTTCTTGCGTGTTCCAAGTCCAAAAGTACAAGCCGGCGAGCGCGGCAGCAGGGTCTCCCCTGCCCTCCAAAACAAACTGATTGATCGCCTGGGCTTCCGGCATGTTGGCTTCCATGGCGAAAATGTTGAACCCCATTTCGGTCACAAGGAATTCCAGCATGCGATGCTTGAGCTGGAAAAACTCCCGCGTGCCGTGGGTGGCCTCGCCTAGGGCGACGATCCGCGCATTGCCGACGACCGCCTTGAGCGGTTGCATATCTGAAAAGCCATGTTCCGCTTCCACGGTATTCAAAGGGATAGCGTTAGCGCGAAGCCAGTCGATTACGGCCTCAGGAGCGGGCACGCTCTTCAACTGCTCGTCCGTCGGCACCGCCCAGGGCTTGGGAACTTGGGCGTAGACCAACGCCCCACCGAATGCCAGGACAGCTAACCACAAGGTAGCGAACCATGAGACGTGTTTACGAATCATAGGTCTGTGTAAGCTCCAGAACTGGTCGGTGTCGTACTCCGAACGGAACAAGCGTGCACTTATCGCTAGCTCCCGGGGAGTCGGTTGCCCCGAATTCCTTCGTGCACAAGACAGGGCCTCCAACTGCGGGGCGTTTATGACTCCACTTGGCTGATAAGGAAGGCTAAGCCTTCCAGGCAGCCCGGAGGGGAGAAAATGTAGCCGCGGGGCCGGAAGGGCAGAGAAGCTGTGAAATTCTTGAACTCTGGATTTCCGGCCCTCCTGCTATCAGGCACTTAGAGGCCGAGAAATCCGGATTTGCCGAACGTTTCACAGCTTCGGAGCCCTTCCGCCGAGCAGGCGGCGTAGCCGCTAAGACGGCTCACTGAATTGACAGCATTGAAATGACGACGCCAGTAACGTCATTGTCGTGACGGCAAGGACAGTTCCCCAACGATGAACCAATAGGCAAGCAGGCCGGCTACCAGGACGATGGCGGCGAGCGCGAAGCCCGGAAGGTACATGCCGGTGCGGGCAATCAAAAATCCCGTCACGATGGGGGCCAGCACGCCAGCGATGTTCCCGCCAAAGTTTTCAAACCCCGTCCAGATGCCCACCTCATGGGGTGGCGCGCAGCATTGAACGATCGCGAACATATTGCCCGTGGCCAGTCCGACCAGCGAACCTCCCGTGAGGAAGGCCAGCGCCCCCAGCGGAGTTGCGGCGCGGGCGGCGGGAATAAGCAACAGGCCGGATAGAAACGCAACCGTGAGCACGGTTTTCCGCGTGCGGGTCTCATCATAACCCCGGCGAATGAACCAGTCGGAGAGCCATCCGCCCATCGGCTGGCAGGCGCCGAAAACAAAAAAGGGCAGCGCGGCATAGAAACCGGCACGAACCAGCGGCAAATGGCGGACGGTGACAAGGTAGTCGGGAAGCCAGGTGACCAGGAGGTACCAGTAGTAGTCAAAGCAGAAGAATCCCAGGCAAATGCCGAGCAAATTACGGTTAAAGTGAACCCGGCCGGGGCGCGGAGAGCCGGCAGCAACGGCGGAGCGCCGCACGCCTTGCAGGTTCCCGGGGGCGGCGAGGAGCCACGGCCCCACCCAAATGATGGCCGCGAACCCCACCAGCGCGAACATGTGACGCCAGCCGCAAAACACGATGAGAGCCGCGATGATCGGAGCCCCGACGGCCAAGCCCAGCCGGGTGCCACTGTCAAAAAGCCCGGATGGAAAACCGCGCTCGCGTGGAGGGTAAAGTATGCTGACGATTTTGGTGCCACCGGGAAGATAAATCGACTCGCCAACCCCCAGCAGGACCCGCAGGCAAATCAACACCAGCAGGCTGCCCGCGAAGCCAGTCAGCCCGCAGGCAAGGGACCAGACCGCGAACAGTGCGGCGTAGAGCCATCGGAGATTCCAGCGGTCCACGCACCAGCCGATGGGGACCTGCATCAAGGCATAAGACCAGAAAAAAGCAGACAGGACAATTCCCTTGGTTTCAGGACCGAGATGGAGATCGACGGAGATGATGGGCAACGCAACGGAGATGGTAGCGCGGTCGAGATAGTTGATAAAGGAAGCGGCGAAGAGCAGACCCAGCACCGCCCAACGCCGGGAAACCGATATGGCCAAAACGCCGGTGTCGGGGGACCAACCGGTCGAGACCGAACTCCGCGGCTCATCCATCGCCCACTCTCTTTCTACATTCAACCTTCCGGCAGCATACCGTATTGTGGCGGAAGGTCAAGCGCAGAGAATAGGTTTTATACGACCCCTTTTTAGGTAGGGGTGCAATCTCCCAGTGTATGTTTTCTAACCCATATACGTGCCAGATAACGCTCGGAATGTAAAATCGAAATGCGCCAGCGGAGTTAGCGAATCTGCGAACGAACGCGACCTGTGAGTACCAAGTTTGCACAAACTGTTTCGTTTCCTTATCCAAATCGTTACGACTTATTTCCTTTTCGATTTTATGCGTAACATACTGATTTTGAGTTACTTATTGCACCTGTGCGACAAAAGAGCAGTCGCGATTTTTTCCATAAAAACCCTTGACAACTGTTTATTGAAGTATTACTCTACGAACGTATTTTGTGCTTGTGGGGAAAGAGTCGTCAATCGTCCGTCTTGAAATCGCCGCCTCGAGCGTGCAAAACTTCTAACTAGCGATAACCGGCGAAGTCGCCAAGGCAATGCGCGGGGAATACCGCCGCCCAACAGCCCATGTCCTGGTAACCGGCAACGGGGAGACTACCGTGCGCGTATCAGCCGCTTTGGTTCAGCGGCCGACACTGGCTCTCATTTGACCTACTACTTTTGGCCGTTCCCCGTCTCCGGACCCGGCTGGCAACGATCCTTTCGTCACGCTGCACAAGAATCACGAAGTAGGTAGCTTCGCGCCACGACACCCAGCACCGGGGAAATAGATTCCTGTCCCTGGAAAAAGGGGCTGGAATCTGGTTCGCCGTGCACAAACCAAGGATCGAACCATTCTGAATTGGAGAATTCCGATGATTACAGACGTATCGATGCTACGAGGCAATTGGGGAACTCGAACCGGAAAGGTCCTTCTCATTGACGAGGACGCGGCCGACTTGCGAGTTCTCGGCCTTGTTCTCGAAGGGAAAGGATTCCAAGTTCAGACATGCAAGACTTATGAGGCCGGCCTTCAGGTCCTGGAGACGGAGGCTTTTGACTTCGTGGTGGTGAGTCAAGGCACACGGGCGTTTGAGGGGCGCAGGGTGCTGGAACGCGCCATGCAGTTGGACCGCCGGCGACCCGTACTCATAGTGGCGCGGTCGATCGACATGCCGTGCTATCTCGAAGCCATGCAAATGGGCGCTGTAGATTACATGGAAAAGCCGGTATCGCCTGCCGAATTGTCACAATTCGTAAGAGCGCACATCGGGTCCGACCGGCTTCAGATGCAACGGCCTCAACAACCAGCGGTGGCCAGCGCCTAGGCGATGGGGGCAGCCGGCTGGGGTCCCTTCTTGATTCTCGGCGTCGGCCCGACACTTAGTCGAGTTGGGCGGGCTGCAGGTTTGGCGCTAACAGTTGAACCAGTCCCAGCGCCAGCAGATAGACCGAGCCGGCAATGACGAACACCGGCATATACGAGCCGGTGAGTTGCAGCAGCCATCCTGTAAAAGTAGCGATAAACATCCCGCCTACGGCTCCGCCACAACCGCCAATGCCCACCACGGAGGCCACCGCGCGACGTGGGAACATATCGGACGCGACGGTGAAGATGTTGGCGGAGAATCCTTGGTGGGCAGCGCAGGCCAGGCTGATAATGGCGACGGCGATCCACAAGTCGTGCACTCGGGTGGTGATCACGACCGGGATCACGCACAAGGAGCAGATCAGCATGGAAATCTTGCGGGCGCGATTGACCGTCCACCCCAAGTCGAGAAATCTCGCCGGCAACCACCCGCCCACAATGCTGCCCACCGTTGCGCAGTTGTAAATCACCACGATCGGCAGCGCCACCCCCGTCAGCTTCAGGTGATGTTCACTGACCAGGAACTTCGCCAGCCAGAAAAGGTAGAACCACCAAATGGGATCGGTAAGCGACTTGCCCATCACAAATGCCCACGTCTGCCGGTGGGTCAGCAGATGGGACCACGAAACCCTGGTGTTTGGCTCCGCCGGATCGCTCAAGATATAAGCCAGCTCCGCCTTGGAAACGCGCGGGTGGTCTTGGGGGGGCTGTACACCACCAGCCATGCGACCAGCCAAATGGCGCTAAATGTTCCCGTCAAGAGGAAGGCATAGCGCCATCCGAAGTGAACTGCCACCCAAGGCACCGTAAGGGGAGCCAGCGTGGCCCCCACGTTGGTACCACAGTTCAAGAAGCCGGTGGCCAGCGCCCGTTCTTTTTTCGGAAACCATTCGGCGACTGTCTTGATGGCCGCAGGAAAACTGCCGGACTCGCCAAATCCCAGCGCAAAGCGCGCCACGCCGAAGCCGAACGCTGACCGCACCAGCGCATGACCCATAGCGGAAAGGCTCCAGATAGTTATGGACAGCGCGTACCCCAGTTTTGTGCCGATGCGGTCAATGACGGGCCCCATCGCCAGCAGTCCGAGGGCATAGGCCGCTTGAAATGCGGTGACGATATAGCCGTATTGCGCTTCGTTGAATCCGATGTTGGTTTGCAGCAGGGGCGCGAGCAACCCCAGGACTTGCCGGTCAACGTAGTTGATCGTGGTGGCAAAAAAAAGCAGGGCGCAGATTCGCCATCGGTATTTATGCATTCTTTACCCACCCGTGGCGCGGGTCGTCAGCCCAGGCGCCGTAGCGGCGCTCCTCGCCTGCCAGCACCCAGGTGTATTGCAGTTCGTAGCCCGGCGCGCCGACGACGGGATGGTAGCCCTTGGGTAACAGCACGGTGTCGCCATCTTCAACCACGAATACGTCAGAAAATCCCTTGGGGTCATCGCTGGCGGTGTAGGTCCAAATAAAGCCGAAGCCCTGCTTGGGCTTTACGCGGAAGTAATAAACCTCCTCCAGCACCGCTTCCTGCGGCGGATTCGAGCGGTCATGCTTGTGCGGCGGGAAACTGGACCAATTACCGGGAGGGTTGAGCGTCTCGCCCGCCAGCAGGCGCTCCGCCGGCACCTTTTCATCCAAGGGCGAATACACCGTGCGTTGCCAGTTGTCGCGGCCCACCTGTTTACCGGTCGCGCTGGACCCCTCGAGCAGCGCGGCCGGAGCATGCGAGTTGGAGGGCGCGGAGAAGATTCCCAACTCCGTTGCCGCGTCCGCTCTTATCTCCAGTTGCGAGTTGGGGGGGATGTAACTCATCACGGGCGCCCCGGAAAACACGTCCGCGCGTTTCCCGACGCCGCTATAAATCTCCTTGCTATGCCCGGCGCTGCTCACGACCAGCGTCACGGTGCCGGAGAAGATATCCAGCACGTATTCGCGCGCGCCGGTCTGGAGCGTGTGGCGATCACCCTTCGCCAATTGCAAGGTGGCGAAGTCAAGGAAGCGCAGGGTGCCGGGCGCCACGATCTGCTGAAACTTTCCATTCTTACGGGCTTTAATAAGACGTTCCATATGCACCTCGACAAAGCAGTAGTTAGTACGTAGGCCTTGAAAGCCCGCGCAGCGGGCGACGTCATCTAGCCCACGGCGAAGCCGTGGGATAAAGGTAACGATGAGAATCTCAGCTCCGGCAGGGGCGACGTCTGGGGACCGGGACGCCCGAAATCCGACTACTCGTGACCTGACGTCGCCCCTGCCGGGGCTGGCAAATCTGTTGGCGTGACGCGTGTCCCACGGCTTCGCCGTGGGCTGGATGACGGCGCCCGCTACGCGGGCTGAAATTAACGTCATCGAGCCGTATACCGCGCTTTCTCACTTTCCCTCGGCGTACTCGTTGTAGGCGGCCGCGACATCGGCCTCCGCCGCATCGCCGTGGTGGATGAACACGCGGTATCGGAACGTGAGCGATTTGCCCTTGGCAATGGTCACGCTTCCGTCCCGCTTGGGGTCATTATAGAAATCATGTTCGCCAAAGGGATTGGCCGCGAATAATCCATAGTCGCGCGCGTGCCAATACGTGGGGTGCTTGATGTTGGAGGGATTGTCAAAAATCGCGATGCCCAGGGATTCGCCGTCCACCATGCCGTCGTAATCCACCCAGTTGGCGCGCTTGCCCCAGATATTGTCCACTCCCACCTTACCCTCCGAGTTCAGCATCTTCAGGCCGGGTTGGGTGAGTCCATTGACCACCCGAATAGCAAACGTGCCCTCTTTGGTGTCTACCATTTTGAGCGGCACGCCTTTGTTCGCGGTCAAGGTGAATGTGCAGTCAATGACGCGTGTGGTGGCGTCGCCGCTGAACGTGTATTCCTGGGTCTCACTACCGATCGCGCGATGGTCGGGGCCCACCAGTTGAAACTCCGCCTTCAGCGTTCCGGTTCGGCCGGCGCTCTTCACTTCATCGAGCTTTTGGAACACAGTTCGCCCCGTGGGCAGTTGACCGGCGGTAGGGTAGTACACGCCATTAGCGGTCTGACTGGCTTTCGTCGGCGGGGCCTCTCCCCAGAAATCAATTCCATTGATATCGCCGTGGGCGAAGAACAAGGCACGATGATGCGGATGGTCGTGGCGCTCGCCGGGGATATCCGTGCGCATGGGATATCCGCGAGTCACCACGGTTCCTTGCGCCGAGCGCAACGGCGACATGTACGGTTTGGGCGAATTGGGGCCAAAATAGTAAGTAGTGAATGCCTTTCCAGCAATGAACACTTCAACGGAATCGGCTTGCTTTTGCAAGCTCACCGTTTCGTCGGCGCTCAACAGGCACGTGCAGGGAAGAAGCATAGCAAACAGTATCAGGCAGGCTGACTTTTGGAGACGCGTCATGGGCTATAGCCTCGCACAGCAGGGATTATGATCGTGCTGATCATCCGCCACAGTTAGGTTGCTCGGGATCCTCGTATGTTGGCTGAGGCAGCAGATGGGCTGTCATTGAGCCATAGACGGGAACTGTTCGAAACGCGTGGCACGACCCTTGGGATTATCGGCACGCCAGTTCAGGCTGTCAAGAGTTGGTGAGCAGGAGTTTGTAAGTTCGTGGGGCCTCGCACCTTGGGTTGCCTGCGCCTCCAAGCCAAGCGCGGCTCGGCTCTGGAAACGCGGTCGGCCCACAAAGTGCCTCATGGACGGGCAGTGTGGACAAAATGGAAGATTCTGACTTCCAATCTCCACAGTGTAGTAGAATAGCGCCGGGCAGCGTTCGTGCCCAGAACAGTCGGAGCATTCTGCTCGACCTCCTCGCTCTTCAAGTGCCCTTTCCTTCCTGCCGGAGCGCGGGGGGGGAAATTTTGTTTGCGCCCAGAATTCACGACATGGCCCAATCTCTTCCCGTTCTACCCACGCCTACTACCGTTACCCTTAGCCAGCAAGCCGGCTTCAGGCTTAAGCAGATCCGCGAGCGATTAAGCTTGACGTTGCGTCAGGTGGAGGAAGCAAGCCTGGAAATTGCCGACGCCGAGCGCAGCGCGGAGTACGTGGTTTCCACCGCTCGCCTTAACCAGATTGAGAACGACGGCTCACTCCCCAGTCTTTACAAGTTTTACAGCCTGGCAGTGATTTACCGGCTGAGTATCGAAGAGATGATGGGGGTGTATGGAATCAATCTGAGCAACATGCAGCAACACCGGCACGCCACCTTACAGGCGTCAACGCATCTTTTCACGGTCGAGATTGGTGACCCCGCGCGTCCCATTCGCTTTCCAGTTCGCTTCGACCCGGGGTTCCGGCCGGAGAAGACCGCGTTTCTTTCCCGGCTAATTGAGTCCTGGGGAGAAATTCCGGCCGGGTTATTGAGCCAGCTCGATTTAAAAAAGTTCCGCTACGGTTTTATCGGTTTGGAAGATCAGATGATGGTTCCGATCCTGCGCCCGGGATCCATCGTGCAGGTTGATGATACACGGCGCAGGATTGTGAACTCCGGCTGGCTCACCGAGTACGATCGACCGATTTACTTTCTCGAGTTGCGCTATAGCTATGAATGTTGCTGGTGTTACCAGCGGGGCAAAGAAGTCACCTTGCTGCCTCACCCGCTCTCTCCCGTCGGCCCGCAAACCATCCGGATCCCCGACGATGGCGAAGTGTTAGGGCAAGTTGTTGGGGTCGCGATGCGCATCGTGCAGTAAGGGCCAGAGGTCGGTCTCACGCAGGAGTCTCAGCATGATCTCAATGTTTCGGTCAAAGAGCTCCCTGGCCAGTGGGTGGCAGCCCTCGGGATGAAGAATCTGATAGGACCTCAGCCCGTTCCAAACGGCCACCAATCGGGATCGGTCTTCCTTGAGCGACTCGAAAAAATCCAATAGATCTTCCGTTTGCTCCTTCAGCGGCAGGCCGACGAGCTCCTCGAAAATCCGCACGTGACACTGGCGCAGGCCTTCGTCAATTACTGCCGGCGTGTAGCGCGTCTCCAGTCCGTAATGATGGTAGCGTCCGGTGTTGTAGTCGCGTAACGAAGCGAGATACACCAATCGACTGAAATACCCTTCCAGCCCGGCTAGCGTGCGCTGCTCGAAATCACGCACCAACCGCTCGACTTCTGCCGGGTCGGGCTTGGCGTCCGGGTTGAGGGATTGATCGTCAGACATCGTGATGACCGGTGCGCAGAAGACCGCTCTCCGTGGGAATCACGCCCGCAGAATGAAACGAAAGCAGGTGTCTTCCCCAAACCATTGGATATAGTTCGTCCCCCACGCATTGTTGAACAAGCTGAAGTGGATGCCTTTGGTCATGTCGGGCTGGGCCGTGGAGTAGGCGATCGGCGACTTCTCTCCCAATGCCACCACAGGCGCATCCACCGCTTGAATTGAAAGATCCACCTCACCGTCCTGGTAGCGGACCTCGCGTGTGATCGCGTGCATTTGCCGGTTGCCACCTTGGACAACGTCAAATGGGGACACGCTGCGGTCTACTTTATCCAGGAGCCACCGGCGCGGGTCGGGGACAACGGGAACGAAACTCAGCCACATGGCTTCCGGAAGCCGGTTAGCTATTTTATCAAAACAGGAGAAGTAAATCCTTACTAATGGCGCAGCATCAGGCAGGTACAGATCCAGGAACATTTTCCCCGGCCACGCGACTAAGCCGGATTTTTCCGACTCGGCGTCGTTAATGCGTAGTTGCGCCGAGATCCGATAACCATCTTGAACCTTTCCGGACCAGCATCCAGCGAGCGCCGCACTCCACACGCGGCTCTGCGCGCCGAATTCTTCGATTTTGGGTTTGCCAAAGTCTGCCCCGGACCACC
Source organism: uncultured Acidobacteriota bacterium (assembly GCA_963804755.1). GTDB lineage: Bacteria > Acidobacteriota > Terriglobia > UBA7540 > UBA7540 > Bog-366. The sequence continues at coordinate 232,555 of CAWDRP010000025.1, forward strand.
AAGTCTTGGCGGTGAGATAGTCATCGTCATAACGATCGTAATCCGCCTTGGAGAACGTCTGGTAACTGAACAAGGCCAGCGGGTGCAGGGCGTCGGCCCAATCGTGCCCGTTGCCTTTTGCCCGCAATTTTTGAATAGCGCCGGTTTGAGGATCAAGCGCGATCACCCAGTGGGCAGTCTCGATCTCCGAGCCCGCCCGGTGAGTGTCAAGGCCGGCACGCTCGGGTTGGACGGGCTGTAAGGCGTGCAAGCGGTCGCGCGTTTCGTCCTGCAATGGCGCCGGCAGCGTGGCAATGGCATCATCAATGTTCTTGCGTTTCTCCGCCCAGCTTGCTTCCGCCCATTGGAAATTGGGAAGGGACCGCGCTGCCGCCAGGTCCTTGGGCCGGTAATGTTCATAGTCTTTAAGCCTCTTGGTATCGACGCCCCACGTGTGTTCCGCGCAAAGCGCGAGCCGGCGTAACAACGCGCAGTCAGTGGAATCGCCAACGCGGAATTTGCCTTGCGCCAGCCATGACTGGCGCAGGCGGGCCACCTCGCGATAGCGGGCTTCCTTAATGGGGTCACTGGGCACCCCGTAAATCCACGTGTCCCCGATTTCCTGGGTCACCACCGGCAACTGCCGGCGGTACGGTTCCATGGCTGCCGCAATCTCGCTCAGGCTCGCCGCCGTCACCTGCGCTTGGGGGAATTGCTTTCGCAGGTCGGCGTAAATCCCGGCAGTTTCTTCCATCGAGTGCGGCCCTGCATTGTCGCCGCGCATCTCCACTGCCACGGCGAGCGCGGAATCCGGCGCCAACACCACGCCCCCGTAACCCCTGTGGTGATACATCATGATCAGGGATGCGCCGTCCGGGTCCTGCCACACAAACAGTTCGGGCACCTTGGGAAAAGTGCTGGCGCCGTTGACCCCGATATCGAGAAGTTTCACTCCGTGCGCGGCCAGCGGACCTACCAAGCCGCGCGAGTGACCCGGCACGTCGGTCATTTTTGCGCCAATGGTCGTGCGGCCGAATCGCCGGTCCAGCGACTCCGACAATCCCAAGGCGCCCTCGATCATGGAACGGTCCAGGCACTCCGTCTCCCAACTAAAGGGCAGCGCGTGCCACGCCAGGTCCCCCGCCGCCACGGCCTGCTCCACGCGCCGGCGTTCATCGCTTGCAGCCTGTTCCAGGTATTCGTACAGCAGCCATGACCCCGTGGTCCAAACATATCGGTCCGCGCCCGACTGGCGCATGGCTGCCGCCACCTGCATGGCGCGGGGGAAATACTCGTCAAAATACTTGCGCATCACGCCCGCTTGCGTGTCCGTAAAGCCTACGTCCAAGTGACACTTGAACATCACCAGCACACGCTTCACCGTTGATGGGTCCGTGACTGCCGGCAATCCGTATAAGAGATCGGAGCAAGTGCCTGTGAGCGCTCCGCCTGCCGCAATTAAACTCTTGACGAAATTTCGTCTTTTCATGAATCCCCCTCACGGGTGGCGAGGTAAACTCGCCTCTACCAACCAACCTGAAGATGAACGCTGGCAGCGTAGCGGGACGGCAGGAATGGCTCGCGCAACCTTCACTGCGGTTACGGCGCCTGCCAATCCAGCGCGAAGATTTCCTCTGTGCCGTTGTCTCGGGTCATCACGGGCTGGTCATCCGGGGTCAGGGTAAGCGACGTACCATAGAATCCTACGCTGGGGATGTTCTTAAGGTCCACGAGGCTCTCCACTTTTCTGTCCGCAGCGCGGAAGCGTAACACCGCGGATTCCCGGCCACCCTGGAGAAAATAAACGTACCGGCCGTCATGGGACCAGGAAGGCCAGCTAAAGTAGGCCCCTTGCACGACCTCCTCCCATTTCCGGGTGGAGAAATCAAAGAGGGCGAGCCTTGAGGAATCAACGCTGAGTGCCACCAGGTAGCGCCCGTCGGGCGACCACCGTGCCGAAAAGAACCCGTTCGATCCGGGAACGTCCGTCAGCGACTGGGTTTGAAGGTCAAGAATGTGGATGTTCGGAGTCGAAAACGGTGTGGTTGCCGAGCCACCGCTGAAGCAGATCCGCCTGCCGTCCGGCGACCAGTTGGGGTCTGTTTTGCTTTGGTTCACGTTTGCCAGCAATTCTTGCGGCTGACCTCCGCTCGCCGAAGCCAGAAAGAGCTTGGGCAACCTGCCGGGCGCCAAGGAATAGTAAGCGATCTCGTTCCCGTCTGGCGACCAGCGCGGACTGAGGACGTAGCACTCGGGGCAGGCTTGGGAAAGCTGAAGGCGATTGTCCCCGTCGGCGGTGCTTCGCCACAGCACCCCATCAGGGTAGGACACATAGGCCAACCACCGGCCGTCTTTTGAAAAGGACACACCCTCGGCTGAGATGCCGAAGAGGAATGGCGCGAATTGCTTGGTCTGAGCGTCGTAACGGATCACTTCGCCGCGTCTCACCACTCCGGAGGCAAACAACATCTTGCCGTCCCTGGACGGCAATGGGTCGTGGAAAGGAATAGGACCGCTCGTAAGCCGCACGGGGTGTGCCGCCCCGTGCCATAAGAAACCGGAGTGCTCTGCCAGAGCCCAGATACTTTCTTGACTGTAGAACACGAAATACTTTCCGTCCGCTGTCCACTTGCCGCAGCACTCCTCAGGCGGATCGTGCCATCCTGCAAACAAGCGGTGGGCGTTCGTCCCGTCGCTGGATATCTCCCACAAGCTCCGCGAAAGCCTCTGCTCATCGAACTCCGTAAAGCGGATTCGTTTGTCGTCGGGCGACCAGGCCAACGTATGAAGGATAAACTGGGAACTCATCAGCTTACGTGACCCGCTGCCGTCGCTTTGGGCCGTAAACAGGTCGCCCCGCTGGGCGTAAGCGATGTATTGGCCATCCGGCGACCACGCCGCATCGGTAACGAACAGGTTTCCGATCCGATTCGGAGAACCGCCCAGTATCGGCACACTCCAGAGAGGGCCGGGCCCGTAAGTAGTGATTTGCGCGGCGAGGAAAGATGACCCGTCGGGCGACACCTGGAAAAGTTCGGGATCGGCAAGAGGCACGCTCACGCGCGCCAACTCACCCCCGCGGATGGCAACTCCCGCAATCCACCCTGACGCACCTGTGGCTTCCCCGAAGTACAGTCGCACACCGTCGGTCCCCACCATAATCTTCCTGATACCGTCATTGGTGAGCTGCCGGTAACCGGTCACTTTGGGCGGCGGCAGGGGACGAAGGCCCACGTAAGCCAATGCCGCGGCAGCCACCGTGGCCAGCACCGCCACCCACCAGCGTTTGCGGAGCGCCGTCCGGGTCCCGACGCTCGGCCGGCCACCGGCCCCGCGAGCCCCAGCCGCGCTGATCGTCTGCCCGGAACTGGTGTCGCGCCGCAAACGCTTGAGATCCGCCCGAAACTCAGGCGCAGACTGATAACGCAGATCGCGATCCTTCTCGAGGGCGGTCAGAATAATCCTCTCCAGTTCCCCCGGTACCTCGCGGAGCAGTTCGTGCGGCGGTTTTGGGGTCTGGGTGAGGATGGCGGCCAGCACTTCGACCGCGCTTCTGCCCGCGAACGGCTGCTCCCGGGTGGTCATTTCGTAGAGCACGGCGCCGAAACTGAACAGATCGGTGCGGGAATCGACTTCTTCCCCGCGAGCCTGTTCGGGTGACATATAAGAGACGGTGCCCAGCGCTACACCCGGGTCGGTTAAAGCCTCAACCGCGTGGTCTCCTGTCCGTGTCGCGCCGTGAGCAGCTCCGGCGATTGCCTTGCGCCTGGCGTCTCCCGTGAGCCAGGCGCCGGTCTCGCCGGCTGGAGCGAGCTTGGCCAGGCCGAAGTCGAGGATTTTGGCTTCGCCCCGCGCGGTCACAAAAATATTGGTCGGCTTGATGTCACGGTGGATAATCCGCTTGGCGTGCGCCGCGGACAAGGCGTCGGCGATCTGGACGGCCAGGTCCAGAAGCTGCTCAAGCTTGAGCGGCCTCGCCTCAATCAACTCCCGCAGCGTGGACCCTTCGAGCAACTCCATCACGATGAAGGGCAACCCGTCGTGTTCACCCACATCGTGAACGACGCAGATGTTGGGATGGCTCAAGGCCGAGGCGGCTCGCGCCTCGCGCTGGAACCGTTCGAGCGCTTGCGGATCGCGCTGGGGCAGCCTTGGCGCCTGCCAGGCAGCAGGCCCACGGCCCGCACGCGTCAAAGGAGGGATGAGAAATTTGATCGCCACCAGGCGATGCAGGCGCGTGTCTTCGGCTTTGTAAACCACCCCCATACCGCCGCCACCCACCTTCTCCAGCAGGCGATAATGCGAGATGGTCTGGCCGGCCAGCGAGGTGGCGCTGGATGCCTCCGCCCGGTCTTGCGCCAAGGCTCGCGCCGCCACGTCCAGAGCCGGCGCTTCCAGGAAACTGTCCGCTCGCTCTTCTTGGTCGAGAAGTGATTCCACCTCGCGCCGGAGGTCGTCGTCGCCCGCACAGGCTTCCTTCAGAAAGGCAGTCCTCTCCTCGTTTGCAAGCTCCAGCGCGGCATGATACAGGCGCCCGATTTGCCGCCAGCGCTCAGGTTCCAACTGGCCTCCCCTTCGTCACTTCCCGTCGCAGCCAACTTTTGGCGAATTTCCAATCCCGCTGTACGGTCTCGGGAGAAACCTTCAGCACTTCCGCGGTTTCCTCCACACTCAATCCCCCAAAAAAACGCAACTCCACCACCCTGCTCTTCCTCGGGTCCAATGTCGCCAGGGTGTTCAGGGCGTCATCCAGGGCTACCAAATCCGTGCTTTGCCCAACCGCCACTACCGACGGCTCGTCCAAGTCCAAAGCACGGGCGTCCTCGCCTCCCCGCTTCAGCGCCTGGCGCGAGCGGGCCCAATCCACCAGAATGCGCCGCATCACTTGCGCGCTGATCGCAAAAAAGTGCGCGCGGTTTTGCCAGCTTGTTTTCGGGGAATCGACCAGCCGCAGGTAAGCCTCATTCAGCAGGGCCGTAGTCTGAAGGATATGGCCGGGCCGCTCGCGCGCGATGTAGTGGTGCGCCAGCCGGTGAAGTTCCCTATAAACAAGCGGGATAAGCCGCTCCAGTGCGGCCTGCTCTCCCTCACTCCAAGCTTGCAGCAGTCCTGTAATCTGGTGGACTGACGGTTCCATGACGCAACCGCCTGCCGAAGATTTTTACGGGCCGCAGCCTACCACAGCCGGGCGCCGTTTTCCAGACAGATCGAGCGCTCACTTCCGCCGCCTCTCGCCTGCGACAAAAAATTTTTCGCCGCGATGACAGTTCTTGCCCCCCGATTCCGCTTTTAAAGGATGAGGGCAAAAAAGTTGCCCCAATTCGAAACCGAATACAGGAGGCACGTCATGAACAAGATTCGAGCATTCTCGCAGACCAGGTATTTGGCGCTGGCAGTTCTGGCAACCTGTTTCTTCGCCGGGTGGGCCAATGCGCAGGTGTACACCGGCAAGTTTACCCTGGCCACCGAGACTCGCTGGGGCGGAGCGACTTTGCCGGCTGGGGACTATTCCTTCACGCTGGACCACGCAAGTATAGACGGCACGGTCCACCTCTATAATGGAAACAGAACTGTGGGCCTATTCCCCGCCCAGGGCCAGGACAAGTACTACTCCAAGCGGCCGCAATTGACGGTTGTACAGGGAACGATCCGTACCTTGAGTCTTCCCCGGTTTGGGGTAACCCTTCGCTATCTGCCGCAACGGCCCGATCACCTCACCGCACCCGAGGAGCGGCAAATGGCCCGGATCATCCCGGTCTCCGCCGGAAAGTGACCGCGCTCTGTTCGGGAAAACGACAAAGGGCTGGAGCGGTTGGCGCTCCAGCCCTATTTCCATGCTCCCCGACCACATTTGGGTGCCGCACTATTTCGGAAACGAGAACTTGAGTTCCCGGCCCAGAAAGAACACAGGCTTCTTGCGACTGCGGATCAGGGCTGCGTTCTCGGCCAGGGCCGATACCAGCACCGGCATGGCGATAGTGGAATCGCAGTGCACGGTAACCATACTGGCATCATGGGCAATCTTGCCCCAGCTTTGCGCTTCTTCCAGCGTACAGCCGGACAGGCCGCCCCAGTGCGGAGCGTCCGTTACGATCTGCATCGCGTATTTGTGCCCCTCGGTCGCTTTGCGGATGAACGCCGCCGTAACCTCCGTTTGCTGCACGAAGTTTTTGGGCGTTCCTCCGCCGAAATAAACCACGCCACTGGCGGGCGAGTCGCCGGCGAGATGCGCGGTTTCCAGCACGTCGCCAATCACGTCAAAAGTGAACTGGTTCTTCCCCTCGTGACGGTTCTCGGCAATACCGATGCCGATGGAGGAGTCGCCTACCGCCGGGCAGTACAAGGGAACGCCGGCGCGGTATGCTGCGGTGACGATGCCGTCGTCCTTGGCGCGGCGGGAGAGATCTTTTCCCAGCAGGTAAAGGAACTCGCGCGTGGTGTAGGGCCGCGATTGGTCAAGGGTGGCAGCAAAGCGCCCGATCATGGCGTCCGCCTGGCGGAATTCCTCCTCGTCTGCCAGCGTGTCGTACATGCGGTCGATCAGGTGCTTTTGCAACTTCACATCGTCGACGTGGGGCGAACACTGAAAGTGCAGCCGGCCCATTGTTTCGTGAATGTCATGAAAGAGGTTCGCGCCGGTGGTGACCAGGCAATCGATCAGCCGATGCTTGATCAAATAAACCACCAGCCGCCGCATGCCGGCAGGCACCATCGCGCCGGACATGCCCATCATGATCATCACCCGGTCCCCGAGCATCTTCTTCCAGACCTGATACCCGATGGCCAGGTTGCGGCCCTGGAAGGATATGCCCTGCATCTTTTCCAGCATCGCCGAGACGCGCTTGTTGCCATCAATTTTGAATGGCCGCGTCGGTGTGGAAAGGATTTCACTCTTATCCATTTAGCCCCCTATCACGTTTGGTGCGCAGCACCCTGCGGCCTCGAAGCTGCCGCCTTCCCACACTTCGGCAACGGGGATGAGCCGAAGGCGGCAGCTTCGCGGCCGCACGCCAAGGTGCTGCGCACCGCGCGGACCCTGCGAGCAGGGGCCCATCCATCACTCGTCGATTCCCAGCAAGATGGCGGCGCAAAGCACGGTGGTCCAAAGGCCTCGCTTGTCGCCAATCGCAGATTGCGTGATGTGCATCGTGCGGACAATTTTGTTGGAGATGAGGTAGATCTCTTTTTTCTCGTTCCAACTGCGGTCGGGATCGAACTCCACGCCCAGCGTGGTGGCCAGCATCTCGGCCGCGAGCTCCTCCGCGTATTCCCCTGCCACCTCTTCCGTCTCGCCAAAGGAGTGGTGCTCGGAAAGGTATCCAAAAGCACCCCGGTCGCGCGGCGTGGCCACGCCGACGGAAGCGGCAATCAAACGGTGCGGTTCGCGCGTGGAGTTTTCACTCATCACCACAAACGTCACCTGTCCCGGCCTTAGCTCCTTCACTCCCTCGGCCCGGGGAACCAGTTTGCACCGGGGCGGGAAAATGCTGGAAACCCGCACCAGGTTACACGCGGCAATGCCCGCCGAACGCAATGCCAGCTCAAAGCTGGTAAGTTTCTCGCGGTGCTTTCCCACACCTTTCGTAAGGAACATCCGCTTCGCTACGAACATTCCGCTTCCTGCTTTCTCCTGAAGGGGCCGGACTCAGTTATAACGTACTGCGAGACGATCGAGTCAGGCCTCAGGAAGTGAATTTCCGTTCTCGGACGGGAGTTTTGTAACCTAACAAAAACTTCAGAAAAGTGCCAATCATTTTTGGTCCCGGGCCCCTTCCCATCTTAACCCATACGGCTGAAGCTGACTTTCCGCAGGATTACACGACGTTGAGGCCGCCGTGTCGGCGCCTCTTTGAGTATACTCTGCGCAATCCACACGGCAAGCCGGCACTTGCGGGATGTGCGTTGGGTCCGCCTCTTGGCAACTTCGCGTTCCTCAACTCGACGTGAAACTCACCCGCCAAAAATGCGGGTTCTAAAGGGGCTTGACTAAACATGGAGTGACGGCTATGTTGGAGTTGATTTTAATACCAATCGCATAAATTTACCTGATTAGCGAACAAAAATATTTTTATGGAGGGAAAATGAACCCGAAAGCCGTACTAGAATTTGCCGCAGCCAACAACGTGAAGATGATCGATATTCGTTTCACCGATCTGCCTGGCCTGTGGCATCACGTTTCGTTTCCGATCCACGAATTGGAGGAATCATCCTTTGAGGAGGGGTTCGGAATGGACGGATCGAGCATCCGAGGCTGGGCCGCCATCCATGAAAGCGACATGCTCCTGGTGCCCGACCCGAGCTGGTACATGCTCGATGCATTTACCGACATACCCACCCTGGTGATGATTGGGGACATCATTGATCCCGTTACGAAACAGCATTACCTTCGAGACCCGCGCAATATTGCGAAGAAGGCCGAAACCTACCTGGCCTACACGGGCATTGCCGACAAGGCCTACTTTGGAGCCGAAGCAGAATTTTTCATTTTTGACAATATCCGGTTCGATCAGGCTCAGCAACATGGTTATTACTTCATCGACGCGGAGGAAGGCCGCTGGAATTCCGGCCGCGAGAAGGACAACCTGGGCTACCGGCCGCGGTACAAAGAAGGATACTTCCCGGTTCCGCCCACCGATCACTATCAGGACTTGCGCAGTGAGATGGTGGTGGCGATGGAGAAAGCGGGCCTCGACATCGAGTGCCATCACCACGAGGTGGCCACGGGCGGGCAAGCGGAAATCGACCAGCGCTTCAACTCGCTGGTGAAATCCGCGGATGGAATGATGATTTACAAGTACGTCATCCGCAATGTGGCTTACCAGTACGGTAAAACGGTGACCTTCATGCCCAAGCCGCTGTACCAGGATAACGGTTCCGGGATGCACACACACCAAAGCCTATGGAAAGACGGCAAGCCGCTCTTCGCGGGTGACCGTTACGCCGGCTTTAGCCAAATGGGCCTTCATTATATTGGCGGACTGCTGAAGCACTCGCCCGCGCTGGCAGCGCTGATTGCCCCCACCACGAATTCTTACAAGCGCTTGGTGCCCGGGTTTGAAGCGCCCGTTAACCTGGCCTACTCGCGGCGCAATCGCAGCGCCGCCTGCCGCATTCCCATGTACTCGCCCAACCCCAAGACCAAGCGCGTGGAATACCGGCCCCCGGATCCATCCTGTAACCCGTACCTGGCCTTTGCCGCAATGATGATGGCCGGTCTGGATGGTGTGGAAAACAAGATCGATCCCGGCGAACCCCTCGACAAGGATATCTACGATCTCGGACCCGAGGAGCTCAAAGCCGTTCCCTCAATGCCCGGCTCACTGGAAGAGTCGCTCCGCGCCTTGGAGCGGGACCACGACTTCCTGCTCAAGGGCGATGTTTTCAGCGAGGAACTGATCGAGACCTGGATTGACTACAAGATGAAGAACGAAGTACAGGCCGTGAACACGCGCCCGCACCCCTACGAGTTCGCGCTGTATTACGACATTTAAGCGCAAGTGGCGTATGTTCAATCAGTTGAAGAAACGCCGTAAAATTTTGGCATACTTTTGGCAAACTCGGCATTCTTCGCTCATGCCGGCTGGTATTAAGGCTTAGGAGTGAAGCCGGGATGGATAATTTAAAGGCCGAAACCGGGGCTGGATTTGTACCAACCCCGGTTTGCTTTGCGGCCAAAACCGTCAATAACACCGTACCCCATAGCGCCACTTGCAAAGTCTCCATTCGAAGCGGGTGCTCGTCGGCATTCTCACCCTCGTCAGAATGCTGCGAAAGATGCTGCAACCAAGTTGTCTCCTCGTCGCTAAGCCTCAACTTCGGGCGTCGGCTGACAAATGGCACGGCTGTGACCTCCCAGCTATGAGCATGTCAGCCGCCTTTACCACCAATGATGGCATTGTGCGCAGCAGAGTCTGTCCTGCTGTGGTATTTTGTCATCCTTTCGGTGAGGACCAACGATGCCCGACGCTGCCTTTTTCTGCACAGACTTATTCGACTTCTTGCGCCGCAAGGAAGCACGGCTCCACCTGACCTGCCCGCCACGTGAATCGCTCAAGGAATCGAGTCGCCCATTGCATCTCGCGGTTCAGGTTTTCCGTCCTGTTTCTCTCGTTCTTTCTCCCATGTTTGCCACACCGCGTCTTCAATTCGATGGAGTTCATCGTTTTTGATTTCAGCGAATGCCGGCCTTTTCCCACGCGCCAGCTTTCCGTGGTTTTGCAGAATGAGGCGAACGAGTAAGGATGCACGGCGGTCCGGCATGTCCACAATTTCAAGGGCTTTTCGCATAGCCGCGTCGAATACAACCAGGAACCCTATTCCCTCTCCCAGGTCTCGACGAATCGTCTCTTCGATGCAGTGATAGAGATATTCGGCGTGAGGGGTAGCGTCGAAGAAGCGATATAGGCTTGCCGTTTCGTTGTGGACGGTCATGCGGCCTTCCGCGTCCAAGTCATAGCTGATGAATGGGAGCACTGAAGATGAGTATCGCTCCAGGACCCGGTCGTAGGCTTCCCGCTCTCGGAGCATTGCCGCCGAGACCGGGAAAAGAACTCTGGGCGGAGTGAATCCCAGCTTGGTCAGGATATGGTGTACGGGGAAACGATGAATCCGGCCATTCCCGTCATCAAAAGGATGGAGAAATACAAACCCGAAGGCAGCGGCAGCAGCGGCCGAGCAACCTGCCTTACGTTGCACCAAAACGGAGCGGATATGCCGGCGAAACGGGTTCAGTGAAGCTCGGCGTAGCGGTGGGGGATGGCGGGCAGAGTGAGGGTAACGGCCCAAATATCTAAAGAGGATCTTGCGAATGACTTGGGGACTTTCTCGCCCGCCATGGCTGCCACAAGGCAGGTCTTTCGCGATCGATTGATCCAGATCTACTGCTTCCGTCGCCCATCGGCCACCTCTATCTGTGCTGATGTTTCCGTTCTCCGCCTTGCTTCGCCGACACCTCGCGTCAGGCCGGCCGTCTGGCCCGCCTTCACCGATAATAGTGGAACCAGCTCCGCAATAAGTAATACTCGTTAACCGGTTGATCATCTTCGAGCGCCGGGACCTTCGGATCTCTAGCGATGATCTCATCAACCGAGCGCTCACCTGCCAAGACCAGATCGAACTGCTCCCTTGCCGTTGACTTTGGCCCCCATTCCACGAAATCGGTGGCCGCTCGCGGCGGCAGCCGAACCGCAAGTGACGAACCCGAAGCAAGAGGAATCGGCTCCGTGCTTGCCAGATAGTGAATCCCCCGACCTGCAAACGACCTGAAAGCACGCAGATAGGGGAAAGACTGCTTGAGGGCCTGTGCAATAGAAGCGCTGGTGCCATCGTCGCCTCCCAGTTCGGGATACCAGGTCTGAAAGATCCCGTCGGGGGCCAAATGTTTCCGCACGATCCCATAAAAGTCCCGCGAGTAGAGAAGGCTGGAGCCGGGAGCTGCCGGGGGGGGCGGGGGGTCCACGACAATGACGTCGTACGATTGCGAAGAGCCGTCCAGGAAGCGCCGACCATCGTCAACCACGATCTGCGCCAAGGGCGAGTTCAGGACCTGCGGAGCATCCGGGTGGAAATAGCCGAAGAGTGCAGGGACACTGGGTATCAGATCCACGGTTGTGGTGGGTATCCCCCAAGAGTGCATCGACCGGAACGTTGTCCCCATACCAAAACAGATCACCAGGCCATTCCGCGGAGGTCTGCGCATGAACGCCATCGGCAAGTGCGCCATGTACTTGGTGATGGGATTCAACTCCGTCATGCCGATTCCATTGATCAACAGCCGCTTCCCCATTCCTTTTCCGACCGCAAGCACGGTCGCGGTGTAATCCCTCCTGATCTGCCGTTCGGGAAACTTCCATGCGTAGTCGTGGGTCATGATTATCAGCAGCATCGCCGCCACCGCTACAAGCCCAAACAGAACCTTGGGGTTGACATGGGGTCGCGGCGTGGCAATCTTCCCCCGTAAAGCCGTGACGGCGCCCAGTGCAAACAGCGGCAAAGAGAGTACTACTACTGCCCACCGCTCGCCGAACCAGGGTAGCAGGCAGAACCCAGCCACAAGGGGCCCCAGGATGCAGCCCAACACGTTGATCGCGTAAGCTTTCCCTGCACGAGCTGGCTCTCCCAACGACCAGGCATCTATAAGCATGGGGGTCAAGAAACCCGCGAGGCAACAAAAGGGCACTATTCCTGTCAGGCGTACACCTGCCAGTTCGAAAGATCCGATCCGAATGGGCAACAGCGGATCGCAAGCAGCAAGGGGAATCAACGCGAACAGCCCTGATACCTCCCAGGCCCAGGCGCTCTCTCGCGGTTGGTGAAAGCGCGCCCAGGATCGGTAGTCATATGAGGCATAGCACGTGGAAATCAGATACACAGCCAGGATGCCCGCGAAGGCATACACCACATTGCCAAGATAAGGCGTCAATTGCCGAATCCAGACGACCTCCATGCCCATGGTGACAAGGCCTGTTGTGAAAAGCATCCAGAGGATACTGCTCTCAGGCAGACCGTAAAGCGTCCCGTGAGTCTTCCGTTCTGCGGCCAACGGCCGGATGGGAGGGGAGGGGAACGCGGTGAAACTGAGGAGAAACGCTGACGCTGCCAGGACGCCGTTGAACGCACTCGCAAGGCGCAAGGTTCCTCGAAATCCCAACAGCTCAATCATGAAGTAGGCAGAGGCTGTCGTGCCGAGCAGCGCGCCGAGGACGTTCGCAATGTACAAGTAACTGAAAGAACGTTCCGACTCGGTTTCAGAGGACTGGCGAATAACACCCATGAGCAAAGGAAACGTTGCCCCCATGCAGGTGCCCCAGGGGATAAGCGCCAGAGCCACCCACACACCGGCGATCATGTAGTAGGTAGACGACTGCCACGCGACTTTACCATGGATCTTGAGCAGCAAGGCATGACCCCACCTGAGAAGGTGGGGAACCAAAAGCGCCGAAATGCCGATCAGCAACTCGGCGAGGGCATAGAGGCGCAGGGCGCTTGCTGACACGTCTTTCCGAAGGCGGCGCACCAGAATCCCGGCACCCCAGGAGCCCAAGCCCAAACCCGCCATGAATACCGACAAGACTATCGAGGTCATGGCAGCCGTAACCCCGAATTCCGCCATCGAGAGTCGAAGCCAAACTACCTCATATACCAGGCTGCAAAAACCCGATATCAGGAAGAAATTGAAGAGCCACCGCATTCTCACCAAGGCAATCTCCAGGCCATATCTCGGCCAATATTGCTGAGAGCCGATCTACAACCACACGGTTAATATGCAGACTGTATACATGGTGGAAGGGGATCGCAAGCACAGGGAACCCCTGACCTTTGGATCGAGCCGGTTTGGCATGCGCGGACCATATCACAGCATGCTTGCGAAGGGAAGAGTGTCCCCCGGCACGCCGGCGATGACCAGCCAGGGGACAGTTGCGGCCGGTCAGGTTGCTTCGCGACGTCCTGCATCCAGAAGTGCCACGGATATCCCTTCGGCAGGGTCAGGGCAGGTCCTGGCCCTGCGCGGTCACGGGCTGGAAGCCCGTGGCACGCCGGTCATCCAGGTAACCAGCCGGAATTTGAAGCAGAGCGTAGCTCCAATAAAACGCCGAGAGCAGAACGCCCATGGCGGCGGGGGAACGGTTGAACTGCGTCACGATGGCGACCGCGGCGATACTCAAGTTACCGCGATCGACATAATTGATCAGGGCTACGAAGAAGAGGAGAGAGACAATCCACCATCGGTTTCTGGCCGGGGCCCCTACAAACCGCTCATCCGCTCCCCTTACTGCTTGGACTTCAGGACTTCCGCCAGTTGCTGACGCGCCAACTTCAGGCTGAAGCCGCACTGATGGTCCTCCTGCCGGCACTTCAGCAGGGTGAGTTTGCAATCGCACGGACACGACTTATCGTTCAACTGCGCGAGGAAAGCTTTTTTCTGGGCGGGAGTGAGCTTGACAAGACTGATGCCAGGGACCTCCGATCCGACGTCGCCAAAGCCTTCGGCGTGAGCGTCGCCCCCGGCCTCGGCGCCTTGCGGTTTCAGGAATGCGGGCGAATCGCTGCCCTCGAGGAGTTGGCGAATCTCGGGCTCCACACGCCCGAGGTCGAGTTCGCCATAATGCCTCGCGCTGATGCGTCCTTCACGGTCAATCAGAAAAGTAACGGGAAGGCTCATGATGCCGCCGTAAAGCGCTGCCAACCTGTCGTTACCGAGCGCCACGGGGTAATTCACCTTGAAGTCCTTACAGAATTGGACGACGGGAGCGGCGTTGTCGTCCATGGAAATGCCGATCACCATGAGGCCGCGCTGACGGTAGCGGCCCATCAGGTCCACGAAACGTGGGATCTCGGTGCGGCAGGGCGAGCACCACGTGGCCCAGAAATTCAACAGCACGACCTTACCCTTGAATCCATCCAGGCTTAAAGGTTTCCCGAAGATGTCTGTCACCGAAAAATCCGGCGCTTGGAAGGGCGCAGCCCTTTGTGATGATTGGGTTCGAGCGATTCCTGCTAACGCCAGGATCAACAGCGCAGTGGCCCAAGAAAATCTCGCTGCGCGATGCTCGCCGCAATGATTTGTTTTCTTCAATTGAATGCCCCTGCCGGTTGCGAACCATTAGTTGGCTCGGTTGATTGGTAGATGCAAAGTATATCAGAACCTTGCTTCCTTACCCCGTGACTCTTGGCGGTGGGCTAATTGACGGGATCCTGCTTCGCGGCCTGGCCTTTTGACGCGGCACAAGGAATATCATGACAGGAACTTTTTGTCTTGACATTCCAACCGGACCCGTGCTATTGGTTCATTGTTGTAAGGGCTTTCTCAACCACACAAGTCGCAGGCCGTTCAAATAGCGCAAGGTATCTCCTCCTGCGGGGAACACGCCTGAAGTTCGGGCGGAGGTGTCGAAAAGGAGGGCTTCATGAAAGCTTTGCGTGCGCGGGCTCTATTTTTGTCTCTGCTCTCGATGGCATTGTTGCCGGTTAGCCGCGGTTCCGCCCAATCCTTCGTAGCCGATATGGTGGGTACAGTCGCGGATGCCAGTGGCGCGGTAATCCCTGAGGCCGCCCTGACTCTAACCAATGTGGGCACGGAACATGTGCTTAAAGGCGTCACCGATGCCGCCGGCGCTTACAGCTTCTCGGAGTTATCCCCGGGCCACTATACATTAGTGGCTTCGAAGCAGGGTTTCGAGAGCAAGACGGTTTCCGATATCGAGCTTCTGGTTGGACAGCGCACGCGCATCGACGTCACGCTGGTCGTGGGCTCGGTTGTTCAAAACGTGAAGGTCAGCGCGGGCGGCGCGCAGTTGCTGGAAACCCAAACTTCTTCGTTGGGCCAGGTGGTTACCGCAACGCCGATCGTGGCGCTTCCGCTGAACGGCCGCGACTTCATTCAACTCGCCACGCTTGGAACGGGCGTTTACCCGACCGTTGGCGCCCCGGTATGTTCCAACGCCAGCTATGCTACGGGCGCCCCTGCGGGAACCGTCTCTTTTACCGGAATGGGCTTCCTGGAAGCAGATGTAAGCTACCTTGTCGACGGCATCGAGACGCGCGGGGCCCGCTGGGGCAATGCGACGATTCTGCCTTCGGTGGATTCCATCCAGGAATTTAAGATTCAAACCCAGGATTACGCCGCAGACAACGGACGGTCGTCGATCGCGGTGAACATCGCCATGAAATCAGGGACGAACGCGGTCCACGGGTCGGCGTTCGAATTTATACGCAACAGCTCCCTGGACGGAAATGACTTTTTCCTGAACCTCGCCGCCGTTCCCAGGCCGGGGTTCCAGCAGAACGACTTTGGCGGGTCGGTGGGTGGGCCGGTGGTGATCCCGCACATCTATAACGGCAAGAACAAGTCGTTCTTTTTCTTCGGCTACGAAGGCATTCGGGCTCTTACGTCCGAGACCGAAACGGGCAACTACCCGAGCGCCGCGCAACTGGCGGGAAATTTGGCTGATGATTCGACGGGCACGGGCATTTTTCCTACCAGTTCCGCGATTTGCGTAGCGAATACAAGCTCTTCCAAATGCGTAAATGTCATCAACCCGGTGACCGGACAGGCGTACGCGGGAAACGTGATCCCGGCGACAGATTTAAACGCTACTGCCTTGAAGTTTATTCCCTATATTCGGACGCCGAATGTGCCCGTCACGCCGAATCAGGCGCAGCTTCCTTCGTTCAATTTTGTTTATACTCCCAAGGAAATCAGCACCACCGATACGGGAAATGGCCGTTGGGACCAGGTGTTCGGCAACAAGGATCGCTTCTTCCTCAGCTATGTGTATGATCGAAGGCCGCTGTTCGTGCCCGGACTGGCGGTGCTGGGGGGAGAAACTTTCCCGTGGAACGCGCAAGTTGTATCAACCAACGAAAGTCACGTTTTCTCTCCCACGGTCGTTAACGAGGTGCGGTTTGGCTACAGCCGCTCCCGAAACGGAGGGTTCGCACAGACGGCGAACGGCCCCAATATTGCCGCAAATACGTTCGGCCTCCAGAATACGTCGCCCAATCCCCTGGCTTTCGGCGTCCCGGGCGCCAGCATCACCGGGTTTTCCGGGGCAATTGGGAGCTATGGCATTCCTGAAGATTCACGGGATTCGAGCTTCCAATTCGTCGACAATCTGGCGGTGATACATGGCCGGCACTCCCTTAAAATGGGAGGGACGATCATGCACGAGAAGTTCTTTTATGAGTGTTTGTGCGAGCAGGTACCCAGCATCGCTTTCACGGGCCAGTTTTCAGGAGCAGGATTAGGGGATTTCCTCCTCGGCGTTCCTGACTCGACGTTCGGGAGCGTCGGCGCGGGAATTTTGCACGCCGGCGCGAACTTCTACGCCGGCTATATTCAAGATGATTTCCGTGCCCTCCCCAGTTTGACGCTGAACCTGGGTGTCCGGTACGAATACCAGCAATGGCCCCAGGATTCCAACGGCGACGAAGAGACCATCAACCTTCAGACGGGCGCGATCGAGGCGGTCTTCAGGCAGCAGGTTCGGAACGGAATTGCCAATCCTGACTACCGGGACTTCGGTCCGCGTGTGGGCCTGGCATATTCTCCGAAATTTCTCAAAGACACCGTCATTCGAAGCTCGTTCGGCATCTTTTATGCCAGCGAGGAATGGAATGAATTTGGAAGTTTCGCGGGATTTGGGCCGGATTTTATCGTGGACCAAAGCCTGGTTTCAAACCCGGTGACCCCGACGCTTTCGCTTAGCCGGCTCTTTCCCGTGCAAGGATTGGGCGCTTCGAACCTGGGGCCAAATTTCGGATCGTTCGCCTTCGATCCTACCAGCAAGGTGCCGTACGACGAGGAATGGAATTTCGACGTGCAACACACGTTCCGGCAGAGCTGGATGCTGGACGTGGGCTACGCCGGGAATATAGGCCAACACATGCAGGGCCGGCGCGACGGGAACCCTCCCGCCTTTGATCCCACGGGCACTATACCTATTCAAAACCGGCGCCCCCTTTCCGATTACAGTTTCATCCTGACAGAGTTCACGGGAGGCTGGTCTGATTACCATGGGCTACTCGTGAGTCTGCAAAAAAAGGCCACTACGAACGGTACCTTACTGGCCTCCTACACGTGGGCGCATTCGCTCAACCTGTTTCCGGGTGGTTATGGGCCTAATTCGTCCATCGATTGGAGAGTCTACAACCGGGGGAACTCTTTGTTTGTTCCGCCGCAGCGATTCTCACTGGCGTACGATTACAACCTGCCCTTCGGCGCCGGCCATCGCTTTCTGTCAGGAAGCGCAGGACCGGTCAGCAGACTCGTAAACGGCTGGACAGTGAGCGGAATAACAACTTTTCAGGCAGGTCTCTACACTCAACCGGTTTTGGGGTTTGATTACATGGATGAGGGCCCCTTCTGGACATCCGTTCCGAACAAGGTGGGCCCTGCGATGCCGGCTCACCAGAATTACACCGACTGGTGGAATGCCAGCGCATTTGCCCTTCCCGGGTGTCCCAGCATTCAGTCGTGTGCTACGGAAGTTCACATAGAAGGCAACAGTTCTCGCAATCTCGAACAGCCCGGCATCAATAACTGGGACCTGGCAGTGGAAAAGACTACGACACTTTCGGAGAGCACGTCGTTGCAGTTTCGAGCTGAGTTCTTTAATGCCTGGAACCACCCGCAGTTCGGATTCCCGAACAGCAACCTCACCAGTGGTGTTTTCGGTACGATTACGAACTCGCTGATCCCGCCAAGAGAAATCCAATTGGCGCTGAAGCTTCTGTGGTGACCATGATAGTTGACGGGCCACTCTGCATCATCTGAAGGCGCTTTCGCCGGTTCTGGGAACCTGGAGCTGTGGCTCCACGCCGGGATGGCGGAAGACAGGAAGGCCATGAGGAAGGTTCTCTCTATACTCTGCGCCATTGTGGCAGTCTCAGCCTTTGCGCCCGCTCAGGACCAGATTCCGTCGAGCCGCCATTATGAAGTGCATGCCGACGCAGTGGATTGGCACGTCCGGGGCGACGGCGTGGTCTGCTGCCCCTGCAAGACCCCGTGTCCTTGCCGCACAAATGGGAAGGCGAGCTACGGACACTGCGAGGCGACCCTCTATCTGCGGGTCTTCGCGGGGCACTACGGCGCCGTCAAATTGGATGGCCTGCAAGTGGTCAACACGAGCGGCGCATGCTCGATGAGCTACAAGCAACTGGCCGCGCTGTATTTCGATCGATCGGCCGGCATGGAGGAGCAAACCGCGTTCATGAAGCTTTTGGCCAGCTTCTTCCCTGATGGCGCAGCCAGCTTCCCGTACGTCCGCACCGTCTCGCTCGTATCCCAGGTATCGGGTGATCGCCTGTTCCACGTGTCGATTCCGGACATCGTGGAGATCGTCGTCGACCGCAACTGGGGGCAACAGAGTCTTCCCTTCCCCATGGTGGCGGCAACCGATCACTTTTCCAACACTGTGCAATACGCCCAGAACCTTCGATACCGAATGAGCGATAGTGAGGCACACCTGACTTTCGATTACAGCCGGCGCCAGGCAAATTACCGTGTCGTGGATCTCGACTCGTCGCAATATCATTCCCAGTCCATGCTCATTCAGTTTTTCGATGGCAAGGGTGATTTCAACGAAGCGCAAATGCGCTTGATTCGGGAGCAAAACCTTTTACTCCCGGATTTGCCCGTGTTGCGGCAGTTGGTAGCAAAGCTTAGATAGGTAATAGATAAATAGCAAATATGCGGTCTGTCTTACTCTCCGTCCTCAGCATCGCTCTTTGCGTAGCCGTCTGCGTAGGGGGTGCGCTCCCGCAATCGGCGGAAACGGGAGTTCAGGAGGGAATCCAAGCCCTGAAGGCCGGCGAGTATGGAACGGCGGAGCGGATATTCCAACGGGCGGTGAATGAATCTCCGACATCCGCGAATTTCGCCTACCTGGCCATGAGCGAGGCCGGTGAGGGAAATCCCGAAGCCGCCATTACCCATTTCCGCCGATCCATCGAGCTCGGGAACCATTCGGCGGGCGTTTACTATGACCTCGGCCTTGCCGACCTGAGAACGCACAACACAACTCAAGGAGTTCGTGATATCCAACATGCCCTGTCGATTGATCCGACCCTCAAGCCCGCTCTTTACACCCTGGCGGTGACATTGCTGGACGCGGGACGGCCGGAGGAAGCAATTCCGTTTTTGACCAAGGCCCGCGAGGAATCTCCTTGCGACGCCAGAATTTGGGCAAACCTGGCGCGGGCACAATTCGCCGAGGGGAATACGCAGGCCGCCCTTCAAACGGTCGACACAGCCGTCAACGCCATGCCTGCAAATCTGAAGTCCATGGTGACGCTGGCTGTTATTTCTTCTCATTTCAATCAATTTCAGAAGGCCCGGTACCTGCTGGAGAATGCGAGCGAATCCCTGCCTGAAGATAACGAACTGAAGGTGATGCTGGCTAAAACCAGTTTGCAGGCAAAGGAACCCGTCGAGGCGTTTGCGGTGCTGGAAGGCGTTCCCCCTGATGCCGCCGCTCCTGGCGAAGTGCCGTACGTGAAAGGCGTGGCCCTGGCGCTGACGGGCCGGCAGAAAGACGCGCTAGTGCAGTTTTCGCTGGCGGTCTCGGCGGATTCTCACAACGCCCGATATCTGATCGCGCAGGCCTGGGGCTTTCAATTAGGGGCGCAACACGAGCAGGCGCTCGATATTCTGAATCAGGCGGCAGCATTGTACCCGGACAGCCCTATCATCCAGTATCGGCAGGCCGTCAGTTTATTCTCGCTGCGAAAGTACCAGGAGGCTGCGTCCCGATGCGACCAGGCCATTCGCCTGGCGCCAACTTACGACAGCGCTGATCTGCTCCTGGGCATGGCCAAACTGGAACAGGGGGATTTGGCTGCGGCGCAAGCGGCCGTGCGGCAAGCGGTTGCCTTGAAGCCCGATAACTCGCTGTACCACCGTGAGCTTGGCGTGGTCCTTTTCAAAGAAGGCGACATCGCGGGCAGTAAGAAGGAGATCGACCAGGCAATTTTGCAAAATCCCAAAGCGGCGGAAGCCTACTTCTGGCGCGCCCGTGTCCTCATCAGCCAGGGCCATCAGCGCGAAGCTGTCGCCGATTTGGAGACCGCTCTCGCACTCCAGCCGGCTCTGTCCCTTGCCTATTCAGACCTCGCCGAGATCTATACGAAGCTGGGCGAACCGGATAAGGCGGCAGCCTTGCTGGCGAAGCAGCGCGAACTGGCGGCGACACCCGAATCAGAAGACCGGAGCTACTTCCTGTCGGATCTTAACGAGCCGCCACTCTAGAACACCACAAGGGGAGTCAGCCGGGAATCCGCATGCACACAACCTACCTGATCGGGTTGACCTGGATCTTCATCGCGGGCGTTATGCAGGGGATCTTCGTTTTACCGATGAAGTACACCCGTGTTTGGAAGTGGGAGCATCTTTGGTTCTGGTACTCGGTGATCGCATTTTTGATCCTGCCGGTGATGGTGGCGTTTCTTACCGTACCGAAGCTTGCCCAGCTTTTTTCGCTCGTGCCTCTTCGGCAGACCCTGCTGGTAGCGCTGTTTGGTCTGGGCTGGGGCGCCGGCTCAATTTTCTTTGGCCTGGGCGTGGATGCGCTGGGCATGGCATTGGGATTCTCAATGATGACCGCTCTCTACACGGCGTTGGGGGCGTTTATCCCTCTGGTCTTGCTTACTCCCGACATGGTCTTGCGACGCAGTGGCCTGATGATCATCGCGGGAAACATTGTGACGACGGTGGGTGTCGTAGTCTGTGCGGTGGCCGGAGACAGGCGCGATAAGTTGCTGGGGAACAAGCCTGTGTCCGGGATGATTGGTCCCAGGCGTTCCTTCGCGGTGGCTCTCATCATCTGCATCCTCTCCGGGGTGTTATCCGCGGCCCTGAACTTCGGTTACGCCTTCGGGTCCGTCATCATGAAGACCGCCGTAAGGTTGGGGGCTACACCGGACAATGCCGTGAATGCGATGTGGCTGGTTTTGATCCCCGCCGGGGGATTCTTAAACATCGCCTACTGTGTTCTGTTGCTCAAGCGAAACAACTCCTGGGATCGCCTCGTGCGTCAATCGAAGGCGGTAGATTGGCTGGGCGCGTCGATCATGGGTGGCCTCTGGACAGTTTCCGTCATCATTTACGGGTGGGGCGCCAACGACTTTGGCCGCCTCGGGCCGTCGCTCGGATGGTCGCTGTGGAACGCTATTCTGATTGCTACCACTTTCGTTTGCGGTTTGGCAACGCGAGAATGGCAGGGCGTGCGAGGCCGGCCCCTGCACATGCTTTACGTTGGGATTGCCGTGCTGATCATAGGGATGTTTGTGCTCGGCCTGGGAGTATGACAGTTTATGGCAAAGCTCATCGGTGGGATAAGCGCGGAAGCAGGTAACGACTATGCCGAATGATGACCTAAGCTCTCGTCGCGTTCTGGTGACGGGGGGAGCCTGCGGTATTGGTTATGCTGTCGCGAGGAGTCTTGTTGCGGCGGGGGCAAAGGTCGCGATCGGTGATATCAATAAAACGGAACTTGACCGTGCCGCAGCGTCGCTGAAAAGTTCGTCTCTCCTTGCCCTGCCGCTGGATGTTACCTCAGAGGAATCGGTTCGGCACGCCGTTCGTTCGTGTGTGAACGAGTTCGGCGGTCTGGATACGCTCGTCAACAGCGCGGGAATTATCGATTTTGCGCCGTTCGAAGAGGTGCAACAGAAGACTTGGGATCGCGTGATCGCCGTCGACTTAACCGGGGTGTTCCTTACCTGTAAGGAGGCCGCTCCCCACCTCCGGGAAAGTGGCCGGGGCCGAATCGTCACCATTTCGTCGGATGCGGGTAAGATCGGCGTCGGGCTGATCAGCAGTTACTGTGCGGCCAAATTC
Source organism: uncultured Acidobacteriota bacterium (assembly GCA_963804755.1). Taxonomy (GTDB): domain Bacteria; phylum Acidobacteriota; class Terriglobia; order UBA7540; family UBA7540; genus Bog-366. Next base: position 254,870 of record CAWDRP010000025.1, read on the forward strand.
GGAGTGATCGGTTTCTCGAAGGCGATCGCAGCGGAACTGGCGCCTTACGGGACCACGGTCAACTGCGTCTGCCCGGGTGGGGTTACGGCAACCCAGATGGGGCAGAAAGTTCTCGAGTGGATTTCGGCGAAGAGCGGCAGATCGAAAGAAGAAATCCTCGAGGACCGCAAGAAATCGGTCCCGCTCGGCAGGATGCAGACGCCCGAAGATGTGGCGGGAGTGGTGATATTTTTGATTTCCGACACAGGCAGCTATATCACCGGGGAAGCAATCAACATCGATGGTGGCGGGCTCGGAACGGCACGGATACGCGGCTTGTAAAGCGAGCCGGGAGTGGTACAGGGGACGGGCACGTTAACCGATGGCGCTCCGTGCCGCGCGTCTGGCACGGCGTCGTGAAAACCGCACGGTCGAGGCCAGCCTATGAAAATCAAGTCGGTCACAGGCTTTCCGCTCCGCTATCCCGAACCTCACGACCACAACAATCTACGCTGCATTACCCTGGCGCGGGTCGAAACCGACGATGGCGCCGTGGGATGGGGCGAGTGCATCACGCAGTTCCCGCCGTTGGCGCTGGCGGCCAAGACGATCATTGAACGCGGTTACGCGCCGCTCTTGGTCGGCGAAAATCCTCTGGACGTCGAACGCCTGTGGGAGAAAATGCTGGGGCAATTCTGGTGGTACGGGCCGCAAGGCATTGCCGGGTACGCCGTCAGCGCGCTCGACATGGCGCTTTGGGACATCAAAGGCAAAGCCCTCGGCCTTCCCGTCTGCCAACTCATCGGTTCCAAGCTTCAGGACCGCATTCCCGCGATGGCCTCGATTCACTTCAACATGGTCGATCTCGACTGGACCATCAATGAATTTCGCGGCTTTGTCGAAGCCGGCTACTTCATCGTTAAGGGCGGCTGGGGCAGCCGGCCTGACGCAGTTTTTGGCGATAACCGCAAAAGAGACCTCGATCTGGTTCGGCGCATTCGCGAAGTCATCGGTGATGACGTGGACCTCGTCATGGACGTGCTTGGCTCGCGGGTCAAGTGGAGTGTCCCGCACGCCATCCGCATGGTGCGCGAGTTCGAACCTTATCGCCTTCGCTGGATCGAAGAGCCTCTTCCCACTCACAATTATGAAGGTTATGCTCGGCTCAGGAATTCCATCGCGACCAAAGTGGGTACCGGCGAACAGGAGTGGAATCGGGAAGGCTACCGGCGCCTGTTGAAAGCGGGGGCCGTCGACGTTGTGCAGATGGATCCCGGGCGCTGCCTCGGCATCACCGGCTGCCGCCAGGTGATTCAATTAGTCGAGGCTGAAAACCTCACCTATACGTTACACACGTGGAGCGGCGCCCTGAATACGGCGGCAAGCGTGCATTTGCTCGCCATCTCTCGGCATGGGGAAACCATGGACTTCAAACCCCATGAATCGCCGATGCAACACGAACTGGTTCGAGACCCGTGGGTTCAGAAGGATGGTTATCTCGAGGTACGGCCAAAACCGGGACTCGGAAACGAAGTTCGAGAAGAGGTGGTCAAAAAGTACCTGTTTGAATAAGGCGGTCCGACGCTCTAACTGGCAGGGCCGTGCGCGTCTGCCTACTCCGTCTTGCGGTGCTCCAGATCGGCACTGATGTTTTGCGCATATTTGTTGCGGACGGTTTCCACGGGGCTGAAGCGGTCACCCCCATACTCGCGAACGAACTCCACTCCCTTTGCATCTTTTGATTTGTCGACCACAAGCTCGAACTGCAAGGAGCGGCCTTTCCTGGCGGTCGGCGTCAGGTCTACCGTGACCACCAGGAGGTCCTTGAAATGCACGGGGTACTGCCCAACCCAGCGCATGATTCCGTCTTGTCCTAAAACGAATTCGCCGACTCGCGTGCGCGTGCCGTCTACTGACGACAGGTCCATGAGCCACACGTGATCGATATCTCCGAGCCTTTGAATTTCCGTGAATGCGGGTCTGTTCGTGCTGAGTTCCGCTGTCCCGACGTTTCGAATCGACATGGAACTGATCGTCTCGAAGCTCTTGGCCGTCTCGTAGCCGCGGTAAGGGTAAAGCTCAACGGAGAGCACCGGCATATCCTCCGCTCCGGGCTGGTACTCATCGCTCGAGATATCCCGCACCCGCGCCATCCCGTAGCTCTGGCGGTCGTCCTGCAACAACTGGGAGAGACGATCGATGGTCGGCTGCAATGAGTATTGCTTTCCCTCTGTGTCCAAATCGATGGGTTTCCGCTCGCGTCCCAGCGTCTCCGCGATCTGATCGACGTATTGGAAACGCGACATGTGGCCTTCGGGATCGAAAAACGGTTCAAACCAGCCCGCGTGCTGAGGGTCGCGACCGGTCACGTAATCGTTATATGCGGGGATCAGGATAAATTTCGGGGGTTCCGAGTTATCTCCCGCCGGGGCTTTGCCCGTTCGCTTGTCAAACAGTCCCTCGAGTTGATGTTTGTCCGCGCCCGCCGTTCCGGACAAGGCAGCCGCCCAATCCGGGTTGAACTTGGGATTGATATCCACCCAGTACGGCCACACCCAATCGGTCCAGTTCGAAGGATAGTCGGCCAGATCATGCACGGTATCGCTGACGAAGTGAACATAGAACCGGTCGTCCGCCATGATCCGTTCAAACCACTCCGGTTTTTCTTTTCCGATCAGGTCCGCCTCGATCACCAGCATCGGCTTCCCGTTCCAGCGGTAATAGTGCGGTTTCTGCGCGAAGTTGTCCCAGATATAGTCCAGCACCTGTTCAACCTGCGACCACGGCTGGTAGGGCGCTCCGCGGGGCTTCCAGCGCGTCCAGCGGGGTCCGTACCACTCCGGCCCATAGCGATCGGTGCTCCAGAGTTCCAGCCAGTAAACCCACTTCAGTTGCCTCTCATCCGCCGGTTGGTTCTCCAGTGCATCCGAAAAGTAGCGGATGGCATACGACCACGGGTCGGTGTGGCAGTCGAGGCTGTCCACCACAATCACATCGGCGGTGGCGCGGCGCATGGTGCGAAGCATCTTGGCAAAGCGGTCCGGTTGCTCGATGGAATAAATGCTGCCGCCCTGTTGCTTCAGGATGTCAAGCCCGGGATTGTGGTGCCAGTCGGGATGCTGGTTAATCCAGCGCAGATAATCGGAGGTGTCGTTCACGCCGTAGTTATTGACGGGTTCATACCAAATTCCGAGAGTCCCTTCGTACGGATGGTCCTGGGCGCAGATGGCGCCTGCGGCGAGACACACAATTGCGATCTGCCGGCCAGCAATGTTGAACCCGCGGTGCAACATGGACGCGCCTCCTCGACTTGCACTAAAAACTTGCGTGCGCTCTAAAGCTTCTTGCGGATTTCGAGAATCTCGACGGTGTGGTTTTCCGGCAGCGTAACATCGATCCCTTGCCGTAGTTGCAAACCCGTCATCGACCTGGGTGTGGGTTCGCCGATCACCGAATGGACCGTAAACGCGCCATCCGGAAACGCCGGCAGCGCGACATGAACGCCGGGCACTCCCGAATCATTCTTGAACAGGACGAGGATTCCTTCACCGGTCCGGCTCAGTTTCGCGTATCCGTCCCACGCCATAGCGTTCGGCTGCTGCCACGAGCCCAACGGGAAAAAGCCTTCGTTCATGGGTACAGACCGCCGCAGATTTTTGTACCAACTGATTTTCTGACGCCACCAGTCCTGCTCGGCTGGCGTCAACTTGCGCAGGTCACCATTCATGAGGGGGGAAGCGGCAATCATGGTGGCGAACCGCTCTTCCAGGGGTCGCGAATTCGCCAGCAGATTCCCCACGTCCATGTTTTCGGTCGGAATCGCCAACGAGCGCTGGTAGATCAACGTCCGTGCCTGGACCGGTCCGGCCGATTCCGGGGTCATGTCATCGACGTTGCTGAGGTAATCGAGGTCGGCGATTCCGATGTGGGCGTAATCGATGCCATGTTTATAGTTGCCCCAGGTTTCGAAGGTCAAATCGAGGACCACGTCCGGGTGCTGCTCGTACAGGCGATCCAGAACGTACTGGATGCCCTCATACCCTCGCACCAGCGACTCAGCCCATGAGTGATGATCATGGCCCGTCGCCCAGCACCCGGGTTCCTGGCCATATGAATCGAACTCGGTGGTGAGATCAATCTGGACAAATTTGAGATGATTCCTGGTAATCAGGTCATTCAGGCGCTGGGCGGCGTGTACCTTGTAAGGGGACGCCATGCACATGATCGGAAACGTGTCCCGCGAGATCTTGGGACGTCCATCCACATACCGGCATTGCCATTCGGGATGCTCCCGGAAAATCGGCGAGTTGGCATCCACCACGTCGAGCGGCTGATCGAGCCCTAAGTGCACAGCTCCTTTTTCGAGCGAAGCGCGTAACGGGTCGAGACCGCCCGGGAAATGGTCCGGACTGACGGCATTATCGCCGAACTCCTTTTCCCATCCCTCATCGAGATCGAAGACATCGAGGCCCATTCGAACTGCCGCGGGGATGGATTCGCCGATATTTTGGGAATTGATGCCGTGGTGCAGCGGCTCCCAGCTATTGTAAATCCAGAGCGGTTGCCACCCCGCCCGTGTCCTTTTGACGATTTCGGATGCGTATGAGGGGATAACCCAATGCGGATCGGAGAGGCCTCGTCCATCAACAAAAAAAGCAATCGAGCTCTGGGCGCTGGTGAACGTCTCTCCCGCTTCCAGCCTCCGCTCGAAAGGAAACAGGTCCGTGTCATACATCACCTCAACGTCTCCGTTGCCCCAAACGCCTGTTTCCGTCCGTTTCATCGAACCCGGGGCCTCGTTCATAATGACGAATCCCTCTCCCGTTTGAACATTGCGCTCGACGATGGCCGGGTCTTCGAATCGCCCCGTAAAGAAGATTTCACGCGGCTGAATCCCATAAAATCCATCCAGCTCGACTCGATTGGGCGGGCCCGCAGACAGGTGAACCGACTCGAAGGTGAGGTGCGAAAGCGTGAGGGGTGTGCTACCCGTGTTGGTGATCGCGATCCATTTGCGAATTACCGGGTGGCCTGCATAAGCAGCATAGAAAACCGAAACCCGGATGGGTTGCGTTTTCGCCGCCAGCTTGATCTCCAGTACCTGGCCGGACGGGCTTAGCGCGTGGTGATCCACGCCGATCAAGCTGAAACTTGCTGCTGGCCGCGTGATTGAAGTTGGCGCGGCGGGCGACACCGCTGTCGGGACTGCACCCTCCAGTGTGGATGCATTCACTCGCACAGAAAATTCGTTGCCCCACTGTTGCGCAGTTCGCGCCCGCTCCAGAAAATCCGTGCCCGTCACTTTGTATTTCCAGGCGACGCTATGCAGCCCGGTATCCGGATCGAAGTGGAGTACGCGCTCGACCATGGCATTGCCGATGGTCCAGTCGCTGCCCCCCGCTGCGGTGCGCACATACGCACCACCACCTTGCGCGAGAGCAAGAACACCGTGCAACGAGCCCAAGGCAACGATCAGCGCCATGCTTGGCTTCAAAGCACGTCTCCATCGAGCGACAGTGGGACCTCTCGTTCACCCAGCCGACCTGACGGGTTGGTTGCTAACCGTCCGATATCGGGGATAATAAAATTAGTCCACCCTGCCGGACCACCATGGGTCAGACCCCGGGCGAGAAACCTGATTCGAATTTCAGATTAAGCCCTTACAAAGACAGACGTTAACATGAGGGAAGTTGCACGTCAAGGCCAATTGTTGATTACTGGTAAATACACTACGCTTGACAGAAAGGACTTCTATACATAAGATGCCTATGTATGAAGGCAAATGCGCTCACTTCAGCAATCAAGCGCGGCAGCGCCGAGGTGGCCATCTTGAGCGTGCTTGCAGATGGGCGGCTGCACGGTTACGAGATTGCGCGCCGCATCGAAAACACCACCGACGGCGTTCTGCGCTTCACTCTGGCCTCGCTTTACCCGATGCTCTATACGATGGAGCGGCGGGGATGGATCGAGGGGCGGTGGGAAACGGCCCCGAGCGGCCGGCGGCGGCGCTGTTATCGTCTGACGCGCTCGGGCAGCCGGCAGCTCGTCTCGGCCACGCGGGAATGGAGTGCATTTTTCGGGGCTCTCCACCGTTTGACGGGGGTAGTTCGTGCCTGATTGGGAAGAAATCATGAGGGCGCGGTTGCAGGGGCTGGGCGCGAGCGCCGAGCAGCAATCCGATATCGCACGCGAACTGGCCGGGCATCTCGAAGACCTCTATGAACGCGCGCGGCTGGACGGGCTGTCTGAACACGAGGCCGGCGTGCATGCCTTTGCCGTCATCGGAGATGAAGCTGAGCTGCGGCGCAGGATTTCGCTTGCCGTGCGCGGGGGCGAATTTATGGGTGATTGGAAAAAATCCTTTTGGATACCCGCTCTCTTTGTCACGGCTGCCCATTTATGGACGGGGAAGCTGATTTTCTGGCACGCGTACGCAGTCGCACTTCGGAACCACCATGGCGGCCCTGTGATGTTGGTCAGTCCGGTCTCCCCAATACTTTTAGGAACCCTAGGCCCAATTCTGGTAGGCGTGATTGGTGGTCTCTGGTCCTGGCTTGCCGGCGGCGGATTCTGGCAGCGACTGCTGGCCGGGATTTCCACCTGGCTCGCGTCTCCAGTCACTTTACTCATGAGCGCCGTAGTAGGAATCCTCCGCGGGTTTCCGCCGCATTATCTTTGGCTTGCCACGTGGTCCCACTACTTTTTGTGGCGCGACACGCTACATGAGGGCCCCTACCTGCTCCTCGGCGTATTTCCGTTCCTGCTTCTAAAGGCGCAGCATACGGGTTTTTCCGTTTCTTCGTCAGGATAGGAACTCATCCCTTCACCAGACTCACAAACGCCTTCTTAAAAAAGGTAGGTGGCGCGACGATACGTTCTCATTATCAGGGCACAACCACACAGCGCACGCGGTTGTACACATTGTAGGCATACGAGTCCAGGCGCTGTGGATCGCGCTCGGCCGGCTGGGCGTTGCCGGCCGCATCCACTGCGCGGCAAACCAACTCCACCGGACCCGCCTGCTGAAGGTTTACCGAGGCACGCCACAGGGTCCAGTCGTAAGAACTCCCATTGGCCTCCAGTGAAGCATCTGTCCAGTTCGCTCCGGCATCCGAGCTGAGTTGAACGCTGGCCACGCTGCCGAAACCGGACCACGCGAGCCCTCGAACCTCGATATTCCCCCGTCGCACCACGGCGCCGTCACTTAAACTGGTGATCACGGACTTAACTTGGATTCCCGGCAACGATTTGGCCTCAACCCCGCCAGCGGAATCCTTCTTCAATTCCAGGTAGGCGTTCCCTTCGGGCGGCAGTGGCGCCTGGGCAACCACGATTCTCTCCAGCCACTTGACCGAATCCATCCCGTAGTACCCAGGGAAAATCGCTCGCCAAGGAGCGCCGTGTTTTCCAGGCAACGGCCGCCCATTCAGTTGCGTAGCCAGGATGCCATCGTGCGCCGCACGCTCCAGCGGAACGCTGCGGCGGTATCCGTCACGGCCAAAGAGATGAACATAAGCTGCCGTTGGCTTTGGCTTGGCCAACGCAAGCAGGTCACCCAGCGGCCAACCTGTCCACAGCCCGTCACTCACCAAGCCTACTGAGGAGACCGTGTTCCCCGCACACTCCAGCACCGCCCCCGCCTCGCGCGGCTTGAGTGGGTTCAGATCTTCCGGTGTCAATTGCTGGGGCTTATCGACCTCGCCTTCGATCCGGAGGGAGGGCGACGACGGACTCGGGGGAATGGCATAGTGATTTCGAACGTAAAAGTCCACCGTATCGGTGTAGCGTGACGGCTTGGGTCCTAGTTCGGTCGTTACGATCAGAGGTTCGCCCGAAACCACGTGATGATCGGCCCAAAGACTTTGCGCCCTGATCCACAGAGTCCCACTGGAAATAATGATGAATTCTCGCCTTCGCATTCTTTCACCCAAAGCAGCGGTCGCGGCGCCAGTGACGGTTCACACCCGTCCGCGGGAATTCGGGACGACGACGGTTTGCACGGACAAATACCGGGCGCGCTGATTTCGTTTCACCTTGGGACCGTGCGGAGTAAGCGCATTCAAATACAAGCAGTCTCCCGGTTGCATCGTAAACTCCTGATGGCCGCAGATGTAGTTCATTTGCCCTTCTATCATGAGAATGAACTGCTCGCCGGGATGCTGGCGCAATTCGAGCTTGGCCTTGCGCCCATCCACGGTGATCATCGTGGGCTGCATCAAGCGCATGCCGCGGCGGGGAATCAACACTTCGTATTCGTAGGGCAGATTGGGATGCGTATGGGTTACTGACTTCCCCTGCCCACGCGGCACGAAAATAGCTTCCGAGTTTGGCTCTTCGGCATCAAAAAACTCGCCGATCGACACTTCCAAGGAGTTGGCGAGCCGGCACAAAGCCGCGATGCTGATGGAAACGTTGGACCGTTCGACCTTGGAAAGAAAGCTCTTGCTAATACCTGCCTTTGAAGCTACCTGATCCAAGGTCAAATGTCGCGTTTTGCGCAACTCGCGGATACGCCGAGCAATCAGTTGTTCCTCGATTTCCATAGTGTGTCCTCTTCTATTTACCCGAGACAAACTACCACCCTACGCGCAGTATACCGCAACTCGCAAAACTCCTCTCGCTTGGCCAAATTGTTAAATCAAAGACGCCCCAGCAAGCCCGTGATGCCAGGCACTTCCAGCATACCACAACGGTCAACTTTTGTATTGACAAGCAACAGTTTGAAGGTATACTGGGGAAATCGATGGGGCAAAATCGATCTTCTGTCGGGCGAAATTCCGCAAGCACCCTTTGCGGTGGCGTACCGGTGTGATCGAGGGGTCAAATGCGACAACTGACCATGAGTCAAGCAATTAATGAAGCCTTGCGCGAGGAGATGCGGAGCCAGCCTAATCTCATCCATCTGGGGCAGGACATTGGTCCCTACGGCGGCACGTTTGGTGTTACGAAAGGCCTGTACGAAGAATTCGGCGAGAAGCGGGTTCGCGATGGTCCGCTCTGCGAGTCCGCCACGGTGGGTTTCGCGATCGGCGCGGCGATCAACGGCATGCGCACCGTCGTCGAACTGGAGTTCGTCGATTTCGCCGGCGTCGCCATGGATCAGATCATCAATCAAGCGTCCAAGATGCACTATTTCTTTGGCGGGCAGATCAATGTACCGATGGTGATTCGCGCTCCCATCGTCAGCCGAATGGGCATGGGAGCCCAGCACTCGCAGAGCCTGGAAGCGTGGTTCATGCACAGCCCGGGATTGAAAGTGGCGATCCCGTCCAATGCGTACGACGCCAAGGGCCTGATGAAGACGGCCCTGCGTGACTCCGGTCCGGTGGTCTTCGTTGAAAACGCCAGGCTTTACTCGACCAAGGCCGAAGTGCCTGAGGAGGAATACTCGATCCCGTTTGGCCAAGCGCGCGTTTTGCGTACGGGTAAGGATCTGACCCTGGTGGCGATATCAGGCGCCATGCCAGAAGCGCTCGCCGCCGTGGACCGCCTGGCTGAAAGGGGCATTGCCGCCGAGTTGATCGATCCCCGCACGCTGAGTCCGTTTGATAACCGAACGATTGTGGAATCGGTGAAAAAGACGGGAAGGCTGATAATCACGCACGATGCCTACAAGACCGGCGGTGTGGCGGCGGAAATCGGCCAGCGCGTGGTGGAAGAGGCTTTCGATTATCTGAATGCTCCGATCGTCCGCGTCACCGGCCTGGATGTGCCTGTGCCGTCGGGGCAGCTTCATCACTCGGTGGTCCCGAGCAGCGACCAACTTGTGAGGGCGGCGTTAAAAATGTTTGGCAAGTCGCACACGGCTTCGGCTTAGGGGCTTGCCTGTGGGAGCGTAGGGGGTGAGATGATGTCTGCAACGCCAACCGGGATTGCGAATCTGACGCTGGCAAGCATTCCCGTTCCGACCCTGCTCGACTGGTATTACCAGATGAATACGATTCGCGCTTTTGAAGAAAGCGCGATTGAGCTCTTCGGCAAAGGCCTGATCACGGGCTCCACGCACCCCTCCATCGCCCAGGAGGCGATTGCGGTGGGCGCGTGTGCTGCCCTAAGACCTACGGACCAGGTATTGCCGACCTACCGAGGTCACGGCGTATGCATTGCCAAAGGGGCCGATCCCAAGGCCCTCATGGCCGAACTCCTGAGTCGCTCGACGGGCTGTTGTAAGGGCAAGGGCGGGTCCATGCACCTGTGCGATGTGGCCCACGGCATCATGGGAACCAACGCCATTGTAGCGGCCCACATTCCCATTGCCGGTGGGGTGGCTTTGGCGAACATGCTCCGCCAGACGGGCCAGGTGACGCTCTGTTTCTTTGGAGACGGGGCAGCGTGCGAAGGTGACTTTTTTGAAACCCTCAACATGAGCCAAATCTGGAAGGTCCCCCTCGTATTGATTTGTGAGAACAATCGGTACGCAATATCCGTGCCGGTCGAAAAGTCTCAATCCACCCCTGATATCGCGGATCGCGCCAAGGGATTCGGAATGCGCAACATGATTCTTGACGGCAACGATGTTCTGGCCGTTTACGACGGAGTGTCCCAAGCCGTATCCCATGCCCGCCAGGGAAATGGGCCGACCCTGGTGGAGTGTAAGACGGTCAGGTGGGAGCGCCACAGCGCGTTCTCCGCCGGGCGTTACGACAATCCGGAAGAGCGCCAGCGCTGGCGCAAAACCGACCCCATTCCAAGATTCAGGAACCGGCTGCTCGAAGCCGGCGTGGCTGAAAGTCAACTTGTGGAGCGGGAAGAAAAGGCCAAGGCTGTCGTTCAAGAGGCGGTCGCATTCGCCGTGGCGTCGCCAGCCCCAACGGAAGAGAGTCTTTTGGAGGATGTCTTCGCGGGATAGTTCGGGTTATGCCAGTGCGACGCAGGCCAGAGTGGAAACCGCGCTCATGATCACTGCCATCGAGATTCCCAAGCTGACCTTGACGATGGAAGGGGGCACTCTCGTGCGGTGGCTGAAGCATGAGGGCGAACCCGTTCAGAAGGACGAGGTGCTTTTCGAGCTCGAGACTGACAAGGCAAATGCCGAGGTGCCGTCGCCGGCGAATGGCTTGCTGAAGAAGATTGTCATTCAGGAAGGCCCCGTTGCGGTCGGCTCGACAGTCGGTTTCATCGGCGACGAACAGGACGTGCTTTCGGAAACGGCGGTCGCCGTTGGCGGGCTGCCGGTGACTGACAAACACCCGTCGAGCCCCGCAATTTCAACAGAACACGAGGAGGGAACGCCGAATATCCGCGCCACTCCCGCAGCGCGGCGGCGGGCGCGCGAGGCCGGATTGGACCTCGCGTCGATCTCCGGGACGGGCCCGGACGGACGCCTTACGCAAGAGGATGTTGAAGCTGCGATTGCGCGCCGGGCGGATGTGCAACCTCGTTCGGGCGTCACTCCCGATTTCCGGAAAATGATCGCGGAGCGGACGTCACAGGCCTGGCGGACCGTTCCACACATTCATGTCGGCGGTGAATTGGTGGGTGCTGGGCTGAACGCCGCCATCGAGAAAGCGAGGGAGGCGGGCGTATCGACGATCACCCTAACGGACCTTCTGCTCTTCTGCGCGGCGTCAGTGCTGCGTTCGTTCCCGCAACTCAATGCGGTGTGGTGCGGCGATCGGGCTGAACCGCGCTGCGACATTAATCTCGGCTTCGCTGTGCACACGGATCGAGGCGTCGTTATACCCGTGATTCACGGTGTTGAGCACCGCAATGTATTTGATATCTCGTCCGAACGCGTGCGGCTGAAGAATGCGGTTTTGAATCGCAGCTTGCGCTTGGCGGAGTTGGAGGGGGGGACCTTCACCCTGTCGAATCTTGGGATGTTCCCCGTCGATTTCTTTGCGCCCGTCGTGAACTACCCAGAGTGCGCCATGTTGGCGACCGGCAGATTAAGAAAGGTCGCTTCGGTTGACCCCGAGGCCAGCGCCCCCGTGTGGAAAATCTGGGCCAATGTGGCTGTGGACCACCGGGTTGCGGACGGAGCCGTGGCGGCGCAATTCCTGGCTGAATTGGAAAGAGCGTTCGAGAATCTTCGGTCTTTGACTTTTTAGGTGGCGCTGGGCCCTCGCAAACCAAGGCGGGCGTGGTTGTTACGTGGTTTCGCGATAAGTTGCTTTTCCTGGTAGAGCCCGAGAATAACTGGTCGAGGTAGTTCATATATGCGAATCATCGATGTTAAGGCCATTCCCCTGGTACGAGATCTTGACGAGGTTTTCCTGGGCGGCACGTACAGCATTACTTCGCGAAACACGCTTGTCACCGAAATATGGACAGACGACGGAGTGATCGGGAGAGCGTTCGGCGGGGACGAGTGGCGTTATCAGAAGGAAATCGTAAGCGTCATCGATGACCATTTTAAGCCTCTCTTGCTGGGAGAAGATATTCGCGACGTCGAGAAACTGTGGGAGAGGATGTTCAACCTGGAGATCGACCTTGGAAACCGCAGCATCCACACGCTGGACCTGGCGAATCGGGCGGTGCAAATGCAGGCGATCGCCGCGGTGGACATAGCACTGTGGGACACGCTTGGGAAATCGATGAGTACTCCAGTCTTTAAGCTTCTCGGCGGCTTTCGAGACAAGGTGCCGATTGTGGGAATCGGGGGGTACTACGCAAAAGGGAAGGGCGATCGCGAGTTAATCGCCGAAATGATTGGGTACAAGGAACTGGGTTTGGCCGGGGTCAAGATGAAGGTGGGCCGGGTGGACGTCAAAGAGGACGCGCGGCGCGTCCGCATCGTGCGGGAGGCGGTGGGCCCGGACTTTGTGATCGCATGCGACGCCAACCAGGCCTGGACACCCGAGCAGGCGATAGAGTTTGGACACCTTGTTAGTAATTTGAACCTCCGCTGGCTGGAGGAGCCCGTGCGTTGGTACGACCAGTATCAGGGATTGCGCCGGGTGCGACGCGCGACCGGCATACCCGTTTCGGCCGGCCAGGGCGAGATTTCGCGCTATGGATGCCGGGATCTGATTGCCAGCGAGGCGGTGGACATCCTCAACGTGGACGTGACGATTGCCGGCGGCATCACGGAATGGAGAAAGATTGCCGCCATGGCCGGAATGTTCGGCGTGTCCATGGGCCACCACGAAGAGCCGCAAGTGGCGATCCACTTACTGGGCGCGGTGTCCAACGGTCTATTTGTGGAGATTTTCCCCGGTCGCGACCGCGACCCCATGTGGTTTGAGCTGCCTGTACGCCAACCGCGAATCAGGAATGGCTATATGGAGGTCCCCTTGGGCCCCGGGCTGGGCATTGAGCTCAACGCTGACGTGATCGCGAAGTATGGGCCAGCGTCTCTGGCCCAAAGCAGCATGTCGGCCAGAAACGCCAAGATGTGAATGCCGGCGACACAGGCTGAGGCTTTTCACGATCCGGAAGGGTCATCGCGCCTGGAGTAGAAGATGAGCTTCGGTCGCTATTACGAGGAATTTGAAGTCGGCCAGGTTTTCAAGCATTGGCCGGGCCGGACGATCACCGAATTTGACAATACGTGGTTCAGCCTGATGACGATGAACCAGCATCCGCTGCACACGGATGAACATTACGCGAGTCAGACCCAGCACGGTCATCGCCTGGTAAATGGAACGCTGGTTTTCAGCCTGGTGGTGGGAATCAGTGTGGCGGATGTCAGCGGCAGGGCGATCGCTAATCTCGAGTACGACGAGGTCAAGCATGTCGGCCCGGTTTTTCACGGCGACACCATCTATGGGGAAAGCGAGGTCCTCGGCAAGTGGGAGTCCAAATCGAAGCCGGACCGCGGCATTGTCCACATTGGCACGAAAGGTCTTAACCAAAGGCAGGAAGTAGTGCTGACGTTCAAGCGCAAAGTGCTGGTTCCCAAGACGCCGAATTCAGCTCCGATGCAGCCGAACGCGAGGTCCTAAGCTGATGTCTCTTCCCCTTGATGGCGTTCGCATTCTGGCGATTTCGCAGTTTGGCGCCGGCCCTTACGCCACCATGATGTTGGCCGAGCTCGGGGCGGAGATCATCAAGATCGAGGATCCCTCCGTGGGTGGTGACGTGTCGCGCCGTGTCCCGCCTTACCTCGCCGAAAACGACAGTCTCTACTTCCAGTCGTTTAATCGCAACAAGAAAAGCCTCACCCTGAACCTGAAATCGCCGGAGGGTCGTGAAGTTTTCCTGGGCCTCGTGCGGATTTCTCACGCGGTTTTCAACAACCTCCGGGGCGACCAGGGTGGGAAACTCGGACTGACTTATGGTTCCCTCAAAGATACGAACCCGCGAATAGTTTCTTGCTCGCTGGTCGGATTTGAGACTAACGGCGAGCGGGCCAGCGAACCCGGTTACGACTATCTGATGCAGGCATATGGGGGCTACATGAGCCTGACGGGCGACCCGGATGGGCCCCCGGCCGTGTGTGGCGTATCGGTAATCGACCATGCCGCCGGATTCGCCGCCGCGCTGGGACTTGTCTCCGCGCTTTACGCGTCGGACAAGACAGGGCTGGGCCGAGATGTCGAAGTGAGTTTGTTCGACACGGCGTACTCGATGCTCACTTACCTCGCCATCTGGAATCTCAACCGGAACTACAAGCCTGTTCGGCGGCACGGCTCTGCACACCAAACGTTGGTTCCCGTGCAGACCTTCCGCACCAGCGACGGCCACCTGGTGATCTTCTGCGCCAAAGAGAAATTCTGGGAGGAACTGTGCAGGCTTCTGGGCGCCGATGAGTTGGCGCACGACGAAAGACTCGCCACCTTCGCCCGGCGGTTCGAAAACCGCGAGTTGGTCGTGAGTAAACTCCAGCAGATATTTGCGCAGCGCCCCACCCACGAATGGGTCAAGCTGCTGCGCGGTAAAGTCCCGTGCGCCCCCGTGAACGATCTCTCACTTGCATTGCGCGAGCCGTTTGTGGCATCGCGTGAAATGATCGTCGAGACGGAGCATCCCGTTTTCGGTACAGTCCGCCAGGTGGCGGGGCCGTTCAAAATGGGCGGCGATCGATGCAAGCATCGGCGGGCGCCCCAGTTGGGTGAACACACGGGCGAGATCCTGAAGGGTTATCTGGGATACAACGAACAGCAGATCAGCGAATTGCGACAGAAGCACGTCATTTAGGCGCAGTCGCCGCGCTGGGGGGTGAGCACTGATGAACCAAGTTAAATTGGGAATTATCGGGGCGGGCTGGTGGGCTGCGGAGAACCATATCCCGGTCCTGCAAGCGCGCCCCGACGTGAAAGTTTCCGCCGCCTGTCGGCTCGGCAAAGCTGAGTTGAGCCGGCTTCAGGACCGCTTCAAGATTCCCTTCGTTTCGGAAGATTATCGTGAGGTACTCAATCAGGAATTGGATGGCGTGGTTGTATGCTCGCCGCACAATCTTCACTATGAACATGCGCGCGCCGCGCTCGACCGCGGTCTTCATGTACTTTGCGAAAAGCCGATGGTGCTGCACGCACCGGAAGCACGCGATCTTGCCGCGCGCGTCCAGGCTGCCCATCGCCATTTCCTGATCCCTTACGGATGGAACTACTCCGAGTTGGCCATCAAAGCCAAGGAGAATATTGATCAGGGCCGGATCGGGGCCATCGAACACGTCCACTGTCATATGGGCAGTGCGCACCGGGATTTTTTCAACGGCCTGCCCACATGGTGGTCCGAAAATTCCTTTTTCAAACCTCAGGCCTCGACGTGGGCGGATCCCGCCGTTGGGGGCGGCTTCCTGCACGGCCAATTGACGCATGCGCTGGGGTTGATGTTCTACGTCACCGGTCTCGCTCCCGACCAGGTTTTTGCATTTATCAATGCCTTCCAGTCGGGGGCGGATTGTTCCAACGCCATTTCCTGCCGGTTTACCAACGGCGCCACGGGTAGTTTGGGCGGAACTGCAACCCTGCCGCCGCGCTCGACTTACCAGGTCGATATTCGAATCTTTGGGACGGAGGGAATGCTCGTGATGGATATCGAGCGTCCCCGGCTGGAACTGCGGCGCAATGATGGGACCGGAGGCATGATCCCCGTTAACCAGGCTCCCGGCGGGTATTCCTGTGTCGAGCCGCTCCATGCCTTCGTAGATCTGATTCAGGGCAAAGCGGTAGAAAACCGTTCTTCCGTGAAGATCGGTGCCCGCGTGGTGGAAGTGTTGGATGCTGCGTTCCGGTCCGCAAATAGCCAAGCCGTCGAGCGAGTGTCGGTTGATTCCCACCGCCGGGCGGATCAGGAGAATGTCAGCAAGGCCTCAGGGTCGTCTTTGTGATAGCGGTAAATTCGCACCGAGGAACTGTATGCCAAAATACAAATTACACATCCTGAAGATGGGTGAGGCCGATGTTCCCGGCCCGGAAGTCTACTGGATGAGCCACTGGTTTGGCTGGGAAACTCTCTATTTTTATATGATCGTGATTCAGGGCGAGGGGATTACTGCGCTGATCAATACCGGTCCTCCGGATGATCTGACCGCGCTGAACGCATTCTGGCTCGCCGGTTATGGCGACAAGCGGACGGAGATGCGCCGGGCGGAAAGTGAGCGGCCCGTAGCGGCGCTCGCGTCTCTGGAAATCAAGCCCGCCGATGTTCAGTACATCCTCATCACGCCGCTGCAAGCCTACACCGACGCGAATATCTCCAAGTTCCCTGAAGCAACAAAAATCTTCATTTCGCGTCGCGGCTGGATTGAGGATTTCTTTGCTCCGCCGCCTCCCGCTTCTGATTTCCCGCGAAAGCTGATGATCCCGGATGACCAGGTTGTGTATCTGACCACCAAGGTCCTCGATCGCGTCCACTTGGTGGAGGATGGGGAGGAGGTCCTGCCGGGCATTCGCATGCTCTGGGCGGGCGTTCATCATCGCTCCTCCATGGCGATCTCCATTCCCACGTCCGTCGGAACCGCCGTCGTATCCGACTGTTTTTTTAAGTACGGAAATATCGAGAAGAACCATCCGCTGGGTGTGAATGAAAGCCTGGAGGAGACGCGCCGCATTTACGAGCGCGTGCGGCGCCAAGCCGATCTCACGATTCCGCTCTACGATCCTGAGGTTCTCAGGCGGTTCCCCGGCGGTGTTATTGGATAACACGCGCCGCATGGGAATCGATTATTTACCGTCCGCGAACAGGGCATAACACAATCGTATGGTAAATCGGTGCTGTAAACTGATTCTTGCTGTCGCGTCGGTGCTTAGCGCGGGCACGGGCGCCGGGTTCGGGAAGGCCGCCGTCTACATCGCCTATCAGGGGAAAGCTTCCGCGGAAATTGTCGCCGGTGCGGAGCCTCTTGAGCAGTTTGCGGCTCACGAACTACAGCGTTACCTGGAAGCGCTCGACGGCGTTCGCCCGTCCATCGTCGATCCGCAGGCTGCGCGCCGCGCCGCGTCCAGCGTGAACTGGATTCTGCTGGGGCCGCCTGCCGCCAACGACCTGGTCCGCGAGGCGGTAGCCAGGAAGCTAGTGCAATTTGACGGCCTCAAGCCCGGCGGATTCATTCTCCGCAGTGTTGGCTTGGACGGCCACCACGCCTTGGTATTAGGGGGAGAGCCGCCCTCCACTCTGTACGCAGTCTACGATTTCATCGAACGCCTGGGCGCCGTGTTCCTGATCACCGGCGATGTTCTGCCGCCCCGGCAAGCCGACCTCCTGTTGCCTGCCTTGGATGTCCGCTCCGAACCCGCCTTCGCGCGCCGCGGCATCTACACCACCTTCGAGTACGAGAACCGGTCCACGATGTCTCTGCCGGACTGGCACCGCTGGCTCGACCAGATGGCCAAGTTGAAATTCAACTACCTTCATCTCCAGTGGTATCCCTACGAGCCATGGATTCGCTATTCCTATCGAGGCGAAATGAAGTGGATGGGCGACGTCTCGAAGCCGCAGACCGGTTATATGCTGAGGTCGTTCGGGTTCGGGCGCCAATGGACATCGGAGATGGAGATCGGCCAGGACAAATTCAAGGCCGCCGGCATTTACCCCGGCCTTGCCCCGCCCGAGTTTCAGAGTGTCCGGGACCCCGAGCAAGGGTTTCAGACCGCACAAGGCTTTCTGCGCGACATTATTGATTACGCCCACTCCCGTCAAATCCAGGTGTGGCTCGGGATCGACGCCACTTCGGTTGCCCCCAATCTTGCGAAATACACGACTCGCACGTCGAACCTCCCTTTCGATGCCATTTTTGGCACGTTCACGTGTCCGGACAATCCGGCCTCAGTCGAAATCAATGAAGCGCGTTTGCAGAGCCTCCTCGAAACTTACCCTGCCGCAGATGGATTCTTCATGTGGCTGCCGGAGGGCTATCCGGTGTGCAACCACGATGATCGCGACAGGGAGTTTTACCTGGGCCTGCGTCCCTGCTATTTCGGTGAAGACCAGTCGCATACGCTGTTCACCGGTGACATCGCACCGACCGACGACCAGATCATCGACTCGAATAGCGGTTCGATTTATTTCATTCAAAAGTTGTTCGAAGCTCGTGACCGGATCGCGCCCAACGTAAAACTGGGCGTTGCCGCCTACGGAAGACTTTATCTCTGGCCCTTTATCGACAAGATGTTTCCCAAGAACGTCCCGTTTGATGAGATGGAATCCGCCGGGGTGTGGACGCCGACCGGGGTGCCGATGGAACTATTCGCCGGAATGCGGGGCCGGCAAAATACGATCATCAACCGTATTGATGATGACAGCAACATGCTGGGCATGCAGTTCAATGTGCACCTTTACGACAAGGATCAGGTCCTGATCAGCTCCGAGAAATACGGCGTCACGGGATTCGCCTCGCAGGCCTATCGCGATCCCGAAACGGATTGGAACATCAAGTACATGTCTGAGGGCGGCTACAACGCACACCTGACCCCCGACCAGTTCTACCAGGATTACGCCACACGCATCTTCGGCCAAGCCGCGGCGTCGCAGATGATGAAAGCCTTTGCTACGTTCGAGAAAAATGAGCAGTTCATGGGCTGGCGCGGGCGTGGAAATTTCGGTTGCTGTGGTCCGCCGCGCGAACTGGAGGTTGCGTACGAGTACTGGAAGCAGCCGGACTACTACGACGGTCCCCTGATGCAAGACTGGCGCGACTTTATCAGTTGGGACCACAACCAGACGATGTATTACGACGCGAGCATCAGGCTGCTGCAATCTGCCCTCGACGATCTTCAGTCGGCGCGACCGAATGCCGCTCCCCAATCGGTACCAAGACTCGATTACATGATCACTCGCACGCAGGCCTACATCCTGCATTTGCAGACGCTCGTGGCATGGGAGAAGGCCTACATCGACCTGGACGCGGCGTTCGCGGCCAAGCCCCGTGTAACAGATGACGCATTCGTTCACCACCTCGACGCCTGCCTGGCCGAATTCCAGCAAGCTCATGAGCAAGCAGTGGCTACGGCGAAGAAATGGAACGAGCGAATTGATTATCCGGCGTCTGATTTGGGTGTCCTCTACCGCATTAATACGTATATGGTGACCGGCACAGAGCTGGTAAGCGAGTTGATTCAGAACATTGACAATTACTACCACGGTCGCAATTACTTGCAACCCATAGACTTTGGAAAGGTGTTCACACTCGATCCCATATTGAAACGGGCGACCTGGCCTGACGTTTAGCCGGGCCCCGGCCGTACCGCCGGCATCCTGCCGGCGTCGGCAACGCCGGTACGGCGTCAATACGAGCCCGTCGCCGAAACCATGGCACAGGGAGGTTGCGCATGGAATTGAAGGACAAGGTAGCAGTGGTTACGGGAGTTGCGTCTGGAATCGGCAAAGGCACGGCGCTGGTATTTGCGCAAGCCGGCGCCAAGGTGGTGGGCGGCGACATTGACGCGGCGGGCGGGAACAAGACCACGGACGAAATCCGCCGCCAGGGCCACGAGGCGATCTTCGTTCCGACGGACGTCACCCGGTCCCACCAGGTCCGCGCGTTGATTCAGGCCGCGGTGAACACATACGGCGGCGTGGATGTGCTCTTCAGTAACGTCGGCGTGGTCATCGGCAACCTGGTGGCCGACATCTCCGAGGAAGAATGGGACCAGGTGATGGCCGTGAATCTCAAGAGCATGTTTCTCTGCTGCAAATACGTGATCCCGGAGATGCGCAAGCGCGGCAAAGGCAGCATCGTGCTGACCTCCTCCGCCAACGGCATCATCGCCGAACCCGCCCTTACCAGTTACTGTGCGACGAAGGCGGCGATCATCGGCATGGTCCGAAGCATCGCCACGGATTACGGCAAGGACAACATTCGCATCAACTGCATTTGCCCCACTTACACCCGTACTCCGCTGGTCGAGAACTGGATCAATTCGGGCGTGGACAAGACCTTGACCTGGGACAAGGTGAACAGCCTTCACGTGCTCCACCGCATTGCGGAAGTGGAGGAAATCGCGAAGGCGGTACTGTTCCTCGCATCGGATGCATCGTCCATCATCACCGGAACCGCCTTGATCGCCGACGGAGGCTTAAGCATTTTCCGCTAGCCCGAACCGCCGGCATCCCTTCGCGCTGCTCAGGGCAGGCTTTGCCGGCGCCCGAGCCCAGACCGCGAAGCGGGCGGCATCTTGTAGCCCACGGCGTAAGCCGTGGGGGGAAAGGCAAGCAAACGGATTTTCTTAGCCCCGATAGGGGCGACATCCGCAGAGCGCCGGATTGGTCACCGAACCGCGGCCATGCGGACGCCGCCCCTACCAGGGCTGGTGAAGGAATACTCCGGCATCTCATTCCCACGGCTGTTCGCCGTGGGCCACCGGACGGCGCCCGCTTCGCGGGCTGCGGGAAATTTGCTGATTGCCTCGTTGACCCACGGCTGGTCGCCGTGGGCTACAGGACGGCGCCCGCTTCGCGAGCTGCGGGAAATTTGCCGATTGTCTCGTTCACCCACGGCTGTTCGCCGTGGGCTACAAGACGCCGCCCGCTTCGCGGGCTGCGGGAAATTTGCTGATTGCCCCGTTGACCCACGGTTGTTCGCCGTGGGCCACCGGACGGCGCCCGCTTCGCGGGCTGGCACTCAGTTCCGGCATGAAAGGCCGCAGGGTCAGTTATGAGCGAAATCCGTGTCACACTTCTGGGCGTTGGGCACGTCGGTCGTGACGTGGCGCGCCTCATTTCGTTGCGTCAAGGGTTCCGTGTAGTGGCGGCGCACAGCCGCAACCTGAAGTTCCAGGGAAAAGACATGGGCGCGCATGCGGGCATCGCCCCGGCCGGCGTCGTGATCACCGGAGACCGCAGCCAAGCGCTGGCTGCACCGTCAGACGTGGTGGTGATCGCGACTACTTCCTTCCTGCGTGACGTTGCCGGCGACATTCGCAGCGCGGTTGCGGCAGGGCGCAATGTGATCAGCACGGCGGAAGAGATGCTTTTCCCATGGCTGGTCGATTCTTCCCTGGCTGACGGGCTTGATCAACTGGCGCGTCAAAATAACGTCACCATCCTGGGCGCCGGGGCGAACCCCGGATTCATTTTTGATGCGTTTGTGCTCACCGCCACCGGCGTTCTCTGGCGCGTGGACTTCATTCACGGGCGCCGCGTGGTTGACTGCTCGCATTTCAGCCCGACCATCTTGCGGCGGCTGGGCTTTGGATATTCCGCGGCCGAGTTTGCGGCGGGCGCGGCCGCCGGTACCATCTATGGCCATATTGGCTTTCCCCAATCCATCGCACTGCTCGGCGCCCGGATGGGCATGACGATTGATAGCATCGAGAAGAACCTCGAGCCGATCATCGCGGAGAAGGCCTACCGCATGGGTGAGCTGCACATCGCGGCGGGCCAAACGGTGGGCTTCATCCAGCGCGTCATTGGTTCTGCCGGCGGCAAGCCCTGGTACCAAGCCGAATTTATCGGTCACGCCAACCCCACCGAGGCAGGGTTTGAGGTCCAAGACAGTTTTGATATCCGTGGCTATCCCGACTTTCACTTCTCGATCCAGCCCGGGTGCAACCCCCACACGACCTCGGCTGCCATCGTAGCCAACTCATTGCGCCGGGTCGTTGAAGCGAAACCCGGACTCGTGACCATCGCGGATTTGCCTCCGGCGTATCCGCCTCGCACGGAAAAGGAGAATGTCTGAAATGAAGCGGCGTGAATTCATCAAGCAGGCAGGAAGCCTCCCGTTGGCAATCCATGGCGTGTCCGCCGTTGCCAGAGCCGGCGAATCCGAGTTGCGTACCCAAGGCGAACGGCAAGTGCTGGACTTGTCGGGCCCCTGGCAACTGTGCATGGATTCCGCCAACCGGGGCCTCGATGGCCGCTGGTTCCAGTCTGAGCCTTCAGCGCCCGACGCGCGCCTGATGGCGATTCAGATTCCCTCGATCTGGCAGCAGTACGTGAACGAAGGCGGCGGCATCGGATGGTACTTCAAGACCTTCTCGTTGCCCTCGGAGATCGCAGGCCGTGCGGTGCGCGTGCGGTTTGGCGCCGCCGATTATCGGGCCAGGGTCTGGCCGAATGGCCAGGAACTGGGGAGCCACGAGGGCGCCTTCACCCCGTTTGAGTTTGACGTTCGCCACGCGGTGAAGGCCGGAGAGAATCGCCTGGTGGCGCGCGTGTCCGATTCGGGCCGCGACTTCCGGCCGCAGTATTGCGGCTTGCCGGGCTGGGAGCACCCCACGTGGGAACCTATGGACGGGATCTACTTTGACGATATTCCGGCCGGCTTCCAGGATTGGCGCGAAGGCTTTAATCATTGCGGAATCTGGCAGCCCGTTGAAGTCATCGTGAATGATCCGGTCTATGTCGCCGATGCTTTTATCCTGCCCAAGGTGGAGTCAGGCGCAGTGGAGGCGAAGATCGTGTGCGCGAATACCACCGGCTCACCGGTGGACGCGAGGGTGACGGTGGAGGTCCGGCCGTATCAGGGCGGAGGCGGCGCATCGGGCTCCGGGGAGAGCAGCCTGCGCCTTGTGCCGGGCCAGAACTCGGTCAGCGTGGGAGCGCAGTTCCAGCAGGCGCGGCCCTGGTCGCCGCAAGATCCTTTCCTGTACGTCGCGGAAGTGAGCGTGTACGAAGGGACCAGGCGGCGCGACAACTACTCGGTGCGCTTCGGCCTGCGCGAGCTTACCGTGGGCGATGACGGCTACTTCCATCTGAACGGCAAGCGCATTTTTCTGAAAGGCGCTCATTACCAGAGTACCGAGCCGCACACGCTGGCTTTCCCGGAAAACCGTGAGATGGCGCGCCGCATTGTGGAAGTCGCCAAGGAAGGCGGCTTCAATTTCATGCGTTACCAGGGCCGGCCGACAGCGCCTTCCATTCTCGATGCCGCCGACGAACTGGGGATCATGATTCAATCCGAGCCGGCCATTAGCGGCCTGCACGACTTCCCCAGCGCCAAAGAACTGTGCGTCCGCGAAACCCGCAAGCTGATCGCCCGCTACCGCGACCGGCCTTCGATTGTGATCTGGAACATGATCAACGAGCAGGCCGCCTGCCTGAAGTACGTACAACTGATGGTGAAGACCGCACGCGAGTTCGACCCGACGCGCCTGATCACGGAATCGGCGGGCGGTCCCTCGCGCTTTTACCGCCCGTATTCGAATACGGGCGTTTCCTACCTCACCGAGCACGGCTACCAGAACGAGCCGCTTTCCGAAGGCGTGCTGAAGTACTGGCGCAACCGCGGCGTGCCGGGGCGGCTCTACTTCACCACCGAGTTCGGGTTTGGGGCTCTCGAAGATATTGACGCGGTGCTCGAGAAGTACGGCCCCAATCCGAACACCCACATGGAGGACTACCACGGCTTTGTGCAGCAGAAACGCCAGATAGAAAACGCCTTCCGCCGGACCAACGAGCACGACATCTTTCCCACGCTGGCGGAACTGCGCGAGGCGGCCCAGACCGTGCAGGCGAATGCCCACAAGTTTACGGTTGAGTCCTTCCGATCGAATCCGCGCATGGGAGGATTCAATGTGGTGCAGTTGTTCGATTCAAATTCCAACGAAGTGGACGGCTTGGTGGACTTCTGGCGCAATCGGCGCAAGAAGTCGTTTTACATGTTCCAGCAGCACTTGAACCAGCCGCTGCAACTGATTGTGCAATTCAGTCCTTTCAATGCCAAGGCAGACGGCGAAGTGCAGGTGGACGTGAGCCTGGTGAACGAGGACCAGATCACCGGCAGCAAAACCTTGCACGTGCGCGCCACTGGCCCCTCCGGCGCCGAACTGTTTTCGCGGGAAGATACCGTGGAGGCGCAGCCGTGGTCAACGCGCCTCTTCAGCGGGCCGATCCGCAGCGGCGGAGAACCCGGCAAGGTGACGCTGGAAGCGGAACTGCGCGACGGTACGCGCGTTCTGGTGAAGAAAACGGAGCAGTTCACCGTTTATCACCCCAGGGATTTCCGCTGGCCGCAGGACGGATTCGCCGTATTTGACCCGCAGCATCAGTGGCCGCAGGACAAACGCCCCGATCGTTTGCACACCCGGGATTTCGATCCGCACACCGAGCAGCCGCAGTTGGTGGTGGCCACGCAATTTACGGCGCTGTGGCGCCAGCGCGAAGATTTTGGCAAGTTCGACTTGCTTATCGACCAGGTTCGCCGCGGCTCGACGATTCTATTCCTTGGTGTCCCGAGCGACGGGCCTCCGCCCTTCAACAACCGCGCGTTTGGAAATATCCTGAATTTCAGCGCCCTCACCACGCCCGCGGTGCTGGGATTTTCGTTGCACGGGGATGGCGAATCCGATGCTTGGGGAAAACACTCCGGTCCGTACGCGTGGGCGGCGGGAAACTCGCGCACCGGGTGCCCCGTGACGCGGCATCCAATCTTCGAGGGGCTCCCCGGGCCGGGGCTGATGGATTGGGAGTACGGCAACATCGTCACGAATCAGGTCGCCGTTCCTTACCGCATGTCAGCCGAAGATACGGGACCGGATCTCCCCATCGTACCGCTCGAAAGCGGCAAGGTTGTGTTTTGCACCTACAATCTGCTCGACCAATTCGAGCGCGACGGCCTGGCGGAGAAGCTGTTCTCGAACATCGTCGCCTACCTGCACGGCCAGCTTCCGTCGGCACTGCGCGCCCGCACGGAACGGGAAGAAGAGTGGATGCAATTTCACCAGGCCCAAGTGGACGACTGCTGGGACAAGTTTCTGAGCAAGCCTGAACAAGCTTTATCGAGCGGGCCGGAGGGAAGCGAATCGTCCTAGTTCGCCCGCCAGGAGGAACCCATGGCAACTGTCTATCACGACCAGGACGCCGACCTGAAAAACCTGAACGGCAGAACCATCGCCGTGATCGGATACGGCAACCAAGGCCGCGCTCAGGCGCTGAATCTGCGCGACTCGGGGGTTTCCGTCATTGTCGGTTGCATTCCCGATGATTATCGCAAAACGGCCGTGCAGGATGGCTTTCCGGTGATGGATATTGACGCCGCGGTCCGGCAGGCGAACATCGTGATGATCATCATTCCTGACGAGGTGCAGGTGGCGGTATACCAGGATTCCATCGCCCCCGGCCTGAAGCCGGGAATGATGTTAGTGTTTGCCAGCGGTTACAACATCCGTTTTGGCATCATCGTTCCCCCCAAGGATGTTGACGTGGTGATGCTGGCTCCGCGCACGCTGGGCATGGTGGTGCGCGAAGTGTATGTGGCCGGGGGCGGCGTCCCGGCGGATGTGGACGTTTGGCAGGACGCCACGGGATCGGCATGGCCAACCCTGCTGGCCTTGGCGAAAGGCATCGGCTGCACGCGCGCGGCCGTGTTCAAATCCTCGTTTCAGGAAGAAACGGACCTCGACCTGTTCGCGGAGCAGGCGCTGTGGCCGGCATTGCTTGATTGCCTGCTGACCTCCTATGAAGTTCTGGTGGAAAAGGGATATTCGCCTGAAGCCGTCGCCCTGGAGCTCTATGCCTCCGGCGAGGCGGCGGACATTTTCCGGCAGATGGCCCAGCACGGCTTTTTCGAGCAGATGAAATTCCACTCGCCCACCTCGCAATATGGAACGCTTTCCCGCCGCCCGGGCGCCGCGGGTTCCGACCTGCGGAAGCACTTGGAGCAAGCCCTCGAAAAGATTCGGGACGGATCCTTCGCGCGTGAGTGGGCTGCGGAAGCGGCTGCCAATTACCCGAATTTCACAAGGCTCCGCCGTGAGGCGCATGCCCACCCGATGAACCAGGCCGAGCGCAGCGTGCGCAAGGCGCTCGGCAAGGCGCGCATTTAATTCGGGTCCCTGCCGCAGAAGAGCGTTCGCGAAGCGGAAAGCCGATGCCCGAACAGCCTCCGCAAAGATAGAAGAACCTGAAGAGCAACTCTGGCTGACCACCGTGGCGACCCACCCGCGTCGCCCCGTCTTTTGCAGTCCCGGAAATCAACCGCCCCAGCCGCATGATTCCTGACATGCATGGGCTACATTTCTCGCTGATGAACGATTTGCACACTTGGCAGAACCCTCTACAAACCCCGTCATTCTGAGCCCCGTTTTTTGGGGCGAAGAATCTGCATTGGCCTTTCTTTCTGGCTGGCCCCGCGCGCTGACCCCGTCATTCTGAGCCTCGCTTTTTGGGCGAAGAATCTGCATTGGCCTTTCTCTTCACCTCACCCGGCGCAGTGACCCCGTCATTCTGCCCCGCTTTTCGGGGCGAAGAATCTGCATTGGCTTTCCCCCTCAGTTCCAATACAAAATGCAGATCCTTCGCCCCGACAAAAGGCATCGGTGCTCAGGATGACGAGATTTGCCAATGGTTCCGGCAAATTTGCAAACGGTTCTGGTCGCCCACCGAATCCACCTGGCCACCACCACGTCATCCTGAACCCCGACGTTTTTCCTCGGGGTGAAGGATCTGCATTTGTCCTCCAAACCAGTTTTCGCTCAAATCGCACCAGCCGGGATTCAGCGATGTGATCAGTGCGATTTTCTTCTCCCGCAACCACCCCTTGATCTGTTTCTCGCGCCGAATGGCCTCACGAATATCACCGTGGCGTTCGTAATAAACCAACCGGCTAATGTTGTAACGGGCGGTGAACCCGGGAACGAGCTTCAGCTTGTGTTGAGAAACACGCCTCTCCAGGTTGTTCGTCACGCCGGTGTAAAGGGTCCGCGAGCGGCTGGCCATTATGTAAACGTAGGAATCCGGCATGCGCGGGAGTGTAACACCGAAAATTTCAGTGCGTAGTGCTCTATTTATGGGTGTTTGCTTTTATTGGTGCAATGCAGATCCTTCGCGCGGATAAAGAGCAGCGGGCCAGGAGCGAAAGACCGGCGTTTGCCTTCCCCCCGCGCAACCCCAAAAGTAAAATGCAGATCCTTCGCCCCGATAAAAGGCATCGGCGCTCCGTGGAAAATCGTCTCTCATATCCCGGCAGATGCGGGGGTTAGCGTGGAAGCGGTAGGACACGCGAAAAATTGAAATTAGGCACCGTGACGCGCTTACCACCGTTCCACGTCGGGAAGGTGGCGTCGCAAAGTTGGGTTCAAGCGCGCGTCCCAGACCACACTCAGGAACGGCTTCGACAAATCCAGAGCCCCGACGGCCTTCACCGTTCCACGCCGCCCCTAGTGTACGCGCACTCGAGCCGATTTTCATCTATATGGGTGGGCCGACAGGCCCATCCCCACTCAGGATGACGAGATTTGCCAGTGGTTCCGTCAAGTTTGCCAATGGTTCCGCCGTCACAGGATGACGAGACTTGTAAGTGGTCCCGCCAAGCTTGCCAATGCTTCTGGCAAATGTGCCAATGGTCCTGCAACCGCCGGCGGGCGGCTGTTACCAGCCTCTCGGCTACGGCCTAGCTGATTTTACTTGACAAGAGCTGGTATCAGCTGTTTAATAATGCGGCGGTACCCGGAGGTGTCTCTTGCTCGGGACAGCTTGTTCGCCCGGGCGAGCGCCTGACCCTCCGCGTTGCCGCGGCAAACGAATGCTCTTACTGATTCCTGTGTCTCGTGTCCCTTATCCCTTATCCCTTATCCCGTATCCCCTACCCCGTATTCCGTATGCTGCATTCCGTATCCCGTATCCCGATCCCCAAGGAGTTCTATATGGCACTCGTCGAGCAAACCATGACCGAGAAGAATCTGGAGGCGCACCGGCGCAACGGGCGGCAGTCGCACGGCGCCGCCACCCCCGAAGGCAAGGAGCGCGCCCGCGCCGCCAACCTGCGCCACGGGTATTACTCCGAGGTGCGCGATGAAGCGCTGGTAGCGCTGGGTGAAGACCCCGCCGACCTGGCCGCGCTGGTAGAGGGCGTGCGCGCGCAGTTCCGCCCCGCCAACGGCTGCCAGGAATGGATCACCAGCCGCCTGGCCAGCCTGCAGTTCCGCATGCAGCGTGCCGAGCGCCAGCAGGAAAGCAAGATGGCCAACCACATCCGCCAGTTCGAAGCCAGGCGCCGGGAAGCCGCCCGCCAACTGCGCGCGGAGGTCCGGGGCTTCCTGGGCGAACTCCAGCACGCCGTGGCCCGCCCCGATTTCTACACGCCCAACGGGTGCTTCGAGCAGTGCCAGGACGTCCTGCAGCAGTACCCGAGTGCGAGCCTGGAACCCATCCTCGAGCTTCTGCACCGTTTGCGTAAGCCGGACCGCTTCACCGACCCACCTCCCCCGCCCCTGCCTGAGGCCATGCGCGACCAGGAATGGCAGGGCATTCTGAATGCAGATGAGGCGGACGAGTCGTCCATTCCCGCGTCCGAAGTCCCCGTGGCGGAGGGCCAGGACCGCGATCCGCTGCGCGAACAGTTGTGGCGCCTGGCGGCCAAAGAGTTGCGCCTCGCGACGGAGCAGTGGCAAAAAGCCGTGGCCGCGCAGGAGGCGCCCCTCTCGCCCCGCTCCCGCGACCTCCTCGCCCTCGAGGTGAGCAAGGAACTGGAATTGATGCGGCGCGAGGAGCGCTCGTGCTTCCGGGAGTTCGCGCGGCTCATCCGTGACCTGATGAAGCTGCAAAAGCAGTCCGAGGTCCGGCGTGCACAGTCCGAAGGCAAGCCGCAGGGAGAGTCCGAGGCCCGGGGTCCGAAGCCCGAAGCAGCAGACCACCATCCGCGACCCCCGGTTCCGAGCCCAGCTACCCACGATGCGGTAATCGGAGAAACGGCAGCCGTCGAACCGGCCATGGCGGCGGTTCAAGCTGAGAACACAGGCGCCGAAGATGGCACCAAGAAAAATGTACGCAAAAATGTAGGTGCATCCGGCTATGTTAAAGAAAACACAGGGGAGCCTAACAGTGATGGCGAGACCGCAAGTGCCCTGCCCACCGGAGATGCGGCGGCGGGAGCGCATTCTTCGCCCGACAATCTGACCGAAACGAATCCCGTAGCGCCTGCGCCAGCGACCCCAGGCGATCTCCTGGCGCACGCGCCGCGCAGCATCGACGCTAAAGTAGCCGCCGCCTGACCAGGACTGGGGGCAGAAGCGACGTTTCGTGGCGGGCTCTTCGGCGGAGCCGCAACCAACACGCCTCGTAGGGGCACCCCTCGTGGGTGCCCTTGTGGAGGGCACCCACGAGGGGTGCCCCTACGAGGCGTGCAAAATGTTTGCTAGAAGAAACAAGAAATTACGGTATTGCAATACAGCGGTCGCAGAGAAGCGCCGAGTTGAATTAATCGGCACAATTCGGATAAAATGTCTGTGGGGCGAAAAATTAGAACTTGTGCCTTGGAGGTCGGGTTATGAGAAGCTTGTTAGTGTCGGTGGGAGCGTGTATCTTTCTCCTTTCAGTTTTTTCGATACTTGGTAGGGCGGCCGTGACGGGCGATTACCTTGAGGCCCGCAGTGCCGACATCTATACGGGTCCCTGCTTTGCGATGTCGGAAGTGAATTTGACGGGGCGCGAGGCCATTCTGGCCTGGAAAGTCAACCAGGGTGAGTGGAAGGGCGTTACCCTGGCGGGCCTGAGCGTGGTGGCGGTGGTCCGAGCCAACGCCACGCTGGGCGATCCTACGCACAGCCCGTATCCCGCGCATTCTGTGTTGATTGTGGATTCGCGGGCCAACAGCCAGCAGCGGGCGGCGCTCGAATCGTTTGCGGCCGCGAAGGCCGGGAGCCTGCTCGGCCACGTCGAGCGGGTTGAAACGGCCCCTATCCAAATGACGGTGGAACATGGCGATATGCACGGAGCGGCCAGCCTGGTGGCGGGAAAGCTTGCCCGAATCGAGACCCGCAGCCTGTGCCAAGGCGACCACCTGTGCGGCAACGAACGGGTTTTCTATCCGCCACTGGTGGCCCTGTCGCATTCCATGCCCGCTTTCACCGTCGACAGTTCGTTTTCGGGACCGGGCTTGGGTGAAGTATGGAAAAACGTGGACAAGCGCAGCGCTTTTGTCGGCAGCTTCTAGCCCGTACCGGGTGGTCTGCCTCTCAACGGGAAGCTCCGGAAAAAGGGAGTTTCCCGTTTTGTGTCTCTGACATCTAATTAATCAGGGATTGTGGAGGGATTGTCAATGAAACTGCACCGCGCCGTCGGAGTAGTTCTGGCAGTTGAACTCTGTGCAGTCTTAAGCGCGTATGGTCAGGAGGGTTACAAGGCAACCGCCATAGGCGCGCCGCCGTCGGATGTACCTGCGGCCATCCAAGGCCTGCTGGAATCGCAGGGCGTTCGCGTGACCAGCGACCAGGGCGCCACGGTCTGCGAAGTGTGGCTGCGCAAGACGCTCCCCGCCAGCCCGAACCCCAGCAATTCGGCGGACGTCCTCTTTGGCAGCTTGCCCGAGGGAGCCTTGGTGGGCGTGTTGCACTTCCCCAGTGCCACCACCGATTTTCGCAATCAGAACATCAAGCCCGGATACTACACGCTGCGCTACGCGCTGATCCCGCAGGATGGAAACCACATGGGGGTTAATCCTACCCGCGACGCTTTCGTTCTGGGGCCCGTTGCCGCCGATACCAACCCCGATCAGACGCTCTCTTTCGCGGATCTGGTGAAGTTGAGCACGCAGGCGTCGGGCACGCCGCACCCCGGGTTCCTGGTCGGCGCGGCTGTGAATGGCTCCACATTTCCTTCCGTCGTCAAGGATGACTCGGGCAACTGGGACCTGCAACTCAAGGGACATGCCGCCAGCGGTGACTTGCCCCTGGCCTTCACGATGGTGGGACACTGGCAGGGGTGATGGGATTTTGGATTTTGGATTTTGGATTGGCCCCCGCTGAATTTTGGATTGGCCGCCGCTGGAAGGAATCGTGATGGGTGGTGCGGTTATGAGTTTCACGTCAACAAATCGGATCGGTCAGCTTGGGACATCCGCGTTGGCGCTCACGTGCCTGCTCGCATCCGCGTTATGGGCTGCGCAGGCCAAGCCTCTGAGCGTGATTGAAGGCAAACTGCTGACCACCCAGGGCGACTGTCCCATGGTGAGCGTTGACGGCCGCAACGAGACGCTATCGGCCAATTTGCCTTATTTGTTTCGTACCTTGCAGGACAAGCGCCTGAACGGGCGCGAGGTGCGCCTGGAGGGCACGGCGAAGCCGGACGGGACGTTCGAGGTACAGTGGCTGTACACGGTCCACAACGGGAAACTGTACCGCGTCCGCTACTTCTGCCCCACGTGCAACATCGTGGCCCTCGGACCCGGCAATTGCGTCTGTTGCCAGCAGCCTACCGAATTGCAGGAAATTCCCAAAGACTGAGGCGTATCCTGTCTCACTTTTCTTGACAACATCGACATTCAGCGCTAGGTTTCCGTCTATCTTTTTGCGGTTTAGGCTGGTAGGGCGGCTTCAGTGGGCTCTCGCCGCCGAGTTCTTCGACTCCCGTCGTGCATTACAGGAGGGGAAATGCGCTTATGCGTGCCGGTGCTGTTGCTGGTCACGTTCTTATGGGCATGCGACGTGTGGCCGCAGTCGTTGATACCGGATAATCACTATGTCCTGAAGGGGGGCGCCGCGTACATCACCGGCTACCCCTACGTTCCCCAGAATGGCAGGGACCGGCTGAAGGCGGTGCGCGGCCAGGTGTATCTCGGCATGAATTCGCTTCAGTTCCGGTTCTGCTCGAGTGAAAGGAACGATGCGCCTGATCCTTTTGCCGAAGGACTGGCCACGGCGGTGGACCAAAGCCGCTGCGACGGTTGCGGAGCGAAACTCTGCATGGAGGTACGCATCCCCTACGACCGCATGAAACTGCTCGCCCGCGGCAGGGTGACGGGAACGGGCGGAACATCGGAGGATCTGCAAGTGGCGTCGGCGGGTCTCGGCATTGCGGGACTCGTCAGCAGCGTCGCCACCAGCGGTTCGACGGAAAAATGGCTGATCGGCGGCACCGTGGGCCTCATTGCGGTGGCCTTTGGCGTCCACGTACTCTCACTGAAACGGGCGAATTACCTCACCCTATTCTACGCTCCGCCTCGTCAGACTGATCCATCGCTCCCCTGTAACAGCAAACCCTTAGAAACCGCCAGTGTGGCCACGGCCAAGCCCGCCGACCCCCCCGCAGCGCCCGTGGAAGCCAAGAAGCTCGCCGAACCGCCCCAGCCCCGAGCCTTGAACCTGTTCGCCGACGCCAATGGCTGCGATGTCTCCGTGCTCCAGATCTTCAATATGCACGACTATTGGAACATGGCGACGATTCTGAACGCGCGAACCGGAAAGGAGTTCGTCTCCCAAAGCGCGGAACAGAAGTGAAGAAAGGGATACGGGACACGGGATACGGCATACGGGGTAAAGGACAAGGGGTAAGGGAAAAGGGGCAAGGGCTAGGGGGCTAGGTATACGTGTTAAGATAGGCCGCGTCCTGATGTCTACGGCGCGATGTCGCCGCGCTCAGCCCGTGCGGCGAGCGCCGTCATGCCACCCTCTTTCGGCCCGCCTAGCCTTCCGGGACGCGAATGGTGCGGGCTGAAAGGCCGAGGTCCAACCCCTTGTCCCTTTTCCCTTATCCCTTACCCCTTGTTTCCGTGTCCCGTATACCGTCATGTAATTCTTGTCCCTCGGCGGTAAAATCCTCTTACCCACGCGGCAGATGGGTTGGCTCCCTCTGGCGGCAGCATCAACATTTCATTGGGGATATGCTGGGGTCGCGCTTTGGCCCAATCCTTGCCCCTTCCCGGGATGAATCACAGGGAAGGACCCGAAAATGAAGCGTGCGTTGATCGGATGCTTGGCGGTCGGTTTTTGGCTTTTCGGAAACGCCGGGTGGGGATGGTCCCAGTCGAACCCTCCGGCGCCAGCGCACGCAAAAACCCATAAGTGGAAGGGCAGCCTAGTGGATGCAGTCTGCATGGCCAGTGCTCTGAGCAAACTTCCCGCTCTTGACAGCCTGGTCTATCAACAAGCCCTGTCCCAGTACTACTTCCAACACATGCAAGGCACGCCAACACCGGCGCAGGGGAATGGTCCCGGAATGCCCACCACACCCGGGCCGCCACCTGTCCAGGACCAGGCTCAACAGGGCGAATCCAATCCGCCGGAGCGTCCAACGGGGGCGCTCGATCCCGGCGGAGAACCGGAAACCAGCCAACGCGAACTGGACTGGCAGGCCGCTCAATTGCGACGGGCGGACGCGATGAATCGCCAGGCTAGAATGTGTACCCCGGGCACGCCCACCAGGCACTTTGCGCTGCTCGTCGCCGATGGCCAGCTTCTGAAATTTGACGCGCGCGGCGACATGAAGACCCTCAAGGCCCTCAAGGCGTCAGCCATCCCACCCGGGAAAATGGTGAAAGCGGAAGTGAAGGGCCGAACTCAGGAACCGGACACCGTAACCGTGGCGTCCATCCAAATCAAGGGCGAGATTCCCGCTACCGATAACAAGGGCCAGATTTCGCAGTCACTCTTCGAATGGCGCCCGTACACGCCGTGGAACTCGCATCGACGGTCGCCCGGCCACGGCCCGCCACCGGCCATGTGCGCCTGACAAACCTTCTCCCCAGCGCTCACATCTTATCCCGTGGGGACGACGGAATTCTTCAGACCTTTTGGCTCGATAGGCCTCAGGGTACGGGGAACGTAGGCCCGGAAGCTTCCAACCGCACCTGTGCATTCTGAGGGGGAGCTTGGGGGACTTCGATCCGGCAGGGGCTTTCACCTATGACGATATTTGTGACACGGCTATTGCTGTTGCTCGTCTGGGGCTCACCACAAGCGCCTGCGCCCACACCGCCGGACGGCGCGCGCCTGTTTCAGGACAGATGCTATTCGTGCCACCAGGCCGGCAACAGTCAAGCGGCGCCAAGCCCGGATCAGCTTCACCGCATGACACGCAGTTCCATTTTGCGTGCGCTTGAGTCGGGCAGGATGAAGGAACAAGGCGCTCAGTTGACCGCGGAAGATAGAGCCGCGCTGGCGGATTTCGTGGGCGCTCCCGATCCTGTCAACCCGGCGCCACCGGCAGTCCCACTGACTGCCCCCGCGGCGTCATCAGCGGGTTCAGCGCCACCGCCCGGCGCTTGCGCGGCGCGAAAGTTCTCCATCTCCGGCGATCCCAGTTGGAGCGGCTGGGGCGCGGACCTTACCAATAGCCGATTTCAGCCGGAAGGAAAGGCGGGCTTGAGTCGAGACGAGGTCCCCAGGCTCAAGCTGAAATGGGCGTTCGGATATCCGGGAGCCTCGGCCACATACGGGCAGCCGACCGTCGCCGGCGGCAGGCTCTTTGTAGGCAGCGAGGATGGAACGGTGTACTCGCTCGATGCCCGAACGGGTTGCACCTATTGGACCTATAAGGCAGAGACGACCGTGAAGACCGCGGTTTCGATCGACTCCGCCGGGCGCACCGCATTCTTCGGAGACACCAACGGCAATGTTTACGCGGTGCTCTCTGAAAACGGGCGTCTGCTGTGGAAAGTTCACGTCGACAATCATCCCGCGGCACGCATCACCGGCTCGCCCGTCTTCTTTGGCGAGCGCCTGTACGTTCCGGTCTCGTCCGGCGAGGAGGGTGCTGCCATCGATCCAAAATATCCGTGCTGCACCTTCCGCGGCAGCGTGGTGGCGCTCGAGCCGCAGTCCGGCAATACCATCTGGAAGGCCTACACCATCCCCGACGCCGCCAAGCCCACGGGACGGCGGAACTCCGCCGGGGCGAAACTGTGGGGACCGGCAGGAGCCGCCGTCTGGTCTTCTCCCACCATCGACTTGAAGAACCATGCTATCTATGTCGGCACTGGCAATAGCTATTCCGAGCCGGACTCGCGCTATTCGGATGCCGTGATCGCCTTTGACATGAATTCGGGAAAGATGGTCTGGTGGAAACAGTTGACCGCACAGGACCGGTGGAATATCGCGTGCGTCGCGCCCAACACGGCCAATTGTCCGCGCGGGCCGGGAAACGACTTCGACTTTGGATCGCCTCCCATCTTGCGATCTCTGCCGGACGGGCGCCGCATCTTGATCATTGGTCAAAAGTCGGGTGTCGTCCACGCGCTCGATCCCGACCATCGCGGGAGGATTTTGTGGCAGGTTCGGATCGGCCACGGTGGGCCGTTGGGGGGTGTGCAATGGGGAGGCGGCGCCGACGACAACACAGCTTATTTTCCGCGTTCCGATTGGGACGACTCGGGGCCGGCGGCAGGCGGTGGCATGTATGCACTCCAGTTTGACACGGGCCAACGGGTGTGGTTCAGCCCTCCGCCTAATCCTGCCTGCGCGGCGCAGCCGGGATGCAGCGCTGCACAAATGGCGCCGCCCACCGTGATTCCCGGCGTGGTGTTCTCGGGATCGCTGGATGGACACCTCCGCGCCTACGACGTCCACACCGGCGCCGTCCTCTGGGACTTCGACTCCTTGCATGATTTCCCCACCGTCAACGGAGCCAAGGCAACCGGCGGATCGATGAATCAGTCCGGCCCGGCCATTGTGGATGGCATGTTGTATGTCAACGCCGGATACACGAACGCCATCAGCGGGAACGTGCTCCTGGCATTCTCGGTGGACGGAAACTGAAAATTCAAAGCTTGCGATAATATCCCACGCGGGCGAATCATCATGACAGCATGGCAACGCTCAGCGCATTTGCGCCCGCCTACCCGTGGTTCGCCGCTCCGGGTTTAGCCGAATTACGAACACAATGTCCTTACAACTGCTAATGCGTGGTCGTTCCGAACACCCGGCGGGTTTTCATCACTTTGGAAGTCAGGATGCGGCGTTATCTAGTCTGCTCAAGCAGTGAGTAATTTCGCGCATACGATCGACGGACAGTCTAACCCTGCGGGCTTTTTCGCTTTGACTTGGCCTGCCAGTCCGAATAAAATCCTTGATCTAAGTCAACTCTATTGAACCACACTGGAGGTAGTAATCATGCCTGTTAAGGTTGGAATTAACGGTTTCGGGCGCATTGGCCGAAATCTCTTTCGCGCATCTCTGAACGATCCCGGGATCGACATCGTTGCTGTGAACGACATCACCGATCCCAAGACGCTAGCTCACCTGTTGAAATACGACTCGGTATTCGGCATCTGTGACGCCAATATCGGTTTTGGCGAGGATTGCATTCGGGTCAACGGGAAGTCGATCCGGGTGTTCAAAGTTAAGGACCCCGCCGAGATCGACTGGACCTCGCTCGGTATCCAAGTGGTTGTTGAATCCACCGGCCTGTTCACCAAAGCCGAGGATGCGAAGAAGCACCTCAAGGGTACGGTGAAGAAAGTAATCATTTCCGCGCCGGCCAAAGGTGAAGACATCACTATTGTGTTGGGCGTCAACGAAGGCGCGTACGATCCCGCCAAACACAACATTCTTTCCAACGCCTCCTGCACCACCAACTGCCTGGCTCCGCCGGCGAAGGTCATCAACGACAGCTTCAAGATCCTCAAGGGCTCGATGACCACCATTCACGCCTATACGAACGACCAACGCATTCTCGACCTGCCCCATAAGGACCTGCGGCGGGCACGCGCGGCCGCGCTGAGCATGATCCCCACCACAACGGGTGCGGCCAAGGCCATCGGTTTGGTAATCCCCGAACTGAAAGGCAAGCTGGATGGTTACGCCATGCGCGTTCCCACGCCGGATGTCTCCGTGGTTGACCTGGTGGCGGTTGTCGAGAAACCCACCACCACCGAGGAAGTCAATGCCGCTCTCAAGAAAGCTGCGGAAGGCCCCATGAAGGGCATCTTGCAGTACGTCGAAGACGAGCTGGTTTCGAAAGACTTCACCGGAAACCCGCATTCGTCGATGGTCGACGCCGGCTTCACCAAGGTGATTGACGGCAACCTGGTGAAAGTGGTCGCTTGGTACGATAACGAGTGGGGATACTCCTGCCGCGTGCGCGACCTGATCGGCTTTGTGGTCGGCAAAGGACTGTAGAAAAACCGTAGGCAGAAAGCGGTAGGCTGTCCGTGGCCGGGGAGTTGTCAGACATCGGTTTTCAGCAGCCAATAAATACAAAAGCAACCTTGGTTGCACACTTCTGAAAAACTGATAACTGACGACTGACAACTGGCCGACCGCGGACAGCCGAAAGCGTGATGAAATCCTCCAGGGTCTTCGCTGGGACGTTCAGCCGATTGAGGTGCAGTTGAGCCGCTGGACTCTGCTTGAGCCCAGGGGATTCGAGACGTATCAGAAGGCCGCGGCGCTGATCGGACTGGCGCGGTCGCGAGGCGTGGCCCTCACAACCGTTGACGCCCTCATTGCAATTTTGGCCTTGGAGGGGGGAGCCGTCCTCTTTACGCTGGATCACGATTTCGAGCGCATCCATTCTTTGGTGGGATTGCAGCTCCACTCGGTGGGCAGGCGCCAGGTTTAGCCAGCACGACGCCCCGCAGCAGTTGTCACACGCAGCCGAACATCAAAAAATTCATATAAAGGACAAGAACCATGTCTAAACTCTCTGTGCGTGACCTTGATGTTAAAGGCAAGCGTATCTTCATGCGCGTTGATTTCAACGTACCCTTGAACGATGGCGGCGAAATCACGGATGACACGCGCATCCAGGCGTCGCTGCCCACGATTCAGTACATTGTGAAGGGTGGCGGCCGGCTGATCCTGGCGTCGCACCTGGGGCGTCCCAAAGGCAAGCCCAATCCGAAGATGAGTCTGAAGC
Organism: uncultured Acidobacteriota bacterium; assembly: GCA_963804755.1. Lineage (GTDB taxonomy): Bacteria > Acidobacteriota > Terriglobia > UBA7540 > UBA7540 > Bog-366. Next base: position 292,685 of record CAWDRP010000025.1, read on the forward strand.
CCGCCGCCACGCGACTGGGGCAACTGCTTGGCAAGCCGGTCGCGTTCGCCGCCGATTGCATCGGCCCGGACGCTGAATCCGCAGCCAAGGCGCTGAAAGACGGCGACGTGCTGCTGCTCGAGAACGTGCGCTTTCATCCCGAGGAAGAGAAGAACGTCCCCGAGTTTGCCCAGAAGTTGGCAACGCTCGCCGAAGTGTACGTCGATGACGCATTTGGCTCCGCGCATCGCGCCCACGCCTCCACGGAGGGAATTACGCATTATCTATCCCCCTGCGCGGCGGGATTGCTGATGGAAAAAGAGCTGGAATACCTGGGCAAGGCAGTGGAAAATGTCGCGCGGCCCTACGTGGCCATCGTGGGCGGCGCGAAAGTGAGCGACAAGATCGAGTTGCTTCAGAACTTCCTCAAGATTGCGGACACGGTGCTGATCGGCGGCGCCATGGCCTATACGTTCCTGAAGGCACAAGGCATCGAGGTGGGAAAGTCGAAGACGGAAGACGACAAACTGGATCTCGCCAAGGCGCTTCTTCAGGAGGCCAAGTCGAAGGGGAAGCAATTCCTGCTGCCCAAGGACCACATCGTGGCCGAGAAGTTTGACGCCTCAGCTCCCGCCGAGACCGTGACGACCCCGGCGATTCCGGCGGACCGCATCGGCCTGGATATCGGTCCTGCCACTCGCGCCCAGTACGCCGCGGAAATCGCCAAGGCCAAGACCATCGTCTGGAACGGCCCCATGGGCGTTTTCGAAATGCCGCAGTTCGCGCAAGGCACGTTGGCCATCGCCAAAGCCGTTGCGGCCTCGTCGGCCGTTTCGATCGTGGGCGGCGGCGACTCTGTTTCCGCAGTGAAAAAGATGGGCGTCGCCGACAAGATCAGCCACATCTCGACCGGCGGCGGGGCTTCGCTGGAGTTCCTGTCGGGACTCACGTTGCCGGGCGTGGCAGCGTTGACGGACAGGAAGTAGGGAGTAGGGAGTTGGGAATTGGGAATAGGGGAAGGCAGGGGTGGTAGCGAAGCCTCAGCAGCGACTTGTGTCGTTTCGTCATACAGGGATTTGCGCGTTTGGCAAGAAGCGATGAATCTCGCTGAGTTGTTCTATCGGATCTCGCGGAGCTTTCCGAGAAAAGAACTCTTCGGTATAGTGATACAAATCAGGCGTTCGGTAGCTTCGATCGCCGCCAACATCGCAGAGGGAAACGGCCGGGAGAGCCGAGGCGACTACATCCAATTTCTCCGAATCGCGCAAGGATCGTTGAAGGAGTTGGAGACACACATCTTGCTCTCCCAACGCGTCGGACTAATTACGAGCCAGGATGCGAAACCAGTGCTCGATAAAGCTGAAATCGTGGGGAAAATGCTTCGAGCTCTCATTCGCTCGTTGCAAGCCAAGGGGAAGGTCTTAGTTTGCATTACCCAACTCCCGATTCCCTACTCCCTATTCCCTTCTGAAAGGACTGAATAAATGAGAAAACCCGTAATAGCAGGAAACTGGAAGATGTACAAGACCATCGCGGAAGCGGTGGATTTTATTGAGAAGATCAAGCCCGTGGCGGCGAAGGCCGAGCACTGCGAGGTGGTGGTGGCTCCGCCCTTCACGGCGCTTGCGGCGGCGGCGAAGGCAGCCAAGGGATCCAAGGTTGCTGTATCCGCGCAGGACGTGCACTGGGACAAGGAAGGCGCGCACACCGGAGACGTTGCGCCGGGGATGCTGGTGGATGCCGGTTGCACACACGTGATCATCGGCCACTCCGAGCGCCGCCACGATCACGGCGAAACCGATGAGCAGGTGAACCGGAAGATCAAGGCAGCCCTGGCGGCAGGACTCACTCCCATTATGTGCGTCGGCGAAACCCTGGCGGAGCGTGAATCCGGCCGCACCGGCGATGTGTTGAAGACCCAGTTCGAGGGCGGGTTGGCCGGGTTGACCCCCTCTGACTTTTCCCGTATCATAATTGCCTACGAGCCGGTTTGGGCGATTGGCACGGGGCGCACCGCGACACCGGAAATGGCGGCGGAAAGCCACCGCTTGTTGCGCGAGTTGGCCCGACAGAAGTTTGGAGATGTGGAAGCGAAGGCCGTCCGAATTCTTTACGGCGGCAGCGTGAAGCCGGACAACGTCAAGGGCTTAATGGCCCAGGAAGAGATTGATGGGGCGCTGGTGGGCGGAGCAAGCCTGAAGGTGGATTCGTTCACGGCGCTCATTAATTACAAATAGCTGACAGCCGACAGCTAATAGCTGACAGCGCGCAGTAATGCTGTTACCTGTTCGTTGCAAGCTGTTGGCTGTTGTAAGCTGCGAGATTAACGAATGATTACTCTGATCACAGTTCTACACATCATCGTCTGCCTGCTGCTGATTGGCGCGGTGTTGCTCCAAGGCGGCGAAAACGTGGATATCACAGCGGCCTTTGGAGGGACCAGCCAAGCGGCGTTTGGTCCGCGGGGTTCCGTTACCTTGTTGGCCAAAATCACCTGGGTGCTGGCAGCAATCTTCATCGCGACATCAATTAGCCTCACCATCCACGTCTCGCATCGGGCCGGCGGCTCGCTGCTGGAACACGTGCCGGTGAAATCGGCCCCGTTAGTCCCCGGGCCCGCGAAAAAGTAGAAAGACGGTTCTCAGTCGTCACTGAGAACACCTGCCCCACCGCAACGCTTCTTCACACGCGCCGCCAACTCCGGGCACATCAGGCGGAGGCGACAGCCTGTGCGCTGTTGTCGATGCTTTGATCGCGTACCAGCGGGATGCCGACGGGCGATGGTTTTTCGTGCAGCAGTAATTCCGTTGCCCGGACCGCGGGCTCGGAATGGAAACACTTGCTGATCGCATCACCGGTCAGCAGATTGCAGGCCGCCAGTAAACTCATGCCTTGGTGATGGGCCATCCAGCAGCGCACCAATACGTACCCTTCCGGCGAGGCCACGCGGTGCGGCGCGTAATCGGCTGCATCGTAAAAACCCTGTTCGCCCAGCCAGTTCATGTCCCGCATGCGTTGAAGGTTCTGGACAGCTTCGTGAGGGGCCATCGTGAGTGCCAGAAAACTGGCATAGGGGGAGACGACGACGTCGTTGCGGGAGGTGGGGCCCAGCGCCAGGAGTGGTACTCCGAACGCCCGGTATTGATAATGACCGGCGCTGTCGCGTACGTTGTAGGCGGCTTCCGATATTCCCCAGGGGAAAGACTTGCCTACCCAGTCTATTTGACAACGTACTGCAACCCGGACGCTCTCGCCCAGGAGGGTGCGCGGACTATGCTCGAACCACAGGGCCGGCATCAGGTACTCAAACATTGTCCCGCTCCACGAGAGCAAGACGCCTTCACCTTTCCAACGGCCCTGGGATCGGCCTAAACGCAGCCAGCTTTCTTGTGGGATGTCGTTTTTCGCAATGGCCGCAAAGGTTGCGGACCGCGCTTCGGACGCCAAAATGTCGTAGCAGCTTCCGTGCACCTGCTGCTGCTCGACGTCGTAGCCTATCGACAGCAGTTTTCGCGACGAGTTGTAGAAGACGCGAAAATCCATCTCCTGCACGAGTTGGTCTACCATTCCGGCGATGCGCGCCAATCTCTCCAGAAGCTTGTCAGCGACGCCCAGAGACCGTGGCACGCCTTCGTGCAAGATCCTGGCGGCAAATCGAGAGATGGGGTCAGCGGTCAGGTTTTTCAGGATCGCCTCCAGGCTCGCGTCAAGATCTCCCGACGCGGCCTGCAAAGTGCGAAGTGTCAGGCAGGATAGCTGCTCCCGAGAGACCTGGGAGATTTGATTCAGCAAGCTCCGGTTTTGGGGTGAGAGCCACGGGAGCAGTTGCTCGATCATGTCCTGAATGGCCTCTGCCCTCCGAATGGTCTCGGCGATCCACCAGCGTAACTCCTGAACCGGCTCCGACTTATCCAGGAGCCGCGCGGTGATGTCGCGCAAATCCTGGGCTAGCCCCGGCAGCGCACACACCCAGGCGCTCCCGTGCTCCCGGAGCAACTCGAACTGCGCATTAATCCTCGCCAGCGAACGCGCCGCACTCGAGCCGGGGACGGCACCGGTTGCGAGTTCGTCGAGGAGATTGAGGTGGTCGTACAAGCCTCGCCAACTCGCCCCGGAAAGCAGCGGCTCCTGCATGGCCTTCAGGCAACCTTGCTTCAAGGTCCACAAGCTGCAAACCAGGTTCCCGCTGTCCACGGAAGAGACGAACCGCGGCGCCAGCGGCTGGAGGGTCTCGGTGTCGTACCAGTTCAAAAAGTGGCCGCGAAATCGAGGCAGGCGTTTAGCGGTCTGCAATGTTCTTTCCGCGTCGTCGATGAACTCGGGCAGCGTGAGGTACCCGAGTTCCAGGGCAGCCTGGGAAGCGTTCAACTGGAGCCCGAGATTAGTGGGTGAGATGCGGCGCGCGACGTCCGGCGGGGTCTCCTGGATATTGTCGGGCACCAACCCGTTTGCTGCCTCGGAAGCGGACTGACGGAAGAATCGCCAGGTCCGAAGGCTGGCGCTACGGAGGAAGTCTTCTTCATTGCCGGTGATACTGGCTTTCCCGAGCGGCAGGGGACGGTTCAACCAGCGCGCCAAAGGGCCTGCGCACGCCCACAGTATCAGCAAGGGCGCAGCGGCAGGCAAAGCGGCGGGGCGGCAAAGCGCCAGCACCGCGCCGATGGTCAGCGAAAGCCAGGGAGTCCACGCGAGGTAAACATCCACCGGTGTTTTCCTTGTCTCCACTTCGGCTTGCGCGGCCGTTTCCCATTCCAGGAGCTTCTTGCGCGTGATCGTGACCCGCACAATCGTCCGGATGATCGCGTCCAGCATAACCAGTGTCTGATGGCTGAGAAAAGCCAACGTGAAGAAAACGTTGATTTGTCCGGCAACAAAGCTCTCCAGGGCATCTTTGAGCTTAACAGCCAGGTTCTCTCCAACCCGGATTTTGAGAAGCGCCAGAATCAACTGGAGATAAACAGGTATCAATAGCAGCACCACGACCATCAGCGTCCAACGGCGCGGGCTTCCGGGCAGGGAGAGCCAGCCGGCTAACAAAAGAGCAAAGGTGGCAATCTCTACGAGGCTTCGTCGGAGATTGTCAAATATCTTCCATCGTGAAACCAGTGACAGAGGATTGGTTACCTTCTTTCCTAGCGCGTTGCGCACCCGCGGCAGCAGCCACAACATAATCTGCCAATCTCCTCGTACCCACCGGTGCTTGCGCCGGCTGTAGGCGCTGAAGCGCGTCGGATAATCGTCAATGACCTCGACATCAGACACCAACCCCGCGCGCGTATAGCTTCCCTCAATGAGATCGTGGCTTAGAATTGCGTTGCCCGGAAACCGGTTCTTCAGGACTTGCCGGAAGACGTCCACCTCATAGATCCCTTTGCCCGGCAAAGCTACCCTCCCCGAACAGGTCTTGATAAATGTCCGACACCGCCCGAGTGTACACATCGAAGCCGGTCTGCCCGGAATATATGCTGGCCAGCAGCGAACGGCTGGCGGACTGCACGCTGATGCCGACCCGGGGCTGAAGGATCCCGTAGCCCTGCACGACCGTGTTGATCCTGGGATTGATGACGGCCCGGTTCAGCGGATGGGCCAGGGTGGCCACGAGGCGGCGTGCCACACCGCGAGGCAGTTGCGTGTCCGAATCCACCACGATGACGTACTTGATTTGGGGCAGGAGTGAAAAGTCCCCAACCTTGATGGGAAAGCTGTCTTTTTCGTCGCGGAGCAGATCATTCAGATCCAGCAGTTTGCCCCGTTTGCGCTCCCACCCCATCCAGGAGCCCTCACTCGGGTTGAATGTTCTGAACCGGTGGCAGAGGAAGAATGGCGAAACGCCGCCTTGTTGCGAGTACTTCCTGTTCAACTCCTGAATCAGGTTTGAGCAGAGCAACACGAGCCCTTCGCTTTGATCAAACGGATGCGGCGAATCCGGAGCGTCTGTCAGCAGCGCGAAGTACAGATGGGAATCCCGGTTGCCGAGGAAGCGAATCTCCAGTTCCGCCACCATTCGACGGACGTAAGCCTCGTTGAGCAGCAGGGTAGGGACGACCACCAGCGTCGCACACTCGCGTGGAATCCCCTCCGAAAAGTCGAGCCTCGGCAAAGTCCGCGGACGCAAGAACGACACCGTTATCTGGTTCATCGCCCCCCAAGCAGCTTCTGCCGCGGGGAGGAAAAGCAGGATCAGGGCGACCACCAGCGAGACCGGCGCCCTCGCGCCGATAACCAGGAATGCAATGATGGCGAACGTCAGCAGCTCGATGCCCACCAGGTAGTAAATGTCAGGCGCGGCAAGGATCACGCGTCGAAGCCACTCGGAAATCGGCGGCCGGTAGTGGATTTGTCTTTCAAGCAACACACGTCCATCGCCAACGAGGTAGAAGCCCACATGACTCCGGTGCTCTCTCAGACGGGGGTTGATGTTCGATTGGCTCTTCGCGGATCTCGCCAAGGCAATCGCTCGCCGTGCGATCTCAGGTTCCTCGGCATCCGAATATCGGCCCAGTTCATAAATTTCCTGGAGATACCTACGGCGCGTTTCCGCGTCCATCCGGGCGTAGGCACCTCCCGGGTCTTCTCGCAGGATGCGCTCGACCACACCGACCTGTTCAGTGATTTCCTTCCATAGAGCAAAATCCAGTGCCTCCAGGGACGCGACCAGGACGGGAATTTGAAGCGATTGCTCCAAGTGTTCCCCGTCCGCGGCCTCGGCAGCCTTAACCGCGCGCCCAATCTGCTCGAGCAGAACAAGCTGGCTAAGACCTTTGAGTGCCCATAATTCTCGAAGGGTTAGAGGGTAGATCTCCTGGATTGCCATGATAAACGCCACGAAGGCGCTCTCTTGGAACGCAAACCGCGATGCGCGAAAGTAGGCGGACACCGCAGCATAGGCGCGTGGAACCACGTTTTTGTTTTCCGCGATTTCGACCACAGGCAGGTTTCGCGCCAGGTTGAGGACGTCAGCCCCGCCTGTCAGTGCCGCGCCAATAAGCCGGAATTTGTTTCGGAGTTCATCCAGCGGGCCGTTGGTGGCTTCTCCTCCCGCGGTGCGCGACGGTGGCCGTCGCAGCGCAGCCCTTATCCTCTTGACGGTTTCCGGCCAATGGCGGTCGAGGAATTTCTGGCTTTTCTTTCGTGGCTGGTCTTTCCAGCATCGAGCTTCTTTCTGGGCGGCGTCTTTTAGCCGTCCGAGTTCCTCTTCGGGCGGTGGCTCAACGGGCACTTCCTGCCTCGATGCCATCCTAACCGTGGGGATGTGAGTCTTCCCCACGGATGATCGCAGGTCAGAACGATCGATCAGGTCGGAATTATTGATGAGGTTGCCGCCCATTCTTTCTTCATCTCGAAACTGGTATCTATGCCGCGGCTTATCGGTAATTTGCCGCCTGCATCCCGAACATTTCCGAGTAACTCCCGCCGCGCTCCAAGAGCTGATAATGGCTGCCCTGTTCCGTGATCCGGCCGCCTTCCAGAACCAGGATCCGGTCTGCCATCCGGACGGTCGAGAAACGATGGGAAATCAGCAATGACATTTTCCCCTCCGTCAATTCGGCAAAGCGCTCGAACACCTCGCGCTCCGACCGCGCATCCAGGGCAGCGGTAGGTTCATCCAGGATAAGAAGCTGGGCGTCCCGCAGATAAGCGCGCGCCAGGGCCAACTTCTGCCATTCCCCCCCCGACAGGTCCACCCCCCCATCGAAGCGGCGGCCCAAGAGCTGGCGGTAGCCGTTCGGAAGCCGCCGGATCACGGCGTCAGCCCGGCTCTGCTCAGCGACCGCGCTAATCAGCGCGGCGTTATTAATTTCTTCGATTTTCCCGATCGCAATATTTTCGGCGGCGGTCATGTCGTACCGCATGAAATCCTGAAAAATCACGCCAATCTGCGTATATAAGTCCTCGAGATTGTATTCGCGGAGGTCCACTCCATCCAGCAGGATTCGGCCTGCGGTGGGGTCATAAAGCCGGGCAAGGAGTTTGACCAGCGTTGTTTTTCCCTGGCCATTCTCGCCAACCAGGGCCAGGCGCTGCCCCGGCTCGATCCGGAGCGACAGGTCGTTGAGAATCAGTCGCGAATTGCCGGGATATGAGAATGACACGTTCTGAAATTCAAACCCGCGCAAGAACGGCCGCGGAGCAGGACGAGCATGCGGCGGAGATTGGATTTTCGGCCGAACTGCAAAGAACGCCAGCAGGTCAGTGAGAAACAACGCCTGATCCGCGATCCCCGAGAAAGTCGAGAACATCATCTGGATGTTCGTGCTCGCGCCGGCGATTGCCCCGGTGAGAAATGTCAGCGTCCCGATGCTCAAAGCCCCCAGAAGGGTGCGATAGATGACGTACGCATACGCCGAGTAGTAACCGGCTGTGGTCAATAATGAAAGCCCCGCACCGACCCGCAGCTTGCGGCCGGCCAAATCCACGTTTTCCCGGTAGATATCATCCGAGAGCTTCTTATATCGCCCGGTCAAAAAAGGACTCAGGCCGAAGAGTTTGAGCTCCTTCGCGCTTTCCTTGCTTGCCCCCAAGGTGCGCAGGTAATCCAGTTCCCGTCGCACGGGTGTGAGCCGAAAATTCAGCGCATAACCCAGGAAAGCAAAGTGACTATCACCAATGAACGCGGGAATCACAAACGCGATCAGAATCAGGAGCAGCCACGGCGAAAAGAAGAGGATGCTCGCCGCCAGCGTGGCCGTGGTGATCGCCTGCTGCAACAGGTTGCCGATGGCTTGGATCATCACCAGCCGGTCCGTGGCTTGAACCCGCGCGCGTTCCAGTTGATCGTAAAAGGCAGGGTCGTCATAGGTCGTAAGATCCACCCGCGACGCATGCTCCATCACCCGCACGCTGATGTGGCGGATGTATTTGTCGGCCAGCAGGCTGTCGCAATAGGAGATCACGCGCGAAAGGAACGCGCCCAGGCTGGCCAAGCCAAATTCCAGCGCGACAAGCCACCAGAAATGTCGGGCGAGAGGCTGATTTCTCGCGACGTGCGCAACCACCGCATCAATGATCCACCGTGTTACGGCCAGCGTACTGAGGGGAACCAGGCCGGCGCCCAAGCGCAGCATGCCGCCCCAGAGCACCACCGACGGCCCTGATTCCCAGACAATTCCAAGTACAGGAGGGATGTTTCGAAGCGCCTTCAGACGCTCGTGCCAGGCATCGCGGAGATTATGGGTTGGGTCGTTTTCCATCACGAGCACCCTTCACAGGCTCGCCACGCCATTAACAAGTGACTGCGGGCGAGGGCTACCGGGCCATTCGAGAGCTCCGGCCAAAGTTTCCACGACGGGGTCCGTGATAGGGCTTCGCATGAGCTGCTCTCCGGCAGGGAGGGATCGTAGGCCAGAACGGACGGTCCGACAGGCCGGCGCCAAGCCGGGTCACCGAAACCAACTCTGGCGCCGGAAAACAAATCCTATAACCAGACTGATCGTGAAGATTATGGGAACCAGCAGAAGGGTAGCCGTGGCGATGTGCGCGACGACTCCTGTAGAACCGAACAACCCGATTACAGCCAGTGCAGCAACAGCGAGAATGATAATCATAACGCACCAAACGAGGCTTTCTTCTCCTCTTTCCGCGGACCCCCACGGCCCTTAGGCAGTCACAACTATGTGCCCAAGCATCCAGGCACACGTCATACCTGCGGTCGGTCCGTCAGGGGACAGCCCATAGCTGTGCCCCTCGTATTCTCTTGCTGGTCTTGGGCCCTCGCGTGGAGGCGCTACCTCGGAGGCCTCGACGGCCAGCCTGTGGCGGCTCCTCCCAGCTCCAACCTTGCACGTAAGGTTCCACCGGGAAGACCCATATATATGGTGACTTACAGGGAAAGAGCAGAAGGGTAGTCTGCAAATCTTACACAACTGGCGCTTTTCAGTTGCCGAATTTACAAAGCATCATTCCAAGCGCCGAAAGGCGGTCGTAGGTGGGACCGAGGGGAAGGGGAACCGAGGGATGAGATGGCGGGGTCAGGGGGCGGCAGGTTTGGGTCCGCAGGCTCCAACTCCGGGTTTTTCGGCCCGGCACAAGCATGCGTGGAGTTCGCGCGAGTTCTAGAATTCGCGCTGCTTCGTTCCGTTAGTAAGCGTTTCTGTTGATCAGGCCGGAAAAAAACGTCATCAGGATTATTCGCAAGTCGAAGCCCAGACTCCAGTTTTGGATGTAGTACAGGTCATACTCGATGCGTTTCTCGATGGATGTATTTCCGCGCCAGCCATTGACTTGCGCCCAGCCGGTAATTCCCACTTTCAAAGCGTGCCGCTGATTGTATCTTGTAACCTGTTCGAGGAATTTGCGCACAAAGAAGGGACGCTCCGGCCGTGGCCCAACCACACTCATTTCGCCTTTCAGGACATTCACGAATTGCGGCAGCTCATCCAGGCTGGTTCGGCGCAGAAAAGCCCCGAAGCGGGTTCGGCGCGGATCGTGCGAGGTCGTCCATCGGGCGCTCGATTCGCCTGAGGCACCCACTCGCATGGTGCGAAACTTATACATATGAAAGGATTCGCCGTTTAGCCCCACCCGCTCCTGTACGAAAAAGATGGGACTGGGAGAGGTCAACCAAATAATGAGCGCCACCAGGCCGAACAGGGGGGAGGTTAGAAGCAGCACGGCAACCGAAAAGCAAATGTCGAAGGCGCGTTTTATCAAAGCGTAATCCAGAGAATCGGTAGGTGTCGAGGTCAAATCGAGCATCTGGATGTTGCCGAGCTGAAATAACCTCTCGCGTACCACCACTCCCTCGCCCAGGTCCACGACGGCTCTGACCGGCAAGCAAAGATGTTCCACGGTTTTCATGAGTTTCGGGAGCTGAGCGAACTGCGAAGCGGGAATTGCAATTACAGCTTCATCAATGGCGTGACTCGAATCCAGCAGGCTGAGTTGGTCCAGTTCATATACGCGCCGCCCTCCCACCTGAACCGTCTGACCCGGCAAGCGAACGAATCCGGTGATGTGGCAGGGGGCAAAGGAGAGCCGCTGCAAGCGTCTTGCGGTGTCGCGCGCAAATTCGTCGGCGCCCAGCACCAGGAGCTTGGTTGGTTTGCCCATTTCCGTCCGGCTGCGGCACAACGCCCGCAGCACGGCGTGGAGGATGAGCGTGAGCGCAAAGATCGCGACGATATCGCAGACCAATATCCCCCTGGGGAAGAGCACGTTGCGGCTGAAATATAAGGCGGCCAGCAGGACAAAGGTGGCTGCCGTGCATGCGTACGACGCGGCCCACGCGCCCGTCCGCTCGCGAAACAGTTCGTCGAACGATGTCACCTTGTAATGCTCTGATACGAAAGCCCAGACCAATGTGCCGAAGAGAACCTGGTTGAGGTGGCTGTGCAGGGAATATAGCGCGGGCCGGCCCAGGAACACACAGATCACGCTCCAACCCCACCGCCCCAGATAGAACGCCGGAATGGAAAGGGAATAGACTGCCGCCTTCATCAGCAATCGATACGCTTTGAGCCGGAGAATCAGGGTCGCTCTCCCCTTCGTACCTTTTCGTACCGCCGGCATCCTGCCGGCACTTGCTCCCAGTGCCGGCGGGCTCCCTCCCGCCGACTTTCTGGCTCCAGGTTGCGCAGTTGAAGAGCTGATTGAAGAGTTCAAGAGTCGCGGCCGCTTCTGCTTTTCAACTGTTCAACTTTTTGACTCCCGGTGGTGCGTACCGCCGAAGCCCCTCTTCAACCCAAAATATCGGCCGTCAATCTGCCTTCCGCCTGAGGCGGCGCGGCCACTCGGGCCAGGGCACGATGCTCGTTGAGCTTGGCGGCCACAAATCTGCCCATCTTGTCCAAGAAGTGCCGCTTATCGAACTGCTCCGCATGCGCCCGGATGAATTGCGGCGAAAAACGACTTTCAACGGTCTCAAACCGGAGCATGGCTTCGGTGATTGAATTCAACGTCTGTTCGGGAAAGAAGAGCCCGGTAGCCTGTTCGGGACCGCATGCGCCACCATACGCGCCAATGACGGACTCCCGGACGCCGCCTCGATCAAAGGCGATTACGGGACGGCCGAACGCCTGCGCCTCCACCGGCACGATCCCGAAGTCTTCTTCTCCCGGGAACAGTAAAGCGCGGCACCGGGCGTACTGTTCCCGCAGGTCTTCGTCGGAGAGTGCCCCGAGAAAGCTCACGGTCTTTCCCGCCATCCGCCGCAGCCGTGAGTATTCTTCCCCCGCGCCCACAATCCGCAGCGTTCGCCCGAGCTGGTTACAGGCTGCGACGGCGAGGTCCACTCGTTTGTAGTTCACCAACTGGCCCGCAACAAGGTAATAATCCTCGGTTTTTCCGCAAAGCTGCGCTCCGCTGACATCCACAGGCGGGTAGATCACCTCGGCTTCCCGGCGATAATACTTTCTGATCCGCGCGGCCACACTGTGGGAAAGCGTAGCGAAGTAATCCACCCGCGCCGCGCTCGCCTGGTCCCACAGCCGCGCATAGTGGGCCGTCAGTCCAAAGACAAGTTTTCTTACCGGGCCCAATCCGCTTTGGTGCTTGTAATCCTGGTAGAAATTCCACAGGTACCTCATCGGCGTAAAGCAGTAACAAATGTGACAAGTCTCCGGTGCTGTCAGCACTCCTTTGGCCGGGCCCGATTCCGTCGAAATCACCAGGTCGTAGCCTCGCAAATCGAATTGCTCGACCGCCAGCGGAAACAGTGGGAGCATGTGACGGTACCATTTCCGGCTTCCCGGTATACTTTGCAAAAACGAGGTGGTCAGCTTGTGCTTTTGAAGCTGCGGAGAAAGCGTCTTGCAGTCAGCCACGAGCGCAAACAGGTCGGCCTGCGGAAACAGCTCGCACAAGGCCTCGACCACCCGCTCACCCCCGCGCCGGGTCACGAACCAATAATGGATAATGGCTACACGCATTTTGCACCCGGGGACTCAAAGCTGGTGATAAACCGACCGAGTTTGCTCGGCCATACGACGGAAGCTGAACTGCGCGGCGCGGGCCAGCCCTGCTTGGCGCAGCTCTTGCCGCAAGTCGGCGCTGTTCGCCACCTTGTCGATTGCCGCCGCGATACACGACACGCTGTATGGATCAACGAGCACTGCGGCGCCTTTTGCAATTTCTTCCAGCGACGAACCCACGGAGGTGATGACCGGGGTGCCGCAGGCCATGGCCTCCACCACGGGCAGTCCAAACCCCTCGAAGAGCGACGGATAGATCATCGCGGAGGCTGCATTGTAGAAAGCAGGGAGGTCAGCGGAAGGGACGTACCCGGTGAGAATGACTTGCTGCTCTAACGAGTTCTTGCGGACGGTCTCAAGGATGTCGTCGTAAAGCCAGGCCTTCTGCCCCACGATCACCAACTTCTGCGCGATCCGGTCCTTTCGCTTGAGCTGGGCAAAAGCCTCCAGCAAGCGCGAAAGATTTTTTCTAGGTTCGAGGTTTCCCACGTAGAGCAGAAACGGCGTCGGAATTCCATAAGCTTCCTCAAGACGTCGTTGTACTTGCTCGCTGTCCATGGGCTTAAAAATCTCGGAAGGACCTTCGTGGGTCACCGTAATGCGCCTGGGATCGAGTCGATAAATCTCCACAAGGTCCCGCTGGGTGGACTCAGAAACGGCAATGATATGGTCAGCGCGGCGGCACGACGCCGGTATCAAAATCTTCATCGATAGCAACACCTTGGCATTAAAGAACTGAGGGAATCGCTCAAAAGCCAGGTCGTGAACGGTCAAAACGGAGCGGGCGCGCAAAAATGGAGGAACGGAAAATTGCGAATGGAAAACGTCGAACGACCCGCGCCAGCTTTCGAGCGGATAAAATAACCCGAACCTCACGTGGGAAATCGACGTGGGGATCGGTTTGTTTATGAGGTGCGGCCATAAAGTTAACCCATCCAGAGTTTGATGCCTGTCCAGATACACCACATATTTTTCCCCGTTGGGTTCCAACAGGCCCAGATGCTTAACGAGGTTGTACGCGTAGGTCTCGCTTCCGGACCGCTGCCGGCCAATTTGATGAGCATCAATGGCAATTCGCAGATGGGCCACTACACTAGCCTCTGTACTCAATGCTAATTCTCGGGTGGCCGGCGCTCTCGCAGGGGGCTCCCGAACGCTGGAAAGGTAAGACGCCGCGCCGGCGAATTGCCCACCCCTCGGACGGCGAATGGGGACCGCTGCGCGAGTATAGGTCTGCCACACCGCACCTACCCTCAGGAGACGGGCCGATCACCAGAGCAAATTCATCCTGCGGGACTCGCCAATTGGGGAATGCCAGTTTGGGGATTGGACTCGCGAAGAAAGGGAACTGCCAAGGCAACGCCGAAGACGAACCAGGTATGGCCGTAGACGAACCCGAATCCCGAGAATTCGCTGGTCGCAATCAATACGAGGCTGGCGGCCAGCAGGCAACAGGCCCAGTACGTCCGTTCCGTTATCATCATTCGCGAGGTCTGCCGCGACATCGCTCGCCAGAGCTGTGCAAACAGATGCTTCAAGAACCATCCGAACGCCAACAGTCCAACAATTCCGGTGTTGGATAGCAGCTTTACCACGAGATCGAGTGAGGTCGCACTCCCCCAACCGATTCCGAGGACCGGATACCTTAAGAAGTAGGCAAGCCCGAGCAGGATTGAATTAAACCGGGCCAGCCCGGTGAAGTCTTCTACCTTTGAGGCGATCATCCGGTCCGCGATAGTCTGGGCAAGGCTGGAGTGCGTATAACCAAGAAACATCGCCAGAATCGTTAATACAACCACGGCCAGGGTCCCGGGGTTGAGCCGCCGCAAGTACCAGAGTGCAAGCAGCGAGACCGGCACGACCATCGCGAGGCCCACATAAGCAGTGGTGGAAGTCGTCATCAGCAGGACCACTACGGTCACGAGTAGCACCGCGCGATCCCAGAATTTCGAAATCACCACCCGTCCACTCACGACCGCGAAAATCGCGAACACCAGGGCTATCAGGCTGAATTGGGCAAATATTGAGGGCTCCGTCGCCACCGAGCAAACCCGCGTTATCCCCACATCCTCGAGCGCCTGGGTATACCCCATGGCACTTTCGCCGCGGCTCGTGTTGAAGACGAAGGCAGGGTAGGTAAACCCAACCCAATAGCAGAACCCTTGCAACATACCCCAGCAACTGACAAAAAATGATGAAATCAGGAAAATACGAATAGTCTTTTTCAGCTCCCCAAGGTTCGAGTTTTTGATCGCGAGAAATAGAGTGAGGAGCACACCGAACACCAGGTACATCGTCTGGGTAATATGCCGTAGAGTGAACGTGAGCGGCGTGGGTTCCAGTGGCCCGGGTTCGTAAGGCTCGATGACAAGATCGCCGTTGATCCAGATCGGCATCAGCAGGGAGAGCCCAACCACGAGCATAAAGAAGCGCAGCCGTCGCACGGATGTCTGCATCTGCCGCGATCTCCATACCGTGCAGCGTCTCAGTGCGTCCGGCCCGACACTCAGCATCCAGAGCATCGCGAAGTAGATCATCGCTTGAATGCCAGTGGTGGCGTCCATGAAACCGAAGTTGAGGATGGCCGTAGCGGAGAACGGCAATAAGAAAATCGTGGCAACGTACAGAAGGTCCCGCGCAAAAAAATAGGCGTAAATACCCAGCGGTAACAGAATGGCGCCGATCCACGTTATGTGCATGGGTTTGGATCGAGGGGTGCGAAAAGGCTGCGGCTTTCCCGAAGGGGTAGGGCTAGCCCTACCCCTACGTGTACTTATTCAGGAGGGGCCAGCGCACGGATTGTCGTCCTGTGTACATTCTTTATGAACTGGCGGCAGTCTCGGCGAAGATTCGCAATGTTTCCCGCGCGCACCGCTCCCAACTGAATTCTGCGGCGCGCGCCAATCCTCGTGCGCGCAAATGCTTCCGCCGTGCGGTGTCCTCCAGGGCGCGCCGGATGGTCTCCGCCATCTCTTCGACCGAGTAAGGGTCGAAGTACTCCAGAACTCCCCCGGAAATTTCCGGAATACAGGAGCAATCGGAAGCCACGGTGGGCACCCCGCAAGCCATGGCTTCCACCATGGGAAGACAAAACCCTTCGTAGAGCGAGGGGATCACGCACAGCGAGGCGTTCTTGACCAGCATAGAGAGATCGGCTTCGGAGAGCGCCCCCGTTGTAATGATTTGTTCGCATCTCGGAGAGGCTTCCCGAATCTTCAAAATCTGCTCGTATCCGATCCCCATCGGACCGGCCAAAACCAATTGTGCGTCGAAGCTCTTGTTCCGCTCCATGATGCGGTCCCAGGCCTGGATCAAGCGGTGGAGGTTCTTTCGTAATTGCACCATCCCGTGGTGCAGCGCAAACGGCCGACGGATTCCGAAACGGGCCAGGAGCGTGCCGCCTCCCTCCGGATCAGGAGCCGTCTCGTTATAAAAACGCTTATCGTACCCGAGATAAGTAACCTCCACCTTTCCGGGGTCCAGACCGTAAATCTCCACCAAGTCTTGCTTCGACCAAGAGGAGATGGTAATGACCTTGCTCGCCAGTTTGGCGTTGAGCCACGTCATAGCATGTAACAGCGTGGCATGACTGGCAAAACCCGGAGGAAGCCGTTTGGGCATAGCATCCAAAATCGTGGTCACAACGGGTGCGCATCGGCCCGGCAGCGAGTGATGGGCGGTCGGGAGAAACACCACGTCCGGCCGGGTTCGTGCCGTATGAGCCGCCATGCCGCCCAACAACCACAGTCGCCTCCTCGCCAGGATGGGAGCCGTGTGCACCTGCAGAAAGGGTGAAGCAAACCCGTTATTCGCCCAGTTTTCATGCGGAGGCATGAAGCCGTGAAATTCCACTGCGGGAACAGATTCTCCGGCGATCTTCAGGCATTCGGAAAGGACGTGAGACAGGTAGACGCCCGTACCTGTGTGCCTGAACCGCTTCGACATAAACAGCGTATCAACAGCGACGATCACGCGGGCCTGACTCCGAGCCAACCGGCTGGTAACCATGGAAGGGTTATAAAGAAGCGGTCGAGACCTGTCATCATGTCATTTATATTGCTTACTGAGCGCGGCCGCGCCCCACAGCGGCAAACAGGAAGTTGGTACATACGGTTTCGAACGGTATGTCTCCTGCTCGAAGCCCGTGGAGCGTGTCTTCCCGAAATTGCGCTGAATATCCCGCCCCGAGGATCGGACCGAGCAGATCATCCAGCACCTTGCCGCGCTGCGCCAACCGGACCCCATTGCACTCGATCAAGATAAATCGGAATACTTTAGCCGCAAGAGACCGGCGCGAGCCTTCCAGCAGCTCCGGTTCATGGGCTTCGACATCAACTTTCAGCAAGTCTACCTTCTCAATCTTCTCGGCGAGCAAAAAATCGTCCAAGGTGATCGCCCGAACGAGCTCACGGTCAACAGCAATATCCTTAAACTCCACCAGGCTACCCCAGCCAGATTCATTAGAATCGCTTCGGTAGAACGAGACCTCGCCGTTTGTATTGCTGACTGCGACGTGGTGGCACGTCACAACGTGATCGAAACCGTTGAGGGCAGCGTTAGCCGCGAGCCTCACGATATTTGCTCGATCGGGTTCAAAAGCATGCACCATGCCTCGGTCGCCCACACGTTTCGCGAAAGGAAGAGCAAACGCCCCGATGTTTGCACCGGCGTCGATACAGGTACCTCCCACTGGAATCAGGTGTAGGACACGCCTCAACTCAAGCTCGTCGGAAGGATTGCAATTGAAATACAGATCCCGTTGTATGTGATCGCGGAGATCTAAGCGGTACCGAACACCCCGGCAGGTTGCAATGATGTCTGGCCCGATCGCCTCAGGGCGTATTCGCGCTACGATCCTGCCCTTGCCTGTGAAGGCAAAATTTCGCACAAAATTACTGGCTACAGGCGATCTCTCACAGACGCGGGCGGCACAAGAGAACAACGGATTGAACGCATCCTTAACAGCCATTGCGAGACACCACGGTCTGGGCGGTGCACAAATACGTTTTAGCCTTCAGAAACGCCCGAGGCACTACTCCCCCCACTCCAGGCGGCAGCGAATTCGCTAACCATGCCGGTTCGATAGAGGTACATCAGAAAGAAGACGAGACATCCTGTGCCCATGACCGGTGGAGAAAAAACCTTTGCTCCCGCGAGCGCTGCAGTGATAAGGGCGGCGAACACCCATGAAGTCCGAGCCCAGCCAAGGGGCTTTAATATAAAGCCAGTGACCTGGCGAAGCCAGTAAAGGTACAGTGTAAACACCACGAGTTCGGTAACGATCGTGAGCGCTGCCGCCGCTTTCCATGAGAACATCGGAATGAAGATCAGGTTGCCGAGGAAGTTCACTGCCAGGCACGCGGAAGAACTCACAATGAACACACGCTCGCGCTTGGCGGCAAGAAGCCCCATGCTGAGCGCGTAGTTGAGATAACGCAGAATGACGGCCCAGATCAGGATTTTCAAGGCGCTGGCAGCTTCCGCATAACGTGGGCCGAGCAGGAGCCCCACCAAACCATTAGCAAAGATCATCGTGGTGAGGACAATTACGAATGCGGCGCTTAACAGAAGCCCCATCGCCCGTTCCAGCCTTCGCCTTTGTGCCGCGTTCCACTCTCCGCGGGACAAAGCAGGCAGCAAACTGTAAAGGACACCAAAAGGCAAAAGCTGGGTCGCACCAAGTGGGCGGTAAGCGGCGCCATAGATGCCCGTGGCATAGTCTCCCGCAATCCGGGAAAGCAGCAAGACGTCGATGCGATCATAGAGATTGGTGACGAACGGATAGATATTGAAAACCACACTTTTCTTCAATAGGGCGGACCACTTCAGGTAAATGCGCTCTCTGGTTCGGAGCCGTACCGTAGTGCCCACTGCTGCCGCGCCCGCTGCCATCGCCGCCGCCAGCTCAATCGTGATGACGCTATAGATCCCGCCGCCTCGAACCAGCAAAGCCCCCGCGCCCACGAGCAGTACAAAGCCCAGGACTAGATCGGGAACGAGGTATGCCCGGCACTCGCCCAACCCGCGTAACACTCCTTGAACCGATTCCGTTACTGATCTCGGGACCAGGGTGAATGACATCCCGGCCGTCGCCATCAAGATCAGCCGTGGGTAGCCGAACATGCTCAGCAAGCCCACCGCAATCGCCGCGAGCGGGATGGCGTATGCGATGCGGAGCCAGGTCAACTGCTCTCCCGCGCCCCAACCCCGCCGTGCATCTTTCGCCGCTTCCCGGCTGACATAGTCCCCATATCCCATGCCCGAAAGCACGGCCGTGATCTCCACTACGGCGAGGAGCAGCGTGTACACGCCGAACTGCTCGGGGCCCAGCACCCGCGCCACCAGCACCACGAAAACCAGCCGCGACAGCGCTCGGGCGAGTTGGGCAGCCGTAAGCAACGCGGCCTGCGAAATCCTGGGCGGTTGGACAGGCGCGGCATTGGAAATGCTTGTGGCTGTTTCGGCAAAACTCAACTCTTTGTCCCGTCTCCTTGTATTCCCAGCCCCTACTGGCTGGCTCTCGAAAGCTCCGCCCCGTCACTCACAGGTTTCTTGTGACCTAACCTTTTTCATTCCATTTAGATAGCCGATCCACAGGCCTTTTAGTTCGAGCCCTGAACGTTTGACAAGCCGCTATCGACATTAAGCCCGAACCGCCGGCAGCAAAACCTTGCGTTAGCGCAAACGCGCGTTAGGTGGCCGTACTGCGCGCTGCGGCATTTCGTACTCACATCTCCGCGATCCCTCGAAAGGTTCATCACTCGGACTTCGGACCTCCCATTTCGGACCCTGAGCTGTGCTTGAATCCATTTCGCGAGTGCCATGGCAGCGCCGCTTTCGCTGTGTTGAAAACTTCCAGCGCGAGAACTTTCCGCGGGTCGGCTGGGTCCGTCGCGTTCCACCGGTCCCGACCGAACACGCACGCCACGGCACACACGAACGAGAAAAACGTCCCCATCAGAATAATGAGTGTGTGGGGAGGAAATGATTTCTTATCCGGAAGGTTCGGAGCATCCAGTACCTTAATGGTGGGGATTTCCTTGGCCTCCTGCACCTTCGCCATCTCGTACTCCTGGGTCAGCATCTGGAACACAGCTTCCTGAACCTTCGTCTGTCGGTAGAGGTCCGCCCACGTGACGCCCAACAAAGGCAATTTCCGGATCGAGGGGTAGAGCGAATCACTCTGGCCGGAGCCCTGGTTCGAACCGCTTTCGTCCCCGCCGCTGATTTTGCTGAGTTGACTTTCCAGTTCGGTGATTCGCGCCTGCATTGAGCGCACCCGCACGTTGCTGTCCGCATAGATTTGCTTGAGCCCCTCCAGCTCGGAGCGCGCAGCAATCAGTTGTCCCTGAAGAACGGCCGCGGCCTCAACCATGGCTTTGCCCTGTTCGCCAATATCAATCGTCGTGTTCTTGCTCGCGAACTGGCTGAACTGCTTTTCGGCGGATTCCAAGTCCTGATTGACAGTTTTGAGGCGAGCCTCCAGGAAGATTCGCTCGCGGCGTGCGGATGACGTGCTCACTTCGGCTAAGAGCCGGTTAAGTTCGTCCACGTACTCCTGGGTCATGGCCATGGCGCGGTGGGGATCTTTATCCGTGACCGCGACCGTAACGATCTGGCTCTTGCGGTCCACCTCGATCTTGGCACGCGAGGCCAGATCCTTGCGGGTATCCTCCATCCGCCTGTCGCTGTACACCTTCTTAAGATCGAACTTTCGGATGAGGTCGTCGGCAACCGTACGGCTGCTCAGCACGCCGACCAGAAGGTCACTGGTGCCCTTTATACCCAGCAACTGGCCCGCGATGCCGCCCAAGCCGCCGAGCGCTGCGCCAGTCCCCGACCCTCCCGCCAGCGCCGCCGCTACGGCAAGCCCCGACCCCGACTCGTTATCTGGGGGCATCAATCGCGCCGAGGATTGATAACGCTTGGGGATCAGAAATGCGATGATCGTGGAAAACACCAGGGCGAGTCCTACGACACGTTCTAGGAAACGGCGGTGCTCCCACAGGAGCCGTAGACGAGCCACCGTCCGTTCGCGAGATTCGCGCTCCTCAATTTCAAGTTGGGCCTCGGGTTCGGAAGAGAAAACGATATCGTTCTCTCTGGCTGCCGGGAGCGGGCCTTCGAACTCCGAAAACCCAGTCGATGTCTTCGAATCCTTCATTTCCCAACTCCCCAGTGCCGGGGCCAGAACGTCACTTGCAACGCGGTCGTCACGTCGTTCTTTGCCTTGGGCGCAAGCACTGGTGCAAGCCAGTTTTCGTACTGCACGAAAGCCGACAGCGTTAAGGCGTTGCCTACCTGGTAGTTCAATTTCACCGAACCATCATTAAGCGTCTCCCCATGCGGAATGAACGTGCTAGCCACCTGGGCATGCCGGTAACCCACCTGAACGTTCGTCCTGGGAGTGAACCAGTACGTGCTCCAGCCTTGAAAGCCCGTACCCACCCGGCCCACCCAGTCCCCCATTAGATTGCTTTTGTTCGTATATAGGTCGCGATAAAAGTAATCCCAATAAGCAAATTGTCCGATATGATTTTGGCCATTAGGGGGATTTGTTTCAACCCACTCCGCCCGGAAATCCAGCCGCGGGAGATGGGGAACCCGAGATAGATAGACACCGGGATTCACTAGTGCACGGATCGGGAAGAAGGCAACCAGAGCGGTGACATCGTCACGCGACATCAGCGTGGCATAAACGGTCAGCCAGTCGCGTAGCTTGGGGACGCGGTAAGTGAAATCGAAGCCCCCTTCGCGCTGGCCGGGATTGTCCCACGCCGGGTAGTTAACGGATGAATGGATGGAAAAATAGGTGTTGAAGAGCGCGCCCAGCGTGAGAGCTCGTCCCACTCCTCCGAATTCCCCCGTACGCGAAAAGCTGATTTCCAAGTTCTGGGTGGGCTTCAGGCTGAATTTCTCTCCATGAAAGAGAGGCCGCGGCGGGTACTGATTGTCCGCGAGCTTGCCCATGAACGCGTCCACCTTAATTGGACCCAATTTCTCGAAAATGCCGGGCAGGCCGAAGGGGATGTCGCGCGCGACGCGAAACATGTAGAACGGTTGGGCGTTGTCACTCAGCAGCAGCGAACCGCCCTGGTTAGGGCCCCACCACAGGCTCTCCTTGCCAAAGGAAAAGTCCCAGTTCC
The DNA here is from genome assembly GCA_963804755.1 of uncultured Acidobacteriota bacterium. Classification (GTDB taxonomy): domain Bacteria; phylum Acidobacteriota; class Terriglobia; order UBA7540; family UBA7540; genus Bog-366. The sequence goes on from CAWDRP010000025.1 coordinate 314,718, forward strand.
CCAGCTTCGTGAGCGCGTAAGCATCGAGAAGCGTGAACTGGTTGATGGTGGGAAATGGGATGGCTGGCTGCACCGGAGTATTGTCAGTCTGCGCGATCAGGTCTCTAACTGTCTGGGAGTATGCGGGGGCCGAAGGCGAATGTTGATACTCGCCGCGCACGTACACCGCAAAGCGTCCCCAGTTGGCCCAACCGGAAAAACCCGATACGGGATCAAAACCCTGGCGGTAGGGGCGTCCGAAATCATTAAAGATCGTTTCCCCGAAATGGTAGCTATCGTTGAGCGGCTGGCCCGAAATGCCCAGCACGCGCGTGTAAACGGACTCCAGGCGCAGATTGTGGCTCGGCTCACCGCCGGCATTCAATTCCGGCGAGAACTCCCGCGCCAGGGCGTCGTAAATTCGGCTCACGTGGCTCGTATCGGTTTCCGTTTGCTGAAGATTTTCACCCGCCTCCTGCACCAGGCGCGCACATTCGGTTCGCGTCCACGGTCGCATGCCGATGAACTCTGTGTGGATGTAACCCAGTGTCGCTAATCTGTCCAGGTCGGGGTAGATCCAACTGTCGAGTGGCACATACGGTGAGGCCAGGTTTCGAGGATTCTGCGACATCTGCTCGTGGTCATTCGCGGAAGGCCCGCCCCAGGCCTCTCCCCCCAGATTCTCATCGTGATGCTGGTGGTACATTTCCCGCGCCATCAGCCATCCCATGGCCCCACCGACAAACACGTCAGAGGGAAAGTGCTGGTTTCCCGTGACGCGCGAAAGGCTGACGGCGCTTGCCAACCCGTAGGAAAACAACTTCGTCAGCCGGCCGGGGTACTCATGGGCCACCATGCTGGCAATCGACCAGGCGACGGCGGAATGATCCGAGGGAAACGATTTTCCACCGCGGAAAAAGCTCCCCTGCGCGTTGTCCACGTTGGGGCGTTCCCGGCCAAACAGGTAGCCGAGGCCCGTGGCGACCACCAGGGCATTCAGCGCCGATTCGCCGCTTAAGATGCCCGTTTCCTGCTTATGATCGTCTCCGGTCAGATGTCCCCAGAGATATAGGCCCGCTCCCGCACCCACCATCGCCCCCACACCATAGTTAGAGAAATCCACGCTTCTCATTACATTGGCCGGCGAGAACGTGTTGTGTTGCATAATGTTGTGGTCCGCCACCAGCAAGCCTGCCGCAGTTCCCCCGAGTAACAACAACCACTTCGCGTCCCGCGATCGGACCCGCGCCGGACTCGTCCACAGGTCGTACTGATCTCCCGCGAATCGCTTGATCGCTTGCTTTGAGTCGTCGGCGCTTCGGGTCAGCGTGCCCGGATCTGAGTCGCGAGCTACGGCGCCCGAACTTTCAGCTCCGGCGCTCGAGGCCTCCTGCGCGCGTGACGGACTCCCGGCAAGCAGTGCCAGCCCCCAAGCGGCCGTAATCGTCCACAAAACCAGGCGGGTGGGACGAAGCTCGTACCCCCGACGCCGATCTCGAATTGCGGATATCGGATTTCGTATCTGGAAGCTCCGACTCCTCCTCATGGAATAACCGCCGCCGTGATCGCGCCGGCCTCCGCAAACTGGGCGATCGCCAGCAAATTCTTCCAGCCGGCGCCGCCCGTAATGGGCCGTTCCGGAACCACGATGGTGTCACCGGGCCGAACCGCTGCCGACAGCACGGTGCCGGACCACCACTCGCCTCCGCGGCGGCTTACTACTTCTCCATTCGCACGCACCAGGAAAATGGCGTTCCGATCGCCCAGGCGCGTTACCCCACCGCCCTGCGAGAGGTACCAAGCCACGTTCTTCCCCGGAACATACGTAACCGCGTTGGTGTTGTAGACCTGCCCGACCACCAGGACAAACCCGGGCGGCTTCGGGATCTCAATCGAATCCCCGTTAAGCAGCTCGATGTCTTCGGCAGACGTCTCAAATCCCTTCATGCCCGGCAGCATTCGAACCACCAGCCGTCCAGTCACCGGCGCGCGGCGCAACGCTTCAAGAGCCCGGTCGCGTTGTTGCAGCGCTTCGCCTTGCAGCGCAGCTTCCTCGGCTCCCGTGGTCGTGATGGCAGCCTTCACCACCGGCGTCTCCTGCTGCAATCGTTGCATCAGGTCCTGCCGGCTCTTTTCCTGAAACTCACGGACCGAGACACGGGTAAAAATAATCCCCTGGGGGAAAGCGGTAGGCAGCAATCCTCCAGCGCGCTTGATGACCGAGCTCAGGCGCTCACCGGGCCGGATGCCGTACACGCCGGGATTCTTCACCTCACCCTTGACGGCGACGGACGCCCCCAGGTCGTTCCAACGGGGCAGTTGCGGCACGCTCAACACATCTCCGTCTCGAAGGCGAATGTTCAGGGCGGGATCGCGGGAAATTCCCGTCAGGTCCACGCGCTGATGTTCGCCCGCCGTCGCGCCACTCACCGTGGAATATCGCGTCAGGTCTCCATCTTTCAGATCGGCGCTGCGCTTGGGACCTCCGGCAGCAGCCAGTAGATCCGAAAGGGTCATATTCTCTGCCAGGGGATACCGGCCCGGACTAGCCACCTCCCCTTTGATATACACGCTCGGGGGATCCACCCGATAGAGACTGCGATGCACGATGATGCGATCGCGCGGTTGCACCAGCACGTTCTCCAACGGGTCCGCAGCCAGCGCCGCGGCGAGGTTCACATTCAGGATCGTCAGCGAACCATCGGACTGGGTTCGGAACAGTTGAACGGAGTCAAGCGCCGCATCCGGCTGCAATCCTCCCGCCTGGTAGATTGCGTCGCGCAAATGCATCTGCCCGGTCGTTCGGTACTGCCCCGGCTCACGTACTTCCCCGAACAGCCACACGGCGGGAGCGGCTTCCACGTCGTACCGGCCGAAGATGCGCACGGTATCGAGCGGATCGAGTTTCGGCGCGGATGACGGATGCTCCAGAGCCGCGGCCAAATCAAAGTTCTCGACGACGGGCCGCCAGTCCGGCTGGCGCAGCCGGATGATCTCCGCGTAATGGCTGGCCGGTTCCGGAAGCAGGTCGCGATAGGAAGTAAGGAGGTTAGCGACGGTCATCCCCGGCGTATAGGCATAACGCCCTGGCCGGAGCACATGCCCCTGGAGGTAGACCGTGGCGCTGTTGTAAGGAGCAATCGGGAAGATGTGCACCTCGTCGCCATCGCGCACCTGAAAGCCGGCGAGTTGGCGGCCGACGGACTCCGGATCGCCGGCATCGTCAATATTGAGGCTCAACATCGAGCGTTTCTCATGCGCCTCGAGTCGCTGCACCTCGATGTGCCGCAGCGCGGCGGCGGGCAGGACTCCCCCGGCAAGATCCACAACGTGCGCCAGATTCGTCTCGTCGCGCAGTTCATAGATCGCCGGACGCCGCACCATGCCGTCCACGCTGACCTGGGGACCGACGGACGGCACCAGCAACGTGTCACCGTTCTCAAACCCTTTCAGGTTGCCTCGAATGCCGCGCAGCAGCAGGTCGTAGACGTCCACCTGTTCCACAAGCTGGCTGCCGCGCATATGACGAAGAAGGCGGAGCGACCCGCGCGCCGTCACGCCTCCGGCCGCCCACAACGCGTTCAGCGGCGTGGAGAGCGTGCTGATGTCGTAGGCCCCGGGCGATACCACCTCACCCACCACATAAATGCGTACCGTGCGCAATCGAGTGAGTGAGACATCCGCGGAGACGTCCCGGTACTGCGTGCGCAGGACTCGCTGCACCACTTCCTGCACGTCGCCCAGCGACCGTCCGCTCACCAGCAGCGGACCGGCCTCCGGCAGCGCGACGCGGCCTTCGCGATCCACGGTACGATAAAGGCGCTGTGAAACCCCACCCCACAAATCGATGGTCAGTCCATCGCCCGGACCGATGATGTAGTCAGGGCCCGCGGGAAGATCCATCGGAATGCCGGTGCTGGCGGGCATGCTTCGAAACGCGTCTAATCCAAACCGCTGCAAAGGTCCGGTGCGTGGCGCAGCCTGTACGTACAGGTCATAGAGTGACGGCAGAAAAGCGTAAGGGTTGGGCGCGTTCACCATCCGCACAGGCTCAGGTAATGGGGCTGGTGGCTTAATTTCGCGCCGCGTCGGAACGGAATTGTACGCCTGCGGTTGCGGGTACTCCATCGGGCTGACGGGTATGCCGCTCGCGCCATAGGGGAAGTAGCCCGATCCCGATTGCAGCGACCCCATGCCCCCACCATAGAATCCACCGGCTTGGTTGCCGGTCCCGCCCGTGATGTCCGGCGCCATATGCGGACCAAGCTGTTTATCCAAATCAAGGGAACCCGACGAGGACACGGCGCTGGCCGTAAGAAATGGAGAAGAACTGAGGTCGGGTCGCTCCGGCGTCAACGGGAAGACAGGCGGAGTTTCCTCATAATTCGGCTGCATCGGAACCTGCGGGCTGCCCGCGGGATAAGGGTTGCCCTGGACCGGCATTGGCGTCGAACACGGGCCCGGTTGGAAAGACCCATTCCCTGCCGCGGCCGTCTCCAGAGCCGAGCGAGTGTTTCCGGAGTTGTCGTTTGCCTCTCCCGGGCAGACCGGTTTCTGTTGCACGCGGCCCGTTGCCAAAGTAGACGAAGGCAGGGGAGATTGCTGCCCGGTTTCCGCTCGGGCCAACTGCTCCGCCCGGGCTTTCAGGAGCATCTGTTGCTCTTCCGCCTGAGGTGACGTTGGGTTGAACTCCGGCGTCAAGTAGCCGTAGCGCTGCAACAGCCGGGTGGCCAGCGCGCGAAACCGCGGATCCGTGTCCAATCGGTCCAGGATGACGGAGTCCTCCAAGTCCTGTTCCGCAACGATCTGTCCCCGGTCGGTGGCCTGCTTGGCCATGACGCGTTTCAGTTCCATCATCAGGCCTGGATCCTTGATCAGCACCTCACGAATCTGGGTGGCAGAGGCCGACACCATCTCCTGGTTGTCGGTGGCCCAATCGGAGGATCCATTGCGCTCGCGGGGGTATGCGTTTTGATTTTCTTGTGATTCCGGCTCCTGCTTGCCTTCCTGGGCAGCGAAAGTGGATAAACCCGTAATTGCCAAAACGAGGGCACACAACCCCAGTGCGGTAAGCCACTGAACGGGTGACAATATGTCGTGATGGGCGAGGTTCCGCTCGTGATAGGTGCGGTTCCGCGGCTCCCCAGACTCCGGTCTGTCCTTGTGGGTCGGACTAGAAGTCGCCAAGCCGAGATAGCTTTTCTGAGCCGAGTTTTGTCTGCGTAGCATCTTTCAACTCCTCACCTGGGAAGGGGAAATGTCGTCTCAGGCGACTAACGGGCTGCCGTGGGTTCGAAGGACACCAAGGATGGCTTCCTCTGAGGCCTCTACTTGTCGGGAATTAATGTTCACGGACGACCAGTAGTAGACGGCTAGGCTCTGTCGCGGCACAATCGCAATGATTCGGATCTTCGGGTGTTGCCGCAGCACGATATCGCACACGCTCGGGCGTTCCCCGAACCTGTCCTGGGTGATAATGACGAAATCCGGGCAAGTCTTCTCCACCCCCGCCGGGATATCGGCTTCTTCCGGAACCTCATCCACGATGACAATGTCGGGTTGATCGGAAAAGGTGGCGAGGATCAACTCCCGCATCAGCCGTGGACGATTGGCCACCAGCACGCGAATGGGTTTGTGTGTGACGCTCTCCATAACAGACGAGTATTCCCCGGAAATCAGTTTTGGAACAGGCCCAAAAACAGACTTGCTGTCCGTACCCAAATTGACCCTAGCTGTGGTGCCTACCCCTCGAACCTTCAGGTACTAATTTCGGACTACTCGCTGCGGCCCTGACCTCAACGGTACCGGCCTGATCCTTCGACAGCCGCATCATTTTACTAACTCGTTTATTTTCAGTTGTAATCGATCCGCATGCGGGATGTAACATTACTGTCACGGCGGGCTGGGGGCAACTCAAGGCGAGGTATTTGCGTCTCTAAGGTTGGGCTTTGAACATCCACTACCTGGTACCATCGGGCACTACCCAGTGTCCCGCTCGGGCTCTGTTAAGACCGTACGAGGGCGAGGGCAGTTCCATCGGGCATTAACCTAATTTCCTTAGATCCATTAGGCACACACTTTTTCCTGACATCCCCTGGATTGTTCCAGGAGTTAAATCGAAGGGCGGGCGAATGGATTTTTCGGCAAAAAAGCTACCCAATCAACCAACCCAGGTGTTTTTGCTCATTGAGAACCGGCTGGTGCGCGAGACCTTGGCGCGTCTGTTCCGCAAGCGGCTGGACATGCGCGTGGTGGGGGAGGCAGCTCCCGCGGAAACTCCTGCCGCTGCTTCGCTGGGAGATATTGTAGTCCTGAATGACCTCCAGGCGGCCGCGGCGCTGGGCGCTCGGTTGCAAGCGGAACCGCCTCCAACCTGCGCTCCGGGCCTGGTGCTGATCGGCATGGAAGAGGATGAGGAGCAGTTCCTGGCGGCGGCGCGTTGCGGCGTGTCGGCCTTCCTGCTGAATGACGCTTCCGCCGGCGAGATTGTTGCCGCGGTCTGTTCGGTGGCCCGCGGAGAGGCGGTCTGCCCGCCGCGGCTGTGCTTGGCGCTGATTCGTCTCGTCGCCCAGTCCGCTGTGGGAACGCCCTTCCCCAGGAAGCGCCGAGCCTCCCGCGGCCTCACCATCCGCCAGCAGCAACTTGTCTCTCTTGTCGCCAAGGGCCTTACCAATAAGCAGATCGCCGCGCAATTGAACCTGTCGGAATTTACCATCAAGAACCACATCCACCGCATTATGAAGCAGGTGGAAGCGGAGAATCGCCACGAGGCGGTGGAAGCCGCCCGCGCGTCCGGCTTCCTGGCGCAGGCGTGAAAAGCAGGCGCCCGGCGCCTGTGCCTTTCAACCGATTGTCCAGTTATTGTAAGCGGGCCGGAAGTGCCTTTTCAGCCCCGCAGGGGCGAAATAACCTAGCCCAGGCCAAGGGCCTGGGACAAAAAGGCCGACGCCAAACATCCCCAGCCCTGAATGGGCGGCATAAACTGCATTCCGGCGTCGCGCCCGCTTGGGCGTGTATTGCGCCCTTTCAGGGCCTGGGCACCGCGGTCCCGTCATTTCCTCGGCCAACGGCCGGGGACCTAGACTTTCTACATTTCGCCACGCGAGGCCTACGAAGTCACTTGGGACGAGTAACCACCCCCGTCGCTCCGCTCCGGCCCCTCCTGAATCAGGAGGGGAGTCTTTTGGCTGCCCTCCTCAGATGAGGAGGGCGGCCGTGCACTTACGGCCGGGGTGGTGTTGAACAAGAAATGTAGAAACTCCAGGTCCCAGGCCTGCGGCCCATAAGCGCTAACTTGTTTACCACGATTTTTGCTCCTGGGTTTTGCGCTTTCGGCGCGACTCCGCCAGTCCGCTTTGGATTTTCCTCCACCCTTGCAGCGTTGGCTGAGGCGGGGTAGCGCAGAGTTACGCTGGATCTCGGCAATAACTCTAGGCTCACATTCACCTTTGACGATCAGGGCCGGCCGGCGGAGGACGTAGCGAGTCATTTCGCTTTTCAAAATGACTCTGCGGCTCGTCCTCCCGCGCACCGCGTGGTGGTCACGAGCCTTCGGAGGGTGCGGCGGTCATCCGGGGGTGGGCGGGCCGTGGAACCTTGACACCGGGGATTATACTGGGCGCATGTCACGGCTGCGGCGCTGGGTGGTGTCGGATCATTGGTTCTTTGTCACCTGCCGGTTATTGCCGCGCCGCCGGATATTCTGCGAGTCGGAATTTGATTGTCTTGCGCAGATGATCCAGGAGCGCCGCGCCAAGCATGGATTCTTCCTCACCGCGTGGGTGTTCCTGCCGGACCATGGGCACGCCATTTTCTACCCTGCGCATCCTCTGACCATTTGCGGCGTGATGGAGTGCATTAAGGTGGGCGCGACCAAACGCATCAACCGCGCGCGGCGGGAATGCGGGTTGCTGTGGCAGCCGCGGTTTTTCGATCGCGCCTTGCGCACCGTGCGGGAGTACCACGAGAAGGTGGAATACATCCATTTGAACCCGGTGAAAGCGGGCTTGGTGGAACGGCCTGAAGATTGGCCTTGGTCCAGCGAGCACGACTACGTCGGAGCCGTGCAGCAAGCACCCATGACGCCCAGCGAGTTGTCGGTGGATCGGGTGTTGCTGCCTGCCCATGAACGCACGCGGATTTGAGATGGTGCGAGGGAAAAGAACAACCTGACCGCCACGCGGTGCGCGGGAGGACGAGCCGCAGAGTCATTTCTGAAAGGCGAAATGACTCTGCATTGCAATAACGTAAATTCTGGTTTTGTTAGCAAACATTTTGCGCGTCTCGTAGGGGCACCCCTCGTGGGTGCCCACCACAAGGGCACCCACGAGGGGTGCCCCTACGAGACCGGTTTGGTTGCGGCCAAAGGCCGCTCTGAGCTACGTCCTCCTCTCCGCGATGCCCGACGGGGGTGGCGTTTCGCGAGGAGTGTAGCGTGCTGGCGGCAAACAACCGAAGGCCGCGCTATTCGCTCCGCTTTCGCTCAGCAATTCGGTCTACTCGCTGGGGCTTACCTATTTCGGAAACGGCAACGTGTATACCGCCAACGACAGCCAGAACGGCAACTGGACCTACGGCTACGATACCGTGAATCGGTTGCAAACGGCAGGCTGGCGCAGGGCGAGCGCAGCCCTGCGACTTGGTGCGGGTCAGGTTAGGCGGTCCATGGTCAAGACGGAGGAATCGTTCAAATAGTAGAAGCGAAAGCTTGACCAGGGCCATTGGTCGGGAGAACTGACCAGTCGTCTTCTGGCCGGGTTGTTGTGCATGTAGTTGAGTTTTTCGATGCGCTTCTTTTCGGTGAAAACGTTAAAAGGCACATAACGTCTCTGCCAGAGACGATAGTAGGAATCGTTGTGGACGGAGGGAGGGAGTCGCAGTCGGGCCAGCATGGCGCGGCCGTGGGGATGGGATTGATGGCGGGCGAGGGCGGCGATAATCTGCTGCGCGGATCGCTTCTTGAGTTCTCGCAGGAAGGGAACGGTAGCCGCGGCGGGTTCGGGTTTGATCGGCAGATGAAAGTGCTCGGGCATCAACACCCAGCCGAGCAGAAGGGACCCGGTTTCCTGGCGGACCTGGCGCAAGGTCTCGACCAAGGTCCAACAGAAGCGCTGACCGGTGAAGAGGCGGCTACGGCGATAGGTGCTGGTGGTAATGAACTGCAACTGGCCAGGCGAGAAGTGGCGTCCCTAGTGTGGTGTCCCGCGTAATTGTTGACAACCGAGACGACGACCGGTCGCGACCGCTATTGTAAATCGTTAGCCGGGACAGGACACTAGATCGGCATGCAAGGAATATCGGCGGGAATGGGCAGAGACGTGAGTCGCAGGGCTGGGCTCGCCCTGCGCCAGCCGGCCCACCAACGATATACCCACTATTGGCGCGAATCCCTCCCGAATGGATTCGGCCCCATTTGCTCAGGGGATTTTGGTTCACGCCGCTGGCGTTAACAATTTCACTGGAGTTGGCAGCGACGGAAGACCTGTTTCAGCAGGTTGTCAGGTTGTATGCACCAGCCAGTACGCCGACTTCAAGAGTGCTACCGGAATGAGTCCGTCTGCGGGGTCCCCGCAGCAACATTTCATGGTTATACTCGGAACCTATGAGAATTGGCCCGCTCCTGGCCATGAGCAATGAGGTGCGCGGATATGGTACCCAAGTTATTCGCACTTATGGTTATGTGTTTCGGCATGCCGGTATGGGCTTGCGCGCAGGGAGAAAGTTGTGAGCAAATCGCTTCGATGGCGAGAATGGCGAGTGCGAGATCGTCCGAAGCGTTGAACGCAGAAAAGCAAATGGCTGGAGACAGCTACCGTGCCCAGGTGACCTTTGCCTCAAGGGCAGTTGAGCTTCACCCCAAAGATCCGGAAATCGGCAGTTCGGTTGCTAAACCTTATTCCCAAGAATGACGTTCAGAAGAGCGCGTGGATGACCTTTGGTGACAGCCTGTGCGACCGCGAGTCAATAAGCGAAATGAAAGCTCTGGGACGACTAGGTGGGAATCTGTCGGGCAATCTCGCCAGAGCGGTTGTGATTGTCCCGGACAGGATGCAGATATTTGTATCTTATGCGATAGAGGCGACGCAGGACCCTCACAGTGACTACGCAGTGCAAATGCGAGGTGTCTGCGAGGTTCGTCACCCAGCGTTTCAAAAGGCTGTGAATGAACTCCCTCCGGATAAGCGGGGCTGGTTCGAGAAACACATTCTCGATCCCGTCGGATGTCGCGTACGGGCCCTTCCTGAAGCCGAGTAGTCCTGATGGAGGCTGTCCTCTGGGCCGGTTGGCGCACAGCGTTATCTCGTACCTTGGCCGGGTCGGACACGCAAAGACGCGAAAGCATCTCTACGCCAGCCCCTCATGACAAATGACCACTGACCAGTGACGAAGGACGAATCCCATGCGATATAGCCAAAGCGACATCGTGGAAGACATGCTGGCGCACATTCGGGAACTGGGGGGAGACTTCAGCGAGTGGTGCGTGGGGACGGCCAGCACCATTCAAGATGGAAGATTCAAGATTCAAGATGCAACAGAAAGCGGCATGGCCACACTGATTTACCGCGCGGCGTACACGCCGTACGCCGCCTCCGACGTGGCCGAGCGCCTGGCCGACTGCGGCCTGCGCCTCAACCGCGCCTCCATCCCAACCCCCGGCTACATCGTCTTCGTGTACCGGCCGAACGTTGCAACCCCGGCCACCTCAGCCCCGGCCGTCATCAGTGCACGGCCGGCCCTCCTCATCTGAGGAGGGCAGCCAAAAGACTCCCCTCCTGATTCAGGAGGGGCCGGAGCGGAGCGACGGGGGTGGTTACTCGTCCCAAGTGCCTTCGTAGGGCTCGCGTGGCGAAATGTAGAAAGTCTAGGGAAGGGCGGAGCCCTTCCGCTGGAGTTTCTACATTTTGAGCCGGGGGACGCACGGAGAATCGCTTCACCCCTGGGCAAAGCGGTCGCCAAGCCAGTATACACGTGGAAGAAACCCCATGAATCGTGTCGGAAGGTATTGGTTCGTAGCTCAGCTCCGCCGGCTATTTTTCAGCGCCAGAGGTCATCAGGGAATCCCACCGAGCTTTCGCGCGATCGAGGATTTTCGGAAGGTCGGCCGCGATCAAAAAGCGCGCGCGCACCAGCGTCTCCCCCGCCGCCTCGACTTTCTGAAGGTAATCTTCGCGGCTCTGGTAGCGCTCCTCGATGGACAGGCGCGGGTCGTCTATCTTCTCGCGGCCGGCGCGCGTGCGGGGGAAGGGAAGAAACGACCCCACCATGTCATAGGTCACGTCGGGTGCTCCAATCGCGGGGTCGCGAAGGTTCCAGCCGGTATAAGTCGCAAGCGGCACGATCTGTTCGGGCAGGCGAATGCCGGAAAGCTCATTGCCATCCGCGTCCACCTGCGGCACCAGAATGGGGAAAGGCTTCCCAATTCCGGGCGGCTCGACATCGATGATGCCTTTGGTGCGAAAATTAGGACCAAAATCCAGACGGTAGACCGTGTAGGGTTCTTTCGGTAAATGCACTCCCGGGATATGGGGGAATGCGAGTGCAGCCCGAGTCGCCAACTCATCCCTGGCAATCAGTGGCATTCGCGAATCGGGTGGCGCCGCGCCGTTCGTAATCCAGGCGTTCATCGCCAGCAGCAGCGCCCGCAGCGCAAACCGGTAATCCTGCGGATTGGCCAGGTTTTCCGTATCGTGGCGCACCGGATTCGCATTGGGGCCGTGCTGCGTGCCGGCGATATAGTAAATTCGCGATTCGGACCCAGGCGCAAAATCGCGCTTGCCGTCGAGGGTCATGTGAATCAGCGACGCCCCGCGGCCCCAATATTCATAAGATCCGTTGGTGTAGAAAATCTTCGGCACCACATGTTCCGCGGTGGCGCGCGCCAGAAGCGAATCGGTAAGCCCGGAATCGGTCTGCGGCAGGTCGCTGAAGGGGAAAATGTCAGTGGGATAAAAGCGGTTGAGCCGCGGATGGCCGTCGCGCGAGGGCTGCCCGAAACGGATATTGAAGCTGCCGCGGCCTGCGCCGGCCACGTGGGGCCACACGCCCTCGAAGACCTGGGCGCCCTTTTCGTCCGCGTTGAAGCCATCGTACAGAAAGGTGCGCAGGAACCGACCGCTCTGCGAAGTGCCGAAGCCGATAGCCCGCTTCACCACACCCGTCTGCTTCAGGTAGGAGATATAGTCACGAATGGCCGCCGAACCGAGTCCAGAAACGGCGGGATCTTTTGCCTGGTAGATCACCTCGTAGATGCGGCCGGGCACAAATCCTGGATCGAACTCAACGTTGCCGCCATCCTCAGTAAATCGCCACTGGCTGCGGGGGACCACGGCGCTGGGGCCGGTGGGGTCGTCCCGCCAGGTCATGGTAGCGGCGTCCGGGTGGACCACGGCATAGGGAGTTTGCGCGCGGTCCCCCAGTGAGGCGCGATGGGTGCGCTCGTTGCGGATGATCTCTGCCCGAACCATGCCGGTAAGACCCGGAATCCGGGGCGCATCGAGCCTCATGATACCGGGACGCTTCGGGACGTCCCACTCCCAGCCGACCCAAACCAGCGTGAATCCTTGCTGGAAGAGCAGCGGATCTCCCAGGTCTTCCGCCGTGCGCGGGTCGGCATTGCCGCCGAGATCGAACATGCCGAGCATTCCCCGGCCCCCTCGGTTGGAAACCTCAAAGAGCGCGGTGCCGTTCCCCCTCGCCGGGTCGACCGGCTTCAGCATAAATAGGTCTGCGGTGAATTCCACCAGACCTTGCTCGTTTCGCGGGGCAAGTTCGATGTCGGTGATAATGCCATTGGCGGCGAGCTTGGGGTCGACGGCAAAGTGAATCTTCCCGACCATTCGCTCGTAGCCGGGGTAAGCGGACAATTCCCCGCGCTCGATGATGTCCACGCGGGTAACCGCCGCGCGGGCGGTCACAGCGAATAAAAAAATGGTGGCAACCAGCAGTCGACGCATGGGGTGATTTTACTTCAACCTGGGCTGACGCCGACCTTGATTCTCATGGTAGCGCGGGAAGCAGATCACGGGTGACGCATACGCCGGGTGGCGCATACACGGGTGACGCATACACGGGTGACGCATACATACAATTCAATGTATGCGCCACCCGCGGTTCGCGACACTCAGGGCCAAGACGCCGTAATCCGGCGCCTGGAAATCATTGGCGAGGCAGCCCGCAGAATCTCGCATGAAACACGAGCCGACCTGCCTGGCCTTCCCTGGTCAGCAATTCCGGCTTTTTAACGCGAAGCACGGACCTCCGGGGGGGGGCAGATCACGTGCGAACCTTGACGCCGGCGAACGCCTCGAGGACGGTGACGATCGCCGCGTAATCCTGCTCGCCTTTGCCCTGGGCCTTGGCGGCCATGTAAACCTCTTTGACGGCGGCCAGCACGGGCATGGGGACGCCCTGGGCGTAGCCGGCTTCGGCAGCTAGTTCCAGGTCCTTGTGCATCAGCTTGAGCGGGAAGTAAGGCGTGAAGTCGCCCTTGAAGATGAACGGGGCTTTGAAATCGGTAATGCCGGCGCGCGCCATGCTGGACTGGACGATTTCCAGCATCGTCTCCGGCCGCACTCCGGCCTTGACGGCTAGCACGAAGGCTTCGCAGAAGACCTCGACCATGGTCGCCTGCATGGTGTTCTGGGCAAGCTTGGCGGACAGGCCCAAGCCATTCACGCCGCAGTAAATGTGCTTCTTCCCCAGCAGCTTGAGAATGGGCATGGCGCGGTCGAAGGTTTCGCGCTCGCCGCCGATCATGAAGGTCAGTTCGCCCTTCTCGGCGCCGTGTTTCGAGCCGGTCACGGCAGCGTCCAGCCAACTTGCTCCCTTGCCGGCGGCCAGGCACGCCATTTTGCGGCTTACCACGGGACTGATCGTGCTGGAATCAATCACGATCGCTCCGGAACGCAGCGTTTCCAGAATGCCGTCCTTACCGGTGACGACGTTTTCCACCGCAGCCGAGTCGCTAACGATGATGACGACCACGCTGGCGTCGCGGGCAGCTTCGGCCGGGGTGGCGACAACGCGCGCCCCGGCGGCCTCCAGCGCGGCGCTCTTGCCCGGCGTCCGGTTGTAGACGGCCAGCTTGTGCCCCGCCTTGACCAGGTTCAGCGCCATCGGCTGACCCATAATCCCAAGTCCAATGAATCCAATTGGTTCCGGCATGTATTCCTCCTTGGTAGCTGTCGGCTCTCAGCTTTCGGCTTTCCGCTATGGCCACGTGGACGGTTGAGTAAACCATTAGCGCGAAGCCGCTTTGGCTGAAAACTGAGAGCTGACGGCTGACAGCTTCACATCATGTACCATCCGCCGTCCACGTTGATCGTTTGCCCGGTGATGTAACCGTTCCCCGCCAGCATGACGGCGACGTCGGCGACCTCCTCAACCTTTCCGAAACGCCCCACGGGGATCAGGTCAGCCCGGGCGCGCGGGTTGGCCGCGACCATCTGGGTATAGATCAGCGCCGGCGCAATGGCATTCACGGTAATGCCGTCATGCACCAGCAGGTTGGCAAACGAGTGCGTTAATCCCAGCATCCCTGCCTTGGACGCAGCGTAGTGCGGTCCCACTACGCCGCCGGTGTGCGCGGCCACCGACGAGATGTTGATGATTCGCCCCCAGCGGCGCGCGCGCATGCCCGGCGCCACCTGCTGAGTTACGAGGAAGGCGGATTTCAGGTTGACGGCGATAAGCTCGTCCCAGTCTTCCTCCCGGATCTCTTCCCACGGCTGAGGGCGCGTGATTCCGGAATTGTTCACCAGGATGTCAATCGGCCCCAAGCCTTCTTCCACCGTCTTCACCAGGCGCAACACGTCAGCGCGTTTCGAGACATCGGCCTGCACAGCGAGCGCCCGCCGTCCCACGCGCCGGATGCCCGCACAGACCTCTTCGGCCTCTGCCTGGTGCCTAAGGTAGTTGACGGCCACGTCCACGCCGGCCTGGGCATAAGCCTCAGCGATCGCGCGGCCGATGCCCAGGCTGGCGCCCGTCACCAAAGCGGTTTTTCCTGTCAGATTGTCCATTTGTCCATGGGTATACCGCACGCCGCCAGCGACATTATGTCTACACGGTGTCCCCATGCGTCGCACAACGGAACTTCAAGGCTGCCCAAAATCCAGCCACAATCGAACATCGCGAACGTTATTGTCCGTGAAGCCGGTATCGAGTGTGTCGCCCAGGGTACGGAAAAACGAATACGCATCGCTTTCGGCGAGGTACGCAGCCGGATCCAGGCCTCGGCCTTGGGCGCGCGTAACCGTCTGGCCATCGGCCACAGCCCCGCTGGTGGGACTGTTCCCGTCACGGCCGTCGGTGCCGGCACTCAACACCACGCGGCGGCGCCCGGCAATCTGTTGCGCGGCGTAAAGCGCAAATGCCTGATTGCGCCCACCCATGCCGGGGCCGGTCACCGGGCACGTCACCTCGCCGCCCACCACCAGGCAGGCGGGTTGGCCCTTGCACTTCTCTGCCAGGACATCCAGTGCGGCAACATTCGAGTGCACCACCCGTTGATAATCCGCGTCCCACAGTCCAAGGTCGATTTCGGCGGCAAATCCGAGTTTTCCCGCCGCCTCGAGGGCCGCCGCGACAGCGTCGCGGTTGGACAGCAAGCAAAAGTAGCGTGAATTCGCAAACCGCCGGTCTCCCGGTTTGGGAGTCTCGGGCAGTTCGCGGTGGTCAAAAAACCTTCGGATGCTTGCCGGAAAGCGAGGGGCCAAATTGTGCTTTTCTGCGATCTCGTACGCCTGCTCGACGGTGGATTCGTCGGGCATGGTTGGGCCGGAAGCCACCATCGAGGGCACATCATCCGGCACGTCGGAAATATAAATCGTCAATTGTCGTGCGGGGTAGGCGCTCTCGGCAAGCCTGCCGCCTTTTACGCCGGAAACGTGCTTGCGCAACACATTGATCTGCTCGATGGGAAGATGCGAGGTCACGAGCACGCGGTTGAATTCGATCAAATCCGCCAGCGTGATGCTCGCGTCCATCGGCTGCGCCAGGATTGCGGAGCCTCCGCCGGAGACCAGAAAAATCACCGCGTCTTCGCGGGTCCGATGGGAGACAAGTTCCAGTGAGGCCTTTGCGCCTTCCAGGCTGGCGGGGTTGGGGTAGGGATGGCCGCCGACAAAGTATTGGAAGTTGGCGAGCCCCCGCGACGTTTCGGCGGGAGCCACGGAGACTCCCGCTTCAATCCGCCCGCCCAGGATTTCGTCGAGCACAGCGGCCATGCGGTTTGCCGCCTTGCCAAAGGCCACTACGCGTGGCGGGCGCGCCAACGGGAGTTCCAATTCACCGGCGATCAGCGCGCCGCTATCATACTTCAGCTTGGCGTGCATGACGTGGCGCACGCCGATGGCGGCCATGGTTTCGGAAAAGATCTGTTCCGCCAATTGCTTGCCGTGAACATAGTCCGGCTTCGCCATCGCTGCCGACTGTGGCCTGGTCATCGCGATAACCTCGCGAGCGCGTCCACCCCGGCTTGAGCCACCTCAACGTCTTCCGCCTCGGTGCCCGCGCTGACGCCGATGCCACCCACGCATTGACCGTCAACGATCAGTGGCAAGCCCCCGCGGATGGACGTCAGCTTGCCTTCCGTCGCCAGCGAAAGCCCGAGCGAGAGTATCGTGTTTGGTTCATCTGCCGGCGATGGCGCAGTGGGTGTGCGGCGCAGGGCGGCGGCACGGGCTTTCGTCAAGGCCACCTCCACCGAAGAAAGCTTTGCGCCGTCCATGCGCGCAAACAGCAGCAGATGGCCGCCGTCGTCCATAATAGCAATGTTCTGCGGAACCTTAATCTCTCGCGCCCGCGACTCTGCCGCCCCCAAAATGGCGCGCGCACCTTCCAAAGTTAGACGAATATTGTTTCTTGTCAGCATGATTCCATTATTGGGAAGCCGGAACTGAAACGCAAGAGAGTTCGCTGAAACATTCCGAAGGTAACTCACAATCACCACTAAGGCACTGCGACACAGAGTCGAGTCCAGTTTTTACATCCGCTGGTGTAATCTTTTCCTGAACCCCGGCGGCGGGCCTCCGACCTTCAAAGCGAGGGGCACGGGAGTGCAGGGATATAAAGGGGATAGAGAACTGGAGCGCCGGGCCATTATCGTGGTATATTAATTGCGGGCAATTACCTTAACAGCAACGAAAAGTAAATGGGGCGCTCTGCATGCAAAGAGAAGAGTATTTTTGTCTGCTCGAAACCTCCTCGGAGGAATACAAGCGGCGCACGTTTGCGTTTTCGGTTGCCTGCGTCATTGAAACGGTGGCAGTAGTGCTGCTGGCCTTCGCATGCGCGTGGTATCCGCACTGGGTACCGGAACGCCCAACGACCCACTATGCCCTCATAACCCTTCCTTCTTTAGCCGAACAAAAGCCATTACCTCAGCCGAAACCTATTTTGAAGCCTCCCCCACCTCCGCAATATGTGGCGCCGCAAATTCAACCCGTTATAACACCGGCGCCCGCGCCCGCGCCCAGGGTCGAAACGGCAAGAGTCGAACGGCCTCCGGCGCCCGCCAAGCTGCCAGAGTTTAAGGCGCCCAGGCGTCCGGAACCCATGACCGAGGCATTCGCCGCCCGCGCGCCTGCTGTCTCGCACCCGACCGCCCCAGTTCATACGGGTCTTTTTGGCCAGGCGATGGCCGGCTTGAGCGGAGAAAAGCCCCGCCCAAAAGCAGTCGAAACCGCTGGATTCGGCGACCCGCAGGGGCTGCCGGGACATGCCACTGGCCCCGGGAACGTAGCCAAACTCGGCTCATTTGATGGGCCGGCGGGGGTCGATACCAAACCGCAGCAAAGCCCACACGCCGTTGCCGTCGCGGGATTCGGCGGCGGTGACCAGTACTCGGTCAGCGAGACGGATTCGAGAAGCAGGCGTCCCGTCAGCGATGCCGGATTCGGAGGCGGCCAACAATACACCGTTACCGACACTGAAGATCGCGTCGGACGAAAGACGGTCGCCAGCGCCGGATTTGGCGGCGGAGGCGTGCCCGGTGGAACAGGTACCGGAACGGGGCAAACCGCTCCCGTAAAGACAGGCGCTTTCGGGACCACCCCAGTGGCCCCCAAGGCAGCCAGTACGCCGGCGCCACCTCCTGCTCCGAAAACGCAGCCCGTGGAGATCCTCTCCAAACCTTCGCCGCAGTATACCGAGGAGGCGCGACGGCTGCGAGTCCAGGGCGAGGTGGTGTTATCCGTAGTCTTTCAAGCCAACGGCACCCTCAAAGTCGTGGCAGTAGTAAAGTCCTTGGGACATGGGCTCGACGAGATGGCGGAGCAGGCCGCCTCTCAGATCCGCTTCAGGCCGGCTCAACAGGCCGACAAGCCGACGGATTTTCCCGCAACCCTGCACATTGAATTCCGGCTGGCGTAGAATGCGCTGACCGTGCCTGGCGGGGCTTAATCACTCATCCGGCTTACCAAAATCCGAACCTGGAGATTAACTATGATTGTCAATCGAAACCGACGAGCACTCGTGCCCGCAGCGCTGTTCGCGGCATGCAGCCTACTTATGGCCGTGCCATCCGTCGGGTATTGCCAAGGGCGGGGCCCCACGCGACGCAAGCCGGAGGCACAGTCCCCGGAAGTGACTCGCATCATCGAGCGCATCGTGGCAGGTGAAAAGCGCTACACCCAGAACCTGCAGCGGTACTCACCTCGCGTGGAAACTTACCTTCAGTACGATCGCCCCGATATCGAGTTGGGTGACCGGGTGGCGAAAGATGCCTATTTTGTGGGGCGCGTCAGTTTCGCCGAGCGGCCGAAGGAAGTGTCGTTTATCTCGGAAAGCGACTTTGGCCATTTGCGTTCCGACATTGCATCGATCTTTACACCTTTCTATACGCCCGATCACTTCCTGAGCCGCCTTGCGGCCTCCACCATGGTGGACCCGCGCAGCTTCGACACTCAACACTACTCGTTCGAGCCCGTCCGTTGGGAATACCTGGGCGATGTGCGCTGCCTTGCGATTGATGTTCGTCCCGTCGTGAGAAATGCGGTGCTGGGGGCGTTCGAAGGCCGCATTTGGGTGGAGGATCAGGACTACGCCATTGTTCGGTTAAACGGCACGCGAGTGAACTCTCTGGGCTTCAGAGCCTATACGCATTTCGATTCCTGGCGTGAGAACCTCCGGCCCGGCGAGTGGCTCCCCGTATACATCTACAGCGAGGATTCCGATTTTAGCGGCAAGGAGCGCGTGAAGTCTAACACGCGCTTCTGGGGTTATGATCTTTCATCCCAGCGCCGGCAGCAAGACGAGTGGACAAAGATTCTGGTGGAAAGCGCGGCTCCGGTTCGCGACACCAGCGATGCCTCCTCCGACATGTTGCCGGTGGAGGGCAGGCGGGAACTGGACATGCAGGCTGAACGCAATGTGCTGGAGCGGTTGGAAAAGGCGCGTTTGATTGCGCCCCCGGGGCCGGTCGACAAAGTCCTGGAAACCGTTTTGATGAATCTGGTGGTTACTAATCATCTCGACGACCTGCCGCCCCTGCATTGCCGCGTTATGCTCACTTCTCCCCTGGAATCCTTTAGCCTTCGCTACACGATCGTGCTGAGCCGCGGCTTGATTGACGTGCTGCCGGACGAAGCGAGCCTGGCGATGATTCTGGCCCATGAACTGGGACACGTGGTTCTGGAGCACAAGGTCAACTCCGATTATGCCTTCAACGACCGTCTGTTCTTCCGCGATGAACGCGCCCTGTCCATACTGGATTTCCAACGCACCAACCGGGAGGAGACGGCGGCCGACGCCAAGGCGCTGGAGTTTCTGAAGAACTCACCCTACAAGGATAAGCTGGGCAACGCCGGCCTGTTCCTGCGCGCGGCCATTGCGGCGGCGCCTGCCATGCCGCACCTGTTCGGACCCCATTTGGGCGACCGCCTGGTTCCGGGCCATGGCCAGACGGTTCGCATGGCAGCGTTGATGAGTAGCGCGCCCGAACTTCGCCCGACCAAAATCGACCAAGTCGCAGCCTTGCCGCTGGGTTCCCGTGTCAACCTCAATTCATGGGACGGCAGCGTGATATTTACAACGCGGAAGCCCGTGGCGCTGCTTGACGCGAGTGAAAAAATGCCCTTCCTGGTGGCTCCGCTGTTTCCCCATTTGTTGCGCTACGACGCAATGAACAGCACCAGGGTGGCCGCTCGCCAGGGCCAATAATAATCGTAAGGCTGAAAGGGCCGGCAAGAACATTCGCCCCGCATCGTGTTATCGCGCGCTCAGGCGGCCTGCTCTCCCGGCGCGGCGGGAAGCAGGAGTGTGAAGGTGGAACCCTTGCCCAGTTGGCTTTCGACGCTTACGGTGCCGTTCATGCGCTCGACGATGTGTTTGACAATCGAGAGTCCCAGGCCCGTGCCGCCCACTTGGCGCGAGCGGGCTTTATCCACCCTGTAAAAGCGTTCGAAGATGCGCGGCAGGTCGTCGTGGGGAATCCCGATGCCGGTATCGGCAAGGGCGATTTTGACGCGGCCATCGGCCAAATGGGTGACTTCCACCAACGCCTCTCCCGAAGGCCGATTGAACTTCACGGCATTATCAAGCAGATTGACCAGCGCCTGCTCAAGCTGCAGGCGATCTCCGAGCACCTGTGCGTCTTCAACGTGGCCGCAGGTCAGGACGATGCCGCGCGATTTGGCCTCCGCCTCCACGGTGCGCAGGGCCGACTCGACGGCGGCGCGCACCGAGACCGGCTCCAGCTCCGGGCGCGCCTTGCTCGCTTCGAGTTGCGATAACGTCAGCAGATCGGAGGCGATGTTGTTCAGCCGGAGCGCGTGCGCCTTGATGATCTCGAGAAAGCGGCGGTTGTTCTCCTGGTCTTCCAAGGCCCCTTCCAGCAAGGTCTCGGCGTAGCCGCGGATGGCGGTGAGCGGTGTGCGCAGTTCATGCGAAACATTGGCTACGAAATCGCGGCGAACCCGCTCCAGTCGCTCGAGGTCCGTCACGTCATGGAGGATGGCGATCGCGCCGCGCGCGGCCCCGGACGTGAGCGGGGCGGCCTGCACTTCAAAAACGCGTTCGGCGGCCGGCAGTTGCATTCGCCGCTTTACAGATTCGCCAGAGCTCAGCACCCGTGTCAGAAGCTCGCGCAATTCCGGGGCTCGCACCAATTCCACCAGGGGCGTCGCGGCGGGAATCGGGCTGGGCGCTCCCAGCGCGCGCGCAAACGACTTGTTGGCGAAGGTGATCCGCAGATTGCCATCCACGGCAAGCACGCCCTCCACCATGCTGGCCAGAATCGCCTCGCGACGCGCGGACTCCACGCTCAAGCGGTCAACGAGGTCGCGAAGTTGCCCGGCCGTGGAGCTGAGCGACCGTCCCAGCGCGCCCAACTCGTCATCGGCGTCGGGCAGCGGCGCCTGGGAAAAATGCGCGCTGACCAGTCCCTCCGCAAAGGCG
The DNA here is from genome assembly GCA_963804755.1 of uncultured Acidobacteriota bacterium. GTDB lineage: Bacteria > Acidobacteriota > Terriglobia > UBA7540 > UBA7540 > Bog-366. The sequence goes on from CAWDRP010000025.1 coordinate 336,093, forward strand.
CGCAGCCGCGCGATGCGCCGGGTGAAAGACCGTGAAAAGAAATAAGCGAAAACCAGCGCGACCAGCGCCGCGTAGAACGATGCCGCCAGAATTCGCCAGCGCACGGCGGCGATAAGAGAATCCACATCTTCCAGCGGCACGGCCATTCGTAAAATGTAGCCGGGCGTGCCATTGTAGGTCAGGCGTGACGCCACATAGCACAGGTCGTGGTTCAGCGTGGCGCTGTGCCGGATGGCACTACCCACGCCGTTCCGGTGAGCCGCCATGATTTCCGGACGGTTAGCATGGTTTTCCATGGTCTCGGGATCGTGGTGGGAATCAGCCAGGGCCGTGCCCTTGGGATCAACAATCGTGATGCGCGCGCCGGAGCATTGCGACGCCTTTCGCGCCCAATCCTTCAGTTGGGATGGCGGGAGATCCGCGACTTCCGTTTGCAGAATGCGTGCTTCCGCTTCCAATTGTTGTTCCACGCCCTGCACTTGCTGACGGGCCGTGTATCGCGTGACGTAGAAATCCAGAATGACCAGCGTTACCGCGATCAACAAGAAGGCGCTGGCCAGAAGTTTGCGAAAAATAGGGCTGCGGAAAATCATGCCATTTCAGAAATCGCAAGTGAATTACGCTTCAACGCCTTCCAGGACTTCCGGCGAAAATCGGTAACCGCTGCCACGCACGGTTTGTAGATACTGCGGCTGGTTAGGTTGCTCCTCGATCTTCTCGCGGAGGCGGCGAATGTGAACGTCCACGGTGCGGGGGGTAACAAAGCGGTCGCGGCCCCATACCTCGTCGAGAAGACGGTCGCGATCGAAGACGTGACGCGGGTGCGAAGCCAAAAAATAGAGCAGTTTGAACTCCAGGGCGCTCAGTTCCACCGGCCGGCCGCGTACGGTGACCTCCTGGGTGCGCGTGTCGAGCCGCAGCGCGCCCGACTCCACCACCTCCCGCTTTTCCGCCACGCGCTCCTGGCGGCGCAGCACCGCCTTCGCCCGCGCCACCAACTCCCGCGGGCTGAAGGGCTTCACCACATAATCGTCCGCACCGATTTCCAGGCCCAGGATACGGTCCATCTCCTCGCCTTTGGCAGTAAGAAAGATGACCGGCAGTCCCTTCAGCCGTTCGTCGGCGCGCAGTCGTTTGCAGATTTCAAACCCGTCTTCGTCGGGAAGCATGATGTCGAGCAAAACGAGATCGGCGGGACTGCGGTGGAGATACTCCAAGCCATCCCGGCCGCGCGAGAAGCTCTCGACCTCAAAACCCTCTTTGCGGAAGTTGTACCGAACCAGTTCGACGATGTCGCGTTCGTCTTCGATGATGATGATACGTTGGCGCACGGTCGGATTATAGCACCGCGATTGTTACGACAGTATTAATAGATGGGAGATCTTAGTGACGATAGTGACGGACATTTCTGACGGGTGACGGGCGGAAATGGCAGTTGAGTTCGGTTCACACCATCCTCGCCGATCGAACCATCCCGCGTGTTTTCAATAGGATATATTCGCAACGAGGTTTGGCACGGCAATCGCACAAAGCCAGAGTTGGAAACGTGCCGGCATCCGGGGTTTCGTTTGTCCGGCGCGTCCGGCGGGGTTCTGCCATTCCCCCGCCTCAGCGCCTATCCTGGCGCAGAGGACGGATACCGTGACCGATACACCTCTGGTGGCAACGCCCAAAACCCTGGCGATTCCGTCGGCGTTCGGAGCGCTTCTCCGCCTCTCGGCTGCCGAGCGCATCGCCCTTGTGTTCTTCGTCTATATTGCGGTGGCCGCGTTGGTGTTCGACATCTCATCGCGCGACCTTGGCATGCTGGTGGCCCTCAGTGTCGTGACATTCGCGACCCTGGTAGCGCTCCGCCGCAACCGTTCGCGCGCCCCTTGGATTGCTATCGCGGCCGACCTGTTTCCCGCACTGCTGATCCTGGTGGCCTATCGGGAGTCCGGCCTGTTGCTGACCGGCGACCCATCCCACCATCTGGACTTTGTATTCATACAATGGGACCGGCGCTTGCTCCATACTCCGCTCGTTCAGGCCGTGCTCCAGGCGGGTGCGCCGTGGTTGCAGCACTACCTGGAACTTGCGTACCTGCTCTGCTACCCGCTGGTGCCCATGGGCGCTCTCGCCGTCCATTTCGCATCACGAGGAGACGTAACGCCGCCATTTTGGCGGCGCGCGCCCGCCGGTTGCCGGCGGTATGCTACGGGCGCGGGCATGAGTGCTATCGACAGCTTCTGGACAACCGTGCTAATGGCCACGCTCTTCTGCTACGCTGTATACCCGTTCTTCCCCCTCACGCCGCCGCGTGTGCTGTTCGGCGACGTGCCGGGTCCGCATGTGGAACCGCTGCTACGGCAGTGGAATTTCTGGCTGCTGAACCATTACAGCGTAAACGCCTGCATGTTTCCCAGCGGGCACGTGGCAGCGGTGACGGCGGTGGCGCTGGCCCTTCGCAAGCAGGCGCCGCGCATCGCCGCGTGGTTTCTTTTCCTCGCCGCCAGCGTGGCGCTCGCCACGGTTTACGGCCGCTATCATTACAGCGCCGATGCCCTGGCCGGAGCACTTGTAGCGGTGGCAGCGTACAAAGCGTCGCAGCTCATCCGATAGAGGCTGCGGCCCGGCTCAGAACAATTTGAAACTGACCTCGACCGTCACTCTGCAAGCGACGGGCTGGCCGGCTTTCAGGGCTGGCTTGAACTTCCAAGTCCTGATGGTATTTACCGCGTTCTGGTCCAGGCCCTGGCCGAGCGGCTTCACCACATTCACATCCTTCACTGCGCCATCGGCGCCGATGATGGTCTGGAGGATCACTGTGCCCTGCGTTTTCGCGGCTTTGGCTTCCTTCGTATACGGCGGCTCCGGCTTGAAGATTGGAATTGGCTCGGTGACCCCGTTACCAACGCTGAAGACCTCCGGTGCGGGCTGGACGTTGGCAGCAGTGATCGGCACGCCAGAGAGTCGTAAGGGGAACTTGCGGATCACGACTACGGCCGCAAGCAACGTCAACACCCCCACGCACACCAGCGAGATGATAATCCTTCGTTTTGACATGAAGTCCTCTCTCACCAGCCCCCGAATACGCTCGGCGAGCTGGCATTCATTTAAGAACGCGGGAGCCATCAGGCCACGCAGCGCGTCCGGCCCAACGGCGATTTCAACCAGCGCGTAGAGGTACGGTTTGCGCGCACCCATCAGTTCCACCACCTCCTGGTCCACGAGCTGCTCGCGGCTTAGCCGGATTCTGCTCACCAGCCACCAGATGACGGGATGAAACCAGAAGGCCGCCAGGACCGCCTCCTCGACCAGATTTACGGCCCAGTCGCGCCGCACGACGTGCAGCAATTCGTGGCTCGCAATCGCCTGCTGCCGGTCGGCATCCATTTCGTTGAAGCGAGGCGGCAGCAGAATCACCGGATGCCGAACGCCGAACGTTACCGGACTCTGAATTTCCTCGCTCAGGCGGAACTCCGGCGCCGCGCCAACCCGCATGGCGATCTCTTGCATACGCTGCGGCAGAACGTCGAGCAGCCGGGCGCGCTTCCGGTACTGCCGAAGCCGAACCAGACCGAGCGCCAGCCAAATCAATCGCAGCGCCACGCCCGCAGCAAGCAGCAACAAAATCAGTCGGGCGGCAGGGAAAGTGGCCAGCCGGGTGACCGCACCCTCTTTTACCGACACGATACACGTGGCTGCGATGCCGGCTCTTTCCACCACGGCGTGCCGCCAGGCTGGACCTACGGTAGCAACAGGCAGATGGCGAGCAGCACTTGCCAGTAGCTGTAAAGGACACGGGGCGCACGCAATCGCAACGTTCGCGGCAAAAGCACGCCGGCGGCGGCGATCAGCGCAATTTGAACAACGTAGGCCGCGAGGTTTTGGAGCCAAAGGGCGCCGCTCATTTCGCCTCCTCGATCTGACGCGCAATTTCCGCCAAATCCTTTTCCGAAAGGTGCCGATCGCGCACCAGTTGCACGAGCAGCGGCCGGGCGGAACCGTTAAACACTCGATTCACAAAGTCCTGCACCATGGCCCGGATAACCCGGGTCTTGGCCTGCGCGGGCCGGTAAACGTGCGCCTTTTCCTCGGCCCGCTTTTTCAAATATCCCTTCTCTTCCAGGATGTTCATCATCGTCATGACGGTGGTGTAGGCGATTTTGCGCCGGCGCAGGAGCGTCTCGTAGACGTCGCGCACCGTGGCGGTCTGAAGCTCCCACACAATCTTCATGATTTCCAATTCCTGTTCGGTAAGGGTGCGGCTCTTGGTTCGCATACTAATTTATTAGTACGTTTTAATTAGTGTGTCAAGCGAAAAATGCGGCGGCTGGATATCGAACCCGAAACGAGTCGAACGCTTCGCGCGTGGTGCACAGCGGTGGGACGGGCCGCGGGCTGGCAAAGATATTTCTGCATAACGATGCGAACGAAGGCGAACGCGAGACCCGGTCGGCCCCACGCCGACGTGTACATTTGTAGGCCTAACATAGGATGGCTAGCCGGACCGTGGTGCTATTAACCGTTCCCGGACGTTTTTTCCAAAAAACGTTGACAAACGCTGCGTGAACCAGTAGCATAGTAGGCACCTACCACCCAAAAGGTGCTTCTTGATCTCGACGCGGTGATTCGCTCGGTGAGGGGTATTCGTTCGCCGGAGGCTGAATGAGGAACCTGTTCATGGGCTGTGCTGTGGCGGGATTGATTGTTCTGTCACCGAAGCCTGAAGCAAAACCACCAATTCTTCCTGGGGCGTTGCCCGTGATGGCCGCGTCGTCGGGCAAGATTGGCACGGCTAGTTGGTACGGAATCGAACGCCAGGGGAAACCTACGGCTAGCGGTGAACTGTTCGACATGGACAAATTTACCGCCGCGCACGGGAATCTTCCCTTGGGCACCACGGTGCGCGTTACGAATCTCGCAAGCCTCGCATCCACGTTGGTGAAGATCAATGACCGCGGCCCCGGAATAGCGGGGCGGGTGATCGACGTTTCGCGGGCTACGGCCAAACGACTCGGTTTCTTGGGAGAGGGCTTGGCGCTTGTCGAGATCGATGTTATCAGCTACCCTGCAAGTTACATCCGCCAGGCGGCCAGTTCGCGCTTTCCCAAACCCAACTAGCGCCAGGGCAGCAGTAACCAGTAATCAGTTGCATTCGACAGTAATCTTCCCAGCCGCACGCGCCATGCTGTAGAGGACGGAATGTTCCTGTAGCACGCGCAAGCTCGTGCTCGGTGTGCAGGTTTGTCCATGCGCCCCCTGCCGCTTCCCACCGTCCCATCCCGATCTTCCGTCGTAAGACCAGAATCGTCGTCCTTCGGTGGGTACGTCTCGCACCATCCTGCGTCTAACTTTGAGAACCCGTACGGTGATTCACCGTGATTCCCAGCCATTCTGTCCGCGCGCGGGAACTTTCCGGCGCGGATAAACGTATGCCTGGCTAGAGGGTGCGGTGGTATCGCACGCCGGAGACATTTATGGCGAATAATCATCATAGCAGGCGTAAAAAGTGGGCTCTGATAGCGACCGTCGGAGTAATCGTGGTCGGAGGGGGCATCGGCATTGCGGCCGCCCTAAGGCCGAACAACGCGGTTGACCCTTCGAAACTGGCCAACGTCACTCGGGGTGACCTGGCGCGTTCCGTGGTGGCGACCGGCAAAATTGAGCCGCTCGTGAAAGTGGAAGTCAAATCCAAAGCCAGCGGTATCGTCGAAAAGATCCTCGCGGATTATGACGACCACGTGAAGACCGGCCAGGTGCTCGTGGAACTCGACAAGGAGCAGTTGCGGGCGCGCGTGGCGGAAGCCCGAGCCAATCTCCAGGCCGCCGAAGCCGCAGTGGAATCCGCCCAAGCCACCTTCGAGCGCAACAAGGTTGACGCGGAGGGGCCGGACCTTCCCTTCCTGAAATCCACCGTTGAGCGCAATCGCAAGCTCGCAGCGGACGGACTGGTTTCCGCGTCGATTCTGGAAGACGCGGAGAAGAGCTATCAACTCGCCTTGAACAAGCAGGTCTCGGCGCAGCGTTACCTGGCCGTCAGCCGGGCGGAAATCGCTCGCAACAAGGCGCAGGTGGCCCAGATGCAAGCGGCGCTCGATAGTGCCGAGGAGGACCTAAGCAACGCCACCATCGTCAGTCCCATCGACGGACTGGTGCTCTCGCGCGATGTGGAAGTGGGTGATGCGGTCAGCTCGATCCTGATTCTCGGCTCGCAAGCGACGCTGGTGATGACTTTAGGAGACGTGAGCGAGGTATACGTCAAGGGCAAGGTCGATGAGTCCGACATCAGCAAGGTCTACATGGGCCAGCGCGCGCGCATCGTGGTGGAGTCACTCAAGGACAAGAAATTTGAAGGCAAAGTCACCAAGATCTCGCCCATGGGTGTGGAAAAGGACAACGTCACCACGTTTGAGGTGAAGGTCTCCATTCAGAATCCCGGGGGTGAGTTGAAGGCCAATATGACGGCCAATGCCGAGATCATTATGGAAGAGAAGCACAACGTGCTGCAACTTCCTGAGGCGGCGGTGGTCTATGACAAAGACCGTCACACCTTTGTAGAAGTTCCTGCGCCCGACGCGAAGACCGGCAAACAGAAGCTGGCGGTAAAGCTCGGAATCTCGAACGGCGTAAAGACCGAATTGATAAGTGGGTTAAAAGACGGGCAGCAAGTAATTCTCCAGTGAACAGTGGAGAGTGAACAGTGGGCGATGATTTGTGATTGGCGTTGGAGCATTTCTTGAGTGCCGGCAAGGGCTGCACCAGGGCCAAGAAAATCCATCAACAATCACCAATCACAAATCGCAATTCACCAATAACGAATAAGGCGATCCATGGTTTTTACTGACCTTCTCCTCGACACCGTGCGCACGCTTTGGTCCCACAAGCTGCGCACGTTTCTTACCATGTTTGGGATCGCGTGGGGCATCATTTCCATCACGCTGATGGTGGCGGCGGGGGAAGGCTTGCGCGTGGGACAGCAGCGGCAGCAGGAGACGTTTGCGAAAGATTTGATGGTTTTCTTCAACGGCCGAACCAGCATGCAGGCGGGCGGTCTGCGTGCGGGCCGCCAAACGACCTGGCAGTCGGATGATGTCGCCCCGGTGCAGGAGGAAGCCACCGCCTGTCGCTACGTGTTGCCGGAGCTCGAGCGCAGCGGCTTGCGAGTGCGCAGCCTTTACAACAATGCTTCGCCCCTGGTTACGGGCTCGCACCCGCCGTTTGCCGAGATTCGGTCCGTGAAGGTGGAAACCGGCCGCTTCTATGACTGGGGAGACGAGCAGGCCGGCCGGCGCGTGGCCTTTCTCGGCAGCAACATCAAGAAGCAGCTTTTCGCCAGCCGGGCCGCCGTGGGCGAGACGATCTTTCTCGACGATATTCCTTACACGGTGATTGGGGTTATGGCCGCGAAGGACCAGAACAGTTGTTACGACGGCTGGGACGTGGATAAGATCTTCGTCCCCTTCACCGCCATGATCCACGATTTCCCGGCCAAGCCCCCGGCTCTGCCCACGGCCCTCGATCAATTGCTCGTTGTGCCCAAGTCACTCGGCGAGCACGAAACCTGCAAGGCGCAGGTGAAGCGCACGCTGGGGCGTCTGCACAATTTTGATCCTCTGGACAAGGAGGCGTCGCCTGTCTGGGACACCGTCGAAGACGCCAAAGCTTTCAACAAACTGATGGACGCTATGAAGTATTTCCTCGGCGCCATCGGCATCACCACCTTGCTGTTAGGCGGCCTCGGGGTGATGAACGTGATGCTGGTCGCCGTGCGCGAACGCACCCGCGAGATCGGTGTGCGCAAGGCAGTGGGAGCCAGTGCCGGCGCGATCCTTCAGCAGTTTTTCGTGGAGACCGTCATCATTGTATTCCTCAGTGGCGGGTTGGGGATGGGCGTCGCGTACGGGCTCTGCGCGCTGGTGGATTTGGTTCCCATGCCGCCGTTTTTTGCCGGTCTACTGCCCACGTGGCAATCCGGAACAATTTCATTCGCGGTGCTGGGCACCATCGCAGTGCTCTCCGCGCTTTATCCCGCCACCCGCGCGGCGCACGTCGATCCGATTGAGGCGCTGCGGTTTGAGCCGGGAGGATAGCAGTCAGCTCTCAGCGGTCAGCCTTCAGCTATCAGGTTGTTACGCCCGGCGCGACGTGAAGGAGATCTGAAATCTGAGAACTGAAAGCTGAGAGCTGAAAGCTGATGACTATGCTCACCGAAGTATTAAAGCAAGCTTGGATCTCGCTGCGCCGCCAGCCGACGCGCAGTGTTCTTACGATGCTGGGCATCGTGTGGGGCATTGCGGCCGTGGCGCTGCTGCTCGCCTACGGGCGGAGTTTGCGTTCCGTTGTGGTGGCTTCCTTTGACGCCTTCGGCAAGGGCGCCGTGATCTGCTGGCCGCAGCAGACCAGCGAGCAAGCGGGCGGTGAGCGCGCCGGCAAACACGTGGTCTTCGAGAAAGCCGACGTTGAGGACATCCAGCAGGAAGCCCCGCTGGTGAAGACGGTGTGCATGGAATCCGTCCGCTGGCTGCCCCTTTCCTATGGCGACCGCATGGCCAGCACCGCCATTCGCGGCGTCTGTCCCGAGTATGGCGAGATGCGCAACGAAGTCCCCAGCCAAGGCCGGTGGCTTTCCCCGGAGGATGAACTCGAGCGCCGGCGCGTGGTCTTCATCGGCTATCGGTTGCGCGAAAAGCTGTTCGCCGGACGGCCGTCGATCGGCGAGACCGTGCGGATCAGCGGCATGCGCTTCACGGTGATCGGAACGATGGAGATTAAGATTCAGGACAGCAATTACTTCAACTCCGATGACGAATGCGCCTGGATTCCCTACTCCACGGCCGGCGACATGTGGGACACCCGTTATGCTTCCGTGCTGGTTTATGAGCCCAAAGCGCCGCGGTTCGAGAAGCAGTCGATGACGCAGGTGCGCGCCGCTATCGCCAAGCGCCAGCGGTTTTCACCTACGGATGAACGCGCCATCGTCATGTTCGGCCGCGAGCAATTCCGCCCCATCATTGACGGCATCACCATTGGATTCGAGGCGCTCTTCACCTTTGTGGGGGCGCTAACGTTAGGCATCGGCGGCGTGGGCCTGATGAACATCATGCTGGTGGCAGTGGACGAGCGCATCCGCGAAATCGGTTTGCGGCGCGCGCTGGGTGCACGGCGCCGGCACATTCAGGCCCAATTTATGGCGGAAGCGCTGGTTTTAACGATTCTGGGCGGCATCCTGGGAATCCTGCTCGCCTACGGTCTCGCCGCCGCCATCGGCACGCTGCCCCTGTACGGCCCACTCTACGAGGACACCTCTGGCAAAGGTGATATCCATCTCTACATATCCGCAAGCACGATCGGAATATCCACAATCATCCTTCTGATCGTTGGCCTCTTGAGCGGCTTGATGCCTGCACTGCGCGCCTCGCACCTGCATCCGGTCGAGGCCCTAAGATACGAGTAGAGTCATTGGTGATTGGTGATTGGCGATTTGGGGTGGGTCTTCCTACAGTTCACCGAACGTGCCGAACCCCTTCGCGACACGCTTCGCGTTTATCGTTTCGGGCGATCCACGCAGCTTGCGGTCCGCGGCATTCACGGCGTTGTAGCGCACACATAGCGCCGGCCTGCGGCAACAGGTTTGAACTCGTACCAGCCCGGCTGGGGCGAGGTGAATTCCACCTTGCCTAAATTCTTACCCTGCGCGTCATAAGCCATTAGCGAATATGCTTTTTCCGCCCGGAAGGCGATGCGGCCGTTGCCGTAAATATCGATGAGTTCCAGCAGACCCTCGCCCGTGTGGCGCAACGCCACGCTGCCCGTGGCCCCCAGGCTGCCAGCTTGGGCCCATTGGCCGCGCCCGTCCAGGAACTCAAATTCCGGCGCTTGCACCTCGTCGACGCGATACCCCGAAAGCATGGCGGACTGTTCACTGAAATGATTTTTGCTGTTAACCGCCAACCATCCGGATGGCGGCAAGTCATGTGTAACATGAGATGAATCGCTGACCGTCCAACTCCCGGCGGGCGCGCGGTTCACCCAGACTTCGGTCCCGTTTTCGTAAACGACGTGCAGGTGGCCCTCGGCATTCGCACCCGTGGCGAGCGCCTCAGTAGGGGTGAGAAACTTCCCATTCCGGTCCGCATACTCGATCACTTTTGGTTCCGAAAAGGCATATTGCTGCTGCAATTGCTGCATCATGTAGTAAGACCGCGTCATGGCCTCGACCTGGAAAGCCTCCGAATCCTCAAAGCCGGTCGCGAGCCACCCCATCTGCCCGTAAGCAATCATCGAGGACAAAAGCAGGTCGAGATACTCACGGCTCTTCGGCGATTTTGACCAGTTCTTGTCGATTTGGCTGAGGTAATAAGCCGTGTCACCCAGGCCGTAATCGCACTCGAGAGGGTGTATCTTCCGCAGCATAAAGGAGACGTCCAGCGGGTCGGTAAGCAGATTCATCTTGGTGTAAACCCAGCCATAGTTGCCTGACGTCAAGCCGGCGTACAACCACTGATAGGTGCCCTCGGACTGCGTAGGTCCATAGACCTGCTGGTCGTTCCGCAGGAGTTGTCCATAAGCGTAAAACGTCGCTGCAAAGGTGCCCGCACCCGGCACGCGCGCATCAAAGTCACAGTAACTCCACGGCTCGTTGGCGGTGTGAACATCCGTATAAGACATCTTCACGCCGAACTTCTCCTTAATGCGTTGCGCATAGTAATCATCAAATTCCACGGCCTTGGCCGGCTTCAGCGCGTAAGTGCGCGCCCAGGCGCGGCGCCATTCGCCGTCCGGCGACCGTTGGACGTCGTCCGGAGTCCAGTTCTCGTTCAAGGGGTTGAAATCGCAATAATTGGTGTAAACGCCTTGCAACCATCCCATGGCGTTCTGGGCTTGAATGTACCATTTCAGCATGGCATCACCGCCCTTGAGTGGCGCAGCATGCAATCGGAGCGTGTAGCTGTCGCCCTCGTCGCGCCATGTCACCTCGTGGCTGTGCTGCATCACCTTGTCCAGACCATAGGCGCGAATGCCCTCGCACCGCTCATGGTCTTGCACCCACGACTCCGGCGCCGTCACGGTCCACAGAACCTGTTTCCCCTCCACCTGCCGGATGGACGGCGGATTGGCGATCGTGGGCAGCGTCTCCTCGTAATTGGGCGAATTCGTGATGAATATCCTCTCGTGGAGGTTGTTGCGCAAACCGTCGGTCTTGGGCAGATACCGCATCCCGCCGTTGATCTCGGCGCTGTCGGTGGTCACTTTGGGATCAGCCGCGAAATAGGGCTCCGAAGCGTTCGAGCGGTACCAGTCAAACCATATGGAGGTGAAGACGGCGTGGGCCGCATCGCCGGAAAGCAGCACCCGTGGGTTTGACTTGCCGTAGGTGATGTAAGGCACGGTGATCAGGCGGGGGTGGGCGACGCCGGATACTCGCCCGAAGCTGAGTTCAGTGGCTTCGCCGCCCTCGCACCACGCGTCGAGCACCAGCGATTTCTGCCACAACTGCATCTGGTAATCCACCAGCCGCGAACCCATACGAAACCGCGCCTTAACCGTGTCCCCGGCGAGTTCGGCGGAAACCAAGTCCCCTTCTGCCACCGCGCCGGCCACCGTATCGACGAACCGGATGCCGCCGCCATCCAGCGGTTCGAACGCCTGCCCGCCATCAACACGCACGGTCAACTCACTCAGCGCGCCCTTCGCCGGGTGATATTGGTAGACCACCGTCCCGTCCCGACCGTCGTATCGCAATTCAAAATGTGCCGGTGCAGTTTCCCGCACGCTCACCTTAAAGCTCTTTTCGAAATTCGCGGGCAGAATCGTTTCCTCGCGCGTCGGGAAGGGTAACGTCCCGGGACCGGTGTTGGTCCCAATGATTTCGTCGCGATACGGTTTCAGGTTGCGCCTGGGCTGCGGCTGGAACGTGAGCGGCTTCAGTTCTTCCGTGTAAAACGCCAGCGAACTACAGAAGAAGTAGCGGGGTTGTGAATTCGTGGCTTTACTAATTTCAATTCCGGTAAAGCGCGCGGGCAGAACGATCTGGGCCAGAATTTCGCGCGGAATGCGGCGGTGAATCAGCCACCACTGTTTCCATCGGATGTCGGTGAGCTGAATCCGGAATTCCTTACCCCGCGCATCCTGGAGCAGAACGGAAACTTCCACCGGAGGCGTGGTGGCGTCGGTTACCCAGGCCCAGCGGTTTCCGTAGCCCCACAGCTCGATCGAGTCAAATGCGCCGGGAATTGGCGCAGGTACGGGTGGGCGGGCAATCACCCGACTTTCTGCGCGTGTACCGAAATAGACAATTTTGGCCGAATACTGGCCCCACACTTGTTGCTCGCGACTGCGGCGCAATTCTCCTTGGGCGCCGTCATAGAGTTCCAGGTTCCAGCCCTTCAGGTCTTGAAAATCCACGACCGTGTGCGGGCTTTGCTGGCGTTGCGCCCAGGTGAGTTCGTAAGGCTGCTGCCCTACCTGCTGCCACGGTTCGACTTCATTAATGGCGGGAATTACCTTCTGCTGGGCGAGGATTCCGGCAGGAAGGAGTGTGAGCACGAGCGATATCTGGAGGAGTCGGCGCATGATTTTCAGAGCCTCCCAAGACCTGCGAGTGACGAGTTCACTACTCAATAAGGCCAGTAAAGTTTCGCGCAGACGGTGTCGGAGCGCAACTCCATTTGCGGCAGGGGTCTTGACAAACTCAATTCGTAGGCTATAATTTTGGTCGATGGTGAGGGTTCGGCGTTTCCAAACCGTTGTTTCGGCACTGCCGGCGGCAGAGAAGTTAGATCCGTTCACGGCTAGTCAAAATGCCAACAGCACGCAATACATAAAGAGATATTATGTCCACACAATGCGAATCCTCCCAAACCTGGGAAGTTGTTGAAAAGAAAAGGCACGAGAACCGATTTTTCACCTCCCAAACCTGAGAACATACTGAAAACACACCCAGTTACAGGAATTATGGAAAACTGAATATAGCGTGACACAATGTCATGTCCAGCTAGCCGATAGCCTCCAGGAATTCGCGATCCGGCCTGAGGTTGAGCGGTCACGGAAAGAAGGCGAATCACAACTGCTTGTGCAAATACTCTACCGCCTGCTCGGGCGTGTGTATGAGCGTGATGATATCCATGGCGGCGGCCACCCAGCCGGGGGCGCCGTCATTCAGTTGGCTCTCCTGGCGCAGGCAATCGATGACGGGCTGCCAGTAGGGGGCCATCACCAGCAGGGGCTTGCGCCCGCCCACCGTCTTCGAAAGGCTTCCCTTGTTCATCATCTCCCAAGCCAGGGCCAGTTCCGCGAGTGTTCCCGTACCGCCGGGAAGCACGATGTAAGCGTCTCCGCGCTCAATCAAGGTCATCAGGCGCTCGGAGAAATTGCGCGTGCGAACTTCCTCAACGATGAAGGGGTTGGCGAGACGAGGCCAGATGACGCACGTAATGCCGATGGTGTGGCCGCCGGCTTCGCGGGCGCCGCGCGCCGAGGCTTCCATCAGGCCGCCGTAACCCCCATTGCAAACGGCATAGCCCGCTTCCGCCAGCAACCGGCCCAGGCGTTGCGCCCCAACGTAGGCCGCGCTGCCTTCTGATGGCAGGGCGCTTCCAAATACGGTGATCGTTTTCACGTTTTTCTTTGAGTTTTCAGTCATCAGGGTTCCGCTGGGCCTCTACAATAAGCCCGAGGGTGCGTACCTACCGCCGATCCTGTATTGGACGGTCTACCGGTGCTTCGAAAACCACCTGTAGATCTCCAGCGTAATCGCGTCGAGCGTATCCTGGCCCTGCTTATTCGTGAGCGGATCGTTGTTCGCCATGATTGAAAAGACCAGGCGTTTCCCCGACGGCAGGTCCATATAACCGGAGAACGTGTTGACGTGCTCGACGGAACCGGTCTTGGCGTGAATTTTCCCTTTTATTTCATCGCCCAGAAAGCGGTGGACCAAGGTGCCGTCAACACCGGCCACCGGCAAGGAGTCGAAATACGCCTGAAAATTCGGCGAGCGCGTCATGTACACGAGCAACTTTACCGCAGCGTGTGGCGCCACCAGGTCTTCTCGCGACAGCCCGGAACCGTCGGAAAAATAGGTCGCACCGGGCACGATTCCAACTTGCTGAGTGATGAACGCATTGAGCGCTGCTAATCCCCCGGCCAGACTTCCCTCCTTATTTACCACACGGCCCAGCGTGCGCAGCAGCATCTCGGCATGCAGGTTTTCGCTTTCTTTATTGATGACCTTAATCGCCTCGCTTAGAACCGGCGACGTGTGGTCAGCCAATACGACCCGGGGAGTTGCCGGGGCAGGAACCGGCAAGGAAGCGGCTTCCAGGCGCGTGAGGTGGCGGACTTCGATAGGCGTGTCCACGCGAATCCCCCTTTCCTGGAGCGCCGCGCGAAATAGCTCTGCCAGCAGTTGGGGAGGGTTGGCGATGGCTATCGTGTCCGCATCGTCCCCGGCGTCGATGGGAATCCGGCCCCAAAGATCGAGTTCCATCGAGCCGGGCCGGCGCTCAAGGAAGTAATCCGTTTTAGTTCCTGGTACGCCGGTCAGGACATCATTCTTCAGGAGGTAATAGTCCGCGACCGGCGACAAACTAACCTCAGCTCGGTCGCCGGTGGCCGCGCCGGGTTTGACATGGAGCGTCAGCAAATTGTCATTGAAGGTCAGCGCTGAAACGGGTGCCCCGTAGCCCCATTCGAGATCGTCGGCCGCCCAGTTGGGCGCAAACGGCTCCCAGACAAAGTAGCTGTCGTCAGCCACGAGCTTGTGCACCACCTCCCGTACCCCGCGGGCCCTTACCTGGTCAACCAATTCCTGGATAAATCCGTCGGCAGGCTGTTGCGGCCCGTGGTAAATGTAGGGGAACGTACGCACGCCCAGGTTAGGATCGCCCCGCCCCACCAGGTAAAGGTCCTGTACGCGGCCCTGCGCATCAGGGGCGGCATCAGCTTCCACGGTGGTGTGAACAACATACTCCGGGCCCAGTTTCTCCAGCGCCGCCGCGGTGGTGAACATCTTCATGTTGGAAGCAGGAATGAAGAGACGTCCGGCATCGCGGTCGTAGCGGACCTTACCGTTCTTGAGTTCCACAACCTCGATGCCCCAGGAACCCCGCCCCGCATCGGTGGCGTCAAGAATCTTCTCGATCCGCTCGTTCAGAGCGCGATTCTTGTGAGCATGGCCGCGGATGGATTGGTCCGGCAATACATCAGCCGCCGCCATTTTTGATGTTACGGCCGCGTGACTCTGTCCCGCAGCGGGAGCAGTGGGATGCTGTACAAGGAGCGTGATGAGCAGGAAGAGCAGCGTTCTATGCCCGTTGGGACTGACGGAATCTGAGGTTTTGAGCATCTCGGCCAAGATCATAGCGCGGCGGGGAAATTGGTGATCTTTCCACTTGCGCTAAAAGAAGTGTAGCTGCTCCGCGTCTCGGGACGAATTCAACATTCAAGATTCAAAATTCAAGATCATTCAAGGTCTAAACTAAAATCACAGCAGGTGGGCCACTTCTTTGGCGTAGTAGGTAAGGATAATACCCGCCCCGGCGCGGGATATGGACGTCAACGTTTCCAGAATGGTCCGTTCGCGATCAATCCATCCCAGGCGCGCGGCGGCTTCGATGAGCGAAAATTCGCCGCTGACCTGATAGGCCGCGATGGGCACGTCGAATTCCCGTCGCGCAAGGGCAATGATATCGAGGTACGGAAGTGCGGGCTTGACCATGATAATGTCCGCACCCTCCTCCAGATCGAGTGCAATCTCGCGCATGGCCTCCCGCTGATTGGCGGGGTCCATTTGGTAGGATTTCCGGTCTCCGAACTTGGGAGCGGAATCCGCCGCCTCGCGGAAGGGCCCGTAAAATGCCGAGGCGTACTTGGCCGAGTAGGCGAGAATCGGCACTTGTGTGTAACCGTGCACGTCCAATTCCCGGCGGATGGCGCCCACGCGGCCGTCCATCATATCGGACGGGGCAACGATGTCCGCGCCGGCTTCTGCCTGCGTCAATGCGGTCTTGGCCAGGAGCGGCAGCGTAGAATCGTTGTCGATTTCACCGTCTTTGATCAGGCCGCAATGGCCGTGGCTGGTGTATTCGTCCAGGCAAACGTCGCAAATCACCATCAGGTCCGGCACCGCTTTCTTCAGCGCACGCACGGCGCGCTGCACGATGCCGTCGGGATCGTACGCGCCGGAGCCCACGTCATCTTTGCTTTCGGGAATGCCAAACAGTATCACCGCAGGAATGCCGAGATCGTGCGCGCTCCGGCATTCGTCTACCAGCAAATCCACTGACCAGCGGTAATTACCCGGCATCGATTTGATCTCGTCTTTCACCTTCGTTCCCAGGCACACAAAAAGCGGGTAAATAAGGGAGCGAACGCTCAGGCGCGTTTCGCGCACGAAACCGCGCAGCGCTTCGGTGCGTCGCAGTCGCCGGGGACGATAAATCGGAAAGGGCATGGTACGCTCGTCGTATAAGGCTGGGATTCCAGCCGCTCCGGGCCGCCCGGATGCTCGTTTCAGGTCTCGCGCTTCAGAAGTTCGTGGTATCCAAAGAAAGTCTCTCTTTGGGTTTCAGGTTGCCAAAAGTCCCGACATTCGCCAGCGCCAGAGACACGCGGAACGTGCTCTCGCGGCGCAGTGGCCCCAAATTATAGTACTGATATTCCACGTTAATCGCGAAACAACCAAAATTATAGCTGAGCTGAGTAACCGAGTGCTGGAATATCTTTTGCTGAAAGTTGTAGTCCAATCCGACAGCTCCGCTCAGCCCCTTGTGGTTCGAGTTACCGAAAGTCGCCACCATGTCGAGCATATTAAAGGCGGTTAAAGGCGGCGGTGAGCCGGGAGGCAATCCGGCGATGGACGATGTCAAACCCAGGTAGGAAGAGTGGTTAACAAAAAAGTCAGAGAAGGACAGTCCCAGTAACCCGGTCCGCACGTGGGACGTGATGCCAACGTCCAAAATGCCCCCTTCGCCGCTGGGATTCACGTCGGTGCGGATCTCCGTGTCGTAGTGTGTGAAGGGTGCGAACTTGAACACGGAATCAATGGGTGAAAAACGCTGGCCATATTCGAAAGCAAACCCTGTAAGGTCGATGGTGGAAGCAAACACGTTGGTTCGGCCCGGCACCAGCGCGCCGCCGAAGGTGGGATCGAAGTAATACTTCTGAGCAATGCGCCAGGAAAAAATATCCCTCGCCTCGGGCGTGTCCGGCGAATTGTCGGGCACATCTTTCCGGGCCAGAATGCTGTTGGTCAGCGAATACTCGACCTCGTTGGTGTCGGTGAGGATATCCAGCGCATCGAAGCGAATGATATCCAGGATGTCTTCCGGGTCGTGTGCGCGTACGAGGCGGTACTGAATATCGGGCTCGATCACATGTTTAAGCCGGTATCCCCGATATGTTTTGGCGAATACTTTTTCCAGCGATGGGGGCCGCAGATCCAGCCCGATTTCCGCGAGCAGGCGGTCAACGGCGGTGTGGTTGGGCGCCAAGCTGATGCCGTATTCCGTGGCGCGAAACCCCAGCGCCGGCGTAAAGCGAAAATGCCAGAACTCCTTGGGCCGCAGCAGGAACTGCGGATGGAAGTCCAGCCGGTCGCCCAGCAGCGGGAGGTTCAGTCCCGGCTCGGTGCGTCCGAGGGCATCAATCGAGGTTTCGAAAGAAAAGTAGACAGGCGAATCGCCAATTTGCTGATCTTTCCCTGCCAATTCAATCTCGGGAAGATGCCGGATAATCACCGCATTGCCAGGGACCGTCTGGGTGGAGAGGAAATTCTCGTAACGTTCGGCGTCGACGTTGAAGCTGTAAGCATCCCAGTTCTTGCTGATGAAACCAGATTGCACAGCTTCCGAACTTACAGCCTCTGTGTAACTGGGCGACCACGTCAGGCGGAAAGCCATCGTATTGACGTAATCAACGTCGACCACCGCGCGGAACCCATCGCCAATGTTGTCGTCTTTGCCGTAGGCGTAGATGCTCTCCCCAGGGGCGCGCTGGGACGCGACGGAATATTTGTCGTTTATTCCATAATAGTCTACGGTAAAGTCAGCGTTCTCACTGGGCTTGGCGCGAAATTCACCTCGTTCGGCAAGTCCGCGTTTGCTGTAATCCTCCACGCCCAACATCAAATCGGTACTGCGATTGATGGCCCAGAAGAATCCGTCGCCCACGATGTATCCCTTCAGCGTGGAATTGCCAACGCTGGGGAGCAAGAATCCGGTCTGGCGGGGTTTGCGCGCGATCGAATCCGCCACGACGGGTAAGTAAAAAATAGGGACTCCGAACAACCGAAAAACGGCATCGTGGGCCACAAACTTATCCCCTACCTCGACGCGGGCTCGCCGCGCTGAAAGCAGCCAACCGTCTTTGGCGCAGTCGCAGCTCGTCAATCTGCCGTGGTCCACTAAGTAGGTGTCCTCGTTCAGACGGTCCACGGTGTCACCCGAAATGTAAAAGGGGTTCTCTGTCCTCAGGACGTGCGGGCCGGGGTTCCCTTTGGGATGGACATACCCCACTCCATTGCTAAACCACCCCTTCCCGGTCCGCAGGTTGTAATGGACCTCTTCAGCGACCAGATGGCTCTTCGCGTCGTCGAACACCACATGGCCGCGGGCTGTCACCTCGTCCGATGCTGCGTCGAAGGAGGCCTCGTCGGAGGTCACGCGCATGTCCTCGTACACAACTTTCACGTGGCCGCGCAGGTGGTAAATGTCATTGTCCTTCTGTTGCGAGTCGGCCCAGACCATCACTTCCTTACCTGGCTCCTTCGTTCCCACAGACACCGGAACTTGCCGGGCAGGCAAATTTGAGACGAGGGCAAAAAAAAATGCGAGAGCGGCGGCAAGCCGCCAGCCATCAAGTCCGGGGAAGTTACCTGAAGCATCCATGAGTGCGCAGAGCAGCCATTCTACTCGAAAGCTCTTTGATCTTCCGACTGATTTTGCTAAGATGCCTGCGCACGAGGAAAACGCTGCCTAAAGGATTGGTTGCCGAAAGTGAAGTGCCCCAAATGCGGGTTTGTCAGTTACGCTGGACTTGAGCAGTGCAAGAAGTGTGGCTACCCGTTCGTTAAAGCCGTGCCCAAGGCGTCGTCCCGCGTCACCTCGCTGTTCCCGGCGGGCGTAAGTGGGTTTTTCGGATCACAGGAAGAGGATCCACCGAAAGTCGAAGCGAACCGATCACGCCCTATCGAGCCGGAGATACCGAATGCGCGGCCGAAGGGCCCTGCGCCGGCGTCTCCGTCCCCTCCAGAGGTGGAGCTCAGAAACGTCAAAGTAATTCCGCCCCATAGTGCACCGGAGCCGTCGAATGTAGAAACACGTGGCGCTGAGATAGTGGCTGCGGCCAAATCTTCTCCTAAAAATAACTTGGTCGCGGCCGTCCGCGCGCGCGATGACGAACAGAGCCAGGATTGGAGAGAAGAATTGTCCGAACGGGTGGAGAGCTACCGCAAGCGGCGCGGTCATCTCCAACCCGGAGAGGATTCCGCCGGGAGTTTGGACCTGGACCTCAGCCGTCATGACAAAGCCCCGAATTCACATGACAACGTGGTGGACGCTGCTGTTGAGCGGAACCTGGCTTTCGATTTGGAAATCGGCGAGTCTGATACCGCTCCGGGCGACTCGGGCGTGTCAGTACAGGCTCTTCCGTTCAAAGAGTCGGATGACGAGATGGAGAGTCTCGAAACCCGGCACCCGCCGGAGGATGAAGTGTCCATAGGTGAGCCGCCGGTGAAGAGCTCCCTCATGGAAATAGAAGTCGACTTGCCCACCGGACTTCTGGCCGAAGAAGAAGCTTCAACCGAGGGAATCTATCTCGCGCAGTTGTCCCGTCGCACCCTGGCTGGGTTGGCGGACGCCCTGTGGCTCATTCTGGGCGCGGCTGAGTTTGCCTTAATCTTCTGGCGTTTCTGCGGGCCCCTGTCCCTCGACCCACTGAACGCGGTGGTTCTGGGGTTGGCAGCCGCGATACTCGTCTTCTCTTATTTTGCTGTGTTCACCGCCATTACTTCCGCCACTCCAGGACTGCTGTGGATGCGATGCGACATCCGTAACCTGCGCGGCGAGCCTCCGAGCTTGCGTGAATGTTGCTGGCGGGCGTTCGGAGTTCTGGTTTCCCTTTCGGCACTCATGTTGGGTTTTGTCTGGGCCTGCGTAGATAGCGACGGGCTTACTTGGCACGATCGGATGTCGGGCACAGTCATTGTGGAAGAGCCGAACGGATGATCGTGCCAGCCTGAGCGCAGAAACCGAGCACGTTTCCCCATGGGAAAGGGAAAGTTTGTCAATCAGAAGCTCGGAAAACGCATCAGCCGCAAGTTCGATTTGCTAAGGTCGCAACTTGCCGGGCGCGCTAACCGCGACTCATTAGCCCACGCGCCGAATCCACCTCTACCTAAAAAGGGAATCTCCCGGGAAAAGTCTTAACGCGCTACTCGCCGTCCGAGATGCTTTGCTTTCAAGTAGCTGTGCGGACCCAAAAGTCCGGTATCTTCTTCGTTATATCGTCAGGCGCTATCGGCGGGTCTCAATAACTGCATCAAAGACGCTTCGGATAGCGTTGGTTACCACCCGCGGGCGCTCCAACTGAATATCGTGTCCGCTCTTCTCGACGACGTCGCCGACGCCACCCGCCGGCTCAACCGTAACATGCGCGTAGTATAATCCCACGGGTCAAAGACGTAGGGCAGAGTCATTTCTGAAAAGCGAAACGACTCTGCCCTACGTTCTGCTCCCGGCCAAGTTCGCGGTCCCCAGTGAGGGAGAACCATGCCACGATGCCTGTTGCGAGTGGTGTTAGGAATGACGTTGGCCGTAGTTTCGGCCACTTTTGCCTGGCCGCAAGGACCGAAGGGCAAGAAGGTATTGATGATCACGGACGTGGAAGGCGTCGACGGGGTTTTTGACTCCGAACCGCAATGCCGCCCATGGGAAAGCCCGCGCTGGGAAGAGTCACGCAAGTTGCTGACCGGCGAGGTCAACGCCGCAGCGGAGGGACTTTTCCAGGGCGGCGCGACGGAGGTCGTCGTTTGGGACGGACACGACGGTGGGCGCTCGCTCTCGGTGCTCGACATCCACCCGCGGGTGCGTTTACTCACGGGAACACCCGTGCCCTTCGCGCAGCCGTTTGACAGTTCGGTGACCGCTCTCATCTTTATCGGACAGCATGCCCTGGCAGGAGCCAAGGACGCGATTCTTGCCCATACCATGAGCTCGACGGGGGTAGAGAATTGGTGGGCCAACGGCAAGGCCATCGGGGAAATCGGAACCTGGGCGATGGTGGCCGGTGAAGCCGGCATTCCCACCATCATGCTTTCGGGCGACACCGCGGCCTGCAAGGAATATCTGGACCTGGTGGCGAACGGGGAGTGTGCGGAGGTAAAGTCCGGTGTTAGCCGCACAGCCGGCTACATGCTGTCCCATGAGGCCGCGACGGCACTGATCCAGGCCAAGGCCCGCCGCGCCATGCAGCGGTTGGCGGAGATCAAACCCTACACCATTCCCGGCCCCGTCGAATTGAGGATCGAATCAACGACCGCCGCAGCCACTCCCCATCGCCCACGCCCGGGAATGGAGCAAATGGACTCGCGTACCTGGTCATACCGTGCCAAGACTTTCACTGAGGCATTAGCGCTGGCGATCGCCGATTGAATTCGCTTGTTGCGGATGGACTGGAAGTCGATGTATGCGCCACCCGCGAAATTGATGGTTTGCCAGAACGCCGCTCTGCGCTCCCAACCGGAAAATCGATGAGGTGGTCGGAAACACAGACCGCTGCGCTGCGGGACCCCATATTTTTGCATTACCGACGCACGGCGAAACTGCCGTTGACAGCGGCCCGCCGCAGTGTATAGTAGGCGACCGGAATGCCAGAGCGGATATCCTGGTTCAGTGCACAAGGTCGGCCAGCTTGTCCCGGCGCTCCAGAAGGAACCCCAAGAGCGCGTGCCTCTGCAGGACCACTCTACAACATCCGGCGCCCATCAGCGCGGTATAACCATCGATGTCAACGGCGAACGCGTACAGGATGATCTGGACGTGGCGGCGACAGCGGGTGGAGCGAACACGGCCGCTGATCTGGTCTACAATGATATACGTCCAGTGAACGGTGTCATCACCGTACGCGTGGTTGGCTCCAAGGTGGACGGCGGCGAGCGTGATGCCATGTTACAGGCCCTGGAAGTGGGCCCAGGCGATGGAGGCCGGGGCTCGATCACCAAGAGCCTGGCAGCCGCTTCCCCATCCCGGTGATTCGTCCACGCCTGAAACGCACAGCGTTGCTCTGTGCAACCCGCCGACATTAATCTGAACTCTCTCCCCCGCCTCGTCATTCTGAAGCCCGCACTGTGGGCGAAGAACCCGCATTTGCCTTTCCCCGCCGTCCACCAGAACCAAATGCAGGTCCTTCGCCCAACACAAAATGCATCGAGACTCAGATGACGTGTTTTGCCCTTGCCGGGCGCCGGGAAAACATCGCTCCGGCATACAGGTAGTACTGTTGTGCTATTGTCCCCCACACGGGGCGAGCTAGACTAGGCCCGCAGACAGTAATCATCACGCAGCAGCGCAAAACGACTGGCGGGCTTATCCGCGAAACGCGGGATTCCCTTGCCACGGCCGCTGCTTGCGTTGAATGTCGGGAGGTAAGCTCACATGAAGTACTGTCTCGATTGCGGTTTTGTGGGGGAGCCGGAATCCAACACTCCAGGCACCGCGTCCACGGAAGTCTTGCTCTGGTTCTTGCTCGTCGTTCCGGGAGCCGTCTATTCTCTCTGGCGAAGGGTGACGCGCTACCAGGGATGCCAACAGTGTGGGAGCAGGTACATCGTGGCGGTGGAATCTGCGGTGGCCCGAACGGCTTTCCGTATGCGCTCGCCTGTGCCGTCGCTGAAGCCGTGGGCCTGCCTCGCGTGCGGAGACCCAATCTTCAGCGGCGGCATCTTCTGTCGAACATGCGCAACCCAGGTAGCCCGGGCAAGCGACGGAATCGCGCTGCTCCGCGCCTGATCCTTTCGGCGCTACTTCGCTTTCAGGCTAGGCTCGTGTCGATGAACCAACCTTTGGCTAATACCCAGCACTCCGCGGCCCGCGAGGGCCGTCGATAACGTCTGAATCGCAAGCGAATTCAACATATCCGTTGTGCGCTGCCGGCTTGCGGAACAAGCCGGCACCGCCCTGTGCTTCTGGTGAATTAGTCGTGGACGTGAAATGGGCGCGGGCTCGGGCCGCCGATGTGAGTGTCCTTCCAATCAAGTTTGTCGGTGCGAGCCGGAAGGTTATGAGCTTGCGCGTATTGGTTCCGCGACGTTTTCCACCTGCTCGAACCATTCCCCCATCGGCAGGATCATCTCGCGATCGACCAGGTAGCTCAGGTCGACCGTGCGCATCGGCAGATGGTCCTTGACATCATCCACTTCGTTCAGAAACTTCCGGCCATTCGCTTCCGCAACCCTCGGATACCAGCTCTTGTACCAGGTGTCCTCCGCCTCACGCAGCGCCGCATTGCGCTGATATCGAACGTACTGCGCGATGTCCAACGCCTGGTCAAGGGACGCAACCGCCTGGGCGTATTGCACGTGAGCCGAGGCCGTCTGTGCCGCTTTCAACGCTCCGTCGAGCGCTTTCATTTCCGCCAGCATCTGCAAATTCTGCCGGCACAGTCCCGCAATCGATGAGAAAACTTGCAGGTTGTAGTGTTGAAATTGCACCGAGCGCAAGTTGGCGTTCAGCAGGTCGAGCAGTTCGGTGTTGGCGGGCATGTTGTCTTCCGCCATCTGTACGCGCTTGGCGTTCTCCAAGCTCCAGTCGAAGGGCAGACGCAAATATTCGCCCTGCGGCACCGGCGGCAGCGGCAAGGTCTGATCGCTCGCCGGCCGGCGGACCTTAAATACCTGGTCAGAGTCGCCGAAAATCGGCTTACGATCCGACGATGGCGCTTGATCCCAAATGCTCGACCAGAACTCCGCCTGCGTGCTCATCAATTGATATACCCGTTCCATATCCTGAGTTCCCGCGCCGTAAAACAAACGATAAAAAGCGCTCCTTGCCTGGGCGGGATTCGGCGACTCAGGATGCCATCCCCAGCCGGTCGCCGTGATGTAACCGAGCCAGAACGTCTCCGGGTGCAGACCCTCGTCACTCCACCCGCAAACCATCATTCCCGTAAGGTTGTTCTGCCCCCGCATGGAATCGCCGGCGTCTGATAATCCTAACGAAATGTTATCAAACACGTCATCAATACGAGCAAGACCTTGCATCTCGGTGGGGTTAAATAGCGCCGAGGCGGGCAATAGGTAGTCATTCGGGAAATAAGGTTCCACGCCTTGGATAGAAGCGTAAATCATCTGCCGGATTCCGTGCGCTTGCAGACCGGTGTCGAATTCCGCCCCGATGCCTTCCCCGTTCACCAGGTACGACGGAAACGACGGGATGTCGCCCAGATCAAGCGGGGTGGTACAACACGCCCAGGACATCACCGTCCGGCCGCGATCGTGCAGGTAGTCAGCCGTTTTCGTCACAAACTCCGCCAGCAGTTTTCCGCGGCTCCCAAGTTCCTCCGCGCGCTGCTTGGAATGGCATTGACCATTGTCGGCCATCCCCACGTAGTACGCCTCGTCATCCGCAAGAAAGAAGTATTTCACCCCCTGGTTGGCGTCCAGCAGGTCCTGGTACATCCCATCCAGCAGCTTGTATGAATCCGGGTTCGTCGTGCAGAGTTCATAATTACTGTCGGGAAACGCCCGCAGCCCCGCGTACTCCGGATGCTTCAGGATGAACGCGATGTGCGCGGGCGCGTCCAGATAAGGGAATCAGTTGGACGTGATAGCGCAGCCCGTAATTCGTCAGATCCTGCAACTGCTCGGGCGAGAGCGCATAGGGTTCCACCAGCGCCGGAGCGCTCTTGTATTCAAAGTGTCCGTCCAGCTGGATCAAAAACCCGTTGATCTTGTAAAACGCCGCCTGCCGCAGCGCCGCTTTCAGCACGTCCATCCGCTCCAGATGGTGGGCGTCGTCCCAGAAGACGTTCCGCTGCTCCAGGTCCGGCCAGTCGGTAATGTGCCGCTTCCGGCAGCCAGAGTTTCCCTGCCGAGGGCTTCACCAGTTGCACCAGCGTCTCGACGCCGTAGAACAATCCCGTCGGCGCGTTGGCAGTGATTCCAATCCCCTCGCTCCCCAGCACCAGCTTGTACGCCTGCTCTTCAATCGCCGCTCTGTCGTTGTCCGTCGCGTGGCCGATCGCGACCGATCCCGGCTGAATCGTGAGCGTAATCGCGCCGCCGGGCGGGTGGCCGGCCTTGGCCGTTTCCAGCGTGACTCCGTCGCGGCTGGCAAGTCCCTCCTTCAAACTTTCCACCCCCACATCATCCGCCTTGACGCCGGAGCCCAAGTTCAGCCGCCAGCCGCTGCCGAACTCGAAATCTCCGCCTTTCAACTCCACTTGCTGCGGCTCCGGAATCACCGTGTAACCCCGCGCAAAAAGAGCGGTTTGCGCCAGGACCCGTGGAGCTGCGAACAGCCCTACCCAAATCCCTCCAAAAACACCCAGCAGTAACACCTGTTTCGTTTTCGCGCCCATCTTCATGAACCTCCTCCGGCTCCTGCCCAGTTGCGGTCCCGCGTTGATTAGCGTTTTCCCGCCCTGGCCCAATGGCGCGGTGAACGCGCCGCTATGGCGTCAGCACCAGCAGCGAGTAGATTCGCACCGGTGGGACTTTCCATGTTGCCGGTGTACCCGGCCGTTTTGTGAGCTCCCCAAAGCCTGGCGAGTCAGGCGAAAGCAAGTTGACGCGGGCATATTGCTTTTGTGTCACGACCTTAATTTCACCGGCAGGATTGCGCCCGTAGTTCAATAAGTGGATCACGACGCGGCCGGTGGCAGGCTGCCGCACGATGTTATAGAGCACGCCCGCGGGAGCTTCCACCTGTATGGGTTCCGGCCCGGCGGCGTCCAGCAGCTTCCTGGCTAAATCATCGAGCGGCGGAATCTGCTGGTCGTAGGTGCATTCTCCCTTACCCAGTGCTTTCCCGAGCCACTCCGGGGGCTC
The DNA here is from genome assembly GCA_963804755.1 of uncultured Acidobacteriota bacterium. Taxonomy (GTDB): domain Bacteria; phylum Acidobacteriota; class Terriglobia; order UBA7540; family UBA7540; genus Bog-366. The sequence goes on from CAWDRP010000025.1 coordinate 362,119, forward strand.
ACGTTTTTGCCCGGTTTCGTCAAGCGTCGCTGCGTCGCCTGCCGCCATCACCCTGCCGCCGTTCGTTAGATATGTTTCCAGAGCTGACAACGCCCGCTGCCGAACGGTGCGCGCGGTGAGAAGGGCCACAACTTTGTAAGGCACGAGTTTTTCGCGCGTCACGTCGCTTTCGTACATCACGTCGAAAAGCACGTGCCGCGATGCCAGCCCATTCAACAGCGGTACACTTTCACTGCGGTCGTCCAGCACCACCGCGGCGCGGGCCAGGGACTTCGTTCCCAGGTAATAAGGCTCGTGCTTTGCAAAGAACTTGTTGTAGCTTCCAATCGCGCGCCAAATCGTCAGGGTTTGCGGGTCATTCTCAAACAAGTCGCGGCCGAATGCTCCTTCTACGAACACTTCCATGCCGACGCCAAAGCTCATGGCCTCCGCCAGGGCCAGTTGTGCGCGCCCGGCCGGCATCGGATGGGTTTCGCGCTGGCCCACTTCGCGCCCTCCGTCCTCCACCAGCATGGGCTTCCAACCCTGTGACAAGGCATTGTAAATACGAAAGAGGCCCACGTTGGTGACCAACCTCCCGCCCTCCACGGGGACCAGGTTGGCGGCGTTCATTCTTCCTCGCCGGGCCTGGAGGTGCGCTTCCTCGTAGACGCCCGGTTCCTCGCCGTCCTCCGTGGTCAGGCAGTTCGTGAGGCGATTGAGCACGTAGCTGTTCTGATGAAAATTTCCCATGATCACGAAATTCTTCTGGCGCGCGGCGCCGTGCCGGTAGATGTCCTGGTAAAGGTCCACCAGGTGGCCGCCAAAATTGTTGTCGTACATCAGTGCGTCGGCACCCGCATCAATGGCCAGGTCCACGCGCTTCTTCAAATATTCCCGCCATTCAGGATTGTCCAAGTCCGCCATGTAGCGCGTGACGCGGCCCATCTTGGAGTAGTCGCCCGAGCCATAAGGAACGGGCTTGCCGTCGGCGCCCACTTGAACCCAATGACGCGATTCCGGAACCTGCTCAAACATGTCTTCCCAGAAAATGTTGGCCAGGGATTCGTAGGCGATGACGTGGATTCCCTGGCGATGGCATTCGGCAATGTAGCGGCGCAGTTGTTCCCGGTGCCTCTGCTCGGTGGGAATGGAAAAACCGTTGCTGAACGTGACCCACGCCACGTTGATTCCCACGTCGCGCAACAGGTGCAGCGTTTGCGGGTCGTACCAGTTCGACATGGTGTAAACATCATCAGGAATCGGCGGATTGAATCCCGGCCAGCCGGAGAGCATGGCTTTCGCCGTCTCGATGCGCCCGCCATCCCAGCGCGCAATGCGAATAGTCCCGGGTTTGGCCCAAGCCGGGACCGAGTCGGGGCTGGGCCCCGGTGGCCACTCCGCCGGATAGTCGGCCGCCATCTGCCGCGGCATTCCCTTCTCGCTGCCCACTTGCGCCCACAGGCACGCCGGCGCCAGGAACAGCAGGGACAAGAACAGGATTTTTGGCGTTCTCATGTTTCCCCTTCCCAAATAATTACCTCGCCAGAAGAGCGGTGTGGAAGCCAGGTTGCCGCCGCCCGGCATTATCTCACTACGGGGACAATTTTCCACGTGAAAGGGAGGGGCGCAGTTCAGCAGGAAAGCCTCGCCGGACCTGCCCACAATTCCACATTGCCATTCGCGATGGAATTCGGAGTTTATTCCGCCGGCTAGGATATTGCCGCCTTGCGACTGGTCACCGTACATGCGGACTACGGGAACGATGATGACGCCGCGCAGATTACTCGGCCGGCGCGCCCCGGGGGCGAACTACCCCGCGTTGACAATCCCGCCAACGTCACATCGCCCGCCGCCTGGAAGCCGCCGGTGAACGCCGCCCGGGTGCCGCTTACCGGAGTTCCCCGTGGCCCCGGTTTCTGTCCCCCGTCCCCGGTTTCCGCGGAGCTGAGTTCAAAAACACGGTTGATTCGGCGGGAGGGAACAGTTATTTTCAGAGGCGATTTGGGCGTTCCACTCGCGCGGACCGTCACCGGGGAGTCCTCGAATCTAAAGGACTACCGCTAAAGAAGATGCTACTCGCTTTTTCGCCCTCCTCGGCGAAAGGGAAAGGAATCTATACTGAGTCCTATGACAAAACGTGAACTAATGATGACCTGTCTGAACCATGAGGAAGGACCCGTGCCGCAATGGATAATGGGGTTCTTCAACAAAGACCTGGCCGTGCGGCTAGTACCGGACCTGATGTATCCAACCTTCTACCACCTTCCGGAGGAGGGCAGTTACGGGTTTGACCCACTTGATGACCGGGAGCGCGAGGGCGCTATCGCAGTAAATGCGTATGTTGATAAGTGCTCGATAGGAGTGGGCCGGGGCGCGAACTGGTGTTTTGGACATGGGGGACCGGGAGAGTTCAACTGTAAGGTGATTGAACGCGGAGCGGATCACTTTGTGGTGGAATATGAAACGGCCGCACAACATTACTATCAGCTTCACCCACACAATTACCACGTCGTCAGATTGCCGGTTACCGATCTGTCGCAAGCCGACTGCGTGCATCTGCCCGACCCGGACGATCCGAAGCGCTGGACGGGTTTCGCGGAGGATGTCGCATACTTCAAATCTCGCGGTGAGTTCACGCATGGGCACATCAACGGCTTCTTTAGCGGTTTGCACTACTTCCTGATGGACTATCCCGAAGTGCTGATGGGCTTCCACTTGAATCCGGAGGGTATGAAACGCCTGATTGCCCGGCTGGGCGAATGGAACTTGGCCGCGGCGAAGAAGATGCTAGAAGCAGGTGTCGACTGCATCACCCTGTGCGACGATCTTGGCACGGGGAGCAGCCTGCTGATGGCGCCGGACACCTACCGGCAGTTCATCAAGCCGTGGCACGCGCGCCTGAACGAGTTGGTCCACTCATTCCCTCGTCGCTTTTCCCATCTGCACAGTCATGGCAGCATCATGAGAATATTCGAGGACCTGGTCGAAACCGGTTTTGACATGATCAACCCGCTGGATTCCGACGAGAAGATGGATTTGAAGGAGTTAAAGGAGAGATTCGGTCGGAAAATCACCCTGGTCGGCGGAATGAACAAGTACTTTTTCGAGTTCGATTCCAGCACCCAAGAAGCATACCTGAAGCAAACAGTGAGCGTGGGGAGGCATGGGGGCGGCTATATACTCATGGATACCGGCGGCATCCCGGAGAGCGTGCAACGCGACGAATTTGGGCGCTTCCTGGAGATGAGTCGACGGATCCGAGCGTAACGGCATCGACAAAATACACCTGACCTCCGTTTGAAGCGATCGCACGAGGCAGTTCTGCACTTGGGATCGCCTGCCCGTTTTTCTCTCCCCGTCCTTCAACAACTTTGACGGGACCATGGGTACCTTCCTTTCCCCGTCGTGCATCCAATGTCAGGGGCGTGGTATACTCTTTAGATTCGGGCATTAAAGCCCCCGGGAGGAAATACCCCAGCATGACAAACCGCATTCGAGCGACGCTGATTTCTATATCCCTTGTCCTGATGTCCTACGTTGTCGTAGGAGGCTTGCTGGGGAAAAGTGATACGTCTTCCTCCGAGAAGACTTATCGCGATTTGGGCGTGTATAGTGAAGTGCTGAACCGAATAAAGCAGGAATACGTGACAGATCCGGACCTGAAAAAGGTCACGGACGGCGCGATCCGCGGATTGCTCGAGTCCTTGGATCCGTATAGCACGTACCTAACCTCCGAACAATATCAGGAGTACTTGCAACACCCGGAACCGGGACCGGCACAGTTGGGGGTCTTCGTCTCTAAGCGGATGGGATATGCCACGGTGGTGGCGGTTCTTCCAGGAAGCCCTGCGGACAAGGCGGGCGTCAAACCTGGTGACCTTATTGACGAAATCGACGGGGCACCCACCCGCCAATCCTCGGTGGTGCAGCTTGAGCGGGCCATGGCGGGACAACCCAATACGACCGTTAAGCTCACCCTGGTTCGTGAGGAGCGCGTGGAACCCCAAACCCTGACGATCACCCGCACCGTCCTGAGCTATCCACCCGTCGTGTCAAAAATGTTGGAAGACGGAACTGGCTACATGCGCGTGGCGACGTTCAATAAAGGGATGGCTCACGAGATTGCCGCCAAGATCCAGGATCTGGAAGCGCAGGGCGCTCACAAGATGGTGCTCGATCTCCGTAATTGCGCAGGCGGTGACGTGCAGGAAGCGGTGGATACCGCCAGCCTGTTCCTGAGCAAAGGTCTGGTAACGTATCTTGCAGGCCAGCGTTTTCCCCGCAAGGACTTGGACGTTCATCCTACCGGCTCCGTGTGCACGCTGCCCCTGGCCGTGCTCATCAATCAGTCGACCGCCGGACCGGCGGAGTTGGTGGCCTCTGCGATTCTGGGCAATAAACGCGGAGAAGTTGTGGGCGAACGGAGCTTTGGCGTGGGCGTTTACCAGGAGCCCATCCCGATCGGCGATGGCTCGGCCCTGCTGCTGTCGGTGGCCAAGTACTACGGCGCGGATGGCAAGCCCATCGCGGACAATGGCGTGACCCCCAGTGTGGTCCAGCCCGCCAGTGGCGACGGCGAAAGTGCGGACGAAGAGACTCAGCCGGAAGGGCCGGAGCAATTTGGGGGCAAGGATGACCTGCAACTCCGCAAAGCCATCGAGGTTTTGGGAGTAGCCCCTGCGAAGGCCGCTTGACCAGCCGATCTACGACGTCGAGACTCGAAACTGGAAACCCAAAGCCCTAAACCCGGAGACCAAGTAGCGGCCCACCAATTTCGAATTCGGATTCCTGGATTTCCAGTTTCGCGTCTTCTGCCGCCTTTCTCGCATCCTCAACACGTTTTGTTCTTTCTGCTATTAGGCCTTGCCGCTAGCACGTGCAATAGGTCTCATCCCCAAATTCTCCGAGAATCGAACCGCCACGAAATGGCAGCCCGCTTCAAGACCGTCGTGCAAGGCGCTGGCGGCTCGCAGATTTGGATCAAACATCCCTTTGCATCAAGCCCGACCAAGCCCGACAGTGCCCTACAAGTGCTCGCCACCCCGACGGCCTACCGTGCCGTGGTGTCGGCCGTGCACCGGGAATCGGAACGATACAAGGTGGATTTGCGGGTGGAAAGCACTCCGAGTAGTTCCCACGAAGTCAACCTCAACGTGTCGAGGCACGGGCAACGGATCATCCGCATCCATCTGCGGGAAGTGCCCCGGCTGCTACGCGCCGCCATCGTGATTGATGACATGGGCCACGACTTGGATGCAGCCCATAAGCTGCTGGCCCTCAGCTATCCCCTGACCTTTTCGGTGTTACCCCACCTTCGGTACACCCAGGAAACCGCTCAGGAAGCTCATCGCAGGGGCCATGAGGTCATGTTGCATCTGCCCATGGAACCGGAGCACAGCGCCCACGTGTCCCCCGGCGAAGGGGCCATACTCGTTGGCATGAGTGCGGCGGAGGTGCAGAGGGTCGTGCAGAACGATCTGGCTTCAGTTCCCTACGCGATGGGTGTAAACAACCATATGGGGTCGCGCGCCACGCGAGACGCAAACCTCATGGCCAATGTCATGAAGGTGTTGGCAGATCGGCGGCTCTACTTTATCGACAGCCGCACCACGGCCGAAACGACGGCGCTGGACGCGGCAAGGGATCAGCATCTGCCGGCGTTCTATCGTGCCGTGTTTTTGGATAATACTGAGTCCCTCCCCTACACATTGAGGCAGTTGCGAGAGTTCCGCCACACGGTGGAGCGGGAAGGTGTCGCTCTGGCCATCGGGCATCCACACCCGACGACCATTGCCGCTCTGGCCCAGTTCCTCCCGGAGTTGGAAAGCGCGGACATTCAACTCGTCGCGCCTTCGCAAATTGTCCGCCTTCCAGAAATCGCCCAATTGCGCCCTGCGGTGAGCGGCAACTAATCTCGACGTCAGAGGACCTCTGTTATATGATGCGAACAGGATGGCCGTGAGCCCCGAGCGTCGAAAGCACTCTGCGCCCCTTGGGCAGCATGCGTGGGCGGGCGCGTTGCTGTGTTTCCTCATTCTGGTTCCCTCGCTGCTGTTTGCTGACATCATTTACCTCAAGAACGGCCGGAAAATCGTCGGTCAAGTGACAAAACAAGACGCGAGGCAGGTCACGTACGAAGTTGACGGGGGCGAATTTTCAATTGCCATGACGTTGGTCGACCACATTGAGAAGTCGGACGCCCCCGCCACGCCGCACGTTCAACCGCCTCCGCCAACGAGCCGCAACTTGCCCTTGGCGCTTACGCCGCCCGCGGATTCCACGGCGCAAATCTCGCAGGTCATCCGGGACGATGCGGTGGATGAAGCCTATCTGACGCACTTGACGGACGAGGCCGTCCACAACCCTACTTCCGATAATCTCCGTAAACTGAAGCAAGGCTTTCAGACGGCCGCGGCATTCCTTACGCGCAAAGGCGATCCCGAGGGCGCCATCGCTAAATACCGCGAGGCGATCAAATACGTCCCTCACGACCCGGACCTGACGCTGGCGCTCGGGTATCTTTTCTGGAAGCAGCAGCATTACCTCGAAGCCGTCGATCTGCTGTTGCCGGAGGCGGACCAACACCCCCAAGCGCCCGATTATCTGGTGCTTCTGGGTTCAGCCTATTACGGGATGGAAAACCTCGACCAAGCCATCGTCGAGTGGAACAAGGCCCTGGCTATTCACGACAATCCCCAAGTGCGCCAAGCTGTGGAACGAGCGCAACGCGAGCAGGAGGTTTCCGGCTCTTACTCGGAACTGCGCAGCCCGTATTTCCTGCTGCGCTACGACGGCCAACAGAACGAAAAGTTAAGCGGGGAGATTTTGAGCAGCCTGGACGGATCTTTCCAAAATCTAGTGCTGGACCTGGACTATTCTCCGTCGGAGCCGATCGTGGTAATCCTGTATCCGAGCCAGGCCTTCCGAGACATCACCCGGACTCCCCGCTGGGTGGGGGCCTTGAACGACGGGAAGATCCGCGTTCCCGTTTCCGGCCTGACGCAGATGACCCCCGATTTGGCGCGCGTGCTGAAGCATGAACTGACACATTCGTTTATCCGCCTGATGACGCTCGGCCATTGCCCCACGTGGTTCAATGAGGGTCTGGCTCAACTTGAGGAAGGCGCGACCACCACGGCTTTGGGAAACCAATTGACGCGCGCGCTTGCTGCCGGGAAAATTCCTGAATATGCCGCGCTCGAAGGACCATTTGTAGATTTGCCGACCGATCAGGCCACCTTGGTGTATGCCAAGTCTTTGGCGGCGCTGGAATACCTTCGCGACTCCTTCGGCATGGGCGAAATACAGCGGATGTTACGTCAGATGCCTTCCACGGATTTTAGTACCGTGCTGCAAACCGAGACTCGCCTGACCTATCCCGAGTTTGAACAGGAAGTGGCGAGCTACGTGATGAAGAAGTACGGGCAGTAAGAAACTGGATCCTGAATCCCGAATCCTGCGTCCTGAATCCCGAATCCTGCATCCTGAACTCTTCACTGAGTTCCGGCTGGATCCTACAGATTTACCATCAGTCCCGCCAGTAATGCTGCTCTCTGGGGCAGTTCCTCAATGACAACGTGCTCGTGGCGGGCGTGGGCTCCGTCCCCGGTTCCCCCCAATCCGTCGAGCGTGGGGATGCCCAGGGCCGCGGTAAAATTCCCGTCGGAGCCGCCGCCTGTTACAGCTTCCTTCAATTCCAAGCCCATTTGGAGTCCGAAATCGCATGCTTTGCGAAACAGCGCGATGCCCATTTTCCGCTCCATGGGAGGCCGGTTTACCCCGCCGGTAATCTCCAGCGTGGCTTCGGGGTGAATAGGCCGCAGCGCCCGCATCTGGCTTTCAATTCTGTCGCGGGCGCGCGCGGTGGGTACCCGCACGTCTACCCGTGCCACCGCCAACTCCGGAATCACGTTGACGCGGGTGCCGCCTTGGACAACATCCACATTAACCGTCAGTCCCCGCTTAGGGCGAGCAAGTTTTTCGACCCGAAGGATCTGCCGAGCCAACTCGGAGATGGCGTTGACGCCCGCCGAGGGATTGATGCCCGCATGAGCGGAGCGGCCGTGAACCGTAATCTGAAACTCGCCCACGCCTTTGCGCGCCGTTTTCAGGGCGCCCATGGCCGCAGCGGGCTCCAGTACCAGCACGGCGCGGGCGGTGCGGGCCTCGTCCAGCAATTCCTGGCGAAACGCCACGCTCGACACCTCTTCATCCGCGTTCAGGAAGAAGCGAACGGGGCCGGGAGGGGCTATCTTCAACGCGGTGAGAGCCTGCACGGCCCAGAGGGCGCAAATGATGCCGGACTTCATATCGTATATTCCAGGCCCATAGGCCCGGCCATCCCGAACTTGGAAGGGCATCTCCGCCAGCGTCCCGATGTCCCAAACGGTATCGAGGTGACCCAACAGCAGAATCGGTTTCGCGTCGTGCATCCCCTCCCAGAATTCTGCCACGACCGCCGACCCCGCCGAGGGGTGGCTCAAGACTTGGACCTTCGCGCCGCGGCGGCGGAACTCGTGGGCGAAGAAATCTGCCATGCGATCGATGGCCGCCTTGTTCTGGCTGGGTGATTCGATTTCCACCGCCTGACGCAGGCAATCGAGCATCGCGCCCAATTCCGACTGGCAGAATGCTAATAATGCTGTGGGGTCAAGCATGTCTTCTCCCGTCACCATACCATCCTGTAGCTTCCCGCTGCGTCGCTCTGTACCGCAAAAATCTTATCACGTCTTGGAGGGCGAGGTTGCCGCTTGGGGCGGGAGGCCGCCCAGGCTATTCATTTCAAGCTGGCCAGGATCGCATCATAGGTCTTCTTTTGATCGCAGAGACGGCGGAACTCTGTCCGATCGAGTAGCTTGCTGACGTACACTTCGGCCGTGGCGATATGGGCGATGGGGTGTTCTTCTCGCTCAAAATTTACGTCCAAACTATCCAGGCTGACGGGTTTGCCGTCGCCGTCTTTAATCCCTACAATCCTGGGTTCTTGTGAGTACGACACCACAACGCGCTCAGCAAACGCGCCCAGCACCACCCACACTTTGGTCATATGGCGCCCCTGATCGTAGAAAACAGGCACCATCATGCGGATGTCTTTTCCCAGGTCGGGATCTTTGTCGAGAGATGCCAGCCAAGGCGTCAAAAGCCCGTTCCGGGCGTTCGCCTTTTGCAGCGCGACAGTGGCGTCGCGCTCCGGCACCATGCCGATATCGCTGCACGTCCGCGCGTACGCGTCGTAGAAAAGGCCCTCGATCAGGTCAAGCTCCGCATCCAGCGGCATACTCACCGGTCCCGCCGCGGTCAGCCGCCGCATTTGCGCGAGTCCGGACCGCCCGAACGCGTGCTGGACAACCTCGCGGACAAAGCGGTACGAGCGCGCCCGCCGCAGGTAGTAGGTAGCTAGCGGTTCCACCGTTAAGCCGGGCGAAATGTGGATCTCAGGCCTTCGGTACCTGCCCGGCATCGCCGTGGTGACCATGGGCGTTTCAAGTTGCTTGATATGAGTCTCCCTGGTCAGGGCCATTCCCGCCTTGAACAGGCTGGCCAGCTCCTGACGGTAGCTTTCATCGAACTCAAGGTGGCGAGCTTCGGGCGTCTTTTCCGGGACCGCCAGGGGCTCAAGCGCATAGGCCTCATAGTCGTACCATCCCGAATCCGGCTGCGGTTTCAGGTCGAGCGTTCCCGCGCGCAGGCGCTTGATCATTTCATCCGCCAGGTTGAATCCGGCCGGAATCGGACTCGCTCCGAAAAGCCTTTTGATAAGGTCTGTCTCCGCCGCCCGCGACGGTGGAAACAGGCTCCCCAATGTACCCGGCGTACGTCCCTGTTTCAGTGCAGCGACGGCCGGGCGCAAATCGCCCCCCGCGAATGGGTTCGTGAGCTTCTCGGCGAGTTCCAGATTCGCGCTGTAAGCTCTGAAAAGCTCGGCATTGCGCGCCAGCACCGTCGCGTAGGCTTGGGCCGTCTTGCGATCAAGCGTCGTTTGCAGCATGCGGTCGCGCTGAAAAACCCGCTGCAGTTCTTCGCTCCAGGTATAGAAGCCGATGACCTTCGACTGTAGCTCATTGGCCAGGAATCCTTGTTCCAACCTGGCGGCTTCAGTGGCAACCTCGGGACTCACCTGGGGCAGCACGCCCGCGAGTTGTGCGGCGGCCGTCAAGATCGCCTGGGCTTGCCGATTGCTGCCATTGGCCAGCACTTTCAACATGCCCAACAGGAAAGCGTTTCGGTCAGGAAAGTGATTCAGCCCCGCATCGGCAGCCACCTCGACGGCAGCGTAGAGACCGTCGTCAAACTGTTTCGCCTTGAGCGCCAGCGCCGCTGCGGGCGCAAACTCCGAGTCATTCAGGCCCAGTCCCGCCAACGAGGGCGCAAGCTCTGTCCCGCCCGGGTACTTCCCGGACTGCTGAACCGCCAGTTGCAGGACCTGGGACGAGATGTCAAGCGTGACTTCGTACCCTTCCGCCCTGACGACTCGTGTAGCGGCCGTCGAGCTCTTTTGGCATGCAATGAACAGGAGACCCGCTGCAAGTACCCAGATGATCAGCAGGAGTACAGGAGAATTAGTTCGCGTCATGCTCGAACCCCCGGATGTGAGAATTTCGGTACGCAGCACTCAGGGTGCTGCTCACTTCTTCGCGCACGATGCCGGGCCGCAGGCTCCGAACCAGATGCACGCCAGGAGCCCGGTTCTCGTCTGCTCCCTCCGCGAAGTTTGCGCAAAATCATACTCCTATGGCGCAAACTTCGCGCGTCCTGTTCGGAATTTCACGCGCCAGCATGACTCCGACAGTGCCGGGCAAACGAATCGGTTATAATGATTCGCGGCAGCGCTGCGTTGAGCATTGACGAACGCGTGGAACCGCTCAAGCTGCTGGAGGTTCTGCATGGCCGTACCGCAAGAATTGTTGGATATTTTGGTTTGCCCGGCATGTAAAGTGCCGGTTCAGCTCACGCCCGACGGCCAGGGTCTGAAGTGCGCCCAATGCCGGCGGGTTTATCCAATCAAGGACGACATCCCTGACATGATCATCGACGACGCACGGATCGAAACGGAGTGAGCTGATTTTGGATTTTCGATTTTGGATTTTGGATTAATGGTGGCTGCCAAGTGTGATGGTCGGTCATCTGATCCCGATCGGTCCATTCATCTATACCCAGCGGCATAAGTGGCGTCGATCTCCGATCGACATAAATTGTTGCGTCGATCTCCGATCGACGCCCGGCGGTTGGAGACCGCCGCTCCAGCGAAATCCTCCGATCGCAAGAAGAACTTGACGCGCTAATCCAAAATCCAAAATCTAAAATTGTATGATCCCGCCTTCCCTGCTTCCCGACCTTCCCCCCGGAGCGCGCATCCTGATTTTGCGGCTCCGGTCGATTGGCGACATTATCCTGCTTACCCCGACGTTGCGGCTTCTCAAAGACTGGCGGCCGGACTTGCGCATTTCGGTGATGGTCGAGCGGCGCTTCCACGAGCTTTTGGACGGGAATCCGGCGGTGGAAGAAATCGTCTTCCCCGGCGAGGCGGCCGGAGTACGCAAGTTGCTCTCGCGCCTGGCGGTGATTCGGACGCTTCGCAGCCGCAGCTTTTCTCTGTGTGTAAACCTGCACGGCGGGCCCACCAGCCGGCTCTTTGCCCGCTGGAGCGCCGCTCCGTGGCGCGTAGGCTTCGCGCATTATCGGGGGGCAAGCCTTTATAACATCCTGATTCCCGATGCCCGGACCATCTTGAACCAGCCATCGCTCCATACGGCGGAACATCAGGCCGCGGCGTTTTTCTACCTGGGTCTGCCGCGCCAGGAAATCCCTCGCGCCGAAGTATTCTGCGGGGCGGGGCAGGCCGCGTGGTGGCGTGAGAAACGCGCGACCCTGGGGATCGACGCGGGACAGGCTTACGCGATTGTGCATCCCACCGCCTCATACAAAACCAAGCAATGGGCGCCGGAAGGATTCGCGCGAATTGGCGAGTACCTGGAGCGCCGCGCGCGGGTCGCGCCGGTATATTCCTGCGGACCGGGAGAAACGCCGGTGCTGGATGCCGTAGAGAAGGCTTTCGGCGCGCCGGTGCGACGGCTCCAGGACGCGACCTTGGCGCAATTTGCCGCCGCTCTCGAGGGGGCCCGTCTGTTTGTGGGAAATGATAGCGGTCCCGCTCACATGGCGGCGGCGCTGAGCAGGCCCGTAGTGGTCATCTTTGGCTCTTCGAGTTCGCCGATTTGGGGCCCGTGGCCGCGACAAGCTGGCTCTACCGGCGCCCGGGTGGTGCAGAACCCGTTCCACTGCAACCCGTGCCCCGGTGACCATTGCTACCAATTCGCCCGGCCCGAATGCATTCTTTCCGTGACGTTCGAGCAGGTAAGGGCCGCTGTTGACGATATTCTGGGGAGTAACGGCCGCACATATCTTTCGCCCGGAAGTGCGGACTCCAGTTGAACGGGGAGAATGGATAAGAGCTGACTGCGATCAGAACGGGGAGAAGGCAAGGCCTTTGGTCCCGCGATCGACCACCAGATCGCACGGCGGTTCCTCATTGTTGATGGTGACGGTGACAATGACGGTCGATTTGCCTTCGGCTTGCGACCCCAGAATCTTGAAGCTGCGAATTTTGCCATAATCACCCTGCGCTCCCCAATCGTGCAGGAAATTCTGGTAAGAATAGGTGTCGCTGGCCTGCCAAAGCTGGTAGGCCTCCTGGTAGTTCCCTTGCTCCAACGCGGTGAAGAAGCGTGAGACGGCTCGTTCTTCGGGATAATTGCGAAGAAGGAAGTAGGCTGCCCCGCCCACGATGATCACGGCCAATGCAATTAAAATGTAGCGGCCGATTTTTCGGGGCGGTTTAGGAGGCGTGGCGTCAAGCAGTGTCATGACCGTTTTCCTCGCCGGGAGGCAGAAGAGGCAGCACCCTTCCGGGCACCCACATTATGTTAGATGTTTGGGCGGATTGCCAAGGGGGACTGTTTATAGAGACCGCTTGAAAAGGGCGGTTTCCGCAGCCGTTGTCGCCAACGTGAACAACGCCAGGAACGCCAGGTCGCCACTAATGGCCGCCATCCCGGTATTCTTCAGCAACAGGCATTTGAACGCATGCACCGCGTAGGTCATGGGATCAACTTTGGCGATGACCCGCATCCAGCCCGGAAATCCGTAAATCGGATAAACGGCGCCGCTGGGGAAATACAGCAGTGTATTGAGAACGCCGAAAGTGGCGCGCGGCACCAGGGGATCATTCACCCGCACCATCAGCAAAAACATCATACTGATCAGAGCCAGGGAAACCAGCAAGATCACCAGAAAAAGCTTCAGCAGCCGCGCGGGGTCCAACGGATGAGGTATCCCGGCGATGATCGATCCTACGGTGGTAATAACGACGCCTGCCAGCACGGCCTTGACGGTTCCCGAAAGATTGAAGCCAAGAATCAATTCCAGTCTTGAGATCGGCGTTACCAGGTAGCCTTCATGGAGTCCCCGCGCCTTATCGTCAATATAGATGATGCCGCCCCCGATCATGGCGGAGACGAAGATCGCCATCACAATGGAACCCGCCAGCAGATACTGGATGTAGGGAACGTAGGGGTAGAGCTCCACCACCGAGAGCGTAACCTGGCTGGGAACACGCGGCGGGCCGCCGCCTTGATTATACGCGCTCACAATCTCCGTAAACCCGCCTTCCAGGGCGTCCACGGCGAAGTTATCCGTGTTGTCTTCAATCAGCGCCACGTGCGGCGCATCCTTGGCCAGGACGCGGCGGGAATAATCGGGCGGGAAACTCAAGACCCCGTTGATTCGTCCCTCGCGCAAGTCGGTTAAAGCCTTCTGGAGATCGCTGTAATCCACCGTTTCAAACGTCCGCGCATTGGCGGCGATGGCCCCACACATTTCCCGCAGCTTTACCGTGGGCATTCCCTGGTCCTGATTGACCACCCCGACGCGCAGGTCATGAATCTTGCCGCCGAAAGCGTATCCCAGCACGACCAGTTGAATGATGGGCATGATCATCGAAACCATGATCAGCGTGGGACTGCGCATCAGCTTCCGCAAATCGCGTTCGACGAGCGCCAGGATTCGATTCATCGCCTTTTACCTTTGCCCCCGCTCGTAACGGACCGAGGGATCGTAGCCCAGCGCATCGTGCAGGGAGTCGCGCAATTGGCGGCCGGTGTAGTGCATGAAGACATCGTCGAGCGACGTGCTCTGGACGGAAAGCGACGTCACCTCAATTTGGGCCTGGCGGACCGCTTCCATCAGCGCCACCGTTGTCTTGGGACCGTTATCGGATCCGATCCGGAAAACGTGGTCTTCTCCCTTCACGTCCTGCACGTCCGGCAGGTGTTGCAGTGCTTCCAGCCATCCCTCCGGAACACGTGAAAAGCCAACTTCCAGGACATTGTTGCCCGGAATAGAAGCCTTCAGCTTGAGAGGTGAATCCAGGGCCATCAGCGTCCCGTGATCGACAATGGCGATCCGGTCGCAGAGCTTGTCGGCCTCGTCCATGTAATGGGTCGTCAGGAGAATGGTCAGCTCGCGTTCTTGCTTGAGCCGCATGAGCATTTCCCACACGCCTACACGGGACGCGGGATCCAGGCCCGTGGTCGGCTCGTCGAGAAAGAAGATGCGCGGCTCATGCACCAGCCCGCGGGCGATTTCCAGCCGCCGCCGCATTCCACCGGAGAAGTTTTTCACCGGTTTGTCCGCCCAGGCGAGCAGATCAACTGCTTCCAGCAATTCCCGCGCGACCTTAAGTCGCCGCTCGCGTGGCACGCTGTAGAGCTTGGCAAATATCTGCATGTTTTCCATCGCGCTCAAGTCGAGGTCGGAGGTCATAGCCTGGGGAATGACCCCGATGCTTTTGCGGACCCGGTCGGCGTTGCGAACGACGTTGAACCCAAGAATGGACGCCACGCCGGAGGTGGGAGGCAGGAGCGTGGTGAGCACGCGGATCAGGGTGGATTTGCCGGCGCCGTTCGGACCCAGCAAGCCGAACACTTCGCCGTGCCCAACCGTGAAGTTCAGGTCATCGACGGCGCAAAAGCTGCCGAAGCATTTGCGCAGGTGTTCAACCCGCACGGCAGCGGTATCTTTCGGTCCTGTCATCAATGCCTGCATCTCGCAATTCCAGACAGTGGAAGGGGGTTAAAGCACATCCTGCATAGGCAAGGTCACGTACGTGGTCAACCCGGGCCACATGCGGCGATCGTTGTTGTCAACGCGCAAGCGCAGCTCAAAGGTCTTGATGTCCCGCTTGGTCCGGCTCACATCGCGTTGGGTGGCATAGTCGCCATCCACGCCGCGATAATAAACCGTTCCCACGCGCTCCATTCCGTCAGGGAAACGCACGTTCATTCGGTCGCCCAGACGAATGCGATCAATGTAAGTTTCGGGCACGTCCGCGCGCACCCAAAGGTCGTCAGGATTGATGATCGAGACGATGGGCTGGGCGATGTTCACCACCTCACCCTGCCGGGCGGCCAGGACAGAGATGACGCCAGGAATGGGGGCGCGAATCTCCGTGTAATCCAGACGCACCTGCGCTTTCGACCTTTGCGCGCCGGCCGCCGCCCGCTGCCGCTCCATCGACACCAATTGGCTTCGGCGTACCGTGATTTGATCCTGGTTGGATTGGGCCAGGGCCAACGCCGCGCGCTGGACCTCCACCTGCTTCTGGAGAGACTCGAGGTGAGCCTGTTGCGCCTCAAAGGCGGCCCGCGCTTGATCCAGCGCCTGCTGCGAATCGATCTTCTGGTCGTACAAGCCCTTGGTGCGCTGATAATTGACGCGGTCCAATTCCAGGTCCGCTTGAGCTTCGTTTGCCTGCGCCTGAGCCGCTGCCAAGGCTGCTTCCGCCTGCTTGATCTGGTCGCGCGTCTGCGCTTCCTGGTATTTCAGCGCTGCCTCGGCCTCCGCCACTTGCGCCGCCGTACCCCGCTCGGTGTGCAGGTAGTATGTCTCGTCGGCGCGCAATTCCTGCGGTTCGATGACCGCCAGCAACTGCCCGGCCTTCACCTCATTCCCTTCCTTAACCAACACCTGCGCAAGCTGCCCTTGTATTTGCGAACTGGCCACCACATCGTTGGTAGTGACGATGCCGGTGAGAACCACCGGTTGAGGACGCGTGACCGCCTTGTAATACACCACACCCCCTAAAACCAGCAGGACCAACACGACGGGGATTATCACCTTGCGACTCATAGCTTCGCGGCCTCCGGGTTGCGAAACAAAGCGTATCGAATGAACTTCAGGACTTCGGCCTTTCGCCGCGCCAGATTTTTTCTGCTGTAGGGGTCTTCGCCGGCCATCAAACGAATTGCCGGGGCGATATTGAAATAATGTCCTGTCAAACCGGCAATTGAAACCAACGTGTGCTCGGGGTCCAGGCGCCGAAATTCACCGCTCTTGATTCCCCGCTCCAGGAGAGCCACCATCACCTTCATAAGCGGCAATGAGTACTCACGGATGATGCGTGGCAAGGTGCGATCCCCTTCCATCATCATCCGCTGGAAAATACGCGGGTAGTGCGGGTGCGTGCCGATAAAGTCAAAGTGGTAGCCCATGTATCGCAACAGGACCGGACCGGCCGGACCCTCGGCCGTCAGCAATTTTTCGGCTTGTTGCCCGAACTCGCGCAGTTGCGAGCCGATGACCGCTTGATAAAGACCTTCTTTGCTTTTGAAGTAGTAATACAGCAGCGCTTTGTTCACGCCGGCGGCTGCGGCGATGGCGTCCGTCCGCGCCCCTGCCAGTCCCGATTCGGCATAGATCCGCTCGGCCGCCTTAAGGATGGCCGCGCGGGTGGCAACGCTGTCCCGCTGCTTAGCGGCCCGCGGTACGGACTTTGTGACGGCTCGTCGCATCGTTTAACTAACCAGATAGTTAAATAGCACAGGGCGCCGCCATCTGTCAACAAATCGAAAAAGTTTTCCCCTTGGCCTCTGTGTGAACCCGGGTTTCACACAAGGGCCACGGAGAAAATCCTCGCGGGACAACAAAGCTCCAAGGACTTGTGTTAACGGCAGACGGGCCGTTCCAGTCACTCTTCAAGATTCTAATTTTGCGGTGTAGGTGAATCGCGTGCGGGCTTTTTCCCGGTGACGTTCGAAGGCCAACCCGATCAAGCGGTCCAGAAGTTGCGAGTAAGGAACGCCACTCGCTTCCCAGAGTTTGGGATACATGCTGATGGAGGTGAAGCCCGGAATGGTGTTGATCTCGTTCAAGTAGACCTTTCCCGTTTTGCGATCGAGCAGGAAGTCCACTCTTCCCATGCCGGCGGCGTCGATGGCCTGAAAGGCGCCGATGGCTACTTCCTGGACGCGTTGGGTCTGCCGGGCGGTGAGTTTTGCGGGAATCGCCAGCTTCGAGCCCTCCTTGATGTACTTCGCCTCGTAGTCATAGAACTCGTTGACAGGCACAATTTCACCGGGTACGGAGGCCGCGGGGTGATCGTTGCCCAGTACCGCACATTCGATCTCGCGGGCGTCGATGCCGTTCTCAACCAGAATCTTGCGGTCGTATTGTGCGGCAAGCTCCATCGCGGCGGGGAGTTCGCCCTGGTTATGAACCTTGCTGATCCCCACCGATGATCCGAGGTTCACCGGCTTGACGAACAGCGGGTAGCGCAGGGTCTTTTCAATGCGCTGGCCCACGGCGGCGGGATCTGACTCCCATTCCGAGCGCAGCACGAGTTCCCAAGGGACAATAGGCAGGCCGGCGTCGCGAAACAGGCGCTTCATCACGTCCTTATCCATGCCTGCCGCCGAAGCCAGCACCCCCGCCCCTACGTAGGGAACATCGGCGAGTTCCAGGAGTCCCTGCACCGTACCGTCTTCACCGAACGTTCCATGCAGCACCGGGAATACAACGTCGATTTCGGGCCGCGGATCGGCGTTGCGGATTGAAGCCGGAACGGGCAGCAGCTTGGGCCCGGTGGGGTCAACCGAAGGCGTAACCGGATCGCCATTCTGCATAACGTCGGGCAGGAGTCGCACGGCCCCCGAACCCAGTTTCCAGTGGCCTTCCTGCGTAATGGCGATGGGAATAATTTCGTACTTCGCGGGATCGAGGGCATTGATCACGGAGGCTGCGGACTGGAGAGACACCTCGTGTTCGCCCGAGCGTCCGCCAAACAGGATTCCGACACGGATTCTTTGGGTCACAAAATGCTCTTTCCCAAGGCTGAGGCGGTGAACCCTACTCCCAGAATCGCTGTCTTGTTCATGACATCGAGGATGGGGTTAATCTCGACGAGGTCGAAGGCCAGCAGTTTGCCGCTGTCCGCGACCATTTCCATGGCCAGGTGCGCCTCGCGGAATGTGATCCCCCCGCGGACCGGCGTGCCCACGCCAGGGGCTTCAACAGGGTCGATTACATCCATGTCGAAAGATACCACGAACCCCGATGTGCCTTTCGAAGCCAGGCCAATGGCTCGTTTCATCACGAGGCGCATGCCCTGCTCGTCGATGTCCCGCATGGTGAACACGCTCACCCCTGAGCCCCGCACCACCTGGCGCTCGCGCTGGTCCAGCTCGCGAACGCCGATGAGGGCGCAATTCTCCGGCCGCAGTTTGGGAGCGAAGCCGAAGATATGCGTCAGCGGTTCCGGGCCCTGACCCAGGCTGGCGGCGAACGGCATGCCGTGCACGTTGCCGCTGGGGCTGGTTTCCGGCGTGTTCATGTCAGCGTGGGCATCAATCCAAAGGCAGCCCACTTTCTGATCGCGGTCGTGGAAGAATTTGGCAACGCCAGCCTGCGTGCCGATGGCCACCGAGTGGTCACCGCCCAGCGAAACCGGGAAGTAACCTGCTTCCAGTGTCTGGCAAATGCGTTGCGCTACCTCTTGCGAAGTCTCGGCGATTTCGTTCAAATACTTGGCCCGCTGGTCGCCGTAATGCTGTTCTTCCGGCAGCCGAACGTGGATATTGCCACTGTCCTCCACCGTGTGCCCCAGGCTCTTCAACGTATCATTCAGTCCTGCTGCGCGCACCGCGGACGGGCCCATGTCTACGCCGCGGCGCTCCTGGCCGAGGTCTAATGGGACACCGAGGATTCTGATCTTGAGCATGGTTCTCCTAATTGGGCCTTTGCAAGGGATGCCTCCAGCGTAAGCCCGGAAACCGGCTGAAGTCGCGGTCAGTAGTGATCCACTCGCTTCCGGTTTCGATGGCCAGCGCTGCCAGGTACGCATCAGTTATAAGGTTGCCCTTAGCGCCACTTTGTCGGCACAAGCGCTCAAATATCTGCCAGTGACGAGGCCCCGGAGCCATTAATACACAGTTGGTTCTGCCTCGTAATTCGGAGGCGAAGCGGAACGCAGTTTCTAGAGACGTCGGAAAATGGAAGATGTTGGGATGAGTCACAATTCTGACAAACGCGGAAAGCGCCATCTCTGATATCCCGAAGGGCCGATCCAGATTGATCTGGCCATCAAGCCAATCGTGATATGCACCGTGGTTTATTGAGTCGGTCCGGTGTGCGTAAACCAGGATATTCGTATCAATCAGAACCATCGAGCCCGTCCATGCGATCGAGAAGTGCGGACGTGTCATCCAGGTTGACGCCTGGCTGCAGCCCCCCTCGTCCGAACGTCACCATGCGAAACCGCTTGCGGCGCGGCGCGGTGGCTCGCCGTGCTAATCTCTCGCGCAAACTATCCTGAATTAACGCTGTGAGAGTAGTTCCTTGTTCCGCGGCGAGCTTTTTGGCCTCAGCCAATAGGTCCTGATCAAGACGGATCGTAGTTCTCACACCTCAAACCTATCAGGCAGGCATAAATATGTCAACGATGCTCAAGGCGTCAGCCGGTACAACATGCGCGGGAAAGGAATGGTCTCCCGCACGTGCTCGAGGCCGCAGATCCAGGCCACCACGCGTTCGATGCCCATCCCGAAGCCGGAATGCGGCACGGTGCCGTAACGGCGCAGATCGAGATACCACTCGAAGGATTTGCGCGGCAATCGCGCTTCTTCAATGCGTTGCTCGAGCAGCGTGAGGTCGGCCAGGCGTTCGCCTCCCCCTATTATTTCGCCATATCCCTCGGGTGCGAGCATGTCGACGCAGAGCGCCACTTCCGGGCGCTCCGGATCAGGGGCCATGTAAAAAGCCTTCACCTGGCTCGGGTAGCGATGAACCAGGAGTGGTTTTTCCGAGCCCTCGGACAATATCGTTTCATCCCCGCCGCCCAAGTCACCGCCCCACTGAATCTCGCTTCCCTTGCTCTGGAGAATCTTCACGGCCTCGTCGTAACTCATGCGCGGGAAGGGCAACGTGATCTTCTCCAGGTTCTCGATCTTTCGTTCCAGCGTTTGAAGTTCGGGCCGCCGCTTCTCCAGCACGCGTCCAACCACGAACGCCACCAGCTCCTCGCCGATCTGCATGGCGTCATCCAGGTGAGCGAAGGCCACTTCCGGCTCGACCATCCAAAATTCAGTCAAGTGCCGGCGTGTTTTGGATTTCTCCGCGCGGAACGTGGGGCCGAAACAGTAAGTCTTGCCCACTGCCATCGCGGTAGCTTCGTTGTAAAGTTGGCCGGATTGGGTCAGGTAGGCCTTCTCGTCAAAATAGCTGACCTCGAAGAGCGTGGTCGTCCCCTCGCACGCAGCGGGGGTGAAGATCGGGGTATCCACTAGCGTGAAGCCGCGGTCGTCGAAGAAATCGCGTACTGCCTTGATGATTTCGTGGCGGACTCCCAGGATGGCGCGCTGCCGCGTGGAACGCAGCCAGAGGTGGCGATGATCCATCAGGAACTCAATCCCATGCTCTTTGGGGGTGATGGGGTAAGCCGTCTCAGGCGGAACGCGCTGGAGCACGTCCACGTGCGTGACGTCCATTTCAAAGCCGCCCGGCGCCCGCTTATCGGCCCGGATCTTGCCGGTGACGCGTACCGAAGACTCCTGCGTGAGCCCCCGCACCGAATCAAATACGTCCGGCGGCACCGCACTCTTCACCACCACGCCCTGAATGATTCCGGTGCCGTCCCGGAAGAGCGGAAACAGTAGCTTGCCGCTTTCTCGCAGGTTGTAGAGCCAGCCCTGCAGAACCACTTCCTGGCCGGCGTATTCGGAAACTCGACGGATCTCAACGACAGGGGGCAAAGATTATTCCTCCTCGGGAATGGATTCCATGCGATCAATAACCTCCGTCAAACGCGAGAGGCTGCTGATTTGCGGCCCATAATTACGAATCTCAAAGATCACCGGGAACTGGTTCTCACCGCGGCGCAGGTCACGAACCGCCTGGGTCCAATCAATCTTGCCGTCGAAGGGCATCAGGTGCTCGTCTTTTTCGCCGCGATTGTCGTGAACGTGGGTGGATGCGATGTACCTGCGTAACGTTTCGAAAGCCGGATGCAGTCCCAACGCCATATGCGCGTGGCCCGTATCAAAGCAGATTCCTACCTTCAGGCGCGTGTATTCCAGAAACTCCACCAGGCGCTCGGGCGTTCCCAGTTCGTTGGGAACGTTTTCCAGCAGCAATTGCACACCACGTTCCTTGGCAGACACGTTCAGGTGCTCGAGCGAAGTCATCACGGCGTCGAACTTGCTCAAATCATATTCCTCGTCCGGCAATCCCATGTGGGTGATGAGATATCGGAAGGGCAGGTAATCGGCAATATCGAGGGCGCGCTTGATTTCGTCCATGGAATCGATGCGCAGCCGCCGTTCCAGGTACGCAACAGAGACGGCAAGTCCGCCGAGTTGTCCCCAAGCCGCATCGGCGTAGAGTGGCGCGTGCACGGAATGCAAATTGACTTCGTGGTCGCGAAACCATTGGCCCACATCGCGCACCTGATTGCGGTCCGTATAGTCCAGGTGCTGCCGGGCCGCAAACAGTTCGACATGTTGGATTCCTGACCGCAGGATTTTGTCCAGAATGTGTGAATTGAGCCGCTCGTCAACGTAGAGGTACGTGGAGATGCCGTATTCCATCAGTATCCAACCGCCTTTCCATCCGCGCGGGGATCGGCCGCGCCAAACCGCCAGCCGGACTCAGAAGCAATCTCTACTGCTTCGCAGTCGCCAATACTATCGCGAAAGCTCAGCGGGTATCCAGCCTGCTTGAGTTTCTCCAGAGTGTCAGAAGAGAAGCCTACCCGTTCAAGCGTTAGGAGGTCCGGCGTCCACTGGTCGTGGAAGCGCGGCGAGGTTACGGCCTGGAGAACGTCCATTTTATATACAATCACATTAAGCAAAACCTGGAGCACCGTGTTGGTGATGGTGCTGCCGCCCGGCGAGCCGAGCACCAGGCGCAGCTTTCCGTCGCGGGTTACGATGGTTGGCGTCATTGACGAAAGTGGACGCTTGTGCGGCGCGATGGCATTGGCTTCACCCTCCACCAACCCGTACTGGTTGGCTGATCCGGGCTTCGTGGTGAAGTCATCCATTTCATTGTTCAGCAGGAAACCCGCGCCTTCCACGGTCACCCCACAGCCGAACCAACCGTTCAAGGTATAGGTGTTCGCTACGGCGTCACCCTCGGCATCGACCACCGAGAAATGCGTCGTGGCGCCGGCTTCAAACACTTGCGGGGAACCGGCGCGAACGGGCGCTTCCGGGCGGGCGTGCAGGATTTCCTCGCGCACCCGCGCGGCGTAGCGAGGCGAAATCAGCCCCGCAACCGGCACCGAAGCGAAGTCGGCATCGCCCAAGTAAGAGGCGCGATCGGCATAGGCGTGCCGCATAGTTTCCGCCAGTAGATGAATAGATTGGTAAGAGTTCGGCGTACCCAAGTCGAGCGGTTCGAGCACGTTCAGCATTTCGATCAACAGCGTGCCGCCGGCGCTGGGCGGTGGCACGCTGAGGATATCAAAGCCGCGGAAATGACCCACCAACGGTGGGCGTAACTTGGCCTGGTAATGCTCCAGATCCTCACGCGTAATGAGGCCATGATATTTGCGCATGGTTGCCACCAGCGCCGTGGCCATAGCGCCGGAGTAAAACGCTTCGGAACCGCGCCGGGCAATGGCGGCGAGCGTGCGGGCCAAATCCCGCTGCCGAAAGGTCGCGCCCGGCTCGTAGAGATTTCCGTCGTGCAGGAAAATGTGGCGGGAGCCGTCAAACCTCTCCAGAAGACCGCGCTCGGTGCGAATCTCCCGAGCGAGCGAATAGCTGACCGGGAAACCGCTCCGCGCCAGGCAAATGGCCGGCGCCATGACTTTCGCCAGCCCCAAACGGCCGTAGTTCTTTTCCGCCAGCACGAGGCCCATCACCGTGCCGGGAACGCCCGTGGCGCGCGCGCCAATCGTGCTGGCGCCGGGAATTAAATCTCCCTGGGCGTCCTGATACATGCGGCGGGTGGCGGCTGCCGGCGCCTGCTCGCGGTAATCCACCACCGTGGTCTGGCCATCGGCCATGCGGATCAGCATGAAGCCGCCGCCGCCCAGGTTCCCCGCTTGCGGAAAGGTCACCGCCAGCGTGAATCCCACCGCCACCGCGGCATCCACGGCGTTGCCGCCCGCCTGGAGCATTGCCAGGCCGGCCTGGGTGGCGAGCGGCTCGCTGGAAGCCACCATACCGCTGTGCCCGGCCACCGGAGAAAGGGCGTACAGCGGTACCACTACGAGCACGGCGAACAGTGCAGCTACGGGGATCAGGCGTTTGCAGGCCACGAAAGCACCAGAGTGTGCAGCGAGATCGTTCTAGTTTGGCGGCGAAAACAGCTTCGCAAAGCAATAACTGTAGGAGAATTGAGAGAGCGCGTCAAGGCAGGCTGCTGCCCCGGCCACGCGCTCACGGAGGCGGGCCAATCAGCCGATCAATGGATGAGCAGATAAACCGATGGGGCGATGGCCGTCAATGGTTCGATGGGTTGACACCCTCCGCCACCCAATGTTACAAAAAGTGTATAATTGTTTCTGCTAGGCCCATGCGGTGGGTGTAGCTCAGCTGGTAGAGCGCCAGACTGTGGATCTGGACGTCGCGGGTTCGAATCCCGTCACCCACCCCAATCATTTCAAAGTATTTAGCCAATTCCCCCTTTCCTGACCGACCGCTGTGGCATCAGTTGTGGCATCACTGTGGCATCAATTTTCGTTAAACGGCCGGGCCGGCAGCCCTTACAGCCGCCAGTTTTAACCTTCTCGCTAGCCCCAGAGTACATACGCTTGCTAAGTTCCAGCGTCCAAGCCTTCCGGACCTCTTCATCGACATGCGCATAGTATTTGAGCGTCGTCGTGATGCTCCGATGGCCCATGATGCTCTGAAGCGTAATTGGATCCACCCCCTGTTTAACCGCAGCCGTGGCAAAACAGTGGCGCAGAAGCTTCCAATTAAGCCCCTTTACCCCGAGGTGGTCACAAGCTTTCTTGAGATCCCGGCGAAGCAGGTTATTGTACCGAACGGGCTTGTCTGACCCGTTGCGCGTACGCGCGGGAAACACCCAGTCGTCATCGCTCTTGGGCTTGGAGATCTCTTTCCATGCCTTTAGCGATCGAGCCAAGGACGGAGTCATGTCAACCCGCCGGCAGACCTGATTTTTTGTTCCCCGCAGAAGATCGCCACCACGAACGTGCTGATCGATATCAATGGTGTTGTTGATGAAATCGATGTGATACCACTTAAGCGCCGTCACCTCCCCTGGACGCGCCCCGAACGTCCTGATGGAGTCAAACAATATCGAACTCTTGGTCGGGAGTATCGTGGCTACTTTGTCCAGAGTGCCTTCCGGCGGCAGCTTCGGCTTAATAGGCGTCGACTTTGCCGGAAGCTGGACAAACCTGCACGGGTTGCTCTCAAGGCCTGCCACCTTCTCGAACTTGAGCAAGTGAGTGAACAGGCCGCTGAGGTAGTTCCTTACCTTGTAGACATTTGTGATACCACTAGCTTCTGAGATCATTTTGTTGAACACAACCTGGAGGTCGTCGCGCGTGATGGCAGTAATAGGTCGACCTCCCAGGGCAGGGAAGATGTGCTTCTCAAACGCCAGGTCTTTGTCCCGGATGGTGCCTGGCGCCTGAGACTTACTGTCCTCAAGCTCCTGCTTCCAGTTCTGCCAGCGGTCTTTCAGGGTCAGAACTTTACCCGTTTGGAGCACCGGCCCAACCGGCTGTGGCATCACCGTGGCATCAGTTTGCTGCACGACCGGCGAGGGGTCAGCTTGAACTGGCTGAGCGTTCAGCCCTTTTTCGATCTCCCGCACCAGACTCTCGGCTTGCACTGTCGTGATTCGATTCTTGCCATCAATCGGACCAAGGAGTTGGGCCCGCTGATGGCGTTCCCCATCCTGACACACGTACCAAAACGCCGAAAACCATCGCCGCCCCTGTCGATCGAGGCGGGTACGAACTTTCACCTTCGTGAAGCGTGGTGCCATGACTATCCTCCCGGCACCCGCCTCGGAACCACAGGCATTATCCTTCCTTCGGTTCAGGCTGGCAACGACATTATCGAAATCAAACAGGATTTTCCGTCCGATCCGGACGTGGGGAAAAGACTGATTGGAACCGCTATTTACACGGCGGTAGACACTTGCAGGACTAACACCAAGCCGGGATGCAAGCCCGGCCACTGACAGCAGGCCCTCGGTTGACAACCATGGGACCCCGCGCTTTTAGCGGCGATCTCGCCGCAGGAACAAGCGCTACCCGCGCCCCTGCCGGGGCAAGCCCGAAAACCCCTACGCCCCCTCACAACGGGCTGCTCAAAACAGCCCCCCGGGCGGCGGAAGGATCGACACATCCCGGCGGAGTCACTACGTTTCGGGCACGCCACTGCGCCCCGCCGAGGCCGGCCCAACACCTACTAGACCGACAAGTGCATTATAACATGGCTGTCAAGGCATCAATTCGACACGTGCGCACGATACTCCTGTGCTACCTCTTGCGACCTTTTTTCTAGCCTTTATCTGCACCCGATGATAAACGAGGTGGTCATTGTCCCAATCCCCGCAGGACTCGCTTGCCGGGAAACGTTTCCAAGCTCGGTGATTCTCGGACCGGTTCCATCACCGGCGTGGTGGGAGGCTGCGGCAAGCCGAACTGCCACTGTGCTGGGCCCCAAGACGCTTGCCGCAGTCCTGGTTTTGGGATCACCTATAGGTCAACGGCAAGAAACGGGCCGAGTCGTTGCCAATACGGGCGGTTCATCACAAAACCCAACTCAAGCTGGCCGAGTCTCGTAGGTTCCGGCAACACGCGGGCAGCCCGGACCAGCAACTTTTGTCGCGCACCCATTTATTCTCGCCTTTATTTGGAGTAGTGTATTTCGGTGACTTGGTTGTGAAGGGTCGCAAGGTTTAGCCAGTTCAATCCATGAGCAAACTGAAGCATACGGAAAGGAAGCACAGCGATGGCTCAAACTAGCAAAACGTCAGGTGGACAGCACCCCGTTAGGAGCAAGAAGTTGGCCAGCAAGTCTGAAAGTGCATCTTTAGGTGGCGGACCCCAACCAAGGCTGACAGCACTCGTTAACGATTGGCCGCACATCTCCACCTTGGAACAGGCACGACGATTAAAGGAGTTGGTTACGGCAGGTCATTCCAGGCGTAGTCTTGCCCGGCATCTCCAGGTAAGTGAAGCACTAATCCGCAGACGCATAAATTTGGCTGGCCTCCCAAGTGACCAATGGCAGGCTCTGCAGGCTGGAAAGGTAAGTATGAGGAGAGCGTCAAAAAAGGTCCGTCAGCAACGAGTTGCCATCAGGGCACACAAGTCCCTTGCCGAGACGCACTCCAAGAAGAACGCTTTCGATGATGCATACCAGACAATCAAGGAGTGGCTCTCCGCCGAAACGCTGCTGCCCAGTGATAGCGTAATGGTTCTCAAGGAGCTAATAAGACAAACGTGGATTGAGCAGCAAGCCCAGCCCAAACGACCCCGGCAGCGGTCTCTGCCCCGGTTGAGGAACGAGGTGAAAGAAGTGATTCAGGGGTGCCGCCCGGTGAGGAGGGAATCCCTACTGGTCACCGATGTGATTAATCACCTTATTGAGTGGTTTTCCTGCTGGGGGCCGCAATTGATCCCGGACCCCAACGTCCGTGACGAGGCTATGGGGCGCTTAATTCGCGAGTTCGAAAAACGGGCCTGACGTGCGCGATGTACCACATAGCGCAGGCAGGCCCGCCGCGAGGTGATTCCAGTGCGCACCCGGGTTCGCAGGGAGGATGCTGTCCGGCACTCGCAGTGCGCACCCGGGTTGGCAAACCAAAGCGGCGTGGGTACGCACGGCGAGGGCTCAGAAAGTGCGCGTCGGGCGGTGCTCAGTTTTCCGGCCGCGCGACCCAAGGCCATGGTGATCAACTCCTGTCCCAACTCCAACATCTCGTTCCGGTAAAGCCCTAAACGCCGTCTTCGCCATTATGAAAAGCGTCCTGGCCAGAAAACAATCAGTCGAAGCTCCCGGCGGGGGGTGGATCGTGGTGCGGCGAGCCAAGCAAGCGTGCTGCTTACGGCTGGGCCGGGTCGTGGATGTTGCCAGGGGTCGCTGGCGAATCACCCCGCGGAGGAGACTCACCCGGGCCCGGCCCCGCGCGAAGGTCGAGCCCCAAGGACAAGAGCCTGTTCTCCCTCCGCCGCGTCCTCCAGCTCAAATTGCCTTCGTCGCCCTAAGAAGGTTCAATGTCCCTTCACGCACCCCATTAAAACCTCGCTGGGACCGCTGAAGGCCCAAGCGATTGTTTCTGGGGCGGCAAGAAAGGGCCCACCGTCGGTCGTCCCCTTCACTGCCGGAACCTGTCATAAGGTCTATCTCCCATCCTTGTCAGACCATGCCGATGACGGCCGATTCGTGCGGGCAGAGGGACACCGCGACACTCACGACCTACCTCAAAAAGCGGTCTCAGGGGAGGGTTCGTCAGATGATGCTGAGGGGACAGTGCGTGTCTGCAAGGGGGGTAACAGGCGAGGGCGGGTCGGCGAATGTGGACGTGGATACCAGGTAGTTCCCACAATCAGGTCAGCACTTCGCCAGCGGTCCAAGCACATTTTGGGGACCGTCATAATAGTATGACGCCTTTCACGAAAACTATAAGGTTTGGCCAAGTCACGTTCCGCCAGCATGAAGACCTTCGGCGTGGAGATCCTGAACGAAGGCTGGCGGCTGCGCCGTATTCATTGCACCCGGCCAGGGTGATGTCGAAGGGCAGGATCTGGTCGGAGGCCCAGGAAGTGGCCAGGGCTTTGAAGCCGGAGGCGGAAGAGAGGGGCGTGTCGGCACTCTGTTCGATGGTGGCGCTGGCCGGCGTGCCATTGGCGTTGGTGATGGTGGAGTCGAAGGTCACTGCCTGGCCGATGAAGTTCGATTCGGTGACGGCGTATTGGGGGCGGATGTCGTCGACGTTGGCGACGAAGGTTCCACCCTGTTGGTTGATCAGGGCCAGCAGGGCATGACGGTCGAAGTTGATCCAGACGAGTGAGCCGGCGATGCCGCGCTTGTTACGGGAGAAGGCCCTGGGATCGGAGGAGCCCATGGTGTAGATGGGCGCCTTCTCGCGGGTGATGGAATAGCTAATGGCCTGGATCTCGGCAAAGGTAAGGTTGCCGATGACGGCGCGGATGTCGGTGCCGGAGAGGGAATTGTAAGACCGGCTGACTTCACTAACCACAGAACCGGAAAATGCACCCATGGATGTTTACTCCTTCTTTTGTCAGGAAGAACTACAGCACACAGCAGGGGAAGCTGGTCAGGAGTGGATTTTTTCGGGGGGCCGGCCGGGATGTCGGGCCAGTACTTCACCTGAAGAATGTACCTCGGATATCTGAATCGATGAACAATTAAGGTAAGGACTTTTTCTTCGGGGCCGGCCAGACAAACGGCTGGGGCTGGGGGGGATTGTCCGCTAGATAACTTCGAACGGCTTGTTCCACCGCCGCGGTGCCCGGCAAACCCTCGCGATCAGCCTGCTTCCGGGTCAACTCCCTGAGCCACCATGCCACCCAATCTAACCACGTGCTGCCGGCCGGCGCGGGATGGACCTGCAACCGGGGCCGGTGTTTGAACCAAGCCTGGGCGAAGTCCTGGGCGTGCGTGCCTTCATGGTCCGTCACTAAATGGAGCGGTGTCTCACCCGGGACCTCACGCTCCAATCTACGGATAAAGCCTAGAAATGCCTGCTGCCGCGGCCGCCAGCGACTGTCTCCGACAACACGGGATTCCAATTCCCGCAAGGCTTCGAACCAACTCGCCGCGCCAGCCGGCGGTTTCTCATGGGACGACGCAGGCACGGCACGCTTCTTCCGGGCGAGTGCGGCGGGCAGGCGTTCCAGTGCGAAGGCCAGGAGCCTATCGGGGGGATTCAGGTAAAGACCGACGATGCCCCGGACACTTCCCGCCTCTTTCGACTTGGGGCGGCCGGCCAGGTGCGCCTTGACGGCGTATTCATCCAGAATCCGCTGAATCGTTCCATGACTGACTCCCTGGGCCCGCGCCAGGCTGCGCACGCTCCAGCGCTTGATCCCCGCTGGGGGAGCCTTCGCCGTCGCCTGCACGATCTGCCGGATCTGCCGCCGGGAGATCCGCCGTCGCGGTCCGCGTCCGGGAGCCAACTCGAGCAGCGCCTCGGGACCTCCCTCCCTAAAACGCTTCCGCCACAACAACACGGTCACCAAGGTGGTCGGCAAGGCCCGGGCGATGGCGCGATTGGAAGCTCCGGCCGCCGCCAACAAGATGATCTGCGCGCGCAGAGCCACTTGACGAGGCGTCTCGGAAGCCGCCCGCCAGGTCTCCAAGACGCGGCGTTGCTCGGGGGTCAGGACAAGGGGTGGGGCCGGGCGTGCCATCAGGCGCGAGGATAGCACGGATGAGGCGGAGGAAGGCAGAGGGGGAAGGAAAAGAAAAGCTGGTATGATATACTTACATGTGGTACGATTCCAATTACATCATCCTATGCGGAGGAAATTGTGGTTATGACTCAACCCCTAGACCTTGGGCGCTTTCCTGGCGGCCTGCCGGGAAGCATCCGGAAAAACCCAAGCCCAGGTCGCCCAGGCCTGTGCCATCACCCCGGAAGCGATCTGCCAGATCGAGCGGGGGCGCCGCAAGCCCGTTTTCGATCTCGTCCTGGCCTTGGCCGACGCCTTACAGATCGACCGCGGCCTGCTGAGCCGCTTTGCCCTGCAGAGCCGCGCCTCGCAGTTTTACACCACCTTGGGCCTGGAGCCCGTCGGGGAGGAAGCCCTCCTGGCGGCCTGCCCCCACTTGGTGGTCTTCCATCCCCTCTTTGACAACCCGCAGGAGGAAGGCCAGCAAGCCACCTCCTGCGCGCAACCTGCCGAAGCCCCCATGCAGCCCGATCTGAGCATGCCGAGTGAACCTGCTCCGCCGGCTTGCTAGCGAGCCGAAGTTCGCCGGGTGGTCCTGGGCTCGCCTACCAGCACGTCAATGTACAGGCGGGTTTTGGGACCACCCGGGCGAACCCCTCTATGCCTCCTTGTGGCAAAAGGAACACCGGAAAATGACGGCCGATTGGGAAGCCATCCCAAGGCAGTACCAGCACCTGCAGTTGCTCTGGGAAGAAGCTTTGTTCAGCAGACGACCGCATTGGAAAAAACTCCAGCGCTGGCACGAGGAACTCTGCGGCTGGGAGGCGCTCCTCGCCGGCCTGGAATTGGAGGACCTGCTGTGAGTCAACGCGCGGTAATTTATGCCCGGACTTCCACCGTGGACCAGCACACGGAAAACCAAGTCTACGATCTGGAACAACTGGCCCGGCAACGCGGTCTCGAAATCATCAAGGTTTATCAGGATCAGGTTTCCGGCACGCGGGCCCGCCGGCCAGGGCTCGATCAACTGCTGAGTGATGCCCGCAAGGGGAAGTTTGACGTGCTGCTGGTGTGGGCGTGCGACCGGCTGGCACGGCCGGTGTCACACTTTCTCCAGGTCCTGGATGAGTTGGGCCATCTGAACATCGAGTTCATTTCGTATCGCGAGCAGCTCGATACGACCGGTCCCCTGGGTCGCGCCGTGGTAGTAATCATCTCGGCGATTGCGGAACTGGAACGATCCTTGATTGTGGAGCGGGTGCGCGCCGGCCTGCGCCGGGCGAAGCTGGAAGGCCGACGGTTGGGCCGTCCACCGCTTATCGTAGACCGCGAAGCCGTCCTCCACGACCGAGAGCAAGGGATGAGCATCAGCCAACTCGCCAAGCAGCACGGCATCGCCGAAACCAGCGTGCGCCGCCTCCTCCGCCAGTCCGAATCCACCCCGCCAAAAACCCTCGTTCCGCCGCCGCCGCAAGTCATTGATAACGCGCCACGGCTTCCAGCCGTTTAAGATCCGCCAAAAACAGTAGGTTTGGGGCAGGATGAGGCCGTTTGGTTTGGTCAAACGGACACTGATTCGCCATATCAGTGGCACCCTTTTCTCTTTCATGTGTTTTCTTTCAGTTTCAACGGGGCCAGGGAGGAATTGTGTGCCAATTGTGTGCAGGGTACAACTTCGCCCGTTACGATCCGAGGTTCTATGGCCAAGCTCCCAGCGCGGACTCGAGCATGCTGATGCTCTGGCGCAGTTGCAAAGTTCTGGCCCACGAGACGTGTCATATGTTCGGCATCGAGCACTGCGTCTGGTTTCGCTGCCTGATGAACGGGTCGAACCACCTTGCCGAATCTGACACCAGGCCGCTGCATCTCTGCCCGGTGGATCTCCGTAAACTTCAATGGAGCATCGGATTTGATGTGGTTGAGCGCTACCGACGCCTTCTGGACTTCCATCGGCAGACAGGATTTGAGGATGAGGCGCAGTGGTTGGACAAGCGGCTTCGATTCATCGCGCCAAACGACCGGAGCAGTGATACGCGTTGAACTGGCTCAACAAATTACCCGTGGGTGGGGTTATAGCAACGGCGGGTGCGGGCTTGGAGATTATCATTTACCATCCTCGCGCCGGGCCTCGGCTTCCGCCAACCAGCCTCGTCGCAGTTCCGCCTCGGGTACGTTGCTCAGATAGGGCTTGATGTCGAGGATGGGTGTGCCGTCCAGCATTTCCACGCCCCGGACGCGGAGGCGGTTGCCCTCACGGTCGAGCAGTCGCACCACGGTCAGGCCGATAGGATTAGGGCGACGAGGCGACCGGGAGGCAAACACGCCGTGAGCCCGCGTGGAATCTGGTCAGTTTGGGAAAACGGGCTATGAACGAACCCAATGGGCCGCATCCTCAAGCTTTTCATGGTCTCCTCAAACCGGCATTGTTAGAAAACCTGACAACGCCGCCAGCCCTTCTATTATTTCTCCTCCGTAGGTCATACAGTGGAGATAGATAGGTGAGACCCTAAGTCCGGTCTTGGCGAGATTGATGTAGTCCGATGTTTCTCCTGAGAGTTGTAACTTGGCTCGCGTCCAAAGCCCATTGCTCAATCCAGCTTTCGCAATTCATTAGACAACGAATCACTTCTCGACGTCAGCATATCCATCGCAGAATCGCTTACAACACAGGAAACCTGTGGCGGAAATCGAACCGACGGAGGCGATTGTGTGTACAGTAACCTTATACAGGACGCTGAATTGAAATCCTGGTTGATGCGTCTACCCGGGCTCCAAGGGGGATACCACTCTAATCGTAAGTGTCCAATAAGCCCCGCTTCGGCCTGGAGGGAGTCTCCCCATGAACAGAAAACGCTTTCTGGGCTTCGTTGCCAAGATCATCGCTGCCCAGGTGACCACTTATTTCCTGGCAGGGGCGGTGTTTTATCCACTGCTCACCAAGCCCTACTACGAGGGACCCAATCCCATCTTTGCGGTCTTCCTGCGCACGGAAGCGGACATGGGATTGTGGGCCCACGTCGTTAATTGGTTTCTGCCGGCTGAAATCTTGCGAGGTATCCTGATTGCCGCGGTTTTCTATCCGCTGTACGACATGCTGAAGTCGTGGTCGAACCTGAAACGGTTCCTCTATGTTGCCAGTCTCTACTTGGTCCTGGGTTTCTGGGCGGCGACCGTCGCCGCTCCCGGAACGCTGGAAGGCATGGTCGACATGCGGCCCTTTATCACGCCGGAGGTGCATCTCCGTGTACAGCCAGAAATCATCTTGCAGGGGCTGGGCTTGGCCTTGTTCATCGCTGGGGGCATGATGGAACGGCCGCGTGAGCAGGTGCTTCTCTTAACCCCGCGATCACACGATGGGAGGCGCTGGAACGTTTGCCTTCACCCAGTGCAGCAATTTGCTCATTCTCTCATGATGCGATCCCTCCCAATAAATACGCTGGCAGGTCCCGCACACACGGAAGACGTCCTTGTCCTTTACCATGGGCGGCAGCCGGTCCAATATGGCTTCCCGGCTAGCTTCCTCCACGATGGTATTGCAGTGCATGCAGCGGGTGAACGGTCGCATGGAAGCGGCGAGGTCAAACCGCTTGACCACCTCGAGCAACTGCTGTTTCGGCTCGGTGGAGCGGACCCAATAGCCACGATCCACCGCGGTCCGCATCAAGAGATAACGATCCCGAGTCAGCAACACCCGTCCCTCGCGGGCTACAATGCTCGCCAGCTCGGCATCGGAGGCTTGGTTGTCATAGAGCGCATCGAACCCCGCCATGCCCAGATAGGCCGCCAGTCGTCCGACGTGCACGTCCAGCAGGAATTGCAGCGCTCGCAGGGGCGCCGGGCGCACGCGCGAGACCGACGAGATGTCCAAAGACTCGAAGAGGGGATACACGCTCACCCGGTCTCCATCACGCACAGGATAAGAGAACTCGACCGGATTGCCGTTGGCGAGCACGAGGTCCACTTCGGTTTGCGGCACGCCGAAACTCTCGACGAAGTCCTTCACTGAACCGCTCACACTAAAGTAAAGAGTCAGATCCTTCCCCCGATTCTCATCAGGGAGGAAATCGTTCAGTTCGGCATAGAAGCGGAACCGCGCCGCGCTCATAAGGTTCCATATCCTCCACATCGGCACTGCCCCACTCATATCGTAAGGTGACCATAGCCTAAACCTTTGGGGTTAGCATGTGACGTGTAGGACCGCGTTCGTGTTATCGATGTCCTCGTTGAGCATTTCGATGGCTTGAGCAGTGGGAAGAACCAACAGCTCGATCTTGCGCTCCTCCGCTTCGCGCTTCACGTCCTTCATCACTGCGAGACCACCATGGGTACCTGTGCCCACAACAAGGCGACGGCATTTCCACGGTATGTCCTCCTTGACGGAAAGGGGAGTGTGCGCGAACCCCTCGCGGAATTTCTTGGATGGCTTCTTGTCGCGCTTACGAATCTTCCCCCGATCGACTATGACGTCGTGCTCATAGACGATGTCATCAATCTTAAGGGAACCAAAGCAGAAGTCACGAAATCGCATCGGAGTCTCCTCCCGAAAATTCCAAATCGAACTTCTGGCAGAAGACACAGCGCAGGTTGCAGCCGGGAAAAAAGATCGTCCCCGACCCTCGCCAGCCGCGGAGGCAATCCTCCTCACCGTGGTGAGGGGAATGACTCGCCACCATGGCATAGCGTCCGGCTCGGCAAACCGCGAATTTGTTTTGCAGGCGGTCGACCCGGCAGTCCCGCGGGCAGCCCGTGCAACAGCGCAGGGTTTTGACGGCGCGGCCGACACAGCGCTTCAGCTCACCGCTCTCAAAAAGAGAGAGGTAGGCAGGGCTATATCCTCGGCACGTGGAAGTGGAGTCGACCAGCATTCGGACTGGACCCCCGGCTGACTGAAAGCTTGAACAAGAAAAGACAGCGTTGCCGGAAAACGGAACGGCGGTGCTACTTCGGCACTCTTTCACCTTCGGGTACCATGGGAACAAAGCGCACGGGCAGCAGGCTCTCGCGTTCCAGGCCTTCCGCCGTGCGGCGCAGTCGGATCAAATCCTGCACGTAACGGCCTACCGGAACCACCATGCGGCCTCCCATGCGGAGTTGCGCGACGAGCGCGGGCGGCACGTCGGGCGGGGCTGCCGTTACGATGATAGCATCAAAGGGCGCCCCCTCCGGCCAGCCGCGGTAGCCATCCCCGATCCGGACGCGCACGTTCGCATAGCCCATTTCCTTCAGCCTTGCATCCGCTTCCATCCCTAGCCGCTCGACGATCTCCATGGAATAAACCTCGCGCACTAGGAGCGACAGTACCGCTGCCTGGTAGCCTGAACCCGTGCCGATTTCGAGCACGCGATCCTGGGGCTTCAATTCCAGGGCCTCCGTCATGAAGGCCACCACATAGGGCTGAGAGATGGTCTGTCCGAGGCCGATGGGCAGAGCCGTGTCCTCGTAAGCGGACGGCACCATCTCCGGCGGCACAAACCGGTGGCGCGGAACCTTTCGAAGGGCTTCCAAGACTCGCGGGTCGCGAATCCCGCGGGCGAATATTTGCTCTTGGACCATTCGCTCCCGTGCCTCACGAGTCTCCGGCAATTCTGCCGAGTCCGCGCGGGAACGCTCATCCCGTGTCTCCAACCTGCCCACCGGCGGGGACAAAAGGGGGTGGGGGAACAGGACGAAAATCATTAGGAGCCACGCGAGGCTCTGGCGTGCGTTGCTGCGGCGCGGCTTCATGGGAGTCTCTGCTCGCATTCTAGCACCGCAGAAGAAGCGCGGCGCGCCATATGACAACCTCAGCTTGCTAGAGTACGCCCGCAATCTGCTCCCCAGAGAATCGCTTCCGCTTCACAGCAAAACCTCCGGCGCGACTCATAGCTCCGAGGGGAAGCCCACGGGCGTAGGTGCCACCACGGGTACTGCATGGAACAGCCAACAAGCGATGAATCCAAGCAATGCCACCCAGCCAAGGAATTCCACCCACGGCATGACTCGGGTGACCCAGTCGGGCGTTCCGTGCCTCCATGCCCATCGATCCTCTCCCCCGATCCTACACTTGATCCGGTATTTAGTGGCGAGGTAAGCCTTGGTTCCCCAGAAAACCAGACACACACTAACGCCCACCACTTCTCCAACCATCGTCCGCCTCGGGGGTTACGAGGTTCACCGGAAAGAAAACGTAGCCGACCGCTCCCTGGTCATCCTGCCTTCTAAGCAACTTCCCTACTCTCGTGGCCTACTGCGCCTGAAATCAATGTGGGAGTGAGTGCTTTTGCCATGGCCTTCCCCGTTGCGACTACGACGAACGCCCCCGCAAGGGCGCCCAGCAACGCCGGAATCAAGTATATGTTGGCGATTTTGACTCGCTCGAACCAATGACCGATGAGGGGTGAACCCAACCAGGCTCCCACCCATCCGGCGATCACCTTGCTAAGCAAGCCATCGAATCCCTCAAGGAACCGATAGCGGGCAATGTAATGGACCACGGCGGCTGCAATCACGCCCGCTACCGACAAAACCAAGAATGCCCAGAAATTCATTCCGATCATGTTTCCACCTCCTCGGCTAACCACTCGCGGAACCTCGATCCTTCACACAGAGAAACATCAAGGAATGAGTCCCACCGCTCAATCACAAACACCGAGCAGCCCCCTTCATCCCCATTGAAAACTAAACCACCCGTTATCGCGTAACTCCGATCATTCAGGCCTCAAAGCTCTGAATCGGCGGATGGTTTTCTAAAACTCGGCCTATTTCCAAAACTGTCAACGGCTCGACCAAATAATCCACAGCCCCCAACTGCATTGCTTCCAGGTAGCAGCTCATGTCAAGGCAACGCGCCACGACCAAGACGGGCAAGCTGCGGTTGATCTCTGCCGCGCGCTTCAGTACGCGGCTCCCTTCGAACTTGGGAGTTCCCTGACTCACCATAACGAATTCGAAGACGTCGTCCGCCAAGTAGCGGACACCGTCCTGATAAGAATTGCATAACCGGACCCGCTACCCGTACCCCTCGAGAATTCTGCGGTAATAACCAAGGTCATCGGGGTCCTCGCCCACCAAAAGCGCGGTTCCTTTGGGACAAGATAGAGGTTGTGTTGTGCCTTTTGGGTTTGCTTCTCTCGGCATCATAAGTCACCTCCTGAGGGTCGTCGGTTGGTGTTCTTCCGTTGGCGGAAGACTCGCACCGTGCGGGCCGTTCCCTGGGGCTTTCGCCCCTCCTCTCAACGAGACAGACTTTGCTCACAGAGGGCGATCAATGGGCAACTACACCTAGATTCGCTTATTCCCTGGCAAAATCGTCTGCACACAGGAAATTTTCGCTAAGGGCAGGGGCGGGCACCGTTCTAGCATGAGCTCGGCGATGCGCGGGCACACACGGAAATAATGAGGTTTGGCGGGAGGATGTCGTCTGTTGGTGGGAGTTAACGTCGCGGACTCCTGGAAGGCCGCCCTCTCTTGGATCGGCGAAGATCACCAATGGCATAAAAGCCATGCGTGGCCCACTGAAGACCTCCATATACACAACAGCTTACTCCCAAAAAGTTCGAAGTCAAGGCGAATAATCCCGCGCAGGCCTGGTCTTACCTCTGTGACCTGAGCAAGTGCGAGTCAGTGCATACACAGGAAGAAAAGCCTCTCCTGAGACTCCCGAGCCCTTTCCCACCAGATCCATGTTAGGTCTGCCGCGCAGTGTGATTTCGGAATTTGGGACACAAGGTTACGGGAACACGGATGTTAGAGCAGGCAAACCTAACATTACCCAGGGGCGTGACTTCTTGTAAGCAGCAATGCGTTCGGGGAGCCAGTCCGTCAATCGAGGGGCGAGGTAGAACCGGGGCCGGAGCAGGTCGTCATCCGGGCGGATCACCCCTTCGGCGAGCGCAGTGCCGGCAAGCGGAGTTTCCGGGTAAATCCGCAGGCCAACCGTGACTTTCAGCGCGTCAAGATTCAGCGAGTCAGCGAAGGCAAGACTCTCCTCGACGCTCTCCCGGGTTTCGCCCGGACCTCCCAGCAGCAAGAAACCCCGGCGGAAAATGCCCGCTTCATGAAACATCTTTGCCACCGTTTTCACATCCTCGGTATTGAACATCTTGTTCAAACTTGCCAGCATGGGGTTAGAGCCACTTTCGAAGCCGAGGCTGATCTCGCGGCACCCGGCCCACGTCATAAGTTCCACCAACTCCGAATCGATCCATTTAGGGTAGATGATGCACCAGAAGTTTATCGCCAAGCCTCGTTCCAAGATCTTCCGGCAAAGCCCTTTTGCGTAGTCGGGCGGAAGGTTAAAGGTGTTATCGACAAAATTGAAGTTGGCGAGCCCGCTCGACGCGAGTTGTTCCAGCCATGCCGCAATGGCTTCCGGAGAGTGTCTGCGGAGGGTGCGCCCTTCGATGGCGGCAGTCGAGCAATAGCTACAATCCAGGGGACAGCCTCGGCGGGTTTGGACCGGAACCCAGAACTCGGATTTGCTGCGAACGGAGGGAATCCAGAGCCCGGACTCCGGGAGCGGGAGATCGTCCAGATTGCCGGTAAAGGTTCTGTCAGCAGGCCGCTCCCCGGGAAGGTAGAGGCCAGGCAGTCCGGACACCGGCGCCCCCTTCGCCACGCGTTCGAGCAAGGCCGGAAAGGTTGTTTCGCCTTCACCCTGGATTCCCATGTCGGCCCCGAGGTAGCGCAAGGCGCCCTCCGAGAAAATGCTAAAACCCGCCCCGCCCAGGATAATCGCGGCATCGCACAGGCTGCGGCAGGTCTTTACGACTTCACGAACCGGAGGCAGGAGGAATTTCGGATCGGCCATGTTCTGGTCATCGATGTTGCGCACCGAAATGCCTATGACTTCCGGCCGGAATCCTCCAACGCAATTTCGGATGGCCGACTTCGCCTCTCCCGCAAACATCAGATTCAGCAAAACCACGTCGTACCCGGCTTTGCGGCAGGCGGCGGCCACCAGCGCCAGCCCCAGCGGCAGCGGGAGGACGTTCGTCCTCTCGGTGTTCGCGGAAATGAGAAGGACTCTCATGCCTCGCCCGAACCCTCATCCGGCTTGATCTCCCACTAGGCACGACCTTCCCACCAGTCATGCTAGCATAAACGCCAGTCGGCCTCCGGTTCAATTCCCCATTCATGGTATCTCAGAGATCAGACTTTGTGTCCCTCGACTTCAAGGCGCCCGAGTGCCAGAATGGCGACAGCCCAAGGCCCCGCGGCATCGACGTAGCCCGGCCAGCCTTCCTAGCCGCTACGGTTATCGTTTTGCTCCTTTTCCCGTTGGGGGTATGAAGCCCCAAGGAGTATGTAAAACATGCAGCAGATAACTCACGATGTGATAATCCTGGGAACCGGACTCGCGGGGTTGCGCGCTGCCGTTGAGATCTGCATCAAAACGCAGGGCAGGGCCAACATTGGCATCGTGTCGAAGGTGCAAGTCATGCGCTCGCATTCGGTGTGCGCGGAAGGTGGCACCGGAGCGGTGATGCGTCCCGAGGAAGGCGACAGCTATGAGTTGCATGCCTGGGATACCGTGAAGGGATCTGATTTCCTGGCGGACCAGGATGTCGTGGATCGTTTCGTACGAACCTCGCCCGATGAAATCCGGTTTCTCGAGCACTGGGGATGCCCATGGTCACGTCGTGAGGACGGCCGGATTATGCAGCGTCCGTTCGGGGGACATTCTTTTCCCCGCGCTTGCATGGCGGCGGACAAGACCGGCTTCTTCGAAATGCAGGCCCTCTACGACAATCTCCTCCGATACAACAACTTCAAGCGCTACGACGAGTGTTTCGTCACGTCCTTGCTTCTGGACGGCGGGCAGTTCGCGGGGCTTACGCTCTACGATCTACCGTCGGGCGAGTTCTACGCTTTGCGCGGCAAGGCGCTGCTGATTGCCTCGGGAGGATTGGGGAACCTCTATGGGTTTACCACCTACTCGCAAACCGTGACGGGTGACGGGCAGGCCATTGCCTATCGCGCGGGCTTGGCCTTGGAGGACCCCGAGTTCTTGCAGTTTCACCCCACGGGGTTGGTACCCTCGGGCATCTTGATGACCGAAGCCTGCCGCGGTGAGGGCGGCTACCTGCGCAACAATAAGCGCGAGCGCTTTATGGAGAAGTACGCGCCCAAGATGATGGAGCTGGCGCCGCGCGACATCGTTTCACGTTCCGAGATGACAGAAATCCTGGAGGGACGCGGCTTCCCAGGGCCCGAGGGCCTTGATTA
The DNA here is from genome assembly GCA_963804755.1 of uncultured Acidobacteriota bacterium. Lineage (GTDB taxonomy): Bacteria > Acidobacteriota > Terriglobia > UBA7540 > UBA7540 > Bog-366. The sequence continues at coordinate 401,987 of CAWDRP010000025.1, forward strand.
CGTCAACCTTGATTTGACGCACCTGGGGGCGGAGCGGATCAACAAGCGCCTGCCCTTAATTCGGGAAGTGTGCATCAAGTTCCTGGGGATTGATCCCATCACGCAGCCCATCCCCATCCGCCCCGTGGCCCACTACTCCATGGGCGGCATTGAGGCTGACATCGACGGCCGGACCAAAGTGGAAAACATCTGGGCTGCCGGCGAAGTGGCCTGCCACTCGATGCACGGCGCGAACCGTTTGGGGTGCAACTCCACCGCGGAATGCCTGGTGTGGGGTGGCATCACGGGCGGCGAGATCTCGAAGTACGTGGAACTCGGCGCGAAGCTCAGCGACGTGCCCGAAGACAAGGCCCGGGAAGAAGAGAAACGCGTTTTCGATGGGCTGCTCAAGCAGAGTGGAACGGAGAACCCAGCCCACATCCGCCGGGAGCTCCGAACCCTGATGGATAAACACGCGGGCGTCTACCGCACCGGCGAATCCATGCAAGAGGGCTTGGACAAGATTGCCCACTTGAAGCAGCGCTTCCAGAAGATCGGTATTCAGGACAAAAGCCGGATTTACAACTCCAACCTCATTCAGGCGCTCGAGACCGAAAACATGCTGGAGTTGGCCGAGGTATTGCTCTTCGCGGGTCTGGCTCGCGAGGAATCCCGTGGGGGGCATGCAAGGACGGATTTTACCCAACGCGACGACCAGAAATTCTTGGGCCACTCCATGGTTTACTACACGGGCGGCAAGCCGCGGCTGGATTACAAGCCCGTCACGATTACGAACTGGAAGCCAGTGGAACGGAAGTATTGATAATTGCCGATTGGCGATTGACGATTTAAGAACGCCGACGATGACGGCTTGGTTTTCAATCGGCAATCGACAATCAGCAATCGGCAATCATTGAGGGAGGCCGGCATGGCCGAAATCCAAAGACACGATAACCGGCTCGGACTGTGGGGATGGCTGGGAGGAGGGCGTTGGGGTGTGGAACGCTACGCCTACATTCTGCATCGCCTCACCGGCCTGGGAATCCTATGTTACTTCCTAATGCACATCGTGGTAACCAGCCTGCGCGCCACGGGCATCTACCTCTGGGTCGAAGGGGGAATCTTTCACCAGCCCCTCTTCAAGTTTGGGGAGTTTCTGGTTTTCACGGCGTTCGCCTACCATGCCTTTAACGGCGTTCGCCTGGTGCTGGCGGAACTGGGCTTCGCGGTCGGCAAGCCCATCGAGCCGATCTATCCCTACAAGACGTCGCTGAACGTCCAGCGGCCCCTGCTGTTGGTCATGATGGTTCTGGCGGGAATTTTTCTCGCCGCGGGCGGGTACGCATTCCTGGGATTGGCGAAGTAGGAGGAGAAATGGGCGAAACGAAATACTGGACCTGGCACATGGCGGCAGGGTTGGCAATCCTCTTCCTGCTTGGCCTCCACATGCTCATCATGCACTTGGGTGGCATCACTCACCTGTATGCGCCTCTCGGTGGCGAGGCAATTTCCAAAGCGAACAGTCTGTTTCGCGATGGCAAGCTGCTCTTCACTGTCACTTACGCCCTCCTTCTCGCCGTCGCCCTCTACCACGGTCTCTATGGCCTGCGGACCATCCTGTTCGAGCTCACGCTGAAGCCTGCCGCCGAAAAGGCCATCACCATAGTCCTGCTCATGGTGGGACTGGGTCTTCTCGGCTTGGGCACTTGGGGCGCCATCGCGGCCCATGCCATCGCCAAAGCTGGAGTGAGGGGGTAGCCATGCCGGAGAACAGCCAAGCCACGCGACCCATCAACTTCCACGTCACGCGTTACAATCCGGAGCGCGACCGCGAGCCGTACATTCAAGCCTATGCCGTACCCGTACGCGCCGGCATGACGGTGCTGGACGGTCTGCATTACATCAAAGAGAACTTGGACGCCTCGCTCGCCTGGCGCTATTCATGTCGCATGGGTGTCTGTGGGTCGTGCGGCATGCTCCTGAACGGCCACCCCACGCTGGCCTGCAATACCCAGATCCTGCACATCGCGACGAAAGATCTTACGGTAAGCCCGCTGCCGAACTTTGCCATCATTCGTGACCTGGTTCCCGATCTGATGACGATGCTCGAAAAACATCGTTCGCTCAATCCTCACATCGTGCGCGCGGAAGAAGCGGAAATCAACGACCCGCAAGGGGAGTTCTATCAGTCTTCCGAACAACTCGAGCGCTATCTCCAATTCAGTTACTGCATCAAGTGCGGCTGCTGCATGGCGGCCTGCCCAACGTTGGCCACCGACGTGCGGTATCTGGGGCCCATGCCCTTGTCGGCGGCGCAGCGCTACAACCAGGATACTCGAGACGACGGGCGGCTCGAGCGCAACGCCCAGACAGGCTCCGCGCACGGGGCGTTCCGCTGCCATTACGCCGGCGAATGCTCCCGCGTTTGCCCCAAGGGTGTTGACCCCGCCAAGGCCATCCAGCACCTTAAGCGGCAGTTGGTGCTGGACTATCTCCACTTGGCGCGCCGAAGAAAACCCTGCCAGAAACTGCACGGGCCGGGCCGAGCAAAGCCGCTGCCCAACATACCCGCCGCACCGGCCAAGACCGTCTGAGGGAATTCCTCACCGCTTTTGTAACGGAGCCGGCAGATTACCCTAGGTTCTTAGCCGCAGTGTCACTCACGGCGGGTCTGGTGAAAATAGCAGTGCGAAGCACCTTGGAGTGCGGCGGCTGGACGCCGCCTTGGAATGATCTCGAAGACGAAAACCATGGCTCAAGCCACCTTGCCTTAACGCCGAGTGGAGGGACGAAGGCGGCGTCGAGCCGCCGCACTCCAAGGTGCTTCGCACACCAGGCGGGAGCCATTTCCTCTAACCTCGTTTCCAGATGGTTTCCGAGTGGCCGACGATTCGCCCGGAACCGCCGCGCGCCACATCCGAGCATATCGCGTACGGCCATGTGAACCGGCGGCTGCCCGGGGCCTATGCCAAGCCTAGGGCAGCATTCTCGGCAGGGGTAAGGATGGAGCCCTGGAGTTCGGGCATTCTGGGAATCTTCCGTGGGTCCCGGTTCAATCTTCGCGCCAGATCGAAGGCGCCACGTCTGAAGTCCAGCCGAAATTCCGGCGCGTCATGACCAACAACACCGGCAACCTGATTGAATACAGCACCCGCTGCTCCCGCCAAAGGATTGCCAGCCATTCCCCCAACCGCCGCTCCACTAATTCTTGAAACACTGGTCTTTTGGAACGGCGTTAGGATGATTCTCGTCGCGAACACGAACTGGAAACCCACTTTAAGCCAAAGAGCTTGCTCGCCTGTACATTATAAGGTACACTGATCCGTGTGAGGTGAATAATGGCTGACGATCCGCAGCCACAAAAGATCCCGCTGATCTTTTACCGCACCGAGGCGGGCAGCGAGCCCGTGCGGGAGTGGCTGAAGGGATTGCCGGAAACCGACCGTCAGGCCATCGGGCAAGACCTTCTGCGGGCGCAGTGGCGCTGGCCGGTGGGAATGCCGCTGTGCCGCCCGCTGGGGAAAGGCTTGTGGGAAGTCCGGACAGACTTGACGACGAAACGGACGGCGCGTGTTCTGCTCTGCCTTTATCGCGAACACTTGGTCGCCCTGCATGGTTTTATCAAGAAGACGCGGGCATTGCCGGACGAGGATCGGGAACTCGCCCGAAAGCGCCAAAAGGAGTTGGAGCCATGAGCAAGAAACATATGGGTTCGAGCATCGATGATTTCCTCAGGGAGGAAGGCATCTTTGAAGAGGCGCAAGCCCAGGCCGTTAAGGAGGTGGTGGCGTGGCAGCTCGCCCAGGCCATGAAGAAAAAGAAAATATCCAAGTCGCGGATGGCGGCGCTGCTCAAGACAAGCCGGACCCAGGTTGACCGTCTCCTCGATCCCAAGAACGACATCACGCTTTCCAGCCTTCAGCGGGCGGCCGCCATGGTGGGGCGACGGGTATCGATCGAGCTGGTGTAAACGAAATTACAGAATCGACTTCGGCAAAAGAGGCGTAGCATGGAGGAATCCGTCAGCCGACGGATTCATTCGCGGATCTTCCCAAATTCTAGCATCGTTGCGATGTTTCTCGTCGCGAAAACGAAATGAAGAGCCGCACAGGAACGCAAAATACGCGTACCTGTGCGCTACCCGCTTAGGGCGTTTATTAGCCAAGTGCATGGTTCGGGTAGCCCACTACGCGGGCAGTCGAAGTGACCCCTCACCCCCCGCCTTGCGGTCCCCCCTCTCCCCGGCGGAGAGGGCAATGGTTCACAGGGCGCGTGCGCGCCCCCCGATCTTTCCAACCTTCGCCGAGGGGAGAAGGTGGACCGCGACCGGCGTTCTCATCAGCTGGCGCGGGCCGGATGAGGGGTCGCCTCCGCCGCCTCGAACACCGGTTGCCTGTCACACAACCGCGGTTAGGCCGTTATACGACCAAGTGCATAGCTCCGGCCCCCACGCCCACAACCCCTTGGTCTTATTTGCCCGTTGTGTCTACCCGCTGGCTGGAGGTTGCCTGTCTCTCCAACTAAGCTTCAGGTCGAGGGCTTTTGCCACAGCTTCGTACTTCGAGCGAACATCCTCCGGATTGATACCGAGGTACCTAGAAGCCTCGGCCACTCGGTCTTCCGTGATTGGCTCTTCAGGGTCAAGCCAAAGCGGAGGTCTCCAGAACTGCTGTAGCAGTGGCACCGCCGCGATATGTTTGCTCGCATAAGCCCACGCACTGACTGCTCCCCTACGGATTTCGGGATTGGCATCATGGAGGAACTGGACGAGCGCCGCCGAGCCTCGCGCATCTCCGAGCCCCGCAAGCGTTCCAGCAGCCAAAACGCGAATTCCTACATGGGGGTCTTCCAGGCTGCCGTAGAGGCCGCTTACTACCTCCTGGCCACCCAAGTTGCTCAGAGCGCGGACGACGGCTTCACGCACTACAGGATGGTCATCCAGCTTGCGAATGAGCGGACCAACGACCCCCTCCCCGCCCAATTTGCCCAAGGCTTCGACCACGGCTCGCCGCACCCCTGTGTCGGGATCATCGAGCCTGCTGACCAGCGCCCCAGCAACCTCCCGTCCGCCCAACTTGCCTAGGGCCTCAACCAAAGCAAGCCGGACGCCAGCATTGGTATTTCCCAGCTCGGTAATCAGCCGGTCAGTTATGTCCTGGCCGCCGAACCCGCTCAGGGCTTCGATCACGACAGCTTGAAGTGCGGGATCGGGGTTCCCCAACCTTTTGACCAACGGCTTAACTGCCCTCGAGTCTTTGCTGACGCCGAGAGATACCGCCAGCCAGCGAAGTATGTCTGTTTCCATTTCGTCAACACTTTCGAAGGCTTTTATCAAGGACGGCACCTCGCCGGACTTTGGCTGCCACACCGGTGCTCTGTCCGTCCCCATCGGAGAGCCCTTGCTTAGCCACCCCAAAGCCCAGGCTGCCGCAAAGCGTATCGGTCGGGTGCTTTGAAGGAGACTTAGCAGCCCGTCAATTAAGCCTGGCACTTCGATCGCCACGCCCGCAAATGCACAATCCATAATCGTTAGGGCGGCACCGCAGGCCTCTGTTTCATCACCCAAGCTGAGCTGTTTGGCCAAACTGCTGAACCAGGCGTTGAACTCCTCTTGATCACGGGGCGCGCTATATCGATTCGCCGTGCCCCATAGGCCACCTAGGCGCCATCGAACATCGGGAGGCAGGCGCAAATATTCTCGAATTAAACACGCCTTTAGCAGAGGTGCCCAATGACCCTTGCCGAGCTCGACCGCAGTCGTGTCTAGACTGGTGTTCACAGTGCCATTGCCATCATACTGCCCCACCTGGTTCGCCAGCGCGCTCAGAATATTTCCGGCTGTTTCCTCGCCCGTATTTGGTTCGTCAACCAGGCAGCGCGCCGCGAGGATTGCACGTGGCCTGGCAGTTTTCGCGGCATCTTCACCTTGTGCGGGGTTCGCAATGGCACGCAGAACGTCATCCACATCGTCGTCCTTGCAGTCCGCAACAAGCAGCCTCAATGCTTCCTGCCACGATTCAGCCACCTCGAATTCGGGTTCTGGATGAGAACGGTGGCGCACCTCAGTCACCGAGCCCGCCAAGGGGGTAACCTGTTCGGCGAGCGTCTTCATTCGATCGCGATCCGGGTACCGCCCGTCCAAGAGCGCCCGCGCGGCGAGGTATTCCTGGAAGGTCAAATGGCGAAACTCCCAAACAGGCTTTTCTCCGCCATGCACCTTCATCCACTGTCCACCTGATTTTATGAGGAGACTCGATCGTGCCTCGAGAAGCCCGAGAAACACATCCGGTTCACGCCGCCGCATTGCCCGGATGTTCGGATATTCCCGTCGCGCCCGGTCGAGCAGATCGAGAATCTCGTCTTGGGTCAGGCTCTGCACGCCACGTCGGCACATATCGTAGGCGAGGAATTCTAGCTGAGGCGTAGCTTCATCCTCCTCGATCGTTTCGTAATAGCGCGGATTCCAGTTGAGAAGAACCGCGACCGCCTCAGCGTAAAGTTTAGTTCGCCGACCAGGCAGCTTCCCAACCTTCCGCTTGACCAATGCAAGCGTAGTCAGCAACATCGCATTGCCCGTGAGCCGCTCGATACGGTCACTGGAATGCAGGGCGTCCACCAGATCCTGGACTCGCCTGGCCTTTTCGGCGACGGGCTGGTGCTGCTCGGTGACATCAATCCAACGTTTTGCGAAGAGGTCTTTCTCGGGGCGGGTTAGCTCGGTAATAACGCTATGTTCGAAACCTGAGCCCATCCGATACGGCATGTCCCGGTAGCCTACGATGCGAGAGGTCACTGCAATCGGAGCGTCCGGGTACCGTGCGGCAGTGCGCTCCAACTCCTGGCAGAACATCATGCGGATCTGCGGGTTGGTGATTTCGTCCAGGCCATCCACCAATATTAGGGCCCCTCCCCTTGCTATGCTCTCGAGGATTACCGCCCTCATGACATCCGCATGCTCAGGTCTTAGCTCGCTCTTTCGAAGGTGCTGCGTGAGAAAGTCGGCGAAGGAACGACACAAATCGGCCTCCCCGAGGTCTCGGCAGCGGATGAGCACCGGAATCCAATGTTGGTCAGGTAGTGTTCCAGCATCGGGAATCTGCTTCCAAGCGGTGTCGCCCCTATAACGCAGTAGGTAAGTGGTGGCCATCCACCGCATCATGGTTGTCTTTCCCCCGCCGGGGTCACCGAGCACTACCAACCGGCGCGCGACCCCGAGTCGCTCCCCCACGGACGAACGCTGCTTCCCGTCTGGTCGCGTGGGCTCCTCACGCGCGTCCCGCCCTGCCTCCCGGAGTCGATTGGCCGCGCGCCGTTGCTCTATTAGCGCAAAGGCAGCGTCATCGGCGCCGTGTTCCCGGCTTACTTCGACCGTGACGCGCAATGGCATGTAGAGCTGGCGCAGAAGGAGCTTTTGAGTGGCAATGTGGATGTCGCCCTCAGGTAAGTTGCTTAGGTCGATGATATCCCACGCGGACAAAGCCTTATCGCAGTAGTTATCCAAGGCAGCTTGCCGTTTTTCTTTGGAGTAAATCCCAGCGGCATCTTCGGCCATTTGGCGCAGCAGGGCGACTTGCTCGCGAAGGTAGTCAAGGCTCAACTGATGGCGCCAAGCGGCTAAGATGGGGGTGGAAAAAACAGCCCGGTCAAGAGCCTCGAAATACTCTTTCTTCAAGAACTCGAGGCGCTCTTGAGGTGCGCCGCTGCGCGAAAGAGCCGCCGTCATGGAGGTGACCAGTCGTGACTTCGCGCCTTTTCCCTCTTCAATCCCGCCCGCTCTAAGCCATTCCACCACATCCCTTTGAAAGATGTCATCAGTGAGCAACGACCAGAGTGGTGCTTCCTCGCGAGTAATCCCGAGCCTGTCCCGATTTCGGGCGAGCTCAATGCAAGCAAGACCAACCTCATCGCTCAGTGGCACTCGCGATCTTAACGCTATGCGCAAGGTGTCGGCGTCTTGCAGAGCTTCATCGAGAGTTCTCTGCCTTGCCAGTAGGATCTCAGAGGTGATGCCGTTAGCCGCAAGACCGATCAGGAAGCTGAGTAATGCCTCGATTAGAGTCATAGGCCCATCCAAAAATGGAGCGTCCGTGGCGCGGGTGGCGCATACATTGCTGTTTATGTATGCGACCGGGGCCGTCGCGTTGCGACATCTGGCGCCAGGTGTCCACGCCAACCATTCATCACCAGATAGGTGCAGTTTACAGCACAAGGCGAGGACACACACATAGAAATCAGTGTATGTGCCACCCAGTCATTGGTTGGTTTCCGCGCAACTCACGACCACTTTGACGGTTAGTCGCCAAACCGTAGATGTGGTCCGCGCAGTCATTGTGAGGCCCGCGTCGGGGGGGGGGCCAGCGTGCGGCAGAATGACCAAGTGGAAATGGACGGGGCGGGGAGCCTGTTTGCAACCGGTTAATGCCTCTGAACCGATGGCCAGATGTCCCGATGAACCGATTCCCAACCTGGCGGTTGTCAAGACACTGGGATTACGCTGCGTGCAGAGCGGAGAGGAGGGTCTGGCCGAAAACCTCGCCCTTCGCGAAGGCGGCGAGGTTCAGCTTTTCGGTGCCTTTGGGCACGGAATCGGCAATCGCCTTGCGGACGGCGGGGGGCGTGGCAAGACCGGTGAGTGCGGTGACGAAGCCCACCATCACCATGTTGAGCACCAGCTTGCGGCCCAACTCTTCCGCGAAACGCGTCGCCGGGATTCCATAATGGCGGATGCCTTGCGTAGGGTGATCCAGGTGAATCAGATCTTCCTCGTAGAGCAGCATTCCCGCCGGCTTCAGCTCCGGGGCGAAGCGCGCCTGGGCCTCCTGCGACATCACCACCAGGATGTCGGGCTGAGCAAAGTAAGGGTAAAGGATGGGTTCGTCGGAGACGATCAATTGCGCGCTGCATGCGCTGCCGCGCGCTTCCGGGCCGAAGCTCTGGGTCAAAGTCGCGAATTTACCGTCGTAGATGGCAGCGGCTTTGCCGATCACCATGCCCGCCAGGATTACACCCTGTCCGCCAAAGCCTGCGATGCGGATTCCTGCGCTCGCCATCAGGCCGCCCCTCCCCAACCGGCATAACGATCCTTGAGTGTCTGCCGGAGTTGTTGATCCATGCTTTGCTGCAAGGTGGGCCGCTCAATGTCCACGAACTTGCCCACGATGATGTCACCTTGCAGGGTGATATCCACGTCATGCGTGCGGGCGCCGTTTTTGATGATGCTATGCTGCTTGTAGAAGCGCATGGTGTCGAGCCCGTCGCCCATCTTGTTGCGCCGCTGGTAAAGCGTCGGGCAGGGCGCCAGGATTTCGATGAAGGAAAAGCCTTTCTTTTGGAACGCCTCGACCATCGAGTGCGCAACGTAGCGGACGTGATAGGCCGTCCAGCGCGCCACGTAGACGGCGCCCGAGGATTCCGCCAGGAAAGGCAGATTGAAGGGCCGCTCGAAGCAGCCGTAAGGCGAAGTGGTGGCGATGGCCCCCAGCGGCGTGGTGGGCGCCACCTGCCCGCCCGTCATGCCATAGATGAAATTATTCACGCAGATAACCGTAATGTCCACGTTACGACGCGCGGCATGGATAAAATGGTTCCCACCGATGGCAATCAGATCGCCGTCGCCACTATAGACCACGACGTGCAAGCTGGGATTAGCCAGTTTGAGGCCGGTGGCAAAGGGAATGGCGCGCCCGTGGGTGGTGTGGAAGGAATCGAGGTGCAAATATCCTGCCACCCGCCCCGTGCAGCCGATCCCCGAGACCACGACGACCTTGTCGAGCGGCAGCTTTGATTCCACCAGCGCCCGCGCAAAACAGTTCACCGTGGTTCCAATCCCGCATCCCGGACACCAGATGTGCGGCATGCGGTCCGCGCGCAGAAAGGGTTCGACCGGGTTGATCAGGGTGCTCATGCCATGGCCTCGCGAATCGCTTGCAAGATTTCTTCCGGCTGGTGCACCATGCCGCCTCCGTGGCCTAACAGCACGGTACGCGCCTGGCCGGCGGCGCAGCGTTCCACTTCATAAACCATCTGGCCGTAGTTCATCTCCACCACCACGAAAGCGCGTACCCGCGATGCCAGCTCGCGGATGCGCTCTTCCGGGAAAGGCCATACCACCACCGGCCGCAACAGGCCCACCGGCAGCCCTTCGGCGCGCGCCATCTGCACCGCCCGCTCCGCCACGCGTGAGGTAATGCCATACGCCACTACCGCTACGTCGGCATCTTCCAACTCTTTCTCCTCCCAGCGGGCGATGCGGTCCGCGTTGTTGCGGATCTTCCCCACCAACCGGCTCACCAGTTTGTGTTGCGCCTGCCAGGTCATGGCGGGATAACCGTGTTCGTCGTGGGTCAAGCCGGTGACCTCGGCACGATATCCTTCCCCCGCCTTCGCCATTTCCGGGATGCCGTCAGGCCCGGGGCGAAAGGGTAGATATTCCGAAGGGGGCAAGGAAGTGTAACGGCGGGGGAGAATCTTGATCTCCTCGGCGGGTGGGATCACCACCTTTTCCGTCATGTGGCCCACACACTCGTCCATCATGACCAGCACTGGCGAGCGGTATTCCTCGGCAAGATTGAACGCGTCAATGGTCAGGTTGAAGCATTCCTGGGGCGAGTTGGGGCACAGAGCGATGATTTCGTAGTCGCCGTGCGACCCCCAACGCGCCTGCATCATGTCGGCCTGCCCCGGCAGGGTGGGCAAGCCCGTGGAGGGCCCGCCCCGCTGTACATCCACCAACACCAGGGGGGTCTCCGTCATTGCGGCGTAACCCAGGTGCTCCATCATCAGCGAGAAGCCCGGGCCGGAGGTGACGGTGAACACCTTGGCGCCGCCCCAGGCTGCACCCACAATGGCAATCGAAGAGGCGAGTTCATCCTCCATCTGAAGGAAGACGCCGCCAACGGTGGGGATGCGCGAGGCGAAGTGCTCCACAACCTCGGTGGAGGGAGTTATAGGATAGCCCGCGGCGAAATTAGCGCCGGCGGCAATCGCCCCCTCGCTACAGGCGCAGTCGCCATCGAGGAAATGTGCCCCGGTGAGCACGGCTCGAGGATTCGCGGTATTCAGGGTTCGTCTCCTTCCTGCGTCTGGCGCAGGCTGCCGTCGTAGGGTTCTTCAGGCCTTGGTGCTTACCCTTTCGGCGTTTTCCCCACCGATGGGTACAGGCACGCCGAAAATCGCAAAGTCCGGGCAGTAAAGCCCGCATAAATCGCAACCCGTGCAAGCCTCTTCCTTCGCCAGGTAGGGCGGGTGGTACCCATGGCTGTTGAACTCCTCCGAAAAAACCAGGATTTTCGGCGGGCAGAATTCGATGCAGAAGCCACAGCCTTTGCAACGGTTCCAATCAATAGAGACTTGACCGCGGAACTTGCGGGTTTTCGGTGTTGCGGGAGCGTCAGCCATTTAAATCTCGACGGCAGAGCGGCATTTTGCGACCCTAGAGGGGCTAATTGTCCGAATTGGAGGCCCCCGCAGCAAATCGAGCGTTTCGTAGTCCATTTTGACCGGTCGATCACCAGAAAATGATGTTTTTCTAATCAGCGATATAATGTCCGCAACTGGAAACTATTGGCCATTTCTGCTTATTAGTGAACTATCCACAATCCCGTCCTCAACTGCCCATCCGCCAGGAGAGATTGAGGGATCCTGCGGCTGGATACGCCCAGCCACCTAAGCGGCAGCTTGGTCCAGCTTGGATGCCATTATTTCAACAAGCTCTCCGACGGCGGCAGCGCTCTTATGCAAAGCCGCACTCTCCTCCTCGGTGAGCTTGGCTTCGAAGATCTTCTCGATTCCTCCTGCTCCGAGCTTCACGGGCACCCCGACGAAGAGATTGTGGATCCCGTACTCGCCCTCCAGGAAGGCAGAGCAGGGGAGCACCCGCTTTCGGTCATTGAGAATCGAATCAACCATTTCGACTGCGGCCGCCGAAGGAGCATAGTACGCACTGCCGGATTTCAGATACTTGACGATCTCAGCGCCGCCATCGCGTGTACGTTTTACGAGGCTTTGAATCGTCTCAGCGTCCAGTAAGTCTGTAAGGGGAATCCCGGCCACGCTCGTATACCGCACCAAAGGCACCATCGTGTCGCCATGGCCACCCAGGACAAAGGCTGTGACGTCTTTTATGGATACATCCAGTTTCTGAGCAACAAAGGCGCGGAAGCGAGCTGTATCCAGGATGCCGGCCATTCCGATCACCCGGTTCTTGGGAAAGCCACTGACCCGGTACGCCACATGGCACATGGCATCGAGGGGATTCGTGACCACAATCAGAATGCAATTGGGAGAATACTTGATGGTGTTTTCCACGGAGTTCTTGACGATGTCATAGTTGGCCCACAGTAAATCATCCCGACTCATCCCCGGCTTGCGGGGGAAGCCGGCCGTCAGTACAACGATGTCGGAGTTGGCGGTCGGCTCATAGTCGTTAGCGCCGGTGATTTTGACGTCAACGCCCGCTACGGGGCAGGCCTCGAAGATGTCCAACGCCTTGCCTTGCGGGATACCCTCGAGAATATCGACCACCACGACGTCCGCCAATCCTTTGTCCGCCAGGCGGAGAGCGCAACTCGCGCCCACGTTTCCTGCTCCCACGACCGTAACCTTTTTCCTCATCGCAGCCTCCTTAGGCCGCCGCGGGCAGCGCCATATTGCCGACGATGGCGGCGGCAAACTCACTGGTTTTCACCTTGACCGCCCCTTCCATTTGGCGATGCAAGTCGTACGTGACACACTTTTGGCGGATGGTCTCGCTGATACCTGTTTCGATCAGTTGTGAGACCTCTTTCCAGCCCATGAAGTGGAACATCATCGAGCCGCAGAGAATGAGGCTCGACGGATTAATGACATCCAGGCCGGCATATTTCGGCGCCGTGCCGTGGGTTGCTTCGAACACGGCGTGCGCGTCGCCAATATTGGCGCTGGGCGCCATGCCCAAACCACCCACCTGCGCAGCACAGGCATCCGACAGGTAATCACCATTGAGGTTCGGCGTGGCAATCACATCGTATTCGTCAGGCCGCAGAAGCACTTGCTGGAACATGGAGTCGGCGATGCGGTCTTTGATCAGAACCTTGCCCGGCGGAACCTCCGTGCCCACCTCTGTTTCGGTAACACAAGTACGAGAGAACTCCTCCTTCACGAGCTCATATCCCCAATCGCGGAAGGCACCCTCTGTGAACTTCATGATATTTCCCTTGTGGACGAGCGTCACATTACGGCGCCCATTCTCGAGGGCATATTGAATGGCGCGCCGGATCAGCCGCTTGGAGCCTGTGACACTCATCGGTTTGATCCCAATGCCGGAGTCGGCGCGAATCTTCTTTCCCATTTTTTGGTTCAGGAAATCGATAACCTCTTTAGCTTCGGGTGTCCCCTCTCGCCACTCGATGCCGGCATAAACGTCTTCTGTGTTTTCGCGGAAAATGACCACGTTTAGCCGTTCCGGATGCTTCATCGGCGAAGGGACACCGGAGTAGTAACGCACGGGGCGCATGCAAACGTAGAGATCGAGGAGTTGCCGCAAGGTGACATTCAAGCTGCGGATGCCGCCGCCTACAGGTGTCGTCAGCGGTCCTTTGATCGCGATATGGAACTTCTGGATGGCCTCCAAGGTTCCCTGCGGCAGCCAGTTATCGAATCGATTATGCGCTTTCTCGCCCGCGAATACCTCGTACCAAGCCACGCGGCGCCGCCCCCCATAAGCCTGCTTGATTGCCGCGTCGAAAACGATGCGCGCAGCCTTCCAAATGTCAGGCCCCGCACCATCGCCCTCAATGAAGGGAAGGATCGGGTTGTCAGGAACGTGGAACTTGCCGTCTCGAACTTGGATGGCTTGTCCATCCGCAGGAATGGGATTGTCGTTATATGCTTCCATGCTCACCTCCAGGAACCAACCTCCTTGCCGGCTTGGGCAAGGCAATGAGTGTTGCTCAAAGGCATTTGCCCCACCGCGGACCGGCGCGCGGTGGGGCTCGTCATGCCAGGATGGAAGCGCCATTTTATGCGGCCGCGGGAAATTCCTTGACCACGCGCTGCTCGATCGGAACGAAATCTCGCGCGTCGTGACCGGTGAAGATCTGTCGCGGACGCGCAATCTTCTGCTCGGAGTCGCACAGCATTTCCTGCCATTGCGCCAGCCAACCCACCGTGCGCGGAATGGCGAACAACACCGTGAACATTTCCGGCTTGAACCCCATCGCCTGGTAGATGATGCCCGAGTAAAAATCCACGTTGGGGTAGAGCTTGCGCTTCATGAAGTACTCATCTTGCAACGCGATCCGCTCCAATTCCAACGCGATGTCGAGCCTTCGGTTCCTGCCCGTGACCTGGAAGACTTGATCCGCTGCCCACTTGATGATCCGGGCGCGGGGGTCGTAATTCTTGTAAATCCGGTGGCCGAAGCCCATCAGCTTGACCTGCCCGGCCTTCACGCGCTCGATGTAGGCGGGAATGTGATCCGTGGATCCAATCTCATCGAGCATCTTCAGGACTTCTTCGTTGGCGCCCCCGTGCAGCGGGCCGGAAAGCGCGGCGGCCGCGGCGGCCGTTGCTACATAAGGGTCCGCCTGCGAACTGCCCACTGCCCGCATGGCGTTGGCGCTGCAGTTTTGTTCGTGATCGGCATGCAGGATGAACAGGATATCGAGCGCGCGCGCCAGCGTGCTGTGGGCTTGGTATTTGGGCTCGGCCATCTTCCACAGCATGTTCATGAAATTCTCGGTGTAGCTGAGGTCGTTGTCGGGATAAACATATGGGTACCCGAGGCTGTGGCGATAGGTGTAGGCCGCGATGGTGGGCACCTTGCCAATCAGGCGGTAGATTTGAAGCTTGCGCACCTCGGGGTCATGCACATTCCTGGCCTCCGGGTAAACTGTGGAGAGCGCCGCCACGGTGCTGATGAACATCCCCATGGGATGGGCATCGTAACGAAAACCCTCCAGGAATTTTTTGGTCGTCTCGTGCAGCATTGTATGGTGAGTGATGTTGGTGACGAAATCCTTCAATTCCGCCGCGGTGGGAAGCTCGCCGTTCAGCACCAGATAGGCGACTTCAAGAAAGCTGCACTTCTCTGCCAGTTGGTCGATGGGATAGCCCCGATACCGCAGGATACCCTTGTCGCCATCGATGAAGGTGATGGAGCTCTGGCACGATGCGGTGTTCATGAAAGCCGGATCATAAGTCATTAACCCAAAATCGTCGGGATCCGTCTTGATCTTCCGCAGGTCCATGGCTCGGATGGTTCCCTTATCAATCGGGATTTCATAGGTCTTCCCGGTGCGTTTGTCTACGATACTCAAGGCTTCATTTTCCATGAGCTTTCCTCCCTTGTGAGACGGATTTTCGACCGCCCACTCTACATGCGAGCTTGGCGCAGGCGAGCGGTGTTCGTTAGAAAAGGATATTTTCCCCCGCCCGCACCTCTTATTGCGCGGGCGGAACGTAGAACAGTTCACTCCACACAATTAATTCTGGAGAATGAAATTTGCACCCTCGCTGCGAGGCGTGTCTCTCGAAATCACGCGCCTCAGTGCGGCGAGAGAAAACCAAGTTAACGGGTGCACGCTTAGGATCTGCTTGGGACGGAATATCATTAGGGATATAAAAAGGTGGGAGAGCTAGCGGAACATTAGGGAAGTGCTTCCTGTGCACTTCCTCGAGGATGCATTTCTGCAGTAATTTGCCTCTGGTAAGGAGCTCGTTTTTCTGTTTGAGGTAGTGTCTGGTAACTCTACCGGCGTGTTCCGAGTTAACTCCGAGGGCGTTCTGCGCGGCTCGGATGCCGATGAAACAAGCCTCGGGAGCAATCAGTTCGTGGGGAGCCATATGCGTTCTCCCCGTCAAAGGCCTCCGGAATGCCTCACCCCGGAGCCGTCCGACACGCCGAATGTATCTCTCTATAAGGGGGGTCGTCAAGCTGTTTCTACAGGTGAAATACTGTAAGCGACATTCCGTCCCCCACATATTTGGAGTCTGTGAGAAACGCGTTACAATATCTTCACACAGAACATGGAGGGTCGCCATGGGAACACTTGAACCCATTCTGGCTGAGCATCCTCTTTTTAGTGGCATGGAACAGCGCTATCTCCAAATACTCGCCGGGTGTGCCCGCAACGTACGCTTCGAGAGCACCGACGTGATCTTCCGGGAGGGCGAACAAGCCAACGAGTTTTATCTTATTCGTACCGGAAAGGTGGCCTTGCAGCTATTTGCTGACCGACGTGGTCCCCTTACCATTCTGACCCTGGCGGAAGGTGACGTGCTGGGGTGGTCGTGGCTCTCTCCCCCCTACCATTGGAAGTTTACGGCCTGCGCAATCGAGACCACACGCGCCATTTTCTTAGATGGGAAATGCATACGAGAGAAGGCCGAACGCGACCATGACTTGGGTTACGAACTCCTGACGCGCTTTGTGCATGTCATTGAAGAGCGGGTTCGGGCAACGAGCTCACAACTCCTGAATGTCTACGAGGGTTAAGCTGGAAGTCTTGATCACTCACTGATCCTGGTAAACATTCAAAAGCTGTAGCCGTGTCGCCTCAAGGCGCTCCTCGACAATGTGCGCAAACCGTTTCAGGAGCTCGTAACCCAGATCGTGGTCGAGTTCGGCCTTTTCCCGAAGACACTTTCCGTCCGCGGCAAACGCGCGAGTTTCCCCGAGGGCTTGGGCGTAGAACTTCCAACGGTAGGGAGGAAAGAGCCACGACCACCCCAGGATGTCACCTCCCTCGAGGGTCAGGATCGTTAGGGGGCCGCGGCGTTCGGAATGAATCCGCAGTGCCACCTTCCCTTCACGGATCAAGTAAAAATGACTGGCCTCTTCGCCTTCCCGAAAGATGACGTCGCCGGCCTTGAAGCGTACGTTGGAAATGCATCCGACGACGGTCTCGAGGTGCTGCGCGGGCAGATCGTTGAAGAACGGGTGGGCACTCAAAATACCTTGCAGAGTTTCCATGGTGATCCTCCTTCCTCGATGCGAACAGGTGGGGTTTTCGTTTTTCACGCGCTACTTTTCAACCGCCACAATGTGTACGGAAAGGGCCTCAACACGGTTTTCGATAACTTGCGCAAACCGTTTCATCAGTTCGTACCCTAGATCGTGGTCTTCGTCACAACGTGCACGAACGCTTCCTGCGTCCAAGGAGATAGCCCGTATGACAGTGAGGGCCCTGGCAGTGAATTTCCAGCGGTAGGGTGGAAAGAGCCACGACCATCCGATGATGTCGCCCTCCTCAAGGGTCATGAGGGTAAAGGGTTCGATTCGATAAGACACCAGTTGCAGTGCCACCTTGCCCGTTCGAATTACATAGCAATGGTGAGCCGGTTCACCTTCTTCGAAGATCACGTCTCCGGGTTCGAACCGAACGACAGTTGAGCTCCCGACGAGAGTTTGGAGATGTTTTTCCTTCATACCCCTAAACAATGGATGTTCTTCCAGAACCTTCTCTAAGGTTGCAGTCTCCATGGTTCTCCTCCATCTAAGACTCTTTATAGGCAGACTTACCTGTAACTATGGATTTGCCGCACGCTAACTCCTCGAGGGTTTCCTGACGGAGCTTTTCCTCGGCGACTTTCTTCGGCACCAACCCCAATGCAACCGCCACGCCGTAAAGGATAGCTTCGGGCCGGGGCGGACACCCCGGGACGTAAAAATCAACGGGAGTAACCCTGTCGGCGCCTCCCATCACGTTGTAAGTGTCGAACCAGCAGCCGCCTCCCGTGGCACAGGAACCGATCGCGAAGGTAAGCTTGGGATTGGGAACGGCTTCCACCAGCCTCCGGAGCGCCGGCTCGACTTGCCGGGTGACAGGGCCTGAAATCAAGATGACATCCGCGTGCCGGGGTGACCCCACGAGCTTGATCCCAAAGCGCTCGGCGTCATAATAAGGAGTTAGGACATTGATGATTTCGATATCACACCCGTTGCACGCTCCGCAGTTGGCGTGATACACCCACAACGCTTTGCAAAACGCCTTTTGGCAGAGACCTTTTAACATGCCCGCACCTCTTACCTTCCCAGGGTAGCCAGAACCGCCGCCGCACGATCGAGCAGCGGGTAGGGCATTTGGGGGTAAATTCCAATCAACGCGCATGTTCCCGCCAAAAACGCCATGGGGACCCACATGCGGGCCGGCACCTCCCTAACCACTAATGCGCAAGGGCTGCTCGCGTCGCGCTTTCCCCAAAACACCCGGTATGCCGCCCGAACCATAACGACCATGGTCAAGATACTCACCAGGACGGCAATCGCCGCCGCCCACCACAGCCCGGCCCTCGCCAGGGCCAGATATACCGTGAGCTTGCTCCAGAATCCATTGAGCGGAGGGAAGCCCGCAATCGCCAGTGCCCCGAGAAAGAAAGAGGCGCTCGTGATGGGCATCTGTTTTCTAAGCCCGCCCAGCTCGCTGATTCGCCGCGCGCCCGTGGCATAAATCACCGCACCCACGCACATGAACAACAACGACTTGTAAAGGGCATGGTTCAGGAGATGAAAAAGACCGCCATAGCATCCCAGGTAGGTTCCGAGTCCGATGCCGACCAGCACGTATCCCATCTGGCTTACGGAGGAATACGCCAGCAAGCGCTTGAGGTCGTCCTGGGTTAAAGCCAGGATGATGCCGAGCAGCATGGTGAACGTGCCCAGCGCGACGAGGAAGATCGTGACCTGAGGCCAGGCAGGATAGAAGATACTCACCGTGCGGGCCAAGGCATACAGCGCCATCTCGATCATCACGCCTGACAGCAACACGCTGATCGGTGTCGGCGCCTCGGCGTGCGCGTCAGGAAGCCAGGGATGAAAGGGCGCGATGCCTGCTTTGGTTCCGAATCCGATTACGAGAAACGCGATGGTAATTGCCGCCGTGCCGCTCGGTATGAATGACACTACGTTCCGGATGTCGCTGATGAGCAGATCGTTGGCTCCCGTTAGTTTATTCGTGGCCGCCGCACCGGCGTAAAGCAACACGCAACCGAACAAAGCGAAGGTGATTCCAATCGTAAGCAACATGAGGTATTTGTAGCCCGCTTCCAGGGCGCGCCGATCCCAATAGAAGGATACGAGGAGGGCCGAAGTGAGGGTGGTGGCTTCAATGGCGACGTACAGCATGATCACGTTGTTGGTAAGGCATCCCCACATCATGGTGCCCAGAAACCACATCAGCAGGCCATAGAATATCCGAAGGCGGCGCGCGGCAGCCGCCTCGGCCATGCGCTCCTCCAGGTATCGTACGGAGTAAACCGAGGTGAGCAGTCCGATACCGCCAATGGTGACCACCATCAAGGCACTCAAGGCATCGACGCGGAGCTCGCCGTTCCAGGTGGTCAGGACCACCCCCTCCAGGACCCGATACGCCATCCACGCGCTCAACCCAGTAACAATTGCCGCTGTCAAAACGCAGATCCATTGTTGAAACGCGCGGCCCATGCGGGTGGCCGAGAACACGATGGCGCCCGCGAGCATCGGTAACAGGAAGACCACTGCCGGTACGATTGATGTCTCTGTCAGGACGTCTCCCGCCATATGTACATCCTTTGTCCGAACCGCTAGATCGTGTTCACCACCTTAATTCATGCAGTCTGAACGTATCGGTGGATCCGAATTCCTGCCGCACTCCTCCGATCACGTACAGGAGAAGGAAAACCACCACGACCACTTCCGTCGCCACGCCGAAAAGCGCGGTTTCTGGCAAGCCGGGAGCCAGGCTCACCAGACTCAGGTGTACGCCATTTTCCAGCAGGCAGAGACCGATCACCGTCTTGATGGCGTCCCGACGGGTCAGCACCGCGTACAGGCCCAGCGCGAAAACCGTGGACGCTACCGCCAAATTCGTTCTGAACACATCGAGTTGCCCCAACGCAGTGGGCGCGAGAAGGGTGGTTCGACTGTGGGTGAGATGGAAGAAGCCTAACATCAGTAAGGCCGCAATCACGGCGGAGGGGCCAAAACCAATCACCGGCTTCAATTCGCGGTCATCCACCCCGCGGATCGCTCGAAACAGGAACCAGGGCGTGAGGATCGCCTTGGTGACCAGGGCGGTTGCCGCCCACCAATAGAGAGCCCGGTTGACTGCCGCAAAGCTCAGCAGCAAACCCACAATCAGGAACGCCTGGCAGACGTAGGCGACAATCGAAAACTTCAGCCTCCGCATCTCGACCGCGGCCACTGAGGTAATCACCAGGGTCAAGCTCAGGGTCTCGATCAAACTGGTGTGCAGCGCTTCCGGGTTCATGCTCTCCCTCCGTGCAAGCCGTCCCTGAAACCGGTTTTCATCATTCGGTCAAGCTCGGTTGGGGGTGGGAAGCACCGGCCACATCTTTGGCAGGGTCCCATGAAAACCTCCAGCCGCATGTACATGTCCTCGGGAGCGTTGGTGGCAGTTTCGAATTGTTGACTGAGGCGAATCGCCCCCTCGGGACAAACTTCTTCACACCTGCCGCAATACGTGCACCGGCGCCAGAAGAACTCCAGCAGCCGCATGTGCTGTTCCTTGTCCGAAACCACAATGACGCCGGCCGGGCAGACGTTGGCGCAGCCGCCGCATCCGAAGCATAAATCGGCATCGAGAGTGATTTTGCCGCGGAATCCGGGTTTGGGGTCGTGCGGCGCAAATGGGTATCCCAGGGTTACGCGCCCGGCCTTCAAGCAAATCAGGGCCTCTCGCAGTTTGCTCAGGAACACATTAACCTCCTGCCGGTCTCGGGCGTAGAGGCGGCTTTACGCCGCCATTCTCCCGATGGCGGGGTAAACCCGCCGCTACGATTAGTGCCGGGCTAAAGCTCGGCGCTACATCCAGCGCCGGGCAACGCCCGGCGCCACGCCGAACGCCGTTCGGCCCTACTTCCCAATCACCGCAAAGGCCAGGGCTGCCAGGGACGAAACCCCGACCCGCATGAAGTAACCCATGGCCTGATCGATGCGGAGCCTCGGATTCACGACATCAATAACCGTTACCAGCACTAGCACGACGAGCACCTTCACGATCGTCGCGAGCAGATCGATGAGATAGTTTCCAAAGTGCGGCCAGGGGAAGAACACTTCCACCAGCAAGAAAGCGAACACGAGTTGCTTCACCCAAATCGCCCAGCGGAAGAGCGCCAGGCGCGGACCGCTTTGCTCAATCAGTGGACCGCCCATGATTTCCTGGTCGGCCTCGGAAATGTCGAATGGCAATTTACCGGCCACGGCTTGCAGCGCGAGGAAGAACGCCACGCCGCTTATGGCCATGCTGATACTGGGTCCATTCTGAATTTGCCAGTTGGCGATGCCGCCCAGCGCCAGGGTTTTTGCCTTGAACGCACCGACAACGAGGGCAATGGCCAGGATGGGTTCAACCGATAAGAGCATCATCATTTCGCGTGAGCTCCCGATGGATGCATAAGGGCTGGCGCTGGCGAACCCCGTCAACATGATGGCGACACCGCTCATCGCCGCGACATAGATCACTACGATCAGATCCCCGGCGAAGGCCAGCGGCGCGACCGTGCCCATGGGGACCAAGGCGGCAAGCAGCAGCACCGACCCCAGGGTGAGAGCCGGCAAGCCCGCATAGACAACTCCCCCCGTGCTTCGCAAGTCCTCCTTGCCCAGGAGCTTTAGGAGGTCCCAATAAGGCTGGGTGATTGGGGGGCCAATTCGCGAGTGGATAGCGGCTCGTATCTTGCGCATGACGCCTTCTGCCAGTGGCGACAACAGCAGCGCGGCCGCCACGTTCAGCAAGCAGAGCAGAAGACTTTTGATGAACCAGACTGTCATCGCGTTCCTCCTCCGCCTCTTCGTAGCGCCGTCCTTTTGGAGCGGCACGTGCATGTGTCGCCGACCATCAGGTCGGCAAGTGCCGGGCTAAAGCCCGGCGCTACGTTCCTGGGCCGAACGCTGTTCGGCCCTACGTCCCGCGGCGCTTTCTGGACATTTCCAGAATCTCCGCCCGGGAATAAAGCCTAACTTCCTTGGTCTTTCGATCCACTGTTTCGAGGCGCTCCGTGCAGGAAAAACAGGGATCCAGGCTCCCCAGCGTAATCGGTACGTCCGCGATGTTTGCCTGCTGGACCATGGCGGGCAGCGCCTGCAAGTTCGGATAGGTTGGGGCGCGCACTCTCCACCGATACGGCCGGTTATCACCGCCCGTCAGCACAAAGTGGATGGCCTCGCCCCTCGGCGCCTCGACCACCGACACCCCAATTCTCCCCGGAGGTATCGCCTCCTTGACCTCCGTACAAATCGGACCCTCGGGGATTGCCACGAGACTCTGGCGGACCATCCGAATAGAGTCCAGCAACTCGGTGACGCGCACCAGCACGCGCGCCCATGTATCCCCCGCCTCCTGCGTGGCAATCTGCGGGGGCACCTCGTCATACGCCGCGTAGGGGTGATCGAGCCGCGCATCGATGGGCACCCCCGACGCTCTAGCCGGTGGTCCCACGGTGCAGATTTTCTTTGCCCATTCGTTGGTCAGCACGCCCACTCCCTTGGTTCGGGCATGAAGCGTGCTGTCCCCAATCACCGCGTCGCGAACGGCTATGGATTCCTTTTCCACCTGGGCAATAGTCTCAAGGAGCTTGGGTTTTATCGCCTCGGGGAGATCGCGCCTCAGCCCACCGACCGTATTCATTCCGTAGGTTTTGCGGTTGCCGGAGATTTCTTCACAGAGCCACATGACCGGCTCACGAATCCGCCAAGTCTGCATGAGCACCGTTTCGAAACCGATGATGTGCCCGGCAATGCCCAGCCAGAGCAGATGGGAATGGATGCGTTCCAACTCCAGCAGGATGGTGCGGATGTACCGGGCGCGTCGCGGGGCCTCGATGCCGGCAGCCTTCTCCACTGCTTGGCAATAGCAGGTGGAATGAATGAAGCCGCAAATCCCGCATATTCTCTCGGCCAAATACGGGATCTCGTTGTAGGTCAAAACGCTGTCACCGAGTTTTTCGATTCCCCGGTGGTTATAAAAGAGGCGGGTGTCGCATCCCACCACGGTTTCGCCTTCCACGAACATGCGCCAGTAGGAGGGTTCCTCCAGGACCGGGAAAAAAGGCCCCAGCGGTAATACGCTTGCGCCGGCGGGAGGTTCACGCAGTTGCGGACGCACATTTTCTGCTGGAGGAGGCTGGTAGTTATACGGAAAATCCCTGCGGAGTGGGTAGACGCCTTCCGGCCAGTCGTCTGCCAAAAGCAGGCGGCGTGGGTCCGGATGCCCTTCGGGATGCACTCCAATGGCATCGCGGAATTCGCGCTCCGCCCAGTTTGCCCCCGGAATGACTTCCGTGATGGATTCAATCTTGAGATCCTCCTCGGATACGGGGGATTCCAGCAGAACATAGAGATGCTCTCGGTCCAGGGAAAAGAGATGGAGAATGGCGTAGTCGCCGCTGACGGATCTTGTATCCGTCCCCACCGAAATCATGAAACGCGCATGCAGTTGGTTGACCAACCCCTCCACCACCGCACGCATGGCCCTCTTCTCGATCTTGAAATGGAGGGTATCGGCGTCGGGTTGCGTCCCCGACAGGAAAGCACTGTTGCTGCGTGCGGCGACTACTTCCTCAACGCGCGTAACGGTCGCCTGCTCGGTCATAATCATGCCCATCTCCTCACCTATTCACCCACAGCATAATGGCAGTCACCACGACGGCGCCAATCGCGATCCACAAAAGATAGATTTGCGGGGTTCCGACGTGCGTTCTGCTCACGCGGCCGGCGGCCTTATCAATAGCTTTAATGGTCGGCGTGTATAGCCATCGGTCAAAATCCAACGCGCGGCGAATGGGCGCCGGAAATTTCGGCGCATGAATTGTTCCGCTCGGATAGATTCCCTGGAAAGCGTGCTTGAAAGGTAAGTAGAAGCTGCTGGCAGGGTAACGGACGGTGGCCGGAGCGTGTTCTTCGCCGCAGTACCAGACTGGCGCCGTCCTGACTTGGGCTCCACCTGCGCGCTGAATGCCATAGGAAATCAAGGCTAGGATGACCAACGCAGCCAGGATGGCGAGGGGCGACCAGAATCCGACCGGTGATCCAACCTGTGATCCAAGCGTCAGTGACAGGCCACCCCATACCCGACTCGCGTCCACGCCCGACACCGGCAGGGAAGTGACCCCCTCGATGGCCTGCGCGACGACGCGCAACATGACCTGGGGAAAGATGCCCAGCAGCACGCAGAGGGCGGCCAGCACCACCTGGGGCACGACCATGGATATCGGCACTTCCTTTATTCCCAGCTTCTCATCTGCCAAACCGAGAAAGACTGACCCTAGCACCTTCAGGAAGGAAGCGAGCGTGGCGAGCGAAATGAAGAGCGCCACAATACCCAACACCAGGAACAACGGGAACCGCATTCCTGCCAAGAGGCAGCCGGCGACGATGAGCCACTTGCTACAGAAACCGTTGAAGGGCGGCACGCCCGCGATGCTCAAGGAGGCGATGGTCGTGGTGCCGGTGGTGTACGGCATGAAAGCCGCCAGGCCGCCCAGCTTGTCCATGTCGCGCTGGCCGGTGCGGTAAAGCACCGAGCCTGCTCCCAGGAACAAGCATGACTTGAAGCAGGCATGGTTTACCGCGTGCAAAATCGCCCCCGCTAGGGCAATCGAGGCCAATGCCGGGGACATCTGGAGACAGTAGACGCCCACCCCGAGCCCGAGGCAGATGTAACCGATTTGCCCGATGGTGTGGAAGGCCATCAGCCGCTTGGTGTCCGTCTGCCGCAGCGCCGTCAAGGTTCCTACGAACAGCGATCCGGTGCCGGCGAGGGCCAGGATGATGCCCCATATCCGGAGCGACGATGACGCCACCAAAAATGAGCAGAACAGTCGAACCAGCCCATAGATTCCCAGTTTGACGAGTGCACCCGAGAGCGTGGCGCTCATCCCGGAAGGTGCCACGGGATGGGCGTCAGGGAGCCAATCGCCCATGGGCAGGATTCCTGCTTTGGTAGCGAATCCCAGGAAGAAGAGAAAGATGATGGTGTTCGCCAGGAACGGCCGCGTGCTGAGCATTGCGGAGAGAGTTTGCCGGATGGCATCAAAAGAAAACAAACCGGACGTCCTCCAGAGCAACAGTGCTGCCGCCACCATACACAGCGTGGCGCCGTGGGTGATGATGAAATACTTCAGGCCCGCCCGCTGGCTCGCCGGGTTGGCGCTTTCAAACGTCACCAGGAAATAGGACGTCAGGGTCATGGACTCCCAGAATATGAGGAAAAAGAAGAAATCCCTGCACACCAAAACGCCGGTCATGCTGGCAATGCAGAGGAGAAGAAGCGGGAAAAACTTCGCCACCTTATCGTGCGCGTAGTGCTCCATGTAGCGGACGGAGTACAGCGTGCTCAGCAGGGCAATCACCGCCACGATGGACAAGAAGATGGCGCTCAAGGGGTCAACCTGCAGGGTGAAACGGGCGCCCAGTTGGGGCAATTCCAGGAGCGCCTGTTCGCGGGAGCCGGCCGTGCAGGCTCCCACCACCGCAAGGCCGGTAAAAACGGAGGAGGCGCAAACGAAAGCGAAGCTGACCCAGCCGCACACTTTGTGGTAGCGCGCCAAGAGCAGACTCACAAGTGATCCGAGGATCAGGATCACGATGCTGGCTTCGATGTTGTGAACGGGATTGACCATGCTATTTCCCCATCAACTGCACTAAGGGCATGCCCACCAGCGGGGCTACTACACAGCCGATCATCAGAAATACCAAAGTGGAGTCCATGGGCCAGGGCGGATCGGCCGGGACCGCCACCAGGGGCGCGCCCAGGAAGATTTTTTGCGCGATGTAAAGCATCCATCCGAAGGAGACCAGGGTTTCGACAAGAATGAAAGTAACGATGAGCGGTCCGATGGGACCGGAAAGACGCATGGCGCCCGAGAGAATCATGAACTTGCTCCAGAAGCAGGCCAGCGGCGGGACTCCCGTCACACTCAGGAGTCCGACGAAGAATGCCGTAGCGATGAGGGGCAAAGTCTTTCCCAGCCCGCGGAGCGCCGATATTTTGCGCGTTCCGGTGACATAGGCGATGGAGCCGGCGCAAAAGAAGAGGGTCGCCTTGCTGTACCCGTGGCAGATGATGTGCAAAACAGCGCCGCGGAAACCCAGCGTTGACCCCATACCTCCGATGGCGATGCCCAGCAGCACGTAGCCAAGATGCGCGATGGTGGAATAGGCAAGCAACCGCTTCAGGTCATCCTGAACGAAGTAAAAGGAGAGAGCGACGAGAATCGTAATCAGTGCCATGCCGGCCATGAGTAAGGCCATCTTGGGTGGAATGTCCCACCCGCTGCTCACCGTCCTGGCCATCAGGTAGACGCCGGCCTTGACCATCGCCGCGGCGTGAAGGTAGGCGCTGATCGGGGTCGGAGCCTCCATGGCGTCGGGCAGCCACGTTTGGAAGGGGACCTGCGCCGCCTTTGCCCAGGCGGCAATCAGGAGAAAGAAGAAGACCCACGATTTCAAACCCTGCGGCAGCCGCCCGAGAGCGGAGAATTCAAATGAGTCGGTTTTCGCAAAAATGATCAGAATAGCCAGGAGAAGGAAGGCACTGCCCACATGCGTCATCAGGAGGGCTTTGAATCCGGCCCGTAAGCTTCGCTCGTTCTGGCGAAAAGAGATCAGCGCCCAAGAACACAAAGTGGTCATTTCCCAGAAGACCAGGAATTGAAGGAAATTCGGCGAAATCGCCACCCCGACCATGCTAGCGATGAACAACAGGAGCCAGAAATAGTAGCGGCCGTAATGCTCACTCCCGACCGGGTGCTCGTGGTTTTTGTCGGTAAGGTAGGAAGTGGAATAGAGGACCGTCAGCAATCCAATCGGCACCGCCACCAGCAGCATCAAGGATGACAGGGGATCGATAAGAATTCCCAGAACGGGCGCGTCAATGATGCCGTGCAGCCAGGGAAGACTGCCCAACAATCTGCTGAAAGGGGCGCCGAAGGTGGAGACCGTGAGCCATACGGCCAGGCCGGTTACCATTGCGGCGATCGCCACCGCCGCGGGGCGGGCGCGGCCTTTGAGAAGCGCGCACAACAGGGCTCCCGCCGCGGGAAGGATCAACATGAGGACGGCAACGAGGGTCATGAAGAGGCCACCATTCCTCTACAATAAATTCTCCGTAGAAAGCTTCTCGGCGCTATTCGCTTCGCGCCTATAGAAAGCCAACAATTTCGCACAGAGGGCACAGAGACTTTTTCACTGAGGCCACGGAGGGAGCCCGAGGGATTCCGGCAACTGCCCCTCCGTGTTCTCTGTGTTCAAGATTTGCAAGATCCTCATCGATGGACCGCTCCGTGAACTCTGTGTGAGCCGTTCTTAGATCTCCTGCCGTCTGCTGTCTTCGTGAATTATTCGGGCCCGCGAATCCAATCGGTCCGACACCTGCCGTTTTCCGAGAATATCGTTCAACATCCCTGCGACGCTCGCGGCGCTGGCATGTACCTCGCCGCTCATCGGTTGCATAAACGCCGTGTGACGCGGCTGGATAGCAATCAGAAATATCCGGGCGCTGGTTTCCCGCTCGAGGTAGTCCATGAGCAGCGTTATGGGGACGCGGTGTGTGCTAGGCCAGTAACCCGCCACTTGCTCCTTATCCAATAGCGCTACGGAGCCAGGGGCGGACTTCAGATCAACGGAATCAATCAGCACCACGGTGTCGGGCCCCTCGCCCACCACCTGGCGCATGTAGTTTTCCGGAACATCCTGGGCGTCGATCACACGCACCCCAGGGACATCATGGCCAGGATGATCGTGCCACAAGACGCTGAGTTGTTGGGCTACCAAGCTGCCAGCGGCGTCGTCACCACGGCAGGGATTGCCAATGCCCATGACGACGACATTGCCTCTGATTTCCGCGGCGAATTGTCCGTGCAAATCCATATTGCTGACCCGTGCGAACTTCGGCGCGAATCCGAACCTTTGGAGTGAGGCAGCTTGCTGCCGCACTCCAAAATCCCTACTCCACCAACTCCGCGATCTGGCGGTAGTTGAAAACCGGTCCATCGCGGCACACATAACGATGGCCAATGGCGCAGTGATTACATTTGCCGATGCCACACTGCATCATGCGTTCCAGTGTCGAGATGACGGACTCTTCTTTGAACCCGCGCGTGAGGAGATCCCGGACCACGAACCGGATCATGATCGGCGGGCCGCAGACATAGGCAAGAGTAGATTGCGGGTGAAGGGTGACCTTCTGGAAGAGAATTGGAACCACCCCCACATTCCCCGTCCAATCGTGCTGGGCCACGTCCACCGTCACGAGCAGTTCCACATCCGACCGCTTTCCCCACTCTTCCAGTTCATCCTTGTAAACCAGGTCCACCGGGGTGCGAGCGCCGTAAAGTATGGTCACCTTGCCGAAACGGTCGCGCTCATCCAGGACATTCCAAATCAAGCTGCGCAACGGGGGCAATCCTATCCCGCCGGCCACAAAGAGCATGTCCTTGCCGTGGGCGGCTTGCACATCAAAGCCGTTGCCAAAGGGACCGCGGATTCCCACTTCGTCGCCATTTCCCAGCTTGTGTAACTGATCGGTCAACTGCCCTGTGCGCCGGACCGTAGTTTCCAAGAGGCCGGGCCGAGTGGGGCTGGAAGCGATGCAAAACGGCGCCTCACCGCAGCCGAACACGGAAAGTTCCAGGAACTGTCCGGGAAGGAAATGGAAATGGTTTCCATTCTCGTGGTCCCGGAAGCGCAAAGTGAAGGTCTTGGTGTCGGGCGTTTCGTCCCGGACCTTCTCGAGATGGGCAATATCTGGAAGGAAAACATCATTCATGCCATTTCCCCTTCCTGATGGCGGCCACCACCGCTGGCATGTGGGTGGTACCTAGGCAAGTCTTGATACATCTCCCGCACCCCACGCACCCCACCGCGCTGTCGCGGGTGTAGTACTGCGCACTAACTTTGTGGAAGAAACGGCGCTTCATTCGCTCCTTGGGCTGCGCCCGCGGATTGTGCCCGGAAGCTTCCAGCGTAAAGGCGGCGTACTGGCATGAATCCCACATGCGGCAACGGACCCACGTGCCATTCTGACGGAGATCCTTCACGCTGAAGCAGTAGCAGGTGGGGCATACAAAGTTGCACCCGCCACACTCGAGACACCAGTCGCCCATCTTCTCCCACAGGGCATCGGGGACGCGCCCCGTCGAGATGCGCCGCATCGCCGAACCAAAATGACAGGTCTCCGGCCCAAAATGGGTTTTCGCCGCTGCCTCCAGCACCTTGCGCTTTTTCACTTCATTTTCGCTTGCTTTCCGGAAGAGGTCCGGAGCCTTGGCCATCGCCGCCTCACCCTTTTCGCTGCCCACCTCGACCAGAAAGCTCCCGCCGAGATCCGTTAATTGCAGGTCGTAACCGCCACTCAAGAACGGTCCGGAATCCGTGCAGACACAGAAACCCGCCGGGCAGGGAGTGGTGCAGGCCAGGCTGATGATCGTGAGGTTGTGGGCACGGCGGAGGTAGGAAGCATCGGCCGGCTCCGCTTCGTGCATGCGGGTCAGAAAGGCGATTCCCGCCACGTCACAACTACGCAGGTTGAAGAGCGTGCGGGGGGCATCATCGTAGATAGGCTCCACCTCGTGGCGGCCATCGTTGAGCCTGATTTTGACCAGGGGATCGGTTTGAGGCAGGGCAAATTGCTTCGGTGGGTGAAGGGGGTTCTCAAAATCCCAAAGGACCTGACTGGGGGAACGGAGCGCGGAGAAGATGATATCCCCGCAGGGGCCTCGCACTGGAGCGATGACCTCTCCCGCCTCCAGCAACTTCCCGAGCCATTGGGTGGTGCCTTCTTTGGGTATCGTGAAGACCATTGCCGGCCCCTTAGGCCTGTTCTACCTTAACGGCCGTAACACTATGTGTTCCCAAAACCTTGGCAAGAAAATCGCGAAAAGCATAAGGCACAAGCAGCACGCCGGGCTTTATGTCCGCCCTAACCCGAATGACCACGACCGCCTGCCCATGCGCTGAGGTCAACCGCACCGGCCATCCGGGGTGAACGCCGACTCCGTCGGCATCCTCCTTGCACATTTCAACGAAGCCGTTGGGAAAAAGCTTTCGTTCTGACTGATAATCCCGACTTAATGTCGGTGAAAACGAAACGAGTGGGTCACGACCCCAGTCAAAATCGCCATCACGCACCAGCACATGCAGACCCTCAGCAGAGGTCAAAGGCGGCGCTTGTGCGGCAAAAAGTCTGAACTTCCCGCCGTTGGACCCCTTCGCCACTCCTACCCCGCCCCATCCATCATTTCCTTGGCTGACGCGTACGTAATTTGGCGCAGCACATCCCACTTCACGCAGGACATCCGCAGCAGAATTGTAGGAGGCGCCCGCGCCGAATTTCGCGCAAAGTTCGGCCAGCACTTGCCATCCGGGGCGCGCTTCACCCGGCGGAGCCGTGGCAGCATGGAGCCGTTGGACTCTGCCTTCCATGCTGGTGATTGTTCCTTCCATTTCAGCAAAGCTAGCAATCGGCAGTACCACGTGGGCGATCTGCGCGGTGGGTGTGAAGTAGGCATCTAACACCACCAGGAACTCGATTCTCCCGAGGGCAGCCATTGCCCGTTGTCCACTCGGCAGCACTGCGGAGGGGTCGTCAGCTAAGACAATCAAAGCGCTCACGGAATGCAAGATGCTCTCTGCATTCAAACCATGGGTCGAGGGCAGTTTCTTACCCCAGATATCTTGGAGGCGTCGCTGAGATTCTCGGTCGTCCAATGGCCGGTAACCTGGGAGGCGATCTGGGGCGATTCCCATGTCGCAGGCCCCTCGCACATTGCTTCGCGCCAGAAGCGGCAACAGCCCGGAACCAGCGCGGCCCAGATGTCCCGTGACTGCGGCTAGGGTGGCAAGGGCGGCGGCCTCTCTCCGTGACGGGAGGCCATCCGCACTGATCGGTGGAATCAAGAACGTCGCCCGCGTGGCGCGCGCGATCCATTCCGCCGCCTGGAGCATCTCGGCGGTTGTCTTGACGATCTTTAGGTTTCCCAACAGTGTGTCATACCCTTCGCAACGGCCGCCCAGCGGTGCCCAATTCTCCAACCCCAGATCCAGGACCGAAGCGAGCAGACCGTCAATCACTTCACCTTCATTCCCCGGCATAGCGGGCAGGATGAGGGAAGCCAGACGCGACATTTGCGTGGCAGTATGGGCGATGGTTACAAGGTGGGCGCCTTTATCTACGGCTGCCATCACCGCTGAAGCAGCCCGCGGGTGCGTCTCAGCCAAATCGCCTTCCATCAGCAAGATCGTTTGGCTTGATTCGATGTCGTTCAAACTGATAGAAGATGGCCATTCGCCACATACTTCTTCCAGACCTGTCAATAGCGGGCCACAGATGGAATGGTAAGAAAAATCAAGGTTGTTGGTTTGGAAGCCAGCCCTCGCAAGCTTGCCGGCCAGGTAGTTCTCCTCGTTGGTGGCCCGGGCAGAACCAAGAACGCCGACGGACTTGCCTGCATCGATCAATTTCTTGATGCGTCCGGCGACGTGTTCGAGTGCCTCGTCCCAGGAAACTGACTCCAGCTTTCCGTTCCGGTTAACCAGCGGTTGCCTTAACCGGTTGCCCCACAGGGCAGCTTCATGGGCGCTCCACCCCCTGGCACAGAGCCTTCCCAGGGATACCGGATGGGTTTCACTCGGCGCCACGCCCACCAGGTTCCCTTGGTTCGACAACAAGTAAAACCCGCAGCCACAAGCGCAAAACGGGCACGTGGTGGGGACGGGTAACATGTCAAACCTCCCCCCGAAACCGTGGGCTTGGACGGGAACACTGGGTTCGAAGGCTGTGGGAAGTAGGCTGGTTTGGAGGGAGTCGCAGTCTCAGCAATACCCGCCGACCGTGCTTTGGGCCTGGCTCTATTGGTATGGTGTCAAGGCTTACTTCATCTGCTGACCGCTGTGTCACGGCCCTTTCACCGGGGGAGTCGAGAATAACGCTTCGGGTCTCTACGACCCTGGGAAACCCAAATGCCAACATGGGGATAGCACCCCCGCCCGGGAGATGATATCTACCGGCGGACAGGGCAAAACTGTTGCCAAAGCATCGGCTCGGAGCAAGCCACGGAAATCAGGATTGAGGAACTAGTTGTCCTAGCCTTGGTACCGCTTTCGCTGAGGATTTCAACTATCCCTTCTACCTATCGGGAATATGCGAGTTAGTTGAGTGAAACCCCCCACCCCAGGAGGGGCAGCACGCCAAGCTGAACGCTTTTTAAAGAGCAAGTCTTGAAGCTCGGCCAATTCCATGAACCATGTAATCAGAGATTTGGCTCACAGCTTGCTGCAGTCAATTGGCAAAGGGGAGGGACCCACATGTCTGAAAGAGCAGCGTGGTCTGGAGATTTTCTGGCGAAGTTTTCTCCGCGGGTGCAGGAGAGGCTTATCGCCCTTGCCGAGCCTTTTCAATTCAAAGCCGGGCAGGACATTATTGGCGAGGGTGACTCCAGCCTGTATCTTTACATTGTCAAGAGCGGCCGCGTGGCGGTTGAGATGGAGGTGCCATCCAAGGGACGCTGCATGATCCGCACCGGGGATGCCGGTGACATGTTCAGTTGGTCGGCGTTGGTGGAGCCGCGCCTGGCAACGGCAGCGGTGCGAGCGATGGAAGACACGGAGGCCTTTGGCATCAAGGGGGGGGTGCTGATGGATGAATGCCGTAAGGACTATGAACTGGGATTCGAGCTCTATCGCGCGCTTACGGATGTGATTGCCGGCCGCCTGATCGCGACACGACTACAGTTGCTAAACGTTTTCTCGGTTGGCTAGGACGATCGCTATTTGTACGCACTTCACGCCGGTTCCATATTCGCCGCTCGGCGAGATGAGGAAGATCGCCTTGCCGCTGACGGGGAGTTATATCCCGGATGATGGTACCTCCCCACAGTAAACCTTGCTACCGCGGCACATCTCTGGCTGTATGAGTTTAGAATTGGTGCTATGCATTCACGCCAATCGTGGGGTGCGGGACGGCTACCATGGACAAGGGCGACCTGCTTCACTATGAGAATCTCCTCCTTTCAAAACGGCAAGAACTCTCCACCGGCAAGAGCTTGGTCGATTCGAATGCGGCCGCAGGTGAGCTTCGCGCGGACCCGGTCGACATGGCTGCCCGTGAAACCGACGCTGCCACACAACTCCGGTTGCAGCAGACGGACAGCAAGCTCCTGCGCGCCATCCAGGATGCCTTAACGCGGCTTCGGCACGAGGAATTTGGCGTTTGCGAAGCGTGCAGGCAGCCGATCAGCAAGGCGCGCTTAGAGGCCGAGCCCTAGACCATGTCGCGCAGCGACTGCAAAGAACGACAGGACACTCATAGCTGACAAGCTGACGTGAGCATATGGATCATCGATGCCGTGGACCACCGACCCTCGCGCGTGCCGAAATCGAAGTCAGTGTGGCACATCATAATATGGAGCCTACTCTGTAAGCTTCCCTCTTAACTGACTGGAGCAGACACTCGCATGCTCCATTGGCAATCATCCCGCAAAGTCGCGAAGGGTTCAGCGATTCTCACTGGTCATCGTTGTCCCTAAACGTTAGTGCTTTATTGAACGAGGTGCGAGGGATTAGCACCTTGTTAGTCGCTTCGTGTTTATCGGCGAGTCCGAAGGGGTAATCCGTAGTTCTGGTCGAACGGCGGCGCACTCGGAAAGTACTGACTTATTGAGGCGCAGCGGGTCCGGTCGCTTTTCCGTTTTTGGCGTCCTGCACGAATCGGAGGGCCGGGGGAGCGGCGGCAGATTTTGTTTTCGTAGACGGCGTAAGATCCGCAAAGTCCAATTTCAGTTTTTGCCTGATAAACGCCCTTCCTGGAAAGTGCGAAGAGGCTGGGTTGTGACTTGGGGGACCGCTGCTGGGCGTTCGCTGCACACTGCTGGCACACACCTCCTGCTTACATTAGGAGTTGCTCCGGTTTGGAGACGGTGCCACTGAGGGGGGAGGTCAGTACCAATTCCTCCCAAACCTACTGTTTTTGGCGGACCTTAAACGGCCGAAAGCGGGCGCGTGTTTTCAGTGGCTTGCGAAGGCGGTGGAACGAGGGTTTTTGGCGGAGTGGATTTGGACTGGCGCAGGAGTCGGCGGACGCTGGTTTCGGCGATGCCGTGCTGCTTGGCTAACTGGCTGATGCTCAGCCCTTGCTGCCGGTCGCGCAGAACGGCCTCACGGTCCACGAGCAGGGGCGGTCGGCCCAGCCGGCGGCCTTCCAGCTTCGCCCGGCGCAGTCCGGCGCGCACTCTCTCCACAATCAACGAGCGTTCCAGTTCCGCAATCGCCGAGATGATCACTACCACGGCGCGGCCCAGAGGGCCGGTGGTGTCGAGCTGCTCGCGATACGAAATGAACTCAATGTGCAGATGGCCCAACTCATCCAGGACCTGGAGAAAGTGTGACACCGACCGTGCCAGCCGGTCGCACGCCCACACCAGCAGCACGTCAAACTTCCCCTGGCGGGCATCACTCAGCAGTTGATCGAGCCCTGGCCGGCGGACCCGCGTGCCGGAAACCTGATCCTGATACACCTTGATGATTTCGAGACCGCGTTGCCGGGCCAGTTGTTCCAGATCATAGACCTGGTTTTCGGTGTGCTGGTCTACGGTGGAAGTCCGGGCATAAATCACGGCGCGTTGACTCACAGCAGGTCCTCCAATTCCAGGCCGGCGAGGAGCGCCTCCCAGCCACAGAGTTCCTCGTGCCAGCGCTGGAGTTTTTTCCAATGCGGACGTCCGCTGAACAAGGCTTCTTCCCACAGCAACTGCAGGTGCTGGTACTGCCTTTGGATGGCTTCCCAATCGGCCGCCATATTCCGCTGTTCCTTTTGCCGCAATCGGGTGTAGGTCGGTTCGCCCGGGTGGTCCAAAAACCCGCCTGCACATTGACGTGCTGGTAGGCGAGCCCAGGACCACCCGGCGAACTGCGGCTCGCTAGCAAGCCGGCGGGGCAGGTTCAGCCGGCACGCCCAGAGCGGACGGCAGGGGAGCTTCGGCGGGTTGCGCGCAGTGGGTGGCTAGCTGGCCTTCCTCCTGCGGGTTGTCGAAGAGGGGATGGAAGACCGCCAAGTGGGGGCAGGCCGCCAGGAGGGCTTCCTCCCCGACGGGTTCCAGGCCCAAAATGGTGTAAAACTGAGAGGCGCGGGTCTGCAGGGCGAAGCGGCCGAGCAGTCTGCGGTCAATCTGTAGGGCATCGGCCAAGGCGAGGACGAGATCGAAAGCGGGCTTGCGGCGCCCCCGTTCGATTTGACAGATCGCTTCCGGGGTAATGGCGCAGGCCGCGGCGATCTGCGCCTGGGTTTTGCCGGATGCTTCCCGGCAGGCCGCCAGGAAAGCGCCAAAGGTCAGGGGTTGAGTC
Source organism: uncultured Acidobacteriota bacterium (assembly GCA_963804755.1). GTDB lineage: Bacteria > Acidobacteriota > Terriglobia > UBA7540 > UBA7540 > Bog-366. The sequence continues at coordinate 437,277 of CAWDRP010000025.1, forward strand.
ATAACCACAATTTCCTCCGTATCGGATGATGTCATTGGGATAGTACCACATGTAAGTATATCATACCAGCTTTTATTTTCCTTCCCCTCTGCCTTCCTCCGCCTCATCCGTGCTATCCTCGCGCCTGATGGCACGCCCGGCCCCACCCCTCGTCCTAACCCCTGAGCAACGCCGCGTCCTGGAGACCTGGCGAGCGGCTTCCGAGACGCCTCGCCAAGTGGCTCTGCGCGCGCAGATCATCTTGTTGGCGGCGACTGGGGCTTCCAATCGCGCCATCGCCCGGGCCTTGCCGACCACCTTGGTGACCGTGTTGTTGTGGCGGAAGCGGTTTAGGGAGGGAGGTCCCGAGGCGCTGCTCGAGTTGGCTCCCGGACGAGGACCGCAGCGACGTATCTCCCGGCAGCAGATCCGGCAGATCGTGCAGGCGACGGCGAAGGCTCCCCCAGCGGGGATCAAGCGCTGGAGCGTGCGCAGTCTGGCGCGGGCGCAAGGAGTCAGTCAGGGAACGATTCAGCGGATTCTGGATGAATACGCCGTCCAGCCACACCGGGTGGGCGCACCCCATCCCTGGCCGCGTGCGGCAGCGGTCACGGGCATCGTAGGGCTTTACCTCAATCCCCCGGATAAACTCTTGGGGCTCACGCTGGAACGCCTGCCCACCGCACTCGCCCGGAAGAAGCGTGCCGTGCCGGCGTCGTCCCATGAGAAACCACCGGCCGGCGCGGCGAGTTGGTTCGAAGCCTTGCGGGAATTGGAATCCCGTGTGGTCGGAGACAGTCGCTGGCGGCCGCGGCAGCAGGCATTTCTAGGCTTTATCCGTAGATTGGAGCGCGAGGTCCCGGGTGAGACACCGATCCATTTCGTGACGGACCATGAAGGCACGCACGCCCAGGACTTCGCCCAGGCTTGGTTCAAACACCGGCCCCGGTTGCATCTCCATCCTGCGCCGGTCGGCAGCACGTGGTTAGATTGGGTGGCATGGTGGCTCAGGGCGTTAACCCGCAAGCACGCTGATCGCGAGGGTTTGCCGGGCGCCGCGGCGATGGAACAAGCTATCAGAACTTATCTCGCCGCGAATCCCGCCCAGCCAGAGCGCTTTGCCCGGCCGGCCGCACAGAAGAAGTCCTTACCTTAAGTGTTCCTCGATTCAGATATCCGAGATACATTCCCAGCCAGAAGCACTTGCCCTGCGCCCCGGCCGGCCCCCGAAAAAATCCACTCCTGACCAGCTTCCCTGGCTGTGTGCTGTAGTTCTTCCTGACAAAAGAAGGAGTAAACATCCATGGGTGCATTTTCCGGTTCTGTGGTTAGTGAAGTCAGCCGGTCTTATAATTCCCTGTCCGGCACCGACATTCGCGCCGTCATCGGCAACCTCACCTTCGCCGAGATCCAAGCCATTTCCTACTCCATCACCCGCGAGAAGGCGCCCATCTACACCATGGGCTCCCCCGATCCCCGGGCCTTCTCCCGCAACAAGCGCGGCATCGCCGGCTCACTCGTCTGGATCGACTTCGATCGTCATGCCCTGCTCGCCCTGATCAACCAACAGGGTGGAACCTTCGTCGCCAACGTTGACGACATCCGCCCCCAATACACCGTCACCGAATCGAACTTCATCGGCCAGACAGTGACCTTCAATTCGACCATCACCGCCGCCGATGGCACGCCGGCCAGCGTCGTCATCGAGCAGAGTGCCGACACGCCCCTCTCTTCCGCCACCGGCTTCAAAGCCCTGGCCACCCCCTGGGCCTCCGACCAGATCCTGCCCTTCGACATCACCCTGGCCGGGTGCAATGAATACGGCGCGGCCGCCAGCCTTCGTTCAGGATCTCCACGCCGAAGGTCTTCATGCTGGCGGAACGTGACTTGGCCAAACCTTATAGTTTTCGTGAAAGGCGTCATACTATTATGACGGTCCCCAAAATGTGCTTGGACCGCTGGCGAAGTGCTGACCTGATTGTGGGAACTACCTGGTATCCACGTCCACATTCGCCGACCCGCCCTCGCCTGTTACCCCCCTTGCAGACACGCACTGTCCCCTCAGCATCATCTGACGAACCCTCCCCTGAGACCGCTTTTTGAGGTAGGTCGTGAGTGTCGCGGTGTCCCTCTGCCCGCACGAATCGGCCGTCATCGGCATGGTCTGACAAGGATGGGAGATAGACCTTATGACAGGTTCCGGCAGTGAAGGGGACGACCGACGGTGGGCCCTTTCTTGCCGCCCCAGAAACAATCGCTTGGGCCTTCAGCGGTCCCAGCGAGATTTTAATGGGGTGCGTGAAGGGACATTGAACCTTCTTAGGGCGACGAAGGCAATTTGAGCTGGAGGACGCGGCGGAGGGAGAACAGGCTCTTGTCCTTGGGGCTCGACCTTCGCGCGGGGCCGGGCCTGGGTGAGTCTCTTCCGCAGGATGATTCGCCAGCGGCCCTTGGGAACATCCACGACCCCGGCCCAGCCGTAAGCAGCACTCTTGCTTGGCTCGCCATACCACGATCCACCCCCCGCCGGGAGCTTCGACTGATTGTTTTCTGGCCAGGACGCTTTTCATAATGGCGAAGACGGCGTTTAGGGCTTTACCGGAACGAGATGTTGGAGTTGGGACAGGAGTTGATCACCATGGCCTTGGGTCGCGCGGCCGGAAAACTGAGCACCGCCCGACGCGCACTTTCTGAGCCCTCGCCGTGCGTACCCACGCCGCTTTGGTTTGCCAACCCGGGTGCGCACTGCGAGTGCCGGACAGCATCCTCCCTGCGAACCCGGGTGCGCACTGGAATCACCTCGCGGCGGGCCTGCCTGCGCACCCCAGGGCGCACCTTCAAACGCATTTAAATCGGCGAATCGGTTCGAACCATCACGAACCTGCCCCCCTCCCAACTCCCGCCGCGGAGGGGGCGACACGTACACCCAACCGATCTGCCCCGAATCCCACGGCTTCAATCCGCGCCCCGCGTTCTTCTGCGGGGCGACCCAGATTCCAGGTGACGGCGCACCGTTTCAGGAAGTTTCAATCCGCGCCCCGCGTTCTTCTGCGGGGCGACGGGACAGCCCTCACACAGAATCAATAACTTAGCGCGTTTCAATCCGCGCCCCGCGTTCTTCTGCGGGGCGACCCAAAACGCTGCGGGCGGATTACGACCGCCTGATGGTTTCAATCCGCGCCCCGCGTTCTTCTGCGGGGCGACTTTCCAACCTGATTTGGTGTACGGACCAGAAGGTGTTTCAATCCGCGCCCCGCGTTCTTCTGCGGGGCGACGAAGAAAGCGGTGCGTACCGGGTTGCAGGCGACGTTTCAATCCGCGCCCCGCGTTCTTCTGCGGGGCGACAGGACGCGCACCACGTCACCGGGGGAGCGGCTGCGTTTCAATCCGCGCCCCGCGTTCTTCTGCGGGGCGACGCGAGCTGGCCAAGCGCTTGATGGAGTACATGGCGTTTCAATCCGCGCCCCGCGTTCTTCTGCGGGGCGACCGGCATGCGCGATTGCGACGGCGCAAGGTGGAATGTTTCAATCCGCGCCCCGCGTTCTTCTGCGGGGCGACGCGCCGCAAGCTGGTTAACGGCCTGTTTGCGGAGTGTTTCAATCCGCGCCCCGCGTTCTTCTGCGGGGCGACTGCTGACCACGATCCTGAATTACGTGATCGATTCGTTTCAATCCGCGCCCCGCGTTCTTCTGCGGGGCGACCAAGAAACTTGAGGCCTGTTTGAAGGTTAGGCATGTTTCAATCCGCGCCCCGCGTTCTTCTGCGGGGCGACCAGGCCGGTCATTACCAACCGCTCACGCCATGGCAGTTTCAATCCGCGCCCCGCGTTCTTCTGCGGGGCGACCAGCAGGAATGCGACGACTACCACGACGAGCTGCTGTTTCAATCCGCGCCCCGCGTTCTTCTGCGGGGCGACGTGCCCCGGTCCCCTGCTCGGTGGCAATGCAGATAGTTTCAATCCGCGCCCCGCGTTCTTCTGCGGGGCGACGGGCAAGCACGTTTACTACTCTGGTTTCCAGGGCTGTTTCAATCCGCGCCCCGCGTTCTTCTGCGGGGCGACCTGTTTGGAATCTCGGGGAACCACGAGGGGCGGGTTTCAATCCGCGCCCCGCGTTCTTCTGCGGGGCGACATGGCCGGATCGACTGCGAATTACATGCCAGGGGAAGTTTCAATCCGCGCCCCGCGTTCTTCTGCGGGGCGACTTGACCGCGGCGTAGGTTCCGAAGTATTTCATGTAGGTTTCAATCCGCGCCCCGCGTTCTTCTGCGGGGCGACGCGAAACCGGATGATGCCGTTCTCGATCAGCGGGTTTCAATCCGCGCCCCGCGTTCTTCTGCGGGGCGACCAGAGAAGAAAAAGATTCCCCCTCCCCCCAAGGTGTTTCAATCCGCGCCCCGCGTTCTTCTGCGGGGCGACACCCCTTCATCCGTCCACAAAAGCCGCGATCGAGTTTCAATCCGCGCCCCGCGTTCTTCTGCGGGGCGACAGGTATGGAGAAGAACGCGCGAGCTTACGGATGGTTTCAATCCGCGCCCCGCGTTCTTCTGCGGGGCGACTCTGCGGAGGGCAGCATGAAAGCAATCAGCGTTAGGTTTCAATCCGCGCCCCGCGTTCTTCTGCGGGGCGACCTGATTATTCCCAACTCGGTTTACATCTCTGTTTGTTTCAATCCGCGCCCCGCGTTCTTCTGCGGGGCGACGCTGCCAAACAGGAGAGGGATGCTGCAGTGGCGAAGTTTCAATCCGCGCCCCGCGTTCTTCTGCGGGGCGACCGGCGCCCTCCGCATCAACACGGCCTATCTGAAGGTTTCAATCCGCGCCCCGCGTTCTTCTGCGGGGCGACGGGATCGCATCGGCAGACAACGTGCTGTCTAAAAGTTTCAATCCGCGCCCCGCGTTCTTCTGCGGGGCGACGTGCGGAAGCGGTCCAAGACCTCGACCATGTGTGTTTCAATCCGCGCCCCGCGTTCTTCTGCGGGGCGACCGTACGATTCGCAGCAGGATTGCGCGAAATGCGCGTTTCAATCCGCGCCCCGCGTTCTTCTGCGGGGCGACTGCTTGCATAGGTGGGGCACGCCGATCGCGCGTGTTTCAATCCGCGCCCCGCGTTCTTCTGCGGGGCGACGCAACATCGAGGTTTTCGGCACTCATGCCAGGGCGTTTCAATCCGCGCCCCGCGTTCTTCTGCGGGGCGACACATCATGGTGGAGATTGTGATGCGCAACCAATGGGTTTCAATCCGCGCCCCGCGTTCTTCTGCGGGGCGACCACCGGGCCTTCGCCGTCTTTCCAGCCTTCGCGTGTTTCAATCCGCGCCCCGCGTTCTTCTGCGGGGCGACCGCGCGGTACACCGATAGCCGATGCCATCGTCGCGTTTCAATCCGCGCCCCGCGTTCTTCTGCGGGGCGACTCGGAAGCCGCTGTACCAATTCAGACCGTAAACGTTTCAATCCGCGCCCCGCGTTCTTCTGCGGGGCGACCCGCGACGCATTACCACATCGCGGCGGAACTGATGTTTCAATCCGCGCCCCGCGTTCTTCTGCGGGGCGACCATGACGGGGAGTGGCATCACACCTCCAAATATGTTTCAATCCGCGCCCCGCGTTCTTCTGCGGGGCGACCTTGCCCGGCAAAGCGGTCCGTCGTCTTCTGTAGGTTTCAATCCGCGCCCCGCGTTCTTCTGCGGGGCGACCTCGAAGCGGTCACGCTCCCCGCCACACCGTCGAGTTTCAATCCGCGCCCCGCGTTCTTCTGCGGGGCGACGGAAAAGCCGGTATGCTTCGGCCATTTCAATGTGTTTCAATCCGCGCCCCGCGTTCTTCTGCGGGGCGACCGCTGCAAACCATGCCCTCGATTCTCACCGGCGTGTTTCAATCCGCGCCCCGCGTTCTTCTGCGGGGCGACAAGGTACGGTACCGCCCGCTGGAACTCCGTAGGGTTTCAATCCGCGCCCCGCGTTCTTCTGCGGGGCGACGTTGCGGCCAACTTGAGACGCGTTCCCGGTCTGGTTTCAATCCGCGCCCCGCGTTCTTCTGCGGGGCGACAGCGGCCGTGCTAAACCGTCCGGCCACAATTGGTTACTACACCTTTTCCGCGAAATAGGCAATTGCGCGGTTGTGGTAGGGGGGAATGTTGCCGGGTAGCGATGGTAAATGAATGTGGCGGTAGGAGCCGCGACATTTCGCGAAACTACGGGGTGGAAGTCGGCACTACTGGTTCGCGGAATCACAATATCAGAGGCTCCGTCAAATCCACTGGCTTAGCGACACCGTGATGCTCAGTGCGCCGGACGGCGTCTTCGTCCAGAAAGTAGAAGCGCAATGAATCCTCATCCGCCTTGTATTCCGTCAACAGTCGATCCCGCAGGCGCGACCACTCTTCTTGCCCGACCTGGCATTCGAAAACGGATTTCTGCACCCTAACGCCATAGTCCTTGCACGCTCGGGCCACGCGCGAGAGTCTTCGCCTGCCAGCAGCTTCCACCGTCGACACGTCATAGGCGACCAGGATCGTCACGGGTTTCTCGAATGAAGGCCTGATTCAGCAGATTCACGAACGAAAGCAGCCGGTTCATTTTGGCACCAAGGGGATGTAATCCGGCAGGTCTCCGCGGAGATGGCGCGCGAGGAGGCGCGCTTGAACAAAGGGCATCTGGGAGAGGCGAAGGTTCTGCTCAAGCAAAGGATGAGTGAGGCAATCTTGTTTTCTCTCTTGGTAGGACTGGATTACGGCCCTTCTCCCAGTTTCGGTGAGCTCCACTACTCCCCCTTCCCTTTGCACAAAATGCTCGCGAGCGATCTGCTGCCGGTTAATCAGGGTGACAGCGAGCCGGTCTGCCAACCAGGGGCGGAACTCTTCCATTAAATCAAGGGCCAGCGATGGGCGGTTGGGCCGGTCGGCGTGCAGGAACCCCACGAACGGGTCCAGCCCCAAACTGGTCAACGCGGCAATACAGTCGTGCCGGACCAGCGCGTAGAGGAACGAGAGCAAACAGTTGATGCGATCCCGCGGCGGCCGCCGAGTGCGCTTCGTGAACCGGAAATCGTCGCGCTGCTTCTTGAGCATGAGCTCAAATACCGAGAAATAGAGCTGTGCAGCCATGCCTTCAACACCCCGCAGAGTGTCAAGCTGGGTGCCGGGGTCGGCGGGTTGCGGGTCAGCCAAAAGCGCGATCTGTTTCCCCAGCGCGTCTATGACGTGCTGGAGTTCCTGTTGTTCGCCTTGATTGTCATTCTCGCGCGCGGCCCGAAGCAGGCTGTTGCGGGAGTTTTGAACTTTCCCGGCAATAATCTGGCGCGCGATGCCCGCGCACTTCGCCGGATCGTCCGCGGCGCGAAACTGGGCGCGCCGCAGGACTACGCTGGTGTCTGCCACGCCGGTCAAGCGCGCCTGAAGGCGGCCGAATTCGGTGAAGAAATTTACGGCCACGCCGTTGTCCCAGCACAGGTCCAGGGCAGGCGGACTCAACGTACTCGCTCCAAACACACAGATCGATTCCAGGTGATGAATTGGCACGGAGAGCTTGCGGGTATCCGTGGCCTTCTCCCGGGTCCGCATTTCGGCGGGCAGGTCCGGCGGATATACCGGAACCTCCACCTGCAAAGTCAGGTGGTCGCGCGAAATATAACTGCCGGGCGTCATCAGATACAGCGTGTTCTGCTGAATTTCACCCATAATAGACCGTCACAAAGCCCTACGCCGCGGTCTTAGCACGCTCAGGTCCGGAACAGTTGCCGCGCCACCCGGGCCATGCGATCGGGGTCCGACGTGACCTGCGGGAGGCAGATTCGGTAAAGCGAACAGGCCTCGCACGCCGGCTTGAAGACCGCCGGCGGCGCAGTGCCTGCCTCCGTCAATTTACGCAAATCGTTAACTGCGTCCTCCGTTAATCTGCGCAATTGGGCAGTGAACTCCACTTCACGCCGGCGCTTGCTGGAGGCGTGGAAAACGGCGCCCCTTAGAACGGGTCGCGAAAACATTTCCTCCAGGCAAAACGCTTGCGCGCAGAGTTGCGCGTCGTCGTTTTCAAATTTCCGGCGCTTTCCCTTCTTGTACTCGACCGGGCAAAGCGAACCGTCCGCATGCTGCTCGACAATGTCGCACCTGCCCGAAAGCCCCAGGCGGTCGCAGAAAACCGGTAAGGCTCGAAGTAACTTCACGCCCTTCGCTACTTCATAGCCGGGCAAGTCGGCGTGCTCGTGGGCCAGTTCCCCCCGAACCGTATACTCGTTTTCGCCCCACCAGCCCTCAATCGCCTTCAACGCCGCCCGGCGGGGACAATAAAGAAAATCGTTGAGGAGCGAAAGGGGAACCGGCTCCGCCTGTATGGCATCATCCGGACTTCGATTTCGGCCGGGCGTCATGACGTGTAACTATGCGGCGAGGGCAAGTTCCAAGCCGGGCGACAGCATTTCCAGGACCTCTACGCTGTTGGTTATACCCTCGCGATTCATGGTCAGGTCGTAGTCTTCAACGGACCGTGGCGGCCTCTTCTCCAGCACGACACTCTTCTTCAGCTTCACAACCACCCGATCGAAGAGTTGGTGAGCGGGTGCGTTGCCAAGAGCGGACTGATGCTTAAAGACCACCAAAGCTCGCGGCGCCATCAGACCGTGGGAAGAGGACTCGTCACCCATGAACATGTTGCTGGCGAACGGCTCGCTTACCGAGGCGCGTCCGCAGAGAGCGCGAAACAGGGTGGCTAGGTCGTCCTCAGTGAAGTTAATGGGGGGCTTGGCCAGATTCGCGGAAACGAACCCGTGGCAGCGGTAGAGGCCATAAGAGATCAGGTTTTTTCGCCCCATTTCGCCCTCCGGCTTATCCACGTCGGCAACTCGAGTGATACAAATGTCCAGCGGCTGAACCGGATCAACCGAGCGGGAGAAGGTGATCTGAGCGGGTCCGCGTATCTGGCCAGCGTTAGGACCGGTAGATAGAACGGCTCCGAAGGCGCGCAGGTCAAAGTAGCGAGCGCAAAGTGCGGCTTGAAGCTTCTCGATCTCATCGCGCTGACGGTTTTTCGAGTTTGCTGTATCCCATTTGCCGCCTTCTTTTTCGTACGTTGGAAGGTTCTGTTGAATACAAATCTCCTTAATCCGCGGGTTCAGCGGCGACTTTTGCTGGATGAAGATGTCGTTGCCCGCCCCTCCCACGTTCAGAACGAAATTGCGGATTTTGCGTTTAAGGCAGACGTCGGAGACCAGACCGTGCATGTCCTGCGGATCGATGCGCGGCGCGTTTGCTGCATCCGGGTCGCCGTTCGGGTTGCCGTCCTTGCAGTCGAACAGGTAAACAAAGTCATAGCGGTTCTGGATTACGGTACTCATGATTCATCCTCCATGTGGAATCGAGTTGCGCTGCGTCGATCGGATTCAGGCCGCGTCATCCGCGACCTGATCGGCCTCTTCTTCGATCTTGCTTTCCTGCCGGTCGGCACGATATTGCGCGAGCTGGCAGTAGTAACCAAGAGCGAATCGGCCCTGCTCCTCCAGGCTGAATACCTGGGGAAGGCCGAGCCTGCCTTCGCTCTTATTCACGGCATCAATGCGGGCACAAAGGGACTCGATTTCCTTCTGCTTGTTGGTGCCCGCGCCGGGCCTTGCGGAATTGGCTTTCTTGAGGTACGCGGGGACCTTGGTGAATATCGGCCCCAACGTGGAAGCGGGTCTTGTGGCAACTCCTCCATAGGTACGCTCGGAAAGGGATGTGCCGATCTTCCCGAGAGCGATAAGTTGGAGTCTGCCGATTACGGCGAACAGTTGCCCGCAGAGGTAGGCAATATCGGTTGAGTTCGGATCGAGCTGTTTCAGTTGATCGCTCATAGCTTTTCTCTCCCTTGGGTCAGTCGAATAGTTGCGGACGAGGTAAAGTTTGATCAGGGCCAGGCGGGCCGGCAGATCCTTCGATTCCCCGCCAAGGTTTTGCCGGTTCACAGCGGCGGCAAGGAGTGCGGACGGCAGCGGGCTGCTAGTGAGGGCCGCACGAAGGAGTTGTGGCAGAAATTGGGGAGGCAGCTTCCCTAAATCGGCCTTCTTGTTTCTCCATGGGGCCAGAGTGGCGAGAAGCCAGTAAAGACTAAAGGCTGACTTGGGCTGTCCGCTCCACTGATCGATGACGGTGAGGTGGCTGAACCAGTTCCTGCACGTTGGCCTTGACGCTCGCCACCGTGGATTCCAACCAATCGCGGACTACCACACGCCCGCCGTTACCGGACAAGCTGAGGAGGTAGTACTTGTTGGGTGTAAGTGCGGACGTGGGCGTACCTTCCAGTGGCGAGCGCAGCAGTTGGGCCACGGCCGCTTCGTCCGCGGATTCCAATAAGTCAAAAGGATCGGTGTCAGGTTCGCGCGTCCAGTGCAGGTAAACTCCATCTTCCACCCTGTAGCCGCGCTCGATGAGTTTGTTTAGCGCACCCGTAATCTTGGCGTCTTCAGTGAACGATATGGAGGCGTTGCGGGCCTGATCCAACCCGAAGGACGTGAATGAATCCTTATCGAACGAGATCAGATTCGCTCCAGCGGGGGGCGTGCCACGCAGGCCCTTGATCTTTCCTGCTGTGGCAACCGGCGACACCATTTCCCCGGATGCCACGGACATGACAAGAGCGCTTTTTGCCTGTTGACGTTCGGCTTCCCGCCTGCCTCTCCACCAGTCTTGCAGTGCGCGCGAGTGCAACAGGAGTTGGCCGCCCACTTCATAATCTACGTTGTCGCTTCCCTTGCACTTACCTTCGCGAAGCGCCCGATGGACTTCCTGCAGTGTTTTCTCGTCATTAAGGAATACCAACAGGGCGTTCAGGTGTTCCGCTTCTTCCGGGCAGCCGGCGCTCGCCTCCTGGAGCAATTGTTTGAAGTAAGCGAAATTGACCTTCCGGCTCTCCGTCTTCTCAGGGTTGCCGAGAACCGGAAACGCCAATGACCGCTCCAAGCTGTCGCAAAGAAAGTATGCCTTACCGTGGCCGATGTCGTCCGAGCGCGAGAACGGACGGAGCAACCTTCTCGCTATCGGCCGTTTTGCGTTGGGGTTTTCCAGCAGCGGGATAACGGAGCCAAGCCAGTTGCCGCGCAGATCAAGCGGGAGCCGCCAACGGACAGCCACTATCTCGAAGTCCGGGTCGAAGCCCTCCCGCTCTGCATATGCCATCAGTGCTTGCAGCATCATACGTCACCACCAAGTTGCTTCTTGATTTCTAACCAGTCCGGAACTTCCACCACCCCGTTTTCGAGGCGGGCGGGGAAAAAGGTAATTCGAGGTTGCGGCTTTTTCACCTTTCCCCAACCGTAGGGCATGTCGAGGTCGAACACGTCGTAAAGGAGCAGTCCAAGATCGGTGTCCGGATTCGTTGCAGGAGAAACCTGCATGGCTGTGGAGTCTGCCAGCTCGAAGTAGGCCGGCAGCTCGCGACATCCGAAGCACGGTTGTGTAAAGCACTGCCCGTTGGCAGCCCGGCGGCGAAACATGCCGTAGTACTTCCCCAAAGAATCCTCGCCTTCCGGTTCGTCCTCGCACGGTGGGCGCCGACGCGGCTGGTTCGCCAGTGAAGTCAGTTCGAGCGTGGCTTCGATGATATAGTCGACGTCACGAAGTGCCAGGGTGTTCCGTTGGGTCCGCTCCTCCTCAGCACTAATGGGCTGGGGGTTGCGGGTCGGAATACGGCACTTGATCTCGTTGCGCCGTAGAGCCAGAAATCGAATCGGCTTTTTGACAGCGATGCGGTGAACGCGCCACCGGAATTGGGGTTTATAAAGGATGGCTTCCAGCAGGCCGCGGGCGGCGCTGGGTGTGATGACGGGATAGCTGACCCGCTCAACTTTCATTTCGGGCCGCGTGAAACAAGCGAGGTCGCCCCATGCTCGCAGATAGATATGTTCATTCATAAGATCAACTCGTCAGCGGAATGATGCACTGCACCCAGGTCCTCGTCGTACTTCGAGGCCCAAGCATAAACGGTCTCGTCAGGGGTCAGCGGGACGATTGCTCCTTCACGTTCGGCGCGGTTGAACTCCCCCTGATACAGGTTCACGGTAAAGCGCTGGCAACGCCGGGCAAGTATGCCGTCCAGGTGATGCTCCCTGCGAATCGCCTTGATTAGTTCGACACCTTCGGTTGCCCACGACCCCAACCCGCCAGCATCACTATCCATCGGAACCAGCACGCCCCGCGTTTCCTGCCCGATCAGCCGGCAGGCCTCAGCAGCCTCGGGAAATTGGAGCTTGTCGGACGCTGCGAAGGCGGCATCGTCCTGCGCGGACTGGGCACCCACATCGTTGTAAAGGCACGCGAAGTACGCCCGGTACGTTTCGGGCAGGTGGAGCCGCTGCTCCACTCCCGGGTTGCCTGCCAGAAACGCCTCCGTCCGCTGCATCGCGATCTGATAGGCGCCACGGGGCAGACCGCCCTCGGAAGGGCGAAACACGTAGACCGGGAGTGGGTTCGGCGACATGCCCTCGCGGTTGCAGCGGCCGGCGCTTTGGATAATCGAATCGAGAGGTCCCATGGCGCGCCACAGCGCTGGAAAATCCACGTCCACGCCTGCCTCAATGAGCTGCGTCGAGACTAGCAGGCACGGCTCACGATGCGCGGGAGAGAGGCGGCGGATCTCTCTTAGTTTCGCCTGGCGATGGGCGGGACACATTCGGGAGGAAAGATGGAAGCATTCCTCGGCACTCGTAAGCGATCCCAGCGCCTCGAACAGGGTTCGCGCGTCTTTCGTGGTGTTGACGACGCAAAGAGCCTGCCGTGGCTGCGGCAACCCGGCGATCACGCCAGCCACTTCCTGCCAGGTCATTTTCCGGTCGCGCGTTGCAATCTCAACGCGAGTACGGCGCATGGTCTCAGCCAAAGCTTGCGGATCTGATGCAATCGAGACGGGCTTCCATCCGCCAAGGATGGCGGAACTGGCGCACTCGAACGCTGGCTGCGTGGCCGTACCGAACACGGCGGAAACCCCGAAATCCCTCACCAGAAGGTTGACGGCGGAGAGCAGGGACGGAACTAACTTTGGCGGCAGGGTCTGAACTTCGTCGAAGATTACGACTGAGTTAACGATATTGTGCAGCTTGCGGCAGTCGCTGGGTCGGTTACTAAATAAACTCTCGAAGAACTGCACACTGGTCGTGACCACGATGGGCGCATCCCAGTTTTCCGCCGCAAGCCGCGCACGATACTGACGCGCCTCCTCGTTATGCCTGTCCCCCTCCGAGTCAGCGGGGCTCGGGGCTACCGCACTGTGGTGCTCCAGGACATAATCGGCGCCAAACTGCGACTCGAACAGCTTTCGATACTCGCGGGCGGTCTGCTCGATCACCGTGGTGTAGGGGATCACGACGATGATGCGACACAACCGTTTGGGATCGCCCGGTGCGAGTTTAGTGTTGTGATAAGCGATGTGGCGTAGTGCAAACGCCAGCGATGAAAGCGTCTTGCCACTGCCGGTTGGCGCGGTGAGCGTGAATAATCCTCTGGGGGCCTCCGCCTTCGAAAGGCACTCTTCCAATAATTCCCGCCTGCGGCGATTTACTTCGCCGATGCCAGGCTTTGCGCCGAGCATCTTTAGCAGAATGGCCAGGCTTTCCTCAGCACGCAGCGTAAGCATCGGGCGACGCGCCCCGATGGCAGGAGTAAAATGCGATTCGGTGTCGAGATAGTCAGCATCGACAAGGCAGCTAAAAAGGAGGCGCGTACACAGCGCGGAGGTGAAAAAAGGCTTGGCGAACCAGTCAAAGCCGCGCGGCGGCGGCATGGTCACTCCGTCACGTTTGGCCCGCTCGGCCAGCACGGCCGAGGGTTCGGTAATCCCGAACGGCGACAGATCCGTGCCCCGCTGGTATGCCTTCAACAGGTTTTGCAATTCGCATAATGCGGGGATTCCTTTGTGGTGGCCGGCAATGGCAAATGCGCCCGCCGCAGACTTGGCTCCGTAGGCCTGGAGTGCGCCGACCGTCCAGTGGTCGATGCCCCTCCCATACCCCCGCAGTCTGAGCTGGAAAGCCTCGCTGTACTTGCCGAGATCGTGAAGCAGCCCCATCGCGTAGGCTTCCTCGCCATATCCGAAGACAGCGGCAAAGCTCCGAGCCTTGACCGCGACATTAAGCAGGTGCTCGCGAAGGAGTTGCCAGCAGATTTGTTCCTCTGCCAGAGTACTCAGACGCAGTTTCGCTGTCGTTTGGCAACCGTCCGCGAGTGTGTAGACCGTTCGGCCTTCGGCATCTTGCGTAGTGTGAGCATAAAATCTCATCCGGGATCCGTCACTCTCACCGAGCCGCTCAACATTACTTGCCAAGCGATCGGTTACGGTACCCGACAACTATTCGGTCGAGAAATGTCGAGCTGAACAGATGCTTCTTTCGCCATATTTCACTCGCGGAACAGGCGACTGCTGGAAGCGAGCATCTCATATTGGCTGCGTTTCGGAAATATCGGGGAGGGGATCGACGGATGAGGACCCCTGCCTCGCGCAAGGTTCCCCTCGCAGCACCTGGAACCTGGTCATGGAATGGCCCCTGCAGGGCGAACGAATTCTAGCAAAAGCTATACTGGCGCATCAAGATGTCTTTTTGTACGCTGTCTTTTGTACACCTTTACCTCGAGCGTGTGACTCTTGATCTGCGAGTGACAGTCGAGGTCCTCGATGCGGGTGGAAACGCTTGTGATCCTAATCACCGATTGTGCAGAGAATTAGGCTGGGGCAGAATTCGAAGGGCGGGCTTGCAAGTTGTTCTATCCGACCGTTCCCCATCAGCGCTGCTGAGGGCAGAAGATGCGGAATATCTGCGAGGCCGGACGGCGACGCGATCATGACGCGGTGAAGCGGGACGCGTAGAAAATCTATCAGGCGAGCCCGCTCAGCGGCTTAGTAGCTATAACACTGCCATAGAGTCCTCCATCAAAACGGTTTGTGCGATCCCGGAACCTGTTCAGCGGCTTTGCATTTGAAACGGTTGGCCTTCAGGCAGCATGACAGGGCGCCTTGGGTAGGCGCGTCTACGTGGCTGTGGTCGGCCCGGCTATTCTAGCTAAGCTATTCGTGGCATCACTGTGACATCACTTTTCGTCAAAAGCGCTGAATTCGGACAAAATGGTTCCAAGGCGGAGTGCCTAAAATCAATGATTTAGCCAACTTACGACTTCCTGACTCAGACTGTGGATCTGGACGTCGCGGGTTCGAATCCCGTCACCCACCCCAATCATTTTAAAGCACTTTTCCAACTTAAACTCCTCTCGCCCGTGCTGGGTGGCTGAACCCCCTATCTTTCTTCTTCGGGTCCTTGACCACGGCGATTTAGTCGGCCATCAATTCGGCGGTCGTCTCATTGTTCAGTTGGACTTACAATACCAATCCGGGCGAGAGGCAGATGCTGCTTTTTCGATAGCCAGGGCGAAGGGTATTCCGAGGAGGCAAACATGGCATTGCCGAAACATAAGCTGGGGTTGAGTGGACTTGAAATCACGCGGGTGGGCTTTGGCGCGTGGGCGATTGGAGGTGGCGGCTGGGCCTTTGCTTGGGGACCGCAGGACGATGGCGCATCCATCGCGGCTGCGCACCGCGCCATCGAGGCGGGTATCAACTGGATCGACACCGCTGCCGTCTACGGGCTCGGCCATTCCGAGGAAGTGGTGGGCCGCTTCTTGCGCGAAATTCCCGTGAGCGGGCGCCCGCTGGTTTTCACCAAGTGCGGGCTGATATGGGATCAAAACCATCCCATGGTTCCGGCTCAACGGGTGCTGAAGCCCGCGTCGATCCGTGCCGAGTGTGAGGCTTCCCTGCGCCGGCTGGCCGTCGATCACATCGACCTTTACCAGTTTCATTGGCCCGATGAAACGGGCACGCCCGTCGAAGATTCGTGGGGCGAGATGAAACGGCTGAACGAGGAAGGAAAAGTGCGGGCGATAGGCGTTTCCAATTTCACGGTGGATCTGCTTGAGCGCTGCGAGGCGGTTCGGCACGTCGACTCATTGCAGCCGCCCTTCTCGCTGATTCGCCGGGATGCCGGGAGCGAGCTCCTTCCCTGGTGCGCCCAACACGGGACCGGAGTGATCTGCTACAGCCCGATGCAATCCGGCCTACTTACCGAAAGCTTCACGGCGGAGCGCGTGGCGAAACTGCCTGCCGACGATTGGCGGCAATTCAACCCGGAGTTCCAGGAGCCACGGTTGAGCACGAATGTGGCGCTTCGCGATGCGCTGCGGCCCGTAGCGCGCAGGCACGGGACCACAGTCTCAGCGGTTGCGGTGGCGTGGACGCTCGCGTGGCCTAGCCTTACCGGTGCCATCGTGGGCGCGCGTTCGCCCCAGCAGATCGACGGCTGGATTCAGGGGGCCACCCTCCAACTCAGCGCGCACGACCTGGAGGAAATCGCCACCGCCATCGACCGTACCGGGGCAGGTTCCGGTCCGGTGGCGCCGAATACTGCTCGGTCGGTCGGCGCTTGACTGCAGTTTCGAACGCACGGTGACTCAACCCCAGCACCGGGGGGGGAGATCCCAGGCCCGGCCGGAGACGTTCGGCGCGAAACTTGAAATGGCTCACCCCGGAGAGTAGGATTTTCGAAAAGGATTGAAATGATCAGATGGTCGAACTGTCCGAGGTCGATACTCCCTCGCCATCCGCGACTGGGTTGGTCCGTTGCTAGCGCGGTGATTTTAACCTGCATGGCTTGCGCGACCGGCGCCGCGCAAGGAAACATGCGCGATGCGCGGACCCATTATGAGGCAGGAATCCGGGCCTTCAATCGGGGGGAACTGGACTTGGCGAAAACGGAATTTAGCGCCGCGATCAAAATCCAGCCCGATTTCGTGGAACCCCGGCAGAATCTCGCGGTGACGCTGGCCCGTCAAGGCGAATTGGATGCGGCGGAGATCGAATTCCAGAGGGTGCTTGCCCTTCGTCCCCGCTCGGCCGAAGCCCATTACAATTTAGGATTAGTGCTGCTGTCCAAGCACAATGAGGGTTCGGCCCTCCCGGAATTCCAGCAAGCCGTAAGCCTTAATCCCAATTATCCCGAAGCCCGAAACAACCTGGGCTTACTCCTTGAACAGAAAGGAGATATCGCCAGGGCGGTGGCGGAGTTCCGCGCGGCGGTCCGCCTGCAACCCGACTTTGCCGAGGCGCGAAATAACCTAGCACATATTCTAGTGAGTCAGGACGATCTGGATGCCGCCATTCGCGAGTGCCATGAGGCGCTTCGCCTGCGCCCCGATTTCCCCGAGGCACATGAAAACTTGGGGACGGCGCTGTGGAGGAAGCACGACCTTGATGGCGCCGAGGCTGAATTCCATGCGGCTGTGGCGCTGGGGCGTTCCGAGGCGTGGATCCCCCTGGGGGTCGTGCTTGGGGAAAAAGGAGAACTCGATGCGGCGATCGCTGCGCACCGCAAGGCCGTCGAACTTCTACCCCAGGATGCGGAGGCGCACTGTCTGTTAGGAGGAGGGCTGCAGAAACGCGGCGACCTCGACGGCGCCCTTGCGGAATTCCGCGAGGCCATGAGTCTTGATCCTAAATTGGCTGATGCCTACCTTAATTTCGGCGTGGCGGTGCGCCAAACAGGCGATCTGCCTGCCGCCGCGAAGGCATTGAGGGTGGCGGCAAGCCTGGCGCCCAATGACCCGGAAGTCCACTATCAACTGGGCTTCACCCTGCGCCGACAGGGGCAAATGAATGAAGCCCTGGCTGAGTTGCGTCGCGCGCTTGCGTTTAAGCCCCGCTACTCCGAGGCCTTATACAATCTGGGCAATACACTCGAGGCAATGGGACAGCACGCGCAAGCGCAGGCTGCCTTCGCCGAAGTGGCGCGCTGGCAGAAACAGGATGCCGACTACGCCCAGGCCGTCACCCAATATAATTTGGGTCTGCAGACCCTCGCCAAAGGTGACCTGCAATCCGCTTGCGATGCCTTCCGATCAGCCCTCCTGATCAAACCGGATTTCGCCGAAGCCCACGCGAATCTGGGCGGCGTATTGCTGAAAGAAGGTGAAATCGTGAACGCCGTCGGCCAACTCCGGGCCGCTATCGATCTGAAACCCGACGATGCCCGCGCTTATTACAACCTGAGCCTGGCGCTGGAGAAGCTCGGAGATGCTCGCGGTGCGCACGAGGCACTACAGCATGCGTCGGAACTCGATCCCCACCTGGTGGCCCCTGAGCCTCCTTCGGCTCGCTAATTATGGTTCTGTCCGATCCTGCCTCGCACGCTCGAGAAACCCCTGAATCTGTTCGCGATCCAGGTCCTTGCGCTCTTGCGTTTTAAGCTGCTGGAACTTGGCCATGGCCTGCTGCGCCAACGCCGGGTTCCCGGCCTTACGGTAGACGATTCCCAACCGATAATACGCAGCACTGGACTGGGGATCGAGTTGCACGGCGCGTTCAAGTTCCTTACGCGCGGCCACAATCTGGCCGCGCATCTCCAGCACCTTACCCAACTCGGTATGGGCTTCTGCCAAGTTGTTATTCAGCGCGACAGCCTTTTCAAGGTGCTCCTGTGCCTCCCGGAGCTTGGCGGCGGAGGGCGGTGGATTGCTCGCTGCCAGGATATGGCCGTAAAAATAATGCCCCCAAACTTCGCCAGGTTCGGTGCGGCAGTGTTCAGCAAACCGCTCGGCAATGGCATTTTGAAGGGGGCCCGCGGCGTCGTACGCTCGCCCCAAAAGGTAGTAAACCTCTCCGGACCGAGGGGCAATTTCCGCAGTGTGCAGGAGCGTCTGCGCCGCCGCCGGGTAATTCCCGGCGAGATAATAAGTAGCCCCCCAGCCCATCCAAATTAGGGCAGATTGGGGAAAATCATCTGCCGCCCTTTGGAAGGCCTGCAAGGCTTGATTCAGCAGCCACTCGTGCGCCAGCGCCTCGGCGTAATCGTAGCGATACCCCACGTTTTGCGGTTCGAGTTCCGCCGCGCGGCGAAAGGCTTCCACGGATTGAGACTTGTTGCCCCGGGCTTCCTCGACATCGCCCAGCAGGTTTTCCAGTTCGGCGATTTCCTTGCCTCCAAGCATGTGGGCCAGTAAAGCCGCCGCCTGATCCTCTTGGCCGGCAAGATGGTAAGCCAGAGCCAGGTTGTAGTTCAACTCGTAAGACTCCGGCTGGGTCTCCCGCAAGCGCTCGAACTGCTGAACGGCCAGCTTGTAGGCGCCTTCGCCGGCCAGCATGGCGGCCAGTTCCCTGCGCCGGGGATCTTTCTTGTCGAACTGGCTGTCCAGTTGGGCGAGAGTCGCCGCCGCCGGCGTTTCCTGTTTCAACTGCAACTGCGTCTGGAGCAGACTGGCGAGAAGCCCGGGATTCTGGGGCTGGATTTTGGAAGCCTGATGGAACGGGCCCAAGGCCGCAGCCGGCTGGTTGTCCAGGAGAAAGGTCAAACCCACACCGTAAAGAGATTCGAAATCGTTCGGGTGAGAGGCTAGGACCGCGGCGAACTGGCGGCGGGCATCTTTCAGCCGCTTCTGCTTCAGGTAGATTGCTCCCAGGGTTCGGTGCGCCGCGCTCAGGCTGGGCTCGAGTTCCAATGCCTTGCTCAGATTCTTTTCCGCGGCGTCTGAATCGCCGAGCGCCCACTCAGCCATACCCAGGAGACACTCTGCTTCCGCGGAGCGGGGGTCGATGTCCAACGCGTGCCGCGCCGCCTCGCGTGCCTGCAAGGAGTTACCGTCCTGTAGCAACTTTTGCGCTTGACGGCAGTAATCAGCCGCGGATTCTTGCGCTTCCGTGGTGACGGGAGCATTCACGGTCGATACGCTGCCGGCTAGGGCGGCCGTTCCCACAAGGACCATCGCGATGCCGCAAACTCCGGAGATTCTGTTTGAAAATGTGCCCATCGCATTGATTACCGTAGCGGTTTCCTGAATCGAACCGCGCGGGCGAACCGGTTTCTCCAGACACGACGAAATTCAACGCCTTGCGCGAGCCGGCCAGAAACACGTTTTCCCGGACCCGTCCGAAAGTTATCTATACGTGTGCCGCCCAAGGCGCCTGTACGGAAGCTCAAGAGCCAGGGACTAGGCCACAGTGAAAAGGTGAGGAACGGCGAAATTCTGGGCTAGCACCAGGCTGATGGCCCCCATGAGACTGGCCTTATATTGCGTCGCCGAAGCGACGAGCGTCGTGTTGCGACGAAAAGGCTCCGAGACACGCAGGGCGCAGGCATTCCAGACTTCCTGTTCCAGCAGCGGCCAAGCCCGCGCGATGGCGCCGCCGATCACAATCTTCTGAGGGCTTAATCCATAAATGATCGGCGCCAGGCCGAGTCCGAGGTAATGGCCGGTCTCCCGCAGCGCCGCCAGCGCATACGGATCTCCCTTATTGGCCAAGTCAACGATAAATTGCATGTTGATCCCCGAACCGTCCGAAGCTCCACACTTCTGCAGATAGCGTTTGGTGGTGGCCAAGTCAGATGCAAAAGCTTCCAGACAACCATTGCTTCCACAGGAGCAGCGGGGGCCCTGGGGGTCGATACACACATGGCCGAACTCTCCGGCGCCGTTGCAATAGCCGGTATAGATCTGGCCGTCGATAATGATTCCGGTGCCCACACCGTCATCGATCTGCAGGAAAACCATGTCGCGAACCCCCGACAGACGCAAACTTCCAAACCAGATCTCCCCCATGGCGGAAAGCCGGGCAGCGTTCTCGAAATACAGCGGGACGTCCCGGATTTTGGATCGCAGGATCCGACCAACTTCGATCGGTTCCGGCCAGCCCATGTTCTCTCCCTCCAAAATAACGCCGTCTTCGCAATTGATCAGGCCAATGAGCCCCACGCCGATTCCGCCGAACGCCGTATAGGAGTTCGCACGCTGCATCATCAAGAGAAGATCCGCCGCCACTGCGCCGAGGGTGGCATCCGGATCCGGAGTATTGGAGATGCGCCTGAAATCCTGGATCCGACCGTTAAAATCACTCAGGGCCAACAAGGTCTCACGTGCTCCCAAATCCACTCCGATGACGGAGTCTCTACCCGGATTGAGGGTCACGTAGCGCGGCTTACGCCCGCCCAGGGGGGTTGAGGGTCCCACGCCGGTCTCCGAGATCAGACCGCCACGAGCAAATCTTTGCAGGATGCGAGTGACCGTCCCCGGCTCCAGGCCGGTCATCTCCGCGATAGCGATGCGCGAAATGGGCTGCCGTTCGCGGATGAGCCTAAGGACACTGACTTCATTAATGTCCCGCAGAAGACTCTGATTGGCAGATTTCAAGTTTCTGATGGCGATCCGATTCATGGATTCATGGCGCATCGGCTGGTTACAATCATCCAGCAAACAACCCGCAGTATAGTCCAAGGCCTCTTTTGTTTCCAGTTTCTTTCGATCGGGTGCCGGGGCGTACCGCCGCCATCCCTTCGTTTTGCTCAGGGCAGGCTTGGCGGCTCCATTGCCGGCTGGAAGCCGGCGTTACGGCCCAAATTAGGGTACCAACATACTTGGCAGACCCAAACCTCCTAAAGGACTGGTAGATATACCTTGACGATGCATAGTCAAATTCCGCAGAATCCGAAGTGGGTGGAGATACCATCCGGTGGTGGAAGTTTCCTTATACAGGAATGCCCAATGCCAAGGATAGATGACCAGTTCCTACAGACCGCCGTTTATCTCTACAAAGACCGCAAGGATGCAAAAGAAAATGCAAATGCGGGCGCTAGTGGGTTCGTTGTTTACCATGAGTCTACGCACTTTACAGGAATGCCCTACTACATTGCCACCAACGCACACGTTATTCGTGATGGCTTTTCAGTAATCAGAATCAACAAGAAGTCCGAGGGATATGACGTTCTGGAATCTCATCCTGCTATGTGGCTGGAACATCCAGACGGTGATGACCTGGCAATCTGCCCCATCATGCTTTTCCCAGACCATGATTTCAATTTCGTAAGAGACACCGGATGTGTTGACGAGGATAAGCTACGCCAGTTCAACATCGGTGTGGGTGACGAAGTGTTTATGGTCGGTCGTTTTATCGACCATTCGGGGGAAAGGAGGAACATTCCCATCGCTCGCTTCGGAAACATTGCAATGATGCCTTTGGAAGAGATTGAAAATGGCATCGGAAAGAAAAGAAAGCACTTTCTAGTTGAGGTCAGGTCGGTAAGCGGATTCAGCGGTTCGCCCGTGTTTGTATATGACGTTCCAACCTCGCCTTCCTTGGACAATGTACGACCAGAGAGGTTTACCAGCTTGCTGTTGGGGATAGACTGCGGGCATTCGCCAAAGCGTGAGAAGCAACTGAGCGCTGGTATCGCCGCCGTTGTACCGGCATGGCGCTTGGTTGAATTGCTGGAGCACCCAAAGATGAAGCGAATGCGGGAAGAAAAAGAGATTGAAGTTAAAAAAGAAATGGAAGAAAGTCGTAGAATTATTCCCGATGCTTCTTGTCATTAACCTTACCTAAAATACCCGTGGAAAACTAAATTTTGTACCTGACAGACCCTAATCTCCGATGTATACTATAGGTATGGAAACATTAAATTCTCCCCATACTTTGCTAGAAGCGGTCAGGTTCTTCGACGACTATGCCAACTGCCATAAGTTCATGGTCGAGGTCCGTTGGTCGGACGGCGTGGTCCGGTGCCCCAAGTGCAATTCGGACCATGTTGCCTACCTGGAGAAGGCAAGGGTCTACAAGTGCTACGCCGGCCACAAGAGCCCCAAGTTCTCGCTCAAGGTCGGGACCATCTTCGAGGATTCCCCCATCGGGCTGGAGAAGTGGCTTCCCGCCGTGTGGCTCCTGACGGTGTGCAAGAACGGGATTAGCTCCTACGAGCTTCACCGTGCCCTCGGCGTGACCCAGAAGACGGCATGGTTCATGCTGCACCGTATCCGCAAGGCCATGCAGACCGGCTCCTTCATGAAGCTTTCTGGCGAGGTCGAGGTTGACGAGACCTTCATCGGCGGACTTTCCAAGAACATGCACGAGGACAGGCGGGAAGCAAATATTACCGGGACTGGTGGCAAGGACAAGACCCCGGTGCTCGGGTGCCTGGAGCGGGGCGGGAAGGTGATTGCCACGGTGATTCCGAACCGCAAGCGGAAGACCCTGCATAACCTTGTGGGGGAGCAGGTAGCGGGCGGGTCCGCCGTCTACACCGACGCCTTGGCATCCTATGACGGTCTGGCTGGCAAGTATGACCACCAATTCGTTGACCACGCGGTAGAGTACGTCCGGGGGCGGGTGCATACCAACGGGCTGGAGAACTTCTGGAGCCTGCTGAAGCGCACCGTCAAGGGGACGTATGTCAGCGTCGAGCCTTTCCACCTGGTCCGTTACCTGGACGAGCAGGCGTTCCGGTACAACGCAAGGCACGGGAACGATGCCCAGAGGTTCGCCGGGGTCATGAGGCAGACGATAGGTCGCCGCATCACCTACAAGGAGTTGATTGGGGATACGGAGTGACGCCCAAGAAATTTTCAATAAGGCAGTATTATTCACTTGACGAACGAGTGACCTCTTGCAATCCTTCCGTTGAGGTCATTCCGATGGGATTCAATGAGGCGCTGGCTTGGTTCGGGTACACCATCGCTGGAGTGGGCGTGTACATCGTCTTCGAGAGACATCTGAAAACCGTTTGGGCTGCCGTTCTCATCGTGTTGGGCTTGACGGCTGTGACCTATTCCGTCTACCACCATAACCATCCCACGTCTCCAAACCCACCGGCCCTGTGGGTTCTCCTCTTGACATGCACATGGGCGATGTTTGGCTATGTAATATACGACACGCACAGAAAAACATCTCCGGTTGCCGTGCCGCAGGCAATACCAGTCAAGACCTTGGAAGACCGTACAGAAATCTTGGTTCTTGACCTGTATGCGTTTTGGAAAAGTGTAGGACCGGAACCAAAGTGGTTTGAAAAAAATACTGAGTACCCCGCATGGAACGAAAATTTCCAAGCTCGCTACCGCACTGAGGGATTCCATAACCGTATCCTTGGCATCTATGATGAAATGGTAGCGAACGGCATATTGAATCCTCTGGTCAAGAATGAACTTGAAGCCGTTTGTGATTGGGCGAAGGTCAAATGGTTTGCCGACGAACTGCTGCGTATGCGGATGAATCTGCAAATGAGCAAATGGGCAGCATAACACTCATCCACGGAAAGATATTATAGCGGTACATTGATTCTATGAAGCCCAAGGCGGAAGACATCGTGGTGCAGGATGCGGACCTGGCGATGACCAAGTTCCGGGCGCTGCTCGGCAGGCTCGTGCGGGTGCCGAAGAAATCCCTGACAACCAAGCTGGCGAGGGACAAGCGGCGTAAGGCGATATCCAAGGATTGAAGTTGGGCGCCTACTCAACCTTGTGGATTCTGATATTTCCGTCCGCTCCCATTGAGGCGACGACTGTGCGGTTCGTCAGGTCTTTACCCAGAAGGAACTGCTGGTGTTGCGCCTCATCGTCGAATGCTGCTTCACAAATCAACTGGTCATTCAGGTTAGGATACTCACTATAATCTGGC
Organism: uncultured Acidobacteriota bacterium; assembly: GCA_963804755.1. Classification (GTDB taxonomy): domain Bacteria; phylum Acidobacteriota; class Terriglobia; order UBA7540; family UBA7540; genus Bog-366. The sequence continues at coordinate 461,689 of CAWDRP010000025.1, forward strand.
GCATAAAGCACAAGATTGTGGTGAATCAATGCGGTAAACCTGAAACGCTTATCAATCGGCAAACCACTGCTTGCCGACCTTGCGTAGAAGAGCTTGTAATCAATCGGCTAGCCTTGTTCCCTTGTCAGTTTTTCCTTTTCCTCCGCCTGCCTTTGCATCTCCGCATACCCTCAACTTCCGCCTTTTCAATCGCTTCATTCACGGCTGCGAGCCGCTGCCGGGTGGTCCCCACGAGGCTGCTCATGGGAAACTTGGCAACAACCGCCTCGAACGCCGTCTTTGCCTCCGGAGGTTCCCGGCAGACTGCTGGTCAACCCCCTGCTGGAAGTAGTAGTCGGCGGTCTCCTTCAGTGTCGTCACTTCCTGCTCCAGCGATTCGACCTTCTTCTGGAGTTCGGTACTGCGTGCTTTTTCAGCAGATTCAGCCTGTGCTGCGTTACAACTCAAGATTGTTGCCAGATAGCAAACCCGGAGGAGAAGTACCACCACTGCCAGCATTCCGATAAGCCCACTCTTGTTTGACCCCTCGCCTCCGACATTCAATTCGTGGTTTTCACAGTATTAAGATTATGGAAACCAGTTAATGGGGGTGCTTTATGTCTCCAGAAGTGTATTTATTGTGGCTAAAAATTTGTGTAGCGCTGCGGCGGTTTGCTGGTCCGACACCGCCGGGTTTCCAACCGTTGTTTCGAGTTGACGAAGTGGAAGCTGAAATCGCTCAGCTTGAGAAGCAGAATCAGGACTCGGCGCAATCTCTCCAAAAGTGCTTCCGATACCATTTAACTTGACGAGCCAAGTCCGCTGTCAGGCTGGCAAGCTGAATCAGGATTTTGTTAGTTACGCCGTCCATTTGGCTTCTCTCCCCGCTTTAGATTTTAAGCGAGGAGGTTACACCCGGAAGCACGGGCATACAAGAGGCAACTGACGGTTTGGGTCTGCCAAGTATGTTGG
>CAWDRP010000026.1:0-317160 GCA_963804755.1 uncultured Acidobacteriota bacterium
TATTCCTTCCTACTTGACAATCATCTTTAGTCGGACTAATATTAGCCTGACTAAAGATTATTTAGAACCCCAAAATTCCCTAAGAATCTATCACACAAGGGAAGGCGACCATGAATGCGGCCGAAAACAAAGTGAGGGCGCTCATCAGCAAGGCAATAAAAGGCTGTAAGAAGGGTTGGGCGCAAGTCGCCCATGAATTGTCTGATGAGGTCGAACAGCCGATCAGCGAGTCAATCTTCCACGAATTCACGCGCGCTCGACGGCTAGACAGAGGCACGAAGAAACTTTTCCCAATGGATTGGCTTCCCGCTCTGGCGAAGATCACCGGCAGCCACGAACTAGAACAATATGCCCTTTGCGACGAGTGCCGCCGCGCTCTCGCTATCGGGAAACTCGGCACGGCGGCCATGTCCCGAAAAGTAGGTGAGCAATGAGCGAAGGCAGAGCCTCGAGTGAAAATCACGGCTGACGACATTGCGCGACTGAAGGGCGAGAACCTGAATACCGTGCAGAAGCGCTTGCGACGCGGCTGTGTCGCCTTTGAGAAAGACCCCAGCGACACGCGGCGGAACTTGTACGACCCAGCCGCCGTCCTTACCGGGTCCGAACTCGCCCGGTGGGCCACCGAGCAGAAATCCCCGCATGAGATACCGCCCGAAGTTCCCAGCGTTGGCCTTGCCGTGTCTAAGTCCCTTCAGCCTGTTCTACCATTTGATGTTTCCCCCAGTTACGAAGCCCGCAGGAGGTGTCGCGGCCATCCGCAAAGGTTTCGCCCTCAAGTCGAGAAAACATTGGGACTCGTTTCCGAGTGTGTGAATGGTACTTGGAAGAAGGTACAAGGCTTGATCTTTGGCGGAGTGCTCGTCAGGAACAATGATGACTTCCGTCATGGGCTGGCGAAGGTTCACGGGGTTTCCTACAGTTTCGTCAACGGCAAGCTTCAACTCTTCCGTTCTGTGGGCAAGGATTGGAAGGTATTCGCCGAAGCCCTAGTGCCGAGGCCGAGGCCAGGGCGGAGCGGGCACACGTTCTTTGACCAACCGGGAAACGAACGGATGATCGGCAGTCGGGATTCTATTTGAATCAAGCGAAGCATTCCATCCACGCGGCGCATGGCGTCCTGCTCGCAGAAATCGCGGGCAAGCAAAGGGCGTGGGGCATCGGCCACATTTACGACCGGCCCACCCTTGACCAGTGCCGGACGGCGCTCAAGAGAATTTCCAAGCCCGTGCGCGTTCTGGCGCGCCAAGGCGAGAAGGCGTTCAACGATCAATGCGCCATGTACATCTCCCGCAACCCAGACACGTTGCGCGCCAATGACCTGTGGGTTACCGACCAGAAGGAAGTGGATGTCCGGCTGCGTGACGGCGGCGAACATCTTGGCCGTATCTGGATGGTTAACTTCCTTGATGTCGCCAGCGACAAGGTTTTAGGCTTCGCCTTCGGCCCCGTGCTCTCGTCGGACATGGTAATGATGGCCGCGTGCATGGCGATTGAACGTTTCGGCGTTCCTCAGGCTGTCCACATGGACCTCGGAAAGGAATTCATCTGTGAGGCGTTCAATGGCAAGGTGCGCCGGTTCTCCGGTGAGACGCTTTACCGGGAAGCTTCGGGACTGTGGAACTCACTCACCGTGGAAATCGTAAAAGCCATCGGGCGCAACCCGCAATCAAAGACCATCGAACGCTGGCACGCCAACCTTCCCGCGTTTGACCGTAATTTCCCCGGTTACTGCGGTTCCAGCCCGGACACGCGGCCGGAGAAGCTCGCCACAGAGGAAGCGCAGCATCTCGCGTGGCTTGCCGACAAGGAAGGCAAAGCGCCACACACCCCGCTGGTCACAGTCAGTCAATACATCCATGCCTATATTAACTGGGTGGAAAACACTTGGAATGCTCAGGCGCGCGGACATGGCAAGATGCGGCGCGGCATGACTCCTAATGAAGCGTACAACGCCAAGCGGCCCGCCGATGGCTTCCGCACGATTACCGTGGAAGAGCTTGACCACCACAGCGCCGAACACCGCTTTGTGAAGATTGCGCGGGGCGGCCAAGTAAACCTGACGTTCTTCGGCCAACTGGTGGAGTACATCGCCCCCGAGCTTTTCCTTCACCAAGACGAAGAGTGCGAAGCCATCATCAGCCGCCGCACCTTCCGTCAGGTTACAGTGATCTATCCCATCACCGGAGGAACCGCTTCCTGTGTGGCCACGCTGAAGCCTCAACTCGCATGGCTGCCTGACAGCCGCGATGAACTCCGCGCCGCGATGCGCTGCAAGGCCGCAGTTCATCGCGCCATCCGGCAAGGCGTCAAGGCGTCGAAGATCGCTCTAGCGGCGGTGAATCCGGTAGCGCTGTTAGAACAGCAAAAGGCGCTCCCCGCGAAAGACATTATCGGGCCACAAAAGTTTTTCGACGCCCCGGTGATTGAGCCCCAGCACCCCGAAATGGGCAGCGTGGAATATATGGCCACGCGGCACAAGCGCGCCGGTTTGTCCCGATCTCTGACCTCTGAAGAAGTGGCACGCGAAATGACCCGCATGGAGAAGCAAGATGTTCCAAACTCGTGAACAAGTGCGCGCCGGTCTGCGCGTCTACATGTCGGCCACCGGACTGAGTCAGCATGACATTGCAGAGCGCGCGGGCTTCGCGCCTCCGACGCTTCACCAGTTTTTGTCACGCGCCAAGTTCGGTACGTCCGCCGAGGCGGGCGAGACGGCGCAGACATTGGCCGCATGGATGGCCGAGAACCCTCCCAATCTGCCCGCCTTCCCCGGGCGGATTTACGAGACTGAGGGCACGCGCGCCATGCGCGAGCTGATTGCGGACGCCAAAGAGGGGATCTGGGGAACGTGTTACGCCCCGTATGGCGCGCAGAAAACCTTCCTATTTGAAACGGTCTTTGCCGAGTCGGCGCGCGAGTCCACGCCATGGTTTGCCCTGGTGGAAGCAGTGGAACGCATGAGCCCGCGCATGTTGCTGGCAGCCATCGCCCGCGCCATCGCCGCGCCTTACGCGCAATACGCCACGGCGCTGCGTGATGCCATCCTGGGCAAGCTGCGGCGGCGGGAAGCGCCGCTGGTGGTAGCGATTGATGAGGCGCAACTGCTCTACCCGATGATTGACACACTGGAGTGCTTGCGGCGACTGGGTGACTTGGCGCGCGGCCTGGTGGGAGTGATCATCGCGGGAAACGAGCAGGTAGTGAACCTGTTTGAGGCGCGGCGGCGCACGTCTATGGGCCAATGGCGCTCGCGTGTCGAACAGCGGCGGTTGCGCGTGTATGGCCCCAGTGAAGCCGAAGCCCGCGAAATCGCCCGGCAGGAACTTGGAACCTCGCTCTCCGATCGGCAAATTGAATTCTTGATAAAGCGCTCAATCGACACCGACCCGCTACCCGAAGAGGACGGGACGCAACGGAAGTATGTCAACCTGCGGCGGATGTTCAACGCGATGCGGGATTACCGGCGCGAGCATCGAAAAGCGACATAAGTTTGTAAATCGGTGACTGCCCGCCGCCATCGGCGGCAGGCAGCACCTAGCCCACAAAGTGCATGGAGGTGCACCATGAAGGTTAAGCAGAATATATCAAAAAAAGGCAAACGGCTCGAATCTCTTAAAGTCGAGCTATCGAAACAACCCCCGGCTCAAGTGCCCGCGCCATCTAACGAGGAAAGAAAAGACGAACTCGCGGGCTGGCAAAAAGTGATCGTTGCTTTGGCCGAGGCCCGCCTAAGTCTTGACGGAGAGCATGACGTTGTTTTTGACATGCACCGAAGAGCCCTTGGGCTGTGCCAGATCGTGGAAGACATGGCTATGGGTCAACCGGAGAGCGAGACATCGCTGGACGCTCTGGCGATGGTCATGCGAATCGTTCAGGAAGATATCCAGGTAGCGAAGTGGATCTCCGCGGGAAGGCCACTCGACCCACGTTGGTACTAACTTAATCTCGGGAGGCCGGACACCCGGCCCGGCCTCCGCCCCTTTTCATTTTCTCGCCTTGTCAGTTCATTCTCCTTACTTCTTACCAGTTTGCTCCTTTGGCGCATTATCAGGATGTTCCTTTCACATCACGTTAGTATTGCCGTTTTCGTGTTTCTCACGATTATCCCTTTTGCGGTAGCTATCAGCTCTCTCGTTTTGCGCATCCGTTTCGATGCTTCCCCCGCCACTTTCAGAAATGCTGTCCTCTAATTGTCCTCTATTCCGCCCGCCAAAATTGCACAATTATTGTGCTGTCCTCTAATTTTCTGCCCTATTTTCATTCGCTTAGGAGGATTTCGGAGTATGTCCTCTATTTTCGCCGAAATTAGAGGACAGCCGAACGAAGAATCAATAACTTACAGATAGAGATAGAGGACAAATACCCGCTTACTTCTAAACTATTCTCCCCGCGCCACTTCCGCCGCGCCCGCCGCCCTAGCCCGTAACTCCTTGTATTTAGGGCGCATCTTACCTAACGCCACCGTGCGCCACCGTACGCCATCCAACTAAACTACTCTTCGAATTGATAATCAGCACGGGTGAAGTCGATTCAAGATTCAATATTCAAGATGTTGCGACAGTTCAGGGCAGCAAGCAGCGAGTAGAAGCGGATACAAGTGGATACAAGATGAAGCGTTGATTCCCGGTCTGCGGTGAGAGGTTGCCGGAAACCGCTTTGGCGAATACGCAGCTCGAAAGTACGCAGCGCGAAAGTATTCAGAAGCCCCTTGGCCCAGTTCAATTTTGAGCAATCTTGAATCTTGAATGCTTGAATCTTGAATCGGCTTGTCTTTTGCTCAGCCTCTGTTTTCCATCTTGAATTTTGAATTTTGGATCTTGGATTTCTCATCGCCGACCAGGTGCAAAAGCGCGAGGTGCGACCACGGCCTGAGAACCCATCGCTGCGCGAATATGGTCAATCCGGCTTCACGCAACTCGTTTTGCAGTGAACGCTTGGTTGCCGGTCGCCAGACTCTGCGCCTGCCGGTTTTCAACCGATACCAGAGGTTGCCGAGCACGAATTTCATGGCCGTGAAGGGATTGAGAATCGGATACTCGACGATCAGCCCCCGTTGTGATACTCGAAGAAACTCCCTCAGCACCTTCGTTCTGGTCTCGGGCGGCAGGTGGCCCATAAATCGCATAGAGACCACATAATCAAACGCGTCGTCGACAAAGGGCAGCGATTCGCAGTCTGCGGCAAGGAGCTCTGTTTTCCGTGGCCTTCGTTCACTTGCCACCATGAGCATGTCGTGCGAGATGTCGAGGCCTACGGCAGTGCACCCGAGTTCGCTAAAGAGCGGCAGGAAACGTCCTGTACCGGTCGGGGCATCGAGAATACAAGTGTTGCGGATGGCCAGGCTGGATAAGTACTTGCGAAGTACGCTGGCTTCCCGGTCCCATTCGAACTTGCATAGCACCTTGGCGGATCTTTGCCTGTCATATTCAAGAGCCGCGCTGCCTCGATAACTGGTCTTTGCCTGGTACTCCACCCGAGATCCTCCTTTGCGAAGACCTGAGGTCCCCATTGACCGGCGAACCGGGAATGAGAGGCGCGTAGGTGGCGCCCGAGAAGATGCCCCTCAGTGTTCTACCGGCAGTTATGAAATAGGTCTGAACGCCCTTTATTAAATAGGTATTAACTTGGCGGAGAGGGTGGGATTCGAACCCACGTTGGAGTTTCCCCCAAACACGCTTTCCAAGCGTGCTCCTTCAGCCACTCGGACACCTCTCCGTGGCCACAAGAACCGGTAGCGAAGATTGGGGGTCGGGCAGTGGAACCAGATGGTTGCCATTGCTTCCCGAATCGCTCCGGCGGCTTTTTGAGTATAGCATCAGTAGGAGATCATTTGAACCGGCTTCGGAACCGGAACTCAATTCCGAAGATTCCGTTAGGATCACGCACGCCTAATATCGACACGTTGTTGGTGACGTTCCACTCAAACTGAACAATCGTGTATTGCGAATAAGAAGTGTCGGTGATGTAGGTGAGCGTTAGTTGGTGGCTGATCTGTTGCTCCACGGTAACGCGCTCGCCGGAGCCCAATCCGGGCATGCCGACGTAGGGATCAATTTTGATTCGGCTGACGCCGAACAGATGTTGAATGCGGCCGCCAATTTGGCTTGACAAGGCCTGAGAGAGGATGGCGGAAGCGCCGACGCTGGTGGCGGGATTTCCCTGAAGCGTGGGGAAGGCCTGTTCCTGCGGCACGTAGCCCAGAGCCAGGAGCGTAATGATATCCGCCTGCGTCAGGGGCGGATCGGAACGGTACGCGAACTTCAGGCGGTCAAAGGGGCCGGAAATATCCACGGTCAGTTGGTAGCTCTGCACCAGGGTTTGGGCTTCCAGATCAAGATACGCCTGGGTGCGAAAGGGATTGGTAAGATTCACGTCGCCGCGCAGCAAGGTGAACCGGTTCCCCCGGAACACCGTCTCGCCGCTGATGAAGTGAATGCTCCCTACCTGCACAGGATTGGCAAGGGTTCCCTGGATGCGGACGTCAACATCGGTCACCAGCCGGAAATCGGGCGTTTGAATCTGCACCGAAGGCGCCGAAGTGACGCGCACGTTCATGCGAATTTTCGACGCACTCGGGGACGTTGCAGCGCCGGGCAACTCGCTCATGGGATTGGCCGACTCAATGAACCTGGCAATCAGATTGCCGTTTTCCCTCACGATCATCTGCCGGATTACCAGATCGCCTTGTACTTCCGAGCGCTCCGTGCTGCCTCCCAGGCGAAGATGGCCGTCGAGCACGGACGTGAAGCTGGTGGGGTAAGGGATACGCACCTGGTTCAGGTCGGCGCGAAGTTCGAAGCGAGGATTCTCCGTCAGAGTGGCGAACCCGCTGAAGGCCACCCCGCCCCCGCCACTCGTGCCGCGCAGCGATCGGATCACGGCGCGCTCGCCTTCCAGACTGATCAAACCTTTCAGACCGTTAAACGTCAACGGCAGGCCCTGGAAGCCGAGCGTTACATCCTGAATCTCGGCCGTGCCGCTGAACTGTGGATGTGCCGGGGTCCCGGTAACACGCAGGCGCAAAGCAGAATGGCCGGAAGCCTGAATGGCGGGATCGACCAGCGCCAGTACGGTTGCGTTTGCCGTTCCCTCGGCGCTGAGCGAAAGCGCGCCGCCGTCACTGAGGCCCACCGTCCCCGCGAGTTCCAGCTCAGTTGCAGGGCCACGCATGACGAATCGGTCGAGCGTCAGCGTGCCGTCGGAATAACGCACGTCAATGGGCTTGACGTTTCGCCACTGGACGCTGGGAAAATCCACCGCCATGCTCGCGGCCTGCGCCTGGAACCTGATTTTTGAGGGTACGCGTAATGGTCCCTGGGCACGGAAAGAGCCATCCAGGGTGACGGTTGCCGCCAATTGGCGATTGAAGAAGGTCCGAATCCACGGGTCAGCGCGCAGCGTAGCACATTGGCCCTGGGCTTCCATCGGCCAATCGCCTTGCGCAGTGGCCGTTGCACTAAGCCGGAACTTCTGACCGCCCGAGCCCTGCCCCCCGCCCTCGAGTTTTAGCTGGTTTCCGCTTCCCGTCAGCGTACCACCGAGATCGCCCCACGGAGTGCCCGCGACGCTGAGGTCGCGCACCTGCCAGGAGCTTTGCACACGGAAATTGTCCGCGGTTCCCTGGCCACGCGCCGTAAAGCTCAGCTTCCCGTCCACGCGCCCCTCGGGGCGGGTCAGGGAAGCAGTGATCGGCAAGTGGCGGATATCGGCAAGTCGAAAATCCGCTCCTTCCAGTTGCCCGGAGGCGGCGCGGCGTTCCGGGTCCAGGGTGATTTCGCCGGTCAGTCGCCCGCGGCCCTTCCGCAATTGGATGTTTTGCAATTTCCAGGCGGATTTCGCCACCTGCACCTGGGTGGTAAGGAAATCAAACGGTTCATCCGCAAACGCGCCATCGTCGATCCGCAGCCAGCCGGAGCCTGTCAAGGTGGCGACCGTGCCCTGAAGCTCCACGCGGCCGCTGACGGAACCGCTGAGGGGAATATCTGCGTTCACCGCCGCCTTGAGCCCCTCGATGGGAGTGTGTTGCGCCTGGGCAGAGGCGTGCACTAACGAACGGGACGTGAATCTCCAATTCTCGATTCGCGCGGAAGCATCGATTTCAAATGAGCTTCGCTCACGTTCCAGCCGCCCATTCGAAACCCGGACGAAATCAGAATTGAGCGCCAAGATTGCCGTTACCCGGTCCCAAGCCCAGCCGCGATACCGGAAGGGGCCCATGTTTAAGCGCCCTTCCAGAGATGGGGCCTCGTAGCTGCCACTAAGCTGACCGGAGAATTCCGCACGCGACTTCAGCTCCAGTGGGATGCCGGGGTGGTCGGCCACTAAGGCTTGAAAGAAAGGCCGCCATTCTTCGAAGTCGTTGGTCATCACGGTGAGCGCGAGCGGTTCCGCGGCGGGGGCGGTAGCTTTCTGCGCCAGCGTCCCCCGCGCCGTGATGGTGGAATGCGGCGTCCGGAGTTCGGCGTCGGCGAGGTGAAGGGTGAAGCCGTGCCCGTCCCGGAGTGTGCCGCGCGCCACGCCGCTCACCGGCAGCACATTGCGGGGCGTGCTGGCCGGCGCCTGCAAACTTAGATCAAAATCCGCCGAGAGGCCGTTCCACTGGCCGGCCCACGTCGCGCTAACCCTGCCGTTGGCCGCGGCGGCCGGCTGCAATTGGGTCTGGACGTTCGGAAGAGTGCTGGCGGAGCGTAGCAACGAATCCAGCCGAACTTGCCGCAGCCAGCCGTTGAAGCGAAACTTCGCCGCAAGATCGTGGAAATCCGCCTGGAACGTTCCTTGCACCGTGCCGTCCAAAATGCCGACGACGAGGTTGGTGAGATCGAGCCGGTTATCTTCCCAAGCGTAGTTGGCCGTGCCGTCCACGATCAGCGAAGGAAGGGCCGGGGTGAATATGGCCACCCGGCGGGCCTGGGCGCGGCCGCGCGCGGAAATTGCGCCGCCTTCGTACGTCGCCAGTCCCTCCACTTGCAACGTGCCGGAACGCAGACCGGGTGCCTGAAGAATGCCGGAGAGCGCGGCAAGATCGGCGCCGAAGTGGAACCGGGCGGACGCTTGCAGCGTGGCGCCCGGGACGATCGTGAAGGAAGCCTCGCCTGTGGTTCCCAGGGCTTCCCACGCGAGCGATGGGACGACGAGGCCCGCGGAAGACAGCTCGAACCGGCCGTTCAGCTTGATGGGCGGAGGCGACCAACGTGCCGAGCGAACTTCCGTTGCGGACGAGGAAAACGTGCCGTTGTACCGACCCGGGGCGCGGTGGAAGAGAATTGCCAAGTCACGCGCGTTGATTTCCATCGGCTGCCGCTGGTCGTTCCAGAAAAAAAGAGAGTGGGAAACGGTGAGGCGTCCGATGGAGAGATCCATCAAATCCATCAGACCTTGCTGTGCGGAAGTCAGTTCCCACAATACGGGGAGGTTGGTAATGCCTTGCGAGTTGGTGCGCAGATGCACTTCGAGATGATCAATATCCAAGTGGCGAAGACGAAGACGCCGGAGCAGTAGTTGGGCCGGGCTCACGCCTGCCTCCAGCGATTTCACCGAAATCAGGGGAGCTTCGCCCGCGGGTTCCGTCCCGTGAATCACCAGATTTTGCAGGGTGACATGGAAGATCCAGGGGTTGAACCGGAAACGCGCGATTTCCACTTGGCCGCCGCTGAGCCCTTCCAGGCTGGCGATTACACGGCGCTCCAGCGTGCGCTGGAACCATGCGGTGCTCATGAGAATCAGGCAGACGAGAACCAGCCCCAGCAGACTTTCCACCAGGACCAGGACGAACCGAACGGGTTTGGATACTTTCCAATGCGTACGGCAACCTCCTCTTAACTATCAAAAAGGTGTCAGGTGCCAGGTGTCAGGTGTCGGGATCTTTATTTTCATCAACATCGCCGGATGCACCTTCATTTTTGAGTGCGGCGGGCCGGAAACAGGGCACAGACAGTCAGATTGGCCCACGATGCCCTGGCACCTGACACCTGGCACCTGGCACCCGACGCCTTTTTTCGTCTTCCTTTATTTTCATCAATATCGCCGGATGCACCTTCATTTTTGAACGTGGCGGGCCGGAAACAGGGCACAGACAGTCAGATTGGCCCACGATGCCCTGGCACCTGACACCTGGCACCTGGCACCCTACACCTTTTTTCGTCTTCCTTTATTTTCATCAACATCGCCGGATGCACCTTCATTTTTGAAGGAAGAGGTGCACAAGCCAGGGAGAGACGGCCAGACTGGTGGGGAGGCTGACACCCTACACCTGGCACCTGACACCTCGCACTTGGCACCTCTCACCGAAAGTCGTGAAACCGCATCTGGCTGGCGGGCCTTAGTTCGTCAATCCACTGGTCCAGCAATTCGTTGATGCGTTTCTGGGTCAGCACCTCGCGAATCTGGTCGGCTACGACGGCGAGCGGAGGCGCTGCTGCCTTTCCATTTTCTTTCTGAAATTCGGGGACAAACACGGCACGATAGTAATTTGCCACATCTTCTTCAGTGGGTGAAGCCTCGGGGCGCAGGCGCTCATTGATAAGACGGAGCATAAGCTCTTGTTGCGTAATGCGGGCCAGCACCTCGGGTTCGGTCATTCCCAGATCGTTCATGGCTGCCGCGAATGCTCCGGCGCGGGTGAATTCCTTGCGCAGCGCCGCCAGGAGCTGCGCGGCTGCCTTTTCCGATGCTTCCTTTGCCGCCGGTTCCGGATTTTCCTCCTGCGTCAGAAGCATCTGGTAAGTCAGGCGCTGGCGCACCGCGTCAAGCGCGGCGGCGTCGGGCGGCGGTGGCGGCCATTGGGCATCCAGGAAACGCTCGAACCGATACTCCTTTTCCACATCGCTGGCGGTGATGGCGGTGTTGCCAACGGACGCAACCACGCTATCCAAGGTTGTGGCCGAGGCCAGTACCCTTGGGCTGACGGGTAGGCAGGCCAGAATGAGAACACAAATCGCCAATGAAAGAATGCGATCGTACGCGTAGTGCCGGACACCTCGTCGCCCCAAAAACGTTTTTTCCTCCAACCTACGTGATTCCCGGGCCAAAATATTGTGCTTGTTGGCGGTCATTATGTCTTGCTTCCCATTGTTTTCATGCGCCTTCCGGCTTCGAATGAATGCGCCTGACATCTCGTTGGATGCCTTAGTCCCATTCGTGATTTTCGTGACTTCAGGGGTGAGGTGCGGCAGCGGGCGAAGGGCGAAGGCTTCCATGCCGGATTCATAATGCATACTCATGTAGGCTTTGTCAAGAGAGATTTGAGCCTACATTCTCGTCTGTCGAACCGCGATTCCTCCCTTCGGTGCGCTCCGAAACAATCAAAATAGCCGTGGCATACGATCGTCAAAAGCTCTGTCCAAAACTCAAGAAGAACTGGAAATTCGTCAAGCGCTGCACCTGGGTGGTCGTCACCCCGTTGACGGTGCTCACCACGTCGAAGCGCGGTGGATTCAAGTTATAACCAACGTCGAAACTCAGGGGGCCCACCGGCGTTTTGTAGCGCAGGCCCAGGCCTACGGCGTGGGAGGTGTAATCAAAATCCGCGGTCGAGCCGAGGGGGCTTTGCGTAACCTTCAATAGGCGCATGGTGCGGATGCTGGAGTAGACGTTGCCGGCATCTTCGAAAAGCACCGCCCCCAGGCGGCGTTGCGCAAAAAACGTGCGGAGCTCTACAGAATTGAGGAAAAGCGCATTGCCGCCAATCGGATAACCGGTCACGGGGTCGCGCGGTCCGGCCTGATTGATGGAGAAACCGCGCATCGATTGACTGCCCCCCATAAAGAAACGTTCGGGCAAAGGAATTTCATGCGTTTCGATGGTCTGGGCGGGCTGGCCGTTGCTTGCGGGAACCTTGACGGTGTACAAGCTTCCATAGGGCGAAACCACGCCGAACTGGGTGAGGCGCGCGAAAACCAGGTGCGGGTTTAGCGTGTAGTAGGTCGAGTTCTTGCCATTGAAGCGCAGAAAGTCAGACTGCGACCCGAAACCCGTCCAGGCGGTCCCGGCGTTGATCAGCGTGTATGATCCTCGCGTCGCATCCAGGGGGTCGTCGCGGCGATCGTTGAGGTAGGTTCCCTGCATTTGTCCCACAATGGCGGGCTGGCTGTAGAGGGCTGCCTCTGCGGGCGCAACCCGATTGGAGATATCGAGGGCCTGCACCCGTTCAAAGGTGTACTGCCCGATCAGTAGCGACGTGCCGCGAAGATGTTTCTCGATGCTGACGGACGCTTGCTGGAGATTCTCCGTGAACGTCAGTACCTCGCGCGAAAGATCGGTCAGTACCTTCATGCGCAAGTCAAGGTCATCGCGGTTAAAGAGGCGGGGAATCAAATACCCGGCGTCGGCGCCGGTATCGATATAGGAAACGCGCCCACCCATACTGAAGGTCTGGCCGCGGCCGCCGACGTCCAGGCGTGTGACGCTTAGGGAGCCGCGGGGACTGAACTTGAAGGTGCCTTGGGGCGTATTGCTGCCTAGGCGCTGGACCTCGAAACCGGCGCCGTAGCCGAGGCTCCAGCGGCGCGCCTCCTCCAGGCCGACGAGCATCGTCTTGTCCGTATCGGCAGCCGGCTCTTCCTGCGGAGTAATCTGGACTTGCGTAAAGACGCCGAGATTATAGAGTTTACGCTGTGACTCGGCCACCGCGCTCTGGTTGATGGGTTCGCCGTCGCGGAAAAGCAACGCGCGGTTTATCAAGCCGAGGCGGGCGTGGTCGTTGCCAACAATAACAACATGTTGGATTCGGTCTTGTTGCCCGGGCACGACGTCAAATTCGAGATCCATACTGTGGGGCTGGTTCGCCGGGGTGGCGCGCCAGGTAGCCGATGCGTGAGTGTATCCGTGGTCGCCGAGATAGTCCAGAATGCGGTCGCGGTCGGACCGCGCTCTTTCGGCCGAGTAGGGCTGCATGGGCTTGCTGACCAGCGACGGCCAGACCTTCTGCTGATCGGCGGCATCCATTCCGGCCACCGAGAACTTGTTCACCGTCGTGCGCGCGCCTTCGCGGATCTCAAAGGTCACAAAGCGCAGTCCGGGCGTTCCCGTGTACGCGTCGTTAATCGCCGAGGAAACCTGCACGTCCAGAAATCCACGTGACCGGTAGAGAGCTACCAGGGCCTCTGTCTTCTGCTGGACAAGATCCTGGCTGAACTCGGGAGCACGAGGCAGGAAAAGTCCCTGGCTGGGAGGGGAAATGGTGGACATCAGTTCCGCGGTGGGAATCGTGGTGTTGCCTTCCACGCCGTAGCCGGCGAAGTCGCCGTGTATTCCAAGATTCACCTCGAAAGGAATTTCCAGGTGGGGTTGGGGGGTATTGCGTCGCACCCGGCTGGCTTTGACCGCGCCGGAGAAATAGCCCTTTCGTTGAAAATAGTCTTCCAGCACTTTTTCGTTGCGGCCCAGAGCCTGGTCGTCCACCACGCCGTCGCGGTACAGCGGCAGCAAGTCTTGCAGTTGCGACGATGAAATCGAGGCGCCCTGCACTCGCACCCGGACCAGCGGCCCGCCATCTATTTTGAGGACAACTTTTTCGGTGTTGGTTTTGGCGTCGTACACCCTTTGGGGGCTGCTGGTGTTCACCTGAACGTATCCATGGCTGACGTAGAATTGGTGCAGGCGGTAGAGTCCGCGGTCCACTCGCGTGGCCGTCAGAAACATGTGCGGATGCCAGCCCGCCACCCCCATCAGGCGTGGGGTAGGGAAGACCGAGTTCTCCTGGAATTGCACCGTGCTCACCCGCGCCGGAGGGCCGGCCTTGATCGTGAAGACCACGTTGGCTTCCAGCGTGTCGGGGTCGCGTTCAATCGCGCGCGAAATCCGGGACTGATAGTACCCGTTGCTAACCAGCAGATCGGTGAGGCGCTGGCGGGCAGCGTCGAGGACTTCATCGCTAAGGGGCTCACCCAGGTGCAGTCGCGACGCGAGGATGAGCCCTCGGGGTTCCAGCGAACCCGGATTGCCCTCGGTGTCGACTGTGCCGACGAAATATTGGGCGTGCGCGACAAAAGTGAGCGAGACCCCATTGCCCTCAGGCTCGCCATTGGCACGCAACTCCGAAAATCGTCCAGTGGCGTAAAGACGTTTCAGGCTCTCCGACACCTTTGCACGTTCAAGCGGGTCGCCGATTTGCTGCGTAACGGCGCCGGGGAAATTCTGTAACTTCAGGTCACAGTCGCACTCAAGATGAATATAGGCCACCGGCCGGCCCCAAAGTTCAGGGGGACTTTGAGCGCGCGCCTGTCTGGAGCAAAAGCCAACCAGCACCGCCAGTAAGATAAGCGTGTGAACTGCTCTGCCGCGAGCCGCTGGGGGGCACCGGCGCCACCCCACAGGGCGGGGAAGGCGAGCGGAAAGCTTGCTGGAATTCCGATAGGAGCAACGCACCCTGAAATTTACCCGACGGTAGAGTTCTTGTTGCCAGCAGCTTGCATTATACTTAATCGGGCTACACCTCACAGGAAAAGAAAGTGAACCGTACTGATCAGTGCATGTCCAGCGCGCCGGTGATGGCCTTCCGCAGAATTCCAACGTCGGTATACCCGATCCAGTGGTCCCTTACGTCCCCGTTGCGATCAATTAAAAACAGGGTGGGAAAAATGGCGATGCCGCCATATGCCTGATCGCCTTGCTTGGTCCAGTTGACCGTGGGGTAGGAGATATGGTGTTCCTGAATATAACGTTGGCGCACCGCATCGTCGTAGCCGAGGCCCAGCACGCGGTCAGCATTAGCGCCGATAATCACCAGCCCACGCGAAGCGAATTCGCTGTTCAGCGCCGAGAGAGCAGGCGCTTCCTGCATGCAGGGCGGGCAACCGGTGAACCAGACCTCAAGGAGCAGCGCCTGGCCACGATAGTCCGCGAGGTGAAGATCGCCGCCTCCGATGCGCGCCAGGGTCAAATCGGCGGCAGGTGTGCCTTCCCAGCCGCCAATCTGGCGCGCGAATGCTTGACCGAATTTCGGATCGGCCTTGATTCGCTGCACATCGACATGCGTGATTTCGCCCGTCTTGGGATCGCGGGTGAGAAATCGGGGTACGCGCGGATCCGATTCCATGACCCGTAGGAGCACGTCGGCCTCCGCCGGTGAACGGAGGTCAAACTGTTCGGCAATAACGGTGAGCGATGGGGGTGACTTAAATCGCTCCTGATAATCGGCGACAAACAGCGGAATGCGGAAGAAAGCGTTGTAGAGCTTGTTCAGGGCCTGCCGTTCATCCGGCTGGGTGAAGACGCGGTTGTAAAGACCCGTGACCATCAGGGGTTGGCCGGGCTGGAGGTGCGTCCGGATGTAATCAACCACGCGTCCCTCGGCGTCCGCGGAAGGCAATGCAACCGCCGTGGTTCCGAACAGTATAGAAACCAGCAACAAAAAGAAAAGCCTCAACCCGGAACGCAGAGAGGCCACCGAGAACAGTTTCTGGTCAGTATTCTGAGATTTGATCCGAGGGAACCTCACTTTTGACATTTGCGTTTTGCCATTTGCTTTTAGAATTTTCCTTTGCGCATGGCCGCCTACTTGCCCGTGCTGTTTGCGTTTCCGCCTTCCGCACGGCTGAATACCTGCCAGTGGAATTCTAGCGAGAAATGCAGGTATTGATCCAGATAGCTCCAGCCATGGCCGCCAGGCCTCAGGACGAACGTGTGGGGGAATCCCTTGGACGTCAAAATCCGGTCCAGTTCCTTGTTGCCTTCGTCAAAACCGTAGCGGTCCTGATCGCCACAGTCGAAGTAGAGCTTCAGGTCGGCGAAGCCCTCCGGGTGCTCGGCGAGCGTCAGTGGGTTGTTGGCCTCAAAATACGCCTCGTTTAACGGTGAGCCAAACGGTTCCTGCAAGACCCGCGCATAAAACCCCCAGCGGCCCTCGGTGGGCAGGGGAGTGGGGAATTTGGCAAGCAAGGCCGCGCTGTGTGCACTGGCGGCGCCGAAAACGTCGGGATGGCGCATGCCAAGGTGCAGCGCTCCAAAGCCGCCCATCGAGACGCCACTGATGCCCCGCGCCTCACGCGTGGCGATGGTGCGATACTTGTGGTCGATGGCCGGAATGAATTCCTGAATAAAGAAATCTTCGTAGCGCTCACGGCCGTCGAACGAATTCACGTAGAAGCTCCGGCCGCCCTCCGGCATCACCACAATGAACTTGCCGATAGTGCCCTTGTTCATCAGGTCTTCCCAAGTTTGCTCTGCGCTGTGGTCACGCCAGCTTGTGTCATGCTCGAACAGGCCGTGCAGGAAATAGAGCACCGGGTACCTGCCCGCTCCCGAATCATAGCCGGGAGGCAGCGCGATGCAATAATCCACCGCATGGTCGAGGATGTTGCTGGAAATGGACTCGCAATTGACGGTCGCGCTGGTCTGCGCGAAGACCGGGAAAGCAAAAAAGACGATGGCCAAAAACCCCAAGGGCAGATCTTTCAGTCGGCGGAGGCAGTCGCTGGTGAGGTGCATAAGGCGCATGAAGCAGTTATGTTGAGGAAGATCCCCGTCAAAGGTCCATTCTGAGTCTATCGCACGAGAGGAGTCAAGTGAGCGCTGACCGGTGCTGACATATAATGCGCGTCCTGACCTGCCGTCCGCGACGTGCCTCGCTGCGGCGTTATTGTGCAGCCGCCAACCCCAGCCTCCTTCACTTGATGGCGTTCTCGAGTTCCTGCGCCGCGCCCGAGATCAAGGCTGACTCGGCATCGAGGACGTTGGCGATCTCTGCCAACGCGGTATTCGCTTCATTCCAGTCCTTTTGTTCGATGGCCTCGCGCGCGGCGGGAAGGGTTTTCACTTCATAGCCGGTATAGAACCCGGGCGCGTAAATCTGGTGCTGGAACCATGGACGGCCGGGCAGCCCCTGGGGACTGGTGAGCCGGCGCTCGCTTTCGATCAGCGCGCGGTTCACCTGCTGGAGCGATGCACCGGTTAGTGACGCCGCCCTGGCAGCCTGCGCTTTTTCAAGGGCCGTGTGGTAGCGCGCGGCGCTGCGGGTAAGCGCGTCAGCAGCATTATCCAACGGAGCAAAATTCAGGTAGGGCGGCACGTCTTCGCGGGCGGGCGGGACCAGCGGTTCCTTCGGGTCCAGGGTGGCCGTAAAGACGCCTTCGTCAATTTCCTGGTTGCGCTCACGCGCCGCTTCCTGCTTGTCATGGAGCAACTTCTTCAATTGCTCGACATAGGTGTGGACGGTATCGGCGAAGTCGGTAAATTCGAAAGGAAGCAGTTCGGCATCGGCAAGGCGCATTACGGCGGTGCCAGCGGTTTGCGCCAGCGCCCGCCCATACCTGAAATCGGTATCGCTAAAATGGGTATACCAATAGAAATCGTCATAAATAGAGTGGTAAATGCCGCCGCCATCCTCACCGCCGTAGCCGAGGTTGAGCGAGGCGATGCCCAGATGATCGATGAACACCGTGTAGTCCGATCCTGAACCGAGCGCGTAAAGGCGCCAGTCCGGACGGGTGCGGGCTTCGCGGCGCTCCTCGGGCGTGCCGTTGGCAATCAAGCGAAGCTGGTGGCGTTTCCAGACAGAGAGGTTGGTTTCCGGGTCCACGATGTCACGCGCCACGCCGTTCATGAATTTTTCCAGCGTGTGCGAGCCGCCGGCGTCAAGGTAGCCGCGGCCGTTGCGAATCGGAGTTGATGTACACCGCCGCGTGCTGGCGAAATTCGTCGGCGTGCGCCTCGCCCCATTCCGTGGAGCCGAGGAGCCCCGGTTCCTCCCCGTCCCACACGCAATAGATGATGGTGCGGCGCGGCTTCCAGCCTTGCTTCAGAAGTTCGCCCATCGACCGCGCTTCTTCCATCTCATCCACGAGCCCGGAGACGGGGTCTTCAGCGCCATTCACCCAGGCATCCTCGTGATTGCCGCGCACAATCCATTCGTCGGGGGAAGCCGAGCCGGGAATCCGGGCGATGACGTCATTGAGGGTTTTGGTGTCCCAGTTGGATTTCACTTTCAAATGCACCTGGGCGGGCCCTGGGCCGACGTGGTAGGTGATGGCCAGGGAGCCGCGCCAGCCTTCCGGGGCCACGCGGTCCCCGCAAGGCGGCCAGCAGCGGTTGCGCGTCGCCATAAGAGATGGGCAGGACGGGAATCTTGGTGAGGGTCTTGGCTTCCGCCAGCGGCAGGCGCTTGGCGTCCTTGGTGGCGCCCACGCCGGGCGTGAGGGGATCGCCGGGGTAAAGCACCATGTCCATCACGCTGCCGCGCTGCACGCCCTGGAGCGGGCGCCAGGCGCCGCCGGGGAAAACGTCGCCGCGGAAATAGCCGTCCTCATGCGGGTCGGAATAGATGATGCAGCCCACGGCGCCGTGCTCAGCCGCCACTTTGGGTTTGATGCCGCGCCACGACATGCCATAGCGCGCAATCACAATGGCGCCCTTCACGGATACGCCCAGGCGCTCCAATTGCTCGTAGTCCGCCGGGAATGCCGTAGTTGACGTAGACGAGCGGCGCGGTGACGTCGCCATCGGCCGAGTAGGCATTGTAGGTGGGGAGTTGCTCGGCATGCTGGTCCGAGGTGGGATCGCCTGCCACCGTGGGTTCCTCGAGCGTCGCCTTGAAATGCGTGGGCGCAACCAGTTCCACCAGGCGCTCCTTGGGCGTGGGGAAGAGGACATCAAAGTTCTCGATGTGCGCGTCCCAACCCCACTGCTGGAACAGCGAGAGAATCCATTCGGCGTTGGCGCGGTCATATTCCGTGCCCACGTGGTGGGGGCGCGCGGAGATTCGTTGCATGTAGCTGCGCATATTGGCGGGGCTGGGGAGGGCGCGGAATTTGCTCTCCCAATCGCGTTCCGCGCGCGCGGAGTCAGCGGAAAAACCGTCGAAGGCGGCGGGGGACTCGGCGTCCGTCGCTGCGCTGGCGCTAGCTTTAGCCGCACTCGCCGGACGTGCCCCGGTTGGCGCCGGATCTACTGCGGGCGCCATCAAGAAGATGACTGCCAGAGCACGCGATTACACTCAGGACGAAACGACGCATCGAAAACCTCCTGCAAAAGTGTGCGCGGAAGTATATCGCATCGAGCTCACTTGCCGGCAAGAGATCGTGGTCGATTGCGGGACGAATACGTGCTGGCGTCGCTCGTTCGCACGTGCTTCGGTCACGAATTGTGATGAAAGATGATAGTGAAAATATGATAGTCTCGTATAAGGATCACTCGCCAAGCTCAAGGCTAGCGACGGGCCGAGTTCGCGGGGAGGGATGGGTGAGTGGTTGAAACCGGCGGTCTTGAAAACCGTTAGCCTCGAAAGGGGCTCGGGGGTTCGAATCCCTCTCCCTCCGCCACCTTTGCGCTGGGTACGTGCCCAGTTCGAAGCAGACAAATGACAATTCACAATTCCCGATTCATAATTCATAATGAGCCTGTGGTTTAGACTATGTCTGCGGATGAAACTGCGCTGCGTGCGGCTTACGCCGAATGTCGGCGGCTGGCGCGTCGGCATTACGAGAACTTTCCCACCGCCTCATATCTTGTCCCCCGCGACAAGCGTGACGCGCTGGCGGCGGTTTATGCGTTTGCCCGCTATGCGGATGACGTGGCGGACGAACCGGGCGTCGAGAACCGGCTCGAGAAGCTGGCCGATTGGCGCGCGAAGCTGGCGGCTTGCTATACGGGCAAAATCGATCACCCTGTGTTTCTGGCTTTGCGCGACAGCGCCGAGCGATTCAATCTCTCTCGCGCAAACTTTGAAAATCTCTTGCGGGCGTTTGAGTCCGACGTCGCGGTTAACCGCCATCCTGATTTTGCCTCGTTGCTGGCTTACTGCAAGTGTTCGGCGAATCCCGTAGGCCGGCTGGTGCTGGAACTGTTCGGTTATCACGAACCAAACCTGTTTGAGCTTTCGGACCACATCTGCACGGCCTTGCAGCTCACCAATTTCTGGCAGGATGTTGCCATTGACCTGTCGCGCGATCGCGTTTACGTGCCACAGGATGACATGGCGCGCTTTAACTACACGCTGGACGAAATGCGTGCCGGGCGCGTCGATCGCCGCTGGCAGGAGCTGCTGGCTATTGAAATCGAGCGCACTCGTGAGCTTTTCGAGCGCGGAAGAAGATTGCCGGAGGCAGTGCAATCCAGGCTGCGCACGCAATTACGCCTGACTTGGCTGGGCGGCAATGAAATCCTGCGTAAGATTGAATCGGTTTCCTACGACATCTTTCGTCACCGGCCCTCGCTCGGAATTTGGGATTTCGTGCGTCTCTACTGGCGCGCCCGCCGGGCTCCGCTGAGCGCGGCCGTCCCGCATACTCCGGTGGTTACCGTCTCATCATGAATGTGCCCTCAAACAATTCTCATTTCACCAGCGCTCGGGTCACCAACTTCTATTACGCGTTTGTTTTTCTGCCGCCGGAGAAGCGTGTTGCGATCGAAGCTGTTTATGCCTTCGCGCGGCGCGGTGACGATGTCGCCGATAGTGGTTTGAGCCCGTCCGAGGCCGCTGCCGGGTTGACGAGCTATCGGGAGGCGTTGGAAGCGTGCTACCGCGCAGAGACCGATCGCCTGGATACGCCGGAGTTGCGCGCTTTGGCAGAAGCCATCAAGCGCTTCCAGATTCCGCGGAAGCATTTTGAGGATCTCATCCTGGGTCTGGAAATGGACTTGAACCAGTCGCGCTACCAGACGTTTGACGAACTGTCTCTGTATTGCTACCGTGTGGCCTCGACGATTGGCCTGATGTGCATTGAGATCTTCGGGTACCAGAACCCCCGGACGCGGGACTACGCCGTGAACCTGGGGACGGCGTTGCAACTGGTCAACATTCTGCGTGACATTCAGCGTGATGGCCAGCGTGGGCGAATCTATATCCCGCAGGAAGATCTGGACCGCTTTGGCGTCCGTCGCGCCGAGTTGCTTGCAGGGGCCTACAACGATCCATTCATCGAGTTGATGCAGTTCGAATGCGACCGCGCGCGGCACTATTTCGACCTAGCCCGTCAGATGCTGCCCGCCGAGGACCGGCGCTCCATGAAGTCGGCGGAGGTCATGGCGGCGATATATTGGGGCGTCCTCAAACGAATCCAAAAGCGCCGTTACAACATCTTCGGGAAGCGAGTGCGCGTGCCAAACCCGTTGAAGCTATGGACCGCACTGTCGGTTTACCTCGGGGCAGAGTGGTACGGGTAATCGTCCGAAGCGGCCTGAAGTTGGGAGTCCCGCGTCCGATAGCCCAAATTCAAACATCGAAGATCGTAACGAGTGTCCGATTTCGAGTACGAACTTCGGCGGCCGATAGCAACGGACAACCGGCGACGGACCATGGATATGTCTTTCGATGTCCTCATCATCGGCGGCGGTTTCGCGGGTCTCGCCGCGGGGGTGGCTCTAGCTGAGGCAGGGAAGCGGGTGTATTTGCTTGAGCAGAAGCCGCATCTCGGGGGACGTGCGCGCTCGTTTTGCGATCCCACTACCGGAGCCGTTGTGGACAACGGACAACACCTCTTTATGGGGTGCTACCACTCCACAATCAAGTTCTTTGAGATCATCGGGACCCTCGACCGGCTTGATTTCCAGCCGCGCTTGTCCGTGCCATTCCTTGACCGCGACGGCCGGCTTACCCGTCTAGACTGCCCCCCGTGGCCTGCGCCGTGGCATCTGTTCATGGGCGTGCTGCGTTCGGGAAGTTTTTCGTTCAGGCAGAAAATGGAAGTGCTGCGCTTGGGCCGTGGTCTGCGGGCGGCCCGGGATAAGTCGGGCGCTTTGGCCGGCGAAACCGTCTCGGCGTGGCTCGGCCGGCGGGGACAGTCCGAATCTCTCCAGCGAAATTTCTGGGACTTGCTTTGCATTGCGGCGATGAACGAAGATCCGCGCATTGCTTCCGCGCGACTTTTTGAGCGCGTCCTCCGGCTGGCATTGCTTTCCTCTCCGCTCGATTCGCGTCTGGGCGTTGCGCGCGCTGGATTGAGTGAGTGTTACACCGCGGCTGCCACCGCTTATCTTGAAGCTCGCGGTGGCCGTGTGCAAACCGGGTGCAGTGTGAGGCGACTGCTGATATCGGACGGAGTCTGCCGCGGGGTGGAGTTGATTACCGGGGAATCTATCACTGGTGTGCCTATCATTTGTGCTGTGCCCTGGCACCAACTCGCGGCGTTGCTGCCCGGAGACCTGCTGCGCAACGATCCGTTTTTTGCCGGTGTTCTGGCGCTTCGGCCGGCGCCGATTATCTCGATCAACCTATGGTTTGACGCGCCCATCATCGAGCTGCAGTTCGCCGGGTTGCGCGGAACGACCATCCAATGGCTTTTCAACAAGAGCCGAATTCTGAGCGATAAAGAGCAATATGTTTCGCTGGTGCTCAGCGGGGCACACGAGCACGTGGGCCGCGCGAAGGAGGAACTGTTGGCCATTTCCTTGCGCGAGTTGCGAGCAATGCTTCCCGCGGCTCGCAAAGCAAAGCTGCTGCACTCGCTCGTGATTAAAGAGCGGTTCGCGACCTTTTCTCCCAGTTCTGAAGTTGAGCCACTGCGCCCGCCTGCCCGCACTCCCATTAAAGGACTCTTACTGGCCGGCGACTGGACGGCCACCGGCCTGCCCGCCACCATCGAAGGCGCCGTGCAGAGTGGCTACGCGGCGGCCGGGGAATTCTTGAAAAAGAAAAACGGGCAGTAGGGATTTGACAATGATAGCCCATTGGCCGGTGTGGTGGCCACTCACCCACCTGCCTGTCTCGACGGTCAAAGCTGGAGGGTTGCACGCAGGCAGGAGTCCAGGGCTCGCAACTGCCCGCCGTTGAGGGCACCTACTCTCATGAGGGCGAGATCCGGATCGAGAGTCGCGAGCCATGAGGTCACAACTGACGGCTTCAGGAGGCCGCAGGCTCGCCACTCGGCCAGATGCAAGTTCGTAGGACCGACGTGGGCCTTGATATTGCTGGTGATAGCGGCGACGACGATCTTTCCTTCGGCCCTGAAGAAATCCCGCCCACTCACTACCACCGCCGGGCGAGCTTTGGTGGCCGTTAGCTCGGCAAAGGGGAAGGGCACCAGAATCACTTCACCGCGAACCGGGGCGGTAGACCTCCTGCCAGGCGTCATAGACAGCGTCCTCCGGATTGTCCCATAACCCATTTAGCGCGGCCGCTGTAAGCCGCTGCCAGGAAGGCAAGTCCTTCGTTTCGACGATGCTCTGAATCGCGATCTCAGCTATCTTTGAGGGGCGGCGTGTCCCGTTTTCCCAGCGAGTGACGGTGGCTCGGGCCACACCAAGGCGGCGTGCCAACTCTCGCTGGGTCAGGCCAAGTCGTCGGCGAAATGTGCGTACGCTTGCGGCGCTCATGTACCGATGGTACCACACCTGTGCCTAAAAACTATGACCCGTCACGACCACTCGCCGGTTCTCGTAAAGAGGGAATTGTTCCGTCAGGGCTTCCACCCGACAGCGTACACGCGTGATCACCGCCTCATCATCGAGATGATTTAACACTTCGGCAATCCAGCCCGCGATCTGCCGCATCTCGGGCTCTTTCATGCCGCGGGTGGTGACGGCGGGAGTCCCCACGCGAATACCGCTGGCCACCGCCGGCGGATTGACGTCAAAGGGGATGGCGTTTTTGTTGACGGTGATGCCGGCACGCTCCAGTGTCTCCTGGGCCTGGCGGCCGGTCACCTTCCTGCTGAACACGTCGACCAGCATCAAATGCGTATCAGTGCCGCCGGCAACAATGCGGAAGCCTGCGGCCGCCAGCGCTTCGGCGAGCATCTTGGCGTTGGTTGCAATTTGCTTCTGGTACTGGGCAAACTCCGGCTGAAGGGCTTCCTGGAAGCACACCGCCTTGGCGGCGATGACGTGCATCAGCGGGCCGCCCTGAATGCCAGGAAACACGATGCGGTCGAGATCCTTGGCGAATTGCTCTTTGCAGAAGACCGCGCCGCCGCGCGGCCCACGCAAAGTCTTGTGGGTGGTCGTGGTGACGAAGTCGGCGTGCGGGAATGGGCTGGGGTGCAGGCCCGCGGCCACCAGCCCGGCAATATGCGCCATGTCCACCATCAGGACGGCCCCGCACTCGCGTGCGATGGCGCTGAAGCGCGCGAAATCCAGAAAGCGCGGATAGGCGCTCGCCCCGGCCAAGATAAGTCGCGGCCGATGCTCCTTCGCCAGACGCGCGAGTTCGTCGTAATCGATGGTCTCCGTTTCTTTGCTTACGCCGTACGAAACGATGTTGTACATCTTCCCCGAAAAATTCAGCGGATGGCCATGGCTCAAGTGGCCACCGTGCGCCAGGCTCATGCCCAGCAGGGTGTCGCCGGGCTTCAGCACGGTCATGTACACAGCCTGATTGGCCTGGGTGCCGGAGTGAGCCTGTACGTTGGCGTGTTCCGCGCCAAACAGCTTTTTGGCGCGCTCGATGGCGAGATTCTCCGCCACATCCACGTATTCACAACCGCCGTAGTAGCGTTTGCCAGGCAGGCCCTCCGCGTATTTATTCGTCATTACCGAGCCTAAGGCTTCCAGCACCGCTTCGCTGACAAAGTTCTCCGAGGCGATTAGCTCCAGGGTGCGAGCTTGCCGATCAACTTCCTGGTCGATAGCGCGCGCGATTTCCGGATCCACCTCGTGAAGCGGGCGCAGATGCGTGTTCAGTCCGGTATTCATAAGCTTTTCTCCCTGTAATGATGTGCGTCGATAGGGTCCTTCTCTGGCAAAGACGGCCTCGCTAAGGTTACGATGAGGTGGCGAGGAACAACCGCCACCGAGGCATTGTAGCGGAGGAGCGCGGGAGGCGCAATCGGTACAAGAACGACACCAACAAACATCGCCACTGGGATTCCGCCCTATCGATGTGTGAGGCAACGCAATGTCATCTCGAAAGGCTTATGCCAACGCTATTACCCGGTGCCCCTGGGCTACCAGCGGGCTTGCTTTGCGGTACCACGACGAGGAGTGGGGTGTGCCTCTCCACGACGACCAGCGGCTTTTCGAATTCCTCATTCTGGAGGGCGCCCAGGCGGGCCTGAGTTGGAATACCATCCTGAAGAAACGCGAGAATTACCGGCGAGCGTTTGACGACTTTGACCCGCTTCTCGTATCCCAGTATGGTCAGGCCGAGATCCGAGGTTTGCTGCAAGATGACGGCATCGTCCGAAATCGCTTAAAGATTGAGTCGGCAATCCAGAACGCCCGAGTTTTCATTCGGGTGCAAAAGGAGTTTGGCAGCTTCGATGCTTACGTCTGGCGATTTGTGAGCGGGGAAGCCCGGCAGAACGCCTGGCGCACGCCGCAGCAGGTGCCCGCGCGCACACCTACGTCCGATGCCATGAGCATAGAGATGATCCGGCGTGGGTTCAAGTTTGTGGGTTCCACCATCTGTTATGCTTTCATGCAGGCGGTGGGCATGGTCAACGATCATTGGGTAAATTGCTTTCGTCACGAGGAGCTTAAGTCGTGGGCAAAAAAAGCCTGCGCTGAAATTGCGCAGCGCAGGCACCGAGGACCGGGTTGTCGCGTTATGTTATGTTGATCGCTTCGGGTTTTCCACGCGAAGGTTGTCCACCACGGAGAACGAGAGCCCGGCCCGAAGCGCGTCCATTTTGGCCTTCGTTTTATCCATGTCGTTCGCTACCACGCCTTCCAGCGCGACGTTTCCGTTCTTCACCACAATGTGAATGGGCGGCAGCGCCTGATCGGCATAATGAATGAAGTACGGGTCGCCATAGATGGCCCGCGCCACTTGCAGCCGCAGGCGGTCATCAAACGTCGATACCGGCAGGACTTCCAGGTTGTTCTGGAGTGCCGCCACACCCTTCACCCGCTCCAAGATATTTCCCAAATCCGTTTTCTTGAACGGCTGGGTGACTTGTCCGCCGACGGCAAGGGTGCCGTTGTGAGTTTCCAGGCTGATGTTGTCAAATATTGTGTAGGCGTAATACGTCAGTATCTCGTGACGCGCCTGCTCGAAAATCTGGCGATCACCGACGTCGGCGGCGCGTACCTGAATATTGTCCACCACCTGCGTTACCCCTTTGACTTTGCGGGCGGCCTTCTCCGCGTCCAATTTACTACCCAGATTATCCACGGTTCCCGTGAGTGTCGCGACGCCACCCTCGAAGGTGACCTGCACGCTGCCGTGCTGGTCCACCTTGGCGTGATTCAGGCGGGACTGAATCGTGTTCAGCGCCTGCGTATCGGGGCTGGGCGGTGCTGCCCAGCACAATCCGGTTCCCAGGACAAGGCACAAAAATCCCAGTGACAGTTTGTTTCGCATGGTCATCCTCCTCATCAATCTACGCGTTGTCGTGTTGTTATCCACGTTTACCCTGTATTCCATCATCATTCCCGAAGCCTCGCTTCTTGCAATTCGTTTACATCTGTTCAGACGGAATCGTGGCGTGCACGTTACATGTGTTAACTAAGTTTTACGTCTAAAAGCTATGTCAATAGAAATGCGGATGTAGAGGAAGCGTGCGGTTGGCGAGAAGAATACATCTCAGCAAATGTTAGATGCACTCTGGTAGTTGAAGGTGGTCTGCCGCGGCGATTGCGCCGGAATTATCCTTTGGAACGAAGTATGGGCGTTTTAGCGAGACCCGTGGAAAATCGAGACCTTCCTTGACAATTCATGATGGTATCTTGAAAAATGACGGATTCAAAGTGCGAGCCATCAGCCATTCAATTTCAGTCTTTGGCGCGCAGGCCAATGCGCAGGCTCAGCACTGAGAAGTGACAAGTCCGAAACGAAAGGTTGAACTTATGCGTTGGAGTCAGGTTTTTATTCCTACCTTACGTGAAGATCCCGCGGAGGCAGAAGTTCCCAGCCACCGCCTTTTGCTGCGGGCAGGGTACATCCGCCAGGTGGCGGCGGGGGTTTACGCTCACCTTTTTCTGGCGCAGCGATCGCTGCTGAAGATCATGCAGATCATTCGCGAGGAGATGAATGCCATCGGAGCGCAGGAATTCTATCTGCCGGCGCTGAACCCGGCGGAACTTTGGAAGGAGTCGGGCCGCTACGCGGCGTACGGGCCGACGCTCTTCAAGTTCAAGGACCGGAACGACCATGAGCTCGTGCTGGGTGTAACCCACGAAGAGGAAATGACGAATATTGCGCGGGGGGAGCTGCGGTCGTACAAGCAACTGCCGCAGATTTGGTATCAGATTCAGGAGAAATTCCGGGACGAACCACGCCCCAAATCCGGGTTGCTGCGCCTGCGGCAGTTCTGGATGAAGGATTCTTACTCCTTTGACCTGGACGATGCGGGCCTGGAGGTGAGCTACCGCAAGCACTACGACGCGTACCGCCGCATCTTTGACCGCTGCGGGCTGAAGTACGTGATCGTGGAGGCCTACTCGGGGACGATGGGGGGCACCCACTCACATGAGTTTACCGCGCCTACTGACGCGGGCGAGGACCTGATCGCATTGTGCGACTGCGGCTACGCTGCGAATTTGGAAAAGGCGGAAGGGAAGGCACCGCCGGTGGCGGATGCGGCGGATGATGCCGCCCCGGAGCCGTTCTCCACCCCGGGGCAAAAGACCATCGATGACTTGGTGAAGTTCACGGGCAAGAGCGGCGACCGCATGATCAAGACGCTGGTGTACGTGGTCGAGAGCCAGGCGATCTTGATCCTGCTGCGCGGGGATCACAGCCTAAGTGAGACCAAGCTGGCCGCGACCCTGGGAACGGAGGAGTTCCGCCCTTCCACGCCGGAAGAGGCCCGAGCACTGCTGGGAGCGCACCTGGGTTCGCTGGGTCCGGTAGGGTTGAAGGGTGTGAGGATCTTGGCCGACCAGGCGCTGGAAGGCCGTCGCGGTATGATCACGGGGGCCAACCAGGATGATACCCACCTGCGCCACGTAACGCCGGGGAGGGACTTTACCGCCGAGTACCGCGACTTGCGCGTGGTGTCCGCCGGCGATCTCTGCCCAAAATGCGGCCGTCCGTTGCGGATCAGCGTCTCGGTGGAGTTGGGCCACATTTTCAAGCTGGGCCGCCGCTATTCCCAGGCGATGCACGCCAGCGTGCTTGACGAAAACGGACGCGAAGTACCACTGGTGATGGGTTCCTATGGCATCGGCGTGGAACGTATCCTGAGCGCGGCGGCTGAACAGAACCACGACCGTGACGGCATGTTCCTGCCCGCGTCCATCGCTCCCTTTGACGTTATCTTGACGGCGGCCAACATGGATGACGCGCGGTTGGGAGCCGCCGCGGAAAAGTTGTATGAAGAAATGCGCACGCACCAACTGGATGTGCTGTTTGACGACCGTGCCGAGAGACCCGGGGTGAAGTTCAAGGACGCTGACCTGATCGGTGTGCCTTATCGTGTCACCATCGGAAAACGCAAATTTGAGCAGGGCTTGGCGGAGATTTTCGAGCGCTCGACAAAGCAAATTCAGGATGTTAAGCTGGAAGGCGTTGTTTCGGGTCTACTGGCCAAGCGACGGATATAACAGAAGGAGATGTCGGTCACGGGGAACATCATGCGGTCGCCTGATTCCGGGAGGATAACTCTCAAGGCTATTCTTTCTCTCGCTTTTCTTGCGGCGGTGATCTTCGCTGGTTTTAAGACCATTCCTGTTTACGTCAACGATTACCAGCTCCACGACTACGTTCAGAATCAGACGCCCTTCTGGTTGACACAGCGTGCGGCGGCAGAGGCGATTCGAAGGAACGTTGTTGCCAAGGCACAGGAGCTGGGACTTCCTTTGGCGCCGGAAGATGTGACGGTGAATGCGAACGCCAACAAGGTTGACGTCAGCTTGGATTACCGCGTCCCGGTGGATTTGAAGGTCTACACGCTGCAACTCCACTTCACATACTCAACCCAAAATACGGCGATATAACGTGGCTGTCCGTTCAAGTTCGGAATCTCGGGGCTCGTACGGGGCAAGGGGCCGAAGGATTTTTGTGAGGAGACCCCGGTGGGGAAACGGCCCGAAGCTCCTCATTGGCGCCGGGTTACTGGTGTTCCTGGTGGCATTGGGCGGCTTCGTGTACTTTTACGTCCGTTTCTCGCGAGTCATCGATGCCCGCCTGAGCGGCGACGTCTTTAACAACGCTTCTTTGATATTTTCTGCGCCCTCCCCGGTGTTTGTCGGTGAGGCGATAACCCCCGGCGCCGTGGCTGCGCGGCTGCGCAAAGCCCTTTACTCAGAGTACGAGGGCGGTTCAAATGTGGGCACCTACCGGGAGATTGGCAACCGCCTGGAAATCCGCCCTGGCTCGGCTTCCTTCTTTCAAGACGAGTCCTTTAAGGAGGATCCCGCAGCGCTGGACTTCGCTAACGGTCGCATCACTTCCATTACGTCGCTTTCCGGCGCATCGCTCGCGAGCTACAAGCTTGAACCGGAAGTCATCACGACCCTCTTTGATACTTCCCGGAGTAAGCGGCGGCTGATCCGGTACCAGGATCTTCCGAAGACTGTGATCGACGCCGTAGTGGCAGCCGAAGACCACAGCTTCTTTTCTCACCATGGCGTAAACCTTTACCGTATCGTTGCTTCCGGAGCACACGACTTCTTTCGGACCGAAGAAAACGTGCAGGGCGCCAGCACGTTGACCATGCAGTTGGCCCGCAACATCTTCGGGCTTACTCCCAAAAGACAATTTAGCCGCAAAATCAACGAGATTTTCCTGGCACTCCTGCTGGAGCAACGTTTGAATAAAGAGCAGATTTTTGAGCTCTACGCGAACCAGATCTATCTGGGCCAGCGGGGAAGCTTTTCCATCTATGGGTTCGGTGAGGCGGCCAGCGCTTATTTCAATAAAGATGTAGGCAGCTTGACTGCGGCGGAGGCCGCGCTGCTGGCCGGAGTGATTCGCGGGCCTAACATCTACTCCCCGTATAAGTACCCCGTGCGCGCTTTGGAGCGGCGCAACTTTGTGCTGCGGAGCATGATGCAGCAAGGCATGCTTACGCCCCAGGAGACGGCGAAGGCCTCCGCTGAGCCTTTGGGTGTAGTAATGCGCAACGTGGAGGCCACCCAGGCGCCTTATTTCGTTGACATGGTGAAGGACCAGTTGCTCTCGCAATTCTCCGAGCACGATTTACTGTCGCAGAGCTACAAGATTTACACTACGCTCGACCTGGATGTGCAGGACGCAGCTTCTGCGGGTACCAACCTCGGCACGGCGGAAATCGACAAGCGATTGCGAAGGCCCAAAGCGGCTCCAGGCACGCCGCCACCCAACCCATTGCAGCCCCAAGTGGCCCTGGTGGTGCTCGATCCCCACACCGGATGGGTAAAGGCCCTTGTGGGAGGACGCGACTACGGGCGTAGCCAGCTTAACCACGTGTTGGCCAAGCGGCAGCCGGGGTCGTCGTTCAAGCCATTTGTGTATGCCGCGGCGCTGAATTCCGGCGTGGATGGATCGCAACCCCTCATTACGCCTGCCACGGTCCTGAACGACCAACCCACCACGTTCCAGTTTGGCGACCAGACGTATGAACCGGAAAACTACAAGCAGGAATACTTTGGGCAGGTGACCGTGCGGCAGGCACTGACGCATTCGTTGAACGTCGCTACCGTGAGCCTGGCCGAAATGGTGGGATACGAAAAGGTGCGTAATTTGGCGGTGGCGGCAGGGTTCAACAAAGATTTGGAAGCCACGCCTGCGATCGCGCTGGGATCGTACGTGGCAACGCCGCTGGAAGTAGCCGGCGCTTATACCATTTTTTCCAACAGCGGAACCTATGTGGAACCGCGAACCATTTTGGCCGTCAACGACTCTTCCGGGCACTTGCTCTGGAGCAGTTCGGAAGTCAGCCGCCAGTTGCTGGACCCGCGCGTGGACTACTTGATGGTCAGTCTGTTGGAGAGCGTGATTAACAACGGCACGGGGGCGGGTGCGCGATCGCGGGGATTCACCGTACCCGCGGCGGGCAAGACCGGGACTTCGCACGACGGTTGGTTTGCCGGTTTCACTTCCAATCTGTTGGCGGTGGCCTGGGTCGGATATGATGACGATCGGGAATTGAAACTGGCCGGTGCCGATTCCGCCCTGCCGGTCTGGACCGAGTTTATGAAGAGGTCCACGCAATTGCCGGGCTATAGCGACGTTAAACCCTTCGAACCTCCACCCGGCATCGTGCAGGTTCCGGTGCAAACGGCATCCACCCTCTCAGGTGGCAATGCCGGCGTAGGCGTTCAAAACGAGTACTTTATCGAAGGAACGGAACCGCAGGGGCCAACCCAAGCGTCGGGCGGCATTCTGAGCCGATTATTCCACTCCGGTACTACTACCGCTGCGCCGGCGACCGCACCTACGGCTGCCCTGCCCAACCAAGGTCCGGTTGTCCCGGGCGCCAATTCCGCGGACGCCCAGCAGCAGGACAACAAGAAAGGTGGTGTTCTAAAGAAATTCTTCTCGATTTTCAAGGGGAAGAACCCCAAGCAGCCCCAACCTCCGGATGCTGCGAAGAACCCAGCGCCGGACGAATGAAATGCGGGATTCGAGATTCGGGATCAACGCCGCTCTGCGGTGGCGGTTTTGTGATCTCAGAACACTCGGATTCGTAAGCTGGATGTCGTACAATGTGTGGTTGCGAATCCCGACTTCCGAAGTTCGGAGGTTCACCCATGAAACTCCTGATTCGACGCGCGGGCTTGCTGATATCTGCTTTTATAATTGCAATGGCTACCCCCTTGGGGACGACATCGGCCGCCACGGTTGCTTTGGAACAGGAACAAGAAGCCGTCCCACCACCTGCTGCGGGAGCGTCCGCGGCAGCCAACCCCCAGGCGAAAGTACTTACCCTCGAGCAGCGCGCCGATGTCTTCATGGCAAGAAAAAGATATGAGGACGCGGCCGACTATTATTTGCGCGCGCTAAAAGAGTCATCGTCTAAAAGCCCGGCGTTGTGGAACAAGCTGGGAATCGCTTTTCAGGAAGTGGGCAAGTTCGCAACCGCCGGCAAAGCTTACAACAAGGCGATCCACGCTGATAAGAATTTTGCGGAGGCTTGGAACAACTTGGGAACTGTGTACTTTATGGAGAAGAAATACGGGAAATCATTAAAGTATTACCAGCGAGCGATCGCGTTGGAGGGCGACGTCGCTCCCTTTCATATGAACTTGGGCACGTCCTATTATCATTTGAAGCGTTTCGATGAGGCTGTGCAGGAGTACCGACTGGCTTTGGGCATTGATCCTAATGTAATCAAGCAGCAGTCCGCTATAGGTACAGTGGTCCATGCCGCGGGGACAGGGGCGGATTTCTACTTCTATATGGCCAAGGCCTTCGCGTCTGTCGGGAACGCCGAAGAGGCCGTGCGATATCTCCGGCGCGCCTTGGAGGACGGCTTCAATGATTCGAAGCTCATTGAAAAAGACCCGGATTTTAAGAAGATCAGCCAATACCCGGCCTTCGTCGAACTCCTTCGAAATCCCCCCGTCGCCATTAAGGATTGAGCGGGTAGGAACCCGTTCCGGTCCTGATGTGAAACCTCCACGGCGGGGCTAAGTCTGCACAGTGCTATAATGTACCGGCTGGATCGAGTCCTGATGCATAGAACAGTCGTATTTCTTTCCCTCATCTTGTTTTGCCCCTGGCAGCTTCATGGCTCGTCGGAGGTGCGGTCCCTATTGGTGTTTCCTTTTGAGAATCTGAGCCCCCGCTCCGATTTAAACTGGATTTCGGAAAGCTTTGCGCAGGTCCTTTCCTCCCGGCTGTCCCGGCCTGATAACTACGTTTTGGATCGTGACGAGCGCAATGCCGCCTATACGCAGTTGGGAATGCCTGCCGACGCGCCCCTGACGCTTGCGAGTGAGTTCAAGGTGGCGCAGACCCTGGGCGTGGACTGGGCCATCCTGGGCAACTTCAACGTCACCGATAATCGCCTGGTGGCCCACGCACAACTGTTGGATGTAAAACAGCTTAAGCTCTCACTGCCCATAGAAGTCTCCGGTGATTTGACGGAGTTGGTGGACTTACAGACCCGAATGGCGTGGCGGCTCCTGGCCACGCACGACCCTGGTTTTACGGTCGGCAATGAAGAGGACTTTCTGCGCAGCTTTCACGATATCCGCCTTGACGCTTTCGAAAATTATGTTCGGGGGCTGATCGCCACGGATGACGCCAGCCGGTTGCATTTCCTTACGGAATCGGAGCGCCTTGATCCGTCGGACCACCGGGCTGACTTTGCTTTGGGACGGTTTTACTTTGAGCAGAAGGACTACGCGAACTCTGCCAAGTGGCTGGAGAAGATCGAAGAGCGCGATGCCAATTATAGCGAATCGCTCTTTCTGCGCGCGGTCGATGAGTTTTTCCTGGGGCAGTATCCCGCATCGGAGAGGGAATTTGAAACGCTGTCCAAGGTTCTGCCCCTGGGTGAGGTCTCCAATAACTTGGGTGTTTTGGCGGCGCGTCGCGGGCGCTACGACGAGGCCTTGGCCAATTTCGAACGCGCCTATCAAAGCGACCCCGCTGATGCGGACTTCTGCTTCAACCGCGGCGTTGCCCTCTGGTACGAGAACCGGTATCCCGAGGCAGTGCAATCCCTTCAGGCCGCCATCCAAGCGAATCCGGAGGACTCTGAAGCCCACACGCTGCTGGCGGTGGCTTTCGGCAAACTGGCCGATACCGTTGCGGAGGCAAAGGAATTGGATTGGTTAGGCGAGCACGAGGTGGGGGGCGCAAGCGGCCAGCCTGGAGATGTACTTCCCCTCCCGCGCCTGAAAAAGAATTATGATGGACGTGCCTTCCGCCTGTTGGAGTTGACTCTGCACAACGCCATGGAAGCCCACTTGGCCAATGCTTCTCCCCAAGAGCATATTGAGGCGCATCTCGCCATGGGCAAGAACTTCCTTGCCGATAAGCGCTATGGCGAGGCCACTCACGAGTTTACCGAGGTCGTTCATCTGTCTCCGAGCGATCCCCAGGTGCATTTGCTGCTGGCCGAGGCGCTCGAGGGCGAGGGTAGATACCAGGAAGCCGTAGCGGAGCTCCAGACTTCGCTGAGATTCAATGATTCAGCGCAGGCACACCTCTTACTGGCGCGCGTTTATGTATCGATGAATCAACCGGAGATGGCGCGTTTGCAGGGACAGGCCGTGCTGAACCTTGAGCCCGGTAATCAGCAAGCGGAACAACTGCTGAAAGGTATCCCTGCCGAAGCTCCGGCGGTAAGGAAAACCCCGTGAGCACCCCCATAACGCGTCCTTTACTCTTGCTGGCGGCTGTTGTCGCCGCCGCATTGCCAACCAATCCGCTCCGTGCCGCCCGCCCGCGGCCATTGGTGGTGGAAATCAAGCTTGACATGATGATCCACCAGGTGAGTGCCGCCTACGTGGAGCGTGGAATCCGTTACGCCAACGAGCACAACGCTGACGCCATCCTCCTGGAGTTGGATACCCCCGGCGGATTGGTGACCGCCACCCAGGAGCTGGTCCAAGCGATATATGCGTCGCGGGCGCCCGTGATTACCTATGTTGCACCCAGCGGGGCCAGCGCGGCGTCAGGCGGTTTTTTCGTGTTGCTCGCGGGTGATCTGGCGGTAATGGCGCCCGGCACCAATACCGGCGCTGCTCATCCCGTAGAGTTGCTGGGAGGGCAGCCTGACAAGACGATGAGCGAGAAGATCGAGAATGACTTGGCTTCCTACATTCGATCCATCGCACAGAAGCGCGGGCGCAGCGTGCAGTTGGCGGAAGAAGCGGTGCGCAAAAGTTCGTCTTTCACGGATAAGGAAGCACTCGATGGCAAACTGATTGATGCGGTAGCAGGCTCGCCCGCTGCAATTTTCGCGCAGTTCGATGGCAAAGCGGTGAAGCGGTTGAACGGCGCCACTACGACGCTGAATCTGGCCGACGCGGACCTTGAAGCCTACTCCATGACGCGGATTGAATCCCTTCTGGCCTGGGTGGCGGACCCGAACATCGCCTTTCTTCTGGGCGCGATCGGCTTGGCGTGCCTGTATCTTGAATTTACCCATCCCGGCATGGTCGCACCCGGCGTGGCCGGGGCACTGTGCCTGCTCCTGGCGCTCTATGGATTCAATTTTGTGCCCATCAACTACGCCGGCGTTTTGCTGATTATTGCCGCGCTGGTGCTCTTCGCGCTTGAAGCCAAGGTGACATCGCACGGCGCGTTGGCAGCGGGCGGAATTGTGGCGATGGTATTGGGCGCCATGATCCTGGTTAAATCACCCGTGCCGGAAGCCCGCATCCATTTCTCGACGGCGCTGAGCGTGACGTTGCCCCTGGCCTTAATCACCATATTCCTCTTACGCCTGGCCATTGTCGCCAAGCTAAGCAAAGTCGTGACCGGCGATCAGGGTATGATCGGTGAAGTGGGCGTAGTGAAGATGGATTTATCGCCCGCAGGCAAGGTCCTCGTTCACGGCGAGCTTTGGGATGCTCGCGCCCCGGGGAATGTTCCAACCGGCGCCCGCGTGCGGGTGACAAAAATCCAGGGCCTCACGTTAGAGGTTGAGCCGGAGAAAGAAAAATGATAAAAAGCGGGAGCCAGGAGTCATAAATCAGGAGCCAGGAGTTAGGAGTGAGGAGTTAGAAACGAGAATCGAAGAGTCGGGCGTCAGGTGTACTAGGAGGCGGAAGTCACATCGCGGCTTTTGAATTTCTAACTCCTGACTCCTAACGCCTAACTCCTAAATTTTAGTGAGAGGAGCTTCTTATGCCGCTCGAATGGATCGTAGTAGTAGTCATCCTCTTCTTTTGGGTCGCCTCTTGTCTGAATGTTCTGCGCGAATATGAGCGCGCTGTAGTATTCCGCCTTGGACGGCTTCAGGCTGTTGATAAAGGCCCCGGAATCATCTTTGTGTGGTGGCCCATCGATAAGATTGTGCGTGTCAGCCTGCGTGAGTTGGCTTGGGAAATTCCGCCGCAGGATGTGATCACGCGCGACAACATTTCGGTGAAGGTGAATGCCGTCGTTTTCTTCCGCGTCTTGAGCGCGCAGAAAGCCATCGTGCAGGTTGAGAACTACCGGTATCAGGTCGAGCAACTGGCGCAAACCAGCCTGCGATCGGTACTGGGAGAAGTGGAGCTTGATGACCTGCTTTCCCAGCGCGAAAAGCTGAATGCGCGGCTCCAGACCATTCTTGACGTTCACACCGAGCCGTGGGGCATCAAGGTGACGAAAGTGGAAGTTAAACAGGTGGATCTGCCGCAGGAAATGCAGCGGGCCATCGCTCGTCAGGCGGAAGCTGAACGTGAGCGCCGCGCCAAGATTATCAATGCCGACGGCGAATTCCAGGCGTCTGAGAAGCTCTCGGAAGCTGCAGCCATCCTGGCGCGTGAGCCGATTACCATCACCCTTCGGTATCTTCAGACGCTCGCCGAAATCGGGACGGAGCGGAATACCACGATCGTCTTCCCGATTCCCGTCGAGTTGCTTTCAGCCTTGATGGCGAGGTTTGCTCCTCCGGCGGCAGTGGCGAGCGGAAGCGAAAAGAAGAGTTAGCAGTTAGACTTACTGATTAGAGAGGCAGCATGCCTACGGAAGCGAAGGAACACGAGGAACACAGCTATTCGGCGAGATACCTGGTTGTTATTTTTCTCGTATGTGTGGCAACCTGCGGGGTTTTTTTCTCGCTGGGATTTCTTGTGGGGTATAACGAACGCGGCTCCCACTCGGCCGTTAGTACGGAGGTCGTGACGCCGCCGCCGGCCATTCCGCCCACCGTAAACCCGCCACCGGACAGTGGGACCGGCAGTATGGTGGAACCGGCCTCCGGCCAGCCTGCCGCCGGCGCCACGCCGGAAACCGAGGTAATTCCTCCGGGCGAAACCCCGGCCACCCCGGCTGTCGCAGCGAAGCCAACCAGTGCTCCGGCGCCTGCCGCGCCGGAGGAGAAACCCTCTCCTCCTCCTGCCCCTGCCGCAGGCGGGGTACAGCAAGGCATTACGCTTCAGGTGGTGGCATCGCGCAGCAAGCAGGACGCGGATCATGTGGTCAATATTCTGAAAGAGAAGGGCTACCCCGTGTTCCTGGTTACGCCGGAATTCGCCCATTCCGGCGATGACTATTTCCGCGTGCAGGTGGGTCCATTCAAGAGTCATGACGAGGCCGTTAAGGTGCGCGACAGGCTCAAGCAGGATGGTTTTAACCCCTTCATCAAGCACTGACGAGACGAATTGCGTCATCGGGCCATCGGTTCATCGGGCCATCGACAATGAATCTCCGCCACCTGCGGCAGGAGCGCTCGTATGCGCGTCACCCACTGGATCATTTTCGGTGCGAGTCAATGTGTAGGAATGATCCTGATTGCTCTCGATCACGGTCCTTGTGCTGGCGTTTTTGCCATACCAGGTATGATTATGCTCCTTCCTGGGGTCCTAATTGCCTTTGCCCTGCCGCACGCGTTAGATCAATTGCCACAATGGGCAGGTTACTTGGTTGGGGGCTTGACGGTGGTATCCGTGAACGCGCTGACGTGGTACTTCGTGGCCAAGCTCGGTGAGCCCAAGCCAAAGTGTGCTTCATGAACTCCCAAATGTGCGCTGGTGATCTGTGGCAGGCTGAAGGGACTCAGTGGAAGCGTTCAGTAGCTCGAGAGTGGAATCAGCGACCCAACTTTGGTTCAGAAAATAAGGGCTGACGAATACGAGTTCGCGAGTAACCCCAACCTCGCCTGAAACCGATGAACAGTCTGTTTGCGAATACTTCTGCGCGATTTGCGGCCGCCGCGCTTAGCGGGCTTCTGTTGGTGGCGTGCTTCCCCAAAATTCATCTACCGGGGCTGGTGTGGGTGGCTTGCCTGCCGCTGGTTGCGGCATTGGCCTGCGAAAAGCGGCTGAAGCGTGCATTTCTGCTGGGATACGTGTGCGGCGCCTTCTTTTTCGCCGGAAGCTGCTACTGGTTTTTGATTGTTATGGAATTGTATGGCCACCTTTCCCCGGCCCTGGCCGTCGTGGTGTTGGTTCTCTTCGTTATCGTTGATTCCGTTTTTTTCGGCGGATTTGGCTTGGCGGTGGGATGCATGGCGCGCCGATCGCCGACATGGGCGTTGGCCGCTAGCCCGTTTCTCTGGGTGGCCATGGAACTGGCTCGAACGTACCTGGTTACGGGGTTTCCCTGGGATCTTTTGGGGTACGCTGTTCAGGCATCCGGCGTGCGGCAGATTGCCTCAGTAACCGGCGTGTACGGTCTTTCCTTCCTGGCTGTGGCAACGAGCGTGTTGATGGCGTGGGTGTTGCTGGGCAGTTCCAGGTTCAGCAACCGACCCTCGAACACGGACTCTGAGAACCGGGAACCCGGAACCCATTTGATGCCGCCGCCGTCCCCGGAAGGCTCGCCCTCGCCTTCACATGTTCACTTCCGGCCGACCGATTTGCGTTTTGGCCGCTTCGCTTATCGCGCTTTCACGTGGAATTTCTCAGTGCTGGTGCTCGCCTCCTGGGTAGTTTTGTTGCTGGTTGCGCAGTGGAGGCTTGCACCTCCGCCTCCGGTGAAGGGAAGGGAATTGGCTCTTCTGGTGCAGCCGAACGTTCCGCTCGACGAAGCCGCGGCGGACGCGTGGGCACCCTGGCGCGACCCCACCCAACTGGAACGGCTGGTTCAGTTCAGCGAAGCGGCGGTCCAGCGGTATTTTCCCCCGAATCAGGAAATTCAAGATTCAAGATTCAAAATTCAAGACGGTTCTTCGGCCGGCCCAATCGAGAATCGAAAATCGAAAATTGAAAATCCTGTTTCCATCGGCAATCGAGTTTCCATCGGCAATCGACAATCGGCAATCGACAATTCTCCGGCTGCCTCGATCGAAAATCGAAAATCGAAGATCGAAAATCCCACTGCAATCCGCAATCCGCAATCGGCAATCGACAAGATCCTCCCCCATCCGCCGCTATTGGTCTGGGCGGAAAACCCCGCCCCGTTTTTCTTCACGCGCGACCCGATCTTTCGTAACGCCCTGGAGGGCATGGCGCGGCAGACGCACGCCTATGTGATTGCGAATACGATCATTCCCCTGGATGCGGCGGGCGACGAGATCACGAACAGCGCAGTCACCTTGGATCCCGAAGGCCGCGAAGTGTCCCGGTATGATAAAATTCATTTAGTCCCCTTCGGCGAGTACGTTCCGTGGTGGGCGCTGCCCGGCTTGGTTCATAAGATCACCTCGGAAATCGGAAACTTCGTTCCGGGTACCAGCTACGCGGTGGCTCCCTCGCCGGGTGGCGGGATTGGCGTTTTGATCTGCTACGAGGCGATCGTCCCCCAGCTCGCGCGACGCCTGGTGGCGGCGGGCGCCAATGTGCTGGTGAATATCTCGAACGATGCGTGGTATGGTGATTCCGCGGCCGCCTATCAGCACTTGGAAATGGCCCGGCTGCGTGCGATCGAGAATCGCCGGTACTTGCTGCGGGCCACCAATAACGGATTGACGACTTTGATCGACCCCTACGGCCGGGTGCTGGACGAAGTGCCGCGCTATCAGCGGCTGGTAATGCCCGCGCACTTCGATTTTGAGACGCGGATGACCTTTTACTCGGCCCACGGCGACGTTTTCGCCTGGCTCTGTGTGGCCATCGGCGGAGTGATGTTGATGTTAGGAAGGAAGAAGCGAGGAGTTAGGAGTGAGGAGCTAGGAGCGAGAACCCAGGAGTGAGGAGTGAGAAGCGGCGAAGACTTAGCAAGTAACCAACTCTAACTCCTAACTCCTCACTCCTAGCTTCTGACTAAGGAGTCACTGTGACCGAAGAATTACAACGCGAATTTGACCAGCTTAAGAAGCGATCGTCCGATATTCGGAGTTTTCTTTGACGCTCCCCAACGCCGCAAAGAACTGGAATCCCTCGAATCTCAAATCGCGCAACCGGATTTCTGGCAGGACCAGGAAAAGTCCCAGAAAATCCTGACGGCTCGGAAGCGGCTGACGGAGACGCTGGAGAGCGACGAGAAGTTGGCGTGCCGTCTGGGTGATGTGGAAGCCTATTTCGAACTCGCGCGCGAAGGCGAGAACGTGGACGCCGAATTGCGCGGGGAGCTCGACAAGCTGCATCAGGAGATGGACCTCCTGGAAACAGAAACGCTGCTGGGGGGCGACAACGACCATCTGAACGCGATCGTGACCATTCATCCCGGCGCGGGCGGCACGGAGTCGCAGGACTGGGGCGACATGCTGCTGCGCATGTACCAGCGTTGGGCGGAATCGCGGGGCATGAAATTCAGCCTGAATGATTATCAGCCGGGTGACGAGGCGGGATTGAAATCCGCCACGTTTACCGTGTCGGGAGACTATGCGTACGGTCTGTTGCATGGCGAAAGCGGCGTGCACCGTTTGGTGCGCATTTCGCCGTTTGATGCCAACCAACGGCGGCACACGTCATTCGCCTCGGTTTTCGTCAGCCCCGAAATCGATGACTCGATCAACATTGAGATCAAGCCGGACGATCTGCGGATTGACACCTATCGCTCCACCGGCAAAGGCGGCCAGCACGTCAATACCACGGATTCGGCAGTGCGGATCACGCATATCCCCACCGGCACCGTCGCCCAGTGCCAGAATGAGCGTTCGCAGCACCGCAATAAAGACATGGCCATGAAGTTCCTGCGGTCGCGCCTGTATGAATTGGAGCTGCGCAGGCGGCGCGAAGTGGCTGACAAGCTCGAAGCCTCCAAGGCGGACATTGATTTTGGCAGCCAGATTCGCTCTTACGTTTTGCACCCGTACCGGCTGGTGAAAGATCATCGGACCAAGTTTGAAGTCGGCGACGCCGACCGCGTGCTGGACGGCGACCTTTATCCCTTCATCAAATCCTACCTGCTGTCGCGCCGGGAAGTGAGCACCGCGTAGGCAGAGTCCGCCACCCGCGTGAGTGGGCTGCGGTGCAGTTATGGTCCCGTGATGAGTGGCCAGCATGAAGCCATGCACGGCAAGCGAAGGCGTTTCCCAGCAAGTCGACGTTAGGCCTTTCCTGCCCGTAGGAAAGGGCAGGGACAGTCTGACTGCTTTTTGACTTTTTTCTTGGAAAATCGCGGGAAACCTATTGACAACCCATCGGGCCTCTTATGTAGTCTAGGGAGATCTCGACGGGACCGCATAACGCCCGGCTCCTTCCGGTTGCTCGGCAAAGTGCCTCGACCGCGAAGACGTCAAGGAAGGAAAAGGGTTTCTCAAACGCATCGTGCCGAGCGCCCACCGCTGTTCGCATGGAATTTGCAGGCATAACCCGAGAAGTTGTTGAAAACACGAGCCGGCCGCTGCGTATCGTTCAGTGGTCGGCAAAATGTCCCGAATGGAGATGCCGGGCGGGCAATTTCGTATTGAACTGCTCCCTGAACACGCCCGAGGATATCGAGCGCGGTTTTTTTTGCAGGTATAACCCGAGAAGTTGTTGAAAACGCTAGTGAGCCGCCGCGTATAGCGCGATGGTCGGCAAGATGTCCGAATGGAGACGATGGGTTGGCAATTTGGTCTTGAAAGCGCTCTCTGAACACCCCGGTGGGTATCGAGCGCGCGGTTTTTCGCAGGTATAACCCGAGAAGTTGTTGAAAACACGAGTGGACTGCCGTGTATAGCGCGATGGTCGGCAAGAAGTCCGAATCGAGACGATGGGTTGGCAATTTGGCCTTGAAAGCGCTCTCTGAACACCCCGGCGGGTATCGAGCGCGCGGTTTTCCGCAGCTATAACCCGAGAACTTATTGAAGACAAAGAGGCGCCGATCTCGTGGAGCAGGGAAGTTGGAGAAACGTCAACGAGAGGAAGCGTGCTTTCGGGGGATTTTCAAGGACGGGCGAAGCCACCCGAGCGTTTCCATTCGAGCGGGTATTCGACCCATTCGCGTGCTTCTCGGCGCCACTCACCGGGTGGTGTCCCTGCGGAGTTCTATTGCGTTGACACTGATCTTTTGCGTGTGTTATAGGTTGATGGTTCGTACCGGCCTTAGCATCTCTGACTGAAGAAGGAGCCTCTGGATTGAGCGAGCCGAAGCACCGTTATTTGTTTACCTCTGAATCTGTTACTGAAGGTCATCCCGACAAAATTTGCGATCAAATTTCCGACGCTGTTCTTGATGCCGTTCTCGCGGCCGATTCCCATGGGCGTGTTGCCTGCGAGTCCATGGTTAAGGACCAGTCGGTTTACGTCGCGGGTGAGATTACAACCTCCGCAAAACCTGACATCGAGGCAATTGTCCGCGAAACCGTGCAGGGGATTGGTTACACCGATCCCGCCGGCGGCTTTACCGCCGACACCTGCAACGTGACCGTCAACCTGACGCAGCAAAGCGCCGACATCGACATGGGCGTCGTTACGGGTGGGGCAGGCGACCAGGGCCTGATGTTCGGGTACGCTTGTCAGGAAACCGAGGAGTTGATGCCGTTTCCCATCATGGCGGCCCACAAGCTGTGCCTGCGTCTGGCCGAAGTCCGGCGCAAGGGGATTCTGGACTTTGTCCGGCCCGACGGCAAATCCCAGGTGACGGTGGAGTACGAGGGCACCAAGCCGGTGCGCGTGGATGCTGTCGTGGTCTCCACCCAGCACTCCGACAGCGTCAGCATCGATACGTTGCGCGCCGGGATACTCGAATGTGTCATCAAGCCGGTCATTCCGGCGCATTTGCTGGACGCCGATACCAAGTACCACATCAATCCTACCGGACGCTTTGTGACCGGGGGGCCAGTGGGTGACTCCGGCCTGACGGGACGCAAGATCATTGTGGATACGTATGGCGGCAGCGCTCATCACGGCGGCGGATGTTTTTCCGGCAAGGACCCGACGAAGGTCGATCGCTCCGCGGCCTATATGGCCCGTTACATCGCCAAGAACATCGTGACGGCGGGCATCGCCGACTGCGCGGAAGTGCAACTTGCTTATGCGATTGGAGTTGCCGAGCCGGTATCGGTGATGGTTGACACGTTCGGCTCCGGCTGCATCGAGCAGGCCCACCTCGAGAAACTCATTCGCAAGCATTTCAAGCTTACCCCGCAGGGAATCATTGAATCGCTCAACTTGCTGCGCCCCATTTACAAGAAAACCGCGGCTTATGGCCACTTCGGCCGTCCCGATCCCGACTTTTCCTGGGAGAGAACTGATAAGGCCGCAATCCTGAAGAAGGAGGCGGGCCTTTAAATGGCGACCACGAACACGCTGGCAGGTGATGTTAAAGATGCCGCCCTTGCCGCGAAGGGCAAATTGCGGATTGAATGGGCTGATCAATGGATGCCCGTATTACAGCTTATTCGCAAGCGCTTCACGAAAGAGCGTCCGCTTGAGGGCGTGCGCATTTCCGCCTGTTTGCACGTGACCACGGAGACGGCAAACCTCGCAATTACCTTGCGCGACGGCGGCGCCGATGTGGTCGTTTGTGCCTCTAACCCCTTGAGCACGCAGGATGATGTGGTGGCGTCACTGGTTAAGGACTACCAGATCCCCACCTACGCGATTAAGGGCGAAGACAAGGAAACGTATTATTCTCACATCGTTGCCGCCCTCGACCACAAGCCCCAGATCACCATGGATGACGGTGCGGACCTGGTCACCATGATCTTGACCAAGCGCCAGGAGTTGGTTTCCGGCGTGATCGGCGGCACCGAAGAGACCACCACGGGCGTCATTCGCCTGCGCAGCATGGCGAAAGACGGCATGTTGAAGTATCCCATCATCGCCGTAAATGACGCGGATACCAAGCACTTGTTCGACAACCGTTACGGCACCGGCCAGTCCACTATTGATGGCATTATGCGCGCCACCAACCTGCTTTTTGCGGGGCTGCACATGGTGGTTTGCGGGTACGGCTGGTGTGGCCGCGGCGTCGCGAGTCGCGCCAAAGGGTTGGGCGCCGATGTGATTGTCACCGAGGTTAATCCGACCCGCGCGCTGGAAGCCGTAATGGACGGGTACCGGGTTATGCCCCTGGCGGAAGCCGCCAAGGTGGGCGATGTGTTCGTCACCGTGACCGGAGACAAATCCGTCGTCGCAGGCGAACATTTT
Source organism: uncultured Acidobacteriota bacterium (assembly GCA_963804755.1). GTDB lineage: Bacteria > Acidobacteriota > Terriglobia > UBA7540 > UBA7540 > Bog-366. The sequence continues at coordinate 43,801 of CAWDRP010000026.1, forward strand.
AGCTTGATGAAGGATGGCGCGGTGGTGGCCAACTCCGGGCACTTCAACGTGGAACTCGACCTGCCTGCCCTCGAAAAGCTCTCGACCGGCAAGCGGCAGACGCGCGAATTTGTGGATGAATACACGATGCGCGACGGACGAAAGATTTACGTGCTGGGCGAAGGGCGATTGATCAACCTCGCGGCGGCGGAAGGCCATCCTGCTGCGGTTATGGACATGAGTTTCGCGGACCAGGCCCTCTGCGTCGAGCACCTGGTAAAGAACGCCAAAAAACTCGAGCCTAAAGTTTACCCCGTGCCCGTGGAGATTGACCAAAACGTGGCACGGCTCAAGTTGCAGGCCTTGGGTATCAACATCGACAAACTGACGCCCGAGCAGGAGCAGTATCTCTCCTCCTGGTCGGAAGGTACGTAGGAAGGCAGCTTTCAGCTCTCGGCTCTTAGCCTCAAGCTCCTCAGCTAGGGCAGAAACCGGTGGCTGTGGCGGAAGGCTTCATCCACCATTCTCGGCTCGCTTGGACGTGAAGTTACGGTGACTGTCGAGTTGCCTCGACACGGAATATTGGGTTCTGGCAATTTGTGCCGTGAGGTCCAACGAGTAGCTGAAAGCGTATATCTGATAGCTAACTCTCATGAAAGAATTCGCTAGTTGGGCGCTCGACACCGCGGCAAAGCGTGGTGCTACCTATGCCGATGTCAGGGTGCTTGACACTCGCCATCGGTATCTTTCCACCAAGAACGGGCAGGCTTCCCAGGTAAGGGAATCGCAGTCCCAGGGATTGGGCATCCGCGTCATCGTGGACGGAGGGTGGGGGTTTGCTTCCACCGATGCGATGACCCGCGCGGACGTGGATCGCACGTCCGCTCTAGCCGTCGAGATTGCCCGCGCCAGCGCCCTGACTCTCAAGCACCCGATTCAATTAGTTCCGGAAGAGAAGGTCGTGGACCATTGGGCGGCCCCTTGCCGGATCGACCCGTTTTCCATCCCTGTATCTTCCTGTCTTGAACTCATGCTGAAGATTGATGCGGAGATGCGCCGTGTGCCCGGTGTGACCCTGGCCGAGGCATCAATGGATTTTCGCCGCATCGAGCAACTGTTCCTTTCCAGTCTGGGTTCTGAAATCTACCAGTTGAAGACACAGACCGGCACCGGCTATGTCGCCACCGCGTTCGCCGGCAATGAGATCCAGCGGCGGTCGTACCCCACGTCATTTGGCGGCCAGCATCAGACGAAAGGGTATGAACTGATCGAAGAATTACAACTCCTGGAGAATGGGCGCCGCGTAGCCGAGGAGGCGGTGGCGTTGCTCAAGGCGGACCAATGTCCCGCCGGCGTGAAGGACGTCATCCTGGATAGTTCGCAAATGGGCCTTCAGATTCATGAATCCATTGGCCATCCCATCGAACTGGACCGTGTGTTGGGCACGGAGGCCAACTTCGCCGGCATGAGCTTTCTGACGGTCGACAAGCTGGGATCGCTGCAATACGCGTCACCCATTGTCAACGTGGTCGCGGACGCCACTCCCGCACATGGCCCCGGACTCGGCACTTTCGCTTACGACGATGAGGGTGCCCCCGCGCAATGCACGCCCATCATCAAGGATGGACTGTTTGTTGGGTACCTCAGCTCGCGCGAAACCGCTTCCGCCATCGGTGAGCAGCGCTCCAGCGGCGCCATGCGCGCGGAGAGTTGGAACCGGATTCCACTGATCCGGATGACCAACGTGAGCATCCTCCCCGGAGCCTGGAAGCCGGAAGACCTGATTGCCGACACTGACGACGGCATTTACATGGAAACGAACCGCAGTTGGTCGATCGACGATCGGCGCTACAACTTCCAGTTTGGGACCGAAATCGGATGGGAGATTCGCGGCGGGAAGAAAACGCGCATGCTGAAGAACCCCAGCTACGGGGGCATCACGACGGAGTTCTGGAATTCCTGCGACGCCATCTGCGGCCCCGAGTACTGGACGCTGTGGGGAACCCCTAATTGCGGCAAGGGGCAGCCCATGCAGGTGATGGGCACGGGCCATGGCGCCTCACCCGCCCGCTTCCGCAAAGTGCAGGTGGGGGTGGCGTATCCGGAGTGAAGACATCGGTTCATCGGCTCATCGGGTCATCGGACCATCGCGTCGCTAATTCATTGACTCGATAAGTCGATCCACAATCAGCGATTTAAACGAGCGATTTAATCGATCTGATCATCCGGTAAATTAAGGGCCCGAAGACCCCCTAATGTAATGAACCGATGAACCGATGAACCGATGAACCGATGATCCAATGAACCTTACTCGACAACGCGCGGAAGAGGTTTTTGACAAAGTTTTGAAGTATTCCACCGCCGATGAGACGGAAGCGACGGTTTCATCCACCTCCTACGCTCTCACCCGTTTCGCCAACAACACCATTCATCAGAACGTCGCCGAGGAGAACGCCTCGCTATCGGTGCGGCTGGTCAGCGAAGGCCGCATGGCACGGGCGAGCACCAACAAGTTTGACGAAGCGTCGATCCGCCAGCTTTGCGAGGACGCCCTGGCGCTGGCGCGGCTTCAGCCGCCCGACCCTGACGTGCTGCCCATGCCGGGTCCCCAGACCTATCGCGCGGTTGATCGCTTTTACAAGGAAACGGAGCAACTGGCCCCGGCCACGCGCGCGGAGACCGTGGCCCAGGTGGTGGAACGCGCGGAAAAGGAGGGCCTGACAGCCGCGGGAGTGTTTGCCAGCGGCGCCTCCGCCTTCGGCCTGTATAACTCGCGCGGGATGAAGGCTTTTCACGAAGAGACGCTGTCCGAGTTCTCCGTGACCATGATGAGTGATTCCAGTTCCGGCTGGGCGAAAAGGACTTCGCCCTACTGGATGGAACTGGAGCCCTTGGAACTGGCGGAACGCGCTGCGCAGAAGGCCCTCGCCAGCCGCGATCCGCAGGACCTGGCACCCGGCCGCTATCCGGTTATCCTGGAGCCCTCGGCAATGCTCGATCTTTTGGGCTTTATGATCCTGGATTTCAGCGGACTGGCTGTGCAGGAGAAACGTAGCTGCTTCACCGGCCGCGTGGGGCAGCCGCATGTCTTCGGCGAGAATATCAATTTTCGCGATGACGTTTTTCATCCCTTGCAGACCGGCGCTCCTTTCGATGGCGAGGGAATCCCCCGCCAGCGCGTCGCCATTGTCCGCAAGGGCCAGGTGAAAAATTTGGTCTATTCGCGCCAGACGGCGCATAAGATTGGAGCCCAGCCAACTGGCCATGGATTGTCGCTGCCCAACGAGCATGGTGAGGCTCCGTTGAATATTGTCATGGACGGCGGCCGTTCCAGTGTGGACGAGATGATTCGATCCACCGAGCGCGGCTTGCTGGTGACCCGCTTCTGGTACATTCGAGAGGTGGACCCGTACCAGAAAATCCTGACCGGCATGACGCGCGACGGCACGTTCTGGATCGAGAATGGGCAAGTGAAGCACGGCGTCAGGAACTTGCGCTTCAACCAAAGCCTGCTGGATATGCTCTGCCAGGTGGAAATGATGAGCCCGCCGCAGCGCACCGCCGGGGAAGAGTCGTTTGAAATGGTGGTGCCCGCCGCGAAGATCCGCGAATTCAATTTTGCCTCGACGACCAAATACTGAGGCAGGCACCGCGGGCGCGCCCGCTCGCAGCACGCACGACTTAGCCGCGACTGCCGCGGCTTGCGCGCCTTGACAATACGGGCAACCGGATGTTAGAAAAGAAAATGACTTCCGTGGCGCTATCGTCTAGGGGTTAGGACGTGAGATTCTCAATCTCAAAACCCGGGTTCGATTCCCGGTAGCGCTACCAAGACCTTAAATACCTTTTATTTCCAACGGATAAGCGATACAGACAAAATAACAGCGCTGGCAAAACAGCGCTTGAAAGATGGTGAAGTTTGCCCTATTTGCACATGTGCGTGCACAGCTGGCGTACAGTCGGAAAAATAATTCTGAATTTTCTTGATTTTCATCATTGAATAGCTGCTTTTGAGGTGTAAAGTTTTGGCCCGAAAGACGGGAAACCCGCCGGGCGGATCCGGCGGGCTCCCTAACCCCACAATACGAGGTGTCCGTACCATGGAGTCAAAAGACCATATGAACGCATCCGTGCAAGAAAATCAAGTACCCGCCCCGGCATCATCCGAAGAGAAATCGCGCTCTACCGAAGAGACTCTTGAAGACGTCCTTTACCGTCTGGTGTGCGCCAAGGGAATTATCGGCATGGTGGCCGACGATGCCCTCCGTGTCCACAACCAAGACGCTAGCGACGCCCTGTGCGGCGCCCTCGAGCTGATTGACCAGGGTAAGGGCATGATTGAACAACTAGCAGGCTACGGCAAGGGAGATGGCGCGGCATGCCCAGGCCTCCCGAACTGAAACAGGAAATGGCCGGTTGCATAGTAATTTAACCTTCCCGTTCGCGAAAGCGTCGGCGATTTCACCGGCCCGGGGTGCGGGGCTGGATCCCGCGCCTCCGGTCCGGACGGTCTGCGGGCTCGGGAGTCGGGAATAAGGGCATATCCGCCGGCGTTTGCTGCCGGCCGGCTTGCTTGTCGAGCAATTCCAAGACTTCCTGCCTGACGTCCTCCAGGGGAACGCCGGCCGAAATCCAATACCGCTCATAATCCTCCAGGTGATGGGCCTTGGCCAGGCCCCGGATCTGGCGCACCCGCTCCGCTTCTTTCTCGGCATCTTTGACCGCCGCCGCCCGGAGCTGCGCAACGGTTTGCGTCTCGAGCTGCGCATCCGTTTCAAATTCGTTCGCGGCTCCGTTCCGAACTGCCGAAACGAGCTGCGCCGCTTGCGACTGGATGGATCGAGGGCGTGAGGCAACCGGACCGCCGTGGATCTCCGCTGTCATGGGCGGACCCGTTTGAACTCCCTGAATTTTTAGCAAATCCCCTACTTTGTACATAATTCCTCCCGGTTTCCGAGTTTTCGGGTGTTAACCCTCTTTTTCAAGCCAGATTCGGGCCTCCCCCGCCCATCGCGCGTTACCCGCAGGTCGGGGGTGTCGGAAGTACCTTTTGGTCCGCACGTAAGTTTGCGTGAAGGTACTCCTGTAAGCGGCCTATGGAAATCGCCTATGTCATTGAGTTTATTAGACAGGCCTTTTGAGTGAATGTTGTCCTCGGCAGAGTACGCGCACTGGTGCAACCAGGTGCATCGGCCTGCATGTGAACGCTTTGATCGCGATTCGCCTGGGGCGCGCAAATGGCCCCTCGCGCTCCGATGAATGCAAAGGTTAACTAATTTGGAAACAGTCCGCATGGTTCACACCGTGTTCCCCGGTTAACACCGATAACTTGGCTCCTGTGGTTTACATGCCGCATTAAAACGCTGCACCGCCATCGCAAGATCCATGAGCGATTTGACCAGGTGCAGGATGTCCAACGCGGCATCGGTTTCGATCGGTATGCCAGCATAATGCTCGCCCAGCCGATGCGCGGTCCGAGTGATGCCGTCAAGATGCGACACGGCAGTTTCGACCGCCCGGCTAGTTGCTATCACTTCTTCCCTCGTGATCTTGGGTGGCATTTTGGGCTCCTTGCGCTCGGGACTGGCGAGGCTTGCGCAAATTCATCGTCCAGTCGACGGCATGGTAAAAATCATCCATAACGTGCTCGAACTTAACGAAGGGTGGCATCAGACGCGCGCGCATTTCCCTAAAATCTCCGCCTTCCATGGGAGCTCCGGCGCGCAGCCGTTCCAAGAGGTTTACAAGCCGCGAACGCAGTTCCACTACGGCCGCCGTAGCCGAATATGCGGCATCTATCGCCGCGTCAATTTCGAATTTCCGAATCGGTTCCATTTTGCTCCTCGATCATCGGCCATACGGGCGCCTCGTGATCTCGCCCAAATATCGGCCCGGCCGTCTGGCTTTCTTCGAACCCCTGACGGAGATTTTCGAGATTCCGCAGTTGCCTCAGAGATCCCGCGGCGACGGAATCATATCGGCCTTCCGACACTTTCACGGCGTTCGTGTCATTGGCAATGAACCAATCGAAGGTTGCGCGCCATCCCCGGTCATTTTCCCCGCACAGGAACGGCGTATGCGCCGCTTTGCTCACCGCCGCGCGGAAATAATCCAGGAAGGCGCTGGGATCGGGCCTGGCAAGCCTCGCCCGGCACTTCCGCCGACGTTCCTCGCTAAACACCGTTGCCTTGCCCAAGCCGCCGCAATTCTCGTTCCAGGCGTCCAGCAGCGCCGCCGCGGGAGGGGCAGACGGTCGAGCGTCTTTTGCTCGAACGTCGGGTATTTCTTCTTTACGGTTCTTAGGACTGGTTCTATTACTGGTTCTAGGACTGGTTTGTACCTCAATTTGAGGTGGGGGGGTACCTCGATTTGAGGTAGGGGGTACCTCGATTTGAGGTAGGGGGGTACCTCGATTCGAGGGGGGTACCTCGTTTTGAGGTAGGGGGGTACCTCGATTTGAGGTAGGGGGTACCTCGATTTGAGGTAGGGGGGTACCTCGTTTTGAGGCAGGGGGCACCTCGAATTGAGGTACCTCGTTTTGAGGTGTTTCGATCTGGGACGGCGTGATCTTTTCGAGAATGATCCGGTATACCGGCATCCTCGTGCCCTTGACGTTGACGGTCTCTTCCGTCAGGACCACAATGCCATCGTTGATGAGTTGCTTTCTGGCGCGACGGACTGTTTCCGCGTCCAAATCGCCGCACAGATTTCCGATTGTCTGATTGCTCGCCCAGATGCCGGCGCCGTCATCGCACGCCCGGTCCGCCATGGCGACAAGGACGTTCCACGCGGACCCTGTGGCACATCCGGGGGATTGCATTATCTTGCGGATAATCAGCAGTGACATTTGAACCTCTGCGCCCAGTTGGGCATAATTCAGCGGTACAGCACCTTCCCCAGCCATTCAGCAGGGGCCGGCCAGCTTGCAGGCGTTTCGTCTTGCGCCGGCACGGGCGGAAATTCGAGAGCGATTTCCGGATGCTCTCGGAGCTGGCGCCGCATCAGTTCCGCATACCTGCCGAGCTGGCGCAAAGCGCCTTGCAGGGTAGGGAAGCTTTTCCGCCGCACGTTGCCCCACGGATCATGATAGGAAGCAACCCATTCGCGGTTACCCCGCGACGGAAAGGTCCCAAGGCTGCACTTCCACGTGCGCCGCGGGCTCGAATTTTCTTTGTTCAAATCCATCCTATTGCGCCCCGCGCAACGACATCTCCCGCGTCATCTGGTAGCCGCCAACGGTAGCCTGCTGCATGGCGCTCTTGATGGCGCGCTGCACGCGATATTCCACGCCCGCATCCGCGCCGCGCGCGTCAATGTTCCAGTTGTGGGTAACGCCGCCCCCGCCGACGGGACTGTTCGGCGTAATCGCGCCATTCACATTAGGTGTGAAGATTTCCGGGCCGTTTTCCCCAACGGCATAGCTCTGGCCGTAGCTCACATCGCCGCCACTGGCGCGGCCTCCGGCGAGTCCGGCAAAGAACGTGCCAAGCGTTCCCAAAGCAGAATTGCTGCCGGATTTCCCGCCCATGAACGCCTGAGCGATGCTGGAAAACACGTAGGTTTTCAGGATGAATTCAGCGAACAGATCGACCAGGCTTTTGAGCGAATCCTGAAAACCGCGCCCCAGAATCACCATCTTGGTAAACGCGCTGCTCATTTGCGCGCCGAGGTTATAGGCGTCGGCGTTGAGCGTCGCAAATTGATCGTGCGTTTGCTTCAGGCCGGCACTGGCCACCGTGATCTGACCCATCTGATCCATGCCCGCGCTGCGCGCCAGCGTCGCATTGCCGACCATGCCGATTCTGTCCATGGACGGGCCGAGGGCCTTATCCATGTCGCCGGCCGCTTTCGCCTTCGCCAGGTCTTCCAGCGGCTTCGTGTCAAATCCGGCTCCGGAAAGCTTCTGTATCCGGTCCAGCGTGTCCGCGTACTCCTGCCAAGCCTTATTCCAGGGATCGAGTTCCGGTTGCAGCGCTTGCATGAGCCGCTGATACTCGGCTAGATCCCGGTTGTACTGCTCTTGCTCGGTCCGCGCATCCGCCAGCGCCGCCTTATTCTCGCCCGCCGCCTTCGCTGCCGAATAATGACTTTCGCCTTGCGTAGAGAGCGCATCGCTAAGCCCCTTGTGTGCGTCCAGCACATGCAGTCCCAGATCGGAGAGCCCGGCATTCGCCAGCGCGCCTTGGGCGTCCGGGTTCTCGCCCTGCACGTTTATTCCGCGGTATTTTTCCAAGCGGTCAAGTTGCTCCGCCGCGTTCATCAAGCCCGGCGCCGCCTTCACAAAACTATCGATTACGACCATGCCCGCAGCCTGCTTGATGCCTTCGAGGGAGAGCTCCGTGTTCTTCCAGGCTTCGGAGAACATTTTCGCGGCCTGCGCGTCCTCGCTCGTGATCATGATGCCGGCCACCCGCGCCATTTTTTGCGCCGCCGCGTCGCCTTCCTGGCCAAACCGCCGCAAGGTTTCCGCGTTCTCGCTCCATCCGCGCCCGAATAGAGCCGCCGCCGCATAGTCGCGCTCTGCTGAATCGGTCAAATCGAAAATCTTCTTGCTCACGGTTTCAAGCTGCTGGGCCAGCGGCTCCATTTTGAGCGCGCTGATTTCATCCGCCGAAAACAGCGAGCCCAGCACCTTGCCCGGTCCGCTCTTGGCATTGGTGAACGCGGTTTCGAGGTTCTTCCCGAACCGCGTCACGGTTCCCGAGAGCGTGTCGAAGCTTTCACCCGTTTGCGCTGCAATCGCCCGCATCCCGGAAAGGCTTTCCGCGCTCATGCCGGTGATTTCCGAGGTCCGGGCCATTTTCTCCCCGACTTCCGCCGCCTGCTTGGCCAGATCTCCCAGGCCTGCCAGAACCCCCGTTACCGCGGCCGGCGAAATGATGCCCGCGGCTAAGCCCGCCATCCACTGAGATACCTGCGCGCCCGTTTCTCCAAGGCTTTTCAATTCCTCGCCTATTTTGCGTATTGCCGCCGTCGCCTCATCCTGTGCGGTGATCGCAACCCGCACCTGGCTGTCAGTTGATGGCATGGTTTCCTCCCGGTCGCTCCAAACAACAGATTTCGGGATCTCGCCCGAGATCCTGGTCAATACAGGCCATGGCGCGCATCGTGCGCAGAATGGCTTCCCCCGGGTCTAGGCCGCCGCGAATCATGGCAAAAAGCGCGGCGTAGTCAGCCTGGCTAAGAACTTTCCCACAACAGAATGCCTGCGCCCCGCCCAAGTGCAACAAAGGCTGCTCTAACCGCTTATAATCGGAGGTTTCGCCCCAGCCCGCGCCGCGAAATAGCTGCGCTTTTACGTCCCAACCGACGAGCACAACGCCGAGTTCTTTGCGAATCCCCGAACATGCCGCGATCAGGCCAGCGGCCGCCTTCCATGGCGCCCGCACGGCCTCCGGCACTTTGGCGTCCAATAGAGCGGCGAGGCTTTCGAACCGTTCTTCAGGCGCGCCCTGGAAATGCTCCGCATGCCAGCGGGCACACTCATGCATAAAATTGACCATCTGCAAGTTGCCGGTAGCACCAACCACCATCGGGCCGGGAAGCGCACAGAGCTTTTGTGCGCTGTCACGAATCCCGTAGCGCCATCGCCAAAATTTTATGACGCGCCGCCGATCGGCCCCGATAAATGCGCGGCCCGGCATCACTACAGCGAGGCAAAGGCTCATTTGCGGCCTGCCAACCGGCCTTCGGCCTTCTTATTTTCGGGCTCGACATCGGGTTTGATACCGTGGGTGATAACAGCGGTTTCCGCTCCTACGGCGCCCCCCGGCGCCCCCGCAATGGCTCCGATTATTGGGATAAGTTGTGGCATACAATCCTCCCGAACTGCGTGACATGCGCTCCGGACGGGCTGCGCGGAAGGAGAAGCCGCGGGCCTCGGCCGTCCGGAGCAAATCCGCGCCAAAGCTGCGGGATCTGGCGTTCCGGGGCACTCCGCCAGAAACTTAATCTCAAAAATGCACGGACAGCGTGGAGCCTCTGCAAAGGCCGCTGGGCTGTCCGTGCTACTGGCGAGCCAGGCTCGCCTCTACGCCCCAGCCTCGTAGAGTCCCGTTTAAGCGGACAAGCGCGCATCCAAGCATTTCGAAAAGCTCTCGGGATGGCGCAAGCCGACATCGATCATTACAAAAGTTGTAACCTCGATGATCCCCTGTTTCTTAAGTCGATAAGGGTCAACAATCATTTCGAGGACGCCCCACTCACCGATGATCAAGTCCGACCAGTTGCCGAAAATGATGCTGTGGCAGTCGTTCGAAGTGCCCTTGGTGAGCCCGGAGGGCATCTGATTCGAATACGTGGCCGGGTATCCAGCGGCTTCCTCGGCACTACCGCCTGCGGGTTTTTGGATGACCATCAGCGGGTAATTCGGCGCAATCGGCGTTTGCTTCAGCACGCCGCGAAGCTGGGGCGTCATCAGATAGCCGGGCGTCGTGATAGGCACATTGGACCGTTCGAGCGCCGTTGACAGGTCCACCATGTTCCCGTAAGTGGGAACGCCGCCGTTGGCCCCGATTTCTACCAGCGTAACGCCGTCGGTGTTTAGGATGCCGCGCGGTTGGTTGGCGGTCCCGCTCCCGGCGATGCACGCCAGGTCGATGCCAATCGCGTTAATCGACGCCAGGTCTTCCCGGATGATCATTTCAACGTCGAGGCTTGATTGAGCCAGCAGTTGGCGCGTGTACCCGGTCGAACTCTGCGCACTCTTGGGCGAGAGGTTCACAGCGTCAAGGCCGATTGCGCTATCGGTGACGTCGGCGGCCGGACTTTCGCCCGTCCAATACAGCGTTCCGGGCTCGGTCTGCCGCGGGAAGCTGATCGGCCCGACCAGATTCGAAATAACCCGGGCACCGAGCTGGCGCACGCGCATTGCATTGCGAAGCACCTGGATGAACTCTTGCGGCTCGGTAAAGATCATCTCCGCGCCATAACCGGTAACGTTCCCTAGAACGGTCGGCGCCATGCCGCGCGCGTAAGTCTGCCGGATGGGAAGCTCCATCGGCACATATAAGGCGCCTTCATGGAGGGGAACGCCGCCCATGCGGTTCGTTACAATCCAGTCGGACACTTCCGACTCGCGCGTGATCCCCGGCCGTTGATGAAATTCAACGGCTTTCGCGCGGTCCAGGATCCCGCGCATGAGGCGGAAATCCTTCAGATCCTCACCGGAGAAAAGCCCTCCGGCGCTGCCAATCATGGGGTTTTCGTTCTTGCCGAATAGCCCCGCGGTGAACTTCTGTCGAGTTTGCATCTTGCTGCCTCCAAAAAGCTGAATTTACGAAATCCATTCCCCACGCAATCAAATCGCCTACTTCTGCCGGTTTTTGTTCAAGTACGCTTCGACATCATCACGGCGGAAGCGCACTAAACGCTTCCCGAGCTGAATCCACGGCAGTTCGCCGGCCTTCCGGACCTGGTCAATGCGCTCCTTCGAGCATTGCGCCATGGCCGCCACTTCGTCCCTTGTTAACAATCGCTCGAGCATCGGTTCCTCACCCCCTTCCCGCTCTGCCAAGTAATTCTTGCTTCATCTTCTGACAGGTGCGATTATAAGGCCGGTTTCGGAAGAGACTTGCAAACCGCCCCGGTCAGGCAAATTTTAGTTTGCATAGATGCTAAAGAAGCTAAAGTTAAGACGACATATTGCCTGACTTATTAAAGATTTTTCTTGACACGGTCATTTTGTCACTTCTCTTTACGAGGCGATATACAGGCATGATCACGCTCTACCGCCGGGGCCGCGTCTGGTGGGCTCGCGGCTCGCATCGCGGAAATAAGATCAAGCCCCGTTCACTCGATACCGCAAGCAAGATCGTCGCGGAAAAACGCCGCACGGAAACAGAGCTGGACCTCGATAGCGGCATTTCGGCTGTGACCTGGCCTCAGTTTGAACAGGAATTGCTTGCTCACCTGCGCACGTTCCCCAGGGCCAGCACCCGCCGCAAGTATGAGTTCACCCTGCTTCGGTTCGGGCAGTTCTTGGCGAAATCAGGGATCTCAGGAATACGGAACGTCACGGAAGCGACCGTAGCCGATTATACGAGGGACCGCGCGTCGGACATTCATCCCACGCGCCTGACGCCGATCCACACGGAGGGAATCAAAGCGGACCTGCGTAGCCTGCGGGCGATTTTCGGCGAAGCGCGCGCACGCGGTTATATTCGGGAGAATCCGGTAAAAGGGAATCTGAATAGCGCACCGCGGGGAACGCTGCCTTTCAGTGATGATGAGGTCTCACGCATGTTGGCCGACGCCAAGCGCGGTCGGCGCCCGGATCTGCAAGCCATCCTCCTGACGTTCTTGGCGACAGGGTTTCGCATCAGCGACGTACGCGGCCTTGAAAAGCGCGAAGTGGACCTTCGGCAAAACGTCATAACCCGCTGTACAACGAAGCGGGGGAAACTGGTAAGCCTTCCTGTCCACCCGGAGCTACAAAAAGCGCTGGTGCGCCATCTGGCGAGCCTGAGCCCCATCCAGCAATCGAGCCCGGTCATGTTTCCGACCGAAACGGGGAAACGAACGATCAACCTCGATGGCATTCTCCGCCGGCTATGGCGCCGCTGCGGAATTACCGGCGGCCATGCGCACCGTTTCCGCGATACGTTCGCCGTCAAGATGCTGGGGCGAGGCGCAAGTTTATACGACGTCGCCAAGCTACTCGGAATCACCGTTACGGTAGCCGAGCGTCACTATGCGCCGTACGTGGAAGAACTGAGAGCCCGCGCGCGTCATTTGGTCGATCAAATCACCTTCGCCGCCGCCGCATAATGAACCTCGAAACGCCTGGTTTGCCGATACGCCCGTGTACAATTCAGTCTTTCCGTCGCTGTAACCTGCTGAAAAAAAGAAAAATCCCTGCGACGTGAGATTCTCAATCTCAAAACCCGGGTTCGATTCCCGGTAGCGCTACCAAACACCACAATCAATACAGAACAACGTGTCCTGCCTCTCTCGAAACAAGGTACTACTATTGACGGAATATTCCTTACGAGCTATATTCACTCTGTGGAATGGAACATCGAGTTCACCGATGAGATTGGGGAATGGTGGGATACTCTTACTGAAGCCGAGCAAGTGGACGTAGACGCAAAGGTCGAGATGCTCCGGCAATACGGGCCGGCGCTGAGACGACCTCATTCCGGCTCAATCAGTTCGTCAAGGCATCCGAACATGAAGGAGCTCATTATCCAGCACGCGGGGCGTCCCTGCCGCGTCCTTTACGCTTTTGATCCGAGACGCTGCGCGATCCTGCTTATCGGAGGGGACAAGACAGGCGATGAACGTTGCTATGAAAGATTCGTCCCTGTTGCCGATGACCTCTACGATGAGCTTCTGTCCGCGCTCAGAAAGGAAGGATTGATCAATGGCTAGGAACTTCAAAGAACTGGAAGCACGGATGTCGCCAGAAGCCCGTGCGCGTGCCAAGGCCAAGGCGCAAGAAATGATCCGCGAAATGCCCCTGGATGAGCTTCGCGAAGCGATGAAACTCACGCAGGAGTCATTAGCAGAAAGCCTGCACGTCAAGCAGGCCACCATTTCTAAGATGGAGCGCCGCACCGACATGTTAATCAGCACGCTTCGCCGGATCATCATGGCTATGGGCGGCGAGTTGGAAATTCGGGCCATCCTCCCTACCGGCATGGTGCGCATAAACCAGTTTAACGAGTTTTCGAGAAAAGGCCAAAGCGGCGGCTAGAGCGCAAAGCGAAAGGGTGAAAGAGTTCCGGTCCAAGTGGGAGCATGGCGAAGATCCGGTAGGGACAAGCAGCGACCGCTTTAGATGCCGCTTGTGTTGCGTTCCGCATGGCGTACAATGCTCCCGCACATCTTAAGCCATTGTCTTGGAGGAACGACATGAAAAGGCGTGGATTCCTGGTTTCTTCACTGGCTGCCTCGGCGTTGGCCGGCGCGGCGTCGGATGCTGAATCGACAGGCGACGCGGCGACGGACCCGGCCGGTCGCGAATACTATGAACTGCGGCGGTACCAGCTCCGTCGTGGCTCGCAGCAGCACATGATCGACGATTTCTTTCGCAACGCCGCTATCCCGGCGCTGAACCGCCTGGGAATTAAGCCGGTCGGTGCTTTCAATATCAGTATTGGAACTGGAAGTCCGGCGCTATACGTTTTGCTTCCGCACGCTTCTGTGGAGTCGGCGATGACTGTGTATGATCGGTTGGATGCCGACTCGGAATTTCGTGAGGCTGGCGCTCCGTTCATCAATGCCCCGGCTACCGAGCCGGCCTATGTGCGCATGGAGACGTTCTTGCTCGCTGCCTTCGCGGCCATGCCGAACCTGGAATTGCCGCCTGGCACCGCTGGGAACCAACCGCGCATTTTCGAACTGCGCACCTACGAGAGTCACGGCAAGAAGGCCAACCGCACGAAAATCCAGATGTTCAATACCGCGGAAATTGCGATCTTCCGGCGAACCGGCCTGCGCCCCGTGTTCTTTGGTGAGACGATGTTTGGCTCGGGCATGCCCAGCCTCACCTATATGCTGACGTTCGCCAACATGGAGGAGCGCACCCGCAACTGGGCCGCCTTCATTGCGGATCCCGAGTGGAAGAAGCTGGCTTCAACGCCTGGTTATACTGACCCAGAGATCGTCTCCAACATCACGAACGTGATTCTGACGCCGGCGCCTTACTCACAGATTTAGGCTTGCGAATTTGGGAGAGGAGCAACATGTGGAAACTTCATGTTCCACCTCGATTGCTGGTCCTTATGACCATGGCGTTGATCGCCGCTGCGACGGTGTGCGCACAAGAGACGCTTCAGACCGCCTTGCACGCGCAGCTTGAATCCCGGCTGTCCGGTGTCGCGGAACATCTGAACGGCGTCATGGGTTACGCGATCAAGGACGAATCAACGGGTGAAACTTTCTTGCACCTGCCCGACACCGTTTTCCCACAGGCGAGTTCCATCAAGCTGACTGTCTTGCTGGAGTTAATGCGCCAGGCGCAGGAGGGGCAGCTCTCGCTGGGCGAGAAGCATACGCTGCGGCGCAGCGAAATGACCCGAAACGACACGGAGCCGATCCTGACCATGCTGGGAGACGGCACCGTCAGCATGAGCCTGCGCGACCTGGCTATTTTCATGGTGGTCCTGAGTGATAATACCGCGACCAACATCCTGATAGACCGGTTGGGGATGGATAACATCAACGCGGGCGCGATGAGGCTGGGGCTGAAGGAAACCAAGCTGCGGCGCCACATGATTGACCTGGAAGCTGGCAAAAAGGGGAACGAGAATGTTTCCACCCCGCGCGAGATGCTGTCTCTGCTGGAAAAGGTGCGCGCCGGCCAGGCGCTGGACGCGGCATACACCAAGGAGTACTTTGACATTCTCCGGCTGCCCAAGGAGAGCGAATTTCACAAGGCACTCCCCGAGGATGTCTCCATCGCGGACAAGCCGGGCGCGTTGGAGGCTGTGCGCTGCGACACAGGATTGATCGATATCGCGGGCCATCCCATCATCATGTCCGTTACCACCACCTATCTTGCGCGGGATTCGGAGGGCCAGCGCGCGATTGAGCAAGTGGCGCGCGTGGCGTACGACTACTTTGACCAACTCAGTCGATCGAGTTCCTACGGCCGGATCATCTCATACAAGTAACGTCCCGTCGTAAGGGGGATTTGCGATGAATCTGTTGCTGGCGTTAGCCTTGATGGCGCCTGGGTTGCCCGGTGCCGTCGTGGTGGAGCCGGTGGCCAGCATGTATTCTGCCGCTTCTGAGGACTCGGGTGTGGTGTCGCAAGCCATTTGCGGCGTCAGCGTCGTTCTGGAGGAGGAAAGGGGCAGATGGATAAAGGTGCGCACGCCCGACGACTACTCCGGCTGGATGCCAGTCGTCTCCTTACGCCGGTACAGCCCCGGCGCCCCTACCTATGCGTCATCGCGGGACGTTGTGCAGGTGGCAAGCCTTTTTGCCAATGTCTACCGCGAACCCTCAGTGACCAAACATGAACCGATGTTGACGCTGCCCTTTGACGCGCGCCTTGAGGCGCTGTCGGACACTGAGAACGCCGGCGAGTCACGCGCCAGCCCGGAATGGGTCAAGGTTCAGCTGCCCGACGAGCGGACGGGTTGGATGCCACGGGGCGACACCACCACTGAGTCTGAACCGCTCGGCATTCAGGATACGATCAAGCTGGCTGAACGTTTTATTGGCCTCACCTATACGTGGGGCGGCACGTCCACGTTCGGGTTTGACTGTTCGGGCTTTACCCAGATGTTGGTGCGCCACCGGGGCATCGTTATGCCCCGCGATGCCGACGTCCAGGCGGCCTGGAAGGGAGTGGTGCCGGTTAGGCGGAACAAGCTCCGGGCTGGCGATCTGCTCTTCTTCGGCCCATCACCGCAAAAGATCACGCATACCGGGATGTACATTGGGCACGGAAAGTTCATTCACGACACCATGCACAAGCATCCCGGAGTGCAAATCAGCTGGTTGGGGGATCCGCACTGGACGAAGCTGCTCGTTGCCTGCAGGAGGCTGAAATGAATCGGCGAGATTGCATGAAAACGTTGGGTGCTGCGTGCGCGCTGCCTCACGGTGGGGCTGGACGGCGTCCGGCCACATTGCTCACACCGGGGTCTGCTTTTACGGCCAGCGAACGGTCTGCCTCTGGGGCGGGCACCGGCTCTGGGGCGAGCGCCGCTCGCCCCTACGCTACGCTCGAAACCGAAATCGTGCGGCTGAAACTGCGGCACACCTGGACCACCACCATGTCGTCCAGTGAGTATCGCGATACGCTCCATGTTCGGTACGTCCGCGACGGCATCACCGGCCACGGGGAAGGCGCGCCCATCGTCCGTTACCATGAGAATGCGAAGGGCGCTCAGGCAGCGGTGGAATCGGTCCGCGATTTGGTAGTCAATACCGATCCCTGGTACTTCGAAAAGCTTCAGACGGAAGTTGGCCGTAAGGTTTCAGGGCAATATACCGGCAAAGCGGCGCTCGATATCGCCGTGCTCGATTGGGTGGGCCAAAAGCTGGGCATACCTCTGTACCGATATTTCGGCCTCGACCCGAAAGACGCACCCATCACGACGTTCTCCATCGGGATTGATACCCCGGAAATCACGCGGCAGAAGGTTCGTGAGGCGGAAGCCTTCCCGGTGCTGAAGATCAAAGTGGGCCTCGACACCGATGAAGCCACCATCGCCGCCGTCAGAAGCGTTACCAACAAGCCGCTGCGCGTGGACGCCAACGAAGGCTGGAAGGACAAAGAGGAGGCGGTTCGCAAAATCAATTGGCTGGCCACTCAAGGCGTGGAATTCGTCGAACAGCCCATGCCGGCCGACATGCTGGAAGAAACACGTTGGGTGCGCCAGCGTGTGCACCTGCCGCTGATTGCCGACGAGGCATGCCAACACGCCGGCGACATTCCCAAGCTGGTCGGCATTTTCGATGGTGTGAACGTGAAGCTCGATAAGGCGGGCGGCATGCTGGAGGCGTTCAAGATGATCCAAATGGCGCGCGCCCTGGGGTTGAGGACCATGCTGGGGTGCATGGTTTCAAGCTCCGTGAGCGTCACGGCCGCAGCGCACCTGTCGCCCCTGGTCGACTACGCCGACCTGGATGGGAACCTGCTGACCGCGAACGATCCGTTTTCCGGAGTAGAGGTGAGCAAGGGAAAGCTTCTGCTTCCAGACCGCCCCGGCCTGGGGCTTAAGCCGGCGTGAAACGCATCGGCCGATCCGTGAGCGGAACCTGCGCTGTCGGAACTAAGGGTACCTCGGGCTGTCGAACAGCAAGCTCGCCGCTCAATACTCGCGCGCGGTTACGATGCCCGGCTGCGGCACCGGATACCTGCCGTTGGCATCGGCGACCAGCGGCGCGGGGGAATCCATGGTGAACTTGTCCACGTCCGGCGCCATTTCGTGCTCGCAGTTCAGCATCTGTTCATAGGTAAGCTCGCGGCCGGTGTGGGCGGCCATGCGGCCCATATTCGAAACCAGGCTTGCTTCCGCTCCGCGTTTGGTCTCGTTGTAGGGCTTGTCGTCGCAAATGGCATCCACCAGATCATTCCACTCGTTTTGATACGGATCCTTCTCCTCCGGGTCCACTTGGGATTCCCACGTCATCTGTGTGGTCATGAGCTGGCCTTTGAAGAGGCTGGAGGGTTGCCCGCAATCACCGTGCTTGGAAGCGATCGCCGACCCTTTGGTGCCGTGCAGCCAGCTCTCGTAGATCTGCTCGCATCCCGTCATGCAGCGCCCGTCGAAAAAGAACTTCGTCCCGTCGGCATACGTGTATTCCACCGAATACGTGTCGAAATTCTGATCGACGTAAGGAATGCCTTCGGGGCTCAGTTTGTAATGGCGGCCACCCAATGCCTGCGCCTTCACCGGCCACTGGTTTTTCATCCATCCCAGGTGATCGATGATGTGGATATAGAAGTCGTTGAAGCAGCCGCCGCTGGCCCAAATGAAGCTGTGGAAACGCTTCACCTGGTAGAGTAGGTCGCTGATCTCCGCCGGTTTGGGAAGCGAGGAGAAATATCCGCCCGGGCCATGCATCCGGTAGCCCCGTTGCAGAATGATCTGGCCGATCTTGCCGTCGTGGACGCGCTTGGCCAGTTCCTGGAGCGCCCGGCTGTGACGCGACATCAATCCCACGCCAACCTTGAGGTTCTTGGCGGAGGAGTCGTCCGCAAGTTTGAACATGCGTTTGCTGGTGGGTCCGTCGACGGTCACCGGCTTTTCCATGAAAACATTCAAGCCCTTCTGGATGGCGTAGGTGAAGTGCACCCAGCGAAACGCCGGGGGCGTGGCGAAGATGGCGATATCACCGGGCTTCAGACAATCCATTGCCTGCTTGTAGGCGTCGAAGCCGATGAACTGGCGGTCGGGCGGCACGTCCACCTGGGTCGAAAATTTCTGCTGCAAATTGTTCAGATCCTTGGCGAGCCGATCGGGAAATATATCGGCCATGGCGACCAGCTTGATGGGACCACGTTTGACGGAGAGCGCGTTCGCCGCGGCGCCGCCGCCGCGCCCGCCACAGCCGATCAGGGCTACTTGGATCAGGTCGCTGCCGGCAGCGTGGACGTACGGAATGGCCACGTTGGCCAACGCCGAAACCGCGGCCAATTTGCTTGTGCTCTTGATGAATTCACGGCGAGTCGTCGAATCCTGCAGGGAAGAGTTCATGCTGTGTAATACCTCCGAAAGGTGTGGTCGCCTGTTTACTGGTTCGCAGAAAGCATCCGAGGCGCGGTACGCCATTCTAGCGCGCGGCGCCTGTTCGTCAAGAACAATCTCTGTTGATTCCACGATTCGGTGCAGAAGAGTAGGGGGAACACAGAAGTTGCTTGCTGCAGGACTACCGGCAAGCCAGATTGGGGCAAATACGCCTGTGAAGAGAGCGAAGGCCATCCAAGAAGCGGGCTGGTGTGGGGAAGTTTTGCGCGAGATTCGCCACAGCTTGCGGCGGCCCTCGCGGATCGCGTGCTTCGGCCTTGCTGGCCGCCAGCCACTAACCACTAGCCACTGTTCGCTGTTCTTCAGTACTTGACGTCCGTCGGTCGCCCCGTGTTTTCTCCGCGCAGCCAAACGTAGATGGGCGCATGGGGTGACGGCGGCGGCCAGGGCAACTCCACCTTCAAGGTTTGCTCTTGGGGAGTGCCCCCCGGCAGTGGTGTGGGAATGCCTTGCACGGGAAATCCGTTTTTGGCGTCCCAGCCAGTCTTCTCGATGATCTGCAAGTCGATTCCCGTAAGGTTACCGGCGTAAAAGCTGGAGTTGATTTTCTCGTCGGTGAGCGCAAATTTCTCGATGCGTGGCAGGCGGATGACGCGCCCCAGCACCAGGGGATCAGACGTCCCCGTGCTTTCCGTGGTGATCGTGGCGGCTAATTGGCAACCCGACTGGCCGATCAGGCCAGGATCAACCGAGAGGAACAATCCATCTTCCCCGGCGAAATCCAGTTGTGCGCCGGCGCTGCGGTCGCCTGGGTGTAGAACCAGCGGCGCTTTCACGAAACCGTCGTTGGCGCAAGTGAGACTCAAAACGGGGTGGGCGTCGATATTCTGAGTTATCAGTGAGAAACTGGTTGGCGCGCCCGCCGGAATCTCCCCGTCGCCCAGGTGTACGTCCGGCTGCTGGGCGAGAGAGAGGTTGAAGCCGGCGATCTTCGGCCGCGGCCCCGCCACCTCCAGCGCTCCGGGAAACGAGAGCGGAGATTCGATGTCTTGGACTGATACGCTGGCTGCTGCCAGGTCGCCTTTGTGCGCTGACGGCCGTAGCTTGACGGTCGCTTTGCGTTCCAGCATCTCGTGGACATCAGGTTTCGCGGCAGCAAGCTCCCAAACGGCATCCGGTGTGGAGATGCCGGTGATGCGTTCCAGCCGTGTCCCCCTCAGAATCACCGTCTGCTGCGATTCGCCCACGTTCGCGCGCAACGGCAAGCCATCGAGCGTGGGATTCGGAGGATGAATTGTCAGAGGCACATCGTGCGTGGACCCGTTCGTTTGCGTCAGGATCAATCGGTAGTTTCCGGGGTTCCAGGCGGATGTATCCACTTCTGTTTCCAACGTTTCCTGGTCGCCCTGAGATTGGCCCTTCGGCAACGTGAAAGCGATTTCTTCGGGCGTTGCTTTCTTGTCTCCCGCCTTGGCTATGGCGATCTTCTGGACAAATTCGAAATCAGCACCGGTGAGTTCTGCTTTCACCAGTCCCGCGCCTGCCACCA
Source organism: uncultured Acidobacteriota bacterium (assembly GCA_963804755.1). Taxonomy (GTDB): domain Bacteria; phylum Acidobacteriota; class Terriglobia; order UBA7540; family UBA7540; genus Bog-366. The sequence goes on from CAWDRP010000026.1 coordinate 64,480, forward strand.
GGCGGTCCGCCGACTGCGGCGCGACCTTGGCCTTGCTGAAATCTCCCAGCGGCCGCAAATCGACGTCTCCTTTTACCTGCATGGGTACCCAGTCCCACATGGCCGCAAGGTGATATTGGCCCGGCGGAAGCTTGGTTTGCGTCAAATCGAGATCGAGCAGATCATCGGGCGAACCTACTTGTACCTTGACAGGAACATCGGCATGGTTCTTGTCGGAGACTAACTCCCAGTCATGTGCGCGCGCCAAAAGCCTGCACTCCTCGGAATCGGGAGCCGGGACTTTGACGGTGCACTTGGCGCCGATGGGCACGTGGGCCGTCTCGGCCAGGGCGACGGTGGGCGCACCAACATTGGGCACTTTCATCATCCACAGGTACGCCACCCGCGTGCGCGGCTTCTCCGGTTCATTCTTGGCGCAAAGGGCCAGTCCGTTTGAATCGATGGGTTGGGCGAACGCGGAGCGGAAGTCGGTATCGGGGAAAATTAACGTGCGCATGTTCAGGAACAGTGCCGCTCCTCCCGCCGCGAGTCCCACGGGCGAGCCGAAGAACATCGTGGCCACGGCGCCGGCCAAACCCGCCGACTGTGCCACCACTCCCGCAGGAGAGGCGGTGATCGGATCGAAGGTTTGCAGGGAGGGCATCATGGCCTGCAACAAAACGGCGGCCTGTTGGTTGGCCGGTTGGGTGGTGTCAAGCTTGGGGACCGCCACGTTGTATTCACTCCCGAATCCGGCTAAAGCCGCGTTCACGTTGCGGGTGGGGTCTGGCTGCTGCTGGTATTCCGACAGGGCTTCGACCAATGCGCCCACCTTGGAGGTTTGCTCCGCGTACTCGGTCAACTCCGGAATCAGATCGGGGTTCTTGATCACCATCGAGCTGACTTTTTTCACATCCAGACCGTGCGGACCGAAGACGACTCCCACCACTACGGCGCGCGCGGGAATTTTCCATTCTTGCGCGTCCTTGGCGGGCAGCGCCTCAAGCACATGGACGGCTTGCTTTGCCTCCTTCTGTTCCTGCTTGGTGGTCTCCTGATTTTCCGCCGGTTCATCCTTTGCATCCGTTTTGGGAGCGGCGACCAGAATCAACGCGATCTTGGCCCTTTCAAGAATGGCGGGTGGGATGTGAACGGGTTCGTATTTCAGCTTTTCGCCGACATCGACGATGTTGATCTCCTGAACCGGCAACAGCGAGCCGCTTTTTGCCGGTTCAACCAGCAATCGAAAGCGGCAGACGTTCAAACTGCCTGCGCAGGGGGGGAGGGCAGAGATCGCGAGACATCGACCAGCCGTCGTCATGAAGCTCAAAAGGGCCGTCAGGAAAACAACCAGTGAAAGTAGAACCGGGCGTGCAGATGGCTTTATCATTTCTCCATGGTCCGTTGAAAAAATTGGGGTTTCAGTCATATTTGGATGCACAACAAACGCCTGAGGTGGTGTGAGTGAACAGCTTGGAGCGGACGGAATGACCGATGCTAGCACAAATGACCAGCGGCAATACACTTTCCCCCGGTACACGAATCGGTTTTGATGCGCGATTCCACGCGGACTAAATTCCCCAAATGGTAGTCAAGCAATCCATCGTCCACGTCGCGTCCGCTAGCGGCAAGCATTAGGGCAGGCGCGTCAAGCGCAGTGTCTTGATCTCCCATGGTTTCATATGGAAACGAACGGTTGTTCCTTCACCCACCGGCCCCACGCTGACGTCTTCCAGCAAGGTGGTTTCCGTGGCGCGAACGGGGCGGGGAAGTTCGATGGTCACGTCGCCGTCGCGGCCTTCACATTCCACGAAGCGCGCGATTGCATCCGTGTCGTAAAAGCCTTCCATCTGCTTCAGCGCGTATAGAACCACGTGGTCGCTATCGGTTTTGATGAAGGAATAGGCGTCAGGCAAACCGCCGCTCTTTCCGGCCCACTGTTCCTGCGGGCTTTCGTGCTGGGGTTCCTGCACGCTCAACAGCGGCGAGTTAAACGCAAATGCCTGGAAGGCCACTTTGCCCTCGCGCCAATCTCCGTGGTGCGGATAAATGGCGTAGCCGAACGTGTGTTGGCCCTCGTCGGCGCGCGGGTCAGGATCCCAGGGTCCGCGAATCACCGAAAGGTGGATCGCATTATCCTTCGCGTCGTAGCCATTGCGGCCGTTATTGATGATCGCGACCCCGTAGTCCGAACTCGAGATATCCACCCATTTGCCCATGACGGCTTCTTCGCCTGTCTGGCCCCGCTCAATGACGCCGTATGGTACTTCCGCCGACACTTTGCTGGATTCCACGCCGACGGGGAAATCCGCCTTCAGGAGCGTTTCGCGCTCGTGCCAGTTGAGCGTCATCGCGACATCCACGCGCGGCACGCCCGCGACCAGGCTGACGTCCTGGGTAAATTCCGAGTCCCGGAAGCGCCGGACCACGCGAATGGTGGCGCGCACAGGGCCCTGCTCGGTAATCTCCACGCGATCCGCTTTGTTGACATCCCATTTCTTGCCGGTAAGGCCGATATCCCACGCCGGACCCGCATATTCTTTGGAGGTCTTGCGAGCCTGTTCCGCCGTGTCTTCCCAGGCCGTCAACGCATTCCCCTCGCCGTGAAAAGCTTCGCGCTTGTTTGTCTTGTCGTAGAGCCGCGCGATGTTGCCCGTTTCGGGGTTAACCTCGACACGCAGAAATTCGTTTTCCAGGAACGGCCGGGGCTTCGACCCGGCGTGCAGCGGTGAAGGTACTGCCTTGGCGGCGCTGGTGTCCGCTACTAGACGGTAGAGTTTCATTCCCATTTGCGGGACCTTTTGCGCGACGAACACGACGGTTGCCTTCTCGATCCCGCCCGACTTGGCCGGCGGTTGCAGAATCTGGACGGGAACCGATTCCTGGCCATGCACCGCCACCATGCGCGGCGGCAGCGACAGCGCGGAAACCTCCGCCGTGACCAGGTCGGTGCGATCCCACGACTGCGGGTTGTACACGACCAGCGGCACGCCTTGTCCGCGCGTGTCCATTTGCAGCCCCAGGTTTTCCAAGGAAAAGTTCAGCGCGCGGTTGCCCCGTTCGAAAATCTCCTGGTACTGGTGGGCCGCGTCCGCGTAAATCGGATCGATGCCGGAGCCCGCCGCCAGATCATGAGCCTGGTTGAGCAGCGCCAGCTTCCACGCTTCGCTAATGTCGCGGACCGGGTAATAATCGCGGTAACGGAAGAACACAGCCAGCTCGGACAACTTCTCCGCGTTAAGGAGGAGCTGCTCCGTCTGGCGATTGTGGCGTTTCATGTCCACCTGGGTGGTGTAGCAACCGGGGAACACCGGGTTCAGCTCTTTTTCGTAGACCGGGAAATCCTGTTTCTCCGTCAGCAAGATGTCGATGTAGTCGGCCACCGTGGTGGGCCTCACCCGGATGTCGTCAGGCGACGCGTTCAGCTTGGCAATGCCGGCAATATCATTCGGATTCGGCCCCCCGCCGTGATCGCCCATGCCGTAAAGCACCAGGATGTTCTTTACTCCGGCGCGATCCGCATTGCGCATGCCCAGTACGGTAGTGTGCTCGTGATCCATGGGCTGTGTGTACTCCCCGGGGGTCGTATAGCCCAGTACGCGGCTGCCGTCCAGGCCCTGCCACCAGATGATGGGCGGACGGGCTGGGTCATGCGGCCGATTGAACACGTAAAACTCAATGCCGGCTTTATGCGCGATCTGCGGCATGGTCACGGGGTGGCCGAAGACGTCTGGCTGCCACGCAAACCGCACGTAATGGCCAAATTTCTCCCGGCTGTATTTCTGGCCGTAGAGGAACTGCCGCACCAGCGATTCGCCGTCGCTGACGTTTTCATCCATCTGCACCCAACCCGACGTGGCAGGTACCAGGTTGTTCGTCCGGGCGCGTTCCACCAGCCCCTTGAAAATATCCGGATAGAAGTGTTGCATGGAGTCGATCACCACGGCCTGGTCCTGCGCAAACGTGTAGTCCGGAAACTGGTCCATCAACCGGAGTTGGTTCGTGAACGTGTTGTACATGATGTCGTGAATGGACTCTTCCCAGCGCCACAGCCACGCCATGTCCATGTGGGCATAACCGACCACCCACGCGGTGTAATCCTTGGGATTGCTCGAAGGCGTCGCCGGCGGCTGCGCCGAAAGGGTGGAAACGACGCATGCCACCAGAAAAACACTCAGGATGAGATTGCGCACCGGTCTTGCCATGAAATTTCGCTCCTCGGCTGATTTTCGGCAACCGCTCACGGCCCGATTATTGCGGCTGGCCGGGGTGACTGAGTATACACACTACTCCGGCGGGTAGCAATTTTGGGAGGGCATAAAGGTGACTAGGGGGTGCGAACGTTAAAGCGACCGGCGTGTTGGGGGCGCAAGTATCCCGGCTACTTAACCGGTCATTCTAAGGCGCGGCGCTCAGTGCTTCAGCGCGGATCCCTCGGGTGTGCCATGGGCGCTGGGTTCACAGTTTTCGCAGAAGCGGCCACCCGTGAAGATGGGCTGCCCGCACTTGTCGCAGACCCACGATCGCGCCGAGGGCGTTGGCGAGAACCTCCCCAGATCGCTGTGCGCCAGGGAGGAATCGATGGGCACGATACGTTTGTTACCGCAGTTGGCGCATCCCTGATAGGTAGCCGACCGTCTCCAGATGGAGTACGCAAGTCCTGGGAGCAGGAAAAGAAGCCACGCAGCCAGTTGGGTCGGGAATGTCTCCGGTTGATAATGAGCCAAGTGCCTCCAGAAAAGATAGACGCTTGCCGAAACCCGGTCCGACTCACTGCCGATGAAGTAGAAAAGTACGGGAACAAGAAAAAGCAGCCATAGCCCGGCTTCTTTTAAAGCGCTGCCCGGCTTATATTCTTTAGGTTCCCCACCGAAGCCGCAGTCGAGACAATGCATCATGGTTTGCCTCCCAGCTTCAACGGAAGTAAAAGAGCCTCCTTGCCAAGCTGAATGGTACCACTTTCGAGCCAATGCTGATGCACGAAGCGGTCGACGTAGCACTCCGTCAGAGCCTATCCTTCGTTGTTAGCCCGCCTTGCTGGCGCTCGTTATGCAATTGGCACAGTAGTGGCCTCCGCCAAAGATCGGTTCCCCGCACGACATGCAGACCCACGATTGCGCGGAAGGCGTTGGTGAGAGCCTGCGCAGCGCGGCCTGTGCGATGGGAGTGTCCATTGAAACGATGTGTTCGCTCTTGCACCGGGCGCAGCCAGTATAACGCGCCGACTTTCTCCAGAGCAAATAGAGCACTCCCGGAACGATGAGCAGATACCATAGCCTGACTTCCAAATGGTCGGAGCCCGGTGTGTACTGCTGTGGCTGCCCCACGAAGCCACAATCAAGGCAGTGCTTCATACAAGCCTCCCTTTTCTGGCTTGTTGCGCGTATCCGACACCGCAAGCAAACGGAACGCCAGCCTCTTCAACTATCGTGTGTTATGCAATTATCTTCAAATTTGTAGCTTAAGCATAACAGGCTATTCAGAATGTGTCAAGAACATTGCGCGAGGAAAACGTGAGACTATCGTCTAACTTCAGGATAGCCATACGTCTTACGGGAGAGGACGAAGCCCCGGGACTCCCGGCCTGATCGTCCGGCTCACCTTGCAGGCCAGCGCGCATCTCGGAGCCAGGGAAAACCCGGTGGCCCCCTTTACGCTCCGCGTTTTTGAATGGGAATTACGTCGCGTTTTTCATACCCGGTATAAATCTGGCGCGGGCGGGCGATTTTCTGCTCCGGATCTCTTACCATTTCCTCCCATTGCGCCAACCAGCCGGCCGTGCGCGGAATGGCGAACAGCACGGTAAACATCTCGGGGTTGAAGCCCATGGCCTGGTAGATGATGCCGGAATAGAAATCCACGTTGGGATACAGTCTGCGTTTAACGAAGTACTCGTCTTCCAGGGCGATCCGTTCAAGCTCGAGGGCGACGTCGAGCTTTGGGTTCTTGCCGGTAACCTCGAAAACCTGTTCGGCGGTCTGTTTGATGATGCGGGCGCGGGGATCATAATTCTTGTAGATGCGGTGGCCGAATCCCATCAGTTTGCCCTTACCCTCCTTGATGGATTTAATGTAGGCCGGAACGCGATCCTTGGAGCCGATTTCGTCGAGCATCTTTAGCACCTCTTCGTTGGCGCCCCCGTGCAACGGACCGGAAAGCGCGGCAGCCGCGGCCGCGGTGGCGGCAAAGGGATCCGCCTGAGAGCTGCCCACCGAGCGCATGACGTTGGCGCTGCAGTTCTGCTCGTGGTCGGCATGCAGAATGAAGAGAATGTCGAGCGCGCGGGCCAGGGTGCAGTTGGGCTCATACTTGGGCTCCGCCATCTTCCACAGCATGCTCATGAAGTTTTCGGTGTAACTCAGATCGTTATCGGGATAAACGTAGGGATATCCCAGCCCGTGCCGGTACGTGTAAGCGGCGATGGTGGGGACTTTCCCGATCAGGCGATAAATCTGTAGGCGGCGCACCTCCCGGTCGCCTACGTTCCGCGCATCCGGATAGATCGTGGCCAGCGCCGCCACCGTGCTGATGAACATGCTCATGGGATGCGCGCCGTAGCGAAAGCCTTCCAGGAAATGCTTGGACAATTCGTGCAGCATGGTGTGGTGAGTGATGTTTTTGATCCACACGTGCAGTTGCGACGCGGTGGGCAGCTCACCATGCATCAGCAAGTAGGCGACCTCGAGAAAGTTGCATTGCTCGGCCAGTTGCTCGATCGGATAGCCGCGATAACGCAGAATGCCCTTGTCCCCGTCGATAAAAGTGATCGCGCTATGGCAGGAGGCCGTGTTCATAAACGCCGGATCGTAGGTCATCAACCCGAAATCGTCCGGGCCCGTCTTGATTTTCCGCAGGTCCATCGCGCGAATCGTTCCTTTGTGAAACGGGACCTCATACGTCGCGTTGGTGCGCTTGTCCAGAATGCTCAGGGCGTCCTTATCCATGCACTTCCTCCGCTTTATGCCGATGTGGTGGCCACTGCCTTGGCTCGCGTGGACGTTCGCTGGGCGGCGGCTGGATTGAGAATTATATTTGCGATTCAGCTATTTGCGCCAATGATTTGTCAACTTTTGTCGCACTGATCAATCGTTGCTCGTCAATCTTCCCTCGTCGCTTGTCGCTTGCTGCACTCAGTGCTTATGCCCATGCAAGTGAGGGTGCGTATGGCTTTCCCCGGTCGCATGCACGTGCCGATGGGTGTGAATCAGATTGGTTTGCTCAAGCAGGGACGTTTCGCGCAAAATCTCCGCAGGGGTGCCGGCAGTCATCACGCGTCCCGCTTGGAACACAAAGCATTGATCGGCAATGTCCTCGACGATATCGAGGTCGTGGGTCGTGGTGACGACGGTCTTTGGCCCTCCGCGTGAGCCGATCAGGAAATCGATCATCTGGCTGGCGCTCCTGGGATCGAGGGCGGCGGTAGGTTCATCGAGCAGCAGCACGTCGGGATCCAGCACCAGGACGGAGGCCAGCGTGACGCGCTTCTTCTCCCCCGTTGACAGGTGGTGCGGCGAGCGGTCTTTCAGGTGGACGATGTTCATGACCCTGAGCATGTCGTGTACGGCGGCGCGGACCTTTTCCTTTGGCCACTGAAGCTGCAGGGGCCCGAACGCCACTTCATCAAAAACGGTGGGAGAGAACAGTTGAATGTCAGGATTCTGGAAGACCAGTCCCACGCGCCGCCGGAACCCGTAGCAGAAGTCCGGATCCTGCAGGCGCTCCTCGGTGAGCGGTTCGCCGCAAAAATCGATTGCGCCGTCCTGTGGGAACGCCAAGCCATCCAGCAATCGCAGCAGCGTGGATTTGCCGGAGCCATTCGCGCCCAGCAGCGCGATTCGCTTGCCGGGTGGGATAGCGAGGCTCAATTGGTCCAGCGCTGTCACCTGCTGGTAGCGAAACGTGACCGCGCGAATATCAAACACCGGAACCGTCATAGGATATCCGACTTCGAATTTTCCTCTCGTCACTCCCGGCCCGTGCGGGCCTGCGGATCACAGCTCCATTTCCGCCGTGGTGGTATGATTCTCATATTCCTATGAGAATTCCCGCCGAAAAGCAGGATGGGCGATTGATGCGCGGCATGTTCGGCGCCATTGCGCCACGCTACAACTTTATTACACGAGTCCTTTCGTTTGGCATGGACCGCCGGTGGAAGCGTGCCGGCGTCCGCAAGGCTCTTCTTCCCCAGGGCGCGGTGGTGCTGGACCTGGCCTGTGGCACGGGTGATTTTTCCCGCCTACTGCTGGGCTCGACCCCGGCCGTGCGCGTGGTGGCGGCTGACCTCTCGCTGGAGATGCTGCGCCACGCCCGCCGGCACGACGTTCGGCAGATCGTCTGCAGTGACGCCGCCGCACTGCCGTTCCCCGACGCCACCTTTGACGGCGTTTTCGTGGGGTATGGCCTGCGCAGCTTTCCCAACCTGGCCGTGGCGCTCGATGAAATCCGTCGCGTCATGCGGCCCGGCGGGCTCCTGGTGAGCCTGGATTTTTTCCTTCCCTCCCGGTGCGTGCTTCGCCCGATTTATCTTGCCTGTCTGTACCTGCAAGGCGCTTTCTGGGGATTGCTCCTGCATGGGCGGCCGCGCATTTACACGTACATTGCCGGCTCGCTCCGCACGTTTCTTTCCATGGACGAGTTTGCTTCCGTCCTGCGACACAAGGGATTCGTCCAAGTTGACGCGCGAGCATATCTCCTGGGAGGAATCGGGTTGCATTGGGCGGTCCGGACGTAAATCACCGGCGTGGTGCATCGACGACGGACAGCGTCCCGTCATTTGTGGAACGGCCGGCTGGTTCATGCCAAACCCGCTGCTCCTCATCGCCCGCAATAAAACGCCGCTGCGCCCAGGGCCGCGAAGATTCCCAACATTATCCAGTCGAACACCGCGGTGTGGAATTCGTCAAGCAGGTAGACCTCACCGCGAAACCCGCGCGCCTGCATGGCGCCGTAGACGTCACCGCTGAGCTGCAAGGTTTTCGACATCAACACGCCAACGCTGGCGGCGGCCAAGCGGCGGCGGTCGGAACCTTTCAACTCGCCCACCATGCGGCTGCGGCGTGATTCCAGCATGTCGCGAGCGCTTTCCAGCAGCAGAAAAATGTACCGATAGGCCATCCCCAGGATCACCACAATGACCACCGGCACGCGGAGCACGCGCAGCGCTTTCAAAACGTGGGTCCAGGAAGTGGAAAGGATCAGCAACACGGAGAGCGTTGCCGCGGTTTCCACTCGGCTAACCAGGTAACACGCGCTCAACAATCCTTGCGCTGTCACCGGCCAACCGAGCCCCGGAAGCCGCCCCACCACCCGCCCCGGAATCACGAAAGGAGCGGGCAAGGCAATGATGCCGGTAAACATCAGAAGCGGGATCCACACTCGCTTGCCCAGGAGCAGCGGAGAGACCCGGGAGGCGGCAGCGAGCAGGAGCGCGATCGCGAATTCCGCGCCAATCACCCATAGCTTGCGTGCTGTCGCCGCCGCGACGATCAAGCCGAGGATGCCGACCACCTTGACGCGCGGGTCCAGCCGCTGAAGGATGCCTTTGGCCCGCGCCAGATCTTCCGCCTCCAGCGCATGTTCCACCGCCGCGAGGAAGCCGGCCAGCGTGTGCTCAACAAAATTCATTGCGAAAATCCTCGCCCGCTGGCAGCGCGTGCCAGGTGCATGTCGTGCGTCGCCGTTACGTTTGCTCCTCCCGGTGCGTTGCCAGGGAACTCTCGAGCGGAACAGGGCTGCCGTTGCTCTGTTTGCGGCGAAGGCGTGTGGCAAGTGAGCCGGCAAGCAGGGAAACCAGGATGACGGCCCCCGAACCGAACATCGCGGACAGCGCATATCCTATGGCAGGGCGGCGTATAAAGGGCGGCGCGTACTGCGGGAAAGGTGCGGTCCAGAGGGAGGAGAGGTGGGCCAGGCCCCGCGGCGCGGCCACGGGCGGGGCTGCGTGCCGCGAACCCGCCGCGATGCCCTGTCGCGCTTGCGCACCCGAAAAATCGCTGGCGCTCCATTCGCCCCAGGCCGTGCCCGCAGCCAGAATGCCGAGCGGAGTCAGCACCAGCAGCAGGGCCAGCCCGAGCCACAGCGGGCGGAGGGTCCGCCACACGCTTGGGCTCTCCGGCGCCGTCTCCGCTTCCGCGGCCAGGCAGCCGGGCGCCGTCGATATTAGCATCGCCGGGTTCGTGCGCTGGAAATAGGCTACGACCCCCGCCGATAGCAGCAGCTCAGCGAAACCGGCAAAGGTAAGGTGCCCGATCATCATGGCGGGAATGGCGATGCTCGGCGGGTAGGGAGCGTAAAGGGGCGCTCCGCTGGGGTCCTTGAACAATAGAGGCTGAATGCCGAATTCCACGGCGGCGCAAAACGCGGCGGCGTTGATGGCGGCGTATCCGGCCAGAGCCGCTGCCAGCACCCGGCGCGGCGAAGTGAGCGCCGCGCGCCCCGCCGCCAGCCAATAGACGGCATATGCCACGAGTGAGCCCACGATGGCCATGTTGAAGCAATTGGCGCCGAGCGTGGTGATGCCTCCGTCCCCGAAGAAAACTGCCTGAATCGCCAGCGCAATAGAGACCGCCAGAATGGAAGCCCACGGCCCCAGGATGATAGTGGCAATCGCGACGCCCACCGCGTGCCCCGTGGTGCCGCCGGGCAACGGGAGGTTGAACATCATCACGACAAACGAGAGCGCCGCCATAACTGACAGCAGGGGTACCAGCCGTGTGGTTAAGCTCCGCTTCACGCGCTGCAAGGCGGCATACCAGAACGGCGCCGAGGCTCCGTACAGAACCGCGCAGGTCGAAGGGCTAAGATATCCGTCAGGGATATGCATCGTGGTCTTTTGAGAGTTCGCGTTGGCCGATTGTCGCTCTGCGACGCTCGCCCAGAGGTCTATTGTAACGTATGGAGCGCCGGAAATGCTCATTGGGATTTTCGTCGGGGTAAACGTTACGGACGTGAGGTGGGCGCCGTGAACGGTCCATGCCTTTGGCTGAGTACGGGGACTGATGTGAAGAGACGCGAAGCGGGCGCCATCTTTACACTTCTGCCCAAGACGACAACCGCCGTAAAACTATCTGGGACAGGAGCACAAGGATCACGCCCGCTTCGCGGGCTCATTGAAATTTGTCGATCGTTACGTTGTCCCATGGCTTTCGTCATGGGCTAAATGACCGCCCCCCGCTACGGAATCCGGCGGCTACACTTGGTGGCCGTGGCAGCTACTGCTGTTTGAGCGTACGTAGATACGCAATGACCGCATCCACCGACTGCTGGTCCAGAAGGTGCTGCACCCGGGCCTGTCCCATCCGCACAGGATCCATCATGCCCTTGCCATTGCTGATGATGTCTTTCAACTCCGCATCAGATTTCGCCTGCACAGAAGCTGAGGTGAGCTTGGGGACGGAAGTCTTGAAGAACTTATCCGCCGCCGCGTTGCCGCCACCCTTGGGTCCGTGGCAGCGCTCGCACGTGCTTTGGAAAATCTCCTTGCCGGAACGGTTGGGGCCACCGCCACTCATGGCCAGGACGAATTCATGGGTGTGTTGTTTCGGCGTCGAACTGACCAACACTCCGTCTTCACCGGGAACCCAGATCTCGGAGAGCACGTGCTTGCCTTCATAAGAGTCGAAGACGAGGCCGGTGTCCTTGAATACGGAACTACCGCCGAGTTGCGTGATAATCGGAAGCCGCACGTCGCCGCCTGGGGCGCCGCTGATGATCAGACTGTGACTGGTTGGGTAAATCTTGAAACGATAAACTCCTGCGGGAAGTTGCGTCCCGTGCGCCTCAAATGCGAACGGCACGGACGCGCGTATTAACAGCGAACTACCCTGCCCATACACGGCGGCAGCCGCGAGCAGAGTCAATAGACTTACGGCGATCAATCTTTGGGCCTTCACGACTACGGTGGACATCGGGGTTTCTCCTTTGGTCATCGGGATAGACAAAAGATACCGCGCTACTTGCCCCAGGGTCTATGAACGGTGCTGCTCGCGTCCGAAAAGCGGTCGCCAGCTATGTGATCTCTAAGTTATTGGTGAAAAACCTGACGCGGCCAGCATTATACATGAGACCGCGACACGACGCTATATTTTGTTCAGCAATTCCTTTTCTGACAACAAACATGTTTGCTCTGCGCAGAACCGTTTGCAAATCGCGTCACCCTGAGGCTCGCTTCTTGGGCGAAGGGCCTGCATCTTGTTTGGGAACCGCGGCGGAAGGGCAAATGCAAGGGAAGGACCTGCATTTGCCGTTTGGCCTCGCGTGACGTGGCGTGCAAATCGTGCGAGAATACGCGGTTCGATAAATTTCCAGGAGTGGTAAACATGTCCAAAACTTTGTTAATCAGTGGCAGCCCCAAATCCGACGGCAATACGGCGCAGCTTATGCAGGAGTGCGTCAAGGTGATTCAGGAGTACGGCGTGGAGACGGAGGTGGTTTCCTTTGCCGGCATGAGCATTCAGTCCTGCAATGCGTGCGGGAAATGCTCGGAAACCGGTAAGTGCGATATTGAGGACGGGTTGAACGAGATCATCGATAAGATCCGCACGGCGCAGGGTCTGATCGTGGGAACCCCGGTCTACTTCGGCACGGCGCGCGGGGACGTGATGGCCGCGTTGCAGCGCATCGGCTACGTTTCGATGCGCTCCAACAAGTTCCTTTCGGGAATGGTCGGCGGACCGATCGCAGTGGCGCGACGCGGCGGCCAGACCTCCACGATCCAGGAAATGCTGATGTTTTTCCTCATCAACGATATGATTGTGCCGGGGTCGACGTATTGGAACATGGTCTTTGGGCGCCTTCCCGGCGAGGTCTGGAAGGATCCGGAGGGCATCGAGACCATTCGGCATTTTGCCGCGAATGTTGCGAAGCTCGTTAAGCGGCTGAATTCGCCCGCGGCGGAAGCTGAAGGCCCCAAATAGGCGGTGCTAGGCCCCGCGCGCAGGGTTTTGCCCCTCCCGTGGGGAGGGAACAAGATTGTTTCCGGGCGCGCCGCCGCGCGCAAGGTTCTCCCTCTCCCGCAGGGAGAGGGTGGCCGAGGGACGAAGTCGGGTGAGGGGTCTGTTGGCCCGTTTGAGGGGGCCAGGCTCATAAAGCTCCGATCTTCTCTTGGGGGATGCTTACGTCATGATCAACGGTGTGCACCTTCTCATCTACAGCCGGGACGCGGAAGCGGATCGCGCCTTTTTGCGCGATGTTCTAAGCTTCCGCTCGATTGACACGGGCGAGGGCTGGCTGATCTTCGCGCTGCCGCCGGCGGAACTGGGCGTACACCCGGCGCGCTCGAATTTTGTGCATCCTGAAGGCAAACAGCGGCTGGTGGGAACCGTCCTGTATCTCATGTGCGACGATGTGCGGGCGCTGGTCGCGTCGCTCAAGCGGAAGAGGGTGAAATGCGCCAGGGTGGGGAAGGCGTCGTGGGGGTTGTACACCTCCATTCCGCTTCCCAGCGGGGCCGCCATTGGTCTTTATCAGCCTACTCACCCGATCGCGCACGACCGGCGTTACGTGAAACCATGAACACTCCATCACCGATCGCGCTGGTCACCGGCGCGTCGCGAGGCATCGGGCGCGGAATTGCGCTTGCCCTGGCGCGCGCCGGATTCAGCGTCGCCATCAATTTCGCCGTGAATCGGGAGGCGGCGGAGGAGTGCCGGCAACTGTGCCAAGCCGCCGCTCCCGCATCCTTTGGCGCCTCGTTTGAAATCTTCCCGGCAGATATTTCCGTGGCCCGCGATCGTGGATCCCTGCTGAAGGCGGTGGCCGAGCGCTTCGGCTGGATTGACCTGCTGGTGAACAATGCGGGAGTGGCTCCCACCGAGCGGAAAGACCTGCTGGAAGCCACAGAGGAAAGCTTCAACCGCGTGATCGGCATCAATCTGCGCGGTCCCTTTTTCCTGACGCAAGCCGTGGCACGGTTCTGGCTTGCCGGACTGGCGCAACCCCCGGCGCGCCCGCGGCCCAAGATCATTACCATTTCGTCGATGTCCGCCTACACGGCGAGCATCAATCGCGGCGACTACTGCGTGAGCAAGGCGGGGCTCTCCATGATGACGCAGTTGTTTGCCGTACGGCTGGCGGGGGAGGGAATCGGCGTGTACGAAATTCGCCCGGGCATCGTCGCCACCGATATGACCGGGCCCGTGAAGGAGAAATACGACCGCATGATCGCCGGGGGCCTCACGCCCATCGCGCGGTGGGGCGCGCCGGAAGACGTGGGCCGCGCCGTGGTGGCCATCGCCCAAGATGCATTTCCATTCTCGACGGGCGAGGTCTTCAACGTGGACGGCGGATTTCATATTCGGCGGTTGTAGTTGTGCGAAGCACCTTGGACTGCGGCCGCGAAGCTGCCGCCTTTGCGTCGTATTCGTGACGGTTATGATTCAGATCGATTCCAGCTTGACACCGGAAACGCTTCTGCCCCGCATCGAGCGCGTCTTCGAGCTTTCCGCAGGCAAGATCCGCGCTGTCGCGGGCGCTTTTGACAACGTCCAAGGTGCGCCGGTGATCACCGTCCAGGGCCGTTACGTGGGGCGGGATTGGACGGAGTGGACGGAGGGATTCCACTACGGCTCGGCGCTTTTGCAGTATGACGCCACGGGCGAACCATGGTTCCTGGAATGGGGCCGGCGGAAGACGGTGGAACGCATGGCCGCGCACGTGACCCACCTGGGCGTGCACGACCACGGGTTCAACAACGTGAGCACCTACGGAAACCTGCTGCGCATGGCCACCGAAGGCAGAATTGAGGCCGGGGAATTTGAGCGGCGGCTCTACGCGCTTGCGCTGAAGGCCAGCGGCGCCGTCCAGGCCGCACGCTGGTCGCGCACCCAGGATGGCCGCGGCTACATTTATTCCTTCAACGGCGCACACTCGCTGTTCGCAGATACAATCCGGTCCCTGCGCTCGCTTGCCGTAGCCCACCGGCTGGGCCACACGCTGCGCGGCGAGAACGACCGGCGCATTTCGCTGCTCGAACGCCTGGTGCAGCATGCGGCGGTGACGGCGGAGTTCAGCGTCTACTATGGCGAGGGGCGCGACGCCTACGATGTGCGCGGGCGCGTGGCGCATGAATCGCTGTTCAACCCCGCCGATGGCGTGTACCGGTGCCCGTCCACGCAGCAGGGTTACTCCCCGTTCACCACCTGGACGCGCGCCCTTGCGTGGATCATGTGCGGATATGCCGAGCAACTGGAGTATCTCGAATGCGTGCCGGAACCCGAGCTTGAGCCGCTGGGAGGCCGCGCCGGGATCGAGAGCATGATGCGGCGCGCGGCACAAGCGACGTGTGATTATTACCTGAAGGAAGCCGCCACCGACGGCATCCCCTATTGGGATTCAGGCGCGCCCGACCTCGAAAAAATCGGGGACTGGCGCCACCAGCCCAGCGATCCCTACAACGCCTTCGAGCCCGTGGATAGCTCAGCCGCCGCCATCGCTGCGCAGGGCCTGTGGCGATTCGGAAAGTACCTGAAAAGCATGTCGAATCCGATTGCCGGGCCGCACCGCGACGCGTCCCAACAGCGGGTGCCCGGGCAACGCGGCATGGGCGAGAGTTATTGCCAGGCCGCACTCACTATCGCCAAAACGTTATTCGGTCAACCCTACCTCGCCACCGATGCGCAGCATCAGGGGCTGATTCTGCACTCCGTCTACCATCGGCCGCGCGGCTGGGACTACATTCCACCGGGGCGGCACGTGCCCTGCGGCGAATCATCCATGTGGGGCGACTACCACGCGCGTGAACTGGCGCTTCTGATTCAGCGAGCGGCCAAGTCCCAAACCGGAACCACGTTTTTCAATGTTCGGGAGAGTAGTGATACAAACGCCGCGTCCACAGCTTCCTGAGTCTGGCTCCGTGCTCGAAGTTCAACGTCTTTAAGGGGAATTGACCCAAACATTAATGTAACACTTAAAATGCAGGAGGAAGAACCGGAATTTACGACTGGGACGAAGATCCACTCTGTTTCGGACTTCTTCCAGGTTCAACGCGCGCGAAGAAAACAGGCGGCGACACGTGGAAACGGCGGCTGAGTCGGGCCATGTGTTGCCGGTTCAACTGACGCTTGCCGGACAGGACCAGCCTCATACAACCTTCATTTCCTCAGGATCCCATCGCACGATGGTGCCCTGTTCCATGCTAAGGTTGGCCAGCAGGGCGGCGCCGGCGGCTCGGAACCCGAACACGGGATCCTCGACCACGGCGGTGCGGTTGCGCACGGCGGCAAAGAAGTTTTTAACGTGGTCATACGTGTCGTCGTAGTCGTGAGGCGCCGCGTAGGTTTCCACCGTGACATCGGTTTTGCCGCCGGGGTGGGCAGCCGGGTACTTCTTGTTGAACTCGCGCAAGAACTCCTGCTGGGTGGCCAGCGCACAGGACTCGATGTCGTAATCGGGGACGGCCAGGCGGGGCGCCCGCGTGACGGTCACCCCTCCGCCGCCGATTTGCAGCGTTCCTTCCGATCCGTTGAAGATAAAACCTTCGTTTTCGGGACCGCCGTTGACAAAGTTCACCCGCAGATGAAGATTGAATCCCTCGGGGTAGTCGAACAATCCCAGCAGTACGTCGGGCTCGTCGCGGCCGTCGTTCCAATAGCGGATTCCTCCCATGGCCACAGCGCGCGTGGGGCCGTGGGAGTCGGTGATGAAGTGGGTGCCGCTGAAGAGATGTACGAACAGATCGCCGGCGACCCCGCTGCCGTACGCCTTCCACTTTCTCCATTGAAAGAAATGCTCGGCGTTAAAGGGTTCGGGCGGGGCGCTGCCGAGAAATCGCGGCCAATCGATGGTCTGGGGCGACGCGTCCGGCGGAATGGAAAAGTCGAAGGCCATTACGGGGCTGTTTGGGCTGCGGTCCCACCAGGCATTGATCACGGTGACTTTGCCGATCACGCCGGACTGGAGCAATTCCCGGGCTTGCTTGTACACCACGGAACTCACGCGCTGGCTGCCCACTTGCAGAATGCGGCCGGTGCGGCGGGCCGTTTCAATGATCGCCGGGCCGTCACTGTACACGTGGATCATGGGCTTTTCCAGGTAGACGTCCTTGCCCGCCTGCAGGGCGTCCACGGCAGCCTGCTTGTGCCAGTGGTCGGCGGTGGCGATCAAAACGGCATCCACGTCCGACCGCGCCAGGATCTCGCGATAATCGCGCGTGGTGAAGAGGCCGGAGCCCCACAGCTCCTTGCAATGGGTCAGGCGCCCGTCGTAGCAATCGGCGGCGGCCACCAGCCGCACACCCGGAACTTGCAGAGCCGTTTGCGTGTCACCCTGCCCGCGCCCGCCGGCGCCGATCAGGGCCAGCCCGATCTGCTCGCTGGGCGGATAAGGGCGTGCCGGCTGAGCCTCCGCCGCGCGCAGCATGTGTACGGCGCCCGCGCGGGCCGGCCAGCCGCTGCTGATCAGCGCGCTCTGAACGACGCTGTTTTTCAGGAAACGTCGCCGGGTGAGATTGCTTGGCATAAAGTCCTCCTGGAGTTGCATTCTTGTGCGCGGCCCTGCGATCGCCTGTCTGGAAGATCGGCGAGCCCGCCCCCGTGCGGTCGCGTCCGCAGTATGGGCAACAGGGTAGTTTAATCGCACCAGGAAGTGGGAGTGTACTGCAATCATGCGGCCGATGCAAAACGCGCTGTGAACGCTTGCCCAGCGGACGCCGGCATGAAGCCGACGGCGAAGTCGTGGGAGTGACCGCACCCTCACCCACCGCATTGCGGTCCCCCTCTCCCTTCGGGCGAGGGTTCTAAAATGCTAGAATGCCTTGGTCGGCGTCGATTAATATGCAGAACTGGCTAAATCAACACCCTGCGGCCTTCTGTCTTATCTTCCCCGCTTATTTCTTAGTCCTCTGGCTTCTTGTGTCTGCAATCATCAGCTACGTTGGTGGCTGGACGGCCCTGGCGACCCAATTCCGGCTGAAGCAACCGTTCGCTGGGGCACGGTGGACCTGGCAGAGTGGTCAAATGCGGTGGTTTGCTGGCTACCACAACTGCCTAACGGTGGGCGGCAGTCCGGAGGGATTATATCTGGCAGCAATGCCTCTACTTAGGTTCAGACATCCACCCCTACTGATTCCGTGGGCTGAAATCACTGTCACGCGGCGGCGCATACTGGTCTTTCAGCTTGTCCGGTTCGGCCTCGGGTGCGAACTCGACGTTCCGCTCTGGGTGCGTCCAAAGTTGGCTGCGAAACTGATACAGGCTGCCGGAAAAGGCGATCTCGTCAAATAGACGTTACGCCAGCGGGAGCGGTGTCAGTGGGTTCCCGCCGACGCACGGTTCGAGTCTCCTCCCCGTGCATAGTTGCAACCCCCTGTTAGCGGCGGCTGCTTTCATCGTGGTTTAGTACACAGGCTCGGTCAGGCCCGTTTTTCGATCTGGTCTCTGTGCTCCGCGACCTGCTCTCTGCCTATGTCCTCCAAAACCTCAAAAGCGGGCTCCGCCAGCCACTTCAATACATTGGCGCAGTAATCTAGCTTCGGCGTGGCGCCAGGCGGCTCATTCACGTTTTTTGCCCAACACCACCCAGTACAGTGGGCGTGCAAGTCCTGTATGTGATCTCGCTGGCTCCCCGGCGGGAGGCTGTTGTATCCCTCGATTTCTGCCTTTAATCGCGCTCTGATCTTATCCTTTGCCCCATTCACGCCCTCTGATTGATTGGCCCCGACGGCCAATTGCCCGAGCCATTCCATTGTCTCTTCCATCACGCCCTTCACTACCTTGCACTTCTCGTACAGCTTGTCTATGCGCCGCTGAGCCTGCATCGCCGCCTTCGCCAACTCGACGTACTCGGTGCATCGAGCAGACGCATTATCCGCCTCCATGAATTTGGCCTGACGATTATTGATTGCGGTGTTGAGGTCCGTCATCGCTTGATTTACCTTCCAGCGGTAGCGGTCCATCTCTTCCAGGCTCAATTCCTTCAATTCGAACTTCACTTTATCCTGAGTAGTTGTGGCCTTTTCGGCCTGAGCATGATATCGCTTTTCTCTGCGCCAAGCTTCGAAATGTTTCTCGATCGCCGCCGAAAGCGCGGGGATCGCAGGGACCGGAATTAAACTCATCGCTACACGTGCCCCACCGCCAAGGAGATTGACCGCCTTGCTACCGAGAGATCCTTTTGACGAGATCGCGCTACGGGCGCTGTGCAGAGCTGGGGAGTGTGCGATTCTCAGCATCACCGTCTTGTTTTCTACTGCCTTTCTCGCGTATTCGAACAGATTGTAATAGACTTCACTCATGTTCGTTCCCTCCATGACGTCAGGTGACGGTTCAAGTTTCGGGACATCGTAGCCGGTCGCGGTAGGGGTACCAGTTGGTTGATACCCCCCGCACGGATTCGTATGGGCGCTCCTCGGCGGATACGGCTCTTCCCTCAGACGTCGGCGTCAGGCTGGCCCGCCGCACACCGCCCGACCCCGGGCACGCGCGTTCCCTCGCTCTCTGTCGGGACCGGGTGAGATCGTGCGGTGTTCACTTTGGGCCACGCTTCCCCTTCACCGTCTCCGCTGAAGGTTGCCCTTCTTTATCGGGTATTTCCGTTTTAAACCGAAATTCGCTTCTTAACTGGGATTTCAGATTAGACGTCTTGGCGGTGCCCAGTGTACGCTTCTCCTGCCATCGACACAAGCAGTACGAATCGAGTCAGCGTTTTGCAGAATCTCATGGCAACCTCGCGCTGCAGCAAGGTTCGGATCCTCGTGGAATCTTGATCAGTTTGATTGGAGTATTCCAAGCGTCAGACTTTTTTCACCGCAGTCACCCACCAGTTGTGAGGAAAGTTGGGAGTCTTATTCTAAGTCGCTTTCAAGATGAGACTAACTATGATACAATCGTAGCATGTCAAGGCCACGACATATCGATTGGAAGCTCGTCTCGAAAGCGCAAGCCATCGTTGCCGAAACCACCGATATCCGCCGCCTGAAGGCCGCCCAAGTCGTGTTGTTGCCCGCCTTCACCGGTACTACCCTGGAACAAACGGCCTCGGTGCTGGGAGTCGGACGGGCCTCGGTACATCGCCTGCAACAACAATTTCGCCAGAGCCTCCAGCCGCCTTCGCGACCCCGCAAGAAATGGGGTGGACGGCGTCGGGCGTTGCTGAGCTGGGAAGAGGAAGAAGCCTTCCTGGCTCCGTGGGTGGAACCGGCTCGGCAGGCGGGGGTCCTCGTCGTTTCTCCTCTGCGGGCGGCGCTGGCGGAAAAACTGGGCCGAAGAATCGCCCCCTCGGTGGTGTACCGTCTCTTGGCGC
The DNA here is from genome assembly GCA_963804755.1 of uncultured Acidobacteriota bacterium. Taxonomy (GTDB): domain Bacteria; phylum Acidobacteriota; class Terriglobia; order UBA7540; family UBA7540; genus Bog-366. The sequence goes on from CAWDRP010000026.1 coordinate 84,694, forward strand.
GGCACGGGTGGCGCAAAGTCGCGCCCGATACGCGGCATCCGAAAAGCGATGCGGCGGCCCAGGCGGAGTGGAAAAAAAACTCCCCCAGACGCTGGCAGCCTTTCTGACCCCCGAGGTTGTCCAAGGCCGCCCCGTGCGCCTGATGTTTCAAGACGAGGCGCGCTTCGGGCGCATGGTGCGTCCCAAACGCTGCTGGGCTCCTGCCCCCTTGCGACCGGTGATGGGCAATGGTTACGAGCGCGAGTTTGTTTACGTCTATGGGGCGGTCAGTCCCCTCGCCGGCGAGTTGGATTGGCGGGTGGGCCGCGAAATGAACACGGCGCGCATGGCCGAGTTTCTGGCGCAAGTGAGCCAAGCCCATCCGGGCGACTTCATCGTGATGGTGCTGGACGGAGCCAGTTCCCACAAGGCCAAAGACCTGCCGATCCCCGAGAACATCCGGCTGTTGGCCTTGCCACCCTACGCACCCGAACTGAATCCGCAGGAGCATGTTTGGGATGAATTGCGCGAGAAGGAGTTTCCCAACCGGGTGTTTAACCACCTGGACGCCGTCATCCGACAGTTGCAGCAGGGCTTGCCCCGACTCGCTACGGACCAGGAACGCCTGCGAAGTCTCACGGCTTGGCCTTGGATAGTTAGTCTCAACTTGAAAGCGCATTAGAATTAGTCGGAAATACGGGGAGTTTCCAGCGTCCGTGGTTGGCTTCAGGCTGACCGGCCTGCGTCAGTGCGGCTATCCAGCCGCGCGAAGACAGGAAAGACTCGGGGTCGTCCATGGTCCCGATCCACGGAGCTCCCGATTGCACCTGCATTTCCACCCACGCCTTGGTGTAAGGCGAAGTCAGCACTGTGCTGTTCATGACGTCGAAGCCCAACCGCGTCCCGGGCGCGGATAGCAGCGTAACCGAATCGAAAATCTCCGTCGCCGCTTCGTTTGAGACGTAGAACAGAAAGCCTTCCAGCAGAAAGCACGAAGGCCGGGCTGGGTCGAACCCAGCTTCCACCAGCGCTTCTTTCCAGCTTCCCGTGAGGTCCTTGCGAATGATCCGGCGTTCGCAGACGGCCGTTGCGCCCAGCGACTGCAGCACAGTCTCTTTGTAATCCATAACCGAAGGCTGATCCATCTCGAAAACGCAAACCGCAGCCGGCCATTTGAGCCGGAACGCGCGTGTGTCGAATCCGGCAGCGAGGAATACAACCTGGCGGATTTTATCAAGGCTGGAGATTTGTTCCAGGAAATCATCAAAGTAGCGGGTGCGCAGTGCCATGGTAATCGTGCTGTCTTCGGGACGTTGTGCTATCCAGGACGCCCCCTGCTCGCCCGCCAGCGCTTCCGCCCAGGGATCGTGGAATAAACGATCCTCCCGACGGCTCTCCCTGGCGCGTACCGCCGCGGTCCAGCAAGCAGTTGCTGCCAACCTTGAGTTTGCGCCTCCGCATTCAGTCACGGCAACTACCTCCAGGATTTGAAATGGCCCTCATTCTATCTGATGAGGTCACCGGATGGCGATCCTGTCAGAGCGCAGAGCGCGGAATCAAAATTTCTATTCGCTAAGGTACTTACGGGCAGATACCTGACTCCCAGCACCCCATCCATTCGTTCTTGGGTTACCAACGCAGATGTGGCTTGACATGCCGGCCCGGCGCGTATACAAACGTGCGGCGGAGAACAAATCGGCGGGGGGGTGAATGACGATGAACCGGAGAGACTTCATTGTGCAGGCAGGCATCGGTATGGGCGCGCTGGCGGCCTCGGGGGTGGCGGAATTACGTGCCAATCCCTATGGCTTGCCTATCGGGCTCCAGCTCTACACGGTGCGCGACCATCTGGACAAGGACCTGGAGGGCACCCTCAGGCGTGTTGGCAAGATTGGATACCAGGAGGTGGAGATCGGCGGCACGACCAATTTCTTTGGGAAGAAGCCGGCGGAACTCAAGCGGATGCTCAACGACTGCGGCCTGCGCCCGGTGAGCACGCATTGCACCAGCGAGCAACTGAAAACGCAGCTCGACAAGAGCCTTGCCGACGCGCGCGCGTGCGGCATCTCCTACGTCGGCCTCTCCAGCCTGGATCCCCGCGACCGGGAATCGCTGGACGCCATTAAGCGCAACGCCGACTGGTTCAATCACGTGGGCGCGATTGCGAACAAGGCCGGCTGCCATTTCTTCTACCACGGCCACAACTTCGACTTTGCCACGGTGGGTGGGGTGGTCGAGTACGATGAGCTGCTGCGGCGGACCGATCCGAAACTGGCCAGTTTCCAGCTCGACTGCTTTTGGTGCGTGCGTGCCGGCAAAGACCCTGTGGACTACTTCAATCGCTTCCCGGGGCGTTTCCTGCAGCTCCACATCAAGGACCTAAAGCCTGGCTATCCGCCCAGCACCGGGGGCGACGACCGTCCGGGAGCCTTCACCGAGGTCGGCCGGGGCGTCATCGACTGGCACCGAATCTTTCGCGCGGCGCGCAAAGGCGGCCTGCAACACTACTACGTGGAGCAGGACGAATGCGACCGCGACTCGCTCGAAAGCGCCAGGATCAGTTACGAGTACCTGCACAAGCTGACGGTGTAAGAAGGGTTGCAATCGTCGTGTTTCGTCGCGCAGACGAGGCTACGCTTCCGGGTCGCGTCCCTGCACCACCACGTCATTCTGAATCCGGGTATTGGGCGAAGATCCTGCATTTGCCCTTCCCCACAGGCTCAAGACAAAATGCAGGTCCTTCGCCCCGATAAAGTGCATCGGTGCTCAGGATGGCGAGATTTGGAGATGGTTCCGCCAGGTCTGCTAATGGTTCTGCCACCTACGAGTGTCCGCCCGTACCGTAACGCCGGCGGCGATTGATGTTTTGCGATCGGACAATTCAGGAAGCGCGAGGCGACCGACCGCTGATCAGCCGCAACTCGACAACTGAAAACTGAGGACTGAGAGCTGAAAACTGAAGACCGACGTGAGTCCGTGTGCTCAGATGTTCGGCAGAAGGTCGAAGAACTCATCGTCTTCGTTCTTGCCGCCTTCGCCTTCGCCCAGATGTTTCTCCGACTGGACGAATTCAATACGCTCGATCCACTTGACCATCTTATAGCCAAGTTGATTTTCCACCCGCAGCCGCAGGGGCGCGCCATACACTTCCGGAAGGCGCTGCCCGTTCATTTGCGTGGCCAGCATACACTCCGGCTTCAGCACGTTTTCCAGGCGCTGCGTGTCGTAATACGCGCCGCCGAAAAGCCCTTCGCCGAAGGAGAAGAAGGCCACTACTCCCGCCTGCGGCTTGGGACGCACCAATTCGATCAGCTTCTTCATCGGAATGCCGCCCCATTTCGCAATCCCGCTCCAGCCCTGGATGCAATGGTGCATGGTGATGTGTTCGATCGTGCCGAGTTTCTCGATGTCGGCCAGCGACAGCTCGACGGGATGCTCCACCAGCCCACCCACTTTCAGCCTGAAATCCCGGAAGCCGCGTTGGGCGAGTTGTTTCCAATCTTCCCGCACCGGCAACTTTCCGTTGGGCCAGAAATAGGGCGAGATGTCCTGCTCGGAATATTTCTGCTGCGGGTTCAGCCGGTTCAGCGTGAGGAGCTGCATGGGATAGGTAACGGATTTCAGCGCGTGCTGGAGCCCGCGCGGATGGTGCCAGGAAATGTAATGCGCCACCAACCAGGACAGGATCACTACGCCGATACCCACAAATCCCAGGTACATGCCCTCCGGCCGCTGGTCGTCGGTGCCCGTCACGATGTGATTCATGTTGCGGGCAAACCCGGTGATGACGACCAGCGTGACGTGCACCACCAGAAAGGCCACGAAGCCGAGCATGTTGAGAAAGTGGATAGACCGCGCCGATTGGCGGCCGCCGAAGATTCGCGCGTACCAGGGGAAACGGTTGACCACGGCGGGCGACATGGCGATGCCGGTGGCAATGGCCAGGGGGCCGAAGACGAAAACCACGGCAAAGTACGATATTTGCTGCAAGGCATTGTAGCCGTAGAACCCGTTCGGCTCGGGCGGCAGATGAAAGGTGGCGTAGTGGAGAAAGGTGTTCCACGCCTGCAGGGGCACCAGCGGCGACGTGGGCACAATCCGCCGCCACTGCTGCGTATCCAGGAGCATGACGACGAAGATAATGCCGGTGACGATGAACCCGTGAACGTCAATGAAGTGCCAAACGCGCGCCACGCCGATGGTGTGCCGGTAGCCGGGCGTGCCGATGATCGGCGAAAGATAGCGGGCGTCGTCTTTCGCCGTCCACACGCGGTCGCGCGGAACCTGGACCGGCGTAAACCGGATCCATTCGCTTCCCGGCGTGCAGTCGTCATTGAAGTACAGGCGGGGATGGTCCGAGAGGATCGAGAGGCCGCTGCGAATCAGCAACATTACGAAGAAGAAATTGAAGAAATGGCAGTAACGAACCCACAGCGGAAAGCCGTGGGGCCCGGCGAAGTTGTTGGGGTACACCTGGGGGACAGGTGGAATCTGCGGTAGCCCCGCCACGGCCACCTCAAGCCACGCCGCGACGAGCACCGCCAGCACCACCGCCCCGACGCCGATCAGAACGGACGGGCGAATCCAAACGGTGATCCGGCGGTCCTTGGGGTAATGCACTGCCTTATGCGCGGCGTCAAATGAGACCATCGCTCCCGCCCCTGCGGCGTTGGGACTCTGCCAGGTTCACCGTTCGAGAATACGATTCTGCTCCAGTGTCTCGAGGCCGAACCGACAGCCCCGAAATGACACGGTTCGAAGCTTGCCTGCCTGGTTAGTCCAATCTTACTGGGTAGCCCCGTATTATTTGATGCGCGACGTTCGGGTGAGAGTCGCTGTTTTCGACTGCGCGCCCACTGCGCGCGGGACCCATCGTGGTTTGCGCTGCGCGGCGAAGACGGCCGCAACCACTGCCCGCTACCGCACCACTTGAGGATGCAAGACGCTGACGCGTTTGGATGTGACTGCTTCGTGTTTCACGGCTTCCGCATTTCGCCGCTTCCGCATTTGACCCCCGGCGGCGGAGGCCAGTATCATAACGGCGGCTCCTCCTCTGGGGCGACGGCTCGGGGCGGGGGACCGTTCGGGCGATGAGCAAAGTACATTTCATGCACGCGCAATGTCGCGTAAGGCGCAAAGGAAAAAAGAGCAATTGTTCCTTGCGCGTCTTGGCGCCGTGGTGTGCTCGCGCGAAGCTGCTGCGTTTTCCAGTAGATCTCCCCTCGGCGCAGTCCGCTTGCGTCGTACCATAAATGCCCGCGACCGGGAGGACGTCGGGGGACGGGGGGCCGGGTGAGGGAAAGCCATTTTCGCAGTTGATGGAAGGACTCATAAAACACGAGGTGGGAACGTGAGAACCCTAATAATTTTCCTGCTTGCACTGCTGATCGCGCCCATGGCGGCGCTGGGACAATTCAAGTTGCACGATGTGAATTCCAAGTCAATCGAAGTCACGGACAACGGCGCGCCGGTGTTCAGCTTCAACTACGGAGCCATGCTCCAGGAGGGCACAGCCCCGGACCGCGCGCGCTGCTGCTACATCTATCCCGTCTATGCGCCCAATGGCGTCGAGGTAGTGGACGATTTCCCGAAGGACCATCCCCACCATCGCGGCATCAGTTGGATGTGGCCCGTAGTAGTGGTGGACGGCAAGACGTATGACCTGTGGACGATTAAGGGCATCCTGGACCACTTCGAGAAGTGGGACCGCAAGATGGCCGGGAGAGACAAGGCGGATCTGGCGTACCAGGGCGGCTGGTACGTGGGTGAGCGCAAGGTGGTGCAGGAGAACGTGGAGATTGTCGCGCACCGCGTGGTAGACGGGCGACGCGACATCGACGTCACCGTCACCTTGCACTCCGCTGGCGGCGCGGACGTCCAGATCGGCGGCACGCACGAGCACGACAAGGGCTACGGGGGCGCGCTGGAAATCCGCTTTGCGCCGCGCACCGATACACAAATCAACACGGCGGCCCAGCAGAACGCGCCCGACAGCGACCGCGTCCCGGCGGCATGGGCCGAACTGACCGGCAACTTTGACGGCAAGATCGCCACCACGCGTGTTACGGAAGATCCTTCCGACCCGGGCTTTCCCAACGGCTGGTGCTTGCGGCACTACGGGTATGTCGGGGTGGAGTATCCCGGTCTGGAGTTGCGGCGCCTGGACAGTAAGATCCCGCTGACCATGAAATTCCGCGTCTCGCTCTCGGGCGGCGCGCCAACCGCGGCTGGGCCCGCCAAACACGTGCTGGTCTACACCCACAACGGCAAAGGTTATGTTCACGACAACATCCAAACCAGTGTCGACGCCATCAGAAAAATGGGGGCGCAGAACGGATTAGCGGTGGATGCGACGAACGATCCGCTCTTCTTCCGTGACCCGGTGCTGAAACAGTACCAGGCCTTGGTGTTTGCGAATACGAATAACGAAACGTTCATGAACGATGCGCAGCGCGATGCCTTTAAGCATTACATCGAGTCCGGCGGTGGCTTTGTGGGCATCCATTCGGCGTCGGGGTCGGAGCGCGATTGGCCTTATTACTGGGCGGTGTTGGGTGGGAAGTTCATTCGCCACCCGCCCCAGCAGGAGTTCCTGGTGCAGGTGAAGGACCGCGACTTTCCCGCTACACAGAAGCTGCCCGCGCAGTTCGAGTGGAAGGATGAATGCTACCTGCTTGACCACCTGAACCCGGACATACACATACTCTTAACTACTGACTACAGCAAGCTGGATGATCCCGACCGGGGAAAGCATCCGGACGAGCACTTCAGCGATATGCTGCCCCTCTCCTGGTACCACACGTATGACGGCGGACGGGAGTACTACATCGCGCTGGGTCACAATATACCGGATTATTCCAACCCCCTTCTGTACAATCAGATTCTGGGGGGAATCCTTTGGGCCATGGGAGAAAGGTAAAGGCTTTCACCACAGAAAGCGCGGAGAGGCACATTGCTCGGGTCTCTCCGTGGCTCTCAGTGTGCTCTGTGGTAAAGGATATTCATTATAGAATGATCAATATAAGCGAAACGGGTTTTATGCGACTGGATCAATCCCATTAAAGGAGATTATAGTGGCCAATATGCATCGTAGGGACTTTCTTAAGGCAGGTACCATTGCTGGCACTTATTTTGTCGGATCGACAAAGACGCATTTGTTGGCGGCCCCGCAGGCAGAGCCGGCAAGGCCGTTTTCCGCTAATGACCATGTTCAGATCGCCCTGATTGGGGCGGGCGGGCAGGGCCAGGGTGATACCCGGAACGCGGCGCTGGTTCCGGGCGTGAAGGTGGTGGCGGTGGCAGACTGTTACACCGGGTGTATAGACCGTTGCAAGGAAATGTGGGGGAAGGATATCTTCACCACACGCGACTATAATGAGATTCTCGCGCGCAAGGACATTGACGCCGTTGTGATCGGCACTCCGGATCACTGGCACATGCAGGCGTCGGTGGATGCCATGAACGCGGGCAAAGACGTTTATTGCGAAAAACCCATGATCCACCTCTACTCCGATGGCCCAAGAATCATTGAGACCTGGCGCAAGACGAATCGGATTATGCAAGTGGGGAGCCAGCGGGTGAGTTCGATTGTTTACAAGAAGGCGAAAGAACTGCTGGCCGCGGGCGCCATCGGTAAGCTCAACATGGTGTCAGCTTGGTGGGACCGCAATTCGGCGATGGGCGCGTGGGAATACACGGTTCCCTACGGTGCCGACACCACCACCTGCGATTGGCCGCGCTTTCTGGGCACGGCACCCCAGGTTCCCTTTGACGGTGAGCGCTTCTTTCAATGGCGCAAGTATAAGGATTATGGCACCGGAGTGGCGGGCGATTTGTTTGTCCACTTGTTCAGTGGCGTACACCTGATCGCGCATACGCACGGCCCTACTCGCGCCATGGCCACGGGCGGGCTGCGCTTTTGGAAAGACGGCCGCGATGTTCCGGATGTGCTGGTGGCGCTCTTTGACTACCCCCAGGACTTCAACCTCAGCTTGCGCGTCAATTTCGTCGACGGCGGCAGCGAAGGGGAAGGGTTTATCTTTACCGGTTCGGAAGGCACATTGACCATCGGTGGCGGCGCCGTCAGCGTCTCCCGTGTTCCTCTAGAGAAGGAGCCCGGTTATTACATCAACAAGTTTTCGGAAGAGGTTCAAAAGCGCACGACGGAAATATATCACCAGAAATATCCGGCGGTGCCCCCTACCGGGTCAGGCTTGAAGGGCGAAGAAAAATACGTTCCTCCGGAAGGTTATAGCGACGGTTACGACCACATCCATAACTGGATCAACGCCATTCGCACCCGCCAACCCGTTGTGGAAGACCCCGTCTTCGGCTTCCGCGCCGCCGGTGCCGCTCTGCTCTCGAACCTCAGCTACGATACCGGCAAAATGGCCCATTGGGATCCGGAGGCCATGAAGCTTTTGTAAGGGGACCTCGACCGGAGAAACGCTCCACTGCGGGAAGGTATTTTACGCGCGGCGCGCCGCAGGCGCCCTGGAGCGTGCGATAGCGCCAGCCACCAAGTTCCCCTCACGCCGCAACAATTATGTGGTTGTTTCTTGACTCCCGAATTGCGGCTACCGCCTGCCGGCGGTGGCGGAGACGGACAAGATGGGGGCGCATATGGCCGCAGGCCTCCGTCGTGTTTACGCCTACCTTGGCTAAGAGGAATTCAATTATCCCAACTTCGCCAAGGCTTTGCAGAGGCCCGCGCCGAGTTGCACCGGCGCGTGTGCCAGCACAGGATGCCCCATTAGGCGGCGGGGGCGAGGGGAGCGCCCAATTGAAGTTTCCCTCATGGGACCTGATGTCAAATCTTTACTGCTCTTTGCCGATGCGTCGGCAGCAAAATTCACGAGGACGGACCGGGAAATGAAAAACTTCAGAATGCTGGTATCACTGACGGTTCTTTTGATTCCCCAAGGTTTGATCGCCGCGACCTTGCACATTGAGGTGGTCAATGAGGCCGGCAAGCCCAGTTGGGGGCGGCTGGAGGTGCGGGGGGCCGGGGGCAAAATGTATCAACCGGCCGACGCACTCCGCGACCTCATTTCCGGAACGTCTGGCATGCAGGCGTATTATAGGGGCAGCTTCATAGTTCATGGCGATTGCCAACTCGAGGTTCCCCCCGGCCATTTCCTGGTCATCGGCATGCACGGCACCGAATACGGGCGCTTCGAGAGACCTGTCACGGTGGCCGCGGATGGCGTGACCAAGGTGACCGTGACGCTTCGCCGCTGGATTAACATGTCGAAGTTAGGTTGGTGGAGTGGCGACCTGCACGTGCACCGCCCGCCCGCTGACGTGCACAAGGTGGTTTTGGCCGAAGACTTGAATTTCTGCCCCGTCATCACCGGCTGGGGCGGGAAGAATTATGATTTTAAGACGGGCGACATTTGGGCGGCTGACGCCAAGCCGGTCGTTGAAATCGATGATCATCACTTCATGACGTTGCGAAATGCCGAAGACGAGCGGGGGGGCGGGGCTTGGCTGTTTCTCCAACTCCATGCCCCGCTCCAAGGCCATGACGGCGCTACGCGCTGGTGGCCCCCAGCACTAAGCTTCATTCACCAAGCCCGCGACCAGCGCCCCGACCAGAGCATCCTCCCCTGGATCGATACGGAAAAACCCTTCTGGTGGGAAGTGCCGGTGGTCATGGCCCTGGCGCCGTCCGATTCCGTGGAACTTCTCCCCAACCACATAACCGAGTACGGGCTGGAGGCCATGGAAGCCTCGGGGCGCCCATTCACAGCAGGATACCTCAACCGTGAGGGTTGGATGGATAACGTTCTGGGTCTCTATTATCATTACTTGAACCTGGGGATTCACCTTCCGCCTACTGCGGGGTCAGCCAGTGGCGTCCTTCCCAATCCGATCGGCTTCAATCGCGTCTACGCGAATTTTTCCGGGCCTTTTTCCGTGGAGAAATGGTTTACGGCCGTCCGCGAAGGTCACAGCTTTGTTACCAACGGTCCTATGCTATTCTTCCATGTTGAGCCCGAGGGGACGATGATGAAAGCTACCGTGGAAGCGCATGCCGGCGAACCATTGGATCGAGTCGAAATTGTAGCGGATGGAGAAGTCGTTGAATGGTTTCCCATCACTGCCGGCGCCCATGATTTCCAGGGGGAATTTACTTTCGATCCCCAAAAGTACTCCTGGCTTGCCGCGCGATGCTACCTTCCCGGAGGAGACACGCTTCGCCTGGCCCATTCCAGTCCCTATTACCTGGCCGGGCATTACGATTGCCGGCCTGACGCGCAGTATTATATCGATTGGATGAATGAGCTCATCCAGAAAACCAAGGATGATCCCAAAAGCTACCCGTCCGCCACCGAGCTGCAGCAGAAACTCGACATGTATGCGCAAGCGCTGGCTTTCTATCAGCAGAAGTTGGACCAGGGATGCGTGGGGAATTGAGCCTCGGCGCGGGGTGGATATGCCGAAATCGAGCCTTCAGCGGAACCCCCCCGCAGCGGCAGTCGAAAAGGAATAGTCGTTCGTTTGATAGGTGAGAGAGAGCGGCTGAACAGCATCACGGAAAGCATTTTCGGTGCGGCGATCCAGGTACGCAGGGCGATTTCTCTGTGACTCTCTGTGCTCTCTGTGGTGATATCTTCTTAACAGGTATGCTCCCCAGAGGGCAGGGAGGTGAAACCATGGATATTGAAAAGACGTCATCGCGGCGGCAATTTCTTAAGGGCTCGGTCACTGCCGCGGCGGCGATTGGTTTTCCCACAATTGTTCCGGCGCGCGTCTTTGGCCGCAGCGCGCCGAACAACATGATACAGGTGGCCCAGATCGGCTGTGGCCGCATCGCCCGCGATTCCGAATTTCGGGGAATCCTCAAGAACAGCGATGTGGCCCGCTATGTGGCCGCGTGCGACCTGGATACGGTGCGTATCGCCGACGCGAAGAACCTGCTGGAAAAGGCCTACGCGCAGAAGTTTGGAGCAGGGAACTACGCGGAGATTAAAACCTACGGTGATTATCGCGAGATGCTCCAGGACAAGAGTATTGACGCCGTCTGCATCAGCACGCCCGATCACTGGCACGCGCAACCCGCCATCGAAGCGGCGCTGGCCGGCAAGGATATCTATCTCCAGAAACCTGCTTCACTGACCGTCAAGGAAGGCCGGCAGATGGCGGATACGTTGAAGCGCACCGGGCGCATCTTCCAGCAGGGCAGCCAGCAACGCTCGGATCCTAATTTCCGCTTGGCGTGCGAGTTGGTACGCAACGGGCGGATCGGCAACATTCAACAAATCCTGATTGGCTTGCCCGTGGATCCCGCCGGCGACGTCGAGCCGGAAATGCCGGTGCCACCCAACTTGAACTACGAAATGTGGCTCGGTTCCACCCCGCTGGTTTACTACACGGAAAAGCGCGTGCACCCGCAATCGAATGACCTGCAAGCTCGCTACGACCGCCCGGGCTGGTTGCGCTGCGAACAGTTTGGCGCAGGCATGATTACGGGCTGGGGCGCGCATCACATTGACATCGCGCATTGGGGCATGGGCACCGAATACACCGGACCGGTAGAGATTGTGGCCAACGCAGTGTTCCCCCCAAAAGGCCTTTGGGACGTGCATGGGCCCTTCCACGTGCGCATGCACTACGCGAACGGGGCGGACGTGTTTATCAGTGAGAAATATCCCACGGGCGTGAAGTTTATCGGTGAATATGGATGGATTTGGGTCACGCGCGGGGCGGCGGTCACGCCGAGCGATCCGGCAGTGCTCAAATCGGGCAGCCCGGCCTTGGATGCCAGTGACCGGAAGATGCTCGCGGCCGGCATTAAGCCCGACGAGATCCACCTGCACCATAGCCCCAAGAACGATCATCATCTGGATTGGCTGACCAGCATCAAGACGCGCCAGCCACCCGCGGCGCCGGCGGAAGTCGGACATCGTTCCTGCACTGCGTGCCTGCTGGCGCACGATGCCATGAAAGCGGATCGCGCGCTCAAGTGGGACCCGCAGGCCGAGCATTATATCGACGATGAGCAAGCCAACGCGTGGCTGTCGCGTTTCCAGCGCGCCCCCTATGGCACCGATTACGTGCTGGCGAAGGAAATGTCGAAGAGTTGAAGCGCCGAAAAGTTGAAACGTTGACGTAGGGGCCAGCGGCGCTGGGCCGATTTCTGACCCGGCTGAACACCTGGCCTAAGCCGAACGCAAAGCTTGGGCCGAACGCCTGGGAGGGCAAACGTTGGACGCAGGCGAACGCGTGGCTCGGGCCGAACGCACGCGCTCGGGCCGAACGCTGTTCGGCCCTACTTTAGTCATGTCATCGGAACCAATTCACCGTCGGAAATTCTTGCAGGCGGCAGGCGCCGGCACGCTGCTGGCGTGGTCCGCTGGAAAATCCACCTCGTCTGCGGGGCGGCCGCTCGCATGCTGTTCGGCGTCACCGCCCGGAATGGTCGAATCCATGGGAGATCCCGATTTTGTCCGACTGATTACGCTTGATCCCGCCCATTTTCACGCGGCCCTGGTGCAAAAGCAGATGGTGCCGGGCATTGCGAAACGGGTTTCCGTTTATGCGCCGCTCGGCCCTGACCTGCTGGCGCACCTGAAGCTGATCGAGCAATTCAATAACCGGCCTGACAATCCTACGCATTGGGAATTGGATATTCACTGTAGCCCCAGGTCGCTCGAGGAGATGATCGCGGCGCGGCCCGGCAACGTGGTGGTGTTGGCAGGGCACAATCGCACGAAAATCCACAAGATCAATGCTTCCCTCGCAGCCGGACTGAACGTGCTGTCAGACAAGCCGTGGATCATCCGGGCCGAGGATTTCCCGGCGCTCCAGTCCGCGCTCGCCTCGGCCGACCAAAAGGGCCTGGTGGCGTACGACATGATGACCGAACGCCACGAAATCACCACGATCATTCAGCGCGAACTCGTGAACGACTCGGTTGTGTTTGGCACGCTGATTCCCGCTGACCGCGATCGTCCGGGCGTGTTCATGGAAAGCACCCACCACATCCTTAAAACGGTGGCCGGCGCTCCCAGCCCGCGGCCGCTCTATTTTTTTGACATTCTGGATGAGGGCGAGGGGCTCGCGGACGTTGGCACGCACCTGGTGGATCTGGTGCAGTGGACGTTATTTCCCAATCAAGCCGTGAATTACCGGAAGGACATTCAGGTGCAGGACGACACGCGGTGGCCCACCAAGATGTCACTGGCGCAATTTCGGCAGGTAACCGGCGCGCCGGCGTTCTCTGCCGACCTCGATCAGTACGTTCACGGCGATCAATTCGACTACTACTGCAACAATCAGGTGGATTACACGATTCGGGGCGCGCAGGTACGGCTGAAAGTGCTTTGGAACTGGGAGTCACCGGCGGGCGTGGACTTTCATCATGCCATCTACCGTGGAACCCGCGCCAGCGTGGAGATACGGCAGACCGCGAAGCAGAAATACCAGCCGGAAGTGTTCGTGGCGGCAAACGGCACGGAGAATCGCGCCGCCGTCCTTACCGCCGTGCGCGCGTGTATTGAGCGGCTCCAGGCCACTTGGCCGGGCGTGGCATGCGAGGACGCGGGAGAAGACTTGCACGTCACCATTCCCGACCGGCACCGGGTGGGACACGAAGCTCACTTTGCCCAGGTGGTGCAGGAATTCCTGCAATATATGAGGTCGCCCCGTTCCATGCCTGCCTGGGAACGGCCCAATATGCTGGCGAAATACTACGTAACCACCACGGGTGTCCAGATGAGCCACCGCGTATAGCCCGAATCACGCGGGAGGAGACACGCGCGTTTGCCTCAGCCGGGCGGGGGTCCTGGACCTGCGAGTCAAACCCATCAATCTGCTGTTTCTGCTCATTTCTTCAGTGCCTGTTGCGCACGCACAAGGCACCGTGCCCACCTTTCAGTACAGCGTCGGCGAGCACAGCTATACTCTGCTGGGCCGCGATCCTGCAAAGGGAGGCGCGACCACCATTCCCACGGCGCTTGTTCCCATCCGGCTCGCTTTTGCGGGGAAAAAGGCCGGCCGGCCTTTCATCATGGACGCATCCCGGGACGTGCGGGACGTCCTTCGCTCGCCTGTTTTCTCCGATTTCTCTTTTCCTACGGGCGGTCGAACACAATATGCCGATGCCATGCTGCGTACCACCTTCCCCAAGACTGACGGCTGGCACACCATGTTGGGCAAGCCCAAGGTGAGGCGTCTTAAGATCACTATCCCCGCCGGCTATGGCTACATCCTGACCTCGAAGAAAACCGAAGGCGCGGTCGGTGTCGTGGATGTCGAGTTTCTGCAAAAGGAGGTCTTTAAGCAGATTCCCAAACCGGAGGGTAAGCTCGTTATCGCCCTTACGCATAACATTACTTACTACGCCCTGGGTGACGCCACGGTGTGCTGTTCGTGGGGAACGCACGGGGTTGACTCTGCGACGGGGAATTCTTTCGTCCTCGGGTCCTATCTTAGCCGCACGCCTGCCATAGTTGAGGATGCTGACGTGCAGCCGCTTACGCAACAGCTTGCGGAATTCGTGAATGATCCGTTGCACGACCCTCTGCCCAGCGAGAGTGGCACCAATGTTACGGGAAACAGCTTCCCCCTCTGGATGCGTCCCCCCTCGATGCGGCCCGGGGACCAGGGGGCGTGTGGCGGGGCTGGAGTCGCCTCTACGTACTTCCTGCTCGAGCCGACAGATACAAACCCCAAAAACAACATACCCCTGTCCAGGGCTTTCGTTGCCCAGGGCGACGGAATCGCGTATCACCTCGAGAACGTCGCCTTGCTGCCCTGGTATACGGGGGTTTTAGAAGGCCTCACTGGCGCCTACAGCTTCCCTGACGCGCAGGCGCTCCCCGGGCCTGCCAAGCCGTGCCCGCCACGCGGTGCGCGTTTTCGAGTGGGTGGCGGCCAGTCGGCGGGTCCCGAACCCACAGTCGCTCCGATTCCGCACAGCGGCCCCCCGAACGGCCACTGGCTCATCGGTTACACGGGCGGCTATGATGCCCGGCAGATATCGCCGCAGTGGGACGTCATCATCATCGCCTTCGCTACGCCGGATGCGAGTGCCCCGGAAGGTACCATGAAGTTCCAGCCGCCCCGCGGCCTCACACCCGAACAGTTCAAGTCCGATATTGCCTACTTAAAGGGCCAAGGCAGAAAGGTGATGATTTCCCTCGGCGGCGGAGGAGTGTACTTTACGCTTGCCGATCCCCGGCACGTTCCGGACTTGGTTTCTTCCGTTACCCGCATCGTCAGCGAGTACGGCTTCGACGGGGTCGACATTGACTTTGAAACCCCCTCTTTGGCCTTGGATCCGCGAGACACGGACTTCCGGCATCCCACCACGCCGTCGGTGGTGAACGTCATCTCCGGGCTTCGCCAGTTGCGCGAGCATTTCGGGCCCGGCTTCATGATCAGCCTGGTCCCGGAGGGTACGCAGATCCCAGGTGGGTATCCCAGCTATGGCGGTCAGTTCGGCTCATATCTTCCCCTCACCTATGCACTGCGCGACATCCTCTCTTTTGTTGATGTGCAGGACTACAACACACCGCCGCTGGAAGGGCCAGACGGGGAAATTTATCAGGCCGGATCGGTGGACTATCACGCCGCGATGACGGAACTCCTCCTGCACGGCTTCAATGTGGGCGGAGATCCCAAGCAGTTTTTCCCACCGCTGCCCGCCGATAAGGTCGCGGTGGGTTTTCTCACGGGTGACACAGCGCCCACCATCGTTAGCCAGGCAATGGAGTACATTATCACCGGCAAGGCTCCCGCAGGCGCCACTTACAAGCTGCGTCAGCCCTCCGGCTACCCCGGCATGATCGGCGCAATGTTTTGGACGCTTGACGCCGATCGCCGTGCCAATTACAAATTCTCTAACATCGTTGGGCCCCCACTCCACGGCTACCCGGCTCAGTAGTTCGAATTCAAAGCTCCGAACGCCGGCGATCTGGAGTTGGACATGGATGTTGTGCCGCGGGGAGGGGCCGAACGGTGCGGCATTTCACTCATCTCGAGGGGAGGTGACGAGAAGAACACGGGGGCCCGTCGACGGGCTTCCAAAGGCGCGCTTCCGCGCGGTTTCGCACCCAGTGGAACGGTCGTCACTGCGCTCCACAGGGAACGCGAAACGTCAGACACAAGCTTCTGTGCGATAAGGGTTGTTTTTCAGTTACTCAACTCGGGAGTGAGTTCTGCGACAGGCGCTGTGTGATCGTTGTTGAAGAACTCGACACGGTTGCGCTCTGAGGCCGGAACCCGTTTGCGTGTTGCGGCTGGATCGAGCAGGCGGAATTCATAGCGGCCAGGCGATAGCACTGTTCCCGAGATATTCATTGGTCTTCTGAAGGTTACGCCCATCTTGGTCGGGGAGTTTCCGTCGGATCGTGAACCGCGGTGCGGAGCAGTTTCGCGCTCCCAAATGCAGGCCAAGCGGCTTTTCAAAATGTCCATTTCGTTCTCCTTTCCAATCACCAAACCGGGGTGGCGAGTTCTGGCAATGCTCAAACCCCATCGCGTCTGACCGTCTGGTTGCCATGTCGCGGCCACACCGACCTATCATCGCATCGTGTAGATGACTTTCCCACGGCGTTGGGCTTCGTGGTGCAAGATGTCCCTCCGCCGCCGCTGCGATAACGCATAATGCCACCTCTCCGGGCGTGGCGAGCACGTGAGGGGCCAATATTGCACTTAATAGAAATAACGAGTTAGGCGAATGCCAGTAAGCGATGCCGGGAAAATGTTACCTAGATGCGATATCCGCCTAGCCGAATTTACCTTCGACGTCGCGCGGTCATGTCAGCTCACGCGTCCTGGCAGGAACTGGCTCAGGAAGCGGTATGCGAGGATGAAGCCGTCTTTGCGTGTTTGCGGAAAATCCGGCTCGTTCCCGGTGCGTGGTGTATCCCAAAACCCGTCTTCGTGTTCCACGGCTGCCCCGCCCTGGAATTTCGCCTGTAACAAAACGGTAATGAATTTGGGCCAGTCGATCAGTCCCTGTCCGGGTATGCGGTACCTCCACCAGCCGCGGCCGTGGATTCCCACCTGTTGCAGAACTGCCTGGGTGATTTCGGTATCTTTAAGGTGTACGCCGCGAATCCGGTCTCGGAACTGCCAGGCTGCTTCATACGGATCGATAAACTGGCGGATCAGGTGTGAGGGATCGAACTCCAGGCCCAGGCGCGGGCTGGGCACCAACTCGAAAACCTTGTTCCACGTATCCGGCACGGTGGCAAAGTTGACCGAGGTAGGGTAATTCTCCCAACCCATGCTGATGTCCAGCTTGTCGAGCACAGGCACATATTTCTCATTCACCACGGCGGCAAATTCTTTTGCCTGGCGATCGAGATCCGCGCCGGGCATGCCGCCCGAAAACGTCCCGCAGAACTTGCACCCCAGCCGGTGCGCAAACTCCAGGCAGCGGATGAATCGCGCATTAGCGTTCGCGCGCGAGGCTGGGTCAGGATCGATATGATTAGCGCTCATGCATTCAATGCTGATGATGCGCGCCCCGGTTTCCCGCGAGGTGGCAAGAATGTTGTCAATCTGGGAATCGGAGAGCTTGTCGGGATCGAAGAATGCGTCAAGGACAACGACCACGCCCTCGTACCCGGCCGCAGTGGCAAAGGCGAGCTTCTGGCGTGAGTAGGAGGTTATGATGGCGAGTTTGGGATACGGAGTGTCCGGCGCCAAACCGCTAATGGAACCGGCCTCCGCGGAATGCGCCACGGCTCCCGCGCGGGGCGAAGCTCCGGCAGCGCTGCCGCCTGCGGTGACAGCAAGACCTCCCGATCCAAGCGCCACTGCCGAAGCGCCACGCAGAAAATCGCGTCGGGGAAGTCTGGAATGCGATTGAGTTTCCGGCATAATTCACCTCTCAGGGGTGGCTCCTGTCGCCGCGCAACCGGACCTCGAATTCGCCCGGTCGCTGCAGCGCAAGCCACAGGTTTGGGTAATTCTTGCCTACCAAGGCTGCCCAGTATACAGAAAATAGCGACCCGATGCGGTAAAATGACACTTCCGTGGAAATGCTGGCCGTGGTGAATCGGGCGCTGTAGCGGTGAGTTCGCCTCAAAATAGGACGGCCTAAGACCGCCGCGAGATCAGAAGCTGCAATTCCGATCTGTCCCAGGAGGATGGTTTGCCCCAAGCTGCCAAGAAGCTCTTACTTTTTGACGCGATGTCGCTGGTGTTTCGCGCGTTTTTTGCGCCCATGCAAATGGCGCTGGTATCGCCCAGCGGAATGCCCACCAAGGCTATCTATATCTTCGTCCGCACGCTGCGGAAACTGCTGAAGGACTATCATCCCGACCACGTGGCGGTGGCCTTCGACCTGTCCGCCCCCACGTTTCGAGACCGGCTCTTTGAAGAGTACAAGGCCAATCGTCCGTCGTTTCCCGAGGATCTCACCGTGCAGCTCCCTTACGTCAAGCGATTCTGCCGCGCCCTGGGTTTGTCGATCGCCGAACTGGAAGGCTTTGAAGCTGACGACGTCATCGGCACCCTGGCGCGGGCCGGGTCCGATCAAGGCGCTGAGGTCTTTATTGTCTCCGGTGACGAAGATTTGTTCCAGCTTGTACACGACCACGTGTGTGTGTTGAAGCCGTCGCGTGGGGGAGGCGAGAGCGAAACGGTCTGTGACGCCGCCAAGGTCAAAGAAATCCTGGGCATTGAGCCCGCGCAGGTGGTGGACTGGCTGGCGCTGACCGGCGACCCCAGTGACAATATTCCCGGCGCTCGCCCGCTGCCTGGTCATGAACCCAAGCTAGCCGAAGGAGAGAAGAAGCGAAGCTACATTGGTCCCAAGGGCGCGACAGAACTAATCCAGCAGTTTGGCACGCTGGAGAAGGCGCTGGAGGGATACGCGCAGGTGAAGAAACAGAGTTACCGCGACGCCCTGCGCGATTTCCGCACCGAGGCGCTGCTGAGCCGCGAACTGGCCACCATCCGCACCGACGTTCCGGTGGAAGCCACGCTGGATCGATTGCAAGTGGCGCCGCTCGACATTCCGGAGCTGACCGCGCTGTGCCAGGAACTGGGCTTCACCACGTTGTTGCGAGAGTTCGTGGGAGAAGCGCCTGCCGCGGTGGAGGCCGCACCGAAGTCTGAAGAACTCGAGCGGGCGCAGGACGCGCAATCGTGGGTGCTCGCGATTCCCCGCGGTGCTTCGATGGCTCTGTCGTTAACCGTGGAGGGGGATGAGGGCTTTGCGGGGCGCTTGACGGGGCTCGGGCTTTCTGATGGCAAGCGGCTCGCCTCGGTCCCAGCGGGCAGCGTGGTGGATGTGCTTCCCGCCCTCGCGCCAATCCTCCGTGACCCCTTGTACCGCAAGGCCGTCCATAACGCCAAGCTGCTGCAACTGCTGCTGGCGAAGCAGGGAATCGCGCTGGCCGGTGTGGCCGATGACACGATGCTCTATTCCTACTTGTTGGAGCCGCTGGCTACCAGCCACACGCTGGCCGATGTCGTGTTGCGGCGGCAGGGACGTAAGATCTCGGCCTCCCAGGCCGAAGCCGCACAGCGCATCCAGCAACTGGCCGAGCTGCTTCGTCCGGAAATTGCGCGCGAGGACTTGCAAAAGCTCTACACCGAAATTGAGTTGCCCCTTGCCTCCGTCCTAGCGGAAGTAGAAGCCGAGGGCGTGCGTATCGATAAGGATATTCTAACGCAGATGTCCGGCGAGTTCGATCGGGAACTGACCGCCCTGACACAGGAGATCTACGACCTGGCGGGTGGGTCTTTTGACATCGACTCGCCTCGCCAGCTTGGCGACATTCTGTTCGAGAGGCTCAAGCTACCGGGCGGCAAGCGGTTGAAGAAGAGCGGGCAGTATTCCACCGATGCAGCGGTGCTGGAGGCGCTGGCCAAATCACACGATCTGCCGCGCAAGATCATCGACTACCGCACACGCGCCAAGCTGAAGTCCACTTACATCGACGCGCTGCCCAAGTTCATTAATCCGCAAACCGGCCGCCTCCACACGTGTTTCAACCAGACCGTGGCGCGCACGGGGCGCCTGTCTTCTTCCAATCCCAATCTTCAGAACATCCCCATTGGTGACGAGTTCGGGTTGCGCATCCGCTCGGCCTTTGTAGCCGATCCCGGCTGCCGGATCATCTCGGCGGACTACTCCCAGATTGAGCTGCGCGTGCTGGCGCATCTATCCCACGACCCCTTGTTGATCGAAGCCTTCACGCGCGACGAGGACATTCATTCCCGCACGGCCGCGGAGATCTTTGGTGTGCCGCCCGGCCTCCAGACGCATGAGCACCGCCGCATGGCAAAGGCCATTAACTACGGAGTGATCTACGGGCTCAGTTCGTTCGGCCTGGCAGAGCGCACGGGAACCAGCAAAACCGAGGCGCAGCGTTACATCGACGCCTATTTCGAGCGCTACAGCAAGGTAAAAGAGTACCTCGACAGTCTCGTCGAGCAGGCGCGCACTACCGGCCGCGTACGGACGGCATTCGGCCGGTTGCGGCCCACGCCGGAAATCAACAGCGCCGACGTGCAGGCGCGGAACCGGGCCGAGCGCGAGGCCATGAACACGCCCCTGCAAGGCACAGCCGCGGACCTGATGAAGCTCGCCATGGTGAAGGCCCAGGCGCGCCTGAAGCGGGAACAGATGCAAACGCGCATGATCCTTACGGTACACGATGAGCTGGTCTTTGAAGCGCCGGAACGCGAGCTTGACCGGGCGCAGGCGATCGTCCGCCAGGAGATGGAAGGCGCCTACCTCATGGCCGTCCCGCTCAAGGTGGAATTGGGCGTGGGGCCGAATTGGAAAGAGGCGAAGTGACTTGCCGGGTTGACTTGATCTTTTGACTCTTCCACTGCTCAACTCTTCGACTTCTGGGGCAACCTGGAATTCGGCGACGTGAAACCGTTGCTGGACTCGCTGGAACCGCGCGGCCTGTTCCTGAACATCATGGTGAACAGCATGGATGAGGTGGAGAATCTCAGACTCCCACTCGCCATGTGAGCGAATTCTTGCCGTTTGCGCTTGCGGCTGCCCGCGTCCGGTACGCGTCATTAACTGGCAGAAAAATTGCTGGCCTAGAACGCTGATGCGTGGTAGTGCTCAAGTGGTGAACGTGATCGCGCGGTAATGGGCGCTGGGTGAAGGTGGACAAGTTTTGAGATCAAAGCGACATAAGGTAAGACTGGCAGGGCGACAAGATTTCCGTGGTCGCGACAAGTCCCAAACCTGAGAAGTTGCTGAAAACAAGGCTCGTGAAACCCGCTTTTTTGCTCCCCGAACCTGAGAACCTACTGAAAACAAACCCGGCTAGAACGAATCGGACATAATATGCTACGCCACGTCAATATGTCCGACTCGCGCAGGGCCAAACTGTCGCGTGTGATGCATAAAGGGCCGGCGCCGCCCCAACCGCTAAACCCCTCGCTAAACCCCTCTCTTTCGGTTGCTTTCCGGGTATTCCGGGGCGCTGTCAAAGTCCATTTGGAAGTTCAACACCGCGACGCATAATCCCTCAGCTCTCAGCGGCGTACACTCCTCCACCGGTCGTCTACGGCGTCCCGGCCAAGATGCGCGTCGGCCCGAAAGTAATCTTGACAACCTGCCGTCAGTTCCTTACGATGCCAAACAAAGTATGTGACGTCGCAGCCACTTGCCATGAGTTACAATCGCGCGTGGTATTGCTGGCGAACGTACAGGTCGCGCGCAGAGAGAAAGGGGGGTTGTGGATGTCCGCCAAGCTGGGAGAGATGCTTCTCAAAGAGAACCTAATTACTGCCGACCAGCTAAAGCAGGCGCTTGAGCATCAAAAGGCCAATGGTGGAAGGCTGGGAAATTCGCTGGTCAAATTGGGTATGCTGAATGATGACGATGTAACCTCAGTTCTCTCCCGCCAGTATGGTGTTCCCTCCATCAATCTTGCTTATTTTGAGGTGGACCTCAACGTCACCAAGTTGATTCCGATGGAGACGGCAATGAAGTATCAGGTGCTGCCGCTCAGCCGCGTCGGATCGTCGTTAACGCTCGCCATGGTGGATCCCACCAACGTCTTCGCCATGGACGATATCAAGTTCATGACGGGATTCAACATTGAGCCCGTGGTGGCTTCGGAAAGCGCCATCATGGAGGCCATTAAGAAACATCACGGGAGCATGGAGGACCAGGAGCGCCAGAAGGAACTGGAAGACATCGTCAATTTCATTGATGAGGGCCAGGCCGAAGCGCTGGAACTGGAAGAGACTGAAGATGGAAGCTTGAACCTGGCGCAACTGGAAAAAGCGGCCGAGGAGGCGCCGGTCATCAAGCTGGTGAATTTCTTGCTCAGGGATGCGGTGAATCGCGGCGCCAGCGATATCCACATGGAACCGTATGAGAAGGAATATCGCGTCCGCTACCGCATTGACGGCATTCTTCAGACCATGATGAATCCTCCCTTCAAACTGCGGGACGCCCTTATCAGCCGCGTGAAGATCATGGCGAAGCTGGACATTTCCGAGAAGCGTCTTCCCCAGGATGGCCGCATCATGGTCAAGATGGTGAAGGACGGGAGGAAGAAGCAGCTCGACTTCCGCGTTTCGGTGCTTCCCACGCTGCACGGCGAGAAGATCGTCATGCGGTTGCTGGACAAGGAAAACCTCCGGCTCGACATGACGAAGCTGGGCTTCGAACAGGCATCGCTCGATAAGTTCACCAAGGCCATCTTCAAACCGTACGGCATGGTGTTAGTGACGGGTCCCACCGGCAGCGGAAAGACGAACACCTTATATTCCTCCATCTCCCAGCTCAACAAGCCGGACACCAACATCATCACCGCCGAAGACCCGGTGGAATTCCAGCTTTACGGCATCAACCAGGTGCAAATGAAGGAGCAGATCGGGCTTAATTTCGCGGCGGCGCTGCGCTCGTTCCTGCGGCAAGACCCCAACATCATCCTGGTTGGCGAAATCCGGGACTTTGAGACGGCGGAAATCGCTATCAAAGCGGCCTTGACCGGCCACCTGGTGCTCTCCACGCTCCACACCAACGACGCCCCCTCCACCATTTCGCGTTTGATGAACATGGGCATTGAGCCATTTCTGGTGGCAACCTCCGTTCAGTTGATCTGCGCACAGCGGTTGGTGCGCTGCATTTGCCAGGAGTGCAGGACTGTGGACGCCGTTTCTCCCCAAGTGCTTGTCAATGCCGGCTTCACGCCGGAAGCGGCGAAAACGGTGAAGGTCTACAAGGGCGCGGGGTGCCCCACTTGCGGCAACAAAGGTTATAAGGGCCGCGTGGGCCTTTACGAGGTGCTGGAAATCACCGACGAAATTCGCGATCTGATCCTGGTGGGCGCCTCCGCGCTGGAATTGCGCAAAAAGGCCATCGAGCAGGGCATGATCAGCCTGCGACACAGTGGTCTGACGAAAGTCGCTGCTGGACTCACGACGCTCGAAGAGGTATTTCGTGAGACCGTTTTGTAGGAAGACCGGTGTGCGAAAATCGAGAAAAGAGAAACTCGAAACTGGAAACTGGAAAATCGAAACTGGAAAATCGAAAATCGAGAAAAGATGAAAATCGCGAGTACCCTTCGATCGGAATACCCCGCTTCGATTTTCGAATTTCGATTTTCGATCCTCGAGTTTCCAGTATCGAGTTTCCAGTTTCCAGTTTCGAATTTCGATCTTCGATTTTCCAGTTTCGATTTTCCAGTTTCCAGTTTCGAGTTACGTCTGAAGGAGATTTACTGTAATGGCCTTACCAAGTCTTAGCGAGTTGCTGAAGCGGATGGTCGATTCAGGCGGATCGGACCTCCACCTGACCACCAATTCACCCCCTCGTCTGCGCGTGCATGGTGAACTCAAGCCGCTGGAGGACGTTCCGCCGCTGGGGCCTGCGGACACCAAGCAACTCGCTTACAGCATCCTGACCGACGCGCAGAAGCACCGGTTTGAGGAGAACCTGGAACTCGACTTCTCCTTCGGGGTTAAGAACATTGCGCGCTTTCGCGGTAACTTGTTCAACCAGCGGGGTGCGACGGCTGCGGTTTTCCGCGTCATTCCTTTCGACATCAAAACCTTCGACCAGCTCCGGCTGCCGCAGGTAGTGCGCAAACTCTGCGATAAGCCCCGCGGCCTGGTCCTGGTAACGGGGCCTACGGGCAGCGGCAAGTCCACCACGCTCGCGACCATGCTGGACGTCATCAACCAGTCGCGCTGCGAGCACATGCTCACGATCGAAGACCCGATCGAATTCATCCACTCTCACAAGCGGTGCCTGGTGAACCAGCGGGAAGTGCACTCGGACACGCATTCCTTCGCCAACGCATTGCGCGCCGCCCTGCGCGAGGACCCGGACGTGGTGCTGATTGGCGAAATGCGCGACTTGGAAACTATCGAATCGGCGTTGCGCATCGCGGAGACCGGCCACTTGACCTTTGGCACGCTGCACACCAACTCGGCCTCATCGACCATCAACCGCATCATCGACGTCTTTCCTTCGCACCAGCAGTCCCAGATTCGCGCTCAGCTTTCGATGGTGCTGGAGGGCATTCTTTGCCAGGCACTGTTGCCGAGGATTGATGGCAAAGGCCGTATCCTGGCCATGGAGATCCTCATTCCCAACCCTGCTATTCGGAACCTCATTCGTGAGGACAAGATTCATCAGATCTACTCCTCGATGCAATCCGGCCAGGATAAGTACGGCATGCAGACGTTCAACCAATCGCTCTATCTGAACTACACACAAAAGACCATTACCCTGGAGGTGGCGTTGGGACGTTCCAGCAACCCGGATGAACTGCAGGATATGATCAATCGTGGCAGTCCAACCAGCGGCATTGGTCAACGTGCCCCTGCTCCTTATGTTCCTGCCAAGCGTTAATTACGGTTCTCAGTTATCAGTTTTGGGTCGTCAGTCACTGATAACCGGCTCTGACCACTGAGAACTGACAACTGACGACGGATCGAGGTGAAATGATGGCCGAGTTTGAGTTTCGAGCAATTGGACGGAGTGGTGAAACGATCGTAGGGCGCCGGTCGGCCGCGAATCGTGATGCGCTCCTGGCGACGCTGCGCCATGAGCAACTGAACCCCACCCGCATCGTGGAGAAGGGCAAAGAGATCGCTATTCCCAAGCCGAAAATGGGGGAAAAGGTTTCGCCCAAGGAATTGGCCGTTTTCACCCGGCAATTCTCGGTTATGATTGATGCGGGCTTGCCCCTTGTACAATGCCTGGAGATTTTGTCGAGCCAGCAGGAAAACAGGGGTTTTACGAAGGCGCTGGCGGAGGTGCGAGGGTCCGTGGAAGCGGGATCCACGCTCGCCAATGGCCTGCGTTTGTATCCCAGGATCTTTGATGCACTGTACTGTAATATGGTGGAAGCGGGCGAGACCGGCGGTATTCTTGACACCATTCTGCAGCGTTTGTCGTCCTACATTGAGAAGGCGGTTAAGCTCAAGCGCGCCGTGCAGTCAGCACTGATTTACCCCATCGCCGTCATCCTTATTGCCGGCGGAGTCATTTTCCTGCTGCTCTGGAAAGTGGTGCCCATTTTTGCCACGCTGTTTGCCGGGTTGGACGTTGAACTGCCGCTGCCGACGCGCATCGTGATTGGGCTCAGCCATCTCATCGGGGAATTCGCGATCCCGCTGATTGTCTTCGGCGCCCTCATGGCATGGGGGTTGAAGAAGTATTACGCCACGCCCAGCGGACGCATGCTGATTGACAAGTTAACCCTCAAGCTCCCGCTGTTGGGCAACCTGATGAGAAGAATCAGCGTGGCCCGTTTCACCCGCACGCTGGGTACGCTGATCACCAGCGGCGTTCCCATGCTGGAAGCGATGGAGATCACGGCGCGGACGTCCGGCAACGCGGTGGTGGAAGAGGCGATTTTGAAGGTACGCAAGGAAATCGAGTCCGGCCGGACCATCGTGGACCCATTGCGGGAAACCGGCGTGTTTCCCAATATGGTCGTGCAAATGATTGGTGTCGGCGAGCAAACCGGCGCTTTGGATACGATGCTCGGGAAGGTGGCTGATTTCTATGAGGACGAAGTGGACGCCGCGGTGGGCGATTTGCTGACCGCCATGGAACCCATGATCATCCTCGTGCTGGGAGTGGTGGTAGGCGGCGTGGTCATTTCCATGTACCTGCCGCTGTTCAGCTTGATCGGGAAACTGGCAGGGTGAGAAAAGACAGGTGTCAGGTGCCGGGTGTCAGGTGTCAGGTTCTGAAGTTGGGTGCGCGGTGTTAGTGGTAAGGGACTGACGGCCAGGTGACAGATGGCGGACTTGATGTGCCGGCAAGAAGATGCAACCGGGAGGATCGAAAATCGTTCTCCCCGGCGAGCTAACCGGAAAACGTGCGAACTGAATCTCGACGTCCGAATTCCGGTACGAACGCGGTACATGCCCCTAATGCCTCGAACCTGGCACCTGATCCCTGACACCTGACACCTGCTTTTATGATCTTCACTGACGAAATCAAGGATTGGCTCCCGTGGGTCATAAAGATCCGCTTCGTCATCATCGTTTTTGTATTTGCCATCGACTTTGCTATTCACTCACTGGCGCTTAATCCTGCCAGTACCACCTCGATTCGAAACCTGGGTGTGGCGGTCATCTTCTGGCTCATCCTGGGCCTGGTCTTCCTGATTTACAACCAGCTCAGCCGCGATTATCTGCTGCAAGCGTATCTTCAGATCTTTTCCGATATCGTCGTTATCACCGCCATTCTGCATATCACCGGCGACTTGGAGAGCAATTACTTCTCGCTTTACCTGGTAACGATCATGCTCGCCAGCGTTCTCTTTCCCCGAGGACGTGCGTTTCTGGTGGCTGCCGTCAGCTTCGTGTGCATGGGCGCCATGGTTGAGATCGCGTACCTGCCCACGATTTATCCCGACTTGGTGAGCAAGTTTCCGGCGCTGCAATTCTTCGTTAGTTCCTCCCTGCTGCAGCCCGATCTGCGGACTTTACAGGTGAAAATCGGCGCCAGCCTCTTCGGCTTTTTCGCCGTCGCTTACCTTTCCAACTATCTGGCGGAGAACTTGCACAAAGCCGGTCGCGAGCTGCGCGACAAGGACGGACAGGTGGCCAGCCTGCAAGCCAAGAACGAAAACATTATCCAGAGCATGCGGGAAGGCCTGTTGAGCGTGGACCTGGACGGCACCATCACGGAATTGAACCCGGCTGGGGCCGAAATCCTGGGCCGCCAAATTGGCGAGTTAGGTGGCGGCCTTATTCACACCATCTTTCGCGGCCTGGCGGAGGAAATCCCCTCCCATACGGAACCGGCTTTCCCCCAGGCGCGCCAGGAGATTACGTATCTTCACCCGCAACGCGGCCAACGGGTGTTAGGCATTTCCTCATCTCCTCTGGTGGTGCCGCCGGTCGGCATGGTGGGTTACGTTTACAATTTCCAGGACCTCACGGAGGAGAAGCGGCGGGAGGCGGAGTATCGCGCGAAAGACCGCATGGCGACGCTCGGGCGCATGGCGGCGAGCATCGCGCATGAGATCCGCAATCCTCTGGCCTCGATCGCCGGGTCGGTGAAGTTGTTGCGATCCATCAGCCAGCTCGATGATGACCAAGCCAAGCTGATCACCATCGTAAGCCGTGAATCCGAGCGGCTGAACAAGCTGGTTTCCGACTTTCTGCAATACTCCCGCGAACAGCGCTTTGAATTCCAGCGCGTGGACGTCATCACCCTGCTGGAAGAAACCCTGTTGATGGTGGAGCATCACCCGTTGTTCAGTCCGAAGATCCACATCGAACGCAAGTTTCCCCGCCGGGCCGTGACGATGATGGCCGATGCCGACAAGCTCCGGCAGGTGTTTTGGAACATTTGCGACAACTCGCTGAAAGCCATGCCCAACGGCGGCACGCTCACCGCCCAGGCGGAGGAAATGGGCAAGCGCGTTCGCGTAGTTCTGGCGGACACCGGCACCGGCTTTTCCGCCCGGCAACTCGAGAAAGTTTTTGAGCCATTTCAGTCGAGTTTCAATGCGGGTACGGGTTTGGGACTGGCGATGGTCTACCAGATCATCCGCGGACACCAGGGGACCGTCCAGCTCCATTCACAGCCCGGCAGCGGGGCGCAGTTCGTGATCGATTTGCCCAATGAGCCTCCTCCCACCGGGCCCGTTAAGGCAGGAATGGCCCGCGCGAGCGATCTTGCTTAGGCTTTGAGGAACATAGAATGGCGCGATTGCTGATCATCGATGATGAGAGATCCCTTTGCCAGCTTCTGGAAATCGCCTTTCGCAAAAAGGGCCACGTGGTGGAGACGGTCACCAGCGGGCAGGCGGCCAAGAAGAAGATTGAGTCGCAGGTTTACGACCTGATTATCTCGGACATCCGTATGCCCGACTTGACCGGCATTGACCTTTTAAAGTACGCCCACGAGACGCACTCCCCCGCGGCATTCATCCTCATCACCGCCGTGCCCACCATGTCCACTGCCATCGAGGCCCTGAACCTGGGCGCGTACCGGTATGTGATCAAGACGGACACGTTGGTGGAGGAGCTTAACTTCACCGTCGAGAGGGCGCTGGAGGAGCTGGCGTTGCGTGAGGAAAATGACCGCCTGCGCCGCGAGCTTTTGCGGGTCTATGCCGCGCAAAACATCGTGGGGCACAGTCACTCCATTGAATCCATCCTGAAAATGATCCGCACCGTGGCGCCGATTACCAGCACCGTGCTGATTACGGGCGAGAGCGGCACGGGCAAGGAGTTGGTGGCGCGCGCCATTCATGAAGCCAGCCTGCGGCGGGACAAGGCGTTCGTCTCCATCAACTGCGGAGCATTTCCGGAAACGCTGCTCGAAAGTGAGTTGTTTGGGTATTTCAAGGGCGCGTTTACCGGCGCCGACTCCAACCGCAAGGGGATTTTCGAATCCGCCCAGGGCGGGACGCTCTTTCTCGACGAAATCGGCGAAACCAGCCTGGGCATGCAAGTCAAGCTGCTGCGGGTCCTTCAGGAGCGGGCCGTCCGTCCCTTGGGCGGATCTATGGACATCGCC
Source organism: uncultured Acidobacteriota bacterium (assembly GCA_963804755.1). GTDB lineage: Bacteria > Acidobacteriota > Terriglobia > UBA7540 > UBA7540 > Bog-366. The sequence continues at coordinate 113,621 of CAWDRP010000026.1, forward strand.
GTGGATGTGCGCTTGATCGCGTCCACCAACCGCGACCTGAAAAAGATGGTGGCGAATGGGCAATTTCGCGAAGACTTCTATTACCGGGTCAGCGTGATCCCCATTCACGTTCCACCCCTGCGGGAACGCCCCAGTGATATCGAACCCCTGGCGCGGCACTTCTTGCGCAAGTTCGCCCTCCAGATGAGCAAGCCGCTGAGTGATTTTGACCCCGAGGCCCTGGCGGCCCTGCGCCGCGGGGTCTGGCCGGGCAATGTGCGCGAGCTGGAAAATGCCGTCGAGCACGCCGTGGCCGTCAGCGATGGGCAGGCTGGAGTGGTGAAGTTGGCCAGCTTACCTGCGTCGGTCACCGGAATCGCCGCCAATGACCAGCAGGAAATCCAGATCCCTGCCCAGGGCATCGACCTGGAAGGCCACGTCACAGAAATGGAAAAGCAATACCTCCAGGCCGCCTTGCACGCTACCGGCGGAGTGCGCAGTCAAGCCGCCGAACTCCTGAAAATGTCCTACCGCTCGTTCCGGCATTACGCCAAGAAGTATGGAATATGAAGAGCAGGGAACAGGGAGTAGGGAGTGGGGAATAGGGAGTAGGGAATAGGGAATTCGGATTTCGGAATTGGCGAACAAGATAGCGAGTAGGGAATAGGAAAACATCTACTCCCTATTCCCTGTTCCCTATTCCCTGTTCCCCGCCTTTCACGCTTGGCGCAAGAAGTGGTGAAAGGCGGCAAAGCAGAGGGCGGCAAAAGCTCCGCTGATGGGGATGGTTAAAACCCACGCCCACAGGATGGATTTCGCCACGCCCCAGCGGACGGCGGTGAGGCGCTGAACGCTCCCCACGCCCATGATGCCTCCCGCGATCGTATGGGTGGTGGAGACGGGAATGCCGGCCACGGCGTTGCCGAGAATGCTCACTGCTGCCGCGGTTTCCGCGCAGAAGCCTCCTACGGGGCGCAGCTTGGTGATTCCCATACCCATCGTTTTGACGATTCGCCAGCCGCCTGCCAGCGTGCCCAGCCCGATGGCCGCGTGCGCCATCAGCACCACCCAGAACGGTATATAAAAGTGTTTCAGCAGCCCGGTGGTGAACAGCACGGTGGCGATAATGCCCATGGTTTTCTGCGCGTCATTGGTGCCGTGGCCCAGGCTGAACGCCGCGGCCGACAGTAGCTGCAGCTTGCGGAAACGGCGATCCACGCGTTGCGGCGGCCACTTGCGAAAAATCCAGTAAACCGTAATCATCAGCGTCGCGCCCAGCACGAGGCCGATGAGCGGCGAAAGGATGATGAACAGCAACGTCTTGGTCCACCCGCCGGGGATGATGACGTGCCAGCCCGCTTTGGCAATCGCCGCTCCCGCGTAGCCGCCAATCAAGGCATGCGACGAACTTATCGGCAGGCCGTAGTACCACGTGAGAACATCCCAGAAAATCGCGCCAAACAGGCCGGCCATGATCACGTAAAGGTTGACCTGGCGCAGGTCAATCATGCCCTTGCCGATCGTCTGGGCTACGGCCGTCCCGAAGGTGAATGCCGCCACGAAATTGAAAAACGCCGCCCAGCAAACCGCGATGCGGGGCGAGAGGACTCGCGTGGAAACCACGGTGGCAATCGAGTTGGCCGAGTCGTGAAACCCGTTAAGAAAATCGAAGGTCAGCGCGATACCAATGATGAGGACGGCGAACCAGAAGGTGGTCATTTTTTGTGTGTTAGCTGGACGGGGCTGGCTTCATGAGCGCTCGGAGCGAAGACATCGTCGTTAGGGAGATTTGCCAATAGGCGGAGGAAGAAATCCATGCGCGCGCCGGGCGTGCGGCTGAATGCGATATGGGTTACCGCGCTCACAATCACGGTGAGCAGCGCCAATCCGGCCCAAACTCCGGGAGACTGGGAGATCCATCCCATACTCCGCCTCTCCTGCTAGGTTATCCGGCCAATGTTAAGGAAAGACGAAGGAAGTGTTAAGCTCGGGTTACGATTCGGGAGGAATGTCCGACAGGCGGTAGACGGTATACGGCATACAGTAGACGGGTAAAAGGGCAACCGGGCATACGGGCGGCGCCGAAGAGAGACAAAAAAGACACGCGGGGGCCGGAAGGGCGGAACCCTTCCCTCGAGTTTCTACATTTCTGGGCCATGTCACCGGTTAAGCCTCGTCGCCAGCTTGTGATTGCCGCAGACCAGAACCTAGTCGGCAACGTCGGCCTTGGCACGCTTGCCGTGGACCTCGATGCGCCTCAGAGTGATGTGATACTCGCGGAGGATACGGCTGCTATCGACCGCACCCCAACCCGTGGCCTTGACGGCAGGGTACACGCATTCCGCTCTGATTTCGGCATCGCTCATGGTTGTATCTTGTACGGTTGCCTGAAAACCACCCCGTCCGTCAGGTGACGGGCGTGGTGCAGGCGCGCGAACGTTCCGCGCAGCCGGGTTGCCTGAAAACCACCCCATCCGTCAGGTGACGGACTGCCCCTCCTCGTTTGAGGAGGGGAGCCTTGCTGCCGCCGCAGGCGGCCACCGGCAAAAGCTCCCCTCCTGATTCAGGAGGGGCCGGAGCGCTAGCGACGGGGGTGGTTACCGGCAAGTGCTGCGCATCGGGGGTAGTTACCGTCGGCTGACCACCGGGTAAGGCTTCAACATATGTAGAAACTCCAGGGAAGGGCGGAGCCCTTCCGCAGAGCAGGCGACGTCGCTGCCAGAACGGCCCGATGTTTTGGCCCGCAGTGTTTCACTATGGCGTACGTCTTTGCCTTGCTGTATATACTCTGGTATATCCCGCATTTGTTGTTGACAAATGAGGTACTCCCCGTGTATAATTCAAAGCTAGGCTAACGAGCCACCCGGAGCGACCCGTGCGAGCGAGTGAGACGGGATCTTCCGAAAGCCTTCAGGGGTCGTGCGCACGTTCTTCACGTCCAACCGCCGAGAGGACTCCAAAAAGAAAATGGTAAGGACCGACAACCCTGCCGAGAACGAGCACGAAAGGGATAAAGCGTGCGAGGCTCGACCAAATGTTCCCAACACCGGGTGAGGATGCATTCAAAAATGAAGGTGCATCCGGCGATATTAATGAAAACAAAGGAGCGAGAAAATACGGTGCCAATCTTGCACGGCGCGGCTTGGACTTTTTCGTCCCGTCATGCTTCGGTTTTGCCCTTCAAATGGACCTCCGATAATATTCACGAGCGTAGGGGATGGTGTGCAGTCGGGACTCGGGCAAAATGTACGGCACGAAAGGGAGCATGGATTCAAAAATGAAGGTGCATCCGGCGATATTCATGAAAACAAAGGGAACCAAAATTGCGCTGCACTATCACGCAAGTAGTGTTCTGTCCCGTTTTGTCGGCACGGCGGGATTAGCGTAGTGGTATAGTACGTCGGCTGCAAAGCAAGAGCCGATTCAGGAGAGCAGAGCCTTGGCGTCGAATCGAAATTCATTGGAAACGGAAGTCCCCCCGGCTACCAGCGGACTGCCCGGCGCCCTGTTGAGCAATCGGGTGACGGTGTTGACCCTGGCATTGATTCTGGCGGTGGTCTTTGTAACTTACATCGATACGCTCTGGTTTCAGTTTGTTCACGACGACCGTTATCAGATCCTGGGAAACTCGTGGCTGCGTTCCTGGAAGTATCTGCCGCGGTATTTCACGGCAGACGTGTGGGCGTTCGAGCACCCGGTGTTTCGTGGCACCTTCTACCGGCCCATTTTCCTACTCTGGTTTCGGCTGCAATACGTCGCATTCGGTCTCCACCCGTGGGGATGGCACCTGTGTACCGTCCTGTGCCACGTGGGTGTAACGCTGCTGGTCTACTTCACCGCGGTCCGCTTGCTGGAGGATCGCCTTGCAGCGCTCTTCACCACCCTGATTTTTGGATTGCATCCCACCCACGCCGAAGCCGTCGCCTGGATCGCCGGCGTCACCGAACCGCTGTTCGCGATCTTTCTGTTCGCGGCGTACCTCTGTTACCTGAAGCAGCGGGCTGAGCCAAGTCGGGCACGAACTTACCAGGTGGCCTCACTCGTGTTTTACGTGCTGGCTTCACTTTCCAAGGAAACGGCGGTCATTTTTCCGTTTATCATCTTTGCATCCGAGTTGGTCATGCCGGTGTCCGTCCGCGACGCAGGGGCGTCACATGGCGCGCCCGTACAGGACGGCGTGCTATCACCTTCGGACGGCGGCTCCCTGATGCGCTGGCGTGAATATGCTCCCCGCGTCCGCCGCGCTTTTCTGGTTGCCCTACCTTACTTAGTGCTGTTCGTGCTCTATATAGGGGCGCGATTGTATGCGCTGCAAGGGTTTCAGAACACCAAGGAAGCGCATTCGTTCGGCAGCATGTTCCTGACGTGGCCTGCCGTGTTGTGGTTCTACATCTGGCATCTGTTGTGGCCCGCGCATCTGATCCCGTTCTATTCGTGGAAGTTTTCTGCGCAGTTCGGCCTTGGGACGGTCTTGCTGCCTGCCCTACCTGTTTTGATTGCTGGAGCCGGACTATGGCTGTGGGGAACCCGCTCATCCAAAGCCGCCATGGCCATAATATGGCTAGTCATTCCGATTCTGCCGGTTTTGGATTTGCGGGCGTTCATTGAGGGACATCTTGTCCATGATCGCTACCTCTACTTGCCTTCCTTCGGCTTCGCCATGCTGGTCGCCTTGGCTATGCGCCACTTGCGACTGGGAACAAGCCGAATCCTGGGCCAACCCGCTGTCCAGCTTGGACTTGCCGCCGTTATCGCACTGGCCATGAGCCTCGGCGTGGTTCGGGCCACCGCCTGTTACGCCAATGAGACCACCTTCTTTACCTACCTCACCTCTACGTCGCCGGAAGGACACGCCTCCAACATGGATTTAGCGGGACTGCTCGGGAACCAAGGTCACCTGGACGACGCCATCAAGATGTACAAAGAACTTTGGCCTACGCATCCGGAGAGTTGGGACGTGAACTACAACCTGGGGTACGCGTACTATTTGACCGGCAAGCTTCCCGAAGCCGACCGCTATTTGAGCCGCGCCGTGCAAATCGACCCGAGCCGCCCTGACGGGTTCTTCTATCTGGGACTCACGAAGCTGAAGCTGGGCGATATCAACGCAGCCGCCGCTGATGTGCAGCGTGCGGTGATTATCCGGCCTGACGCTGACCACTACCATTTTGCGCTGGGCGTCATCTTCAGATTGCAGGGGAACCTGCCGGGGGCGCTGTCGGAATTCCATGAGGAACTGGACTTGTCGCCTGATAACACCTCCGCCCGCCAACAAGCCGAGGAAGTTGAGGCGATTCTCGCGCGAAAACCGAACGGTACGCCACCCGCAGGGGTTGCTTCGCCATCTGCCCATTGAGCCTTGCGCAGGCGCGCGGGGGATCCAAGTCTCTGTAAGGGCAGCGGATGGCCTCATCCGCTGAAGTGGTCGCAGGTGACACGATTTGTCGTCCCGTTCGACAGAATTGGGCGCAATTCCAGCCCGAACGCCGCCCCTCGGCAGCGCCCGAATTCTCAGCTTTGGATTAAGTTATAAATAACAAAGCAGATAAACCTCCGCCGGGTATGGCCTGTTCAGGGCTTAATGGCGAGTGATTTGCTGGATATACGGTGTGGAGACACTTTCCTTCACCCGGAAAGCAACCCACATCGAAAGGAGAATTGAATGAAACACAGTCCAAAGGGATTTTCACTGATCGAGCTGCTGATTGTCGTAGCCATAATTCTGATTATCGCTGCCATCGCCATTCCGAACCTGTTGCGCTCCCGCATTGCCGCCAACCAGGCGTCGGCGGTGGGTTCCTTGCGCACCCTGAACACCGCTGAGATCACATACTCCTCCACGTTCAACGTTGGTTTCACCGTTGATTTGCCATCATTGCAGCCACCCGCCGCCGGGTCCAATCCAACCTCTACCGCAGCGGGCCTGATTGATAGCATTCTGGCTGGCGGAGCCAAGAGCGGGTACAGCTTCACCTACTCGCCGGGCACCAGTGATTCATCGGGACGCATCAACACATACGCCATCAACGCCACGCCCCTCACCAGCAGTACCGGAACCAACTACTACTACACCGATCAATCCGGAGTCATTCGTCAGAACTCGACTGCATTTGCAGCTTCCACCGATTCGCCTATTGCGGGCTAGTTCTATAGCGACGACCTCAGGGGAGTCGCACGACTCCCCTGATCGCTTTACGCCACCCTGGTCTCATCGCGTCGATCTCATCGCCCTCCAAGCGCCGTCACCGATAGATTTCCTTTCCATGCCGTCACCTGCATTTCAATTGGACGTCCATCCTCGATTCCCAACTGCGGGTCCGCGATCTTCAGAGCGCTCGGCGCCTTACCGAAGCGACCGGTTACATTACGTTCTAAGGGCGCCCACGGTGACGCATTTTGTCGCCTGCCGCTGACAAAAATCGGCAGCGTCTTTAGTTCAGGAGCGTCCAAGAGCGCCCGGACACGGATATGTATTGTAAGTCATTGAAAATAAGCTGAAATTAGGACAGCATTAGCGGCAACAGAATGGAGACTTGGAGAGCGAGTTGCCTAACCCATAAGCGAGCATTAATCAAAGGCTTCTAAGTTGTGATTGAAACTTCACCTTACCTACTGTAGGAGGATTGAATGAGAAAAGGGTCCAAGGGCTTCTCCCTCATCGAACTATTGATTGTTGTGGCGATCATCCTGATCATCGCCGCCATCGCCATCCCGAACCTGCTTCGTTCCCGGATCGCTGCCAATCAAGCGTCAGCAGTGGGTTCATTACGCACCCTGAATACTGCTGAGATCACCTATTCTTCAACGTACAACGTGGGCTTTACCAATGCCTTGAATTGGCTGCAACCGCCAGCAGCAGGGGCCAACCCCACTTCGACGGCTGCGGGCCTGATTGATAGCATTCTGGCCGGCGGAAGTAAGAGCGGGTACAGCTTCACCTATTCGCCGGGCTCCAGCGACTCGACAGGCCGCATAAACACGTATGCGATTAACGCCACGCCGATTACCAGTTCCACCGGCACGAATTACTACTTCACCGACCAGTCGGGCGTGATTCGTCAAAACTCGACTGCATTTGCCGCTTCCACGGACTCGCCGATCGCTGGCTAAGTCTTTAGGAACATGGAGACCATTGCGAAAAGGGGAGCTTCAAAACTCCCCTTTTTATTGCCCAGCGATCCGTTCTGCGGATCGCGGCGAGTTCACTGCGCGCCCACAACGCGAGTCCACCTCGTTACTACAGCAGTGAGTTCACCTCGTCCTTCGCCTCGCGAGTTTACCTCGTCATCATGCCACTGAGTTACACTGACTTCTGTTGCCGTTCGTCCGGAGATTGCCGTATCGTGACGCGCGTGGGTGTTAGCAATGAGGGGAATTGAACCAGGGCCTTCGCCGGAAAACGCCGAGGTACCGAGAGACTTCGCCCCCGGTCCGGCGGTGCGCCTGTCGGCGGCGCTTGTCTGCGTCTTGACGTTTCTCGCCTATATCCACACCCTGAGTTTCCAATTTGTACATGACGACCGCGGTCAGATCATCGGCAATCCTGCCCTGCGCTCGTGGCATGCGATACCTGCCTATTTCACGTCCCAAGTGTGGGCGGGGGTTGCGCCGTCCGCCCTGGGCAATGACTATCGGCCGCTGTTCCTGCTTTGGCTACGCGTCAACGCTGCCCTATTTCGGATTCACCCGGCTGGGTGGCACCTGGCCACACTCGCCGCCCACGTTGCGGCCACGTATTTCGTATTCCTGCTGGCGCGTAAGGTTTTCCAGAATTGGCCCGCGGCAATGTTCTGCGGTTTGGTGTTCGGTCTTCATCCGGTCCACATCGAGGGTGTCGCATGGATTTCCGGCGCGCCTGAGCCGCTTTTGGCGGCGTTGCTGATTCCTGCCTATCTCTGCTGGGTACGTTTCCGCGAAAACGGCGGCGAATTGTGGCGTGGCGCTTCGCTGGGCCTCTACGCGCTGGCCATGTTGATGAAGGAAACCGCAGTCGTATTACCGCTGATTCTCTTTGTCTCCCAATGGCTGGATTACCCCCGCCCCCTGAACCCGCTGCCCGGTGGCCCGGCGCGAAAGTCCCTGCGCATTCTCAAAGTGCTTCTCCCCTTCCTGGCGCTCACGGCGGGTTACCTGGTAGTGCGAACCGTGGTCTTACAGGGGTTTTCGCATCCTGCCGCCCAAGTTAACTGGTTGACCGTCGTATTGACATGGCCATCCTTGCTGATGTTCTACTTGAGGCTACTGGCATGGCCGGTAGGATTGAGCCCGTTCTACGGCTTAAAGTTCGTTTCTCATCCGACGCTGGGGAACGCTGTTGTTCCGACTTTGCTGCTGCTTCTCGTGGGCCTGGGGCTGTGGAGATGGGCGAAAGTCTCGCGCCCTGTAGCTCTGGCGATTCCATGGCTGGTTTTTCCTCTCCTCCCAGTCCTGAACATTCAAGTGTTCGGGAACGGAAACTTTGCCCATAACCGCTATTTGTACGTGCCTTCCATCGGGTTCGCCATGCTCGTAGCTGACGCACTGCGGCGGATCCGATACGGCAAACCGGCTTTGGGCGGCGTCCCCTCATTGCAAGCGGCGGCATGCTTGGGATTAACCTTGGTGATGGGTGTCGCGATCCCGGTTGAGGACCGCTATTATGCAAACGACGCGGCCTTTTACGGATTCGCTTACGCGCACGATCTGGACAAAGACCCTGTGATTGGAGTTGACTATGCAAACAGTCTGGCGGAGCAAGGTGACTTTGGCCGCGCCGCCGCCATTTACGGCGAAGTGATCCACGCCCATCCCGACGCGTGGAGCGCCTACTTCAACGTCGGTTATATGTACTATCAAATGGGGCGGTTGGATTTGGCCAGGCAGTATTTGTCACGGGCTGCCGCGGATGATCCTGCAAATGCCGGGGCTGTCTTTTACCTCGGGCTCACCAACTTGAAACTGAACCGGTTGGACGAAGCGGAGGCCAGTCTGCGGCGCGCCATTGTGCTGGCTCCCACGAAACCGACCTATCACTTCGCGCTGGGAATGGTTTTGAAGCTAAAGGGGGATTCCGCAGGGGCTCTTGCCGAATTCAGCAGGGAGCTCGAACTCCACCCGTGGCAGCAAGCCGCCGCACAGCAGGTGGCGGAAATCCAAAAGCAGATGATGCGAAAGTAAGTACGGGCCTCGGCGAAGCTTCGGTATAATCGGCTTCCCGGTGGGAAAGCGATATCGGGTGCTGCCGATAGGAGGTTGCCGTCAGTCCGAAAGCAGTTGAGCGTTATGTTTGCCATCGAGATCAATGGTCTGACAAAAGACTATCGCGTGGGCTTTTGGAGAACCCGGGTTAAAAGAGCGCTGGATTCCCTGAACCTACAGGTGAAATCGGGCGAAGTCTTCGGTTTGCTGGGTCCCAACGGGGCGGGCAAGACGACAACGCTCAAGCTTCTCTTCCGGCTGGTTTTCCCCACTGCAGGCACTGCGCGCATCCTGGGGAAAGATCTCCGTGACACCACAATGCACCAGCGGGTCGGCTACCTGCCCGAGCAGCCGTATTTCTACGACCACTTGACGCCGGAGGAGTTGCTGTATTACACCGGCAGGCTATTCGGGATGTCACGGAAGGCGCTGAAGCCGGCGGTGGTTCATCTACTCGAGCGGGTGGGCCTGATCGAGCACCGAGACATCCCACTACGGCGGTTCTCAAAAGGAATGGTGCAACGAGTCGGCATCGCACAGGCGCTCATCCACGATCCCGAGGTGGTCTTTCTCGACGAGCCGATGTCCGGTCTCGATCCCATCGGGCGACACGAGGTGCGCGACCTGGTTTTGCAATTGCGCGAGGAAGGGAAAACGGTCTTTTTCTCCACGCACATTCTGTCGGATGCGGAAACCCTCTGTGATCGAGTTGCCATTCTTAATTCGGGCCAGCTTCAAGGTTGCGGCGAGTTGCGGGAAATCCTGAGACTGGGGGTTTCCGCCACGGAGCTCATTCTTGAGACTCCAGCCGTCGACATATTTGAGGAAGTGCGTCCGTTCGTCTTTTCCATGGTTCGCACGGGTGACCGCGTCCGCCTGGAAATCCGCGACGAAACTAAGATCGAAAAGGTGCTGGAGATTGCGCTGCGCGCCAAAGCGAAAGTGGTTTCGTTGAATCCGGTGAAAATGTCATTGGAGGATTACTTCCTGGCGAAAGTGAGTGGCTAGTTAACCACTAACCACTAGCCACTCGCCACTAACCACTGAATTTATCCATGCGACGAATAGCGACCATCGCGCTCGGGGCTTTCAAAGAATCGGTACGCGAACGTGTCCTCTACAACCTGATCGTTTTTGCGTTCCTTATGATTGGTGCCGCGGTCCTGCTGGGCAGTATTTCCGTGGGGGTGGAACAACTCATACTGGTAAACCTGGGGCTCACGGCCGTCTCGGTCTTCGGCCTGCTGATTGCTATCTTTATCGGCATCGGCTTGGTTTCAAAAGAGATCGATCGCCGGACGATTTATAACATTCTCTCCAAACCGGTCGCCCGAGCCGAGTTCATCCTGGGAAAGTACGCCGGTTTGCTGCTGACGCTTCTGGTGAACACGGCCATCATGACCGCGGGCTTTTACGCTACGTTGGCCATCCAGCAACGGGGTTTGGCGCTGCAAGACGTTTCGCTTCTGATCGCGGTCTACTTCATTCTGCTCCAACTGGCCATGGTGGTCGGCATAGCACTCTTGTTTTCGTGCATTTCTACGCCCATCCTTTCCGCGGTCTTTACGTTCTGCCTTTTCGTCATCGGCAACTTTTCGAGCGATATCCGCGGGTTCGGGCAGGAGAGCGGCAGCTTCGTTCTGCGGAATCTGACGGAGGTGCTCTACTATCTCTTGCCGAATTTTGCGGACTTCAATGTCATTGAGCAGGTGGCGCATCGGGTGAGCATTCCCGGCTGGCTGATTACTGCGAACACCTGCTACGCCGTTCTCTATATTGCCGTACTGCTTTCAGGTGCAACACTTATCTTCGAGGAGCGCGAGTTCAAATGAAGGAAGTCCTGGGTCCGCGGTACCTGGATTCGTTGCACCGGAAAGACCCCGGCTCGCACGCTCCGCGCTCGCCCCGTCGGACCTTGGACTTCGGACACCGGACCGTTCTTTTCGTCATTCTCATCGTTGCTCTGCTGAATCTCTATCCGCTCCAGCGGAGCATTGACCGGCAGCGCAGCTCTGCTCAACGGACGCGCGAAGAGCTCATCTTCTTGCCATCGGAAAGCATGCTTTCGCGCTTAGCGGGAGGGTATTCGGGCTTATTGGCTGCCATCTACTGGACCCGCGTGGTGCAATACTACGGGCGGCATCGGCTGGCTCATGCCAATGAGTATGCTTTGCTCGGGCCTTTGCTCGACATCACAACCAGTCTTGACCCGCACTTGTTGATCGCTTATCGCTTTGGCTCGCTATTCCTGGCCGGAAAACCGCCGGAAGGAGCTGGGGATCCAAAGCGAGCCATCTACCTGCTGGAACGAGGGATCGCCGCCAATCCAAATTACTGGCGTCTGTGGGAAGACTTGGGGTTCATCTATTACTGGGACATGAAGGACTACGCCGCCGCAGCCAGGGCCTTTCAGACAGGCAGCGAACGGCCTGGCGCACTCGATTGGATGCGCGTACTCGCTGCCTCAGTGGCGGCGCAGGGTGGCGAAATTCAAACCTCGCACCTCCTATGGACAGAAATTGCTCGTACCGCCGGGAATGACTCCATCCGCCGCAGTGCCGAGCTTCATCTCGCCGCCTTGGCTGCGCAGGAGGATCTCAGAAAGCTGGACGCCTTGCTTGCCGTCTACAAACAGAAGGAGGGGCGTGATGCTCACTCCATGCCGGATCTCGTTGCGGCAGGCTACCTGCGGGGGATTCCCGTTGACCCCTCCGGCGAACCCTTCACGGTCGGGCCGGACGGACGGGCAAGGCTGGGTTCCAAGAGCAGGATCGACTTGGGTTTGGTTCAGTGAGAACGTAATATGGACGGGTATTTACGATCTTTGTCTGTTTTATAATCCTGTGTGTCCTGTCCATCCCTGTGAAGAGAGGGTAGACTCGCGTGGAAATGATACGGTTCGTTTCTTGGGAAGCGGTCAAAGTCCTGGCCCTGGTGGTGCTAGGATTGGTTTCCAGCAAAGGTGTGGCTGGTCTCAGTCTACGAAAGGTGTGGATAAAGCCCGCTCTTTACGGCCTCATTCTGGCACTGGCGGTTATGGGCGCGTGGGAAATCGGGAATGACGTGGCGGCGGAAGTTTATCTCTGGAGCGCTAATAGCAATCTGTCTCATGGTGACCTCACGAAAGCCTACGCGAATGCCCAGCAAGCGGTCAGGGTGCGGCCCAATAACTTGAGCTACTGGCGCGCCTTGATAGCCACCAAGATTCGCATGGATCAGCTCCAGTCGGTGAAGGACGATGAGCCGGCGGTGCTTGCCCTGAGCGGTGGCGAGTTGGACGAGGTGGACGAGTACCAATTTGCGCTCTGCGCGTATTTTCTGGGGCAGCACGACAAGGTGGTAGCCACCACCCTGCGGCTGATTCGCCAAAACCCTTCTTATGCCGCGCCTTACGTCCTCCAGGGGCTGGCTTACACAGCAGAGCGGAAATATCCGGAGGCGCAGCAGAGCTATCTCGCCGTGCTTCAGATTTTCCCTGCCAATCAAGCGGCGGTGGAAGGTCTGGCGCGAGCCTATTATCTGGGCGGCGAGCGGCAACAGGCGTTGGCAGTGCTCAATGCGACAGCGCAATATCCCTTCGCGCCGCCCGTGCGGCAGCGGTTCGAGGCGCTGAAGGGGCTCTATGACCAATAGCGCACGCCTCACGCTGCCGGTGCGACTGGAAGATATGGTCGCACTGGTTTTTTTCCTCCTGAGCCTGCTGATCCGAATCGTTTTTCGCAGCTTGCAAGGAAGCAGTTTCACCCCAGCCGACGTCCTCATTATCATTCCGGCAGTGACGCTATTGTTGGCCAAAGAATTGGTTTATTACTTCATGGCAGGCAGGTCCGGTTCGGCGGCCCCCAGTGAAGGGCCTTGGGACTTTGCGCGGCCCTTCTGGGAGATCGTTCGGGACTGGTTTCCGTTTCTCATCATCCTGCTGATGTACTATTCGCTCTGGGGTAACGCGACGCTGCTGATGGTTACTACCGACCGCGACCAGGCATTGATTGCGATTGACCAGCGGCTTTTTGGGTTTCAGGCCAGCCTCGCGCTGCAACGCATTATTTCTCCCGGATTCACCTCGTGGATGACGTTTGCCTATTTCTTCCACGTCATCAATATTCCGCTGGTCGCCTGCTTCATCTATATTTGGCGCGACCGGGCACGCTTCCGCAAGATGATGAGCGGACTGATGATGGTGTCCTTTTTCGGCCTGCTGGGCTATCTCCTTGTCCCCGCCATCGGTCCCATGTATTCCCTGCGTAGTCAATTTACGGTGCCCCTGCATCAGTCGCTGGGAGTGTTTAATCGCGAGGTCGATTTCATGGACTTCGCCCGCATTCGCCGCGATGTCTTTCCCAGTTTGCACGTCGCGATTTCGTTTGTAGTTTGGCTCTATGCTTACCGAAACTCGAAAAAGCTCTTTTGGATTCTGTCGCCCCTCATCCTCAGCCTGTGGGTGTCCACCGTGTATCTGCGCTATCACTACTTGATTGATGTGGTGGCCGGACTGGTGCTGGCGCCGCTTTCCTATCTGCTGGCCAACTGGTTGTTCCGCCGGTTCGGTCAAATTCCGATCTCGGTCGAGATACCCGCCACCTGGGCGCAACGCCTGCCGTGGCTTTCCAAATCTGCCGGTGTTGCCACCCAGAAAATCGAGGAGGGGCGATGAAGGCGGAAGCGGATGCGCCACGGAATAGGAGCACGAACCTCGCAGCGAATGCATCGCCGAGCCCGGAGAGAACGCCGGGTAAAGGAGTCTCAACCGGGACGGAGCACCGTCCCGAAGTGTGGATGATCACTCTGCTCCTGCTTCTTGCCGTTATTCCGTACATCAACACACTGCCCAATGGTTTTGTCTACGACGATAACAATGAGGTGCTAACCAATCCTTACATCCGCAATTTCTCGCATGTGGGAGACATCTTCAGCACGCGTATCCTGGCCCACCTCGGCGCGCGCGGCGCCACCAATTACTACCGCCCCATCAGCATTCTTGGCTTCCTGATTTGTTACAAGTCGTTTGGGCTGCTGCCCTACGGATTCCACCTGGCGAACCTGCTGCTGCACGCCGTCATTGTGCTCGTGCTCTTCGGGCTAACCCAGCGGCTGTTCCGCGACCGGTGGCTGGCCCTCACCGCCGCGGCCATTTTTGCACTGCACCCCATCCACACGGAATCGGTGGCGTGGGTTTCCGGTGTTACCGACCTGGAATTGACCGTATTTTATCTGGCCGCTTTCTGGTTCTTCGTGGCCGGCGCCCGCCCGCAAGGCACGCGGTCCGAGTGGATGCAGTTGGGCATGGTCGGCACTTTTACTTTGGCGCTGCTTTCAAAAGAGCAGGCGGCAACGCTGCCGCTGACCGCGATGGTTTACGAACACTTTTTCCGCGGCGACCGCAACAGCACTGATTGGCGGCAGAAAGTGTCCCGTTACGGCACGCTGTGGTTGTTGGTGGTTGTCTACGTCCTGTTTCGGATCCGTTTTTTTGGCGCCTTTGCCCCGGTGCGGTTGACGGCCCATGTGAGCTGGTATGAGGCAATTCTATCGGCGGCGCCGTTGGCGGGCGAATACCTCTGGAAGATGATCTGGCCGGTTCGCCTCATCGCCTTCTACCCCTTTCACAAGAGCGTGACGCCGCTTGATCCTCGTGTGCTGGCGGGAGTGGGGGCGCTGGCGCTGTGCGCATGGGCGTTTGTGGCGCTTTGGAGACGACAACGCCGTGTTTCGTTCGGATTCATCTGGTTCTTTATCAATATCGCTCCGGTGCTGAACTCGCGTTGGCTTGGGCCCAATGTTTTCGCTGAGCGCTACCTGTATCTTCCGTCCGTGGGGCTGTGCTGGGTGGCCGCGTGGGGGATCCGCCGAATATGGGACAGCACGGCCGCTCGTGATTTGCCCCGCAACGATCCCCTTTCTCAGCGGGGGAGCACAGCCCGCTGGGCGAGCGGGTGGACACGAAGCCACGTGGTGTTTGGCGGCGTATTGGGCGTCGTTGCCGCGTTGGCATTGGTGCGGATTGTAATACGCAACCGCGATTGGCGCGACGACCCCACCTACTATCAAGTCACGCTGGCGGAGGTACCCGAAGCCGGCAGCCTGCACCTGAACCTGGGCGCGGTATACTGGAATCATATGCAGCCCGCGGCCGCCGAACGCGAATGGAAAGAGGCGCTGAAGACGTCTCCCGACAGTGCCTTGCTCCTCAATAACCTGGGACTCGTATATGCGGGGCGGAAGCAATATGACGAAGCCATCACGTACTTTCAACGTTCGATGCGGTTGCGCCCGAATGACACCGATGCTCACCTCAATCTGGGCCGAGTTCTCGAATCGCTTGGCAAAACCCGCGAGGCGGAACCTCAGTTGCGATCGGCCGTTGCCTTGGCGCCATTGAGCGTTCAGACGCGAAACGAACTGGGGCATTTTTACCTCACCGCTGGTCGGTGGCAGGAAGCCGAAGCGCAATTCCGGGCTTCGACGGCGAGCATACCCAATCCCGACGCCCTCGATGCGCTGGGGGATATCGCTGCGCAGGCGGGCCGGCGCGACGAGGCCGAGCGGGCGTATCGCGAGGCGACAAGCTTGGACGGATTAGACTTCCACGGCCACTTCGGACTGGGAACAACCCTGGCCGCAGAAGGCCGCACGTCTGAGGCAGCGGAGCAGTACCGCGCCGCGCTGCTCGTCGACCCGCGCAATAAGGAGGCACAAGCCGCACTTCGGCGACTCACGGTGAACTCGTCTCATGCCGATACGTCACGCCCATAGGACAACGATAACCGGAATCTCGGGTTTGCGGCTTTCCCGCTCTGCACGAGGAGTCGCACTGTTCATCGTGTTTTGCGGCTTCGCCGGCAGAATGGAGGCACAGTCGCCTGGCCCCGCACCCACCACGGCGGAGGCCTACGTCGAGCAATTCGAATCCAGTTACCGCGACGTGCGGAGCCTGCGGGCGCAATTCAGCCAGACCTACACGGTGGGTGGCAAGACGCGCGTTGAATCCGGACGCGTCGCTTTTGCGCGAGGGGGCCTGATGCGCTGGGACTATCAGCATCCCACTGACAAGCTCTTTGTCTCTGACGGCAAGCAGGTGTCGTTCTACATTCCCGAGGAACATCAGGTCACGCGGTCTTCCGTGAAGGCCAGCGAAGACTTCCGCGTGCCGTTTGAGTTGCTCCTTACACGGCTGAATTTGCACCGCGTCTTTGCCCGGGTTGAGCTGGCGGATGCCGCGCTGGACCACGCCCCGGGAGATCAGGTGCTGCGTGCGTTCCCCAAGAAGGAGTTCGCCGAGGATTACAGCAGCGTGCTGATTGAGTTGGACCCGCAGTTTGACATCCGCAGGTTGGTGGTGGATTACCCGGATCACAGCCGCATGGATTTTCGCTTCGACCGCATTGAGCGCAACCCGCCGTTGTCCCGCTCGCTGTTCCAGTTCACGCCGCCGCCCGGGACGGATATTGTTCCGGCGCAATGATCGTGCGGTGGTTTTCGGTTGTTGTGGGAAGTGCGACTCATTTGTCGAGTCAGTGCCCTGTGAAGATCGGCGGCGAACCTTACTCATTGCCGCGGATCAATACGAACTTCTCCAGAGCGCAGGCGACGCCGCTATCGTCGCAGCACGAGGTCACCGCCCATCCCGGCCGCGGAAGGCCGTCGATGTGATTGCCCATCACCACCGGCAGGCCCGCGAACTCCAGCATTTCAAGGTCATTGAAATTGTCGCCCAGGGCCATGACGTCGCTGGCGGGAATCCCACAGTGAGCGGCCCAGAATTTCAGGGCCTTTCCCTTGGAGCACCCCTGGTTCATGATGTCGAAGATGGCGATGTTGCGGTCGGGATACTTGGTCCAGGTAAGCTGAACGCACGGGCTTACGTCGGACTGGCGCAGCAGGATCTCGGCCTCCTGGATGCGCGCCGGGGGGCCGCCGATCATAAGCTGCACCGGGTCACACTTGATGGCGGCGGGCAGATTGGGCACCAGAGACAGGTGATCGAGGCTAGTCCTGAGATACCAGCCGAGGGGGCCCTCGGGGATGGCGCAATCTTCCATCGTCACCTGCCCGCGCTGGGGCATATCAAAGATGGCCACGGTGTACGGCCGAAACGCCTCGACAACATCCAGCACGCGGAGGGCAACCTGGCGGGGCAGAAAGTTCCGGTGGACCACCTCGCCCGCCGGCGTGCGGACCAGCGCGCCGTTTGACGTGATGGTGGCGACGGGGAGGGGAAGTTTCGCCACGTAGGGCGCGGCGGCCAGGGGACGGCGGCCCGTCACTACGGCCACCTGAATCCCTCGTCGCCAAGCGGCCGCCAGGGCTTGGACATCCTTCTGCGAGATCTCCCACCGGCTATTGACCAGCGTACCGTCAAGGTCGAGGGCAATAAGGCGAATCGGCATGCGAAATGATTGTAGCAGAAGTTAGGAACTAGAAGAGAGGAGCCAGGAGTCAGGAGTCGGGAGTTAGAATCCGCGCGGAGATGGCGTTTGGGTCCTGCGCGAATGCCGTTTCTCACAGCGAGCAGGTACAAGTATACTGAACCTCGGGAGCAAATCCTGTGGCCACTTGCGAGCGTCTCTACTACACCGATTGTTACTTGAAGGAGTTCAACGCGAGGGTGATTCGCACCACGCCTGACCCCCGTGGCGTGCGCGTGTACCTTGACCGCACGGCATTCTATCCGGAGTCGGGCGGCCAGCCCTCGGACCACGGCACGCTGGCCGGAGTCTCCGTGCTGGACGTGATTGATGAAGCGGACGACATTGCGCACGTCCTGGCCGCAAGCCCGGCGCAAGAGGCCGTGACGGGCAGCATCGATTGGGACCGCCGCTTTGACCACATGCAACAGCACACGGGACAACACATTCTGTCCGCTGCCTGTGAGCGCGTCGGCAGCTACAAGACGGTGTCGTTCCATCTGGGCGCGGAGACCTCGACCATCGATCTCAATTCCGATCGCGTCGGCCAGCGGCAGATCGAAGAGGCAGAGGCGCTGGCCAACCAGGTGGTGTTTGAAAACCGGCCCGTGCAGATTTCTTTCCGGTCGGCTGCCGAAACCCAGCAACTGGATCTGCGCAAGCCCACGTTTCGCGAGGGGGACATCCGGCTGGTGGGCGTTTCGGGATTCGACCTTTCCGCCTGCGGGGGGACCCACGTGAACGCCACCGGCGCAGTGGGAGCGATCGGCCTTCGCAAGGTGGAGCGTGCCAAGGGCCTGACGCGAATTGAATTCCTGTGCGGGGGTTGGGCGCTGCGCCGGGCGCGACAGGACTACGCGCTGCTGAGCGAAGCGGCGCGGCTGTTCTCGACCGGAGTGGAAAACGTCCCGGAGTTGATCGCCAAGCAGACTCAGGAGCTGCGCGAGGTGGAGAGGGCGTTGCAGAAGCTGCTGGGGGAGTTGGCTCAACTAGAAGCCGTCCAGTTGTGGCAGCAAGCCCCGGAGGATGCCGGCGTGCGCGTAGTTCTGCGCTTGTTTGAAGCGGCTGACGCGAAGAAAGCGAAGCTGGTGGCGCACGCCGTGGGCAAGCAGCCTGGGGCCGTTGCTCTCATCGGGATCAAGGGAACGCCCGCCACCCTATTCTTTGCCCAAACGCCGGGCGGGAAAGCCAATCTCTCGGACGTCATGAAGCGGACGGTGGCAGAATTCAGCGGTAAGGGTGGCGGAACGCGCGACTTTGCTCAAGGCGGCGGCCTGCTGGAGAGCCAACTCGGCGCCGCCCTGAGTTTTGCGCAACACCTGTTGACTGCGACGTAGGCGTGCTTGCCTCGTCTTAACGAAGGGGTAGCGGCGGATTCACCTCGCCAATCGGCGTTGGTCCGAATCACCGCCCGGCGGCGCAACGCCACCCAGGGCTTCGTCAAGGTCGCTTTTAGTGAGATCGCAATGCATGCCTCCTTTTATCTCTTGGTAGATAATCCATAAGATAACGGCACAAAAATTGCTAGCTATACGGCCCGGAGGTGTGTCTTCTGCTCGGAATGGCGCAGCCGGGTAGGCTCGCAAGGCTCCTGGCCGCCCCTGACGCGCTCGGTCGCGGCTCCGCCACGTGCCTTTCCCCATGGCCTCAGGAAAAAATTCGCATGCCGCCGGCCCGCTGGGCGGCGCGCCGGGGGCCGTGGAAACTGGAAATTCGAAACTGGAAACTGGAAACTGGAAGCTGGACACGGCCTTGAGTTTCGAGTTTCCAGTTTCAAGTTTCGCATCTCCTCTAACCCACAAGGCCAGGGAAGGTGGGCGGAAGAAAAAAATTTACGAACGAAGCCACCAAGTTATTGAAAACAAAGGAGAGTATAACAAAATGACCGAGAAAAAGCGGACATTTTGGTTTAAGTATCGGACATTTTGGTTCAACGTGGTGACATTTTGGCGTGGCCATGCAGCATTTTTCGGATACTTCGGCATGACGGGGTAACGCCCTGGGTGCCGACACGGAAGAACGGGACCGGAAGAGGGGGACGGGCTATTTCAAACTTACCGATGTTTAGCGCTCCCACAGTCCGAACCGCCGCAACTTTGACGTGACCCTGCAACGCCACCTAACACCTTGGCGTCCCTCGGCCCGCTGTGGTATATTTCCAACGTCACACCCCGTGGGCGCGTAGCTCAGTTGGGAGAGCGCGGCGTTCGCAACGCTGAGGTCGAGGGTTCGAATCCCTTCGCGTCCACCATTCGCCCTGGCCCCAACCGGCGCTGATCGGTTTACGTTTCCGATGCAGTGTGCCAAGTGCAAGACGGAGAACTCGGACACCATCACGTTTTGCGTGCGATGCCATACCCCTCTCAAATATACCTGCCCTTCCTGTAAGCACGTCCAATTGCACGGTGGAACCTGCGACGGTTGCGGGCTGGATTTTGCCAAGTACGCGGCCATGCTGGTGTTTCGCGCGATGGACGACGCCCAACGCGAGCGCCAGAAAGCTAAGGGGCGCGCCGCCATCTGGAAACAGGTGTTCCTTTTTCCCATTACCGGCGGCCTATCACTGATCAGGTATTTTACGGGAAAAGCGCGGGGCGAGTAGCACTTGCGCCGGCGGACGAAGGCCCGGGAAGGCCCTCGTCGCGTCCGGCTGCGGATTCCTACCTCTGTGTCTTCTCGGCTACATACCGCTTGGCCTTTGCCATTAACTCCTTGGCCTCGGGCATGCAATCCAATGCTTTGGTCACTTGCGGATCGTTGGACACGGTGATCCGGTCGGCTTCATTCTCGCCGTAGATCAAATCGACCAACTGGATGTGAATGCGGTCCTTCACGAATGGAAGATTGGCCGTCATGTCCACGTCGGAGAAAGTGATCTTCTCTTTGGCCAGGAACTGCTTGAATTCATCCAGAACGGCGTTCGTAACTTCAAAGTCCTGGGGGATGGTCTTGTGAATTCCCAGGTAGAATTTGCCGAAGTCGAAGAACGCGTTGTGTTGCAGCAGCGTTTCCTGCGCGGGGTTCATCTTGGGTTCCGCAAAGGCGATATCCGGCGTAATGCCCCCGCCGCCATACACTTCGCGCCCGCCGTCGGTCAAGCGGACCTCGGCATGAGTGGGTTTGGTCAGCTCGGGGTGGTAGTAGTAATCGTACAACGATACGTTTTCATATTGGCGCTGGATCAGCCGTCCGCTGGGCGTGTAATAGTGGGCGGTCGTCAGCGCCAGGCCGGTGTGCTCGCTCAACTGATACACCGTTTGGACCAGCCCTTTGCCGAAGCTCGGTTCGCCTACCACCAGCGCCCGGTCATGGTCCTGAAGGGCCCCGGTGACGATCTCCGCCGCGCTCGCCGTCATGCGGTTGATCAGGATGACAATGGGATACTCATGCCCATCGTCGCCGTGGGTGGCGTAGTAGCGCTTTTCCGGGGATTCCCGGCCCGAGTGGTAAACAATAAGCTGGCGCTTTTCGAGGAAGTGATCGCTTACTTCCACCGCTTCCTGGAGCAGGCCCCCCGGGTTCCCGCGGAGGTCAAGAACCAATCCCTGCAGGCTCTTGTCATTCACCTTGCGCAGCGCATCGGTAAGCTCATCGTTGGTGTTTTCATTGAACTTGCTGATGTGGATGTACGCGACGTTCGGCCGAACCAAGAACACTTCATCCACGCTTTTTTGCGAAATCTCGTCGCGGATGATATCCACTTCCAGGGGCTGGTCGTATCCTTCGCGCAGGATGGTGACGTGGACCTGGGTGCCCTTGGGGCCCTTCAGCATCTTGGCCACCTGCTCCGTATTCATGCCCTCGGTGGACTTGCCGTCGACCTTCGCGACAACGTCGCCGGGGCGCAAGCCGGCGCGAAACGCGGGGGAGCCGGGAATCGGCGCCTCGACCACGGTTTCAAGTTTGCCCATCTTGCCGGGGCGCGCTCGGATCGACATCCCAACGCCGTAGTACTTGCCTTCCTGGTCCTCGCGCAGCAGGGCAAAGGCGCGCGGATCGAAGAAATTGGAGTGGGGGTCCAGGGTGCGCAGCGCTCCCGGGATAGCCCCGGTGTTGCCGTTTGGCGGACCGTAGATGGCGGAGTCCGGATCGAGGTGGTCGGCGTAGTTCGCTTCAATAACATCGTAGACGCGGGTGAAGGCATTCAAGCTGGCCTTAACGTCCGAGTCGTCGCTGTCGGTGGTGGCTTCCACTTGTCGCCCGTATACGCCCCCCAAGAGCGCACAGAGGACAACGGTGGACAAGATAAACCAGACCACCCGGCGTGCTTGTTTCATAAATTTGCAGCTCCTCACCCTGCTTTCGCAGTATAACATAGGTAAACTAAAGCGCGGCGAACTGACACACCACGGGGTTCCCAGTTCTTGGATGCATCAGGCCGTGCCAAGGTTCGATGAATATAGAGAGGATGTCGCGCCCACTCCGAACTGCCGCCTTGACATTCCGATGCCGTTTACCTATTATCGCAGTGGAGGCGCACATTGTTTGGCGGCGGTTTTCTTGAAATCGGTTTTATCCTGTTCATTGCCTTCCTGCTTTTCGGTCCTAAGAAAGTCCCGGAAATAGCTCGTACTTTGGGCAAGGGTTTGGGAGAGTTGCGCCGTGCGTCGAATGAACTAAAGAATTCATTAGAAGAGGAAATCAGGAACCTGGACCACGCCCCCGAGAGCGGGTCCGACACAACCTCTACATATGGGCACCACGATCCAGAACCCACCCCCGAAGACACCACCCCCCGACCCTGAAGATGCGGAATTGAGTGGCAAGCAGATGTCATTCCTCGAGCACCTCGAGGAACTCAGGGTCAGGCTGCTTCATAGCATCTATTCCGTCCTCATCACGACGGGGATTTGTTTCTATTTCCGGAATCAGATTTACGCTTACCTGGCCAAACCTCTGACCGATACGCTGGCGGCGCTGCACCTGCCTTCGCAAATTGTCTATACCAACCCGGTCGATCCCTTTAACCTTTACATCAAGCTGGCCATCATGGGGGGGATATTTCTTGCGTCCCCCTACGTGCTGTTTCAGCTTTGGCTGTTTGTTTCACCCGGTCTCTATCGTAACGAAAAAAGGTATATCTGGCCGTTTGTGCTGCTCACCAGCAGCTTGTTCATTTCGGGCGGCTTTTTCGCCTACAAGCTGGCTTTGCCCAAGGCCTTCCGGTTCCTGTTGGAATTCGCCCATCAATTTCAGCCCATGATTACGATCAACGAGTACTGGGACTTGGCGATCTCCATTGTCGTCGCCGTAGGCCTGGTGTTCGAATTGCCCGTGGTGATTCTACTGCTCTCCGTGTTCGGCATTGTCACGCCGAAATTCCTCATTAAGAACATTCGGTACGCGGTTCTGCTGACGGCCGTCATCGCTGCCGCGGTTGTTCCCACCAATGATATGGCCACGATCTTCGTGGTATGGATCCCGCTGCTGGGTCTGTATGTCTTGAGCATCGGACTTTCCTGGCTCGTTTACCTGAAAAAACGGAAAAGAAAAGAACAAGCGACATGAGGAAGCCTGAACGGCAGAGAAGCTGGATCAGCCTTGGCGTCTGCGCGCTTCTATTCCTGGTTGCCGTTTGCCGGGTGCATGGTGCGGCGGGACCGGCAATAACCTTCGACGGCGGCCGGGCGTTTGACGACCTCAAGCACTTGGTGAGCTTTGGGCCGCGCCCGGCGGGTTCGCCCGCGCTGGCGGAGGCGCGGCGTTGGATGATGGGCCAGCTTAAGGATGCCGGCGCCGAGGTGGAGGAGGATTCGTTTACCGCCTCGACTCCCGCCGGCGCGATCCCCATGACCAACATCATCGCCAAGTTCCCCGGCGTGCGTTCCCAGGTAATTATGGTCAGCGGCCACTACGATACCAAGCGGGAAGACGGGTTTCGCTTTGTCGGCGCCAACGATGGCGGATCCAGCGCCGCCCTGCTCCTGGAACTGGCGCGGGAACTGCGCGGCCGCAAGCACGCCTGTACCTATTGGCTGGTATTTTTCGACGGTGAGGAAGCCGTCGGCGATTGGAGCGATACCGATAGCGTATACGGCAGCCGGCATCTGGTGCAGAAGCTGTCCGCAAGCGGCGAACTGGGGCGCATCCAGGCGATGATCCTGGTGGATATGATCGGCGATGCGCACCTGGACATCCGTCGCAATGCCGCCTCCACCGGGTGGTTGACGGACCTGGTTTTCAACGCCGCCCACCGCCTGGGATACGCGAAGCAGTTTCTGGACTCCCGCACGGCGATCGACGACGATCACATGCCCTTCATTAATGCCGGGGTCGCCGCCGTGGATGTGATCGATTTTGACTACGGTCCGGGCAACAGCTATTGGCACACGGCCAAAGATACCGTTGACCATTGCAGCCCCATCAGCTTGACCATCGTCGGACGCGTCGTGATGGCCACGCTCGACGACCTTGACAAGTCGGCGGACCGCAAGTAGGGCTTCCTGCCGCTCCCTCCTCAAACACCCGGCTCGCGCCGAATCCCCAGGTTGCGCCCCTTTTCCGGGTAATTACGGTGCAGGGAGCCAGCAACGTCTGGCGATTGGCGACCACGAACTCCTGCATGGGACGGTGCCAAGCGTCGTCAGCGTCCGCCAGAGCATAAATCGCGCCTGTGTCGAGGAGAATGACGTCTTATAACGTATCTTTTTCGTGTGGCAGTGGACAGGGGAAACGCAGAGCGAAGCTCTGTGCAAGCCGAGAGGTTGAAAGAGGCGTCACTTTCCCGATCACTCGAAAAATGGCTGGCAGGAGGTTCGGCAAATATACGAGTGCCGTGGGGTCCGGCTATCGTTCTTGATGGGGAAGTCGGAACGATAGTGGGCGCCGCGGCTCTCCTCGCGCGCCAAGGCACAGCGTGCAATGAGACCCGCAACGGTAAGGATATTGCCGCGTTCGCACTCCTGGCGTGAAGGAGCTATGGGCGCCGGCAGCTTGAGTTCGTTCAGGCGCTTGACGGCCTCGGCCAGGTGCTTGCCGGTGCGAATGATGGCTACTTTCTCCCATAGCACCGCGCGGACTTCGTCGAGCACCTTTTGCGAGTCGGTGGCCGGAGGGGTCGTGGGATTCGTACCGGCCTGCGGCTCCGGGATGCGTAGGTTGGGCGGTGGAGCAGGAAACTGCGCCGGCGCGTATTGGGTCTGCATGGCGCACGCGGCGCGGGCGCCGAACACCAGGCCTTCCAGCAGGGAATTGCTGGCCAAGCGGTTGGCGCCATGGACCCCGGTGCATGCAACTTCACCGGCGGCAAAGAGCCCGGGAAGCGAGGTGGCGCCTCGCAAATCTGTCGCCACGCCACCCATGGCGTAATGGGCGGCGGGGCGAATGGGAATAAGGTCCATCGTGATATCGATGTTGTACTTCATGCACGTGGAGAAGATGCGGGGGAACCTCTTCTCGACGTATTCCGCCGCCAAGCTGGTCAGATCCAGGTAAACAAAGTCCGCCTGCGTTCTTTGCATTTCCAGGATGATGGCGCGCGCCACCACGTCACGCGGCGCCAGTTCTGCGGCCTCGTGGTACCGCGGCATGAAGCGCTCCAGCAGGAGATTGCGCAAATACCCCCCTTCGCCACGCAGCGCTTCCGAAAGCAGGAACCGGGGCGCGCCCTTGACGAACAGAGCGGTGGGGTGGAACTGCACGAACTCCATGTCGCTGATCAGCGCGCCGGCCCGGTACGCCATGGCGACGCCATCGCCGCACGCTACCGTGGGATTTGTGGTCTCCTTGTAGACCTGGCCCAACCCGCCGGTGGCCAGCAACACCGCCTGCGCGCGAACCTGCTGGAGCAGAGACTTTTGGGTGTTGAGGTAAGTGACGCCACACACCCTTCCGCCTTCCATCGACAGTTCCGTGGCAAACGCATACGGTTGCACCTTGATGGAACGCAGCGTCCGAGCTTTGGCCATCAGCGCCCGCAGGATTTCGCTGCCCGTGGAATCTCCGTGGGCGTGCAGCACGCGCGAGCGGCTGTGTGCGCCCTCCCGCGTGAACGCCAGCTTGGTGCCGTTCTGGTCAAACCGCATGCCCCATTCGATGAGCTGCTGGATCTGCACCGGTCCTTCTTCCACCAGTACGCGCACGGCTTCTTCCCGGCACAATCCGTCGCCGGCCTGAAGGGTGTCATGCAGGTGAAGCGTCACCTCGTCGTCTTCGCCTAACGCTGCGGCAATGCCTCCCTGGGCGTACTCGGTACTTGATTCGTACAACTCGTCCTTGGCAAGCACAAGAACGCCACGCCCGGCGTGCGCCAACTCAATGGCGGCCCGCATGCCGGCAATGCCGCCGCCGAGAACGATGAAATCCATTCCACTGTCCTTGCGTGTCATCATGAATGACATCCATCATAGCTATCGCTGGCCTTGCGCGCAACCTCCATTGTTTCCTTTATGTATCCGAGTGAGGCTCGTTATGTCGAGTCATGGCGCCGAACGAAAAGGGTAACCCGGGCCTCTCGCCCGCTACGACACCTGATCCTGTTGGCGGTCTGGCTGTCTTAATCTAAAATAAGACGCGAGCTGACCATGTTTGAAGCGAAGCCATTGTCCAAACTCAACTTTGGGGAGACGTATGCAGCGGTTACGAGTGACATCGCGCGCGGGTGAATACAAGGTGATCGTGGGCCGCGGGGCGTGGGGCGCTTTGCTCCGGTTAAAGGGTTATTCGTCGATATTCGTGCTCACCGAATTGGGATTGTGGGAACGGTGGGGCAATGATCTCCTGCGCGATGCGGGTATGGCGGGTGTGCCGCCCATCCTGGTTCCCTCGGGAGAGCGCTCCAAGAGTCTCGCCATGGCCGGGTATGTGGCCTCCGATCTCCTCGAACTTGGGGCCGACCGCCGCTCGTTGTTGGTGGCGTTCGGAGGCGGCGTGATCGGCGACCTGGGCGGGTTCGTCGCTTCCACCTACATGCGCGGCATTGATTACGTGCAGGCGCCCACGACCGTGCTGGCGCAGGTGGACAGCGCGCTGGGCGGTAAGACGGCCGTCAACGTGGGCGCCATGAAAAACCTGGTGGGAACGTTTTACCCTCCCCGCGTCGTGGTCGCGGAACCCGCTGTGCTGGCGACCCTCCCCCCGCGGGCGTTGCAATCCGGTGTTTATGAAGCCGTCAAGCACGCCATCATTTCCGGCCCAGGCTTGTTTGGGTGGCTGGAGGACCACGTGGGCGAACTGCGGCCCGAAAATACGGCGCTGCTGGAGGTTCTGGTGGGGCGCGCCGTGAAGGTGAAAGTTGATGTGGTCAGCCGTGACGAGCATGAAGCCGACCTCCGGCGCGTCCTGAACCTCGGCCACACTTTTGGCCACGCGCTGGAAGAGGCTACGGGATACCGGCGCTTCCTGCATGGCGAGGCCGTGGGGTGGGGCGTGCTGATGGCGACTCGCCTGGCGGAACTGGCCGGCGTGCTTGACCCAGGGGTGGGTACGCGCATTGCCCACCTGGTGCGGCGGGTGGGGCCGCTGCCGCCCATTCGCGCCCTGCGCGAAGAAAAGGTCCTGGAACTGCTGCCGCGCGATAAGAAAGCGGTGGGCGGAAAGATCCATTGGGTGCTGCCGGAGGCGATTGGCACAGTGCGGGTCACAGCCGACGTCCCCGCGGAGGCCATTGCCAGGTCGTTCCGCGACGTGCAGCGTGGAGGGTGGAATGAGTAACGGCGCGCCCGCTGCCGGGCAGGGAAGCCCGCTGGGTTCCGGCCGCGATGTGGCCGCCGCCGGCGCTGCCGTGCGCGATATGTTTGCGGCGGTGGCGCACCGCTACGACTTCCTGAACCACTTCCTGTCGCTCGGGCGCGATATTGCCTGGCGGCGGGCCGCGGCCCACGCGCTGCGGGAACTCCTGGCTCGGCCGGGCTCGCGCGTAGCCGACCTCTGTTGCGGTACGGGCGATTTGAGCATCTGCCTTGGCCGCTACTCCCGGGGGCTGGTGACGGGCGCGGACTTCTGCCGGCCCATGCTGGCCATCGCGCGGCGCAAGCGGAGCGCCCGCGACCGGCATGTGCAATTTATCGAGGCGGATGCGCTTAACCTGCCGTTCGCCGATGCCTCGCTCGATGGCGTCGCTTCCGCGTTTGGATTCCGAAACCTAGCCAATTACCGGCAGGGTCTGGAAGAAATGCGCCGCGTCCTGAAGAGCGGCGGGCGGCTGGCCATCCTGGAATTCTCGCGGGTTCGCTGGCCGGTTTTCGGCCCCTTGTTTCGGTTCTATTTTCGGCGCGTGCTGCCGCGGCTGGGCGCGTGGATCTCCGGCGTTGAAGGGCCGTACCAGTACCTGCCCGACTCGGTCGCGCAGTTCCCGGATCAAGAGGCCCTGGCGAAAGCATTGCGCGACGCGGGCTTCCACAACGTGCGCTACGTGAATTTCTCGGGCGGCGTCGCCGCCCTGCACGTGGGGGAGAAGTAGGGAGTAGGGAGCAGGGAACAAACCCACCTGCGAAGCGGCGAGCGGCGGCTCACAACCATACACACCACTGCCTTCGATTTTTCCCACGGCTTCAGACGCCCGCGGTACCACAACGGTTCCTCATCCTATGTTGCTATCGTCATTAAGCAACTTCGTGAGTCAACTTATCGGTAAATAACTCCGATGGACCCTTGCGGAGCAGGGCGCGATTTGATATATGAAGCGCGAAAAATCCGCTGTGAGCTGCGTGTCGGCGTGCATGCCGAGGATCTTGGTATCCCGGCAAACACTAGGATTAAAATGGCTGTAAAAGGGCCAGGATCTTCAGCTTCGAACACCCCCGATATGAACCCCCAGGAGCAAGTTCCATCCGTACAGTTGGAAATCAGAGGAAGCTGTAGCAACAAGCGGAGGCGCCTCACATGAAAATCTCGTGCATGATGGGATTTCACGACTGGGCCAAGGACTGCGAAGAATGCTCCCGCTGCGGCGCGACGCGGCAAAAGGCCCACCAATGGACCGACTGCAAGTGCTCAGCGTGCGGTAAGGGCCGCGACCACGACTGGGCCAGGGACTGCGAAAAATGCTCGCGCTGCGGTGCCATTCGCGAAGCGGCTCACCCGTGGAGTGGGTGCACGTGCTCCGCGTGTGGCAAAACCCGCGAGCACGACTGGGCCAAGAATTGCGAACGATGTTCGCGCTGCGGAGCCGCCCGGCAAGCTGCGCACCGATGGAGCGGCTGCACGTGCTCCATGTGCGGCAAAACCCGCGAGCACGACTGGGCCAAGGACTGCCAAAAATGTTCCCGTTGCGCCGCGACGCGAGACGTTGCGCACCGGTGGACCGGGTGCCAGTGCTTGGTTTGCGGCAAAACGCGTGACCAGGATCACGCCTGGGGCAGCGATTGTGAGAAGTGCTCGGTGTGCGGCGCCAGTCGACAAGGCGCTCACAAGTGGGACGGGTGCAAGTGTCCAGCCTGTGGAAAGCTTCGCGACGAGGGGCACGACTGGTGTAAGGACGGCGACAAATGCGTCAGGTGTGGCCAGATACGAGGGTGGCAACTCTCAGGAACTG
The DNA here is from genome assembly GCA_963804755.1 of uncultured Acidobacteriota bacterium. GTDB lineage: Bacteria > Acidobacteriota > Terriglobia > UBA7540 > UBA7540 > Bog-366. Next base: position 142,655 of record CAWDRP010000026.1, read on the forward strand.
GTTCCCATCCTGTGTATTCGCTATCGTTAATTCCATCCGATTACGTCGACGTGGTCTCCCACATTTGTACGGCAATGGCTGCGGTCAATCTGACCGGTGACTCGGAAAAGACATTTGCCGACGCGTGGATCTGCGGGGAAGAAATTATGCGTGCCGAAAGTTTGGCGGACTGCATCGCACGTGCCCCGTACTCCAGCCGATTTAACAACTGGCCGGCAGCCCTCGCCGCCGTTGGAGCGACGCGCCTGGCGCAGATTGTCCGGCAAATCATTGCCGTGATTTCCGGCGGACAAGACAAGACCATTACGTTCCGGGGCCTCAATGGACAAGTCATCAGCGTCGTTTCCGAAGGCCACGACCTGTACGGGCCACAGACAGTTCTCGCCAATCTTCGAGTCCCGGAGAATGGCCACGCGCTTCGGAACCTTCACGCAGAATTTCGCAGTTTGGCGGGTATCGGAGCTCCGGAAGACCTCGCTGCTTTGCTGTATCGCTATGCGGATAAGCACCCGGAGGATTTTAATAGATTCAGGGATTAGTTTAGGGATCAGGGATTAGGGGTCAGGGATCAGGGAATAGGGAGTAGGGAGTGGGGAATAGGGAAATGGGGGGCAGGAAGCTCCGCCTAAGTCCCGCCTAACCCCTAACCCCTATTCTCTCCAATCTTCCGGGGCGCCGCTCTCCTTAAAAGCTCTTTCCAGGTCGTCAAGGTCCTTCTGCAGGGCATTCGTCGTCGCCTCGTTCATCTCGATTTCCGACTGCTTCTCCTGCATTCTGGCCATTAGATCTGCTTTGCGCTGGTAATTGAGTTCCCGCACTTCCTGAATCTGCAATAGGTCCAATTCGTCTTGGGCAAGTTGTTGCAGTTCTTTCGCGTGCGCCAGGTCAGCGCGAGCCTTCTTGAACTTCTGTTGCCAATAGTCGGGCGTCTTGACCTTGTCTTCCTCCGGAGGAGGCGGAGCGCTGGCGGTCTTCCCGGAAACGGAGGTGGAAGAGGGTGAATTGGTATTTTCTGGCGTTGTGGGCGCGGAAGCGGACGGAGCGGACGCACGGGTGGTTATCGGTTCGCCGGGCGTGCGCGCCGGCAGGTCTTCATTCGTATATAGCTTGACGGCTTTCGAAGTGTTCTGTCCACGCTCTGCGCGGAGTCGGCGCGCCACGTCGCCGAGTGATTCCTGGTTTGGGGGCTGCTGGCCGAATTGCGCCGCCGTCCCCAGCAAAACGACTGTTAACAACAGGCTGATCTTAGCCATGGGGTCGCTCAACGCAGCCAACCGGGATCGCCCCCGTCGCGCCGGAGTTCCTCGCGCAAGTCTTCCAGGGCCTTCTCATCGGCGGCAATCTGATCTTTCTTGGCAGCGATGTCGGCAGTCAGCTTGTTGATGTCCTCGCGCGTGTACTGCTGCATCAGCGATTTGTAAGGATCGGCGTAGTACTGGACCTGGTTTTGGCCGAGCTTCTGTTGCAGCACATCCAGTTCGCGCTTGTGGACATCGAGCTGATCCTGCAGCTTGCGTTGCTGCGCGCGGTAGTATTCGGCGTCGTGAACGGGTGCAGACGATCCTTTGGCCTGTGCGGGAGCCTGGTTCGAAGTGTTCTCCTTCGTTCCGGGGCCGGCGACGGACACACCCGATTTCCCAAGCCCGCCGAGGTTGTCGTTGGTGATGACCATGACTGGCGGATGCTCGTTCGCCTTCTCAGTCTTGAGCTTGCGGGCGATCTCGCCCAGGGAAGTGCTGCTTGCGTCGGATTTCTGCTGAGCGTAGACACTCGCGGCGGCCAGCCAGACGAGCGCCAGTCCCAGAGCAACAACTTTCACACCTGCTCTCATAACACCCTTCCTGAGGGGCAACGCGGTCGATCCCGCAGGACAATCTACGCTTTTTCATCTCCAAAATCAACTACCCAATGGTACTACTTCCGGCATGTCGATGTTGGTACATCGAAGACAGCCGCATAATCGCAACCCCTCTTTCGCGACGCACACCCGCGCAACTTGACGGAATCTCGCGGAAGGTGACGACGGTGGACTTAGGCTGGGGGTTGGCCTTCACTTTCGTCAGGCATCCAATACCCGGCGCGGGTGGAGACGCGTAACCTGGCGTCACCCATGCCTTTGGCCGTTACCCGAATGGCATGGTAAGAACCGACGGCGCTGTCGGTGGGATGATATCCGATGGTGTACTGGTGCCGGAGATCCAGGGCGATTTCACGGCAAATCTCAGCTATTTGGGAAGGATACTGTGGGAAATACGCCTTACCCCCGGTTACCTTGGCCAATGCCCTCAGCACCCCTGCAGCTTTGCCTGCCGCTATGCTGTCGAAAATCCCAATCGTGTAAATCTGGGCATTCGTGGCTTGCGCCCTATTTAGCACGGCGCGAAGAGCTATCGTGCTTGAGTTGTCCGCGCCATCGCTGATGACCACCAGCGCCTTGCGGCTTGCCGTACCGGTCCTGATGTGTTTCAGGGCCGTTGCCAGCCCGTCGTAGAGGGCGGTGTTGCCGGCAGCGGGTTCTCGCGATACTGCGGCCAGCAGTTGACCGACATCGCTCGTGAAAGGGACGCCGCCGGGCAGTCCCATCGACACATTCTGGTTGAAGTTAACAACGAACATCTGATCCTGCGGATTGCTCGATCTGGCGAAGTCATCGGCCGCAGCAATCACCTCAGGACGTTTTGCGCTCATGCTACCACTGTTGTCGATTACCAATCCCACGGTGACCGGAACGTCCTCGGACTCGAACAGTGAAATCTGCTGGGGACGTCCATCATCAAACACCCGGAAGCTGGTTTTTCCCAATCCGGGCACCGCCTGGCCTCTGCGATCAGTCACTATGACCGGTAGGATGACCAATCCAACGTTTACGGAAATACGATACTCGCCGGGGCTCGGCTCGTCGGAGCACTCGGCTTGCTGAAGGACAGGGATGCTGGCCAGCGCAATCAGTACAGCTAAAACAGCGATCTTCGGCAAGTTGCCAGCCGGACAGATTCTCAATTTGCTCTCCTTACCACTAAGGGATAGCACCTTATGGTGGGGGCAACTCACACGCCAAACCCCTCGTGCGAGTTAACCATTGCGCATTCAGGGACTTAGAAACAAGATCAAACTGAAAGCGGCGGGGCATTTTCACGCATTATTTGCGGTTGCGCGTAATAAATTCGCACAAGGAAGGCTGTTTTTGTTCCGCGCCCATAGAAACTATCGCCCGATCGCGGCATCGGGCGGCTCAAAGGCCTGTTCGTGTGGGCCTGACCTTTACTTTTGCCCGTTTGTGCCACTGTAGCACGTTCCCGAGCCTGCGCCGGGACGCCGCCAGGAAAGCCCAGGGCGTGGCAGCTTGCATGGTGCAGAAGATCTCTTGTGCCAGCGCCTTTCGCGGGTCGGAAGAATCCGTGTGCCTCCACCACGTGCGGCCCAGCGCCCATACCACTCCCCATGCAAACCAGAAAGTTGTCCCCAGTAGCATAAGGACGAGGTGCGGAGGAAACGACTTCCGCTCGGGAACGCTTGCCGGGTCCAGCACCTTGACGGTCGGGATTTCTTTTGCTTCCTGCACCTTGGCGAGCTCGTACTCTTGCGTCAGCCGCCCAAGAACCGCTTCCTCGACGGCAGTCTTGCGGTACAGATCGGCGTAACGCACGCCCAGCAGGGGCAATTGTCTTATGGAGGGGTAAAGAAAATTATCCTGGGTTGGATTTATCGAAGCAGGAGGAGCTTTATCGCCCGAGACTATCCGCAATTGATTCTCCAACTCAGCGATTCGTGCTTGCAACGAGCGTACTCGCACGTTGCTATCCGCATATACCTGCCGCAGCCCTTCCAGTTCGGAGCGCGCAGCGATAAGGTGGCCCTGCAGAACGGCTGCTGATTCAAGCATGGCCTTACCTTGCGCCTTGAGATCAATGGTCGTGTTTTCGCTTGCAAATTGGCTGAACTCTTTCTCGGCGGCTTCCAAATCCTGGCTGACGGCTTGCAAACGTCCCTCGAGGAAGATGCGCTCGCGGCGCGCTGCGGAGGTGCTCACCGCAGCGAGCGTACGGTTCAGTTCTTCGACATAGGCTTGAGCGAGCGCCGCGGCCCGCTGGGGACTTTTGTCGCTTACTTTGATCGTGATGATCTGATTTCTGCGATCTATGGAGATCACCGTCGAATTCGCCAGAGCTTTGCGGGCATCCTGCATCTTCATCCGCGGCGATCCGTAGACCTTTTTCAAATCGAACCGTTGGATGAGGTTATCCTGCACAGTGCGGCTTCCCAAGACGCCTACCAGGAGATCGCTCGTGCTTCTCAACCCCAGCAACTCGCTAGGAAATCCGCCTAATCCTGCCAGTCCTCCGGCGAAAGCTGCCGCGGCCATGCCCAGCCCCGAACTCGGATGATTGTCGGGCGGCATCAAATGCGCCACAGACTGATATCGGTTGGGGATCGAAAAGGCAAACAGCGTTGAAAGGACCAAGCCTAGGCCGGCGACTCGCAGGAGGAAGCTGCGGTTTTCCCAAAGCAGACGGAGGCTGGTGACCGTGAAATCCGTACGGAAGAGCTCGCCGAAATCCTGACGAGGCTTTGGCTCACGCGTCAAAATGGCGCCGTTTTCCGAACTCAGCGAGGCTTCGAAGTCCCGGATTCCGAGCGATGTGCCTGGATCAAGTTCTTTCATGTCGAGCCCCGGAACAGAACTGATTTGTCCAAACGATATCAGTAAACTCCGGGCAGCAGCTTGGCTGTCCTTTGTTGATAAGTTTCATAACCCTGGCCAAACAATTTTTTGAGGTGGGTTTCTTCCACCTCGACCTTGCGCAGGAGCAACGCGGCCCAGGCCGACGCCATGATCCATCCCAGCGGATTGGCGAAGATCAGCGCGAACGCCAATTTGCCCGCCAGGGTCGCAGAGTAGCGCGGGTGGCGAACGAAGCGGTAAGGGCCGTCGCGCATGACGGCTGCCCCCTGCGGGCCATGGGCGAAGAACCGGGCGAGGTGGTCGTCAGCCCACATTTGCCATAACGTGGCTAGAGCGTACAGCGCCAAGCCGAATGCCTGCAAAGGCGGTCGTTCCAACAGACTCCACGGCCTCCCGTGTGCGTAGTCCAATAAAACCGTGAGATCCAAGGTCATCAAGACAATCACCCGTCCGATTCCCCCGGGGTCCGAATTCGTCGCCCACCATTCCTGCATCACTTGGCGGCTGCGAAACACTCTTCGGCCGGCAACGATCGAATGTACGGAGCCTAAGATTCGTAGCAGAAGATAGCCGCTGGAAAACAGATCGATCCGCGACCACCGTTGGGGCGTACCCCAGCGTATCAGGCAAGCCCCGGCCAGCAGGAGATAGCCACAGGAGTAGCCGAACGTGGAGAGTTGGAGGAACTTCGAAGATCGATTGCCTATGAGGTTTGTAGGGCGCATGATCGGTCAGTACGAGGCTTGAGGGTTTCCAAAATCCTGAGACTACGCTCAAGCCGTTATCAGTTCTGCCTCCCGGCGGGCAGCTCCCAGGTGTACCGCAGAAGGCCAGCTATATGAAATTTCAAACGAGTTAAGGAGAAACGCCCCTGCTCCCAGCGAGCCCGCCAACGCGATGCCAGCCGTTGGTCGGCGGATTCCACAACGTGGGCGGGACGGTGAAACGGAAATAATCGACTACGCTCGAGCTTCTTCCACACGTCGGAATTCTCGATGAACGACCGGTGGACAAACAGGCTGAGCTTGTTGCCGGGAAACCTCGCAAGGGCCCATTCCTGACCACAGCGTCGCACCCATTGGGAAAGATCGGTGGGCAAAGCCTGCGTGGTCCACGCAGCCACTTCCGGCGCGAGCGGAACTTCGAAGAGCAGTTCAGCCAGCGAGAACACCAGCCCCAGTATCTGCGGTAAGTACCTGTGCCCGTCCGCACGCAGGCGGAGTTGCTCCCAAAACACGGCGTCATGCTGCCGCCTCGCGAGGAAGTGTGCGATCTCGAGAAAGCACGACGGCCTGCACCAGTAACAGAGGATGTGCTGAAACGCATGCAACGCCTGAAAGATCAGGGCATCGTCTTCTGACAGTACGGGGAAGGCGAGATCCCTCCACTTTGACCGGTGTTTTCGGCCGAGGGCATTCTCTGGCGCCTCTAACCCGATCATGTCGCCATTGGGCTCCCAAAGAGCCTCGTGCAGCTCCACTGCCCGAGGAATGTTCAGGCTATAGAAATTCTGGTCCGGTGACGGAAGGGCGAGCGCCTGGGCGGCAAACAAGCACTCATTCTCTTTCTCAAAACCTGGGCTCTTGACCTTTGCAGAATAGCCGCGCGCCTGCAGAACCTGCCGCGCGGCGTTGGCTGCGTCCGGATGCACGAGGAAGTCGTAATCGTACTGGCTCCGTAAAGCAGGGTCCGAACAGAACTCCGGGATTAGCGAAAAACCTTTCAAGACAGCAAAGTCCACGCCGGCATCGGTAAAGCTCCGGAGAAGCGAGGCAAATTCTTCCTTCATTACGGAGAGCCGGACACTGGTTGGCGGCAAGGTCCTGCTGGAGCCGGGCACGGATCGCTGTAGGCAGCACCCCGAGCGTATCCCATTCGTTCATTCGCTTCAGGAAATACAATGCCAACCCGCTTTCATCAAGCCAGGGGAGGCAACGGCGCCACTCGCGCTCGTGGAACGTTCCGAGACGTACGAGCAAATTTCTGCGCCCACGGGAAATCCGGAGCGATTCAACGACGCATTGGGTCAGGGCGCTATTCATCCTTTACTCGGACGGGCCGAATAGGGTCGCTTGCTGTGAGGTGATGGCCCAAGCCGCCAACGCAGAGCCGCCGTCATGAAGGAAAGGAGCCGGGCCACTACGGCATGTTCGAAGCAGCGTTCATCTCTCAGGTACGCTTGTGCCAGGAACCCGACGGCGCAGCGCGTTTCTGCATCCATGGCCAGAAAGCTCTGCTGTCCCATGTTTACGAATTGAATGCCGTGGGCCGAGACACTCGAGGAACGCGTGGTCGGTGCCTCCAACCCTGCTTCTTCAGTGCTGACAAGTCTCCACAAGAAGCGTTGCAGGACCGGTTGATCGCACGGGGTCCGGCTGAGGGAATTTCGCACCAGCCGAAGAATGAGCGGGCAATTGGTCTCCAACCGGACGGCGCAGGTTCCCGTAAAGAGATCGGCAACAAACGGAGTAGGAGTCAATCGCCCTGTTGGGTTGGGACCCCGTCGCACGAAAAGGGGTCGCTTCGTGACGGGCAGACGTCGGCTGACGTTTGGCTGAGAAACGGTGCATAGTCCGTTGAGAAGCTCGGCGACGGCTTCCGGTTCGTCCCCGTATTGGAGCAGCCAGCACTCGCGTTCGACGAGACTCTGAATTGTCGCCCTCTGCGTTTTCCTAAGCTGCGACAGTTCCGGGGGCAAGCGTCCCTGGGCGGATCCCAAACGCATGGCGGCTGCTTGGGGCGGCATCCTGACCAACGCGTGTCCCGGTTGGTTTCGGCGCTCAAGGAAAACGAGCCAGCGCGGGTCGCAGCGCAGACACCGCCGCATACCAAATACGTGCTCGGGGTCTACCTCAAACGCTGTTTCACCGTTGAGCGATATACTGGGGTCGAATCCTCGTAGCTCTGGGAAGTACCGCACGGCGTCGGGGAGCAACTTCAGTCGGGTGGGCAGTCCCCACGCAGCCAGTTGGCGGCGGGCGTAGGAGAGATAGGTCCAGTCGTCAGATAAGAAAGCAAAGCCACAACGCGCCAATGCCAGCGAGAGGGTTGACTTGCCTGCTCCCGAGTCGCCGGCCAGAAGCAACCCGGCTCCGTCGCGCTCCACGCACGCGCAGTGAATAACCGTAACGCCGAGCGCGTCACTGGCCAGCCCGACGAGCACGGGGAGGATGACTCTTTCCCAATAGTCGCTATCCCCGGCCAAGGCCGCAGAAAAGCGGCCGAGCACTATCCGTCGTCGAAGGTCAAGAAGGAATGAGTTCTGGTTGTCGAATCCTGCGTACACCACATGACCCAGCCCGCGGAAAAAGGGCTGCGGCCACGGCGGTGAACCCCGCACCGACGGATCCACCCAGAGATTCAGCCTCAGAGCAGGCAGCATCTGCGGCTCGCAGGCGGATGGGAAGAAATCTCGGGCAGTTGCCAAAATAGCCCTGGAGTTGGTCGAGATTATCCAGCGGGCGCCCGTCACGTCGTGGTAGGAACGCAAAGGGGTTCGAACTTCGCGACTCAAACAGCCCTGCCAGCTTGCGGTGGGGCTGCGAACGCCGACTACCTTCGGTTTCGAATACCCGCTCCCCAGCATTTCTCGTTTAGCCGGATGCATCTTTGTCCCTGCCGCACACGTGTTCCGTGCAAACAAGCTTCACCGATTCGCAGTCGGGGAGTGTCAGAACCGTGTCAGTCATTTGTAAACAATTCCGGCTTCCGAAAATGGGAACGCGCGCGGGATTTTGCAGCGCCGTTACACGCCCTTGACAACCCGAGCCGGCGCGTGGGGCATAGTAATTTCGTGCGTGGCCGAGCTACACGGACACAAAGGGGGCGGGCGTGAAAAAACCGAAGAAAATCGTATTCTTTGTCCCATCGTTCTCAAGCATCGAGGCCACGGCTCCACTGGGTCTGCTGGCCATTTCCACGCCCCTGCTCCAAGCCGGGTACGAAGTCCGCATCATTGACGCCACCATCACCCGGGACTACATCCGCCGAATCCTGGATGAGGTGAAGGATGCACTTTGTCTGGGAATCTCGGTGGTCACGGGACCCATGATCAAAGACACAGTGGAGGCGGCCAAGGCAGTGAAAAAACGGGACCCGAAATTTCCGGTTATCCTCGGAGGCTGGCACCCATCGCTACTTCCCCAGCAAACGCTCGAAGCCGAGTACATCGATATCATCGTCCGGGGACAAGGTGAGGAAAGCACGCTCGAACTCATCGAGCGACTGCGGAGTGATGCGTCGTTGGCTGATGTGCGCGGGATCGGCTTCAAACTGGACGGCAAGATCCACTTTACGCCGGAGCGTTCCCTGAAGCCCTTAACCCAGGCCCCGCCCAAGGCCTACCATCTCGCCGATTTCGATGCCTACGAACGGGTTTGTGGCCGGCGTTGGGCGATGTATGTATCCAGCCTGGCGTGTCCTTTTGATTGTTCCTACTGTACCAACGCGGGAGTCTACGGCCGTAAGTGGAACGCCTTGCCGCCTGAACAAGTGGTGGAAGAGACCATCGATCTCACCCGGCGTTACCGGCTTGAGCTGCTCTGGATGGCCGATGACAATTTTCTGGTCGACATCGATCGCGCGCTCAAAATTGCAGAGGGCCTGGTCCGCGCCGGCGGCAACTTCAAATGGAGCATTCAGGCCACCACCAACCTTACTGCCCGGCTGACGATCGATGAGCTATCGCTTCTGCGCCGTTCCGGGATGCACCAGATCTGTCAAGGCATCGAAACTGCGTCGCCCAAGGTCATGAAACTTATGAACAAAGGATTTCAGGATCTTGGGGACATTTACCAATCCACTGAACGATGTATCAAGGCGAATGTCATACCGAGTTTTAACATCATCTTTGGTTATCCGGGCGAGGGCACACGCGAGCGTCGTGAAACAGTGGATTTCATGATGGATGTGTGCAAGCGATTTCCGGGTGCAGAGTTCTGGACGAACATCTTTACGCCCTACCCGGGCTCTCCCATCTTTCACCGGGCGGCGGAACTTGGAATTGAAGTGCCGCGCTCACTCGAGGGCTGGGTTGATTATTTTCCGCGTTATACGGCATTGCCCTGGCTTAAGGGAAAAGACCATCAGCGCGTCCAGCGGATGCGCGATTACCTGCGCATTGCCTTTGACCGGGCGCCTATTGCCGCAAACGGCCCGGGAGGGTTTGCACAGACGATAAAGCACCTCACCGCCTATCCGGCGCGCTGGCGGTTGGACCACGACGTCTATGGCGTTCCGGTGGAGTTGTGGGCCAATCGGGTACTGAAAAACATCGTGAAACTGCCCAAGCCCAGCGTAGATGCAAAGATGATGGGTCCGGAAACGGCCCCGAGTTGTACCTGAGGCCCGTATTTGGCCACCTTGCCCGGTGAAATTCCAAAGGTCATACGCTAATGATTGTTCTGTACAACCCGAAGGCAGCGAAGTTCCGCAACCGGCGCTTGCCGTTGTCCGTGCTCTCCATTGCGGCCGTTCTGGAAGGTCGAGAAGATTACACCATCGTTGACGGGAACCTTGATCCGCACGCGAATGAGACGGTGTTGACGCTCATCCGTGAAAAGCCCGTGGAACTTGTGGCCGTCACCGTGATGCCCGGCCCGCAGACCCTGAGCGCGGTGGAAGGCTGCCGGGAGATTCGCAAGCAGTATCCCACCATCCCGATTGTATGGGGCGGATATTTCCCTTCGAACTATACGGAGGCGGCGCTTAATGCTCCCTACGTCGATTTTGCCGTGCGCGGACAGGGAGAAGATACATTCTTGGAGCTCCTGAATGCTCTTCGTGGAAAATGCGGGCTGAGTGGGATTCGCGGGCTCTCTTACAAGGAACCTGACAGGGGGCACCGACACAATCCTGAGCGTCCCCTGAAACCACTCAGCGAATTCCCCTGGTACCCATACCATCGAATTCCGACCCAGAAATACCTTCTGCCCACTTTCCTCGGGCGGCGCACGGCGGTCCACCAGGCCAGCATCGGGTGTCCTTACCGGTGCAATTTCTGCGGGGTTGTCACCTTCTCCGGAAGTCGCGAGAAGATGGAACCGCCGGCGCGCACGGAGGCGATCCTGCGCCACTTGGCCACGACGTTCGGGGTGGACGCCGTGCAGTTCTACGACAACAACTTCTTTCTGCGCGAAGACCACGCGCGTGAACTGGTTGAACGGATAACACCTTTGAAAATGCGGTGGTGGTGTGAGGCGCGCGCCGACATCATGATGCGTTACTCGGACGCAACGTGGGAAGCCATCCGCCGGTCCGGATGCACGATGATATTTTTCGGGGTCGAATCAGGCTCAAATGAGACGCTCAAGGCGATGCACAAAGACCTGCGCGTCGAAGATACGCTGGCGCTTGCTTCGCGCATCCGGCGTTTCGGCATTATTCCGGAATTCTCGGTCATCTTTGGCAATCCGCGCGACCCGGAAGGGGATACAAGCCAGTGTTTCGAGTTTGTGCGAAAGTTAAAGCGGCTGAACCGCGATGCGGAAATCGTGGTGGAGCATTACACCCCGGTACCGCAGCGCGCTGAAATGTATGGGGGCGTCGAAAAGCGCTTCCAATTCCCCACCACACCGGACGAATGGGCCACAGATCGCTGGCAGCGCTTCGCTACACAGAAGGACCCTTCAACGCCGTGGCTGCGGCCCCGCACCAAGCGGCTAATCGACAACTTCGAATTGGTGGTGTCGTCTCGCTGGCCGACGGTGCAGGACATCCGGCTGCCCCGCTGGGGACGATGGCTGCTGCGAAGCCTCAGTCGGTGGCGCTATCACCTGGGATTCTACTCCGCACCGGTGGAACTTAAATGGGCGCAACGATTCATCGATCTAAGAAAGCCCAAAGCCGAGAGCCTATGACCCTTGTGCCGGGCCGTTTAGGACTGCAGTCTTTGCGTGAAGCTCTGGGCTTCGAGTCCCTGCCGTCAACGCGGAAGCCGTGTGTCTCCGTACAGGAAGGGTATGAGAGATGGGCGAGCACATACGATTGCGATCCGAACCCCCTGCTAGCTCTGGAAGAACGCCATCTACGTCCGGTACTACAGCAGTTCCTGGGGCGCCGCGTACTGGAACTGGCGTGTGGTACAGGGCGGTGGTCAGCTTGGCTGGTGGAAAAGGGCGTGCGTTGCTTCGCCGGCGTCGACTTCTCTCGGGCGATGCTGGCGAGGGCGAACCGGAAACCGCTCCTTCGGGGCCGCATGGTATTGGCGGACTGCCATGACCTGCCTTTTCGAAACGGCGCCTTCGATCTCGTTCTGTGCTCATTTGCGCTCGGCCACTTTCAGGATGTGCAGCGCGTGGCCCGGGAAGTTGCGCGCGTCACCGTATCGGCGGGTGACGTCATCGTGACGGATCTCCATCCGCGCGCGTACGAACAAGGTTGGAGGACGGCGTTCCGCGATGATCTCGGGCCGGTAGAGATCGCCACTTATCGCCGGCCCTTTGACGAGCAACTCGCAGCCTGGCGTTTGGCAGGATACCGCTGCCACCACTCAATCGCAGCGTGGCTGGATGAGCGGGAAATGCCAATCTTCACTCAAGCAGGGAAAGCCCACATCTTCGAAGAAGTACGTCACGTGCCGGCAATTCAAATCCTTCATTTCAAGCAGCAGTCCACGCGAACAGCGGACACCGAAAAGCAAGAGTCAGGACGCCATGCGGAGTAGACGACGCATGCGGGCATGGGGATGAGAAGGTGGGTGATCATGGAACGTGACCAACCCCGACCGTCGGCTTCTCTAGCCCGATACGGCTGCCTGGCGGCTTGGATTGGCATTGGGGTGGGTTTGGTTGAAGCGCAGTACTTGTACTGGCACAGCCGGCCCCTCGGGCTGCTCATACCCGATGGGACCGGGGCTATCTGGCTTTGGGGTCCGTTATTGGACGGTGCGGCCGGACTTTTGATTGGACTCGGGTGTGGGCTGCTGATCATCGCGCGCCCGTGGGAACGGCGTTGGCCGCACGCCGTGGAGGTCATCCGTGGCCGCCCCATCGCGACGGTATTAACGGGTATCGCCATGAGCGTGGTGGTGGCCTATGCGATGGTAGACAATGTCTTTGCCCTGCGCGCGCTCAAGGTCACGGCAGCTCTTCTCCTGCTGTCGCTCGCAAACAAAATAGGCAGGGCCCTTCCACTCAAAACTTTGGCAGCTTCGCTCGGCAGCACCGTCTTTTTGTTGCTATCGGGTGTGGGAATGTACTCCGTGAGGCTGTCACTTCACGGTGGCGCGGCCTCCGGAGCAGCGCACAGCATACGCGCGAGACCCAATATCATCCTGATCACCCTCGATACGGTACGGGCGGACCACCTCTCGCTGTATGGATACTCCCGGCAAACGACTCCGAATCTCGATCGATGGGGGCGGCAAGGGGTAGTGTTCGAGGATGCTATCGCCCCGACCTCGTGGACTTTGGCCTCACACGCATCCATGTTTACGGGAATGCTGCCGCACCAACACGGAGCCGACTGGCTCATTCCCTTAAACACCCGCCGCTGGACACTGGCAGATGTGCTCAGCAGTTGGGGCTACGAGACGGCAGGATTCACGAGTAACTTTGTTTATGGCGGGGCTGGCTGGGGCTTGGACGAAGGTTTTGACTCTTACGAGGACTATCGCGAATCAGTACCGCACATCTTTCAGGCGCTAAAGCTGTGCTCCGCGGTCTTCGAACCTTTTTATCGGCATTGGGTCCTGCCGGAGTATTTCGAACGCCGGGAGGCGCCGCAAGCAAATGCCGATATTCTCGGCTGGTTTCACCACCGTTCGCCGCGCCCGTTTTTTCTGTTCGTCAACTATTTCGACGCGCACGACCCCTATCTGGCGCCGGAGCCATACTCCCACAGATTCGGGCAGTGCTCGCTGGACGTCATCCGGCGAACGAAGCTCGCATTTGCGAAAAGCCACGCGCGGGTCTCCGATCCGGACAAGACCGCGTTGATTGCCGGCTACGACAACAGTCTCGCGTACTTGGATCATGCTGTCGGACAACTGCTCGATACCCTATCCCGATTCCCGGGTTGGGAAAATACGGTGGTCATCCTAACCTCAGATCATGGAGAGGGCTTTGGCGAACACGGTACCTTCTCCCACGGTGAGAATCTTTATCGTGAAGCGCTACGCGTTCCCCTGATCGTTTTTGGACCCGGCATCCCGAAGGGCCGGCGCGTTGCCCGCGTGGTTGCCACGCAGGATTTGTTCGCCACGGTCCTGGATTTTGCAGGAGATGGCGTTGCACCCTTTCGGCGCGACGGCTTGCAGAGGTATTGGACTTCGCGGGCCGATTTTGCGGACTCAGACGAGCCGGTCATCGCGGAATTGACGCCGAAGTATCGCACGGTTGGACTCTGGCCGGAGATTAGCTTACGGACGACGCGGTGGACATACATCCGCAACTCGCGGGGTGACGAGGAGCTTTATGATTGGCGGCGCGACCCTGGCGAGCAGGATAATCTTGCTGCCTCGGCTGCATATGGCCACGTCCTCGAGGAACTCCGCGCCCGACTGTGTGGCATGGTTGCTGAATCCCTGCGCCCCTGGCAAGGCCCGCAGTACTTGTCCGCACTCGACGAGCCGAGCCGCCCATTTCTGAACGTTGCCGATTCCACCCGCGAGCTTGTCTCCGGCCAGCGCCTTCCGGGTCCACCCATTGGCGATGCCCAAATCCGCTTTCCGCTAAAGCCCGTGGTTTCGTCGCGAACGCTCCGAACGCCGGAGACGGACCTCCTGCAGAGCCTTCCGTACAATTAACTGACGTTGGCATGGCATCCCGGTTGGGGTGCTAACATGCCTTTTTTATTCATTTCGTGCCCAGACCTGGTCGTCGTCGCGGAACATCTTGATCACGTGATAATGGCGGCGTAGATATGCGCGCAGAGGGCTGAGGTGGTCGCCTGTTCCCGACGGATCCTCGGGGCAGTCCAGGTTCGATGACCAATAGACCAGTCGGACCTTGTGGTTTTCCATAGATTGCAGAACGTTCTGAACCTGTTCGGGGCGCGTATAGTCAGTTGTGGTAAGCAGTGGCACTTGAGCTGGATTTCGCACCTCGAAAGGGTAGTACAGATCCGGCAGCCGTGAGGCATCAAACAAAAACTCTGCCGGCCGAGTGTGGTGAAGTATCCAGTCGTATTTGTCATACTGCTCCTTGGAAAGAAACGCCGTCCTCCCGGCTGGACAGTTGAGGAAACCGTACCATCTGAGCTGATTTGACCAGGGCTCCGTGAGCGCCAGTAGAATTCCAAATGCCCAAAGCAGTCTGACCAGAGAATTGCGGTGCCGTGCGTTGCTGACAAGCCACACAAACACGACCAGCGCCGGCGGAGAGATGGCGAACAGCCGAAAGACATTGGGAGCAGGTGCGACGCCGATCACCAGAAATAGCCCTACGATATTCAGCAGCATGAGCTTGCTGCGGAGTTCGGGCTGCAGGCCGCCGTCATGACGCCAGTAGCGCCTGAGAAATACGAGGTAAACCAAAGGAAGCAGACTGTAAATCAAGAGCCAGGCCGCGAAGCTTGGCGCATGGCGCCACGGAGGAAGCTGTGGCCATCCTGCCAGGTAAGCGTTCCAGCTATTCCCCTCCTTGTCCGCGGCGTAATACCGCAAAACGAAAGTGACCGTCGAATACCAGACCGTCCCCGGGGCAGCTTTGATAATGAAATAGGCATTGATCGCCGCAACGCTCGTGAGAAAACCCGCAAACAAGATTGTCATTTTTCCGCGCACTGCATGCAGCCGGCCTTGCTGCCACGCCTCGTGGAGCAGGAAGGCGCCAAAGCCCAGCATCGCGACGACTCCCTGGGTCGTGGTGAAGCACGTGGCCACCCCAAAGAGGGCACCCGCCCCGGTGATTCGAGCCGGAGTTCGCTTCTTCATCACCAAGGCGAGCGCACCCATCACGGCGGCCGCGCCAAACCAGTGGTGGGTCGCATTCAGCATGTTGCGGTATGGCATGGTGAGAAAGAGCAGGGCCGGCAGAAATGCTGTCCACCCGGATAAGACCGTCTTTGAGATGGCGAACACGAGGTATGTCAAAGCCAGTCCGACGACAATCAGCAAGACGTTTGGAATCCACTCCCGTACGCCGAATATCTTGAAAAACGCGAGGTAGACTAGTTCGGTTCCAGGGAAAAGGAAGTGGAAGAAATCACGGTAAATCACTTCGCCGTGCAGCATGCGAGTGGCGTTCACGACGTAAACAGTCTGGTCTCCGCTTAACCAGATCGGAACCGATAAGGCCGCGAACAGGTGAAAATACAGGAATACAAAAGCGCCGATTAGAAAGCAGGGCAGGACCCTCGATGTATTGTCGCGAGAGCTCATGGGATGGGTGCACCCGACTGGTTGCCTTTTCGCCTGATCCAAAAGTGTCAGTCTTACTTTCCCGCCGCCTCCGCATCCGCCGGCTCAGAAAAAAGATCCACGCGTGCCAGTGCGGTCATTTCCAGGCCTCGGCCGCAATCCGTCGCATAAATCAGATGCTTCGAGTCCGGCTCCCAGGCTGGCGAAATCGAATTGCAATCACCGTCTGACACCCGGTGGCTGGAGTTCGCGGCGAGGTCTGTAACGTAAAGGTGCCAGGTTCCTTGTTCACAACGCGAGTAGGCAATCCATTTGCCGTCGGGAGAAAAGGCCGGGTAGCGTGCTGATTTTCCGAACGGCAACGAATCGATTCGCCCGGTAGCGACATCGGCCGCGTACAGTTCAGGCTGGCCTTTTGCGGCGGCAGCAAACACGATTCTCCGGCCACCGGGTGCGACCGCGGCGTCCCAGACGTCGAAAGAATCGTCAACGATTTTGCGCTCTTCAGCAACCGGGGAGCCTACCGCTTTTAGCCAAAGTGCGCCTCGCCCGTGACTTTCGCGGCTAAAAGCCAGCCACTTGCCGTCCGGCGATACACCCGGCTGCTCGCCGTTAGCGACTTCGAGCCGGGAGGCCACAACGCTGGCGCGCGAATCGTATGAGAATCGTACGATGTTGGACACCGGTCCGCTCAGTTCAACCCACACGTCCGCGAGGCCGGCAGCCGTGGTAGGGTGGAATTCGTCCTCGGCCTGTGGCAGAGACGCAAGTTGCCGCCCCGACCAACGCCATGCCTCGAATCCCGAACTTTGGTCCCGCATTCTCGTGAAGTACAACCCAGCCGCGCCAACGGCAGGTTCGCCGTCGAGGAGCGAACCGGGTAGTGTGAACAGTCGGTGCCGGTAATTGTCAAATTCACCGCGTCCGTGGCGAAAACTCTGGAAAGTCCCTACGGCGCCCAGGAGAAGGACGGCTGCGCCGAAAGCCCATGTCTCGCGACGGTGGCTGAGCATCCGTGCGCGGACCAGCGGAACACGAAAAAGGGCCGCATAGAGAAAACAGAGAAGCGCAAGCATGGGGTAGACTCGCGGCGAAGCCAGGAACATGTGCCAGCCGTCCGCATTCTGGGATGTCAGCTTGGCCAATGGGAAGCAGACCATCCCGTAAAGTGCGACGGCCGTGCAAGCCTCCCATCGCCGGCCGAGTGCGAGAAGCGAATCGAGCGCCAATGCCGCGGCGAGAATCAGGACGCAGAGATGGTAGGTCGTGGGGCCGGTCGAAAGTGCGATCAGCATGGTGGTGAAGGCCGCCCACTCCAGCCTTGCCTGTGAGCGCGGAACGGTTCCGGGAAATATCAGCCACACGGCGGGGATGAAAATCGCAGCTTGGCACAGCGGCTGCACCAAAGCGTAAAGACTTGGGGCGTTGACTAGCGGATGCGGATTCAGTTGCGGCTCCGCAATGAAAGCGCAATGGAGCAGTGCGGTGAGGGAGTTCCACCCCGGGGCGTAGGGGTTAATGTTCTCGCCGCGCCCAATAGCCGGCAGGATTTCACGGGCGTAGATTCTGTGTGCGTCCCATCCAAACAGGTAAACCGAGAGACCCGCCAACGCGATCAACCCCACCGCCGTTCCGCCAACAGCACGCCATTGCTTTTTGCGAATAAAGAACACCAAGAAGAGGGCAGGGTACAGCTTGAGCCCGGCAGCCAATGCCACGAGGATGCCCGCAAGCGCCGGCCGGCGCCGTTCGGAACACCAGGCTGCCGCTGCCAACAGCAATAAAACGGCCAAATGCATCTGCCCATACACGAAGGACTTGGCCAAGGGTTCGATGGCTAGGAATACTACGATGAGAAGTCGCCGCCAGCCGAGTTGCGTGATTTGCAACAATATCAGAACGCAGAGGGCAAGGAACGCGGCATTGATAGCCAACCAACAACGTTTGGCGGTGAGCGGTGGCAACCCTGCCAGGGGGACGATGGGCAGGGCCGATAGCAACGTGTCAGGGACGAATCCCACCAGGCACGCCTGAATTCCCAAATGGTCCTTTTGCCGCTGAAACCAAGTGAAGTCATAGACTCGAAGCAGCGACGTCCCCTGCCGGTACAACCGAGCGGCTACGTAGTAATTACGAAAGTCCGAGTTCAGACTTCGCCATCCTGGAATCAAGCCGCGAAAGAAGAAGAGACCTAAGAGAAGGGCTAGCGTCAAATATTCAGCCCAGAGAAGCCGGGAAGATGCCACCGCACTGCCTCCGTTCAAAGAAGCAACCTGGCCAATTCCGCCCGGAGTCGCTTCCGGGCTGACGGCAGGTGCGGCGGAGGTAGCAGAGTGCGGGTCCATATTATTGCTGCCTTCCACGCTGACTCTCGAGAAATGCAGTGAGGGCGTCGAGTTGTTCATCAGTAAGGTTCTTGAAGGAGGGCATGATGGAGCCCGGGACGTACGCCGGCGGGTTCTTGAAATGGCCGATCAGCCACGCGGTGGACCGGCCCCGGGTTCCTTCAATAGTCAAGTCCGGGCCCACTTTGGTTCCTTCGCCATCCAGCCGGTGGCAGGTAAAGCAGCCTTCCTGACGATACAGCGTCTTGCCGTACGCGATTAATTGGTCCTCCGTTCTCGTTCTCGGCGTAGGCGCCCCCTGTTCCGCGCGCTCGGCCTGAGCCGCGTCCAATTCGGGCAACTGATGGACGAAGATCACCAGCTTCCACGTATCCTCCGCTGATATGGCGCTCTTCCAGGATGCCATCCCCGTCATACGCACGCCATTTTGAATGATCCAGAACATTTCGGAGTCCTCCCAGTGCTGCACATGCGGTGACGTCAAATCCATCGCGGGCGGGTACATTCCCTGCCCAAGCGTGGTCTGGCCGTGGCCATCGGGTCCGTGGCAGAGCGCGCAGAATTGCAGGTAAATCTGCCGGCCTTGACCCACCGTTTGTGGGTCGGCATGCAGCGGGTCTTTCAGGCTCTTGGCCTGGATGGGAATCACGATGTCCTTTGCTGCGTTGGCGATGGCCGTTTCCACGCTGGAAGGTTTGTCGTGCGCGGTGCACGCGGACATCAGCAGGGCGAGCGCCGTGAGGAATTCACCGGCGCCACATCGTCTTGAAAAAGGCTTCATCATGACTGTGTCCATCCCAAGGACAACCCCATTGCGCCACCTGTTTTGACAGTAGCACTCTCAGCGGTCACGCTGTGTCAGTGCGCTGTGCCTTATTTGTAAATTTTTCGAGCTGGTCGGCCTTAGAACCGGCGGTGTACACGAGGGAGGTATTGTCGCGCGAAAGCGCAGTACTCAATGGTTCACGAACTGGCCGGCGGGACGTTTGAGGGGTAGGACCAATATAAACGTGGTGCCCGATTTGCCCGTCGCTTCGATCTTTACCTCTCCGCCATGGTCGCGGACGATCTTCTGAACGACGGCGAGTCCCAGCCCGATTCCCCCTTCCTTGCCATGGGTCACGAAGGGCTGAAAAACGTCTTCGCGGAGGAATTCAGGGATTCCGGGGCCATTGTCCATCACCGAAATCTCCACTCGCGTGTCTACCGCGCGCGAAACGATCCGCACCTTTCCGGAATTGGCCGGGACAGCCTCACACGCGTTCTGTACCAGGTTGTAAAACGCGCGTTCGAGCTTTTTAAAATCAAACCACCCCTCGGCCACCCCTTCGTGCGCGACTTCAATTTGAATGTTCTTGAATTCCGGCCGCAGGCGGATGGATTTTGCCGTACGATCGAGTGCCTGTGCCAGGTTGCCGTGGTTGAGCTGAAGAACTTCCTGTCCCTTCGAAAACTCCAGGAGCGAAGAAATCAGTTCCGCCATCCTGCTCACCGCCAACTTAATCTCGTCGTACAGGGATTTTCTCTCGCTGCCGGCAAGGTCGGCTTCGGACTGATACTCTGCGTAGGCGAGTATGGTGGTGAGCGGATGCCGCAGATCGTGCGAAATGGTGCTGGCCATGCGGCCGATGGTGGCCAGGCGTTCGGCGTGCAGAAGGTCCTGCTGGCTTTTTTGCAAAGTCTTCCGCATCCGGTCGAACGCGGTGGTGAGGTCGCCCACTTCGTCGCGGCTGCGAACGTGCAGAGGGAACGCGAAATCTCCCTTCTCTAAGGCGCGAACGCCCATGACGAGATTGGCCAGGGGGCGAGTGAACGTATGCGAGATCAGGAAGATCAGCCAACTGCCCGCAATGACCGCCACCACGCCAACGGCCAACAGCATCCGGTTCAGTTCTTTCAGGAACTGGGTTGCGGCGTCATACGACTTCAAAACCGTCAAGGTAACGGGCTGGTCTCCCGTGGGGCTCAGTTTCAGCGAGGTCGCGAGAAAAACCTCGCCGCCAACCTGGAGTTCCTGCGATTTGAGCGATTCAAAGCTGGTGATGACATCCGTCCGGCCCGCCAACTGCTGTTGCTGATCCGGCAAGAGCGTGCTCACCACAACCTGCGTCCCGTAGCGAAACGCCACCTCACAGGAGGAGACGCGTGACACGACGTTCGCCAGGCGTTTATCGACCTCGAACCCCAGGGCCAGCACGCCCAGGATGACGTTGTCGCGGGGCTCTCCGAAGTAAATCGGTTGGAGGAATACCGCGAACAGGTGGTTCCCGCCGAACCACCAGTCGCGGCTCTGTCCATTTTGCAGCGTTCGCGTCAGCGAGGCCTGTGCCGCAGCCGCGGGGTAGCCTTTTACGGAGGTCTGAAGCGCCATGACGGTCCCGGAACCGTTGGCGAGAACGAACAGGTCGCTCCCCGTAAGGCGCCAAAGATCGGCCGACGCGTCCTGAATGGTGGGCGCATGCTGGGTTGTCATCAACGCGCGGAGATTGGGCAAGTCCGCCATCAATCCGGCGGACTCCGCCAGTCCGCGCTCGCGCTGCAATTCAAATTGCTCGAACGTTACCACGGAATTTTGAAGCGCCTCGTGGATTTCTTCTCGCGCGTGATTCCGCAGGTAATTGTGGACAATCAGCAGGACGGCGCCGGTCAATATGGCGGTCGTAAAGATGAGGGAAAGAAGAAATTTGGTTCGCAGCCGAATCTTGGCCATGGACAAGTTGCTTTCCTGGCGCGTCGACTTGGGCTGCCGTGTGCGCCGCCACAGGCGGCCCATTCAAGGCACAAATTTGTAGCCGGCTCCATGGACAGTTCTGAAATGTGTCGGGTTTAACGGGTCCTCTTCCAGTTTCTGCCGCAGCTTCATGATGTGGTTGTCCACCGTCCGAGTGGACGGGTAGCAGTTGTAACCCCAAACCTCATTCAGCAGTTCGTCGCGCGAGATCACCCGCTCGGGATTGCCGACGAAGTACTTCAGAACCTTGAATTCCTGGGGGGTGAGCGTGATCTGCTCCCCCTTGCGGGTCAATTCCATTTTGGCAAAATCCACCGCCACGTCGTCAAAGGCATAAGCGTCTGCGGCCTTGGGGCTCCGAACCCGGCGCAGCACGGCATGAACGCGCGCCATGAGTTCCTTGGGACTGAACGGTTTCGTCACGTAATCGTCAGCGCCCAGTTCCAGCAGCAGGACTTTATCAACCTCCTCTGCCGAGGCGCTCAACACGATGATGGGCAGATTCGGTGCTGCCTGCTTGAGGGCGCGGCACACTTCCCGGCCATGTACCTTGGGCAACTTGAGATCGAGCACCACGAGCACCGGCGCCGCTGCCCGAAATGCTTCTATGCCCGCCGCGCCGTCTGAGACGAAGTCGGGCAAGTATCCCTCCGTTTCGAAGGCGTGCTGGAGGGGTTTGTATAGCGTCCGGTCGTCTTCAATCACCAGTATTTTTTCCATAAGGTTTCAGGCGCGGATACAGGATTAAGATGTCGCGCCGCCCTTGAGCGCTGCCCTGCCGCGACTCTGCCCACATGATTTTACGCCATCTGCCCTGTGCTTTTAAGCAGAGTAACACAACCTTTACAAACTCGCGACATCTGGTTGACTTCGCCTCCGTGGGGGCATGGTAACGGTTGTCTGATACGCCACAGGAGGATAGCCCCATGCACACGCGAAGCTTCGCCTCAGGCCTCGAAAATCTTGTTTTTGCGGCCTGCCCGCCTATCGGTACCCGGGTGGCCGCAGCAGTCACCCTGATGGTCTACCTGTTCATCTTGATGTTCCCAGCGGCAAGTCTGGAGGCGGCGAATCCCGCGGCCGCCTCACCCGCGGCGCCCGACCCGGGCAAGCCAACCACGGTCCTCGCGAGAAACCTGGGCATCCATTTCATTCCGGGGTCCTCCTCGTCGGTTCTGATCGATCGGAACGGGAAAACGTACCGGGTGGATTTGGCCGCCCAGACGATAAAGGTGAACGATTCTCCAGCTCCTTCTTCCCCGGCTACCGCTCCGCACCTGGCGGCCGCCCATTCGTCCCCGCAGAACGAGCCGACCGGCGCGGAGGTCTTTGCTCACAACTGCGCCGTGTGCCACGGGGCCGAGGGGAAGGGAGGAGGTCCCATGCGGACCCCGGACTTCACCAGCGGCAGCGTGCAGGCCGGTCTCTCCGAAGCAGCGGTGACCAAAACGATTCGGGAAGGGAAGCCGGGCACGGCGATGCCGGCGTGGCAGGATAAGCTCTCGGATGCGCAGATCAATGCGGTCGCGCAGTTTGTAAAATCGCTGGGAGGGGGGACGAAACCGCAAGGCGCGGCGCCCGGCGCAGCGGCAACGCCGCCGCCTGACGTCTTCACCCCCGGCGACGACTACCTGTTCAGCCTGCCCACGGGCCGCCGCCTGGACCGCCACGGCCTTTACTTGAATTTTACCCACCGCTTCGTCTATACCCAGGCCGTCAGCGGGCCAGGCGAAGGCGACACGCTGTTCGGGCTTGACGATTTCTCCCTTTCGTCCTTTGGCCTGCGATTTGGCGTCACCGATAAGCTTTCGGTCAGCGCCTACCGTTCGCCCAGCCTGATCGACCGCCCCATCGAACTGGGCGTAGCCTACCACTTTGCGGACGAGCATGCGGGGAACCCGCTGAATGTCACAGCGCGCGTGTCCCTGGACGGGCAGAACGACTTCTCCAAGAACTTTACGCCCAATCTTGAATTGATCGTGTCGCGCAGCATCACGCCGCGCGCCCAGTTGTACGTTGTGCCGACCCTCTCTTTCCAGGATCGAAGGCTGATTTCCAAGCCCGGTTCCCTTGCGTCTGCCCCGCCGAATCTCCCCGGCTACAACACTTTCTCCCTGGGGGTGGGGGGCGCGTTGGATATTCGTCCCACCGTGGCCCTGGTTGCCGAGGCCATACCCACCTTGGCCAATGGTGCGGAATTGGGCATTCACCGGCCGGCCTACGCCTTCGGCATCCAGAAAAAGATCTGGCGTCATGCCTTCACGCTGGGGCTTTCCAACAGTCCGGGCACGGTGGTGTCCCAACGGGCGGGGACCCGGGCGACGTACCTGAACGAGCCGTGGGCCGACACCCCGGGCGGCCTCTTCCTGGGGTTTGACTTGACGCGGCAGATTTATTGAGAAAGCGCCCCCGCCCCGGCGTTTTTGCGTTCGCCATGGGCGTTCACCTTTCACCTTGACATTCTACTGGAAGGGGAGTAGTGTCCCCTGGTATGTCTACCAAAGAACAACGCGAACGTATCGAATTGTTGCAAGGAACCCTGGACCTGTTGATTCTCCGCACGCTGCTTTTGGGCCCCACGCACGGCCACGCCATTGCTAAGGCGATTGAAATGCGGTCGGAAGACGTGCTCCAGGTGGAGCAGGGGTCGCTGTATCCCGCGCTGCACCGGCTCATCAAGCGGGGATGGATTTCCGTCCAAGACGGCACGTCCGAGAACAATCGCCGGGCCAAGTTCTACCGGTTGACGGCCAAGGGACGGCATCAACTGACAGTTGAGACCAGCAAGTGGCAAAAACTGGCGGGAGCCATCGCGCGAATTCTCAGCCCCGCCGAACCGGTGAGCGAATCATGAGCCGCTGGGGCCGATTCTTCAGCCGCCGCAAGCGCATGATGGAGGCGCTCGACGAGGACATCTGCGACTTCATCGAGCGGGAGACGCAGGACAATGTGGAGCGCGGTATGCCGCCCGAGGAAGCCCGTTACGCCGCGCTACGCAAGTTCGGGAACGTGACGCGGATCAGGGAAGAAACGCGTGACGTGTGGAGTTTCGTTTGGCTTGAGCAACTCTGGCAGGACATTCGCTTCGGCCTGCGCGCGCTGGGTAGGAATCCCGGCTTCGCGGCGGTCGCGGTCGTCATGCTCGGGCTCGGCATCGGCGCCACCACTACAATCCTATCTCTCACCAATGACTTCCTGCTGCGGCCGTTGCCCTTTGCCAATTCCAATCGCCTGGTCCTGGTGAAGCGGTATTTTCGGGATCTTGCGCAGTCAGGCACGAACGATCCGCCCACGTTCAAATTCTGGCGCGACCAGAACCATGTGTTCGAGGACGTGGCCGCCTGGAGCGTCATGTTGGATCATTACAACCTGACCGGCGCTGAGGGGCCGGAGCGCGTTGCCGCCAAGCAGGTGTCTGCGGCATTCTTCCGCGTGCTCGGGGTTCAGCCTCTGCTGGGCCGCACCTTCTCTGAAGCCGAAGACCGACAGGGCGGAAACCGGGTCGCGCTCATCAGCCACGCCCTGTGGCAAGGCCGTTACGGTGGCGACCGCAACGTCCTCGGCAAAACGATGATCCTCGACGGGAAAGATTACACGGTGATTGGCGTCCTGCCCGCCGGTTTCCGTTTCTCCACTCCCGCGGAGGACGTTTGGACGCCGCTGGCGGGTTACCTTGACGGCGGCCATGGCGGCGAATTCCTCTGCGTGATTGCGCTGTTAAAGCCCCACGCAACCCTAGCCCAGGCGCAGGCGGATATAGCCGCGATCACCACGCCGTGGGCCCGGCAGTTTCCCGACTGGGGGAATGGGAATGAATGGGTCGCTGTTGAAAGTCTGCGGGACCGGTACGCGGGAGATCTCCGGCCGGCCCTCCTGGTTCTGCTGGTGGCCGCCCTGTTGGTGCTGCTCATTGCCTGCGCCAACGTGGCCAATCTTCTCCTCACCCGTGCCGGCAGCCGGTACAAGGAAATCGCCATGCGCCGAGCGTTGGGCGCCGGCCGGATACGAATCATGCGCCAGATGGTCGCCGAGAGCGCGTTACTGGCGCTCATGGGAGGTGCAGCGGGTCTGCTGCTGGCTTTTGCCGGCGCCCGGGCTTTCTATGCGGTCCTGCCCGCGGGTTGGCGCCCGATTACACCAGTGGGAATCGACCTTACGGCACTGGCTTTAGCCTTAGCTGCTCTGCTCGCCACGGTGTTCCTGACCGGAATTGCTCCCGCCTGGAGCGCTACGGCCTTTGATCTGAACGAAACGCTGAAGGAGGGTCTGCGCGACCCGCTGGCGAGAATTGGCCGGCGATCGTTCCGCGCGATGCTGGTGACAGGTGAAGTAGCCCTAGCCGCCACGCTTTTGACGGGCGCGATTTTAGTCATTAAGAGCTTCGCCCGGCTTTCCGCCGTGAGCCTGGGCTTCGACTCGGAAAATGTTTTGACGGTTGACTTGGCACGCACGCGGACTGACGTGAATGCGTTTTACGGCGAGGTGCTGGAGCGCGTCGCTGCCCTGCCGCAGGTGCGGGCGGCCGGGGCCATCAACTTCAAACCGCTTTACGGTGGCCCGACGTGGGGCCAGGACATCGTCATTCAGGGCCGCCCGCCGCGCGCCTTGAACGATTCCATCTATGCGGGTCACCGCTCGGTCAGCATCGGCTATTTCCGCGCAATGGGGATCCCACTGCTCCGGGGCCGATCGTTCGACGCCACCGACCAGGATAAGGATGTGGCTGTCATCAGCCAGACCATGGCCCGGCGTTACTGGCCGGGTGAGGATGCTGTGGGCAAGCGCTTCGGCGTCAACTGTTCCGGTTCACGGTGCGCCTGGAATTCCGTCATCGGCGTGGTTGGCGATGTGAAGGAGGATGGGGCCACGGGAGAACGGGCTACCCTGATGTATTTCCTCGAAGCGTGGCCCGAAATGACCCTGGTGGTTCGTTCCGATCAGGACGCCGCCGGCTTGGCGGCCAAGATTCGAACCGTCGTCCACTCGGTTGACCCGGATCAGCCGATAGGCAGCATGCAGACCATGAACAGGATCGAATCTGAGTTCGTTGCGCCACGGCGCCTCACCGTGCTCATCGCCGGGATCTTTGCCGCAGTCGCGCTGATCCTGGCCACAGTCGGCGTTTACGGCGTCCTCTCCTATACCGTAGCGCAACGCAACCACGAATTTGGAATACGCGTGGCCCTGGGTGCTGAGGGCAGCGACCTCTTCAATCTTATTCTCAAACAGGGGCTCAAAGTTGCCATCGTAGGACTGGCCATCGGGTGGGCGGGCGCCCTCGCGCTAGCGCGCGTCCTGAGAGCTTTGCTGTTTGGGGTTACACCTACCGACCCGACAGTGTTCCTTTTTGTAGCTTTGGTGTTGATGGGTGTAGCGCTGCTGGCGTCCTGCATACCGGCCCGCCGCGCGGCCAAGGTGGATCCCATAGTCGCGCTGCGATGCGAATGAGGCAGGTTACCATCCTGCGAAGGGAAGTTGTTCCTCCGGCTCGACACGCGTTACCAGCGGTGTTCCCTCATGACTGCCGATGATGGCGTAGACTTCCTGCGCTGAATCCCCGACTGCCAGCAAGGTGTCTCCTTCGAGTGCCACCCAGTGACCTGCGTAGCACTGGCCGTTAAGCGCCAACCACCTGAGTTCTGCAAGTTCACTGTCGGCCGGCTGAGAGGCGCCTTCCTCTGCTTGGGGCGCGGAGAATCGGCTGGTCTGTTCCTCGAGCAAGCTTTGGATATACGTATTGAGTCCGACGCCAAGCGCCCGCGCGCGGGCCGCAAATTTCGCTTCCAGTTCGGGCGGTAAATTCAGGGTGATGGCCATCGCGTTGCCTTCCTTCACTTTCCAGTCCAGTTTACCTTCCTCCGCTAGGCATGTCTATAGCCTGAGACCTTTCCCCGTGCCCCCCGTCCCCAGCTTGCCACCGATGACAATTTTTTTGCACATCCAGGATTGATCCGTGACACGCGCCGCCGAGGGGGGCGGGTATGCTGGGTGAGTTGATATCGAACTGTTCAGGGCCTTCGGCCACAAACCGGGCGGTTGTCTTGAAAGCCCGCGGCGCGGGCGCCGTCATGTAGCCCACGGGGAAGCGGTGGGGCTGGAGTTTCTACGTTTTCGGTTCGAACCGGTAACCACCCCCGCGCTGGCGCGCGGCCCCTCCTGAATCAGGAGGGGAGTTTTTAAGAGTTCCCCTCCTCAGATGAGGAGGGGCGGCGCCTCTGGCGACGGGGTGGTGCTGAGCAGGAAATGTAAAACGTCGAGGCCCACGGCGAAGCCGTGGGGCAAAGGGAACGACGAGAATCTCAGCCCTGGCAGGGGCGGCACCCGGGCGGAGATTGGAGCCTGGGTGACCTGATGCCGCCCCTCCGGGGCTAACGATTCTGCTGGCGCGACGGGTGTCCCACGGCTTGCGCCGTGGGCTAAATGATGTCGCCGCTCCGCGGCTGGACGGGGACAGCGGTGGGTCAGCCGCCTACGGCATGTTCTCACCGGCAGGTTGATCGAGGGAACCAACTCCGATGGCCAACAAGGTCGTGCTTTTTCACCCACCGTACGACGGGCCTCCCCTGGGGCCGCCGCTCAGCCTGCTGAGCCTGGCTTCGCCACTGCTCGAAGCGGGGTTTCAGGTCTCGATCGTGGACGGGGCCATCGATCCTGAATACAAAAGTTCAGTGGCCAGGGAAATTGACGGCGCGCTTTGCCTGGGCGTCTCTTTGCTGACGGGGCGGATGATCCGTTCGGCCGTCGAGGTGTCGCGGTTGGTGCGGAACATCAACCCCCGCCTGCCGATTGTGTACGGAGGTTGGCACCCCAGCTTGCTACCCGGGCAAACCCTTCAGGAAGAGTCTGTAGATGCCGTCGCTCGCGGGCAAGGGGAGTTAACCTTGCGGGAGATTGCCGAGCGGCTGCGGCTCGGGTCATCTCTGGAATCGGTGCGCGGCGTTTCCTTCAAGCCGGGTGGCGCGGTATTTCACAACCCGGAACGGCCCGTGGAGAGCGTGGAGCGTCTGCCCACTCCCACCTTCCGAATCGCCAATTTCGATGCGTATGAGAAACGGACCGGCGTTCGCACGCTCACCTATGCGTCAAGCGTAGGATGTCCTTACGCCTGCCACTACTGCACCGACCAGGTGTTCTACAACCGCCGCTTCAATGCGTATAGCGCCGCCCGGGTGGTGCGGGAAGTTACCGACCTGGTCGCGTGCTATCGCCTGAGTGACGTTGCACTCCTCGATTCTAACTTCCCCGTGAACGTGAAGCGGGCGCTGGAAATTGCCAAGGGCTTTCGGGATTCCAAGCTGCGCTTTCGTTGGACCTTCCAGGCCTCCACGGATTTGCTCTGCCGCATGAGCGACGCCGAGGTCTGTTTATTGGGCGAATCAGGCGTTTCACATGTGGGGTTCGGCACGGAATCGGCGTCGCAGGAAGTGCTAGCCCTGATGAACAAGAAGCATCAGCGCGTGGACGAGATGTACGAAACGGCCCGGAAAACAGAACAGGCGGGCATCCGGGTGACGTTCAATTTGATCCTGGGATATCCGGGCGAGACGGAGGCCGACCGCCTCCAGACGTTCCGCATCATGAGCGACATTGCCCTGAAGCATGCCAACGTCGGTTTCTCTCCCAACATTTTCACCCCTTACCCGGGCATTCCCATTTGGCCGGAGTTGCGCAAAATGGGCGTGCGCGAGCCGCAGTCGCTGGAAGAGTGGGCCCACGTCGATTTGGGAAGCAACCACTTGCCCTGGCTGCAAGGCAGTGAACTGGACCGGCTGAAGCGGATGCTGGAATTTTTCCTGCTTCACAACCAGATCCGGAAAGCTGCCGCGCGGGCCGCGTGGATTCGGCTCGGGCTGCGACGCGCCCTGAGCGCGCCCCTGCGCTGGCGCTTTCGCCGAAACGAGTTTGCCGTCCCCTGGGAACTCTGGGTGGCGCGCGCCACGGAGCGCCTGGTGACGCGACGCTCCCTGCTGACGGGGGAAACGTTAGGACATGGCATGCAGGATGTTTGCTGAACGCAAAAGATAGGTGACGAGTGGCGAGTGACAAGTGACAAGCAGGCGCGCTCCCGCGAAGCGGGAGACCGTGAGTAGAGTGACAAGTGACGAGTGACAAGTGACAAGCAGTTGCGCTCCCGCGAAGCGGGAGACCGTGAGTAGCCGTAGGTGAAACCTACGGATCTGGTGCCGCCAAGAAAGCTTCGGCCCTGACGGGGCCGCCCATGCAGGGGTCAACCCCGTCGGGGTTGATCTGACACTCGGGAGGTTTCCTCGTCGTCCGCCGCAGGTTGAAACCTGCGGCTACTCAGGGTTGGCCCCTGCGGGGCCGACCGAAGCGCCTTAGGTTGTCGCTTATGCCGGGCATGGCCTGCGGGCCTGCTGCGTTAATGCCCGCGAGGCCTTTTGTGTGAGGAGGAACGTACCTTGGTCGACGTTCTGTTCACTCATTCGTACCACCTCCATTACGATCGCAAGCAGGTTCGGAAGATGCAGCCGTACCCGCCGCTGGGTACGCTGTATGCGGCGGCCCTCCTTCGCCAGAACGGGTTTTCAGTGGCGCTGTTTGACAGCATGCTGGAAAACCCGGAGGAGGGACTCCCGGAAGCCCTGGCGCGCCATCGTCCCGCGCTGGTTGCCATCTACGAAGACAACTTCAACTTCCTTACCAAAATGTGCCTGACGCGCATGCGCGAAATCGCATTCGGAATGATCGATGCGGCCAAAGCCTTTGGAGCGAAAGTGGTGGTTAACGGATCGGACGCCTCCGACCACTGCCGGGAATATCTGGAACGCGGGGCGGATTACATACTCCTGGGGGAAGCGGAAGTAACGCTGCTCGATCTCGCGCAATCCCTTGCCGGGCATTCGAGCGTGAACGCCACGGATATTTGCGGGCTAGCGTACCGGCGCGGGCAGGGCGGCCCTCCGGTTCGCACCCGGCCGCGGCCGCTGATGCGCAATCTTGATCAGCTTCCGTTTCCGGCGCGGGATTTGATCGACGTGCAGCCCTACCGCGACGCGTGGAAGCACGCGCACGGGTTTTTCTCTCTGAACCTGGTTGCCAGCCGGGGCTGCCCGTACCGCTGCAACTGGTGCGCGAAGCCGATCTATGGAGATTCCTTCCATGCGCGCTCGGCGGAATCCGTGGCGCTGGAAATGCGTGAGCTGCGCGACACGTTTGGAGCCGGCCATCTGTGGTTTGCGGATGACCTGTTCGGGATCAACGGGCGTTGGGTGCAGGAGTTCGCAAATCAGGTGGAGCGGCAGGGCGCCGCAACGCCCTTCAAAATGCAGTCACGCGCGGACCTGATGCAGAAATCGACGGTGGCGGCGCTGGCGCGGGCGGGCTGCGTGGAGGTGTGGATGGGCGTGGAATCCGGTTCACAGGACATTCTGGACGCCATGGAAAAGGGAATACGCGTAGAGCAGGTGGCGCAGGCCCGCCAAAACCTGCGGGATCACGGCATCCGCGCCTGCTATTTCCTCCAGTTCGGTTATCCCGGGGAAACGTGGCGCGATATTCAGAAAACCGTTCAAATGGTGCGCGAGACGCGGCCCGATGACCTGGGCATCTCCGTCTCCTACCCCCTGCCGGGAACCAAGTTCTACGATCGGGTCTGGGAACAACTGGGAGAAAAGACGAACTGGATCGATAGCGAAGACCTGTCAATGATGTTCAAAGGCGCTTACACCAGCGAGTTCTATCGCGCGCTTCACGACGCCCTGCACGCGGAGGTGAATTCCTGGAGCCAGCCCGGCGCGTGGCCATTTGCGCTTCGCGATCCCTGCCAACCCGGCGCGATGGACTCCGAGGCGAGAGCCGAGCTCTGGAAACGAGTAGAGCGGTTGGAACAGACGTGCCGCAACGCCGACGCCACGGTGCTGCCGGCGTTGGTCTGCGCGCCGGCGTAGCGGCGACCCCCGACCGGGCTTGAGCGTTGTTCACGCGCCCCGCAGGGGCGTTCCCTGAGTAGCCGCAGGTTTTAACCTGCGGAAAGGGCGGCGCAGGGAAGGTCGGGGCAGGGGGGTCGTCAACGGCGCTGGGGTTGACCCATCGTTCGCACGCCCCGGGAGGGGCGTTCCCTGAGTAGCCGCAGGTATTAACCTGCGGCTGGAGTTTCTACATTTGTTGTTCAACACCACCCCGGCCGTGAGTGCACGGCCGGCCCTGCTCATCTGAGGAGGGCAGCCAAAAGGCTCCCCTCCTGATTCAGGAGGGGCCGGAGCGGAGCGACGGGGGTGGTTACTGGTCCCAAGTGCCTCCGTAGGGCTCGCGTGGCGAAATGTAGAAAGTCTAGCCGCAGGTTTTAACCTGCGGAACGCGAGTCAGCAGAAGGGCACCCCGCAGGGGTTGACCCTGCTCCGGCCGGACAGAGGGAAAGACCTCGTTTATTCCAACGCACCGCGCAAACGAGACGGGAAACGTCTATGGACTGCCTCTTAACCCACGGTTTCTTCCTGGCCGATGATCCGAAGGAACTTCAGATCATGAAGCCCTATGCGCCCTTGGGTATTCTCTATTTAACTTCGCACCTGCGCGCGCGGAATTTTGACGTCGAGGTCTTCGACACCACGTTTTCCTCATGGGCGCAGTTCCAGGACCTTCTCGTTCACCACCGCCCTGCCGTCGTCGGGATTTACGCCAACCTGATGACCCGAGGCAGCGTGATCCGCATGCTGCGGGCGGCGAGGGACGCCGGGTGTAAAACGGTGGTAGGCGGGCCCGAACCCGGCGCCTACGCGAAGGAGTACCTGGCGGCCGGCGCCGACGCGGTCGTGATCGGCGAGGGAGAATTGACGCTGGAGGAATTGTTGCCCGTGCTGCGGAGGGGTTCAAAAGAGTGCCGGGGCCGTGTGCAGGGTATCGCGTTCTGCGACGAACTGGGCCAGGTGCGATACACGCCCCCGCGCGCGCAGATTGCCGAGATCGACGGCCAGCCGTGGCCGAGCCGGGAATCCATTTCCATCGAGCGCTACCTTGAGACCTGGCGTCAGCATCACGGCGCTGGTTCCGTCTCCATGATTACCGCCAGGGGGTGCCCGTACGAGTGCCGCTGGTGCAGCCACGAGGTGTATGGCAGGACGCACCGCCGGCGGAAGCCCGTTTCCGTGGCCGACGAACTGGAATGGATTCTCGGACGTTATAACCCGGACATGCTCTGGTTTGCCGACGATGTCTTTACCATTCATCACGGCTGGCTGGAGAAATTTGCCGCGGAATTAAAGCGGCGAAACGTTTCCATTCCCTTCGAGTGCATTTCCCGGGCGGACCGCATCAACGAACGCGTGGCCGACCTCCTGGCGGAATTGAATTGCTTCCGCATCTGGATCGGTTCGGAGAGCGGCTCCCAGCGCGTGCTCGACGCCATGCGCCGCGGCGTGACGGTGGAGCAGGTGCAAAACGCCGTGGGCCTCTGCAAGTCCCGGGGCATCCAAACCGGCATGTTCTTGATGTGGGGGTATGAAGGCGAAGAATTGGAGGATATCCACGCCACCATCCAGCACGTCAAGCAATCCAACCCCGACGTTTTCCTGACCACCGTTGCGTATCCCATCCGCGGCACGCCGTATTTCGAGACGGTTCAGGACCGCGTCGTAAGTACCAAGGCGTGGGCGGAGGGCTCCGACCGCGACTTTCAGATCCGCGGCAGGCATTCCCGGCGGTTCTATCAGAACGTGGATCGGCTGCTGCGCGCGGAAGTGGATCTCGGTCGATTGTTGCAGGCGCAGGCGCCCGACGCCGATTCGCTGGCGCGTGAATTACGCCAGAGGATTGAGCAAGCACGGGAAGGAATGCGGGCGTCGGCGGCGGAAGTGGAGGCTTGATCGACAGGCCAACAAGTATGCCCACTCCAGGCAAATTGCCAGCGCGCAGGACCGCTGCTTTCGACGCCATCGCGGATGAGTATGACGCCGTCTTCACCCATTCGCTGATTGGCAGGGCGCAACGGGAATCGGTTTGGCGGGAGATCGATCGGCTGTTTCGCCCCGGCGAGCGCGTCCTGGAGATCAACTGTGGCACCGGCGTTGACGCGCTGCACCTGGCTGCCCGTGGCGTGCAGGTGGTGGCGTGCGATGCGTCGGCCGGAATGGTCGAGGTGGCCCGGCGACGCTTGGCGGCTTCGCCCTGTCCTAGTCAAGTTGACCTGAGGGTTTTGTCGATTGAAGAAATCCATCAACTCGAGGCCGGGGGTTCCTACCACGGCGTTCTCTCGAATTTTGCCGGATTGAATTGCGTGGCTGACTTACACACGGTGGCTTGTGGCTTGGCTCGGTTAATACCGCCGGGCGGGAAGGCGGTGCTTTGCTTGTTTGGCCGCTGTTGCATTTGGGAAATGCTCTGGTACACGCTCCATGGCGAGTTTCCCAAAGCCTTCCGGAGGCTTCGCGGCAAGGCGGTTACGGCCAGACTGGCTCCGGGCCACAGCGTATCGGTTCGATATCCTTCCCTGCGATCCCTACGCCGGGACTTCGCGCCGCATTTTCGGCTGCTGAAATGGAAGGGCGTCGGCGTCGGCGTGCCGCCTTCGTACCTGGAACACCTGGCGAGGCGCTTTGCCTGGCTCTTCAAGATCGCTGCAAAGATCGACCCATTGCTTGGCCGATGTCCCGGCGTTCGCGCTCTCGGGGATCACATGCTGCTGGTGTTCGAAAGGGTGAAGGCATGAAGCCGTCGGTTTTGACCGCGCCTGCCGTCCGAGAGGACCCTGGGGCGCCGGACGTTATTCGCGAGCTTCCGATTCTGGTCATTCTGCCCCACAGCCGCTGCAATTGCCGCTGCGTGATGTGCGACATCTGGAGAATCCGGCAGATTCGAGAGATCACCGCCGCGGACCTGGAGCCGCACATGGCCAGCTTGCGCGAACTTAAGGTGCGTTGGGTGGTGTTTTCCGGCGGCGAGCCTTTGATGCATTCGGACCTGTTCGCCTTGTCGCGCCGCCTGCGCAGCGAAGGAATCAGGACAACCCTGCTCACCGCTGGGTTGACGCTCGCGCGCCACGCCGCCCAGGTGGCCGAGCATATCGATGACGTTATCGTCTCCATCGACGGTCCGCGCGAGATTCACGACCGGATTCGAGGCGTGCCGGATGCGTACGGCCGGCTCGAACGCGGGATTCACGCCTTGCGCCTGCACCGCAGCGCTATGCCAATTCATGGGCGTTGCACGGTCCAGAAGAGCAACTTCCGGCATTTGCGGGCTACGGTGGAAGCGGCGCTGGAACTAAGACTGGACTCGTTGTCATTCCTGGCCGCTGACATTTCGTCCGAGGCCTTCAACCATGGGCAATGGTCCGAGAGCGCCCGACTTAATGTCGCCCTGGATGAGAACGAGACTGTTTGCCTCAGTGCCGAGCTTGAGGCACTTGTCGCGGAATATCCACAATTGATCCAGACAGGCTTCATCCGCGAGAAACCGGAAAAATTGTGCAGAATTCTATTGCACTTCCGAGCCCACCTGGGGCAGGCGCTGCCCGTCGCTCCCCACTGCAACGCGCCATGGGTGTCGGCGGTGATTGAATCCGATGGTGCGGTCCGACCGTGCTTCTTCCATCCGCCGCTGGGAAACATCCAGCGCGGCACACTGAGTGACGTGCTCAACAGTGTGGCGGCCGTGCAGTTTCGAAACCAGCTTGATGTTTCCACCAACGCGATTTGCCAACGATGCGTATGCTCGCTTTTCCTGCCACGCGAAAATGCCGGAGCTATTCAACCCGACCGGCACGAGCCATTCCGGA
This sequence comes from uncultured Acidobacteriota bacterium, assembly GCA_963804755.1. Classification (GTDB taxonomy): domain Bacteria; phylum Acidobacteriota; class Terriglobia; order UBA7540; family UBA7540; genus Bog-366. The sequence continues at coordinate 177,446 of CAWDRP010000026.1, forward strand.
GTTCACCGCTCCCGTTCGCATCGAAGAATCCCTGAAATAGCAGTTTTGAATTACACTAGGAGTCATAGGCAGGGCAATCTGGGTCAGTGATTTTGGGAGGGAGCAGTGCGTGTATGCGCTCCCCAGCCTTTCGCGGCCGAAGACGCGGAAGGGACCAATGCAACCTTGCAGGGGGGTTCAATGGTCACAAGGATGCCAGCATTTCGATTTGCGGCTGGAGTTGCAGTGTCGTGCGTGTTACTCACGAGCTTTCCCGGGTTCGCGCAAGTAGGCGCTTCGCCGGCGCCCGCTACCGAAGCAACGGCGCTGGAAGAGTCCGTGCGAGCTTTAGCGGGACAAGTGAAAGACCTCAACGCTACGATTCAGGAATTGCGCGCCGAGGTTTTGCGGTCCCGGGAGGAGACGCGCGCGCTTCGTGCCGAGTTGCAGGGGGCCGTCGAAAAACTCTCGCCGGCCAGTCCGGCCGCGGTGGCGGAAGGAAAAAAGCCGCAAGGTGCTGCCGAGGCGCGCGAAGCAACCCCGCAATCGCCTGCGCCTGAATCAGCCAACCCGGAAAAATCCGCCGAGGCACGCCTGAATCAGCTTGAGGAGGACCAGCAGTTATTGGAAGCGAAGGTCGATGAGCAGCATCAAACGAAGGTTGAAAGCGCCTCCAAATATCGGGTGAAATTGAGCGGCATCGCGCTGATAAATCTGTTCGGGAACAGCGGCGCCGTGGACAACCAGGACGTCCCAAGTTTGGCACTCCAACCGGGACCTGTGGCGACGAGCGGAAATGTGGGCGCCACGGTGCGCCAGTCGGAGATCGGCTTGGAAGTTTACGGTCCCACGCTCTTCGGGGCGCAAGCCAGCGCGAACGTGAACTTCGACTTCATGGGCGGGTTCTCCTATGCGCCGAACGGGGTTACTGATAACCTGGTGCGCTTGCGCATCGCTACGATGCGCTTGGATTGGGCCCGCACCTCCGTGGTGGCCGGGCAGGACGTCCCGTTCTTTTCGCCTCTTTCTCCTACTTCGTTTGCCTCGCTGGGTTATCCCGCTTTCGCCGATGCGGGCAATCTGTGGACCTGGATTCCCCAAGTGCGAGTGGAACATCGACTGGCTGTTTCAGAAGCGAACCAAATATCATTCCAAGCAGGAGTGCTGGATCCCTTGTCGGGTGAGCCGCCGACCTCGCAAGACTACCGGACGCCGGATGGCGGCGAGCAATCGCGCATTCCCGCCGAGGGTTCCCGCATCGCGTGGACACACGGCGCCGGCGATCACGCACTGACGTTAGGCGTCGGCGGGTACTACAGCCGCCAGAATTACGGGGCGGGCCGGACCACGGACGCCTGGGCGGGCACGGCCGACTGGAATATTCCGTTGGGCAATCATTTGGCGTTGTCGGGTGAGTTTTACCGCGGACGCGCGCTGGGAGGCTTGGGCGCCGCCGAAGGCCGCAGTGTCCTTTTTGACGGGCCGGAAGCAAATCCTGCGTCGGATCTGATCGCCCTGAATACCGTAGGAGGCTGGGCGCAAATCAAATTGAAGGCGACGCCGACCATCGAGTTCAACGCGGCTTATGGGCAGGACAATCCCTTTGCGCGCGACCTGCGCTACTTTTATGCACCGACAGGCTCCGCGTATGCGTCCATCGCCAAAAATCAGAACACTCTGTTTAATGTGATCTATCGGCCGCGCAGCGACTTGCTCTTTGCGCTGGAGTACCGGTTTTTGGACACACTGCAAACTTACAGCCGGACCGACGATGCCGGAACGTTGAATCTCAGTATCGGGGTCTTGTTCTGATCTGTTCGCGAATGGAAGGGCAAACAGCATGAGAGTCAAAACCGAAGCACGTCATTTGCTGGCGGGGATACTGCTTTGGACAAGCGGAACAGCGTTCGCAGGGGCGGCAGCGGTTACCGGGCATGTCAGCGTTGCGGGTCCGAATGGCGCGGCACGGCCCAGTCGCGAGGTGAACGTGGTATTTTGGCTCACTCCGCTCGGCGATCGAGTCACGCCGCGCTCAACCACCCCAAATGCATCGAGGCCTCAACTCATTCAGAAAAACAAGGTGTTCGAGCCTCACGTTCTGGTCGTCCAGGTAGGTTCCGTGGTTGATTTTCCCAATCGCGACCCGTTCTTCCACAACGTCTTCTCTCTGTTTGACGGCAAGCGGTTCGATCTGGGCCTGTACGAAGCGGGATCAACGCGGGGCGTCCGCTTCGATCGCGCGGGAATCTGTTACATTTTTTGCAATATTCATCCCCAGATGAGCGCCATCGTGGTGGTGGTCGACACGCCCTACTTTGCCGTTTCCGACGCTCGGGGCAAGGTCGTCATTCCCGGCGTTCCCGCCGGTCGCTATCAGGGGAATCTTTGGGAAGAGCACTGCGCTCCCAAAACCCTTCAGGAATTTTCGCCCGAAATCACCGTGCGCGAAGGGGGCGCCACGCTGGGCAGCGTCCGCTTGCGAGAATCGGATGCGCCCGTCACGGCTCACCTCAACAAGTACGGGAAGCAGTATGATCCCGACGTCTTTACGAGCCCTATCTATTTGAAACCTTAAACGCTACGCTTGGCCTCGCGATGGAAGTATAGAATTAGCAACGGCCACAGTTCATTGGCCGCGATACGGTGGCCGTCTGATAGGTTTGGCCGGGAGGATTCTGGGATGGACAGGCGCAAATGTTTTCAATTGGGCGTAGCCGGAGTGGTGGGAGGGGTGTTGCCCTCGGCGCGCGCTGTGGCGGAAGAGCAAGCCGCCCGAGCCATGCGCGGGTTGCCGTCGCCTATCATCAAAGACGTCAAGGTGATCGCCACGCAACCCTCCGGCGCGCGCCTGGTGGTGGTGAAAATCATCACCGATCAAGACGGCCTTTACGGTTACGGCTGTGCGACGTTCACCCAGCGCGCGGACCTGGTGGTGCCGGCGGTGGAGAAATATCTCAAGCCCTTCCTCATTGGGAAGCCGGCGGACCGGATTGAAGACACCTGGCAGGCCTGCTACAACAGTTCGTACTGGCGCAACGGCCCCGTGCTGAACAATGCGATCAGCGGGGTTGACCAGGCGCTTTGGGACATTAAGGGCCGGCAGGCCAATATGCCGGTGTACCAGTTGCTCGGCGGCAAGGCGCGGGAAGCGGCCGCCACCTACGCTACCGTGGGCGCGATGGAGGTCCAGGAGGTGGTGGATCGCGCCCGCGAGGCCATGGGTAAGGGCTTCCGCTGCATCAAGGTGCAGATTGGTGTGCCGGGCATGGCCGCTTACGGCCCCAATGGCGGCCCCGGCAAGGGTCTGCACGCCGGCCCGGTGTTTGAGCCCGCTCCTTACATGCGCCGCACCCGGCAGATGCTGGAAGCCTGCCGCAGCCAGTTGGGTGACGAAATCGGACTGATTCACGACGTCCACGAGCGCGTGAGCCCGCACGAAGCGGTGCAATTCGCCAAGGAACTCGAACCGATTCGGCTTTTTTATCTGGAAGACGTCTTGTCGCCCGAGGATATCGATTATTTCCGCCAGATCCGGCAGCAGTGCGCAACCTCCCTGGCGATGGGCGAACTCTTCAACAACCCGCACGAGTGGCGCCCGCTGATTGCCGAGCGCTTGATCGACTATATTCGCTGCCACCTCTCGCAGGTGGGGGGCCTGACGCCGGCGCGCAAGCTCGCCATTCTCGCCGAGGAGTTCGGAGTGAAGACCGCGTGGCACGGGCCCGGGGACGTTTCGCCTATAGGCCACATGGCGCAACTGCACCTCGACCTGGCCAGTTGGAATTTTGGAATTCAGGAAGGCGGCATCATCCGCGGCGTGGAGGCCGAGATTTTCACCGGTTGCGCGACTTACAAGGATGGCTACCTGTGGGCCGGCGACGCGCCGGGCTGGGGTATGGAAGTGAACGAGCAACTCGCGGCCAAATACCCGTTCCGTTCCGGCGGCCTCGACGGCGGATGGGGTGAAATCCGTCGCGAAGACGGCACCATCATCAAGCAATAGGGCCAGAGCTTCCCACCGTCCATGCGCCACCCGAGGATGGCAGGGCAATTTGCGAAGCTGACATCGAAACGGGTGGTTCAATGAGAATATGCCGATCGTCACTGTGACGACGAACATCTTAGCCGGCCTCGGCACGAATCGGCAGAACAGAGAGACTGCGCCCTCATCCGTGTCCCCCCTGCCCCTGCTCCCCCGTCATTCTGAGCATTGACAGCCGTGTCGGCTGCCCCTGGGGAGCAGAAACTGGGCTCGAGTTTGGAGTAGGGGGTAGAGGTGTGCGAAGGTAGAGAAGACGTGGATCGGCAGCTATAACCGATGCTGAGTTGGCGCCTTGGTGCCCGTTTCTGAGCGTGGTTCCGGTGTCTAAGCGGCCCCTAATTTGGTGGCAGTTTGCCGCGCCGGCGGCGAACTCGACCCCGTTGCAGAGAGTCCTTTTTATTCCGCCACCGGGCCGAACCGCGTCGCATTTCAGGAAGCGAGGACAGGATATGCGAAAAGCGCGGAGAACGGGAAGGAAGCCGGGGAGGAAAATCGTGGAGGTGACGGCGGGGATGGAAGTCCTGCGGCCGGATGCGGCGGGAATTGACGTGGGCAATGCGCAGCATTACGTGGCGGTGCCGCCGGGGCGCAGCGACCCTTCGGTGCAGACCTTCGGTAGCTTTACCGCCGACTTGCACCGCCTGGCGAAATGGTTGCAGGCCTGCCGCATTAAGACGGTGGTGATGCAGGCCACGGGAGTTTACTGGATGGCTCTTTACCACGTGCTGGAGAGCTACGGTTTGCAGGTCTATGTGGTGAACGCCAAGTACACCAAGACGCTGCCCGGGCGTAAGACGGACGTGCTGGAGTGCCAATGGCTACAAAAGCTCCACACCTTTGGCTTGCTGAACAACTCCTTTTTGCCGCCGGAGGACATCCGCGTGCTGCGGACCTACTTGCGGCAGCGGGAGAATCTGGTGGCGGCAGCCGGCCCCTGCATTCAGCAGATGCAAAAAGTGCTCACCACCATGAACGTGCAGTTGGCCAACAGGATCAGCGACCTGAGCGGCAAAACGGGCATGGCGATTCTGAAGGCGATTCTCGGCGGGGAGCGCGATCCCGAACGCTTGGCGGCGCTGGCCGACCGGCGCATCCAGGCCAGCCGGCAAGAAATCGCGCAAAGCCTGGAAGGGCAGTGGCAGGAAGACCAGCTCTTTGTGCTGCGGCAGGTGCACGATCTGTATTTCTTTCACCTCGACAGCATCGCCGATTGCGACCGCCACATCGAGGCGCACCTGAAAACGCTGGAGGCCAAGGTCGAGGGGGCCAGACCACCGTTGCCGGTGGCACCTCGGCTGCCCCACCGTAAACACATTCCCCAAACCAACCTGCGGGAAGAACTCTATCGCATCACCGGCGTGGACTTAACCCGCATCGATGGCATCCAGGTGCAGACGGCGCAAGTGGTCATCTCGGAAGTCGGCGTCGATATGACCCGCTGGCCGGACGAGCATCAGTTTGCCTCCTGGCTGGGCCTGAGTCCGCATCACACGATCACGGGAGGGAAAGTCATCCGGCGCGGCACCAAGAAGGTATTGAACCGGGCCGCTACCGCCTTGCGCCTGGCCGCCCAAACCCTGCACCGCAGCAAAAGCTATCTGGGCGCCAAGTATCGCCGCTTCCGCGCCCGCTTGGAGGGACCCGTGGCCATCACCGCCATGGCCCATCACTTGGCCCGACTGATCTACCGCCTCCTCCGCTTCGGCACCGAGTACCACGATAAAGGTGTGGAACATTACGAGCGCCAATACCGCGAAACCCAAATGAACTGGCTAAAAAAACAAGCCGCCCAGTTCAATATGCAACTCATTCCCACTCAAGGAGTTGCCAAATGAGTTTCTGCAGAGCTCGCTTTTTGGGCAAAGAATCTGCATTGGCTTTTCCTGCCTTTGCCTTTCCCCGCGCATCTGCAAACCCAAATGCAGATCCTTCGCCCCGATAAAAAGCATCGGCGCTCAGGATGACGAGATTTGCCAATGGTTCTCCGAGGTTCGCAACCGCATTTTAAAATGTGCGAAGCACCTTGGAGTTCTATGAAGGGGGATGTCAAGAGAAATTTCTGCCCGCTGACGGGCAGAGGAAGTTCTCTTCGACGTCCCGCCCCTTGTGACTATGGCAGCCAACGAAGTTTACAGGTCCTACCGGGTTCATGATTCAGTCGAGGGAACGTCCGCCGCGACGGGAGACGCGACAAGCTAACCTGGGGTCAAAGATGCCCACGATGGTTCTATCAGAGACTCATGGCCTACAGCTTTGTCGGGTGGTGCGAGGGGGCCTAGCGTGCGGAGGAGACTGGCGCCGTGGTGGCCGCTGCCTAAACTCCAAGTTGAGACTCACCCTCAACCCTCGGGCCTCGCGCTGCGGCGGACCCCGGCCGGGGAGAACCCGGGCGCGGAGCCGTGCCCACATCGTGAGGCTAGGCTGCTTGTTCTCTTCTCAGTCGCTGTGCGTCGAAACGTTCTCCTCTCTTCCACAGAGTCAAAACCAAGGTCGCGATCTTGCGCGCGAGGGTGAGGCGCGCCAAGTGCTCCTTCGTTCCTTCCCGCAGCAGTCGTTCGTAGGCCTCGCGGAGAGGACCGGGACGCTGGCAGGCGGCCAGGGCCGCGCCTTTAAAGATGTCTTTCAGGTGCGTGTTGTGGGCGGGATTGAGTCCCCGCACCATCACCCCTTATAGGTTGTTGTTCCAGCGCCGCAGGCGCTGGAACCCTCAGCGCATATAGAAACGTTCTATGAAAAGCTTGACGAAGTCGCCCGGAAAGGTTAGGAAAGCAGGCGGAGAACGCGCCCGGCCCCGCCACGAATTTTCGCCCCGATCGTTCGACGATCACCCGAAGAGCTTCGGGCGGGGCCGGACGCCTGGAGCGACAACGCATACTCAGATGTCGTCCCGCGAGGACTCTACTATAAGGGTTGCGCCGGTTCCGGGCAAGCGCGTTGTCACCACTCTTTCCGGAGGATTGCCTATGCCGAATTCCGCTTCGTGGCTCCCAACATCGTGGCCTGGGTCGGTCTGGACTGGGCCGATCAAGCCCATGCGGTTTGCCTGCAAGAGGCCGGGGCTTCGCCCGTGGAGCACTCCGAGTTGCAACACACCCCGGAAGCCCTGCAGTTGTGGGTGGCCGAATTGCGTAGCCGATTTCCCCAGGGCCAGGTTGCCATCGCCTTGGAACAATCGCGGGGTTCGGTCTTCTACGCCCTGATGACTTACGATTTCCTGGTTCTTTATCCCATCCCGCCCAAGGCGCTGGCCGACTACCGCCAAGCGCTTTATCCCAGTGGGAGCAAGGGCGATCCGACGGACGCCCGGCTCTTGCTGGAGTTTCTGCGCAAGCACCCGGAGCGCTTTCGCCCCTGGGTGGCCGACGATGCGCCGACGCGCGAAATCGCTCTCTTGGTGCAGCATCGGCGCAAGCTGGTCGACGACCGCACCGCCCTCACCCATCGTCTCCAAGCCCTTTTGAAGGGCTATTTCCCGCAGGCCCTGGAGTGGGCGGGAGACCTGACGTCGCCTCTGGCCTGGGACTTTGTAAGCCAGTTTCAGAGCCTCGAAGAGGCCCAGAAAGCTTCGCGCTGGAAGGTGCTGAAGGTGTATCGTGCCCACACCCGCCGCACCCCGGAGCAGCTCGAACAGCTCCTGGACCAGATCCGCACCGCCCGTCCTCTCACCACCGACCGCGCCGTCATCGAGAGTTCGGCGCTCATGGTCCGGGCACAGGTCGACCAGTTGCGCGCTCTCGCCGCGGGACTGGAGCGCCTGGAGGAGAAGCTGCAGGAGTTGTTTGCCGCCCACCCTGACCACGACATCTTTAACAGCTTCCCGGGCGCCGGCAAGGCGCTGGCGCCTCGCTTGCTGGCCGCTTGGGGCAGCGACCGCCAGCGCTATGAAACCGCCCAGGATATGGAGTGTCTGTCGGGATCGGCCCCGGTCACCGCGCAGAGCGGCAAGAAGCGCTGGGTGCATTGGCGCCTGGCCTGTCCGAAATTTCTGCGGCAGACCTTCCACGAGTTCGCCGGCCACTCGATTCTCTGGTCGCCCTGGGCACGGGTCTACTACCAGCAAATGCGTAAGCGCGGTGCCGACCATCACCCTGCCGTGCGCAGCTTGGCCTTCAAGTGGATCCGCATTTTCTATCGTTGCTGGAAAGACCATACGCTTTACGACGAAGCCCGTTACCAGCAAGCGCTCGAACGCCACGGATCGCCCCTGGCCGCAGCCTTGCGCCAACTTCCAAACCAGGAGGCGCGCGCCTGAAGAAAAAAACCTTGACATCAAACCTCAGATGTCTTTGGGGGAAACCACCAGTTCGCCTTTCTCCAGCCGATACTGCGCGCTGCCCCGGGTGAGCAAGCCCAGGCCTCCGTAACCGCACAACTTGCGCTTGTTGCGGAAGCGGTGAGGCGTCTGCAGCCAAGCCAGCAGCAGCGCCACGCGCACCGGTCCCAGGCCGGGAATGGTGCGCAGAATTTTCTGCGCCGGGTGCTGGCGGCTTTGAGCGAGCAACGCGCGCCGCGCCTGGGGACGGAGCTGGAGCAGCAGATCCAGCTCCTGGTAGAGCAACTTCGCCCGCTGGCGAGCGCCTGGTTCCACCAACTGCTCCAACCAGCGGGCGCGATGCCGAGGCGAGTAAACCTGCGTTCCCCCACAGCGGATCCCCCGGCCGCGGTACAAACTTTTCAGCCGGTTCATCACCCGCGTGCTGTCCTGCACCAAGGTGGCATAGCTGGCGGCGAGTTCTTTCAGCGTGCGCATTTCCGGCGCCCCGTGATAAACCGCGCTCAGCGAACCCAGACGCAGCAACTCCGCCAGCTTCCGCGCGTCGATGGGATCGCTCTTGTTGCCCTGCTTGAGCAGCGCGTTCTGGCGCGGGTTGCAGACGATCAGTTTCTCCACCCAGGGCGAGAGCAGCGCGTGGAGCCAGGCCGAGTACGTGCCTTCTTCGAAGGTCAGATGCAACCTGCCGCTGAGACCGCGCACGAAGTCCACCAGCACGGTGCCTTCGGTGCGCAGCGTCACCTGCATCACCCGGTTGCCTTGCGCATCCAGAACCACCGCCGTCGTACTGTCTTTGTGAACGTCCATGCCGATGTACCGAACGACCCGATTTACGATATCCTGGACAAGCTTCATGGGGTGTTCCTCCTTGGATTGGTTTCTTTCCATTCTCCTGGAATTAACCTAACCCAAAAGGGGCACCCCTTCATAATGCGTGCGGCCGCGAAGCTGCCGCTTTTGTTTCCCGTTCGTGCGCTCTTTCCCCTTCTTCGGTACGGGGAGAGGAAAGGCGGCAGCTTCGCGGCCGCACTCCAAAGTGCTGCGCACAGCCAAGGCCAGCGTCTGTGAACAGCCCATCGGCTACGGGCTAGCTGATTTTACTTGACAAGACCGGGTATCACCTGTTTAATAATGCGCGCGGTACCCGAATGGGCTTGCGGTTCTCGCGGCGGATGGATCGCCCGGGGCGAGCGCCTGGCCCTCCGCGTTGCCGCGGCAAACCAATGCTCTTACAAAGTCCCCTATCCCTTATCCCGAATCCCGAATCCCGAACCCAAAGGAGTTCTATATGGCACTCATCGAGCAAACCATGACGGAGAAAAATTTAGAGGCGCACCGGCGCAACGGGCCGCAGTCGCACGGCGCCGCCACCCCGGAAGGCAAGGAGCGCGCCCGCGCCGCCAATTTGCGCCACGGCTGCTACTCGCAGTTGCGCGACCAGGCGCTGGTGGCCCTGGGCGAAGACCCCGAGGACTTAGCCGCGCTGGTGGAGGCTGCGCGCCGGCAGTTCCGCCCCGCCAACGGCTGCCAGGAATGGATCACCGAGCGCCTGGCCAGCCTGCAGTTTCGCATGCTGCGCGCCGAGCGCCAGCAGGAGAGCAAGATGGCCGCCCACATCCGGCAGTTCGAGGCCCGGCGCCGGGAACGCGCGCAGGAACTGCGCTTCCAGTTGGCCGACATGCAGGATTTTCTGCACGCGGTGCAGCACGCCGTGGCGCGCCCTGATTTCTATGCGCCCCCCGGGTGCTTCGCGCGCTGCGCCGACGTGGCCGCGCTGAACCCCACCCCCAGCCTGGAGCAAATCCTCCGGCTTCTTCACCGCTTGCGCCAGCCGCGCTGCTTCACCACTCCCGCGCCTTCGCCCCTGCCCGCGGCCATGAGCGATCGGGAGTGGCAGGAAGCGTTGAATGACGACACCTACGACGAATCGGCCGTCCCGCATCCGGAAATCCCCATCGCCGAGGGCCGGGAACGCGACCCCCTGCGCGAGGAACTCTACCGGCTGGTGGTGGCAGAAGAGCGTGCGGCCAGCACGGCGTGGCAGGAAGCCACTGCCGAGCAGGAAGCGCCGCTTACCCCCCGCCGCCGCGACCTGCTGGCGGCGGAGGTGTACAACGATAAGGCGATGGAGCCGATCCGGCGCGAGGAAGAACGCTGTGCGCGGGAGTTCTCCAGCCTAGCCAACAAGCTTATGCAGCTCCAAAAGGAAGCGGTTTATAAGCCGAACCCCAAACAGCCGGACCAGGCGGCCGAGGCCCAGAGTTCGGCGGCGGTACGGAATGAGGGCACCGACAAAACTGCGAAAAATGAAGGTGCATCCGGCTATGTTGAAGAAAACACAGAAGGACCGCTCCAGGACGGGGACACAACACCTCCCCGGTACATCATGCAAGCGGAGAACGACGGGCGCCGGGGCGGGACATTCTGAACGAACTTGCACCCGGCGTGCCCTCTAGGCACACTCCCGCCGCTTGCCTGGCGACATAATGACCTACGCCCAGAGCCACCGCCGGGCAGAAAGCGCCACGGCGTTATAAAACATAAGAGAATCGGCGGTTTGGGAATCGCTCCGGGGTGGTGGTCTGCCTGACCTGTGACCGCAGAGCGCACCATGCCTGAATTACAGAGCCGGCAACCAACCCTGGGCGTGCCTTTCCATGGCGATGCGAACAAGCTGGCTGCGGGTCTTTGCGCCCGCTTTGTGGAAGAGCCTGCGGATCACATATTTGACCGAGCTTTCGGGGATTTGCAGCTTGAGGGCAATCTGCGGGTTTGTCAGTCCTTCCAAGACGGCCTTCAGCACGGCGCCTTCGCGCAGGTTTAACGGGCGCCAAACGTGATGCTCGCCCGCCCGGACGGCCTCGGCCATCGCCTTCATCGCGTCCAGGTCGAGCCACAACTCTCCGCCGGCGACGCGACGAATGGCCTTCACCAGTTCAGAGGCCGTGCTGTTTTTGATCACCACGATGCCCGATGCGTCCCTTTCCAGGGCGCGGAGTACGCCGCCGCCGCTCACCCGGGTAGTGGTCACGACGACGCGGCCCTGGAAGCCTACGCTTCTGGCTTCTTGGACAAAATCCAGGCTTGGTCCATCGCCCAGGTCAGCGTCAACCAACGCGATGTCGGTGGGTTCTCTCTCCAGGGCGCTCAGCGCCTCGCGTGGCGAGGAACAACTGCCAACGATGTGGAACCCAGGCTCGTCATGGAGGAGCCGCACGAGGCTCTCCCGGATCAAGCTCTGTTCGTGAAGCAAGAGAATGCGGATTTCCCGAGCCATAAGCGCTCCCCCAGTAACCCGCTCACGATTCCCCAGAGTGCAAACCAACCCGTCACACGCTGGCCCCTCTCGGGCGCGAACTTCGTGCCGGGCGCGTCAGCTCTTCGGCACATCGGCGCGGTTCCACCAGCCGCCGCCCAGCGCCTGAAACAGCGCGGCGGTATCGGCAAAGCGGTTGGTGCGTGCCTGAACGAGGTTGATCAGGGCCAACTGATAAGTCTGCTCCGCGCTTAATAACGCCAGGTAGCTCACATAACCCACCTTCATCTGTCGCGTGGTCAGATCGAGCGTTACCCGGGCGGCCTCGGCGGCAGCCGCCGCGGCATTCAGGGCGTCAGCATCCTGCTGAAGCGCTTGCAACGTATCGGCAACATTCTGGAACGCCGTAATCACCGTGCTGCGATATTGTTCAGACGCTTCGACGTACGCGGCGCGCGCGGCGCGCTCGCGATGGACGAGCGTGCCGCCCTCAAAGACGGGCTGGGTGACGCCTGCGCCCAAATCCCAAAAGTTTGTCCCTCCTGTGAACATGTGGCTGAAAATCAGGGCCATGCTGCCGGCATCTGCGGTCAGGGCAAAGCTGGGCAGCCGATTGGCGCGCGCTATTCCCACCTGAGCGCTGGCCGAGTGCAGGTTTTCCTCCGCCTGGCGCACGTCCGGGCGCTGCTCCACCAGTTGCGAGGGAAGGCTGACGGGCAAGTCCGGCGGCAGTTCCAGGCTTGAAAGCTCGAACTTCTCGGCCAGATCCTGGCTGGGGAACCCGCCCGCGAGCGCCGCCAGCAGATCGCGTTCCTGGGCCAGTTGCTTGAGCAGTGGCGGCAAGCCGGCGGTCACTTGCGCGAGTTGCGATTCCTGCGCCGCCACATCGAGCCTGCCCACATAACCCTTCTCAAACTGGGTCTGAAGCACGTGCAACATGTTGGTGTTGATGTCGATCAGGTCGCGCGTCGCGTCAATCTGTGCCCGCAACGATGCTTCCTGGATGGCAGCCGCAACCACGTTCGAGCTCAAGGTAATGTGGGTGGCTGCCAAGGCAAATCGCGCCTGCTGGGCTTGTGCGGCCAGGGCCTCCACGGTCCTCCGGTTCAGGCCAAACACGTCCGGCACAAAGGAAACGCTCACCTCCGGCGTATAAAGGCTGTAATAGAGCGCACCCGAGGCGGTGAATGGAGAAACTACGCTCGATGTCTTGGAGTGGCTCGCTGCAAAACCCGCGCCCACACTGGGGTAGTAAGCGCCGCGTTGCGCCAGCACATTCTCCCGGGCAACCTGCAGCGCCGCCTGCGCCGCTTTGAGATCGGGATTGTTCTTCAGGGAGCGCTCAATCAGGTCATTCAGCGGCTTCGAATGGAGCAAGTTCCACCACGCCCCTGGAATGTCCATCCCTTGCGCGAACAGTTGCGCCGCTCCACCAGGGACGTTGGCGGTGCTGCTGGTCGTGGAAGGCGGCGTGGGCGTATAGCCCGGAACGTTCGGCGCCGCCGGCTTCTTAAAGTTCGGACCCACGGCGCAGCCGGCAAGCAGCAGCACGAGGATTACTACGCATCCGATGAGGGGCGATTTACGAGTGTGCATGATCGTCATGGGTTCAGTGTTTCCGTACCATCAGGACTCCGCCGATTCCTGTTGTGTTCTTGGTTGCGCTTGCCGGGCCTCCAATAATGGCCGGGCCGGCGCGCCGGCTGTGAGCATCCCTGAATCGCTGCCCACTGAGCCCGGCCACCGTGGGCGCGTGAATGGGTGCAGCCGGACGGCTGGCGATTCCGCCCGCCACGCCGGCCGGGCTGCTGGTGCCGGGCCGACTAAGACCCGCGGCATTGGCCAAGCTGTTCGTGCCCCGGTCCTGATGCGGCCGTCTTATGGTTGCAGCCGCCGGATGGCCCGGGACCATGGTGGGCGGTTTGCCGCTGGGGCGATGTTCGGGCACGGCTTTGGTCGCGCGCACGTAGGTGTGCGGGCCGGCCTGGGCAGCACCCTGGCCATACACCCACGCGGGCCAGATCATGGTGATTAGCAGAAGGCAGCATGCTCTCATTCGGATGCCTCCGGCACGGGCGGCTCGTGCTCCAAGAAGATCATTCGCAGCGCGGGCACTGCGAGCAGCAGCATGACCGGGCCGACGAGCATGCCGCCCACAATGACCGTGGCGAGCGGACGTTGCACCTGGCTGCCAATGCCCGTGGAAATGGCCGCGGGAAAGAGGCCGATGCAGGCCGAAAGCGCCGTCATCAGCAAAGGGCGCATGCGGGTACTGGCGGCGCGGTACATCGAGTCCACGGGCGCTAATCCCTGCGCCCTTTCGTGGTTGTAAAAGGTAATCATCAGGATGCCGTCCATGACGGAGACACCGAAGAGCGACACGAAGCCGACCGCGGCAGAGATGCTGAAATTCAGACCGGCGACATAGAGCGCTAACACTCCGCCCGCCACGGCGAAGGGAATTCCGGCGAGGGCTAAAAAGCAGTCGCGCAAGTTGTTGAAGAGGCCGTAGAGCATCCCGGCGATCAGCAGGAAGCTGATGGGTACAATGACATACAGACGCTGCTTGGCTTCCTGCAGGTCGCCGAACTCGCCGGCCCAGACCAGCCGGTACCCGGGCGGAAGTTTCACGTGGTCGGTGATCCGCTTCTGCGCCTCTTCGACGGCGCTGCCCAGGTCGCGGCCGCGCACGCTGAACTTGACCGGGATGAAGCGCTGCACGCTCTCGTGATAAATCCAGGCCGCTCCCGTATCCAGGGTGATCGTCGCCAACTCGCTCAAGGGGATATAGGCGTTGGCGCCGCTCGCGGTTTGATAGGCCACTTTGATGGCGCGAATCTTTTCGGTGCTGTCGCGGTAATCCGGCGTATAACGAGCCACCAGATCGAACTGCCGGTCGCCTTCCAGGACCTCCGTCGCTACGGCTCCACCCATAGCCGCCTGCACGACCGCATTTACATCGCCGGAATTCAGGCCATAGCGCGCCGCCTTGGCGCGATCCACCTTGATGTTCAAATTGGGCTGGCCGAGAACGGGGAAGATGCCAAGGTCGGTAATGCCCCGCACCTGGCCCATTTGGTCTTGGATTTGGTTGGCGAGCTGGGTAATGGTTTGGAGATTGGGACCGACGATCTTGACCGAATTGACGCCTTTGACGCCCGAGATTCCTTCCTCGATGTTGTCCTCAATATATTGGGAGAAGTTGAAGACGACCCCCGGCAGTTCGTCATCAAACTCCGCCTGAAGCTGGTTGGTGAGCTTGTCCTTGCTCAAGCCTTTGGGCCATTCGTCAAACGGCTTGAGAGGGGCGAAGAGTTCGACGTTGGAGAAGGGCGCGGCGTCGCTTCCGTCATCCGGGCGGCCATGCTGGGAGACCACCGTGATGACCTCCGGGTGCCGCAGCAGGATCTGGCGCATCTTCCGGGTGGCCGCCTCGCCATCCTGAAGCGAGAGGGTGATGGGCATGGAAGCCCGGATCCAGAAGTTACCTTCTTCCAGGTGGGGGAGAAATTCGCTGCCGAGCCGCAGCCCCAGGAATGCGGACAATGCCAGGAAGGCGAAGCCGATGCCCACCGTCAGCGGACGATGATTGAGCGCGAACCGCAGCGACGGATTGTAAATTCGGTGCAACAGGCGGACGACGATGGTTTCGGCTTCCTTCACACGCTGCGGAAGTAGCATGGCGGAGATCACGGGCGTGACGGTAAACGTCGCGATCAGGGCTCCCGCCAAGGCGTAGCCGTAGGTGCGCGCCATGGGGCCGAAGATCTGCCCCTCGACTCCCTGCATGGTGAACAAGGGCACGAAACCGGCCACCGTGATGAGCGCCGAGAAGAGAACCGCTTTGTCCACCTGCATGGCGCTGATCAGAATCAGCCGCAATCGATCCGTCCATCCGTGCGCGGACGCGGAATGTTCCACGGATCGCGTCGGGTCGGGCCCCCAAGCTCCCCCTGCCAGGCGCTCGAGCAGACTCTGTTTTTCTTCCGGGTCCCGCTGAAAATTGCGGAAGATGTTCTCGACCAGGATGACGGCCGAATCCACAATGATCCCAAAGTCCACCGCGCCCACGGAGAGCAGGTTGGCGCTTTCGTGCTGTATCACCAGCAGAATGGTGGCGAAGAACAGCGCGAAGGGGATGTTCAATCCCACGATGGTGGCGCTGCGAAGATTACCAAGGAAAATCCACTGGATCAGGAAGACCAGCACGCATCCGAAAATCAGGTTATGCAGAACGGTGTGCGTGGTGACGGCGATTAAGGCGGAGCGGTCATAATAGGGAACCACCCTGACGCCGGGCGGAAGACTGCCGTCATGATTCACCTTGTCGATGGCCGCTTTGACCTTGGGAAGCATGTCGGAGGTCGTCTCCGTCCGGCGCATCACCACGATTGCTCCCACCACATCGTCCTGGTTGTCTTTGCCCAGAATGCCGAGCCGTGGCCGATACCCGACGGACACCTGGCCGACGTCGCGGACCAGCACCGGGACGCCACCCGACTGGGCGAGAACCACATTTTCGATGTCGCCCACCTTGTAACCCTGTCGCAAATCGTCGTTGCCACCATCATCAATCAGGCCGACCCCGCGAATATTGATGGACTGCTGGCCCATCCGGATTTCGCGTCCGCCGACGTTCAGGTTCGCGTTGCCCAGCGCCGTCAGAATTTGGGGCACAGTCACGTTGTAGGCTTCCAGCTTGTTCGGGTCCACCTCGACCTGGAATTCCTTGGTGGGGCCTCCCCAACTGTTGACGGCGGCGATGCCGGGAATGGTCATCAGCCGGCGGGCTACGATCCAGTCCTGGACGGTGCGCAGGTTGGTGATTCCGAAGTGCGGGGGACCGATGACCTGGTAACGGTAGATTTCCCCCGTCGAACTGTTGGCCTGGATGGTGGGCACCAAACCACCGGGCAGGCTGACGTTCTGTTGCATTGCCACCGAGGCCTGGGCGTAAGCGAAGTTGTAGTCCACCCCGTATTTGAAGCTCACCCGCACAAACGACAATCCATAGAAGGAGGTCGAGCGGATCACATCAATGCCGGGCGTCGTGTAAAGCCCGATCTCCATGGGGATTGTGTAGTAACGCTCCATCTCCTCGGCGGAGAGGCCCGGCGCCTGCGCGGTAATCTCCAGGATCACCGGCGTGGGGTTGGGGTACGCCTCAATATTGAGCATCTTGAAGGCAATGAACCCGGCGCCGGCAAACAACACCAAACCCAATACCACAATGGGGCGGCGGCTTAGGCAAAAGGCAATAAGAGACTTGAACATGGGTCGTTACTTCGAGACTGGAAATGGGAAACTGGAAACTAGAAACTGGAAACTGGAAATTCGAAACTGGTCACCCTGATAGGACCTTGGGCGCCGACTGTGCCGTCGGCGGCGAAGGTCGACTTTCGAATATCACCCTCCAGTCCGGGCGCTTCCCAATGGGCCCAAATGGTTCCGTGAGGCGAGTTTCGAGTTTCCAGTTTCTAGTTTCCGGTTTCGAATTTCGTCTTCTAGTCGTCCGACGGTGGAGCTTCCAGCATGTTACTGAGAAACACGGCGCCGTCGGTTACTACCAGCTCACCGCGTTGTAAACCATCGAGAATCTGCACCCAGTCATTGCGGCGCATGCCGGTTTTGACGACTCTTTGCATAAAGCGATGCCGATCCGTTGTGACCCAGACGGTCATGCTGCCATCGGGTTCACGGACCACGCCATTGGCGGGTACCGCGGTCGCTACCACCGGGCCCCTTACCCGAATGGCGAAGTTCGCAAGCATGGCGGAGCGCAATTCGTTCCTGGGATCGGCAATCTCGGAACGGATGGTTGCCCGGTGGGTATTCGGATCGATCGCCGCATAAATCTTCGTAATGGTGCCCCTGAAGACGCGGTCGGGATAGGCCATCACTTTCACGTCAACCGGTTGGCCGAGATGATAAAGGGGCGTCTCGCTTTCGGGCACGTTCGCGAGCATCCACTTCACGGAAATATCGGCAATCGAGTAGGGCGCCGGCGGGTTGCCGGGTTGCACGAGCAGTCCCGGTTGCGCATCGCGCGCTGTGACGTGCCCCGTAATCGGACTGGGCACAACCAGCGCTGGATCGATCTTGCGCGTCGCAACGATGCGATCGATGTCGGCATCGGATTTGCCAAACACCCGGACGGCACCCCGCGCGGCCTTCAGAGCACCCTCGGCCGTTTGTTGATCGGAAATAGCCTGCTCCAATTCCTTTTGTGGAATGCCCACGCTCGTCGTGTAAAGATCCCGGGCGCGTTTCAGTTCTTTGGTGGTCAGTTCGTAGGTTGCCGCAGCACCAATCAGGTTGGATTCGGCCTGGATCAGGTCCGGACTATCAATCGAGTACAGCGGTTGCCCTTTTTGCACCTCGTCGCCCAACTCAACGAAGGCTTGGATAATCTTCCCCTGGTAGGGCGGAAAAACCTGCACCGACAGGTTCTCATCGAAATCGATGCTTCCTACCGCTTCTTTCTCAACCGGGAACGAGTAGGTTCCCACGCACTCAATTTTGATGGAATTCAGTTGGTTGGGTGAGAGATCCACGACCGGGTCAGACTGGGCCGAGGCCGCAGACGTGCTTTGGCGCTGCGCATCCGCGTGTGCTGACTGGCCGCGCCCCGATAACAGAACAGCAGCCGCGATAGTAATCGCCGCCACCGTCAGGAGCGCCGCGACGTCTTGATAGTTGAGGGGTAGGACGCGTTTCATGGTAGATTCTCTGATCCTCTGCGTGAGCAGGTTCGCGCAAGGAGTAGACTAAGGGACCCGTCGTTCTGTCTTCAACTTATCTTCAGGCCAGCCGGACGCTATCTTCCGTCCGATATGAGGCTATCTTCTGGCCAGTCGGTGGAACAGGCGATTGAGTACGACTCCAAGTTGGGACGTCTCCCGACGGAGGCGGATCGAAGCGAATTCGGCGCGGGGCTTGTCCAGGCTTTGGCGGCGGCCGTGGAACACTAAACAACTGGCATCCGGGCGGCACGGCTTGGACCTTGCGGACAGGTGTGGGAATCTGGCAAACGCCCGGCCAAAATGGAGCAGCTCAGCGGGCTGGCAAAGGAGGCGAAGCTAAACACCCGTTGCACCAACGCAGAGTTGTATTCGAATTGCTACTCTCAGGCGTGATGGGGCCAGAAATGTTCGTGAAGATCAATAGCAAGGAAGATCAGTATCACCAGGGCGGTGATGCTGCCCGACCGTCCTCGAGGCGGAATCACGCTCCGTCATCGAACCGGTGATGCCATACCTGGGCGGCCCCTGACAGTACCACATCTTTTCCGAGCGTCGCGAGTTGAATGGAGGTGTTCTGCACGGGGACCTGAGTGCAAATCCGCCGCACGATGTCGATCGCGCCCGGAAGGAACAGGTCGGCACTTTGCGTCAAGCCGCCTCCCAAGGCGATCACGTCGGGACAGAACATTGTCACCAGGTTCGCCAGTCCCAGACCCAGGTAGAAGGCCTCGCGCTCGACTGCCTGCCGGCATATCGGATCGTTTTCGCGCGCCAATTCGCAAATGCGCCTGGCATCGATAGCATGGTTGCCGGTTTTTTCGGCGACCCAGGCCGCCATCCCCGGGCCGCTGGCCAACACCTCCCAGCAGCCTTTGGCGCCGCAATAACACAGAGGTCCGCTGGCGTCGATCGTCTGGTGTCCGATTTCCGGATGGCCGCCCTTCGCTCCCCGATACAGGCGCCCTCCCACCACGAAGCCCCCGCCAATGCCGGTGCTGATCGTGACATAGATGAGGCTGCCACGGTTCCTCCCGGCTCCCCAAGCGGATTCTCCGAGCGCCGCGGCATCGCAGTCGTTTTCCATGGCCACCGGCAGTCCGAATTCCTTCGCCAGATCTCCGGGCAAGTCGTAACCCTGCCAACCTGGAAGCGTGCCAATGTCGCCGTATATGCCCGTTGCCGGGTCGAACGGCCCTGGCGAGCCAACGCCAATTCCCGCGATTTCGCAACGGCAGCGCGCGACAGCCTCGCGCAGCAAGCCCGCGATCCTGCGAAATGCCGGCACGTAACCCTCTTCGGGGCAGGTGGTCCCGTCGCCCCGTGCCAGAATCCGGCCTTGGGCATCAACCACCGCCGCGGAGATTTTCGTCCCACCGATATCAATTGCGCCGACCACCTTTTGCTGAAGCTTGCCCACCCGACTCTCCCTTCGACAGCACCCAAACTATTTGTGCTCAACGGTAATGCGTCTCATGTGTAACACAAGTAGGCGTGCCCGCGCCACTCATGCGGCTCCAAACTCACGCGCAGCTTCGTTCATGACAGCGACGTTCGGTGGTGGCACGTCCGCTTGGATATTGTGGAGGGGGTGCGATGTGCCAAAGCAGAAAGGATACGTGGACGGGGGGTCATAGGCATTTGCAATTTCTGATTTGCGATTTTCGATTGAACCAGCGTCAGGCTGCCGATGCTCCCCTTTCCGCGCCGCACGAGGAACGAATGATGAGCCGCGTGCCCAGCACCACCTGGCGGGGGGGCAGGGAAGGCTTGTCGATCCGTTCCATCAGCAGTTGGGCGGCTATACGCCCCACCTCGAAGGCCGGTTGTTCCACCGTCGTCAGGGGCGGGCGCAAGGACATGGCCCAGGGCATCTCATCGAAGCCCACGATGGCGATCTGGCTGGGAATATCAAGGTTGCGTTCGTGAATGGCCTGAAGGGCGCCGAGCGTGAGCAGGTTGCTGGCGGTAAACACCGCTTTGGGGGAGTCGGCCATGCCCAGGAGCTGGTTCAGGGCGGCGCGGCCGGCCTCCTGCCGGAAATCGCAGTGGATCACCAGGTTGCCGTCCATCGGCAGATTGGCCTCGCGCAGCGCATCGTCATAGCCCGCTTGGCGGTCCCGCGCCGTGGTGAACACCAGCGGCCCGTTGATGAAGCCGATGCGCTGATGGCCGTGCTGGATCAGGTGCATGGTGGCGGTGTAAGCGCCCTCGCGGTTGGCGACCATCACCTGATCGATCTGCAGACCACGTTGCAGACGGGATACGGCCACCATGGCCAGGCCGGCGCGCTGGAATTCCGCATACCGCGCCGCCGGGGAGCGGCTGGCCGAGAAAATCAGGCCCCGCACCGCCTCGGCGCGAAACAGATCCAGCCGCCGCGCCTCTTGCTCGGGATTTTCGTTGTAATTGGCCAGAATCAGCGAATAATCGGTCTCCTTCAGAACCTCCTCAATCCCGCAAACGACGCTGGTGTAGAACGGATTCTCCACGTCCGGAATCAGCACACCCACCGCACGGCTGGACCCCACACGCAGGTTGCGCGCCGCGCGGTTGGGCCGGTAGGCGAGCGATTGCGCTGCCTCCAGCACCCGGGCTCGCAGAGCCTCCCGAACGCCAGCCGAGCCCGAGAGCACGCGTGATACGGTGGCCGTGGAGACCCCCGCGCGCTGGGCAACTTCCTTAACGGTCACCGGGGACGATCCGTTATTCGAGACCTTTATTTCGTCCATAGGAGATGAGCTCATCTTACACCAAGAATGGGCTTCCGGCGCCAAGTTCTAGATAGGAGGTACCTTTACAACACTGTACTTCGTGTTCGAATTGGCTCCGCCAGGAGAATAAGGGGAAAGGTTCGCCCCTCTGCCTTATCCTTCAAGGTGTTTCTGGTCTGGTGGTAATCGCTTGCAGGCGCCTGGTCCTTTCTTGCATGTCGAGATACAGCGAAAGAAACTGCCATGGTGCTCAGTGTGACTGAGGGTCCCGAGTTTCCGTAATCAGATTTTCTTTGACATGTCATTGTTACATTGGCATAGTTCAGAGCCCATGGTAATCGATTGCGGACTCCGACAAGGAATCGCACAGATTTAATCTTGAGTCACTACAAAACTCAAAACGAACTCTCTGGGGAAACTGGAAATGCCGTAGTTCGCCATCAAAGCCCAGGGCACGTATACCGTCAACCTGCACGTCAGAGACTTCGCCTTGAACTTCAGAGTTCACAGCCAGTGTTGACTTTTGTCCTTTGCGCTTTGACTTTTGGCTTGTATCTTGGTTTGCGGAAAGCGGTTCCTTTATGCGACCTAGGCAATGGGTCTACGGCTCGGGCGTGCGCTGGCGCGTGCTGGCCGGGCTGTTCCTTCTTTCTTTTATAACGATCGTCGATCGTGTGTGCATCTCTGCGGCCAAAGCTGACATGGCGGCGGAGTTGCGCATCCCGGATCTCGCGTTCGGCATGGTCTTCGGCGCTTTTGCGCTCGGTTATGCGCTGTTCATGATTCCTGCCGGCTGGACTGCGGACCGATGGGGCACACGGCGGTTCCTTGCCCTGATCGTCGCGCTATGGTCCGTCTTCACATTGCAAACCGGGTTGGCGGGCACGGTACTGGTGCTGGTGGGCGTGCGGTTCTTTTTCGGAGCAGCCGAATCCGGAGCGTATCCCACCGCGGCGCGCGCCATTTACGGCTGGCTTCCCGGCGCTGAGCGCGGTCTGGCGTTGGGGCTTCTGAACACCGGTTCGCGGCTGGGCGCCGCCGTGGGACTTCCGCTGGTCTCCATAATGATTGCCTCGTTTGGCTGGCGTCGGTGTTTCATGGCCTTGGGCGCTGCCGGGATCGCGTGGGCGACGTGGTGGTTCTGGTGGTACCGCGAAGATCCGGCCTCGAAGACGGGCGTTTCCGCCGAAGAGTTGGAGTGGATTCGCTCAGGGAGTGCCGGCCCGGCGGTGGCGGTCAAGAGCGACTGGCGTGCGCTGGTATCAAGGGATTCAGCGTTCCTATTGGCACAGTATTTTGCCTGCAACTTCACGTTCTTCCTATGCTTCAGTTGGTTGTTGCCCTACCTGCGGACGCGTTTCGGACTGGATTTGCGCACTGCCAGCGCCTATGCGTCAATTCCACTATACTGTGGTGCGCTGGCTACCTGGACCGGTGGTCTGAGCGTGGACGCAATTTACCGTCGCGGCCGGTGAATGCTCTCGCGCCGTTTGCCGGCCATGTTCGGATTCTCGCTCGCCGCACTGGCTCTGCTGGCGGCGGCACACAGTCACGGCCTCCCCGCCTTTGTCGCTTGGTTCGCCTTGACGACCTTTGGGGTGGACTTCACACTCAGCCCCAGTTGGTCGGCTTCCGCGGACCTCGGCGGAGCCCAAACCGGCACGCTGTCCGCCGCAATGAACATGTGTGGCTCCATCGGCGCATTCGCCAGTGCCGTCGCGTTCCCGTGGCTGCTTTCGGCAACGGGGAACATCACGGCCTATTTTGTCGTCGCGGCAACGGTGGATCTTGCGGCTGTCGTGATGTGGTCGCGGCTGAGGATTGAAACTCGAAATTCGAAACTCCAAGCTTGCAGGGCCTCCCTTGTAGGAAAATGAATCGACCGGAGAGTTTTTCGATGTCCCGAAATGACAAGTTGCTAGCTTCGGCCGGCGAAGCCATCGGGCAGACGCCGCTGGTGGAACTGAGGAGGCTAACCAGGAGTGTGGAAGGCAGAATCCTGGCCAAGCTCGAGTACCTCAATCCCGGCTTCTCCAAGAAGGACCGCATTGCCCGCCAGATCATCGAAGACGCGGAAGCCCAGGGCGCGCTCAAACCCGGGCAAGCGGTGGTCGAGTTGACCAGCGGGAACACTGGGACAGGACTGGCTATCGTCTGCGCCTTGACCGGGCATCCCTTCGTTGCGGTGATGTCTAGAGGGAACACCCCGGAGCGGGCACGGATGATGCGAGCGCTCGGTGCCGAGGTGCTGTTGGTCGATCAACTGCCCGGCTCCGCGTCCGGCAAGGTGTCCGGCGGCGACCTGGAATTGGTCGAGCAACGGACCCGGCAACTGGTGCGCGAGAGAGATGCCTTCCGAGCCGATCAGTTTCACCATTTGGGCAACTTCCGCGCCCATTATCTGCACACCGGACCTGAGATGCTCGCTCAGTCGGGCCACAGCATTCAGGCCTTCTGCGATTTCGTGGGAACGGGCGGGACGTTTGCCGGCTGCGCCGCTGCGTTCAAAGAAGCCGACGCCGGCATCCGCTGCTATGTGGTCGAGCCCGCCGGCTGTGCCGTGCTGGCAGGAGAACCGGTGCGCAATCCGAGTCATGCGATCCAGGGCGGAGGGTACTCAATCGCTGACCTTTCCCTCCTACGGGCCGAGAACATTGACGGATACGTACAGGTTACCGATGAAGATGCGGTCATGGCGGCACGGCGACTGGCTGCCGAAGAGGGTATCTTCGCCGGCTTTTCCTCCGGCGCCAATGTGGCTGCCGCTCTCCAGTTGCTCCAAGGGCCTTGCAAGGGGAGCGTAGTAGCAGTCATTGTTAACGATTCGGGGTTGAAATATCTCAGTACCGACCTTTGGGGCTGATACTCATCCGGGGAAACCGCGCACTTCACCGCCACAGCCTTTAAGCCGTTATCCCCACCCGCGTGGGGGTGAACCGGCAAAGGCGATTCAAAATCCAAGATTCAAGATTCAAGATGTTGTCGCCACGCGCTTGGGCGTGAACCGGCTTCAGTGTTCCGTTGCTTTCTCATTACGGCCAACTCCTCCGTCCAGTGATTCGCGTACGATATCTTGGAAATCACGTCCAAGCAGGATCAGTCATGCGTTTGCCTGCCGCCCAACCAAAGGCACGTCGCCCCTTGATGGACAACACAGATAATAAAGAGACATCGCAAAGAACAACTAAAAAAAAGTATTGACAATGATGCTGCACGATGATAATAAGATTTCGCAACAACATGGATTACCTAACGAAGGTCTCCAACCAAACCGACCCCCCAATAAATCGGCCGCCCTCCGGCGCGCAAACCGTATCGCCGGAAGTTCAGATTCTCGGGCTGTCTCGCGTTGCGTTTGGACATAAGTGATCTTGGATTAGGGATATTAATTAGCTGTGGTGCCGGACGTTTATTCGGTGCAGATTGCACGTTTGCCGCGTCAGGTCGAAAGTGGGTTAAACCCCAACGAAAATAAGAAAGGTGGAAATAGGATTATGAGAAGTTATATGGACAAAACGGCCCTCTGCCGCTCACCTCTCGCAACGTTGGTGGCAGTACTGGGCCTTTGCCTGGGCCTTTTCTTTCTCTCTGTTCCTGTGTCTCTGGCCCAGAACGGGGAGGGAACGGTTACTGGAACCGTCGTGGATGCAAGCAAAGCGATCGTTCCTCAGGCTAACGTCACCCTGACGAACGTTGAGACGGGCGTCACGGCCAAAGGGCTAAGCTCCGAAGTGGGCATTTTCTACTTCGGCGCCGTACCCATCGGCCAGTACAAAATTGTGGTTGGTAAACAAGGATTTGACGAGTGGGTAGGCACTTTTACCCTTTTCGTCGGCCAGAACGCAGTGCTCAGCCCCACCCTGAACGTGGGGAAGACCGCCACGGTGGTCGAGGTAACCGGAGCCGCTGCGCCGATTGATACCCAAACTGGAACCGTTGCCGACATCAAGGAATCCGATCAAATCCGCGATCTTCCCTTGAACGGTCGGGAGATTTCCAATTTGTTCCCCCTTACGGCCGGGTACGAGGGCGACCACATGAACGGCATGAAGGTCGGCGCGTTGGACTTCAACATGGACGGCGCCTCGCTGCTTGATCGCTATACCGGCGGCATCACCTTCGTGCAACCGGGAATCGAGACTATCGAGGAATTTCGCGTCGAGACCTCGGGATCGAGCGCCCGTTTTGACCAACCCGCCACGGTCATTCTGGCCACACGCAGCGGCACCAATCAAATCCACGGCGCGGGCTACGAATATTTGCAAGACAATTCGGTGATGGGCCCCACCCGGCTGCGGACGGACCCCGTAGGCTCCGCCTTTCAAGTGCCGGAGCAAATCCGGAATGAATTCGGCGGCTACATGAGCGGTCCCGTCTACATACCGCACCTTTACAACGGGAAGAACAAGTCGTTCTGGTTCTTTGATTATGAAGCGTTGCGGCAGCGCTCGCGGGCCGGGGTGCTCCAGCCTTGGGTCCCCACCGCCTCCATGTGGGAAGGCAACCTGAGCAACGCAGTTGACACCAGCCGCCCGTGCAACGCCGGCAGTGTGGGTTGCCCCACGGGTTTCTCGCCCATCACGGTTTACGATCCGACAACCACCAACCCCACCACCTTTGCGCGAACGCCGTTCCCCAACAATCAAATCCCCGGGCCCTATGAGCAGACGGGAATGGTGCTGAAAACCCTGACGGCGCCTCCTTCGAACGGCAACAATCCCTATGTGGCGCCCAATTTCACCAGTACGTACCCCGACATTCAGTCCAACGGTACGCCCACGTTCAAATGGGACCAGAATATCTCCGACAAGGACCGGCTCTCGGTGCGCTATACGCGGGCGTCTGAAACCGCCGTCCTCGAGGGGGGCTACTATGCCAACCCCATTTCCCCCACCACGGGGATGGGCACCAGCCAGCGCAACTTCGGAACCACCAACGTGGCCGCGAACTATAACCGCAGCATTTCACCGAACTGGTTGAACGAATTGCTGGTGGGAGTGCTTCGTGAGCCTGTCCACTTTGGAACCGTGGCGGACTTCGTCAATTGGGATTCCAAGCTGGGCACTCCAAATCCGTTCGGCGTAACCGGATGGCCCACAATCTACGCCGAAGAGGACAACGGTTACTTTGGATGGGACTCAGACAACCAGTCCAAAGAGCGGATGGCCAACGAAACCATTGAAGACAATCTCACCTGGACTCACGGCAAACACACCGTCCAATTCGGGTTCAGCGGCCGCAAGGAACAGAACAACATCGAGCAGTTGCAACAAGCCCAGGGCGCTGTGATTTTTGGCGGCCCTCCGGGTTACACGGGCCTCTTCGACCCAGCCAACAATTCGCTCTATCCCGACACGGGCAGTGGATTTGCTGAAATGCTGCTGGGCCTGCCTGAATACATGCAAAACGAATATAACCGCGGATATTTCTACTTCCGTCAGACGCAATTGGGCTTGTATATCAGTGACAAGGTGAAACTCACCCCGCGCTTGACGATGACCTTTGGACTGCGCTGGGAGTACTTTACACCCTACCGCGACGCGCGCAACCGGCTGGTGGATCCCTACGATCCCGCTCAGAATTTCGAGGTGATCACTCCGAACAACGTCCCTATGACCTCCCTTGGCGCGCCGGCCAGCGACCTCGAGTCCTGGCAAGCCATAGGTATGACGTGGTCAACCGCCAATGCGGTCGGCTATCCGGGCGCGTTGTTCAACCAAACCCATCATGACTTCGGCCCGCGCCTGGGCTTGGCCTACCAGCTCAACCACAACACCGTAATCCGCGGTTCCTACGGCATGTACTATGTACCGGAGCCGCTCGGATTCCTGCTGGCGGCGGCCCGGATAACTCCGCCCTTGAACCAGTTCTACGTTACCGCTCCCTACCTGAACACCAACGTCCCGGGCGGAGCCACGGGGCCCTATTACGGACTGTATTCCGATATATCCAACCCTGTCGCCGGCGATTACCTCCCGAATGCCACCGTGAACATCCAGACGGGCGTGTCGGCGGCTCCCAACGGAAACGGCGGCGTCTACTGGGATGGCAAAAACTGGACCGACTCGCACGACCAGACCTGGAACATCACGGTGGAGCACGAGCTTCCCAAGCACACGGGACTACGGGTCAGCTATATCGGGACGTACGGCGGAAGTCTGCTCGACCAGTATGACCTCAACGCTCCGGAGCCCTACTACAATTACGCCACGCGCACCGGTATCATACCGCCTCCCAACACGTGGCAGTTGCAGCCCGTCGGGCAATGGAGCTTATACGCCAACAACCACACGGGCTATTCCCGCGACCATTCGCTCCAGGTTGAAGTGAACCGGAAATTTGGCAATGGCCTGGGCTTCCAAGCCTTCTACACGTACACCCGGGCCCTGACCACGGTCGATCCCGGGCCCGGCGGCGACGAGGATCTGTCGCTCAACGCCGGAGGCGGTTCGGAGGTCATCCCGGAGGCTTTGGAGGTCATGGGCGAGCCCAACCTCACTTACAAGCAGCGGGAGGCGCTCGCTTACATGAATTACACTTCCATCCCTCCCCACCGATTTACCCTGAATGGCATTTACAGCCTGCCGTTTGGCAAGGGTAAGCGTTTCGGCAACAATATCTCCACCCCACTCAACTATTTGGTTGGAGGATGGCAGGTGGCCACCATTTATACCTGGAATAGCGGATATTGGTTTGGCGCGGCCAACAACTTGGTCCAGCCAGGCTCGATCCGCATTGCTTCCAGCAAGCGCGCCACTTTGAACATCCAGGGCAGCAACGACAACTACCGGCAGTGGTTTGCGGGCACTTTCGACGGTACCGGCGCGACGGGCGTTCGCGGCAGCCTGGTTGCTCCCGTCGCTCGGCTCGCTGGCCCTGGATGTCCGGGAACAACGCAGAGCGGGTACGACGGATTTCTCGCGGTGCCGTTGTCCAACAATCCGGCGAACGATGGGCAGACGTGCTACAACGCCCCCTTCACAACGTATAACCCCGCCCCGCGCGAGAATCTCATCGGCCCCGGCGCCTGGGATGATGACTTGTCTTTCTACAAGCACTTCAAGATCGGAGAGAAAGTCGACATGCGCTTCTCCGCGGATGCCTTTAACGCGCTCAATCACCCGAACGATGTCGTTCCCAATACCACGACGGGTCTGCAAGACCTTTCGCAGCAAGCCAACGGTTCGCGCTATCTCCAACTCTCGCTGCGCTTGTCTTTCTAAACCCCCCGTTTTCACCGACAGAGGTCGTGCATCCGCACGGCCTCTGTCCCCCTCGTTGCCCTTCCCAGTTGGAGGCGATATCATCATCTTCGTGACGGCTGCATCTTCCCGATACGGCGCGCAAGCTCGACCGGGCCAAGTGCCATGCGCCTGACCAGCAGCAGATCAAGGAACTATGACTAAACTGGCTAAGCTTTTCATTACCCTAACGGTGAGTCTCTCGACGGCGGCGGCTCAGACGGTCAGGTGCCCGGTCACGGCAGACACTTGGGTTTCCGTCCCAGAGGAGCAGCAATCCGAAGGGGCAGGGAACCACGGGAGCGATACCCTGCTCCACGTGTCGGGGCACGAGAGCTTCGCGCTGTTTCAGTTCGACGTGTCCGGGCTGAAGGGTCGAAAAATTGACCAGGCGGTGCTGAGAATGCATCGCGAGAACACCGATCCCGTGCCCCTGCACACGGTTGGCATTTCTACTATCAGCGGAACGGCGCCCTGGGCAGAGGGCAAGACCACGAACGGTCCAGCCGCAGAGGGGGAATCCAACTACTTCTTCGCGCGCGTGGGGCAGCAGCCATGGTCTTATCCCGGCTCGGACGTAGCGGATGTCACGTTCGGCCAAGGTGGCAGCCTTTATTCGTATGAGCGGTCGCGCGATGCCGGCAACGGCTGGTATGAAATCGACATCCCCCCACAAATTGTCGCAGCGCTCGTCTCCGGCGATCAGTTCGGCATCCTGCTTACGGACGAGAAGGGGCAGACGCATACAACCCATCTTATCAACAGCCGCGAGAGCGCTTATCCGCCAGTCCTCATGGTCAGCACCGTGGGCACGGATAAGACGCTTCCGGGCCATGTTCGATCCCGGCAAATGGACACTACGCCCGACACAGCGCATCGGCTCGGCCGGACGACTTTGCGTGCGGGAAGCGTCATTCTCAACTTTGGTGGTGCGGGGAACGCGGCCCATTATGACCTCCGATACGGCGTGGATCCCGTCACGGAAGCCAATTTCGACAATGCGGCGCGGGTTGCACGCTGGATGCTGAATCCGATCGCGCCCAAGCCGGCGCCGCTGGCCACGTCGAATGCGCTTCAGGACTGGGTCGCCGCCGTGGTCGAGCATCTGAAACCCGGCGGGGACTATTACTTCGCTGTTCGCGCGGTCAGTGCCGCGGGCTATGCAGGACCGATGTCGCCCTTGGGCAAGTTCCGGGCGTATTCCCCAAGTTACCCGGCGCTTCCGCCCGAACCCGCACCGGCAGAACCAGCGGCTGCCGGAGCCGCGGCTGCTAATGGGTTGCAAGTCTGGGCTGTCCCCGAGCTGATGAAGATCCCCCCTCGAACCGGGGAACTCCTCGAACGTGACGATGCCGATCACCGTGCCCATAACCCGGTCTGGGATGCGGCCTCTGCCACGGTAACCTTGCACGGGATGCGGAACGAATTCCTGGCGTTTCAGCTTGCTATCGAAAGCGCATCTCCTGTTGCCCGGATCGAGGTCAGCGTCTCCAAGCCGTTGTTTGCGATGAACAAGCTGCCCCAGGTATTCGAAAGGACCGGAGCGACTCAACTTTGGCGCGAGTGGTTCGTCCCGGATGATCAGAGCACGGGACCCACACGCGAGTGGTACGCAGACGCGCTCGTACCGTTGAAGCCGCTAAGTATTCCCTCCGCAGACAACCCAGTTCCAGGGCAGACCGTCGCCCCCGTGTATGTGGATATTTATGTCCCCCATGACGCGGCTCCCGGAAATCACACCGGGGAGTTACTGGTACGTGCCCGCGGGTTCGAAAAGAAAATCCATATTCAGGTGGAAGTCCTGCCGCTCACCCTGCCGGACAGGTTGAACTTCGATGTGGACCTTATGGCCTACACCGCGGTTCCGTCGCCCGCCGGTGTTGAGCCGGGCACACCCGAATACCGTGCGCTGGTGCGCGCGTACCACCGCGTGGCGCACCTCAATCGGACAAATCTCGATATCCTTGGATACACGCAGCGGGGGACGGAGGCTCCTGACCAGGCTCCGATACTGGAAGGCCAGGGCGCGGCGACGCGCGTGACGAACTGGAAGGATTGGGACACGTATTACGCTCCCCTCTTGGACGGCTCTGCCTTCAAAGACCTGCCTCGGTCGGGAATGCCGGTTCCGGCGATCTATCTGCCCTTCTGCGAGAATTGGCCCGGGAATCTGCGCCAGAGTTACCGCTTTGACCAGCCCGACGAAGTCCGGACGATGCAGGAATATAACGACTTGATCACTCGCCATGCTTTGACCGCCGGGCCAATCGAAGAGGCCTTCAGTAAAGACTACCAGGACCGCTTCTCGGCGATCGTGTCGGAGTTCGCCCGCCACATCAAGGAGCGTGGCTGGCTGGCGACGGACTACGTTCTTTACCTCAACAACAAGTACTACTTCAAGCGGCCCGGAGACGTGGAAGGAGGCGGACGGGGTAGCTCGCTCTGGCTGCTTGATGAGCCGAACCATCGCGACGACTTTCGCGCCTTAAGCTTCTTCTACGAGTTGACGGAACGAGGTCTCCAGAACTATCCGGACGTCCCCATCAAAATCCGGTCGGATATCAGCCGTGTCGAGTGGATTCGCGATCTGCTGGCGGGACAAATCGATATCGACAATATCAGTGGCAAGTTCTACAGCAAAAACCGCTACCTGCTGGACGACCGCTTCCGTTTCGGGCGGACGTTCTGGAATTATGCCACGACCAATCACCCGCGCGAGACCAACGTGGCGATGCGCGCGTGGTGCTGGCGGGCTTGGGCGAGCGGTGCGGATGGCGTTGTTCCCTGGAATGCCGCCGCCGGGAGCAAAGCGTGGGAGCGCGCGGAGCAACTGACGGTGTTCTACCCCGGAGAGAAATTCGCGCAATTAGGGCCGTTTCCTTCGCTGCGCCTCAAAGCCTACCGTCGCGGAGAGCAGGATGTGGAATATCTGGTGATGCTGGCCAACAAGCCAGGGTGGGATCGGGAGGCGGTCTCCCAGGCCGTCTTCAAAGCGCTGGATTTGTCAGGCGGAATTCACCAATCCTATGAGGAAGACGCCGGCACCATCAGCTTTCGAAATGTGAAGGACGATCAGATGGATGCGCTTCGGCTGCGTGTGGCCCGAGCCCTGCTGGAGAAATGATTGGAAAACCATGTTCGGTGCTTCAGGACCCCGAATCGCTCCGTGCGCCGGCCTGCGGCGTAGCCGGCTAATCAGGCTTCACGTCGAGTCTGACTTCCTTCATGAATCGCTCGCGCATATCCCCCAACCATTCATCTACATATCGGCGGTTTAAGTCGATCGTGGCGATCGCCGGGGTGCCCAATTTGGGCGATTCCACCACCACGTCGCCGTTGGGGTCAATAATCTGAGTATGCATATCGTAAGCCGAGGTCACCAGGAAGACATGATTCTCGTAGGCGCGCGCTTTCTCGAGCAGCACACTCCCGCCCCAGATGGGTAAGAGGATTATTTCAGCTCCCCGCAGCGCCAGGGCGCGTGCCGGGTCCGCATATTGAACATCCCAGCAGATCATCATCCCCACCCGCCCGAAGTCCGTCTGGAAAACCGGATAGTCATCGCCGGGCGTCATCCCGGCTTCGATTTCCTCACGCGGCAGATACACCTTTCGGTATTTGCCGATCAGCGTACCCTCGCGGTCGAGCAGCACCGCGGCGTTGTACACGGTGTCGCCTTCGCGCTCATACATGCCGGCTACGATATACGTCTTTCGACGCTTTGCGACCTCACCAAGCTGTGCCGTGGTTGGCCCCGGGATGGGTTCGGCCACATCGGCATCACCCTTTCCTGTTCCGACCACGTTGATCGCTTCCGGCAGGACAATGAGGTCGGTCCGCTGCTTTATGGATTGCCCAATATTCTCGATAAAAAGCTTGACGCTCTTTTCCGGGGACGCCGTGCCCCGGGGATAGAGGTTGATGGTAGCGATCGTGACTTGGCGCGAACCGGGATCCGGAACCTCGTCGAAGGCGATGTCATCCCAATACACTGTTCCTTGGGGGGAGTTGGCGAGGTAAAGCTGCAGCTTTACCTCCGCCGCTGCCGGAGGGGCGGGTGCATCGAGGGTGACGCGCTTCCAATCACCTTCGGGTAGCACGCTATAGGCATAATCGGGCTGCCCGGCGCGCTTGCTGTCCTTAGCCTCCCAGTCAAGCCGGGACACGATCTTTTGCGATTCGTACGCAACGCCTTCGGCGCGATAATAGGCGGTGAAGCGATACCACTTGCCCGGTTCCACTCCGTCCACCCGAAACTCCCAGCCTCCGTACTCAGAAGCATTGCTGGCCCCGCTGATTGCGAGAGACCCTCCACCTGAGCGCTGATGCACAGTATCGACGAAGGTATGGGGGGCGATCTCCGGCCGCGCCGACCATGTTGCCCACCCGGGCGGCATGCCATCCGCCCCTGCTATGAAAGAATTCTGACGGATATGAAGGGTGGCTCCCGACGCTGAGAGGCCACAAAAAAGAGAAGAAAAAAGCGTTGCAATAACGAGGCGGGCGGGCCACTTGGCCGGCGCGTTGATTATCATTGTATTTCTCCCTGAGAATTATAGAGCAATCGGGTTACCAATGGCGGCGCCTTTCGTGATGCGGCACAGCGCACTTCCATCCACCCTGTTGGGAGGAGTGGAGGAATTCGCGAGACCCGGAGGTGATGAGCCGCACGCGGGCACGCGGATTCTTAACCGTGACCTCTCGTGGTTTATGCAGCCGGCCCCAGAAAGCGTTCCAGCCAATCCATGGCGCGCTGATCTGCTTCCGGTGTCGGTCGGTGTCCGTGGTGGTGATTAAAATAGCCGACGTTGTGCCGCTTGCCGTATAAGTCACACACCTGCCGCGCCGCGTTGATGTAGTACCAGCTTTCGGCGGTATCGTATTCGTCGCCTCCAATTAATAAATATGGCCTCGGCGCGATGAGCCCGAGCAGTTCATGATGGTCGGTCTCTTTTTCCCGCCTCTGAAAAATGAAGTCACCGAAATACCAATAGGCGTCATAATTATTGTGCTTGGTAGGCCCCAGATTCAGCCCGATGCCGGGCTCGCTTGTCACCACGACCGTAATCCGTTCGTCGAATGCCCCCGCATACAAAGCCATCTTCCCGCCGAGCGAGTGGCCGATAATGCCAATGTGCTGGCGATCGACCTCCGGCAACGTGTACAAATAATCCAGGAGTCGCTGCGCATCCCAAACCCACTTGCCCAGTCCCGTACAGTGGGGGTGTCGCAGTTTCAGGTTCGCGACTGCTTCGGTGTACGCCTCCCCATAGCTATCGCCGAACCACCG
The DNA here is from genome assembly GCA_963804755.1 of uncultured Acidobacteriota bacterium. Taxonomy (GTDB): domain Bacteria; phylum Acidobacteriota; class Terriglobia; order UBA7540; family UBA7540; genus Bog-366. Next base: position 210,981 of record CAWDRP010000026.1, read on the forward strand.
AATCGCCACGGCAATGTACCCTCTTTGCACGGCCAGACGGGCAAAAGCGGTGGTTAACCCGCCCAGGACCTGCCGTCCGGCTACGTCGTGCCCAAACGGATCATCGACATCGTAAAAGGGAACGATGACGACGGGACGCGGATGCGTCAGGGCTTCAGACGGCATCATCACTAGAATCTTCTCCCACCTGTCACTTTCCACCTGAAGGTACATGAGCTTCCCAGAGAAGTACTGATCCATTACGGTCTCAACGAAACGGGCTTCAGGGGTTGTAGGCTGGATCTCCATGCCACCGAGCAACGTCAACCACTTCGCACGGATAGCGGGGCGGTGAGCTTCCCACTCGGAGACGGTGCTCGTGCTTGAGACCAAAGGTGACAAATTGCCAATAGTTTTTTCGTAACCCGGCGGAGGCTGGTCATACGGCTCAAACCATTTGGCATCGACCTGCGCCGCAAAAACTGCCGCACGACGTTCGGAGGTGCGGCAGACGCGAAACCCCGTGAAGCGACTCTTGTACCCTGGCTCCATGCCTAACCGGTAGTCGCGCGCCCAGGCCGGTGACTGAGCAGTGGTGCTGACGAACGAGCCTCCGCGAACCACACGGGCCAATCCTCGTGCCGGCCCGGCAGGATTGTACGAAGACCGGGGCGTGGGGACCGCACTGAAGTAATCATTGCACCACTCCCACACATTTCCGATCATGTCGTAGAGGCCGAACGGGTTGGGCGCGTAGCTGCCAACCGGCTTCGTCCCTGATGTCTCCAATTCTTGCATCAGTAGGGCTACACTCGTCATGTCGGAGGACCCCACGTTGGCCTGGCCGCTTGCCAGGGTGTAACCGGTCTCGCCACCACAAGCATGGGTCCACTCTGCCTCGGTGGGGAGGCGGTACCCATTTTTCTGCAAGTCGCAAGAGCCGGTTTCAAGCGAATAACATGGATCTATATTCTCTCGAATACTGCGAAGATTGCAGTACTGTATGGCCTCCCACCAACTCACGCTCTCCACTGGCAACTCCGCTCCCTGGTGGAACGACGGGTTGTAGCCCATAACGGCTTCGAAATCGCGCTGTGTGACCTCGGTGGCAGCCATCAGGAATTTGCCCAGGGTGACGTCAACCGGGACTGCGGTGAGCGAATCCTTGGCTTCATAGGTTGTCGAGGCGATCTCGACGAATTTAGCAACCGGAGCTCCAGCCAGATTCACGACTTTCGGAGATTCCGTTGGGTCCGCCTTGAGAGGTTCGAGACTCGGCGGCGTAAGAAAGATGCTTACTCCCGCCGCAGAGCTTTTAAGGAACTTCCGCCTTTGCATGATGTGTCCTCCCTTGCACGCCCTTCGGTGTGCGCGTAGTTTGTAACAGCCCAGCCGCCAAAATGTCAACACGAGGTGAGGTGTCATCTTGTTGGGCGCAAGCGCCCCCAAGCTCTAACCCCTAACCCCTAAAGAATGACTGCGGGGCGATTGCGGCGTGCGAAGTGGATGTGGAAATGCCGTGGCCATGTACAACCCCAGGCGGGCCTCGGGGAATGTCGCCACCTGCCTGGATTGGAACAACAACTACGGCTTTTTCCGCTGCTGACCGACGGCACTATGCTGCCCCGGCAACCCTGGGGTATTATTGGGGCTGGAGAAAGCGGGAACTGCGCTCCCTTAAGATGAAGCAAGTCGAACCAAGAATAAGATATATGCTGATCGGAAGTGCATGCGGGCTGGTGTTCGCCCAGGACTTCAAATCCTGTGGGCCTGCCTACGGTGGGCCGGTCGGTTCGACTCCGACGCACTTCCGCCAATAAAGTGGACAGTGAACAGATTGACTCTTCACTGTGCACAGTTTACTGTTCACTGTTTTCCCATGCGTCCCACGAAACGCAAGACATTTGAAAAGACCACAGAAGTGAAGCGGCAGGCGCGACTGCGTATCGGTACACCCCCCGCCGCTCAAACCCACCAGGACAGAAGAAAGAAAAAGGCTAAACACAAAAAGCGGGAGGAAGAACAGGCGGGGTTAGAGAGCATACGGTAGACCGAGAAATACGGGATAGGCGCAAGCTGAGTAAGGTCGGTACACGGTCTACTGGATGCGCAATGCGCTTTACGCCGCCTACCGTATGCCGTCTACCGTCTGCCGAGCCTGTCGATCCCCGTCTACCGTTTACCGATTGCGTCTTCCCTGTATGCCGTCTACCGTATCCCGTCTACCGAGTTCCAGGCTTGACCAAGCCTAGCTTCTGGACCCTCAACCGGGCTTGTATTCAGGAACGCTCTCGTTTGGAAGGAAAAGAAGTGCTGGGGCGGCGGAGTCCAATTGCGCCAGGGATTCCTGGATGGCGAGCAGTTCGGCTTTGCTGAAGCCCTCGCTGGACATCGCAATCTGGCCGTCGGGCTTAACCAGAAACAGTGTTGGTACGTGAGCCAGATTGTACAAGCGCGAAACTTTGTACGGCGCGTCATCAATCAAGATCGGAAAGCTCACTCCGTAATTCCGTGCAAAGAGCGCGCCGTCCTGTGCCTTATCCTGAACGATTCCCCAAACTTGCCCGCCGGGTTCGCGCAGTTGCTGATAGATGCGTTCCAGAAACGGGAAAGTAAACTGGCACGTGGGACAGGTCACTTTGAAGAAGGCCAGCAAAACGGGACCTCGCGCCAATGCCTGATCCAGGGAAAGGCGCTCGCCTGTGGTGGTGGTTAGTTCGAAAAGCGGGGCGATCTTCCCCGCATTTAGAGCAGTCATGGGTTCCTTCCTCAGCAAATTCCGAGCGTATTGTAGCAGAACCCGCAGCATCATGGCAGGAGGCAAAAGTCAGGGCTAAGAAATTAGAAATCAGAAGCCAGAAGCCAAAGAGCAGAAGTCCAATCCTTCTCCTAACTCCTAACTTCTAACTCCTGAATTCTAACTCCTGCTTTCAGTGGATGTGCTTGACTTTCTTTTTCATGTAGTCCATCAACAGGTATTGCCCAAGTGTATAAGGCGTGGTGAAGTAGGCTTTGCCGCGACAGATTTCCGTTACCTTCTGGACAAAGTTCACCAGACCGTAGTCGGCCGCGAGCATAAAAGTGTTGATCAGAATTCCGTTGCGCCGGCAACGCGCCACTTCGTGCAACGTTTCTGACACCACAAGGGGATCAAGTCCAAACGCGTTTTTGTAAATCCGTCCGTCTTCCAGCGTCAGGGCAGAAGGCTTGCCGTCCGTAATCATCACGATCTGGCGCATATCTTTTTTCTGGCGGGAAAGCAGGCGCTGCGCCAACCGCAAGCCCTCGCGCGTGTTGGTGTAGTACGGCCCCACCCGAACGCGCGCCAATTCCGAAAGCGGCATCTCCTCCGCCGAGTCATGGAATAGCACCAGTTGCAGCGTGTCGCCGGGATACTGGCTGCGAATCAGGTGGGTAAGGGCCAGCGCCACTTTCTTGGCGGGGGTAAACCGATCTTCTCCATACAGAATCATGCTATGGCTGCAATCGAGCATCAACACGGTGGCGCAGGAGCTTTGGTACTCGCACTGGTGGACCTGCAAGTCCTGGTAATCAAGATCGAGCGGCATCGTCAGGCCGTTGCGGCGGATGGCGGAGAGCAGGGTGGCGTTGACGTCCAGATTCAGCGTATCCCCAAATTCGTAGCGGCGGCTGGACCCCTCGGACTCGATGCCGGTGGCAAGCTCGCGCGTATCATGCCGGCCGAAACTCGACTTGCCTAGCGACCCCAGCAAATCGCGCAGCGTTTTGAAACCAAGGAAGTCCAGTGCCTTGTCGGTGATTTCGAACTTTGCCTTGCCTTCCTGCGGCCCATTGCCGCCAACTTCTCCCTGGCGCTCGAGGATCTGACCCTGAGTGGGGTTCGGCTGGCCGACGGAGACGTAACCTTCTTCCGAAAGGCGCTCCAGAAGCTGATCGATCTTTTGCTTCAATTCCGATTTCTGGTAGTCCTCCCAATTCTTGAGCATCTGTTGCAGCATGTCGTCGGGGATTTTCCCCTGATCGCGCAGGGCCTCCAGCAGCGCCTGGTGGAGTTGATCCATCGTGCGTTCCGGGTCCATATCGTAGAAGTTCTGGTATTGGTTGTAGAAGCCGCTGTCCAGCAGGAAATCCCCGAGCATCTGGAGCAAATCTTCCGCGCTCAGGTCGTCGAAAGGATCCGCGACGTATTTGGAGTATTTGACGTATTTCATAGAACAACAGGTGCCAGGTGTCAGGTGCCAGGTGTCAGGGGAACCCCCGAAATGTGCTCAGGTACCTGACACCTGATACCTGACACCTGACACCTCGTACTTAGTTCAGCGACCGCCGCCGCGGTGTAACCGTTGTGGGCTCTTCGGGCGGGCGCTCAGTGGGGCGGCGTTCCGCATGGTAGCCCAGTTCCTCGTTGCGCGTGATGCGTTTCAGCGCGTACAGGCCTTCCAAAATGAATTCACCGCCCGCCACAACCAGGGTCAGATCGTCCTTGGCCTTGATGCCCAGGCACTGGGTTTTTTCGAGCAAGCTCTGAATCTTCTTGAACTGCTGATAAACCTCCTCAGACGACGCGTTGGGCGCGTACCGGAGCGTGCCACCGAGCTCAAACCACTGCACCACCGGCTGGAGTGGTACGTTATCGAAGTGCTTCTTGAACACCTTGGCCATGGCCTGGCGGATGACTTCGCGGGCAACGTTATCAGCGCCGCGCATCTCGCCCTCGTACTCGAGTTCCAGCTTGCCGGTCAGCGAGGGCAGGGAAGCGTAAATATCCGATGGGCGGGGCACGATGGAGGACTCGTGGTGCTTCAGCGAACGGCACTCGGCGCTGCTCACGGCGTTTTCCAGGCAAGTGATCGGCATGCGCTGGCTCACGCCGCTACGCTTGTCCACGCGCTTGTCCGCCCGCGCTTCGAAGGCGATGGCCTCAATGACCTCGCGAATGAATTGCGGGATCACCAGGGGCTTTCCTCCATTGCGGTCGGTCCAGGCTTCCTGCGCGGTGATCGCCAGTCCTTCATCGAGTGTCGCAGGGTAGTGCGTGCGAACCTCCGACCCGATGCGATCCTTGAGCGGCGTGATAATTTTGCCGCGCGCCGTGTAATCCTCCGGGTTGGCCGTAAAAACCAGCGCTACGTCGAGCGGCAAACGCACGGGATAGCCTTTGATCTGCACATCGCCTTCCTGCATGATGTTGAACAGCCCCACCTGGATCTTGCCGGAGAGATCGGGCAGCTCATTGATGGCGAAGATGCCGCGATTCGCGCGTGGCAGCAAGCCGTAGTGAATGGTCAGTTCGCTGGCCAACGTGTGTCCGCCGCGGGCGGCCTTGATGGGATCAAGGTCGCCAATGATGTCGGCGATCGTTACATCAGGCGTCGCGAGCTTTTCAATGTACCGTTGCTCGGGCGTGAGATAGTCAATCGGAGTGCCGTCGCCCGTGTCCCGCAGGCGCTCGTGGCACGCGCGGCAGAGCGGTTGGAGCGGGTCATCGTTGATTTCGCACCCGGCAATGATGGGGATCTCCGCGTCCAGCAGCGAGACGAGCGAGCGCAGAATGCGGCTCTTCGCCTGGCCGCGTAGCCCCAGCAGAATAAAGTTGTGCCGGGAGAGAATGGCGTTGACGATCTGCGGTATCACGGTGTCGTCAAATCCGATGATTCCGGGAAAGATGGGTTCTTCCGCCGCGAGTTTGCGGAGGAGATTGGAACGCATCTCGTCCTTGATGCTGACACTTCGATTATGAGTCTTCTTCAGCTCGCCCAGCGTTTTTAGTTTTTGCATTTTGCCCCAGCCCCTAAAGCACAGTATAGCACGGGAAGAAAAAAGGACAAATTTGGAAAACACAGGTTACGGGATACGGGTCACGGGATACGGGATACGCGGAACGGGTCACGGGTCACGGCGAGTCCCGAATCCCGTTTCCCGTGACCCGTATCCCTAATCCCTGTTCTTCTTCATCAGTGGCGCGAATTCCTTGCCGTCCCACGGGCAGGCTTTTTCGACGGTAACGGAGTCCACCGCCTTGTCCCGGCCGAAAACGAAAAATTCCACTTTCCCTTTCCACACCGGTTCCTGGCCGCTGCCGCTGGGACGAAACGTTACTTCTCCAGTCGTCACCGTTCCCGGCGCGCCGATGTTCTGTTCCGGGGGTTGGAGGATTTGCATTTTCGGCCCGTATTGCGAGAGGTTTTGGAGTTCGATAGGCGCCTCCCACACGAGTTTAAACTGGCCGTTTGCGATGGTCCTGATCCGCAGGTTGGAGCCGTACGTCTGCGCCTGCTCGCGAAATGGTTCTTTGGTGATGACGCACTCGCTTCCGTTGCCCAGCAGATTGCGAATTTCCAAGTTGGTGATTCCACCCTGCATTTCACTAAGCAGGAAGTCCAAACCGGCGCCGGTCGAAAGTTTGCCTCGATCTTGTGTGAAGACGACAAGCTTTGCCACGTTGAGGGGCCGCGCCACGACATAGCAGAGCAGAGCGGGAGGTCCCTGGGCCTGCCCCACCAGGAACCTGGCGATATCCGTATGTGCCGCGACGAAGTCATCGAGATAGGGCGGTCCGAGCAGTTGCAACAATTGGCCATCCGAAGGGTAGGCATCGGCGGGCCTCAGGTCGGCCGCATTGACCTCCAGCCATCCGACCTCCGAACTTCCTGTTTGGAAGTTGAGTGCCGCCACCTGGGCGGACTCGATGCCGTGTTTTTCCTTGGTTCGGTAAATGGGCAGCAGCGCTCCCCGGGGGAGATGACGCGTGGTTTTCTGCAAACCGCCCACATAAACCGGGAAATCGCGAGCGTCGTTGTGCAGGTCAAGCCAGGCAATCGGGGCAGCGGGTTGAGTCTTGGTCTGTCCCTTGTCCTTTGCCAAGCCGGGGGGTAAGGGAACACTTGCCATGAGCACAGCCAGAGCAATTCGGGTAATCATAACGCTGCTATTGTTCACGAGGCGCCGAGGTTTGACAAACGAATTCTCGCGACATAGACTGAATCCGTGAGGAAGCAGCTCCGCCCTCGTCGAGAGTTCGCGGAGCTTTTCTTTTTTGCGGCGCGCCCGGCATGCGGATGCGGCCCTGAGTAATGCGGACACAGTCCTGGGCAATGCGGATACAACCCTGAGAAATGCGGACGCTTTCGAATAACCATCCAATCCGAAAAAAAGCCCGTCAATCTGAGCCCGGTCTTTGGGTGAAGAACCTGCATTTTCGGTTCTTGGGACCGCCAGGTGCGCCCCAACGGCTCGCGCCGAAACGGCTGATAGCGGTAGCGGTGGCGTGGTTGATGGCCACGAACGTCATGGCCGTGCGCGTCGTCACGGATCAGACAGGCCGCCGCGTGACTCTGCCCGATCATCCCCGCCGCCTCATTTCCATCGCGCCCAGCATCACGGAGACATTGTACGCGTTGGGACTGGGCGACCGCCTGGTGGGCGACACGGATTATTGTGATTACCCGCCGCAGGCGAAGTTGCTGCCGCATGTGGGCGCGTTGCTCAATCCTAGTCTCGAGAAGATCGTGGCGCTCAAGCCTAACCTGGTCCTCGGCACCGATGAGGCCAACCGGCGCGAAACCGCCGACCAACTCGAGCACCTGGGGATTCCCCTGTATGGAGTGACGGCGCACACGGTGGAAGGCACACTGCGGTCCCTGGAAGATCTGGGACGCGTGCTGGACTGGCAACGGCCCACGGAGGCCCTGGTGGCGCGCCTGCGGGCGAGGGTGGCGGCGGTCGAAAAACAGGCGCAAGGCCGGCCCCGGCCCAAGGTCCTCTTCGTGGTCTGGTACCGTCCCCTCATCACGGCGGGAAGCCAGACCTTTATTTCGAACGTCATCCAGTGCGCGGGCGGCGTCTCCATCAGCGACGACTTGAAAGGTGAATGGCCGCATATGGGGTTGGAGGAGGTCCTGAATCGGTCCCCGGACGTGATCCTGTTTCCCCAAACCGAAGCGTTCGCGCCCGGTCTCGATGAATTTCAGAAGCTGCCCGGATGGCGCGACTTGGCCGCCATCAAAAAACATCGCTTGTTCTTTGTGTCGGAAACCATCATGCGGGCCAGCCCGCGCCTGATTGATGCGCTGGAAGAAGTGGCGAAAATCTTGAGAACAGTGGACAGTGAACAGTGAACAGTGGACAGAAAACAGCAAGTGAACCGTGGACAGCTTCGGCTTCAAGGTGGGCACAGGCCTTCAATTGGCAATCTCCATAACTCGAGTGTAGCCTGTAGCAGGGCTCCAAATGCGGACAGGCGCTTCAAAATGGCACGGTAGTTCAATCGGCAATCGACAATCGAAAATCGGCAATCTCTATGTCTCTCCCCCCAACCCGACGTAACGTGCTCCTCTTGCTGCTGGCGCTGGCCGCGGCGCTGATCCTGATTGATTTCGACGCCCTGGCGATGGGCGGCGTTCATCTTTCTTTGGGAAAAGTGTTGGCTGGCCTGTTGGGTGCGCGCCCGGGGTCTGATGCACACGTCATCGTGCGCGACATTCGCCTGCCGCGCATTCTTCTAGCGATGCTGGTGGGCGCAGCCCTGGCGGTTTCAGGCACCGCGCTGCAAGCCCTGCTGCGGAATCCCCTGGCGGACCCGTACGTTCTGGGCATATCGAGCGGCTCCGCCTTGGGCGCCATCGTGGCCCTCTGGATCGGCGGGCGCATGGCTTCTGCCACTCCGCTCACCGCGTTTTTGGGCGCGGTGCTGACCATGTCCTGGGTCTATCTGCTGGGCCGCCGCGCGGGTCGCCTCTCCAGCTACACCCTCCTGCTGGCCGGAGTGGTTACCGCCTCGTTTCTATCGGCCATGATCCTTTTCGTGTTGACCCTGCTTTCCACCCGCGACGTGCGCGGCACCGCCTTCTGGCTGATGGGTGACCTGAGCGTCGTGACCGACGTGCAGATTCGGTTCCTCTCCCCTGCCATCATTCTCGCCATCGTGGCCTTGTACGCCTTCTCCAAGGACTTGAACGTGCTTCTGCTCGGGGAAGGGGAGGCGGCGCACCTGGGCGTGAACGTGGCGCGGGTGGAGACGGCCGTCTACCTGCTCGCCTCGCTGCTGACGGGCCTGGCCGTTTCCGTGAGCGGCGCGATCGGTTATCTTGGATTGCTCGTGCCCCACCTGGGCCGAATGCTAGTGGGCAACGACCATCGCACCCTTATTCCCACCGCGGCATTTGGCGGAGCGATCATGCTCGTACTTTCGGACACGCTGGCGCGCACCGTGGTCTCTCCGGCGGAATTGCCCGTGGGCGCGGTTACGGCAGTGGCCGGGGCGCCCGTCTTCATTTATCTGCTGCGAAGGACGTCCGGATGAGGACAGAAAAGGAAAGTCAAAAGTCAAAAGGCAAAACGCAAAAGCCAAAAGTCAAAGCCGAGGCGCATCGGCACTGGATTTTGAACTCTTGCTCTTTGACTACTGCGCTTTGCCTCTTGACTTGTTCTTCCGTGACTGAACAGCCGGGCGCGCAGGCGTTTGATTCTGTAGTTCTGCCTTTTGACTTTTGCGTTTTGCATTTTGACTTGGTTGTTCTTCCATGACTGAGCCGAAATCCACCACGTTACCTGGCATGGCGTCCTCGCAGGGAGGGCTCATTGCGAAAGCCGTCAGCTTCCGCTTTGCCCACTTCGAGCTTGCGCCGGTGAGTCTCCGGGCGCGTGCCGGCGAACTGACGGCCATTGTCGGGCCCAACGGCGCCGGCAAATCCACGTTGCTCGAAATCTTGAGCGGATACTTGAAGCCCCGGTCGGGCGCAGTGTTTCTGGACGGCCAAAACCTGCATCTTCTTTCGCCTCGTAAGCGCGCCCGCCGGGTTGGCCTGGCGCGGCAGGACACGATTCTGCTCTTCTCCTTTGTCGTGCGCGAATTCGTGCGCCAGGGCCGGCATCCTCATCTGGGGCACAGCTTGTTTGAGACCGAGGAAGACGAACACTGGGTGGATTGGGCCATCGAAAAGACGCGCTTGCAGGAGTTTGCTCACCGGCGCGTCATGAACATGAGCAGCGGCGAATTCCAGCGCGCGGTGCTGGCCCGCACCCTGGCTCAACGGCCGCGCCTGGTCCTGCTGGATGAGCCGACTGCCAACCTGGACATCGGCTACCAGGTGGAGATGTTCCGTCTGCTGCGCCAGCTTGCCCGGTCGGAGAACTTCATCGGCATCGTGATAACCCATGAGCTTAATCTGGCCGCGGAAATGGCCGATCACGTGGTGCTGCTCGACCGCGGAACGTGCCTTCGCCAGGGGAAGGCCGAAGACGTGTTTGACGCCGATCTGTTGAGCCGGGCGTTCCGCACACCCGTCCTCGTGGATAAGAACCCCTCCAGCGGCCGCCCGCGCGTGACGTGGGTCGCGCCGTAAGCCTCCCCGCTTCGATTTCGCTCTTGCATAGTATAGACATAGGATATATACTATGCACGGAAGGGAAATGACATGCCCAAAACGGGAGTCGCAAAATTGTTTCGCAATGGAAGCAGTCAGGCTGTTCGGCTTCCCCGGGAGTTCCGGTTTGAGGGGGACCGGGTACGCGTGAGGCGGGTTGGCCGCGGCGTGCTGCTGGAACCATTCCCCGTCGACGTCGCGAAATGGTTTGCAGAATTGGACCGTTTCGCTTCCGTGCCTTTCATGGAAGGCGGACGCAAGCAGCCCAAGACGCCGCGCCGCGAGATCTTCGAGTGAACTATTTGCTTGATACGAACGCCTGCATCGCCCTGATCAAGGGCCAGCCCTCCTCCGTCCGCACTCGATTCCAAGCGGCCATTGCTGCGGGCAGCAAGGTGTTCATATCTTCTGTCGTGGCTTTCGAACTGTGGTACGGCTTTTGCAAAAGCTCGCAGCCGGAAGCCAATCGCGAGCGCCTGGAAGCCTTTTTCGGTGGCAATTTAGCGCCCTTGGCCTTTGATGATGAGGATGCCCAGTCTGCGGGTGCGATTCGGGCGGCATTGGAGTCGCTTGGCAAACCGATCGGGGCGTACGATTTGTTGATTGCCGGCCAGGCGGTGCGGCGCAGGTTCACTCTGGTGAGCGCGAATGTCAGGGAGTTCGCACGCGTCAAAGGCTTGTCCTGGCAGGATTGGTCGAAGCCGGCTTAGCCTACTGTGCCCGGAGGTTCACCTGTCATCCTGCCCCGCGCTCCGGATCAAAGGATTTGCACAGGAGCGGGGTCCCGCAGGAAACGAAAGCCGAGGCCCATTTCCACCTTGACAAAGCCGGCCAATAGGCTATGATCTTAGTCGATGGTGAGGGCTCGGCTTGCAAGACCGGCGCATCCGTACTGCCGGCGGTAGGGAAATTCGATCCGGTCATGGCTAGTCACAATGGCAAGAACGTGCAATATCTGCTCAGACGCAATGTCCTCAGCGCGCGCATCCTCCCAAACCTGAGAAGTTACTGAAAACAAAAGGTAGGAAACCCAGACTTTCACCTCTCGAACCTGAGAACATACTGAAACCACACCAGTTACATCAATTATGAAAAACTGGAACGCGCCTGACACAATGTCATGCGCGGCTAGCCGATAGCCTCTACGTATGCACGGCTCGGCACGCGGCTGCGCCGCGCCGGGCCGTCCGCGGGCGTCCCGCTTTCGCTGTCGGCTGAGCCGAACACGCGTTTTGGCCGGCAACCTGCGTGTTGATGCCGGATGTTATGTCATAATCTCTGCCAGCGCTCTTTGGGCGGAGAGGGTCTCATGTGCACAGCGTACAAGTTGTCTATCGGTATCGCTCTCGCGGCGTTCTGGTTGGCAGCCGGAACTGCTGACGCGCAACAGCGCGAATACGATGTTGTGATCAGCGGCGGCCGGATGGTGGATGGCACCGGGGCTCCCTGGGTGCATGCCGACGTCGGGATCGTGGACGACCGCATTGCAGCGATCGGCGACCTGCACGACGCGGTTGCCAAACGGCGAATTGATGCCGCGGACTTGGTGGTCGCGCCGGGATTCATCGACGTTCAGGGCCAGTCCGAATTCAATCTGCTGGTGGATAACCGCGCCGCGAGCAAGATTACGCAGGGCGTGACCACCGAGATTACCGGCGAGGGAACGTCCATCGCGCCGCTCAACGAACGCCTGATTGAGCACCTTCAGGACAAAGCCAACAAATACGGAGTGGCGATCGATTGGCGCTCGCTGGATGAATACCTCCGTCGTTTGCAACGCGCCCGGCCCGCCATCAATCTGGGCACGTTGGTGGGGGCGGGTGGCGTTCGCACCTACGTCATCGGAAAAGACGACCGTCCGGCCACGCCAGCGGAACTGGAACAAATGCGTCAACTGGCGGCGCAGGCGATGCAGCAGGGGGCGTTCGGGCTTAGCTCGGCGCTCGAATACGTGCCGGACACCTTTGCCTCGACGGACGAACTGGTGGAATTAGCTAAAGTGGCCCGCAGCTACGGCGGCGTCTACTTTACCCACCAGCGTTCGGAGTCGGACCGCATCTTTCAATCCTTGGATGAAGTCTTCGCGATTGCGCAGCGCGCGGACATTTCCACGACCATCTGGCATCTGAAGACAGCGTATCGTGAGAACTGGGGCAAGATGCCTGAGGTGCTGGCCAAAATCGAAGCAGCCCGGGCACGCGGCATCGATGTGGCGGCCAGCGTGTACCCCTACACAAGGGCGTCAAACGGCTTGGTGGCTTGCTTTCCCCCGTGGGTTTCCGAGGGCGGCACCGGCAAGCTGCTGGAACGGCTGAGAGACCCGGCCACGCGGGCCCGCATCGGAAAAGAAATGGATGAGCCCGGAACTTCCTGGGAGAACGAATGGCGGGGTTCGGGCGGAGCCCAAGGCGTGACCCTGATTCAGGTCGTGAACCCGGCGCTGCGGCAGTACGAGGGCATGAATTTCGAGGAAATTGGCCGCCATATGGGCAAGGATCCCAGGGACGCGGCCATGGACATCGCCGTCGCCGACCACGGCAACAGCGACGTGGTGATCGCCATCATGCAGGAAGCGGACGTGCGGGCTGCGGTTTCAAGCCCGCTGGTGACCTACGGCTCCGACTCTGCCGCGCAGGCGGAAGACGGACCGCTGAGCACCACCAAGGCGCATCCCCGGGCGTTCGGCACATTTCCGCGCATCCTGGCGGAGTACGTTCGCCACGAACACACCATGCGCCTGGAAGAAGCGATTCGCAAGATGACTTCCCAAGCTGCCAGTCGCGTGGGCATTGTGGACCGGGGTATTCTTCGGCCGGGCATGATGGCGGACGTCGTGGTCTTCGATCCAGTCACTGTCTGGGACGTTGCCACCTACAACGATCCTCTGCATTATTCCGTGGGGATCAAGCATGTCTTCGTCAATGGCAAACCCGTCGTGCTGGATGGCAGGATCACCGACGAGCGGCCGGGAAGGGCATTGCGCGGACCGGGATACGGGCGGCATTGAGGACGGCGAAAATCGAAAGTCGAAAATCGAAAAACGAATGCCGCAAGGAGCTTTCGCTAATCCACCGCCGGGGAGTCTTGGGCGGGCAGAGTGCTGGAGGTGGTCCGGTCGAACAGATCCCGCACTTGGGTCAATAGATCCACCTTGCTAAACGGTTTCTCGATATAAGCGCTAAGTTCGTTCCAATGGACCATGATCTGATCGCTGTAACCGGACATGAAAAGGATGGGAGTGTGGGGGAACTCGGCGCTGAACTTTTCCGCCAGTTCCACTCCTCCCAGGGTCGGCATGATGATATCGGTGAGCAGCAGGTGTATGGGGCCCGGATGGCTCTGGGCGACGGCGAGCGCTTCCATGCCGTCGGTGGCCTCCAGGATGATGTAGCCGCAGCGCTCCAGTATCTCCCGCGCATAGCGGCGCACACCTGCCTCATCCTCCGCCAGCAGAATGGTCTCTCCGTGGGAGGCGGTAGGTTCGATGCGAACCGCCGGAGCGGCAGCAGCTTCGACGGCGAAGTAGGGGAAGTACAACTTAAAGGTCGTGCCCTGGCCGGGTTCGCTCGAAACCAAAACGGCCCCGCCACTCTGATTAACGACAATGCCGTAGACGGTAGCCAACCCCAGGCCTGAACCTTTGCCGAACTCCTTCGTGGTATAAAAAGGTTCGAAAAGATGAGCTTTCACGTCTGCCGACATGCCGATACCCGTGTCGGTAACCGTCAGGACGACGTACGGGCCGGGATTGACGTAGAGATGGCTGCGCGCAAAGTACTCATCCACTACCACACGGGAGGATTCGATTAGCAATTTGCCGCCGGCGGGCATGGCATCGCGGGCGTTTACGGCCAGGTTCATGAGGACCTGCCCAATCTGCGCAGGGTCGGCGCGGAAAGCGCCGGTCTCCGGGAAGAGGGTCAGAACCAACTCGATGTTCTCACCCAGCAGACGCCGCAGCATGTTTTCGTAATCTTTAAGAAAATCGTTCACTACTACGGTCTTAGGTTCCACCGCCTGCCGCCGGCTGAACGATACCAATTGGCGCGTCAGACTGGCGGCCTGCATGGCGGCTTTGGAGAGTTCCTCCATCGAGCCTCGAACCGGATCGGTGGGGCTCATCTCGGCCAGGACCAAGTGCGCGTAGCCGTTGATAACCGTGAGCAGGTTGTTGAAGTCGTGCGCGATGCTGCCGGCCAGCCGGCCGACGCTCTCGAGCTTTTGCGATTGCAGAAGCTGTTGTTCCAACCGTTTCCGGTCCGTAATGTTCAAGTAGACGCCCACAAAGCGAATGGGCTGCGACTCGGCGTTGAAGAACACGCGCCCGCGGCTGGAAATCCAGCGTTCCTGACCGTCTTCAATGCCGATGGTCCGATACTCATCGGCGTAATCCCCACCCTGTTCGTAATGCAGGGCGGCCTGCAACGCCTGCATCACGCGGTCGCGATCGGCAGCATGCAGAGCATGCTGGAAGGCTTCATAAGTGACTTCCCGGTCGGCGGAGAGCCCGAAGTGTTGCTTGGCGAACTTTGACCAGATGAGCTTTCCGGTCTGGGGAGAGAAATCGAACGTGCCGAGTTGGGTGGCTTCTACGGCGAGCGCCAAGCGCTCTTCGCTTCCCTGTAATTCTTCCTGGGCTTGCTTGATCTCCCGCCGAAAAGCAGCTTCCGTCAGTTCGCGCTCGACCGCCGGCGCCAGGCGGCTCAGATTATCTTTGGTGAGGTAATCGTGCGCGCCCGATCGCATCATTTCAACTGCGGTTTCCTCGCCCAGTTTCCCGGAGACCACGATGCACGGGATGTCCTGGCCGCACTCCTGTAGGACGCGAAGCGCGCCGGGCGCGTCGAAGCCGGGCAGGTAATAATCGGCGACAGCGACGTCCCAGCTTTCTTTTAACGCCTCACGCAGACCCTCAGCGTCTTCCACGCGCCGGGGTGTGACTTGGAATCCCGCCTGCGTCAGGATGCGAACGACCAGCTCAGCGTCGCTTTCCGAATCTTCGATTTGCAACAAACGCAAAGGTTTGCTCATGAATCGTTACCTCGCCTCAGGGTTTCTGTTCTTTTCGCCTAGCGCCCGGGTGGCGCATACATTGACTTCGATGTATGCGCCACCCCGTTACCTCGCCTCAGGGTTTCTGTTCTTTTCGCCTAACATGATTTCGGGGGTTCCTCATTGAGTACCAGCCAATACAATCCCAGTTGCGCTACGGCTTGGACAAATTGCTCAAAGTCCACCGGCTTGCGGATGTAGCTATTCACCCCTAAGTCGTAACTGGCGGCGATGTCCTGTTCGTCGCGGGAAGAGGTGAGAATCACGACGGGCATGCGTCGTGTACATTCCTCCGCGCGAATGATCCTCAGCACGTCGAGCCCGGGCACCTTCGGCAGTTTCATGTCCAAGAGCGTGAGCGTGGGCAGCACCGACGTGTCGCGTCCCTCGTAGGCACCCCTGCCATAAAGGTAATCGAGCGCCTCCTGGCCGTCGAAGGCGACCACCAGGTCATTCACGATATGGCCCTTCTTCAGCGCGCGCTGGGTAAGCTCGACATCGCTGGGATTGTCTTCGATCAAGAGAATGGTTTTGTCTTTCATACGTCATTCCCTCCGAGAGTAAAGTAAAACGTCGCGCCCTTCCCGACCTCCGATTCGGCCCAGATGCGGCCGCCATGCCGGTGAATCACCCGTTGGACGGTGGCCAGGCCGATGCCGGTACCGGGGAACTCATCAGCTTTGTGCAGGCGCTGGAAGGGGGCGAAAAGCACGCCCGCGTAAGCCATATCGAAGCCGACGCCATTATCGCGAACGAAAAACACAGGTGCGTCGTTGCCTTCCGTTTTGCCGAATTCTACCCGCGCGTGGCTGCGGAGGCCAGTGAACTTTACGGCGTTCTCCAGCAGGTTGGTCAGCGCAGTCTCCAGCAGCCTGGTATCACCGGTACACGTAAGTTGCCGCGCGATGATGAATTCGATACACCGGTCGGGGTGCGCTTCCCGCAGGCGGCCTGCGATGGTTTCAGCGAGGCTGGTGAGGTCGACGGGGGTGGGAACCAGTTCTGCCCGTCCGACGCGCGAGAGGTGCAAGAGATCGTCAATCAACATTCCCATGCGTTGCGCTTCGGAGCGGACGCGGCCCAGGTACTTTTGCGCTTGCGCGTCGAGGTGCTTGCCATAGTCCTCCACCAGCGCCAGGCTCCACCCGTCGATGCCACGAAGCGGCGCACGCAAATCGTGCGAAACGGAGCGCGCGAACGCTTCCAGTTCCCGGTTGGAAGCCTCGAGTGCCGCCGTACGCGAGCGCACGCGCGCCTCCAGTTCTACATTAAGCCGCCGGAGCGCTTCCTCCGCGCGTATGCGTTCAGTGACGTCCAAAAAGGTGACCGCGAACTGATTAGGGCGCGGCGAGTAGGCACTGCCGGCGTAGTACCGCCCCAGGGGTTCCGCAAAATGTTCGAAAGTCGCGGACTCACCGGTTTTCGCCACTCGGCCGTAGAGCTTGATCCAGAATTCCTCGAGGCCGGAGAGGACCTCGAGCGCCGTGCGTCCCACAATCTGGCGGCGGCTCAGTCCCGTGATGCGCTCGAAGGCCGGATTGACATCCAGGAAGCGATAATCGCGGGGATTCCCGTCCGTATCGAATATCATGTCGTGCAATGCCACTGCACTTTCCGACTGCTCGAACAGTTCGCGGTAGCGGCGCTCGCTTTCCTCTAAGGCGCGTTCCACCTGCTTGCGCCCCGTAATATCAACAAAGGCCCCCACCGCGCCGCGCGGGCGACCCGCCTCGTCGGCGAGGGGAACGGTATAGCCCAGCGCATTAACGGTGGAGCCATCCTCGAAGACGAAGTCCATCTCATAATCGCGCAGGCCCTGCCCGGTAGCGGCCGCTTTCTGCATCGGCAACTCGTCGAGCGGAATCTCCTTTCCGTCCTTCAGCGCCCGGAAATTCACCGGTTTTTCGCCCTCCGCCCCGGACTTGGAGAGATTGCTGCCGCGCGGTCTGCGCACGAGATCGTAAGCGGCGCGATTGCCGCTCATCCAATGGCACTCGGCGTCATCCGCTTTGAAAATGCCCACCGGCGCCGCTTCCATCAGGGCTTCGATTTCCGCTGCCCGCGCGCGCTCCCGGCTCTCGGACGCTCGCAGGGATTCTTCCGCCCGCTTGCGCTCAGAGATGTCTTCGGTGAAGATAATGATACCCCCCACGCTATCATCTGCTTTCCGCCAGGGTCGAACTTCCCACGACAGCCACTCCAGGCTGCCGTCAGCGCGTGGGAAGGGATCCTCCTTGCACGTTTCCACTGCCCCGGCCAGACATCGTTGGTGAATCTGCTTCCAGCGCTCCGGTAAATCCGGTAATACCTCGTAGTGGCTGAGGCCCGTAATGTCGCGGTCGCCCAGACGATGATTCGACATCCAGCGGCGGCTTACCACCAGGTAGCGCATTTCCCGGTCGAGCATGGCGATGGCGGCCGGCGCATGTTGAACGAAAAAGCGCAGTGTCGCCTCGCTGTCACGCAGGGCCCTTTCCGCCTTCTTGCGGTCGGTGACGTCGGATTTGATGGCGATGTAGTTGGTGACTTTACCTGACGAATCGCGCACCGGGGCGATGGTGGCCTCCTCATTATAAAGCGTGCCGTCCTTGCGCCGGTTTATGAACTCTCCCTGCCAGAGTTTTCCGGCCGTAATCGTGGACCACAAATCCTGATAGAACGAGACATCGTGTGCGCCGGACTTGAGGACCCGAGGGTTTTGGCCAATGGCTTCGTCGTGGGTGTAACCCGTAGTGCGCGTGAAAGCCGGATTGACGTATTGAATCTTCCCGTCCCGTCCGGTGATGACGACGGTTTCCGCCGCCTGTTCGATGGCGGTGGCCAGAAGCGCTCTCTCCGCCTCGGCCCGCTTGCGTCCGGTGATGTCGCGAATACTTCCATTTCGAAACAGCGGCTGGCCGTTGCTGTCTTTCACATAAGAGAAATGGTCAGAGAACCAGCGGTATTCGCCGCTTTTGGTCCGCCAGCGGTACTCCACCTCTGCTTTGCCGCCGTCCTCAAGACTCCTCAGCGCTGACCGCACTGCGGGAAAATCGTCAGGATGTACCATTGCGACCGCGGTTTCGGCATCCATGGTCAGCAATTCATCGGCGGAAAAGCTCGTCACCGTTTCTGCCGACGGGCTGACGTACTCATACCGGCCGGTTTGGGTATTCTGGCGGTAGATGAGGTCCTTGGAATTGTCCAGCACTGAGCGGAATCGCTCCTCGCTCTGCCGTAGTGCCGCCTCGCTTTCGCGCAGTGCCTCCTCGGTTCGGCGCTGCTCGCTGATGTCGGTATTGGAGCCGAACCAGCGCACCACCTTGCCGGACTGGTCGCGCAGCGGCATCACGCGCGTCAGGAATGGCCGGAAAACGCCGTCCGCGCCGCGCAACGGAAAAACCATGTCGAACAGCTTAGCCGTGGCGAGCGACTCTTTCCAGCGCTCCAAGACCTTGGGCAACGCCTCGGGGTCGTGCACCGATTGCCAACCCCAGCCTTCCATCTGTTCCGGCGTAGTCCCGGTGTACTGGTACCACCGCTCGTTGTACCAGAAGATCCATCCATCCGCAGTCGCCATCCAGCACATTTGCGGGATGGCGTTGGCCAGGGTGCGGAACTGGGTTTCGCTTTCGCGCAGCTTTTCCTCGGCCTGCTTGCGCTCCGTAATGTCATGATTGGCTTGCAGAACGGACTTGTTGCCCTCCGCATCCACCGCTACGGTCCAGTGAGCTTCGAGAACGAGTTTTCGTCCATCCTTGGTGGTTTGGGTCAATTCGCCTTGCCACACACCCTCGCGTTCCAGAATCCCATTTATACGGGCTATCCCCAAGGGATGATTGGTCTTAAGAAGCTCGTGGCTGAACTGGCCCAGCACCTCTTCGTGAGAGTAGCCATACAGGACCTCGGCGCCGCGACCCCAGTAATCGATGGTGCCTCGCAACCGGCAAATTAGCAGGCAATCCTGCGCCTGTTCGAGCAGGCCCGCATGACGCTGTAGAATCTGCGTAATGTGTTCACGCCGAACGGCTTCCCGCTCAATCACCATGCTGGCCAAGACCAGCAGAATAATCAGCACCCCGCTGCCCAGCCCCAGGATCCAACGTCCACGGTAGGTTTCGGCCTCGGCCTGGGCGGTGCGTGCGATCAGCAACTGCCGTTCCTCACCCATGATGGCGTCCAGCGCGGTGCGCAACTTATCGAGCGGGTCCAGGCTAGCATTCAAGCGGAGGAAGGCCAGGCTGGCGTCGGCGCCCTTAGCCTTACGCAGTTCAAGGGCCTGCTGCAGCGTGCTCATTCGCTCGTTGGTAAGGAGCTTCACCTCGGTCCAGCGCATCTGCTGGATGGGGCTGTCCAAAGTCAAATCCTTCAACTCATTCAGGACACGCCGGGCGGTGGCCGCTGCCGCATTGCACTCGGCAAGATCGCCTGGGTCACCCGTTTGGAGGAACTTGCGTTCTCCGGTACCGGCATCGTCGATGGCCCTCCGCAGATGCTCCGCGGCGCCGATCACCTTGTACGTGTGTACCACCCATCCCTCGGCCGTCTGAGCCCGCTTGAAATCGTGCTCGAGGAGCAAGACCATACCGATCAGCACCATCACCGCTCCGGCGAGCACGGCGGTTTGGCGAACCACCCGCCTCTTGATGTTTCTTTGTATCACCTGGACCGCGGAGGGCACTCGCTCTGACATTTCGCCTAAAACACTGATGCCTGCCCCGATCACAAAAAAGGCGACGAGGTTGAGTACGTCGGCGTGGCTCCTAATGGCAAAGGAGAATTGGGGTTCGATGATGAAGTACCAAGCTGAGAGCCCCCCCAAGAGGGTGGCCAGAAAGCCCGGTCCCATACCCCAGAGGCGTTTCACGATCACGATGGCGAGCAAAAACAGCAAGTAAGGAGCCCGGCCGCCCAGCATGGGTTCAAGAACCAAGTGGATGGCGAGCGTGCATACCACGGCTAAAACGGCAAGGGCGTACCGCTCGATTTCGGGAAGCGCTTGCAACAATTTTTGCCGGTTCATCATCGTGTGACACGGCCTCGCGTAAAGGCGCTGGGAATAGAAACGCCGCCTTACGCTGACTTAATAAATTTGCCGGGATTTGCCTGGGAACAGGACGGCTGTGGTGTGGGCATTGACAATCTTCGCCACCGAAAAGCGATGCAAGTCCCTCGCGTTCCTCTTACCGCTGGGACGGACAACAGCTCAAGGGGGTGAAAGCTCGCACGCCTTTTCGGGAATTCCACCAAGCCTCCGGCAACGTTCAGCTTATGCACCCTGCCTTTATCAATACCCAGCAGAGCGCTATGCGGAAACCAACAAAAATAATAAAACGTATAAATACACCAGTTTACGAGCGGCTTGGCTACCGCGCTAATACGTTACCGGTCTGCGAGTTCTGATGCCCCACAAACACGTAGCAGACAGCCCTCGCCTGCTACCCTGTAGTATGGGCACGTTTATGACCATGCTTTTCGGTGATTTGTGATTGGTGAGTTGGGATTGCTGTTTCTTCATTGGCGAGTTGCTGTCATTGAGGTTCATGAAAGGGAGTGCGATTCCGGCAAACACCTTAGCGAGTCTGCACGTACTCCGGCCGACTCGGCCGTACCCAGCGCGGGGAGCCATTCCGGGCGTAGACTGAAAAGGCTTGGAAGCAGCCGTCGGGCGGCCAACTGATAGGGTTCGGCCACTGGCAGTCCGGGTAGGGGCACTTAACTTCCTGGCGGGTTTTCTTGAGCTTTCCTGAGGGGCCTTCAACCAAAAACGGGGCGTTGCACTTCCTGCAAATCAGAGTTTTTCGCACGGCCACTCCTTAATACTGCACATATCGCACTGGTTGCAGATGCCCGAATCGCGGATTTTTGCGCTGTTATTCTGGCACGGAGCACATAAGGTGCCATCTTCAAACACCAACGGGCCACTCGAGGAGCGCCCGGCAGGTATTCCTCAGGTAGAAGGGGTGCTCACTAAGGAAGAACGCCCTATAAATCCGCAGTGACCTTGCGCGTTGGCCCCATAATTGCGCAGCAACTTGTCGGTTGCGAGCCCGTTTGTGGGCTTATTGGCCCGTGTGGCCAGTACTTGTCAAGAGCGACGGGCGAGGCGGTCTATCGGCACAACCCTCCTCTATTCTGCATATGGTGAGGAGGCCCACGGAGGAGGATTGTTGAGTTTGCCGGCCAGACGCTCTAACCCATTGTCACCAGAAGCAAAACTGGTTTTCGGCTTCGGGCTGGCGTTCACCCTGCTGGTAGCGGTCGGCGTTATCCAGTACCGAAGCATACACGCGTTGATTGAGACCGATCGCTGGGTGGCACGTACACACGCCGTGCTAACGGAGCTGGAGGCAGTTTATTCAGGTCTCCAGGAAGCGGAATCCGGCGCGCGCGGCTATGCGGCCACAGGGAAGGAGAACTACCTGCAGCAGCAGGCGGCCGGAAACGCTGAAGCCCGCAACCACCTCCGCATCCTGCATTCCCTCATATCTAACCCCTTGCAAAGACGTAACTTGGATAGCTTGGCGAGCCTTGCCAGCAGCAAAACCGCGCAGTTGGACCAGTTGGTGGAAATCCGCCGGACCCAGGGCTTGGCTGTAGCCTGCCAGCATCTGAGCGATCTGTCTGGGCTGGGTTTGACGACCGATCTCCGCGCCCAGATCGACGTCATGAAGCGTGTCGAAAGCGGATTGCTGGCGAGTCGGCAGGCGGCGAGCAGAATACGCGCGAGGGTAGCGAACGTCCTAACCGTGGTCGCGACGCTTCTGGCGCTCGCATTCGTGTTGGTGGGCGGTTGGATCACCAGCCGGGATGCGCGCGAGCGCCGGAGGGCACAAGAGGCGCTCCAGCGCGCCGGCGCCTACAACCGGAGCTTGCTGGAGGCCAGCCTGGACCCGTTGGTGACCATCGCCCCGGACGGCAAGATCACGGATGTCAATAAGGCCGCCGAGCAGGTCACCGGGTGTACCCGCCACGAACTCGTCGGCACCGACTTTTCCGATTATTTCACCGACCCGCAAAAAGCCCGCGTCGGCTACCAGCAGGTGTTCCGGGAAGGCCGGGTGCAGGATTACGAACTCGAGGTGCGCCACCGCGACGGACACGCTACGCCGGTGCTCTACAACGCTTCGGTCTATCGCGACGAGGACGGAAACGTGGTGGGGGTCTTCGCGGCCGCCCGGGACATCACCGCGCGCAAGCGGGTGGAGCAGGCCCTGCGCATCAGCGAAGAGCGCTACCGGAACCTGATAATGGCGACGGTGCAGGTGATCTGGACCACCAACGCAGCAGGGTTGGTCGCCGGGGACATGCCTTCCTGGAGGGAATTCACCGGCCAGACGGAAGAGGAAATCCAAGGGTGGGGATGGGCGAACGCTCTTCACCCCGATGACCGGGAACGCACTGCGGCAGTCTGGTCGAAAGCGGTCGAGACCCGCTCGCGCTACGACACGGAGTATCGCCTGCGCACCAGAGACGGAGAATACCGCTACGTGGTGGCCCGCGGCGTGCCCGTACTCGAGGCGGGCGGCAGCATTCGTGAATGGATCGGATCGTGCACGGACATCACCAAGCGCAAGCGGGCGGAGGAGGCGCTGCGGTGCGCTAACGCCTACAACCGCAGCTTGTTGGAAGCCAGCCTGGATCCGTTGGTGACCATCGCCCCGGACGGCAAGATCACGGATGTCAACACGGCTACTGAGCAGGTCACTGGACTTACCCGGCAAGAGCTTGTGGGAACCGACTTCTCCGATTATTTCACCGAACCGCAGAAAGCGCGCGCGGGCTACCAGCAAGTATTCCGGGAAGGCCGGGTGCAGAATTACGAACTCGAGGTACGCCATCGCGATGGTCACGTTACCCCGGTGGTGTACAACGCTTCGGTCTATCGGGACGAGAGCAACGACGTGGTAGGAGTCTTTGCCGCCGCGCGCGATATCACTGAACGCAAACGCGCTCAGCAGGCGCTGGAGGAGAGCGAGCAGCGTCTGCACCTTCTTCTCGACTCGGCGGCTTCAATTTTCAGTTTGGACATGGAGGGGAACTGCACTTTCTGCAATCCAAGCTGCCTGAACTTGTTTCGGTACAAGGATCCGCGCGGTCTTTTAGGCAGGGATATGCACGTCTTAATCCACCACACGCGCCGCGATGGAACCCCCTTTCCTGTCCACGAATGTCCAATCCACTCGGGTATGTCGAAGGGCGCCGGCGTTCACGTGGAGGACGATCTCTTCTGGCGCGCCGATGGGACCAGCTTTCCCGCTGAGTATTGGTCTTATCCCATCCGCAGAGAAGGCAACCTGATCGGTTTCGTGGTAACGATTGTGGACATCACTGAGCGCAAGCGCGCGGCGGAGGCATTACGCCGTGCCAACGCCTACAACCGCAGTCTCCTGGAAGCCAGCCTGGACCCGCTAGTGACCATCGCTCCGGACGGCAAGATCACCGACGTCAACCGGGCTACCGAGCACGTGACGGGATTCACCCGCCAGGAGTTGGTGGGTACTGATTTCTCCGACTACTTCACCGACCCCCAAAAGGCGCGCGCCAGCTACCAGCAGGTGTACCGCGAGGGGTCAGTGCAGGACTACGAACTCGAGGTGCGCCATCGGAACGGGCGCATCACGCCGGTGGTTTATAATGCTTCCTTGTATCGGGACGAGGCGGGAAACGCTATGGGCGTGTTCGCGGCAGCGCGTGACATTACGGAACGCAAGCGGGCGGAGGAAGCCCTTAAGCAATATTCCGCCGAGCTGGCCCGCTCTAACGCCGACCTTCAGCAGTTCGCCTACGTAGCCTCCCACGACCTCCAGGAACCGCTGCGCATGGTGGCCAGCTATACGCAACTGCTGGCGCGCCGCTACAAAGGAAAACTCGACGCGGATGCCGACGATTTTATCGGCTACGCCGTGGATGGCGCCCACCGCATGAAGAACCTGATCAACGACCTGCTGGCGTACTCGCGGGTAGGCACGCGCGGCAAGGAATTCGCTTTCACCAACTGCGAGGCTGTACTACAGGAAGTCCTCGCGAACCTGCAAACGGCCATCGAGGAATCGTCTGCCGCTGTCACGTACGATCCTCTCCCTGAGGTTTGGGCCGATGCCTCGCAGCTTGTTCAGGTCTTTCAGAACCTGATTGGAAACGCTCTGAAATTCCGTGGACGCCAGCCGCCGCGCGTCCACATTTCAAGCGAAAGTCAGGATGGCCACTGGCGGTTTGTCGTCCGCGATAATGGCATTGGCATCGAACCTCAGTATCTCGAACGGATTTTCGTCATCTTTCAGCGCTTGCACACGCACGCCGCGTACCCCGGCGCCGGCATGGGGTTGGCCATCGCCAAGAAGATTGTCGAGCGCCATAGCGGACGCATCTGGGTGGAATCCAAACGGGGGGAAGGTTCCACTTTCTATTTCACGATTCCGAAAAACAGGAGGTGACTCATGGTAGTCGTTCCTATCGAAATCCTGCTTATTGAGGACAATCCGGGTGACGTGCGCCTGACTCAGGAGGCTTTGCGTGAGGCCAAAGTAATCAATAACCTAGCCGTCGTATCGGACGGAGTGGCGGCGCTCGAGTACCTGCGGCGGAAGGGGCCTTACGCGAACGCCGTCCGTCCCGACGTGATCCTGCTCGACCTGAATCTTCCGCGCAAGGATGGCCGCGAGGTGTTGGCGGAGATTAAGGGGGATCCCGAACTGAAGCGTATCCCCGTGGTCGTCATCACCAGCTCGAGTTCGGAAGAAGATGTGTTGCGGAGCTATAATCTGCATGCCAACTGTTACATCAGCAAGCCGGTGGACCTCGAGCAGTTCATGGCGGTCGTGAAGTCCGTCGAGGATTTCTGGATGGGTATTGTCAAGTTGCCGCCGAAGTAGTGCGCCGTCTCGTGGCAAGTTCCAAAGGGGACCGTAGCGTGCTCATTCACGTTCTGATGTTGGAAGACAATCCGGGGGATCGACGGCTGATTCAGGAAGCCCTGAAAGCCGCGGGCGCCAGCCGCTTCAAGCTGGATTGGGCCGACCGCCTGAGCGCCGGCATCGAGAAACTCAACGCCCATAAGCCGGACGTCATCATCCTGGACCTCTCCCTGCCCGATAGCCAGGGACTCGAAACGTTCACACGGGTCTATGCGCAGGCGCCCGACGTGCCCGTCGTCGTGCTGACCGGCATGACCGATGAAGAAATCGCGGTGCAGGCGGTGCGCGCCGGCGCGCAGGATTACCTGGTGAAGAGTGAGGCGGGTGGCGGGACGCTCGTGCGCGCACTGCTGTACGGCATCGAACGGCATCGGGCGGAAGCGGCCCGAGCGCATTTAGCCGCCATCGTTGAATCCTCCGACGACGCCATCGTCAGCAAAAGCTGCGACGGCGTGATCCAGAGCTGGAATAGGGGGGCCGAGAAACTCTACGGGTATACCGCCGCTGAAATAATCGGCCAGCCGATTACCGTGTTGTCGCCGGCGGACCGCGTGAACGAGATCGACGGCTTTCTCGAGCGCATCCAGCGTGGAGAGCGGGTAGAGAATTATGAAACGGTGCGCGTGCATGAGAATGGCAGACGCATCGACGTCTCGGTCTCGATTTCTCCGATTACCGATGCCAGTGGCCGACTGATCGGCGTGTCGACCAGCGCACGCGATATCACCGAACGCAAGCGGGCGGAAGAGGAAATCCGAAGACTGAACGCCAGCCTGGAACGCCGCGTGGCGGAGTTGCTGGCCGCGAACAAGGAGCTGGAGGCGTTCTCTTATTCGGTCTCGCATGATTTGCGCGCGCCGCTGCGCGCCATGGATGGGTTCTGCCATGCGCTGATGGAGGACTACGCGAATAAGCTGGACGCCCAGGGAAGAGGTTATCTTGGGCGCGTGCGTGGGGCCGTCCAACGGATGGACCAATTGGTAGACGGGATTTTGCGCCTGGCGCGCACCTCACGCACTGAGATTCGGCGGACCCGGGTGGACATGAATGCTCTGGCAAAGACCGTTGCGCTGGAACTGGAGCAACTCAATCCCGGACGACAGGTGGAATTCGTCGTCGCTCCCGAGTTGGTCGTGAACGCCGATGCTGATTTGCTGCGAAGCGCCTTGGAGAACCTGCTGAGCAATGCCTGGAAGTTTACGGGTAAGCATGCGCGCGCGCGGATTGAGGTCGGGTCAGTGCAGCACGACGGCGAGACGGCCTTTTTCGTACGCGACGACGGCGCCGGCTTCGACCCGGCGTACGCCAACGAGCTGTTTGGCGCATTCCAGCGTTTGCACACGCCGGAAGAATTCGAGGGCACGGGCATCGGCTTGGCCATCGTGCAGCGCGTCATGCACCGGCACGGGGGACGGGTTTGGGCCGCGGGAGAGATCGACAAAGGCGCCACGTTCTACTTCACTTTGCCGTCCCATCAAAAGGAACCAGATGAGTAAAAAGACTATATTGCTCGTAGAGGACAACGCGGATGACGAAGCGTTGACGCTGCGGGCCCTGCGCAAATCTAAGGTTGACGGCGAAACCGTCGTCGCACGGGATGGCGCCGAGGCCCTGGACTACCTGTTCGGGATGAATCACTATGCGGGACGCGATACCAAAGACCTTCCCGGAGTAATCCTGCTTGATTTGAAGCTGCCCAAGGTGGACGGCAAGGAAGTCCTGCGCCGGTTACGGGCCGATGAACGCACGCACCAAATCCCCGTCGTCATTTTTACCTCTTCGCGGGAAGAACAGGACGTGGCGGACGGCTTCGCGCTCGGGTGCAACAGCTACATCTGCAAGCCTGTGAATTATGAGCGGTTTGCAGAAGCGGTGAGGCAAATTGCGTCCTACTGGCTCGGCTTGAATGAGATCGTTCCGAACGGCGCCGTGCTGGGAAAACCCGGGTAGCGGCCGTCACGCAGGCCACGGGGACGCCGTGGGTCGAGAACTTAACCTGAACCTCTTGCCGATAAATGGCTTTCCCTGCCTGCGGTTCTTTTGCTATACTTTGAAATGGCGAACGCACAGAGTGGGCGAAAGCCCACTTTTTTGTCTGCGGGTCGGGTTCGCCGGAGCGCGGACTCGCCTGCTGACGGGTGCGCCGTCGTAGAGGTTGATGGTCGATCTGGGCAAAATCCGGGAGATGGCGGAACGGGTCGCGACGTCTGAGGGCTTGCACCTGGTCGACGTCGAACTGAAGGGTGGCAATTTCAACCCATTGTTGCGCGTTTATATTGACAAGGCAGCGGGGGTGTCGCACGCCGACTGCGCTTTGGTGAGCGAGCAACTGAGCGCGATGTTGGATCTGGAAGATCCATTCCCGGGCCGGTACACGCTTGAGGTTTCCTCGCCGGGGCTGGACAGAAAGCTCACTAAGCCGAGCGAGTTTATTTATTTCGCGGGGCGTCGGGCCCGCGTGGTGGTGCGCGAAGCGAGTGGGGACCAGAAGGTGTTCGAAGGGCGCCTGGCAGGCTGCGAAAACGGCCGGGTTCGATTCGAACCTTGGCGAGCACGGCCTGCAAGAACTGGATGTCGCTAACATTCAGAAAGCCCAATTGATTGTAGAAAAGAGCTGATAGCTGACAGCCGACAGCGAACAGAATTACGGTGGCTCTTGACCTGACACTGATGGGCCGGCTACCGGCTGTGAGCAAAATTCGGCTCGCAAGGGAAAGCGCTGACATCCTCAGCAGGGTGCCACCTGCGAACTGTTAGCTGTTGGCTAATTGAGGGAAAGCTCGTGACGACAAGTCTTTTGTATCAAACGATCGATCAGTTAAGCCGGGAGAAAGGCATCGACGCCCAGATTATTATCTCCGCGGTGGAAGACGCCATCCTGGTGGCCGCGCGCAAGTATTACAAGAGTGCCGAGGATCTTCAGTCGCACTTTAATAAAGAAACCGGCGCGGTGGAAGTCTGTGCCGTGAAGAAGGTCGTCGAGGACGTCCAGGATCCCAACCACGAAATCAGCCTCGCCGATGCGCACCGATACAATGCCGAGGTTGCCATCGAGGGCGAGGTGCGAATTCCCAAGCCGACCGATGTCCTGGGCCGCATTGCCGCACAGGCCGCCAAGCAAGTGATTTTTCAAAAGGTGCGCGAGGCCGAACGCGACACCGTTTACGCGGAATATAACCAGCGCGTGGGCGAACTGGTGAATTGCACCGTGAAACGCGTGGAAGGCCCGGATGTGATCGTGGACCTGGGGCGCACGGAAGCGCGCATGCCGCGTAAGGAGCAATCGCGGCTGGAAAACTACCAGATCGGCGACCGCATTCGCGCCGTAATCAAGGAAGTGGATCGCGCCGCGCGCGGGCCGCAGGTGATTGTTTCACGCGCCGACGCCTTGCTGGTGCAAAAGCTCTTCGAAATGGAAGTGCCCGAGATTTATGACACCACGGTGGTCATCAAGGCGATTGCGCGCGAGGCGGGGGAGCGAACCAAGGTGGCGGTTTACTCCAAGGATCCTGATGTGGATTGCGTGGGCGCGTGCGTCGGCATGAAGGGCATGCGCGTGCAGTCCATCATCCGTGAACTGCGTGGGGAAAAGATCGACATTATTGAATTCAATGACGATCCTCTGGTGTTCGCAGCCAACGCGCTGAGCCCGGCGAAAATCAATCACGTTTCGGTTCTCGATATGGCGGACAAGCACCTGGAAGTCATCGTGGATGATTCCCAGTTGTCACTGGCCATCGGCAAGAAGGGCCAGAACGTTCGCTTGGCTGCCAAGCTGCTGGCCTGGCACATCGACATCAAGAGCGAGGAAGAGAAGCGGCAGGAGATTGAATCGCAGATGGCCGCCATGGCGCTGCGCGGCGCACCCATTTCCGAGTTGGGCGGGTTGGGCGATAAGACGCTCTCCAAGCTGCGTGAACACGGCGTCGAAACCGTGGAGCAGTTGGGGCAGATGACTCCCGAGGACCTGATGCAAATTCAGGGCGTGGGAGAGAAAACCGTGGAGCGCATTCGCCGTATCGTGACCGATTATTTTGAGCACGGCCAATCGGGCGCCGCCGTGGCCCCCGAGGGCGAAGAAGTTGCCGACGAAGCGGAGCAGCCCGGCACGGCGGAGGCGGAGCAAACCGCTGATGCCGCAGTAGCGGAGGCGGTGGCCTCCACCGCCACCCCGGGAGAGAACGCTCCCTCCGGGGATTCTGCGGGCGCCGAAGTTGCCGCGGCGCAGCCCGATGAAGAACAGGCGTCGGCTGCCGAACCCAACGCAATCGAGTCTTCAGGCGAGGGCGAAACCCAGACGCCGGGTGAGCCTGCATCTTCTGAAGCGGGAGGTGAAGAAAAATAATTAAGGCTGCCAGGGCTCTTATCGAACGGGCCGGCAGATTTCAGATGCTCAATACTTGGGCACTGGTGGAGAAAGAGAATTACGCATGGGCAAGATTAGGATCAATGAACTGGCGCGTGAATTGGAAGTGAAGAGTCACATTGTTCTGGAATACCTGGCGGAGATAGGTGTTACAGACAAGAAGTCCCACTCCAGTGCACTCGACGACGACGTCGCGGATAAGGTGCGGGCGCATTTTCGTGCCGACGGTGAGCCTGCGTCCGGGGCCACACCGGAGGCTCCCAGCGCGCCGCCGGAGCCAACGCCTCAAGCTGAGGCGCTGCGGACCCCGAGCGGGCTGGAGAAGAAGCTGCACGAGATTAAATTCGACCTGCATCCGCTGACTCGCTCGATTGCAGAAATCAAGGCGTCGGCGCGGAGAGCCGTTGTGGTACCTCCGCCTCCGCCCCCACCTCCACCAATTCCAGTGCACAAGCCGGTCGTCCCGCCACCGGCGGCCGCCGGACCGGTTACTGCACCCGCTCCGCCCAAAGTGGCTCCGCCTCCGGAGTCCCGCGTTGAGCCGCGGCCCGCTCCTGTGGCGCCGCCGCCCGTGGTGGTGCCACCCGCAGCCGGTGGACCGCCGCCGGCGGTAGCACGGGTTTCTGCACCCCCCGCAGCCGCGCCGCCGATCGCCCGTCCCGCTCCGGCTAAACCCGCGCCGACTAAGCCCGCGCCGGCTAAACCCGCGCCGCCGATGGTTGCGCCGGTGAGAAGCGTGGTGGAAGCTCCTCCACGCGCTCCTGTGGTTCGTGCCAGCGCCGCTACCCAGGTGGTTCCCAAAGCGCCGGAGATCCCTGCTCCCGCGCTTATCCCTTCGCAAGAAAGAGGGGGACCCCGCCCGCAACGCTTAGGGCGACGCGGTGGGCTGGGTGCCAATCAACCGATTTATCCGCGTGCGGCGATGCCGAAGCCCGCACCCGGGCGGCCGCTTCCCGGCCGGCGTCCAGGCGAGCCTAGGCCCATGCACCCCACGGCGGCTCGTCCGGCGGCGGCCGCGCCCGTCGCCGCGGGAGGGCCTGCCCCGGCGCGTGCGCCGGTGGGCCGGCCGGCAGCGCCGCCGCCCATGATGCGTCGCTCCATGGCGCCTTCCATGGCGCCGCCGCGGCCAGCGGTTCCGGAAGAGGTAGCGATCACCCGCAAAATCACCATCACCGAGGGTATCGCGATCAAGGAACTCTCGGAGAAGCTGGAAGTGCGCGCCAAGGATGTCATCAAGCGGCTTCTCGACAAGGGAATTTTCGCCACCATCAACCAGACGCTCGACGGTCCCACGGCGGTGGAAATTGCCCGCACGTTTGGCGCAGAAGCGAACACCGTCAGCTACGAGGAAGAAGTTCGGCACGAGGTTGAAGAGGCGGATCGGCCGGAGGACCTGCGCCCCCGCGCGCCGGTGGTGACGGTGATGGGCCATGTGGATCACGGTAAGACCTCGCTGCTCGACGCGCTCCGGGAAACCAATGTGGCAGCACACGAAGCGGGCGGCATCACGCAAAGCATCGGCGCCTACCAAGTCGAAGGACAGGGCCGCAAGGTAACCTTCATCGATACGCCCGGCCACGAGGCCTTTACCTTGATGCGGGCGCGCGGCGCCCGGGTGACGGACGTCGTGGTGCTGGTCGTTGCAGCCGACGATGGCGTGATGCCGCAGACGATAGAAGCTATCAACCACGCCCGCGCTGCCAAGGTACCCATCGTGGTGGCGATTAATAAGATCGATAAGCCGGAAGCCCAGCCGGAACGGGTGAAGCGGCAGTTGGCTGACCACGACCTGATGCCGGAAGAATGGGGCGGGCAGACCGTGACGGTGGAAGTCTCGGCCAAGCAACACAAGAACCTGGATTTGCTGTTGGAAATGATTCTGCTCGTCGCCGACATGCAGGCGCTGAAGGCCAATCCCACGCGTCTGGCGAGCGGCACTGTTTTGGAAGCCAAACTCGACCGGGGACGCGGTCCGGTGGCGACCGTGCTGATTCAGAACGGCACACTGCAAATCGGCGATTCGTTTATCGTGGGGGCAATTTACGGCAAGGTGCGAGCCCTGTTTGACGACCACGGCCGGCCCATCCTGGAGGCGCCTCCTTCCACGCCTGCCGAGGTTCTCGGGCTGGAAGACGTTCCCCAGGCCGGTGATGGCCTTCAGGTGATCGAGGATACGCTCAAGGCGCGGCAAATTGCGCTGCACCGCCAGGGAAAGCTACGCGACGCCGCGCTCGCCAAATCAGCGCGCCTGACGCTGGAGCAATTGCACGAACAGATGGCCGCGGGCGATGTGAAAGAGTTGCCGCTCATCATTAAGGCGGACGTACAGGGTTCTGTCGAGGTGCTCTCCGAGACTCTGTTGAGGCTGAGCACCGACAGGGTGAAAATCAAGGTTATCCATACGGGCGCCGGCGCCATTACGGAATCGGACGTGCTGCTGGCTTCCGCTTCGAACGCCGTGATTATCGGCTTCAACGTAAGGCCGGAGCGCAAAGCTACCGAGTTGGCGCAACTCGAGAATGTTGACATTCGTCTGCACACCATCATTTACAACGTCACCGACGAAATCAAGAAAGCCATGCAAGGGTTGTTGGCCATCACGTTCAAAGAAACCTCGCTGGGACGGGCGGACGTGCGCGACACGTTCCGGATCACCAAGGTGGGGACGGTGGCCGGATGCCTCATCCAGGACGGCAAAATCGCCCGCGATTCGCAGATTCGTCTGGTGCGTGATCACGTCGTGGTCTACGATGGCAAGGTCCGGTCTCTGCGCCGGTTTAAAGAGGATGTGGCGGAAGTGAAGTCCGGCATGGAGTGCGGAATTTCGCTCGAAAACTTTAATGATGTGAAGGTCGGCGACGTCATTGAGGCGTACGTGAAGGAGAGGGTCGTCGAGCCTGCCCTGGTCTGAAAGACTGGGGCTGGGGGCTAGGGACTGGGGAGTGGGAATCGGTATTACGGAAATAGTGAATCGTGAATGGTGAATAAATAAATGCTTTTCCATTCACCATTTACAATTCGCCCTAGCCCCCAGTCCCCAGCACCTAGCCCCTAGTCCCCAGTCCCGAGCTAACACCATGCCCGTTGGCGTATTAACCCTCGAAATCCAGATTCCCTACGCACATTCACTCAAGGAAAAGCGTGCGGTGTTGCGAAAGATACGTGACCGCCTGCGTGCGCGTTTTAACGTGGCCGTGGCGGAACTGGACCATCAAGACCTGTGGCAGCGCGCCACGCTAGGTGTGGTTTCGATTTCCGATAGCCGGACCCTGTTGGAATCGGTATTTCGCCAGGTCCTGGCGGAATCGGAGAGCATCCTGGGAGATGACGTCGCCGACCACGTGCTGGAATTCTTTTGAACTCGAAAATCGAAACTCGAAAATCGAAACGGCAAACACGAAACTCGAAAGTCGAAAATCGAAGCTCGGTCCTTGCACGATCATCAACGGTGAGCCGTCACGAGCCGGTAGTGGATCCCGCGTTAAGCTTTACTAAGCTGACGAGTTGCGATTTTCGACTTTCGATTTTCGACCTTCGATTTTCGAGTTTCGGTTTTTCGAGTTTCGATCTTCGATTTTCGAGTTTCGTCTTTTATCCCCAATGAGCGTAGCCGGTCGCCGGACAGAACGTTTGGGACACCAGATCCGAGTGGAGCTGGCGGAATTGATTGCGCGCGCGGTAAAGGACCCGCGCATCGGATTTGCCACTGTCACGCGCGTGGAGCTGAGCGCTGACCTCCATTACGCCCGCGTTTTCATCTCGATCTTGGGAAGCCCGGAGGATCAGCAGAGCAGCATCGAAGGGCTATCGTCAGCCACGGGATTTCTTCGCCACGAAATCGGCCGCCGGCTGGCATTGCGTCGCGTTCCGGAACTGGACTTTATCCTGGACCACGGCGCCGAGGCGGGCGAAAAGATCGAAGCCATCCTGGAAAAGTTGCACGAGAAAACGGAAAGGTAAAAGGTAAAGGTTGAAGGTCTAAGGATAAAACCTCGAGGCGCGTCAGTAGGGTTTTTCACCCTTCAGCCTTTACCCTTTAAACTTTATATTCCGCCTTTTTAAGATGACAGAAACCAACGTTCCCAAACCTGAGATTAGCGGCGTCCTGGTGATTGACAAGCCCGCCGGTATCACTTCACATGACGTGGTGGCCCGCGTGCGCAGGATTCTCCACCAGCGCCAGGTGGGCCACTTTGGAACGCTCGATCCGTTCGCCACGGGGGTGCTGCCGGTTTCGGTGGGCAAGGCTACACGATTTGCGCAATTCTATTTGAAGTCGCGCAAGGCTTACGAGGGCACCATCCGCTTTGGTTTCTCGACGGACACCTACGACGCCACCGGCCAACCCGCATCGGACGCGCTTCCCGTGATTCTGGAGCAGTCCGAGTTGGAGCGGCACTTTCACGGCTTCACGGGGCGCTTGTTGCAAACACCTCCGCCTTACTCCGCCAAACGGGTGGGCGGCGTTCGGGCGTACCAACTGGCGCGGCAGCACAAACCGGTGGAGTTGGCGCCCGTGGAAGTTGAGATTTATGCGCTGGAATTGCTGTCTTGCGAACCCAACCGGGTGCAGTTTGCGGTGGAATGCTCAGGGGGAACGTACGTTCGCTCCCTGGCCCACGACCTGGGGCAGAAGCTCGGCTGCGGCGCCCACCTGGCGGGCTTGCGGCGCACCGCGGTGGCGGAATTCACCCTGAATCACGCCGTCACCCTGGAACGCCTGGAGGAACTGGCCCACCAGGATGGCCTGGACGCGTGCCTGGTGCGGTTGGAAGCGCTGCTACCCGATTGCCCGGAGTTGCTGGTGCGCGGCCGCGAGGAAGTTTCCGTCCGGCACGGCCACGCCTTTGAACTCGCCCAGGCATTGCGGCCCGGCCGCGGGGCGGCCGCTCCCGCGCCCATCGCCAACCTCCTTAAAATCCTCGGCGCGGAACGCCGCTTGATTGCCGTGGCGCGACACGTCTCCGGCGCCGTTTACCATCCGCATCTGGTCCTGGTCTAATCGTGTCCGAACGATCGGCGGTGTAGTGCCGGGGGCGCGAATCGCGCCCCGGAGGACACCGGCCGTGCGCCGGCGCGAGGTGTATACTGTCGCGCATGGAAAACGTAAAAATTGTGCAACACAGTTTCATCGGCATGGTTTGGGTCGCAGCCTGGTTCTTCACGATTGGATTCCTGCACCTCACCTTTTGGCGGGGCGTTCTGGCCGTGCTATTGTGGCCGTACTTTCTCGGCGCGCACTTCGGCTCGGTGATGCGGTGAATCGGGACCGGCCGTGCGCCGCCGAAGGGTCATGGCGAAATGCCCGGCAGATCACATAACCCATCTTCATCTGTCGCGTGGCCAGGCAAGTTTGGGAGACGCCCAACCGCGCTACTCGCCCACCGCGCGCGCCATCGCCGCCTCGTCTACCCGTGGTACTCGAAGACCTGATCGACCGGCGCTCGGAAGACCCGGGCGATGCGGAAGGCCAGAAGCAGCGAGGGAAAGTACTTGCCCGCTTCCAACGCCATGATGGTGTGGCGCGTCACGCCCGCCTGTTTCGCCAACTGATCCTGGGTCATTTCTCCGTGCTCGAAACGGAGCTGGCGAATGTGGTTTTTGATCTCCGGTTCCTGGCTAGGCATGAGATCCACCCCGGTAGAGCACGATGGTCGTCAGGGCTTGCACTCCCAGGACGAGAATCGCCGCCCACCAGACGATTTCCCCGAGCGTCCAGACCGGCAAGGTTAGGGTACTGTCCCATCCCTTGGTAAACCCGATCGCTGGAATGAGACCAACGAACGCCAGCCAGAACGCGCTGAAACCCGCCCGGAGCGCCTTGTTGGCAATCGCGCGTTCCCGTTCATCGAAGGTGCAGCCTTGAAGATGGCGCCGGCTGGACGCCGGGAGTGCGGTCAGCGCTAACAGTGCGAAAACCGAAATGATGGCAGGGCCGTGTCCGCGGAATGCGAGAAAGGCGGTATACGCGGCGATGGTCACCACCACCACTCCAAGCGTCCACCACGCCCACTTCTCTGAGTTTGACATGTAAGTCTCCTTGTTGTTATGTAAACATAACGTTAGGTAAACTATACATTACATACTGTGCGTTGTAAAGTACATTTTCGCCGGCATTGGGCGCTAAGGAAAGGCGCCAGGCACCTTTTCGTTCAAGTCCATAGATAAAATTATATCGCCCAAGACCATAAATATAAACTCGCATATCATACGCAGAATGGAACTTACTAAACCCGCCGTTCTCCCCGGAAGTCAAAGGCACGAATCCGAAGAAGGAGCATTGGAGTTGAAGACCACAAAAGAAACCTCCAGCGCACGAATATTGACTATCTCAACTCCCTACAAAATCCTGCACTCGATCCGGAGTATAATGCGCGCCAGTCAGGCTATGTCCTAGCCCGAAACTTCTGAGCACATCAGGGGCATCGGGCACGAATGGAGTTGTTCATGAATACCCAGTTCTCCTTCCTGCCAAGTCGCTTGTCCGGCGCCGTTTCCCGACGCCGCTTTGTAACGGGAAGCATGGCTGCGGCTGGAACTTTGGCGTTGGCGCATTCCGCACCAGGGTCGAGCACTGCATCCACAAACCGGCAAGGTGCGATCAGACTCGGCTTGGTTGGCTGTGGGGGGCGCGGCAGCCTGGTTGGCCGGCTCTTCAAGGAACACGGCGGCTTTGAACTCTTCGCCGTGGCAGACTACTTCCAGACGGTGGCGGATGTCGTCGGCGATGCGCTGGGCGTTGATAAGACGCGACGCTTCTCGGGCCTCTCGGGCTATCAGAAAGTGATAGACGCCGGCGTCGAGGCCGTTGCCCTCGAGAACATCCCTGCCTTTATGCCTGATCAGGCTAAAGCGGCGGTCGATGCCGGTTGCCACGTCTACATGGCCAAGCCTGTGGCGGCGGATGTGCCCGGCTGCCTGCAAATTGAAGCAGCGGCGAAACTCGCTTGCCAGAAAAAGCAGTGCTTTTTCGTTGACTACCAGATTCCCACGGACCCCGTCAACATCGAGGTCGTCAAGCGCGTCCAGGACGGCGGCGTGGGGCCGATCGCGCAGTTGGCCACGACGGGATTGTGTAGCGGCTTTAACGATCCACCTAAGACGGCCAACCTGGAGAGCCGCCTACAAAAGCTGATATGGGTCAATGATATTGCCTTGGGGTGCGATTACATCGGCAACTTCGATATCCACGCAATCGATGCGGCGCTGTGGGTGATGGGGCAGCGGCCGGTTGCCGCTGCCGGCTCATCGCAAGTTGCTCGCTCCAACGCACATGGGGACGGGCACGGCGTCTGCTCGGTCATCTACGACTACGCCGACGGCACTGTTCATAATCATTTCGGTCTGGGGTTGCCCGACATAAAGGGCGCCACGCTCGACTGTCACGTGTATGGCACAACCGCGAACGCCGTGATCAGCTATTGGGGCAAGGCGTTCCTACTCGGTGGCCTGCGGGAATTCAGTGGCCAAGTAGAGAACCTTTACCACGATGGCATCGTTCGCAACATCGCGACATTCTACGAGAACGTGACCAATGGACGTTTTGAGAACCCAACCGTCAGGCGGGCGGTGGATAGCGCTCTCACATGCATCCTGGGCCGCGAATGCGCCAGCCGCCGGATCCGTCTGACCATGGACGACTTGATTAAGGAAAACAAACGTCTGGAAGTAGATTTAACCGGACTGAAGGCGTGACCCAAATTGGAGCTGACCTCATGAAGTGCAATTATCGCTCGACTCAATGGTGACCTCGCCGGTCGCGCTCCCTCTGGGACGGATGTTGCTCAGCCCTGCTTTTGTTCGAGTTCGGCCCATCGAGCATACAGCTTGTCCACTTTCTTCTGGGTCTCATCCACCTGCGCACAAGTGACCTGAAGCCGCGGGGCGTCGCTCACGATCGCCGGGTCTTCGAGCGTCGCACGTAAGAGCCTAAGCTCCTGTTCGGCCTCGACAATTCTCGTTTCCATGGCGGCAAACTCGCGAGCCTCCAGGTAGGAAAGCTTCTTTTTTACCGCTGTTGGCGGGGAGACGTCTGGTGAGGTAGGTGATCGTGGGGCTTCAGCCGGGAGGCTTCGCGCAGCTTTGGCCTGCTGCCTGCGCTGCCAAACGTCCCATTGCAAGTAATCACCAAACCGTCCCGCTCCGCCAAGACCATCCAGGCCGAGAACGACGGTCGAGACCCGGTCCAGCATGAAGCGATCGTGGGTGACCAGCACCAAAGCTCCACGATATTCCAGCAGGCTCTCTTCCAGGATTTCCAGAGTCGGGATATCCAAATCGTTGGTGGGTTCATCCAGCAACAAGACGTCCGCCGGTTGGAGCATGAGCTGCGCGATTAACACCCGGGCCCGTTCGCCTCCGGAGAGCCGGCTGACGGGCTGATTCAGGTCGTCCGGGGCAAAGAGGAATCTCGCCGCCCAGGAGGCGACGTGAATTACTCGCTCTTGATAAACCACTGAATCGCTATCCGGCGCCAGGGCGCGGCGTAAAATGAGGTCAGGGTCAAGCTCCCGATTTTGGTCGAAGTATACAATCCGCAACGCGTCGGCCCGGTGAATCTCCCCGCCCGTGGCTTGGATTTCGCCTCGCAGCAGACGGAGTAATGTGGTTTTGCCACTCCCATTTTGTCCAACCAGCCCCACTCGCATTCCCGGCCTCACGATGAAATTCAGGCGCTCGAACAGAATGCGATTACCAATGGCGTAGGTGACGCCATCAAGCACAATAAGCTGTTTGGTTTGCCGGCCGGTCGCGAAAAAGTCAATCTTGGCGGTGGCGGTGCGGCTCCGGGCGTTCAGGTCCGCCAGTTCGCCGATCATTTCGTGAGCCTTATCGATACGCGCCTTGGCCTTGGTCCGACGGGCCCGGGGACCCCGGCGCAGCCATTCCAGTTCCGTGTGCACTCGATTGGTGAGGGCATCCTGCCGCTTTCCCTGCGCCTCGAGGTAATCTTCTTTCTTTTCGAGAAACCTGCTGTAGTTTCCTTTGACGCGAAACACGCCATCCGCATAAATCCGATTAAGCTCCACCACCTCGCTCGCAATGGTTTCGAGGAAGTAACGATCGTGGCTGACCACCACGCACGCAAATGCCGCGTTCTGGAGCAGGGATTCGAGCCACTGAATTCCGGCAAAGTCCAAATGGTTCGTCGGCTCGTCGAGAAGCAGAATGTCTGCCCGCTGTACCAGCGCCTCGGTAATGATGAGGCGCTTGCGCCAACCACCCGACAAGGCTGTGATGGGCGTTTCAAAATCGATAAAACCGGCGCGGCCAAGCGCCTCAGCCGTCCGGGACACCCGCTCCGCCTGGGGTACTTCTGCCCGATCGAGTGCCTTCTCGACTACGGATCTGGCAGTGTCCCCAGGTGCAAATTCGGACACCTGTGCGGCATAGCTGAGCCTGCAGCGCTTGCGCGTCGCAACCTCGCCGCTGTCCGGCTTTACGCGACCGTAAAGAATTTCCAGGAGCGTAGACTTGCCAGAGCCGTTCGGCCCAATCAGGCCGATCCGGTCGCCTTCCGACACGGTAAAGGAGACATTTTGGAATAGCGGGGTGATTCCGTACTGCTTCGATAGTCCCTGGGCATTAATGATGGGGGCCAAGTTGCTCGATGTTCTCCTGGATTAAATTGGGAGGACTCCAGAACTTCGTCCTCATTCGGAACTCGCTTCCATTGTATCGCGAGCTGCCTTTTGTAGCTTGGTATTCATCCGTCGCAAGGTCCAAGATCTCAGTGGCTTGGCAGTGGAGATGGTTCTACCGAAAATGGGGAAGGTGTACTAAGTCGTCGGCTGGAACTGTTTCTACGGATTGGCCGGCTCTGCGCCAGGCCGCTAAACCCCCAACGATCACGAAAGCGTTAAAACCTCTTTCCCGCAGGATGTACGCCACACGGGCGCTGGTGGCTTCGCGCAGTCAAGTACAATACAGGTAGATATCCTTATCCCTGGGAAGCGTCTTGATCTCTTCGGTGAGATTATTAGGCTCAATGCGGATGGAACCCTGGATGCGGGCTGCGCCCCGGTCGTAGTAGCCGTGGCTGCGGACATCCACCAGCAAAATCTTGTCCCCCTCCTCTGACTTTAACTTCCGGGCCAGTTCTTCGACTTGCACGCGCGGAACCACGCGGTAGATGCGGCCTTTGCGATAGAGCCAGAGGCGATAGCCGACATAGGCGGCCAAAAGAAGTAAAACACCAACCTCCGCCACGTGCCCGGCGGTGGCCAGGCCACGCGCCACCTTCACAAGAAAGCCGTGGAACACGTACCCCAAGCCTCCAAATGCTAAGGTGTAAATCGACGCTCCCGTAAGGTCTAACCACAGAAACTGTTCGAAACGCATTCTCATGCTGCCCGCCAGTGGTGGGGCCATGGCATTGATGCCGGGAATAAACTTCGCGATGAGAAGAGTAGCCTTGCCTCGCTTGTAAAACATTTCCGCAGATCGCAGGACGCAGGTCTCCGGATTGGCCGACACCCTGCAAAGAAAGCCTAGCAAGGCCCAGCCCGTGTAGCGGCCAAGAAAATAGAGAATCGAGTCGCCTAGTGACAACGCTGTGAGGGCGAGAAGAAAAACAACGGGAGCGCGTAGAACGCCTGCGGCCGCCGCTGCGCCCCCGGCCATCAAAGCCAGCGACGCAGGCACTGGAAGAGCAACGGCCTCGGCAAGGGCGAACACAAAAATCACCAGGTATCCGTGCTGCGCGATCACAATAAGCAAATAATCCATAAGGGTAGCTATTCTAGACTAAACAGTATTGCCTCCGCTGTCCAGTCGCCTTCCTGGATAACGCCGCGGTGGCGGCGGTCGGTGCTGCCCCAGAGGATCGAAGGTTGGTCGTTGACCAACTTGCAGCCGGGGTTGGTGAAGACGGGTGGCCGGTTACTCAAGGGTGTGCGACATGGAAGTTAGGAGCGGTGGATTTTCTTTTTTTGTGCTATAATTCTGAGCGTATATAGATGCTCAGATAGGAGGCTTCCATGCCTGACTCTCTTGCTGCTTTAGAGGCGGACCGATCCCTGCTCCTCGAGGAGTTTCTGGGGCTGGGCGATCTTCGCCCGGGCTCGATTACCGCCGTGGTACGCCGCTGTGGTAAGCCCACCTGCCATTGCGCGAAGCCTAACGACCCCGGCCACGATCCTCAATTCCGCCTGACCCGCCGGGTCGCGGGCAAAACCGTCACGGAAAGTTTCCCCAACCCTGCCGCCTTACGCAAAGCGCAAAAGGAGGTCGCCGAGTTCCGTCGTTTCCAGAAGCTCAGTGCGGAACTCGTGACCCTCAATGAAAGCATCTGTGCGCGTCGCCCGGTGGAGCCAGCACGCGGCGGCTGGACCGAGGCGGAAAAAAAACGGCTGCTGCTATCCATCAGGAAGTGGGGCGGGAAATAAACCAACTCCTGGGCCGGATCTTTGCTCAGCGCCATAAAGACGGTCGCACGGATCTGGAGGCGATCGAGACCGCCGTGCGCTCGACCGTGCATCAGGCGGGCGCCGCGGCCTTGACCGCGTTGCTGCAATTTCCGGCTCCCGCGGCCGACACCCGGACGCTGCCCTGTTCCTGTGGTCAGGCGGCCCACTACGGGGGATTACGCTCCAAGCCCGTGCTCACCGTGGTGGGCCGGGTGGAGGGGTCGCGGCCCTACTATTTATGCCCGGACTGTCACGCCGGACAATTTCCCGCCGATGGCGAACTGGACATCCAGAACACGGAATTCTCTCCGGGAGTGCGCCGCATGCAGGCGCTGGTGGGCCAGGAGGCCCCCTTCGATCACGGCCGGGA
This sequence comes from uncultured Acidobacteriota bacterium, assembly GCA_963804755.1. Taxonomy (GTDB): domain Bacteria; phylum Acidobacteriota; class Terriglobia; order UBA7540; family UBA7540; genus Bog-366. The sequence continues at coordinate 252,398 of CAWDRP010000026.1, forward strand.
GCAGATGAAAGTCCTGGCGGGCTTACAGGTGACCGCCAAATCGGTGGAGCGCACGGCCGAGGGGATCGGAGCCGAGGTCGCCCAGCGCGAACAAAAGGAGAGGCAGAAAGCCCTGCAGTTGGACCTGCCCGTAGCCGGGGGGAGCCCCTTCCCATCCTGTATGTGCAAATGGATGGGACGGGAGTTCCGGTGGTGAAGAAAGAGACACTGGGTCGGCACGGCAAGGTCGAGGGCCAACCGGCGCATACGCGGGAAGTCAAGCTCGGGTGCGTCTTCACCCAAACGACCTGGGATGAGGAGGGCTACCCCATCCGCGCTCCCGATTCCACTACCTATACCGGAGCGGTGGAAACCGCCGAGGAGTTCGGCCGACGCCTTTATCGGGAAGCCGGGAAGCGGGGTTGGAGCCGTGCCCTCCTCCGGGTGGTGATGGGCGACGGGGCCGAGTGGATCTGGAATCTGGCCGCCCTGCACTTTCCGGGGGCGACGCTGATTGTCGACCTCTATCACGCGCGCCAGCATCTGTGGGAGTTGGTGCGCAGCCTGTACCCCCATGACCAAGGGAAGTGGAAGGCCTGGATGCAGGTCCATCAGAAGCGCCTGCTGGATCAGGGGAAAATCGAAAAACTCGTGGTGGCGTTACGTTCCCTCGCCTCCCGTAACCCCGAGGTGGCGGAGAAACTCCGCACCGAGGCGGACTACTTTGAAAGGAATGCGGAGCGCATGCGATATCCCCAGTTCCGCCGCCAACACCTTTTTGTAGGCTCGGGCGTCATCGAAGCCGGATGCAAATCGGTGGTCGCTTCGCGCCTCAAACGCTCCGGAATGTTCTGGACCGTACGCGGAGCCAACGCCATCCTCGCCCTCCGCTGCGCTTGTCTCAATGGCCGCTTTGAGGATTACTGGGAGGACCGCCGCCCGGCTATCGCCGCCTAACTCCAACTTCTATGTCGCGCACCCGTTACTCAACTGGCGCTTGAATTCAGAGGCGCTGGGGTGTACATTTCTCTTAGGGTCAAAACCGAAAAACAAGATTCCGCTGAGTCTGATTTTCTGAGATTTCGCGCTGGAGCCCTGTGATGCGAAGGGCTTTCCTGCGCGTCTGTGTGACTTTCTCTCTGGCGAAAATGCTGGCCTCCTTCCCATCCCGGTGCGACCCGTCGAACGGGACGAGAGGCATGGAGCGACGTGGATCATGATGATGCCAATGCGACGCACAAGAATCCAAATCTACATGGCACTGGCAGCGAGCTTAATCGGGCTGGCTACGATCGCCCAGGCCGCCGACGATACGGCGCGCTTCTATGGGCCATGGAAAACCAGCTTTGTCTATAACAAGCAGACGGTCACTCTGGTGTCCGTACACGATGCCAGCGGATACAAAAATTACGTGGTTACTCCCATGGGCAACCAGCCCGCCGGCGACGGAACCTTTTCCGCCGCCAACGGTAAATGGAGCTCTTCCGCGGCGGCGCCCAATAACATCGGCGTCTACCACTTCCTGAACAACAACGCGGTTGTCTGCACCAACGCAGCAGGGCAGGTGGTCACCTGGAGGCGCGATCAATCGGCTCAGCCCACGCCAACACCTTCACCCGGGCCGAATGCGCCCCCCGCGCCGCAGTCCAATCCACCTCCACCGCATGGGCGCAAGGCGGAGTTTATCCCGGATCCCTCAGCTTCTCCCCAAGTCAATGCGGCTTTTAAGGCATTAACTGAAAAGGACTATAACACTGCCTGGCGCGGTTTAATGACGGAGGCGCAAAAGGGAGATGCGAACGCCGAAGCCGGAGTGGGGATGATGCTGTTTAACCATCTGAATCCCCCCGGAACGGGGTACTACGCGCAATGTGAAGAATGGCTGGTCGCCTCCGCCAATCAGGACAATGTTCACGGTATGTTTTTCCTTGCGATGTATTACAACGAGGTCGGAAAGTCCCTTTCTGCGGGAATCAACGCGGGCGTCAATAATTATGTCGCACCTGCGCAGCGGGCGGAGGCCGAGCAGAAGTTTGCCCTCTCCCGCAAGTGATTTCAGCGCGCGGCGGACAAGGGCGACGGCCAGGCCATGGCCAACCTTGCCATTATGGTCGACTCGGGAGTTGGCGGGCCGCGCGATCCTGCCTACGCCGCTCAGCTTCGCGCCCAAGCCGCCAAAGTCGTCGATCCCAATTACAAGAAACGCGCGCTGGACAATCACACCTATCAAGCCATGACCATGGCTTGGCGAGCCGGGCACTATGCTGACGCCATCAATACCGCCCAGGAACAGGCTGCCCAAGGCGACGCCAGCGCCGAGGCGCTTCTCGCACGCGCTTACTATGAAGGCGTGGGTGAACCTCGGAATTGCTCCGCCGCCTTGCATTGGGCCAATCAAGCGGCCGCCCAAAATAACGCTGACGGGATGTTTATCCTCGGCCTCATCTACGAGTACGGCTGCGGCGTGAACCAGGACCTTAATAAGGCACTTGGACTGTTCGACCAGGCAGGGGCGCTGGGCAACCGTTACGCACAGATGGAGGCCAAGGGGATGAGGATGCAAGGCGAAGCGGACGCGCAAGCGGCCCGGTATGCGAAGGCTTGCCGCGCTGCCGGCGGATATGTCGACGGGCCCACTTGCCTCAGCGGTGGCATGGCGATAGACCCCTATAATTAGCGCCCGCTCCTGCCCCCGCGTGACGCCGCCTCCCAACTGTGGCATAAAACGACCGGGGTAAGAGTATGGCAGCGTTCCATTGGTCCCGATGCCCCGCCGTGGAGAGCATCCCCGGCAAACGTAGCGGCGCCTGGCTGTTCCGGGATACGCGGGCCGCTGCAGGAATCTTGTGTGCTTACTTTATACCTTGCATGCACTCCTTGGGATCAATGACCCCCAGGCTTTTGACAATCGTGAAATTACCGTTGTTCGCCTGGGCAATGTACATGTTCATCCGAACGTGATGCTGACGGGGCACCATTTCCGCTGGACCACCCGGCCCCGCAGCGATCTTGGCGTGGTCTAGTGCGTAGATGACATCTTCTTGCTGGAGCGAGCCTGCCTCGTTCACTGCCGCCTCCCAGAGCCGCAGACCGCGGTACAGGCCTGTACACGCACTGCCCGCGGTGAACTTGGCTTTGCCGGGAAAGAGTCTGTCATACTGATTGAGCAGTTCCTTGCTGAAGGGATCGCTGACGTTCCGGTAGTAGTCGAGGCAACTGTACAGACCCTCGACGTGCTCCGCCGGCACCATGTTCAGGAAGTTCTCGTCGAAGTACGTGCAGACCAGGTGTCCGCCGCGCTTCGTGAAGCCAGACTTGTAAAGCTGCTCGAGGAAGGGTGTGACCCCGGGAGGTACGATCGTATTGAAGACCACCTCTGCACCGCTGGACGTGATTTTGTCAACTGTCTTGCCATAGTCGGCGTGGTCGAGGGGAAAGTACTCCTCTCCCACAATCGCACCACCATTCGCCGTGACCATCTGACGAACCTTCTTGTTCATGACGTGGGGCCAAACATAGTCCGCCGACGGCAAGTAGAATTTCTTCGCGTCCGTTTGCTGCATCAGCCAGGGAATGAGAGGTTCAATCTGCTGCGCCGGCACGGGGCCGGTACAGAAAATGAGCGGGTCACATTCCTGCCCCTCGTATTGCTCCGGGTAAATGTAAAGCTTCCCGCCCCTTAGGACAGCAGGCCCCTTGATCGCCTGCCGCGTGGAGCTGTAAATGCCACCGAATATCACATCCACTTGGTCTTGCTGGACGAGCTTGGCAGCTTTGGCCTCTGCCACGCTGTCGGTCGTTGCACCATCTTCGAGGTACAATTCTATCTGCCGCCCCAACAAACCACCCTTTGCATTGATGTCATCAATCACCATTCTGGCTACGTTTGCATCCGCGATACCCGCAAACGAGAGTGCACCCGTCTGTTCCGCGATGACTCCCACCTTGATGGATGATGCATTCATGGCATTCTCTCCTCTCAAAACTGGTTATCATGGATTTTGATTTTGGGTGTGCCCGACTGGGGTAGTATACATCAAACCGTCGCTGCGGAAGCGGACAAATGGATGCCCCGACACCGATTCACGTCGGCGTTGAAGTCTGGACCCTCGACTTTGTGGCTCGATTGAACCTGACAAACGGCGTAGTGTAGACCATCACACCTCAGGTCCAGGATGGTCGGGCACTCGGAAACAATCCCAGTGCGGTGCAGCTCCTCTATCTTGCTCTGATGGTCTTGGACGTACAAGTCGGCAAACCGCGGAATGGGCAGCGCCCTGATTCGAATGGTGCCAGAAGGAAGCGGAGTCCGTTAGTCAGGAGTTATCCCAGATTTGCGCCAGTAAAAGGGTCATTCGGTTCCACTTTTCCGGTTTGCGCATCCAACTAACGATGCTGACCACGAGGCTCGTGCCGTACGCGATTCCCATGACAGTAGACTGCCAAAAACACGCCGTGAAAGGAATCACAGGAAATGCGACAATTAACTCATGTCGGCACACTTTGGGGCATTTGTCTTTCCAGGATTGGCTGCGTGGCTGAGAATCGTCATCGGCCTCGTGATTGTTGTGCTTGTTGTAGCCGGTGTAGCGCTCGCAGTTCGCGCTGCGATCTCCTCCAGCATGCGGAGAGCCGATGGGATTGCGTGCCCCACCCCGGCAGCCGAGCAAGAGCGTTGAGGATAGATTGTGGTCGCCATTGATTTGCCAAGCGTCGGGGGGCAATGTCCATTCAAAAATAAACTTCACTGTGCGAGAGGTGCCAATGAAGAGGAAATGGGCTGCATTGTTGATCTCGTGGTTAATGTTGAGCTCTTCGGTTTACGCGCAACAGGATGTGGGAATCATCACGGGCACCGTGCGGGACTCCTCCGGAGCGGTGATCGCCGGAGCCGTAATGGTGGCACACGAAGTAGCTACGAACGTCGAGACCGAGACGGTTTCCAATGGAGATGGCGCTTACGTTTTTGAAAGAATGCCTACAGGCACGTACAATGTGAGGGCCACAGCGCAAGGCTTCAAGACGACCGTGTTGGCAGGAGTACGAGTGATCGAGGGCACGACGCAGAGCCTGGATTTTAACCTTACTGTCGGGATGGTCGCTCAGACCGTGACCGTTTCCGCTACAGCTCTGCTGATTGACACCGTATCGAGCATGGCGGGCGCCACTCGAGTCAACGAAGAGGTCAATTTATTGCCGCTCGAGGTCAATGGAGGAGCTCGTAACATGATGGATTGGATGCGGACGTTTGCCGGTATAAATTTGGATTTCACGGCGCAGTACGGGGGAGCGGGCGCCAGTGACCAGGGGCAGACGCAGGGCGCATACATGTATGGTGTGCGAAACTATGGGAGTTACAACATCGATGGGGTCAGTGCCGTTGGCAATTACGCAGAGACGACGAGGGACGACTCGGCACCAATTCCCGACACCATACAGGAAATTCGCATCGCTACCAATCTAATGCCCGAGTATGGCCAGAATCAGGGCTCGGCGATGGACTTTGTCACCAAGTCGGGCACCAATAGGTTCCATGGGAGCGGGTTCGAATATTTCCGCAACGACGTATTTGATGCCCGGAACTTTTTTGCTACGACGGTAAGCCCTTACCACCAAAACGAGTTCGGGGGTGTTCTGGGGGGGCCCATTGTCAAGAATAGGGTCTTCTTTTTCGCCTCTTACGATGGCTATAGGTTGGAAACGGCAACAACAGGCGTAATAGAAACTGTTCCAGACGCGTTGATGCGCGAGGGTAACTTCAGCGAGTTTCTAACTACAACATCGGTTGGGACCGACGCCTTGGGGCGGAACGTGTACGGGGGTGCGATTTACGACCCGAGCACGACCCGGACGGTCAATGGCGTACTCGTTCGCGACCCCTTCCCCGGCAACATCATACCTAGCACTAGCCCGTTGAGCAGCATTTCGCTGGCTCTCCAGAGTCAGCTTCCGCTGCCCAATATGGCGGGGCTGGTAAATAACTGGTCAGGTCAGAACAGTCCTTCGCCCGTCACCATCGATAAGTTCACAATAAAGGTCGACGGCGACTTTGGCCAGAACAGGTTCAGTGTTGGTGTGCAACATACTCCGCGGAACAACTCAGTTAGTGGATCTGTTTTCCCGACGACGATTTCCCAGACGTCCCGGGTCCTCGCTTGGCAACCGCATATCGAGATTAACTATACTCGCATTTTACGGCCAAACCTGGTTTTCAACATCCGAGCCGGATGGACGGTACCCTATCATACGATTGGAGCAGTCGGTCTTGCGAGCGCGGCTTACGGCTGCACAATAGGACTGACGGGGACATATGGATGTGGGACTCCAGGTGTTTCAATCGTAGATACCGTCTCTCAGGGGTTCAACACGCCCGGCTACGGTGCTTCTCTGAGCTTTGGCGGCGGGGGCGGCTCCTCATCGGATGTCGCCGGGAGCGTTCCGATAGATGCAGACTTGAGTTGGGTGAAGGGGCACCACAATGCCAAATTCGGCGGGCAATTTACCGACACGCAAGCGAGGTACTGGGTTATGCCGAGTGGGGGAGGCAGCATGACCTTCGCCAGATCGGAGAGCGGGCTACCGGGCTTTTCCACCACCGGGGAGGGATACACGAGTTTTCTGCTGGGTCTGGTGGACAACGCAACGCTGTCATCTCCCCTCTCGAACCAGCATACGGCCATAAGCTGGGGTTTTTACGCTCAGGATAGCTGGCGGGTCACGAAAAAGTTGACGATCAACGGTGGGCTGCGGTGGGACTTATTTGATCCCATTTTTGAAACCCAAAACCGCATGTCCGGCATAGACCCAACGCTTCCCAACCCTGGGGCAGGAGGGATTCCGGGAGCCCTGACGTTTTGGGGCTACGGGCCTGGACGTAACGGAAGGAAGTACCTTTGGGACTGGGACTTAGGAAGCTGGGGGCCGCGCCTGGGGATTGCCTACGCCTTAAACCCAAAGACGGTGATCCGGACCCATGCCGGGATCGATTACACTCCCCAGAGCGCTGATCTGATCAATGGGTTCCAGATGCCTGAGGACGGCTGGACCGCGACCATTAACAAGCTGAGTCCAGACGCTGGTGTCAGTCCGGCATTTAACTGGCAGAATGGCTTTCCCGGGCCATTGCCCACGCTCCCCGACCTCAATCCCGCGTTGGATAATGGGGGGGGCACATACGTGTTTAACCCCTATTTGGACCGAAAACCGGGCAGGGACCTGAATCTTGGCTTTGGTGGGGAACGAGCGTTACCAGGGAGTATGTCGTTTCGCCTCGAATATATTGGTTTGTTCGGGATCCCTGGGCGCGTTTATCAATATAACCTCAACAGCCTCCCCCCCCAGTATCTCGCTCTCGGCGGCCTCCTTAGTGATAGCATCACTTCTGCCGCGGCCCAAGCTCCAGATGCTCTGTTCCCTAACGGGATTCCGGTTCCGTACCCTGGATTTACCGGAAGCGTCGAGACGGCCCTATTGCCGTTCCCCCAATATCCTGGCGGGGTAATTTACGGCGCCCGGACGGACTCGAGATCAAGCTACAATGCACTCGTGACGGAGGTGCATAAACGCGTAGGACAGGGATTGAACTTTATGTTCAACTATACCATCTCGAAGAGCCTCTGGAACCAAGAACAACTTAACCATGCTCAGTTTCCACTGTCACCCCATTTTCCCCCTTTAGACGAGCCCCAGATCTATTCGCTGACCTACACTTATCAACTGCCTTTTGGACCCAGCAAGCGCTTCCTCAATGTGACGAATCCTATCGCTAAGCAGGCTGTAGGCAATTGGTCGGTTGCTGGCTGGCAAACCTATTACCCAAAAGGGTATGCCGTCACGGTACCTGCTTCGTACTATACAGGCCAACCCATGAAAACCGGCGTTGGCTGTGGCAGCCTCGAACCCGGTAATCCTGCGAAGGAGTTCTATCTCAACGATAACGCCTTAACAGCCGCCAGTGCTTACCAGCTTGGGACAGTGACGCAGTTGCCCAATGTGCGAACCTGTGGGTTTGCGGGTGAAAACTTTTCCGTTAACAAGGACTTCCCGGTCCGCGAAAACTTCCGTGTCAACTTCGCGGGGGAGTTCTTTAACCTATTCAATCGCCATTCGTTTTACGGTTTGAACACCTCGGTAACCAATCCTGCAGGGTTTGGTACATACCGTGAGGCAACCGGGGGGAGGTCAGTGCAATTTCACTTGAGGCTCGCTTTCTGACCTATGCAACAGGGTGCCGCACTAGGTAATGGCACCACATTGGCACTCATCCGTAAGGGCACGCCGTTAGCGCGGCATCCTCCTTTTCGCCCGAGAGGTCGTCATCCCAAGACGCCCCATCAGGGTGCTAGTCCGGCCAAGCGGGAACCCAGCCACGACCAGGGAACGAAGAAAACTGAGGAGGAGCTTGGGGAAGTCAAGGATAAGCTTACACGACGAAAGTCGCCATCACGGAGAGTGTCCGCCGGCCGAGATAGATCCTGTGTAACGTTAGGTCTCTATCGGGAGTGACCCGGCGCGAAGATGTTGCGAGAGGGCGGAGATGCCGAATTCGCCGGGTCACTTTCGATAGAGCCGTTTGAATGAAGGCGCTGGCGTTTGCGGCGGACGCGGGCAACCGGGATTATGTGAGTTGAATACGGTCTGGGCGCGTTCGGTTAGCAAGGTCCTCGACGAGAATCGTCGGCATTGGCTTTGAAAATAGCCGATGGCGGACGTTGGGGCGGTCAAGAACGACCGCAGACGCTGGCCGGCGGTGGGTGGCCGCGGGACTTTGGGTGGGCGTGCACACTTCGAGGGTGCGCGCCGGGGCACGAAGGGTATTCGAGAGTGGATGGTGCTCAGGAACTGTCAAGGAAACCTCGCAGGTCAACGGCTTGAAGGAACACTTGCTCCGCGGTGAGCCTCTCGATGATGATCATGGGCCCCCCACAGACGGGGCAAGACCACGTGGGCAGTGGCGGTGGTGAAGCCGGACAGGGGGATCCCACGGTCGATTGGACAGCGAGCAGTTGTCGGCAAATGGGCAGGAGGGGGGCGCGTCGGCGGTTGGCGAGGAAGCCGAAGAAACGGATACGAACGAAGCCCTTGGGCAACACGTGTAAGAGGAAGCGCCGCAGAAATTCGTCGGCGCTGAGGGTCATGATGCGCTGCTTGCTGCCATGGGCGTAGTCCTTCCAGCGGAAAGCGACTTGGCCGCCTTGGAAGGAGATCAAGCGATGGTTGGAGATGGCGACGCGATGGGTGTAACGGGCCAAGTAGTGCAGGACATATTGAGGACCGCCGAAGGGCGGCTTAGCGTAAACGATCCAATCCTGACGGAAGAGGGAACGAACCAGAGCCCGGAAAAGCTTCGGATCGCAAAGGGACTTTTGATCTCCGTAAAATCCGAGTTTCCCCTGGCGGTAGGCCCGTTGCAGGCCCGCCACAAACTTGCCGCGAAATACGCGGCTGAGAACCTTCACCGGTAGAAAGAAAGGATACCGGGGCTGAATCCAGCGCGTGTGATCGGCGGACAGTCCGCCCGCCGGGATCACGCAGTGGACATGGGGGTGATGCTGCAGGTTCTGTCCCCAGGTGTGGAGCACGCTGAGAAAGCCAATGTGTGCGCCGAGGTGTTGGGGAATAGCCGCAACCTCCAGGAGTGTTGCGGCGCTGGCTTGGAAGAGCAAGCGATAGAGGAGGCGCTTGTTCTGATAGGCGAGGGGTGCCAGTTGGTGCGGAAGCGTGAAGACCACATGCACGTAGCGAACGGGGAGTAATTCCTTGTTCCGCTCGGCCAGCCAACGGTTGCGTGCGCCCGTCTGACACTTGGGACAGTGGCGATTGCGACACGAGTTATAGGAGATGGCGCGATGGCCACAACGCGCGCATCGGTCCCGGTGACCGCCCAGAGCGGCGGTGCGGCAACGCGCGATGGCGTACAGCACCTTCCGCTGTGCCCACGTTAACCAGGACCGACTGCGTTCGATGAAGCACTCGCCTTGCGCGCGAATGATATCGGCCACCTCGAGGGTGGGCCGCATCATTTTTTGTGTCTCTTCCGCGAATGATAGACGGTTTCGGGGCCGGACACGTTCATGGTGTCCAGCGGATTGGCCACGGCCTGCAGGTGCCGCCGCGAGAGGTGCAAGTAAAGGGCCGTGTGCCGAAGGTCGACGTGACCGAGCAGCAACTGAATCGTGCGCAGGTCGGCGCCTGCCTCTAATAGGTGAGTTGCATAGCTGTGTCGAAGAAGGTGTGCGGAAACGCGCTTTTCGATGCCGGCCCGCTCCGCCGCGGACTGGCAGGCGTCCCAAACGACTTTCGGGGTAATCGGTTTATCCGCCCGCCAACCGTCGACGGTGCCGGGAAACAGCCAGGTCTTCGGCTTCATCCAGCGCCAGTACTCGCGCAAAGTCTCCAGCAACTTCGGGCTGAGCGGAACGTAGCGGTCGCGCCCTCCTTTGCCGTGCTGAATGTGGATCAGCATGGCTTTACTATCGATGTCTTTGACCTGCAGGTTGCGCAGCTCGCGATTCCGCATGCCGGTGGAGTAGAGCACCATTAGCAGGGTGCGATCCATCAGGTTGCGAGCCGAATCGAGTAGCCGGCCCACTTCTTCCACACTAAAAATGATGGGCAGCCGCCGCGGCACTTTGGGAAAGGGGATGTCCTCCAGCAGATAGCGACGCTTGAGCGTCTTAACGAAAAAGAATCGCAAGGCGGAAACGTGCAATTTAACCGTGCGGGGTTCGAGCTTCCTTTCGCGGAGCAGATAAGCCTGGTATTCGCGCAGATGCTCCCGGTTCAGTCGGTCGGGTGGTCTTCTGAAGTACTTGGCGAATTCTTCCACCGCATGAATGTAGTTCTCGATCGTCGTTGCCGCATAGTTTCGGCGCTGGAGTTCCTCCAGCATGATTTTGCGTAGATGGGTCACAGAGACCTCCTTTCTCTGTGCCCCAAGTTATCGCAAGACTAAGCACGGAGATCGTGCACGCGTAGCGTCCGCCGCGCCAGCGGCTTCGTTCTGACGGCGTAGTGTTTACCGATGGCACTGTCGCTGATTCCTTGTGAAATGTCCCCTTCCCACCAGAGGTTTTCAGGTGTTCGATATCGCCGGGAGCAGATACGGCCTGAGACGGCTTCACGGAGAATGACCGGTACCCAAGATAGACGCGCGCCCTTGTGCAGACCGGAGCACGGGGACGCAAGTGGTTGCCCGCTGAGCCGTGATTGGGTACCCCTAAAGTCCCCTAACGCGCGTCACCCACTTGTTTGGCAGGAATCATCAGCCACGCAATCGCGGCGCTGGTCACCGAGAGTCCTGCGCAAATGAGCATTACAAGCCGGAAGCCAAAAACAAACGCCTGCGATACTGACGTTCTGATTACGGCTCCCGTCGCTGCATTGACGTCAGGAGGCAACTACAAGCCGGCGAGCTTAATCTCATTCGACTGAATTGCATGGAGAATACTGGGTGGGATGGTAAGGTTCGCCAAGGCGTCGTTCAACTGAGAACGGAATGCGCTCACCATCACAATTCCAAAGACCGCAATGGCCAGTACGCCCGCAACCCGGGCCACGGCGTTATTGATGCCGGAAGCGGCGCCGGCGCGATCCTGGTTTACTGAACCCATAACGACCGTCGTCAGGGGAGCAACGCTAACGGCCATTCCAAGCCCTAGAACAACGAAGGCGGGGAAGAAAGTGCTCCAGTAACCGCCTCCCACCGAGGGCAAGGCGAAGAGAAAAAAACCTACGGCTGCGACCAACGGACCTACCGTCAGTGGGCTCCTCGCGCCATAACGAGCGACGAGCCCGCCAGACCAGCGGGAAAGAAAGAACAGCAGCAGAATCGACGGCAGCGCCGCAGCGCCGGTGGCGGTCGCGGAGTATCCCTGCACCTGGATGAGGTTCAGTGGGAACAAGAAAAAGAAGATTCCAAGAGCGGCATAGAGGAGCAGGGTGAGCAGGTTCGCACCAGTGAAGCTGCGAGACTGAAAGAGAGCCATCGGAACCATGGGCGATGTCACTCGAGCCTCCACGAAGAAGAACGCGATGAGACAGGCGAAACCGGCCAGCAAGGTACCTAAAACCAGAGGATGGGCCCAACCTCGACTCACGGAGGCAATAAATCCATTTATTACGCCGCCTAAACCGACGGCAGCCAAAATCGCTCCCCACCAATCGACCTGGCCGGCGCCGACACCGCGACTCTCGGGGATATGCCAGAGCGAAATTGCGACGACGGCGGCCGCAACTGGCACATTGATGAAGAATGCCCAACGCCAGGAGGCGTGCTCGATTAGCCAGCCGCCAAGAACCGGTCCAACCGCGGTGGTGATCGCCGTGAAGCCCGACCAAGTGCCTATAGCTTGACCACGGGTTTCTTCATCGAAGGACGCGCTGATGATCGCGAGGCTACCGGGAACCAGAAATGCAGCTCCTATACCTTGAACACTCCGTGCGATCAGCAACTGCTGAATATTTGAGGCGAAGCCACAACCGGCGGATGCGGTCGCAAAAATGCACACCCCGGCTAGAAACATCACGCGCCGGCCAAACAAGTCGCCCAAGGCGCCACCCACCAGGATCAGAGCTCCCAGAAACAGTCCGTAGGATTCGACCACCCACTGCACACCCACGATGGTTGCGCCGAGGCTGGTCTGAAGGGCAGGCAGTGCCACGTTGACGACGGTGCTATCCAGAAAAGCCATACTGGAGCCAAGAACTGTCGCGGCGAGGATCCAAGTCCCCACTTCTGCCCTGCAAGGAGCACCCGCGCGCACCGACCGGATCACGCCTTCATCGCATGGCGGTTTCATAACCTCTATGGATGCATCGTGCGTGGCTTAGGTATCAATATCCCGTCATGAGTTTCTCCCGTTCCTAGGGATTCGGGCTGGGAAGTCAGCCTTCCGCCTGGTGGGCGCCACTCGGTTTTATGCAGGTCTGCTGTGCGCGCACATGATTCCAACCCTCTGCCGTGGGGAGAAATTGCCGGCCATGTGCCGCCGGGTGAGGGGCAGGCGCAAGCAAATTTGACAGGTTCGCATCAATGTAGCTACAATAGCTACATGAGGAGTCAGGCCATGATTTCCGTTGGGGTGCGTCAGCTCAAAAATGGTCTAACCCGTTATCTGCGGCTTGTCGAGCAGGGCCACCCCGTGCTGGTGATGAACCGGAACCGGGCGGTGGCGGTGGTAAAGAAGCCTGATCTCGGCTCTGCGCAGACTCTGGAGGAAAGAATCGCCGCCTTGGTGGCGGAGGGAAGGTTGTTGCGGGCGGAAAAGGCCGGGCCTTTCAAACCGTTCAAACCGGTGCGAGTGAAAGGGAAGCCCGTCTCCAGAGTGATCATTGAGGACCGGCGGTGATTTTCTTTGATGCCAGCGCCGCGGCCAAGCGGTACTTTTACGAAACCGGGTCAGATCAGGTCAACCGGTTGTGGAGCGGTCCGGAATTCTTCTTTTCCCTCGCTATTCTTCACTGCGAGCTCACCTCCGCCTTGAATCGAAAACGCCGTGAGCGCGCCTTGCCTCGCGGGGCTTACAGTACTCTCAAGAAGCAGATCGCGGAGGATCTGGGGAAGATCCGAGCCGTACCCATCAATGCCGACCTCATCGCACTCTCCCTGCGTCTGCTGGACGCGCATCCGCTCAAGACTCTCGATTCGCTTTACCTGGCGGGGGCATTAGGTTTACAGCAGACCCTGAAGGAACCGGTGCTGTTTGTCGCCGCCGACCGGCAAATGCTCCGGGCCGCCCAAGCCGAAGGACTGCGCGCACTCAATCCAGAAACGGGGCCTTGAACCGTCACCCGAAACGGCTATTTCCCCGGCAGGAAGCGCACGTCCCTGGCGAACTCCAGCAGGCAGCGGCCCTGCTCCGGGCTCAAGATCTGCCGGTCGCCAATCCAGAGTCCTTCGATGGTGACATCGCGCACCTCATGGTTTTCGTCGTATCCCAGGAACTGGAATACCGCGGGCGCGCCGCTTGCCACCCGGATGTTGCGCAGGTAGATCTTCTCCACCTGCCCGCGCTTGCTCGATCGTTCCTGCGGATTATCGTCCGCCAGGCGGATCCACGCGCCTCGCGGGGAGCGCATCGAGGCCGGCACTGCTTCCCGCTGCGGGTTCTGGCGGTGGTATTTCCACGGGCAATCCGCGCTGTAGATGGCCAGTCCGATGGCCACGTCGATCAGCCGCTTGGGCGCATCCTCCACCCGGATGTCGTCGTACCGCACGTTGCTGACCGTGGCCGAATCGGAGTTATGCACGCTCAGCGCCGCCCCTTCGGAGTGGATCACGTCGCAATTGCGCACCAGGATGTCGCGGATCGACTTGGTCCGCAGCTCATAGCCGATCTCCATGGCATTACCCGCGCCCTCATTCCAGAACACCGTGTCCGTCACCTCCACGCCGGCCACATCGGTGTCGGCGGCCTCGCCCATGGCCTTGATGGCGATGCAGTCGTCATTGTTGCGCAGAAAAACTCCCGCGATCCGCACCCGCCGCGAACCCACCACGTCAATGCCGTCGGAATTGTTGTTCCAGGCGATCATCTTGATGTTCAGGAACCGGACATCCTCGGAATGCCGCGGGACCACCGTCCAGCCCTCGTCGTTGAGGATCACGATACCTTCCACCTGACTGTCCCTGGAATTGTCGATCTCCACGAGCGACCACGGCACTTTCTGGCGATCGCTGCCGTCCAGTATCCCTCGCCCCCGCACCTGTGCATGCGTTATGCCCTGCGCCAGGATGGCCCCGCGCACCACGGCGCCGCCGGCAATGTACACCGTCTCGCCTTCCGCCAGCCGCAGGCGGCCCACGTCGTACACCTTGCCCGACGCGAAATAGCGGACGCCCGGATCGCCCGGTTGGGGCGGGTCTTTCTCCAGCGGGCTGGCGAAAATCAGCAGGGGACGGCTCAGGTTGCCGTTGATTTCCAGGCTCAGGTTGGCGGGGTGGTCAATTTCGAAGGCAATCCGGTTGCCCTTGATGATCGCCCGCACGCCGAGGCTCTTCGGCCGGATCTGCAAATCCCGGACTGGCGCCCGGTAGGGCACGGGACGAATCGTCTCTCCCCAAGCCCGGTACGAAAAGTCATCGCCGAAGCTTACTTCGCGCAGCCTGACCGTGATCTTGACGCGGCCGGAAAACGAGAAATGCACATGCGGTGCCACCGCGGAATCGAACACCGGCGCGCTGCGTCCATTCACGGTCACCTGGAAATCGGGTGCCGGCTGGATGCCCTCCGGCGCCGGATAGGTCACCACCGCGGCCTGGCACACGCCCATGCAGGCTGTGGAAACGAGAAGCACTGCCCCGAAACTCAGCTTGCCAACTACACTCTCAATTTTCACCTGAACTCACCCGGGATTTCCATTTTGGATTCCCATCACGGTTGAGTATAAACCAGCCGCCATCTTTTGATCCTGTATGTTGCAGTTTCCAACGCGCACGCATCACCGCGGAGCGCATGACTCGACTATTCAACCGCTGGCTCATTCCACCCCGGCTGGTACATCAACTTTTCGAAAAGGCGGCGGGCCAGCCGCCGTGGGATTCGATTACCTTGTCGATTTCGGCCATCAGGCGGATGGTTTCGTTCAGAGCGACGATTATCTTCTGGTAGTGGCCGATGTCCTCATCGGAAAGCACCCGGCCGCGGCAGTCCTTCAGCCACTTCTCGCAGACCTGATAGCCGCCGATGTGGAAGTTCCAGACGTTTTCGGGCACGCCCTCGAACCAGCATTTGGGGTTGATGTGCACCCTTCCTCTGCGCGAAGCGCTTTGGAGTGCGGCCGCGAAGCTGCCGCTTTTGTCTGTGGAATCTCTTGTCCCGCCCTCGACCGAGGCGCCGGGTGGGGCGTTTGAACCTAAAGCGGCAGCTTCGCGGCCGCAGTCCAAAGCGGCGTCGCCGCCGGAAACAAACTTCGGATAGCCCTTGGCAACCTCACTGTCGCCCTTGCCCGCGTACTTCGTGATGTATTTCTCCAGCTTGGGCGATTCCATCAGGTGAAGGGCGACAAGCTCCCCGCCGAGCTTTGCCAGGGCGCGGAACAGTTCCAGGCTGGACGTGAGCGGCAGGCGTGGATAGTCCATCTTTTCACCTGCGCGCAGCGCTTTTGGACTGCGGCCGCGAAGCTGCCGCTTTAACCACTCGGTGTGAACGACAATTTCTGAAAGAAAAGAGCAAATCGAAGATACCAAAGCGGCAGCTTCGCGGCCGCAGTCCAAAGGCTTCGCCGTCATTCGAGGTCGGGTTGCCAGTCGACTTCGAAGTCATCGGGCACATTAACGCGATCAGACTTAAACCCCATTACCGTCTTGTAAAAGGCTGTCGTCGCCCGGCGCTCGAACCAGCCGGCTGAACACCAGGGATAGAGTGAGGGCTCCCGCACCAGCCGGTGATGGACGGCGTTGGTATGCACGTAATTCAACCGCGCGTAGTAGGACTTGGGAAAGGTCAGGTGGGTATCCCGATATTGGAACCATACCTGACGGCCGGGAGTGCTATCCCAGCGATTTGCCGCCATCGCCGTGTCCGAATGAAGCTTCTTAAGGAAAAGCGCCATCGTTTCCGCGTCCTGCGGCGACATGGCTACGAAGTGATAATGGTTGGAGAACACGGCCCAAGCCTGGAGATTCCAACCATATTCCTCGGCCAGTCCCAACAGGGAATCGTGCAGAAACTCAAGGCGCTGCACCCCTCGAAAGTGATGCTCTTCTAGTATTACTATGTTAAGTAGTTCTTGAAATTCTCCTTCGAATGACTTAGCATGGGCCCATGAAGCCCATGCGCTGGAATGGCAAGCTTTGGAAAGAAAGCGTGGCACAATTCCTTGAGTTTTTGAATCCGCTGATTGCCGGGCTGGGCCGAAGTGAGCGGCGCGTGGCGGCCACACGCTACGTGGAAGGGCTGTTGATGCCGGGGCAGCGCAAATCGATCATCCCCATGGCCGAGCGCCTGGGTGTGGACTCGCAAAGTCTGCAGCAGTTTGTTACCGACAGTCCCTGGAGCGAGGAAGAGTTGTGGCGCGCGATCCGGCAGGAGATCATTCCGCACTTGGAGCCGCTGGAGGCCTGGGTGGTGGATGAAACCGGCTGGGTCAAACAGGGCTCGCACTCGGTGGGAGTTTCGCATCAATATTGTGGGGCGGTGGGCAAGCAGGCCAACTGTCAAGTGAGCGTGGAAGTGGTGGTGAGCGACGGATGGATTGCCGCGCCGGTGGGCGGGCGGCTGTATCTGCCCGAGCGCTGGACCGCCGACCGGGAACGCTGCCAGGCCGCCGGAGTCCCGCCGGAAGTGAGGTTTGCCACCAAGCCGGAGCTGGCGCTGGGGATCCTGCGCCAAGCGCGGCACGACGGAGTTCCTCCGGCACCGGTCTTGGGGGATAGCGCCTACGGCAACAACGCGGATTTTCGCGCCGGGGTGCGGGCGTTGGACATGGAGTTTTTTCTGCAAGTCGACGGGCAGGCGCTCAAGGGATGGGACCGCGAAGTGCGGACCGAGGTCAAGCGGGTGCGCCGTTACGTCTGTGACGGGGAACCTCCCGCCACCACCTTGGCGGAGTTGACCGGCCGCATCCCGGAGAACGAATGGAAGAAGTGTTCTTGGGTAACGGCGGGCGGCCAAACCCAGCGCACGCGGCTGGCTTGGCGAGAGGTTTTTCTGCAACACGACTTGCGCCACGCGGGGGGCGAACTGGAAAAAGTCTGGCTGGTGGTGGACTGGCCGGCAGGGGACCCTGCGCCCTATCATTATTACTTGGCCCATCTCCACGCTCCTCCCACCAAGGCCCGTTGCTTGAAACTGAGCCGTTCCCGCTGGCACATCGAACAATACTTCCAGCGCTCCAAGGATGACTTGGGGTTGGACCATTTCGAAGGCCGCTCGTGGCGAGGCTTTCATCATCACTTGGTGCTTTCCGCCGTGGCTTATCTCTTTATCCTGACCGTCTACTTACGGCGTAAAAAAAACTTCTGGTGCGACGTGGGAACAGATTCTCCGCACGATCCAGCCCTGGCTGGTGAGATGGAGCGGACTCTGTCCCTTCTGCGGAACGAAGTTTGAACAAATTTTTGAGGATACGACTTAACATAGTAATACTAGATAAGTGCCGCACGTAACCATATAGGAGCCGGCTTGATCCAATCGATGCACCGGACTGTGTGGCCAATCGCTCATAAATGCTGCGGGCAAAGCCCGCTTTTGGACTGCGGTCGCGCAGCTACCGCTTTAACTCTTTTGCCTGAAGGACGAAACGTCGCAAGAAGGGCGGCAACGGCTAAAATTAAAAGCGGCAGCTTCGCGGCCGCAGTCCAAGACGCCTTCGGCGAGTTCACGACAGCTCCATCCAGGCTTTCAGCCTGGGCTTTACGCCGATGGGGGCTTGCACTTGCTTCAAATACGAGTTCTTGATGTACTTCTCCACCTTGGCTCGGATTTCTGACAGAGTCTGGTTTGGGATGTCGTGCTTGCGGGGCGTATCCGGGGTCGAGCGGATTAGCCTGACAATCTCCGTGGGGCCATCGGCGATCTTCTCGTCGGCCAAATCAAATAAATACCATTTGGTGGCGACGGCTTGAGGACTATAGCAAGGACTGGCCAGAAATGAAAAGGCCCCTTTCGGGGCCACTTTCACGCCAACCCTTACGGGCTGTCCACCTGCGGAGCACCGCATTAGCTATAGCTTCGCCCTGCCAAGGCGGAAAATCAAGAGCATTCTTGGCGGCGCAGTCGTATTAAGCCCGCGCGACCTGGGGTCCCCAGCGCTGAAACCCGTTTCCCGTGTTCCGGTCTTCCCGCCCCCACAAAGTCGAGCCCAAAGAACTCGCCCGAATCCCCGCCCGCCTTGTGCTTGAAAGTACTGACGTGCAAATCAAATGGCAAGAAAGGCTGTTTGCGTGCAAGGTGGGACTTGAGAACCGCGGACCTACCGAACAGGTCCGAGCTACCTCGCTCTCTAGATGTCTAGGAAGTGGGTCACTCCGTATTGAATCGCCAACCACGCGTTCAAAAATAACGCGACCAGCAAGAACGCATTTGGGGTCGTACGTGTACTTGGCAGCGACCTGTCTCCGACTTAAGGTCAAGGTGATCGCGAGTCGCGGGGAAACCAGGGCCGCTACGAAGATTCCGATTTCTCGTCGGCAGGTATGTTACAATCCCGCCGCTAACGTGGTGGTTATCGCTTCAGATTCACCTCGACCCGCGAAAAGGCCGATAAAAATGAGTACGGCCAGACTCTTGAATCTTGAATCTGCAATCTTGAATCGCTCTTAGGGAGTGCCCCTGTATGGCTAAGCTTCCGCGAAATTCAAAGCCCGCCAAAACGCAGACTGCCGAAAGTTACAAGCACCCGGAGTCGGAAAGCCCCATGCGGCCCGACGTGGGCACGCAGGCGCAGTTCAGAAAGAAGAAGCCGCCGGTCACCTACCGCTACGATTCGTCGCTCTCGCCCGCCCTCGATTGGGATGGGCAGAACCCGGCGCGCGAAGTGGGAGAAGAAAAGTTATCAGTCATCAGTTCTCAGTTGTCAGTTTCCCAAGGCATGCTGGCGCGAGTGCGGTCAAAATTGACGGATGCGAAGAAGGCGCTGACCGCCGCCGAACTGAAGGCCTTAACTGACGACTGTAAACTGACAACTGAGAACTTACGCCAGGCCGAAGAGGCGGCGCAGAGCCTCAAGGCTTTGAGCAAGCCGTTTCTGAATTGGGCGGGCAAGGCAGAGCGGCTTTCGTTTGACGTGCCTACCCTTCCGCTGTTTGTGCACGAGCGGCTCTCCACCAAGGCCATTATCGAGACACTCGCGAGCCATAAGCGCGACACCCAATTGGATATGTACAGCCTGTTCGGCGACCCGCAGCATTCGATTACCGACCAGGTGCTGCGCGCCTACGAACACCGGGACAAATGGGTGAACCGGATGATTCTGGGCGATTCGCTGGTGGTCATGAACTCGCTCCTGCACTACGAGGGCCTGGGCGGGCAGGTGCAGATGATCTACATGGACCCGCCCTACGGCGTGAAATTTGGCAGTAATTTCCAACCCTTCGTTCGCAAGCGCGACGTGAGCCACAACGACGACGAGGATATGACGCGCGAGCCCGAGATGGTGCAGGCGTACCGCGATACGTGGGAACTTGGGCTACACAGCTACCTTTCGTACATGCGCGATCGGTTGCTGCTGGTCAGGGAACTACTTGCGCCGAGTGGGTCAGTCTTTGTGCAGATTAGCGATGAAAACTTACATCATGTGCGTGAGCTGATGGATGAGGTATTCGGAAGCGACAATGCCTGTCCCGTCATTTTGATGCGGAAATCAGGTTGGGCCGAGTCCAAGATTCTCCCGCAAGTCCACGATTTCATTTTATGGTACGCGCGAGACAAAGAACGAGCGAAATATCGTCAGTTATTCATCCAGAAGAGGTTGAGCGACGTAGGAGAAGTTCAAGGCGCAATGGTCGAATCGGCAGACGGAAAGGTGTGCCGCGCCCTCACTGTCGACGAGCGGGAGATGCCGACGCGAATCCCCGAAGGCTGGAAACTCTTCTTCCACGATAACCTAACATCTACCGGCGCTAGCGAGACCTCCTCTCAGCCATACGAGTTCCGGGGTGAACAGTATTGGCCTGGGAGTAACCGCCGAACGGACCGGCACTGGAAAACGGTACCCGCCGGCTTGGACCGCCTGGCGTCCCAGAACAGGCTCATCGTGATTGGCGACACGCTTCGCCAGAAGCGCTTCTTTACCGATTTTCCTTACTCACCATTAAGCGATCATTGGGACGACACGGCAGTAAGCGGCTTTTCGGAACAGAAATTATATGTTGTACAGACTAACGTGAAAGCTCTCCAACGCTGTCTTCTTATGACGAGCGACCCCGGCGATCTCGTTCTGGATCCCACCTGTGGCAGTGGCACCACGGCCTACGTTGCCGAGGAGTGGGGACGGCGATGGATCACGATTGACACCAGTCGCGTGCCGCTGGCGCTTGCCCGGCAAAGATTATTAACGGCGACTTTTCCTTGGTACGAACTAAAGGACGAAGCGCGAGGTCCGGTGGGAGGATTTCAATACAAACCCAAGCAGAACAACAAGGGCGAAGAGGTGGGCGGCATCGTGCCTCACGTCACGCTCAAATCCATCGCCAACAACGAGCCGCCGGAGGAAGAAGTGCTCGTGGACCGGCCGGAAGTGGATAACAAGATAACTCGCGTCACCGGGCCATTCTGCGTCGAGGGCACCATTCCTACTCCGGTAGACTTGGCGGCGTCGGAGGGGGCGATTGAGGATTCTAAGATTTCAGATTTGAGAGAAGGGCAAAGCACGTTCACCGACCGGATGCTCGAAATACTGCGCAAGAGTCCGATCTTGCGGCTGGAAGGCAACCGGACCCTGGCCCTCAAGAACATTCGTCCGCCGGCCAAAACCCTTTCTCTATCAGCCGAAGCCTTGGTCGACGCTACGGCGCCCGGTCAATCGCCCACTTTGCAGGACGCCGTTCTTGAGGCTGCGGAGAAGAACGGAAAACTTCTGTCGCTATCGGCCAAACCCGTGGCGCTGGTGTTCGGTCCGGAGAATGGCGCCATCAGCGAGAGGTTAGTCCAGGAGGCCGCGAAGGAAGCGTGCCTCAAGAACTACACCCACCTTTACGTCATCGGCTTTGCCATCCAGCCCAACGCCCGGCAACTCATCGAGAACTGTGACGCGGTGGTGGGGATTCCGGCCACGTACATCCAGGCCACGCCGGACTTGATGATGGGCGACTTGCTAAAGAACATGCGGTCCAGCCAGATCTTCAGCGTGTGCGGCCTTCCCGAGATCAAGGTTCACCACCAGGACACGAAGGCACAGAGAAAATTTCAGGTAGAGCTCTTGGGACTTGATGTGTTCGACCCCGCCACAATGGAGCCAGCTCATCGGAGCGGCAACGACGTGCCAGCATGGTTTCTCGACACAGATTACAACGGCCTGTGCTTCCATGTCTCGCAAGCCTTCTTTCCACGCACGGGCGCGTGGGAGAATCTGAAGAAAGCGCTGAAGGGCGAATACGAGGAGAGCGTGTGGGACCACCTTTCCGGGACCATCAGCGCGCCGTTCGAAGCGGGCGGGAATCGCCAGATTGCCGTGAAGGTCATCGACGATCGAGGCAACGAGTTAATGGTGGTGGAGAAACTCTGATAACCCAGCGAGTGAAGAAGTGCTCGATCCGATTCTAAACTCGACTTCGCGGAGGGGACCTATGGCGACGGCTGAACGACCGACGGCAAGCGCCTTTCTCAAGGCCTTCCTGAACGCCTACAACAAGTGCCGGTCTACGTGCAATGACGCTCAGTGGGCGCAAATATGGGATGCCGATTGGAATCGCTTCATGCTCTGGAAGGCTCCGCCGGAGGGGGTTGAACGGACAGTAATGCAGTGCGTGTCGGACGAACTTGACCTCGAATACTGCGAAGGGGAGCCGTTTGCGATTGATGTAGTACTCGCACCTCGAAACACGCCGCGTTGGCAGAGGTTTCCCCTGCCAATAGCGGTAGCGGTGGAGCACGAACTGGCTCGGCAAGGGTTCGCCCAGGAAATCGCGAAATTGCTCGCAGTCCGCTGCCCCTTAAAAGTGGGCATCACCTATTGCGACGGTAATTTGGGGCGGATTAGGGAGTGGATCATTCGAGCTCACCGCATGTCTCAAAACTACTTCCGTGAGACACCGAAGACGGAATATCTGTTTATTGTCGGCGTAGCAGAGAAACCAAAGATCCAGAGGTGGAAGGCCCTTCAATTCCAGAGCGGAGGCGAGGTCCCGAACTTCGCGGACTGCTCTGGAACCAGCCCTCATTAGGTGACCGAACCATGAGTTTTGAGGTATCCGAACCCATTCTCAACTCGCCTTTCGAGAAACCCAAGGAATACTGGTATATCCAGGAGGGCGAGGAGCCGGAGAAACGACAGGGGCGCCGTCCGCCTATCGTGTTCCCGCCGCGCGATCAGAAAGAAGAATGGACTGAGACATCCTTGCTCCGGCGCTCCAAAGAATATCCCGCCGGCTACGAAATGGCGCTGGTGAACCTGACCCGTGAGCGGATTGAAGCTTGGCGTGCGCAAGGGTTTCCGGGCGTGACGCGTACTACGCTGGAATTGCTGCGATACTGGACCCGTGACGGACGCGAAAAGCGGTTGTTTTACGCGCAGCTCGAAGCCGCCCTGACTGTCATCTTCCTGACGGAAGCCCGGGCTGACTTTCTTCAGGGAGTGGCGATCCCCCGCGACGAGCCCAGCGACGACCGTAAGGCAGACGGCTACTCCGGTTTCCCGCGCTACGCCTGCAAGATGGCCACCGGCTCCGGCAAGACCACGGTGATGGGAATGCTCGCGGCCTGGAGCATCCTGAACAAAGTGAACGACCGCAGTGATGGGCGATTCTCTGACGTGGTGCTGGTCGTGTGTCCAAACGTCACCATCCGGGACCGGCTTACCGAGCTTTATCCCGAGAGGGGAGAGGCCAGTATCTATCGCACCCGCGACCTGGTTTCTCCCCACATAATGCCGTTGCTCACACAGGGAAAAGTTCTCGTCACCAACTGGCATGTCTTTGAGCCGCAGGGTGTGCAAACAGGCGGCGTAAGCTCCAAGGTGTCCAAGGCGGGCGTCCCCGTGCGAACCCGTGAAACCATCAACATCGGTGCGAAGACGACCACCGCACGCGGGTCACGCTACCTGACGTTGAAAGACTATGAAAAGCAGGTCGCCGCAGGTTTGCTGACAGTGCTCCAAGAGGAGAAAGAGCGGGACGGCACCCTGAAAAAGGTAAAGGTTGAGTCCGTTCGCTACGTGGAAAGTGACACGTCGCTGATCAATCGAGTTCTGGGCAAGGAAGTGGGAGGCAAGCAGAATATTCTGGTTCTCAATGATGAAGCCCACCACGCCTACCGTATCAAACGCGACGAGCCCGACCCAGGCGAGGACGAAACGCTGGACGAAGAGGCGGAAGATTTCTTCCAGGAAGCTACCGTGTGGATCGAGGGGCTGGACCGCATTCACAAGCTTCGCCGCATCAATTTTTGTGTCGATCTGTCAGCAACGCCTTACTTTCTTGGCCGCGTGGGGCAGGAGTCAAACAAGCCGTTCCCTTGGGTGGTGAGTGATTTCGGCCTTGTCGATTCCATTGAGTCCGGCCTGGTCAAAATTCCGCAAATGCCTGTTCGGGACGTTACCGGCGCGCCCATACCGAGCTACTTCAATATCTGGAACTGGATTCTGCCACAGCTTACGCCCGCCGAGCGTGGCGGAACCAAAGGGAACCCGAAACCGGAAGCCATCCTGAAGTACGCCCACCACCCCATGGCAATTCTCGGAGGCCTGTGGGAAAAGGAGTTGGAGGATTGGCAAGGGTTGGGAGCCGAACCGCGCCCGCCCGTGTTCATTATCGTTTGCAAGAATACGAGAATCGCCAAGGTTGTTTACGAGTGGCTCGCCAACAATCAATCGCCGCTCAACATTCCCCCGGCAAAAATCGAGGGGTTTCGCAATCGTAATGGGCAGGTGAACACCATCCGCGTGGATTCCAAGGTAGTGCATGAGACCGACACGGGAGAAGCCAAGAGCGATGAGTCCCGCTGGATGCGGTTCATTTTGGATACGACGGGAAAAACCGGCTGGACGTTAGACCGCCAGGGCAGGCCCGTTTACCCGGAAGGCTTTGAGGAACTGGCGCAGAAGCTCGGGCGCCCCCTCTACCCGCCGGGCCGGGATGTGCGCTGCATTGTGAGTGTGGGCATGCTGACGGAAGGTTGGGATTGTACGACGGTAACTCACATTATTGGAATCCGGCCATTCATGTCGCAATTGCTGTGCGAGCAGGTGGTGGGCCGCGGACTGCGTCGAGCCAGCTACGAACTGGGGCCGGACGGGAAGTTTACCGAAGAGGTTTCCCAGGTATTCGGCGTCCCCTTTGAGGTCATTCCATTCAAAGCTAATCCCCAGGGGCCGGTGAAGCGCCGCGAAAAGCGGTATCACGTGCACGCCCTTCCGGGAAAGGCGCAGTTTGAGATTTCCTTTCCGCGCGTCGAGGGTTACACGCAGGCCATTCGCAATCGGGTGACCGTGGAGTGGGCCAGCGTGCCTCCTCTCGTTTTAGTTCCTGGCAGAATTCCTCCTGAAGTCGAGATGAAGGGCTTAAGCGTCAATAACGCCGGAAGGCAGTCGCTCAGCGGGCCGGGCGCAATCACTGAAGCGACCCTGACGGAATTTCGCGCCAAGCGCCGAATGCAAGAGCTTATCTTCGACTTGGCGACTACGCTTGTCAGGAGCTACGTGGCCCAACCGAAATGCGACGCGCCGGCCCATGTGCTTTTTCCCCAGGTCATCCGGATTTTGCAGCGTTACATGAGCGAGAAAATTCACGTCCACCCGCCTGCCGACATCAAGGACCTGTTTCTCTCCCCTTACTACGGGTGGCTGGTTGAGATACTCACGGAAGCCATCAGGCCGGACACTGCCCAGGGAGAGGCAGCGGAAGTGCCGCGATACGAAGCAAGCCGCGGACCGGGTTCGACGGCGGAAGTTGATTTCTGGACAAGCCGTGATCCGCGCGAGGTCCTGCACAGTCACGTGAATTACATCGTTCCTGACACTCAGAAGTGGGAGCAATCCGCCGCGTACCTCATCGACACGCATTCGGCGACGGCCGCGTTGGTCAAAAATGCGGGCCTCGGGTTTGCCATCCCCTACCTCCACAACGGACAAATGCACGACTACATGCCCGACTTCATCGTGAGGCTGAACACAAATCCTCCCATTCATCTGATTCTGGAAACCAAAGGCTTTGACCCACTGGAAGACGTTAAGCGCGCTGCCGCCGAACGGTGGGTGGCGGCGGTGAATGCCGATGGCACTTACGGAACATGGCGCTATGCACTGGTGAAGAGGCCCACAGAAGTAAGTGGAGTTTTGTCAGGCATCGTCGCGAATGAGAAATGATGTGACGGGTACGATGCGGCCAGCCGAGCACTCTGACGGGAAACGGCCAACCCGCGGTTGTGCGTGGCAGGCAGCGGGTGGCCGAGGTGGTGGAAGTGACCCCTCATCCGGCCCGCGACGGCTGGTGAGAACGCCTGTCGCGGTCCACCTTCGGGCGAAGGAAAACATACTCTCGTGGCGCGGCAGCGCGCGCCCAAAACCACTCTCCTGCTTCGCAGGGGAGAGGGCGGTTCGCAACCGGCCGCAGGGGGCGGCATCCCGGCACGTGGCGAGCCTTGATTCAGCCCCGAAGACATCTGAGGTTTGATGTCAAGGTTTTTTTCTTCAGGCGCGCGCCTCCTGGTTTGGAAGTTGGCGCAAGGCTGCGGCCAGGGGCGATCCGTGGCGTTCGAGCGCTTGCTGGTAACGGGCTTCGTCGTAAAGCGTATGGTCTTTCCAGCAACGATAGAAAATGCGGATCCACTTGAAGGCCAAGCTGCGCACGGCAGGGTGATGGTCGGCACCGCGCTTACGCATTTGCTGGTAGTAGACCCGTGCCCAGGGCGACCAGAGAATCGAGTGGCCGGCGAACTCGTGGAAGGTCTGCCGCAGAAATTTCGGACAGGCCAGGCGCCAATGCACCCAGCGCTTCTTGCCGCTCTGCGCGGTGACCGGGGCCGATCCCGACAGACACTCCATATCCTGGGCGGTTTCATAGCGCTGGCGGTCGCTGCCCCAAGCGGCCAGCAAGCGAGGCGCCAGCGCCTTGCCGGCGCCCGGGAAGCTGTTAAAGATGTCGTGGTCAGGGTGGGCGGCAAACAACTCCTGCAGCTTCTCCTCCAGGCGCTCCAGTCCCGCGGCGAGAGCGCGCAACTGGTCGACCTGTGCCCGGACCATGAGCGCCGAACTCTCGATGACGGCGCGGTCGGTGGTGAGAGGACGGGCGGTGCGGATCTGGTCCAGGAGCTGTTCGAGCTGCTCCGGGGTGCGGCGGGTGTGGGCACGATACACCTTCAGCACCTTCCAGCGCGAAGCTTTCTGGGCCTCTTCGAGGCTCTGAAACTGGCTTACAAAGTCCCAGGCCAGAGGCGACGTCAGGTCTCCCGCCCACTCCAGGGCCTGCGGGAAATAGCCCTTCAAAAGGGCTTGGAGACGATGGGTGAGGGCGGTGCGGTCGTCGACCAGCTTGCGCCGATGCTGCACCAAGAGAGCGATTTCGCGCGTCGGCGCATCGTCGGCCACCCAGGGGCGAAAGCGCTCCGGGTGCTTGCGCAGAAACTCCAGCAAGAGCCGGGCGTCCGTCGGATCGCCCTTGCTCCCACTGGGATAAAGCGCTTGGCGGTAGTCGGCCAGCGCCTTGGGCGGGATGGGATAAAGAACCAGGAAATCGTAAGTCATCAGGGCGTAGAAGACCGAACCCCGCGATTGTTCCAAGGCGATGGCAACCTGGCCCTGGGGAAATCGGCTACGCAATTCGGCCACCCACAACTGCAGGGCTTCCGGGGTGTGTTGCAACTCGGAGTGCTCCACGGGCGAAGCCCCGGCCTCTTGCAGGCAAACCGCATGGGCTTGATCGGCCCAGTCCAGACCGACCCAGGCCACGATGTTGGGAGCCAGCGAAGCGGAATTCGGCATAGGCAATCCTCCGGAAAGAGTGGTGACAACGCGCTTGCCCGGAACCGGCGCAACCCTTATAGTAGAGTCCTCGCGGGACGACATCTGAGTATGCGTTGTCGCTCCAGGCGTCCGGCCCCGCCCGAAGCTCTTCGGGTGATCGTCGAACGATCGGGGCGAAAATTCGTGGCGGGGCCGGGCGCGTTCTCCGCCTGCTTTCCTAACCTTTCCGGGCGACTTCGTCAAGCTTTTCATAGAACGTTTCTATATGCGCTGAGGGTTCCAGCGCCTGCGGCGCTGGAACAACAACCTATAAGGGGCGAAACAACCTAGCCCAGGCCGTAGGCCTGGGACATGACGCGACCGCGCCGCCCAAGCCCTGAAGACATCTGAGGTTTGATGTCAAGGTTTTTTTCTTCAGGCGCGCGCCTCCTGGTTTGGAAGTTGGCGCAAGGCTGCGGCCAGGGGCGATCCGTGGCGTTCGAGCGCTTGCTGGTAACGGGCTTCGTCGTAAAGCGTATGGTCTTTCCAGCAACGATAGAAAATGCGGATCCACTTGAAGGCCAAGCTGCGCACGGCAGGGTGATGGTCGGCACCGCGCTTACGCATTTGCTGGTAGTAGACCCGTACCCAGGGCGACCAGAGAATCGAGTGGCCGGCGAACTCGTGGAAGGTCTGCCGCAGAAATTTCGGACAGGCCAGGCGCCAATGCACCCAGCGCTTCTTGCCGCTCTGCGCGGTGACCGGGGCCGATCCCGACAGACACTCCATATCCTGGGCGGTTTCATAGCGCTGGCGGTCGCTGCCCCAAGCGGCCAGCAAGCGAGGCGCCAGCGCCTTGCCGGCGCCCGGGAAGCTGTTAAAGATGTCGTGGTCAGGGTGGGCGGCAAACAACTCCTGCAGCTTCTCCTCCAGGCGCTCCAGTCCCGCGGCGAGAGCGCGCAACTGGTCGACCTGTGCCCGGACCATGAGCGCCGAACTCTCGATGACGGCGCGGTCGGTGGTGAGAGGACGGGCGGTGCGGATCTGGTCCAGGAGCTGTTCGAGCTGCTCCGGGGTGCGGCGGGTGTGGGCACGATACACCTTCAGCACCTTCCAGCGCGAAGCTTTCTGGGCCTCTTCGAGGCTCTGAAACTGGCTTACAAAGTCCCAGGCCAGAGGCGACGTCAGGTCTCCCGCCCACTCCAGGGCCTGCGGGAAATAGCCCTTCAAAAGGGCTTGGAGACGATGGGTGAGGGCGGTGCGGTCGTCGACCAGCTTGCGCCGATGCTGCACCAAGAGAGCGATTTCGCGCGTCGGCGCATCGTCGGCCACCCAGGGGCGAAAGCGCTCCGGGTGCTTGCGCAGAAACTCCAGCAAGAGCCGGGCGTCCGTCGGATCGCCCTTGCTCCCACTGGGATAAAGCGCTTGGCGGTAGTCGGCCAGCGCCTTGGGCGGGATGGGATAAAGAACCAGGAAATCGTAAGTCATCAGGGCGTAGAAGACCGAACCCCGCGATTGTTCCAAGGCGATGGCAACCTGGCCCTGGGGAAATCGGCTACGCAATTCGGCCACCCACAACTGCAGGGCTTCCGGGGTGTGTTGCAACTCGGAGTGCTCCACGGGCGAAGCCCCGGCCTCTTGCAGGCAAACCGCATGGGCTTGATCGGCCCAGTCCAGACCGACCCAGGCCACGATGTTGGGAGCCAGCGAAGCGGAATTCGGCATAGGCAATCCTCCGGAAAGAGTGGTGACAACGCGCTTGCCCGGAACCGGCGCAACCCTTATAGTAGAGTCCTCGCGGGACGACATCTGAGTATGCGTTGTCGCTCCAGGCGTCCGGCCCCGCCCGAAGCTCTTCGGGTGATCGTCGAACGATCGGGGCGAAAATTCGTGGCGGGGCCGGGCGCGTTCTCCGCCTGCTTTCCTAACCTTTCCGGGCGACTTCGTCAAGCTTTTCATAGAACGTTTCTATATGCGCTGAGGGTTCCAGCGCCTGCGGCGCTGGAACAACAACCTATAAGGGGCGACATACGAGGCCAAACCGGGCCACACCGAAACGCGGTTTATCCCGCCCTTTCAGGGCTGGGGAGGTTTGGGTTTGGATCTTTTGTCCCAGGCCGTTGGCCTGGGCTGCGTTATTTCGCCCCTGCGGGGCTCAAGAAGGGCGGCATCAGGCCGCCCCATGGCGAGGTTAACCCGCCGCTATGTTGCGCCCGCCGCGGGCGTGTCGCTTGGCCGAACGCTGTTCGGCCCTACATCCCGGCGGCCCACACTCCCCCGCTTTGTCTATCGGCAGGACGCCCTGAGGAGATGAGCCAAACGGGCGGCGAGGTCAACTCGCCGCCAACCACTCACTCGGCGGCACATGACCGCCAACACCAAGATACGAAGGCGTCCGGTTCCCGGCGCGGTGCGGGTGTATACTCGCCTTGCTGAGCGCGCTGTGCCCGGCATTACACCGCGACAGTCCTGGAGGAAACGTCTTGCGTCGAGCCGCAACCATACCTGCCGTCCTCGTTACCATTCTGGCCGCATTGGCAGTGAGTTTGCCGAATGACTCCCCGGCGCTTCGGCCTGCTCCCGGCGCCGGGATGTTCCTGATACTGTCGGACATTCACTTTAACCCTTACGCCGACCCTTCCATCATGGAGCAACTGGGAGCCAAGCCGTTGCCGGCGTGCCAGGCGCCTGCTGCGCCGGGATTCCCCCCATTCGGCAACGACACCAATTTCCCGCTTCTCCGGTCGGCGCTTGACCACGCGGCAGCGACGGCGGCCGGGAACCACTTCCATTACGACTACGTGCTGGTGACCGGCGACTTCCTGGCGCACGATTTCGACGCGCGTTACCGCACCTGCGTGGGAGGCGGGCCCGAGGCCTATCAGAGGTTTGTGAGTGACACCATCCGCTTTGTGGACCGCATGATTGCGAAATCGCTGCCCGGCGTGCCGGTGTTCGCCGCTCTGGGCAATAACGACACGGACCATGGCGATTACGCGGTGCCCAGCGAGGCCTTCCTCGAGAACGTCGGCAGCGATTGGAACCGCGCGTGGGGGAAACTTAGCCCGCCGGTGCGGGCAGGCGCGCTCGACTCGTTTGGCAGGGCAGGGAACTACGCGCTGCCCCATCCCACGGCGCCGAATCACGAACTGGTTATTTTGAACAGCGACCTTTGGGCAGCCCGCAATACGCAAGCCTGTAGCGAGGCCGATCCCGATCCGGGCGGGCAATTCCAGTGGCTGGCGCACGTTTTGACGGCCAGCAAGCGCGCGGGCGGAACCGCCACCCTGGTCATGCATATTCTTCCCGGCATCGATGCGTTGAAGTCCTCGATGGGTGCGCCCCGGCCGCTCTGGAATGAGCGCTGCACGCAGCAGTTCATCGCCGAATTGAGCGATTTCCGCGGCGTCGTGCGCGAGATGTACGCGGGCCATATCCATCGCGACGATTTCCGCCTGCTGCCCGATCGCGCCGGGGCGCCGCTGTGCGCCATCCATGTCGTGCCGTCCGTCAGCCCGGTGTACTTCAATAACCCGGCGGTGGAGGTCGGCTGGTACGACAAGAACAGCGGCGAACTGAGGGATTACGCGACCTTATACCTGGATCTCGGCAACCCCAAGCCGGCGTGGGCGATCGAGTATGTTTTTAGTAAGGCGTACGGGCGGCCTCGGCCTAACCTGGCAGCGCTGGAGGGACTCAGTGAGGCGATTCGCGCGGGCAATCCGGCGTCGGGAGTGGGAAAACACTATGCGGAGTACTACGGCGCCGGCGTGAAGCTCTTTCTAACGCCCGATAATTGGACCAACTACTCCTGCGCGCAAACGCAACTCACGCTCTCCGGCTTCGCCCAGTGCAGGCACCCCACAACCAGCGGAGCCGCCGCTGGGATTACGACTTCACCACCTTGACGCGCCGCAGGAGCCGTGATATCCATTCACAGGCTTTGTGAAAATGGACAGGGTGGCGGCGCAACGACAAATAGTCTGAAGCAGGTGCGGGGTTGTCGGGCCTGATGTGCCGTGTCTTGGGATATCCACTTTCCGCCACGGGACACGTCGGGTCCGCATCATTTTCTGATTTTTCGCCGCGCCGCCATTATTGTTCGCTGGAGTGGGAGAAAAAATCGCCGGTACCGGATTCGAGGCCCTTATGCTTGATGCATTGGTGCTCCATCGCTTGCATTTTGCCTACACCGTCACCTTTCATTACTTGTTCCCGCAGCTCACCATGGGATTGGCGCTGCTCATCGTGATCTTGAAGACGATGGCGCTGCGCACGGGCAACGAACATTACAACCAGGCCGCGCGTTTTTGGGCGCAGATCTTCGGCATCAACTTCGCCATGGGCGTGGTGACTGGAATCCCGATGGAGTTTCAGTTCGGCACCAACTGGGCGCAATTCTCGCGCGCCGCCGGCGGAGTGATCGGCCAGACATTGGCCATGGAAGGCGTGTTCTCATTCTTCCTGGAATCGAGCTTTCTGGGACTCTTCTTGTTCGGCGAAAAACGCCTGGGCCGCGTGGGGCACTGGTGGGCTGCGTTCCTGGTTTTCCTGGGGTCTTGGATGTCGGGCTACCTGATCGTGGCCACGGATGCCTGGATGCAAAACCCCGTCGGGCAGCGGCTGGGACCGCATAACGAAATCATGCTCGATAGTTTCTGGCGCTTGCTGCTTAATCCCTGGGCGCTTTGGCAATACGTGCACAACATGAGCGGGGCAGTGATCACCGGTTCCTTTGTCATGGCCGCAATGGGAGCATTCTACCTGCTGACCAAACAGTTCGAGGCGTACGCGAAGACCTTCGTGCGGATTGGTGTGATCGTGGGCCTGGTGGCCTCGCTCGCTCAGCTTTTCCCCACGGGCGACGCGCAAGGCCGCATGGTGGCGGCGCATCAGCCGGTCACGTTGGCGGCGATGGAAGGTCTGTTCACCACGCAGAAGGGCGCGCCGGTCGCCGTGCTGGGGCAACCCGATGTCCCGAACCGGCGCTTGGATAATCCCCTGGTGGTGCCGCGCGCTCTCAGCTTTCTCACGTATCGGCGCTGGATGTCGGAAGTGAAGGGCCTGGACGCATTCCCGCAACAGGATTGGCCAGACAGCGTGCCGCTGCTTTATTACTGCTACCACATCATGGTGGGGCTCGGCACCATCTTTATCGTGATCATGGTCCTGGCCGCATGGAAACTCTGGAAAGGCACCTTGTATGACTCGCGCGGCATGCTCTGGGCGCTCATGCTCTCGTTGCCGTTTCCATACATTGCCAACACTGCCGGTTGGATGACCGCGGAATTTGGACGCCAGCCGTGGCTGATCTACGGGCTCATGCGCACGCAGGCCGGCATCTCGCCGCAGGTTTCCTCAGGCAACGTCTGGTTCACACTGATTGGCTTCATGGGCATGTACACGGTGCTCGGCATTCTGTTCCTGTTTCTCGTTTACCGGGTCATTGAGAAGGGACCGCAGGCACCGACGCCCAGTAAGGAGCCGGCGGTCTTGAGTGCGCAGTACGAAGCGGGAAGGGAATAGGGAGTAGGGAGTGGGAAATGAGAAGTGGGGGTAGATGAGGAGTAGCCAATAGGCGGGAGGCGGGTTCATGCAAACCATTTGGTTTTGTCTCATTGCCATTATGATCGCCCTATACGTGGTGCTGGATGGTTTTGACCTTGGCGCCGGCGCTATTCACTTTTGGGTGGCGAAGGACGATAGGGAGCGGCAGCAAGTGATCCGCTCCATCGGTCCCGTGTGGGATGGGAATGAGGTCTGGCTGCTGGCCGCGGGAGGAACGCTGTACTTCGCCTTTCCCGCGCTCTACGCTGCGAGCTTCAGCGGTTTCTATCTGCCTCTCATGATCGTTTTGTGGCTGCTCATTCTGCGCGGCATCGCGGTGGAGTTCCGCTCGCACTTGACGATGGACGTCTGGCTGAAGTTCTGGGATGTTGTCTTCGCGGGCGCAAGCCTGCTGCTGGCGGTCTTCTACGGGGCGGCGCTAGGCAATGTGGTGCGCGGGGTGCCGTTGAATGATCAGGGCTATTTCTTTGAGGCGCTGTGGACCAATTTCCGCCTGGGCCGCAATACAGGCATTCTCGATTGGTACACCATCATCGTGGGTGTGGCGGCGCTGGCCACGTTAGTGTTGCACGGCGCGCTGTGGGTAGCCTATAAAACCGATGGCCCCGTGCACGACCGATCCTTCCGGGTGGCGCGCGGCATTTGGTGGGCCGTCCTGCTTCTGACCATCGTGCTGACGGTGATTACCTTTAAAGTGCAGCCGGAGGTTTCCGCGAATCTAACTACTCACCCCTGGGGTTACGTGTTCCCGATGCTCGCGCTATCCGGATTGGTCTCCATGGCTTGGTACATCCGCAAACAGGATGACCTTAAGAGCTTCCTGGCATCGTGCACCTTTATCGTCGGAATGCTGACCAGCGTCGTGTTTGGATTGTACCCGCTAGTTCTGCCCGCCAGCACCAATCCTGCATACTCCCTTACTGTCGACAACGCCAAGGCCGGCGATTACGGTCTGCGCATCGGCTTGGTGTGGTGGATTATAGGCATGATCCTGGTGGCTATTTACACCATGCATGTGTACCGGAGCTTCGCGGGTAAGGTAAGAATCGGAGAGACGGAAGGAGAGTACTAAAAAGAGTATTAGAATATCTTGGTGGAAATCGCCAGTCGCGATTTCCTGACCTAAGGCGTTAGTGTCTTGATGATGGAATGCGCTAAGAATTCACGGTGAAGTATCGGCAGTTGGGTGAAGCGGCCTTTGCGGAAATTTCTGCGTCGCTTGCCTTTTTCTGATTTCGTGCCTTTGCTCCGCAACACCTCCCCGCTATTCAGCATCTAATAGCTTTGCACATTGCCTTGGAGTAGAGTCGTTGAGTTTACAATGTAAAATGCCGGGCCGCGTCGTCGCGGCAGATTTGGTTCGCGTATTCGCGATGGTCCTGATGGTGCAGGGCCATACGCTCGATGTACTTCTCACCCCGAATTTTCAATACAATAGGTGCTACAACTTCTGGCTCTTCTGCCGCGGATTTACCGCCCCCATGTTCATGACGCTCTCGGGCTTTAGCTTTGCCCTGGCGACGCTTCGGCATTGGGAGAATCATTTACAATTCGGTCCGGCTGTGGCCAAACGCCTTCGCCGTTTCGCCTTTTTCGTGCTGCTGGGTTACTCCATGCGGATCCCGGTGCATTCCTTGCGTGAACTCCGATGGGCCAGCGCCGATGCCTGGCAATGGTTTCTGCAAATCGACGTGCTTCAGACGATTGGATTCACGTTGATTGCCTTGCAATTACTGGTAATGGTTTTGCGCAGCCCCCGGCGGCTTGCCACCGTGGCAGGAATTCTTGGCGTGGTTATCGCGTTCACCGCTCCGCTGGCTTGGAAGAGTTCCTTGCTGAATTCACTGCCATTGGGCCTGAAGGCGGCGTTGATCGGAACCACTGGCTCACTATTCCCAGTGCTTCCGTGGTCGGCGTACATCCTCCTTGGCGCTACTTTTGGCATCCTGTATGTGGAATTTGGGCACTTAGATCCCTCGTTATTGCGCAAGGCTATTCCAGTGGGAGTCCTGCTCCTCGTGGGCGGAATCAGTCTCGAGCGGCTCTCCCTTCACATTTACGGTCAAGCGAATTTCTGGCCCACAACGCCCCATCTGTTCATTGCGCGACTAGGCTTCGTGACCACCGTGCTCGGCCTCGCCACCTGCGTTCAGCGTTTTCTGCCGGTGTCGCCGCGAACCGCGCAATGCCTGGCGGAAGAGTCACTGCTCGTCTATTTTGTGCACGTTGTGCTCCTCTATGGCTCGCCGTGGAATCCCGGGATAAAGCAGTATCTCGGCGGTACCATGGGCTTTGCTCATGCCTACCTGTTGGTGATCGCGCTGGTGACCGTGATGTTGGTGTTGGGCTACTACTGGAACCGCACGAAGAAAAACTACCCGCTCCCCAGCCTGGTTCTGCGCTTCGCCGTCGTCGGGGCTGCGGCCCTGGCGGTTTCCTGACCGGTGGCGCTTCCGGGCCTTCCCGACTTTCACTTTTCTCGCCTGATGTCTACAGTTGGTTTGTCATTAGCGCACTTCGGTAATAAGATCAAAGACGGATCAAATAACCGAAGTTCGTTGCGTGACGCCAAGCAATGGTCGAACTTGAGGATCAGGTACAACGCGGCCTGAAGTCATCGCTGGTCAGTATCAACTCGAACTTCGCGCTGGCGATGTGCAAGTGTCTCGCGGGCTTCCTCGGGCACTCGTTTGCGCTGATTGCCGACGGCATCGAATCGCTGGCGGACGTGTTCAGTTCGGCCGCGGTTTACCTCGGCCTGCGGGTTGCTATCAAGCCGCCGGACAAAGATCATCCGTATGGGCACGGCAAAGCTGAGCCGGTAGCGGCCGTGGTGGTGGCCTTGGCTCTGGCGGCCGCAGGGCTTGCCATCGCACTGGAGAGCATCTCTCGGATTCGCACCCCGCATCCCCTGCCCAGGCCTTACACGCTCGGTGTTCTGCTGGGCGTGATTGCGGTAAAAATACTGCTTTCCCGCTTTGTCTCATCCGTGGCTACGGCGATCCAAAGCACTGCCGTTCGGGGAGATGCCTGGCACCACGTCAGTGATGCCATGACTTCCGCCTTTGCCTTTGTGGGAATCTCGGTGGCACTGTGGACGAAGAAGTACACGGCCGACGATTGGGCGGCGCTGTGCGCTTCACCCGTCATCCTTCTCAACGCCTGGCGTCAGCTCAAGGTCCCCATGGCGGAGCTATTGGACACGGCGCCCCCGCCAGAGATCGAAGAGCAGGTGCGCCGGGCCGCAAACAGGGTTGAAGGCGTGATCGGGCTGGAAAAGTGCTTCGTGCGCAAGGTGGGATTCCGTTACTACGTTGAGCTCCATGTGGTAACACGCGGTGATCAGAGCGTGAGAAAAGGGCATTCCATCTCCCATGAAGTGGGAAAGCGCATCCTCGCCGACGTCGATCGCGTCGCCAAAGTGCTGGTGCATATCGAGCCGGAAGAGGAACTGCTCAAGTCGCCGACGGAACACGCGTAAAATGGAATTCGCTGTATTGAACTAAATCAATGCGATGTTACTTTTCATATATTGCTTGACAAACTCAAGCAACGCATGCAATCTTTAGGTGGGGTTGCAGACCTAGAGTCTTTGACGTGTGGTAGATATCGAGGAGTGTTGCGGTACCCATGAGGGAGGCGACGTTGGCCGAGACACCTGCCGCCAGTGCACGTGGGCCAGAGACTCACTTTATTCGTCGGCTCTGGTGTTTTCTGAAGGAAAAGATCGTCCAAGACGTCCCCGCGGAATACGCGGCATGTGAGTTCGACTGCCGGGTGGGGGAATGTCAAATGGATCAATGGGAAACCTGTGAGAATCGGCTTAGAGGTGCAGGCCGGAAGTTTACCCCAGGTAAGCCTTCGAGGCGGGCAGCAGACTGATTCTCGGAGTGCCTTCACTCCTCAGCATACGTTCTGTCTCAACAATCACTTAAATTCTCAGCGGCTTTAGCTGCTGGTTAGCAGTTTTGTTTCAGGGTAGAAAACCACAAACGTAAGGTTTCGCGGGCATAGTGTGCGCAGTGCGGAGGACCCTGCTCGATGAATTCCGAACCTGAAATCATTCTTCAGCGGTTAACCTTGACGGCATTGTTGCTCGTTCTTTGCGGAGTTTCCAGGCAAACGCTTGCGCAGCGGATGCCGGAACCTCGAGGCGGTCCGTCCGTAGCTTCGCAATCTGCTGTGTTGGGCAAGCCGGGCGACTACGTTGGCTGGGAGACCTGCGCGGGCTGCCATCGGGCGGAGGCGCAGTCCTTTATGAAGACGGTCCACGCGCCGGCGGGCGGAGGTTTGCCGACAGCCCCTACCGCGTTTGGTCCGTCGCTTTCTCCCTCAGCCGCGGCGGGAAAGAAAATCTATGACGACATGGTGTGCGCGGGTTGCCACAAGATCGGCGGCCAGGGAGGCGAGGGGGGGCCGGCTCTCGATGACGTGGGCGCGCGCCTCACTCGCGAGGAGGTGACAAAGCGAATGGTGGGGCGCCGGGCGGGGACGGTCATGCCTCCATTGCCTCCTGATATGCCCGACCAGAAGATCAATGAGCTCGTGGATTACATGATGACCTTGAAGGGCCAGACGGCAGCGGCTACGAAGGTCGCCGCCGCTACGGCGCCTCCCTTCAAGGTGACCGGATGCGAAACGTGCCATGGCCCCGGCAAGGCCCACGTCGACGCTGAACAGGATGCCGCGGGTGACCCCGCCAAGGAAATGGCCGGCGCCAAGCTGATTTTCACCTTCCACGCCAGCCCCAAGGAAAACTCCGAACGGTGCCTGAGTTGCCACATCACGAGCCAACACCAGGAGATATTTGACCACTCGCAGCATTTCGACGTGGGTGTCTCTTGCAATGAATGCCATGCCTCGCACCTGGTGAAAGCGCAAGCCCAGGCCCTGCCCAATGTACATTACCCGCAAGCGGTATTCTTCCAGGTACCGGAAATGCCGGAAATGACGCGCTGGCTGCACAGCGCCCTGCTTAAGCAGGCCCAGCCAAACTTGTGCTTCCGGTGCCACGGCAACGTGCAGGCGCAGTTCGCGCTTCCGGTGCATCACCCGGTGCCGGAGCAACTGATGAAGTGTTCGGACTGTCACAGCCCCCATGGCAGCATCAATCGCGCCAACCTGAATTCGCCCTTGTGGGAAACCTGTTTCAACTGCCACGTGGAAAAGCGTGGGCCTTATGTTTATGAGCACGCGGCGGTGCGGGTGG
This sequence comes from uncultured Acidobacteriota bacterium, assembly GCA_963804755.1. Lineage (GTDB taxonomy): Bacteria > Acidobacteriota > Terriglobia > UBA7540 > UBA7540 > Bog-366. Next base: position 290,691 of record CAWDRP010000026.1, read on the forward strand.
AAGGCTGCGCGGTGTGCCACAATCCCCACGGCAGCACCAATCATTTCATGCTCGTGCGGCGCGAGGGCCGACAGCTCTGCTTGCAGTGCCACACCGGGTTCCACGGCCAGGCCGGGGTACCGCACGGCCGCTTGGGCTTTCAAACCAGCGGTGAGTGTACCCGCTGCCACGTCACGATTCATGGCTCTAACCTTGACACCAACTTCTTGCGGTGAAGGGAGCGCGCATGAGACCCTGCATTGGTGATTTGCGATTTGTAAATTGCGATTTGCGCGAGCCATCTTCACCAAAAGGCTGCGCGCGCTCTTTCGTTTGCCGCCGTCGGCAATCGGCAATTGTCAATCGAACGTTGCTTTACCTCTTCCTGAGCGTGCTGCTGTGGGGTGGCGCGCTGCGGGCGCAGGACAACACCGAGGCGCCCATCACCGTGGGTGGATTCAATACCCAGGGTTCCGTGACGGTGGGATACCGCTTTGACGACATCAAGGGTTACCGCCCGATGTTCCAGAATCTCTCCGGCCTCGAGCCGGGATTCCGCCTGTTTGACTTCGACCTGTTCGGCGATGCGGCCAAAGGAGCCAATCCCTTTGCCGACAGCTACTCGCTTTCCATGACCGGTCTGGGAGGCGAGCCGTTTGAAACCGGTCAGCTCACGGTGCACAAGAACCGGCTTTATGATTTCCGCGCGAACTGGCGCCAGAGCTATTTCTATAACAATCCCAACAACAACGTGATTCTGCCCATCGCCGCACTGGCGGGCGTCACCACCGGGCTCACCGACAATCACGCCTGGGATACGGTGCGCAAGTTCGGTTCCGCGGACCTCACCCTGCACGCTACCAACAATCTGCGCTTCGACTTTGATTATTACCGCACGACAGACAGCGGTCCCACGTTCACCACCGAGTCTCTCGATTTCTTTGATTCCCCTTCGTACTGGGGCACGTTCGCGCGCGCTAATCCTTATTACCTCTACGCTCCGATCGACGACGATACCAATCGCTTTTCCGGAGGCATCGATTATACCTACGGCGCCTGGACCTTCCATTACCATGTTGGATACCAGGTGTTCACGGAAAACGTGAGCTTGAACAACGTGAGTTCGCCGGAACTGAGCATCAATCCTGTCACCAGTTCGACGCGGGAGCCGCTCAGCAACTTGTCCCAGTCCGAGTACCGCAAACTGACCACGCCCATCAGTGAGTTGTCCTTCACCGGCAAGCCCGTATCCAAATTCGAGTGGCAGGGCGGTTGGATCTACTATCGCTACCACGGGCCCGCCACCTTCGACCAGTCTTATAACGGCATAGCCCCCAACAGCACCTCCGCGCTCGCGCCTTACACGGTGACGCAATCGGCGCGCGACACGATGAGCGAGCCGGAGACGGTTCTGTATCAAACCCTGATTTTCAAGCCCAAGGACTGGTGGGAAATCATTGCCGATTATCACTACTCCCGGTTCTACGAGAACGCTTCGGGACTTTTCAACAGCATGCTGAGCATCGTTACCAACCCGGGCTCCCCCACACCGGTTTATAGCGTTACGCCCTCATCCGCGCCGGACACCTTTGCGTGGCGCGACGGCCTGAGTGACTTCGATTTCAGCATGCTCTTCACGCCCACCCCGTCCCTGACCTTACGCCCCGGGGTGCGATTGCTGAAGGCGGATGTCGAGAGCTTTGAAAACGGCGTGAATGATCCCACCACCACGCTGAGCACCAAGACCGCCTGGCCCGAACTGAGCGTCGGGTACCAGCCATCTAAGATTTTCAGCATCCGCGGCGACGTGCACGCGTTTGACAACGGCTCATCTTACACCGCGATCACGCCGCACACCGAAGTAGCCGGGCACGTGATCGCGCGGCTCCAGCCGTTCAAGAAAGTATCATTGGAAGACGATTTGAACCTCAGCAACGATAAATTGATTGATTCCAGCTTTCAAAACAACGTCCGGTCCAACACGGTGACACTTTCCTATGCCCTGAACGACCGCTTCTCGATTTTTGCCGGCTACACTTACGACAGCATATTTGCCGCCGGGAACATCGTGTATGTCCGCGGCACGCCTCCGCTGAATGATTTCCTGCGGGACCAGGAGGCGGACCGCGTGATGCAGGCGGGCGTGGAAGCCAAACCCACCAAGTATTTTGGCTTGCAGCTCACCGGCAATTTTGACCGCTCCACCGGCCTCGGCCAGATTAGCGGCGAACCGCCCGCCTATGGCCCGCTCACCTGGCCGCTCGTCACCGGGACGGTCTATGTCAATTTCCCCAAGGCCGGCCGCCTTTCCGTGGACCTTCAGCGCACGTACTATATCGAGCAGATCATTACCGGCAACAACTTCCAGGGGGATTTGCTCACCATCCGATGGACACGGGATTTCTGATTTGTTGCCTTCCAAGGGAGGGGCAGTTGCGCAACCCCAGACGTGCTGCCGGGCGACTTGACTCCGCCTCCGCCTCGAAGTACCCTTCCATCCTACCGCTTTACATCACCGTCACCGAGGAGTGATCCATATGCTCAAGAACCGATTCTTGCTGCTGGCGGTTATTGCCGTCAGTGTGTTAGTGCAGGCGCGAGCGCAGGACATTGACATTCCCTACCAGAAGTTTGTATTGCAGAATGGTCTCACGCTGATTGTCCACGAGGACCACAAGGCTCCCATTGTTGCCGTCAATCTGTGGTATCACGTTGGCTCCAAGAATGAAAAACCGGGCAAGACCGGCTTCGCGCATTTGTTCGAGCACTTGATGTTTGGCGGCAGCCAGCACGCCGCAGGAAGTTACATCAAAGCAATGGAAAAGGTCGGCGCCACGGACCTTAATGGCACGACTTATTTCGATCGCACGAATTTCTTTGAAAACGTGCCGACCTCGGCGCTGGATTATGCGCTGTGGATGGAATCGGACCGGATGGGATTCCTCGACCTGAGCCAGAAGACGCTGGACTTGCAGCGCGGCGTAGTGGAAAACGAGAAGCGGCAGGATGAGAACGAGCCCTACGCGCTGACCGAGGAATATATCCCGAAAAACACGTATCCCTCCGGGCACCCGTACTCCTGGGATGTGATCGGGGAGATGGCGGATCTCGACGCTGCTTCCTTCAAGGACGTTGAAGAATGGTTCAAGACTTATTACGGGCCATCGAACGTTGTCCTGGTGCTCGCCGGCGACATTGACGCCAAGACGGCGCCCGAGAAAGTGGAGAAGTATTTCGGCAGCATTCCGCCGGGACCGCCGGTGACGCACCAGCAGGTGTGGATCGCCAAGATGACCGGGACCCACCGCGAGATCACGCAGGAACACGTCCCCTTGCCGCGCCTCTACAAGTTGTGGAACGTGCCCCAGTTTGGCAGCGCCGACGCGGACTACCTGGACCTGGTCAGCGCCTGCCTTGGGCAGGGCAAGACCTCGCGGCTGTACAAGCGGCTGATCTATGACGACCAGATTGCCAGCGACGTTTCCGTGTACAACGAATCCCGCGAAATCGGTGGGCAATTTGCTATTCAGGTGACGGCGCGGCCCGGGCACAATCTGACTGAGATCGAAAAGGAAGTGGACGAGGAACTGGTCCGTTTCCTGAAAGAGGGGCCTACCCCCGATGAGTTGGAGCGGGTACGAACGCGCTACCTGGCGAGCTTCCTGCGCGGCGTGGAGCGCATCGGGGGGTTCGGGGGAACGTCCGACCGCCTGGCGGAGTTCGCGGTTTACACCGGCGACCCGGGCGGCTACAAGGTCACCTTGCAACGCATTCGCGAGGCCACGGCCGAGGACCTGAAGTCGGCCGCCAACCGCTGGCTTGGTGATGGCGTCTATATTGCCCAGGTCGAACCGTTCCCCAATTACAAGGCGCAAGCGAAAGCGACGGACCGCACCCAGACGCCGCCGCTCGGCCCTCCGCCGGAGTTGAAGCTGCCCAAGCTCCAGCGAGCCACCCTCTCCAATGGGCTCAAGGTGATCCTGGCCGAGCGGCATGGTGTGCCGCTAGTGAATTGCTGGATGGCGGTCGACGCGGGCTACGCGGCGGACCAGTTTGCCACCCCGGGAACGGCCAAGCTTACGGGAACGCTGCTGATTGACGGCACGGGCACGCGCAACGCGCTCGAGATCAGCGATCAATCGGCGTTGCTCGGCGCCCAGCTTCACGGCTATTCCAATCTCGACTTCTCATTTGTGCGCCTCTCGGCCCTGAAACCCAAGCTGGGTGCCTCGCTCGATCTGTTTGCCGACGTCATCCTCCATCCGTCGTTTCCGGAGGCCGACTTCAAGCGCGAGCAAAAACTGCAGTTAGACGCCATTCAGCAGGAGCAAAGTGAGCCCATCGGAATGGCTCTGCGCGTTTTCCCCGGTTTGCTTTATGGCCGAACCCATGCCTACGGCAACCCCCTTACCGGTTCGGGCACGGCGGCCAGCGTGCAAAAGCTGACGCGCGACGACCTGGTGAAGTTCCACGAAATGTGGTTCCGGCCGAATAACGCGGTGCTGGTGGTGTCGGGCGACACTACGCTTGCGGAATTGACGCCCAAGCTGGAAAGCTTGCTTTCCGATTGGAAGCGTGGTGACATCCCGGCGAAGAATGTGTCGTCGGTGCGGTTGGCGCCCAAACCGATAGTTTACATTGTGGACAAGCCTGGCGCCGGTCAGTCGGTGATCCTCGCCGGAAGCGTGGCGGCGCCCCCGAACACCCCGGAGGAGATTGCCATCCAGGCCATGAACGACGACCTGGGCGGCACCTTCAGCTCCCGGCTCAACATGAACCTGCGCGAGGACAAGCACTGGGCTTACGGCGCAGGCAGCTTCCTCTTGAACGCCCGGGCTCAGCGGCCGTTCATCATATTCGCGCCCGTGCAGACGGACAAGACCAAGGAATCAATGATGGAGGTCAATAAGGAAGTAAGAGCCATAGTTGGGGATCGGCCCGTAACGGCCGAAGAGTTGACGCAGGTCAAGGCCAACGAAACGCTCAGCCTGCCGGGGTCGCGCGAGACCCTCAACGAAGTTGGAAACTCCATCACGGAGTTGGTGCAATTCGGCTGGCCCGACAATTATTACCAAACGATGACCGGCAAAATCATGGCTCTGACCACCGGCGACCTGGACACGGCCGCAAAGCAGGTTGTCCATCCTGACAATCTCGTGTGGGTGGTGGTCGGCGACCGCGCCAAGATCGAAAGCGGCATCCGCGAACTGGGATACGGCGAGGTCCGCTTCATCGACGCCGACGGAAACCCGATTTGAATCGTGAATTGTGAATCGTGAATCGTGATTTGTAATTGATGTTTTGTGAATGTTGATTGGTGAATGGTGATTTTGGGTGCGGCAGAGCCTTGCTCGGACCCAGCCGTCAGAGCGCGAGCGTGCCCCCGGCCTCTTGCCGCCCCTCCGTACCGCCGGCATCTTGCCGTCGCCGCCGGCTGGAAGCCGGCGTTACGATAGCCTCCGTGGCAGTTGACTCTGCTTTTAAATAAGCACAGACTGTGAGGGTGCAGCACCGCGTTATTCTCGCCTCGAGCGCCCCAGTTGAGACCAGGATACTGCCAGGAGTGACGCGCATCTCACCTGAGCCCAGCCCTTGAGAGGCCATCATGAAGAGCGTTCGATCCTCAGGAAAATCCAAGTCGAAGACTGCACCCCCAGAAGTTGCCGCCACCGAGCGCATTCCTGCTCCCAAGTCCTTCCCCATTGTGGGGATAGGTGCGTCCGCCGGAGGTCTGGAGGCCTTCTCGCAACTGCTGGGACACTTACCGCGGAAGAGTGGCATGGCGTATGTGCTGGTTCAGCACTTGGCACCCAAGCACGAAAGCGCGCTGACGGAACTGCTGCGCCGGGCCACGGATATTCCCGTGACCGAGGTCAAGGATGGCATGGTGGCGGAACCGGACTGTGTTTATGTCATTCCGCCCAACGTGAATATGGGGATTCTGAACGGCCGGCTGCACTTGATGCCACGGCCGCCCGCGCAGCAGCACCTTCCTATTGATTTCTTCATGCGTTCGCTCGCGGAAGAACTGGGCAATAAGGCCATCGGGGTGATTCTCTCCGGAACCGCGTCGGACGGTACCCTGGGCATGAAAGCCATCAAGGCGGAAGGGGGCATAACGTTCGCGCAGGACACTCAATCGGCGAAATACAGTGACATGCCTCGCAACGCCATCGCCACGGGCTGCGTCGATTTCGTGCTTCCTCCGGACGCCATTGCGCGCGAGATCATCCGGCTCGCGCAGCACCCCTACGTGCGTCAAGTCGAAGACAAGGAGGAGCAAGCCGGTGAGGAAGACGTCGAGCTCCGCAAGATCTTCGCCCTTCTGCGCACGGCTACCGGGGTGGACTTTACGAATTACAAGCACTCCACGCTGAAGCGCCGTATTCGGCGGCGGATGTTGCTACACAAATTCCAGACGTTGAAGGACTATATTGCACACTTGCAGCAAAGCCGGGCGGAATTGGATGCCCTCTATCAGGACATCCTCATTCACGTCACCGGCTTTTTCCGCGATCCGGATGTGTTCGATGCCCTAAAAACGGAAGTTTTCCCCAATCTGATCATGGGCAGGCCCAGCGGCACGCCCCTGCGGATCTGGGTGCCGGGCTGCTCAAGCGGTGAGGAAGTTTACTCCATCGCCATGTGCCTGCTGGAATTCCTGGCCGAGGCCGCGAATTCCATGGACATTCAGATCTTCGCCACGGACATCAGTGAGCCGGCGCTGGAGAGGGCGCGGGCCGGCGTCTATCTTGACAACATCACCGCCGAGGTCTCGCTCGAACGCCTGCGCCGCTTCTTTGTGAAATGCACCCAGGGATACCAGATCAACAAGGCCATTCGCGACATGTGCGTGTTTGCGCGGCAGGATTTGAGCAAGGACCCGCCTTTCTCCCGCTTGGACTTGATCAGTTGCCGCAATCTGCTGATCTACCTGGGATCAGTTCTCCAAAAGCGTGTCGTCCCCATTTTCCATTATGCGCTGAAGCCCAACGGTTACCTGTTGCTGGGGAATTCCGAGACGATCGGCGGATTTGGAAACTACTTTACGATGGTGGACAAGAAACACAAGATCTATGTCAAAAAACAAGTGCCGGTGCGGCTGACCTTCGATTTCCCGCAAGCCGGCTACGGCGTGGTGCGGACTACGGTGGCAAAGAAGCACGAGGCGGCGGCGTTCGATATCCACACAGAGGTCGACCGCGTCCTGCTCTCACGTTACACCCCTCCCGGTGTGGTGGTGAACGAAGACCTGGAGATCCTTCAGTTCCGTGGCCGCACCGGCGCATTCCTGGAGCCGGCGCCCGGTCAGGCCAGCCTTAGCCTTCCCAAGATGGCGCGCGAGGGCCTGGTGGTGGACTTGCGTGCGGCCATTCAGAAAGCCCGGCGGGACAATGCTCCCATCCGCAAGCTGGGTGTTCCCACGAAACACAATGGACGCACGATAAACGTGAACATCCAAGTGGAGCCCATCAAGGGTCCGTCTTCGGCGGAGCGCTACTTCCTGGTCTTGTTTGAGGAGGCTACTCCCCCTAAGGAAGAGCCGGAGGTGCCGGCGAAAAAAGGGAAAAGCCCCAGCGCGGCAGTGAATCCTTTGCAGCCGCAGGTGACGCGCTTGACGGAAGATCTGGCGCAAACCAAGAGCACGCTCCAATCCACTATTGAGGAGCACGAGACGACCAACGAAGAACTCAAATCCGCCAATGAGGAGATCCTGTCGTCAAACGAAGAATTGCAAAGCACCAACGAGGAACTGGAAACGGCGAAGGAGGAATTGCAGTCTACCAACGAGGAGTTGACCACCCTGAACGAGGAACTCCAAAACCGCAACCTGGAACTGAGCGTGGCCAACAACGACCTGCTAAATCTGCTGGCCAGCGTCAATATTCCCATACTGATGCTGGGGAACGACCTGCGCATCCGGCACTTTACCCCTCCGGCAGAAAAACTGCTGAACCTCATCGCCACGGACGTGGGCCGGCCCATCAGCGACCTGAAACCCAACGTGAACGTCACGGATTTGGAGCAATCGGTTTCAGAGGCCATTGACACCGTAAGCGTCAAGGAACGCGACGTGCAGGACCCCGCTGGCCGGTGGTACTCCATGCGCATCCGCCCGTACAAAACATCGGAGAACAAGATTGATGGCGCCGTGATTACCTGGATCGACATTACGACGCTGAAGCAGAGCCTGGAGGAGAGCGAGAAGGTTTTGCGCGAGGTGGCAGAGCGCTATCGCTTGCTGTTTGAGCGCAACTTGGCGGGCGTCTTTCGCGCCACCCCGGATGGCCGCTTCCTGGATTGTAATGCCGCCTTTGCCCGAATGTTCGGGTTCGATTCCCCGAACGAGATTACGGCGCTGAGAATGGCGGCGCTGTGCGCTTCCCAGGCTGACCTGGATGGTTTCGTTGCCCGCTTGCGATCTGCGGGCGGGCCGGTAAGCGCCGCCCTGGCCATGTGCCGCAAAGATGGTTCCGCCGTGCGCCTGCTGCTGAACGCCGTTTTAGTAAAGGATGATGGAGATTCGCAAGGCGAGATTGAAGGCATCGCCCTCGATGTAACCGAGCACCACCTGGAAGAAAAGCTAAACTAGAGCGGTTTTCAGTCGTTAGTGTTCATATCTGATAGAATCCGCGCGGGGGGATGTTCATAGGCCTGCATGAAAACTTGCCCTATCTGCCACCAATCGTACCCGGACAAGTTCGAAGTCTGCCCGCGCGACCGCGCTCGCCTTGCCGTTCGAGGTGCGCCAGCCGTATTCGGACAACGCGTGGCCCCTCCTACCCAAGGGGCGGGCGCCTTTGCCCGTTCATCTCCTGCGGCCAAGCCTCCGGAGTTCGAAGTCATATCGCCGCAACCCGGCAACATGAAAACCTTCCTCGCGGCGGCGCTGGGGCTGGCTCTAATCGCTGCCGGCATCCTGTATCTTGTCCATAGTGGGCCTAAGAAGGGCGAGATAAGGGTCAATCGCACGGATGGCTTGAAGTACGTGTGGGTTCCGTCCGGGTCCTTTGTGATGGGCTGCTCGCCCGGCGACCACGAGTGCTACGAATTTGAAAAACCGCCGCACGAAGTTGCGATCACAAACGGCTTTTGGATAGGGCAGACGGAAGTAACCGTGGGGGCATACAAGCGATTCGTTGCGGCCATGGGAAAACCAATGCCGCCTGAGCCCAGCATCAGCGGGCGACCGCTTAACCCTGGCTGGTCCGATGATGCCATGCCCATCGTCGAGGTGACGTCGGATGACGCCCAGGCTTATTGCGGCTGGGCGGGCGGACGGCTGCCGACCGATGCCGAGTGGGAGTACGCGGCGCGGGCTGGCAGCACCACTGCACAGTATGACGACCTGGATGAAATTGCCTGGTACGCGAACAACAGCGGGCGTCGATACTTGGACAGCCTCAGTTTATGGAGAAAACAAGACGAGGCGGGCTACGAGAAGCGCCTGAGCGAAAACGGCAACACCATGCATGAGGTCGGGCAGAAACGCCCCAACGAACTCGGGCTCTACGACATGTTGGGGAACGCAGCGGAGTGGGTATATGACTGGTGGGACCCGAACTTCTACCAGTACAGCCCGCCTGAGAACCCGGGCGGGCCAACCAGCGGCACCGAACGCGATCTGCGGGGCGGATCCTGGATCGGCCCTCCCCGGGACATCCGCGTTTCGCTCCGCAGCAGGCGAAATCCGGGGGACCGGGATTTCGATGTTGGGTTCCGTTGCCGGAACATGACTCTACCCTGAAGCGTTCCCTGACGCTTTCCCAATTTACAAAACCAACTCTGCACCTTATACTCTGCCTCTATGCCAACGCGACGCTTCTCCCTCCCCGTTTCTGTCTCAGATTCCACGCCTCGAATCGCTAAAGTAGGACTCTGCCCGATCGCCGAGCGTGCGAAGGTCAGGGTTCTAGCACTGATCTTAGCCCTGGGCGTGAGTCTACTCTTCCCCGTTGGAACGCCTGCCGAATCTGTATCCGCCCTTTACGTTCGCGGGTACACGGCTATTCCGGAGCCACAGCAGGTGAAGCTGGAGGATGACGATTTTCTGATCACCTCCGCCTGGCGGCTTGAGTTGGTACGTGGAGTCGAGCCAAGCTCCACCGCGGTCGAGGCTTTAAAGCAAGGGTTCGAAGAGAGGTATGGATTCAAATGGGCTGAGCGGGGAAGCGGCCCGGCCGTTCGCCTGATGATTCAGCCCAATTCTGTTCGGCCAGGCAAAGCTCAGGATACAGATAAGGACGCTTTGGCCGAGCAAGCTTACAAATTGCAGATGAATAAGTCCGGGATCACCATCACGGCAAATGCTCCGCCCGGGTTGTTTTATGGCGTGGAGACGTTGGTGCAATTGGCTAAGCCTGCAACTGGGGGGCTAAGTCTGCCGGAGGGCGAGATCGTCGACTGGCCCGACGTGCAATACCGGGAGATCTTCTGGGACGAACAATACCATTTGGACCATTTGGACGTCATCAAACAGGCGATTCGCCGCGCCGCGTTTTTCAAAGTCAACGCCTTCACGCTGCGCTTGAATGAGCACTTCGAGTATGCGAGCGCCCCGGCGCTGGTGGATCCCTACGCGCTGTCCCCGGCGCAATTGCAGGAGCTGACGGACTATGCGTTGCATTATTACGTTCAAGTCGTTCCTTACCTCGATGGACCCGCCCACGTGAATTTCATCCTGCAACGCGACGAATTCGCGAAGCTGCGAGAGTTCCCGCAGGAAGCTTTCCAGATGTGTTCCACCAATCCCGAAACTTACAAGCTCCTGGAAGGAATGTTCCAGGACTTGATGAACGCCAATAAAGGCGGGAAGTATTTCCACCTCTCGACCGATGAGGCCTGGTTCATCGGCCTGGCCGATAACGACCAATGCCACGAGGCGGCGCGGGCCAAAGAGTTGGGAAGTCCCAGCAAGCTCTGGGTCGAGTACACCAATAAGACCGCGAACTTCCTCCAGGATCACGGCCGCAAGGTGATTTTCTGGGGCGAAACCCCGATGCAGGCGGAAGACATCCCTCAGCTGCCGCCGTGGTTGATCAATGGCGAAGTTTACAGCCCTGCCTATAACCAGGCTTTCCGCGCTCGCGGCATCCGGCAAATCATCTATACCAATACACTGCCGGATGACCCGCTCTTTCCCTATTACTATTCGCTTTCTCCCAACGAGCAGGTGCATTCGCACGGTGGAGCCCCGGAGCGGGAGCGGGAAGCCTTCAATGAGATCTCGTACACCGTGGCTCGCCAGCAAGCGGACATCATGGGCGTGGGCGTCTATGCCTGGGCGAGATGAGGGCCCGCATCCGGAGACCTACTGGCTGGGTTACGCCGTGGGCGCCTCGGCGGCCTGGCATCCCGGCTCGCCGGACCCTCAGGAACTGACCCATAGCTTCTATACCCTTTTCTACGGCCGGGGCGCAACCCAGATGGGCCGGCTCTATCAACTGATGAGCACGCAGGCTCAGTTCTTCGCCAGCAGTTGGGATAGTGAACCGTCAGGGTCCGCCGGTGTTTGGATACTCGTATGGAATCGGACCCTTTACTGCGCAGCATGCGACTTTGCCGCTCCCCCCGTGCCTTCCGCTGACTATCTGCATCTTCGCCATGAATGGCTTCCGGACAACGCTCGGCGGCTGGAACTTGCCTGGAAGTTTCTCGGTGAGAACGACGAGTTGCTGAATCTTCTTTACCGGAATCTGCCCTCCGTCGAGTTCAACCGGCACAATCTGGAGGTTTATCTTTCCATCGCCAAACTCTGCCGGCAGAATCTGCTGATGCTGGTCGACTTGGATGAGATCAGCCGATCTCTCGAAACCGCCCAGAATCATGGCGCGAAATTGCAGTACACCGACGCCGTGGAGGCGCTTGACCAGGCTTTGGACGCCGCGGGCCGGATTCGCGATGAGCGCAACCAGGCTCTCCACGACGCCACGACGACTTGGTACAAGACGTGGTTTCCGCGCGTTCGCGAGGCCAATGGGCGCCGCGTGGCTCGCGCCCCTCAGGACTTCGTCGATACGCAACCCACCGAAAGGGCTCGCCGCGCTGCAAGAGGGCTTGCTTTACTTGCTCGACCGCGAGTTTGCCTTGCCCTTTGGTAAATGGGTCAATGACGTACTGGACGTGCGAAACCGTTACGCGACCGCCCACAACCTTCCGATTCGGGAAATGAAGTTCGACTGGCAGGATAGTGAAACCCTGCACGGCCAGTCAGTGGATCGCGGACTATAGAGGAGCGCTTCGCGCATGCCTGTTGGCCAGGGGTTAGCCCGCGGCTCTACTGCACCGTTGGGTCCGGGCTGACGCGGATGAGCTTCTTGCCGAAATTCTCGCCTTTCAGCAGCCCAATCAGCTCGCGCGGAGCGTTTTCCAGGCCGTCGGTTATGTCTTCGCGGTACTTCACCCGTCCGTCCCGCACCCAGCCGCTCATGTTGGTAATGAAATCGCTGAACTGGGAGTGGAAGTCAAAGACAATGAAACCTCGGAAGGTCAGCCGCTTGACCAGAATATCCCGCAGTAGCAGCGGCATGCGGTCCAATCCGCGGCGAAAACCGGTGTCGTTGTAATGGGAGATCAAGCCGCAAACGGGGATCCGCGCAAAGTTGTTCAGCAACGGCAGCACCGCCTCAAACACCGCGCCACCGACGTTTTCAAAATAAATGTCGATGCCCTTCGGACAGGCGGACTGTAGGCGGTCGCGCAGTCTGAGTTCGCGGTGGTCCAGGCATTCGTCGAACCCCAACTCCGTTTTGACGAAGCGGCACTTCTGCTCGCCGCCCGCGATGCCGATAGCGCGGCACCCCTTTATTTTGGCAACTTGTCCCACCACCGAACCGACCGCCCCGGAGGCTGCGGCCACCACGAGCGTCTCATCCGGCTGAGGCTTGCCGATGTTGAGCAGGCCGGTATAAGCCGTGAAACCCGGCATGCCCAGCACGCCCAGGGCGTAGGAGATCCGTCCCATGGAAGGATCAGTTTTCTGGACTTCCTGGCCATTCGAGAGCGAATACGCCTGCCAGCCGGAACGTGAAACCACGATGTCGCCCACTGCGTACTGGGGGAGATTCGACTTCACCACCACGCCCACGGCGCTGCCTTCCATCACACCGCCCAGTTCGACCGGCGCCGCGTAGGAAGGCCCCTCGCTCATGCGTCCGCGCATGTAAGGATCAAGCGAGAGATAGATGGTGCGCAGCAACATCTGGCCCGGCCCGGGTTCGGGAACTGCGGCTTCAACTATTTTGAAATTCTCGGGGACAGGTTCGCCGTGTGGCCGCGAGGCGAGGACAACTTGAACGTTTTTCTCGGTTGCCATGATTCCTCCTCAGACTGAATCGTAACCTATAAACCCGTCAACAGGAGGAATGGGCGTTGCAAAAGCTTGAGGCGGAGTAGGGTCGACGTGGGGTGATCGCCCCACGTCGTGGCTTGCTGTGCTCCTACAGGATCGGAGCGCTATCGCCGCGCGGGGGATGTCCCTTGTAGTTTCCGTACCGGTGCAGCGCGGCGCGTTTCGACATGGGCACAAGCTCATCCCACTGCACGACGGGTTTGATCGGCTCCACTTCACCCTCTGTTTGCAAGCGGAGGGTCACGATCTGCTGCGGCGCGACGGGAAACCGATAGGTCGGCCCTCCTTGCAGTGCTCGTTGATTCCTGCCTCGCAAGTCTGTCAGGGCCGCGCCGAGATGCGGCAAATTCACCGTCACCTCGGCCGTGCCGGCATGCCCCAGGCACTCGATGAGGCGCATTTCGATCTCTTTCCCTTCGCGGCGTATCACCGACACAATCAGGTTGCTCGAAGTCTGGACGATTGATTTCTCCGCTGACGCCTGCTTGCCCGGGAGGACGATCGGAGGACTGTTGTACTCCCAGCACATCTGTGGAATACGGGCGTCCCCCCAGGCTTCTTCCAGCGCGATCAGAGCGTAAGCCAGCACATTCTTGCCTTTTCCGCTCAACCAGGGGTTGGGCCAGCCGTAATATTTGTCGGTGGCGTTCATCAAGTAGATGATAGGCGTGCGACCGTTAAGTTCCCTCCCGGATAGCCCGCGGTCCAGTATGGCCACGCCTGCACCACTCGCCAGGGTGTAATGGATCCAGCCTACTGCGGGAACAATCCCTTTTGTCCACCCCGTCAACTCAGGATTCGGCTTGGCCCAGGCACCGTGGGAAAAGCCGTTGGGAATACCGCGCCGGATCTCGTCGATATCGGCGGCCAGGGGAAACTCCGCGACCACCACGGTCAGGTTCGGGATATCGTTCAATTCGGTTTCAAAATCGATCCGCGGGTAGTTATCGTAAAACCGGATGACGCGGCGTGCCAGACCGCCGCCGAAGAACTTGCCCGCAATCTCCACCGTCGTCGCCACCGGCCCGCGGGTGGCCGTGATGGAGGGCCTGGAATCACTGGAAGAGGCAAGCCTTATGCGCTCGGGCCGCGCCAGCATGAAATCACCGGGGTCGCCGTGTTGCGTTTTCGGCCTTTCCGCTACCAGCACGTTAGCGGGGCCGCCCAGGATCTCGTGCCCCGAGGGTTTGAGCCTCAGGCTGGTCAGCGCGCCTGTGTTCCGGTCGATGCGAGCCGAGTAGTATTTCGTTTCGATAGCGGAGGGAAGGTCGATCGCCTTCGCGGGTTCCAGAGCCTTCGCTGCGAACGCCGCCGCCGCGATCCCGAGTGGTGGCAGGCGCAAACTGCACAGAGTATTCCCTTCCATCGTTTGGCAGCTAAACCCCTCCAGACCTCGGCCGCGGAGTGCCTCCAGCATCGCCGGGTCGCGGCGCTCCCAGTTTAGAGGGTTGAACAACGCCACGCCGTCGCCGGGCACGCTCAAGGAAGCCAACGCTTCGGTCTGTACCTTGTGGTTCGTGCGTTCCACCGCCTCCATCCGGTCCTGAACGTCCCATGATGTCTTGCTCTCATAAACCATTCCCCCCGCCGAACCCCACAGCGTGTTGCGGTCCATATTCAGGAGCATCATGACCCAGGCTTTGTACAGCGAGTCCACAGGGTAGCGGTATTCGGAATTGAGGCTGCCGATCGTGGCGAGCGTCTCCGCCGCCTGGAGTCCATGTTCGTTCTTGCGATACCAGGTTTTGACCCGCGGGTTCTCGATCCAGAACGAATCGAAGTCGTACCCGGTGCCACCTTTCAGGGTGGGAAGTTTGATTTTGCCCGACCTCACATCGGGCAGCACCGCGTCCAGATATTCGCTAAGCGTGGCGATGCGGACTTTGGTGTGAGGATTCGTTTCCTTCCATTGTTCGAGGAACTCCCGCGGGTATTCCTTCCGGAGAGGTGCGACACTATAGTCACCATGCCCACCCAGAATAAGGATTGGGGCGCCAGCGGGGGTCGTCCTGGCTTTCTCCCGCAACGAGTCTTCCAGCTTACGAAGTTCCTCGGGAGCCAGCTTTTCCGTGCTGCCGAATAGGGGCCCAAAATCGGAGTAGTTCTCGGGGCACAAGGCGAATATCCGTGAGCCATCGGGCGACTCGGACCAATGCATCCTGCTTCCCGTGCGGTTCAGCCGACAGTAAACCATCGCCTCAAGTCCCAGACCCGCGCAGATTTGAGCCATCTGATCGTGCTGTCCGCAGATGTCGATGGTCCAGCAGGTACGGGGGCTCGTACCCATCACCCGCTCCTGCCAGCGCAGGCCTTCCACACCCTGTTTGATTAGTGCTTCTCCACCGGAAAGATTGATGGTCATTTCCAGGAACGTGGCATTAACCAATTCGACGCGCCCCTCCTTGATCCGCTGTTTGACCTCCTCGATGCGCGCGGGTTGAAAATTCATAATGGCGATCAGGTTGTTGCATTCCGACAGTACGAACTTGTAAGTGGGGTCGTCGCGCACCCGGTCCAGATGATCCAGATAACTATTGGCGCAATAAACGCGTTCACTAGAGAAGTTCGTCAACCATCCGCAACTCGCGGGATGGAAGTTGGGCACGATGTAGCCCTCCAAGGGCGGAGCCTCGGTAGTGATTTTCGCGGTCTTGCACGCGAGGAGCGAAAAGCCGGTAACGGCACTGCTGGCCACGCCCGCCAAGAATCCGCGCCTGCTTACGCATCTACTCCGGAAGTTTTCCATAATGAATTTGCCTTGCCTTCCTCCCTTCGGATTCTCGATCTCGCGAACTCTGGAAGGACAGGTGCCATCGCATATGTCTCTCTCGAGTGGGACTTTATTCGATAACCAGGACGCGGTAATTATCGAGCGCCGGCAGTCAATAATCCATCAAAAACTTTGGCAAAAGCT
Organism: uncultured Acidobacteriota bacterium; assembly: GCA_963804755.1. GTDB lineage: Bacteria > Acidobacteriota > Terriglobia > UBA7540 > UBA7540 > Bog-366. The sequence goes on from CAWDRP010000026.1 coordinate 306,935, forward strand.
TCGGGTGGGAGCCTGACCCACGCGCAGCGTTATCACGCCACAATTTCTGTCGCTACGTAGAGCACGCAGGTTCGTGGACCCGAACTACGTTTTCGCGTTCTTGGGAAAGGCCTTAATTACTGACCGAGGGAGGGAATTGACAGTTTCCGATGATCCGAACACGGAGGCCACGTACGGATCGAGCACGACCGCCAGGGTGCCATCCTTCATCAGGGGTGCAAACCGGTTGGGGCGCGCCCGGCGGTAGTCAAAGCGGTATTCCCGGCGGATTTCCTGGCGCTTCGTTCGGCTACTGGAGGATGTTTTCTTCATAGTCCTTATGCTCCCTTGCGGTCGCGGTCCGCCAGGTAGGCAGCGAGCCATTCTTCGTAGTACTTTCGGTCACGGGAACGCGCGATGCCATACCGGTATTCGCCCAAGACAATCACCGGAATGGCGATTTGGGCGGCTTTGCGAAGGAGGGGCGCAAGCGCCGGTTCGCCCTCGGCGAAGGCCGAAAGTCCGTTGGTGTCCAGAATCACCGCCCGTCCTCGGGTTCAATTTGTTCAAATTCTCGTTCGATCCGCCGGTTAATCCTGGCCGTCTCCCGGCGCAAGTGCCGGAGTCTGCCAAAAGCCGCCATCCAGGGCTTGCGACGGCCGTTGTCGGCCTGGAGTTTGTCCACAACGGCCTCGGAAACCAAGGCGCGAAACGGAATTCCCCGTTCCGCCGCCAGAGATTTAGCGCGCCGAAAGATGGCATCCGGAATTTCTAGAGTCGTCTTCATGGCACTATCGTCCCATGTTTATGGGAGAGGATCAAGGAAGTAGCGCGTAGCCATCACGGTCAGCGATTTTCTCACCGTGGGCTCTTGACTACAACCATTTCGCCCTGGATAGGGCGACGGTGGCGGAGTGCCCCATCCCAATTGATTACGTTCGGTTGCCCGAGGGATGCCGCGCCTGAGACAAGCCGACGGTCAGAAAATCGCTGACCGTGGCTAGTTGTTCATCAGACGGGATCCGGCTCGGGATGCGAGCCGTTCATTGTGGGCGCATCAAAGGTGACCGCGATACAGCACGGCCACTCGATTGGTAAGGGTAAGAAGAGGTGTAAAATAAATCGGTCGGTCATTATTCCAACCAAGCCGATTGGGTGGTTACCCCGTCGGTGAGAACCACTTATCGACACGGCCCTTATGCTCACGGAGTGGCTGAAATCTCGATCGCTTTTTTATCTGGGCCGTTACCGGTATTGGCGAAAAGAGTTCCGAGCTGCCGCCAGTTGCTTTGAGCGGATCATAACAATACGTCCGAGAGCATTGGGCGCCTATGTCTGGTTAGCGAGCTGCAGGATTGAATTGAAAGCACACCAAAAAGCCATTCCTCCGCTCGAACAAGCGCTTCGGCTCAAACCCGACCACGCAGCAGCCCATGGTTACCTAGGCATTGCGATTTACCATTTAGGCCGTCAGCAGGAGGCCTTGGAGGAATTCGCCCGCGCACTCCGGATTGATCCATGCCTCAAAGCTAAGGGATATTGGAAGGATTGGCAGGGACAAGCCTATCACGCGGTCGGTCGCTTGGCCGAAGCGGCCCAGTCATTTGAGGAAGCAATCCGAGTCCACTCCTCGCCTTACTATTACAGCCATCTTGCTGCGGCTCACAAGGTGCAAGGCCCTTACAAGGAGGCGCTGCAAGCCGGTCAGAGAGCCTTAAAAATGAAGGCGGACGATGCCGACTTCCAATTTGCATTGGCAAATGCCTACTACGATCTTGAGCGCTACGAAGAGGCTTTGCATCACTACCAGGAATCGACTCGGCTGGATCCAACGTCCGCTGCGGCTAGGTTGTGGGCAGGCATGGCACTGACCGCTCTTGGTCGGCTTGACCAGGGCATTGGCGCTATACAGCAGGCTATCCGCCTCGATTCCGAAAACCCATTTGCATTTTACGTCCTGGGTCTCAACTATGCCCAACTCAAGCGATTTCCAGAGGCGCTGGAAGCGTACAAACAGGCGGTGGCCCTCGACCCCGAATACTACGACGCTTATTTCAATTTGGGGGTCACACACATGGGATTGGGCCGGCACGGTGAAGCCGTGGAGACATTTCTTGTAGCCAGTCGTCTGAAACCTGGGGAGGTGGCGCCGCACTATGGCCTGGGCGCGGCCTATGTCGAGATGAAGCGGTTCGACGACTCAATCGAAGAAGCCAAGAAGGTTCTCCAAATCGACCCTCACAACGCTGTTGCCTTCGCGAGTTTGGGATTCGCGAGATGGAAACTGGGGGAATTTGAAGACGCTTTCAAATTCTACCAGCAGGCAATACAGCTAAAACCCGACTATGTGCTGGCCCACTGCAACATGGGAAGCATGCTTTGTCAGGCCGGTAGGTATGAGGAGGCAATGGAAGCAGCCCAGCAGGCTCTTAGGCTCCAACCGAATTGCGCTGATGCGCACTGTGTGATGGGTATGGCCGAGCGTGGCTTGGGGAGGGTGGAGGAGGCAGTTAGGAAATATAAGACCGCTCTGGAAATCGACGCCGACAATTTGGAGTCCCGTGTCAACCTTGCCGACGCCTACTTTGACAGCGGTAGATACACAGAAGCTCTTGGGGAAATAGAGAGAAGGTCCAAACTCAAACCCGACCAGCCCGAGGTGCAGCTCCTGCTGGGAGCCATTCATGCGAAGCTTGGACACGCCGACGTGGCCTGTGAGCACCTTGCCGCGCTGAAGACTCTCAGCCCTGATTACGCAGAGAAACTCCAGAAGCTGTTGGAGGAAGAAAAATTGTAGAGTCTGCTGTAGAGTTTTCACCGCGTCCCCGCCGATGCGGCTCCCAAGACCTGGCTCCCCTCAGACCGACGACTTCGGCGCCCTTTTATCCCGGTGCTGACAGCCGCCGACGTGGCCGAGTGCCTCGCCGACTGCGGTCTCCGCCCCGGCCGCAACTCGGTCCCCCCCGGCTACATCGTTTTCATTTACCGGCCGAACGCTGCCAGACCGCACCCAGCAGCCTCCCGCCCCCACTGCCGCCCCATCATTCTGAGTGGGGATGGGCCTTGGGGCCCGCCCATAGTCACGAAAGTCGCTAATCCCGTTAAGCACAGTGGTCGCGGAGAAAACCTTTGAGTTGCGGTCCGGCGCGAGGCGTTCTGAATCGTAACCCATAAATCTTTGGGACAGGTATAATCGTTGGTCTCGCAAGCGCCGGGGGAAATCACATGGCCCGGGCCATGCGGGTTTCATCCGGGCCGGCGAGTTCGGCTGACCTACCAACCACATCGAGGTGAAGATGGCGATCCGAAGCGTTTACACACTTTCTCACGATGATCCCGAAGCCCGCAATTGGCTCGGCTTCTTCCGCCGCCGCGGCCACACCGGCTTGACCGACATGAGAATTGTCAGATGCTGGCTGCGACCGGCGGGGATGCCATCATTGACGCACCCGCGGGGGTGAGCTGCCCGGCGGTCAATGCGGTGATGGACAGCGACGTCATCGTCCTGGTTACCGAGCCCACTCCCTTCGGCTTTATGACTTTAGGCTGGCCTGGGAGGCCTTCAGCCCCCTGGACAAACCCCTGGCCGCGGTGATCAACGGGCCGGGCTGGGCAATGACGACATTTACCGGTTCTGCCGGGAGAAGGGGCTACCGCTGGTGGCCGAGATCCCCTACGAGCGGGCCATTGCCGAGGCCTACCGCCCGGGGCCGCATCATCGCGGAAGTATCCCCCGGGCTCAAGGCAGACCCTTGTCTCCCTCCGGGACCAGCTCCGCGACCTGGCGAAACCCGGGCGGCCCGGAAGGCCGCCCATGCGTGAGATCATCATCATCAGCGGCAAGGGCGGCACGGGGAAGACCTCCCTGACCGGGGCCTTCGCACATCTGGCCGCCAACAAGATCATCTGCGATCTGGACGTGGACGCCCCGGACCTGCACCTGCTGCTGCAGCCGACGCAGGAACGCGTGGAGGAATTTTACTCGGGGCATGAGGCCGAAATCGACGGCGAGAAATGCGATGGCTGCGGTCTCTGTGCCACCCTGTGCCAGTTTGGGGCGATTCGGGAGAATGGGGCGGGTTTTGAGGTTGACCCGGTGCGCTGCGAGGGCTGCAAGGTCTGTGTGGCCTTCTGTCCGGCGGCGGCCATCCGGTTCCCCGAGAAACACTGCGGCCAATGGTACGTCTCAGCCACCCGCTTCGGCCCCCTGGTCCATGCCCAGCTCTTTCCGGGCGCGGAGAACTCGGGCAGGCTGGTAATGGTTCTGAAACAACAGGCCCGGGAACTGGCCAAGGCCCGGGGCGCCGACCTGGTGCTGTGCGACGGCGCCCCGGGTATCGGCTGCCCGGTGATCAGTTCGCTGTCGGGAGCGCACCTGGCGGTGGCGGTCACGGAGCCCACCCCCTCGGGGCGACACGACCTGGAGCGGGTGGCGGCTCTGTGCCGGCACTTTCAGACGGCCCTGGCGGTCATCATTAACAAGTATGACCTCAATCACGAGGAAACCGCCCGGATCGAGGCCTTTTGCCATGACGAGAGTTACCCGGTGCTGGCCCGACTGCCCCACGATCTGCTGGTTACCAGGGCCATGATCCAGGGCCTGGTGGTAACCGAGTTGCCCGAAACGGATTTCAGCCGGAGATGGGGCAGGCCTGGGCCGGATCGAGGCGTTGGCCGGCCTGGGCCGGTAGTGAAGGCCGCGGGCAGAGAAGACTTCACTGCCGGGCGGCAGCAGATAGCCTGAAGATCTGCTGCCGCCAGGTTTTGCAGCATTAAATCAGATACATTAAAAGATAAGGAGAATACAATGAATACTACGATTGTCGCCATTCCCTCAACCCATCCCGGGGGACTCGAGGCCGCGCTGGGGGCCCATTTCGGCCACTGTGACCTCTATACCCTGGTGAAAATCGCCGAAGGCAAAGTGCTGGAGGTCGCAACCCTGCCCAACGTTCCCCACCAGCAGGGCGGCTGCATGGCCCCGGTCAATCATCTGGCCCAAAACGGCGTGCAGGTCCTCATTGCCGGCGGCATGGGCATGCGGCCGCTCATGGGGTTCAACCAGGTGGGCATCGAGGTCCTTTACGGCAACGGCGCCCAAACCGTGGGCGAGGCGGTGGAGGCTTTCTTGAAGGGAACCTTGCCGCGGTTTACCACCGATTTCACCTGCGGCGGTGGCGGCGGGGCTCCACAGAGCTAAAGGTTCTCATCGTCAGGAGAGGAGCAACAATTTGTCTGAGAGCAAATTTCCCATGCCGGGTGAAGTCGGGAGCAGTTCTGCCTGGCACGATTCCCAAAACATCGGCTGGCTTGATAACCCGAGCGGCAAGGGCGGCAATGCGGCGATTCCATTGAAGTCTCGCTGCGTGTAACCGTGCGGTAGATCAAGGGCGCGCCATGGCGAATGGCCGGAGGGTTTGGATCACGCCCTGGACCCACGGTTGCCCTGGGGGGCCTGCCGGAAGACCACCTCATTGCGCGCTGGCGGTAATACCTTGGAGCCTGCCGATTATTACCGGAGGACTCGGTTGCATAGTTCTCGCCACTGCTCGACATAAAGCCATGCAGGCCTTTGCCGGAGCTCTTGTCGTCAGACCCGGGGGTGAACCTTCAGCGTGTTGTCTCCGGAGCCGAGGCCCTGGAAGCGGCGCGGACCACTGCTCCCCATCTCGTGATTATTGACGCTGATCTCCCGGACACCGCGCCTTTGGATCTCGTCCAGAAGCTGCTCATGGTCAATGCCATGGTGAATACCGCCGTGGTCAGTCCACTTTCTGACGAGGAGTTCCACGAGGCAAGCGAAGGCCTGGGGATTCTTGGCCGGCTGCCGAACGATCCCGGTAGGAGCGATGCAGGCGAAATGCTCCACAAGCTCAGAACGGTGCTCGGGGTGGGATGATTTCACCGAGACTCATGGTACCCGCCTACCGTGCCGTCGCCGATAAAATAGCTCATGCCTTGGCAATATCACCATTATAGGGTTCTCTGATTTTAAAACCTCACTATCTTTCCGCCCACAGTTATATGAAACCCGCCCACCTGCATTGCATCTGGACCCCGCCTCCCGGGGAGGCGGATTGTTCCAGCCGATGGCATGATAGCAAAGCCCGATTTCCCGCCAAGGTTTACAGAGGGGAAAGACTTGCCGCCTTATGGCTGGCTGTGTAGGCCGGATCGTTTTTATGTAAAAATAAATTACAAAAATATGGTATTTTTGGTTTACAGAAAGGGGAGAAACGTGCTACGTGAATTTAAATAGCAAGCATAAAGGGCTTGCAATTATCCTTGCGGGGAGGAAAGTCGGCATGTACAGAGTTAACTTCATTTTGGTTTTTCTGATGTTTTTATCTGGATGTGCTTTAACTAAGGAACATATAAATATCGATTATGTACCTCAGAGCAATGTTGAAGCGATTAGAGGTAGTGAAAAGGTTAATATCAAGCTTAATGTAACAGATGCACGAACTATGCGAGATAAAGTTAGTTATAAAAAGAATGCTTACGGAATGGAAATGGGAGAGATAATTTCTGATAGTGATGTTATCGATTTAATCAGAAAATCTATCAAAACTGAATTACAAAACAGGGGGTTTATGGTAGATTCAGGTGACGTATGTCTATATTGAACTAATAAAATTTTATAATGATTTTAAAAGTGGATTTTTTGCCGGTGATGCATCAGCAGAAATTATAATGGGAGTGCAGGTTAAACAGAAAAATGGTAATATACCATACAATAAGACAATTACTGGTACATATGTAGAACAAAATATACAGCTCGCAACAGGCGGTAACGCAAAAATGGCTTTGGATGGAGCTTTAAAAGACGTCATTCCCAAATTAATGAATGACCAAAAGTTTATTATTGCCTTGATGGAAAGCAAATAATAACTTTAAAATTATTTAAGGTCCCCAAGCTCGGGGTTGGGAACCTGTTTTTTACAATGCGCTGCTTTGCTTAACCGCTGATATAATGCAGGAATAGCTCTACGCCAAGCGGGGCTTGGCGTAAGAATATGCGTCCCCAAGCCGGAGCTTGGGGACGAGAAGGAAAAGCAGGAGCTTGGGGACGAGAAGATAATTTAGCGCGCCCTCAGGAATGAGAGCCTTTTCTCCGGTTTCCGCATCTCCCAGTCGGGGTGAGAGGCCATGAAAGGAGCACTCATGGACAACTTTACTTTTTATAATCCCACCCGGATTATCTTTGGCAAGGAGACGGTGGGGCAGATCGGCGGGGTGATCAAGGAAGCGGGTTTAAGCCGCGTCCTGCTGGTGGCCGGCGGCGGCTCCATCAAGAAGAACGGCGTCTACGACACCGTGGCCCGGTCTTTGAGGGAGGCCGGGGTTGACTGGGTGGAGGCCTGGGGGGTGCGGCCCAACCCGGTGCTGACCAAGGCCCGGGAGATCATCGACGCTGGCCAAGAAAGAGCAGGTGGACGCGGTGCTGGCCGTGGGCGGCGGCAGCGTCATCGACACCGCCAAGTCCGTGGCCGCCGGGGTGTTTTTGCCGGACATCTGGGCGGCGTTCGAGCGCCAGGTGGAGGTCACCCGGGCCCTGCCCATTTTTGTGGTGCTGACCATGAGCGGCACGGGGAGCGAGATGGACCCCCTGGCGGTGTTGACCCACGAAGGGGAGGTCAAGAAGTGGGTGCTCCGGAGCCCGGCGCCTTTCCCGGGACCGCCATCATCGACCCCACGGTGCAGTATTCGCTGCCCTGGCACCAGACGGTGAACGGGGCCATCGACGCCTTGACCCACGTGATGGAATTCTACTTCCTGGGCACCTGGGAAGAGACCACCCTGGCACTGGACGAAGCCCTGATGCGCACCATCATCAGCATGACCCACCAGTTGCAGCAGAACCCCAGGAGTTACGAGGCCAGGGCCAACCTGGCCTGGGCGGCCTCGCTGGCCTTGAACGGCCTCACCGGCGTGGGCCTGCGGGAAGGGGATTTCGCCACCCACCGCATCGAGACCGCCATGAGCGCGGTCTTCCCGGAGATCGCCCACGGCGCCGGCCTGGGCGTGCTCTTCCCGGCCTGGATTCTGTATATGAAGGACTACAACGCCCCCACCTTCGCCCGCTGGGCCAAGAATATCTGGGGGGCCGACAGCGTGGAGGCCGGGGTGGCGAGGATGCGCCAGACTTTCCAGGGCTGGGATGCCCCCATTACCCTGGGGGAACTGGGGGTGAGTGAGGCGGATATCCCCGCCATTGTGGACGCGGCCCTGAAGGTGGGGGTTCTGGGCAAGCTCAAGGAGTTGACCGGGGAAGATATTGCGGCGATTTTGCGGCTGGCGTTGTAGGGCAGAATGCGAAGAATTTGGCCGGGTGGATAACCGGTTGGATAAGGTTTTGAGGCAAGTCCCGGGAATCTTTTCGAGAAAATCGACCTTTCCCCTTGCCGCTGCCGGTTGTGGTCCTTATTTTCAGGATAGAGTCTTGTATGGGCTCGGCGGCGAGATTTGCCCGCCTAATTCGCCACAAGGAGTGAAAGCTATGGCTCACACAATCGCCGAATTAAAGGACAAGATTCACCTGATGTACCCCGATATCGACAAGTACGGCGTAACTTCTTCCCTCACTTTTGACAAAGGGAAAAACACCTACGTCCTGGAGTTGAAGAAAGCCCGCACAACCTAGCCACCTACATCGACAAAGTGGACGCGGACAAGTGCATGGATAAAATCGAATGCATCCATTTGGGGGTGCAGATCGGGCAATTCATGGAAAACTTTAAAAAGGTATGATAATTTAATATATAATTAATCGTTAATGAGGTTTATCCGACTATGGTTGGTAAACGGGCGCGCTGGCGGGGAGGCTGGCGGCCGGTCGCCGGGAACGTGGGGTGAAGGGAGAAAGAGGACGGTTAGAGGTGCGTCCTCCCTCCCCCCGACCCCCCCCAGCCATCCCGCAGCCAGGCGTCTTGAGTTAAGGGAAGGCCACCCGCGGTCCGGCGATGTGGGAGGTCGAGAGTATATTTTCGGCCGGTTTAAGTGTGCCATAACGTGGCAGGTCCCCCGGATTCCCCCGGAAAAATACTAGGAAGCCATCCACAGTCTGAAGGCAAGCGTAACGCAGGGCAGTATATGAAATTTTTCAAGGAACCCAACCCCGATAGGTTGGAAAAATATCATCAACGGCGGCGCTGGGCCCGGCGTTGAATATAATCATCTACGGGCTGCTCTTCACCGGGCTTTTGTGGTGGCCGCTGGCGGGGTGTTTATCTACCACCATTTTTTGCGGGACCTGCCTGATTTTACCTCCGTCAAGGAGTTCCGGCCCCCGGTGATTACCCAGGTTTTTGCCCGGGACGGCCAGCGCATCGGGGAGTTCTACTCCGAGCGCCGGATCGAGGTGCCTTACAGCCGCCTCCCCCGGCACCTGGTCCTGGCCTTTGTGGCCGCGGAGGACGCCCGCCCCTTCGAGCACCCGGGGGTGGACATCACCGGCATCGCCCGGGCCTTTTTCCGCAACCTGGAGGCCGGCGAAAGTGGTCCAGGGCGGCAGCACCATCACCCAGCAGGTGGTGAAGCGCATCCTGCTGACTTCGGAGAAGAGCTTCGCCCGGAAAATTCGAGAAGCGGTGCTGGCCTACCGGATCGACAATTACATGACCAAGGAAGAGATTCTCACCGTCTATCTGAATCACATCTTCCTGGGCTTGATGGGGCCTATGGGGTGGAGGCAGCGGCCCAGGAGTACTTCTTGAAGCACGTGGAAGACCTGAGCCTGGCGGAAGCGTCCATCCTGGCGGGCATCCCCAAGGCTCCCAGCCGCTATGACCCGTATCTTAACCCACGGCGGGCCAAGGAGCGCCAGGCCTACGTTCTGAAGCGGATGGCCGAGGTGGGGTTCATCAGCAAGGAGCAGGAAGAGGCGGCCTTCCGGTAGCCCATCACGCTCAAACCCTTCCGGCCGCAGTGGATCAAGGAGTGCGGCTATTTTACCGAGCAGGTGCGGAGCCAACTGGAAGACCGGTTCGGCAAGGAATCGGTCTACAGCATGGGGCTGAAGGTATATACCACCGTGGACGCGCAGCTTCACAAGGTGGCCCACGCCGCCATCGAGTCGGGCATCGACGGCCTGATTCAGCGTAACGGCTACCGGGGACCGCTTAAACACGTCCGGGCAAGGAAATGGCCGCTTTCCAGGAGCGCCAGGTAAAATATTACCGGAAATACCCGCCGCGCGCTGTTCTGGCGGCGACTGCCCTGGTGGTGGTGCGCCCCGGACCGGCGCC
>CAWDRP010000027.1:0-117976 GCA_963804755.1 uncultured Acidobacteriota bacterium
CGCGATTCCGGGTCGGTAAAATTCCGTTGCGCTCGCGGCTCCGGCTTCGCCTCTTCCGCGTCCGGCGCCTGCGGCGGTCGCCCCCCGAACTTCCGTCCCCGTTCACGTTCCTGCTTCTCCCGCTCCTTTAATTGCGCCTCGACCTCCACCTGTCTCTTTTCCGCCGCCTCTCTCGCCTCTTGTTCCAGCGCCGCCTTCGCCTCCCGAATCTTCTCTATCCGGCTCTCCCGCCGCGCCAGTTCTTTCGGCAGTTCGTCGCCGCGCTTACCCTTCCCATATTTTCCATCTTCCTCCGCGTCTACCCGTGCCGCCTCGGCCAGCAGCGCCTGCACTTCCGCTTCGAGTTCCTTCTCCGCCTTCTCCATCCGCTCGTAGCTCATCGCCTTGTGCTTCGAGGCGTTGGCCTTGATCTTCGTCCCGTCCAGCGCCACATGTCCCAGCTTCACCAGTCCCGCCCGCTGGCACAACTGCAACACCTGCACGAACAACTGCGCCAAAGGCGCCAACTGCTCCTGCCGGAACGCCGCGATCGTGTCGTGGTCCGGATGCTGGTCGGCCGCCAAGTAGCGGAACGCCACATCCTCGTAGGTCGCCCGCTCGATCCGCCGCGAACTCGCCACCCCTCGGCAGTAGCCGTAGATCAGCATCCGCACCATCATCCGCGGATCGTATGCCGCCAGCCCCCGCCCATCCCCCGCTTCGTACTTCGCGTAGATCGCCGCCAGGTCTAAGGCTTCCACCACCTCGGCCACAAACCGCGCCAAGTGCCCCTCCGGCAGCCAATCCTGCAACGACGGAGGCAGCAGGTACGCCTGATTCAAATCGCAACTCCGAAACTTTTTGCCCATGCCCCCATCCTACAACCCTTACTCATCCTGTCAATAAGAACAAGCCCCTGCCGCGGAGCAATCCGCAGCCTTCCCTGGGTAGGAATCAAAATCTATCTCCGACAGGCTCCTAGCGCTTCCTTTCATAGACCAGGCGCTCTGCGATATCACCGGTAACGTCACCATAAAGATGCGTCTCATTGACTAACATCTTGCCATCGGAAGAGAGGGTCCAAGTCCAGGTGAACGGAGGGGTTGCACCTTGTCTTCCGGACGCCCCCGCGGACCTGTCAGAAGCTGTGCCATCCAGATTCCAGCGGATCAGCATCTTCCTGCCCTCCCAGCGTACTGCTGCTCTTTGCGGTCCTCCTAAGATGGCGACTGCCGCGTCGCCGTTGGTTTTCAAATTCAGATAGGCTCGAAACTCATGGCCGTCCGGCTCTAGGTCGCGAATCTGGATGTCCAAGTCGGGATCGTGCTGGGACACTTCCATGGTCTGGCGCATAAACTGCCGTGGGTCGCGCTGTTTGCTCCTCGCCTTATTAAGTACCCACTGACCGGAAAAGTCCGGCCTGTCTTGAGCAATCGCCGCATGGTTCAGCATGCAGGCCAGCATCATTACGATTACGCTTGTGGGTATGCTGATCCGATTTGGTGCCATGTCCTATTACTCCATGCGGACTGCTGTCAGAGGATCCACGCGCAATGCGCGCACCGCTGGCACAACGCAGCCGAGCAGCGCTGCAGCAGCAGTAATGGTCATCGCCGCGATTAGCGTTTTGGGATCGTTGGCGTGAATTGCGAACAGCCATCGCGACAACGCTGCGGTGGCCACAAGCGAAACGGCAAGCCCCACCAATAAGCCCGCGATCACTGAGATAGACATCTGCCTGCCGAGCTGGATCAGGATCTCGCCACAGCGAGCGCCCAAGCACATTCGGATTCCAATCTCTTGGGTACGATTGCTTACCAGATAAGAGAGCACACCGTAAATGCCAACTACCGAAAGAGCTATGGCGAGGGCCGCAAGGAGGGTCATTAGCGATGCAAGCAGGCGCCGCTGCACAACAGAACGGCCCAGCACCTCCTCCATCGTTCGGATGTCCATGACAGGTTGTCCGTGATCGAGCGAGCGGACTGCTCCGCGCAGAACCTGAACAGAAGTCTTCGGATCGCCCTTGGTGCGTACTACCACGAAATTGGGCGCGGCCGCCAGCCCGTCACGCTGGTCGAATGGCAGATAGAAGGCTGGGCCCTGTCGCGCGTCTAACGCTTCCTGCCGGATATCAGGGACGATTCCGATGACGCGTACGCCGGGCATCAATTCCTGTCCGAGCGCATCCCGGTCTGGCCAGAATTGACGTGCTAGCGTTTCATTGATCACCGCCACGGGCATCCCTTTCTCGTTATCTCTGGAATCAAAGCCGCGCCCCCTCAAGATGCGGATCCCCAGCGCCCGGAAGTAATCCGCATTGACGCAATTGATACTCGTCCAAGGCAGGTTCTCGGGGTCCAAAAGTTGACCGGGCCTTTGAAGGGTCATCGTAGCGTTTAAGGCCCCTAAAGGCAGGCCCGTGGCGACGCCAACGGCCCGGACATCTGGTGTGGCCTCCAACTCGTCAATAAGTTGACGAAAGAACTGCTTACGCTCGGCAAGCGTAACCGCGTCAGGAATTGGGAGCCTCGCCGTCAGCAGATGGTCTACGTTGTAACCACGATCCACTCCCAGCAATCTGCCAAAGCTCTGCACCAGCAATCCGGCTCCCGTCAGCAGGACGAAAGTAATCGCCACCTCCATGGCGATCAGATAACGGTTCGTTGCGGATGCACCTCGGCCCAAGCTTTGCGCTCGCGGAGATGCTTTCAGCGCTTCGTGCAGGTCCATTCGTGTGAAGTGCCATGAAGGGATCAGTCCGAACAGGACGGTGGTGAGCAGGGAGAGGAAGATGCCGAACGCGGCGACACGCATATCCACAACATGATCGCCGGTTGCAATAAGGGCCTTGAAGCGCGAATCGCTCAGAAAATCATAACTCAGCGACACGACAAGGCGACCGGCAAAGAATCCGGCCGTTGTGCCGGCCACGGAGAGGAGCATGGCTTCCGTGAGAAGTTGGCGAACCAGGCGCGTAGGCGCCGCACCGATCGCGGCACGTAACGCCATCTCCCGCCCGCGGCTCAGATGCCGCGCCAGAAGCCAGTTACTTATATTCGCGCAGCAGATCAACAGCACGCAGAAGGCGATGCCGCTGAGCAAGAGCAGGAGCGCTCTTTCATCCGAAATCACCTGCTCCCGGATGGGCGTTACGGTCACCCGGCGGGTTCTCAGCCACTCGGGCATTTCACTCTCCGCCAACGCCGTCGCTTCACTGATCCATGCCTGAGCGTCCTCGACCGAAACCCCCGATCTCAGCCTGCCATATACGTCTAGATATCGCTGGCTCTGGTGCTCCGGCGCGAATCGCAACGCGATCCAGATATCGCTTTCCGTGTCCGGAAAAACGACGTTCCCAGGCAGGACACCGATAATGGCTGTGGGTTTCGAATCCACATACAACGTGCGACCCACGACACCGCGATCTTCGGAAAAGCGGCGCTTCCAAAAGCGAGTCGAAATCAGGCAGACCTGCATGGACCCGTTCCTGAAGTCATCTTCACTGAAGCCCCGGCCGAGGTATGGTCGCACCCCTGCCAACTCCTGTAACTGCGGCGATACTTGAAGAACCCGAACCTCCTCGGGCTCGTCAATGCCTGAGATTTGCGCCCGGAAACTCGCGACGGCCACGAGAAGATCAAACTTGGGATTGTGGGCGCGCCACGCGAGATACTGAGCGGGAGACGCGTGCCCTCCGGTCTCTCCGGCCAAAGTTGGTATTACTTGAACGGACGCGACCCTTTCGCCGGATGGCAGCGGTAGAGGCCGGAGTAAAACCGCGTTGACTAAGCTGAAAGTGGCCGTGTTCGCACCAATGCCGAGGGCTAGGGTGAGGACGGCTACGGCTGTGAAGCCGGGATTCTTGGCCAACATGCGCAAGCCGAAGCGGAGGTCTTGCGCGAAGTGGTCCCACCAGAGCCAGTGGCCCGATTCGTAGAAGCGCTCCTGAGCCCGAGCGGCGTTTCCGAAGGCACGCCGGGCTGCGATGCGAGCCATTTCTTCACTCAAGCCCTGCTCTTTCAGTTGTTCCGCTTCGAGTTCGAGATGCGCTTCGATCTCTGCTGCGAAGTCGCTCTGCTTGCGTTTTCGCCAGAACATTGCCTTAACCCTTCCCGACCTCGGGTCCCAGAACCCGCCCGATGGCCGCCGCCAGCCGCTGCCACTTCGTCGTTTCCTTCGCGAGCTGTTTGCGGCCCAGTCGCGTGAGCGTGTAGAACCGCGCCTTGCGATTATTCGCGGAGGTCCCCCACGCGGCGGTGATCCAACCGCGATCCTCCAAGCGCTGGAGCGCGGGATAAAGCGCCCCGTGCTCAACTAGCAGTTCGTCCTCGGACGTCTGCTGAATGCCACGCCCGATGCCCTGCCCGTGCTGCGGGCCGAAGATCAGCGTCCGCAAGATCAGCAGGTCAAGAGTGCCTTGCAAGAGTTCCAGCCGGTCCTTCGCATGTTGGGTAGACATATAACCCAAGTATCCATACTTTGGGTAAGATGTCAACCCAAAAAGTTCCTGAGAGAGAACCTAGTGCCGATCGAGAAGAAAGCTTTCTGTGGTCGACTGGGCGGGTCGTTGTCCAGAACGGGGTTCGAGGAAATAGGCCCGTTCTGGCCCCTCAGTGTTTGTCGACGAGACCGCTGACAACTGAACATTCCGGGTGGATCACGGGGCACTCGGAAGTTTGACAGCGGCCGTCGAGTTGCCGGTAAAACGCCCCGCCCCCCGACTTGACGCCGAAATGTGGAAACTCCAGCCACGGGCTTCGAGCCCCTGCCGCAGCACGGCCGGAGCCTGCCCTGAGCCCACCGAAGGAATAGCCGCAGGCAGCCAAAGGGTCTTTTTCGTGACCCCTGTGATGCTTTTCTCTGTGGCCTCTGTGCGAACCCGGGGGGTTCACACAGAGGTCGCAGAGACGCGCGCACAGAGGACACGGAGAAACTCGTCGCGGTGCGCGAATAAGTTCGGGAATACCAATACAGCGGGCGGTTACGTTCGCAGGAAAATCTTCTGCCGGTAAAGGAAATAGAGGAACAGCCACATGGTGAACACGACGCACGCGCTCTCCACGATGGGGCGGTAGTGGCCGAAAACCGGGTAGAGCCCGTGCATGAAGACGTTGGTGATGATCCCGAAATTGAAAAACCGATCGACCAGGTAAATCGTAATGGCGTTCATGCCGATCACTTTGAAGAAGAAGGCCCAGCGCTGATATCCCTTCACGTCGATGATCCAATAGAAGAGCGCCAGCAGCAGGAGGCTCCAGCCACCGGCCCACAGCACGAAGGTGCTTGACCAGATGTTCTTGATGATGGGGAAGTTGAAGCTCCACACCCAGCCCACGAACAAGCTCGCAACGCCCGCGACGGCCAGTCCCAGAGTCTTGCGCTGGGGAGAGCACTTGGCGGAACGCAGCCAGTGTCCGGCCAGCACACCCAGGAGGCAGGTGGAGATTGCCGGGATGGTGGAAAGCAGACCCTCATTGTCGCCGAACGTGTAACAACAGAACCGCAAAGGAATAAGCAGTCGGTCCAGGTAACCAGCGAGATTGCCATCGGGAGTCAGCACCCCGGCTCCGACACCGGGAACGGGAACCAGCTTCATCACGAGCCAGTAGACGACCAAGAGACTGCCGGCCACGATCGCCTGACCGCGAATGCCGGTCAGCATCACCACCAGCGCCGCGAACAGGTAACACAAGGCGATGCGTTGCAGCACGCCGGGGATGCGCAAATGTTGAATATTGAAATCGAGCAGATCGCCATATATCAGCCCGAACAGAAACAGGAGCAGGAAGCGCTGCACAATGTGGCGATAAAGCTGAGGGCGATTTGCGCCCTCTTCGATGCGCTTGGTCAGGGAGAAGGGAAGGACTACGCCGACCACGAAAACGAAAAGGGGAAAAATGAGATCGTAAAAATGGAAGCCCGCCCACGGCACGTGCTCGAACTGCGTGTTAAGCCCTCGCGTAGCCGCGCCCGGCCATACCCGGTAAAGCGCGTGGATGATGCTTTCTCCCCCTGCGATCCAGAACATGTCGAACCCGCGTAACGCGTCAACGGAGGCGATGCGTTTGCGGATGAACGGCTCCGGCTGGGCGGCGGTGACCACAACGGGTGTGGGATGAACGTCGGTGCTCATGGGAGACCTCGTGCGAAAATTGGGCGCTGGCGAAAGCCCAGCGCTGCCGGGACATTATCCACAAAACGGACAAAGAGGGGAAGGCTTTTTAGTCGTCAGTCGTCAGTTATCAGCACTCAGTCGGTTTCGCCGGCTGGGCTCAGTTACCAGTTATGGCCTGCGATCTGCTAATTGAGACCGGCGGCCGTGTACTGATAACTGAGAACCGAGGACTGAAAACTGACGACTAAGAACTGATGACTGAAAACTGATGACGGGGAACTGAAAGCGGCAAACGGTCGTAGTGTCATGGCAGTTGCGTCAGCCGGCGGAAGTCGACGCCGGGCACGCTATCGGTATTGGTGCCCACGATCGTCCCCCGGTTGTTGATCCAGTAATAATTGGAGCTGTTTTCGATGCGCCTTTGCTCGCCCGTTGCCGGGTCCAGCACGTCGGTAGTACCCAGGATGGCATTTTCGACTTTGCGCATGTTTTCGTCCTGCACGCTGACCTTATTCCAATACGTGCTGTTGATGACACTCGAAATGTGCTGCTGCGTCTCGGTGGCGATCTGGGAGACCTGCATGGTGGTTTGCTGCTGGCGCGCCACCCATTGCAGATTTACCCGAAAGGATTGGTACATGTGGGAGAGCACGGCCTGTGCTTCCGCGGTGCGGTCAGGCGGCGCCAGGTACGCCAGCAGATCTTTCGCGTACCAGAGGTGCAGCACGCCCGACTGAATGAATTGCGTGGTGACCAGCAAACAGCCTTCGCGCGGCTGGCCGTCCTGGCTACAGGTAAAGGCAATTTCCCCGGCGCTGTTCATTACCTGTCCGTACTGGCGGAAGCCCTGGGCCTCGCGGTCCATTACTTGTGCCACATCGGGACGCTCGCGGTGCTCTTTCACTGCGAAATTCTGGCACACGGAGGGAAGCCGCACGCGCAGGTACTCCTCGCCGAAAGGCACGGCGGGCGTAAACCGGCGAACTTGCCACTGGATGCCCGCGCCGGGTGAGTACCACGAGCCTTCGGGAAACGTGGCGGCGTATTGCGGACTCAGCAGTACGAAGCCCGGGAGTTCCGCGTCGCCGCTGGCCAGCGTGATGGCGTGATCCGGCGACTTGACGCGTACGGCGACCCGCGGGTCCAATGCATTCCGCCGGATCAGGCCTCCGTCCATCTCCCATCCCTCGGGTACCTCCAGGGAGAAGGCGCCCTCGTGGGGATCGGTCCATGACACGTAGCGAATGCCGGCGTCAGCCGCGGAGGCTCCGCTGCCGGCGTGATTGGCTGATGGGTTTCCGGTAATGCGAAAACTGGCGAGGATGCGCGCGAAGTTGTCCTGATTCTGCCGGTAGGTGCTTTCTGGCCCGGCCACGACATAGAAAAACGCGGCGGCGCCGCGTGCGGTGGGAACCCAGGCCAGCGTTATTACGGCCACGCGCGCTCCGCTGCGGCCGAAGGCGCGTACCGCCGTCGCGCCGTCCGGTTGCGGTTCGCTCCAGCCATCTGGCACGTTGATGTCCGCCGCGATTCTCTTGGCGAATCTTGCTGCCATCACTTGGGCGGTGGACACGTCCAGACCTTGCGGCGCCCAGGCCGGCCAGATGATCACCAGTTCGTCTTGAGGACCGCTCACACTGATCCGGCCGCTGCTTCGGTCTGGAGCCACACTCCAGCTTGGAGGCAGGTTGAGTGCAAAGCCCATGGGATCATGGTGGACCGTCCAACCGGCAGGAGCACTCGCCGCTGGGCGCGAATCGGACGTTCCGGCGCTGCAACCGGCTGTGACCAGAACGCCAAAAATCGCCACATAGGCGCTCAGGGCCTGACCTGTTGCGGCCATACGGACCTCCGTTGTTCACGCAGATGGCTTAACCGATGTCAAATATCGAATATGCTCCTGGGCTTGGCGGTGCCCGGCGGCTTGGGGGCGGATGGGGCGGCCGCCGGTATTTCCACCGGCTTGGGTGCGCGATAGGCGGGGACATAAACGCATTTCCCACGTTCGTCGTGCTTGGCAACACACTCCAGACACACCGCACTCTGGTGGGTCGAGCAATAGAAGATAGCGGGGCGCTGCTCACATTTGGGGCACATCGGCATGCCTGGCGCCGAGTAGGTATAAACGCCTGGACCAAGATCGGCGGAAAGACTCGCGGGCTTCCCGGTTTCCGCCTCGGCAACTTCCTCGGCGCTTTCGAGCGTCATAGCACTTCCAACCGGCACGCGGCCGGAGATGCCGAGATTGTTATCGCAAGGCTTCAGGGTTTTGATCAGGTATTCTTCCAAGGCGGGAGCCTCGAAGCCCATGCCCTGGGGCACGGCGATGGTGGCGACGTAGGCAGGCCGCTCCGTCCATTCGGTGACGAGTAGCCTGCACTCCTTTTTCCCGGCAAAGTATGTTCCCAACCGGCCTCCGAGCGTGGCGCCCATGGACGCCTTACCCACATACAACAGCATGCCGCTTTTGCCGAAGATCAAGTAAATGCCCTTACGATCGGTGTACGGGTACGGCTCGTTCCAGCGAGATTCCACAAAATCACCCAGTGCGTCCTCCGGGAACAAGGCGTAGATACCGCTGAGTTCAATAGGAGGAAGACCGGGACGCCGGTAATTTTCCTCGTAGCTATCGAGCCACCGCTTCACCTGAGTCAACATGAACACCTCCGCATTGTCCAGCTTTGATTCCGCTCACCTGCTCTCCACGGCTCCGCCCAGCAGCCCCCTGTGCACTACGCGAGATTGCTGTAGGGCATCCATACCCCATTAGCTGTCTACAATGTTTCACCGGTTCAATTATCGCCCCACTCGCTATCAACTTACAATGTCTTCAGTCCTTTGGAATATCGCCGGGGACACTTATCCCCTGCGCATGCGTACAAGAATCTAGACTAAACCCTTGTCAACAATGCCGCAGATGGATGTGAACTTTGGAGTAGCAATCGGTTCGTCAAGGTGCCGCCAAGACCACGGAAGCGGAGCTTACCAGGAGCGCTTGCGCGCAGGGCGACGTGACTCACGGTAAAGATCGAAATCTTGGTCAGATAATGTGGAGCGACGCGGCACGGGATGGTCGGCCGTTTCCACATCCAGTGCTTTCTGCAACTTTTGATAACAGAGTCCGGCCGCCTCCTGAAAGGGCAAGTGGTATTCCATGAAGGCGCGGTTGGAGATGCTGAACACAAACTCGCGGTCGTCTGCTTGTTTGCCGATGACCCGGTAGGTGTAATCTCGACCATGCGCTTTGGGTTGAAATCCGATATATTGGATTTGCATTGCCTTTTTCTCCGGGAATTAGAATTTGCGGTCTACCCGCGCCATTGCGTGAGAGCATGACGCGGGTAGGACGCTACTTGTGGAGTGAATTTAAAGCTTCTTGACACTCTCGGCTTGCCAGCCCTTGGGGCCTTTTGTGACCGAGAACTCTACCGCTTCGCCTTCGGCGAGCGATCGATATCCGTCAGCCACAATGGCGGAGTGATGCACAAACACATCATCTCCTGAAGAGCGCTGGATGAATCCATAGCCCTTCGAATTGTTGAACCACTTTACGACACCTGTTTCTCTATCCATATTGTATTCAATGTACCTTTATTTTGTTAGTTTGACTTGTTCCAGCCTCGCGCCGCCTCCTTAGACACAAAGAGCCGCAAATCTTTTGTTTTGCGGCCCCCGGCGAATTTGGTGTTCGGTCACAAAAACTGATCAAGCAAAGCAAGTATAACTTTTTGGCCACTATTTTGCAAGGTCAAATTTAGATTAAACTTCCCCCTTGTTGGCCTCGGCATTCACGGGCGAAATTACGTCCGACTAAATGGTTGATAAATTGTCCTGCCAGGCTCGCGTCAGCGGCCCTTTAGGATCTGCGGGGCACGCGAGAAAAGGCGGGCGGCTTCCTGGGCTTGGGGGTCGTCCTTGGTTGCCACTTCGCCGGCGCGATCCAAGCCATAAACCAGACTAGTTAGCTCCACTTTCAGCCGTAACCGCAAGAAATTCTGGTCCTTGGACCAGTATTCATCTGGCACGCGGACGCCGTTGCGTTGGAGCGACGCCTTGAAGTCCTCCAACATCTCGGGGGAGACCTCGAAGGCTTGTGGTTTGCCGTGAGTGGTTAGATAAGATTCCGCATAACTCGTCATATAGCCGCGTTGAGTGACAAATGCCAGCCACGGGTCGTCCGCCTGGCCGGTAATAGTCACATCTGGAGTGACGCCCCCGCCGACCGTCACCGGCCGGCCGTCGTCGGTGTGGAAAGTGCCGGGTGATGCCGGGTCGGCAGCTTCGTTACCTTTCGCGCTCGCTTGCTGATTTGCGGCAGAAGGCGACAAGGAAGCGAAGGTGAGCGCGGTGCCGGGCAGGGGCCGTTGGATGGATCGTCCACTGGGGGTGAAATATTGTCCGGCGGTTAGCGCTAACCCTGTCTGCTCACTAAGTTCCGTCACCGATTGGATCACCCCTTTGCCGTAGGTCCTGACGCCGGCAATAACGGCTCGGTCGTGTTCCTGAAGTGCGGCAGCCAGCACTTCCGCCGCACTCGCCGTGTCACCGTTGACCAGCACGATGGTGGGGAGGTCATAATGTCGTGGCATTTGCGGGGCGCGGTAGACGGTTTCCTTCATGGCGCGGCCGCGAGTGGTCAAAACCAAATCTCCCTGCTTCAGGAAAAGGCTGGCCACTGCGGCGGCGGAATCCACGATGCCGCCGTGGTTGTCCCGAAGATCGAGGAGCAGTCCTTTGAGCTGGGGAGCATCCATGCCGTCCAGTGCGTTCGACACCTCTTCCGGCGTTTTCCCCTCGAAGCTGGAAATGTGCACGTAGGCGATACCCGGCGACCACAAGAAGAATTTGTCGACAGAGGGCAGCGCAACCTCGGCCGGGCGCAAATCAAAGTCTTCCGGCACCAGTCGGCCCGGCCGGATCACCCCCAGTCGCACCGGGCGCGAGCGGGAGGCCTTCAGCAGCGAAATCAGGGATTGGAAATCCAGCCGATCGAGTTGCTCGCCGTTGATCGATACGATTTCGTCTCCGGGTGCGAGTCCCGCCCGGAACGATGGCGAGCCCTGCGTCGTCTGCAAAATCAGCACCTTGCCGACGGAGACGTAGAGCACCGAGCCAAATCCCACGGCTTCTCCTCGCGCCTGCTGCTTCATCAGCTCGAATTGATCGCGGTCCAAAAACGCGCAGAAAGGATCCAGCGCCGAGAGCATGCCACGCACCCCGCCGTCGAAAATGGCGTGGTCGGAATCCACCGGTTCCATATAACGCTGCTCGATGACGCCGTAAAGCGCTGTAAACTTCAGGGCTTGCGCGGCGACGTCGTCGGGTGGCGCCGAAGAAGTCTGTGGGTACAGCGCATGGGCCTCAATTAAGAGCAGTGAAAGGATAAGAGCGGTTCTTGATATCAGCAGCGGAACTTTCAAAGCGTTCGGAATATCCTCCTCGCCCAGTATAACCCAGATGCAGAAATTGGACGCCGGGGTGTTTGTAGCGGTCGGTTGTCAGCTTTCAGCCGTCAGATTTCAGCCATTGGCATTCACCCATCAGCTTTCAATTGACAGCTTTCAGCCGTGCCAGATGCGTCCCCCCTAAGGATCATCTCGCAGGGAGTGAAGCGGTGGGGCTAAAAAGCATGACGAATGTGCCGCAAACGAATAGGCAACCATGAGCAAAGCGTTAGTGGCCTGACTGATTTGGGGACTGCTGCTGGGATTGAATTTCCCGGTAATGGCAAGACAAGCCGCGAACACGGAAGGGAACCCGAATCTTAGGATCACTCTTCGCGTGTAAGCTGCAGTGTCCATTTTGATTGGAGTGGCGGCGCATTGGCGCAGAGCAAAACGCGGTACAGGCGGTCGCCCCAGGAGTGGCGAAGTTGCGGGTCGTCGATGGGGATCTTCTCCAGGTTGACTTGGAAGACATGCGCATCGAAAGCCACGCGCACTGGCCCACCCGAGGCCATGGGCAAGCTGATGATGCCGGTGCCTGAAACCTGCGCCGCGCATGGCGTCATAAGGGTAAGCGTTATGACCCCGGCGGGCTGCTTCAGGCGATACTCGTCCGTGACTTCGACCGTATTGGCGACGCGGTCCAGACGCAGGGTCCGATACCAGAAAGCCAGGTGTGCCTGGGCAGGATAAGCCTCCGCCAGATTCATACGGAGTCTCGCCTCCCGCTCATCAGCCCGATAGGTGACATCGGTGGCGGCGAATTCCGGCCGGCGGACTGCATGACACCGTCGATGGTAGGGCAGTTGTGATAGGCCGACTGCATGGTCCAGATATCGTAGCGCTGCGGGCTGAAGGTTTTGGCAGTATACGTCTCCACGCCGACATCGATAATTGCGGGCATCCCGTCGGCAAAAACCACAAAATTCCCGACATCATTGTGGTTATGGCTCTGGCCGTTGTCGCCGCCTTGAGCGGCAAGGTAAAGGCCCTCCGCAGAACCCTCGCGCACTCGCGCCGTCATCACCTGGATGCCGGAGAGCCAGGCATCGCGGAAAAGGGCTTGCGCCCGCGGCGCCTTACGCAGTTCGGCCAGATTGAAGAGCGCGGGCAGTTGGCGGCCGATGTTGTCATCGGGAATGGCTTTTTCATCCCGCGCAAACGCGCAAAAGGCGCCGTGCGCCATCAGGCGCTCATCGCCCAGGCGCTTGCCAAAGCGGTAAATCAGGTCGCCATTGCTAAACACCCGCGCCGGGGCATCGCCGAAGTTCGTGTACCATTCGTTGTAAATGTGCGCCCGACAGATATACAGCGCGATTTGGTGCACCAACGGCAGCGCAAACCCGTTGCACCGGCCGCCGGTGGCCGCGTGGAGCAGTTCCAGGCAGTCAAAGAGCGAAGCCCCGGCGCGGCCCCAGTAACCGGGCCCCTCGTCGCAACCACCATCGTCGGCATAGCCGTTTAGAAAGTTATCCAGGCAGTGGAGGATCTTGCTGACTGCGGATGCTCGCCGTTCCGAGTCGCGTTCCAGCAGCAGGGCGGAGGTCAACCAATTCGAGCAGATCCAGGGATCCCAGTTGTTCACCTGCCGGTCACGGAATCCCATCCACCAGAAATCGTCGCGGGCCAGGCAGGGGGTGAGAATCCGGCGATCGACCTCCAGGCGGACGCGCTCCGGCAGGAGCGGGGAGACATTGCCCAGGAGATTACCCACGAGATAATTGGTCCAGGCTAGCAAACCGGAGGTCTCCGCCGCGAACAGATCGACCACCGGTTCACCCGCGTCGGGGAGGCCGATGCCGGCCTTTTGCATGCCGAGGTGCGCCGGCACGCCCCAGAAAGTCTCTTCACACGTTAGCCACACGCCATTGGCGATTTCATCGGCAAAGCGGCCCTGGCCCTCCACACACTCGGCGATCACCAGGTCCTGGAGTTTTTTCCGGCGGCGGTTGCGGGCCTGTTCGTAATGGGAGCGGTTGCCGGTGCGGCGATATTCCAGGAAAAGCGTGGCGGGAAGGACCTCCCACGGGATTTTGAGCTGGGCCTCTCCCGTTGAGAGAAGCGCGGCGCGCGCATCCGCCGGGAGTGCCTCCCACGCGGCGCGTTCGGAGACATCGGGGAAGGGATGGAAGCGGTCACGCGGCGCCAGCACCTCGCTTAATTTCGCAGCAGGCCAGGCGGAAGCGAGAAGGTCACGCTGCTGTACCAAAGCTTGGGCGCCCCGCACCATGGGTGCTGTTGCAACGTAAGTTGTTGCCAGGAATTCTCGACGCGTGAGTCGCATTTTGTTTTTCCGCCTGGGCTGTGTAATTCAAGTAGACATCACATCATCTGCTTCAGCCGGAATCGCCGAGCATGCCGTCAACGTGCGGGCGCTGCGGCGGCGTGACCCGTGCGGCGGATCTGCTCCGCCATTTCCTTAATTTCAGTCAAATCGCGCTGCATTTCGCTCCATCCGTACCAGAGAGCGTAATCGGGGCTGGCGTGGAAGGTCCCCTGGAACGTTCGCATACGGTGCTCGAGGTACATCACGAAAAGCTTTTGCTCAATAACGGTGGGCGCGTCGCTGAAGGTTAGAAGGTCGGGAAAAGCGTACGCGTAGTTCTTCGGCCTGGGGACGAGGCCGTCTTTGTACAGGCCGGCCACGATGCGAATGGCTTCCGCCATCAGCCGATCGGCGTTCTTGATCATGTCGTCCCCGTACTGAAGCTGTTGCCGGGCGAAGTCGATAGAGTGGCATTGATTGCAGGTCTTGAGCATCTTATCCCGTTCAGCCTGCCAGGAAGCCTGGTCAAGCCGCGCCACATCGGCGGCCTTGACCACGTCGAGCCGCGCGGTGGGTTTGCCGTCGGGATCCAGCACTCCGAGCGCCTGCAGGATGGTGGCGCGGTCGGCAGCCCACTGCTTGTCTTCCGGCATCGGCAAACGCACGGCCGGAAATCCCCAGGCGGTGCGCACCTCGTGGTTGCCGTCCTGCATGTGGCAGGTCTGGCAGGTGGGAGCGGCGGAAGTTTCCGCCTGGATTTTGAGTTCCCTCAGCTCGTTGCGCACTCCGTGCTTCGAAGACGAATACATCTCCCACTGGGCGTGGTCAAAACCCATGTGGCAGGTTTCGCACGCCTGGGGCGAGCGAGCCTCCGCCACAGAAAAGGTGTGCCGGGTATGGCAAGCGTCGCAGGAAGCAATGCCGAATCGCGAGCCCTCGTTCTGAAGCTGCGTAATCTGAGCGGCCGATTTAATCCCCAGCTTATGGCACGCCCCGCATCCCTTCATTCCCTCGGTCAGCGCCATCGGCTGCCAGTGAATTGTCGGCATGGCCTCCATCGCCGCCCACGCCACGGAGTGCTTGCCTTTCTTGAATTGCGCAACTTGTGTGGGATGGCAAGTGGCACAGGTGTCCGGAGTAGGGATTCCCGCCTTCGCCGCATCGGCGGCAGTCGTGTGTGCCGCGCCATGACAAGCGTCGCAGGTGATTCCCGCTTCGCTGTGTTTGCTCTGCTTCCAATCGCTCACAATTTTTGGCGTCACCTTGCTGTGACACTCGACACAGGCTGCTCCCACGTCCACTGCGGCAAATGCGGCCGGCCGGGCACCGGGCAGCCATAACAAAATAGGTAAGGTAACCAATATGAGTATATTGATCCTGTAATTCATGGGAGCCTCCTACATGGCTTTGCCGCGGCACAGCCGAAGCGTGCGAAGGTCACGATGTCCTGGGTAATCCTACTGCTCTTACTGGGCCGTCTATTCCAGCACACGCAAAACGGAGTGTCAAGCGCGCGATAAGATACCGGCGCGGAATCAAAATGCAGGTCCTTCCCCCCTAAAAGCGGGGCTCAACCCTTTGATCGAGTCGCGCACAACGCGCGAATTCCGCGAAGCGTTACTCCTGCCTGCCCGCCGATTTTCGTTTCCATCCGTTCACCACTCCTTCGCCGTCCCAAGGAAATTAGGGCCGACAGGGCGATTTCCCGTGATTTCGCTTTCGCTACGTTGTTTCAGGGTTCGAGATTTCCGGCTAAAAAGCGTGAACTGTGCGAATTTGCGCATGATTTGAGCTCCGAAAGGCCGGAGCACCCTTTGGAACCAATCGTGCCGTGTGCCGAATGTCAAATTTGGCGTAATAAGTGCTATCATCTAGGGCGGAAATGAGACCTATGCGGAAAATCCCTCCCCAGCCCTCGGTACGCTTGGGAATCACAAGGAGTTTCGATAAATGAAGAAAGAGCAAGACGTTAGTCGCCGCGAGTTCCTGAAGGGCGCCGCCACGGCTGCTGCCGCTTCTTCCCTGGCGGGGTTGGGCGTCCCCGCGATTCTCACCGCCCAAACCGCGGGTAATCCCGTACGTTACGGAATTATCGGCACCGGGACGGAGGGTTGCACGCTCTTAAAGTTTCTGGCGACAAATCCCGAAGGGTGCTGCATCGCCAATTGCGACATCTATCCGCCCAATCTCAAGAAAGGCGTCGAGACGATTGGTTCGAACCCTGAAACCTACACCGACTACCACAGGATGCTGGAACGCAAAGATATGGAGGCGGTGGTCATTGCCACGCCGCTGAACCTGCACGCGCAGATGGTGGTGGATGCGCTCAACGCCGGCAAGCATGTCTTTGTTGAGAAGACGATGTACTTTAAGGAAGAAGAAGGGGACATGATCCGCCAGGCCATGGCGAACAACCCGAAGCTGGTATTGCAGGTGGGCTTGCAGCGGCGTTCGAGCCTGCTCTACCAGGTGGCTATGGAAATGATCCGCAAGGGAGCGCTGGGCAAGGTCATGTTCGTGCGTGCCCAGTGGCACCGCAACAACAACTGGCGCCGTCCCGTCCCCGATCCCAAGCTTGAGCGGCTGATCAATTGGCGCATGTATAAAGAATACTCCGGTGGGCTATTGGCGGAACTGGCTTCTCATCAGATTGACATCGCCAATTGGGCCTTTGGTTCCGAGCCCATATCCGTGTTCGCCACCGGCGGGATTGACTATTGGAAAGACGGTCGCGAAACCTACGACAACGTGGAGGCCATTTACGAATACCCCGGCGGCCGGAAGTTGGAATGGAGTTCCATCCTCTATAACGCCCACCTGGACTTCAACGAGCAGATCATGGGCGACCAGGGCACGCTGATCATCACGCTGGGCAAGGGTATGTATTACCGCGAGCAGGTCCCTAAGGTGTCCAGCGGCGACGGTAAGGAGAACTGGTGGGCGGGCGCCACGGTCAGTAACCAGGCCGCGCAGGAAGGTATTCCCATCTTCCCCAACCAGAGCAACCCCAGCCAACTGGGCTTCATGGATCGCGAAGTGCGCTACGCCAAGCATTGGCTGGCCTCGATGGGCATCTACACCTACGAAGAGCCGCACGATCCCTGGTGGAGCGAGTTGCACAACTTCCTCCTGAGCGTCCGTGACGGCAAGCCCATCATCGCGCCCTTCGAGATTGGCGTGCACGACGCCCAAGGCGTTATCTACGGGAACCGCGCCGTCGAAACCGGCCAGCGCGTCTCTTGGCCCGGCAAGGAACCACAGAAGCAGACGAAGAAAGTGGCGTGAAAGACGGCAGACGGGATACGGTAGACGGCATACGGGCTCGGGGCCGGGGGCTCGGGACTGGGTACTAGGGAATGGGGGCTCGGAACTAGGGACTGGCGACTTAGGACTAGCATCTTGGGATGCGGGGCGTCCCTAGGTAAACTGCCGGGACACGGGGCGTTCCCCAGTAAATTGTTTTTCCTTCTCCAGTGGCGAGAAGTGGCTGACGTGCGAAGCCGGATGGCGGCTTGCCTGCCCGAGGAGGAGCCCTTTAACGGCGTACACTTTCCTTGATACGCGCGCGCCAATCCGCAAGGTTCGTCTTGCTCGCTGCCGCTTTGTGCATCCTCGGGGCCGGCACGGCTGCTCCCAATCTCAAATCTGTTATTCTGAACTCCGAGTTCCGAGTTCCCAGTTCCCAGTCCCTAGTCTCTAGTTCCAAGCCCCCAGCCCCTAGCCCCCAGTCCCCAGTCCCTGGTCCCCAGCCCCCAACCCCCGTCCGTTATGAAGCCTCCCACGAAGCCATGGGGACCATTTACACCGTCGTTGCCTATGGCCGGGACCAGACGTTCCTTTCCGAAGTTGTCGGCGAAGTGTTCGCGGAAATTGACCAGCTTGACGACCAGATGAGCAACTACAAACCGGAGAGCGAACTCTCCGCCATCAATCGCGACGCCGCGCAGCGTGAGGTTACGGTGTCTCCGCAACTCTTCGGGCTCCTTCAGTATTCTTTGCGTGCCAGCCAGGAATCGGGCGGCGATTTCGATATCACGGTGGGCCCGCTGATGAAGCTCTGGGGATTCTTCCGAGGCCAGGGGCGCCTGCCGAATGCGGCGGAAATCGCGCAGGTGGAAAAGCGCATCGGATATCAGCATGTTCACCTGGACCCGGCGCGCCGCACCATTCGCTTCGACACAAGCGGAGTGGAGTTTGACCTGGGCGGGATTGCCAAGGGCTACGCCGTGGATCAGGCGGCGGAGATTCTTCGCTCCAACGGAGTTTCGGCGGCGTTGGTCTCGAGCGGGATGAGCAGCATCTACGCGCTGGGAGCGCCGCCCGGCGAACGCGGGTGGAAGATCACCGTGCGCGATCCCTTCCGCGAGGATAAGCCCGCGGACGTTCTGTGCCTCCGCAACTTTGCCCTTTCCACGTCCGGAAATTACGAGAAATTCTTCAAGATTAACGGCAAGGTCTATTGCCACATCATGGACCCGCACACCGGCTGGCCCGTGCAGAACATGCTCTCCACCGTGGCCGCAGTGCCCACCGGCGTCGAAACCGAGGCCCTGACCAAGATCTTCTTTGTGGGCGGCGTGGAGAAGTCGCGCCAGTATCTTGCCACCCACCCCAACGCCATCGCGATATTCTACCAGCCGGGCAGCGCCCCCCAAACCTTCAAGCGCACCATCCTCCGCTCGAAAAACTTCCAAATTCCTGAGGACAGCATCGCCGAGTTGGAACTGTAGGAACCGCCGTTCATGGACATGCGGCATCCGCGAGCCAACAAGGGCAGCACCCGTCAAAGTTGTTGAAGGACGGGAAGAGAAGAGCGGGAGCGGAACGCGCGCGGCGTGCCCGGCGCGGCTCAACCTTGGGCTGGGCCGTGAATACCTGGAGGCTATCGACTAGCCATGCATGACATTATGTCATGATGTGTCCAGTTTTTCATAATTGTCGCAACCGGATTTGTTTTCAGTATGTTCTCAGGTTCGAGGGGTGAAAAAGCGGTTCTTCGACCTTTTGTTTTCAATAACTTCTCAGGTTTGGGAAGGCGCGCCCAAGGCGGCCATCATGTCCCTGCGTTTTTTGCGCAATATAGGCCTTTTGACTAGCCATGACCAGATCGAATTTCCCTGCTGCCACCCGTACCGAAGCGCCGCTCTTGCAACACCGAACCCTGACCATTGACTAAAAATATAGCCTATTCCAGGGATTTTGTCAAGGTGGAAATTTGCCCCGGCTCTCCTCTGTCGAGCGCGACCCTCACTTCCACAGCTCCTGGTCGACGGTATCCTGCGCCGCCAGGGCGCGATCGAAGGCACGGTCGTGCCGCCAGGTTCCTGCAACGTCAAGAAGATCGCGCTGCCGTAGAGGACGGTCGCCCAGACCGGCGCCCCGGGTCAGCGCCTCGATGGCTACCTCGTTGAGGCTCTTTCCCTGCTCACGTGCCTGACGGCGGAGAGCGGCATCCAAACGCTCTGACACATTCCGAATGATGTATTGCATTCATCAGTTATAGGCGGTGCAGGCATGAAGTGCAAGTATGGCGGCACCACACCCCTGGACGTCCGCCGCCAACTCCTGCGACGGGTTATTCAGCGGGGTGCGCGACCGTCAGGACGTTGGTGCGAAAGATCGCGCCCGATACAATCCCGGCGACGCTCGGCACGATCAAAAACATCCAGAGCTGGGCAATGGCTTTGCCACCCACGAATATCGCCGGACCCAGGCTGCGCGCGGGATTCACCGACACTCCCGTGATGTTGATCCCGAAAATGTGAATCGCGACCAGGGTGATACCAATCGCCATGCCGGCCATTGCCGCAGGCGCTCCAACCTGGGTTGAGCCGAGAATAACGATCACGAAAAGCATGGTGGCCACGAACTCAAAGACCATGGCGGCAGACAGCCCGTAGCCTGCCTGGTAGCCGGGGCCCCAACCATTTTGACCCAGGCCGCTGTCGGTAATGGTGTACCCGCCCACCAGGCCATGAACGATTACCGCCAGAACGCCCGCCGCCGCGATTGCACCCAGCGCTTGACCGACGATGTAGCCCAGGAGATCTTTACCGCCCATGCGGCCGGCGGTGAAAACGCCCAGACTGACCGCTGGGTTGATATGACACCCTGAA
The DNA here is from genome assembly GCA_963804755.1 of uncultured Acidobacteriota bacterium. Classification (GTDB taxonomy): domain Bacteria; phylum Acidobacteriota; class Terriglobia; order UBA7540; family UBA7540; genus Bog-366. The sequence continues at coordinate 19,924 of CAWDRP010000027.1, forward strand.
ACGGGGCCGATGCCATAGGCCATGGCCAGGAGCGCCAGCCCGAACGCAAAAGCGATACCCAAGTGTCCTACTTCCTTGCCGGATACCACCGCCGTTCCACAACCAAAGAGAACCAGCGTAAAGGTACCGATAAACTCAGCCACGTACTTTTTCATAGGTCATTGCTCCTCTCAGGTCGGTAGTCTTTTGTAACTCTGGAAACGAATGGGTTGTTGCCGCCTCGGCCAACTCAGAACGCTTGTCCCACAGACTGGAGCGCACGATCGACGGTGCGGTTAGGATCCTGCCGGAACTGATCCTGCAAGAAGGGATGCGCCAGCAGGAAATCCCGGAGTTCTTTGTTGTCTTTAAGGAAGTCCGCGTTGGTGGCGCGCGACGGCTTGTCCTTCAACTGATTCCCGATCCACTTGTGACCCTCCATGAACAGCTTCAAGGCTTCGTACTCCGAGGCATGAGGATCGTAAGCGTTCTGATACGCGTCACCTACCTCCACTGCTCGCGCTCTGTCCATAAAACCGTTGGGGTCGGCACGGAATTGCGACTTCACATAAGGATGCGAACTCAGGAATTGCGGCAACTCATGGTTGCCCTTCAGAAAGCCTTCCTCGTTGGCGAGTTTCGGGTTCTCCCGCAACTTGCCGGCAATCCAAGGATGGTTCGACAGGAACTGCTGAAAATCCTGCATCTCCTTGGCCTCCTGGGGGCTTTCGAATCGCCTGCCCCCTTGTTGGGCGCGAGACATCACACCGTTTGCGTCGGTCCGAAAGCTGGATTGGACGAACGGGTGGGCATCCAGGAACTGTGGGAGTTCAGGATTGTCGTGTAAAAATCCCTTGTTATTGGCAAGGGATGGATTCTCCCGCAATTTGTTAGCAATCCAGGGATGGGCGGCAAGGAATTGGCGGAAATCCTGCATCTCCTGGTGCTGAGCCGGGCTGCGGTCCGCCGTTTGGGAAGGCAGTAGCGGCAACCCAGCCACGAGAAACATGACCGCGAAAATCGTACCTGCCAGTCTGAGAGTTAGTCTGCGCATTATGTTGACCCTCCTCGCAAGACATTTGGCTGGTACTTGCACGAACATAGCAAGTCTCTCCGGCAAGCCGAGCCGGCGCCACGCTCGCTGGCCGTGCCGGCCGGTCCATGGCGTGAGGTGAAGGGGATGGACCGGCCACAGCGGCATTCTCGACCATGGTGTTCGCCCGGGGCCGAGCTTCGCGGAATTACTTTTGCATGGCAGTTTTCTTAATGGGCGTTTTCTTGGCTACGCCAGGCGCCTTCGCCGGCTTTTTGGCCGTTCCCAGCAGCACGTCCAGGTCATCGGAATTGTATGGGAAAAATCGCTGCGAAGCCTGCCCTGACGTGCTCAGGGACACATCCACGCGACGGTTGTTCGCCAACCGGAAAGCAACGATGTTCTTCTCTACGCGCTTCCGGTCTTCCGGCGTGACATTGGGGTTCTGCTCTGCCAGATCCTTCACTTCCTTGTCGGTAAGGTTCTTTTCCTTACCCATGGCTTGAGTCTGAATCTTGTCCTCAGGAATCCCATTCTGGACTAAATAGGTCTTCACCCGATCGGCACGGCGCTGCGACAGGGCTTTGTTGAACTCCACCGAACCGCGTTGATCGGCGTGGGCCGTAAGAATCAAATTGGCCTCTGGCCGCATGGTGAGGTATTGCTTGAAATTGCTGACCACATCTTCCAGCCGCTTCTCTTCGCCGGGAACCAAACCGCCCTGAGGATCGGCAACGGTGGGCAGGTTGGTGGGGAAATAAATACTGTTGAAGGTGAGCTTGGTTTCCAGCGTGGTCTCACTCACGGCCGCCTGCTGCACGTCGTTCGAGCCGGTGATGTGCATGGTGGCGGTGCGTGTTTCCGATCCGCCACAGGCGTTGCTGGCACGCAGCGTGTACGTGACGGTCTCGTCAATCGGCCCAATTGAGGTCTGGGTAGGCGAAGCCTGGATATCACGACTGCCATTCCCGCTCACCGAACCGAGCGGATCGAGGGAGACGTTGTCCGCGTTCGTGGCTGACCAGGTTACGGTGGCGGTTCCCTGTTGGTCCACTTTGTCGCCGATCTTGTGATAACGAACTTCGGCCGGCGACACTCCAAGAGAGGCGGAAATCGCATTGTTGATGTTTACCGTGGCGTCGGATGTGTAAACTCCACCCGGCCCGGCGGCGGTGAATTTGTAATCCGTGTTCTGCTTGGGCTGAACGGTCTGATCGCCGGAGGCACTTACCGCTGAACCATTGAGTTCGGTTTTAGCGGCGCCCTCGGAGGACCAGGTGAGGCGCGCGGAGTCGCCGCAGTTGAGCTGGGCAGGAGACGCGGCGAACTGGCCTGTTACCTTCTGGACCGTCACCTCGGCGCTGGCCGTGCCCGCCTGGAAACGGGGCAGCGACTTTAACTGTTCCCCGCGCGGCCAGGCCACCGTCTTGCGCACACCTTTATAGGCGTCTATCACCACACGCTGGTTGGCTGCCACATCGACCGTGGTCGTCCATGGATCGTGACCCGCGCCTTCGACGGTTAACTCATGCTTGCCGGGGGGCACAACCAACTCCTGGTGCCAACCCCATTCGTTGTTGAATTCGTCGCCGTGGCCGACAAAGAATCCCGCCGGGTCTTTGCCGTTCAGGAGCACGGCAGCGCGGTCTGCGCCTTCGAGCGTAATACATCCCCACGGCCCTGAAATGGTTCCGGGGATGGCTTCCATCGTGACATCGACCACCGCTGTCTTATGGGCCTCGACGTTCACGGTGCGGGATACCGGCTTATAGCCGTAGTTGTACACATCGATTTTGTGCTCTCCGGCGGGGAGCGTTAGGGAGTGACCTCGAGCTTCCGCGACGGGTTTCCCATCGGCAAAAATGTAGGCTTCCCGCGGATTGACGTGAACTTTGACTTTCCCTGTCTGGGCCACTAACGGCTGCGCGCAACTAAACAGTAGAACGGCGAACAACAGCAATAGATCACTCAGACGATGCAATCGCATTTGAGTTTCCTCCTATCGGTTTCGGGCTGGGCACGTAGATAACGTGCAAAGTTGGTCTCTTCTGGGTGGCGGGCGACAACCCGCCGCCATTGGTATCGGAAAGCAGGGAATGCTTCAGAAGCCGAGCAAGTTTTCCTAAAGCTGCAAGCCGTTGCAGGCGAGGTGCCTGCCCGGCCATCTTTGTTCAGGAAGAGTTGGCATCGGTTGTGTGGGAAAGTCGATCGACGAAGGTTACAAGAGCTTGGCTGAGGTATGGATGCAAAAACCGGAAGATATCGATGCCACAAGCATCCCGGCACCACCATAAGCCACCTGTGTGCCTTGCAAATGCAAGAAAACGTTTCTGGTTTTTACTTGATAATGGACGGCTTCAAGCGCTTGAATGTTTGCATATGCGCGTGTTGTTGTCAAGCCGGAAATGGCACCGAAACCGGATGCCCTGGCGGTGGCTGGCGGCCGACTAGCCGCGTGTGCCGGCAAGGTGGGAAAGGCGGAGTGCGAACCGAGGCGGGCGGGGAAACAGAACTTTCCCGCGCCACTTTCAATTCGTGCGGGCGCCAGCCGATGAAGATGATCCCGCAACGGCATGGAGTTCCCGCACCAGCCGTGAGTATTCTGCATCGGAGCGCAGCGGATCAAAAGCCGGATCGGTTTCCAGAAAAATCACCCAGCCTTCCCGGTTCTTTAGAGCGCGCTCCAGATACTCGTAAGCTCCTGGTTTGTCCCCGGCAATCATCATGCAGCGGGCGTCATCGAGCAGGCTCTCCTGGTAGAACCCGCCGGTGAAGCCCACCATGGCTTTCAGAGATGCCGCGTAACCTTGCTGCTCATACACCTCGATGAGTCTCTTTTTGTTCTCCGGGGTAAACATCAAGCGTGCGACCGTCTGAAGTTCATTCCAGGCACGGGGTTCGTCTCCGGTGACCGAATAGACCCACCAGAGCTTGTAATGCGCTGTCACAAAATCAGGATTGTCGTTGGCGACCGATGCCATCTCCTGAATCGCCAGGGGATATTGCCGGCGGAAATAATAGAGCCAGCCCAGGTTGGTGCGCAGGATGGGAGATTTGGGATCCAGCGCGAGCGCCGTCCGCATCTGCCTCTCGGCATCATCCCATCGCCCGCTGGTTATCAGCACCAAGGCGTACCAGTGGCGGGCATCCACGTTCGTGGGTTCCAACTGAAGGGCGCGAAGCAACTCCTTCTCCGCCGCGGCAGGATTCCATTCGTAAAACCATCGGTTGAATCCCAATGCGGCATGGGCTTCCGCGAGGCTGGCATCGGTAGCAATGGATTGCTGTGCGGCGGCTTGCGCCTGGCTATGGGCTTGATGGGTGTCCATCCAGTTGTATTGGCCCATCAGGTTGTAGGTGACGGCAAGCATCGCATAAGCGCGCGCGTACCGGGGATCCCGCGCCACCGCGGCTCCGAAGCTGCGCAGAGCGTCCTGAAATCCCGATTGCGATCGCTGCGACAAGAAGTAGAGTCCTTGCAAGTAAGCGTCGTGAGCGGCGGAATTGATGGGAGCATACTCGGGCGATTTTCCGGCGAGCACGCTGAGTGATAGGGACTGCGCAACGGCGCTGGTGAGGCGGTTTTCGAATTCCAGGATCTCGCCGGCTTCTCCGTCAAAGCTATCGGCCCAGAGATGCGTTTCGTCGCTGCCCCGAATAAGCTGAGCCGTTATGTGAAGATGGTTTCCCTCGGATTGGACGGAGCCCTCCAACACATACTGTACATCCAGCTCGCGGGCGATTTCTTGGACATTTTTGCGGGTGTCCTTGTAGGACATTGACGATCTGCACGCTATCACGCGCAACTGGCCGGCTTCGGTTCGCATCAGGCGATTGATTATTTCCTCCGTAACTCCGTCCGACACATACTCCTTGCTGGGATCGCCGGTCCGATTAGTGAAGGGCAGAACCGCAATCGAGAGCGTGCGGTGAAACGGGCTGCCGGCAAACCTATGCAAACCCAAATAGCCGGCTACGATCGCCACCGATGCAATAAGGCTGAGCACCAGCACGACCTTTGGAACTTGGGTCTTTCGCGCAATGAGTCGAGGTGCGTTGGAATCCGGGAACGCAGGTTGAAGAAGAGTGGTCACGGCACTGGAAACTAAAGCAGCGGCCGGTAATGACTCTTCGATGACCACATGGGTGCGCTCGCGCACTCTCTGAACGCGGATGTCGCCGGACGGCTTTTCCGGAAGCAATTCTAAAGGTGTTTCCGTCTGCACCTTTGCCGTGAACTGGTAGCCGCGGCCGGGAATGGTCACGATGTAGTTCGACCGGTCCGCCAGCGCCTTGCGTAACCAGGAGATGTGCTGGGCAAGGTTACTTTCTTCCACGAAAGAGTCAGGCCAGATCGCCTTGAGCAATTCGTCTTTCGTTATTACCCGGCCGGGATTAGCTACGAGGTAGGTGAGAACCTCAAATGCTTTCGGGGATACCGAAACGGGTTTGCCGTTGCGCACAAATGTCCGCCGGGACGGATCGAGTTCAAAATCGTCAAACCTATACAAGTCGTTGAATGATGAAGGCATAGCTGCTCTTCATATTTTTTCAGAATAATTAATCGGTCCATTAAAGACACCGAATCGCACTTCGAATTTACTGACGCACCAGCGGGAAGGAGCAAAGCACTTGATCCGGAGAATCAGGAACTGGTGCGTCAAAATTCTGTCCCGCATTGTAGCAGCATCGGATGAGCAGGGGAAAGAATTTGACGCCACGACTGTCGTGCATAGGCGCATAGAGGTTACGGTGGAACGGGAGACCATTTCCATCCTGGCGCCCACGTCTGATGGCGGCGAAGCCGGGACGGCTGGCGAGAAGATCCGGGCCCTTCAGCCCCAACGGGGCGAGTTGTTACCGTCCGGACGAACGGCCGAGGATACAGGACCGATTTCGGGCCGCAAGCGGTGAATGGTCAAGGAGACTTTACGATGTGCTCGGACTTTCAGCAAGGCTGGGTTGACGATTTTGACCGCCCCCTTTCGGTGCTCGAAAGGAAAAAGGGGATTTATGCCCCAAGCCGGTGGTCCGGGCTAAATGCCGACGGCTCTTCGAGGCTTGACGGGAGGTGCAACTTGAAGCGTCCAAATGATAAGTCACGACGTCCTCCGGTGCAGAAAGTCGATTCCCAACCCGGCCGGCAATCCCCGAATCGGCCTCGGCCTGATGAGGTGCCTTCAGTGTCGCCGGAAGCAGTCGGAGATTTGGGCAATACAACCCACCATCCTTTGTCTGGCCCGCCACCGTCTCAGCTGGCTTCCGCTCTTTCTGCCCAGGAGCGCCTGATCATTTCCTTGATTGTGGTCGGGTACACGAACCGAGCCATAGCGAACTACTTGTCCCTCAGCGAGAGTACCATCCATCGCCGCATTGTTCGGATCTTTGCCACGCTTGGTGTTTCAGACAAATTTGAACTCGTGCTCTTTGCGGTTGACCGCGGGATAATCGAGGATCTCCCAGATGATACGGATGAAAGTTCGTGACGCCCTGTTCATTCCGGCTAAACCGGCGGTAGGCCTGACATCTGGCTCCTGACTCCTACCGTCATCTGGGTGGTTCGGGCAGGGGCGGCGGGAGGGGACCTTCCGTATTGACGCCGGCTCCCGGGCCGCCGCGGAAGTAGAAAACGTCTCGTCTCTCCGGCTGAGCCGCATCGAGCGTCTTCAACTTTTTCCACTGCTCGACGGAGAGCCCACGGCGGATGTCGAGCATCATCATGGCGTTCTCTTTTTCCAATTTCCCGCGCGCCGCGGTGATGGCGTCGATCTGGGCGCCGACCTTGCCCTGGTCCGGCTGGTCAACATCCAGGAGCGGCTGCAAGCGCAATTCCTGTTTGTCCAGATCGGCCTGAAGATCGATGAGATTTAATTTGTGATCCAGGAACGTCTTGCCGATCCTGGCGACCTGATCGTCAGAGAGCTGTAGCTTGGAGACGATCTCGGAATTCTTCCACCATGCGCCGCCGGGCCCGAACTCCCCCTTCTCCAAGGGTTCGAGTTTAACGGGTCCGAAAAAAACCTTTTCCTTTCCCTTGGTTCCGAACGTCATCGGCCCCGGTACTCCGCCCACGCACCCCCCGGTGCGGATCACAGCGCCGGGCGGCGGAGCGGGAAGCGCGCCCGATGGAGAATTCTGCACGATAATCACGGGCGGCGCTTCACTGGGATCCGGCGTAGGCGTGGGGTTGCTCTGCGCCCGCGCGGCAAAAGGTGCAAGGAACAACGCGGTAACGATAATCAGGCTGCCGTTCTGCATAATGATCTCCTTGTTTAATGGCACTCAGAAATTGCTGCGCGCTGCCGCGGCGCGGTTCATTTCTTCGGTCAGCAGTGCGGCCGGGCGCAGCGCCTGGGGCAAATCGCTCCGAATGGATTGCTGCACGTTGAGCAGAAGTGCATCATCGGGATCGGCGGGTGCCGGCGCGCGAGCGGGCGGCGTGTGGTTGTGCGACAAGAGGGCAGAAGCCGCCAGAATGAGCACCACGGTGGCCGTTGCCCAGATCCAACGTCTCCAGGGTTGAACGGGATGTTGCTCCGCCAGGCGCGCGCGGATCGCCTCCCGCTGCCGCTGCCAGAAGGCCTCCGGCTGCTCCGCGGCTTGGCGCCGGCGCGCTCGGGCGGCGTTCGTCGCCGCAGCCAGGCGGCTGACCCCAGCGGGGCAGGTGGCGCATTCCGCCAGATGTTTAGCCGCCGCTTCGTCGTTTTCGCCAAAGACGGCAGCCGCCCATTGTTCGTCACTCAAATGCCCGTTCATTTCCCCCTCGCTTTACGTCGCGCTGACAGCCCTCGTAGCGCCGGGCTTTAGCCCGGCACCTGCCTTTGTAACTCGCCACGTGTCGGCCGCGAGACACACGGTGTGCCGGCCTAAAGGCCGGCTCTACCGCAGGTGTTTCCTCACCGCACTTACCGCACGAAACAGGTGCGCTTTTACGGTCCCGACTTCAAGGTGCATGGCCTCGGCTATTTCTTCCAGGGTCATTTCCTCAAAGAACCGCAGGGAGAATGCGGTGCGCTGCTGCGGCGAGATTTTTTCCAGGACGGATTCCACGGCCGCCAGTTGCTCGCGCGCCAGCAGTGCCCGCTCGGCCGAGGGCCCGCCGTCCGACACATCGAACTCCGTCGATACCGCATCGTCGGGTGATTGCCGTTGAAAAAGTTTTCGCCAGAATGCCAGGCGCCGGCTGCGCGCGTGGTCACGCGCCAGGTTGACGGCGATGCGGATCAGCCATGTTTCAACTGCGGCTTCGCCCCGGAAGGTCGCCCGTTTCTGGTACGCGCGCAGAAAACAGTCCTGCGTCAGGTTGTCGGCCACGTCCTGATCCCGGACCAGCGAAAACAGCACCTGGAAAACCCGCCGCTGATGGGCGCGCACGATGCCCTCGAATTCCTCGGCGGCGATCCCTTCCGTGCGGCCCCGGCCAGCGGCCATTTCCATTGGGGTCGGTAGAGCGCTCTCCATGAGTCTCCCTGCCCGGCGTTCTCTCAATTAGACGATTTTGGGGAGGGGAGGTTTACAAAGTACAGGTGTCAGGTGTCAGATGTCAGGAGCGATCGAGGATTCAGGAGCAAGCGAGGTGTCAGGTGCCAGGTGTCAGGTCTCAGGTGTCAGGTCCCCGATATCCTGCGGTCTAGGGTATTGCGCATGAAAAAAGGCCAGGACCCTGACCCTAGCCCTTGACGCCTGCCACCTGGCACCTGACACCTGCCTTTGACACCTGACACCTGGCACCTTGTACCTGTCACACGCTCGAATACTTCCGGCACAGTTTTTTGACCTTTTCGACAAGCTTGGGAACGCCCGTCATGGCGTCTTCGTCATTTTCGTATTCGACCGACATGAAGCCTTGGTAGCCGCCTTTGGCAAACAACTGCCACATGCGATCCAGGTCAAGCGGCAGGCGGCGTTCCCCACCGTAGAAGTCGCGAATATGCGTGTTCGTTGCGTACGGAATCAGTGATTCCACCTGCGAATAAGGATCCTCGTCAAAATTACTGATGTCCAGGTTGCATCCCGCGTAAGGCGAATTGACGCGTTGAAGGATGGCGAGAATGTTGGAAGCTTTTGAAGTAATCCCGCCGTGGCTCTCGATGCCCAAGATGATGCCTTTCCGGGCGGCGTAGTCGCAGGCCGGCTTCATGGTCTCCGCCGTCCACTCCACGCCTTGTGCGTCGGTAGCCCCCTTCGGGAGTTCGCCTCCAAAGACGCGCACGTGCGATGCTCCCAGCATCTCTGTGGCATCCACCCACTTCTTAATATTGCCGAATTCCGCGTCGCGGTGTGCCGGGTCAGGCTGGCACATTTCCGTTCGGATGGCCGTGCCGGAAAAGGGCAACCCGTGCCTGAACGCAAGATGACGCAGGCTGTGCAGGTAATCGGGTTCCGTGGATTTAAGCCAGTAGGTGGTGACGTCCACGCCCTCGAGACCGAGATCCACGGCCTTGAGGAAAAAGTCCTCCATCGTCATCTGGCTCGATCCCAGGTACTTCCGATAGGAGTAAGCACAGCAGCCGGGCAGCAGCCGGGGGCGGCGGTTCGTGCTTGTATCCGCCTGGGGAAGCCGGCCCGCGCGTTAATAGCTACAGACGCTACGGCGGTAACTCCGGCGGCTTGCAAAAAGTCCCTGCGTGAGCAATTGTTTTTCATGGGGTCTCCTTAAGTTCTCGCACCAACTCGAGTAAGTGGCAGAGCGGCATGAGTCTCTCCAAAGCCGGCCCCATTGTACACACAAGCAACGGCGAATGGGAGAGTTAATGCGCTGGAGCGGTGGGCGTACACCGGCGGTGACTGCCAGGGTCCTGTCAAAGTTGTTGAAGGACGGGGAGAGAAGAACCGGCAGGCGGTCGCGGAGAAGCAAAGATCGGAATGTATGGAGGGGGGCTGGGCTTATGGGACTAGATCATTAGAGGCTAGCAGCTAGCCATGAGGGACATTGTGTCATGGTGTTTCCAATTTTCCATAATTGACATAACTGGATTTGTTTTCAGTATGTTCTCAGGTTCGGGAGGTGAAAGAACGGTCTTTCGACCTTTTGTTTTCAATAACTTCTCAGGTTTGGGAGGACGCGCCCGGCGCGGACATCATGTCTCTGTGTGAGTTGCGCGTTGTTGGCCGTTCGACTAGCCATGATCGGATCTAATTTCCCCGTCAGCAGGAGAGTAGCGCCGGTTTCGGAACGTCGAACCCTGACCATCGACTAAAATTATAGGCTATCAATTGGCTTTGTCAAGACGGAAATTTGCCCCGACTTTCCTTCCCGGCGGACGCTCGATCCTGTCTTTGTCCTCTGCCGGGATTCTCGTTAATCGTTGGTGACGATAGCCAAGGTTTTCTCGAGGCGAGGAGTCAACGATTTTGACGCGACCCTGCGCGGACTGCATTGGGTCTTGGGAAATCCGGCACAATGTCGTAGGATAACGGGTTCCGTTATTTACGCGGACAGGAGGTGCGAAATGGCAAAAAATCCATCCGCCGCATGGAGAAACCGGCATAAACGCTGGCTGCGCTTCGTGCGCTCGAACATCAAGCTAATTGAAGACGGGAAGACCATTCCCCTGGGCCCCTCGGCAGAGCCCCTGCAGGCGCCCGAACCCGAGGTAAAACTGGAAGGCCCCCCGACGAAGGTGGTGATTTGCTCGCCGCATCCCGATGATGAATGCCTCATCAGCGCTCTGCCCCTGCGCCTGCGCCGCGAGTGTGGCGCCACGGTCACCAATTGCGCGATTACTTTGGGCAGCAATGTCGGTGAGCGACCCCGGCGGCTCCGCGAACTGACGGCCGCGTGCGCGGCGCTAGGATACAATCTCGTGGTGGCAAATCCTCCATTGGGGTTTGACCACATCAATTTCGATAACCGCAAGAACCATCGCGAGGAATGGGCCGCCAAGGTGCGTGTGCTTAGCGAAGTGCTGGAACGCGAGCAGCCGGACGTGGTGTTCGCTCCCCACGCCGAGGACTTTAATACCACGCACATCGGGACACATTACATCGCCGTAGACGCCTTGGGCGACTATCTGGAACGGACGGGACGCGGGCCACTGCCGCTCTTCGAGACCGAATTCTGGCATCAGAATCCGCGCCCCAACGTGATGGTGGGAATTTCGCCGGAGGACGAAGCGATTCTGATCATGGCGACTGCCGAACATGGTGACGAAGTCCGGCGCAATCCTTACCATCTGCGCCACCCTGCCCACATGATCGAGAACGTCCGGCTGGGCGCGGAGGTTGTGGGCGGGCAGGGCGGGGCGGCGCCGGATTTCCCCTTCGCCGACCTTTACCACCTGACGTTCGTCTCCGGTAAGAATCTGCTGGCCCCGGGCCCCGGCGGACGTATCATCGGGCCGGCAGAGAAAATCGACTTGCAAGGTTTGATCAAGACCTTCAGGCCAGAGGCGTAGGAGAGGTTTTTTCGCTGTCAACCGCGGACTATAAGCTGTCGACTTTTTACAAAGGAGACACAAATGCCGAAAAAGTCCATCGGCGCCAAGGGGAACGCATTGACACGGGATTTACGCAGTGTATATTGAGCGGCTGCTAAGGCTAAGCGGCCGACGAGCGGATGGCGCGGTCCGGCTACGAAAGCCCGCAGGTGATTCACTTGTTCCCCGAGAATGCCTCATGAAGTTTTACATCTTCCTTTCGATCATTCTGGTGGCGACCACGATGCCAGCGGCCGCCCGGCCGCAAGGGCAGAAGCCCCTGACTAAGGATGAAGTACTGGGCTTGGTGAAGTTCGACATGGACAGTGCCGCCCTGGCCCAGCGCATCCGGGAGCGCGGCGTGGACTTTGAGCCGACGGAGGACTACGTCCAGGCTCTGAAGAGTGCGGGCGCGCAAGACGTAGTGGTCCAAGCCGTGATTCGAACCTCCCCGCTGGGGCAGAAGTCCGGGCCGCCTTTGACGAAGGACCAGATCGTACGTCTGGTGAAACTGGGCATGGACGGCGCGGAGGTGGCGAAGCGCATCAAGGGGCGCGGGGTCGATTTCGAGCCGACGGATGCCGATCTCGATGCACTGCGTACGACGGGAGCCCCCGAGGCGGTTACACAAGCGATTCGACAGGTGAAGCCGAGACCCTTGACGCGCGAGCAGATTGGCAAGCTGGTGGCGGGTGGGGTGGCAAGTGAGCGCGCGGCTGCGCTGGTGAAACAGCGTGGAATCAATTTCGTGCCGGATGAGCAGTACCTGGACATGCTATGTACAGCGGGCGCGGACGACTCCCTGATCACCGCCGTGCGCGAGGCCGGCCAGGCAGTGCCGGCCGAATTGGTCGTCGCTACCTCTCCGGGGGCGGAGGTGTATCTGGACGGCGCGTTGCAGGGCCGTGCCGGTTCGCAGGGCGAACTAAGGGTACAGGCCAAGCCCGGCGAGCACACGCTGAAGGTTTCACTGAAAGGGATGCTGGACTTCCAGCGGACCGTGACGCTTACGTCGCCGGAAGCCCCTCGACTCGATGCACACCTCGAAAGCCGTCCCCCGGAGGAGCAACCCTCGGAGGAGGCCCGCCAGGCGGAAGCTGCAGTGACAGAGGCGCGCGCGAAACTCCAGCAGGCCGAGGCCACGCTTGAGCTGAACAAAGCCACTTACGAGCGCGACGAAAACCTTTTCCGCGCCGGTCTGATGACCGCACAGGAGCGGGATGCGGCGGAGCAGGCTTACCACGGGTCTCAGGCCAACGTGCGGGCCTTGCAGGACCAGGTGCGGGTAGCGGAGGCCCAACTGGCGGTGGCCCAGGCGAATGGCAAAAACGTGCGCGTAAACCCCAAGGACGGCCTCAAGTACGTCTGGATACCCCCCGGCACGTTCATGATGGGCTGCTCGCCAGGCGACAATGTGTGTTCCGACAAAGAAAAACCTGCGCACCAAGTGGCGATTACCCGAGGTTTTTGGATGGGCCAGACACCAGTGACGGTGGGCGCCTACAAGCGCTTCGCCCGCGCGGCGGGGCGGTCGATGCCCGAAGCTCCCCGATTCAACATGGATTGGGCGAATGAAAACATGCCAATTGTGAATCTGACCTGGGACGATGCCCACGCTTACTGTGAATGGATGGGCGGGCGACTGCCGACAGAAGCGGAGTGGGAATACGCGGCGCGAGGGGGGAGCACGGAAGCACGCTACGGCAATCTGGACGAGATCGCGTGGTACGACCGAAACAGCGGGAACCAAACGCACGATGTTGGACAGAAACGCGCCAATGGGTTTGGGCTCTATGACGTGTTGGGAAATGTGTGGGAATGGGTGAATGACTGGTACGACGAGAACTATTACCAACGCAGCCCATCGCAAGATCCCCAGGGGCCAAGCGGTGGCCAGTTCCGCGTTCTGCGCGGGGGGTCCTGGAACATCAGCGCTTCCGGGGACGTTCGCGTGTCGTACCGCGTCTGGGGCAATCCTACCGTCAGGGTCAGCGGCGGATTCCGTTGTAGTGGGGAAGTGGGTAGCCCTTGATGCACTTTCCTTTTCCCTTGTCGTCCTGCAAGGGGTCTATTTCGAGGACCGCGAGCCCCTTTCAGGGTTTGAAGCGGAATGCCCCGGCCAGCGGACCGCGCACGTGCATTTGGAGAGCTTGAAGAACCGTGTCGGCGAAATGATTCCGATCGGCAAGCCCGTGGCTCTAATGGTGGAGAGCAATGTGGACGTCGTTGTCCAACACACACGGCTTGACACCACGCAACCAGCCCTGGCTCTGATGACCACGATGGGCTACAAAGGATAAAGGGTAACGGCTAGAGCCTTGCTTCATTGGAGTGTAAGCTGCCGACTTTTTACAAAGGAGACACAAATGCCGAAAAAGTCCATCGGCGCCAAGGTATGGCTGGTTGCCGACAGTTTCTTGCCGGACCATAGCACGGGCGGTCTGAAGAGTCATGAGGCGGTGTGCGTACTCAACCTCAATCGCCGCCCCGCAAAACTGAAAATCACGGTCTATTTCGAAGACCGCGAGCCCCTTTCAGGGTTTAAGGCGGAATGCCCCGGCCAGCGGACCGCGCACGTGCATTTAGAAAGCTTGAAGAACCGTGCCGGCGAAATGATTCCGGTCGCCAAGCCCATGGCTTTAATGGTGGAGAGCAATGTGGAAGTCGTCGTCCAGCACACGCGGCTTGACACGACGCAACCAGCTCTGGCTCTGATGACCACGATGGGCTACAGAGGCTAAAGGCTAAAGGGTAAAGGGTAAGGGCTAAAGGCTAAAGGCTAAAGGCTAAAGGCTAAAGGCTAAAGGCTAAAGGCTAAAGGCTAAAGGCTTTCAGACCTCGAGGAGTAGTTTATGTTTTACCCTTTACCCTTCAGCCTTTACCCTTTACCTTTTAGCCTTCACCCTTTTCCCCTCCAACCCCAAGCCTAGACTACCTTTATTGCCACCATCACCTTGTCATCCATGTGGGTTCCGCCCTTGGAGAACGCGGTCACGTCATCGCAGACTTTCAGGACGATCTCCTTGGCTTTACGCTCGGGTGCTTGGCTAACGCTCGCGACAAGACGATCCAGGCCAAACTCTTCGTCTTGTACATTCATGGCTTCGGTGATGCCATCGGTGCACAGCAGCAGGATATCACCGGGCTGGAGCTTCACGTGCCCGCGGTCGAACTGAACATTTTCGAAGAGGCCAATCACCATCCCCCCCTCGTTCAGTTGAATCGCTTCGTTACCGGGCCGCACCACGACCGGCGGGACGTGGCCGCAATTGATGTAGTGAATGGCCTTGCGGCGCGTGTCGATGAGCCCCATGAACATGGTCATGTATTTCTCGCCGCCGGTATCGCGAAGAATCATCCGGTTTACAGATTCGGCGATGTCATTCAGTGCGTGGAGGTGCAGGACGAGCGCCCGCAGCGTGGCCTGGAGGTTCGACATCACCATGGCGGAACTGATGCCTTTGCCCTCGACGTCCGCGATAACCACCAGCAGAGTGTTCGGCCCGAGGCTCAGAAAATCGTAGTAGTCGCCGCCCACTTCATAGCAGGGTTCGTTCAACACCGCCAGGTCAAAGCCCGGAATGACGGGGGTCGTCTCCGGCAGCAGGCTGCGTTGGATGCCGCGCGCCAACGCCATCTCCCGCTCCAGGCGTTCTTTCTCCAGAAGATCACGGTGGAGCTGCGCGTTTTCCAGGCTCATGGCCATCGGGCCGGATAGCGTCAGCAGCACGTCCGTGTCCTCGTCGGTGAACGTGTCCGTTGCCTTGTTCAGCAATTGCAGCGTGGCGACGATTTTGGCGGCCTGGTTGCGGATCGGCAGCGTCAGGATATTGCGGGTGCGAAATCCCGTGCGTTTGTCGATTTCCGGATCGAAGCGCGCGTCGGCGTAGGCGTCAGGAATGTTAACGATCTCGCCGGTCAGTGCCACATGCCCGGCGATTCCTCGGCCACGCGGCAGCCGGATTTCCTGCTGTTCCATTCCTTGTGCAATCAGCGACCAGATCTCGTCCGTCTTTTCGTCAATGAGGTACAGGGTGCCGCGTTCCGCCCCGGTGAGGGTCTTGGCCACATCCAGGATCTTGCCGAGCACTTCCGAGAGGTCGAGCGAGGAGTTGAACACTTTGCTCGCCTCGACCAGGGAATGAAGGCGGTTCAAGCTTTGGTGTACGCCTGCGAGTGCCTCGGCATCGCGCAACGCAATGGAGGCCTGCCGAGCCAGCAAACGAAAAAGCGCCAACCGCGACTCCTCGGGGAGTTCGGAAGCGGCCAGCAACAGTACAGCGGATGTACTCTCATTATTGGTCAATGGGTAGGCACTGAGGAACCGGAACTGGTTTTGCGCCGCCCAAGCTGCCAAATCGTCTCCGTCCTCTGCGGATCCCTGGTGAACCTGCGGCAGCTTGGCCCGAGCGGCGTTTGCCAGCAAGCAACCATCCCCGGAGATCTTCTCGACACAGGATGGGAAAGCCGGGGCGCCGGCGAAGGCAGCGAGGGAGAACTCCGATTGGAGGGCGTTCAGGCGCCAAATGCCGGCCGCAGCAATCGAGTAGGAGCTTACGAGGCGCGTGACGAGCTCGTCCATCACTGCCTGGGGGCCGAGAGGCGCGCGGAAATCACAACTCAGCCGGTCAATCTCCTCGATAAGGTTCATGCGTGATCTCTCCACCGTGGCTTTGAAAAAAACGACCGGCCGCGCCGCACAAGCGGCCCGCCCGGACCTAATGGGAATAGGAGAAACGAGGAGGGCGAGTATATAGCCTCTCGAGCGCCAGTGTAAACGGAATTCAACCGGTGTGGCCAGACGCGAAAAACCACCATTGCTCGCATTGGAATTTCATTATTAATTTGGAAGGAGGAAGTGGATAATTCACATCTGCCTGGAACTACCCACTTCCCCAGGTAGTCATAGAATAGAGTTACTAGTTTAGACGGCACCGGGGCGCTGGGGGTTGTCTGAATATCTAGCTTCGGTTTGTTTTCCACGGGGCTGGCGGTCAGGTTTTTTTGGGGTAGATCCCTGGCGGTTTGCGTCCGGCCTTAAAGCGGTTTATAATGTGATGGTTAGCAGCTAGACATCCCAACTTCCACCGCCAGGTACATCACACTATGAGCTATGTGGTGACGCCGTTTGAAGTTAGTTCGCGAGCCTTCGCCGAACCCGTTAAGGTTCGGTTTGTACACCTGTTTCCCGCTATCGCCACCCGGCATAGTGACACGATCGACTGTGTCTTCTTGGTTGAGGGCAAGCGCGTTACGGTCTCTGTGTCGTGCGCTGCCCTGACGGAAATACGGAACCAGGAACATAAGTATCTGAGCGACCAACAGATTGCGGACATCGCCGCTCTCCATCTGCGCCGTACCCTCGAGTTCGGCTATGATGCAACGCAAGCCGAACTCCTGATCGATGGGAACCAACTGCGGACACTGGGGAACGAACTAGGGTACCTCTAGGACGGTTCTTGTGGCGGCGATAGGCATCCTCTCCACCCTAACCGCATTCGCTCAAACACCTGCTCGACCTGAAAGCTCGGTGAACCCAAAGGAGCAAAAAACCATGGCCGCACATGCCCACGGACCATTCGAAGTAGAGATTAAACCACTCGCAACACCCGGTATTCCGGGCTTCACATGCTTTTCCATTAACAAGATCATTCACGGCGACCTGGAAGCTACCACCCAAGGAGAGATGTTCAGCGCTGGCGATCACAAGTCAGGAGCTGCCGGGTACGTCGCAACCGAAGTGGTGACCGGCAAGCTGGCCGGGAGGACCGGCAGCTTCGTGCCCGCCATTAAATATGTGGAACGAATATAAAACTGCGTTTTCGCAATTAATACTCTGGCCATGTAGATGAAGAATTTATAAATTTAGAGTAAAACATGCGCCCATCCGCTGTTCAACCTCTGAACTTTGATGATTTCTTGCTACCGCCTCACCGCATTCGGTCAAAGGCGGACGGCTTTGGTAAAACGCTACCGGTTGTCCCCTTTGAATCCGTTATCGCGGGCGATATTCAGGTATTGGTGGGCGCGAATTGCAAGTTCAGCGACCCACCCATTTCTATAGATCGTCTTGCGGACTTCCCTTCAGTAAATTCCGTAATAGCGCGTCAATCTGTGGAAATAACCAAGAAGCTTCCTGCAGTTCGTGAATTCATAGCAATTCGCGAAGTGAACGGATGCCGAATCACCGGCAATTGCAGCCTGAACAATGCCAATTTGGATAAATTGCCGGCGATAGAATCGCTCCGTCTAAGCCGTGGCACTAAGATTGACTTGGAACGGCTTCAAAAAGAGTCGCTGCGTAATCTGACAGTTTCGCATTGGGGAGTAAAAACCCTAGAACCACTCGCCAAGATGACCGCCCTAAACCAATTGTATGTCGAGATGTTCAAGGACTCGTTGGAGATTCTATCCCATATGACAGAATTGACTTATATGAGAGTCGAAGGAGAGGCAAAATCCTGGGCATCGCTCCGGGAATGCACACAGCTAAAAAATGCATGGTTGGATGGAATCGCTGCCGCCAACATGAAGCGGTTAAATACCTGGGCACAATTGCAATCGCTACGCCTGGGTGGACGAGCGCTTAAATCGCTTGCTGGAATTGAAGCATGCCAAAAACTGGAATATTTATGCCTATGCAATACAATCGCGCTTGATCCCTCCCCTGTTTGCGATCTTCCGGCGCTCAAAGAACTATATATTTGGTCTCCCGGATTTCGTGCATTGAACCTTGAATCTCTGACACCAGCAGGCTCTCTGCGTCGCCTTGAGATTGCGGAGTCAGTGGACTCCAAACGCGACCTTATACATATTTCCTCATTAAATCCGTTATCAGAAATACCCCTTCTGGAGGAACTGGTCTTAAAAGGCTGCACCATTACGGACGGTGACCTGTCGCCGCTTGCCGGGCTTGAGCATCTTCGACGCGTAAAATTAGACGGCTATATCGGATGCGACGTTGATAAGCTGCAAAAAGCCCGCCCGGATATCATTATCGAGCATGACGCCGAGAGCATTCTTAAAGATGGCGATGAAATGGTCGGACAGGTCGGGATTTGGCGGCCTCGGGAAGGGCTTGAGGAATGGTTTATTCTTATCAGCCTGGCAGACGAACTGGGAGTAGCGACCAATTATCAGGCGGAACAGGTAATAAAGCGCAACCTGAAGGCTGAAAATCCGGAACTACTGAAACGCCTTCATTGGGACACGGAAGCCGGAAACGTATCTATCTCCGCCAAAGAAGAAAAAGATATTCGCGCCGTGGCCGAAGTCATCAATTCCCTGTCTCGTGATGCCGGTAACCAGAAGTCCTAGACAAGCTGCCTTAGGTTGTGTAAACAAAACTTTTAAGATTTCAACGAAGATGCCGATGTCTTCTTAATCAATTCGTGACGTGAGCACACCCGATGACCTCTTCGAAGACCTCTGGGTCTATTCGGGATTGCGCCTCAGGAAACTACTCTTTCAAGGTAAAAGCCCACCTATACGAAGCTCTCACTCGTTGCTTGTTGCTGCGTCACTCGTGGCTGGTTGGCGCGCCAGGCTGATGGCCGCCAGCGCAAAAGCCACCAGGACCGGGGCAAGGAGGTAGTTCGCGTGCCATCTCAGCATTGCAAGTTGCAGGGGAGCGGCGTACAGAATCACCGTGACCACGAGAAGGACGGTTCGTTCTGTAGACCGCCGCGCACACTGTGATGAACCGATAACCAGGAGCACCGGCAGCAGCATCACGGTCAGGTCGTGCGTATAAAGATGCGGCGCCGTCACCAGCGACACGGTTAGCGAAGCGGCAAACATCAAACGCAAGGGCGGGGACGCTTCTTTGCTCTCGGCCCGCCGCCAGCACCACGCGGTGTATGCGATGAACACTGCTGAAGCGACGGCGGCCGCTGCTCCTATCGAAGCCGAGTGAGTCGTATTCCCCATCAGTACGCTGAGAAACGCCCGCAAGGTGGGCATGTTCGATGGCTTGACGCCTCCGTAAGCCGGATTCGAAGGGCTGCGTGCGATGTCTAACAGAAGGTGCAAATATGAAATGACGCCGCTGAATCCAACGGTCGCCAGCGAGATTGCAGACCAGAATATGGCCACCATGCTGAACCCCGCCATCAGGCGCCACTTTCCCCGGAGCAAGAAGACAAGCACGAACGGAAGCACAATGGGAAACTTGAACAGCCCAAGGCCGAGGGCGGCCCCGGCTTTGAAATCCTCTCCCCTTTCGAGGCAGGCAAAAGCCAAAGTAAGGCATACGAGGAGAAGGAGGGATGTTTGCCCTTGAACCAGCGAGAGCCAAAGGGGCAAGAATGCTGAACACAGCAAAAAATACCGATAAGGCTGCTTCGGCACACGTGCGTGCGGCCTCAGAACGTGCTGGAAGAGCAGCCAGAACAGGACGTTCACTACGCCGAACAAAATGTATGCCGCGGTGTACGGCAGTTTTGAAAGCGGAGCAAACAGGAGTGACTCAAACGGCGGGTGAGGATTGATGAGAACATCTCCCCGCCTGAGTAGTTCTCTTTGAGTCCTGGCTTGCTCATCCACGTCGAAAAGCTTCGCGGCATGGCCCTGACGCAAGCTCCAACCCGTCGCGTAAAAACAAGCGAAATCGAACCCCCTCGGGTCGTTGAATACGGCGCTCACCACCACGACAAAAAAGAGCAGGAAAGCAGTAAGGCCGAGGGCAATGCGGACTTCGCGGCGCGTTGGTGGCCTGGCCACAACCAGATCTTGTATGGGCACGGATGATTCTTCTGGCTCGTCACACGTCATGACTCGTCGACTTGCACCTCAATCACGGAACCAGCGGGGGACTCGACAACTTTACTCGCCAAGCTCATTGCTGCCAAGGCAAATGCCATGAGGACGGGTGCAAGAATGTACAATCGGTCACTCCGCCGCACGAGCATCACATAGACCGGACCGGCATAGAGCGTCACGGTGGCCGCAATAATGATGGTGCGTTGCGCCGAAGCCTGCAACCACTGGGAAGATCCCATCGCAAGGAGCACGGCGAGCAGCATCAGGGTGACGTCGTATATGTAAAGGTGCGGCGCCGTAACCACCGACACGGCGAGTGCAGCAGCAAACATCAGGTCCAATGATCTTCCGGGGTCGACCCCGTCCTCCCGCCGCCATCGCCAAGCCACGAAGAGGATGAGCAAGGCCGAAACCCCGGCGGCCAGCAGGCTGATATAAGTACCGGTCATCCGCCCCGCGAGCAGGGTGGCAAAGAGACCATTAACAGTAGGCATTTGCACCCAAATTCTCATGCCGCGATGGGCGGGAGTGTCCGGGTGCCGGATTGTGTCAATCAAGAGGTCCGCGTAGGACCTTACTCCGGCCGTTCCTACCGTTATGACGGACAGCAGGCCCAGCAAAAGCGACGCAACTCCAAAACCAGCCATCAGCTTCCACTTGCGCCGCAAGCAACAAATAAGTGCAAAGGGTAGCACGACCGCAAATTTGAAGAGGCCTAAACCGAGAAAGAAACCCGCCCTGAAGTCCTGCCCGCGCTTAAGACCGATAAACGTGAGGGTAAACAGAAGCAGCAGAAGCACGGAGGTTTGGCCCCGCATCAGGGCGACCCAAAGGGGAAAGAACGCGGAGCAGAGCAAGAGATAGCGGTAGGGATGTATGGGCCTGCATGAGTTACGGCGAACCAGATGCTGAAATACCAGCCACAGCGACACGTTGATCAGGCCCCAGAGAATGTAAGCTTTCAGGAAAGACAGCCGGGCAAGCGCCGCAAACAGCAGCGCCTCAAATGGAGGATGGGGGTCAACGATGAGGTTTTCCCTTTTTAGCAATTGCTGCTGAATCCGCGCTTGTTCCCCCAGGTCGTAAAGTTTCGACGCATCTCCCTGACGGACAATGAGTCCACTAGCGTAGAAGGCGGCGAATTCATAGCCGCGCGGGTCATTGATTAGCGCCCCGAGCAACAAAAGGAAGCAGAGCAGCCCCGCCGTCAGTCCAACGGCGATGCGAACTTCGGTGCGCGTTGGCGGTTTGGCCACAGTCATGGCGTTGGTGCGGTTCGGTCCCGGAATCGGTGAGACATTTTAACTCAACTCGGTGTGCACAGACCCCGGTCTTGCTTTCAACACAAGCAAGAAATGGTCCGGCGCTCGGTGATAACACGTTTGGACTACTCCATGACGCCGTCCCATTGCCTGATGGCCATCCCGGGGTTTTGGATAATCGCTTGCATGGAACCAGGATTCCGGCATAAAGTCGTGCCTTTCTGGTTCTGTTACCGGGAGGTAGAAAACGGATGCTTCGAGTGTCATTAAAAAGTGACGCCGCAAATTCCCCCGTCCGACCATTTTCCCGGTTACCGCCCAGATTTCCTTCAAATCCTTTGGATTCAATGAAACCAGACGTTCGCTGCGGTGTGTTAGAGTTTGGCCCTTCAGATGCCCACAAGTTGCGTAAGACCAGACGTGGTGAATATCTCTCACAAAAATTCGAGGAGGAAACTGCGCATGAGTAATCTGTGTAAGCGGCTTTGGGAAGAAGAGGAAGGCCAGGACTTGGTGGAATACGGACTGCTTCTTGTCCTGCTGGCCCTGGTTGCGATTTCGTCCATGAAAACAATCGGCAGCGCAATCAGCAACATTTTCAGTAACGCGGCAAATAACTTGGCGTCGAGCTAGTTAGACTCCATGCGGTTGAAGGCCCATTAGTAGCCGTTGCTTGGTGTGTCCCATAGTGGCGCGAAAGGAGAGCTCAATGGTTTCTTTCGTAGACCCCGGATGTGTAGGTGTCCTCAGTTTTGTCAAGGGTTTGGCAGAACAGCTCTGGCGGCAAGAGGAAGGCCAAGACTTGGTGGAGTACGGCCTGCTTTTGGTGTTGGTTGGTCTGGTTGCCATCTCTTCGATGCAATCGATCGGGAGTGCGATCAGCAATATCTTTAGCAACGCGGCGAACAATATGGCGGCGAGCTAGGTTCGCTTTCTCCGTGGACCCAGTCCATGGGCTGACGTGAGGGCGGTGGACAGAGGGACAGCCGGGTTAAGAAGTTGGGCGCGGAGAGGGTGTGGGGTAATAGGGACGTGCCCTACGCGGTCATCGGCGTTCCGGGCCGGCGCGGGGCACGTTCTCTTGGCATCGCGAGTTGATCGGCGAGAGTCAAGGCCCTTCGCCCGAGGCGTTGGTGGTTGCCGGAAGTTGCTGTGTTGTGCCTTAAGCTGGACGAACGGGCCGAGGAGAACAGGGCAGCGGGTTTTACGCTTACCGAACCGGTGCTACAGTTAAGCCACTCACGCGTTACGTGGGAAACGGTTCCGCCATATCGAGATAGACATAATGACGCGTTGCGCTGTTCGGACTTTTTGTTCGGCACACCCACACGCGCCGCGAAGGGTGCTGGTGCGCGTTGACTCACGAGGAGTTCGGTGAATGCTGGTCCGGATGGTGACCGCCTCCCACGTCGGAGCGTTGCATGTTGCAGGCTATCATTCAGATCTCTCCACGGAAGTGGGCGAAGGGTTTTCTCGCTGAGCAGAAAGCCTGTGGTTGTCGCTTGGCGGAACGTCTGATCTATACTCGCCACTTCCACTATGGGTTCCCTCTTCGATGATGACTCAGTTGGGACAGGCAGGCGAATTCCGGCGCGGTGATGCAATGTGCGGGTTCCGATCAAGATGGCAATCCCGATCGGAAGCGTGGCGGACGGCCCCACCGTTGGCGCAGCAGGTTAGCCGGGAGAGTGACGGCCGAAATGGTTAGTGTGGCGTGGAGGCAAATCGTGATTTCGGCGGGCGCGTTGGGCGTTGCCGGATGGGCCGGATGGCTCGATTGGCGGATCCGCAAGATCCCCAATTGGTTGACGGTGCCTGCGCTTGTGCTAGGATTGGTCCTGAGCGCGGTACTGGGCAGTTGGCCCTGGATGAAGTCGTCGCTGGAAGGGGCCGGACTTAGCTTAGGCGTTTTGCTTCCCTTTGTGTTGATGCGGGGCTTGGGTGCGGGAGACTGGAAGCTGATGGGTGCACTCGGGGCGTTTTTGGGACCGCAGCGGACCATCCTGGTGCTTATCGGCACAGTTTTTATTGCCGGGGTAATGTCCGTGGTGGAAATGGTCCGGCAAGGGAAGGTACGCGAGACTCTCTATAACGTTTTCGTGATTCTCGTTGCTTATTCCACTTTTCACGTCAATAATGCTCGTGCGGTTACGCTGGACAATCCGGGATTACTGAAGATTCCATTCGGCGTGGCTGCGGCGCTTTCGACAGGTTTCTTTTTCGTTACAGTGTGTGCACTCCGATTTCTGGGGATGAACGCATGAATCGTGACCGGTTATTGCTTGGGTTAGGCGTGGCGTTGGTGATTGCATTTCTGGCGAGCAGTTATGTCTACCGGGTACTCCAGCGGGTTCAGGTGGCCGGCGCCGTGAAAGTGACAAAACAGAGCCAAATCATCGTGGCGGCGGTTCCGCTGAATATGGGCCAAGTTGTGACCACCGACGATGTGGCGGCGATGGATTGGCCGGAAGGGAAGCTGCCCCAGGGATCGCTGTCGCGCAAGGAAGACTGCGTGGGCCGCGCCTCGATCGTTCCGCTGGTGAAGGATCAGGTTATCCTGGACCAGGAACTGGCGAAACGCGAGGAAGGAGCGGGCCTCGCTGTAGCGATCCCAGGAGGGATGCGGGCCGTCTCCGTGGGCGTTGATGACGTCGTGGCGGTGGCGGGCTTCGTTACGCCGGGTACCATCGTGGACGTTTTGGTGACGGGCACGGGCCCGAACGGCCTTCTCACCCGCACTATTCTGGAACACGTGCGCGTGTTGGCAGTAGGCCAGCAAGTGCAGGGGCAGAATGGTAAACCGCAAACGGCCCCCGTGGTCACGCTGTTGGTAACCCCGGAAGACGGAGAAAAGCTGACCCTTGCGGCCGCAGATGGTAAGATCCATTTGGCTTTGCGCAACATGATTGACGCGAGCGACGCGAATCCCCCTACCGTTTACGGTTCCACAATTTTCATGGGACCGGCCGCCCCGGCAGCTCCGCGAGCGGTCGTGTCCAAGCGGGCGCCGGCGCCACCGCCGCCGCCGCCGTTTACGGTGCAGATGATCCGCGGCGACAAGGTTGAAATTCAGACTTTCCCCCGATGATGAGAAAACTAGGCGGCCCCATGAAAGTCTTGAACACACGATCCAATTTAGTGATGTTTTTGGGCCTTATGGCCTCTCTTTTGGTTGTGATGAGTCTGGGCGGGTGGGAGCGGGCAGTGCTCGCTGCGCAAGCCGGCGCCACCGCGGCACCGCAAACAGCGCCAGGCGGACCTTCCGCGGAAGCGCTGCATCTGTTGGTGTCACGATCGCTGGTCATTTCCTCCCAGGCACGAATTTCCCGTATTTCGGTTGCCGATCCAACGATCGTCGACACGCTGGTGGTCACTCCAATCCAGATCCTGCTGAATGCCAAGTCGCCGGGTGTGACTTCATTGGTGATCTGGGATGAGACAGGACAAAGCCAGACGTTTGATGTCTACGTCGATCTGGACGTGACGGAAATGACGGCGAAAATCCGCCAGGTCGTCCCTAACGAGCCGGTGCAGGTGGAAGCGCGGGGCGGCGTAATCACGCTTTCCGGCCAGGTCTCTTCACAGGGCGTGGCGGATCATGTGCTGGCCATCGCGCAGGCCATGGCGACCAAGAAAGAAAGCGTGGTCAGCCTGTTGCAGACGCCTCCGCCCAGCACAGGAGAGGTGTTGCTGGAAGTGAAATTTGCGGACGTGGACCGCTCCACGATCAGCCAGTTGGGTGCCAACCTCCTCAGCACGTCCCCGGGGAAAACCGTCTTCACGACCACCACGGGAGAATATACGCCACCCAGTATTCAATCCGGCACAAGTATTACGGGAACCACTACGACGACGTCTACCGCGGCAGTCAGCGCCGCAGGAATTCCCATTACACTTGGCTCGTTGCTGAACGTCTTTATTTTCCGCTCGGACATCAACCTGGGCGTCGTTATTCAGGCACTCGAAGAGAAGAACTTGCTGCAGGTTCTGGCCGAACCCAACGTGCTGGCCGAGACGGGCAAGGAGGCGAGCTTCCTGGCGGGCGGACAGTTTCCCTTCCCGGTGGTGCAGGGAGCCACAGGGGGCGTGCCGGTGGTCACGATTCAGTTTCGCGACTATGGCGTGAAGCTGAGTTTCACCCCTATCATTACCCCCGAGGGCCTGATCCACCTGAAAGTGGCCCCGGAAGTAAGCACGTTGGATTATACCAACGCCCTCACCATACAGGGATTTACTATCCCCTCCCTATCGACGCGGAGTGTGCAATCGGAAATGATTCTGAAAGACGGGCAGAGTTTTGTGATTGCGGGGTTGGTGAACGACCAGGTGATTGAGCAATTCTCGAAGATTCCCGGCTTGGGGAATTTACCGATATTGGGGAACTTATTCAAGAGCCGGTCGATCCAGAAGAGCAAGGATGAACTGCTTGTCATGGTGACGCCGCATGTTGTGCGGCTGGATTCCCCTCCGAAGCAGCCCGCCTCGCTACACTTCCCGGACACGTTTTTGAAGCCCTTGCCTGCTCCGAAGGAAACTGCGCCGGAGAGCAAGTAAACGAGAGGAGATCCCACCCGTACGAAAAGGGGCCGGACGAGCTTGAAAGGAACCAGATCATGTTGACGGTGGGGGTTGTTAGTCTCGATACGAAGAACAGTGCGGCGTTGCTGGCCATGTTGCAGCAAACCGGATTGGTGCAGCCTGTTGCGCAATGGGACCTCATGGCGGGCGAGGGGCCGACCTCCCGCGCCGCCGTGCCCGATGTGGTGTTGGTCGAGATCGGACGCGACGCCAAGCCGCCGCTTGAATTCGCCGCTCGCTTGAACCGGCTGAACCCTGCCGCCTGCATCATCGCCTGCTCCGCCTATCAGGAACCGAGTCCGGATTTGCTGATGCAAGCAATGCGCAGCGGCGTGAGGGAGTTTCTGTCTGCCCCTATTGACCCCATGGTGGTCCGGGAAATGCTGGAGCGCCTGGTGAAGCAGCGGGGCACACCCCACACCGAAATCGAAAAGCTGCTGATCGTGGCCGGGGCGAAGGGCGGCGTGGGCACTTCCACGGTCGCCGTGAATCTGGCAGTGCAACTGGAACGGAGCGCCGGGAAACACGTTGTTTTGTTCGATCTTGAACGGCCTCTGGGACATATCGCGCTGTTGATGGATTTGGAGACACGGTTTTCATTCCGTGCCGCCGTGGAGAGCCTGGATCGTCTGGACAGCCACCTCTTCAGTGGATTGCTGGCGAGCCACAAGAGCGGAGTGCAGGTGCTTGCCGGCGCTTCGCACGCTGACGAATGGGACCGGATTGCCGTACCCGCCCTGGCGCGGGTCATCAATGTGGCGCAGAGCAGTTTTGATTACGTCGTGGCGGATATCGGCCCCAATGTTACTTCCGATTGGGCCCAGGTGCTGCGTCTGGCCCGGCAGATTATCCTGGTAACGGAAACCAACGTGTCCTGCCTGTGGAGCCTGGAGCGGCATATCACCCTGCTGCGGGCTCTCGG
Source organism: uncultured Acidobacteriota bacterium (assembly GCA_963804755.1). Classification (GTDB taxonomy): domain Bacteria; phylum Acidobacteriota; class Terriglobia; order UBA7540; family UBA7540; genus Bog-366. The sequence goes on from CAWDRP010000027.1 coordinate 46,876, forward strand.
TATCGACTCGGCCAGAATTCGACTGGTGGTTAATCGCTGGCACCGCGGCGACGAAGAGGCCCTGCAAGCCTTCGAAAAGCGCGTGAAGCTGCCCATCTTCGAGCGTTTGCCGAATGACTTCAAGCAGGTGAGCCGGGCCGTAAATATGGGGGCGGAACTTTCGCGCGGTCAACACGACCAATTGGTGCAGAGGCTTCGCGGCATGGTCGATCAGATTACCGGCAACCGCACTAGTGAACCCGAAAAAGCTCAATCTTTCCTCGGCTTATTTTCAGGCAGGAGATGAGAAACTAGATGGCAGACATCTATACGCGTCAGCCCGATATAGGCAAGGTAAAGGCGCAAATTCATCGCCGGTCGATCCAGAGATTGAATCTGGATCGCGTCTCGGAGTTGAATCGCGAAGCCGTGCGCACCGAGGTGAACCAGATCGTCGAGGGTTTGGTGGCATCGGAAAGCATGCCGATGACCCTTCAGGAGCGGGAGCGGCTCTCCCTGGAGATTCTCGACGAAGTGTTCGGGTTGGGTCCTCTTGAGCCCCTGCTGAAGGATCCTAACATCTCCGACATTCTGGTGAACACGTACAAGGACGTTTACATCGAGCGTAAGGGGCTGCTCGAACGGACCAACGTGCAATTTCGCGACGAGAGCCATTTGAAAGCCATCATCGATCGCATCGTATCGGCCGTGGGCCGCCGGATCGATGAATCGTCGCCTATGGTCGACGCCCGCTTGGCTGACGGCTCGCGCGTGAACGCCATTATTCCTCCTCTGGCGATTGATGGCTCCTGTCTTTCGATTCGCCGGTTCGGACGTGAGCCCTTGGATGTGGACGCCCTGTTGCGCAATCAGAGTCTGACTTCCGGAATGCTGGCGTTCCTGCGCGGGTCTGTTTTCGCCCGTATGAACATCATTATTTCGGGTGGGACGGGCGCCGGAAAAACCACATTGCTGAACGTCCTGTCGTCTTTCATTTCCAACCGGGAACGCATCGTTACCATTGAAGATGCCGCGGAGTTGCAGCTTCACCAGGATCACGTGGTGCGGCTGGAAACGCGCCCGCCCAACGTGGAAGGCAAAGGTGCGGTTCTGCAACGGCAACTCGTAATCAACACCCTGCGTATGCGTCCGGACCGGATTATCGTAGGCGAGGTCCGCGGCGAAGAAGCACTCGATATGCTGCAGGCAATGAACACGGGCCATGATGGTTCTTTGACCACCATCCACGCCAATTCGACGCGCGACGCCCTGGGACGCCTGGAAACGATGGTGGCCATGGCGAGTCTCAGTTTGCCGGAGATCGCGACCCGCCGGGAGATTGCTTCTGCCATCGACTTGGTGATACAAGTCAGCCGTTTGAGCGATGGGTCCCGCAAAGTCACGAGTATTGCGGAAATAACCGGAGTCGAAGGCGACATCATCAGCATGCAGGAGATTTTCACGTTCCGGAAGACGGGCCTGGCGGAAAACGGCACGGTTCTGGGCGAGTTTACCGCAACGGGAATTCGTCCCCGGCTCACGGAGCGCCTGGCGGCATCGGGTGTCAACTTACCGCCTTCCATGTTCGAATTCACCCGGCACCACTGACGAGGGAATGCCTGATGCAGTTATTGCTTGCAGCTCTGGTGTTTATCATTGTCATCCTCGTGATGGCGGCGATCTATGTCTTACTGTCGGGCCCTAAGCACGGCGAAATCGTCCGGGGCCGTCTGGAAGCTATCGAAAAGGGCGCTGCACACGCCACGGAGGCCTTAAGCCTGAACCTCCTCCGCGACGAACTGATGAGCAGCATCCCCGCCTTCAACAAGATGCTGGTCCGCTGGTCGTGGCCGGGGCGCCTGCGCAACTTCATCAGCCAGGCCGGTATGGAGGTTAAACCGGGGAAATTCGTCTTGATGAGCGCCGCGATTGGCGTGGCAACCTTGGAGGTCATTGAGGTCATCTACGGGAACTTTTGGGGGGCGCTCGTCGCGGGGTGCGCCGCTACGTTTCTGCCGATGATCTTTATCACCATCAAGCGGGCGCGACGCTTAGCGGCATTCCAGAAAGGCTTTCCCGAGGTCATCGAACTCCTGGCCCGCTCGGCGCGCGCCGGACACGCCTTTACTTCCGGGCTGGAGATCGCTTCCACCGACCTGGCAGACCCCCTTTCCACCGAGTTCCGGATCGTATTTGACGAGCAGCGATTTGGGTTGCCCTTGCGGGACGCGCTCCTGGGCCTCTGTGAACGGGTTCCACTGGTGGACGTTCGGCTTTTTGTGATTGCCCTGCTCGTGCAAAAGGAGACGGGCGGGAATCTGGCGGAGATCCTGGACAACCTCGCCCATGTGATCCGAGAGAGGTTTCGAATTGCGGGTGACGTGCGGGTCCGCACCGCCCAAGGGCGCCTCACCGCCATCATCTTAATGGCCTTGCCGCTGGGCATGCTGCTCATGTTGCACTTGATCGACCCTGATTATGTGAATGCGTTATTCGTGAACCGGTTGGGCCAGATCATGCTGATTGCCGCTGGGGTGATGCAAACCCTGGGTGGAATCATTATTTGGAGGATTGTTCAGATCAAAGTCTGAGATCTGCCGGGAAGCAGTTCTTCTATGCCGACGTCGACCAGTGTCATAATTTTCGGGGCGGTCACCCTGATCGTATTGGCGTTGTTCTACGCCTTTTCCAGCGGATCCGTGGAGATCGCCGAGCGGCTTGGACGTCTCTGGCGCCCCCCCAGCAAAGAAGGGACGGCGAAAGAATCACGCCAAAAACTGGTTGAGTCGCTCTTTGCCGGAGTCACCAAGTTTCTTCCTTCCTCTGCCTCCGAACGGGGGGAGAACGTAGATGAGCGTATGGTGCGCGCCGGTTTCCGGCGGCCGGAAGCCGCGGCGCTGTTTCGCCTGGGTCGCGTTGGTTTCATTGTGTTCCTGGTGGGCCTGGTGTACATAACGGGCATCTATAAGTTCAATCCCCTTCTCGTGTTTGTAGGGGCCCTCGTTGGGGGATTCATGGCGCCTGACCTGTGGTTGGGCCGGCGCGCGACGCAGCGCCAGCTACTGCTGCGTCTGGCTCTTCCCGATGCCCTCGATCTTCTCGTCATCTGCATGGAGGCGGGCTTGGGTCTCGATCAAGCGCTGATGTATGTGGGCCAGGAGCTGAGGATCGCACATCCGGATTTGTGCGCGGAACTGGATCTTGTGAATGCTGAAATGCACGTCGGCAAGACCCGCATCGATGCGTTTCGTTCGCTCGCCACGCGGACGGGGGTGGACGATCTCCAGGCGTTGGTGGCCACGTTGATACAAACCGACCGCTTCGGCACCAGTGTGGCGAGGTCGCTGCGAATCCATTCCGACGATTTGCGGATGAAGCGACGCCAGCGCGCCGAAGAGATGGCAGCAAAGACCACCGTTAAGATGCTTATCCCCCTGGTCTTCTTCATCTTTCCCGCCCTGTTCGTTGTCATTCTGGGACCCGCTGTGCTCAGTATGCTTCGTATCATGGGGCAATTTCGGTGAACGTGCTGCCAGGGCGAGTAAAACAACAAGTTGATTTTGGCCGATCCCAAACGATCGACGCATAATTTAGGAGGCTCATTATGAGTTCAACGGAAATTCGAATCATTGCGTTCGTCGCGGCGCTGATTGTTCTTGCCGTCATCATCTGGCGACGCAAAGGTAAAGTATCGCGGTAGTTCGTCGGGTGTTGGGTCAATTATCTCGAACGCCGAGGCATGACCGGTGGAAGAGCCAGCAATGGGCAGCGGCAAATACGTTTGTGTTTATAACAAAACGCGCGAGCGGTTTGTAGCTACTCACGCCAGGGTCGCTGATGGCTACTTCAGCCGGCTGGTGGGACTGCTGGGTACGACGCGCCGCTGGGCGCGCGCCGGCCAGGGCCTTTGGATTGTGCCGTCGCACGGTGTTCACACCATCGGCATGCTATACGCGCTGGATCTCATTTTCCTCGACCGCAAGTTCAACGTTGTGGATGTCGAGGAGCATGTTCGTCCTTTCCGTATTTCCAAAGTGAGCTTCAAAGCCGACAGCATTTTGGAACTCCCGGTCCACACGGTTTTTCGAACTGAGACCAGGATTGGAGACCACTTGGAGATTTCGCCCAGGCGGTCGGATCTTTCGCTGGTTTCGTCCTGAATGGCCTGTCGCGAATTCGTCGTACCCGCAACCAGTTTACTGCGGGAGATGGCCGCCAGAGATTATCTCCGGGTCGGCCCAGCCGCACCTTCTCTCAATCTCACGATGGTGGCGCCCCACCCCCCGGCTTCGGGAGGCGCGTCGCCAAAAGCCGTGACGAAGGGCGTTCGGGCCAGCACCGTGCGTACAATCTGCCGCTGCACACCGATGCCCCGGCCGTGAATGATCCGCACCGCCTTGAAGCCTAAACGCCTTGCTTCCTCCAGGTAGGCTTCGACCACCATGGCCACTTCCCTCGGCTGTACGTTGTGCAAATCAAACACGTCGGTAATCGGTATGCGGACCGGTTCCTGGTCGTCTTGCATGTTTGTGCCGATTTAAAGTTCAAATCCCGCGCCGGGTGCGCTGCCAATCGATTCTCCAGCGCCCGCCCCGCATTTGCACCCAGCATAACTGCTTGAACGGGGTTCCGCGCGCGTGATGGTAAAGCACGGCGGTGCGCGCATAGAATCCGCGGGTGTGCCAGGAGTCGCTGAACTTGAAGCGCTGATAATCCAGATGATGGCAGAACTCATGGCATAGGGTGCTCAGCAAGGTTCCGAAGGATGTCACTTGTTTGCGGACTGCGGTCCGCATCCAGACGCGAATCAGCCAGGCGTTCGGAGCATAATCCCCAAATAACTCCGAAGACCAACCCTCGCGCACCCGCAGAGGACGGGCGGCAAGTACGCGGACTCCCGGGCTCGGCACTCCGTAGAATTCCGCGGTAGCGTTCAGAAACTCGGCGCAGGCCGGACGCATGGCGGCAGCCGTCCCTTCTTCAAGAGCCGATGCGATACGCTTTGCCTGTTCGCACAATCGAAAGTCCGGAGGCAACGGGAGGCTGATGAGCGAGTCGCTTTTTGAGAACTCGGCGCGCAACGCCGCGTTGCGGGGAGCACGTTCCGTGAGCATGGCTTCATCATACGCCAACTCTGTGCCGCTATATGCTGTCTGGCGCGGCGATGGTGAATCTGGCACGGCCATTTTGACCATGTTTGCCGATGGGCAGACGCGAACACCGCAAGAATATTGGACATTCCAAGCGAGGGCGAAGCGACGGTTTGTCCGTCTTAAAGCGCTATTGAATGCTCGAGGCCCTTCCGACCCGCCACTACCCTTTAAATGGCAGCAGACGTGCGAGTTGTAGCACCGGAGAGGCACACTATATTGGATTTTACGTGGTATTGCGTGGTACCGCACAATGAAAATCTGGGTCAGCATCGCCATAGGGGTTAGTCTTACCCTGTCCGTGGAGGGGGTGGTGTGTGCCCGCGATGGCGGCTCTACCTCGTCGAACACCAAGCCGTCCACTTCTCTCTCCCAGGCAGCCGACGAATTCAAGACCCTGACCCGCGAACTGGGTATGCGCCCGGAGAGTCCGCCGAACGCGCAGGAGCAGCACGGCCCCAAATTGCGCTGGCACGGGCGCATTTACGAAAACTTCCGAAACGACGTTCTGGATGCGATTCCGCATGAAGTGAGACAGAACGGGGAGAGCGCATCTCCGCTGCGCCGCAATCAATTTGGGTTCAACATTTCCGGGCCGGCCCTTCTGCCTCATCTCATTACCAATCCCAACAACACATTTTTCATGCTTTCGTATGAGGGCGTGCGCGAGCGGATTTTTCGCGCCAACCTGCTCACTGTTCCCACCGTGCCGCAACGGCAAGGTGACTTTTCGCAAACGGTTGACCCCTCGGGGTATATCCTGCCCATTTACGATCCCGCGCAGACTACTCCCAATCCTGCGTATGATCCCACGCAACCGGTGTCAACCAGCAACCTGCAATACCTGCGGGCCCAGTTCCCGGGGAACGTCATCCCCGCGAACCGCCTGTCGCCCGTAGCGCAACAGGCTTTAACGCTGTACTCCCCGCCGAATACCGATATCGGACCGTTTTTTCAAAACAATTACTTTGTCAACTCGCCGCAGATCGACGACGCCGACGGGTTCATCGCCAAGTTGGATCACCCTTTTCGGGAACGCCACCGGTTGACTTCCAACACTACGGTTTCGAGCGGCTACCTGAGTCCGGCAAAATACTTTCCCAACGAAGCCAGCCCAACGTCGCCGGAGCAGCACTTCTCCACGCTGCATTCGGAATTGGACTACGTCTATACGGCCAGCGCCAAGACCGTGAACTCCGCCAGTGTGACGGTGAACTCCGATCTGGTGCAGTCGGGCAGCGGCGCGGCGAATCCTTTTCCCAGCTATTCGCTAGGTAACTATGTGTCGATGGGCACGGCCTATCCGAACTCGCGCAACGCCCGCGTCACATGGGATTTCAGCGATACGTGGTCAACCCGCAAAGGCAAGCACTCCATTCGTCTTACCGGCGAGGGCGCGTTCTATCAAGTGAATTCGTTTAATCCCACGTACCCGTCCGGGTATTTTCAATTCACTCCCGATATCACCAGCCTGCCGGGCATCATCGACACGGGGGATCCTTTCGCCAGTTTCCTGCTCGGAATGTCGGCTTCCGCGCAACAAACCATGACCACCGCGCCTTCCTATTTTCGCGATTCTTACCAGGGCTTCGGCGCGCGGGACCGGTACGCGGTGAGAAAAGACTTGCAATTCAATGCCGGTCTCACCTTCAGTCGACGGACGCCCCGCATCGAAAAATACAACCGTCAAAGCACCGTCGATCCCAATCTGATTGATCCGTCCGTCTTTCTTCCCGGCGCGCTCGCTTTTGCCGGCCGCGACGGCATGTCGCGCGGCATGCGGCCGGTAAACTTTGACATTGATCCTTCCTTCAACATTACGTGGAATCCCCGCGGTAGCAGCAAGACAGTAGTGGGCGCCTCTTATAGCCGCTATCATAGCCAGATTCCTATTTACGACGGGCAATGGGCCACGCAGGGGTTCAACGCGTTCCAGACCATTATCTCGCCGAACATTCAGCTTAGCCCCGCGGCCACCTTGGACGCCGGCATTCCCCCCCTCGGTTCGCCCCTTCCGGATCTGAGCCCCTCGGCGGCCGACAATACCACGGCGGATTACATGAATCTGAGCAAGGACGAGCCCGTTTATCAGTCGGCGGCCATTTCCATCGAGCGGGACGTCCCTTTTTCCATCGCTATTTCGGCGGGGGCGAATCACAGCGTGGGCCGCGCCCTGCTGGTGGGCGATGGGGTGGTGAACCCTAATGCGATCAGCCCCGCCGACATGACGTATGGTGATAACCTCTACGATTACTCGTTCCGCTCGACGCTTCAGCCATATCCTCAATACGCCGGCTTTGAACTTTACGGGCAATACCCGGCGGGGCGTTACCAGCGGGACTCCGGCTATATCCGCGTTGAGAAGCACGCGTCGTTCGGGCTCACGTTCACGCTGTATTATGAGCTTTCCAAACAGATGGACGATTACTCCGGCCCGTACGGCAACCAGGATCTGTTCAATCTGCGCGATGACTGGTCTGTGACGGCCTACAACACCCCTCAATATCTGACGCTCAGTTACGTGTACGAATTCCCGTTCGGCCCCAACCAGCCGTTTCTGGATCTCTCGGGAATACGGGGCGCCCTGGTGCGGGGTTGGTCGCTGAGCGGCAACGCTTACTGGAATTGCGGAACGCCCCTGTCGCCGCATCCTGAATTCAACAATACGGGCGACATCCTTTCCACCCTTAACGTGAATGCGGTGCCGAGCGTAAACGCTCAGGTTGCCAATCCCGGGCCGGCGGAATGGTACAATCCCTCGGCCTTTGACCAGCCTGCGGACTTTACCAGCGGAAACGCTTCGCGCACGATATCAGGTTTGCTGGGGCCGGGCTATAATACTATGGATGTAAGCTTAGGCAAGCGCCTCCCCATTGGTGGCGAACGTGCCTTTGAATTCAACGTTCTGGCCCTGGATGTCACGAACCATGCGAACTGGAACTATCCCGATACCATGATCGGTCCCACCAGTGCGCCCAATGTCGACGCCGGCAGAATCATCGGCTCACACGGCGGGCGCGTCATCCAATTGGGCCTCAAGTTTAGCTTCTAATGCTTCGAGCCTCCAACCTGGTCTTCGCACTTCTGGCTGCTGCGGCGGCGCTGGGAACCGTCCAGACGCAAACCCCCAGCGTGTCGATCCCCGCCTGGGTCGAAGAGGGCAATTGCGGTCCCACTCCCAATTTCGAAGCCACGTTCAATGGCAAGCCGGCCCCGGTGATCGCGGAATTGGGGCCGGGCAGCGACCAGATCATCATGGTAGTCGTCGATTTCACGGGAGACCTTTCGCTGGTGGACGCGGCGAAACAAGCGCTGACTGCGGAAATCTCAAAATTGCCTGCCAACGCCTGGGTGGGCCTTTTACGCGACCAGGACGGACTGCACGTGCTCGCTGACCCCGCCCCCAATCGCCAACACCTCCTGGACGCTATTAAGGATCTGGAAAGCACCGGCAAGCCGGGCTTGTTTGAAACGATTACGCCGGCCCTCGCGCTGGCGGACAGGATCATGCGCAAATCCGCCGTGCGCGTCTCCGTTCTGTACATCACCGACAGTAACATCTATAGTTACCGCGAGGACTACACGAACCCAGTCATCAACGAAAGTGACCCGCATGACCTCAGCCGGGTCTTTCCCGATGCGTTGATTCAGGACAAGATTTCGCGGCTGTTAGAAGACGTCAGTGAGCTGGAGGCGCCCCTGTTTGTCGTCCACCTCTACTACCGCTCGGATACCCTCGACCAGTCCTATCAGAACGGCCTGCTGACGCTCACGGACGCGACGGGCGGTAAAGGGCAGGTGTGCCGGTCCATCGGTGAAATCCCGGATGCCATTGCCGCGGCGTTTGCCCGCATGTCCAGCGCCTGGCGGCTGACCCTGCAAGTGCCTCCGAAGTTTCACAGCAACGCGCAGATTCATCTGAGCGCCCCGTGCGGCGGCGAAGACGCGCGCCTTTCCTGGCGCCTGCGCCTGCGCCCGAAGGAGGGGTAATGCGCCCCTTGAGTTTACGAATCACGTTTGAACTGATATTGGGTGCGGTTCTGGCGGTCTCGCTGGTCATCATTCTCCGGCAGTGGCGGCGCATTGCAGTGTGCCAGCGCCGCGCGGAAGCGGATGCGCAATCACTGCGTCTGCTCCATGACGCTTGGCTCCAGAAGAACCTGCAAAAACTGCCGCCTCCGGTGACGGAGGAGCTCCCCGGCCAGGACGCTCGTGCTGCCGTCGCCAGAAAAGAGGCGGTCATCGAGCGCCTGGACCGCGAACTGGCGCAGGCCCGCGCCGCCATGGCCGACCTCCAGAACCAACTGTCAACCTCCAACGATCAAAACAGCAAAGCGGCAGTCGGCGCCGAGCAGCGCCTGCAAAAGCAGCAGGCCGATGCGCAAGCCCAACTGGCGGATTTGCAAAAGAAGCTTGATGCGGCCCAGTCCGGGTCGGATATCGCCCGCCAGCGAATCATCGCGCTGGAGGCGGACAACGCCAAGCTGCGGACGGATTCCGCTGCCGTCAGCACTCAGGCCTCCGACACTGCCCACGTCATCTCCAGCCTTCAGGACCTGGATCACCGGCGCGACGTCTATTTGACGTCCATCCTCCGCCGTTACCGCGACATCACGGGCGAATTCCGCAATATGAGCAGCATCCTGGATACCAGCCACGACCCGGGCTCCGGCGCTTGCAGCGGCGCCGCCCTAAGCCGCATCCAGAACGCCGTCACCGCAGCCGAAGACGACATGCGCCAACTCAGCGAGTTGAACGCCCGCTCCCAAAAGCTGGAGAGGCAGCTCCTGAAAAAACAGTGACGAGTGAAGAGTGACGAGCGCCGCCTGTGCGGCTGGCCTTCACGCCGGCATGTCGTGCTCTGGGCGGGAGGCTGCTAGGGCCGAGGTGGCAGTGTTTCACCGGTGAACGAAGCCGACGTTGGGCCGGCATCCTGCCGGCGCGCCTGGGGACTGAGGCCCTCTCCCGTGCCGGCTGGATGTCGGCGTTTCGGAAAGGGCAGACGGCGTCTGCCCCAAGGCTTGGCATCTTGTCTTAGTCGAGGAAGTCACGATCCTCGTCACGCAGGTGCGCTTTGGCTTTTTGGACATCGAATCTGACGCCCAGCCCCGGCGCGTCCCAAACGTCGATGAAACCTTTCTTCACGATCGGATCGGGCAGGCCCTCGACAATGTCATTCCACCATTCCGGCTGGCCGATCGGATACTCGAAGGCAATATAGTTTTGCGGCAGGGTGGCGGCCATCTGCACATGCGCGGCGAGCCCAATCAGCCCGTCGAAAATCCCGTGGGGAGCCACGAGGATGCCGTGCAAATCGGCGTATTCCGCGATCCACTTCAACTCCGCAATGCCGCCCACATCTTCCGGGTCGGGGCCGATCACATTCACCGCCTGGTTTTCGATCAGATCCTTGAAGTTCTCCCGGAGGTAAATCTCTTCTCCGGTGTGAATACGGGTCGAAGTCGCCTGCGTGAGTTCCTTGAACAACTGGGCGTTAGGGTAGGTCGAGTAGTCGCCGGTGAGCGTGTCTTCGAGCCAGGCGAGATGGTATGGCTCCAGGGCGCGTGCAAACGTGATGGCGTCCTTGAGGGTCCAGCCGGGTCCGCAGTCCAGGGCCAGGCCCACTTCATCGCCCAGGACTTTCTTCATGGCTTCGGCGCAGGCGATGATCTGTTCCAAGCCGCGCTCGGTCAGCATGCCTCGGTCCGCGTGCCCTGGCCCGGACCGTCCCGGAGAATCGTACCAGCCGTCGGGCACGGCTTTGATCATCGCCGGATTGTGAAATCCCACCGCCTGTTTGATCAGGGTGAAGCCTTCCTTGGATTCCTTGATCTTCTGCGTGTTCTCGGCGTAATCGGCGGGCGTTTGGCCGTGCATGGGGAAACGCACGGCTCCATCGTAAACACGAACGCGGTCGCGAATCTTTCCGCCCAGCAGCTTATAAACCGGCACGCCGGCCACCTGCCCGGCAATGTCCCACAGAGCGATTTCGATGGCGCTCACCGCCGCACCCCAGGGCTTGAAGGCGCCCATGCGGCGGATTTTGAGCATCACGCGCTGGACGTCCGTCGGGTCTTCGCCGAGAAGATACTGCTTATAAAACAGCACCATCGGCTTCAGATAGTTCTTGACGGATTCTGCCTCACCGTACCCGGAAATACCCTGGTCGGTAACCACTCGAACCACCGGGTTTTGCCCGATGATGGCGCACTTGAGGTCGGTGATTTTGATGGAGACATGCCCCGTCCGCTTTTCCGGAAGCGCCACGCTGCCGCCCGGTCGAGCCGGCAACGACGTTGCGGCGGCAACTGCCGAAAGCGAGCCGACAAATCCTCTTCGCGTCAAATTAGCCACTGGCTTCTCCCCCGTTAAGCCTCTTCTGAAACAGAATGACGTCAAAATCCCGGCCGAATTTTGTGCCCACCGCACGCAGCGTCCCACAACGTTCGAAACCGGCATGAGTGTGAAACCGGAGGCTCTGCTCATTCAGTGAAGACACACTGGCGATCAGATTGTCGATACCCATTGCCTGGGCACGCGCCGCGAGTTGCGTGAGGATTCGGCTACCGATGCCCTGCCTCGTGTATTCCGGTAGCAGAAAATAGGTAATCTCCGCCGTTCGTCGAAACGTAGGGGCCGCGTGGAATGCGTGGAGAAGGCCAAATCCGGCCGTCTTGCCGGCCTTGGTCCTCACAACCACAGCGGGATAATGATCGCACATAGCGAGCAGGCGGTCGAAGAACTGCTCAGTGACTCGTTCCTCGGGGTACGCCGCAAAACTGCAACTGACAAAATGGTTGAAAATTGCAACGACAGCTTGCCTGTCGTCCTCCGAGAGATTGACAAGTTCGTAGTCCATCGGGCCTGAGTGTATCATCATGGGTTCGGTACGAACATCGGTGCGCCCTAGGCAACTGGCGGGTTCCGCAATTTGATCCGAGGGATTAGTGCGTCGTCATTGATACGGCAGGCTGTCAAGCACGTCGCGCTCTGGCGGAGCACCAGGCGAGGGCATGGCAAGCCCCACGGGTTGTAAATAGTCCAGGCCTCGCCACGGGCGATTCGTAGACATCACCTGCTCCCGCACGATCCGGCGAAAATTCTCGGACACCTTGCTTCCCTCGGGGGAACTGGTCAAGTTTAATTTCTCTTGAGGGTCCTCGACCCAGTTGAAGAGTTGTGTTTGGCCATGGGCATCCAGAATATAGTGCCATTGGGGTGTGGTCACACTGATGAACGTGTTTTCAAATCGAGAAAACGCGGGACACATTCCAAGCTCTGACACAGCCACGTTTGGTAAAACTCTGGCATCACGGCCTGGGGTCCAGTAGCTTTGGAGCGCGGATCGAGAGGGAGTGGCGTCCCTTCCCGCCGCCAGGCCCAGAATCGTGGCGTACAAACTCCTTGTGCCTACCACGTCGTGAATGCGGACACCCTGGGGAATGCCTGAACCTAAGATGATTAGCGGTACATGTACAAGCTCGCGCCACAAATTCATCCCATGCCCGAAGACGCCATGCTGCCCTAATGTTTCGCCGTGGTCGGATGTAACGATCACTACCGTGTTGGACCAATCAGGCGATTTCGCCAGGGATTCTATGAGGGCGCCGATGCGATTGTCAGTATAAGCCAGCGCGTCGTCGTATCTTTCCAGAATCGCGGCCTGTTGCGCCGGCGTGGAAGTGGATTGGTCTGCCCCGTTGATGTTGGATTGGATGGCCGGGATGCCATCGGACGGCAGTCCGCCAAATCGGTTTACATACTGGCGCGCGGCGAAGTACGGCGCGTGTACATCGAAGTAGTTTATGAACAAGAAATAAGGCTGTCGAGACCGTTTCGAAAGCCAGTGCTCTACCTTTCGGTTTATTTCATCCGCATGTTGCCATTCAGGCCGTTCAAATCGGGTGAAGCGCAGGTAAACGAACTTGGTGAAAGTACGGCCGAAGAGCGTTTGGACCATGTTCTGCCGCAGATTTTCCGATCCGTCCAGATACACATCGAACCCGCGGGCAATCCCCTGGCTGGCCTGGCCGTATGCGGCGTTGGCGTTGAATCCGGCGGTCTGGTATCCCGATGATTTAAGCGCCTGGGCCAAGGTCGAAACCTGTGGCGCCAAGGGAGACACAGAGTCGGCTCCGTGCTGGTGGGGGTAGAGTCCGGTAAACATTGAAGCAAATGACGGCAGAGTCCAAGAAGATGGGGAAATCGCATTCTCAAACTGCACGCCGCGCTTCGCGAGCCAGTCAAGATTGGGGGTGGTCGGCCGGCCATAGCCATAGCACGAGAAGTGTTCCGCGGTCGCTGTATCGAGTGTAATCAGGATAATGTTTGGCCGTCCTGTAGCATTGCCGAAACCGGCCGGATGTGCTGAAGCGCCGCCAAGTTGGCTTATTTCGTACGCGCCGGTACAGCCAAAGAGAAGTACAGTGATGCTCACCGCCGCGATTCTCAATCTGCCCGCACAGTTCTGACAATCCTCTCGGCGGATGATGAGTGCCCGATCCCGACATTTCCGCAGTGCGGCAGCCGACGCGACCGAGACCGCCACTCCGCCTGTAATCACCGTCACGACCAGCAGATACAATTTTGGGTACAGGTCCCACCAGAGCCGGACACAGGATAATGCGCACGCAAACCCGCCGACCAATCCCGATGCCAGCATGCCGGTGTAACGAACGTACGACCTTCCTGCCGACCTGCTCCTTTCTGCAAAATAGCCCAAGACCAGCCCTAAGAGAGCAAATATCGAGAGATCGAGCAGGGGAGCGGCGAGAAAAATGAGAGGACTCAAATCGGCCCTTGCTATTGGACTGTAGCGAGGTCTTGAACATACCAGCGCGGCTTCGTAAACGCCCAGGACAAACCCTGAGAGTATCCCGCCGTAGAAAAAAATCGACCGAAGCGAGGCTGGCTGCAACGAGTTCTGGTTCGCTAACGCAACATCAACATCCAAGCAATCACTTTTCATCGGCCCGGATGGCGCCGCTGCATTCCCCATGCACCGAAACGCCGAGACATAATTCTCCTTTCTGGGGTTTTTTTCATGGAGAACCCCTTTTCGCGCGAGCGTGCCGTGAACCCAGGGTTAAAACAGAGCTACTGTTTTTCTTATCAAAACCGAAGGCCTTACGCACGTATATATGAGCGGCGACAGTATCACTGCGTTCAACCCCGATCAAGCAAATAAGTTGCAAAAGTTTCTTAACGGCTGATTGTTGTTCGTAATCCGCGGCTTCTTTCGGCACCATTTCGTCCTTGATCAGAACGGTGCGGATGACGGTACAGGAATTAAGGTTGCCGGAAAAATCCAGGTAGAGCACCGAGGAGTGAGAAAAGGCGTGAGAAGAGGTTCAGGAACTTTCCGAACAAAGGTTCCTGAGACCTTTTTCTTTTCACCATCAAGATAAGGACATGGACTACCCCGCGGATACCTCGGCCTGCTTGGTAATGGTGTAGTGTTTGCCCTGGTAAGTCACATTTGAGAGCCTGGCTTCAGGGTCGAAATCAACCAGGCGTGACTGCACCTGGATGCCGTCAAACAGTGTTAAATTTGCACCGAATACGGAGTCAATGACCTGTCTCCCGGTTTCTGCACCTTGGGTTTGAAGCGAAAAGGAAAATCCCGATGACGTCAATTCACGCGGCCAGCGGAATTGGCCGGTCTTTCGATTCGTCGACCTCCGCCGAGCGTTGCCAGCGCAAGATCGGAGATTCGAAGAAAGGCCAGGAGATGGCAGCGATCGTCCCGGTGACTCCGAAAGCAAGTAGAGCGACGGGAAGGGCCGAATGGAAATGTTCTCGAATCAGGACCAGAACACCGAGGTGGTACAAATAGAACGTGTAGCTGATCTGGCCCATATAGCGAAGGGGCCTTAGAGTCAACAGGGCATGGCCGAATCCCCGGGAAGCTCCGAGCGCATAAAGAACTGTCGCGCCGAACAAAAATCCGAAGAGCGAGTACCCGAGGGTATTAAACAACAGGGTATCGGCACTTCGGCGGAACGTGGGCAACAACGTTAACGGTCCGAGCATGATAAAAGTGCCGATGGCGCAAATCGCAGCCAGACGGTGGCGAGAATGAACGAACGCTGAGCCTTCGTGTTCCAGGATGGCAATGGCCGCGCCGAAAGCCAAGGTATCCATCCGAAACGGTGTAAGAACGTAAATAAACTCGTACGGAAGAAATGGCGTGCAGAGGGCTCGCAATATCGGAGCGACCACAATAATTCCCAGTGCTACTCGTTTCAGAGTCTTACCCGAACACAGAAACACCACTAAAGGCCACACAAAGTAAAACTGCTCCTCAACTGCCAAGGACCACAAGGGCGCCAGACCAAAGACTCCGCCCTGGCTTTGCTCCACCTTCCTGAAAGCAAAGGCGAAGTTCGCATCGAAGAAGGCAAACCAATACCACCGATGCGACCACTGGATGTGAAAAACCGCGGTGATGACGAACAAAAACAGGAGAAATGCGGGCAGGATTCTACAAGCTCGCCGCGTGTAGAAGGACTTTAAGGCAGCCCCAATCGAGCCGTGTTGCTCCTTCATGCGGATTAGGATGCCGGTGATGAGGTATCCACTCAAGACGAAGAACAAATCCACGCCGAACCACAATAGGGGTACCCAGAAGGCATGCCAGAAAAATACCATGAGCACTGCCATCCCGCGCAGACCATCAAGCTGAGTTTTACGCTGCATGTCGGCTCTCACACTCAAAACGCAGCAGGCGTTGCTTCTCTCCAGCGGGCAGAATATAGCACCAGTGGCGCGTCCATGAAACACTTAATCGCTCGTCTAATCTCTCGACAAAGACATTGTGCCGGTTCCTGACACCATTTTCATCCCCACCCGGGCTTCCGCCGTGCAGCGGGTGTGGTATGATCCTCGTGGAGGCCGAATTTGAGGACAAAAGTGCATCCCGCGCCGCGCCGAAATCGTAAGCGTGGCGCTCCCGCCGATCGTAAGGCCGGTATCATCGCGGGCAAGACGATTCAAGAACTGGCCCGGAAAGTGGTGCAAAGCCTTTCGATCCGAACGCCTTCGCCCGCATCGTGCCGCCCGACGAGGACATCGGCGCATTCGTCGAAGAGATCTATCGCGCCCGGACGTAACCGTCTTTGATCAGCGACCCGCTAAACATCATCCTGCTCGACACGGACGTTTTCTCTTACCTGATGGAGCCGGTTTCGAACAACCTCGCGCATTTCGAGCGCGTGCCTGGACTTGTTCTGATATCCGAGGCTCCGAAATGACCGACCGCAAACCCGAGACACCGCCACGGTTTACGCATGCGAAACCACGACCATCGAGTAGACCTTGGCCAAGGGGGTGGTGAACGCGATCACGCCATCCTTTTCCGTGAATTCCAATTCCTCGGGCTCGTCAGTTTCTGGAGAGATGTAGCTGACCGAAGTTGCCTTAAGCCCTCTATACTGGTTTCGCAACCAGACCTGGAATGGCGCGGGGAGCGTCTTGTCATCGAAGTTCACGAAGTGGACGATGGTTTCGTTGGTCTTGGGCCGGTTCCAAAGTTCCATCACGGTGGTCAGCGGCGCCCCGGTGATGATCGAAAGCGGCCTAGACAAATTACCGGTGATGGCCTCCCGAATCTCGACGTGATTCTTCGGCAGCACCCAATCCCGGGCGGCAAAGGTGCCTCCCCGAGTTTGGGAAGCATACGATGCCGTCTCGTCGCCGGCGATGCCGCTGCTGCGCGTCTCCATACTTCCAGCCAAGCCCGGCACAATTTCCGGAATATAGACAATCTTACCCTTGCCCATAGTCTTGACCGAAGTTGCTGTGGAGGCCGTTCCATGGGCGTGGGAAGCACCCTCCTCTTCACCGTCTCCCAGCAGCCGCCGGTGGGCTGGCAAGCCCATCAGGGCGAGAAGCGGGTTGGTGGACCGCACCTCGCGCCAGTCGTTGTAATCGGCTGTGTTGCCGGTAAACAGAACCGTGCCCCCGTCCTCCGCGTATTTCGTGAGCTTGTCTACCCAAGCCTGTGACAGGCTTTCTTGCCCTGGAAGAATGATCGCCTGGTAGCGCCCGATCAGGTCCATCTGCTCGTCATAGATGATGTCGAAAGGAATCTTGTGCTGGATCAGCACTTGCTCCATCAGGATGGTCGGAACCAGCGTGGCGACAATGCTATACGCCATCGAGGGCCACGTTCGCAGCACGGCGACGTCCGCCACGCCCTCGGCGTCGGTGTAGTATCGCTTGGCGTATTCGCCGAAAAACTCCGTCGCAGCCGAGAATGACCGCCTCTCCCAACCAAGGTCCGGACCGCCTTGCCAGGTGTTGCCGGAGATGAATTTCAGGGGGTTGAAAGCCAAGGCGAGATTACGCCCGCCCAATTCCTCATAGCTGAATCCCACCGTCCGCGCCGTTTTGTAAGAGCGAATCTCAGAAATCAGAGCGCCGGTCCGCGGATCCAGGCGCGCGCTCATATCGCCCACGTCAAAACAAGCGAAGTCGATCTTGCCGGCAAGCAGCGGGTGGTAGACGCCGTTGCGCCACATCCGGTTCATGCCGTAGGTTCCCTTCACATTGAACCCCACCGACACCTTCGGATTCAGGCTCTTGATGTAGTCGTAGAATTCGGCGCATTGCCGCGCCACGGTCTCGCAGCGAAAGCGGGTCCACTCCTGCAAAATGGGGTCGTCCAGGGAGACCACGTTGTCCGGGCTGTTAAATATGTCCCAGTCGTTGACCACGACGTACTCGGGATCGGGGTAGCCAAAGCGCCGGAATGCTTCTTCCGGGGTCGGATAGCGCTCTTTGAGAAATGCCTTGAACGCGCGGATGCACCGCTCGCAGCGGCACGACTTGGGTTCGGGGAGAAAGAACACGTTGTCAAAGAAGATCTGATCGGCCTTGACCTCCTCGACGCCAATTCGCAAAACTCGCTTGATATACTCGTGGTATTTCGGCTCGTTGAAGCAGGCGAAATGGCGAAACGTTTGGGTCTCGATGTAGTACACCGGATGGTTCAACTGATCGCGTTGCTCCCATTGCACCGCTTCCGGCACCTCCCGGTAGAAGGTCTCGATGAACATTGTTCCGCCCACATAGAGGCTGACCTTCATGCCGTGCTGGTGCATCAATTCGGCCATCTTCTGGGATTGGCGGATCCCAGGCATCTGCGTTTCAAGTCCGAGCCCCTTCCAGAAGTGCAGGCGCGCGCTGCGTACACCCACCTTTGCCATCAGTTCAATATTGCCGGCATCATGCTGCTGCTCATTGGACTCGATAATGTCTTCGCTGTGATTACCCCGGCGAAGCATAAACATGGTGGGTTCTTGATTGGGCCAGACGATCTTCGCGGCCATTTCGTTTTTATGGCGGGCGGCCCGGTCAAAGCGGCTTTCGGCTTTCGGCGCCTGGTTTTCGCCCCTGGTCTCGGCTGCCGGAGCGGGATGCGGAGGTTGTCCTGATATACCTGCTGCCGTGACTCCTCCGGCTACATTTCCCATAAACTCTCTGCGGTTCATTGGCATATAAATTACTCCCCCATCGAGATTTACCCCTCACAAAGCTGCGGCGGCTTGAGCGGCATCGGCTGACAAACCTTCCGGGACTTCGGTCCCGGCTATTCCACGTCAAGGTCGCGAGTGACCGTCTGGCCCGTGAGCATGTCCTGCACGGTGATACTCCACTTGCCTACCGCATCATTGGCCGCGAGAGGGATCGATTGCACTCCCCCGCCTTGTGTGGCAACGAGATTATCCGAGTAATAGAGCACGCGATTCCCCTGCGGATCACGGACGCCGATGTGGAAAACGTTGAAATCCGCCGGGGTGGGGGCGGCGTGCACGGCAATGTTGACGATCGATCCGCGCTGCGCGTGGTCAGGGACGGAAACCTGCATCTCCGGAAGGGGTGCGTCGCTGGTCACCAGAATCGTCGGTTCATAGGGATCGACCGTCAGCGTCATATCCTTGTGTTGGCCGAGCGCCTTGCGCGCCCGCGTGTCGTAAACATACAGGGTGTTAGGCAGATGCAAGTGAATGGTGACGGGCTTCTCAAACCGCTGGTGGTATTGAAAATCCGGCGGCCCCAGTTCATCACCGTTGATGGGCGGGTTCGACTGGAGCGTGACGATGCGGGCTCCGCCATTCGCAAAAACATGTAGGTCGATCCCGACCACGTTGTGTCCCGCCGCATCTTCTACCGAGAACGGCGGACGAACTCCATGGGAGCGCAACACCTGTTCAAGCAACTGCTGGATGGGACCTTCCTGGCTTTGTTGCCGCTTCCCGACGTAATCCAGGATATCGACATTCAGCAGAATGGCCTTCCCTTTCCCGAAGCTGTGGGTGTTCACCTGCTCCGAATTCGGACCCGGGAAAAGGTCGGCGAGCGAGGACTGCGGCAGCTTCTTGCCATGTTCGTCATAGGTGCCGGGCAACGCGTCGCTGATGACGATGCCCCCCTGCGCGACATACTCGCGTATCGCCTGGGCTTCCGCCGCCGAGAGCGAACTGGACTCCGGGAGCACCAGCACGGGGTAGCCGCGCTTAAGGAGCTCACCTTGCGGAATCTGGTCGTAGGAAACAAAGCTGTACTGTAAACCCTCATCCTCAATCAGCTCGCACCACGACACGCGATGTCGCACAAAGTTGTTGTGCTGGTGCTCATAGCCTGCCCCGCGGGTCATCCAGGCGTCGCCATCGGGGCGCCGTTCCAGCATCCATTGCGTGCGCATGCTGGCCTGCGAGTAGTGGATGGCGACCAGGTTGTTCACCGGATGGCTGTTGATGATCAGCGCGCCCTCGCCGTCGCGAAGCTCGTTGTAATATTCCCCAAACTCTCTGCCCAGAGGGCTGGGCTGTCCGTCTTTCTGTACGTAGGGAGCCTCCTGCTGTCGCCCTCCTCCCCCCGCCGCCTGATCGTCAAAACCCTGGTCCCAGATGATCAGTCCACTGTTGCCGTGTAACAATTCATACCACGTGCGATGCTTCTCCCAAGGGCCGGAGCGGAAACGGGTGGTTACAATCGGCATCGAGGGATTGAGGGAATGGATGACATCGACACTGTGTCCGATATCGTAGGGTTCGATGGCGGTTATAGCTTTCGTGATGCGCGCGTAATCATAACCACCCCATCCGGGCATCTGGCCGCCGCCAATGCCGATATAGGCCTGAGGGTCACCTTCGCGGATCGCATCCGCTCCCATTTTCAAGGCGTCCGCATACGAGATGTCCATCCACTCCTTGAAATCCGCCCAGGCTGCAAAATTATCACTCGGATTCTTCATGGCCTGATTCGTGGTGGCCGGCATAACGAGATTCCAGGCGGTGAAATTTGTGCCCCATTCCTGGTTCAGCGCACCCAGGC
Organism: uncultured Acidobacteriota bacterium; assembly: GCA_963804755.1. Taxonomy (GTDB): domain Bacteria; phylum Acidobacteriota; class Terriglobia; order UBA7540; family UBA7540; genus Bog-366. Next base: position 67,344 of record CAWDRP010000027.1, read on the forward strand.
TGGCGTATTGGATTTCCAGCCATCGGCGCATCGGCACCAGGGACTCGTCGGAGAAGTCGAAGTCCCACGCCGCGGCCAGCGCCGCGATGCCGGTCTCATCCGCCAGGCTATAAAAGTACGGCCGATAGGGCGCATAGCGTTCTCCCGAAGCTACGCCTCGGTCATGGATCTCTTTACGCCAGTACGGGTCCCAAAAGCTCGGGTGGCGTTTGAAAGCCTCGAGGCTGTTGGGGTTTTCCTGATAGAGCTTCTTGGCTTGGTCAAAGGCCCAGTCATACGAGCGGTCCTCGTGCCAGATATGATAGGTGGAATAGTAGTCGGTGGCGAGGCTCTCGGCGTACCAACGCATGTTGTTATCGATTAGGAAGTCCGGCGGAGTGGTGCTGCGTGCCCAATATTCGCCTCCGTCAATTCCCAGCTTCTGCAACGCCGGAATGAGGCTGGCAGGATATTGCTGCCACATCATGATGACGTAGTCTTTCCAGCCGTCAAAGCGAGGACGAGCGACGAAATCGGCTTCCGCCGTTTCGTCTCGCCGGAACGCAGTACCATTGATGGCCTTGCCATCCAGTGAAAGATCGACATGGAGGTGATTCTTCATCGCCACTGCGCGGGACATATCGAGGTGAAATGTGACCTGGGTTTCGTCCAGCAAATCAGCCGGAACCATCTTATCCTCGACCACTCGGCCAAGGCTGTCGGTCCAGCGGAGGTGCAAGGTGGCATGGCCGGTGAATCCTCGGCTGAGGTGATACTCCACGGGAACCTCGCCCGTGCGCTCCAGCGAGGAAGAGGGCAGTACTAGGGGTCCGGCCTGTGCGGCCACCCGGGCAGCGCCGAGCGAGGCTAGCGCCAAGACAGCACCCACCACGGTCGTACAGGTTTTCCTCCAATTCATGGTCATCTCCTTATTCTCCCTACCGCTCATCAGGCGCGGAAGGTGCACGCCGGAAAAATGCGGACATATACACCACTTTTTGGGCTATCCCTCTGGGTTCTCGGTCCTGCCTTGAGCGTCCCCGTTGCCCCGCTGCGTCAGTGATGCGCAACGTCGGCAATCACCACCCGAGCGACACGCGGCATCGCCCCCGCCTCCTGCTCGCCGGATCCTCCACGTGCCCCCGGCCTGGCCCATTCGACAGCGGAGTAATACCTCTGCTCATGCCCCAGGTCAAGTGAAATGCGGGTGGAAGGGTCGGCCAGCTGGCGCATCTATAATGTCGGCGGTCCTGTCAGGCTCTTTTGGGGCAACACTTCTCCCCCGCGAGCTGGGAGCGGGATCAAGGGCGCCGCAGGCGTAAGGCGCAGGGCTGCGCTCGCCCTGCGCCAGCCTCCCCTAGTCGTGAATCGCTAGTCCCGCTTCTGAGCGGTGAGACTCATACGTATATACTTCTTCAGCAGTTCGATCTCGTTCTGGTCGTAAGGCGTCAAGTCTCCACTAAGAATATCATGCTGCCAGACCCGAGGCAGAGGATCACCGGCTTTAGAGCCCCAGTGATAATTCGTCTGCGTCTCGCCATTGACCAATCCCCAGAACATTGACCCCACCCGGTCCTGATAAAAAATGGGCAAAATACTAGCAATTGTCGAGCCCAATGGCCGATTCATCCATTCTGTGCAGATCAATGGTCTTCCCTTTGTCTGAAGCTCGGCGATTTCCCTCCGCATAGCGTCAGGTCCGCTGTAGTCGTGAAAGGAAATGACGTCCGATTGGCCGAAGATTACGTCGTTGATGTCCTTGAGCTCAGGCGACCAGAATCCGGCAGTGAGAGGTTGCGTGGGTGTAGCTTGGCGCGCCCACATGAAAACCGACCGCAGCAAGGGAAGGCTCTTGTTGCCCATGTTCGTGTTACCGGGCTCGTTGTAAAGGTCCCAGGCGAGGACCCGCTGATCGGAACGGAACCTGTCGACCAAATCGTTCACGTAGGCCCGGAGCTTCGGCCAGGCCGCCCGGTTCGCCACGCGCGAGGGGCCCGGGCTGGGCGTCCACCCGTTCGCGTACTCACCGGGAACCACATCCGGCTGTCTCCCGAGGAACGGCTCTGTCATGGTCCCGAAGGCGCAGTCGTCGAAAAGGACGAACATGGTTTTGATCCCGTGCTTGGCGGCAATGCCGAGGAACGTGTCCATGCGCTGTTTCAAGCCCCCGGGATCGTTTTCCCATACCAGGTACTGCACGAAAACACGGGCGCAATTGAGTCCGATGCCTTGCGCAAGCGCCAGTTCTCGATCGATCGTGACGGGATCGAACGTTTCTTTTTGCCACATTTCAGTAGTATTTATGGCGTTGGCGGGTATGTAGTTGAAGCCCACAAGCCATGGCTGGCTCCTATACCACTCCCATGACTTTTGCGTCGACCACCGTTCCCTTTGCGGGGGTGCTTTGACGTCGGAAGCTGCGGGCGCTGCGCATGAGGCAACGATCACCGCCACGAGCAGGAAAACACAAACATGCCTATGTCCTTTTGCGTATGTGGATCGCATTCGCGGTCACTCTCCTTTGTCCATGGCCGAAGGCCTCGGTTACGTCGGAAAGAGTAGGTGTGCTCGTCGGAGCGCTGTCTTGAGCAAACACCACGGAGATTAACAGGCAACAGACCGCTAACGAGCCCTTGAGCCGGCTTCTCAACAGAATGGGAAACTCACAAGTGTGTACGTTGCATTCCATGGCAAGGAAAGGGTTACGCCTGGGTGACGTAATTTGTGTAAGTTTCGTCCTTGACGGCGTAAAAGGGCATGAAGCGTAGCTTCTCCGGCGTCTCCTGCAATTCAAAAGATTGTCTGCCATTAGGACTCGGCTTTAGCATCTCGAATGCCGCCGTCTTGGGAAGCAGCAGCTTCGGGCTAAGTGCGACGAACATGACTGGGCCGCGCATCAAGGCAACGGTGTCCGGGTGCTGCTCATCGATGGCCACCGTCTGGAAAGAGTGCGGCAATCTAACGTGGATCACGTCATTCGTTTGCCAGCGGCGACGGACAGCCGCAAAAGAGCTCGGATCAGCCGTTACTGAGAACTCCTTGCCGTTTACCGCGATCTCCGCCGCCGAGCGCAGCCACCCAGGGATTCGAATGTAGACGGTGAACTCGGCCGGAGCCGCAAGCTCCATCCGCAATTCGGATGACTCCGACTCGGGATACTCCGTGGTTTGGATCACCTTCACCGGCGCTCCCGCGACGTTCCAGCGGACTTCGGAGGGCACGAAGAGGTTAACGTAGATGCCCGCTTCGCTATGAAAGTAGGCACTGATCAGATAGTCCGCGACAGCCTCCGGCAGGGTCCCCGAGCAGCAAGGCCATTTGTCAGGCAAGAACCCCTTTTGCGCGTCTGCATGATAGTCCGAGTAATAAAAGAAATGGTCGTCCTTCGGGTCCTTCGCCCCCAGTACGGTGTTGTAGAGCAGGCGTTCGAGGCCATCTCCGTAACGCGCCTCGGCAGTGAAGCGCAAAAGATACCGCGCCAGCTTGAAGTGAGCGTAAGAACCACAGGGCGTTTCGAAGTGGGCTCGAGTGGTCTTAAGACTCTCGCCGAGCAGGCCTTGGTTGGGCTCGACGAAGGTTTCATCCGGACCCCATCCTCCTGATGCAAACGACTGCGTTTTCTCCAGCATGTCCCATGCGTTCTTGATGGCGTCGAAGTGCATGGGATGACCGAGATGCAGGTAGGCGCGCGCGGCAGAACTCAAGCAGTTGACGTGACTGTAAGCATGCAATCCGGGAAGAACGTTGATTCCCTCGGACAGGGGCTGGAAATACCGCCGGTCAAACAGGTACTGTTTCGCGAGATCGAACAGGGCGCGGTCTCCGGTCAGTTCGTAGGCGTAGAACATGTTTTCGGGGAGGGTGTAGGCCTCATCATAAGGTGCCTGCCGAGACATCTCGTCCCGCTCCAGGGCGCGGTCTGGCAGGTAGCGCAGTGCACCTTGGACTACCTTTTGAGCCGTGGGCAGCGCGGACTGCACCCCAGCAAGCTGAGCCGCGTCCAAGAGGCCGATCAGGTGCTTATCGAGTATGTAGGCTGGAAATGCGGTGGAGGCCCGCAAGCTGGCGTAACTGTACCCCTGCGGATCAATGGTGGCGGTGAAACCCTCAACAAGCCGCTTAACCTTCGCCTGCGTGGCGGCATCCCCCGTGGCCTGTGCGAATCTTGCCAGGCCGGAGATGTATTGACCCAGGCTGTGCCCAGGCGCGAACGCATCCGCCGGGTCGTACCAACCGCCCATGTCCGGCCCGGGCGCCGGCAGGTTCGCACGAAGGCGATAGACCTTCAGCACCCGGTCTTCATCCAGCCCCATGTAAGCCTCATGGATGCGGTCAAATTGAGCTTTAAGCGGCCCGCCTGTCAGCTTGACGTCGGAGTATCGGAATTGGAAGAGCTTTTCCCGAGACGAGGGCTGGGGTTGGTCAGCAGAACGTAAGACTCGGCCAACGACAGTGGCCGTGGAGGCCGCCATGCTGCTTTTCAAGAATTGCCTTCGTGATGGATGAAGCGAGTCCGACATGTTCCGCCTCTTGCGCTCTTCACATGGCGAGCCGTTCCACTCTGCTCATAGCAGGTAGGCACGGTCAGCGATTCTCTGACCGCGGGCTTTTCTCAGCCGGTATCCCTTTGGCTGCCCGCGTTCTGTTTGCACCGGGGATGTACTACGCCAGGGAACAGCGCGCGTCAAGCGAAATGATGATACGCCGTTTGAGTGTGTTTCCCCCAAGATTGCCTAGAGCTTTTCCTTCCCTCTCATCGCCAACAGAGTATACTCCCGCCGCCATAGCCGTTTACAAATGCATCCACAGTCCCGGGCGACTGCAATTCGTCACTACCAGCACCTATATCGCCGCACGGCGCTTTTCTTCTCCCAGCGTTTCTGCCGCTGTTTTGTCCAGCGTCCGGACGAAGTGCGACGCGAACTACTTTCCTGCTCATCGGCTGGACGAAGACATTGAAAGACATGTCATCCAGCCATTTGCCAACTTGCCAGAGTCAGTTACAAACCTCGTCATCCTGAGTACCGATGCCTTTTATCGGGGCGAAGGACCTGCATTTTCTTTTGGCATTATGAAGGGGACAAACCTTTTTTTGTGGGTCAGCGGCGCCGCCACCGCCACCACCGGCGTGATTCGCTGCGATCAACCCCGCACGCTGGACCTCGGCGCGCGTCAAGGGAGAAGGCTGGAGACCGTCCCCGCCGCCGTCCTGGACGAAGTTCTCGCCAAGCTCGCGACGATTCTCGAATGAGCGGGTGGCACGGGCATATCTTTCGGGTCCCGATCCGAAAAACGGTACCTGGAACATGCGAAAAAAATGGTTTTACCGATTTCGGCACTTCGCATTTTCAATAAGTTACACGATTGATAAGAGGTCCAAATTCAATTCTTTCACACATTCCTGACACCGTTGCTTCCCCCAACATTCTCAATTTGACCCTCATGATGCTAACCCCCCTTCATTGAGCCAACTGTAGTCATGCTGCCTGTAATGTCAAGGGGCGGCGGGAGATGCTTTTACCGCTGCCGGAAAGTAGCGCCTGTCCATGGGGAGGTAACGACCGCGATGATCGGGATCGGGCCTGGTGTAGCCCCCCGGGGCCCACAACATTCCATCTGCGAACATCACCTCTTGGAAAGCAATCCTGCAAACCGATACGCTTGAGAAGGGCTGCCACCTCTCCACCATGCTTCGGAGGTCAGGTGCGCTGGCCGCAAAGGAAAGATCTCTCGGATAGCCCGAAAGGAACTCAATGGGTGGTCTGTCGCTCAGGCGTAGTGGCTCCCCATTTATATCATAGGCAAACTTCGCTGGGATTTGACCAAACTCCATGTTCATACCCGGTGGGAGTCGGTCGGCCTGCTTCATTTCGGGGAACCATACTGCTACCTTTATGAGAACGATGTTCTTTCCGGTTCGGTTCACGGCACGAATCGATAGGTTTTCCAACCAGTCGTCACCGGCCTGAAATTTGTACGCCAAGTGCGAGGGCTTAGCCGGTCTTAGTGCCATACCACTCGGCACGATCCACGACCTGATCTCGTCCTCGGTGAGTTCGGCTCCTCGCAGATCGGTCGTGCCGGACCGGACAGCCCAGAGGAAGACCGGGTCGAAGTCGCGCATCAAAGGAGTAATCAGAGTTTTTGTACTGGCCGCGGGATTGCTCTGGGCGTGGACGGTCCCAGAAATGCGCGCCTGCGGCGGCCAGCCAACGAAGAACGAACAAACCAGAAACGTGCCCACTAAACAAAATGCTACGGGAATGAAGCGCGGAAAAAATCTTGTCATGGGTTCATCCTTTCCAGGAAAGATAAAATGGTTCCTGGAACATGTGAAAAAATTGGTTTTACCGATTTCAGCACCACGCATTTTCAATACTTTACACAGTTGATAACAGGTCCAAATTCAATTTTTTCACATGTTCCTGACACCATTTCTATTCTGACACCATTTTTATTCCGCACCATTTTATTGGACACCATTTTTATTCCAACGATTGACCGTAGCTCGCCCGTTCACCTCTTGGGGTATCCTCTGTCCATCTGTTCAGCTTGCTGGCGCCAAGGGGCTTCGTCCGCGGGGATGCCTTGCATTTCCAGGATCTTCCTGTAAACCTCCGAGGCTTTGGCTTCGGTGTAATCCGCGCCCTCGTCAAAGAGCTTCGGATCGGGTTCCCCCAGCTTCAGCTTTACCAGGCGTCCCTCCGTCCGCAACCGCCACGAGCCGTCGGGGTTCTGGTCTTCGACTTTATAGGCAAGGTTCTGGCACCCCAACCCGGGCGCACGCCAATCCGTTTCCCTCCTCATAATCAGACCGACGGTCTCTCTCACCACCACCACATTCTGGCCGGCAATAGTGCCGTCGCCGGCCAACTCTTCCCCAGCCATCCGAAGGCAATTTGGAGATGCGCTCCAACGTTCAGCATTGAAACGCGCAAGCAGGCCGGGGGGGACGGGAGGCCAAGTGGTCTTCATCTTGAAAGCGTCCACCAGGCTCAGGGACCTGCCGTCCGTAAAACTGATCATCCGCCCGGTTAGTCCCAGCTTGAGCGGACCGACGCTCTCCACGCGCACGGTTGCGCCATCCGAACGTCGCGCGAAGGTCGTTTTGATTCCCAGTTCGGCATGGCGGTCATGTTCAAAGGCGTAAACCTGCGTTCTCAAAACAAACGGAGTGATCTTGTCCTGGTCGGATACGCCGGCAACGGTCCCCGCTTGCCCTCCGGCCTGGACAAGCTGAGTGGCGGCTCCCAGAAGGAAAGTGCCTAAGAATAGGCCGAGGATGATCTCCCCGCGTTTCATAACGGCTCCTCCTGTGAACGTATCCGATCAGAATCCGGGCGTCGAATAGTGCACCACCACTAAGTTCTGCCTGTCCTCGCTTGGGCGGACGAAAAGGAAGTCGTGTGGAGAGCTCGCACAGGCGGGGATCGCCTGGCTGTCCTCCCCTTGGGCCCCTCCATACCCTGCCGTAACTTGGCCAGTGGATGCATCGAGGACCGTAAGAGGCCATGCGCCACTCTCCTTGCTCGAGACGAACCTCCCAACCATGTCAAAAGCAAGGAAAATCCAATCTTGATCGAATCACTGTGCCGCGGGCAAGGCCGCCAGGTCCTTACCGAGTATGGCACCAACATCCGTGAGTTGACCGGCATGGACAAACTGGATTTGGCCGAACCGGTCGACCACCAGGGTATAAGGGAACACGCCCCCGCCAAACTCTTTTGGGAAATCCTGACACACTGCAACCCGCAGACCTTCGAGTTTGTGGGTGGAGAGAAAAGCCTTTACCTCTTCCGGCTTGTTGCCGACCTCGACGGCCAAAAGGGTTACTTCCGGATGCTGTCTCTGGAACTCCTGCATGGCGGGCATCTCCGCGACGCAGGGGGCGCACCAAAGGCTCCAGAAAGTCATAACGCTTAGCTTGCCCGTTGCGGCCTGATTATCGAATCGCTTTCCTGCCAAATCGGTGAACGCGAATTCGGGCGCCGGACGGTTCATCGCGACGGGCGTGTAGTCAGCCGCGGCGCGATTGGAGTTTTGAGCAGCCCGTTCGAGCATTTTGTTCTCCGCGTCCTGGCTGGTCCCCAGTTTCTGAGCGACGAAGAGACGCTCGTAGGCATCGTGTGGTGTCGAGCTTTCCTGATAGGGCAGGCTGGCGGCGGCTAGATAGGCTTCGAGGGCTTGGCTGCTTTCACCCATTTTTTCGCGAACCTCCCCCAGGGCATAGAGTGCTTTGGGATTGTCGGGCGTTGCTTGGGCCGCAGCTTCAAAGTCGGTACAGGCGTGGGACAGGTCGTTAAGCAACAAGTAAGCTTGTCCACGAAGTGACTCCAGTTCGCCCGGCCGCCCACGAAAACGGCGTGTGACTGATGGCGCTTGGCTTTCTCTGAAACGCCTTTCCGCCCCGTTAAGCAGATCGACCGCACGATCCAGCTTGATTTTCTGATCCACATAGAGCCGCGCCATGAAGATCAACGGAAAAGGACTCGCCGGGTCCGATGCCGCCATCTTCTCGAACACGGCCTCCGCTCCCGCAACGTCCTTCAGTTCCTCCTCACATGAAAAGGCGTTTTGATAGGCATCTTGAGTCCGCAGGGTCTCCGGATACTTGGCGGCAAAGGCGAGGTAATCGGCAGCCTGTTTCTGCAAGTCCCCTCCCTCCTGGCTAACATGCCAGTAATCAAGTTCGGCGAGCACTGCCGAAACTTCGCGTTGCATCCGACCAAGAAAGCCCTGGTCTCGGGCAACGTGATAGACCTCCCGCCCGCCGGGGCCGTAAAGTATAGGTTCTGCCGTCTGCGGGAGCGCCACGACTGCTTGGCGGAACCGTTGGATAAGCGCTGAGGACAATTTTTGCTGGATGGGCGCTATGCCGTAGCCAAGCTGGCGTAAGGCGCGAGGTTCGTTGCCGTGAGCCGAAATGAAGGCGTCAATTTCGCGGCTTAGCTGCTCATAAGCAGAAGGGCTCTGGCCGCCCAATTTCAACTCGTATGCACAGATCCCTAAAGTATTGTCACGGCCGTATCGCTTGCTATCATCTTTAAGAATCGCAATCGCGCGCTCCAAATCGGGAGGGCGCTGAATGCCGGGGGCCAGCAAGCGCCCATCGTAAGTCGACGCCTGCTCGCCTACCGCGAAGGGGTCTGGCACCGCCCGCGAGCAATTTAGGATATCCCAATACTGGCCGCCATGATTATCGGTGCGGTTCTTTTCGTCTTCAAAAAAGAAGATCGCGTAGCCGGGGATGTGGTTGCGCTTGGGCACAAAATCCACCTGCCAGACGGGGCCGTCCGCTCGCGTCATGGGAAACGTACTGGTTTCGTAGCGCATCCCGCTCGGGCTGGCCACCACCAGCGTCAGTGATTGAGCGGATGCCAGGCGTGCGCCCGGCGCCTGCGGGTTGTAACGAATGGTGATGTGGGGCGCAATCATCTGCTGACTGGGTCCGGTTGGCATTTGCCATTCCGCACATGGCGGTTCGATGGTGACCACCGAAACGTCAGCCGGTTCACTCGCCTTTTGCCCGAAGCTGTAAGCTACGGTGAACAATATGAATCCGAAAATCATGGAGCAACGCATGCTGGCCTCCTCGCATTTCGAAGTGAGCAGCCACCCTCGGCTTCTTCCCGGGCTTGATCTTTGCTAGACACGAATGGCCCACGGACAGGAAGACACTGTCCGTGGCTAGCATTCACCTGCTGAACTCAAAGGACACATGCGTTTGCACTGCCGAGTAACCCCCTGCAGGGTTACTAACCTACTTCGCACACCGGAAACCGACGGCCGAGGACCAGCCTGCTGGTGGAAAGTAAGAGCGGGATGACACCCGAACGAGCTTGAGATCGCCGAGGCCCCACCATGAGCCGCCACGCAAAACCCGGTGAGTCCCGCTGGCAGGCCCTTTGGGATCTTTAAGCGGGCTGTTCTGATAATAACGTGCGTCGAACCAATCACTGACCCATTCCATAACGTTTCCCAACATGTCATAAAGCATGAACCCATTGGCGCGCTTCTGCCCTACGTCGTGGGTTCGGCCTCCACTGTTACCGGGGTGCCACGCTATCTCGTCAAGGTTGCCGTAGCGGGATTCTGTGGTTCCCCCGCACGCTGCATACTCCCATTCGGCCTCCGTTGGCAGCCGTCCCCCCATCCATCCGCAGTAGGCCTGCGCACCATCCCAATGCATTTGGACGACCGGTTTGTTATCGTCATTGTTATAGGCCGGAGCAACAGGCATGTGGCTCCCTGTGGCCTCAGCAAACCGTTTGTACGCGCCCACGGTAGTTTCTGTCTGCCCAATCCAAAATCCTTTGGAGATGGTCACTCGATGGGGTGGCTTTTCTGCCGCATCACACTCTTCGTCTCCAGGCGAACAGCCCATCACGAAAGACCCCGGTGGAATCCAGACGTAGGTGAGACCATCTATAGAACTGATTTCGGACGTCTGTTGGGCGACCACGTGATTGGGGAAACTCACTAGCCATGCGGCGAGCGACGCGAAGGTCACGAGGATCAGTATCCGAACCCTCGAATTGCGGGGAAATAGTGGACGGGTGAACTGAAGAAGTGGGAAATGGATTACCGTAACCCACTTATGCAAACTGTTGGGCGCGTTTGTCAGGTTCATAACAGATTCCTTACAAGCTCAGAGCGGTAGCCATCTCTGAAACGGGATGCCGTGTCAACCAATTTTTTGGCCCGCCGAGCGAATATGGGGGCGCGCGATTGACAAACCTCTCCTTATCGCTTCAGAATGGCTTCTAGCCGGTGAAGCGGAGGCGGGCTCTGCTGGCGAGCAACCCGCCGAGGAATAGCCGGTCGGAGGCTCACGAGGGGCGATGCGACCATCGCCCCTGCTCCTCGTCGTTACGGCAGCTTCCCCATGCCTGGGAAAACGCCAGTCGGCCTTTCACTCCCCTCTAAACTTATATCGACCTCCGCCGCGCTGTGCCAAGCCTGGCCACCGGTGGTGCGGTGGGGGGAAAATGGCCCGGGCCACCGCACCCTCGATAGCGGCCGACGCGAGTCGTTCGCGCGGCCTTTTTTGAAACTCGGAGCCCAGGACGTGGGCTATAATTCGTTCCGACGAGATCTTCGGCCGATGGGCCGATTCCAGTCATCTCTGCAGGATCACTGCGGGGAATCGCCCCGCAGGCCTCAAGCTGTGGTTCGAAGGGCAGTGCCTCATCACAGTTCGGGCTTGGTGTCCCGATGGCTACCTCAGGCTTACTGCCCTAGCTTGCCGGCTCTCCGGCCCCAACGTTCGGCCTGGAAAGGTGCTCCGTGTTTCAAAACTCCGTAGACGCAGCGGGCGACCGAACAAGCGACCGCGGTCTTGGCCACATTGGGGTGCTTGCTGCGGCGCCGCAATCCCCAGTAGCGTTTGCCCAGCGGACTCCGGCTGCGGGTGAGGGCGTTGGCGGCGGTGATCAGGGCCCACCGCAGCCAGGCCGGGCCCTGGTGCGTAATGGGGCCCGTGATCGTGACCTCGCCGCTGTTATACAAACTCGGCACCAAGCCCGTATGGTTCACCAGCGCATCGGCCGAGTCGAAACGCCGCAGATCACCGACCTCGCTCCAGACCACCGCCGCCAGCATATGCCCCAGCCCGGGGATGGTCTGCAGCAGCGCCACCTCGGGGAACGCGCGGGCCGCGGCCAGCAGCTCGGCCTCGCTGCTTTGCCGCTCCTCCTGGAGAAAATCGTAGAGGCGAAACATCCGCTCAAAGCATAACTGGGCCGCGGAGGAGAGCGCTTGCTGCCCGATCCAAGCTCGCCCCTTGGCCGTGAACACGCATCCCTGCGGACGCAGCCCGTGCATCTCCAGCAGGCTGTGGACGCGGTTTTTCGTCTGCGCCCGCAGCCGGGTGATGCCACACCGTTGCCGCGCCAGCAGGCGCAAGGCCCGAATCGGCGCAGGGGGAAACCACGCCTCGGGCAGCGGCTCGACCGCGTGCACCGCCAGTTTCTTCACCAACCGCCGCGTGTCCAGCCGGTCCGACTTCTGCTTGCGCAAGCTGTCGATCCCGGCGGTGTGCACCCAGTGCGCCCGCTCCCGCCATCCCGCTTCTTCCAAAACGCTCATCACAAAATACCCGCTGGTGGAAACCTCCAGCGCGATCTCCGCCTCCGGGGGCAACTCCGCCAGCCGCTGCCGCCACGCCTCCCGCGTGCATGCGATCGGCTCCAGCATTTTCAGTTCTTCCCCCGGCGGAATCATCGCCATCCAACAACGCCCCTTGTGAACGTCCGATGCAACCGGTATCATCGTCTTGCCTCCTCGTTGAATTTACCCTTGCAGGTCCAGTGTACCCCCTGTACCTGGACCCGAGGAGGCATCGCCGTTTCATAACATCACAGTCAGCGAATCTCTGACTGTCGGCTTTTCTCCTGTGCGATACGAAGGGCCCACGGACAGGAAGGCACTGTCCGTGGCTACAATGCTACCTCGCGTTCATGCGCCAGCATTCCCACCCGTATCCCACGAAGAAGAAAGCCGCCGCAATGCCGGCAAGAATCAGGCCAAGATGCGGACCATGAGCATAGCCCAATTGCGCCCAGTTTCCGCGGCCTGCATGCACCCATAGACGATGGATTGAGCGCACAAGGTAAGGCCACAGGGAAGCGAGCAACACAAGGAGAATCATTCCTCCTGAGGTGAAAAATGTGTCAGGAACCTTTTTTCGGGCGCCGCAGCCACGCGCAAGGGTCACAACCTTCCGACGAAAGAATCACAGTCAGGAAGGCATTGACCACGGCTACCCCTCGGGACTCACTCCTCAGTTTTCGCTACAGCTATGGCCTTAGCGATAAGTGACGCAATAAAGTTCTGAAAATTAAGCTCGGGCGCGGGTTCGCGGTAAAGGCCTTTAGGCCCGTCTTTCGCGTCGGACATCAGGAAGCACGCCGCGTCGTACAAACGCTCGCGCACCAGCTTGGTCAGGAGGATTTCGTAACGCTTCGCGTACGATGCCTCTTTGAATTCCGGAAAGACCTTAAAATGGGGTTCCCGAGCTCGCACCGGGGCGAGGGATTTTGGCGCTTCCTCAAGGAGCATTAAATAACCCAGCCACGGGCGCGCCGACGGTTTGAACGCTCCCTCGCGATAAGCGGCCCAAATATCGGTCGCGCTGCCAATCGCCTCCTCGGTGCGGTTGTTGTAGTTGTTTCCGAACGAGCCAACCTGTGATTTGAATTCAATGCCGGCCAGCAGCTTGCCGTCCGATACAACCAGCAGGTCCCATTTTTTCTCCGGTCGGTACCACCCCGGCAGTTCGATGGCTTTTTCGCAATAGACATTTGCCTTGGGCAGACCGTTTTCGCAGAGCAGGTCGCGCACCAGGTCAATAAATCCGTTCATTTGTGCGCCGCCCGTCACTGCGGAACGGGCTCCCGCATCTTTGCTTCCCGAAACGGAACCTTGCTTTTGGGCTTGCGTTTCCCTTGTGCTCCAGAAGTACTTGATGGCGGCTCGAAGCTGCTTTTCCCAGTGGGAATCGGGGTTCATTTTTGGTCGTTCATGCGCCGGATTTGGATATCTGCGGTACTGAAAAGCGAGGAAGTCTCTTCAAGAATCCGTTTGTGAGCCGACGCGAAATAATGCTCGTCCACTTCAAAACCCACACTGTTCCGGCCAACTTTGGCAGCGGCAACGGTCGTTGTGCCGGAACCCAGAAAAGGATCAAGTACCGTGTCTCCCACGAAGCTGAACATGCGGATCAGCCGCCCTGCCAGTTCGACCGGGTAAGGAGCCGGGTGATCGCGGGTCGAGGCTCCCGTAATGCCTGTCCAAATCTGCTGGAACCACTCCTTGTGGTTCTCGGCGGAGATCACGCTCAGGACTCGGGTGGCGACATCGGGGGTGCGGTATCCGCCCGGCTTGCGCTCCATGAGGATGAATTCGATATCATTCTTTATAACGGCGTTCGGTTCGTAAGGCTTGCCCAAAAAGCCTCCGCCGTTATCAACCTCGTAGACGGCGTTGGCGATCTTGTGCCAGATGATGGGCGCCAGATTGTCAAAACCAAGCTTCCGGCAGTGCTCCTGGATGGAAGCATGCAGGGGAACCACCGTATGGCGGCCGTTGTTCTTTCGCCGGGACAGGCACACATCCCCCACGACGCAGATCAGGCGACCGCCCGGAACCAGCGCGCGAAAGCAATGCGTCCAAACCTTGTCGAGCTCGGCGAGGAACTCGTCGTAGTCATCGATGTGCCCCATCTGTCCTTCCGAATCGCGGTATTCCTTCAGGGTCCAGTAGGGTGGAGAGGTGAGAACCAGATGCACGCTCGCGGGCGGCAAGTCACCCATGGCGCGAGCATCGCCGAGATTCAGGATGTGCGACGTCGGGATTTTCTGTACCGCGATGTCAATCAGCCGTGTGAGACTCGCGTCGCGGGCAATTCGCGGAATGTCCGTTTGGGGGTTTTCGAGCGGAAAAACCTCGGAAGGAACAAACCCTCTGAGGTCTGATAGTCCGCCCCCTGGGGGATTCAGGTTAATCCGCGTATTGTTCCAATCAGATGACAAACTCATTGGACTGGTAAGATTATAGCTGATGTTCGGTCCGCACAAGCCCGCTATAAAACCTTGAAACCCGAAGCCGAAACCAGGGGACGGAACGTTTCACTGGTTTTCTATACGAATGCCTCCTGACTTTCGTTGCCAGCCGGTTGGCGCGGACGGCCTCCCTTCTGGGGGACCAAGCGGCGCTGCGTCTGCCGCTCCAGGGTTTGAACAAACTCCGCAGGTCCCAGCGGGCGTCCCGTGTGGGTACACCGCCGAATCGCCAGCAGTTCGTCGTCCCTCTCTCCCTCCTCCAGGAATTTACCATCCACAAATGGCCCCCATCCATGAAAACCCTACTGTTTTGACACCGTTTAGGTGAGCCCGAAAATCTTGTGAATTTTGTCAAAGATGGTTTGTTGCTGGCCCTTCATCATGGCAGCGCGAGCGGCGGCGTCCAGATCGTGGCGAACCGCTTCGATTTCCACTTTCCGCCGCGCCAGTAATTCGGACAGATAATGGGCTATTTCCGGCCGTCCGTGCAGGATATCGGAGAATGCTACCCGGTCCAACCGATAGCACTCGCAGTCTTCCAGCGCCTTCAGCGAAGCGCTGCGGGGTTCGCCGGTGAGCAGCGACATTTCGCCGAAGAAGTCACCGGCGTGCAGGGCGCGGACGGTTTTGTGGACGCCCGTCTCGGTGGAGACGATAATCTCCGCTGATCCCTTCGTGAGAATATACAGCCACTGGGCCTCCGCACCCTGGCGGGTTATCAATTCCCCTTTCATGAAGGGAGCGAAGCGCAGGCGCTCGACGAGCTTGCGGCGCTCGTCTTCATTCATTTCGCGGAAGAGTTCCACCTGGGCAAGGTCCAGTGCGCTGAGTCGTTGCGCGATATCACGCTCGTGATGAAGCTTCGCGCGCTCCTGGTCCCGTGATTTCACAAAAGCGGTCATGGCCGGCACGGACAGCGGGATGCCCGCGCGCTGGAGGGCGAAGTAAACGCGGCTGCGCACCAGGGAGTCGGTAGGATCGTCATTCACCAGGTCCGTCAGCCAATAGCGGGCGGCGTACACGCAATAGCTTTCCTTGAATTCCATGAGTAGGCAGTTCGGCGCGGGGTCCGCCGCGGAGCCGGTGACGGGCTCGGTGACCAGCGCTTCGGTTACCACGCGGATAACCTCCGTGGGCGGCACACGGAAGTCCACGTTGAAATAGATCCAACGGCGCTCCTGGAGAGGCTGACCGGCACGCTCGCCTTGGATGAGCACCTGAGATTTGATCAAGACGCTGTTCGGAATGATCACCGTATCCCAGTTGCGTGTTTCGATGGCGACGTGACGCCAGGTGATCTCCTTGACCCTGCCTGTGGTCTGATCGATCTTCACCCAGTCGCCCACCGAGATGCTCTGGTCAATTTGCAGAACCAGCCCGCCCAGAATGTTCGAGAGACTGTCTTGCAGCGTGAAGACAACCACTCCCGTCACGACGGCCGAGGTGGCAACCAGGCTGGAGAGCGTCACGCCATAGCGCGAGAGAAGCCATATCCCGACCCCAACGTAGCCTGCCGCCACCGTGACGTCCCGCAACACCTGGGGAGGACAAAAGGGAGTGGCGTAGAGGACCACGTCGAAGATGACGATGCCGGCGAGCTTCACCACCGCAAACCCCACCAGCAAGAGCCCCGCAGCATGCAGAGTTTTGCTTACCGCCAGCCACCCCAGCACTGCCGGAATAACAGAGAGCACCATGAGGAGGAAAGCCAGGGCGTACATCACCAGTGCGACGCGGACATGACGGCGATGGCGGCGGGAGACAGCGGCCAGCACCGCGCCTATCCCCACGATGGCGATCGAGATCGGTAATAAGTCGTCGTGATGGGCCGTAAGCTGGAAGGTTCGCCAGATGTCAGCGAACGGATTCGACTGCCAGAACGCCAGAACATGCGAAATGTCCATGCGCTTCCATTCCAAGGCTGTAATTAGTTTCGGATTCTATCGTGAGTTGTGCGGTGAGCCAAGAGGATTCCTGCACGGTTTCTGCACGCTGTAGGGGTAGCGGCGGGTTTATCCCGCCACCCCACCGGTGCCTTCGAAAGCCGGGTTTTCATCGACGATGGTGCATGCGGACAATACTTCGTCTTGACAAACGGACTTTCATAGGCTATGCTTTTCGCCATGGAGTTCGGTGACGGTCACCGCACGGGTAGGAAGCCAGGATTGATGCTCGCCTGTAGTTCACAAGTTGCATGCGGACAGAATGTCCGAATTGGGCGCGAGTGCCCAAACCTGACAACTTACTGAAAACAAAGGGCCGACAACGCCGATTTTCCGCTCCCAAACCTGAGAACATACTGAAAAAAAGCCACTTATTGAAAATATTGAAAATCATAAATACCCTGACAAAATGGCCGGCATACGGCAGACCTAAAGCGGTTTTGATTTCAGTGCGCCGGGTTTATCCCGCCAGGTCCGCGTAGCAACCGTGATTTTGTGGAGAGATTTTGTGGCGATGTAGAGCCGCCGCGACATGCCGCAGGCTGGGAGGATTCAGTCTTCGATATTGGCAAGCGCAGGCTCAGAAGCAGGTAGGGGATGCTGTAAGCAGGCCTGGAAGTAGGAAACGGTCTTGGCCAGGCCGTTGCCCAGGCTGACGCGGGGTTCCCAACCCAATTTCTCCCGCGCCGCGGTGATGTCCGGCTGCCGCCGTTGCGGGTCGTCTTCCGGCAGCGGCTCAAACATGAGTGGGCTCTTACTGCCTGTGACCCGGATAATGGCTTCCGCAAGCTGCCGGATGGTCACCTCTTCCGGGTTCCCCAGGTTGATGGGCCCGGTCTGGTCGGACGTCAGCAAGCGGTAGAGGCCGTCCACCAAATCACTGACGTAACATAGGCTGCGGGTCTGGCGTCCCTCGCCGTAGACCGTCAGGGGCGTTCCCTGGAGGGCCTGGACCATGAAATTGGGTAAGGCGCGGCCATCATCCACCCGCATGCGCTCGCCGTAGGTGTTGAAGATGCGCACGATGCGCACTTTCACGCGGTGCTCACGGTGATACGCCATGCTGATGGCTTCTGCAAACCGTTTGGCCTCGTCATATACACTGCGCGGACCGATGGGATTGACGTGGCCCCAGTACTTCTCGGGCTGGGGGCTTACCTCGGGGTCGCCGTAAATCTCTGACGTGGAGGCCAGCAGAAACACGCTTCCCTGGGCTTTCGCCAACCCGAGCGCATGATACGTTCCCAACGCTCCGACCTTGAGGGTGTGAATGGGATGGCGTGCGTAGTCTCGCGGGCTGGCGGGCGACGCAAAGTGCAAAATGTACCTTAACGGATGGGATGAGAGAGCAGGCGGCGCTCCCGAGGTAGCGAGCAACGCGGGTAAATCGATCGGCCGGGTCACATCGTGCAGCACGAAGTGGAAGTGGGGGTGGCCGGTGAGATGCTGGATGTTCTCCTTCCGCCCGGTGATCAAATTGTCCAAACAGATCACCTCATGCCCTTCGGCCAAAAGGCGGTCGCAGAGGTGCGATCCTAAAAAGCCTGCGCCGCCAGTGACTAAAGTCAGTGGGCAGCCATTCTCGGTGGGAGTTGGAATTGACATATTGCCCTTGTTTTTTCAGCCCTGCAGACGCGGATTATGCGGGGACGGGCGCCGGTTTCGATCGAGGCAGGTTAGGTTCCAGCGCCGCTCGCCCCATGCAAACGTACTCGAAGCCGGCCTTACGAACGGCTTCGGGATCAAACAGGTTTCTGCCATCCACCATGATCGGGACTTCCATCACATCCCGCAATGCGGGGAGATCCATTTGGCGAAACTCGTCCCACTCGGTGAGGATCAGCAGTGCTTGCGCTCCTCGCGCCGCTTCGTCTACGGATTGACAGTAAGTGATCCCCTTCGTCGCCGGGGGAAACACCGCCTGGGTGGCTGGCATGGCTTGCGGATCATAGAGGCGCAGCAGGCATCCCTCATCCATCAGGGCGCGGACGACCTTCAAGCTTACCGCCTCCCGGATGTCATCCGTGCCGCCTTTGAAAGCGAGGCCGAGCACCGCTAAGGTCTTTCCTGGCAACGTCCAGAGCGCTTGGCGCACCTTGCGAACAAAGATGTCCACGCGGCGCTGATTGACGGCTTCAACTTCCTTCAGCAAAGAAAAGTCCGCGCCGTGCTCGTCTGCCAAGTGAATAAAGGCCCGCAAGTCTTTAGGAAAACAGTAGCCGCCATACCCGATTCCGGCATCAAGGAACTGCGGACCGATTCGGGCATCAAGTCCGATGCCCCGGGCCACCGCGCTCACGTCCGCCCCTACCTTCTCACACAAATCGGACACCATATTGATAAAAGAGATCTTCATGGACAAAAAGGCATTCGCGGCGTGCTTGATGAGTTCGGCGGTACTTGTGTCTGTCACAACAATAGGGCGGTTGAGCGGGGAGTACAGGTCTATCAACAATGCGCGTGCCCGCTCGCACTCCACACCGCACACGATGCGATCAGGGCGGAAAAAATCCTCAAGGGCCTTGCCCTCGCGAAGGAACTCGGGATTTGATGCGATGTCGAACTCTGGAAGCGGCGGGGAAGCGAGTTCTGATTTGGATTCACTTCCCGCTGCGGCCTTCCCGAGGTGATAACGGACAATGGCTCGCTTCAGCCACTGGGCGGTTATGGCCGGAACGGTACTCTTTTCAACGATAAGCTTGTAACCGTTCAAATTGCGCGCCACCACGCGAGCCACGGCTTCCACCTGTGCAAGATCAGCCTGGCCGGTTGCTTTTTGGGGTGTGCCCACGCAGATGAAGATGATCGACCCTGCCCGGACAGCGGCTTCGACATCTTCAAGTGGCTGAAATCTGCCGCTCTCGAGGTGCCTCGCCAATAAATCCTTGAGACCAGGTTCGTAGAAACTCGGTTGCCCCGCACGAATGAGCGCGACCTTGCCGGCGTCGTCGTCCGCCCCGATCACGCGCCGTCCCAACTCCGCCAAGCCCAACGCCGTCGGAAGTCCGATGTGGCCTAAACCCAAAACCGTGATAGTGGCATCGTCCAGATTGGCTTCTTGAACATCAGCATCGCTGCCCATGATGATTTGGATGGTAGCCGACTGGAATTGGCGTGTCAAGAGATACTGGCGATAGCTTCTACGGTTAATAAGACGTGGCTTTTCACATGGCTACCGAGGCGCGGCCGCATCAGCGGCATATGAACCGTTTATTCAGGGCTTATTGCTGTTGACACTACAAAAGGACCGACCTATACTACGCTGCCGGTGTTTTTAGCAGCTTACCAGAGATTAATTGCTGCTGCGGATTGCACTGCGGGGGCTTGTTCACGTGTGTCAGCCGGGAGTGTCCGAGCCAAAGCCCTCGAACACACTGCCGTGTCGGTTTTGTTCAAAGAAGAGCAACCACAACGTCACAAAAATGTCGTCAAATGATAAGGGCAGTTCTGGTTTCTGCCTGGATGCAGGGTAGGTTCACCTGGAAGACGAGTACCGTAGTGAGGTGAGTTTAATGTCGGGGACAACAGCGAAGGTTTGGGAAAGGCGAAGAGTCCTCCAAACAACGGGGTTGGGGCTTACGGTATTTCTGCTGACCGGCTTGTCGTTTCCCGCGCGAGCGCAGCAAGGGACCACGGCGCCTGCATCGTCCTCGGCGGCGCCTTTGAATGAGAACAACACTCCCCAGGCAGGCTTCGGAGCCAACAACAAGTCACGCGACGATTATACCGTGAGCCCGGAAGACCTGCTGGACATCGAGGTTCTGGACGTGCCGGAACTCACCCACGCGTACCGGGTGAGTTCCAACGGACTTCTGACGATGCCCCTGCTGCCGGAGCCGATCGCCGCCGCCGGCCAAAGTCTGAATCAACTCTCGCGCCTGATTGCCGCCAAGTTTCGCGATGCCGGCATGCTGAATAATGCGCAGGTGACCATTGCGGTGCGTGAAACGAGGATGCACACGGTGCTGGTTTCCGGCGAAGTCAAAAGTGCACAAGCGGTTCCGGTTTATGGACCGACACGGCTGCTCGATGTCCTGGTCAGGGCGGGAGGCCTAAGCCCGGACGCCGGCGACGATGTAATCATCGTCCGAGGAGATGCTGGGGCACACGCGGACGAAGCCGAGAGCGCCAACTCCGGTGCGGAGAATCCATCAGCCCATGGGCAGAGTTTTACTTTGAACATTCGCAAGCTGGTGGAGACCGGAAGTGACACCTCAAATATCCTCCTCTACCCGGGAGATCGACTCGTAGCCCAGCGAGCCCAACTCATCTATGTGATGGGGGCAGTAGCGCATCCCGGCGGATACGTGGTGGGTCCCAGCCGTCAACAGTTTACAGTGCTCAAACTGCTGGCAATGGCGGGCGATGTCACCAATCTGGCCAAGAGAAATCGCATTACCCTCCTGCGCCGGAATCCCGCAGAACCTATAGACAGCCTCAAACGGGAAGAGATTCTGGTGAATTACAAGGCCATGGTGAAAGGACAGATTGCGGATATGAAACTGATTCCTGACGATATCCTGTTTGTGCCCGAGAGCGCGGGGATGAAGGCGTTGCGCACGGGTGTCAGTTCTGCCATTCAGGTGGCCACTTATACGCTCGAGCACCCTACTAATCTATCATTGATATGAATATATCGCTGACGCTGAAATGGGGATTGCTAAGCCAGATTTCTTGAGGGGAGTTGAAAGGTGCCTGACAACGATTCTTTATCGCCCATAGAACGCCACATGCCGCAGCGACTTAGCAGCTTCACGCCGCCCATGCTCGAACTGGAGGCGCAGGGAAGCGAAACCCATTTTACGTTCGCCTCTTTCTGGCACATCGTAGTAAAACGGGCGGCGACAATCATTACAGCGACGGTCGTGGTGACCGTCGTGACAGCGATTTACACTTTTAAAATGCGACCCGTGTACCGGGCAACGGCGGATATTGAGATAGAGAGCGACACGGCTCAACTCCAAACCCTCAATGAAGTTTACCGGCAAGCTCCCATGGAAGACTTCTCGTTTCTGACCACCCAGATCCAGGTGCTGCAAAGTGACCGTCTGGCCTGGATGACCGTGCAACAACTCGGAGGTGACCAGGGGGGCGCCGATGGCGCCTTTGCCGGCCGTGCCGGGCAATCACCTGCGCAAATTGCCCAGGCACGCAAGACGGCAGCGATTCAGGCATTCAAGGGTGGACTGAAAGTGGAGCCGATGAAGGACACCCGCATTCTGGAGGTGAGTTACGAAAGCGAGAATCCCGAGTTCGCGGCGAGCGTGGTAAATCATCTCATCGAAAATTACATAACCGCCAATGTCGATGACCGCACGGACTTTGCACGGCGCGCCTCAGGCGGCATGGAGGAGAAACTGCAAGATTTGAAAGAGCAGATGATGAAGTCCCAACAGGCGTTGATTGACTATGAGCGCCAAAACCTGATTATCACCGGGGACAAAGGGGGCTACGATCAAAAGATGGAGCAGTTGGAACGGGACTACGCCGCCGCGGAAAGTGACCGGATCCAAAAGCAATCCCTTTATGAACGTGCTAAGTCCAATGAAGGACAGGTGGGGATCATCGTTCAGGACGGCATCCTGCAGCGTATGGAGGAAAAATACAGCGATCTTCGGATGTCGTACGCGGATGCTCTCGCAATGCATGGGCCGAATTGGCCCAGTGTCGTTCGGTTGCGTGACCAGCTTTCAGAACAACAGTCTCTCATGGCCAACGCGAGTAAGCAAGTCATTGCCAAGCTCTACAACGAGTGCCTGAGCGTGACCGCCCGGGAAAGGCTTCTGGGCGACGAATTGATGAAGGAGAAGGAAGCGGCCAGCGCGCAGCAGCAGAAAATGGTAGAGCATAATATCTTGCAGCGTGAATTTGAAACCGATCAACAGCTCTACCAAAGCCTCCTGCAGCGCCTGCGCGACTCCGCTTTGGCCGCCAACTTTCAAAACTTCAACGTCCGCATCATTGATCCAGGGAGTGTACCATTGTCTCCGGTTCGACCCAACCGTCAGCGTAACATTGCGGCGGGCCTGCTGATCGGACTGATCCTGGGGATCACGCTCGCCTTTGTCCAGGAAGCGCTGGATAGCTCGGTTCGTTCCGCCGAAGAAGCGGAAAAACTAGTCAATGCTCCGGCTTTAGCGGTCATTCCTGCCGGTACCGATGGGTATAGGCGAAAGTCGTTGCCCCGATCCGGTTCTATCACGAGTGTGGCCGCAAACCCCGTTGGACTGGAGGTCCTTAGGCGGCCGTCCTCGCCGTTGGCGGAGTCCTTCCGAAGCCTCCGTACTTCGGTCTTACTGTCCACAGCTCCGCGTCCGCCGCAAAGCTTATTGGTGACCAGCGCCCAGGTGGGGGAAGGGAAGACTTCCACCGCCTGCAATCTGGCGGTGTCTTTCGCCCAGCGAGGAGAACCGGTATTACTCATCGACGCCGATTTGCGGCGTCCTTCCGTCGCGAAGACATTGGGCGTACCCAATGAGAAGGGGCTGAGCAGTTTCCTGACCGGCGCGCATTCTCTCGATGACGTCCTGATTCCTTACGACCGCGTACCGAACCTATGGGTTCTGCCGGCAGGTCCGCGCCCTCCCGATCCCGCGGAGTTGCTGTCGTCGCACATGATGGACACAACGCTGAAAGATCTGCTGAAGCGGTTTACGCAGGTGGTCATCGACTCTCCGCCGCTGCTCCTGGTCACGGACGCGGTAGTCCTGTCCGCGATTGTGGACGGGGTTATTTTGGTGGTTGCCAGCGGATCAACAGCGCGGGGCGCGCTGACGCGGGCTCACCGTATTCTTGAAAACGCCGGCGCCCGAATGTTGGGCATGGTGCTCAACAAGGTTGACATGCGTTTCGATACGTACTACGGCTCCTATTATGGGCCTTATCATCAGAGTTATTATGACGAGATCGCCGTGTCGAGTCCCACGCATTCTCCAGGAGCCCACGCAAGAAAGGACTCATCCCGCCGGGCATGAGGCGTCGGACCTTGCAGGCGAACGAAGGCGATTATCCCCAGGATCGGCTGAAAGGCGGTTCAAGTCGTTCGGTCACTGATTTTCCAGGATCAACCAAGAATGAGCCAATTTACTAGTCCTGAGCTTTCCGGCGAACGGGCCTCATTTCGGCAGAGTTCAAATTACACTCGCGAGTTTTCCCTGCGCCCGTGGTGGCGGGCGGCATTATTCCTCACGCTCATTATAGGGGGCAGCGTGTGGTTATCCCTGAAAGTGGGTCGGGTGGCGTGGATAACCACGCTAGTCAATTCCCGTTCGATCCCCAGCATTGAAAAGGCGCTGCGGCAGGACCCGGCTAACCCGGAATTGTTTCATCGTCTGGGGGTCATCTACTCCTACGAAGCAGCAGATGTAAATTTGTCCGAAGCAGAGAAGGACCTTCGCAGAGCGGTCGAGCTAAACCCACACAGTTGGGACTACTGGGCGGACTTGGGAACAACATGTGATTTTACGGGAGACACCGCCTGTTCGGATGAGGCCTTTGCTCGCGCCATGGCCCTTAATCCTATGAGCGCGGGTTTGCTGTGGGTCGCGGGAAATCACTATCTGCTGACAGATCAACAGGACAAGGCCTTTTCGTGTTTTCGTCGCCTACTGAGCCTGGATCCGCACTATCTGGAGCCGGTGTTTCGGCTCTGTCTTCGCGCCACGCGCGACCCCCAGGCGATCTACACGGGAATGCTCCACGGTAGCAACGACGAGTCTGCACGGTTTTCTTTCCTGATGTTTCTGAGTTCCCTCGCGGATTACGAAAATGCCATGAAGATTTGGGGCCAAATGATTTCAGGGCCGGACCTGACGCCCGATCTGTCACAGGTAAAACCCTTTCTAAACTTTCTTATTGATCACAATCAGATCCGCGATGCCAGCACGGTTTGGAACGATCTCCAGCGCGCGAAAGTGATTTCGCCCGGACACACAACACAACGTGACAACCTCCTGTATGACGGCGGCTTTGACAATCCGCGGCTCAACAGTGGATTTGATTGGCGCATTAGCGATTCCCCTGACTTGGCGTTCGACTTCGCTGACCCGGCAGCCTACAAAGGGGTCAAGTGTCTGCGCATTGATTTCGCAGTTGGCCGAAACGCCGATTATAACTTGCTGAGCCAGGTTGTGCTCGTCCAGCCCAAGACCCGTTACGAATTGTCGGCCTATGTTCGTTCCGATAATCTCAGTTCTAACAGTGGCCCACGGCTACGCGTCGTGGAGATTGGCTGTGCGACTTGCGCCGTCCAGACCAGTGATGCAACGACGGGTCCCACGCCGTGGCATTTGGTCGAGGTATCGTTCATGACGCAACCCCAGACGCAGGCCGTGATAGTTTCCTTTTGGCGGCCGCAAGACAAGAGTTCACGGGACATAACGGGCACCGTTTGGCTGGATGATCTGAGCCTCCGCGTTGCCGGTGCTTCCGGCGCTGAAGGTGACCCAGGGGGGATCCGGTGACCACTCCAACGCTCCCAAGTACTCCGGTTCATGCCCGCGGATCATCGCAGGGAGATGGTCGGAGCCTGTCGTCTCCTTTCCGCACGCTGGCGCGGGTTCTCCTGATCGCGTCGATTTGTGGCGCACCGTGGGCGATTGGCGCCGTGGAGCCGTGGGGATGGGGCGCCTTGATGATCCTCTGTCTCCTCACGCTGATCCTGTGGGCCGTGGGCTGCGCCCAACGCGGGGTGCTCAGAATTACCTGGACGCCTCTCTATTGGCCCTTCCTGGCCTTTTTTGTCCTCGCCGCTGTGCAGTTGCTGGCGGGTTTGAATTCTGATCCCATTGCTACCCGCGAAGCGGTCCTGAAGCTCTTTACCGATCTGGTCTTTTTCTTTCTGGCTGGGCAGCTTCTAAACGCCTCGCCCGAGAACGGCAGGGCTCTGGAAACGTTCGGCTTGATCGTAACCCTGCTGGCCTTTGCCCTGTGCATCCTGGGCTTGGCGCAAATTCTCTGGAGTGCCGGCCCACGACTCATTTACTGGAGCATTTCCGTACAAGGCTCGCCTTTTGGACCTTACGTCAACCACAACGACTATGCCGGATTAATGGAGATGCTGCTTGCTATTTCCGTGGGGTATATTCTCTCCCAGTCCTGGACACCGGTGGTGCGCTTCCTGCTCTGGAGTGGTGTGGTCTTGGTCATCACGTCCATCTGGATGAGCGGTTCGAGGGGCGGGGCAGTGGCCTTATTGATCGAAGGGGTGATCTGGGCGGGCGTTTTGTTGTTCAGCCGGCCACGCAGCGTATCCTTGGGTTCACTGCCCTTACTGCTGGCGGTAGTTGTGGCTGCCGCTGCCATCTTCTCGTGGATGGTGAGCTCGGGCTGGGTTGGTGGCAACGCGTGGTCAGTGTTTGAATCGAGTCGGCCTTTGGACGTGACCATTGGTGACCGGCTCCGGGTGGGGGTAGATACCCTTCGTATGGCCGCGAAACACCCGTTGATGGGGATAGGAGTAGGCTGCTTTGAGCGCGTCTTCCCAACTTATATGACGTTCGCCTCAGATTTGCACTGGACCCATGCCCATGATGATATCGCGGAGGCTCTGGCCGAAACCGGTGTGCCGGGCCTCATGATAATCGTGGCGGCGCTTTTCGTTTTCTTTCGGATGGCCTTTCGCCACGTCGAGGAACGCTTGCAGCATAAGTGGGGTTGGGTTCAGATGGGCGCTACCGTGGGGGCCATCGGATTGCTGGTCCACAGTTTTGTGGATTTCAATTTGCGGATTCCTGCGAACGCTGCATGGTTTGTAGTGTGTGTCGCCATCGCCTCGCATCCACGCTCGTCGTCCGGGCGCCCGCACAAGGCGCCCCGGGACTCGGCGCCAGCGTCCAATTCGGGATATGTGACTTAGTGAAGGTCAAACCATGAAGGGTGTCATCCTGGCAGGGGGAACCGGCTCGCGATTGTTCCCTTTGACCAAAGTTACGAACAAGCATCTGTTACCGGTTTACGACGCGCCGATGATTTACTATCCCCTTCGGACGCTCGTGAATGCCGGAATCGAGCGCATTCTCATCGTCACGGGAGGGCGCAACGCGGGCGATTTCCTGCGTTTGCTGGCGAATGGAAAAGACTTTGGCTTGAAGCGCTTGAATTACGCCTATCAGGAGGGTGAAGGCGGCATAGCCGACGCTTTGCGGCTGGCGGAAGACTTCGCGGAAGGTGAAAGAATCTGCGTCATACTGGGTGACAATATTTTGCAGGGCAGCATTCGGCAAGCCGCCGAGAACTTTGCGCAGCAACCGCAAGGGGCGCACATTTTGCTGAAGAAAGTTTCCAACCCCCAGCGGTTTGGCGTTCCCGTGTTGGAGCGGAATCGGATTGTTCGCATCGAAGAGAAGCCGGCACGTCCGGCCAGTCATTATGCCGTTACCGGCGTTTATTTTTATGATTCTACGGTGTTTGAAAAAGCGAGCCGGCTTACGCCTTCGCACCGTGGAGAACTGGAAATAACCGACGTCAATAACGCTTACTTGCAGGAAGGCACCCTGACTCACAGCTTTCTGGATGGTTGGTGGACGGATGCCGGGACTTTTGAGTCTTTACGATCAGCTACCAACCTGGTGGCGAAATCTTCGCGAAACGAAACGGCCGCGGGACAACACTAAACATGAAGATCGTGGTAACAGGAGGAGCGGGATTTATCGGTTCGAACTTTATTCGGTACATTCTGGCGCGCTATCCGCGTTATGCGATCCGGAATTTGGACAAACTGACCTATTCGGGGAACCTTCATACGCTTCGCGACGTGGAGAAGAACCGGCGCCACACCTTTGTGCGCGGGGACATTTGTAATCGACGCAAGGCGGAAGAGGTTTTGCACGGGGCTGACACGGTTGTCCATTTTGCAGCCGAATCGCACGTCGATCGAAGCATCCTGGACAGTGCTGCTTTTGTCAGGACGAATGTACTCGGAACCCAGTGTCTCCTGGATGCGGCCCGGCAGGCACGAATCAAACGGTTTGTCTTGGTGAGCACGGATGAGGTCTATGGAAGCGCTTCCGCCGGCGAGAAGTTCTCGGAGGAATTCCCTCTCGCTCCCAACAGTCCTTACGCTGCGAGCAAGGCCGCGGCCGACCACTTGGCCCGCGCGTACTTCCGAACTCATCGCTTCCCGGTTATCATCACCCGATGCACGAACAATTATGGCCCTTACCAGTACCCGGAGAAGTTTATCCCCCTGATTATCTCGCGCGCTGTCGAAGGACAGAGCATTCCGGTGTACGGGGATGGAATGCAGGTGCGAGACTGGATGCACGTCATGGATCATTGCGCGGGCCTGGATGCCGCCCTGCACAAAGGTAAGGACGGAGAGATCTACAATTTGGGCGCAGGGAATGAATGGCCCAATCTCGAAATCGCGCGCCGCATTTTGCGTCTTGCCGGTAAGCCTGAGTCCTTGCTGACCTTTGTTCAGGACCGGCCGGGTCACGACCGTCGATACGCGCTGAACAGTGATAAGGCGTGCCGGGAATTGGGATGGACGGCGCAGATCGCCCTGGAAGAGGGATTGAAGCAGACCGTTGCCTGGTACCTATCAAATAGTGAATGGATACGGCGGGTGACGGCGCGCACGTATCGCGCATATTTCCGGCGGCAGTACGAGCGGCGGGAGTCCATGTTAAGTCAAGTGCTCAATGCGGGAGGCACGAAGTAGTGCGAGTTCTCGTAACCGGGGCCAAGGGGATGCTGGGCGCAGCGCTGCTCTCGTGCCTGGAAAACCAACACACCGCGGTGGGAGCCGATTTCAACGACTTCGATATCTGTCGGGAAGCGGCGGTGCAAAATGCCTTTAGGGATATCAGGCCGGAATTCGTCTTTCACCTTGCCGCCTACACCGATGTCGACGGTTGTGAAGCGAACCCCCAAAGGGCCAATGGGGTGAACGCTCAGGGAACGTGCAATGTGGCGCGCGCTTGTGAGGAAGTGGGCGCTGTTTTGGCGTATATCAGCACCGATTACGTTTTTGACGGCCGCCTGGGACGGCCGTACCGGGAGGACGATGTCCCCAATCCCGTAAGCGTCTATGGCCATTCGAAATTGGCGGGCGAGAGGTATGTGCAATCGCGGTTGGCGCGCCACTTTATTGTCCGCACTTCCTGGCTGTATGGTCCCCACGGGAAGAATTTTGTGGCCACGATTCTGAGAATTGCAAAAGACCGGGGCGAGATTCGCGTCGTGGACGACCAACGGGGTTCGCCGACGTACACCGGGCATTTGGCCCAGAAGCTTGCGCAGATTCTGAACGTTCAAGCTTACGGAACCTATCATGCGACAGCAGCGGGGAACTGTAGTTGGTTTGAGTTCGCTCAAGCGATCCTCAGTATGGGAGGGTTAGAAGGAGTTCGTACACTTCCGATATCGACCGCGGAATGCGGACGCCCGGCCCGGCGCCCAGCCAATTCCGTGCTGGAGAATCGCCGTCTGGCTGAAACCGGAGTGGGCCCTCTCCCACATTGGAAGGAAGGTTTGGCGCATTACCTTCGCGAAGGCCAGCGATTGGGTGAATTTGTTTTGCCGGGAGCTGATGCCCGTGAGCAGTTGGTTCAGGGAAGGCCCCTGCCAAAAGAACTAACGAGGGAGGCAAATTGAAAGACGTCGTCGTCATCGGAGCGGGCCCGGCGGGCATACACGCCTCGTTTCTACTGGCGAAGGCTGGACTGGATGTCGTCCTGTTCGAGGCCCAAAACCGGATCGGCGAAAAGGCAATCTGCTCGGGTGTTGTAGGCGATGAAGCTTTTGCCCGCTTTGACCTTCCCACCAAACCGATATTGTCGGAAATCCGGTGCATTCAGGCTATTTCGCCGGGCGGACGAACGTTAGAACACCGAACCGAGGCGCCACTCGCACAAGTGGTTGATAAAGGTGAGTTTAATCGCGCGCTGGCGCAACGAGCGATAGAAGCCGGCGTGGAATTGCAGCTCGGATGCTGGGTGAACTCAGTTAAAGTTCACAAGCACTCGGTGGAGACGGAATACCGCAGGATGGAAGAGCGGTTGTCAACGCTTCAGGCACAAGTCGCGATCATCACTACCGGCGTGAATGGCTCCCTCAACCATGCTTTAGGGCTGGCTCAACCGCGGCAGTTCCTGCGTGCCCGCCAAACGGAAATAACCTTGCCTCCCAACGGTCATGGCAACGCTACTCGTGTCTTTGTGGGCAAAGGAGTTGCGCCTGGGGCCTTTGGCTGGGAAATCCCTCTGGGGAATGATCGGTGGAGGGTGGGGCTCATGTCGGAGCACAACCCCGACCCGTATTTCATCCAGCTTATCCGCAGGGTCGCACCGGATGCGGACCTTTCGACCTTGCGAATCGATCAAAAGGGGATCGCGCAGGCCGCGGTGGGCTGCTGCGTGGCTGAGCGGGTTATTGCCGCAGGTGAAGCTGCCGGACACATCAAGACAACAACGGGAGGAGGGATCTACTACGGGCTGCTTTCAGCCGAACTGGTGGCGAATGTGGTGACCCGCGCCTTCCGCAACAAGGACTTTAGCACCCAAATGCTCGGTGAATTCGAACGCTATTGGCGTTCGACTTTTGGTAACGAGCTGATCGTCGGATACTTCGCCCGGAGACTCGCAAGCCATTTCTCTGACGGCCAAATCGATCGTTTCTTTGATGCGATGAACGCTACCAACATGCTGGTGCGGTTGAACGGCAGGCTGAAGTTTGATTGGCACCATCGCGCCCTGTTGGCAACTCTGCGCGCCTTGCTGAACCTGCCCGGGGGCGTATAGGTCATAGATGACAGCTAATGGGAGTGAAGAGAGGAGGGCGGAAAACGGCAATCATTAGCTGCCGTTTGGGCGCCAGGTATTAGATTCCTCTCACGGCCTGGTTCCCTTGGTTATAGGTTTCAGTCCCTTACATTCTTTGTGTGCCGAATGAAAATTTATGTTTAAACGCGCTTTTGATGTTGTGCTCTCCGGCATAGGGTTGATTGTATCTTCTCCGCTATGGGCCACGATTGCCTTGGCCATTAAGATCGAGGATGGCGGTCCGGTGTTTTATCGGCAATACCGCGTGGGGAAGAACTGCAAGGAGTTCGTAAGCGTAAAGTTCCGCTCCATGATCCCGGAGTCCGATGCCAAGTGGGGAGCCGTTCCGGCCACAGAGGGCGACCCTCGCATTACCCGTGTGGGCCGAATTCTTCGCGCCACGGCCATGGATGAACTACCCCAGCTATGGAATATCTTCCGTGGTGACATGAGCTTTGTCGGGCCCAGGCCGGAGTGGTCGGAATTAGTAAAGAAATTCCGGGTGGAAATCCCCGAGTTTGATCGCAGACACGCCGTCACGCCAGGACTGACAGGAGTCGCCCAAATTTATGGGCACAGCGAGCTTCCCAGACGACAGAAACTCCGTTATGACCTGCTGTACATCAAGAAGCAGGGTTTTTGGCTGGACCTTCGCATCGTTTTGATCTCCTTCCTCGTGACGTTTACCGGAAAATGGGAAGAGCGCTCCGCAAAACTGCCGGGCTTGGTAAACGGGCGAAAGGCTTCCGGAGCGCAAGACGTGACCGTTACCGACGCGCCGATGCAGGGGGACAGTCGCCCGCAAGCGTCCTGAGAGACCAGGTGCTTTCGACCGCCAATCATTGCGACCCAATCTGAACATGGAAGCGCAACCTTCGATCCAGCGTGTCATGCCGCCGCCCTGCACCGAGGTACTCGGCGCGCCCGTACATATCATCGATGTGGAGAACGTGTTGCGCTTGATGGAACAGTGGATTCATGGCCGCGACCGGTCCCACTGGATCGCTGTAACCGGCTCACACGGCGCTCTTGAGGCGCGCAAGCATCCCGATTTCGGCGCCGTGCTGCGGACCGCCGATCTTTCTGTGCCGGACGGGCGGTGGGCCGCGCGGGTTGCAGCCAGGAAAATGTCGTGTGTGACCCGTCAAGTGCGTGGGGCGGATCTGCTGTCCGCTTTTTGTGAGCTTTCCCGCCAGAAGGGATATACCAATTACTTCTACGGTGACACTGACGAAAATTTGACGTCGGCGAGCGCGCGATTGAGCCGCAACCACCCCGGGGTTAAGATTATCGGCTGCTTCTCGCCGCCTTTTCGGGAGATGGGCCCCGACGAAGACGCACGGATTGTGGAAATGATCAACCAGGCTGATCCCGACGTCCTCTGGGTGGCGCTGGGCCTGCCGAAGCAGGAGAGGTGGATCGTCGCCCACCGCGAGCGGCTAAGAGCGCCCGTAATCGTGGCAGTGGGGGCCGCAATAAAGTTTCACAGCGGAAAAGTCATCCCGTCGCCGCGCTGGGCGAGTCTGATCGGCTTGGAGTGGTTTTGGCGCTTGCTGCACGAACCCCGCACGGTCTGGCGAAGGGCTTTGATTTACGGTCCTCAATTCATGGTTCTCTCGTGGCTGGACGTGCTGCGGCACAAGCTGAGGCGTCATTGATAACGGAACGGGTTGTAAGTGTTTTAGGCCGGGTCACGGGTGGCGTGTAGTCATCAGCCGCTCCCGGACCATGCGCCGGAGGTTTTCGGCCACCTTGCCTGCCTCCGGTGATCCGGCCACATTGAATTTCTCATGCGAGTCCTCGACCCCAGTGAGGACAACCGAATGCCCCAGGAATCAGCGTTACCACACTGCCCGCCCCGGATCTCCGTCGTTATTCCCGTCTATAACGAGGTGGCCACCATTGAGAACGTCCTGCTGCGCGTGCAAGCGGTTCTCCTGGAAAAAGAAATTGTTATCGTTGACGACGGCTCGACGGACGGAAGCCGCGAATTTCTGTCGCATATTGCCGGGTGCGCCGAGACACATCAGTCGGAGATCACCCTGTCGCAAAGTGGCGCCACGCTGCGAATTGACAACATCCGCGTCTTCTTTCAAGACAAGAACCGGGGAAAGGGAGCCGCCCTGCGTCGGGCCTTTCTCGAGGCTCGCAGTAATATCATTGTCATCCAGGATGCCGACCTGGAGTACGATCCGGCGGATTATGCGGAACTGATTGCTCCCATTGAGGCGGACAGGGCCGACGCCGTTTACGGCTCGCGATTTCTGGGAGGGCCCCACCGCGTTTTGTTGTTTTGGCATTACGTAGGCAATAAGCTGCTGACCACGCTTTCCGACATGGTGACGAATATCAACCTCTCGGATGTTTGGACTTGCTACAAGGCCTTCCGCCGCGAGGTTCTGGAAAGCATCGATCTGCGGGAAGATCGGTTTGGATTTGAGCAGGAGATTACCATCAAGATCGCGCGGGCGGGGTGGAGAATCTACGAGACCCCGATCTCCTACAATGGACGCACCTACGTGGATGGGAAAAAAATCACGTGGAAGGATGGAATCCGCGCTCTGTGGTGTCTCCTGCTTTACGGAGTAATCCGGTCTGGACCACGCCGAGAATAAAGTTGCCGTCCGGCCACGGTGAGCGAACTTCAGGACTGGGAGTTCATCGAAACGGTGGCTGCGGTCAGTCCTACGTGGATCGATGTCGCTTACACGTGGTCCTGACCTGGTTCGACGCGGCGCGCGGCGGCCTTGCAGGCGCTGGAGAAGCAAGGCATCCAGATGGTGGGCAGGTACGTGCGCTGGAAGTTCCAAGGCATTGCGGATTCCATTCGCGACGGTCTCTGCGTGGGCGCCGCCAACCGTCAGTTGCTCATTTTCCGCATTCGAAGGATGGGCGGGTCCTGGTTGCCCCTGCTTGCTCACGGCGATTAGAAGAGCGGTTCGGCGCCGATGCGCGCGTTACGGCGAGCAGTTTTGGGTGGTGCCGCGGGACGGAGTTGAACCGCCGACGCCAGCCTTTTCAGGGCTGGAGTCGCCCTGTGTTATCCTATTGATTCAAAGTATCTTAGCTTGATTTTACTCACCATTTTTAGCCCGTTTATTGGAAGCATAATGGAAGCAGACCGCGGGACGGGTGTTTGCCTCAACAAACCAACAAGCACAACTCGGAAACACCTCGGGTAACTTGCAGTCAATCGGTCCAACGGTTGGTTAGAACGTTCAATCAAGTCAGTTCCTCAACGGGGTTTCGCAGCATTGGAAAACACTGGAGGGTGCTAGGTATGGAAGCGCCCCAGAAAGTTCCAACGCGTGGCTCCTCGACTAGAAGTGGCTCGACAATGACTCCTGCCTCGCGTGAGACAGATTAACATCGGTGGACCTGAAACAGAAGGGCTTCTGCTTGCGGGGCTTCCACCTGCGGGTAACGGGTCAGTTTGAATTTCTGCCCCAGAGTTTCTTTCGAAGGAATTCTACAAGGACATAGCCGATTAATGAAGCTATAAGGGCAATGGTAAAGTTTTCCGCCGAGAAAATATCTCCAATGGCCCAAACCAAACCCTTGGTCTTCCCCATGCCTGAGCGCTCAAACTCCCCCATCAAAAGGTTGGAATAGAATAGGAATATTATGAAACCCACCTCGATTATCGCTCGCCAAACCTTCTTCATTTCCGCACCTTGCCTTCTGCGCGAACGGTGGAACGACAATCAGTAAAGATGGTGTCAAGGCTAAGGCTCGCAGGATCACCGAGAAACTCGCTCGGGACGCCTTCGATTCCATCAGGAAAGCGGGATTTAAGCCGCCCCATTAACTCGCCTAGCTGAGCTTCAGCTTCAGAGGTGTCGGAACGAAGCGAGCATCCTGCCTGGACTTCTGTTGCTGCAGAGTTTTTGGCTCGCATCGGACGCAATTCTCCTTTACCCATCGATTGCGCCCAAAAGTTCTAAGAGGCCCCGGCGGAAACCGGGGCTGGTCTATTTCTACCTCCACAGCGGTCAAACCTTCTGACATTTTCGTGAAAACGGATTTAAGTCTGTGTTGGCCATACGACGTGGCTTCCCTCACCGCAAAGCGCACAAAAACCTTCTTTCTGATTTTTTTCGCAGTGCGCGGCTTCAGTGGCTCAGCGAATTTGAAATATTCATGGCTCTGAGGGCATTTAACGACCATTCATGCCGCCTCCAACCTTATTGTCGCAGAGCGTCACGTTTGCTGCCAGGCTTAAACCATCTGAATTCAGACTGTCCCAGTACCCATTTGCGGGCATGTGTGCGACCGGCCCCGGGCGGTCGACGTCGTCGATCAGTACGATAAGCTGTTGAACTGGTACTTGCGATCCTGCTATACGGTCTGCCCAGTGGGCAATGCCGTCTCTGATGCCAGTCCCCAAGCATCGGGTCTTCCCGTGAGATAATAACGGCCATGCGAAACGGTTTCCCGACTGGCGCGCAAGGGACCGTTTATCTGGTGCGCGAAAGAGGTCATCTTTGGCATTCCCGGCCTAGCAAATGGCTTCTCGTCAGCTCGCTCAGTGATATTGCCGTCGTGTCTCTCCTCGCGAGCGCCGGCATTCTGATGGCTCCGGTTAAGCTGGAATGGGTGGCCATCTTGCTCGGGCTGGTGCTCGCGTATCTGTTCGCCGTAGATTTCCTGAAGATCCGAATTTTTCGGCGCTTTGATCTGCATTGAAAAAGATAGTGAAAGCTTAGATGTGAATTGCCTTGGGCATTAGAAAGTGGTCTTATGGAGTTCTTCTCAACTTCAGGCGATGCGGTCTATTTTGACAGGTGCGGGAGCCTGGTCGCAAGAGCGAAGGCGGCTGGCTGTCGGGGAACCTGCGCCTGACCTTGCTGATCAGTTCGGCGGGTTATTACCCCAGACGAGTCTGGATGCTCTTTGTCTTGCACGCCAGTTGCACACGTAGGGGGAAGAGAACTGTCCAGACCGTGGGCTAGGTGTTTGTGGTGCGGAAGGAGCGAAGCGAACTGTGGCTGCTCGCGCACTGGATTCCCCCCGGCAAAATTTCCTAAGGAGGTAGGTTTATGAGAACACCCATGACCGAGGAGCAAATTCAGATGCTCCAGGCCTGCGACACTTGCGTCGTTGCTGATGCCATCGAAAGTTTCGGGGTCCGTTTGCGCAATGAAGGGATTGCAACAGGAGGCTTTCGCTGCCTTTTCAAAAGTCTCCCTCCCATGGTGGGCTACGCGGCCACTTGTAAAGTGCGTTCCGCAGATCCCCCCATGGTGGGCAGTCGCTACGTGGAACGTACTGACTGGTGGCAGCACATCGACGGAATCCCCGCTCCGACTATTGTGGTCATGCAAGACATCGATAAACAGCCTGGCACCGGAGCCTTCTTCGACAAAGTTCACGCCCATATCTTTGGGGCGCTGGGGTGTGTGGGGGCTATAACCAACGGAGCCGCGCGCGAGCTGCCGGGCACGGAGGCGAGCGGTTTTCAAATGTTTGCCGGGCGCATCGCCATCTCGCGAGCTTATATTCACATCGTCGAATTCGGCAATCCTGTGGAAGTGGGCGGCCTGACGATTTACCCTGGTGATTTAATCCACGGGGACCGGCATGGCATCGTGACCATTCCGCAAGAACTGGAGCTCGAACTGCCTGCGGTGGCGCAGGCGATACGGGAAAAGAAACAGCAGTTAATCGATTTGTCCCGCATACCCAGAGTCACTCATGCGGAGCTAAGCCGGGGGCTCAGGGATTTACTCGACTTTAACCCGGATTCTGTTCGTGATTGAGCCAATCAGTGGAAACTACGGACACGCAAGCATCCAGCAGGATTTTGCGTGCGCCTGCGATCGGGTTGGGCCTCACCGCTATCTTGATTGTGCTGTGCCTTGATCACATTGCTATATTGTAGGGGCCGCTCCAGACCATTTACATCTCGGCCGTAAGCTTTCGTTTTGGATTATGTGAATGAACCGCGGCGATGTGAATTGCCTCGGGTATAAGAAAGTGGTCTTATTGACTTCGGAGCTTCAGGAGATGCAGTCGCAGAGGAGGTGTTTTCGCAAGTGAGGGAACCTGGTCTTAAGAGTGAAGACGGTTGGCCGTCAAAGAAACTGCGCCTGACCTTGCTGATCAGTTTCGGCGGGTTATTGGCCCTGATGGTCGTCGCGGGCCTGGAGGCCCTTCGTCTCGCACGCCAGTTGCACACGCAGGAGGAAGCGATCCGCCAGACCTTCCTGGCCCATACCCAGCCGCTATTGGTCCTATCATCGTCCATCTATGTTTATAACGATCGGATACAGGAATATCTCATGAGTCAAGAGCCACAAGCTGATGGACTCACGGCCGAGGAATTCTCGCGGCTCACGGCAGAGATCAATTCGACGCTGAAAACGTATCCCGAGAACCGTCAGCCAGAAGAGCGGGAGTTGCTGGAGAGCCTCCAACAGATGTTTACTGAGCAACAGGGCATGTTGAATCCGGTCTTGTCGTGGAGTCGAGAAGATCGACGCAGGCAGGCTTTGCGTTTCCTGAACGAAGAAGTCCTTCCGCAGCGCTTACGTATCCACGCAACAGCGGAAAAAATCGGCCTTTGGAACAATCAACAACTTGTCGCGGCGGATCGGGAGATGTTTGCATGTTTTGCCAGCTTACAAGCGCGGCAGACAAGATTGCTGGCAATCGCTCTTACCGCCGGACTTGTTTTGTCTCTCGCCAGTATCCTTTACCTGCTCCGTCTGGGAGAGGAGGCTCAGAGGCGGTATCAGGAACTTGCCCGTAGCCGTGGCGAGCTCGAAGCACTGTCGGCACAGCTCGTCGATGCCCAGGAAACAGAGCGGCGGTCGATCTCCCGTGAACTTCATGATGAGGTCGGCCAGTCCCTGGGGGCTTTGCTGGTGGAGGTCGGAAGATTAGCAGCGTCGGTCCCTTCTGACAACACACAGATCAAGGGTCACGTCGACAAAATAAAATTGGTCGCAGAGACTACGGTCCAAACCGTGCGCAATATAGCCTTGCTTCTGCGGCCTTCCATGCTGGACGATCTCGGCTTGATCGCCGCTCTGGAGTGGCAAGGCCGCGAGGTCTCGCGCCGCAGTGAAATGGAAGTGGAGATTCAATCCGGAAACGGGGCGGAAAAGATCCCAGACGAATACGGCATCTGCATCTACCGATTAGTTCAGGAAGCGCTCAACAATGCCGCGCGTCATAGTTCGGCCAAAAATGCCAGAGTCACCATCGAACAAACGACCAATAAAATTCTGGTCTGTGTTATTGACGACGGCCGCGGCTTCGATCCGCAGAGGGTTCGCGGCCTTGGCATTTTGGGAATGGAAGAGCGGGTGCGGCGCCTGGGTGGAATTCTCACCATTGACTCGAAGGCTGGGGCCGGCACAACGCTGAGGGCTGAGTTTCCGCTATCCCCCCTTAATCAGGAACGCCCATGAAATCGATTCGGGTTTTGCTCGCAGATGACCACAAGCTGATACGGGCCGGTCTCCGTCTGGTGGTTGACCAACAGCCCGACTTAAGTGTGGTCGGCGAAGCTGACGATGGAAGGCAAGCGGTGGAATTGGCCAAGTCCTTGAAACCCAACGTTGTGGTGATGGATATCGGAATGCCGAACCTGAATGGAATTGAAGCCGCGCGTCAGATTGGGGAAATGGACCCAGGCGCTGCCGTGGTTATGCTCAGCATGCACTCCGATGAAAGTTATGTGCTGCGCGCGCTGAGTGCTGGGGCTCGCGCTTATTTGCTGAAGGACTCCGCCACGACCGATCTTGTACAGGCCATTCACGCGGTGGCAGAGGGGAAGTCATTTTTCAGTCCCGCAGTTAGCAAGGTTCTGCTGCAGGATTACATGAGAAAGTTGCGGCGAAGCGGTGCGGAAGATTCCTATGACCTGCTGAGTCCGCGGGAGCGCGAGGTGCTTCAATTGGTCGCGGAAGGCAAGTCGAACAAGGAGGTTGCCAGCCTCCTGAACCTCAGCGTATATACGGTGGAAACCCACAGAGCAAAGATTATGCAGAAGCTGAACCTGAAAGGCGTGCCGGAATTGATTTTGTACGCCGTGCGGAAGGGAATCATTTCTTAA
The DNA here is from genome assembly GCA_963804755.1 of uncultured Acidobacteriota bacterium. Taxonomy (GTDB): domain Bacteria; phylum Acidobacteriota; class Terriglobia; order UBA7540; family UBA7540; genus Bog-366. The sequence goes on from CAWDRP010000027.1 coordinate 105,652, forward strand.
ATTGCTTCGATTTCCGTACCGCGGGTTTGGACGGGCGTGGCTAATGGGTCTGCGTGAAAACGCTGGAGTGAGATGGTTTTCGTAGAGGCGCCCTCCAGGACGGCAGGTTGTATGAATTATAAGGTGCCCGGCTCAGGCCGGCCTCTACGACAAGCTGGAATACGTCCCGAGTGGCGACCGCACAAGAGAAAAGAAGGGAAGAGCCGGCTGCTCTTCCCCTGTTCTCCACACTGTGCCAGTTACGCGGCGATGAACAACGTATGTCCCTCGCGATTCACAAGCAAGAGAGGTTCCTTGCCCGCCTTGCGAACGGCTTGATTGAAGTCAACGACGTTCCTGACTGGCTGGTGGTTGACTTCCTGGATCACATCACCCTGCCGTAACCCTGAATCCGCCACCGGGCTTGAGGGATCGATGTCCGTCACGACAACGCCCTTGGTGTTGGCAGGTAGATTGAACTGCTGAACTGCCTGGTCGGAAACGTTCCCCACGGAAACCCCTTCCAGTGCCCCTTGGGGGTTGGTGGTCTGAAGGCTAGCTTGCTCTTTTTCGGTTGGCAGCACGCCCAGCTTTACACTCATCTCATGCACGCTACCGTTACGCAATACCTTCAAATTCGCGGTGGCGTCGGGCGCCATCATCGAGATGCTCATCCGCAATTGGTTGCTGTCAGCTACCGGGTTGCCGTTCAACCCCACAATGATGTCTCCTTTTTGGAGGCCGCTTTTTTCCGCCGGGGTCCCGGGGCTAACTTCGCCTACCAGAGCGCCGGTCGGTTCAGTCTCTCCGAACGCTTTGGCCAGTTCCGGAGTCACTGGCTGTATGGAGACTCCCAGGTATGCCCGGGTTACCTTGCCGTTTCTTACAAGCTGGTCCATTACATTTCGGGCTAGGTTTACCGGGACTGCGAATCCCACACCCTGGTTCCCGCCGGACCCGTGAGAGAGGATCGCGGTGTTGATGCCGATCAGTTCGCCGCGGTCATTGACCAGGGCTCCACCGGAGTTTCCAGGATTAATGGGAGCATCGGTTTGGATAAAATCTTCATAGTCTTCGATCCCGAGGTTGGTTCGACCCTTGGCGCTCACGATCCCCGAGGTTACGGTTTCTCCGACACCGAAGGGGTCGCCAATTGCCAAGACTATGTCGCCCACTTGCATCTTGGATGAGTCACCAATGGTAATCGCCGGCAGGTCGGATGCGTCTATCTTCAGCACGGCAATATCGGTCCTGGGGTCCGTGCCGACGACGCGCGCTTTATACTCGTGCTTGTCAGAGGTGGTGACCTGAATTTCTGTTGCTCCCTCGACAACGTGGTTGTTGGTGAGGATATAACCATTCGGGCTGACGATCACGCCAGAACCGAGGCCCTGCTCGCGATCGTTCCGCGGAGCGTTGAAATGGTGTCCGGAATGACCTCCATCATCTCCGAAGAACTGCCGGAAGAATGGGTCCATCTGCATTCCCTCGGGCATCTGTCCCGAAAGGTCATTCGAAACTTTGACCACTTTGGTAGAAGAGATATTCACAACTTCTGGCAGCACCTTCTTTACAATCGGTGCGAAACTGTTTCTGCTCGGCCCTTCGTCCGGGTTTGCGAGCTTCAGCGAAGGGGGCTCATCTGGGGAATGAACGTCACCTCGCAGGCGCGTGACTCCGAAGCCGGCTGCAACCAGTAGTCCTAGAGCCGTTGCGACAGCTATTCCCCCTAGGCGTCCTTTGAATTGTCCTATGTTCATGTACCCTCCTTGGGCAAATTTCCTCGCCAACATCACGGCAGCTTAGACCACCGGGTTGCTGGTCCATTCGTTCAGATGCCGGGGGGGAGGGCAACGCCTATCACGACGACTTGGTATTTGCCCCACCGACCAATGGGTATACCTCTCCCCTCGAGGCTGCAGTAAATATGTGGGATTTATCGTTTTATCCGGCGAGGATCTCGGAGACGAGGCTTTGCTCTAATGGTGGTTAATGGCTGGCGGCTACGGTCCGATGGAGCCGTTCTGGTGAACCCTGCCGCCTCTAAAGAATCGGTGACTCCGCATGGTGTGAAGTAAGAAAAACAACAGTACTACCAGGATGACTGCAAACAGGAGCGTTCCAATCCCGAACGAGGGTGGCTTGTCTCCTTCAGGGGACGGCGTATTCGAATGAGATGTCATCAGATCTGCCTTTCCGCAGGGCCAGCCGCCTGCCATTGTACTGCTATTCAGAGGATCAGTCATTTCCCGTGTTGCCGTTCAAACTCTATCGTTCCCCTCATGCGGAGTTCACATGGCAGCTTTCACCCTCTAAGATCAGGCGGTAATTCGTTCTGAGCCACACTTCACATATAGGCAGTGCGGGGAATCAACCGCGCCGTCAATTAGAGATATCGTTGAGCGGCTTGGAGGTTTCTCCATTTTCATTGCGTACCGGCAAGAAAGGGAAGCCTGCACTATTGTGAATACCTACAGGCGAATTTCCGAGGAGTGCCTGCCGTTCGTTAAAACTCCATCGGCTTGAAAGCCATGGATTATTCAGCCGGTTCCCTTAGGAATTGCAATCTGCCTCGCCCAGGACGGGCACTTGCCAGCGCAAAGGCTCGACCGGCCCGTTGACATCACGGACCAGCGACCGAGGCACAGAGCGACGGGCCGAGACTGCGGTCTTTGGGTGGATGTTTTTGCCACGAATGCATCATTATCGCGTTTTGGCGAAGGAGAACCCGTGGTCAAGCGGGCTGGGGTCGTGTTCCTTTGAACCGTCTCGGGCCTACCTCACGGTAGGTTTCCGGGATACCCGCAAGTGTCACCACTTGCTGAAAATATTGGCCTCGTCGAATTCGACCATGACTTTCTGCGGAAACGCGCTATGAGCGGCAAGCAAGATCAGGGTCAGGGTCAAGGTTAAGGCGAACACATTCATAAATGGGACTTTAGCATATAGCCGAGCATACCGCTCACGCTAGTTGCCGATCATCCTCACGTCTAATTCCCAACCTACGGGATGAGAGCACTTTTGACCAGATTGGTGAGCAGTACTGGACTGTAACGGGGAAAGCCCTGGGGTATAAGCGTATCGGCTGGTGCCCGGAGACCACGACTTTGTCAACTGACAGGGTTGACGCAGAGGCCGACGACCAGGGAACTGAAATAGGTTGCGTCGCCTGTGCGGCACTCGGGGTCTTACCCGGGTATGAGGGCATCGGCGCCACGAAGGATTGCGGGGGAATCGTTGTTACAGGTCTTTTGGTGGCGTGCCCAGTGCGCTCGTACGCGACGCTGCCGTCAAGACGGTATAAGAAGATCGCCTTGTCATTTCAGGTTAAAGATGAAAATCACGCAGACAAGCAACACAATCCATCCAAAGAAAAAGGAGAATTAAACATGTCAGAGACAAATGCAGCAGTAGCCATTTACGATACCCATTCCCAGGCAGAGGAGGCGGTGAAGGAACTCCAGAGGTCTGGGATTGATATGAAGAAACTGTCCATCGTCGGCAAGGACTATCACACCGAAGAGCAAGTCGTAGGGTACTACAATACCGGCGACCGGATGAAGTACTGGGGGAAGCTCGGGGCATTCTGGGGTGGGCTCTGGGGGATGTTGTTCGGTGCCGCGGCCTTCGCCATCCCAGGTATCGGCCCGGTATTGGTAGCCGGCCCTCTCGTCGCATGGATTGTCGGAGCTCTGGAGGGTGCCGCGGTAGTGGGCGGATTGGGCGCGATCGGGGGGGGGCTATTCAGCATTGGCATCCCGAAGGACAGCGTCGTGAAATACGAGACGGCAATCAAGTCTGATAAGTTCCTCGTGTTGGCCCACGGCACGGCCGACGAGGTGGCCAAGGCGAAAGACATTATGAAGACGACTCGCCCGGCGGAAGTTGCACTGCACATCGTCGCTGGTGCGAAACCCGCCGCGGCCGGTGCGAGATAATGCCCCAGTAAGGTACAAAATGCCAAGGAGGGCAAGACAATGTTGAGAAATGTCACCCATTTAAAGGGTTTTACGATCCGAGCCCGGGATGGGGAGATTGGAACATTGGATCAGTTCTATTTTGACGATGAGAGCTGGGCCATCCGCTACCTGGTGGTTAATGCCGGGGATTGGCTGGGTGGTCGGCTGGTGCTGGTCTCACCCCTTGCCCTCCGCCAGGCGGAGTGGGAATCAAAGCGCCTCGACGTGGCACTGACGAAGAAGCAGATTGAGGAGAGTCCGCCCATCGATACACACAAGCCCGTGTCGCGGCAGCACGAAGCCTTGTACTTGGGATATTACGGTTACCCCTATTATTGGGGTGGGCCCTATCTGTGGGGGCTTGCGTCCTACCCGGCAGGCTTGACCGTCCATCGGGAAGCTGTGACGGAAGCGGAAACGGCCCGAGCCAAGGCGGGAAAAGAGTCAGCCGATTCACATTTGCGCAGCACCGACGAGGTGACGGGTTATCACATTGAGGCGGCGGATGGTGAGATCGGTCATGTGAAGGACTTCCTCGTCGATGATGAAACCTGGGCGATTCGATACCTCGAGGTGGATACACGGAACTGGTGGCCTGGAAAGAAGGTGTTGGTGTCGCCTCAGTGGATCGACAATGTAAGTTGGCCGGAATCCAAAGTCTACGTCGACCTCACCCGGAAAACCATCCAGAACGGCCCGGAGTGGAGCGAGTCGATGACCGTCACTCGGGAGTACGAGAACAGGCTGTACGATTATTACGACCGGTCGCCTTATTGGGAGCCAGTATCTAAGCAACCAAGTAGCCGTGCGGCGGGTAAAGGTTGATTGATGGAAGGATCAGACTCCCGCGAGTGGACAATGCGCTTCCCAGTACGCATGCGGAATGTACGAATCAAGAGCTTTAACAATTTGGGCTGTACGCAAACTTTAGCCGGAGGTGCAATTTGCCGAAAACTGCAGTTGGTTTGTTTGAAAATCCGGGCTTGGCCGATCAAGTCGTCCGCGATCTCGAGGCCAGTGGTTTCCCCCGGAACGACGTCCGCATTCTCGGCGAGTCGCTGGACATGGCGGGCAGTGGGGTCATGGGCATCCCCAACATCGACTTCGAGGTGAGTCTCAACCGGGATCTTCGGGGGATAGGGGCAAGCGGACCGGAGGCGGAAGCCTACCTCAAAGGAGTTCGCCGTGGCGGAGTCCTCGTTTTCGCGAGCGGGTCGGACGAGAGGATCGACGCTGCGACTGAGATCATGAACCGCCATCGTCCCGTAGAGGTCGAAGAGCTTACCGGCGGCAAACTGAATCTTCCCAGTACGACTGGCGAGAACGTGACTCCCACACACGCTGGTTCCGTCCAAACCGGGCGGGTCCGCCAATCGGGCGGTGGCGCCCGCGTGTTCGCGTGGTAGCTCCTCACGGCGCATGGGGGAAACACGACCGAGGGCGGAGGCGACGGCTCCGTCCATGGACGTGCTCTCCCCGCAGTGCTTGAGGTGCTCGGATTAGCCATTCTCAACCATCACCATCGCGACCAACAAGTCTCATCGACCGCGATCTGGCCCTCTCTTCTAGGCGTCTTGGGGAGGTTTTCATGGTGAAACGGTTCTTGCGCGATAACGAAGCGCAACTCGATGAATTCGGAAGCGATCCTGGACAGGTGCGCCCGGACAGCGCCGGGCAATCAGGTGATACTCAAGGTCTCTCACAAGATGCGGACTCTTCTGAAGAGACCGTCGAAGAACTCGCGGATACTGATCAGGCTTACGAGGCCGGGATCCTGGAAGGTGTGGAGGATGCCGACGACCACCCCGAGAGGCCGGTACGTACCCATGAGGATCAGGGCAAGACAGAGGACATCCCACCAAAACCCGCTTAAGGCTATGGATGGCACACCCAGGCGAGTCGACAAAGGCGGGGCGCATGATCGCCAAGACCCCATAACCTGCTCTTCGCTGCGCTTCAAAACCAGCGAAAGGCTCGAGGAGAAACGAGATAGCGATTACCAAACTACTTGTCGTTGTCGACAATTCGCTCGCATCAATGCGAGCGGTAGCGTACGTGGCCCAAATCTTAGGCGGTCGCCGGGATTTTCGCGTCTGTCTCGCACATACCCTCCCCTCGCCGCCGGCGCACCTGATCGAGTTCGGGGGCTCTGAGGACCCCAAGAAGGAAGAGTGGCTGGAAGCCCGTCTACGCACCAGCCGGCATCTCTGGGTGTCCACAAAAAAGAAAAAGTTATCAGGGTCTTTGGACCTTGCTTATGCAAATTTGCGCCGGGCGGGATTTGCGCGTGGAGAAATCGAAGTTCATTTCTGCTATCCGAGCGACAGAAGAAATGCACCCAAAGAGATCCTCACGTTGGCGCGAGAGCGTGGATGTCATACCGTTGTCGTCGGGCGGCGGTCACTCTCCTGGCTTCGCGCGCATTTACAAACGAATCCAGCCGACGATCTCGTCCGCCTGGGAAAAGGATTCACCACCTGGGTAGTGGAATAAGAACGTCTTGCCTCTCTTCGGGTGCCGTTGCGCTTCGTTGAGCGGCAGCAAAAACGCGGGCCAAGCCCTGGCTATCGTCTGGAATTTACCTCGGGGATCGAGCCGCAGGAGGTCAAAGTACTCGCCGATTCTGGTGATGGAACATTAACCCCGGTGACCGATTACCCGTCAGATTGTGCGAGTCCTTCGCCCAAGAGATTTATTGCCCGTGCGCACCGGATTCCTGGATTACGCGGGACCTGCACTACATGCCAATCAGATTCCCCCGTCGTGCGCTTCGGTTCTCGTTCCCACTACAGTTGCTTTTCTTACCATTTGAGCAATTGTGACCAGCACTCTGAGCGGGATTGAACAGCTTCGCGAGTAATCTCCCTTTATAAAGATCGTGCCAGACAACTTTGCCAACTGACCTGGTGAAACACAGACCAGCCGACGAGCAGGAATCGCCGCGCGAAAAGGCAAAGGGAGCTTACGTGTTCAAACCATTGGATTCGCCATCGGGTCGCAATATCAGTCCGCGTTCCGGACCAATGGAAAAGGGGGTAGAGCAATGATCGAGAAACCAACACACGGCGAGCAGCCAAGGCGGCTTGCCGGCGAACAAAGTGGAGCCTTCCGGCTTGGCCGTCCTTTGAAACTGATTATTGTTGCAGCGGCCGTACTCATCGCTCTGCTGGTCGTCATCTCCGGCTGGTTACAGAAGTGGTTGTGGATGCGGCAGGTCGGCTACAGCGGCGTCTTCTGGACACTCCTGGCCCTGAGGTGGGAGCTGTTTTGCGTGGCATTCGTTGTCGCGCTTCTGTATATCTGGATCAACCTTGGCGCTGCGGCGAGAAACGTCGGCACTTTCCGCGTGGGTAATTTGACTAGCGAACCTACCGTTGCTGCAAAACTGGGCATCCAGGTCTCTCCCACAGTTTTGAATCTGGTTATGGCCGCGATCGCTGCTGTCGCCGCCGTAAACTTTGCGGCCCTCTTCTATGCACAATGGGATACGTATCTCCGCTTTCGTTATGGCGGATCCTTTGGGTTGTCCGATCCTCTCTTCGGGGTCGATGCCGGGTTTTATCTGTTCCGTCTTTCCTTTTATGAGCTTTTGCAGATCAGCCTGACCGTATTAACGCTGATTACACTCCTGGCCGTCCTGGTCTTCTATGCGTATTTCGGGTTACTGCGGTTCACCCGCAGCGGACAGATGGAGGGCCGGAGCGCGAAGGTCGTTCCCCATCTGTCCATCCTGTTCTTCGCTCTGGTGGCCAGTTGGGGATGGGGGTTTTACCTGGATCACTACGAACTCCTCTACTCCACGCAGGGAGTAGTTTACGGAGCCGGTTATACGGCGGATCATGTGACCCGGATCGCCTTCTGGATCATGGCCGGCGCCGCGGCGGCGCTATGCGCACTGCTGGTGCTCAATATCTTCCGGCCGCGATTCCGAGCGATAGTCATTGGATCCGGAATCTATGTGGCCTTGTACGTCATTGCGGTCTTGCTGCTGCCGGCCCTCTTTCAGAGGTTCAGGGTACAGCCGAACGAACTGGCCCTCGAAACCCCGTATCTCAAGAACAACATCGAGTTCACCCGCAAGGCCTACAGCCTCGACACGATCCAGGAAACATCCTACCCGGCGCTGGCGGATCTGACGTCCGAGGTGATTGCGAGAAATCAAGACACGATCCAGAACATCCGTCTCTGGGACTACCGCCCGTTGCTCCAGATGTACCAACAAGCCCAGGAGATACGGCTCTATTATCAGTTTTACCAGGTTGATGTGGACCGTTATCACCTGCCGGATGGTTATCATCAGGTGATGCTTTCGGTCCGCGAGCTCTCCGCGGAACTTCCCGCTGAAGCCCAAACCTGGGTTAACCAGAAGTTGCAGTTCACGCATGGTTATGGCCTGGTCATGAGCTTCGTCTCGAAGACGATCGGGGGAGGTTTTCCGCAGTACGTTCTGGAGAATATCCCGCCCGAATCCGCCTACGGCCTACCCATAAACCAGCCTTCCATCTACTACGGTGAGTCGATGCCGGGATATCGGATCGTCGCGACCGGCGCCAAAGAGTTCGACTACCCCAAGGGGAATCAGAATGTCTACACGAGTTACGAAGGAACAGGAGGCATCCCGCTGGACAGCATGTGGAAGCGGCTGCTCTTCTCCTGGACTCAAGCCGACATCAACATTCTGTTCACCTCCTATCTCCGGCCGGAAAGCAGGATTCAGATCTGGAGGCGCGTAAACGAGCGCGTGGGGCAGATCGCTCCGTTCTTGCGCCTCGACAATGATCCCTACGCTGTGGTGAGCGAGGGCAAACTGTACTGGATCCAGGATGCGTACACCATCTCGGATCATTTCCCCTATTCCAGTCCCCACGCGGCGGGCTTTGCGGAAGGGCTGAATTACATTCGAAACTCCGTAAAGGTCGTGGTGGACATGTACGATGGAACCGTCCGGTTCTACGTTATGGATCCGAACGACCCCGTCCTGGCGGTTTACCGGCATGCGTTTCCGGGCGTTTTCTTGGACCTCGATCAGCTTTCGGCGGATCTGAAAACGCATCTGCGGTATCCGGAGGATCTCTTCTCGATCCAGGCCGACCAGTACAGAACGTTCCACATGACCGTTCCCCAGGTCTTCTATAACCGGGAGGACCTCTGGGTATTCCCCAAAGAGACGTACGCGGGCAACGTCGCGCCCATGCAGTCCTATTACATCCTGATGAAGCTCCCCGGAAGTGACCAGCTCGAGTACCTCCTCATGACTCCTTTCACGCCTCAGAATCGAGACAACATGATCTCCTGGATGGCCGCCCGGTGCGATTTTCCCGAATACGGGAAGATGCTGTTTTACCAACTCCCCAAGGAGAAGCTGATTTACGGCCCGATGCAAATCGAGGCGATGATCGATCAGAACACGACGATCTCCCAGCAACTGACCCTCTGGGACCAAAAAGGGTCGAGAGTCATTCGCGGAAACCTGATCGCGGTCCCGATCGAGAACTCCTTTCTTTATGTGGTGCCGGTGTACCTCACCGCGGCAGGCACCGACTTCCCCCAACTCAAGCGTGTCATCGTGATTTCCGGGGACAAGGTGGCGATGGAGCCTACACTCGATAAGGCAATCCAATCTGTCTTCGGGACGCAGCAACCCCAGAAGGGAGCGCCGGCGCGCAGCGGACCGCCGGAGTTGGGCCAGGCGAGGGCGCAGTTCGATGAGGCCCAGAAGGCAATGCAGCAGGGGGATTGGGTAAACTTCGGCAAGGCGATGGAGGGGCTCAAGCGCTTGCTGGCTGGACCGGCACAATAGGACTCAGCAATCCGGGATATGCATGTCTCAAACCAGGAGTCCCCCAGTTTGGGATCTGAAGTTGCGTGGGGGCAGATCGAGGCGTATTTACTGCGTCTCGAATTGCGGGAACGAATGAGTCCATGGGGCAAGCACCCTTCCCAACCTGAGCCGACGGGAATGACCCGAAGAAACAGATGGCCGTGAAATGAAGCCGCCGGCGTAGAGAAAATCGCTGCCCCATGAGACGGGAGACCGATGAAAGTGAGCCCTTTTGCAGGAAAGCCGGCTGAACCCTCGATGCTGGTGAATGTACCCAGACTGGTGACGGCCTACTACACCGAGACCCCTGACCCTTCCGTGCCGGAACAGCGGGTTGCCTTCGGCACCTCGGGACATCGTGGTTCCGCATTCGACAAGGCGTTCAATGAATGGCATATCCTCGCCATCAGTCAGGCAATTTGTCTGTACCGAGCACAACAAAACATCAAAGGTCCGCTGTTTCTCGGCATGGACACGCATGCGCTCTCGGTGCCGGCGCTGGCGAGCGCGCTTGAGGTGTTGGCGGCCAATGGGGTGGAAGTCATGCTGGCGGAGGGCGATGAATATACTCCGACCCCCGCTATTTCTCACGCGATTCTCACCTATAACCGGGGGCGCACAGCAGGACTCGCTGACGGTATTGTGATCACGCCCTCCCATAATCCTCCCCATGACGGCGGCTTCAAATACAACCCCCCCAACGGCGGGCCGGCAGAATTCGACGTCACCAACTGGATCGAGGCGAAGGCGAACGAATTTCTCGAGACGGGCCTTCGAGGATTGAATAAGCTTCCCTTCGAGAAAGCTCTTCGCGCCTCCACGACGCACCGGCATAACTACCTCGACGCCTACACCAAGGATCTGGGCAATGTGATCGACATGGAGGTTATTCGCGGCGCGAACATCAGCATGGGGGTAGATCCGCTCGGCGGCGCGGGGGTCCACTACTGGGGACCGATTGCCGAGCGCTACCGGTTGAACCTCACGGTCGTGAACGAGGATGTCGACCCGACTTTCCGCTTTATGACGGTTGATTGGGACGGCCAAATCCGCATGGACCCATCCTCACCCTATGCGATGCAGCGGTTAATAGGCCTGAAGGATCGCTTCGAAATCGCCTTCGCCTGCGATACGGACCATGACCGGCATGGCATTGTCACCAAAAGCGCAGGGCTACTGCCGCCCAACCACTACCTTGCGGTCGCCATCTTCTATCTCTTCCAACACCGCCCAAAGTGGCGCAAAGAAGCGGCGGTTGGCAAGACCGTGGTGAGTAGCCAGATGATTGATCGGGTCACGGCGAAGCTTGGCCGCAAGCTCTACGAGGTGCCGGTGGGTTTCAAATGGTTCGTTGATGGCCTGCTTGACGGCTCGCTGGGTTTTGGCGGAGAGGAGAGCGCGGGCGCTTCTTTTGTTCGTCTGGATGGCAGCACCTGGACGACGGATAAGGATGGCATCGTCCCGGCTTTGCTGGCGGCGGAGATCACGGCGCGCATGGGCCGCGATCCCGGCGAGATTTACGGCGAACTCACGAGCCAGTTCGGTGCGCCTGTTTACGACCGCGTCGAGGCACCCGCCACGCCGGAGCAAAAAGAGATGCTGGAGAAACTATCGCCGCAACAGGTTCGGTCCACGGATCTGGCGGGCGAGAAAATCCAGACCATTCTCACTCGCGCGCCGGGCAACGACGCTCCCATCGGCGGGTTGAAGGTTATAGCGGAGAGCGGGTGGTTCGCCGCGCGTCCGTCAGGAACTGAGAGTATCTACAAGATCTATGCGGAAAGCTTCCGTGGAGATGACCATCTGCGCCGCATCCTGGAGGAAGCGCAGGCGATCGTCAGCGATACTCTGGCGGCGCCGCAATCCAAGGAGAAGACATGAGCGAACAAATTCGCGCCAGCCACCCGATGTACAGCCTTTTACCCACGGAAATCGAGGGGTTCGATTCCCTGGCGGAGCTTGCCTTGAATCTGCGGTGGTCGTGGAATCATGCCACCGACGAGGTGTGGCGGCAGCTTGATCCCAAACTTTGGGGGATCACGCATAACCCCTGGGTGGTCATTCAGACGGTCTCGCGCGACCGGATCGATCGCATGTTGGCCGACCCGGTTTTTCGCAAGAATGTTGAGAGCCGAAGGCAGACCAGGCGGAAAGCACTGGAGGCGCCCGCGTGGTTTCAGCAGAATCATGCGCAGAGTTCCCTAACCTGCGCCGCGTATTTCAGCATGGAATTCATGTTGAGTGAAGCTTTACCCATTTACTCGGGCGGGCTGGGCAATGTGGCGGGTGATCAGCTCAAAGCCGCTAGCGACCTGGGTGTGCCGGTGGTGGGCGTGGGCCTGCTTTACCAGCAGGGTTATTTTCGCCAGGAAATCGACAAGGACGGAGGGCAACAGGCCCTTTTCCCGTATAACGATCCCGGACAGTTGCCGATCGCGCCCTTGCGCCAAGCGAACGGCGAGTGGATGCGCCTGGAGATCGCTTTGCCGGGTTACTCGGTCTGGCTCCGCGCTTGGCAGGTCCAGGTGGGCAGGGTAAAGCTTTACCTGCTGGACAGCAATGACGC
>CAWDRP010000028.1:0-157822 GCA_963804755.1 uncultured Acidobacteriota bacterium
CAGGCTAATATTAGTCCGACTAAAGATGATTGTCAAGTAGGAAGGAATAGAAAATGCCAAAAGATTTGAGCGATGCCGCCCTTGTCAGAAAGGTTCGCGGAGACATGTCGCAAGTCGCATTTGCGAAGGAACTAGGCGTGGCTGAAATCCATGCTTTCAGACTGGGAGCGGGGCGCTGTTAAGCCTAGAAGTGAGACCTGGATGGTGATAGGTAACTTCGCGGGCGCTCCTTTCAATGTGGACTGCTGGGAGCGTGGAGGTATGCCGAAGCAGATCGTCAATTTTTTGCGCAGTGAGCTGGGAAGACATGCTTACGAGAAATCTTTTGAATATGAAGAAATGAGGAAGTATCTCGCGAGACATGAAATTAGCCCGGAGCCGGTGACGGAGCCACTGGGCGATGAGCCCGTGGGTGGCGAGCCCAGAGCCCTAAAAGGCTTGAGCAAAACCGTCGAGGAATTTGCCGCTCGCCATAGTGTGCGCCCTCCTGTCAAGCTGGAACAGGCAGATTTGGACGGAGTAAAGGCGCGAGCCCGCGAGGTAAATCAGGAATGGCGTCGTTACTGCGGGCTTCCTCCTGCCGAGCCGGTAATCGGGGAAGCCAAACCCCCAACGCCAGCCAAAAAGGCGAAGCGGCAACGCCGTCAGAGGAAATGAGCGATGAAGTGCGTGTGCGCATGCGCTAGAGAATTCGAGCCGAAGAGGAAGAACCAAATCTATTTTGAGCCCGCTTGTCGGATGAAAGATAAAAACCGGAGATGGCCGCGAATCAGAGCTTCTGCCCTTCGGGAGCTTTCAGGAATGGCCTCAGGAAGCGCACAGCAAGCAGTGCTACCGGGTGTCCGACCACTTCTAGGTATCCCAGGGCTGCAATCTCCCGACTCGCCTCAATTTTTAACTCCTGGCGACGTTGTCGAACATTTGAGGATTGGCATGCGAACCCTCGAACGCTGGAGGCAGAACCGGACCGGGCCTCCGTTTGTGAGGTGTTCGAAGAGTATGGTTAGGTACTCGTGGGCCGGACTGGCAGCGTGGCTGGGCGCGCGAACAGAAACATAATGGAGTTGGACAGGAGGAATGCAATGGCAGGTTCCAGAGTCGTGACAGCTAATCTCGCAAGTTTGGTAGAGGAAAAGAAAAAGGAACTGATGGCGCGGGATTCGGCGCTTTCTATGCTGGAGGCTCACCGCCGGGCGATAGACGCCGTGGTGAACAAAAACCCCGATGTCGTCAAACTCTACCGTGCGGACGCGGGAAGGTAGGCCAACATGAAACGGCGCAAACCAGCCGAGAGCATTTGGAGTCCGCGAAGCCAGAAGTCGATGCTTCGCCAGCTTGAGCTTGAGGCGGCGCAGGAGAAATGCCGCAATCAAATCGCCTTTGCCGAAAAGCGCATCGCACAACAAAAAGAAGTCGCGGAGCGGCAAACGGCGACGGTGGCCGATAACAATAACTTCAACATCCGTCAGGCTCTCAACCAAACACTGGCGGACATCGAAGAGCGGGAGCGGGAAGTCCTGGCCTTCCGCAAGCGGGAAGCGGCGTTGCAGTCCGAAATGCGGGCGTTGGCGCTCGGTCCCGCGCGGGCTGCGCAACGGGCGAAGCTGCAATCGGCGCTGGCGGCGGAAATCATTGAGCGGTTCGCGAAAGATGCGGCGATTGACGGTTTGCTGCAAAAGCTGCGCAAGACACTCCAGGAGCGGGCGACGCTAACCACCAAGATCGTACAAACCGCCTTGACGCTCGACTTCGCGGCCACTACCGATTTTGACGCGGCGCGTTTCGCGGCGCTACTGGATTCACTACCGGCTGAGTTGGAGCCGCAAAGTCGTGCTTGGGTGAATCGGTTTCTCGGGCAGACGGATAAGAAGGAACCGCACACTATCGGCAGTAAGAGTGTGGTGCTGACGGAGACGCTGGCGAGTCCGGGAGTGTTCCGTCCTGGCGAGTGCGTTTTTCTCACTCAGGAAGAGGCTGCCAAGCTGCCTTCGGACGAACCGCCGAAGCCGTTGCCCGGTCCTGTCGAGATGGAAACGCAAGCCGGAAACATTCTCACCCTGACAGAGCATCAGCCTGCGGAAGTGGACACGTTTCCGGTGAGTGGTTTTCCAGTGAGATAGTTCTATTTTGTGAAAGGGTTGCGTTGGACACGCTATCTAAAGTTCTCCCTAGTTGGTCGGAGAAATTGGTCATGGGGATGCCTTTGCCGGGCATCCCCGTTTTTTCCCTTTTCTCCGGCCCGCGCCGGGTTTGGAACCGCTTTCCCCAAGCGGCCACCAGGCTCCGCGCGTTGATGAAGGTTTTCCATGGCGGAAGTTTCAACTGCACATTTGGATCAATTTTTGACGAACTACAGCATCGTCTACCGCAATCAGGAGTTTGTGGGCGGTAGGCTCTTCCCTGATTTTCCCGTAACCAAGCAAAACGGCCGCTATCCCATTTTCGGATTCGAGCGCTTCAAGGCTTATAACACGGAGCGCGCGCCCGGTTCCGAAGCCAACGAAATGCCCGCATGGCGCATGTCGAACGACGAATATTACTGCGACGGAAAAGCGCAAAAGCAACTAATCGCGGATGAGTTACGCGCGCAGTGGGATTTATCGGTCGGTCCTGAAGTGTTCACGACGGAGACGCTGGCGGACATCATCGACAAGCAGCGCGAGATCATGATTTACGACCTTATCATGAACTCCACGGTGATTCCGAAGATTGACCTATCCGAACCCCCGAATGTCCAATGGAGCGATTTTCAAAACTCCGACCCGGTGGCCGCTATCACCAACATCCGTTCGACAATCCTTTTGGCTTGCACCAAAGAGCCTAATACGCTTGTGGTCGGATACCCGGTCTGGTTGCAACTCATCCAGCATCCCATCATCATTGACCGTTTCAAGAATCATGCGTTGCCGCTCGGCTACCCGACTGACCAACAGCTAAGCGGCCTCTTCAATGTCGATAACTTCATTGTGGCCAAGTCGCTCTATGACACCACACAGCAGGGCATTGCCCACAACCTCAACTATATTTGGGGCAAGAACGTGATTCTCTGCTACGTGCCACCCGCTCAAGGCCAAATGATGGTTACCCTTGGAACCACCTTCCGTTGGCTCTATGGGGTGCCTCAGAATGGCGGAATGCTGGTGAAGCGGTACCGCGTGGAAGAGCGCAGCGGCGACATGATCGAATACCAGACCTACTATTGCTGCAAGCTCACCGTGCCGGGCGCTGCCTACATTTTCAAAAACGCCGTGCAGTGAGGCGCGGGGATTGGGGCCTATAAGCGCCACCCGGTTTAACCCCGTGTGATGCGCGCGGGAACTGGCTGCCATTTGTCCAGACCTCCTTTGCCGGGCGGCGCTTATAGCCCTTTCCCAAAAGAACCGATGCGAGCGAGTCTATCAAGCCTTCGCCGGAGCTGGCGCAAGAGAGCGGCGCACAGCAACGCCAACGCTCTTCGGGCGCGCGGGGCCACTCCTCCCCAACCGTTAGCAGTTCCGGCGCAGGCTTGATGGGCTCTGCGCGCAGCGCCGATTTTTAGATAGATTGGCTGGTGTAATTGGAGGACCGCATGGGAAGCGATAGTATTTTGGGGTTGCTGTTCCAAATTTCCGCCGACCCCTCGCAGGCGCAGGCCGCCATTGACCAATTCGAGCGGTCCACCGGCGCGGCGTTGCAGCGCACCACCGGGCAATTCCAGAGCATGGGCAGCGCGATCTCACCGCTGCGCTATTCCGTCCGCGACCTCACCGGCGAGCTTGACCAGGGCCTGCTGAGTAATCGCGAATCCGTCCGGCTGCTTTCCGAAGAGTTGGGCGTCCACATGCCGCGCGCCGTGTCTGGCGCGATTGCCGAGGTCATGCCTGCGATTGGCGGTATGGGCACGGCTTTGCTGGGCGTTTTCGCGGTTGAAGAGATCGTGAAATTCACTAGAGCGATGCACGATCTTGATGATGAAGCGAGCGGGGTGGCAGCGGCGGAAAAGCTGATGGCGGGGTACATCCGTGATAACAATGCGCTGCTGGAAGAGCAGGCGAAACAGAGTTCTAAAGTCGCCGTGGCGCAGGCGCGCAGCCTGCAGATGCAGGCTGCGGGCATGAGTGCCCAGATCGAAGCCCTCAAGCAGGAAATATCCAATGACGAGAGCTGGGCTGGCCGCTTGGGTGAGTGGATTGACAAGGGCTTGGGGAAATACAAGGAACTAGCCGACGCGGAGCAGACGCAAAAGGACCTCGTGGCGGAAGCAGCGAAGATGATGAAAATCTTCGCTGAGGATGAACAAAAAGAGACTAGGGCCACGGCAAAGGCGCATGAGGACGCGGCAAAGCAAGAAGAGCAGGCGCTGCGCAAGGGCCAAACGCTGCGGAATGAAATTGAGATGTGGCGGATTAAGGCCGCGAAGCAGGCGCAGGCGGATGTGCGCCAGGACCTGGCGCAAGAGATGGCCCTGTTCGGCGTGCAGGAAAAGGGTAATAACGCGGAGCTGCAAGAATTGCGTTCACAGCAGAAGGCGATGAATGATCTTGCCGTTTCTGAGCAGCGCCGCAACCAGCTTAGCCTTCAGTATCTCCAGCTCCTGGATGAGATTGACGGGGTCGAACAGCGCCAGGCGGCGCTGGCGCGCAGCGCGGGGCCGGGCAGCAGCAACACCATCACACAAACCAATCAGCTTACTGATGCTCGCGAGCGGCAAATCACCGTGACGCAGGAACTGCGCGCGGTCGAGGCGGCATTCACCCAGGCGCTGGCGGGCGAGCTGGGGCCGCTGGAATCGCTGACCCAGCAGGCGGGTGATTTGGCGGGTGAGTTTGCCGAAATGATTAGCGGCACGAAACTGGCCGCCGAGGTGCGCGGCGCGTTTGATGTGGCTCTGGCGGCCGAGCACCTGGCGGCATTCATCGCAAGCGGCGGCGCGGATGCGAAAGAGCTAATGGCCTCGATCCAATACGGCCTGGCTGCCGCTGAGATGTTTCAGGCGGCGGGCCGTGGCGGCGGGGGCAGATCCGGTGGCGGCGGCGGGGGCGGAAGCACGCAATCGCGGTATGGGGCGGGGGGCAGTGGCGGCG
This sequence comes from uncultured Acidobacteriota bacterium, assembly GCA_963804755.1. Lineage (GTDB taxonomy): Bacteria > Acidobacteriota > Terriglobia > UBA7540 > UBA7540 > Bog-366. The sequence continues at coordinate 5,064 of CAWDRP010000028.1, forward strand.
GTGGGGGCAGCCAGCCGGGCAGCGGCGGCAGCGGGCCGGGGCGGGGGCCATCGGTCGTTTGGAACCAATACGGCCCTACTGTGGGTACGATGAACGATTTTGCCAAGTCGGTGGCGAATGTGCTCAACACCCTGGGCAAGTCCGGCCGCGTCATGCTGACCGCCACCAACGCCAACACGAATGGGGCGAAGCAATCATAGGAGTAGCCGGGGGAGGAAGGCAAAGCAGAGCCAAACGACGAAATAGCTAAGGCATCATGCCGCGCTTGTCTGGCGTCTGTGGCGCGTCAGGCAGGCGCGGTTCTGTCTCTCAAGACTTACCTCCACGCTATTATCCCTCAACCTCCAAACTATTGTCCCCATACTTCCAAACTATTCTCCCCGCGCACACTGATGGCCCGACGAAACTTCAGCGTGCTGCTATAATCAAACATCACTTTCACTACGAGACATCTCATGAGACTGGGAATAGATTTCGGAACAACTCGCATTATTGTCGCGCTGGTGGACCGGGGCAATTACCCCGTGGTGTCCTTCGCGGCTCCGGACGGGTCTGACCGCGAGTGGTTCCCTCCGCTCGTGGCCGTCAACGATCAAAAGCGCGTCTACGGATGGGAAGCCTGGGCGGCGCAGGAGGAACCCGGCTGGACGGTGGTCCGGTCGCTGAAGCGGGCGCTGGAAGGGGCAGGCCCGGAGACGCTCGTTCAGATCGCGACGCAAACGGTGCCGATGCTGCACGTGTTGCGCGAGCTGTGTTCGGCGTTGCGCATCAACCTGCTGGAACATTCAAATCTGCCCAGCGTGGAAGCGGGTTCGCTTGAGGTGATGCTCGGCGTCCCCGCCAATGCCAACAGCAACCAGCGATACCTGACGGCGGAGGCCTTTCGCCAGGCCGGTTTCCAGGTTTTGGGCCTGTTGAATGAGCCGTCCGCCGCCAGCATTGAATTTGGCCACCGCGACCGCAGCACGCGGCAGAAGAAAGCAAAGAGCCAGCTCCTGGTCTACGACCTCGGCGGCGGCACATTTGACGCCTCGTTGGTCGAGTTGGACGAAAGCGAGCACCGCGTCATTGCGTCGGAGGGCATCAGCGCGTTGGGTGGAGACGATTTTGACGAGGTCCTGGCCGAACTGGCAATCGACTCAGCCGGGTTCAGCGCCGCCGAGCGCGAAAGCCTCTCGCAGGCCGAGATGTTTCGGCTGCACGAAGAGTGTCGTGCCCAGAAGGAGAGCCTGCACCCGAACACAAGACACGTCTCGGTCGACCTGGGCCGAGTGCGCGAGGACTGGCCACAGGTCTCGTTGCCGGTCGCGAAGTTCTATGAGCGTTGCGAGCCGTTGGTGCAGGAAACGTTGCACGCTACCGAAGACCTGCTGGAGGCTCACCGGCACGCCACCGCCGGGGGAGAACCGGACGCGGAGGGCCAAGAGCAGCATCTCGACGCGCTTTACGTCACGGGAGGCGGAAGCGAGCTGCCGATTGTGGCGCGCATGCTTCGCGAGGTATTTGGCCGCCGGGTGAAGCGCTCGGCCTACACGCGCTCCGCCACCGCTATTGGTCTCGCTATCCAGTCGGATGCGCAGTCCGGCTACGTGCTGCGCGATAAGTTTACGCGCCACTTCGGTGTGTGGCGGGAAGCTGAGGAAGGCCGGACCGTGGTGTTTGACCCATTGTTCACAAAAGGAATGCCGCTGCCTGCGCCCGGCGAGCCACCGCTGGTGGAATCGCGCCAGTACACGCCGGTCCACAACATCGGCCACTTCCGCTACCTCGAATGCAGCCAGCTTACGGATGAAGGACGCCCGAGTGGGGATATCACGGTGTGGGACGACATCCGCTTCGCGTTTGACCCGGCCCTGCGTGACATCGCCGACCTCAGCCGCGTCCCCGTTGCCCACCTCGACCAAGGAGCCCGGCAACAAGCGCAGGAGAACTATTCCTGTGACGCGGGAGGAACCGTAAAGGTCAAAATCGAGAACCTGACGGAAGGTTACGGGCGTACTTATAGACTGGGGTGCTGGGCCTCAGGCGATCCACGCATCACCCCCGGCCGGAAGAAGAAAGGCTCCCCGCGCCAGTAAGCCAGTCGTGGTCTCGCCACGTCGTAACGCCGGCATCTTGCCGGGCTTCCCTCTAGCTAACGGAACCGGTCCGGCCGTAATCCGGGGTCGCAGCGTTGGTCCGTGTGCCTTTCAGGATTTGGAATCCTGCCGTTCCTTGCAGTCCCTGCACCAGCGTGTCCAGGGCACGGCATCGAGGCGTGCCTTGCTGATCGGCTGCCCGCATTCGGCGCAGATTCCAAAATCCTCCTGCCGAATCCGTGTCAGGGCCGATTCTATGGCGCGCAACAGCTTGCTATCCGTCTGATGCAAGCGGATTTGCGTGGTGGCGTCGGCTTCACCCGTAGCCATGTCGATGGGATCCCCGTGGCGCTCACTGGCGGCGGGAATCGAAACTCCCGTAGTGTTGGCGTTGAAGAGTTCTTGCCGCTTCGCCAGGAGTAGGTCTTTGTAGTGAATGAGGTCGCTTTTGTTCATGGTAGCCATCCTGTACCCGAGCTGTACCCGAGGACTGGGCTTAAGAGTGACGGCTTCTAATTATACAACCGGACGTGTATTGAAAGGCAGAATAGGAAGTTGGCTAAAGTGAATAAAGGGCGGCATTGCCAGGAGGAAGTGCTATGGGCGAACCAAACTTCTCTGGGCAAGCCGATTACCGCCCTGGCCTGAACCGATAACGATCGCGTCGTAGGTCATGGAAAGCCTCGGTACATAGACGCTTTCTCACTCCCAAACGGGTGCATCCGGCGGGACCGAACCTAAGGGGCTTCGCGCGCCGCGACCGCAAACAACTTGCAAATCTCCACAATTTCGATAAACTGGCGTGCCTTGCGCTCAGAGCGGAACCCGCCTGAGTCAACCAGGGGAGGGAGGCTTCGGTTGCCGACATTCTTCCGCCCTATACACTGTTCAATGCCGCGTTCCGGGAGGTGCAATCTCCAACTCCGTATTGCGCGCACCTTCACGACCGCGGAGGCCGGCAAACTAGCGTCGTAACCATCACAGTGGAGAGGCTTCAAGCTGATGGGCCAAAGAGTTGTGCAGAAGATCGGCAAGTACGAAATCCTCAGCGAGTTGGGGCAGGGGGGAATGGGCGTTGTCTACAAGGCCCGCGACCCTTTTATCGGCCGCCTCGTGGCGCTGAAAACGGTCACGCCTGAACTGGTTTCCAACCCCGAAATTCTCAAGCGGTTTTATCGCGAGGCGCAGTCGGCCGGCACGCTTCAGCACCCTAACATCGTTACGGTGTTTGATCTCGGCGAGTTCGAGGGTCAGCCGTACATTGCCATGGAGTTTGTGGAAGGCGAGAGCCTTCAGAGCATCATTGCGCGGCGGGCGGAGCTTCCCCTGGCGGCAAAGCTGAACCTGGCAGAGCAGGTGTGCCTGGGGCTGGACCATGCGCACAAGCATGGCATTGTCCATCGCGACATCAAGCCTGGAAACATTCTCGTAAAAAACGATGGCACCGTGAAGGTCGTCGATTTCGGGATTGTGCACGTCGAGTCGACCACTCTCACCCAGACGGGCATGTTCATGGGGACCATTCAATATGCGTCGCCGGAACAGCTTAACGAAGGGCACGTAGACGCGCGGTCCGACCTCTGGTCGGTGGTGTGCGTCATTTACGAGTTGATTGCGTACAAGAAACCCTTCGAAGGGTCCAATTTCGGCGCCATCCTCGGGAAGATTCTCACCGGGCAGCCCGAACCCTTAAGCCGCCGCTGTCCGGACGTGCCGCCTGAACTCGACAACATCATCGCCAAAGGGCTCAAGAAGAGCGTCGACGAACGTTACCAATCGCTGGACGAGTTGCTGGCTGATCTGGCGCCCATCGGTCAACGCCTGCAGCGCAGCCTGATTGGCGAACTGCTGGTGGAAGCCCGGCAAATGAAGGAAAAGGGCGACCTGAACAGCGCGCAGGCGAAGGTGCGCGCCATCCTGATGCTTGACCGCACCCACGGCGAAGCAAAAGGGATTGAGTCTGAGATTGCGGCCGAACTCCATCGGCTTTCGTCTTTGCCAAGATTCCGGGAACTGATCACCGAAGGCGAACAGGCCTTTAACCGCGGAGCATTTAGCGATGCCATTCGCGCCCTGTCGGGCGCTTTGGAGCTGAACCCGAACGATACGCAAGCGCGCAGCCTGAAGGAGCGCGCCGTGCGTGAGCAGGAACGCCTGCAACAGGCGCGTGAAGCGCTGACAGCGGGCCAGAGCGCCATGAAGCAGGGAGACTTGACCGGCGCCGAGGTGAAGCTCCAGAAGGTCCTCGAAATCGACAAGAATAACGCCCAGGCGGCGGGCCTGCTGGCCGAAATCCGGCGCGACCGGCTGGCCCGCGAGCGGGACTTCAAAATCAAGGAAGGTCTCTGGAACGCTGACAAACTCATCTCCGAGGGGAAGCACCGCGAAGCAGCCGTGGAGCTCACGGCCTTGCAGAAAGAATTTCCCGACGCAGACAACGTACAGCAGAAACTCCAGGCCGTGCATAAGCACTTGGCAGAGACCGCGGCGCCATCCGACATGCCCCCCGAAGTCGCCAAGGGACAGTGGCGAGACGCTCAGATCATCGAAGCTACGAGGCTGCTGGCCGGCAATGAGATTCTCCGCGCTACGGGCTTGCTGAAGGACGTAAAGGATCAGTTCCCGGCTGACGCAACGGTGGACGCATTACTTCGCGAGGCCGCGCAGAAAACGCCGACTCCGGCCACTCCGCGCGTCGCGCCGGTTTCTCCCGCTGCGGTTGGAACGCAAATGTCCAGGCGGCCGCTCGGCATGATCCTCAGTGGGATTGCTTTAGCCGTAGCCTTGGCAGTCGGCGGGTTCCTTTATTACCAGCACGCACGCCCGGCGGGAAAAGCATCGGCTTCACCGGAGGAGATGGAACTGGAGCACGACGCCAAGCTGTTGCAGCAGCATGGCGATCTCAACGCCGCCTTGGGTAAGTGGCGCGACCTCGCCGCGCGCCACGGCGCTTTGCAATCTGAAGCGGACCAGGCGGTGGCGGAGATTACCCATCAACAAGATATCCAGAAGCAGGAAGACGCACTCTTTGGCCAGGCAAAGGCCGCCCAACAGGCGAAGAAGTGGGATGATGCGCTGGCGCTTTATCAGAAAGTGGCTGACCTGAACGGCCCGACGAAGGACCAGGCCCTGCTAGCGATTTCCAGCGTAAAGGAACTTCAGTCCGGGCAGGAAGCGTCGGTGGTGGAAAAAGAAAAGTACGACCAAGCGGTCGCGGCGCTGAAACAGCAGGACTACGCTCGCGCGCGGACATTGTTCCAGCAGGTGGTGGACCTGAATGTTCCGAACTCGAGTTTCGCGCCTAAGGCACAATCCCAGTTGGAAACGGTAAAGTCAACCCTGCAAGCTCAGCAGGATTTCCAGGCGGCGGAAAAGCAGCAAGGCAACGGAGATTTGAGTGGAGCCCTGGCTCGGTTTCAGGGCATCGCTGCCAAGCCCGGCCCCTTCCAGGCCCAGGCCCAGTCACGCGTCCAGCAGATCAATCAGGTCGCAGCAGCTAATCTGCAAAAGGAACAGACAGAAAAAGGACTCCAGGATAGCCTGAGGAAGTTCCAGGATCTGGAGCGCCAGAAAAAGTACGGCGACGCCGCAGCCATCCTTCCCACCATCAGCAAGATGGGCGGAGACGCGGGCCAACTGGAGAATGCATTGGAGTCTGCCGAGCAGTCCGATTTTACGAACTTGACCAGCCAGTTCAATCAGGCAAGAAACAACCAAGATACAGCTTCGCTCCAGCAGCTCAGGGGCCAGTTCCAAAACCTTGCCGCCGCCGGCGGAACGCGAGCCGGCCAGGCGCGTGACTACGCTGAGAACCAGATTCCCAGCGCCATAAGCCAAATTCACCAGACGGACCAGCAGAAGGTTCAACCCTCCGCACCACCGGTGGCTGCCACACGCGCCCCGGTCGTCACGGTAACATCTTCCGGACCTTACCGCCCGTTCTCCGGCCCGCTGCAAAAGGGAAGATTGGTGCCCGACTACAACGTCGACGGCGGACTGAAACCTGTGAATCTCGCCATGCCACCCGTGCCCGGAGCGCCGATCGGAAGCTTTGTGACACTGAAGATCAATATCGATGAAACTGGCGCGGTTTCGCCCGACATTGTTCTGTTAGATCCGAGCGGTGTAAGTTCCGCCGTCATGGACGCTGCGAAGCGATGGAAGTTTAACCCGCCTACCGTGAGGGGCAAACCCGTCAAGACGAGCATCACCGCCAAAGTCGCGTTCTAATAAACGCATCCCGCCCTAACGTGGTAAAACCACAAAACTTATCGTACTGGGTAACTTTTGGTGTGATTATGGCGTCAAACAAAAGACGCGGCCCAATTGCAAAGGCTGCTGGTGGTGCTTTTTGCGCGGACCGTCGATATGGAGACTCTAAACTTGATTACTGTCCGAAACCTCTGGGTGCGGGGTGGCGCCCTTGCTGTATTGATGATGGGCACGGTAGGCCTTTCCCAGCGGCTGCTGGCGCAAGGCAGCGCACAGGCTTCCCCTCCGGTGATGCAGCCATCGCAACCCGCGACCGATGGGTCGGCTGGGCAGGTTCAAAGCACACCTGCTCCCCAGCCCGTGCAAAATGACCGGATTTTCTGGGCGCTTCCGAATTACTTAACTGTGGAAAATGCCGCAGAGTCTTCCCCCTCTTACGGTTAAGCAGAAGTTCACAGCAGTAGCTCAGGGATGTTTCGACCCGGTCGAATTCCTGTTCATCGGCATCCAAGCGGGCATCGGTCAAGCGGATGATGTGAACCCTACCTACCGTCAGGGACTGTCGGGTTACTCCAAGCGCTTCGGCACGGCTTACACCGACGCCATTATCGGGAATTTCGGAACGGGCGCCATATTCCCGTCCTTGTTGCGGCAAGACCCGCGTTATTACCAGTTGGGAACCGGGAACTTTTTCCACCGTTTCGCATACGCCGCGGCGCGGGTTCTGGTGTCGCGGTCGGACCGAACCGGAGACGCTGAGCTTAACTTTTCCGAGTTCCTGGGTAACGGCTTGGCCAGCCGGCCTCTCCAATGCATATCATCCCGGGCCTCACACCATAGTCAGCAGCGCCAATGTTTGGAGCACTCAGGTGGCGATGGATGCCGCCGGTTACGAATTGAAAGAGTTCTGGCCGGACATTCATCGCTTTCTTCAGCGCGGCAAGCACGGCAAGACGTAAGCGTGCGGTTCTTCATCAGCCTGCTGCAAATTTGTCGACGAAAGAGTGAATGTGAAGACTGCAAACCTAGCGAATAGTCAATATCCCCTGCTCCGCGCGTTGCAGGCCGCCTTGCTGGCATGCATGCTGGCAGCGAGCCATCCACTGCTGGCGCAACAGGCAGGTCAGTCTTCCCAACAAACCGGCCCGAACCTCGGGTTCACAAACCCAGCCGGCCACGCCCCAAAACCAAGCTGCTCCTTCCCAGAGCCCATCCACTCCGCCGCAGAACCAAGGAAAGCAGCAGAGTAATTCGACTGCCACACCGGCCCCGACGCAGCAGGATCCTAACGTTCCCAAGAACGACCGAATTCTGTGGACCCTTCCTAACTATTTGACCGTGGAGAATGCCTCGTCGCTGCCTCCTCTCACCGCGGGACAAAAATTTAAGTTGGTGGCAGAAGGTACGTTTGACCCCATGGAGATCGCGTTCCTGGCACTGGAGTCAGGAGTGAATCAAGCTACCAACGCGGACCCCACATTTGGACAGGGTCTCAAGGGCTATGGCAAACGGTTCGCTCTGCAATTCGCTGACAACACCGTCGAGAACTTTATGGTGGGCGCTGTGTTCCCAACAGCCTTGCATCAGGATCCACGTTACTACCAGCTAGGGAAAGGAAGCTTTGTCCACCGCGTCGAATACGCCGCAGAACGCACTTTTATCACGCGCTCGGATGCGGGAAAAGCTGAGTTCAATTTCTCGGAAGTGTTCGGCGCGGCCTCGGCCGCGGCAATTTCCACTTCTTATCACCCTGGCCCTCGCACCGTAGGCAACGGCATCAGCATCTGGTGGACACAAATCGGGTGGGATACCGTTGGCTTCGAGATGAAAGAGTTCTGGCCCGACATTCGTCACTATCTGCTCCGCCACAGGAGTACACAGTAAATCACGCCCCTTCTATTTCGCCTTGGAGGCCCACTGGGAGCTGCGCGCCTTCTCAAGATGGGCTCAGGCTTGTCGAGAGCAGAGTTTATCTGCGCGGGAAAACAGGCTCCGCTTCCCCGCTTGCTCGGGTACTTTTTACACGTCAATGTAATCTTTGAGCGGGTTCTAAGAGAACATCCTCTCATTATTCAATAACTAAATATTGGAAAACAGATTGCTACTTAGACCATTGGGCCAATCACAAAACAGGCCAACTTGAATCAAGAGGGAGGATTGAGTATGTCAAAAGTACGACCTTTTCTGCTGATCGGCGTCGTCCTGGCGTTTGTCATTCCCGTGCTGGCCGACTCGACGCGTGAAGACGACGTGAAGCGAACGGAAGCCGCAGCAGAGGTCTTCCGCGATGTCGTGCACATGCCCGATAAGGGAATTCCTGACAAGCTGTTGCGATCCGCAAGGTGCATCGCGATTATTCCTGGAGAGAAAAAAGCTGCGTTTTTGGTGGGCGGCAACTATGGGAAAGGCGTGGTAACGTGCCGGGAAGGCAACGGATGGAGTGCGCCTTTGTTTTTGTCCATCGGCGGAGGCAGCTTCGGTTTTCAATGGGGCGCCAGTTCCACGGATTTGGTCCTGATATTTCGGAACAGAGCCGGGCTAGAGAAGCTCCTCAGCGACAAGTTCGAAATCGGCGCGACCGCTGAGGCAGCGGCTGGGCCCGTAGGACGTGACGCCTCGGCAGACACCGACATCCTGATGCACGCCGAGGTTCTCACGTATTCCCGCAGCCGTGGCGCGTTCGCCGGCATCAGCTTAAAGGGAGCCGTGATGCAACCGGATGACAGCGGGAACGCAGCCATGTATGGTCAAGCCGCTTCACGTAATACCATCTTGATGGGCCACGTTACGGTTCCGGCGGCGGCCAGGCCCCTCTTGAGGGAAATCTCAACTGCGACCGGGACGGGGTCGCGCATGGCTCGGGCGGATACAAACCCTAATACGAACCCCAATCACAACAAGTGAACACAAACCCCTCTTCCCGTTACAGGAAGCAGGTTGGTACCAACCTGCTTCCTCATGGGACCTCGCGGCTTCGTCTCACCGGTCGTAAGGTTCACAAAAGAGCTGAAAATAGATAAGGGTATGCTACAGGGCGGTGTTTAGTAGGGCTTCAGTTGTGGTTGTGCTGGACCATAGCATCCTGGGAAGGCTGTATGGAGATCGAGGGAACCGGATGCTGTTGCGCTGGCGTTTCAGTGAGGACGATGACCACCCAACTCCTCCCGGAGGTGGCCAGGATGTGATCGACCTGCAGGATTGCAGCCGAGTTGTCGATCTGTGAGCCGGTGGACGTGGGGAGGACTACCGAAAATCGTGAGACGGAGATGGCGCCGACAGTGCGGCAAGGGGGCGAACCTGCTGGGCCTTTATTGAAATCACGCCGTCTAACGTTTGCAGTGTGCCGTGAATAATCAAAAACTGCTGTGTCACGATGTCTACGCGTTGGCGGTCAAACAAGTCGGGAGAAACGATGATATTGCAGATGCCGGTTTCATCCTCCAAGCTAAGGAACACAAATCCTTTTGCTGTTCCCGGGCGCTGCCGGGCGATAACGCCGCCGGCTACACGTACGTGCCGTCCATGGGGGAGGCGGTGGAGCAATCCTGCCGGCGTGACGCCGAGCGCGTTCATTTCGGCCCGATAAAAGCGCATGGGGTGGGGGCCAATCGTCAATCCCGTGCCCCGGAAGTCGGCCAGCAGGCGCTCCTGGGGATTCATGGCAGCGAGAGGCATATCAGCCTCGGGCGCAAGGCGTGGATGCTCGGATCGAGCGTCCGCCGCAACGGTTAGCTTCGGTGCTTCATTGTCTTCAAGCAGTGGGCCCGCCGGCCGCGCGGCGCGTTCTACAATCCAAAGGGCCGAACGGCGGTGCCCGTTGCCGCGGGACTCCAGGTTGTTGAGCGCACCGATTTCCGCTAGGAGAACCAACTCGCTCTTCGCAATTTCAGACACGCGGCGCTTGAGGTCCCCCACCGAAGTGAACCTTCCACGCGCTCTTTCGCGCACGATGTCCCGCGCCATGGATTCGCGCAAACCCTTGGCGTAACGCAGTCCCAAGCGCACAACGAAGGGGCCGTTCACGTTGGCCTCACCCGCACCCCCGACATCCAGTGGCTCCAGTGTGCAGTCCCAGTCCGAGCGCAAAACATCAATGGGCCGGAACTTCAGCCCGTGCAACTGGGCATCTTTGATTAATGTCGCAGGGGCGTAAAAACCCATCGGCTGATTGTTCAGCATGGCCGCGGTAAACGCCGCCAGGTAATGGCACTTCAGCCAGGCGCTGGCATAGGCAATCAGCGCAAAACTGGCGGCATGCGATTCGGGGAATCCATATAGGGCGAAAGAAGTGATGGACTGAACGATTCGGTCCTGCACCGTCCCCGCGATGCCCTTGCGATCCATGCCCCGGCGCAGTTTGATCTCCACGTCGCGCATGCGCTTTTCCGAACGCTTGAACCCGAACGCGCGGCGCAACTCTTCCGCCTCGCCGCCGCTGAACCCCGCCGCGATCATGGCTATGCGCAGCAGTTGTTCCTGGAACAGCGGCACGCCCAGTGTGCGTTCGAGGGCGGGTTGCAGAGAAGGATGAAGGTAATCCACTGCTTCCCTGCCCTGCCGGCGTTTCAGATACGGGTTCACCATCTGGCCGACGATCGGTCCGGGGCGGATGATGGCCACTTGCACCACCAGGTCATAAAAGCAGCGGGGCCGAAGGCGCGGCAGACACGACATCTGCGCCCGGCTTTCCACCTGAAAAATGCCCACCGTATCCGCCTTGCACAGCGTGCCATAGACCAGCGGATCGTTTTGCGGGAGTTTCGCCAAGTCCACCTGCTCGCCGTGGTGCTGCCGAATAAGCCGGATCGAGTCCTTCAGGACAGCCATCATGCCCAACCCCAGCAGGTCGACTTTAACAATGCCCATGTCAGCGCAGTCTTCCTTGTCCCACTGGATCACCACGCGGCCCGGCATGGTAGCGTTTTCAAGAGGAACGACCGAATCCAACTGTCCCTGGCAAACCACCATCCCGCCGGAGTGTTGCCCAAGGTGGCGCGGCAGGTCCTGAATGGCCTGGCAGAGGTTGAAGAACTTCCGCATGCGTGGATGGTTCAGGTCGCAGCCGCCCTCGCGAAAATTCTGCTGCAATGTCTCGTGCGAATCGCTAATTTCCCAGGCATTAATGAGGCGCGCGACCCGGTCGAGTGTGGGAGCATCGAACCCCAGCACTTTGCCGACTTCGCGCGCCGCGGAACGCCCCCGATAGGTGATGACGTTGGCGGTCATCGCCGCTCCCAGCTTGCCGTAGCGCTCGTAAACATACTGGATCGCCTGCTCCCGGTCATCGCCACTGGGCAAGTCCAGGTCGATATCCGGCCATTCGCCCCGCTCCTCGGAAAGAAACCGTTCAAAGAGCAGATCCATGCCGACGGGATCCACCGCCGTGATGCCCAGCGAATAACACACCGCGCTGTTGGCCGCCGAGCCGCGTCCTTGCACCAGAATGCCTCGCGCGCGGCATTCGCGCACGATATCCCACACAATCAGGAAATAGCCCTCAAGCTGAAGCTTCTCGATCAGCCCCAGTTCGCGTTCAACCTGCCGCTGGGCGCGGGCATTCCCGCATCCGTATCGGGCTATCATGCCTTCGTACGTGCGCGCGCGCAGAAAGCTCGCCTGGGTCATGCCTTCCGGTACCGGATAAATGGGGAATTGATAGCCAAGGTCCTCCAGCGTGAACTCGAGGCGCGAAGAGATTTCCAGTGCGTGCGCAAGCGCTTCGGGAAGGTCGGCGAAGAGTTTCGCCATTTCGGCGGACGACTTCAGATAACGTTCCGAATTTTGTTCCAGCAGCCGGCCCGCGGTTTCAAGCGTGCGGTGATGGCGGAGGCAGGTGAAGACGTCCATGATTTCGCGGGCAGCCGCCGTCGCATAACAGACGCCGCCTGTGGCGGCCAGGGGCAAACCCCAGCGGCGAGCCAACTCCACGGTAGCATGATTGCGTGCTTCCTCGTGTGGCCGGAAATGGCGCTGGAGTTCCACATACACATTCTCGCGGCCGAACAGGTCGATTAAGTCCCGCAGGCATTGCTCTCCGCCGCTCAGGCCGTCGCGAGCGAGGGCAGTGCTTAAAGGTCCTTCATCGCCGCCCGTCAGGCAGATCAAGCCTTCCGTGTAGGGCCGCATATCGTCGCGCGCCACGGCATAAACCTCGGGCGGAGCGTTCTTGGGGGCCGACAGCTTCATTCGCGTAATCAGCCGGCACAGGTTTTGATAGCCGGTCCGCGATTTCGCCAGGAGGGAATAACGGAAAGTTCCGTTCGCAGGTGTGGCGCCACACGCGCCGGTGACTTCCGCCCCGATGTGGGCGCGCACTCCCCGCTTTCTTGCGGCCAGGTGGAAGCGCGGCGCGCCGTATACTCCGTCACGGTCCAGCAACGCAATGCTCGGTTGCCCCCAGCCGGCACATGCCTCGATCAACTCTTCCGGCTGGGAAGCACCCTCGAGGAAGCTGAACGCGGAACGGGCGTGAAGTTCGACATAGTCCGGTTGAGTACTCATGGGAGTAGCCTATACATGGACCCCAGCCCTCTCCCTGGGGGCTGACCCTTACCCATATCTTTTGCTGGACACGGGGGGTGCATGCCTTCAGCCCCAAAGGGGCGTCCTAACACCCACGAAACCGACGCACACCAGGCCAGCCCACCGGGTGCATGCCTTCAGCCCCAAAGGGGCGTCCTAACACAGCCCAGGGCAACGAAGCTGTGAAAGAATCGCCTTCGGCATCGGTAGATTAAGTTTCGACGATGTGTTTTGAAGGTTGTGATGATCGACGAGCTGCAAGGATTAAGGTGATTTTATTGAGTAACCTTCCTTTCCGTCCGGCCTTGGGTTCTGGCGCTTGCACCTTGGACCCTCGTGTTTCTCCCTTCGGCTCAAGCGGGCGCCGTGGCCAGGCGAACTTTCCAGCGCAGGCGGCACCATTGCTGGAGGTTATAAGTCAGGCACGCCCACAACACCTCGCAGCGGGCTTTCCGCAAGCCGCGCACGCAGAACTGCCGCAGTCCGAGTTTGGCCTTCAGCCACAGGTTACTGAACTCCGCCACCGGGGCGCGCCGACGATAAGCGGCGCGCGCCGCCTCGGTCTGCATCTTGGCCGCATACGCCGCCACCGCCGGGACATTCTCCGTGCGCACCAACGTGCGTCCCTGCGGCCCCGCTCCACACTGCGCACGCAGCGCACACGCCCGGCAATCCGCCGCTCGCGCCCGATAGAGGTGCCGCTCCACCCCCAAGCGGTCGTGTTTGGTATAGCTAAAATGCAGCACCTGGCCGGCCGGGCAGAGGGAGGTGTCGGTCGCCGGGTCGTAGCGGAAGTGTTGGGGATAAAAGGCCGGATCGACGCCGCGTTTCTCCAGGCGCCGCGTGGTGGCTTCGGCATCGGCGGCGAGCGTCCCGCCGATCAAGTCCAGGCCGCCGTCGGCCGCCGCCAGGATATTCACGCGCGTGGTGTAGCCCTCGTCGACGATCATCTGCGCCGGGGCGCGCCCGTTCTGCTTCTTCACTTCCTCCACCGCCGGCAGCAGTTGGTGCTGATCGTTGGCGTCCTGGGTAACGCTCACGCCCACGATCATCCCGTACGCCACGTCGGTAGAGGCCTGCACATTGTGACTGGGAGCATAACCGCCATCACCTTGTTTCATGTTACGCGCTTCCGGATCGGTCGCGCTCACGCGGCGCTCCCTCGGTTCGGCCCGTCCCTCGGGGGCGGCTTGCACTTTCTGCAACTCCTCCAGGGCCTGCTGCAATCTCTCCACCTTCTCGCGCGCCGCCCGCTGCCGCGCCGCCTGCCGGCGCCGGTCCACCCCTTCGTCCCGCGGATCGCCCATCGCCCGCACCCGCTCCTCGGCCGCCTGCAGATGCACCCGCAAGGTCTTCTCGCGATGAAACGAGTTGCCGCTGGCCGCGGCCTTGATCTTCGTTCCGTCGTGCGCCACTTGCTCCAGCGTGATCAGCCCCTCGTTACTCAAGATCGCCAGCAGTTGCGCGAACAACCCGTCCAGCGCCTGCTGGTGCTCGACGCGGAAGTCCGACAGGGTGTGGTAATTGATCACCTCGCACCCCGTCAGCCACTGATAGGCGGGATGGTAGGTGCAACGCCGCTCCATTTCCCGCGCCGAGCTGACCTTTTCACTGTAGGCGTAAACCCACAAGCTGATCAGCAGGCGGGGATCGATGGCCGAACGCCCCGCCCGGCCTTCCACCGCCCGCACCTCGGCGGTGTAGGCGCTCAGGTCCAGGCGCCCGGTCATTTCCCAAATCGCCCGCGCCAGATGGTCGGGTTCCAGCAACTGCTCCACGTCCACCGCCCGGAAGACCATCTGCTGACGGTTAATCGCTTGCAAGCGCGCCGCCGGCGGGTGTGCCGACTCCGTGTCCGGCGGCTCCGACACTCGCACCGGCAACTCGCCCTCCGGCCATATTCCCGGCTGTCGAGGATCCTCGGCGTTACTCATGCGCTCGCCTCCGCGTGGGGGAGGAAGCCGCTCGCCCGGGAGCCCGCTTCAAGATCAGCGTGTGCTTGTCCGCGACCACCCATTCGATCACCTCGCCCTTCTCGATCTCCAAAGCTCGCGCCAGGGGCGCGGGACAGATCAAATACCACTGCCGGTTCTTGCCGCCCCGCTGAATCACCTGCACGGTGGATTCGTAACCCATGCCCGACCTCCTTCCCAGAACGAAGGAAGGAGGATATCATAGCTATAGCGCTAGTCAAGTACTTTTTTGATTTTTTCACAGCTTCAACGGCCTGGGTCAGAAAGTTGATCCGGACGGTTCCTTTTCGAGCCCTGAAAGGGCGCGATAAAGCCCCCGGCGATGCCTTCACGCCGGCCCGAGTGCATTCCTCGACAGCATTCCGCCCTTTCAGGGCTTACTGTCAAATAGAAACGCCTTCTTGGTCCCAGGCCGTTGAAGGCGTGAAAAAATAAACAAACTCGCGCAGAGACGCTGAGACGCAGAGGTTCGAAACAAGCAACTGCTTTCTTTTGTTTCTGGCCTCTGCGTCTCAGCGTCTCTGCGCGAAATGAATTTGCTCGTTCGGGATTTTTTCACACGTTCGTTGGCCTGGGCTTTGCTATTCCGCTCGAGGCTCTTTTCGGCCAGCACCATCACGCATACCCTCCGTGTCCAGCAAAAAATGTGGGACACGCTCAGCCCTTGGGGAGAGGGGGGACCGCAAGGCAGTGGGTGAGGGTCCGGCTCAATCGTATTCCCCGCGCACGAACCATTTTTCAATGGCGCGATCGAAATAAACCAGGTAGAAACCTGCAACGCCGGTACACACCGTTTCCATTTGTAGATCCCATTCGTCGTACTGCCACGCCTCGGATTGCCACCAGCAGCCCGAAGTACGCCAGGGGCCGCCGGCGGTCAACACACGTCCCCTGACGCCCCGAAATGACAATCGATCGGGAATGTCGTTTTTCAGGTTCACCGAGGCTGGAGCCGGAGGACGATAAATTCGAAGCGCCACCTGCTCCCCATCTGACTGCGGAATTTGGTTATCGCTGTTTCGAAAGTCGCTGTGCCGAAGGCGCCTTGGGAGTGCGGTCGCGCAGCTACCACCTTGGCTCCGCAGCTTGAAGGCGGCAGCTTCGCGGCCGCAGTCCAAGGCGTTTCGCGCAAAATCGGGCGGCATAAACACAAACGGGCGCATTTCGAACGTCCCCGGGCGATGGCTATCAAGCAGCCGAGGTGACCCAACGTTCTGCCGGCCGACCAAACCGGCAATGCGGGCCAGCGTGATTTCCAGTTTTTCCGGATCAGGCGCGAGCGGTACGAACAGCCCCCCTTGAGCCACACGCGGAGGCGCAGGCGTGGCCTTTAGAACAATCTTGAGAATGGGCGCGCAGGGTGGATCGGCTTCGAGCTGCATTCGCAACAGGTTCAGCAACAGTTTCGCATCGCGCGTGGGCACGGGCAACGGAATGCACTTCTCGTACTCCAATGGGCCGGCGCCATTACCCGAATCAGGCTGCAAGTGATGACGGGCAGAAATCGTAGCTGTCACCGGTTGTAAATCCAAATGCAAATCGATTTGATGGGCGGCGGCTGAGTAAGTGCTCAGCCGGGTGCCCACGCCGGCAAGCATTCGGTCGAGGATAAACGCCAGCGGCTCAAGTTCTTCAACGGGATACTCCAGTTCCACCTGCTCGATAAATTCCGGCAAGGACTCTGCGCCAATCAACGGGCGCAGCCACTTGCCGCGCGCCAAGGCCTGCAGGCGCACGCCAAGCTGTCCAAGGCGTTCGGAAAGTTCCACGGTTGGCAGTGCGGCCAAGCCGTAAAAATCCCGGATTCCCCAGCGTTCCAGTGTTTCCAGCACCTCCGGCGGAGGGTCGAGCACGGCAAGCGGCAGCGGGCCTAGCACTTCCACCTCGCGCCCCGGAGGGATCACCGTGATGCCGGCTTTGCCGCGTGCCGCCGCCAACGCCGCATCCGGATTGGAGGCAATCGCGATTCGCGCCGCCAAGCCCACGGCTTGTAGCCGCCGCGCCAACTCCCTGGCCAGCGCTTCCGATGGCCCAAAGAGCGTGTCCATGCCCGCCAGATCCATTATCAAGGTGTCAGGCGCGATTTCTTCCACCCGGGGCGAAAAGCTCTTCGCCGCGTCCAACAAGGCCTCATGCGCCGCCGTCTCCAGCGGGTGGGACCGCGGCCGGAGGAGCACCGAGGGGCACTGTTCAAGCAGCGTCTTGGGCATCTCTGCCTGTACGCCCTTGCGCCGCGCATGTTCGTTCATCGCGACGGGTCTTTGCACGGGCGAGCGGCCGTCGAGAACCACCAGGGCGTAATCGCGCAGTTCCGGTTCAGCACGCAGTATGGCCTGCGCGGGAAAATCCGGAACGAAGATGCAGGCGTAGGACATAGACGTGAGTCGCCAGGATGACGGCGTTACGTACCGCCGGCTTCCAGCCGGCACAGTAGGGGCACGCCATGGCGTGCCCCTACTACTTCGAACATCGCAGGCGAATCGAGCAGCGACGGGAGCCAACCCGTTCCCGCCACGTTAGCAATCGGTTCCCGCTGTTTTCCCCGCCGCGCGACCGCACCACTTCCGTGCTGATGCACTTTTCCGAAAAGAGATTGGCGTGGGCAGGCGCCGGCGCGTTCTGGGTCCGCGACCAGCGGGAACCTTCGGCGCGTACTTCCAACACCAGGGATGCCGAGGGGCCGGCAAAGGGCCGCTGTTCCAGCACCACCAGCACCGTGGACGTGTGCTCCACCGCCCGCCGCAAGCGAAACCACACGCTGGGCGGCACATGTTGCAATTCGGTGGGCAGGATCTGGCTCAGGTCCAGCACCAGCAGCCCGATTCCTCCGCCCAATAACAGCCATTCCGCGACACGAAAGGCCTGGTCGAACCGGGCGCATCGTACCCAAAGCAGGCGCTCGAGGTCCACGCCCGCCGCCTGCCCCGATTCGGGATCGAACGCATCAGAGGCATCCACCAGGACGCAGGTTTCCCCACGGCCAATGGCAGTGGCCAGCATCTTTACCATTAAGCTGGTTCTGCCCGAACAGCGCTCGCCATAGACTTCAACCAGGCTCCCCCGCGGCAACCCGCAGGTCAGCGCGTCCACTACCGCCCATCCTGTAGACGTGGTTTCTGGTGCGGGCCGGGACACCCCCTGGAGCACCCAGGGAAACTGCGCCGCGAGTTCGGACTGAAGGGCAGCCAGCGACTTTCGCTTTTTCTTCACCTGCCCATTATGGCCAGTCGAAATGGCAATGTCAAGCCACCCCGCATGGGGCAGGGCTTCGTCAAGGTCGCTTTTAGAGAGATCACAATGCATGCCTCCTTTTATCTCTTGGTAGATAATCCATAAGATAAAGGCATAAAAATTGCTAGCCGTACCGGATGGAGGTGTGTCTTCTGCTCGGAATGGCGCAGCCGGGTAGGCTCGCGAGGCTTCTGGCCGCCACTGAGCGCTCGGTCGCGGCTCCGCCAGGTGCCTTTCCCCATGGCCTCAGACTCGAAATTCGAAACTGGAAACTGGAAACTGGAAACTGGACACGGCCTTGAGTTTCGAGTTTCCAGTTTCAAGTTTCGCTTTTCCCTAACCCTAACGCCAAGGTCAGAAGGTGGGCGGAAGAAAAAAATTCACTGCAAAGCTTGTAACCTATTGAAAAAAAATGATCGCAGAACAAATTGACCGAAAAAAGCGGACATTTTGGTTTAAGTATCGGACATTTTGGTTCAATGTGGTGACATTTTGGCGTGACCATGCAGCATTTTTCGACACTTCGGCATGACGCGGTGAAGCCTTGGGTGCCAACACGGAAGAACGGGACCGGAAGAGGGGGACGGGCCATTTCCGACTTACCGAAGTTTAGCGCTCCCACAGTCCGAACCGCCGCGACTTTGACGTGATCCTGCGCACGGGGTATGTTGCACCTCGCAATGTCAATTCCGAATGTCATTTCCGTATCTTCCGTTTGTGGTGTATGCTGTGCCGCTCGCTATCCCGGTGCGCCTCGTTCAACGCACTACATCGTCAGGTATTCATTCCGGCGTTCGGCGGCGCATTTTGTTACGTCTGATATGGTGGAACCATGGTCAAAAGACCCTCTTCGAAGATTGCTCTAATCTGTGCAGCTCTGCTTGTTTTGCTTGCGTCTCATCATGGAGTTGTCCCCCGGGCGCAGAACGGGAACGATGACGATTCCTCGCCGCGCCTGGACGCATGGCGCATTCTGGGCCCGGGAGGCGGGGGCGCGCAGTTTTTCCCCGCGGTCAGCCCGCACGACCCGAACCTAGTGCTCGTGGCGTGTGATATGACGGGCGCCTACATTTCCGAGAACGCCGGCAATTCGTGGCGCCAATTTGGTCTTCGCACTCCGGTGCGGTTCTTTGCCTTCGATCCCCTCGATCCGCAGGTGATTTACGCGGGCGCGGAGGTCCTGTGGCGAAGCGCGGACCGCGGCCGGACTTGGAGCCTGGTCTACCCGTCCGACGACGGCGTGCGGTTCATCATGCCGGATGACCACGCCGGCCCCGAAGTTCTGACTGCGCATGGTCCGGCCGGTTACGTCGAGGCCCTGGCCATCGATCCCGCCGATTCGCAGAGCCTTTTCGCGACGATTCGCGAAGCGGGCGGCGTGGCGCTCTACGTCTCGGCCGATCGCGGCGCCCATTGGCAGCGCGCGGCGGACCTCCCCGGCGGCGGCCGGAGGATACTCATTGATCCGCACTCGCCGCGTTCTGACCGTACTCTCTATGTGCTGGGAGACAATTCCGTTGCGGTGCGCAAGTCCGGCCAGTGGACGCAGCGGCCAGCCCCGGCGGGCGTGCGCCAGGCCATCGATATGTCCGCGGGTTTTTCTGCCGCGGGGGAGCTGATCATTTACATGGTGACCGGCGGAGGGCGCCGCAGCGGCTCACCCCGCGGCCTCTGGATCTCGCTGGACGGCGGCTCCACGTGGAAGGCGGCTCACGCTCCGCTGCTGCTGAACACCGACCCGGGCCCACCCATGCCTGAACTGCCATCCATCGCAACCTGCGCGCGCCATCCGGAAGTGGCGTACGTTTCGTTTGAGGATCTGCGCACCGGCGGTCAGGCGTTTCATGGCGTGGCCAAGACCACCGACGCTGGCGCCACGTGGGAGCTGGTTTGGAAAGAGTCAGAGCAGCCTGCCCCCAACGTCCACGATGCGTGGATCTCCGAGCGCCTGGGGACGGGCTGGAGTGAATCCGCCGAGTCGATGGGCGTGGCTCCGAACAATCCCGACATCTGCTATCGCACCGATCTTGGCCGCACCATGCGGACGCTCGATGGCGGGCGCACCTGGGACGCCGTCTACTCCCGGCGCGTGGCCGATCGTGCCTACACTACCACCGGCCTCGATGTGACCACCAATTACGGCGTCTTCTTTGATCCCTTCAATCCCCGCCGCATGTTCATTGCGTATACGGATATCGGCCTGTTCCGCAGCGAGGACCGCGGCCGGAGTTGGACCAGTGCCACCTACGGCGTGCCGCGCCGTTGGATGAATACCACTTACTGGATCGTCTTCGATCCTGCGGTGCGCGGCCGCGTATGGGGCGTGATGAGCGACGTGCACGACCTGCCCCGCGCCAAGATGTGGCGCCGCACCTCGCCGGACCGCTACGACGGCGGTGTTTGTCTGAGCGAGGATGGCGGAAAGACCTGGCAGCCCTCGAACCAGGGCATGCCTCCCACCGCTGCGACGCACATTCTGATGGATCCCACCAGCCCCGCCACCGCGCGTGTTCTTTACGTCACCGGCATGGGCAGGGGCGTTTTCAAGTCCGTGGATGGGGGACGAACGTGGTCGCTGCACAACCAGGGACTGCCGGCACAGCAGCCCCTTGCCTGGCGGCTGGCGCGCGACAAGGACGGAACGCTCTACGTCATCCTGGCGCGCCGCAGTGAAGACGGCAGCTACGGCAATGCGCAGGATGGCGCGCTGTTTCGTTCGCGCGACGGCGCGGAGCACTGGGAACAGATCACCTTGCCCAAAGGCGTGAATGGCCCGAACGGCCTGGGGATCGATCCCGGCAACCCCAACCGGCTCTACCTGGCCGCATGGGGACGCCAGTCGCCAGCGGGCGCGGTGGATGGCGGAATCTTTCTCTCCACCGATGGCGGCGCGGCGTGGCGCAACGTACTGTCTAAAGACCAGCATGTGTACGATGTCACCATCGACCCCCGCGATCCGAAGATTCTCTACGCCTGCGGTTTTGAGTCGTCCGCATGGCGCTCCACCGACCGCGGCGAAACGTGGAACCGCATCCGCGGCTACAACTTCAAATGGGGCCACCGCGTCATTCCCGACCCCGACGATGCCAGCCGGATTTTCGTGACTACCTTCGGCGGCAGCGTGTGGTACGGCCCGGCCGCAGGCGATCCCCATGCTACCGAAGACATCGTGACACCCTCGCTGGCCTATAGCGGGAGTGACGGTGATTAAAGAAGGTGTCAGGTGTCGGGTGCCAGGGGTCAGGTGCCAGAAGTTGGGAGCGAGAAGTTAGGAGTTAGGAGCCTGGGGGTCAGTTCACACAGAGACCTCAGAGAAAAACTCCACCGCAGTCACGGAGCCCACCCGCAATGCAGACCCTCGTTGCCTCCTAGGAACGCTTGTGCTAAATCTTTGAAACATGCGAAACAGAACGGAGTGCTCACTGGCGTTGGTGTTGGGTGCCTTTGCGTGCGCCGTCGCGATCTTCGGTCAGGCGCCATCGGAATATCCGCGCACGCCCTGGGGCGGCTATCCCTATGCCGCGTCGTACGACGCCGAGGTCGCCGACCCCGACGTTCACCGCGTGCTCTATGAGGACGAGCACATCATGTTTCTCGAGGTGGCGAACCCGCCGGGGCTCGCCGTCAGGATGCACGGTCATCCTTATCCCTCGGTCTTCGCGCGTGATTCCGGCGGGGCGCCCGTCACGGGCTCCGGACCGGCAAGCGCCGCGGGCGTTCCCATCGATGACACGCACCTCGACCCCGGCAGCGTCTTCGCGGGCAAAGGATGGGGCGAAGGAGGGCCGCCCGCCGGTCTCGAGTTCCCTCGTTGCACCACAGCGCCGCCCGAGGGCCCTCACCGGCCCATTAACCATGGCGTCGTGCCGGTCCATTTCTATCGCATCGAGTTTCGTCGGCTCGATGCGGACGGTCTGCGCCAACACTGGCGGCAGTGGTACCCGTGGCTGTTGAAACCGGCCAAGCCGGCGCCCCATCTCCCGCCGGGCCCTCTGTTGGGTGTGCACGCATCGGAGCAATGGCCCTATTCGCCGCTTTATGACGCGGTGCTGGCGGCGCCCGGGAATTACCGGCTGCTGTATGAAGACGGCCACGTGAGGCTGCTCGAGGTGGGCGTGCGCCCGGGCGAAACCACTCCCCTGCACGGGCATCCGTATGCGTCGGTGCTGGCCTTTGATGCGGTCGCCGATCCGAGCGAGATCGTGGACACCAAGCTCGATCCGCAGAGCCCGCGGAACGGCGAGGGAGCCGGCTATGGCCCGGCGCCGAGCGTCTTGAATATGACGGTACCCACCTGTGCCACCTTCGCCCCCCAGGCGCCGCATTCAATCCAAAACAAAGGTGACGTGCCCGTGCATTACTATCGCATCGAGTTCAAGCGCGTGGACGGCGACGCGTTCAAGTCGCATTGGCAGGAGTGGTATCCCTGGATGAAGTATATGAAGAACAGGTAGGATTCGGGCCGCCGGTCCTGGTTAGTACGTTCGTACTGTAGGAGATTCCCTCCAATCGGGCTATCTAAGTTACTACGTGAGCACGAAATCCGCTGGAGCATGCCAGTTTGTATGATTACCGAGATCGGGAATGTAGCAGTTACGCCTGCGCCTCCGGTGTGGCAGAAACTTAGCATGGGGCGTCGATTTCCCTGGAGACAGGTTGTCCTCTCAGCCGGGTTGATTGTCGTCGTGCTTTGGCGGGTTCGTTTCTCAGAGCTGCGGGCGGCTTCTCGAAGCTTGGAATTGGGAAGTATGTTTCTGGCCGTCTTTTGTACCCTGGTGATGCTGTTACTGCGCGCGTACAAATGGCACCGCTTGCTGGCTGACGTCGGCAACTTCCGGTGGCAGCAATCGCTGCGCACTTTGCTGGGAGGCTGCGCGCTCGGATTGGTCACCCCCGGCCGGATTGGGGAACTGGGGCGTTGTATGTTCGTGCGCAAGTACGAGCGCACCCAAGTCGCTCTCCTGACCTTGCTTGACCGGTTGTTGGATCTGTGGGCACTACTCACTCTGGTGGGAGTGAGCCTTTTTATCCTCGTACCCGACGGCCCCGCCATCTTCGGCGTCGCGCTATGGCTTACCGTGCTTCCGCTGCTGCTCGGGTTGCCGGGGCTGCTCGCTTATCTTGCCCAGACGATGCGCTGGTGCCGGCATTTCCACCCGCCCCTGGCGGAGGTGGCCCAAAGCGTGTCGCCGGTCCGGATGGTAACGTACGCCTTCATGAGCCTGGGCGCGATGTGGGCGGAACTTTCTTCATTTTCCTTCCTCCTGCGCGCCTTTTCGCCGGCGGAATTTACCACCGCCGTCGCCACTTACCCGTACATTGCGCTGGCCGGGGACCTGCCCCTTTCCTTCAGCGGCGTCGGGGTTCGCGAAGGGGCAGCCGCCCTGCTGCTCACGCCCTACGCGGTACCGTCCGGCGCGGCGGTGGATGCAACCTTGCTCTTTTTTCTCTTGGGAATTCTCTTTCCGGCCATTCTCGGCACTGCCTGGCTGGCCTTCGAAAAGCTCAAAGACTTTTGTGGAGTTCCAACCGGCAACGCCAAAGACCAAGCCCCGCTGGAAGCCCACTCAGCAGGGTAGCGTATCACCGTAGCATGGCGCGACAGAGCCGCAACCCAAAGGTCTTGACCGAGAACTAATCAATAAAACTGACCACGTTTTCCTTGGCCCGGTAGGTTCTGTCTCGATGAGGAATGTACCCGTCGCCAGGCGGGATGGTTAAAGCCCTGTGGCGGACGCTTCATTCGAGCTCGCACTCAGCCCACTCGAGGTTACGGCCCGAACGACGTAATAGTACGTTGTCCCTGCCACTACATTCGTGTCAACGTAGGTCCCACCGTTAATAGGCATGGAATTCAGCGGGGTTGAACTCTCGCCTCCGGAGACGGTCCCCCGGTAAACATAATAACCCTCTACATCCGTCATACAAGCGCACCAGGATAAAACGATGTCGTGGGTTCCCGTGCCCGCGAGGCTCACGGTCGGCGTACTGCCGCTGGCGCTATCCGTAATTCCAAGGGTGGCCGTGCGCGCGCCGAAAGCGGAGGGGACGAACAATACCGCGATCGTGCAGGTGGCGCCCGCCGCCAGCACGCTGCCGCAAGTGTCTGTCTCCACGAAGTCGCCGGCGTTGGCGCCGGTCACCGCGATGCTGGCAAGGCTCAGGGCGGCGCTGCCGGTGTTGGTCAGCGTGACGGACTGCGCGGCGCTGGTGGTGTCGATGGCCTGATTGGCGAAATTCAGGCTCGCAGGAGATAGGCTTACCACGGGAGGATTTGCAGCCGTGTTCAAGACGGCATCTGCCGCCCCGCCCCCGCAAGCAGCGGACAGAACGCCATGAGCAATCAGGCCCGCCAGAAGAATCGCCGCACGCGCATGTGGTTGATGCACCATCTGGGTGTGCATCTCAACAAGTCAGCAACAACGTGAACTTTGGCCACCCAAGCACACCGCCCGGCTCAGACCGGCGATGACTCGGGTAACGTCAGCTAAGAAGGAGTTTGCAGCGCTCGTCTATTAGCATACACCCGGCCGCCTCTCGGTGCAAAGACCAGCAAGAAAGTCATCAGCCGTCAGCTTTCAGCTGATCACGGCCAGCATCTCCGCCGAAATCAGGCCGTCCGGTTAAGAAGGCTGGCGTGGCGGCGCGCGATAACCCTATGAGTTGGAGCGCCGGTTTCTCCACAATTCGCGCGTCTCAGTTGGATGCCTCCCCAGGTTTCCATAAAGCCATTTCGTTGAGTGTTTTGTTTTAGAATGTGGTAACGTGTTTATCAGTCGCGAAATGAGGCATTAGGGTTAGCATGTTATACAACGTCTTCATGAGCCAAAAAGGTGGCGTGGTCCGCATGAAGATTAACTCCACTACCTGGAAGCTTCTGGGCTATGCCTTTTCCGCTGCCCCGGGAGCGTTTGTGTTGGGTCTCTGCCTCGTACGCACGATCAAGCACTTCGATCGTCTCTACCTCACCGTCGCGATCTTATTCGGTACTTCTCTCATTTCCGACCTGTTCTGGACGCGCCGCCAGGTCCGGCGGTTAGCTGCCAGCCAGACGGCAAAGAAGCATGCGACTCAATTTCTGTGGTCTTGTGTTTTCTTCAGCATGCTTTCCTTCGGTCTGGGCATGGCGGTGTCGAGCCTCGTTTGGTTGAGCCCCGATTTCATGCGGAGATTTAGCGTGATTTTCTGGGGCGCAATGACGGGTATTGGGATTTACCCTGTGTGTCGCGATGCGAAACGCCTTGCCGACGCATCCGGGCCAAGCCAGATCACCTCTGTGCCAGGGGATCACGACAAGAAATGACGATCAATGCACTAGCGGCCGTTTCCGACCCACGCTGTCCAAATTAGCCCGAAAACCTGGGGACTCCGCCCCTTGCTTCGCGTAAAGGCCCCCGCCTTTCCTTCTACATTTCTTGTTCAACACCACCCCGGCCGTCAGTGACAGCCGGCCCTCCTCATCTGAGGAGGGCAGCCAAAAGACTCCCCTCCTGATTCAGGAGGGGCCGGAGCGGAGCGACGGGGGTGGTTACTCGTCCCAAGTGTTCTCGGTGACTCGGTGGTGAACACTGCCCTGGCCCTTCATGCACGGGCCTGCCCTGCGCTTGCGAAGGGATGCCCGTGCCACGTAGGGGCCAGCGGCCCTGGCCCCTGAACTTCGCTCTGCAGGGTTTCGCACCAGCCGTGCGCCACTCGTGGATGGCAGAACCATTGGCAAACTTGCCAGAACCATTTACAAATCTCGTCATCCTGAGTGGGGATGGGCCTTGGGGCCCACCCATATAGATGAAAATCGGCTCGAGTGCGCGTACAGTAGGGGCGGCGTGGAACGGTGAAGGCCGTCGGGGCTCTGGATTTGTCGAGGCCGTTCCTGAGTGTGGTCTGGGACGCGCGCTTGAACCCAACTTTGCGACGCCATCTTCCCGACGTGGAACGGTGGTAAGCGCGTGACGGTGCCTAATATCAACTTTTCGCGCGTCCTACCGCTTCCCCGCCAGGAGGAAACATGGGCTACAAGATAGCCGGAATTGACATTCACAAAAAGGTGCTGATGGTGGTGGTGATGGGGGTGCAAGCCGGGGCGGGGGCAGAGAAGACCGAGCGTAGGCGCTTCGGAACGACGACCCCGGAATTGGCGCAGTTGGCGGCTTGGCTGCAGGCGCGGGGAGTCGCCGAGGCGGTGATGGAATCGACGGCGCAATACTGGAAGCCGGTGTGGTACGAGTTGGAGGGGAAGATCGCGACCTTGCACTTGGCGCAGGCCTTCTCCAACCGGGCGCGGCATGGGCGCAAAAACGATTTCCGCGATGCCGAGCGCTTGGTGCGGCGGCTGGTGGCCGACGAGTTGGTGTTGAGCTTTGTGCCCCCGCCGGAGCAACGGAATTGGCGCACCATGACCCGCATGCAAGTGCACCTGACGTACGATCGCGGGCGCTTGCACAACCAGGTGGAGTGCTTGCTGGAGGAGATGCGGATTAAGCTCTCCAGTGTGCTGAGCGACCTGTTCGGCGCTACCGGTCTGCGCATCCTCAACGCCCTGGCGAAGGGAGAAACCGATCCCCGGAAGCTGGCGGCCTTGGCGGACGGCCGTCTGAAGTGTACCCCCCCGCAACTGTTGGCGGCCTTGACCGGCAAGGTGCAGCCGATGCACCAACGCTTGCTGGGACTGTATCTCGAACGCCTGAAGCTGATCGATACGCAGATCGACGAGCTTAAGCACATGATTGCGGACGCCCTGCAGGCGCATCAGGACGCGGTGCAACGTTTGGCGGAGGTGCCCGGCTTTGGCGCGGATTCGGCCCAGCAGATAATTGCCGAGGTGGGACCCGAGGCCGCCACGTTTCCCTCGGCGGGCGAGATGGCCTCGTGGGTGGGAACCTGCCCGGGACAAAACGAGAGCGCGGAAGAGAACCACAGCGGTCGCTCGGCCAAGGGCAACCGCTACGCGCGCCGCGTGCTGACCGAGGCGGCGAACGCGGCGATCAAGACCAAGGGGAGCCACTGGCAGGTGGTCTTTCGGCGGCTGTTGCCGCGCTTGGATTATCCGCAAGCGGTGTGGGCCGTCGCCCACCGCCTCTGTCGGCTGGTGTGGAAGATTTTGCATGACAAAGTCCGTTACATCGAGCAGGGAGTAAACCGCGATCCCAAGGCACGCGCCAATCGCGCTCGCACCCTGGCCCGTGCACTGCGGCAATTGGGGTACAAGGTCGAACTGACACCCCTAACCCCAACACCTGCACAGGCATGACGGACGATTTTCGACGGAGACCCGATGCCTTTTATCGGGGCGAAGGACCCGCATTTGGGTTTGCGCAGGCGTGACGAAAAGCAAATGCGGGAAGAGCAAATGCAAGCGAACTCCCTTTGCGGCTGTTGTTCTGGTAGAATTTGCGCCGCACGAGCGTTCCATGGGCGCCCATGAAGATTTGCCACACTTGCCGGCAAACGTACTCCGATACCATCCACTTCTGTCCGCGTGACGGCGATCAACTCACGGCCCAAGCCACGGAAACCGAAAGACAGCTTGCAGGAGGGCTGTCACGGCGCTTTCGGATTGTCCGCCAACTGGGGGCGGGCGGCATGGGAGCGGTCTTCCTCGCCGAGCAGATTGCGGTGGGCAACCGTCCGGTGGCGCTCAAGGTCCTGAGCCGCAAGCTGCTGGATAATCCCGACTTCCTCCAGCGTTTTCAGAATGAAGCGGCTTCCACGGGGCGCATTCATCACCCCAACGTCGTCACCATCTACGAATCCAGCCAGGCCGATGACGGCACGCCTTACATCGCCATGGAGTTTCTGGAAGGCGAATCCCTCCGCCAGGCTCTCACGCGGCGCGGTGCGCTTCCCGTGCCCGAGGGTGCGGAAATTCTCCAACAAGCGGCGCGGGGGCTGAACGCCGCGCACAGGCTGGGCATCATCCATCGCGACCTCGAACCCGATAACATCTTTCTGACATATCCCGACGACGTAGGGGCACCCCTCGTGGGTGCCCTCCCCGTCGGCATTGCCGACACCGGGCGGGCACAAGACCCGCCCCGGGCCATTGCGTTGAGAGGTGTTTAGCTGTATGTTGCCAGTCGCCCGCAAATGCAAAACGGAAATCTCCTCCGAAATAAGGAATCCTCCATGGCGCGACTGCTGATTATCGATGACGAAGAACCACTATGTCAGATGTTGGAAAACGCCTTTCGCGAAAAGGGCCATATCGTGGAGACCGCCACGAGCGGAGAAGTCGCAAAAGCGATGATTGGGTCACAGGTCTATGATTTGGTCATTTCTGATATCCGCATGCCGGACCTGACCGGGATCGAACTGCTCGAACACGCACACGCAGCAAAGATCCGGACACCGTTCATCTTGATGACTGCGGTTCCGACCATGGCGACGGCCATCCAGGCCGTGAATCTGGGAGCTTACCGTTATGTGATCAAGAAAGATACTTTGGTGGAAGATCTTTTCGCCATGGTCGAAAGCGCGCTGAAAGAACGGGCGCCAATGAACAACATCTAGAGCTTTCCGCAGACACGCCTAGCTGCCAAAGCCAGAACCCTCTGCTGGACCGGGGTCCAAGAAAAGATTTGTGGATGGTCCTAAAAGGGGATAATGCCTAACAACAGGAGGAAACATGGAAATCCTGAAGCGGGGACTCCCAGACGATCTCGTCGATGCCCTGCGAGAAGCCTATCATCAGAACGGCTGGTGGACGGACATCGTAAATGATCCAGAAGTGTTTGTTGCACCACGCAAGAGTTGCGTCTGCGTCTACTACCGTGGGAATTGCCTGCTCAACCTCGCATTCCACGATGGCAAGCTTATGGGAAGAATTCATTACAAGTACCTCCTGAAGCCTGAGTTGAAGCCGACCTATTGGATTGCGGTAGAGGGCCAAATTAAGCAACCCAACAGCATAGATCCGTTCATTTCCGATTTCTCTGACCTAGACCTCGTCAAGCGAGCGAGTCGGCCCTATGCCTCCGCAGAAAAGCAAGGGGTGAGTGAGATCATCGCAGCGAACCTCAATATTGTTGACGTCGAAATTGCTCTTGGTGATTCCGGGGACTTGGCTGGTGAGGAAGATGAACCGGTCCCGGCGATTGATGGCCCCAAAGTCCGGCACAATTCACGCGTAGATTTTGTGGCCGTGCAGGGCGGCGGCAAAACACTCAAGCTGGTCTTCTTCGAAGCGAAGCATTTCGGCAATCTGGAACTTAGGTCTAGCACGGGCGAGCCCCGAGTGGTGAAGCAGATTGAACGGTATTCGAATCTCCTGAAGAATCACAGGCGAGAAATTCTAGATGCATACCGGCGTCACTGCTCCGATATGCTGAAGTCGGATTGTATTCCGACAAATAGCGAGCGTCGCAAATTTCTGAGTGAGGTGACGGCCAGTGCGGCGGTTGAACTGGACCCCAATCCACGCCTCGTAGTTTTTGGATTCGATGCCGACCAGAAGCCAGGTCCGGGGTGGAAGCCACACAAGGAAAAACTTGAGAAGCTACTCGGTGGTCGACTGTTCTTGAAGGGAGGTGCGAAGGATTTTGTCCGCGGAGTGAGATTTGTGGACTGTAACCGGTAGTACGGGACCGCCTGAGGAGAACCGCGACGAGAGTCGGTCTTTAGATTGGGGTCAGGGACATCTGGACTTAAGGACATGCAACTGAAGTCATGAGCTTGCAACTCACCGTCCATCGCGGCACGCAGCAGATCGGTGGGACCTGCATCGAGATCGAGCACCCGGATGGCGACCGTCTCATCCTCGATGCCGGGCGACCGCTAGACGCGCCGGATGGGGCCACTGGCCTGCTGCCGGCGTCGTTGGATCGGACCCGTCCGGCGACCGTTCTCATCTCCCATCCCCATCAGGATCATTGGGGTCTGGTGGAGGAACTACCGCCCGAATGGCCGATCTGGACGGGCTCGTGCTCGGCCAAGCTGATCGCGATTACCGGCGACGTGACGCGTCGTCCATTTATCCGGAAATTCGAGACATGGACCAGCCGCTCTGGCCCCTTCGCCATCGGGCCGTTCACCGTAACAACTTATCTCACCGACCATTCTGCCTTCGACGCCTATATGCTGCTGGTCGAGGGCGCCGGGAAGCGGATTCTCTATACGGGCGACTTCCGCCGCCACGGCCGCAAATCCGTGCTCGTGGACAGGTTTATGGCCAGCCCGCCGCCCGATGTTGACGTCCTGGCGACCGAGGGCTCCAATCTCGGCACGGACAAACCGGTGAAGAGTGAGAAAGAGATCGAGCAGGAGTTCGTCGAATTGTTCAAACGGACCAAGGGGCGCGTGTTTGTGTCCTGGTCGGGCCAGAACATCGACCGCACGGTGAGCCTTTACCGGGCAGCAAAGCGCACGGGCCGGATCCTCACCATCGATCTATATACCGCCGATATCCTCGATCGGATTGCGGCGGGGACGCGTCTGCCGCGAGCAGGATTCTTGAATTTGAAGGTCGTCGTGACCAAGAGTCTTGGCCGCTATTACCGCAAACTGGGTCGCGGGGACTTCGTGGCGAGAATGGCGATAAACGGCATCGCTGCGCGGCGACTCGTGGGCGGTCGCCACGTCATCATGCTGCGCCGTGCGCTGCTGCACGATTATCAGGCTGCGGGCGTTGTGCCCACGGCTGATGATGCCTTCAATTTCTCGATGTGGCGCGGCTATCTCTCGGAACCCTATTTCACGGAGCCGCTGGAATGGTGCCGGGCGGGTGGGGCCGAGATCGCCTATATTCACACCAGCGGCCACGCCTCACCCGTTGATCTCCGCGCCTTCGCTCTAGCCGTCCGACCGAAGATAGTTGTGCCGGTACACGGCATGAAATGGGATGAGGAGATGCACGGCTTCGGCACCATTCAACGGCTTGCCGATGCCGAAAAGCTGGTCATTCCTTAATGAGTTCGCGCACAGACAGCGCCTTTTTATGTACGCCCCATGTGAACCTGGGCAACATCTCTGTCACCGCGTCCCATCCGTGGCCGGTTCGGGCTTAAGTGACACGGGAACTCCTGCCTGTGCGCAGTGGGCCTGTCAAGGCATGATTTGCCAATTCAGCCGCCATTACGAATTGTAGCAATCGAAAGGTCTGTGCAGCCGCGCGGCGAGATAGGCGTTGACACTGCCATTTCGCCTGCTATGCTGGTAAGACAAGGTGTTAAAAGGTAACAACTATGAGAACCCGACAGACCTTTACCATTTCGCTTCCCCCCGCGATGGCGGAGCAGGTGGAGAAAACCATGCAGGCGGAGAATCGGACCCGGTCGGAGCTCGTCCGGGAAGCGCTCCGCACCTATATCGCCATTCGTCAATTCCCGGAGGAGACTCCCACGCCGGCCGAACTGCGAGCTATTCGGCGCGGCCGGGCCGCGTACCAACGCGGTGACTACGTGACCCTCGATGAACTCCGCAGAAGAGAAAGAGCCGTGGCTGGTCGTCCTCGCCGGGCCCGCGCAAAGATCTCTTAAACGCACCCCGTCCAACGACCAGGCTCGCATCCGCGTTGCGCTCGATGCCATGGAAGAGAATCCCTTCCGGGGCGACGTGCGCAAACTCCAGGGAGGCCGGGAGGGATTCCGCCGCCGCGTCGGCGACTGGCGTATTTTTTTCGACGTCTATCCCGAAGAGCACCGCGTTGTGGTGACGGCCATTGAACGTCGAACCTCCACAACATACTGACATTCATGCGTGAGAGGCGAGTTCGCGGCGCCCCACGAACCCGGGCAACATCTCTGTCGCCGCGTCCAATCCCTGGCCTGCTCTGGCTTCTTAACGGTGGCACCCCGAGGCATCGGGGTGCTACCGCAACCCTGGCTTGTATGCACACTAGTCTCATGCTAGCATTGGCCAAGGAGAGTACAATGGCAACACTCTACGTGCAGAACGTCCCCGACGATCTCTATGAGGCGCTCCGCCGGCAGGCGCAACAGCATCGAAAATCCATTGCGGCGGAAGTGGTGTCTCTTCTCGAACTGAACGTGCCCACTCCGGAAGAACTGAAGTTGCGCCGGGATTTTCTTCGGCAAGCGCGGCGGCTCCAGTTGCGCAAGGGTCACGCCGCGGGTCCATTTCCCTCCAGTGAGGAAATGCAGCGCGAGGACCGGTTACGATGACCCAGTTCGTGATCGATGCCAGCGTGGCGGCGAAGTGGTTTCTCCCGCCGTCAGGCGAGCCGCTGGCAGTTGAGGCGTTGCGGTTGCTCGCCGGCTATGCAGATGGCCGATTCCGGTTTGCGGTGCCGGACCTGTTCTGGGCGGAGTGTGGCAACATTCTATGGAAGGCGGTTCGCCAGGGCAGGTGGTCCCACAGCGTGGCGGAGAAAGCGATACTGGCCCTTAAGGATCGTGGGTTTCCCACGACCTCTTCACTCGACTTGCTGGAAGAAGCGTTCAGCATCGCCGCCACCTTCGATCGTACGGTTTATGACAGCCTCTACGTAGCGCTCGCGGTCCGCTTGAAGGCCGACATGGTAACCGCGGACGAGCGCCTGGCCAACGCCCTTGCCGCACACTTACCCGTGACGTGGCTGGGGGCCGTGTAAAGGTTTCCTGACCTTCATGGGGATGCCCCACGAACCCGGGCAACATCTCTGTCCCCGCGTCCTATCCGTGGCCTGTTCCGGGCTTCTTAGCGGTGGCTCAGGCACTCCCTTCGGCAAGCTCAGGGCAGGCTCTGCCTGTGCGCTCTGCATGGGAGGCATCAACCTTGGGCACAGGCCGGAGTGCCTGTGCTACCCGCGAAATGACGTGCCACTTACGCTCCCTCAGTTATGATGGTCAGCCCTGGTATGCCGTGAAAATCTTTGGAGTTGTGAGCTACAAGCGGGCAGGCGTATTCGATAGCAGTGGCCGCAATCCATGCATCCTCGGCGGAGATCGGTTGGCGGCTCCGCATGGACCGAACCTCGCCCCATCGCGAACACAGCTTTCTGTCTGACGGAATCACCACGGATAGTCTGTGAATGCCGTCGAGATAGCGGCGCTTCTCAGCATCCCAGTTGCCGCGAAACGCCCCTTCGTACAGTTCCGCCAAGGTCATGAAAGAAATTGCCAGCGAGTGATTTACCAGATGCGGCCGATAAAGGCGGGCAAGGGGATCGCCCCTCATTAGGTAGGAGACAATATTCGTGTCCAGCAGCAGGTCGTTCACGGTTTGCCGAGGCTCAGACCCTCTCTGCGCCGGTCGTTTATTCCCTGGACAAATCCCTCGAACTCCATATCGCTCGCCCAGAGGTTGACGCCGGCGCTCATAATCCTTTCGAGCTGACCCTCGAGCCTCACGCCTTGCTCCGCCGCGAGCTCGGCAATCGACTTTCGTTCCGCAAAACCCGCCGGCGACTTTACGCCAGTCTTCCCGGTGGTGACACGTTTGGAAGCCGACTTTGGATTGCGCGACATGCCCACCTTCGACCGCCGATTCATGGTTGCTTTGGCCATAGCGTCACCCTCCTCTGGGTCTCATGCGGTCCCTGGCGAGCTTATCGGACCGCGCGCTGCTCTCACATAGTCTAACATCCAGCGCCCGGCCAATACATTGCCATTCACGTATGCGCCCCACCAATACGGGCACCCTCTCTATCACCGCGTCCCGTCCGTGGCCGCGGGGGGCGCAGAAATTGGGGCGGATGTCTGCGACCCCGTTGTCGCGTCTCGCCCTGCGCGCCTACCACTTTAGACATCCACTTGATTTGCTTCTCGTAAACGCCGGGGCGTGTGCGACGGCGTTGCGACGGCCCCGGGGTGCAGAGATAAGGGACCATTCTGCGCCACCTGCGTAAATCCGTGGAATCTGCGGCCCCATGGCTTTGGGCAAGTCGCACCACATAGACACAAAGGAAACCAACAACTTCCCTCAGCAAGCTCGGTGTCTCGGTGGTGAACACTGCCCTGCCCCTTATCGCATTCAGCGCTAGCGCATGCTTTGCTGATAACGAGAGGGCGCGGGCGCTGTTTGGCGTTTTGCCACGCAAAATGACCAGCGCCCGCGCCCGTCCCGACGCCTACTATAAATGCGCATCCTGATTCCGAACGCAAAGGGCGCGAGCGGCGCTGACGCAGGCCGCTGAAAACTGGAAGTCTTCAGTCGTCAGTTTTCAGTCATCAGTAGAGACCTTAACTGAAGACTGAGAACTGAGAACTGAGGACTGAAGTCATTCACTCGTCAGTTTTCAGTCATCAGTAGAGACCTTAACTGAAGACTGAGAACTGAGAACTGAGGACTGAAGTCATTCACTCGTCAGTTTTCAGTCATTAGTGGAGGCAGTCATCAGTAGCGACCTTAACTGAAAACTGAAAACTGACAAATTTCGCCGCAGGTTTTCGTAAAGAAAAGAAAGGTTTTGATGTTCTCCCCGTGATGTGGTACAAGAACTCTCCGGTAGACATAATGAACACGCAAAGGCCCACCATGTCATCGCGAATGATTCTGATTGCCTTGTTTCTGCTCGCGTCTGCCGCGAACGTGTGCGCCCAGACCGACACCGTGATTATCCGTCCCCGGGAGATCAGCGACGTGCTGGTAAATCCCGGCATGGGCATCGAGACGTTCCAGCGCTTCAACGGCGACGCCCTCAATTCCGGGTTGCGCTGGTCGGAAGAAGGCCCTGCCGGCGCATTGACGCCGGCGTCCGGGGCGGTGGATTTTCCCGGCTCGTCCATCTCCTATTGCCGCTGGTTCTGGGAAACGCTGGAACCCGAACCGGGCAAGGTGCGCTGGGAGATTGTGGATGAAGCCCTGCGCCAGGCCCACGCGCACCACCAGGCGCTGGCGATTCGGCTGATGCCCTATGACCAGAAGCATCCGCTGCCCGAGTGGTACCAGAAGTCGGGCGCGCGCCGGGCCAATCAACCCACGGACCAGGACGGCAAAATCTGGCAGCCGGACTTCGCCGATCCGCTCTACCTGAAATACTGGGGCGCGGTGGTGGCGGCGGCCGGAGCGCGCTACGACGGCCACCCGGATTTGGACAGCGTGGATATTTCGTCGGTCGGCTATTGGGGCGAGGGCTGGAGCGATTACATGCCGGCGTTCGAAGTCCAGAAGAAGCTGGTGGATATCTGGCTGGACGCTTTCCCACGCACCCCGCTGCTGATGAATTTCGACCAAGAAAAAGCTCTGGCCTACGGAACCGAACACGGCGCGGGCTGGCGGCTGGACTGCTGGGGCGATATGCGCGGCGCGGTGAGTAACCACTGGTGCCACATGCTGGATTTCTACCCGCAGCAGATCGTCCGCGCCGGGATTCAGGACGTGTGGCAGCGCAGGCCCGTGTCACTCGAGACGTGCTGGGTGCCCGGCGGGTGGAAGAAAAGCGGCTATGATCTGGACTACATACTTGTCCAGGCGCTGCGTTGGCACGTCTCGTCCGTGAACATCAAGTCGTCCGCCATCCCGCCCGAGTGGAAACAGGCGTTCGACGAGTTTCAGAAGAAAATGGGCTACCGCTTCATCCTGCGGCGGCTGGAGTTCCCCAAGGTCGTTGCGCCCGGGACTATGCAAACGTTCCACATGTGGTGGCTGAACGCCGGCGTCGCGCTCGTTTATCGCCCCTACGACCTGGCCGTGCAGTTCTACTCCGCCGAGGGTAGCGCGCAAACCACAGTGCCGGTGGACGTCCGCAAGTGGCTGCCGGGCGACGCGGTGTTCGACGGCGGAGTCTACGTGCCCGAAAGCCTGAAGCCGGGAAGCTATCGGGTGCGGGTGGCGCTGCTCGACCCGCTAACCGGCCTGCCGGCCATCAAGCTGGCGATAGAGGGCCGTCAATCCGACGGCTGGTACGACCTGGCGCCCATCGAGGTACGGTGAAGCCCTCGCCGCGCGCAGGGGCGCGGAACCGTGCCTGTCCACGCCGTGAGTGACCATGCGCAACTTTGAGCAAGGCACCGGAGTCCAAATTTTCAAAATTCATTTCGGCACGTACTGAGGAGGAAATTTCGCATGAAACGGTTTCTTATTGTATTGAGCTGCATCGTAGCGTTCACCGCTGCGGTGCTCGGCCAGTCTCACAAGCTTCGCGACCGCTGGGTGTACGTGTCCACTGATCTCGACGGCCAGCAGGAGTTGGCGCGGGTGGAAGGCATTGCGCGCACGGCCAGCGCGCACGGCTTAAATGGAATACTGCTGTCCGCAGGCTTCGATTCCATGGACCTGAAATCGAGCGAATGGTTGGCGCGACTGGCGCAGCTCAAGCGGACCTGCGACCATCTGGGCGTGGAGATTATTCCCGCCGGATTCGGCGTCGGGTATGGCGGCGGGGTGCTGTCCCATGACAAGAATCTGGCCGCGGGTCAGCCAGTGCGGGAAGCCTTGTTCGTAGCGAGAGGATCGAAAGCTACCTTCGTTGCCGACCCGGTGGTGAAGATCGCGAACGGCGACTTCGAGAAGCACGACGGCAACTTGCCTGCCGGGTTCACATCGCATGGGGCGCGGGCCACGATTGATGCCACCGTGTCTCATTCCGGCAAGGCATCAGTGCGGTTCGAGGACTTCAGCGGGCCGGAGGGCGAAGTCTACGTTGCGCAGTCGTTGCGCGTGCATCCTTACCGATGCTATCGCCTGCGAGCCTGGGTGAAGACCCAAGGCGCGGGGCCGCGGATGGCTATTCACCTGTTGGCCGTGGCGCCTGATGGCCACGACCTTTCGTACATGGAACCACCTTTGCCGGAAACCAGCGACTGGCATGAAGTAGTCTGGGGATTCAACACTTGGTACGCGGACCAGGTTGAATTTCGCGTCGGTGTATCAGACGGAAAAGTCGGCAAAGTGTGGGTTGACGACGTCGCTATCGAGGAAGTGGGACTGACCAATGTCTTGCGCCGTCCCGGCACGCCGGTGAAGGTTCGCAATGAGAAGACGGGCACGGTCTATGAAGAGGGCCGGGATTTCGCGGCCATTTCCGATCCGCAGCTCAATTTCAGTTGGGACCACGAAGGACCGGCCATCAAGCTTCTGCCGGGCGGCAGGATTCACACTGGCGAACGCTTGCGCGTTGACTATTACCATGGGACAACGATCTATCGCGACCAGACCGTCATCGATATGTCGGAACCCGCCGTGTATGCGGTGTGGCAGCACCAAGTTCCGCTCATTGAGAAGTACCTGGCGCCCAAAAAGTATTTCCTCAGCATGGACGAAGTGCGCGTGGGCGGCTTCTGCGAGGCCTGCAAGCGCCGCAATCTCACCATGGCCCAGATCCTGGGAGAATGCGTGACCCGGCAATACAAAATGATCCGCGCGGCCAATCCCAAAGCGGACGTTTACGTCTGGTCCGACATGTTCGATCCCAATCACAACGCCCTGGAACGATACTACTTGATCGATGGAAGCTTCCACGGCACGTGGGAATACCTTCCGAAAGATATGATCATCGGCTGCTGGTATTACGAAAAGCGCGACCTAAGCCTCGCCTTCTTCTCGAAGCTTGGATACCGAACGTTAGGTGCTGGCTACTACGATGCCGACGACTTGGAGAATCCCAAAGGCTGGATCGAGTCGCTCGACCGTACCCGCGGCGCAGACGGTATCATGTATACGACTTGGGAGAACAAGTACAAGTTGCTGCCGGGGTTTGGGGACTTGGTTTCCAAGTGATGAAATTAGTGGATGCTTAGGGAAGGTCAAACACGCGATTGTGGATAACCCACAACAAGCCGGAGTTCCCAGCGAGTCTTGAGTAACAAGGGTTTGGGTGTTTTCAGGGAAGCTGGGCGTCATCGGGCAATTTGTCGCGATTGTCCGGAGTCCCCCTCCCTAGCGGGTAAGAGGCTTTCGCCTTCCGCCCGGTGAACTGACCAGCGTGCGGCCGTGTGGGACCGATACCAGGCCAGACGGATCACTTGCGCCGCAGCTCTCTCCTATATGTGTCAAATCATTCCGGGATGGCCCTTACCGCCAGCAGGGAAGCAGCTCCGGGGACGTAATTCTCGACGGGAACCGAGATAAGCGCCTCAAAATAGGGCGGGATGGTTTTCTTGTCGGGCGAGGCCGCGAGCAACGCCTTGCGAAGTTCCGCCAGGCGGTCGGCGTTGGTGACATACTCGGCGGCGCCCTGAGTACCTTGCGTGAACACGCCATAGAGGAAAAGCAGGCGTGCCTGCTTGGTGGGGTTGGGAGCCATGAGAATCAGGGCGACATCTTGGGTCAGGCGGTTGGTGACGGGGTCAAATTTGGGAGAATAAACGGACTGCTCCGCGGGGCCCGGAGCGTTGTTCTTGAAAACGCCCGCGCTAACGGAGAATCCCGAATGATTGGCGAATACCCGATTCGTCCACGGATTCGCCCCGCCCAAAACAATCGTGTTGCCGCCTTGGATTTCTGTAAAGTCCGTCAGGCGGCCGGGTTTCACCCGGATCGCCAACCCGTGGCTTTCAAACAGCCGCGAGAGTCGGAGCAGGCCGAGCGCCTCGCCAATTCCTGTGTAGTCCGTAGTAGTGGGAACAAATACAAAGTTCCTGAGCTCCTGGAAGTGGACCGTATCATGAAACTCCGGCACCTTGTTTTTGGGGATGGCCGTGCCACTCTGGATGGTCGCCGCCGTGTCTGCACCCGTAGCGAGGCGAAGCAGGGGATGAGTCGGCACGATAACCAGCGGCTCGCTTCCGTTCGCGAAGAACGGCTTCCAGAACCAGCTTGCGCTTTCCTCCATAGGGGCCACAGGCGCCTTCGACTCGACGCGTGGGCGCATGAGAAAGCGCTCTGGAATGAACAGAAACAGCAGCGTTGCACAGGCCAAGCCCAGCGCCCAGACAGCATATTTCCATCGGGATGCCAGTCGAGTGATTTCCGCCGCTGCGGATTCGTTCGGAGCGGCAGGCGCCGGGGACTCGTCTGCATCAAACTTGGCCCGGCTAAATACCGGAGCATAATGACCCGGGTTCAACTCAACCCGGATTAAACTGTCCTTGCCGTCCTCCTGGTAGTAGTTCTTGAGGGCGCGCCGAATTTCGTGCGCCTGCACTCGCACGATGGGATCTTGCTGGGGGTCGAAATCTTGTCCCCTTTCGTAGACTTCCACGCCGATCAGGTATTCGTTGAGCTTACTCTCCTCGCCGCGGAAGACCTGTGCGCTCGTGAATTCAAGAAAGCGTCTTCTCATCGGCGCTCTGGCAAAGTGTTTGCTGTTCAGGATCCGCTTCAATTCATACTGTTTCTCGTAAAGGGTCAGGGAGTCGGAGGTCGAGGAATTGCGCGTCAACATTGGAGTGGCTCGGAGAGCAAACACCCAGCATGTGGGGCTGGATGCGACGAGATTATAAAGACCGGGGAAGGCAGGGTCAAGTGCAATTCAGCGCCGACGCGGCCCGAAAATTAACCGTAAATTGACACGTTAACAAGCCCCGCCGCCGCCTTCACTTAAACCCGGCGTGCGTCCAATTAGTTGGTATTTCAAGGGTTACAGACAACGCAGTTCATTCCGGGGCCGGAGGGCATGGCGCGGCGACGTGACCTATCGGCTCCCGGAAGTGGCGCCGTCATCGCAGCCCTTGCATTTTCATTGAGTTATCGCCACGGGCAGACGGTTCACGCGCCCCTAACGCGATCAATAACGGTAAAGGCCTTGCCAAGGCGAGACCGATGAGATTTTATGGCGGTGCGCTAATCCGCGGAGGGATTAGCAAGCGTACGCAATCCATTTGTAAATAAAGGTATGTGCGATCGGAAGTTGGCATGGCAAGTGCTTATTCCTTTTCATTTCTGCGCATCCTCGCATAGTGCGCATTTCGGCGCGTTTAACTCAGCGCGCTCTTTTCTTCTTTCACGTTGGGTTGGGAAATTTTAAAACAATGGAGGTTGGTCGATGTGTAAGTGGTTACGTGTGGCTGCCTTATGTTTGGTGGTCCTGGCCCTGCCCAAATGGGTTGGCGCCCAAGGCGTGTTAGGCGCCCTGACCGGATCAATTTATGACAGTTCCAAAGCCGTGGTCCCGGAAGCGAATATCGCCATTACTAACACGGACACCGGCGTGAAGTGGAATGCCAAATCTTCCAGCGCAGGATATTACCGTGTGCCCGTTCCTCCCGGAAATTATCAGGTGGAAGCGAGCAAAAAGGGTTTCAACGCATCTCTAGCAACCAAGATTATCGTGCCGGTGGCGCAGGTGGTGACGATTGACCTGACGCTTCAGCTTGGCAGCGTCACGCAAACCGTCACTGTGACCACGGAAGCGCCGCTGCTGACCACGTCCACGGCGGAAGTGGGCGCGGCGATCACCCCCCAAGAGTTCCAGACGCTCCCGGTCATTCTTAGTGACGGCGGGCGGCAACTGGACACGTTTGTCTGGGAGAGTATGCCCGGCACCTCGCCGGATTGGAGTGGCAAACAGTCGATCAACGGTGGCCAAGACTCGAGCCACCTCATCCTGATCGACGGCGCCAGCATCGCCCGTTACGACTGGGACAACATGGGCGAATTCCAGCCCGGGGCGGATTCCGTGGGCGAATTCAAGGTTCAGTTGAGCAACTATTCCGCGGAGTACGGAGAAACGGGCGGAGGGGTTGTCAACTTCTCCCTTAAGTCCGGCAACAACCAGTTCCACGGAGCCGGGTTTGAATACAACGTCAATCCCATGTTCAACGCCGACGGCCTGCTGAACAACGCCTATGGTTCGCCAAAGAGCACTTATAAGGAAAACAACTTCGGCGGCAACCTGGGCGGTCCCATCCGGAAAAACAAGACCTTCTTCTTCTTCAACTACGAGGGAGACCGCTATAGCCAGTTTGCGTTCGGTGGCCTCACTTCGGTGCCGACCAGCGGGATGCTCACGGGAAACTTCAATGGATGGTTGGGCAGCCAGGTGGGCACGGACGCGCTGGGACGCGCGGTCTACAAAAACGAGATTTACGACCCCACGACCACCCGGCTGGTACCGGCCGGAGCCACCGATAGCGTCACCGGGCTCGTGAACAACAGCGGGGCGGATGCCGTGATGCGCGATCCCTTCGCTGGCGGTGGTGTCATGAACCAGATCCCGACGGGAGAGTTCAGCGCCGCCACCTCCACCCTGCTGAAGTACTTTCCGACTCCCCAGTACAATTCCCTAACCCTGAACATACCCCATTATGGTGGCACCTGTTGCCCGGTATTCAGGCGCGACGCCTATACCACCAAAGTGGACGAGGTGATGAACGACAAGCAGAAACTGAGTGTTTCTCTTACCGTGGCGATCCGGCACCGCTACCACAATAGTCCCCCCGCCGACAGTTGGGCGCCCTGGCCCAACCAGCCCCTCACCGGGGCCTACACGCAGGATGTGGGCGGGCCGCAGTTGCGCATCACGCACACCTGGACGATCAACGACCACTCGGTGAACGTCCTCTCGCTGGGTTACAACCGGTTCGCAGATAGCAACCACAATTCCGCAGA
Source organism: uncultured Acidobacteriota bacterium (assembly GCA_963804755.1). GTDB lineage: Bacteria > Acidobacteriota > Terriglobia > UBA7540 > UBA7540 > Bog-366. Next base: position 46,441 of record CAWDRP010000028.1, read on the forward strand.
CGGCAAGTATACGGCCGCCATGAATATTTCGGGAATCCTGAATAATTGCCTTCCCGCCATGAGCTTCAAGGACAACAACGGCATCGCGTTCCTGCCGTCAATCGGGAGCAGTTGCGGCACCCGAGATCCGGAGGAAAGTTATCTCTACCAGGATACCTTCACCACCACGCGCGGCAAGCACAGCCTGAAGTTCGGGGGGTCGTACCTCCACTACCGCTCCAACAACTACGAACCTGGAGACGTGTCGGGGAGCTTCGCCTTTAACAACCTGGAAACCTCGCTCCCCGGGTTCGTCACGAGTACGGGGCACCCTTTCGCCAGCTTCCTCCTGGGCGCCGCCGACAAAGCGAGCTCGAGCATTTACACCACCGAGCCGGGCTACCGGCAGGGGGTGATGTCCTTCTTCGCGCAGGATGACTGGCGGGCGAGCTCCAAGCTCACTCTCAACCTCGGAGTGCGTTGGGAGATTGCCACCCCCAGAACCGAAGCCTTCAACCGCATGGCCCAATTCGACCCCACGGTGGCGAACCCGCTGCCCAGCGGCGCGACGATTCCCGGCGCCCTGGTCTGGGTGGGTAATTGCTCCGGGTGCCGCAAAGGCTCCTCTTTCCAGGATCACGACTTCAAGGATTTGGCGCCGCGTTTGGGCCTGGCTTACGCATTCAACGATAAACTGGTCTTCCGCGGCGGGTACGGGATCAGTTATCAGCCTCCCATCGAAGGCGGGTGGGGACCCGAGCAGTTCTTCGGGTTCAACTCCAGCGTTGTAGTTCACCGGCAGTCGGGCTCGATTAACGCCGTGAATCCGGTCATGTACCTTTCCAATTTCGCGAGTGGTTCGGCGCCCGGCCAGGTGGGCATGCCCGCGTTCACAGGCACGCTGCCCAACACGAATCCCGCGAGCATGGATGGGAATAACGTCGATTACTACCCCGCCAACTCCCTGGCCATGCCTTATATCCAGAACTGGAGCGCCGGGTTCCAGTACCAACTGCCGCATGAGATCGTCATGGAGGCCAATTACGTAGGGTCAAAGGGCACGCGCCTGATCAACTACGATATGGGAGGAGTCAATCAGGCGAACGCAAAGTATATGGGCCTGGGGGACATGCTGACGGATGACTTGGGGGCGGATCTGGGCAACCCCACCACCGCGGCGACGCTCGCGCAATACGGCATCACCCACTTACCCTACCCCACTTTCGAAACGGACAACGCCGCCCTTTGGAGCAATTCGGTGGCCGCGGGGCTCATGCCGTACCCCCAGTATACCGGCATCCAGAACGATTCTCCCGGCCTCGGGAACTCGACGTATCACGCATTCGAGTTCACGGCACGCAAGAACTCGACGCACGGCCTGACGTTCATCGGCGCCTACACTCTCTCCAAGAACATCTCGGACAGCGCCAGCGCGATGCGTTACTACAACCAGTACATTCAGGACATCTACAACCGGAAATTGGAGAAAAGTCTTGTGTCCTTCGACTACCCGCAAGTCGTGAAATTGACCTGGATCTACGCGCTGCCCTTCGGCCACGGCCAGCGGTTTTTGAATTCGTCCCGCTTAGCTGACCGGGTCTTCTCCGGATGGCAGTTCACGGCCATTCAACGTTACGGCTCGGGCGACCCCCTGGCCATTACTTCGGCCTTGAATTACTCCAGCTACATCACCCCGTGGGTCCGGCCGGACATCGTTCCTGGCGTCCCCGAGACCGTCAAGCCCCAAGGGTTGAACGCCGTCCTTGCCTATGACTCGACGGGGGCCGTCACCAACGGGACTGCCTTGCTCAACCCCGCAGCATTCGTTAATCAACCTATCTCCCCCAATGGTGCCCCCCTGCGGCCGGGAACGGCCCCGCCGCTCCTGCCGAATGTCCGGGGGCCTGGTCACGAAGAAGAGGACTTCGGTCTCATCAAGGACACTCGGATTACCGAACGGGTCAAGCTTCAGCTCCGCGCGGACTTCCAAAACGTCTTTAACCGCACCGGGCTCGGCGACCCGGATGTGTTCATGACCGATGGACTTCCGTCCCAGGGAGGTACCTTTGGCTTGATCACGGCCCCGATGAACGGGCCGCGTACCATCCAAATGGGTGCACACCTGATGTTCTGATTGTTTGTTTCGCACCACCATCTTCAACGGCCCGCCCTGCGGCGGGCCGTTTTCTTCCGTGTGCCACGGGCGTCCCGCCCGTGCCCGAGCATGACCAGGATGGCCATGGCACAACGCGCAACATAAAGCTTTTGCGAATGACTAAACACCCCTACGAACCGCGCGGCATCGCCATTCGCCATGGCGCATACCTTCCCCATTGGACACGGGAGAGCGCAATCTACGCGATTAATTTTCATCTGGCCGACTCGTTGCCGAAGTCGGTCGTTAAAGCCTGGGAATTTGAGCGTCTCGACATCATCAGGACCGCGCAACAATTGAACCGCCCCCTGACCCTTGCCGAGGAGACTCGGCTGGACAAGCTCTATTCCGAGAAAGTCGAAACGTACCTGGACGCAGGTGCAGGCGCATGTTGGATGCAAAGAGACGACGTGGCGGGAGTGGTAGCGGGTGCGCTTCTTTACTTCGAGGGGGTAAGATATCGCCTTGCTGCTTGGTGTGTGATGCCGAACCACGTTCACGCCGTCATGCAGCCGCTACCAGGTTATGAGCTTCCGGGAATTGTGCATTCGTGGAAATCATTCACCGCCAAGGAAGCGAACCGTCTGCTGGGAAGGACCGGGCGGGTCTGGCAACCTGAGCCGTACGATCACCTGATTCGGGATGAAGACGACTTCCAGCGCCAAGTGGAGTACGTCCTCGCTAATCCCGTACGCGCCGGCTTGATGAATTGGAAATGGGTAGGTGGTGGCACGGAGTGACGTGCCACGGGGTGACGTGCCACGGGCGTCCCGCCCGTGCCCGAGCATGGCCAGGATGGCCATGGCACAAGGGCCATGGCACAACATATTCTGATTCGACTTTGCGCGGAGGGCACATGGCAGGGCAATTCATCAAGAGTCAGCTTCTCTGTTGCGCCGGCATCGTCGCAGGCTCGATTTTCCTGGTCTCCTGCGGCTCCGCTGGCTCGCCGACCTCGACATCCCCCATTACTCCTCCGCAAACGACAACGTGCTCAGATGCCCCCACCGGCAGTTCCACCGACTACAGCACCAGTCCCACGATTTCCGGCTGCCCGCTTTTTCCCACGGACAATCCCTGGAACGCCGACGTCTCCAACTACTGTGTTGATCCCAACTCGGACGCTTACATTGCGAGCATCAACCAGGAAAAGCAGTACCTCCATGCTGACTTCGGTTCCGATCCCACCTATGGCATCCCCTACGTGGTGGTACCGGGCACACAGCCGCTGGTGACGGTGCTCTTCAATCAGTATCCTTCTGAAAGCGACTACGGGACCTCCGGGTCGGGTTGCACCGTCATGAACGGAACCAGCGGCTGCTACCCCTTTCCGCCCAACGCCCCGGTGGAGGGCGGCAGCAGTTCCACCGGCGACCGGCACGTGCTGACGCTTCTCGCCGATCCCAATGATCAAAACTGCACCTTGTATGAAGTATGGGAGGGCTATCAGAATCTGCCCAACAACGGCTGGACGGCAGCTAACGGCGCCATCTTCAATCTATACTCCGACAAGCTACGGACTGACGGATGGACCTCCGCCGACGCCGCCGGGCTGCCCATTCTTCCGGGCCTGGCGCGCTATGATGAGGTATCCGCAGGCGCGATTACGCATGCGTTGCGTTTCACCGTCTCGCAAACGCAGGCCGGATTCATTCACCCCGCCACCCACTACGCCAGCAGCTCGACGAATCCTGCCCTGCCCCCCATGGGGCTGCGGCTGCGCCTGAAGGCATCCTATGATATCTCTACCTTCACCGGCCAATCCCTTATCATCCTGACCGCGCTCAAGAAATACGGCATGATCGTGGCCGACAATGGCACCAGTTGGTACATCACCGGCGCGCCCGATCCCGGCTGGGACGACACGGACCTCGACCAGCTTAAGACCGTCCCCGGCAGCGCCTTTGAAGTGGTGACAACGGGAACGATTCAGACGAACCAGTAAGGGCGAGCAGACGGAGCGCCGACCTTGAGCTCGGTGCTCTAGACTGGTGGTTCCCCTGCACCCCAGGGTTCCGTCAAAGTCCAGCGTGCCACACAGAGGGCATAGGCGTTAAGATAAGCCGCGTTATAACGTCTGCAGGATTGCCGACATTGGTTCAAGCCCGCGGAGCGGGCGCCATCATTTAGCCCATGGCGACAGCCATGGGACAACGAACGAATCAATAGATTTCATTCAGCCCGCGGAGCGGGTGCCATCATTTAGCCCATGGCGACAGAACGTGATAAAAAATTTACAATCTCGCGCAGAGACGCAGAGGCGCAGAGGTCTGAAATAAATAAATGCTTTATTTTCTTTGTCGACTCCGCGCCTCTGCGTCTCTGCGCGAGGTACTTTTGCTCGTTCCGGAATTTCTTCGCAGCTTCACAGCCATGGGACAACGAACGGCCCAACAAGTTTGATTAAGCCCGCGAAGCGGGCGCGATCATTTAGCCCATGGCGACAGCCATGGGACAACGAACGAATCAATAGATTTCATTCAGCCCGCGGAGCGGGCGACATCATTTAGCCCATGGCGACAGCCATGGGACAAAGAACGGCCCAACGAGTTTGATTAAGCCCGCGAAGCGGGCGACATCAGGAACGCCATGTCTCACACCTACACCAACATTCTGATCCACGCGCTGTTCAGCACCAAGGACCGCCGCCCGTCGCTCGTCCCGGAAATTCGGGACGAAACTTTCAGCTATTTGGGCGGCGCAATCAATGCGATGGGAGGCCAATCGTTGCTGGTGAACGGGCCGCGCGATCATGTGCACATGCTGTTTGTGCAACCGCGGACGCTCTCCGTTGCCGACGTCATGGAAAAGGTCAAAGCGAATTCTTCCGGCTGGGTAAAGGATCGTTGGGGGGATCGGCGGCACTTCGGGTGGCAGGCCGGCTATGCGGCGTTCAGCGTGAGTATGTCGCAGGTGGGGCAGGTAAAGCGCTACATTCGGAATCAAGAGGAGCACCACCGGAAAATTAGCTTTATCGAGGAGGTTGTGGCGTTTCTCGACAAACACGGGGTTCCGTACGATCCGCGGTATGTTTTCGTATGAAGAAATCCGCACCGCCATCATTTCGCCTACGGCGCAAGCCGTGGGACGAGGTAACGAATAAAATAGATCTCGAAACGACCCCCGGGAGGGGCGGCATCTGATATCCGTCGAGGGTGACGGCACGTGCCGCATGCCGCCTCTCCGAGGCTGATTGGGGAAATTGGTTGAAGCGACCCCATGGTTGGCTCGCCATGGGCTAAACGATGCCGCCCGCTGCGCGGGCTTTTTGAAATTTAATCGTCCGGTCGTTGACCCACGGCTTCGAAGCTGTGAAAGAACCTTCCGAAGTGCGAAAACATGTTCTCGCAAAGGCGCCAAGTCGCAAAGGTCGCAAAGAAAACAGGAGACTTGTGCTTCACGGCCTTTGCGACTTGGCGCCTTTGCGAGAGACTGTTTTGATTTTTTCGCAGCTTCTTCGCCGTGGGCTACATGACGACGCTCGCTTCGCGGGCTTTTAGCTGACCGTGGGGCTTATTTTAACGCCTATGCGGTACCCCCCTCTGCCTGGGGGGTACCGCAAGGCGGTGGGTGAGGGGTCTATTCGCGGATGATGCATTCATAGCTCTGTACGTATGCGGCACGCTGGCCTTTGACGGAACCCTGCCTGCCCCCAATGGCAGCTTGCATCGGGCCCCGCTTTTCCGCACCACGATAAGGATGGAAGTGCAACTGACGGCCGATCAAAAAGCGTTTGTCCGCCAAGCCATTCAAAGCGGGCGCCTTCGCCGCGAAGAAGACGCGGTGGAGGAAGCTCTTGCGTTGTGGGAAGAGCGTGAGCGCGCCCGGGCGGAGATTCTCGCTGGTCTCGATGAGGCCGAAGCTTCACTGGCTCGGGGCGAGGGCCGCATTATCACCGGCGCGTCCAGGCGCGGACTCGCCGCCGAGGTGAAGAAGCGAGGGCGGGCCCGGCTGGCGGCAGGTCAATCCCGCGCGCGATAAGGGCGCATCGTCTCTCCCTCAAAGCTGAAACCGACCTGTACGGCATTTGGTATTACATCGCTCTTTAACGGTGTTCGCCGCCGGACTTTCCCTTCGAATATCCGGCGCTGCGCTCCGCGTGCGCGTCGTGGCCGGCATTAGGAACGACGTGGCCTTTCCCATCCCGAGCTTCGTTCGGCTGGAAGTGGCTGAACGCCTGCGCTCCTTTCGGGGGCAACGGTCCTTTGTAACCGTGTTTAGGATCGTAGCGGTTATCGACGTGACCGGCGAAGCCTCTGGGTCCGTGGAACCATGGGCCCGCCCCGATGAATATCCCACCCACGAAGAAATCGGGTCCATAGTAGCCATAGGGCGCACAGTCATACGGAGCATAGTCAAAGTATCCGTACGGGCAACCAGGCTCCACTCCAATGTTGACGGAAATCTGACCCGGCGCTCGAGACACACCGGTCATCAGCACAACCGTGAGAGCAAAGAAAGCAAGCAACTTCCATCGGAACATATTTCCTCCTTGAGCCGGCGGTGGAATCTGCCGTGATTCCTGCTTTAACATACGGGATTTGGCCATGATACGCTGGACTGCTCCCGCGTCACAAGATTTTTTTGAAATTTTCGTGCCGACCGTCTTCGGAACGGCCAGCTTAAGTGAACAGAAGATGTGGGACACGTTCAGCCTTAGTGCGGCTCATCCACTGCCAGAATCTGGTCGGCCTTGACGTCGCGCAGGGTTTGCAGAATCCCGCTGGGCCAGCGAATCTCAACTGCCTTCACGTTTGTTTCCGGACCCAGGCCGAAGTGCACCCGCTTATCGCTGGAAGAAAGATAACTGCCCGCCGTGGTTACGGTGGCCATCTGCGCGCCGCGGGCGGTGACCACCTTGACTTCCGCCCCAATGGCGTCGCGATTGCTCTTGTGGCCCGTCAGCTTCAAAATCAGCCAATGGTTTGATCTGGGCGTCTGGTTCAGTAGCACGTGGGCCGGGCCTTCGCTGGTCGAGACCACGGCATCCACGCGGCCGTCGTTATTGATGTCGCCGATCGCGAGGCCGCGGCCTGCCCACGCTTGATGGAAAACCGCCCCGGAGGCCGCCGAGACATCCACAAAACCATGGGGTGTGTTTCGAACCAGCAGCATGGGCTCGCGGTAGTGAAGATTGGGATTGACCTGATCCACGGTGTCCATCACATGGCCTTGCGACACCAGCAAGTCTTTCCGGCCGTCGTTGTCGTAATCGATAAAGTGCAGTCCCATGCCCGAATGCTGCATGGTAATGTTGCCCAGCCCGCTGGAATCCGTGGTGTACTTGAAGAACCCCTTGCCTTCATTCTCGTAGAGCGCGTACGTCTGAAGCGCCAGGTCGGCCACCGCGAGGTCCGGCAGGCCGTCGTTATTGTAATCGGCAAAGTCCACGCCCATGCCGGCGTACGTGCGCCCGCTGTCGGTCACACCGACACCTGCCAACAGCGCCACCTCTTCAAAAGTGCCGTTGCCCTGGTTGTGGTACAGGAACCCCGGCATCGAATCATTGGCCACGTAAACATCGATGTGCCCATCGCGGTCGTAATCGGCAATGGCAATGCCCAGACCCTTGCCCGGCTTGGAGAGTCCAATCCGCTGCGACACTTCGGTGAATGTTCCATCCCCGTTGTTGTGATAAACCAGGGGCTCGACGGGCGGGAAGCTGTCGGGCCGGCAGTAGGTCCGCAGCGTCCCGTTCACCAGGCACACGCGGTCTTCGAAATCCCACTGCACATAGCGAAGGACCACGAGGTCAAGCAGGCCGTCGTTGTCTAGGTCCACCCAGGCCGCGCTGGTGGACCAACCGCTGCCGCCCACTCCGGCCTTTTCTGTGACATCGGTAAACGTCCCATCGCCGTTGTTGTGGTACAGCCGGTTGCCGCCATACTCGGTGACAAACAAATCTTCAAAGCCGTCGTTGTCGTAATCACCCACCGCGACGCCGTATCCGTAACCCTTCCCCTGCACCCCCGCGCGCTCGGTCACGTCTTCGAACGTGCCGTCAGGTTTCTGGTGATAGAGACGATTCCAATACTTGGGGTCAGTCTTGCGCGGGATCGTGCCCAGCGGAGTGGGATCGGCGATGGGCGCACCGTTCACCAGGAAAATGTCCAATCGCCCGTCATTGTCGTAGTCGAACAGGGCCACGCCCGAGCCCATAATCTCCAGCATGTATTTCTTGGCGGTTTGGGAGGCGTAGTGATGGAATTGCACGCCGGCCGAGGAGGCCACATCCACAAAGTTGGCCGGCACAATTTCAGTCTGTTGCCCCGGTGATCCCAGCTCCGCCCGTGTAGCCAGAAACCAGAGGGCAAGAACCAGCACCGAAGCACCAGTGCCGGCGCGTCGGAAGCTCATATCACCTCGGGTCCGCCGCAGGAGTAGGATTCGTGCCCACCAGCGCCGCGTACGTATCGAGTTCGGCCTTGGCCTTCTCCATTTGCCCAGCCCTGCGATACAACTGTCCCAGCATAAAGTGCAAACGCGCCACCTTGGGAGCAAGCTCGATGGCTTTCTCGATCTCCTGCTGAGCGGCGGCAAGGTCATTCAGCGCGGAGCAGGCTTTCCCCAGCTCTTCATGCGCCTCGGCCGACGCCGGCTCCATTTGGACCGCCTGCCGAAGATAAGGCAAAGCCTCTGCCGGCCGATTCTGTTTCAGCAGCACGCGGCCGACGCCGAGAAACGGCGCAGGATCGTCCGGCTTCGACGCCTCCCAGCCGATGGCGGTCTTGTACGCCCTCGTGGCGTCCTCCAACCGGCTCAACAACTCCGCGCACCACCCCATGCTGGTTTCGGCGGTAACGACCCGCGGGACGAGCGCGAGAGAAAGTTGATAGGCCTGGATGGCCGCTTCGAATTGTTGCTCGTTCGTCCTGACCTCTCCCAGCGCCTCCCACGCGCCGGCATCGCCCGGCTCCATTTCCAGGGAGCGAGTGAGCCACTTATCGGCGTCGCCGTAAAGGTACAACGCCAGGCAATCAAGCCCCAGCATCTTGAACTCGACCGCGCTGAGCGCGCGGTGTTGGGACGCTTCTTCGAACTCCGCCCGCGATTCCTGCCAGTGCTGTTGAACGAAGCGAATGAATCCCAGCAACGCATGGCCGTTCCCGGCATCCCCGGTGGTCTCCAGGAACCGCCGCGCCCGCGCTTCGGCCTCATCCGGCGCCAGCTCGACGGCGCGCGTAAGGTATTTCACCGCCTCCTGGGGTTTGTTCTGCTGCTGGAGGACGCGGCCGAGATTCCAATAGGGTGTGGGGTCCTGAGCCGTCTTCGACGATTGCCAGGCAATGATGTTCCGATAGGCTGCCGCAGCCTCGTCCCAGCGGCCCATGCGCTCGTAGGCGCCGCCCAAGGCGTTTTCCGCGTACACATTCTTCGCGTCCAGCTTCAAACACTCGCGAAAAACGCTCACCGACTCGCTGTATCTCTCGCGCAGGAACTTCGCCTGCCCCAGATCATTGCAGGTCTCCAGATCGCGCGGATCCAGCGCCAGCGATCGCGAGAGCCACAGATCGGCGCTCGCATAGTCGTTGAGCATCGCCGCGCTCAAGCCCATGATCTTCGACTCGAAAGCAGAGGGCCAGGCGTAACTTCGCGGTTTCCCCATACTCGCGCAGCGCCTCCGCCGGTTTCGATTGCTTGAACAGGATGAAGCCCAGCACGGCATGCCCATCCGCGGAGTCGGGCCGCTGCTCCAGAAAACGGTGGATGACGGGAAGCGCCTCGTCCAGTTTCCCGTCGCGCACCAGCAACTGCGCCTGAACCAGGAGCGGCTCGGAGGCCGCTGTCCGCGGGGTTCCCGAAGCCGGCGGAGCGCTGCCCTGCCCCCAAAGGCACACCGCCGCACAAAGCCAGGCGGCCGCCAAGGCAAGAACCCGAGACTTCACGTTTCCTCCGTCTTATCGTCCGGATCGCCGCCGGTCACCAACGGAAAGCGCCGGCACGACAGAGCCCAAGCCAATCCGGCAGATGAGAATACTCCGCCGAGGGCCGGGAAGTACAGGGGCTTGCCACCCGTCTGAAGATGAAGCCGCCGCAAGCTTGGTTGCACGTGGAAGAGCTGGGCGATGGTTTCGCTTCGCTTCGAGAAACACCGCGTGGCGGCAGGGTTCGGTGTAGAATAACCGGCGAATATGCATCGGTCTGACATGAAAATTTGGCGGCGAATCTCGGGCAAAGCCATGGTGGCAGTGATCGCCCTGCTGGCATTCCTCAGCGGATGCCGCCACCATGAGCCGGAAAGAGCGGCCACGGCGCCACGCGATGCCAACATCCTGCTCATCACGCTGGACACCACCCGCGCCGACCACTTGAGCTGCTACAATCCGGGCAAAGCCAAGACGCCAAGCCTGGACGCGCTGGCGGCGCGGGGCGCGCGGTTTCTGCATGCCACGGCGCAAGTGCCGCTCACCCTTCCCTCCCACGCCTGCATCATGACGGGGGCGTACCCCACCGTCCACGGCCTGCGCGACATGGGCGGCTTTGTCCTGGACAAGTCTCACCCTACCATCGCGTCCTTGGCGCAGGCGGCCGGGTTCGAAACCGCAGCCTTCGTAGGGTCGCGCGCGGTAGCCCGGCACTTTGGTCTTGCCCACGGATTTGACACCTACGACGACGATATGGGGCCGCAGACAGAAGAAGGAAGACTCCCCGGGATCTTTGCCGAGCGACGGGCCGCCGTCGTGACCGACCACGCGCTCGACTGGCTGAAGCAAAACTCCGGCCGGAAGTTCTTCCTTTGGACGCACTACTACGACCCTCACCAACCCTATGATCCGCCCGAGCCTTACCGGCACGAATACGCCAAGCATCCCTACGACGGCGAGATCGCCTACATGGACGCGCAAGTGGGGCGGTTGCTGGATGGCTTGGACCATCTGGGACTAACCGGCCGCACGCTGGTCATCGCGGTGGGCGACCACGGCGAAAGCCTGGGCGAGCATGGCGAGATGACGCACGGCATCTTCCTTTACGACGCCACCCTGCACGTCCCGCTGATTGTCGCCGGCCCAGATGTCCCCCAGGGTAAGGTCATCGATGAACAGGTGCGGTCGATCGACCTCCACCCCACCGTTATGGAGTTCCTGCACCTCACGGCATCACCGGAAGCACAAGGCGTAAGTCTATGGCCCCTCATGGAGCGCGGCACGCATGTGCGATCAAATTACTCCTATGGAGAAACGATTTACCCGCGCACTTACATGGGGTGGTCCGAACTGCGTGCGATGCGCACGGACGGTTGGAAGCTCATCGTGGCCCCGCACCCGGAACTCTATGACCTGCAACGGGATCCGGGCGAACTCCAAAACCTCATTGTCCACCAGCCGGCCATTGCCGACCAACTCCAGAAACAGATCTGGACGGTGGCCGGAGCGCAGGGCAAAACGGAGAAGGTCAGCACGGTTCCCGTAGACGAGCAGACTCGCCAGGAGCTCGAGTCATTGGGATACGTCAGCGGGGGATCAGCGCGCGAAATCCAGCTCGGGTCGGATGCCCCTGATCCCAAGGACCGTATCGCGGTCTTGACCATTCTCCAGCGGGCGGACGATCTCCTGAACGCGCGTGAGAATTTGCGCGCCGCCGAAACTATGGAGGAGGCGCTCCGCCAGGACCCCGGCAACCCCATGGCGCATGTCCTGCTTGCCGCCGCCGATGAGCGTGCCGGCCGCTATGACAAGGCCCTTGCGGTCTACCAGGATGCCGTTAAGCGCCACGTTTTCACCGACATCGTTTATTCTCGATTAGGCAAGCTCTATTTGCGCCTTCATAGACTGGATGAGGCTGTGGAGGCCATGACCCGTGCCCGCCAGACAAACCCAACGGACCTTGATAACTGGCGCAATTTGGGCACCGCGGAATTGGAGCTTGGGCACGTCGAAGAGGCGGAGAGGGCGTTCAAAGCCATTACCGTCCAGAACGACCACTACAGCGCCGCCTATAACGGGCTGGGCCTGGTGGCCATTCAGCGTGGGGACAGCGACACCGCGCAGCATGACTTCGAAAAGGCCGCGGAACTCGATTCCACCCAGGCGGAACCCCTCCTGAACCTCGGCGTGCTTTTTGACAAGGCAGGCGGCAAGACCCAGGCGCTGCATTACTACCAGGAGTTCCTTGCCAAGGCTTCCCCCGAGGAATACGGCGCGCTGATTCCCAAGGTGCGCGCCGCTGTCCGTGACCTGAAGAACGGGAACTGACGCCGGGCTGCCGACTCTCCCCCAGGGGTAAGCGGATGGATCACCCATTGTGTCCGCGTTATACGTTCGACACGTTCGTCGCGAGCGGATATAACCAGTTTGCTTACGCGGCCGCGCAAGCCGTGGCGGCAAGTCCCGGGAAATCGTATAACCCGCTGTATATCTACGGCGCCGTGGGGCTGGGGAAGACGCATCTGATGCAGGCCATTGGCCACGCGATCAAGGGAAAATGGCCGGAGATGCGCGTGGCCTATGTTTGCGCCGAGACTTTCAGCAACGAGCTCATCACCGCCCAACGCCACGATCGCCTGGATTCATTCCGCCATAGCTACCGGAGCTTGGACGTGTTGCTGATGGACAGCATCCACTTCATCCCCGGGAAGAAACCAACGGAAAACGAGTTCCTCCACATTTTCAAGCTCTTGCATCAGGAAGATAAGCAGGTGGTGGTCACCAGCGACTGCCCGCCCAAGGACCTCCCGGAGTTGGATGAGCGCCTGCGCGAATGCTTCGGCTGGGGGTTAGTCGCTGACCTGCAACCTTCTGACATTGAAACCCGGCGGGTGATCCTGGCGAAGAAATGTCAGGACCAGGGGATCGAGCTGCCCGACGATGTTAGCGAATTCATCGCGCAAAAGTTCGAGTCGAGCGTCCGTGATCTCGAAGGAGCTCTGGTGCGCGTGCACGCCTATGCTTCTCTCACCGGCGCGCCCATCACCCTCTCGATGGCGCAAAGCGTGCTCAAGAGCATGATTGACCCCATGGAGTCACGCATCTCCATCGAAGAAATCCAGCGCGCGGTCTGCCGGGAATTCGGCCTCAGCGTGCCACAATTGAAGGCCAAGAGTGTGACCCGGCGGTTCTCTTACCCAAGGCAGATTGCGATGTACCTTGCCAAGGAGTTGACCTCCGCATCGCTGCCGCAAATTGGCAGGGAGTTCGGGGGAAAGCACCATACCACCGTGCTGCATGCGATCAACAAGATTGCAGAGCTGCGAGACTGTGACAGGGACCTGAACAGGCTGCTTAAGAAGCTAAGAGACAGTCTTGATACAGCGTAGGCGAGATGTGTCGACCTCAGCATCGGCTTAGGAGATGGCGAGGAGCGAGCCAGGACCTCACGCTCCTTTTCGAGCCGCTGTGGCACGGATTGTTGGTCATCAGTAGGGGAAAACGCTACCGCGTGTGATTCTGAGAAGCCGCAGGGGACGAATAAGACCGCACTGCCATGAAAATGTTTAGAGCGAGATCCTTCGCTGCGCTAAGGACCACAGCACCTAAGAGTTTTTTCACATCCTGTTTTAGCCTTGCATTCGCGGCTTGGTCGATGGGGTCCTTCCCTCTCAATCCGATATGGGGGCCGCGGCGTTGCGCCACGGTGGGAATCCATCGGGGTCTGGCAGGCCGCTGACGCCGCTGAGCGCCTCCGCCAGCGCTTTCAGAAACTGGTAGTTCGCTTCGCCCAATCGCGAGCGCAGGTGATCAAGCATCGGTTGGACAGTCCAATCCAAGTGCGCATCAGGCGCGCGCAGGGCAGCTTTGATCTGTCCGACTATGGTGGTGGTGTCCGCCGCGTCCAACACGGTGAACACACACTGGTAGTACAAGATGCGCGGCATGGCATACGCTGGTGCTTCCTCACGAGCGGCCCAGGCCTGGTTAATCTCCTGCCGGGCCTCCGCCTCTCGATCCGTCATGAGCAGAAGTCGGGCAAGGTGGCAATGCGTGTCTGGCACTTCGAATCTCTCTTGCAGTAACCCTCGAAGCAACCCCTCAGCGCCAGAGTAGTCTCCACTGAGAATTCGATCCACGGCGTCCTGCCTACGCCTCCAGGGTTTTTGTTCTTCGTCAGCGTTCTTAAGCTCACGATTCAAGGCCTTTAACTTGCTCCTGAGCATATCCAAGATCAGACCGTCCCGGTTGCTCTGGGCAAAAGGAATAAGTTGCTCAATGATCTGTCGTGCTGCGACCAGTGCTTGTACATCCAGCAATAAGCAAGTCTTAGCAACATCTCGTCGGATATCAATTCCTTCGCCCCGCTTTCCGCCTCGTTCGAGTACGGCTGCGAGGCCGAGTCTTCCCAAAAGCGTGTTCAGACGGGATGGGCCCCAGCACTGAAGACACGCGGAGATCTCCTGCCGCAGTTGTGCCTCCGAATCCTGTAGCACGGGTTCCACGGGTTCAGCATAACTCCAGGTCAGTCCGTTAACATCGAATTGGAGCACTTCGCCGATCGAGGTGCCAACGGTCATTCGACCGGACACCGGGGAGATCGCGACAGCCGTAACCGGTACCGGCAGGTACGCAATGGTCAGGCACTCACCCGTCTCTATATTCCACACCCCAAACGCCTTGCCGGAGCACCTTGAGACGACACGCCGGCTGTCCGGCGTTACGCTCACGCTATCGCCAAACCCTTCCAGCACACGCAGGCACTCACCCTTCTCCAGGTCCCATACCCGCACCGTATTGTCCCAACTGGCGGAGACTGCGCGCTGGCCATCCGGCATTACGCTCACGCTGCTGACGCCCATCGTGTGCCCCTCCAGCACGCGCAGGCACCTCCCAGTCTCCAGGTCCCATACCCGCAGCGTTTCGTCCCAACTCCCCGACACCGCGCGCCGACCATCCGGTGTCACACTCACGCACATAACCATGCCGTCGTGTCCCTCCAGCACCCGCAGGCAGGCCCCCGTTTGCAGATCCCATACTCGCAACGTATCGTCACGACTCGCCGACACCGCGCGCCCGCCGTCCGGCGTCACGCTCACGCTACTGACGCCATCCGTGTGCCCCTCCAGCACGCGCAGGCACTCCCCAGTCTCCAGGTCCCACATTCGCAGCGTATCGTCCCAACTCCCCGACACCGCGCGCCGGCCGTCCGGCGTCACGCTCACGTTGCTGACGCCACTCGTGTGCCCCTTCAGCACGCGCAGGCACTCTCCAGTCTCCGGTTTCCACACCCGCAACGTCTTGTCCCAACTCCCCGAGACCGCGCGCTGCCCATCCCGCGTCAGACCCAAGTCCAAGATGCCCCTCGTGTGCCCCTCCAGCGCCCGCCGGTCCGATCTCTTCTCCAGCTCCCACACCCGCAACGAGCCATCGAAACACCCCGAAACTGCGTTCCGACCATCTGGCGTCACGCTCACGCCTTTTACATCAAACGTGTGTCCTTCCAGCACGCGCAGGCACTCCCCAGTCTCCAGGTCCCAGACCCGCATCGTTTCGTCCATACTCGCGGAGATCGCATGCAGGCCATCCGGTGTCACGCTCACGCATTCGACATCATTCGTGTGCCCCTCCAGCACCCGCAAGCACACCCCAGTCTCCAGGTTCCACACCCGCAAAGTCTTGTCTTCACTCGCAGAAACCGCCCGCTGGCCATCCGACGACACGCTCACACCACGAACCGCTTTGGCGTGCCCGTTCAGTACTCGCAGACACGCCCCAGTCTCTAAATCCCACACCCGCAACGTAGGCTCATAATTACCCACCGACACCGCGCGTCGGCCATCCGGCGTTATGCTTACGCTCATGACTTCATTCTCGTACCCCTCCAGCACACGCAGGCACGCCCCTGTCTCGATGTCCCACACCCGCAACGTAAAGTCAGGACTTGCCTCGGTCCATGGGTCGCCACTCCCCGACACTGCGCGTCGGCTGTCCGGAGTTACGCTCACGCAATTGATCCCTTCACTGTGCCCCTCCAGCTCACGCAGGCACACCCCCGCCTCAATGTCCCATAACAGCAACGTCTGGTCACAGCTCGCCGAAACTGCACGCCGGCCATCCGGTGTTATGTTCACGGAAGTGATCCAATGCGAGTGTCCCGCCAGCACGTGGAGGCACGCTCCCGTCTCCAGGTCCCACACCCGCAACGTCTTGTCCCAACTCCCCGAGACCGCGCGCCGACAGTCCGCAGACACGCCCACACACGTGACACATTCCGTGTGCCTTTCCATCGTTCTCATTAACGCGGGTCTCGGGTTGTATGGGTCACTGGGAAACCAACGCCGCGCGAGCAGCGGCACATTCACGGCGGGCAAAACCCGGGTAGCCATCTCCTTCACGGGTCCACGAGGCGCATGGTTATAGGCTTGCTGCATTACGAATCCCAACCGAGTACCGAACTGCTGCAGCGCGTATGTTTCCTGCTGAACGAAGCTTTGAAACTCCTGCATCCGATCCAGACGTGTAGGATTTGCCCGAATACGCTCGGCCTCCTGCTCGATGCGCTCTTCGCTCCAGGGCCACACCGAGCGCACGGGTTCCGGCGACACCGGCTCTGGTTCCGTGAGGGTTTCCCCGCGTGCCAGGCGGTCACGGCGGATGTTCCATTGCCGCGCGTAGTCCATGATCTCTTTGGTCCACCGGGCGGTCTCCGATTGTCGCCGCGCTTCTTCCTTCAATTCTGCATGCGCCTCGGGCAGAGCGGCGATGGCATTGCGATAGTCCAATTCGAGATCGACAACCAGACCGGCCGCGCATTTGGCCGCGATAAAGTCCAAATCGGTGAGTGTGGCCTCCGGGTCCGCCAGGGCGGTTGCACGGATCTCGTGCCGCACCAGTTCGGTGATCTTGCGCTCGTTGGCCTGCATGGTGCCTTTGTTCCGCCAGTGGGACTGTTCGCCGAAGTACCTGGCAAGTGCAGCGTGCCGCAAGGCGCCCTCGTCTTCTTGCAAATAGAGCCCCGCCGCCCGCTCGGCGACCTGCCGGTGGTAGAAGGCCATCACCTTGCCGCCGGGCGCGGCGCGTTCGTTCAGATAGGGCTCAAGATCAAGGAACAGCCGCGACCAGACAATCACGGGCAGCCGCCGTTCGGGCGGGGTGTGGTGAGCGCGCAGTTCGAAGTCCTGCCACAACGCATCATCGGCCGCCAGAATGTCCAGCATCTCGTCTTCGGTCAGGCCATAGCGCGCGGCGGCCAGGAAACCCAGGCTGCGATTGACCAGGATCGGGCCGTGATGGTTCTCCTGGGAGAGCCGGTCGAACAGCACGTCGATCATGCCGCCGACATCGTTCCCGAGCGCACACCTTTCTGCTGCCTGAAATGACTGCCAGAGCCGGGCCTCTTCGAAGGCCAGCTTCAGATACAGCGGTAACCCGGACCGGGCGAAGCCGCTCAGCACCTTCTCCCGTTGCTCCGGTTGCAGCTTGCGGCGCGCATCCTGGAGCCACGCCGAAAGCACTGCTTCCGCCTCGCTCGCGGGAAAGTCTTCCACCGCAATCCGCGACGCGTTCTTGAGCCCGGCCGGAATCTCCGTGGTGGAAACCACCAGCGACACGTGCGGCGGCAGATTCTGCCGCAACCACGTGAAGGAATTCGCTTCGTCGTCGGAGCGCAACTGATCGAGCGCATCGAGGAACAGAACGAGCGGCCGCTCTGCCGTCGCCCGCGCCATCCGCTCGTGGAACGCCACGACCAGCGGCTGCAAACCCATAGGCGTCTCTTCGGTGACGCCGTACTCGCGCGAAAGCTGCTCGCACAAGCTGTGCAACAGGGTGATGCCACTGGAAGAATCGGGCGTTACACCGATGAAGCGCTGGATGAGCACCGCACTCGGCAACGCCGCCTGGGCTTGCGCCGATGCCTTCGCCACAATGGCCGACTTGCCGCAGCCGGAGGGACCGTGCACCACCAGCGGACGTCTTTCGCCGCCCCGAAGATGTGCGTCGATCGCGTTGAGGACACTCTTCCTGCCCGTGAAGTGCCGGGCACGGTCGCGCGCAAACGCCTCATGCGCCCCAATCTCCAAATCGAGCGCCGGGCGAGACTTGAACCTGGCTACCTCAGCCCCGATAACCCTCCTGAGCTGTCTCCTGACGTCCGCGCAGAGTCTGGCGAGTCTTGCGGCAGAGAACGGGCGGACATTTTCCGCCGGGAGCTTTTTCCTCAGACTTAGTTTGAGCGCCGCAAGGTCCGGATCTTGCGCGATGCCCGGAACGGGTTCGCGGAAGAAACCGAAGACGTGTTGCCGGTCCGCCTCCGCCTCGCCCAGGCCTGCCAGAATTTCCTGATGCGTCGCGGAGGCTTCGTACTTGATGATCTCCCGTTCCGGCAGTCCGGCCGCCCTCGCCGCCTCCGCGAGCGCCTGGCGCAGCGGCTGCTCCACCCCATCCCAGGTGGCGGGATTGACGAATTCACCGGTGCGCGGCTCTAAGCAACGCTCCGGCGGAACGGCATTCTCGTCGAGCCGATACCACTTCTCAGCCAGCGCTCGTATGTCCCTGGAATGAATGTGCGGCAGAAGTGCGTTGAACTCCGAGGCGAGAATTCGCGGCGGCAACGGCTGCCAACCGTAGCGGTCGCCCAGCAGAACGATGAAGTTCGGTTTGATTCCGGTGCGCTGGCAACGCTCGATCTCACGCAGGCAGATTTCCATGGTCTGCTGGTCGAGCGCCGCCTCGTCGCGTACGCCCCAGCGCAGATCGATGGCCTGGAAGCGCGCGCCGTGCCGCTCGCAGAGTTTGCGCAGCTTGGGAAACACATCGCGCTGAAGCGCGTTGCGTTCCTCTTTCAAGTCCTCAAAAGTCGAACTCACAAAAACCCGAAAGGTGCGAGTCGCGATCGGCATGGGGGCGGTCCACAGAAGACTTACTGCGATGTGCAACAGCTTTTTCGATGGTGGTTACTTTACACCCTCTTGAGCCATACAGGAATCGATGGAGAAAGTCATCACTGTTTGCGCGTTCTCCCAATCCCATTAATCGAATGAGGGATCGCAGGTTAGGCGGGAAGTTCGTCATTCGCGATCACCGGTCATCGAAGGTACGAAATGAAGACGTCAGCCATGGCCGGTTCACCCTTCCGAGGCTTCGGCGAGCAGCCGCTCGCGTGCGGCCGTGTACCTGGCGTGCCGACTGGCCGCATCGGGGTCGACGGGCAACGCGCGTTGCGGATCCAGGTTGTCAGCCAGGTCGGCCAGTTTCACCTGCCGCGCCAACGGATTCGTCGCGACTCGCTCGATCATGGCTTCATAGGTCTCTCCCCTCCGGCGCGTCAGGCAATCCACGGCTGCGCGAACCTGCTCGCTGTACCCGGCGGATTTCAAGTCGGACAGGGTGACGGAGGTATCTTCCAATACGTCATGCAACACGCCGACCCTGCGGGCGGCATCCTCGTTCTGCCGGAGCATGACGCGGAGGACATGCAGAATATACGGCTCCCCTCCCTTGTCCACCTGACCACGGTGAGCCTGGGAAGCGAGAATAATGGCGTCTTCAAGCGTGGGTGTCATTTTGTTCCAGTTTTACCAGGGAATAGCCGAGTTCGGGCAGGTACTTGAGAATTGCCTGGACCGTCGCCAAGTCGAGGGGGCGGACTTCGTTGGGAAGCTCGTCGAAGGGCAGAATGTTCGGGTTCAAACGGAGTGCCGGACTCTTAGGGCCATGCGTCCAGCCGCTTTGCAAAAGCTCGCGCAGCCAACGGTCATGTTCGAGACGCTGCAGCCTCTGCAGCTCATGCGGAGGGATCGCGGTCGATGGCGTGTTCGGGCAGCCGCGAACCAGCCGATAGCCACAACCGACCAGTGCTGTAAGCGTCGAGCGGACGCTGCTGCGGTTGCTTTCCTTCTTGTTGTCGGGCAGCTTGTCGAAACACACATCGTTGGGGTTCGGCTCTGGTCCGGGCACGATTTTTGCACGGTAGGCATCGTGAGTGGCGATCGCCAAGACCTCAATCTCGGCAAGGCCCAGCAACAGCTCTCTGACCCCGGTTTCGAAATCTGCGGTAACGTGGAGCCTCAACAGATCGCTGGAAGGCAATGCTGCTGCGCCAAATTGCGACGCCTTGGCCAGGTTGCTCATGCTGACGATCGACTCGATGGAGCGGGCACCGTGCTCGTAACGCGTGGCGCTAAGAAAGGCCCGGACTACACTCGCGTCAATGGCCAGATGCTTGGAGATGGGGTCAAGAAGATGAGGAGCGTGCCTCCGCACGTGACTTCTCAGCATGATGGCGCGGCGTATGATGTGCGCGTGGCCTGAGGCCCCTGCCTCCGGATTCGGGCCCTTGACATCAATATGTCCTCGCAGGCGGCTGACGAAGTCCGGCCCTTTTTGCTTTTTGAAATGATCATACTCAGGCGTGTCGGGTTTCTGCGCGTCGGGTTTCTTATGGAACTCGGCCAAGCTTGCGGACGTCCCCCCGGCAAAAACAAAAATTGCTTTTCCGAACGGGTAATGCATCCCCCCAGCATGGAACTGGGCATCCTGCATGGGGCAGAGGAAGTCTTTCAGCCACTTGAGGTCGCCGGTATCAAACTCGTCCCAGAAGACAAACGGCATCCGGCCCTGGGTGGCGGCATCGCGAATCCGGTGGAATGCCGTGTGCAGATCCTCGGGTTTCGCCATTTGCGACAGGTTGAAGTCGTAGCCCGACGCTGAGTCGCCAGCGACATCTCGCATCAGTTCTTTGACGGCGAATGACTTCCCGGAACCGGGCGGACCAAATACCGCGAAAGACAAGGGGCGCGTGTCTTTACTATTGCTAAGATAGGTGACGATCAGATTGCGGACCGAGTTGAGGCACTCAATCTCGCTGCGGTCCACGGTGAAGTACTTTCCGAAGTTTGCTTTCGGCACGGGCTTTAGTGCGACCTCCGGACCGCGCAGGACGACATCGACGCCCGTTGAAACGACCGAATCAAGACCCGCTCCGGTGAAATCTTCCAGCAAGTCCGACTGCGTGGCCGGCCGGGCGCGGAGTTTCGTATCGTCGAAGGTGCCGTGCGGAAACGCCGTGAAGTAGGTCGAAGCCGGCTCGCCCTTTTCCGGGTGGAGTATCCTGCTGAGGTATTTCATCGAAAGATCGGGGCGGCTTTGTGAAAGGGAGCCGGCGCCCTTCGCATGGTACTCGCGCGCGGCTGCTAAGGCGCGGCCCAAGGCAACATATAAAGGGTAGGACCCGGGGTCCAGCACCTGCCGCACCAGCGCCGCGGCGCCAATCTCAACCGTGTGGCGAACCAAGCCGGGGCGTTTCGCCGCCCAGGTTCCCTCCAGAAAATCCGGATCATAGAGGCAGCGTTCAAACTGCACGCGTTCCGAGAGTCCCCCGCCAGGGGTGCCGTGGAGCGGCAGGCGCGTGAAGCTGGCGGCCCCATCCGTGCCGAATACCACCACAACACGCCGAACGAGCGCCAGGCGGTTGGCGAATCGTTCCCCCAAAAGTTCCCCGGTCGTCTCCTCAATGGTCGCGTCCCACGAGAGTGGCGCCCTTATTGCCGCGCCATATGAACGAAGGGTATCTGCCGACACGACTACGGTGAGCCGGTCACCACACACCTTCAGAAGATGTCCCCAAAGCTGGCCCTGAAACAGCGGCGCCACCGTGGTCAGAATGACATGCTCAGGCCTTCCACCCTGCCGGAGAGCCGCCGGCCAATTCTCCGGCGTGTCTCGGAATCCCAGGGAGCAGTCCGCAATCGCCAGGACGTCCGGACTGGCGGTTACGTCGCGTCCCCATGACAGCTTTGGTTTGCGCTGCCGCTTGAAGCCTAGTATTACTATGTTAAGTCGTATCCTCAAAAATTTGTTCAAACTTCGTTCCGCAGAAGGGACAGAGTCCGCTCCATCTCACCAGCCAGGGCTGGATCGTGCGGAGAATCTGTTCCCACGTCGCACCAGAAGTTTTTTTTACGCCGTAAGTAGACGGTCAGGATAAAGAGATAAGCCACGGCGGAAAGCACCAAGTGATGATGAAAGCCTCGCCACGAGCGGCCTTCGAAATGGTCCAACCCCAAGTCATCCTTGGAGCGCTGGAAGTATTGTTCGATGTGCCAGCGGGAACGGCTCAGTTTCAAGCAACGGGCCTTGGTGGGAGGAGCGTGGAGATGGGCCAAGTAATAATGATAGGGCGCAGGGTCCCCTGCCGGCCAGTCCACCACCAGCCAGACTTTTTCCAGTTCGCCCCCCGCGTGGCGCAAGTCGTGTTGCAGAAAAACCTCTCGCCAAGCCAGCCGCGTGCGCTGGGTTTGGCCGCCCGCCGTTACCCAAGAACACTTCTTCCATTCGTTCTCCGGGATGCGGCCGGTCAACTCCGCCAAGGTGGTGGCGGGAGGTTCCCCGTCACAGACGTAACGGCGCACCCGCTTGACCTCGGTCCGCACTTCGCGGTCCCATCCCTTGAGCGCCTGCCCGTCGACTTGCAGAAAAAACTCCATGTCCAACGCCCGCACCCCGGCGCGAAAATCCGCGTTGTTGCCGTAGGCGCTATCCCCCAAGACCGGTGCCGGAGGAACTCCGTCGTGCCGCGCTTGGCGCAGGATCCCCAGCGCCAGCTCCGGCTTGGTGGCAAACCTCACTTCCGGCGGGACTCCGGCGGCCTGGCAGCGTTCCCGGTCGGCGGTCCAGCGCTCGGGCAGATACAGCCGCCCGCCCACCGGCGCGGCAATCCATCCGTCGCTCACCACCACTTCCACGCTCACTTGACAGTTGGCCTGCTTGCCCACCGCCCCACAATATTGATGCGAAACTCCCACCGAGTGCGAGCCCTGTTTGACCCAGCCGGTTTCATCCACCACCCAGGCCTCCAGCGGCTCCAAGTGCGGAATGATCTCCTGCCGGATCGCGCGCCACAACTCTTCCTCGCTCCAGGGACTGTCGGTAACAAACTGCTGCAGACTTTGCGAGTCCACACCCAGGCGCTCGGCCATGGGGATGATCGATTTGCGCTGCCCCGGCATCAACAGCCCTTCCACGTAGCGTGTGGCCGCCACGCGCCGCTCACTTCGGCCCAGCCCGGCAATCAGCGGATTCAAAAACTCAAGGAATTGTGCCACGCTTTCTTTCCAAAGCTTGCCATTCCAGCGCATGGGCTTCATGGGCCCATGCTAAGTCATTCGAAGGAGAATTTCAAGAACTACTTAACATAGTAATACTAGGTGCCTGTCGATCCGCCAGATGCGATCCTTAGGCTCGAGCTCCTCACCCTGCACGGGTGCACACGGCGACCACAACGCCACGGCGCGGGCGGCTGCCGCTGTTGGCAGCGGGGCGGATACGGTCCAGTCAACATTCTGCGGCTGCTCCAATGCCATCTGGATATAGTCGGCGAGCCGCCACGCCCCTCCGTGTTCCTCCTGAACGTCGAGTGAACAGTTAGCGCCTGCTCGGCAAGCCGCCATCGCGTCGTCAACAAAGATGTTCTCCTGAATCAGCAAGTCACCGGCAACAACAACTGTTTTCGCCATCGTTCCCACCTCCGGAGAGATGAATAGCTGATGAACACGTCGTACACGGCTTTACCCCCGATGAGCACTCACGCGGTGCGTCCGCGCAGCGGAGCCGCCCATCACCATCCGGCAGGAGGTGACAGTTGCTATGGCGGGCCAGCATATCACAAGCAACAAGCCACCTACCGCACCGAATGCACGATGGACCAACCTGCTGCCGTTTACAGCCTGTGTCGGAGGCAGTGACCGGCTGCCGCGCAACAGACATGCCGCGAGAAGGACTCTTGTCTCAAGCCTGCTCCTGCCTCATAATGCCACGCGGCAGCTGTGGGCCGTACACTCCGCATGCTTGATCGGGTGAGCCATGAGCGATGCCCATCCCCTGGGGCGTCAGATCCGCGTTTTTATCTCTTCGACCTTCCGCGACATGCAGGCGGACCGCGATGTGCTGGTGAAGAAAACCTTTCCCCAGCTTCGCAAGCTGTGTGAGTCGCGAGCCGTGACTTGGACGGAGGTGGACCTGCGCTGGGGCATCACCACCGAGCAGCAGGCCGAGGGGAAAGTGCTGCCCTACTGCCTGGCCGAAATCGAGCGCACCCGGCCGTTCTTCATCGGCCTGCTGGGCGAGCGCTACGGCTGGGTGCCCGAGAGCATTCCGGCGGACCTTCTCGAACAACAGCCTTGGCTCCGCGAGCACCTCGAGCACTCGGTCACCGAGCTCGAAATCCTGCACGGCGTTCTGAACAACCCCGCCATGGCCGACCGGGCGCTGTTCTACTTCCGCGACCCGGCCTACGCGGCTGCGGCGCCGGGCGGGAAAAAGGACGACTTTGTCGAGACGGGACCGGACGCCGAGCGGATGCAGGGGAAGCTCAGGAGCCTCAAGAAGCGTATCCGCACGGCCGCCGAGCAGAAGAAGCTTAAGCACCCACCACGCGAAAACTACGCCGATCCCGAGTCCTTGGGTGCCTTGATTTTGGCGGACTTCACTCAGATCATCGACGAACTGTACCCGGCCGCAGAAGTCCCCGATCCCCTCGACCAGGAAGCCGCGCGGCACGAGGCTTACGCGCGAAGCCGACGGTTCGGATTCGTTGGGCGCGGAGAGCTGCTGCGCCGCCTGAACGAACACTGCACCGCGCCTGGCCAGCCACTGGTTCTCACGGGTGAATCAGGCTGCGGGAAATCTGCTCTGCTGGCCGAATGGGTGCACGAGTGGCGCGAGACGCATTCGGACGATTTGATTCTCCAACACTACATTGGCAGCACGCCGGATAGTGCTGACTGGCCGCGGCTGGTGCGCCGTATCCTGGCCGAAATCAAACGTACCTACGCCATCACCGGCGATATTCCGGCCCAGCCCGAAGCCCTGCGGAACGCCCTCAGCGAGTGGATCATCAAAGCCTCCGGTTCGCATCGGATTGTGTTGGTGGTCGACGCGCTGGACCAACTGCCTGACGGCGGAGCGGCCCGACAACTCGGCTGGCTGCCAACTGTCTTTCCCGCCAATTTCCGAGTGCTCATTTCCAGCCTTCCAGGTGAGGCGCTGGATGCCTTGCGCAAGCGAGGCGGGGCAGAATTGCACGTGCCGTTGTTTGGCAAGGCTGACATTGCTCCCGCAGTGGCCGCTTACTTCCAGCTATTTGGCAAAACGCCGCCGAAGGAAATGGTAACGAGGTTGGAATCCGTTCCGGCTGCGTGCAACGCTCTCTACCTGCGCACCGTGCTGAACGAATTACGCCAGTTCGGCGAATACGCCAAGCTGCAAGCTACCGCTAACGATTATCTATCCTCCCCCAGCCTGCCAGAACTCTTCGACCGCATCCTCGCGCGCTGGGAGACGGACTTTGGTGCTGATTTGGTTCGCACAAGTTTGAGCCTGGTCTGGGCGGCGCGCCGCGGCCTCTCCGAAGCTGAAATCCTTGATTTGCTCGGTGAGCACTCAAGTCACGATTGGTTCACGGCTAATTCCAAGAGTTCAGTAACTGAGCTGCGTAAGCTACTCGATGAGCTTCATACACCTCGTGCGCCACTGCCGCGCGCAAGATGGACACCTTTCTTTCTGGCATCTGAGGCGGAAGTCACTAATCAGGCAGGCGTATTAACCTTCTCGCACTCGCACTTCCGCGACGCCGTGGAGAAAAGGTACCTGCCGGGTGCAAAAAGCAAACGGGCGGCCCATGAGCGTTTGGCACTGTATTTTGATTCGTTGCCACTTCCAGCCCGCATCGGTGTGGACGGTTCAATCCACATCGAACCGGATGCCGTTGCATCGTCCCGTGCACTTGATGAAGAGCCGTGGCAACTTCAGGCTGCCTGCCGGTGGGAGGCTCTAGCCGATCACTTAAGTTTCATGCCGGTCTTTATAGCGGCATGGGGAACGGGTCGAGAGTTCGAATGGATGCAGTATTGGCAGAGCCTCCTCACGGCAGCAAAAGTAGGTGTTGCTTCACCTGTAGACATTCCGGCCCTTTATCTCACCGCTTTCCATAGGCTGGGTCCTGCTGACAGAGCTCTTACAGGTGGGATGGTGGGCCAATTTTTGTATGCGCTCGACTACTTTGACGCCGCCCTGGAGTGCTTCGAAAAACAAGGCAAGGGAGACGCAGTGGTTGGTGACCCATTTCTTCGCGCCATCACCCTTAATGACAAAGGATTGGTCGAGCGAGACCGCGGCAACGACCAACAAGCACTGGCACTTTTTGAGGAAGCTGCAGCTTTAGTTGAAAATGGCGGGCCAAGAAAGGGAGAACTTCAATCTCAGAGAAACGAGCACCGCCTCCTCGCGTCAATCTTAATGAACGAGGCAAACTCGCAAAAAGAGATCAATGGCACGGCCGGGTGTCGATCGCTGCTTGATCGCGCCTTAGCGCTCATGAAGGAGACCACGGGAGAACGGTCGCCGGAAGTTGCCACAGTACTTCAAGAGACGGGAAATCTCGCGATGACAGAAGGGAATCCCGAGAAGGCGCTGGACTTGCACCTCCAGGCACTCGCCATCCGGCGTGAGGGACTTGGTCTCGATCACCATGATGTTGCCTTGAGTTTCGGCAACGCCGCGAACGCATTGGGTGAAATGGGACATTATTACTATGCAACCTGCTTATGGGAGCGGTCGCTGAGGATACTGAAAAAGACGGTCGGCGATGGACATCACTTTTCCCGGGCGGTAGCCACCCCGCTCGCTCAATGCGCGGCTCGGGCAGACGCAGCAGCGAAGAGCAGTTCCGGGTTTGGTATAGTGTTGCTCGTTTTCAATTCGCTGCCGCCGACCGAGAATCCTCCCGACCCGGGCACATCGGAAGGGGCGCAGCTCATGGCACGAGCTGTCAGTGACACTCTGATTGAGATTTGGGACGATTGTCTAGCATACAGCTCGATTCCAGTCCTGATCGTCTCATTTCCGGGCTATGAAGATGCCGTAAGGCTTGCTACCGAGAAAGCAATTGCCAGGCGATATTCGCAAGGCTTCCTGAGCCGGCTGCGGATCCCTTCGGTCCGTGCCAACATCACGCTGCCGATTGGAGCGATGCGCCTGATGTCGGTAAAACGCAAGTTCCTAAATTGGCTGCAAGAGCACAAGGTCGACGTCCTCATGATCAAACCGGTCACGTCTTGCGGAGCCACGCTCGATCGCCATATCCTGGGCTATGTTCGACGGAGTTTTAGCGAGGGCTCAAGCGGCCATTCCAAACTGCAGCCAAAAAGCTCCGACGAGTCCAGTATGGACCTTCGCCCGATAGCGATTGAAACTGTTCCTTTGGACCAATTCGCCGGGCCCATCTTGGCGCTTTACACAGGTGATAATGACCGTCGTCCGTGCATCTTGACGGCCTCGGAAGTAAGGCGGCAGAACTACTGTCCTCAAGCAGCCGACTCACGGGCGACTGGAGTGATTTACGCAAACATGCCCGCCATCCGGCGGTGGTTGAGCACGCATTCAGGCAGCGGTTTGACCCCGCTTGAACGCTGGTCGATAGATCTATTCCACTCTATTGCCTCGAGACCCAGGGAGGAGCAGTATCACGTATTCGAATCGCTGCTCTCGGCCTTGATTTTGCTCATAAAGACGAAGCCCATCAGTTTTCCATCTGAACGGGGTATCAGGGGTTTTCAGGAGCAAAGCCTGAACCGGGAAATCGAACGGCTGCTGGCCTGACATGCTCGGTAACGCCGCTCCAGGTGAGCTATGGGTGGTATCCCTCTCGCTGGCCGGTTGACCAGCCTGAATAATCTTCCCGCCTTGCTCTGCAGCAAGGGCGACTACGCGGCGGCCGAGGCCCTATATCGTCGCGGCTTGGAGGTACGCGAGCGGGTGGTATCTCCGTCCCAGAATCCAACCCGGCGGCGATTTGCCCGCAGCCTTCGTCGCCGCTCTCAATGACCGCAGCAACCTGCCCGATCTGGAGCACCTCGAAACCTAGCGAATGGCGACCGCTATGCCGCTCGATGCGCCTTGGCCGGAAGGATCTTGATGCGTCTGTGTGACAACTCTGAAACTCACCGGCGGAACCGGGTTTCCTACCGGCAGGAAAAAACGAGAAAAAAAGTGCAGCGACGCGCTGCATGCGGGGCAATTTGTCGTCCGTGGCGATGTCTCTGGCCTTCCTCCTGCAAGCTTGGGGAGCAAGCGGCCGATGCGCCGGGCGAAATCACCCAGCCGCGCGCCTTGCCGAGGCTATGGAGCAAAGCTTACAGGTAAGTACGGGGAGCACGCAAAGCGAAACTGCCCGAACCCGAGGCGGCGCCGCTAACCCAGAATGCTACCGAAAACACAGCTTGTTAGTGATTTTTGTGAGATAGGTCAAAGTTATATGCTAAACAAAACAAGCCACTTGCCTGTTACACCGAGCTCTGAAGGGGAAACGCGCGAAATAAAAAAACGCAGGAATATCCCAGAATGTTTATGAAAACAAAGGGCGTAAAACAAGGTGCTGGAGATGTCCCAGAATGTATATGAAAATAAAGGGCGTAAAAAAGGTATCCCAGAATGTATATGAAAACAAATCTAGTTAGGCAGCTGGCGCTACGCCCGAAATCAAGAATTCTTCCGGTTTTTTGAGGCTTCTGTACCTCGAAACGCAGCTTTTTGCATGCCAAACAGAGCTAGTTCGCAGTTTGCTACAGCCATTCATGTAGATGCGCATTCCGGGGGAATCGATGACTAATGATGAACGGCAGTGGCACCGCGACCGGTGCACAGAATACAAGGCGGAGTCTTCCATCTACCAGGCTTACGCCGGCTTTCTCGAAAAGGTCCTGAAGGTGGCTTGCCGCGACCTGGCGCCGATGGCGATCGTGCAGTCGCGCCCCAAGAGCTTCGCGAGCTTCGCCGAGAAGATGGCGCGCAAGGCGAAGAAGTACATGTCGAAGGGCATTGGCCCCACGGATCTCTGCGGCGCGCGCGTCATCACGGAGACGCAGGCGGAGGTAGACTCCATCTGCGCAGTGATTCGCGAGAACTTCGAGATCGACGTCGAGAACAGCCTGGATGTGCGGAGCAGGCTGAAGACGGAAGAGTTCGGTTATCTCTCCGTCCACTACGTCGTGCAGTTCAAGGGTGAGACGATGTTCGGCCTCTCCGTCCCGCCGGAAATCGGCAAGCGCAAGGCGGAGATCCAGGTGCGCACCCTGCTCCAACACGCCCACGCCAGTGTCAGTCATGACCGCATCTACAAGACCAGCCTGAAGGTGCAGGAACACTTGAAACGGGACCTGGCACGCGTCGCGGCGCTGCTGGAAGAAGGAGATGAGGCGTTTGGCAAGTCCGTACGCGAACTCGATGCCTACAAGCTCCACTACGGTGCCTATATGCACAGCAAGCGGTTAGCGGAGGAAACGGAGATTCTCGAGATAGTGCTGGAGAATGAAACCGACCCCTCGCAGCGGCCGCTGGTTGCTCTGCGTCTCGCCCAATTGGCCCGCGCCACCGGGAACTACGCGCGAATCGTGGAACTGCTGCAACCCTTCCTCGGCGCGGCGGGCAAGTGGGAAACCGAAGTCCTGGTCGAGCACGGGCATGCGCTTTGTCGCGTCCACGCCGACGAGCCGTCGAGTGATGGATTCCTAAAGGGATGCACCGAAATTGAGCTTGCGCTCAAAGAAGCCGCCGGTAACCTGCAAACGCGTGCCTTGGGTTATCGCGCTTGGGCGCACGCGCAGATTCCCAACAACGAGACGAAGGCGCGCGACACTTACCGCGCTGCACTTGATGCGGACCCATCGAACCCCTTCCACCTGGCCTCGTTCCTGGAATACGAGATCTTCCTGGGTGAGAAACTGGGCTTGCGCAATGCCCTGGCGCCGGGCTTCCAGCAGGCCATCGGCCGGTGCCGCGACTACATCGATGCGGGGATTGAAGTACCCTGGTCGTTTTTCACCATCGGGCGACTTGAGCTGCTTTTGGAATGCCCACTTGAAAGCCTGGCAGCGTACGCCAAGGCCATTCAGCTCTGCCTCGAAAAGGACAGCACGGTGCCCGCCTCGGCGCTGGAAGCGGAGATCACATTCGTGCACCGAATCAATCGCGGCCGGGAGATGCCGGAGTCGCATGCGGGCGTTCTGCAGTTGCTCCTGCTCGGCGAAGCCGTGTGGAAAGGCCAACCGCCGACGGGCTTGTCAGCCAAGCGAAAATCCTTCACCTCGCCGGTGGTCATCCTGGCGGGAGGCACGGCACAGGCCTTCCAGGCGAATATCGAGCGTTTCCGGCCAGTGGTGCTCGGGGCGTTCAAGGGCTTCAGGGGAACGCTCATCTCAGGAGGCACCAGCGCCGGTATTGCCGGGATGGCCGGCGAGATCGCGGTGGCGGAGAGGGCGGAAACAGGCGGACCGCTGGAAGTTCTCGGTTACATTCCGCGCAATCTTCCTTACGACCAGCCCGTCGACTTGCGGTATACCGACTGGGTGCCGTCGGAAGGGCTCAGCTATGGACCTGCGCACGCGCTCCAGTATTGGACCGACCTGCTGTTAGCGGGCGTTAAACCACAGGACGTTCGCCTGCTGGGAATTGATGGCGGACCGATCTCGGCCTTCGAATACCGTCTGGCGCTGGCCCTTGGGGCTCCGGTGGGAGTGATGGAACCGCCGACGCGAGCGGCCGCGCAGGTTCTGGCCGATCCGGATTGGCGCGAATGCGGCGGCCTGATCGGCTTGCCTGAGGACGCTCGGAGTGTGCAGGTATTCCTGCAGCCTCCCAGTCCCGCCTTGACGAGCGAGCAGGTGGAAGCGGCCGCGCAGAAAATCCACGCCGCGTACCTCGAGGAGAAGCACTACGTGAATCCTGATCCCGCTATGCAACCGTGGGGGAAACTTGACGAACGCTTGCGGAACTCAAACCGCATGCAAGCGGCAGCCATTGCGGCTTTCCTGGAACGCGCGGGCTTCCACATTGAGCAGGCGGCAGCCGGGGACGAGGCGCTGGAATTTACAACTGACGACATCGAGTTGCTGGCTGAGATGGAACACGGTAGGTGGGTCGTCGAACGGCTGCAGCAAGGGTTTCGCTACAACGACGTGCGGGATATCACAAAGAAACTCCACCCTGATCTGGTGAGCTGGAGCAAGTTACCCGAAGGTGTTAGGGACTGGGACCGCTCCGCGGTGCGCAAATGGCCTGGGCTGTTGCGGGATGCAGGCCTCGCAATAAGGAGGACAGGCTGCCAGCCGCGGTCGTCGCGTCCAGTGCGGAGTTAGGGTACTTTCGGGAACAAGATGAGCTTTCGGCAAAGGTACGTACGTCAACCTTACCATTGAGGTTCGGGGATTCGGGTGCGTAACGCTGCCGATGGTGCGTTTGGTAGTTAATACGTGGCTGTCCGTGTTCTGCCCGACTATGCCAAAGCCCACTTCAACCCGTGACACAAAGCCACCGAGAGAGAAAGTCGCTGAGAGTTCTACAAGTCTCCAAAGCTGGAGACCGGTCGCAACAGATAACGCGTCTGCTCGGAACTGAAGAAGTCCTTGACAAACGCCGATAAGGAGTCCAAGAATCAGTGTGAAAGGGCCAAACGAGTGGTAGGACGAACCACCAGCGGCAGCTAAAATGACCGAAAAGCTGCGTTGAAACGGTGCGAGCTCGTTTTGACCAACGGCTTCAGATTCAAGGACTTAAGCAGCTATCCAGTAGTAACCTGCGAGCGGGAGTAATTCAGCGGTAGAATGCCAGCTTCCCAAGCTGGACGTCGCGGGTTCGATTCCCGTCTCCCGCTCCATCTTTTGAAGGACTTACAAAACCCGTCTTCATTCTGAACACCGTTTGAACACCATTTACATCACGCGCGGGCTTTTTTCTGACTGGTTCACCATGTCGAGCCTGCTTTCGACTGGCGATTGCGTATAGACGTTCTGGTTCACATCGAGACTGTGGCCAAGCTGATCGGCGACCAGCTTGCCATCCACCCCGAGCGCCTTCATCAAAGTTGCATGGGTGCGGCGCATGACCAGAAAATTCACCCAGTCAAGACCCGCCTTGGCCAGTTTGGTCTGTATATACCGCCGCCAGCAATTGTCCTTCGAGAGCGGTGTCATACGCTCCGAAGGAAATACCCAGGCGTTCTCGCGCGTATCCACCGCCAGCCGTCGCCAACTCTCCACATCGGCCAGCAACTCTTCAGGAAGAGCTACCTGTCGACGTGACTGGTCCGTTTTCGGCGTGTCGATGGTTCCGCGATAAACCCGTTGCCGGATCTCCGCGTATTTTGCCGTGAGCCGTCCCCACGTCAACGCGAAGATCTCGCCCGGTCTCATGCCGGCCATAATCGCGAATTTGGCGATCAGACGTTCCCGCCTATCCAAAACCGAAAGACATAACCGAACCTCATCGATGGTCATGGCGCGGCGCACCGGGGTCGCCGCTTCGTTGGGCGTGAATAGCAGCAGGGCCGGATTGCGCTCGACCTGGCCCTCCGCCACGGCCATATCGAAAATCTGCTTCAAATCCCACCGCAGATGATCGACGACCGAGAACGACAGCGGCGCCTTCGCCTTCAGGTCCAACAAGTCCTGAAGTTCGTCGCGCCGGAAACTCTGCAGTTCCCGATCCTTGAAAGCCGATACAAGATGAACCGTCATCCGATTAACGTTATTCTCCCGCGTTGAATCCTTCCACTTCCGGCTGTAGAAGGGGAAATAAATCTGCTCGACAAATTCCCCGAACTTCCAGCGTCTGTTGACTTCGCGCTTGGCTCTTTCCTTCAAGACGATCCGGGCGACTTCTTCCCTCGCTTCGCCCTTGCTCATCTCAGACACGAACCCAAGGACTTTACTTTTCTTGATGCCGCCCTCGTACCAAAGTCCAATCCAGCGGCCACGCTGTTTTCTGACACCTCCCGCCGAGTGCCGTACACGCATAATTTTCTCCTTATGCGTTCTTGCGGCCTCGTTCTGGCGATGGGGGTATTTTATCATTCTGGGCGATCCACGAGAGGAGGCTTTCGCGCCGAACAAGTTTCCGGCGACCGAGCGAAACGCACGGGATTGCCGGACAACCGCGGACACGCCCAGCCACCGCTTTGGAGACATGCGCCTTCGAGCAGCGCAGCAATTTGGCGACATCGGCGAGAGTCAGCAGATCAAAATCGATGAGCCCGTTCATGACGCACCTCTGACAAGCGATCAATAGACTTGAATCCTTCGTCTTGCCTGCGCCCTCAGCCTAAGCCCCCGGAAACTTATCTACACCAGCTATTAGCCCTGTCGCGAAACGAGGTCGGCATGATATGTAAAGCCCCGCGGCCTGGTTCTCGAAATGATCGAGCACGGTGTTTTGACTCCCTGCTTACTCGTCATGCGTGGTGTCGAGCAACTCGTCCGCCAGGTGCGACATCATTTTCGCCAGGCGGGGAAAATGTTGCTCCTGGCCGTGCATGAGCCACGCCAGCACTTGCGCCCTGCCGTTGGCGTACGGATTGGCGTCCAACATCTCCTCGATTTTGTCCACAATTGTGTCGTTGTAGTCTCGCTCGTGGTCGCTCTCCTGGGCGGCGGCGAGCCCTGTCTCCGCCGCCTCCCGAGTCTCGATGCGCTCGTCCCAAATATGGCCGTCTGCGGTTACGCCGCTGAACGTTCCGTCCGGGTCCTCTTTTATGCAATAATCCGATCGCGCCATGCTCCCCCTTTTCCAGTTCCGCCATGATTGTGACAAAACTTTTGTAGTCGATGCCCATCACCCCTATTCGCTCTCCGTGGGTTCAGATCTATCCGGGGAAAACTTATGTCGAGGTCACGGGGCATCAGTTCCATCTCGGCGGGGTCGAAGCTGGGCTTGCGCCCGTTTCGGGCTGACGGGGAGCCCCCACCCTCATGGAACAGAGTCGGGACGTTGGGCTTCGTCTTGCCGCCCCGGCCCCATATGGAAGATTGTCAGGCTGCCACGCCGTCCTGCTTCGCCCACCGATATATTTGCCTGTATGCCCCGCTCCATGGATAGGTCTCCATCCCAAGGTCCTCGTTGACCCTCTTGAGCAGGCGTTCAAACTCCGTCCTGCCCTAGTTTCTTTCAAGGTACTCCTTGGCCTTCTCCAGGGTTTCATCGACATATAGGGTGAGTGTCACGGGAACATAGATTTGCCAATGCCTGGGGAACACTTCCACGAGAATCGTCTTCCCGTCGAATACTGAGTGGTAGGCGGTGATGCGAGATCGGTCACTGTGGTAATCAATTGTCGCCTCCAGCCCATACCTATCGAGAAGCTTGTACAGCTTCCTCAGATCAGCGGCCATTGCCTTTCCGATCTTTTCCATGGTTTGCGTCTCCTCTTTGATTTCTCGGTCGGGTCTTCTGTCGGCGTTTGAATGCCTCGCACCCTCATGATGGTTTGCGCCATTTTCTCGAATGCTCTTAGTCCTCAGTATCGAGCGTGCGCGGCGAAGTACGCATCCCGCCGTGCTTGCCGCTCGGGATCGTCAACGAGCCTGACTTCGGCGTTGGTTTCGTCGGTCTGCGCCGAACCCGTGGTCCTGGTGTCATGCGGGGTGTCTCGACGGACTGATCGAATGGCGGGACCCCCCGCTCCTTCGCCGGTGTGGGGGGCGAGGCGCTGCGTGAATTCTTCGTCGTCGAGTATTGCCTTGGCGGCCTCTTTGCTCTCAGCCACCACGACCCTCTCGACCCGAGGGTGGCAGAATTCGGTCAACAGGCTGACACGGATTTTTCGGCCCTCCTTGGGAGCGATCTGACGCAGAGGGCAGGACTTCCCCCAGGCTCTCGCCGAACTCGATTTCACGCACCGGCAACGTGTCCTACCTCCCACCAAGCAGGGATATCCTTCACGGAGTCGGGGGGCAGTTCACCCTCCGTGGTATCACGCCACACGATCCTGCCGTCCCGGCGCTCGTATAGGCAATGCCTCGCCCAACCCAGGTTGCCTTCAAGTAGAACCCAAAGGTTTCTTGACGCTTGGGGTCGTCGCTCGCCCAGTTGTGATGCTCCGGGCTGGCGACCCATGAGTCGGCCATGATGGCGACGCATAGGCATCGTGCTCGCTAGCGAAATCACGGACGAATTTCCTGCACAGCGCCTTGAGGGTCCCCTTGCCGGGGTCGAAGTCC
This sequence comes from uncultured Acidobacteriota bacterium, assembly GCA_963804755.1. Lineage (GTDB taxonomy): Bacteria > Acidobacteriota > Terriglobia > UBA7540 > UBA7540 > Bog-366. Next base: position 81,486 of record CAWDRP010000028.1, read on the forward strand.
CCCCTCAGGTCGACAAGGTAGTTGCCGTCATCGCAGAAGAAATAATAGCCAGGGCGGATGTGGGCATCGTCCGCCCCCTCGCCGGCAAAAAGCGCTTTAACCTTCTCGATGCCCCGGTTGAGGAAGGCCAGCACGTTGGCGAGGCGGTGCGATTTCGGGCCTTCGGTGAGACGCCGACTCTCCTCGTGCATCTTGATCTGTCTCATTCCCTCAGTGGGAAAGTTGGTCGCCTCTTTTCTCCTTTTCTCCTCGCTCAGGCCTTCGACCATGCTGTCCAAGTACAGGGGGCAATCCCGATCGTAGGGTTGCCACTCGACGGCCACGTCGCCGGGGCCGTCGGACTCCGAGGCTTCGGAGTCGGCATAACGCATTTGCGGGCATGATGCGAATCGCGTCCGCGTGTGGCCCGACGTGCAGGACGCTGCCGTCGTCGAAACGGAATCCCATTCCGCCACGGGCGACAGTCCGCTCCTTGGCGTGGATCACCACCCGGCCCTTTTTGAGCCGTTCGAAATCTCGGTCTGCTGTGTTCATTATCCGGTTATCCTCCTGCTGGTTTCCCCTCTGCCCCCGGCTGCTATGTTTACACTTTGCGGATGGAATCATTCTCGACCGCCCAATCCAACGTGATGATGTAGTTGGCGAGGTCGGAGATTTCGACTTACTCACGGATTTTCTTTTCGGCCTTCTGTCTGGCCTCGTGCTCGTTCTTGGCGACGACGGGGACGATGCACGCCTCCGACCGTGAAGCTCACATCGAAAGGTCATTTCTTCGCTACTATTCATGGACTCCTGGCTTGTAGAGCAGACTAATTAACCTGGCCCTGTGCATACCGCCATTCTGGGAGGAGGTGGGCTTGATTTACGAGGTTCCAGATAGGCGCTGATTATGCCAATGGGTTAGGTGCAGGGTTCCTTAGGAGGCCCAAGGTATTCAGGCTAGAGTAGATCGATAAGCCGATCTGGTGCAGGTCAGGTCGAGTAGCTGACAGGACTTGCAGTGGGATGCCAATGGTCGATTCCATGTGCCGTGGCTGCATGCGCCGCAGCGAATTAGCCTCAGCAGGAATGAGCGGGCAGTATTCATATGAGCGCAGGATTCCGTTGATAGCTTGGATTTTGCTGAGTTGAAAGACTTTTTTCAACATGGCGATAAGATGGCATCGCGATGGGTGCAGCTCACCCGCCTCGAGCTTGCGCACTGAGCGGCAACCGACACTGGTGTAAAGTCTTTCGCCTGTCGCCTGCTCTAGCTTTTGAATAAACTCCTTTTGCGACAACCCCATGCCCAAACGAAGAGCTTTGATTTTCTGCCCTGCCCCTTTCCACCTCGCGCGCCTTTGATAGCTGTTGACCATCCCCCTCCCATCCGGCTTATCTTCACCTTTCGAATATATTCTGAGAACCGGGAGCTTGTCGCGGCCCAAATGCGGCCCTAGCAGCCCGTGGTGGAAACGGTCTTTTTCTTCGCGGTGAGCCAAGCGTTGTTGGAAGGCTCATGGAGCGACTCAGGCGCTGGAAGAGGTTCGAGAGGGTCGGCATACTCTTTCCAGACCTCTGGGAGAGCGCAGATGTCACGCAGGCACCGCAAAACAGTTAAAAAGAGCGCCGCATCATGGGCCCTGGAGGCCCCGAGGCGTCCCACGACCCAAAAGCTTGCGCATGACCAGTCCCAAGTTGAAAGCGGCCACATGCACCAGCAGGCGCTTGAGAATATTCGGGTGATGCCGCAAATGGGCGCGTCGCATCCCGCCCGTTTCATAGCAGGGCGCAAAGCTCCGTTCCACCTTCTCGCCCCGTTGTCGCAATAACCGCTTCCCGTGTTCGCCCTGAACCCGCCGCCGGTTGGCGTACACCGCGGCTTGTTCTTCCTGCTTTCCTTCCCAGTACCGCCGCCCGCGGTCCGGTTCCGAACAGTAGCTGCGCACCTGCCAGTCGGCCAACTCCACCAGCATTTCGTTGCTGTGATAGCCCTTGTCCAGAACGACTTCCTTCGGCCCTTCGGGATTCACCGCCTCGCCCTTCTCCCCGCCCGCTACCGTCGCAATCTGCTCTCTCGCTTCACCGTCTCGCGCCCCGTTGCCGTCTCGCCCGCGTCCGCGGGTTGCCCGGGATCAAATAAAGAGTGGAAGCACCCGCACGATCCGGACGCTCGCATCGCCAAGATGAAGGGTGAACGGACGCACCTGGCGCACAACGTGGAGCACCCGGTGGATTTCAGCAGCGGCGCGGTGGTGGCGGTCACTTGCGGGCGCGCTTCCGATCCAGTCGCGCCAACTGCTCGCGCATCGGGGTCTTGATCCCGGACTCCTGCGCCAGCCGCTGCAAAAACTCCTGGTAGCCTTCTCCCGTATCGCGCCGCACAATCGTCCGCAGCGCCGCGTTCGCTTCCAGCGTGGTGGCGTCCACCCCCAGCGTCTGCCCCTTCAGCAGCCCTTTTGCCGCCAACACCTCCAGGACCCAGGTGAACACTTCCCGGTGCATCTCCAAATCGATGAGCCGCCGCGTCCGCGAGATCGTGGAATGATCTGGCGGATTCTCGTCCAGTCCCACTCGCAGAAAGCGCCGCAGCGCCAGCGAGTCATTCGCCCCCCCAGGCGATCTCGCGCTCGGCGTCGATCTGGTACGACAGCCTGCTGACCGCCGTCGCCGATCACGATGGGCGCCGGCTCCGTTTGCAGCTACGGTGCTGCAATGGCCTGACGAGGTGGCCAACGTACGCCTGCATCGCGAAACCAGCGCCCGTGCGGCGCTGGCTGCCGATTACCCAAAGGGCCGCATCAGGGCCGCGACATCGCAGGCACTTTGACTGTACATTCGAGGAAGTAACTGAAGAACTGACTTATATATTTGCGATAACGAGATGAGACGATGGAAGGGAAAGGCATTCGGCGGCGCAATACCTCTCGAACGCTAGCGAAGTGGCGAGCGGGAGGCGGCGCACTGAAGCGTCTTCGCGAGGCAAAAGGTATGACACAGGTCGAGCTGAAAGAAAAGCTACGGATCGTGACCGGCTTGCGGCTATATAGTTCTCATGACGGCCGCTCGGTTCGCAAGCTCGAGGCGGGTGAGCTGAAGCCTGACCGAGACAACCTTATCGCGTTGATGACAGGCGTCCATGAAATCGATGACATTTCAGCTATCGACAGAATTCTGCGTGAGTACGAGTTGAGCCCGCTGACTTCATTAGAGATTGGGGAATACCTGTTAGGTGATCACTGGAAGGCCCTAATGAATGCGCGGGTCCCGGCGGAACTGGACGGGGCGTACATGACCATTTCGATTGACTTCTGGACACCGGACGGTAAACCAATGCTGAACGTGACCGGGTGGCGGAAAACCCTCCGCGCGTACTCGGATGACTGTAATGGGAGGAAGGGATGACAACCCAGAGGCGGCCGATCGCCATTTGCGACGGCTGCGGCGAACAGCGCGAGATAGTCGATGTGCGAAGCAACTGGTGCGATGCCTGCTAACAGGAATGAGCCAGCCTTACTGTTCGAAACACAATAAGTGCAGGTCTTGAAAAACGCAATTCCGTGATCCGCAAAAGCGAACCCACGCGGCGAGGGGAGAGGTGTACTACTTCGTGGAGCACGGTGACTTTGACGCGCTGCTCAAGCTTGAAGGATTCAGCGGCGACTTGGGGGAGGTGCTGGAGAAGATTGCCCAACGGCACGGCCTGGATTTTTCCGGGGTGCGAGCCGCGGCCACGTGGCTTATCGCGGGGTTGCCAATGAATTGGCTGCGGCAAACGCCAGTCGCCCACGAAATGACTAGGAACTTCAGTGGATCGCCGACCGCCGAGTGGAGACGAGAGGAGGAATGATGCCTAATTGGTGCTCAAATTCGCTTCGAGTGATCGGCCCGAAGAGCGAGATTGATCGATTTTTACAGAAGGCGCAGGGTTGCGGCGTGAGAGGTTCGGAGCGGCTGTCGCTCGACTTCAACAAATTCATGCCGGTGCCGGAGGAGGTCGTGGCGGCTGGCGTCATCTTGAACGAGAGGTCTGGCTTCAAGGAGTCCGCTATCTTCAACTGGTGCGCCGAAAAGTGGGGGACGAAGTGGAATGCCGATTCCGACACGAAGGCGGAAGTTTCAGACGGCGAAGTTAAGTTCCACTTCCAAACCGCCTGGGCACCGCCCAGACAGGTGGTCATGGCTATGGCTAAGGAGTTCCCCCTTTTGAAATTCCAGCTTAACTACTCCGAGCCGGGTTGTGGGTTCGCGGGCACGCTCATCTGTGAACATGGCGTGGTAATAACTGACGAGTGCAAGGACTGGATTGTTCTCTCCACCAGCGAAGAGGAAGTAGCTAAGCTTGTTGACAAGCTGACAGAGCTTCTCAGTCCCTACCCTAGCGACGTTAGATGCGAGGCTATCGCTCTCTACTTAAGCACATTCGCCGAGGAGTTCGTCGACGCCAGGCGCCAACGCATGAACGACGCGGCTCACAAAATCGCTCATTGCAGCTATGCATGAGTAGGATGGTGGACTGACAAGGAGAAAGAACATGAGCAGAGCGTTTGAGATCGCGGGCAAGGACTTCCACAAATATCATTTCGGCCCCGACAGCTATGAGTTAAAAACCAAGCTGGGCAGTCTCCTGCTGGAAGGCGCTGAACGCTGGGAGAAAGGGAAATGGTGGTGCAGCGAGACTGTGATGTTGTATCCCGACGCGGCTGTGCTCAGGACCAGATTGACGGCGCTGGAAGCTGACCCAGCGCCCATCAAGGAAATTGGCGGGGATTATTCCGACGATCTTCCCGAAGCGTTGGCGATGCTCCGCGATTTCGTGGAAACTTACGAGACTGCTTTCAAGGACAAGACAGAATGGGAGCCTGTTTATCTCTGGAAACGCGACGAGAACCGTCAAATTGTGCGGGATGAGAAGGGGGAGCCCGTCCTGGCGCAGGGGGAACCCATCGCCCGCCACAGGGTCCCCGTGATTATGTACTACTAATAATCAAAAAGGAGCCCATAAATGCATAATTTTTGGATTGTCCGACATCGGCCTTGGGCGAAATTGGAACCGAACGCTCATCGTTGGACCCCCGAGCTTGGCACCAAGGCCCCGAGCGCGGAGGCGATGAAGCTGATGCAGGTGACAACGGACGAGGTGGACGCCTCCATCGAGACCGACGCTTATCCGAACGAGCTTGGCGATTTGATCTGGTTGCCCTACAAGCAGGGAGCGGCGTTGATGAACGGGATGAAATATGTCGACTGCTGCTCGTTCGGTTTTCGCTTCCTTTATTTCTACCCCGAGCCTGCGCAATTACTCGAACGCCTTGCGGCGCTCGAACAAGAGGGAAAGGCCCACGACGACGTCCGGCGCTTCGTCGCGCTCTACGAGCTTGCCTGCAAGGAGGCGACGCCCTGGGAACAAGAGACCGAAAGCGCGGAACCCGAAGATGAAACGGAGGACGCCATAGAGGAACCACAGGAAGTCGACGAACTGCTTGGCGAAAAAGTCGAGTTCGGCGATCCGAACCTCATGGCGCCGTCGCGCAGGCCGGTTCCGGGCGACTTCCACCGCGAGCCGGTCATCATCCTGCATCCTTAGAAACGTGGGGGCAGCCTCACAGACGCGATCATAGCGTAAGCGCACATAACCTTTCTTCAGAGAGAAGCGCCCAGACCGAACTCACCGGATCGCTCGATGAGATGAAGCATTTCGTTGATTGCTATGAAAAGGCGTTCGCGGAAAGGACAGAGTGGGAACGGGCGTGGTGTGCCTTACACGACAAAGACGTGCTCGATGACTACGTCGAGGAAGAGATGAATTCCACGGCGCCGGGTGCGGACGCGCCGCCCAGCGGTGAGGCTGGCGAGAGCCTTACCGGGGAGCCTGTGGAGCGGAGTGACCAGTCCTTGATGAAACCACAATACGAGCATGTTCCCGGCGAGTTGCATCGTGAGCCCTATGCGGTCCTCTGCTGGGCACGCTGCGAGCAGGCGCATGCGCCGGTAACGTATCCGAACCGCGCGGCACGGCGAGGCTTCTTTCCTTAACTGCGACGGAAAGGTTTGAACGATCATGCGCAACCGCTGCCGCTCGCACGTTCAGAATTGCCGACGACAATGCGTTCATCTGAGGGGGAGACTTGGTCACGGCGGCACGCCATCGAGGTTAGCGGCAGTGTGTGAAGCGGAGGGATGGAGTGGCACAATTTCTTGAGATAGCCACGGAGTTCATACCTTACAAAATTCCGTGTTTTCCATTGCAGGCAAGGTCCAAGCAGCCGTGGAAGGGACTCGCCTTCCTCGACGTGGCCACGTGCGATGCTTTTACGCTCATCGAAGTCGAAAAAAGCATTACCCTGGGTGCGGAAGCCAACTGTGCATTGCTGGCCCGTGCCGAAAAGGGCGGCGTTTGCTTCCTCGAATTCGATGGGGGCGGTGGTCTGAAGGGCGCCTGCAAGGAGATGGGCGTCCCCGCCCCCTATACCCTGATGCAATTGTCCGGCAAGGGCGGCGACCACGCCGTGTTCAGGCAGACGGCGGAGAGCATTGCCTTAGGTAACCACTCCGCCAACCTTCCTGAGGGCGGCGAATGGTTCTCTTTCCGGGCTATGAACAAGTACATCGTAGCCGGGGGAAGCACCCACCCGAATGGCAATCTATACAAAGTCGTAAACAACGTCCCGCCCATACCCTGTCCGCTGTGGGTCATCGAGTTCGTCAAAAAGCATGGTACGCCCATGAAGGCCGTACCTAAGACTTCCGACATGATCGAGGTGGACGAGAATTTCGATTTCGACGACTTCCTCGAATGGTACGGCCTCGACATCCTGTACGTGAAGGACGATTGCTGGTATGTGGTCGGGGAATGTCCGGGCGTCGGGCGGCGGCACGAGCACTCCACCGAGACGGGTTTTTACTATGACGGTAGCCATCTAGGCTGGTCATGCTTCGCCCAAGATTGCCCCACCCACAAGATGACCATCGGGACACTCATCAAGTTCCTGAACGAGGAGCACGACCCATATCCCAAGCGCATCTGGCCTGATGACCCCGCCGACCTGCGGGATGTCATCCTCATTGAGAATGACGAGGAAGACAAAATCTTGGAGCTTTTCGAAGGCGCTGAAATCATCCCGGAGGAACCCAAATTGGACCCACGGGCCATGGAGGAAGAGCCGGACGAAGAGACGCCAGCACCACAGGTTCCGACAGAGCCAACCGCTCCACTGCCGGCCGCTCCCGCGGCTGCGGAGCAAAAAGCTACGGAGCCGACCGCTGAAGTCTCAAAGCCCAAAGCGCAGAATTCCACGCTCGAATTCCCCAAAGAGGCCATGTATGGAAAACTAGGCGAGCTTGCCCAGAGCATGAAGATACATCCGGGCCTCGCTTATCCTGCGTTGCTCGCCTGCCAGTCAGTCTTGCCCGTCCCGGACCATATGGCGGGCGCACGGGTCAATTTGTACGTGACGCTTATCAGCAGGCCGGGAGGGGGTAAAAACGTGGCCATCGACCGGGCCTTGAAAACCATGCGCCTGGAGTGGCAACAGGACTACATCAAGTTCACGGCGGGTGGAGATACCCAGCTTACGCTGGCGCTCGGCGACCGGCCCAAGCTGAATGCCAATGGCAACCGCAAGGGCAACGAGCGCACGCCCGGCCCCGCCAAGCTGCTCATCGTCAACAACGAGATGACTGAGGTTATGAAGAAGACCACGCTGGAATCCAGCGCCTTGGCACCCCGCTTGTGCGACTTCTTCGACGACCGGCAGTTTGAGAAGAGAATAGGCAAGGAGAAAGTTAGCGTGGACTGCCGCCTCTCGTGGCTGGGCGGCATCCCGGCGAGCGTGGAGAAGCCCGATAGGTTTCGCACCCTCTTTGGTGACGAGGCCAACTACGGGTTGTACAGCCGGTTCATCTTCGGCTATAGCGGCGTCAAGTTCAACTACAAGCAATCCAAAGGTTGGACGGCTCCGCTTCCCGAGACGAACATCGAGACCCTCGACAACGAATACGACCACGTGGCGAGGACGCTGCACGGCTGCACGTTTGTCAAGTCCCTCCATCCCGAGGCGGAGACGATGTTCGAGGAATGGCTCGATCTGCAGGAACGGATGGAAAAGGACGATACAAGGCTCGATCACCTGCCTTTGAAAATCGCCGTCCTGACAGCGAGCGCCAATGATGAGGAAGAAGTCAGTCCGGCCTGCATGGCGGCAGCCTTGAAGTTCATGGACTGGCAGTTGGAAATCAAGAAGGTGTTCAAGGCGGGCGAGGCCAAGAACCTTGAGGCCGAGTTCGATGCCATGGTGGTCGAGAAGGTGGACCGGAAGAACCGAGAGACCAACGACTTCGTGCTCTGGAGGAGATTGCGCACCAATTGCAAATGGGACAACGCATACGGAGCATCCAACGTCGATAAGTGGATGGCGGCGTTGCTTAAGAGCGGTAGCCTTGTGTTCAAGACAGTGAGGAAGAAACAGGACGGCGTCAACGTCATCGTTCCCCTGAAATCGCATGCGATGAGCCGTGAGTATGCGATAGAGAGCGGAAGATTCAGCGATAAGCCGGAACCGGAACCGGAAGCGGAATCAGACGATGAATAGCGAGTATGAGAGCGAGGATGAGGAATTCCCCTCCGCCCAAATTATTGACTCAGGGCAAGAAAAACGGTGGACGAGTATTCCTCATACTCGCTTTTATACTCGCCATTTTGACGGAACAAACCCCACGGAATCAATCACATGAGTATATAAAAATAAAACGAGGAGGATTTTTTTTTAAATCTCAATGGATGTCAGAATGTCTGAGGTTTTGAGAGTGGTCGAGGCTTATAGAAAAATCCTCCTCGTTTGTTGGAGGTGACAAAATGTTCAGACAAGTCTAACGGAGAACCAACTACGAACCCGGACAGCAGTCATTTCCTGAGAGAACTTGTGAGCCGCGTGCGCGACTCGCTGGCGAAATCCGGCATGACGGAGGAGGAGATGGAGGAAGAGGAGGATGGTCGGAAGAGGCGCACCGGGCGCCTGCGGCTGCGCCAGGACGAGGAAGGCTGAGGGGCGCGGCGCGCCCCACAAGCCAGCTGGTTGTCACCGCGTAGTCTCCCGTTGTCATCTCAGTAGTCACAGTAAAATTGGGAAAAATGGCCTCAGTAGTCAGTTTCAGGTGGAGGAGTGAGAGAGAGATATTTTTAATATTAGGTTTAGCTCCCCACGGAGATATATAGAAAACCGACAACCAAGTGAAAAGTTCCCGTTTTTTCCGTGACTACTGAGATGACAACAGGGTGAGAACGATCGAAAACGGATGCCCAGCCGGAGTCAAAAGGATGGCCTGTGGAGCGCGGTCGTGATTCGCTGTAACTCTGCTCCTGATTCACGATTTCTGCGGATTTGAGGTACTTGTTCAACAACTGGATACGGTCCAGTCCAACCGCCACCCATAGTGAATACAAGGGACGCAGTAGCCCCGTCTCTCTTTGTTCGTTCAGTCCTGCTCAAAACTTAGACACAAGCCGTGATGTTTTTCCCGTGGGACAGGTATTAGTCGGTATTCACATGAGCCAAGCCGTTTCGCCCAGTGATAGCTGGGTCGAAGACTCCTCAGATCCTATGCACCCTCGAAGGGCCTGCACAAATAGATATTTGTGACCACCTTGGTCTAACAAGGTCAATCAGGGCAGGTTCGGCACCAAATCCAGCCGATCGCGGGTTTCTCTTTCCACGGCGGGCCGCGAGTAGACTAAGGGGAAATACTTGCCTTCGACCCACAGTGGTAACAAATCCGCATAGTGAGGGCTCGCGGGCTGGCCGCTCTGCCCGGGAACGTTGACAGCCTCCGACTGATCCCAGTCCGCCGTGTCCATAATCTGGCGATAGCTGGCGCCCGACACCTGCTCGAAGTGCGAATCAAAGGACGTGGCATCGACAGTGGAACCGTCGCCGGGCCTCGCCAGCGGTCCCAGGTCGAAAAGTCCTGCAGCACCGGGAACTGAGTCAAGAGGATGGCGAAAGTGGACGTGGTGAAGCTTGCCCCATTGCCGAGCCGGCAACGTCCGGGCATTCCAACCGGGTAAGTTTATCCACCGCCGGTTCAATAGACCTCAGCTGCAAGCGGTCGCGCCCAGTCGCTGGGTCGGCGCCGAAACTCTCGGTATCGGGCTGAAGGAGATGCCGCATGACCACGGGTAAAGGCCAAGCCCCTTCGAATAGTTTGTAAACGCTTTCAGGCGCGAGCAGCCTCAACACTGCCCGCTCGACCTCCGGCAGCCACAATTCGTAGTCAGCGGCAGCGGCAGATTCGGTTGCCACGGCTCCGTCCCATCCCATCAGCAGTTTCGCAGCGGCCGACGAGCAAGTAGGGGGCAACGTACCTTGCCCGCCAACCGGCGCGGTGTTGGGGCGAGCGCAGGCCGCCTTGAGCAGACTGACCAACTCGCGCGCCGGCAGCGACACCACATCATTCTGAAGGTTCTCCATGTCGGCGGTATCAAGCCGGTGGCCATGTGACGCCGCCCCGCCCAGCACCTCGTGAATGCGCTCAAACCGGTCGGCGGGTGCCCACTCGTAACCGACCTGGTAAGGGTAGTCGAGAGGGATCATGCGATGGTTGGCGGTGGCGATGTACCCGGCGTGAGGATTCAGCACATGCGGCAGACGGGAGGGCGGCACGAACCCCTGCCACTCATATCCGCCGTCGCCGGGTACGGGGAGAAGGCCCGTCCACTTCCGGCGGAGGGGAGCCAGACCCGCGGAGTGCTCGCCGATGTTGCCGGCGGTGTCCGCGTAAACGATGTTCTCCGAGGGCACCCTCCAGCGGGCCATGGCGGCTTCGAACTCATCCCAGTTGCGGGCGCGGTCGACGGCGAGTGAGGCTAGATAGCCCGCCGCGCCAGGCTCGGCACCGACCCAGCGCAACGCCAATGCGTGGTGGTGTGCCGGGTCCTCCCACAGCACTGGCCCGTGGCGAGTAAACTTCAGTTCCACCCGGCGGTCGGGCTCCCCCTTGATCTTGAAGATTTCCGTCTCTACCCGCATCGGTTCCCAGCCCGCGAGGGTTCTGTAGCGTGTGGGGTCTGCCGGATCCAGCCGCTCCACATACAGGTCCTGCTGATCAAGACCGAAAACCGTGAAGCCCCAGGCGATCTGCTGGTTGTGACCGGCCGCGACCCCGGGCAGCGCCGGCTCACCTGCACCGATGACGTCCCATCCCGGCGCCACCAGCTGAACGATGTAGCGCAAGGAAGGTAGTGCGATGGCGCGGTGCGGGTCGTTTGCGAGCAGCGGCCGTCCACTCCGAGTGAGGGTTCCAGCGACCGTCCAGTTGTTGGAGCCTTGGTTCCCAGGAGCCCCCGGAAATTCGATCCGCGTGTCGCTTCCCACGAGGTCCTTTAGTAAAGCCGGAGTGAGACCCGAGTAGTCCACGCCGGGTGCGGGGTCAAGCTTGACGGGCGGGTCGAGAGGCAGCATCCGCGAGGCCCGGTCTGCCCCCAGCAAGGTGACAAGCTGGGCATGGAACAGTTCGCGTCCGGCATTTCCGGTCACGGGGAATCCCGCCAGGCGCATCAGGCAGTCTTCCGGTTTCCACGGTTCTGGGGTAAAGCCGGCAAGACGGAATTCTACGGGCAGCCCGGAGCCCTCCGGAAGAAGTGCCTCGTGGATGTATTCGTTGATCCCGGCGGTGAACGCTTCCAGGATGGCACGCGTATCTGGTCCGTAGCTGCCGTATTCTGCCTCCATCGGCCCGCGATAGCGAAGCAAGCGAGCATTGACATCGCGCTTCAGAAACTGCGGGCCGAGGATTTCAGCCAGGCGGCCTTGCCCCACGCGCTTCCACAGCTCCATCTGGAACAAGCGGTCTTGGGCCGCCACGAATCCTTGCGCGAAGAATAGATCGTGCTGGGTCTGGGCGTAGATGTGGGCGACGCCCCAACGGTCACGCAGCACGCGGACGGCATGCTCGAGGCTCCGTACCGGAATCGTTCCTCGGGTCGCGGACAGCGAGGTCCGTGCCGTGGCCGCCAACTCAGAACCGGCTTGGGATCCGGACCCGCCAGCGCGTCGGGCCAGACCTCCCAACACGGCCCCGGCCGTCGCCGCAACGGCCGTGACGAGAAGCCACCACCGCACTCGCGGCGGCACAAGCTTTCTCATGGTAACTCCCTTTGCCAGGTGGTACAGGCCAGGGGCGGGTTGCCCAGGCCCGCACGGAAGACAAGCCTATGGCCTCTCGACCGCAGAATCAAGAACGCGTATCGTCCATCCGGCACCCGCTTCGTACATTGCCCTGGGCAACAGGCCTGTGATTGGGGGACGATACCCTCGACGATGAATAGACGGGTCTTCGCTGACACTGAGCCGCATCGGTATGATCGCCTTATCCGGGATTTCCATTTTGGGCTTCCCAGTTTGGTTTAGCATACATCCATTCGCGCCGTTTCGAGCCGTAACGCCGCAGTTTTTCTCGCCCGCAGTGCCTTTGCCCTCCAAGCGCGACCTTCCGCCTGTTCCAAAACATCGAAACCGATAATCCGCAGCGTTTCGACGACTTCCATCCGCACTCCTTCGTCCCTCCTGCCTTCTCCGGCGGTTTGCCTACAAACCCGTTCCCCGAGGCCTATGGGGGTGGAATTGGATGACGAAACACTTCCGACAGGGAGGAATATCTCCGATTCGATCGAAACTCCATTGGCGCGGGCGACCTGAAAGCTGACGGTAATATGGCGACCCTCCACAGGTAACCACTCAAAATGAAGCAACTCGGCCAGCGCCTCATGGAGCGTGGGGTAGGGTGTGTTCCCCAATGCCCCGGCACTAACTTTGAACCGACCTGGGTGACCCACACTCTTCAATCCCAAGTTAAGCACATCATCGCGCGGCCCGCACCGCACGATCCGATCCGCGGCTGCAGCTATAAATGCAGACGCACGCGGCAAGCGAAACTAGAACATTCGCTACGGAACCCTTAGATAAGGAGGATTTTCACCATGACGGACAGTGAAGCTTATGTACGCATCGGGGAATTTATCGAATCGCATCAGTCAGACCGCTATTCGGATATTGGGAAACAACTCGGCCTCAGCCGCCATCAGGTCGCCCGCATCGCCCGGCTCCGGGGTATCAAGCGGGGTCCGGGCAAGAGGTCTGCCGCACTGCAGGCGGCGGTTGCGCTGATAGACGCCGCCATGGCGCAACCAGGCTCCGTATCGGCGAACGAACCGAATCAGCCGGTGCAGGAGCCCATCTTCGTCGCACCTGAGGCTCCGCCCGTGGAGGAAGCTCTCCCGACCACACCTGAGGCGCCACCGGCGTGAATTGTGGTCGCATGAATCGGAACCGGGGCGGGTCAAATCCGATGGGTTCCGCCCCGGGGGCAATCAGGTCAAGACGGCAGTCTTGGATCCCCGCCCAAGCCCGCTTGGACGATCCCGACACGGGTTATGTGGACCTGTCGCCCGACAGTCTGGACTTGGCTTTGCCGGTGAACGCAGAATCGGTGAACACACGAGCTTACAGCGCCGCAAGAAATCTACAGATCCGTGCCTTGCCTGCCTCGCCCCAGCGGAGCCTTCTCCCTTGAGGCAACGGCCTTGGTTCTCACCTACTCACCGGCCAGCCTTGGCCCCCCTTTCAGTAATTCAAGCGGTGAAGGCCCGCGTGGCGGGCGTCCTCAAGCGCTTGCTCGTACTCGGCCGCCGTCACGCGCCGAGCGATCTCGGCATATTCCCGGCCAGTCACTTTTGCTGCCGGATGGTATTGCCGCATCAGGTTGACATAGGTCGCGGCTGATAGCTCCTGTGCGATCCAGTCCATAATGGGGCGAGTGCCGGCGATATCTTGCGGCATCACCAGGTGACGGATGAGCAGGCCATGCACCGCCACACCCTCCTCATCGATCCTCAAATCGCCCACCTGCCGATGTATTTCTTTGATTACACGCCGGGCCACCTCCGGGTAGTCGGCCGCCCGTGAATATTTGCGGGCCATCTCGCCATCCCAATACTTGAAGTCGGGCATGTAAATGTCCACGATCCCGTCCAGAAGATCGAGACTCTCAGTGGAATCGTAGGCGCTGGTGTTGTAAACGAGGGGAAGACGCAGTCCGTTTTCGATCGCCAGCGGCAGCGCCTCGATGATTTGCGGGACCACGTGTTCGGGTGTCACGAAGTTGATATTGTGGCAACCGCGACTCTGGAACTCGAGCATCATGGCCGCCAAACGCTCTGGTGGTGTGACGGACCCTTGCAGGTGCCAACTAATTTCGAAATTCTGGAAGAAGACACAGCGCAGGTTGCAGCCGGAGAAGAAGATGGTCCCCGAGCCTTGCCGGCCACGCAGGCAATCCTCCGCGCCGCGGTGGGGGAAATAGCTCGAAACCACGGCGTAGCGTCCGGTGCGACAGACCGCGAACCGGTTTTGGAGGCGGTCCACGTGGCAATTGCGGGGACAGGCACTGCAATGCCGCAGGATCTGGAGGGCCTGGCGGACACGCCGTTCGAGCTCTCCGCTCTCAAACAGCGAGAGGTAGGCAGGGCCGTGGCCGCGGCTTTTGGAACTGGCTTCGATCGGCATTAGGCTGAACTCACGTCAGAAACCGTGTGGGGCGGAACACGACGGCGGCGCTGCCGGCGCTGCGGCTGGTGGTCCCAGCGATCGTGCTGCTCGACCATGCGAAGAAGATTCTGTTCACGAACCGCGTGCACAAGACAAAGGTTTATACCCGCGAAGCTGTTGGGCAGGAAAAGGGGCCAGGAGCACCTCCGCCGAGGAGGCGGAAAATTGTCCTCCGATTTTTCCATCTTGTGCTCGTCAGACCGGGTCCTGTCCTGAAAAGATCCGGTCCATGCGGACGCTGACCTCTTTCAGATAATTTTCATCCCCACCTTTGATTTCGGCGGCGATCCAACCGCTGTAACCAATCTCGACCAAGGCTCTGTGAACATCGGGCCAGTCAATTCCTTGGTTCCGCCGGTCCTTGCGATCGAATTTGGCATAGACGGTCCCCGGCTCGAACCGTTTGATATGCATGTGGCATATCCGCTTGCCAAGGGTCCGGATCCAATCCTGGGGATAACCGATCGAGACAACATTGCCTATGTCGAAAAAGGACCTGACCCACGGGCTCTTGAACTCGTCGATGTAGCGCGCCATCTCCAGCGGGCTCAGCAGAAACCGATTACCGACATTTTCAATCGCAATGATCACCCGCAGTTGCTTAGCCAAAGGCAGGAGCTTTCGAATCTGAGCCTGAGACCGCGCGTATACCTCTTCATAGCGGACCTCGGGCGTAACAATACCAGGTACCAGCAGGACGTTGCTCGCGCCGACGTCGTGAGCATTTTGCATGGACGTCTTGAGGCCCTCAACGCATTTCCTGACGACTTCCGGATCGTTGTCGCTGAGGGGATATTTCCAGTGATCGGCGTTCATAATCGAGCTGATCTTGATCCCGATTTTTTCCGCCGCGTCTTTATACTCTTTCACTTCGTCGGCACTGTTCAGCGTGTTCGGTTGTATGCCCTCGAAGCCAGTCCTCTTCGCCAGCTCAAACTTTTCCAGGATGGTCATTCCCTCTGGCAGCACGCCGATGCAGAGGCCTTTCTTGATGCGACAGGCGGCAGCAGGCGACCGCCCCGTCGCTGCGATGCCAAGCAATGCTCCGCTGACGGCAACAGCCGACGACCTGCGAAGAAATTCTCTGCGATTGACACGTGTACTCATACCAATTACCTCCCGTATCGCGTTCGACCAAGTCAATCCATCATGCAGCCCGAGGCCGCAAAGCGGGGGGACCACAAACCTTTCCTGTGCACGCGCGACAGATACCCGCTACGAACTAAGAAACTGGGTAGGCCTTAAGCTCCAGCTTCTGGTTCTCTTCCCAGAGTTTGTCCCACTCCAGTTCCGTGCGGCGGTAGGCTGCCTCACGTCCCAAAATCGTGACGAACGTCCCATCCACGGCATGTTGCCCATCACTCCGCGGTTCACCCTTCCTTACACTGTCCAAGAAAGCCTCATATTCATTTTTATTGGCATCATCACCGGGAGCTGCTTTCCAGGGATTCTTGCCCTCGATTCTCATGCCTCCCGTGCCGCCGCTGATGAACATGCCGTCCGTGCCGAGGATCTGCTCTGAGCTATCGCGAACCGTGCAGAACTGCCCGGACATGAAGGTCAGATGAACGCCTTCGGCGTATTCAAAAGTCACATTGAAGTGATCGTAAATGTCGCCAATGTATCTCCGCCATTTGCGGCCTCCATAACCCGTGCAGCGCAAGGCGGGTCCACCCAAGACCCAGTTGCAGGCGTCGAGATTGTGGATGTTCTGTTCGGTGATGAGGTCTCCGGAAAGGCAGCGGAAGTAATACCAGTTTTTGGTCATCCAGTGCAGTTCGGTAGGGAAATCTGCCCGAGGCCAGGTCCGGCCGTTCCAGACATCACCCGTCAAGTAAAATGCCCGGCCCGACACTATGGTACCCAACCCGCCCGAGGCGATCCGCTTCTGAGCTTCCTGATAGTTCGCGCTGTACCGCTTCTGAAGTCCAACGACCACGCTGAGCTTCTTGGCTTGGGCTTCCTCGGCCGTGGCGAGTACGGAGCGGCAGCCGAAAGTATCCACGGCGATGGGTTTTTCCATGAACACGTGTTTCCCGGCTGCCACTGCCGCCGAGAACTGTTCCGGACGGAAACCCGGGGGGGTTACCAGCACGGCCGCGTCGGCTTCAAGGTCCATGACTTTCTTGTACGCGTCGAAACCCGTGAAACAGTTCGCATCGGGAATCTCGGGGTAAACCTTCCGCGCGATATCCACCTTCTCTTGAAAGAGGTCTGCCAGTCCTACAATGCGAGCTCCTGCATCCACCAACCCCTTTGCATCCGAGGTTCCACGTCCTCCCAGACCCACCCACACAACTGATACCGCATCGTTGGCTGCCGTACCGCGAACCGATTCGGGTTTGACGATCGTAAATGCTGCGACTGCTCCAGCCGCGGCGCTCGTCCGGATGAAATCCCGCCTGCTGACATTCTTGTTAGAATCCATATTTGCCTCCCATTTGACGCGATTCTGAGAAAAGAAGCGGAAAATTGTCCCGGCCCCCCTGGCGCGTTCAGGTTCCCGAGAAAGAAAACCCCGTCAGCGCCGTAGGCCTTCGTGCAATCCCATCGTTTCCACCTATTGCTTTGAATGGCATCTTGGCCTAGTGTCTTGGCCTTGACTTGAGGTTGTCCGGTTGTCCCATGGGGTGAGACAAACAGTTAATTAAAAGACTCCTCTCGATGCATTCATATCCTTCTAATCCCCTACGGATAACTAAGTGGGGAGCGAATTCGCGGCCTTTGTACGCCTGCCATAGGACCTTGTCAAGCAATTTTTGCCGATTTTCCTGCGATTCAGACGGTGGCGAGCGGGGAGGCGTGGCGGATGCCCGCAACTGCACCACATTGCGGAGGAAGCTTGGCGACGCAGAAGCTTGAGGAAGGCGTCCGTCTCGGTTGGACCTTTGGAGAGTATCGCCCGGCAAGGTTGTCGGCGAGGCGCGGAAGCGAGTCCACCGATGCACCTACCTCTTCTTGGGCGGCCCCACCGCATCCTTGAACGCCTTGGCCAAACGGAACTTGACCACCGCTTTGGCTGGGATCTTGATCGCTTCGCCGGTCCCGGGATTCCGGCCCATCCGGGCCTTGCGGCTGGCCTTCACTGCCTTGCGCAGCCCGGGAACCACGAATTGCCCGTTGGTCTTCGCTTCCTTGGTGGCCGGCGCAACAAGTTCTGCGAGGACGACAGCTGCGGTCTTCTTCGGAATCTCTTCCCTCTCGTTCCCCGCCGCACCTGCGTTCACAGCCGCCCGGGCATTCAATAGGGTGGCGGTCCAGCCGCCATTTCAAGGTGGATGTGCTGGCAAGCCAACCAGGAGGCAGAGCAGAACAGCCTACGCCCCTACCGCCTGCCGGAATTCAGTTGAGCGGCGGCCCGCTTTCCGGCAGCCATTCAAAGAAGACGATGATTTCAACTCGGTTCCAGTCTGAGCCCGTAACCCACTCGCGAGCGGAGAAAGGGTTCGGGGTCGCGGCCGACAGGCTCCGATCTCTGGCTGGGGAAATCCCCTCATCCCGACTCTCGAAACGTGAGAGGCAAGCCCATAGCCGGCTGCCGGACTGCGACCACTCAGGCCGGATCGAGTGTCACGGGATGGTCCACAATCTCTTCCGTTTTGGGATCGTAGTAGACTTTTTCCCCGGTCAAGTACGACTGTTGCGCCATGATGCAGACCAAGGCGTGGGAGTAACCGTGATCGACGTTGGCATTGGGTGTCTTGCGGTCTTGCATGGCGCGGAGCCAGTTCTTCAGATGTTCGACGTTGTCGTCCCCAGGGCCCACGGAATTGGGGGCTGGCGCGCCCTCCACCTTGATGATCTCCGCCTCTTCGGAGGGCGTCCCCATTTCGGAAAGGGTTGAGTAAAACATGGGGGTCCAACCGCCCACCGACTTCATCGACTGCATCCAATGGATCTCGTTGTCCATTCCTCCCTCTTTGGTGACGACAAAGAGGGATGCGCCTTCGCCCCCATAATTGATGATCGTGCCGTTGGTGCCGTGAATGCGGCTGAAGCTCCGATAGCTGTTTCCGAACAGGGTCTTGTAGGTGTACAGGAAGCCCTTGGGATAGGTTAGAGCCGCCACACAGTGATCGGGATTCTCGCGGCCGTCGTTCCAAACAAAGATGCCGCCCTCGGCTGTGGCACTCACCGGATAGCTCTCGTCCGTCCACAAATGCACCAAGTCGCTCCCGTGGCTGAGCCACTGATCGAAGATGCCGCTTGAGAAATCGCGATAGAGGCGGAACTCAAGGTAAACGTGAGGATTAAAGGGGCGATAGGGCTTGCCCAGCAGCCAGCGCTTCCAGTCGGTATCCTCCTCTTTGAGTTCGGAAGCCCGCGCGGCAGACCAATCCGGGTGGCCCCCCATCTTCATGGTCTCGTAATCTACCTGGAGGCCCGGGTCCCTCCCGGTGTCGGACGGAACATACCGCCAGCGTTCCTGGTTGACGTTCCATTCCTGCTCGATGTGAACGATTTTCCCGATCCTTCCCGAACGAATCATCTCCCGTACCGCCAGCGGATAGGGCTCACTGCGGTGCTGCGTTCCCATCTGCACTACTTGCTTGGAAGCCTTGACCGTGTCGCGTGCTTCTTTGGCCTCGGAGAGGACATTGGCAAAGGGCTTTTCAACGTAGCAGTCCTTGCCGGCGCGGACCACTTCCGTGCACAGTTTGGCGTGTTGGAAATCCCCCGTCGCAATCATCACGGCGTCGATGTCTTTGTTCGCCAGAAGCTGTTCCGAGTACTGGTACGACTTGGGGTCGTTGTTGAAGAGTTGTTTGACTTGAGCGGCGCGGCGCTCGCGAGCCTTGTTCCAAATGTCGCATACGGCGACGGTCTCCACCGGCATGTCCTTTGAGGCCAGGTAGGCCATACGCACATGGCCACCGCTCCGGCTGCCACAGCCAAGCTGGGCGATCCGTATGCGGTCATTGGCACCCAGCACGCGCGCGTAAGAACGCGCCGTCATCCTGGCGCTGGAGGCGGCAAGCAAAACTCCCCCCGCTTGCCTCACGAAATCTCGGCGTGTAATTTCATTGCCATCGTCCTTGCCCATAATTCTCCTCCTGATATGCCGCTCGAACCCCACTGATACTTCATCCACTCCTGAACTTCGACTGTGGCAAACTCCTAAGCTGAGCTTAGCACCCCTGCCATTGTGTTTTGTCGACTAAGATTTTATCAAAAACGGTAATCCTCAGTTTCGGTTCTCGGGTGGGGTCTTCGGCCAATTGCCACCGTCTTGTCTGGCGCTGTCTGGGATACTCCTCCACTCAAGCCTGTCGGTGCGCACCGGCAGTCCGTGAGCCTGGGCATACTGACTTCGCGCCTGCTCCACCTGATCGAACCATTCACCTAACGGCAGGATTATTTTACGGCCTTGCCAACCGGCGGAATGCACGTACTATAATCACTGTTTTAAGGTCGAGAAGGAGACTCTGGTGGAAGCCCTTACTGATATCCCTTTTGATTTGGATACCGAGTCGTTGATGCAGCAGGTGCGGGTCGTGCCGGGAACAGATGACTCCAGAGAGTTCCATAACCTCCTGAACGTGGCAAAGGATACTGGAAAGCCTAAAGCCATGTACGCAGAGTGCTTCATGGAGGCCAAAGGCGACGACACGGTCACGATCGAGGAAATCACCTTCACGAGTCGGACGCTCAGACGCGCCCTGGATACCGTCGAGCGGGTCTTTCCTTTTGTTGTGACGTGCGGGCACGAAATAGATGAGGTCATTGCGGTGAAGGGAGACTTCCTAAAAGAGTTCTGGCGGGACACCGTCAAGCAATCTTTGCTCATGTCCGCACACAAATACCTTTGTGACTACCTTCATCGGAAATTCCGTCTTTCCAAGACGGCGATCATGAGCCCTGGTTCGGGAGACGTGGCGGTTTGGCCAATTGAGCAACAAAGGGAGCTGTTTGCACTCCTGGGGGACGTGCATAGATATATAGGAGTGACGCTGACGGACTCTTGCTTGATGATACCCAACAAGACTGTGTCCGGCGTTCGATTCCCGACAGAGAAGGATTTCCGCACTTGCCAGGTATGTCATCGTGAGCACTGCCTCTCCCGAAGTGCACCGTTCGACAAAGAAGTGTGGGCTTCCATGCAAAGGTAGGGCCGCCTCAACTAACGTAGGCTCTTTACAGTCTTGCAGCGCCGTCGTAGTCGTGCCCACATAGCTGCATGGACCGGCAGACGACTGCCGACGCCCGCTGAGAAGGCTGCTGTTTTGGTATATATAAGCGCCTACGGCGGGTTAGACAACGCGAACGCGGC
The DNA here is from genome assembly GCA_963804755.1 of uncultured Acidobacteriota bacterium. Taxonomy (GTDB): domain Bacteria; phylum Acidobacteriota; class Terriglobia; order UBA7540; family UBA7540; genus Bog-366. Next base: position 102,336 of record CAWDRP010000028.1, read on the forward strand.
GCCCTTCAGAAAATCAATGTCGATGTCAACGCCATGCACGTTGAGTATTGCCGTACAGGTGTTAGGTATGCCCCCATGCCACGATGACCAGCCAACGCGGTAATGGACCTTGATCAGATTCGGCGAGATGGTTCGACCCGTTCACGCAGCGAAAACACGCGCCGCGCTCGAGGATTCAGTTCGACCCGAAACTGCAACTATAGGGCTCTCTATTGAAAGCGTAATTCGCCAGATGACGAATTCGCCCAAACAAAATGCAAGGAGAGCTCAATATGGACACCGACACCCACATCACAGCCGATGAATCTCCCGCTATTCAATCTTATTACGCGGGACTCGCCGCTCAAAGCAAGCTAGATGCCCTCGCCAATAGCATTAAATCGATGTGGTTGGCCCATGATTCGATGCACAGTACGGTAAGGGAGTATCGACAGGAATTGCGGCTGCTCGACGTTGATCTCGGTGAGGCGTTGTATTACATGAGGATTCTACTTGGCGGGTCCGGGAGAGCTGGTGAATGGAGCGAGTTCTTGAAGGAAAAGGGAATTCGAACGACTTCCGCAGACCGGCTGGCGAACGCCTACGAACGATCGCTTGAGCCTGCTCCAGTCGCACCGATGATGCTATCCACCGCTGTCGTTGAACAATCGGCTGCTGGGCAGACCGGTGAGGCTGAGGAAACAGGCAATAAACCGTCCGTTGTAACTGAGGAGTGAGGGAGTGAAAAGATGGCGTTCAAATATCAAAGACGCAAAATGTCCAACACATGCCCGGTGCAGTTGGCCGTCAACGCCATTGTCGACGGTAACGTCCACCCATTGGATCAGGATCTCAGGCACCTTGATCCATCCCCGACCAGCCTGGACTTAGTCGACGATAAGGATGCCGTAACCTGCCTGCATCACCGCTGGATATGTGCTGATTGTGGGCGAGCCCTAAACGGACATCCTTCTTAGTGCCGCCCAAGGGCACCGAGCATCCGGGGAGGCATCGACCCCGTAGCCTTGCCGGTGAACAAGCTCGTCCCGGGCAGGAACCAGTCGTCCACCCCTAACCGCGTTCCGGTGGAAATTGCACCTCAAGCCGATTCTAGCCGTGCGGTCGACCGCGGAAGGCTTCCTATGCCGGAACCGTTACAAATCGTTGCAAGTTGGTGAAGATGAACGGCGATGACTTTTTTGACCGGGCAAGATTGGTTTTGCCGGCGTCAGTATTGCCCATCGGGGGCGTTACCATGCTGAAGAAGAAAACCCAACTGGTTTGCGCGACGTTGACCACCGACAAAGTGGATCCAGTGACGCTCTGAGGTCAAGAGAAATCCTACCATCTCTCAAGATCCATCTCATGCCGAATCCGCATCCACTCCAAGTCAACCCTGGGATCGGCTTTCTCCGCACACTGGAGGGCTTCACCTTTGTCTGCGGCTTTCCCTTGCCAGACCATCTCTTCGTGGGCGCCGGGCCGGTCTTGGGCAGCTGGGCCAGTAATAGCTTCGATTTCGTCGTTAATCAGCGCAATGACTTTCCAGGAAGACATGTGGTTGTCCATACGCCTTACCCTCTATTCGAACAAAGCTGGGAATGGGAAGGAGGCCGACCGGTCCCATTTGGGAATAGGTCTAGCACAATCTCTAGCCCCTTGTCAATTTCAACCTACAACTAATAGTGGCTGCTTTCGAGCTGGAGTGCCCGCGTCCAGCAGCCCCTCAATTGTCCATGCATGGTCGGATACGCTGGCAGCCTTTGCAGGTGTCGTCCGCAGTCAACCGTGCACGCGGACGCGTCCACTGGCTCCCGCTTGCAAATGACGCTGAGAGCATTCATACTCCCACCATAAGCCTCAAGAATGCGGCACTCCTGGCATTGATTGGGACAATCCTGCTAACGGTTTTGGTACTGGCACATTTCATTTCCACCGTACTGGGGGTCATGCGTGAGGTGATTCCAGCGATGGCGCTGCTGACGTCGCTGGTTCATCTGTTCGCGAGCCTCAGTGTGTTGGTGTTCTTTTACGTCTTCTACCGAAAGCAATCATGAGACTCGAAGAGTGCCACATCGAGTCCCCGCAGCCGTTTTAACTGATGACCCACGCAAGGGGACTTGTGTTCCCCAAAACTGCATTCAACTGGCAACAGTCGACTTTGCCACACGAAACTGTGGGTCGTCAAAATCCAACCCGATTACAAAACTAGCAGCTTCCGGCTCGGTCATCGGTCGCCCGCCTGTCCTGAAAGCTGCCATCTTAGTTCAACTCGTCTGCGGTCTGCTTTGGTGGGCGACGGCTCGGTTCATTCTACGCCACCTCCTGTTTAGCTGAAACGGTATTGCGGTTGAGCGCTGCGTTAAGCATCCACAGATCCCGGTAAGGAGAGCTGTTCGCCGACGGCACGGAGGTAAAGCACTTGGCGGTGGTAAGTAATATCTGGGAATGGTCGGCGCCGCGGCTGATCGAGTGGCATCGGCAGAAAGCTGGCCTGGTCGGGTCGAGGGCTGGCGCGGTGGCGCGCGGAGACCACCGCGCCAGCCCTCGACCCAACCAGGGGGTCCTTTCCAGCTTTAGGAGGATCAGATCGTACACTTGAAGGCGCGGGATCTTGAACGATACCGCGCCTTCCTGGGTTTCGACTTTCAGCATCTCCGGCCCGCCCCCGTCGGGAGTCTGGACTCTCGCCTCACGCAAGCGAAAACCGGCGGGGATGTGCACCGACACGGAAATCCCGCTTACCGGCTTCGTGCAGTTGTAGTTTACCAAGTGTACCAACCAGGTGTTCGTGCTCGCCTGCTGGGCGACTTCGGCCGTCACCCAGAGCGGAGCCTGAACGGTAGCGGTAAGTTCGCCGCCCGCAGCCCACTTCACGGCTTCCGCCAGCTCGGTGTAATTGACAGGCAGTTTCCAGTCCTCGTCGCCGATGTCGTAGCTCATCTGCGCACGTGGAGCTGTGGTAGCAGGCTCGACTCGCGGGATGTAAGCCACCCGACCCTTGCCAAAGCCGCGCCTGACGGCGGGCCCGGGTTGATCCATGCCGAGGACATCGGCCAAGCCGAATCGCGTCCGCTCGCGGCGCCAGTCGTTCCGCAAAGAAGTCTCCTCGGTGGCCACCAACCCGCCGCCGTTGCGGACGAATTCACGGATGCTGTTGACCTGCTCGTCGCTGAGCGCATCCTGGTCGGCCAGAATCAGCACCTTGTACTTGCCCAGATCATTCAAGTGCCGCTCGGAAATGATATCGAACGGAATCTTGGTCTGGATCAAAGTTTGTTCGAACAAGAATGCGCTTAGCAAACTTCTCGCGGGGTTGAACTCCACAGAGGCAAACGAGCGCAGTACAGCGGCGTCGGCGATGCCTTTCGTATCCACCAGATCTTTCGTATGGGCATGGAAGAAGTTGATGTACCTCCGCGCCTCCGGGCTCAGGTCCACTCCGTCGGGAGTCACGTGGCCCACCATGCCGAGGTTCATGTCGTTATAGGCCATCGCCTCCGCCAGGCGGAGTTCCGGCGGACTCAGCGGATTGTTGATCCCCCACTCTCCGCCTCCTGTGTACATGAACACCGACTTCCCCATCAACCGGGCCTGTTTGAAAGTACGGATCTTCGAGATCAACCGCCCGTCCGGCGTCCAGGAAGCGTGGTGACCGTCTTCGGTCCACATCACATCGCCGTATTGCAGGTACTGTTGCATGTCGGTGCCGGTCTGGAAGCCATTATTCGCTCCCTGGTCGAAGAACGGGTTGCCGTCCATCGCCACCTCAGGATTCAGCTTGCGGATGTAGTTATCGTACTCACCGAACCGCTGAGTCATACTGGCTGTACGGAACATGGCCCAGTCCTGCATCAGCGGGTTGCTCAATTCGGGCAAACGCACCGGCCCCGTCCAAAGGTTGAACGGCGGCGGGATGACGCCATCGAGCTTGGTAAAACTGAAGCGAAGCTTCAGTTGCTCGTCGGTGTAGCGATTGCGGATAAACTGGCGAAACTGATCGCGGCAATAATTGCAGTGGCAGGAGGACGGCTCGGGCCACCAGCCCATCTGATCAAAGTGGATCAGATCCAATTTGAGGTCCTGTACGCCCAGCCGCAATACCTTCTGCACGAACGCCTGATAATGGGGATTATTGCGGCAGGGCGCAATGCGGTGGGTCTGTTCGTTGCCGTAATAAATCGGGAACCCCCATTCATTGACTTCCCGCCAGTTGCGCGCATCCGGCTCCTCGTCAAACAGGGTCTCATAGAGCAGCGTCCCGCCGACATAGCCCCCCATCTTCAGGCCTTGGGCGTGGCCAACCTTAACGAACTGGCGAGTCATCTCGATATCTTCCGCTTCGGTCTTGAGCCCCATGCCCTTGTAGAAGCTGGTCGTGACGACGGTGATACCTTCTTCTTTCAGCTTGCGCACCACGGCCTCCGTGCGCTCCGCCTTGAACTCAGCAACCTGATCGGCAGCTGGCCCCGCCGCTTCGCAAGAGGTGGCTCAAGGTCTCCCAGTTGCCGGCCATGACGATCCCTCGCTTCAGCCACGCGGGCCGTTGTTTGACGGGCTCCAAGGACACGGGTTCGGGCGGGCTACCGGCGGGCCGCGAACACGCGAGGAGAACAACTGCCACCAACATGAGAGCTGTACGCGAAATAAGCCTCTGAAACGATCCTCTCATGAATATCACCTAACCTTTCATGAATATCACCTAACCTTTGCCACTCTTTATCACCGAGATTATGCACGGTCGAACCCGTCTGAGGGCAGGCGGATCTGATTAAGCCATTTGGGGACCCCGAAACATGGGGTAAAACAGAATTCCTGCGAAGCGTGGAACTTCGCGGAAAACCCCCACGGAGGTCACCCAAATGGTAACACACGGAAATCAGGATACTCGTTCCAGGCGCTCCCCACAAGGGTCGGGAGGACCTACTCCGGAGCCTAATAAAATCAATTCGTCCACGCCCTATGACTTCTCCGGCAAGAATCTGACTCCTTATGGCGGTTTGCTGCCGGTGATCACCATGTTGGAAAAGCTCGGCTTTCAGACCCTGGTGGAACAGACGGTGACCTCGAAGCGAATTCCCCGTGCCATGGATCTGTACCGGTTCGTGCTGGGAATCGTACTGGGGCTCTACATCGGCTTTCCGCGGCTGAACCAATTGCGCTTCATCGCCCGTGACCCGATTCTCACGGGCATCCTGAAAGTCACCAAGCTGCCGGTGCAATCCACGTTCTGGAGATTTGTGAATGCGCTCCATCTCAATGTCGCCCGGCAGATTCTGACCCTTATGCGAACCCTGCGCGAACGGGGCTGGGCGGCGGCCCATGTGAAGCTGGAGATCGTCACCCTGGACACCGACACCACCGTGCACACGCTTTACGGCCAGCAGATGGGCGGACGCAAGAGCTACAACCCCAAGAACAAAGGCAAGAGGAGCTACCAGCCGATGCTGACGTTTATCGCCGAAACGCGGGAATACATCTGGGGCGGATTGCGCAACGGCGATCGGCCCAGCGGCAAACAGATGGGTGATCACATACGGAATGTGTGCGGGGGCCTGCCGCCGTGCGTGAAGCAGATTTTCGGCCGGGCCGATGCGGGATTCTACTGCGGGGAGGCGGTGGAAGCCTACGAAGGATTCGATGTCCAGTTCGTGATCTCGGCGTGCAAGACGGCGCGGCTGGTCGAGCAACTGTGCCAAGCCGAGTGGAAGCCCTCGCCCAAGACGGATGCGGGATGGGAGTGTGAATTTCGCTATCAGCCGGACGGGTGGAAGAAGGCCTATCGGTTCGTGGCTCTGCGCTACGAGAAAGCCTGCGAAGAAGGAGAGCCGGAGGAAGCCGAGCAGTACCAGTTGTTCGAAACCAGCCAGTACCAATATCGAGTCTTCGTGACCGCCCTGAGCGAGCCCATAGCCTTCGTGGTCTGGTTTTACAACCAGCGGGGCGGTGCGGAGAACCTGATCAAGGAGGCGAACAACGATGCCGGGCTGACGGCGCATCCGTCGGGGCGCTTTGATGTGAACGGGAATCATTTCCAGTTGGCGATGCTGGCCTATAACCTGAATTGTTGGTTGATGCTGTTCAACCGCGAGCCGCAGGACGATTCCACCCAACTGCGGCACACGACTTTGGCGACCGCGCGGCTCCGCTTCCTCTTCGTGGCCGCCAAAATCTGGCGCCACGCAGGCCGCACCGGGGTGAGCTACAGCGATCACTACGAGGAGAAGGGAGTGTTCCGGCGGCTGATGGATCGACTGCGGAAGATTGTGCTGCGCGGATCAGACTACGCGCCGGTAATGTTGCCAGCCCTGCGCTGAAAACCCCCGTTGACCCTTCGCGCGCTGTGCATAGAAATTTATGCACGGCTTGCAAGCCCAATGGAGCAAGCGAATTCGGCGCGAGGATTGCCGGGATCGGACTCTCGGAGGGAGGGGAGACAGCAGAAAATCGACCTGAATCACTCAACCACAAGCGGCATCAGCCGAGCCGGACCCGCGCTCAAAACGCTGATCGTGTGCATAATTCAGGTATCAATTCCCCGCCAGCCTCAGATTGCGCGGCGTTGACCTTCGAGGCCCAACGCCCGGCAGGCATTGGTTGTGGATGACACTGCGGGCTTGAAGATCTGTCACTCGGGCTATGAAAGTGCGAACACCTCATCCCCCGTGGTATGGCTTCGGGATGTCAACGGTGCCTTCATTCAATCGTGCCGGGCGCCGAAGGGCACCCGGACATTTCTGCGCGTAGATGGCCCGAAATCGGCCGCAATTCTGGTGGCGGGTAATGATTTGGACCAGGCGGAAAAGGCTGTTGACGAAGGGAATGCCGTGCCCACCGGGGCCGTGCGCGTCCGCGATGTGTTGGCCCGCTGAGGCCACAACCCACGGGAAGAGACAATCCTTTTCCAGCCTTCAAATGTATCCCGCCGGCGCACTCCCCCGCCCTGCCTCGGTGGTAGTTGGCCTCGGGCGAAAATCACTAACTCGACATCAGGCAACTACTGCAATACGACTACATCAAAGATATCTAGATCTGGAATGGCGACTTTTACGAAACCTGCTCCTTCTTCCGTCACCTTCACCTGTGTTGAAACCTTGTCGGGCGAAACCAACTCTGCTTCGGTGAACGAGCCTTTGATTCGCACTTTAAGGTCACGCACCGGAGTCCGGGAGTAATTAAGAACATACAAAACATGACGATTCTGTTGACCCTGATGAATCAAATTGCAGATCACATATCCTGGGCCTTCCACGGAAAGAACCTGACTTGTGGCATTGGACGAGAGAGCGTCATGGATGGCCTCGTTGGCACCGGACGCTGAGTAGATGATTTTCCCTTTGCCCAGAGTGAAATCACATTTCACTTGTCCGGGATCCTTGCAGTTGGTATTGACGAGGCCGGCAAAACCCGGCTGGAATCGTTCATGGCCGTCTTCGTCTTCGATTGCGGACTGACCTGCAATCAATAGAGTGCCGCCGTTCTTGACGTACGCTTGCAGCAATGCCAGGCTCGCGTCGCTGATGCGATGAGTGTTGGCCAGCGCGACCACGGGGTAGTGTTCAAGCTGAATTGCCGATAGCGTGCTAGAGAAGAGCACATCGAAGATAAGGCTCTTTCCCGCCAACTGGCTCAGCATCTCCAGCGCCGCATCTGTATCGTCGCAGAGCAAGGCAGTCTGAGCCACTGATTCAGGCGCGGTGAAGAGGCTTTCGTCCTTGGCGAAGAAGCCGTTGTACTGTCCAATCGCCTCCGCCCCCCGGATTGCTTCCGGCCTGTGGAAGTAAAGATCTCGTTGGAATGCCCCCAAGAATTGGATTTCGAAGCCAAAGCCGAAGGCGGCGCTTTCCGCGATAGAAAGCTTGTACTGATCTGGCGGGAGGATGGAGGTCATTCGATTTGAACCGTTCCAGGCCCCTTCCTCAATAATGGTTGGCCGCCAGCCCTGGCTGACTCCCATCAAATACCTGGCCAGACCAGCGTTGTTGACCAGCCACCCCGTCTGGCCATCAGCGGAAACGTGGGAGCTTCCGAACTTGGCAAACGACGGGCGGCCAGAGGTTTTGTAAGTGTAGCCAGTTCCCGGCATCGGATCGGCCGCATAAAAACCCGGCACCGATCCGTCTTCCGTGGTGATCATATTCTGAGCTCTACCGTAGGTGAGCTGGCTGCGGTTGTAGTTCGAGCAGAATAAAACATCCGGTTTCTGCTTCTCTGCGTGTTCAAGCATCATGCCGGCGACGCGTTCGGCGGTTTCGCGATCGTAAATCCCGAGGGTGTTGTCATACATCAAGCCGTCCAGCCCCGCGGCCAATCCGGCGTCAATTCTCTTCTTCAAGTAATCCTGCCATTCGGGATTATTGATATCCGCCATGTAGCGGTCAGGAGAGCCAAGGTACAGATTGGGGTCTCCCTTCTCATTTTTGAGTACCCAGTTTACTGATCTCGGCTCGTCTCTGAACATCTCCTTCCAAAACATGTTGCTGATCGACATGTACCCCGTGACGTGAATACCTTGGCTATGGCAAGCGAGGATGAACTTTTCCAACTTCTCCCACTGAATCTGTTCTTGCTTAATGGAGTATCCATTACTCCAGGTGACCCACACCCAGTCGATGTTCATCTCGCGCAGGTAATCAATGGTTTTGGGGTCGTACCAATGGCTGGAAGCCTCCACCATGTCGGGGTCCGCAGGATAGTAGTAATCCCATCCGCTGGCGACCCCTTTAGCCATATCCAGGATGCCGCCGTACCAGAGCCCGAAGCGAATCTTGCCCACACGGGCCCAAGCAGGGACTTGATGGAGATTCTGCTCTGCCTCGAAATTCCAACTCTGGCCAAAGATGCTTTGAGATTGTGCGGCCAGCAGCACCACAAATAGAGGGACCAAATAGAGAATGGCGGCTTTCTTCTCTCCGAAGTAGTCCCTGCAGCGTTGAATGGATTTTATTGCCTTAGTTCTCATCATGGTTTTACATCCTTCTTCCTTGGTACCCTGGGGTGGCGATGGGATAGCGCTAATCCCAAGGGGTAACATCTTCGGGTCTATGAATCGGGCGGATACTTCCTGCAACAGTCGAGCCAATCGGGCCCTTCGTTCTGGGTCGGATTCTGCACGCAACAGGTCGCAACTCAACTTCAAAGCTCGGGAGGCGGCGGCAACGAATCCCTGCTCGCTCAGGCCATCGGAGCGGAGCCGGTGACGCTCAACGTAGACGAGCCGGTCTGCCTCAGCCAAGTTGTCGAATATATCTAATACATGCTCCGAGCCGAAATAATTCCGGCAAAACTCTCGCATGATTCCCCGGGGATCGCTCTTCACATCCCAAAGTAACCGGGGATACAGAAAGACCGCCGGGGAGGCATGCGTCAGGAAGTAGTCGCGACCGGTTATTACTCCAAAGGTGGTGACCGCAGACACGCCCATGCGATGGTAGTAGGTGAGATCGCCTTTCAGTGCTTCCGGAACACACGGGAGGCGCCCGTAATAAGTCCGGCTGAATAAAGTGTCATCCAACCAGTACCTCAAAGCCTGCGAGCTCTCCGGCCCGAAGAGCCTTAAGAGAGCTTCGAAGTCACGGCGGTATTCAACGTTTGTCGGCGACCGGGGGTCATCCATGCTATGTGCAAATGATTGGATCATCGGGGCCCACTCAAGTAGCAGTCCCGGCTCGGGTTTCACGTGTTTCGGCGGCTCGCATGTTCCCAGGTAGGATAGAAAGTCGAAGCGTGCCTCCGGACGCATGGTGCTTAAAGTGGCCACCATCTGGTTGGCAAACGATATTACGAGATCCGAGACCGAATAGTCCCGGAACGCGGGCGAGTTGCATGGCGACAGGAACCTATCCGCTGTCCATAAGAAAAAGTCTTTCATCGTAGGGGGCAACGTCGAGACGTAAGCCCTCAAGGTCTTCTTTTCCCGGCCGAGTGCCGGCAAATCGTCAAGGCAGTAGCCCTCGCCAAACAGGTGGCGTTCAATACCGACGCTCAATCCGCGGGGCTCAGCCGCTTTTGGGGGATCCGCCAATCCAACGTCCGAAGACCGCAGACCGAACGGAATGGCATGCAGCCCAATCGTGTTCAATTTCATCTTGGCCGCGAAATCAACGAGGTCGTTAAAACGGGGCGTGGTGGAAAAAACGATAATTCTCCTTCTCCGAAATGAGGGAGACGGGGTGATGTTATACCCCTGCAACCTGGCGGGGACATGGGGGAAAAATTCGTTTCCTATCCCGGGGAAATACCATCGAACGCCGAGCGTTTCCAGGTCGTGATTAGCTCCATAAAGATCAGGCCTTGGAGCCCGACCATAGATAAGCAGTGCGTCTCCCAACGTGCAAATGACAAAGCTGTCGGGGTTGTCACGCACACTGGTTTCAATGGCTCGTTTCTGTTCGGAAGAAGCATTGAGGGGAATCATCCCAACGTAAATGTCGCCTGCGTCAGGGCCTTCGAACACGGTCGGCTGCGGGTTGCCCATCAGTCTGAGATACTTGACCAATTCTCCCACGGCAAATTGAATAGGCGGCGCAGAATCAGGATTCCTGACGATTCTTAGCGGCGAGTGCGCAACGGTGGATTGGCAAAAAGCCGATGATCCCAACAATATAAGTGCAAGAGCGAAGGGTAACCTCGGCGAAGCGGCTCGCTCAGAGCGCTGTCGTATGCCTCTTTCAAAAGGAGCACGAATCGGCGTCCGTCACGCTTGCCGAAGGCGCAAAGTACACCGCGAGTCCCTCGCAAGTTGTGCCTTTTTGTGCCCACGAAAAATTCGCGCAAAGTCCGCAAGCTGTTGATTTGAAAGTGGCGTCCCCGACGGGATTTGAACCCGTGTTACCGCCGTGAAAGTAAATACAACGACTTACAAGAGGCGGGCGGCCCTGTAAGTCCTTGGAAGTCCGTACAAGCAGCGTCAAAACCGTACCGTAACCCGTACCGCGATTTCGCGATCCATCCAGACGGCGAAGACCCAGCGATGCCGGTCAGCCATATTGCCACAGGAGCCCCGTGGCCCAATAACTCAAATGAAAAGCAGTTTCCTCCCCGAGCAATGTCCGCAAGGCCGAAGTTTCCGTTGGATCCAGGGTCACTTCCCGTTAGCTGCCGCCGGGTCGACACCCCTCACGGCTCGGGACGACCGTCGGCCACCGCCCCAGGAGCCTGAGTAATGCCGTAGAACAGACCGAAGTCACTCAAGCCAGGGATCGTCGTGCGCACGGAAGTTACTCTCCGGATGTTCGCGTAGCAATTTATTCGCTCGTCCATCCGCAAGTTGCGGCCGCGAGGATTCAGGCGTGGAAGGGCGTTTGAACGAAGCCGCTGGTCGGAGTGCTTCTCCGAAGGCCCGTGAGCGGCGCGGTCCGGGTTTGGCCATGATGTACACGATATCAAAACGGCAAATCATCGGATAAATTCCCTTCCTTATCTCCGAAATGGCCGTGGTAGAATTTGATTATGCCGCCCAAAAAGAACAAGAGAAAGAGTCAGGTCAAGTCGAAGAAAGTCTCGCGGAAGAAGCCAGCGCCGAAGAAAAAGCCGCTCCCGAAAAAGGCCGCCCCCAAAAAGCATGCAGCATTGAAGAGAACCAAGGTGCGAGGAAAGACCCAGAGCGTGGAAACGACAGCATTCGAGCCCGAGGGACTGGGAGCGCGCTCGGCCGGCCAGGCGGGGAATTTGCAAGGGTTGTCTAACACCGCAAGCGCGAATTCAGAAAGCGTGGACGAATTGCTGGAGGAAGGAAACGCCTTCGAGGCCGAAGTAGTGGAGGGCGTGGAAGACGCTCCCGACGCCGATAAAGGCGAAATAAGGACCCACGAAGTCCCTGAAGACGACGTTCCAGAGGAATATTTGGATAAAGATCAGTAATCCTCGATACTGATGCCAACCCAATATCCTCTCGATACGGATATCAAGTCGATATCCAATGGGAATTCCTGCCGCAGTACACCATCGGTCCAGTGAGGCCTAATTTCGCGCGTTTCATGCCCCAGCCTTCGTGCCCCTCGTATATCATACCCTTCGTACTTGATTCTTCACCCCCGGCTCGTCAGAGTTGGAGCCGGGAAGGAGGCGCTCCAGCGTCAGGTTCTTGCAAAGATCAACCGGCTGCCAGCTATACCCGGTCCATGGCGAATTGCTAATTTGTCCGGAATTCCGCGAGTTCCCAGTTTCTTGCTACCATGCAGGAATGCGCGATCTCGTGATCCTTTTCGTCCACGTCCTCACGATCGTCGCCCGACTTGCGAGTCCGGGCGGCGTCCGTTCCGTAATTGCCGAGTCTGTCCTCGTCAAACATCAACTGCTGATCCTCAATCGCTCGCGCCAGCACGCTCCCAATCTCCGTCTATCGGATCGCATCGTTGCCGGTTGGTGCGCTCTATTTGTGCGACCGTCCCGGCTGGTCGGTTCGGCCATCGTACTGAAGCCGTCGACCCTTCTGCACCTTCACCAGATCCTGGCCAAGCGCAAGTACCGCCTTCTTTTCTCTTCGAAAGGCAGGCGCAAGCCCGGTCCCAAGGGTCCCTCCAAAGAACTCATTGACACGATTCTCGCCACCAAGCAACGCAATCCCTCTTGGGGCTGCCCGCGAATCGCTCAGCAGATTGCTTTAGCGTTCGGCCTCGCTGTCGATAAAGACGTCGTTCGGCGCGTCCTGGCCGCTCATTACCAACCCAAGCCGGACGCCGGTGGGCCGTCCTGGCTGACTTTCCTCGGTCATAGCAAAGACAGTCTCTGGAGCACGGACCTGTTTCGCTGCGAGTCAGCCGCTTTGCGGACTCACTGGATACTGCTCGTCATGGATCAATACACGCGCCGGATCATTGGGTTTGGCCTGCATGCTGGCGCCGTCGACGGTATCGCCCTGTGCCGAATGTTCAACCACGCCATTCGAGGTCACCGCTCCATGCCGAAATACCTCAGTTCCGACAACGATCCGCTTTATCGCTTTCATCAATGGCAAGCCAACCTGCGAATCCTGGATGTGGCCGAAATCAAGACTGTGCCCTACGTTCCTTTGTCTCATCCATTTGTGGAGCGGTTGGTCGGCACTCTCCGCCGAGAGTGCTTGGATCGTACACTGTTCTGGACAACCGCCGACCTCGAAAGCAAGCTGCTCGATTTCAAAACCTATTTTAACCACCATCGCACACATAGCGCACGGGTGGGGCGACCACCAGAGGAAGGACCGCCTCGGCCGGTCGCCAACCTCCAATCTTATCGATGGGAATCTCACTGCCGAGGCCTTATCAAACACCGATAGCTGGCTGATTCCCAAGAAACCTAAAATACCGGCCTCGTGGCATTGATGGCGTCACGTTCGACGCATCGCGATGCCAAAGTGTAGGGGCAACTGGCGAGGGTCTCGGTGAAGATGGATGAAACGGCAGTCAGATCCGCATGCGCGCGGCATAACATGATTGCGAAATGCAGAAAACCTCAGGAAACTAGGAATTCCCCATGTAAATTCCCACTTGACATCGGCGGGCTGCCGTGGTATGTAGCTGAACCAGGGCTTTAACCATTACTTGCTTACGAGGAAGAATTGCAACGAGATACCGTGTGGACTTTCACCACAGGTACGGCTAACCCCCGCGGCAAGGCCGCCCGGTATTGGTACGATCTACATTCGGGACGTCTGCAATAGCGCAAAACCCTCTTCGTTCGCGTGATGGCACGCAGCTACACTGATCGATGCTCGACCTTTGCGTCGTGGTCTTTGGTTATTCTAATTGCACATAAGGAGAATGCATATGAGAAACGTGTTTGTGTATTTGTTGATCGTTGCCCTTTTTCCTGCCGTGCTTTTTGGTCAAAGGACGACTGGAGCGATCTCTGGTGCGGTCACCGACCCGAGCGGCGCCGTCGTGCCCAACGCGAAGGTAACCGCCACCAACACGGGTACGGGAACTCCCACCAGCGTGAACACGAATGTGAGCGGATTTTACTCAATCCCCAATCTTGAGCCAGGCCCCTATCGGCTGAATGTGGCGGTCGCGGGGTTTGAAAGCTTCGAGCAGACGGGCATCGTACTTCAAGTCGGAGGGGACCTGACCGTGAACGTTGCGCTCAAGGTCGGCCTTTCAACGGAAACGGTCACGGTCACGTCCCAAGCACCCCTGGTGAACACCCGTGATCAGACCCTCAGCTTTGCTATAACCCCGCAGTTTACCGAGCAACTGCCCCTGAACGGACGCAACGTCCTCCAGTTGATGGCGCTGGCTCCTGATACCAGCGCAGCCGGGGGGAATGCGACCCAATATGCAAACCAGTCTGCCACCCGCCCTGAATCCGCGTCGGGATTCGTTACGGCCAGCGGTGAGTCTCGGGAAAACTCGACCACGTTCTACCTGAACGGCGGACTCAACATGGATAGTTACACGCAAGTCTCCAACGTTTTCCCCAATCCCGATGCTGTCCAGGAATTCACCTATGAGACCAATTCCTACAATGCCAAGTACGGCGGCATGGGCGGTGGGGTCGTCAACGCCGTCACCCGCGGTGGAACCAACCAATTCCACGGCAGCGCCTTCGAGTATGTGAGAAATGGCGTCCTCAATGGCCGGAACTTCTTTGCGGCCGACCAGGACACCTTGAAACGGAACCAGTTTGGGGGTAGTTTTGGCGGGCCCATCCAAAAGGACAAGATGTTCGCGTTCTTTTCCTTCCAGCGGACGACCCTTCGCTACGGGACCACCACCAACGTGGCGTTTGGGCCGACGGCTTCCGAGCTTGCGGGCAACTGGTCGGGAATCACGACGCAGCTTTACAACGACGAACCTGGCGCGACAACTTACGCAACCAGCAGTTCCACGTTTATTACGAACTCGACGGTGCCCTTTGTGAATAACCAGATTCCCACTTCCCTCTACCTTCCTATAGGCTCGAAGATATTGGCGTTGGTTCCGCCTGCGACCACCAGTGCCGGCCAAATCTTTTATAACGCCGTGACGTTGGACAATGACAACCAATATGTCGCTCGGGTTGACCGGAATATTGGCGATAAGTTGCGCATATCCGGCGCTTTTCTCCGGGATACCTACACGAACCCGGCGGTGATCGATCCGACGGATGCCTTGACCGCCGGGGCGAACAAGGACTGGCCCAGCGTGCATTTCTCGCTCAATGGTACCTATAGTTTTGGGCCGAACCTGGTGACCACGCTGGGAGGCACCATCAGCCGCGTGCTGATCCGCTACACTGGAACCCATGACTTCCCCACCACCCTCTCGCTCGGGGCGGATTTCCCCGATTTTAACCCCCCCGGCGTGGCCGAAACTGGGGGCTATTTTGGGTACCAACATACTTGGCAGACCCAAACCTCCTAAAGGACTGGTAGATATACCTTGACGATGCATAGTCAAATTCCGCAGAATCCGAAGTGGGTGGAGATACCATCCGGTGGTGGAAGTTTCCTTATACAGGAATGCCCAATGCCAAGGATAGATGACCAGTTCCTACAGACCGCCGTTTATCTCTACAAAGACCGCAAGGATGCAAAAGAAAATGCAAATGCGGGCGCTAGTGGGTTCGTTGTTTACCATGAGTCTACGCACTTTACAGGAATGCCCTACTACATTGCCACCAACGCACACGTTATTCGTGATGGCTTTTCAGTAATCAGAATCAACAAGAAGTCCGAGGGATATGACGTTCTGGAATCTCATCCTGCTATGTGGCTGGAACATCCAGACGGTGATGACCTGGCAATCTGCCCCATCATGCTTTTCCCAGACCATGATTTCAATTTCGTAAGAGACACCGGATGTGTTGACGAGGATAAGCTACGCCAGTTCAACATCGGTGTGGGTGACGAAGTGTTTATGGTCGGTCGTTTTATCGACCATTCGGGGGAAAGGAGGAACATTCCCATCGCTCGCTTCGGAAACATTGCAATGATGCCTTTGGAAGAGATTGAAAATGGCATCGGAAAGAAAAGAAAGCACTTTCTAGTTGAGGTCAGGTCGGTAAGCGGATTCAGCGGTTCGCCCGTGTTTGTATATGACGTTCCAACCTCGCCTTCCTTGGACAATGTACGACCAGAGAGGTTTACCAGCTTGCTGTTGGGGATAGACTGCGGGCATTCGCCAAAGCGTGAGAAGCAACTGAGCGCTGGTATCGCCGCCGTTGTACCGGCATGGCGCTTGGTTGAATTGCTGGAGCACCCAAAGATGAAGCGAATGCGGGAAGAAAAAGAGATTGAAGTTAAAAAAGAAATGGAAGAAAGTCGTAGAATTATTCCCGATGCTTCTTGTCATTAACCTTACCTAAAATACCCGTGGAAAACTAAATTTTGTACCTGACAGACCCTAATCTCCGATGTATACTATAGGTATGGAAACATTAAATTCTCCCCATACTTTGCTAGAAGCGGTCAGGTTCTTCGACGACTATGCCAACTGCCATAAGTTCATGGTCGAGGTCCGTTGGTCGGACGGCGTGGTCCGGTGCCCCAAGTGCAATTCGGACCATGTTGCCTACCTGGAGAAGGCAAGGGTCTACAAGTGCTACGCCGGCCACAAGAGCCCCAAGTTCTCGCTCAAGGTCGGGACCATCTTCGAGGATTCCCCCATCGGGCTGGAGAAGTGGCTTCCCGCCGTGTGGCTCCTGACGGTGTGCAAGAACGGGATTAGCTCCTACGAGCTTCACCGTGCCCTCGGCGTGACCCAGAAGACGGCATGGTTCATGCTGCACCGTATCCGCAAGGCCATGCAGACCGGCTCCTTCATGAAGCTTTCTGGCGAGGTCGAGGTTGACGAGACCTTCATCGGCGGACTTTCCAAGAACATGCACGAGGACAGGCGGGAAGCAAATATTACCGGGACTGGTGGCAAGGACAAGACCCCGGTGCTCGGGTGCCTGGAGCGGGGCGGGAAGGTGATTGCCACGGTGATTCCGAACCGCAAGCGGAAGACCCTGCATAACCTTGTGGGGGAGCAGGTAGCGGGCGGGTCCGCCGTCTACACCGACGCCTTGGCATCCTATGACGGTCTGGCTGGCAAGTATGACCACCAATTCGTTGACCACGCGGTAGAGTACGTCCGGGGGCGGGTGCATACCAACGGGCTGGAGAACTTCTGGAGCCTGCTGAAGCGCACCGTCAAGGGGACGTATGTCAGCGTCGAGCCTTTCCACCTGGTCCGTTACCTGGACGAGCAGGCGTTCCGGTACAACGCAAGGCACGGGAACGATGCCCAGAGGTTCGCCGGGGTCATGAGGCAGACGATAGGTCGCCGCATCACCTACAAGGAGTTGATTGGGGATACGGAGTGACGCCCAAGAAATTTTCAATAAGGCAGTATTATTCACTTGACGAACGAGTGACCTCTTGCAATCCTTCCGTTGAGGTCATTCCGATGGGATTCAATGAGGCGCTGGCTTGGTTCGGGTACACCATCGCTGGAGTGGGCGTGTACATCGTCTTCGAGAGACATCTGAAAACCGTTTGGGCTGCCGTTCTCATCGTGTTGGGCTTGACGGCTGTGACCTATTCCGTCTACCACCATAACCATCCCACGTCTCCAAACCCACCGGCCCTGTGGGTTCTCCTCTTGACATGCACATGGGCGATGTTTGGCTATGTAATATACGACACGCACAGAAAAACATCTCCGGTTGCCGTGCCGCAGGCAATACCAGTCAAGACCTTGGAAGACCGTACAGAAATCTTGGTTCTTGACCTGTATGCGTTTTGGAAAAGTGTAGGACCGGAACCAAAGTGGTTTGAAAAAAATACTGAGTACCCCGCATGGAACGAAAATTTCCAAGCTCGCTACCGCACTGAGGGATTCCATAACCGTATCCTTGGCATCTATGATGAAATGGTAGCGAACGGCATATTGAATCCTCTGGTCAAGAATGAACTTGAAGCCGTTTGTGATTGGGCGAAGGTCAAATGGTTTGCCGACGAACTGCTGCGTATGCGGATGAATCTGCAAATGAGCAAATGGGCAGCATAACACTCATCCACGGAAAGATATTATAGCGGTACATTGATTCTATGAAGCCCAAGGCGGAAGACATCGTGGTGCAGGATGCGGACCTGGCGATGACCAAGTTCCGGGCGCTGCTCGGCAGGCTCGTGCGGGTGCCGAAGAAATCCCTGACAACCAAGCTGGCGAGGGACAAGCGGCGTAAGGCGATATCCAAGGATTGAAGTTGGGCGTCTACTCAACCTTGTGGATTCTGATATTTCCGTCCGCTCCCATTGAGGCGACGACTGTGCGGTTCGTCAGGTCTTTACCCAGAAGGAACTGCTGGTGTTGCGCCTCATCGTCGAATGCTGCTTCACAAATCAACTGGTCATTCAGGTTAGGATACTCACTATAATCTGGCGCATAAAGCACAAGATTGTGGTGAATCAATGCGGTAAACCTGAAACGCTTATCAATCGGCAAACCACTGCTTGCCGACCTTGCGTAGAAGAGCTTGTAATCAATCGGCTCGCCTTGTTCCCTTGTCAGTTTTTCCTTTTCCTCCGCCTGCCTTTGCATCTCCGCATACCTCTCAACTTCCGCCTTTTCAATCGCTTCATTCACGGCTGCGAGCCGCTGCCGGGTGGTCCCCACGAGGCTGCTCATGGGAAACTTGGCAACAACCGCCTCGAACGCCGTCTTTGCCTCCTGGAGGTTCCCGGCAGACTGCTGGTCAACCCCCTGCTGGAAGTAGTAGTCGGCGGTCTCCTTCAGTGTCGTCACTTCCTGCTCCAGCGATTCGACCTTCTTCTGGAGTTCGGTACTGCGTGCTTTTTCAGCAGATTCAGCCTGTGCTGCGGCTGACAACTGAAGATGTTGCCAGATAGCAAACCCGGACAGAAGTACCACCACTGCCAGCATTCCGATAAGCCCACTCTTGTTCATCCTCGCCTCCGACATTCAATTCGTGGTTTTCACAGTATTAAGATTATGGAAACCAGTTAATGGGGGTGCTTTATGTCTCCAGAAGTGTATTTATTGTGGCTAAAAATTTGTGTAGCGCTGCGGCGGTTTGCTGGTCCGACACCGCCGGGTTTCCAACCGTTGTTTCGAGTTGACGAAGTGGAAGCTGAAATCGCTCAGCTTGAGAAGCAGAATCAGGACTCGGCGCAATCTCTCCAAAGTGCTTCCGATACCATTTAACTTGACGAGCCAAGTCCGCTGTCAGGCTGGCAAGCTGAATCAGGATTTTGTTAGTTACGCCGTCCATTTGGCTTCTCTCCCCGCTTTAGATTTTAAGCGAGGAGGTTACACCCGGAAGCACGGGCATACAAGAGGCAACTGACGGTTTGGGTCTGCCAAGTATGTTGGTGCCCTATTTTGGCTGGTTTAGCTGGGGTGTGGACGATCACTACGATGTCAGCCGCAATCAGTATGATTTCAACAACACCTGGACGTATACGCGAGGCAACCACATGCTCGAGTTCGGCGGGGAACTGACCTTGTCGCAGAGCATTGATAGCCAGGACTTCTGGGGCAACGGGTATACTGGAAATTTTTGCGCGTACTCGGGGTATAGCCCCGTTGACTTCATGCTCGGGCAGAACTGTTACTACGAGCAGTACGACCCGTTTTACAATGATGTTCGCGGGACCGAACCGGCGATGTACATTAACGACAAATGGAGAGTCAATCACCGCCTCACCCTGAACCTGGGTCTGCGCTGGGAGCCTTGGTTGCCGTGGCCCGACAACGCTGCGCATAGGGATGGAACGGTAGTCAATTTGGCGGACATTGCGTCCGGCGTACATTCGACCCGCTACCCCAATCTACCTCCGGGCCTCCTGGCTCAAGGCGACCCTGGGGTTCCGCGCGGTTTAGCCCAGAGTGACTGGAAGATGTTCGATCCTCGCTTGGGCGCGGCGTGGGATGTCAAGGGAGACGGCAAGACCAGTGTTCGGGTCGGAGCGGGAATTTATCACGACTCGCCGTTTGGCCGGATGTACAACGAGATGCAGACTTCCTTCCCGTCGATTAGCGCCTATGAGATCACCGATCCCACCGTGCCCTGGTTCGCTCCCTACAACACGGCACCCTATGACGGCGTATACCCCAGCGGGGCATACCCGAGTTCGAGCACGGTATTCCCACTTCCCTTAAGTTTTGCCATCGGGTTCTCACCCGATTTCAAACCGCCGGCGACTGCCCAGTGGAATTTCACCATCGAGCACCAACTGCGCAACGGTTTCCTGCTGCGCGGGGCTTACGAGGCTTCCGAAAGCTGGCACATGTATGACTCCAAGGATGCAAACGCTGCCATTTATATTCCCGGGACCAATGGTGAAGGCCAACCGCTATCGACGTCGGCCAATGATGAAGAGCGCCGTCCCTATTACGCGAATGGTTTTGGAGGAAATGTGGTCCAGGACGGAAGCCTTAAGACGGCCAGTTTCCAGGCTTTGAACGTTTCGCTGGAGAAGCGCATGACGGGAAGCCTCTCGCTCCTGGGTGGATACCGCTGGGCGAAATGTATAGATGAAGCAACGGGGGCGAGTTTCGCCTTCGAAGAATATACCGATCCGTTTAACGAGCGGTTAGACCGAGGAGTTTGCGGTTCCGATATCGCATCCCAGTTAAAGATGACGGTTGTTTATCGGCTACCCTCTTTTAATTCGCTGGGTTTTGCGGGACGGAATGTCCTCGGCGGGTGGACGATGAGCGGGATCTTGACCTGGAACGATGGCTACCCTTATTCGGTCAACGGTGATGTAGACTCTGGTCTGACGGGAACCGAAAACGAGCGGGCGGACATGACCGGGAACCCGAACCTCGGGACAGGTCGCTCGGAGGCGGCAAAACTGAACGAGTGGTTCAACATCTCATCCTTCCAGAACGCCGCGACAGGGACCTTCGGCAACTCGCCCCGGGATTTCCTTCGTGGGCCGGGGTTCTCCAACCTGGATTACTCCCTGATCAGGTCGTTCCGCATTCACCATGGGCCGTTGAAGGAAACCCAGAAAATTGACTTCCGGGCTGAGTTCTTCAACCTCTTCAATCACCCTAACTTCGGCATGCCGAACACTGGTATAGGTTCTCCGCAGCTCGGACAAATCCTTACTGCCAACAGCCCTCGGATCCTCCAGTTCGCGCTGAAGTACATTTTCTGAGATTGCTGTACTGACGGATTTTCAGTAAGTATCTGGCGGTTTTAGGAGGCCCAAGGCAGCAAGATGCCTTGGGCCTTCCTAACATTAGCGGCATTGACCCATTGCGGGCCGCCAAAACTTGTGCCAACGCTCCCTTTTCCAGGATGTCATCTCTTGCGACGTACAGTTCCATGAAGGTCAGATTGGACCGTTCAAAATCAGAAAATGTGATCCCGTGGGAGGAAGCATGAAACACCGATATATGCTGATCGGTTTATATTTCCTCAGCGCAATGTTTGCCCGGGCCCAAAGTACGCAGTATCAAGTGGGGCCCGTCTTAGATCAGCAACTCCAGCCGCCGGCTGTCGTGACGTTTCAATTGCAGGAATATCTGATGAAGCAGGTTCCAGGACTCCCCACGCCCAGCGGCGCGGAAGCGTGGACGGCCGAAGCCGAGCGAATTCGGAAGCATCTGCTCCAAGACGTGGTGTTCCACGGCTGGCCCGAGGAGTGGGTAACGGCTCCACCGAAGTTTGAAGACCTGGGTCCAATTACTACCGGGAAGGGATACCGTTTGCGGAAACTGCGCTATGAGATTGTGCCGGGGTTCTACTCGACGGCGATCCTTTACGAGCCAGAAACGCTTGGGGGCAAGGTGCCTGCCGTGCTCAACATCATGGGGCATTATGGCCCCGTGGGCAAAGCGGATGAATCCTTCCAAAAACTTTGTATCAATGAAGCTCTACGGGGCATGATCGCATTAAATCTCGAGTGGATCGGCATGGGGGAACTCACGGATAAGGAAAGTGAGCACTGGTTTGGAGCTCACCTGGACCTGGTTGGTGCCAATGGAGTGGGATTATTTTATCTGGCCATGCGCCGAGGGCTCGATATCCTTTGGGACCATCCCCATGTGGATCGAAAGCGCATCGCGGTAACGGGATTGTCCGGCGGTGGATGGCAAACCATTACTTTGAGTTCGCTCGACGAAAGGGTGAGCGTGTCCATTCCCGTGGCAGGATACACCTCACTGGAGGGAAGGTTGGCGCTGGCGCCCGTCACCGAGGCAGGAGACATTGAGCAGAACCCCACGGACTTTCTTGTTGGCCAAGACTACTCGACCCTGACCGCCATGCGCGCCCCCCGGTCGACTCTTTTGATTAACAATGCTGAGGATACTTGCTGCTTTCGAGCGCCTTTGGTCAAGCCTTATATTTTCGATGCCGTGAGACCCTTTTTTCGACTCTATGATCGGGAAGATGCCTTCCAGTTTTATGAAAACACCGATATTTCGGCTCACAATTATGAGCTTTCCAATCGCCAGGCAGCGTACCGTTTTTTTGCCAAGTCCTTTGATTTATCCACGCCAGAACGAGAAATTCCGGTTGGCGCCGACGTTAAGAGCTTTAGCGAACTGAAGGTGGGTCTCCCGAAGGATAATCTAACCATTCTTGGTTTGGCCAGGAAAATGGCTCTACAGATTGCGCGCCCCCCCCTTCCCGGCGATACTGGCGACAAGTCAGGTTGGGCGAATTCGGAGAGGGCCAAGCTCAAAGAGGTGGTTCGCTATCATGCGGTGACGGTGAAGCAAGCTTGGGCGGTGGGGAATACGAAGCACAACGGGGTGGAATCGGTATCGTTCCGCTTCTTGCTAAGCAACACGCTGAGCGCCACAGGAGTTTGGTTGAAGGATATTCCCACGCCTGAGGGCGCACCTCTGACCATCGTGATCAACGACAAGGGCAAGAAAGGCGCTGCCGAGGAAATCTGGGACCGTAGTTCCGAAGTTGCCGACCGCATGGATCGCAATGAACAAGTGCTGGTCCTTGACCTGCTGTTCAGCGGGGATGCGGCTCCGGAGGGACCTGCCTTTTTGTTCTCGGAGATGCTGGCGGCCGCGGGCAACCGCCCTATCGGCATGGAGGCAGCACAATTAATTGCTCTTACGGATTGGGCGCGGGCCCGGTGGCGTCCTCCGTCCGTTCGAGTTGAGAGTGTGGGGATTCGCAGCCAGGTGGCATCGCTCATTGCCTCAGCGCTAGAGCCTCGCCTAGTTCTCGATATTGAAATCCATGGCGGGATGCGCAGTCTCGGCTACCTCCTGGAGAAACCCGTTGCTTATCAGGACGCACCCGATCTATTTTGTCTGGACCTCTATAAAGATTTTGACCTTGATCGGCTTGAGGCGCTGGCGAGCCCTACGACAATCGTCGAGCGGAATTTCCTGGAATTAAGTCCGAGAGTGAATTAGGCCCTTAAGGCGGCGGCCCCATCATGCCGCCGGGCGCATCTTCGCATTGTATTGTAGTAGAGCAGATCAAGTTTGGGTTTCCATTCCACCTGCGACACACTACCGCCTGGGTGACGCCAAGACTGGCTTTTACGCCGAGTTTTTGACTTGTCCCTCGCGAATTGCTAGTTTACGGCATAATTCCTGGGGTTAGCCGTTCTTGCTAACATGTTGAGAAGCGCAATCTCGTCATCCTTTTCGTCCATGTCATGGCGACTCTTGCGCGACTCTGGGGTCCGGGCGGCATCCGTTCTGTGGTCGCCGAGTCCGTTCTTGTCAAGCAACAACTCCTGATCCTCAATCGTTCGCGGCAGCGGTCCCCCCATCTACTAACTTCAGATCGCCTTGTCGCCGGTTTGTGTGCTCTCCTCATCCGCCCCGCCCGCCTGATCCGTTCCGCCATCGTTCTGAAACCTTCGACCCTCTTGAGCCTCCACCAGGCTCTGGGGAACCGCAAGTATCGCCGGCTCTTTTCCTCCCAGCGCAGGGGTAGGCCCGGCCCCAAAGGACCCACCAAAGAACTCATCGAAGCCGTCGTCCAGATGAAGCAGCGCAATCCCGCCTGGGGCTGTCCGCGCATCGCTCAGCAGATTGCCTTGGCTTTTGACATCCCCATCGACAAAGACCTTGTTCGAAGGATTCTCGCCACCCACTATCGGCCGGAAAAGGACTCCGGGGGTCCATCCTGGCTGACCTTCATTGGTCACATGAAAGACAGCCTCTGGAGTCTCGATCTGTTCCGGTGCGAATCGGCCACCTTGCGGACCTACTGGGCCTTGGTCGTCATGGATCAATATACCCGCCGGATCATGGGGTTTGGCGTCCACGCCGGTACCGTCGACGGTGTCGCACTTTGCCGAATGTTCAACCGTGCCCTTCGAGGGCAACCCTGGATGCCCAAGTACCTCAGCTCCGACCATGACCCTCTGTATCGGTTTGGGCGGTGGCAAGCCAATCTGCGGATACTGGAGATGACCGAGATCAAAACCGTCCCCTATGTTCCCCTGTCCGATCCTTTTGTGGAACGGTTGATCGGCACCGTCCGCCGAGAGTGCTTGGATCGTACACTGTTCTGGACAACCGCCGACCTCGAAAGCAAGCTGCTCGATTTCAAAACCTATTTTAATCATCAGCGCACGCATAGCGCACGGGCGGGGCGACCACCCGACGACGCATCGACTCGGCCCTTCGCGAACCTTCAATCTTATCGATGGGAATCTCACTGCCGAGGACTGTATCAAACACCGATAGCGGCTTAATCCCCCACAGACTCGGGTCGCTGTCGTGTACCCGGGAACTTGGCACAGCCCGACTTCCTGATTCCGTCTCTGGAACAGCGAAGCCCGTTCGCCGATTGGACCGTGTCGCCACGATGCATTCCTGTGAATCGAGGTGTCACAGTTTCCGCCATCGGCTATAAAACCAGCTTCAATATCATTTCGCCAGCAACAGGAGGATGGGAGCAGTTTACACGACTCTGTGGTGAGGACCAGGCAGGAAGTCGGGGTCGTGAATAACTCGTTGATTCTGGGACAGATCAGATTTTGGCAACAAACAGGCTACGGACTCTCACAAGTGCTGGGGAAGGTTACTTGCGCAAGGAGGCGGCGCTGGCATTGGGCGAGTTGGCTGACACCTCGGCAACACCGCAGGTGGCGAGGGCTCTGCTACTCCTCCACCTGGGGCATCGCTCGGTGTCCGTACTATTGGCTGTCGCCACGGCACAATCGCGCATCGACATACCCCACGCCATACC
The DNA here is from genome assembly GCA_963804755.1 of uncultured Acidobacteriota bacterium. Taxonomy (GTDB): domain Bacteria; phylum Acidobacteriota; class Terriglobia; order UBA7540; family UBA7540; genus Bog-366. The sequence goes on from CAWDRP010000028.1 coordinate 127,416, forward strand.
AGCCAGTGGCCTGACCCGCAAGACCCCTTGTCTGCCTGAACGGTCTAACGGTCCGCGGGTTGGTGGAGACCCTCGAGCCTGCGCCGCGCATCCGCGTCAGCGGGGTTGAGAGCGAGCGCACGCTCGAACTCTGCGCGCGCCTCGGTGAGGTGTCCCTCCTGCTTATAAAGCAACCCCATGTGGACGTGAATGGATGATGAGCGAGGATCTAAGCTGAGAGCACGTTGATAGCGCTCCGACGCCTCTTGGAGATTCCCGAGATGGAATGACAGCGTCCCGAGTGCGTCGTGAGCTTGCGCGCTGTTGGGGTTGATCGCAAGAGCCCGATCGAGGTCGGACCGGGCTTTTGCCCAATCCCCAAGCATTCCGTGTAGATTTCCTCGGTTCAGCAACGCGTCAAAATCGAAAGCATCGATGCTAATGGCCGAGTCAAACGATGCGATCGCTTCCTGAAGTTTCCCTTGACGGGCCTGGACCACCCCTCTTTCGTTGAAAGGACGCGCGGACCAAGGTTCGAGTTTAGCGGCAACGTCGAATTCCTGTTCTGCCTCAACGTCGCGATGCAGATTCCGAAGTGAGATTCCATAGTTGTAGTGGGCTAAGGCGTTTCGTGGATCCACTCGGAGAGCAGCTTCAAAGTGTCGCACTGCCACCGTATCCTGGTGGAGGTATTGTCTAGCGACTCCAGCCTCGATTTGCACGCTAACCAGCATCGGATCAACACCGAGGATACGGTCAAGCTCAACTGCTGCCTGCTGATATTTTTCTTCACTTTCCAGTTCACGGGTATCCTGGAAACGGCGGAAGAGCTCAATTCGATCCTTTGGGTCTGGAAGGGTTCGGTCCGACTGGGGTATGCCTTTTGCCGCGACCGAGCCGCTCAAATAACCCAGGCTTTTCAATTCCTCCATCACTTCCGGGCGAACGGGGGCGACTGCAGGCACACGGTTGAACGACGAGATCAAGGCAGTGAGTTCCTCCCGCAAGCTGCTGGTAACAGCACCGGCACTTGGAGCAAGGTTGTGAGTCTCGGTGGGATCTGCAAGTCGATCGTAGAGCTCTGGGCGTGGAGCGTTGATGTAAGTGTACTGTTGGTTGCGCATCGCATAGAGAGGTGCACAGTGGAAATAGCGATACGGGACGAAACTCTCGGAGTAGGCAGGCGCCGCGGGCAGCGCACCACCGGAAATCGCGGCGCTCAGGCTTCGCCCTTCAAACGAAGCAAGAGAGGGGAGACCGAGCAAGGAGCAAATGGTAGGAGCGATGTCGATCAGGCGAACTATAATTCCTACACGGCGACCGGCAAAGCGGCGGTCTGGACACCGGAAAATTAAAGGAATGTGGGTGGTGGCGCTGTATAGAAAAAAGCCATGGCTGCGCTCACCGTGATCACCCAAGCCCTCGCCGTGGTCGGCCGTGATCACCAACAAGGTTCGGTCAGCAAGTCCACTTCGTTGCAGGGTGCTCCACAGGTGACCAATCAGGTCATCAACATAGGACAGCTCACCATCATAAATACGGCCGTGAAAGCGAGAGCGCCACGATGGGGGTAAAAGATAAGGGCCGTGCAAGTCGTAAAAGTGGACGAAAACAAAGAAGCGTTCTGACCTGTGCGCGGCTATCCAGTCCTCAGCGGCGGTTTCCACCTGATCCCCGCGGATCTCAATCGTGTCGGGATCGGCACTTTTGACAAGACTTGGGTGAAAGTCGCCTTGGTACAGGTCGAATCCCTTTGCAAGACCGAAACGCCGATCCAGAACGAACGCTCCAACGAATGCCGCGGTTTGAAAACCTTGTGAACGAAGATGCTCTGCCAAGGTTGGGACTGATGGCGAGAGAATTTCTCCGTTATCGTGGACGCCAGCAATGGCCGGGTAGGTACCAGTCAACAAAGACGCATGCGCCGGGAGTGTCAATGGGACGGGCGTGAAGGCTTGCTCGAAAAGGATACCTTCCCTGGCGAGCTCGTCCACGCGAGGAGTTTGTGCGTTTCGATAGCCATAACAACCTAAGCGGTCGGCACGGAGAGTATCAACCGAAATCAGCACCACATTCCACTCTGGCGGGGGATATTGAGTTTGACGGGCCCGCAATGGTTCGGCCGATGCTAGCAGAGTCAAAAGGACAATGAGGCATACCCAGCGGAAGGAAAGAGAGCGTGAGTGGGCCTTGCCCCGCTTGGTTTTGCCGACCGAGAAGCCCCTTCTTGGGCGGTGGCAAAGCTCCCGTCCAGAAAAGCCTCGCTCTAGTCTATCTACGGGCGTTCCTGGAGTTCGTTTAGAAAGGTGCGCCAAATCTTCACCCCCCGCCTTGCTCTTCCCAATCCCGCAGTCTTCGCCCACATGTCGGAGGCGAGTGAAATTCCCCCAGCAAATCTTGCCCGCGAGCTCCGCTGCACAAAATCCATAAAACACATTCCAGCATTTTACGGTCAGCGATCGGAGGTCGGCCGCCCCACGGTCGCGGCGGTCGCTTGGGCAGCAAGATCCGAATGTTTTCCCGCGGAGTGGCCGTCAACAACCGACCATATCGCGCCATCAGCTCACCCTCTGCCGCTACTCAATCTCGCGCGCCTACTCCTTGCAAAAACAACTACCCTCAATTCACCCTGTTGTACAGAGTTTTAAAATTGATCGTACATCAATTTGAATTCCCGGCCCCAAGAATCGCGATTAAGCGACTGAATGGGTTTGTGATGGGCCTAAAGGGTCGGGAGCGTGGCCCGATCCTGCGGAACCCGGACTGCGGCCGGCTGCGATCTGGGTTTCAGCGGTCGCGGGGCGGGGGTGGCGGTTTTTCCCGCTCCCCGGGATGACACCTCCGCACGCTTTGACCTCTCCGGTGCTTTTTCATCTCTCGACTCCGCCTCAGGTCCGCAGCCGGGCGCGCTGGACCTGACCTGATTATCTCGAGCTATAAACTGATACTGAACGGTCGAGGGCTCGCGGTCGTATCTTCCTTGATAGACATGCAGGTATGTGATGACGCCTCGCGTTGCAGTACCCATTTCCATCAGGTCTTTGGCGAAGCCGAAGAGGCGAATCTTGCTGCGCAAACTGCGCAAAGCGGCGAAGCTCATGACTCCGATTAAGCTCATGACTCCGATTGGAAGGCAAAGGACATATACCGCTCGCCTCACATCCATATTTTTCAAATCGCTCTCATGGAATGGGGGCACGAAATGGAAAAAATAATCAATGAAGACGACAGATAGCAGGATGAAGATGGCGGGCACCATAAAGAATCGAATCTCAGCCAGAGGCTTGATCTGCACGGTGCGCGGTGGAAGTTGAGCCAGCTCCGGAGGCAAAGTCCATCCCGATGTCTGAGCCAGCGTCACAGCCTTGTGCGGGGTAAAGTCAGGCAAAGCTTTCCCCGTCATCACCCGGTAGGCGCGGGCCGGGTCGCGGAAGACCCAAACGCAAATCAGGATGGTCATCAAGCCCGCCAAAGCCAAAACAATCAACACACGCCCAAATCCATGGACAATCGAAGAAACACTGCCGGGCCAAGCCCCAGTGGGCGGTCCTGTGGCCGGTCCGGAAGCAGGAGGGGCCGCAGGGGGTTGGCGTGCCTGAAAATTGCGGAGCGCCTGGCAGCACGTCGCAATGCCCAGGCTGCACCCCTTCTCAGCGTCGGCGAGGGTGTGAGGAGCGTCATGAAGCTGCGAGTAAGTGCCGCCGCGTTCGCAGTGGGCGCGTCCATCATTCGGATGGAGTTGGATGTACTGGCTCCAATATTGGATGATCGTCGGCCACTGACGCTGTGCTGAGAGCAAATCGTCGAGTTTCTGGTAAGCCTCGAAGCGGTTTGGATCGAGCAGGATGGATTGCTCGAAATCGGCGATCGCGGCAGCGTTTTGGCCGCTCTGGGCCTCCGCCAGCCCGCGCTGATAGTATTGCTGGGCATTGTGGGGATCCCCTGCCTGCCCGGCGGCGCCGTCCTTGGCCGTCGCCGGACTCATCATACCTAGGGAAAGGAGCAGTGCGAGTACGACTCGCCGCATGTCACCCTCCGATGTGGGAACGCCCTGGATAATGCTCATATTACTTACAAAAAGCGCGCCCAGCAAGTGCAGCATAGAGGCCCGCCCGAAGCTTCGTTTGGGTCTGTTTCGAGGGGTGGCCAAAAACCGTTGGCGATTTCGACTGGCGGGAAGCCTGTTTTTCGGCCATTTCAGGATGTCCAATCCGCATGGCCGAAGACGATCCTTTCCGGCCAGGCGGGAGGCATTCTACTCCAGTTGGGGGGCCTATGCGGAATCTTCGTTGGTAGTGGCTTGCTGGAGTGTCTGGCGGTAATTCCAAGGCATCCACGCTGCCGGATTCTGCGCCAGTTCTGCGGCGTGTTTCTGCAATTCGATGAGATAGTCAAAAGGGTTGGCGTCGTTCAAATCGCAGGTGTGGATGAGACTCATGAACAGATCGCCCACTTCCGCACCGTTCTCGGTCTTATAGAATAGCGAATTCTTTCGATGGCGAATCGCCTTCTTTAAGGCCCTTTCGCAGATATTGTTGTCCAGCGGAGCGCCGGCTTGATGGAGGAAGAGGGTTAACCGTGACCAATGTTTCAGACTGTAAGTGATCGCGGATCCCAGCCCGGAGTTAGGTTCTACTTTCTTTTCCTCGAACTGGACGCGGAGCCAGGCGTGCAGTTCGTCCATGATGGGGCCACTGTGCTCCTGGTGAAAGCGCAGCCGTTCCGCCAGCGACAGACCCCGCTCTTCCGCTTGGGCGTCATAGGCGTAGACCTTGCCCAGGCTTTCGAGCACATAACGGCACGGCTCGGGAAAGTTGGGCACGACGTCGACGTAACGGCGCCGGGCATGCGCGTTACAGTTCCCCACGATGATTTCCAGGGGCTTGGGCAGCTTGGGGAAGTTGCGGGACAACGCGTCGCACATCTGGATGGGCGGAGCCAGCCCGGCGGCCCGCTGTGCCAACACCCGGGCAAGATTCTCTCCCGCATGCCTCCGTCCGGTGAAAAATAGCGCTATCCGCCGCCCCTGCCAAGTGGAGACAATCCCGGAAGTGAACAGCCCCGTGCGCTCCCGCGATCTCGATGGTTCTTCTTCCCCCCGGCCGAGTGCGGGCTGGCCCGTGCTAGCGCCAGAATCTTCATCGCCGTATCGTCGTTGTAGAGCACCTCGCCTTGCGCCGCCTGACGGATCGCCTCGTCGAAGGCCGGCTGGATCACCGCCGCCGTTTCCGCCATGATCTCCCATTGCGTCGCAGGTGGCAGCGGAATCCCCAGACTCGCCTCCAGCCCCGCCAGCCGGTAGAACGGAACGCCACTGCCATACTTCAGCAGCCCGATCATCGCCGCCGCGCTCTCGTCGTACTTCTTCTCCCCCACGCTCTCCGGCGCGGCGGCCTCAAAAACCTCCCCGCACAGATTACAGCGCAGGCTCTCCAACTCGTAAACGGTGGCCGCCAGTGGTGCTTGGCCCACCACCCGAATTCTCAAGGCGGGCTCCTTGCGTACGTAAACCTTCCCCTTCAAACAGCCCGGACAGTGATCCCCTGGCTTCAGGGAAGCGTGCGGGATTTTGATGCGCTCGGCACCTGGATACGCTGCCGCCCCGTTCCGTCCGTGGCCGGCTTTCGCCTTCTCGCTCGGGCTCGCCTTACCGCCGGGAGAGGGATGACTTTTCGCCGGGGGCTCCAGCCCCGCCTGCTGCAGAACTTTACTCGTCTTCTCCGTGCTCGGTTTCCCCAACACGGCGCGCAGCCGGCTGATCGTCGTATCCTTCTCGCCGATCAACTCGGTCAGATGACGGAAGGCACGCAGCGCGGCCTGGAGCTTCTCATAACTCTCCTCGTCCAGGGGCTCCTTTCGCGCCCGCTCCAGCAGTGCTTGCCACTCTTCCAGGTTCACCTCGATCACCTCGCGTCCCGGCTTCATCCTACACCTCCGCCAGCCATTGGCGAAAATGCGGCGTGAGCGCATACCCCAGCACTTCTTTGATCGACCGATTGGGCCGCTTGTTCGGGCAGTTCTTGCCCCGGCCCGTCGTCCGCCCCATCACCACCCAGTTCGCCGCCCGATAACACGTGCCGCGGTAGCGTTCGGGATCGACGAAGGTCTCGAGAAAATAGAGGGGGTGCCCGTAGATCCGTTCCCAGTCTGCCGCGATTCTGCGCGCCATCTGACCGAGAACGTGCGACGCCAAATGCGGGACGCGGACCCACGGTAAAATGAGATAGCGAGGATTATAAGCGAGAAAACGGATATTACGGCGCCGCGCCTCCGCACTCCAGCCGATAAAGCGATCGCGGGCGCCCAGATGCCGCGGGGCCGACGACCAGGCCAGGCAGGCCATCACCCGGCCCGCAGCCGAGACCAGATATTTGAGATGTTCCCCCACCGGCCGCGCGTAGCCGAGCGGATGATACTGAGCGACGAGGTAGTTGAAGAGCGGCTCCTCGGGTGTGCGCCGCACTTGCTGAAACTCCAACGGCCGCAGCGCCCGCAGCGAGGTCTCCAGGGGAGTCGTATCGAGCAGGAGCGGAGCCAGGCCTTTCGACCCCTGCGTCGCGCGCCGGGCCGACGGGTTGCGGTGCACATGGCGCGCGGGTGGCAACTCCAGGCGTCCGGCCCGCTCCAGTTCCAGCAGCAGTCCTCGGCAGACCATGTCGCGCAGTGCGCCATTGGCCTGTTTCAATCCCCACGCCTCACACAACCGCAGCGAGAGCTGCCGCCGGTTGGCGCCCGGATGCTGCACCATCAACTGCCGGATGAACTCCACTTCCGCGGCAGTAACAATTCGGCCCCGGTAGCGAAACTCTCCTTCCATGCCCCACAGCGTAACAGAGAGGGAACAAGAACGCAAGCCCCCCCGCTATTTTTTTTCAACTCACTACGCTCACCGGCCGCCACGCCGGCGCCGCCTGGGTGGCGGTCGGGTCGCCCGCCGCCTACAAGACTTGCAGTTGGTGCGCCGCCAGACTCCTCGCCACCTCGCGCGTACTCCGGCCCTCCGGCCACCAGCGAAATCGCCCCTTCGATAACCGCTTCTGCGCCAGCCAAAATCCCTGGCCGTCATACACCAAGATGCGAACCGCGGTTCCGCGCCGGCTCCGAAAAACAAACAAGCAGCCGGAAAAAGGTTCTGCTGCGAGCCGCTCTTGGCACAACCGCGCCAGCGAGTCGATGCCTTTGCGGCCGTCCACTGCTTCCACTGCCACCAGGATGCGCATCTGCGGGGTAATCTGGTAATGGTCAGCTGACCATTACCAGATTAATGGTAAGGAGCCGATAATGCGAAGGAAGGTGGCCGGACACCCGCTTTTGCTGGTGCCCGACCCGAGCTACCTTCCCATTATTATTGACCGCCCTCAATCACAGACTCGGCTCAGAGCGAGTCGAGCCAGTGCAGCAGTTCCACCTCGCGCTTCCAGCGTGGTGGTTTGCCGGGCCTGGTAGAACTGTCTACCTTCTCCAGGGCCTTGCGTTTTGTTTCAAGGTTAGCTCGCGCGTAGATGTTAGTAGTGTTGAGGCTTGCATGGCCAAGCCAACTGCGAATCACCGTCACGTCAACTCCCTCTGTGACCAGACTCACCGCTGTGGCGTGGCGAAAAGTATGTGGAGAGATACGCTTTTTGGCCAATGAAGGAGCCATTTTTGGTCGCCGCGGCCACATACTGCTTCAACTTGAAGCGAACGCCGGCAGCTTTGAGGGGATCGCCGTACCGGTTGACAAAAATGGGTTCATCTTCCCCGCGAGGCCGTCTTTTCAAGAGAGCTCTCAGGAGTTCAACCGTCTCGGGCCAGAGCGGACAGATCCGCTCTTTTCGCCCTTTGCCAAGCAGTCGAACGTGGAAGGGTGATTCCAAGCGAAGAACCTGGGGAGAGAGATTCAACGCTTCCTGAATGCGGGCACCAGTATTGTAAAGTGTCGCCAATAGGGCGTGATCGCGCTGGCCTTCGATCCTCGACCGATCCGGTTGGGCGAGAATTGCGGTGATCTCCTCTTCGTTCAGATCACAGACCTCCGGTTGAGGTGCCTGTTTGGTAGGGATACGCAGAACCGCTGCGCACTGCGCAGCGGCCAACGGTTCGCGGTCGGCGACGAAGCGGAAGAAGCTGTGCAGCGCGCCTAAGCGGCAGTTCCGGGTTCCAATCGAGGACTTTCGAACCTGTTCGACGTGTTGCAGGAACGCCAGAACTTCCTCGGCGGTGAGATCGGTCAGACTCAGCTTGGCAACGGACTTGCTCTTTTGCGCCGCTACGAACCGGAGAAACAGCCGCCAGCTGTCTCGATAGGACAGCACGGTGTGATGGGAGACATTGCGTTGCTGCGCTAGCCATTCGTGGAAGAAGGCATGCAGCAACTGAGGAAACGGGGTGGGCTTCATGCCTTGCCTCCTTCCGTCGAAGCTCGCAGGATGCGGGCTCCACGCACGCGAAATCGCTCACCGGCTTGCTGAAGTAGTTCCTGGGTGATGGTGAGATACACCAGCGTCGAGTTGATGTCCTTGTGCCCAAGATATGTAGCCAAGTAAGGGAGGCGTGATTGGGGATTGACGCCTTCGCGGTACCACGCGAGCATACGGTTTGCGACAAAGGCGTGCCTCAAGTCGTGAATGCGGGGCCCCCTGCGTCCTGTCGCCGGTTTGAGTCCCGCGCGCCGTAGGACGCGGACCAGCAGATCCCTGCCCCTCGAGTACGAGTATCGGCCGGCTCGCCGGGGATGCCAGAACAGTGGGGCATCCGGTTTTGTCGGTGCCCCCGCCTGTTGGCGAGCGCCGAGGTATGACTGAAATGCGGCAACAACGCTGTCCGCGAGCGGCAGGCGCCGTGACTTGAAGAACTTGGTGCCGCGGATCTCGATGCTCCGATCGTTCGCGTCGAAATCGCTCACATTCAGCCCCACGATTTCGCCGATGCGGAGACCGGCGCAGTAGGCCATCACCAGCATCAGGTACGCTGTGTGTGGCCCTAAGGGTGATTGCGGAGAGGGAAAGTTGAGCGCCGTCGCCAGCAAGGTCCGAACCTCTTGTTCGCTGAAGATGTACGGCCGACGGTGCCGGAGGAGCGCTTCCTGCTTGATCCGCCTATCCCAGGGAATATTCTCGACGGTCGGATCGATACGCGACAGCGCTCTGGAAAGAGCTCTGCCCGTCAGGTGGCATTCCAAGGCCTGTTGCGGGCCGGATCGTGAGTTCGTCCATTCGGGAATCAACACCGTCAAGGGACGGCCAGCGAGATCCGGCCGACCCTGAAGAAATCGGTCCAGCCGGAGGAACCGTTTCTCTTGTGTGGTGTAGCGGTAGCCCATGGCCTGCCGGAGAGCCACATCCTCGCGCATCACCGGACCGAGAAAACTAGCGAAGCGCCGTGCGGGCCGCAGAGCTCCCAGCGCCGCTTCGAAGTTCGGATTCAACAGGGCCCGCACCACCGGCGCCGTCGTGCGCTGTCCATATTCCGTTCTCAAGTCCGCGAAAGGATTGTTGGGGAGTGCCCCCCTGCTGACCATCCAGGTCAAGAAACGATCCACCGCACAGGCACGTTCTGTGAGCCTGCGGAGCGGCCACACCCGGATTCGATCGTGGAGCCACCGACGTACGGTTTCCAGTGATACGGACTTACCCTCCGCCTGCTCGGCGACGAAACGTTGGAATCCCTTGAGGATCCAGAGGTAACCCTTGGGTTTCTGGGGAGCGCGCAAGAGCCACTCCCGGACGTAATTCTGGGGTGTTACTCCCGTCGACGTGGCTGCCCTTTTCATGGCTTCACCTCCGTCGGAATCTCCAAGGCCACGGCACGCAGGTCCTCCGTCGCCAGCTTCAGATAAACCCATGTCGAATCTGCCGCGCGGTGCCCCAGCACATCGCCAATTTCCTTCACCGGTACCATCGCGCGGAGCATGCTTACGGCGCGGGCATGACGAAAGGCATGAGGGCCGTGTTTGCCTGTTGGGACAACCCCGGCGGCTCCGAGCCGGCACTGGACTAGACCGTATAGACTCGAGCCGTCCTTGAATGGACGATACGGCGCGTGGCAACGAATAAACATCTCCCGAATAGGCGTCTTGGGCCGCGACTTTTGCAGGTATTTAAGCAGCGCTTCACCTACCTCGGGCAGTAACGGCAGATAGGATGTAGAGCCCGTCTTGCGGTGGCGAATGCGAATGACCTCCTTGCGCCAATCGAGGTCATCCAAACGAAGTGCCACCACCTCCCCCGCCCGCACTCCGTACGTGGAAAGCAGCGTCAGGATCGCGTAATCGCGTATCCCTTTAGGTGTGCAATCCTTTCGAGTCGCTGCCAGGACCTTCCGCACCTCCTGGGCTCGAAGGGCAGAAGGAATGCTTTCGAACGCATGAAACGAAGGTGTAATCACCGTGGATGAAAGATCGTAGGTGGTTTGCCCTGTCATGTGCAGCCACCGCAGAAAGCTTCGGATGTTGGTAGCCAGCCCCTTCAGCGTGCGCCTGCGCAGGGAGCCTGCCCGATCCTTCAGGTAAGCGTCCACATCGACTGGAGTGAGGTCGGCAAGCTTCCCTCGGACCGCACGTTGTCCCAGCCAATCAAGAAAACGCCTCGCCTCGGCACCGCGATCAGAAACTGTTACCTGGGAGAGCCCGCGCAAGCCGATCATCCACTGTGCGTACTCTCCGCAAATATCCTGTTGCCATCTCTGAGCCGGCGTAGCCGCCACCGGTATCGGTGGCCACCGGCCTTGGGCCAAGCGTAAAAGCCTGCGGATGCTACTGGTTTGTACGCACCGCCAGCCTTTGTAGTCAGGTGAATGACCGTGGCGCCGACGATATCTCCGGCGTGCCTCCTGCAGATACTGTTCGACATTCGCTGGCCGCGCAGTGTCAACCTTAACGTGCTGCTTTTCAAGAGATGCCAGGAAATGGCGAGCCACAGCCATGCATCGGCTGACCGTCTTCGAAGCGTATCGTTCCTGTTCCAGGTGATCCTTAAGTTTCGAAATCCACGTCTCGTGGTTGAAGTAAATATCTGACATGTGCACCTCCAGGTGAAATGTTCCCAGAGTGCACACTGCCCATTATGGTAAGCAAGTCGAGCGATAAGGGCTGTCTTTGTTGCTCCGCAGAATTCTCCTTCGCATTATCGGCTCCTTATCATTAATCTGGATCATGCCCCGCCATTCCACAACGCCCGGCTCAGCGCCACCAACTCTGATGGGCCAACACCCTTGAACTCGATCTTCATCCGGCCCCGCGGTCCTTCCAACTCCACCACCGCACTGGCCACACTGCCCGGCCGCGGCGAAATCAACTCCATGAATGTCGGTGGGGCGAGCGGTCGTGCGTGGCGCGGGATCGCTGATGGCACCTTTCTCACCCGCTTCTTCGTTGACCCCAGCGCTTCCGCCCGCTCCTTCAGCTTGCCGTATTCCAGATGCAGAGCTTTCGCCGTGGGGTTTATCCCATGCTCCCGCGCCAGTTCTCCCGCCGCCGCCCACAACGGCTCCGGAATCGGCACGCGGCGGGCATGCGAACCCCGCCACCGCTTTAGGCGTCGATAAACCTTCCGCATTGCAAGGGGAATATCAGGAATCTCGTTGGCCATCGTCTGTCCTCCTGGGCAAAAGACAGACATTAGCAATTTCGGTTAGATCAAGTCATGCAGCCTTGCTGAAAGCTCACGAAGTACTCAATCTTAACAATCTCTATATCGTTCCAAAGCTCGATCCGCTGCCCGAAATCGAAGTCCTGTACATGCGCTCCCAGCTTGTCCCTCACGACGTGGAAGTATTCGTCAAAGTATTGCGCATAGACTTCCTTAGTCTTGTTAAACTCTCGCGTGTCGAAGCCCGCTTCGTTGAGCGGTTTTCTTAAGCGGCGCGCGCGATCAATGAAGTCGTTGGCGCGTATTGCCACGTGCCTTGAAAGCGAACGAGCAACGAAGTCGTCCGGCGCGTATCGTGCAAGGTACACTGCGAGCTGGAGTTCGTCGACAATGAATTTGAGCTTCTCAAACCGAGTGGGAAATGACATCGAGACCTCCAACCTTCATCATTTGAGTGGATACGTTCTGAAACGGTTCACAGGATCTGCTTTATAAGTTCGTGGCTAGGTTCTCGGTGCCCGTCGAAGGCCTGGGCCGGGAACCAAAGAAGCAGGCAGCTTTCCTTGTGGTTAGCAGGGGAAAAGACTCTAGAGAACCAGAACCTTCACATCAACGGTGCCGTCCTTGCTAGTCCTCTTCCCTTGCAGGTCTGTTTTCAAACCCTCTGCGTTAAGTAGCAGGTGGTCTTGATCGAAGATTACGCACCATAGGCAGGCGCAATCTGGATGCGCCTGATAATGGCTAATGTCGACGATCAGCTCGTCGCCTATTTTCTTTGCGTGTTCACGACTGCGCACAAACTTAAGCTCTAGCAGGGTGATGAAAAAGTCTTCCCTTTCTCTTGTTTAGATATACGCGATGAGGTATGATCCATTTCAATGATTCCCATGGAGGATACCTCATGCGCGGAAACGATACGCAGCAAGGTACGATGTTCAGTTATCTCTCGCCGGAGCAACGAGTTCCGGCGGACCACCCCTTGTGACCGATTCGCCAGATGGTGGATATCGTCTTGAAGCGCCTTTCGCCGCGCTTCGAGGCCATGTACGCCGAGGGCGGAAGACCCTCGATTCCTCCCGAGAAGCTCCTGCGCGCCTTGCTGTTGCAGTGCCTCTATTCGGTGCGCAGCGAGCGTTTGTTGATGGAGCAGTTGGATTACAACCTGCTGTTCCGCTAGTTTGTGGGGCTTAATATGGACGACCTCATCTGGGACTTTACGGTGTTCTCGAAGAACCGGGAGCGGTTGCTGGAAGCCGACGTGGCGCGTGCTTTCTTCGTCGAGATCGGGCGGTTGGCACGCGCGCAGGGGCTGTTGTCGGACGAGCACTTCACCGTGGATGGGACCCTGATCGAAGCCTGGGCGGGACAGAAGAGTTTCAAGCCGCGCACGGGCACCCCGCCCCCGCCGAGCGACGCGGACGCCGGGAATCCCAGCGTGGACTTTCGCGGCCAGAAGCGCACCAACGACACGCACGCTTCCACCACGGACTCCGACGCCCGTTTGTACAAGAAGGCGAAAGGGCAGGAGGCGAAATGGGCCTTTCTCGGCCACGTGCTCATGGAGAACCGCCACGGCCTGGTGGTGGAGACGCGTCTGACCGAGGCGACGGGAACGGCGGAGCGCGAGGCGTCGGTGGCGATGGTGGGCCAGAAGCGAAAACAGAAGCGTGGGCGACTCACTCTGGGAGGCGACAAGAATTATGACACCGGTGAGCATGTGGCCTCGGTGCGCGAGTTGAAGGTTACACCCCATATCGCGCAAAACACGGGACGGCGGGGCGGCAGTGCGATTGATCAACGCACCACCCGCCATGCGGGCTACGCGGTGAGTCAGACGAAACGCAAGCGGGTGGAAGAAATCTTTGGGTGGTTCAAAACCGTGGCGTTGATGCGCAAGACGCACTTTCGAGGATTGCCACGCGTCGGCTGGATGTTCACTTGGGCGGCGGCCGCCTACAATTTGGTGCGCATGAGAAATCTGCTGGGAGCGACAACATGAAACGTCCACGCACGCCGGCCCAAGATCGAAATCCAGCCCGCAGCAAGGCTGCAGAAGGCCAAACAAACGGCCTCCGCCAACCCTGTCCGCGTCGCCTTCGCGACTCCAATGTTTGGATTGATGCGAAATTTGCTCGTTAAGACGCATTTTTCATCAGCCTGCTAATACTACTGTGTTATAAAACATGATACACTGATTCCATGAGCGCCAATTTTATGGCGCCAGGCGCACAACAGAAACGCCTTGCGGCCTATCTTGACGGCCTGGCGCAAGCCGCAGGGCATGCTGACCGGGAGGAGCCGCTCAAGGCTTACTGCACCGGCTTGCTGCTTCCCGGGGAGCGCAAGAGTGTGGAACCGATGGCGGCTCGTCTGGCTCCCGACAACGTGCGACGGACCCACCAATCGCTGCACCACGTGGTGGCGGATGCGCCCTGGAGCGACGAAGACGTGCTGCGGCAGGTTCGGAAATACGCCTGACCGCGATGCTGGAGAAGGAGCCGGTAGCGGCATGGGTGGTGGACGATACGGGGTTCGTGAAGAAAGGCACGCACTCGGTGGGCGTGGCGCGGCAGTATTGCGGGCAGGTGGGTAAGCAGGAGAACTGCCGGGTGGCGGTGAGTTTGTCGGTGACGACGCAGACGGCCAGTCTGCCGGTGGCCTGGCGGCTGTATTTGCCGGAAAGCTGGGCGCAGGACCAGGAGCGGCGTGAGCAGGCGGGGGTACCGGAGGAGATTAGCTTCGAGACCAAACCGGCCATCGCCTTGCAACAGATTCGCGGGGCGGTGGAAGAGGGAATCCCGACGGCGCCGGTGCTGGGCGATGCGGGGTATGGAAACGATACCCAGTTTCGCGAAGGCGTCACCGCACTGCGCTTGCTCTACGTTCTCGGCGTGAGCTCTTCGACCACGGTCTAGAAGGTGGGAGTAGGACCGTTGCCGAAAAAGGCCTGGAGGGGTCGAGGCCAGCCGCCCAAACGGCTGCGGCGGGATGCGAACCATCGGCCGGTTTCGGTCCTGGCGCTGGCGCAAGGGTTGCCGGAGAGGGCGTGGAAGAACATCAGCTGGCGGCCCGGCACCAAGGGTCGGCTCCGTTCGCGGTTCGCCGCTGTCCAGGTCCGTCCGGCGCATCGGGATGAGAAGCGCACCGAACCTCGTCCGGAAGAGTGGCTGCTCATCGAGTGGCCGAAGGGCGAAGCCGAACCTACCAAGTATTGGCTGTCCACCCTGCCGGTGGAAACGAAACTCCGGGACTTGGTCCGCTCGGCCAAGCTGCGTTGGTTCATCGAACGCGACTACGAAGAATTGAAGCAGGAATTGGGGCTGGGGCATTTCGAGGGACGAGGTTGGCGCGGGGTTCATCATCATGCGACCTTATGCATCGCGGCGTATGGGTTCCTGGTGGCCGAGAGGAGCCGTTTTTCCCCCTCTGCCCGAGCCGGTCAACTGGGATTATCCTTGCCCCCAATCCCGCCGCATTTCCGGCCGCGGGGTGCTGCCCGTCCGCAGCGCGCGGCACCATCCGTGGTCAATCGCCACGTTGCGCATGATGATCGCGCAAATTCTGCTGCGCCGGCTTAAGGGTTATCCCTACTGCGGGACGCCATTTGTATAACACAGTAGTACTAATTCTAATGCGCGTTCAAGTTGAGACTAACTATCCAAGGCCAAGCGGTGAGACGGTGCAAGCCTTCCCGATCCGCAGCGAGCCGGGGCAAGCCTTGCTGCAACTGTCGGATGACCGCATCCAGATGGTTAAACACCCGGTTGGGAAACTCCTTTTCGCGCAATTCATCCCAAACATGTTCCTGTGGATTCAGTTCGGGTGCGTAAGGCGGCAAGGCCAACAGCCGGATGTTCTGGGGGATCGGCAGGTCTTTGGCCTTGTGGGAACTAGCTCCGTCCAGCGCCATGACGATGAAGTCGCCCGCGTGGGCCTGGCTCACTTGGGCCAGAAACTCGCCCATGCGGGCCGTGTTCATTTCGCGGCCCACTCGCCAATCCAACTCGCCGGCCAGGGGGCTGACCGCGCCATAGACGTAAACAAACTCGCGCTCGTAACCGTTGCCCATCACGGGGCGCAGCGGGGCCGGAGCCCAGCAGCGTTTGGGGCGCACCATGCGCCCGAAGCGTGCCTCGTCTTGAAACATCAGGCGCACGGGGCGGCCTTGCACGACCGCGGGGGTCAGCAAGGCTGCCAGCGTTTCGGGGAGTTTTTTTTCCACTCCGCCTGGACCGCCGGATCGCTTTTCGGGTGCCGCGTATCGGGCGCGACTTTTCGCCACCCGTGCCGCGCCAAGAGACGGTACACGACCGACGGAGCGATCTTGCGGCCCAACTTTTCCGCCAGCGCCGACCGCAGCGGAGAAACCACCAGAACGCCCGCCTGCCGAGCTTGTTCGACCCACGGAGTCAGGAACGCCTCTTCCTCTTCCCAGCTCAGCAACGCCCGTCTCCGTCCGCCCCATTTCTTGCGGGGCCGTGAGGGCGTCTGCAGGCTGTGGCGAAATTGTTGCTGCAGGCGATGCACCGACGCCCGTCCCACGCCCAGCAAGGAGGCCGTCTGTTCCAGGGTGGTGCCAGTGAGGGCCGGCAGCAACACGGCTTGGGCGGCTTTCAACTGCCGAATATCGCGGCTTTCGGCAACCATGGCTCGCGCTTTCGAGACGAGTTTCCAATCGATTCGTCGTGGCCTTGACATGCCGCGATTGTATCATAGTTAGTCTCATCTTGAAAGCGACTTAGAATAAGACCCATCGGCATCCACCCGCCCCAGGGGCCACTTCACTTTGCCGTCCTCAGGAATCCAATTCGAAATCTCTCCGACCATGCCGAGGTTGATTTTCCTGGTGCAAAGAGTATATCGTGCTCAGAGGGTGGCAAGCTTTTATGTTGGGGGAATAATAGTTGAGCGTGCGCGGAGTGGGTGAAGGAGAATTAGAAGTATGCCCCGACTCAGGATACCGTATGTAAATCGCAATTTAGAGGCAGAGATACCTGCTCGGAATCTCATTTTTGATGAATCCCCGCGCAATGTGCCGCCGGCGCCGAATTTTGACGACAAGTTGCGCGCTGCGCTTTCGCATCCGATTGGCTCGCCGCCCCTGCGTGATATCGTAAAATCAGGGCAAAGGATCATCATCATTTCCGATGACAACACGCGCCTCACGCCCACCAAGCGAATCATTCCAGTCTTATTAGATTCCCTGAATCAGACCGGCATTCCTGACAGCGATATTCAAGTCATCATCTCATCCGGCACTCATCGCGCGATGACGGATGCGGAACTGGATGAAAAGTACGGCGCGCCGGTCATGTCTCGCGTCAAGATATTGCCGCACCGCTACAAGGACCCCAATAGTCTAGTCGAATTCGGAGTAACCAAACGCGGCACGCGCATCTTGGTGAACCGGCACGTGGTGGAGGCAGACTTCCGGATTTCCGTTGGCAACATCGTTCCGCATCACCCCACGGGCTGGAGTGCGGGCGCGAAATCCGTGCTCCCGGGTGTCGGCGGAGAAGAGACGGTGGCGCAGATGCACTTTCTCGGCTCGCGATACCCGGGCCTGGGTGTCGTTGACACCGAGATGCGCCGCGAGATGGAGGATTTTGCCGAGCGGATCGGTTTGAATTTCATCTTGAACGTAATTCTCGATCGCGACGGCAAGTTGGTTGACGCGGTGGCGGGACATTTTGTTAAAGCCCATCGGGCGGGTATAGTGATTTCGGGCAAGGTCTATGGCGTTCCCATCCCGGATTTGGCCGACATGACCATCAGTAGTACGAGTCCTATCGATTTCGATTTCTTCCAAGGCGACAAAGGACTCACTTCAGCCGAACTTTCCACGAAAGTTGGAGGAGAGATCGTGCTCGTGTCAGGCTGCCTGGAAGGAATCAGCCCGGCGCATCCTGAACTGGCGGATTATGTTGGCAAGATGACGAATGACCAGATCTGGAAAATGCTCGACGCCCGCCAAGCACCCGACCCTCTGACCGGCGCCGAAGCGATCGTGATTAACGATATCAAGGCAAGAATGCGGATCACTATTGTGTCGGAGGGCTTGGCGCCCGAGTTGGCTGTGTCAATGGGATTCTGCCACGTTTATCCTAACGCCTTTGCTGATTACATACGCGCGCGATTGACCAGGAACCCGGATCTCAAGATCGGGGTGTTAAGGCAGAGCGCGGAAGTCGTGCCCATCCTTACCAAAACATAATAACAACTCGTATTCGACGTGCTCTTATCGCGCGGGTGAAGCAAAGCATCTCTGAAGAAACCTGGCGAGACCTTTCTCTCCAGGGAGAATTGCTGTTTCACGATTAAGCAGGAGGGAAGAGGACTTATGCTGATCATCGAGAATGGGACAGTCTACACTCCCGCCCAGGTGATTCCAGGCGGAGTCGTCTTTGTTGACGACGGCCATGTTCAGGCGGTGGCGCGACGCGGCGAAAGGGCGATTCCCACCGACGCCCAGCGCCTCGACGCGCGCGGCGGATCCGTGGCGCCGGGCCTTATCGATATGCATATGCACGGGCTGCATGGGCACGACATGATGGACGGGCAGGCCGCCAGTTTGCAGGCCATGTCTGCGGTTTTGCCGCGTTATGGAGTCACCTCCTTCGCCCCCACCACCGTTACCGCGGCGCTGCAATCTATTGACGCCGCCTTGCAGGCCGCCCAGGAGGCCCGGCAAGCCGCTACGCCAGGTGCGGAGATTTTGGGCGTGCACATAGAAGGCCCGTATCTCAGCGCACAAGAACGCGGCGCTCATCGCGCGGATCTGCTCCGGGCCCCGGACGCTGAGGACTACCCTATGTTCTGGAAATTCGGCGACCTCATTCGTTCCTTCACGCTGGCGCCGGAGCTGCCGGGCGCGCTGGACCTTATCCGCCAGCTCAAGGAGCGCGGCATCCTGATTTCCGCCGGACATAGCATCGCGATGGACATGGAGATGGAGCGCGCCGTTGAGGCGGGTGTGTCACATGTGACCCACATGTTCGGCAACATGGGCACGCTGCGACGCTTGAACCTCCGGCGCGTGGCAGGCCTCGTTGAGTACACTTTGCTCGACGACCGTTTGACCACGGAGATCATCGGTGACGGTTTCCATATTTCACCCAGCCTGACCAAGCTCATCTTGAAACAAAAGGGACCCGAACACCTTGCCGTGATTACGGATGGAAGCCCACTGACGGGCCGGCCGCCGGGGGCGTATCGCGTCTGGGGAATTGACGTCATCGTGGAAGAGAAAATCGCCTTTGTTGCGGATCGTTCCGCCTATGCCGGTACCGTGGCGACCCTGGATCAGTGTTTGGCCCGGGTGATCGACAATGCGGCCATCACTTTCAAGGACGCCCTACGGATGGTCACGCTGACCCCGGCGACGATTCTAAGTGTGGCCCATCGCAAGGGCAGTCTTGAAGCCGGCAAGGACGCTGATATCGTGATTCTGGATAGCAAACTGAACGTGACTCAAACCATCGTTGCCGGGAAGATTGCTTTCACCAGGTCGTAGTAACATCGCGACGGACAGAGGAGAGGCTATGCGGTGCTGACGCTTCCCGCCGTGCACGTTGCCGAGATTGTTCATCTGCAGTTCGGGTCGTGACGCGATGAATGACTCATCTCACCAACCCTCCAAGTCGCTCTCGGGATTCACGTGGGGGATATGTGTGCTGCTTTTTGTGGGCACACTACTGAACTATCTTGACCGCCAGGTGATGGCGCTCACGGCGGACAAGATCATTGCCGACTTCCACCTGAGCAAAGAAGACCTGGGAGGAATCATCGCCGCTTTCCGGTATGGATATGGAATCGCCAATCTAATCGGTGGGTTCCTGATTGACGCTTACGGACCGCGGTTCGTCTATCCCGCAGCGGGAGCGTTCTGGTCGCTGTCAGGCATGATGATGGGATTTGCCAGCACGGCCGGACTGCTGATGGGATTTAACGCCATGCTGGGGGCCGGCGAGGCCTTCAATTTCCCCTGCGCCCTGAAAGCCACAGCGGCGCTTGTGCCGCCGGAGGAACGCCCATTGGCCAACGGCATTTTCAACAGTGGTGCACCCGTCGGGGCGCTGCTGGCCCCCATCATCATTACCGTTCTGACCGTCTATTACAGTTGGCGAGCGGCATTTGTCGTAACAGGATTGCTGGGTTTAGGCTGGGTTGCCGCGTGGCTGTTGTACACCCGAGGGTCAGGCGAAAGGCTTGCGGGAACCGGATTCGACCTGAGTGACGCGCTGCGCGTGGCAGGCCACATCGTGTCCTTGCCGGGTTTTTGGGTGTTGGCCGTCTCCGCCATCATCATTAATAGTGTGAACTACTACCTGGCTGACTGGGTTCCCCTGTATCTGAAAACCACCCGGGGGTTCAGCTTCGCCCGCGGCAACGTGCTTTCGATTGCGGTTTATGTCGGCACGTGGCTGGGCTACGTTCTGGTCGGGCTCCTGGTACGCAGGCTGGTCGGGTGGGGCGTCGCGATATCGGCGGCAAAGAAATGGGCGCTCTGCGTTAGTTGCTTGTTCCTGGGTTCGGCGGTAGCAGCGGGTCTCACACCGTATCGCTATGTAGCCGTCGGCTGCCTGGCCCTAACGGGGATGGGGATGGCGGGCTTCATGGTCATTTACCTGACGTTGGCCCAGGACCTTGACCCTGCCCACGTGGGTGCGACCTCCGGCCTGCTCGGTGGGCTCGGCAACCTGGTGTACGGCTACCTCAGCCCCTACATCGGGAGACTCGCCGACATGAAAGAGTCCTTTCTCACCCTCACCTTGATCGGCTGTCTTCCGTGGCTTGCGTTTCTGGTCATCTTCTGGGGGATGAAAGACAAAAGGTGATCCACGCCGGCACGCAGCCGGGCACAACATGCAGCGCCCAATGCCTCGACCAGCAGATGGGCTGTTAGTAAGACAGGCACCCACCACGCAGTCATTCGACCCCGCGATTCTATGCGGAGGACGGAGGCACCCATGAACCGAAGAAACGTTTTGATCCGTCCAGCCGCACCCGTTCTGGCCGGCATGGCACGGGCAGGCGAGCAGGCTATGGCATCACCCAAATGCTAGTGCCAACCGAACGCCCCGAGGCCCACCCCCACCCAGGAAGGAGTCGCCGATTTCGATCCTGGCGGTTGCTTCGACGGTCAGAATCGCCCCCGCGGGGAATCGCGAACTTGGTGCCGCTTTCAAGGGAAACCTAATTCCAGGGAAAGCTTTGCCAGCGCGGTTCGTCTGTGTTAATGTTCGCATTCGAGAGGCGAAAGGTGAGTAACGTTGCCGATGCTGCACCGCTGTTGCAGGCATCCCCTCGCAGCCAGCCTCCCGTCGCAAGAAACATCGCGGTAGACGCCTATCGCGGATTCGTGATGCTTCTCATGATGGCGGAAGTGCTGCAGTTTACACTGGTCGCCGGGGCGTTCCCGGGGAGCTTGTTTTGGCGGATTCTGTCCTATAACCAGTCCCATGTGGAATGGGCGGGGAGCTCGCTCCACGACCTTATCCAGCCCTCGTTTTCCTTCCTGGTAGGCGTAGCGCTGCCCTACTCCATTGCCAGTCGCGTGGCGAGAGGTGGAACCTTCTGGAAATTGTTCGCGCATGCGCTGTGGCGAGCGTTCTTGCTGGCGGCGCTGGGCGTCTTCCTGCGCTCCATGGACCGTACACAGACCTACTTTACAATGGAAGACACGCTCACGCAGATCGGCTTCGGATACCCCTTCCTTTTCCTGCTCGGCTTTCGTCCGCCACGCTGGGCGTGGGCGGCATTGGGTGCCATTCTAACGGGATACTGGCTGGCCTGGGCACTCTACCCCGTCGCCGGCCCCAACTTCGATTGGCCATCCCTCGGGGTAACCACCGCGTGGCACGCTCAACACAACTACACGGGCTTCGCCGCGCACTGGAACAAGAATTTCAACCTGGGCACTGCTTTCGATCGGTGGTTCCTAAACCTCTTCCCCCGCGAAACTCCCTTTGTCTATAACGCCGAAGGATACCTGACGCTCAGCTTCATTCCCACGCTCGGCACCATGATTCTGGGACTCGTCGCAGGCCGCTGGCTGCGCGCCGCCGCCCCGAAGATCCCCATGAAGCAGTTGCTGATTGCGGGCGTGGCGGGTATCGCCGCCGGCCTCTTCTTCCACTTCACCCACATGTGCCCGATAGTGAAACGCATCTGGACGCCGAGTTGGACTCTGTTCAGCGGCGGAGCGTGTTTCCTACTGTTGGCGGGGTTCTGTTGGGTCATCGAAGTCAAGCGGCAGAAGGCGTGGGCCTTTCTGTTGGTGGTCATCGGCATGAATTCCATCGCCGCCTACTGCATTGCCCATTTCATGGAGAATTTTCTCGTCAGGTCGTTCCGCATCCACCTTGGCCCGCACTTCTTCCAGTTCCTCGGTACGGGCCTCGAACCTCTCCTGGAGGGAGCGGCTCTGCTGACCTGCTACTGTCTGGTGCTTCTCTGGATGTATCGCAGGAAGCTGTTCCTGAAGATTTAGGCGCGCATCGAAACCCCGCGTCAGAGGTCGAGCCCTTAGTCCCTGCGCTGGGGCCGAAAATACGGGGTGGCAAAACTGAAACGCCGCCCAATGATCATCTTCACGAGAAGATGATCGGTACTCCGCGTAACCCCACGCTCACCCCAGGTTGAATTCCCAGGTCGGCCCGAAATCGTAATCGATCGTCGGCACAATCTGTTGTTGCTGGAGTATCGAAGATACCAGCAGACAGCACAGAGAATAACCTCGGGTGCGAAATGACCTCATTTGAAGCTCGCCGGTCGCCGGGGTTCAGCCATAATCTCTCAAGCGTAACAGACAATCCCGGACTTCTTGCAACACGTCCAACTTATGAGGTTTTTGATGAGAATTTGTGGTAAAAAGGCGGACGGAGTGCAAGCCTGCAAACATCACGACAGGAGGAATGCGGTGAAATTCCCAAGCTCGAAGCTGACGGTAAGCTCATTGGTCGTGGCAGCGCTGGCAGTTCTTGTGGTGCTCGCCAATTCTCTGAGCCCAAGTTCTCAGTCCGAAGCAAGACCCGGCGGGACGCCTGACGCCGGTTTCGCGGGCTTTTCCGCCCTCGCGCCGATAGATGCGCACCTGCACCTTTACAAGGACGATCCGGGGTTCGGCGCCCTCATGCGGCGCCTGAACCTACGTGTTCTGGACATTTGCCTGATTGACGATCGCGAACCTTACTTCAAGGGACTGGAACCGCAGCGCGGTGACGTGCTCAAGGTGGTCCATAGCACGGGAGGCCGTGCCGTTCTGTGCACGACTTTCAACCCTTACGATTTCGAAGAGCCGGGATTCGCCCCGCGCACGATCCGCCAGCTCGATGCCGACTTCGCGGAGGGAGCCATCGCGGTGAAAATTTACAAGGTCATGGGCATGGAGATGAAGTCAAAAGCGGGGAAATATGTAATGCCCGATGACCCTGCCTTTGAGCCCATCTATCGGGACATTGCCGCCCACCATCGGACGGTGGTCGCGCACATCGCAGAGCCTGATTCTTGCTGGCAGCCGCCCAACCCCGCCAGTCCCGATTACGATTTCTACCAGCATCACCCGCAGGAGTACGCCTACGCGCATCCCGAGTGGCCTTCCAAGGCCGCCATTCTCGCGGCTCGGGACCATCTCGTGGCAGAAAACCCCAAACTGCGCGTGGTCGGCGCGCACCTGGGCAGCATGGAAGCAGACGTGAATGAGATTGCCCAGCGCTTTGACCGATATCCCAATTTCGCCGTCGACACCGCCGCGCGCGTGCCGTACTTCATGCTCCAACCGCGTGACAAGGTGCGGGCCTTCCTGATCAAATACCAGGACCGCATCCTCTACGCGACCGACCTGTCGGTCCTGCCGCAGGACGATACCGAAAAAGCGCTCGCGGAGTGGAACAGCAGGTACGCGCGCGATTGGAAATTTTTCGCCACGGACCAGAGTATCGAGTACAACGGGCACAGCTACCAGGGTCTGGCGCTGCCTGGACCCGTTCTGCGCAAGATCTTCCATGAGAACGCCGTCCACTGGCTGCCAGGGATTATGGGAAAACCATAGGACCGTCGAGCGTGCCGCCCAAACCGGCCCTGAGTTGCAACCCTCCATCCGGCTCGGGCGCAGAGGTGTCGTTACTGCTTTTGAAACGAGCCACCCCCCCCATCCCTGGTTCGCCAGGACGGGTGGTGCACGGTGCGTGTCCCATAACCCTTTCATTCTAGAGGTCTAGCCATGAAACTCCCAACCGCGGCACTTGTCGATCTCACAGCGGCTGCGATTGATGTAGTGCGCCAACTCTTCCATATTATACTGTCGCGCCAGTTCCCGAGCACTAACCCCCGGACGTTTCGCTTTCAGCACGAACCATCCTTCCATCGGTAGCCACTTCTCCTGGGCAACGTCGTCGCCATGTTCCTTTAACAGCTTGTCGTGCTTCTCAGGAAAATTTAGGTCCTGATGAAAGACGCAGCGGTCCAAGTCCAGCGTGATTCGGGTGATGTTGACGCCATGGCCCTGATTGTTCTCCTCGTGCACCAGTCGCTCTCCATCGATATCGAAAACGAGACAATCCGGAACCCCCGTCGCACTGACAATGTAGTAGTTATAGTTGGTTGCCTGTGCCTGTAACGAGCGGCCCGCGGAGTACGCACTCGGCCAGATCACCAGCTCCGCCCCCTGGTTCGCCAGGCGCTCCCACAAGGAAACCCAATTCACGTCAAAGCAAATCGCAAAACCGATGCGTCCAAAATCCGCTTGGTGGACCGTGACTCTTTCACCTGGGAGCACCGGCTGCTGCGGGGATTGCTTCATGCATTCCACTTGCCACACCGGATAGAGTTTGTCGTAAATGCTCGCCACTTGGCCATTGCGGTCCAGCAATACGGCCGAGTTGTATCGCCGCATGCCCTCTTTGCGATCGATGGGGCAAACAATGTATGTCTGATGTTTCTGGGCCAGACGCGCGATAGTAGTGATCGTCGGACCCTCCAGGGTTTCCTGGCTCTTTTCGTCCTGGCCTCGGCAAGTTTCCGGCAGGACGATAAGATCGGTCCCCCGTGCTCCTTCCTGGTCCACCAACCCGGCGATTTCGTCCAGCGAGTGCCCCTGGGTAAAACAGATGCTGACAATCCGCACCGGACGCCCAATCTTATCGTCGGAAGCAGCAGGGGCTGTTCCCGGCTCTGCGGCCAGGCTTGGCTTTGCGACGTCTTTGATCCCCAGGCCGGCTGCTAACGTGCCCATACCCGCGGTTGATGCCTTTACAAACTGTCTTCGGTCCATATAGTCCTCCTTGTTATTCACGGTTGCTTCCGTACCTGGCATGCCAGCACTGGTGTGCTTCCTTGGTTGCCGTTTTCTGCTGGTCAGCGAAGGCTCGAACATGCGGTGAGCGCGAAATCTAGTGAGGCGTCGTTGGCTTCGACGCTGCTTGAATGTCACCGTTGAAACCCGGGGAACTCCGCCATGGGCCGGCTTGAGCCCCGGGTCCAATCGACGTGAAATCTCCAGTGCAGCCTCTCCTTCGTTTTCCCTCCCCAGCCGCATCAAGACCGAGCCGAGATAGGCCTCGCTTCGCCCCCGAAGAGTATAGGCCTTCATGGCCGACTTGGCATCCTGAAAACATCTCGCAGGCGATTTATCCATGGAGACAGTCGCGGGACGGATGGTTCAGTTCGTACGCCAACCCTTCCGCCCAGATTTCTTCGGGGCCGGGCCGCTAGGAGCCCGTCGGAGATAAGGATTCCAAATCTTTACCTTTTGCCGACCTTCGGGCTGCGAGCGTCAAATTTTGGGCTTTGACACTGGTATTACTATGTTAAGTAGTTCTTGCATTTTTGCTCTGGTTGACCTAGCATGGGCGCATGAAACTCCTTTCTTGGAATGCCCGTTTGTGGAAGGAAAGCGTGACGCAGTTCCTTGAGTTTCTGAATCCCCTGATTGCCGGATTGGGTCGCAGCGAACGGCGCCTCGCGGCGACGCGCTACGTGGAGGGGCTGTTGATGCCCGGTCAGCGCAAAGCGATCATTCCCATGGCGGAGCGGCTGGGCGTGGACGCGCAAGGTCTGCAGCAGTTCGTGCCCGACAGCCCCTGGAGCGAAGAGGAGATGTGGCGGGCGATCCGGCAAGAGATCATTCCGCACTTGGAGCCCCTGGAGGCTTGGGTGGTGGATGAAACCGGTTGGGTCAAGCAGGGATCCCACTCGGTAGGGGTGGCGCGCCAATATTGTGGGGCGGTGGGCCAGTCGACCAACTGCCAAGTGAGCGTGGAGGTGGTGGTGAGTGACGGTTGCATCGCCGCGCCGGTGGCGGGGCGGTTGTATCTGCCCGCGGCTTGGACCGAGGACCAGGAACGCTGCCAAGCGGCGGGAGTCCCGGCGGACGTGGAGTTTGCCACCAAGCCCGCCCTGGGGCTGGCGATGCTCCGCCAAGCGCAGCACGACGGCGTGCCTCCGGCGCCGGTTTTGGGAGATAGTGTTTACGGGAACAACGCGGCGTTTCGCGCCGGGGTGCGCGCTTTGGGCCTGGAGTTTTTTCTGCAGGTCGAGGGGGCCGCCCTGCAAGGATGGGACCACGAAGTGCGCACGGAGGTCAAGCGGACCCGTCGTCGCGTTCCGGCGGGGGAACCTCCTCCCACCCCGCTGGCGGAGTTGACCCGGCGTCTCCCCGCGACGGCCTGGAAGCCGTGCTCTTGGGTCACGGCGGGCGGACAAACCCGACGTACGCGTTTGGCTTGGCAGCCGGTTTTTATCCAACCCAACCTGCGCCAGGGCGGAGAACTGGAAAAACTCTGGCTGGTGGTGGACTGGCCGGCGGGCGATGCGGAACCTTATCACTATTACTTGGCGCATCTCCACCGGCCTCCCACCAAAGCTCGTTGCCTCAAGCTGAGCCGCTCCCGCTGGCATATTGAACAATACTTCCAACGCTCCAAAGATGACTTGGGTTTGGATCATTTCGAAGGCCGCTCGTGGCGAGGTTTTCATCATCATCTGGTGCTTTCGGCGGTGGCTTATCTGTTTATCCTGACCGTCTACTTGCGCCGTAAAAAAAACTTTTGGTGCGACGTGGGAACAGATTCTCCGCGTGATCCAGCCCTGGCTGGTGAGATGGAGCGGACGATGTCCCTTCTGCAGGACGAAGTTCGAGAAAGTTTTTGACGATACCACTTAACATAGTAATACTAGCCGAACGCCTTCAGGCGTACAGGGTGACGGAAGAAGGCGTGCAACACCCCTTTCGGGACACGATTGTGACGAACTTGGTCAAACTCGTCGATGTCCTGCCCAAGCTAAACGTCACCGGTGATCCCGAGCTGGAGCGACTGGCATCTGAGGTGCGTGCCTCGCTGTTGGTCGATCCGCAAGAGCTACGGAAGTCGGAATCAGTTCGGACCGAAACCGCCAAAGCGGCGAACCGCATAGCGGCCAGGATGGCGGCGTACATGGGTTGTTCAGTTCCTGAATCGAGCGTCGGGAGGAACGCGAGCGGTCTTCTTCGTAGAAATCTGAACACAGGCCGCCGATTACGAGCCATCCTCATCGCCGCAGGCGGTTTTGGGTTTGAGTATCATCGCCGCAGGCGCGTTCGCGGACAGCGGGATTTGGTAGGATGAGTTCCTGGAGATGTAAGGAGGAGAACCCCGGTTGTTTGCCCAACCGGGGTTTTTCATTGGTGGCCCCGGTCAAAGGACCTCCAAGTTCGTCAGCGAGAGTCATCCTGCCATGATCGTCGCCGGTTGTCCAGTGCCCTCTCTCGAAACCGGTGCCGGTTGCTTGTTCCGCTGTTTTTCGCCAGCGCGTGTGTCACTTTCCTCCCTGTGGCGCGGTGTTTTATCTCTGCCCGCGCTGTGACCGCGGCCAGCGTTATTGCCATCCCCATTGCCGGGAAAAATCCCGCCGTCTCCAGCGCCGCGAGGCTAACCGCCGCTATCACCAAAGTCTCGGCCTGGATGGGCGCCTCGATCATCGCCAGCGCCAACGCGAGTATCGCCAGCGCTTAAAAGGTCGCGTGACAGATCAATCTTCCCTTCGTGCTTCCCCCTATGTGAATCTGACCGCGCCTCCGGCTCCGGAGCCGGTCGAAGCCCCTCCGGCGGCAGTTTTTTCCCCGGGGTCGGACGCCGAATACGCGGCGAGCTGGGTCATCTGTCAGATTTGCGGACGCCGGGGGCATTGGATCAATCCTTTTCCCGAGGTGAAGTATGATTGCCGATGAACAAGTCGCTCAAATCCGTCACCTGTTTCACGCCGAGCATTGGAAGATCGGCACGATTGCGGCGGAACTGCACCTGCATCCCGATACCGTACGCGCCGCGCTCGAAACTGATCGCTTC
Organism: uncultured Acidobacteriota bacterium; assembly: GCA_963804755.1. Lineage (GTDB taxonomy): Bacteria > Acidobacteriota > Terriglobia > UBA7540 > UBA7540 > Bog-366. The sequence continues at coordinate 155,287 of CAWDRP010000028.1, forward strand.
CGTAGCCATCCCCGGCTGCGCGACCGCCTCACCGATCCTTATCTCGACTTCCTGCGCCAGACCTTGCAGCAATATCCTCGCCTGCGCGCTACCCGCCTCCTGCAGATGATCCGCTCGCGCGGCTACCCCGGCAGCATCACCCAGCTCCGCCGCGTCGTGGCCGACCTGCGCCCGTCCCAGGGTGAAGCTTTTCTCCGTCTTCACACCTTCCCCGGCGAGCAAGCGCAGGCCGATTGGGCCCACTTCGGAGAAGTGACCATCGGTCGCGCCCGCCGTCGTTTGTCCGGCTTCGTCCTCACCCTCTCCTACAGCCGCGCTTTGTGGCTGGAGTTCTTCCTCGACCAAACCCTGGAGAATTTTCTCCTCGGCCACGTCCATGCCTTCACCGATTGGGGTGGGGCGGCGCGAACCGTTTTGACCGACAATCTCCGCAGCGTGGTCTTGGAACGCCGCGGCGAGGCCATTCACTTCCACCCCCGTTTTCTCGAACTCTCGGCCCACTACCATTTCGCCACTCGCCCCTGTCGCCCCGCCCGGGGCAATGAAAAAGGCCGCGTGGAGCGCGCCATTCAATATGTCCGTCACAACTTTTTCGCCGCCCGTCCCTTCACCACCCTGACCGATTTCAACCGTCAGGCTCTCGACTGGCGCAACCAGGTCGCTCATCAGCGCCCCTGGCCCGGTGATGACTCCTGCACCGTCGCCCAGGTTTTCGAGGAAGAGAAGCCGCGCCTGCTGCCACTTCCTGCGCATCCTTTCTCCTGCGACTTGACCACCACCGTGCGCGCCGATAAAACCCTCTGGGTCCGCTTCGACCTCAACGACTATTCCGTGCCGCCCCAGGCCTTGGGCCGCACGCTGACCTTGGTGGCTTCCCCCACCCGCGTGCGCCTCCTCGACGGCATAACCGAAATCGCTTCCCACCCCCGCTCCTTTGACCGGCATGAACTCGTCGACGAACCCGCACACCATCAGGCCTTGCTGGAACAAAAACGCAAGGCTTTGGGTTCCACCGCGGGAGGTCGCCTGGCCATCCTGGTCCCGGAAAGCCCCGCCTTTCTTCAAGCCGCCTTCGAGCGCGGTGAATCCACCGCTCGGCTGACCGTGCAACTTCTCCGCCTGCTCGATGACTATGGGCCGGTGGAACTGAGCGCCACCCTCCGGGAAGCCCTCGACCGTCACACCCCACGCCTTTCCTCCGTGGCCTTTATCCTGGCGCGCCGCCATCGCCAACGCCGGCAACGCGCTCCCTTGCCCGTCAATCTCTCCCGCCGCCCCGATCTGGAAAACTTGACCGTCTCAAATCCCTCTTTGGAGGCTTACGATGAACTCACCCAGGACCCCGACGAAGAACCCGAGCCCGAATCATGATCTGGCCGCGCAACTGAGCCATATCGGCCTGCTGGTCACCGCCCAAGGTCTGGATGATCTCCTGGCCCGCGCCTCGACTCAGCCCTGGAGCCCCCGCCAGTTATTGGAAGAAATCGCCCGCTCCGAAACCGCAGACCGGGCTCGCCGCAGCCTCGAACGCCGTCTCGCCCAAGCCCGCCTCGGCCGCTTCAAACCTCTGGCCGATTTCGATTGGCACTGGCCCAAGAAGATTGACCGCCCCTTAATCGAACGCGCCCTCACCCTGGAGTTCCTCGCCTCCGGCCGCAATCTCCTCCTCTGCGGCACGAACGGGCTGGGCAAAACCTTAATTGCCAAAAACATCGCCCATGCCGCCGTGCTCGCCGGCCACTCGGTACTGTTTCGCACCGCCGCCGATCTGCTCGCCGATCTCGATGGCGATTCCCCCGGCTTACGTCGCCGTAAGTTCCGCTTCTACGCCCGCCCCACTCTCCTGGTCATTGACGAATGTGGATATCTGGCTTACGACGCCCACGCCGCCGACCTGCTCTTCGAAGTGATTAACCACCGCTACGAACGCAATTCTATTCTGCTGACTACCAACAAGGCTTTCAAAGACTGGAACACCGTTTTCCCCAACGCCACCTGCATCGCCGCGCTGCTGGATCGCCTCACTCATCATGCCGACGTCACCCTGATCGAAGGCACTTCCTACCGCGTCCGGGAAAGCGAACTGGAAGCCGCCGCGCACAAGAAAAACTCCGAAAGGAACCCCCGTGCCCAGCGATCTTGAAACCTATCGCCAAACCCTGATCGATCTCTATCTCCGCCTGCCCGATACCCCGCGCCGTCTGAGCCGCTTCGACCTGCGTCTGGTCCGCCAACTTTGGCAGCGCCAGATTCCCCTGACGACCGTAGAAACAGCCTTCTTGTTAGCCTCATCCCGCCGCGCGGCTCGTCGCCCCGACGCCATGCCCCTCGGACCTATTCGCTCCCTGCATTACTTCCTGCCCGTGATCGAAGAACTGCTCGCCCAGGCGGTCCCAGAGTCCTATCTTGCCTACCTGCGCAGCAAAGTCCCCCTCCACTCCGCAACCGGCAAGACCGCCACCACCACGGGCTGACATCCAACCCCACCCCGGAAAACCGGCCTCTGTTCAAATTTATACGTTTTTAAATGGGCGCC